>NZ_CP157375.1:0-4704681 GCF_040059225.1 Enterobacter cloacae complex sp. Mu1197 | reverse complement strand
GGCGGACTCCACTCGAACAATAAAAGAAAACTATTGAATATTCATGATTGTTGGCGCACATCGGCATGACCCTGTGTAAAGGGGGACGTGCGAATTGCTATCTGCAATTTATCCTGACCAAGATCCTGGGATCCCGATCGGGACCGCGGATCATAGCCTAAACTGAGCCAGAGATCTTCTGTTTCTCACAGATTCTTCCCGATTTATCCACAGGAAGATCAGAAACCGGTTAAGTGTAAACGATCCTGGCGCGAGTGCCCCACGATTTAGCCCGCATATTGGAAAAATTAATGAGCACAGACAATTTATTGCTTAAATGATCTAACGAAGATCCGGGACGATCCTTGCGCTTTGTCGGTGAGCCCGTATAATCCTCGACCCGGCGCGTGATGCTCATCTTCCTGCGTCGTCCGTTGCTCATTTTCCACGCGAAAACGTGCGGAAATACGCGGGAAATAAGGAAAGAGAATTGACTCCGGAGTGTACAATTATTACAATCCGGCCTCTTTAATCACCCACGCTGAGGCGTTAGTCGTTCGAAACTCGTTCGGGTATACGCAAAAGTCAGTGAATTTATTCAAGTTTAGGTAGAAATCGCCATGAAACGCACTTTTCAACCGTCTGTACTGAAGCGCAACCGTTCTCACGGCTTCCGTGCTCGTATGGCTACTAAAAATGGTCGTCAGGTTCTGGCACGTCGTCGTGCTAAAGGCCGCGCTCGTCTGACCGTTTCCAAGTAATAAAGCTAACCCCTGAGTGGTTAAGCTAGCATTTCCCAGGGAGTTACGTTTGTTAACTCCCGCTCATTTCACTTTCGTCTTCCAGCAGCCACAACGGGCTGGCACGCCGCAAATCACCATCCTCGGCCGCCAAAATTCGCTGGGGCATCCCCGCATCGGTCTCACAGTCGCCAAGAAAAATGTTAAGCGTGCGCATGAACGCAATCGGATTAAACGTCTGACGCGTGAAAGCTTCCGTTTACGTCAGCACGAACTGCCTTCAATGGATTTCGTGGTGGTGGCGAAGAAAGGGGTTGCCAACCTCGATAACCGTGCTCTCTCGGAAGCGTTGGAAAAATTATGGCGCCGCCACTGTCGCCTGGCTCACGGGTCCTGATAGCCCTCATTCGGGTCTATCAACGCCTGATTAGTCCGCTACTCGGGCCGCACTGCCGTTTCACACCAACATGCTCAAGCTACGGAATTGAGGCATTGCGCAGGTTTGGAGTGATAAAAGGCAGTTGGTTGACGGTGAAACGCGTATTAAAATGCCACCCTTTACACCCAGGTGGAGACGACCCCGTCCCCCCAGGACCCTTTGATACCAGAGAACACTAACGATGGATTCGCAACGCAATCTTCTTATCATCGCTTTGTTGTTCGTGTCTTTCATGATCTGGCAGGCGTGGGAGCAGGATAAAAATCCTCAACCACAACAGCAGGTCACGCAGACAACGACCACCGCAGCGGGTAGCGCCGCCGACCAGGGCGTACCGGCCAGTGGCCAGGGGAAACAGATTACGGTTAAGACCGATGTGCTTGAGCTGACTATCAACACCCGTGGTGGTGATGTTGAGCAGGCGCTGCTGTTAACCTACCCGAAAGAGCTGAAGTCTAACGAACCGTTCCAGTTACTGGAAACCACGCCTGAGTTTATCTACCAGGCGCAGAGCGGCCTGACCGGTCGTGATGGCCCGGATAACCCGGCTAACGGTGCGCGTCCACTGTATAACGTCGAGAACGACACCTTTGTGCTGGCTGATGGTCAGAACGAACTCGTGATCCCGATGACGTACACCGACGCCGCAGGCAACACCTTCACCAAAACCTTCACCCTGAAGCGCGGTGAATATGCGGTGAACGTGGGCTACAGCGTACAGAACGCCAGTGCGAAACCGCTGGAGCTGTCGACCTTTGGCCAGCTGAAGCAGTCCATCAATCTGCCGTCACACCGTGACACCGGAAGCAGCAACTTTGCGCTGCATACCTTCCGTGGCGCGGCGTACTCCACGCCTGACGCGAAGTACGAGAAATACAAATTCGACACCATTGCCGATAACGAAAACCTGAACGTCAGCGCTAAAGGCGGTTGGGTGGCGATGCTGCAGCAGTATTTCGCAACGGCGTGGGTGCCAAATAACGACGGTACCAACAACTTCTATACCGCGAACCTGGGTAACGGTCTTGCAGCCATCGGCTACAAATCTCAGCCGGTTCTGGTACAGCCGGGTCAAACCGGTAAGCTGGCCAGCACCCTGTGGGTCGGCCCGGAAATTCAGGACAAAATGGCCGCTGTTGCGCCGCACCTGGATCTGACCGTGGATTACGGCTGGTTGTGGTTCATCTCTCAGCCGCTGTTTAAGCTGCTGAAGTTCATCCACAGCTTCCTGGGTAACTGGGGCTTCTCCATCATCGTTATCACCTTCATCGTTCGTGGCATCATGTACCCGCTGACTAAAGCGCAGTACACCTCCATGGCGAAGATGCGCATGCTGCAGCCGAAGATTCAGGCAATGCGTGAGCGTCTGGGCGATGACAAACAGCGTCAGAGCCAGGAGATGATGGCCCTGTATAAAGCAGAGAAAGTGAACCCACTGGGTGGTTGCTTCCCGCTGCTGATTCAGATGCCAATCTTCCTTGCGCTGTACTACATGCTGATGGGTTCCGTTGAGCTGCGCCACGCGCCGTTCGCACTGTGGATCCATGACCTGTCCGCACAGGACCCGTACTACATCCTGCCGATCCTGATGGGCGTGACGATGTTCTTCATCCAGAAGATGTCGCCGACCACCGTGACCGACCCGATGCAGCAGAAGATCATGACCTTTATGCCGGTCATCTTCACCGTGTTCTTCCTGTGGTTCCCGTCAGGTCTGGTGCTGTACTATATCGTCAGCAACCTGGTGACCATTATCCAGCAGCAGCTGATTTACCGTGGTCTGGAAAAACGTGGCCTGCATAGCCGCGAAAAGAAAAAGTCCTGATCCGATAAGTTAACGCTAAAATAAGGGCGGTCGATTGACCGCCTTTTTTATTTGTATTGAACGAGAGCAACCATGAGCCATAACGACACTATCGTCGCCCAGGCAACCCCACCGGGACGCGGTGGTGTAGGCATTCTGCGCATCTCCGGCCTGAAGGCGCGCGAGGTGGCCGAAGCGGTACTGGGTAAGCTGCCAAAGCCGCGCTACGCTGATTACCTGCCGTTTAAAGATACCGACGGCACGCCGCTGGACCAGGGCATTGCGCTGTGGTTCCCCGGCCCGAACTCCTTTACCGGTGAAGACGTACTGGAGCTACAGGGCCACGGCGGCCCGGTTATCCTCGACCTGCTGTTAAAACGGATCCTGACCCTGCCGGGCCTGCGCATTGCGAAGCCGGGCGAGTTCTCCGAACGTGCCTTTCTCAACGACAAGCTCGACCTGGCGCAGGCGGAGGCGATTGCAGACCTGATCGACGCCAGTTCTGAACAGGCGGCCCGCTCCGCCCTGAACTCGCTGCAGGGGGCATTCTCCGCGCGTGTGAATCACCTTGTGGAAGCACTTACTCACCTGCGCATCTACGTGGAAGCGGCTATCGACTTCCCGGATGAGGAGATCGATTTTCTCTCTGACGGTAAAATTGAAGCCCAGCTCAACCAGGTGATGGCCGATCTCGACGCCGTTCGCGCCGAAGCGCGCCAGGGCAGCCTGCTGCGCGAAGGGATGAAGGTGGTGATTGCCGGACGCCCTAACGCCGGGAAATCGAGCCTGCTGAACGCCCTGGCGGGCCGTGAAGCGGCAATCGTGACCGACATTGCCGGTACCACTCGCGACGTGCTGCGCGAGCACATCCACATCGACGGCATGCCGCTGCACATCATCGATACC
The DNA here is from genome assembly GCF_040059225.1 of Enterobacter cloacae complex sp. Mu1197. Lineage (NCBI taxonomy): Bacteria > Pseudomonadati > Pseudomonadota > Gammaproteobacteria > Enterobacterales > Enterobacteriaceae > Enterobacter > Enterobacter cloacae complex sp. Mu1197. The sequence continues at coordinate 4,700,813 of NZ_CP157375.1, read as the reverse complement.
GCCGGTCTGCGCGATGCCAGCGACGAAGTTGAGCGCATCGGTATCGAACGCGCCTGGCAGGAGATCGAACAGGCCGACCGCGTGCTGTTTATGGTGGACGGCACCACGACCGACGCCGTTGACCCGGCGGAGATCTGGCCAGACTTTATCGCCCGTCTGCCGGCAAAACTGCCGATCACCGTGGTGCGTAACAAAGCGGACGTGACCGGCGAAACGCTCGGTATCAGCGATGTGAATGGTCACTCACTTATTCGCCTGTCGGCGCGGACCGGTGAAGGCGTGGACGACCTGCGTAACCATCTCAAGCAGAGCATGGGCTTTGACACCAGCATGGAAGGCGGCTTCCTCGCGCGTCGCCGTCACCTGCAGGCGCTGGAAGAGGCGGCGAACCATCTCGTTCAGGGTAAAGCGCAGCTGATCGGCGCGTGGGCGGGTGAACTGCTGGCGGAAGAGCTGCGTCTGGCGCAGCAGAATCTGAGCGAGATCACCGGGGAGTTTACGTCGGACGATCTGCTGGGACGGATCTTCTCGAGCTTCTGTATTGGTAAGTAATTCCCGCTAATCCATGGTGATTTCCTCCAGGGAAATCACCATTGTCCAAATGGCAACTCGCCTATTCCCTTTTCACCCCCTATCCTGCATGCCTGCATCTATGGGGGGTTTATGGCGCGTTTTCTGTTTTGTAGTTTCGCATTAGTTCTGCTTTATCCGTCCGGTATTGATATGTATCTGGTGGGATTACCGCATATCGCCCGCGATCTGGGCGCCAGCGAAGCGCAGCTGCATATTGCGTTTTCGGCCTACCTCGCGGGGATGGCGTCGTCGATGGTCTTTGCCGGGAAGATCGCGGATAAAGCAGGCCGTCAGCCTGTCGCTATCGCCGGAGCCATCGTTTTTGCCCTGGCGTCCCTTCTTTGCTCACAGGCGCAAAACAGCACCGTGTTTCTGACCGGGCGCTTTATCCAGGGCATCGGGGCGGGCGGTTGCTACGTGGTGGCGTTTGCCATTTTGCGCGACACCTTAAGCGCCCAGCGTCGCGCCAAAGTGCTGTCGATGCTGAACGGCATTACCTGCATCATCCCGGTGCTGGCCCCGGTCGTGGGCTATCTGATCATGCTGAAATTCCCGTGGCAGAGCCTGTTCTGGACCATGGCGGCGATGGGCGCGCTGGTGTTTATCCTGTCGATCGCTGTGCTAAAAGAGACCCACCCTGGCTCGCAGAATACCGGCCATACCGCAACCATTCACCCGGCAGAGAAGCTTCTCAACCGCTTTTTCCTCAGCCGTCTGGCCGTGACCACGTTAAGCGTGGCGGTGATCCTGACCTATGTAAACGTTTCCCCGGTGTTGCTGATGGAAACCATGGGCTTCGATCGCGGTGAGTATTCCACGGTGATGGCATTAACCGCTCTGGTCAGTATGGCTGTGTCGTTCTCCACCCCGTTTGCGCTGAATATCTTCCGCCAGCGCACGCTGATGCTGACCTCACAAGTTTTATTCCTCGCCGCAGGCGCGATCCTGGCGACTTCCAGCTCACATGCGGTGATGCTGGTGGGCATTACGCTCATTTGCGCCGGGTTCTCGGTTGGCTTTGGCGTGGCGATGAGCCAGGCGCTTGGTCCCTTCTCGCTGCGGGCAGGCGTGGCCAGCTCGGTGCTGGGTATCGCGCAGGTCTGCGGCTCGTCGCTGTGGATTTGGCTGGCGGCGGTCATCGGGCTTAACGCGCTGAATATGCTGATCGGGGTTCTGATTGGCTGTAGCATAGTCTGCATTACCTTACTTATGGTCATCCAGCCCGCGGCGCACTATGAAGAAGCCCATCAGCAGTCTCGATCTTAACCTGTTGCTGTGCCTGCAGCTTTTGCTGCAGGAGCGCAGCGTTACCAAAGCGGCGAAGCGGATGAACGTGACGCCGTCAGCGGTGAGCAAATCGCTGGCTAAGCTGCGCGACTGGTTCGATGATCCGCTGTTTGTCAAAACGCCGCTAGGGCTGCTGCCGACGCCGCTGACGGTGAGCCTGGAGCAGGATCTGGCTGACTGGATGCAAATCGGCAACCAGATCCTCGATAAATTCCACCATGACTCTCCGGGCGGGCTGACGTTCGTGCTGGCCGCGGAAACGCCGCTGATGCTGATCCGCTTCAATACCCTGCTGGAGCAGGTGAACCAGCGCTATCCGCAGGCGACGGTGAAAATGCGCCAGTGGGATTACGACTCGCTGGACGCGATTACGCGTGGCGAGGTGGATTTGGGCTTCACCGGGCGTGAAACGCATCCGCGATCCCGCGAGCTGCTTAAGCTGATGCCGTGGTTTATCGACTACGAAATCCTGTTCAGCGACCGCCCCTGCGTCTATCTGCGCGAGGATCATCCGGCGCTTCAGCAAGAGTGGAATCTGGAGACCTTCCTGCGCTATCCCCATATCAGCATCTTCTGGGAACGCAGCGATACCTGGGCGCTGGATGAGGTGCTAAAGGAGATGGGACGCGAGCGCACGATCGCCATGAGCCTGCCGGGCTTCGAACAGGCGATGTTTATGGCGGCGCAGCCCGGCCATCACTATATCGCCACCGCCCCGCACTACTGTCACCACTACAATGAACTCCACCAGCGGAAGCTGATCGCCCTTCCCATTCCGATTGATGAGGAGCAGGCGGAAAAATTGACCGTGCCCTTCACGCTGATCTGGCATAAGCGGAACAGCCATAATCCAAAAATCCTCTGGCTGCGGGAGACCATCAAGGCGCTGTACGGTGCGAGCGATCCAATTTTTGCCTAAGAAAATGTAAAGTTCGGTCCTAAGGCTTCTCTTACGCCCATTTACTGATTAAAACAGGAGGCAAGTTAAGCGATAATCATGTAACCGTTTAACCGATTACGACCATTATCAAGGAGCGAAAAATGGCTACGCACTTTGCAAGAGGGATACTGACAGAAGGACGTCTCGTATCGGCAAGAATTTCTTCAGCCTGTCACCGTGAAGCACTCACGCTTCCGGAGCACCGCAGGTCGCGGTTTTTAGCGTCCCGGGCGCTTCTCGCGGAACTGCTGTTTATGCTGTACGGCACCAGCGAGCTGCCGGATATCATTACCCAGCCAGAAGGCCGTCCGGTCTTTTCTGACCCGGATCTCCCTCGTTTTTCCATTGCCTACACGGGCAATATCATTGGCGTCGCGCTGACCACCGAGGGAGACTGTGGGCTCGATATGGAACTTCAGCGTGCGACGCGCAGCTTCCATGGCGCTAATGCGCATGAAGACTATCCGCTCTCCAGCAATGAGAAGCTGTGGGTACGCAACCAGAACGATCCTGTCGAAGCCAGAGCGCAGCTTATTACCTTGCGCCAGAGCATTCGTAAGCTCTGCGGATGCGCCTCAGACGACGCCAGCCTGCTGCAGCTGTTGCCAGGCTCCGGACGTCTGCGCGCCACCCAGGCCACGCTGGTAGAAGCGCTCTGCGACGCTGAGGATGTGCTCATTTGGTCCATCGCGGTGACCCCCGCCATCGAACGCATGAAAATCTGGGAATTTGACAGTCAACAGGGATGGCGTAGCCTTCCTGATGTGCCCGAGCGCGCCAACGAGCCCGCCGCACGTCTGATGCGATTAACCAGTTTACCGGCAGAAAAAGCATTTACCCTAAGCTGATCCAATCAGGGTCATCATGATGAAACAGGAGTAATCATGTCTGATACGTTGAAAGTCGTTACGTTACTGGGAAGCCTGCGCAAAGGTTCATTTAACGGGATGGTAGCCCGCACGCTGCCACAGCTGGCGCCTGCAGGTATGGAAATTAGCGCCCTGCCGTCTATTGGCGATATTCCGCTTTATGATGCTGACGTACAGCAGGAAGAAGGGTTCCCGCAGAGCGTTGAGGCGCTGGCCGAACAGATCCGCCAGGCTGACGGCGTGGTCATCGTCACGCCAGAGTACAACTACTCTGTACCCGGTGGTCTGAAGAATGCCATCGACTGGCTGTCCCGTTTACCTGAGCAGCCGCTGTCAGGCAAACCGGTGCTGATCCAGACCAGCTCCATGGGCGCGATTGGCGGCGCGCGCTGCCAGTATCACCTGCGTCAGATCCTGGTCTTCCTCGATGCGATGGTGATGAACAAGCCGGAATTTATGGGCGGAGTGATTCAGAACAAGGTCGACCCGCAAACGGGTGAGGTGGTGGATCAGAGCACGCGCGACCATCTCTCTGGCCAGCTGACGGCGTTCGGGGATTATATTAAGCGGGTTAAAGCCTGATAAAAAAGCCCGGTGGCGCTAGCGCTTACCGGGCCTATACTCGTCAGTAGGTCAGGTAAGCGAAGCGCCACCTGACACCACAAACCGCACCTTAGTGCGCGTCAATAAACACAATCTTCAGTACAAACAGCAGCGCCACAACAATCACGCATGGGCTGAGGTCGCGGAAGCGGCCAGTACCGATCTTCATTACGCAGTAAGAGATAAAGCCCAGCGCGATACCTTCGGTAATCGAGAAGCTGAACGGCATCATCACGGCGGTAATAAACGCCGGCACCGCTTCGGTTAAATCATCCCACTTCACGCGAGACAGGCTGGAGGTCATCAGCACCCCCACGTAGATCAGCGCACCCGCCGCCGCGTACGGAGGCACCATGCCCGCCAGTGGCGAGAGGAAGATCACCAGCAGGAACAGAATACCCACCACAACCGCCGTCAGGCCGGTACGGCCGCCCACGGACACGCCGGAAGAGGATTCAATGTAAGCGGTAACAGACGAGGTTCCGATAAATGAGCCGGTCACAGAGGAGATACTGTCCACAAACAGCGCCTGCTTCATGCGCGGGAATTTCCCTTTCTCATCAGCCAGACCAGCTTTGTCGGTCACGCCAATCAGCGTACCGGAAGAGTCGAATAGGTTCACCAGCATGAAGGAGAAAATCACGCCCGCCAGGCCCAGGTTCAGGGAACCCGCCAGATCAACATGACCAACAACGGTAGAGACGCTCGGTGGCGCGGAAACGATGCCGTTATAGTGAACGTCGCCCAACATCCAGCCCAGCAGCGTGGTCACCACGATGGACACCAGCACCGCCGCATGAATATTACGGGAAGCCAGGATCGCGATGATAAAGAAGCCCAGCACGCCCAGCAGCACGTTATGAGAGGTCAGGTGACCGATGCTCACCAGCGTATCCGGGTTCGCCACGATAACACCGGCGTTTTTCAGCCCCATCATCCCGATAAACAGACCGATACCGCTGGTAATGCCCACGCGCAGGCTCACGGGGATGTTCGCAATCATCCAGTAACGCACGCGGAAAATGGTCAGCAGCAGCAGGCCAACCGCGCCCCAGAAGATGGCGCCCATACCCACCTGCCACGGCAGACCCATCGCCTGAACCACCACGAAGGCAAAGAACGCATTCAGGCCCATCGCCGGTGCCAGCGCGACCGGCAGGTTAGCGAACACGCCCATCAGAATGCTGCCAAGGGCCGCGATCAGACAGGTTGTTACGAAGACGGCGCTGGTATCCATGCCAGCAACGCCCAGAATTTGAGGGTTAACAAAAACGATATAGACCATCGTCAGGAAGGTGGTGAAACCGGCGATCACTTCGGTGCGTGCCGTCGTGCCGTGCTCGCGCAGTTTAAACACGCGCTCAAGCAGACCCTGACCAGATGTCTGGGTAGTGTGTTGTTGACTCATCATCAATTTCCGAACAAGGAGGGAAAATTCGTCGCTATCCTATACCAAAATGCGACAATAGTGGCGGTTACGTGATACTTTTTTCATTGAATTTGCTTATACGGCAACGATTGCGTTCCGGCGAACTGCCGTACGTAAACGTTAAACTGGTTAAAAGGGAAAGGCATGTCCGGAATTGAAGCGGTATTTTTCGACTGCGACGGTACGCTGGTCGACAGTGAGGTCATTTGTTCCCGCGCGTATGTGGCCATGTTCCAGGAATTTGGCATTACGCTGGAACTCGAAGAGGTGTTTAAACGCTTTAAGGGCGTGAAGCTCTACGAGATCATCGACATCATTAACGAAGAACACGGCGTCGTTCTGGAGAAAGCGGCTCTGGAACCGGTCTACCGCGCCGAGGTTGCACGCCTGTTCGATTCGGAGCTGGAGGTGATTCCGGGCGCAAACGCGCTGCTGGATGCGATGACGGTGCCGATCTGCGTGGTCTCCAACGGTCCAGTCAGCAAAATGCAGCACTCGCTGGGCAAGCTTGAGATGTTGCACCACTTCCCGGAAAAACTGTTCAGCGGCTACGATATCCAGCGCTGGAAGCCGGACCCGGCACTGATGTTCCATGCGGCAAAGGCGATGAACGTTAACGTAGAGAACTGCATTCTGGTGGATGACTCGTCTGCGGGCGCGCAGTCGGGGATTGATGCGGGAATGGAGGTGTTTTACTTCTGCGCCGACCCGCACAACAAGCCGATCGATCATCCCAAAGTCACGACCTTCACCGATCTGGCGCAGCTACCCGTGCTGTGGAAGGCCCGCGGGTGGGATATTACTCGCTGAAAAAACAAAGCCGGATGGCGCTAACGCTTATCCGGCCTACAGGGCAAGTAGGGCGGGTAAGCGCTAGCGCCACCCGCCACAAACATTACTCTTTCGGATCTTTACCCGCCAGCAGCTTGTCCAGCTCGTCGCCGCCCACGTGACGGAAGTCCTGACCCTTCACGAAGTAGAAAATGTATTCGCAAATGTTCTGGCAGCGGTCGCCGATACGCTCGATGGAGCGCGCGCAGAACAGAGCCGTCAGTACGCTTGGGATCGTGCGGGAATCTTCCATCATGTAGGTCATTAGCTGACGCACGATGCCTTCATACTCCTGATCGACCTTCTTGTCTTCGCGGTAGATACGCACCGCTTCGTCCAGATCCATACGCGCAAAGGCATCCAGCACGTCGTGCAGCATCTGCACGGTGTGACGGCCCAGCGACTCCAGGCTGACCAGCAGTGGCTGATGCTGCTGAGAGAACTTCTCCAGCGCGGTACGGCAGATTTTATCCGCAACGTCGCCGATACGTTCCAGCTCGGCGATGGTTTTGATGATCGCCATCACCAGACGCAGGTCGCTCGCCGTCGGCTGACGCTTCGCGATAATGCGCACGCAGGCCTCGTCGATAGCCACTTCCATCATGTTGACGTTTTTATCGCCTTCAATGACGCGCTTCGCCAGCTCGCTGTCCTGGTTGTGCATCGCCGTAATCGCATCAGAAAGCTGCTGCTCGACCATGCCGCCCATGGTCATCACCTGGGTGCGAATGCTTTCCAGCTCTGCGTTGAACTGGCCGGAAATGTGTTTATTAAGATTGAGGTTGTCCATGGTTTCTCCACATGCACTAAGGCAAATCAACCGTAGCGGCCAGTAATATAATCTTCGGTTTGTTTCTTCGCGGGCTTAGTGAACAGATCGTCCGTGTTACTGAACTCAATCAATTCACCCAGGTACATAAACGCCGTGTGATCGGAACAACGTGCAGCCTGCTGCATGTTGTGGGTCACGATAACCACGGTGTAATCCTGCTTCAGCTCGGTGATCAGTTCTTCAATGCGACCGGTTGAGATCGGGTCCAGCGCTGAACAAGGCTCATCCAGCAGCAACACTTCCGGGCGAATCGCAATACCGCGCGCAATGCACAGACGCTGCTGCTGACCACCGGAGAGAGAGTACCCGCTCTGGTGCAACTTATCTTTGGTTTCGTTCCATAATGCGGCCTTGGTCAAAGCCCACTGCACGCGCTCATCCATATCGGCACGGGAGAGCTTTTCAAACAGGCGAACGCCAAAGGCGATGTTGTCATAAATGGACATCGGGAACGGCGTGGGTTTCTGGAACACCATCCCCACTTTCGCGCGCAGCAGGGCGATATCCTGAGCCTGGGTCAGAATGTTTTCGCCGTCGAGGATGATTTCCCCTTCAGCGCGCTGCTCCGGATAGAGCGAATACATTTTGTTAAAGGTACGCAGCAGCGTGGATTTCCCGCAGCCGGACGGACCGATAAATGCCGTGACCTGGTTCTTTGCGATATCCAGGTTGATGTTCTTCAGGGCATGGAATTTGCCGTAGTAGAAGTTCAAATCACGAACCTGAATCTTACCCGGGGCAGTATCAACCATACTCATTGACTCATTTCCTCATTCGGCGCCGCGATCTGCCGCGCCGTAAAAAATTAACCGTGTTTCTTCTTCGCGAAAATGACGCGCGCCAGAATGTTCAGCAACAGTACGCAAAGGGTAATGATCAGCACCCCGGCCCAGGCCAGCTGCTGCCATTCCGCGAAGGGGCTCATCGCAAATTTAAAGATCGTCACCGGCAGGTTGGCGATCGGCTGCATCATGTCCGTGCTCCAGAACTGGTTGGAGAGGGACGTAAACAGCAGCGGTGCCGTTTCACCCGCGATACGCGCCACCGCCAGCAGGATACCGGTCATGATCCCGGAGACCGACGCCTTCAGCGTAATCGCAGAGATCATCTTCCATTTCGGCGTACCCAGCGCGTAAGCCGCTTCACGCAGGCTGTCCGGCACCAGTTTCAGCATGTTCTCGGTGGTTCGAATCACAATCGGCACCTGCAGCAGCGCCAGCGCAATGACGCCCGCCCAGCCGGAGAAGTGTTCCATCTGCGCCACCACCACGGTGTAAACGAACAGACCCACGACGATAGACGGGGCTGACAACAAAATGTCGTTAATGAAGCGAATCACTTCCGCCAGCCAGGATTTACGGCCGTATTCTGCCAGGTAGATGCCCGCCATGATGCCCAGCGGCGTGCCGAAGACCGTCGCCCAGAGGATCAGCAGTCCGCTGCCCGCCAGGGCATTCGCCAGGCCACCTCCCGCCGTGTTCGGCGGCGGCGTCATTTCGGTGAACAGCGACAGTGACATTCCGTCAATCCCGCGAACGACCGTCGAGAAGAGGATCCAGACCAGCCAGAACAGGCCGAATGCCATCGTCGCCATAGAGAGCGTCAGGGCAATGCGGTTTTTCATGCGGCGTCTGGCCTGCATTTTGCGGCGGGATTCCGCCAGTTCAGCAGTTGCTTGCATTTCGAGAGTGGCCATTAGCGTGCTCCCTCATTTTTAGCGAGACGCATAATCATCAGCTTGGAAATCGCCAGAACAATGAAGGTAATTACGAACAGAATCAGACCCAGCTCCATCAGCGCCGCGACGTGCAGACCTGATTCCGCTTCCGCAAATTCATTCGCCAGCGCAGAGGTAATACTGTTACCCGGCATATAGAGCGACGCGCTGTCGAGCTGGTAGGTGTTACCGATGATAAAGGTGACCGCCATGGTTTCACCCAGCGCGCGACCTAAGCCCAGCATCACGCCCCCGATCACCCCATTTTTGGTGAACGGAAGGACGATGCGCCAGATCACTTCCCAGGTGGTACAGCCGATACCATAGGCCGACTCTTTCATCATCACCGGCGTTTGTTCGAAGACATCGCGCATAACCGCCGCAATGTACGGAATAATCATGATGGCGAGGATCACGCCAGCCGCCAGAATGCCGATACCGAAAGCCGGGCCAGAGAACAGGGCCCCCACAAACGGAATGGCAGAGAGGACGTTACCCACCGGTTCCTGGAAGTACGTGGCGAACAGTGGCGCAAAGATGAACAGGCCCCACATGCCGTAGACGATACTCGGAATAGCTGCCAGCAGTTCGATGGCGATCCCCAGCGGACGACGCAGCCAGCCCGGCGCCAGCTCCGTCAGGAACAGGGCAATACCAAAGCTTACCGGAACCGCAATCAGCAGGGCGATGAACGAGGTCACCAGCGTGCCGTAAATTGGCACCAGGGCACCGTAGATGTCGTTCGGCGCGTCCCACTCTTTGGTCCACAGGAAGGAGAAACCGAATTTCTGGATGCTCGGCCAGGAGGAGAAAATCAGAGACACGATAATGCCGCCCAGCAGCAATAGCACAATCAGCGCAGCCAGTTTGACCAGCGCGCTGAAAATCATGTCACCTTTTTTACCCGGAGGGTTAAATGCAGGCTTGGTTGCAGCCATAAATTACTCTTCTGTTAAACGCGTTTACGAAATCGCCGGGTGGCGCTTGCGCTTACCCGGCCTACAGTCGGAACCGTAGGGCGGGTAAGCGCAAGCGCCACCCGCCATTTTCGTCAGAATGCTAAATTAATACAATGCTTTACCGCTGCTGTCTTTTACGTTGGTTTTCCATGCAGCGCGAATCTGCTCAACCACGTTGTCCGGCAGGGTGGCGTAATCCAGAGCGTTAGCCTGTTTGCCGCCGTTTTTGTATGCCCAGTCGAAGAACTTCAGCACTTCAGCGCCCTGCTCAGGTTTCTTCTGCTCTTTGTGCACCAGGATGAAGGTGGTAGAGGTGATTGGCCATGCACCTTCGCCCTTCTGGTTAGTCAGATCCTGCGCGAAGGATTTGCTCCAGTCAGCGCCTTTGGCGGCGTTAGCAAAGTTCTCTTCGGTCGGGCTAACCGGTTTGCCGTCGGCAGAAACCAGTTTGGTGTAGGACAGGTTGTTCTGCTTCGCGTACGCGTACTCTACGTAGCCGATGGAGCCAGGCAGACGCTGTACGAACGCGGCGATACCGTCGTTACCTTTACCGCCCAGACCGGTAGGCCAGTTAACGGTAGAGCCGGAGCCGACTTTAGATTTCCACTCTTCGTTCACTTTCGCCAGGTAGCTGGTGAACACGAAAGAGGTACCGGAACCATCCGCGCGGCGAACCACGGCGATGTTCTGAGAAGGCAGCTTCAGGCCTGGGTTGAGCTTAGCGATCGCTTCGTCATCCCATTTTTTGATGTTGCCCAGGTAGATGTCACCCAGCGTTTTGCCGTCCAGCACCAGCTCGCCCGACTTCACGCCCGGCAGGTTGATGGCCAGAACCACGCCACCGATCACGGTAGGGAACTGGAACAGGCCTTCCTGAGCCAGTTTGTCATCAGACAGCGGAGCGTCAGACGCGCCGAAATCAACCGTGTTCGCGGTAATTTGTTTCACGCCACCGGAGGAGCCGATACCCTGATAGTTAACCTTGTTACCGGTTTCTTTCTGGTAGGTATCCGCCCATTTGGCATACACCGGCGCAGGGAAGGTTGCACCAGCGCCAGTCAGGCTTGCTTCTGCAAATACAGAGAACGCGCTCAGAGATAAGGTCGCGGCGACAACAGTTGCGACAGTGGTACGCATAACTTTCATAATGTCTCCTGCAAGATTTTCGTAAATCGTTGTTTAGTGGCTACGATGAGCAAAATAGGACAAACAGGTGACAGATAAATGTACGAATTATGACAGTTTTATGACAATGAAAATTTAACTTAAAATTAAACAAAACAAAGCTTAATTTTCATCGAGTTAGCCACTTTTATGACAGGTTGTTTTCAGAAATATTTTCTTTATGTGACACTGAAAAAAGTAGCTGAAGATGACAAATTGTCATTATTAAAAATGAGAAAGGATTGATGAAAAACAAACCAGGCAGGATAAAAAAGCTCCACCCGAAGGTGGAGCCTGAAGGGTTTATTCTACAGTGACCGATTTCGCCAGGTTACGCGGCTGGTCGACGTCGGTGCCTTTGATCAGCGCCACGTGGTAAGCCAGCAGCTGCAGCGGAACGGTGTAGAAGATCGGTGCAATCACCTCTTCCACATGCGGCATCTCGATGATGTGCATGTTGTCGCTGCTGGCGAAACCGGCATCTTTGTCGGCGAAGACGTACAGGACACCGCCGCGGGCGCGCACTTCTTCGATATTAGATTTCAGTTTTTCCAGCAGTTCGTTGTTGGGTGCCACAACGATGACCGGCATATCGGCGTCAATCAGCGCCAGCGGGCCGTGTTTCAGTTCGCCTGCCGCATAGGCTTCAGCGTGAATATAGGAGATCTCTTTCAGCTTCAGCGCGCCTTCCAGCGCAATCGGATACTGATCGCCACGACCCAGGAACAGGGCGTGATGCTTGTCAGAGAAATCTTCCGCCAGCACTTCAATGCGTTTGTCCTGAGACAACATCTGCTCAATACGGCTCGGCAGCGCCTGCAGACCATGAACGATGTCATGCTCAACGGAAGCATCTTCGCCTTTCAGACGCGCCAGCTTCGCCACCAGCATCAGCAGAACGGTCAGCTGAGTGGTAAACGCTTTAGTGGAGGCCACGCCGATTTCGGTACCCGCTTTGGTCATCAGCGCCAGATCGGATTCACGCACCAGGGAAGAGCCCGGGACGTTACAGATGGCCAGAGAGCCCAGGTAACCCAGCTCTTTAGACAGTCGCAGCGCAGCCAGGGTATCCGCCGTTTCACCAGACTGGGAAAGGGTGATCATCAGGCTGTTACGACGCACCGCAGATTTGCGATAGCGGAATTCAGACGCAATTTCCACATCACACGGCACGCCCGCCAGGGATTCAAACCAGTAGCGAGAGACCATACCGGAGTTGTAGGAGGTGCCGCAGGCCACGATCTGAATGTGCTCAACCTTGCTGAGCAGTTCATTCGCATTTGCACCCAGCTCGCTCAGATCCACTTCACCGTGGCTGATGCGCCCGGTCAGGGTGTTTTTGATGGCGTTTGGCTGCTCGTAAATCTCTTTCTGCATGTAGTGACGGTAAGCGCCTTTGTCGCCCGCGTCGTACTGCAGGTTAGATTCGATCTCCTGGCGCTTCACCTGCTCGCCTTTGGTATCGAACACGGTCACGCTGCGGCGAGTCACTTCGGCGATATCCCCCTCTTCCAGGAAGATAAAGCGGCGGGTGACCGGCAGGAGCGCCAGCTGGTCAGAGGCGATAAAGTTTTCACCCATGCCCAGACCGATAACCATCGGGCTACCGGAACGCGCGGCCAGCAGCGTGGACGGATCGCGGGAATCCATGATCACCGTACCGTACGCACCGCGCAGCTGAGGGATAGCACGCAGCACCGCATCACGCAGTGTGCCGCCCTGCTCCAGCTCCCAGTGCACCAGGTGAGCAATCACTTCGGTGTCCGTTTCAGAGACGAAAGTGTAGCCGCGCGCTTTCAGTGCTTCGCGCAGCGGTTCGTGGTTTTCGATAATGCCGTTGTGCACAACCACGATGTGTTCAGACACATGCGGGTGCGCGTTGCCTTCAGACGGTTCGCCGTGCGTCGCCCAGCGGGTATGCGCAATACCGGTTCCCCCGTGCAGCGGATGTTCTTCCGCGGCCTGGGCCAGCATCTGCACTTTACCGAGACGACGCAGACGGGTCATATGACCTTCTGCATCGACGACAGCCAGACCGGCAGAGTCGTAACCACGGTATTCCAGACGACGTAAACCTTCGAGAAGGATTTCAGCAATATCACGCTGCGCAACTGCGCCAACAATTCCACACATAATTTATATTCCGAATTTAGGCATTATGCCTGCGTTGTCGCTGACCTGTATTTGCCCTTTCCGGGCGCCCCGAGCCTTGTAGAGAGTGGGGTTATTTTTATGGGTACTGCTTGTGGGGGGAGATATATATTTATCTCCTCTCCCGGGTTTGCCTGATGACGGCTACGCCTTATCAGGCCTACTCAATCGTAGGGCGGGTAAGCGTAGCGCCACCCGCCTTGTTGTTACTTTTTCTTCACCGGGCGTTTCCAGCCCTGCTTGCTGACCTGCGGAACGCGGCTTAATACCAGCTCGTTCTCGGCCACATCGCGCGTTACGGTTGTTCCAGCGGCAATAGTCACCCCGTTACCCACGGTAACAGGCGCCACCAACTGCGTATCGGAGCCAACGAACACGTCATCACCAATGATCGTTTTAAACTTATTGGCGCCGTCATAGTTACAGGTAATCGTCCCTGCACCAATATTCACGTTATTGCCAATTTCCGCGTCGCCCAGATAGGTCAGATGACCTGCTTTAGAGCCTTTACCCAGACGCGCTTTTTTCATCTCCACGAAGTTACCCACGTGAGCGCCTTCCAGCAGCTCAGCACCCGGGCGCAGACGCGCAAACGGGCCGATAGTACAGGCCACGTCCAGACGGGCATCTTCCACCACGCTGTACGGGCTGATTTCGCAGTCGTCACCGATGATGCTGTTTTTGATCACGCAGCCGGCGCCAATTTTGACGCGGTTGCCCAGCGTCACGTTACCCTCGAGGATAACGTTAGTATCAATTTCAACGTCACGCCCGTGAGATAATGAGCCACGCAGATCGAAACGCGCCGGATCGCGCAGCATCACGCCTGCCAGCAGCAGTTTTTCAGCCTGTTCGGACTGATAAACACGCTCAAGGCGGGAAAGCTGAAGACGGTTATTCACCCCTTCGGTTTCGCTGATGCGTGCCGGATGGACCGCCGCAATCTCGCGCCCTTCGTGGTACGCCATCGCAATAATATCGGTGATATAGTATTCACCCTGCGCATTGTTGTTGTTGAGCTTCGACAGCCAGCGCTTCATATCCGCGCCATTGGCAATCAGGATACCGGTGTTGATCTCCTGAATCTGACGCTGCGCCTCACTGGCATCTTTATGCTCAACAATACCCGTAACGTTGCCGTTTTCACGGGTGATACGACCATAACCGGTTGGATCGTCCAGCACGACGGTTAATAAACCGATGCCGCCCTGCGGTTTGGCTTCACGCAGGCGAGTCAGTGTTTCAACAGAGATCAGCGGAACATCGCCATAGAGCATCAAAATGTCTTCGTCATCCGCAAAGAAGGGCGCAGCCTGCTGCATGGCATGGCCTGTACCCAACTGTTCAGCCTGAAGCACCCAGTTGAGCTTGTCGTCGCTCAGCGTCTTTTTAAGCAGATCGCCGCCGTGGCCGTAGACCAGGTGAACCTGATTAGCACCCAGTTCATTCGCTGCATCAATGACATGCTGCACCATTGGCTTTCCTGCAAGCGTGTGAAGCACTTTAGGCAGGTCGGAATACATGCGGGTCCCTTTGCCTGCGGCAAGGATCACCACGCTCATCGCACTGTTTGACATACGCATCCTGACGGTAGTTTGAGTGAGAAGTAAAAACGTTTGATGCTTAAAATTCTACATCTTTTTCAGCATGAATTAAGGCCGAAAAAAAAAGCCAGCCTGGTATCCAGACTGGCTTTTGTGCTTTTCAAGCCGGTGTTACATCGCTTTTTTGGTCAACTCGATAACGCGCAGTTTCGCGATCGCTTTGGCCAGCTCCGCAGACGCCTGAGCGTAATCCACGTCACCATGAGAGCTGTTAATGTGCTCTTCAGCCTTACGCTTCGACTCCAGGGCTCGCGCTTCGTCGAGATCCTGGCCACGAATAGCGGTATCGGCCAGAACGGTCACACTGCCAGGCTGCACTTCAAGAATGCCGCCGGACAGATAGATAAACTCTTCGTGACCGAACTGTTTAACGATGCGGATCATACCAGGCTTAATGGCGGTGAGCAGCGGTGCGTGACCCGGGAAAATACCCAGTTCACCTTCACTACCCGTTACCTGGATTTTTTCGACCAGACCAGAGAACATTTGTTGCTCTGCGCTGACGACGTCCAGGTGGTAAGTCATTGCCATATCACCCTCCGATTAAGGCGTTAAAGTTTTTTGGCTTTTTCCACAGCTTCTTCGATGGAACCAACCATGTAGAACGCCTGCTCTGGCAGGTGATCGTATTCGCCTTCCATGATGCCTTTAAAGCCACGGATGGTGTCTTTCAGGGAAACGTATTTACCTGGAGAACCGGTGAATACTTCCGCAACGAAGAACGGCTGGGACAGGAAGCGCTGGATCTTACGCGCACGTGCTACCACCAGTTTGTCTTCTTCAGACAGTTCATCCATACCCAGGATGGCGATGATGTCTTTCAGTTCCTGGTAACGCTGCAGCAGGGACTGTACGCCACGCGCGGTGTCGTAGTGTTCCTGACCAACAACCAGTGGATCCAGCTGACGGCTGGTGGAGTCCAGCGGGTCAACGGCTGGGTAGATACCCAGAGACGCGATCTGACGGCTCAGTACCACGGTTGCATCTAAGTGCGCAAAGGTGGTGGCTGGTGATGGGTCAGTCAAGTCATCCGCAGGTACGTATACCGCCTGAACGGAGGTGATAGAACCGGTTTTGGTAGAGGTGATACGTTCCTGAAGAACACCCATCTCTTCCGCCAGCGTAGGCTGATAACCTACCGCTGAAGGCATACGACCCAGCAGTGCAGATACTTCAGTACCGGCCAGGGTGTAACGATAGATGTTATCAACGAACAGCAGAACGTCACGGCCTTCGTCACGGAACTTCTCAGCCATCGTCAGGCCGGTCAGCGCAACGCGCAGACGGTTTCCAGGTGGCTCGTTCATCTGGCCGTAAACCAGGGATACTTTGTCCAGAACGTTGGAGTCGGTCATTTCGTGGTAGAAGTCGTTACCCTCACGAGTACGTTCACCTACGCCCGCAAACACAGAGTAACCGGAGTGCTCGATCGCGATGTTACGGATCAGCTCCATCATGTTTACGGTTTTACCTACACCCGCACCACCGAACAGACCAACTTTACCGCCCTTCGCGAACGGACACATCAGGTCGATAACTTTGATACCGGTTTCCAGCAGTTCCTGAGAGCTGGACAGCTCTTCGTAGGAAGGTGCCGCGCGGTGGATAGCCCAACGCTCTTCTTCACCGATGTCGCCTTTCATGTCGATTGGCTGACCCAATACGTTCATGATACGACCCAGTGTTGCTTTACCTACCGGGACTTCGATCGGGTGCTCAAGGTCTTTTACTTCCAGACCACGACGCAGACCGTCGGAAGAACCCATCGCGATGGTACGCACGATACCGCCGCCGAGCTGCTGCTGAACTTCCAGCACCAGGCTCTCGTTACCATTCTGTACCTCAAGCGCGTCGTACACGCGTGGTACGGCGTCCTGAGGGAACTCGACGTCCACCACGGCGCCGATTACCTGGACAATCTTTCCAGTAGCCATCTTGAATCCTCTACGTAATTCGTAAACCTGGTTAAACCGCGGCGGCCCCCGAGACGATCTCGGTGAGTTCCTGAGTAATGCTGGCCTGACGAGCTTTGTTGTAAACCAACTGCAGCTCTTTAATCAGGCTGCCGCCATTATCGGTCGCGGCTTTCATCGCCACCATTCGTGCGGCCTGCTCGCTGGCCAGGTTTTCTACAACGCCCTGATAAACCTGAGATTCAACGTAACGACGCAGCAGGGTATCCAGCAGCGGTTTCGGATCGGGTTCATACAGGTAATCCCAGGTTTTTTGCTTCAGCTCGCCATCTTCTGATGCCGGTAACGGCAGCATCTGAGTGAGCGTTGGAACCTGAGACATGGTGTTAATGAATTTGTTGCTGACAACGTACAGTCTGTCCAGACGGCCTTCATCATAAGCCTGCAACATCACTTTAACCGGGCCGATCAGTTCGGACAGGGACGGGTTATCACCCATACCGGTCACCTGAGCGACAATGTTGCCACCAACGGAATTAAAGAAAGAGACGCCTTTAGAGCCGATCATTGCGATATCGCACTGAACGCCTTTTTCAGACCATGCTTTCATATCCGCCAGCAGTTTTTTGAACAGGTTAATGTTCAAGCCGCCACACAGACCACGGTCGGTCGACACCACCAGGTAGCCCACGCGCTTAACGTCGCGTTCTTCCAGGTAAGGGTGCTTATATTCCAGATTACCGTTTGCAAGGTGACCAATCACTTTGCGCATGGTTTCTGCATAAGGACGGCTGGCCGCCATGCGATCCTGCGATTTACGCATTTTGGAAGCGGCGACCATCTCCATCGCTTTAGTGATCTTTTGCGTGTTCTGGACGCTTGCGATCTTACTACGTATCTCTTTTGCGCCGGCCATGAGCTTCTCCTCAATGCCAGGCGGCTTGTCCTGAGACAAGCCGCCGGACGATTACCAGGATTGGGTTGCTTTGAAGGAATCGAGGATAGCTTTCAGCTTGCCTTCGATTTCGTCGTTATAGCCACCGGTCTGGTTGATCTCTTGCATCAGCGGAGCGTGATCACGGTCGACGTAAGCCAGCAGAGCGGCTTCGAAGCTACCGATTTTCGCCAGTTCCACATCTTCGAGGTAACCGCGTTCAGCCGCGAACAGAACCAGGCCCTGCTGAGCAACAGACATTGGTGCGTACTGTTTCTGCTTCAGCAGCTCGGTCACTTTCTGACCGTGGCTCAGCTGTTTACGGGTTGCTTCGTCCAGATCGGATGCGAACTGAGAGAACGCAGCCAGTTCACGATACTGTGCCAGCGCGGTACGGATACCACCGGACAGTTTCTTGATGATCTTGGTCTGAGCAGCACCACCAACACGGGATACGGAGATACCCGGGTTAACTGCCGGACGAATACCGGAGTTAAACAGGTTGGTTTCCAGGAAGATCTGACCATCGGTAATGGAGATTACGTTGGTCGGAACGAACGCAGAAACGTCACCCGCCTGGGTTTCAATGATCGGCAGAGCGGTCAGAGAGCCCGTTTTACCCTTCACTTCACCTTTGGTGAAGTTCTCGACGTATTCCGCGTTAACGCGAGAAGCACGCTCCAGCAGACGAGAGTGGAGGTAGAATACGTCGCCAGGGAACGCTTCACGTCCAGGTGGACGACGGAGCAGCAGGGAAACCTGACGATAAGCAACAGCCTGTTTAGACAGGTCATCGTATACGATCAGCGCATCTTCACCGCGGTCACGGAAGTATTCGCCCATTGCGCAACCGGCGTATGGCGCCAGGTATTGCAGTGCAGCAGATTCAGACGCGGTCGCCACCACAACGATGGTGTTAGACAGTGCGCCGTGCTCTTCCAGTTTACGAACCACGTTGGAAATGGTGGACGCTTTCTGGCCGATGGCCACGTACACACATTTGATGCCGGAGTCACGCTGGTTGATGATGGCGTCGATAGCCATTGCGGTTTTACCGGTCTGACGGTCACCGATGATCAGTTCACGCTGACCACGACCGATTGGGATCATGGCATCAACGGACTTATAACCTGTCTGAACAGGCTGATCTACGGACTGACGGTCGATAACGCCCGGTGCGATAACTTCGATTGGGGAGAAGCCATCGTGCTCAACCGGACCTTTACCGTCGATTGGCGCACCCAGGGTGTTAACAACGCGACCCAGCAGGCCACGGCCAACCGGCACTTCCAGAATACGGCCAGTACACTTAACCTTCATGCCTTCGGCGAGGTCAGCGTATGGACCCATCACAACTGCACCAACGGAGTCGCGCTCCAGGTTCAGTGCGATAGCGTAACGGTTACCCGGCAGGGAAATCATCTCACCCTGCATACAATCGGCCAGGCCGTGGATGCGGATAACACCGTCACTTACAGAAACAATAGTACCTTCGTTGTGAGCTTCACTCACAACATTGAACTGAGCAATGCGCTGCTTGATCAGTTCGCTGATTTCGGTGGAATTCAGTTGCATGCTCCAGTCCCCTTAAGACTGCAAGACGTCTGCAAGGCGCTCAAGACGGCCGCGTACGCTGCCATCAATGACCATATCACCCGAGCGGATGATTACGCCTGCCATTACAGACTTATCGATTTTGCAATTCAGCTTAACTTTGCGTGACAGACGTTTTTCCATCGCGGCGGTAATTTTCGCAAGCTGTTCGTCACTCAGTTCAGTCGCAGAAGTCACTTCGACTTCAGCGGTAGCTTCACTAAGGGCACGTAAGTGCTCAAACTGCTCGAGAACATCCGGGAGCACACGGAGACGACCATTCTCTGCCATCACCTTAATCAGGTTCTGGCCGTTGGCATCCAGTTGCTCTCCGCACACGGCGATAAACGACGCGGCGAGGGTTTCAGGTGCTAACGCACCGGAAAGCAACTCGGCCATTTGTTCGTTTTTCGTCACCTCAGCGGCAAACGCCAGCATATTCTGCCAGCGATCGACATTTTGGTGTTCGATAGCAAAGTCAAAAGCTGCTTTGGCGTAGGGGCGAGCTACCGTAACAAATTCAGACATCAGCCCCTCCCTCCTTACAGTTCAGCGACAAGTTTGTCCACGATGTCGCTGTTAGCAGCTTCATCCACGGAACGTTCGATGATCTTCTCGGCGCCAGCAACAGCCAGAATCGCAACCTGCTTACGCAGTTCTTCACGAGCACGTTTACGCTCAGCTTCAATTTCAGCCTGAGCCTGTGTCACGATCTTAGTACGTTCCTGTTCTGCTTCAGCTTTAGCTTCGTCCAGGATCTGCGAACGGCGTTTGTTAGCCTGTTCGATGATAACCTGAGCTTCCGCTTTCGCTTTTTTCAGCTGGTCTGTCGCGTTGGCCTGTGCAAGGTCCAAATCTTTCTTAGCGCGTTCTGCAGAAGCCAGACCGTCAGCAATTTCTTTCTGACGTTTTTCGATGGCAGCCATTAAAGGCGGCCATACATACTTCATGCAGAACCAGACAAAGAGAATAAACGCGATGGCCTGGCCGAGGATTGTTGCGTTCATGTTCACAGCACAATACCTCTTTAATATCTGTGGCTTAGGGTTTTAAAACTACTACTACGCGACAGCAAACATCACGTACAGACCCAGACCTACAGCGATCATTGGGATAGCATCCACCAGACCCATAACGATAAAGAACTGAGTACGCAGCAGAGGAATCAGATCAGGTTGACGCGCAGCGCCTTCCAGGAATTTGCCCCCGAGGATGCCGATACCGATCGCAGCACCGATAGCCGCCAGACCCATCATCACAGCGGCAGCCATGTACAGCAGATCCATATTCAGGTTTTCCATGACAGTCTCCAGTTTGTTTCAATTAAAACGTAGTAGTGTTGGTAAAAAATCAGTGCTCTTCAGACGCCATCGACAGATAGACGATCGTCAGAACCATGAAGATAAAGGCTTGCAGCGTAATGATCAGGATGTGGAAAATGGCCCACGGCACATTCAGAACCCACTGTGACCACCACGGCAGAAGACCCGCGATCAGAATGAAAATCAGCTCACCCGCATACATGTTGCCGAACAGTCGCAGACCCAGTGAAACAGGTTTGGACAGCAGGCTAACGCCTTCCAGGATCAGGTTGACCGGAATAAACGCCCAGTGGTTGAACGGCTGCAAGGTAAGCTCTTTCACAAAGCCGCTTACGCCTTTCATTTTGATGCTGTAGAAAAGAATCAGGATAAACACGCCCAGCGCCATCGACAGGGTGATGTTCACGTCCGCAGACGGTACCACACGCAGTGCAGGCAGGCCGAAGATGTGCTCGCCGATGAACGGCAGCAGATCGATTGGCAGCAGGTCCATCAGGTTCATCAGGAAGACCCAAACGAACACGGTCAGCGCCAGCGGAGCAATCAGCTTGCTCTTGCCATGGTACATGTCTTTGACGCTGCCATGGACGAAGCCGATGATCATTTCGATGAAGGTCTGGAATTTCCCTGGTACACCGCTGGTCGCTCGTTTAGCAACACCGCGGAACATGGCCAGGAACAGAAGACCCAAAACCACCGAGAAGAACATGGAGTCGATGTTGATCGTCCAGAAGGTGGCCGGGGGGTTATGTGGATCCACCAGCGAGAATGTACGCAGGTCCAGCTGAAGGTTATTCAGATGGTGACCTATGTAATCCTGCGGCGTCATATTTTCTGAAGCCATGATGCCTTTTACCCTTTGTTATTGATTACAGCTGGAGCCAGAACTTGTACCACCAGCACCAAAACCCACGTTGCTATCAGCGGCATGAAGACCACTTTCAAAACCGCCAGCGCCATCACCAGTAGGGCAAAGGTCAGCAACACCTTACACACTTCGCCGAGAGCGAAGGACCAGGCCACGCGGCCTTTGGCAGGTGTATGCGCCTGATGACGCCAGGCAAAAATCATAAACAACACGTTTGGCAGCACAACCGCCAAACCCCCGCACACGGCGGAGATGCCCCAGAAGGGGTCTTTGAGGCTAAACAGCAGTCCACTTGCTATCACAGCCAGAAACTGAATGAACAGAAGCTTACGAGCAACGTTTCTACTCAAGAGCGACACAGACATCACGTTTTTACTCCTGCTCCCTTCGAGGTATGCCGCGTGTCGTATAAAACGTCCTTTAAGGCTCAGAGTCAAGCATCAAAAAGCGGTCAAATTATACGGTGCGCACCCGTGATTTCAAACATTAAGTAGCGAAAAGGTGAATAAATGTTTAAATATTTTTCCCCACCGCTATTTTTTAACTTTCGCTGAAAGCGTCAACCTTCGACCAAAACTGCAAACAGCGCGAAAACGTTGACGATAAAGCGTGCACGAGATCACAAAACACACATTTGCGATAAGGTTGTATTTATCAAAGGCGCAAATCGCGGAAATTTATCTTTATGAAATTAAACGCAAAACGTCGTAACTATTTTCAAAACAGCCCAGTACACAATAAAAACCTTTTATTGACATTCTTAATAAATAATTAACATTGCGTTCTGGTTACTGCCTTCCACTTTTAGCAGACTTATATTTTCACAGATGACTATCTTCTCGGTGAATAACAGTTACTTCGTTAACCGGAAGAAAAACCTTAGTGAAGCAGAGGTTAAAAGCTGCCCGATAAATCCCCGCTAGTTGTGCTGTTTTTTAACATGATAAGAACAGCACGAATTCCACATTTTTTATTAATTTTTTAAAAATTGTTTGGCTTAATTATCACCAGGTGACGTTCACCTTCGAGCTGAGGAATCTCTAATTTCTCAATAGACTCGACAGCAAAACCGTCCGGAAGCTGTTCAATCTCATCGCCTGGCAACTGCCCTTTCAGCGCATAAAAGCGGCCGTTTTCCGCAGGTAAGTGTTTGCACCAGCTCACCATATCGTTGAGCGACGCAAATGCGCGGCTGATAACCCCATCAAACGGCGGCTCTGCCGGGAACTCCTCTACCCTGCTCTGCACGGGCGTGATGTTCTCAAGCTTCAGCTCATGCTGTACCTGACGTAAAAAGCGCACGCGTTTGCCGAGGCTGTCCAGCAGCGTGAAATGGCTCTCAGGGCGAACAATCGACAGCGGAATACCCGGCAGACCAGGGCCCGTCCCCACGTCGATAAAGCGTTCACCTTTCAGCCAGGGGGCAACCACGATGCTGTCGAGAATGTGGCGAACGAGCATCTCGTTGGGGTCGCGAACAGACGTCAGGTTGTACGCTTTGTTCCATTTGTTCAGCATATCGACATAGGCCACCAGCTGATTTTTCTGGTGATCGGTGAGCGAAATACCTGCCTGATCCAGCAGACGAGAGAGTTTGTTGAGCACGGTGAATACCTGTTGAGAGACTTAAGTGGCGGGTGGCGCTGTGCTTACCCGCCCTACGGAGTTCAGTAGGCCCGGTAAGCACAGCGCCACCGGGCAATTTCAAGGCATTACGCACTACGGCGCAGCATGCCCTGCTTTTTCAGCCACACCAGCAGGATCGAAATCGCCGCTGGAGTCACGCCCGAGATGCGGGAAGCCTGGCCGATCGATACCGGTTTGTGATCGTTCAGCTTAGCGATCACTTCGTTGGAAAGGCCCGTCACCTGGCGGTAGTCCAGCATTTCCGGCAGCAGCGTGTTTTCGTTACGCTGCTGTTTTTCGATCTCATCCTGCTGACGCGCGATGTAACCTTCGTACTTCACCTGGATCTCAACCTGCTCCGCCGCTTCAGCATCTTCCAGGCCCGGCGCGAACGCGGTCAGTTTGACCAGGTTCTCGTAGGTGACTTCAGGACGGCGCAGCAAATCTTCACCGCTGGCCTCGCGCGACAGCGGCGCGGTTAAGTGAGCGTTTACTTCAGCAGCGGTTTCCGCCTGCGGATTCACCCAGGTGGTTTTCAGACGCTGACGTTCCTGTTCAATGCGTTCCAGCTTCTCGTTGAAGCGCGCCCAGCGTTCGTCATCGACCAGGCCGAGCTCGCGGCCCATTTCGGTCAGACGCAGGTCGGCGTTATCTTCACGCAGCATCAGGCGATATTCTGCGCGAGAGGTAAACATACGGTACGGTTCTTTGGTACCCAGCGTGCAGAGATCGTCAACCAGCACGCCCAGGTACGCCTGAGAACGGCCGGGTGCCCAGCCTTCTTTCTCGGCAGAGAAGCGCGCAGCGTTCAGGCCGGCAAGCAGGCCCTGTGCAGCCGCTTCTTCGTAGCCGGTGGTGCCGTTAATCTGACCCGCGAAGAACAGACCGTGGATGAATTTGCTCTCCAGGGTCGGCTTCAGGTCACGCGGATCGAAGAAATCGTACTCAATAGCGTAGCCAGGGCGAACGATTTTTGCGTTCTCCATACCCTGCATTGAGCGAACAATTTGCATCTGCACATCGAACGGCAGGCTGGTGGAGATGCCGTTCGGGTAAATTTCGTTTGAGGTCAGCCCTTCCGGCTCCAGGAAGATCTGGTGCTGGTTGCGATCGGCGAAGCGCATCACTTTGTCTTCGATCGACGGGCAGTAGCGCGGACCGATCCCTTCGATCACGCCAGCGTACATCGGGCTGCGATCGAGGTTATTGCGGATCACATCGTGGGTTTTCTCGTTGGTATGCGTGATATAGCACGGCACCTGCTGCGGATGCTGTGCCGCATTGCCCATGAATGAGAAGACCGGCATTGGGTTGTCACCGTGCTGTTGCGCCAGCACGCTGAAATCAATGGTACGCGCATCAATACGCGGCGGCGTACCGGTTTTCAGGCGGCTAACGCGCAGCGGCAGTTCGCGCAGACGGCGAGACAAGGGAATAGACGGCGGATCGCCAGCACGACCACCGCTGTAGTTATCCAGGCCGATATGAATTTTACCGTCCAGGAATGTCCCCACGGTCAACACCACGGCTTTGGCGCGGAATTTGAGGCCCATCTGGGTCACCGCGCCTACGACGCGATCGTTCTCAACGATAAGATCTTCGACCGCCTGCTGGAAGATCATCAGGTTCGGCTGGTTCTCCAGCGCGGTACGCACCGCCTGACGATAAAGTACGCGGTCTGCCTGTGCACGGGTCGCTCGAACAGCAGGCCCTTTGCTCGCGTTTAGTATCCTAAACTGGATGCCGGCATGATCGATCGCTTTCGCCATCAGGCCGCCAAGTGCATCCACTTCTTTTACCAGGTGTCCTTTCCCAATGCCGCCAATCGCCGGATTACAGGACATTTGTCCCAGCGTGTCGATATTGTGTGTCAAAAGCAGGGTCTGCTGACCCATTCGCGCTGCGGCCATTGCGGCCTCAGTGCCTGCGTGACCCCCGCCAATGATGATGACGTCAAAAGGATCCTGATAAAACATGGTGGTCTGCCTCGCGTAAAGCGGTATGAAAATGGATTGAAGCCCGGGCCGTGGATTCTACTCAACTTTAGTCTTTCGAGAAAGCATTGGGATCCTGGGCTATTAAAAAGAAGATCTTTTTATTTAGAGATCTGTTCTATTGTGATCTCTTATTAGGATCGCGAACCCGTGTGGATAAGTCCGATCTCACAAAGAAGATCATGCAGTTAGAAAGGATCGTTTGCTGTGAATGATCGGTGATCCTGGACCGTATAAGCTGGGATCAGATCGCGACTTTATACACAGGCCAAAAACGACGCTACGGTTGTTATTTGGATAACTACGGGTTAATACGAGCTTTTACCCTGAGTTATCCACATCTGTTCGCGCGATCTTTAATCGTTTTTGAGTAAATTTTTCCATTCCGCGAGCCAGATCTCGGCTGGATCCTCCGGAATGTCATGATCGAGGATGTTGATCTTGAGTGTTTCACCCAGCTGTTTTGCTCCGCAGGAGGTCACAGCGGCTTCGACTTTCTCTATTGCCCCGCAAAAGGTGTCATATTCACGACTGCCGATCCCTACTGCGCCAAAACGGACGTTTGACAGATCGGGCTGCTGTTCCAGCAGTTCGTCATATAACGGTTGCAGGTTATCCGGCAGATCGCCCGCGCCGTGCGTGGAGGTGATCAGCAGCCAGACCCCATCAGTCGGGAGATCTTCCAGCAACGGGCCGTGCAGGGTTTCCGTGGAAAAGCCCGCCTCTTCCAGCTTTTCAGCCAGATGTTCCGCTACGTATTCTGCACCACCCAGGGTGCTGCCGCTGATAAGGGTAATGTCCGCCATTGATCGCTCGCCCAGATAAAGAGACGGCCATTGTACGCTGTGAACGAGCTGGGATCTACCTGTGGAAAATGTGGGAATGGATTTGCCCGATCACGGGCGGATGGTACGCATGATCGGGTTTTGCAGGGAGATCAGGGTCTCGGTGGACTGAATTTCATCGATTGTTTGGATCTTGTTGATAAGTACCTGCTGGAGCGCGTCGATGGATCGGCACATGACTTTAATAAAGATGCTGTAGTGCCCGGTGGTGTAGTACGCCTCGGTGACTTCATCCAGCGCGTTCAGTTTCGCCAGGGCGGAAGGGTAGTCTTTGGCGCTTTTAAGAATGATGCCGATGAAGCAGCAGACATCGTAACCCAGCTGCTTCGGGCTGACGTCAATGCGAGCACCGGTAATGATCCCTGCCTGCTTCATCTTCTCTACGCGAACGTGAATGGTTCCCGGGCTGACGCCAAACTGTTTCGCCAGTTCGGCGTAGGCGGTACGGGCATTGGCCATTAACGCCTCCAGAATGCCGCGGTCGAGATTGTCGATCTGATAATTTTCCATAGCTTTTTCTTATGAAGATTAATGAATCACTCTATTCTAGCGCCTTATTTTATCGAATCAAAAGTGAAGGCGGCTTTTTGTTGATGGGTTATTGAATAAGGTGCCATTTCTATTGCTTAATCAATATCAACAGGACGCAGGAGTATAAATAATGAAAACCGCTTACATCGCAAAACAACGCCAGATCAGTTTCGTAAAATCCCATTTTTCCCGCCAGCTGGAAGAGAAGCTTGGGCTGATTGAAGTCCAGGCGCCGATCCTCAGCCGCGTGGGTGACGGGACGCAGGATAACCTCTCTGGATGCGAAAAAGCGGTACAGGTGAAAGTGAAAACACTGCCAGATGCTCAGTTCGAAGTGGTTCATTCACTGGCGAAATGGAAGCGTCAGACCCTGGGACAACACGACTTCAGCGCGGGCGAAGGGCTCTACACGCACATGAAAGCCCTTCGCCCCGATGAAGACCGCCTTTCTCCGATTCATTCCGTTTATGTTGACCAGTGGGACTGGGAGCGCGTGATGGGTGATGGCGAGCGTCACGTCGGCACGCTGAAATCTACCGTTGAGGCGATCTACGCCGGGATCAAAGCAACGGAAGCGGCCGTAAGCAAAGCGTTTGGTCTGGCACCGTTCCTGCCGGAATCGATCCACTTTGTGCACAGCCAGGAATTGCTGACCCGTTTCCCGGATCTGGATGCCAAAGGCCGCGAGCGCGCAATTGCTAAAGAGCTGGGTGCGGTGTTCCTGATTGGGATCGGCGGCAAGCTGTCTGACGGTAAGCGCCATGACGTTCGTGCGCCGGATTATGATGACTGGAGCACTACCGGTGAGGGTGAATTTGCCGGTCTGAACGGCGATATTCTGGTCTGGAACCCGGTACTGGAAGACGCATTCGAGCTTTCTTCTATGGGGATCCGCGTGGATGCTGACGCGCTGAAGCGCCAGCTGGCGGTGACCGGTGATGAAGATCGTCTCAAACTGGAGTGGCACCAGGCGCTGCTGCGTGGGGAGATGCCGCAGACGATTGGCGGCGGTATCGGCCAGTCCCGTCTGACCATGCTGCTGCTTCAGCTGCCCCATATTGGTCAGGTTCAGTGTGGCGTCTGGCCGCAGCAGGTTCGCGAAAGCGTCGGCTCTCTTCTGTAATTAACGCTGCCAGCGTCTGAGCAGGCGGCTGCGCAACCCGGTATCAAAGCGCCAGATATGATCGAAGATGCGCATGATGCCGGGTTTTCCATGGGCGGACATCGCCACCGCATGAAAACGGTGCTGATGCACACGCTGTAATTCCTTCACTTTATTTATCACGTCATCCGGCAGCCGCTGGGCGATAAAATCGGAAATCACCACCGCGTCAGCGTCGTACCAGTCGCCGCCCTGCATCCGCTCAACGATGCTGCGAAAACAGCTGGCCAGATCGGTGCCGCCGCGAAAACGCTGACTCAGGAAGCGGATTGCCTGCTCGATCCCCTGCTGGTTCGTCAGCTCATAGCCTACGACTTCGCTGGAGAACAGCATGATGAAGCAGCGACGGCGATCGGCGAGCGCCACGCGCATCAGCGCCAGACAGAACGCTTTTGCACACTGCTCGTTAAACCCACCCATGGAGCCGGATGTATCCACGCAAACGATGAAGGGTCCGCGCGGCTGTTCATCAAAATCCTGATGAACGACCGGCCGCTGGCTGATTTTCTCACGCCAGGCTTCGCCGTGCAGCCGGTAGGTGAGGAGCTGTTTTTCCACCAGCCGACGGTAAAACTCATACTCCAGCTCGGTCATCCCCAGCGTGCTCAGCTCCGTGGGCAGCAGACGCAGAATATCATCGCTCTGCTGGAGCCCGTCGACCTGCTCCGGAACGGTGGCCGGTTCTCGCACCAGGGTGCGGAAGGTTTCCATCGGGGCGTCTTTCTTTGGAACTGACTTCGCTTCCCTTGAGCGACCCAGCTGTTCTGCAAGCTTCATCAATTCGGGCTGCTGCGTCAGAAAATCGCCGTATTTGACGATCAGCTGATAGTCCCCGCGCCGGAGCTGGCCGGCGCTCATATCCCAGAGACGCCCTGCCGCGTTCTCATTTTCCACCAGCACCTGCTCAAGCTGGCCGCTTAAGGTCATGCGTTCCTGAACTTCACTGAGCAGCTGTTCGCGCTCTTCATCCAGCAGCTGCTGGTTTAGCGTCGTGGCCTGCACCACCAGGCTGAGACGCCAGCGCTGTAAAAAGAGGGTGTGCAGTGCGGGAGTGAACGTGGCGTTGTCCGTGACTAGCCCCCGGGCCTGGCTGGCAAACGGGGAGTGGACCTTGTCGAGCAACGTCAGGGTTTGCGGAAGCTGGACGATAAACTGCGGCGTTGAGAGCCGCTCGCACTGCTGATAGCAGGCCACCTCTTCCGTTAACTCAGGCGGAACTTCGGTCTCCCTGAAGCGCTGACGCAAATTTTCGCGCCAGCGTGGAAGATCGTCCGTCATCGCCTTTTTGAGCTTCGGAAATTTTTCAAAAAAGGCGGCCAGCTGCGGCGAAGCCAGAAGGGTTATGACCACTTCTTCGATCAACCCTTCCTCGCTGACGGCCAGCATGACGTTAAGCGTATCCAGAGTTAGCATTGACGCGCCTGTTTAATCTGCGCGCTGACGTCCTGCAGGCTGGCTTCAATGCGACCTAACCAGTCGCTATGAATAAAGAGGCATTTTTGCTGCTCGCTAAAGCGGGTGTGCTGCTGGTGCCATTCGGTATCCAGCGCGTCCAGCTGCTGCTTAATCTCTTCGGGAACGCTGTCAGAGGCGGTTCCCGGAAGCGCGAGACGCGAGCCCTGCAGGCTGACGTCGCGGATCACCAGGTGCTGGCTGCTGTCGACTTCCATATTCAGCGGCTGCGCGAAACCGATGCCGTTGAGCTTTCCGCGGATCTCTCCGCCCTTATCCAGCCACTGCGCCAGCGCCTCGCGCTCAATCGTCACGTGCACCACCTGCATATCATGCAACTTGAGCGGCTGCTGGAGCAGCAGGGTCAGCGTCGGGCTGGTGAGTTCGGCGGGTAATTCATAGTGCGGTTTGCGGGCGAACATCCCCCCCAGGCGATTCACTTTCAGCGCGGTTTTATCACTTTGCTGCTGCTGAAGCTGGATGCGCCGCTGGGCAATCGCCCCCAGCTGGTTGAGCATTGCCTGCTGTCCCCACGCGTGTCCGGTCATCAAAACGTCAAGCTGCTGCTGCATCAGATTCATGCCTTCCGCGTCGTGCCAGAGGCAATCTTTCAGCAGGATCAGATCGATGGGGGCAACAGCATCGCGGCCGCTAAACAGGGCGCTGGCCTGAAGGAGGCGGATCGCTTTTTTCCAGCGGCGATCGGAGACATAGGGCGCAGAAGGAAGGTGATCAAGCTGCTGACGCAGCAGATAGATCAGCTCGAATACCGCGTCCGGCAATGTGATTTTGCCAATATCCTGCTGCCACTGGTAATACTCTTCATCCGTCACCTGCAGCGAAGCAGATACCGGGTTTTCACTTTCATCCTGCTGGCTGATCAGCATGGAGCGGAAGTTAGACTTATCCTGTACTTTGTCCAGCCACAGGCGGATGAGCATACGGTCATACAGCGCTTCCAGGCTGCTGTCGGCTTCGGGCAGTTCGTTTGAGGCGGCCACCAGCAGGCGCATCGGGATTTTCTCTTCACTGGCGCCGTTACGGAACCGACGTTCGTTTATCGCCGTGAGCAGGGTGTTCAGAATGGCCGGTCCCGCTTTCCAGATCTCATCAAGAAAGACAATTTCTGCCTCAGGCAGATACCCCGCCGTCAAACGCTCGTAGCGCCCTTCATCTTTCAGCGCCTGAATGGAAAGGGGGCCAAACACCTCTTCTGGGGTGGAAAAGCGGGTCATCAGGTATTCAAACGCGCGTGCGTTCTGAAAAGCAAACTTAAGCCTGCGGGCAATCAGGCTTTTGGCGATGCCCGGTGGCCCAAGCAGAAACACGCTTTCACCGCTCAGCGCCGCCAGCAAACAGAGGCGAATGGCGTGGCTACGCTCGAAAAGGCCTTTTTCCAGCGCGCTGCTGAGGCGGGAAATTCTTTCTGCTAATAAATGTGAGTGAGCCATAATAGTTTTGCATCCTTTCGCCGTCGTGGCGGCCAATTGAAGCGAGTATAGACGTTTCAGTCAGGGCTGGTAATAGACTGAAGTGCGGCGCAATTTTCTTTGCGCTACATTAATGCGGTTGCATTTAGGGGTACGATTTTGCATTGAATCGTGCATACTGTGCGCTTTTTGTGGGCCAAGGGACCAGGAACACATTTGTTATTCAAACGAAAAGACTAGTCTATGAGCACTGATAATAAGCAATCATTACCCGCAATAACGCTTGCGGCGATCGGGGTTGTCTACGGTGATATTGGCACCAGCCCGCTTTATACGCTTCGTGAATGTCTGTCCGGCCAGTTTGGCTTTGGTGTTGAGCGCGATGCCGTATTTGGCTTCCTGTCCCTCATCTTCTGGCTGCTGATCCTGGTGGTTTCTGTTAAATATCTCTCCTTCGTTATGCGCGCTGATAACGCGGGCGAAGGCGGTATCCTGACCCTGATGTCCCTTGCTGGGCGCAACACCTCTGCCAGAATGACCTCCGTGCTGGTGATTATCGGCCTGATTGGCGGCAGCTTCTTCTATGGCGAGGTGGTTATCACGCCCGCGATTTCGGTCCTCTCGGCGATAGAGGGGCTGGAGATCATTGCGCCGCAGCTTGATACGTGGGTGGTCCCGCTGGCGATAATCGTGCTGACGCTGCTGTTTGTGATCCAGAAGCACGGTACCGGGCTGGTGGGTAAACTGTTTGCACCAATTATGCTGGCCTGGTTCCTGATCCTGGCCGCGCTTGGCTTGCGCAGCATTATTGCTAACCCGGAAGTGCTGCATGCGCTGAACCCCTACTGGGCCGTGCATTTCTTCCTCGAATACAAAGTGGTTTCCTTCGTTGCGCTGGGGGCGGTCGTGCTCTCCATTACCGGCGTTGAAGCGCTGTATGCTGACATGGGTCACTTCGGGAAACTGCCTATCCGCGTGGCCTGGTTTATTGTGGTGCTGCCGTCGCTGGTGCTGAACTACTTTGGCCAGGGCGCGCTGTTGCTCAAAAATCCGGAAGCGATAAAGAACCCGTTCTTCCTGCTGGCGCCTGACTGGGCGCTGGTGCCGATGCTGATCCTGGCGACGCTGGCGACCGTCATTGCCTCTCAGGCGGTGATTTCCGGCGTGTTTTCTCTGACGCGCCAGGCCGTGCGTCTGGGGTATCTCTCGCCGATGCGCATCATCCATACTTCAGAGATGGAGTCGGGCCAGATCTACATCCCGTTCGTTAACTGGCTGCTCTATTTCGCTGTTGTGATTGTTATCGTCAGCTTCGAGCATTCCAGCAACCTGGCGGCGGCGTACGGTATTGCAGTAACCGGTACGATGGTGCTGACATCGCTTCTCTCCACTACGGTGGCGTACCGAAACTGGCACTGGAATAAATTCCTCGTGGCGATGATTCTGGTGGGCTTCCTGTGTATTGACGTGCCGCTGTTCTCCGCGAACCTCGACAAGATTGTCTCCGGCGGCTGGCTGCCACTGACGCTGGGCCTGGTGATGTTCATCGTCATGACCACCTGGAAAAGCGAGCGTTTCCGCCTGCTGCGGCGCATGCATGAGCACGGGAATTCTCTGGAGGCGATGATCGCTTCGCTGGAGAAATCTCCGCCGGTCCGCGTGCCGGGCACTGCGGTGTACATGTCTCGCGCCCTGAACGTCATCCCGTTCGCGCTGATGCATAACCTCAAGCACAACAAAGTGCTGCACGAGCGCGTGATCCTGCTGACGCTGCGCACCGAAGATGCGCCTTACGTTCATAACGTGCGTCGCGTGCAAATCGAGCAGCTCTCCCCGACATTCTGGCGCGTGGTGGCGAGCTACGGCTGGCGTGAAACGCCAAACGTGGAAGAGGTGTTCCACCGCTGCGGTCTGGAAGGGCTGAGCTGCCGGATGATGGAGACGTCGTTCTTTATGTCTCACGAGTCGCTGATCATCGGCAAGCGCCCGTGGTATTTGCGCCTGCGCGGCAAGCTGTACCTGATCCTGCAGCGTAACGCCCTGCGCGCGCCTGACCAGTTTGAGATCCCGCCTAACCGCGTGATAGAGCTGGGTACGCAGGTCGAGATTTAAGTCCTTTCGAAAATGCCGGGTGGCGCTGCGCTTACCCGGCCTACCAAACCCATAGGCCCGTGCAAGCGAAGCGCCGGCGGGCAATTTCTCCCATCAATATTTCACTTAGCGAAACGTTTCGACGTCGATCACAAATCTGTTACGTCATGGTGGTTTTCTGAACATTTCTGAGGCTACACTTCTTTTAGCGAAACGTTTCGCTAGTGGAGCAAGAAAATGAAGAAAGGCACTGTACTCAACTCAGAAATCTCATCGGTTATTTCCCGTCTTGGGCATACCGATACGCTGGTGGTTTGCGATGCAGGCTTACCGGTTCCGCGCAGCACAACCCGTATCGATATGGCGTTAACGCAGGGCGTACCTTCGTTTATGCAGGTACTGGACGTGGTGACCGCGGAGATGCAGGTTGAGGCGGCCATTCTCGCGGCGGAAATCAAACAACATAATCCGCAACTCCACGAAACGTTGCTCAGCCATCTTGAGCAGCTGCAACAACACCAGGGAAACACCATCGAAATTCGTTACACAACGCACGAACAATTCAAACAACAAACCGCAGACAGTCAGGCGGTGATTCGCAGCGGGGAGTGTTCCCCGTATGCGAATATCATTCTCTGTGCTGGCGTCACCTTCTGAGGCCGTCATGGACGCATTACTGCAACTCAAAGGGATCGATAAGTCGTTCCCGGGCGTAAAAGCCCTCTCCGGCGCGGCGCTGAACGTCTACCCCGGGCGCGTAATGGCGCTGGTGGGTGAAAACGGCGCCGGCAAATCCACCATGATGAAAGTGCTGACCGGTATCTATCAACGCGATGCCGGTTCGCTCCTCTGGCTGGGTAAAGAGACCACCTTTAACGGCCCGAAATCCTCTCAGGAAGCGGGCATCGGCATTATTCACCAGGAGTTGAACCTGATCCCACAGCTCACCATTGCGGAGAACATCTTCCTCGGCCGTGAGTTCGTGAACCGCTTCGGCAAGATCGACTGGAAAACCATGTATTCCGAAGCCGACAAGCTGCTGGCGAAACTGAACCTGCGCTTTAAGAGCGACCGTCTGGTCGGCGATCTCTCCATCGGCGATCAGCAGATGGTGGAAATCGCGAAGGTGCTGAGCTTTGAGTCGAAGGTCATCATTATGGATGAACCGACCGACGCCCTGACCGATACCGAAACCGAATCCCTGTTCCGCGTTATCCGCGAGCTGAAATCGCAGGGGCGCGGGATTGTCTATATTTCTCACCGCATGAAAGAGATCTTTGAAATCTGCGATGACGTTACCGTTTTCCGCGACGGGCAGTTTATTGCCGAGCGCGAAGTGGCCACGCTGACCGAAGATACGCTCATCGAAATGATGGTGGGACGTAAGCTGGAAGATCAGTACCCGCATCTGGATAAAGCGCCGGGTGAGATCCGCCTGAAGGTGGACAACCTCTGCGGTCCGGGTGTGAACGACGTCACCTTTACCCTGCGCCAGGGCGAGATCCTGGGCGTGGCGGGCCTGATGGGCGCGGGACGTACCGAGCTGATGAAAGTGTTGTACGGCGCACTGCCGCGCACCAGCGGTTATGTCACCCTCGACGGCCATGAAGTGGTCACCCGCTCCCCGCAGGATGGTCTGGCGAACGGCATCGTCTATATCTCCGAAGACCGCAAACGCGACGGCTTAGTGCTGGGCATGTCGGTAAAAGAGAACATGTCCCTCACCGCGCTGCGCTATTTCAGCCACAGCGGCGGCAGCCTGAAGCATAAAGATGAACAGCAGGCGGTCAGCGATTTCATCCGTCTCTTTAACGTTAAAACCCCGTCGATGGAGCAGGCGATTGGCCTGTTGTCCGGCGGGAATCAGCAGAAAGTGGCGATTGCGCGCGGGCTGATGACGCGCCCGAAAGTGTTGATCCTCGACGAGCCAACCCGCGGCGTGGACGTGGGCGCGAAGAAAGAGATCTATCAGCTGATTAACCAGTTCAAGGCCGACGGTCTGAGCATCATTCTGGTCTCTTCCGAGATGCCAGAAGTATTAGGCATGAGCGATCGTATTATCGTCATGCATGAAGGGCATCTCGGCGGTGAATTCACTCGCGAGCAGGCCACCCAGGAAGTTCTGATGGCTGCCGCTGTGGGCAAGCTTAATCGCGTGAATCAGGAGTAAGAAGATGACAACCCAGGCTGTTTCTGGTCGCCGCTATTTCACAAAGGCGTGGCTGATGGAGCAAAAATCGCTGATTGCCCTGCTGGTGCTGATCGCAATTGTGTCGACCATGAGCCCGAATTTCTTCACCGTAAATAACCTGTTCAACATTCTGCAGCAGACGTCGGTGAACGCCATTATGGCGGTCGGCATGACGCTGGTGATTTTGACCTCAGGGATCGATCTGTCCGTCGGTTCCCTGCTGGCCCTCACCGGCGCGATCGCCGCTTCGCTTGTCGGGATTGAAGTTAACGCGCTGGTGGCCGTGGCCGCGGCCCTGGCGGCAGGCGCGGCGATTGGTGCCGTCACCGGCGTGATTGTGGCAAAAGGCCGCGTTCAGGCGTTCATCGCGACGCTGGTGATGATGCTGCTGCTGCGCGGGGTGACCATGGTTTATACCAACGGCAGCCCGGTTAATACCGGCTTCACCGATAACGCCGATCTGTTTGGCTGGTTCGGTATCGGTCGCCCGCTGGGCGTCCCGACCCCGGTCTGGATCATGGCTATCGTCTTCCTGGCGGCGTGGTACATGCTGCACCATACCCGTCTGGGCCGTTACATCTATGCGCTGGGCGGTAACGAAGCGGCAACGCGCCTGTCCGGGATTAGCGTTAATAAAGTTAAAGTCATCGTGTACTCCCTGTGTGGTCTGCTGGCGTCACTGGCGGGCATCATCGAAGTGGCGCGCCTCTCTTCCGCGCAGCCGACGGCGGGTACGGGGTATGAGCTGGATGCTATTGCAGCAGTGGTTCTGGGCGGTACGAGTCTGGCGGGCGGTAAAGGTCGCATTGTTGGGACATTGATCGGCGCACTGATTCTCGGTTTCCTGAATAATGGTTTGAATTTGTTAGGTGTTTCCTCCTATTACCAGATGATCGTTAAGGCAGTGGTGATTTTGCTGGCGGTACTGGTAGACAACAAAAAACAGTAACTGACGACACTACAGGACATCTTAGATATGAACATGAAAAAACTGGCTACCCTGGTTTCCGCTGTCGCGCTGAGCGCAACCGTAAGTGCTAACGCCATGGCGAAAGATACCATCGCGCTGGTTGTCTCTACGCTGAACAACCCGTTCTTCGTCTCCCTGAAGGACGGTGCGCAGAAAGAAGCGGATAAACTGGGCTACAACCTGGTGGTCCTGGATTCACAGAACAACCCGGCGAAAGAGCTGGCTAACGTTCAGGACTTAACCGTTCGTGGCACCAAGATTCTGCTGATCAACCCAACCGATTCTGATGCCGTAGGCAACGCCGTGAAGATGGCAAACCAGGCGAAAATTCCGGTGATCACCCTGGACCGTCAGGCAACCAAAGGCGACGTGGTGAGCCATATCGCGTCTGACAACGTGCTGGGCGGCAAAATCGCGGGTGACTACATTGCGAAGAAAGCCGGCGAAGGCGCGAAAGTTATCGAACTGCAGGGGATTGCCGGTACGTCTGCCGCCCGCGAGCGTGGCGAAGGCTTCCAGCAGGCGGTTGCAGCGCATAAATTCAACGTACTGGCCAGCCAGCCTGCGGACTTCGACCGTACTAAAGGTCTGAACGTCATGCAGAACCTGCTGACCGCACATCCTGACGTACAGGCGGTCTTCGCGCAGAACGACGAAATGGCGCTGGGCGCGCTGCGTGCCCTGCAGACTGCAGGTAAATCTGATGTGATGGTTGTCGGATTTGACGGCACGCCGGATGGTGAAAAAGCAGTAAACGATGGCAAACTGGCTGCGACCATCGCTCAGCTGCCTGAGCAGATTGGCGCCACTGGCGTTGAAACAGCCGACAAAGTGCTGAAGGGCGAAAAAGTTCAGGCTAAATACCCTGTTGACCTGAAACTGGTTATCAAGCAGTAAAAGGCGAATCAGGTCGTCACTGGCGGCCTGAGGGACACCAATAAAGAAAAGTGTGGCATACGCCACCGGGTAACACCGGTGGCGCTCTCAGATGGACAACCCAACCATGAAAACCGCAGGTAACCTCGTCGTCCTTGGCAGTATCAATGCCGATCACATTCTTAACCTTGAATCGTTCCCTGCACCGGGCGAAACCGTCACGGGTAGCCAGTATCAGGTCGCTTTTGGCGGTAAAGGGGCAAACCAGGCCGTTGCCGCTGGCCGCAGCGGAGCGAATATTGCGTTTATCGCCTGCACGGGTGATGACGATACCGGCGAGCGCGTACGCAAGCAGCTGGCGAGCGACAACATCGATATCGCACCGGTCAGCGTTGTCGCGGGAGAGTCTACCGGCGTGGCGCTGATTTTCGTTAACGCTGAAGGTGAGAATGTCATCGGTATTCATGCTGGCGCTAACGCAGCGCTAACAACGGAGCGCGTAGAAGCGCAACGTGCAATCATTGGCGGGGCCGAGGCCCTGCTGATGCAGCTGGAGTCACCGGTTGAAAGCGTGCTGGCCGCGGCCAGGATTGCGCATGAAAATCATACCACTGTCGTACTTAATCCGGCCCCTGCCCGTGTATTATCAGACGAGCTGCTGGCGCTGGTGGACATCATCACGCCGAACGAAACCGAAGCCGAAAAGCTGACGGGCATTCGCGTTGAAAACGATGACGATGCCGCGCGAGCCGCGCGTGCGTTGCACGACAAAGGCATCGGAACGGTGATCATCACCCTGGGCAGCCGTGGGGTATGGGCAAGCGTAAACGGTGAAGGCCGTCGCGTGCCGGGCTTTAAGGTGAAGGCGATTGATACCATTGCAGCGGGAGACACCTTCAATGGTGCACTGGTGACCGCGCTGCTGGAAGGCAAGAGTATGGATGATGCGATCCGCTTCGCGCATGCGGCTGCCGCGATTGCGGTGAC
This sequence comes from Enterobacter cloacae complex sp. Mu1197, assembly GCF_040059225.1. Classification (NCBI taxonomy): domain Bacteria; kingdom Pseudomonadati; phylum Pseudomonadota; class Gammaproteobacteria; order Enterobacterales; family Enterobacteriaceae; genus Enterobacter; species Enterobacter cloacae complex sp. Mu1197. Next base: position 4,663,069 of record NZ_CP157375.1, on the reverse strand, counting down.
GCGCAAGGGCGCTCAGCCTTCCGTTCCGTGGCGTAAAGAGATCGATGAATTCTTAAGTCAGCAGGGGTAACGCTTGGCCACAATGAAAGATGTCGCTCGCCTGGCGGGCGTTTCTACCTCGACGGTGTCTCACGTCATTAATAACGATCGCTTCGTCAGCGAGGCGATTCGGGAAAAAGTCGAAGCGGCAGTAAAAGATCTCAACTATGCGCCGTCTGCGCTGGCGCGTAGCCTTAAGCTCAACCAGACGCGTACGATCGGTATGCTGATCACCGCCAGTACCAATCCCTTTTATTCTGAGCTGGTTCGTGGCGTGGAGCGCAGCTGCTTCGAGCGTGGCTACAGCCTGGTGCTGTGCAATACCGAAGGGGACGAGCAGCGCATGAACCGTAACCTGGAAACGCTGATGCAAAAACGCGTCGACGGGCTACTGCTGCTGTGTACCGAAACGCACCAGCCCTCGAAAGAGATTATCCAGCGCTACCCCTCCATTCCCACGGTGATGATGGACTGGGCGCCGTTCGACGGCACCAGCGATCTTATTCAGGATAACTCTCTGCTGGGGGGCGATATGGCCACCCAATATCTCATCGATAAAGGCTATACCCGCATCGCCTGTATTACCGGTCCGCTGGACAAAACCCCGGCGCGTTTGCGTCTGGAAGGGTATCTCGCCGCGATGGCGCGGGCGGGCCTTTCCGTGCCGGAAGGGTACCGTATTACCGGTGATTTTGAGTTTCACGGTGGTTTTGAAGCGATGCAGACGCTGCTGGCGCAGCCGCAGCGTCCGCAGGCGGTGTTTATCGGCAACGACGCCATGGCGTTTGGCGCCTATCAGGCGTTATATCAGGCCGGTTTGCGTGTTCCCGACGATATGGCGGTAATCGGCTACGATGATATTGAGCTGGCCAGCTATATGACGCCGCCGCTCACCACCATCCATCAGCCAAAAGATGAGCTGGGCGAGCTGGCCATCGATGTGTTGATCCACCGAATGGCTCAGCCCACGCTGCAGCAGCAACGCCTGCAGCTTACTCCTGTTCTGATGGAACGGGGTTCGGTTTAGCTTTCGCCTTATGGCGTTCTTTTATCAGGTTACGGCCATCTTTCGGTTTTAACAGCATAAAGACCAGCGCTGAAACGACGGTGAGTGCGCCCATGGTGATAAAGGTATAGTGGAACTGCTCGACGGTGTTCGCGCTGTCGAAACCTTCATAAAATCGCAGTACCGCCGCGCTCACGGCCACCCCTAAACTGATCGACAGCTGCTGGGTGACTGCCAGCACGCTGTTGCCGCTACTGGCGTTCTCGTCGGTCAGATCCGCAAGGGTGATTGTGTTCATTGATGTGAACTGCGTCGACATCGCCATGCCCAGCACAAACAGCGGCAGTATCAGCATCCAGACGGGAAGCGAGGCGGACTGCAGCGAGAACTGCGCAATCATCAGGCCAATAAAGACCGTCACGCCAACCAGCGTCTTGCGATAGCCAAACCAGCGTAGCACCTGCGTCACGGTCGATTTTGCCAGAATCGAGCCCATCGCCGTAGGGGCCATCATGCAGCCGGCAATCAGGGCCGGATAGCCGAAACCGACCTGCAGCATCAGTGGCATCAGGAACGGTACGCAGCCGGTTCCCAGACGTGAGGCAATGTTTCCCGCGATCCCGACGGAAAAGGTTCGGGTGTTGAAGAGCCCAAGAGAGATTAACGGCGTCGGGTGACGGCGCGCGTGACGTATATAAAGAAGGAACAGCAGAATTCCGGCGAGGATAACGGAGAGCGCCATCCACGTCGCGACGATCTTCTCGCCAAACAACTCCATCCCGCTGGAGAAGAGCACCAGGCTCAGGCCAAACAGGAAAAAGCCCCCCATGTCGAAGCTGCGTCTTGGCGTGGTGAAGTTCGGCATATATTTGCGGGCATACAGCAGCCCCGCAACGCCAATCGGAATATTAATCAGGAAGATCCAGTGCCAGCTTGCCCAGGTGACAAACACGCCACCGAGTACCGGGCCAAGTATCGGGCCGACCAGTCCCGGCATGGTGACGAAGTTAAGCACGGGAAGCAGTTCGCTTCGAGGGTAGGCTCGTAATAAGGCAAGGCGTGCCACGGGCATCATCATCGCACCGCCAATGCCCTGTAATACGCGGAAGATAACCAGCTCCGTTAAGGACGAGGAGAGCGCACAGGCCAGCGAACCGAGCGTAAAGAGCGTTACGGCCAGCATGAAAACTCTGCGGGTGCCGAAGCGGTCGGCCAGCCAGCCGCTAACCGGAATTAACATTGCGACCGTCAGGGTGTAGCTGATGATGGCGGATTGCATTGCCAGCGGGGAGCGGTTAAGGCTTTGCGCAATAGCGGGAAGCGCGGTGTTGAGGATGGTGGCATCCAGTGCCTGCATAAAAAACGCCATGGCTGCAATCCACGGCAATCCGGCCATGCTGCGCGCTTTTTTCTTTGTCATTTATTTACCTGCTGGTGGGTTGGCGCAGCCAGTAATGCCTGGCACGCACTCAGGGCTCGCTGCCCATCGCTTTCCTGGATGGCATCTACTATCGCCTGATGCAATTCCAGTTTTACCACGTCGTTTTGTGTAATAGAGGTAAAGTAAGTGTGGTACACCGAATGGAATAATGAGGCAAAAGAGGTGAGGAACGGATTGGCGCTCATCATATAGATATGTTCATGCCAGGCCATATCGACTTCAACCCAGCGTTCGCGGTTGAAGTGTTTTTTCAGAAACACCATCTCTTCCATCAATGCGTTAAGCTGCGCTTTTTGCTCTGCCGTGCCAAGCGTGGCGGCAAGCAGACATGCCTGAGGTTCAAGACTGCTGCGCATCACCAGAAAGTGATCGACAACCTGATGAAAGTTATCTTCCGTCATCCACCAGGAGAGCAGCTCCTGATCGAGAAAATTCCAGTTACTCTGTGGCATCACGCGTGTGCCAATACGCGGGCGTGGAAGCACCATACCTTTTGCCGTCAGGGTTTTCACCGCCTCGCGAACCGCGGTACGGCTCACCCCAAACTGCTCACCCAGCTCCATTTCACCCGGCAGGATGCTACCCGGGGCATATTTACCCGCTAAAATTCGCTGAGCCAGCTTTTCTGCCAGCACATACGACAGGTTTTTTTGGGCGGCCAGCTGTTGTGCGCTTAATGGCATCGCTTTTATTCCTTAAAGATTCATGCTGATAATTATGCCACCTCGAATGTGATTGTGGTTGCAGATACATCAAATAGAACAATTTGTAGCTTGATTTCACCGCTGCTGGTGAAAAAAAACACGGATAGAAACTTTTTTTAAATTTCCTCTTGTCACGCCGGAATAACTCCCTATAATGCGCCTCCACTGACACGGAACAACGGCACACACGCCGCCGGGTCAGCAGAGAAAAGCGAAAATAAACGCTTGACTCTGAAGCGGGAAAGCGTAATATGCACACCCCGCGCCGCAGCGAAAACGAAGCGGCACTGCTCTTTAACAATTTATCAGACAATCTGTGTGGGCACTCAAAGTGACATGGATTCTTAACGTCCTCGGACGAAAAATGAATACCAAGTCTCTGAGTGAACATACGTAATTCATTACGAAGTTTAATTCACGAGCATCAAACTTAAATTGAAGAGTTTGATCATGGCTCAGATTGAACGCTGGCGGCAGGCCTAACACATGCAAGTCGAGCGGTAACACAGGGAGCTTGCTCCTGGGTGACGAGCGGCGGACGGGTGAGTAATGTCTGGGAAACTGCCTGATGGAGGGGGATAACTACTGGAAACGGTAGCTAATACCGCATAACGTCGCAAGACCAAAGAGGGGGACCTTCGGGCCTCTTGCCATCAGATGTGCCCAGATGGGATTAGCTAGTAGGTGGGGTAACGGCTCACCTAGGCGACGATCCCTAGCTGGTCTGAGAGGATGACCAGCCACACTGGAACTGAGACACGGTCCAGACTCCTACGGGAGGCAGCAGTGGGGAATATTGCACAATGGGCGCAAGCCTGATGCAGCCATGCCGCGTGTATGAAGAAGGCCTTCGGGTTGTAAAGTACTTTCAGCGGGGAGGAAGGTGTTGAGGTTAATAACCTCAGCAATTGACGTTACCCGCAGAAGAAGCACCGGCTAACTCCGTGCCAGCAGCCGCGGTAATACGGAGGGTGCAAGCGTTAATCGGAATTACTGGGCGTAAAGCGCACGCAGGCGGTCTGTCAAGTCGGATGTGAAATCCCCGGGCTCAACCTGGGAACTGCATTCGAAACTGGCAGGCTAGAGTCTTGTAGAGGGGGGTAGAATTCCAGGTGTAGCGGTGAAATGCGTAGAGATCTGGAGGAATACCGGTGGCGAAGGCGGCCCCCTGGACAAAGACTGACGCTCAGGTGCGAAAGCGTGGGGAGCAAACAGGATTAGATACCCTGGTAGTCCACGCCGTAAACGATGTCGACTTGGAGGTTGTGCCCTTGAGGCGTGGCTTCCGGAGCTAACGCGTTAAGTCGACCGCCTGGGGAGTACGGCCGCAAGGTTAAAACTCAAATGAATTGACGGGGGCCCGCACAAGCGGTGGAGCATGTGGTTTAATTCGATGCAACGCGAAGAACCTTACCTACTCTTGACATCCAGAGAACTTTCCAGAGATGGATTGGTGCCTTCGGGAACTCTGAGACAGGTGCTGCATGGCTGTCGTCAGCTCGTGTTGTGAAATGTTGGGTTAAGTCCCGCAACGAGCGCAACCCTTATCCTTTGTTGCCAGCGGTCCGGCCGGGAACTCAAAGGAGACTGCCAGTGATAAACTGGAGGAAGGTGGGGATGACGTCAAGTCATCATGGCCCTTACGAGTAGGGCTACACACGTGCTACAATGGCGCATACAAAGAGAAGCGACCTCGCGAGAGCAAGCGGACCTCATAAAGTGCGTCGTAGTCCGGATTGGAGTCTGCAACTCGACTCCATGAAGTCGGAATCGCTAGTAATCGTAGATCAGAATGCTACGGTGAATACGTTCCCGGGCCTTGTACACACCGCCCGTCACACCATGGGAGTGGGTTGCAAAAGAAGTAGGTAGCTTAACCTTCGGGAGGGCGCTTACCACTTTGTGATTCATGACTGGGGTGAAGTCGTAACAAGGTAACCGTAGGGGAACCTGCGGTTGGATCACCTCCTTACCTTAAAGAACCTGCCTTTGCAGTGCTCACACAGATTGTCTGATGAAAAGTAAATAGCAAGGCGTCTTGCGATTGAGACTTCAGTGTCCCCTTCGTCTAGAGGCCCAGGACACCGCCCTTTCACGGCGGTAACAGGGGTTCGAATCCCCTAGGGGACGCCACTTGCTGGTTCGTGAGTGAAAGTCACCTGCCGTCATATCTCAAAACTGACTTACGAGTCATGTTTGAGATATTTGCTCTTTAAAAATCTGGATCAAGCTGAAAATTGAAACGACACATCTTAATGGTGTGTTCGAGTCTCTCAAATTTTCGCAATCAGAAGTGAAACATCTTCGGGTTGTGAGGTTAAGCGACTAAGCGTACACGGTGGATGCCCTGGCAGTCAGAGGCGATGAAGGACGTGCTAATCTGCGAAAAGCGCCGGCGAGGTGATATGAACCTTTGACCCGGCGATGTCCGAATGGGGAAACCCAGTGTGATTCGTCACACTATCGTTAACTGAATACATAGGTTAACGAGGCGAACCGGGGGAACTGAAACATCTAAGTACCCCGAGGAAAAGAAATCAACCGAGATTCCCCCAGTAGCGGCGAGCGAACGGGGAGCAGCCCAGAGTCTGAATCAGCTTGTGTGTTAGTGGAAGCGTCTGGAAAGTCGCACGGTACAGGGTGACAGTCCCGTACACGAAAACACACAGGTTGTGAACTCGAAGAGTAGGGCGGGACACGTGGTATCCTGTCTGAATATGGGGGGACCATCCTCCAAGGCTAAATACTCCTGACTGACCGATAGTGAACCAGTACCGTGAGGGAAAGGCGAAAAGAACCCCGGCGAGGGGAGTGAAAAAGAACCTGAAACCGTGTACGTACAAGCAGTGGGAGCACCCTTGTGGTGTGACTGCGTACCTTTTGTATAATGGGTCAGCGACTTATATTCTGTAGCAAGGTTAACCGTATAGGGGAGCCGAAGGGAAACCGAGTCTTAACTGGGCGTTAAGTTGCAGGGTATAGACCCGAAACCCGGTGATCTAGCCATGGGCAGGTTGAAGGTTGGGTAACACTAACTGGAGGACCGAACCGACTAATGTTGAAAAATTAGCGGATGACTTGTGGCTGGGGGTGAAAGGCCAATCAAACCGGGAGATAGCTGGTTCTCCCCGAAAGCTATTTAGGTAGCGCCTCGTGAACTCATCTTCGGGGGTAGAGCACTGTTTCGGCTAGGGGGCCATCCCGGCTTACCAACCCGATGCAAACTACGAATACCGAAGAATGTTATCACGGGAGACACACGGCGGGTGCTAACGTCCGTCGTGAAGAGGGAAACAACCCAGACCGCCAGCTAAGGTCCCAAAGTCATGGTTAAGTGGGAAACGATGTGGGAAGGCACAGACAGCCAGGATGTTGGCTTAGAAGCAGCCATCATTTAAAGAAAGCGTAATAGCTCACTGGTCGAGTCGGCCTGCGCGGAAGATGTAACGGGGCTAAACCATGCACCGAAGCTGCGGCAGCGACACTATGTGTTGTTGGGTAGGGGAGCGTTCTGTAAGCCGTTGAAGGTGTGCTGTGAGGCATGCTGGAGGTATCAGAAGTGCGAATGCTGACATAAGTAACGATAAAGCGGGTGAAAAGCCCGCTCGCCGGAAGACCAAGGGTTCCTGTCCAACGTTAATCGGGGCAGGGTGAGTCGACCCCTAAGGCGAGGCCGAAAGGCGTAGTCGATGGGAAACAGGTTAATATTCCTGTACTTGGTGTTACTGCGAAGGGGGGACGGAGAAGGCTATGTTAGCCGGGCGACGGTTGTCCCGGTTTAAGCATGTAGGCGGAGGTTCCAGGTAAATCCGGTACCTTATTAACGCTGAGGTGTGATGACGAGGCACTACGGTGCTGAAGTAACAAATGCCCTGCTTCCAGGAAAAGCCTCTAAGCATCAGGTAACATCAAATCGTACCCCAAACCGACACAGGTGGTCAGGTAGAGAATACCAAGGCGCTTGAGAGAACTCGGGTGAAGGAACTAGGCAAAATGGTGCCGTAACTTCGGGAGAAGGCACGCTGATATGTAGGTGAAGCCCCTGCGGGTGGAGCTGAAATCAGTCGAAGATACCAGCTGGCTGCAACTGTTTATTAAAAACACAGCACTGTGCAAACACGAAAGTGGACGTATACGGTGTGACGCCTGCCCGGTGCCGGAAGGTTAATTGATGGGGTTAGCGGCAACGCGAAGCTCTTGATCGAAGCCCCGGTAAACGGCGGCCGTAACTATAACGGTCCTAAGGTAGCGAAATTCCTTGTCGGGTAAGTTCCGACCTGCACGAATGGCGTAATGATGGCCAGGCTGTCTCCACCCGAGACTCAGTGAAATTGAACTCGCTGTGAAGATGCAGTGTACCCGCGGCAAGACGGAAAGACCCCGTGAACCTTTACTATAGCTTGACACTGAACACTGGTCCTTGATGTGTAGGATAGGTGGGAGGCTTTGAAGCGTGGACGCCAGTCTGCGTGGAGCCGTCCTTGAAATACCACCCTTTAATGGCTGGTGTTCTAACGTAGACCCGTAATCCGGGTTGCGGACAGTGTCTGGTGGGTAGTTTGACTGGGGCGGTCTCCTCCCAAAGAGTAACGGAGGAGCACGAAGGTTAGCTAATCCTGGTCGGACATCAGGAGGTTAGTGCAATGGCATAAGCTAGCTTGACTGCGAGAGTGACGGCTCGAGCAGGTGCGAAAGCAGGTCATAGTGATCCGGTGGTTCTGAATGGAAGGGCCATCGCTCAACGGATAAAAGGTACTCCGGGGATAACAGGCTGATACCGCCCAAGAGTTCATATCGACGGCGGTGTTTGGCACCTCGATGTCGGCTCATCACATCCTGGGGCTGAAGTAGGTCCCAAGGGTATGGCTGTTCGCCATTTAAAGTGGTACGCGAGCTGGGTTTAGAACGTCGTGAGACAGTTCGGTCCCTATCTGCCGTGGGCGCTGGAGAATTGAGGGGGGCTGCTCCTAGTACGAGAGGACCGGAGTGGACGCATCACTGGTGTTCGGGTTGTCATGCCAATGGCACTGCCCGGTAGCTAAATGCGGAAAAGATAAGTGCTGAAAGCATCTAAGCACGAAACTTGCCCCGAGATGAGTTCTCCCTGAGACTTTAAGTCTCCTGAAGGAACGTTGAAGACGACGACGTTGATAGGTCGGGTGTGTAAGCGCAGCGATGCGTTGAGCTAACCGATACTAATGAACCGTGAGGCTTAACCTTACAACGCCGAAGGTGTTTTGGCGAAGAGACAGAGACGATTTTCAGCCTGATACAGATTAAACAGAATTTGCCTGGCGGCTTTAGCGCGGTGGTCCCACCTGACCCCATGCCGAACTCAGAAGTGAAACGCCGTAGCGCCGATGGTAGTGTGGGGTCTCCCCATGTGAGAGTAGGGAACTGCCAGGCATCAAACAAGTGAAGAGGCCATCCGAAAGGATGGCCTTTTTGCGTTTATACGCCAAAAAAACGGCAGGCCGGGTAAGGCAAAGCCGCCACCCGGCACGTCAGACCGCACTCCACGTCACAATAAAGCCCGCAATCCCATCCACATCATTTAAGTCCAGCACCGGAACCTCAAGTGGCAATACCACATCACTGGCCACCGCAATGACATGCTCATCCAGCGTTAACTCGCTCATATCATGCCCGGCATCGCTTCTGAACAGCAGGATCTTAGGCACTGCCTCATGCTTAAATCCCTCAATCAGCACCAGATCCAGGGTGGAATGATCCATCCGACTGACCAGATAAGCGAGATCCAGCGGCGCCTCATCCGGCGTTTCTGTCATTAACGCCCAGCGCTGAGGACTTGCTACCATCGTTTGTGCTGCTCCGGCCTTACGCAGCTCATAGCTGTCTTTTCCTGGCGTATCGATATCCATGTTGTGATGACTATGCTTAATCAATCCCGGACGAAGGCCTCTGGCACACAGCGCGGGTATCAGCTTTTTCAGCAGCGTGGTTTTCCCGGTCCCACTCCATGCGGAAATGGCTAAAAGAGGTATCATTTTTTCTCCTGCATCATCTGCAAATCTTCATGCGTATTCACGTTCACGAACGCTGATTTCACATCGCTAAAATCAACGGAATGGCCGCCAGACTCACGCATGAAGACCATCACCCTGCGCTCTCCCGCAGCCAGATAGCTCTGCAGAGCAGGCACTAGCGATCGATGCATCAACGCGATAGCAGGATGGTCACGCTCGCCGTCATGTACCCAAACCACAGGTGCTGTACCACGAAGCAGGAACAGACGCTCGACGAGATCGGAGGGAATAAACGGGTTATCGCAGGGGCAGAAGATAAACCACTCTCCGTGCGACTGTTGCATGACCGAAAGCATACCGGCAAGCGGGCCCGGGTAATTCTCAAGGCTATCCTGATAAACGGCGTACCCGCTTTGCCGGTAAGTGTCGATATGCCTGTTCGCGCTGATGGCCATTGCCGTCACCTGCCCGGCGAGCGTATCGGCGACATGCTGCCACAAGGGTTTTCCATTAAGAAGCTGAAGCCCCTTATCTTTACCGCCCATTCGCGTTGCTCTGCCGCCTGCCAGAACGACCCCGATGATTTCCTGGCTAACATTCACGAATATCGCCTCTTTTATTGTGGGATTGACCCTGCTAACGTGTCACTCTAAATGAAAGGAGCACCACCATGAAATGTAAACGTCTGAATGAAGTTATTGAACTCCTCCAGCCCGCCTGGCAAAAAGAGCCAGAGCTAAATCTGATGCAATTTTTACAGAAACTGGCGAAAGAGTCAGGTTTTGACGGCGATCTGGCAGACCTTTCTGACGACATCCTGATCTACCACCTTAAAATGCGCGACTCCGCCAAAGATGCTGTTATTCCTGGTATTCAGAAAGATTATGAGGAAGATTTTAAGACCGCATTGCTGCGCGCCCGAGGCGTAATTAAAGAGTAAAAGCTTGTAAGCGGCGGCACCGAAATCGCCACAAGATGATATCCTGAATCATTCGTATAATTTCCGGATGATCGGATGAACGACCAGGCTTTTACTTTCCAGACATTACACCCGGACACCATTATGGATGCCCTGTTTGAACAGGGTATTCGGGTGGATTCCGGGCTAACACCGTTAAACAGCTACGAAAACCGCGTCTATCAATTTCAGGACGAGGATCGTCAGCGCTACGTCGTAAAATTCTATCGTCCTGAACGCTGGTCCGCTGAACAAATTCAGGAAGAGCATCAGTTTGCTCACGATCTGCTGGATGACGATGTCCCCGTTGCCGCGCCCCTGAAATTTAATAACCAAACGCTCCTCACGCACGAAGGGTATTACTACGCAGTATTCCCAAGCCTGGGTGGTCGTCAGTTTGAAGCGGATAATATCGATCAGATGGAGTGGGTTGCCCGCTATCTTGGGCGTATACACCAGACGGGACGCAAAAAAGCCTTTATTGCCCGCCCGACGATGGGGATTCAGGAATACCTTCTTGAACCGCGCGAATTATTCGAAACGTCTGCAATGATCCCCGCTGCGCTAAAGGATGATTTCCTCAACGCCACCGATAAGCTTATTGCTGCAGTGAAAACCTGCTGGCGCGATGATATTTCCGTCCTGCGCCTGCATGGCGATTGTCACGCTGGGAATATTCTCTGGCGTGATGGACCGCTGTTTGTCGATCTCGATGATGCGCGTATGGGGCCAGCGGTTCAGGACCTGTGGATGTTGCTCAATGGCGACAAAGCCGAGCAACGCATGCAGCTTGAAACCATTATTGAAGCTTATGAAGAATTTAGCCCGTTAAATTCAGACGAAATTGCCCTGATTGAGCCTTTACGTGCGATGCGTTTTGTTTATTATCTCGCATGGTTAATCAGGCGTTGGGACGATCCGGCATTTCCTCGCAATTTCCCGTGGCTTACCGGAGAGGATTACTGGCGTAGCCAGATATCTACATTTACTGAGCAGGTTAAGGTTCTTCAGGAGCCCCCTCTGCAATTAACGCCGATGTATTAATTGGACACACCCAGGAGAGAGTTAATCATGAAAAAAATTTGGCTGGCGCTGGCAGGTATGATTCTGGCATTTAGCGCTTCTGCTGCGCAGTTTACCGACGGCAAACAGTTCATCACGCTGGACAAGCCGGTCGCTGGCGAGCCACAGGTTCTGGAGTTCTTCTCGTTCTATTGCCCACACTGCTATCAGTTCGAGCAGGTGCTGCATGTTTCTGACAACGTGAAGAAAAAGCTGCCGGAAGGCACCAAAATGACCAAGTACCACGTTGAGTTCCTGGGCCCATTGGGTAAAGACCTGACTCAGGCATGGGCGGTGGCGATGGCACTGGGCGTGGAAGATAAGATCACTTCGCCAATGTTTGAAGCCGTACAGAAAACCCAGACCGTTCAGACCACTGCGGATATCCGTAAAGTGTTCGTTGATGCGGGCGTGAAAGGTGAAGAGTACGATGCCGCATGGAACAGCTTCGTGGTGAAATCACTGGTTGCCCAGCAGGAAAAAGCGGCTGCTGATCTCCAGCTTCAGGGCGTTCCGGCGATGTTTGTTAACGGCAAATATCAGCTGAACATGCAGGGCATGGACACCAGCAGCATGGATATTTTCGTACAGCAGTATGCAGATACCGTGAAATACCTGGTCGAGAAGAAGTAATTTCGTTGATGTAAAAACGCCGGTCACTGACCGGCGTTTTTGTATGAAGATTTTATCTTGTCTATCTGTTCGTCTTTCTCTTTCCAGAGCGTATTAAGCCACTGCTGGAAACGACGTTTGAAGTTCTTATCGTTTACGTAATCACCGTGCAGTTCAGCGTCAATCGGAACCAGGTCGACGTGCACGACAATGCGCGTCAGTTTGCCGCTGAGCATATCGAAGAACGGCGTCCTGTCGTTTTCCGGATAGCAGAGCGTGACGTTAAGAAGTTTATCGAACTGTGCTCCCAGCACGTTAAGCGCCATCGCAATCCCTGCCGCTTTTGGCGGCAACAGGTGCTGATAAGGAGAGCGAGTTTGCTGGCGCTTCTCTTCCGTAAACCGGGAACCTTCAACAAAGTTCACGATGGTCGTAGGATGTGCACGAAACTTTTCACAGGAACGGCGCGTGGTCTCCACATCCTTACCGCGACGTTCCGGATGACGAATCAAATAGCTGCGCGAATAGCGTTTCATAAACGGCATATCGAGCGCCCAGCAGGCCAGTCCGATAAAAGGCACCCAGGCGAGCTGCTGTTTCAGGAAGTATTTGTTCATCGGGATGTGTTTGCGAAAAAGCACGCATAACACCACGATGTCCGCCCAGCTGTGGTGATTGCAGATCAGCAGGTACCAGTTCTTTTTGTTGAGACTCTCCAGCCCTTTGACATCCCACTTCAGATGCGGGTTAAGGCATAACAGGATCGCCAGCCCTTCGCACCAGCAATACATCATGAAGTTACAAAATGCGGACACGGCTCGCCACACCACGGGTACGGGCAGCAGCAGTTTAATGATCCCGGCGAGAATGATCGGCACGGAACAGGCGATCGTCACCAGGATAGTTAAAATGATGCTTAGCAGTAATGTTATTGCAGCGAGCAATCTCGACATGATGAGCTTTTTCAAATAGTTAGCTGTAAGTGAGCGACCGGCTAGTCGACGCTGGGCGCTGATTTTACCAGAAAACAAACGAATGAATGGCGCTTTCACATGATGATTTGGCGGCTTTTACCCTGGCGCAGCAGATTTCTCTGGGGTTCTGCGCGAATCAAGGCTTATATCCACATAGACTAAATTGCCATCAGTTGGCCATATAGATAAGATCTAACAACATAACAGCATGATAATTAAGATCTAAATATTACCTCATATGTGTTTTTCGCGTCTGTTATTCATATGAAGTGAAAATATTCACAAACTTATCCACAGTTTTATTTTTGCGAGCGATCCTCACGATCGCAAAATCTTTTCCTGTATCTGGCGCTAATAACTGATGTTTTCATCCTTCTGTGGCATCCTTTACTCATAAATTGATTAAAGGCACGGACATTATGGTTCAGATCCCAGAAAACCCTCTTATTCTCGTCGATGGCTCTTCTTACCTGTATCGGGCATACCATGCGTTTCCTCCTCTGACCAATAGCGCAGGGGAACCTACCGGCGCAATGTACGGCGTGCTGAATATGCTGCGCAGCCTGATCCTGCAGTATCAGCCAACCCATGCGGCCGTCGTTTTTGATGCAAAAGGCAAAACGTTCCGCGACGAGTTGTTTGAACATTACAAATCCCACCGTCCGCCAATGCCTGACGATCTGCGTGCGCAGATAGAGCCGCTGCATGCCATGGTAAAAGCCATGGGGCTACCGCTGCTGGCCGTTTCTGGCGTTGAAGCCGATGACGTCATCGGTACGCTGGCGCGTGAAGCCGAAAAGATGGGTCGTCCCGTGCTGATCAGCACCGGTGATAAAGATATGGCACAGTTGGTGACGCCAGGGATCACCCTGATTAACACCATGACCAACACCATTCTGGGGCCTGAAGAGGTCGTCACTAAGTATGGCGTGCCGCCAGAGCTGATTATCGATTTCCTCGCGTTGATGGGCGATTCCTCGGATAACATTCCTGGTGTTCCTGGCGTAGGAGAGAAAACCGCGCAGGCGCTGCTTCAGGGGCTGGGCGGGCTGGATACGCTCTACGCGGAATCAGACAAAATCGCCGGGCTCTCCTTCCGTGGTGCAAAAACCATGGCCGGGAAGCTGGAAGAGAACAAAGAGGTGGCTTATCTCTCTTATAAGCTGGCAACCATCAAAACCGATGTCGAACTGGAGCTAGGCTGTGAGCAGCTGGAAGTACAGCAGCCTTCTGCGGACGAGCTTCTGAGTCTGTTTAAGAAATACGAATTCAAGCGCTGGACCACTGACGTGGAAGCCGGCAAGTGGCTGCAGGCAAAAGGGGCGAAACCAGCTGCAAAGCCGAAGGAGACGATTGTCGTTGATGCAGAAGAGCAGGCGGAAGAAGAAGCTGTGGCGCTTTCCTTCGACAACTACGAAACCCTTCTTGAAGAGTCGCAGCTCATTGCCTGGATCGAAAAACTGAAAAAAGCGCCGGTCTTCGCCTTTGACACCGAAACGGACAGTCTCGATAACATCTCTGCCAATATGGTAGGTCTGTCATTTGCGACAGAGCCTGGTCATGCGGCCTATGTTCCCGTAGCGCACGATTACCTGGACGCGCCGGAACAGATCTCCCGTGAACGCGTGCTTGAGCTGCTGAAGCCGATCCTGGAAGACGAAAAGGCGCTTAAGGTTGGGCAAAACCTCAAGTACGACCGCGGTATTCTGCAAAACTACGGCATTGAACTGCGCGGGATCGCCTTCGACACCATGCTCGAATCCTACATTCTGGACAGCGTTGCGGGCCGCCATGATATGGATTCCTTATCTGACCGCTGGCTCAAGCACAAAACCATCACCTTTGAAGAGATTGCCGGTAAAGGGAAAAATCAGCTCACCTTTAACCAGATTGCTCTCGAAGAAGCGGGGCGCTACGCGGCGGAAGACGTTGACGTCACGCTGCAGCTGCATCTGAAGATGTGGCCAAAGCTGCAGAAGCACGAAGGTCCGCTGAACGTGTTCCAGCATATTGAGATGCCGCTGGTGCCCGTGCTGTCCCGCATTGAACGCAACGGCGTGAAAATCGATCCAACGGTGCTGCATAACCACTCCGGGGAACTGGCGCAGCGTCTGACCGAGCTGGAGCAAAAAGCGCATGAGCTTGCAGGCGAGCCGTTTAACCTCTCTTCGCCGAAGCAGCTGCAAACCATTCTGTTTGAAAAGCAGGGTATCAAGCCGCTGAAGAAAACCCCTGGCGGTGCGCCTTCAACCTCTGAAGAGGTGCTGGAAGAACTGGCGCTGGATTATCCGCTGCCAAAAGTGATTCTGGAGTACCGTGGTCTCGCGAAGCTGAAGTCTACCTACACTGATAAGCTCCCGCTGATGATCAACCCGAAAACGGGCCGCGTGCACACCTCATACCATCAGGCTGTCGCGGCGACCGGTCGTCTCTCGTCAACCGATCCCAACCTGCAGAACATCCCGGTACGTAACGAAGAGGGCCGCCGTATTCGCCAGGCTTTCATCGCGCCAGAGGATTATCTGATTGTCTCGGCGGACTACTCGCAAATCGAACTGCGCATTATGGCGCACCTGTCCCGCGACAAAGGCCTGCTGAGCGCTTTTGCCGAAGGGAAGGATATCCACCGGGCGACTGCAGCCGAAGTCTTCGGTCTGCCGCTGGACAGCGTAACCAACGAACAGCGCCGCAGCGCTAAGGCGATCAACTTCGGGCTGATTTACGGCATGAGTGCATTCGGGCTTTCGCGCCAGCTCAACATTCCGCGTAAAGAGTCGCAGAAGTATATGGATCTCTACTTCGAGCGTTATCCGGGCGTGCTGGAATATATGGAACGTACCCGCGCGCAGGCGAAAGAGAAAGGCTACGTTGAAACCCTGGACGGCCGCCGTCTCTATTTACCGGACATCAAATCCAGCAACGCCGCGCGCCGTGCTGGCGCAGAGCGTGCCGCGATCAACGCCCCGATGCAGGGTACTGCGGCGGACATTATTAAGCGTGCAATGATCGCCGTTGATGCCTGGCTCGAGAAAGAGAAACCGCGCGTGAAAATGATCATGCAGGTACACGATGAACTGGTATTTGAAGTGCACAAGGACGACCTCGACGCCGTGTCGAAGAAGATCCACGAACTGATGGAAAGCAGCATGACGCTGGACGTGCCGTTGCTGGTGGAAGTGGGAAGTGGTGAAAACTGGGATCAGGCTCACTAACGGTTCTTCGCATAACGCGCTGTTTATGTAAGTTTGCAACATAAGAACGCGCGTTTTGTGACGATCATTAGAATTCCCTATGTAAAGAATGAAAAAAAACTACAAAAAGTGCTTTTTCTGCAGCACAAAAAGGGGTAGAGTTATCGGCGTAGGGTACAGAGGTAAGATGTTCTATCTTTCAGACCTTTTACTTCACGTAATCGGATTTGGCTGAATATTTTAGCCGCCCCAGTCAGTAATGACTGGGGCGTTTTTTATTGCGGCAAAGAAACTTTCGGGCAAAAAAAAGCGCGGCCATCGCCGCGCCCGGTATTACTCTTCTTCCGCTTCCGTCGCGGGTTCCAGCTCGTTAAACCAGGTGTCGAGCTTTTGACGCAGCTTGTCCACGCCCTGCTTTTTCAGCGAGGAGAACGGTTCAACCTGCACATCGCCGTTGAACGCCAGCACCGCTTCGCGAACCATATTCACCTGCGCTTTACGCGCGCCGCTTGCCAGCTTATCGGCTTTCGTCAGCAGCACCAGCACGGCGATATCGCTTGCCACCGCCCAGTCGATCATCTGCTGATCGAGATCTTTCAGGGGATGGCGAATATCCATCAGCACCACCAGACCTTTCAGGCACAGGCGTTTTTCCAGGTATTCACCCAGCGCACGCTGCCACTTGATTTTCATCTCTTCGGGTACCTGCGCGTAACCGTACCCCGGTAAGTCGACCAGGCGTTTGCCCTCTGCGACTTCAAACAGGTTGATCAGCTGGGTACGGCCAGGTGTTTTTGAGGTACGCGCCAGGTTCTTCTGATTGGTCAGCGTATTCAGGGCGCTGGATTTCCCCGCATTAGAGCGGCCAGCAAAGGCCACTTCAATACCGGTATCAGAGGGGAGGTGGCGAATATCGGGCGCACTGGTGACAAAATGCGTCTGTTGGTAGTTCCAGGTAGTCACGTGGTCGTCTCCAAAATCGTAATCTGAGGGGGATTATACCCGAATGCAGGCAAAAGGCTTTTCTGATTGCTATGCCCTGTAGGCGAATGCTCCCACCGGTGTGAGAGATCGGCCAGTGATGCTATGGGAGATTTCAGAGAATTCGCAGGCGTTAAAAAATGCAAACTGTTTTAAATCATAAGCTTATTTTCGGGTAATTGTCTGAAAATCTCTTTTTATACCGTTTCGTTGCTTGTTAGTTTAACGGAACAAGGTAAAGTGTGCGTCAGGGCGAGGAAGCCAACAGGAAATCGACTTAAGGATTAGGGTCAGGAGCGCCAGGAGGCGAAGACGCAGGATTGTCAGGACGACCAGCGCCTGGAGGCGTTTTAACAGGAAATGGAACCGTATCACGGACGGTATTAGCCAAGGGATAAACAGGGTTTGTTGTTGGCAAACATGGAATGTCTGACCCGCTAAGGGTTGTGAGTCAGGAAAAAAGGCGACAGATTGCTCTGTCGCCTTTTTTCTTTGCTTGCTTTCTGCTAGATTTCGCCGCAATTCTATACTGAAGAAAACGACTTAAAGATAAAACATCATGAAAAAACCAACCTCCGCTGCGGGCGCGAAACGCCCTGCAAAAGCACGCCGCAAAACGCGCGAAGAACTGAACCAGGAAGCGCGCGACCGCAAACGCGACAAAAAACATCGCGGTCATGCTGCGGGTAGCCGTGCCAACGGTGGTGGTGCAGCGGGCGCTTCTGCAAAAGGCAAACAGCAGAAAGATCCTCGTATCGGCAGTAAAACTCCCATTCCACTGGGCGTGACAGACACCCCGGTCACTAAGCAGCACAAACCAAAGAGCGAGAAACCTATGCTTTCACCGCAGGCTGAGCTGGATTTGCTGGAGAACGATGAGCGCCTGGACGCGCTGCTGGAACGTCTTGAAGAGGGTGAAACCCTGACCGCTGAAGAGCAGTCATGGGTGGATGCCAAACTGGATCGCATCGACGAGCTGATGCAGAAGCTGGGTCTGTCTTACGATGATGAAGACGACGAAGAAGAAGACGAAAAGCAGGAAGATATGATGCGTCTTCTGAAGGGTGGAAACTAACATTTGCACCCGGCAGGCACGATAGTCCTGCTTATAACCCTTCCGGTTATATGTTATCTGGTGTGGTTATTCGTTAAACTACGGCGGTTGTCGCGGCGACAGAAGTGGCTGCGCACCCGAATGATGGCCCGCAATGGGGTCAGAACGGGCCGCCGTAAACGAACGCGACACCAACGGAAGGAGTGAGCATGTCAGCACCAACTATCGACTGGGATTTGGCCCTAATCCAGAAATATAACTATTCCGGGCCGCGTTATACGTCATACCCCACCGCGCTGGAGTTCTCCGATGCCTTCGGCGAGGGGGATTTTCAGCAGGCTGTTGCGCGCTATCCTGAGCGTCCGCTGTCGCTCTACGTCCATATTCCGTTCTGCCACAAGCTTTGCTACTTCTGCGGCTGCAATAAAATCGTGACCCGCCAGCAGCATAAAGCCGACCAGTACCTTGACGCGCTTGAACAGGAAATTGTGCATCGCGCGCCGCTGTTTAAAGGCCGTCACGTCAGCCAGCTGCACTGGGGCGGCGGTACGCCAACCTATCTGAATAAAGCGCAAATCAGCCGCCTGATGACGCTTCTGCGCGGTAATTTCAGTTTTAACGACGACGCTGAAATCTCGATCGAAGTCGATCCGCGTGAAATTGAGCTGGATGTCCTCGATCACTTACGCGCCGAAGGCTTCAACCGCCTGAGCATGGGCGTGCAGGATTTCAATAAAGAGGTTCAGCGTCTGGTGAACCGCGAGCAGGACGAAGACTTTATCTTTGCCTTACTCAACCATGCGCGTGAAATTGGCTTCACCTCAACCAATATTGACCTGATTTACGGCCTGCCAAAGCAAACGCCGGAAAGCTTCGCCTTCACGCTGAAGCGCGTGGCCGAACTCAACCCGGACCGTCTGAGCGTCTTTAACTACGCGCATCTGCCGACGCTGTTTGCCGCCCAGCGTAAAATCAAAGATGCCGATCTGCCTTCTGCCCAGCAGAAGCTGGATATCCTGCAGGAAACCATCACCTCGCTGACCGACACCGGCTATCAGTTTATCGGCATGGATCACTTTGCCCGTCCGGACGACGAACTGGCGGTCGCTCAGCGCGAAGGGGTCCTGCACCGCAATTTCCAGGGCTACACGACCCAGGGCGATACCGATTTGCTGGGAATGGGCGTCTCCGCCATCAGCATGATCGGCGACTGCTACGCGCAAAACCAGAAAGAACTGAAGCAGTATTACCAGCAGGTTGATGAGACGGGCAACGCGCTGTGGCGCGGCATCGCATTAACGCGCGATGACTGTATCCGTCGCGATGTGATTAAGGCGCTTATCTGCAACTTCCGTCTTGATTTCAGCGATGTGGAAGCGCAGTGGGCGCTGAACTTCAGCGATTATTTCGCGGAAGACCTGAAGCTGCTGGCGCCGCTGGCGAAAGACGGGCTGGTGGATGTGTCGGAGAGCGCGATTGAGGTCACGCCAAAAGGGCGTCTGTTGATCCGCAATATCTGCATGTGCTTCGACGCGTATCTGCGTCAGAAAGCGCGTATGCAGCAGTTCTCGCGGGTAATTTAAACTGCAATGCCGGGTGGCGGCTTCGCCTTACCCGGCCTACAAAAGTGCGAAATGTAGGCCGGGTAAGCGAAGCGCCACCCGGCTTTTCATCGCCAACTCGCTAGCTAAACAGCCCAACCAGCGCCGCGCACAGCACCGCCGCAACGGCGGTTTGTGGCGTGTGGCTTTCAGCGGCTCCGCTAGAGAGCATATTCACGAATGTTTCCAGCATGATGTTCACCCCCAATTTCCGGGCACGATCATACAAAACTCATCGGAACAGTAAAGCGCAAAATAACGGCAATTTGCGCTCAATTAGTAACCTTTACACAAGCGCGGATATTACTCCATTCCCAGCTCTTTCAGCTTGCGCGTCAGGGTATTACGTCCCCATCCCAACAGGCGAGCGGCTTCCTGCTTGTGGCCCTGCGTATGACGAAGCGCGGTGGTCAACAGCGTACGCTCCATCTCAGGCTGCGCTTCAGACAGCAGGTTTTGATGACCGGAACGCAGTGCGCGGTCGGCCCACTGCGCCAGCAGCGTTGCCCAGCTGTCCGGCAAAGCATGCCCGGTGCTGCTTTCAGGCGCGGTCGCTTCAAACAGCTCGGCCGGTAAATCCTGAATCAGCACTTCCTGACCGGCGGCCATCACGGTTAACCAGCGGCAGGTATTTTCCAGCTGACGCACGTTGCCCGGCCACGCCAGGCGCGTCAGAGCGGCATCGGTTTCCGGGTGAAGCTGCTTGGCCTCCACACCCAGCTCGCGGGCGGCTACCTGCAGGAAATGGCGCGCCAGGCGGGGAATATCTTCCCGGCGTTCACGCAGCGGCGGCAGATGAACGCGAATGACGTTCAGACGATGGAATAAATCCTCACGGAATTTGCCTTCCTGCACGCGCTGCTCCAGGTTCTGGTGGGTCGCGGCAATAATGCGCACGTCCACCTTCACCGGCGCATAGCCGCCCACGCGGTAAAACTGTCCGTCCGCCAGCACGCGCAGCAGGCGGGTCTGAACGTCAAGCGGCATATCGCCGATCTCATCCAGGAACAGCGTGCCGCCATCAGCCTGTTCAAAGCGCCCCTGGCGAATGGTATTTGCGCCGGTAAACGCCCCTTTTTCGTGCCCGAACAGTTCGGATTCAATCAAATCCTTCGGGATCGCCGCCATATTCAGGGCAATGAACGGTGCTTTTGCCCGCGGGCTATGGCGATGCAGCGCATGCGCCACAAGCTCTTTACCGGTTCCCGATTCGCCGTTAATCAAGACGCTGATGGACGAGCGGGACAGACGGCCAATAATGCGAAAGACGTCCTGCATCGCCGGCGCTTCGCCGATGATGTCGGTGGTTGGCCCAAAATCGGGCGCGTGGCGCGGCTGCTGCTGCTCCTGATAGTGGCTAATCGCGCGCTCAACCAGCGCCACCGCTTCGTCGATATCAAACGGTTTGGGCAGATAATCGAATGCCCCTTGCTGGTAAGCGCTCACCGCGGCATCCAGATCGGAGTGTGCCGTCATTATGATGACCGGGAGCATAGGGTGGCGTTGTTTGATCTGCTTTAACAGCGCCAGCCCGTCCATGCCCGGCATGCGAATATCCGACAGCAGAACATCGGGCGTTTTGGTGGTGAGTGCGTCGAGCACTTCGCTGCCGCTCTCAAACGTCGTGCAGCTTAATCCCGCCCCTGTGAGCGCGCGTTCAAGCACCCAACGGATGGAGCTATCGTCATCGACTACCCAGACTATCCCTCGTTGCATAAACGTCACCTTTATTTTTTAATCGGCAGGAAAACCGAAAACTCGGTATGTCCCGGCCAACTGGTAAATTCAATTTTTCCAGAGTGTTGATCGATCAAACTTCGGGCAATGGATAAGCCCAGGCCGGTTCCGCCTTCGCGACCGCTGACCATCGGGTAGAACAGGGTGTCCTGCAGATGCGATGGAATGCCGGGCCCGTTATCCTCGACGTCGATTCGGGCTGCAAGCCGATAGCGCACGCCGTGTAACGTGAGCTGGAAGGCGGTACGGGTGCGTAAAATAATCTCGCCCCCGTCAGGCCCCAGCGCCTGCAGGGCATTGCGCACAATGTTCAACAGGACCTGCTCAATCTGATCCGGGTCATGAGCCAGTTCCGGCAGGCTTGGGTCGTAATCACGTACCAGCGTGACGTTCTCCGGCAGCTCCATCGAGACGAGCTTCACCACCCGTTCAGCCACTTTATGGATGCTTTCTGTGACGTGCATTCCCGGCTGCTGTGGCCCGAGAAGGCGGTCAACCAGATTCCGCAGACGGTCCGCCTGCTCAATGATGACGTTGGTGTACTCCGCCAGCGCAGGGTCAGGCAGCGCCTTGGTCAGAAGCTGCGCCGCACCGCGTAATCCGCCCAGCGGGTTTTTGATTTCATGCGCCAGACCGCGCACCAGGTCTCGGGCGGCAATTTGCTGTGCATGCTGAAGCTGTTCCTGGCTCAGTCGGCGCTGATTATCCATCGGCGCCATTTCCAGCAGGATCAGGCCTTCGGGAAGACGTTGCGCGGTCAGCGACAGAATGTGCGAACGCCCGTCGATCACCAACGTCACTTCGTTATCGGTGAAACCCTGGCCCGCCTGTAAACTTTCCTGCATCAGGCCAATATTCAGCGAAAAATAGCTCAGGAGTTCCGGAAGTGGGGTGCCGAACAGTTTACGTGCGCTTTGGGCAAGCAGCTGCTGTGCCGCCGGGTTGGCGTAATGAACGGCCAGCTCGTCATCGACCAGCAAAATGCTGTTAATCAAAGAATTGAGGATCTGCCCAGCATCGGGCAGCGTGCCAGTTGCCATTCAGCAGTCTCCTGGAGTCGTTTGCACTAATTTAGTGCAGTATAGCGTTTTCGGCGACAAAAGCGCGTGAGATCAGATTGTTGGTGGAGAAAAAAGCCCATCCGGAGATGGGCTAAAAGTTTCCACGGCAACTACTCCCGGCGCTTGTCACGCCGGGTAAAACAACTTAATTAAACGCTGTAGTACAGTTCGAACTCAACCGGATGCGGAGTCATACGCACGCGGTCGTTCTCTTCAGTGCGCAGCGCGATGTAAGCATCGATAGCGTCGTCAGTGAATACGCCACCTGCAGTCAGGAACTCGCGGTCTGCGTCCAGCGCCTGCAGGGCTTCTTCCAGAGAGCCAGCAACCTGTGGGATCTCTTTCGCTTCTTCTGGCGGCAGGTCGTACAGGTTTTTGTCCATCGCTTCGCCTGGGTGGATCTTGTTCTTGATACCGTCCAGACCGGCCATCAGCAGTGCTGCGAAGCACAGGTATGGGTTAGCCGCTGGATCCGGGAAGCGCACTTCGATACGACGCGCTTTAGGAGATGCCACCACCGGGATACGGATAGAAGCAGAACGGTTACGCGCAGAGTAGGCCAGCATCACTGGCGCTTCGTAGCCCGGGACCAGACGCTTGTAGGAGTTGGTGGTTGGGTTCGCCAGGGCGTTGATCGCTTTAGCGTGTTTGATTACGCCGCCAATGTAATACAGCGCCTGCTCGGACAGACCGGCATATTTGTCGCCAGAGAACAGGTTGGTGCCGTTCTTGGACAGAGACATGTGGCAGTGCATACCGGAACCGTTGTCGCCAAACATTGGTTTTGGCATGAAGGTCGCAGTTTTACCGAAACGGTGCGCAACGTTGTGCACAACGTATTTGTAGATCTGAATTTCGTCCGCTTTTTTGGTCATGGTGTTGAAGCGGGTAGCCACTTCGTTCTGACCCGCCGTCGCCACTTCGTGGTGGTGCGCTTCAACAACCAGGCCCATCTCTTCCATCACCAGACACATGGTGGAACGAATGTCCTGTGCAGAGTCGACCGGAGGAACCGGGAAGTAACCGCCTTTCACGCCTGGACGGTGACCTTTGTTACCACCTTCGTATTTGGTGGAGGAGTTCCATGCGCCTTCGATGTCGTCGATAGCCACGTGTGAGCCAGAAATAGACGCACCGAAACGGATGTCATCGAACAGGAAGAACTCTGGCTCTGGCCCGAACAGAACGGTGTCTGCGATGCCGGTAGAACGCAGGTACTCTTCAGCGCGTTTCGCGATAGAACGTGGGTCGCGGTCGTAGCCCTGCAGGGTGCCTGGCTCGAGGATGTCGCAACGGATGATCAGAGTAGGTTCTTCGAAGAACGGATCAATGACCGCAGTGGTCGCATCTGGCATCAGAACCATGTCGGATTCATTAATGCCTTTCCAGCCACCAATGGAGGAGCCGTCAAACATTTTGCCTTCTTCAAAGAATTCGGCGTTCACCTGATGAGCAGGGATTGTGACGTGCTGTTCTTTACCTTTGGTATCGGTGAAGCGCAGATCAACAAACTTCACTTCATGTTCGTTCAGCATCGTCAAAACGTGTTCAGCGGACATACTTAACTCTCCAGATTGGTCATTGTCGTCGTGGTAACGAGGTCTTCAATTTCTGTTTGTACTGGCTGGTGCCATGTATTTTTTATAAAGCGAAATCTGTGCCAACTTTTAAAACACCCCAAAAAGGCGTTATCATGCGCACCATAGTGCAAAAGGGCTGCACCACGATGGATTTGTTGCACCAGTATAGTGCTTCAATGTGAACATTGAGCACCATATTGGTGCAATTTACGTTAAAGTGCCCTTTTACCGCTCCGTGAAAGCGATCACAAAGCATCTCTGCAATACTTGTTTGCGGGGGATGTTTGTGATCCTGTTTTGTAGTGCGATTAATCCGTGTACAATAACGCGCTATTTCTAAATGCCTGAGGCAAAGTTGTGATCGAAAATTTGCGTAACATCGCCATCATCGCGCACGTTGACCATGGTAAAACTACCCTGGTCGATAAGCTGCTGCAGCAATCCGGTACGTTTGATGCGCGTGCCGAAACCCAAGAACGCGTGATGGACTCCAACGATTTGGAGAAAGAGCGTGGGATTACCATCCTCGCGAAAAACACCGCGATTAAATGGAATGACTACCGTATCAACATCGTTGATACCCCAGGGCACGCCGACTTCGGTGGTGAAGTTGAACGTGTAATGTCCATGGTAGACTCCGTTCTGCTGGTCGTTGACGCAATGGATGGCCCAATGCCACAGACGCGCTTCGTGACCAAAAAAGCATTTGCCCATGGTCTGAAGCCAATCGTTGTTATCAACAAAGTTGACCGCCCTGGCGCGCGTCCTGACTGGGTTGTTGACCAGGTATTCGACCTGTTCGTTAACCTCGACGCGACCGACGAGCAGCTGGACTTCCCTATCGTTTACGCCTCTGCGCTGAACGGTATCGCAGGTCTGGACCACGAAGACATGGCTGAAGACATGACCCCGCTGTATCAGGCGATTGTTGACCGTGTTCCTGCGCCAAACGTCGATCTCGACGGTACCCTGCAGATGCAGATCTCTCAGCTCGATTACAACAACTACGTTGGCGTTATCGGCATTGGTCGTATCAAGCGCGGTAAAGTGAAGCCGAACCAGCAGGTCACTATCATCGATAGCGAAGGCAAAACCCGTAACGGTAAAGTTGGTAAAGTACTGACTCACCTGGGTCTTGAGCGTATCGAGAGCGACATCGCTGAAGCGGGCGATATCATCGCTATCACCGGTCTGGGTGAACTGAACATCTCCGACACCATCTGCGATCCGCAGAACGTCGAAGCGCTGCCAGCCCTGTCCGTTGATGAACCAACCGTATCCATGTTCTTCAACGTCAACACCTCTCCGTTCTGTGGTAAAGAAGGTAAGTTCGTTACCTCTCGTCAGATCCTTGACCGCCTGAACAAAGAGCTGGTGCACAACGTTGCACTGCGCGTTGAAGAAACCGAAGACGCTGATGCATTCCGCGTTTCGGGTCGTGGTGAGCTGCACCTGTCTGTTCTGATCGAAAACATGCGTCGTGAAGGTTTCGAAATGGCGGTTTCCCGTCCGAAAGTTATCTTCCGCGAAATCGATGGCCGTAAACAAGAGCCGTTCGAAAACGTGACGCTGGACGTTGAAGAGCAGCACCAGGGGTCTGTGATGCAGGCTCTGGGTGAGCGTAAAGGCGACCTGAAAAACATGAATCCAGATGGCAAAGGCCGCGTACGTCTCGACTACGTGATCCCAAGCCGTGGCCTGATCGGCTTCCGTTCTGAGTTCATGACCATGACTTCAGGTACCGGTCTGCTGTACTCCACCTTCAGCCACTACGACGACGTTCGTCCGGGTGAAGTGGGCCAGCGTAACAACGGCGTGCTGATCTCCAACGGTCAGGGTAAAGCGGTTGCGTTTGCGCTGTTCGGTCTGCAGGATCGCGGTAAGCTGTTCCTGGGTCACGGTGCTGAGGTTTATGAAGGCCAGATCATCGGTATTCACAGTCGTTCTAACGACCTGACCGTAAACTGCCTGACCGGTAAGAAACTGACCAACATGCGTGCGTCCGGTACTGACGAAGCAACGGTTCTGGTTCCACCGATCAAGATGACTCTGGAGCAGGCTCTGGAATTCATCGATGATGACGAACTGGTCGAAGTGACTCCACAGTCAATTCGTATCCGTAAGCGTCACCTGACCGAGAACGATCGTAAACGTGCTATGCGCGGTGCGAAAGAAGACTAATACGGTTAATCCGTAGGCCGGGTAAGCGCATGCGCCACCCGGCAACGAAAAAGCCGCTGAGCGATCAGCGGCTTTTTTATTAGAACGAATACCGTAACCCTAAACGGATCCGGTACTGCTCCCGGTTGTAATCATTCCACCTGTCCAGCCACTGCAGTTCGAGGTACGGCAGCCAGTTTCTGTCGATTTTATAGCTGAACTTGTTGGTAATTTCCCAGTGATGGTCTTTGCCATTTTTGCTGTGGTAATCATTCACCCGCTGGAAAAAGTGCGGTTCAAAGGTGTAGAAAAATGCATCCGTTACTTTGAAATTCCAGTAGTTGGCAAATTCGTGCGTGTCGTTCTTATCCATCTGCCCGTTATAGTCCGGCGTATCGTAGTTGTTATGGTTATAGCGATAGCGGAACGTCAGATTAAACCAGTCTGTAAATTTGTAGTTGGTATCTAAATAAACCGCACCGCCGGACCCTGCGCTGCTGTCGTTAATCAATCCACCGGGCTGGAAGGTGAGTTTGTCGGTCGGCTTAAAGAGCGGATACCACCCCTCGATTTCATTATAGCTGTGCTTAAGTTCATCCCATTTACCTACGTTATAGGCGTTGGTGAACATCAGTCCCGCGCCCATATCGAAGTTATAGCCCGCACGCAGGATCACCTCGTGCAGCTCTGAGGCCGTATTGTAGGCTTCGCGGGTTTCGACATAGGCCCCGGCAAATACCGGGCAGGACACAGACGACACGATCAGTACAGTGATGATTCTTTTCATAATTTGTCCATGTATCAGGTACAGAAAGGCCTCCCTCCTGATAAACAGGAAGGACATAGTGGCCGGATTTATTGTTATAAAGTGACTGCTGACGCTTTATTGTTGGTGGTTATCTCAGGGGTATTCGCGGTTTGTTTCTTCCGTTTTCCAATCTCCTCGATAATAAAGGCGAAGCGCGCTTCGTTGAGTTTATAAAACAGCCCCATGGTCACGGCAGCAACAATCGCCAGGCCGCACGGCCAGAGGAAAATAAGCTGACGCAACCCAAGCAGCGTGCCCGCGCTCTGCACGGCATGGGGAACGTAGCCAATCTGGGTCAGCATAATACCGGGCAGGAAACCGGCGAGCGCGGCGGAGATTTTGCGCGAGAAGGTATAGCCGGTATACACCGACCCTTCGGCGCGAATGCCGGTTTTCCACTCGCCGTAATCGACGGTATCCGGCACCAGCGCCCAGTTCAGGCTGTTCACAAACGCGGTGCCGAAGAAGGCCATGCAGGAAAACAGCACGAACAGCAGGGAGCTGGTCCCCCAGAAGAAATTCAGCACGTCGCCCACTGCCCACAGCGCCAGGCCACCCAGATAGACCGGTTTCTTGCCAAAGCGCTTCACTGCGCCGGGCACCAGAAACACGCCAATCAGGATGCAGCCCATGCTGAAAAAGCCCATCCACGACAGCAGATGCAGATCGTTCAGCACGTACTGGGTGTAATAGACCTGAATCGCTAGCTTGATGTTAAACGCGGCGAGGGTACACAGGTTGGCGATGCACAGCACCAGCAGCGGCGGATTGCGGAAAATCGCACAGAACGATTTCAGAATGCCGGGCTTATGATGATCGGGTGTGAGCTCCACGTAGCGTTCTTTAACTCCGCTGTAGCACCACCACATGCAGAACAGACCGCCAGTGACGAACACCAGCGCGGCCACCAGATAGCCGAAGGAGGGCTGGTGGACGAACAGCGCCTGAATGGGCATAAAGCCGACGGTGCAGAGTAACAGCCCCACCGTTGCGCCGCCCTGACGCCAGGCCGCCAGCTGCGCGCGCTCGTTCGGGTTTTTGGTGATGGCCGGGACCATCGCACCGTAGGCGCAGTTCATCAGGCTGTAGCAGAGGCCAAACATCATGAAGAGCACGGTGGCGAGCGCCGTTTTCACCGTCAGGCTAAAGTCGTTGGCCATAAACTGCGCCGTCGCGACCAGCGCCACCGGCACGGAGGCGTAAAGAATGAAGGGCCGGAATTTTCCTCTTGCACCGATGTGACGCCGGGAATCGAGCAGTACGCCGGTTAGCATGTCGGTAAACGCGGTAAAAAACTTCGCCACCAGGAAAATAATGCCGCCATAGAACGCCGGCATGCCCAGTTCGTCTGTATAAAACTTCAGCAAATACAGCGTGCCAATACACAGCATCAGGTTCGAGCCAAAATCGCCCATCCCGTAGGCGCACTTCTCTCGCAGGCTCAATTTCAGGGTTAACGGATCAGTGTTATGTGTCATGGTCGATCCTCAGAGCGCCCCGCAGGGCGCTCTATCACGTCATTTATGCCGTACGTTTGCGCAGTTCGATTTCTTCGACGATGCGCACATACATCTTCTCGTTGAGGTTATAGAAGCAGCCCATCGCCACGATGGTGATGACCGCCAGCAGGCTCGGGTAGATAAATATCAGCTGCCGCAGCCCTTCAACCGTCACGGCGCTTTGCACCACGTTGGGCACGTAGCCGATCTGCGTGAGCATGATCCCCGGGAAGAAGCCCGCCAGCGCCTGGGATACCTTCCTGAAGAAGGTAAAGCCGGTGTAGACCGTCCCTTCGGAGCGCACGCCGGTGCGCCACTCGCCGTACTCCACGGTATCGGACACCAGCGCCCAGTTCAGGCTGTTCACAAACGCGGAACCGAAGAACGCCAGGCAGGAGAACGCCACAAAGCTCACCGAGCCGCCGCCGAAGAAGTAGTTGAGCAGATCGCCCGCCACCCAAATCGTCAGCCCGCTGATGTAGACTTTTTTCTTGCCGAAGCGCCGCACCGCGCCGGGCATCATAAAGACGCCGATAAAAATGCAGCCCATGCTGAAGAAGCCCATGTACGACAGCAGGATTGGGTCGTTCAGCACGTACTGCGTGTAGTAGACCTGAATGGCAAGTTTGACGTTAAAGGCGCCCAGCGTGCACAGGTTCGCGATGCACAGGATAAACAGCGGACGGTTCCCGGCGATGGCGCGGAACGACTGCAGCAGCCCCGGTTTTTGCGCCGGGTTAGCGGGCTGCGCCTCGACGTAACGCTCGGTCACCCCCTTGTAGCACCACCACATAAAAAACAGCCCGAACAGCGAGAAGAGGGTGGCGGCAAAGATGTAGCCAAGCTGGTCATTGCCTTCAATCAGGTTCATCACCGGAACAAAACCCACGGTACAGAGCAGCAGGCCCAGCGTAGCACCGCCCTGACGCCAGGCGGCCAGCGAGGCGCGCTCGTCCGGGTTTTTGGTAATGGCCGGTACCATCGCGCCGTAGGAGCAGTTCATCATGCTGAAGAACAGGCCGTACAGCATGAACAGCACCGTCGCCATCACCGTTTTACCGGTGATTTCAAACGGCGTGCCGACGAAGTTGGCAATCGCCAGGAGGGTCACTGGGAACGCTGCATAGAGCACGAACGGGCGGAATTTTCCTTTCGGGCCGATCTTGCGCCGGGAGTCGAGCATGATCCCGGTGCCCATATCGGTGAAGGCGGTAAAGAACTTCGCAATCAGGAAGATGATTCCGCCGTAGGTACCCGGCAGCCCCAGAACATCAGTATAAAACTTCAGCAAATAGAGCGTGCCGATATCCAGCAGGATGTTTGAGCCGAGATCGCCCATCCCGTAGGCGAGTTTTTCTTTAAACGGCAGGCGTAGGGTTGCCGGATCGGAAGTATGTTGACTCATTATTGTTCTCCGTCTGCCCGCAGGTTTCCCTGCGGGCGAGCCTTATCAGATATCACGTAAGGTGCTAAACAGATCTGCCCATTCGCTGTGCTGGCGGTAGAAGACCGGCGGCTTGCCGAGCGGGGCATCAACGGTCACGTCACCGCCCTGGCAGGTTTCCCCGGTCCACACATTCACCCAGCTGTCCTGCGGCAGATAGAACGACCAGTCGCGGCGCCCCTCTTCATAAACCGGCGCCACCAGCAGGTCGCGGCCAAACAGGTACTGGTATTTCAGCGTGTAGGCGCGCGCATCGTCTTCATAGTGCAGGAACAGCGGACGCATCACCGGCAGGCCGCTTTTCGCGTTCTGCGCGACTGCGGCTTTGATGTAGGGCTTAAGGGTGGTGAAGACGGAGGTCATGCGCGCGAAGTGCGCGATGGTTTCTGCGTCGCCGTCAAACTGCCAGTTATCGCCTGGACGGTTGCCCTCGTGGGTACGCATCATCGGCGTAAAGGCGCTGAAGTCGCACCAGCGCAGCAGCAGCTCTTTGCTGCGCTTCATCTCGAACAGGGTCGTATAGCCGCCGATGTCGCTGTGGTGCAGGCCGTGCCCGGTCATCGCCAGCGACAGCGCCGCAGGGATGACGGACGCCAGACCGTCGTCCAGGCTCCAGTCGACGTTCTGATCCCCCGCCCACATCATCACCGAGTGCTTCTGGCTGCCGGTGTAGCCCGCGCGCATGAAGAACAGGATCTCGCCGAGCTTGCCGGTCTCCTGAAGTGCTTCGTAGTTACATTTGGCCCACAGGGCAGGCCAGGAGTTATGCATGATCTCCGCGCTCACGCCGTTATGCAGGAAGGTGTCGGTCGGCAGGTACTCCCCGAAATCGGCCATCCAGCCGCCGCAGCCCAGTTCGATCAGGTTCTTTTTGATGACTTCTTTGTACCAGTCGTAGGCTTCCGGGTTGGTCAGGTCGATAACGCCCGCGTAGAATTCCCCGAACTCAACGTGGTAGTCCTTGCCGTCGGCGTTTTTGGTCAGATAGCCGCGCTTCGATGCCTCTTCGCAGAGATCTTTATCGCTGGCGACGTACGGGTTGA
This sequence comes from Enterobacter cloacae complex sp. Mu1197, assembly GCF_040059225.1. Classification (NCBI taxonomy): domain Bacteria; kingdom Pseudomonadati; phylum Pseudomonadota; class Gammaproteobacteria; order Enterobacterales; family Enterobacteriaceae; genus Enterobacter; species Enterobacter cloacae complex sp. Mu1197. Next base: position 4,632,127 of record NZ_CP157375.1, on the reverse strand, counting down.
TATAGGAGAGGAACTGCACGCCTTCCTCTTTCCACTTCGCAATCCGCGCATCAAGCTGCGGATAGAGCGCGCTGTTCCACTTCCAGTTCCACATCACGCGCTTGCCGAAGGAGGTCATGCGAATGCCGGACCAGTCCTGCGCCCAGATGCCGTTCACCTTTACGCCGCCGTTACGCATGGTGTCGAGCTTCTGCTGGCACACCTCGGTGCCGCCCTGAATGCCCAGCGTCACGCCGTCGTACACCCAGTCCGGTAGCTCTGGCTGACGCCCCAGCAGTCCGGTCAGTTTTTCCAGTAGATCGACGTACGTTTCCGCACATTCGAAGCGCAGCGTGGCGTTATCTTCCCAGAACGCCAGCTCGTGGAAGTCTGGCGCGCTGAAGTCAAAGTTCATATAGCAGCTGTTATCCACGTGGCAGTAGTACTTCTGGGTGCTCACGAAGGTAGGCTGCGGGAAGAAGGTCCAGTAGTAGTCGCCGCCCGCATTCTCTTTGCAGTCGGCCTGCCAGGTGACGTAGGTCTGCTTGTTACGGCCCACACCCTGCTCGCTGGTCCACAACGGGAACGGCTTGCCGCGCAGGTCGAAGTAAGAGAACTGCTCGCCGCAGCCGTAGATATGATCTTCCGGCTGTGCTGCCAGCCGCAGCCAGATGCGGTTATGGCTGGCGGCGTCATTTTTCAGCTTCAGCTCCAGACGGCCTTCCGCATCCACGCCTACCAGCAGCGTCGCGCTTACCGCATCGCCGCGGGTAAAGCGGATCGCCCAGCCCGCGCTTTGCTGCGTGACGGTCGCGTCCGTCAGGGCAATCTTTTCGTTGAGCTTGTCTTTGATGCTGAAGTTGCCGCGAAACATCTCGATATCCGCCTCACCTGCGCCAATCCACAGGCAAGGGACATCCGCAGAGTGGGATAAAATCAGACGGTCCTGCCAGCGCAGGGTGAAACCACTTTCGTTATTTTTCAGGTCAATATTGTGTAGGGTACGCATAAACACTCCGTCTTTATTATTTAGCCTGACTGTCCAGTAATCCGGCGGCGACGGCAGGCGCTAAGCCCGGCGCCAGCGGCAGGCGAGGGATCACCAGGCAGTGCAGCAGGTGGTAAATATCCTGCTTGCCGTCCCAGACTTTGGTCGTCACTTCGTTATTGGTGTCCAGCTCCTGCCACCAGGAACCATTTTCGTAATCCATTAGGTACTTGATGCAGTAATCCCACCACTTCTGATACCAGGCCTCGTACTGCGCTTCGCCGGTCACGGTATAGAGGGCATAGGCCGTGCCCATCGCCTCGACGATTGGCCAGCGCACGCGTTCACGCACAATAGGCTTGCCGTCCCAGCCCACGGAGTAGACAAATCCATCGGCCCCGTCGGGTGCCCAGGCGTCGCGGATGGTGGCGTGGAACAGTCCTTTCGCATCTTCCAGCAGCCATTCCGGCGGGGTCTCAAAGCGCGCTTCCAGCGCGGCGCGCAGGTGCAGCATCAGGCGGCCCCATTCAATCCAGTGTCCCGGCGTGCCGCCGTAGGCGCGGAAGCGGTGGGCGGGATTATCAATGTTGTAGTCGCGGATCGGATTCCAGCTAGTGTCGAAATGCTCGTTAACGCGGTACTCACCTTTGCGCGCCACGTCATGAATAATCACCGACGCGATGCGCAGGGCGCGGTCGAGCCATTTGCGGTCGTGGGTCACGTCATAAACGATCAGGAAGGCTTCTACGGCGTGCATGTTGGCGTTACCGCCGCGGTAATCTTCTGTTTTGCTGAAGGCTTCATCCCATGACTCCAGGCACATCTGCTCCTGTTCGCTCCAGAAGTAACGCTCAATCACCTCGATGGCATCGTCCAGCAGCCTGCGCGCCTGCGGATGGCCAGTGGTGACGGCGCTCGCCGCACCCAGCAGGACGAAAAAGTGCTGATAACCCTGCTTGGACGCATCAATCACGCCTTCATCGTTAACGCAGGCGTACCAGCCGCCGTGCTGCTTGTCGCGCAGCGGGCCGTTCAGGGCGTTAATACCGTGCTCAACCAGGGCATACGCACCGGGACGCCCCATGTTCGCCGCCACCGCGTAAACGTGCAGCATACGCGCGGTGATCCACAGATGCGTGCCCATATCGCTACGCACCTGGCCGTTATTGCCCAGCCAGCCAAAGCCGGTCGGTACGGCGGCGTTTTTACCGAAATCGAGAATGCGGTCGGTCTCTTGCTCGAGCCAGCGGTTATGGCTCAGGGTGTTAAACCATTTCATGTTCGGGTCCTTTCTTAACGGCGAGCCATCATTTCGTCGACGATCTCACCCAGACGCTGAAGTTTGGGTACGGAAACATCACGCAGCATCAGCTCGGTGTCCGGCAGGCCAATCACAGAGGACCAGACGGCACGACCGGCTAAAAAGCCTGAGGCCCCCGCCTGCATGGCGACGCTGACGGCGCGCGGGAATAACTTATCGTCCACGCCGGACGAGAGGATCACCCACGGCATGGCGATGTTCTCATTCAGCTTTTGCGAGGCCGTCAGCAGCGCCTGCTGCGTGCCCTTGCCAAACAGCGGCATCTCCACTTTGTAGAGGTCGGCACCGCTGTCGCCCAGCTCTTTGGCCGCATCGATAATTGCCTGTTCGCGGTTAAACGCGGCACCGCGACGCGGCGGACGCACCACCGGCTCGATAATGCTCAGCAGACCGTTATCGTGGCAGAGCGTGTTGAACGCTTTCACCATCTCAAGGCGCTGCTGCGGATCTTCATCGCTGCGCCACAGCACCAGCAGCTTCAGTGCTTTGCCGCCATCGCGTTTGACCGCCTGCGCGTCGACGTTCTTGTCGATCACTACGCTGTCGACCGGAAGACCATTCCCCGGGATAAACTCGTCGGCGGCCACAATCATTGCGCAGCTTTTAGCTACGGCCTGCTGCTCGACAATCTGGCGATAGCAGAACTGCTGGTCGACGAGAATGGCAGAGGCGTACGGTGACAGAATTTTTGCCGCGTTGACCTTAAAATCGGTCAGGTGCTGGTCGGTTACCGGAACCGGCGCGCCTGCTGCAGCAAACATCAGGCGCATCGCTTCGCGCTGATCCACGGCCAGCATCGCAAAACCGCCGGAAGGTCGGGTGATATCTTTCAGGGTGTACATCGTCATTCCTCAGTCCTTTCGTATCAGAGTGTTTTTTTCAGCCCGGCAGATGCGCGAACCTGTTCAAGAATGGCCGTCCAGTCTTCGCGCCCGCGCCCGGCGGCGCGTGCCTGGTTGTAAACCTCGCGGGAGGCCGCGCCCAGTGGCATCGGAACGTGGAGTTGGTTAGCCACGTCGAGGGCGATCCCCAGATCTTTATGCGCAAGGTCGATCATGAAGGCGGGTGAAAGATCCCCTTTCAACACCTTGTTCGGCCATGAGGTCGTGAAGTGGCCTTTACCCGCAGGCGTACCGCTCATGACCTTCAGCGCTACATCAAATGAGAGCCCCAGTGCTTCACACAGCACGGCCGCCTCCGCCGAGAGAGCGTTCAGGGCAATGCTCATGTAGTTATTGATAAGCTTCACGCGGATGCCCATGCCCGGCCCGCCGGCATTAATCAGCTCATTGCCCATCGCCATTAATACCGGAGTGGCGCGCTCAATTTGCTGCGCCGTGCCGCCTGCCAGCAGGAGCAGCGTGCCGGCGATGGCATGATCTGAGGTGCGTCCGACAGGCACATCCATCAGGCTGAAGCCGCGTTCAGCCATGTCGCGGATCAGCGCGTCGGTTTGCAGTGGGTGTATGGTGGACATATCAATGACTAGCGCGTCGCGGGACAATCCTTTGCACACGCCGTTTTCGCCAAACAGCACGCTGCGTACCAGGTCGCCGTTTGGCAGCATGGTGATGACGAATTCGGCGTCCGTGGCGGCCTGCGCGGGTGTTGTCACCGCCCGTGCGCCGCTCTCTACCAGCGCCTGAACCGCCTGCGGGTTCACATCGAAGACGTTAAGCTGATGACCTTGTATCAACAGATTCTTCGCCATTGGCGCGCCCATCTGTCCTAAACCGATAAATGCGATTGCTGACATGCCTCTCTCCTGTCACATCGTGTCAATTTTTGCGCGTTTATGTTGTCTGTTTTTGATCGTATTTGTAATTTATAGTCAAAAAATTGACACGGGTCACTTTTTAAACATTTGATGAAATTAAAATGAAAGCATCAGAAATCGCAGAAGGAATCACCATGGCTCGCATCGTTTGTGTCGGTATTACCGTGCTGGATCGCATCTGGTATCTCGATGACTTACCAAAGGAAGGTGGGAAATATGTCGCAAAGGACTATACGGAAGTGGGGGGCGGCCCGGCGGCAACTGCGGCTGTGGCGGCGGCGAAACTGGGCGCGGAAGTGGATTTTATTGGCCGGGTGGGGGACGACGATACCGGCAGACGGCTGCTCGCGGAGCTGGAATCCCTGGGGGTGAAGACCCGTTACACGCGCGTATTTAAGGGTGCCCGATCGTCACAATCGGCGGTGCTGGTGGACGCAGGCGGAGAACGCGTGATTGCCAACTACCCCAGCCCCGATCTCCCTGCGGCGGCAGACTGGCTGCATGAAATCGACTTCTCGCAGTGGGATATTGTTTTAGCAGACGTGCGCTGGCATGACGGGGCGAAACAGGCGTTTACCCTGGCCCGTAAGCAAGGTGTGCCGACGTTGCTGGATGCGGATGTTACCCCACAGGATATTGCGGAGCTGATTACCTTAAGCGACCACGCGGCCTTCTCCGCGCCGGGGCTGCGGCGTTTAACGCAGCTGGATAAAACCGAAGATGCACTGAAAAAAGCACAAACGCTCACAAATGGACATGTGTATGTTACGCAGGGGCGAGGCGGCTGTTTCTGGCTGGAAGACAGCACGTTGTGCCATCAGCCCGGCTTTGAGGTGAACGTGGTGGATACCACCGGGGCGGGCGACGTTTTCCATGGCGCGCTGGCTTTCAGTCTGGGGCAACAATCGTCCACTACAGACGCCGTCCGCTTTGCCAGCGCCGTCGCAGCGCTGAAATGCACGAAGCCCGGTGGGCGTGCAGGTATACCCGACTGTGATCAAACCCGCTCTTTTTTGTCACTTTTTGTATAAAATGCGGGGCGAGATGGTTTTCAGAGGACAGCCCATGAGTCTTACCGAACTGACCGGCAACCCGCGTCACGATCAGCTGCTGACGCTGATTGCCGATCGCGGCTATATGAACATTGATGAACTGGCGCAACTGCTGGATGTCTCCACGCAAACGGTGCGCCGGGATATCCGCAAGCTGAGTGAGCAGGGGCTGATCACGCGCCATCATGGCGGGGCGGGCAGGGCGTCCAGCGTGGTGAACATGGCGTTCGAACAGCGCGAAGTCTCGCTTACCGAAGAGAAGCGAGCGATTGCCGAAGCCATTGCGGACTATATTCCCGATGGCTCCACCATCTTCATCACCATCGGCACGACCGTAGAGCACGTTGCCCGGGCGCTGCTGAACCATAATCATCTGCGCATTATCACCAACAGCCTGCGGGTGGCACACATTCTGTATAAGAACCCGCGTTTTGAAGTGATGGTGCCAGGTGGCACGCTGCGCCCGCACAATGGCGGGATTATCGGGCCTGCGGCGACGGCGTTTGTGTCTGGTTTTCGGGCGGATTATCTCGTGACGAGCGTGGGAGCCATTGAGCACGACGGCGCGATGATGGAGTTTGACGTCAATGAAGCCAGCGTGGTGAAAACCATGATCGCCCACTCCCGGCACATTCTTTTAGCGGCCGATCATACGAAATTTACCGCCTCCGCTGCGGTGGAAATTGGCAACGTGGCGCAGGCCACTGCACTCTTCACCGACGAGATGCCTGGCTCGGCTCTGCAAAATCATCTAAAATCCAGTAAAGTTGAAATCGTCCTGGCCAGCACCGGCGATGATATCGCCTGAAGCAAAAAAAGCCGCTGAGTAAACAGCGGCTTGAACATTGTTATTTAAAGCTGTATTTCACCCCCAGCATCCCCTGCGTATCGCTGTAGCCTTTGTCGCCTATCTGCTGAGCCACGTTGCCCCATACGCTAAGCTGCGGCGTAATCTGCCCCTCTACGCCTGTCTTGAGTTCACCGATATTGCGCGTACCACGCATCTCATTACTAACGTCATCCATGCGGATACGCGTGGTCTGGGTGTTGTGGATCCAGTTCGCTTCGATAAACGGCTGGAAGGTCCGTGATTTACCGTCGTCAATCGCGTTATGTCCGCTGATGTAGGCCTTCACGCCGAGACGTGTCATCAGGTTCCCCTGGGTTTCGTCTTTCACCCGCGTGCCGTTGCGCTCACGATGGTTGTCAGCCTGCACGTCCATCCAAACGGCCTGCGCTTTCGGCTGGAGCCAGTAGCTGTTGCGGCCGCTTTCGCCCACCTTAACGCTATAGCCTGCTTCTACAGAGGCGGTCACGCCGCTGGAGCGATAGTTTTCAGTGGCCTGATCCTGTCCCATCACCTTATTGTCGAACCAGTTATACAGCACCCAGCTATCAACATAAGTGCCACTTTTATCCGCGTCGTTTGCGTACCAGGTACCGTACAGACCGACACTATAGCCATTCACTTCACCGCGTGAGTGGTAGCCGGTCAGGCTGGAAGCGCTCCGGCTCTGACTGTTGCCGTAGCCCGCCATCAGGCCAAGATGCCAACGGTCCAGACCGTCGGTGCTCCACTGGGCGACATCGCCACCCAACTGCAGCACGTAGCGATTGGCAGTGGTTTTTAACTGGCTGCTGCCGTCTCTGAAACGCGTATGACCGCCGACGTTACGCATCCACAGGCTCGTCACTTTCTGCTCGCCAGTGAGCATGTCGGTGTACTGCGTTTCACCCAGACGATCGTGCAGGCGGGTCATAAACAGCGTATTTGCCGCATAGCTGTTTGCCAGATAGCTACCAAATTCCGGACGATACTGATGCTCGCTTTTCGGTGGTGCAGGCGGTGGGACCGGCTCTTGCGGCGGAATCACCGGGTCAACGGGCGGATCTACCGGGTCGACTGGTGGGTCCACGGGGTCAACAGGCGGGTCTACGGGGTCGACCGGTGGGTCAACTGGATCAACGGGCTCGGCCAGGCTGGTCAGAAACCAGTTTTTACCTTTTTGCACAACGTTATAGTCATAGCCGCCCGCCACGATACGGCTGGCCTTCTCAAACGTCCCGTCAGAGTTGCCGCCAACGCTGACAATTTCAATCCCTTCTACGGTTTGTGCGCCAGTACCGCCAATGTTGTTCACTTCCACCCCGGTATGACCGGACGTGTTGCCTTCAACAATCAGCTTGTCCGTTTCCGAAGTGTCGTCAAACAGGACGGTATTGAAAACCAGCTTGCCGCCGTTGCCGATAAAATCATCCTTGATGGTCAGCGTTTGCCACGCCGCGTCCTCTGCATGCTGAAAATTAATCGTACCGCCCGCATTCAGCGTCAGTCTGGTTAGCGTGGAGCTGTCGCGCAGATTCCAGACGGCATCATTCATCGTCAGTGCGATAGTACCGGTACCCGCGGCGTTGCCCTCAATGAAGGACGCCCCATTCCACAGGGAGTTGTCATCCATCGTCAGCGTAATGGTACTGTTTTGTGCCGGAAGCGTGCTGGTGGCCGCGACGCCGCCCGCGGAAAGGACATCGCCGTTGAGGATGAATTTGCCTCCAGCGGACGCGTCAATTACCCCGCCGTTACTGGCGTTCAGGGCGTAGCTACCGTTGTCGCGATGGCCTGCGGTGCTAATGGTTGCACCACCCGCGAGGGCTATCACGCCGCGTGACCAGGCATGCATCCCGTGCGGCGCTTGCGCGGAGCTACTGGTTTTCTCACTGCTGTTTACCGCAATGGTGACGTTATCTCCCAGATTCACCGCACCGGTGTAAGCATAGACGCCATGCGCGCTGGCACCGTTGGTCGTGATGGTGGCACCTTCATCAAGGGTGATAGTTGACGAGCCGGTAGAATAAACCCCGGAGGCACTGGCCGCGTCGGTGGTAATCGTCGCGCTTTTGCCTAGCTCAATTTTTGACGCAGAGCCCGCATACAGGCCATAGGCCGATGTGCCGTACGTTTCGATGGTCGCCTCATTTCCCAGACGAACGTAAGAGCCGCTCTGGTTGGTGCGGATCCCTTCGGCGTAGGTACCACGCGTCACAATATGGGCACGATCGCCGACGATAACGTTATTTTTTGCCTTCGACGCATCATTCAGTGCATAGGCGCTAATCCCGCGTCCTGTGCTGCCCGTGGTTTCGATATAAAGATCGTCCCCCACATAAATATTGGCGGAGCCAAGCGATCCCTGGCTGAAGGAGCTGTAGCCGGCATTGATGCCGTCACCGCTTTGGCCATTAACGTAAATGTGGGTGCGGTCGCCGGTAATGATAAATACCGGGTTGTCCGGCGTGTTCATACCGTGGGTACGAATACCGTCGACGTCTTTACCATTATTGGCAGCCACTTTTGACTGGGTGCGAATAGTCAGATCGTCACCAAATATCACCCCCGGACTGCCGGACGTGGAGTTCTGAATAACGGTAACGGAATGCTCAAAGGCTTCCGCCCCAGGCCCTTCGAGGGTGATCCCATCTCCGTAGATCGGGATATTACCGGCGCTGTACTGGTAGACATAGTTAGGATCGCCGGTATTTTTGCTAAAGTTCGTGTTTGCCGTTGCAGGTATCATCGCCTGTATTTCTGCAGGCAAATCCGTTACCGCTCCGGAAGCGGGTAAATTAGCAAAATCTATTATCGCTGCATGTGCGGTAAATAGCGCTGACGATAACGCCAGCGAAATCGCAGCGGCGACTGGTGAGTGTTTCATTAAATATGGCATGACTGCCCCCTTTCTTTCAGGCGTAGAACATCCTCCACACCATTAAATGTGGGTAGGTAAACAGGTTGAAATTACAAAATAGAAACGAGAATTTTATGAATGCTGGTACCTAACTTCCTCTCAAGTCGTATTTTATGGACGTAAATTTTTTTAACATCAATGCCGTCTGTTTTTATAATCTCCTGAAGGCACGCTCCTGACAAAAATCTGTTAAGCAACGTGAATTCAACAGCATTTAAGATACTGCCGCGTCTGCTATTCACTCGTCTCCCGGTGAATAGATGGCTAATTTTTTCTTTTAATATAATGTCACTGTCATCCGAATAAATAACTCCCTTTATTTCACTGCGGTGAGTGAGAAAATAATTGGCCAATGCTTCCAGCTTGCGGTCTGAGATAATCACAATGTTCATGTTAGTTCTCGCCAGACGTTCAATCCATTGCGGATCGGCAAGTGCGCGCAGGTTGTACATCGAAAAGTCTACAAATATAAATCCGCGTAATAAGTGATTCTTATTTCCTCGCACTATTTTATTTTCTACTGCAATCTGCAGGAAATGGTTATCACCTGGCCAAACTGCGAACGAGGCGTTTCCACAATATTGTGAACGTACTGTGTTATCTGGATATAACTGACAGGACAATTCACAGCTTATACAGCGGACAACCTTATGCGACGATGTTATCATCCAGTCCACTCCTGTCTTATTTTCACCGTCAATATTTCACTGCCATGCAAATGTGTCAATCTTGAAACATATCCAGTGGCCCTCTCTTGTTTATGAAAAATAGTGATAAAGAATATAAATTCCTGGTGATGCCTATTCTGTCAGGCCATAGCCATCGCGAAAGGACATATGTTGGTCAACGTATTCCAGGAATATTCGTCAGTCCCTTAAGATTATTCGACAAAAAAAATCCCAGGGGAAGATTCACGAAATAGCACTAAAAGCTAAAGATTCGTTTATTTACTCTGCCGCAACGACCGTCTTTTCTCTTGTTGTGGCTCAATATAATTATTTGGTCTGGCGAAGTGTAATGAAATCTCATTATGTCGTTTTAGATGAGAAAAACCTAAGAAAAGCATCTCTTAACCTATTGAAAACAAATGTGTTATTTTTAATCTTAGTTGGAATGGTATCGCGTCCTGATCCTTCTGACCTATACTCTTGTTAAATATACGTATGTCTTTTTGGTGTGTATGGTTAAGTATTGTTATTGCTGAGGAAAGGAAAATTGTATCTCATTAACAAGTTGGTCGAGTATGATCCAGAAAACAAAACCCTGGTAAATCATATTTCCGGGCGCTCGATACAATTGCAGCTTCCTGCCAACCTCTGTTTTCTCTATCTCGTCACCCATCCCGGAGAAATAATTTCGCAAAATAAGTTAATGATAGTGGGATGGGGTGAGCGCAATGACGTCACCACCCCGAATACCTTTTATCAGGCTATTTTGACATTACGCAACGCCCTGGCTGAGGTGGGGTTACCGCGCGATACGGTAAAAACGATTTCGCGTCGTGGGCTTATGCTTTCCGAAGCCACCCAGGTTGAACGATTTATCCCAGGCGCTGAGCCGGTAATAGCCAATAAAGACGCAGTCGTTGCCGATAGCACCGCGGTGAAGAGTCCGGCCTGGCTGATAATAACGACCGCAACGCTTTTGCTGATCGCGCTTATCAACGGGGGGATATTATACAAACAGCACCAGAACATGCCGTTTAGTCACTACATTCCACTTTCTACGGGCAGCAGTGCCTGCCAGCTTTTTTATGCGCCTAACGAACCTATGCAGGACCATTACTTGCGCTTGTTAAACAATAACCCTGGCCTGTGTGCCGAAAAGCGATATGTTTTTCTCATCGGCTACAGTAAAACGGAGCGAATCGCGGCGTTTGCCTGTAATAAGGATCCACGTCGCGACGCGGCCGCGTTTTGTACCACCCATTATTTTTGGGCACACGAGCAATGATGACTCTTCGAAACCGTATTATTTTGCTGGGGGCGATTCTGGTGGCGGTTATTACCAGCGGCTGGTTAGCGTACTCGAATTTGTCGAGTACGCCGATACGCTGCACGGGAAATGTGGAATGGACGATTGGTAAAAACCGATTTGTGGGTACGGTTTCCTGGCGAATGCAGCATCGGGAGGGCGCGACCATCATTAACGGTAAATTATTTGGTCAGACGGTGTCTGAAGTTAACCGGACCATCTATTTTCACTACAGTTACCATCAGAATGCGCGCGTGTTAAATAACGATCGTATTGTTAAAACCTTCGCCGATAATGCGGATGAGGCTGATATCAACGCAACGCTACCGGGCTTTTACCGTACGCCGGGTCGGGACCTGAGCCTGATGATTGATGAGTACCGGGGGGCCTGGCTTTTTGCCGCGTCAAACGTCCCTTCACTTTACTGTCGTAAAAACGCGCCGTAAAAATCGATCGCACACCTTAGAGCGCACGCATAGTCAAATCTCTTTATTCCCGCTACAGTTACTTCTCCACGGCGAGCAGGAGATAAACATGCTTTATATCTTTGATTTAGGAAACGTCATCGTCGATATCGATTTTAATCGCGTGTTGGGTGCATGGAGCGACTTTAGCCGCGTGCCGCTGGCAACGTTAAAGCAAAATTTCGCGATGGGTGAGACCTTCCATCAGCATGAACGCGGCGAGATTAGTGATGAAGAATTCGCTGAACGTTTCTGTCAGGAGATGGATCTACCGTTAAGCTACGAGCAGTTTTCACACGGCTGGCAGGCCGTATTTGTCGCCATCCGGCCTGAGGTGATCGACATCATGCATAAGCTTCGCGAGCAGGGACATCGGGTCGTTGTGCTGTCAAACACCAACCGTCTGCACACCACGTTCTGGCCTGAGGAGTACCCTGAAGTTAAGGCGGCGGCGGATAAGATCTATCTCTCGCAGGAGATGGGGATGCGTAAGCCTGAAGCGCGAATTTATCAGGCTGTTCTGCAGGCAGAGGGATTCACCGCGGCCGATGCGGTCTTTTTCGATGACAACGCCGATAATATAGAGGGAGCTAACCAGTTGGGTATTACGTCAATTCTGGTGACCGGAAAAGAGACGATACCTGACTACTTTGCGAAGCAGCTATGCTAAAAACCGTTCATCAAAAAGCCACGCACCATACTCGCCCGCTGCGGGCCTGGCTGAAACTGCTCTGGCACCGGATTGATGAGGACAATATGACCACGCTGGCGGGTAACCTTGCCTACGTGTCATTGCTCTCGTTAGTGCCGCTGGTGGCGGTCATCTTTGCCCTGTTCTCCGCCTTTCCGATGTTTGCGGACGTCAGCGTGCAGCTTCGTCATTTTGTCTTTGCGAATTTCATTCCGGCAACCGGGGATGTTATCCAGAACTACATTGAGCAGTTTGTTGCCAATTCCAGCAAGATGACGGCAGTGGGGGCGTGCGGTCTTATCGTCACCGCGCTGCTGTTGATGTATGCCATCGATAACGCGCTAAACACGATCTGGCGGAGTAAAAAAGCGCGGCCAAAGGTCTATTCCTTTGCCGTGTACTGGATGATCCTCACGCTGGGGCCGCTGCTGGCCGGGGCGAGCCTTGCAATCAGTTCTTATCTGCTCTCCCTGCGCTGGGCGAGTGATTTAAACGGCGCTATTGATAATGTGCTTCGCATCTTTCCGTTGATCCTGTCGTGGCTCTCGTTCTGGCTGCTCTATAGCGTCGTGCCGACCACGCGCGTGCCTAACCGCGATGCGGTCGTGGGGGCGCTGGTGGCGGCATTGCTCTTTGAGCTCGGTAAGAAAGGGTTTGCCCTCTACATCACCATGTTTCCGTCCTATCAGCTGATTTACGGCGTGCTGGCGGTGATCCCCATTTTGTTTGTCTGGGTCTACTGGACCTGGTGTATCGTCTTGCTTGGTGCTGAAATAACTGTCACTCTCGGTGTATACCGCGAACTTAAAAAAGCAGCAGCAGCTGAAAAACAACAAGAAGCAGACCAACCATGATTGCATTGATACAGCGCGTAACCCGTGCCAGCGTCACCGTGGAGGGAGAGGTGACGGGTGAAATTGGCCCAGGACTTTTGGTGTTGTTAGGTGTCGAAAAGGATGATGACGAACAAAAGGCCAACCGCTTGTGTGAGCGCGTGCTGGGCTACCGTATTTTCAGCGATGCGGAAGGCAAAATGAACCTGAACGTCCAGCAGGCAGGCGGCAGCGTGCTGGTGGTTTCCCAGTTTACGCTGGCAGCGGATACCGAGCGCGGTATGCGCCCGAGTTTCTCCAAAGGGGCCGCGCCGGATCGTGCAGAAGCACTTTACGAGTACTTTGTTGAGCGTTGTCGCCAGCAGGAAATGAATACGCAAACCGGACGATTCGCTGCAGATATGCAGGTATCGCTGGTGAACGATGGCCCCGTCACATTCTGGCTCCAGGTATGAGCATACTTACGGCATGGCCGCGGGTAACAAGAGAGAGTACAGCTATGTATCACCTTCGAGTACCGCAAACGGAAGAAGAGTTAGACGCTTATTACCAGTTCCGCTGGGAAATGCTGCGCAAGCCACTGCATCAGCCAAAAGGCTCTGAACGCGACGCCTGGGACGCAATGGCCCACCATCAGATGGTGATGGACGAAGAGGGCAACCTCGTGGCCGTCGGGCGTTTGTATATCAACGCCGATAACGAAGCGTCTATTCGCTTTATGGCGGTTCATCCCTCCGTGCAGGACAAAGGTCTGGGTACGCTAATGGCGATGACCCTGGAATCCGTCGCCCGTCAGGAAGGCGTTAAGCGCGTCACCTGTAGCGCCCGCGAAGATGCCGTTGAGTTCTTCGCTAAACTCGGTTTTGTGAATCAGGGGGAAATCACGACCCCGCAAACCACGCCGATTCGTCATTTTTTGATGATCAAACCCATCGCCACCCTGGACGATATTCTGCATCGCGCCGACTGGTGCGGACAGCTCCAGCAGGCCTGGTATCAGCACATCCCGCTCAGTGAAAAAATGGGCGTGCGCATTCAGCAGTACACCGGACAAAAATTTATTACCACCATGCCGGAAACCGGCAATCAGAACCCGCACCACACGCTGTTTGCCGGCAGCCTGTTCTCACTGGCCACGCTCACCGGCTGGGGACTGATCTGGCTGATGCTGCGCGAGCGCCATCTGGGTGGCACCATCATTCTTGCCGATGCTCACATCCGCTATAGCGCACCGATCAGCGGCAAGCCGAGTGCGGTGGCCGATCTGGGGTCGCTGGGCGGCGATCTGGACCGTCTGGCTCGTGGCCGCAAGGCTCGCGTACAAATGCAGGTTGAACTGTTTGGCGATAAAACACCGGGCGCGGTGTTTGAAGGCACCTATATCGTTCTTCCGGCGAAGCCTTTTGGCGCGTATGAAGAGGGTGGGAACGAGGAGGAGTAATCTCCTGTTCACGCTTCCCGGGCGTGCTGAATCCGCCCGGCGACATCCCGCATAACGTCTCGCGCTGACTGGCTAACGCCGCCAAGCTGAAAGAAGCCATGGATGACGCCCAGCCAGCGCTGAGCGGTACACTTCACACCCTGCTCCGTCAGATGCTGGAACAACATTTCGCCCTCATCGCAGAGCGGATCGTACTCTGCGGTAATAATGTGCACAGGCGGAAGACCGTAAAAATCATCGCGCCACAGCGGACTTGCTTCGGGGAGCTGGCGGTCGGTGTCAGCGAGGTACATTTCATACCCACTGAGTAGGGTATCGCGGGTGATGATGTAATCCGTGCCATTGAGGGCATAGCTTTCAAAACTGGCCGTGGCGTCGAGCATGGGGTAGATGAGAATGAGCTGCGCAGGTTGCCACAGCCCTTTAACCTTAAGCCGCAGCGCCGTTACCAGCGCAAGATGTCCCCCTGCACTGTCTCCGCAAAGGGTGATCCGGTTTTTATCCACGCCCAGTTTGTCCGCATAGTGCCAGACCAGATCGGCACCTCTTTCCGCATCGTCATGTGCGGCGGGGAAAGTATGCTCCGGCGCCAGCCTGTACTGAATCGCAATCACCCGGCAGTTGCCGTAGCAGGCTAACTGACGGAGTTGGTTGTCATGGGTATCAAAGCCGCCGCTGATAAAGCATCCGCCGTGGTAGTAGATGGCAGCAGGCAATAGTTCAGGTGCATTGAGAGGTGAAAATACCCGAATGGTAAGACCTTCAAGAACAAGCGTCTCCACCTGAACGCGCGTTTCGGTCTCCCCGGCAAGCCTCGTGCTGGCAATATAGCCTGCTCGTCGCACCTCAATGCTCTGGCGACGTGACGAGGGCCGACCTGCAGCGATAAACCCCTGAACCAGCTGTGCAATACCCTGTTCCAGCGCCATGAATAATCCCTTTTACTGTATGGATGAACAGTTTTATAGCCTGGTTTGATTCAAAAGAAAACAAGAATAGTGTTGAGGGCAACAATCTGGAAAGCGGCTCGCAAATGGAAGGCTAACTATTGCCAGGGACTTTAACCCTACTGAGAGAAAGCGTATGTTGCCTTGAAAATAGACAATGGTGATATACTGAGGTGATATATGAGTTTACTGGCGGAGCTTAACATGGGCAGAATTCTGATCGATTTGTCGGATGACGTTATTCAACGTCTCGATAACCTCAAACAGCTGCGTAACCAACCTCGTGCCGAATTACTGCGTGAAGCAATTGAGCAGTATCTCGATCAGCAAAGCTCGTCCGTTATCCGTGATGCGCTTGGTCTTTGGGGGAACCAGCAAGAAGATGGTTTAGAGTATGAGCGCAAGCTGCGTGAGGAGTGGTAGTGATGGAACACATGGCGGTTTTTGATACCAATATCCTGATCGACCTTTTCAACAATCGCGTCGAGGCAGCAAATACGATCGAAAACACAGCATCGCACCGGTCAATCAGTCTAATCACATGGATGGAAGTCATGGTAGGGGCGCGCAAACATGGCCACGAAGCGAAAACCGCGGCGGTAATGGGCGCATTTGAGGTTATCGATGTAACCCGAGAGATCGCAGAAAGAAGCGTCGTGCTCCGTGAGAAGCATGGCATGAAACTGCCGGATGCCATTATTTTAGCGACTGCCCAAAGCAGAAATTGCCCGTTAATCACCCGGAATACCAAAGACTTTCAGGGGATTGCCGGGGTGGTTTTACCTTATCAATTGTAGGCCGGGCAAGCACGTGCCGCCCGGCACTGTCACAGGGAATTACTCCCCTTCACCCGGGAACAGGAACGGGTTGATCGAGCTGCGGGCAAAGCCCTCCTGCTCCATCTTCGCGTCCAGAATCAGCGAGGCGAGATCGTCGGCCACCGCTTCGACTTTCGGGTCTTTTTCCTGATACAGAATCTTCAGGTAAGTGCCGCAGTCGCCGCAGCTTTCGGCTTTCACCGCCGCGTCTTCATTTTCCAGCGACCAGTAGTTCAGATCGCGGGTCTGTTCGCAGTTGCTGCACTTGATGCGCACCACGTGCCACTCGGTTTCACACAGGTTGCAGTGCAGGTAGCGCAGCCCCTGCGTGGTGCCGATTTGCACCATGCTGGAGACCGGCATAGAGCCGCAGACCGGGCAGAACTGGCGCGCCTCGCCGTATTCGGCGCGCGCTTTACCCGGGATCAGGCTCGCCATTTGCGCCCAGTAAAGCGACAGCGCAGCCCAGATAAACGGCGCTTTATCGCTACTGACCAGCGAGAAGTCAGAGGCAAACAACGCGCTCGCCATCTCTTCCAGCTCTTGTTCGGATGCTTTTTCCAGATTTTCAATGACCGCCAGCGCGGTACCGCTCATCTCCGGCTTCAGCTCGGCAATGAGCGAATGCAGCAGCTTTTGCCAGTGCTTGTCGCGCGGCAGGACGTGAATGTCCAGCGGTGGCTTGCCCTGCGCGTTGGCTTCTTTGATGCGCGCGGTCAGATCCATTTGCAAGGGGTGGTCATACAGCACCACTTCCTGCGCGTGGGCGACCAGTGCGGCAAAACGCAGAAAATCGCCCAGCGGGTTGTTCTCTGCCAGCTCGCGCAGACGCTCTGCGCGGCGGTTGTAGAGGTTCTTGAGTCTGGGGAATAACAACGGCGGAATATAATCCGCCGTGCGTTTCTCGCTCGACCCCAGCTCATCTTGCGGGATTATGCGAATACTCATTCAGATGACTTTTCCTGTTTCTGGCGGACTTCACGGTACCAGCGCGGGTGATGCTTCTTCGCCCACGTACTGGTTACCCATCCTTCCACCATCGCGGTAATGGTGCCTTTCACCCAAAGGGCGGCGTAGATATGCACCATGATAACCACAATTAACGCCACTGCGGCAAATGAATGCAGCATCAGCGCGAATCGGATCACCGGGATTGAGAAAGCAGGCGCAAAGTACGGACGCCAGATGATCACGCCGCTCACCAGCAACAGGACCAGGAAGATAATCGCCGCCCAGAATACGCATTTCTGGCCGAAGTTATAACGCCCGGTGTCACCCACTTCCTCGTTGACGATGATCTTACGAATATTCTTCGCCCAAAAGATATCATCCCGATTGATTAGGTTATGGTGCCAGTAGCGGAAAAACATAATGATGAACGACGCGAACATGATGACGCCCACAAACGGGTGCAGGATGCGCGCCAGCTGTGGTGTCCCCATGATCTGCATCAGCCAGTTGAAGGACGGGAAGAAGAACCCCAGCCCGCTTATCGCCGCCAGCATGAAGCAGAAGGCGGTGACCCAGTGGTTGATGCGTTCCGGCGCGGTGTAGCGCACGATGGTGTCACGTTTTCTCATTTGCGCACCTCGTCTTTCTCTTCATGCAGGTTGTCGTCTTCCTCTTCCGCGCGGTTCGGACCGACGCCGACGTAGTGGAAGATGCTCGCTGCGAAGGTGGCAGCAAAGCCCACCGCTGCCAGCGGTTTCCAGATGCCTTTCCAGAACTTCACGGTAGCGCTGATTTCCGGGTTCTCCGGCAGGCCGTGATACAGATTCGGCTTGTCGGCGTGGTGCAGCACGTACATCACGTGCGTACCGCCAACCCCGGCCGGATCGTACAGGCCTGCGTTGTCGTAACCACGGGTCTTCAGCTCGCCCACGCGCTCTGCCGCCAGCGTTTTCATATCCTCTTTGGAGCCAAAGTGGATTGCGCCGGTTGGGCAGGTCTTCACGCATGCAGGCTCCTGGCCGACGGTAACGCGGTCCACGCACAGGGTGCATTTGTAGACGCGGTTGTCTTCCGGGTTCAGGCGCGGTACGTCGAACGGACAGCCCGCGATGCAGTAGCCGCAGCCGATGCACTGTTCGGACTGGAAGTCGACGATGCCGTTGGCATACTGAATGATAGCCCCTTCTGACGGACATGCCTTCAGGCAGCCCGGATCCGCACAGTGCATACAGCCGTCTTTGCGGATAAGCCATTCCAGTTTGTCGTTCTGCTCCACTTCCGAGAAACGCATCACCGTCCAGGACTTGGCGGTCAGGTCTGCCGGGTTGTCGTACACCCCGACGTTGTGACCCACTTCGTCACGCAGGTCGTTCCACTCAGAGCAGGCCACCTGACAAGCTTTACAGCCGATACAGGTCGTCACGTCGATAAGCTTCGCCACTTCCTGCTGGTGGTCCCGCGCCTGAGGCGCGGGCGTGAAACCGTTAGTCGCGGAACGACGGATAATGTCTTGAGATTGATAAGCCATAAGTCGTCTCCGTTACACCTTTTCCACGTTCACGAGGAAGGCCTTAAACTCCGGCGTCTGCGTGTTCGCATCACCGACGAACGGCGTCAGGGTGTTCGCAATGAACCCTTTCTTCGCCACGCCCTCATAACCCCAGTGAATCGGAATACCGATGGTATCCACCTGCTGACCGTGAACGTTCAGCGTGCGAATACGCTTGGTCACCACCGCCTTGGCCTTAATGTAGCCGCGGTTAGAGGAGACCTTCACGGTATCGCCATGGGCAATCCCGAGCTTGTTCGCCAGCTTCTCGCCGATCTCCACAAACTGTTCCGGCTGCGCGATGGCGTTAAGCAGCGCGTGCTTGGTCCAGTAGTGGAAGTGCTCGGTCAGACGGTAGGTGGTACCCACGTACGGGAACTTGTCTTTTTTACCCAGCGCTTCAAAGTCGCCCTTGAAGATACGGGCAGCCGGGTTAGAGACCACGTTCGGGTGCAGCGGGTTGGTGCCCAGCGGCGTCTCAAACGGCTCGTAGTGTTCCGGGAACGGACCTTCCGCCATCTTATCGATAGCGAACAGACGCCCCATCCCTTCAGGCTGCATGATAAACGGCCCAACGTCGCTGCCCGGTGCGGCAGTGCTGTAGTCCGGAATATCCACGCCGCCCCATTTCGCGCCGTCCCACTTCAGCAGCTGACGCTTCGGATCCCACGGGTTGCCCTGCGGGTCAGCGGACGCACGGTTATAGAGGATGCGGCGGTTGAGCGGCCACGCCCATGCCCAGCCCAGCGTATTGCCGAGACCCGACGGGTCGGCGTTATCGCGGTTGGCCATCTGGTTGCCTTTCGGCGTCCAGCTACCGGCAAAGATCCAGCAGCCGCTGGAGGTGGTACCGTCATCGCGCAGGTGGGCGAAGGTACTGAGCTGATCGCCTTTCTTCGCCAGCACGGTGCCGGTGGCCGGGTCGATAACGTCCGCCAGTGCCTTACCGTTGCTCTCCATCGCCACTTCTTCTGGCGCAGGGTTTTCCGGCGTCGAGTAGTTCCAGGTCATGTTCAGGACCGGTTCCGGGTTCGCGCCGCCTTCTGCCGCGTACATCTTACGCAGGCGCAAGAAGATACCGGCCAGGATCTCGCCGTCGTTCATGGCGATGCCCGGGGCGTCCGCGCCTTTCCAGTGCCACTGCAGCCAGCGTCCGGAGTTAACGATAGACCCGTTCTCTTCCGCAAAGCAGGTCGATGGCAGACGGAACACTTCGGTCTGAATCTTCGACGGATCGACGTCGTTCGATTCGCCGTGGTTCTGCCAGAAGGTCGAGGTCTCGGTATTGAGCGGGTCAATCGTCACCAGGAACTTCAGTTTTGACAGCGACTCAACAACCTTGTTCTTGTTCGGGAACGAGGCAACCGGGTTAAAGCCCTGGCACAGATAGCCGTTCACTTTGCCCTGGTGCATCATCTCGAAATACTGCAGAACGTCGTAACCTTTGTCCCACTTCGGCAGCCAGTCAAAGCCCCAGCTGTTTTCCGCCGTCGCTTTATCCCCGAAGAACGCTTTCATCATCGAGACGAAGAACTTCGGATAGTTGCCCCAGTAGTTCACCTGGCCTTCAAGCAGCGGTTTAGGCGTGCTGGCCGTCAGGTAGGTTTGCAGGTCGGTCTGTTTCTCGCTTGGCAGGTTCATGTAGCCCGGCAGGCTCTGAGACAGCAGGCCGAGGTCGGTCAGACCCTGAATGTTGGAGTGACCGCGCAGGGCGTTCACGCCGCCGCCTGCCATCCCCATGTTGCCGAGCAGGAGCTGAACCATCGCCATGGTGCGGATGTTCTGCGCGCCGATGGAGTGTTGCGTCCAGCCGAGGGCGTACAGGAACGACGCGGTTTTGTCTTTCGCGCTGGTTTCGGCGATAAGCTCGCACACCTTCAGGAAGTCCGCCTTCGGCGTACCACAGATGTTTTCGACAACGTCCGGCGTGTAGCGGGAGACGTGCTTTTTCAGCAGGTTCCACACGCAGCGCGGGTGTTGCAACGTGGTGTCGCGCTTCGCAAAGCCTTTTTCATCCAGCTCGTAGTTCCAGCTGGTTTTGTCGTACTTGCGTTTTTCAGCGTCGTAACCGCTAAACAGGCCATCTTCGAAGTGGTAATCCTCACGCACGATCAGGCTGGCGTTGGTATAGGCTTCGGTGTATTCGCGGTTGTATTTTTCGTTGGTCATCAGGTACAGCAGTACGCCTGACAGGAAAGTGATGTCAGTACCTGAACGAATAGGGGTGTAGAAATCCGCCACTGACGCAGTACGCGTAAAGCGGGGATCGATCACAATCAGTTTCGCACCGTTGTGGATTTTGGCTTCCATCGCCCAGCGGAACCCGACCGGGTGCGCTTCAGCGGCGTTACCGCCCATCACCACAATGAGGTTGGCGTTCTTGATGTCGACCCAGTGGTTGGTCATCGCACCGCGACCAAATGTTGGAGCAAGACTTGCTACCGTTGGTCCGTGTCAGACACGCGCCTGGTTGTCGACCGCGAGCATACCGAGTGCACGCGTAAATTTCTGGGTTAAATAACCGGTTTCGTTACTGGAAGCAGAAGCACACAGCATCCCGGTGGAGAGCCAGCGGTTGACCGTGACGCCGTCGGCGTTCTTCTCAACAAAGTTGGCATCGCGGTCTTCTTTAATCAGTTTAGCGATGCGGTCAAACGCCTCTTCCCAGCTGATTTGCTGCCATTTGTCGGAACCCGGCGCGCGATATTCAGGGAATTTCAGGCGGCTTTCGGAGTGGATAAAGTCCACCAGACCGGCCCCTTTCGGGCACAATGCGCCGCGGTTAACCGGGTGATCCGGGTCGCCTTCGATATGGAAAATAGACGCTTTGGCGTTTTTAGCACCGTCGCCGAGGCTATACATTAACAGCCCGCAACCGACAGAGCAGTACGTACAGGTATTACGGGTTTCACGGGTGCGCAGCAGTTTATACTGCCGCGTTTCCGCCAGCGCTACGCCGGGCGCAAAGCCCAGTGCCGCTGCCGTGGTGCCTGCCATACCGCCAGCGCAGATCTTAAAGAACTGCCTTCTGCTGACCTGCATGGGTCACTCCTTGTTTCGACATTGCTTACATATGTAGTTTTGACTTCGCGGTTGAAGAATGACCGCAAAGGAGAAAAATTTGCGTTAATCCCTCAATTCCACGAGGGGTATCATCAGAATACCACATTGTCGGTACCGCTGTTCTAATGGCGTTAATACAAAGTGAACGTATTATCACCATGTTGATTATAAAGTGTGATACCGATCACATTAACAGCTCTGCATGTTAAAGCGATGTAGCCGGTGTCAGGTTGCACCCCTGCTAAATGAGTAGGAGAATGGTTGTCGAAAAGTTGATCCATACTATGCGTACAGCCTGTGGTTTATGCTGCAATAGCACGCTCGCTTCCGTGGTTGTTCAGGAATACCGCTGTGTCTAAACAAAACCGTGATCCCCACTCGTCACCCCTGCCTGCCGGCATTGTGGAACTGTCGGTACACCGACCGCCCCGCATAACCGATGCCACGCCCGATTTTCTGGCGGAAGAAGTGCCCGTTGCGCTCGTTTACAACGGCATCTCGCATGTGGTGATGATGGCATCTCCGAAAGATCTTGAGCTGTTCGCCATTGGTTTTTCCCTCTCGGAAGGCATCATCGAGCATCCGCAAGAGATCTACGGCATGGACGTGGTCCAGGCCTGCAACGGTCTTGAAGTGCAAATCGAACTCTCCACCCGCCGCTTTATGGGGCTCAAGGAGCGCCGTCGCGCGCTGGCCGGGCGTACCGGCTGCGGCGTGTGCGGCGTTGAGCAGCTTAACGATATTGGCAAGCCCGTTGCGCCACTGCCGTTTACTCAGACCTTTAATCTGGCGCACCTCGACCCCGCCCTTGAGCATCTCAACGACGTACAGCCCATCGGCCAACTGAGCGGCTGTACGCACGCGGCGGCGTGGGTATTGCCGTCGGGAGAGATTGCCGGTGGGCATGAAGACGTGGGTCGCCACGTGGCGCTGGATAAGCTGCTCGGTCGTCGTGCGCGTGAAAGTCAGGTCTGGCAGCAGGGCGCGGCGCTCGTTTCCAGCCGGGCCAGCTACGAGATGGTGCAAAAGTCCGCCATGTGCGGTGTGGAAATTTTGTTCGCGGTGTCGGCGGCGACCACGCTGGCGGTAGAGGTAGCGGAGCGCTGTAACCTGACGCTGGTGGGCTTCTGCAAGCCGGGAAGGGCGACGATTTATACCCATCCTCAGCGATTAATAGTTGATCAGTAATTTTGAATGATATTAGCAAATCCTTCCGCTTTTAGTTGTTCGCGATGAGGTCTAGTATTTATCTCATCAAGGCACGGTGCCTTACCTAAACAACTTAATGAAAGGGTTTAAATCATGAAAAGCATCAAAACTTTTGTCGCTGTAATCGCTCTGGCTGCTTCTTTCGGTTCTTTCGCTGCGCAGACTGTGACCGCAACCGCCTCTACCATTGATGGTGCAGAAGCGAAAATCGCGGCTCAGGCTCAGGAAGCGGGCGCATCATCGTACAAAATTACCCAGGCATTCTCCGGTAACCGCGTACACATGACTGCTGAACTGAACAAATAAGCGAGTCACACCGTCGAAAGAGCGCCCCCGGGGCGCTTTTTTAGTTTATGCCCGCCACGCGCAGCAATGCCGTCACCACCGCCGCGGCCACAATGACCACGATTAACGGCATTTTCCGCCAGGCCAAAAACACCGCAAACGCCACGCCCAGCACGCGCGCCATGCCTGCGAAGTGTTCTCCCTCATAAAAGGTGGTCGCCAGCGCGACGGAGAACAGCAATACCGTTGCCGCATCTGACAGCAGCGCCTGAGAACGCTCCGACAACGCCAGCCGGTTGCCGAGTTTGGCGCCGCCAAGGCGCATTAAATAGGTTCCGGCAGAAAGAATGGCGATGCCGAGAATAAAGACCGTCATGTTTTCCATTATTTTTTCCTCGCGGCAAGACCGAGTAAAGAGAGCAGTACCGGTAATCCCACCGGGGCAAACGGCACGGCGGCCAGCGATAACACGGCGCCGCTGCAGGCGCGGATCAGCGTGGTACGGTTTTTAAATGCGGGAACCACTAATGCCAGCAGAATGGCCGGAAATACCGCGTCCAGCCCGATGGTTTCCGGGTCGGGCAACAGTTTGCCCACCATGGCACCCAGCAGCGCGCCCAGCGGCCAGATGATGGCAACGCCTAAGCCGCACAGCCAGTAGGCGGCTTTACGCTGTTCGGCGGTTTTTTGCGACAGGCCAAACACCACGCTTTCATCGTTCATGATGTGGCAGCCCAGCAGGCTCATACCGCGCTTGCCCACCAGCTCACGCACCGTCACGCCAAACGGCACATGCCGCGCGTTGACCAGCAAACCTGCCGCCGCAGCCGCCAGCGGATTGCCGCCGCTCGCCACGATGCCGATAAACATGAACTCAGACGCGCCCGCCAGCACGGTAATGGAGAGCACAAACGGCACCCAGACCGGGAAACCGTAGGCCATCGCCAGCGAGCCGTAGGACATCCCGACCACGCCCACCGCGAGGCAGACCAGAATGATTGCTTTTATGGTGTCGCCTTTCAGACAAGAGAGATGATGCTTCATACATTTTTAGCCATATCGAACGTGTATCCATTATAATGAACGCAACGAAACTGATTTTCAAGACGAACGATTTGTTCGTTTTATAGAACGCGAGGCCGTTATATGACGCAGCCGATCAGCCTGATCGCCAAAAGTCTGGTGCGAGAACGCCTGCGAACCGGGCTTTCACTGGCGGAAATTGCCCGCCGTGCCGGGATCGCAAAATCCACGCTTTCCCAGCTGGAGTCCGGCAACGGTAACCCTAGCCTGGAAACGCTGTGGTCGCTCTGCGTGGCGCTGGATATTCCTTTCGCCCGTTTGCTTGAGCCACAGTTGCCGACCACGCAGGTGATCCGCCGTGGTGAAGGGACAAAAGTGGTGGCTGGACAGGCTAACTATGAAGCCATTTTACTGGCGGCATGCCCCCCCGGCGCGCGCCGCGATGTCTATCTTCTGATGACCCAACCGGGAGCAGACCGTATTTCACAGCCGCATCCACCGGGCTCGGTTGAACATATTATTGTGACGCAGGGGCGGGCGCTGGTCGGTCTGCTCGACGCGGCGGAAGAGCTCGGGGCAGGGGATTACATTTGTTATCCCGCCGATCAGCCGCATATCTTCAAGGCCCTGGAGCCAGACACTTACGCGCTGCTGGTGGCGGAACAAAACTAACAGAGATACGGAAACTCATGTCGCTTAAAGCCATTGCCAAAGAACTGGGGCTGTCAGTCACCACTGTCAGCCGCGCCCTCAACGGATATGACGACGTCTCCGCCGAGACGCGCGCACGCGTGGAAGCAGAGGCCCAGCGCCGTGGTTACCGACCGAACACCTTCGCCCGGCGCCTGAAGATGGGCAAAATTGACGCCGTTGGGCTGGTGTTCCCGGTCCATCCTGTTCCGCTCAATAACAGCGTATTTATGGACATGGTCGGCGAAATTAGCCACGAACTGGCGCGACATGAAATCGATTTGTTGCTGATTGCCGATGACGATCTGGCCGATAAACACAGCTATATGCGCATGGTGCAAAGCCGCCGCGTGGATGCGCTGATCGTGGCACACACGCTGGATCACGATCCCCGTCTTGAGCAACTGCAGGCGGCCGGTTTTCCTTTCCTGGCGCTCGGGCGCAGCCATCTCCCGCAGCCGTACGCGTGGTTTGATTTCGACAACTACGCCGGTACGCATCAGGCTACCCGCTGGCTGATCGAGAAAGGCCATCAGCGTATCGCGCTACTTGGCGAAAGCAACAATCAGGCGTTTATCACCCAGCGCCGTCAGGGTTATCTGGACGCCCTGCGGGAAGCCGGGCTTTCCAGCGAATGGTTGCGCGCTATGCCGCCTTCGCGCCGCGTCGGGTATGCCACCACGAAAGAACTGCTTGCCCTGCCGCAGCCGCCCACGGCCATCATCACCGACTGCAACACCCATGGCGACGGCGCGGCGATGGCGCTGGCGCAGATGGGGCGTTTATCCGGCGACAACGCCGTCTCACTGGTGGTCTATGACGGACTACCCCAGGACAGCATCGTCGATATTGACGTGGCGTCGGTGATCCAGTCCACCCGCCAGGGCGTCGGGAAACAGATTGCCGATATGGTGCGCCAGCTGATTAACGGCGACGATATTGAACAGCTTCAGGTGCTCTGGCAGCCAGAATTCTCTCCGGGCCAGACGGCTTAAATAGCGCAAAATTTTAAACCCGATCACAGAACCGAAACGTTTTGGTTTGTATCCGAAACGTTTCGGATCAACACTCAGAGCATCCCGATGACAGGAGATGTCTGATGCAAGATTCCGTTTTACGTCTCGAAACCACGACGGTAGACGTGGTGATTAAAACCCATCCGTTCGCCGAAATTCTCTACTGGGGGCCTCACCTTCGGCACTTTTCGCCGCAGGATGTTGCTCTGCTCGCGCGTCCTGTTGCCAACGGCAGGCTTGACGTCGACTCCCCGGTCACGCTGATGGCCGAGCTGGGGCATGGCCTGTTTGGCTCGCCGGGCATTGAGGGGCATCGCCAGGGGCTGGACGGTTCCCCGGTGTTCAAAACCACCCAGGTGCAGCAGGACGTAAACACCCTGACGATAACCGCCGAAGATGAGCATGCGGGACTGCGCATGACCAGCGAGCTGGTGCTGGATGCCAGCGGCGTGCTGGTGGTTCGTCACGGTTTAACGAATCTGAAAGCGATCCCCTGGCAGGTGGACCGTTTCGCCGTCACGCTGCCGGTGGCCGAGCGCGCGCAGGAAGTGATGGCCTTCCACGGACGCTGGATCCGTGAATTCCAGCCGCACCGCGTAAAGCTTGAACACGACAGCTTCGTGATTGAAAACCGCCGGGGTAAAACCTCCCACGAGCACTTCCCGGCGCTGATTGTCGGTACGCCGTCGTTCAGCGAAATGCAGGGTGACGTCTGGGGCGTGCATCTGGGCTGGAGCGGTAATCACCGCCTGCGCGCGGAAGCGAAAACCGATGGTCGTCGCTACCTGCAGGCCGAAGCGCTCTACCTGCCGGGTGAAATGGCGGTTGAGGAGGGCGATACGCTCTGGACGCCGCGCCTGTATGCCAGCTACTCCACGCAGGGTCTGAACGGCATGAGCCAGCCGTTCCATCGCTACCTGCGCAACAACGTCATCCGCTTCCCGGAAAACAAACCGCGCCCGGTGCACCTCAATACCTGGGAAGGGATCTACTTCAACCACGATCCGGAGTACATCATGCGCATGGCCGACGAGGCTGCCGCGCTGGGCGTGGAGCGCTTCATCATTGATGATGGCTGGTTCAAAGGCCGTAATGACGACCATGCGGCGCTGGGCGACTGGTATCTGGATGAGAAAAAATACCCGAACGGCCTGACGCCAGTGATCGACCACGTCAAGCGGCTCGGCATGGAGTTTGGCATCTGGGTAGAGCCGGAGATGATCAATCCGGATTCCGATTTGTACCGCGCGCATCCTGACTGGGTGCTGGCGCTGCCGGGCTATCCCCAGGCGACCGGACGACACCAGCTGGTGCTCAATCTCAACATCCCGGAGGCCTTTGATTACCTGGTGGAGCGCATGAGCTGGCTGCTGGGCGAGCATGCGGTCGACTATGTGAAGTGGGACATGAACCGCGAGCTGGTGCAGCCGGGACACAACGGTAAAGCCGCTGCCGACGCGCAGACCCGCCAGTTTTACCGCCTGCTGGACGTGCTGGGCGAGCGCTTCCCGCACATTGAGTTTGAATCGTGCTCCTCCGGCGGTGGGCGCATTGATTATGAGGTACTGACCCGCAGCCACCGCTTCTGGGCGTCTGACAACAACGACGCGCTGGAGCGCAGCACCATCCAGCGCGGCATGAGCTACTTCTTCCCGCCGGAGGTGATGGGCGCGCATATCGGTCATCATAAATGTCACGCCACCTTCCGCCAGCATAGCATCCAGTTTCGCGGGTTGACGGCCCTGTTTGGCCATATGGGGCTGGAGCTGGATCCGCTCACCGTGGACGCACAGGAGCGCGAAGGCTATCGCCATTACGCCGCGCTGCACAAGCAGTGGCGAGAGGTGATCCACCATGGTACCCAGTGGCGTATTGATATGCCGGATGCCACCACGCTGGCGCAGGGGATGGTGAGCGAAGATAAGGCGCAGGGGCTGTTTATGGTCAGCCAGCTCGCGATGCCGGATTACAGCCTGATGATGCCGCTGCGCATGGCGGGACTGGAGGCTAGCGCGCGGTACCGCGTCATGCTGCTCGATCATCCGAATATTCAGATTACGGGCGAGGGAGGGCACACCATGCGCAAGCTGCCAGCGTGGATGGAAACGCCGCAAACGGTGAGCGGCGAGTGGCTGATGCAGGCGGGCATTGCGCTGCCGATTCTGGATCCGGAAACCGCCGTTCTGATTGGCGTTGAACGCGTGTAAAGGCGACGGGCCGGGCAGCCGGCCCTCCGTTGAGGATAAAAATAATGAACACAACAACCTGTACCCACAAAGATAACCCTAACTTCTGGATCTTCGGGCTGTTCTTCTTTCTCTACTTCTTCATCATGGCCACCTGCTTTCCGTTCCTGCCGATTTGGCTGTCGGACATCATCGGCCTGAATAAAACCCATACCGGGATTGTCTTCTCCTGCATCTCGCTGTCGGCCATCGCGTTCCAGCCGCTACTGGGCGTTATTTCGGACAAGCTGGGGCTGAAAAAACACCTTCTGTGGATCATCGCGGTGCTGCTGGTTCTGTTCGCACCGTTCTTCCTGTACGTCTTCGCGCCGCTGCTGAAAGCCAATATCTGGCTGGGCGCGCTGAGCGGCGGGCTGTATATCGGTTTTGTATTTTCGGCCGGATCGGGGGCGATTGAGGCCTACATCGAACGCGTGAGCCGCAACAGCTTCTTTGAATACGGCAAGGCGCGGATGTTTGGCTGTCTCGGCTGGGGCTTGTGCGCCTCCACGGGCGGCATCCTGTTCGGCATCGATCCGTCGTATGTTTTCTGGATGGGATCGGGAGCGGCATTGCTGCTGATGCTGCTGCTGGTGGTCGCGAAGCCGAAGCCCAACCAGACGGCGCAGGTCATGGATGCCCTGGGCGCGAACCAGCCGCAAATCACCGCAAAAACCGTGTTCAACCTGTTCCGCCAGCGCAGAATGTGGATGTTTATCCTCTACGTGATTGGCGTGGCCTGCGTGTATGACGTTTTCGATCAGCAGTTTGCCACCTTCTTTAAAACCTTCTTCGCCACGCCGCAAGAGGGGACCCGCGCCTTTGGTTTCGCAACGACTGCCGGGGAGATTTGTAATGCCATCATTATGTTCTGTTCGCCGTGGATCATTAACCGCATCGGCGCGAAGAACACGCTGCTGATCGCCGGGGTGATTATGGCGACGCGCATTATCGGCTCGTCGTTCGCCACCACTGCCGTGGAGGTGATTGCCCTCAAGATGCTGCACGCGCTGGAAGTCCCGTTCCTGCTGGTGGGCGCCTTCAAGTACATCACCGGGGTGTTTGATACCCGACTGTCGGCGACGATCTATCTGATCGGCTTCCAGTTTGCCAAACAGTCGGCGGCGATTATTCTCTCCGCTTTTGCCGGGAATATGTATGACCGGATCGGCTTCCAGGAGACCTATCTGATGCTGGGCTGTTTCGTGCTGGCGATTACGGTGGTGTCGGCGTTTACGCTGAGCAGCAGGCAGGAGATTGCCGCCGCCGCGGGGGCGGCAGCGCTAACACATCAGTCCAGGTAAAAGACCTCTTTAAGTTCCGCACTCACCGGGCTGTTATCCGGGTTCGACGGCATGACGTCGCCCATATGTTTCCACCAGCGCTGGCAGACGTCGGTATTCGCTACCGCGCTCCAGCGCTCCTCCGATTCAATCTCCACGGTCGCAAACAGCAGGTTACGTGCTTTGTCGAGATAAATGGCGTAGTGGTGAGCGCCGTGGTCTTTCAGCACCGCTTCAAGCTCGGGCCAAATTGGATTGTGGCGACGCGCGTACTCCTTGTGCGCGTCCGGGTTCACCTGCATCACAAACGCTTTGCGGATCATAATGCCTCCAGATAGAGCTCGCGGACTTCATCGCGGCTGGCGGTGCGCGGATTGCATGGCGCACACGGATCCGCGAGGGCTTTATCCAGCCAGCCTTCGATATCGGCTTTAGTGACGCCGAGCTGGCTGAAGCCCGCAGGAATGCCGACGCGAGCGCTCAGGTCGCGAATCGCCTGAATGGCGGACATGCTGGCGGCTTCATCGCTCATGCCGCGGGTATCGACGCCCATCGCCTGCGCCACGCGGGCGAAGCGGGTGATGGCGTTCGGGCGGTTAAAGCTTTCGACGATCGGCAGCAGAATGGCGTTGCACACGCCGTGCGGCAGGTTATGCGTCGCGCCCGGCTGGTGCGCCAGGGCGTGTACCAGACCCAGACCCGCACTGTTAAACGCCATGCCCGCCAGATACTGGCCAAACGCCATCTGCTCGCGCGCCTCAAGGTTATGACCGTTATCAACCGCTTCCGGCAGCCACAGGTTGATCAGGCGAATCGCCTCCAGCGCGTTGGCATCGGTCAGCGGGTGCGCGCCAACGGACACATAGGCTTCAATGGCGTGGGTTAATGCGTCCATACCGGTTGCGGCGGTCACGGAGGCCGGAATATCCAGCATGACGCTGGCATCGTCCACGGCGATATCCGGGATGATGTTCGGGTCGATGATTACCTCTTTCACCTGACGCGCGGAGTCGATGATCACCGCATTACTGGTCATCTCCGCCGCCGTCCCTGCGGTGGTGTTGATCGCCACCAGCGGCACCCCCGCATTTTTCACCTTGCCGACGCCGGAATAATCGGTTGATGGGCCGGGGTTAGCGGTGAGGATTTTAATCGCCTTGGCGGTATCAATCGGGCTGCCGCCGCCAAAGGCAATGACGTAATCACACTCTGCGTCCCGGTAAGCCGAAAATCCTTTTTGCACCAGCGCTTCTGTTGGGTTCGGGAACACCTCATCGAACAGGTGATACGACATCTGATGGACGTCCAGCGCGGTAAACAGGCTGTCGAGCAGGCCCAGCTTCACCAGCTGGCCGTCGGTGACAATCAGCGCTTTTCCCCACTGCTTGTTCGCTACCAGATTGACCATATCGCCGATTGCGCCCGCGCCGTGAAGGCTGATTTTTGGAAGCGCCAACATAAAGCTCATGATAATTCTCCTTAACGATCAACGTTTGTCCTGAAAAGGCGTTATGCGTATAAATCCAGCGCGGATTGCAGCGGGCTCACGCCAAAGCGCTTGCCGAGGGCGATGAGCGCTTCCCGGGGAATGGTCTGCTTCATGCCGCCCATGGCGTACACCTTCACCAGCACTTCCGCTGATTTCTCGGCGGTGTCGATCAGGCCAAAGGTTTCATCCAGCGTTGGACCGCTGCCGAACACGCCGTGGAACGGCCATAACACCAGAGAATGTTTTTGCATATCAACGGCGGTTGCCTGGCCGATTTCGTCGGTACCCGGTACCATCCACGGCAGAATGCCCACGCCATCCGGGAATACCACCAGACACTCGGTACTGCCTTCCCAGAGCTTGCGGGTGATGACATCGGCGCTGTTTTCCAGCACGTAGGTCAGGGCGATCAGGTTGGTGGCGTGGCAGTGCATGATCACGCGGTCCTTGCCATTGGTCGCCTTGATGCGCTCGCAGTGGGAGAGGAAGTGCGCCGGCAGTTCGGAGGTGGGCACCGCTTCATCCGTCAGCCCCCACAGAATGTGGTAACCCGCGCCGTCGCTGTCCACTTTCACCACGCCGAGGTTGGCCTCCGGGTCGAGCTGGACGTTACGGAAAAACTTGCCGGAACCGGTGACAATAAACGGCGTGTTGGCGAGCAGCGGCATCGGCTGGCTCAGCGCGATATAGCGCGGCTTCGCGTGGAAATCGGCCGCGAAAGGTTCGATATCCGCGTCGTCCAGGCGCAGCGTCAGGTTGCCGCCGTTGCGCTCGTCCCAGCCTTTCAGCCAGGCGTCGGAGGTGGCTTTGATCATGCCCTGGATGAACCAGGAGTGGGTGATAGTCTGCATACTGTGGTTCCTTTGAAAATGCCGGGTGGCGCTACGCTTACCCGGCCTACTCTTACCTGTAGACCCGGCAGGCAACGTGCTGCCGGGCGATGTTTTTACTGACGAGCGGCGAGAACGTCTTTCTCATATGCCCGCACGTTGTTCAGCCACTGGCTGCCCGCCGGGGCATCGTTACGCTGGCAGTACATCTCCCACACTGCCTGCCACGGCAGGGATTTCTGCTCTTCCAGCAGCGCCAGACGTGCGGTGTAGTCACCGTTAGCCTCCAGCTGTTTCAGCGTGGCGACAGGCTCCAGCAACGCGCGCAGCAGGGCTTTCTTCATATTGCGGGTGCCGATAACCCACGCCGCGATGCGGTTGATGGAGGCATCGAAGAAGTCGAGGCCGATGTGTACGCGGTCAAAGAGATCGTGGCGGATGATTTCGCTGGCAATCGCCTGGGTTTCGTCATCCAGCAGCACCACGTGGTCGCTGTCCCAGCGCACCGGACGGCTGACGTGCAGCAGCAGACGCGGCACGTAGAGCATGGCGGCGGAGATTTTGTCGGAGATCACCTCGGTCGGGTGGAAGTGGCCAGCATCCAGACACAGCGCGGTCTGTCGGCTGGTGGCGTAACCCATATAGAACTCGTTTGAGCCAACGGTATAGCTCTCGGCGCCTATGCCGAACAGCTTGCTCTCGACGGCGTCGATGTGGTGCGCCGGGTCCAGCTTCTCGCTGAGAGCCTCATCCAGCGCGGCCAGCAGGCGCTGGCGCGGAGCCAGACGATCGACGGTGATATCCTTCATGCCGTCCGGGATCCAGATGTTCATCACCGACGGTGTGCCGAGCTGCTCGCCGAAATACGCCGAAACGCGGCGGCTGGCCTTCACGTGATCGATCCAGAACTGGCGGATGTCGTTGTCCGCGTGGGCGAGAGTAAAACCGTCCGCACTCAGCGGATGTGAGAAGCAGGACGGGTTAAAGTCCAGGCCCAGCCTGTTGGTTTTGGCCCACTCTACCCAGTTCTTAAAGTGTTCCGGTTTGATTTCGTTGCGCGCCACCGGCTCATCGGATTCGAGATAGATTGCATGCAGATTCAGGCGCTTTGGCCCCGGGATCAGGCTCAGCGCCAGTTCAAGGTCGGCACGCAGTTCGGTCGCGTTGCGCGCTTTGCCTGGATAGTTACCCGTGGCCTGAATACCCCCCGTCAGGGAACCGCCTGGGTTCTCGAAGCCAGCGACGTCATCGCCCTGCCAGCAGTGCATGGAGACGGGCAGACGGTCGAGCTGGCGCAGCGCCTCTTCGACATCCACGCCGACGGCGGCGAAACGCTGTTTAGCCAGATCCCAGGCTTGTTCTAATTGAGTTGTCATGCACAAAGCTCCTTAGTCAGTCGGTTTTGCTGAAACTGCGCGCGAAAGCGAGCAATTTCATGGCAGGGATTGGGTGTGAAGGTGGTCAGACTGGCGTTCGCCGTCACCACCGAACGGAAGTCGTCAACGTTGGAAAGTTCGTCCAGAGTCATCAGCTGAATGCCGATATTGCCGAGCGTGGAGGCCTCCACGGGACCTGCCACCACGGTGACGTCGCAGGCATCGGCGCAGAGCTGGTTCAGCAGTTGGTTCTGGCAGCCGCCGCCCACGATATGCAGCTGGCTGAAGGGTTTTCCGCGAAGGCTCGCCAGCTCGCTGAGGATGTCGGCATACAGCAGGGCGAGGCTGTCAAAAATGCAGCGCGCCAGTTCGGGAGGGCTGGACGGCACCGGCTGCCCGACCTCGACGCAGGCGGCCTGAATTTCGGCGCTCATGTGCGCCGGATTGATAAAGCGCTCATCGTTCGGGTTGATCAGGAACGTGCAGGCCTTCAGCTTCTCGGTTTCGGCGATAAGCGCAGGCAGGTCGGTAATGTTCTGCTCTTTCAGTACCCGCTGGAGCAGCCACAGCCCCATGATGTTTTTCAGTACGCGATAGCGGCCTTCGGCACCCCCTTCGTTGGTAATGTTTGCGGCCATGGCAGCATCGCTGGCGTACGGGGTTTTGCTCTCAAAGCCCATCAGCGACCAGGTACCGGAAGAGAGGTAAGCCGCGTCTTTGCTCGCAAGTGGGGAAGCAATCACCGCGCTGGCGGTATCGTGGCTGGCGACGGCAACGACAGGAATTGCGTTCCCCTGTGGGCAAATCCAGTGACCGATCACATTACCCGGGTGGGTTGGTGTTCCGAACCAGGAAGGCGACGCTCCCGTCCAGGCCAGCAGATGTTCATCCCAGTTATCCGAGTTGATGTTGACCAACTGCGTGGTGGTGGCGTTGGTATATTCCCAGTTCATGTTGCCGGTCAGGCGATAGCTCAGGTAGTCCGGGATCAGCAGCGCATGGGCCACGTCCGCGACCAGCTCTGGCTGTTGCTCGACCAAAGCGCGCAGCTGATAAAGCGTGTTAAACGGCAGAAACTGAATGCCGCTGCGTCTGTAGATGTTGTCCTTGCCAAGCTGGGCGATAGCGTGCGCCATCAGGCCGTCGGTGCGGCTGTCGCGATAAGAAACCGGCAAGCCGACGCGTTCGCCATGGCTATCAAGCAGAACGTAGTCCACACCCCAGGTATCAATGCCGATGCTGTCGATGCGAATGCCATCGTTGCAGACGTTGTTCAGTCCGATACGGATCTCCGCCTCCAGGGCATCGATATCCCAGGCCACAAAACCGTCCTGTTTTTGCAGGCAGTTGGCGAAACGGTGCATTTCGCGAAGCGCAAGCGTGTGCTGCTCACGGTCCCAGCTCGCGAGCATTACGCGCCCGCTGGATGCGCCTAAATCGACAGCCACACAATGGCGAAAAGTCATAGTCGGGTCCTTTCTTAAGTCATTAGCGGTGAGTGTAAAAAAGGGAAGAAAAAGTCACCTTCTCACCACTGACAGGCCAAATCTCGCGCTGGCAAGAAAGCAAAGGTGAATGTGAGGGAGTTCACAGTTTCCAGTGGTGGCGGGATTTTCAGGCAGTGTGACGCTGACCGCATTTCCCGATCTTTCCCCCTGTTTCTTGAAAAATGGACAGCATTTGCGAGATTTACTGCCAAAAATTGAAGGTGAGTGCGGAAGGCCTTAATTACTATTTTGAGAACATTTTTCATTGGTGGAGGCCGTTATGACCGTACTGCACAGCGTGGATTTTTTTCCTTCAGGAGGGGCGCCTGTCGCGATTGAGCCACGGCTTCCACAGGCCGCGTTCCCGGAGCATCACCATGATTTTCATGAAATTGTGATTGTTGAGCGCGGGACAGGTATTCATGTCTTCAATGGCCAGCCTTATACCATCAGCGGCGGTACGGTGTGCTTCGTGCGCGACCACGATCGGCACCTGTATGAGCATACCGACAACCTGTATCTGACGAATGTGCTCTACCGTTCCCCGGATGCGTTCCAGTTTCTTTCGCGCCTGAATCAGCTGTTGCCCCAGGAGCAAGACGGACACTATCCGTCGCACTGGCGCGTGAATCAGTCCACCCTGCAGCAGGTGCGTCAGCTGGTGGAGCAAATGGAGAAGAGCGAGGACGGGCGGGAGACGCACGCCATTGCCACGCGCGAACTGCTGTTTATGCAGCTTCTGGTGCTGCTGCGCCGCAGCAGCCTGGTGGAAGGGCTGGAAGATAACAACGCGCGCCTCAACCATCTGATGGCCTGGCTGGAAGATCATTTCGCTGAGGATGTCTGCTGGGAAACGCTTGCGGATGATTTTTCACTGTCGCTGCGCACCCTGCATCGCCAGCTTAAACAGCATACCGGTATGACGCCGCAGCGATATCTCAACCGTCTGCGCCTGATCAAAGCGCGTCATCTTTTACGTCATACCGACGAAAGCGTCACGGATATCGCCTATTGCTGCGGTTTTGGTGACAGCAATCACTTTTCAACGCTGTTTCGCCGGGAATTTAACTGGTCGCCGCGTGATATTCGTCAGGGGAAAGACGCGATGCTTCAGTAACGCGAAGGCAGTCACCGTTTTATTTCCGCAAAAAAGCTAATAGTGTCAGGTTATTCGGTGTAGAGGTCGTGGTGTGGCTGCTCAGTTAATCCTTCGCAAAGATGATTTTTATGCCTCCGCGAGCCAGGCCGTGACGGTGGCCGACCGCTACCCGCAAGATGTCTTTGCCGAACATACCCACGAGTTTTGCGAGCTGGTGCTGGTATGGCGCGGTAACGGCCTGCACATCCTCAACGACCGTCCCTACCGCATCACGCGCGGAGATCTGTTCTACATTCGCGCGGAGGATAAACACTCCTACGCCTCGGTTAATGACCTGGTATTGCAGAACGTTATTTACTGTCCGGACAGGCTCAGGCTTAACGTAGACTGGGCCGCAAGCATTCCGGGTTTTCTTGATGCTAAGGGTTCTCCGCACTGGCGCTTAAGCAGTAACGGCATGGCTCAGGTACGGCAGGTTATTTCTCAACTGGAGCAGGAGAGCCAGAAGAACGACCCCGTTTCTAACCAGCTAGCGGAGTTGCTTTTCGCCCAACTGGTGGTGACGTTAAAGCGCCATCGTTACGCCACTGATAACCCCTCTGCCACGACGCAGGAAGCGCTGCTGGATAAGCTCATCACCACGCTTGCGGGTAGCCTGAATAAAAACTTTATACTGGAGAAATTCTGCGAGCAGGAGCAGTGCAGCGAGCGCGCGTTGCGCCAGCAGTTCCGCACCCTGACCGGGATGACGGTCAACCACTATCTGCGCCAGCTGCGCATCTGCCATGCACAATATCTCCTGCAGCATACGGAGTGGATGGTCAGTGATGTGGCGATGTGCTGCGGCTTTGAAGACAGTAACTACTTTTCAGTGGTGTTCAATCGTGAGGTGGGGATGACGCCGGTACAGTGGCGTCATCGCAGTCGAAAGGGGTCGTGATCAGTTTGCCATGCCGAGGCCGACGATATTGGCAGCGATAATGATCACCACGCAGCCGAGGCTCAGTACGCCAACCGGACGATGTCCGGCGTTCTTCCACTCTTTCAGCACCAGACCGACCAGCCCGCCACACAGTACGTAGAAACTCATGTGCAGCATCCAGCTGACGTAGTCGTATTGCACCGGAATGCTGGCATGGCCCCAGGCGTAGAAGAAAAACTGTAAATACCACATCAGCCCGCCGAGCGCGGAGAGTAACACGTTGGTGATGATAAGCGATGTTGCCAGCGAGAAGTCGGTTTTTACCGACAGGTTTTTTACTTTTGCGAGACGAATGAAGCAGAAGCCCAGGTTAACCATCGCGCCGCCACCCATAATCACGACATAGCTTGGCAGCGCAACGTACAGCGGGTCGACGCCCAGCGCGGCGGCGGCTTCATGCATAGGCCTGGCAGCATTCATCGCGAACGACATACCGGCCGAGAAGATGCCGCACATCACCGCCAGCAGCAGACCTTTCTTCAGGTTAAAATCTTCGGCTTTAATGCCCATCTTGCGCTCTTTCAGTTGCCCCGCGCGAGTCACAATTCCTACGCCAACGACCGCCACCAGCACGCCCAGGAGCGTCATCCGCCCACCCTGAGTATTAATAAGCACCTCGACGTTGCCGTTGAGAACTGGCGTCATCAGGGTTCCGACGATCAGCGTAATGCCAATCGCGATACCAATGCCCATCGACATGCCGAGATAGCGCATGGTGAGGCCATAGTTGATGTTACCGACGCCCCACATCGCGCCGAACAGGAACACCGGCAGCAGGGTGGAGGCGCTGAAGGAGGAGAAGTAGCCCCAAAAATCGGGCAGCAGCATGGCGCTAATGGTCCAGGGCAAAATCAGCCAGGACACGACCCCGCCAACGGACCACATGGTTTCCCATGACCAGCCTCTCACCTTTTTAAACGGAGCATAGAAACAGGCTGCACTGGCAGCGCCTATCAAATGCCAGAAGATACCCATCGTAATCGCATGATTCATTTTTACACCCTCATCGTTTTTATCGTCAGTGGCTTCTCTTCGACTTGAGGAGTGTAAAAATTAGGCAGTCCGGGAACCTTCAGAAGGTTGCCGCACAGGTGTTCTGGATGGCAATCAGCACGTTAACCGCGTGAGCAGACTCACATTTCCGCTATTAATCGAAAACTGAATAACCTTATAAAAACTACGGCATTGATAATCATTTTCAATATCATTTAATTAACTATAATGAACCAACTGCTTACGCGGCATTAACAGCTGTGCCGCCCGACAATAATGGAGAGGATTATGAGTTATACACTGCCATCCCTGCCGTATGCCTACGACGCACTGGAACCGCATTTCGACAAGCAGACGATGGAAATCCATCACACTAAACACCACCAGACCTACGTGAACAACGCGAACGCCGCGCTGGAAAGCCTGCCAGAGTTCGCTAACCTGCCTGTTGAAGAGCTGATCACCAAGCTGGACCAGCTGCCAGCGGACAAGAAAACCGTGCTGCGTAACAACGCGGGCGGCCACGCAAACCACAGCCTGTTCTGGAAAGGCCTGAAAACTGGTACCACCCTGCAGGGCGACCTGAAAGCGGCTATCGAGCGCGACTTCGGTTCTGTTGACAACTTCAAAGCGGAATTCGAAAAAGCCGCTGCAACCCGCTTCGGCTCCGGCTGGGCGTGGCTGGTTCTGAAAGGTGACAAACTGGCGGTGGTTTCTACCGCGAACCAGGACTCCCCGCTGATGGGTGAAGCGATCTCTGGCGCATCCGGCTTCCCAATCCTGGGTCTGGACGTGTGGGAACACGCTTACTACCTGAAATTCCAGAACCGTCGCCCGGACTACATCAAAGCGTTCTGGGACGTGGTGAACTGGGACGAAGCAGCAGCGCGTTTCGCCGCTAAAAAATAAGGTTGCATTGACGCCTGTGAGAAGCGAGTCTGATGGCTCGCTTTTTTTGTATCTGCGTAATGGAGGCAGCGATGCATTACCCGGTGAATGTATTTACAGGCAAGGTAAGGGAGTACGACGGCAGCCGCCCGAGCGCCATCGCCAAAATTCAGGTCGACGGTGAGCTGACGTTAACCGACCTTGGGCTTGCGGGCGACGAGCAGGCCGAAAAGAAGATCCACGGTGGGCCCGAGCGCGCGCTGTGCCACTACCCGCGCGAGCACTATCAGCACTGGAAAACCGAGTTCCCCGAGCAGGCGGACCTCTTCGTCGCCCCCGCGTTTGGCGAGAATCTCTCCACCGAAGGGCTCACCGAAAAGAACGTGTTTATAGGTGATATCTACCGCTGGGGCGATGCCCTGATTCAGGTGACGCAGCCGCGCTCGCCGTGCTTCAAGCTCAACTTCCATTTCGGTATTCATGACATGTCGGCTCAGATGCAAAGCGCGGGTAAAACCGGCTGGCTGTACCGTGTGGTGCTGGCTGGGCAGGTGTCAGCGGATGCGCCGCTTGAGCTGGCATCACGCCTGAGTGAAGTGTCTGTTTACGACGCCTGCGCCATTGCCTGGCATATGCCGTTTGATGACGAGCAGTATCATCGCCTGCTGTCGGCGGCGGGGCTATCGACCAGCTGGACAAGAACGATGCAGAAGCGGCGTTTAAGCAGCAAGATCGAGGATAATTCGCGGAGGTTGTGGGGTAAATAGTCCTCCGTAAAGCGTAGGCCGGGTAAGGCGAAGCCGCCACCCGGCACTAACAGCTACGAACGCTTATACAACGGTAGCCACAGCGTTAACCGCAGCCCACCCAGCGGGCTGTCGTCGGCTTTCACCCAGCCGCGGTGCTGCTGCATGGCGGTTTCCACAATCGCCAGACCGAGTCCCGTACCGCCCGATTCCCGGTCGCGCGCTTCGTCGGTACGGTAGAACGGACGGAAAATCTGCTCGCGGTCTTCCGGGCTGACGCCAGGACCGTCGTCGTCGACAATGACGGTGATCCCGTCTTTATCCACCGAGAACGCCACCTCAATCTTCGTGTGCGAGTAGCGCAGGGCGTTACGCACGATATTCTCCAGCGCGCTTTCCAGCGTGTTGGGGTTACCGTACAGCGGCCATGGACCCGGCGGGAAGTTGACGGTGAAGGATTTGCCCATCTGCTCCGCTTCGAACGCCGCGTTATCCAGCACTTCATGCCACAGATGATTGGCTTTCACCGTTTCGCTCACCAGCGCGTTTTTCTGCTGATTGCGCGACATGACCAGCAGATCGTTGATCATGCTGTCCAGACGATGCGCTTCGGTTTCGATACGCTCCAGCTCTTTGCTCTCCCCGCTGCGGCGGCGAAGCAGCGCGGTGCCAAGCTGTAAGCGCGTAAGCGGGGTGCGCAGTTCGTGCGAGATATCCGACAGCAGACGCTGTTGTGCCGTCATCATGCGATCGAGAGCGCTCACCATCTGGTTAAAACTGGTCCCGGCGGCAAGGAACTCCTGCGGTCCGGCTTCCAGTTCAGGGTGTTGTCGCAGGTTACCCTGGGCCACTTCGTCAGCCGCATTTTTCAGCTTACGGGCCGGTTTTGCCAGGCTCCACGCCAGCCATAACAGCAGCGGCGAGCTGACCAGCATAGTAACAATCAGCAGCAGGAGAGGGCGGTCAAACAGCAGGTTGATGAAGTCGGACTGGGAGCTGCTCGCGGGGCGAATCAGGTAGAGCTGATAGTTATCCTCGCCATCTCTGACGGAGAACGGCCCCACCATTTCTACGCGGCCATATTTTTTCTTCTGGGGGTGATCGGCGTTATCTGCCTGGCCAATGAAGTTGCGGATGATCTGCATTTCATTGCGATCGGCGCCAATCACGCGGCCTTCGCTGGTCACCAGCAGCAGGCGTTGTCCGGGCGGCGCCCACTTGTCGATAGCGCGAAACAGCCTGCGCCACCACATTAAATCGTTTGGCGGATCGTTTGCCAGCTCGGCTTCCACGTGCTGCTCGATCATCACGCCCTGACGTTGCTCGCTGTCGAGAAGCTCCGTCATCTGGCGTGAGTCGAGTTTTGGCAACATCAGTACGAGCATTAAAACCAGTGCCAGCGTCAGCCAGAAGATGGCGAAGATGCGGGCGGTTAAGCTTCCTATCATGAAGCGGAAACCATCAGATAACCGCGACCACGCAGGGTTTTAAACCATGGGTGACCGTCTTTACGCTCCGGCAGCTTACGACGCAGGTTAGAGATGTGCATGTCGATGGCGCGGTCAAACGGGGTCAGACGTTTGCCCAGCACTTCCTGACTTAAATGTTCACGCGAAACCACCTGGCCGAGGTGCTGCGCCAGCAGATACAGCAGGGTGAACTCCGTGCCGGTCAGTTCCAGCGTCTGGCCATCAAAGCTCGCTTCCTGACGGCCCGGGTTCAGGCTCAGGGAGTCGACTTCAAGGGTAGGTGAGCTGTTGTCGGTATTCTGCTGCTGCTCGCTCCAGTGGGAACGACGCAGGATCGCGCGAATACGGGCGACCAGTTCGCGGTCGTTAAACGGCTTCGGTAAATAGTCATCCGCGCCCAGCTCAAGGCCGAGTACGCGATCGAGTTCGCTGCCGCGAGCGGTCAGCATGATAACGGGAGTCTGGTGTGTCTGGCGAAGCTCTTTCAACGTATCAATACCGTTTTTCTTCGGCATCATCACGTCGAGCAAAAGTAAATCGATGCTGTCGTCAAGGAGACTCAGCGCCTGCTCGCCATCATGGGCAACCAGGACGTTGAAACCTTCCATGTCGAGCAACTCCTTTAAAAGGGATGTGAGCTCTCGGTCATCATCAACTAACAGGATTTTATTCATTGTTTAAATACCTCCGAGGCAGAAATTACGACATCAAGGCTGTCTAATCCATGACTTTACGTTGTTTTACACCC
Organism: Enterobacter cloacae complex sp. Mu1197; assembly: GCF_040059225.1. Taxonomy (NCBI): domain Bacteria; kingdom Pseudomonadati; phylum Pseudomonadota; class Gammaproteobacteria; order Enterobacterales; family Enterobacteriaceae; genus Enterobacter; species Enterobacter cloacae complex sp. Mu1197. The sequence goes on along the minus strand of NZ_CP157375.1, from coordinate 4,590,695 downwards.
CCTGACGCATGTTTGCAGCCTGAATCGTAGACTGTCTCTCGTTGAATCGCGACACGAAAGATTTTGGGAGCAAGTGATGCGCAAAGTTACCGCTGCCGTCATGGCCTCAACGCTGGCGTTCAGTGCGTTTAGCCAGGCTGCTGTAGCTATCATCAGCGATAACGGTTCCTCACAAGAGGACACAACGCAGCACAGTAGCCAAAGCCATATGTTTGACGGCATAAGTTTAACCGAACATCAGCGTCAACAGATGCGAGATCTGATGCAGAGGGCGAGACACGACCAGCCCCCTGTTAATGTTAGCGAAATGGAGACAATGCATCGCCTTGTCACCGCAGAAAATTTTGACGAAAGCGCTGTGCGCGCTCAGGCCGAAAAAATGGCACAGGAACAGGTTGCTCGCCAGGTTGAAATGGCGAAGGTCCGCAACCAGATGTTCCACCTGCTAACGCCCGAGCAGCAAGCGGTTTTGAACACCAGACATCAGCAGCGTATGGATCAGCTGCGTGAGGTTGCACGGATGCAGCGAAGCTCAGAAACGACGTTTTTCAGTAGCAATAGCAGTACCCGTAGTAACCAGTAAACCCTGTTTTCCTTGCCATAGACACCATCCCTGTCTTCCCCCACATGATGTGGGGGTTTTTTTTGCCTGTTGATTCTTCAGATCATGAGAAAATGGTATTGAGCGTTCCTCGTTGCTATTACAGGGAGTTTTCATGTCCCTGTATTATTTTATGAGTGCCTTTTTGATTTTTAATTTTATGTTATTAATGGTTTTAATAAAATTATAGGTCCTTGATTTTTTCATTTCATCAATCCATTTTTCAGCATCGGTTTTTTGTTTAAATAATTCTTTGTTTTGCAGTTGAAGGGCGTTGAATGTATCCTGCAATTCATTGTTGGCGCTACTAAAGGTATTGATATTATCCTTCAGTTCAATATTCAACTTACATAATTCGGCGTGTTTATCCTGTAGCTCTACATACTTTATGTGGGTGTCTCTACTGAGATTATCCAGTTGACTGAACTCGGATTGTAATGTACTGAAAGATTTGTTTATATTGGATATGGTATTAGAAAAGTTAATAAGGAAATTATCACTTCCTTTTTCTCTCGTTTTAGTTGATACGAGTAATTCAATAATAGTGTCAAAGTGCTGATGCAGAGATGCTATTTTATCATCTAAAATAACTGGCGACATGTTTTTGTGACATTGTACTGTACGCTCGTATAGGGAATTCGAATCAGTTACGTAATAATCCTGAAGATCTAACATCTTGAAGAGATCTTTAGTTTTCCCGTTCAGCATATAATCAAAGGCCACAACTTTTTTCCCATGACAGGCTGCGGTAATTGCGCCATGGAAACTCACACCAATATAAGCGTGGCAACCTGCCAGCATGCTCATAATTTCGTACATATTGAGTTCTTTTTCATAAAGAGTATATCGGGAATCTGCGTTTTGATTTATCTCTCTAAGAATGCTTTCATCATCATGGGTATATGCCAGTGGTAACAGGATGATTTCAAAGCCTAAGTTGTAAAAATAGTCTAATGACTTTACAACATCTGGGATTGCACTTTTGGGTAGGAATCTATTTGCGTGATAAACAATGTATTCTTTATCGCTGTTTCTTAAATTATTTAACGATTTTTCAATAAGTTCATGAGGAATACATTCTGTCATCATAAATGCAGAATCAGGAAATACGTTAATTAATGTATCCTCTATGCCACTATCTGTCAGGATTTTTTTAGTATAGTTGTCCCGGACTGATATATAGTCAATTGGGTCGCATAAGGCCTGAGTAAGTTTCTGATAAAATGGTGAGAAATCATGGTAGCCGCCAAGTAGATTCCAGATTAGTTTTATGTTGTGTTTGTATGCAACTATCGAAGGAATAACCCATGTTTCAAACACCGGGTAGTCTACGAACTCGTCCGAGTCTCTTTTTATTTTTTGTTGCCCGCTTGCATAGTGGAATATTCCACCACCACCAACGATAATTGCATCGAAATTATGTTTTAGATGCAATGATTCCATCTCATTTAATGGGTAGACAATCTCATTTAATGATAGGCTTTGTGTTCCCCCCACCGGTGAGAAAAGATAAAGCTTGATATTCAGACCTTTCATTTTCATGATTTTATCGAAAATAATCGGAAATAAATGATCTCCATAGTTTGCGATATCATAAACGCCAGTAAACGCAATTTTTAGTGGTTCATTAGACATATATATTCTCTTAAGATAAATTTTTCCAGTACAACATGTATAGCATCAAGTGTACTATATCGCTGAAATTAAACAATATTAACTTATCCTATAAATCTAATAAAGAACAATGAGTTAGATGGTGTGGTGGTTTTTCAGAGTAGTGGTAGGTTTTTATTGTTTGACACAATGCAATAGCATCTGTTGAGCGATTGGATACGGAAACAACTTATCCATTCAGTATTTTCTAAGTCGCAGTGACAGTGTCGTCGATGGTGCATATCAACGTAACAATCAAACCGGATGTGTAGTCTGGATGTAACGGGTTGGTGAAATAAAATTCTTTTAATACAAGTGGTTATTGTTTTTCTTTCTTCTCTGTTCCTGCCTTCTCCCACATAAGGGGGGGCTCTGCACCATATTCTGATTTGTTAACCGTTTATTCACCCTTCGACTCCCCATGCTTCCGTTATACTAGCGGCATGACATGACAGGAGCGTTTATGAATCAATCCTATGGAAGACTGGTAAACCGGGCCGCCATGGCCGCGACGATCATGGCGTCGTGTTTGCTGGTCATTAAGGTTTTTGCGTGGTGGTATACCGGTTCGGTCAGTATTCTGGCGGCGCTGGTGGACTCGCTGGTCGATATTGCCGCCTCGCTGACCAACCTGCTGGTGGTGCGTTACTCGCTGCAGCCAGCGGATGAAGAGCACACGTTTGGGCACGGCAAAGCGGAGTCGCTGGCCGCGCTGGCGCAGAGCATGTTTATATCCGGTTCTGCGCTGTTCCTGTTTCTCACCGGCATTCAGCATCTCGTCTCGCCGACACCGATGAACGATCCCGGCGTCGGCGTCGTTGTGACGATTGTCGCGCTTATATGCACACTTGTTCTGGTAACGTTCCAGCGCTGGGTCGTTCGCAAAACGCAAAGTCAGGCCGTACGGGCGGATATGCTTCATTATCAATCTGATGTTATGATGAATGGGGCTATTCTTATTGCGCTCGGTCTGGCCTGGTATGGCTGGCATCGGGCCGATGCGTTGTTTGCGTTAGGGATTGGTATCTATATTTTATATAGCGCCCTGCGGATGGGGTATGAAGCGGTGCAATCACTGCTTGACCGCGCCCTCCCGGACTCAGAACGCAATGAAATTTTTTCTATCGTGACCGCCTGGCCCGGCGTCAGCGGTGCGCACGATCTTCGAACGCGGCAGTCAGGGCCGACCCGCTTTATTCAGATTCATATTGAAATGGAAGACAACCTGCCACTGGTTCAGGCTCACGTGATTGCTGAGCAGGTTGAGCAGGCGATTTTGCAGCGTTTTCCTGGTTCAGACGTCATCATTCACCAGGATCCCTGCTCGGTTGTACCCGGACATGTTGGGCTTTCGTAATTCGTTGTAAAAAAGTGAGCCAGGCCAGCATTTTGTGTATAAATTACCGCCATTTGGTCTGACCTGAATCAATTCAGCTGGAAGGGATTGATATACTATTTGCAGTATTCGTTGGTCGATAAGTTTCTTCCGGCAACAGATTTCAATTTTGCATTCCTAAGTTCAGAGGTAGTCATGATTAAGAAAATCGGTGTGTTGACAAGCGGCGGTGATGCGCCGGGCATGAACGCGGCAATTCGTGGGGTTGTTCGCGCGGCGCTGACGGAAGGTCTGGAAGTTTTTGGTATCTATGATGGTTACCTGGGTCTGTATGAAGACCGTATGGTTCAGCTCGACCGTTACAGCGTGTCTGACATGATCAACCGTGGCGGTACCTTCCTTGGGTCTGCACGCTTCCCGGAATTCCGTGATGAACACGTTCGTGAAGTGGCTATCGAGAACATGAAAAAACGTGGCCTGGACGCCCTGGTGGTTATCGGTGGTGACGGCTCGTACATGGGTGCAAAACGTCTGACTGAAATGGGCTTCCCGTGCATCGGTCTGCCAGGCACTATCGACAACGATATCAAAGGCACCGACTACACCATCGGTTACTTCACCGCGCTGGGAACCGTTGTTGAAGCGATTGACCGCCTGCGTGACACCTCTTCTTCTCACCAGCGTATCTCAATCGTTGAAGTGATGGGGCGTTACTGCGGTGACCTGACCCTGGCTGCGGCGATTGCGGGTGGCTGTGAGTTTGTCGTGGTTCCGGAAGTGGAATTCAGCCGTGAAGATCTGGTGGCTGAAATCAAAGCTGGCATCGCGAAAGGCAAGAAACATGCGATCGTGGCTATCACCGAGCACATCTGTGACGTAGACGAGCTGGCGAAGTACATCGAAACCGAAACCAAACGTGAAACCCGTGCCACCGTACTGGGGCACATCCAGCGTGGCGGTTCCCCTGGCCCGTACGACCGTATTCTGGCGTCCCGTATGGGCGCGTACGCGATCGAACTGCTGCTGCAGGGCCACGGCGGCCGCTGCGTCGGTATTCAGAACGAAAAACTGGTTCACCATGACATCATCGACGCGATTGAAAACATGAAGCGTCCGTTCAAAGGTGACTGGCTGGACTGCGCGAAAAAACTGTACTGATTGGCTCTGTTGCCCGGTGGCGCTGCGCTTACCGGGCCTACAAAAGCACGACTCGTAGGCCGGGTAAGGCGTAGCCGCCACCCAGCTTTTTTATGCGTGCACGCTTTTTTATTCCACTACGTTATAGCCAATCTTTTTTTATTCTTTAATCCTCGATTCGCTTTCTGGCACGCTGCATTCATCAAAACACTACACAAGAGAGCTGGGCGATGAATAAATGGGGCGTGGGTTTAACATTATTGCTGGCATCGACCAGCGTTCTGGCTAAGGACATCCAGTTACTGAACGTGTCATACGACCCGACGCGTGAACTGTACGAGCAATACAACAAAGCGTTTGCGGCACACTGGAAACAGGAAACCGGCGACAATGTCGTGGTTCGCCAGTCTCACGGCGGTTCTGGCAAGCAGGCGACCTCCGTCATCAACGGTATCGAAGCTGACGTGGTGACCCTGGCGCTGGCCTACGATGTTGACGCGATCGCCGAGCGTGGCCGTATCGACAAAAACTGGATCAAACGCCTGCCGGATAACTCCGCGCCATACACCTCGACCATCGTTTTCCTGGTCCGTAAAGGCAACCCGAAACAGATCCATGACTGGAATGACCTGATTAAGCCAGGCGTGTCCGTCATCACCCCTAACCCGAAAAGCTCTGGCGGCGCTCGCTGGAACTACCTGGGCGCGTGGGGCTACGCGCTGCACCACAACAACGGCGACCAGGCCAAAGCGCAGGAATTCGTGAAAGCGCTGTATAAAAACGTTGAGGTGCTGGACTCCGGCGCGCGTGGCGCCACCAATACCTTCGTCGAGCGAGGGATTGGCGACGTGCTGATCGCATGGGAAAACGAAGCCCTGCTGGCCACTAACGAGCTGGGTAAAGACAAGTTCGAGATCGTGACCCCAAGCGAATCGATTCTGGCTGAGCCGACCGTCTCTGTTGTCGATAAAGTGGTTGAGAAGAAAGACACCAAAGCGGTGGCAGAAGCCTACCTGAAGTATCTCTACTCGCCAGAAGGCCAGGAAATTGCGGCGAAAAACTTCTATCGTCCACGCGATCCGGCGGTGGCGAAGAAATACGAAAGCGTCTTCCCTAAACTGAAACTCTTCACCATTGATGACGAGTTCGGCGGCTGGACGAAAGCGCAGAAAGAGCACTTCTCTAACGGCGGTACGTTCGATCAGATCAGCCAGCGCTAACCATTAGCCAATGACACGGTAACCCGGCGTGAGAAATCCGCCGGGTTTTTTATTTGGTCATCATTTTGCGTTACTCTTTTGCCTCTATTGAAAACAGGGAACGCGTTGTGAAAAAAATTATCTTATTGATCCTCATTGTCATCGCCCTTGCCGCTGGCGGCGTGTACTGGATGAAAGCGGGTAATCCGAATGCGTTGCGACATATCGTTCTCGACCAGTGCGTGCCGAATCAGATCCAGAATCGTAACCCGGCACCGTGTGCGCAGGTGAAAACGGATGCAGGCTATGTAGTCTTTAAAGACCGCAACGGGCCGCTGCAATATCTGCTGATGCCGACATATCGCATCAACGGCACCGAGAGCCCGCTATTGACCGAAGCGCACACGCCGAACTTTTTCTGGCTGGCCTGGCAGTCGCGCAGCTTTATGACCCTGAAGCGCGGATCCGAGGTGCCCGACAGCGCCATTTCGCTGACGATTAACTCGCCGACAGGGCGTACGCAGAACCATTTTCACATTCATATCTCCTGTCTGCGCCCGGACGTGCGCGAGAAACTCAACGCCGCGCAGGGAGAAATCAGCACTCAGTGGCTGCCGCTTCCCGGCGGGCTGGAAGGGCATGAGTATCTTGCTCGTCGGGTGACGGAGAATGAACTGGTGCAGCGCAGCCCGTTCATAATGCTGGCTGAAGAGCTGCCGGAAGCGCGCGACCATATGGGGCGCTTTGCCCTGGCGATGGCGCAGCAGTCCGATGGTTCGTTTGTGTTGCTGGCAACCGAACGTAACCTGCTGATGCTTAACCGCGCGTCAGCTGAGGAACTGCAGGATCATCAATGCGCTATTCTGAATTGACCCCACCATAAATAGCGTTTACTCGCCCTGCCTGTCGCCGTAGACTTGCTGAAAAATTCTACAGGAGACAGGTATGTCGCTCTGGTCAACGTATCCTCTGCTGCTGCCTTCACTGATCGTTGGCGTCACTATCGTGCTATGGGCGACGTCGCTGTTGCCGGAATTCATCACCGCACTGCTGTTCTTTACGGCGGCAATGACCGCGAAGATTGCCCCGCCGGAGGTGATTTTCGGCGGTTTTGCTTCGTCGGCCTTCTGGCTGGTCTTCAGCGGATTCGTGCTCGGCGTGGCGATCCGTAAAACCGGTCTGGCAGACCGGGCCGCCCGGGCGCTGTCGGCAAAGCTCACCGACTCTTGGGTATTAATGGTAGCGAGCGTGGTGCTGCTGAGCTATGCGCTGGCGTTTGTGATGCCGTCGAATATGGGACGTATTGCGCTGCTGATGCCGATTGTCGCCGCAATGGCGAAACGCGCCGGTATCGCCGACGGCTCCCGCGCCTGGTTTGGTCTGGCGCTGGCGGTAGGGTTCGGGACGTTCCAGCTTTCGGCGACGATTCTGCCCGCTAACGTGCCTAACCTGGTGATGAGCGGTGCGGCGGAAGGCTCGTACGGCATCCATCTGAACTATGTCCCGTATCTGCTGCTGCACACGCCGGTGCTGGGCATTCTCAAAGGCCTGATTCTGATTGGCCTGATCTGCTGGCTTTTTCCCGGCAGCCCAAAATCGCCGAAGGAACAGGCGCCGTCTGAGCCTATGGGGCGGGACGAAAAGCGTCTTGCCTGGCTGCTGGCGGTGGTGCTGGGGATGTGGGTGACGGAGAGCTGGCACGGCGTGGGGCCCGCCTGGACCGGGCTGGCGGCGTCAATCATCGTTATGCTGCCGCGCGTTGGCTTTATCTCCGGGGAAGAATTTTCAGCGGGGGTGAATATGCGTACCTGCATTTACGTCGCGGGCATTCTTGGGCTGGCGATCGTCGTGACGCAAACCGGTATCGGAACGGCGGTGGGCGAGGCGTTGCTCCGCATTATGCCGCTGGATGCAGACCGGCCGTTCACCAGTTTCCTGGCGTTGACCGGGATCACCACCGCACTCAACTTCATTATGACCGCCAACGGCGTTCCTGCGCTGTATACCACCCTGGCGCAAAGCTTCTCGGATGCGACCGGCTTCCCGCTGCTGTCGGTGATCATGATTCAGGTGCTCGGCTATTCCACGCCGCTGCTGCCGTATCAGGCGTCGCCGATCGTGGTGGCGATGGGGTTAGGAAAGGTGCCTGCCAGGGCGGGGATGGTGCTCTGTCTGGCGCTGGCGATAGCGACCTATCTGGTGCTGCTGCCGCTGGATTACTTGTGGTTTAGCCTGCTGGGACGGCTGTAAAAAAGCCCGGTGGCGCTGACGCTTACCGGGCCTACAGAACCGTAGGGCGGGTTAGCGAAGCGCCACCCGCCACAAAGGCAATTACGCCTGTTTAGCCGCTTCTGCCGCTTTAACGATCACCGCGAAAGCGTCCGCTTTCAGGGATGCACCGCCAACCAGCGCGCCATCGATGTCTGGCTGGGTGAACAGCTCAGCAGCGTTAGACGCATTAACGGAACCGCCGTACTGGATGATCACTTGCTCAGCGACGTTGGCGTCAGCTTTCGCAATGTGGTCACGGATGAATTTGTGAACCGCCTGAGCCTGCGCAGGGGTTGCTGATTTGCCGGTACCGATCGCCCAGACTGGCTCGTAAGCGATTACCGCGCCTTCGAACGCTGCCGCGCCCTGGGTTTTCAGCACTGCGTCGATCTGACGTGCGCACACTTCTTCGGTTTTGCCCGCTTCGTTTTCTGCTTCAGTTTCACCGATGCACAGAACCGGGATCAGACCCTGCTCTTTCAGCACGGCGAATTTCTTCGCGATGAACTCGTCGGATTCTTTGTGATAGGTGCGACGCTCGGAGTGGCCGATGATGATGTATTTCGCGCCGATATCTTTCAGCATTTCAGCGGAAGTTTCACCGGTGAACGCGCCAGACAGGTTAACGTCAACGTTCTGCGCGCCCAGAATGATGTGGCTGCCGTCAGCGGCACGTTTAGCCAGATCCAGGTACATATCCGGCGGAGCGATAGCAACCGCGCAGCCGGTCACGCCAGCCAGCTCTTTACGCAGGTTCGCAACCAGTTCGTTTACCATGTGGCGGCTGCCGTTCAGTTTCCAGTTACCCATCACTAAAGGATGTCGCATTTCAATTCTCCACGCTCAATAAGCGAATTAAGGAATATGGCCACCCTGTCGGGCAGCATGGTCTGTGAATCAGTATAGAGATTTTCCCTCGAAAGGCTTTGCTTTTTGTCATTAATTCGCCCCGCCAAGGGTGTCTGATAGTGCCAGCTTAATCGGTTCAACAGCGAAGGTCAGTCCTTTTTCGCCGTTGTCCGCCACAACATAGCGGATCGCGCCTTCGGTATCGGCGTAGTAACGCTTGTTTTTACCGGCGGTGAGGAGTTTTTGCAGCTTTTGCTGGCTTTGCTTTTTCGTCAGCGCAGGGGTAAACGCCTGCAAGACCGCGCTCATGTACTCCAGGGCTTTTGCCTTCGCGGCTTTCTGCTCTGGCCCCTGTATTGGCAGCCAGGTGATTTGCATGCTTTTGATTTTTAACGTCCCGCGTTCCAGCGCCGTGGAAGCATACAAATTCTCGTTAATCTTGCTTGCCGCACGGGTCAGGGTAGGCGTGTCGCGGGGGCCATCAATGGCACGAAACTCATCCAGCGGCAGCGTGGGGTTGGCCTGATTGAAGGCTTCACGAAACTGGCTGATGGACTGATCGAACGACGGTGCGCCCGCCAGCAGATACGGTGCGGTGGTCGGGGCTGTGGTTTCGGCGGCGTGCAGGGTAAAGCCCGCGCTGAGCAGCGCTAAACACAGGAAAAGAGAATGTGTCGAACTTTTCATCAACATTACCCCTGGCCGTAAGTGCTCATGATTAAAACGATATCTGGTCGGCTTGTCAAAAGGTCACAACTCCAGGGTAAAATGCGCGCGATATGATAATAAGGAACCTTACATGACCATACAGCAGTGGCTGTTTTCATTCAAAGGGCGTATTGGACGCCGTGATTTCTGGATCTGGATGGTGACGTGGGTTGTCGCCATGCTGCTTCTGTTTTTCGTTGCCTATAACGCATGGCTAAGCACGCAAACGGCGGCCTTCGCGCTGGTCTGCCTGCTCTGGCCAACGGCGGCTGTCGTCGTGAAACGCCTGCACGATCGCGGACGATCTGGCGCGTGGGCATTTCTGATTATTCTGGCGTGGATGCTGGTGGCGGGAAACTGGGCGATGCTGCCGTCCATCCTGCCGTGGGTTGTGGGCAGGCTGCTGCCGTCGGTCATCTTCGTGATGATGATTGTCGATCTGGGCGCGTTTATTGGCACCCAGAGTGAAAACAAATACGGTAAAGATACCGTTGAGGTGAAATACCGCTGATCACCAGTAGTGTTCGGCGGTCATATGGCCTGGCCGGCGGCGAAGATGTTTCGTCATCTGCCGGGTATCCTTCAGAAGCTGCTGCGTGTCCCGTACCATCTGCGGGTTGCCACACAGCATGACGTGGCTGGTTTCAGCGTTCAGCGGCAAACCCACCGCCTCTTCCAGGGCACCACTCTCAATAAGCGCCGGCACGCGGCCGGTCAGCATTCCTGCTACGGTTTCACGGCTGACCACCGTCTGGATCTTTAACTTTCCGCCGTACTGCTGCTCCAGCGCCTGCATCTGCGGCAGGTAGCTCAGATCTGCAGCGTAGCGCGCGGCGTGCACCAGCACGATGTTTTTAAAGCGCTCGAGGTCTTTGCCGTACTGCAAAATAGAGAGATAAGGACCGATGGCCGTGCCGGTTGCCAGCATCCAGAGCGTGTCACAATCCGGGATCTCTTCGAGCACAAAGAAGCCTGCTGCTTCACTCACGATCTGCACTTCGTCGCCGGGCTTAAGGGCGGCAAGGCGCGGGCTGAGTTTACCGCCAGGAACGGTGACCAGATAGAACTCGAGATCCGGGTTATCAGGCGCGTTAACGTAAGAGTAGGCGCGCTGCACGCGCTCGCTGTCGACATCCAGCCCCAGCTTCGCAAATTGCCCGGCTTTAAACGGGTGTACGGGAGCATGCACGGTGAGACTAAATAGCGCATCGGTCCAGAACTGTACCTTTGTGACTTTACCTGTTACCCAGTCCGCCATGATCTTCTCCTGTGCTGTTTCTCTGTTCTATCTTCCGTACTTAACGGGGAGATTTCCAGCCCATTTGGGCCGGAAAGCTCTATCGATCAAACGGTTTTACAGAATGTGCGTCTGTACGTCCGGGTCTTTGCGGTCGAGATAGTGGATAGACTGGATGCGGCGAATGGTGCGCGATTTGCCGCGGATCAGCAGCGTTTCAGTGGTCGCCATATTGCCCTTGCGGGTGATGCCGTCCAGTAGATCGCCTTTGGTGATACCGGTCGCCGAGAAGACCACGTTATCGCTACGGGCCATATCATGTAGCGCCAGCACTTTGTTGGCCTCGATACCCATCGCTTCGCAGCGTGCCAGCTCGTTTTCCCCGATACGGCGGTTCTCTTCGCTGTCGCCTTTCACCTCGTGGCGGGGCAGCAGACGAGCCTGCATATCGCCGTCCAGCGCGCGGATCACTGCCGCAGAGACTACGCCTTCCGGCGCGCCGCCGATGCCGTACAGTACGTCTACTTCGCTGTCCGGCATGCAGGTCAGGATCGAGGCGGCAACATCACCGTCAGGGATAGCAAACACGCGCACGCCGAGCTTTTGCATCTGCGCGATGGTGGCGTCGTGGCGCGGTTTTGCCAGAATGGTGACGGTGAGTTCGCTCAGCGGTTTGTTCAGCGCGCTGGCGACGTTACGCAGGTTCTCTTCCAGCGGCAGGCTGAGGTCGATTGCGCCTTTTGCGCCAGGACCGACAATCAGCTTTTCCATGTACATATCCGGCGCGTTAAGGAAGCAGCCCTTATCGCCTACGGCCAGCACCGCGAGGGCGTTGGCCTGACCCATTGCCGTCATGCGCGTACCTTCGATCGGGTCGACGGCGATATCCACAGCATCACCTTTGCCGGTACCGACTTTTTCACCGATATAGAGCATTGGCGCTTCGTCGATCTCGCCTTCGCCGATCACGATAGTGCCGTCGATATTGACCTGGTTAAGCACAATGCGCATGGCATGGACGGCTGCGCCGTCGGCGGTATTTTTGTCACCACGACCCAGCCATTTATAGCCTGCAAGGGCGGCCGCTTCGGTGACGCGGGAAAACTCGATAGCAAGTTCACGTTTCATGAGGTACTCGTGCAATCAAAAGAATTGCACGAAGTTTATCACAGAGTGGGGAGGGGGGTTTTAAGTCCCCTCTCCCCAAAGGGGAGAGGGGTAAGTTTGTCTTACTCGTCGTGCTCTTCCCACGCCAGGGCGCGTTTGACCGCTTTCTTCCAGCCGCTGTAGCGGAAGTTACGCTCGGTGGTTTCGATGCCCGGGCGGAATTCGCGTTCGATCACCGCTTTTTCCTGCAGCTCGTCCAGGTTCTGCCAGAAGCCTACCGCCAGACCGGCAAGGTACGCCGCGCCCAGCGCCGTCACTTCACGCACTTCAGGACGCTCAACGCGGGTGCCCAGAATGTCGGACTGGAACTGCATCAGGAAGTTATTCGCGACCGCACCGCCGTCCACGCGCAGGGCGTGCAGACGAATGCCAGAGTCCGCCTGCATCGCTTCCAGCACGTCGCGCGTCTGGTAGGCGATGGATTCCAGGGTGGCGCGAATAATGTGGTTAGAATTCACGCCGCGCGTCAGACCGAAAATCGCGCCGCGTGCATACGGGTCCCAGTACGGTGCGCCCAGACCGGTGAACGCAGGCACCACGTACACGCCGTTGGTGTCTTTCACTTTGGTCGCGAAGTACTCGGAGTCGAACGCATCGCTGATCAGCTTCATCTCGTCACGCAGCCACTGGATAGACGCGCCGGCCATGAACACCGCACCTTCCAGGGCATAGTTCACTTCGCCGCGCGGGCCGCAGGCGATGGTAGTCAGCAGACCGTTTTCTGATTTCACCGCTTTCTCGCCGGTGTTCATTAGCATAAAGCAGCCGGTGCCGTAGGTGTTCTTCGCCATCCCTTCCTTGACGCACAGCTGGCCGAACAGCGCCGCCTGCTGGTCACCGGCGATACCGGCGATAGGAATACGGGTGCCGCCTTTACCGCCGATGTTGGTCTGGCCATATACCTCAGAAGACTTGCGCACTTCAGGCAGCATCGCGCGTGGGATATCCAGCGCGTCCAGCATCTTGTCATCCCACTCCAGGGTGTTGATGTTGAACAGCATGGTACGCGAGGCGTTGGTGTAGTCGGTGACGTGAACGCGTCCCTGGGTCATCTTCCAGATAAGCCAGGTGTCAACGGTACCGAACAGCAGCTCGCCGCGCTTTGCACGCTCACGTGAACCTTCCACATGGTCGAGGATCCATTTCACTTTGGTGCCGGAGAAATACGGGTCAACCACCAGGCCGGTGGCGCTGCGCACGTACTCTTCCATGCCGTCGCGCTTCAGCTGTTCGCAAATCTCAGAGGTACGGCGGCACTGCCAGACGATGGCGTTGTAAATAGGCTTACCGGTTTCACGTTCCCAGACAATCGTCGTTTCACGCTGGTTAGTGATACCAATCGCGGCAATCTCGTCGGAACTGATATCGGCTTTCGCCAGCACTTCGACCAGCGTGGAGCTTTGTGACGCCCAGATCTCCATTGGGTCGTGTTCGACCCAGCCTGGACGAGGGTAAATTTGCTCAAATTCGCGCTGTGACACGCTGACGATGTTCGCGTCATGATCCATTACGACAGCGCGGGAGCTGGTAGTGCCCTGGTCGAGCGCAACGATATATTTTTTTTCGGTCATGGTATGTGTCCCGTAGTCAGATTACAGCGAAGCTTTTTGTTGTGCGGTAGAAGTCGTTTCCTTCTCCTCTTCCACACAGGTGTCGCACGGTAAATGGCGACCAATTAATTTGCGGTAGCTGAACGCACCCAGCGCAGCCCCGACAACTGGCGCAAACAGCGGTACCAGGAAGTAAGGAATGTCTTTGCCGCCGGTGAAGGCGACGTCGCCCCAGCCTGCGATAAAGGCGAACGCTTTAGGTCCGATATCACGTGCCGGGTTCATCGCGAAGCCGGTCAGCGGGCCCATGGAAGCGCCAATCACCGCAATCAGAAGGCCAATCAGCAGAGGGGCCAGCGGGCCGCGCGGAATGCCGTTTCCGTCGTCGGTCAGCGCCAGGATAACGCCCATCAGAATAGCGGTAATCACCATTTCAACTGCGAACGCCTGCACAAAATTGATATGCGGGTTCGGATAGGTTGAGAAGATGCCAGCCAGATCCAGACTTTCGACACTGCCGCGCACCATATGATGCGTCTGTTCGAAGTCGATGAAAAGATTGTAATAAAGCCCGTAAACTAACGCCGCTGCGCAAAACGCGCCGGCAAACTGAGAAAGAATGAAAGGAACAACTTTGCGTCCGTCGAAGCACGCGAACAGCCACAGTGCGATAGTCACCGCCGGGTTAAGATGTGCACCAGAAACCCCTGCAGTCAGGTAGATGGCCATCGCCACGCCCAGACCCCAGATGATACTGATTTCCCACTGACCAAAACTGGCACCCGCCACTTTCAGTGCAGCGACACAGCCCACTCCGAAGAATATCAACAACCCGGTACCAAGGAACTCGGCAATGCACTGGCCTTTTAAGGTTGATGTCTGACTCATAATCGGAATCCTGAAGAAATTGATGTTTATTGTTAGCATGGCCGCCCGTGACAGCCACGATGCCCTGTAGACATAGTGTTAATTTATCGTTAACGAGCAAAAACGAGAAATATCGAAATCAAAATGTGTGGTCTGTGTCAATAAAATGAGCGTTTTCGCGCCATAAAGCACATTTTTACAGCAGTACAGGATCGGTACAGGAATGAGAGCTGAATCATTTCATTAACGAATGAGTTAACAATTTAGGGGGATATGACGCGAACGCACCAGGACCAGACCTAAAAGTGTTGCAAACCGCGATCTGCGCGGTGTGTCGCTGGACACAGAGCGCCGCGCTCCATACAATCGACGGTATATGTCGTGCGCGTTTATGTTAAAGCGTCGCCTTGCAATTCAGGAGAGGTAGCATCATGTCTTTAGAAGTGTTTGAGAAACTGGAATCGAAAGTACAGCAGGCGATTGACACCATCACCCTGCTGCAGATGGAAATTGAAGAGCTGAAAGAGAAGAACAACAGCCTGGCGCAGGAAGTACAGAACGCGCAGCACGGCCGCGAAGAACTGGAGCGCGAAAACAACCAGCTGCGCGAACAGCAGAACGGCTGGCAGGATCGCCTGCAGGCGCTGCTGGGACGTATGGAAGAAGTCTGATTCCCATTGGGGTGAACTGAACAGGCCGGGTAAGGCGATGCCGCTACCCGGCTTTTTTTATGCCAGTTATAAAAAAGGCCGCCAGAGGCGGCCTTAACGCTACTTGTCCTGCGCTGTCATAGCAAAAGCAACGAACACATTCGGTTCATCACTCTTTACAACGAGTACGCTGGCGACAATGAACGCGATACATAAATAGCGTTTCATTATGCGGTCCCTGCAGCTAACCGCTCCACCGTTCACCACCGGTGATAAGTCGGTGGACACAAGCCCTGGTGTGGGCTGTTTTACGGTTGTGAATACACCTTTCCCTGGACCGATGCCCATTTGCGAGATGGCGGAAAGGGACGCAGCATCATAGTTAACATCAGCCTCGCCGTTAAGATGTGCAAATAAAATTAGGATTTTATAAAGGGTTTAAGGGATTGCCTGCCATTTATTGAGAGGTATGATAAAAGTCCCTGGTGTGGAGCTGTAAATCCTCCCAACGGACCGCGAATCCCGAGGGACAAAAAAACCGCCACATTGCTGTTGGCGGTTTTTTTATGGTCCACGCTTACGGTTTTATTACTCGATATCCAGCGGATCTTCGGAAAGGATAATGCCGGTATTATCGGCATAAAGATGGTCGCCGGAGAAGAAGGTCACGCCGCCGAAGTTAACGCGCACGTCGCTTTCGCCGATACCGTCACCCGCTGCCCCTACCGGTATGGCCGCGATGGCCTGAATCCCGATATCCAGGTCTTCCAGATCGTCCACCTGACGCACGGAACCGTACACCACAAGGCCTTCCCACTCATTCTGCACGGCAATACGGGCCAGCTCAGCATCAATCAATGCGCGCCGCACGGAACCGCCGCCATCGACCACCAGTACGCGGCCGCGGCCGTTCTGTTCGAGCAGATCGTACAACAACCCGTTATCCTCGAAACATTTCACCGTGACGATCTGTCCGCCAAACGACGACCGCCCACCAAAGTTGGAGAACAGCGGTTCAACGACGTTGACATCTTCCTGGTAGATGTCACAAAGCTCGGAGGTATCGTATTTCATAGGTTTAACGCTCAGTTGCTGCGAATGTGTTCAGTATATCGTGCGAAATGCGTTGTTGGCAAAATCATCAATTGTTAATTGATATTTGTCAGCTAACTGAGCGTCTGGCTTAAGACAATCCCGATGACGAACAACAGGTTAGTCAGCAGCGCGCCTTTTACGGTGCGCTCCAGCATCGGCGGCATGGCGGCCGGGCTACGTTCACGCATCACAAAACGGGCCTGCTTAATCAGCAGCGGCGCGGCAAGCACAAACAGCCAGCCCCACAGACTGTGCAGGGAAATCAGGTTAAACAACGCCAGGCAGACCAGGGCCCCCATCAGCAGGCAGGCATGGTAGCGACGCGCATTCACTGGCCCCAGACGGACCGCCAGGGTGTTTTTACCGTTCTCGCGATCGCTGTCGATGTCGCGCAGGTTGTTGATGTTGAGCACCGCTGTCGCCAGCAGGCCGCAGGCGGTCGCAGGCAGGAACAGGGCAGGAATCACCGTATGCGCCTGTAAGTACCAGCTTCCCATGACGCTCAGCCAGCCGAAGAAAACCAGGACGGAGATATCACCGAGCCCAATATAACCGTAAGGTCGCGTGCCGACGGTGTAGGTGATGGCCGCGATAATGGCCAATAAGCCCAGCACCAGAAAACCAATGAAATCGCTGGGAGTCTTAGACGCCACCGTCACCAGCGCCAGACCCGATAAACAGATCAGCACCACGGTGATAATTAACGCGCGCTTCATCTGCGCCTGGGTAATCACCCCTTTTTGCATTCCACGCAGCGGCCCGATACGGTCAGGTTTGTCGCTGCCTTTCACCGCGTCGCCGTAGTCGTTGGCGAGGTTGGAGAGGATTTGCAGCAGGCCGGCGGTAATCAATGCAAGCGCGGCGACCAGCGGATTGAAATAACCCTGCCACCAGGCAAGCGCCGTACCGACGATAATCGCGGCGAAGGCCAGAGGAAGTGTTTTAGGGCGCAGACTTTCGAGCCACGCCTGCGTACGGCTGATGTCAGTCATAAGTATTTAGCCAATAAAAATGGGGGCATTAGCCCCCATTAAACGTGATGAGAATCCAGTAACCGCGATTATAGGATAAAACGGCTCAGATCTTCATCTGCCACTAACGCATCCAGATGTTTACTCACATATTCTGCGTCAATGGTAACGGTTTGACCGTTCAGGTCGCTCGCGTCGTAAGAGATATCTTCGACCAGGCGTTCCAGCACGGTATGCAGGCGACGCGCACCGATGTTTTCGGTGGTTTCGTTCACCTGCCATGCAGCCTGGGCAATACGTTTGATACCGTCTTCGGTGAACTCGAGGTTCACGCCTTCGGTCGCCATCAGCGCTTTGTACTGTACGGTGGCTGAGGCGTTTGGCTCGGTCAGGATACGTTCGAAATCTTCGGTGGTCAGCGCCTGCAGCTCAACGCGGATAGGCAGACGGCCCTGCAGTTCCGGGATCAGATCCGACGGGCTGGCAACCTGGAAGGCACCTGATGCGATAAACAGGATGTGGTCCGTTTTCACCATGCCGTGCTTGGTGGAGACGGTGCAGCCTTCAACCAGCGGCAGCAGGTCGCGCTGAACGCCTTCGCGGGACACGTCCGGGCCGGAGCTGTTGCCGCCGCGCTTACAAATTTTGTCGATTTCGTCGATAAACACGATACCATGCTGCTCAACCGCGTCGATAGCGTCCTGCTTCAGCTCTTCCGGGTTCACCAGCTTCGCCGCTTCTTCTTCAATCAGCAGCTTCATCGCGTCTTTGATTTTCAGCTTACGCGCTTTTTGCTTCTGGCCGCCCAGGTTCTGGAACATGGACTGCAGCTGGCTGGTCATCTCTTCCATGCCCGGAGGCGCCATGATTTCCACACCCATTGGCGCGGCAGCGAGATCGATCTCAATCTCTTTGTCATCCAGCTGGCCTTCACGCAGTTTTTTGCGGAACGCCTGACGTGCAGCAGACGGTTCCGCCTGCTGTTCAGCCTGACCCCAGTTGTTTTTTGCTGGTGGGATCAGCACGTCGAGAATGCGCTCTTCGGCCATCTCTTCCGCGCGATAGCGGTTTTTCTCAATCGCCTGGACGCGCACCATTTTGATCGCCGAGTCGGTCAGATCGCGGATGATGGAGTCCACTTCTTTACCCACATAGCCCACTTCGGTGAACTTGGTGGCTTCGACTTTGATGAACGGCGCGTTAGCCAGCTTCGCCAGACGACGGGCGATTTCGGTTTTACCGACGCCGGTCGGGCCGATCATCAGAATGTTTTTCGGCGTAACTTCGTGGCGCAGCTCTTCGTCAAGCTGCATACGACGCCAGCGGTTACGCAGGGCGATAGCCACGGAGCGCTTGGCGTTATCCTGGCCGATAATGTGTTTGTTCAGTTCGCTGACAATTTCGCGTGGGGTCATTTCAGACATGGGAGATCCTTACGCTTTGGAGGTCAATTCTTCGATGGTGTGGTTGTGGTTGGTATAAATGCAGATATCGCCTGCAATATCCAACGCCTTCACCGCGATATCACGCGCGTTCATGTCGGTATTTTCCAACAGCGCGCGGGCTGCAGCCTGGGCATAAGGGCCGCCAGAGCCGATGGCAATCAGGTCATTTTCCGGCTGAATCACGTCACCGTTACCGGTGATGATAAGCGATGCGGTCTCATCAGCGACCGCCAGCAGCGCTTCAAGCTTGCGCAGCATGCGGTCGGTACGCCAGTCTTTTGCCAGCTCAACGGCGGCTTTCACCAGATGACCCTGGTGCATTTCCAGTTTGCGTTCAAACAGTTCAAACAGCGTGAAGGCGTCCGCCGTGCCGCCTGCAAAACCGGCGATCACTTTGTCGTTGTAGAGACGACGCACTTTCTTCACGTTGCCTTTCATGACGGTATTACCCAGCGTGGCCTGGCCATCACCGGCGATTACCACATGGCCGTTACGGCGTACACTTACTATTGTTGTCACGAGCAGACCCCCTGGTTACAGAATCGGGAAACAGAAGCCCTGAGCCTGTGCTCAGGGCTGAATTAAATGATAGATGGGGGGGAATTTGGGGGTTTCAACCCCCGGAGGCGAGTCGAATGCAGTTTGTGTGACCGGCGATTTTCAAACGAGAAAGGGTGCCATCGGCATTTTCTTTGCCTTTGACCGGACCAATCACCACGCGATTCCAGCCGTTATTGGTGGTAATACGCGAATCAAACCCTTCAAAGGCCAGCTGCGCGCGCACCGTTTCCGCCTGCTCCGCACCTTTGAACGAACCGCACTGTACCATCCAGCGACGTTCGTCTTTTTTCTCCGCCGTCTGCTTCGGCGCTTCGGTCTCTTTCGTTACCGGCGCGGCCTGCTGCGTTTTCGGCTGCTGGGCGGTGGTATGCGCTGGCGTCTGGAGCAGATCCTGATACGGCTGAGCCGCCTGCTTCTGCGGCTGCGTTTTCGGCTGCTGCTGGACAGGCTGAGACTGCACCGTACGCGTCGGCTGCTGATACGGCTGTTCCGTGACCCGCGGCTGTGCCTTAGGCTGCTGTACCGGCTGAGTTTGTGCCCACTGCTGTTGCTGCTGAATCTGCTGTTGTGCCTGGCGACGCTGCAGCGTTTGCTGACGCTGTTCCGGCGTCTGCTCATTCCACGGCACTTCGTTCAGCTGCGTAGGCTGCTGGCGCATATCGGCCTGCATTTGTGCCAGCAGCTGACGCTGTTCATCCGTCAGCTGATTCGCATTCTGCACTTCACCACCCGCAGAAGGTTCGGTTGGCGCACGCACCCCAGGCTGACGGCTCTCCAGCTCTTTGATATAGCGCCAGCGCTCTTCAGGCTTCGGAGGGAGGCCATTTCCGGCGACTTTACTGGCCTGAAGCGCCTCGGACTCTTCTTTTTTATGGTGCGTGATAAAGTACAGGCCACCAATAAAGGCGACGACTACAGCCGCAGCAATAGCGACCATTGCTGGCGAGACAGCAGGCAGGTTACGTTGCTTTTTTCTTGAGCTACTCTTTTTGCGTCGCGAAGGTGCCGGCTGGCCGCGACGTACATAATCTCGTTGTGCCACTATCGTTTCGCTGTATTTATTCGTTCGTCAGTCCGCCATGTTACTTAAGCGGCGGGGCTTTGACCAGATAAGGGTATCCGAAAGACGTTTACTTTAAGTCAATGCCTGGGTCGTGCCGCGGACGATCAGTTCGCAGTCCAGCAACCGTGAGCCGCTGCTAACTGTTTGACCGTGAAGCTGATCCAGCAGAAGCAGCATCGCTTCGCGGCCGATTTGGTAGCGCGGCTGAGCGACCGTTGAGAGCGGCGGATCGCAAAATTCCGAAAGCGAAATATTATCGAATCCGATGATGGATAAATCTTTCGGTATGCGAAGACCGCGGCGTTTGGCATACGATAATGCGCCCAGCGCCATCACGTCGCTGTGACAAAATACGGCGGTTGGTGGCTCAGGCAGGTCCAGAAGTTTCTCCAGCGCCTGTCCACCCGCAGCGAAGGTAAAATCACCGCGTGCAATGTAGTGCGGATCGACGGTGACGCCGGTCCGGCGCAGCGCCTGAACGTAGCCCTGCAAACGGTAGTGACACAGCGGCATCTCTTCCGGCCCGGCGATGCAGCCAATACGCTTATGCCCCAGCTCCTGGAGATAGTTTACGGCGTTGAACGCGGCGGTAAGGTTATCGATATGAACCGTCGGCAGCTCCAGCTCTGGCGCAAACTCGTTGGCCATGACCATCGGCGGTAAATTACGCTGCTCTTCGATGCTGGCATCAAACGGCAGGCGAGAGCCAAGCAGCAGCATGCCGTCGATCTGCTTGGTGATAATGAGGTCGATGAAGGTTTTTTCCTGCTGGTTCTGGTGGGCGCAGTCGCCAATCAGCACCAGGTACCCCTGTTCCGCCGCGGTGACTTCAATACCGCGGATAATCTCGCTAAAGAAAGGGTCACAGATGTCCGGCACAATCACCAGGATGGTGCGCGACTCGTTGCGTTTGACGTTACGCCCCATTGCCTGCGGAAAATAGCCCACTTCAAGCGCAGCCTGCTCCACCCGGTTACGGGTCGCCTGGGAGACTTTATCCGGGTTCATTAATGCGCGGGATACTGTTGCCGTAGAGACCTGTGCTTTCTGGGCAACGTCTTTCATGGTCGCAGTCGCAACCTCTTTCCTGGACTTCAACGTCTTCTCCTCGCCTGAACACCGAACTTCTGACATCACCATTTTTACAGATAGTTAATGGAATCGGTTACAGAATTTTCATAAAAAGTGTGAGGAGCGTTAAATTTTTCGATCCAGCTTCAGCCTTCGATAGGGTCGACGTCCAGGACCCACTTCACTTTTCGCGCTTCGGGCAGGGTGTTTATCAGTACCAGCGCGCCGCTGACGATATGCTGAAGACGAATACGCGAGGGGTGCTGGAGCAAGATCTGCCAGCGGAAACGGCCGCCGCGTTTTGGCGCGAGGGCAGGCACCGGGCCCAAAATCCACAGCTGGTTATCCACCAGCGGGCTGGCCTGCAGGAGGTTTCTCAACTGCTGCAGGAAAAGTGGCGCCTGCTGGTTGTTATGATCTTCCGCGCGGATGATGACGTGGCTGGTCCACGGCGGCAGCTGCATGGTCTGGCGTTCGGCCAGCGCCTGCTCGGCAAAGGCGTCATAGCCTTTGTGCAGCAGGGTTTGCAGCAGCGGGTGCTCCGGGTGGTGTGTTTGCAGCACCACTTCGCCCTGTTTACCGGCGCGTCCTGCACGTCCGGCAACCTGGGTGTAAAGCTGGGCGAAGCGCTCGGCGGAGCGGAAATCTGCCGAGAACAGCGCGCCGTCCACGTCCAGCAGAGCGACCAGCGTCACGTCCGGGAAGTGGTGGCCCTTGGCCAGCATCTGGGTGCCAATCAGGATGCGCGCGCCGCCGCGATGCACTTCCGCCAGCTGTTGTTCCAGCGCGCCTTTGCGGCTGGTGGTGTCCCGGTCGATACGCGAAATCGGCACGTCCGGGAAGAAGGGCCCAAGCGCCTGTTCCAGCTGTTCCGTCCCCAGACCGACCGGCACAATATGCGTTGAACCACATGACGGGCACTGGCGCGGCACCGGACGCTGGCTGTCGCAGTGGTGGCAGCGCAAATGCCGCTGGGCCTGATGGAAGGTGTAGTAGTGATCACAGCGCGGGCACTCGGCAATCCAGCCGCAGTCGTGGCAGAGCAGGGCGGGGGCAAATCCACGACGGTTGAGGAACAGAATGACCTGATTCCCCGCCTGCAAATGCTGGCGCATGCGGGTAATCAGCGCAGGCGCTAGCCCCGCCTGGACCTGCTGGCCTTTCAGATCCAGCACGTGCTGAATGGCCGGACGGGCGTTCCCCGCCCGGCGCGTCAGGCGCAGCATGTGGTATTTACGCTGGCGCACGTTGTGCAGCGTTTCCAGCGCAGGCGTGGCGGATCCTAAAACAATAGGAATTTGCTCGCTGTGCGCGCGGTAGACGGCCAGATCGCGGGCGTGATAGCGCCAGCCCTCCTGCTGTTTATAGGAGCTGTCGTGCTCTTCGTCGATCACGATTACGCCAAGATTTTTAAACGGCGTGAACAGCGACGAACGGGTGCCAATTACAATCGCCGCTTCGCCGTTTTTCGCTTTCAGCCAGGCGCTGAGGCGCTCGCTGTCGTTCAGGCCGGAGTGCAGAACCTCAACCGGCGCGTTAAAGCGCTCGCGGAATCGGGCGATGGTTTGCGGCGTCAGGCCAATTTCCGGCACCATCACCAGCGCCTGTTTGCCCTGAGCGAGCACGTTTTCCAGCACGCTCAGGTAAACTTCGGTCTTGCCGGAACCGGTGACGCCCGCCAGCAGCCAGGCAGAGAAATGATCGGAGGCGCTATGAATCGCGCCTACCGCGGTGGCCTGCTCGGTATTCAGACGCAGGCGATCCCCTGAAACGAAAAAACTCTTCCGCCAGTCGTTGAGGGCAGGCGCTTCGCTTGCCAGGTCGCTCAGCCCTTTCTTTCTTAATGCCTGTAGCGCCGTTTCGCTGACCTCAAGCTCGTCGACCTGATGCCGCCAGATTTTCCCCTGACGCAGCGCCGCCAGCGCCTGCTGCTGTTTCTGCGAACGCTTCAGGCTGTTGATGTCGACGGCCTGGCCTTCCTCCGTGGCAAACCAGTACCACATCGGCGCGTGGCTGGCGCTTTTGCCCTGACGCAGCATCATTGGCAGGGCGTGGAACAGGACGTCGCCAATCGGGTGATGATAATAATCTGCCGCCCACAGCAGCAGTCGCCAGGTGCTGGTGGAGTAAACGGGCTCGCTGTCCAGCACCTCAACGACCGATTTCAGTTCGTTAAGCGGCAGTTCGCTTTTATCGCTGACGGAGACAACGATCCCCACGCGCTGCTGTTTGCCAAATGGCACGGTCACGCGGCAGCCCGCTTTGGCGTTCATGCTGTCGGGCAGCAGATAGTCAAAGGTGCGGGGAAGCGGAACGGGCAGGGCAACGTGAGCGACGGGCATCGAATCTTCCTGACTTGAAAAGTGGCGCGTTAGTATACACATTAGTAAAAGCGGCGTGCGGATCAGTTTGCATACGTTGGTCAAATTCTGTATGATTCGCCGCCTTTGGTGTACTTTACGCCAAAGAACTTACAATCAACATCGCGTGGTGTCTGGCGTTAGGGCTGGAAGAGCGACGCGGCCTTAACTGAGGTTCTCCCATGAAAAAAGATATTCACCCGAAATACGAAATGATTACTGCAAACTGTTCTTGCGGTAACTCTATCCAGATCCGCTCTACCGTGGGTCACGATCTGAACTTGGACGTGTGCGGCAAATGCCACCCGTTCTACACTGGTAAGCAGCGTGATGTTGCAACCGGTGGCCGTGTTGACCGCTTCAACAAGCGTTTCAGCATCCCGGGCGCTAAATAAGCATCCAGAAAAAACCGCCTACGGGCGGTTTTTTTGTGCCTGTTATATCCCTTCTGAATAAATCACACCTGGATATTTCTATCTAAAATAACTAATTACGCATCATTGTATTAAAATATTTGTCTGATGTATTCTTTAACGGATAGTGAACTGCATCTCTCATTTCTTTAATTCTTTGCCACCTTTTAATGAGTGTGTCAAAAATTAAAAGGTTTCTCTCGTTTCGTAAAATTACACTTCGCCCGTCATACATTCTTATTCGCCATTACGACAAGGTGGCTTTCAGGGCGCATTTACTTCGAGGGAACTGTTATGAAATTGAAGCAAGTCTTATTTGTGCTTCCGTTAATATCGTGCGCGGCGCAGGCGGGATATGTGGATTACCGACACGAGTATTACGACGATGGGCGTAACTATGACCGTGTATACATGTCACACCGCTTTGGCACCGGCTTTGGCGTAGCGGTTGAGGCGGTATCGCGCTCCGATAACAAGCAGTCTAACGACGCGCTTAATAATATGGAAAGTAACAGCAACGAATATACCGCAAGCTATCAATTTACCTGGCAAGGTTTTATATGGCAGCCGGGCGTCGCCGTTGAAATGGGTGATGACATGGCCATCTATAAGCCTTATCTGCGCGTACAGTATAATATTAATGACAGCTGGTGGACGGCGTTTCGTTATCGTTCGGAGTACACTCGCCGTAATGCTGACGGTAAAGATGACCGTATGGTTTATCGTCCGGAAGTGTGGCTGGGTTATAATATTGATAGCTGGATGTTCGAGTTAAACGGCATTTATAAATTCGCCGACAACGAAGACCTGTATAACAATAAAAAAGAAGATTACGAATATAACTTCCGCGTGGCGTATAACATCGACTCGTGGATCCCGTTTATCGAAGTGGGCAATGTCTCTTCCGGCTATAACACCGCCACCAGCGACGATCGCCAGACGCGTCTGCGCGTGGGTTTAGGCTACAACTTCTAAAAACTATCCCGCTGAGTCACCTCAGCGGGATCACACCGCAGTTAGTATTCCCACGTCTCCGGGTCAATACCCAGTTCACGCATGATTACTTTCGCCTCTTCCGGGATTTCGTCACTACGCTCTTTGCGCAGATCGTCATCGTTCGGCAACGGTTGACCGGTAAACGCATGCAGAAACGCTTCGCACAGCAGTTCGCTGTTGGTTGCGTGGCGCAGGTTATTCACCTGACGACGCGTACGTTCATCGGTGAGGATCTTCAACACCTTCAGAGGAATGGAAACCGTAATTTTCTTTACTTGCTCACTCTTCTTACCGTGCTCAGCGTATGGGCTGATATATTCGCCGCTCCATTCAGCCATGAGATACCTTTAATCCTCTCAGTCATTTATTTAAAGGTGCAAAACCGGTAACCACCCGTTTTGAACCGCAATCTTGCCTAGTTTACCGTAGAGACGATACCGTGGCACGGATATTGCCGCTGCAGCGTGCACTAAAGCATATAATTTTAACGGCTATTTGCGCATTGCTCAATCTATACGCAAAGAAGTTTAGATGTCCAGATGTATTGACGTCCATACTTTCAGTGTTTACTCTGGTGCCTGACTTTTCACCTCATTCGCCAGGAAGCCCTCACCATGACGCGTAAACAGGCCACTATCGCAGTGCGTAGCGGATTAAATGATGACGAGCAGTACGGCTGCGTTGTCCCGCCCATTCATCTTTCCAGTACTTACAACTTCACCGGATTTAATGAACCCCGCGCGCATGATTACTCGCGTCGTGGCAACCCTACGCGTGACGTGACCCAGCGTGCGCTGGCCGAACTGGAAGGTGGCGCAGGTGCTGTGTTAACCAACACGGGGATGTCCGCCATTCACCTGGTGACCACCGTGTTCCTGAAACCTGGCGACCTGCTGGTTGCGCCGCACGATTGCTACGGCGGCAGCTATCGCCTGTTTGATAGCCTGGCGAAACGCGGCTGTTATCGCGTATTGTTTGTCGATCAAAACGACGAACAGGCCCTGAAACAGGCGCTGGCAGAGAAACCGAAGCTGGTTCTGGTAGAAAGTCCAAGCAATCCATTGTTGCGCGTTGTCGATATTGCGAAAATTTGTCAGCTCGCAAGGGATGCGGGAGCGATAAGTGTAGTGGATAATACGTTCCTCAGTCCGGCCCTTCAGAACCCACTCGCACTGGGTGCCGATCTGGTATTGCATTCATGCACTAAATATCTGAACGGCCATTCTGACGTGGTAGCAGGCGTGGTGATTGCCAAAGATCCGGATGTTGTCACCGAACTGGCATGGTGGGCCAATAATATTGGCGTCACCGCAGGCGCCTTCGACAGCTACCTGCTGTTGCGCGGCATCCGCACGCTGTCGCCGCGCATGGACGTGGCGCAGCGCAATGCTCAGGCGATTGTCGACTTCCTGAAAACCCAGCCACTGGTGAAGAAGCTGTATCATCCGTCGCTGCCGGAAAATCAGGGGCACGATATTGCCGCGCGCCAGCAGAAAGGGTTTGGCGCGATGTTAAGTTTTGAACTGGACGGTGACGAGCAAACGCTGCGTCGCTTCCTGAGCGGGCTGTCATTGTTTACGCTGGCGGAATCTTTAGGTGGGGTTGAAAGCTTGATCTCCCACGCCGCGACCATGACACACGCAGGAATGGCACCCGAAGCACGTGCCGCCGCCGGTATTTCTGAGACGCTGCTGCGGATCTCAACCGGTATTGAAGATTCTGAAGATTTAATTGCCGATCTGGAAAATGGCTTCCGGATCGCAGCCAAGGGGTAATCATGAGTGTGATAGCGCAGGCAGGGGCGAAGGGTCGTCAACTGCACAAGTTTGGTGGTAGTAGTCTTGCTGATGTGAAATGTTACCTGCGTGTCGCAGGGATCATGACGGAATATTCACAGCCGGGTGACATGATGGTTGTCTCGGCGGCGGGCAGTACCACCAACCAGTTGATTAGCTGGCTGAAACTGAGCCAGACCGATCGCCTTTCTGCGCATCAGGTGCAACAGTCCTTACGTCGTTACCAGAGCGAGCTGATTGCTGGCTTGCTGCCTGCGGACGTAGCGGACGGGCTGATCAGCGCCTTCACGCATGACCTTGAGCGTCTGGCCGCCCTGCTGGATAGCGGCATTACCGATGCGGTGTATGCCGAAGTGGTGGGGCACGGTGAAGTGTGGTCCGCGCGCCTGATGGCTGCGGTTCTGCAACACCTGGGTGTGGACGCCGCCTGGCTCGACGCGCGTGATTTCCTGCGCGCCGAACGCGCCGCGCAGCCACAGGTGGATGAAGGTCTGTCCTACCCGCTGCTGCAACAGCTGCTGGTGCAGCATCCGGGTAAACGCATTGTGGTTACCGGCTTTATCAGCCGCAGCAACGCGGGTGAAACCGTGCTGCTGGGCCGTAACGGCTCCGACTACTCGGCAACGCAAATCGGTGCGCTGGCGGGCGTGTCCCGCGTCACCATCTGGAGCGACGTGGCCGGTGTTTACAGCGCGGACCCGCGCAAAGTAAAAGATGCCTGCCTGCTGCCGCTGCTGCGCCTGGATGAAGCCAGCGAACTGGCGCGTCTGGCCGCACCAGTGCTGCACGCGCGCACCCTGCAGCCGGTTTCCGGCAGTGATATTGACCTCCAGCTGCGCTGCAGCTACACCCCGGATCAAGGCTCCACGCGCATTGAGCGCGTGCTGGCGTCCGGTACCGGGGCGCGTATTGTCACCAGCCACGACGACATCTGCCTGATTGAATTCCAGGTTCCTGCGGGCCAGGACTTCAGGCTGGCGCATAAAGAGATCGACACGATCCTGAAACGCGCCCAGGTGCGTCCGCTGGCCGTGGGTGTTCACAATGACCGCCAGCTGCTGCAGTTCTGCTATACCGCAGAAGTGGCGGACAGCGCCCTGAAAATTCTGGATGAAGCAGGCCTGCCGGGCGAGCTTCGCCTGCGTCAGGGGCTGGCGCTGGTGGCGATGGTGGGCGCGGGCGTCACCCGTAACCCGCTGCACTGCCACCGCTTCTGGCAGCAGCTGAAAGGCCAGCCGGTGGAATTTACCTGGCAATCGGAAGAGGGCATTAGCCTGGTGGCCGTTCTGCGCAAAGGGCCAACCGAAAGCCTGATTCAGGGTCTGCATACCTCCCTGTTCCGCGCGGAAAAACGCATCGGCCTGGTGCTGTTTGGTAAAGGCAACATCGGTTCCCGCTGGCTGGAGCTGTTTGCCCGCGAACAGGTCACGCTTTCGGCGCGTACCGGGTTCGAATTCATTCTCGCAGGCGTGGTGGACAGCCGCCGCAGCCTGCTGAACTACGAAGGACTGGATGCCAGCCGCGCGCTTGCCTTCTTTAATGATGAAGCCGTCGAGCAGGATGAAGAGTCGCTGTTCCTGTGGATGCGTGCGCACCCGTATGACGATCTGGTGGTGCTGGACGTTACCGCCAGCGAACAGCTTGCCGATCAGTATCTGGATTTCGCCAGCCACGGTTTCCACGTCATCAGCGCCAACAAGCTGGCGGGGGCAAGCAGCACCGACAAATACCGCCAGATCCACGACGCGTTTGAAAAAACCGGCCGTCACTGGCTGTATAACGCCACCGTGGGTGCGGGCCTGCCGGTAAACCACACCGTGCGCGATCTGATTGAAAGCGGCGACAGCATTCTGGCGCTGAGCGGTATCTTCTCCGGCACGCTCTCCTGGCTGTTCCTGCAGTTTGACGGCACCGTACCGTTCACCGACCTGGTGGATCAGGCGTGGCAGCAGGGCTTAACGGAACCCGATCCGCGCGTTGACCTCTCCGGTAAAGACGTGATGCGCAAGCTGGTGATCCTGGCGCGTGAAGCGGGTTATGACATCGAACCGGATTCCGTCCGCGTCGAGTCGCTGGTGCCTGCCGGCTGTGAAGAAGGTTCTGTGGACCATTTCTTTGAAAATGGCGAAGAACTTAACGAGCAGATGGTGCAGCGTCTGGAAGCCGCGAACGAGATGGGGCTGGTGCTGCGCTACGTGGCGCGTTTCGAGGCCAACGGAAAAGCGCGAGTCGGTGTCGAGGCGGTGCGTCCTGAACATCCGCTGGCGGCGCTGCTGCCGTGCGATAACGTCTTCGCCATCGAAAGCCGCTGGTACCGCGATAACCCGCTGGTGATCCGCGGCCCGGGCGCCGGGCGTGACGTTACCGCCGGGGCCATCCAGTCCGACATCAACCGTCTGGCTAAGCTGCTGTAAAAAATCAATTTCCCTCTCCCTATGGGAGAGGGTTAGGGTGAGGGCATCAGACTGCACTCACCCCCATCATGAATTTCTCTCATCTTCCCTGAGCAAACCTCACCGTTATTGTTGATTATTTCTATTGACGTCCCTCCGCTTTTCCGTCATTTTTACATCTGGACGTCTAAACGTATAGAAGTTCACAACACAACAGACAATGACACGCGATTGATAGGGGTAGTGTATGAGCTTTTTTCACGCCAACCAGCGGGAAGCACTGAACCAGAGCCTGGCCGAAGTAAACGGCCAGATTAACGTCTCTTTTGAATTTTTCCCGCCGCGCACCAGTGAAATGGAGCAAACCCTGTGGAGCTCTATCGATCGTCTCAGCAGCCTGAAACCGAAGTTTGTCTCCGTGACCTATGGTGCGAACTCCGGCGAGCGTGACCGTACCCACAGCATCATTAAAGGCATCAAAGATCGTACCGGTCTGGAAGCGGCGCCGCATCTCACCTGTATCGACGCCACCCGCGACGAGCTGCGTGCCATCGCCCAGGATTACTGGAATAACGGCATTCGGCATATTGTTGCGCTGCGCGGCGATCTGCCGCCGGGCAGCGGTAAGCCGGACATGTATGCCGCCGATCTGGTCGGGCTGTTGAAGGGCGTGGCTGACTTTGATATTTCCGTTGCCGCTTATCCTGAAGTTCATCCGGAAGCGAAAAGCGCCCAGGCGGATCTGCTTAACCTCAAGCGTAAGGTGGATGCCGGCGCGAACCGCGCCATTACCCAGTTCTTCTTTGATGTCGAAAGCTATCTGCGCTTCCGTGACCGCTGCGTCTCCGCGGGCATCGACGTTGAAATTATCCCCGGTATTTTGCCGGTCTCTAACTTCAAACAGGCGAAGAAATTTGCTGATATGACCAATGTGCGTATTCCGCTCTGGATGTCTAAAATGTACGAGGGGCTGGACGATGACCCGGAAACACGCAAGCTGGTGGGCGCAAACATCGCGATGGACATGGTGAAGATCTTAAGTCGTGAAGGGGTGAAGGATTTCCACTTCTACACGCTGAACCGTGCTGAGATGAGTTACGCCATATGCCACACGCTCGGCGTTAGACCAGGCGTGTAACAAAAAAGAGCCCTCTTCGGAGGGTTTTTTGATTTATAAGGGTTTTATTTTCCTGCCATATCAGCAATGCTGCCTTTGACGTACAAAACTCATGTATTTTCCATGGGAAATTAAACGGATTTAACTATCGAATCTGTGGATTATCTCAACTATACCTTATCAACAAGGGCGTATATCGTAACGGTAACACTGTAAAAGGGAGCATAGCGATGAGCACGTCAGACGAGACCAATAAAGCGGCATCAGTCGGCAAATGCCCGTTCCATCAGGGCGGCGTCGATCACAGCGCGGGCGCAGGTACAGGCAGCCGCGACTGGTGGCCAAAACAACTCCGTATCGATCTTCTTAACCAACATTCCAATCGTTCGAACCCGCTGGGTGAAGACTTCGGCTACCGCAAAGAATTCAGCAAACTTGATTACTCTGCCCTTAAAGGCGACCTTAAAGCACTCTTAACCGACTCTCAGCCGTGGTGGCCAGCCGACTGGGGCAGCTACGCGGGTCTGTTTATCCGCATGGCGTGGCACGGCGCGGGTACCTATCGCTCCGTTGACGGGCGCGGCGGGGCAGGACGCGGTCAACAGCGCTTTGCGCCGCTGAACTCCTGGCCGGATAACGTGAGCCTGGATAAAGCGCGCCGTCTGCTGTGGCCCATCAAGAAAAAATACGGACAAAAAATCTCCTGGGCTGACCTGTTTATCCTCGCGGGTAACGTGGCGCTGGAGAATTCGGGCTTCCGCACCTTTGGTTTCGGTGCCGGGCGTGAAGACGTCTGGGAACCGGATCTGGACGTGAACTGGGGTGATGAAAAAGCCTGGCTGACCCACCGCGATCCGGAAGCGCTGGCGAAGCGTCCTCTGGCCGCCACCGAAATGGGCCTGATCTACGTGAACCCGGAAGGGCCAAACGCCAGCGGTGAACCACTGTCAGCGGCGGCAGCGATTCGCGCTACCTTTGGCAACATGGGCATGAACGATGAAGAGACCGTAGCGCTGATTGCAGGCGGCCACACCCTCGGCAAGACTCACGGCGCGGGTGAAGCCACCCACGTGGGTACCGACCCGGAAGCCTCACCAATTGAAGCGCAGGGCCTGGGCTGGGCCAGCACGCACGGCACGGGCGTGGGCGCTGATGCTATTACCTCCGGTCTGGAAGTCATCTGGTCACAAACCCCGACGCAGTGGAGCAACTACTTCTTCGAGAACCTGTTCAAATACGAATGGGTGCAGACCCGCAGCCCGGCAGGGGCGATTCAGTTTGAAGCCGTTGATGCGCCGGAAATCATGCCCGATCCGTTCGACCCGTCAAAAAAACGCAAGCCGACCATGCTGGTCACCGACCTGACGCTGCGTTTTGACCCGGAATTCGAAAAGATTTCCCGCCGTTTCCTGAACGATCCGCAGGCCTTCAACGAAGCCTTCGCGCGCGCGTGGTTCAAACTGACCCACCGTGATATGGGGCCAAAATCGCGTTACCTTGGCCCGGAAGTGCCGAAAGAAGATCTGATTTGGCAGGACCCGCTGCCGCAGGCGGTGTTCAACCCGACGAAAGAAGACATTGAAAGCCTGAAGGCGGAAATTGCGGCCTCGGGTCTCTCCGTGAGCGAACTGGTGTCTGTGGCCTGGGCATCGGCATCGACCTTCCGCGGCGGCGATAAGCGTGGCGGTGCCAACGGCGCGCGTCTGGCGCTGGCGCCTCAGCGTGACTGGGATGTGAACGCCGCGGCGGTTCGCGCGTTACCGGCGCTCGAAGCTATCCAGCGCACCACCAACAAAGCCTCTCTGGCCGATATCATCGTCCTGGCGGGCGTGGTAGGCGTTGAGCAGGCCGCAAAAGCGGCGGGCGTGTACGTCACCGTGCCGTTCACGCCGGGCCGTGTGGATGCGCGTCAGGATCAGACGGATATCGAGATGTTTAACCTGCTCGAACCGATTGCCGATGGCTTCCGCAACTACCGTGCGCAGGTGGATGTGTCCACCACGGAGTCGCTGTTGGTTGATAAAGCCCAGCAGTTGACGCTGACCCCGCCGGAGCTGACGGTGCTGATTGGTGGCCTGCGCGTGCTGGGTGCCAACTTTGATGGCAGCAAGAACGGCGTGTTCACCAATCGTGAGGGCGTGCTGAGCACTGATTTCTTCGTGAATCTGCTGGATATGAACACCCAGTGGAAGGCGACCGACGAATCCAATGAGCTGTTTGCCGGAAGCGATCGCGCCAGCGGTGAAGTGAAATATACCGCCACCCGCGCCGATCTGGTCTTCGGTTCTAACGCCGTCCTGCGTGCGCTGGCAGAGGTTTACGCCAGCGATGATGCGCATGAGAAGTTCGTTCGCGACTTCGTTGCCGCATGGGCGAAGGTAATGGATTTGGATCGGTTTGACGTGAAGTAACCTTTGTGCCGGGTGGCGGCTACGCCTTACCCGGCCTGGAAATTAAAGTGCCATGTAGGCCGGGTAAGCGCAGCGCTACCCGGCTTTTTTTTATTACTCCCACTCCTGCAGGAATCGCTGTCCATACTGGTCGGCCACCAGCAGTGCCGCATACACCTGATCCGGCGTGACGCCGCCGGGCATGTTGTGGATGGTTTCTCCTTCCGCACAGGACGCTTCGGCAATCAGACGCATTTTGGCCGGAATATCCTCTTTGATGTTCAGCTGTGCCAGCGTGATTGGCAGCCCAACGCTGTGGCAAAGCGCCGCGACGGTTTCAATTTCTTCTACCGGCGCATTTTCCAGCACCAGCTGCGTCAGGGTACCAAACGCCACTTTCTCCCCATGATAGAAGTGATGCGCGTCCGGTACCGCCGTCATACCGTTATGAATAGCGTGTGCCGCCGCCAGCCCCCCGCTTTCAAAGCCGACGCCGCTGAGATAGGTGTTGGCTTCGATAATGCGTTCCAGCGCAGGCGTCACCACATGCTGTTCCGCCGCCAGCATCGCTTTTTCACCCTCTTCAACCAGCGTGTTGTAACACAGCTCCGCGAGCGCCAGTGCCGCCTGGGTGCATTTACCCCCGGCCATGGTGGTCGCACCGCTGCGCGAGCAGGCGCGTGCTTCAAACCAGGTCGCCAGCGCGTCGCCAATTCCGGCGGCCAGCAGACGTGCAGGCGCACCTGCTACCACTTTCGTATCCACAATGACCATGTTCGGGTTGTGTGGCAGCATCAGGTAGCGATCGAACTCGCCGCTGTCTGTGTAAATAACGGAAAGGGCGCTGCACGGAGCATCGGTGGAGGCGATAGTCGGCGCAATGGTGACCGGCACGTTCATAAAGTGGGCCAGCGCTTTGGCGGTATCCAGCGTTTTCCCGCCCCCAATACCCAGCACCGCCAGGCAGTCGGCGCTGTCGGCCAGTCTTTTCAGCCTATCGATTTCATTTTGTGAACATTCACCGCCAAATGGCGCGATTTCGGCATGCAGTTCAGCTTTTTTAAAACTTTGTCGTAGGGTTTCTTCGGCAAAACCCAGCACAAATTTATCGCCGACGACCAGCCAGCGGTTGGCCAGCGGTTTCAGATAGTCGCCGAGACGGGTCAGTACGTCAGCGCCCTGGATATATTTCCCCGGCGATTGAATGATACGGTCCATAACAGTTCTCCCTTAGAGGTTGAGGTTACCAAACGCGTTTTTCCAGTCTTGCTCGAACTTCTCTATGGCTGACTCTACCGCCGGTGTGCCGAGCATGTGTTGCGCTACGTCTAAGGGAAGCGTGATTGCTTCACATCCTGCCAACAGGCAGTCCAGCGCCTGACGCGGCGTTTTGAAGCTGGCGGCCAGCACCTTGCTTTCCGGCACGTGCAGTTCCAGCAGGGACTGCAGTTCCTGAACCATGCGAATGCCGTCACCGCCCTGCGCGTCGACGCGGTTTACATACGGCGCGACATATTTCGCCCCTGCGAGTGCGGCGAGCAGGCCCTGCGCCGCGCTGTAAACGGCGGTGCCAAGCGTGGTTATCCCTTCTTTTTTCAACGCTTTAATTGCGATAAGCCCCTGAGCCGTCACCGGGATTTTCACCACAATGCCCGGAATGGCGTTACTCAGACGTTTGGCTTCTGCCACCATGCCTTCGGCATCGCGGCTCATGGTTTGAGCAAACAGCGTGCCTTCCGGCCCGATGGCTTGTTGCAGGCGCGGCAGCACGTCCCAGATGGATTCACGGCTGGCGGCAATGATGCTCGGGTTGGTGGTGACGCCCGCGATGGGAAAGATGCGCGCCAGGCGTTCTACTTCCGCCACGTTGGCGGTATCCAGGTACAGTTCCATTATTTTTCCTTAAGTCAGAAAGGTTGAATAAAGGATACGGCGCACCCAGGCGCGGCGAATACAGGTCAATTTTGCCAAATACTGGACAAATGTAATGTCCTTAGAGAAGTGAGAGAGCGATCACAATGCTACTTTTTGGCGATCAGCTGGCTGTGGTACTGGCGTCGATATTCGGAAGGGGAACGTTCGGTGTGCTTGCGAAAGAGACGGCAAAAGTAGTTGCTGTCCGTAAATCCGCAGCGTGTGGCGATATCTTTAATTTTGAGATCGTAGCCTTTCAGCAGCTGACGCGCATGTTCCAGGCGCGTTTTTGTTAAGTATTCATTGAATCCGACGCTGCCGACTTTCTGGAATAGATGGGAAAGGTAGTTTGGGGAGATGTAGAACGCCTGTGCCACGGATTCGCGAGTTAACAAAGAGGCATAATTTTCTTCGATATAGCTCCGAACGGCTTCGAACAGTGCCCGGCTGCGGCTGTCGGTGTGAATTTCACTGCCAAGCAGATCCCGGCAGTGGCTGAGCAGGCTTAAAACTACCAGCCTTGCTGTGTCTTGTTCCTCAGGCTGCATCTGTAATTCGGTGAGCGTTTGCAGAAGAAAAGCCCCCGTTCGCGGACCACGTCGGGCAACCTGGAGTTGTTGTAAGAGCACATTGTCACGCTGTAGCTCGATTGTAAGCTGCTGCTTACCGAAATGTATGCGCAGGACGTGAGGCGCAGGATGCGTGATTTGTCCAAAAAAAGAAAAAAACGCCTCGCAGGGAGTGCCAAGGGTAATGCCGAGGCAGGGAGAGGTTCGGGGATGGTGTTCAGCCAGCGCTGAGAAACGAATCTGACCCAGCGGTAACGTGCGGTTCACCAGGTCAGTCAAAATCTGGGTGATATCGGAATGCATAAGGAGACTACCGAAATTTGCCGGGTGGCGCTAACGCTTACCCGGCCTACTTATCGTAGGCCCGTGCAAGCGTAGCGCCGCCGGGCGTAAAGCATTAGCCGGTGTTACGCATACCCGCCGCAACGCCCGCAATCGTCACCATCAGCGCCTGTTCAACGCGTGGATCCGGCTCTTTCCCTTCTTCTTCCGCCAGACGCGAACGGTGCAGCAGCTCTGCCTGCAGGACGTTCAGCGGGTCGGTGTAGATGTTACGCAGCTGGATAGACTCGGCAATCCACGGCAGGTCCGCCATCAGGTGTGAGTCGTTGGCGATATCCAGCACCACTTTGATGTCGCCTTCCAGCAGTTCGCGCAGCTCTTTACCCAGCGCCCACAGCTCTGGCTTCACCAGGCGCTGATCGTAGTATTCCGCCAGCCAGAGGTCAGCTTTCGAGAAGACCATCTCCAGCATTCCCAGACGGGTAGAGAAGAACGGCCAGTCGCGACACATGGTCTCCAGCTCGCTCTGTTTGCCGTCTTCCACCACTTTTTGCAGTGCGGCACCGGCACCCAGCCAGGCGGGCAGCATCAGACGGTTCTGCGTCCAGGCAAAGATCCACGGGATTGCACGCAGAGACTCTACGCCGCCGGTCGGACGACGCTTGGCAGGACGTGAGCCCAGCGGCAGTTTACCCAGCTCCTGTTCAGGCGTGGCTGAACGGAAGTAAGGCACGAAATCTTTGTTTTCACGCACGTAGCCGCGGTACAGATCGCAGGAGATAGCCGACAGCTCGTCCATGATGTGGCACCAGGAGGCTTTCGGCTCCGGCGGTGGCAGCAGGTTCGCTTCCAGGATCGCGCTGGTATAAAGCGACAGGCTGCTGATGGTCACTTCCGGCAGGCCGTACTTGAAGCGGATCATCTCACCCTGCTCGGTCACGCGCAGGCCGCCTTTCAGGCTTCCCGGCGGCTGTGACAGCAGCGCCGCGTGTGCTGGCGCACCGCCACGGCCAATTGAGCCACCGCGTCCGTGGAACAGGGTCAGCTCGATACCGGCTTTTTCGCAGGTTTTGATCAGTGCATCCTGCGCCTGATACTGCGCCCAGGATGCCGCCATCACGCCCGCATCTTTCGCGGAGTCGGAATAGCCGATCATGACCATCTGTTTGCCCTGAATAAAGCCGCGATACCAGTCGATGTTCAGCAGCTGGCTCATCACGTCGTTGGCGTTGTTCAGGTCGTCGAGTGTTTCAAACAGCGGGGCGACCGGCAGGGCGTAGTCGATTCCCGCTTCTTTCAGCAGGAGGTGGACGCCCAGCACGTCGGATGGGGTTTTCGCCATGGAGATCACATAGGCGGCGACCGATCCTTTCGGTGCGTCCACGATCGCTTTACAGGTGTTGAGCACTTCGCGGGTATCGTTGCTTGGCTCCCAGTTGCGCGGCAGCAGAGGGCGCTTGGAGTTCAGCTCGCGGATCAGGAACGCCTGCTTGTCGGCTTCGGACCAGCTTTCATAGTCACCGATG
This sequence comes from Enterobacter cloacae complex sp. Mu1197, assembly GCF_040059225.1. Taxonomy (NCBI): domain Bacteria; kingdom Pseudomonadati; phylum Pseudomonadota; class Gammaproteobacteria; order Enterobacterales; family Enterobacteriaceae; genus Enterobacter; species Enterobacter cloacae complex sp. Mu1197. The sequence continues at coordinate 4,553,508 of NZ_CP157375.1, read as the reverse complement.
CCGAGATATCGGGTCAGCTCGCCCAGCGCTTCGGTATGACGGGTACTTTCCTGACGCACGTCGATACGCACCAGCGGCACGCCGAAACACTTCACGCGACGCAGGGTGTCGAGCAGTTCGCCGTTGGCGATGATGCCCATCCCGCAGGCCTGCAGCGATTTATAACAGGCGTAAAGCGGCTCCCAGAGCTGTTCGTTCTGGCTGAGCAGGCCTTCTGGTTTTGGCAGGCGCTGGCCTTTCAGGCGCGCTTCCAGCCAGGCCTGAGTGGCCATCAGCTGACCACGCAGCTTTTTCATCAGGAAACGGTACGGCTCGCTGGCGCCTTCTTCACCGGCCAGCGCGCGCAGTTCCGGCGTCGCTTCAACCATCGACAGCTCGGAGATCAGCACCTGAATGTCTTTCAGGAACAGGTCGGTCGCTTTCCAGCGGCTCAGCAGCAGGACGTGGCGGGTGATTTCCGCGGTAACGTTCGGGTTGCCGTCGCGGTCGCCGCCCATCCAGGAGGTGAAGCGAACCGGCACGAAATCAACCGGCAAACGGTAGCCCAGGTTCGCTTCCAGCTGTTCGTTCAGCTCGCGCAGGTAGTTTGGTACCCCTTCCCACAGGCTGTTTTCCACCACCGCAAAGCCCCATTTGGCTTCGTCGACCGGGCTTGGGCGATGCTTACGAATTTCATCGGTGTGCCAGGACTGGGCAATCAGCTGGCGCAGACGGCGCATCAGCTGGTTGCGTTCATAGTCGGCAATGTCTTTGTTATCCAGCTGCTTCAGGCAGTTGTTCACTTCCACCATTTTGTGGATCAGGGTGCGACGGGTGATCTCGGTTGGGTGAGCGGTCAGTACCAGCTCCAGCGAAAGCGACTCCACCGCTTTTTTGATGGTGGCTTCGTTGAGGTCGGGCTGGTCTTTCAGTTTACGAAGGGTGCGGGCAATGACTTCCGGGTTGCTGGCCGCTTCGCCGTTTGGCGAAATGCTGTGGTATTGCTCAGCGGTGTTGGCCAGGTTCAGGAACTGGCTGAAGGCGCGCGCAACGGGCAACAGCTCATCGTTAGAGAGGTTCTGCAAGGTGGTGAGCAGCTCCTGACGACTGGCCTCGTTACCGGCACGGGAAGATTTAGACAGCTTGCGGATGGTTTCAACGCGGTCGAGGATGTTCTCCCCCAACGCATCTTTGATGGTATCTCCAAGCACTTTGCCGAGCATACTGACATTACTACGCAACGCGGAATATTGTTCGTTCATAAAAACCCAGTCACCCCATCATTTTTGTTTATGCCCAGGCGAAAATCTTCTGGACATTATTTTGTCATCTCCCTTTATAAAGCCACGTAAAACCCCCGTCGTCAATTGCTGCGAAAACGGTTCAGCAAACGAATAAATGTGGGCAATTTACGAAATTTAATTCGCATTGCGTCAGATAAGAGATGCTTATGGAAATGTGACGGAGATCGCGGGATTTACTCCCCCTCACTCTGCCCTCTCCCCAAAGGGGAGAGGGTGTTCAAATTCCCTCTCCCTTTTGGGGAGAGGGTTAGGGTGAGGGGCAGTTTTTAATGCCAGCAGAAGTGATGCACAACCTGGGTAATCAGTTCGCGGGTGGGTTTGATAAAGCGGGTTTCCAGATATTCATCCGGCTGGTGCGCCTGGTTGATGGACCCAGGGCCTAGAACCAGCGTCGGGCAAAGCGTCTGAATAAACGGCGCTTCGGTGCAGTAGTTCACCACGTCGGTTTTCTGGCCGAGCAGCTTTTCTACCACGTCGACCAGTTGATGGTCCGGCGGGCATTCGTAACCCGGGATGGGCGGATGCAGTTCGGAGACCGTCAGGCGACCCGGCCAGCGTTCGCTCACCGGGGCCAGCGCCTCATTCAGCAGGCCGTCGAGATCGCTCAGGGTCATGCCCGGCAGCGGGCGAATATCCATGTGCAGTTCGCAGCAGGCGCAGATGCGGTTGGAGGCATCGCCGCCGTGCAGGCTGCCGAGGTTCAGCGTCGGGTACGGCACGGTGAACGCGTCGTAGTGATAGCGTGCTTTCAGATCGTCACGCAGGGTCATGATGCGGCCGATGGCATCATGCATCAGCTCAATGGCGTTCACGCCGCGCGCCGGATCGCTGGAGTGGCCGGACTGGCCGAGCACGCGCACGGCGGTAGAGATATGGCCTTTATGCGCACGAATCGGTTGCAGAGACGTCGGCTCGCCGATGATCGCGCAATCCGGGCGAATTGACGTGTTTTCAGAGAAGTAGCGCGCGCCTGCCATGCTGGTCTCTTCATCAGCGGTCGCCAGAATGTAGAGCGGTTTTTTCAGCTTTGTCACGTCCACGTCACGCAGCGCGTCAAGGATAAAGGCGAAGAAGCCTTTCATGTCGGCGGTGCCCAGACCGTAGAGCTTGTTGTCGTGCTCGGTCAGGGTGAACGGATCGCGCGTCCAGCGGCCATCGTCGAACGGCACGGTGTCGGTATGACCGGCCAGCAGCAGGCCGCCCGCACCGGTTCCGGTACTGGCGAGCAGGTTAAATTTGTGGCGAGTGCCGGGGACGGGCTGAACCTCAACGTTAAACCCAAGATCGCTAAACCAACCCGCCAGCAGATTGATTAAAGACTCATTGCTCTGATCCAGCGCTTCTTCCGTTGCGCTGATAGACGGTGTGGCAATCAGGGCGCGGTAGATCTCGATAAATGGCGGTAAGTTCATTTTCATTGTTGACACACCTTAGGTCGTGATAGTATCAATATTCATGCAATAAATGTGAATAAAAATACATTAACGTTGAGCATAAAGGAACCCGATGTTGAATACGCTGATTGTAGGCGCTAGCGGTTATGCGGGCGCAGAGCTTGTAAGCTACGTGAATCGCCATCCACATATGACCATAACCGCTTTGACCGTGTCAGCGCAAAGCAATGATGCAGGAAAGTTAATTTCCGATTTGCATCCGCAGCTTAAGGGCCTGGTCGATCTGCCGCTGCAGCCCATGTCTGACATCAGCGAGTTTACTGACGGCGTCGACGTGGTGTTTTTAGCCACCGCACACGAGGTCAGCCACGACCTGGCGCCGCAGTTCCTGGCGGCTGGCTGCGTGGTCTTCGACCTCTCCGGCGCGTTCCGCGTTAACGACGGCGCGTTCTACGAAAAATATTACGGTTTCACCCATCAGCATCCGGATCTGCTTGAAAAAGCGGTGTACGGCCTGGCGGAGTGGAGCGCAGATAAACTGAAAGAAGCGGATCTGATTGCCGTTCCGGGCTGCTACCCGACGGCGGCGCAGCTTGCCCTGAAGCCGCTGATCGACGCGGGTCTGCTGGATCTGAACCAGTGGCCGGTGATCAATGCCACCAGCGGCGTGAGCGGTGCAGGACGCAAGGCGGCGATCTCTAATAGCTTCTGCGAAGTGAGCCTTCAGCCGTATGGCGTGTTTAATCACCGTCATCACCCTGAAATCACGACGCATCTGGGCGCGGACGTCATTTTCACCCCGCACCTGGGCAGCTTCCCGCGTGGGATCCTCGAAACCATTACCTGCCGCCTGAAACCGGGCGTGACCAAAGAGCAGGTGAGCGAGGTCTTCACGCAGGCGTATGCGGACAAACCGCTGGTGCGCCTGTACGACAAAGGCGTGCCGGCGCTGAAAAACGTGGTCGGTCTGCCGTTCTGCGATATCGGCTTTGCCGTTCAGGGTGAGCATCTCATCGTGGTGGCCGCAGAAGATAACTTACTGAAAGGCGCTGCCGCACAGGCAATGCAGTGTGCAAATATTCGTTTCGGTTTCCCGGAAACGCAGGCTCTTATTTAAGGTGTGATGATGAACCCATTAATTATCAAACTCGGTGGTGTACTGCTGGACAGCGAAGAAGCGCTGGAGCGTCTGTTTACCGCGCTGGTGAACTATCGCGAATCACACCAACGTCCACTGGTGATTGTGCACGGCGGCGGCTGCGTGGTGGATGAGCTGATGAAAGGGCTCAACCTGCCGGTGATCAAGAAGAACGGCCTGCGCGTGACGCCTGCGGATCAGATTGACATTATCACCGGTGCGCTGGCGGGTACGGCGAACAAAACCCTGCTGTCCTGGGCGAAGAAACACCACATTGCCTCCGTTGGCCTCTATCTGGGCGATGGCGACAGCGTAAAAGTGACCCAGCTCGACGAAGCGCTCGGTCATGTTGGACTGGCGCAGCCGGGTTCGCCTAAGCTGATTAACACGCTGCTGGAAGGCGGGTTCCTGCCAGTGGTGAGCTCTATCGGCGTGACCGAAGAGGGTGAGCTGATGAACGTTAACGCTGACCAGGCGGCAACCGCACTGGCGGCAACGCTGGGTGCGGACCTGATCCTGCTCTCCGACGTGAGCGGCATTCTGGACGGTAAAGGCCAGCGCATCGCAGAAATGACGGCAGAGAAAGCCGAGCAGCTGATTGCGCAGGGCATCATCACCGACGGCATGATCGTCAAAGTTAACGCCGCGCTGGATGCGGCGCGCACGCTGGGTCGCCCGGTAGATATCGCCTCCTGGCGTCACGCGGAGCAGCTCCCGGCGCTGTTTAACGGCACGCCGATTGGCACGCGTATTTTAGCGTAATCGATTTAAAGTTTTGTAGGCCCGGTAAGCGCAGCGCCACCGGGCAATGAAATTCAAAGATATTAAGGAAGCATGTTATGGCACTTTGGGGTGGGCGTTTTACACAGGCAGCGGATCAGCGGTTCAAACAGTTCAACGACTCTTTGCGCTTCGACTACCGCCTGGCCGAACAGGATATTGTCGGCTCTGTGGCCTGGTCCAAAGCGCTGGTGACGGTGGGCGTGCTGACCCCAGAGGAACAGCTGCAGCTGGAAGAGGCGCTGAACAATCTGCTGGAAGAAGTGCGTCTGGATCCGCAGCAAATTCTGCAGAGCGATGCCGAAGATATTCACAGCTGGGTGGAAGGTAAACTGATCGACAAGGTCGGCCAACTGGGTAAAAAGCTGCATACCGGCCGGAGCCGTAACGACCAGGTCGCCACCGATCTGAAGCTGTGGTGTAAGGATACCGTTGGCGAACTGCTGGCGGCTAACCGTCAGCTGCAGACCGCGCTGGTGGAGACCGCACAGAACAATCAGGACGCGGTGATGCCGGGTTATACCCACCTGCAGCGCGCGCAGCCGGTGACCTTTGCGCACTGGTGTCTGGCCTATGTAGAGATGCTGGCGCGTGACGAAAGCCGTCTGCAGGATACCCTGAAGCGTCTGGACGTCAGCCCGCTGGGCAGCGGCGCGCTGGCGGGTACCGCTTACGAAATCGACCGTGAACAGCTGGCAGGCTGGCTGGGCTTTGCCTCCGCTACCCGCAACAGCCTGGATAGCGTCTCCGATCGTGACCACGTGCTGGAACTGCTCTCTAACGCGTCTATCGGTATGGTGCACCTGTCGCGCTTTGCCGAAGACCTGATCTTCTTTAACTCTGGCGAAGCGGGCTTTGTTGAGCTGTCCGACCGCGTGACCTCAGGTTCATCCCTGATGCCGCAGAAGAAAAACCCGGACGCGCTGGAGCTGATCCGCGGGAAATGTGGCCGCGTGCAGGGCGCGCTGACCGGCATGATGATGACCCTAAAAGGGTTGCCGCTGGCGTACAACAAAGATATGCAGGAAGACAAAGAAGGGCTGTTCGACGCGCTCGACACCTGGCTGGACTGTCTGCATATGGGCGCGCTGGTGCTGGATGGCATTCAGGTGAAGCGTCCGCGCTGTCAGGAAGCGGCGCAGCAGGGCTATGCGAACTCGACCGAGCTGGCAGATTACCTGGTGGCGAAGGGCGTACCGTTCCGTGAAGCGCACCATATTGTCGGTGAAGCGGTGGTGGAAGCCATTCGTCAGGGTAAACCGCTGGAAGATCTGGCGCTGGCCGATCTACAGAAATTCAGCGCGGTTATCGGGGATGATGTGTATCCAATACTGGCGCTGCAGTCCTGCCTGGATAAGCGTGCGGCGAAAGGCGGCGTGTCGCCTAAGCAGGTGGCGCAGGCGATTGCGGATGCGAAAAACCGCCTGATTTGATGCCTGAAACGTCGGGTGGCGGCTTCGCCTTACCCGACCTACAAAACCCCAGCCCAACCCTGAGTTGGGCTTTTTTACGCAAAAAAAAGCGGACCACGGGGTCCGCAAAAGTTCACGTTGGCTTTAGTTGTTCGAGTTTTGAGAGAAACTCGCTGACAGTGCGGGGACGTCAAGGGTCAAACACGTGCCGCCTCGTCTATGTGGTGTATTATTCAACAGAATGCTTGATAGGGATAATCGTTCGTTGCTATGCTATCTATCGCCATGAACTATCGTGGCGACGGAGGATGAATAATGAATATTCGTGATCTTGAATACCTGGTAGCGTTAGCCGAGCATCGTCACTTTCGCCGCGCGGCAGATTCCTGCCACGTCAGCCAGCCCACGCTGAGCGGCCAGATCCGCAAGCTGGAAGACGAGCTGGGCGTGATGCTGCTGGAGCGCACCAGTCGTAAGGTTCTGTTCACACAGGCAGGTCTTCTGCTGGTGGATCAGGCGCGCACCGTGCTGCGCGAGGTCAAAGTGCTCAAGGAAATGGCAAGCCAGCAGGGGGAGGCCATGTCCGGCCCGCTGCATATTGGCCTGATCCCAACCGTTGGCCCGTACCTGTTACCGCACATCATTCCGATGCTGCACCAGACGTTCCCGAAACTCGAAATGTACCTGCACGAAGCGCAAACCCATCAGCTGCTGGCACAGCTGGACAGCGGCAAGCTCGACTGCGCCATTCTGGCACTGGTAAAAGAGAGTGAAGCCTTTATTGAAGTGCCGCTGTTCGATGAGCCAATGATGCTGGCGATCTATGAAGATCACCCGTGGGCGAACCGCGATCGCGTGCCGATGGCCGATCTGGCGGGTGAAAAGCTGCTGATGCTGGAAGATGGCCACTGCCTGCGCGACCAGGCGATGGGCTTCTGCTTCGAAGCGGGTGCGGATGAGGATACCCATTTCCGCGCAACCAGCCTGGAAACGCTGCGTAATATGGTCGCGGCGGGAAGCGGTATTACGCTGCTGCCTGCGCTGGCGGTACCGCACGAGCGTAAACGTGATGGCGTGGTCTACTTGCCGTGCATTAAACCAGAGCCGCGTCGTACGATTGGCCTGGTCTATCGCCCTGGGTCACCGCTGCGCAGCCGCTATGAGCAGCTGGCAGAGGCCATCCGTGGTGCGATGGATGGCCATTTTGACAGCGCGTTAAAACAGGCGGTTCAGGCCGTTTAGTGCCGCGACCCGATAGGCTTCCGCCATGGTCGGGTAGTTAAAGGTGGTGTTGACGAAGTACTCAATGGTGTTACCACCACCTTTCTGCTCCATGATGGCCTGGCCGATATGAATGATTTCCGCGGCGCGTTCACCAAAGCAGTGAATCCCGAGGATCTCTTTCGTCTCGCGGTGGAACAGAATTTTCAGCGTACCCACGCTCATCCCCACGATTTGCGCCCGCGCCAGATGTTTAAACTGCGCACGACCCACCTCGTAAGGCACCTTCATTGACGTCAGCTGCTGCTCGGTTTTACCTACGGAACTGATTTCCGGGATGGTGTAGATGCCCGTCGGGATATCTTCAATCAGATGCGCCGTCGCTTCGCCTTTCACCAGCGCCTGAGCCGCAATGCGGCCCTGGTCGTAAGCGGCTGAGGCCAGGCTTGGATAGCCAATGACGTCGCCGACCGCGTAAACGTGCGGCAGGGCGGTCTGATACATGCTGTTGACCTTCAACTGACCGCGGCTGTCGGTTTCAAGCCCGATATTTTCCAGCTGCAGGGAATCGGTGTTGCCGGTACGGCCGTTGGCGTACAGGAGGCAGTCCGCTTTCAGCTTCTTGCCGGACTTGAGGTGCATGATCACCCCGTCGTCGCAGCCTTCGATCTTCTCGTACTCTTCGTTGTGACGAATGACCACGCCGCTGTTCCAGAAGTGGTAGGAGAGGGAGTCCGACATCTCCTGATCGAGGAAGGCCAGCAGGCGGTCGCGAGTGTTGATCAGGTCTACTTTGACGTCCATTCCGCGGAAGATCGACGCATATTCGCAACCAATGACCCCTGCGCCATAGATAATGACGTGGCGGGGTTCATGGTGCAGGCTGAGAATCGAGTCGCTGTCGTAGACGCGCGGGTGCGAGAAGTCCACGTCGGCCGGATGGTACGGGCGTGAACCGCAGGCAATCACAAATTTTTCAGCGGTGATGGTTTCAACCGACCCGTCGTGGCATTCGAGTGCCAGGGTGTGTTCATCCACAAAATGCGCGTTGCCCTGCGAAATTTCACAGTGGTTACGCTCATAAAACCCCTGACGCATGCGCGTCTGCTGGTTAATGACGGTATCCGCGTGGTTCAGGATGTCGGCAAAGGAGGAACGAAGAAGTCGGGAGTGGTCGCTGTAAAGAGGGTTCTGGTTAAATTCGATAATGCGGCTAACGGCGTGGCGGAGGGCTTTCGAAGGGATGGTGCCCCAGTGGGTGCAACCGCCGCCGACATTATGGTAGCGCTCAATGACCGCTACTCTGGCTCCCTGTTTCACCAGACCCATAGCAGCACCTTCGCCGCCGGGGCCGGAACCAATAACTATTGCGTCGTAATCGTAGGAATGTGGCATGGCAAGGCTTACCTGTTCTTATACATAAAAGCAACAGAATCATAACATCATTGCCAGAGTAACCCAATTATCGTTGTGCTTTTTTCCGGCAGTGGAGCACAAACCGCACGTAAACAATCATTCACAAAGCCAGGCAAACAGATTAATTTTATTCTCTGGTATAGTGCCATCAGGCCTTTGGAAGGATTCAACTATCGTGATGGGCGTAAGAGCACAACAAAAAGAGAAAACCCGGCGTTCGCTGGTGGAAGCAGCATTCAGTCAACTGAGTGCTGAGCGAAGTTTTGCCAGTTTGAGCCTGCGCGAAGTCGCACGCGAGGCCGGGATTGCGCCAACGTCCTTCTATCGTCACTTCCGTGATGTGGATGAACTGGGCCTGACCATGGTCGACGAGAGCGGTTTGATGCTGCGCCAGCTGATGCGCCAGGCGCGTCAGCGTATCGCCAAAGGGGGCAGCGTGATCCGTACCTCCGTGTCGACCTTTATGGAATTTATCGGCAATAACCCCAACGCGTTTCGTCTGCTTCTGCGCGAGCGTTCGGGCACGTCGGCGGCGTTTCGTGCCGCCGTCGCGCGCGAAATTCAGCACTTCATCGCGGAACTTGCCGACTATCTTGAACTCGAAAACCATATGCCGCGTGCGTTTACCGAAGCACAGGCCGAGGCGATGGTGACGATTGTTTTCAGCGCAGGTGCCGAAGCGCTGGATGTCAGCATTGAACAACGCAAGCAGCTTGAAGAGCGACTGGTATTGCAGCTCAGGATGATCTCCAAAGGCGCGTACTACTGGTATCGCCGTGAACAAGAGAAACTGGCACATCAAACCGAAGAGTGAAGGTGAGTAATGAAACAGTCAGGTCAGGATAAAGGGACGCTGTTGCTGGCATTGATCGCTGGCTTATCCATTAATGGTACGTTCGCCGCTATTTTTAGCTCCATCGTGCCGTTTTCGATTTTCCCGCTGATTGCGCTGGTGCTGACGGTGTACTGCCTGCATCAACGCTACCTGAACCGCACCATGCCGGTGGGGTTACCGGGGCTGGCCGCCGCCTGCTTTATTCTGGGCGTATTGCTGTACAGCACGGTGGTGCGCGCGGAGTATCCGGATATCGGCTCTAACTTCTTCCCTGCGGTACTGTCTGTGGCGCTGGTGTTCTGGATTGGCTCGCGCATGCGTAGCCGTAAAAGCCAGTTACCGGAGTAAAGGTTTTTGTCATTGTAGGCCGGATAAGCGAAGCGCCATCCGGCTTTTTTGGCAGGTGACGCTTCGCTTACCTGCCCTACAAGGCCACATTACTTCGCCGTGAGCAGTACACCGCACTCCATATGGTGCGTATACGGGAACTGATCGAACAGCGCCAGACGTTCAACCTTGTGCGTCTGGCCTAACGTTTCCAGGTTCTTGCACAGCGTCTCCGGATTACAGGAGATGTACAAAATACGCGGGTACGCCTGCACCATCTTCTCGGTTTCGCTGTCCAGGCCACTGCGCGGCGGGTCGACAAAAATTGTCTCACACTGGTAGCTCTTCAGAGCGATGCCTTCCAGACGGTTAAACTGGCGAACGCCGTTCATCGCCTGCGTGAACTCTTCTGCGGCCATACGAATGATCTGCACGTTGTCGATATGGTTGGCGGCAATGTTGTACTGCGCGGCGGCAACCGACGGTTTGGCGATTTCCGTTGCCAGGACGCGATCGAAGTTACGCGCCAGCGCCAGCGAGAAGTTGCCGTTACCGCAGTAGAGCTCAAGCAGATCGCCCGTTGATCCTTCCGTCGCCTTCAGTGCCCACTCCAGCATCTGCACGTTCATTGCAGCGTTCGGCTGGGTGAAGCTGTTCTCGACCTGACGATACACCATCTCTTTACCCGCCACCGGCAGACGCTCGTCGATGTAGTCCTGATCCAGCATGATTTTGGTTTTTGTCGCGCGACCAATCAGGTGAACGTTGATGTTCTGCGCACGCAGCGCATCACGCAGCGCTTCTGCTTGCTCGCGCCACTCGTCGCTCAGGGCTTTGTGGTACAGCAGGGAGACAATCGCCTGATTGCTTTGCGTGGTCAGGTAGTCAATCTGGAAAAGCTTGTTACGCAGTACCGGGTTGTTACGCACGCCGTCCATTATCAGCGTCATTAATTGGTTAATGAGCTCACTCGCTGCCGGGAAGCTGTCCACGCGGATACGGGACTTCGTCTGCTGATCGAAAATGATGTGGTACAGGTCGTCACCGTCGTGCCAGATGCGAAACTCGGCACGCATGCGGTAGTGGCTGACAGGAGAGCGGAACACCTCGGGAACGGGCGCGTTGAAAGGCGTCATCATACTTTGCAGGCGGACAACTTTCTCTGCCAGCTGCGCGTCGTACTGTTCTGTCGGGAGGTGTTCTGGGGTCATGATGCGTCCTGAGTGATAAAGAATTACGCGGCGATTGTAGGGATTGTTCAGGGGATGTCCAGATTTAATGGCCAATAGCTGTCTGGACATCCATACGTGTCTAATTGTAGCATTCTGTTTCCGGTCTCCTGAGAGTGAAAAGGGAATCCAGTGTAAATCTGGAGCTGACGCGCAGCGGTAAAGACTGGCGGGATGAGCGTTGTAGACACTGTGAAAATGGGAAGTCTTCATCCTTATATAGCCACCTAGCCCGAAGACCTGCCGGGATCACGTCGCATTTGGTTTCATCATCGCGTGCTATCGATGAGGCCTGCGGCATCCTTCTTATATTGTGGATGCTTTAACAATGATTAAAAAAGTATCGCTGTTGACGGCGTTGTCCGTCACGGCATTTTCGGGCTGGGCGCAGGATAGCGCAGACTCGTTGGTGGTGACGGCAAATCGTTTTGAACAACCTGAAAAAACTATTCTGGCTGCAAACACGGTTGTTACGCGTGCCGATATTGACCGTTGGCAGTCAACCTCGCTCCTGGATGTTATGCGTCGCCTGCCCGGCGTGGATACGGCGCAAAATGGCGGGATGGGGCAACTCTCTTCTCTCTTTATCCGTGGCACCAACTCCAGCCACGTCCTGATCCTTGTTGATGGGATCCGCCTTAACCAGGCGGGCGTCACGGGGTCGTCCGATCTCAGCCAGTTCCCAATCTCCCTGGTACAGCGAATCGAATATGTTCGTGGACCGCGTTCTGCGGTATACGGCTCGGACGCGATCGGCGGCGTCGTAAACATTATTACCACTCGCGCGAAGGACGGTACCACGCTGAATGCTGGCGTAGGCTCGCACGGCTACCAGAATTATGGTGGCAGTACTCAGCAAACACTGGGCGACAGCACGCGCGTCACGCTTGCGGGTGATTACACCTATACCAAAGGGTTTGATGTGGTTGCGGATGGCAACAATGGTGGCCTTGCCCAGACCGATCGCGACGGCTTTATGAATAAAACGCTCTACGGCGCACTGGATCACGCATTCTCAGACCAGTGGAGCGGTTTTGTTCGCGGCTTTGGCTACAGCAACCGTACTGCCTACGACGGTTACTACAGCTCCTTTACCCCTGACGTACTGGTTGATACCCGTCAGCTCTATAGTCAGACCTGGGATGCAGGATTGCGCTTCAACGATGACATCTTCCATTCACAGCTGCTCACCAGCTATAGCCACAGCAAGGACTATAACTACGACCCGAATTTAGGCCGCTACGATTCGACAGCCACACTGGATGAAATCAAGCAGTACAATGTCCAGTGGCTCAACTCCGTTGATGTTGGCCAAGGGAACATTGGCGCGGGCGTTGACTGGCAGAAGCAGAGCACCGAGCCGGGTACAAACTACGTGACCAACGGCTACGACCTGCGTAACACCGGCGTCTACCTGACCGGGCTGCAGCAGTTTGGTGACTTCACCCTGGAAGGGGCGGTTCGCAGCGATGACAACTCTCAGTTCGGTCGTCATGGCACCTGGCAAAGCAGTGCGGCCTGGGAGTTCGTGGAGGGTTACCGTTTCGTTGCTTCTTATGGTACGGCCTATAAAGCACCGAATCTGGGTCAACTCTATGGTTTCTATGGCAATGACCATCTTGATCCAGAAGAGAGCAAACAGTGGGAAGGTGCGTTTGAAGGCCTGACGGCAGGCGTGAGCTGGCGCGTATCTGGCTACCGTAATGACGTTGATAATCTCATCGACTTCGATAATAACCTCCAGCAATATTACAACGTCGGTAAAGCACGCATTAAAGGTGTGGAAGCAACAGCATCGTTTGACACGGGGCCGTTGACGCATACTGTAGGCTACGACTACGTGGATGCCCGCAATGCCGCAACCAACGAACTCCTGGACCGTCGTGCTAAGCAGCAGGTGAAATATCAGCTCGACACGCAGATCTATGATTTCGACTGGAGCCTGACTTATCACTATCTCGGTACGCGTTACGACACTGACTTTGGTACTTACCCGTCTGAGAAAGTAAAAATGGGCGGTGTAAGCCTGTGGGATGTCGCAGTTTCGTATCCTGTCACCTCACACCTTACAGTTCGTGGTAAAATAGCCAACCTGTTCGATAAAGATTACGAGACAGTTTATGGCTACCAAACTGCAGGACGGGAATACACCTTGTCTGGCAGCTACACCTTCTAATCCGCGTCCCACCGTGCTGGTGTTTGATTCCGGCGTCGGTGGGCTTTCGGTCTATGATGAGATTCGGCATCTCCTGCCGGATCTCCATTACATCTACGCCTTCGATAACGTCGCTTTCCCGTATGGGGAAAAGAGCGAAGATTTTATTGTCGAGCGCGTGGTGGAAATCGTCACTGCGGTACAAAAGCGCTATCCCCTTGCGCTGGCCGTCATCGCGTGTAACACGGCGAGCACCGTTTCTCTTCCCGCCCTGCGTGAAAAATTCCAGTTCCCGGTTGTGGGCGTCGTCCCTGCAATAAAGCCTGCCGCGCGTCTGACAGCGAACGGCATTGTGGGCTTGCTGGCCACGCGAGGCACGGTAAAGCGTCCTTATACCCGCGAGCTGATCGACCGTTTCGCTAATGAATGCCAGATTGCGATGCTCGGTTCGGCTGAGCTGGTGGAGATGGCGGAAGCGAAGCTGCATGGCAAGTCGGTATCACTCGACGAGCTGCGTCGTATTCTTCGTCCGTGGCTGAGGATGCCCGAACCCCCGGATACCGTTGTGCTGGGCTGTACCCACTTCCCGCTACTCCAGGAAGAGCTATTAGAGGTCCTGCCGGAGGGGACGCGTCTGGTGGATTCCGGAGCGGCTATTGCCCGTCGTACGGCATGGTTGCTGGAGCATGAAGCCCCGGATGCGAAATCTACCGATGCGAATATCGCGTTTTGTATGGCGTTAACAAAAGAAACTGAACAACTTTTACCCGTTTTACACCGTTATGGCTTTGAAACGCTCGAAAAACTGGCGCTATAGCACGGTTTTGAGCAAAAAAGAGACGGTTGAAAGTTTTTTTTAAAAGAGGGGTTGTCAACGTCTGAGAACTCCCTATAATGCGCCTCCACTGACACGGAACAACGGCTTACAGGCCGCCGGGTTAGCGGGGTTCAGAGATGAACGCCAACAGAGAAAAGCGAAAATAATCACTTGACTCTGAATGAGGAAAACGTAATATACGGGACCTCGCAACGGTGAGCGAAAGCCGCGTTGCACTGCTCTTTAACAATTTATCAGACAATCTGTGTGGGCACTCAAAGTGACATGGATTCTTAATGTCTTCGGACAATAAATGAATACCAAGTCTCTGAGTGAACATGCGTAATTCATTACGAAGTTTAATTCACGAGCATCAAACTTAAATTGAAGAGTTTGATCATGGCTCAGATTGAACGCTGGCGGCAGGCCTAACACATGCAAGTCGAGCGGTAACACAGGGAGCTTGCTCCTGGGTGACGAGCGGCGGACGGGTGAGTAATGTCTGGGAAACTGCCTGATGGAGGGGGATAACTACTGGAAACGGTAGCTAATACCGCATAACGTCGCAAGACCAAAGAGGGGGACCTTCGGGCCTCTTGCCATCAGATGTGCCCAGATGGGATTAGCTAGTAGGTGGGGTAACGGCTCACCTAGGCGACGATCCCTAGCTGGTCTGAGAGGATGACCAGCCACACTGGAACTGAGACACGGTCCAGACTCCTACGGGAGGCAGCAGTGGGGAATATTGCACAATGGGCGCAAGCCTGATGCAGCCATGCCGCGTGTATGAAGAAGGCCTTCGGGTTGTAAAGTACTTTCAGCGGGGAGGAAGGTGTTGAGGTTAATAACCTCAGCAATTGACGTTACCCGCAGAAGAAGCACCGGCTAACTCCGTGCCAGCAGCCGCGGTAATACGGAGGGTGCAAGCGTTAATCGGAATTACTGGGCGTAAAGCGCACGCAGGCGGTCTGTCAAGTCGGATGTGAAATCCCCGGGCTCAACCTGGGAACTGCATTCGAAACTGGCAGGCTAGAGTCTTGTAGAGGGGGGTAGAATTCCAGGTGTAGCGGTGAAATGCGTAGAGATCTGGAGGAATACCGGTGGCGAAGGCGGCCCCCTGGACAAAGACTGACGCTCAGGTGCGAAAGCGTGGGGAGCAAACAGGATTAGATACCCTGGTAGTCCACGCCGTAAACGATGTCGACTTGGAGGTTGTGCCCTTGAGGCGTGGCTTCCGGAGCTAACGCGTTAAGTCGACCGCCTGGGGAGTACGGCCGCAAGGTTAAAACTCAAATGAATTGACGGGGGCCCGCACAAGCGGTGGAGCATGTGGTTTAATTCGATGCAACGCGAAGAACCTTACCTACTCTTGACATCCAGAGAACTTTCCAGAGATGGATTGGTGCCTTCGGGAACTCTGAGACAGGTGCTGCATGGCTGTCGTCAGCTCGTGTTGTGAAATGTTGGGTTAAGTCCCGCAACGAGCGCAACCCTTATCCTTTGTTGCCAGCGGTTAGGCCGGGAACTCAAAGGAGACTGCCAGTGATAAACTGGAGGAAGGTGGGGATGACGTCAAGTCATCATGGCCCTTACGAGTAGGGCTACACACGTGCTACAATGGCGCATACAAAGAGAAGCGACCTCGCGAGAGCAAGCGGACCTCATAAAGTGCGTCGTAGTCCGGATTGGAGTCTGCAACTCGACTCCATGAAGTCGGAATCGCTAGTAATCGTAGATCAGAATGCTACGGTGAATACGTTCCCGGGCCTTGTACACACCGCCCGTCACACCATGGGAGTGGGTTGCAAAAGAAGTAGGTAGCTTAACCTTCGGGAGGGCGCTTACCACTTTGTGATTCATGACTGGGGTGAAGTCGTAACAAGGTAACCGTAGGGGAACCTGCGGTTGGATCACCTCCTTACCTTAAAGAACCTGCCTTTGCAGTGCTCACACAGATTGTCTGATGAAAAAACAGCAGTAAAAATCTCTGCAGGCTTGTAGCTCAGGTGGTTAGAGCGCACCCCTGATAAGGGTGAGGTCGGTGGTTCAAGTCCACTCAGGCCTACCAAATTTTCCCTGATACTGCGTTGCGGCAACGCTCACATACTGATGTATGCTTCGCGTTACCACGCCTTGTCTCAGGAAAAATTACCGGTACAGAGATTGCAAAACGATGGGGCTATAGCTCAGCTGGGAGAGCGCCTGCTTTGCACGCAGGAGGTCTGCGGTTCGATCCCGCATAGCTCCACCATCTTTTACTGCGAACCCAAGAAAACTTCAGAGTGAACCTGAAAAGGTGCACTGCGAAGTTTTGCTCTTTAAAAATCTGGATCAAGCTGAAAATTGAAACGACACATCTTTAAGGTGTGTTCGAGTCTCTCAAATTTTCGCAATCAGAAGTGAAACATCTTCGGGTTGTGAGGTTAAGCGACTAAGCGTACACGGTGGATGCCCTGGCAGTCAGAGGCGATGAAGGACGTGCTAATCTGCGAAAAGCGCCGGCGAGGTGATATGAACCTTTGACCCGGCGATGTCCGAATGGGGAAACCCAGTGTGATTCGTCACACTATCGTTAACTGAATACATAGGTTAACGAGGCGAACCGGGGGAACTGAAACATCTAAGTACCCCGAGGAAAAGAAATCAACCGAGATTCCCCCAGTAGCGGCGAGCGAACGGGGAGCAGCCCAGAGTCTGAATCAGCTTGTGTGTTAGTGGAAGCGTCTGGAAAGTCGCACGGTACAGGGTGACAGTCCCGTACACGAAAACACACAGGTTGTGAACTCGAAGAGTAGGGCGGGACATGTGGTATCCTGTCTGAATATGGGGGGACCATCCTCCAAGGCTAAATACTCCTGACTGACCGATAGTGAACCAGTACCGTGAGGGAAAGGCGAAAAGAACCCCGGCGAGGGGAGTGAAAAAGAACCTGAAACCGTGTACGTACAAGCAGTGGGAGCACCCTTGTGGTGTGACTGCGTACCTTTTGTATAATGGGTCAGCGACTTATATTCTGTAGCAAGGTTAACCGTATAGGGGAGCCGAAGGGAAACCGAGTCTTAACTGGGCGTTAAGTTGCAGGGTATAGACCCGAAACCCGGTGATCTAGCCATGGGCAGGTTGAAGGTTGGGTAACACTAACTGGAGGACCGAACCGACTAATGTTGAAAAATTAGCGGATGACTTGTGGCTGGGGGTGAAAGGCCAATCAAACCGGGAGATAGCTGGTTCTCCCCGAAAGCTATTTAGGTAGCGCCTCGTGAACTCATCTTCGGGGGTAGAGCACTGTTTCGGCTAGGGGGCCATCCCGGCTTACCAACCCGATGCAAACTACGAATACCGAAGAATGTTATCACGGGAGACACACGGCGGGTGCTAACGTCCGTCGTGAAGAGGGAAACAACCCAGACCGCCAGCTAAGGTCCCAAAGTCATGGTTAAGTGGGAAACGATGTGGGAAGGCACAGACAGCCAGGATGTTGGCTTAGAAGCAGCCATCATTTAAAGAAAGCGTAATAGCTCACTGGTCGAGTCGGCCTGCGCGGAAGATGTAACGGGGCTAAACCATGCACCGAAGCTGCGGCAGCGACACTATGTGTTGTTGGGTAGGGGAGCGTTCTGTAAGCCGTTGAAGGTGTGCTGTGAGGCATGCTGGAGGTATCAGAAGTGCGAATGCTGACATAAGTAACGATAAAGCGGGTGAAAAGCCCGCTCGCCGGAAGACCAAGGGTTCCTGTCCAACGTTAATCGGGGCAGGGTGAGTCGACCCCTAAGGCGAGGCCGAAAGGCGTAGTCGATGGGAAACAGGTTAATATTCCTGTACTTGGTGTTACTGCGAAGGGGGGACGGAGAAGGCTATGTTAGCCGGGCGACGGTTGTCCCGGTTTAAGCATGTAGGCGGAGGTTCCAGGTAAATCCGGTACCTTATTAACGCTGAGGTGTGATGACGAGGCACTACGGTGCTGAAGTAACAAATGCCCTGCTTCCAGGAAAAGCCTCTAAGCATCAGGTAACACGAAATCGTACCCCAAACCGACACAGGTGGTCAGGTAGAGAATACCAAGGCGCTTGAGAGAACTCGGGTGAAGGAACTAGGCAAAATGGTGCCGTAACTTCGGGAGAAGGCACGCTGATATGTAGGTGAAGCCCCTGCGGGTGGAGCTGAAATCAGTCGAAGATACCAGCTGGCTGCAACTGTTTATTAAAAACACAGCACTGTGCAAACACGAAAGTGGACGTATACGGTGTGACGCCTGCCCGGTGCCGGAAGGTTAATTGATGGGGTTAGCGGCAACGCGAAGCTCTTGATCGAAGCCCCGGTAAACGGCGGCCGTAACTATAACGGTCCTAAGGTAGCGAAATTCCTTGTCGGGTAAGTTCCGACCTGCACGAATGGCGTAATGATGGCCAGGCTGTCTCCACCCGAGACTCAGTGAAATTGAACTCGCTGTGAAGATGCAGTGTACCCGCGGCAAGACGGAAAGACCCCGTGAACCTTTACTATAGCTTGACACTGAACACTGGTCCTTGATGTGTAGGATAGGTGGGAGGCTTTGAAGTGTGGACGCCAGTCTGCATGGAGCCGTCCTTGAAATACCACCCTTTAATGGCTGGTGTTCTAACGTAGACCCGTAATCCGGGTTGCGGACAGTGTCTGGTGGGTAGTTTGACTGGGGCGGTCTCCTCCCAAAGAGTAACGGAGGAGCACGAAGGTTAGCTAATCCTGGTCGGACATCAGGAGGTTAGTGCAATGGCATAAGCTAGCTTGACTGCGAGAGTGACGGCTCGAGCAGGTGCGAAAGCAGGTCATAGTGATCCGGTGGTTCTGAATGGAAGGGCCATCGCTCAACGGATAAAAGGTACTCCGGGGATAACAGGCTGATACCGCCCAAGAGTTCATATCGACGGCGGTGTTTGGCACCTCGATGTCGGCTCATCACATCCTGGGGCTGAAGTAGGTCCCAAGGGTATGGCTGTTCGCCATTTAAAGTGGTACGCGAGCTGGGTTTAGAACGTCGTGAGACAGTTCGGTCCCTATCTGCCGTGGGCGCTGGAGAATTGAGGGGGGCTGCTCCTAGTACGAGAGGACCGGAGTGGACGCATCACTGGTGTTCGGGTTGTCATGCCAATGGCACTGCCCGGTAGCTAAATGCGGAAAAGATAAGTGCTGAAAGCATCTAAGCACGAAACTTGCCCCGAGATGAGTTCTCCCTGAGACTTTAAGTCTCCTGAAGGAACGTTGAAGACGACGACGTTGATAGGTCGGGTGTGTAAGCGCAGCGATGCGTTGAGCTAACCGATACTAATGAACCGTGAGGCTTAACCTTACAACGCCGAAGCTGTTTTGGCGAAGAGACGAACAATCAAAATTCAGCCTTGATACAGATTAACAGAATTTGCCTGGCGGCTTTAGCGCGGTGGTCCCACCTGACCCCATGCCGAACTCAGAAGTGAAACGCCGTAGCGCCGATGGTAGTGTGGGGTCTCCCCATGTGAGAGTAGGGAACTGCCAGGCATCAAATTAAGTAGTAAGCCGGTGCATTAATCCGGTGGTTACAAGCAGTCTTCGGTGGAGCGGTAGTTCAGTCGGTTAGAATACCTGCCTGTCACGCAGGGGGTCGCGGGTTCGAGTCCCGTCCGTTCCGCCACTTATTAAGACATTAAGCCTGCCTTACTGGCAGGCTTAATGGCAAAAAACTTTAGGGGCGTAGCTCAGTTGGTAGAGCACCGGTCTCCAAAACCGGGTGTCGCGAGTTCGAGTCTCTCCGCCCCTGCCATATATAATCCTTTGCTTCGGCAAAGGATTTTTTTTGCCTGTAATTCTGTAAAAACGCCTCTTCTTACTATTCAGCCAGCATTCCTGCTGGCTGATGTATCAATCCATTACATTGGTTTTTAACAGATCTTTTATCTGTGACTGCTTATCACTGTTTTGCAGCCAAATCGCATACAGCGGTCTGGTAAGCGTGGTGGAATCCAACACCGTATGCAGCCCCGCTTTAGTGTCTGCCCAGCGAACAGGTAACCAGGTACAACCTCTCAGCAAGGGCAGTTGCTGACAGGCGATCTCCGCAGAGCTGGTTGTTAACTGTGGAACATCATCAGGTGCAATCAATCCCGTCTCATGCTGCTGAAAATCTGGCCCCCATTCGAGGCGCAAATAGGTCAGGTCTGCCTTCATCATCGACGGTTCAGAGGCATAAAGCGCCAGGCCAAACTGACCGACGATCTGGCTGCTAAATTCGTCCATCTTGGGGGCTTCGGTTGTGATCAGAAGATCAAGCTGACGCTCATGAAGTTGCTTAACCAGCGACTGCCGTTGCGCAATCCTGGCTTCAAATTGCAGGTGGCTATGAGATTGATAAAGCCGGGTAAGCCACTGACTTAGCATACATTCCCACAGGGAAGCGCTGGCCCCTATCGAGAACTCATTATGCCTCGAAGTATGTGCAACCTCTTTGCGTGCCGCCTGCCAGGTATTCATCAGCGTTTCTGCGTACGGCAGCAGTTTTTCACCGGCGGGCGTGAGGCGAATATTGTTGCGATGGCGGGTAAAAAGATTCACACCCAGTTGATTTTCCAGCTGTCGAATACGAAAACTGACTGCTGACTGCGTCAGGTAAAGGGCTTCCGCTGCTCGCCCAAAGTGGCGTGTTCTGCTCACTTCAAGGAAAGTTTTAAGCAATTCCGTATCCACATCTTTCTCCGCAAAATTATTTGTCGTTATGATTTAAATGTTTTGTTTTACACTCTGTCAAGCGTAACTAATACTCCGCGCCATAAATAGCTCGGCCAAAGAATTAGGAGCGTGTAGGATGGCGGAAAGCTTTACGACGACTAATCGTTTTTTCGACAATAAACATTATCCGCGCGGGTTCTCTCGTCACGGCGATTTCACCATCAAAGAAGCTCAACTGCTTGAGCGCCATGGTTATGCCTTTAACGAGCTGGATCTGGGTAAGCGTGAACCTGCAACCGAAGACGAAAAACAGTTTGTTTCTGTTTGCCGTGGTGAGCGTGAGCCGCAGTCTGAAGCGGAACGTGTGTGGATCAAGTATATGGCACGCATTAAGCGTCCAAAGCGTTTCCATACGCTGTCTGGCGGTAAGCCGCAGATGGAAGGTGCAGAAGACTACACCGAGTCTGATGACTAAGATGATAAGAAGGGGCTACGGCCCCTTTTTTTATGCCAGCAACTTCTGCAGATGCAGTAGCAAACGATCGATAGCGCGATAGCTCAGCGCCTCCTGCAAGTGTTTTCTCTCAATGTCAGTACATCCCTCCACGTCAGCAATGGTTCTGGCCACTTTTAGCAAACGCTGCCACGCACGTATAGATAGCCCAAAGCGCGTCAACGTCTCCTCCAGCCATACTGCATCCTCACTGTTAAGGGCACAAAACTGCCGGATCCCGGCATTATCCAGCCGCGCGTTTAGCCTGTTCTGGCGAGTGTACTGTCGTGCCTGGGCGGCGATCACCCGCTCGCGTACCTTCGCAGAGTTTTCACCCGTGATGCCCGTCTGCCTGAGCAGGCCCGGAGGAGGAAGCGGGATTTCGAGAGATAAATCGAAACGGTCGAGGAACGGACCGGATAACTTTCCCAGATAGCGTAGCGTCTGCTCTGGCGTACAGCGGTTATGGTTGCCCTGGTAGTGGCCCGTCGGGCTGGGATTCATCGCAGCGACCAGTTGAAACTGCGCGGGATAGCTTATTTTGGCCCGTGTGCGCGAGATATGTATTTCGCCAGATTCAATAGGTTCTCTCAGCGCATCCAGCACGCGGCGCTCAAACTCGGGCAGCTCATCGAGAAACAGAATGCCATTGTGCGCCAGTGAGATCTCTCCCGGGCCGGGGATAGACCCGCCGCCGACCATCGCCGTCAGTGAAGCGCTATGATGTGGGGAACGAAAAGGACGACGGCGCCACTGTTTTTGCAACGATGCAGAACTGATGAGGCTATATATGGCGGCGCTTTCCAGCGCTTCATGGTTATTGAGCGGTGGAAGTAACCCGCTCAGCCTGCTCGCCAGCATCGTTTTCCCCGTACCTGGCGGGCCAATCAACAGAAGATTGTGTCCACCTGCGGCCGTAATCTCCAGCGCCCGCTTCCCTTGCTCCTGTCCCATAATCTCGCTGAGATCCTCCGGGACGTCGGCTATAACCTCGTCACACTCCTCCGGTTCGGACAGTTCATGTCGTCCTTCCAGCCAGGCACAAACTTCCTGTAAATGTCCCGCGATGAGGCATCCTTTTTCCGCGATAAGACTCACTTCTGATGCATTTTCATTGGCCACAATGATTTGCCGGCCTGCTCGTATGGCCTCCAGCGCTCCCGATATCGCGCCGGGAACGCCTCTCAGCGCGCCTGTGAGCGCGAGTTCACCCACGAACTCATACGAGCCTAGCCTTGTCGTATTAAGCTGCTCAGAAGCCGCGAGAAGGGCAATTGCGATAGGTAAATCGTATCGTCCCCCTTCTTTAGGCAGGTCGGCGGGAGCAAGGTTGATGGTGATCTTCTTCGCAGGGAAGGTATAACCGCTATTTATTATTGCGCTACGGACGCGATCCCTGGCTTCTTTAACCGTCGTTTCAGGTAACCCGACAAGCGTGAGTCCGGGCAGCCCATTACTCAAATGCACCTCTACGGAAACAAGCGGTGCCTTTACCCCGAGGGCCGCACGCGTATAAACAACTGACAGTGACATTTGCACTACCTCCTGGTGTGACTATGTCAGTGCTCTTTATGTTTGTTTAGTGCCATTTCGTGAATCTACGCCGCTTGTTCAGGGATTTTAATGGTGCATTGCAACAATTTCATAATCGTGGAAAGCTCCTCGCACAACGAAAAAATCCTGTTTTGACGGTTAGCACCACAGTAAAAAAATGAAAAATATTCATTTTCTAATTTCCGTATATAAAACAACGCTTTTAAGAAATATGATTCGCGGGCTAACCAAATCCGTCATAAATAAATCTTGTGTTTAATTTGAAAACTGTGATAACTCTTTAGGTATTCCTTCGAACAAGATGCAAAAAGAACTGAAAATGACAGCCCTTCTACGAGTGATTAGCCTGGTCGTGATTAGCGTGGTGGTGATTATTATCCCACCGTGCGGGGCTGCACTTGGACGAGGAAAGGCTTAGAAATCAAGCCTTAACGAACTAAGACCCCCGCACCGAAAGGTCCGGGGGTTTTTTTATGACTAAAAAAAGCAAATGAGGAGCAGAGAATGACGACTAGCACAAAATTCTGTTTCTCCCGATTTATGACGGGGAACTAACTATGAATGGGGCACAGTGGGTAGTACATGCGTTGCGCGCGCAGGGAGTCGAGACAGTATTCGGTTATCCGGGTGGCGCAATTATGCCGATTTACGATGCACTGTATGACGGCGGCGTGGAACATCTCTTGTGCCGACACGAGCAGGGCGCAGTGATGGCGGCCATTGGTTACGCCCGCGCGACCGGTAAAACCGGCGTGTGTATGGCGACATCAGGCCCTGGCGCAACTAACCTGATCACCGGCCTGGCTGACGCGCTGCTGGATTCTGTTCCCGTTGTCGCCATCACCGGGCAGGTGGCGTCTCCGTTCATCGGTACCGACGCTTTTCAGGAGGTCGATGTACTGGGTTTATCGCTGGCCTGCACCAAACACAGTTTCCTCGTTCAGTCTCTGGAAGAGCTGCCGCGCGTCATGGCTGAAGCATTTGAGGTAGCCAGCTCCGGCCGCCCTGGCCCGGTTCTGGTGGATATCCCGAAAGATATCCAGGTCGCACTCGGCGAACTGGAGCCGCACTTCTCCACCGTTCGAAGCGACGACGCGTTTCCGCATGCGGCAGTTGAAGAGGCGCGTCAGATGCTGGCGCAGGCAAAACAGCCGATGCTGTACGTGGGCGGTGGCGTAGGCATGGCGCAGGCCGTTCCCGCCCTGCATGAATTTATTGCGGTAACGCAAATGCCTGCCACCTGCACGCTGAAAGGGTTGGGTGCGGTAGATGCAGACTACCCGTACTATCTGGGTATGCTCGGGATGCACGGCACTAAAGCGGCAAACCTGGCGGTGCAGGCGTGCGATCTGCTCATCGCCGTCGGTGCCCGTTTTGACGACCGCGTTACCGGCAAACTGAATACCTTTGCGCCGAACGCCAAAGTCATCCATATGGATATCGACCCGGCGGAGATGAACAAGCTGCGTCAGGCGCACGTCGCGCTGCAGGGCGATCTCAACGCGCTGTTACCGGCATTGCAGCAGCCGCTGGATATCAACGCATGGCGTCAGCACACCGCCGATATGCGCGCTGAACACGCCTGGCGTTACGATCACCCGGGCGAGGCCATCTACGCGCCGTTGCTGTTGAAGCAGTTGTCCGACCGTAAACCGGCAAACAGCGTGGTGACGACCGATGTCGGCCAGCACCAGATGTGGTCAGCGCAGCACATGACCTACACCCGTCCGGAGAATTTCATCACGTCCAGCGGGTTAGGGACGATGGGCTTCGGTCTGCCAGCCGCCGTTGGCGCACAGGTTGCCCGCCCGAACGATACCGTAATCTGTATCTCCGGTGACGGCTCCTTCATGATGAACGTTCAGGAGCTCGGCACCGTTAAGCGCAAGCAGTTGCCGCTGAAAATCGTCTTGCTCGACAACCAGCGTTTAGGGATGGTTCGCCAGTGGCAACAGCTGTTCTTCCAGGAGCGTTACAGCGAAACGACCCTTACCGATAACCCCGATTTCCTCACGCTGGCCAGCGCTTTTGGCATCCCTGGTCAGCACATCACCCGTAAAGATCAGGTTGAAGCGGCGCTCGACACCATGCTGAACAGCGAGGGGCCTTACCTGCTTCATGTCTCAATCGACGAACTCGAGAACGTCTGGCCGCTGGTACCGCCCGGTGCCAGTAACTCACAAATGATGGAGAAATTATCATGATGCAGCATCAGGTCGCCGTACAGGCTCGCTTCAACCCGGAAACCTTAGAGCGCGTTTTGCGTGTGGTGCGTCATCGTGGTTTTCAGATTTGCTCTATGAATATGGAGACGGCCACTGACGCCCAAAACATCAGTATCGAATTAACCGTTGCCAGCCCGCGGTCGGTCGACTTACTGTTTAGTCAGTTATCAAAGCTGGTAGACGTTGCCCATGTTGCCATCTGCCAGAGCACAACCACATCACAACAAATCCGCGCTTAAGCGTGACAGGACGAAAAAATGACGACAAAAAAAGCTGATTACATTTGGTTCAACGGTGAGATGGTTCGCTGGGAGGACGCGAAGGTCCACGTGATGTCCCACGCACTGCATTACGGTACCTCCGTGTTTGAAGGCATCCGCTGCTACGATTCTCACAAAGGGCCAGTGGTGTTCCGCCATCGCGAACACATGCAGCGTCTGCATGACTCAGCCAAAATTTATCGTTTCCCGGTATCTCAGAGCGTGGATGAGCTGATGGAAGCCTGCCGCGACGTGATCCGTAAGAACAACCTGACCAGCGCCTATATTCGTCCGCTGGTCTTCGTGGGCGACGTCGGTATGGGCGTGAACCCGCCAGCGGGCTATACCACGGATGTGATCATTGCCGCGTTCCCGTGGGGTGCCTACCTGGGTGCAGAAGCCCTGGAGCAGGGGATCGACGCAATGGTCTCTTCCTGGAATCGCGTTGCGCCAAACACCATCCCGACCGCCGCGAAAGCAGGCGGTAACTACCTTTCTTCCCTGCTGGTCGGCAGCGAAGCGCGCCGTCACGGCTACCAGGAAGGTATCGCGCTCGATGTAAATGGCTACATCTCCGAAGGCGCAGGTGAAAACCTGTTTGAAGTGAAAGACGGCATTCTGTTTACGCCGCCATTCACCTCGTCCGCGCTGCCGGGCATCACCCGTGACGCCATCATCAAGCTGGCGAAAGACCTCGGTATCGAAGTGCGCGAGCAGGTGCTGTCCCGCGAATCCCTCTATCTGGCTGATGAAGTGTTTATGTCCGGTACTGCGGCTGAAATCACGCCGGTACGCAGCGTAGACGGTATCCAGGTGGGCGAAGGCCGCTGTGGCCCGGTCACCAAACGCATTCAGCAAGCGTTCTTTGGTCTCTTCACCGGCGAAACAGAAGATAAATACGGCTGGTTGGATCAGGTTAATCACTAAATATAAATTTGGGACGGCACGCACCGTCCCATTACATAGTCAGACGGGAGTAAATAAAGCATGCCTAAGTATCGTTCAGCCACCACCACCCACGGCCGTAACATGGCGGGTGCCCGCGCACTGTGGCGCGCCACCGGAATGACCGACGCCGATTTCGGCAAGCCAATTATCGCCGTGGTGAACTCCTTCACCCAGTTCGTCCCGGGCCATGTGCACCTGCGCGATCTGGGTAAGCTGGTTGCCGAGCAAATCGAGGCCTCCGGCGGCGTGGCGAAAGAGTTCAACACCATTGCGGTGGATGACGGTATCGCGATGGGCCACGGGGGCATGCTCTATTCACTGCCGTCGCGCGAGTTGATCGCCGACTCGGTGGAGTACATGGTTAACGCCCACTGCGCCGATGCGATGGTCTGTATCTCCAACTGCGATAAAATCACCCCGGGGATGCTGATGGCCTCCCTGCGCCTGAATATTCCGGTGATCTTCGTCTCCGGTGGCCCAATGGAAGCGGGGAAAACCAAGCTCTCCGACAAAATCATCAAGCTCGACCTGGTCGATGCGATGATTCAGGGGGCGGATCCGAAGGTTTCTGACGAGCAGAGCGATCAGGTGGAACGCTCCGCGTGTCCGACCTGCGGCTCCTGTTCCGGTATGTTCACGGCGAACTCCATGAACTGCCTGACCGAAGCGCTGGGTCTGTCTCAACCGGGCAACGGCTCGCTGCTGGCGACCCATGCCGACCGTAAGCAGCTGTTCCTCAATGCCGGTAAACGTATCGTTGAACTGACTAAGCGCTACTACGAGCAGGACGACGCCAGCGCGCTGCCGCGCAGCATCGCCAGTAAAGCGGCATTCGAGAACGCCATGACCCTGGATATCGCCATGGGCGGTTCCACCAACACCGTTCTGCACCTGCTGGCCGCCGCGCAGGAAGCCGAAATCGACTTCACCATGAGCGACATCGACAAGCTCTCCCGTAAAGTGCCGCAGCTGTGTAAGGTCGCGCCAAGTACGCAGAAGTACCACATGGAAGACGTGCACCGTGCCGGTGGCGTCATCGGTATCCTCGGCGAGCTGGATCGCGCCGGGCTGCTGAACCGTGACGTGAAAAACGTGCTCGGGCTGACGCTGCCAGAATCGCTGGACCAGTACGACGTGATGCTGACCAAAGACGACGCGGTGAAAAAAATGTTCCGCGCCGGTCCTGCCGGTATTCGTACCACGCAGGCATTCTCGCAGGATTGCCGCTGGGACACCCTGGACGATGACCGCGCCGAAGGCTGCATCCGCTCGCTGGAACACGCCTACAGCAAAGACGGCGGTCTGGCCGTGCTGTACGGTAACTTTGCGGAAAATGGCTGCATCGTGAAGACCGCTGGCGTGGACGACAGCATCCTGAAATTCACCGGTCCGGCTAAAGTGTACGAAAGCCAGGATGAAGCGGTAGACGCTATCCTGGGCGGTAAAGTGGTGGAAGGCGATGTGGTTGTCATCCGTTATGAAGGGCCAAAAGGCGGCCCGGGTATGCAGGAGATGCTCTACCCAACCACCTTCCTGAAATCGATGGGCCTCGGTAAAGCCTGCGCGCTGATCACCGACGGGCGTTTCTCCGGCGGCACCTCCGGTCTCTCCATCGGTCACGTCTCGCCGGAAGCGGCAAGCGGCGGCAACATCGCCATCATCGAAGACGGCGACCTGATCGAAATCGACATTCCGAATCGCGGCATTCAGCTCAAGCTGAGCGACCAGGAGATCGCGGCCCGTCGTGAAGCGCAGGAAGCGCGCGGCGACAAAGCCTGGACGCCGAAAGACCGTCAGCGTGAAGTCTCCTTCGCCCTGCGCGCCTACGCGAGCCTTGCCACCAGTGCAGATAAAGGCGCGGTGCGCGATAAATCGAAACTTGGGGGCTAACGATGGCCGAGTCTCAACCCTTATCCGCCGCCCCTGAGGGGGCGGAATACCTGAGAGCGGTGCTGCGCGCGCCGGTCTATGAAGCCGTGCAGGCCACCCCCCTGCAGAAAATGGAAAAACTCTCTTCGCGCCTCGACAACGTCATTCTGGTGAAGCGCGAAGACCGCCAGCCGGTGCACAGCTTTAAGCTGCGCGGCGCCTACGCGATGATGGCCGGCCTGACCGACGAGCAAAAAGCGCGCGGCGTGATTACCGCCTCGGCAGGTAACCATGCGCAAGGCGTGGCGTTCTCATCTGCTCGCCTGGGTCTGAAAGCACTGATCGTGATGCCGGTTGCTACCGCAGACATCAAGGTCGACGCGGTGCGCGGTTTCGGCGGCGAAGTCTTACTCCACGGGGCCAACTTTGACGAAGCCAAAGCCAAAGCGATTGAGCTGGCGCAGCAGCAGGGGTTCACCTGGGTGCCGCCGTTCGACCACCCGATGGTGATTGCCGGGCAGGGGACGCTGGCGCTTGAACTGCTGCAGCAGGATGCCCATCTCGACCGCGTCTTTGTCCCGGTTGGCGGCGGCGGTTTAGCCGCAGGCGTGGCGGTGCTGATCAAACAGCTGATGCCGCAGATCAAAGTCATTGCCGTGGAAGCGGAAGACTCCGCCTGCCTGAAAGCGGCGCTGGATGCCGGGCATCCGGTCGACCTGCCGCGCGTCGGTCTGTTTGCCGAGGGCGTGGCGGTGAAGCGTATTGGCGACGAAACGTTCCGCCTGTGCCGGGAATATCTTGACGATATCGTCACGGTGGATAGCGATGCCATCTGCGCGGCGATGAAAGATCTGTTCGAAGACGTGCGTGCGGTGGCGGAACCGTCCGGCGCGCTGGCGCTGGCGGGCATGAAAAAATACATCGCACAGCACAACATTCGCGGCGAGCGTCTGGCGCACGTGCTTTCCGGTGCCAACGTGAACTTCCACGGTCTTCGCTACGTGTCCGAGCGCTGCGAGCTGGGCGAACAGCGTGAAGCGCTGCTGGCGGTGACCATTCCGGAAGAGAAGGGCAGCTTCCTGAAGTTCTGTCAGCTGCTGGGCGGCCGTTCGGTGACGGAATTTAACTACCGTTTTGCCGATGCCAAAGATGCCTGCATTTTTGTCGGCGTGCGTCTGAGCCGTGGCGTGGAGGAGCGCAAAGAGATCCTCAACCTGCTTCATGAAGGCGGCTATAGCGTGGTCGATCTCTCCGACGATGAGATGGCGAAGCTGCACGTGCGTTACATGGTCGGTGGCCGTCCTTCGAAGCCGCTCAAAGAACGCCTGTTCAGCTTTGAATTCCCGGAATCGCCGGGCGCGCTGCTCAAGTTCCTGCACACGCTGGGCACGCACTGGAACATCTCTCTGTTCCACTACCGCAGCCACGGCACCGACTACGGCCGCGTGCTGGCGGCGTTTGAACTGGGCGAGCACGAGCCGGATTTCGAAACGCGGCTGAACGAGCTGGGCTATGAGTGTCACGACGAAACCCATAACCCGGCGTTCCGGTTCTTCCTGGCAGGCTAGTGGAGGCCGGGTAAGCGTAGCGCCACCCGGCTTCAGTGGTTCGGCAATATCGTCCAGAACGCATCAATAAGCGGCTCATGCAGCCGCTTTTTTTGTGCGCACACGCCAAGCTCAAACGGCGTCTTCTCGTCGCTGCGCTCCAGAATCATCACGCGATTGCGCACCGGTTCCGGGCTGTTTTCCAGCACCACTTCCGGTAGCAGCGCCACGCCGCAGCCGAGCGCCACCATCGACACCATCGCCTCATGACCGCTGACGGTAGCGTAAATCGACGGGTTGCTGATTTTCTGGCGGCGGAACCACAGCTCAATACGACGACGCACCGGCCCCTGATCGGCCATGATAAACGGCACCGTCGACCAGTCCGGTTTTTCCACCGACACCTGGTTACGCACCGGGCAGGGCAGCGCCGGGGCAATCAGCACCACCGCCAGATTCTCCAGCATCGAGAACGCTACCGCGCCCGGCAGGGTTTCCGGCTTCCCGGCAATGGCGAGATCCGCTTCGCCCGTCACCACTTTTTCCATTGCGTCGGCGGCGTCGCCGGTGGTGAGCTTAATTTCAACTGACGGATGCGCCGCGCGGAAGCGGTCAAGGATGGGCGGCAGATGGCTGTAGGCGGCGGTCACGGAGCAAAAAATATGCAGTTCACCGGAGAGTGACGGCCCCTGCTGATCAATCGAGTGCCGCAGCTGCTGGTACTGCAACAGCGTCTGCTGGGCAAAAATGCGCAGCTCTTCGCCCGCTTCCGTGAGGGTGACGGTGCGGTTATCGCGCACGAACAGCGGCTGGCCAAGGTCTTCCTCAAGGCGTTGGATCTGGCGTGAAAGCGTGGAGGGGCTAACGTGCATCGCCCGCGCGCTGCGGCCAAAATGACGGCTTTCCGCCAGGTGAAGAAACATTTTCAGATCGCGTAAATCCACCGATTCCACTCCCTCTTTTTACATTGCAAAAATTGCAATGTGACGTTGTGAATATATCAATTTCCGCAATAAATTTCCTGTTGTAATGTGAGTACATTCTCGCTGAAACGCGAACCGAACAATAAGACACACAACATCACGAGGTATCACCCATGGCTAACTACTTTAATACACTGAACTTGCGCCAGCAGCTGGCGCAGCTGGGCAAATGCCGCTTCATGGCGCGCGACGAATTTGCCGATGGCGCAAGCTACCTTCAGGGTAAAAAAGTGGTCATCGTCGGCTGTGGCGCACAGGGTCTGAACCAGGGCCTGAACATGCGTGATTCCGGTCTGGATATCTCCTACGCACTGCGCAAAGAAGCGATTGCCGAGAAGCGCGCTTCATGGCGTAAAGCGACCGAAAACGGCTTCAAAGTGGGTACCTACGAAGAGCTGATCCCGCAGGCGGATCTGGTGGTTAACCTGACGCCGGACAAGCAGCACTCTGACGTAGTGCGTTCCGTACAGCCGCTGATGAAAGACGGTGCCGCGCTGGGTTACTCCCACGGCTTTAACATCGTTGAAGTGGGCGAGCAGATCCGTAAAGACATCACCGTGGTGATGGTGGCACCGAAGTGCCCGGGTACCGAAGTACGTGAAGAGTACAAGCGTGGTTTCGGCGTGCCGACCCTGATCGCGGTACACCCGGAAAACGATCCGAAAGGCGAAGGTATGGCGATTGCCAAAGCATGGGCAGCGGCGACCGGCGGTCACCGTGCGGGCGTGCTGGAATCTTCCTTCGTTGCCGAAGTAAAATCTGACCTGATGGGCGAGCAGACCATTCTGTGCGGCATGCTGCAGGCCGGTTCTCTGCTGTGCTTCGATAAGCTGGTGGAAGAGGGTACCGACCCGGCATACGCGGAAAAACTGATTCAGTTCGGCTGGGAAACCATCACCGAAGCGCTGAAGCAGGGCGGTATTACGCTGATGATGGACCGTCTGTCCAACCCGGCAAAACTGCGTGCTTACGCGCTGTCTGAACAGCTGAAAACCATCATGGCGCCGCTGTTCCAGAAACATATGGACGACATCATCTCCGGCGAGTTCTCTTCCGGCATGATGGCGGACTGGGCGAACGACGATAAGAAACTGCTGACCTGGCGTGAAGAGACCGGTAAAACCGCGTTCGAAACCGCGCCACAGTATGAAGGTAAAATCGGCGAGCAGGAGTACTTCGATAAAGGCGTGCTGATGATCGCGATGGTGAAAGCGGGCGTTGAGCTGGCGTTCGAAACCATGGTGGATTCCGGCATCATCGAAGAGTCTGCGTACTACGAATCACTGCACGAGCTGCCGCTGATTGCGAACACCATCGCTCGTAAGCGTCTGTACGAAATGAACGTGGTGATCTCTGATACCGCAGAATACGGTAACTACCTGTTCTCTTACGCCTGCGTACCGCTGCTGAAAGAGTTTATGACCACTCTGCAGACGGGCGATCTGGGCAAAGCGATTGCAGAAGGTGCCGTGGACAACGCGCAGCTGCGCGATGTGAATGAAGCGATTCGCAGCCACCAGATCGAGAAAGTGGGCCACAAACTGCGTGGCTACATGACCGATATGAAGCGTATCGCGGTAGCGGGTTAACAACTTTGTCGGGTGGCGCTTCGCTTACCCGACCTACAAAACCGTAAGATGTAGGCCGGGTAAGGCGTAGCCGCCACCCGGCTTTTTTATTTGCGATACAGCACTTTAATCACGTGGTAGCCGAACTGCGTGTGCAGCGGGCCGGTTGGCTCCAGCACCGGGCAGGAGAAGACCACTTTATCGAACGCCGGTACCATCTGACCCTGGCGGAATTCACCCAGATCGCCGCCGCGTTTGCCTGACGGACAGATGGAGTGCTTCTTCGCCAGTTTGCCGAAGTCGGCGCCGTTTTTGATCTGCTCCAGAAGATCCAGAGCCAGTTTCTCTTCTTTAACAAGAATATGCAGTGCTGCTGCTGTTTTTGCCATGATCGTGCCTTGAGTGGTATGGATTAGGCTCGCTATACTACCACGCTGTTATTCTCCCCTCCTGACTTTCATTGAGTGATCATTTATGCGTTTAAACCCCGGACAACAACAAGCCGTCGAATTTGTCACCGGACCGTGTCTGGTGCTGGCGGGGGCTGGATCCGGTAAAACCCGCGTGATCACCAACAAAATTGCGCACCTGATCCGCGGCTGTGGCTATCAGGCCCGGCACATTGCGGCGGTGACGTTTACCAATAAAGCGGCGCGTGAGATGAAAGAGCGTGTCGGTCAGACGCTGGGGCGCAAAGAGGCCCGGGGCCTGATGATCTCCACCTTCCACACGCTGGGGCTGGATATCATCAAGCGCGAGTATGCGGCGCTGGGCATGAAGTCCAACTTCTCCCTCTTTGATGACACCGACCAGGTGGCGTTGCTCAAAGAGCTCACCGAGGGGCTGATCGAAGATGACAAGGTGCTATTGCAGCAGCTGATCTCGACGATCTCAAACTGGAAAAACGATCTGATGACCCCGGCCCAGGCCGCGGCGATCGCCAAAGGCGAACGGGATCGCATCTTTGCCCACTGCTATGGTCTGTACGACGCGCACATGAAAGCGTGCAACGTGCTGGACTTTGACGACCTGATCCTGCTGCCGACGCTGCTGCTGCAGCGTAATGAAGAGGTTCGCGAGCGCTGGCAGAACAAAATCCGTTACCTGCTGGTGGATGAGTATCAGGATACCAACACCAGCCAGTACGAGCTGGTGAAGCTGCTGGTGGGGCAGCGCGCGCGTTTCACCGTGGTCGGCGATGATGACCAGTCAATTTACTCCTGGCGCGGCGCGCGTCCGCAAAACCTGGTGCTGCTGAGCAAAGATTTCCCGGCGCTGCAGGTGATTAAGCTGGAGCAGAACTACCGCTCCTCCGGGCGTATCCTGAAGGCCGCAAACATCCTGATTGCCAATAACCCGCACGTGTTTGAGAAGCGTCTCTTCTCCGAGCTGGGCTACGGGACGGAGCTGAAAGTGCTCAGCGCCAATAATGAAGAGCATGAAGCGGAGCGCGTCACCGGTGAACTGATCGCCCATCACTTCGTCAATAAAACCGAATATAAGGATTACGCGATCCTCTATCGCGGGAATCACCAGTCGCGCGTCTTTGAAAAGATGCTGATGCAGAACCGCATTCCGTACAAAATCTCGGGCGGGACCTCGTTCTTCTCACGGCCAGAGATCAAAGACCTGCTGGCCTATCTGCGCGTGCTCACTAACCCGGATGACGACAGCGCGTTTCTGCGTATTGTGAATACGCCAAAACGCGAGATTGGCCCGGCGACGCTGCAAAAACTCGGCGAGTGGGCGATGACGCGTAACAAAAGCCTGTTTACCGCCAGCTTCGACATGGGGCTAAGCCAGACGTTAACCGGTCGCGGCTATGATTCGTTAACGCGATTCACCCACTGGCTCGGCGAAGTGCAGCGTCTCGCGGAGCGCGAGCCGGTGGCGGCGGTGCGCGATCTCATTCACGGCATCGATTATGAGTCCTGGCTGTACGAAACCTCGGCCAGCCCGAAAGCCGCTGAGATGCGTATGAAGAACGTTAACCAGCTCTTCAGCTGGATGACCGAAATGCTGGAGGGCTCTGAAATCGACGAGCCGATGACCCTGACGCAGGTCGTCACCCGCTTTACCCTGCGCGACATGATGGAGCGTGGCGAGAGCGAAGAAGAGGCCGATCAGGTACAGCTGATGACGCTGCACGCGTCAAAAGGTCTGGAGTTCCCGTATGTCTATCTGGTTGGTATGGAAGAGGGGTTGTTACCGCATCAGAGCAGCATTGATGAAGACAACGTCGACGAGGAGCGCCGCCTGGCCTACGTGGGGATCACCCGCGCGCAGAAAGAGCTGACGTTCACACTGTGTAAAGAGCGCCGTCAGTATGGTGAACTTGTCCGCCCGGAGCCGAGCCGTTTCCTGCTGGAACTGCCGCAGGATGACCTGATCTGGGAGCAGGAACGCAAAGTAATTACTGCGGAAGAGCGGATGCACAAGGGGCAGGCTAACGTGGCGAACATTCGCGCCATGCTGGCAAAAGCCAAAGAGAAAGGATAATGATGAGTAGGCCGGGTAAGGCGAAGCCGCCACCCGGTAATGTTCAGCGTATTACTTCACTTCCAGCACCCAGTGCACATAGCTCTGCCACTGGCACTCCTGCTCGATCATCTCTGCCCCAAGCGGGTGACGTTCAATCCAGTTTTCCGGCAGCGTCAGCGACAGTTTTTCGTCATCGGCCACCAGGCCGATCGCAGGCAGCAAATCATCGCGACGGCGGCTGGCAAACAGAATCGCCAGACGCAGCAGGCGGCACAGATGTTCGGCCACGCGCGGCGGTACGGCGTTTTGCTGATGCAAAGACGAGAGATCAACGGCATTGGTCTGGTTCAGCAGCAGCGTTGCCAGCAATTTTTTCTGTGCGGGTGTATAGCCCGGTAAATCCAGGTTGCGCACCAGATACGCTGCATGAGCAGGAGCCTGCTTAAAATCAATACTCAGCCCCACTTCATGGAGCGCACAGGCGCTCAGCAGTAAATCGCGGCTCAGTGGTTCAAGATCCCAGACGTTAGCGACCTGATCGGCGAAGCGTGACGCCAGCTGCGATACGCGTCCTGCCTGATCGATATCAACCAGAAAACGACGCTGCACGTTGCGCAGGGTACGGCTGCGGATGTCCTGATCGACCGACAGATGCAGCATCCCGTAGACCAGACCTTCACGCAGCGCGCCGCCGGCCAGGGTCATACACTGGATGTTCAGTTCGGTGAAAATAGCGATCAGAATAGCCAGCCCGCTCGGGAAAACCAGCGCGCGTTCGAGCGTCAGGCCTTCAATTTCCAGCTCTTCAAGGCGTCCACACTGAATGGCGCGCTGTTTTAGCTGCTGAAGCTTGGCAAGCGTAATCCGCTCGTCCATTCCCTGCGCCATCATGATTTCCTGCAGGGCCTGCACGGTACCCGACGCACCCACGCAGACTTTCCAGCCGTGATAGCGCAGCTCGTCCATGACGGGACGTAACACCTCGCGCGCCGCATTTTCTGCCTCGTCGAAGTTCTCTTTACCCAGATTACGATCGGTAAAATAGCGCTCAAGCCAGGTCACGCAGCCCATCGACAGGCTGAACAGCGAGGTTGCCTGCGCGCCGGTGCCGGTCACCAACTCGGTACTGGCACCGCCGATATCCACCACCAGGCGGCGATCGTCACCCCCTGTGGTATGTGCAACCCCCTGATAAATCAGGCGAGCTTCTTCTTCACCGCTGATAACCTGAACCGGGCAACCGAGAATTTCCTGCGCTCTGGCAATAAAATCCACGGCGTTAACCGCAAGGCGGAGTGTCGCGGTGGCGACGACGGTGATTTGGGCATGCGGGATATCCTGCAGACGCTCGGCAAAGAGTCGCAGACACTGCCAGCCACGTTCCATGGCTTCAGGTGAGAGGTGATTGTCGCTGCTCAGGCCCGCCGCGAGGCGGACCTTGCGCTTAATGCGCGTCAGCGTTTGTATGCTTCCTGCCACCTCGCGCACAACCAGCATATGAAAACTATTCGAACCGAGATCGATTGCTGCATAAAGCGAGGTGGAGCTGAGCATATTTTCTTAACCTGAACGACGACGATTACGCGGTGCGCCGCCTGAACGACGCGGTCCATTGCCGGAGCGTGGGCGGGTTAGACGCTTAGGCGGCGGCAGTTCGCTTAACAGCGCTTCCGGATTGTATTTGCTCTGCGGAATAGAGTGACCGATGTAGGTCTCAATGGCCGGAAGATTCAGCGCATACTCTTCACACGCAAGGCTAATTGAATGACCGCTTGCGCCCGCACGACCGGTACGACCGATACGGTGTACGTAGTCTTCACAGTCGTCTGGCAGATCGTAGTTAAAGACGTGCGTTACGGCTGGAATGTGTAAACCACGTGCAGCCACGTCGGTGGCGACCAGAATATCGAGATCGCCACGGGTGAACTCTTCAAGAATTCGCAGGCGTTTTTTCTGCGCGACATCGCCGGTTAACAGGCCAACACGGTGGCCGTCTGCAGCCAGATGGCCCCAGATGTCTTCACAGCGGTGTTTGGTGTTCGCGAAGATAATGGCGCGATCTGGCCACTCTTCTTCAATCAGCGTCTGCAGCAGGCGCATCTTCTCTTCATTCGAAGGATAGAAGAGCTCTTCTTTAATGCGGTGACCCGTTTTCTGCTCCGGTTCCACTTCCACGTACTCGGCGTTGTTCATCTGTTCGAACGCCAGTTCGCGCACACGGTAGGAGAGGGTTGCAGAGAACAGCATATTCAGGCGCTGATTAGCCGGAGGCATACGGCGGAACAGCCAGCGGATGTCTTTAATGAAGCCCAGATCGTACATGCGGTCAGCTTCATCGAGCACCACAACCTGGATGGCACCGAGGTTAATGTGGTTCTGTTTGGCGTAATCGATAAGACGGCCGGTGGTACCGATCAGGATATCCACACCGCTTTCCAGCACTTTCAGCTGTTTATCGTAGCCGTCGCCGCCATAGGCCAGGCCCAGCTTCAGGCCGGTAGCCTGCGCCAGGGGTTCAGCGTCTGCGTGGATCTGTACCGCCAGTTCTCGCGTCGGGGCCATAATTAGCGCGCGCGGCTGGTTAACTTTGCGGTCTGCAATCGCTGGGTGAGAAAGTAAATAATGAAACGTTGACGTTAAAAACGCCATCGTTTTGCCGGTACCGGTTTGCGCCTGCCCGGCAACATCGCGACCGGCCAGCGTCAGCGGCAGCGCGAGGGCCTGAATGGGCGTGCAGTTATGAAACCCTTTATTTTCAAGGGCTTCAATCACCTTCGGGTGCAGCGCGAAGTCGGAAAACTTCTGTTCTGTTAAATGTGTTTTGCTCATAGTGTGGTAGAATATCAGCTTACTATTGCTTTACGAAAGCGTATCCGGTGAAATAAAGTCAACCTTTAGTTGGTTAATGCGACATCAACACGTCGTTGGTGGAGACAAAACCAACGTACCAGGCTTATTCCTGTGGAGTTATATATGAGCGATAAAATTATTCACCTGACTGACGACAGTTTTGACACGGACGTACTTAAGGCTGACGGGCTGATCCTCGTCGATTTCTGGGCTGAATGGTGTGGTCCTTGCAAAATGATCGCCCCGATTCTGGATGAGATCGCCGACGAATATCAGGGCAAACTGACCGTTGCCAAGCTGAACATCGACCAGAACCCGGGCACCGCGCCAAAATACGGTATCCGTGGCATTCCGACCCTGCTGCTGTTCAAAAACGGCGAAGTGGCGGCGACCAAAGTGGGCGCGCTGTCCAAAGGTCAACTGAAAGAGTTCCTGGACGCTAACCTGGCGTAAGGTTTCTCCGCTGCGCGTTCAGAGCTCCCGGCTAAATGATCTGGAACTCTGGACGCCCGGCTGAAGTCGTGCTAAGTTAGCTATGACTTCGTTTTAAACATATCTTGTTGTTTGAATCTTGTTTTACCCGATACTTCCCGCTGTTGACATATCCAGTGCGTGAAGTGGCTAAATTCCGGGCTTGTCACTCAATCCGTCTTGTCGTTTCAGTTCTGCGTTCTTTCCCTGTGACCAGACAGCGAACAGACATGAGTTGATGGCCGCTAAACAGGCATGGATGACCCTGCCATACCATTCACAACATTAAGTTCGAGAATCACCCCGAGTTTAAGAACCCACACCATTATGAATCTTACCGAATTAAAGAATACGCCGGTTTCTGAGCTGATCACTCTCGGCGAAAATATGGGGCTGGAAAACCAGGCTCGTATGCGCAAGCAGGACATCATTTTCGCCATCCTAAAGCAGCACGCTAAGAGTGGCGAAGATATCTTTGG
This sequence comes from Enterobacter cloacae complex sp. Mu1197, assembly GCF_040059225.1. NCBI lineage: Bacteria > Pseudomonadati > Pseudomonadota > Gammaproteobacteria > Enterobacterales > Enterobacteriaceae > Enterobacter > Enterobacter cloacae complex sp. Mu1197. The sequence continues at coordinate 4,515,095 of NZ_CP157375.1, read as the reverse complement.
CGACGGTGTGCTGGAGATATTGCAAGACGGATTTGGTTTCCTCCGCTCTGCAGACAGCTCCTACCTCGCCGGCCCTGACGACATCTACGTATCCCCCAGCCAAATCCGCCGTTTCAACCTCCGCACTGGTGACACCATTTCAGGTAAGATTCGTCCTCCTAAAGAGGGTGAACGCTACTTTGCACTGTTGAAAGTCAATGAAGTTAACTTCGACAAACCTGAAAACTCGCGTAATAAGATCCTCTTTGAGAACTTAACGCCGCTGCACGCGAACTCTCGCCTGCGCATGGAACGTGGTAACGGTTCGACCGAAGACTTAACCGCGCGTGTTCTGGATCTGGCATCACCTATTGGTCGCGGCCAGCGTGGTCTGATTGTGGCGCCGCCAAAAGCGGGTAAAACCATGCTGCTGCAGAACATCGCGCAGAGCATCGCCTATAACCACCCAGACTGTGTGCTGATGGTGCTGCTGATTGACGAACGTCCGGAAGAAGTGACCGAGATGCAGCGTCTGGTTAAAGGTGAAGTGGTTGCTTCAACCTTCGATGAGCCAGCATCTCGCCACGTTCAGGTTGCGGAAATGGTTATCGAGAAGGCAAAACGCCTGGTTGAGCACAAGAAAGACGTGATCATCCTGCTCGACTCCATCACCCGTCTGGCGCGTGCCTACAACACCGTGGTGCCAGCGTCTGGTAAAGTGCTGACCGGTGGTGTGGATGCTAACGCCCTGCATCGTCCGAAACGCTTCTTCGGTGCTGCACGTAACGTGGAAGAGGGCGGCAGCCTGACCATCATCGCGACGGCGCTGATCGATACAGGTTCCAAAATGGACGAAGTGATTTACGAAGAGTTTAAAGGTACAGGCAACATGGAACTGCACCTCTCTCGTAAGATCGCTGAAAAACGCGTCTTCCCGGCTATCGACTACAACCGTTCCGGTACCCGTAAAGAAGAGCTGCTCACCACTCAGGAAGAGCTGCAGAAAATGTGGATCCTGCGCAAAATCATCCATCCAATGGGTGAAATCGACGCGATGGAGTTCCTCATTAACAAACTGGCGATGACCAAAACCAACGACGATTTCTTCGACATGATGAAACGCTCGTAACGCAAATAAAGCCAGCGAACGCCACGTTTTTACGTGGCGTTTTTCTTTTATGGACTATACGCTAGTACCACCTACTCCCAATTTTGACGTGTAGGTGTAACAATAAGACGATTCGTAGAGTAAAAACATTAATAGCTTGAATAATATACAAATGAGGTCACAAGAGGTTTACTTTTACCTTCGGGCTATGAGCCTTCATGGTTATACTTCCGAGACTAACATTTGTTGAGAATCCATTGTGAACCTATTCGATACGTTTACTGATCTAACCAGTATTTTTTTATTCACCACCTGTTTTCTGTTTATTGCGCGTAAGGTGGCGAAATACGTGGGGTTAGTGGATAAACCCAACTTCCGGAAACGTCATCAGGGTATGATCCCCCTGGTGGGTGGTATCTCAGTATTTGCTGGTATTTGCTATGCCTTCGCAATTGCTAACTACTATGTCCCACATGTCAAATTATACCTGATGTGTTCAACGGTACTGGTTATCGTCGGCGCGCTTGACGATCGTTATGACATCAGCGTTAAAATTCGCGCCTTTGTGCAGGCGGCAGTTGGCATTGCCATGATGGTTTCAGCAAAACTCTACTTGAGTAGCCTGGGCTATATTTTTGGCTCGTGGGAGATGGTGCTCGGCCCGTTCGGTTATTTTCTGACGCTTTTCGCCGTATGGGTGGCTATAAACGCATTCAACATGGTCGATGGTATTGATGGCTTGCTGGGGGGACTCTCCTGCGTCTCATTTGCCGCGATCGGTTTTATTTTGTGGTTTGACGGACAATATAGTCTTGCTATGTGGTGCTTCGCCATGATTGCCGCCATCCTGCCTTATATCCTGTTAAACCTCGGTGCGCTGGGGCGTCGCTATAGGGTGATGCGGGCAGTACACTCATTGGGTTTACCGTCATCTGGATCTTGCTGGAAACGACTCAGGGACAAGTCCATCCTATCAGCCCTGTTACCGCGTTGTGGATTATCGCTATCCCGTTAATGGATATGGTTGCGATAATGTATCGCCGCTTGCGCAAAGGGATGAGTCCCTTCTCAGCCGACCGACAGCATATTCATCATTTGATCATGAGAGCTGGATTCACCTCCAGACAGGCATTTGTTTTGATAACCGTAGCGGCTGCTATCCTTGCGGGAGTGGGTGTTGCCGCGGAGTATGCTCATTTTGTGCCAGAATGGGTCATGTTGGTATTATTCTTGCTAGCATTTTTCCTGTACGGCTACTGCATTAAGCGCGCATGGAAAGTGGCGCGGTTCATAAAACGTATTAAACGCCGGATGCGTCGTAACAGTGGCAAAAACACAACATTAACTAAATAAAACCGGGACTATGATGACTCAACCGTTGGCGGGAGCGAAATCAGTGGTAACAGAGAATGAACTGGATATTCGGGGTTTGTTTCGCGTGTTATGGGCAGGCAAACTTTGGATTGCGGGGATCGCGCTGGGATTTGCACTGTTAGCGCTGGCCTATACGTTCTTTGCAAAACAGGAATGGAGCGCCACGGCAATCACGGACAAACCAACGGTTAACATGCTTGGGGGATACTATTCCCAGCAGCAATTCCTGCGAAACCTGGATATCAAAGCCAACCTTGCCACGCCAGATCAGGTTTCCGTTATGGATGAGGCCTACAAAGAGTTTGTGATGCAACTGGCTTCGTGGGATACGCGTCGCGACTTCTGGTCCCAGACGGATTACTACAAGCAGCGTCGGGTTGATAACACCAAAGCCGATGCCGCCCTGCTGGACGATCTGATTAACAATATTCAGTTTATGCCGGGCGACGCGCTGCGTAACGTGAATGACAGCGTCAAGCTGATTGCAGAAACCGCGCCGGATGCCAACAACCTGTTGCGTCAATACGTCGCGTTTGCCAGCCAGCGTGCCGCAAGCCATCTTAACGAAGAGCTTAAAGGCGCCTGGGCGGCCCGTACCATCCAGATGAAAGCCCAGGTGAAACGTCAGGAAGAGGTGGCTAAAGCGATTTTCACTCGCCGTGTACACAACATTGAGCAGGCGCTGAAAATTGCGGAACAGCACAATATTTCTCGTAGTGAGACGGACGTGCCGGCTGATGAACTGCCTGACTCTGAAATGTTCCTTCTTGGTCGCCCTATGCTGCAGGCACGCCTGGAAAATCTCCAGGCCGTCGGTCCTGATGTTGACCTCGATTACGATCAAAATCGCGCGATGCTCAATACGCTTAATGTCGGTCCCTCTCTGGACCCGCGTTTTCAGACCTATCGTTATTTGCGAACGCCTGAAGAACCTGTAAAACGCGACAGTCCGCGTCGTGCATTCCTGATGATCATGTGGGGGATTGTCGGTGCACTGGCGGGCGCTGGCGTGGCGTTAACGCGTCGTCGCACAAACTAAGAATGCCGTCTACGATGAAGGCTGCGGCCTTCATCGCCTAATCGAAGAGAATCGATGTGAAAGTACTAACCGTATTTGGCACCAGGCCGGAGGCCATTAAGATGGCACCTCTGGTTCATGCCCTGGCCAGCGATCCTGATATTGAAGCGAAAGTCTGCGTCACGGCCCAGCACCGTGAGATGCTTGACCAGGTCTTAACGCTCTTTTCCATCGTCCCGGATTACGACCTTAATATTATGAAACCGGGGCAAGGGTTGACGGAGATAACCTGTCGCATACTGCAAGATCTCAAGCCGATCCTGGAGTCATTCAAGCCTGACGTGGTGCTGGTACACGGAGATACCACCACGACCGTGGCGACCAGCCTGGCCGCGTTTTATCAACGTATTCCCGTGGGGCATGTCGAGGCGGGTCTGCGTACCGGCAATCTGTATTCGCCGTGGCCGGAGGAAGCCAACCGCACGCTAACGGGCCACCTGGCGATGTACCACTTTGCGCCAACGGAAAACTCGCGTCAGAACCTGCTGCGTGAAAATATCGCCGATAACAAAATCTTTGTGACCGGCAATACGGTCATCGATGCGTTAATTTGGGTACGTGACCGCGTCCTCGCAAACGACGATCTTAAGAAAGAACTCGCTGCCCGCTATCCCTTCCTGCACAACGGTAAAAAAACCATACTGGTGACGGGCCACCGACGCGAAAGCTTTGGCCGGGGCTTTGAGCAAATCTGTCACGCGCTGGCTGAAATCGCCGCGCAGAACGACGATGTGCAGATTGTCTATCCGGTCCATCTCAATCCTAACGTCAGCGAGCCGGTTAACCGCATCCTGGGTCATGTTGAAAATGTCCTTCTGATTGAACCTCAGGACTACCTGCCGTTTGTCTGGCTGATGAACCATGCCTGGCTGATCCTTACCGATTCCGGCGGCATTCAGGAGGAAGCGCCCTCTCTCGGCAAGCCGGTTCTGGTGATGCGTGAAACCACGGAACGTCCGGAAGCGGTGAAAGCCGGGACGGTGCGTCTGGTTGGCACCAACGCGCAGCTCATTGTCGAAGAAGTCACGCGCCTTCTGCATGACGATGAAACGTATCAGGCGATGAGCCGGGCCCATAATCCTTATGGAGACGGGCAGGCTTGTGGCCGTATTTTGCATGCACTTAAACACAATCAGGTATCGCTATGAGTTTTACTACCCTCTCTGTCATTGGTCTTGGCTACATCGGCTTGCCCACCGCGGCGGCGTTTGCCTCTCGTCAGAAACAGGTTATCGGTGTGGATATCAACGCCCGCGCGGTGGAAACCATTAACCGTGGCGAAATTCATATTGTCGAGCCCGATCTGGATCGTGTAGTGAAAGAGGCGGTGGAGGGCGGCTTCCTGCGTGCCAGCACGACGCCCGTTGAAGCGGATGCCTACCTGATTGCCGTTCCAACGCCCTTTAAAGGCGACCATGAGCCCGACATGGTCTACGTCGAGGCGGCGGCGAAGTCCATTGCCCCTGTGCTGAAGAAAGGGGCGCTGGTGATTCTGGAATCGACCTCTCCCGTCGGCGCTACCGAGCAGATGGCGCAGTGGCTGGCCGACGCGCGCCCTGATTTAAGCTTCCCACAGCAGGCGGGGGAGCAGGCAGATATCAATATCGCCTACTGCCCGGAGCGCGTACTTCCGGGCCAGGTCATGGTCGAACTGATTAAAAACGACCGCGTCATTGGCGGTATGACGCCCGTCTGTTCCGAACGCGCCAGCGCGCTGTACAAGATTTTCCTGGAAGGCGAATGCGTGGTGACCAACTCCCGCACCGCCGAGATGTGTAAGCTGACGGAAAACAGCTTCCGCGACGTCAATATCGCCTTTGCGAACGAACTGTCGCTGATCTGCGCCGATCAGGGGATTAACGTATGGGAGTTGATTAGCCTGGCGAACCGCCATCCGCGCGTCAACATTCTCCAGCCAGGCCCGGGCGTGGGTGGACACTGTATCGCCGTCGATCCGTGGTTTATTGTGGCGCAGAACCCAGCGCAGGCGCGCCTGATTCGCACCGCGCGTGAAGTCAATGACAGCAAACCTCACTGGGTACTCAATCAGGTCAAAACCACGGTAGCGGATTGTCTGGCAGAGAGCGGCAAGCGCGCCAGAGAGCTGAAAATTGCCTGCTTTGGTCTGGCCTTCAAACCGAATATTGACGACCTGCGTGAAAGCCCGGCGATGGAAATTGCTCAGATGATTGCCGAATGGCACAAGGGTGAAACGCTGGTGGTTGAGCCGAATATTCATGAACTGCCGGCAAAACTGGCGGGGCACTGCACGCTGACAGCGCTGGATGAGGCACTGGCGACGGCGGACGTACTGGTGCTGCTGGTGGATCATAAAGCGTTTAAAGCGACGCCTGGTGATGCGGTGCGTCAGAAGTATGTGGTTGATACCAAAGGCGTCTGGCGTTGAACAGCCTGAACGGGGTACTCGAGCCCCTGCAGTGGGAGAGTGCCTTTTTCGGCCTGCCGTCGGCCATTGTGCGCCTGCGCGATGATGCGCCGGTACTGGCTGAATCAGATTTGAACGCCTGGCAACGGATTCAGGCGAAGATCCCGGCGGACCGTACCGACCTGCTTGACGCGCTCCAGCAACGCGGCTTTCAGCTGGTTGAAGGTGAGGCAGACCTTTCCATAACCCTCACCCGGCACGATGCGCCCGATGCGGATATGGCAACCGAACAGGATATTCCCGTGCTGCGTCAGATGGCGGCTCAGGCGTTTGCGCAGAGTCGCTTTCGTACGCCCTGGTATGCACCTGACGATAGCGGACGTTTTTATGCCCAGTGGATAGAAAACGCGGTTAAAGGCACCTTTGATCACGTCTGCCTGGTTTTCCGCGCAGGGGACGGTCAACTCCAGGGGTTCGTCTCGCTTCGCAAGCTCAACGCGCGCGAGGCGCGTATTGGCTTATTAGCCGGGCGTGGCATGGGTGAGAAGCTCATGCAGGCGGCGCTGCACTGGGCGCAGCAGCAGCAGGTTGAGACGCTGCGGGTGGCGACCCAGGTGGGCAACACCGCCGCGCTTAAACGTTATATTGCGAGTGGTGCCAACATCGACGCCACCGCCTACTGGTTATACAGGTGACAAGATGATTCCATTTAACGCACCACCCGTCGTCGGAACGGAACTCGACTATATGCAGTCTGCCATGGGCAGCGGCAAACTCTGCGGTGACGGCGGTTTTACCCGTCGCTGTCAGCAGTGGATGGAACAGCGTTTTCGCAGCGCCAAAGTGCTGCTGACCCCGTCCTGTACGGCATCGCTGGAAATGGCCGCGCTGCTGCTGGATATCCAGCCCGGCGATGAAGTGATCATGCCGAGCTACACCTTCGTTTCCACGGCGAACGCGTTTGTCCTGCGCGGGGCGAAAATCGTCTTTGTGGATATCCGCCCGGATACCATGAATATTGATGAGACGCTGATTGAAGCGGCGATCACCGACAAAACGCGCGCGATCGTGCCGGTTCACTACGCGGGCGTGGCTTGTGAAATGGACACCATCATGGCCATCGCCAAAAAACATAACCTGTTTGTGGTGGAAGATGCCGCCCAGGGTGTGATGTCGACCTACAAGGGACGCGCGCTGGGCACCATCGGCCATATCGGCTGCTTTAGCTTCCACGAAACCAAAAACTACACGGCAGGCGGAGAAGGTGGCGCGACGCTGATTAACGATCGGGCGCTCGTGGAGCGTGCGGAGGTGATCCGCGAAAAAGGCACCAACCGCAGCCAGTTCTTCCGCGGCCAGGTCGACAAATACACCTGGCGCGATATTGGCTCCAGCTATCTGATGGCGGATCTGCAGGCCGCGTACCTGTGGGCGCAGCTGGAAGCCGCGGATCGCATCAACCTGCAGCGTCTCTCCCTGTGGCAAACCTATTACGATGCGCTTGAGCCTCTGGCCAAAGCCGGGCGTATTGAGCTGCCGACTATCCCGGCAGATTGCGTCCACAACGCGCACATGTTCTACATCAAGCTGCGCGATAACGACGACCGGAGCGAGCTTATCGCCTGGCTGAAAGAAGCCGAAATTATGGCGGTGTTCCACTATATTCCGCTGCACTCCAGCCCGGCGGGCGAAGCGTTTGGAACGTTCGCGGGTGAAGACCGTTACACCACCAAAGAAAGTGAGCGGTTGCTTCGTCTGCCACTGTTCTACAACCTCGCGCCAGTTAACCAGCGTACGGTGATTAATACCCTTCTGAGCTATTTCGGCTGATATGTCTCTGGCAAAAGCATCGGTGTGGACCGCCGCGTCCACGCTTGTAAAAATTGGCGCCGGGCTGCTGGTCGTCAAGCTGCTTGCTGTCTCATTTGGCCCCTCTGGCGTGGGGCTAGCGGGTAATTTCCGCCAGCTTGTCACCGTCCTTGGGGTGCTTGCCGGTGCCGGTATCTTCAACGGCGTGACCAAATACGTTGCGCAGTATCATGATGATGCGGCCCAGCTTCGCAGGGTCGTGGGCACCTCCTCGGCGATGGTCACGGGTTTTTCGACCCTGATGGCGATTATCTTTCTGCTGGCGGCGGCGCCCATCAGTCAGGGATTATTCGGTCACACCCACTATCAGGGGCTGGTGCGTCTGGTCGCATTGGTGCAGATGGGGATTGCCTGGGCTAACCTGCTGCTGGCGCTGATGAAAGGGTTTCGTGATGCGGCCGGGAACGCGCTTGCGTTGATCCTGGGCAGCGTCATCGGCGTGATTGCCTATTATTTCTGCTATCGCCTGGGGGGCTATGAAGGCGCACTGCTGGGGCTGGCGCTGGTTCCGGCGCTGGTTGTTGTGCCTGCGGCATTTATGCTGATGCGTCGGGGCGTCATCCCCCTGAGCTACCTCAAGCCGCAATGGGATAAAGTGCTTGTCAGCCAGCTGGGTAAATTTACCCTGATGGCGCTCATCACCTCCGTCACGCTGCCGGTGGCCTACGTGATGATGCGAAACCTGCTGGCGGCGCATTATAGCTGGGATGAAGTGGGGATCTGGCAGGGCGTGAGCAGTATTTCCGACGCCTATCTCCAGTTTATTACGGCTTCCTTTAGCGTTTATTTGCTGCCAACCTTATCGCGTTTGACCTCCAGACAGGATATTACGCGTGAGATTTTCCGGTCGCTGCGCTTTGTATTGCCGGCTGTTGCGGCTGCCAGCTTTACCGTCTGGCTATTGCGCGATGTCGCCATCTGGCTGCTGTTTTCGGCGAAGTTCATCGCCATGCGCGATCTCTTTGCCTGGCAGCTGGTGGGTGATGTACTGAAAGTGGGGGCTTACGTTTTCGGCTATCTGGTGATAGCAAAAGCCTCCCTGCGGCTGTATATCCTGGCGGAAATTAGCCAGTTTGCATTACTGACCTCGTTCTCGCACTGGCTGATACCCGCGCACGGCGCGCTGGGGGCGGCTCAGGCCTACATGGCAACCTATATCGTTTATTTCGCCGCCTGTTGCGGTGTATTTTTATTGTGGCGTAAACGCGCATGACTGCACTGATTCACATCCTGGGATCGGATATCCCACACCATAACCAGACCGTTTTGCGGTTCTTCAACGACGAGCTGGCATCGGGGGATCCTGATGCGCGTGAGTTTATGGTTGCAGGTCAGGATAAGGGCCTGAGCGAGGCGTTTCCGGCGCTGACGATTCGCTTCTGGCCTGATAAGGCCACGCTGGCAAAGGCGGTCGTTGCCAGGGCGAAAGCCGACCGCGAGCAACGATTCTTCTTCCACGGGCAGTTTAACACCGGCCTGTGGCTGGCGCTTCTCAGCGGAGGGATTAAACCCTCCCAGTGCAGCTGGCATATCTGGGGAGCCGATCTTTATGAAGTCTCCCGCGGCTGGAAATTCCGTCTTTTCTATCCATTGCGCCGCATGGCGCAGGGGCGCGTGGGCTGCGTTTTTGCTACCCGCGGCGATCTCAACTATTTTGCTAAACAGCACCCCAACGTGCGCGGCGAGTTGCTTTATTTCCCCACCCGCATGGATCCGGCGCTGAACGCCATGGCCAATGACGCGGTGCGTGAAGGCAAGCTGACGATCCTGGTGGGGAATTCCGGCGATCGCAGTAACGAACATGTCGCGGCGCTCAGGGCGGTGCATCAACAGTTTGGCGACACGGTGAACGTGGTGGTGCCGATGGGCTATCCCGCCAACAACGACGCCTATATTGACGAGGTTCGCCAGCAGGGACTGGCGCTGTTTAGCGCAGAAAATCTGCATATCCTCAGCGATAAGCTGGAATTTGAGGAATATCTCGCACTGCTGAGAAAATGCGATCTCGGCTATTTCATCTTTGCCCGACAGCAGGGAATTGGCACACTGTGTCTGCTGATTCAGGCGGGGGTACCGTGCGTGCTCAACCGCGACAACCCGTTCTGGCAGGACATGGCCGAGCAGCATATTCCGGTGCTGTTTACCTCAGACACGCTGAACGTCGAGGTGGTACGTGAAGCTCAACGTCAGCTCACGCTGGTGGATAAAAACAGCATCGATTTTTTCAGCCCGAATTATCTCACGCCGTGGCACCGCGCGCTGCGTATCGCTTCAGGAGACAAAGCATGAGTCAGTTGCAATTCAGCGGCTTACTGGTTGTCTGGCTTCTGAGCGCCCTGTTTATCGCCACGCTCACCTGGTTTGAATTCCGCCGGGTGCGCTTCAACTTTAACGTCTTCTTCTCGTTACTGTTCCTGCTGACGTTCTTTTTCGGCTTCCCGCTCACCAGCATTCTGGTCTTCCGTTTTGACGTGAGCGTCGCGCCGCCGGACATTCTGCTCCAGGCGCTTCTGGCGGCGACCTGCTTCTATGCGGTCTACTACGTCACCTATAAAACGCGTCTGCGTTCAGCGCAGACAGCTGCCCCGCGTCGGGCGCTCTTTACCATGAATAGGGTGGAAACCCACCTGACATGGGTGATGCTGATGACCATCGCCCTGGTCAGCGTCGGCATCTTCTTCATGCATAACGGCTTCCTGCTGTTTAAGCTCCACTCCTACAGCCAGATTTTTTCGGCCGAGGTTTCGGGCGTGGCGCTTAAGCGTTTCTTCTACTTCTTCATCCCGGCGATGCTGGTGATCTTCTTCCTGCGCCAGGACAGCAAAGCGTGGCTGTTCTTCCTGGTGAGTACCGTCGCGTTTGGCATCCTGACCTACATGATTGTGGGCGGCACGCGCGCGAACATTATCATCGCCTTCGCCATCTTCCTGTTTATCGGCATCATCCGCGGCTGGATCTCGCTGTGGATGTTGGTTGCGGCAGGCGTGTTTGGCATTGTGGGGATGTTCTGGCTGGCGCTGAAACGGTACGGAATGAACGTGGCGGGTGATGAGGCGTTTTATACGTTCCTCTACCTCACGCGCGATACGTTCTCGCCGTGGGAAAACCTGGCATTACTGCTGCAAAACTACGACAAGATTGATTTCCAGGGGCTGGCGCCGATTGTTCGCGACTTCTACGTCTTTATCCCTTCCTGGCTATGGCCGGATCGCCCTGGTGTGGTGCTCAATACCGCGAACTATTTTACCTGGGAAGTGCTGAACAACCATTCCGGTCTGGCAATTTCACCCACGCTGATCGGTTCCCTGGTGGTGATGGGCGGGGCATGGTTCATTCTGCCCGGGGCGGTTGCCGTGGGGCTGATCATCAAGTGGTTCGACTGGCTTTACGTGCGTGGCAACGAAGAGACCAACCGCTATAAAGCGGCCATTTTGCACAGTTTCTGCTTTGGTGCCATTTTCAATATGATCGTTCTGGCGCGCGAAGGGCTGGACTCGTTCGTTTCGCGCGTAGTGTTCTTCATGGTTGTTTTCGGCGTCTGCCTGTTATTGGCCAAACTGTTGTACTGGCTGTTTGACAGCGCCGGGCTTGTGCACAAGCGCGAGCGGCAGGGCAGCACAACGCTGTCGCAAGTCTGAGTAAGGATAGTAATGACTGATAGAATTTCTGCACCGCGCTATGCGCTACGTGGCCTGCAGCTTATTGGCTGGCGCGACATGCAGCACGCGCTGGACTTTCTGTTCGCCGACGGCAAGATGAAATCCGGTACGCTGGTGGCCATCAACGCGGAAAAAATGCTGGCGGTTGAGGATAACGCGGAAGTCAAAAGCCTGATTGAAGCGGCCGAATTTAAATACGCGGACGGGATCAGCGTGGTCCGCTCTATCCGTAAAAAGTATCCTGACGCTAATGTTTCCCGCGTCGCGGGGGCCGATCTCTGGGAGCAGCTTATGGCCCGCGCAGGCGCGCAGGGTACGCCCGTGTTCCTGATTGGCGGGAAGCCGGAGATACTGGCCCAGACGGAGGAGAAACTGCGTCGTCAATGGAATGTTAATATTGTCGGCAGCCAGGATGGTTACTTCAAACCGGAAGATCGGCAGACGCTGTTTGAGCGCGTTCGTGACAGTGGGGCAAAGATTGTCACCGTGGCGATGGGGTCCCCGCGCCAGGAGATTTTGATGCGTGACTGCCGCCTGGTCTGCCCGGATGCCCTCTACATGGGCGTAGGGGGTACGTACGACGTCTTTACAGGCCACGTTAAGCGTGCGCCAACGGTCTGGCAATATCTTGGGCTGGAGTGGTTGTATCGTCTGCTATCGCAACCGACACGCATTAAACGACAGATCCGTCTGCTTCGCTACCTCGTCTGGCATTACACCGGAAAAATGTAATCAAAATGTAGCGCGATATGCTATTCGCGCTGCAACTCGCCTGCAAAACTGCTGATAATCTGTGCAATGCATTCATTTTTTTAATGCATCGTTTGCCATTTGGCAGATTTTAAGAAACCATTCGCTCCGTATTTTAGTCCCCCTAAAAAACAATACCCGGTCTTAAGCCGGGAAACAGCAAACACAATCGAGGATCTATGGCAGAGAAAAAACCGGAGCTGCAGCGTGGGCTGGAAGCTCGTCATATTGAACTGATAGCGCTGGGCGGCACTATCGGCGTGGGCCTGTTTATGGGCTCCGCAAGCACGCTCAAGTGGGCAGGCCCTTCCGTATTACTGGCGTACATTATCGCCGGGCTGTTTGTTTTCTTCATCATGCGTTCCATGGGCGAAATGCTCTTCCTGGAGCCGGTAACCGGCTCTTTCGCCGTTTACGCGCATCGTTATATGAGCCCGTTCTTCGGCTATCTGACGGCCTGGTCATACTGGTTTATGTGGATGGCGGTGGGCATCTCCGAGATCACCGCGATAGGGGTTTACGTCCAGTTCTGGTTCCCGGATATGGCTCAGTGGATACCCGCGCTCATTGCCGTGGGGCTGGTGGCGCTGGCAAACCTGGCCGCCGTGCGTCTTTACGGTGAGATCGAGTTCTGGTTTGCGATGATCAAAGTCACCACCATCATCGTGATGATTGTCGTCGGCCTGGGCGTGATTTTCTTCGGCTTTGGCAACGGTGGACATGCTATCGGCTTTGGTAACCTGACCGAAAACGGCGGCTTCTTTGCCGGCGGCTGGAAGGGCTTCCTGACGGCGCTGTGTATCGTTGTAGCGTCGTACCAGGGCGTTGAGCTGATCGGTATTACCGCCGGTGAAGCGAAAAATCCACAGGTCACGCTGCGTAGTGCGGTGGGCAAAGTGCTGTGGCGCATCCTGATTTTCTATGTGGGCGCCATCTTCGTTATCGTGACCATCTTCCCGTGGAACGAAATAGGCTCGACGGGCAGCCCGTTTGTTTTAACCTTCGCCAAAATTGGTATCACGGCGGCGGCGGGCATCATCAACTTTGTGGTCCTGACGGCCGCGCTGTCAGGCTGTAACAGCGGGATGTACAGCTGTGGGCGTATGCTCTACGCGCTCTCGAAGAATAACCAGCTGCCTGCGGCAATGAGTAAAGTTTCACGTGCCGGGGTGCCGGTGGCGGGCGTGGCGGTCTCCATTGCAATCCTGCTGATTGGATCTTGCCTGAATTACATCATTCCTAATCCGCAGCGGGTGTTCGTTTACGTCTACAGCGCCAGCGTCCTGCCGGGCATGGTGCCGTGGTTTGTTATTCTCATCAGCCAGCTGCGTTTCCGTCATGCGCATAAAAAGGCGATTGAAAGCCATCCGTTCCGTTCAATTCTGTTCCCCTATGCGAACTATTTGACGATGGCGTTCCTGATTTGCGTATTAATCGGAATGTACTTTAATGAAGATACCCGCATGTCGCTGTTTGTCGGGGTGATCTTCCTGGCCGCCGTGACGGCTGCCTATAAGCTTTTTGGCCTGGGTCGCCGTGCCACCACGCAGAAAGTGGAGGAATAAGCGGCAAAATGTGCAAACCATAACCAAACGCGCATTTTTTTCAAAAAAGCACTAGACAGCGGGGACGGAGGTACGTAATATCCAGCCCCGCAACGGCGCTAAGCGCCCGTAGCTCAGCTGGATAGAGCGCTGCCCTCCGGAGGCAGAGGTCTCAGGTTCGAATCCTGTCGGGCGCGCCATTTTAGTCCCGGCGCTAGAGCTGCGGTGGTCTGAGAAGTAGTCAGTACCGCGTGAAAGAATACAGTGGTGGCTATAGCTCAGTTGGTAGAGCCCTGGATTGTGATTCCAGTTGTCGTGGGTTCGAATCCCATTAGCCACCCCATTATTGAAAGAGTTGTGAATTGCGAAGGTGGCGGAATTGGTAGACGCGCTAGCTTCAGGTGTTAGTGTCCTTAGGATGTGGGGGTTCGAGTCCCCCCCCTCGCACCACGACTTTTTAAATGAATTGAACTAAAAATTCAAAAAAGCAGTACATCGGCGAGTAGCGCAGCTTGGTAGCGCAACTGGTTTGGGACCAGTGGGTCGGAGGTTCGAATCCTCTCTCGCCGACCAATTTTGAACCCCGCTTCGGCGGGGTTTTTTGTTTTCTGCCATTTTTCATCCCTGTAGTCATTCCCCGACAGCGTCCGGTTTCATTGTCGCGATTCAGCGACATACAATCCATTGAAAATAAAACAATTATTCATACTTCCATTTTGCTGTCTCCTCCTGGCGACAGAATTCTGTCCTTACCGATACATTGTGGAGCTTAAGACGGCGCTTAACAGCATAATTTCCTTTTATCTTAAAATGTTGCGTCATGTAAACGTTTTGGGTGCGAACCTGGCACGTTACGTGCAATAATATGCGTGTAGATGCTCATTCCATCTCTTATGTTCGCCTTCGTGCCTCATAAACTCCGGAATGACGCAGAGCCATTTACGGTGCTTATCGTCCACTGACAGATGTCGCTTCGGCCTCATCAGACACCATGGACATAACGTTGAGTGAAGCACCAAATATGTTGTCTTACAGACCTGTTTTAACGCCTGCTTTTATAGCAGGCGTTTTTTTATGCCTTATTCCCGATACCGGCGCACGATCAGGGCAACCATCACCAGGGCCGCTGACGAGACGGCATAGAGTGCCGCTACTGAGCCAAACCCGGCAGCCACTGCCGCAGCGATGCCGGTAAAAAGAGAGGCGCTGAGCGTTTGCCAGCGCCAGGCTTTCCCACTGGCTGAAGCGGTTTGCGTGAGATGAAAACTACTGAGTACCCCAAACGTCCCGGCTGCGAAGAGAATATTCGAGGCAAGATGTGCGATAAAGATCGCCCCCAGTGCACATGCCATCCATCCGGACAACAACGGTAGCGTTCCATAAGCGGCCAGAAAGATGCCGAGACAAACGATGATGCGCGGCGTGTGAGCGGCAAAACGCGTCAGGCTCTCTTTCTTTAGCAGCATGGGACCGCAAAGCTGACCCATGCTTCTTGCGAAAAGCAGCGGCAGAGCAAGGCCCGCCGCATCCTGAGGATGGATTTGCTGTGCCAGCGCCGGAAGCAGCGCCATAGCCGGAGAGCCGACGGCCGCCAGCGACGGCAGAAGGAGTAGACTGCGTTTCTGCCGAACGGTCATCGTCCGCCAGCGTAATGCCGCAGGGGCTTCCTCTTCCCCGGAGGACGGGAGTGATGGCGCAGAAAACCGGCGTCCAGCCAGCCATAGCATGAGCAGTGACCCGAGAAAGCTGGCGGTATCAATGGCCAGCAGGGTAAACACGGACGTCTTCTGGAACAGCACCACGCCCAGGCCAGTCCCTAACAATACCTGCGAAGCAAAAATCACATTTTCCAGACAGGTCGCAGCAGGCAGCTCTGCTTCGCTAAGTCCGCGCTTAAAGAGCAACGTCAGCGCGGGCCAGCTCATCCCGCTGAGCAGCGCTTCTGTGGATTGTACGGCGAGTAATGCGGCAACGCTGTGATAACCCACACCAAGCAGGGGAAAGAGCAGGGCGAGCAGGCCCAGCCCTTCGGTCAGTATCAGCAGGGATATCGGAGACCAGCGTGAGCATAGCTTTTCGCCGATCGTACTGCCGATAAATCCCGGTACCGTCGCGAAAAGAAAAGCAAGGGTAAGCAGAGCGGGCGGAGCTGACCATGCTAACAGCAAGCCGAAGACCACAACCTGGGTTAAGCCATTCCCCAGCGAAGAAAAGATAAAAGCACAGGCAAGCAGGCGCAGCCAGCGGTGGCAGCGCAGCGCTTCAATTAGCGCATATAAAAGCGAGTTCATGACGATTTCCTTTCAAAAACGATTTAGTCCACGCTGCAGCAAGTGCGCGTGTATGAAAAAAAGTTAATGAAAAGACATCGTTACATTGGCAGGTTCGTTTGCAGATGCGGGTGTAAAGAATGTAGCAGGAGAAAGGCGATAAAAAAAGGAGGCCATCTGGCCTCCTGATGAATTACTGCTGCGTACCGTTATTTTGCAGCGTCAGCAACAGCCCATCACGGCGCATGGCGGCCGCCTCTTCCGGCTTATGCTGCTTGTCCAGCGTATCGGCAAGCCATGCGTAGTCGAAGGCATCCGGACGCTGCTTGAGTGCGGCGCGGAAGGCGAGGCTCGCCTCCTGCCATTCGCCATGCTTCATCAACGACTGGCCGAGCGTGCTCCACAGCAGCGGGCGATCGCCAACAGTTTTAATCTGCTGGCGCAGCACTTTTTCGATTTGCTCAGGATTGTTGGTTTTCAGGCGCGGGATCACCATCACCAGGCGATCGTCGTACTGGCGCTTCAGACCGTCGAGGAGGATCTCCTGAGCTGTGTCGTGATCGTCACACTCGATGAGATGTTCTGCCATCGCCACCTGCAGAGGAACCTGCTGGCGCGTTTTACGGCTCTGATTCTTCCACCAGGTTTTCAGACCGTCGCTGCCCAGGTCAGCGCGCGCCTGATCCATCAGGCCTATCCACGCCAGACGCTGAAGCTCGTCACGATGTTCATCGTCGCCCACCTCGGCCTTCGCCATCGATGGAATGATGTCCAGCAGTGAGCCCCAGGCGCCGGTACGAATATAGGCCTGCTCGGCAAGACGCAGCACTTCCGGATGACGCGGCGCGACTTCCAGCAGACGGTCGATGCCGTGGCGAGCCGCGTGATTCTCATTGCGTGCCAGCTGCAGACGAACGCGCGTGATTTCCACCGGAATCGGGTCGCCGTGAGCCAGCTCAGCCGCTCGCTCCAGGTGCTGATTAGCGCGGGCTTCGTCACCGCGCTGCTGCGCTGCTTCGGCCGCCAGCAGATAGTTCACCACCGGCTGTTCGGCGTGGTCGGCGTTTTTCGACATCAGCTTTTCAACCTGCTGATAGTCACCCTCTGCGAGCTTAAGCAGCGCCTGCTCGGTCTGTTTACGGGCGCGGCGGCGCTTACGGCCAACGAACCAGCCGCGGGTATGGGCACCGGTACGGAAAATACGGCGCAGGATCCACTCGATCGCAAACAGCACCACCACGCCGAGGATCAGAATGATCGTCAGACCCGTTACGCTGGTTTCAATGTTGTAGTTATCGGTCTGGATCAGGACGTAACCCTGATGACCCGCAAGCATAGGCCCCAGGACGATCCCGGCGATCAGCAGGATGAAGAGTAAGAGGACTTTTAGCATCATTACTCTCCCTGCGGTGCGCTTTCAGGCGCAGGAGCCGTCGCTGGAGCCGCTCCGCTCGTCTGCTCTGCCGGTACGCCCGGCTGTGCCAGCAGGTTTCGTACGCGCGTCTGCATCAGTTTCTCCAGAATCGGCTGGCTGGCCAGCTTATCCGGCACGTTCATGGTGATGTTCTGCTGGCTGAGCTTATCAATGTCTTCGAGGAAGGCGGTGGTCGTCGCATCATCGGTGTTGTAGTAGGCGCGTACCCACGTTGAGACGTTATCCAGCGCCTGTTTGTAGGTCTCTTCCTGATGACGCGGCACGGCCTGGGCAGCGACCAGCAGGCGGGAACGAATGTTCTCGCGCAGATAGATGTCCTGGTTCGGGGCGAGCAGCGGTACGGCCGTTTCGTCACGACGGCGGACAGTGATAAAGCTGTCCATAAAGTTCTGCCAGCTTTTTTGCAGGTTAATGCGCCATTCGCTCAGGGAGCTCGAAAGCTCGGTACCGTCGGAATCCATCGGGGAGTCGTCGTCGTTATTATCCGCCAGCTGAAGGTTATCAATCTGATTCGACAGCTGATTCACTTTAAGGATAATGCCGTCGTAATCCACCTGCGAGACGGCGGAGAGGCTGGCGATGTCTTCGGTAATCGCGCGACGGGCGGTAATAAGACTTGGGTCGTTCATGTCCGCCAGGCTTGCATCGGCGCTTTTCAGCAGCGCGGCAGCGGTGGTGACGTCCTGATCGCTCCAGAGCTTACGTCCGGCGAGCTTCACCAGGAAGTCAGCCTGCGAGAGCAGCCAGGTTTTGGCATCGGTACCGGAAATGGTGGCGACTTTCTGCTGTACTTCACCCAGCTGTTTGGTCAGCTCTTCCTGTTTGCTGTTCGCTTCGGCGAGCGCTGCGGCCTGCTGCTTAATCACGGCTTCCAGCTCGGTTTTCTGCGTCTCCTGCTCTTTTTGCAGGGCAGTGAGCTGATTCACCAGCGCGTCGCTGGTAGACGTCTGGTTAGCGCTCTGTTGCTTCACCAGCCCGTACAGGCCAACCCCCGCTGCCAGCGCAATGGCGATGGCAATCGCGCTCAGCGTGAGGCTTGTTTTGTTGCTGCCGTTTTTCTTCTCAGCGGTTTTCTCAGTCGTCTCTGGCTGTGGCGTCGTCTCCACAGTCTCCCTGGTCTCTTCAACCACGGCGGAGGATTTGTCGTGTTCCGTCATTATGGCTTCCCATTTGAGAGTTATTGTAATGCGCGCAGCAGCGCATCGTTGTCGGCGTTATCAGCGATCCGAATATCCTGCCAGCCCAGTTCCCGGGCCTGGTTCGCCAGACGCTCACTGACGACCAGAAGCCGACAGCGGAGTAACCAGTTTTCGCGATACCAAAGCGGTATCAGCGTCCAAAGCTGTTGTAACATTTCACCGCTGGTGACCACCAGCGTATTGATGCCTCGCGCGTGCCAGCGCATCGCCTCTTCCGCACCGTCGTAGTGTTTTGCACAGCGCTGATAGCACTCAACGAACGTCACGTTCGCACCACGTTCACGCAGCGTTTCGCCCAGCAGCTCGCGGCCCCCATTGCCGCGCAAAATGAGCGCACGCTTGCCGGCAACAGTTTGTAATTCAGGTAATTGTAGCAAGACTTCACTGATTTCCCGATCTAACGGGTAACGAACGTCCGCGCTGCTTACGGTATGCAGTGCCAGTGCCGTTGTACGGCCAATCGCGAAATAGCGGGGGGCGGTTGGCCACGCCAGTCCCTGCTGCTGCAGCTGTGCGTGGGCAAATTCCACGGCATGCTGCGACAGCGCAAACAGCAGGTCACCGTCCTGAAGGGTATTCATCTGGTCGGCGAGCGCAGAGAGCTCGCGACCGGGGGAGAATTCAATGAGCGGAAAACTCCAGGCCACCTGCCCCAGTGTGCGCAGACGGCTCACTAACTGCTCTCCTGCGGGAGAAGGGCGGGTGACGAGAATACTCATGCAGGGGGTTCTCCATTGTAAACGTCAGCCAGAATCTCGCGGGCGCCGTTATCCAGCAATTCTTCCGCCAGCGACACGCCAAGCTGCTCGGCATCTTGCGCTTTTCCGCGACGTTCGCCGCGTACCATCTGCGAACCGTCCGGGGCGCCTACCAGCGCGCGCAGCCACAGTTCGCCATTCGTCAATTCAGCATAGCTGCCAATCGGAACCTGGCACCCGCCTTCGAGGCGGGTATTCATCGCCCGCTCCGCTTTTACGCGGGTAGCGGTTTCGTCATGATTCAGTGGAGCAAGCAGCGCGCGGGTACGTGCATCGTCCAGACGGCACTCGATGCCGACAGCACCCTGACCAACAGCCGGCAGCGACAGCTCTGGCGGCAGCGCCACGCGAATACGTTCCTCCAGCCCCAGACGCTTCAGGCCGGCAACGGCGAGAATAATGGCATCGTAATCGCCGTTATCCAGCTTGCCCAGACGCGTGCCGACGTTACCGCGCAGCGAGCGAATGATCAGATCGGGACGACGCTCCGCCAGCTGACACTGACGGCGTAAACTGGACGTGCCAACCACGCTACCCGCTGGCAGCGCGTCGAGCGAGTCATAGCGGTTAGAGACAAACGCATCGCGCGGATCTTCGCGCTCGCAGATGGTCACCAGCCCCAGCCCCTCCGGGAACTCGACGGGCACGTCTTTCATCGAATGTACGGCGATATCGGCGCGGTTCTCAAGCAATGCCAGTTCCAGTTCTTTGACGAACAGGCCCTTGCCGCCCACTTTCGCCAGCGGCGTATCGAGGATCACGTCACCGCGCGTGACCATCGGTACCAGCTCGACGCGCAATCCGCTGTGGCAGGCTTCCAGGCGCTGCTTCACATAATGTGCCTGCCAGAGCGCGAGAGGGCTTTGGCGTGTGGCAATTCTCAAAACATTGTCTAACATGCTTGTTACCGTCATTATCAATCGCTAACCATCCTAACATTGTTGACTCTGGGATGGCAGTTTTACGGTTGATGAAGCGTGAGAGGGACAAGGCGGCGTATTCGTCAGCCATAGCCGTATTCAGGAATTTACACGTACAGAACGGTGCTACACTTGTATGTAGCGCATCTTTCTTTACGGTCAATCGGCAAGGTGTTAAATTGATCACGTTTTAGACCATTTTTTCGTCGGTACCACCAAAAATGATAAGGGCGAAAAAGGGTAACGGTTATCTTTTTGAAATACTGCGGGTCCGCTGTTACTCGTGTTTTGAATAGCTGCGACACCCGGAAACATCAGGCGATACGTCTTGTACCTCTATATTGAGACTCTGAAACAGAGACTGGATGCCATAAATCAACTGCGTGTGGATCGCGCGCTTGCTGCTATGGGCCCTGCTTTCCAGCAGGTATACAGTCTGCTGCCGACATTATTGCACTATCACCACCCGCTGATGCCTGGCTACCTTGATGGTAACGTTCCCCAGGGCATTTGCCTTTTCACGCCTGATGAAACCCAACAGCATTATTTGAACGAGCTGGAACTCTACCGCGGCATGCCGCCGCAGGAGTCCCCAAAAGGTGAACTGCCGATTACCGGCGTTTACTCAATGGGGAGCACCTCATCGGTAGGGCAAAGCTGTTCTTCGGACCTGGACATCTGGGTCTGCCATCAGTCCTGGCTCGATAACGAAGAGCGTCAGCTGCTGCAGCGTAAATGCAGCCTGCTGGAGAGCTGGGCGGCATCGCTCGGTGTGGAAGTGAGCTTCTTCCTGATTGATGAAAACCGTTTCCGCCATAACGAAAGCGGCAGTCTGGGTGGTGAGGACTGCGGCTCGACCCAGCACATCCTGTTGCTGGATGAATTTTACCGTACTGCTGTGCGTCTGGCCGGGAAGCGTATTCTGTGGAATATGGTCCCGTGCGAAGAAGAAGAGCATTACGATGACTACGTCATGTCGCTTTACGCGCAGGGCGTACTGACGCCAAACGAATGGCTGGACCTCGGCGGTCTCAGCTCTCTGTCTGCGGAAGAGTACTTCGGCGCAAGCCTCTGGCAGCTCTATAAGAGTATCGACTCGCCGTACAAAGCGGTGCTCAAAACGCTGCTGCTTGAAGCCTATTCCTGGGAATACCCGACGCCGCGCCTGCTGGCGAAAGACATCAAGCAGCGACTGCACGACGGGGAAATCGTCTCCTTCGGGCTCGACGCCTACTGCATGATGCTGGAGCGCGTGACCGAATACCTGAAAGCCATTGATGACACTACGCGTCTTGACCTGGTGCGTCGATGTTTCTATCTCAAAGTCTGTGAGAAGTTGAGCCGCGAGCGCGCCTGCGTGGGCTGGCGTCGTGAAGTGGTCAGTCAGTTAGTCAAAGAGTGGGGATGGGACGAAGCGCGTCTGTCCATGCTCGACAACCGGGCCAACTGGAAAATCGATCAGGTGCGTGAAGCACACAACGAACTGCTCGATGCGATGATGCAAAGCTACCGTAACCTGATCCGCTTTGCGCGCCGTAACAACCTCAGCGTTTCCGCCAGTCCGCAGGACATTGGGGTATTGACCCGTAAGCTTTACGCCGCGTTTGAAGCGCTGCCGGGTAAAGTCACGCTGGTTAACCCGCAGATTTCGCCTGACCTGTCAGAACCGAACCTGACCTTTATCTACGTGCCGCCGGGCCGCGCGAACCGCACCGGGTGGTATCTGTATAACCGTGCGCCAAGCATGGATTCCATCATCAGCCATCAGCCGCTGGAATATAACCGCTATCTGAACAAGCTGGTGGCCTGGGCCTGGTTTAACGGCCTGCTGACCTCGCGCACGCGCCTGTTTATCAAAGGCAACGAGGTGGTCGATCTCGCTAAGCTGCAGGAGATGGTCGCGGATGTGTCGCACCACTTCCCGCTGCGTCTGCCTGCGCCGACGCCAAAAGCGCTCTACAGCCCGTGCGAGATTCGCCATCTGGCGATCATCGTCAACCTGGAATATGACCCGACGGCGGCCTTCCGCAATCAGGTGGTCCATTTTGACTTCCGCAAGCTGGACGTCTTTAGCTTTGGCGAGCAGCAAAACTGCCTGGTCGGCAGCGTGGACCTGCTCTACCGCAACTCGTGGAACGAAGTGCGTACCCTGCACTTCAACGGCGAGCAGGCGATGATCGAGGCGCTGAAAACCATTCTCGGCAAGATGCACCAGGATGCCGCGCCGCCGGACAGCGTGGAAGTGTTCTGCTACAGCCAGCACCTGCGTGGATTGATTCGTACCCGCGTGCAGCAGCTGGTCTCGGAATGTATCGAACTGCGTCTCTCCAGTACCCGTCAGGAAACCGGGCGCTTTAAGGCGCTGCGCGTCTCCGGCCAGACCTGGGGCCTGTTCTTTGAACGTCTCAACGTGTCGGTACAGAAGCTGGAAAACGCCATCGAATTCTACGGCGCGATTTCGCATAACAAGCTGCATGGCCTGTCGGTGCAGGTGGAAACCAACCATGTTAAGCTTCCGCAGGTGGTGGACGGCTTTGCCAGTGAAGGGATTATTCAGTTCTTCTTTGAAGAGTCGGGTGATAACGCCGGGTTTAACATCTACATTCTGGATGAGACCAACCGCGCCGAGGTGTATCACCACTGTGAAGGCAGTAAAGAAGAGCTGGTGCGCGACGTCAGCCGCTTCTACTCCTCTTCGCATGACCGCTTTACCTACGGCTCAAGCTTTATCAACTTTAACCTGCCGCAGTTCTACCAGATTGTGAACGTCGAAGGTCGTACGCAGGTGATTCCGTTCCGCACCCAGGCCGTCACGCCTGCCGCACCTGCCAATCAGGACACCGCGCCGCTGTTGCAGCAGTATTTCTCCTGAGCCTTTTCGCTCGCCCGGTGGCGGCTACGCCTTACCGGGCCTACAATAGCTCGAATCCGTAGGCCGGGTAAGCGCAGCGCCACCCGGCACCAAAACTACCTGAAACTCACCGCCTCACCCGCCTGAGCAGTCGCAGCCTGTTCCAGCAGCTCCCAGAACGGCACGCCGCTGCGGTCGCAAACCCATTCCCCGTCTTTCAGATCGAAATGATAGCCGCCCTGTTTAGCGGCCAGCCAGACCTGGTGAAGCGGCTCCTGGCGGTTAATAATAATTTTGCTGCCATTTTCGAAGCTCAGGGTCAGAATACCGCCGTTGATTTCACAATCGATATCGCTGTCGCCGTCCCAGTCGTCAATACGCTCTTCAATGGTCATCCACAGGTTGTCGGCAAGGCGATGGAATTCACTGTCGTTCATGGTTTTGTTCCTGTTTTTCGTGATGCCGGCAGTATAACCCTAAATAATTCCCGTTGCAGGAAAGCGGCAAACTCTTGCTTTTGTGTCTTCTCCTGCGATGATAGAAACAGATTTGAACTTACGGGCAACTTTATAATGAAAAACGCTTTCCGAACGCTTGCCGTTCTCATCACGCTGTTTAGCCTGACTGGCTGCGGACTGAAGGGACCACTGTACTTTCCGCCTGCGGATAAAACCGCACCGCCGCCGACGAAACCGGTTAACAGCGGCATTGAGTCTTCCACGCCAAACACTAACGACCGTGGCGACAACGGCGGCCCGACTCAGGTTAATCTCTGACGACAACGTTCTGTACCCGCGCAATGGAGCAAATGATGCAGTTCTCTAAAATGCATGGCCTTGGCAACGATTTTATGGTCGTCGACGCGGTAACGCAGAATGTGTTTTTCTCCCCGGAACTGATCCGTCGTCTGGCGGATCGGCATCTGGGCGTGGGGTTCGATCAGTTGCTGGTGGTTGAGCCGCCGTACGATCCCGACCTCGATTTCCACTACCGTATTTTTAATGCGGACGGCAGCGAAGTTAACCAGTGCGGCAACGGCGCGCGCTGTTTCGCCCGCTTTGTCCGTCTGAAAGGGCTGACCAACAAGCGTGATATTCGCGTCAGCACGGCCAATGGTCGCATGGTGCTTAGCGTCACCGATGATGAGCTGGTGCGCGTGAACATGGGCGAGCCTAACTTCGAGCCCTCCGTCGTACCGTTTCGCGCAAACAAAGCGGAAAAGACCTATATTATGCGGGCGGCCGAGCAGACAGTATTGTGCGGCGTCGTCTCAATGGGTAACCCACACTGCGTGATTCAGGTTGATGATGTGGAAACCGCGGCGGTCGAAACGCTCGGCCCGGTGCTGGAAAGCCACGAACGTTTCCCGGAGCGCGCGAACATCGGTTTTATGCAGGTAGTGAAGCGCGAGCACATTCGTCTGCGGGTTTATGAGCGCGGCGCGGGCGAGACGCAGGCCTGCGGAAGCGGAGCCTGTGCGGCAGTGGCCGTGGGCATCTCCCAGGGGTTACTGGCAGAAGAGGTTCGCGTGGAATTACCGGGCGGTCGGCTTGATATCGCCTGGAAAGGACCGGGTCATCCACTGTATATGACTGGCCCGGCGGCACATGTCTATGACGGGTTTATCCATCTATGAAACAACCAGGGGAAGAACTGCAGGAAACAGTGACGGAACTGGACGACAGGGCTGTTGTTGATTATCTGCTGCGCAATCCTGAGTTTTTTATTCGCAATGCACGCGTCGTCGAAGAGATGCGCGTGCCGCATCCGGTTCGCGGGACCGTGTCGCTGGTGGAATGGCACATGGCGCGCGCGCGCAACCATATCAACCAGCTCGAAGAGAACATGACGTTGCTGATGGAGCAGGCCAGCACCAACGAAAGCCTGTTCTATCGTCTGCTGCATCTGCAGGCGCGTCTGGCGTCGGCGCACAGCCTTGACGAGTTCCTCAGCCGCTTCCATCGCTGGGCGCGCGAGCTGGGGCTGGCGGGCGCAACGATTCGTCTTTTCCCTGACCGCTGGCGCATCGGCGCGCCGTCGGGATTTACCCATCTGGCACTGAGCCGTCAGGCGTTTGAGCCGCTGCGCATACAGCGTCTGGGCCATGAGCACCACTATCTGGGGCCGCTTAACGGGCCTGAGCTGCTGGTGGTGTTGCCAGAGGCCAAAGCGATTGGATCGGTGGCGATGTCGCTGATGGGGCGCGATGGCGATCTGGGCGTCATCTTATTTACCAGCCGCGACGCGCATCACTATGAGCAGGGGCAAGCCACGCACCTGCTGCAGGAGATCGCCCTGATGCTGCCTGAGCTGCTGGAGCGCTGGATTGAGCGCGTATGACGGACGGACTGCTCGCCACTGACGTCTCGCGCTTTCTGCGCTATCTCGGCGTGGAACGTCAACTTAGTCCCATTACGCTGCTTAACTATCAGCGTCAGCTTGATGCCATCATGCAGATCGCCGACGAAATCGGCCTGAAAAGCTGGCAACAATGTGATGCTGCGACGGTACGCGGGTTTGTTGTGCGTAGCCGTAAAAAAAACCTCAGCCCGGCGAGCCTGGCGCTCAGGCTCTCAGCGCTGCGCAGCTTCTTCGACTGGCTGGTCAGCCAGGGGGGCTTAAAAGCCAACCCGGCAAAAGGGATCGCCACGCCGAAGGCGCCGCGCCATCTGCCTAAAAATATTGACGTTGACGACGTTAACCGCCTGCTGGATATCGATCTGAACGATCCGCTGGCCGTGCGCGATCGCGCGATGCTGGAGGTGATGTACGGTGCCGGGCTGCGTCTGTCTGAACTCGTCAACCTTGATCTCAAGCATCTCGATCTGGAGTCGGGCGAAGTGTGGGTAATGGGTAAGGGCAGCAAAGAGCGCCGCCTGCCGATTGGCCGCAATGCGGTCTCCTGGATTGAGCACTGGCTTGACCTGCGCGGGCTGTTTGGCTCCGACGAAGATGCGCTGTTCCTGTCGAAACTCGGCAAGCGGATCTCGGCGCGTAACGTGCAGAAGCGCTTTGCGGAGTGGGGCATTAAGCAGGGGCTTAACAGCCACGTGCATCCGCACAAGCTGCGCCACTCCTTTGCAACACATATGCTTGAGTCGAGCGGCGATCTGCGCGGCGTGCAGGAATTGCTCGGCCATGCGAACCTGTCGACCACACAAATTTATACCCACTTAGACTTCCAACACCTTGCCTCGGTGTATGACGCGGCGCATCCACGCGCCAAACGGGGGAAATAATGCGTTTTTACCGCCCACTCGGTCAGATCTCAGCCCTGACGTTTGACCTTGATGACACTCTTTATGACAACCGCGAGGTGATCCTGCGTACCGAGCAGGAGTCCCTGGCGTTTGTGCAGAACTACCATCCCGCGCTGAAGGCGATACAGAACAAGGATTTCCAGAAGCTTCGCCAGTCCCTGCGGGAGACCGAGCCGGACATTTACCACGACGTGACCGAATGGCGTCGTCGCGCGGTTGAGCAGGCGATGCGGAATGTTGGCCTGAGCGCGCAGGATGCCGCCATTGGCGCGGAAGCGGCCATGGAAAACTTCGCCAAATGGCGCAGCCGTATCGACGTGCCGCAGGAAACCCACGACACGCTGGCGAAGCTTGCCGAAAAGTGGCCGCTGGTGGCCATCACCAACGGCAATGCCCAGCCGGAGCTGTTTGGCCTGAGCGATTACTTTGAATTCGTGCTGCGTGCGGGTCCTCACGGGCGCGCGAAGCCGTTCAGTGACATGTACCATCTGGCGGCAGATAAGCTTAACTTGCCGCTGGGTGAGATCCTGCACGTGGGGGATGACCTGACCACAGACGTGGCGGGCGCTATCCGCTGCGGCATGCAGGCCTGCTGGATCAAGCCGGAAAACGCTGACCTGATGATCGCCTCCGATAGCCGTCTTCTGCCGCACGTGGAAATTTCGCGGTTGGCATCCCTCACGACGCTGATATAATCATCAATTGTTCTGTATAAATTAACAGGGTTTTGGCGAATGCGCTTCGCCTGCCCGACATGACGTGACGGTGCCAATGGACGTTTCTTACCTGCTCGACAGCCTTAATGACAAACAGCGTGACGCGGTTGCCGCCTCGCGCACCAACCTGCTGGTGCTGGCTGGAGCGGGCAGTGGTAAGACGCGCGTGCTGGTTCACCGTATCGCCTGGCTGCAGAGCGTGGAAAACTGCTCGCCGTACTCCATCATGGCGGTGACGTTCACCAACAAGGCGGCGGCGGAGATGCGCCACCGCATCGCGCAGCTGATGGGCACCAGCCAGGGCGGCATGTGGGTCGGTACCTTCCACGGTCTGGCGCATCGCCTGCTGCGTGCGCACCACATGGACGCCAACCTGCCGCAGGATTTCCAGATCCTCGACAGCGAAGACCAGCTCCGTCTGCTGAAGCGCCTGATCAAGGCGATGAACCTCGATGAGAAGCAGTGGCCGCCGCGTCAGGCGATGTGGTACATCAACGGTCAGAAAGACGAGGGGCTGCGCCCGCACCACATTCAGAGCTTCGGCAACCCGGTCGAGCAGACCTGGCAGAACGTCTACAAGGCCTATCAGGAAGCGTGCGATCGCGCCGGTCTGGTGGATTTTGCCGAGCTGCTGCTGCGCGCCCACGAGCTGTGGCTCAACAAGCCGCACATCCTGCAGCACTACCGTGAACGCTTTACCAATATCCTGGTGGATGAATTCCAGGATACCAACAATATCCAGTACGCATGGATCCGTCTGCTGGCCGGTGATACCGGCAAGGTGATGATCGTGGGCGATGACGACCAGTCGATCTACGGCTGGCGCGGGGCGCAGGTGGAGAACATCCAGCGCTTCCTCAACGATTTCCCCGGCGCGCAAACCATCCGTCTGGAGCAGAACTACCGCTCAACCAGCAACATTCTGAGCGCGGCCAACGCCCTGATTGAGAACAACAACGGGCGTCTGGGTAAAAAGCTGTGGACCGACGGCGTCGATGGCGAACCGATTTCGATTTACTGCGCGTTTAACGAACTCGACGAAGCGCGCTTCGTGGTCAACCGCATCAAAACCTGGCAGGACAACGGCGGCGCACTGGAGCAGTGTGCCATTCTCTATCGCAGCAACGCCCAGTCGCGCGT
This sequence comes from Enterobacter cloacae complex sp. Mu1197, assembly GCF_040059225.1. Lineage (NCBI taxonomy): Bacteria > Pseudomonadati > Pseudomonadota > Gammaproteobacteria > Enterobacterales > Enterobacteriaceae > Enterobacter > Enterobacter cloacae complex sp. Mu1197. The sequence continues at coordinate 4,486,799 of NZ_CP157375.1, read as the reverse complement.
GCTGGAAGAGGCGCTGCTGCAGGTGAGCATGCCGTACCGCATTTACGGCGGCATGCGCTTCTTCGAACGTCAGGAAATCAAAGATGCGCTCTCGTATCTGCGTCTGATTGCCAACCGTAACGACGACGCGGCGTTTGAACGCGTGGTGAACACCCCAACCCGCGGGATTGGCGACCGTACGCTGGACGTGGTGCGTCAGGCCTCGCGCGACCGCCAGTTGACGCTGTGGCAGGCGTGCCGCGAGCTGCTGCAGGAAAAGGCCCTTGCCGGACGCGCGGCCAGCGCCCTGCAGCGCTTCCTTGAGCTGATTGACGCCCTGGCGCAGGAAACCGCCGACATGCCGCTGCACGTGCAGACCGATCGGGTGATTAAAGACTCGGGCCTGCGCACCATGTACGAGCAGGAAAAAGGCGAGAAGGGCCAGACCCGTATTGAGAACTTAGAGGAACTGGTCACGGCAACGCGCCAGTTCAGCTACAACGAAGAAGACGAAGACCTGATGCCGCTGCAGGCGTTCCTCTCCCACGCCGCACTGGAAGCGGGCGAAGGGCAGGCGGACACCTGGCAGGATGCGGTTCAGCTCATGACCCTGCACTCCGCCAAAGGTCTGGAGTTCCCGCAGGTGTTCATCGTTGGCATGGAAGAAGGGATGTTCCCGAGCCAGATGTCGCTGGATGAGGGCGGGCGTCTGGAAGAGGAGCGTCGTCTGGCCTACGTGGGTGTGACGCGTGCGATGCAAAAGCTGACGCTAACCTACGCCGAAACCCGCCGTCTGTACGGTAAAGAGGTCTATCACCGTCCGTCGCGCTTTATCGGTGAACTGCCGGAAGAGTGCGTGGAGGAGGTACGTCTGCGGGCGAGCATCAGCCGTCCGGTCAGCCATCAGCGCATGGGCTCGCCGATTGCGGAAACCGACACCGGCTACAAGCTGGGCCAGCGCGTGCGCCATTCGAAGTTTGGCGAAGGTACCATTGTGAATCTGGAAGGCAGCGGCGAGCACAGCCGCCTGCAGGTGGCGTTCCAGGGGCAGGGGATCAAATGGCTGGTGGCGGCCTACGCGAAGCTGGAAACAGTCTAACATTCAGAAAAATATCATTATTTTGCAATAATCTGCTAGCCTTATACAGTGAAGGTCAATTAATGCCCTTCAGCGTTCCGTTGCGTGTTGACGCCACAGTTATAGCTGGCGTAACATGCGCGCACGATTACGCTAAGAGGACATTCGCCTTGGACACACCCAGTAGATACTGGCTCAATTCCCTGTCATCCAGGAACAACTCCTAAGGCTATCTCCTCTTGCTGATGGCCTTAGTGGTTGTCAGCGACTGCTCTATTCCCGTCGCGCTGAGTCAGGCTGTTTAATGGTCTGAAACCCAATTTGTTTCTGTGTGCCCACCGAACTGTCCGATATTTTTTGCATTGGGAGTCCCGGTCATGTTGAGCGCATTTCAACTCGAAAATAACCGACTGACTCGGCTTGAAGCCGAAGAGTCACAGCCCCTCATTGATGCCGTATGGGTGGATCTGGTCGAGCCGGACGACGATGAGCGCCTTCGCGTACAATCTGAGCTAGGGCAAAGCCTGGCAACGCGCCCGGAACTGGAAGACATCGAAGCATCCGCGCGTTTTTTTGAAGACGAAGACGGTCTGCATATTCACTCCTTCTTCTTCTTTGAAGATGCCGAAGACCACGCGGGCAACTCCACCGTGGCGTTTACCATTCGCGACGGCCGTTTGTTTACCCTGCGCGAGCGTGAGCTACCGGCATTCCGCCTCTACCGCATGCGCGCCCGTAGCCAGGCGATGGTAGACGGCAACGCGTACGAGCTGCTGCTCGATCTGTTCGAGACCAAAATTGAACAGCTGGCGGATGAAATTGAAAACATCTACAGCGATCTGGAAAAGCTGAGCCGCGTGATCATGGAAGGCCATCAGGGCGATGAGTACGACGAAGCGCTTTCGACGCTGGCGGAGCTGGAAGATATCGGCTGGAAGGTGCGTTTGTGTCTGATGGATACCCAGCGCGCGCTGAACTTCCTGGTGCGCAAGGCGCGTCTGCCGGGCGGTCAGCTGGAGCAGGCGCGTGAGATCTTACGAGATATCGAGTCCCTGCTGCCGCACAACGAATCTCTGTTCCAGAAGGTCAACTTCCTGATGCAGGCGGCGATGGGCTTTATCAACATCGAGCAGAACCGCATCATCAAGATCTTCTCGGTGGTGTCCGTGGTGTTCCTGCCGCCGACGCTGGTGGCCTCCAGCTACGGGATGAACTTCGAGTTTATGCCGGAGCTGAAGTGGAGCTTTGGTTACCCGGGGGCGATTATCTTTATGATCCTCGCGGGCCTGGCACCGTATCTGTACTTTAAGCGTCGTAACTGGCTTTGAGAAACCGCCCGGTGGCGCTACGCTTACCGGGCCTACAGATCCTGTAGGCCGGATAAGGCGCAACCGCCATCTGGCAAAAAGGCACTACAGCCCTTTACGCACTCTGCGTTGGGTATAAATCGCATCCGCAACGAAAATCGCCAGCGCCACCCAGATAAAGGCGAACGTCACCATCTTATCTGCCCCCGGCACTTCGCCGTAGAACACCACTGCCAGCAGGAACATCAGCGTCGGGCCAATGTACTGGAAGAAGCCCAGCGTGGAGAGACGCAGGCGCGTCGCTGCACCGGTGAAGCACAGCAGTGGAATGGTAGTTACCACGCCCGCCGCCATCAGCATCAGGTTCAGCGACCACGGGTTGCTGCCCATATGGCTGGTTGGACTGTCGGCGATGCCGAAGAGATAAATCGCCGCCACCGGCAGCAGCCAGAGGGTTTCAAACAGCATCCCCGTCTGCGCTTCCACCGCAATCTTCTTGCGTACCAGGCCGTAGAAGGCAAAGCTGAACGCCAGGCCGAGGGCGATAATTGGCAGCGAGCCGAATGTCCACAGCTGCACCAGTACGCCGCAGAAGGCCAGAATCACCGCTAACCACTGCATACGGCGGAAGCGTTCGCCGAGGAAAATCATCCCCAGCACAATATTCACCAGCGGGTTAATAAAGTACCCCAGGCTCGCCTCGAGCATGTGATGGTTATTCACTGCCCAGATAAACAGCAGCCAGTTACCACCAATCAGCACGGCAGAGAGTGCCAGCAGGAAGATCTTCTTCGGGGTCTGCAGCAGCGTTTTGACGCCCGACCACTGACGGCTGAGGCTCATCAGCGCAATCATAAAGAAGAACGACCAGATGACGCGGTGAGTGAGGATCTCGTCAGCCGGAACGTAGGCGATAAGCTTGAAGTACGCCGGGGCGATACCCCAAATAAAATAAGCGGCAAGGGCGAGTAAAACGCCCTGCCGCGTCTGTTTAGCATCCATCGGGAAAATCCGTTACAAAAAAGTGAATCAATTTTACCCGATTTTGCCGCCTCAACCCACCATATAAGTGGCGGTTGCGCTGGCAATATAAACCTGTTCTTCGTTGTGTAACTCAACGCGCGCCACGGCAACTTTATTCCCCGCGCGCAGCAGGCTGCTGGTACAGGTAAAGCGATTTCCGCGCCCCGGACGAAGATAGTCGACGCGTAAATCAATGGTGCCCATGCGCGCCAGACGCTGGCGAAGCTCGTCTTCGTTAATGGTGTCATGGCGCGTCAGCGTACTGCCCACGCAGACCAGACCTGCCGCCACGTCCAGCGCGGAGGCAATCACCCCGCCGTGCAAAATACTTTGCGCCCAGTTCCCTACCATCATCGGCTGGTTGTTGAAGCTCAGTTGGGCAAAGTCCTTCTCGTAACGCTCCAGCTCCAGTCCCAGCGCGCGGTTAAACGGCATATGGTAAACAAAAATCTCGCCCACGAGTTTTAACACTTCTTCGGCGGTAAGCATGGCTGACATGAGGCATCACATCCTTATTGTTAACGAAATGTTGATTTTATGCCTCAGCAACGAGGAATGCCACTTTCAGAAACGAGGATGCAGCAGTTGTCGCAGAAGTCTGTAGAATGTTCGCCACATAACTATTCAATCAATTTTACTCTTTTGCAGGAGAACACCACCGATGCGGACGTATCTGGCCTGGTTACTGGCGGCGGTTTCGCTGCCCCTCACAGCCTATGCGCAGGAAGCGACAATCAAAGAGGTGCATGATAAGCCTGCCGTTCACGGTAGCATTATCGCGAACCTTCTTCAGGAGCATGACAATCCGTTCACGCTCTATCCGTATGACACCAACTACGTGATTTATACCCAGACCAGCGATCTCAACAAAGAGGCGATAAGCTCCTATAACTGGTCTGATAATGCGCGTAAAGATGAAGTGAAGTTCCAGCTCAGCCTCGCCTTCCCGTTCTGGCGCGGCATTCTGGGGCCGAACTCGGTGTTTGGTGCCTCTTATACGCAGAAGTCCTGGTGGCAGCTCTCAAACAGCGGGGAATCCTCGCCGTTCCGCGAAACCAACTATGAGCCGCAGCTGTTCCTCGGCTTCGCAACGGACTATGAATTTGCCGGCTGGACGCTGCGCGACGTCGAAGTGGGCTTTAACCATGATTCTAACGGCCGTTCCGATCCGACATCCCGTAGCTGGAACCGCGCCTATACGCGCCTGATGGCGCAGAACGGTAACTGGATGGTGGAAGTGAAGCCGTGGTATGTGGTCGGCAGCACGGATGACAACCCGGACATCACCAAATATATGGGCTACTACCAGCTTAAAGTCGGCTACCAGCTAGGTGATGCCGTGCTGAGTGCGAAAGGCCAGTACAACTGGAATACCGGCTACGGCGGTGCGGAAGTGGGCTTAAGCTATCCGGTAAGCAAGCATGTTCGCCTTTATACGCAAGTCTACAGCGGCTACGGCGAGTCGCTTATCGATTATAACTTCAACCAGACCCGCGTCGGCGTGGGCGTGATGCTGAACGATATTCTCTAGGTTGCTCGAATGTTTTTGCGTTAAACGTTGAAGTTTCTCTCTCAGGCGCTGAAAATAGCGCCTGTTTCATTTCAGGCATATGGGGTTAATGTGGCGCAGGCGGAAGTATTGAATCAGGAGTCGCTGGCTAAACAGGTTTTGCATGAAACCTTTGGCTACCAGCAGTTCCGCCCTGGCCAGGAAACCATCATTGAAACGGTGCTGGAAGGCCGTGACTGCCTGGTGGTGATGCCGACCGGCGGCGGTAAATCCCTCTGTTATCAGGTGCCCGCGCTGGTGCTTAACGGCCTGACGGTCGTGGTATCCCCGCTTATTTCGCTAATGAAAGACCAGGTTGACCAACTGCTCGCCAACGGCGTGGCGGCGGCCTGCCTTAACTCGACCCAAACCCGGGAGCAGCAGCAAGAGGTGATGGCCGGGTGCCGCACCGGGCAGATCCGCCTGCTGTATATCGCGCCGGAACGCCTGATGCTGGATAACTTCCTCGACCATCTCGCGCACTGGAATCCGGTCCTGCTGGCGGTGGATGAAGCGCACTGTATTTCCCAGTGGGGACACGATTTCCGCCCGGAATACGCCGCCCTCGGCCAACTGCGTCAGCGCTTCCCCGAGCTGCCGTTTATGGCGCTTACCGCCACGGCAGATGATACCACCCGTCTGGACATCGTTCGTCTGCTGGGGCTGAACGACCCGTATATTCAGGTCAGCAGCTTCGACCGCCCCAACATCCGCTACATGCTGATGGAAAAATTCAAGCCGCTGGATCAGCTCCTGCGCTACGTCCAGGAGCAGCGCGGCAAGTCCGGCATCATCTACTGCAACAGTCGGGCGAAGGTGGAAGACACCGCCGCGCGGCTGCAAAACCGCGGCTTTAGCGCCGCTGCCTATCATGCCGGGTTAGAGAACCACATCCGCGCCGACGTGCAGGAGAAATTCCAGCGCGATGATCTGCAGATCGTGGTTGCGACGGTGGCGTTCGGGATGGGCATCAACAAGCCGAACGTGCGCTTTGTGGTGCACTTCGACATTCCGCGCAATATCGAATCCTACTATCAGGAAACTGGCCGCGCCGGGCGTGACGGCCTGCCTGCGGAAGCGATGCTGTTTTACGATCCGGCCGATATGGCGTGGCTGCGCCGCTGCCTGGAGGAAAAACCGCAGGGGCAACTGCAGGATATTGAGCGGCACAAGCTCAACGCGATGGGCGCGTTTGCCGAAGCGCAAACCTGCCGTCGTCTGGTGCTGCTCAACTACTTTGGCGAAGGGCGACAGGAGCCGTGCGGTAACTGCGATATCTGCCTGGATCCGCCTAAACAGTACGATGGTCTGATGGACGCACGTAAGGCACTCTCGACCATTTACCGCGTGAACCAGCGCTTCGGGATGGGCTACGTGGTGGAGGTGCTTCGCGGTGCCAACAACCAGCGTATCCGCGACATGGGCCACGACAAGCTGCCTGTCTACGGTATTGGCAAGGATCAGAGCCACGAGCACTGGGTCAGCATTATTCGTCAGCTGATCCACCTCGGCTTTGCCACGCAGAACATTGCTCAGCACTCCGCGCTACAGCTGACCGAAGCGGCGCGTCCGGTCCTGCGCGGTGACGTTGAACTGAAGCTCGCCGTGCCGCGCGTGGTCGCCCTCAAGCCGCGGGTGATGCAAAAATCGTACGGCGGCAATTACGACCGCAAGCTGTTCGCCAAACTGCGCAAGCTGCGTAAAGCCATCGCCGATGAAGAGAATATCCCGCCTTACGTGGTGTTCAACGACGCGACCCTGATTGAGATGGCCGAGCAGATGCCGCTCAGCGCCAGCGAAATGCTCAGCGTCAACGGCGTCGGCACGCGCAAGCTGGAGCGCTTCGGTAAAGAGTTTATGGCGCTCATCCGTTCTCACGCCGACGGTGATGATGAGGAGTAGTCAGCCGGGCGAAAAAGTGCCAGGATGATGACTCACTGAATTATTTCCCCGCGAGTTAATTATGTTGATGCTATTTCTCACCGTGGCGTTAGTGCACATTGTTGCGCTGATGAGCCCGGGACCTGACTTTTTCTTCGTGTCACAAACGGCCGTCAGCCGCTCCCGCAAAGAGGCGATGATGGGCGTGCTCGGTATCACCATGGGCGTTATGGTCTGGGCGGCCGTTGCGCTGCTCGGTCTGAACCTGATCCTGGCGAAGATGGCCTGGCTGCATAACATCATTATGGTTGGCGGCGGGCTGTACCTGTGCTGGATGGGCTACCAGATGCTGCGCGGGGCGCTGAAGAAAGAAGAGAAAAAACCGGAAGAGCCAAAGGTAGAGTTGGCAACGGGCGGCCGCAGCTTTGTAAAAGGGCTGCTGACCAACCTGGCGAACCCGAAAGCGATTATCTATTTCGGCTCCGTGTTCTCGCTGTTTGTGGGTGATAGCGTCGGTGCGGGCGCACGCTGGGGCATCTTCCTGCTGATCGTTGTGGAAACCTTTGCCTGGTTTACCATCGTGGCCAGCCTGTTTGCCTTACCGGCGATGCGCCGTGGCTACCAGCGTATCGCGAAGTGGATTGACGGCTTCGCCGGCGCGCTGTTCGCCGGCTTCGGCATTCATCTTATTATTTCTCGCTAAGCATGACGCGCTGACGCAAGCAGCGCGCCAACCAGCATAAACAGCGAACCAAAGACTTTATTCAGGGCCTTCATCTGCTTAGGCCCTTTAATCCACGCCGCAATCCGCTGCGCCAGCGTCGCGTAACCAATCATCACGATGATATCGACAATAATGGTGGTCGCGCCCAGCACCACGTACTGCATTACCTGAGGCTGATGCGGCACGATAAACTGCGGGAACAGCGCGGCGAGGAACACAATGCTCTTCGGGTTGGTCAGGTTGACGAACACCGCGCGCTTAAACAGATGGCCGCGGTTTTGCGTCTGCGCGAGCGTGTTGAGGTTGATGGAGCCTGCCGCGCGCCACTGCTGGATGCCGAGCCAAATCAGATACGCCGCCCCGGCCCATTTCAGCACTTCAAAGGCCAGCACGGAGCGGGAGAACAGGGTCCCCAGACCAATCCCGACCAGCACGATATGAATGCCCAGCCCGGTCTGCAAACCGGCAATGGATGCCGCCGCACCGCGATAGCCGTGGTTGATGGAGGTGGTCATGGTGTTAATGGCGCCCGAGCCCGGTGAAAGGCTAAGGATGATGGATGTCAGCAGGTAAGCGAACCACCACTCGAAGGTCATTTGAAACTCCCGAAACGTCTGTTTTTATGCCACAATACGCTATTGTTGAGTCATTTTGTGACCGGTTACGAAAAAACGATATTCCTTGGCTTAGGTGAGTAGAAACCCGATGTTTCAGCAGAAAAAGGACTGGGAAACACGAGAAAACGCATTTGCTGCTTTCTCCATGGGGCCGCTGACCGATTTCTGGCGCCAGCGTGAGGAAGATGCGTTTACGGGCGTCGGGGGCATCCCGGTACGCTTCGTTCGTTTCCGTAATGAAAAAAATGATCGGGTCATCGTGGTCTGCCCGGGGCGTATTGAAAGCTACGTTAAATACGCCGAACTGGCCTACGACCTGGTCCATATGGGGTTCGATGTGCTGATCATCGACCATCGAGGACAGGGGCTGTCCGGGCGCATGCTTCCGGACACGCACCGTGGGCACGTCGATCGCTTCAGCGATTACGTCGACGATTTTGCCGCGTTCTGGCAGCAGGAAGTTCAGCCCGGTCCCTGGCGTAAGCGATACATCCTTGCGCACTCCATGGGGGGCGCGATATCGACGCTGTTTTTGCAGCGTTATGAACACCAGTGCGATGCCATTGCGCTGACCGCGCCGATGTACGGTATCGTCATACGTTTCCCGGACTGGATGGTGCGCCATCTTCTTGACTGGGCTGAGGGCCATCAGCGCATTCGTGAAGGCTATGCCATCGGAACCGGACGCTGGCGCGCGCTGCCGTTCGCCATCAACGTCTTAACCCACAGTCGGCAGCGTTATCGCCGTAACCTGCGCTTTTATGCCGATGAACCACGCTTACGCGTCGGCGGCCCGACCTGGCACTGGGTGCGGGAAGGTATTCTGGCCGGTGAGCAGGTGCTGGCAGGCGTGGGCGATGATGACACGCCGACGCTTCTGATCCAGGCGGAAGAAGAGCGTGTGGTGGATAACCGCATGCATGACCGCTATTGTGAACTGCGCGCGGCCGCCGGTCACCCCTGCGAAGGGGGTAAACCGCTGGTCATCAACGGCGCGTACCATGAGATCCTTTTTGAAAAGGACGCTATGCGCTCAGTCGCGCTCAACGCCATTGTTGAATTTTTCAACAGGCATAATTGATTATCGTTTTCCACCAGAGGTTGAAATCCCTATGTACCAGGTTGTTGCATCTGATTTAGATGGCACGCTGCTTTCCCCTGACCACACCCTGTCGCCTTACGCGAAAGAGACCCTAAAGCTGCTGACGGCACGGGGCGTGAACTTTGTGTTTGCCACCGGCCGCCACCACGTCGACGTGGGGCAGATCCGCGATAATCTTGAGATCAAATCGTACATGATCACCTCCAACGGTGCGCGCGTGCATGATACCGACGGCAACCTGATCTTCACCCACAACCTGGATCGCGATATTGCCGCCGATCTGTTTGGCGTGGTGCACAATAATCCGGCTATCGTCACGAACGTTTACCGTGACGACGACTGGTTCATGAACCGCCACCGTCCGGATGAAATGCGTTTCTTCAAAGAAGCGGTATTTAACTACTCCCTGTACGAGCCGGGCCTTCTTGAGCCGGAGGGGATCAGTAAGGTGTTCTTCACCTGCGACAGCCACGAAGCACTGCTCCCGCTGGAACAGGCGATCAACGCCCGCTGGGGCGATCGCGTTAACGTCAGCTTCTCAACGCTCACCTGTCTGGAAGTGATGGCGGGAGGTGTCTCCAAAGGCCACGCCCTGGAAGCGGTCGCGAAACGTCTGGGCTTCGAGCTGAAAGACTGTATCGCCTTTGGTGACGGCATGAACGATGCCGAAATGCTGTCGATGGCGGGCAAGGGCTGCATCATGCAGAACGCTCATCAGCGTCTGAAAGATCTGCACCCGGAGCTGGAGGTGATTGGTTCTAACGCTGACAACGCGGTACCGAAATACCTGCGCAAGCTGTTCCTTGAATAATCTTCATTTGATTGTTTATTGCTCAGATGTCAACTAAAGAGTTCGCTACAATGCCTGTCCTTCTTTCTGAGAGACAAGCATTGTGGCGCTACTCATTATCACCACTATCCTGTGGGCCTTCTCTTTTAGCCTGATTGGCGAATACCTTGCCGGTTCAGTCGACAGCTACTTCTCGGTGCTGATGCGCGTAGGGCTGGCGGCGCTGGTGTTCCTGCCGTTTCTGCGCACGCGCGGACAGTCGCTGAAAACGATTGTGCTGTACATGCTGGTGGGGGCGATGCAGCTCGGCATCATGTATCTGTTCAGCTTCCGGGCTTACGTCTATCTGTCCGTCTCGGAATTCCTGCTCTTTACCGTGCTGACGCCGCTCTACATCACGCTGATTTACGATCTGCTGAGTAAACGTCGTCTGCGCTGGGGATACCTGCTGAGCGCGGCGCTGGCGGTGATCGGCGCGGCGATTATTCGCTACGACAAAGTGAGCGATCACTTCTGGACCGGGCTGATGTTCGTCCAGCTCGCCAATATCAGTTTCGCCATCGGCATGGTGGGCTACAAACGCCTGATGGAAACCCGTCCGATGCCGCAGCATAACGCGTTCGCGTGGTTCTACATGGGGGCCGCGATGGTCGCGGTGGCGGCGTGGTTTATGCTCGGTAACCCGCAAAAGCTGCCGACTACTCCCGTGCAGTGGGGCGTGCTGATCTGGCTGGGCGTCGTGGCTTCCGGGTTGGGGTACTTCATGTGGAATTACGGCGCGACGCAGGTCGACGCCGGTACGCTGGGGATCATGAACAACGTGCATGTCCCGGCTGGGTTGTTGGTCAACCTTGCCATCTGGCAGCAACAGCCGCACTGGCCGAGCTTCCTTATTGGGGGAGCGGTGATCCTGGCTTCGCTGTGGGTCCATCGCCGCTGGGTCGCTCCGCGCTCCGCACAAACGGAAGATGGTCGCACGCGTGGTTCCGCGCTGAGCGAATAAACGCCTCCGTAATCGGCTGACGCTGCTCGCCATCGCGCACGGCGGCGTACAGCCGGCTCCACAGTCCTTCACCCAGGGTTTTGGTCACCACCAGACCCTGGCGCTCAAAGCTCTCTACCACCCAGTGCGGCAGCGCCGCGATACCCATTCTGGCCGCCACCATCTGAATCAACAGCAGGGTGTTATCCACGCTTTTCAACTGCGGACTGATGCCCGCGGGCTGCAGGAAGTGTCGCCAGATATCCAGACGACTGCGCTGAACCGGGTAAATCAGCAGCGTTTCCGTCGCCAGGTCTTCCGGCGTGATGCGCGTTTTGGCCGCCAGCGGATGATCCGGCGCCAGTACCAGGCGTACTTCATAATCAAACATCGGCGAATAGTGCAGGCCGCTGCGCGGCAGAATATCGGACGTCATCACCAGGTCCAGCTCGCCCTGCTGCAGCGAGGGCTGCGGGTCGAACGTCACGCCGGATTTGAAGTCCATCTCCACCTGCGGCCATTTCTGGCGGAAGTTCTCAAGCGCGGGGGTCAGCCACTGAATACAGCTATGGCACTCAATGGCGATACGCAGCGTGGTCTGCTGCGGTTCGTTACACGCCTGGAGCGCGCTGGCGATCTGCGGCAGGACCTGATTCGCCAGCTGCAACAGGATCTCGCCCTGGGGCGTAAAGCGCAGCGGCTGGCTCTTGCGCACAAAAAGACGGAAGCCGAGGCGTTGTTCCAGATCGCTGAACTGGTGAGAAAGGGCGGACTGGGTCTGGTGCAGCGTGGCCGCCGCCGCCGCGAGCGAGCCGCAGTTCCGCAACGCTTGTAGCGTTTTCAGGTGTTTTATCTCGATCATGAAAGTCCTTCACTTCGCCATGAACATTTTGCGCTTGAGGAATATACAGTACCTGCCAATTATAGATGTGTAAACATCTGGACGTCTAAATAACGAATTTCATAAGGGGCACACCATGACAATCCGCAATCACACACTCGGTTTCCCTCGCGTTGGCCTGCGTCGCGAGCTGAAAAAAGCGCAAGAAAGCTACTGGGCGGGTAACGCCACCCGTGAAGAACTGCTGGCGGTGGGACGCGAGCTGCGCGCCCGTCACTGGGATCAGCAAAAACAGGCGGGGATTGAGCTGCTGCCGGTGGGCGATTTCGCCTGGTACGACCATGTTCTGACGACCAGCCTGCTGCTTGGCAACGTGCCGGCTCGTCATCAGAACAAAGATGGATCGGTAGATATCGATACTCTGTTTCGCATCGGCCGTGGCCGTGCGCCAACGGGTGAGCCAGCGGCAGCGGCGGAAATGACTAAATGGTTTAACACTAACTATCACTATATGGTGCCGGAGTTCGTAAAGGGTCAGCAGTTCAGGCTGACCTGGACGCAGCTTCTGGATGAAGTGGACGAAGCGCTGGCGCTGGGCCACCAGGTGAAACCCGTGCTGCTTGGGCCGGTAACGTACCTGTGGCTGGGCAAAGTTAAAGGCGAGCATTTTGACCGGCTCAGCCTGCTGAAGGATATTCTGCCGGTCTATAAACAGGTGCTGATTGAGCTGGGCAAGCGCGGCATTCAGTGGGTGCAAATCGACGAGCCGGCGCTGGTGCTCGAACTGCCCAAGGTTTGGCTCGATGCCTTCAAACCGGCGTATGACGCGCTGGCGGGGCAGGTGAAGCTGCTGCTGACCACCTATTTTGAGGGCGTCACGCCGAACCTGAACACCATTACCGCGCTGCCGGTTCAGGGCCTGCACGTTGACCTGGTTCACGGCAAAGACGATGTCGCGGAACTGCACAAGCGACTGCCCGCAGACTGGCTGCTCTCCGCGGGTCTGGTTAACGGTCGTAACGTCTGGCGCGCCGATCTGACCGAGAAATACGCGCAGATTAAGGACATCGTCGGCAAACGTGAGCTGTGGGTGGCCTCGTCCTGCTCCCTGCTGCACAGCCCGATCGATTTGAGCGTGGAAACCCGTCTTGATGCTGAGGTGAAAAGCTGGTTTGCCTTCGCCCTGCAAAAATGTGAAGAGCTGACGCTGCTGCGCGATGCGCTGAACAGCGGCGACACGGCGGCGATCAGCGCATGGAGTGCGCCGATCCAGGCACGTCGTCACTCGGCGCGCGTGCATAACCCGGCGGTGGAAAAACGCCTGGCGGCCATCACCGCCCAGGACAGCCAGCGTCAGAGCCCATATGAGGTACGCGCCGAAGCGCAGCGTGCCCGCTTCAACCTGCCTGCGTGGCCGACCACCACCATCGGTTCTTTCCCACAAACCACCGAAATCCGTGGCCTGCGTCTGGACTTCAAAAAGGGCAACCTGGATGCGAATCACTACCGCACCGGTATCGCCGAACACATCAAGCAGGCGATTATCGAGCAGGAGCGGCTGGGGCTGGACGTGCTGGTGCACGGTGAGGCCGAGCGTAACGACATGGTGGAGTACTTCGGTGAGCATCTCGACGGCTTTGTGTTTACCCAGAATGGCTGGGTGCAGAGCTACGGCTCCCGCTGCGTGAAGCCGCCGGTGGTGATCGGCGACGTCAGCCGTCCGGAAGCGATCACCGTGGAGTGGGCGAAATACGCGCAGTCCCTGACCGACAAGCCGGTGAAAGGCATGCTTACCGGTCCGGTGACTATTCTTTGCTGGTCCTTCCCGCGCGAAGACGTCACCCGTGAAACCATCGCGAAGCAAATCGCGCTGGCGCTGCGTGATGAAGTGGCAGATCTGGAAGCTGCAGGCATAGGCATCATCCAGATTGACGAACCGGCCCTGCGCGAAGGTCTGCCGCTGCGCCGCAGCGACTGGGATGCCTACCTGAAGTGGGGCGTGGAGGCGTTCCGCATCAACGCCGCGGTGGCGAAGGACGACACGCAGATCCACACCCACATGTGTTACTGCGAATTTAACGACATCATGGATTCGATTGCCGCGCTGGACGCTGACGTGATTACCATTGAGACGTCGCGCTCAGACATGGAGCTGCTGGAGTCGTTCGAAGAGTTCGAGTACCCGAACGAAATCGGACCGGGCGTGTATGACATTCACTCCCCGAACGTGCCGAGCGTGGAGTGGATTGAAGCCCTGCTGAAAAAAGCGGCTCAGCGCATTCCGGCTGAGCGCCTGTGGGTGAACCCGGACTGCGGCCTGAAAACCCGCGGCTGGCCGGAAACCCGCGCCGCGCTGGCGAACATGGTGAAGGCAGCACAGAATTTGCGTCAGGCATAATTGTGACGCGCGATGGCCGGGCGTCTGCCCGGCCTGGAATGCGCATGCTTAGCTCAGATCTGCGCCGTTGCTGGCAATCACCTTTTGGTACCACCAGAAGGAGTCTTTTTTCAGCCGTTTCAACGTACCGTTGCCTTCATCGTCCTGATCGACATAGATAAAACCGTAGCGTTTGGACATCTGCGAGGTGCCCGCGCTGATGATGTCGATACAGCCCCACGTGGTGAACCCCATCACCTCCACGCCTTCATTAATCGCGGCCAGCGTTTGCGCGAAATGCGCGCGGAAGTAGTCGATTCGATAGCTATCGTGGATCTTGCCGTTTTCGATCACATCCTTCGCGCCCAGACCGTTTTCAACGATAAACAGCGGCTTCCGGTAACGGTCATACAGCTCCAGCAGCGAGATTTTCAACCCAAGCGGATCAATCTGCCATCCCCATTCGGACGCAGGCAGATACGGGTTTTTCACACCGAGAACGGTATTCCCGGGAATGCGTTCGGCGTCAGGCTGCGTGGATTCGGTCATCGACATGTAATAGCTGAAGGAGACGAAATCGACGGTATGCGCCTTTAAAATACGCCGATCGTCAGGGTGCATTTCAATATGGATATTTCGTCGTTCCAGATCGCGCAGGATCAGCGGCGGATAGTCACCAAATACCTGCACGTCGGCATAAAAATAGTTTTCCAGGTTTTTCTTCAGCGTGGCTTCAACGTCTTCCGGACGGCAGCTGTGCGGATAGGTCGTCAGTTTCGTCAGCATGCACCCGACCTGGCTGCCCGGAATTTTGGCGTGGCAGTCGCGCGTGACCAGTGCAGACGCGACAAACTGATGGTGCAGACCCTGATAGATATCCTGTTTCGCGTTGCCCGGCGCGCTTTTCTCTTCGCGAATGCCCGCGGTCGTAAAGGGATGGCGGTGAATACTGTCTATTTCATTGAAGGTTAGCCAGTAACGCACCAGCTCTTTGTAGCGGTCGAAACAAACATTGCTGAAGCGAACGAAAGCATCGACCACATTGCGGTGCACCCAGCCGTTATATTTTTCGCTCAGCGCCAGCGGCATTTCGTAGTGGGAAAGGGTGACCAGCGGCTCGATGTTATGACGACGCAGCTCGCGAAACAGTTCTTCATAAAACTGCAGCCCGGCCTCGTTTGGCTCGGCGTCCTCTCCGGTCGGGAAAATACGTGACCAGGCAATAGATACGCGCAGCACCTTAAAACCCATCTCAGCAAACAGCGCGATGTCGTCTTTATAGTGGTGATAAAAATCGATGCCGCGGCGTTTCGGGTACAGCGCATCATTTTTACCTTCAAACGCGTCGCGGATATTCTCGTCCGTCAGGGCCATGTGGCCGCTGTAATCTTTCACGGAGAGGTTGGGTTTCCAGGCGACAGCGTCGGCAACGGACGGCCCTTTGCCGTCCACGTTCCATGCGCCTTCGGCCTGGTTGGCGGCAATCGCGCCGCCCCATAAAAAACCGTGTGGAAACGCGAGGGAATTGTCCATAACACGCACTCCTTATGCGTCATGATGATGGGAAAGGCTTACCCTTTTTTACCACCGTACTGACGGAACCACGTAAGCATCCGCTGCCATCCATCTTTAGCCGATTCAGCGTGATAGCTCGGACGATAGTCGGCGTTAAACGCATGCCCGGCATCCGGGTATACCACGATCTCCGCCTTCGCATTTGCCGCGCGGAGCGCATGGCGCATGGTTTCTACCGAATCCAGCGAAATACCGGTGTCCTGACCGCCGTAAAGCCCTAACACGGGGGCATTTAAGTCTGTGGCGATATCAACCGGATGTTTTGGTGAATTCAGCGTTTTTTCACCCACCAGTTTGCCGTACCAGGCGACAGCGGCTTTGAGCTGCGGGTTATGCGCGGCATACAGCCAGCTAATGCGTCCGCCCCAGCAGAAGCCGGTGACCAGCAGACGATGGGGATCGCCCCCGTTGCGCGCCGCCCAACTGGCGACGTGGTCGAGGTCGGCCAGCACCTGCGCGTCCGGGACTTTGCTGACCAGGTTGCTGAGCAAGGTGGGAATATCGCTGTAGTCGTTCGGATCGCCCTGACGGAAGTAGAGCTCTGGCGCAACGGCCAGATAGCCTTCCAGCGCCAGCCGGCGGCAGAGGTCGCGAATGTGTTCGTGAACACCGAAAATTTCCTGAACCACGATCACGATGGGCAGCGGGCCGTCTGCCGATTTTGGTCGTGCGTGGTAAGCAGGCATGTTCTCTCCCTGCGTGGGAATAGAGGTCTCACCCGCGGTGATGGCATCTTCAGACGTTGAGACGATGGTTGAGGCATGCGGGGCCGCAGCAGGTGCAAAACCGGTTTTTTCAGTCATGGCATTCTCCGTACCAATCAGTTAGCGCAAAGGTAAATATAGACACCAGGTTAACAACTCACAGTGCCTTAAACGGTCTATCTTTTGTGCAGTACCTGACGATATAACTTGTTAATGTGATGTAAATCACTTTTTTATGGAAATTCGATGCAATCATTTTCATTCATGGTGAGATGCGTCACGAAATTATGCTTACTGCTTCTGTAAAGTACCGTTTTACTTCTTCTGACTAACCGACCCACAGAGGAGTCACCTATGTCTAAGTCTGATGTTTTTCATCTCGGCCTCACTAAAAACGATTTACAAGGGGCTACGCTCGCTATCGTCCCTGGCGATCCGGAGCGTGTGGAAAAGATCGCCGCGCTGATGGATAAGCCGGTTAAGCTGGCAGCCCATCGTGAATTTACCACCTGGCGCGCAGAGCTGGATGGTAAAGCCGTGATTGTGTGTTCTACCGGTATCGGTGGCCCGTCTACTTCGATTGCTGTTGAAGAGCTGGCACAGCTGGGCATTCGTACTTTCCTGCGTATCGGTACCACTGGCGCTATTCAGCCGCATATCAACGTCGGCGACGTGCTGGTGACGACCGCGTCTGTGCGTCTGGATGGCGCAAGCCTCCACTTTGCACCGATGGAGTTCCCGGCGGTGGCAGATTTCGAGTGCACCACCGCGCTGGTTGAAGCCGCGAAATCCGTGGGCGCCACCACCCACGTGGGCGTGACCGCTTCGTCCGATACCTTCTACCCGGGCCAGGAGCGTTACGACACCTTCTCTGGCCGCGTGGTAAGCCGCTTCAAAGGCTCCATGGAAGAGTGGCAGTCGATGGGCGTGATGAACTACGAAATGGAATCCGCCACGCTGCTGACCATGTGCGCAAGCCAGGGTCTGCGTGCCGGTATGGTGGCGGGCGTCATCGTCAACCGTACCCAGCAGGAGATCCCGAACGCCGAAACCATGAAGCAGACCGAAAGTCATGCGGTGAAAATCGTGGTAGAAGCGGCGCGTCGCCTGATCTAGTCCTCTCCCTTCGAAACCAAAGGCCGACACGTTCGGCCTTTATTTTTTGCGTAGCGCTTCGCAGGAAAACCCTTTCAAACTGGACGTTTATACAGCACAATCTTAGTTTGTGCGGGTAATACGTTGATGCAGGGGGCATTGTGGATATCTCAATCCTGATTTATGCGGTGATTGCGCTGGCGGGCGTGGCGATAGGCTGGCTGATGTCCAGCTATCAGCATGCGCAGCAGAAGGCCGATCAGCTGGCTGAACGCGAAGAGATCGTCGCCGATTTAAGCGCGGCCAGGCAGCAGCTTGCCCTGAGTGAACACTGGCGCGACGAGTGTGAACTGCTCAACAACGAGCTGCGCAATCTCCGCGATATCAACACCTCGCTGGAGGCCGATCTCCGTGAAGTGACCACCCGCCTGGAATCCACTCAGCTGCATGCGGAAGATAAAATCCGCCAGATGATCAACAGCGAGCAGCGCCTCAGCGAACAGTTTGAAAACCTCGCGAACCGCATTTTTGAGCACAGCAACCGCCGCGTTGACGAGCAGAACCGCCAGAGCCTGAACAGCCTGCTGACGCCCCTGCGTGAACAGCTGGACGGCTTCCGCCGTCAGGTACAGGACAGCTTTGGTCAGGAAGCCCGCGAGCGGCATACCCTGGCGCATGAAATTCGCAATCTCCAGCAGCTGAATGCCCAGATGGCGCAGGAGGCGGTCAACCTCACCCGCGCGTTGAAAGGGGATAACAAAACCCAGGGCAACTGGGGAGAAGTGGTGCTGACCCGCGTCCTGGAAGCTTCAGGCCTTCGGGAAGGGTACGAATACGAAACGCAGGTGAGTATTGAAAATGATGCCCGCTCGCGAATGCAGCCAGATGTGATCGTGCGGCTGCCCCAGGGTAAAGATGTGGTGATTGACGCCAAGATGACTTTGGTGGCGTATGAGCGTTACTTCAATGCGGAGGACGACTACACCCGCGAATCGGCGCTGCAGGAGCACATTGCCTCCGTGCGCAATCATATTCGCCTGCTCGGCAGAAAAGACTATCAGCAGCTGCCTGGCCTGCGGTCGCTAGACTATGTCCTGATGTTTATTCCGGTAGAGCCCGCGTTTCTGCTGGCACTGGACAGGCAGCCTGAACTCATCACCGAAGCGCTCAAAAATAACATTATGCTGGTCAGCCCCACCACGCTGCTGGTGGCCTTACGCACCATTGCGAACCTGTGGCGCTATGAGCACCAGAGCCGCAACGCGCAGCAGATTGCTGACCGCGCCAGCAAGCTGTATGACAAAATGCGCCTCTTCGTGGACGACATGTCCTCCGTCGGGCAGAGCCTGGACCGTGCGCAGGATAACTATCGTCAGGCGATGAAAAAACTCGCCTCGGGACGTGGCAATTTGCTGGCGCAGGCCGAATCATTCCGCAGCCTGGGGGTAGAGGTTAAACGCGAGATTAATCCGGAATTGGTGGAACAGGCCACCACCCAGGACGACGAGTTTCGCCTGCGTGAAGGGGCGGACGAACAAAAGACAAACAGTGAAGACAACACGTTAGCGGTCGATTTATCACCAGACGAGACTCCGGCGCGTTTCTTTCGCGGTGGTTGAAACGTAGGGCAAACGCGCCCAATCTGTTACACTTCACGAACATTTTACTGATAAGCAGGCTCTAAGATGGCTGACGATTCACAAGACACAACGCACTTTGGCTTTCAGACTGTCGCCAAAGCGCAGAAAGCTGACATGGTGGCCCACGTATTTCATTCCGTGGCGGCGAAGTACGATGTGATGAATGACCTGATGTCGTTCGGCATTCATCGCTTGTGGAAGCGCTTCACCATTGACTGTAGCGGCGTGCGTCGCGGACAAACGGTGCTGGATTTAGCCGGTGGTACGGGCGATTTAACCGCGAAATTCTCTCGTCTGGTGGGCGAAACCGGGCGCGTTGTCCTCGCCGATATTAATGACTCCATGCTGAAAATGGGCCGCGAAAAGCTGCGTAACATCGGCGTGGTGGGGAATGTGGAATATGTGCAGGCAAATGCCGAAGCGCTGCCGTTCCCGGACAATACCTTTGACTGCATCACGATCTCCTTCGGTCTGCGTAACGTGACCGACAAAGAAAAAGCGCTGCGCTCCATGTATCGCGTGCTGAAGCCGGGTGGACGCCTGCTGGTGCTCGAATTTTCCAAACCGATTATTGAGCCGCTGAGCAAAGCTTACGACGCCTATTCCTTCCACGTTCTGCCACGCATCGGTGAGCTGGTGGCCAACGACGCGGAAAGCTACCGCTATCTGGCGGAATCTATCCGTATGCACCCGGATCAGGACACATTAAAAGCCATGATGCAGGATGCAGAATTTGAGAACGTTGAATATTTCAACCTGACGGCGGGTGTCGTCGCGCTGCATCGCGGTTACAAGTTCTGAGTGGAGGTGTCCCGTGCCCTTTAAACCCTTAGTCACCGCAGGTATCGAAAACGTACTGAATGCTTTTCTCTATCGTGCTCCGGCGCTTAAAGCAGCGCGTCAGCGGCTAAACGGGAAGGTATTACGTATTGTTTTAAAAGAGTTCTCGACGCCGCTTGTGCTGGTCTTCAGCGAACGCCAGCTTGACGTTCTGGGGGCGTGGGAAGGTGACGCCGACTGCTCGGTCATCACGCACATGAGCGTGCTGCCAAAACTGCGCGATCGCCAGCAATTAACGGCGCTTATCCGCAGTGGTGAGCTGGAAGTGGAAGGCGACATTCAGGTCGTGCAGAACTTCGTTGCGCTCACCGATCTGGCGGAGTTCGACCCGGCAGAACTGCTCGCGCCCTTTATCGGCGACATTGCCGCTGAAGGTATCGGGAAAGTCCTTCAGGGTGGCACCTCCTTTGCGCGTAAAAGCCTGCAACGTCAGCAACGCTATGCGGCGGAAGTGCTGACGGAGGAGTGGCGAATGGCGCCCGGTCCACTGGAAGTGGCATGGTTTGCGGAAGAGACCGCGGCTGTTGAACGTGCGGTTGATGCCTTAACCAAACGGCTGGAAAAACTGGAGGGCAAATGACGCCTGGTGAAATTCGGCGCCTCTATTTCATTATTCGCACCTTTTTGAGCTACGGGCTCGACGAGCTTATCCCCAAAATGCGTATCACGCTGCCGCTTCGCATCTGGCGGCGGATGCTCTTCTGGATGCCTAATCGCCATAAAGGTCAGCCGCTGGGTGAGCGCCTGCGCCTCGCATTGCAGGAACTCGGTCCGGTATGGATTAAGTTCGGGCAGATGCTCTCGACCCGCCGCGATCTCTTTCCGCCGCTGATTGCTGATGAACTCGCGATGCTGCAGGACCGCGTCGCACCGTTTGACGGTGCGCGCGCGAAAAAGCAAATTGAAGAGGCGATGGGCAACATTCCCATTGAGACCTGGTTTGACGATTTCGATATTCAGCCACTGGCATCGGCCTCTATCGCTCAGGTGCACACCGCGCGCCTGAGAGAAAATGGCAAGGAAGTGGTTATTAAGGTCATTCGTCCGGACATCCTGCCCATCATCAAAGCAGACATGAAGCTGATTTATCGTCTGGCGCGCTGGGTGCCGCGTCTGCTTCCGGACGGACGTCGTTTGCGTCCAATGGAAGTGGTGCGGGAATATGAAAAAACGCTGATTGATGAGCTTAACCTGCTGCGTGAATCGGCAAACGCCATTCAGCTGCGTCGCAACTTTGAAAACAGCCCGATGCTCTATGTCCCTGAAGTCTATTCTGACTACTGCAGCCAGAACATGATGGTGATGGAGCGTATCTACGGTATTCCGGTTTCGGATGTGGTGGCCCTGGAGAAGCAGGGAACGAACATGAAGCTGTTGGCCGAGCGTGGCGTGCAGGTCTTCTTCACCCAGGTGTTCCGCGACAGCTTTTTCCATGCGGACATGCACCCGGGCAATATCTTCGTGAGCTACGAACACCCTGAAGATCCGAAGTATATCGGTATCGACTGCGGGATTGTGGGGTCGCTGAATAAAGAAGATAAACGCTATCTGGCCGAGAATTTCATCGCGTTCTTCAACCGCGACTACCGTAAGGTGGCCGAGCTGCACGTCGATTCCGGCTGGGTACCGCCGGACACCAACGTCGAAGAGTTCGAGTTTGCGATCCGGACCGTTTGCGAACCGATTTTTGAAAAACCGCTAGCGGAAATCTCCTTCGGACATGTGCTGTTGAACCTGTTCAACACGGCACGCCGATTTAATATGGAAGTTCAGCCACAGCTAGTTTTACTTCAGAAAACATTACTTTACGTTGAGGGTGTAGGCCGACAGCTCTATCCTCAGTTAGACTTGTGGAAGACCGCGAAACCTTTCCTTGAATCCTGGATTAAGGATCAGGTTGGTATTCCGGCGCTGGTGCGCTCGCTGAAAGAGAAAGGCCCGTTCTGGATAGAAAAAATGCCTGAAATTCCTGAACTGGTTTATGACAGTTTGCGTCAGAGCAAGAACCTTCAGCACAGCATGGATAAAATCGCTCGCGAACTTCAGTCCAGCCGTGTTCGTCAGGGCCAGTCACGCTATCTCTTTGGGATTGGCGCAACGCTGCTGCTGAGCGGTACGCTGCTGCTAATCAACCGCCCGGAGTGGCAGATGATGCCCGCCTGGCTGATGGCCGCCGGGGTGGTTGTCTGGCTTGCCGGATGGCGAAAAACGCGCTGAGTTTGCGTCGCTATCGACGGGTCGCATACGTATAATGCGACCTGACTCATTAATCATCTATCCCTGAGGAACGTGTATGGGTGGTATCAGTATCTGGCAATTGTTGATCATTGCCGTCATCGTCGTGCTGTTGTTTGGCACCAAAAAGCTCGGTTCTATTGGTTCCGATCTGGGCGCGTCTATCAAAGGCTTCAAGAAAGCGATGAGCGATGATGAGAGCAAGCAGGATAAAACCAGCCAGGACGCTGACTTTACTGCTAAATCCATCTCCGACAAGCAAGAAGAAGCCAAAAAGGAAGACGCTAAACGCCACGATAAAGAGCAGGTGTAAGTCGTGTTCGACATTGGTTTTAGTGAGCTCCTGCTGGTCTTTGTGATTGGCCTGATCGTGCTGGGGCCTCAGCGTCTGCCGGTGGCGGTGAAAACCGTTGCGGGCTGGGTTCGTGCGCTGAGATCGCTGGCATCGACCGTTCAGAATGAACTGGCTCAGGAGCTTAAGCTGCAGGAATTTCAGGAAAGCCTGAAAAAGGTTGAGAAGGCGAGCATGGATAACCTGACGCCGGAACTGAAAGCGTCAATGGATGAGCTGCGCGAAGCGGCGGAATCCATGAAGCGCTCCTACAGCATTAACGATCCTGAAAAAGCGAGCGATGAAGCGAACACCATCCATAACCCGGTGGTGAAGGGCAGCGAAGAGCAGCGTGAAGGCGTAACGCCTGCCAGCGCTGAACATCAGGCTGCTGCGCCAGAACAGACGCCGCAGGAAACCGAAGTGAAAAAGCAGGTGCAGCCGGAAAAGCCCGTGGTTAATGCTGCCGAGGCAAAACCCGCCGCGCCCGTTTCCGAATCATCCCCCTCGTCGAGTGATAAAGCGTAAACATGGCTGTAGATGATACTCAACCGCTGATTACGCACCTCATAGAGCTGCGTAAGCGCCTGTTAAACTGCATCATTGCGGTTCTCGTTATTTTTCTATGCCTGGTCTATTTCGCCAACGATATCTACCAGGTGGTTTCTGCGCCGCTGATCAAGCAGATGCCGCTGGGCGCAACAATGATTGCAACAGACGTTGCTTCTCCGTTCTTTACCCCCATCAAGCTGACCTTTTGGGTGTCGTTGATTGCCTCTGCGCCCGTGATTCTGTACCAGGTGTGGGCCTTTGTGGCGCCAGCACTGTATAAGCACGAACGTAAGCTGGTCATCCCGCTGCTGGTGTCCAGTTCGCTGCTGTTCTATATCGGCATGGCGTTTGCCTATTTCGTTGTCTTCCCGCTGGCCTTCGGCTTCCTGACGCATACCGCGCCGGAAGGCGTCCAGGTGTCGACAGATATCGCCAGCTACCTCAGCTTTGTGATGGCGCTGTTTATGGCGTTCGGCGTGGCCTTTGAAGTACCGGTGGCCATTGTGCTGCTCTGCTGGGTAGGAGTCACCACGCCGGATGACCTGCGTAAGAAGCGTCCGTATATCCTGGTCGGCGCATTTGTGGTCGGCATGCTGCTGACACCGCCGGATGTGTTCTCCCAGACGCTGCTGGCCATACCGATGTACTGCCTGTTTGAGGTCGGCGTCTTCTTCTCACGGTTCTACGTGGGTAAAGGGCGTCGGTCGGATGACGAAGACGCTACGTCCGACAAGACCACTGAAGAGTAAAACCAGCCGCCCGTCAGGGCGGTTGTTATATGGGGATTCGCATGTTTGATATCGGACTTAACCTGACCAGCTCGCAGTTTGCGAAAGATCGCGATGAGGTGGTTGCGCGCGCGTTTGCCGCCGGGGTGAAAGGACTGCTGCTGACGGGCACCAACCTGCATGAGAGCGAGCAGGCGCAGCAGCTGGCGCAACGCTACGAACGCTGTTGGTCTACCGCGGGCGTACACCCACATGACAGCAGCCAGTGGACCCCGGAAAGCGGTGAAATCCTGCGCAGGCTGGCGAAGACACCGGAAGTGGTGGCGATTGGCGAATGCGGCCTCGATTTCAACCGTAACTTTTCCACGCCTGAAGAGCAGGAAAAGGCGTTCACTGCCCAGCTTGCGCTGGCGGCAGAGCTTGAAATGCCCGTATTTATGCACTGCCGCGACGCGCATGAGCGTTTCCTGACTCTGCTGGATCCGTGGCTTGAGAAACTGCCGGGCGCAGTGCTGCACTGTTTTACCGGCTCACGGCAGGAGGCGCTGGAGTGCCTGGAGCGCGGGCTTTATCTGGGGATTACCGGCTGGGTTTGCGATGAGCGCCGCGGGCTTGAGCTTCGGGAGCTGTTGCCGGCGATCCCGGCTGACCGGTTGCTCCTTGAAACGGATGCGCCTTATCTGCTGCCGCGCGATATGAAACCCAAACCGGCATCGCGACGCAATGAGCCCGCTTATCTGGGGCACATTGTTGAGCGCGTCGCGACGTGGCGCGGAGAGGATCCGCACTGGCTTTCCGTACAGACGGATGACAACGTGAGTAAGCTGTTCGGGATAAACGTTTAAAGTTTACGGAAGTCGGTGTTTTTAACGCTCTGCAGCACCTGCTTGTTCAGCAGATTAAGCAACAGCATGGAGCGCGCTTCCCCGTCCGGCTCGGCAAAAATCGCCTGCAGGCCTTCGAAAGCCCCTTCGGTAATCACGACGCTATCGCCCGTGTAGGGCGTTTCCGGGTCGGTAAGGCCTTCGGGCTGCTGATAAATCGACAGCTGGTGGATCACCGATGAGGGAACCGTCGCAGGGTGAGCGCCAAAGCGAACAAAATGGCTGACGCCGCGCGTGGCGCTGATGGTGGTGGTGTGGATCACCTCCGGGTCGAACTCCACGAACAGGTAGTTCGGGAACAACGGCTCGCTCACGGTTGTGCGCTTCCCGCGCTGCATTTTTTCAAGCGTGATCACGGGCGTCAGGCAATTGACAGACTGACGTTCAAGATGTTCCTGCGCGCGCTGAAGTTGCCCGCGTTTGCAATACAGTAAATACCAGGCCTGCATAATCACTCTTTCCCTTAGTTCGGGGCGCAAGCATATCAAAACCCTGGCGGGATCGCTAAGTTGATTATAATGGGCGAAAATGGGACAGAACGCATAACTTCACGCTAATTTAACAAAATTACAGCATCAAGCAGGCTTACGCCGTATAATGAAGCGCTTACAGAGAGGCCATGATTAACTGCATGAAATACCACGATCTCCGCGACTTCCTGACGCTGCTGGAAAAGCAGGGTGAACTCAAACGTATTACACTTCCTGTTGATCCTTATCTGGAGATGACAGAAATTGCTGACCGCACCCTGCGTGCCGGTGGCCCCGCGTTACTGTTTGAAAATCCTAAAGGGTACGCCATGCCGGTGCTGTGCAACCTGTTTGGTACCCCGCGTCGCGTCGCACTGGGGATGGGGCAGGAAGACGTCACGGCCCTGCGCGAAGTCGGTAAGCTGCTGGCCTTCCTGAAAGAGCCGGAGCCGCCGAAAGGCTTCCGCGATCTGTTCGACAAGCTGCCGCAGTTTAAGCAGGTGCTGAACATGCCCACTAAACGCCTGCGCGGCGCGCCGTGCCAGCAGAAGGTGCTGGAAGGCGATGCGGTTGATTTGACTAAAATCCCTATCATGCAGTGCTGGCCGGAAGATGCCGCGCCGCTGATCACCTGGGGACTGACCGTCACGCGCGGCCCGCACAAAGAACGCCAGAATCTCGGTATTTACCGCCAGCAGTTGATTGGCAAGAATAAGCTCATTATGCGCTGGCTGTCGCATCGCGGCGGCGCGCTGGATTTCCAGGAGTGGTGTGCTGCGCATCCGGGTGAACGTTTCCCGGTGTCCGTTGCGCTGGGCGCCGATCCGGCCACCATTCTCGGGGCCGTCACGCCCGTACCGGATACGCTCTCGGAGTATGCCTTTGCTGGCCTGCTGCGCGGGACGAAAACCGAAGTCGTGAAGTGTATCTCTAACGATCTTGAAGTCCCGGCCAGTGCAGAAATTGTGCTGGAAGGTTACATTGAGCAGGGGGAAATGGCGCCAGAAGGCCCTTACGGCGACCACACCGGCTATTACAACGAAGTGGATAACTTCCCGGTGTTTACCGTGACGCACATTACGCAGCGTGAAGATGCGATTTATCACTCCACGTATACCGGGCGTCCACCGGATGAACCGGCGGTACTGGGCGTGGCGCTGAACGAAGTGTTTGTGCCGATCCTGCAAAAGCAGTTCCCGGAAATTGTTGATTTTTATCTGCCGCCTGAAGGATGCTCGTATCGCATGGCGGTGGTCACGATGAAGAAGCAGTATCCAGGTCATGCTAAACGCGTGATGATGGGCGTGTGGTCTTTCCTGCGCCAGTTTATGTATACCAAATTTGTTATTGTCTGCGATGATGACGTTAACGCCCGCGACTGGAATGACGTAATCTGGGCCATTACCACGCGAATGGACCCGGCGCGCGATACGGTGTTAGTCGAAAACACGCCGATTGATTATCTGGATTTTGCCTCGCCGGTTTCCGGTCTTGGCTCAAAGATGGGACTGGATGCCACAAATAAATGGCCTGGCGAAACCGACCGTGAATGGGGTCGCCCGATCAAAAAAGATCCTGCTGTGACCGCGCGCATTGACGCGATCTGGGACGAGCTGGCCATAATGAATAACGGTAAACCCTGAGCTGACCGTTAAGCCCTATAGACTTCCCGACAGAGAGAGCGAATGACAACCTTAAGCTGTAAAGTGACCTCGGTAGATGCCATCACCGACACCGTATATCGCGTCCGTTTAGTGCCAGAAGCGCCATTCTCTTTCCGCGCGGGTCAGTACCTGATGGTCGTGATGGATGAGCGTGATAAGCGTCCTTTCTCCATGGCCTCCACGCCAGCGGAGCAGGAATTTATTGAGCTTCATATCGGTGCGTCAGAGCTTAACCTGTATGCGATGGCCGTCATGGACCGCATTCTGAAAGAGCGCGAGATCGTAGTGGATATTCCGCACGGTGATGCGTGGCTGCGCGATGACGAAGACCGTCCGCTGATCCTGATTGCCGGTGGTACAGGCTTCTCCTACGTGCGCTCCATTCTGTTGACCGCCCTGGCGCGTAATCCCGACCGTGATATCACGATCTACTGGGGTGGCCGTGAAGAGAAACACCTGTATGACCTGTCTGAACTGGAAGCGCTGAGCGTCACCCATCCTAACCTGCGCATTGAGCCGGTGGTTGAGCAGCCGGAAGAGGGCTGGCGCGGGCGAAGCGGGACGGTGCTGACGGCAGTGCTGCAGGATCACGGTACGCTGGCGGGGCATGATATCTACATTGCAGGGCGTTTCGAGATGGCGAAAATCGCCCGCGATCTGTTCTGTAACGAACGTGATGCGCGTGAAGACCGCCTGTTTGGCGATGCGTTTGCCTTCATTTAAATAAAAAACCCGCCCCTGACAGGCGGGAAGAACGGCAACTAAACTGTTTCTCTTCGCCAGTGACACGACTGGCGGCGAGGTACCTCTCGTAGGCCGGGAAAGCGCAGCGCCTCCCGGCAAAAGCCCGATGGCGCGATGCTTATCGGGCCTACGTTATAGCCTTACACTCTCTCAAACACCGTCGCGATACCCTGACCCAGCCCGATACACATCGTTGCCAGACCAAACTGGGCATCTTTGCGTTCCATCAGGTTGATCAGCGTCGTGCTGATACGCGCCCCGGAGCAGCCCAGCGGGTGACCGAGGGCGATCGCGCCGCCGTTGAGGTTAATCTTCTCGTCGATCTGCTCCATCAGCCCCAGATCTTTAATGCACGGCAGGATTTGCGCGGCGAACGCTTCGTTCATCTCAAAGAGATCGATGTCGCTGGCGGTTAAGCCCGCTTTTTTCAGCGCCAGCTTTGAAGCCGGAACCGGGCCGTAGCCCATGATCGACGGATCGCAGCCCACGACCGCCATCGAGCGTACCCGAGCGCGAGGCGTTAATCCCAGCTCGCGGGCGCGGCTTTCGCTCATTACCAGCATCGCGGCGGCGCCGTCGGACAACGCCGACGAGGTCCCTGCCGTGACGGTACCGGTGACGGGGTCAAACGCCGGACGCAGCGTGGATAGCGCTTCGACGGTGGTTTCCGGGCGGATGACTTCGTCGTAGCTGAACTGCTTCAGAACGCCGTCTGCATCGTGGCCGCCGGTCGGGATGATCTCGTTCTTAAAGGCACCAGACTGCGTGGCGGCCCATGCGCGAGCGTGAGAGCGCGCGGCAAAGGCATCCTGCATTTCGCGGCTGATGCCGTGCAGGCGGGAGAGCATCTCGGCGGTCAGACCCATCATCCCCGCAGCTTTCGCCACGTTGCGGCTCATCCCCGGGTGGAAATCGACCCCGTGGCTCATCGGGACGTGACCCATATGCTCGACGCCACCGACCAGGCAAGCCTGAGCATCGCCGGTCATGATCATGCGGGCAGCGTCGTGCAGCGCCTGCATTGATGAACCGCACAGGCGGTTAACGGTGACGGCCGGAACCGAATGCGGGATCTCCGCCAGCAGCGACGCGTTGCGGGCGATGTTGAAGCCCTGCTCCAGGGTCTGCTGCACGCAGCCCCAGTAGATATCGTCGAGCGCAGCCGGATCCAGCGCCGGGTTACGCGCCAGCAGGCTACGCATCAGGTGCGCGGAGAGGTCTTCCGCACGCACGTTACGGAACGCGCCGCCTTTTGAACGGCCCATCGGGGTGCGAATCGCATCAACAATGACAACCTTTTCCATTGTGACTCCTTAAGCCGTTTTCAGCTCGCCAACCGGACGGGCTGGCTCAACTGCGGGATAGTAGGGTTCGTTATGGCGCGCTTTGTTACGCAGCCCTTCCGGCACTTCATACAGCGGGCCGAGGTGCTGATACTGCTGAGCCATATCGAGGTAGCGGGCGCTGCCGAGTGTGTCCAGCCAGCGGAACGCGCCGCCGTGGAACGGAGGGAAGCCCAGGCCGTATACCAGTGCCATATCCGCTTCCGCCGGGCTGGCGATAATGCCTTCTTCGAGGCAACGCACCACTTCGTTGATCATCGGAATCATCATGCGGGCGATGATCTCATCGTCGGTGAAGTCGCGTTTCGGCTGACTGACATCGGCCAGCAGGCTATCCACCGCCGCGTCTTCTTCTTTCTTCGGTTTGCCCTTGCTGTCTTCTTTATAGCGCCAGAAGCCCAGACCGTTTTTCTGACCGAAGCGGTTAGCGTCGAACAGCGCGTCAATCGCGTCGCGATAGTCTTTCTGCATACGCTGCGGGAAGCCTGCCGCCATTACCGCCTGGGCATGGTGGGCGGTATCAATGCCCACAACGTCCAGCAGATACGCCGGTCCCATCGGCCAGCCGAACTGTTTTTCCATTACTTTGTCGATTTTGCGGAAATCCGCGCCGTCGCGCAGCAGCTGGCTAAAACCGGCGAAATAAGGGAACAACACGCGGTTGACGAAGAAGCCCGGACAATCGTTAACGACGATCGGCGTTTTGCCCATCTTGCTGGCCCAGGCCACCACTTTGGCGATGGTGTCGTCAGAGGTTTTTTCCCCACGAATCACTTCGACCAGCGGCATACGGTGTACCGGGTTGAAGAAGTGCATACCGCAGAAGTTTTCCGGACGCTTCAGCACGCTCGCCAGTTCGCTGATTGGAATAGTGGAGGTGTTAGAGGCCAGCACGGTATCCGGGCGAACCTTGTCTTCCGTTTCCGCCAGCACCGCTTTTTTAACCTTCGGGTTCTCGACGACGGCTTCGACCACCACGTCGACACGATCAAAACCGCTGTATTCCAGCACGGGCTGAATGGTGGAAATCACGCCTGCAAGCTTCAGACCGTCAATTTTCCCGCGCTCAAGCTGTTTATTCAGCAGCTTGGCCGCTTCGGTCATGCCCAGCGTCAGGGATTTCTCGTTGATGTCTTTCATCACCACCGGCACGCCTTTCCAGGCTGACTGGTAAGCGATGCCGCCACCCATGATCCCCGCGCCGAGTACCGCCGCATGTTTTGGGGTCTCAACGTTTTTAGTCAGCTGTTTGGCTTTGCCTTTCACGAACTGATCGTTGAGGAAGATACCGACCAGCGCGCGAGCTTCATTGGTGTGCGCCAGCGGGACAAAGCTCTGATTTTCGAGCTTCAGCGCTTCATCGCGTCCGAGACGGGCAGCCGCTTCAATGGTTTTCACCGCCGTGATTGGCGCCGGGTAGTGTTTACCCGCCGTCTGCATCACCATGCCTTTGGCGATGGTGAAGCTCATGGTGGCTTCAATCTTGCTGAGTTTTAACGGTTCCAGCTTCGGCTGGCGTTTGGCTTTCCAGTCGAGTTCGCCTTTTATCGCCTGACGCAGAATGGCGAGTGCGCCTTCAACAAGCTTCTCCGGTTTTACAACGCCGTCGACCAGGCCAATTTTCTGTGCCTGTTCTGCGCCGACATCTTTACCCGCGGCAATGATCTCCAGCGCGCTGTCGGCACCGAGCATGCGCGGCATACGAACGGAGCCGCCAAAGCCCGGCATTATGCCCAGCTTGGTTTCCGGCAGGCCGATGCGCAGGTCCGGCGTCGCCAGGCGATAGTCGGTCGCCAGCACGCACTCGCAGCCACCGCCCAGCGCATAGCCGTTAACGGCGGAAATAGTCGGGACAGGCAGATCTTCCAGACGATTAAAGACGCTGTTGGCAAAGTGCAGCCACTGGCTCAGCTGTTCTTCCGGGACCAGGAACAGCGAAAGGAACTCGGTGATATCGGCACCGACGATAAAGGCCGCTTTGTTCGAACGCAGCAGCAGCCCTTTTAATTCAGGTTGTTTTTCAAGAACATCCAGCGCCTGGCCAAGACTGGCCACCGTCGCGGTATCAAGCTTGTTCACTGAGCCGGGGGCATCGAACACCAGTTCGGCAATGCCATCTTCCAGCCAGTTGAGGTACAGGGTGTCGCCTTTGTAGAGCATGTCAGTCTCCTGAATCCAGCAATTGGATCTGGTCATACCAGATGAGTCGGAGTGTGGGATTTATGTTAATAAAATGCAAATTACTCATTAAGAAATTGCTGCATTGATCACGGTCGGTGGAAATCACGCAGGCGGAGTGAGGTGTGCTAAGATGCGATGACTTGAGGTCAAAAAACGAAAGGAATAATGATGGACTCACTGGCTTCGCTTTATAAAAATCATATCGTTACCCTACAGGAACGTACCCGCGATGTACTGGCCCGCTTTAAGCTGGATGCGCTGCTGATCCACTCCGGCGAGCTGATGAATACCTTTCTGGATGACCACGCTTATCCGTTCAAGGTGAACCCACAGTTTAAGGCGTGGGTGCCGGTGACGCAGGTGCCCAACTGCTGGCTGCTGGTGGATGGCGTGAACAAGCCGAAACTGTGGTTCTACCTGCCGGTCGATTACTGGCACAACGTTGAGCCGCTGCCGACCTCTTTCTGGACGGAAGAGATTGAGGTCATTGCGCTGCCAAAAGCGGACGGTATTGGCGGCCAGCTGCCTGCCGCACGTGGCAACATCGCCTATATTGGCCCTGTTCCGGAGCGTGCATTGGGCCTGGATATTGCGGCAGACAAACTCAACCCGAAAGGGGTGCTGGATTACCTCCACTATTACCGTGCGTATAAAACCGACTACGAACTTTACTGCATGCGTGAAGCGCAAAAGACCGCGGTGAACGGTCACTGTGCGGCGCATGAAGCCTTCCAGTCCGGCATGAGCGAGTTCGATATCAACCAGGCGTACCTGACCGCCACCGGTCATCGCGATACCGACGTGCCGTACAGCAACATTGTCGCGCTCAACGAGCACGCGTCCGTCCTGCACTACACCAAACTGGATCACCAGGTTCCGTCGGAAATGCGCAGCTTCCTGCTGGACGCAGGGGCAGAGTACAACGGCTACGCGGCCGACCTGACCCGCACCTGGGCGGCGAATGCGGACACCGAGTTCGCGCAGCTGATCAAAGACGTGAACGATGAACAGCTGGCGCTGATTGCCACCATGAAGGCGGGCACCAGCTATGTGGATTACCACATCCAGTTCCATCAGCGCATCGCCAAACTGCTGCGTAAGCACCAGATTGTGAAAGACATGAGCGAAGAGGCGATGGTCGAGAACGATCTGACCGGGCCCTTCATGCCGCACGGTATCGGTCACCCGCTGGGCCTGCAGGTGCACGACGTTGCGGGCTTTATGCAGGATGATACCGGTACACACCTGGCGGCACCGTCTAAATATCCTTACCTGCGCTGCACCCGCATTCTGGAACCGCGCATGGTGCTGACGATTGAACCGGGGATCTACTTTATCGAATCCCTGCTGGCGCCGTGGCGTGATGGCCAGTTCAGCAAGCACTTCAACTGGGAAAA
Organism: Enterobacter cloacae complex sp. Mu1197; assembly: GCF_040059225.1. Taxonomy (NCBI): domain Bacteria; kingdom Pseudomonadati; phylum Pseudomonadota; class Gammaproteobacteria; order Enterobacterales; family Enterobacteriaceae; genus Enterobacter; species Enterobacter cloacae complex sp. Mu1197. The sequence goes on along the minus strand of NZ_CP157375.1, from coordinate 4,454,166 downwards.
AATTGACGCGCTGAAGCCGTTTGGCGGTATTCGTATCGAAGATAACGTGGTGATTCACGAAAACGGTATCGAGAATATGACGCGAGACCTGAAGCTGGCCTGATGGAAAGCTGGCTAATACCGGCTGAACCGGTCACCTTTGTTGAGGAAATCAAGAAAAGCCGCTTTATTACGCTGCTGGCGCATACCGACGGCGTAGAGGCGGCAAAAGCGTTTGTCGAGTCCGTCCGGGCTGAGCATCCTGACGCCCGTCACCACTGCGTGGCGTGGGTAGCAGGGCCGCCGGACGATTCGCAGCAGCTGGGGTTTTCCGATGACGGTGAACCGGCGGGCACGGCCGGTAAACCCATGCTCTCCCAGCTAATGGGCAGCGGCGTGGGCGAAATAACCGCCGTGGTGGTGCGCTACTACGGCGGCATTTTGTTAGGCACCGGTGGGCTGGTTAAAGCCTATGGCGGGGGCGTGCAGCAGGCGCTTAATATGCTGGTCACTACCCGCAAAACGCCGCTTACCGAATATACTTTATTATGCGATTACGCCCAGCTATCGGGTATTGAAGCGCTGCTGCGGCAGTTTAACGGTGTCATCGCACACAGTGAATATCAGGCAATGGTGCAATTACGCGTGGCGGTTCCTCAGGCGGAACTGGCTGCTTTTTCAGCAAAACTCGCTGATTTTAGTCGTGGTTCGTTGCAATTGCTGCCGATTGAAGAATAATCCCCACCTCACTTTTGAATACCAAAGGAAGCGGCAGAGATGCATTTTCGTGCCATAACCCGAATCGTTGGACTGCTGGTCATACTCTTTTCCGGGACGATGATTCTCCCTGGACTGGTGGCGCTTATCTACCGGGACGGCGCGGGGCGGGCATTTACCCAGACCTTCTTTGTCGCGCTGGCGATCGGCTCCCTGCTGTGGTGGCCGAACCGTCGTCAGAAAGGTGAACTGAAATCTCGCGAAGGCTTTCTGATTGTGGTCCTGTTCTGGACGGTGCTGGGGAGCGTCGGTTCGCTGCCCTTTATCTTCTCTGAACAGCCTAACCTGAGCATCACGGATGCCTTCTTTGAATCCTTCTCCGGCTTAACGACGACCGGGGCGACGACGCTGGTAGGACTGGATTCGCTGCCGCATGCGATTCTCTTTTATCGTCAGATGCTGCAGTGGTTCGGCGGTATGGGGATCATCGTCCTGGCGGTGGCTATCCTGCCAATACTGGGCGTCGGGGGGATGCAGCTTTATCGCGCCGAAATGCCCGGGCCGCTGAAAGACAATAAGATGCGGCCGCGTATTGCCGAGACGGCAAAAACTCTCTGGCTTATCTATGTATTACTGACGGTGGCCTGTGCGCTGGCGCTATGGTTTGCCGGGATGCCCGCGTTTGATGCTATCGGGCACAGTTTTGCGACGATTGCGATTGGCGGGTTCTCTACCCACGATGCCAGCGTGGGCTACTTCGACAGCCCAACGATTAACACTATCATTGCCATTTTCCTGCTGATCTCTGGCTGTAACTACGGTCTGCATTTCTCTTTACTGAGCGGGCGCAGCCTGAAGGTGTACTGGCGTGACCCTGAGTTCCGCATGTTTATTGGCGTCCAGCTGACGCTGGTAATTATCTGTACCCTGGTGCTCTGGTTCCATGATGTCTATAACTCCGCGTTGACCACGCTAAACCAGGCCTTCTTCCAGGTGGTGTCGATGGCGACAACCGCCGGGTTTACCACGGACAGCATCGCCCGCTGGCCGCTGTTCCTGCCGGTGCTTTTGCTCTGTTCCGCGTTTATCGGCGGCTGTGCGGGGTCGACGGGCGGTGGCCTGAAGGTAATTCGTATTCTGCTGCTGTTTAAGCAGGGCAACCGTGAGCTGAAGCGTCTGGTCCACCCGAACGCGGTCTACAGCATCAAGCTGGGGAACCGTGCGCTGCCGGAACGTATACTCGAAGCGGTGTGGGGATTCTTCTCGGCGTATGCGCTGGTCTTTATCGTCAGTATGCTGGCGATTATCGCGACGGGAGTGGATGATTTCTCCGCCTTTGCGTCCGTCGTCGCAACATTGAATAACCTCGGGCCTGGCCTGGGCGTGGTGGCGGATAACTTTGCCAGTATGAACCCTGTCGCGAAATGGATCCTCATCGCCAATATGCTGTTTGGTCGTCTTGAGGTCTTTACGCTGCTGGTGCTGTTCACCCCTACATTCTGGCGCGAGTAAGGAGCCGTTGATGAAAACACTGATTCTTTTCTCTACGCGAGACGGGCAAACGCGTGAGATTGCCGCCTATCTGGCATCTGAACTCAAAGAGCTGGGGATTTACTCGGATGTGGTAAACCTGAACCGTGCGGATCAGATTACCTGGCAGGATTACGATCGCGTGGTGATTGGTGCATCTATTCGTTACGGGCATTTCCATCCGGCGCTGGATCGCTTTGTGAAAAAGCATACGGCGAAGCTCAATACGTTGCCCGGCGCGTTCTACTCGGTCAATCTGGTCGCGCGTAAACCCGAGAAGCGCACGCCGCAGACCAACAGCTACACGCGCAAGTTTTTACTCAACTCGCCGTGGCAGCCAGAACTGTGCGCCGTCTTTGCCGGCGCGCTGCGCTACCCTCGCTACCGTTGGTATGACCGCTTTATGATCCGTCTTATTATGAAGATGACGGGGGGCGAAACCGACACGCGTAAAGAAGTGGTTTATACCGACTGGTCGCAGGTAGCCAGTTTTGCGCGAGAAATCGCACATTTAACGGGCGATTCGCGACATAAATAAGCGTTAAGTTTGAAAAGTGAGCGAACGAAAAGTTTTTTGTATTTTGTGCTTGTCACTTCAGAATAACTCCCTATAATGCGCCTCCACTGACACGGAACAACGGCACACACGCCGCCGGGTCAGAAGAGAATAGCGAAAATAAACGCTTGACTCTGAAGCGGGAAAGCGTAATATGCACACCCCGCGCCGCAGTGAAAACGAAGCGGCACTGCTCTTTAACAATTTATCAGACAATCTGTGTGGGCACTCAAAGTGACATGGATTCTTAATGTCTTCGGACAATAAATGAATACCAAGTCTCTGAGTGAACATGCGTAATTCATTACGAAGTTTAATTCACGAGCATCAAACTTAAATTGAAGAGTTTGATCATGGCTCAGATTGAACGCTGGCGGCAGGCCTAACACATGCAAGTCGAGCGGTAACACAGGGAGCTTGCTCCTGGGTGACGAGCGGCGGACGGGTGAGTAATGTCTGGGAAACTGCCTGATGGAGGGGGATAACTACTGGAAACGGTAGCTAATACCGCATAACGTCGCAAGACCAAAGAGGGGGACCTTCGGGCCTCTTGCCATCAGATGTGCCCAGATGGGATTAGCTAGTAGGTGGGGTAACGGCTCACCTAGGCGACGATCCCTAGCTGGTCTGAGAGGATGACCAGCCACACTGGAACTGAGACACGGTCCAGACTCCTACGGGAGGCAGCAGTGGGGAATATTGCACAATGGGCGCAAGCCTGATGCAGCCATGCCGCGTGTATGAAGAAGGCCTTCGGGTTGTAAAGTACTTTCAGCGGGGAGGAAGGCGGTGAGGTTAATAACCTCATCGATTGACGTTACCCGCAGAAGAAGCACCGGCTAACTCCGTGCCAGCAGCCGCGGTAATACGGAGGGTGCAAGCGTTAATCGGAATTACTGGGCGTAAAGCGCACGCAGGCGGTCTGTCAAGTCGGATGTGAAATCCCCGGGCTCAACCTGGGAACTGCATTCGAAACTGGCAGGCTAGAGTCTTGTAGAGGGGGGTAGAATTCCAGGTGTAGCGGTGAAATGCGTAGAGATCTGGAGGAATACCGGTGGCGAAGGCGGCCCCCTGGACAAAGACTGACGCTCAGGTGCGAAAGCGTGGGGAGCAAACAGGATTAGATACCCTGGTAGTCCACGCCGTAAACGATGTCGACTTGGAGGTTGTGCCCTTGAGGCGTGGCTTCCGGAGCTAACGCGTTAAGTCGACCGCCTGGGGAGTACGGCCGCAAGGTTAAAACTCAAATGAATTGACGGGGGCCCGCACAAGCGGTGGAGCATGTGGTTTAATTCGATGCAACGCGAAGAACCTTACCTACTCTTGACATCCAGAGAACTTTCCAGAGATGGATTGGTGCCTTCGGGAACTCTGAGACAGGTGCTGCATGGCTGTCGTCAGCTCGTGTTGTGAAATGTTGGGTTAAGTCCCGCAACGAGCGCAACCCTTATCCTTTGTTGCCAGCGGTTAGGCCGGGAACTCAAAGGAGACTGCCAGTGATAAACTGGAGGAAGGTGGGGATGACGTCAAGTCATCATGGCCCTTACGAGTAGGGCTACACACGTGCTACAATGGCGCATACAAAGAGAAGCGACCTCGCGAGAGCAAGCGGACCTCATAAAGTGCGTCGTAGTCCGGATTGGAGTCTGCAACTCGACTCCATGAAGTCGGAATCGCTAGTAATCGTAGATCAGAATGCTACGGTGAATACGTTCCCGGGCCTTGTACACACCGCCCGTCACACCATGGGAGTGGGTTGCAAAAGAAGTAGGTAGCTTAACCTTCGGGAGGGCGCTTACCACTTTGTGATTCATGACTGGGGTGAAGTCGTAACAAGGTAACCGTAGGGGAACCTGCGGTTGGATCACCTCCTTACCTTAAAGAACCTGCCTTTGCAGTGCTCACACAGATTGTCTGATGAAAAAACAGCAGTAAAAATCTCTGCAGGCTTGTAGCTCAGGTGGTTAGAGCGCACCCCTGATAAGGGTGAGGTCGGTGGTTCAAGTCCACTCAGGCCTACCAAATTTTCCCTGATACTGCGTTGCGGCAACGCTCACATACTGATGTATGCTTCGCGTTACCACGCCTTGTCTCAGGAAAAATTACCGGTACAGAGATTGCAAAACGATGGGGCTATAGCTCAGCTGGGAGAGCGCCTGCTTTGCACGCAGGAGGTCTGCGGTTCGATCCCGCATAGCTCCACCATCTTTTACTGCGAACCCAAGAAAACTTCAGAGTGAACCTGAAAAGGTGCACTGCGAAGTTTTGCTCTTTAAAAATCTGGATCAAGCTGAAAATTGAAACGACACATCTTTAAGGTGTGTTCGAGTCTCTCAAATTTTCGCAATCAGAAGTGAAACATCTTCGGGTTGTGAGGTTAAGCGACTAAGCGTACACGGTGGATGCCCTGGCAGTCAGAGGCGATGAAGGACGTGCTAATCTGCGAAAAGCGCCGGCGAGGTGATATGAACCTTTGACCCGGCGATGTCCGAATGGGGAAACCCAGTGTGATTCGTCACACTATCGTTAACTGAATACATAGGTTAACGAGGCGAACCGGGGGAACTGAAACATCTAAGTACCCCGAGGAAAAGAAATCAACCGAGATTCCCCCAGTAGCGGCGAGCGAACGGGGAGCAGCCCAGAGTCTGAATCAGCTTGTGTGTTAGTGGAAGCGTCTGGAAAGTCGCACGGTACAGGGTGACAGTCCCGTACACGAAAGCACACAGGTTGTGAACTCGAAGAGTAGGGCGGGACACGTGGTATCCTGTCTGAATATGGGGGGACCATCCTCCAAGGCTAAATACTCCTGACTGACCGATAGTGAACCAGTACCGTGAGGGAAAGGCGAAAAGAACCCCGGCGAGGGGAGTGAAAAAGAACCTGAAACCGTGTACGTACAAGCAGTGGGAGCACCTTCGTGGTGTGACTGCGTACCTTTTGTATAATGGGTCAGCGACTTATATTCTGTAGCAAGGTTAACCGTATAGGGGAGCCGAAGGGAAACCGAGTCTTAACTGGGCGTTAAGTTGCAGGGTATAGACCCGAAACCCGGTGATCTAGCCATGGGCAGGTTGAAGGTTGGGTAACACTAACTGGAGGACCGAACCGACTAATGTTGAAAAATTAGCGGATGACTTGTGGCTGGGGGTGAAAGGCCAATCAAACCGGGAGATAGCTGGTTCTCCCCGAAAGCTATTTAGGTAGCGCCTCGTGAATTCATCTTCGGGGGTAGAGCACTGTTTCGGCTAGGGGGCCATCCCGGCTTACCAACCCGATGCAAACTACGAATACCGAAGAATGTTATCACGGGAGACACACGGCGGGTGCTAACGTCCGTCGTGAAGAGGGAAACAACCCAGACCGCCAGCTAAGGTCCCAAAGTCATGGTTAAGTGGGAAACGATGTGGGAAGGCACAGACAGCCAGGATGTTGGCTTAGAAGCAGCCATCATTTAAAGAAAGCGTAATAGCTCACTGGTCGAGTCGGCCTGCGCGGAAGATGTAACGGGGCTAAACCATGCACCGAAGCTGCGGCAGCGACACTATGTGTTGTTGGGTAGGGGAGCGTTCTGTAAGCCGTTGAAGGTGTGCTGTGAGGCATGCTGGAGGTATCAGAAGTGCGAATGCTGACATAAGTAACGATAAAGCGGGTGAAAAGCCCGCTCGCCGGAAGACCAAGGGTTCCTGTCCAACGTTAATCGGGGCAGGGTGAGTCGACCCCTAAGGCGAGGCCGAAAGGCGTAGTCGATGGGAAACAGGTTAATATTCCTGTACTTGGTGTTACTGCGAAGGGGGGACGGAGAAGGCTATGTTAGCCGGGCGACGGTTGTCCCGGTTTAAGCATGTAGGCGGAGGTTCCAGGTAAATCCGGTACCTTTTAACGCTGAGGTGTGATGACGAGGCACTACGGTGCTGAAGTAACAAATGCCCTGCTTCCAGGAAAAGCCTCTAAGCATCAGGTAACATTAAATCGTACCCCAAACCGACACAGGTGGTCAGGTAGAGAATACCAAGGCGCTTGAGAGAACTCGGGTGAAGGAACTAGGCAAAATGGTGCCGTAACTTCGGGAGAAGGCACGCTGATATGTAGGTGAAGCCCCTGCGGGTGGAGCTGAAATCAGTCGAAGATACCAGCTGGCTGCAACTGTTTATTAAAAACACAGCACTGTGCAAACACGAAAGTGGACGTATACGGTGTGACGCCTGCCCGGTGCCGGAAGGTTAATTGATGGGGTTAGCGGCAACGCGAAGCTCTTGATCGAAGCCCCGGTAAACGGCGGCCGTAACTATAACGGTCCTAAGGTAGCGAAATTCCTTGTCGGGTAAGTTCCGACCTGCACGAATGGCGTAATGATGGCCAGGCTGTCTCCACCCGAGACTCAGTGAAATTGAACTCGCTGTGAAGATGCAGTGTACCCGCGGCAAGACGGAAAGACCCCGTGAACCTTTACTATAGCTTGACACTGAACACTGGTCCTTGATGTGTAGGATAGGTGGGAGGCTTTGAAGTGTGGACGCCAGTCTGCATGGAGCCGTCCTTGAAATACCACCCTTTAATGGCTGGTGTTCTAACGTAGACCCGTAATCCGGGTTGCGGACAGTGTCTGGTGGGTAGTTTGACTGGGGCGGTCTCCTCCCAAAGAGTAACGGAGGAGCACGAAGGTTAGCTAATCCTGGTCGGACATCAGGAGGTTAGTGCAATGGCATAAGCTAGCTTGACTGCGAGAGTGACGGCTCGAGCAGGTGCGAAAGCAGGTCATAGTGATCCGGTGGTTCTGAATGGAAGGGCCATCGCTCAACGGATAAAAGGTACTCCGGGGATAACAGGCTGATACCGCCCAAGAGTTCATATCGACGGCGGTGTTTGGCACCTCGATGTCGGCTCATCACATCCTGGGGCTGAAGTAGGTCCCAAGGGTATGGCTGTTCGCCATTTAAAGTGGTACGCGAGCTGGGTTTAGAACGTCGTGAGACAGTTCGGTCCCTATCTGCCGTGGGCGCTGGAGAATTGAGGGGGGCTGCTCCTAGTACGAGAGGACCGGAGTGGACGCATCACTGGTGTTCGGGTTGTCATGCCAATGGCACTGCCCGGTAGCTAAATGCGGAAAAGATAAGTGCTGAAAGCATCTAAGCACGAAACTTGCCCCGAGATGAGTTCTCCCTGACTCCCTGAGAGTCCTGAAGGAACGTTGAAGACGACGACGTTGATAGGTCGGGTGTGTAAGCGCAGCGATGCGTTGAGCTAACCGATACTAATGAACCGTGAGGCTTAACCTTACAACGCCGAAGATGTTTTGGCGAAGAGACGAACAATCAAAATTCAGCCTTGATACAGATGAACAGAATTTGCCTGGCGGCTTTAGCGCGGTGGTCCCACCTGACCCCATGCCGAACTCAGAAGTGAAACGCCGTAGCGCCGATGGTAGTGTGGGGTCTCCCCATGTGAGAGTAGGGAACTGCCAGGCATCAAACAAGTGAAGAGGCCATCCGAAAGGATGGCCTTTTTGCGTTTATACGCTGCACAAACTGATCCCCCATCACCCTGCTTATACGGTAAACTACCTGCGTTTTTGCATCAGGATAGCGTCTATGAACCACTCCCTTAAGCCCTGGAATACCTTTGGCATTCAACGCAATGCTAATCAAATTGTACGTGCCGATACTGCACAGCAGCTGCTGGATGCATGGCAAAACGCGACAGAAAAAAACGAACCCGTACTGATTCTGGGCGAAGGAAGTAATGTCCTGTTTCTAGACGATTTTGCGGGAACGGTGATCGTTAACCGCATCATGGGAATTGATGTGGAAGAGCGTGCCGACAGCTGGCACGTGCACGTGGGGGCTGGTGAAAACTGGCACCACCTGGTGCAGTTTACCCTCGAAAAAGGGATGGCGGGTCTGGAAAACCTTGCGCTTATTCCAGGCTGCGCCGGATCGTCACCCATTCAGAACATCGGCGCCTACGGCATCGAGCTGAAACATGTCTGTGAATATGTCGACTGCATCGAGCTGGCGACCGGAACGGCGACGCGTTTAACCGCAGAACAGTGCCGTTTTGGCTATCGTGACAGTATCTTCAAACATGAATATCAGGATCGCTACGTGATTGTCGCCGTGGGTTTGCGTCTGTCGAAGAACTGGCAGCCCGTATTGACCTACGGGGATTTAACGCGTCTCGATCCGGCTACCGTTACCGCACGCGACGTTTTTGACTCGGTTTGCCATATGCGGATGACCAAGCTTCCCGATCCCAAAGTTAACGGAAATGCAGGGAGCTTCTTTAAAAACCCGGTGATCAGCGGCGAAAATGCCCGACGTTTTCTGGAGGAGTGGCCAACCGCGCCACATTACCCTCAGGTGGATGGCAGCGTGAAGCTGGCAGCAGGATGGCTTATCGATCAATGTCAGCTAAAAGGCACTTCAGTCGGCGGGGCAGCCGTTCACCGACAGCAGGCTCTGGTGCTGATTAACCAACACGATGCAACCAGCGACGATGTGGTACAGCTTGCTCACTACGTTCGTCAGCGTGTGGGCGAAAAATTTAACGTCTGGCTGGAGCCAGAAGTCCGCTTCATTGGTCGCACAGGTGAAGTCAACGCTGTGGAGACTATCGCATGAAGGACAATACGGTCCCGTTAACCCTGATTAGTATCCTGGCGGATGGTGAATTTCATTCCGGTGAGCAGCTGGGTGAGCAACTGGGCATGAGCCGCGCCGCCATTAACAAGCACATCCAGACGCTCCGTGACTGGGGTGTTGATGTATTTACGGTTCCCGGAAAAGGCTACAGCCTGCCGGAGCCGATTCAGTTGCTGAATGAAGACGCGATCCGCAGCCAGATTGGACACGGCAACGTGGCGGTGCTGCCGGTGATTGACTCGACGAACCAGTATCTGCTGGATCGTCTGCCTGAGCTGAAATCCGGCGATGCCTGTGTTGCTGAATATCAACAGGCCGGTCGCGGCCGTCGTGGCCGCAAGTGGTTTTCACCCTTTGGCGCCAACCTCTATCTGTCCATGTACTGGCGACTCGATCAGGGCCCGGCCGCTGCCATTGGCCTGAGTCTGGTCATCGGTATCGTCATGGCAGAGGTGCTGCACGATCTGGGTGCGGATCAAGTGCGTGTTAAATGGCCTAACGATCTGTACCTCAACGATCGTAAACTTGCCGGGATTCTGGTCGAACTGACGGGCAAAACGGGCGATGCGGCGCAAATCGTCATTGGCGCGGGCCTCAATATGGTGATGCGCAATGTCCAGAATGACGTGGTTAATCAGGCCTGGACTAACCTCCAGGAGGCGGGGATCGTCATCGATCGTAACACCCTTGCCGTACGTATGATTAAAGAGCTGCGCAGCTCGCTCACGCTTTTTGAGCAGGAAGGGCTGGCACCGTTCCTGTCGCGTTGGGAAAAGCTGGATAACTTTATCAACCGTCCGGTGAAATTGCTGATTGGTGATAAAGAGATCTACGGCACTTCCCGCGGTATTGACGCTCAGGGCGCGCTGCTCCTGGAGCAGGATGGCGTGATCAAACCCTGGGTGGGCGGTGAGATTTCCCTGCGGAGTGCCGAATAACCGGATGGAGTGAATGATGCGAAAACCCGTCTGCGCGACGCTGGCCGTCATGATGAGCTTGTTGTTCTCACCCCTCTCTCAGGCGGGACAGGCCTGGGAGAGTTACAAAGCACGCTTTTTCAAACCGGAAGGCCGCATTGTCGATACCGGCAATGGCGGCGTGTCGCATACGGAAGGTCAGGGCTTTGCCATGCTGATGGCAGTCGCCAACGACGATAAAGCCACGTTCGATAAGCTCTGGCAATGGACAAACCGTGAGCTGAAGAACAAAGAGAACGGTCTGTTTTACTGGCGCTATAACCCCGCAGAGTCCAACCCGGTCGCTGACAAAAACAACGCCGCCGATGGCGATGTGCTGATTGCCTGGGCGCTGCTTAAAGCCGATGCCCGCTGGCATGACAAACGCTACAGCGCCGCATCGGATGCCATTACAAAAGCGCTGGTTGCCCATAGCGTCATCCGCTATGCGGGTTACCGCGTGATGCTGCCCGGCGTCCAGGGATTTAAGCTTGACGGTGAAGTGGTCCTTAATCCTTCCTATTTTGTGTTTCCGGCCTGGCAGGCCTTCGCCGGACGCAGTCATTTGCCAGTCTGGCGCGATTTGATTAAGGACGGGAAGCGCCTGTTGGGGAAAATGGGCTCGGGTAAAGCGAATCTGCCCGCTGACTGGGTCTCGCTGACATCAGATGGCAAGCTGGAACCGGCCAAAGGCTGGCCGCCGCGAATGAGCTATGACGCGATTCGTATTCCGCTGTACGTTGCCTGGTCTGATAAACAAAGCCCTCTACTGACACCGTGGAAGGCCTGGTTCGGTCAGTTCCCCCGGGAACAAACGCCCGCCTGGGTTAACGTCACGACTAACGAATATGCGCCCTACATGATGGAAGGTGGTCTGCTGGCGGTTAGGGATTTAACGATGGGACAGTCTTCCGGAGAACCCGAAATCACGTCTAAGGACGACTACTATTCGGCAAGTCTGAAAATGCTGGTATGGATTTCAGCGCAATAATAACGCACTGGCTATCCCCTCTCCCCGATGGAGAGAGGGTTAGGGTGAGGGGTAAATCAGTTACTGCGGATACGGTACCCAATCCCCGCCGTTCAGGCGAACGTACGGTTTGTTCTGATACTGAATCACCACCGCGTTGGCGTTCTCGGAGACTTCTGCCGTTTGCGGCAGTTTGCTGGTGAGCTGATCCCAGTTCACGCTATCTTCCACAAACAGCTTCCCGTCAACGGCACGGGCAACCAGTTCTGAGATTGCCAGATAGCTGGTCGGCTGGGTGATTTCAATCGGTGCGCCCTGATGGGGTGCCTTCATCCCAAAGAACTTAATGCCAGCAGGCACGTTGGTAATCGACGGGCTTGGGATATCACGCAGGCCTGACACCTGCATTCTGTCGCCTTTCAGCGCGCCACCGTGCTCAGGTACTACAACCACCATTACTTTACGGCCTGATTTTTCCAGCTCCGTAAAGAACGCGTCCAGCTCGTCGAAGAATTTCTGCGCACGCACTTTATAATCCGCCGTTTTGCTCACGCCCGGGAAGTGGTTACCGTCGTGGAGCGGCAGGGTGTTAAAGAACGTCGCGCTGCGTGGATTACTGTCTTTTTCGATGGTTTGCAGCCAGCGCTGCAGGACGGCGGAATCGTCATAGACGGGCGAGCCGTCGAAGCCCAGCAGAGAGACAGGAAGACCGGTTTGATCCATCAGCGGTGCCTGCATACCCCCCTGTTCGCGCACCTCTTTCAGGAAGTTGCCGAACTGGCCGTTATGCCCCAGCATCAGATGCTGCGTAAAGCCCAGTTTGGCGAGGTTATCGAACAGATAACACTGGTTGCCGGCGGGTTGATACAGATTCTTATGCGATGCCTGACCGCAGCTAGCACGCAGCAGGCGGATGGCCGCCGGGCCGCTGTACGAGGTGGCAGAGTTGAAATCTTTAAACTGAATGTCGAAATGAGACCACAGCGGATGAGACATCAAACCTGCAGCGTCCACGTCTGCCCAGGAGAGCGAGCAGATGTTGATCACCAGCAGTTCAAACGGCTGAGCATCCGCCGGCAGCGCATCCGGGAATTTCGTCTGTCGCTTGTCTTCCGCGGTATAGAAACTGGAGAGCCAGGCGTTCAGGTTTGTAGAGGTCGGCGGTGCGGTCTGGGTTGGGATATCGCCCACCACAGGCGTATCGCCTGCCGTGGTGACGGTGGCCGCCGCGCTTCCCCCGGTGGTGGTCACCGTGGTGGTCGGTTGACCGGCAGGCCACAGCGAAAAGTTTGGCCCAGCCAGCGTCAGCACGTTAAGCCAGATCATAATCGCGACGACAAACACCGTGACGCGGATCCACTGTGACAGGAACAGCCAGGCAACCAGCAGCACAAATACCGCGCCTATCATCTGCCAGTTAATAAACCGCTCGGTCAGATCGAGGATATAGCTGGCGCTAAAGCCTGCCACCTGTGAGCCCTGGCTCATAATGCTGTCCGGCCCAGGTAACCAGGTATCATGCCAGAACAGCGCAAAGCCGAGAGGGATGGCTATCCAGTGACGTAAGCGATGCAGCCTGATATTCGGCAGGGGCATCAGCAGGAAGGCCATAAATACCAGGTTAAGAAGGGGATGGAAATTCAGATAGCCTGCCCACAGCAGACCAAACTTCACCAGAAAGTAGAAGTTCCAGCCGGAAAGGCCGCGCCAGTATTGCCAGAGCGGCGAGGGTGACGAAGCGGTATAGGTAGAATTAGTCATGTTTTCGGTCTGCCTTGACGTGTGATGCCCGTGTCAGTGTTCCGGCTGGTTTTACATAGCGAGGTTTTATAAACAGCACTCTGGCCGTATCACGGATACGACGTATGGAATGGCGTGCATAGTAGCCAAGCGGGAAAAAGATCAGCGCACAGACTATAACCAGTTGAATGATATCGCTGATATTCATGATGGTGCGTTCTCCGCGTTGTCCGTTAATAAGCGAAGGGGCTCCGGAACCCGACGCCAGACATGTCCATCATGTCTGGCATTGAGGATCGGTTTCGCATCGCTCTTAATAGCGAGCGGTTTAGCCCATTGTTCAGGCTGGAGCGCACGCATCTGCACCAGCTCTGCGCTGATCGTATTATCTTCGAACCAAATCATACGGTTCGAGAAAATATCCCCGGTAGGCAGGGGGAAGATATGGTTAAGCGCCGTATCGAGATCGTTTACCCGGCAGAAGGACAAAAACAGCACCAGGCGATTGTCGCCAATGGTCATGATGTCACCCGTACGATTGGGGCGACACAAGGTGAGAGCCTGTTCAACGCGGATACCGGGTACAGGACGCAGGGCAACCATAACCCCTTTTCCGTCAGCAGGAAGAAGCGTATTGCTCATCATGTTGCCGACGGCGTCGCAGAAGGTATCCCATTTTTGGTATCCACGCAGCTTCATCGGCTGCGTCATAGAGAGCAGCGTCGAAATGTCTTCCGGTACATGGCGGCTAAACTGCTGGCCCTGAACGCTTTCGATCAGCGTCAGGCAGCGTGACAGCGGCGCGTTCCAGGGAATGACCATATTTGCACCACAGCCCAGAAGCAGACGCTCATCGGTGGCGCGCAGGCTGGTATTGTTTTCGCGCACGATGATTTTTAACGCGCTTCCGCGCTGGCGACGCAAGGTGTGGATCTGCCTTGCCAGCGTCTCAATCTGGTTATTCTGCATCAATGAGAAGATAAGGGTTGCCGCCTGGGTTGTGCGGGCTTCGTGGAAAAGGTCTTCGTTAGATTCAAACAGCGACCAGTTTTCCGACAGGGCGGGCGCCCCTTCTAAAACCGCGATATGGCTCAGGATGCATTTTTCATCACTGCGCGGCTGCACCACGGTTTCTTCCTGCTGTGCCAGGTGCCACTTACCCTCGATGTGTTTCAGCGTAAGTTGTTGCCTGGCGCTCACGCCTTTTTCATTACACCAGAAGGCAATATCGTAGAGATAGCTGCCCACCTGGTCACGAACGCTTGCCAGACCGAACAGGGAACGATATTCACCCATTAAAAGTGAGAACAGCTTGTCATTATTACTGCCGGGATTGACTATCAATAGCGTGCAATTTTGAAATTTTGCCCATTTATTGATTTTTTCCAGCCACGGCAGCAGTTTTTCAGCAGGGATATTTTGCAGGACGTTATTTGCACATTTAAGGATCACCAAATAGTGATCCGGATCAATAGTGCACTGAACGTCGCGGGACAAAAAGTATAGACTATCGGCATCCGATGTCATGGAAAATAATCGCACCGTCTGAGGCCCGCGATCGTTTTCCAGCGTGATAATTTTCTTCGGATCTTCGCCCATGCTAATGACGGCCACGCGGGAATCCTTATCCTGGGCAGCAATTGTCTGGTTTACCAGACTGATAGCATCTTCATTCCGGTCCGTATTAATCCACCAGACTCCTCCGACTGGCATGTGGCTCAATTCGTCCCATAATGACTGGATGCCAATAGAAAATATGGAGTCCACGGTGTCCCTCTTTTCGTCTAATTTATCTGTATCTCAGTTTACTAGCGAAAGCGTAGAAATAAACCTAACATTGAAATTAAAGAACATCAGATTTAGCATGTAAATGAAATTTGTCAGGGCAGGAAGCCCCGCAACTTCTTTAGCGTGCGATTTTCCTTAAAGGGATGGAAAAAGAATGGATAATAATGAATCCGGTACCCCAGTCGACTCGACCCTGGGTTACACATTCCAAAACGATTTTCTGGCGCTGACGCAGGCCTTTTCTTTACCTGAAATAGATTACACCGATATTTCCCAGCGGGAACAGTTGGCCGCGGCTATTAAACGCTGGCCGTTATTAGCTGAATTCGCCCATCAACAATAAGGGAGCCATTGATGGCCATACTCGGATTACAGGGTGTCCGTGGGGGTGTGGGTACCACATCTGTTACCGCGGCACTGGCGTGGTCATTACAGCTTTTAGGTGAATCGGTGCTGGTTATTGACGCCTGCGCCGATAATTTACTGCGTATGTCGTTTAACGTCGACTTTACTCGCGAAGAGGGCTGGGCCCGCGCGCTGCTTGACGATAAAGACTGGCAGGATGCAGGTTTGCGCTATACCTCCCTTCTTGACCTGCTGCCGTTTGGTCAACTGACCACCACGGAACGCGAAAATGAAGCCGCATACCAGCGCCTGTTTTCGCAATTTACGCTGGCGCTGCAGAGCCTGAAGGAAAAGGGACACTACAAGTGGATCCTGCTGGATCTGCCGCACGGTGCCGGCACGCTGACCCGACAGCTTATCGCGCAGTGCGATCATGTCCTCTCGATCGTTAACGTCGATGCGAACTGCCATATCCGCCTGCATCAGCAGGGGCTACCTCAGAATGGCCATATCCTGATTAACGATTTGCGCATAGGCAGCCAGATCCAGGACGATCTGTATCAGGTCTGGCTGCAGAGCCAGCGCCGCCTGCTTCCCATTGTCATCCATCGTGATGAGGGCATGGCGGAATGCCTTGCGTCGAAGCAGCCGCTCGGCGAATACCGCAGCGATTCACTGGCGGCAGAAGAGATCCTGACGCTGGCTAACTGGTGTCTGCTGAACTTCGCCAACCGGGCGGAGCATGCAGGGAGTGATGTATGAGTCGTCTCGCCAGCTGGTTACTCATCCCACCGGTCAGTTCGCGTTTGAGCGAACATTACCGGCATTTTCGCCGTCACGGTGCGTCGGCATTCAGCGCCGCGCTCGGCTGTTTCTGGATGATTCTGGCCTGGATGTTTATTCCACTCGAACACCCGCGCTGGCAGCGCATACGTGCCCGGCACAGTGAACTGTATCCGCACATTAATCCTGACCGGCCGCGTCCACTGGATCCGGCGCGTTATCTCATTCAGGCCATCTGGCTGGTGGCGACCTCATCCCGCGCGGAGATAAAAACGCCGCACTGGCGGAGCTTCTCCCGCGTGCAGCAGTTACGTGAACGCTACCATCAGTGGCTGGACAGGCTGCCCAACAGCGTCAGCGATAAGACCAGCCATCTGGATAACCACAAAGAGCTCGGGCATCTCCACCCGGGCTTGCGGCGTTTTATCCTCGGCGTGATCGTTGTGTTCTCGCTCATTCTGGCGCTGGTCTGTATTACGCAGCCTTTCAACCCTCTGGCGCAGTTCACCTTCCTGATCCTGCTGTGGGGCGTGGCGCTACTGGTGCGCCGAATTCCGGGTCGCTTCTCGGCGCTGATGCTGATCGTGTTGTCGCTGACCGTCTCCTGCCGCTACATCTGGTGGCGTTATACCTCGACGCTGAACTGGGACGACCCGGTGAGTCTGGTGTGCGGCCTGGTGCTGCTGTTTGCTGAAACCTATGCCTGGATTGTGCTGGTGCTGGGCTATTTCCAGGTGATTTGGCCGCTCAACCGTCAGCCGGTTCCGCTGCCAAAGGACACGACCCAGTGGCCAACCGTCGATCTCTTCGTGCCGACCTACAACGAAGACCTGAGCGTGGTGAAAAACACCATTTATGCCGCGCTGGGCATCGACTGGCCGAAAGATAAGCTCAAGGTCTGGATTCTGGATGACGGCAACCGTCCGGCGTTCCGCCAGTTCGCGGAGGAGGTCGGCGTCGAATACATCGCCCGTCCGACGCATGAACACGCTAAGGCGGGGAACATCAACAACGCGTTGAAGTATGCCACCGGGGAATTTGTTTCGATTTTTGACTGCGACCACGTGCCGACGCGCTCGTTCCTGCAGATGACCATGGGCTGGTTCCTGAAGGAGAAAGAGCTGGCGATGATGCAGACGCCGCACCACTTCTTCTCGCCGGACCCGTTTGAACGTAACCTTGGCCGTTTCCGTAAGACCCCGAACGAAGGCACGCTGTTCTATGGCCTGGTACAGGACGGAAATGACATGTGGGACGCCACCTTCTTCTGCGGCTCATGCGCGGTTATCCGCCGTAAACCGCTGGATGAAATTGGTGGTATCGCCGTCGAGACGGTCACCGAAGATGCGCACACCTCGCTGCGCCTGCACCGTCGTGGCTATACCTCAGCCTATATGCGCATTCCGCAGGCTGCTGGCCTCGCAACGGAGTCACTGTCGGCGCACATTGGCCAGCGTATTCGCTGGGCGCGTGGGATGGTGCAGATTTTCCGTCTCGATAACCCCCTGATTGGGAAAGGGCTCAAGCTGGCGCAGCGTCTCTGCTACGTCAACGCCATGTTCCACTTCTTGTCCGGTATCCCGCGGCTGATCTTCCTGACCGCGCCGCTGGCGTTCCTGCTCCTTCACGCTTATATCATCTACGCCCCCGCGCTGATGATTGCGCTGTTTGTTCTGCCGCACATGATCCACGCGAGCCTGACGAACTCGAAGATACAGGGTAAATACCGCCACTCCTTCTGGAGTGAAATCTACGAAACGGTGCTGGCCTGGTACATCGCGCCGCCGACGATGGTGGCGCTGATTAACCCGCACAAAGGTAAATTCAACGTCACCGCGAAGGGGGGGCTGGTGGAGGAGGAGTACGTCGACTGGGTGATCTCCCGGCCGTATATCTTCCTGGTGCTGCTGAATATCGTGGGCGTCATTGCGGGTATCTGGCGCTACTTCTACGGTCCGGAAAACGAAATCCTGACCGTCTTCGTCAGTATGGCCTGGGTCTTCTACAACCTGATTATCCTCGGCGGCGCGGTGGCGGTGTCGGTGGAGAGCAAACAGGTTCGTCGCGCACATCGCGTGGAAATCTGCATGCCAGCGGCGATTGCCCGTGAAGATGGCCATCTCTTCTCCTGTACCGTGCACGACTTCTCTGACGGCGGTCTGGGGATCAAAATCAACGGCCAGGCGAAGGTGCTGGAAGGGCAGAAAGTTAACCTGCTGCTTAAGCGCGGTCAGCAGGAGTATGTCTTCCCCACGCAGGTCGTTCGCGTGGTGGGCAATGAAGTTGGCCTGCAGCTGATGCCGTTGACCAAAAAGCAACATATCGATTTTGTGCAGTGTACGTTTGCCCGCGCGGATACGTGGGCTCTCTGGCAGGACAGCTTCCCGGAAGATAAACCTCTGGAAAGCCTGCTGGATATTCTGAAGCTGGGGTTCCGTGGCTATCGTCACCTTGCAGAATTTGCCCCGTCGTCGGTGAAATTAATTTTCCGGTCACTTACTTCGCTGGTTTCCTGGGTCGTGTCGTTCATTCCTCGTCGTCCTGAGCGGGATGAGGCGAAGCAGGCGGACCCGGTTATGGCTCAACAATGATGATAACGCGATGAAAACAAAACTTTCCTGGTTATGTGCAGTGGCAATGGGGATGAATGCGCTCCCCGCAACAATGGCTAACGCGGCCCCGGGTAACGCAGCGGCAACGCCTGCGCCAACCGTACCTGTCGTCGCGCAAGCAACCGATCCGGTTGTCACCGCGGCACCCGGTCAAACGGAAAACATCCTGCCGAACCAGCCAACGGAGGGGAATACCCTGCCGGCAGACGGCCAGGTCATCGGGCAGGTCATGCCGGGCGTCCGCGGGGCGAATGCGCCCGTCGTTGCGGACAATGCGCCGTCGCGTGACGTGAAGCTGACCTTCGCGCAAATTGCGCCGCCTCCGGGCAGCATGGTGCTGCGCGGCATCAACCCTAACGGCGGCATTGAATTTGGCATGCGCAGCGATGAGGTTGTTTCTAATGCGGTGCTGAACCTTGAATACACCCCGTCACCGTCGCTGCTGCCGACCCAGTCTCAGCTGAAGGTCTATCTGAATGACGAGCTGATGGACGTTCTGCCGGTCACCAAAGAGCAGCTCGGCAAGAAAACGCAGGCTCAGGTGCCGA
The DNA here is from genome assembly GCF_040059225.1 of Enterobacter cloacae complex sp. Mu1197. NCBI lineage: Bacteria > Pseudomonadati > Pseudomonadota > Gammaproteobacteria > Enterobacterales > Enterobacteriaceae > Enterobacter > Enterobacter cloacae complex sp. Mu1197. The sequence continues at coordinate 4,435,001 of NZ_CP157375.1, read as the reverse complement.
TCAACCCGCTATTCATCACCGACTTTAACCGTATTCGCCTGGAATTTGTCGGTCACTACCGCGATGTCTGCGAAAACCCGGCCAGCAACACGCTGTGGATGGACGTCGGGCGTAACTCTTCGCTGCAGATGACCTACCAGTCGCTGGCGCTGAAAAACGATCTCTCAGCCTTCCCGGTTCCGTTCTTCGATCCGCGTGATAACCGTCCGCTCACGCTGCCGATGGTGTTTGCCTCTTCCCCGGACGTGACCGAGCAGCTGGCGGCCACCATTGTGGCGTCATGGTTTGGTTCACGCGCGGGCTGGCGCGGCCAGAGCTTCCCGGCGATGTATGACAAGCTGCCGGACAGAAATGCCATTGTGTTTGCCACCAACGCGAAACGCCCGGCTTTCCTGCGCGATCATCCGGACGTCAACGCGCCGACCGTTGAGATGATAAGCCACCCGGAAAACCCGTACGTGAAGCTGCTGGTGGTCTTTGGTCGTGATGATAAAGATCTGGTGCAGGCAGCAAAAGCGATTGCCCAGGGCAACGTCCTGTTCCGTGGCAACAGCGTGGTGATAGATGAGGTCAAGCCGCTGCTGGCGCGTAAACCTTACGATGCGCCAAACTGGGTGCGTACCGACCGTGCGGTCACCTTTGGCGAGCTGAAGACCTATGAAGAACAGCTGCAGGCGACGGGGCTTGAGCCCGCGCCGATTAGCCTGTCGCTGAACTTGCCGCCGGATCTGTACCTGCTGCGCACCAACGGCATTGATATCAATCTGAACTACCGCTATACCGCGCCAGCCACCAAAGACAGCTCGCGCATGGATATCAGCCTGAACAACCAGTTCCTGCAATCCTTCAGCCTGCAAAGCACGCAGGATACGAACCGCCTGATGCTTCGCCTGCCGGTGCTGCAGGGGCTGCTGGACGGTAAAACGGATGTCTCTATCCCGGCACTGAAGCTGGGCGCGATAAACCAGCTGCGCTTTGATTTCCAGTACATGAACCCAATGCCTGGCGGCTCGGCGGAAAACTGCATCACCTTCCAGCCGGTGCAGAACCACGTGGTGATTGGCGATGAGTCGACCATCGACTTCTCGAAGTACTATCACTTCCTGGCGATGCCGGACCTGCGCGCGTTTGCTAACGCGGGCTTCCCGTTCAGCCGCATGGCCGATCTCTCTGAGTCCATTGTGGTGATGCCAAAATCGCCAAACGAAGGGCAGGTCACAACCCTGCTGGACACCATGGCGACCGTTGGCGGACAGACAGGATTACCGGCAATTAACGTCACATTGACGGACGATGGCAGCCAGATTCAGAACAAAGACGCTGACATCATGGTGATCGGAACCATTCCGGATAAGCTGAAGGATGACAAACGTATCGATCTGCTGGTGAAAGCGGCCCAGTCCTGGGTTAACACGCCGCTGCGCCAGACCGAATTCCCGAGCATTATGCCGGATGTGAACGACCGTCAGGCCAGCGCGCAGACGACGATAACGTCTCAGGGGGCAATGGCTGCGGTGGTGGGCTTCCAGTCACCTTACAACGAACAGCGTAGCGTGGTGGCTCTCCTCGCGGACAGCCCGCGTGGGTATGAACTGCTCAATACGGCCATGAACGACAGCGGTAAACGTGCCGCGATGTTTGGTTCCGTGTCGGTGATCCGTGAGTCCGGCGTCAATAGCCTGCGCGTGGGCGATGTGTACTACGTAGGCCATCTGCCGTGGTTTGAACGCCTGTGGTATGCGCTGGCTAACCATCCGGTTCTGCTCGCTATCCTGGCTGCGGTTAGCGTGGTCTTGCTGGCATGGGTGCTGTGGCGTCTGCTGCGAATCATCAGCCGTCGTCGTCTGAACCCGGATGAGTAAGATGTGATGAAAGCCTTTCGCTGGTGTGTATTAGCAGCGGTGATGCTGGCGGCGCTTCCTCTTCGCGCCGCCTGTACCTGGCCTGCCTGGGAGCAGTTTAAAAAGGACTACATCAGTGAGGGCGGGCGTGTCATTGACCCCAGTGACACGCGCAAAATTACGACCTCGGAAGGGCAAAGCTACGCCCTGTTCTTTGCCCTGGCGGCGAACGATCGCCAGGCCTTTGACCAGCTGCTGACCTGGACGCGCGATAATCTTGCCAGCGGCGATCTCAACGGCCATTTGCCAGCCTGGTTATGGGGGCAGAAAGATAAAGAGACGTGGGCGGTGATTGATACCAACTCCGCCTCTGACGCCGATGTCTGGATCGCCTGGTCACTGCTCGAAGCGGGTCGGCTGTGGAAGCATCCGGACTATACCCGCACGGGTAAAGCGCTGCTGAAACGCATTGTCAGCGAGGAGGTGGTGAAAGTCCCGGGGCTTGGCGCAATGCTGCTTCCCGGCAAAGTCGGCTTTGCCGATGAACACGCCTGGCGCTTTAACCCCAGCTATCTTCCTCCGCAGTTAGCGGCTTATTTCACGCGGTTTGGCTCCCCGTGGACCCAGCTTCGTGAAACCAATCTGCGCCTGCTGCTGGAGAGTGCGCCGAAAGGCTTTTCGCCGGACTGGGTGCAGTATCAGAAAAACAGAGGCTGGCGGTTACAGCAGGAGAAAGCGCTGGTGGGCGGCTACGACGCCATCCGCGTGTATCTCTGGGTGGGCATGATGAGTGATAACGATCCTCAGAAAGCCCGGCTGCTGACGCGCTTCCAGCCGATGGCGGTAAAGACCATGAAACGGGGTGTGCCGCCGGAGAAAGTGGATGTGGCGACGGGGAAACGCACCGGCGACGGCCCGGTCGGGTTCTCTGCCGCTATGCTGCCGTTTTTACAACAACGTGATGCCCAGGCGATTCAGCGCCAGCGCGTTGCGGACCATTTTCCCGATAACAATGCCTATTACAGCTACGTGCTGACGCTTTTTGGGCAAGGATGGGATCAGCATCGTTTTCGCTTCACCGCAAAAGGTGAATTAATACCGGATTGGGGCCAGGAATGCGCAAGTTCACAGTAAATCTACTCAGTTTATCGCTTGGCCTGGCGCTTATGCCGTGGGCCCAGGCCGCTAACTCTCCGCAGCAAAAACAGCTGCTGGAGCAGGTGAGGCTGGGCGAATCGACACAGCGTGAGGATTTGGTTCGTCAGTCGCTCTATCGCCTTGAGCTGATTGACCCGAACAACCCTGACGTGATTGCCGCACGCTTTCGCTACCTGCTGCGTCAGGGCGATAACGCCGGCGCGCAAAAAGAGCTGGATCGTCTGAAAGGGATTGCGCCGGGTTCGAGTGCGTACCAGTCATCACGCAACACGATGCTGCTTTCTACTCCGGATGGCCGCCAGCAGCTCCAGCAGGCGCGACTGCTCGCCACTACGGGGCACACGCAGGAGGCGATTGCCGCCTATGACAAGCTGTTTGACGGCAACCCGCCGGGTGGCGACGTGGCGACGGAATACTGGAACGTCGTGGCAAAAGATCCTGCTCGCCGCGGCGCGGCCATTAACCAGCTCAAGAAAATAAACAGCAGCAGTCCCGGAAATACGCAGCTGCAGGCGACGCTGTCCCAGCTTCTGTTCCAGAGCGGACGTCGTGATGAAGCCTTTGCGGTATTGCAGGAGATGGCCAAATCCACCAATGGCCGTAGCCAGGCGTCTGATATGTGGTATGACCAAATCAAAGACCAGCCTGCCAGCAGCGCCAGCGTCAGCGCGCTGCAAAAATACCTGAGCGTATTCAGCGACGGGGATAGTGTCGCGGCGGCGCGTGGCCAGCTTGAAGCGCAGCAAAAACAGCTCGCCGATCCGGCGTTCCGCGCGAAAGCCGAAGGGCTGGCGGCGGTGGATGCCGGGCAGGGAAGTAAGGCGGTGGCGGAGCTGCAAAAAGCCGTCAACGCCAACCATGCCGACAGTGAAGCGGTGGGCGCCCTTGGACAGGCGTATTCCCAGAAGGGCGACCGCGCCCGCGCGGTGGCACAGTTTGAAAAGGCAATTGCCCTCGATCCCCAGAGCGATAATCGGGGTAAATGGGACAGTCTTCTGAAGGTTAACCGCTACTGGCTGCTGATCCAGCAGGGCGATGCGGCGCTGAAGGCGAATAACCCGGCGCAGGCAGAGCGTTACTATCAGCAGGCACGCAATACCGACAATACCGACAGCTATGCCGTGCTGGGGCTCGGCGACGCCGCCGCGGCGCGTAAAGATAACGACGCGGCGGAGCGTTATTATCGCCAGGCGCTGCGGATGGACAGCGGCAACAGCAATGCGGTCCGCGGACTGGCCAATATTTACCGCGCGCAGTCGCCGGAGAAGGCTTCGCAGTTTATCCAGTCTCTCTCCGCCAGCCAGCGCCGTAGCATAGACGACATTGAACGTAGCCTGACCAACGAACAGCTCTCCGCCCAGGCCGAACAGCTTGAGAACCAGGGGAAATACGCGCAGGCAGCAGACATTCAGCGTCGTCGTCTGGCGCTCTCTCCCGGCGACGTGTGGATAACCTATCGTCTTTCGCGCGATCTCTACAGCGCGGGTCAGCGCAGCCAGGCGGACACCCTGATGCGTCAGCTTGCCCACCAGAAACCGTCCGACCCGGATCAGGTGTATGCCAACGGGCTCTACCTTTCCGGAAACGATCAGGACCGGGCCGCGCTGGCGCATCTGGAGACGCTGCCGCGCAGCCAGTGGAACGGCAATATTCAGGAGCTTGCCGACCGCCTGCAAAGCAACCAGGTGCTGGAAACCGCCAACCGCCTGCGCGACAGCGGCAAAGAGCAGGACGCAGAGAATCTTCTTCGCCAGCAGCCGACCTCCACCCGTATCGACCTCACGCTGGCGGACTGGGCACAGCAGCGTGGCGATCTTGACTCGGCGAAAACGACGTACAACGCCGTCCTGCAGCGTGAGCCGCAGAATGAAGACGCGCTCCTCGGTCTGACCGAGATTTACAGCGCGCAGGGTAACAACGATGCCGCGCGCGCGGAGCTGGCGAAGCTGCCCGCCGCGCAAAACGGCCAGCCGCTGTCGCTCAATATGCAGCGCCGCATCGCGATGGCGCAGGCGGGTCTGGGCGATGCCGCTGCCGCAGAGCAGACCTTCAATAAAATCATTCCGCAGGCTAAATCGCAGCCTGGCTCCATGGAAAACGCGCTGGTGCTGCGTGATGCCGCGCGTTTCCAGGCGCAGAACGGCCAGCCTCAGCAGGCGCTGGAAACCTACAAAGATGCGATGGTATCGACGGGTATCACCACGACGCGTCCGGCTGACAACGACAGTTTCACCCGTCTGACGCGTAACGATGAAAAAGACGACTGGCTGAAGCGCGGCGTGCGCAGTGATGCCGGTGAGTTGTACCGTCAGCAGGATGTTAACGTCACGCTGCAGCACGATTACTGGGGCTCCAGCGGTACGGGCGGTTATTCCGATCTGAAAGCGCATACCACCATGCTGCAGGTGGATGCGCCGCTCTCTGACGGGCGCATGTTCTTCAGAAGCGATCTGGTCAATATGGATGCCGGGTCATTTGATACCAGGAACGGGACTTACGATCCTAAATGGGGAACCTGCTACGAAACGCCGTGTAGCGGCAACACCCATCAGTCAGACAATGGCGCGAGCGTTGCCGTCGGCTGGCAGAATAAAACCTGGGCGATGGATATTGGCACCACGCCAATGGGCTTTGACGTCGTCGACGTGGTGGGCGGCATCAGCTACAGCAGCGATTTGGGGCCCATCGGCTATACCGTTAACGCCCATCGTCGGCCAATCTCCAGCTCTCTGCTGGCCTTCGGCGGGCAAAAAGATACCAATACCGGCACCACCTGGGGCGGCGTACGCGCCACCGGTGGCGGCGTAAGTATGAGCTATGACAAAGGGGAAGCGAACGGCGTCTGGTCAAGCCTCAACGCGGAAACGCTGACGGGTAAAAATGTGGAGGATAACTGGCGCGTCCGCTGGATGACGGGTTACTACTACAAGCTCATTAATAAAAACAACGAGCGCCTGACGGTCGGCGTGTCCAACATGCTCTGGCACTACGACAAAGACCTGAGCGGTTATACCCTGGGCCAGGGCGGCTATTACAGCCCGCAGGAGTATGTCTCCTTCGCCTTGCCGGTGACCTGGCGTAAGCGCACGGAAAACTGGTCCTGGGAGCTGGGGGGCTCGGTCTCCTGGTCCCACTCCAAAACCAAAGACGAGCTGCGCTACCCGATTCAGAATCTGATCCCGACCGATGAGCCAGACCGCTATACCGACCGGGGCGCGATGGAAACCGGCAGCAGCTCCTCCGGTACGGGTTATACCGCACGGGCCATAATCGAGCGGCGGGTCACGTCCAACTGGTTTGTCGGCATGGGCGTGGATATCCAGCAAGCGAAAGACTATACCCCAAGCCACGCGCTGATCTATGTGCGCTACTCTGCTGCAGGCTGGCAGGGCGATATGGACTTACCGCCGCAGCCGCTTATCCCTTACGCGGACTGGTAATCGGATTTTCCTTAATCCATTTGTAAGTCTCTCTTAATAGCGCGGCAATCGGGTATACTCAGGCGCGCCAGGTTTACACCCTGGCGCGCCCTGCGCTTCGAGTTTTGTGGAGAGTCATTTTGCGTGTCAGCCGTTCCTTAACAATCAAACAGATGGCGATGGTCTCTGCCGTCACCATGCTGTTTGTCCTGCTCTTCTGCGTCATTTTGCTGTTTCATTCCGTACAGCAGAATCGCTATAACACGGCTTCACAATTAGAAAGTATCGCCCGCTCGGTACGTGGCCCGTTGTCTGCCTCCATCCTGAAAGGGGATATCCCCGAGGCGGAAACCATACTGAAACGCATTCAGCCGGCTGGTGTTGTGAGCCGGGCGGACGTCGTGCTCCCGAATCAGTTTCAGGCGCTGCGGATGAGCTTTATCCCGGAACGTCCCGTCCCGATGATGGTGATGCGCCTGTTTGAACTGCCGGTGCAAATTTCGCTTCCCGTCTATTCGCTTGAACGCCCTGCGAATCCGCAGCCGTTGGCCTACCTGGTGTTACAGGCAGACTCCTACCGCATGTATAAATTCGTCATGAGTTGGGTTGTTACGTTAGTGACCACTTGCTTACTTATGACGCTTATTCTCAGCGTGGCGCTCACCTGGTGCATCAACCGGCTGATTGTCCATCCCCTGCGCCGTATCGCCCGCGAGCTGAACACGCTCGCCCCGCAGGATCAGATGGGACACCAGCTTGAGCTGCCGCGTCTGCATCATGACGATGAGATCGGCATGCTGGTGCGCAGCTATAACCTCAACCAGCAGCGCATCCAGCGTCAGCAGGATGAACTGAACAGTAGCGCCACCCGTTTTCCGGTATCGGAGCTCCCCAATAAAGCCTTCCTGATGGCGATGCTGGAGCAAACCGTTGAGCGCCAGCAAACCACCGCGCTGATGGTCATTGCCTGCGAAACCCTGCAGGACACGGCTGGGGTGCTTCAGGAGAGCCAGCGCGAAATGCTGCTGCTCACCCTGGTGGAAAAGATCAAATCTGTCCTCGCCCCGCGCATGGTGCTGACTCAGGTCAGCGGTTACGACCTGGTGGTGATTGCCAACGGCGTAAAAGAACCCTGGCATGCGATCACGTTAGGTCAGCAAGTACTCACTGTCATTAATGAGCGGCTGCCGATTCAGGGTATCCAGCTTCGCCCGAGCGCCAGTATCGGGATTGCCATGTTCTATGGCGATCTGACCGCGGAACAGCTTTATCGCCGCGCCTTCTCGGCGGCCTTTACCGCCCGGCGCAAAGGCAAAAACCAGATCGAGTTCTTCGACCCGGCGCAGATGGAAAAGGCGCAGCAGCGCCTGACGGAAGAGAGCGACATCCTGACCGCGCTGGATAACCGCCAGTTTGCCCTCTGGCTGCAGCCGCAGGTGGACCTGCAGACGGGAGAGGTGAAAAGTGCCGAGGCCCTGCTGCGTCTGCAGCAGCCGGATGGCTCATGGGAACTGCCGGAAGGGCTGATTGAGCGCATCGAGTCCTGTGGCCTGATGGTTACCGTTGGCTACTGGGTGCTGGAGGAGTGCTGCCGTCAGCTTGCCGCCTGGCAGGAACGTGGCGTGACGCTGCCGCTGTCGGTCAACCTGTCTGCCCTGCAGCTTATGCACCCGACCATGGTTTCAGAGATGCTGGAGCTGATCCATCGTTACCGCATCAAGCCTGATACGTTAACCCTGGAAGTGACGGAGAGCCGACGCATCGACGATCCCAATAAGGCGGTCGCGATTCTCAAGCCGCTGCGTAATGCCGGTATTCGCATTGCCCTGGACGATTTTGGCATGGGGTACGCCGGGCTGCGTCAGCTTCAGCACATGAAGACCCTTCCGGTGGATGTGCTCAAAATTGACAAAGCGTTTGTCGACGGACTGCCGGGCGACAGCAGCATGGTGCAGGCGATTATCCAGATGGCGCGTAGCCTCAACCTGCACCTTATTGCCGAGGGGATTGAAACCGACGCGCAACGCGCCTGGCTGGCAGAGGCGGGCGTGGAGAGCGGGCAAGGCTTCCTGTTTGCCCCTGCAGTCCCTTCGGATGTCTTTGAAGAACGATACCTTTCTGGCGCCGATCACCACGCAAAAGCGTAATTTTGTTGCTGGCTTGTGCGAGCCAGCTCAAAGTTTTTAACATTTGTGTTTCAAATTTGAACTGAGTTTATTTCTGTCCTGTTATGTGGGTGTTATTTTAAAGCCGCAGGTTAACCATAACCTTACAAAGCCTGTGGTTTTTCTTCCCAAGGACACCTTATGAAAACCTCACTCTTCAAAAGTCTTTATTTCCAGGTCCTGACAGCCATCGCCATCGGTATTCTGCTGGGTCACTATTACCCTGAACTGGGCGCGCAAATGAAACCGCTTGGCGACGCGTTCGTTAAGCTCATTAAAATGGTCATCGCGCCGGTGATCTTCTGTACGGTCGTCACGGGCATCGCTGGCATGGAAAGCATGAAGGCGGTCGGTCGTACCGGTGCAGTGGCGCTTCTCTATTTTGAAGTGGTCAGTACCCTTGCGCTGATTATCGGTCTGATCATCGTCAACGTGGTGCAGCCAGGCGCGGGGATGAACGTCGATCCGGCGACGCTGGATGCCAAAGCGGTTGCGGTCTATGCCGAGCAGGCGAAGGATCAGGGCGTGGTCGCCTTCCTGCTGGACGTCATTCCTGGCAGCGTCATAGGCGCGTTCGCCAGCGGAAACATCCTCCAGGTGCTGCTGTTCGCCGTGATGTTTGGCTTTGCCCTGCACCGTCTGGGCAGCAAAGGCCAGCTTATCTTTAACGTGATCGAAAGCTTCTCGCAGGTCATCTTCGGCATCATCAATATGATCATGCGCCTGGCGCCCATCGGTGCCTTCGGTGCGATGGCCTTCACCATCGGTAAGTATGGCGTCGGTACGCTGGTCCAGTTGGGTCAGCTGATTATCTGCTTCTATATCACCTGTATTCTTTTCGTGGTGGTGGTGCTGGGCTCCATCGCCCGTGCGACCGGTTTCAGCATCTTCAAATTTATCCGTTACATCCGCGAAGAGCTGCTGATTGTTCTGGGAACCTCCTCGTCAGAATCGGCGCTGCCGCGCATGCTCGATAAGATGGAGAAACTCGGGTGTCGTAAATCGGTGGTCGGGCTGGTGATCCCGACGGGCTACTCCTTCAACCTGGATGGCACCTCGATATACCTGACGATGGCGGCGGTGTTTATCGCGCAGGCGACCAACAGCCATATGGATATTTTCCATCAGATTACCCTGCTGGTGGTGCTCCTGCTCTCCTCTAAAGGCGCGGCAGGCGTGACGGGCAGCGGCTTTATCGTGCTGGCCGCCACCATTTCTGCTGTGGGTCACCTGCCGGTGGCGGGTCTGGCGTTGATTCTGGGGATTGACCGCTTCATGTCTGAGGCCCGTGCGCTAACCAACCTGGTGGGTAACGGCGTGGCAACGGTGGTGGTGGCGAAATGGGTGAAAGAGCTGGATCACAAAAAGCTCGACGATACTCTGAATAATCGTTCAACTGACAGCAAAAATCCTGGCTTATCCTCTTAATCTTGTCACAAATGCCCGTATTCCCTTGTGGGGATGCGGGCTCCTGCGCATAATAACTGTTCATACCTGTCATAATTCGACAAGATTTTTTTTGGGTATATTTCACTTCGGACCGTGACGTTTTGCCGAACGCGCGGTCTAATCGACGTGTTTTCATCGTCATCTTTAAGAGTGAAGCGCGTCGCGAGGCACTCTTTTTTAACCAGGAATGTTGATCAGGGGTTCACATGCAGGGCACAAAAATTCGACTCTTAACCGGCGGTTTGCTGATGATGGCAGCAGCCAGTTATGTGCAGGCAGATGCGCTCCAGCCAGACCCGGCCTGGCAACAAGGGACATTAGCGAACGGTTTTCAGTGGCAGGTGTTAGCCACGCCGCAACGTCCCAGTGACCGTATTGAAATCCGTCTGTCTGTTAATACCGGTTCCCTCACGGAAAGCACCCAGCAAACCGGTTTCAGCCACTTTATTCCCCGGCTGGCGCTCACTCAGAGCGGCAGCCTGCAAGCGGTTCAGGTGCGTTCGCTCTGGCAACAGGCCATCGATCCAAAACGCCCACTCCCGCCGGCGGTGGTCTCGTATGACTACACCATGTTTAACCTGAGCCTGCCTAATAACCGCAACGATCTGCTTAAAGAAGCCCTGACGTATCTCTCCGATGCCTCTGGCAATCTGGCGATTACGCCGGATACCGTCAACTATGCGTTGAGCAACAGCGACATGGTGGCGACCTGGCCTGGAGATACCAAAGAGGGCTGGTGGCGTTACCGCCTGAAAGGCTCGACGTTACTGGGACATGACCCGGCCGAACCGCTGAAACAGCCGGTGGATGCTGAGCAGGTGAAAACGTTCTATCAGAAATGGTACACCCCGGACGCGATGACGCTGATCGTGGTGGGTAACGTGGACAGCCGCGCGGTGGTAGAGCAGATCAACAAAGCGTTTGGCGATCTGAAAGGCAAGCGTGAATCGCCAGCCCCTGTTCCAACACTCTCCCCGCTGCGCGCAGAGCCTGTCAGCATTATGACGGACACCGTGCGTCAGGATCGACTCTCCGTGATGTGGGATAACGCCTGGCAGCCCATCCGTGAGTCCGCGGCGCTGTTGCGCTACTGGCGTGCCGACCTGGCGCGTGAAGCGCTGTTCTGGCACGTTCAGCAGACGCTCAGTAAGAACAACGTGAAGAATATCGGCCTTGGCTTTGACTGCCGCGTGCTGTTCCAGCGTGCGCAATGCGCCATTAATGTTGAATCGCCCGGCGATAAGCTGAATGCCAATCTGGGCGTCGTGGCGAAAGAGCTGGCAAAAGTGCGTAAAGAGGGGCTCTCTGAAGAGGAGTTCAACGCGCTTGTGGCCCAGAAAAAACTCGAGCTGCAGAAGCTGTTCGCGACCTACGCGCGCGCCGATACCGACATTCTGATCAGCCAGCGTATTCGCTCCCTGCAGAACCAGGTGGTGGACATTGCGCCGGAACAGTACCAGAAGCTTCGTCAGGACTTCCTGAGCGGTCTGACCGTCGATATGCTCAACCAGGAGCTCCGCCAGCAGCTGTCGCAGGAGATGGCGTTGATTCTCCTGCAACCGAAGGGCGAGCCGGAGTATGACATGAAGGAACTTCAGACGACCTGGGATTCCATCATGGCCACCGCGCCGCAGCCGACGCAGTCCGCGACGGCTGATGATTTACATCAGGACGCGACGGATATCCCGCAAGGGCAGTAATGGGTAGACATTCCCTCTCCCTGTGGGAGAGGGTTAAGGTGAGGGCTTAAACAGGCATCGCTTCGCGCGGAATAATCGCCCCGCGATACTGAATGACGGTGCTGGCCGTCAGGTGCCCACGCTGTGCCGCGGCTTCCGGTGTTCCACCCGTCAGGCGTACCGCCAGATAGCCCGCGCTGAATGAATCACCCGCCGCCGTGGTATCAATCACTTTCTCTTTGGCCAGCTTCACCGCCGGGACCTCAACCACTGCTTCACCCGCAATCGCGACCAGGCATGAATCCGCACCGCGCTTAATCACCACTTCACGCACGCCAGCCGCCTGCGTACGTGCAATCACGTCTTCTACCGGTTTCTCACCCCACAGGGCGTCTTCATCGTCGAGCGTCAGGAAGGCGATGTCGGTGCATTGCAGCATCTGCTGATAGACCTGCTGCGTCTCTTCACGGCTGGACCACAGGCGCGGGCGGTAGTTGTTATCGAAAATAACCTTACCGCCGTTGGCACGACACGCGCGCAGCAGCGAGAGCAGCTTTTCACGGCTGGCCGGGCTGAGGATAGCCAGGCTGATCCCGCTCAGATAGAGATAGTCGAAGGTCGCCAGCGCCTGGCAGATGGCCTCGGCGGCCTCGCTCTCCAGCCAGAATTTGGCCGCGGCTTCGTTACGCCAGTAATAAAACGTGCGTTCGCCGGTGCTGTCGGTTTCGATGTAATAAAGCCCCGGCAGGCGGTTTTCCATACGCTGAATCAGCGACGTTTCAACCTGTTCACTCTGCCAGGCCTCCAGCATTTGCTGGCTGAAGCTGTCCGTGCCCAGAGCGGTAACATAGTTCACGGTGAGCGCCTCAGGCGCAACCTGACGGGCAATATAAACCGACGTGTTTAACGTATCGCCACCAAATCCGCGGCTCACTTCCGCGCCTTTTTGTGACAGCTCAATCATGCATTCGCCAATCACGGCAATTTTTTTAGACATAATCGTGAACCTGAACAGAAGAATTAACAGCAGTGTGCGCTGAGTGAATTAACCGGTCAACTATATTAAAACAACGTTCCATTATTTTATTTGAGCCAACGCGTGTTCCTGCGCATTTCTGTCATCTTAATTTCATTTTCCCGGTGAATTGAACATAAAGTTCTCAATTGTCGCGCCGATAATCCTGTGACGAGTCCAGAAAGGCCATCCCAACAACAGGACATCTGAAATGAAGTCAGAGCAGGTTATCCAGCGGCTGAGCACCACGCCTGAGGCAAGTATTGAGAACTTGCAGGAGCATCGCTACTGGCTGCAATGTGAGCGTGCGTACACTTATCAGCCGATATACCGAACAGACGGTCGACTGATGGCCATTGAAATTTTGACCGTCGTAACGCACCCCTCAAACCCTACCCAGCGCATCGCACCGGATCGCTATTTTGCCGAAGTTGCCGTTCGCCAGCGTCTGGACGTGCTGGAAGAGCAGCTCCATATGCTGGCAACGAAGCAGCCCTTTTTCGAACAGCACGATATCCTCGCCTCCGTGAATGTTGATGGCCCCACTCTGCTGGCGCTGCGTCAGAACGCGAAATTGCAGGAGCTGATTGCCACCCTGCCGTGGGTGCGTTTTGAGCTGGTGGAGCATGTCCGCCTGCCGCAGGACTCCTCGTTTGCCTCCATATGCGAATACGGCCCGCTGTGGCTGGATGACTTTGGCACCGGCATGGCGAACTTTTCGGCCCTGAGTGAAGTGCGTTATGACTACATCAAAGTGGCCCGCGATCTGTTCATTATGCTGCGTCAGACCCCGGAAGGGCGGAACCTGTTTACGCTGCTATTGCAGCTGATGAACCGCTATTGCCAGGGCGTGATTGTTGAAGGTGTGGAAACGCTGGAAGAGTGGCGTGATGTGCAAAGCTCGCCTGCCGCGGCGGCGCAAGGCTATTTCCTCTCCCGTCCGGTATCCATGGATCGCCTCGATAGCGTGATAACTACCCTCTGATAAGCCCGCTTCCCTTTGTCTGGACTATAGTTTTACAGGACAGGTCATCAGGAAAGGGGATAAAAATGACAAGAACAACCAGGGTAATCTCCTGGACAGCAGGGATTTTCTTGTTGTTGATCGTGGTCGTCGCCATCATTATCGCGACGTTTGACTGGAACCGTCTTAAGCCGACCATCAACCAGAAAGTCTCAACCGAACTGAACCGCCCCTTCGCCATACGCGGTGATTTAGGGGTCGTGTGGGAGCGTCAGAAAGAGGAGCCCGGCTGGCGAAGCTGGATCCCGTGGCCACACGTCCACGCCGACGACATCATTCTCGGCAACCCGCCGGATATCCCGGCGGTCACCATGATCCACCTGCCGCGCGTTGAGGCCACGCTGGCCCCGCTCGCGCTGTTCACCAAAACCGTCTATCTGCCGTGGATCAAACTTCAACAGCCCGACGCGCGCCTGATCCGCCTCTCAGAAAAAAATAACAACTGGACCTTTAACCTTGCCAGCGACGGCGAAAAGGATCCGAACGCCCAGCCTTCTTCCTGGTCATTCCGTCTCGACAATATTCTCTTCGATCGCGGGCGGATCGCCATCGACGACAAAGTCAGCAAGGCCGACGTGGAGATCCTGGTCGATCCGCTGGGCAAGCCGCTGCCGTTTAGCGAGGTCACGGGGACGAAAGCCAAAGGTGACACGGCAAGCGTGGGCGACTATGTCTTCGGCCTGACGGCAAAAGGACGCTACAACGATCAGCCGCTCAGCGGTAAAGGGAAAATAGGCGGCATGCTGGCGCTCCGGAGCGAAGGCACGCCGTTCCCGGTGCAGGCGGACTTCCGCTCCGGTAACACCCGCGTGGCGTTTGTGGGGACGGTCAACGACCCGATGAACATGGGCGGCGTCGATCTTCAGCTTAAATTTGCCGGTGATTCGCTGGGCGAGCTGTATGAGCTGACCGGCGTGCTGTTGCCGGATACGCCGCCGTTTGAAACGGACGGGCATCTGGTCGCCAAAATCGATACCGAAAAAGCGTCTGTTTTTGACTACCGTGATTTTAACGGCCGCATCGGCGACAGCGATATCCACGGCTCGCTGACCTACACCACCGGAAAACCGAGGCCGAAGCTGGAAGGGGACGTTGAGTCCCGTCAGCTGCGTCTGGCCGATCTCGGCCCGCTGATCGGCGTGGATTCCGGCAAAGGCACAAAATCAAAAGAGGTGAAAAAGGACATTCAGCCTGCGGGAAAAGTGCTGCCTTACGATCGCTTTGAAACCGATAAGTGGAACGTGATGGATGCGGACGTCCGCTTCAAAGGGCGTAAAATTGAGCATGGCAGCACGTTGCCGTTGAGCGATCTCTCGACCCATATCATCCTCAAAAACGCCGACCTGCGCCTGCAGCCACTGAAGTTTGGCATGGCAGGCGGGACGATTTCCTCAAACATTCACCTGGAAGGCGATAAAAAGCCGATGCAGGGCCGGGCGGAGATTCAGGCGCGCAGGCTTAAGCTGAAAGCGCTGATGCCGAACGTCGAGCTGATGCAGAAAACCCTCGGCGAGATGAACGGCGATGCCGACATTCGCGGCGTGGGTAACTCCGTGGCGGCGCTGCTGGGCAGCGGTAATGGCAACCTGAAGCTGCTGATGAACGACGGGCTGGTGAGCCGCAACCTGATGGAGATCCTGGGGCTGAACGTCGGGAACTACATCATCGGGCAAATCTTCGGCGATGATGAGGTACGGGTGAACTGTGCGGCGGCCAATCTGGATCTGGTGAACGGCGTGGCGCGTCCACAGATTTTTGCCTTCGACACGGAAAACGCGGTGATTAACGTGACCGGAACCGCCAGCATGGCCTCCGAGCAGCTTGATCTGACGATTGACCCGGAGAGTAAGGGGATCCGTATTATCACGCTGCGCTCGCCGCTGTACGTGCGCGGGACCTTCAAAAATCCGCAGGCGGGCGTGAAGCCCGGACCGCTGATTGCGCGTGGTGCGGTGGCTGCGGCGCTTGCGACGCTGGTTACCCCAGCCGCAGCGCTGCTGGCGTTGATATCGCCGTCAGAGGGCGAGGCGAATCAGTGCCGGACCATTTTGTCACAGATGAAGAAGTAAGGTGCGGCCTGTTTTTGCCGGGTGGCGCTGCGCTTACCCGGCCTACATTTGAATCGTAGGCCGGGTAAGGCGTAGCCGCCACCCGGCATTAGCTTACAGAGCCTGGTGCTTCGTCTCGTGCGTCAGCAGCAGCGCAATCAGCGTCAGCGCCGCCATGGCCGCCAGATAGACGCCCACATAGAACAGACCATAGTTTGCCTGCAGCCAGGTGGCGATATACGGCGCTACGGAGGCGCCCAGAATAGACGAGACGTTATAGGAGAACGACGCGCCGGTATAACGCACTTCCGTTGGGAACAGCTCTGGCAGCAGCGCACCCATCGGGCCGAAGGTCAACCCCATCAGGCTCAGGCCAATCAGCAGATAGGCCATCACCAGCGCCGGGCTGCCTGAACCCAGCAGCGGCGGGAAGACGAACAGAGCAAACAGAATGATCAGCGTGGTGATGGTAATCATGCTCGCGCGACGACCGAACTTATCCGCCAGCAGCCCCGCAATCGGAACCATCACGCCAAACCCGATCACCGCCATCATCAGCATCCACAGCACTTCGTTACGCGGCAGACCCAGCCCAACCGGCGCGGCGGCGGTACTGAAGGTCATGGAGTAAACGGTCATGATGTAGAACAGCGTGTAGGTGGCGAGCATGATAAACGTGCCCAGCACGGTCACGCGCACGTGTTTGGTCAGCAGCGTGCCCAGCGGTACTTTCACCTGCTTGTTCGCCGCGGCCACTTTCGCGAAAACCGGGGTCTCATGCAGAGAAACACGCACGTACAGGCCAATCAGCACCAGCACGGCTGAGAAGACAAACGGGATACGCCAGCCCCAGCTCATGAACTGTTCATCCGTCAGCAGCCAGGAGAGCAGCAGGAACGTCCCGTTGGCAAAGAAGAAGCCAATCGGTGCGCCAAGCTGCGGGAAAGAACCATACAGCGCGCGCTTGCGCGCCGGGGCGTTCTCGGTGGCCAGCAGCGCCGCGCCACCCCATTCACCACCCAGGCCCAGACCCTGACCAAAACGCGCCAGCGCCAGCAGGACCGGCGCCAGAATGCCGATGGTCTCATACGTCGGCAGCAGGCCGATGGCCACGGTGGAGATCCCCATCGTCAGCAGCGAGGCCACCAGCGTCACTTTACGCCCAATGCGATCGCCAAAGTGTCCAAACAGCGCGGAGCCAATCGGACGCGCAACAAACGCGATAGCAAAGGTCGCCAGGGACTGCAGCGTGGCCGCCGTCGGATCGCCCTGCGGGAAGAAAATGTGCGGGAAGACGATGACCGCCGCGGTGGCGTAAATATAAAAGTCGAAGAACTCGATGGCGGTGCCAATCAGCGAGGCGACGACAACTTTATTGCGCGAATTTACCGGAACGTTTTCCGTTTCTGAGTCGAGTGTGGTGGCGGTTGCTTGCATAATATTTTCTTATTTTTGTCGAACGAAAGGCCATATTACGCACAGCAAAAGCGACATTTCAATCTGTAACAAAGCCGCGACCTGGTGATAAAAGCAACAAAAAGCGGATAATTTTCAGGCCAGCCAAAACACGTCTATGAAATGCTTCACAGATTTTAAATATCAGTCAATAAAACTGGTTTTCGGTTAAATAAAAGTTACGGACTGGATTTATATGCTGAAATGATGAATCGGGCTGAAATTTCAGCCCGGGAGTGGCGTTACCGGTGCGTTTTACCCGGCATTCTCGGGTCGTCTTTGTACTCGGCAGTGGCAATCCATGCTGCGCAGAACAGGGTTAAACGTGCGAAGAAATAGAAGAACGCCATTAACCCCAGCACCGAGCCGAACGCCGCGCCGGAAGGGGATTTCACCAGTGACGGCAGGGTGTAGGTCATCACGATTTTGATCACCTCAAAGCCGATCGCCGCGATCAACGTGCCGCGGATCAGCGCCTTCTTGCGCGGACGATGACGGGGCAAGCGCCAGAAGATCCAGAAGAACAGCAGGTAGTTGGCAAAGATAGAAATCGCCAGCCCAATGCTGCGCCAGGCGGGCTTCAGCCATTCGATGTAATCAAGATAGAGCGCGGAGATGATCATCTGCTGCGCCGAGCCCGCCACGGAGGTAATGGAAAGCGTCACGATGAGCGCGACGAGCAGGCCAATCAGCGAAACAAAATCACGGAGATACTTAACCCAGATTTTCTCCTGGTCCTGCGGCTTACGCTCCCAGACGTCGCGCGACTGGGCGCGAATGGCCTCGCGCAGGTTGCCCATCCAGTTAACGCCGGAGTAAAGGGCAATCAGCAAGCCGACGATACCGACGGTAGTACGCTGCTGCACGGCGGTATTGATGGTGCTTTTGAGCGTGCTGGCAAGGGTTGGGTCACTGACGTTATTCAGGATCTTATTAAAGATATCCTGCAGCAGCGTCGGGTGCGAGGCGAGCACAAAACCGGCCGCCGCAAACGACACCATCAGGATCGGGATCATCGACAGGAAGGAAAAATAGGTGATGGCGGCACCAAACTGGTTTCCCATGCGGTCATTAAAGCGTTCGGTCGCGCGTATCAGATGCGCAATCATGGGAAACTGCTGAATTCTGGCGACAATGCCGGTGACGGTCCCCAGCGCTTTGCTGGCGGTACCAGGGGACCTGGTCTCTTCAGGCCCGGTTTCCATCTTTTTGACGGGCTCATACTCTAAATGTTGGGTGGGTCGTTGCGGGTTGTTTTCCGGCGTCACGCGTCTTTTCCTTTTCGTTTGGCTGGATGTTATTGAATTATAGCTTGCGACTAGTCCACGTAAGCTTTTGTGAGTTCGGTCAGCCACTCCATGAACAGATGTACCCGACGGGAGAGGTTGCGCCGGTGGGGATAAATCAGGGAAACAGGCATCGGTTCGGCCCGGTATTGCGGGAGGATCTCAACCAGCTTCTTCGCGCGCAGCAAATCTCGCACCCCAACCCGTGGAACCTGAATGATGCCCAGCCCGGCGAGGCAGGCAGCCTGGTAGGTTTCGGTGCTGTTAACGGTCAATACCCCGCCCGTTTTTATCCACTGCGTCGCACTGCCGTTATAAAACTCAAAGCCCTGCGGGCGAGTTCCCAGCATAGCGGTGTAGTGAATGACGGCGTGCGAGCCTAAATCGTCCAGCGTGTCCGGGTAGCCAAACCGCGCCAGATAGTCCGGACTGGCGCAGTTAATCACCGACAGCTTGCCCAACGGTCGGGCGATAAGCCCTGAATCCTTCAGCGTGCCGACGCGTACCACGCAATCAAACCCTTCGCGGATCACATCCACCAGACGATCGCTGCTGCTGAGTTCCAGCTCAATGCCCGGATAATGCTGCAGAAACGCAGGGAGTTTGGGGATGACTAAATTTCGAGCAACGGCGACGGGCATATCCACGCGAAGCCGTCCGCTGATGCTGGAGGGATCGTGCTGAAACATCCCGTCGAGTTCATCAAGGTTTGCCAGCAGATCTTTTGCCCGTTCGTAATAGACCATGCCGTCCTGCGTCAGGCTGACGCGCCGCGTGGTGCGGTGCAATAGCTGGGTGCCAAGCCGGTTTTCCAGGGCCTGAATTTGCCGCGAAACGCTGCCCTTCGGCAGGGTTAATGTTTCTGCCGCGCGCGAAAAACTCTCCAGTTCCGCGACGCGGACAAACAGCTGCATTGCGTGAATTTTATCCATAGATGAAGCTCATTGTTGTTTCCGATGAAACAGTGAAGCGTTTTAACCCACCTTTATTGATCTTCTATCACCTAATAAGCTCTTACTCAATCTCCATAACAGCCAAAACGAGGTTTATGATGACTGAACGTATCGCATTAGTGACGGGTGGTAGTCGTGGTTTGGGTAAAAACGCGGCCTTAAAGCTGGCGGCAGACGGCACGGGAATTGTGCTGACCTACAACCGTAGCCAGCAGGAAGCGCTGGCGGTTGTGCATGAAATTCAGGAAAAAGGCGTTAACGCGGCGGCAATACAGCTTAACGTCGGGGAAGTCACGAGTTTTGAACATTTTGCCCAACAGCTTCAGGAAACCCTCCGAACCGTCTGGCAGCGTGAAACCTTTGACTATTTATTGAACAATGCCGGAACGGGTTTATATGCGCCCTACACCGACACGACGGAAGCCCAGTTTGATGAGGCGCTGAACATTCATTTCAAAGGACCTTTCTTCCTGACCCAGCGCCTGCTGCCGTTGCTTATCGACGGCGGACGGATCCTTAACGTCTCCAGCGGACTGGCCCGTTTTACCCAGCCGGGCTCGGGAACCTACGCGGCGATGAAGGGGGCGATGGAAGTGCTGACGCGTTATCAGGCGAAAGAGCTGGGGGCGCGCGGTATTTCCGTCAATATCATTGCGCCCGGCGCGATCGAAACCGACTTTGGCGGCGGACGCGTGCGCGACAACGCGGAGCTGAACCAGATGCTGGCATCCCAGACGGCGCTGGGACGGGTGGGGCTGCCGGACGATATTGGCGATGCCATTGCGGCACTGCTCAGCGACAAACTGGGCTGGATGACTGCGCAACGTCTTGAAGTCTCAGGCGGCATGTTCCTGTGATATCTGCGCTTAAGGAAATCCTTAAGGTGAATGTGTCCAGATACTGACAGATATAAAGAACACGGGGGATTTGTAACGGCTCCATTCGTTGAGTTTTTTCTTAAATAACGCCTCTGTAGAATCCCCCTTCGCTATTCTCAGAGGGGAAAAAACGATGCGAGTAATCATGTTTGACAGGCAGTCACTCTTTATTCACGGAGCGATACACAGTCTTCAGGCGCTAATCCCGGAAATAACTATAACAGGGACCTGTCAGGCACAAGATTTATGGGCTCAGGCTTCTGCTTCGCCGTCAGCTATCGTCATGATTGATGGGAATTTAATTCAGGACGAAGGGAGCGCTTTGCTGGAAGCGATCGTGCATCGCTTTCCGGCGATACGCGTGATTCTGGTTTTGGCGAAAAAAGAGGCCAGATGGGTGGAGCAACTGCGACAGCGAAACGTCATGGCCATTATTCCCCGCAATGCCAGTCCCGAACGGTTTTCCGCCGTGCTGGATTCGGTATCCCGAGGGATGGTCTGTTTTCCCGGAGAGTGGGTCCGAGAGCCGACGTCGCCTCAGGCGTTATTATCCTTAAGCGAGCGCCAGCGCGAAGTGCTGAAACTGCTGGCGGCGGGGGAGTCAAATAAAGAGATTGGCCGCAATCTCAACATCAGTGCGGCCACGGTAAAAGCGCACCTCGAGGCGCTTTTCCGGCGGCTGGACGTGAAAAACAGAACGCAGGCAGCCATGTACTATACGCGGGCGACGGCCTGAATAAGCGCGTCGGGGAGCGACGTTATCTCTCCGAAACTGAATATCATCATGACCAGCGCATCATGCTGCTGTTGGGTTAATGGACGTGTCAGATTTTCCCGCAGCAGCGTCTCACATAGCCGTATATCTTCATGCAGCAAATGGTCTGCCTCCAGCGGTGTGACAGGACCGTGAAAATGTTCCTGGTCACGGATAACGTGGCCATAGCCGATCACCCATAATCCGTGTTCGTCACGATATTTTTCCAGAGAAAGACCCTGATGTTTTTTTATTAACGCGATGGCGGCAGATGATATTTTCAGCCCATGCTCTTTCATATTCGTTTCCTCTTAATGGCGACACTGTAGAGGAAACGACGTACGAGAAATATCCGCCAAATGGCTGTTGATCACGCCTTGTTATTCAGATATTCATGCCGCAATAAACCAAATAACCAGTCATTATGCCAATGTCCCGCAAGGAAATAGCTTTCGCGTAATTCGCCCTCCAGGCGAAAGCGGACTTTTTCCAGCAGGCGTCGTGAGGCGATATTGCCCGCCGTGACGGTGGCGGTAAGTCGGCGTATATCGCCTTCTTCAAAGGCATAGCGGCAAAGCGCCTGCAGGGATTCGAAGCCGTAGCCTTTTCCCTGCGCCTCGGGGGCGAAAAGGAAACCCACTTCGGCGCAATCCGCCTCCCGATGAATATACCCGGTGACACCCAGCGGGGCCCGGGAGGCGGCGTCACGCACGACGAGGCACAGCCAGTGCGCGCTGCCTGGCGTCCAGGGCGTCAGACGGGCATCGAACGCCTCGCGAATAACTGCGACGGGGCGGTCTTCCGCCACAAAGCGCATGACGTCGGGATGTTGCTGTAACGCCAGAAAAAAGGGCCAGTCTTCTTCCTGCAAAGGTGAGCAGTTCAGGCGAGGGGTAATTAAAACGGGCATTCAGATTCTCCTGACACTTTTTAAATGATTTTAGGGTTGTCACTTTATTTCAACAGAAAGTCAGGTATGGTTAACCGCGTATAAATAAAAAGAAAAAAGGCCGTCTCGTGCCCATTCCGGATGTCTTCGTTGTCGCTTAAGGAAAACAATGACTCTCAGCACATCACATCATATTCGCGAACAGTTCGAACACTGTCTGGCGGTCATTCGCCATGCGTCGGTGGAAATTTTGCTTCTTCTGAATGTACATGCATCTGAGGGCAAAGATCCACGCTGGTTTCTGGAACAACTGGACAGCGCGCGATTAGCCCTGGGCGGCTGGGGAGCCGTGGCGAAAAAACTCAACCTGAATGATGCCGAGATGTCGGAATTTACGCTCCAGCTGCGCCTGCTGCAGCAGCGCGTGCCGCAGTATGAAAGCGGACAGGATGTCAGTGAAAACCAGCTGATTGCGGCGATGCGCTTTGTCACCGCGCTGGAGCACCTTCGCCTGCAGCAGCCGCTGTTGACCTACAGCACAGAGCTGGCACCGGGCAGCGAACTCCAGCAGCAGCAGGCGCACAAGCAGGTGCGGGCGATAGAGCTGATGATAAAAGGGCTCATCCAGCAGGCATGGCCCGATCAGGTCAAGCTGAACAACCATCTCAAGACTTTGTTTAACGCCGATCGCGTACGGCGCTGGCTGAAGCTGGGCGAGATCAACGATGTGCTAAGCGGCATGATGTTCAGCGAGCTGGCACAGATGCTGGTTGATAAAAAGGAGTTCAGCCGCTATTACGCTTCGCTGTTCAGCGATCCGTCCATGCTGACGCTGCTGGTTGAACCGCGTAAAACGCTGCAAACCTTCCTCGACGACATCCGGCAAATTCGCAACAACATCACCGTTCAGAAAACGTTGAGCTCGGCGCAAATTCAGCTGCTGGATAACTACTACGCGCAGATCGCGCGGCCCGTTCAACGCGCGTTTGAAGAGGGGAGAACGCGCGTCAATCCGGCGGGATTCATGGCGGTAGATGCCAGCGAACTGCATACCTTCTGGGAAAAGGCGCAGAAAATGGATCGGGTCACCGGCGGGGATCTGTTTGAAGTTCGCGACACCATTGAAAAGCCGACCCAGCGCGCGCCGCGCACCCCCGAACAACGCGAGCAGCTCATTTCCGGTGCGTTATGGGGGGCAGTTGGCGTTATGGTGAGTGCCATCGTGGCCGGGGGATTCTGGCTGGTGACAAGCAGTAAACCGCAGCCTGCGGCCGTCAGCGCGGCTGAAGCGGCACCACCACAGGAAATGCGTGAAACGCCTTCCTCGCGCGAAACGCTCACGCGCATGGGAGTGACCTGGGACGAGAATAATTTCCGCTCGGCCATTAATCGCAACGATACCCGCGTGACCCAGCTCTTTTTGCAGGGCGGTATGGACTGGAAGCTGTCCTGGACCGAAGAGGCGATGTCGGCAGGCTATGACGACGTGCTGGAGCTGATGTTACGCTACCGGCAAAACATGGTGGAGGAGAAGCCGTGTCGGCGCTTCATCAACACGCTCAGCCACGCGATGTCGAACGGCGAGTCTCTGACCTCGGTACGTAAAGAGTACCTCAAAGCTTTCTGCACCGTGCCAGCGGTGGTGAAACGCCAGCAGCACGATCTCGACATGGCCACACGGCGTGCGAAGTCACAGCCGGATGCCACCACCAGAAAATGGCAGTCTATTCAGAGCGCCATTTATGAGGTGATTCGCTGATCTCTCCTCCCTCTCCCTGTGGGAGAGGGCAGGGGTGATGGCATCAGACCGCACCCCACTTAAGGCTCCCCATACAACCCAATCAGCCGCCGCACCACGCCGTTTGTCCAGCCAAAACCGTCCTGCAGCGGATACTCACCCCCGCCACCTTCGCGCGGCGTGCTGCTGGCGATGTGGTACTTCTCGATTAGCTTATGGTGCGTCTGATAAAAATGGTTCACCGTATGCAGCCAGCTCCAGGCGATCTCATCCCCCAGCGAGTCGTTGCCATACTGCTTGAACCCCTGAATCGCCATCCACTGCAGCGGCGCCCAGCCGTTGGGTTTATCCCACTGCTCGCCGGTTTCATACTCGGTCGCCAGAATCCCGCCCGGCGTGAGCAGTCGCGCCTTGACCGCATCCGACAGGCGCTCAGCCTGCTCATGGGTCGCCATGCCGACATACAGCGGCACGATGCTGGCGGCAGAAAACAGTGCCAGCTCTTCACGTCGCCAGTCGTAGTCGCGGTAACAGCCGCTCTCCTCGTCCCACAGGTAGCGGTTCACCGCCTCGCGACGATCGCTGGCTTTCTGGCGGAACAGGTCGGCCGTCTCTTTGTCCCCTTTCGACGCCGAGATATTGGCAATGGCGCTTTCCAGCTTGAACAGGAAGGCGTTCAGGTCGATGGGGATAAACTGCGTTGTGCGGATGCTGGCGAGCCGCGACGGATCGCGCAGCCAGCGGGACGAATAGTCCCAGCCGGACGCCGCCCCCGCCCGCAGGTCGCGATAGACCTCGTTTGGCGGTCGCCCCGAGTGGCGCGCGGTTTCCACGTCCTCAATCCACGATTCGTCGCGCGGGGTATCACGGTCATCCCAGTAGCGGTTGAGCAATGAACCGTCCGGCATGCGCACGGCGCTGCGGTAGGCCTGGTTAAGCAGCAGCGACTCCGCGCCGTCCATCCAGAAGGCGTACTCCATTTTAAGGTGATCCAGATAGCGTTTCGCACCGCGCACGCCGTCCTCCTCAAACAGTTCCACCATCAGCGCAAAGACTGGCGGCTGGGAGCGGCTGAGATAATAGGTACGGTTGCCGTTGGGGATATGCCCGTAGCGTTCAATCAGCCAGGCGAAGTTGTCCGCCATGCACTTCAGCAGGTCGTTACGACCGCTCTCCGCCAGCCCCAGCATAGAGAAATAGGAATCCCAGTAGTAGGTCTCGCTGAATCGTCCGCCGGGAACGATATAGGCCTGCGGCAGCGCCAGCAGAGAAGACCAGGGAATATGATCCTGCGGCTCGCGCGTCAGCACCGGCCACAGGTTATCAATGTGCTCCTTGAGGGAGAGGCCCGGGTCGGAGACATACTCGGTGCCGAACGTTTCCGGCATCCAGAAGTGGTTCTCCACAAACTGGCGCAGGTCGAAGTCCCGGTGGCGTCTGACCTTGCGGTAGCGGATCAGGATATCCAGCGGATCCATTTTCGGCGCGCAGTCGGGGAAGGTTTTGCTGTCAGCAAACAGCCGCGTCGACTGCACATGCTCGAACAGTTCAAGATAGCGGTCTGCGGGCGTCAACGCATCGGAGGCGGGTAGCCCCTCGATCATTTCGGGTTCCGGCTCCGCCTCAATCATTTCATCCAGTTTCAACTCGCAGGGATCGGTCTCGTAGCGCAGCTCTTCTGCAATCTCGAATTCGATGTTCTCGGTAGCCTGTAGTTTCTGGTTGAACATGGTGATAGGGACCTCCGGTTGTGTGTTCAAAAGACAGGTTTATCCGGGCGTCTTATAAGCGTAGACATTCGCTTCGGTAGAGGGGGAGGAATATGTGCGGTAGATCACTATTTTCGGAGCATTCGTTTTGCAACGATTTATGTATGTTAACAGTAGCCTCTCCAGGAGAGGCTACAGAACAACAGGCGAGCCTGCCGGATCAAAGGCCTTGTTTTAGCCGCTTAGCAATCGGTTCAAATTCCTCGGTAGAATGGCGCTTGAGCGTATCAGGTGCGTTATCCTCAATGGCTTTCCAGTAGGCCCACGGTACCGGTTTTTTCCCCAGCTCATAGTCCATGGCGTCCCAGGCATCTTCACGAAAGGCATAAAATGCCCAGTGTGCATGATGTTTGTCGAGGACGGTCAGGACATCATTAAGCCACTGCCTGCAGCCCTGCAGCGTGCGAACGCAGCCAAACTCTCCCGCGACAACCCGGTTGGCCGGAATACCGTGCTGTTTCGCCCAGTCAAAGGGCGCGTTCATCCATTTCTCTATGGCCGTAGCGTCCCATTTCACCTTTTTACCGCCGAACGTGACCATGCCGGGATAGTCGAACGGTACCTTGCGGCG
The DNA here is from genome assembly GCF_040059225.1 of Enterobacter cloacae complex sp. Mu1197. Classification (NCBI taxonomy): domain Bacteria; kingdom Pseudomonadati; phylum Pseudomonadota; class Gammaproteobacteria; order Enterobacterales; family Enterobacteriaceae; genus Enterobacter; species Enterobacter cloacae complex sp. Mu1197. Next base: position 4,408,910 of record NZ_CP157375.1, on the reverse strand, counting down.
TGCATTTGGCGCGCTGGTGAAATCATAGGGCTCGTACATGTGGAAGCTGTAGAGCACCCGCTTATCCTCAAGCGCGGACGGCCAGCCAGAAAAACCACGCGCGGAGGCGTACCAGCCTCCATCGACCATAATCGGTGTGGTGGCATCGACCTCGCGGATGGCGGCAATAATCTGATTGTAGAGAGCGGGAAGGTTACGCGCCGTGCTTTGCTGCTGCTGATACCAGGTTTTTAACGCCTCTGGCGACGCCTGCTCGCTAATGTTGCCTCTTTTTTCAGGCGCGGGTTCATTGACCAGGTTCCAGGCCGCAATGCCCGGTTCGTCCTTCAGGGCCTGGGCCAAATCACGCCAGAACTGAGCGGCTTCCTGCCAGTATTTTTTATCCTGCCAGATGCGGTCATCAAACTGGTTATTGTTATTTTGCGCCCAGCGCATGCCGGGTAAAGAGAGTGGGGCAATAACGACCTGTAGCCCGGCCGCGTGTGCTTTCCTGATGGAGGCTTTGAGCGTCGCGAGGTCTGTCGCCTCGAGCCCACGGTAGCCGTCGGCGTTGCCGAGAAGAAAATCTCTCCCGGCAGGTTTCCATTTATCATAAGAGAGACGAACCCACGTCGCGCCATAGCCTCGCAGCGCATCATAGTATTCCTGCGTGGGTGGCAGGCGGTTAAAGCTGTTTCCGCCGTGCTGAGGGGTATCCCAGAAGGTGATTTGATCGGATGAGGAGGCAGCAAAGCAAAAAAGAAGCAGGGTCAACCCGATAAGCGCTTTCATCTCAATTCCTTTTTAGCGTGATGATGATTTTATATTCGCCGGGATGATGAGGCTTTGTCTTTAAATTATCGAGCCATATAAAAAAACTGGCCCGCAAAGGCCAGTTTTGATGACGTGCTTTCCTGCGAAAAGCCCTTAACGCATGGTCACAAACTCTTCCGCCGCCGTTGGGTGGATTGCCACGGTGTTATCGAAATCTTTCTTCGTTGCACCCATCTTCAGCGCCACGGCGAAGCCCTGCAGGATCTCGTCCATGCCGAAGCCGATGCCGTGGATACCGACAATCTTCTCGTCCGGACCGACGCAGACCAGCTTCATGCGGCACGGCTGACGGTGCGAGGTGACGGCGGTATACATCGCGGTGAAGGCCGATTTATACACTTTCACCTGGTCGTCGCCATACTGCTCGCGCGCCTGCGGCTCGGTTAAGCCGACGGTGCCGATTGGCGGGTGGCTGAAGACCACGGTCGGGATGTTGCTGTAGTCCAGATGCTCGTCCGGCTTGTTGTTAAACAGGCGCTCGGAAAGACGACGACCCGCCGCAACGGCCACCGGGGTCAGCTCAACCGCACCGGTATTGTCGCCGACCGCGTAAATGCCCGGTACGCTGGTGTTCTGGAATTTATCGACGACGATATAGCCTTTTTCGTCGGTTTTCACGCCGGTCACGCCCAGGTTGAAGTTATCGTTCGCCGGTTCACGGCCAATCGCCCAGATCAGGCAATCGACGGTCTGGCTGCGGCCATCTTCCAGTTCCAGCGTCAGGCTGCCGTCTGCATTTTTTACGACCGCTTTTGGCACGGCGTTGGTATGCAGGGTTGGACCTTCGGTGTTCATCACTTCAACCAGCGTATCAACAATCAGCGGATCGAAGCTGCGCAGCGGCGCGTGTTTACGCACGAACAGGTGCGCTTCGGCACCCAGACCGTTAATCACGCCAGCCAGCTCCACCGCGATGTAACCCGCGCCCACCACGGCAACGCGTTTTGGCAGGGCAGGCAGTTCGAAGAAACCGTCGGAGTCGATGCCGTATTCCACGCCCGGGATGTTCGGGTGGCTTGGGCGACCACCGGTAGCGATCAGGATGTGATCGGCGGTGATCGTCTCGCCGTTTACTTCGATCGTTTTCGCATCAACGAAGCGAGCGAAACCGTGGATAACGTCGACGTTATTTTTGCCCAGCACGTTGTCGTAGGAGGTATGAATACGGTCGATGTAGGCGGTACGGCTGGCGATCAGCTTGTCCCAGTCGAAGTGGTTGATGGTGGTGTCAAAGCCGTAGTCCGGGCCATACATGTGGATAGCTTCACGGATTTGCGCCGCATGCCACATGACCTTCTTCGGTACACAACCCACGTTCACACAGGTGCCGCCCAGCGCTTTGGCTTCAATCAGCGCGCACTTCTGGCCGTACATGGCCGCGCGGTTGATGGAGGCGATGCCGCCGCTGCCGCCGCCGATGGCGATGTAGTCATAATGCTTAGTCATAGCTTTTGTCCTTAATCGTGAATTGCCGCGATTGTATACCTGAAATCAATAGTTTCCACCGATGGCTGCGATTACTCCGGCACGATCCAACTGACGGAGGTATGGCCCGTACCGGCTGGCACCAGCGTTTTGTGCAGCCACGGCAGCACGTTGTTCATCTGCGCTTCGAGCTTCCACGGCGGGTTAATGACGATCATGCCCGAGGCGGTCATGCCGCGCTGGTCGCTGTCCGGACGTACCGCCAGCTCGATCTGCAGAATTTTGCGGATGCCGGTCGCTTCCAGGTCTTTGATCATGCGTTTGATTTGCGCGCGCAGCACCACCGGATACCACAGGGCGTATGTCCCGGTGGCGAAGCGTTTGTAGCCTTCGTGGATACCGGTCACCACCGCCTGATAGTCGGTTTTGATTTCGTACGGCGGGTCGATCAGCACCAGGCCGCGACGGGAGACCGGCGGCAGCTTGGCTTTCAACTGCTGGTAGCCGTCGGCTTTTTCCACGCGGGCGCGGCTGTCTTTCTGAAATTCAGAGCGCAGCAGCGGGAAGTCGCTCGGGTGCAGCTCGGTCAGCTGGATGCTGTCCTGCTCGCGCAGCAGCTGGCGGGCAATCAGCGGGGATCCCGGGTAGTAGCGCAGCTGGCCGTTGCGGTTGAAGTGATTCACCACGCCGATGTACGGCTCCAGCTCGGCAGGCAGGTCGTCCTGCTGCCAGATGCGGGCGATCCCTTCCAGATATTCACCGGTACGCTCGGCATGCTCACCGCTCAGCTGATAACGGCCCGCGCCCGCGTGGGTGTCCAGATAGAGAAACGGCTTCTCCTTCTCTTTGAGCGATTCGATGATCAGGCTCTGAACGGTGTGTTTAAGGACGTCGGCGTGGTTGCCTGCGTGGAAGCTGTGGCGATAACTGAGCATGGGTAATGATATTCCGCTGAATTGACGATTTGCCACAGTTTACAGCAGAACGGCGCAGATTACCCGTAGGCCCGGTAAGCGCAGCGCCACCGGGCTCTTTTCGACAACGTCCGGCATTGAAATCCTCTACACTTAACCCCATTCTAGATCGCATATGCACAGCGCCGGATGCGCGCTTCATTCATCTTATTCAACAGGACAGCGTTTATGACCAATCCATTACTGACGCCTTTTTCGTTGCCGCCGTTTTCTAAAATCCTCCCCGAGCATGTGGTTCCAGCCGTTACGCAATCGCTGGACAACTGCCGCGCGGCGGTAGAAAGCGTGGTAGCGCAGGGCGCGCCGTACACCTGGGAAAATCTGTGTCAGCCGCTGGCCGAAGTGGATGACGTGCTGGGGCGCATCTTCTCCCCGGTGAGCCACCTGAACTCGGTAAAAAACAGCCCGGAGCTGCGCGAAGCCTACGAGCAAACCCTGCCACTGCTCTCTGAGTACAGCACCTGGGTCGGCCAGCACGAAGGGCTCTACAAAGCCTATCGCGACCTGCGCGACGGCGACCATTATGCCGAACTGAACACGGCGCAGAAAAAATCGGTCGATAACGCCCTGCGTGATTTTGAGCTGTCCGGGATTGGCCTGCCAAAAGAGAAGCAGACCCGCTACGGTGAAATCGCCGCGCGCCTGTCCGAGCTGGGCAACCAGTACAGCAACAACGTGCTCGACGCCACCATGGGCTGGACGAAGCTGATCACCGACGAAACGGAGCTTTCCGGCATGCCGGAAAGCGCTCTGGCGGCGGCAAAAGCGCAGGCCGAGGCGAAAGAGCAGGACGGCTTCCTGCTAACTCTGGATATCCCGAGCTATCTGCCGGTGATGACCTACTGCGACAACCAGGCGCTTCGCGAAGAGATGTACCGCGCCTACAGCACCCGCGCCTCCGATCAGGGGCCGAATGCCGGTAAGTGGGACAACAGCCCGGTCATGGCGGAAATCCTCGCCCTGCGCCACGAGCTGGCCCAGCTGCTGGGCTTTGAAAACTACGCCGATAAATCCCTCGCCACCAAAATGGCGGAAAATCCGCAACAGGTGCTCGACTTCCTGACCGATCTGGCGAAACGCGCCCGTCCTCAGGGTGAAAAAGAGCTGGCCCAGCTGCGCGCCTTCGCGAAAGCGGAGTTCGGCGTGGAAGAGCTGCAGCCGTGGGACATTGCTTACTACAGCGAAAAACAGAAGCAGCACCTCTACAGCATCAGCGACGAGCAGCTGCGCCCGTATTTCCCGGAAAACAAAGCCGTTAACGGCCTGTTTGAAGTGGTGAAGCGCATCTATGGCGTCACCGCCAAAGAGCGTACCGATATCGACGTCTGGCACCCGGACGTGCGCTTCTTTGAACTGTATGACGAGAAAAACGAACTGCGCGGCAGCTTCTACCTCGATCTCTACGCGCGTGAGAACAAGCGCGGCGGGGCGTGGATGGACGACTGCGTGGGCCAGATGCGTAAAGCCGACGGTTCTCTGCAGAAGCCGGTCGCCTACCTGACCTGTAACTTCAACCGTCCGGTAAACGGCAAACCTGCGCTCTTTACTCACGACGAAGTGATCACCCTGTTCCACGAGTTCGGACACGGTCTGCACCATATGCTGACCCGCATCGAAACCGCAGGCGTGGCAGGCATCAGCGGTGTGCCGTGGGATGCGGTCGAACTGCCGAGCCAGTTTATGGAAAACTGGTGCTGGGAGCCGGACGCGCTGGCGTTTATCTCCGGTCACTATGAGACCGGCGAACCGCTGCCGAAAGAATTGCTGGATAAAATGCTGGCAGCGAAGAACTACCAGGCGGCGATGTTTATCCTGCGTCAGCTGGAGTTCGGCCTGTTCGATTTCCGCCTGCACGCCGAGTTCAGCCCGGAGCAGGGCGCGAAAATTCTTGAAACCCTGGCCGAGATTAAAAAGCAGGTTGCCGTTATTCCTGGGCCAACCTGGGGCCGCTTCCCGCACGCGTTCAGCCATATCTTTGCAGGCGGCTACGCGGCGGGTTACTACAGCTACCTGTGGGCCGACGTGCTGGCGGCGGATGCCTTCTCTCGTTTCGAAGAAGAGGGGATCTTCAACCGCGAAACCGGCCAGTCGTTCCTCGACAATATCCTGACCCGCGGCGGTTCCGAAGAGCCAATGGTGCTGTTCAAACGCTTCCGCGGACGCGAGCCGCAGCTGGATGCGATGCTTGAGCATTACGGGATCAAAGGCTGATTGTTACGTGAAGATCTGCTTAGTGGATGAAACGGGCGCCGGAGACGGCGCCTTATCTGTTCTGGCCGCCCGCTGGGGGCTGGAGCACGATGATGAAAACCCGATGGCGCTGGTGATGACCACAGCGCATCTGGAGTTACGCAAGCGCGACGAACCGAAGCTCGGCGGGATTTTTGTCGATTTTGTCGGTGGCGCGATGGCGCACCGGCGCAAGTTCGGCGGCGGTCGCGGCGAAGCGGTGGCTAAAGCGGTTGGGATTAAAGGAAGCTATCTGCCGGACGTGGTGGATGCCACGGCGGGGCTGGGGCGCGATGCGTTTGTACTGGCGTCTGTCGGCTGTCGGGTGCGGATGCTGGAACGTAATCCGGTGGTGGCGGCCCTGCTCGACGATGGTCTGAGCCGTGGCTACGCGGACCCGGAAATCGGCCCGTGGTTGCAGGAACGATTGCAGCTGATCCACGCCTCGAGCCTGACGGCGCTGACCGATATCACCCCGCGCCCGCAGGTGGTCTATCTCGACCCGATGTTTCCGCACAAGCAGAAAAGCGCGCTGGTGAAGAAAGAGATGCGGGTGTTTCAGTCTTTGGTGGGGCCTGATTTGGACGCGGATGGCCTGCTGGAACCGGCTCGTCAGCTGGCGACGAAGCGGGTGGTGGTGAAGCGCCCTGACTATGCGCCGCCGCTGGCGGACGTTGCCACGACCAATGCGGTGACCACCAAAGGGCACCGGTTTGATATCTACTCAGGCACGCCGGAATAAAAAAAGCCGGGTGGCGGCTTCGCCTTGCCCGGCCTACAGTTAGTGCCGCTTGTAGGGGCCCGGTAAGCGTTAGCGCCACCGGGCTTTTTTGCACTTACTCGTCTTCTTCGTCACGCAGTGGAACAATCAGCATATCCACGTGAACGGTGTTAATCAGCTGGCGCGCGGAAGACATCAGCTTGCTCCAGAAGTCCTGATGGTGACCGCACACCACCAGGTCCATGTCGTATTTCTTGATCGCATCAACCAGTACCTGGCCCAGGTCGCCGCTGCCGCTCAGGGTTTCGGTAATCGGGTAGCCTGCGTTGGTGGACAGTTCGCTCAGGGCGTGGTGCGTCTCTTCGGAGATACGCTTCTGCATATCGCCCAGATTGACGTCGATCAGACCGGTGTAGAGGTCGGAGTAATTCACATCAACGTGAATCAGCGAAACTTTCGCGTTGTAGGGACGTGCCATGGATACCGCTTTATCAACCAGCACTTTGCTCTCCGGGGAGAGGTCTACCGCGATGAGAATGTGTTTGTAAGCCATAGTGTTACTCCTTCCTTAAGTTATCGATGACTAAATGGGAAAGCCGTCGCCTGATGCTTTCATTACGGCCCAGTTAAACATATTTTTCAAGCTTTGGTGTTGATAACGATTAACCTTGTGGCAAAAAAATTAACGGATCTCCTACACTATTAAATGAGCCGTTCGGATATTAAAACGCGAACCGGATCGACTTTTGGTCATTCTTTCACTGAACTGTCTGTCAGGGCATTGGGGTGCGGTAGCTCAGAAGCCTTGCTTCGTGGGCGGACGCCGGGGAGGATGTATGATTAGCACCGTCGCATTGTTTTGGGCGTTATGCGTGGTTTGCATAGTGAATATGGCGCGCTACTTCTCATCGTTACGTGCGCTGTTAGTGGTACTTCGTGGTTGCGATCCGTTGCTTTATCAGTATGTGGACGGTGGAGGGTTCTTCACCTCGCATGGACAGCCCAGCAAACAGATGCGTCTGGTGGGATATATTTACTACCAGCGCTACCGCGATCATCACGATGAAGAGTTTATCCGTCGCTGCGAGCGCCTGCGTCGTCAGTTCATTTTAACCAGCGCCCTGTGTGGCCTGGTCGTCGTCAGCATGATTGCATTGATGATTTGGCACTGAGCATAAAAAAAGCGGGTCAGGAAACTGACCCGCTTTTTTGTCGCCTTCAACCGATTAAATCAGCTTCAGCGAAATCCAGTACAGCCCGCCAGACAGCAGGATGGATGCCGGAAGGGTGAACACCCAGGCCATCAGAATGTTGGTCACGGTTTTGCGCTGCAGGCCGCCACCGTCAACAATCATGGTACCTGCCACGGACGAGGAGAGTACATGGGTGGTGGATACCGGCATACCGGTATAGCTCGCCAGACCGATAGACACTGCCGCCGTCATCTGCGCGGACATACCCTGCGCATAGGTCATGCCTTTCTTACCGATCTTCTCGCCGATGGTGGTCGCCACACGGCGCCAGCCAATCATCGTACCGATACCGAGTGCCAGTGCGACCGCCATGATGATCCAAATTGGCGCGTACTCAATGGTGTTGAGCATATCGCCTTTCAGTTTCTTCAGGAGACGCTGGTCGTCAGCATTCACGTCAGGCAGCTTCGCCACTTTATCCGTTACATCAGAGATGCACAGCATAATGCGACGCAGCTGACCACGCTGCTCAACGGTCAGTTTGTCATAACTTTCGATATTGCCCAGCATGCCTTTGGCACGTTCCAGCGCGTTAATCGCGTTTGCCGGATGGCAGTGGAATTCGCCAGGCGCGGTGGTAGCACCGGCTTCCGGAGACGGGATCAGCTGGTCAACGCCGGTCGCTTTTTTCAGCAGCTCAGGGTGCTGCTGGAAGTAGGTTTCAACGTTGTTAACCGCATCACGGGTCCGGGTGATTTCGTAGCCGGAGGCGTTCATGTTAACCACGAAGCCAGCCGGAGCAACGCCGATCAGTACCAGCATCACCAGACCAATGCCTTTCTGACCATCGTTCGCGCCGTGTGAGAAAGCCACACCGATAGCGGAAATGATCAGGGCGATACGCGTCCAGAATGGCGGCTTTTTCTTGCCGTCTTTCTTTTCACGCTCTGCTGGCGTCAGGTGAATACGGGAGCGTTTTTTGGTATTGCTCCAGTAACGACGCAGGATGAAGATCAGCCCGCCTGCCACCACCAGACCCACGATAGGGGAGACGATGAGAGAGGCAAAGATCCCCAGTACTTTCGGGATATTTAACGCATCAACAACCGATGTACCGGTCATGAGGGCGTTGGTTAACCCGATACCGATAATCGCGCCGATGAGGGTGTGAGAACTGGATGCAGGCAGACCGAAATACCAGGTACCGAGGTTCCAGATAATTGCAGCAAGCAGCATTGAGAACACCATAGCGAGGCCATGGCCAGAACTTACGTTAAGCAGCAGATCTGTTGGCAGCATATGCACAATGGCATACGCAACGCTCAGTCCGCCCAGGAGGACACCAAAAAAGTTAAATACCGCCGCCATAACAACCGCAAGCTGCGATCGCATTGCGCGAGTGTAGATAACCGTCGCTACTGCGTTTGCAGTGTCGTGGAAGCCGTTGATCGCTTCGTAAAACAGTACAAAAACCAGAGCAAGCAAGAGTAAAAGCCCGGTATGTAAATCCAGGCCGGCAAACAAATGTAGCATAGGACGTTACGCCATTTTGAGGACATGAACGCGGCGCATTATCCAGGACAAATGCGCAACGGGCAAAGTGAAATATAGACTTTTTTTGACATACCACCTGAATTGAGAAAAGTACCGGAAAGGATATTCTTTAAATTTCAATGGAATGGCTTTGTAATATCTTTTTACGCTGGTGTGACCACAGAGGAAACTTTACAATCCGCGGCAGTTAACAAAGAGGGTTTTGACGTGGAAAGGTTTGATGCCGTGGTAATTGGCGCCGGTGCGGCGGGTATGTTTTGTGCGGCAATGGCCGGACAGGCGGGGCGTCGCGTACTGCTGCTGGATAACGGTAAAAAGCCAGGCCGTAAGATCCTGATGTCCGGCGGCGGACGCTGCAACTTTACTAACCTGTATGTTGAACCCGCGGCCTATTTGAGCCAAAACCGTCATTTTTGTAAATCTGCGCTGGCGCGTTATACCCAGTGGGACTTTATCGACCTGGTGGGAAAGCACGGTATCGCATGGCATGAGAAGACGCTGGGCCAGCTGTTCTGCGACGACTCCGCGCAGCAGATTGTCGATATGCTGGTGGCCGAGTGCGAGAAGGGCGGCGTGGTCATGCGCCTGCGCACCGAGGTGCTGGAGGTTTCCCGTGACGACCAGGGCTACACGCTGCAGCTCAACGGCGAAACCGTCAGTGCCGATAATCTGGTGATCGCCAGCGGCGGCCTCTCTATGCCGGGGCTGGGCGCTTCCCCGTTCGGCTATAAGATTGCCGAACAGTTTGGCCTGAACGTTTTGCCTACGCGCGCCGGGCTGGTGCCGTTCACGCTGCATAAACCGCTTCTGGAACAGCTTCAGACGCTGTCTGGCGTGTCTGTTCCCTCCGTTATCACCGCCGAAGACGGCACGGTGTTTCGCGAAAACCTGCTCTTTACCCATCGCGGCCTCTCCGGCCCGGCGGTCCTGCAAATCTCCAGCTACTGGCAGCCGGGAGAGTTTGTCACGGTTAACCTGCTCCCGGATTGCGATCTGGATGCCTTCCTCAACGAACAGCGTACCGCGCACCCGAATCAAAGCCTGAAAAACACGCTGGCAATGCAGCTGCCGAAGCGTCTGGTGGAGTGTTTGCAGGTGCTGGGGCAGATCCCCGACGTGTCGCTTAAGCAGCTTAACAGCCGCGAACAGGAGACGCTGGTGGAGACCCTGACAAACTGGCGCGTGCAGCCAAACGGCACGGAAGGCTACCGCACCGCGGAAGTGACGCTGGGCGGGGTTGATACGAAGGAACTCTCTTCCCGCACCATGGAAGCGCGCAACGTGCCAGGGCTCTATTTTATTGGTGAAGTGATGGACGTCACCGGCTGGCTCGGCGGATACAACTTCCAGTGGGCTTGGGCAAGTGCCTGGGCGTGTGCTCAGGCGCTGGCAGAGAAATAATCACGTAACGCAATTATTGCACCAACTTTTACTCTCCCTTCGACTAAGCTTCGACCAGATGCCCCGCCGCGTTCGCGGGGCCATACTCCTTTTGGTCAGAGCACGTACCATGCAGCTACTCAGCATTATTATTTTGCTTACCCTAACCGTGGTGATTCATTCGCTGTGGATGTTTGGCGTTTTAAAATTCATTACGTTAGAGGTCGATTCTGCGGTACGCATTGTTTTACGCAATGTCGGCATCGTGATCTCTATGATTTTCGCCCATCTCCTGGAAGCCGGGCTGTTTGCGGCGTTTTATTTTGTCATCGACGCGTTTAATGACTGGAACACCAGCTTCTACTTTTCGCTGGTGAGCTATGCGACGGTAGGGTACGGCGACGTCACGTTACCCCAGCACTGGCGGCTCATCGGCGGGGTGGAAGGGCTGGTTGGCGCGTTGATGGTAGGCTGGTCTGTGGCGGTTCTGGTCGCGGTGCTGCAGCGTTTACGTGGCATGAGCGCCTAAACGGCAGATGCGCAATCCCCGTCTGGTAAGGTAAAGTACCCCTCCTTGCGTAGCCGATTGGGCTGCGGCTTTAAGGGTGAAGAGGCTGATTAACGGCCCGCCCTGTTTCGTTCCTGGTTTACGCCAGTTTGCATGGTTCTGTGTTTTGTCTGCCAAAAGGGTTTTGTATGTCTGCTGCTCATCTCGGTTTCCCGACGGAAACCGTTGTTGTCTTTGTGGTGATGGCCGTTGGGGCGATGTTTATCGACCTCTTTATGCACCGTCACGACAAACCGATCTCGCTGAAAAGCGCCGCCATGTGGTCCATCTTCTGGGTCATGATGGCGATGGCCTTCGCCGGGTTCCTGTACGTTCACCACGGCGCCGAGATGGCGAGCCTGTTCCTTACCGGCTATGCGCTGGAAGAGGTGCTCTCCGTCGATAACCTGTTCGTGATGATGGCGATCTTCGCCTGGTTCGGCGTGCCGGATAAATACCGTCACCGCGTGCTCTACTGGGGCGTGCTGGGAGCGATTGTCTTCCGCGGTATTTTCGTGGCTATCGGCACCAGCCTGTTAAGCCTGGGGCCCTACGTCGAAGTGATTTTCGCGCTGGTCGTCGGCTGGACGGCGGTGATGATGCTCAGACGTAATGAAGAGAGTGACGAAGTGGAAGATTACTCGGGTCATCTCGCCTATCGCCTGGTAAAACGCTTCTATCCGGTCTGGCCGAAAATCAGCAGCAATGCCTTTATTCTGACGCAGAAAGAGGTGGATGCGGAGCTTGAAAAGCCGGAAAACCAGGACGTGATGGTCGGACGCGTGAAGAAGGCGAAGCGCTATGCGACGCCGCTATTGCTGTGCGTGGCCGTGGTCGAACTCTCTGACGTGATGTTCGCGTTTGACTCCGTGCCGGCCATTATTGCCGTGAGCCGCGAGCCGTTGATTATCTACAGCGCCATGATGTTCGCTATTCTCGGTCTGCGTACGCTTTACTTCGTGCTGGAAGCGCTGAAGCAGTATCTGGTGCACCTCGAGAAAGCAGTGGTGCTGCTGCTGTTCTTCGTGGCGTTTAAGCTGGGGTTAAATGCCACCGATCACTTCTGGCATCACGGGTACAGCATTGGCGCGACGGCCAGCCTGTTTGTGGTATTGGGCGTGCTGGCGCTGGGAATTATTGCGAGCGTGATGTTCCCGGGGAAACGTGAGGCCTGATGTACCGCCCGGTGGCGCTTCGCTTACCGGGCCTACAGTTTGGTTTTCTCCCTCTCCCTGTGGGAGAGGGCTGGGGTGAGGGCACCAGACCGCACCTAACCCTTAATCGGTGAATTCCGGCGCTTGCGCGGCGGGTGGAAGTGCCGCCAGTGCGGATCCTGCGCCGCCGCCAGCAGCTCGTGGTCGCCGCGGGTGTCTCCCCAGGCGCGCAGGTGATAGGCGTTCAGATCGCCATACACTTTTTCCAGCCTGGCCACCTTCTGGGCACAGCGGCAGTTGTGGCCCGTGATGCGCCCCGTCAGCTTGCCGTTTTTCACTTCCAGCTGCGTGCCAATCAGCTTAATGCCCAGTTTGTCAGCCCACGGCTGAAGCACCAGTGCCGGAGACGCGGAACAGATGGTCACCTCCGCACCGGAATTCACCTCGGCCGCCACGGCCAGAACCCCTTCGGGGCGCATCAGCTTGTTCCAGTATTTTTCGCAAAAGGCTTCCGCCTGCTGGCGCAGCCAGTGTTCATCCACGCCCGTCAGGAACGTTTTAATCAGCACTTCCTTTAGCTCGTCGCGCGTCAGCTTGCGACGCACACAGTGGAGCGTGGGCAGCGCCATGCGCACCAGGCGGCCAGCGAAGTAACGTTTACCGAAGGCAAAGCGCAGGAAAGGGATAAAGCTGTCGTGGTGCGTTAACGTCCCATCAAAGTCAAAGACAGAGAGCACGCTGGATTTCGCCACCGTCTCGTCGGCAATCATATTGGTCATAAATACGTCTTAGCTGAAATACACATTCTGTGGATCAGTTTACCTGCTTTACCAGGACAGTCCTTACATCACCACCATTTTTTTCTCGATCTTGCGATCTCAAAGTGAGTCCAATTTTGGTCTCGATAAGAATTGGTGAAAAAACGATCTGTCTATATTATCGCCACATCGCACGATATTTAGGGGAACCCTTTGGCCCCCACAGGTAAGGAAAAACTCACTCACTACCTCTTTTTTGATATGACTCTTAGATCGTTTATTTCAATCCTTACGTTAAGTTTTGCGTCGTTTTCTGCATTCAGTTTTCAACTTCCCGCGTCGATGTTATCGATGAACCATGAACTGGCAGTCTCGCCAGCGAAATCTGCGCTGATGCAACAGGATACGGGCCCGCTGCGCGCGCGCATGCTCGATCAATACCAAAAGTGGAAGGGGACCCAGTACCAGTGGGGCGGTACCACGCGCCGCGGGGTGGATTGCTCCGCGCTCATGCAGCACCTGTTCAGCGATGTGGCGCATCTTAATTTACCGCGCACGACCGGCGAGCAGATCCACCGCGGGGTGCAGGTGACGCAATACCGCCTGAGGCCCGGAGATCTGGTGTTCTTCCAGACGGGTCCGAACCGCAGGCATGTCGGCGTTTATATTGGCAATAGCCAGTTCATTCATGCCTCAAGCAGCCAGGGCGTCACGGTCTCAACCCTGACGGATGCTTACTGGCAGGCGCACTACATTACTGCCCGTCGGGTTGCAGGCAGTGCAGCCTGACCGCCTCAGATGATGTCATCCACGACGCCGCCGTCGACGCGCAGCGCCGCGCCCGAGGTGGCGGAAGCCTGGGGCGAACAGATATAAATCACCATATTGGCCACCTCTTCAACCGTGGCCGCGCGCTGTATCACCGAGCTGGGGCGGTTGGCCATCACAAACTCTTTCGCCAGCTGCTCCAGCGATTTACCGGTTTTTTCGATTTCATCCTTCATCATCTCTGCGAAACCGTCCGACATCGTTGGCCCCGGCAAGACGCTGTTGACCGTCACGCCGCTTCCCGCCACGAACTTCGCCAGTCCGCGCGCCAGGGAGAGCTGCGCCGTTTTGGTCACCCCGTAGTGGATCATATCCGCCGGGATATTGCAGGCCGACTCGGAGGAGATAAACACCACCCGCCCCCAGCCTTTTTGCACCATGCCTGGCAGCAAGGCGCGGGACAGACGCACGCCGGACATCACGTTGGTCTGCCAGTAACGCTCCCAGGTTTCATCGTCGGTGGAATAGAAATCCTGCGGGCCGTAAATCCCGGCGTTGTTAACCAGAATGTCGACGTTATTCGCCACCTTCAGCAGCGACTCGACCCCTTCCGCCGTGCTGAGATCGGCAATCGCGGCGCGCACCTGGACGCCCGGCACCACCTGCTGCAGCTGCTGAATGCCTTTGTTCACCGATTCCGTGCTGCGGCCATTGACGATCACCTCGGCACCGCTTTCTGCCAGCCCTCTGGCAATGGCGAACCCGATCCCGCCGGTTGAGGCGGTCACCAGCGCCACTTTCCCCGTAAAGTCGATTTTCATCATCCGCTCCTTATCGTTTTAACGTTCGGACCTTAAAGCGTAGCAGGTGAGGATGACGGCTCCTTGCTAAAAAGGCGCAGCAGCGTCTCCACCTGCTCGTCAAGCGGGGCGAGGGAGCGCTTAACAATCAGGTGAAGCGGCGTCGCTCTGCGTGCACCGTGGCTCAGCGGCAGGCGTTTCAGGATGCCTTGATCCAGCTGAGTCTGGATGCGTTCCTCCGGCAGCCAGCCGTAGCCGACCTGAGAGAGGACGGCCTCAATGGCGGCATCGATGGTGGAGAAGGTCCATGACTCACCGGCCGCGCGCGCGGCGGGCTGGCTGTCCGCAATCTGAATGAGCGGCCACGGGCGTAGCATGTCATCGTTAAGCGGCGCGTCGAGGTCAAAGAGGGGGTGCTGATGGTGGGCCACGGCAACAAAGTCGATATTCATCAGCCATTCGCCGAGCCCGGTCATGTCCTGGCGGCGGGTGAGGACCATCACATCGGCTTCGTCGTTAATGGCATCGTCCCGGGTGTTTTCCAGCACCTCGGTGAGTCGTACCTGGGTTTGCGGATACTGCTGCTGGAACTGGCGCAGAATGGCAAACAGGCGGCGGCGGGGGAAAATGGAATCCACCACCAGATCCAGCCGCGTGCGCATTCCGTTGCGAAGAGTCGCTGCGCGCGTCTCAACGTACGAAAAGGCTTTCAGCAGCGGTTTAACCTGGTTGAGCAGCAGTTCTCCTGCCGGCGTCAACACCGCCCGTCGTCCTTCCGGCACCAGGAGGGCCACGCCCAGCCGCTCCTGCAGCAGCGACAGGTTATAGCTCACCGAAGACTGGCTGCGGTGCGTTTCTTCCGCCGCTCGGGCAAAGCTGCCCGCCTCGACCACTTTCGCCAGTAAAGACCATTGTTCAAGCGTTGTCTTATGCATAATTTATCTAAAATTTGGATGAATTTGATTAAAACATAGCGTTATTCATTCATTTTTTGAAGGGGTACGATCGTCTCATCAAAACAAAGGAGACATCTTATGAACACCTTCGACAAACACGACTTAAGCGGCTTCGTTGGCAAACACCTTGTTTATACCTACGACAACGGCTGGAACTACGAGATTTACGTCAAAAATGAGACGACCCTGGATTACCGTATCCACAGCGGTCTGGTGGCAAACCGTTGGGTGAAAGATCAGCAGGCTTACATCGTGCGGGTAGGGGAGAGCATCTATAAAATTTCCTGGACCGAGCCAACCGGTACCGACGTCAGCCTGATTGTGAACCTGGGCGACAAATTGTTCCACGGCACCATCTTCTTCCCGCGCTGGGTCATGAACAACCCGGAAAAAACCGTCTGCTTCCAGAACGATCATATTCCACTGATGAACAGCTACCGTGATGCGGGCCCGGCGTATCCAACGGAAGTGATTGATGAATTTGCCACTATCACCTTTGTACGTGACTGCGGCGCCAATAACGAAAGCGTGATCGCCTGTGCGGCCAGTGAATTACCGAAAAACTTTCCAGATAACCTGTAATAAGCGCGACAATTAACTAAAAAGAAAAGTTCCCGGCTATTTCATATTATTTTGAAATGGCCGGGATTTTTTTTGTTTGTTGATGTATGGTTTAAATGATCCCATTTCAAAATGTTGCAGAAGATCACATCAAAAATATTTAATATTAAATTAACTTGTTGTTTTTCAATTGGCTGCTAGTTGTCTTATAGCGTTGTAAACGCTGTCTTAATTTTTCCCTAAGGAAAGAGAGATACTTTGATATAAGTTTATGGTTCGTTGAAATAAACGGGCCAGCATTTGGTTAATATCAAAAACGTGCCATTTTGATTGCAAGGAAATTAATAATGAGTGATTTTCTGCCTTTTTCGCGACCGTCGATGGGCGCTGAGGAAATTGCGGCGCTTCAGGACGTTTTGATGTCGGGCTGGATCACCACGGGGCCTAAGAATCAGGAACTTGAAGAGGCATTCTGTCAACTTACCGGGAATCAGCATGCGATTGCCGTCTGTTCCGCCACCGCGGGCATGCACGTTACGCTGATGGCGCTGGATATTGGCCCGGGCGATGAAGTCATTACCCCTTCCCAGACCTGGGTGTCCACGCTGAATATGATCGTATTGCTGGGCGCCACGCCGGTCATGATTGATGTGGATAAAGACACATTAATGGTGACGCCAGAAGCCGTTGAAGCCGCCATTACCCCGCGCACTAAAGCCATTATTCCCGTTCACTATGCTGGCGCGCCGTGTGAAATCGACGCTATCCATGCCATCGGTGAACGTCACGGTATTCCGGTGATTGAAGATGCGGCTCATGCCGCCGGAACGTACTACAAAAACCGTCACGTGGGCTGGAAAGGAACGGCAATTTTCTCCTTCCACGCCATTAAAAACATGACCTGCGCGGAAGGCGGCCTGGTGGTCACCGATAACGCGCAGCTGGCACAGCGGATCCGCAGTCTGAAATTCCATGGCCTGGGCGTAGACGCCTATGATCGCCAGACGCACGGCCGCGCGCCGCAGGCGGAAGTGATCGCGCCGGGCTATAAATACAACCTGGCGGACATCAACGCCGCGCTGGCGCTGGTGCAGTTAGGCAAACTGAAAGAGGCCAACAAACGCCGCCAGGAAATCGCTGAACGCTACCTGCGGGAGCTTGCCGATACGCCGTTCCAGCCGCTCACTATTCCGTCATGGCCGCACGTGCACGCCTGGCACCTGTTTATTATTCGCGTTGATGAAGCGCGCTGCGGGATCTCACGCGACAACCTGATGGCGGCGTTGAAAGAGAAAGGCATCGGTACCGGCCTCCATTTCCGCGCGGCCCACACGCAAAAATACTACCGCGAGCGTTTTCCTGATGTATCGCTCCCGAATTCTGAATGGAATAGCGCGCGTATTTGTTCTCTCCCTCTTTTCCCGGACATGACTCATGACGACACAACCCGCGTCATTACCGCACTCCATCAGCTTGCAGGACATTGATATGTTCAGTGCACCGCCTGTACAAAAAGTATCCGTGGTCATCCCGGTTTATAACGAGCAGGAGAGCCTGCCCGAACTGATCCGCCGTACAACGGCCGCCTGCGACACGATGGGCAAGGCCTACGAAATTCTGCTGGTGGATGATGGCAGTAGCGATAATTCCGCGCTGATGCTGACCGAAGCCGCGCAGGTTGAAGGCAGCCACATCGTAGCCGTGCTGCTCAACCGTAACTACGGCCAGCACTCGGCGATTATGGCGGGGTTTAGCCACGTCACGGGCGATCTGATCATCACCCTGGACGCGGACCTGCAAAACCCGCCGGAAGAGATCCCGCGCCTGGTGGCCAAAGCCGACGAAGGCTATGACGTGGTCGGCACGGTCCGTCAGAACCGTCAGGACAGCCTGTTCCGCAAGCTGGCCTCGCGCACCATCAACCGTCTGATCCAGCGCACGACTGGTAAAGCGATGGGCGATTACGGCTGCATGCTGCGTGCCTACCGCCGCCATATTGTCGATGCCATGCTGCATTGCCACGAGCGCAGCACCTTCATTCCGATTCTGGCGAATACCTTTGCCCGTAAGGCAACGGAAATCCCGGTTCTGCACGCCGAGCGCGAGCACGGGGAATCGAAGTACAGCTTTATGCGTCTCATCAACCTGATGTATGACCTCATCACCTGCCTGACCACCACGCCGCTGCGTCTGCTGAGCGTTTTCGGCAGCATTATTGCCGTGGCCGGTTTTGGACTGTCCGTTCTGCTGGTAGTGCTGCGACTGGTCTTTGGCCCGCAGTGGGCGGCGGAAGGGGTCTTCATGCTTTTTGCCGTGCTGTTTATGTTCATCGGCGCCCAGTTTGTCGGGATGGGTCTCCTCGGTGAATACATTGGCCGTATCTATAACGATGTTCGCGCGCGTCCGCGCTACTTTATTCAACGTGTTGTCCGTCAGGAACACAAAGCATCTCAAGAGGAAATTCACCCATGAAAGCTGTTGTATTTGCCTATCACGATATGGGGTGCACGGGCACGCTGGCCCTGCTGGAAGCGGGCTATGACATTGCGGCAATCTTTACCCATCCGGACGCGGCTGGAGAAAACACCTTTTTCGGCTCCGTGGCGCGTATCGCCGCCGAGCGCGGTATCCCGGTTTATGCGCCGGACGACGTTAACCACCCGCTGTGGGTGGAGCGCATCCGCGCCCTCGCGCCTGACGTGATTTTCTCGTTCTACTATCGCAACCTGCTCTCTGACGAGATCTTAGGCCTGGCCGCAAAAGGCGCCTTTAATCTTCACGGTTCTCTGCTACCTGCCTACCGTGGCCGCGCCCCGCTGAACTGGGTGCTGGTGAACGGTGAAACGGAAACGGGCGTGACGCTGCACCGCATGGTGCGCCGTGCGGATGCGGGCGCTATCGTGGCACAGCAGAAGGTCGCTATTGATGCGGACGACACCGCGCTGCAGCTGCATCAGAAGCTGAACGCGACGGCACAGACGCTGCTGCGTGATGCGCTGCCGGGCATCCTTAACGGCACCTTCAGCGAAACCGCACAGGACGAGAGCAAGGCAAGCTGCTTTGGCCGCCGCGCGCCGGAAGATGGTCGTCTGGACTGGAACAAACCGGCTCGCCAGCTGCACAACCTGGTGCGCGCCGTAACCGATCCGTGGCCGGGCGCCTACAGCTTTGCGGGCGTAAGCAAATTCATCGTCTGGAAATCCCGCGTGCGTGACGACATTCCTGCCGCGAAACCGGGCACCGTCGTCTCCGTCTCCCCGCTGATTGTGAGCTGCGGCGAGCAGGCGCTGGAGATCGTTACCGGACAAACCGACAACGGTCTGTACGTTCAGGGCACACAGCTGGCGCAGTCGCTGGGCCTGGTGGCCGGGGCGCTGATCACCAGCGCACCGGTTGTTGCCATCAAACGCCGCACCCGCGTGCTGATCCTCGGCGTGAACGGTTTTATCGGTAACCACCTGACCGAACGTCTGCTTAAGGACGATAACTACGAAATTTACGGCCTGGATATCGGCGCGGATGCGATCAGCCGCTTCCTGGACAACCCGCGCTTCCACTTCGTGGAAGGGGACATCAGCATCCATTCCGAGTGGATTGAATACCACATTAAAAAATGCGACGTGGTGCTGCCGCTAGTCGCCATTGCCACGCCAATTGAGTACACCCGTAACCCGCTGCGCGTGTTCGAGCTGGACTTCGAAGAGAACCTGAAGATCATCCGCGACTGCGTGAAATACGACAAGCGCATCATCTTCCCGTCCACCTCTGAAGTGTACGGCATGTGTACCGATAAGAACTTCGATGAAGACACCTCCAACCTGGTGGTCGGGCCGATCAACAAACAGCGCTGGATTTACTCCGTCTCCAAACAGCTGCTGGACCGCGTGATTTGGGCCTACGGTGAGAAAGAGGGCCTGCGCTTTACCCTGTTCCGCCCGTTCAACTGGATGGGTCCGCGTCTGGATAACCTGAACGCAGCGCGTATCGGCAGCTCCCGTGCGATCACCCAGCTGATCCTGAACCTGGTGGAAGGCTCGCCAATCAAGCTTATCGAAGGCGGGAAACAGAAACGCTGCTTTACGGATATCAGCGACGGTATCGAAGCGCTGTTCCGCATCATCGAAAACAAAGATAATCGCTGCAACGGTGAAATCATTAACATCGGCAACCCGGACAACGAAGCGAGCATTCGCGAGCTGGCCGAGATGCTGCTGGCCAGCTTTGAGCGTCATCCGCTGCGCGATAAATTCCCGCCGTTTGCCGGCTTCCGCGAAGTGGAAAGCAGCAGCTACTACGGAAAAGGGTATCAGGACGTTGAGCACCGTAAGCCAAGCATTCGCAATGCGAAGCGCTGCCTGAACTGGACGCCGACCGTGAAGATGGAACAGACCATTGATGAAACGCTTGATTTCTTCCTGCGCACCGTGGAGCTGTCGGAACAGGTCTCATGAAAAAAGTCGGTTTACGCATTGATGTCGACACCTTCAGGGGAACGCGTGACGGCGTACCCAAACTGCTGGAACTGCTGAACAAGCACGGTGTGCGCGCCAGCATTTTCTTCAGCGTGGGGCCTGACAACATGGGACGCCATTTATGGCGTCTGGTTAAACCGGCATTTCTGTACAAAATGCTGCGCTCGCGCGCAGCATCCCTCTACGGCTGGGATATTTTGCTGGCCGGCACCGCCTGGCCCGGCAGACGTATCGGCGCGGGTAATGAAGCTGTTATCCGCGAGGCGGCGCAGCATCATGAGGTGGGTCTGCACGCCTGGGATCACCATGCCTGGCAAGCCTGGGCGGGCGTCTGGGATATCCCGCGCCTGTCCCGTGAGGTCGAGCGTGGGATGCTGGAGCTGGAGGCCATCATCGGTCAGCCCGTGCGCTGCTCCGCCGTGGCGGGATGGCGTGCGGATCAGCGCGTCGTGAAAGCCAAAGAGGCGTTCGCGTTTCGCTACAACAGCGATTGCCGCGGAACCGGGCCCTTTTTGCCGCTGTTAGGCGAAAATCGCTACGGTACGGTGCAAATTCCGGTCACGCTTCCCACCTGGGATGAAGTGGTCGGACGCGAGGTGAAGGCGGATGAGTTCAATCGCTACATTCTGGACCGCATTCATCGTGACGCCGGTACGCCGGTGTATACCATCCATGCCGAAGTGGAAGGGATTGCGTATCAGCATGATTTCGATGAACTGCTGACCATGGCCGCTCAGGAGGGCATCGAATTCTGCCCGTTGAGCGAGCTGCTGCCAGACGACCTCAGTACCCTGCCCGTGGGCAAAGTGGTCCGTAATGAACTGGCTGGCCGGGAAGGCTGGCTTGGTTATCAACAAACCGTGAGTCCGGTCCCATGAAAACAGCCCGTTATGGCTTAGCGCTTCTCGCACTGTTTATCGTTTACTACCTCATTCCGGTCGATATCCGCCTGCTTTGGCAGCCTGATGAAACGCGCTATGCGGAAATCAGCCGCGAAATGCTGGCCTCCGGAGACTGGGTTGTCCCGCATTTTCTGGGGCTGCGTTACTTTGAAAAGCCAATTGCTGGCTACTGGGTCAACAGCATCGGGCAGATGCTGTTCGGGCACACGAACCTCGCCGTGCGCGCCGGGTCCATCTTCTCCACCGGTTTAGCCGCGCTGCTGGTTATCTGGATGGCCTGGCGTCTCTGGCGGGATAAGCGGACAGCCATTTTCTCCGGCCTGATCTTCCTGACCCTGTTCCTGGTGTATGGCATCGGCACGTATGCGGTGCTGGATCCTATCATCACCCTGTGGCTGGTGGCGGCGATGTGCAGCTTCTGGCTGGCGTCACAGGCCCAAACCGTTGCCGGAAAAGCGGGCGGCTATGTGCTGCTTGGGCTGGCCTGCGGGATGGGGGTGATGACCAAAGGCTTCCTGGCGCTGGCGGTACCGGTGATTGGCGTGCTCCCGTGGGTGATCGCCCAGAAGCGCTGGAAAGAGGTGCTGATTTTTGGCTGGCTCGCGATCCTGAGCTGCGTGCTGATTGTTCTGCCATGGGGGCTGGCCATTGCGCAGCGTGAGCCTGACTTCTGGCGTTACTTCTTCTGGGTGGAGCATATTCAGCGTTTCGCCCAGAGCGACGCGCAGCACAAAGCCCCGTTCTGGTACTACATACCGTTCCTGATTGCGGGTAGCCTGCCGTGGCTGGCACTGCTGCCCGGCGCGTTTCGTCTCGGCTGGAATGACCGACAAAACGCGGGCGGCGGGTTCTATCTGCTGGGATGGGTGGTGATGCCGCTGCTGTTCTTCAGCATCGCCAAAGGCAAGCTGCCGACCTACATCCTGCCGTGTTTTGCCCCGCTGGCGATCCTGATGGCGCGCTATGCCTGCCTCGCGGCGGAGAAAGGCGCCAGAGCGTTGCGCATTAACGGCGGGATTAACCTGGCGTTTGGCGTTATCGGCGTGGTGGCGGCGCTGGTGGTCTCCCCGTGGGGACTGTCTAAGCATCCGGTCTGGACCTCGGTCGAACTGTATAAAGTGTTCTGCGCGGTGGTCGCGTTCCTCATCTGGGCCGCGGTAGGCTGGTTTACGTTCAGGCAGAGCCAGCAGCGCTGGTGGCTGGCGGCGTTCTGCCCTGCGGGCCTGGCGCTGCTGATTGGTTTCGCCATTCCTAACCTGGTGGTGGATTCCAAACAGCCGCAGTCGCTGGTCGACACCGTGCGCGAGCCGCTTCAGGACAGCCGTTACGTGCTGGCCAATAACGTGGGCGTGGCCGCTGGCCTGGCGTGGGAGCTGAAGCGCAATGACATCACGCTGTTTGGTCAGAGTGGCGAACTGCGCTACGGGCTGGATTATCCTGATGTGAAAGATCGTTTTGTCGGTAAAGATGACTTCGCGCAGTGGCTGGCTGAGCACCGTCAGCAGGGTCGCGTATCGCTGGTTATCCTGCTGTCAAAACGCGATGACCTTTCGCGGGCGAATCTGCCAGAACCGGACAGCCTGTATATCCAGGGCCGTCTGGCCTACCTGCAGTATCTGCCGAAGTGATGACCTGGATCTGGCTGATACTGGCAAGCCTGCTCAGCTGTGCAGGACAGCTGTGCCAGAAACAGGCTACCCGTCCGGCGAAAGCCGGGCGGCGTGGCGTGCATATCGCGCTGTGGCTTGGCCTGGCTCTGCTGGCGCTGGGCAGCGGGATGCTGGTCTGGCTGGTGGTGCTGCAGCGCCTGCCTGTCGGCATTGCCTACCCTATGCTGAGCCTTAATTTTGTCTGGGTGACGCTGGCGGCGAAGGTATTCTGGCGTGAAACCGTCGCGTCACATCACTGGCTGGGGGTAGGGTTGATCATCATTGGGATTGTTATCCTGGGAGGAAGCCTGTGAAAGGGGCGTTCTGGGCCTTATGCAGCGTGCTGTTAGTCAGCGCCGCGCAGCTGTTGCTGCGCAGTGCGATGCAGGCACTGCCGCCGGTCAGCGATGTTCTGGCGCTTATTTCCGCGCTGTGGCACTTCTCATCCGGCACGGGGGCGCTGCTGCTGGGGTTGATGGGATATGTGGCCTCGATGGGCTGCTGGTACCTGGCGCTGCATCGCATGGCGCTCAGCAAAGCGTATGCCTTGCTGAGTCTTAGCTATATCCTGGTGTGGGGCGCCGCGATCCTGCTGCCGGGCTGGGGAGAAAGCTTCTCCTGGCACGGGCTGGTGGGGGTCGGGTTTATTATTCTGGGTGTGTTGACGATTTTTCGGCCAGCACGTCGTCAGCAGAATGGATCAGCCCGGCCCTGAGCTCAAAGGGCGTCGCGGTACAGACCGCAAGACTCAGCGAGTCTATCCGGCAGTGGCTGACTGAGTGAAATGCGCGGGCGGTACTGTCAATGCTAACCATTTGCCAGGCGTGACCGCCGCTCTGTTTAACGATCGCTTCTTTCCGCGTCCAGATGCGCCAGAACGCCGTAAGCTGGCTCTCTGGCATTTCTTTTTCCAGCTCTTCATGCTCGGCGCCGCTGAAGACGGCATTGGCGAGCGTGTGCCAGTTATCCTGCGGGCGAATACGTTCCAGTGAACAGCCCACGTTACCTTCGTCACTGATAATTAACGCAATGTCATCATCCGCGTGGCTAAGGCTGAACCACAGCGGATAGTCGCCGGCAAAAAGGGGTTTCCCCTGTTCGTTGTGGATAATCTCCGGCAGTGACTTCGGGGCCAGCAGACGCGAAAGCAACCCGCGACCCGCCAGCCAGCGCGCACGCTGGGCGCCTTCGGGCGCGTGTCGGGAGAGTGCTTCAGCCCAGCGATTGGTGCTCAGCGAGGAGATTTTTCCCAGAAAAACCTGGTACATATAACGTCTGGCCTTCAGTCAAAACAGAGAGAGTCGCAAAGTTTCGCGGCGAAACCATTACTATAATCTATTGTCCCCGGTAATGGCTAACCAGACGAGAGTGCTTACCCAGGCAACCGGCTTTTTGGCCTCCCCGGCCCGAGCAGGATCGCCAGCTTGCTGCCGCCTTTAGTGGTTTCCATCCAGATCTTACACACGCTGGTCAGGGGGACCGACAGCAGCATGCCGACCGGGCCCAGCAGCCATCCCCAAATCAGTAAGGATAAAAAGACGACCAGCGTCGACATGCCCAGCCGGTGCCCCATCATGCGCGGCTCGAGAATATTGCCCAGCACCATATGCACCACGAGGAACAGCGCGCCAACCAGCATGCATTCGTAAAAACCGTTAAAAAGAAACGCCTGAATCATCGGCGGCACGGCGGAAAGCACCGCGCCAATATTGGGCACGTAGTTGAGCAGAAACGCCAGTACGCCCCACATCAGCGCGAACTGCACGTCCATCAGCATCAGCCCCAGCCAGACAATCACCCCGGTCCAGACGCTCAGCAGCGTTTTCAGCGCCAGATATTTTGAGACTCCCTTCAGCGCCCGGTGTAACCCGGCGATATGAATTTGGGGATTATTCAACGCAAAGCGCAGCTTATAGGGGACGTGGCGGACTTCAAACAGCATAAACACCACCGTCATGACCAGCAGCAGAATGCTGGCCATTGCGCCGGAAAGCCCCGTCATCAGCGTGGTGGCGTAGGTCATAACCTTCTCGGAATCCATCCTGCGCAGCATCCGTTCAGGTGAGATATGCAGATTGAGAAAGGGCACCATCTCCTGCAGCGCCACAATCTTACGCGTCAGCTCTTTGTTGTACTGCGGCAGCATGGTGGAGAATTCGCTCAGCGAGGCCGCCAGCACACCGAAGAGCGCCGTCAGGGCAATCAGCATCACGATGACGACAATGGTGATGGCGACCGGACGGCTGACGCCCCGGCGAAGAAACCAGGTGACCAGAGGATTAAGCACAATGGCAAAAAAGAGCGCCAGCAGGAGCTGGACAATAATGTCAGCGGCAGCATGAATACCCGCAAGGATAACCACCAGACAGGCGAGCTTTAATAAGATGTGGAGTCCTGCTTTGTCGGACGGGTTAGCGATCATGCGTGTTCCTTAATATGATGACCCGATAAGTGTAGTGCCCGGGCTTCGCTTCGTCTGGCACCGTTAATCTGAAAGTCGGTGCTGATTTTCTTATTGGGGCGTGGTAATAGTGAAACACTGTTGTAAAAAATCCAGGTAGAACCCCATGCCCGAACCTGCCGCTGAAACGGCACTGAGCGGACTGCGCCTCAATCTGCGCATCGTTTCCGTTGTTATTTTCAACTTTGCCAGCTATCTCACCATCGGCCTGCCGCTGGCGGTCCTGCCGGGCTATGTCCATGACGTGATGGGCTTCAGTGCCTTCTGGGCGGGGCTGGTGATTAGCCTGCAGTATTTCGCCACGCTCCTGAGCCGACCGCATGCTGGTCGCTACGCGGACACGTTCGGTCCAAAAAGCATCGTGGTGGTGGGATTGTGCGGCTGCTTCCTCAGTGGCCTGAGCTACCTGCTGGCTGCCACGACCAGCCACTGGCCGTTGGTCAGCCTGGCGCTCCTCTGCCTGGGCCGCGTCATCCTCGGCATCGGGCAAAGCCTGGCGGGAACCGGCTCGACGCTGTGGGGCGTGGGGGTTGTCGGTGCGCCGCACATTGGCCGGGTGATCTCCTGGAACGGGATTGTCACCTACGGTGCGATGGCGCTCGGTGCGCCGCTCGGCGTGGCCTGCTATGCGTTTGGCGGGCTGTATGGGCTGGCCGTCACCATCATGGCGGTCGCGCTGCTGGCGATTCTGTTTGCGCTGCCGCGCCCGAAAGTGAAGGCCAGCAAGGGCAAGCCGCTGCCGTTTCGGGCGGTGCTGGGGCGCGTCTGGCCTTACGGCATGGCCCTGGCGCTGGCGACCACCGGCTTCGGTGTGATCGCGACCTTCATTACCCTGTTCTATGACGCCAAAGGCTGGGACGGCGCGGCCTTTGCGTTAACCCTGTTCAGCTGTGCGTTTGTTGGCGCGCGCCTGCTTTTCCCTAACGGCATCAACCGTCTGGGTGGGCTGAACGTGGCGATGATCTGCTTTGCGATAGAGATTGTCGGGCTGCTGCTGACCGGAATAGCGATGGTGCCCTGGGTCGCGAAAGTGGGCGTCTTCCTCGCGGGAGCCGGTTTTTCACTGGTATTCCCGGCGCTGGGCGTGGTGGCGGTTAAAGCCGTGCCGCCGCAGAATCAGGGTGCCGCGCTGGCGACCTATACGGTGTTTATGGATATGTCGTTAGGCATTACCGGCCCGCTGGCGGGGCTGGTGATGGCCTGGGCAGGCGTGCCGGTGATCTATCTTGCCGCAGCGGGTCTGGTGATCGTGGCCTTGCTGCTGACGTGGCGGCTAAAAAAATGGCCCCCGGTGCAGGCACCGGAGGCCACGTCATCATCGTGAAACGTTACTGGATCACGATGGTGTTAATGATATTTTCAGCAGCCGTCTGCGCTTTCTGCTGATCTTCCGCTGGCAGGGTGATCTGCAGGGTCAGGAGTTTGTTATCGACCTTGCCCAGCACGACAGAGGAGTAAGCGGTCTGGCCTTTCGCAGAGATGATGCTGTCCAGCTGCTGCAGCTTATGGCCTTTCAGCTCGATCGATTTATTGGTCACGACCTGCAGCTGCGGGTCGCGGCCGCGCTGCTGATCTTCAAGACGTTTGGACAGGACGGCCAGATCTTCGCTGGTGTCGTCGCCCACAATCACAATGACCGCTTTCTGCCCGGTTGCGTCGGAGTAAACGTGCATGTTGTTCGCCTGAGTGCCCAGCTTGCCGCTCTGGTCAGTCATATCGGCTGGCAGAGAGAAGCTGAGTTTGCCCTCCATCAGATTCACCGGCTGGCCGGTCGCATTGCTTTCTGCGGATGCGCCCTGAGCAGGCGTTTTTGTGTCGCTGTTATCACAGGCTGCAAGACCCACAACCAGCAGGCCAATCCCGACATATTTAACCAGATTGCGCATTGACTTCTTCCTTTCGATAAACGGCCATAACGGCTCATTCGTTCATCTTATCACAACTGATAAAGCGAACCCTTAACCTGCCTGCAATGCCGTGATTTCAGATTTATCTGCCAGCCTTTTCAGCAGCATATTCAGCAGCACGCCGTACATGGGCAGGAAGAAGACAATGCTGATGAGCACCTTAAAGCAGTAGTCCACCAGTGCGATTTCCATCCAGTGTTCGGCCATAAACGCATCCGGGCTACGCCAGAAGGCGATGAAGAAGAAGGCCAGCGTATCGCTCACGTTACCGAACAGCGTGGAGGCGGTGGGTGCCATCCACCAGCGATGATTCTGACGCAGGCGGTTAAACACATGTACGTCCAGAATCTGCCCCAGCGCGTAGGCCATAAAGCTTGCTGCGGCGATACGGGCGACAAACAGGTTGAAGTGGGTTAACGCCTCAAAACCCTGCCAGCTTCCCATATAAAACAGGGACGAAACCCCGTACGAGATGAACAGCGCCGGGAGCATGACCGCAAAAATAATGCGGCGAGCCAGCGGTGCGCCAAAGATACGCACGGTCAGATCGGTGGCGAGGAAAATAAACGGGAAACTGAACGCGCCCCAGGTGGTATGAAAACCAAAGATGGAGATAGGGAGCTGCACCAGATAGTTGCTGGAGGTGATCACCAGCAAATGGAAAAGCGAAAGCCAGAACAACGCTTTTACGCGCTGAGATTCAGAAAACTGCGTCATATTGTGACCTTTTTATACGTTGGGGTGAGGGAACCCAATAAAAACCGCAGCATGATACTGCTTTGGCAGGACATTGCAATGGTTAGTTTTTACGCAATCGTTAACCTGGTTTGCATTGATCGCAACCGGGCGTAAACTACAGCCGTTTTTACCTGACCGAGAAGATCATGACCGACCTGTTTTCCAGCCCAGACCACACCCTTGATGCCCAGGGCCTTCGCTGCCCGGAACCGGTAATGATGGTACGTAAAACCGTGCGCAACATGCAGACCGGTGAAACGCTGCTGATCATCGCCGACGACCCGGCCACGACCCGCGACATTCCCGGTTTTTGTACCTTTATGGAGCATGAGCTGGTGGCACAGCAGACTGAGGCGCTGCCGTACCGGTATTTGATTCGTAAGGGATAGCCCTCACTTATTTGGGGGGAGGTTGAGGGTATCAGGCCGTACCCATCATAAATAATCATTCGTTTTGCGAGCCGCCTTCCAGAGCCTCTCTTGCCACCCGATCGGCAAAGCAGTATCTTCTTGCCGCGCCTGCAAAATCAGGCGCCAGGATTAGCCTCCTGCCTTACTTCTTCGGTGACACAAGTATTTTTGTGTCGCACGCTTAGCTACACTCCAACGGTGGGCCGAGCGGGGGCGTCGCAAGACGCGCCGGTATCCGAAGAGGCCGGTAAGGCTAACCCTGCTCGGTTCCGCCACCAGCGAGATTAGCCTCTCCAGTGGTGGATAAAAACTACTCTTTGGAGGCGGTCATATGACTACTACCCCTAACGTTTCTCACTCTTTATTCACTATTCCGTTCGATCGCACCACAGATTTCACCAAACTTGCAGACAACTGCGAGCGGTTTGTTGACTCAATGGCTGAATGCGAAGATCAGCCACAGAAGATGGCGCTGTGCGGGCGGCTTTCCGCCTGTCTGGCTCTTCTCCAGCCAACATTGCTTGAACCTGTTCCTGAATATTTAAAAGCGAGTTTAACGGTAGATGACCTGCCGTTGGACGTCCCTGCCTTCGAACCGGAAGTTGATCAGTTGGGAAGCTATTGCCAGCTATTAACACAGTTGCTGTTGGCTCGTTCACTTTCAGAACGTGATGAAAGAGTGGCTGGAGATTTGTTGCAAGGCTTAGTTGGGCTGTATAGCGGTATGTTGAAAGCACCGCGCTGGTTGCGTACAAATGAAGGCATCTTGCCACTGTGAAAAAAGTCGGGTGGCGCTAACGCTTACCCGACCTACGGGACTAGAGCAGTTGTAGGCCGGGTAAGCGTTAGCGCCACCCGGCAAAAAAGGCCTCTGCGGCCTGATGCCCTCACCCCGGCCCTCTCCCACGGGGAGAGGGAGCAAACATTAAAAATGGCCACGTAGTGGCCATTTTGCTTTTACCTAGCCCTTCATCCACGCCCGGATCCCGTCCAGGAACATCTGCGTTGCCATCATGACCAGAATCAGCCCCATCAGGCGCTCCAGCGCGTTTACCCCTTTTTCGCCCAGCAGGCGCAGGAACAGGGACGACTGCAGCAGGATAATGAACGTCCCGCCCCAGGCAATCAGCAGGGCAATCACCAGATGGCTCATCTGATTCGGATACTGATGCGACAGCAGCATCAGCGTGGCCAGAATGGTCGGGCCCGCGACGAGGGGGATCGCCAGCGGCACAATAAATGGCTCTTCACCCGCAGGCAGGCCGCTGCTGCTGCCTTCCGCGCTCGGGAAAATCATCTTAATGGCAATCAGGAACAGAATAATCCCGCCGGAAATCGACACGGTTTCGGCACGCAGGTTCAGGAATGCGAGAATTTTTTCACCCGCAAACAGGAAGATAAACATCACCAGCAGGGCGATGAGCAGCTCGCGGATCATGATCGCCCGGCGACGCTTCGGCTCGGTGTGTTTTAGCACCGACATGAAGATGGGCAGGTTGCCCAGGGGATCCATAATCAGGATCAATAAAACCGCGGCGGAAATGATTTCACTCATGTAAATTATCCCTGAAACTCTCTAAGGTTATTATGATAATTAGCTGTATTTCTGATTGCCGGGCAATCATCGATTAATTTCGCTTGCGACTTTGGCAGCATTTTGTAATGTGAAGCATATCCCAGTTCAATACTGGCTTGCACAATCAGCACACACCCTCAGCAGGAAAAAAATGCTATGAAAAACGTTGGTTTTATCGGCTGGCGCGGTATGGTCGGCTCTGTACTCATGCAACGCATGGTTGAAGAGCGCGATTTCGACGCTATCCGCCCGGTCTTCTTCTCCACTTCTCAGCTCGGCCAGGCTGCTCCGTCCTTTGGTGGTACCACAGGCACGTTGCAGGATGCTTACGATCTGGAAGCGCTGAAGGCGCTCGACATTATTGTGACCTGCCAGGGCGGCGATTATACCAACGAAATCTATCCAAAGCTGCGTGAAAGCGGCTGGCAGGGCTACTGGATTGACGCGGCCTCGTCGCTGCGCATGAAAGACGATGCCATCATCATTCTCGACCCGGTTAACCAGGGCGTGATCACCGATGGCCTGAACAACGGCGTGAAAACGTTTGTTGGCGGTAACTGCACCGTCAGCCTGATGCTGATGTCCCTC
Source organism: Enterobacter cloacae complex sp. Mu1197 (assembly GCF_040059225.1). Lineage (NCBI taxonomy): Bacteria > Pseudomonadati > Pseudomonadota > Gammaproteobacteria > Enterobacterales > Enterobacteriaceae > Enterobacter > Enterobacter cloacae complex sp. Mu1197. Next base: position 4,378,374 of record NZ_CP157375.1, on the reverse strand, counting down.
GGCGGCCTGTTCGCGCAGGATCTGGTGGAGTGGGTCTCCGTGGCGACCTACCAGGCGGCGTCCGGCGGCGGTGCGCGTCACATGCGCGAGCTGCTGACCCAGATGGGCCAACTGCACCAGAGCGTTGCGACCGAGCTGGCAAACCCGGCATCCGCTATTCTGGATATCGAGCGTAAAGTGACCCAGCTGACCCGCAGCGGCGAGCTGCCGGTGGATAACTTTGGCGTACCGCTGGCCGGTGGCCTGATCCCGTGGATCGACAAGCAGCTGGATAACGGCCAGACCCGCGAAGAGTGGAAAGGCCAGGCTGAGACCAACAAAATCCTCAATACCGCGAACACCATTCCGGTTGACGGTCTGTGCGTGCGTATCGGCGCACTGCGCTGCCACAGCCAGGCTTTCACTATTAAACTGAAAAAAGATGTGTCTATTCCGACCGTGGAAGAGCTGCTGGCCGCGCACAACCCATGGGCGAAAGTGGTGCCAAACGATCGCGATATCACCATGCGCGAGCTGACCCCGGCAGCGGTGACCGGCACGCTGACCACGCCGGTTGGCCGTCTGCGTAAGCTGAACATGGGGCCGGAGTATCTCTCCGCGTTCACCGTCGGTGACCAGCTCCTGTGGGGCGCCGCCGAACCGCTGCGCCGCATGCTGCGCCAGCTGGCGTAATAATTTGTTAAATACCAGGGGTGATTTTCACCCCTTTTTTTTGCGTACTACATGGAGTAACACGCGTATGTCTTATTTTTTATCAGGAGTCATCTAGAGCGTTGGCTATGCTTTAAGGAAGAGTCATTTCTTACCTGAGGTTCGAGCGGAGCAGAATGGATGCACATTTTTGTGCTGTCCCGTTCAGGTCACATTAAAAGTCGTCCCGGAGCGCTTAAAAAGGACGGCATAAAAAACAGGATGAATACCATGTCCGATCGTGTGGATAGAGACGTGATTAATGCGCTTATTGCGGGTCATTTCGCTGACCCCTTTTCTGTGCTTGGGATGCACCGTACTGAGGCCGGTCTGGAAGTTCGGGCACTGTTACCGGATGCCACAGAAGTCTGGGTGATTGAACCCAAAACCGGCCGCAAGGTCGGTAACCTGGAATGCCTCGATTCCCGTGGCTTCTTCTCGGGCGTGATGCCCCGTCGTAAAAATCCTTTTCGCTATCAGCTCGCCGTTCTCTGGCACGGTCAGCAAAACCTGATTGACGATCCCTACAGCTTTGGCCCTCTGCTTAAAGAGATGGATGCCTGGCTCCTCTCCGAAGGGACGCATCTCCGCCCTTATGAAACGCTGGGTGCCCATGCCGATACCATGGACGGCATTACCGGCACGCGGTTCTCCGTATGGGCGCCCAATGCCCAGCGTGTCTCCGTTGTCGGCCAGTTCAACTACTGGGATGGTCGCCGCCATCCGATGCGCCTGCGTCGGGAAACCGGCATCTGGGAGCTGTTTATCCCCGGGGCGCACCACGGGCAGCTTTATAAATTCGAGATGATTGACGCCCACGGCAAGCTGCGCATTAAAGCCGACCCGTATGCCTTTGAAGCGCAGATGCGTCCGGATACCGCGTCGCTGATTTGCGGCCTGCCGGAGAAGGTCGTTCAGACGGAGGAGCGTAAGCAGGCTAACCGCTTTGATGCGCCGATCTCCGTTTATGAAGTCCATCTCGGCTCCTGGCGTCGCCACACCGATAACAACTTCTGGCTCAGCTACCGGGAGCTTGCCGACCAGCTGGTCCCGTACGCCAAATGGATGGGCTTTACCCACCTGGAGCTGCTGCCGGTCAACGAGCACCCGTTCGACGGCAGCTGGGGCTATCAGCCCACCGGGCTGTATGCGCCGACCCGCCGCTTCGGCACCCGCGATGACTTCCGCTATTTCATTGATGCCGCGCACGCCGCCGGGCTGAACGTCATCCTCGACTGGGTGCCGGGCCATTTCCCGGCGGATGATTTCGCGCTGGCAGAGTTTGACGGTACGAAGCTGTACGAGCACAGCGATCCGCGCGAAGGCTATCACCAGGACTGGAACACGCTGATCTACAACTACGGTCGCCGTGAGGTCTCAAACTACCTGGTCGGGAATGCCCTGTACTGGATCGAGCGGTTTGGCATCGATGCCCTGCGCGTGGATGCGGTGGCGTCGATGATCTACCGCGACTACAGCCGCAAAGAGGGGGAGTGGATCCCGAACGAGTTTGGCGGCCGCGAAAACCTGGAAGCGATTGAATTCCTGCGTAATACCAACCGCATTATCGGCGAGCAGGTGGACGGTGCCGTGACCATGGCGGAAGAGTCGACCGACTTTGCGGGTGTCTCCCGTCCGCCGTCATTGGGCGGCCTGGGGTTCTGGTATAAGTGGAACCTGGGCTGGATGCACGACACGCTCGATTACATGAAGCTGGATCCGGTTCACCGTAAGTATCATCACGATAAACTGACGTTCGGGATGCTCTACAACTACACCGAAAACTTCATGCTGCCGCTTTCGCACGATGAGGTGGTACACGGTAAAAAATCGATTCTCGACCGCATGCCGGGCGACGCGTGGCAGAAGTTTGCCAACCTGCGCGCCTATTACGGCTGGATGTTTGCCTTCCCGGGCAAGAAACTGCTGTTCATGGGCAATGAGTTCGCCCAAGGGCGCGAGTGGAACCACGACGCCAGCCTCGACTGGCATCTGCTGGAAGGCGGCGACAACTGGCACCACGGGGTGCAGCGTCTGGTGCGCGATCTGAACCTGACCTATCGCCACCACAAAGCGCTGCACGAGCTCGACTTCGATCCGTACGGCTTTGAATGGCTGGTGGTGGACGACCATGAGCGCTCGGTGTTTGTCTTTGTGCGTCGTGATAAAGCGGGTAACGAGATCATCGTCGCCAGCAACTTCACCCCAGTGCCGCGCGAACACTACCGCTTCGGCATTAACCAGCCGGGCAAATGGCGTGAAATTCTGAATACCGACTCGATGCACTACCACGGCAGCAACGCCGGTAACGGCGGGCTGGTACAGAGCGACGCCATTGAAAGCCACGGGCGACCCAACTCCCTGAGCCTGACGCTGCCGCCGCTTGGCACCATCTGGCTGATGCGGGAGGGCGAATGACGCAGCTTACGGCAGGTAAACCCGAACCGCTCGGGGCGCATTTTGACGGAAAAGGGGTGAACTTCACCCTCTTTTCCGCTCACGCCGAGCGGGTTGAACTGTGCGTGTTTGACGGGGAAGGTAACGAGCACCGTTACGATTTACCCGCGCGTACGGGGGATACCTGGCACGGCTACCTGGCCGGAGGGCGGCCCGGCATGCACTACGGCTTTCGCGTTCACGGTCCGTGGGAGCCCGCGCAGGGGCACTGGTTTAACCCGGCGAAGCTGTTGATTGACCCGTGCGCGCACCGTGTGGACGGTGAATTTAAAGATGACCCGCTCTTCCACGTGGGCTACGGCGAGCCTGACCATCGCGACAGCGCGCCCGTCGCGCCAAAAAGCGTGGTGGTGAACGATCTTTATGACTGGGAAGACGATGCCCCGCCGCAGACGCCGTGGGGCAAGACCGTCATTTATGAAGCCCACGTCAAAGGGCTGACCTACCTGCATCCGTCGATCCCCAAAGAGATGCGCGGCACCTACAAGGCGCTCGGGCATCCCACTATGATCGCCTACCTGAAACACCTCGGCATCACCGCTCTGGAACTGCTCCCCGTTGCCCATTTTGCCAGCGAGCCGCGCCTGCAGCGGCTGGGGCTGAGCAACTACTGGGGCTACAACCCGCTGGCGATGTTCGCGCTCGAGCCGCGCTATGCCGTCCATCCGGAAAAGGCGCGGGACGAGTTCCGCGATGCGGTGAAGGCGCTCCACGCGGCGGGCATTGAGGTCATTCTGGACGTAGTGCTGAACCACAGCGCCGAAAGCGATCTCGACGGCCCGACGCTCTCCATGCGCGGAATTGATAACCGTAGCTATTATTGGATCAGGCAGGATGGCGATTACGAGAACTGGACCGGCTGCGGCAACACGCTCAATCTCAGCCATCCGGCGGTCACGCATTTTGCGTATGAATGCCTGAAATACTGGGTAGAGACGTACCACGTCGACGGTTTTCGTTTCGACCTGGCGCCGGTGATGGGGCGCACGCCGGCATTCAGCCAGCAGGCGCCGCTGTTTGAGGCGATCAAAAACTGCCCGGTGCTCTCGCAGGTGAAGCTCATTGCCGAGCCGTGGGACATCGGTGAAGGCGGTTATCAGGTCGGGAATTTCCCGCCGCTGTTTGCCGAGTGGAACGACCACTACCGCGACGCCGTGCGCCGCTTCTGGCTGGAGCGGAACCTGTCGCTGGGGGAATTTGCCGGGCGCTTTGCCGCGTCGAGCGATCTCTTTAAGCGCGACGGCAAACGCCCGTCGGCCACCGTCAATCTGTTGACGGCGCACGACGGTTTTACGCTCAGGGACTGCGTTTGTTTCAATCAGAAACACAATGAGGCGAACGGCGAAGAGAATCGCGATGGCACTAACAATAACCATAGCTTCAATCATGGTATAGAAGGGTTAGGCGGAAGTCTGGATGTGATAGAGCGGCGACGCGCCAGCGTTCATGCGCTGCTGACAACGCTTTTACTGTCGCAGGGCACGCCGATGCTGCTGGCTGGCGATGAGCATGGTCATAGCCAGCACGGTAACAACAACGCCTATTGCCAGGACAACACCTTAACCTGGCTCGACTGGGGTGAAGCCAACAGCGGGCTGATTCATTTTACCGCTGCGCTGATCCATCTTCGCCAGCAGATCCCCGCGCTGACCGCCAACAATTGGTGGGAAGAGGGTGACGGCAACGTTCGCTGGCTGAATAAAGACGCGCAACCGTTAAGCGCGCAAGAGTGGCAACACGGCGTACCACGCCTGCAAATCCTGCTGTCGGATAAATGGCTGGTCACGCTGAACGCGACGGATGACGTCGCAGAGATTGTTTTACCTGAAGGGGAATGGCGCGCCGTTCCTCCCTTTGCCGGAGCGGATAATCCGGTAGTAATGGCTGTCTGGCACGGGCCTGCGCACGGAGTGTGCGTATTCCAAAGATGATAAAAAAGGAGTTAGTCATGGTTAGATTAGAGAAGAACGATCCCTTAATGTTGGCACGCCAGCTACCATTAAAAACGGTTGCCCTGATACTTGCGGGCGGGCGTGGTACCCGTCTGAAAGATTTGACCATCAAGCGCGCCAAACCGGCTGTTCACTTTGGTGGTAAGTTCCGTATCATCGACTTTGCGCTCTCCAACTGCCTGAACTCGGGCATTCGCCGCATCGGCGTCATTACGCAGTATCAGTCGCATACGCTGGTTCAGCATATCCAGCGCGGCTGGTCATTCTTCAGCGAAGAGATGAACGAGTTTGTCGATCTCCTTCCTGCGCAGCAACGCGTCCACGGCGAAAACTGGTATCGCGGGACAGCGGATGCGGTGACCCAGAACCTCGACATCATTCGTCGCTACAACGCGGAATATATCGTGATCCTCGCCGGGGACCACATCTACAAGCAAGATTACTCCCACATGCTGATCGACCACGTCGAAAAAGGGGCGCGCTGCACCGTGGCGTGTCTGCCTGTGCCCGTTGCTGAAGCGACGGCGTTTGGCGTCATGCACGTGGATGCCGACGACAAAATTATCGACTTCGTTGAAAAACCGGCGAACCCGCCAACCATGCCGGGCGATGACACCAAATCACTCGCCAGCATGGGGATCTATGTCTTTGACGCAGATTATCTTTATGGGCTGCTGGAAGAAGACGACAAAGACGAAAACTCCAGCCACGACTTCGGTAAAGACATCATTCCGAAAATCACGAAAGCTGGCATGGCGTATGCACATCCTTTCCCGCTGTCCTGCGTGCAGTCCGACCCGAATGCGGAACCCTACTGGCGCGATGTGGGCACGCTGGAAGCGTACTGGAAAGCGAACCTCGATCTGGCATCGGTTACGCCTGAACTGGATATGTATGACCAGAACTGGCCGATTCGTACCCATATGGAGTCGCTGCCGCCGGCCAAGTTCGTCCAGGACCGCTCCGGCAGCCACGGGATGACGCTGAACTCGCTGGTGTCCGGCGGGTGCATTATCTCCGGTTCGGTCGTGGTGCAGTCGGTGCTGTTCCCGCGCGTGCGGATAAATTCATTCTGTAATATCGATTCGGCAGTCTTGTTGCCGGATGTCTGGGTAGGGCGCTCGTGTCGTCTGCGTCGTTGCGTGATCGACCGTGCCTGCGTCATCCCTGAAGGGATGGTTATTGGGGAGAATGCGGAAGAAGACGCGCGTCGTTTCTACCGTTCGGAAGAGGGGATCGTGTTAGTCACACGGGAAATGTTGCGGAAGCTGCAGATCAAACAGGAGCGATGATGCAGGTTTTACACGTATGTTCTGAGATGTTCCCGTTATTAAAAACGGGCGGACTGGCAGATGTGCTTGGCGCATTACCGGCGGCGCAAATCGCCGGAGGCGTGGATACCCGAGTCCTGCTGCCCGCCTTTCCGGATATCCGGCGCGGTATACCCGATGCGAAAGTGGTGACCCGCCGTGAAACGTTTGCCGGACGCATTACCCTGCTGTTTGGACATTACAATGGCGTAGGGATTTACCTGATCGACGCGCCGCACTTATACGATCGCCCGGGCAGCCCGTATCACGATACGAACCTGTTCGCCTATACCGACAACGTGCTGCGCTTTGCGCTGCTCGGCTGGGTCGGCGCCGAAATGGCGACGGGGCTGGATCCGTTCTGGCGTCCGGACGTGGTGCACGCGCACGACTGGCACGCCGGGCTTGCCCCGGCGTATCTCGCCGCGCGCGGCCACCCGGCGAAATCGGTCTTTACCGTGCATAACCTGGCGTATCAGGGGATGTACTACGCCCATCACATGAATGACATCGATCTGCCATGGTCGTTCTTTAACATGCACGGTCTGGAGTTTAACGGGCAGATCTCGTTCCTGAAGGCGGGGCTGTACTACGCCGATCACATCACGGCGGTGAGCCCAACCTACGCGCGTGAGATCACCCAGCCGGCGTTTGGCTACGGCATGGAAGGGTTGCTGCAGCAGCGCCATCGCGAAGGCCGCCTGTCGGGCATCCTGAACGGCGTGGATGAACAAATCTGGAGCCCGGAAACCGATCTCCTTCTGGCGGCGCGCTACGGTCGTGATTCCGTGGAAGACAAAGCGGAGAACAAACGCCAGCTGCAGATTGCGATGGGCCTGAAGGTGAACGACAAAGTGCCGCTGTTCGCCGTCGTGAGCCGCCTGACCAGCCAGAAAGGGCTGGATCTGGTGCTGGAGGCGCTGCCCGGTTTACTGGAGCAGGGGGGACAGCTGGCGCTGCTCGGCGCGGGCGACCCGGTGCTGCAGGAAGGTTTCCTTGCCGCCGCCGCGGAACATCCGGGGCAGGTAGGCGTACAGATTGGCTACCACGAAGCGTTCTCGCACCGCATTATGGGCGGCGCGGACGTCATCCTGGTGCCAAGCCGTTTCGAACCCTGCGGCCTGACGCAGCTGTACGGCCTGAAATACGGCACCCTGCCGCTGGTACGCCGCACGGGCGGACTGGCGGATACCGTATCCGACAGCTCTCTGGAAAACCTGGCGGACGGTATCGCCAGCGGATTTGTCTTTGAGGACAGTAATGCCTGGTCGCTGCTTCGGGCGATTCGGCGTGCTTTCGTCTTGTGGTCCCGTCCATCGCTGTGGCGTTACGTACAACGTCAGGCGATGTCCATGGACTTTAGCTGGCATGTCGCGGCGCAGTCATACCGCGATCTCTATCAACGCTTGATGTAACGAGGCGAAGTTACTGATATGAACGCTCCATTTAGCTACTCTTCACCCACGCTCAGCGTTGAGGCGTTAAAGCACTCCATCGCCTACAAGCTGATGTTCACCATCGGGAAAGATCCGGTTATTGCCAACAAGCACGAGTGGCTGAACGCCACCCTGTTTGCCGTGCGTGACCGCTTAGTTGAACGCTGGCTGCGCTCAAACCGCGCCCAGCTCTCGCAGGAGACGCGTCAGGTTTACTACCTGTCGATGGAATTTTTGATTGGCCGCACGCTGTCCAATGCGCTGTTGTCGCTCGGTATTTATGACGATGTCAAAACCGCACTGGAAGAGATGGGGTTAGATTTAGAAGAACTGATCGACGAAGAGAACGACCCGGGCCTCGGTAACGGCGGTCTGGGACGTCTCGCCGCCTGCTTCCTTGATTCGCTGGCGACGCTGGCGCTGCCGGGCCGCGGCTACGGTATTCGCTACGATTACGGCATGTTCAAGCAGAACATCGTCGACGGGCGTCAGAAAGAGTCCCCGGACTACTGGCTGGAGTACGGCAACCCGTGGGAGTTCAAGCGCCACAACACGCGCTACAAGGTGCGCTTTGGCGGACGTATTCAGCAGGAAGGGAAAAAATCCCGCTGGGTGGAAACGGAAGAGATCCTGGCCGTGGCCTACGACCAGATTATCCCCGGCTACGACACCGACGCCACCAACACGCTGCGCCTGTGGAGTGCCCAGGCCAGTAGCGAAATTAACCTCGGTAAATTTAACCAGGGTGACTACTTCGCGGCGGTGGAGGATAAAAACCACTCCGAGAACGTGTCCCGCGTGCTGTACCCGGATGACTCGACCTACTCAGGCCGCGAGCTGCGCCTGCGTCAGGAGTACTTCCTTGTTTCGGCGACCATTCAGGACATCCTCAGCCGTCACCATCAGCTGCACAAAACCTACGCCAACCTGGCGGAGAAAACCGCGATCCACCTTAATGACACCCACCCGGTGCTCTCTATTCCGGAGCTGATGCGTCTGCTGATCGATGAGCATAAGTTCAGCTGGGATGACGCCTTTGAGGTGACCTGCCAGGTGTTCTCATACACCAACCACACGCTGATGAGCGAAGCGCTGGAGACGTGGCCGGTGGACATGCTCGGCAAAATCCTGCCGCGCCATCTGCAGATTATCTTTGAGATTAACGACTACTTCCTCAAGACGCTGCAGGAGCAGTATCCGAACGATACCGGCCTGCTGAGCCGCGCGTCCATCATTGATGAGTCGAACGGTCGTCGCGTGCGCATGGCCTGGCTGGCGGTTGTCATCAGCCACAAGGTCAACGGCGTGTCCGAGCTCCACTCGAACCTGATGGTGCAGTCGCTGTTTGCGGACTTCGCGAAGATCTTCCCGACGCGGTTCTGCAACGTGACCAACGGCGTCACCCCGCGCCGCTGGCTGGCGCTGGCCAACCAGCCGCTCTCTGAGGTACTGGACGAGAATATTGGCCGCACCTGGCGTACCGATTTGAGCCAGTTGAGCGAACTGGAACAGCATATTGATTTCCCGACGGTGAACAAAGCCGTGCGCGAAGCCAAGCTGCTGAACAAAAAACGTCTGGCGGTCTGGCTGGCGATGCACCTCAACGTGGTGGCAAACCCGAAAGCGCTGTTCGACGTACAGATCAAACGCATCCATGAATACAAGCGTCAGCTGATGAACGTGCTGCACGTGATCACCCATTACAACCGCATCAAGGCCGATCCGACGGCCGAATGGGTGCCGCGCGTGAAGATCTTCGCCGGTAAGGCGGCGTCGGCCTACTACATGGCGAAGCACATTATTCATCTCATCAACGACGTGGCGAAGGTGGTTAACCAGGATCCGGATATTGGCGACAAGCTGAAGGTGGTGTTTATTCCAAACTACAGCGTCAGCCTGGCGCAGCTGATCATCCCGGCGGCGGATCTCTCTGAACAGATTTCCACGGCGGGGACGGAGGCATCCGGCACCAGTAACATGAAGTTTGCCCTCAACGGCGCGCTGACCATCGGCACGCTGGACGGGGCGAACGTCGAGATGCTGGAGCACGTGGGCGAAGACAATATCTTTATCTTCGGTAATACGACGGAAGAGGTGGAGGCGCTGCGCAGGAAAGGCTACTCGCCGCGTCAATATTACGAAGAGGATGAAGAGTTGCGTCAGGTGCTGACGCAGATCGCGACCGGCGTGTTTAGCCCTGATGAACCGAGCCGCTACCGCGATCTGGTGGATTCGCTGATTAACTTTGGCGATCACTACCAGGTGCTGGCGGATTACCGCAGCTACGTGGACTGTCAGGACAAGGTGGACGAGCTGTATCGCCAGCCGGAGAAGTGGACCAGCGCCGCGATGTACAACATCGCCAATATGGGCTATTTCTCGTCAGACAGGACCATCAAGGAGTATGCCGAGACGATCTGGCATATTGATCCGGTGAGGTTGTAAAAACAAAGCCGGGTGGCGGCTTCGCCTTACCCGGCCTGGTTGATCCCGTAGGCCCGGTAAGCGTAGCGCCACCGGGCGTTTTTTCACATCAGGACGCCAGCGACAGCTCACGCTTTCCCGCATGTTGCAGTAACCACTGCGCCACGCGAGACTGCTGTTCGGCGTTGAGCCACATCCCTTCTTTGGTACGGCGCCAGATAGCATCATCCAGACGACGCACCCACTCGTGCTCAACCAGGTAACGCAGCTCGGCTTCGTACAGCTCGTGGCCGAAATGCTCGCCCAGATCCGCAATGTCCTTCGCATCGCCCAGGAACAGCTCGGTATTGCTGCCGTAGGTGCGGGCATAGTGGCGCGCCATCCCTTCGGTGATGAACGGGAAGCGACGGCGCAGCTTCGCGGCGTAATCATCGCGGTTATCGCCGATATCACCGCCGGGCAGTATCGCGCCCTTGGTCCATGCCGGGCCAATGCCTTTGTAGTACGGCGCCAGTTTTTCCAGCGCGTGCTCGGCCAGCTTGCGGTAGGTGGTGAGCTTGCCGCCAAACACGGACAGCAGCGGCGCCTGACCGTCAACGTCGTGAATATCGAGCGTATAGTCGCGGGTGATGGCCTGCGGTGAATCAGATTCGTCATCGCACAGCGGACGCACGCCGGAGTAAGTCCAGACCACGTCGTCGCGCGACAGCTGTTTCTTAAAGTGCGCGTTATACACTTTGAGCAGGTAGTTCACTTCGCTTTCGTCGATCTCGACGTTCTTCGGATCGCCTTTGTACTCCACGTCGGTGGTACCGATGATCGAGAATTCGTCCATCCACGGGATCACAAACACGATGCGCTTGTCTTCGTTCTGCAGGATGTACGCCTGCTTCTGGGTATGCACGCGCGGCACCACAATGTGGCTGCCTTTGATCAGGCGGATGCCGTACGGGGAAGGCAGATGCATGCCCTCGTCAAAGAACTGTTTCACCCACGGGCCGGTGGCGTTCACCAGGCCGCGCGCTTTCCAGCTGAATTTCTCGCCGGTATCGATATCTTCCGCCTCGACAATCCACAGGCCGTTTTCACGGCGGGCAGAGGTTGCGCGAGTGCGGGTTTTCACCTCGCCGCCTTTCTTCTCAACCATCTGCGCGTTCGCCAGCACCAGGCGGGCATCGTCCACCCAGCAGTCGGAATATTCGAATCCGCGCACGATTTCAGGTTTAAGGACCGATTCTGAGCCAAAACGCAAACCTTTCGAACCCGGGAGGCTGGTGCGTTTACCCAGATGATCGTACATAAACAGACCAATTCGGATCATCCACGCCGGACGCAGATGCGGGCGATGGGGCAGGCGGAAGCGCATCGGAATCGCCAGATGCGGGGCCATTTTCAGCAGCACTTCACGTTCGGCCAGCGCTTCACTGACCAGGCGGAATTCGTAGTGTTCCAGGTAGCGCAGGCCACCGTGAATCAGTTTGGAGCTGGCGGACGACGTCGCGCAGGCGAGATCGTTAGCTTCCAGCATCAGTACGGATAAACCGCGTCCTGCGGCATCGACCGCAATACCGGCACCGTTGATGCCACCGCCTATCACAATCAGATCTTTGGTTTCCATAACACCCTCATGCACTTTCGTTAAAGCTCAGAAATGTTCGATATCGCTCATAATAGCAAAGGAACGCGCTTTTGGTAACATCAAAAAAACAATTTAGAGTGATATGGATAACATAATGGCGTTTACCCGCCGCCAGGACGTACACTACGGGGTAAAATCTTGTCGTTGACCACTGTAAAGAGAACACCATGGATCAGTTTGAATGTATTAACGTAGAAGAAGCCCACCAGAAGATGCACCAGGGAAAAGCGGTGCTGGTGGACATCCGCGATCCGCAGAGTTTTGCGATGGGCCATACGCCGGGCGCGTTCCATCTCACCAACGACACGCTGGGCGCGTTTATGCGCGATAACGACTTCGACACGCCGGTGATGGTCATGTGCTATCACGGCAACAGCAGCAAAGGCGCGGCGCAGTACCTGCTTCAGCAGGGTTACGACGCGGTTTACAGCGTCGATGGCGGTTTCGATGCCTGGCATCGTCATTTCCCGGCGGAAGTGGAATACGCTTTTGAGCGCTGATCCCGCTATACTGTCCCCTTTTGTGTGGAAATAAGCGACCGCTGCCCATGTTGATGATCACCTCTTTTACCAACCCGCGCGTCGCCCAGGCGTTTGTCGACTATATGGCGACGCAGGGCGTTATTCTGACTATTCAGCAACATACGCAGACCGACGTCTGGCTGGCCGATGAGAGCCAGGCCGGGCGGGTAAACGAGGAGCTGGCGCGTTTTCTTGAGAACCCTGGCGACCCGCGCTATCTCGCGGCCAGCTGGCAATCCGGCCAGACCGGCAGCGGATTGCACTACAGCCGCTTTCCCTTCCTCGCCACCCTTCGCGAGCGCGCGGGCCCGTTTACGCTGCTGCTGATGGCGGCCTGCATCATTGTCTTCATTATCATGAACGTGGTCGGCGACCAGAGCGTAATGATTGCCCTGGCGTGGCCCTATGACCCGTCTCTTGAGTTTGACGTCTGGCGCTACTTTAGCCACGCGCTGATGCACTTCTCGGTGATGCATATCCTCTTTAACCTGCTCTGGTGGTGGTATCTCGGCGGTGCCGTTGAAAAGCGTCTGGGCAGCGGCAAGCTGATCGTTATCACCATCATCAGCGCCCTGTTAAGCGGCTACGTGCAGCACAAGTTCAGCGGGCCGTGGTTCGGCGGGCTGTCGGGTGTCGTGTATGCCCTGATGGGCTACGTCTGGCTTCGCGGGGAGCGCGACCCGGAAAGTGGCATCTATCTGCAACGCGGATTAATAACCTTTGCGTTAATATGGCTAATTGCCGGATGGTTTGATCTGTTTGGTATGTCTATCGCCAACGGCGCGCACGTCGCCGGGCTGGCCGTGGGACTGGCGATGGCCTTTGCCGACACGCTCCATGCGCGAAAACGAACATAATTCTCAGGGATAATTGATGAAACAAACACAACGTCATGACGCCATTATCGAACTGGTAAAAAAACAGGGATACGTCAGCACCGAAGAGCTGGTGGAGCAGTTTGCCGTCAGCCCACAAACCATCCGTCGTGACCTGAATGACCTGGCCGATCAGAACCGTATTCTTCGCCACCACGGTGGCGCGGCGCTGCCGTCCAGCTCGGTTAACACCTCCTGGCACGACCGTAAAGCCACGCAGACGGCGGAGAAAGAGCGTATTGCCCGCAAGGTCGCCAGCCAGATCCCGAACGGGGCGACGCTGTTTATTGATATCGGCACCACGCCGGAAGCGGTCGCCCATGCGCTGCTGGATCATGAGAACCTGCGCGTGGTCACCAACAACCTGAACGTGGCTAACACCCTGATGCAGAAAGACGATTTCCGCATCATCCTCGCGGGCGGGGAGCTGCGCAGCCGCGACGGCGGAATTATCGGCGAAGCCACCCTCGATTTTATCTCCCAGTTCCGCCTCGACTTCGGCATTCTGGGGATCAGCGGCATCGACAGCGACGGCTCGCTGCTGGAGTTTGATTACCACGAGGTACGCACCAAGCGCGCGATCATTGAAAACTCACGCCACGTGATGCTGGTGGTGGATCATTCGAAGTTTGGCCGAAACGCGATGGTGAACATGGGCAGCATCAGCATGGTGGATGCGGTCTATACCGACGTGATGCCGCCGGCGGGCGTCATGCAGGTGATTAAAGATAATAATTTGCAGCTGGAATTGTGCTAACGGTTGTGTCGGGTGGCGCTGCGCTTACCCGACCTACAACACCCGTAGGCCCGTGCAAGCGTAGCGCCGCCGGGCAATGAATTACACTCCGTATCCCATCATCTTCAACAGCTGCTGTGCATGCTGTACCGCATCCTGACGATGCGCCACGCCCAGCTTCTGGTACAGGTTGCGGATATGCGTTTTGATGGTGGTCGCCGCCACCGCCAGCTCGCCGGCAATCTGCTCGTTGCTGTAGCCTGAATAGATCAGCCCCAGAACCTGCCATTCGCGCTGGGTGAGCGGGCTGGTGCGGATAAGCTCCGGCACTTCCGGGTGGTTCAGCAGACGTTCAACGAAGTTCTCATCAAAATGCGCGAACTTGTGGCGATGATGCTGGTTAATCTCGCGCAGAATGCGCTGGGCGCGATGCTGATCCAGCTCCGGCAGCGTGTTGAGCTGAATAAGCTGACGCAGCTGCTGGGCCATCACTTCACCCTCAATCACAAAGTGGCTGATAAACCCGGTGCGGTTTGCCAGCTGTAGCGCCTCCAGCAGCACGCGCTGGGCATCGTTTTTACGACCCGCCTGCCAGTAGAGCTGGTTCTGCAGCAGCAGGTTGCGGTTCAGATCGCTCATCAGGCGCAGGCTGCGCGCGTTCTCGTTCAGCTCTTCCAGCACAATCTCAGCGGGCTCTAATTCACCGAGCAGGATCTGCGCGCGGGCAATGTTGCGCCACTGGCTCTGCAGGAAGTGATTATTGGCAAATTCCGGTTTTGGCGTCTGACGCAGCCAGTTGGCGGCGGATTTTTTATCGCCGGTCATCTGCCAGTAAATCACCCGGACCTTATCGGCGTTTGACACCCAGTCACTATGATACTGACCGTTGCCGAGCAGGTTTTCCAGGCGGTTAAGATGGTTGCGGGCGTTATCGAGATCGCCGCGCGCCAGCGAGCACTGCACCAGCAGCGCCAGACACTGCAGCTGCTGCTGAGGCTGGAAGCTGGAAAGAACATCCACACCCTGGCGGGCGCAGCTTTCTGCTTCATCCAGACGCGACCATGCCCACAGCAGCTGAGCGCGAATACGCAACAGGAACTCGTGCATCGGCAACTGTTCCAGGTGCTGTTCACGAATCAGCTGGAACGCTTTTTCCTGGTTTTCCCAGGCAGCCTGCAGGAACCCCTGCGCGAATAAAATCTCGCTCTGCTGGATCAGGCTCCATAGCGCGTAGTGCCAGACATCATGACGACGCGCCATCTGTTCGGTTTGCTGCATCAGTGAAAGCGAACGCGTGAGGTCGCCCTTGCAGTGCAGCACTTCGCCGTGCACGGAGGTCGCCACGATGCGGCTGTAGAAGTTGGCCAGCGGCAGTTCATCCAGCGCGACCATCGCCAGCCGTTCCGCTTCGTCCGGATCGCCGTCGTTAATGGCCACCTGAGCGCGCAGCGCGTTGAACTCGCCGTGCAGGGTGGTATCCATCTCGCTTTCCATCTCCTGCTCGGCACGCGCCAGCAGGGTGTTCACTTCGCTGTAGCGATGCTGGCTCTGCATCAGCCAGGCCTGCAGCAGCACCAGACGCGGATTCTCCAGCAGGCTTTCCCACGGCAGGGCTTTGAGGGACTCTTCCAGCAGCGTCAGCTCGCTGTGGTTAAACAGGCCCCACGCATGATTGAGGAGGATATCGCGCAGCATGCTGGCATCCCCGGCAGCGAGCGCGTGGTGGATGGCCTCGCTCGGGAAGCCCTGTGCCATCCAGCTTTCGGCAGCGGCGCGGTGGATCTCCGGCAGTTCAACCGCCAGCTCCCACTGACAGCGCTGGCGCAGGAAGCTACCAAACAGCGGATGATAGCTAAACCACTCGCCGGGATCGTCCATGCGCGTCAGGAAAAGGCCCTGACGTTCAATTTCTTCGAGCTGCAGCTGACCGTTTTCACAGCCCGTCACCCGCACGATGAGGGCATCGTTCATGGAGCGCAGCAGCGAGCTTTTCAGCAGGAAATGACGCGTCGAGGGATCGACACTGTCCAGCACCTCGTCCACCAGGTAGTCAGAGAGGTGGCTGGCGTTGATACCGGCCAGACGCCGCGCTGACTGATGGGCTGGACTGTTGTTTTGCCGGGCAGAGAGGGCGATGAGCTGCAGCGCCGTGGCCCAGCCCGCGACGTCATCACACAGGCGGCTGCTTTCAGCGGCCTCAATGGGTGAGGTCAGGCGGCAGTCAAAGAACTGTTTTGCTTCCTGGTGGGTAAAGGCCAGCTGCTGGCTACCCACTTCCAGAAGCTGATCGCGCACGCGCAGGTTGGCAATACCCAACTGCGGCAGGTTGCGTGACAGCACCACTAACGTCAGGTTTTCCGGCTGATGGCGCAGGAAGAAACGCATTGATTCATGAATCACCGGGTTAGTGATGAGATGGTAATCATCAATCACCACGTATAGCGGGCGATGCCATTCAGCCAGTTCGATAAACAGCTGAGAGAAAAGGGAGGACAGGCTGGCGTACTGGCGCTTTTGCACCATCACCTCACTGGCAACGCAGTGCCCATGGGTGGCTTGCTGTATCGCGGCAATCAGATAGCTGGCAAAGCGCTCCTGCTGGTTATCGCCCTCATCAAGAGAGTACCAGCCAAGATCGCTCTTACCTGCGGCCCATTGCGAAATGAGCGTTGTTTTTCCATAACCTGCAGGGCTCGTAACCAGCGCCAGTCGGAAATTATGCGCGCCGGAAAGTTTAGCCAACAGACGCTCGCGGACCACTGTGTGGTCAAGACGAACCGGGCGACTTAATTTAGACGGAATCAACATAGGTTTCACTTCACTGTGGGGAACGAGAGATTTTATTTTTTTTGCGCTTCGTAATTAATGGTTATAAGGTCGGCCAATAAGTTAACTATTGCAAGTTATGTCTGGATTTGGTGGCTGTGAATTTGCACTCTGTCACAAAACATTCAGGCAGAGGAGGGAACTTTCTGAAAAGGTCTTTGATGCCCCGTCAATGCTGGCTTGTATGGCTGTGCTGCGGCTGCGCTGAAACTGGTTTCAGAAAGGGATAGTGACGTCGAATTTAATATACTTCTGGTAAAGTTAAGGAAGATTAATAATCTCCTTAGCGATTTCCCGATTGCCGAAATATTATTCTACGTAAGTAATTATTTCGGCGGGGTTTAATTTCACCCGAAACCGCATTTCATTTCTTTGACATTCTCCTCGGTTACTTTTTTATCTTCCGGGCACACTCGAACTATGCTCTGAGAGTGGCCTTGATCACACTTTTCTGCTCATCCCCGCTACTCCTCCCTGTCTAATCCCCCTCGGGAGGAGGAAGAGGGGAAATGAGCCAGGCACACTAGCGCCAACTTGTGTTTTCTTTCTAAAGGATGCCGATCCCCTATGTCACAGCCTACCTTCAACAACGCTCAATTCCAGGCTGCCCTGACGCGTCAGTGGCAGCGTTTTGGCCTTCATGCTGCAAACGAGATGACGCCTCACCAGTGGTGGCAGGCAGTGAGCGGTGCGCTCGCAGAGCAGCTGGATGCTCAACCCCTGGCAAAACCGGTAAAAGGCCAGCGCCATGTAAACTACATTTCAATGGAATTCCTGATTGGCCGTCTGACGGGCAACAACCTGTTGAACCTCGGCTGGTATCAGGAGGTCGGTGACGTCCTTAAAGAACACGACATTAACCTGACCGACCTGCTGGAAGAAGAGATTGACCCGGCGCTGGGCAACGGCGGCCTGGGACGCCTGGCGGCCTGCTTCCTGGACTCCATGGCGACCGTCGGCCAGTCGGCGATTGGCTACGGTCTGAACTACCAGTACGGCCTGTTCCGTCAGTCGTTTGCTGACGGCCACCAGATGGAAGCGCCGGACGACTGGCATCGCAATACCTATCCGTGGTTCCGCCATAACGCGCAGCTTGACGTGCAGGTTGGCATTGGCGGGAAAGTGACGAAACAAGGTCTCTGGGAACCGGCGTTCACCATCACCGGCGAAGCCTGGGATCTGCCGGTGCTTGGCTACCGTAACGGCGTGGCGCAGCCGCTGCGTCTGTGGCAGGCGAAACACGCCCACCCGTTTAACCTGACTAAATTCAACGACGGCGATTTCCTGCGGGCCGAGCAGCAGGGCATCGACGCCGAGAAGCTGACCAAAGTCCTCTATCCGAACGACAACCACCTGGCCGGTAAAAAGCTGCGCCTGATGCAGCAGTACTTCCAGTGCGCCTGCTCCGTGGCGGACATTCTGCGTCGCCATCACCTGGCGGGCCGCAAGCTGGCGCAGTTGCCGGACTTCGAAGTGATTCAGCTCAACGACACGCACCCGACCATTGCCATCCCGGAACTGCTGCGCGTGCTGATCGACGAGCATCAGCTGAGCTGGGACGACGCCTGGGCCATTACCAGCCGTACCTTTGCCTACACCAACCACACCCTGATGCCAGAAGCGCTGGAGTGCTGGGATGAGAAGCTGGTGAAAACGCTGCTGCCGCGCCACATGCAGATCATCAACAAGATTAACGACCAGTTTAAAAAGCTCGTGGATAAAACCTGGCCGGGCAACAAGGCGGTCTGGGCGAAGCTGGCGGTGGTTCACGATAAGCAGGTACGCATGGCGAACATGTGCGTGGTGAGCGGCTTTGCAGTGAACGGCGTGGCGGCGCTGCACTCGGATCTGGTGGTCAAAGATCTGTTCCCGGAATACCACCAGCTGTGGCCAACCAAATTCCACAACGTGACCAACGGCATCACGCCGCGTCGCTGGATCAAGCAGTGCAACCCGCTGCTGGCGGGCCTGCTGGACAAGACCCTGAAGAAAGAGTGGGCCAACGATCTGGACCAGCTCATCAACCTGGAAAAATACGCTGACGACGCGACATTCCGCGAGCAGTACCGGGCGATCAAGCTGGAGAACAAGGTTCGCCTGGCGGAGTTTGTGAAAGCGCGTACCGGGATTGAGATCAACCCGAATGCGATTTTCGATATTCAGATCAAGCGTCTGCACGAGTACAAACGCCAGCACCTGAACCTGCTGCACATTCTGGCGCTGTACAAAGAGATCCGCGAGAACCCGCAGGCCGATCGCGTCCCGCGCGTGTTCCTGTTCGGTGCGAAAGCGGCCCCGGGCTACTATCTGGCGAAAAACATCATCCTCGCCATCAATAAAGTGGCGGCGGCGATCAACAGCGATCCGAAAGTGGGCGACAAGCTGAAGGTGGTGTTCCTGCCGGATTACTGCGTCTCGGCGGCTGAAATGCTGATCCCGGCGGCAGATATCTCCGAGCAGATCTCAACCGCAGGGAAAGAAGCCTCCGGTACCGGCAACATGAAGCTGGCGCTGAACGGCGCGCTGACCGTCGGCACGCTCGACGGGGCCAACGTCGAAATCGCCGAGAAGGTGGGCGAAGAGAATATCTTTATCTTCGGCCACACCGTGGAAGAGGTGAAAGCCATCAAGGCCAAAGGCTACGACCCGGTGAAGTGGCGTAAGAAAGACAAAGTGCTCGATGCGGTGCTGAAGGAGCTGGAGAGCGGCAAATACAGCGACGGCGACAAGCACGCGTTTGACCAGATGCTGCACAGCATGGACAAACACGGTGGTGACCCGTATCTGGTGATGGCGGACTTCACGGCCTATGTCGACGCGCAAAAACAGGTCGACGTGCTGTATCGCGACCAGGAAGCGTGGACCCGCGCGTGCATCCTGAACACCGCGCGCTGCGGTATGTTCAGCTCTGACCGCTCAATCCGTGATTATCAGGCCCGTATCTGGCAGGCAAAACGCTAAGGAAGCGCGATGGAGAGTAAACGTCTGGACAGTGCCGCGCAGGCGGCGGGAATTAGCCTCAGTTACATTAATGCTCACGGCAAACCACAGTCTATTGGCGCCGACACCAAAAGACGTTTGCTGGACGCTATGCACAAAACCGACGCGAAAGCGTCGGCTGCGCCGGTGCCGAACGTGAAGGTATTCACTGCAGGCAAAAAGATGCCGCTCGCGGTGGAGGGACGTGGCGAGTTTAGCTGGCTGCTCACGACCGAAGAGGGGCATCAGCACAAAGGCCACGCCACCGGCGGCAAAACGCTAAACCTTCCGGCGAAGCTGCCGGAGGGCTATCACACCCTGACGCTCACCCAGGACGATCGGCGTTTCCACTGTCGGGTGATCGTCGCGCCAAAACGCTGCTACGAGCCGCAGGCGCTGCTTGAAGGCAAAAAGCTGTGGGGTGCCTGCGTGCAGCTCTATACGCTGCGTTCCGACAGCAACTGGGGGATCGGTGATTTTGGCGATCTGAAGAACATGCTGGCATCCGTGGGCGAGCGCGGCGGCGCGTTTATCGGCCTCAATCCGATCCACGCGCTCTATCCGGCCAACCCGGAGAGCGCCAGCCCGTACAGCCCGTCGTCCCGTCGCTGGCTGAACGTGATTTATATCGACGTTAACGCCTTAGATGACTTCAAAAACAGCCAGGAGGCGCAGACCTGGTGGAAACTCAGCACCACGCAGCAGGCGCTGAAGCAGGCGCGCGAAGCCGACTGGGTGGATTACTCCACCGTCACGGCGTTGAAAATGGCCGCGCTGCGCCTGGCGTGGAAAGGCTTTTCGCAGCGCGATGACGAGCAGATGGCGGCGTTCCGCCAGTTCGTGACGCAGGAGGGCGAGAGCCTGTACTGGCAGGCGGCGTTTGATGCGCTGCACGCGTATCAGGTGAAAGAGGACGAAATGCGCTGGGGCTGGCCGGTCTGGCCTGAAGCGTATCAATCCGTCGACACGCCGGAAGTGAAAGCGTTCTGTAAAAAATATGCCGATGAAGTGGACTTCTACCTGTGGCTGCAGTGGCTGGCGTACAGCCAGTTTGCCGCCTGCTGGCAGGTGAGCCAGGGCTATAAAATGCCGATTGGCCTGTACCGTGACCTGGCCGTGGGCGTAGCGGAAGGTGGCGCGGAAACCTGGTGCGACCGTGAGCTGTACTGCCTGAAGGCCTCCGTGGGGGCACCACCGGATATCCTGGGCCCGCTGGGCCAGAACTGGGGATTACCGCCGATGGATCCGCACGTCATGGCGGCGCGCGCCTACGAGCCGTTCATCGACCTGCTGCGTGCGAACATGCAGAACTGCGGCGCGCTGCGTATCGACCACGTGATGTCCGTGCTGCGCCTGTGGTGGATCCCGTACGGTGAAACGGCGGATCACGGGGCGTACGTGCAGTATCCGGTTGACGATCTGCTGTCGATCCTGGCTCTGGAAAGCAAGCGTCATCAGTGCATGGTGATCGGTGAAGATCTCGGTACCGTGCCGGTGGAAATTGTCAGCAAGCTCCGCGACAGCGGCGTCTACTCCTATAAAGTGCTCTATTTTGAAAACGACCATGAGAAAACCTTCCGCGCGCCGCAAGCGTACCCTGAACAGTCAATGGCTGTCGCGACGACGCATGACCTTCCTACGCTTCGTGGCTATTGGGAAAGCGGCGATCTGACCCTTGGCAAAACGCTGGGCCTGTATCCTGATGAAGAGGTGTTACGCGGCCTGTATCAGGATCGCGAACTCTCCAAACAGGGGCTGCTGGATGCGCTGCACAAGCAGGGCTGTCTGCCGAAACGTGCGGGACATAAAGCGTCACTGATGTCGATGACCGCGACCCTCAACCGTGGTTTGCAGCGTTACATTGCCGACAGCAATAGCGCCCTGCTGGGCCTGCAGCCGGAGGACTGGATTGATATGGCGGAGCCGGTGAACATCCCGGGCACCAGCTATCAGTACAAGAACTGGCGTCGCAAGCTGTCCACCACGCTTGAGGCGATGTTTGCCGATGACGGGGTGAACAGGCTGATTAAGGATTTGGATAAGCGGCGAAAAGCTGCCGGGAAGAAGTAATAAAAAAACCCGCCAGTGGCGGGTTTTTTATGATCCGGTAGTGCTCATGTAGGTTGGGTAAGGCGTAGCCGCCACCCGACTTAGGGCATCAGACCACCATATTCAACAGCAGCACCCCGACCAGACCGCACACCGAAATAATGGTTTCCAGCGCGGACCAGGACTTGATGGTTTCGCCGATCGTCAGGTTGAAGTACTCCTTGAACAGCCAGAAGCCCGGGTCGTTAACGTGAGAGAAAATCACGCTACCGGAACCGACGGCGATAACCATCAGCTCAGGGCTCACGCCCGTGGTGGCAATCAACGGCGCAACGATACCGCCCGCGGTGATCGCCGCAACGGTCGCAGAGCCCAGCGCAATACGCAGAACCGCGGCAATAGACCAGGCCATCAGGAGCGGCGACACGTTGGTTTCATGCATCATCGCGGCGATGTATTTGTCCACGCCGCTGTCGACCAGAACCTGCTTGAATGCACCGCCACCGCCGATGATCAGGAGCATCATGGCAATGATTTTGATGGAAGAGGTCAGCGTGTCGTTGATCTGATCCATGGAGCGGCCACGGTTCAGACCGAAGGTGAACATCGCGATCAGCACGGCAATCAGCGTTGCCATCACCGGGTCACCCAGGAATTCCGCCACGGACAGGAACGCATGACCTTTCGGCAGGATCATCTCTGCCACGGCGCGCATCGCCATCAGGATCACCGGTACCAGAGAGGTCCAGACGCTGACGCCAAAGCCAGGCATCTCTTCTTCGGTGAAGGTTTTGGCGCTGTACAGACCTTCCGGGATAGGCTTATCAATCCCTTTCAGGAAGCGGGCATAAACCGGGCCTGCCAGAATTACCGTCGGGATCGCCAGAATCGTACCGAACAGCAGGGTTTTACCCATATCCGCGTGGAAGATGGTCGCGATAGCGGTTGGACCCGGGTGCGGCGGCAGGAAGCCGTGGGTCACGGACAGCGCCGCGGCCATAGGCACACCGACATACAGCAACGGGATGCTCGCGGCAGCCGCAATGGTGAACACCAGCGGCAGCATCAATACGAAGCCCACTTCATAGAACAGCGCGAAACCGACGGTAAAGCCGGTTAACACCACTGCCCACTGAATGTTCTTCTTACCAAATTTGTCGATAAGCGTGGTGGCAATACGCTGGGCGCCACCGCAGTCCGCCAGCATTTTACCGAGCATGGCGCCGAAGCCCATGATCAACGCCAGGCTACCGAGCGTGCCGCCGACACCGGCTTTAATCGAGCTGATAACTTTCACCAGCGGCATCCCCTGCATCAGACCGACTGCAAGCGCCACCAGAACCAGAGCGATAAATCCGTTCATTTTGAAGCGGATCATCAAGAGCAGTAATAACACAACACCGATAGCAACGATGACTAATGGCATGATTTACCTGGCCTTTGAATTGTTATGGGTAACGTCATTGTTTCAACGACAAATTCCGATTGTCCCAACTGGGAACAGAGAAGTAACGGCACTAATACTGATGCCTTTTAAACGATTAAGTTTAGTCGGCTGTTATGAGTGTGTTTAGTGC
The DNA here is from genome assembly GCF_040059225.1 of Enterobacter cloacae complex sp. Mu1197. Classification (NCBI taxonomy): domain Bacteria; kingdom Pseudomonadati; phylum Pseudomonadota; class Gammaproteobacteria; order Enterobacterales; family Enterobacteriaceae; genus Enterobacter; species Enterobacter cloacae complex sp. Mu1197. The sequence continues at coordinate 4,354,903 of NZ_CP157375.1, read as the reverse complement.
CCATGAGAATGATACGGGTAACATGGCGTGATTGAGAATCACCCTGGAAGGCAAAATGTGAATTATGAGACGCAGGTCAACATATAGAGGGGAACGAAGAGGGGGGTGCAGGGTTTTGTAGGCCCGGTAAGCGTCGCGCCACCGGGCAATACAGACGGGCACTGAATCAGTAGTAGGAGTGCTCGCCGCGCTGGTGTTCGGTCAGGTCACGCACGCCTTTCAGTTCCGGGAACTCGTTCAGCAGCTGCTTCTCGATCCCTTCTTTCAGGGTGACATCGACCATTGAACAACCGTTACAACCGCCGCCAAACTGCAGAATGGCAAAACCTTCGTCGGTGATTTCCATCAGGGAAACACGGCCGCCGTGGCCAGCCAGCTGTGGGTTGATCTGGGATTGCAGCAGATACTCAACGCGCTCCATCAGCGGGGCATCGTCAGACACTTTACGCATTTTCGCGTTCGGCGCTTTCAGGGTCAGCTGAGAACCCATCTGATCGGTGACGAAGTCGATCTCCGCATCTTCAAGATACGGTGCGCTCAGCTCATCAACATAGGCGGTGAGCTGTTCAAATTTAAGGGCAGTGTCGGTGGCTTCCACAGCGTCCGGAGGACAATAAGAAACACCACATTCTGCATTCGGAGTGCCTGGATTAATCACAAACACGCGGATCTGCGTCCCTTCTTCCTGATTTGCCAGCAGTTTGGCAAAGTGCGCTTGTGCAGAATCGGAAATACGGATCATAGCTTTGGCCTAATAGTTGACTAAATTACCTGGGTATAATCATACGCCCATTGAAGAAGGGCTACAAGGTACGGCACAGACACCATACCTGAACCGACGCGGCGCCGCTTTGCAAAAGCAGTCGGGAAAGTTCAGCAACGGTACTGCCTGTGGTGACGACATCATCCACAATCGCGATATGGAGACCGTCGACCGGCAATTCAAGGCGAAAGGCATTTTTGAGGTTTCTTTTGCGAAGCCGGGCGTTGAGCTGATGCTGGATGGCGGTGGCATGAACACGCGTCAGCGCGCGGGCATCATACTGACAGCCAAGCCACCGGGCGAGGGGACGGCAGATCAGGTCACTCTGGTTATAGCCCCGCCGCCAGTGCCGACGTCGGTACAGGGGGACATTTACCACCCTGTCGATTTTCGGCAATGCGCGGTGGCGCCGCGCCTGCAAAACCGCCAGCAGTAGCAGTCGGGCAAGGGGCTGAGCCAGCGCACTCTGGCCGGAAAACTTCAGCGCGTGAATCAGCCTGCTCAGCGGCGGAACATAATCATCCACTGCCACCAGCGCACTCCACGGCGGGGATTTTTTCAGGCAGCGGCCGCAGGGCAAAGAGGGATTGGTGGCCGGTAAACCGCATTGTGGACAGGTCCCGATACGCCATTGCAGCGATCGCGTGCAAACGGAGCAGATGCCCCATCCGCTGAGTGCCAGCGGCATTCTGCATAGCCAGCACAACCCAGGTACTGTTAGCATGTGCAACCTCCATGTGAAAAAAGAGAACAGTAACTGATGAAGACGCTGTGGTGGCAGACCGTAGGGACAGGAAATTGCCATCTTGTGCTGCTGCACGGATGGGGCCTGAATGCAGAGATATGGCATTGCATACGTGAGGAACTTGCCTCGCATTTCACGCTGCATCTGGTGGACTTACCCGGCTTTGGCCGCAGCCGCGGTTTTGGGGCCATGTCGCTTGATGAGATGGCACAGCAGGTTCTGGACGCTGCGCCGCAAAACGCTGTCTGGCTGGGCTGGAGCCTGGGCGGGCTGGTGGCAAGCCAGATTGCGCTGTCGCGGCCTGACCGCGTAAAAGCGCTGGTGACGGTGGCGTCGTCGCCCTGTTTTAGCGCGCAGGACGCGTGGCCGGGGATAAAACCCGAGGTACTGGCGGGCTTCCAGCAGCAACTGAGCGAAGATTTCCAGCGGACCGTAGAGCGGTTCCTCGCCCTGCAGACGATGGGAACTGAAACCGCCCGTAAGGATGCCCGCACGCTGAAGCAAACCGTGCTGTCGCTGCCGATGCCGGAGGTTGAGGTGCTTAATGGCGGTCTTGAGCTGCTGAAAACGGTTGACCTGCGCGCGCCGCTGGCCTCCCTGACGATACCGCATCTGCGTATCTATGGTTACCTTGACGGAATTGTGCCGCGCAAAGTGGCTCCGCTGCTGGATGATCTGTGGCCGAACAGCGAATCGCAGATCATTGCCAAAGCCGCACATGCCCCGTTCATCTCTCATCCGGCGGAGTTTTGTTCAGCGCTCATTGCGTTAAGTCAACGTTTCGACTGATTATTTTCTATCCTGCCTGGAAAAAGTAACACACCGCAACCATACTCCAGATGTCGTTGCGGTTGTTCTGCCTACGATAATCAAAACAACAATCCTATGGAGAGTCAGGCTATGAAACTTGTTACAGGTATTGTCACTTCTCTGGTTATTGGGTCACTGTCATTTGGCGTCTTTGCGGCAAAAGAGCTGGAAAAAGATAAAGTTGCTGGCATGAATCTGACGAAAATTGGTGAGATTACTACGTCTGACACCACTGCGCCGATGGACGCGAGAAAAGAGCTGTCGAAGAAAGCGGATGAGCTGGGCGGAACGTATTACGTCGTCACCAGCGCTGAAAAGCAGACCAAAAACGTACGCGCAACGGCGGACGTCTACAAGTAACACGATAAAGCCGGGCAGCGATGCCCGGCTTTATTAACGCAGTGCCCACCATTCCCTGAGACAGGCCTTTCCTTCCGGACAGCTTTTACAACTGCCGGAGAGACAACCGTCCGGCTCTTCCTGAATCCGCACCGCTTTCCCCATGGCTTCCAGTCTCTCCAGCATGGCATCGATCATCGGCTGCGGCGTATGCAGGCTGAGGCTCAGCTGTTTCGCCTCCATTCGCCCCTGCAGCGCCAGCAGATCACGAACCTGAATCAACGATGCCATGATGTGTGCTCCTTAGTGACAGTCGCCCGCCGGGCTGTTGCAGCAGGTTGCGGCGGTTTTACGGTTTGCCAGCAGGTCGATGTCGACGCGGCTGCGTGCCCGCCGCAGCAGACCGAGAACGACCACGTTGAACAGCACAACCGCAAGAATGCAGACCAGGCTGTAGCGCGGGTGCTGGCTGAAGTTAACGGTTTGATAAAACAGCGTCGCCAGCGAGTAGGCAATGTTTAACCCCCACAGGATGGAGAAACCCATCCAGCCGCGGCTGGACTCGCGGGCAATCGCCCCCATCACGGAGATGCACGGAATATAGAGCAGAACGAAGATGAGATAGCTGTAGGCCGCGGACGCGCTGCCAAACTTCTCGCCCATCACGCCCATGGCACCCGTCGCCATTTCGCCGTCGCCTTTGCTGGCCTCAATCGGGTTAGCCAGCACGCTCAGGCTGAAGGTGTCCTTCAGGCTCTGCCAGGTTTCCTCTACGGCACCCAGCAGCTCATCACCGAGATGAAACTCAGCCGGATTAAATTCCTGCTCCTGAATGTTCTCGGCGGTGTAGAGCGTATTCAGGGTACCGACAACCACCTCTTTTGCCATTGCGCCGGTAAACAGGCCGACGGTTGCCTGCCAGTTATCCTCATGCACGCCAATCGGTTTGAAGACCGGCGTGATGACGCGGCTGACGGAGGCGAGGGCAGAGTCGTTAATGTTATCCGCTGCCTGTCCACTCAGGGTGAAGCTGTTCAGGGCGCTCAGGAAAACGCTGACGATGACAATCACCTTACCGGCGCGCAGGACGAAGCCTTTCAGACGCTGCCAGGTCTGGATCGCCAGGCTTTTCAGATGGGGGACGTGGTACACCGGCAGCTCCATCACGAACGGTGACGCCTCACCGCGCATGATGGTGTGCTTGAGCATTAAACCGGTCAGGATCGCCATCACGATGCCCAGGACATACAGCGAGAAGACCGCCAGCGCGCCCTGCTGACCAAAGAAGGCTGCCGCAAAGACCGCAAAGATCGCCAGTCGGGCACCGCAGGACATAAACGGCGCCATCATAATGGTCATCAGACGTTCACGCGGTGCATCCAGCGTACGTGCGCCCATCACCGACGGCACGTTACAGCCGAAGCCGACGATCAGCGGGACGAAGGATTTGCCCGGCAGGCCCAGCGCCTGCATCAGACGATCCATCACGAACGCCGCGCGCGCCATGTAGCCGGAATCTTCCAGGAACGAGAGGAACAGGTACATCATGCCGATCTGCGGCACCAGCGGCAGAACGGTATTGATACCGCCGCCGATCCCCTGCGCGAGGAAGATGGTGAGCCATTCCGGGAAGTGCAGGGTGTAACCCACCCACTGGATCCCGTGGACGAAGATCGCGACGGAACCGGCGTCAAAAATCGGCTGCAGTGCGCCGCCGATGTTAATGGCAAGCAGGAACATCACGTACATCACCAGCAGGAAGATGGGCAAACCGAGGAAGCGGTTAAGCACAATCTTATCCACTGCCGCCGTAAAGCGGCTGGGTTCCGCCGTCAGCGCGTTACTGACCACGTCGCAGATCGAGGCGATGGCCTGATAACGGGCATCGGCGATGTGCAGCGCCGGGTCGTCCAGCTCGTCGCTAAGACGGGCCACCGTTACGTCCAGCTTATCGGCCGCATGCCCGGCGTAAGCGCGGCTGTAGATATCCCCTTCCAGCATCTGCAGGCCAAGCCACAGACGCTGTTTCGCAGGCATAGCGTTATCCATCTCCTGCGCCAGCACGTTGGCTTCACGCAGAAGAGGCTGCGCGTAATGCACCAGCTCAACGTCGCGATTTCCCGCGTGACGGTCAATGGCCAGCTTCAGCGCATCAATACCGCGTGCGCGCGTCGAGACCAGCGGAACGACCGGGCACCCCAGGCGCGCGGAGAGGGCATCGACGTCGATGCGCAGCTTTTGTTTTTCTGCGATATCGAGCATGTTGAGCGCCACGATGCAGGGGATACCCAGCTCCAGCAGCTGCAGCGTCAGATAAAGGTTACGCTCGAGGTTTGAGGCGTCGACCACGTTGATCAGCAGGTCCGCGTCACCGCCAAGAATATAGTGGCAGGCAATCTGCTCATCGAGCGAGGTTTGCGACGAAATGGTGGTTAAGGAGTAGGTGCCGGGAAGGTCAACCAGCGTCACCTGGTTGTCTGTCGTCGTGAACTGGCCCTCTTTACGTTCAACCGTCACGCCCGCCCAGTTGCCCACGCGCTGGCGAGCCCCGGTCAGCTGATTAAAAAGCGTGGTCTTGCCGGAATTAGGATTGCCAATTAAGCCAATAGTTAACTTTTTCATTTTTTTAGACTCACTGAAACCGCTGGCTTGTTATCGGGATAAGGCTTCGACTTCTATTAACGCGAGGTCTTTTTTACGCAGGACCAGATTCACGCGTCGGGTTTCGATATGAACCGGATCGCCTAACGGCGCCACGCGTACGACCTGGAATGACGAGCCGGGCAGCATGCCCAGCGACAGCAGCTTCTGCCGATAGGCCGGGCTAATTTCGCGGGTAAAACCGGTAATCTTCCATGCACTGTCTGGAGTGAATTGCATAACGCCTGATTCCACGAAAGGTTAAATTATCTACTATGCGATGATAATGAGAATAGTTTTTATCAGCAATATTAAAACTGTGACGGAATGTTGTTTGCGATATTAATTTACGGCCTTTTTGACCTTGCTCAATATTTGCTGAAATGCCGGGAAAACGAAAAGCGGAGTATTTGTTAACGGGGTGATAATTCGCGGTTTAAATATGGCTACACACTATTTATTTTAATTCCCTGCGGCCTGCTTGCCGGGCGGCACTGCGTTTGCCCGGCCTACAAAACCGTAGGCCCGGTAAGCGCAGCGCCACCGGGCATTTATGACCTTAGCGTTTTTTACCCATCGCAGCCGCCAGCGCATCCATCATCGCGCTGTTGCCTGCAGGCTGGACATCCCGCCCGCGCGGTTTTGCCGCTTTCGCGGCCGGACGCTGCTGCTCGCGGCCACCGCCATTGCCGCCGCGGCGCGCGTTGGTGTCACCCGGCTGCTCGTCCAGACGCATGGTCAGCGCGATACGCTTGCGCTGCAGGTCCACTTCCAGCACTTTGACCTTCACGATGTCGCCCGCTTTGACCACGGTGTGCGGGTCTTCAACGAACTTGTCGGCAAGGGATGAGATATGGACCAGGCCATCCTGATGCACGCCGATATCCACGAACGCGCCAAAGTTGGTGACGTTAGTCACCGCACCTTCCAGCACCATGCCTGGCAGCAGGTCGTTCATGGTCTCGATACCGTCAGCAAAGGTCGCGGTTTTGAACTCAGGACGCGGATCGCGGCCCGGTTTTTCCAGCTCTTTGATAATGTCGGTAACGGTTGGCACACCAAATTTGTCGTCGGTGAAATCGACGGCTTTCAGGTTGCGCAGGGCGCTGCTGTCGCCCATGAGATCTTTCAGCGCCTGCTGAGTAGCGGCCAGGATGCGTTCCACCACCGGATACGCTTCCGGGTGAACAGTTGAGGCATCGAGCGGGTTATCGCCGTGGTTGATGCGCAGGAAGCCCGCGCACTGCTCAAACGCTTTTGGCCCCAGACGGCTTACCTTCAGCAGCTGCTGACGGTTCTGGAACTGGCCATTCTCGTCGCGCCAGGCGACGATGTTCTGCGCCATCATGCGGGTTAAGCCCGCCACGCGGGTCAGCAGAGGAACGGAGGCGGTGTTCAGGTCAACGCCAACGGCGTTTACACAGTCTTCCACGACCGCATCCAGCTTGCGCGCCAGCTGAGTCTGGCTCACATCGTGCTGATACTGGCCCACGCCGATCGATTTCGGATCGATCTTCACCAGTTCCGCCAGCGGATCCTGCAGACGGCGAGCGATCGAGACCGCACCGCGCAGGGAAACGTCCAGGTCAGGGAACTCCTGTGCCGCCAGCTCGGACGCGGAGTAGACGGACGCCCCGGCCTCGCTGACGATCACTTTCTGTGCCGTCACTTTCGGGAACTGCTTCTGCACGTCGAGATAGAAACGTTCGGTTTCGCGGGATGCCGTACCGTTGCCGATGGCGACCAGCTCGACGTTGTATTTTTCGCACAGCGCCGCCACCACGACGGCCGCTTTCGCTGCCTGGCCGGTGTGCGGATAGATGGTGTCGGTGGCGACCAGCTTGCCGGTGCCGTCAACGACAGCGACTTTTACACCGGTACGCAGACCCGGATCGAGACCCATGGTCGCGCGCAGGCCAGCAGGGGCGGCCATCAGCAGGTCATGCAAGTTGCGGGCGAACACGTTAATCGCTTCATCTTCGGCACGTTCGCGCACGGTGCCCATCAGCTCGGTTTCGAGGTGCATCAGCACCTTGATGCGCCAGGTCCAGCTCACCACGCCTTTACGCCAGCTATCAGCCGGGGCGTTGTTCAGGCGCAGGCCGAGATGGTCGATGATGATCTGCTCGCAGTGGCTCTCTTTCGGCGGCTCGTCAAACTGCGGGTCGGCGTTCAGGGAGAGTTGCAGCACGCCTTCGTTGCGGCCGCGGAACATTGCCAGCGCGCGGTGGGAAGGGGTGGTGGAAATCGGTTCGTGGTGATCGAAGTAGTCGCGGAATTTCGCGCCTTCTTCCTCTTTACCCGCGACGACGGTAGAGACGATGTGGGCGTTCTTCCACAGGTAATCACGCACTTTGGCGAGCAGGGCAGCGTCTTCGGCGAAGCGCTCCATCAGAATATAGCGCGCGCCGTCGAGGGCGGCCTTGGTGTCCGCTACGCCTTTGTCGGCGTCGATAAATTTCGCCGCTTCGGTATCCGGATCGTGGAACGGTTCGTTCCACAGCAGGTCGGCCAGCGGCTCAAGACCCGCTTCAATGGCAATCTGTCCGCGCGTACGGCGCTTCGGCTTGTACGGCAGATAGAGGTCTTCGAGTTCGGTTTTGCTCAGGGTGCCATTGATGGCGCTTTCCAGTTCGCTGGTCAGCTTGCCCTGTTCGCCGATGGATTTGAGGATCGCCTGACGACGTTCTTCCAGTTCGCGCAGATAACCGAGACGGGTTTCCAGGTTACGCAGCTGCGTGTCATCCAGACCGCCGGTGACTTCCTTACGATAGCGTGCAATAAACGGCACGGTGTTCCCTTCATCAAGCAGGCGAACGGCAGCTTCTACCTGTTCGGCTCTGGCCTGAAGTTCACCCGCAATAATGCGGCAGAGCGAATCTTTCATCATGGCTTTATCATCTGTTGAGTCGAAAAAATCAGGGGATAGTTATACGGGCTGACACGGCAAAATGCCAGCCGGGGAGGGCGCTCTCGGACTATTTTACGTAGACGATCTCATTAACGTACCAGCTGGCTTCACCGGCTGGGGTCTGCACGACGGCCAGATCGCCCACTTCCTTTTTCAGCAGCGCGCGGGCCATCGGCGAGTCGATGGAGATGTAATCCTTACGACCAAAAATTTCATCGTAGCCGACAATGCGAAAGCGCAGGGTGTCACCGTCGTCGTTTTCAATCTCCACCCACGCGCCGAAGAACACTTTGCCCTCCTGCTGCGGGGAGTAATCGACAATTTTTAGATTTTCGAGGCATTTCGTCAGATAGCGTACCCGGCGGTCAATTTCGCGCAGCCGCTTCTTGTTGTACTGGTAGTCAGCGTTTTCGCTGCGATCGCCCAGGCTCGCGGCCCAGGTCACCTTTTTGGTTACCTCAGGACGCTCTTCGCGCCAGAGGAAATCCATCTCTTTTTTAAGTTTCTCATACCCTTCGCGGGTGATCAGGGGCGTTTTCATGGTGCTGCCTTTGCTGCCGGTTCTCTGTTTTGCGCACAATACGTACCACACAGTGTAACAGACAGGATTAATAATGATTTATGTGATGAAATGAACAGATAAGCTGCTGTTAAATATGCTTTGTAACAATTTCGACTAGAATTTATACCAGAATTAACTGGTCGAATACGTGCACTTTTTTAGAATACGCTGTTACAAAGACTATCCGAACCTTTGGGAGTACACACAATGCAAGAAAACTACAAAATTCTGGTCGTGGATGACGACATGCGCCTGCGTGCGCTGCTGGAACGTTATCTGACCGAGCAGGGCTTCCAGGTTCGTAGCGTCGCGAACGCTGAGCAGATGGACCGTCTGCTGACCCGTGAATCTTTCCATCTGATGGTTCTCGACCTGATGCTGCCTGGCGAAGATGGGCTTTCTATCTGCCGCCGTCTGCGCAGCCAGAGCAACCCGATGCCGATCATCATGGTGACGGCGAAGGGCGAAGAAGTTGACCGTATCGTGGGCCTCGAAATCGGCGCCGACGACTATATTCCAAAACCGTTTAACCCGCGTGAACTGCTGGCACGCATTCGCGCCGTGCTGCGTCGTCAGGCGAACGAACTGCCGGGCGCGCCGTCGCAGGAAGAAGCCGTTATTGCCTTCGGCAAGTTCAAGCTGAACCTCGGCACGCGCGAAATGTTCCGTGAAGACGAGCCGATGCCGCTCACCAGCGGCGAGTTTGCGGTCCTGAAAGCGCTGGTCAGCCACCCGCGTGAACCGCTTTCCCGTGACAAGCTGATGAACCTGGCGCGCGGTCGCGAATACTCCGCAATGGAACGCTCTATCGACGTGCAGATCTCCCGCCTGCGCCGCATGGTGGAAGAAGATCCGGCGCATCCTCGTTATATTCAGACCGTATGGGGTCTGGGCTACGTGTTCGTCCCGGACGGCTCTAAAGCATGAGGCGAATGCGCTTCTCGCCGCGAAGCTCGTTTGCCCGCACCCTGTTACTGATCGTCACCCTGCTGTTCGTCAGCCTGGTGACGACCTACCTGGTGGTGTTGAACTTTGCGATCCTGCCGAGCCTCCAGCAGTTCAATAAGGTCCTGGCCTACGAAGTGCGTATGCTGATGACCGATAAGCTGCAGCTGGAGGACGGCACGCAGCTCGTCGTTCCCCCGGCGTTTCGTCGTGAAATTTACCGTGAGCTGGGCATCTCGCTCTACTCGAATGAAGCGGCGGAAGACGCGGGCCTGCGCTGGGCGCAGCACTATGAATTCCTCAGCCAGCAGATGGCGCAACAGCTGGGTGGCCCGACGGAAGTGCGCGTTGAGGTCAACAAAAGCTCGCCCGTCGTCTGGCTGAAAACCTGGCTGTCACCCAACATCTGGGTGCGCGTCCCGCTGACCGAAATTCATCAGGGCGATTTCTCGCCGCTGTTCCGCTATACCCTGGCGATCATGCTGCTGGCGATAGGCGGGGCCTGGCTGTTTATCCGTATACAGAACCGACCGCTGGTCGACCTGGAGCACGCTGCGCTGCAGGTCGGTAAAGGCATTATTCCTCCTCCGCTGCGCGAGTATGGCGCCTCGGAAGTCCGCTCGGTGACGCGTGCGTTTAACCATATGGCGGCAGGCGTGAAGCAGCTGGCGGATGACCGTACGCTGCTGATGGCGGGCGTGAGCCATGACCTGCGCACCCCCCTGACGCGTATCCGTCTGGCGACGGAGATGATGGGAGAAGAGGACGGTTATCTCGCCGAGTCCATCAACAAGGATATCGAAGAGTGCAACGCCATCATCGAGCAGTTCATCGACTACCTGCGCACCGGTCAGGAGATGCCGATGGAGATGGCGGATCTGAACGCGGTGCTGGGCGAAGTAGTGGCGGCGGAAAGCGGCTACGAGCGTGAAATTGATACCGACCTTCAGGCGGGCGAGATCCAGGTACGCATGCACCCGCTCTCCATTAAGCGCGCGGTGGCCAACATGGTGGTTAACGCGGCGCGCTATGGCAATGGCTGGATTAAGGTCAGCAGCGGCTCTGAGCTCAACCGCGCCTGGTTCCAGGTGGAAGACGACGGTCCGGGCATCAAGCCCGAGCAGCGTAAGCATCTGTTCCAGCCGTTTGTGCGCGGCGACAGCGCGCGCAGCACCAGCGGTACGGGCTTAGGCCTGGCGATTGTGCAGCGTATTGTGGATAACCATAACGGGTTGCTGGAGATTGGTACCAGCGAGCGGGGTGGGTTGAGCATTCGCGCCTGGTTGCCGGTTCCGGTGACGCGGGGGCAGGTGAAAGAGAGTTGAAAAAAGGGTGGCACGAGCCACCCTTTTTTGTAGGTCGGGTAAGGCGAAGCCGCCACCCGACATGGACTACAGTTTTGGACCCGCACTCACCAGCGCAGCACCCGCCGGGGTATCGGTATACTTCTCGAAGTTCTCGATAAACAGCTTCGCCAGCGATTCCGCTTTCTCACGCCACTGCTCCGGCGAACCGTACGTATTGCGCGGGTCGAGGATATGCGTATCCACACCCGGCAGCGACGTTGGGATCGCCAGGTCAAACATCGGCAGCGTGAAGGTTTCGGCGTCGTCCAGAGAACCATCCAGAATGGCGTCGATAATGGCGCGGGTATCTTTGATGGAGATACGTTTGCCGGTGCCGTTCCAGCCGGTGTTCACCAGGTATGCCTGCGCGCCGGATGCCTGCATGCGTTTCACCAGCACTTCAGCATACTGCGTCGGGTGCAGCGACAGGAAGGCTGCGCCGAAGCAGGCGGAGAAGGTTGGGGTTGGCTCCGTCACGCCGCGCTCGGTACCCGCCAGCTTGGCGGTGAAACCGGAAAGGAAGTGGTACTGCGTCTGGCTGGCCGTCAGGCGAGACACCGGAGGCAGCACGCCGAACGCATCCGCCGTCAGGAAAATAACCTTCGTGGCATGACCCGCTTTAGACACCGGCTTCACGATATTGTCGATGTGGTAGATCGGATAAGAGACGCGGGTGTTTTCCGTTTTCGACGCATCGTCGAAGTCGATGGAGCCGTCGGCACGCACGGTGACGTTTTCCAGCAGCGCATCGCGACGGATCGCGTGGAAGATATCCGGCTCGGCCTCTTCAGACAGGCGAATGGTCTTCGCGTAGCAGCCGCCTTCAAAGTTGAATACGCCGTCGTCATCCCAGCCGTGTTCGTCATCACCAATCAGACGACGTTTTGGATCGGTAGACAGGGTGGTTTTCCCGGTGCCGGAAAGGCCGAAGAAGACCGCCACGTCGCCTTTTTCACCGACGTTAGCCGAGCAGTGCATGGAGGCGATGCCCCGCAGCGGCAGCAGGTAGTTCATGACCGAGAACATCCCTTTCTTCATTTCGCCGCCGTACCAGGTACCGCCGATCAGCTGGATACGCTCGGTCAGGTTGAAGGCAATAAAGTTTTCGGAGTTCAGACCCTGCTCTTTCCACTGTGGGTTGGTGCATTTCGCGCCGTTCATCACGATGAAATCAGGGGTGAAGTCCTGCAGTTCTTCGTCGGTTGGACGAATAAACATGTTTTTCACGAAATGCGCCTGCCAGGCCACTTCGGTGATAAAACGTACGGAGAGACGGGTGTCGGCGTTAGCGCCGCAGAAAGCGTCGACAATAAACAAACGCTTGCCGGAAAGTTGATGGGTGACGAGCCCTTTCAGGTGCTGCCAGGTTTCCGGAGAGAGCGGTTTGTTGTCGTTCTTCCCTTTGCCCTTGTCAGCCCACCACAGCGTATCGCGGGTGGTTTCGTCTCGGACGATATACTTATCTTTCGGCGAACGACCGGTAAAGATACCGGTATCGACGGCGATAGCACCAAGATTCGTCAACACACCGCGCTCGTATCCTTCCAGTGCTGGATTGAGCTCTTCCTGATACAGCGTATCGTAGTCGGGGTTGTAGACGACTTCCTGGACGTCGTGAATACCATAAGCCTTGAGATCTTGCGGGGTTAAACCAGTAACACGCATATCACTGCTCCTTAGCCAATATGTACTGCCTGAAATTGTAGGGTTTTTCTGAGGTTGTTTACCGCGACGGGGCTCATAGATTCACGCATCTGGACAAAACCCTTACTAACGGAAAACGCTGCGACTCCAGTCACAGCGCAGGCGGATTATCGCAGGAATCGCTTTTTGGTTGGGGAAAATGTTCCGAAAAGGTTAAAGGCTGGTGATTTTATCGGAGAGAATGTGAATGTAATCGCATACACGTAAGAAAATTACGTAAGAGTTACATTGGGAAAACGATTCAGCTTGGGTGGAGTTTTTTGCCCCTCAGCCCAGCCCTCTCCCCTTTGGGGAGAAGGTTAAGGTGAGGGGAAGAGAGGTTTAGTGGACCTGCGGATCCGCCGGGGAGGCGTTATTGCGGATCTCAGCGATATCCATCGAATTGAACACATAGTGCGTACCGCAGTAGTCACAGTGCATATCAATTTCGCCGTCTTCCGCCATGATGCTGTCGATCTCTTCATCCGGCAGGGTTTTCAGTGCGCCAGCGCAGCGCTCGCGGGAGCAGGTGCACTTAAACTCCACAGACTGCGGGTCGTAAACGGTCACTTCTTCTTCGTGGTACAGACGCCACAGCACGTCGGTCGCCGACAGGTTGAACAGCTCTTCCGCTTTGATGGTTTCGGTCAGCGTCGCCAGGTGCTCAAAATCATTGGTCTGCGCGTCCTGCGCAGGCAGAACCTGCAGCAGCATCCCGCCCGCAGCAGGCTGGCCGTCCACTTCACCGGTGCGGATGAACAGGCGCGTCGGCAACTGTTCAGAACGCATGAAGTAATCTTCCAGGCAGGCTGCGAGGGTATCGCCTTCCAGACCCACCACGCCCTGATAGCGCTCACCTTCCTCTGGGGAGATGGTGATCACCAGGTAGCCATTACCCACCAGCGTTTTGAGGTCAGCATTCTCAGGCACGTCGCCCTGAACGCGCGCCACGCCGCGCATCTGCTGCTGGTTATTGCCGTTGATGACCGCCAGCGTCATCGGGCCGTCACCCTGCAGCTGCACGGTGATATCACCGGCAAATTTCAGCGTCGCCGTCAGCAGGCTGGTGGCAACCAGCAGTTCGCCCAACAGGGTCTTCACCGGCAGCGGGTAGTTGTGGTTTTCCAGAATCTGTTTCCAGGTTTCGGATACGGTGACCAGCTCGCCGCGCACGGCGAATTGTTCAAACAGATAGCGGTGTAATTGGTCGTGTTGGGCCATAATAGTCTCTCGTGCAGGTGAGGGTTACTCGGTCTCACCGTGTTTAAATTTCATCAGATCGCGGCGCTCTTTTTTGTCCGGTCGCCGGTCCGGGTGGGGCATGGTCAGCGCATTCATTTTGCGCGCCAGCGCGGTCTTCTCGCGCTTTTCTATGCTTTCCGCCGTCTCTTCATAAAGCAGTACGGCTTCGGCTGCCGGCCGTCGTTGTTCGGTAATGGCTTTAATCACTACCGTACGTGCATCGTTGCCCTGACGCAGCGTTAAGGTGGCATTCAGCTCAACCAGCTTGCTTGGTTTGCTGCGCTGGCCGTTGTAATGCACTTTTCCGCCGTCAATCATCTCGCGGGCAAGGGCGCGCGTCTTATAAAAACGCGCCGCCCACAGCCATTTATCCAGTCTTACCCCGTCAGAGGGTTTTTCTTTCATGGCCTCTCCTTCACGGTCAGTGAGGGGATCATCTGGCGATAGTCGTTCAGTCCCGGATGGCGCAGATAGCTTTTTTCAGCCAGGCCAGAGTCAGGATTGGTGACGCCCAGACAATAGCGAATGCCAAACTTAGCCGCGGAATCCAGAATGGGTTCGCTGTCATCAATGAACAGCGTGCGTTCCGGCTGCAAACCCGTCTCTTCCTTCACCGCATGCCACAACCGCTGATCCTCTTTCGGATAACCAAATGTGTGGGTGGAAAGTAATAAATCAAGGTGTGATGCCAGACCCGTATGCTCCAGCTTCACGGCCAGGTTATGGGGATGCGCGTTGGTCAGCAAAATGCGGCGCTTGCCGCTTGCTTTCAGCGCGTCCAGGAACGGAACCGTATCCTCGCGCAGCACGGCGCGTGGACCCTGGGCGGTGGTCATGGCACAAATATCCAGACCGAGGCGCTCGCTCCAGTAGTCAAGACAGTACCAGTTTAGCGTATGTTGCACGGCACTATATTGCGAACGAATGAATGCCTGCGCTTCTGCCGGGGAGATCCCCTGCTGCTCGCCATAGGTTTCTGGAACCAGCGTTTGCCAGAAATAGTTATCAAAGGCGAGATCGAGCAGCGTGCCGTCCATATCCAACAGAACGGTATCAACCTCCTGCCAGGTGATATCAAGATGCATAAGAGGAACTCCAGCCAGAAGAAACGTGCGCGACAGGGTAGCACATCTTGCCGCGCAACGACGTTATCAGATCAGGCTCTCAGAGGAGGGGATCAGCTTAGGATTGAGGCAGTTTTCGTAATATTGCTGGATCTCGGCAAGCCGGGTGCGCGAGCGCTGGTAGCGGCGCAGGGCCATAAAGCCGTTCCAGAAAATGGCGATCAGCATTGCGGTCATCAGCAGAGAGGTGCCGATGTAACGCCATAGCCCTGCGCTATCCGGCATCCGGTGGAGGCCGATATGGCGAGTGCCGTTGGCGTCGGTGTAGAGGCTTGTGACGATTCCTTCGGCACTGAACGGCGTTTGCATCAGCATCTGCGCCAGGCGCTGGAATTGGCTCCACTGCTCCTGCGCCGGGTAGTCGTAAAGCGCAACCTGCGGGTAAGGCTGATCGACCAGGTCGCTGCCCTCATCGCTGACAATCACAAACCCGCCCGGTGCCGGGCTGTTCAGCGCCTGAGCCGCTCGGGTGGTCTCACGCATCATGAACGGCGACGTGGAGGTGGCGACCAGGTTATCCAGCGATTCAGCGCTCACCGGACGCAGCAGCACGTTGACGCCATCCAGCCGTCCCGCTTCGGCGCGTTTCACCAGCGAGTCCCAGTCTTTACTGTTCCCCAGGTTTACCAGGGCATTTTTAAGACGTATGCACTCATCCTGCGAAGAACAGAGATCCTGCGTTTTGAGAACGATGTCACCAAAATCATCCAGCAGAACCATGCCTGACTTTTGAATGGCCGAGCGCAGCGCGGGGCTGACGCGCGAATCATCGTCCGGTTTCGGGTGCAGTTGGCGGTTAACCGTCTGGGTGAGGGCCGTGGCTTTATTCACCACTTCGGATTCCGGCAGCGGCAGCGGCGGTGCGTCGTTCCAGATAATTTGCGAGCAATCGAACGGCATGAACGGTGAGTTCTGGCGCGTGTTCCACGCCCCCGGCGTGTGAATATTACACATCCCGGTTCCCTTCAGGCGCAGCGTGTCCCCCACGCGGACACCGGCTTCATCCAGCTTGTTGACGCTGGTCGCTTCAATGGTTTGTGCCCCTTTGATCCACGACAGGGTGAATTTGATGGGCATATCCAGCGGCACAAAGAGCAGCAGCATGACTAAGACCAGCGCCGCGCCTCCGGCAATGACCGTGCTGCGAAGCCAGTGCTGAAGCGGGAAATTTTTCACTTCATCATGCAGGGATAAGAAGCGCCCCTGACGCACAACGTGGCGGTCAAGGTAGATATCAATATCGGTTTTCTGGCCCAGATCCTGCGCAATCCACGGTTGCCAGTGGCGCGGGTAGATCAGGTCAATAATTCCGAGCGAAATATTGTTGAGATGTTCCTGATCGTTTTCACCGAACAGACCCCAGCGCTTTGGCGTACCGCGCAGGCAGTGGATCTCGCGCAACGAGGTTTTGGCCGGTGGAGCAAAGAGCCCCCAAAGTCCGCCCGCCAGCAGCAGCACCGCACCGCCCGCCAGCCAGGGGACAAACACATCCGGCGTCAGCAGGCAGATAAAAAAGAGCAGGAAAGCGGCGACGATCAGCAGAGCTTCACGAATGCCGTCCGGGCGGCTCAGGGCGTACTCTTCATGGGTTTCCTGGCGAATATTCAGCAGTTCAATCTGCTCTGTCTCTTCGCCACGAATGGAGGCCTGCGTTGAACTGGCGCGTTCCAGCGCAAAACGTGGGGCTTCCTGAAGATATTCATTCAGCGTGTGGCCGTTAAGCGAGATAACCAGAGGCAACGAATCGGTGTGAATCAGCTCAACGCTGTTTTCGTCATTAATGTATTGCTCCCATGACGGAGGCAGATGCACTTCGACGGAATCCAGGTAATAGCGCCATTTGTTGGGGTCATCAGTGGTAATGCCGTAGCGCGTAATGGAACGCGTCACGCAGAGCACGGTGTCACTTTGCGCATTAAGCTTTAGCGCGACGGGCGCAGTGGTGGCTCCCGTTGGCCCAGGCGTGAGCTGAGAACGGTTCAGGATTTCGAGATAGTTTTCAACTGCATCGCGCTCTTCTTGCGTGAGTTTACGCGTGGTCGCGCCCGCAAATGCATTTAAAAAGGGCAGACGATAACGTCGCTGTACGCGACGCCTGTACAACCACCCTGCAACCAATGCGCCGGCCAGCATAGCAGCGAGAACAATCAAAATGGTGCTCATGCTTTCCCCATCTTACTTATCTTCTTACAGGTGTAGTCAGTAGCACCTTTACATTGAATGAGTGTCTGTGGTTGGCTATCGGCAAGTATGGAGTCGAACTTGAGCATTCTGAAGCGCATCCCAGTGACCGGTGATGATAGCAAAGCCTGTTATGGCGCGATATCAGCAAATTCCTGGAAACATTTCAACCTCTTGACATTTGTTTTGAATTGAGGATTGATCCCAAATACGTTGCATAAATGTAAATAAAGAACAATTGACATTGCCGAAACCGTGCGGCGTATCGCACAATAACCCCAGTTCTCACTGCTAAGACCCATCAAGATGAGCAAACCACTACAAAAACCCACCATTCTGAATGTTGAAACTGTCGCCAAATCGCGCCTGTTTAATGTCGAAAGTGTGGATCTGGAGTTCAGCAACGGTGTGCGTCGCGTTTATGAACGTATGCGCCCCTCGTCGCGCGAAGCGGTGATGATTGTGCCGATTGTCGACGATCATCTGATTTTGATCCGCGAATACGCGGTGGGAACGGAATCTTACGAGCTTGGGTTCTCGAAAGGGCTCATCGACCCGGGTGAAACCGTCTTTGAAGCCGCCAACCGCGAGCTGAAAGAAGAGGTGGGCTTCGGGGCGAATGAGCTTTCATTCCTGAAAAAACTGAGCATGGCGCCGTCCTATTTTTCCAGCAAAATGAATATCGTGGTGGCGGAAGATCTCTATCCTGAATCGCTGGAAGGGGATGAGCCGGAGCCGCTGCCGCAGGTTCGCTGGCCGCTGGCGCACCTGATGGATCTGCTGGAAGACCCTGACTTTAATGAGGCTCGCAACGTGAGCGCACTGTTCCTGGTACGGGAGTGGTTGAAGGGGCAGGGGCGACTGTAGGCCATAAAAAAAGCCGGGTGGCGGCTTCGCCTTACCCGGCCTACGATGCTTTGCCCGGTTTTTACCGGGCATTTTTATTTTTAGAACAGCTCGTGCGTTTCGCCGTTATCGATGATCTCTGTACCCACCTCGTGCACCGCCTGTGTGGTTGGCTGCGTGCCCTCAATGAAATACTCTTCGCGACTGTTACCGCCGTTGGCGAGCTGGCCCGTGCTGCGGTCGATATTGACCGTCACCACGCCCGGCGGTGGCGTCAGCGGCTGCTCCGGCACGCCTTCAAGAACGGACTTCATGTAGGCGTCCCAGGCCGGTTGCGCGCTCTTCGCGCCGCCTTCGTAGCCGGAAATCTGATCTTTAATCGCGCCGGATGCCGTGGTACGCCCTAAATCGCGGCGGTGATCGTCGAAGCCGATCCAGACCGAGGTCACCACGCCGGGACCGTAACCGGAGAACCACGCGTCTTTCGAGCTGTTGGTTGTCCCCGTTTTACCGCCGATATCATGGCGCTGCAGATCGCGCCCTGCGCGCCAGCCGGTACCCTGCCAGCCTGGCTCACCGAAGATATTGGTGTTCAGCGCGCTCTTGATCAGGAACGACAGCGGCGTGTTGATCACATGCGGGGCGTACTCCTGCGCGCCGGTCTGCGCGACCAGCGCCTGGTTCGCCTGCTCGAGCTGCGGCTGCGGCACCACGCCGTTCTGCTGCTCCTGCGACACGGCAGGGTCTTCCATGTCCTTATTCTCAAGCACCTCGGATTTCGGCGTATTGCCATAAATGACCGGAATATCGCAGTCAGGGCAGGCAATTTTCGGCTTCGCCTCGAACAGCACGCCGCCCTGATCGTTCTCGATCTTGCTGATGAAGTACGGGTCAATCAGGAAGCCGCCGTTGGCCATCACCGAGTATCCGCGCGCGACCTGAAGCGGCGTAAAGGAGGCTGAGCCTAACGCCAGCGATTCGGTGCGAACGATGTTCTGCGCCGGGAAACCGAAGCGCTGCAGATACTCTGCGGCATAGTCGACGCCCATCGCGCGCATGGCACGCACCATCACCACGTTTTTCGACTGTCCCAGACCCTGACGAAGGCGAATCGGGCCGGCATACTCCGCAGGGGAATTCTTCGGCTGCCAGTCGGAACCCGCACCCGCATCCCAGCGGGAGATCGGCACGTCGTTGAGGATGCTGGCGAGGGTCAGCCCCTTATCCATCGCGGCCGTGTAGAGGAACGGTTTGATATTGGAACCGACCTGACGCAGCGCCTGGGTGGCGCGGTTAAATTTGCTCTGGTTGAAATCGAACCCGCCGACCAGGGCCAGTACAGCGCCGTTCTGCGGATTGATAGAAACCAGGGCCGAGTTGACGTCCGGCACCTGCGCCAGCCACCAGGATTCGCCGACCTTGCGCACCCAGATTTGCTGCCCGGTCTGTACCGCATCGGTCACTTTACGCGGCGTGGCGCCCTGCAGGGTATCCGAACGGTACGGACGCGCCCAACGGATACCGTCCATGCGCAGGGAGACGGACGTACCGTCCGCGAGCGTTGCAACGGCTTCCTGAGGATCGGCCTGCGTCACCACCGCAGGAAGGAGCGGACCGTAGGTAGGCAGCGCTCTCAGCGTACTGGTGATTTTTTTGCTGTCCCACGCGCTTTCGCCCACCTTCCAGAGCACGTTGGACGGGCCGCGATAGCCGTGACGCATATCGTAGTCCATCACGTTGTTGCGTACCGCTTCCTGCGCCGCCTGCTGCACTTTACGGGTGACGGTGGTGTACACGCGATAGCCATCTTCATAGGCCTTGTCGCCATAGCGATTCACCATCTCCTGGCGAACCATTTCGGTCAGGTAAGGCGCAGAGAAGGCGATCTCCGGGGCGTGGTAGTTAGCGTCAATGACGTCGTTGCGCGCCTGGTCATACTCGCTCTGGCTGATATAGCCTTCGCTCAGCATACGTGACAGAACGACGTTACGACGGGCAGTGGCGCGGTCGAGCGAGTAGAGCGGGTTAAACGTGGACGGCGCTTTTGGCAAACCGGCGATGGTGGCCATTTCGCTTAAGGTGAGTTGCTCAACAGGCTTACCGAAGTACACCTGCGCGGCCGCCCCCACGCCATAGGCACGGTAGCCCAGGTAGATTTTGTTGAGGTACAGCTCAAGGATCTCGTCTTTGCTCAGCAGCTGCTCAATACGGATCGCAAGGAACACCTCTTTGATCTTACGGGTCAGCGTCTTTTCAGGGCTGAGGAAGAAGTTACGCGCCAGCTGCTGCGTAATGGTGCTCGCCCCCTGAGAGGCGTGACCAGAGAACAGCGCAATGCTCGCGGCACGGAAAATCCCCACCGGATCGACACCGTGGTGCTCGTAAAAACGGCTGTCCTCCGTGGCGATAAAGGCTTTCACCATCACGGGGGGGATTTGGTTTAAGGTCAACGGAATACGACGCTTCTCGCCATACTGCGCCATGAGCTCGCCATCGGCGCTATAGACCTGCATCGGGATCTGGAGTCGCACATCGCGAAGCGTGGCGACATCAGGTAGCTGTGGCTCAATATATTTGTACAAACCGTAAATCGAGCCTGCTCCCAGCAGAATGCAACAGACTGCAAGGATGAATAAATACTTTACGAACTTCACCGGAGATTTCCCATTTGGTTTCACTTGGGCAGTTTCTAAACAATCGCGCGGTAGTATAAAGGCAAGCCTGATTCATTGATATAGCCGTCAGGGCGACGGGCGATAAGGAGATCGTGAAGCATGGCCTTCAAAACATGGCAAACGGGCGTTCATATTCAACAGGATAGGGTGCTGATCGTGGCGCTGGCCCGGGAGAAGACCGGCTGGCGCCTGAGGCGCTGGTGGGTAATCCCACTGGCCAAAGACATCATTCGTGACGGCAAAATTTGTCAGTCAGAACAGCTGGTTGATGCGTTACGCGACTGGCGAAAAACGCTGCCGCATGCCCATCGGGTGTTCCTCTCTTTCCCGGCAGCACGCACCCTGCAGCGGTCGCTTCCCCGTCCGACCGTTGCGCTGCGCGACAGCGAGCAGCTCTCATGGCTTGGCGCCGCGCTCGCCCGCGAACTGGAGATGTCTGCCGATACGCTCTGTTTCGATTACGCGCAGGATACTTTCAGCAATACCTTTCACGTGACGGCCGCACAAAACAACGAGGTCGACACCCTTCTGGCGCTGGCGAAAACGCTGCGTTTGCGGCTGGTGACCATTACCCCGGATGCCAGCGCGCTGACGAATCTTCTTCCTGCGCTGGCACCGGCGCAGTGCGTCGCCTGGCGGGACGATCGGCAGTGGCTCTGGGCGATGCGCCACCAGTGGGGACGCCGCTTAACTACCGAAGCAGAAAACGTGGCCGAACTGGCGGCGCTGCTGGCTCTGGGGCCAAATGACATCGCGCTGTTTGATCGCCAACGTGACCCGTGGGAAATCCTGGCGCGTTGCCAGGCTCCGCTGCCGGAATGTGGCGCTGATTATACCGTCGCGCTGGCGTTGGCCATGAGCGAGGTGCCCGAATGAGCATCCTGAACTTTCTGCCCTGGCGACAGCAGCGGCGCGCACGATGCCTGCGTTTCTGGGGCGCAATGTGTGTCGGCACAGTGCTGTTGCTGTTCGTGGTCTGTTTCTGTCTGCGGATGAACCATCTCGTGAGGCTGCGCGCGCTGCAAACGGATCTGACGGGAATGCAGTCCGTGCAGCACGCGCTTGTCGCCCGGCAAAGACTGACCGCACAGGCGCAAATGCCCGTGCAGACCCTGCAACGACGCGCATGGCAACCGGTGCTGGAATCCCTTTCCAGCGCCATTCCTTCACAGGTCTGGCTGACAGAGCTGCGCTATCAGCCGCCTGCGCTGATATTGACCGGTTATGCCCTCACCCTGCCGGCCCTCTCTGCCCTGCGCGATGGGGTGGGACAACTCGCGGGCTTTACGTCCGGGACGGCGGGTGAGCTTCGACAGGATAGCCGGGGGCACTGGCTGTTTACGCTTCATCTCAAAAGCGAGGAGTAAGGCGTGAATACCCTGGTAGAACGCTGGTGCGAAAGCCGTTCCCGGCATCGGGTACTCTGCTGGTGCCTGGGGAGTCTCCTGGCAGGACTGGTCGCGTGGGGGGCGTTGCTCAGACCGGTAGACAAGCAGTGTGCTGAACAACAACGCCAGCTGATTGAAGATGTGAGGACGAACGCGGCGTTATGGCCTGCCGTCAGAAAGATGCCGTTTCGTCCGGACGCTGTAAAAGCACGGGCGCTGACGCCGTTCTCCCCCCTCGATTTTCAGGGCGATAACACGACGCTGGTTCACTGGAAGCCGCTGCAAAATGGAGGGGAGCTGGCGCTGGATGCGGAGTGGCAGGCCATTCCGGAACTTTTTTCCCGGCTGGCACAGCAGGATGTGCAGATCGCGGCTTTCACGATTTCGCCACAAGGTTCGGCGTTACGCCTGCGGCTGGAGCTGGAACATGCGAAATAGCGCGCGATTTTTGCTGGTTTGCTCAGTGCTGCTATTAACCGGTATGCGCGATCCGTTTCGTCCCCCGGACGATCCTTGTGCCATTGGCGAGCTGGCGCAGTGGCACTTTCGCGGCATGGTGGAAGGGCTGGAGACTATCGGCATTTTACAGGATGGGCAAAAGCGCTGGTATCGGCTGAAAACGCATGAGCGCTTCCCGGCAGGCTGGAGGATAACAGCCATCAATGCAGCGGAGCTGGCAGTTGATGTGGGTGACACCTGTGACCCGGGAAAATGGACGTGGCAACGAGAAGGAACGGACAAAAATGAATTTACGGATAATGCTGTGGCTGCTGGCGTTCAGCCATCCCCTGTGGGCCGTCGAGCCAAAACCGGTCACGCTGGTGGTGGATGACGTTCCTGTGGTTCAGGTGTTACAGGCCCTGGTCGCACAGGAGAACCGTAATCTGGTGGTATCGCCTGATGTCAGCGGCACGCTTTCGCTTAACCTGACGCGCGTCCCCTGGCGGCAGGCGTTACGGACGGTTGTCACCAGTGCCGGACTCGTCTTGCGCGAGGAAGGCGGCATTTTTTATGTGCATACCGCGGCCTGGCAGCGTGAGCAGCGGGAGCGTTCAGAGCAGGAACAGGCGCGTCGGCAGCTTGATGCCCCGCTGGTCACTCAGGGCATTCCCTTTTCCTATGCCAACGCCGGGGAGCTGCAAAAAGCCGCGGAAAAACTCCTGAGCCCAAAGGGGAGTTTGTCTGTCGACACGCGTACCAACCGTCTGCTGATCCGCGATAACCAGACGGTGGTGGAAACGCTGCAGCGCTGGGCCGCCCAGATGGATATTCCCATCGAGCAGGTCGAACTGGCGGCGCATATTGTGACCATTAACGAAAAAAGCCTGCGTGAGCTTGGGGTGAAGTGGAATCTCGCCGACGCGACCGACGCGGGCAAGGTTGGACAGCTGACGACGCTGGGCAGCGATCTTTCCGTCGCCAGCGCCACCAGCCACGTGGGTTTTAATATCGGGAGGATCAATGGTCGACTGCTGGATCTGGAGCTCTCAGCGCTGGAGCAAAAACAGCAGGTCGATATCATCGCCAGCCCGCGGCTGCTGGCCTCGCACGGGCAACCGGCCAGTATCAAGCAGGGCAGCGAAATTCCGTATCAGGTCTCAAGCGGGGAAAGCGGCGCCACCTCCGTTGAGTTTAAAGAGGCGGTACTCGGAATGGAGGTCACACCGGTGGTCTTACCGGGGGGACGCGTGCGCCTGAAACTACACATCAGCGAAAATATGCCGGGACAGGTTCTGCAGCAGGCCGATGGCGAAACGCTGGCTATCGACAAGCAGGAGATAGAAACCCAGGTGGAGGTAAAAAGTGGAGAAACGCTGGCGTTGGGCGGAATTTTTTCCCAGAAGAACAAAACCGGCAGTGACAGCGTACCCGGTCTGGGAAGCATCCCCTGGATTGGGTCGCTTTTTCGTCATGACGGGAAAGACAACGAACGGCGTGAATTAGTGGTGTTTATTACACCACGTCTGGTCGGTATTCGCTGACGGGTAACGATCCCCGCAATGATTTTGCATTCAGTTTGTTGCAGATGTTTGACGTGGGGCATGAATTAGCATACAAGGAGTACCGATTTGAGTTGGACTTACGTCTTATTACCTTATGCGCCCGGCGCGGTGATTTAATCAGTTGCCAAACAAGCCGGAGTATTGAGATAATTTTTAGTCTGACTCTCGCTCTATTGCATATGAGGTTTCAGTTCATGTCCTGCTACGCCGGGTGTCTGCGAAGCGGGGATTACCATTAACGAATAGTCTTAGTAGTACCGATAAAATGGCAGAGAAACGCAATATCTTTCTGGTTGGGCCTATGGGTGCCGGCAAAAGCACTATTGGGCGTCAGTTAGCTCAACAACTCAATATGGAATTTTACGATTCTGATCAAGAGATTGAGAAACGAACCGGAGCTGATGTGGGCTGGGTTTTCGACGTAGAAGGCGAAGAAGGTTTCCGTGACCGAGAAGAAAAAGTGATCAACGAACTCACGGAAAAACAAGGCATCGTTCTGGCAACAGGCGGCGGCTCTGTGAAATCTCGCGAAACCCGCAACCGTCTCTCCGCCCGTGGCGTAGTGGTCTATCTTGAGACGACCATTGAGAAACAGCTGGCACGTACGCAGCGCGATAAAAAGCGCCCGCTGCTGCAGGTTGAAACGCCACCACGCGAAGTTCTGGAAGCGTTGGCCGATGAACGCAATCCGCTGTATGAAGAGATTGCTGATGTGACCATTCGTACTGACGACCAGAGCGCTAAAGTGGTTGCAAACCAGATTATTCATATGCTGGAAAGCAACTGATTCTGGCTTTATATACACTCGCCTGCGGGTAATAGCATTAAAGGTGGATGTCGCGTCATGGAGAGGATTACAGTTACTCTCGGGGAACGTAGTTACCCTATCACCATCGCGGCTGGTTTGTTTAACGACCCAGCTTCCTTTTTACCACTGAAAGCGGGTGATCAGGCGATGCTGGTCACCAATGAGACGCTGGCTCCGCTTTATCTCGACCGTGTGCGCCACCTGCTTGAGCAGGCGGGCGTAAAAGTCGACAGTGTGATTCTCCCCGATGGCGAGCAGTATAAAAGCCTGACGGTACTGGATACCGTCTTTACCGCATTGCTGCAAAAACCGCATGGTCGCGATACAACACTGCTTGCCCTGGGCGGCGGTGTTGTGGGCGATCTGACCGGCTTTGCGGCCGCAAGCTATCAGCGTGGCGTCCGTTTTATTCAAATCCCAACCACGTTGCTGTCCCAGGTCGACTCCTCTGTCGGTGGCAAAACGGCAGTGAACCATCCGCTCGGTAAAAACATGATTGGCGCGTTCTACCAGCCCGCATCGGTGGTGGTGGATCTCGACTGTCTGAAAACGCTGCCGAAGCGCGAACTGGCTTCGGGTCTGGCGGAAGTGATCAAATACGGCATTATTCTGGACGGTGAGTTCTTTAGCTGGCTTGAAGAGAATATGGATGCGTTGCTGGGCCTCGATGAGGCAAAACTGGCATACTGCATTCGTCGTTGCTGTGAGCTGAAAGCAGAAGTTGTTGCCGCAGACGAGCGTGAAACGGGCTTACGTGCTTTACTGAATCTTGGGCATACGTTTGGTCACGCGATTGAAGCCGAAATGGGCTACGGCAACTGGCTGCACGGTGAAGCCGTCGCGGCCGGCATGGTGATGGCTGCCCGCACCTCTGAACGTCTCGGACAGTTCAAACCGGAAGAGACGGCACGTATCATTGCGCTGCTTGAGCGTGCTGGTTTGCCGGTGACCGGGCCGCAGGAGATGTCGGCGCAAGCGTATTTACCCCACATGATGCGCGATAAAAAAGTATTGGCAGGTGAGATGCGTCTTGTACTCCCGCTTGCAATAGGGAAGAGTGAAGTACGCGGCGGAGTGCCGCACGATGTCGTTCTTGGCGCTATCGCTGACTGTCAGCAGGCGTAACAACTAGAAAGGTCAGGCCACTGTCGCAGGTGGTCGTTTAGCTTCAGGTGAAATGCAAAGTCGTTGGCATAAGCCTTTGAGTGGGGTGTTAAATGGATGAATTCAAACCAGAAGACGAGCTGAAACCCGATCCCAGCGATCGTCGTACTGGTCGTTCTCGTCAATCTTCAGAACGTGATAACGAGCCGCAGATCAACTTTGACGATGTTGATCTGGATGCAGACGATCGTCGTCCTTCGCGCAGCCGCAACGCGCACGAAGAGCGAGCAGAAGAGGATTATGAGTCCGAAGAAGATTCAATGGACGAACAGCCTGTAGAGCGTCGCCCGCGTAAACGTAAAAAAGCCGCTGCGCCAAAACCGGCTTCCCGCCAGTATATTATGATGGGGCTTGGCGTTCTGGTGCTTGTGCTGCTGATTGTCGGCATTGGCTCCGCGCTTAAAGCACCGTCAACGAACTCAACCGAGCAAACGGCTTCCGCTGAGAAGAGCATCAACCTTTCCGGTAACGATGCGTCCGACCAGGCGAATGGTGCACAGCCAGCGCCGGGTGCCACTTCTGCTGAGCAGACCGCAGGGAACACCACAGCGCCGCAGGATGTTTCTCTGCCGCCTGTTTCTTCAACCCCTGCTCAGGGTCAGGCACCTGCTGCGCCTGAAGGTCAGCAGCGTGTGGAAGTTCAGGGAGACCTGAACAATGCGCTGACGCAGCCGCAGAACCAGCAGCAGGTTGATAACGTCGTGGTTAACTCTACGCTGCCAACTGAACCTGCAACCGTTGCCCCGGTTCGCGGTGGTAACGCTCAGCCGCAAACGGCTGCGACGGAAACCAAGCCGCGCCAGACGCAGACTGCGACACGTCCTGAACGTAAGCAGGCGGTGATTGAGCCTAAGCGTGAAACCAAACCTCAGGCAGTGGTGAAGGCGCCTGAAGTGAAAGCTGTTCCGGCGCAGCCGAAACACACTGAAACGGCTGCGGTGAGCGAGCCTGCTAAAGCGCCCGTCACGCAGACTGCGCCGAAAGCCACGGCGACCACCACAGCACCGGCTGCCACAGCGGCGCCAGCAGCGACGGCAACAGCCTCCAGCAGCGCGGCAGGTAAAACGGCTGGCAACGTTGGATCGCTGAAATCTGCGCCATCCAGCAACTACACGCTGCAGCTGAGCAGTTCGTCTAACTATGACAACCTCAACAGCTGGGCGAAGAAATCAAATCTGAAAAACTACGTTGTTTATCAGACGACCCGTAACGGTCAGCCGTGGTATGTGCTGGTGAGCGGTGTTTATTCGTCCAAAGATGAAGCAAAACGTGCCGTAGCGGCGCTGCCAGCTGACGTTCAGGCGAAGAACCCATGGGCGAAGCCGATTCATCAGGTTCAGGCCGATCTGAAGTAATGTTTAAAGCGCAGGATGCTGTCGGAGCTTTCTCCACAGCCGGAGAAGGTGTAATCAGTTAGTCAGCATGAAAAAAAATCGCGCTTTTCTGAAATGGGCAGGGGGGAAATACCCCCTGCTCGATGATATTAAAAAGCACCTGCCTAAAGGCGAGTGCCTTATCGAACCTTTCGTGGGTGCGGGGTCGGTGTTTCTCAACACCGATTTTTCTCGTTATATCCTGGCGGATATCAACAGCGACCTTATCAGCCTCTATAACATCGTTAAGCTGCGTACCGATGAGTATGTCGCCGAGGCGCGCAAACTGTTTACGCCCGAGAACAACAACCCGGACGTTTACTACCAGTTCCGCGCGGAGTTTAACCAGAGCCAGGATCCGTTCCGCAGAGCCCTGCTGTTCCTCTATCTCAACCGGCATGGTTACAACGGCCTGTGCCGGTATAATCTTCGTGGGGAATTTAACGTGCCGTTTGGCCGCTATAAGCGCCCGTATTTCCCACAGGACGAGCTGTATCACTTTGCCGAAAAAGCGCAGAACGCGGAGTTCCATTGCCTCTCCTATGAAGAGTGTATGGAGCTGGCTGGCGTAAATTCGGTGGTTTACTGTGACCCGCCATACGCGCCGCTGTCTGCGACGGCGAACTTCACCGCTTATCACACTAACAGCTTCAGCCCTGCCGAGCAGGCGCGCCTGGCGGAGATGGCGGAAAAGCTGGTCAGCAAAAGAATTCCGGTGTTAATTTCGAATCACGATACGCCTGATACGCGCGAATGGTACAAAGCCGCGAAGCATTTTCAGGTTAAGGTGCGGCGTAGCATTAGCAGCAACGGCGGCACACGTAAAAAGGTGGACGAACTCCTGGCTCTTTATCGCCCCTGAGCCGTTTTGCCCGCCGGTAAACACATTTCAAGGAGAAGCGGATGAAACAGTTTTTGATTGCTCCCTCAATTCTGTCGGCCGATTTTGCCCGCCTGGGTGAAGACACTGCCAACGCACTGGCGGCTGGCGCGGATGTCGTCCATTTCGACGTGATGGATAACCACTACGTTCCAAACCTGACCATCGGTCCGATGGTGCTCAAGGCGCTGCGTAACTATGGCATTACCGCCCCGATCGACGTTCACCTGATGGTGAAACCGGTTGATCGCATCGTGCCTGACTTCGCCGCGGCGGGTGCCAGCATCATCACCTTCCATCCGGAAGCCTCTGAACATGTGGATCGCACGCTGCAGCTGATCAAAGAGAACGGCTGTAAAGCGGGGCTGGTGTTTAACCCGGCCACGCCGCTGAGCTATCTCGACTATGTCATGGACAAGCTGGACGTGATCCTGCTGATGTCCGTTAACCCGGGCTTTGGCGGCCAGTCATTCATCCCTCACACGCTGGATAAGCTGCGTGAAGTCCGCCGTCGTATTGACGAGTCAGGCTACGATATTCGTCTGGAAGTGGACGGCGGCGTGAAAGTGAATAACATTGGTGAAATTGCGGCGGCAGGCGCGGATATGTTCGTTGCCGGTTCAGCCATTTTCGACCAACCAGATTACAAAAAAGTCATCGATGAAATGCGCCGCGAGCTGGCGAAGGTAAGTCATGGATAAATTACAGGCTATTCGGGGTGTGGCATTCGACCTCGACGGCACGCTGGTTGACAGCGCGCCGGGCTTAACGAGCGCCGTTGACCAGGCGCTGTATGCACTTGAACTCCCCGTTGCGGGTGAAGAGCGTGTCGTCACGTGGATTGGCAACGGCGCCGATGTTCTGATGGAGCGCGCGTTGACGTGGGCGCGTCAGGAGCGTGCGTCGCAGCGTTCCGCCCAGGGGAAACCGAGCGTCGATCACGCGGACATCCCGCAGGAAGAGCAGCTGCGTATTCTGCGCAAACTGTTCGATCGTTTCTATGAAGAGACCGTCGAGGAGGGCAGTTTCCTGTTCCCGGACGTTCAGGAAACGCTGAGTGCGCTGCACGCGAAGGGCATCCCGCTGGGTCTGGTGACCAACAAGCCAACCCCTTTCGTTGCGCCTCTGCTCGACGCGCTCGATATCGCGAAGTATTTCTCCGTGATTGTGGGCGGCGACGATGTGCAAAACAAAAAGCCTCATCCGGAACCGCTGCTGCTGGTGGCAGGAAAATTATCCTTAACGCCTGCGGAGCTGCTCTTTGTCGGCGATTCCCGCAATGATATTCTGGCTGCCCGCGCGGCCGGGTGTCCTTCCGTGGGGTTAACCTATGGCTACAACTACGGTGAAGCCATCACGCTGAGTGAGCCGGACGTCGTTTTCGACCACTTCAAAGATTTGTTGCCCGCACTCGGGCTTTCGCACAGTGAACATCAGGAATTGAATAATGACTAAGCCCATCGTTTTTAGTGGCGCACAGCCTTCAGGTGAATTGACCATTGGTAACTACATGGGTGCGTTACGTCAGTGGGTCAGCATGCAGGATGACTACCATTGCATTTACTGCATCGTCGATCTCCATGCGATTACCGCGCGTCAGGATCCTGAGAAGCTGCGTAAAGCCACGCTGGACACCCTGGCGCTGTATCTGGCCTGCGGTATTGATCCAGAGAAGAGCACCATCTTCGTTCAGTCTCACGTGCCGGAGCACGCGCAGCTGGGCTGGGCGCTGAACTGCTACACCTATTTCGGCGAGCTGAGCCGCATGACGCAGTTCAAGGATAAATCCGCGCGCTACTCAGAAAACATCAACGCCGGTCTGTTTGACTATCCGGTGCTGATGGCGGCAGATATTCTGCTGTACCAGACTAACCAGGTCCCGGTGGGTGAAGACCAGAAGCAGCACCTGGAGCTGAGCCGCGATATCGCCCAGCGCTTTAATGCGATCTACGGCGATGTGTTTAAAGTGCCTGAGCCTTTCATTCCGAAGTCCGGCGCGCGCGTGATGTCGCTGCTGGAGCCGACCAAGAAGATGTCCAAGTCTGACGATAACCGTAACAACGTTATCGGCCTGCTGGAAGATCCGAAATCGGTGGTGAAAAAACTCAAGCGCGCGGTGACCGATTCCGACGAGCCGCCTGTAGTGCGCTACGACGTGCAGAACAAAGCGGGCGTCTCCAACCTGCTGGATATCCTCTCCGGCGTCACCGGCCAGAGCATCCCTGAGCTGGAAAAACACTTCGAAGGCAAGATGTACGGCCACCTGAAAGGCGAAGTGGCAGATGCCGTTTCCGGCATGCTGACCGAGCTGCAGGAGCGTTATCACCGCTACCGTAACGACGAAGCTTTCCTGCAGAAAGTGATGAAAGAGGGCGCGGAAAAAGCCAGCGCGCGCGCGTCCGAAACCCTGAAAGCGGTGTATGAAGCGATTGGGTTTGTGGCGAAGCCTTAAGCCGCTTTGCCGGGTGACGGCTTCGCCTTACCCGGCCTACGGGACCGTGTAGGTCGGGTAAGCGTCAGCGCCACCCGACAAAAAAACGCTCCGCATCAACAAAAAAACCGGGACATCCCGGTTTTTTTACGCCTGTAAAACGCTTACTGCTGCGCTGCCGGGCCGCAACCACCGATGATTTTCGAAATGGAGATCGCCGGGTGCAGCAGATAATCGTAGCTGCAATTATTTTTGGTGTTCTGTACGTGACCGGTGCAGGCCGTCAGCGTCGATAACAGGCCAACCAGAACGGCGGCTTTTGCCAGTTTGAACATATGCATTCCTTGTCTAAAAAATGGATGTAATACGAGGGAATAAATGGAAAAGTTCCACTATGCGGGCGGTATGTTATCGGTAGGCGTAAGAGGGGAGTAGTCCGCTTAAGGACTACTCCAGGAAGGGAGAATATGCGTTAGTGATTCGAGAACCAGTTCAGCCTGTCGCGCAGTTCAACCACGCGGCCCACCACAATCAGCGCCGGGCTTTCAACCTGCTGCGCCAGCTCACCGAGCTGCGTCAGTACGCCATCCACCACGCGCTGCGTAATGGCGGTGCCGTTTTCGACCAGCGCGACGGGCATATCCGCATTCATACCGTGCTCCAGCAGCTTCGCCTGAATCGTGGCGGCCTGATTGAGCCCCATGTAGAACACCAGCGTCTGCTTTTCAGCGGCCAGGTTATGCCAGTCCAGCTCGCTGCCGGTCTTCAGGTGCCCCGTCACCAGACGTACGCTCTGGGCGTAATCCCGGTGGGTCAGCGGAATGCCAGAGTATGCTGAACAGCCGGACGCCGCCGTAATGCCGGGCACGACAGAGAACGGAATACCCGCGTCGCACAGGGTTTCCAGCTCTTCGCCGCCGCAGATAAACGGATCGCCGCCCTTAAGGCGCACTACGCGTTTACCTTTCTGCGCCTCGCGCAGCAGGATCTGGTTGATCTCCTCCTGCGGCACGCAGTGGTAGCCCGCCCGTTTGCCCACGAAGACGCGGTCGGCATCGCGACGGACCAGATTCATGATGTCATCGGACACCAGACGGTCGTACACCACGATATCCGCCTGCTGGATCTGCTGTAGCCCTTTCAGCGTCAGCAAGCCCGCATCACCGGGGCCTGCGCCCACCAGCACCACTTCGCCGCGATGGTCCAGCGGTTCGCTCAGCAGCTGTTCGGTCGTTTCTTCAACGGCTTTGGTGTCCTGATTCGCCAGCGACTGCGCCAGCCTGTCGTTCACAAAGAATTTTTCCCAGAAGCGACGGCGCTCGCCCACGGTCGCGAAGGTTTGCTTCACGCGTGAACGCAGCTGCCCGGCATAATGCGCAATCTGGCCAAGATGCTGGGGCAACAGGGCTTCCAGTTTTTCCCGCAGCAGACGCGCGAGAACCGGCGAACGTCCCCCGGAGGAGACCGCAATCATCAGCGGCGAGCGGTCGATAATCGACGGCATGATAAAGCTGGCCTCTTTCGGCGCATCCACCACGTTGCAGAAGATACGGCGCGCTTCGCAGGCGTCGCTCACGCGCTGGTTCACTTCATCGTCATCCGTCGCGGCAATGGTCAGCCAGCAGGTATCCAGCAGGGATTCATTAAACGCGCCCTGTTCCAGCGTGAGCATCCCTTCCTGAGCCCAAACCTCAAACTGGGGGGCGAAGGACAGGGCATTCACGGTCAGGCGGGCGCCAGCCTCTAACAGCAGGCGCGCTTTGCGCTCGGCCACGTCGCCGCCGCCCACGAGCAGGCAGTCGCGGTTGCGTAATTGACAAAAAATCGGCAGGTGATCCACGACGTTACCTCACAGCATTCATGGCGGGGGAAGAATTGACGTCAGGATAACAGCAGGAATCGTACAGAACATACGGTTTTTCCTGCCGTTACCCATAAGGGGTCATAAGCCTTTCCTATTGAAAAGGCGAGGGGTTACGCTTTCAGCTGCACCTCGCCGTCCTTCACGCGGACGTCGTAGTGTTTGACCGAGAAGCTTTCATCTTCCATGCAGAGTCCGTCGGTTAAGCGGAAACGCTGCTTTTTCAACGGGCTGGCGACCCACAGTTCACCCTGGTGCTCGGCAATCAGGCCGCGGGAGAGCACGCTGGCCTCAAAGAACGGGTCGATATTGCTGATGGCAAAAACCTGTTCATCGTGGCGAGGGCGGAAAATCGCCACCTGCTCGCTGCCCAGCAGCGCACAGACGCCGGTGGCGGGGAGAATGTCGTTAATATTGCAGATGTTTACCCACTGGCTCATGCGTTTTCCTCCACCAGCGTGACCGGAATACGTTCATACGGTGTCGCCGGACGATGCTGTTCGCGCTCCGGTACAACCTGTACGTTCGGGTCGCGCTGGGTGCTGTTGATAAAGTGTTTGAAGCGCGTCTGCGCCGCCGGGGTGTTGACGGTTTCCGTCCACTCGCAGATCACCGCCTCGCGCAGGCGCGCCATCTCCGCTTCAAGATGTTCGTTCAGGCCCAGCTTGTCGTCGATGATGACCGATTTAAGGTAATCGATGCCGCCCTCGAGGTTATCGAGCCAGGAGGCGGTACGAGTCAGCTTATCGGCGGTACGGATGTAGAACATCATGAAGCGGTCGAGATACTGAATCAGCGTGTCACGATCGAGATCCGCCGCCAGCAGGTCCGCATGGCGCGGTTTCATCCCGCCGTTGCCGCACACATACAGGTTCCAGCCTTTCTCGGTGGCAATAATACCCACGTCTTTACCCTGCGCTTCCGCACATTCGCGGGTGCAGCCGGAGACGCCGAACTTCATTTTGTGCGGGGTACGGATGCCTTTGTAGCGGTTTTCCAGCTCAACGCCGAAGCCCACGCTGTCGCCGACGCCGTAGCGACACCAGGTGCTGCCCACGCAGGTTTTCGCCATGCGCAGCGCTTTGGCGTACGCGTGGCCGGTTTCGAAGCCCGCTTCAATCAGCTGACGCCAGATTTCCGGCAGGTCGTCCTTCTGCGCGCCAAACAGGCCGATACGCTGGGAGCCGGTAATTTTGGTGTAGAGGTTAAATTCACGTGCGATACGGCCCACCGCGACCAGCCCTTCCGGCGTGATTTCACCACCGGCCGAGCGTGGAATCACGGAGTAGGTGCCGTCTTTCTGGATGTTGGCCAGGAAGTTGTCGTTGGTATCCTGCAGCGGCGTATGCTCGGGCTTGAGCACGTACTCGTTCCAGCAGGAGGCCAGCAGGGAGCCGACGGTCGGTTTACACACTTCACAGCCGTAGCCCTGGCCGTGCTTCGCCAGCAGTTCGTCGAAGGACTTAATGCCTTCCACGCGGATCAGGTGATACAGCTCCTGGCGAGAATACGCGAAGTGCTCGCACAGGTTATTGTTCACTTCGATGCCCTGTTTCGCCAGTTCGGCGTTTAGCACCTGAGTGACCAGCGGAATACAGCCGCCGCAGCCGGTACCGGCTTTGGTTTCCGCTTTCAGCGCCGCAACGGTGTGACACCCTTTGTTGATCGCGGAGATCAGCATGCCTTTGGTCACGTCGAAGCAGGAGCAAATCTGCGCGCTGTCCGGCAGTTTATCCACGCCGATGGACGGCTTGCCGCTGGAGGCGTGCGCCGGGAGGATCAGCGCATCCGGGTTTTCCGGCAGCTCGATGGCGTTGAGCACCAGCTGGAGCAGGTTACCGAAGTCGCTGGTGTCGCCCACCAGCACCGCGCCGAGCAGGGTTTTGTTGTCCTGGCTGACGATGAGTCGTTTGTAGACCTCTTTGCTTTCGTCCAGATAGACGTAGCTGCGGGAATTCGGGGTGCGGCCGTGCGCATCGCCAATACCGCCTACATCCACGCCCAGCAGCTTCAGCTTGGCGCTCATGTCTGCGCCGGTGAAGGCGTTTTCGCTGCCGAGGATATGATCCACGGCGACCTGCGCCATTTTGTAGCCCGGCGCCACCAGGCCGTATACGCGGTTGTTCCAGCTGGCGCATTCGCCGATGGCGTAGATATCCGGATCGGAGGTCTGGCAGGTGTCGTTAATCATGATCCCGCCGCGCTGCGCGACGGCCAGACCGCACTGGGTCGCCAGCTTGTCGCGCGGACGAATACCGGTGGAGAAGACGATGAAGTCCACCTCCAGCTCGCTGCCGTCGGCAAAGCGCATGGTTTTGCGCGCTTCAGTCCCTTCCTGAACGATCTCTTTGGTGTTCTTGCTGGTGTGAACCTTCACGCCCATGCTTTCGATTTTACGACGCAGCTGGTCACCGCCCATGTGGTCGAGCTGTTCGGCCATCAGCATCGGGGCAAATTCGATGACGTGGGTTTCCACGCCGAGGTTTTTCAGCGCGCCTGCCGCTTCCAGACCCAGCAGGCCGCCGCCGACAACTGCGCCGCGTTTGCTTCTACGCGCACAGGATTCGATGGCGTTGAGATCTTCAATGGTACGGTAAACGAAGCAATCCTGTGTTTCCGAGCCTTTAATTGGCGGGATCCACGGGTACGAGCCTGTCGCCATGATCAGCTTGTCGTAAAAAACCGTACGGCCAGCACTGGAGTGGATCACTTTTTCCTGACGGTTGATGGTGATAGCGCGTTCGCCCACCAGCACTTTTACGCCATGCTTCTCGTAGAAACCTTCGCGCACCAGAGAGAGCTCTTCGGCGGTATGATGGGAGAAGTAGGAAGACAAGTGCACACGATCGTACGCCTTGCGGGGTTCTTCACAGAACACGGTAATATCGAACTGCTCAGCATCGGCCTTATCGAGAAGATCCTCAATAAAGCGGTGGCCGACCATACCGTTACCGATGATAGCGAGTCTGACTTTGCTCATTATTGCCTCGATTTCTTTTCTATTATTGCCTACCTTAACGATTCAGCAGTGGCGCTTATTGATGCAAATCAAATACGTCTTCGCCTACTCCTTAGGTGGTATATGGCTGATTTGTCAGGATTTTTATAAGTGGCGGAAATCGCAGGCTTTTCGTGTTCGTTGAATTTGTGTACAACTCAGGGGCGGTTTTGCAAAAATCGATACGCCTGAATATCAGCTGCGTTTATGAGGGGAAAGGTATGTCTACATCACCGTTATGGCTTGTTCAGAATGTACGTTTACCGGGTCGGGATGGGCTGTGGCAACTTGCCATCGAGAACGGGCGATTTGGTGACATCACCCTCATGGACGATACCCACGCCGAAAGTTATGAGGTACTGAACGCGCGCGGTGGGCTTGCTCTCCCGCCGTTCATCGAGCCGCATATTCATCTTGATACCACCCAGACGGCGGGGGAGCCGAACTGGAACCAGTCCGGCACGCTGTTCGAAGGCATTGAACGCTGGGCGGAGCGCAAGGCGCTGCTCAGCCATGAGGATGTGAAAGCCCGCGCCTGGAAAACGCTGAAGTGGCAAATCGCCAACGGCATCCAGTTTGTTCGTACCCATGTGGATGTCTCTGACCCGACGCTCACCGCCCTGAAGGCGATGCTGGAGGTGAAACAGGAGGTGGCGCCGTGGGTAACGCTGCAAATCGTCGCGTTTCCGCAGGAAGGTATTCTCTCTTACCCGAACGGCGCGGCGCTGCTGGAAGAGGCGTTAAAACTGGGGGCCGACGTGGTCGGGGCGATCCCGCACTTCGAATTTACCCGGGAATATGGCGTCCAGTCGCTGCACATCGCTTTTGAACTGGCGAAGAAGTATGACCGACCGCTGGATATCCACTGCGATGAAATTGACGACGAACAGTCGAGGTTTGTCGAGACGGTGGCCACGCTGGCGTATGAGGCTGGCATCGGCCCGCGCGTGACGGCCAGCCACACCACCGCCATGCACTCCTACAACGGCGCTTACACCTCGCGGCTTTTCCGCCTGCTGAAGATGTCGGGGATTAACTTCGTTGCTAACCCGCTGGTCAACATCCACCTGCAGGGGCGCTTTGATGACTATCCGAAGCGTCGCGGTATCACCCGCGTGAAAGAACTGCAGGAGGCGGGCATTAACGTCTGCTTCGGTCACGACGACGTCTTCGACCCGTGGTACCCGCTCGGCACCGGCAACATGCTGCAGGTGCTGCATATGGGGCTACACGTCTGCCAGATGATGGGCTATCCGCAAATCGACAGCGGCCTGAACCTGATCACCCATAACAGCGCCCGTACCTTCGGCCTGAGCGATTACGGTATTGAAACGGGAAATCCGGCAAATCTGATTATTTTGCCTGCGGAGAGCGGGTTTGAAGCGGTGCGCTGTCAGGTGCCGGTGCGCTGGTCGATTCGTCAGGGGCGGATTATCGCCACCACGCAGCTGGCGCAGACCTGGATCCAGATGGATACCGGAGGAGAAGAGGTCAGTTTCGCCAGAAACAGCCCCTCTGCATAATGCAAAGGGGCGCAGGGTTTAGTGCGATGCCGCTGCCGCGTTGTGCTGGCGGTGGCGGGTCACAAAGCCCAGGATGAAGCACATGATGAACACCACGGCGTACAGACCGTTCGCGGTGTGCAGCGCGGCCAGCGGGCCGCTGTGGGCAACGATCGGGCCCGTCACCACGAAGGTCAGCATGGTGCCGATGGTGCCGCAGGTCAGAACGAAGTTAACCAGCTTCGGCGAGGCCACTTTGGTCTGCAGGGAGCCCAGGGTGATGATCGAGGTGTAGATCGCGCTGGAGAAGAAGCCCAGGGTCAGAATGAACCACGGCATATGTTCCGGGGAACCGTTGATGAACAGATACATCAGCACGGTCGCCAGACCTGCCAGCACGGTCAGAATGCGCTGCAGGTCGAAGAAGCGCAGGATGAAGCTAAACGCCCACATGCCGAACATGTAAGACATCCAGAAATCGCTCACCAGTTTGCCCGCGTCGTTCAGGCTCATGCCCAGACCTTTGGCGTATTCCGGTACCCAGGAGATAAAGCCCAGCTGGCCCAGGATGTAGCACAGGGCGGCGATGGAGAGGAACAGCACGCCGATACCCCATTTCTCTTTCGCCACAGGCTCTGCCGTGGTTTGCGCTTTCTTGCCCAGTACCGGGAACTCGCAGCCGAAGGTCAGAATAAAGATCGCCACGTAGACCAGACCAATGCAGGCATAGACCCAGTACCATTCAATGCTGCGGGCCAGCAGAACGGCCGCGACCATCGGGAAGATCATGCCGGCCATGCTGAAGAAGGAGTCGGTAAACAGCAGGCGCGCGCCGCGCTGGCGGCCTTCATACATATGGGTAATCAGGAACGTACCGATCGACATGGTGATCCCGCTAACCAGGCCGAGCACGAACATGGCGGCAGAGAACAGGGCGATGCTGTGGCTCAGCATCAGCCCCGCCACGGCGGCGACCATCAGCACAAAGCCGAAGCGAAGCTGGGTTTTCAGCGGCACGATTTCCATCAGCCAGGCATTCAGGAAGATAGAGATCAGGATCCCCGCGTTGAGGAAGGTGAAGGTGTTACTCATGCTGGAAACGGGCAGCTGGAAGTAGTCTGCGATATTCCCCATCACCATCCCGGTGACGATCACCAACGCGCCGGTCAGGGCGTAGGAGAAGAAGCTGATCCATGTGAGCTTGATGCGATTGCTGTTAGTCATGTCTGGCCTGTTCAGAAAAAGAAAAGCGCCCATCGGGCGCTGAGAGCGGGCAGATTTTAGACATTAAAGTGATCTATTCATATCTTTTAAGAGAAATTAGAAGTTCATTGCAGGTTTTTATGTGATCGCGATCACATAAAAAGGCGATAAAACCAATCGTTTGCGTGGTTACAACTGTTTCAATTTCGTAAAATTAGGTAAAAGGCTGGTCTCCGTTCATACTGCTCTTTAGAATCAAGCCATTCGCTTTTTATACTGCGCTTTGTTAAGGAATTCTCATGCTCAAATCAACACTGGCGGCTGTCGCAGCTGTGTTTGCTCTTTCTGCCGTTTCCCCTGCTGCGCTGGCAGCAAAAGGGGACCCTCACGTTCTGCTGACCACCTCCGCCGGGAATATTGAGCTGGAACTGAATAGCCAGAAAGCTCCGGTTTCTGTGAAAAACTTCCTCGACTATGTGAACAGCGGCTTCTACAACAACACCACCTTCCACCGCGTGATCCCAGGCTTCATGATTCAGGGCGGTGGCTTCAACGAGCAGATGCAGCAGAAACAGCCAAACCCGCCAATCAAAAACGAAGCGGATAACGGCCTGCTGAACAAGCGCGGCACGATCTCTATGGCGCGTACCGCGGACAAAGACAGCGCGACCAGCCAGTTCTTCCTCAACGTGGCGGATAACGCCTTCCTCGACCACGGTCAGCGTGACTTCGGCTATGCGGTGTTCGGTAAAATTGTGAAAGGGATGGACGTCGCCGACAAGATTTCTCAGGTGCCTACTCATGACGTCGGTCCGTACCAGAATGTGCCGTCAAAACCTGTCGTGATCCTCTCCGCAAAAGTTCTGCCGTAATTCTTCTGAACGCGGGCTTCTCCTGCCCGCGTGATGTCGCCCTCCCTGCGAAAGCGCGTTTTGCTGCTTATACTTGTGGCAAACGGACTATTCAGGGAGGCGTTAAGTGAAAAAACTCACCGACAAGCAAAAATCCCGTCTCTGGGAGCAGCAGCGTAGCGTCAACTTTCAGGCCAGTTGTCTCCTTGAGAAAGGTAATGGTCCATCGGAGCCCGACATTGAGACCCTGGAGCTTGGGCCTTCCGCGCCCGGGTTACCCCATCTGTGCCTTATTCACCGCCATCTCTACCGCAGAGAGATGAAGCGGGCAGGGGAGTTCCGTACCGACGATATTTTCAAGGGGGATATTCCCTTCTGCCATTTCGAATACATCGAGAAGATGGGGAATGAACTGATGGCGGCGCTGGAAAGCGAAAAGTATCTTGTGGGCCTTGAGAAAGCGGCGTTTGTTGACCGGGTTAGCCACTATTACTGCGAAATCAACATGCTGCACCCGTTTATGCGCGGCAATGGCATTGCCCAACGGGTGTTCTTCGAGCAGCTGGCGCTTCACGCGGGTTACGCGCTGGACTGGCGCGATATCGATCCTGAGCAGTGGGTGACCGCTAACCGCAGCGGCGCAACGGGGGATTTGACCGCGCTAAACGCTATCTTTGCCAAAGTAGTGAGCGAAGCGCGGGAATCTGAGTAGAATAGGGCGGCATTTTTTTCGGGAGCCGCCATGATTCTGCTGATTGATAACTACGATTCCTTCACCTGGAACCTTTACCAGTATTTTTGCGAACTGGGTGCAGAGGTGGTTGTTCGTCGCAACGACGAGATCGAGCTCGCCGATATCGAGACGCTGGCTCCGCAGAAAATCGTGATTTCACCCGGCCCCTGCACGCCGTCGGAATCGGGTATTTCGCTGGAGGTTATCCAGCACTATGCCGGCAGGCTGCCGATCCTGGGCGTCTGCCTGGGTCATCAGGCGATTGCCCAGGCGTTTGGCGCCACCATCGTGCGGGCCGCCAAAGTGATGCACGGAAAAACCTCGCCGGTCACGCACGCGGGCACCGGGGTGTTTACGGGGCTCAATAATCCGTTAACCGTGACGCGCTACCACTCGCTGGTGATTGACCCGCCGACGCTGCCTGACGGCTTTGAGGTGACCGCATGGAGCGATACGCAGGAGATCATGGGGATTCGCCACCGCGAATGGGATCTCGAAGGCGTGCAGTTCCATCCGGAAAGTATCCTCAGCGAGCAGGGGCACGCGCTGCTGGCAAATTTCCTCCATCGCTGAATATCTGTTGCCTTGCTATGATTTTTTATGCATATTTTGTGATTATATTTTCACAATCAATGTGACATAAAATGGATGGGCATGACATGGCAACTGAACAACCAGCAATTACCCGCGCAACATTTGATGAAGTGATCCTGCCGATTTATGCACCGGCTGAGTTTATCCCGGTGAAGGGGAAAGGCAGCCGCGTCTGGGATCAGCAGGGTAAAGAGTATGTGGATTTCGCGGGCGGAATTGCGGTCACGGCGCTGGGTCATTGCCATCCCGCGCTGGTGGAGGCGCTGAAAACCCAGGGCGAAACCCTGTGGCACACCAGCAACGTCTTCACCAACGAACCGGCGCTGCGCCTGGGCCGCAAGATCATTGATGCCACGTTTGCCGAGCGCGTGCTGTTTATGAACTCCGGCACCGAAGCCAACGAAACCGCCTTTAAGCTGGCGCGCTACTACGCGACTACGCGCCATAGCCCGTATAAAACCAAAATCATCGCCTTCCATAACGCTTTCCACGGGCGCTCCTTCTTTACCGTCTCCGTTGGCGGCCAGCCGAAGTATTCCGACGGGTTTGGCCCGAAACCGGCCGACATCGTCCACGTGCCGTTTAACGATCTGCACGCGGTAAAAGCGGTGATGGACGACCACACCTGCGCGGTGGTGGTGGAACCTATTCAGGGGGAAGGTGGCGTGACCGCGGCAACCCCGGAATTCCTGAAAGGGTTGCGCGCGCTGTGCGACGAACATCAGGCGCTGCTGGTGTTTGATGAAGTGCAGTGCGGGATGGGACGTACCGGGGACCTGTTTGCCTATATGCACTACGGCGTGACGCCGGATATTCTGACCAGCGCGAAAGCGCTCGGCGGTGGATTCCCGGTAAGTGCGGTCCTGACGACGCAGGAGATCGCCTCCGCGTTCCACGTCGGTTCTCACGGCTCAACCTACGGCGGTAACCCGCTGGCGAGCGCCGTGGCGGGTGCCGCGTTCGACATAATCAACACGCCAGAGGTGTTGAACGGCGTTAGCGCGAAGCGCGAGCTGTTTGTGAAACACCTGAAAAAGATTGATGAGCAGTTCGACGTGTTCAGCGAGATCCGTGGGATGGGGCTGCTGATTGGCGCTGAGCTGAAGCCACAGTACAAGGGCCGCGCGCGTGATTTCCTGCACGCCGCCGCTTGCGAAGGGGTGATGGTGCTCAACGCCGGGCCGGACGTGATGCGCTTTGCGCCGTCGCTGGTGGTGGAAGATAAGGATATTGAAGACGGATTAACCCGCTTTGGCGCGGCGGTTGCGAAGATCGTCCAGCAGAATTAGTACGGCGTTCGTTTCAGTACGCGCGTTAACCAAACCCCATGATGCGGACGCTGACGCCATGCCACCGACGAAATGGTGTGCATGGTGTTCAGATGCCCCAGCACGCGCTGTAAATGCTGTTCCAGGGTGCTCATTGGGCCGTGGGTCAGCGTTTCCGGCGCTTCCAGAATATTTGAATCCCCCGACTCACCCGGCGAGTCATACTCCAGACGCTGCTGACACCGCTGCAACGCAATTTCACACGACTGCAAATAGCGCTGCGCCAGATCCGGCGTGAGCATCGTGTGCTCGCGCGCCAGCGTGGTCATGGCGTTAATGTGCTCGACGATAAACTGGCTGTGCGTCACCCAGAGCTTCATATCGGCCAGATAGTGCGAGTTAAAGCCCGGCTCCTGCATCGCCTGATTAAGCGAGTTAAACAGGGCGTTGTGCGCCTGGTTGACCTTCATGCGCTGATACGCCAGCGGGGAGGGCTGCGGGTCGTCGCTCAGGATCAGGCGAATGGCCTGCTGGTCGGCTTCCAGCGCGTCGTGGGCGTTCTGCCTGAGCAGTCCGCTTTGCCACTGCGGCCACAGCCAGACCATACCGCCGAAGGCAATCAGGCAGCCGATCAGGGTATCGATCAGCCTGGCGACAATAAACTGTTCGCCATTGAGCGTGAGTAGCTGCAGGGTGTATACCGCCGTCACCGTGAAGCCCACCATCGCCCAGCCGTAGTTTTTGCGGATAATCAGGTAACTCACCAGCGTGATCGCCAGCATCCCTGCCAGGGTGTAGCCTTCCGGCACGTGGAAGTGCAGCGTCACGCCCGCAATGATCAGCCCGGCCATGGTGCCACCCGCGCGATGCAGAATACGCACCCGCGTGGCGCCGTAGCCGTTCTGGGTGACAAACAGCACGGTCATTAAGATCCAGTAGGGTTTCGGCAGATGCAGCGCCATGCCCATCAGGCTGGCGGTACTGAGCATCACGCTAATTCGTGCGGCGTTGCGCAGGGCGGACGATTTAAGCGACAGATAGCTCCTGAGCGCGGGCAATAACGGCAGCCGTTTTTGCTTATCCGCCATC
Source organism: Enterobacter cloacae complex sp. Mu1197 (assembly GCF_040059225.1). NCBI lineage: Bacteria > Pseudomonadati > Pseudomonadota > Gammaproteobacteria > Enterobacterales > Enterobacteriaceae > Enterobacter > Enterobacter cloacae complex sp. Mu1197. Next base: position 4,311,945 of record NZ_CP157375.1, on the reverse strand, counting down.
AGGTCGCGCGGATAGAGCGGGCGCTGGGTGCGCAGCACGCGGGCGATGCGGCTGAAGTGCCAGGCGGCAAACTGGCCGACCGGGTTATCCGGATGCTGACGGGCGATTTTCTCCAGCGCGCCGAGCTGTTTTTCCATGTTAAAGCGCGTGGGGTAGCGGTGGTAAAGAATATCGTCTGCCAGCACCCGCAGTCGTGCCGAGACGGTCTGCGCGTTCCAGCGGATCACCGCTTCGGCGTGACTGCGCTCGACCAGCTTTTGCACCTCCTGCGGATGGTGCAGGCTCACGGAGATATGCTCCTGCAGATCCAGCCCGACCTGGAAGGTGCGCAGCAGCCGTTTGTACTCGTGGTTCTTGTTGGCGGCGAGCATATGCAGCTGCTGATAGCACTGGCTTATCAGATCCACCACCTTCTGCTGGCGCGTCAGCAGTGGCGGTAAGGCTTTTTCCGGATCGGTATGCTGGGTCAGCAGGGTGTATTTGGCTTCGCAGTACTCTGCTAGCTGCACATAGAGCAGGCTCAGGGATTCGCGCAGCGGCTGTTCCCGCCACAGCCAGAACCAGAACCAGTTGAACAGCCCGTACCACAGTGTCCCCAGGGCGTAGATCAGCAGCGGCTCCCACACCGGCATATTCCCGGCGAGGCTCAGCGTGAAAATGGCCGCAATCAGCGAAGCGGGAAGCAGGCGGGCGTGCAGCGAACTGATTTCCGCCGTGACGCCGAGCGTCATCGCCAGCACGGTCAGGATCAGCGGCAGCGGGATATCACGAGCCAGTAACAGCTGTACGGCGAGGCTACAGCCGGCAAACAGGCAGCCACCAATAATCAAGCGTTTTACAAAGCGCTTATGCGGCGTGTCCAGACCGGCGATGTTGCAGCAGGCGGGCACGAGGGAAAACAGCAGGCCTTGCTGAAGATGTCCGAGGATCAGGCCTATGGCCACGGGTAGACACAACACCAGCGTTTGTCGCAGTGCGTAGTTAACTTCCGGGTGATAGATCAGCCTGCGCCACATGGGGAGTAGAGACAAAAACGGCGTGACATCTTGCGATGGCACGCCGTTTAAGCGGAATTAACGCGTTCCGTAGACCACGATGGTTTTACCGTGGGCAGAGATCAGGTTTTGATCTTCCAGCATTTTCAGGATACGGCCCACCGTTTCACGGGAGCAACCGACGATCTGACCAATTTCCTGACGGGTAATTTTAATTTGCATGCCGTCCGGGTGGGTCATGGCGTCCGGCTGTTTCGCCAGGTTCAGCAGAGTTTGTGCGATGCGGCCCGTCACGTCCAGGAAGGCGAGGTTGCCCACTTTCTCTGAGGTGACCTGCAGACGGCGCGCCATCTGGGAAGAAAGACGCATCAGGATGTCAGGGTTAACCTGAATCAACTGACGGAACTTCTTGTAAGAAATTTCAGCCACTTCACATGCTGTCTTTGCACGAACCCAGGCGCTACGTTCCTGGCCCTCTTCAAACAGGCCCAGTTCACCGATGAAATCGCCCTGGTTCAGATAAGAAAGGATCATCTCTTTCCCTTCTTCATCTTTGATCAGCACTGCCACCGAGCCTTTAACGATGTAATACAACGTTTCCGCTTTTTCACCCTGGTGAATCAGCGTGCTCTTCGATGGGTACTTATGAATGTGGCAATGAGACAAGAACCATTCGAGAGTCGGGTCTGTTTGCGGTTTGCCAAGCACCATGCGCTGTTATCCTCTGTTATAAGCTGTCACCAGAGTCATCAGATGCATCCGGACTCTGGGGTTGCAATCGAATTCTTACCCATACCCTGGGAAGTCGGCTACCGTAACGTTTCGCAGCCAGTAAAGTTTGATGTCCTCTGCATACATGTGTAACGTCAATGTATTACTGTAGCATCCTGAGTGTTTTAGCATAGCTTTCGCCGCGTGTCTCCTGGTGTCTCGCTTCAGCATGATGCAGGTCGCCTTCCATTGCGAGAAATGTAACGCACGCGTAATCTGTCACCAAAAATGCAACGTTGGAGTTTAAGAATATGCAAGCGCGCGTGAAGTGGGTTGAAGGTTTAACGTTCCTGGGCGAATCCGCGTCAGGGCACCAGATTTTAATGGACGGTAACTCCGGCGATAAAGCGCCCAGCCCAATGGAAATGGTGCTGATGGCAGCAGGGGGATGCAGCGCCATTGACGTGGTGTCGATTCTGCAAAAAGGCCGTCATGACGTGACGGATTGTGAGGTGAAACTGACGTCAGAACGTCGCGAAGAGGCGCCACGCCTGTTCACCCACATTAATCTGCACTTTGTGGTCACCGGTAAAGCGCTGAAAGACGCGGCGGTGTCACGTGCGGTGGACCTGTCTGCCGAGAAGTACTGCTCTGTGGCGTTAATGCTGGAGAAAGCGGTAAAAATCACCCATTCGTATGAAGTGATCGAGGCTTAATCTTTTGGCGGGTGGCGCTTCGCTAACCCGCCCTACAACTGCACGAACGTAGGCCGGATAAGCGAAGCGCCATCCGGCAACAGACGTCACGCAATCTGCTTTCCCTCCATCAACCGCTCCACCAGCGGCGTCATGATGAGCTCCATCGCCAGCCCCATTTTTCCGCCCGGTACGACCAATGTATTCATGTGAGAAATAAATGAGCCCTGCAGCATCGCCAGCAGCCAGGGGTAATCAATGCCTTCGAGATTGCGGAAATGGATCACCACAAAGCTCTCATCCAGGGATGGGATACTTTTGGCCGCGAACGGGTTGGAGGTATCCACCGTCGGCACGCGCTGGAAGTTGATATGGGTGCGGGAGAACTGCGGCGTCAGGAAGTTGATGTAATCTTCCATGGAGCGCACCACCGAGTCCATCACCGCCTCTCGCGAATGGCCGCGCTCGCTCATGTCACGCGTCAGCTTCTGGATCCACTCCAGGTTAACGATAGGCACCACGCCAACCAGCAGGTCCACGTGGCGCGCCACGTCGTGTTGCGGCGTGACCACGCCGCCGTGTAATCCTTCGTAAAACAGCACGTCGGTGGGTTCCGGCAGGGGCTGCCAGGGGGTAAAGGTACCCGGCACCTGATTCCAGGGAACGGCTTCATCATAGGTATGCAGATACTTGCGGGACTGCCCTTTGCCGCTCTGACCGTACTCAATAAAGGTTTGTTCCAGCAGGCCGAAGTCATTGGCTTCCGGACCGAAGTAGCTGATGTGTTTTCCCAGATCGCGCGCCTTACGGATGGCCATGTCCATCTCCGGACGCGTGTAGCGGTGAAAGCTGTCGCCTTCGACCTCCGCCGCACGGAGATTCAGCTGAGCGAAAATCTTGCGAAATGCGAGGCTGGTGGTGGTGGTTCCGGCACCACTCGACCCCGTAACGGCAATAACCGGATGTCTGGCAGACATAGCAACTCCCTGACTGAAAAGGGTGGAAGATCAGCCGTGAAACGCGTTGCGGGGCATGATATTGACCGTCTCATGCAGTTCTGACCACACCAGCACCACGTCGCCGCTTTTCAGCTGGCGCTTTACATCGTTGACCTTTTGCTCAAGCGAGCGTTCCTGTTCACCATAATCGGTGCCTTCGCGTAATACAAAGCTTTCAATCAGATTATCGAGCGTTTCGGGAGCCAGATCCTGCCAGGGAATAATCATGTTGCACCGTCCAGATAAGGGGTTAGCCAGTCAGGAATACGCGTCTCAAGCCACATTTTCGGGCGGCGCAGCGTGCCGCCGATAAACCCGACGTGGCCGCCGTGCTCGGTCAACTGATAGTGAACGTTGTCGGGCAGGAATTCCTGAGCGGGAATCGAGTGATGATCCATAAATGGGTCATCTTTGGCATGAATGATCAGCGTCGGCTGCGTGATCTTGCTGAGCAGCGGCATGGCGCTGCACTGACGATAATAGTCAATCGCATCGGCGAAGCCGTGAATTTTCGCGGTGATCAGATCGTCGAATTCGCGAATGCGGCGCACTTTTTTCAGCTGGCGCAGGCTGACCGGGAGGGTGTCCGGGTAGGCCTTCAGCTTACGCGCCGCGTTGGCCTTCAGCAGGTTGAGCAGGTAGCGCTGATAGACGCGGGAAAAGCCTTTATCCATGTGGTAGCTGCACTGTTCCAGCATAAACGGCGCGGAGACAATGACGGCGGCATCCAGCGGGACGCTTTCACCCTCTTTGGCCAGCAGGCAGGCCAGCATATTGCCGCCCAGCGAGTAGCCTACGGCCGCGGTGGGCATGGTACCGAAGTTGTCCCGCAGCCAGTGTAAAAACCACGTGCCGTCTTCGGTTTCACCCGAGTGATAGATGCGTTTCTGACGATTCGGTTCGCCGCTGCAGCCGCGAAAATGCATCACCACGCCGAGCCAGCCGCGCGCTTTGGCCGCCTCAATTAACCCGTGCGCATACGGGCTGTGCAGGCTGCCTTCCAGACCGTGAAAAACCACCAGCCGCGGCTTATGGCGAGCCTGTTCCGGCGCTTCGCTCCAGGCGAGATCCAGAAAGTCACCGTCTGGCAGGTCTAGCCGCTGCCAGTGTGGGGTGAATTGCACCTTGCGGCGGATCAGCCGCGGCAGCATGGTCTGCAAATGGCGATTGGCGACGCCGCGCATAGGCACGAACTCAGTGCTGTCTTCGGCTGCAATCTCGAAGCCTGATGGAATGATTTGGGTCATAAGCGCGATGCTGATTCTTGTCGGAAATTAACGATACTTTCCGAATTGTACCCCGTTTAGCCTGGTTTTCCGAAACATGAACTGATCCCGATCACAAATATTTACCTTGATTATTACTCTCAGGCTAATGATTCAGCTCTACGCTTAATTGATGCCTTTCTCACCAGAGCGCACACTTTACTCAACGTTAAGCAAATCAAAATGATTAGCTGAATCAGGAGGTTAATAATGTTATCTGGGCAAACACCCACCCGGCAATGGAACACGCGACGCAGCGAAAAAGCGCGTCGTCTGGCCTCCGTACCGGTGCAGGGCAAGGTACTGCCAACCGGCGATCTCATCGCCATGCTGGAAAAACTGATCGCGCCAGGCGACAAGGTCGTGCTGGAAGGTAACAACCAGAAGCAGGCCGATTTCCTTTCCCGCTCGCTGGCCGAAGTGAACCCGCAGATCGTCCACGACCTGCATATGATCATGCCGAGCGTTGGCCGTAGCGAACATCTGGATATCTTTGAGAAAGGCATCGCCCGCAAGCTGGATTTCTCCTTCTCCGGGACGCAGAGCCTGCGCATCTCCCAGTTGCTGGAGGATGGTCAGCTCGAAATCGGCGCGATTCACACCTATATCGAACTCTACTCCCGTCTCTACGTCGACCTGTCGCCCAACGTGGCGCTGATTGCCGGCTTTAAAGCCGACCGCAAAGGCAACCTCTATACCGGGGCGAGCACCGAAGATACCCCGGCGCTGGTGGAAGCCGCCGCGTTCCACGACGGCATCGTCATCGCGCAGGTGAACGAGCTGGTGGATGACGAGTGTGACCTGCCGCGCGTGGACATTCCGGGCTCGTGGATTGACTTCGTGGTGGTGGCCGATAAGCCGTTCTTTATCGAACCGCTGTTTACTCGCGACCCGCGTCTGATTAAACAGGAACACATCCTGATGGCGATGATGGCCATCAAGGGTATTTATGCGGAACACCAGGTGCAGTCCCTGAACCACGGGATCGGCTTTAACACCGCGGCGATCGAGCTGCTGCTGCCTACCTACGGTGAACAGCTCGGGCTCAAAGGCAAAATCTGTAAACACTGGACGCTGAACCCGCATCCGACGCTGATCCCGGCTATTGAAAGCGGCTGGGTCGAGAGCGTGCACTGCTTCGGCGGCGAGCTGGGGATGGAAGAGTACATCCGCGCGCGTCCGGACGTCTTCTTTACCGGTGCCGACGGCTCCATGCGCTCCAACCGCGCGTTCTGCCAGCTGGCAGGTCAGTACGCGGTGGATATGTTCATCGGCTCTACGCTGCAGGTGGACGGCTACGCCAACTCCTCAACCGTGACCCGTGGTCGTCTGTCCGGCTTCGGCGGTGCGCCAAACATGGGTCACGACCCGCACGGTCGTCGCCACGCCACGCCAGCCTGGCTGAACATGATCACCGAACCTGACCCAATGCAGCGCGGTAAAAAACTGGTCGTGCAGATGGTGGAAACCTTCCAGGCGGGCGTGAAGCCGACCTTCGTGGAAAAACTCGATGCCGTTGACGTGGCGAAAGCCTCCGGTATGCCGCTGGCGCCGGTGATGATCTACGGCGATGACGTCACCCACGTGCTGACGGAAGAGGGAATTGCCTACCTCTATCGGGCGAAAGATCTGGAAGAGCGTCGTGCCATGGTCGCCGCCGTCGCGGGGATCACCGACATCGGTCTGGGCGTGGATGCCAAACGCGTGGCGGAACTGCGTCAGAGCGGCAAGGTGCTCTATCCGGAAGATATGGGGATTCGCCGCACTGATGCCACCCGCTCTCTGCTGGCGGCAGGCAGCGTGTCTGATCTCGTGGAATGGTCCGGCGGTCTCTATAACCCACCTGCGAAATTCCGGAGCTGGTAATGAAACTTCTCCCCCAGATTCAGGTTGAAGGCGGTGCCGAATGGCTGGCGCGAACCGCCACGCAGTGTCTGATTGACGAAGCACGTTTAAGCCCGAAACCCGGTCTGGTGGACAGTCGGGGGAACGGCGCGCACCACGATTTATCCCTTGCGCTGATGGAGCGCTCGGCGCACAGCCTGACCTCCACGTTTCAGGCGCTGGCGCTGCAAAGCTGGCAGCGCCCAGCAGATATCGCACTTCGGCAAACCGTCGGGCGACTCGGTCGCGAAGGCGAGCAGCAGATGATGTCCGCAACCGGTGGCGTAAACACCCATCGCGGCGCGATTTGGGCGCTGGGGCTGTTGGTCAGCGCGGTGGCGATGCTGGGCGGTGATGCCAGGGCGCAAGACGTCGCCCGCACCGCCGCACAGCTGGCGAGACTGCCGGACGACGCGGCACCGAAGGTGTTCAGTAAAGGCCTGCGCGCCACGCACCGTTACCGCGTGCCGGGCGCGCGTGAAGAGGCGCAGCAGGCGTTCCCGCACGTTATGCAGCGCGCGCTGCCGCAGCTTCGCCTGAGCCGCCTCAACGGTAGCAGTGAAACGCACGCCAGGCTCGACGCGCTGATGGCCATCATGACCTCACTCACCGACACCTGCGTGCTGTCACGTGCCGGAATGGAAGGGCTTGATGCCATGCAAGACGGCGCCCGTGCGGTGCTGAATGCCGGCGGCAGCGCAACGCCTGCGGGCCAGCAGGCGCTGGCGAGGTTAGACCGTCAGATGCTGGCGCTCAACGCCTCACCGGGCGGCGCTGCCGACCTGCTTGCCGCCACGCTGTTTCTCGACCGCGTCGAAACGCCAAATTCAAAGCATTAAGAGGATGTTATGGAAAAAATCACATTGACCGTGCCAGCCAGCCGCACGTTAAGCGGCAGGGCGCTGGCAGGGGTAGTCGGTTCCGGGGATATGGAGGTGCTCTTCACCGCCGAACCGGGTCAGACGTTAACCATTGATATCACCACCTCCGTGGACAACAGCCGGGGGCGCTGGGAGGCGCTGTTCAACCGTCTGCAAACCGTCAGCAGCCTGCCGGCAGGCAAACTGACCATCCACGACTTCGGCGCGACGCCGGGCGTGGCGCGCATTCGTATCGAACAGGTTTTTGAGGGGGCGAGCCATGCGTGATGACAGCAGCTTTATCGAACTGAAAGCGCGCCAGCGCGCGCAGGCCCTGCTCGACGAGGGCAGCTACCGCGAACTGCTGGATCCGTTTGAAGGCATTATCTCTCCGTGGCTTGGGCCACAGGGCATTGTGCCGCAGGCGGACGACGGCATGGTGGTGGCGAAAGGCACCATCAACGGCAAGCCTGCCGTCGTCGTGGCGATTGAAGGCGCGTTCCAGGGCGGCAGCATGGGCGAAGTGTCCGGCGCCAAAATGGCGGCGGCGCTGGAGCTGGCGGCGGAAGATAACCGCAACGGCATTCCGACTCAGGCGGTGCTGTGTCTCGAAACCGGCGGCGTGCGTCTGCAGGAGGCGAACCTCGGCCTGGCGGCGATTGCCGATATCCACGCGGCAATTGTGGACCTGCGTCGCTACACGCCGGTTATTGGCATTGTGGCCGGAACCGTGGGCTGCTTCGGCGGGATGTCCATCGCGGCGGCGCTGTGCAGCTACCTGATCGTGACCCGCGAAGCGCGTCTTGGCCTCAACGGCCCGCAGGTTATCGAGCAGGAGGCGGGCATTGAGGAGTACGACTCCCGCGATCGTCCGTTTATCTGGAGCATGACCGGCGGTGAAGTGCGCTATCAAAGCGGGCTGGTGGATGCGCTCGTCGGCGACGGTATCAACGCGGTGAAACAGGCGATGAACGACGCGATTGCTAAAGGCGTTCCCGCGAAACATCGCACCGATAACTACGACGATTACCTGAACCGTCTGACGAATTTCGACACCCGCAAACAGGCTGATGCCGAACAGATTAACGCGCTTTTTGCCCGGGAGGTGAAATGATGAGTAACGCAATAAGCCGTGGCGAACGCTGGCTGGACATCCTCGCCCCGAACGCCAAACGTATCGAGGGGCTATGCCCGTCCGTCCAGGCGGCAGACGGTGAGTTAAACGGCGAGGCGGTACGTTTTGTTGCCGTGGTGCCGGATGCCAACAACCACTTCCCGCGAGCGGCGAAAGGGGAAGTGGGGCTGCTGGAAGGCTGGACCCTGGCGAAAGTGGTCAGCGAAACCGTCGCGGCGGATGCCGATAAAGCCGTGAAGCGCCCGATTGTGGCGGTGATCGACGTCCCAAGCCAGGCCTATGGCCGACGCGAAGAGGCGTTTGGTATTCATCAGGCGCTGGCGGGAGCCGCTGCCGCGTATGCTAACGCGCGTCTGGCCGGTCACCCGGTGATTGGGCTTATCGTCGGCAAGGCGATGTCCGGCGCGTTCCTGGCGCACGGCTACCAGGCCAACCGTCTGATCGCCTTTAACGACAAAGGCGTGCTGATCCACGCGATGGGCAAAGAGTCTGCGGCGCGCATCACGCTGCGTACCGTCGAGGCGCTGGAAAAACTGGCGGCGACCATTCCGCCCATGGCGTACGACATCAGCAACTACGCCACGCTGGGGCTGCTCTCTAACCTGCTGGATATCAGCAACCCGGATGCCCCCTCCGTTAACGATCTGACGCTGGTGAAATCCACCCTGCAACAGGCCATCAGTGACGCTCGTCAGGACACCACGTTGAAAAACCGTCTGGGTGCTGACAATCGCCGCAGCTCGGCGCTCGTACGCGAACGTATGCGAGCCAGCTGGTAAGTAAAAAGAGACCTGCCAGATGCATCAACCCGTGGGCGCGTGACAGCGCCCACGCGGGAACCTGCATCCTGAAAATAATAATCATCGCGCCAGTGCTTAAACTTTTTTACTACAGGTGATTTATGACTTACGTAATTGTTCATGCTCTTGCACCGATTTTCGTCATCATGCTGCTGGGATTCTGGGCCGGCAAGGCAAAGATGGTCGATAACAAAAATGTTTCCCTGCTTAATATCTTCGTAATGGATTTTGCACTCCCTGCAGCGCTGTTCAGCGCCACCGTGCAAACCCCGTGGACCGGCATCGTTGCCCAGTCGCCGCTGATCCTGGTGCTGACCTTGGCGATGTGGATCACCTATGCGGTCATCTACTTCCTCGCCACCGGCGTCTTTAAGAAATCGCCACAGGATGCGGCCGTGCTGACGCTCACCGTCGCGCTGCCCAACTATGCAGCGCTGGGTCTGCCGATTCTGGGCAGCGTGCTGGGCGAAGGTTCCTCTACGTCGCTCTCCGTCGCGGTCTCCATCGCCTGCGGTTCGGTGCTGATGACCCCGTTCTGCCTGCTCATTCTGGAACGTGAAAAAGCGCGCGCTGAGGGCAATAGCTCCGGCTCAACGCTCTCAATGCTGCCGGTGCTGATGTGGCGCTCCATTAAAAAACCGATCGTGATGGGCCCGCTGCTGGGCGTGATTTTGTCCGCCATCGGCATCAAAATGCCGGAGCTGGTGCTGGCGGCCATCAAACCGCTGGGACTGTCCGCGACCGCTGCGGCGCTGTTCCTGACCGGGGTGATCCTCTCTGCCCGTAAGCTGCAGATTAATACCATGGTCATCACCTCCACGATCGCCAAGCTGCTGATTCAGCCAGCCATCGCCTGGGGTATCGTCTTGATCTTTGGTCTGCACGGCTCCGTGGCGATCACCGCTATCCTGATGATTGCGCTGTCTGCGGGTTTCTTCGGCGTCGTGTTCGGTAACCGCTTTGGCGTGCAGTCGCCGGATGCAGAAGCCGTGCTGCTGTTAAGCTCCGTCCTGTGTATCCTGTCGCTGCCGCTGTTTATCTCGCTGACTTCAGGAATGTAACCATGACTACCCCATTACGCCCGCACGACCTTATCTGGCTTACTGCCCGCGATGCGCTGGAAGGCATCACTGAATCCTGGGTGGAGGCCGCCTGGCATACCGGCCTGCCGGTGGTGGTGCGGCGTGATGTGGATAGCGAAGGCCGGATCCCCGTTGGCGTGCGCGGTTTACGTCGCGACCAGCGGGCGGCCGGATGGGTGAAGCCCGAAAACGTGCTACGCGTGGTTTCACCGGAAGACCTGAGCGTTGCGGCCGAACTGCTGCGCTCGCCCTTTGTGACTCAGCCACCCGTTCAGGTGGCGCTTCAGCTTTCTCAGCAGGCGTGGCCGTGGACGTGGGGCATTACCGGCAGTACCGGCTACGCGCTGGCGACCGGCATCCCGGTGATCCATGCCGATAGCGATCTCGATCTGCTTATCCGCGCTCCGCTGCCGATCTCACCGGACGCCCTGACGACGTGGCAGTCCCGGCTAAGCCGTGCGCTGTGTCGTGCCGATACGCAGGTGGATACGCCCGAGGGCGGTTTCGCGCTGGCGGAGTGGCTGCGCGACGGCAAAACGCTGCTGAAAACCCGCCGTGGACCGCGCCTGGTGGCGGATCCGTGGCGCAGGGAGGAGTGATGAAAATAGTGTTTACCTTTCCGGGGCAGGGTACGCAGCACGAAGGCATGCTGCAAAACCTGCCGGGAACGGAACTGGCTCAGGCGCGTGAGGTGCTTGGCGCCGAAGTGGATACGCTGGATAGCGCAGACGCGTTAACCCACACCCGCGCGGTTCAGCTTTGCCTGCTAATTGCAGGCGTGGCCTGGGCGCGCGAGCTGGAACGGCGCGGCGTGACGCCGGATATCGTCAGCGGGCTGTCCATCGGCGCTTATCCGGCGGCGGTCATCGCAGGCGCGCTGGACTTTACGGATGCGCTGAAGCTGGTGGCGCTGCGTGGCGATCTGATGGAGCAGGCGTATCCGCACGGCTACGGCCTGACGGCAATTATGGGGCTCACTCTGCCGCAGGTGGAAGACCTTATCCAGGGCACCGGGACCTACATTGCCAACCTGAATGCCGAAACGCAGATCGTGATTGCCGGAACCGATGAAGGGATGGCGGAGGCGGCGTCGCGCGCGCTGGCGAAAGGGGCGAGCAAGGCCAAACGGCTGGCGGTCAGCGTGCCGTCGCACTGCGAACTGCTGACAGCACCCGCGCAAAAGCTGGCAACGGCGTTTGAATCGGTCACGCTTTCACGCCCACGCTGCGCCTACCTGAGCGGCAGCAGCGGGCGCGTGCTGTGGCAGCCGGAAAAGATCGCCGACGATCTGGCGATGAACATGGCGCGTACGGTGCGCTGGCAGGAGGCGATGATTTCAGCGAATGAACGCGAAGCCCGGCTGGCGATCGAGATGCCCCCCGGCGGCGTACTGACCTGCCTGACGCGTCAGGCGCCGTGGGAAGGAGAGACCATTTCGCTGGAGCGCAGCGGAGTTGATGTGGCGGTACATCTGGCGAAGCGACTCCGTGCGTGATGGTTTAGCCCGGTGGCGGCTGCGCCTTACCGGGCCTACAACTGCACGAACGTAGGCCGGGTAAGACGCGACGCGTCGTCACCCGGCACGACCTCAGGCTCCGTCCTGCAAACTGCGGGCATACATCCGCCCTTCGGCGGCCAGCGCCCGCAGGCTTGGATCCTGCTCGCGGTTGCGGGCAAAGACGATGGCAATCAGCTGTTGCATCTGGTATGGCTCGGCAAGCTTCAGGAGCTGCACGGAATTCTCATAGACCTTTTTCATCCTCCCCGGCATCAGCGTAAAGCCCACTCCCGCCTGCACCAGACTGAGCATGGAGAAAATGTCATTCACCCGGGTAACAATCTCCGGCTCGAACCCGGCGATATGAAACGCCTCCTGGAAGCCTGCATAGGTGGCGAACCCTTCCGCAAGAGAGACAAATTTCCGATCTTTATAGTCGCGCAAATCGGCCGGGCCGCGGGTATTGAGCGTCGCGGAGGCCGGTGCGGCAAGAAAGATGTCGTCATGGAACAGGGGCAACACTTCGAGGCTGTTACGGTCGATATCGCTCTCGGAAATGGAGATAAGAATGGCGTCCAGCGAGCCTTCATCCAGCATGTGCAGCAGGGTTTCGTTGGAGCCCATCGTCAGATCCATTTCCAGATCCGGACGACGCAGCTTCATGCCCATAATCAGGCGCGGCACGGTTTCCAGGGTGAGCGAGTAGAGCGTTCCGACTCGCAGCCGCCCCTGGCCGATCCCGGCAATTTTGCGCGACGCTTCCAGCCCGCGCTCCATCACCTGCATCACTTCCTGGCAATATTCCAGCAAGGTCCAGGCGGAAGGGAGAGCAATCAGGTTGCGCCCCTTATGGGTAAAGAGCGGGCAGCGCACGTTCTCTTCCAGCGTGTGCAGCGCACGGTGAACGCTGACGCCGCTCAGGCCCAGCGTTTCGGCGGTACGCGCGATATTCCCCTTCTCCATAAACGTCATGAAGATGCTGAGCTTGCGGAATGTAATATCGCTCGTGGTATCGAAACGCATAACCCTCCCGATGGTTTAGTCGGCCTGAAGCATGGCTTCCAGCTGTTCCTGTGCGTCCAGCCACGCCATTTCGCACTCTTCGAGGCTGGATTTGGTTTTCGCCTGGGTTTGCAGACAGTCGGTCAGTTCCGCTTTGCGGCTCTGGTCGTACAGCTCGCTGTCGCCCAGCTTCTCTTCAACGGTAGCCAGCGTGGCGTTGAGCTTTTCCATCTCTTTTTCGAGACGGGCAATCTCTTTACGCAGCGGCTGCGTCTGAGTGCGCAGCTCCGCTTCACGGCGCTTCTGGTCTTTACGTGCCTGCGCGCTGTTGGCGTTGTCTTTCGCCGACTCCTCCGGCTGGTTCTCCTGCTTCTGCACGTCCGTCAGCCACTGCTGGTAGTCTTCCAGATCGCCGTCGAACGGTTCGACTTTGCCATCGTGCACTAAGTAGAGATCGTCCGTGGTGGAGCGGATCAGGTGACGGTCGTGCGAAACCACCACCAGTGCGCCTTCGAACTCAATCAGCGCTTCGGTCAGCGCCTGACGCATATCGAGATCCAGGTGGTTGGTCGGTTCATCGAGCAGCAGCAGGTTGGGTCTCTGCCAGACGATCAGCGCCAGCACCAGACGGGCTTTTTCACCACCTGAGAAACGCTCGGTGTTTTCGGTGACCTTATCGCCCTGGAAGCCGAAGCCGCCGAGGTAGTCGCGCAGCTTCTGCTCCATCTCCTGCGGCGCCAGACGCGCGAGATGCTGAATCGGGGATTCATCCGCGCGTAAAAATTCCAGCTGATGCTGGGCGAAGTAACCCAGCTTGATGCCCTTCGCCAGGCCGATTTCACCCTTGACCGGGTTAAGCTCGCCCGCCAGCAGTTTGATTAGCGTCGATTTACCGGCACCGTTGCGTCCCAGCAAACCAATACGTGAACCCGGCACCAGGTTGAGCTTGATGGAGTCGAGAATAATGCGGTCGGCATAGCCCGCACTGACTTTTTCCATTTTCAGCAGCGGATTTGGCAGGCTTTCCGGAGCGCGGAAGCTGAAGTGGAACGGGTTGTCGACGTGCGCCGGGGCGATCATCTCCATGCGCTCCAGCATCTTGATGCGGCTCTGGGCCTGCTTTGCTTTTGACGCTTTGGCCTTGAAGCGATCCACAAAGCTCTGCAGGTGCGCCACGCGCTGCTGCTGGCTTTCGTACATGGACTGCTGCTGGGCAAGACGCGTCGCGCGCTGGCGCTCGAAGGAGCTGTAGTTGCCGGTGTACTCGAACATCGTTTGCTGTTCGATATGAATGATTTTATCCACCACCGGGTCGAGGAAGTCTCGGTCGTGGGAGATCAGAATCAGAGTGCCCTGATAGCTCTTGAGCCACTTCTCCAGCCAAATAACCGCATCGAGATCGAGGTGGTTAGTCGGTTCATCGAGCAGCAGCAGGTCAGAGCGGCAGATCAGCGCCTGCGCCAGGTTGAGGCGCATGCGCCAGCCACCGGAGAAGTCACTGACCGGACGTTCCAGCTGTTCGTTGCTGAAGCCCAGGCCGTGAAGCAGGCTGGAGGCGCGGGAGCGAATGGTCCACGCGTCAATGGCGTCCAGCTTGCCGTGAACGGTGGCGATGGCGTGGCCGTCGTTGCGCTCGTTAGCGGCGTTAAGTTCCGCCTCGAGCTTGCGGTATTCCCGGTCGCCGTCAATAACATAGTCGAGTGCCGGTTCGCTCAGGGCTGGCGTCTCCTGGTTCACCCAGGCGAGCTGCCAGTTCCCCGGGAAGGTGAAGTTACCGCCATCCGCGCTAATCTCGTTTTTCAGCAACGCCAGCAGCGTGGATTTACCACAGCCGTTTTTGCCGACCAGACCCACTTTTTGGCCTGGGTTGATGGTAGCAGTGGCGTTATCCAGCAGGACGCGCACGCCGCGACGAATTTGTAACGAGGAGAAAACAATCATAGAAGCGCCGTATGTTCCGACTATGTTAATTTGTCATTATGATAATGTAAGGTGTGGGCCATTTTCCGCACCGGGCCGCCATGGTAGCCCAAAACAACAACGATACACAAAAACAGAAACAAGACCGGGAGGGGAATGATGTCTCAGACAGCAAAAGTGCTGCTGCTGTATGCCCATCCGGAATCTCAGGACTCGGTGGCAAACCGGGTGCTGCTTAAGCCGGCCACACAGCTCAGTAACGTGACGGTGCACGATCTCTACGCGCACTATCCTGATTTCTTTATTGATATTCCTTACGAGCAGGAACTGCTGCGTCAGCATGACGTGATTGTGTTCCAGCATCCGCTTTATACCTACAGCTGTCCGGCGCTGCTCAAAGAGTGGCTGGACCGCGTGCTGAGCCGGGGCTTCTCCAGTGGGGTGGGGGGCAACCAGCTGGCGGGAAAGTACTGGCGTAGCGTGATTACGACCGGTGAACCCGAAAGCGCTTACCGCCACGACGGGCTGAACCGCTATCCGATGAGCGACATTCTGCGGCCTTTCGAACTGACGGCGGCAATGTGCCGTATGCACTGGATGAGCCCGATTATTGTCTACTGGGCCCGACGTCAGGATCCGAAAGAACTGGCCAGCCACGCCAGAGCCTATGGTGAATGGCTGGCGTCACCGATTCCGGCAGGAGGTCGTTAATGGAAGGATCGAATTTGCTCCTCGCCGGGGTGCTGTTTTTATTTGCGGCCGTCGTCGCGGTGCCGCTTGCTGCGCGTATTGGTATCGGTGCGGTACTGGGGTATCTGCTGGCGGGGATCGCGATTGGCCCCTGGGGACTGGGATTCATCAGCGATGTAGATGAAATTCTTCATTTCTCCGAACTGGGCGTGGTGTTCCTGATGTTCATCATCGGCCTTGAGCTCAACCCTTCTAAATTGTGGCAGCTCCGACGCTCCATCTTTGGCGTGGGTGCCGCGCAGGTGGTGTTCAGCGCCGCGATTCTGGGGGGCCTGTTAATGCTGACGAATTTCTCCTGGCAGGCGGCGGTGATAGGCGGGATAGGCCTTGCGATGTCGTCGACGGCGATGGCCCTGCAGCTGATGCGCGACAAGGGGATGAACCGCAACGAAGCCGGTCAGCTGGGTTTTTCGGTGCTGCTGTTCCAGGATTTGGCGGTCATCCCGGCGCTGGCGCTGGTGCCGCTGCTGGCGGGCTCCGGCGACGACCACTTCGACTGGGCGAAAGTCGCGATGAAGGTGCTGGCCTTCGCGGGGATGCTGATTGGCGGACGTTTCCTGTTACGTCCGGTGTTCCGCTTTATTGCCGCGTCCGGTGTGCGCGAGGTGTTTACCGCCGCGACGCTGCTGCTGGTGCTGGGGTCGGCATTGTTTATGGACGCGCTGGGGCTGTCGATGGCGCTTGGGACCTTTATCGCCGGGGTGCTGCTGGCGGAAAGTGAATACCGGCACGAGCTGGAAATTGCCATCGATCCCTTTAAAGGGCTGCTGTTAGGCCTGTTCTTTATTTCGGTGGGGATGGCGCTCAACCTTGGCGTGCTCTATACCCATCTGCTGTGGGTTGTGGTGAGCGTGGCCATCCTGGTGGCGGTGAAAACGCTGGTGCTGTACGTCATGGCGCGCATTTACGGCTTGCGCAGTTCGGAACGCATGCAGTTTGCCAGCGTGTTGAGTCAGGGAGGCGAGTTCGCGTTTGTGCTGTTCTCTACCGCCTCGTCCCAGAAGCTGTTTAAAGACGATCAGATGGCGCTTTTGCTGGTGACGGTCACGCTGTCAATGATGACCACGCCGCTGTTGATGAAGTTGGTGGATAAACTGCTGTCGCGCCGCCTGAATCCGACAGACGATGAAGACGAAGCGCCGTGGGTGGAGGATGATAAGCCCCAGGTGATCGTGGTGGGCTTTGGCCGCTTTGGACAGGTGATCGGACGTTTGCTGATGGCGAACAAAATGCGCATTACGGTGCTGGAGCGGGATATCAGCGCGGTCAACCTGATGCGCAAATACGGCTACAAAGTTTACTACGGCGATGCGACCCAGCTCGAGCTACTGCGCTCGGCGGGGGCAGAGGCGGCAGAGTCCATCGTCATTACCTGTAACGATCCGGAAGACACGATGAAGCTGGTAGATCTCTGCCAGCAGCATTTCCCGCATCTGCATATTCTGGCGCGTGCGCGGGGACGTGTTGAAGCTCACGAATTATTGCAGGCGGGTGTGAAACACTTCTCCCGTGAGACGTTCTCCAGTGCGCTGGAGCTGGGGCGCAAGGCGCTGATCTCGCTTGGCATGCATCCGCATCAGGCGCAGCGTGCTCAGATGCACTTCCGCCGGCTGGATATGCGGATGCTGCGCGAGCTGATGCCGGTACATACCGATACGGCGCAGATCTCCCGCGTGCGGGAAGCGCGTCGCGAGCTGGAGGAGATCTTCCAGCGCGAGATGCAGCAGGAACGACGCCAGCTCGATGGCTGGGATGAATTTGAATAAAGGGTAACGAAAGATGGCTGTACGTAAACGCTTTATCGCGGGTGCAAAATGCCCGACCTGCCAGGCGCAAGATACCCTGGCGATGTGGCGGGAAAATAATATTGATGTTGTTGAGTGTGTTAAGTGCGGTCACCAGATGCGTGAGGCCGACAAAGAGGCCCGCGATCACGTTCGCAAAGAAGAGCAAGTTATCGGGATTTTTCATCCGGACTAGCGATATGCCCTGAGTTTTTTTAAGCTAAAGGGTACACAGGTGCAGATTTCCGCTACAATCTGCGCCAGCAATTTTCCCACGCTCAGGAGATATCATGAAAGTAGCAAAAGACCTGGTGGTCAGCCTGGCCTATCAGGTACGTACAGAAGACGGTGTGTTGGTTGATGAGTCTCCGGTGAGTGCGCCGCTTGACTACCTGCATGGTCACGGTTCCCTGATTTCCGGCCTGGAAAACGCGCTGGAAGGTCATGAAGTTGGCGACAAATTTGACGTTGCTGTAGGCGCGAACGACGCTTACGGTCAGTATGACGACAACCTGGTTCAGCGCGTTCCTAAAGACGTGTTCATGGGCGTTGACGAACTGCAGGTTGGCATGCGCTTCCTGGCAGAAACCGACCAGGGCCCGGTTCCAGTTGAAATCACCGAAGTGGAAGATGACCACGTCGTGGTTGACGGCAACCACATGCTGGCTGGCCAGAACCTGAAGTTCAACGTAGAAGTTGTTGCGATCCGTGAAGCGACCGAAGAAGAGCTGGCTCATGGCCACGTTCACGGTGCGCACGGTCATGACCATGACCACGATCACGGCCACGATGGCTGCTGCGGTGGTCACGGCCACGACCATGGTCATGACCACGGCCACGGTAAAGGTGGTTGCGGTAACGGCGGTTGCGGCTGCCACTAATTCCGTCATGCGGAAAATAAAAAAGCGGGATAATCCCGCTTTTTTTACGCCTCAATAATGAGGAGGTGGCGTCTCTTCCGACTGAGAGGCAATGTTCGACGGCTGCGTAGCCTTCAGCTTTTCCGTCAGCAGGCGCATATGATCCCGCAGTTTCGCCATTTCGAGCTCATGTGCGGTCACGGTCTGGTTTAGCTCTTCGATGGTGATGTCCTGAAAAGCCAGGCGGCTTTCAAGCTCAGCCATTCTCGCTTCTATCGTTGTATCCTTCATCATTCACCTCGTTTATTTCAGATTCGCCATAATGGCCCAGCGGCGGCGCAGTTTAACTGAGTTTATCCTTAAGTACAGTTCGCATCCCTCTGGCAAGAAACTTATTTAAACAAAAATAGTCTGAAAAGTGGCGAGAATTGGACGTGTCTGTCTGTAGATTTCTTCTGCAACGTTTTATAGTACGTCACTCATTTACGTTTAACGCTGGGGTGAGAGTCCCCAGGCCCTGGAGATATGGATGAAATCACTGTTTAAAGTAACGCTGCTGGCGACGACGATGGCTGTTGCGCTGAACGCGCCGCTGTCATTCGCTGCTGATACTGCTGCGAAGCCTGCTGCCACTGCAGACAGCAAAGCGGCGTTCAAAAATGACGACCAGAAATCCGCCTACGCACTGGGCGCATCTCTGGGTCGTTACATGGAAAACTCTCTGAAAGAACAAGAGAAACTGGGCATCAAACTGGATAAAGCTCAGCTGATCGCGGGCGTTCAGGACGCATTTGCCGATAAGAGCAAGCTGTCTGACCAGGAAATTGAACAGACTCTGCAGGCGTTCGAAGCGCGTGTGAAGGGCGCCGCGCAGACCAAGATGGACGCGGACGCTAAAGACAACGAAGCGAAAGGCAAAGCCTACCGCGATGCCTTTGCTAAAGAGAAGGGTGTGAAAACCTCTTCGACTGGCCTGGTGTACAAAGTTGAGAAAGAAGGCACCGGCGATGCGCCTAAAGACAGCGACACCGTTGTCGTGAACTACAAAGGTACGCTGATCGACGGTAAAGAGTTTGATAACTCTTACACCCGTGGTGAGCCACTCTCCTTCCGTCTGGACGGTGTGATCCCGGGCTGGACTGAAGGCCTGAAAAACATCAAGAAAGGCGGCAAGATCAAGATGGTTATTCCACCGGATCTGGCCTATGGCAAAACCGGCGTTCCAGGTATCCCTGCCAACTCTACCCTGGTCTTTGACGTAGAGCTGCTGGACATCAAACCGGCACCGAAAGCGGATGCCAAGGCAGACGCACCGGCTGACGATAAAGCCGCTGCCGCTAAGAAGTAATGCTGAAAAAAAACCGCCGCCTTTAAGGCGGCGGTTTTTTATTGTGGGGCAGGTATAATTAACACTGGAAAGCGTTAGGCACGCTGTATTAATTTAGTTGTCCGTGTAGATAATGAGCCTGCCCTGAAAACCTAACGACAGGCTCCTGAAAAGGAGTGTTTTTTTCATGTCCAGGTCGCTTTTAACCAACGAAACCAGTGAACTTGATTTACTGGATCAACGTCCTTTCGATCAGACCGACTTCGATATTCTGAAATCCTATGAAGCGGTAGTGGACGGGTTAGCGATGCTCATTGGCTCCCACTGCGAAATCGTATTGCACTCCCTGCAAGATCTGAAGTGTTCCGCCATCCGCATTGCGAATGGTGAGCATACTGGCCGTAAAATTGGTTCGCCAATTACCGACCTTGCATTGCGTATGTTGCATGACATGACCGGCGCGGACAGCAGCGTCTCCAAATGCTATTTCACCCGCGCCAAAAGCGGCGTGCTGATGAAGTCAGAAACCATCGCGATTCGAAACCGCGAGCATCGCGTGATTGGGCTGCTGTGCATCAACATGAACCTTGATGTGCCATTCTCGCAGATCATGAGCACCTTTGTTCCACCCGAAACGCCGGATGTTGGCTCTTCTGTTAACTTTGCCTCTTCCGTCGAAGATCTTGTGACGCAGACGCTGGAGTTCACTATTGAAGAGGTGAATGCCGACCGCAACGTCTCGAACAACGCCAAGAATCGTCAGATCGTGCTCAATCTCTATGAAAAAGGGATTTTTGATATTAAAGACGCCATCAACCAGGTGGCCGATCGTCTGAACATCTCCAAGCACACGGTCTATCTCTATATTCGCCAGTTCAAAAGCGGTGATTTCCTGGGACAAGACAAGTAATGCGTTTTGCGTTAATGGTGACCGGCCCGGCGTACGGGACTCAGCAGGCCAGCAGCGCGCTGCAGTTTGCGCATGCGCTGCTGGCAGCCGGACATGAGCTGGCGAGTGTCTTCTTCTATCGGGAAGGGGTGTATAACGCGAACCAGTTTACGTCACCGGCGAGCGATGAGTTTGACGTGGTGCGCGGCTGGCAGGCACTAAACGAAAAGCAGGGCGTAGAACTGCATATCTGCGTCGCGGCAGCACTGCGCCGCGGCGTGACAGATGCAACCGAAGCCGCGCGTCTTGGTTTATCGGGTTCTAACCTGCAGCCCGGTTTTTCGTTAAGTGGCCTGGGTGCGCTGGCACAGGCGGCGTTAACCTGCGACAGAGTGGTGCAATTCTGATGAAGCGCGTGGCATTTGTGTTTACGTCTGCGCCGCACGGCAGCGCTTCCGGCCGCGAAGGGCTGGATGCGTTACTTGCGACGTCCGCGCTGACCGAAGATATCGGCGTCTTCTTTTTGGGGGACGGGGTGTTTCAGCTTCTGGCGGGTCAGCAGCCACAGGCCATTCTGGCGCGGGATTACATCGCGACCTTCAAAGTGTTGCCGCTGTACGACATTGAAACCCTGTATGTCTGCGCCGACTCGCTGGCCGCTCGCGGTTTGGATGAGAAGACGCCTTTCGTGCTGGATGTGACCGTCCTGTCTTCTGCGGCATTGCGCGAACACTTTTCCCACTACGACACCGTTCTGACTTTCTGAGGCTGCCATGCTCCATACTCTGAGCCATTCACCATGGCAATGTGACATCGACGCGTTACTGAGTATGCTGCGCGACGGTGATGATCTGCTGCTGATTCAGGACGGCGTGCTTGCCGCACTTGAAGGCAGTCGTTTCGTTGAAATTCTCACTAATGCCCCCATAACAGTCTCTGCGCTGAAAGACGATCTGGATGCGCGGGGTCTTTCTGGTCAAATTTCAGCCAAAATTGACGTGGTTGGCTATACTGATTTCGTCAATCTTACTGTGACGCACGCCAGTCAAATGAACTGGTGATTTGAGATCGCTGTATATTTCTTGACACCTTTTCGACGTAGCCCTAAAATTTCGCGTCCTCATATTGTATGAGGTCGTTTTATTACGTGTTTACGAAGCAAAAGCTAAAACCAGGAGCTATTTAATGGCAACAGTTAACCAGCTGGTACGCAAACCACGTGCACGCAAAGTTGCGAAAAGCAACGTGCCTGCGCTGGAAGCCTGCCCGCAGAAACGTGGTGTATGTACTCGTGTATATACCACCACTCCTAAAAAACCAAACTCCGCACTGCGTAAAGTATGCCGTGTGCGTTTGACTAACGGTTTCGAAGTGACTTCCTACATCGGTGGTGAAGGTCACAACCTGCAGGAGCACTCCGTGATCCTGATCCGTGGCGGTCGTGTTAAAGACCTTCCGGGTGTTCGTTACCACACCGTTCGTGGTGCGCTGGACTGCTCAGGTGTTAAAGACCGTAAGCAGGCTCGCTCCAAGTACGGCGTGAAGCGTCCTAAGGCTTAATGGTTCTCCGTTAAGTAAGGCCAAACTGATTTATCTTAATGTCACACTAAACTCTTTGAGTTTTGGACAATCCTGAATTAACAACGGAGTATTCCCATGCCACGTCGTCGCGTCATTGGTCAGCGTAAAATTCTTCCAGATCCGAAATTCGGATCAGAACTGCTGGCAAAATTTGTCAATATCCTGATGGTAGATGGTAAAAAATCTACTGCAGAAGCAATCGTATACAGCGCGCTTGAGACCCTGGCTCAGCGTTCTGGTAAAAATGAACTGGAAGCTTTCGAAGTCGCTCTCGACAACGTTCGCCCAACTGTAGAAGTTAAGTCCCGCCGCGTTGGTGGTTCTACTTATCAGGTTCCAGTTGAAGTTCGTCCGGTTCGTCGTAATGCCCTGGCAATGCGTTGGATCGTTGAAGCTGCTCGTAAACGCGGTGATAAATCCATGGCTCTGCGTCTGGCGAACGAACTTTCTGATGCTGCAGACAACAAAGGTACTGCAGTTAAGAAACGTGAAGACGTTCACCGTATGGCAGAAGCCAACAAGGCGTTCGCACACTACCGTTGGTAATCCCTTCGGAGTCTTAGTCACCAGGCGGGCGCTTCAGAGAAGCCGCCCGCTCTGGGTAACTTAACTGAACGCCTAAAGATATAAACGAGGAATCAAATGGCTCGTACAACACCCATCGCACGCTACCGTAACATCGGTATCAGTGCGCACATCGACGCCGGTAAAACCACTACTACCGAACGTATTCTGTTCTACACCGGTGTAAACCACAAAATCGGTGAAGTTCATGACGGCGCAGCCACCATGGACTGGATGGAACAGGAGCAGGAGCGTGGTATCACTATCACCTCCGCAGCGACTACTGCATTCTGGTCAGGTATGGCTAAGCAGTACGAACCGCATCGCGTAAACATCATCGACACCCCAGGGCACGTTGACTTCACCATCGAAGTAGAACGTTCCATGCGTGTTCTTGACGGCGCGGTAATGGTTTATTGCGCAGTTGGTGGTGTTCAGCCACAGTCTGAAACCGTATGGCGTCAGGCGAACAAATATAAAGTTCCACGCATCGCGTTCGTTAACAAAATGGACCGTATGGGTGCTAACTTCCTGAAAGTTGTTGGTCAGATCAAAACCCGTCTGGGCGCGAACCCTGTTCCGCTGCAGCTGGCAATTGGTGCTGAAGAAGGCTTCACCGGCGTTATCGACCTGGTGAAAATGAAAGCCATCAACTGGAACGATGCAGACCAGGGCGTTACCTTCGAATACGAAGATATCCCAGCTGCAATGCAGGACCTGGCTGACGAATGGCACCAGAACCTGATCGAATCCGCTGCTGAAGCTTCTGAAGAGCTGATGGAGAAATACCTGGGTGGTGAAGAACTGACTGAAGAAGAGATCAAAAAAGCTCTGCGTCAGCGCGTTCTGAACAACGAAATCATCCTGGTAACCTGTGGTTCTGCGTTCAAGAACAAAGGTGTTCAGGCGATGCTGGATGCGGTAGTTGACTACCTGCCATCCCCAGTTGACGTTCCAGCGATCAACGGCATCCTGGACGACGGTAAAGATACCCCGGCTGAGCGTCACGCAAGCGACGAAGAGCCATTCTCTGCACTGGCGTTCAAAATTGCTACCGACCCATTCGTGGGTAACCTGACCTTCTTCCGCGTTTACTCTGGTGTGGTTAACTCCGGTGACACCATCCTGAACTCCGTGAAAGCGGCGCGTGAGCGTTTTGGCCGTATCGTACAGATGCACGCTAACAAACGTGAAGAGATCAAAGAAGTTCGTGCGGGCGACATCGCTGCAGCTATCGGTCTGAAAGACGTGACCACTGGTGACACCCTGTGTGACCCGGATCACCCGATCATTCTGGAGCGTATGGAATTCCCAGAGCCGGTAATCTCCATCGCAGTTGAACCAAAAACCAAAGCTGACCAGGAAAAAATGGGTCTGGCTCTGGGCCGTCTGGCGAAAGAAGACCCATCATTCCGCGTATGGACTGATGAAGAATCTAACCAGACCATCATCGCTGGTATGGGTGAACTGCACCTGGACATCATCGTTGACCGTATGAAGCGTGAATTCAACGTTGAAGCGAACGTGGGTAAACCTCAGGTTGCTTACCGCGAAGCGATTCGCGCGAAAGTTACCGACATTGAAGGTAAACACGCTAAGCAGTCTGGTGGTCGCGGTCAGTACGGTCACGTTGTGATCGACATGTACCCACTGGAGCCGGGCTCTAACCCGAAAGGTTACGAGTTCATCAACGACATCAAAGGTGGTGTAATTCCTGGCGAATACATCCCAGCCGTTGATAAAGGCATTCAGGAACAGCTGAAAGCGGGCCCTCTGGCTGGCTATCCGGTTGTTGACATGGGTGTTCGTCTGCACTTCGGTTCTTACCACGACGTTGACTCCTCTGAACTGGCGTTTAAACTGGCTGCGTCTATTGCCTTTAAAGAAGGCTTTAAGAAAGCAAAACCAGTTCTGCTTGAGCCAATCATGAAGGTTGAAGTAGAAACTCCTGAAGAGAACACCGGTGACGTTATCGGTGACTTGAGCCGTCGTCGCGGTATGCTGCGTGGTCAGGAATCCGAAGTAACTGGCGTTAAGATCCACGCTGAAGTTCCGCTGTCTGAAATGTTCGGATATGCAACTCAGCTGCGTTCTCTGACCAAAGGTCGTGCATCATACACCATGGAATTCCTGAAGTATGATGATGCGCCTAACAACGTTGCTCAGGCCGTTATTGAAGCCCGTGGTAAGTAATCCACAGGATTAAAACCTAAGTCCCGTGCTCTCTCCACAGGGGAGAGCACTATAGTAAGGAATATAGCCGTGTCTAAAGAAAAATTTGAACGTACAAAACCGCACGTCAACGTTGGTACTATCGGCCACGTTGACCATGGTAAAACTACCCTGACTGCTGCAATCACTACCGTTCTGGCTAAAACCTACGGTGGTTCTGCTCGTGCATTCGACCAGATCGATAACGCACCAGAAGAAAAAGCTCGTGGTATCACCATCAACACTTCCCACGTTGAGTATGACACCCCGACTCGCCACTACGCACACGTAGACTGCCCAGGCCACGCCGACTATGTTAAAAACATGATCACCGGTGCTGCGCAGATGGACGGCGCGATCCTGGTTGTTGCTGCGACTGACGGCCCAATGCCTCAGACTCGTGAGCACATCCTGCTGGGTCGTCAGGTAGGCGTTCCTTTCATCATCGTGTTCCTGAACAAATGCGACATGGTTGATGACGAAGAGCTGCTGGAACTGGTAGAGATGGAAGTTCGTGAACTGCTGTCTCAGTACGATTTCCCAGGCGACGATACCCCAATCGTTCGTGGTTCTGCTCTGAAAGCGCTGGAAGGCGAAGCTGAGTGGGAAGCGAAAATCATCGAACTGGCTGGCTTCCTGGATTCTTACATCCCAGAACCAGAGCGTGCGATTGACAAGCCATTCCTGCTGCCAATCGAAGACGTATTCTCCATCTCCGGTCGTGGTACCGTTGTTACCGGTCGTGTAGAGCGCGGTATCATCAAAGTTGGTGAAGAAGTTGAAATCGTTGGTATCAAAGAGACTGCGAAGTCTACCTGTACTGGCGTTGAAATGTTCCGCAAACTGCTGGACGAAGGCCGTGCTGGTGAGAACGTTGGTGTTCTGCTGCGTGGTATCAAACGTGAAGAAATCGAACGTGGTCAGGTTCTGGCTAAGCCAGGCTCAATCAAGCCACACACCAAGTTCGAATCTGAAGTGTACATCCTGTCCAAAGACGAAGGCGGCCGTCATACTCCGTTCTTCAAAGGCTACCGTCCACAGTTCTACTTCCGTACTACTGACGTGACCGGTACCATCGAACTGCCAGAAGGCGTTGAGATGGTAATGCCAGGCGACAACATCAAGATGGTTGTGACGCTGATCCACCCAATCGCGATGGACGACGGTCTGCGTTTCGCAATCCGTGAAGGCGGCCGTACCGTTGGCGCGGGCGTTGTTGCTAAAGTTCTGGGCTAATTAATTATCCCCGAATAAAAAAAGGACGCTTCGGCGTCCTTTTTTGTTTTCTGCCGCTCAGGCGTTGTCACAAAATTTCGCATTTTTTGCCTGCTCCCGCCCCGCATTCTGGCGTTTGTGCTATTGTAATCATAACCATTCTCACTTACACTTTGCGCATAATTTGAACGGGAGTTTCTATGTACGTTTGTTTATGTAATGGTGTAAGCGACAAAAAAATACGTCAGGCCGTTCGCCAGTTTCAGCCCCAGTCATTCCAGCAGCTTCGCAAATTTGTTCCGGTGGGAAATCAATGCGGTAAATGTGTACGTGCTGCGCGAGAGATCATGCAGGACGAACTGATGCAGATCCCGGAATACAAAGAGATCGCGTAAGCGCCCATCTTTTTTTTGACATCCCTGTAGCCCGATCTACGCTTCAATGAGTGGAAGCGGAGGGACTATATAATGAAAGGTGATGTTAAAATCATAAGTTATCTCAATAAATTATTGGGAAATGAGCTAGTCGCAATCAACCAGTATTTTCTTCACGCGAGAATGTTCAAAAACTGGGGACTCAAACGTTTAAACGACGTTGAGTACCATGAATCTATAGATGAGATGAAACACGCTGATAAATATATCGAGCGTATTTTATTCCTTGAAGGCATTCCAAACCTGCAGGATCTCGGCAAGCTGGGTATCGGAGAAGATGTCGAAGAGATGCTGCGTTCCGACCTCAGGCTGGAACTTGAAGGCGCTAAAGATCTCCGTGAAGCCATTGCCTATGCTGACAGCGTACATGACTACGTCAGCCGCGATATGATGATCCAGATCCTGGCCGATGAAGAAGGGCATATTGACTGGCTGGAAACAGAGCTGGATCTCATTGCTAAAATTGGCCTGCAAAACTATCTTCAGTCACAGATTAAAGTGGAAGAATAAGCAACGTCTTCCAGCCTACGCATAAACCCGCTGCTGCCAGAAATGGCCCAAAAGGCAGCGGGTTTTTTATTGCCTTCTTATCAGGGCGGATTAACGAAAAGACAAGTATGCAGAGAAGCGCCATCAGCGCCGCGAGTAACGCCAGCATTGGAAGTACGCACCAGCCATGCCATGCACCAAGCGCTGCCAGGTATTTCACATCGCCATATCCCATGCCTTCACGCCGGCAGATAAACCAGTAGCCCCAGTAAATAACGGCAAAGCCAATATATCCAGCCATCGCACCCGCCACTGCGCTCGGCAGAAAATCAGGTTGGATACAGAGCTGGAAGAGCAGCCCCGCCCATAGCAGCGGGCAGAGAAATTTATCGGGAAGCAGACCGTAGCGAATATCGGCATGTACCAGTAAGGCAGTCAGTGAAAGATAGATCAGCAGAAAGGGGAGGGTGGTTAGCATGTAAAAGGCCTCAAACGGGTTTGAGCGCATAGTCGTTATAATCGGCCTGTCCGGCAATGCACAAAAAACGGAGATGCGTAGCGGCTCGAAACAAAGCATCGCCGCAGAATACATTGCATTAAACGTTGCGCGCTCTTACGCACCCTGCGACATTGGCGCTTAATTTCTAAACGGCACTTGCGTCTTGCCCAGATTTACGTATAATGCGCGGGCTTGTCGTAATTGACGGCGGGTTCAATCAGAACCAGAGTAGCTCATTTTGTTACTCAACAATGCTCCCAATTGGGGAGCTACGTAAGAACGGTTACACTCTCCCATCAATCGTAATGGGTTTGAGGAGTAATCATTTTCGTTTATAAAATAATTGGAGCTCTGGTCTCATGCAGAACCAAAGAATCCGTATCCGCCTTAAAGCGTTTGATCATCGTCTGATCGATCAATCAACCGCGGAAATCGTCGAGACTGCTAAGCGCACTGGTGCGCAAGTCCGTGGTCCGATCCCGCTGCCGACCCGCAAAGAGCGCTTCACCGTTCTGATCTCTCCGCACGTTAACAAAGACGCGCGCGATCAGTACGAAATCCGCACTCACAAGCGTCTGGTTGACATCGTTGAGCCAACTGAGAAAACCGTTGATGCTCTGATGCGTCTGGATCTGGCTGCCGGTGTAGACGTGCAGATCAGCCTGGGTTAATCAGGTCATCGAGCGATTGAGAGGTTGAAACAATGATTGGTTTAGTCGGTAAAAAAGTGGGTATGACCCGCATCTTCACTGAAGATGGCGTTTCTATCCCAGTAACCGTAATCGAAGTTGAAGCAAACCGCGTTACTCAGGTTAAAGATCTGGCTAACGATGGCTACCGCGCTATTCAGGTTACCACTGGTGCTAAAAAAGCTAACCGTGTAACCAAACCAGAAGCGGGTCACTTCGCTAAAGCTGGCGTAGAAGCTGGCCGTGGTCTGTGGGAATTCCGTCTTGCTGAAGGCGAAGAGTTCACCGTAGGTCAGGACATTAGCGTTGAGCTGTTTGCTGACGTTAAAAAAGTTGACGTAACCGGTACCTCTAAAGGTAAAGGTTTTGCTGGTACCGTTAAGCGCTGGAACTTCCGTACCCAGGACGCTACCCACGGTAACTCCTTGTCTCACCGCGTTCCGGGTTCTATCGGTCAGAACCAGACTCCGGGCAAAGTGTTCAAAGGCAAGAAAATGGCAGGTCAGCTGGGCAACGAACGTGTAACCGTTCAGAGCCTGGACGTAGTACGTGTTGACGCTGAGCGCAACCTGCTGCTGGTTAAAGGTGCGGTCCCGGGTGCAACCGGTAGCGACCTGATCGTTAAACCAGCTGTGAAGGCGTAAGGGGATAGCAATGGAATTAGTATTGAAAGACGCGCAGAGCGCGCTGACTGTTTCCGAAACTACCTTCGGTCGTGATTTCAACGAAGCGCTGGTTCACCAGGTTGTTGTTGCTTATGCAGCTGGTGCTCGTCAGGGTACTCGTGCTCAGAAGACTCGTGCTGAAGTAACTGGTTCTGGCAAAAAGCCATGGCGCCAGAAAGGTACCGGCCGTGCGCGTTCAGGTTCTATCAAGAGCCCGATCTGGCGTTCAGGTGGCGTGACCTTCGCTGCGCGTCCACAGGACCACAGTCAAAAAGTTAACAAAAAGATGTACCGCGGCGCGCTGAAAAGCATCCTGTCCGAACTGGTACGTCAGGATCGTCTGATCGTTGTCGAGAAGTTCTCTGTTGAAGCGCCTAAAACTAAGCTGCTGGCACAGAAACTGAAAGACATGGCTCTGGAAGATGTGCTGATCATCACCGGTGAGCTGGACGAGAACCTGTTCCTGGCCGCACGTAACCTGCACAAGGTTGACGTACGCGATGCGACTGGTATCGACCCGGTTAGCCTGATCGCCTTCGACAAAGTCGTAATGACTGCTGATGCTGTTAAGCAAGTTGAGGAGATGCTGGCATGATTCGTGAAGAACGTCTGCTGAAGGTGCTTCGCGCACCGCACGTTTCTGAAAAAGCGTCTACTGCGATGGAAAAAACAAACACCATCGTTCTCAAAGTTGCTAAAGACGCGACCAAAGCAGAGATCAAAGCTGCTGTGCAGAAACTGTTTGAAGTCGAAGTCGAAGTCGTTAACACCCTGGTAGTTAAAGGGAAAGTTAAACGTCACGGACAGCGTATCGGTCGTCGTAGCGACTGGAAAAAAGCTTACGTCACCCTGAAAGAAGGCCAGAATCTGGACTTCGTTGGCGGCGCTGAGTAAGTCGGAGGAGTAATACAATGGCAGTTGTTAAATGTAAACCGACATCTCCGGGTCGTCGCCACGTAGTTAAAGTGGTTAACCCTGAGCTGCACAAGGGCAAACCTTTTGCTCCGTTGCTGGAAAAAAACAGCAAATCCGGTGGTCGTAACAACAATGGCCGTATCACCACTCGTCACATCGGTGGTGGCCACAAGCAGGCTTATCGTATTGTTGACTTCAAACGCAACAAAGACGGTATCCCAGCAGTTGTTGAACGTCTTGAGTACGATCCGAACCGTTCCGCGAACATCGCGCTGGTTCTGTACAAAGATGGCGAACGCCGTTACATCCTGGCCCCTAAAGGCCTGAAAGCTGGCGACCAGATTCAGTCTGGCGTTGATGCTGCAATCAAAGCAGGCAACACCCTGCCGATGCGCAATATCCCGGTTGGTTCTACCGTTCATAACGTAGAAATGAAACCAGGTAAAGGCGGTCAGCTGGCGCGTTCCGCGGGTACTTACGTTCAGATCGTTGCGCGTGATGGTGCTTATGTCACCCTGCGTCTGCGTTCTGGTGAAATGCGTAAAGTCGAAGCAGACTGCCGCGCTACTCTGGGCGAAGTTGGCAATGCTGAGCATATGCTGCGCGTTCTGGGTAAAGCAGGTGCTGCACGCTGGCGTGGTGTTCGTCCTACCGTTCGCGGTACTGCGATGAACCCAGTCGACCACCCACATGGTGGTGGTGAAGGTCGTAACTTTGGTAAGCACCCGGTATCTCCGTGGGGCGTTCAGACCAAAGGTAAGAAGACCCGCAGCAACAAGCGTACTGATAAATTTATCGTACGTCGCCGTAGCAAATAATTTTAGAGGATAAGCCATGCCACGTTCTCTCAAGAAAGGTCCTTTTATTGACCTGCACTTGCTGAAGAAGGTAGAGAAAGCGGTGGAAAGCGGAGACAAGAAGCCCCTGCGCACTTGGTCCCGTCGTTCAACGATCTTTCCTAACATGATCGGTTTGACCATCGCTGTCCATAATGGTCGTCAGCACGTTCCAGTCTTTGTTACCGACGAAATGGTTGGTCACAAACTGGGTGAATTCGCACCGACTCGTACTTATCGCGGCCACGCTGCTGATAAAAAAGCGAAGAAGAAATAAGGTAGGAGGAAGAGATGGAAACTTTAGCTCAACATCGCCATGCTCGTTCTTCTGCACAGAAGGTTCGCCTTGTTGCTGACCTGATTCGCGGTAAGAAAGTGTCGCAGGCCCTGGACATCCTGACCTATACCAACAAGAAAGCTGCGGTATTGGTCAAGAAAGTACTGGAATCTGCCATTGCTAACGCTGAACACAACGATGGCGCTGACATCGACGATCTGAAAGTCGCGAAAATTTTCGTAGATGAAGGCCCAAGCATGAAGCGCATTATGCCGCGTGCGAAAGGTCGTGCAGATCGCATCCTGAAGCGCACCAGCCACATTACTGTGGTTGTGTCCGATCGCTGAGACTCTGGAGACTAGCAATGGGTCAGAAAGTACATCCTAATGGTATTCGCCTGGGTATTGTAAAACCATGGAACTCTACCTGGTTTGCGAACACCAAAGAATTCGCTGACAACCTGGACAGCGATTTTAAAGTACGTCAGTACCTGACTAAGGAACTGGCTAAAGCGTCTGTATCTCGTATCGTTATCGAGCGTCCAGCGAAGAGCATCCGTGTGACTATTCACACTGCTCGTCCTGGCATCGTTATCGGTAAGAAAGGCGAAGACGTAGAAAAACTGCGCAAGGTCGTAGCGGATATCGCTGGCGTTCCTGCACAGATCAATATCGCTGAAGTTCGTAAGCCTGAACTGGACGCTAAATTGGTTGCTGACAGCATCACTTCTCAGCTGGAACGTCGTGTTATGTTCCGTCGTGCTATGAAGCGTGCTGTACAGAACGCAATGCGTCTGGGCGCTAAAGGTATCAAAGTTGAAGTTAGCGGCCGTCTGGGCGGCGCGGAAATCGCACGTACCGAATGGTACCGTGAAGGTCGCGTACCGCTGCACACTCTGCGTGCTGACATCGACTACAACACCTCTGAAGCGCACACCACTTACGGTGTAATCGGCGTTAAGGTATGGATCTTCAAAGGTGAGATCCTGGGTGGTATGGCTGCTGTTGAACAACCGGAAAAACCGGCTGCTCAACCTAAAAAGCAGCAGCGTAAAGGCCGTAAATAAGGAGCGTCGCTGATGTTACAACCAAAGCGTACAAAATTCCGTAAAGTGCACAAAGGCCGCAACCGTGGTCTGGCGCAGGGTACGGATGTTAGCTTCGGCACTTTCGGTCTGAAAGCTGTTGGCCGTGGTCGTCTGACTGCACGTCAGATCGAAGCAGCACGTCGTGCAATGACCCGTGCAGTTAAGCGTCAAGGTAAGATCTGGATCCGTGTATTCCCGGACAAACCGATCACCGAGAAGCCGCTGGAAGTTCGTATGGGTAAAGGTAAAGGTAACGTGGAGTACTGGGTTGCCTTGATCCAACCGGGCAAAGTCCTTTATGAAATGGACGGTGTTCCGGAAGAGCTGGCCCGTGAAGCCTTCGGCCTGGCAGCAGCGAAACTGCCTATCAAAACCACCTTTGTAACTAAGACGGTGATGTAATGAAAGCAAAAGAGCTGCGTGAAAAAAGCGTTGAAGAGCTGAACGCTGAGCTGCTGAACCTGCTGCGTGAGCAGTTCAACCTGCGTATGCAGGCTGCAAGTGGCCAGCTGCAACAGACTCACCTGCTGAAGCAAGTGCGTCGCAATGTTGCACGCGTTAAGACTTTACTGACTCAGAAGGCGGGTGCGTAATGACCGATAAAATCCGTACTCTGCAAGGTCGTGTTGTTAGCGACAAAATGGAGAAATCCATTGTTGTAGCTATCGAACGTATTGTGAAACACCCGATCTACGGTAAATTCATCAAGCGTACGACCAAACTGCACGTACATGACGAGAACAACGAATGTGGTATCGGCGACAAGGTTGAAATCCGTGAATGCCGTCCACTGTCCAAGACTAAGTCCTGGACGCTGGTTCGCGTTGTAGAGAAAGCGGTTCTGTAATACAGTACGCCTTCTCAATACGAATAAACGGCTCAGCGATGAGCCGTTTATTTTTTCTACCCATATTGCAGAAGCGGTGTTATAATGCCGCGCCCTCGATATGGGGCTTTTTAACGGCTCTGATTTTAGAGTCTCAGGTAGTAGTTGACATTAGCGGAGCACTAAAATGATCCAAGAACAGACTATGCTGAACGTCGCCGACAACTCCGGTGCACGTCGCGTAATGTGTATCAAGGTTCTGGGTGGCTCGCACCGTCGCTACGCAGGCGTAGGCGACATCATCAAGATCACCATCAAGGAAGCAATTCCACGTGGTAAGGTCAAAAAAGGTGATGTGCTGAAGGCGGTAGTGGTGCGCACCAAGAAGGGTGTTCGTCGCCCTGACGGTTCTGTCATTCGCTTCGATGGTAATGCATGCGTTATTTTAAACAATAACAGCGAGCAGCCTATCGGCACGCGTATCTTTGGGCCGGTAACTCGTGAACTTCGTACTGAGAAGTTCATGAAAATTATCTCTCTGGCACCAGAAGTACTCTAAGGAGCGAATCATGGCAGCGAAAATCCGTCGTGATGACGAAGTTATCGTGTTAACCGGTAAAGATAAAGGTAAACGCGGTAAAGTAAAAAATGTTCTGTCTTCCGGCAAACTTGTCGTTGAAGGTATCAACCTGGTTAAGAAACATCAGAAGCCGGTTCCGGCCCTGAACCAACCAGGTGGCATCGTTGAAAAAGAAGCTGCTATTCAGGTTTCTAACGTTGCAATCTTCAATGCGGCTACCGGCAAGGCTGACCGTGTAGGCTTTAGATTCGAAGACGGCAAAAAAGTCCGTTTCTTCAAGTCTAACAGCGAAACTATCAAGTAATTTGGAGTAGTACGATGGCGAAACTGCATGATTACTACAAAGACGAAGTAGTTAAGAAACTCATGACCGAGTTTAACTACAATTCTGTCATGCAAGTCCCTCGGGTCGAGAAGATCACCCTGAACATGGGTGTTGGTGAAGCGATCGCTGACAAGAAACTGCTGGATAACGCAGCAGCTGACCTGACAGCAATCTCCGGTCAAAAACCGCTGATCACCAAAGCACGCAAATCTGTTGCAGGCTTCAAAATCCGTCAGGGCTATCCGATCGGCTGTAAAGTAACTCTGCGTGGCGAACGCATGTGGGAGTTCTTTGAGCGCCTGATCACTATTGCTGTTCCACGTATCCGTGACTTCCGTGGCTTGTCCGCTAAGTCTTTCGACGGTCGTGGTAACTACAGCATGGGTGTCCGTGAGCAGATCATCTTCCCAGAAATCGACTACGATAAAGTCGACCGCGTGCGTGGTTTGGATATTACCATTACCACTACTGCGAAATCTGACGAAGAAGGCCGTGCTCTGCTGGCTGCCTTTGACTTCCCGTTCCGCAAGTAAGGTAGGGTTACTGAATGGCTAAGCAATCAATGAAAGCACGCGAAGTAAAGCGCGTAGCTTTAGCTGATAAATTCTTCGCTAAACGCGCTGAACTGAAAGCGATCATTTCTGATGTGAACGCTTCCGACGAAGATCGTTGGAATGCGGTTCTCAAGCTGCAGTCTCTGCCGCGTGATTCCAGCCCGTCTCGTCAGCGTAACCGCTGTCGTCAAACAGGTCGTCCACATGGTTATGTGGGCAAGTTTGGGTTGAGCCGTATCAAACTGCGTGAAGCCGCTATGCGCGGTGAAGTGCCAGGCTTGAAAAAGGCTAGCTGGTAATTACCAATTGAATCACGGGAGTAAAGACAGATGAGCATGCAAGATCCGATCGCGGATATGCTGACCCGTATCCGTAACGGTCAGGCCGCGAACAAAGTTGCGGTCACCATGCCTTCCGCCAAGCTGAAAGTGGCAATTGCCAACGTGCTGAAGGAAGAAGGTTTTATCGAAGATTTTAAAGTTGAAGGCGACACCAAGCCGGAACTGGAACTTACTCTCAAGTATTTCCAGGGTAAAGCTGTTGTAGAAAGCATTCAGCGTGTCAGCCGCCCAGGCCTGCGCATCTATAAGAAAAAAGATGAGCTGCCAAAAGTTATGGCTGGTCTTGGTATCGCAGTTGTTTCTACCTCTAAAGGTGTTATGACTGATCGTGCAGCGCGCCAGGCTGGTCTTGGTGGCGAAATTATCTGCTACGTAGCCTAATCGGAGGAAAGAATGTCTCGTGTTGCTAAAGCACCGGTCGTTATTCCTGCCGGCGTTGATGTAAAAATCGACGGTCAGGTTATTACGATCAAAGGTAAAAACGGCGAGCTGACTCGTACCCTCAACAAAGCTGTTGAAGTTAAACATGCAGATAACGCTCTGACCTTCGGTCCACGTGATGGTTTCGTGGATGGATGGGCTCAGGCTGGTACCGCGCGTGCCCTGCTGAACTCAATGGTTGTTGGTGTTACCGAAGGCTTCACTAAAAAGCTTCAGCTGGTTGGTGTAGGTTATCGTGCAGCTATCAAAGGGAATGCAGTAGGCCTGTCTCTGGGCTTCTCACACCCTGTTGAGCATCCGCTGCCGGCCGGTATCACTGCAGAATGCCCGACTCAAACTGAAATCGTGCTGAAAGGCGCTGATAAACAGCTGATCGGTCAGGTTGCAGCAGATCTGCGCGCCTACCGTCGTCCTGAGCCTTACAAAGGCAAGGGTGTTCGTTACGCCGACGAAGTCGTGCGTACCAAAGAGGCTAAGAAGAAGTAAGGTAACACTATGGATAAGAAATCTGCTCGTATCCGTCGTGCGACCCGCGCACGCCGCAAGCTCAAAGAGCTGGGTGCAACTCGCCTGGTGGTACATCGTACCCCGCGTCATATTTACGCACAGGTAATTGCACCGAACGGTTCTGAAGTTCTGGTAGCTGCTTCTACTGTAGAAAAAGCTATCTCAGAACAATTGAAGTACACCGGTAACAAAGACGCCGCTGCAGCTGTAGGTAAAGCTGTTGCTGAACGCGCTCTGGAAAAAGGCATCAGCAATGTTTCCTTTGACCGTTCCGGGTTCCAATATCATGGTCGTGTCCAGGCACTGGCAGATGCTGCCCGTGAAGCTGGCCTTCAGTTCTAAGGTAGAGGTGTAAGATGGCTCACATCGAAAAACAGGCTGGCGAACTGCAGGAAAAGCTGATCGCGGTAAACCGCGTATCTAAAACCGTTAAAGGTGGTCGTATTTTCTCCTTCACAGCTCTGACTGTAGTAGGCGATGGTAACGGTCGCGTTGGTTTTGGTTACGGTAAAGCGCGTGAAGTTCCAGCAGCGATCCAGAAAGCGATGGAAAAAGCCCGTCGCAACATGATTAACGTCGCGCTGAACAACGGCACCCTGCAGCACCCAGTTAAAGGTGTTCACACGGGTTCTCGTGTATTCATGCAGCCAGCTTCAGAAGGTACCGGTATCATCGCCGGTGGTGCAATGCGCGCCGTTCTGGAAGTTGCTGGGGTTCATAACGTTCTGGCTAAAGCATATGGTTCCACCAACCCGATCAACGTGGTTCGTGCAACTATTGATGGCCTGGAAAATATGAATTCTCCAGAAATGGTCGCTGCCAAGCGTGGTAAATCCGTTGAAGAAATTCTGGGGTAATTGACCATGGCAAAGACTATTAAAATCACTCAAACCCGCAGTGCAATCGGTCGTCTGCCGAAACACAAGGCAACGCTGCTTGGCCTGGGTCTGCGTCGTATTGGTCATACCGTTGAGCGCGAGGATACTCCTGCTGTTCGTGGTATGGTCAACGCGGTTTACTTCATGGTTAAAGTTGAGGAGTAAGAGATGCGTTTAAATACTCTGTCTCCGGCCGAAGGCTCTAAAAAGGCGGGTAAACGCCTGGGTCGTGGTATCGGTTCTGGCCTCGGCAAAACCGGTGGTCGTGGTCACAAAGGTCAGAACTCTCGTTCTGGCGGTGGCGTACGTCGCGGTTTCGAGGGTGGCCAGATGCCACTGTACCGTCGTCTGCCGAAGTTCGGCTTCACCTCTCGCAAAGCAGCGATCACAGCGGAAATCCGTCTGTCTGACCTGGCGAAAGTTGAAGGCGGCGTTGTAGACCTGAACACGCTGAAAGCAGCAAACATTATCGGTATCCAGATCGAGTTCGCGAAAGTGATCCTGGCTGGTGAAGTTTCTACTCCGGTAACTGTTCGTGGCCTGCGTGTTACTAAAGGTGCTCGTGCTGCTATCGAAGCTGCTGGCGGTAAAATTGAGGAATAAGTAGCAGATGGCTAAGCAACCGGGATTAGATTTTCAAAGTGCCAAAGGTGGATTTGGCGAGCTGAAACGCAGACTGCTGTTTGTTATCGGCGCGCTGATTGTGTTCCGTATTGGCTCTTTTATTCCGATCCCTGGTATCGATGCCGCTGTACTTGCCAAACTGCTTGAGCAACAGCGAGGCACCATCATTGAAATGTTCAACATGTTCTCTGGTGGTGCTCTCAGCCGTGCTTCTATCTTCGCATTGGGTATTATGCCGTACATTTCGGCATCTATTATTATCCAGCTGCTGACGGTCGTTCATCCGGCCCTGGCAGAGTTGAAGAAAGAAGGGGAGTCTGGACGTCGTAAGATTAGTCAGTACACCCGTTACGGTACTCTGGTGCTGGCAATATTCCAGTCGATCGGTATTGCTACCGGTCTGCCGAATATGCCTGGTATGCAGGGCCTGGTGTTAAACCCGGGCTTTGCATTCTACTTCACCGCTGTTGTAAGTCTGGTCACAGGGACAATGTTCCTGATGTGGCTCGGCGAACAGATTACTGAGCGTGGTATCGGTAACGGTATCTCAATCATTATCTTCGCCGGTATTGTTGCGGGCCTCCCGCCAGCCATCGCCCACACTATCGAGCAAGCGCGTCAAGGCGACCTGCACTTCCTCCTGTTGCTGTTGGTTGCAGTATTAGTATTTGCAGTGACGTTCTTTGTTGTCTTCGTTGAACGTGGTCAACGCCGCATTGTGGTGAACTACGCTAAACGTCAGCAAGGTCGTCGTGTCTATGCTGCACAGAGCACACATTTACCGCTGAAAGTGAACATGGCGGGGGTTATCCCGGCTATCTTCGCTTCCAGTATTATTCTGTTCCCGGCGACCATCGCGTCATGGTTCGGGGGCGGTACTGGTTGGAACTGGCTGACAACAATTTCGCTGTATTTGCAGCCTGGGCAACCACTTTATGTGTTACTCTATGCGTCTGCGATCATCTTCTTCTGTTTCTTCTACACGGCGTTGGTCTTCAACCCGCGTGAAACAGCAGATAACCTGAAGAAGTCCGGTGCATTTGTACCAGGAATTCGTCCGGGAGAGCAAACGGCGAAGTATATCGATAAAGTAATGACCCGCCTGACTTTGGTTGGTGCGCTCTATATTACTTTTATCTGCCTGATCCCGGAGTTCATGCGTGATGCAATGAAAGTACCGTTCTACTTCGGTGGGACCTCACTGCTAATCGTTGTTGTCGTGATTATGGACTTTATGGCTCAAGTGCAAACTCTGATGATGTCCAGTCAGTATGAGTCTGCATTGAAGAAGGCGAACCTGAAAGGCTACGGCCGCTAATTGGTCGCCTGAGAAGTTACGGAGAGTAAAAATGAAAGTTCGTGCTTCCGTCAAGAAATTATGCCGTAACTGCAAAATCGTTAAGCGTGATGGTGTCATCCGTGTGATTTGCAGTGCCGAGCCGAAGCATAAACAGCGCCAAGGCTGATTATTTCGCATATTTTTCTTGCAAAGTTGGGTTGAGCTGGCTAGATTAGCCAGCCAATCTTTTGTATGTCTGTACGTTTCCATTTGAGTATCCTGAAAACGGGCTTTTCAGCATGGTGCGTACATATTAAATAGTAGGAGTGCATAGTGGCCCGTATAGCAGGCATTAACATTCCTGATCAGAAACATGCTGTGATCGCATTAACTTCGATCTACGGCGTCGGCAAGACCCGTTCTAAAGCCATTCTGGCTGCAGCGGGTATCGCTGAAGATGTTAAGATCAGTGAGCTGTCTGAAGAACAAATCGACACGCTGCGTGACGAAGTTGCCAAATTTGTCGTTGAAGGTGATCTGCGCCGTGAAATCAGCATGAGCATCAAGCGCCTGATGGATCTTGGTTGCTATCGCGGTTTGCGTCATCGTCGTGGTCTGCCAGTGCGCGGTCAGCGTACTAAGACCAACGCACGTACCCGTAAGGGTCCGCGCAAACCGATCAAGAAATAATCGGGGTGATTGAATAATGGCAAAGGCACCAGTTCGTGCACGTAAACGTGTAAGAAAACAAGTCTCTGACGGCGTGGCTCATATCCATGCTTCTTTCAACAACACCATCGTTACTATTACTGATCGTCAGGGTAACGCATTGGGTTGGGCAACAGCCGGTGGTTCCGGTTTCCGTGGTTCTCGCAAATCCACTCCGTTCGCAGCTCAGGTTGCAGCAGAGCGTTGCGCTGAAGCCGTAAAAGAATACGGCATCAAGAATCTGGAAGTTATGGTTAAAGGTCCGGGTCCGGGTCGTGAATCTACTGTTCGCGCTCTGAACGCCGCTGGTTTCCGCATCACGAATATTACTGATGTGACTCCGATCCCTCATAACGGTTGTCGTCCGCCGAAAAAACGTCGCGTATAACGCTCCGTTTTTTAGGTTAGTTGGAGATAGAAAATGGCAAGATATTTGGGTCCTAAGCTCAAGCTGAGCCGTCGTGAGGGCACCGACTTATTCCTTAAGTCTGGCGTTCGCGCGATCGATACCAAGTGTAAAATTGAACAAGCTCCTGGCCAGCACGGTGCGCGTAAACCGCGTCTGTCTGACTATGGTGTGCAGTTGCGTGAAAAGCAAAAAGTTCGCCGTATGTACGGTGTGCTGGAGCGTCAGTTCCGTAACTACTATAAAGAAGCAGCACGTCTGAAAGGCAACACAGGTGAAAACCTGCTGGCTCTGCTGGAAGGTCGTCTGGACAACGTTGTATACCGTATGGGCTTCGGCGCTACTCGTGCTGAATCACGTCAGCTGGTTAGCCACAAAGCAATCATGGTAAACGGTCGTGTTGTTAACATCGCTTCTTATCAGGTTAAAGCGAATGACGTTGTTAGCATTCGTGAGAAAGCGAAAAAGCAATCTCGCGTGAAGGCCGCTCTGGAGCTGGCTGAGCAGCGTGAAAAGCCAACCTGGCTGGAAGTTGATGCTGGCAAGATGGAAGGTACGTTCAAGCGTCAGCCAGAACGTTCTGATCTGTCTGCGGACATTAACGAACACCTGATCGTCGAGCTTTACTCCAAGTAAAGCTTAGTACCAAAGAGAGGACACAATGCAGGGTTCTGTGACAGAGTTTCTAAAACCGCGCCTGGTAGATATCGAGCAAGTGAGTTCGACGCACGCCAAGGTGACCCTTGAGCCTTTAGAGCGTGGCTTTGGCCATACTCTGGGTAACGCACTGCGCCGTATTCTGCTCTCATCGATGCCGGGTTGCGCGGTGACCGAGGTTGAGATTGATGGTGTACTTCATGAGTACAGCACCAAAGAAGGCGTTCAGGAAGATATCCTTGAAATCCTGCTCAACCTGAAAGGGCTGGCGGTGAGAGTTCAGGGTAAAGATGAAGTTATTCTTACTCTGAATAAATCTGGCATTGGCCCTGTGACTGCAGCCGACATCACCCACGACGGTGATGTTGAAATCGTCAAGCCGCAGCACGTGATCTGCCACCTGACCGATGAGAACGCAGCTATTAGCATGCGTATCAAAGTTCAGCGCGGTCGTGGTTATGTGCCGGCTTCTGCCCGAATTCATTCGGAAGAAGATGAGCGCCCAATCGGCCGTCTGCTGGTCGACGCATGCTACAGCCCTGTAGAGCGTATTGCCTACAATGTTGAAGCAGCGCGTGTAGAACAGCGTACCGACCTGGACAAGCTGGTCATCGAAATGGAAACCAACGGCACAATCGATCCTGAAGAGGCGATTCGTCGTGCGGCAACCATCCTGGCAGAACAACTGGAAGCTTTCGTTGACTTACGTGATGTACGTCAGCCGGAAGTGAAAGAAGAGAAACCAGAATTCGATCCGATCCTGCTGCGCCCTGTTGACGATCTCGAATTGACTGTCCGCTCTGCTAACTGCCTCAAGGCAGAAGCTATCCACTATATCGGTGATCTGGTACAGCGTACCGAGGTTGAGTTGCTGAAAACGCCGAACCTGGGTAAAAAATCTCTTACTGAGATTAAAGACGTGCTGGCTTCACGTGGTCTGTCTCTGGGCATGCGCCTGGAAAACTGGCCACCGGCAAGCATTGCTGACGAGTAACCGGATCACAGGTTAAGGTTTTACTGAGAAGGATAAGGTCATGCGCCATCGTAAGAGTGGTCGTCAACTGAACCGCAACAGCAGCCATCGCCAGGCTATGTTCCGCAACATGGCAGGTTCACTGGTTCGTCATGAGATCATCAAGACGACCCTGCCTAAAGCGAAAGAGCTGCGTCGCGTAGTTGAGCCGCTGATTACTCTTGCCAAGACTGACAGCGTTGCTAATCGTCGTCTGGCATTCGCCCGTACTCGTGATAACGAGATCGTGGCAAAACTGTTTAACGAACTGGGCCCGCGTTTCGCGAGCCGTGCCGGTGGTTACACTCGCATTCTGAAGTGTGGTTTCCGTGCAGGCGACAACGCGCCGATGGCTTACATCGAGCTGGTTGATCGTTCAGAGAAAGCAGAAGCTGCTGCAGAGTAATCTGCAGTAACGTAAAAAAACCCGCTCCGGCGGGTTTTTTTATATCCGCGATATCCCCACTTCTCTACAATGTCTGTATCAATTCTGTTCATCCTCTGGAGCTGGTAATGTGGTTGCTCGACCAGTGGGCAGAACGCCATATTCGCGATGCCCAAAAAAAAGGTGAATTCGACGATCTTCCGGGACGCGGCGAACCCCTTGTGCTTGACGATGACTCGCACATTGCGCCTGAACTACGGGCGGGCTACCGTTTACTGAAAAATGCAGGCTGTCTCCCTCCGGAACTTGAACAGCGCAGAGAGGCTGTTGAACTGGCCGATCTGCTGAAAGGGATCCGTCAGGACGATCCGCGACATTCTGAACTGAGCCGCCGTCTGGCCCTGCTTGAACTTAAGCTGCGCCAGGCAGGAATGAACACTGACTTTCTGCACGGTGAATACGGTGAAAGCTTGTTGCGGAAAATAAACGAGGAGTAGTTATGTACCGTATCGGTGAACTTGCGAAGCTTGCGAACGTCACGCCGGATACCATCCGATATTACGAAAAGCAGCAGATGATTGACCATGAAGTCCGTACTGAAGGTGGCTTTCGACTTTATACCGATAACGATCTGCAGCGCCTGCGGTTTATTCGTTATGCGCGCCAGCTCGGTTTCACATTAGACTCGATCCGCGAGCTATTATCGATCCGCATCGATCCGGCACATCACACCTGCCAGGAGTCTAAAAGCATTGTGCAGGCCCGGCTGGATGAAGTGGAAGCACGCATTCAGGAACTGCAGACCATGCAGCGCTCTCTGCAAAGGCTGAATGATGCCTGCTGCGGTACGGCCCACAGCAGTATTTATTGTTCCATACTGGAAGCCCTTGAACAGGGGGCCAGTGGAGAAACCGAGGACTGTTGATTTTTAGTCCATCCGGATCTAGACTCCCGTCGTCATAAACCATGCTCAGGAGAATTTATGAGCCGCTATCAGCACACGAAAGGGCAGATAAAAGACAATGCCATTGAGGCACTACTTCACGACCCGCTATTCAGACAACGTGTTGAGAAGAACAAAAAAGGGAAAGGGAGTTATCTGCGTAAAGACAAGCATGCAAAACGGGGTAACTGGGAGGCCAGTGGCAAACAAGCGAATCGCTTATTTACCACTGGCCTTCCTGCTTTAAGCTTTCGATTAAACGCGGTTGTTCTGCTCTTTTAACAGATCGCGAATCTCACTCAGCAGCACTTCTTCTTTTGTAGGTGCAGGCGCCGCTGCCGGCTCTTCTTTTTTACGGTTCAGCTTGTTAATCAGCTTGATAGCCATAAAAATGGCAAACGCCACAATCACGAAATCAAATACGTTCTGAATAAATACGCCGTAGTGCATCACGACTGCCGGAACATCACCTTGTGCTTCACGCAGCGTGAAAGCGAATTGTTTGAAATCAATGCCCCCGATCAGCAACCCTAAAGGTGGCATGATAATGTCGGCCACTAATGATGAAACAATCTTGCCGAATGCCGCACCAATAATGACACCCACTGCCAAATCCACCACGTTTCCGCGCATCGCAAATTCGCGAAATTCTTTAATAAAACTCATTTTGTTCTCCTTGTGCCAGCTGACGACTATAAGTTTAACAAATGATTAGCTAATTGCCATTCGGGATAATTAAACGTTATGAAAAATAAAAGGCACAGAAATGAAAAGGATAAAGGGCGGGTGCACTTTTTCAGGCACCCGACACATTAAAGGAAGAATGGGCTGGGCTGGAATAAACGTTCGACGTCGGTAATAAACTTTTTATCGGTAAGGAACATAATAACGTGATCGCCTTGCTCAATACGTAAATTATCATTGGCAATCATGACATCATTTCCGCGCACGACGGCACCGATAATCGTTCCCGGTGGCAGCTTAATTTCGTCTATCGAACGGCCCACGACGCGTGACGTGGTTTCATCTCCGTGCGCCACGGCTTCAATGGCTTCCGCGACACCGCGGCGGAGCGATGACACCCCGACAATATCGGCTTTACGCACATGGCTCAGGAGCGCGGAAATGGTCGCCTGCTGAGGTGAAATGGCAATATCAATGACGCTGCCCTGCACCAGATCAACGTATGCCCGACGCTGGATAAGCACCATGACCTTTTTGGCCCCCATGCGTTTGGCGAGCATGGCGGACATTATATTCGCTTCATCGTCGTTGGTGACGGCAATAAAGAGATCAACTTGATCAATATGCTCTTCAGCCAGTAATTCCTGATCGGACGCATCGCCATAAAATACGATCGTATTTTGCAGTTTTTCCGCCAGTTCAGCAGCACGCTGCTGATCGCGCTCGATCAACTTCACGCTGTAATCTTTTTCCAGTCGGTGTGCCAGACCTGCACCGATATTGCCGCCGCCGACCAGCATAATGCGTTTATAGGGTTTTTCCAGACGCTGAAGTTCACTCATCACCGCACGAATATGCTGTGAAGCTGCAATAAAGAAGACTTCATCACCGGCTTCGACAATCGTGGAGCCCTGCGGGCGGATTGGCCTGTCGTGACGGAAAATGGCTGCGACGCGCGTATCGATATGCGGCATGTGCTCG
This sequence comes from Enterobacter cloacae complex sp. Mu1197, assembly GCF_040059225.1. Taxonomy (NCBI): domain Bacteria; kingdom Pseudomonadati; phylum Pseudomonadota; class Gammaproteobacteria; order Enterobacterales; family Enterobacteriaceae; genus Enterobacter; species Enterobacter cloacae complex sp. Mu1197. Next base: position 4,267,897 of record NZ_CP157375.1, on the reverse strand, counting down.
CGCATGGTGGAAAGCGCATTGCCGATCAATGGCCCGCCGTAATAGGCCTTGACGACGGCCAGGCTCACTTTACCTTCGGCAAAATTCACTACCTGCAGGGCGCCCGGATATTCGATCAGACGGTAGATATTATCGATAACCAGCTGTTCTGGGGCGATGAGATGATCAATAGGGACCGCTTCTGAGTTAAACAGCTTCTCAGCATCGCGGACATAGTCCGGAGAGCGAATGCGCGCGATTCGGTTTGGCGTGTTGAAAAGCGAGTAGGCCACCTGACAGGCCACCATATTGGTTTCGTCAGAACTGGTCACCGCAACCAGCATATCGGCATCGTCAGCGCCCGCCTCACGAAGAACGCGCGGGTGCGAACCATGGCCCTGCACAACGCGCAGGTCAAATTTGTCCTGCAAAACACGCAGGCGATCGCCGTTGGTATCCACGATGGTGATGTCGTTGTTTTCGCCAACCAGGTTTTCCGCCAGCGTTCCGCCAACCTGTCCTGCGCCCAGAATGATAATCTTCATATCTCGTGACCTGTTCTCAACATCACTCTTTGATTAGCTTAGCGTAAAAGAAGCCATCACCCTCTTCTGCACCCGGCAGATTCTGCTGACCCGGGCGTTCAGGCGTTCCCGTATCGCGCAGCGCCGCGTCCGGGGTACGTTTAAGGAAGGCCGCGATTTGCTGAATGTTTTCTTCAGGAAGTACCGAGCAGGTCGCATACACCAGCGTGCCGCCGGGCTTGAGATGCGGCCAGATGGCGTCGAGGATGTCGGATTGCAGCTGGGCAAGTTCGTTAATATCACGATCGCGGCGCAGCCACTTGATATCCGGATGACGACGAATCACGCCGGTTGCAGAGCAGGGGGCATCCAGCAAAATGCGATCGAATTGTGTTTCACCACACCATTCTGCGGGTTTGCGTCCATCGCCTTGCTTAACCTGCGCCTTCATGCCCAGGCGCTTGAGGTTGTCATAGACGCGTGAAAGACGCTGCTCATCAACATCCACCGCCATCACGCTGGCCTGCGGAGCCACTTCAAGAATATGCGTCGTTTTGCCCCCTGGCGCGGCGCAGAGATCGAGGATCTGCTCACCGTTTTGGGGTTCAAGCCAGGTCATGCAACCCTGAGCAGAAGCATCCTGTACCGTTACCCAACCCTCTTCAAAGCCGGGTAATGCATGTACCGGTGCAGGCGATGCTAAGCGCACGGCATCAGGATATGCGTCATGGGTGAAGCCGCTCATTCCAGCTTCTTCGAGTAATGCCAGCCATGCGTCACGGGTGTGGTGATTACGATTCACGCGTAACCACATTGGCGGACGCTGGTTGTTGGCATCAGCAATGTCCTGCCACTGCTGCGGATAAGCTTTTTTCAGGCGCTTCAACAGCCAGTCCGGATGCAGGAAGCGCGCTTCGTTTTGGGCAAATTCAGCCAGAAGCTCATCCTGCTGTCGCTGGAACTGGCGCAATACGCCGTTGATCAGCCCTTTCAGCTGAGGACGTTTAATCGCAACGGCACCTTCCACCGTCTCTGCCAGCGCGGCGTGAGGTGGGATGCGGGTATGAAGAAGCTGATAAAAACCCACCATAATCAAATAATGTACGGTGCGCTGCTTGCCCGTCATTGGGCGGGACATCAGCTTATTAATCAGCCACTCAAGCTGAGAGAGTGTGCGCAGAACGCCAAAGCAGAGCTCCTGAAGCAGGGCTTTATCTTTATCAGAAACTTTTTGCTGCAGGGGAGGCAGGACGTTGCTCAATGACTGGCCCTGCTCGATAACCTGCTCGACGGCCTGAGCCGCCATACTGCGTAGATTTTGTTTTTTCATAACCGTAAAAATAAAAATGCCCGGAAACACCGGGCCTTAAGAATAAATTTGCTTAGGCAAGGCGATTGCCCGGGATAAACCATTCACGACGGGAATTTAACAGATCCTGAGCGCTCATGGCTTTCTTACCGGCCGGTTGGAGCGATTCAAGATTCAAAATCCCTTGCGCAGTTGCCACCTGGATGCCGTTCTTACTGGCATCAATAATCGTACCGGGTTCCGCCGTCGTCGCACCGCTAATGACGGAGGCCTTCCAGACTTTTACTGGCTGCTCATCAATTTCCATCCAGCTCATTGGCCACGGATTAAAAGCGCGAATGCAGCGTTCAAGTTGAGCGGCTGACAGGGACCAGTCGATACGCGCTTCTTCTTTGCTCAGCTTTTCGGCGTAGGTTACCAGTGCGTCATCCTGAACTTCCGGTTTTGCCGTATTGTCAGCAAGCTGCTGAAGCGTCTCGATAAGACCTTGTGGGCCAAGGTCTGCCAGTTTGTCATACAGCGTGGCGCTGGTATCGTCTGGCGTAATGGGGCAGGACAGTTTATACAGCATGTCGCCGGTGTCTAAACCTACGTCCATCTTCATGATGGTCACGCCCGTTTCGGCATCACCCGCCCACAGCGCGCGCTGGATAGGAGCTGCACCACGCCAGCGTGGGAGCAGAGACCCATGCACGTTGATACAACCCAGGCGCGGCATATCAAGCACGGCTTTTGGCAGAATTAAACCGTAAGCCACCACCACCATTACGTCGGCATTCAGGTCAGCAACCAGCTGCTGATTTTCCTGCGGGCGCAGCGATGCGGGCTGAAAAACGGGAAGCCCATGCTCTTCTGCCAGCACTTTGACCGGGCTCGGCATCAGTTTTTTGCCGCGACCAGCAGGACGGTCCGGCTGGGTAAAGACGCCAACAACCTGGTGACCAGACGATAACAGCGCGTCAAGATGACGCGCTGCAAAATCAGGGGTTCCCGCGAAGATAATACGTAGTGTTTTAGACACGATGATCCTTGTATCCGGGGGGATGTTATGCGCGAGAACGCAAACGATCCAGTTTCTCTACTTTCTGACGAATACGCTGCTGTTTCAGCGGCGAGAGATAATCGATAAACAGTTTACCGACCAGGTGATCCATCTCATGCTGAATACAAATTGCCAGCAGGTCGTCTGCCTCCAGTTCGAACGGATTACCGTCACGATCCAGGGCGCGAATTTTCACTTTTTCAGCACGCGGCACTAACGCACGCTGTTCAGGAATAGACAGACAGCCTTCCTCAATACCGGTTTCGCCACTCTTTTCGAGCAGCTCAGGGTTGATCAGCACCAAGCGGCCATCGCGATTTTCCGAAACATCAATCACGATAATACGCTTGTGAATGTCCACCTGCGTCGCCGCCAGGCCAATGCCTTCTTCGGCGTACATGGTATCGAACATATCATCAACGATACGCTGGATTTCTGCATTCACTTCTTTGACCGGTTCAGCGACGATGCGAAGGCGCTCGTCCGGAATATGTAACACTTGCAAAACTGCCATAAATTTCCAGAGTCGTGTTCAGGAGTTGATAAGAATACTCCCTCTATTCTAGACAAATCCCCCATCGATTGACAGCATCAGTGACCAATCGCAATGATTGCGGAGAGCGCTTATGGCAGGGGAAAGGATGACGTCTACCGAGATTTGGCTACGGCTCATGCACACAAGTTCTCTGTGTGGTGATGTCATGGTGGAAGCGGCAGCACGACTGCAGAGGCAGGAAGGCATCGATACGCTTGTCTTAAGAAATGCTGGACTGACAGCAAAGCAGGCTGAACGGTTCGTTGCGTTCGATGAGAGTGAGCTGGAACGTAGCCTGATATGGCTTGAGCAGCCGGGACATCATTTATTAACGGCCAATCATTCCCTTTATCCCCCTTTGCTCCGCACGATCCCTGACTATCCCGGGGCTTTATTCATAAAAGGTAACCCTGAGACGCTTAATACCGTTCAGCTGGCGGTGGTAGGCAGTCGTGCGCCGTCATGGTACGGCGAGCGATGGGGGAAAATCCTGTGCGAACAACTTTCACAAAGTGGTTTCACGATTACCAGCGGGTTGGCCTGTGGTATTGACGGCGTAGCCCACAGCGCGGCGCTGTCAGTAAAAGGACGAAGTGTCGCGGTGCTGGGGAACGGCCTTTTTAGCATTTACCCACGCCGGCATCAGGCATTGGCGATGCGGCTTATTGAGTCTGACGGCGCGATAGTGTCTGAGTTTCCGCTTTCCGCGCAGCCCCGACCGGCAAACTTTCCGCGTCGTAATCGCATCATCAGCGGCCTTAGCAAAGGCGTGCTGGTGGTCGAAGCCGCGCGGCGAAGCGGTTCGCTGGTCACGGCACGGTGCGCGCTCGAACAGGGGCGAGAAGTCTTCGCCTTGCCAGGCCCGATAGGTAATCCCGGATGCGAGGGACCGCACTGGCTGATTAAGCAGGGGGCAACACCGGTAACGGAAGTCGGGGACATTCTTGAAAATTTGCAATATGGGCTGCAATGGCTGCAGGAAGATCCCGAAAAGCGACAATATTCATCAGATCAGGGAAAGGTGGCATTGCCATTTCCCAAGCTCCTGGCTAACGTAGGAGATGAGGTAACACCTGTTGACGTTGTCGCTGAACGTGCCGGCCAACCTGTGCCAGTAACGGTAGCACAGCTACTCGAACTGGAGTTAGCAGGGTGGATCGCAGCTGTACCCGGCGGCTATGTCCGATTAAGGAGGGCATGCCATGTTCGACGTACTGATGTATTTGTTTGAGACTTACATCCATAACGAAGCAGAAATGCGAGTGGATCAGGACAAGTTGACACAGGATCTTACCGATGCGGGATTTGAGCGGGAAGATATCTACAATGCGTTGATGTGGCTGGAAAAACTGGCTGATTATCAGGAAGGCCTTGCCGAACCGATGCAGCTTGCTTCTGACCCATTGTCAGTACGCATTTATACCGCTGAAGAGTGTGAACGGCTGGACGCCAGCTGCCGGGGATTCATTTTATTCCTTGAGCAGATTCAGGTGCTAAACCTCGAAACGAGAGAAATGGTGATAGAGCGCGTCATGGCGCTGGATACGGCAGAATTTGAACTGGAAGATCTCAAGTGGGTGATCCTGATGGTTCTGTTTAATATCCCGGGCTGTGAAAATGCCTATCAGCAAATGGAAGAATTACTCTTTGAAGTGAATGAAGGTATGCTGCACTAATTCAATGTGCAGCACCAAGAGTTGTTATGGCCAAATCAGCACTGTTCACGGTGCACAAAAACGAGCCCTGCCCGCAGTGCGGGGCTGAACTTGTTATTCGGTCCGGGAAACACGGCCCGTTTCTCGGTTGTTCTCACTATCCGGAATGTGATTATGTTCGTCCTCTGAAAAGCCAGGCGGATGGACATATCGTTAAAATTCTGGAGGGTCAGCTGTGCCCTCTCTGCGGTGGCGAACTCGCGCTACGCCAGGGGCGTTTCGGCATGTTTATTGGATGTAGCCGCTACCCGGAATGTGAACATACGGAACAAATTGATAAGCCTGATGAAACGGCAATTGCCTGCCCTCAGTGTCAGCGCGGTCAGCTGGTACAGCGCCGTTCCCGTTATGGTAAGACCTTCCATTCGTGCGATCGCTACCCTGACTGCCAGTTCGTTATCAATTTTAAGCCGGTAGCGGGAATCTGCCCTCATTGCAATTATCCGCTACTAATAGAGAAAAAAACCGCGCAAGGCATGAAACGCTTCTGCGCCAGTAAACAATGTGGAAAGCCGGTAACGGCGGATCAATATAGTGAATAATAACCTGCCATCAGGCTCTATTGCTCATGCAGTGGACGTACTGAAAAATGAAGAAGTCATCGCCTATCCAACTGAAGCTGTTTTTGGGGTCGGTTGCGATCCTGACAGCGAGACGGCTGTGAGCCGTCTGCTTACCCTGAAACAAAGACCCGTCGAGAAAGGACTGATTTTGATCGCTGCGAATTACGAGCAGCTTAAGCCCTATATTGATGACTCTATGCTAACGCCAGCACAGCGCGAGACAATCTTCTCCGCATGGCCTGGACCGGTCACCTTTGTCTTCCCGGCGCAGCCGACAACTCCGCGCTGGTTAACCGGACGCTTTGATTCCCTTGCCGTTCGGGTCACTGACCATCCGCTGGTGGTGGAGCTGTGCCTGGCATTTGGTAAACCACTGGTCTCAACCAGCGCCAACCTGACCGGGCAGCCGCCATGTCGGACAACCGAAGAAGTGCTGGCGCAGTTCGGGAATGACTTCCCTGTCGCTGTCGGTGAAACGGGAGGGCGCCTGAATCCATCTGAAATTCGCGACGCTTTGACCGGCGAACGTTTTCGCCAGGGGTAATCTCATGGAAACCTATGCTGTTTTTGGTAATCCCATTGCACACAGCAAGTCACCGTTGATCCATCAGCAGTTCGCGGAGCAGCTGCAGATAGATCATCCCTATGGTCGCGTACTGGCGCCAGTGGATGCCTTTATCCCTACGCTTGAGGCCTTTTTCGCCGCGGGGGGCAAAGGCGCGAATGTGACGGTCCCGTTTAAAGAAGAAGCCTTCGAACGTGCGGATGAGCTGACCGAACGCGCTTCACTTGCTGGTGCAGTCAATACCCTAAAACGGCTTGAGGATGGACGCCTTCTGGGGGACAACACCGACGGGATTGGTTTACTCAGCGATCTGGAAAGACTCTCCTTTATCAAGCCCGGATTCCGAATCCTGCTGATTGGCGCGGGTGGCGCATCACGGGGCGTTCTGTTGCCTCTGCTTTCACTGGACTGTTCGGTGACCATCACGAACAGAACCTTTTCCCGGGCAGAAGCGCTGGCGGCGTTGTTTGCGCATACCGGCAGCGTGAGCGCGGTAGCGCTTGACGATCTTGTCGAACGTGAGTTCGATCTTGTCATTAATGCCACATCCAGCGGCATCAACGGTGAGATCCCGGCGATCCCCGCTTCGCTGGTCAGTGCGCATATGTACTTCTATGACATGTTCTATCAGAAAGGGAAGACGCCTTTCCTGAACTGGTGTGAACAACACGGCGCGAAACAGTTAGCCGATGGGCTGGGAATGCTGGTGGGGCAGGCTGCGCATGCGGTGCTGCTCTGGCACGGCGTGTTGCCTGCGGTCGAGCCGGTCATTGAAAAGCTAAAGCAGGAGCTTTCGGCGTGAATCAGGCTATTCATTTCCCGGACAGAGAGAGCTGGGATGAGCATAAACAAGCGGTCTGTTTTCCGGTGCTGGTGCAGGGCATGCAACTTACCTGTGCCATCTATGGAGAAACGCTGTTGCATCGTTTTGGCGGCACAGACCCGCTAGCGGTATTTTGCGAAAATCGCTGGGATCTGGAAGAGGAAGCCAGCGATTTAATCCGCGAACAGCAGGAAGACGATCAGGGCTGGGTTTGGTTATCCTGATCCAGATAGTCATTCTTCCATTTTACGTAGTTGTTCGCCGAGTATTTTAATCCTTCGATCTCTGCCTCCTTAAGGGGGCGGATCTGTTTTACCGGACTTCCCAGATAGAGATAACCGCTCTCCAGCCGTTTGTTCTGCGGGACCAGGCTACCGGCACCAATCATTACGTCATCTTCTACTATGACGCCATCCAGCAAAATCGACCCCATGCCAACAAGGACGCGATTTCCGATCGTGCAGCCGTGGAGCATCACTTTATGGCCGACGGTAACATCCTCTCCAATGATGAGGGGATTACCCTCGGGGTTATAGGAGGATTTGTGCGTGACATGCAGAACGCTACCGTCCTGAATGTTGGTACGTGCACCAATCGACACATAGTTAACATCTCCCCTGATGGCGACGAGCGGCCAGATGCTGACATCTTCGGCCATTCGCACATCACCAACGACCACGCTGCTGGCATCGATCATCACGCGATCGCCTTTTTGGGGGAACAGATCTTTATAAGGACGCAATACTGCAGACATATCTACCTCTAAGAATGAGCGCTATACAGAAGACTTTGATCGTATTAATGGATCGAGGCAAGGCAAAATACGTCAATATTTAAGCAGATCGGGCGGGATTTCAGCGAAAAGCGCGGAAAATCAGCAGTCGGAAAAAAAGATCTAAAAAATACTTGTGCTAAAAATTGGGATCCCTATAATGCGCCTCCATCGACACGGCGGATGTGAAACACTTCACAGACAACGCGGTCGGTTGAAGAGAAAAAATCCTGAAATAACGGGTTGACTCTGAAAGAGGAAAGCGTAATATACGCCACCTCGCAACGGTGAGCGAAAGCCGCGTTGCACTGCTCTTTAACAATTTATCAGACAATCTGTGTGGGCACTCAAAGTGACATGGATTCTTAATGTCTTCGGACAATAAATGAATACCAAGTCTCTGAGTGAACATGCGTAATTCATTACGAAGTTTAATTCACGAGCATCAAACTTAAATTGAAGAGTTTGATCATGGCTCAGATTGAACGCTGGCGGCAGGCCTAACACATGCAAGTCGAGCGGTAACACAGGGAGCTTGCTCCTGGGTGACGAGCGGCGGACGGGTGAGTAATGTCTGGGAAACTGCCTGATGGAGGGGGATAACTACTGGAAACGGTAGCTAATACCGCATAACGTCGCAAGACCAAAGAGGGGGACCTTCGGGCCTCTTGCCATCAGATGTGCCCAGATGGGATTAGCTAGTAGGTGGGGTAACGGCTCACCTAGGCGACGATCCCTAGCTGGTCTGAGAGGATGACCAGCCACACTGGAACTGAGACACGGTCCAGACTCCTACGGGAGGCAGCAGTGGGGAATATTGCACAATGGGCGCAAGCCTGATGCAGCCATGCCGCGTGTATGAAGAAGGCCTTCGGGTTGTAAAGTACTTTCAGCGGGGAGGAAGGTGTTGAGGTTAATAACCTCAGCAATTGACGTTACCCGCAGAAGAAGCACCGGCTAACTCCGTGCCAGCAGCCGCGGTAATACGGAGGGTGCAAGCGTTAATCGGAATTACTGGGCGTAAAGCGCACGCAGGCGGTCTGTCAAGTCGGATGTGAAATCCCCGGGCTCAACCTGGGAACTGCATTCGAAACTGGCAGGCTAGAGTCTTGTAGAGGGGGGTAGAATTCCAGGTGTAGCGGTGAAATGCGTAGAGATCTGGAGGAATACCGGTGGCGAAGGCGGCCCCCTGGACAAAGACTGACGCTCAGGTGCGAAAGCGTGGGGAGCAAACAGGATTAGATACCCTGGTAGTCCACGCCGTAAACGATGTCGACTTGGAGGTTGTGCCCTTGAGGCGTGGCTTCCGGAGCTAACGCGTTAAGTCGACCGCCTGGGGAGTACGGCCGCAAGGTTAAAACTCAAATGAATTGACGGGGGCCCGCACAAGCGGTGGAGCATGTGGTTTAATTCGATGCAACGCGAAGAACCTTACCTACTCTTGACATCCAGAGAACTTTCCAGAGATGGATTGGTGCCTTCGGGAACTCTGAGACAGGTGCTGCATGGCTGTCGTCAGCTCGTGTTGTGAAATGTTGGGTTAAGTCCCGCAACGAGCGCAACCCTTATCCTTTGTTGCCAGCGGTTAGGCCGGGAACTCAAAGGAGACTGCCAGTGATAAACTGGAGGAAGGTGGGGATGACGTCAAGTCATCATGGCCCTTACGAGTAGGGCTACACACGTGCTACAATGGCGCATACAAAGAGAAGCGACCTCGCGAGAGCAAGCGGACCTCATAAAGTGCGTCGTAGTCCGGATTGGAGTCTGCAACTCGACTCCATGAAGTCGGAATCGCTAGTAATCGTAGATCAGAATGCTACGGTGAATACGTTCCCGGGCCTTGTACACACCGCCCGTCACACCATGGGAGTGGGTTGCAAAAGAAGTAGGTAGCTTAACCTTCGGGAGGGCGCTTACCACTTTGTGATTCATGACTGGGGTGAAGTCGTAACAAGGTAACCGTAGGGGAACCTGCGGTTGGATCACCTCCTTACCTTAAAGAACCTGCCTTTGCAGTGCTCACACAGATTGTCTGATGAAAAGTAAATAGCAAGGCGTCTTGCGATTGAGACTTCAGTGTCCCCTTCGTCTAGAGGCCCAGGACACCGCCCTTTCACGGCGGTAACAGGGGTTCGAATCCCCTAGGGGACGCCACTTGCTGGTTCGTGAGTGAAAGTCACCTGCCGTCATATCTCAAAACTGACTTGCGAGTCATGTTTGAGATATTTGCTCTTTAAAAATCTGGATCAAGCTGAAAATTGAAACGACACATCTTAAATGGTGTGTTCGAGTCTCTCAAATTTTCGCAATCAGAAGTGAAACATCTTCGGGTTGTGAGGTTAAGCGACTAAGCGTACACGGTGGATGCCCTGGCAGTCAGAGGCGATGAAGGACGTGCTAATCTGCGAAAAGCGCCGGCGAGGTGATATGAACCTTTGACCCGGCGATGTCCGAATGGGGAAACCCAGTGTGATTCGTCACACTATCGTTAACTGAATACATAGGTTAACGAGGCGAACCGGGGGAACTGAAACATCTAAGTACCCCGAGGAAAAGAAATCAACCGAGATTCCCCCAGTAGCGGCGAGCGAACGGGGAGCAGCCCAGAGTCTGAATCAGCTTGTGTGTTAGTGGAAGCGTCTGGAAAGTCGCACGGTACAGGGTGACAGTCCCGTACACGAAAACACACAGGTTGTGAACTCGAAGAGTAGGGCGGGACACGTGGTATCCTGTCTGAATATGGGGGGACCATCCTCCAAGGCTAAATACTCCTGACTGACCGATAGTGAACCAGTACCGTGAGGGAAAGGCGAAAAGAACCCCGGCGAGGGGAGTGAAAAAGAACCTGAAACCGTGTACGTACAAGCAGTGGGAGCACCCTTGTGGTGTGACTGCGTACCTTTTGTATAATGGGTCAGCGACTTATATTCTGTAGCAAGGTTAACCGTATAGGGGAGCCGAAGGGAAACCGAGTCTTAACTGGGCGTTAAGTTGCAGGGTATAGACCCGAAACCCGGTGATCTAGCCATGGGCAGGTTGAAGGTTGGGTAACACTAACTGGAGGACCGAACCGACTAATGTTGAAAAATTAGCGGATGACTTGTGGCTGGGGGTGAAAGGCCAATCAAACCGGGAGATAGCTGGTTCTCCCCGAAAGCTATTTAGGTAGCGCCTCGTGAACTCATCTTCGGGGGTAGAGCACTGTTTCGGCTAGGGGGCCATCCCGGCTTACCAACCCGATGCAAACTACGAATACCGAAGAATGTTATCACGGGAGACACACGGCGGGTGCTAACGTCCGTCGTGAAGAGGGAAACAACCCAGACCGCCAGCTAAGGTCCCAAAGTCATGGTTAAGTGGGAAACGATGTGGGAAGGCACAGACAGCCAGGATGTTGGCTTAGAAGCAGCCATCATTTAAAGAAAGCGTAATAGCTCACTGGTCGAGTCGGCCTGCGCGGAAGATGTAACGGGGCTAAACCATGCACCGAAGCTGCGGCAGCGACACTATGTGTTGTTGGGTAGGGGAGCGTTCTGTAAGCCGTTGAAGGTGTGCTGTGAGGCATGCTGGAGGTATCAGAAGTGCGAATGCTGACATAAGTAACGATAAAGCGGGTGAAAAGCCCGCTCGCCGGAAGACCAAGGGTTCCTGTCCAACGTTAATCGGGGCAGGGTGAGTCGACCCCTAAGGCGAGGCCGAAAGGCGTAGTCGATGGGAAACAGGTTAATATTCCTGTACTTGGTGTTACTGCGAAGGGGGGACGGAGAAGGCTATGTTAGCCGGGCGACGGTTGTCCCGGTTTAAGCATGTAGGCGGAGGTTCCAGGTAAATCCGGTACCTTATTAACGCTGAGGTGTGATGACGAGGCACTACGGTGCTGAAGTAACAAATGCCCTGCTTCCAGGAAAAGCCTCTAAGCATCAGGTAACATTAAATCGTACCCCAAACCGACACAGGTGGTCAGGTAGAGAATACCAAGGCGCTTGAGAGAACTCGGGTGAAGGAACTAGGCAAAATGGTGCCGTAACTTCGGGAGAAGGCACGCTGATATGTAGGTGAAGCCCCTGCGGGTGGAGCTGAAATCAGTCGAAGATACCAGCTGGCTGCAACTGTTTATTAAAAACACAGCACTGTGCAAACACGAAAGTGGACGTATACGGTGTGACGCCTGCCCGGTGCCGGAAGGTTAATTGATGGGGTTAGCGGCAACGCGAAGCTCTTGATCGAAGCCCCGGTAAACGGCGGCCGTAACTATAACGGTCCTAAGGTAGCGAAATTCCTTGTCGGGTAAGTTCCGACCTGCACGAATGGCGTAATGATGGCCAGGCTGTCTCCACCCGAGACTCAGTGAAATTGAACTCGCTGTGAAGATGCAGTGTACCCGCGGCAAGACGGAAAGACCCCGTGAACCTTTACTATAGCTTGACACTGAACACTGGTCCTTGATGTGTAGGATAGGTGGGAGGCTTTGAAGTGTGGACGCCAGTCTGCGTGGAGCCGTCCTTGAAATACCACCCTTTAATGGCTGGTGTTCTAACGTAGACCCGTGATCCGGGTTGCGGACAGTGTCTGGTGGGTAGTTTGACTGGGGCGGTCTCCTCCCAAAGAGTAACGGAGGAGCACGAAGGTTAGCTAATCCTGGTCGGACATCAGGAGGTTAGTGCAATGGCATAAGCTAGCTTGACTGCGAGAGTGACGGCTCGAGCAGGTGCGAAAGCAGGTCATAGTGATCCGGTGGTTCTGAATGGAAGGGCCATCGCTCAACGGATAAAAGGTACTCCGGGGATAACAGGCTGATACCGCCCAAGAGTTCATATCGACGGCGGTGTTTGGCACCTCGATGTCGGCTCATCACATCCTGGGGCTGAAGTAGGTCCCAAGGGTATGGCTGTTCGCCATTTAAAGTGGTACGCGAGCTGGGTTTAGAACGTCGTGAGACAGTTCGGTCCCTATCTGCCGTGGGCGCTGGAGAATTGAGGGGGGCTGCTCCTAGTACGAGAGGACCGGAGTGGACGCATCACTGGTGTTCGGGTTGTCATGCCAATGGCACTGCCCGGTAGCTAAATGCGGAAAAGATAAGTGCTGAAAGCATCTAAGCACGAAACTTGCCCCGAGATGAGTTCTCCCTGAGACTTTAAGTCTCCTGAAGGAACGTTGAAGACGACGACGTTGATAGGTCGGGTGTGTAAGCGCAGCGATGCGTTGAGCTAACCGATACTAATGAACCGTGAGGCTTAACCTTACAACGCCGAAGATGTTTTGGCGAAGAGACGAACAATCAAAATTCAGCCTTGATACAGATGAACAGAATTTGCCTGGCGGCTTTAGCGCGGTGGTCCCACCTGACCCCATGCCGAACTCAGAAGTGAAACGCCGTAGCGCCGATGGTAGTGTGGGGTCTCCCCATGTGAGAGTAGGGAACTGCCAGGCATCAAATTTAGCGTGCTGATATGGCTCAGTTGGTAGAGCGCACCCTTGGTAAGGGTGAGGTCCCCAGTTCGACTCTGGGTATCAGCACCACTTTATACTTAGGTTAAAGTTCGGCAAGAAGTAAAAGAATTTGTCTGGCGGCTTTAGCGCGGTGGTCCCACCTGACCCCATGCCGAACTCAGAAGTGAAACGCCGTAGCGCCGATGGTAGTGTGGGGTCTCCCCATGTGAGAGTAGGGAACTGCCAGACATCAAACAAGTGAAGAGGCCATCCGAAAGGATGGCCTTTTTGCGTTATGATTCTCGTGAAAACGGTAGGCCCGGTAAGCGCAGCGCCACCGGGCAAAAAAAGCAGATTAATGGATCACCTGCGACAGGAATGCTCGCGTACGTTCTGACTTCGGATGCGCAAAGAACTCATCCGGCGGCGCCTGCTCAACAATCTCCCCACGGTCCATAAAGATCACCCGGTCAGCCACGGTTCTCGCGAACCCCATCTCATGCGTGACGCACAGCATAGTCATGCCGGATTGTGCCAGACCAATCATGGTATCCAGAACCTCCTTCACCATTTCCGGATCGAGAGCTGATGTCGGTTCATCAAACAGCATAATTTTCGGTTTCATACACAGTGAACGGGCGATAGCCACACGCTGCTGCTGGCCACCCGATATCTGGCCAGGGAACTTATTCGCATGCTCTGCGATACGTACACGCTCCAGGTAGTGCATTGCCAGCGCCTCGGCTTCCTTTTTCGGCATCTTCCGTACCCAAATCGGTGCAAGCGTACAGTTCTGCAGAACGGTCAGGTGCGGAAACAGATTAAAGTGCTGAAAGACCATTCCCACTTCCTGACGCACGCGTTCGATATTGCGGATATCTTCATTCAGCTCGATACCATCAACCACGATGCGTCCTTGCTGATGCTCTTCAAGATGGTTAATGCAGCGAATGGTTGTGGATTTCCCGGACCCGGAAGGGCCGCACAGGACAATGCGTTCGCCCTGCTTGACCTTGAGATTAATGTCCTTCAGGACATGAAACTGTCCGTACCATTTGTTCACGTTTTCCAGCGTAATCATCGCGTCGGCGGGTGTCATAGTTATTTGGCTCATATTTTCCTCAGTGCGGTGTACGCCCGGTGTTAAAGCGCTTTTCCAGATGCTGGCTGTAGCGCGACATGCTAAAACAAAAGATCCAGTAGATCAGGGCAGCAAAGACATATCCTTCGGTGGACATGCCCAGCCAGACAGGGTCAACGGTTGCCTGCTGCACGCTGCTAAAGAGATCGAACAATCCGATGATGATCACCAGGCTGGTATCCTTGAAGAGGGCAATGATCGTGTTGACCAGACCCGGGATGACCAGCTTGAGTGCCTGGGGAAGAATGACCAGCCCCTGCGTTTTCCAGTAGCCGAGCGCCAGTGATTCTGCCGCTTCGTACTGGCCTTTAGGCAACGCCTGCAGACCACCGCGCACAACTTCAGCAACATAGGCGGACTGGAAGAGAATTACCCCGACCAGGGCACGGATCAGTTTGTCGATCGTTGTGCCTTCAGCCATAAACAGCGGCAGCATGACCGACGACATAAACAGGACGGTGATAAGCGGTACGCCGCGCCAGAACTCAATGAAGATAACGGAGAGCACGCGGACGATCGGCATTTTTGAACGTCGCCCCAGAGCAAGTAGAATCCCCCACGGCAGAGCACCGGCTATCCCCACTGATGCGATAATCAACGTCAGCGTCAGCCCGCCCCACTGACGTGTTTCAACGCGTTCCAGCCCCAGAAAACCGCCATAGAGCAGCACCCAGACAATAATCGGATAAACCATCGCCCAGACGGCAATATAGCGTCCACGGTGAGGCAGCTTTTTCCAGAACATGACTGCGACAGAGAGCAGACCGATAACCAGCGCCAGATTAATCCGCCAGCGCTGTTCATGCGGATACAACCCATACATGAACTGACCAAAGCGTTCATGGATAAATACCCAGCAGGCGCCGGCTTTTGTACAGTCTGCCCGGGTTGAACCGACCCAGTTAGCCTGTAAAAACGCCCAGTTCAGCAGGGGAGGAATCAACTCCCACATGAGCCACAAGCAGACAATCGTCAGCAGGCTGTTACTCCAGCTGGAGAACAGATTCTTGCGCGCCCAGAGAATGAAACGTCCGCCTGTCGAGTTGGCAGGGCGCGAGGAGTGCGACAGTATCGCTTTTGTCATCATAAATCCTTAGCGCTCGACCAGTGCTATACGACGGTTATAGAGGTTCATCAGTAGTGAAATTACCAGGCTGATGATGAGATAGACAGACATGGTGATGGCGATGGTTTCAATGGCTTGTCCGGTCTGGTTAAGCACGGTTCCGGCGAAGAGTGACACCATATCGGGATAACCAATGGCAGCGGCCAGCGACGAGTTTTTGACAATATTAAGATACTGGCTGGTCAGCGGCGGAATGATGACCCGTAAAGCCTGCGGGATGATGACCTGGCGAAGCGTCACCGTATGCGGTAATCCCAGTGAGCGTGCCGCCTCGTGCTGTCCGTAAGGTACGGCCTGGATCCCGGCACGGATAATCTCGGCAATAAACGCGGACGTATAAATCGACAGCGCCAATGTCAGAGCTGCCAGCTCAGGAATTAATACCATCCCGCCCTGAAAGTTAAAGCCCCGCAGATGAGGAACATCCCAGTGCAGTGCGGCCCCAAACAGCCAGTGAGCCACCAGCGGCAGGCTAACGAACAGGACGACTGCCGTCGGCCAGGTTCTGCGAAGCTGGCCGGTTTTGATCTGATGCGTGCGGTTAAAACGGAATACCCCAGTAGTGAGAGCAAGCGCGATCGCAATCGCGCCGATAAAAGCGTACAGACCTTCACCCGGCAGAGGAGAAGGAATGGACAGCCCACGGTTGCTCAGGAAAAAAAGCTCAAACGCGTCGACGGCCTGACGGGGGCCGGGTAGGTTACGCAATACGGCAAAATACCAGAAGAAGATCTGCAGGAGCGGGGGGATATTGCGGAACGTTTCAATATAAACAGTCGACAGCTTCCGCAAGAGCCAGTTTTCAGAAAGACGTGCCAGGCCAATAAAGAAGCCCAGTATCGACGCGAAGACGATACAAAGCGCCGATACCAGCAGCGTATTCAGTAAACCGACCACGAACACGCGTCCATACGTGTCACCTTCCTGGTAATCAATAAGATGCTGAACAATGCCAAACCCCGCGCTGCGATCTAAAAACGCGAAACCGGAGGTAATGCCGCGATTATTCAGGTTGGTGATGGTGTTATGGATGAGATACACGGCGATGAGAACAACCGCAACAATAGCAATAATCTGGAATAGCCAGGCGCGGACCGCGGGATGAGAAAAGGATAGCGATCCTTTTACGGCTGAGCGGCGATGGGACATAAAGAAACCTCAGTATCCATGACTCTGGAGTGGGCACTGCCAGAGCAGTGCCCGTTACAGCTATGACTTAACGTACTGGTGGTGCGTACTGAATACCGCCGTTGTTCCAGAGATTGTTCTGGCCGCGTTTGATCTTCAGCGGGCTTTCCGATCCCACGTTGCGTTCAAAGATCTCAGAGTAGTTGCCCACCTGTTTGATGATGTTGTAGGCCCACTTGTTATCCAGCTTCAGATCCTTGCCGAAATCACCTTCTGTACCCAGCAGGTGTGCCATATCCGGGTTGGATGGTTTAGCCGCTTTCTCATCCACGTTTTTCGAGTTGATGCCCATCTCTTCTGCGTTCAGCATGGCAAACAGCGTCCAGCGAACAATGGAGAACCAGTCTTCATCGCCACGACGTACCACCGGTCCGAGAGGTTCTTTGGAGATCACTTCAGGCAGAACAATCCATTCTGCAGGATTGCTCAGCTTAATGCGTAAGGCATACAGCTGTGACTGGTCAGAGGCCAGCGTGTCGCAACGGCCGGATTCCAGCGCTTTGGCCGACTCATCCGAGCGGTCGAATGTCACTGGCGTGTATTTCATGTTATTTGCTTTGAAATAATCGGCGACGTTCAGTTCGGTATCGGTGCCCGCCTGAATACAAACGGTAGCGCCATCCAGCTCTTTGGCGCTTTTCAGGCCCGCTTTATTGTGGGTCAGGAAGCCGATACCGTCATAATAGGTCACGCCCGTGAATGACATCCCCATCCCTGCGTCGCGGGAGGAAGTCCAGGTGGTATTACGGGAGAGCATGTCAACCTCACCGGACTGCAGCGCCGTAAAGCGTTCTTTCGCCGTCAGCGGGGTATATTTTACTTTGCTGTCATCACCAAAAACGGCGGCAGCAACGCCACGGCAGACGTCCACATCGATACCGGTAAATTTGCCGTTCGCATCGGCATAAGAGAAGCCAGGCAAACCGTCACTGATACCGCATTGAACAAAACCTTTCTTTTTAACGGCATCCAGTGTCGTTCCCGCATGGGCTTGACCGGCTACGGCAAACATCATGCCTGCAGCGGCCAGGCTGGCTATCATCGTCTTTTTCATAATGCATCCTGTGTGGCGAAATTTATCGTTATAGAGGCGTTTTTAAACGCTTTACCTGTCTGTGGCGTTGGCCAACGTTTATAAAGCAAACGTAATGCCAGTTTTGCGTTCGACAAAATAAGAGATGAGTGAACGCTTAATGCTGAGTGTAGACAGGCTTAAATAAAACGAGCGCCCTGAAACGGTGCGAAATTACAACCTGCGCCACAAATTGGAGCAAAAGTTTTGAGTCGCGTCAGGAAAAAAACAAGATAGTTTCCAGCGTGAATATTGGCAGGGTAGTCAATAATATTAATGTGTGAAAATCATCACAATAGAACCGGTAATTTAAATGAGTATACGAAAAAGATGTGACTGGTTTCAGGATGAAATGAACAGCGCGAATAAATACGGGGCTATTTTTTTACTTATTTGAAAATAGTGCACTGATTAAAAGCAAAAGCGCGGCCAGAGCCGCGCTTTCTTAACAGCTGTTACTTCGTCAGGGCAACAATACCCAGCGTCAAACCTGCCACTGCGGCAGCACCGCCGGCGATAGCACCCGCAGTTTCCCAGTTATCCTGGGTGGTGCCTTTCATGCAGGTATTGGTATGAACCAGTCGGCCCTGGTCGTCGTAAACCGGTACACATGGAGAGTCGTGCGCGCAACCAGCAAGCAGCGCAGCGAGTAGTGCAACGGAAATGAATCTTTTCATGATGTTACCTCAATATTATTTCTCATCCGCTATAAAGCCAGGAGGGCAATTAACGAACTGGAGGTTATTTTACCACCGGGGTAAGTCCGCGTTACACGAGGAATAATCTCAAATTATGTAGTTTGTAAAAATCGTGGAGAAAAGTCGGTTTCAGGACGAATTAATGGAGACATTATGAAGCTGCAAGAGAGTATTTTTACTTAATGCAAATCATCGTATTTTTAACATTAGTTTTGCTTAATGCCTAATTCATTGTTTATGTTAAAAATAAAAAAGGCACGCGAGGTGCCTTTTTAGGGAAATGTTAATCTTTATGGCGGGTAAAGCGTCGACGGACCACCACAAAGAAGACGGGTACGAAGAAAATCGCCAGCAGCGTTGCGGAAAGCATTCCCCCCATCACGCCCGTACCGACGGCGTTTTGCGCACCGCTCCCGGCCCCGGAGCTAATCACCAGCGGCATAACGCCCAATATAAAGGCCAGAGACGTCATCAGGATCGGTCGAAGGCGCATCCTTGACGCCTCCAGCGTGGCCTCAATGATGCCTTTACCCTCTTTCTCCATCAGGTCCTTAGCAAATTCGACGATCAAAATGGCGTTTTTCGCTGACAGACCAATCGTGGTCAGCAGGCCGACCTGGAAATAGACGTCATTGTTTAACCCGCGCAGCGATGCTGCGAGAAGCGCCCCGATGACCCCCAACGGCACAACCAGCATGACGGAGAACGGAATGGACCAGCTTTCATACAGCGCGGCCAGACACAGGAACACCACGATCAGTGAGATGGCGTACAGTGCAGGCGCCTGGTTACCCGAAAGTCGCTCCTGGTAAGACATTCCCGTCCAGTCATAACCGATGCCGGAAGGCAGTTTTGCCGCGAGGCTTTCCATCATAGCCATGGCTTCGCCGGTACTTTTACCCGGGGCTGATTCACCGAGGATCTCCATAGAGGGCATTCCGTTATAGCGCTCCAGACGAGGTGAACCGTAAACCCAGTGAGCGTTGCTAAAGGCTGAAAACGGCACCATTTCCCCGTTCGCACTGCGCACGTAAAGGTTGTTAATATCTCCTGGCAACATACGGAATTTTGCATCAGCCTGGACGTAGACCTTTTTCACGCGCCCATGATCGATAAAGTCATTCACATAGGTGCCGCCTAAGGCTGTCGAAATCGTCTGGTTGACGTCAGAAAGACTGATGCCCAGCGCCTGGGCTTTCTCCTGGTCGACGTCCAGCTTGAACTGTGGCGTATCCTCCAGACCGTTAGGACGCACGCGTACCAGCAGGTCGGGGTGCTCTTTCACCATGCCGAGCAGCTGGTTACGCGCCTGCGTCAGCTGGGTATGTCCGAGGTTAGCCTGATCGATCAGTTCAAAGTCGAAGCCCGTGGCGGTACCCAGCTCAATAATGGCAGGCAGGTTAAACGGGAAAACAAGGCCGTCTTTAATCTGACTGAAGGCTTTCGTCGCACGACCCACAATCGCCTCGACCCCATTTTGTGCCCCAGGACGCTCCTCCCAGGGCTTCAGACTGATGAAGGCAATACCGGAGTTCTGGCCCTGGCCACTAAAGCTAAAGCCGTTTACGGTAAAGACGGATTCAACATTCGCCTTCTCTTTATTCAGGTAGTAGTCCTGAACCTGGTCGAGGACCTGCTGAGTACGCGTCTGGGTTGCCCCCGCAGGCAGCTGAACCATCGTCATAAACACCCCCTGATCCTCTTCGGGGAGGAAGGAGGTGGGTAAGCGCAGGAAGAGCACCGCCATCCCACCGACAATAATGACGTATACCACCAGATAGCGCCCGGTTTTGCGCAAGATACCGCTCACGCTGTGACTGTAGTGCTCCACGCTCTTATCAAAAAGCGCATTAAACCAGCCGAAGAAGCCCCCTTTTTTCTCATGATGATCGGCGGATACGGGCTTAAGCAACGTTGCACAGAGTGCAGGCGTCAGGATTAGCGCAACCAGTACGGACAACGCCATCGCGGAAACGATAGTCAGCGAGAACTGGCGATAGATCGCCCCCGTCGAGCCGCCAAAAAAGGCCATCGGGATAAAGACCGCCGAGAGCACCATGGCGATCCCCACCAGCGCACCCTGAATCTGCCCCATCGACTTCTGCGTGGCCTCTTTCGGCGGCAGCTTGTCCTCGACCATGACGCGTTCAACGTTCTCGACGACGACAATAGCGTCATCAACCAGCAGGCCTATCGCCAGCACCATGCCGAACATTGTCAGAGTATTGATGGAGAAACCAAACGCCGCCAGAACCGCGAAGGTACCCAGCAGAACGACCGGCACCGCGATCGTCGGGATGAGCGTTGCCCGAAGGTTTTGCAGGAACAGGTACATGACCAGGAAGACGAGAACGATCGCCTCAAACAGGGTCTTCACCACTTCGTGGATAGAGATTTTCACAAACGGCGTGGTGTCATAGGGGTAGACGACTTTGAGCCCCTGCGGGAAGAACGGCTGCAGTTGTGCCAGCTTGCTCTTGATGGCTGCTGCCGTATCCAGCGCATTGGCCCCGGTTGCCAGCTTAATCCCCAGGCCGGTTGCCGCCTGCCCGTTGATTTTTGTCACCATGTTGTAGTTTTCGCCACCCAGCTCAATGCGAGCCACGTCCTTCAGATGCACCATCGAGCCGTCCTGGTTCACCTTGAGCGTCACGCGACCGAACTCTTCCGGTGATTTCAGACGGGTTTGCGCGATGATCGAGGCATTCAGCTGTTGTCCCGGGATGGACGGCGTCCCGCCCAACTGGCCTGCCGCTATCTGGTCGTTCTGCGTTTTCAACTGGTTGATGATATCCAGCGGCGTCAGCTGGTATTTGTTCATCGCATTGCTGTCGAGCCAGATACGCATCGCATATTGGGCGCCAAACAGCTGCACGTCACCGACGCCAGACGTTCGGCTGATGGCATCTTTGACGTTCGAGGCGACATAGTCGGAGATGTCATCCTGCGTCAGGTTTTTGTTGTCTGATACAAAACCGGCAACCAGCAGGAAGCTGCTGCTGGACTTCTCAACGCCAATCCCCTGCTGCTGCACCTCTTGAGGCAGCAGCGGCATGGCGAGCTGCAGCTTGTTCTGAACCTGCACCTGGGCGATGTCCGGATCGGTTCCGGACTCGAAGGTCAGGGTGATCGTGACGTTACCCGCTGAATCGCTGGTGGAGGACATATACATCAGGTTATCGATACCGTTCATGTTCTGTTCGATAACCTGGGTCACGGTATCCTGTACCGTCTGGGCATCTGCTCCCGGGTAGGTCGCGGATATCGCCACGGCGGGAGGTGCAATGGTCGGATACTGTGCGACGGGAAGTTTGAGAATGGCCAGTCCGCCTGCAATCATCAAAATGATGGCAAGTACCCAGGCGAAAACCGGTCTCTGAATAAAGAAATTAGCCATGTCGTCGTCCCTTAACTGGCCGGAGTGGTGGTGGTATCAGGCGTAGTGACGACGGTTACGCCCGGTCTGACCTTCTGTAGTCCGCTGACAATCACGCGGTCACCGTTTTTCAGCCCTTCCGTTACCAGCCAGCGGTCGCCAATCGCCTGTGGCGCAACGACGGTGCGAGACTCAACCTGATTTTTATCGTTCACCACCATCACGGTGGCATCGCCTCGCGGTGTGCGGGTCACGCCTTGCTGGGGAACCAGAATCGCATCCGGCTGCGTACCTTCATCAATGCGGGCGCGAACGAACATACCGGGTAACAGCAGATGTTGAGGATTCGGGAAAATGGCGCGCAGGGTAATCGAGCCGGTACTTTCATCCACCGTGACGTCGGAGAACTGCAATGTGCCTTTCAGTGGATAGGGCTGCCCGTTCTCCATCAGTAGCTCAACGCTGCTGGCGGTATCGCCTTTTTGCAGGCTCGTCTGCTTCAGACGCATAAAATCATTACTGGACTGGGTCACATCAACGTAAATCGGATCAAGCTGCTGGACCGTTGCCAGCGCCGCGGTTTGTCCGTTCGTCACGAGCGCGCCTTCTGTCACGCTGGATTTGCCGATGCGGCCATCGACGGGAGACGTCACTTTGGTATAGGCAAGATTGATGCGTGCACTTTCAACGCCCGCTTTGGCGGCGACGACGCTGGCATCTGCCTGCTGGGCCGTGGCGACGGCCTGGTCATACTCTTGCTTGCTGACATACTGTGTGCTGACCAGCGGGAGATAACGTTTCACCGTCAGGTGCGCAATATTGGCCGCCGCCTGGGCCTTCGCCAGCTCGCCTTTCGCGTTATCGTAAGCCGCCTGATAGGTAGCAGGATCAATCTGATAAAGCGAATCCCCGGCTTTTACATCGCTGCCTTCCGTGAAGTTGCGGCGCAGGATAATACCGCTAACCTGCGGACGAACCTCTGCTACGCGGAACGCATCAGTTCTGCCCGGGAGTTCAGTGGTGACAGCCAGCGGTGCGCTTTTCACAATATGCACGCTGACCTGGGGGGCCTGCGGATGTTGCGGTTGGTTTTCCTGGCCATCGCATCCTGAGAGCAGTGCAGCGCAGACAATGAAACCGGCTAAAGGTAAGCGTCTGAAATGATTCGTCATTACTGGTCCTTTAAATACCCGGAAACCGATATTTGGCGTGAATCGGTAGCAGGGGCAGCGGGATAAAAAATAAAATGTAGCTGCGTATAATAATGAGGGTATTTAATGTTTTTTAATTTATAAGTGCGGATGACAAGGTCTGAGCGGAAAAATCAGAATCAGGCTCGGTTTATTTCTCCGTCATCTTCCGGCAAGCTAATCAGTTAAATGGCGCTTAACGTGATTTAATTATTGATGTTGTGAATTTAAACTTAAATATGTATTTAGCTAAACTATAAATTAAGAAGATTGACTTTTTTTGTGCAAAATTAAAACGGAATTTGGTGAATACTTTCTTTCTCCTGACCCCTGTGTTACGTATAAATCTTGTGAGTAGCGAGTAGTTGTCTATGGCGCGTAAAAAGAAAGAAGAAGCTCAACAAACCCGGCAGCAGCTGATTGAGGCGGCTATCGGCCAGTTTGCGACGCGTGGCGTAGCCAACACGACGCTGACGGACATCGCGGATGCCGCAAAGGTTACGCGCGGTGCCATTTACTGGCACTTCACCAGTAAAGCCGAAATATTTAATGCCATCTGGGAGCAGCAATTACCGCTTCGCGACATTATTCGCGACCGGCTTTCCCTTTCCGAAGGTGATGATCCATTGTTAATACTTCGTGAGCAATTTATTACTGCGTTGCAGTATATTGCACGTGAGCCCCGACAATGTGCCCTTTTACAAATTTTGTATCACAAATGTGAATTTAGCAGTGATATGATTTCTGAGAGTGAGATCAGAAAACGGATTGGGTTCAATTATGACACGCTGCGTGCCACGCTGGAGGCCTGTATTTCACGTAACATCATTTCGCCAAAGGTAAATGTTGATCTGACCCTGATCGTATTCCACGGTTTTTTTAGCGGAATCATTAAAAACTGGTTAATGAATAACGACAGTTTCAATCTTTTTCAGCAGGCTCCCGCCCTGGTCGATAGCATTCTGGCGACACTGCCTGTCATTCGCGTATCGCCTCATGATGATGCTTACAGCTCAGCGCCAGGTAACATTTCCCCTCGCGCGCAAAGTGCCTCAATGGTTTGCGCGCTGACGGGTTTACCTAACAGATAACCCTGAAGGGTGTTGCAACCCAGCTCGGTTAAAAAGGCTTGCTGTGCTTCGGTTTCTACACCTTCAGCCACGACTTTCAGGTTGAGTGTTTTGGCGAGGGCCACAATCGCTGAGACAATGGTGGCATCCTCGCTTTCCCCGCTTAGCTCTTTCACGAACGCCCTGTCGATTTTCAATTCACAGGCCGGTAAGCGCTTGAGGTACAGCAGGCTCGAATATCCGGTACCAAAATCATCAATGGAGGCCTTTACGCCCGCTTCCGTCAGCTCTGTCAGCACCCGTACACTTTCATCCGGGTTGCTCATTGCCGTGGTTTCCGTCACTTCCAGGATCAACATTTCTGGTGGCACATGATGAAGTGCCAGACAGTTGAGAACCGTGTTGACCAGCGAAGGCTGTTCAAACTGCAGCGTCGACAGGTTTACCGCCATTGACCAGCTTTGATGTCCCTGAAGATGCCATTCACGCAGCTGGCGACAGGCTTCATTAATTACCCAGTTACCGATAGGGATAATCAGCCCCGTTTTCTCCGCCAGCGGCAGGAAAAGGTCCGGGGTCAGTAATCCCTGCTTAGGATGCTGCCAGCGCAATAACGCCTCAAATCCAAGGATAGGACCGGCGGGAGCGTGAAATTTTGGCTGGTACAGCAGGCGTAGCTCATTGCGATCGATCGCCATCCACAGATCGTTCATCAACTGAAGATGGGTCTGCGCCAGTGTATTCATCGAGGGCTGGAAAAAGTGGTAACCGTTCCGGCCCATGTGCTTGGTATGGTACATCGCCGCGTCGGCGTTAAACATGAGCTCACGTTCGGTTTTACCGTCGTGAGGATACAGCGCGATCCCAATGCTGAGGGTCACCACCAGTTCATAGTGGTCGAGGTTGAACGGGCTATCGATCGCGCGCACCAGCGAATTCGCCAGCGATGCCGCATCGTCCGGGCCTTCCCCCTCAGCCAGCAGAACAAACTCATCACCGCCGATACGTGCCAGGGTGAACTGGCCCTTCAGGAGATGCAGCAGACGCTCCGTAACGGCAATCAGCAGCTTGTCACCGACATCATGGCCGTAAGCGTCATTGATGGCTTTAAAACCGTCGAGATCCATGAACATCAGGGCGAAATGGGTCCCTTCACGATCGGCTTTGCTGATGGCCTGATCGAGTCGGTCTTCCAGCAGGATACGGTTTGGCAGACGCGTCAGGGTATCGTGCAGGGCCAGTTGTGCGAGTTCCCGGTTAGCTTCTGCAAGCGACGAGGCCAGAAGGGCGGTACGTGCCTGAAGGCGGGCATCCAGCATTGATACCAGCAGGGTAATCCCAAGAATAGAGAGCGCGACGACGCTAACCAGTACCGCCAGCCAGCTCCCGTTGATACCCTCATGGTGAACCATTGTGGACATCGGAAACTGTGCGGCTTTCATCCCGGCGTAGTGCATCCCGGCAATGGCAATGCCCATGGTGATGGCGGCACCCGTGCGCATCAGCACGACCTGAGCGGCATCATGACGCAGGCGGAAGGTCAGCCATAATGCAGCGAGTGAAGCGGCAAGCGCAATGGCGACCGAAATGGCCACCCAGACCTTGTCCCAGATAATCCCGGGCATCACCTCCAGCGCAGCCATGCCGGTGTAATGCATGGCAACAATACCGCTTCCCATCACCAGCGCACCGGGCAGCAGACGGCGCAAGCGTAACCGATCGCAGCTAACGAGCCAGAGCGCAAACAGTGACGACCCCACGGCGATGACCATCGATAACACCGTCAGGGTGGCGTTGTAGCTCATGCTCATGGAGAGGTCCATCGCCAGCATGCCGATAAAATGCATGGCCCACACGCCTATGCCCATTGCAATACCGCCGCCAGCCAGCCAGACGCGGGCAGCGACGCCCTGACTCCCGGCGACACGTGCCGCCATATTCAGTGCGGTATATGCGGCAAGAATGGCAACAACAAAGGAGAGGACAACAAGGATATGGTTGTATTGGCTGACCAGCATGGACGGTTCTACTCGAGTGTGAGGTTACGCTAGAGCGGTTGAGAAGGGCGAGACATTATCACCGTCGGGTAATGGCTCAAAGGGATTTAAATCCCCGTTTTTAGTGGGTAATAACGGGGAGATTTGCGCAATCAGGCGATTAGTCGAGCTCTGAGCAGTTCACGAGTTTCAGGGGATTCACGGAGTTCATATTGCGACACTTATCGGTTTCGGTGCTCATCAGTTCAATCCACTGCATCAGGAGTGCATCGAAAATCAGAACGGAGATTGCAAAGACAACCAGCCACCAGTATTTACGAATCATTGTGTCATTCCGCGAGAAGAGCGCCAGTAGAGTGGGGGAAATATACACCAAAAGCGGCGGTTTTAAAGCGGGATAAGCGAAGGTTTACAAAGCGTTGACGGACTGAAGCAGGAAATAAAAAAGGCGCTTCCCCATGCCGAAGAGCGCCTTTTTAAACAAGCATTTAACTGATTAGTATCAGTTCATGCCGTATTTTTTCAGTTTCTTACGCAGAGTACCACGGTTGATACCCATCATCAGCGCAGCGCGGGTTTGGTTACCGCGGGTGTATTGCATCACCATGTCCAACAGTGGCTGTTCAACTTCAGCCAGTACCAGCTCATACAGGTCATTAACATCCTGACCGTTCAGTTGAGCAAAATAGTTCTTCAGTGCCTGTTTAACCGAGTCACGCAGGGGCTTTTGAGTTACCTGGTCCTGAGAGTTAACGGTAGAAACGGTCAGTACGTCAGAATTTACGCGTTGTTCGAACATAGTTCTGTCAGCTCTTTATTTCATTACGCAAGATTTTCGAAGTATGCCTCCAACGCCTCCAGCTGTTCGCTGGCATCCTCTATGGCGTTGAATGTGCGCCGAAACTGGTCATCTGGAGCGTGCTCCTGGAGATACCAGGAAACGTGTTTACGCGCAATTCGGTACCCTTTCGCCTGACCGTAGTGGTCATGCAGTTCCCGAACATGCGAACAAAGCAAGCGCTTAACCTCTGCCAGAGGCAGTGGAGCAAGCAGCTCTCCAGTGTCCAGATAATGCTGGATTTCCCGAAAGATCCAGGGTCTTCCCTGAGCGGCACGTCCTATCATCAGAGCATCAGCTCCCGTATAGTCGAGCACAGCTCTGGCTTTAAGCGGGTCAGTTATGTCGCCATTCGCGATAATCGGAATGGAAACTTTCTGCTTAACTGCCCGAATGCTGTCGTATTCAGCTTCACCGTTGAACAAACAGGCGCGCGTGCGTCCATGAATGGTCAGGGCCTGAATGCCACAGTCTTCGGCCAGTTGGGCAATCTCTACACAGTTACGGTGTTCCGGCGACCAACCCGTGCGAATCTTTAACGTAACAGGAACGTCCACTGCGCTGACAACCGCCGTCAGGATAGCTTTCACCTGGTCGGGGTATTGCAGAAGGGCTGAACCTGCAAGCTTGCGATTCACTTTTTTGGCCGGGCACCCCATATTGATATCAATAATCTGGGCACCACTTTCCACGTTGATACGCGCGGCATCTGCCATCTCTTCAGGCACGCTTCCGGCAATTTGCACGGTGCGAATACCCGGTTCATCAATGTGCACCATCCGAAGGCGGGATTTATCGCTTTCCCAAACCTGCGGGTTAGACGACATCATCTCGGATACGGTTAAACCGGCTCCCATCTCATAGCACAGCGTCCTGAACGGCCGGTCGGTAATACCTGCCATAGGGGCTGCGATCAGGCGATTTCTAAGCTGGTGGTGTCCGATGCGCATGAGTTAAGAAATGACCATACTGTGACTGCAAGGCGGCGTATATTACGCATTTTTTGCACGAGATGAAAGGCCAAACTTTGAACAATCCACTGTTGTAGATCAAGGAATCGCCGCTCAATCTTTCCGTTAAGAATTATTCACTATTTAAATCATTATGTTATGTGGGAATGGCTATTTTATGGGCGCTTACAATTTCCCGTAACTTCTCATCATTTCTGAATAAACGGCTTACCTCAGCGGGATAATCTGCTGTTTTTAGCAGCAGATTTTCCCTCTTCTTTGCGATCTGCGTCGCATTTTAGAACATGATCTCAAGCCTCTGGATGGGCGTTATTCGACCACAACACGCCCATGCAGAGACTGTACCGGACGGTTATTATCGTGATGCATGGTATGAGTAAATTTCTCAAGCTGTTCTGCTGAGACGGTTAATGGCTGTTTGAGCACGATCCAGGTAACCCCTTCAGAACACGGTGGCGTGGTCAACGAGCCACTAAAGCGCCAGTAGGTTTTCACCTTTGGCAGCAGTTTGTTCAGGTTGAGATCCTTCTCAAGGCTTACGTTCTGTTCAGCCTGCTGCGGCATCACGCTCCACAGCTTTTCCAGCTCCGGATTTGCAGCACCTTTATCAAACATGACGGCCACCACGGCCAGCTCACCCGCGCTGTTTTTATGAACCAGATGCATCTCCATCGCGTACTTTTTGCCGTGCACGGTGTTTTCGCTCGGCGCATGGAAGTGGAACTGCTGTAGCGTCCAGGTTTGCTTGTCCAGGGTGATCGTGTTGCGGGTATCTGCCTTTTCGCTGGCCTGGATGGTATGGCCATTGTTTGTCAGCCCCACAGGGCCATCAATGTAGTGCGCTTTAAGCGGGGGGAGATGGGCATTAGCGGTTGAATCAATATTGATCGGAGACTGGTTCATCCCGCTTTGACAGGTCTTGTAGGCCTCGTCCAGTTCGCCCCAGTGTTCCGGTGAACCTTCCCCTTCGTAGCTCCAGTGTGACGCAAATGCTGAAGCCGAAACCATGCTCAGCGCCAGCAGCGCTGCCTTGCCTGTAATGTGTTTCATCATATTCTTCCGGTGAATTTTTATAATACAAATCAGCATGATTTGTGTGGTTATTTTACCGAAGAATGGCAGAGGGAGAGAGGATTATCAGTGGGAGAAAGGCGTGGTCAGATGACCACGCCAAATGCTTATTTTTTACGACCGGTAATACGACACCACTCTTCTTTCTCCACCACCGGGTCGAGAGCGAAAAGATCGGCGTAGGCGTCGCACACGCTGTCCGCCTGGCTTGCCAGGATACCCGAAAGCCCCAGCAGACCGCCCTCAACGGGCAGCACGCTGATTAACGAGGCCAGCTCACGCAGTGGGCCTGCCAGAATGTTTGCGACCACCACGTCGGCTTTCATGGCTTCTGGCTGCGCATCCGGCAGATACAGCTCCAGACGATCGGAAACGCCGTTACGCTCGGCGTTGTCGCGGCTGGCCTGAATGGCCTGCGGATCGATATCGATCCCGATGGCTTTAGCCGCACCCAGTTTCAGGGCGGCAATCGCGAGGATCCCGGATCCACAGCCGAAGTCGATCACCGTCTTACCGTCCAGATCGAGACCATCCAGCCACTGCAGGCACAGGGACGTCGTGGGATGGGTGCCGGTACCAAACGCCAGACCCGGATCGAGCATGACGTTAACCGCGTTTTCATCAGGAACCTCGCGCCAGCTCGGGCAGATCCACAGACGCTTGCCGAACTGCATCGGGTGGAAGTTATCCATCCACTCGCGTTCCCAGTCTTTGTCTTCCAGCTGTTCGATTTTGTGCGCAAACCCAGCGCCCAGCAGAGGGTGGTTTTCCAGAATCGCGACGACCTCTTTCATGTCGGTTTCAGCATCAAACAGGCCGATAACGTCGGTATCGCCCCACAGGCGTGTTTCGCCCGGCAGAGGCTCAAAGACCGGCGTGTCATGCGTGTCCTGGAAGGTGATAGAGACCGAGCCGGCCTCCATCAGCGCATCGCTCAGTTCCTCGGCGTTAGCGCCGGTTGTGTTCAGTTTTAGTTGGATCCACGGCATGGCAAAACTCTTTATTTATCAGTAGAAATCATAGCGGGCTGTGGGACGGGCTGACCAAAACGGTTCCCCACCACAAACGCCAGTAAACTTAGCAGTAACGAAGGCACAATCGGATGGAAGCCCAGGTACTGAATTTTAAACGTTGCGAGGACGGCGTACAGCACACCGCCGACAATCATGCCGCTCAGCGCGCCCGCCGCGTTTGCACGCTCCCAGTAGAGCCCTAACACCAGCGGCCACAGGAATACCGCTTCAAGCCCACCAAACGCCAGCAAGTTCAGCCAGATGATCATCTCCGGCGGGCGCCATGCGGCTAACATCATCAGAATGCCGAGCACCAGCGTGGTCCAGGTCGAGATGCGTTTCAGCTTTTGCTCATTATGCATTTTAGCCGGACGCGCGCTAAGCCACAGATCTTTGATGATAGTGGCGGAAGCCTGCAGCAGGTGCGCGTTAACGTTAGACATGATGGCCGCCATTGGTGCAGCAAGGAACAAACCTGCGGCCCACGGGGGCAGAACCTGCACCATCAGCGTAGGGATCACCTGATCCGGCACGGTCAGGTGAGGTAATACGGCCCGCCCCAGCGCGCCCGCCAGATGCATACCCAGCATCAGTAGCGCGACAACGACGGTACCAATCACAATTCCCCGATGAACGGCTTTGCTGTCTTTATAGGAGATACAGCGCACGGCGGTGTGCGGCAGACCGATAACCCCGAAGCAGACCAGCACCCAGAAGGAGGTCATAAACGCGGGCGTCAGGATATCATCAGCACCATGAGGGCTGACCAGTTTAGGATCGATCTGCTCCAGCGTTTGCACCGCATTGTGTAATCCACCGGCCGCGTAGATGACGCCGACCAGCAGCACAAGGGTGCCTATCAGCATCACCATGCCCTGCATGGTGTCGTTCAGCACACTGGCGCGGAAGCCGCCAAACGCGGTGTACAGCGCAATCGTGATCCCGAAGATGAGCAGCCCGGTCTCGTACTTAATACCCGCTGCCGTTTCCAGCAGGCGCGCGCCGCCAATAAACTGAACGGCAATGGCGCCGACGAAGGCGACAATCAGGCTGATACTGGCAATCCAGACCACCGCGCGGCTCTGATAACGCGCCTGCAGCATATCGTTTAGCGTAATGGCGTTATAGCGGCGAGCGAGTATGGCAAATTTTTTGCCCAGAATACCCAGTGACAGCCAGATCGTGGGCACCTGGATCATGGCCAGCAGTACCCAGCCCAGCCCGTATTTATACGCCGCGCCCGGCCCGCCAATGAACGAACTGGCGCTCACGTACGTGGCGGTCAACGTCATTGCCAGCACAAACCCGCCCATCGAACGGCTGCCGAGGAAATATTCGCTCAGGAACGATCCGGTACTGCGTTTGCGCATGGCATAGAAAGAGAGGCCAAATACCACGATCAAGTAGACAACCAGTACGGTGATGATTTCAGTTTGCATCACGATCCTCCAGCGGGAAATCGCGGAAGATAAAGCGCACCATCAGCCAGCTGAGCAAAATGAAAATCAACGGTACCAGCAGACACGCCATTTCAAACCAGTGCGGCAGGCCGGTGATACCGGAGGCTGAATTCGGTAAGTAAGCAGTTACTAACCATGCGGCGAGATAGAGAAGGGTCAGCCACAGCGCCCAGCGCGCTTCTTTATGGGCCTGAACAAAACGTTTGTCCATTTTTTGTCCCTTGTGGATGAAGAAAGCGGGGATTGTACATGATGAGGCTTTCCAGGCCCCAGAAATAAAAAAGGCCGGATAATCCGGCCTTTTCGTGCGCGCGCAGTCTTACTTCTCGTTAAGACCGAGTTTCTTCTCGAGATAGTGGATGTTGGTTCCACCATTCTGGAAGTGCTCGTCGCTCATGATACGCATCTGCAGATCAACGTTGGTTTTGATACCGTCGATGATCAGCTCCTGCAGGGCGTTCTTCATGCGGGCAATTGCCACGTCACGGTTTTCGCCGTAGCAGATGAGCTTGCCGATCATTGAGTCATAGTACGGCGGTACGGTGTAACCGGCGTAGATATGAGACTCCCAACGCACACCAAAACCACCCGGCGCGTGGAAACGCGTGATTTTACCCGGGCTTGGCAGGAAGGTGTTCGGGTCTTCGGCGTTGATACGACACTCGATCGCATGGCCTTTCACCACAACTTCTTCCTGCTTGATGGAGAGCGGCTGGCCTGCAGCGATACGCAGCTGTTCTTTGATCAGGTCAACGCCGGTGATCATTTCGGTAACCGGGTGTTCAACCTGAATACGGGTGTTCATTTCGATGAAATAGAACTCGCCGTTTTCGAACAGGAACTCAAAGGTACCCGCCCCGCGATAGCCGATATCGACACACGCTTTGGCGCAACGCTCGCCGATGTAGCGACGCAGTTCCGGGGTAATACCCGGTGCTGGCGCTTCTTCGACCACTTTCTGGTGACGACGCTGCATGGAGCAGTCACGTTCTGCCAGATAGATCGCGTTACCCTGACCGTCAGCCAGCACCTGAATTTCGATGTGGCGTGGGTTTTCCAGGTATTTTTCCATGTATACCATGTCATTGCTGAAAGCGGCTTTCGCTTCAGCTTTGGTCATGGAGATGGACTGCGCCAGGTCGGCATCGCTACGCACAACGCGCATACCGCGACCGCCGCCGCCGCCGGACGCCTTGATGATAACCGGGTAGCCAATGCGTTTAGCATGAGCACGGTTAGCATCCATGTCGTCGGTCAGAGGGCCGTCAGAGCCTGGTACGGTTGGCACACCGGCTTTTTTCATCGCGGTGATTGCAGACACT
This sequence comes from Enterobacter cloacae complex sp. Mu1197, assembly GCF_040059225.1. Lineage (NCBI taxonomy): Bacteria > Pseudomonadati > Pseudomonadota > Gammaproteobacteria > Enterobacterales > Enterobacteriaceae > Enterobacter > Enterobacter cloacae complex sp. Mu1197. Next base: position 4,235,107 of record NZ_CP157375.1, on the reverse strand, counting down.
TTGTCGCCCATCAGGCGGATGGTGTCGGCTTTCGGACCGATGAAGATGAAGCCAGAGCGTTCAACCTGCTCAGCAAAGTTGGCGTTCTCAGAGAGGAAGCCGTAACCCGGATGAATTGCCACCGCGCCGGTGATTTCAGCGGCGCTGATGATAGCCGGGATGTTCAGATAGCTTTTTACGGACGGAGCCGGGCCAATACAGACCGTCTCATCCGCCAGCAATACGTGTTTTAAATCGCGATCCGCGCTTGAGTGCACCGCGACGGTCTTGATGCCCAGTTCTTTACAGGCACGAAGAATACGCAGAGCAATCTCGCCGCGGTTGGCGATAACAATTTTATCCAGCATGTTCGCCTCGTTACTCGATGACGACCAGCGGCTCGTCAAATTCAACCGGCTGACCACTTTCGACCAGAATCGCTTTCACAGTACCTGATTTGTCTGCTTCGATCTGGTTCATCATTTTCATCGCTTCAACGATGCACAGGGTATCGCCTACGTTGACTTTCTGACCCACTTCGATGAACGCCTTCGCGTCCGGGCTCGGGGTGCGGTAGAAAGTACCAACCATTGGGGAACGTACGATGTGACCACTGATTTCTGCTGCAGCGGCAGGTGCGGCTTCAGTTGCTGCTGGCGCAACGGCTGCGGAGAGCGCAGGCTGCTGCACTGGCGCAGCATAAGCCTGCTGCATTACCGGGAAGCTAGCGGCTGGGGCTGCACGGCTGATGCGTACAGACTCTTCGCCTTCAGAAATTTCCAGTTCGGAGATGCCTGATTCTTCAACCAGCTCGATCAGTTTTTTAATCTTACGAATATCCATGAGTGGGTTCCGTACTCTTGTTTAGTGTGATTGTGACAAGCGTTTTACCGCTGTCTGTAAAGCGTATGAATAGCCGTCTGCGCCCAGTCCACAGATAACGCCAGCAGCGATATCTGACAGATACGAATGGTGGCGGAACGGCTCTCGGGCGTGCACGTTACTCAGGTGGATCTCGATAAACGGGATACTCACCGCGAGCAGTGCGTCGCGGATAGCAACACTGGTGTGCGTAAACGCGGCCGGATTGATCAGGATATAGTCCACATTGTCTTTAGCCTGATGAATACGGTCGATGATTGCGTACTCCGCATTCGACTGAAAATGATCCAAATCCACATTCAGTGACGCTGCTTCCGTTCCCAGACGGTTAACAATTTCACTCAATGTCAGCGTGCCGTACTTCTCTGGCTCACGGGTTCCGAGCATGTTCAGGTTCGGTCCGTTCAAAACTAAGATATGGAACTTATCAGTCATTATGCCGCTATCTCCTGCGATTTTCGGGTAAAAAACAAAATATACCTTCGAAACGCAAATGTCACCTTTTCAGAGGCTTAAAACCGCTGTCAGGCGAACCAAGGTCGCACATTATAACGATTTCGTAGCATTTAGCAGCTAAATACTGGTCTTATCAGGGAAGATTATCAACCGCTATCCGAAAAAGATTTGCGGTTGACGGGGAATATGCGGGAAAACGCACAGTTTCGCGCACTATCGCAACCACTGGCGGAACTTCTTGTAACGCCATGCTAAAAGCGCCACGGAGGCCAGTGCGTACAGGACCGGCTGCGGGGAGAGGATCTTCACCGACCACAGGTAATGAATAGGGGCGAGGATCGCGACAAGATAGACGACGTTGTGCAGCAGCTGCCAGCGCCTGCCCAGTTTTCGCTGTGCATATTGTGTGGAGGTCAGCGCTAACGCCAGTAAAATCACCCAGCTCACAATACCCAGCGTCAGATAAGGGCGTGTCACCAGTTCGCGGCCAAGCAGTGCCAGATTGTTAATTCCCAACTCCAGCAGGGCATAGCTGGTGAGATGCAGCGTCGCCCAGGTAAAACACCATAGCCCTAACAACCGACGGGTGCGTATCAATAGTGGCTGTTTAGCGTAGCGCGCCAGCGGCGAGACGAGCAAGGTGGCCAGCAAAAATTTCAGAGCCATCCGACCGGTAAAATGCTGGATATCCTTGGCCGGATCGGCGCTAAAGAGCCCCTGGCTGGCGGCCCAGAACAGCCATATAAAAGGAAGCAGCCCGGCCAGATGCAGGAGCACTTTCAGCCAGGTAATCTGTTTTGCCGTTAAACGCACTCAGAAGTTCTCCCGTAAATTGAGGCCACGGTACAGCGAGGCCACTTCATCCGCATAACCGTTAAACAGCAGCGTGGGCTGACGCTTCACGTCCAGCGCACCGCCGGAACCGATAAACCGCTCGGTCGCCTGCGACCAGCGCGGGTGATCCACATGCGGGTTCACGTTGGCGAAGAACCCGTATTCGTCCGGGGCCGCCAGATTCCAGGTGGTTGGCGGGCGCTCGCGGGTGAGCTTAATGCTGACGATGGACTTAATTCCTTTGAAACCGTATTTCCACGGTACGGTTAAACGAATGGGGGCACCGTTCTGCGGCGGAAGCGCCTTGCCGTACACGCCGACAGTCAGCAGGGTAAGCGGGTGCATCGCCTCATCGAGGCGTAACCCTTCCACATACGGATACTCAAGCCCGCCGCCAATAAACCGGTCTTTTTGTCCAGGCATCTCGTCCGGCGCATAGCGCGTCTGGAAGGCGACATATTTTGCGTTGCTGGTGGGCTCAACCATCGCCAGTAATTTATGCAGCGGGAAGCCAATCCAGGGCACCACCATCGACCAGGCCTCCACACAGCGCATACGGTAGATACGCTCTTCGAGCGGGAAACGGGTGGTCAGATCGTGATGATCCAGCGTCAGAGGTTTCGCCACTTCGCCCTCAATCTTCAGCGTCCACGGATCGGTTTTGAGGCTACCGGCGTTGGCGGCAGGATCGGCCTTGTCGAGACCAAATTCGTAGAAGTTGTTGTAGCCGGTGACTTTATCTTCTGGCGTAAGCGCGAGTTTGTTCTGCCATTGGGCGGGTTTCGTAAAGGTGAGCGGGGCGCCGGAAGGGGCCTTCGGCCGATCGTTGCCTTTAAACCAGTCGAGCAGGTCGGCGTGTGCTGCCGGCGAGAGCGAGAGCGCGGTGGCGCTGATGCCAAGCATTTTCAGGATCTGGCGGCGCTGTAACATAAAGACAGACTCAGACGTTACGTCGGCTTCCGTCAGTTTTCGGTTTTTCATGGCATCCTCCGTCATGCGTTTTCCTAAGCATGACGGAGGAGAGGGATTCGCGCGAATATGTCACGAAAATTTGAAGATTAGGCGATTTTCACCAGCGCGCGACCGTGGAACTGGTTATCCATGATCTTGCTGGCATAGTCCGGTGCCTGGCTGAGCGTAATCTCCGTGGCGCTCCGGGTGTAGAAGGATTCCGGCAGATCGCGTACCAGACGTTCCCATGCCTGCGCACGGCGAGCCGCTGGGGTCATCACGGAATCCACACCCTGCAGGCGGACGTTACGCAAAATAAATGGCATCACGGTGGTGGGCAGGGCAAATCCGCCCGCCAGTCCGCAGGCAGCCACGCAGCCGCCGTAGTTCATCTGCGCCAGGACTTTTGCCAGCACCTTATCACCGACGGTATCTACCGCGCCTGCCCAGACCTGTTTTTCCAGCGGACGGGTTTCAGCGAATTCGTCACGGCTGAGAATGCGGTTTGCACCGAGCTGGCGCAGGTAATCGTGGGTGCTTTCACGACCGGAAACCGCCGCGACCTGATAGCCCAGTTTGTGCAGTAGCGTCACTGCCGTGCTCCCCACGCCCCCGCTGGCACCGGTGACGACAATTTCGCCCGATTCAGGGCGGATACCCGCCTCTTCCAGCGCCATCACGCACAGCATCGCGGTAAAGCCTGCCGTGCCGACGATCATCGCTTTGCGGCCATCCATGCCTTTCGGCATCGGTACCAGCCAGTCGCCCTTCACGCGCGCCTGCGTGGCCAGCCCGCCCCAGTGATTTTCACCTACGCCCCAGCCGGTGAGCAGCACCTGCTGGCCCGGGTGGAAGCGCGGATCCTCGCTGGTATGAACCCGGCCCGCAAAATCAATACCTGGCACCATAGGGAAATTTCGGATGATTTTACCCTTACCGGTAATCGCCAGCGCATCTTTATAATTTAAACTGGACCAGTCGATGTCGACGGTTACTTCGCCTTCCGGCAGGCGACTCTCTTCTACCGCCTGCACTGAGGCAAGCGTTTTGCCGTCCTGCTGTTCTAAGATCAAAGCCTGCATACGGGGTCCTCTCGACTCATATGATTGGAAAATAATTTCTGAAGACTATACTCGCTCAGGGAAACGCAGTGCCGATTTAACGCAATAAATTGCCAGATACACCCGATTTGGTAGTATGCCGCATTCGAAATGCAAGTTAGCGCTTACTCGCTACCCCATCAACCCACGGAGTAATCTCAAGGATGCGATTAACGACGAAGTTCTCAGCTTTTATCACTTTGCTGACGGGGCTTACCATTTTTGTCACCCTTCTGGGCTGCTCTCTGAGCTTTTACAACGCCATTCAGGACAAACTGGTCAACCGGGTGCAGTCCGTCGCGTCGGTGATTGATACGCGTCTGCTGACGACGCCGCTACCGGCGCTCACCCGTGAGCTCGATGAGTTGATGGTACCTGTTGATATTGTTCAAATCGACATTCAGCAGGGAAAGCATCGTGTGTTAAGCCATGAACGGCCGGGAGGTTATCGGCCTGCGGGCGTGGTGAGCCAGTACCGGGAAGTGACGGTGCATTCCCTGAAAAATCCGGGGATGACCATCCACATGGTCTACCTCGATCCGATGGCCAGCTATTTCCGTTCCATGATGACCACCGCGCCGCTCACCGTGGCGGTGGCGTTTATCGTCCTGCTGATCTTTCTCGCGGTCCGCTGGCTGCGCCGCCAGCTCTCCGGACAGGAGCTGCTGGAGATGCGCTCCGTGCGGATCCTTAACGGTGAGCGCGGCCCACAGGTGCGTGGTTCCGTCCACGAATGGCCGTCACGCGCCAGCAGCGCGCTGGATACGCTGCTCTCGGAAATCCAGTTTGCCAGCGACCAGCGCAGCCGTATGGATTCGCTGATCCGCTCCTACGCCGCCCAGGATAATAAAACTGGCCTGAACAACCGCCTCTTCTTTGATAATCAGCTCGCCACGCTGCTCGACGATTCGGAAAAAGTGGGGACGCACGGGGTGGTGATGATGATTCGCCTGCCTGACTTTGATCTCCTGCGCGATACCTGGGGACAGCGGGCCGCGGAAGAAAATCTCTTTACGCTGATCAACCTGCTCTCCACCTTTATTATGCGCTACCCGGGTGCGCTGCTGGCCCGCTATCACCGCAGCGACTTTGCCGTGTTGCTGCCGCACCGAACGCTGAAAGAGTCGGAAAGCATCGCCAGCCAGCTGCTGAAGGCGGTGGATGCGCTGCCGCAGAGCAAAATGCTCGACAGGGACGATATGGTCCACATGGGGATCTGCGCCTGGCGTGGGGGGCAATCGACAGAACAGGTGATGGAACATGCGGAAGCGGCCACCCGCAACGCCGTGTTGCAGGGCGCGAACGGATGGGCGGTTTATGATGACTCCCTGCCGGAAAAAGGGCGCGGTAACGTGCGCTGGCGAACTTTGATTGAGCAAATGCTTAGCCGCGGCGGACCGCGGATTTATCAAAAACCCGCGGTCATGAAAAACGGCAACGTTCACCACCGTGAACTGATGTGTCGTATTTTTGACGGTACGGAAGAGGTTATCTCGGCGGAATATCTGCCGATGGTCCTGCAATTTGGTCTGTCCGAAGAGTATGACCGCCAGCAAATTACCCGGTTAATTCCGTTTTTATCTTTCTGGCCGGAAGAAAGCCTGGCATTACAGGTTACCGTTGAGTCATTAATACGCCCACGTTTTCAGCGCTGGCTTCGTGATACATTAATGCAATGCGAAAAATCGCAACGCAAACACATTATTTTTGAACTTGCTGAGGCCGATGTAGGTCAACACATCAGCCGGTTACGTCCGGTGGTACGTTTGATCAATGCGCTCGGTGCGCGTGTCGCGGTGACGCAGGCAGGTTTAACGCTGGTTAGTACCGACTGGATTAAGGCGCTGGATGTGGAGTTATTAAAGCTACATCCAGGGCTGGTAAGGAATATTGAGAAGCGTACGGAAAACCAGCTGCTGGTACAGAGTCTGGTAGAAGCATGCAAGGGAACGCGAACACAAGTATTTGCTACGGGCGTGCGCTCCAGAGGGGAATGGCAGATGTTAACAGAGCGCGGTGTCATGGGTGGTCAGGGGGATTTTTTTGCTGCCTCTCAACCGCTTGACACCAACGTGAAAAAATATTTGCAAAGATACTCTGTTTGACCTGCCGTTTACGCTGTTTTCACGTAGAATATCGCGCCTGTAGCTTTGAGTATGTCGAGCAAAAAGCCAGTGAACGACCTTAACGGGTTACAAACGTCAGTGGGGAACGCTACTGTTTACTCAGCCCTGAGGGAGTCAGGGGATGATTTTGTAACATCAGGAAACGTACTGCACAAATTTTCACCGTTGCAGATGATTTTTGCGCCTTGTCGCTGCTGCGTGTGGTTGGTAAAGTAAGCGGATTTTGTTTTCCGCCCCAGCTTTCAGGATTATCCCTTAGTATGTTGAAAAAATTTCGTGGCATGTTTTCCAATGACCTGTCCATTGACCTGGGTACTGCGAATACCCTTATTTATGTAAAAGGACAAGGCATCGTATTGAATGAGCCTTCCGTTGTGGCCATTCGTCAGGATCGTGCAGGCTCGCCGAAAAGCGTGGCCGCTGTGGGTCATGACGCGAAGCAGATGCTGGGTCGTACCCCTGGCAACATCGCCGCTATTCGCCCAATGAAAGACGGCGTTATCGCCGACTTCTTCGTGACTGAAAAAATGCTTCAGCACTTCATCAAGCAGGTTCACAGCAACAGCTTCATGCGTCCAAGCCCGCGTGTTCTGGTGTGTGTGCCGGTTGGCGCAACCCAGGTCGAGCGTCGCGCAATTCGTGAATCTGCCCAGGGTGCTGGTGCGCGTGAAGTGTTCCTGATTGAAGAGCCAATGGCGGCGGCAATCGGTGCAGGTCTGCCTGTGTCTGAAGCGACCGGTTCCATGGTGGTGGATATCGGTGGTGGTACCACTGAAGTGGCCGTTATCTCTCTGAACGGCGTGGTGTACTCCTCTTCCGTACGTATCGGTGGTGACCGCTTCGACGAAGCCATCATTAATTATGTACGCCGTAACTACGGCTCTCTGATCGGTGAAGCCACCGCAGAGCGTATCAAACACGAAATCGGCTCTGCGTATCCGGGCGATGAAGTGCGTGAGATCGAAGTGCGTGGCCGTAACCTGGCTGAAGGTGTGCCACGCGGTTTCACCCTGAACTCCAACGAAATTCTGGAAGCACTGCAGGAACCACTGACGGGTATCGTGAGCGCGGTAATGGTCGCGCTGGAACAGTGCCCACCAGAGCTGGCATCCGATATCTCCGAGCGCGGTATGGTTCTGACCGGTGGTGGTGCGCTGCTGCGTAACCTCGACCGCCTGTTAATGGAAGAGACAGGTATTCCTGTCGTAGTTGCAGAAGATCCACTGACTTGCGTCGCCCGTGGTGGTGGCAAGGCGCTGGAAATGATCGACATGCACGGCGGCGATTTGTTCAGCGAAGAGTAGTCGAGTTTGAGAGGGTAGCAATTTGCTACCCTTTCTCTCTGACGCGAGAATACGCATAGCCTATGAAGCCAATTTTTAGCCGTGGCCCATCGCTACAGTTTCGCCTCATTCTGGCGGTTCTGGTTGCGCTTGGGGTCATTATTGCCGATAGCCGCCTCGGTACGTTCAGCCAGATCCGAACGTACATGGATACCGCCGTCAGTCCTTTCTACTTTATATCCAATGGTCCCCGTGAACTGCTCGACTCCGTTTCTCAAACGCTGTCTTCACGTGACCAACTCGAACTCGAAAACCGGGCATTACGTCAGGAACTGTTGCTGAAAAACAGCGAACTGCTGATGCTGGGGCAATACAAGCAGGAAAATGCGCGTCTGCGTGAACTGCTCGGCTCGCCGCTGCGTCAGGATGAGCAGAAAATGGTCACTCAGGTGATCTCCACCGTGAACGACCCTTACAGCGATCAGGTTGTGATCGACAAAGGGAGCGTGAACGGGGTGTATGAAGGTCAGCCTGTTATCAGTGATAAAGGCGTCGTGGGCCAGGTGGTTGCCGTGGCCAAACTGACCAGCCGCGTGCTGCTGATTTGTGATGCCACGCATGCGCTGCCGATCCAGGTGCTGCGCAACGACATCCGCGTGATTGCGGCCGGGAACGGCTGTACGGATGACCTGCAGCTGGAACACCTGCCAGCCAACACGGATATCCGCGTGGGCGACGTGCTGGTGACCTCCGGTCTGGGTGGCCGCTTCCCTGAAGGCTATCCGGTTGCGGTGGTCTCTTCGGTGAAGCTGGATACGCAGCGTGCCTATACCGTGATTCAGGCGCGTCCAACCGCCGGTTTGCAGCGTCTGCGCTATCTGCTGCTACTGTGGGGCGCCGATCGTAACGGGGCTAACCCGATGACGCCTGAAGAGGTGCATCGTGTGGCAAATGAACGTCTGATGCAGATGATGCCGCAGGTTCTCCCGCCTGCGGATTCCATGGGGCCGCCTGCGCCAGTCCCGGCGCCGGCAACCGGGTTAACGCAGCCGCTGCCGGATGCGCCGCCACCGCCTAAACTCTCTTCGGGAGGGCAGTAGTGGCAAGCTATCGTAGCCAGGGACGCTGGGTCATCTGGCTCTCGTTTCTTATTGCACTGTTGCTGCAAGTGATGCCATGGCCGGATGACATTCTCGTTTTCCGGCCAAACTGGGTATTGCTCATTTTGCTCTACTGGATCCTTGCCCTGCCGCATCGCGTAAATGTCGGCACAGGTTTTGTGATGGGTGCCATACTGGATCTCATTAGCGGCTCAACGCTTGGCGTACGCGCCTTGTCCATGAGCATTATTGCGTACCTCGTCGCACTCAAATTCCAGCTCTTCCGTAACCTTGCGCTCTGGCAACAGGCCCTGGTTGTGATGTTGTTGTCGCTCGCTGCGGATATCGTTGTTTTCTGGGCAGAGTTTTTAGTGATCAACGTCTCTTTCCGACCGGAAGTGTTCTGGAGTAGTGTAGTAAACGGTGTGCTCTGGCCATGGCTGTTCCTGCTGATGCGTAAGGTTCGCCAGCAGTTTGCTGTGCAATAAAAGGTTTCTATGACGTCTTTGTATCTCGCTTCCGGCTCCCCGCGCCGTCAGGAACTCCTGACGCAGCTAGGGGTCTCTTTTGAACGCATCGTGACCGGCATTGAAGAAAAACGTGCTGAGGGTGAAAGTGCTCAACAGTACGTGTCACGTCTGGCGCGGGAGAAAGCGCAGGCGGGCGTGGCCAGTGTGTCACGCGATCTCCCTGTGCTGGGGGCAGATACCATCGTTATCCTGAACGGTGAAGTGCTGGAGAAACCGCACGACGCCGATCATGCAGCGCGCATGCTGCGCAAGCTGTCCGGACAAACGCATCAGGTGATGACGGCCGTCGCGCTGGCCGATCGCCAGCACGTGCTGGACTGCCTGGTGGTGACGGAAGTGACCTTCAGAGTACTTACCGACGACGACATCGCCGCTTATATTGCCAGCGGTGAACCGATGGATAAAGCAGGTGCATACGGTATTCAGGGGCTGGGTGGCTGTTTTGTCAGGAAGATTCATGGCAGCTATCACGCCGTAGTCGGCTTACCGCTGGTGGAAACGTATGAGTTGCTGAGCAATTTTAACTCACTGCGTGAGGGAAGGGATAATTATGACGGCTGAATTGTTGGTAAACGTAACGCCATCGGAAACCCGTGTGGCCTATATTGATGGTGGCATTCTTCAGGAAATTCATATTGAGCGTGAAGCGCGGCGCGGAATAGTAGGCAATATCTACAAAGGTCGTGTCAGTCGTGTACTACCGGGTATGCAGGCGGCTTTTGTAGATATTGGACTCGATAAGGCGGCATTTTTACATGCCTCCGATATCATGCCGCACACCGAGTGCGTCGCGGGCGAAGAGCAAAAGCAGTTTGCCGTGCGCGATATTTCTGAACTGGTGCGTCAGGGACAGGATCTGATGGTGCAGGTGGTGAAAGATCCCCTCGGCACCAAAGGCGCCCGTCTGACCACCGATATCACCCTACCTTCCCGCTATCTGGTCTTTATGCCCGGCGCGTCGCACGTGGGCGTCTCACAGCGTATTGAGAGCGAAAGCGAGCGCGAGCGTCTGAAAAAAGTGGTCAGCGCCTACTGCGATGAACAGGGCGGATTTATCATCCGTACCGCCGCAGAGGGGATCAGCGAGGAGGACCTGGCGTCGGATGCGGCTTATCTGAAGCGCGTCTGGACAAAAGTGATGGAGCGTAAAAAACGCAACCAGACCCGCTATCAGCTCTATGGTGAGCTGGCGCTGGCGCAGCGCGTTTTGCGTGACTTTGCCGACGCACAGCTCGACCGCATCCGCGTGGATTCTCGCCTGACGTATGAAGCGCTGCTGGAGTTTACCGCCGAATATATCCCGGAGATGCCAGGCCTGCTGGAGCACTACACCGGGCGTCAGCCGATCTTCGATCTCTATGATGTCGAAAACGAGATCCAGCGTGCCCTGGAGCGTAAGGTTGAACTGAAGTCCGGTGGCTATCTGATCATCGATCAGACCGAAGCGATGACCACCGTCGATATCAACACCGGTGCGTTCGTCGGCCATCGCAATCTCGATGACACCATTTTCAACACCAACATCGAAGCCACGCAGGCGATTGCGCGCCAGCTTCGTCTGCGCAATCTGGGCGGCATTATCATCATCGACTTCATCGATATGAGTAATGAAGACCATCGTCGCCGCGTGCTGCACTCGCTTGAGCAGGCCCTGAGTAAAGATCGTGTGAAAACCAGCATCAACGGCTTCTCACAGCTGGGGCTGGTGGAAATGACGCGTAAGCGTACCCGCGAGAGCGTGGAGCATGTGCTGTGTAATGAATGCCCAACCTGCCATGGACGCGGAACGGTAAAGACGGTTGAGACCGTCTGCTACGAGATCATGCGTGAAATTGTGCGTGTGCATCATGCCTACGACTCCGACCGTTTTCTGGTCTATGCTTCCCCTGCGGTGGCTGAAGCGCTGAAAGGCGAAGAGTCACACGCGCTGGCGGAAGTGGAAATCTTTGTCGGCAAACAGGTAAAAGTACAAATTGAACCGCTCTATAACCAGGAGCAGTTTGACGTCGTGATGATGTAAGCGCAGTACGCTGCGTGACGAATGCTGACAAGGAGAGATGCGTGAGGCGATTGCCGGGGATTTTATTGCTTACAGGGGCAACGCTGGTCGTGATTGTCGCGTTGCTCGTGAGCGGGCTACGCCTCGTTTTACCGCATCTGGACAGCTGGCGTCCGCAGCTGCTGGCGAAAATCGAATCCACTACCGGCGTGCCGGTGAACGTCAGCCAGGTCAGCGCTAACTGGCAGAATTTTGGCCCGACGCTCGATGTCCGGGATATCAACGCCAGCCTGAAAGATGGCGGCTACCTGAAAATCAAACGCGTGACCCTGGCGCTGGACGTCTGGCAAAGCCTGCTGCATCTGCGCTGGCAGTTTCGCGATCTCACCTTTTATCAGCTCCAGTTCCTGACCAATACGCCGCTGTCTGGCGGCGATAGCGGTCAGGGTCTTGAAGCCAACCGCTTCAGCGATCTTTTCCTCCGCCAGTTCGATCATTTCGATCTGCGCGACAGCGAAGTGAGCTTTATTACCCTTTCCGGCCAGCGCGCCGAGCTGGCGATCCCGCAGCTGACCTGGCTCAACGGTAAGGATCGGCACCGCGCCGAGGGGCAGGTCAATCTCTCAAGCCTGAACGGCCAGCACGGCGTGATGCAGGTGCGCATGGATCTGCGCGACGATGACGGCCTGTTAAATAACGGCAAAGTCTGGCTGCAGGCCGACGATGTGGACGTCAAGCCGTGGCTGGGCGACTGGCTCCAGCAAAATATGCAGCTGGAAACGGCCCGCTTCAGTCTTGAAGGCTGGTTGACCCTGACGAAAGGCGAATTTGCCAGCGGCGATATCTGGCTCAAGCAGGGAGGCGCGAGCTGGAAAGGTGAAAACCAGCAGCATCAGCTTTCCGTCGATAACCTCACCGCGCACGTGACGCAGGAGAAAGAGGGCTGGCAGTTTGCCATTCCCGATACGCGCATCACGATGGACGGCAAGCCGTGGCCGCGCGGTGCGCTGACGCTGGCCTGGATGCCGGAGCAGGACGTTGGCGGCACGGCCAGTAAACGCAGCGACGAGCTGCGTATCCGTGCCAGTAACCTGGATTTGGCCGCTATTGAAGGGCTGCGCTCGATGGCGGCAAAGCTCTCTCCTGACCTGGGCGAGATCTGGCTGGCTACGCAGCCGAGCGGAAAGATTGATTCTCTGGCGCTGGATATTCCGCTTCAGGCGACGGAAAAAACCCGTTTCCAGGCGACATGGAAAGATCTTGCCTGGAAGCAGTGGAAGCTGCTGCCGGGTGCGGAGCACTTTAGCGGCAAGCTGGAAGGCAGCGTGGAGAACGGCAGGCTGACGGTTGATATGCACGACGCCAAAATGCCTTACGAGACGGTCTTCCGCGCGCCGCTGGAAATCGAACAGGGCAACGCAGTGCTTAACTGGCTCCGTAACGACAAGGGTTTCCAGCTCGATGGCCGGCATATCGACGTCAAAGCGAAAGCGGTGCATGCGCGCGGCGATTTCCGCTATTTGCAGCCTGAAGGGGATGAGCCGTGGCTGGGGATTCTGGCCGGGATCAGTACCGATGATGGCTCCCAGGCCTGGCGCTATTTCCCGGAAAACCTGATGGGGAAAGCGCTGGTAGACTATCTGAGTGGTGCGATTCAGGGCGGTCAGGCGGATAATGCCACGCTGGTTTACGGCGGTAATCCCCATCTGTTCCCGTACAAACATAATGAAGGTCAGTTCCAGGTTCTGGTGCCGCTGCATGACGCCACTTTCGCGTTCCAGCCGGGCTGGCCCGCGCTGAAAAACCTGGATATCGAACTTAACTTCCTTAATGACGGCCTGTGGATGAAGTCCGACAGCGTGGCGCTGGGCGGCGTGACGGCCAGCAACCTGACGGCCAACATTCCGGACTACTCAAAAGAGAAGCTGCTGATTGATGCCGACATCAACGGTCCCGGCAAGGCGGTGGGACCGTACTTTGAGGAGACCCCTCTGAAAGAGTCGCTGGCCGCGACGCTTCAGCAGCTCCAGCTTGATGGCGATGTGAATGCTCGCTTACATCTTGATATCCCGCTGGACGGTGAGATGACCACCGCGAAAGGCGACGTCCGTCTGAAGAATAACAGTCTGTACATCAAACCCCTTGAGAGCACCCTGAAAAATCTCAGCGGGCAATTCAGCTTTGAGAACGGTAACCTGAAGAGCGAGCCGCTTACCGCCAGTTGGTTTAATCAGCCCGTGAATATCGACTTCACGACCACAGAGGGTGAAAAGGCGTATCAGGTGGCCGTCAATCTGGACGGCAACTGGCAGCCAGCGCGAATGGACGTCCTGCCGAAACCGATTGAGGCGTCCGTGGAGGGCGCGGTCGCCTGGAAAGGTAAAGTGGCAATAGACCTGCCTTATCACGCGGGTGCCCAGTACAAGGTCGACATCACGGGCGATCTGAAAAACCTTCACAGCCAGCTGCCTGCGCCGCTGGATAAACAGGCCGGACAGCCGCTGCCGGTGAAGCTGAACGTGGATGGCAACCTGAACAGCTTCGCGCTGACCGGCAGCGCGGGCGGGACGAACCACTTCAACAGCCGCTGGTTGCTTAACCGCAAGCTCACCCTCGACAAAGCCATCTGGACGACGGATAGCCGCTCCACGCCACCGCTGCCGGAGCAGGCGGGCATTGAGCTGAATCTTCCGCCGATGGACGGTGCAGAGTGGCTGGCGCTGTTCCAGAAAGGCGTTGGGCAAAACGTCGATGAAACCGCCCAGTTCCCGCAAACCATTACCGTACGCACGCCGTCGCTAATGCTCGGCGGGCAGCAGTGGAACAACCTGAGCATTGTTTCACAGCCTGGCGCTAACGGTACGAAGGTGGAAGCCCAGGGCAGAGAGATCAACGGTACGCTGACCATGCGCAATCACGCGCCGTGGCAGGCGGCGATCCGCTACCTCTACTACAACCCGGCAAGCGCCGCGAGCGGGAAAGACAAACCGGCTGCGACGTCGCCGCTGAGTCAAATCTCCCGCGTCGATTTTAGCGGCTGGCCCGATCTCCAACTGCGCTGTGCAGAGTGTTGGCTGTGGGGGCAAAAATATGGCCGCATCGACGGTGATTTTGCCATCCAGGGAAACACGCTTACGCTCTCGGGCGGCCTGGTTGATACCGGCTTCGGCCGCATGACGGCGGGCGGGGAATGGGTGAATAATCCGGGCGAGCAGCGGACGTCCCTCAAGGGCGACATTAAAGGCAACAAACTGGATGCAGCAGCCAATTTCTTTGGCATCAGCACGCCGCTGCGCGGTTCATCATTTGACGTTAATTACGATCTTCACTGGCGCGACGCACCGTGGAAGCCGGATGAGGCCTCGCTGAACGGCATTCTGAAAACCCACTTCGGCAAAGGTGAGATCGCCGACGTGAGCACGGGGCGCGCCGGGCAGATCCTGCGCCTCCTCAGCTTTGATGCGCTGCTGCGCAAGCTGCGCTTCGATTTCAGCGATACCTTCAGCGAAGGGTTCTACTACGATTCCATCCGCAGTACGGCGTGGATCAAGGACGGCGTTCTGCATACGGACGATACGCTGGTGGATGGCCTGGAAGCGGACATTGCCATGAAAGGCTCCGTCAACCTCGTGCGCCGCGAGCTGGATATGGAAGCCGTGGTGGCACCGGAAATTTCCGCGAGCGTGGGCGTTGCGGCGGCCTTTGTAGTGAACCCGATTGTCGGTGCGGCGGTGTTTGCCGCCAGCAAAGTGCTGGGGCCGCTGTGGAGCAAGGTCTCCATTCTGCGCTACCGCATTACCGGTCCGATCGATAAACCGCAGATTAACGAGGTGCTGCGCCAGCCGCGCAAAGATGCACAGCAATGATTTGACGTGGGCAGGTAATTGCCTCACTCTCAATAAATACGATCTTTATACCGCCACGGGCGGCAACGAACGAGTAGCAATACGATGAGTCTGAACCTGGTAAGTGAACATTTGCTCGCAGCGAACGGCCTGAGCCATCAGGACCTGTTCTCCATTCTTGGTCAACTGACCGAACGCCGTCTCGACTACGGCGATCTTTATTTCCAGTCGAGCTATCACGAATCCTGGGTTTTAGAAGACAGCATCATCAAAGATGGCTCTTACAACATTGACCAGGGCGTCGGCGTCCGCGCCGTCAGCGGCGAGAAAACCGGTTTTGCCTATGCGGATCAGATTAGCCTCGCCGCACTTGAGCAGAGCGCGCAGGCGGCGCGCACCATTGTGCGTGATACCGGTGATGGACGTGTGAAAACGCTGGGAGAAGTGCAGCACTCTGCGCTCTATACCAGCATCGATCCGCTGCAGAGCATGAGTCGTGAAGAGAAGCTGGATATCCTGCGTCGCGTGGACAAAGTCGCCCGCGCGGCGGATAAACGCGTGCAGGAAGTTTCTGCCAGCCTGAGCGGTGTGTATGAACTGATTCTGGTGGCGGCAACCGACGGCACCCTGGCGGCTGATGTCCGTCCGCTGGTGCGCCTCTCCATCAGCGTTCAGGTCGATGAGGACGGCAAACGCGAGCGCGGCTCAAGCGGCGGCGGCGGTCGTTTTGGCTATGACTGGTTCCTGGGCGACGTTGACGGTGAAGCGCGCGCTGACGCGTGGGCAAAAGAAGCCGTGCGTATGGCGCTGGTGAATCTGAATGCCGTCGCGGCACCGGCGGGGTCATTCCCGGTTGTGCTGGGTGCCGGCTGGCCGGGCGTGCTATTACACGAGGCGGTGGGCCACGGTCTGGAAGGCGATTTTAACCGTCGCGGGACGTCCGTGTTCAGCGGTCAGATCGGGCAACTTGTCTCCTCTGAGCTGTGCACCGTGGTGGATGACGGCACCATGCTTGACCGTCGTGGCTCGGTGGCTATCGATGATGAAGGTACGCCAGGTCAGTACAATGTGCTGATTGAAAACGGCGTGCTGAAAGGCTACATGCAGGACAAACTAAACGCGCGCCTGATGGGCGTTGCGCCGACGGGCAACGGACGTCGCGAATCTTACGCGCACCTGCCGATGCCGCGCATGACCAACACGTATATGCTGCCGGGCAAATCCACGCCGCAGGAGATTATCGAGTCCGTTGATTACGGTATCTTTGCGCCTAACTTTGGCGGCGGCCAGGTGGATATCACCTCCGGTAAGTTTGTCTTCTCTACCTCAGAAGCGTACCTGATTGAGAAGGGCAAAGTGACCAAAGCGGTGAAAGGTGCGACGCTGATTGGCTCCGGTATTGAAGCCATGCAGCAGATCTCGATGGTCGGTAACGATCTGAAGCTGGATAACGGCGTGGGCGTCTGCGGTAAAGAGGGCCAGAGCCTGCCGGTGGGCGTGGGCCAGCCAACGCTGAAAGTGGACAACCTGACGGTAGGCGGCACAGCCTGACCTGAATCGGCATAAAAAAATGGCGCTACTGATGTAGCGCCTTTTTTTTAACGTAAGTTACCCAGCGGGATCTCCGGATCCGGCTCGTGTGTGATGCGGTTACGCAAATCACGACGAATAATTTCGATCGACCAGAACCAGACCAGATGGCCTACGATCTCTGAAACGTGTTCATACCACGGCAGCTCAAACAGCGGCGGCGTCAGCCCCATCAGCGGGAAGGAGATCATATGCACAAAGAGCTGAGCTAACGCACCCGCCAGCAAACCCTGCCAGAGTTTAATTTTCGGGAAGACTTCAGCCACGACACAATAGCCAACAGCGAAGACGATTGAGAAAATAATATGCGTCACGCCGACCCAGTTAAATATATGTCCGGCAAATGTATAAACTGCCGCGTTAGGATCAACAACGCCCAGCCAGTCGCGTAAAAATACATAGGGAGGGTTTAAAAAATTGCGGGAACAGTCAATCTGGCTTACGGCTCTTATTAATTGCTCGGGTCCACATGCGCCGGTGAATAAGTCGGAGGGGCTGCGTGGCGGAAGCGGTACTTCGGCTCCCCATTTGACAAACGCGGAGACAATCCCTGCAATTAAACCGATGAACGCGGCGAGTCCATAGCGCCTGCGTGAAGACGGTGTTTGTTCAAATAGATTCATTTCTTTTCCTTGTTTAACGTCATCCTGCGGAATACATTTTATTATTCATATCAGCAACAAATTAATAACAGTCTGACGAGCAGACTGCATATAAAGTAATGGGCTGGTAGCGGCAGTGTCAATTCTCTATTCCTGATAGTGGCGAAGGAATATTCCTGAATCAACAAGGGATTCATCCTGGGAATATTCATTGCTCCTATGTGTTCAGAAATAAATTGATTATTCCTTTCTTCTTCCTCGCATCCCCTGAAACAGCTCCGCCACGTCCACAAAATACTCGGTCAGATAGTTAATACACACCTGGACTTTCAGCGGAAGCTTGTCTTTTTCGGTATACAGGGCGTACACCGGACGCGGATCGGACTGGTAGCGCGGGAAGAGGATCTCCAGCACGCCGCTGTTGATCTCGTTGATCACCCACATCAGCGGCACGTAGGCAATCCCGGCGCCGGCCACCAGCCAGCGCGAAATGGTCATCGGATCGTTAGTGACAAACCGTCCCTCCGGCAGCAATCGGGTGGAGATCCCCTCCGGGGCAATCAGCTCAAATTCATTGTCGGGCCGCACGCTGTACTCCAGCCACGAGTGGTTGGTGAGGTCGGCGGGTTTCTCCGGCACACCGTACTGGGCCAGATAGCTCTTCGAAGCGCAGACGACCATCGGCATGCTGCCCAGCCGACGCGAGAACAGGCTGGAATCCTGCAGCGCGCCGACGCGGATCACCACGTCCAGACCGTCGGCTATCAGATCCGGCGCCGGGATGCCCGTCACCAGATTAACGGTAAGCCCGGGATACTCTTTCAGCATATCCGCCGTCATGGCAGCGAGAACATTTTGTGCCATAGTTGAAGAACACCCGATACGCAGCGTGCCGATGGGGGTGTTGTTGAAGGCGTAGAGCTGTTCGTGAACATCCTGCACTTCCAGCAGCATACGGCGACAGCCCTGATAGTAAATTTTGCCCGCTTCCGTCAGCCCAATGCTGCGGGTACTGCGGTTGAGCAGCTTGACCTGAAGCTCATCTTCCAGTTTAGACACCGTCTGGCTGATGGATGAGACGCTCATCTGAAGCTGGCGTGCAGCGGCGGTAAAAGAGCCCAGTTCAACCACTTTGGCGAAGACTGACATGCGTTTTAAACGTTCCATTGTTCACTCTGGCTTAAAAGTGATTTAGATCACATATTATAGATAACAGCATAACAGTTACGTTAATATATTATTTATTACATAACGGCTGCGCCATTCTCGCCCGGCGTTTCTTGCTCTCCTGCGATGGCGTGCGCTAAAAAATTCTGAAGCCTGCACTCTCTCTAATCAAGGTCAACATGAGTCTGTTTCCCGTTATCGTGGTGTTCGGTTTGTCCTTCCCACCGATATTTTTCGAGCTTCTTTTATCACTGGCGATCTTCTGGCTGGTGCGCAAGGTGCTGGTCCCTACCGGGATCTACGATTTCGTCTGGCACCCTGCATTGTTCAATACCGCGCTGTATTGCTGCCTGTTCTACCTGATATCGCGCATGTTTGTCTGAGGTTGATGTGAAAACGCTAACAAGAAAAATCTCCCGCACTGCCATCACCATGGCGCTGGTTATCCTCGCCTTCATCGCTATTTTCCGCGCCTGGGTCTATTACACCGAATCACCGTGGACGCGTGATGCACGCTTCAGCGCCGATGTGGTGGCGATCGCCCCTGACGTGGCCGGTCTAATCACGGCGGTCAACGTACACGATAACCAACTGGTGAAAAAAGATCAGGTTCTGTTCACCATCGACCAGCCTCGTTACCAGAAAGCACTGGAAGAGGCGGAAGCGGACGTGGCCTATTACCAGGCGCTGGCTGCGGAGAAACGCCGCGAAGCTGGCCGCCGTAACCAGCTTGGTGTTCAGGCAATGTCCCGTGAAGAGATTGATCAGTCCAACAACGTGCTGCAAACCGTGCTGCACCAGCTGGCGAAAGCACAAGCAACGCGCGATCTGGCGAAGCTCGATCTGGAGCGTACCGTGATCCGCGCACCGTCTGATGGCTGGGTGACCAACCTTAACGTCTATGCCGGGGAGTTTATTACCCGTGGCTCAACCGCCGTGGCGCTGGTGAAACAGAACTCCTTCTACGTACTCGCCTATATGGAAGAGACCAAGCTGGAAGGCGTACGTCCGGGCTACCGGGCAGAAATCACGCCGCTGGGCAGCAACCGCGTGTTTAAAGGTACCGTCGACAGCGTCGCCGCAGGGGTGACCAACTCCAGCAGTTCGAACGATGCAAAAGGGATGGCAACGGTGGATTCCAATCTCGAGTGGGTGCGTCTGGCCCAGCGCGTGCCGGTCCGTATCCATCTGGACGAACAGCAGGGCAACCTGTGGCCTGCGGGTACCACGGCGACGGTGGTGATTACCGGTGAAAAAGATCGGGATGCCAGCCAGGACTCGTTCTTCCGTAAAATCGCCCACCGTCTGCGCGAGTTTGGTTAATCGCTATGGGCATCTTTTCCATCGCCAGCCAGCACATTCGCTTCGCCGTGAAGCTGGCGTGTGCCATTGTGCTGGCGCTGTTTGTTGGCTTTCACTTCCAGCTTGAAACCCCTCGCTGGGCAGTGCTGACGGCCGCGATTGTCGCGGCGGGCCCGGCCTTTGCTGCGGGTGGGGAACCCTATTCAGGCGCGATCCGCTATCGCGGGATGTTGCGTATCATCGGGACGTTTATCGGCTGTTTCGCGGCGCTCACCATTATTATTCTGATGATCCGCACGCCGCTGCTGATGCTGATGGTGTGCTGTATCTGGGCGGGCTTTTGCACCTGGATCTCGTCTCTGGTGAAAGTGGAGAACTCCTACGCCTGGGGGCTGGCGGGCTATACCGCGCTGATTATTATCATCACCATCCAGTCCGAGCCGCTGCTGGCTCCGCAGTTTGCGGTGGAGCGATGCAGCGAAATTGTCATTGGTATCGTGAGTGCGATTGTCGCGGACCTGCTGTTCTCCCCGCGCTCCATCAAGCAGGAAGTCGACCGTGAGCTTGACGCGCTGATTGTCGCTCAGTACCAGCTGATGCAGCTCTGCATCAAGCACGGCGACAGCGAAGAGGTGGATAAAGCCTGGAGCGGGCTGGTTCGCCGCACGCAGGCGCTGGAGGGGATGCGCAGCAATCTCAATATGGAGTCGTCACGCTGGGCCCGCGCTAACCGTCGTCTGAAAGCCCTTAATACGGTCTCGTTAACGCTGATTACCCAGGCATGTGAAACCTATCTGATTCAAAACACCCGGCCGGAAGCGGTCACCGATACCTTCCGCGAACTGTTCGCCGAGCCGGTGGAAACGGTGCAGGACGTGCACAAGCAGCTGAAGCGTATGCGCAGGGTGATCGCCTGGACAGGGGAGCGCGACACGCCGGTAACCATCTACACCTGGGTCGGCGCCGCGACGCGCTACCTGCTGCTGAAACGCGGCGTGATCGGGAATACCAAAATCAGCGCGGCGGAAGAAGAGGTGCTGCAGGGCGAAGTGGTGATCAAGGCGGAATCCGCCGAGCGCCATCATGCGATGGTGAACTTCTGGCGTACGACGCTCGCCTGTATGCTCGGCACGCTGTTCTGGCTGTGGACGGGCTGGACGTCCGGCAGCGGCGCGATGGTGATGATTGCCGTCGTGACCGCACTGGCGATGCGTCTGCCTAATCCGCGTATGGTCGCCATCGATTTCCTGTACGGCACCATTGCCGCCCTGCCGATAGGCGCGCTCTACTTTCTGGTCATCATCCCGTCGACGCAGCAGAGCATGCTGCTGCTCTGTATTAGTCTGGCGGTAATGGCGTTCTTTATCGGCATTGAAGTGCAAAAGCGACGTCTGGGATCGCTGGGGGCGCTGGCGAGTACGATTAACATCATCGTGCTCGATAACCCGATGACCTTCCATTTCAGCCAGTTCCTCGACAGTGCGTTAGGTCAGCTGGTGGGCTGTTTCCTGGCAATGATGGTGATTCTGCTGGTCCGCGATAATTCGCAGGCAAGAACGGGCCGCGTGCTGTTGAACCAGTTTGTGTCGGCCGCCGTGTCGTCGATGACAACCAACACCGCGCGCCGTAAAGAGAACCATCTGCCCGCGCTCTACCAGCAGCTGTTTTTACTGCTGAACAAGTTCCCGGGCGATATCGGCAAGTTCCGGCTGGCGCTGACCATGATCATTGCACACCAGCGACTGCGTAACGCACCGGTGCCGATCAACGACGATCTGTCGGCCTGGCACCGCCAGTTGCGTCGTACCGCTGACCACGTGCTTTCCGCCAGCAGTGATGACAAACGACGTCGCTACTTTACGCAACTGCTTGAAGAGCTGGATATCTACCAGGAGAAGCTTAAAACCTGGGACGCGCCGCCTCAGGTGACCGAGCCGGTAGGACGGCTGGTGTTTATGCTGCATCGCTACCAGAATGCCCTCACGGATAGCTGACCGAAGTAAAAAAAACGACGCCAAAAGCGTCGGTTTTTTTGTGGCTATACTTATTCCAGCACGTTCTTACATTTCAGGAAGGGAGGACACATGACGACCCAGGCGCTTCAGGATCACATCCTTTTTCAGACCGGTTATCTGGTCAACGGAATCTGGAAAACGCTGGACACGACCTTCGATGTGCTTAACCCCGCAACCGGGGAAGTCATCGCGAAAGTCGCCAAAGCGGGTAAAGCACAAACCGAAGACGCTATAGCAGCGGCCACCAAAGCCTTCCCGGCCTGGCGTGCCAAAACCGCGAAAGAACGCTCGGCGATTCTTTATCGCTGGTACGAACTGATCATTGAGAATAAAAGCTGGCTCGGGCAGTTAATGACCACCGAGCAGGGTAAGCCGCTGAAAGAGGCCGAAGGCGAGGTGGAGTACGCTGCCAGCTTTATCCAGTGGTTTGCCGAAGAGGCCAAGCGCGCGAACGGTGAAATTATTCCGCCGATCAAACCCGGCTCGCGCATTCTGGCGACCCGTGAACCCATTGGCGTGGTCGCGGCGATAACGCCGTGGAACTTCCCGATGGCCATGCTCACCCGCAAGTTAGGCCCGGCGCTGGCTGCAGGGTGTACCGGTGTGATCAAACCGGCCAATAATACGCCGCTCAGTGCCTTTGCGCTGCTTACCCTGGCAAAACAGGCTGGCGTGCCCGACGGCGTGCTCAACGCTGTGGCCGGGAATACGCATGAAATCAGCGATGCGATCATGGCAAGCCGAGACGTGCGTAAAATCTCCTTTACCGGCTCGACCTCCGTCGGCAAAACGCTGGTGCGTAATGCTGCCGAAACCATGAAGAAAGTCTCGATGGAGCTGGGGGGAAATGCCCCGTATATCGTTTTTGAGGATGCAGACATCGACGCGGCGGTGAAGGGGGCGATTGCCAACAAGTTCCGCAATGCCGGGCAGGTCTGCGTCAGCGTGAACCGTTTTTATATTCAGGAAACCGTCTACGACAAGTTTGTGAATAAACTGGCCGATGCCGTGAAGGCGCTCAAGGTGGGGAATGGCCTTGACGAGGGCGTTGTTGTCGGGCCGCTGATTGAATCTGCTGCGGTCGACAAGGTGCGTGAGCATGTCGACGATGCCGTCTCTCGGGGGGCAACCGTACTGGCAGGGGGTAAGCCCCATCCGCTTGGCGGGAATTTCTGGATGCCAACCGTGCTGGGCGACTGCCATGAAGGCATGAAGCTGGCAGAAGAAGAGACGTTTGGCCCGGTTGCGGCATGTTTCCGTTTCACCTCGGAAGATGAAGTTATCCAGCGCGCCAACAACACGCCCTATGGGCTGGCCGCTTACTTCTATACCCAGAATCTCTCACGTGTTTTCCGCGTTTCGCAGGCCATCGAGAGTGGGATGATCGGCATTAACGAGTGTGCCGTCTCCACGGAGCTGGGGCCCTTTGGCGGCGTAAAAGAGTCAGGCCTGGGTCGTGAGGGCTCCGTGCTGGGCCTGGAAGAGTACCTGGAAGTGAAAACCCTTCACATCGGGGGATTATAATAGACAGGGCGGCATCTGCCGCTCGCCTGGACTGGGTGGCTGGCAATGAAAACCTATACTTTTGATTTTGACGAGATCGACAGTCAGGAAGACTTCTACCGCGAATTTATCCGGGTGTTTGATCTTGAACGGGAAAGCGTGACGAATCTGGATACGCTGTGGGACGTGGTGACCGGGAGTCTGCTGCCGCTACCGCTGGAAATTGAGTTCATCCATTTGCCCGATAAGCTGCGCAGACGCTTTGGCGCACTGATATTACTGTTCGATGAAGCGGAAGAAGAGCTGGAAGGGCAGCTGCGTTTTAACGCGCGGCACTGAATGAAAAAAGCCCCTGACCATGAGGCCAGGGGCAAGTCGTATGATGAGATACGACGAGGGTTTATTTATACAGTTCTGCAGTTGCATGCCAGTGGTCACCCTGATTCAGTTCGGTGACGCGATAGCTGCTGGCACCTGCTTTTTCAGCTTTGGCAGCCAATTCGTGACGGATATCCATCGGAGAGCCGGTAACAGACGTCACGGAGATGCTGCCCATAGGCTGCAGATTTTGTGCCTGGTCGGCATTCACCTGCTGTACGGCTGCGCTTGCGCCGAAAGAGAGAACAGATGCCAGACCGAGGGTTGCGATGATCAATTTGGTTTTCATAGTCTTTACTCCTGAATAGGGTTTTTGCTCAACGGCGAGAAGGGTTGAACCGCTATTTTTATGCCTGGTGCCGTTGAGTGGAGATTTACGTTTTCAGTTATTGCTCAAACTTATTTGTACAGCTCAGCGGTGGCGTGCCAGTGGGCACCAGAACGCGCTTCGATGATGCGGTAGGATGACGCACCCTTTTCTTCCGCTTTTTTGTTCAGCATCTCACGCATGTCCATTGGCGATGTGCCGACCGCGCCGACAGAAACCGTACCGATGGTCTCGCGTGATTGCGCCTGATCAGCATTGATAGCGTCAGCCGCGAAAGCACCGAATGACAGGACAGACAGGACGCTCAGCGCCGCTACAGTTGATTTGATTTTCATGATTTTTACCTCGTCGAATTTTTTAGTGGGGTCTTGTTTCGTGACCCTCATCACAAAATCAAGTATACACTAATAACGGTAAAAATTAATACCAGCCTAATGGTTTCTGTTGTTATTACGTGTTAACCATTCTTTTTTTATAACCAATTTGCATAATATTGGGTGTTTTTTGCGCATTTGTGTTGGCTATATCTAAGAAAATCATATGGATATCAGCTTTTGATTTTTTGTGCGATTTTTTGATTTAGCATTCACCAGATGAATGTTAATGGGCGGTAAAAAGCACTATTTGTTAAAGTAAGGGGCAGTGGAAAAGAGGGGGAAACGGCGTGGGGGCAGAACGATCCCCGCAGCGGCGCTACGGGGAAAGGGGATTAGAGTTCCTGTTCGAACAGAACCAGAATCGCTTCGTGGAGATCTTTAACGGAGAAACCGCTAGCCGGCGTGGTAAAGATGGTGTCATCGCCGGCGATAGTCCCGAGGATGCCTTCCGTTTTACCTAACGAGTCCAGCATGCGGGCAATCAGCTGTGCGGCTCCAGGGCTTGTGTGGATCACCACAACGGCGTCGTTGTAGTCGATATCCAGAACCAGATTCTTCAGCGGGCTGGAGGTGGTCGGCACGCCAAGTTCCGCCGGCAGGCAATAGACCATCTCCATCTTGGCGTTACGGGTACGCACCGCGCCAAATTTCGTTAACATGCGGGAGACTTTCGACTGATTGATGTTATCGAAGCCTTGTTCCTGCAGCGCCTGAACAATTTCTCCCTGAGAACTGAATTTCTCTTCTTTAAGTAGCGCTTTAAACGCCTTGACTAATTCTTCTTGCTTAGACGAGCTTCGCATAAGTCACCCGGAATATGACGATAGAAACAACATTATTATGCATGTGGATGAATTTTTATGCAAATTATCTACTCAGCGCCAGGCTGAAATAATGTTATGAAAGGGAGTGATTTTATCAGATTTCGTTATCAGAAAACATGCCTGGGTCACGCCGCGCAAATAAGCTTAAAAGTAAATTAAATGTTATCAAAATGATGTTGTTTTGGTGGCGGGGCAGGGTGTATTGTAACCACCTCTTAATTCGTCGCCGTCTGTCGTCAGAGCGTCTTCTGAAGAGAGATAAAGTCGCGTGACCTCAAATTCTTTAGCTACGAAAATTGTAATTATTTACTTGCTGAATTATGGTCGCCGCAACGGATTTACAGATACTTAAGTTAACCATAATAAGGAGTTTAGGATGAAAGTCGCAGTCCTCGGCGCTGCTGGTGGTATCGGCCAGGCGCTTGCCCTACTACTGAAAACCCAACTGCCTTCAGGCTCAGAACTCTCCCTGTACGATATTGCTCCGGTAACCCCAGGTGTGGCGGTTGACCTGAGCCACATCCCAACTGCTGTAAAAATCAAAGGCTTCTCCGGTGAAGATGCGCGTCCTGCACTGCAGGGTGCCGACGTGGTGCTGATTTCTGCAGGCGTGGCGCGTAAGCCAGGCATGGATCGTTCAGACCTGTTCAACGTCAACGCGGGCATCGTGAAAAACCTGGTGCAGCAGATTGCAGAAATCTGCCCGAAAGCATGCATCGGTATCATCACTAACCCGGTGAACACCACCGTTGCTATCGCGGCAGAAGTGTTGAAGAAAGCGGGCGTTTACGACAAAAACAAACTGTTCGGCGTAACCACGCTGGATATCATCCGCTCCAACACCTTTGTTGCTGAGCTGAAGGGCAAACAGCCAACAGAAGTGGAAGTGCCGGTCATCGGCGGTCACTCTGGCGTTACCATCCTGCCTCTGCTGTCGCAGATCCCAGGCGTAAGCTTCACCGAGCAGGAAGTAGCTGACCTGACCAAACGCATCCAGAACGCGGGCACCGAAGTGGTGGAAGCGAAGGCGGGTGGCGGTTCTGCAACCCTGTCTATGGGCCAGGCGGCTGCACGTTTCGGTCTGTCACTGGTTCGCGCGCTGCAGGGCGAGAAAGGCGTTGTTGAATGCGCTTATGTTGAAGGCGATGGCGAACACGCTCGCTTCTTCTCTCAGCCGCTGCTGCTGGGTAAAAATGGTATCGAAGAGCGTAAATCCATTGGCAAGCTGAGCGCGTTTGAACAACACGCGATGGAAGGCATGCTGGATACGCTGAAGAAAGATATCACCCTGGGTGAAGAGTTCGTTAACAAGTAATACGAACCGTCTCCTGGCAAAAAAACGGAGCTTATCGCTCCGTTTTTTTATGCCTGTCAGTTCGTTGCCGGGTATTCCTGAATGGTGACTTGCAGCGTCAGTTTCTTATCGTTGCGCATGACTTCAACAGGGATAATAGAGCCCGGGCGAATTTCTGCCACCTGGTCCATCGTCTCCAGCGCAGAAACCGCTGGCGTACCGTTGACCGACACAATGACGTCATTGACCTGAATCCCCGCGTTGGCCGCCGGACCCCCTGGCGCCACCTCGTTCACCACGATGCCCTGGATCTGATCGATACCGCCACCCTGGGTATGCATCGGCGCAATTTCGCGGCCACCGATACCGATATAGCCGCGGATCACGCGTCCGTCGCGGATCAGCTTATCCATAATTTTGGTCGCCAGCTGGAACGGAATGGCAAAGCCGATCCCTTCCGGCGTCTCACCGTCGTTACTCTTATCGAACGACAGGGTGTTGATCCCCATCAGTTCGCCCAGCGAGTTGACCAGCGCACCGCCGGAGTTACCGTGGTTGATGGAGGCATCGGTTTGCAGGAAGTTCTGCCGCCCGGAGGGGTTCAGACCAATACGGCCGGTCGCGCTGATGATCCCCTGAGTGATGGTCTGGCCCAGGTTGTAAGGGTTACCAATCGCCAGGACGACGTCGCCTATATGCGGGGTACGTTTACGGTTGATCGGGATGACCGGCAAACCGCCTGTGGCGTTAATCTTCAGGACGGCGAGGTCGGTCAGGCTGTCAGATCCCACGAGTAATGCCTCAAAAACGCGGCCATCCTGCAGGGCGACGATGATCTGGTCGGCATCGTTTATCACGTGCTTGTTGGTAATAATGTAGCCGCGCTCGTCCATGATCACGCCGGAGCCGAGGGTGCGGATCTCCAGTTGGTTGTGGGCTGAGGTATTCAGGCCACGGTTATAGACGTTAACCACGGCAGGTGCGGCTCGGCGGACGGCCTGATTATAAGTGGCCGGTGTTTCATCCGTGCTATCGAACTGGGGAGCCGACAGTTTATTGAACTGACGTAAAGACGGCAGCGCCAGCAGCAGCAGGCCAGCGACAATCAAACCGATGACAATAGAACGTAAGAGCTTTAAAAGCATGATGCGCGTGTCGTTAAAAAAGGAACGATTTGCAGCATAACATGAGTTATCCGGACATCACACGCAGCGGTGATGTCCGGGTCGCAAATGCTTAGCGCAACAGAATATAGATAGACTCATTGCCGCGCATGACCTGCAGGGCAATAACCGCCGGTTTACTCTCCAGCACCTTGCGCAGTTCGGCAATGGACTGCACGCGATTGCGGTTTACGCCAATGATCACATCTTCCTGATGCAATCCGGCCTGAGCGGCAGGGCTGCTCTTTTCAACGGTGTCGATGCGAATGCCTTTCGTACCGTCTTTCAACTGTCCATCGCTCAGCGTCGCACCCTGCAGCGCCGGGGCGATCAGCTCCGCACTGGCAGAGGAGGAGGTGCTCTTATCCAGCGTCACTTCAACGTTCAGCGGTTTACCGTCACGGATCAGACCCAGCTTCACTTTGGCGCCGGGTTCGGTGGTGGCTATTCGCGAGCGCAGCTCGGCAAAGCTGCTCAACGGCTTGTCGTTGAGGCTGACGATCACATCGCCCGATTTGATACCTGCTTTTGCCGAGCCGGAGTTAGGCAGCACTTCACTGACAAACGCCCCGCGCTGTACGTTGATGTTGAACGCTTTTGCGATATCCGCGCTCATCTCCATACCTTTAATACCCAGCAGCCCGCGTTTGATTTCACCAAACTGGATGAGCTGCTGTGCCAGCGTTTTGGCCATATTGCTGGGAATCGCAAAACCGATCCCAATGCTGCCGCCGCCCGGGGCCAGAATCGCCGTGTTGATCCCAATCAGCTCACCGTTAAGGTTGAGCAATGCCCCGCCGGAGTTCCCGCGGTTGATTGAGGCATCGGTCTGGATAAAGTTTTCCAGCCCTTCCAGATTGAGGCCGCTACGTCCCAGCGCGGAGACGATCCCGGAGGTGGCGGTTTGCCCTAAGCCAAAGGGGTTGCCTACGGCGACGGCAAAGTCGCCGACGCGCAGTTTGTCGGAATCCGCGATGGCAATCTGGGTCAGGTTGCTCGGGTTTTGCACCTGCAGCAGCGCGATGTCGCTCTGGTCATCGCCGCCAATCAGTTTGGCATCAAATTCGCGGCCATCGTTTAGCTGGACGCTGATTTTATCGGCCTGGCTGATGACATGATTGTTAGTCAGAATATAGCCTTTTGCCGCATCGATAATGACGCCAGACCCCAGGCCTTCAAAAGGCTGGGCCTGCTGGTCGGGAGACTCATCGCCAAAATACTTCTTCAGTTCTTCAGGGACGCGTTGGCTTTGTACCGCCGTGCCTTCAACCTGAACGCTGACGACCGCAGGCAACACTTTTTCCAGCATGGGTGCAAGGCTCGGAATGGCCGCCTGGCCAGGCACCTGGGAGGGAATGGCGGCAAATACAGGAACGGACGCCGAGAGAGATAACCCGACACTTAACGCGATAGCGCTCAACAGCTGGTTTTTTTTCTTCATCGATGTTGACTCTCGTAACCTGGAATAAAGGAAAAACGGCCCCAAAAACACGTTGATGTTATTGAATTTTAAACCGCTGAACAATGAGGTGTTTAACTAAATGATAGCTGGGGTCATGAAGAAAGGACGGGCGCAATCGCTGCGCCCGTAAAATAAATTCAGGTTGTGCGATTAATCGCGTTTTACACCGCCGCGCAGCAGGCCGGACGCGCCGTCTGAATAGTCGCGAGGCATCTGAACGGGCGCCTGATCGTTACCGGCCTCAGAGTCTGCCAGACGGTTGCGGAACGGGTTGGTTTCCGCCGTCATTTCCGGCAGCAGGCTGCTGGAGCTTTTTGCCATATGCTGATACAGCTGACGATAATCGGTCGCCATGTTGTCCAGCAGCTCGGCGCTACGGGCAAAATGGCTGACCAGCTCTTCACGATACTCTTCCAGCTCGGCTTTGTTCTTTTCCAGTTCGTACTGCAGTGACTGCTGCTGACGCAATTTGCGATTACCGAAACGCATGGCCACAGCACCAATGACGATGCCGACGACTAAACCGATTAGCGCATATTCCCAGGTCATGAACTTCTCCCGTTGTCTTGTTGTTCCGTAGGGTGTTGGCTCGGCTCCTGCCTGTGCCTGATAATGCCACTATAACCGCTATTTCCGTAGAAGTGGAATCCTGACGTATCATCGCGTAGTGTAGAACGGCCTTTTTTTCATCAGTCACGTCTGCTGGTGAGCGTTAATTGAAGGAATAACAATAAGATTATGCAAAACCTGTCCCCTGCATCGCGATATCAACTGGCCCTTAACGAGGGTACCCATCAGCCGGATGACGTTCAACGTGAGGCGGTAAGCCGTCTGGAGATGATTTATCAGGAGCTCACGGCCAAACCCGCTGAAACCGAACAGAATGGCGGGCTAAAGGCGGCATTTGGGCGGTTGCTCGGAAAAAAAGCGCCACAGGCTCACGCGCCGGTGCGCGGTTTATATATGTGGGGCGGGGTCGGTCGCGGAAAAACCTGGCTGATGGACATGTTCTACCAGAGCCTGCCGGGGGAGCGTAAACAGCGTCTGCACTTCCACCGCTTTATGCTGCGGGTGCATGAAGAGTTGACTGCGCTGCAGGGTAAAAGCGATCCGCTGGAGATTGTGGCCGACCGGTTCAAGGCGGAAACGGACGTGCTCTGCTTCGATGAATTTTTTGTGTCTGACATCACCGATGCCATGCTGTTAGGCGGCCTGATGAAGGCGTTATTTGCCCGCGGGATTACGCTGGTGGCCACGTCGAATATCCCGCCGGACGAGCTGTACCGCAACGGCCTGCAGCGGGCACGCTTCCTGCCCGCCATCGACGCCATTAAGCAGCACTGCGACATTATGAATGTTGATGCCGGTGTCGATTATCGTCTGCGCACGTTAACCCAGGCGCACCTGTGGCTCTCGCCGTTAAATGCAGAGACCACCCGCGAGATGGATACACTCTGGCTGGCGCTGGCGGGAGCAAAACGCGAGCACGCCCCGGAACTTGAGATTAACCATCGTCCGTTGCCTACGCTCGGCGTTGAAAACCAAACGCTGGCGGTCTCCTTTACGACGCTCTGTGTTGATGCTCGTAGCCAGCACGACTACATTGCGCTTTCGCGTCTGTTCCACACCGTGATGGTGCTGGATGTACCGGTGATGACGCGGCTGATGGAGAGCGAGGCGCGACGCTTCATTGCGCTGGTGGACGAGTTTTATGAGCGCCACGTCAAGCTGGTGGTCAGCGCCGAGGTACCTTTATATGAGATCTACCAGGGCGAGCGGCTAAAGTTTGAGTTCCAGCGCTGCCTGTCTCGTCTGCAGGAGATGCAGAGCGAGGAATACCTGAAGCTGGAGCATATGCCATAATAAATGCCACCCTCTCCCTGAGAAGGGAGCCTTGTAGGCCGGGTAAGGCGCAGCCGCCACCCGGCATTTTCAGCCCCCTCGAAAAACCCATTCCAAATCACATTTAAGGGTCGATCTTTGACCTCAACTTCTCTATAATCTTGCGACCCCACGTTACGAGAAGGTTTTTTTCCCGAAACTTTCTATGTGTCGGCATGAGCTATTCGAAGGGGTAGGTTTGCCGGACTTTGTCGTGTGAACCTCAACTGACTAAACGTTTGGGTGTTCACCAACGTGTAACTTATTATTTGGGTAAGCTTTTAATGAAAACTTTTACAGCTAAACCAGAAACCGTACAGCGCGACTGGTATGTTGTTGACGCGACCGGTAAAACTCTGGGCCGTCTGGCTACTGAACTGGCTCG
This sequence comes from Enterobacter cloacae complex sp. Mu1197, assembly GCF_040059225.1. NCBI lineage: Bacteria > Pseudomonadati > Pseudomonadota > Gammaproteobacteria > Enterobacterales > Enterobacteriaceae > Enterobacter > Enterobacter cloacae complex sp. Mu1197. The sequence goes on along the minus strand of NZ_CP157375.1, from coordinate 4,203,751 downwards.
TCGCCTGCGCGGTAAGCACAAAGCGGAATACACTCCGCACGTTGATACCGGTGATTACATCATCGTTCTGAACGCTGATAAAGTTGCTGTAACCGGCAACAAGCGTACTGACAAAATGTACTACCACCACACCGGCCACATCGGTGGTATCAAAGAAGCGACCTTTGAAGAGATGATTGCTCGCCGTCCTGAGCGTGTGATTGAAATCGCGGTTAAAGGCATGCTGCCAAAAGGCCCGCTGGGTCGTGCTATGTTCCGTAAACTGAAAGTTTACGCAGGCAACGAGCACAACCACGCGGCACAGCAACCGCAAGTTCTTGACATCTAATCGGGATTATAGGCAATGGCTGAAAATCAATACTACGGCACTGGTCGCCGCAAAAGTTCCGCAGCTCGCGTTTTCATCAAACCGGGCAGTGGTAAAATCGTAATCAACCAGCGTTCTCTGGAACAGTACTTCGGTCGCGAAACTGCCCGCATGGTAGTTCGCCAGCCGCTGGAACTGGTTGATATGGTAGAAAAACTGGATCTGTACATCACCGTTAAAGGTGGTGGTATCTCCGGTCAGGCAGGTGCGATCCGTCACGGTATCACCCGCGCTCTGATGGAGTACGACGAATCCCTGCGTTCTGAACTGCGTAAAGCTGGCTTCGTTACTCGTGACGCGCGTCAGGTTGAACGTAAGAAAGTGGGTCTGCGTAAAGCACGTCGTCGTCCACAGTTCTCCAAACGTTAATCCATTCTGCTTACGCAGAACGATTGGCGAAAAACCCGCTTCGGCGGGTTTTTTTATGGATAATGCGCAGGTTATCCACAATATCCATGCATATATCTTCTCTTTTTCCACATTTCCAGAATCCCCTCACCACAAAGCCATCAAAATCTGGTAAACTATCATCCAATTTTCTGCCCAAATATCGGTGAATACTCGATTTTTGTTCGATTCTTGAACAATGTGTCTTCTCTGGGATGGGCGATACAACATCTGGCTGGCCCCTGTTGGGCTGGTAGCAGTAAAAATTCTGAATATACCTGGAGGTTTTCATGGCTGTCGCTGCCAACAAACGTTCGGTAATGACGCTGTTTTCTGGTCCTACTGACATTTATAGCCATCAGGTTCGTATCGTGCTGGCCGAGAAGGGTGTCAGTTTTGAGATCGAGCATGTGGAAAAGGATAACCCGCCTCAGGATCTGATCGATCTCAACCCGAGCCAAAGCGTACCGACGCTGGTGGATCGCGAGCTGACCCTGTGGGAATCCCGTATCATTATGGAATATCTGGATGAGCGTTTCCCACATCCGCCGCTGATGCCTGTTTACCCTGTTGCGCGTGGTGAAAGCCGCCTGTACATGCAGCGTATCGAGAAAGACTGGTATTCGCTGATGAACGTGATTACCAGCGGATCCGCTGCCGAAGCCGACGCTGCGCGTAAGCAACTGCGTGAAGAGCTGCTGGCAATCGCCCCGGTGTTTGGTCAGAAGCCGTTCTTCCTGAGCGATGAGTTCAGCCTGGTAGACTGCTACCTGGCACCGCTGCTGTGGCGTCTGCCAACCCTGGGCGTAGAATTCAGCGGTCCTGGCGCGAAAGAGCTGAAAGGCTACATGACTCGCGTATTCGAACGCGACTCTTTCCTGGCATCTTTAACTGAACCGGAACGTGAAATGCGTCTCGGCCGAGGCTAATGACTGTGGAAATGTCACAACTTACCCCACGCCGTCCGTATCTGCTGCGCGCCTTCTATGAATGGCTGCTGGATAACCAGCTCACGCCGCACCTGGTTGTGGATGTGACGTTGCCGGGCGTGTTGGTTCCAATGGAATACGCACGTGACGGACAGATCGTACTGAACATCGCCCCGCGCGCGGTGGGTAACCTGGAACTGGCGAACGATGAAGTGCGCTTCAACGCGCGTTTCGGCGGCGTACCGCGTCAGGTTTCCGTGCCGCTGGCCGCTGTGCTGGCTATCTACGCCCGTGAAAACGGGGCGGGTACCATGTTTGAGCCGGAAGCGGCGTATGATGAAGAGGTTGCCAGCCTGAATGATGACAATGCATCTGATGAGCGCGAAAGCGACACGGTGATGTCACTTATCGATGGCGACAAACCCGATCATCACGACGACAATGACCCTGATGACGATCCGCCTCCGCGCGGTGGTCGCCCGGCGCTACGCGTTGTGAAATAAAAAAAACAGGCCCAATCGGGCCTGTTTTTTTACACTTCCAGGTAATTCAGTATACCGTCAGCCGCCTTGCGGCCTTCGGCAATCGCCGTCACCACCAGGTCGGAACCGCGAACGATATCGCCACCGGCGAAGATTTTCGGGTTGCTGGTCTGGAACGCGTTATCGCTACCTTCTGGCGCAATAATACGGCCCTGTGAATCCAGCTCAACGCTATGCTTCGCCAGCCATTCCATGCTGTGAGGACGGAAACCGAACGCCATCACCACGGCGTCGGCCGGGATCACGTGTTCAGAACCGGCCACGATCTCGGCGCGACGACGGCCTTTCGCATCCGGTGCGCCCATCTCGGTACGCGCCATCTTCACGCCGCTCACTTTACCGTTGGCATTCACTTCAATACCCAGAGGCTGGATGTTGAACTGGAACTCCACGCCCTCTTCACGCGCGTTTTTCACTTCGCGCTTAGAGCCCGGCATGTTCTCTTCGTCACGACGGTAGGCGCAGATCACGTGTGCCGCATTCTGACGAATGGAGGTACGCACGCAGTCCATCGCGGTATCACCGCCGCCCAGTACCACTACGCGTTTGCCTTCCATGCTGACGAAAGGCTCATCGGCGGTTTCGCCGTAGCCCATGATCTGCTTGGTGTTGGCAATCAGGAACGGCAGCGCGTCGTACACGCCCGGCGCGTCTTCGTTCTCCAGACCGCCGCGCATGGACTGATAGGTGCCCACACCCAGGAACACGGCGTCGTAATCCTTCAGCAGGTCGTCGAGCTGCACGTCGCGGCCCACTTCCACGTTCAGTTTGAACTCAATGCCCATGCCGGTGAAGATTTCGCGGCGACGGGTCATGACCTCTTTTTCCAGCTTGAAGGCCGGGATACCGAAGGTCAGCAGGCCGCCGATCTCCGGATGACGGTCAAAGACCACCGCCTTCACGCCGTTGCGGGTCAGCACGTCCGCACAGGCCAGGCCCGCCGGGCCCGCGCCGATGATCGCCACGCGCTTGTCGGTTTGCTTCACGCCGGTCATGTCCGGACGCCAGCCCATCTCAAACGCTTTATCGTTGATATAGCGCTCGATGTTGCCGATGGTCACCGCGCCGAACTCGTCATTCAGCGTACAGGAACCTTCGCACAGACGGTCCTGAGGACACACGCGGCCGCACACTTCCGGCAGGGTGTTGGTCTGGTGAGAGAGCTCGGCGGCTTCGAAAATACGTCCTTCGTTGGCCAGCTTCAGCCAGTTCGGGATGTAGTTGTGTACCGGACATTTCCATTCGCAGTAAGGGTTACCGCAGGACAGGCAGCGATCTGCCTGTGCTTTGGCCTGGCCTTCTGAAAACGGCTCGTAGATTTCAACAAATTCAATTTTACGGATCTTCAGCGGTTTCTTTGGCGGATCAACACGCTGCAGGTCGATAAACTGGTATACGTTCTGGCTCATCTGAATTCCTTACTGCGCCTGCACGCGCAGCTCTGCTGCGCTACGACTACGGTGACCCAACAGGGCTTTAACATCGCTGGACTTCGGCTTAACCAGCGCGAATTTCGCAGAGAACGCCGGCCAGTTCGCCAGGATCTCTTCGCCGCGCGAAGAACCGGTATGCTGCACGTGTTCGGTAATCAAACCGCGCAGGTGTTCTTCGTGGATAGCCAGCGTGTCAACGTCCAGCACTTCCACCAGCTCCGGGTTCACGCGTTTGCGGAACTCACCGTCTTCATCCAGGACGTAGGCAAAACCACCCGTCATGCCTGCGCCGAAGTTCACGCCGGTTTTACCCAGAACGCAAACAATCCCGCCCGTCATGTACTCACAACCGTTATCGCCAATGCCTTCCACCACGGTGATGGCACCGGAGTTACGCACCGCAAAACGCTCGCCCGCACGACCTGCTGCGAACAGACGACCGCCGGTCGCGCCGTACAGGCAGGTGTTACCGATAATGCTGGCTTCATGGCTGCGGAAGGCTGAGCCGACCGGAGGACGCACCGCCAGCAGACCACCCGCCATGCCTTTGCCGACGTAGTCGTTGGCATCGCCGGTCAGATACAGCTCAACGCCGCCTGCGTTCCACACGCCGAAGCTCTGGCCCGCGGTACCGCTGAAGTGCGCGGTAATCGGATCGGCCGCCAGCCCCTGGTCACCGTGTGTTTGCGCGATGTAACCGGAGAGGGAGGCACCCACGGAACGGTCGGTGTTGCGGATATCAAACCAGAACGTTTTGCTCTGCTTGTCGTCCACATACGGCTTCGCCTGCTGCAACAGCTGCGCGTTCAGCACGCCGTTATCGAACGGCGGGTTGTTCTCGGTGCAGTAGACCGCTTTGCCAGGGTGCGGCTGCGCGGTTTCCAGCAACTTGCTCAACTCCAGCTTCTGCTGCTTGGCGGTGAAGCCTTCCAGCTCTTTCAGCAGGTCGGTTCGGCCAATCAGGTCTACCAGACGCTTCACGCCCAGCTGCGCCATCAGCTCGCGGGTTTCGCGGGCGATGAACTCAAAGTAGTTGGTCACTTTGAACGGCAGGCCGTGATAGTGGTTCTTACGCAGCTTCTCGTCCTGGGTTGCAACGCCGGTTGCGCAGTTGTTCAGGTGGCAAATACGCAGGTATTTACAGCCCAGCGCGACCATTGGACCGGTACCGAAACCGAAGCTTTCCGCACCGAGGATCGCCGCCTTGATGATGTCGAGGCCGGTTTTCAGACCGCCATCCACCTGCAGGCGGATCTTATGACGCAGACCGTTAGCCACCAGCGCCTGCTGGGTTTCCACCAGGCCAAGCTCCCACGGACAGCCTGCATATTTCACGGAGGAGAGCGGGCTTGCACCGGTACCGCCGTCATAACCCGCGATGGTGATAAGGTCCGCATAGGCCTTCGCCACGCCGGTCGCGATGGTGCCGACGCCCGGTTCGGAAACCAGCTTCACGGAGATCATCGCCTTCGGGTTGACCTGCTTCAGGTCGAAAATCAGCTGCGCCAGGTCCTCGATAGAGTAGATATCGTGGTGCGGCGGCGGGGAGATCAGCGTCACGCCCGGTACCGAGTAGCGCAGTTTGGCGATGTACGGCGTGACTTTATCACCCGGTAACTGACCGCCTTCGCCCGGTTTTGCACCCTGCGCGACCTTAATCTGAATCACGTCGGCGTTGACCAGGTACGCTGGCGTCACGCCAAAGCGGCCGGATGCCACCTGCTTGATACGGGACACCTTGTTGGTGCCGTAACGGGCCGGATCTTCACCGCCTTCGCCGGAGTTAGAGTTGCCGCCGATGCTGTTCATGGCTTCCGCCAGCGCTTCGTGGGCTTCCGGGCTCAGGGCGCCGATGGACATCGCCGCGGTATCGAAGCGTTTGAACAGTTCGGATGCCGGCTCAACGTCGTCAATGCTGACCGCTTCATCACCCGGATTCAGGGCAATGAGGTCGCGCAGCGTTGCCGCCGGACGGTTGTTCACCAGCTCAGCGTACTGCTGATAATCACGGTATTCGCCGCTCTGAACCGCCTGCTGCAGCGTGCGCACCACGTCCGGGTTGTAGGCGTGGTATTCGCCGCCGTGAACGTATTTCAGCAGACCGCCCTGATCCAGCGGCTTACGTGCCAGCCAGGCGCGTTTGGACAGGTTCACCAGATCCTGCTGGAAGTCAGCAAAACCGGCGCCGCCGATGCGGCTGACCACGCCCTGGAAGCAGAGGTTGGCGACCTCGTCATGCAGGCCGACCGCTTCAAACAGCTTCGAGCAGCGGTAGGAGGCAATGGTCGAGATGCCCATTTTGGACATGATCTTGTACAGACCTTTGTTGATGCCGTTACGGTAGTTCAGCATCACCGCGCGGTAATCTTTGTCGATCGCGCGGGTATCCACCAGACGGGCCAGCGTTTCGTAGGCCAGGTACGGATAGATCGCCGTCGCGCCAAAGCCTAACAGCACGGCAAAGTGGTGCGGGTCGCGCGCGCTGGCGGTTTCAACAATGATGTTGGCGTCGCAGCGCAGGCTCTTATCGACCAGACGCGTCTGGATAGCGCCCACCGCCATCGGGGCAGGTACCGGCAGACGGTTTTTCGCGATGTTGCGGTCGGACAATACCAGCAGCACGGTACCGTTACGCACCATCTGTTCGGCTTTGTCACACAGCGCATTCACCGTCTCTTCGAGGCTCGCCTCGTTCACGTCGAAGGTAATGTCGAGCGTGTCGGCGCGGTAGTGCTCCTCTTTCATGGTGGTGAGCTGTTTGAAATCGGAGTACAGCAGGATCGGCGATTTAAAGGTCAGACGGTGCGCCTGGCCTTCGGCCTCGCAGAAGACGTTCATCTCGCGACCGATGCTGGTGGCCAGCGACATCACGTGTGCTTCACGCAGCGGATCGATTGGCGGGTTAGTCACCTGCGCGAACTGCTGACGGAAGTAGTCATAGATGATGCGCGGCTGGCTGGAGAGGACGGCAAACGGGGTATCGTCACCCATCGAGCCGACCGCTTCCTGGCCGTTCTCACCGAGCACGCGGATGACGGAGTCCAGCTCTTCCGCGCTGTAGTTAAATTGCTTCTGGTAGCTGGCGAGGGTGTCATCGTCCAGCTCCCGGCTGCCCACTTCTTCGTCCGACAGATCTTCAAACGGCACCAGACGACGCACGTTTTTCTCCATCCACTCTTTGTACGGGTGGCGGCTCTTCAGATCGTTGTCGGTTTCGGCAGAGTGCAGGATGCGCCCACCGCGGGTGTCGATCACCATCAGCTCGCCCGGACCAACGCGGCCTTTCTCGACCACTTCGTCTGGCTGGTAATCCCAGATGCCGACTTCAGAGGCACAGGTGATGAGCTTGTCTTTGGTGATGACGTAGCGCGCCGGACGCAGGCCGTTACGGTCAAGGTTACAGGCGGCAAAACGACCGTCGGACATGACGATGCCCGCCGGACCGTCCCACGGCTCCATGTGCATGGAGTTAAAGTCGAAGAACGCGCGCAGCTCAGGATCCATATCCGGGTTGTTCTGCCAGGCCGGCGGCACGAGCAGACGCATGGCGCGCACGATATCCATCCCGCCCGCCAGCAGCAGTTCCAGCATGTTATCCATCGAGCTGGAGTCCGAGCCGGTTTCGTTCACGAACGGCGCGGCATCATGCAGGTCAGGGATCAATGGCGTCTGGAATTTATAGGTACGGGCGCGGGCCCACTGGCGGTTACCGGTGATGGTGTTGATCTCGCCGTTGTGCGCCAGGTAGCGGAACGGCTGAGCCAGCGGCCAGCGTGGTACGGTGTTGGTGGAGAAGCGCTGGTGGAACAGGCAAATGGCCGATTCCAGACGCAGGTCCGCCAGGTCCAGGTAGAAGCGCGGCAGGTCAGCCGGCATACACAGACCTTTATAGATGTTCACCAGGTTAGAGAGGCTACAGACGTAGAACTCTTTATCGTCCTGGAGACGTTTTTCAATGCGGCGGCGGGCAATAAACAGACGGCGTTCCATATCACGCGGACGCCAGCCCGCAGGCGCGTTGACGAAAATCTGTTCAATACGAGGCAGCGAGGAGAGGGCGATTTCACCGAGCACCCCTTCGTTGGTTGGCACATCGCGCCAGCCGACAATCGACAGGGTTTCACGCTGAAGTTCTTCTTCGACGATGCGGCGTGAGGCGGCAGCCTTTTCAGGATCCTGATTCAGGAACAGCATGCCGACAGCGTAGTTTTTGGCTAAACGCCAGCCGCGCTCTTCCGCCACGATACGGAAGAAACGATCCGGTTTTTGCAGCAGCAGGCCGCAACCGTCGCCGGTTTTACCATCGGCAAGGATGGCGCCACGGTGCTGCATACGGGCCAGTGCGTGAATAGCAGTACGCACTACCTTGTGGCTAGGTTCGCCTTCTATGTGGGCGATCAGGCCGAAACCACAGTTATCCTTCTCAAGGGATTTATCGTACAACATATCAGTGAACCTCCCCAGGCTCGTCGGGCTTCCCACTGAACTTTACCGTGGCGCACAGGCACAGAAAGAGCATGGCGACGGGGTTTGCGTTTCATACGCGGACCTCGCATTCGCCCTCTTTTTCATCCTTTCGCGCAGGTAAACAAGTTTGAGGACTTGCTTCAGAGGGAATCTCAATTACTGCATAAATATGATGAGCAGGCCGCTCATCCAGAAAGCTTCCAGCGGATTTCCAACTTATCGGGAATTGGTACACAGGTCAAATGGCAATCTTATTTATACAAAAATGTGCTAAAGAGTGATTATCTGATTGTTTCTAAAGGTTATTTAACTAGTTTTACATTGATTGAATGCCCTGAAAGAGCGCAGCGGAGTGTGATCTGACTCACTATATGAAAGCGGTATTATCAATGTAGCGTGCTGAATAGCGGTTTTATAGCAGAATAATAATCTGGCATTGTCTGCAAACCCGCATAAACACACTGTTTTTCAGTGCTGGCGCTATAAATGAAAAAAACAATCAGAACATAAGGAAAAGTAATCACGTACGGCGTGAATGAAATTGCAGTAATCCTGAGTATTTATTCATATAGATAAAGGCCGTCCAGGGCGATTGATCCAGGTCATCGCCGACAGAGGCTAAAAATGGCAGGCTTGTCCCCTTTCTCCGGGACGGTCTATCAGATTATGCAGTTACAGAAATTAGTCAATATGTTTGGTGGGGATCTTTTGCAGCGGTACGGGCAAAAGGTTCATAAGCTGACGCTGCACGGCGGGTTTAGCTGCCCGAATCGCGACGGCACCATCGGGCGCGGCGGCTGCACCTTCTGTAACGTCGCGTCGTTTGCCGATGAAGCGCAGCAGCACCATTCTATCGCTGAGCAGCTTGCCCACCAGGCCAGCCTGGTGAACCGCGCGAAGCAGTATCTGGCCTATTTTCAGGCTTATACCAGCACGTGGGCGGAGGTGCAGGTACTGCGTTCGATGTATCAGCAGGCCGTCAGCCAGGCCAGTATCGTTGGGCTGTGCGTGGGAACGCGCCCGGACTGCGTACCGGACGCGGTGCTGGACCTGCTCAGCGAGTACAAAGAACAAGGCTACGAGATCTGGCTGGAGCTTGGCTTGCAAACGGCACATGACAAAACGCTGCACCGCATTAACCGTGGGCATGATTTTGCCTGCTACCAGCGCACCACGCGCCTGGCCCGCGAGCGCGGGCTGAAGGTCTGTTCGCACCTGATTGTTGGGTTACCCGGCGAAGGTCAACAGCATGGCCTTGAAACGCTGGAAAGGGTCGTTGAAACCGGGGTGGACGGCATCAAGCTGCATCCTCTGCATATCGTGAAAGGCAGCATTATGGCGAAAGCCTGGGAGGCCGGGCGGTTAAGCGGTATCGAGCTTGAGGACTATACGGTTACGGCGGGGGAGATGATTCGCCACACGCCACCGGAGATTGTCTACCACCGCATCTCGGCCAGCGCCCGCCGCCCAACGCTTCTGGCACCGCTGTGGTGTGAGAACCGCTGGACGGGGATGGTGGAAATAGACCGCTACCTGCAGGAGAACGGCGTTCAGGGTTCGGCGCTGGGCCGCCCGTGGGTTCCCCGTTTACCTGCGACGGCCGCCTAACAAACTCCCCAGCATGCCGCGCACGATCTGATTGGTGACCTGTCGGGCTGCGCTTTTCGCCATGGTCTGCACTACGCCATCGCGCTTGCCGCCGCGCGGCCCGGTGCTGCCGAACAGAATATCTTTGAGTCCACCGAGAATGCCGTCATCCACGGCGACTGATTGCCCTTTAGCGGCAGGTGCATCCTGCGATTCCGTTGTCGCCTGGACCCCTTTTTGCAGCATCTCGAACGCGGACTCGCGATCCACCTCGTCTTCGTATTTCCCGTAAACCGGAGAGTGGTTAATCAGGCCGTTGCGCTCATCGTCGGTCACCGGCCCCATGCGCGAGCAAGGCGCAATGACCATGGCACGTTCCACCACGGACGGGCTGCCCTTCGGATCGAGGAACGAGATCAGCGCTTCACCGGTGCCTAACGCCTGAATCGCCGCTTCGGTATCAAAGGCAGGATTGGCGCGCATGGTTTGCGCGGCGGCTTTCACCGCTTTCTGATCTTTCGGCGTAAAGGCGCGCAGGGCATGCTGCACGCGGTTGCCGAGCTGCCCGAGCACGTTGTCGGGGATATCCGACGGGTTTTGCGAGACAAACCAGACGCCGACGCCTTTGGAGCGGATCAGGCGGATAACCTGTTCGATCTTATTCAGCAATACCTGAGGTGCATCGTTAAACAGCAGATGCGCTTCGTCAAAGAAGAACACCAGCTTCGGTTTTTCCAGATCGCCTGCTTCGGGTAATTGTTCATAGAGTTCGGAGAGCATCCACAGCAGGCTGGCGGCGTAGAGTTTCGGCATCTGGTAGAGCTTCTCTGAGCTCAGGATGTTAATAATGCCTTTGCCACTGCTGTCGGTGCGCATCCAGTCTTTGATATCCAGCATGGGTTCACCAAAGAAATGCTCAGCGCCCTGTTGCTCAAGCGTCAGTAGCCCACGCTGAATAGCGCCCACCGAGGCGCTGCTGATGTTGCCGTACTGGTTCTGGAAGGATTTGGCGTTATCGCCGATGTACTGCGTAATGGCGCGCAGATCTTTGAAATCAAGCAGCAGTAGCCCCTGGTCATCGGCAATGCGGAAGATAATATTCAGCACGCCGGACTGCACGTCGTTGAGGTTAAGCAGACGGGCCAGCAGCAGCGGGCCGAGATCGGATACCGTGGCGCGTACCGGGTGGCCTTTTTCACCGAAGATGTCCCACACCACCACCGGGTTACCGTGGGGCGTCCAGTCCGTGATGCCAATATTCTTCAGCCGTTCGAGCAGTTTTTCAGAGGCCGTCCCTTCCTGAGCCACACCGGTTAAATCGCCTTTTACGTCAGCCATAAAGACCGGTACGCCAATCTCCGAAAGCGACTCCGCCAGCTTTTGCAGGGTGACGGTTTTCCCCGTCCCGGTCGCGCCGGTGATCAGACCGTGGCGGTTCGCCATCGCGGGCAGTAAATAGAGCTCTTTTTCCAGCGTCCGGGCAATTAACAATGGTGTACTCATGATGCGCTTCCTCTCTTAGTCCTGGGTGGAGTATAGGCAACCTGATAGCAATTTGGTTGAGTAAATTCCTGACTTTGCGGCGCATTATCCAGCGCGGACTATGCTTTTGCATACGGTTCACAAAATAGTGGGAAACTATGTCCAGATTCTTCTTTAACGATCGCAAACAGCTGGTCAATGATGCCATTGAAGGCATACTGCTTTCTGCACCACATGCCAATCTCGTCAAGCTTGATATCGATCCGGCCATCAGGATCGTCGCACGCGGCGACTGGGACAAAAGCCGCGTGGCGGTGATCTCCGGCGGCGGCTCAGGCCACGAACCCGCACACGCCGGGTTTGTCGGCAAAGGGATGCTGACGGCGGCAGTGTGCGGCGATCTGTTTGCCTCGCCGAGCGTGGATGCGGTGCTGAATGCCATTGTCGCGGTCACGGGCGATCGCGGCTGTCTGCTGATCGTCAAAAACTACACCGGTGACCGCCTGAACTTTGGCCTGGCGGCCGAAAAGGCCAAGCGCTACGGCCTGAAGGTGGAGATGGTGATTGTGGCAGACGATATCGCGCTGCCGGATAACAAGCAGCCGCGCGGTATTGCCGGTACGGCACTGGTGCACAAGATTGCGGGCTATGCGGCGGAGCAGGGGAAATCGCTGAGCGAGGTGCGGGATATTGCGCAACAGGCCTGCGATAACCTCTGGAGCCTGGGCGTGGCGATGCAAACCTGCAACCTGCCGGGCAGCGACGATGAAGAGGGGCGGATTAAGCAAGGCCATGTCGAGCTGGGCCTGGGCATTCACGGCGAGCCCGGGGCTTCCGTGGTGGATACGCAAAACAGCAAAGCCATTATCGACACCCTGGTGACGCCGTTAAGCGCGCAGGCGGGTGAGGGGCGTTTTGCGGTGCTGATTAACAATCTTGGCGGCGTATCGGCGCTGGAGATGGCGCTGCTGACCAAAGAGCTGGCGCATTCGGCGCTGAAAGAGAGTATTGCGTACCTGATTGGCCCTGCGCCGCTGGTCAGCGCGCTGGATATGAAAGGCTTTTCTCTGACGCTGCTGAAGCTCAACGATTTCTTCGAAAAGGCGATTCACGCCGACGTCGAGACGCTCGGCTGGCAGAAGCCCGTCGCGTTTGCGCCACTGCGCACCGTGGCGCATAGCGCCATTCATGACCGTGTGGAGTATACCCCCTCTGACAATCCCCAGGTGCGTGCGTTTGTCTCCTCCGTGTCGACAACGCTGATCCAGCTGGAAAACCGCCTGAACGCGCTGGATGCCAGGGTGGGGGATGGCGATACCGGCTCTACCTTTGCGCAAGGCGCGCGGGATATTGCGCAGCGCCTGGAGGAGAACGCGCTCCCGCTTAATGACGTGTCTAAGCTGCTGCTGCTGGTTGGAGAGCGGCTGGCTACGGTGATGGGCGGGTCGAGCGGGGTGCTGATGTCGATCTTCTTCACCGCGGCCGGGCAAAAGCTTCACGATGGTCAGACGCTCCCGGAGGCCTTGCTCAGCGGACTTGCGCAGATGAAGCAGTACGGCGGAGCGGATCTTGGCGATCGCACGCTGATCGATGCGCTGCAACCGGCGCTGGAGGCGTTACAGAAAGGCAATATTCAGGCGGCAGCGCAGGCCGCGCAGCAGGGCGCAGAAGCAACGGCAAAAATGGCGAAAGCCGGCGCGGGACGCTCGTCGTATGTCAATAAAGAGAACCTGGATGGGGTGATGGATCCGGGAGCGGTCGCGGTAGCGGAAGTATTTAACGTATTGGCGCAGCCGTGAAAGTAGGCCGGGTAAGGTGAAGCCATTACCCGGCACTGTCACATCAGAAATCTGCTTTCAACACCACGCGGTAACGGGCTTTGCCGTCGCGCACGTGCTGGATCGCTTCGTTGATTTTCGACATCGGATACAGTTCGGTGGTCGGCGCCACTTTGGTGCGTCCGGCGAATTTCATCAGTTTGCGCAACTCGTACGGCGTACCGGTTGCAGAACCGGAGATGCTGCGATCCCCGCCGATCAGGGTAAACGCCGGAACCGGCAGCGGCTTCATCACCGCACCCACGGTGTGGAAGTTACCGCCGTAGGCTAACGCTTCAAAGTACGGCTGCCAGTCGAGATCGACGTTAACGGTGTTGATGATCAGGTCAAACTGGCCCGCCAGCGCGTTCAGCGCTTGCGGATCGCGGCTGTTCACCACTTTATCCGCCCCCATCGCCAGCACTTCTTTCTCTTTCGCCGGGTTCGAGCTGAACGCCGTGACTTCACAGCCCATCGCGTGCAACAGCTTAATGGCAATATGCCCCAGCCCGCCGATACCGATGACGCCGACGCGGCTGGTGGCGGTGATATGGTGCATCAGCAGCGGTTTGAAGACGGTGATACCACCACACAGCAGCGGGCCGGCGGATTCGATATCAATGCTTTCCGGCAGCGGGATAACCCATTGCCAGTCGGCGCGCAGTTTATCGGCAAAACCGCCTTTGTTCAGAATGGTGGGAACGGCGCCTTCGAGGCAGTTGATCTGATTGCCGCTGATACAGGCATCGCAGTGACCACAGCTGCGTGCTGTCCAGCCAATGCCTACGCGCTGGCCCACTTTCAGCCCTTTGTCCTGCGCGGCGCTACCGAGCGCCACGACGCGGCCAATGACTTCGTGTCCGGCAACCAGCGGATAGCTGGAGAAGCCCCATTCGTTATCGATCATCGAGAGATCCGAGTGGCAGATCCCGCAGTAATCAACCTGTACTTCGACGTCTTCTGCTTTTAGTTCGCCCGCATCGTACTCGTACAGCTCAAGTTCTGCACCCGCCTGCGGTGCGGCGTAGCTTTTTATCTTCGACATCGTGTTTCCCCCGTTGTGGTGTGAACTGAGAGTGTAGAGCATTCAGTTTACAGCCGCTTAACAGAAGAGGGCAGGAACGAAAGTTACAGACTTTTCAGCATCCTGACTTCGCAATCAACGTGGCCGGTACAGCCCAGCGGCGCATCGATATGCTCAAAGCCCAGATGTTCATACAGGCCGATGGCCTCTTTGAGGAAGGCGGTCGTTTCCAGGTAGCAGCGGGTAAAGCCCTGCTTGCGCGCGTGGTCCAGCGCCATCAGCGCCAGCTTTTTGGCCAGTCCTTGTCCGCGTGCCGTTGGCAGGAAATACATTTTTTGCAGTTCGCAGATATCCGGCTCGCTGCAACTGAGGGGCGCCACGCCGCCGCCGCCGACTACCTGGCCGTTCTGCTCGATTACCCAGTAGGCATGCCCCGGCTGGCTGTAAAGCTGAAAAAGCGCGTCCAGATTCGGGTCGGCAACCGTGTAGCCTTTGTCAGCCGTCAGGCCATATTCGGCAGAAACGGTGCGAATAACGGCGGCGATAGCCGCATTATCCTGCTCAGTGATCCGACGCATCGTCGTCGCGACGGGGGTAATCACGCTCATAGCATTACTCATTACAAAAATTGACACATAACTGCTGTTAATAGCACCGCAGAAAGGGGAGTGCAAGCGAGGAGTTTTCAGGAAGGTTACCCCTTACGCCCTGAAGCGTAAGGGGTAAAAGCATTACAGGGCAGCGATAACCGCCTGCTGCTCAATCAGCTTGGTCTTCGCATCGGCGAAGGCAACCAGACGCTCACGCTCTTTCGCGATGACCGCTTCCGGCGCGCGGGCAACAAAGCCTTCGTTCGCCAGTTTGCTTTCGATTTTGCCAATTTCCACGTCGACTTTCGCCACTTCTTTCGCCAGACGAGCCAGCTCGGCGTCTTTGTCGATCAGACCTGCCATCGGGATCAGCAGCTCGGCACCGTCGATGATTTTGGTCACGGAAACCGGACCTTTATCATCCGCAGGCAGCACGGTGATGCTTTCCAGACGCGCCATGGTTTTCAGGAAGGTGTTGTTCTCGGTGACGCGACGAACGGCCGCTTCGCTGCAGCCGCGCAGCAGCAGCTCCAGCGGTTTGCCCGGGGCGATGTTCATTTCAGCACGAATGTTACGTACCGCCACGATCGCCTGCTTCAGCCACTCGGTATCCGCAGACGCCGCTTCATCGACTTTCGCCGCATCGAATGCCGGGAACGGCTGCAGCATGATGGTGTCTGCGTTGATGCCTGCAATCACCTTCACGCGTTGCCAGATGGTCTCGGTGATGAATGGAATAACCGGGTGCGCCAGGCGCAGCAGGCCTTCCAGAACGGTAATCAGCGTGTTGCGCGTACCACGCAGCTCTGCCTCAGTGCCGCCGTTCATGACCGGCTTCGCCAGCTCCAGATACCAGTCACAGAACTGGTTCCAGGTGAATTCATACAGAATGCCCGCCGCGATGTCGAAGCGGTAGCTGTCCAGCGCCTCGCGGAACGCTTTCACCGTCTGGTTGAATTCCGCCAGGATCCAGCGGTCAGCCAGGGAGAGAGTCATCTCGCCGCCGTTGAAGCCGCAATCCTGATCTTCGGTGTTCATCAGCACGAAGCGGCTGGCGTTCCACAGCTTGTTACAGAAGTTACGGTAACCTTCCAGACGCTTCATGTCCCAGTTGATGTCACGGCCGGTCGAGGCCAGCGCCGCCAGGGTGAAGCGCAGGGCGTCGGTACCGTGAGCCTCAATCCCGTTCGGGAACTGCTTCTCGGTGCGCTTGCGGATTTTCTCCGCCAGCTGCGGCTGCATCATGTTGCCGGTGCGTTTTTCCAGCAGCTCTTCCAGAGAGATACCATCAACCATATCCAGCGGGTCGATGACGTTACCCTTGGATTTGGACATCTTCTGGCCTTCGTCGTCGCGGATCAGACCGGTCATGTAGACGGTATGGAACGGAACCTGCGGCTTGCCGTCTTCGTCTTTGATGAAGTGCATGGTCATCATGATCATGCGGGCAATCCAGAAGAAGATAATGTCGAAGCCGGACACCATCACGCTGGTCGGGTGGAACTGACGCAGCGCGTCGGTGTTTTCTGGCCAGCCGAGGGTGGAGAAGGTCCACAGCGCGGAGGAGAACCAGGTATCCAGCACGTCTTCGTCCTGACGCAGGGCTACGTCTGCGCTCAGGTTGTTTTCCTGACGCACTTCATCTTCGCTGCGGCCAACGTAAACGTTGCCGTCGTTGTCGTACCATGCCGGGATACGGTGACCCCACCACAGCTGACGGGAGATACACCAGTCCTGAATATCGCGCATCCAGGAGAAGTACATGTTTTCGTACTGCTTCGGTACGAACTGAATGCTGCCGTTTTCAACCGCTTCCACAGCCGGTTTCGCCAGCACGTCGGCACGTACGTACCACTGGTCGGTCAGCATTGGCTCGATAACCACGCCACCACGATCGCCGTACGGCACGGTCAGGTCGTGAGGCTTGATCTCTTCCAGCAGGCCCAGTGCGTCAACGGCAGCCACAATCGCTTTACGCGCGGCAAAGCGTTCCAGCTTCTGGAACTCGGCCGGGATGTCGCTGGAATAAACGTCGGATTCGTTGCCTTTGGTGTCGTACACTTCTGCGCTTTCGCGGATATCGCCGTCGAAGGTCAGAATGTTGATCATCGGCAGGGCGTGACGACGACCCACTTCATAGTCGTTGAAGTCGTGCGCCGGGGTGATTTTCACGCAGCCGGTGCCTTTTTCCATGTCGGCGTGTTCGTCGCCCACAATCGGAATACGGCGGTTTACCAGCGGCAGCACCACGAATTTGCCAATCAGATCTTTATAACGCGGATCTTCCGGGTTAACGGCCACGCCGGTATCGCCCAGCAGGGTTTCCGGACGGGTGGTCGCGACCACCAGGTAATCTTTACCGTCGGCGGTTTTTGCGCCGTCGGCCAGCGGATAGCGGATATGCCACATGGAGCCCTTGGACTCGCGGTTTTCCACTTCCAGGTCAGAAATTGCGGTACGCAGTTTCGGATCCCAGTTGACCAGGCGCTTGCCACGATAAATCAGGTCTTCTTTGTACAGGCGCACAAAGACTTCTTTCACGGCGTTGGACAGGCCTTCATCCATGGTGAAGCGCTCGCGCTCCCAGTCTACGGAGTTGCCGAGACGGCGCATCTGACGGGTAATGGTGCCGCCGGATTCTGCCTTCCACTGCCAGATTTTGTCGATGAACGCGTCGCGACCGTAGTCGTGGCGGGTTTTCCCTTCTTCAGCGGCAATTTTACGCTCAACCACCATCTGGGTCGCGATACCCGCGTGGTCAGTCCCCGCCTGCCACAGGGTGTTTTTACCCTGCATGCGCTGGTAGCGGATCATGGTGTCCATGATGGTCTGCTGGAAAGCATGACCCATATGCAAACTGCCGGTGACGTTCGGCGGCGGGATCATGATGCAGAAGGACTCTTTGCTTTCGTCGCCGTTAGGCTTGAAATAGCCCTGCTGTTCCCAGTGCTCGTAAAGCGGCTGTTCGATATCGCGTGGGTTATATGTCTTTTCCATTATTTCCAGGTTGCCGTATTCAGGTTAAAACCAGCCAGGCGGTACGCTTTATAGCGTTCGCGCGCCAGTTGTTTCAAAGATTCTTCGTAAGGGACAAAGTCTACCACTTCTGTGAAAGCGGTGGCAAAATCTGCAAAATCTATCCGCAGGCTAATCAGAATGTCGCGCGCGCTGCTGTTGCGCTTTTGCGGCCAGGCAATTTCAACCGGTGCTCCGCCGCGTGGTCCTTCGCCTGACAGGTTATGCGGAACAAAACTCTCCGGCGGGCGAGCCCACAGCGCTTCATCGAGACGAATGGCCTGCTGCTCATCTTCACAGGCGATCAACACGCGTTTGCCTGCGCGCCAACGTTCTGCGGCAATTTCACACACCAGCTGTTCGACGGCGCTGAGGCCATCCTGATGGGTGTCGTTGTCCAG
This sequence comes from Enterobacter cloacae complex sp. Mu1197, assembly GCF_040059225.1. Classification (NCBI taxonomy): domain Bacteria; kingdom Pseudomonadati; phylum Pseudomonadota; class Gammaproteobacteria; order Enterobacterales; family Enterobacteriaceae; genus Enterobacter; species Enterobacter cloacae complex sp. Mu1197. The sequence continues at coordinate 4,185,710 of NZ_CP157375.1, read as the reverse complement.
AAGGTAGAACGTTGCATTCTTCATATATGGGGCTTCTTAGTTTTGGATTCAAATGCAAAGCCGGGTGGCGCTACGCTTACCCGGCCTACGGTTGAATGACGTTGTAGGCCGGGTAAGGCGAAGCCGCCACCCGGCATTTTATATCATTCGTCGCCGTTAAAACCCGCACGATTGAGCAGGAACTGCGACAGCAGCGCTACCGGACGACCGGTTGCGCCTTTGGCCTTGCCAGAGCGCCATGCGGTACCCGCGATATCCAGGTGCGCCCAGTTGTACTTACGGGTGAAGCGCGCCAGGAAGCAGCCCGCGGTGATCGCCCCGCCAGGACGTCCGCCGATGTTCGCCATATCCGCGAAGTTAGACTCCAGTTGCTCCTGATATTCGTCGCCCAGCGGCAGACGCCATGCGCGGTCACCGGCCTGCTCCGAGGCACCAATCAGCTCGTGCGCCAGTGGATTGTGGTTCGACATCAGGCCGGTGATGTGGTGGCCCAGCGCAATCACACAGGCGCCGGTGAGCGTGGCGACGTCAATGACCGCTTCAGGTTCGAAGCGCTCAACGTAGGTCAGCACGTCACAGAGTACCAGACGGCCTTCGGCGTCGGTGTTCAGCACTTCAACGGTCTGGCCGGACATGGTGGTCAGGACGTCACCCGGACGATAAGCGCGACCGCCAGGCATGTTTTCGCAGCCCGCCAGAACGCCGATCACGTTGATGGGCAACTGAAGTTCCGCGACCATGCGCATGACGCCGTACACCGCCGCCGCGCCGCACATGTCATACTTCATCTCGTCCATGCCTTCGGCAGGCTTGATGGAGATACCGCCGGAATCGAAGGTCAGGCCTTTACCGACCAGCACGACAGGGCGCGCGTCTTCGGCCGGGTTGCCCTTGTACTCGATGACGGACATCAGGGATTCGTTCTGCGAACCGTTACCGACTGCCAGGTAAGAGTGCATTCCCAGCTCTTTCATCTGCTGTTCGCCGATGACGCGGGTAATGACGTTTTTGCTGTAGGCGTCGGCCAACTGACGTGCCTGAGAGGCCAGGTATGCCGCGTTACAGATGTTGGGTGGCATGTTGCCAAGATCTTTAGCCGCTTTAATGCCGGCAGCAATCGCCAGACCGTGCTGGATCGCGCGTTCGCCGCTGGTCAGTTCGCGGCGGGTTGGCACGTTGAAGACCATTTTACGCAGCGGACGACGCGGCTCGCTTTTATTGGTCTTCAGCTGATCGAAGCTGTACAGGCTCTCTTTTGCCGTTTCGACTGCCTGACGCACTTTCCAGTAGGTATTACGCCCTTTAACGTGCAGCTCGGTCAGGAAGCAGACGGCTTCCATTGAACCGGTATCATTCAGCGTATTGATTGTTTTCTGAATCACCTGCTTATACTGACGTTCATCCAGCTCGCGTTCTTTGCCGCAGCCAATCAGCAGAATGCGCTCTGAGAGTACGTTCGGAACATGGTGCAGTAACAGCGTCTGCCCAGGTTTGCCTTCCAGTTCGCCACGGCGCAGCAGGGCGCTAATATAGCCGTCACTGATTTTATCGAGTTGCTCGGCGATCGGGGAGAGTCGGCGTGGTTCAAAGACGCCCACAACGATGCAGGCACTCCGCTGTTTCTCCGGGCTACCGCTTTTTACACTGAACTCCATGCACTACGCTCCTGAATCTTAAAGACAACGGCGGCTGCTACGGATAGAATTGAAACCTTTCGTAACTCATGTCCGCTGTTGTGGTGACTTCGTGTTAATCTTACGTTACTACGGTTTCGACACGTCAGAAAAAGTCCTGAAGCGTGAATCCGCCGGATGTTTTAATCTTAGCGATGATTTCGACGACTCAAGAGAATAAATGACGTTTAAGCCATGAAACAAGCGATTTTCCAGCAAAGAGACGGGTTTTTACGGGCGTATTTAAAGTGATAATCATAAGATATCTGGTGCGGGAGACGCTCAAAAGCCAACTGGCGATCCTCTTCATCCTGCTGCTGATTTTTTTCTGTCAGAAGCTGGTTAAGATCCTCGGTGCGGCCGTTGACGGCGAAATTCCAACAAATCTGGTGCTTTCCCTGCTTGGTTTAGGGATCCCGGAAATGGCGCAGCTTATCCTGCCGCTAAGTCTTTTCCTTGGCCTGCTCATGACGCTTGGGAAACTCTATACCGAGAGTGAAATCACGGTGATGCATGCCTGTGGCCTGAGCAAAGCGGTCCTGGTGAAAGCCGCCATGATACTGGCGCTGTTCACGGGTATCGTTGCGGCGGTGAATGTGATGTGGGCGGGGCCCATGTCTTCCCGCCATCAGGATGAAGTGCTGGCCGAAGCGAAAGCCAACCCCGGCATGGCGGCGTTAGCCCAGGGGCAGTTCCAGCAGGCAACCGACGGAAACTCCGTGCTGTTTATTGAGAGCGTTGACGGCAGTAAATTCAACGATGTCTTCCTGGCGCAGCTGCGTCCTAAAGGTAACGCACGTCCTTCCGTGGTGGTGGCAGATTCCGGTCAGCTGGCTCAGCGCAAAGATGGCTCTCAGGTCGTGACGCTGAACAAAGGCACCCGTTTCGAAGGCACCGCGATGTTGCGTGACTTCCGCATTACGGATTTCCAGAACTATCAGGCCATTATCGGCCATCAGACGGTGTCGCTCGATCCAACGGATACCGAGCAAATGGACATGCGTACCCTCTGGAATACCGATACCAACCGAGCGCGTGCAGAGTTCCACTGGCGTATTACGCTCGTCTTCACCGTGTTTATGATGGCGCTGATTGTCGTTCCGCTGAGCGTGGTGAACCCGCGTCAGGGACGCGTGCTCTCTATGCTGCCAGCGATGCTGCTTTACCTGATCTATTTCCTGCTGCAAACCTCGATTCGTTCCAACGGCGCGAAGGGCAAGCTGGATCCCATGGTCTGGACGTGGTTCGTCAACAGCCTGTACATCTTACTGGCGCTGGGGTTAAACCTGTGGGATACGGTGCCTGTGCGCCGCATACGTGCCCGATTCTCGCGTAAAGGAGCCATCTAATGCAGGCGTTTGGCGTTCTTGATCGCTATATCGGTAAAACCATTTTTACCACCATCATGATGACGTTGTTCATGCTGGTGTCGCTCTCCGGCATTATCAAATTTGTCGATCAGCTGAAAAAAGCCGGGCAGGGGAGCTATGATGCGCTGGGCGCGGGGATGTATACCCTGCTCAGCGTGCCGAAAGATGTGCAGATCTTCTTCCCGATGGCGGCCCTGCTGGGGGCGCTGCTGGGGCTGGGTATGCTGGCGCAGCGCAGCGAGCTGGTCGTTATGCAGGCCTCGGGTTTTACCCGCATGCAGGTCGCGCTGTCGGTGATGAAAACCGCCATCCCACTGGTGCTGTTGACCATGGCGATTGGCGAGTGGGTCGCGCCGCAGGGCGAACAGATGGCGCGTAACTATCGTGCTCAGGCGATGTACGGCGGCTCACTGCTCTCGACTCAGCAAGGTTTATGGGCGAAAGACGGTAAAAACTTCGTCTACATCGAACGGGTGAAGGGGAATGATGAACTGGGCGGAGTGAGCATCTACGCTTTCGATGACCAGCGCCGTCTGCAGTCCGTTCGCCATGCCTCTTCGGCGAAGTTTGACGCCGAACATAAGCAGTGGCGGTTGTCCCAGGTTGATGAATCTAACCTGACCGATCCGAAACAGATTACGGGTTCTCAGACGGTAACCGGTACGTGGAAAACCAACCTGACGCCCGATAAGCTCGGCGTCGTGGCGCTGGATCCTGACGCGCTCTCCATCAGCGGTTTGCACAACTATGTGAAATACCTGAAGTCGAGCGGACAGGATGCGGGACGCTATCAGCTCAACATGTGGAGCAAAATCTTCCAGCCGATGTCCGTGGCGGTAATGATGCTGATGGCGCTGTCGTTTATCTTCGGCCCGTTGCGCAGCGTGCCGATGGGGGTTCGCGTCGTGACCGGCATCAGCTTCGGCTTTGTGTTCTACGTGCTCGATCAGATCTTCGGTCCGCTGACGCTGGTTTATGGCATTCCGCCGATTATCGGTGCACTGCTGCCAAGCGCCAGCTTCCTCCTGATCAGTCTCTGGCTGCTGTTGAAACGCTCCTGATTGACCTCTCCTCGCTTCCGGTTGCCCGGGAGCGAGGCTAATCTCCTGTTTCACCCCGCACTTTTTCTCACAACCTTCAACGTCCTGCCGCGAATTTGAGTATTATTGAGCGATAACGTCGTGAAGGGATCCTCTATGAAGCAAATTCGAATGCTTGCCCAGTATTACGTCGACCTGATGATGAAGCTTGGGCTGGTGCGTTTTTCCATGCTGCTTGCGCTGGCGCTGGTCGTTCTGGCCATTGTCGTGCAAATGGCGGTTACCATGGTTCTGCATGGTCAGGTCGAGAGTATCGACGTCATCCGCTCCATCTTCTTTGGCTTGCTTATTACTCCCTGGGCGGTCTATTTCCTTTCCGTAGTGGTTGAACAGCTGGAAGAGTCCCGTCAGCGTTTATCTAAGCTGGTGGATAAACTGGAAGAGATGCGCGAGCGCGACCTGAAGCTCAACGTCCAGCTCAAAGACAACATTGCGCAGCTGAATCAGGAGATTTCAGATCGTGAGAAGGCGGAGGCCGAGCGTCAGGCCACCCTGGAGCAGCTGAAAATTGAAATGAAAGAGCGCGAGGTCACGCAGATCCAGCTTGAGCAGCAATCCTCTTTCCTGCGGTCGTTCCTGGATGCGTCGCCGGATCTGGTGTTCTACCGTAATGAAGATAAAGAATTTTCCGGCTGTAACCGGGCGATGGAGTTGCTTACCGGGAAAAGCGAGAAGCAGCTGATTCACCTGAAGCCGCAGGACGTTTACTCTGAAGAGGCGGCGGCCAAGGTCATGGAGACCGACGAAAAAGTCTTCCGTCATAACGTCTCGCTGACCTATGAACAGTGGCTGGATTACCCGGACGGACGCAAAGCCTGCTTTGAGATCCGTAAGGTGCCCTACTATGACCGCGTGGGCAAACGCCACGGTCTGATGGGCTTTGGCCGCGACATTACCGAGCGTAAGCGCTACCAGGATGCCCTGGAGCGTGCCAGCCGCGACAAGACCACCTTTATCTCCACCATCAGCCACGAGCTGCGTACGCCGCTCAACGGCATTGTCGGGCTGAGTCGTATTCTGCTGGATACCGACCTGACCGCAGAGCAGGAAAAATACCTCAAGACTATCCATGTCTCAGCGGTCACGCTGGGTAATATCTTCAATGATATTATTGATATGGATAAGATGGAGCGCCGTAAAGTTCAGCTTGATAACCAGCCGGTTGATTTCACCAGCTTCCTTGCCGATCTGGAAAACCTGTCCGGCCTGCAGGCGCAGCAGAAGGGCCTGAGCTTTGTTATGGAGCCCACCTTGCCGCTGCCGCATAAAGTGGTGACTGACGGCACGCGATTGCGCCAGATCCTGTGGAACCTGATCAGCAACGCGGTGAAATTCACCCAGAAGGGGCAGGTGGCGGTGCGTATCCGCTATGACGAAGGCGACATGCTGCACTTCGAGGTAGAGGACTCCGGAATTGGTATTCCGCAGGAGGAGCAGGACAAGATCTTTGCCATGTACTACCAGGTGAAAGACAGCAACGGCGGGAAACCGGCGACCGGAACAGGCATTGGCCTGGCGGTCTCTAAACGTCTGGCGAAGAGCATGGGCGGTGATATCACCGTAGCCAGCCAGCCGGGCAAAGGGTCAACCTTCACGCTGACGGTCCATGCGCCAGCGGTGGCGGAAGAGGTAGAAGATACCTTTGAAAATGACGATATGCCGCTGCCAGCCCTGCACGTCCTGCTGGTGGAAGATATTGAGCTGAACGTGATCGTGGCGCGCTCGGTGCTGGAAAAACTGGGCAACAGCGTGGATGTCGCGATGACCGGCAAAGCCGCGCTGGAGATGTTTAAACCCGGCGAATACGATCTTGTTCTGCTGGATATTCAATTACCGGATATGACCGGGCTGGATATCTCGCGCGAGCTGACGCGTCAGTACGCGGCCGACGAACTGCCGCCGCTGGTTGCCCTGACGGCGAACGTGCTGAAAGATAAAAAAGAGTATCTCGATGCCGGTATGGACGATGTACTCAGCAAGCCGCTGGCGGTGCCTGCTCTGACCGCTATGATCAAAAAGTTCTGGGATACCCATGATGAAGAGGAGAGCACTATGACGTCTGTTGATAGCGCAAAAGCCCAAACGATACTCGATACCGCGATGCTGGAGCAGTATATCGATCTGGTGGGGCCGAAACTGATTACCGACGGTCTGGCCGTGTTCGAAAAAATGATGCCGGGCTATCTGAGCGTGCTGGAATCCAACCTGACGGCTCGTGACCAGAAGGGTATCGTGGAAGAAGGACATAAAATCAAAGGCGCAGCCGGCTCGGTTGGTTTACGCCACCTGCAGCAGCTGGGACAACAGATTCAGTCGCCTGATTTACCTGCATGGGAAGATAACGTGGGTGATTGGGTTGAAGAGATGAAGCAAGAGTGGCAAAACGATGTTGCGGTGCTTAAAGCCTGGGTTGACGCCAGAAAAAAATGACCCCGGATTAACCGGGGTGCGCGAATACTGCGCCAACACCAGGGAAATCGTGGCTGCGCCTGTTTTTAAACATTATTTTCGAAAGGGCGCTGCCTGAAAAATTTAGGCCGCACGCAGATAAGATAGCAAATCTTAAATGGTTTGTTACATGAATCAGTGAAATGTGTGAAGCATAGCGTTTTAATCAAAATTATTAATGTGCTTCAGCAAGTTGCAGAAAAGGATTGTCATGATGAAAAAGATTGGTGTCGTGCTCAGCGGATGTGGTGTTTACGATGGTTCTGAGATACACGAAGCCGTCATTACGCTGCTGGCCCTGGCTAAGCAGGGAGCAGAGGTGATTTGTTTTGCGCCAGACAAAAATCAGGCGGATGTGATTAACCATCTGACCGGTGAACCAATGGCGGAAACCCGTAACGTGCTGATTGAAGCCGCACGTATTGCGCGAGGTGACATCCATCCTCTTATTCAGGCAGACGCCGCAGAGCTTGATGCGCTCATTGTCCCGGGTGGATTTGGCGCGGCCAAAAATCTCAGTACCTTTGCTGCGCAGGGCGCGGAGTGTCAGATCGATCCTCATCTCAAAGCGCTGTCGCAGGCTATGCATGCGGCAGGGAAACCGCTGGGCTTTATCTGTATCGCACCGGCGATGTTGCCTAAGATTTTTGATTTCCCGCTGCGCCTGACCATCGGGACGGATATTGATACTGCGGAGATCGTCGAGGAAATGGGTGGCGAACACGTTCCGTGCCCGGTGGATGACATTGTGGTTGATGAAGATAATAAAATTGTCACCACGCCGGCCTATATGCTGGCGCAGAATATTGCAGAAGCGGCCACGGGAATCGAAAAGCTGGTCGCCCGCGTGCTGGTGCTGGCTGAATGAGTCGTCAATCCGGCGCAGGTGCGTGGGTAAAACGTACTTTATTGCGCATCGTTCTGGTGCTGGCGGTGTTTTGGGGCGGTGGACTCGCCCTGTTCAGCATTATGCCGGTCCCGTTCTCCGCCGTGATGGTTGAGCGTCAACTCGGTGCGTGGCTCAGCGGTGATTTCGGCTATGTTGCCCATTCTGACTGGGTAAGCATGGACGAGATCTCGCCGTTCATGGGGCTGGCGGTCATCGCAGCGGAGGACCAGAAATTCCCGGAGCACTGGGGATTCGATGTGGCCGCGATTGAGAAGGCACTGGCGCATAACGAACGTCATGAAAACCGCGTGCGTGGCGCGTCAACGTTGTCGCAGCAGACGGCCAAAAATCTGTTTCTGTGGGACGGCCGCAGCTGGGTGCGAAAGGGGCTGGAAGCAGGATTAACCCTGGGCATGGAAACGGTCTGGAGCAAAAAGCGCATTCTGACCGTGTATCTCAACGTTGCCGAGTTTGGCGACGGGGTATTTGGTGTCGAAGCTGCATCACAACGCTATTTTAATAAACCCGCCAGCAAGCTGAGCATGTCGGAGGCGGCGCTGCTCGCGGCTGTTCTGCCTAATCCCATCCGTTTTAAAGCCAGTGCCCCATCAGGCTACGTGCGTAGCCGTCAGGCGTGGATCATGCGCCAGATGCGTCAGTTGGGAGGAGAAGGGTTTATGGAGAGCAACAAACTTATGTAGGGCGGGTAAGCGCAGCGCCACCCGCCTGAAGGGCAAAGACCTTAATCTTCGTCAAACCCGGCGTTAAACAGCGCAATCACCGCCGCCAGCGCTTCCTCTTCCTGAGGGCCGGTGGCTTCGACTTCAATCTGACGCCCTTTGGCGGAATCCAGCATCAGCAGCGCGATCACGCTGTTCGCTTCCGCTTCGGTACCTTCGTCATTCCGCAGCAGAACTTCTGCATCGAAACCCTGCATCAGCTCAAACAGCTTCATCGCCGGGCGCGCATGCATGCCCAGCTTATTGGTGATCTCAACGGTCTGTTTTACGGTCATGTTTTACGTTTTTCCAGCGTGCGATGACGGGACTGAACGTTCTTCCCGCGCGAGCGGAAATAGTCGGCCAGCTGTTCGGCGATATAAACCGAACGATGTTTACCGCCGGTACAGCCAATCGCTACCGTCAGGTAGCTACGATTGTTTGTCTCCAGCATAGGTAACCATAGCTCAAGGTAGCTTCGCGTCTGGTAGATAAAATTGTGAACTTCTGTGTGCCTGTCGAGGAAGGCCGCAACGGGTTTATCCAGACCGGTCATGGGACGCAGTTTCGGATCCCAGTGCGGGTTCGGCAGGAAGCGCACGTCGAAAACATAATCCGCATCGATCGGGATACCGTGCTTGAAGCCAAAGGATTCGAACACCATCGTCAGTTCGCGCTCGCGTTTACCCAACAACCGGGTACGCAGCATTTCTGCCAGCTCGTGAACGGACATCTCAGAGGTGTCGACAATCAGGTCGGCACGAGAACGCAGCGGCTCCAGCAGATCGCTCTCTTCATCGATAGCACTTTCCAGAGAGAGGTTCTTACTGGAAAGCGGGTGCAAACGACGGGTATCGCTGTAGCGGCGGATCAGGGTATTACGGTCTGCATCAAGGAACAGCAGCTGCGGCGAGAATGCGTCGGGCAGGTTACTCATGGCCTGTTCGAAGATCTCTGGCGATTCAGGCATGTTACGAACGTCGATACTGACGGCGGCCGAGGTTTGCCTCTCCGCCAGCGTACGGGCCAGTTCGGGCAACAACACGACCGGCAGGTTATCGACGCAGTAAAAACCCATGTCTTCCAGCGCGCGCAGAGCAACGGATTTCCCCGACCCTGAACGGCCACTGACAATCATCAGCACCATGTTCCGTTTCTCCTCAGGACAACAGATGTGAAGGCCATCTCCTGGTTATGCATCATCCTGATTGCCTTCTGCTTCAGTGATAATTTGATAGAGCTCTTCATCACTTTGAGCCGAGCGCAGTCGACGGCAAATGGTTTTGTCAGCCAGACGCTTGGCGACCAGCGACAGCGTATGCAGATGGGTTTTCGTCTGGTCAGCAGGCACCAGCAGCGCGAAGAGGAGATCGACGGGCTGGTTATCAATGGCATCGAAGGCGATCGGTGTTTCAAGCTGCACAAACACACCGACGGCACGCAGGGTATCCTCTTCCAGTTTGCCATGCGGGATCGCGATGCCGTTGCCGATACCGGTACTGCCCATCTTTTCACGGGTCAGAATCGCTTCGAACACCACCTGCGGCGGCAGGCCCAGCTGTTTTGCGGCCAGTTCACTGATGATCTCCAGCGCACGTTTTTTGCTCTGGCAGTGAACCGCACTGCGGGTACATTCCTGGTTAAGGACATTGCTCAGTTGAAGAGCGGAATCGTTGTTCATCATAATTTCACCTAAGCGCTAACTGTACAAATGGCCTGTTGTGTTTCACAACAGGCCGTCCTGCACCCGTTAACTGCCCGGACAATTAGTGTTGTTTCAGTTTATCTTTATGTTTATTGAGCTGTCGCGCAAGCTTATCAATCAAGCCGTCGATAGCAGCGTACATGTCTTGCCCTTCCGCACTGGCATGCAGTTCACCCCCGTTAACATGCAGGGTGGCATCCGAGATATGAGTCACTTTCTCCACTTTCAACACAATATAGACCTGATTGATCCTTTCGAAATACTGCTCGAGTTTTGCAAACTTCGTGTTCACAAAGTCGCGTAAAGCCTCAGTAATTTCGACGTTTTGTCCAGTGATGTTGAGCTGCATAGTGTCTTCCTTATCGGTTGTGTCAGACCAGCTGTTTACGCTGGTTGGACGGCGGAATGGATAAAGACTCTCGATACTTCGCAACAGTACGACGTGCCACCATAATACCCTGATCGGACAGCATGGTGGTTAACTTACTGTCGCTTAGCGGCTTCGCGGGGTTCTCCGCGGCGATCAACTTCTTCACCAGGGCACGGATGGCCGTGGACGACGCTTCGCCGCCGCCCTCGGTATTCACATGGCTGGAGAAGAAATACTTAAGCTCAAAAATACCGCGTGGACTGTGCAGATACTTCTGCGTGGTGACACGGGAAATGGTTGATTCATGCATCTCGACGGCCTGGGCGATATCCGCCAGCACCATCGGTTTCATATACTCTTCACCCTGCTCAAAGAACGCCTGCTGCTGTTCCACAATGCAGCGGCTGACGCGTAGCAGCGTATCATTTCGGCTCTCCAGACTTTTGATCAGCCATCGCGCTTCCTGCAAATTGCTACGAATATATTGATTGTCGGAGTCGTTACGCACGCTGGTGCACATGGAGGCATACTGCTGGTTGATTTGCAGGCGAGGGATACTGTCAGAGTTCAGTTCAACGACCCAGCGGCCGTTATTTTTTCTGACCAGCACATCCGGGATCACGTACTCGGGTTCGCTGGTCTGGATCGACTGACCGGGGCGCGGATCGAGCGACTGGATCAGATTCACCGCTTCTTTCAGCACCTCTTCTTTCAGGCGCGTGACGCGCATCAGGGTGCGGAAATCGTGGTTCGCCAGCAGATCAAGATGATCGCTGATGATTAGGCGCGCCTCGTCGAGCCATGGCGTCTCTTTGCTGAACTGAGACAGCTGGATCAGCAGGCAGTCGCGCAGATCTTTTGCGGCTACGCCTACCGGATCGAAACGCTGGATGCGCTTCAGAACGGCTTCAACTTCCTCAAGCTCAATCTCGTCGTCGCCCATGCTTTCCAGAATATCGTCCAGCGTGACGGTCAAATAGCCGGTGTCGTCAACGGCATCGACAATTGACGTGGCAATCGCGCGGTCGGTGTCGGAGAAGGGGGTGAGTTCCACCTGCCACATCAGGTAATCCTGCAGCGACTGGGTGGTTTCTCCCTGATAGACCGGTAGCTCATCATCCTGGTAGTCTGCACGCGTACCGGAAGGGGTGCCGGCGGTGTAGATTTCATCCCAGCTGGCATCCAGCGGAAGCTCGTCGGGCATCTCTTTTTGTTCGAGTGCATCTGCGGTATCGAGCGCTTCTGTATCCTGCGATTGCTGGGTATCTACCTCGTCATGAAGATCGGTTTGTTCCAGCAGGGGGTTGCTGTCCAGCGCCTGCTGGAGCTCCTGCTGAAGTTCTAACGTGGACAGTTGCAACAGGCGAATTGCCTGCTGTAGCTGCGGCGTCATCGCCAGTTGTTGGCTGAGCCTTAATTGCAAACCTTGCTTCATGTTCAGAGCATTTTTCTCCGGTTCGGCGTTACGTTACCTCTACCCTATCAGAGTCTGAAGTCTTCCCCAAGATAGACGCGCTTAACATGATCGTCTTCGAGGATCTGCTGCGGGGTACCGTGGGCGATCAGATTGCCCTGGCTCACAATATAGGCGCGTTCACACACGGCCAGCGTTTCACGCACGTTGTGGTCGGTGATCAGTACGCCAAGCCCGCTGTCGCGCAGGTGTTCAATGATACGTTTGATGTCGATAACGGAGATCGGGTCAACGCCCGCAAACGGTTCATCCAGCAGGATAAATTTCGGGTTTGCGGCCAGCGCACGCGCAATCTCAACACGACGGCGTTCGCCCCCGGAGAGTGCCTGACCGAGGCTGTCGCGCAGATGCTCGATGTGGAACTCTTCCATCAGCTCGTTGGCACGATCCTGACGCTGTTCGTTGGTCAGATCGTTACGAATTTGCAGGACCGCCATCAGGTTGTCGTAAACGCTGAGACGACGGAAAATGGAGGCTTCCTGCGGCAGATAGCCGATCCCGCGACGCGCGCGCGCGTGGAGCGGCAGAAGGCTGATGTCTTCATCGTCAATGATAATGTTGCCGGCATCGCGCGGCACAATACCCACGACCATGTAGAAGGTTGTCGTTTTACCCGCACCGTTCGGGCCAAGCAGCCCCACGATTTCGCCGGAGTTAACGGTCAGACTGACATCTTCTACGACACGGCGGCCCTTATAGGCCTTCGCGAGATTTTTTGCAGTTAATGTTGCCATAACGAATTAGTTACTCTTCTTCTGTGCCGGGGCCTGGCCCTTGCCTTTATCCTGCAACTGCGACGGAACCAGAACGGTGGTGACGCGTTTGCCTTTCTCGCTGGAGGCCTGCATTTTTTGCTCTTTAACCAGATAGGTAATCTGGTCGCCGGTAATGTTGCTGTCCAGCTGTTCCAGATAGGCATTGCCGGTCAGGATGACCAGGTCCTTCGCCAGCTCATAGTGCATGTGCGTGGCGCGGCCTTTCACCGGCTTGCCGTTGTCCTGCATCTGGTAGAAGGTCGCCGGATTACCATAGCCATCGATAATCTCTTTGCCCTGCTCACCACCCGGACGGGTCACGACCACTTTGTCGGCGTTGATTTTGATGGTGCCCTGGGTCATGACGACGTTACCCGTGAAGGTGACGACGTTACCCTGCATATCGAGAGACTGGGTGTCGGACTCGATATGAATCGGCTGGTCGGTATCGCCCGTTACAGCAAGCGCGGGGAGACTGGTCGCCAGCATCGCGCTGGCGATAATTACTTTAAGGCTGAGTTTGTTTGTTTTGAATTTCATAGGAGGTTCTAACCTTTTCAATCAGCTCGGCGTTCTTGCTGCGTAAGTTCCCGCGCATTCTCAAACCGCTGGAATTAAATGTTGTGCCATACAGTGTGACCAGATCCTGCGACGTCACGTCCTGGGTTACCAGGTTGATCTGGGCATTATCCGTCGTAATTTTTCGCAGTTGCGAGTCGGCGGTCAGGGCGTTGACTTCAACGTGACCATACAGATAAAGCATACGGTCATTTGTCAGTTTTGCCCGATCTGACTTAATTGACCACGTCGGCACTTTGTCCTTATCAAAGGTGGTCATGACAGGCTGGGTAAACCACGAAATACCGTCATCTGAAAAATATTCAACATGCTGGGCAATCAGGCGATAGTTCAGCGCGCCTTCCGGGCTGTAGACCACGGTGTCGCTGTGATCGCTTTTATAGGTTGGATCGTTATTGTTGATCACTTCCGTTTGCGTATCGTCGCGATCGGCAAGGTTCACGCCAATCAATACCAGTGCGACAAGCGAAAGCAAAATGATAATCCAACGTCTGGTTTTACTCATATCGATTGCCCTTTGGCCTCATCAAGCTTGCCCTGCGCCAGCAGAAGCAGATCGCAGACTTCACGGACAGCGCCGCGGCCACCGTTGATGTGGGTAACGTAGTCGGCGCGCGGGATCAGCAGCGGATGCGCATCGGCAACGGCGATGCTCAGCCCAACTTCAGCCATCACCGGCCAGTCAATCAGGTCGTCCCCGACGTAGGCCACGTTTTCCGGCGCGATAGCCAGTTTACCCAGTAAATCATTGAACGCCGCCATCTTATCGGACTGGCCCTGATACAGATGGGTAATACCTAAGGTTTCACAGCGGTCTTCTACCAGTTTAGCGTTTCGCCCGGTGATGATCGCCACCTCAATCCCCGAGGTGAGCGCACAGCGGATACCGTAGCCATCGCGAACGTTAAACGCCTTCAGCTCTTCACCATTATTGCCCATGTAAATCAGGCCATCGGAGAGGACCCCATCCACATCCAGGATCAGCAGACGAATGTTTTTCGCCTTTGCCATCATCTGTGTACTGACCGGCCCATAACAGGTTGCAAGGGATGCACCCGCATTACTCATTGTCTTATCCTTCATTACACTACGCCTGCGCGCAGCAGATCATGCATATGTACCACACCCAGCAACTGGTCGCCATCGGCAACCATAACGGAGGTGATATGGCGGGACTGCATCAGGTTCAGCACGTCCACGGCCAGCGTACCCGGACGGACGCGGATGCCGCCGGGCGTCATTACATCGGCAATACCGAGCGTGCGGACATCGACACCCATGTCGAACACGCGACGCAGGTCGCCATCGGTGAAGATCCCCTGAATTTTCATCAGATCGTCGCACACGACCGTCATCCCCAGATTCTTGCGGGTGATTTCCAGCAGCGCATCACGCAGGGAGGCTTCTTTACTGACGTGAGGGATCTCATCCCCGGTGTGCATAATATCGTTTACCCGCAGCAGGAGCTTGCGCCCCAGCGCGCCGCCCGGGTGGGACAGCGCGAAATCTTCCGGCGTAAAGCCACGGGCTTCAAGCAGCGCCACGGCAAGCGCATCGCCCATAACCAGTGCCGCGGTGGTGCTGGAGGTCGGCGCCAGGCCGAGCGGACAGGCCTCTTTGGGAACCTTCACGCACAGGTGAATATCGGCTGCGCGCGCCATGCTGCTTTCCGGACGGCTGGTCATGCAAATCAGCGGGACCTGCAGTCGCTTCAGTACCGGGATCAGCGCCAGGATTTCATTGGACTCACCGGAGTTGGAGAGCGCGATGACGATATCCTGCGGCGTGACCATACCCAGGTCCCCGTGTGCGGCTTCCCCCGGGTGGACAAAGAAGGACGAGGTGCCGGTACTGGCAAAGGTTGCCGCCATTTTGCGTCCAATGTGGCCGGACTTGCCCATCCCCATCACCACGACTTTGCCGGCACAGTAGAATATCTTCTCACATGCCAGACTAAAATCCTGATTTATGTACTGATCTAACTGCGCCAGACCTTCACGTTCAATCTCCAGAACGTCTTTGCCTGCTTTCTGAAAGTCAAAACCCGGCTGCAATTCTATTTGCGACATAATGCGTTTCCGTTTACCCAGAGAGAAGAGGCGAGAGCCAGTACAGCATCGCCATCCATACGATAAATCCACCCGTCAGCAGCGCGCCTGCGCCTTTACCGATCTGTCGTTGCCGCCGCCAGCAGAGCAGGGCAAAAATCACGCTGACCAGCAACATCACGCCGTAATCACGTGAGAACGCCAGGGGATTAAAGGGCCCTGGCGAAATCAGGGCTGGCAGGCCCATCACAATGGCGATATTAAAAATGTTAGAGCCGATGATATTACCAATGGCAATGTCATCCTCACCTTTACGGGCCCCCGCAATGGCGGTGGCCAGCTCCGGCAGGCTGGTGCCGATGGCAATCACCGTCAGGCCAATGGTCAGCTCGCTGATCGCAAAATAGTTCGCCAGCACCGTCGCGTTATCCACGACCATGCGCGTTGCCATCGGCATGATGATCAGCGCGACGCCCAGCCAGAGCAGGGCAACAGGCAGCGTGCCTTCTCGTGGAAGCTCGGCGACCTGCTCACGCGTGAGGCTATCCTGACCCTGCTTTTCAGCCTGACGGGCGATTTTAACACTATACAGCAGCCAAATAACGGCCAGCGCCAGCAAGAAAATGCCGTCGCTGTAGCTCAGTACGCCATCGTAAAATACGCACCCTGCCAGCAGGCTTACGAGTAACATTAGCGGCAATTCACGGCGCAGAACATCAGAATGCACGCGAAATGGATGGAGCAGCGCGGCCAGGCCTAAAATCAATAAAATATTGACGATGTTAGAGCCAATCGCGGTGCCGACTGCCAGGTCTACCTGGCCATGCAGCGATGCCGAGACAGAGACGATGATTTCAGGAAGTGACGTTCCTACGCTGACCACGGTCATCCCGATGACGACAGGCGGTACGCCACTCAGGCGACACAGGATAGATGCAGCAAACACTAAACGGTCAGCACTGTAGACCACCAACAGTAAACCAATTATTAACAGTGCTGTTGCTAAAAGCATCAAAAGTCCTTTCTTCAGGTATACTCGTCGGTCCATTGCTCGGGAATGGCTGGACTGCATACAGTCTGAGGCGTAACGAATTCCTAATTTTGACTTTATGCGCCGGAAAAGTAAAACAAATGCCAGCTTTCGCTAACCTCTACGGTTATTATTCTGTAAAAATGCTGAGTTTAGGGCTGATTCAGGCTACATGCCTTAACGTGAGCAGGATAAGAAAGGAACCATAAATGAGCCAAACCATGGCTAATTTAGTCGATGTCCGCGGGGTGAGTTTTTCTCGCGCCAACAGATTGATATTTGATGATATTTCGTTGACCGTGCCGCGTGGCAAGATCACTGCCATCATGGGGCCGTCCGGGATCGGTAAAACGACCCTGCTTCGCCTTATTGGCGGGCAGATCCCACCGGATAGCGGTGAGATCCTCTTTGATGGCGAAAACATCCCGGGGATGTCACGCTCGCGTCTGTATACTGTTCGCAAACGCATGAGCATGCTCTTTCAGTCGGGGGCCTTGTTCACCGACATGAACGTCTTTGATAACGTGGCCTATCCGCTGCGCGAGCATACCAGCCTGCCGCCTGCGCTGCTGAAAAGCACGGTGATGATGAAGCTTGAAGCCGTCGGGCTGCGGGGCGCCGCGAAACTGATGCCTTCGGAGCTGTCCGGCGGGATGGCGCGTCGTGCCGCGCTGGCGCGCGCCATCGCACTAGAACCTGATTTAATCATGTTCGACGAACCGTTTGTCGGGCAGGATCCCATCACGATGGGCGTGCTGGTGAAGCTCATCTCTGAACTGAATAGCGCGCTTGGCGTCACCTGCATTGTAGTGTCTCACGATGTACCTGAAGTGCTGAGCATTGCCGATTACGCCTACATCGTAGCGGACAAAAAGATCGTCGCACACGGTAGCGCCCAGGCGCTGCAGGAAAATTGCGATCCACGCGTGCGGCAGTTCCTTGACGGTATTGCCGATGGCCCTGTGCCGTTCCGCTACCCGGCGGGCGACTATCGTGACGATTTACTGGGAATAGGGAGTTAAGCCACTCATGCTGTTAAATGCGTTGGCCGCTCTCGGACACCGTGGCATAAAAACCATCAGGACGTTCGGGCGTGCCGGATTGATGTTATTCAACGCGCTGGTCGGCAAGCCGGAATTCCGTAAGCACGCGCCGCTATTGGTGCGGCAGCTTTATAATGTCGGCGTGCTGTCGATGCTCATCATCATTGTCTCCGGTCTGTTTATCGGGATGGTGCTGGGTCTGCAGGGCTACCTGGTGCTGACAACCTACAGTGCGGAAACCAGCCTCGGGATGCTGGTGGCGCTCTCGCTGCTGCGTGAACTGGGGCCCGTTGTGGCGGCGCTGTTGTTCGCAGGGCGCGCGGGGTCAGCCTTAACCGCTGAAATTGGCCTGATGCGCGCGACTGAGCAGCTCTCCAGCATGGAGATGATGGCGGTCGATCCGCTGCGTCGCGTGATCTCGCCGCGTTTCTGGGCGGGGGTTATCTCTTTACCGCTGCTGACGATACTGTTTGTCGCCGTGGGTATCTGGGGCGGTTCGCTGGTTGGCGTGCACTGGAAAGGCATTGACGCCGGTTTCTTCTGGTCTGCCATGCAGGACGCCATTGACCTGCGAATGGATCTGGTTAACTGCCTGATTAAGAGCGTGGTATTTGCCATTACGGTTACCTGGATTGCATTGTTTAATGGTTACGATGCGATTCCGACGTCGGCGGGCATTAGCCGCGCTACTACACGTACAGTCGTTCATTCGTCGCTGGCCGTACTGGGTCTGGATTTTGTGCTCACCGCACTGATGTTTGGGAATTGAGTTCATGCAAACGAGAAAAAATGAAATTTGGGTCGGTGTATTCCTGCTGCTGGCGCTGCTGGCCGCGTTGTTTATCTGCCTGAGAGCGGCAGATATCACGTCTGTACGCACCGAGCCGACGTACCGCATCTATGCCACCTTCGATAACATCGGCGGGCTGAAGGCGCGTTCACCGGTCCGTATTGGCGGCGTGGTGATCGGCCGCGTATCTGACATTACGCTGGATGAAAAGACCTATCTGCCGCGCGTCGCGATGGATATCGAAGAGCGTTACAACCACATTCCGGACACCAGCTCCCTGTCTATCCGGACTTCCGGTCTGCTGGGCGAACAATATCTGGCGCTTAACGTCGGTTTTGAAGACCCCGAGCTGGGAACGACTATCCTTAAGGACGGGAGCGTGATCCAGGACACCAAGTCCGCCATGGTGCTGGAAGATATGATTGGTCAGTTCCTTTACAACAGTAAAGGGGATGATAAAAAGTCTGACAATGCCCCTGCGCAGAGTGAAGACCATACCAATGCCGCGCCGACCCCAGGTGCTGCGAATTAATATCAGGAGAAGTCATTCATGTTTAAACGACTGTTAATGGTTGCCATGCTGGTCATCGCCCCTCTCACCGCGGTGCACGCGGCGGATCAGAGTAACCCGTACAAACTGATGGACGAGGCCGCGAAGAAAACCTTCGATCGTCTTAAAAACGAGCAGCCTAAGATTCGTGCTAATCCTGATTACCTGCGTGACGTGGTTGACCAGGAGCTGCTGCCGTACGTGCAGATCAAATATGCGGGAGCGCTGGTGCTGGGCCGCTATTACAAAGACGCGACCCCGGCGCAGCGTGAGGCCTATTTTGCCGCTTTCCGTGAATACCTTAAGCAGGCTTATGGTCAGGCGCTGGCGATGTACCACGGTCAGACCTATCAGATCGCCCCGGAGCAGCCGCTGGGTGATGCGACTATCGTCCCTATTCGCGTAACGATCAACGATCCTAACGGCCGTCCGCCGGTGCGTCTGGATTTCCAGTGGCGTAAAAACAGCCAGACCGGCCACTGGCAGGCGTATGACATGATTGCCGAAGGCGTAAGCATGATCACCACCAAACAGAACGAGTGGAGCGACCTACTGCGCACCAAGGGGATTGATGGCCTGACCGCGCAGCTGCAGTCCATTGCTCGTCAGAAAATCACGCTGGACGAGAAGAAGTAATGTCACAGCAACTCAGCTGGTCGCGTGAAGGCGAGACATTAAAGCTGTCCGGTGAGCTGGATCAGGATCTGCTGAACCCCTTATGGGATAAACGCCATGAGGCCATGCAGGGCGTGACGCTCATTGACTTAACTGACGTCACGCGGGTGGATACGGCAGGCGTTGCGCTGCTTGCCCATCTGGTTGCAGTAGGGAAAAAGCAGGGGGCGAGCGTCACGCTTCGCGGCGCGAGCGAGAATGTCGTGACCCTTGCGCAGCTCTACAATCTCCCTCAGGACGTATTGCCTCGTTAATATTTTCAGTGCGTTACTTCCGAAAGCCCTGACAGTTTCATCGTCGGGGCTTTTTGCTTGTTTAAGACGACGCCACTTTGCTCTAAGATGTTGGGCTTGTTTTCACTATCAGATGATTAAGAACCCATGGAAAATCATGAAATCCAGACAGTGCTGATGAATGCACTCTCCCTTCAGGAAGCCCACGTCACTGGCGATGGCAGTCACTTCCAGGTTATTGCTGTGGGTGAGATGTTCGACGGTATGAGCCGTGTGAAGAAACAGCAGGCTGTGTACGCGCCGCTGATGGAATATATTGCGGATAACCGCATCCACGCCCTGTCGATTAAAGCGTTCACCCCGCAAGAGTGGGCACGCGATCGCAAACTAAACGGTTTTTGAGCTGAGGGCGACAGGCCCGCAGCACGGTTGAATTTATAAGAGAGCACACAATGGATAAATTTCGTGTACAGGGGCCAACGCGTCTCCAGGGCGAAGTCACAATTTCTGGCGCGAAAAACGCCGCGCTGCCCATCCTCTTTGCTGCGCTGCTCGCGGAAGAGCCAGTAGAGATTCAGAACGTACCGAAGCTGAAAGATATCGACACCACCATGAAGCTGCTCACCCAGTTGGGCACGAAAGTCGAGCGTAACGGTTCCGTCTGGATCGATGCCAGCAAGGTGAACAACTTCTCTGCGCCTTACGATCTGGTGAAAACCATGCGTGCTTCCATCTGGGCGCTTGGCCCGCTGGTGGCGCGTTTCGGTCAGGGTCAGGTTTCGCTGCCGGGCGGCTGCGCCATCGGTGCGCGTCCGGTTGACCTGCACATCTTTGGTCTGGAAAAACTGGGCGCAGAGATCAAGCTGGAAGAAGGCTACGTTAAAGCGTCCGTCAATGGTCGTCTGAAAGGCGCGCACATTGTTATGGACAAAGTGAGCGTAGGCGCAACGGTAACCATTATGTCTGCGGCAACGCTGGCAGAAGGGACCACTATCATCGAAAACGCCGCGCGCGAACCGGAAATTGTGGATACCGCTAACTTCCTCGTGGCACTGGGCGCGAAGATCTCCGGCCAGGGTACCGACCGTATCACCATCGAAGGCGTTGAGCGTCTGGGCGGGGGTGTCTATCGCGTACTGCCGGACCGTATCGAAACCGGTACCTTCCTGGTCGCTGCCGCGATCTCTGGCGGGAAGATTGTTTGTCGCAACGCACAGCCTGATACGCTGGATGCGGTGCTGGCGAAACTGCGTGATGCGGGAGCGGATATCGAAATCGGTGAAGACTGGATCAGCCTCGATATGCATGGACAGCGTCCAAAAGCGGTCAATGTGCGTACGGCGCCACACCCGGCGTTCCCAACGGACATGCAGGCGCAGTTCACCTTGTTGAACCTGGTCGCCGAAGGGACTGGCTTCATCACTGAAACCATTTTCGAGAACCGCTTTATGCACGTACCGGAGCTGATCCGCATGGGTGCACGTGCTGAGATCGAAAGTAATACCGTGATTTGCCATGGCGTTGAGACACTGTCCGGCGCTCAGGTGATGGCAACCGATCTGCGTGCGTCTGCCAGCCTGGTGTTGGCGGGTTGTATCGCGGAAGGTACAACGATCGTGGATCGTATTTATCACATCGATCGTGGCTATGAGCGTATCGAAGATAAACTGCGCGCGCTGGGTGCCAATATCGAGCGTGTGAAGGGCGAGTAATCGTTCCGGCAGCCCCCTGCCAGACATGACCGGGGGGGTGCTGTTCCTGTCAAAAAACGCGTTATTCCTGCGGTTCTTTTTTTACTTTTCTCTGGCGAATCATGCGCGATCTGTCGATAAATTCATGGGTAACGGGATCGTGGTAGCGCGAAGGCCAAATCACCCACGGATGCGTATCCAGCGCCGTCGCGATAATTAATTCTCCTTTTGGCCAGGGGCGGGTGAGGGCGTTTGCCAGAGTTGAAGAACTCAGTCCATGGCGGCGGGACTCTGCTGCCAGTGAAGTGCCTCTTTTGCGCAGTGCGGCAATAATATCAGCCGTGTGCCAGTCGATAAATTTCGTATCCATAACGCCGTCCTTAAGTTCGGATTCACCTACGCCGTTTCTTCTGAAACGACGGGTTTACTATACCCATTTCGAACTCTTGTTCTAAAAAGTTCGCGTTACTTGAAGGAATATTCAGAATAAGACACGGCTTTATTCATGCGGTCTCTAAACCGATGAATTTACGTGAATGCGGAATTTACGGGTGTGTACTGGAATCTCCCCGCCAGGAACGCGGGGAGAGAAAGCAAGATTAACGGTCGCGCTGAACGGCGATGTGGGCAAGACCAATCAGTGCCTCGCGCCATGGGCTGTCGGGAATGACCTGGAGTGCTTCGATGGCTTTGTCGGCTTCTTCTTCCGCACGCTGACGCGTCCATTCCAGCGAGCCGCAGATCGCCATGGTTTCCAGCACAGGTTCCAGAAGATGGCGACCATTTCCCTGCTCAATCGCTTCACGGATCATTTTCGCCTGATCGGCCGTTCCGTTACGCATGGCGTGGAGCAGCGGCAGGGTCGGTTTGCCTTCGTTCAGGTCATCGCCAACGTTTTTGCCGAGCGTTTCGCCGTCCGCACTGTAGTCCAGCAGATCGTCAATCAGCTGGAAGGCTGTGCCCAGATAGCGGCCATAGTCCTGCAGGCCTTTTTCCTGTGCTTCGGTACAGCCAGCCAAAATGCCGGAACACTGGGCGGCCGCTTCAAACAGACGCGCGGTTTTGCTGTAGATGACGCGCATGTAGTTTTCTTCGGTGATGTCCGGGTCGTTGACGTTCATCAGCTGCAGCACTTCGCCTTCAGCAATGACGTTAACGGCTTCAGACATTACTTCCAGCACTTTCAGGGAACCCAGGCTGGTCATCATCTGGAAGGCGCGGGTATAGATAAAATCCCCCACCAGGACGCTGGCGGCGTTTCCGAACGCGGCGTTAGCCGTGGCTTTGCCACGACGCATATCCGATTCATCCACCACATCGTCGTGCAGAAGCGTCGCCGTGTGGATAAATTCGATGAGCGCTGCGATAGTGATGTGAGCATTTCCCTGATAACCAACGGCTCTGGCAGCCAGAATGGCAATCATCGGACGAATGCGTTTACCGCCGCCGCTGACAATGTAATAGCCCAACTGATTGATCAGCTGAACGTCAGAGTTGAGTTGCTCCAGGATTGCTGCATTCACACCCGCCATATCTTGCGCGGTTAACTCGTTGATTTTTTCTAAATTCATCGCAAAAGCCGGGCTTTTTATCCTGTTGATCCCATCTACAATGGGGTAACGAAGGGTTTCGGTTTATCAATAGTAGTGCTGATTGTACTGAAAAAACGGCTCAGATAAACGTTACCGTACGTGTTGTGTTTTTTTTCTTCATGTATTGACGGTAGCACTTGTCAAAGGCTCGCGTTTTGCGTAATATTCGCGCCCTATTGTGAATATTTATAGCGCACTCTGATTCATACGAGGACGTGCGCGGAAGCGGAGTTTATATGTACGCGGTTTTCCAAAGTGGTGGTAAACAACACCGAGTAAGCGAAGGTCAGACCGTTCGCCTGGAAAAGCTGGACATCGCAACTGGCGAATCTGTTGAGTTCGCGGAAGTTCTGATGATCGCAAACGGTGAAGAAGTCAAAATCGGCGTTCCTTTCGTTGATGGCGGCGTTATCAAAGCTGAAGTTGTTGCACACGGTCGTGGCGAGAAAGTTAAAATCGTTAAGTTTCGTCGTCGTAAGCACTACCGTAAGCAGCAGGGCCACCGTCAGTGGTTCACTGATGTGAAAATTACTGGCATCAGCGCCTAAGACCTGAGGAGAGATTTAAATGGCACATAAAAAGGCTGGCGGCTCCACACGTAACGGTCGCGATTCAGAAGCTAAACGCCTGGGCGTTAAGCGTTTCGGTGGCGAATCCGTTCTGGCGGGTAGCATCATCGTTCGTCAACGTGGTACCAAATTCCACGCTGGCAACAACGTAGGTTGCGGTCGTGACCACACTCTGTTTGCTAAAGCAGACGGTAAAGTGAAATTTGAAGTTAAAGGCCCGAACAACCGTAAATACATCAGCATCGTTGCTGAGTAAGGTTTTCTCGGTCCGGTAACGGATTAAAGCCCCGCAACCTGTTGCGGGGCTTTTTACATTGGAAACCCGGTAATTTTTTCTGTAGGGAAAACGGGCATGAAGCAGCAGGCCGGCATAGGAATTCTTTTGGCGCTCACAACCGCAATGTGCTGGGGTGCGCTGCCAATTGCAATGAAGCAGGTACTGGAAGTGATGGAGCCGCCTACGGTGGTCTTTTATCGCTTTCTGATGGCAAGCATCGGCCTTGGGGCGATTCTGGCCGTCAAAGGTAAGCTTCCACCCTTGCGGCTCTTCCGTAAACCGCGCTGGCTGGTGCTGCTGGCTATCGCGACGGGGGGTCTGTTCGGTAACTTCATCCTGTTCAGCTCTTCCCTGCAATATCTCAGCCCCACGGCGTCGCAGGTGATTGGTCAGCTTTCGCCGGTGGGCATGATGGTCGCCAGCGTCTTTATCCTCAAGGAGAAGATGCGCGGTACGCAGATTATCGGGGCGAGCATGCTGTTGTGCGGTCTGGTGATGTTCTTCAACACCAGTCTGATCGAGATTTTTACCCGCCTGACGGATTACACATGGGGTGTCATTTTCGGTGTGGGGGCAGCAACGGTCTGGGTGAGCTATGGTGTCGCGCAAAAGGTGTTATTGCGTCGGCTTGCCTCACAGCAGATCCTCTTTTTGCTGTACACTTTGTGTACAATAGCATTGCTGCCATTAGCGAAGCCGGGCGTAATTTCCCAGCTTAGCGACTGGCAACTGGCGTGCCTCATTTTTTGTGGGCTGAACACGCTGGTCGGTTATGGCGCGCTGGCCGAAGCGATGGCGCGCTGGCAGGCAGCACAGGTGAGCGCGTTGATCACGCTTACCCCGCTGTTTACGCTGTTATTTTCAGATTTGTTATCAATGGCCTGGCCCGATGTCTTCGTCAGACCGATGCTCAACCTGTTGGGTTATCTCGGTGCGTTTGTCGTGGTTGCGGGCGCGATGTATTCCGCCATTGGTCATCGTCTCTGGGGACGTTGGCGCAAAAATGAAGCGGTTGTAGTAGTCCCCCGCTCAGGCGAATGAGTTACGGAGAGTAAAATGAAGTTTGTTGATGAAGCGACGATCCTGGTCGTGGCTGGTGATGGCGGCAACGGTTGCGTGAGCTTCCGCCGTGAAAAGTATATCCCTCGTGGCGGTCCTGATGGCGGCGACGGTGGGGATGGTGGTGACGTGTGGCTGGAGGCGGATGAGAACCTCAACACGCTGATCGACTACCGTTTCGAAAAATCCTTCCGCGCTGAACGTGGTCAGAACGGCCAGAGCCGTGACTGTACCGGGAAACGCGGTAAAGACGTCACCATTAAAGTGCCGGTCGGTACGCGTGTGATTGACCAGGGGACGGGTGAAACCATGGGTGACATGACCAAACACGGTCAGCGCCTGATGGTGGCGAAAGGCGGCTGGCACGGTCTGGGTAACAGCCGTTTCAAATCTTCCGTTAACCGTACGCCGCGTCAGAAAACGATGGGTACGCCGGGCGATAAGCGCGACCTGCAGCTGGAGCTGATGCTTCTGGCTGACGTGGGCATGCTGGGTATGCCAAACGCAGGCAAATCGACGTTTATTCGCGCCGTCTCCGCGGCCAAGCCAAAAGTGGCGGACTATCCGTTTACCACGCTGGTACCAAGCCTGGGCGTTGTCCGTATGGATAACGAGAAGAGCTTTGTGGTTGCCGATATTCCGGGTCTGATTCAAGGCGCCGCGGAAGGGGCGGGTCTGGGTATTCGCTTCCTGAAACACCTTGAGCGCTGCCGCGTGCTGCTGCACCTTATCGATATCGATCCTATCGACGGTTCCGATCCGGTTGAAAACGCCCGCATTATCGTTGGCGAGCTGGAGAAATACAGCGAGAAACTGGCGAACAAACCACGCTGGCTGGTCTTTAACAAGATCGACCTGATGGACAAAGCCGAAGCGGAAGCAAAAGCGAAAGCTATTGCTGAAGCGATGGGTTGGGAAGATAAATACTACCTGATCTCTGCGGCAAGCCAGGTCGGCGTGAAAGATCTGTGCTGGGATGTGATGACCTTCATCATTGAGAACCCAATTGTTCAGGCGGAAGAAGTCAAACAGCCTGAAAAAGTCGAATTCATGTGGGATGACTACCACCGCCAGCAGCTCGAAGAGCTGGAAGCGGAAGAAGACGATGAAGACTGGGACGATGACTGGGATGAAGACGACGAAGAAGGCGTCGAGTTCATCTACAAGCACTAATTGCTGTTCAAAGCCCCCGTTATGGGGGCTTTTTTATTCCAGCGTTGCGGGCAGCCAGCAGCTGGCGATTAAACCGCCTTCAGCGCCATTCTCAAGCGTCAGCCTGCCGTGGTGGAGCTGGACGATGCGCTGCACGATGCTCAGGCCCAGACCGCTGCCTCCGTAGCGCTGGTCAAGACGGCGGAATGGCTCGGTAATGGACTGTCGATGCGCTTCATCAATTCCAGGACCCTGATCGATAACGCTGATCTGCGTCCCGCCGTCGACCTCGGTTAATGTCACTGTAATCGTTGTCCCTGTCGGGCTGTAGCGCCCGGCATTCTCCAGCAGGTTGCGCAGCATCAGGCGCAGGAGAACGGCGTCTCCCTGAACCGTGAGCGCGCTTTTAGCGGGCCAAATCACCGTATGCTCTTTGGCTTCATGCCCAAGGCCGAGAGGTTCGATGATATTTTCCGTCCAGCTCACGGTTTCGTAGTGGCCGCTCGCCATTGCCTGTCCGGCACGGGCCAGCATCAGCAGTTGTTCAACGGTATGCATGAGCTGATCGATACGACTAACCAGCGTGGCGGCCTGAGGCGCACCTGACTGCGACATCAGCTCCAGATGGAGCCGGATACCGGCCAGAGGCGTTCTCAGCTCGTGTGCGGCGTCTGCGGTGAAGAGACGCTCCTGTTGAATGGTGCTATCCAGCCGGGCCAGCAACTGGTTCAGGGAGGTCGTCACCGCGCCAATTTCTTCCATGTCGGAATACATAGGAAGCGGGGTTAAGTTATCGGCTGAGCGGTTAGCAAGGCTGTCGCGAAGCTTATTCAGTGGCCGGGTTATCCAGGTGACGGCCCAGAAGGAGAAGAACAGGGTAAAACCGACCATCACCAGGGAAGGGACCAGCAGCGAGGCAATCGCTTCGCGGATCTCTTTCTCAACGTGATTATTGCGCGCTTTCGCTGACAGCGTTTCGTTGACCAGAAAACCAATCTGTTCACGGCTTTCATGCCACAGCCAGATGACGCTTATCAGCTGGAAAAATAACAGAATGACCGCCAGCAGCACCATCAAACGCCGACGCATGCTGTTCATTTCTGGCTCTCCAGACGGTAGCCGACGCCGCGAACGGTTTTGATCCTGTCTTTGCCGAGCTTACGCCGCAGGTTATGAATATGGACCTCAAGGGTATTTGACCCGGGATCGTCCTGCCAGGAGTAGATATCCTGCTGGAGCGTTTCTCGGTGTACCGTTTGCCCGCTACGCATGATCAGACGCGTAAGCAAGGCGAACTCTTTTGGCGTCACCTCTACGGCCTGATCCTGACGCAGCACCTGCTGGGTTTGCAAATTCAGCGTTATATCGCCGTCGGTCAGTAAGTTATCACTATGGCCCTGATAGCGGCGAATCAACGCTCGTACCCGAGCCTGCAGCTCCGCGAGCGCAAAAGGCTTCACCAGGTAATCGTCTGCGCCTGCATCGAGGCCGGTGATACGGTCTTCAATGGCATCACGTGCCGTCAGGATCAATACCGGGTTGGCGATGCCGCGACGTCGCCACTGGCTGAGCAGCGTGGCGCCGTCTTTATCCGGCAAGCCTAAATCGAGGATAACCAGGCTGTATTCGCCGCTCTGGATCAGGGCATCCGCCTCTGCTGCCGTGCCTGCACAGTCGAGAGCATACCCTTCATTGGCCAGCCCCAGCGCCAGCCCTTCCTGCAATAACAGATCGTCTTCAACTATAAGTAGTTTCATCGCTAGTTATTCTGGTAGATGTCCTTATAAAGCCTGCTTTCGAAGCGAACCAGCGGAATACGACGATTGCGCTGGTCGGTCGGTTCGACGGCATAGCCGGAAAGATACTGCACGAATGCCATGCGCTGTCCGCTGGCGGTGGTGATGAAGCCTGCAAGGTTATAAACCCCCTGCAGTGAGCCTGTTTTCGCGGAGACTTTGCCATCCACGCCCGCGGCGTGAAGCCCTGCGCGGTACTGCAGTGAACCGTCATGCCCGGCCAGCGGCAGCATTGAAATAAAGTTTAGCTCAGTGTCATGTTGTGCAATGTACTGAAGCACCTGCATCATCGTGGCCGGAGAGATCAAATTATGGCGCGATAGTCCGGAGCCATCGACGGCGATGGTATTACCCAGATCGATCCCCGCCTGCTGGCGCAGGATCTGCCGAACCGCGTCTGAACCCGCGCGCCAGGTTCCCGGCACGCCGAAACGGGCGTGACCAATCATGCGAAACACCGTATCGGCAATCATGTTGTCCGACTTTTTCAGCATTATTCGCAGTAAATCGTGCAACGGTGCAGATTGTTTGCTGGCGATGACCGTGCCGGGCTGGTTGACCTGCGTCTGACGAAGCAGGGTGCCGGAATAGGTTATTCCCGCTTGTTTCAGCTCATCTTTCAGAATGGCGCCTGCATAGCTTGCGCCATCCTGTATCGCAAAGGCCAGCGGCAACGGATCGGCGCGCTGCGTCAGGCAGCCGGTCAGCGTGAAGCGGTTAAGATCGCCTGGTACCACATCCAGTTCGCAGTACTGTGCATCAGGAGAGCCCTTGGCCAGCGTGCGAACCTGGCTAAACATGGTGACCGGGTAGTAGGACGCTATGCGGATAAACGCTAAATCATCCGGCTTTGGCGCACTGTAAAGCGAAACCGAGAAGCAGTTGCGGTCAACAATCGCGGCGGCGGGCGGGGCGCTAAAGCACTGCGTCATGTCGTTCCACGGCCAGCCCGGGGCTTTATCGTGGCTGGCAAAGATGGAGGTATCGATCAGCACATTGCCGTCAATTTTCTGCACGCCGGTTTTTTTCAGCACCGCAACCATATTGCGGATATCCTGGCGTTTAAAGGTCGGATCGCCGCCAAAACGGGCGATAAGATCGCCTTTCAGTTCGCCACCCTCGACGTTACCTTTGGTTTCAAGAGTGGTAGTAAAACGGAAGTCAGGCCCGAGCTGGAGCAGGGCGGCGAGGGCGGTGATCACCTTTTGGGTACTGGCAGGCAGCGCCATCTGTTGACTGTGATAGTCAATCTCGGGAGCCTGTGCGCCAACCTTCTGCACCATCAGGGCGAGGTTCGCGCCTGCGGGAAGCTGATTAATGTACTCATCAACATTCGCGGCCTGAGCGGTGAACGTTATACTGGTAGTCAATCCGATGATAAAACTGGAAAATCGCATAATCTCGCGCTAACAACCCGAAAACAAACCGTCATACTACGGTGCATGGCACTGCAAAGTAAACGATGACCCATAGTGAACTTCGCGGTAAAATGCGTATCAAATTGAAAAATTGCTGCTGACCTGGGGCATCGCTCCCGGGTCGGTTTTCTTTTTGCTTCTTGCCCGCTTAAAGGGGGCAGGAGCAGGGAACACTGCTCCCAACAGGAATGTTTAAGAGGTATAACAAATGCAAGCTATTCCGATGACCTTACGTGGTGCCGAAAAACTGCGCGAAGAGCTGGATTTCCTGAAATCCGTGCGTCGTCCTGAAATCATCGCCGCTATCGCGGATGCGCGCGAGCATGGCGACCTGAAAGAGAATGCTGAATACCACGCCGCGCGTGAGCAGCAGGGCTTCTGTGAAGGGCGTATTAAAGATATCGAAGCAAAACTGTCCAATGCACAGGTTATCGATATCACTAAGATGCCGAATAATGGCCGTGTGATCTTTGGTTCTACCGTTACCGTGCTGAACCTGGACAACGACGAAGAGCAGACCTATCGCATCGTGGGTGATGATGAAGCTGACTTCAAACAGAACCTGATTTCGGTGAACTCGCCGATTGCTCGCGGCCTGATTGGCAAAGAGCAGGACGATGTTGTCACCATCCGCACCCCTGGCGGTGAAGTAGAATACGAAATTATTAAGGTTGAATACCTGTAATTCGCTTCTCGACTAAGATGTTGATACATTGTAAAGAAAAGAAAAAGGCCGCGTAGCGGCCTTTTATCAACTCAAGGAGCATGGCATTTTGCTCGCCTGCTGACAGAAATCCCTCGTTTCACACAGAAAATGTGTTTAATTCAGGATATCCTTAACGTGGCAGCGAGATTTTACGCTCTTTAGACGGGCGGTAGAGCACCAGCGTTTTACCGATGACCTGTACATTACAGGCGCCGGTTTCGCGCACGATGGCTTCCACGATCAGGTTTTTAGTGTCTCTGTCTTCAGAGGCTATTTTCACCTTGATCAGCTCGTGGTGTTCCAGCGCTTGTTCAATCTCGGCAAGCACCCCTTCGGTCAAACCATTGTTGCCAAGCATCACTACAGGCTTGAGCGGATGTGCCAGACCTTTAAGGTGCTGTTTTTGTTTAGTACTCAGATTCATCGTATATTTTTGCTTACGTTGGGATTGAAAACGGTTCATTCTACCGCCATCTCCCTTATATCGCCAAATAGCTGCGTAGAAATTTACGTCACAGGCAAGCAACGATGAACCAGGACGGAAATGTTAAATGACAGGTAAAAAGCGTTCTGCCAGCTCCAGCCGCTGGCTCCAGGAACACTTTAGCGATAAATATGTTCAACAGGCACAGAAAAAGGGGTTGCGTTCCCGTGCCTGGTTTAAACTTGATGAAATACAGCAAAGTGACAAACTTTTTAAGCCGGGGATGACGGTTGTTGACCTCGGTGCGGCACCTGGCGGATGGTCCCAGTATGCGGTAACGCAGATCGGCGGAACGGGCCGAATCATCGCGTGCGATCTTTTACCAATGGATCCCATCGTCGGTGTCGACTTCCTTCAGGGCGACTTTCGTGATGAATTAGTGCTGAAAGCGTTACTTGATCGTGTAGGTGACAGTAAGGTCCAGGTTGTCATGTCAGATATGGCACCAAATATGTGCGGAACACCGGCGGTGGATATCCCCCGCGCCATGTATCTGGTGGAGCTAGCGTTAGAAATGTGTCGTGATGTACTAGCGCCTGGTGGTAGTTTTGTTGTGAAGGTGTTTCAGGGCGAAGGTTTCGAGGAGTATCTTAAGGAAATTCGCTCCCTGTTTGCGAAGGTCAAAGTTCGTAAGCCGGACTCTTCCCGGGCCCGTTCCCGTGAAGTGTATATTGTAGCGACCGGGCGAAAATGATAACCGGGAGATTTCAGACGAAAGTTTGAATGAAACTGGATATAGAGTATCCTGACGCTGTTTTTAACACAGTTGTAATATGAGGTTAATCCCTTGAGTGACATGGCGAAAAACCTAATACTCTGGCTGGTCATTGCCGTTGTGCTGATGTCAGTATTCCAGAGCTTTGGGCCCAGCGAGTCGAATGGCCGCAAGGTGGATTATTCTACCTTCCTGCAGGAGGTCAATCAGGACCAGGTTCGCGAAGCGCGTATCAACGGACGTGAGATCAACGTTACCAAGAAAGATAGTAACCGTTACACGACTTACATCCCGGTGAACGATCCTAAGCTGCTTGATAACCTTCTGACTAAAAACGTCAAGGTGGTAGGTGAGCCGCCAGAAGAACCAAGCCTGCTGGCTTCTATCTTCATTTCCTGGTTCCCGATGCTGCTTCTTATCGGCGTCTGGATATTCTTTATGCGCCAGATGCAGGGCGGCGGTGGCAAAGGTGCCATGTCGTTCGGTAAGAGCAAGGCGCGTATGTTGACGGAAGATCAGATCAAGACCACTTTTGCGGACGTTGCCGGGTGTGACGAAGCGAAAGAAGAGGTCGGTGAACTGGTTGAATACCTGCGTGAGCCGAGCCGTTTCCAGAAACTGGGCGGTAAAATCCCGAAAGGTGTGCTGATGGTTGGCCCTCCGGGTACCGGTAAAACCCTGCTGGCGAAAGCCATCGCGGGTGAAGCGAAGGTGCCGTTCTTTACTATTTCAGGTTCTGACTTCGTCGAAATGTTCGTGGGTGTTGGTGCATCTCGTGTGCGTGACATGTTCGAGCAGGCCAAGAAGGCAGCACCGTGCATTATCTTCATCGATGAAATCGACGCCGTAGGCCGCCAGCGTGGCGCAGGCCTGGGTGGTGGTCACGATGAACGTGAACAGACGCTGAACCAGATGCTGGTTGAGATGGACGGCTTCGAAGGTAACGAAGGTATCATCGTTATCGCGGCGACTAACCGTCCGGACGTTCTTGACCCGGCGCTGCTGCGTCCAGGCCGTTTCGACCGTCAGGTTGTTGTCGGTCTGCCGGATGTTCGCGGTCGTGAACAGATTCTGAAAGTTCACATGCGTCGCGTACCGCTGGCACCCGACATCGACGCGGCAATCATTGCGCGCGGTACTCCGGGCTTCTCCGGTGCGGATCTCGCTAACCTGGTCAACGAAGCTGCACTGTTTGCCGCTCGCGGTAACAAGCGCGTCGTGTCGATGGTGGAGTTCGAGAAAGCGAAAGACAAGATCATGATGGGTGCGGAACGTCGCTCCATGGTGATGACGGAAGCGCAGAAAGAGTCCACGGCTTACCACGAAGCCGGTCACGCGATTATCGGTCGTCTGGTGCCGGAACACGATCCGGTGCATAAAGTGACGATTATTCCGCGCGGTCGTGCGCTGGGTGTGACCTTCTTCCTGCCTGAAGGCGACGCGATCAGCGCCAGCCGTCAGAAGCTGGAAAGCCAGATCTCAACCCTGTACGGCGGTCGTCTGGCCGAAGAGATTATCTACGGTCCGGAACATGTTTCTACCGGTGCGTCTAACGACATCAAAGTGGCGACAAACCTGGCGCGTAACATGGTGACTCAGTGGGGCTTCTCCGACAAACTCGGTCCGCTGCTCTATGCAGAGGAAGAGGGCGAAGTGTTCCTGGGCCGCTCCGTGGCAAAAGCGAAACATATGTCCGATGAAACGGCTCGTATCATCGACCAGGAAGTGAAAGCGCTGATTGAACGTAACTACGGTCGCGCGCGTCAGATCCTGAATGACAACATGGACATTCTGCATTCCATGAAAGATGCGCTCATGAAATATGAGACCATCGATGCACCGCAGATTGACGACCTGATGGCGCGCCGCGAAGTGCGTCCACCAGCAGGCTGGGAAGACCCAGGCGCTTCCAATAACTCTGACAACAATGGCACCCCGCGTGCGCCGCGTCCGGTTGATGAACCGCGTACGCCAAACCCGGGCAACACCATGTCAGAACAGTTGGGCGATAAGTAAGTCACTGCTGTTGAAGCGTTTGTCTGTAACTCAAACCCTGGAGCTTGCTCCGGGGTTTTTCATTTCTGTTTAACCATTTAGATATCAGGGATTTCGCCATGAAATTATTCGCTCAGGACTCGCATCTCGATCTTTCACATCCCCACGTGATGGGGATCCTGAATGTTACCCCTGACTCCTTCTCTGACGGTGGCACGCATAACACGCTTATCGAGGCGGTTAAGCACGCGAATTTAATGATCAATGCGGGTGCCACCATCATTGACGTTGGCGGCGAATCGACGCGTCCCGGTGCGGCGGACGTGTCTGTGGAAGAAGAGCTGGCGCGCGTGGTGCCGGTCGTTGAAGCTATCGCGCAGCGGTTTGAAGTGTGGATCTCCGTTGATACCTCCAAACCGGAAGTGATCCGTGAAGTAGCGAGAGTGGGCGCTCACATTATCAATGATATTCGTTCACTTACCGAACCGGGGGCGATTGAGGCGGCAGCGGAAACCGGGCTGCCGGTTTGCCTGATGCATATGCAGGGGCAGCCGAAAACCATGCAGGACGCGCCGAAGTATGACGATGTCTTCGCCGACGTAAACCGCTTCTTTATTGAGCATATCGAACGCTGTGAACGTGCAGGTATCCCAAAAGAGAAATTGCTGCTCGACCCGGGATTCGGTTTCGGTAAAAATCTCTCCCACAACTATGCGCTGCTTGCGCGCTTATCGGAATTTCATCACTTTGGCCTGCCGCTGCTGGTGGGGATGTCGAGGAAATCGATGATTGGCCAGTTGCTGAATGTAGGCCCGAGCGAACGCCTGAGCGGCAGCCTGGCCTGCGCGGTGATTGCGGCGATGCAGGGTGCGCACATCATTCGTGTCCATGACGTCAAAGAAACAGTAGAAGCCATGCGTGTGGTGGAAGCCACACTGGCAGCGAAGGAAAACAAACGCTATGAGTAATCGTAAATATTTTGGTACCGACGGTATCCGCGGGCGCGTAGGCGATGCTCCCATCACCCCTGATTTTGTCCTGAAGCTCGGCTGGGCTGCCGGCAAGGTTCTGGCGCGTCATGGCTCACGTAAAATTATCATCGGTAAAGACACCCGTATTTCCGGCTATATGCTGGAATCCGCGCTGGAAGCGGGTCTGGCGGCGGCTGGACTGTCCGCCTCTTTTACAGGCCCAATGCCAACGCCTGCGGTCGCGTACCTGACGCGCACCTTCCGTGCGGAAGCGGGGATTGTTATCTCGGCCTCTCATAACCCGTTCTACGACAACGGCATTAAATTCTTCTCTATTGATGGCACCAAGCTGCCGGATGAGGTGGAAGAAGCCATTGAAGCTGAAATGGAAAAAGAGATCACCTGTGTTGATTCCGCCGAGCTGGGTAAAGCGAACCGTATCGTTGATGCGGCGGGTCGCTATATCGAATTCTGTAAAGGCACTTTCCCGAATGAGCTGAGCCTGGCGCACCTCAAAATTGTGGTGGACTGCGCGAATGGCGCGACCTACCACATCGCCCCGAATGTCTTCCGCGAGCTCGGTGCGAAAGTGATCGCCATTGGCTGTGAGCCGGATGGTCTGAACATCAACGAGCAGGTCGGCGCGACGGACGTTCGTGCACTGCAGGCGCGCGTTCTGGCAGAAAAAGCCGATCTGGGCATTGCGCTGGACGGCGACGGTGACCGCGTGATCATGGTTGATCACGAAGGTAACAAGGTCGACGGCGACCAGATCCTCTACATTATTGCGCGTGAAGGTCTGCGTCAGGGTCAGCTGCGCGGCGGTGCGGTCGGGACGCTGATGAGTAACATGGGCCTGGAACTGGCGCTGAAACAGCTCGGTATTCCGTTCGTTCGCGCGAAAGTGGGTGACCGCTATGTGCTGGAAAAATTGCAGGAGAAGGGCTGGCGTATCGGCGCGGAGAACTCAGGTCACGTGATTCTGCTCGACAAAACCACCACCGGTGACGGTATTGTGGCCGCCCTGCAGGTGGTTGCCGCGATGGCGCGCAACCATATGAGCCTGCACGATCTGTGCAGCGGCATGAAAATGTTCCCGCAGATTCTGGTCAACGTACGTTTCACTGCCGGCAAAGGCGACCCGCTGGAAAATGAGAACGTGAAAGCAGTGATGGCTGACGTTGAAGCGGCCCTCGGCAGCCGTGGACGCGTGCTGCTGCGTAAGTCTGGTACCGAACCGCTGATCCGCGTGATGGTGGAAGGCGAAGACGAAGCGCAGGTAACCGAATTTGCGCACCGTATTGCGGATGCCGTAAAAGCTGCATAATCTTGCACGCTAAATGTTTAAAAAGGCGGCGTTTGCCGCCTTTGTTTTAAGCAATTAATGGCTTTTTGCTGTTTTTTTCCGCAGTTGATACAATGCGTCGAAAATGCCCTTGCGAAGGTGATTCGCTTTGGTTAGTATTCACACCCGCTTCAGTGGGAAACAAAAATCCTGCTAATTGGTCGAAGCATTGGTATGCGGCAAATCCGCAAGGAACAGGTTGATTATGTACGAAGCTCTTTTAGTTGTTTTCCTTATTGTAGCCATCGCTCTCGTAGCGCTGATTATGCTGCAGCAAGGTAAAGGCGCTGATATGGGAGCCTCCTTCGGAGCAGGCGCTTCCGGTACGCTGTTTGGTTCAAGTGGTTCTGCGAACTTCATGACCCGCACTACGGCGATTCTGGCTACGCTGTTCTTCATCATCAGCCTGGTGCTTGGCAATATCAACAGCAACAAGACCAGCAAAGGAAGCGAGTGGGAAAACCTGAGCGCGCCAGCAAAAACTGAGCAGACTCAGCCAGCTGCACCGGCTAAGCCAACCAGCGATATCCCGCACTAAGTATTCTGTACCGAGGTGGTGGAATTGGTAGACACGCTACCTTGAGGTGGTAGTGCCCTAACGGGCTTGTGGGTTCGAGTCCCATCCTCGGTACCAATATTCCAGAAGAAAGACGTCGAAAGACGTCTTTTTTTTCGTCTGTAGATTATGTGTTGTTTTCCGTAGGCCCGGTAAGCGCAGCGCCACCCGCCCTACGAAAGTCCAAATAAAAAAGGCGTCCCCAGGACGCCTTTTGCATGCTACATCAGCGATTATTTCTTATCGCTGTGCTCCAGGTTTTCAACCTGCGGCAGGCCGTTACCTGAACTGGCTGACAGCAAACCGTTCTCAACATAGTTGAACAGCTTCTCACGGGTATCGGTGATGTCCAGATTACGCATGGTCAGTTGGCCAATACGATCGTCCGGTGAGAACACGGATTCACCTTTCTCCATGGTCAGACGCTCTGCTTTATAGGTCAGGTTGTCAGACACGGTGTTCAGAATGGAGTAGTCGTTACCGCGACGCAGTTCCAGGGTCACTTCACCGGTGATTGCACTCGCCACCCAACGCTGCAGCGCATCACGCAGCATCAGCGCCTGCGGATCGAACCAGCGGCCCTGATACAGCAGTTTGCCCAGCTGACGGCCATGAGAGTGATACTGCTCAATGGTGTCTTCGTTGTGAATGCCGGTCAGCAGACGCTCGTAAGCGATGTGCAGCAGCGCCATCCCCGGGGCTTCATAGATACCACGGCTTTTCGCTTCGATGATACGGTTTTCAATCTGATCGCTCATGCCCAGACCATGGCGACCGCCGATGCGGTTTGCTTCCAGCATCAGCTCCACATCGTCAGAGAAGGTTTTGCCGTTCAGCGCAACCGGATGACCGCGTTCGAAACGTACGGTCACTTCTTCTGCCGGGATCTTCACGTTCTCGTCCCAGAACTTCACGCCCATGATCGGGTTAACGATCTTCACGCTGGAGTTCAGGAATTCCAGGTCTTTCGCTTCGTGCGTCGCACCCAGCATGTTGGAGTCGGTGGAATAAGCTTTCTCGACTGACATCTTATAGTCAAAACCGCAGGCGATCATAAACTCGGACATCTCATGACGACCACCCAGCTCGTCGATGAAGTCGGTATCCAGCCACGGTTTATAAATCTGCAGTTCGGCGTTGGTCAGCAGGCCATAACGATAGAAACGTTCGATATCGTTTCCTTTATAGGTGCTGCCGTCACCCCAGATGTTAACGCCGTCTTCTTTCATGGCGGCAACCAGCATGGTGCCGGTCACCGCACGGCCCAGCGGAGTGGTGTTGAAATAGGTCAGGCCGCCGGTGGTGTTATGGAATGCACCACACTGAATCGCCGCGATACCTTCCGCGACCAGTTGCTTACGGCAGTCAATCAGGCGCGCGTTCTCAGCACCATACTCTTTCGCGCGACGAGGAATGGCATCATAATCGTCCTCATCCGGCTGACCCAGGTTCGCAGTATAGGCATACGGAACCGCTCCCTTCTGGCGCATCCACAGCAGTGCAGCGCTGGTATCCAGGCCACCTGAGAAAGCGATGCCAATACGTTGTCCTACCGGAAGATGCTTGAGAATCGTCGTCATAGAATAAAACCCTGCTTGATTGACTGATTAGAGACCGCTTTCGCTCTCTTGTGCATTTTTATGCAAAATAAGTGAGTATTCATTTAATCATCTTTTGGCGAAGACCGGAAGAGACTCGTGCGTTTTTTGTAAAAATTTTGGTCTGATCGATCTGGCGGAAGTCGCCTTGACAGGTGGGGTCAACTATCAATATACTAAATGCCGATTTTACGTCCCGTCTTCGGTACCAAATCCCAGCATTATTTGCAAATTCTGTCCAAAACGCGTAGAATTTGCCACGTTTCAGGCGCGGGGTGGAGCAGCCTGGTAGCTCGTCGGGCTCATAACCCGAAGGTCGTCGGTTCAAATCCGGCCCCCGCAACCACTTTCCCATAAAGTTCTTTTTCAAATATACTGTGAAGACTTAGAGCCTTCGTAGCTGGATTTGAAAAAATTCTTTAGGAAAGTGCTCCAGGCCACAGTTGTGGCTATAGGGTTCAGTTATCTAAAGCCCCGATTTATCGGGGTTTTTTGTTATCTGACTACAGAATAACTGGGCTTTACGCCCTTTTTTTATGTCTTGGGGGTGGGCTTGTCCACATTAGAGCAAAAATTAACAGAGATGATTACTGCACCGGTCGAAGCACTGGGCTACGAACTGGTCGGCATCGAATTCGTTCGCGGCCGTACATCGACGCTGCGCATCTATATTGATAGTGAAGATGGCATCAATGTTGATGATTGTGCTGATGTCAGCCACCAGGTGAGTGCGGTTCTTGATGTTGAAGACCCAATTACCGTTGCGTACAACCTGGAAGTTTCCTCACCTGGCCTCGATCGCCCGATGTTCACGGCCGAGCACTATGTGCGCTTTACCGGTGAAGAAGTGGCTCTCGTTCTGCGTATGGCCGTACAGAACCGCCGTAAATGGCAGGGAATTATCAAAGCCGTTGATGGTGAAATGATCACGGTGACAGTCGAAGGCAAAGATGAAGTGTTCGCGCTGAGTAATATCCAGAAGGCGAACCTGGTTCCCCACTTTTAACAGTCTGGATTGAGGTGAAAAGCCCGCGATGAACAAAGAAATTTTGGCTGTTGTTGAAGCCGTCTCCAACGAGAAATCACTGCCGCGTGAGAAGATTTTTGAAGCGCTGGAAAGTGCACTGGCTACAGCAACCAAGAAAAAATACGAACAAGAGATCGATGTTCGCGTAGAAATCGATCGTAAAAGCGGTGACTTCGATACATTCCGTCGTTGGGTAATCGTTGAAGAAGTGACCCAGCCGACCAAAGAGATCACGCTGGAAGCCGCCCGTTTTGAAGACGAAAGTCTGAACGTGGGTGACTACGTTGAAGATCAGATTGAATCTGTAACCTTCGACCGTATCACCACCCAGACCGCTAAACAGGTTATCGTGCAGAAAGTGCGCGAAGCCGAGCGCGCGCTGGTTGTCGATCAGTTCCGCGATCAGGAAGGCGAAATCATCACCGGCGTGGTGAAGAAAGTGAACCGCGACAACATCTCCCTGGAGATCAAATCCGAAGGGTTGCCGGGTAACGCTGAAGCCGTGATCCTGCGTGAAGATATGCTGCCGCGTGAAAACTTCCGCCCAGGCGACCGTATTCGCGGTGTTCTGTACGCCGTTCGTCCTGAAGCGCGTGGTGCACAGCTCTTCGTGACCCGTTCTAAACCAGAAATGCTGGTAGAACTGTTCCGTATCGAAGTACCGGAAATCGGTGAAGAAGTTATTGAGATTAAAGCGGCGGCTCGTGATCCGGGCTCCCGTGCGAAAATTGCGGTGAAAACCAACGACAAGCGTATCGACCCGGTCGGTGCTTGCGTCGGTATGCGCGGTGCGCGTGTCCAGGCAGTTTCTACTGAGCTGGGCGGCGAACGTATTGATATCGTTCTGTGGGATGACAACCCGGCGCAGTTCGTGATCAACGCAATGGCTCCGGCTGATGTGGCGTCTATCGTTGTTGACGAAGACAAACACACCATGGATATCGCTGTTGAAGCGGGCAACCTGGCGCAGGCAATCGGCCGTAACGGTCAGAACGTACGCCTGGCGTCACAGCTGAGCGGCTGGGAACTCAACGTCATGACCGTTGATGACCTGCAGGCTAAGCATCAGGCTGAAGCCCATGCGGCGATCGATACCTTCACGAAATACCTGGATATTGACGAAGACTTCGCCACTGTTCTGGTTGAAGAAGGTTTCTCTACGCTGGAAGAACTGGCCTATGTGCCAATGAAAGAGCTGCTGGAAATTGACGGTCTGGATGAACCAACCGTTGAAGCCCTGCGTGAACGCGCTAAAAACGCACTGACCACCCTGGCACTGGCTCAGGAAGAAAGCCTTGGCGATAAGAAGCCGGCTGATGACCTGCTGAATCTGGAAGGTCTTGATCGTGCGATTGCGTTCAAGCTGGCTGCCCGTGGTGTTTGTACGCTGGAAGATCTCGCTGAGCAAGGCGTTGATGACCTGGCTGATATCGAAGGTTTAACCGACGAGAAAGCCGGCGAGCTCATCATGGCCGCACGTAATATTTGCTGGTTCGGCGACGAAGCGTAATAAACTGTAGCAGGAAGGAACAGCATGACTGATGTAACTGTAAAATCGCTGGCTGCTGAGATTCAGACCTCCGTGGACCGCCTGGTACAGCAATTTGCTGATGCAGGGATCCCGAAGTCCGCTGATGACTCGGTGACCGCGCAAGAAAAACAAACCTTGTTAACGCACCTGAACCGTGAACACGGCTCTACGCCTGACAAGTTAACGCTGCAGCGCAAAACGCGTAGCACGTTAAACATCCCTGGTACCGGTGGCAAAAGCAAATCGGTACAAATTGAAGTCCGCAAGACGCGCACCTTTGTAAAACGTGATCCGCAAGAGGCAGAACGCCTTGCCGCGGAAGAGCAGGCACAGCGTGAAGCGGAAGAACAAGCTCAGCGTGAGGCGGAAGCAGCCGCCAAACGTGAAGCAGAATTAAAAGCTGAACGTGAGGCCGCAGAAAAAGCGAAACGCGACGCAAGTGATAAAGTGAAGCGTGACGCTGCGGAAAAAGACAAAGTGAGCAATCAACAGACAGACGAAATGACCAAAACCGCCCAGGCTGAAAAAGCCCGCCGTGAAAATGAAGCTGCCGAGCTGAAGCGTAAAGCGGAAGAAGAAGCCCGCCGTAAGCTGGAAGAAGAAGCTCGCCGCGTCGCCGAAGAAGCGCGTCGTATGGCTGAAGAAAATGAGAAGAACGGTGTTGATACCGCTGAGCAGTCTGAAGACACCAGCGACTATCACGTGACCACTTCTCAGCACGCACGTCAGGCTGAAGATGATAACGACCGTGAAGTAGAAGGCGGCCGTGGCCGTGGTCGTAATGCAAAAGCAGCGCGTCCGGCGAAAAAAGGTAACAAGCACGCTGAATCCAAAGCTGACCGTGAAGAAGCACGCGCGGCCGTTCGCGGTGGTAAAGGCGGCAAGCGTAAAGGTTCAGCTCTGCAGCAGGGCTTCCAGAAGCCAGCTCAGGCCGTTAACCGTGACGTTGTGATCGGCGAAACCATTACCGTTGGTGAACTGGCGAATAAGATGGCGGTTAAAGGCTCTCAGGTCATCAAAGCGATGATGAAGCTGGGCGCGATGGCAACCATCAACCAGGTGATCGATCAGGAAACTGCACAGCTGGTTGCGGAAGAGATGGGCCACAAAGTTATCCTGCGTCGTGAAAACGAGCTGGAAGAAGCAGTAATGAGCGACCGTGACACAGGTGCTGCGGCAGAACCGCGCGCACCGGTAGTGACCATCATGGGTCACGTTGACCACGGTAAAACCTCTCTGCTTGACTACATTCGTTCTACCAAGGTTGCCTCTGGCGAAGCGGGTGGTATTACCCAGCACATCGGTGCATACCACGTAGAAACTGACAACGGTATGATCACCTTCCTGGATACCCCGGGCCACGCCGCGTTTACCTCTATGCGTGCTCGTGGTGCTCAGGCGACGGATATCGTTGTTCTGGTTGTTGCGGCGGACGACGGCGTCATGCCGCAGACCATCGAAGCTATCCAGCACGCGAAAGCAGCCGGTGTGCCGGTTGTGGTTGCCGTGAACAAGATCGATAAGCCAGAAGCGGATCCCGATCGTGTTAAAAATGAACTGTCCCAGTACGGTATCTTGCCGGAAGAGTGGGGCGGCGAAAGCCAGTTCGTACACGTGTCTGCGAAAGCGGGTACCGGTATCGACGAACTGCTGGACGCGATCCTGCTGCAGGCCGAAGTTCTGGAGCTGAAAGCCATCCGTAACGGTATGGCGAGCGGTGCGGTTATCGAATCCTTCCTGGATAAAGGACGTGGCCCGGTTGCTACCGTTCTGGTTCGTGAAGGTACGCTGCATAAAGGCGATATCGTTCTGTGCGGTTTCGAATACGGTCGCGTTCGTGCGATGCGTAACGAACTGGGTCAGGAAGTGCTGGAAGCGGGTCCGTCCATTCCAGTGGAAATCCTGGGTCTGTCCGGTGTTCCGGCAGCCGGTGACGAAGTGACCGTTGTGCGTGACGAGAAGAAAGCACGTGAAGTGGCACTGTATCGTCAGGGCAAATTCCGTGAAGTTAAACTGGCTCGTCAGCAGAAATCTAAACTCGAGAACATGTTTGCCAACATGACCGAGGGCGAAGTTCACGAAGTGAACATTGTGCTGAAAGCCGACGTTCAGGGCTCTGTGGAAGCGATCTCCGACTCCTTGCTGAAACTGTCTACCGACGAAGTGAAAGTGAAGATCATCGGTTCTGGCGTAGGTGGTATCACCGAAACCGACGCAACCCTGGCTGCTGCGTCCAACGCTATCCTGGTTGGCTTCAACGTTCGTGCGGATGCGTCTGCGCGTAAAGTGATTGAATCCGAAAGTCTGGATCTGCGTTACTACTCCGTCATCTATAACCTGATCGACGAAGTGAAAGCAGCGATGAGCGGCATGCTGTCTCCTGAGCTGAAACAGCAGATCATCGGTCTGGCTGAAGTACGTGACGTGTTCAAATCACCGAAATTCGGTGCGATCGCGGGCTGTATGGTTACCGAAGGTAACATCAAGCGTCACAACCCAATCCGCGTACTGCGTGACAACGTGGTTATCTACGAAGGCGAGCTGGAATCCCTGCGCCGCTTCAAAGATGACGTTAACGAAGTCCGTAACGGTATGGAATGTGGTATCGGCGTGAAGAACTACAACGACGTTCGCGTTGGCGATATGATCGAAGTGTTCGAGATCATCGAAATTCAGCGTACCATCGCTTAATCTTCGTCGGCTTTTGGGCCGCCACTGCGTTGGCTGCGCTCGTTCACCCCGGTCACATAGTTATCTATGCTCCCGGGGATTCACGAGCTTGCCGCCTTGTTGCAACCCAAAATCCTTAGAAGATTAACTAGCGTAGGCCGGGTAAGCGAAGCGCCACCCGGCAATAATTTCAAAAAGGGGCTTTAGCCCCTTTTTTGTCTGGAGAATTTATTATGGCGAAAGAATTTGGTCGCCCTCAGCGCGTAGCGCAGGAAATGCAGAAAGAGATCGCACTCATTCTGCAACGTGAAATCAAAGACCCACGCGTCGGCATGATGACCACCGTTTCCGGTGTGGAAATGTCCCGTGACCTGGCCTATGCCAAAGTATTTGTTACCTTCCTGAACGATCAGGA
Source organism: Enterobacter cloacae complex sp. Mu1197 (assembly GCF_040059225.1). NCBI lineage: Bacteria > Pseudomonadati > Pseudomonadota > Gammaproteobacteria > Enterobacterales > Enterobacteriaceae > Enterobacter > Enterobacter cloacae complex sp. Mu1197. The sequence goes on along the minus strand of NZ_CP157375.1, from coordinate 4,142,692 downwards.
CGAAGCCGCAGTGAAAAACGGCATCAAAGCGCTGCAGGAAGCGTCTGGTTTCATCCGCTCTCTGCTCGGTAAGGCGATGCGCCTGCGTATCGTGCCTGAACTGACCTTCTTCTACGACAACTCGCTGGTCGAAGGTATGCGTATGTCCAACCTGGTGACCAGCGTGGTTAAACATGACGATGAGCGTCGTGTTAACCCGGCGGACGACAGCAAGGAGGACTGATGAGTCGTCCTCGTCGTCGTGGTCGCGACGTGCATGGTGTGCTGCTGCTGGATAAACCCCAGGGCGCTTCCAGCAACGACGTGCTGCAGAAAGTTAAGCGTATTTTTAACGCCAACCGTGCGGGCCACACCGGCGCGCTCGACCCGCTGGCAACCGGCATGCTGCCGGTCTGTCTGGGAGAGGCGACAAAGTTTTCCCAGTACCTGCTCGACTCCGATAAGCGTTACCGCGTTATCGCTAAGCTGGGCCAGCGCACGGATACCTCCGACGCGGATGGTCAGGTCGTGGAGGAGCGTCCGGTGACGTTCAGCGCGGAGCAGCTTGATGCGGCGCTGGAGAGCTTCCGTGGGGATACGATGCAGGTACCGTCGATGTATTCGGCGCTGAAGTATCAGGGGAAAAAACTCTACGAATATGCGCGCCAGGGCATTGAGGTCCCGCGTGAAGCCCGTCCGATTACCGTGTATGAGCTGCTCTTTATTCGCCACGAAGGCGATGAGCTGGAGCTGGAAGTGCACTGTTCGAAAGGGACCTATATTCGCACCATCATCGACGACCTCGGTGAAAAGCTGGGCTGCGGCGCGCATGTGATTTACCTGCGTCGTCTGGCGGTGAGCAAGTATCCGGTGGAGCGGATGGTGACCCTGGAGCATCTGCGTGAGCTGGTTGAACAGGCTGAAGCGCAGGGGATCGCGCCGGCAGATTTGCTGGATCCGCTGCTGATGCCGATGGACAGTCCGGCTGCGGACTTCCCGGTTGTTAATCTTCCTTTAACATCGTCCGTTTACTTTAAGAACGGCAACCCGGTTCGTACGGCGGAAGCGCCGCTGGAAGGCCTGGTGCGCGTGACCGAAGGTGACGAAGGGAAATTCATCGGGATGGGCGAAATGGATGGCGAAGGGCGCGTTGCGCCGCGTCGTCTGGTCGTCGAATATCCGGTCGACGCGTGACGGTGATAACGGCTCACCTTGCGATAAGCAGGGGAGACGAGTAGAATATCGCCGCTTAACGCCTGGTAAATTGTTTAACAATCTGCGGGGCGTACATGGGATTGCTGAATTAGAGATCGGCATCCTTACATTCTTTATACTTTGGAGTTTGAAAATGTCTCTAAGCGTTGAAGCTAAAGCTAAAATCGTTTCTGAGTTTGGTCGTGGTACTAACGACAGCGGTTCTACCGAAGTTCAGGTTGCACTGCTGACTGCACAGATTAACCACCTGCAGGGTCACTTTGCAGAGCACAAAAAAGATCACCACAGCCGTCGTGGTCTGCTGCGTATGGTTTCTCAGCGTCGTAAACTGCTCGACTACCTGAAACGTAAAGATGTTGCACGCTACACCGCGCTGATCGAGCGTCTGGGTCTGCGTCGCTAAGTCTTGCGAGTTTCAGAAAAGGGGGCCTGATGGCCCCTTTTTTCAAGCAGACGGCAGCAATTCACTGGAAACTATTGTATTGTTGCTATAAATGATCTTCATTGCAGAGGTTCGCGCGGCTAATGAGAGGCTTCACCCAGGGGGGTGTTGGTTGTCATTAGTCGCGAGGATGCGAAGAAGGTCGGGTCAAATCGACAGCACACCGGTGGTGTGCTGTCAAACATTTAAGAAAGGACAGAACTTTGCTGAATCCGATCGTTCGTAAATTCCAGTATGGTCAACATACCGTCACGCTGGAAACCGGCATGATGGCACGTCAGGCTACTGCTGCCGTTATGGTAAGCATGGATGACACCGCGGTATTCGTTACCGTTGTGGGCCAGAAAAAAGCTAAACCAGGTCAGGACTTCTTCCCGCTGACCGTTAACTACCAGGAGCGTACCTACGCTGCCGGTAAAATCCCGGGTGGCTTCTTCCGTCGTGAAGGCCGTCCAAGCGAAGGCGAAACCCTGATCGCGCGTCTGATTGACCGCCCGGTTCGTCCGCTGTTCCCGGAAGGCTTCGTTAACGAAGTACAGGTTATCGCGACCGTTGTTTCCGTTAACCCACAGGTTAACCCGGACATCGTGGCGATGATCGGTGCGTCCGCTGCCCTGTCACTGTCTGGTATTCCATTCAATGGCCCAATCGGTGCCGCGCGCGTCGGTTACATCAATGACCAGTACGTGCTGAACCCAACTCAGGAAGAGCTGAAAGAAAGTAAGCTGGACCTGGTGGTTGCGGGTACTGAAGCCGCTGTGCTGATGGTTGAATCCGAAGCTGAACTGCTGAGCGAAGACCAGATGCTGGGTGCTGTGGTCTTCGGCCATGACCAGCAGCAGGTTGTTATCCAGAACATCAACGATCTGGTGAAAGAAGCCGGTAAACCACGTTGGGACTGGCAGCCAGAAGCAGCTAACGACGCACTGAATGCACGCGTTGCAGCTCTGGCAGAATCTCGTCTGAGCGATGCGTACCGCATCACTGACAAACAGGAGCGTTACGCTCAGGTTGACGTGATCAAGTCTGAAACTATCGCAACGCTGGTTGCTGAAGACGAAACGCTGGATGCTAACGAGCTGAGCGAAATTCTGCACGCTATCGAGAAAAACGTTGTTCGTAGCCGCGTTCTGGCAGGCGAGCCGCGTATCGATGGCCGTGAAAAAGACATGATTCGTGGTCTGGATGTGCGTACTGGTGTGCTGCCACGTACTCACGGTTCCGCGCTGTTCACCCGTGGCGAAACGCAGGCGCTGGTTACCGCGACCCTGGGTACGGCACGTGACGCACAGATCATCGACGAACTGATGGGCGAGCGTACTGACAGCTTCCTGTTCCACTACAACTTCCCTCCGTACTCCGTAGGCGAAACCGGTATGGTTGGCTCGCCGAAGCGTCGTGAAATTGGTCACGGTCGTCTGGCGAAGCGCGGCGTGCTGGCAGTCATGCCAGAAGCAGACAAATTCCCGTACACCGTACGTGTGGTGTCTGAAATCACCGAATCCAACGGTTCTTCTTCTATGGCTTCCGTGTGTGGTGCCTCTCTGGCGCTGATGGATGCAGGCGTGCCAATCAAAGCCGCCGTTGCGGGTATCGCAATGGGCCTGGTGAAAGAAGGCGACAACTATGTTGTTCTGTCTGACATTCTGGGCGACGAAGACCACCTGGGCGATATGGACTTCAAAGTGGCGGGTTCCCGCGACGGTATCTCTGCGCTGCAGATGGATATCAAAATTGAAGGTATCACCAAAGAGATCATGCAGGTTGCTCTGAACCAGGCTAAAGGTGCGCGTCTGCACATCCTGGGCGTGATGGAACAGGCTATCAACGCGCCACGCGGTGATATCTCTGAATTCGCACCGCGTATTCACACCATCAAGATCAATCCAGACAAGATCAAAGATGTTATCGGTAAGGGCGGTTCCGTAATCCGTGCGCTGACCGAAGAGACTGGCACCACCATCGAAATCGAAGATGACGGTACTGTGAAGATCGCAGCAACCGACGGCGAGAAAGCGAAATTCGCGATCCGTCGCATCGAAGAAATCACTGCAGAAATCGAAGTGGGCCGCGTCTATGCAGGTAAAGTGACCCGTATCGTTGACTTTGGCGCGTTCGTTGCCATCGGTGGCGGTAAAGAAGGTCTGGTTCACATCTCTCAGATCGCTGACAAGCGCGTTGAGAAAGTGACCGATTACCTGCAGATGGGTCAGGAAGTACCGGTTAAAGTTCTGGAAGTTGATCGCCAGGGCCGTATCCGTCTGAGCATTAAAGAAGCAACCGAGCAGTCTCAGCCAGCTGCTGCGCCAGAAGCACAGGCCGCAGAACAGCAAGGCGAGTAAGTTGCCATTTGCCCTCCGCTTTGCGGAGGGCCTATTATCAGGCAGGACGCCTTGTTAAGCCGCCGGGGGACAGGACGTTCATCCAATAGTTGTCTTCGGGAGTGGGAAATGAAGCCTTTTTTGCGCTGGTGTTTCGTTGCGACAGCTTTAACGCTGGCAGGATGCAGCAACTCTGCCTGGCGTAAGAGCGAAGTCCTCGCAGTGCCATTGCAACCGACTTTGCAGCAGGAAGTGATCCTGGCACGCATGGAACAAATACTTGCCAGTCGGGCTTTAACCGATGACGAACGCGCACAGCTTTTATATGAGCGCGGAGTGTTGTATGATAGTCTCGGTCTGAGGGCATTGGCGCGAAATGATTTTTCACAAGCGCTGGCTATCCGACCTGATATGCCTGAAGTATTCAATTACTTAGGCATTTATTTAACGCAGGCAGGCAATTTTGATGCTGCCTATGAAGCGTTTGATTCTGTACTTGAGCTTGATCCAACTTACAACTACGCGCACTTGAATCGCGGTATCGCATTGTATTACGGCGGTCGTGACAAGTTAGCGCAAGATGATCTGCTGGCGTTTTATCAAGACGATCCTAATGATCCTTTCCGTAGCCTGTGGCTTTACATCGTTGAGCGGAAGCTCGATGAGAAGCAGGCAAAAGAGGCACTGAAACAGCGCTTCGATAAATCGGACAAGGAACAGTGGGGATGGAACATTGTCGAGTTCTACCTGGGCAACATTAGCGAAGCAACGCTGATGGAACGCCTCAAGGCGGACGCAACGGATAACACCTCGCTCGCTGAGCATCTCAGTGAAACCAACTTCTATTTAGGTAAGTACTACCTAAGTCTGGGGGATAAGGACAGCGCTACGGCACTGTTCAAATTAGCGGTTGCTAACAACGTACACAACTTCGTTGAGCACCGTTATGCATTGTTGGAATTATCGCTCTTGGGCCAGGAGCAAGACGACCTGGCAGAATCGGACCAGCAATAGCTGACGACATAAACATCAGCCCGTAATCTTATGATTGCCATCACCTTAACTGGTGAGGGCGTTGTTGTTCGTCAATACACCTACTTTGAGCCGGTTCACACTTTTCAATGAAAATTGCTAATCATTTTCACGATGAGCTAAGTAGACTGGCCGCCATTGACATTGAGGCACTCGTACTACATGGCTGAATTCGAAACCACTTTTGCAGATCTGGGCCTGAAGGCTCCTATCCTTGAAGCCCTTAACGATCTGGGTTACGAAAAACCATCTCCGATCCAGGCTGAGTGTATCCCACACCTGCTTTCTGGTCGTGACGTGCTGGGCATGGCCCAGACTGGTAGCGGTAAAACTGCAGCGTTCTCGCTGCCGCTGCTGAACAACATTGATCCGGACCTGCGTGCACCGCAGATCCTCGTTCTGGCTCCAACCCGTGAACTGGCTGTTCAGGTTGCAGAAGCCATGACGGAATTCTCTAAACATATGCGCGGCGTAAACGTGGTTGCCCTGTACGGCGGCCAGCGTTATGACGTGCAGTTACGCGCCCTGCGCCAGGGCCCACAGATTGTTGTCGGTACGCCGGGCCGTCTGCTGGATCACCTGAAGCGCGGTACCCTGGACCTCTCTAAACTGAGCGGTCTGGTACTGGATGAAGCAGATGAAATGCTGCGTATGGGCTTCATCGAAGACGTTGAAACCATTATGGCGCAGATCCCGGACGGTCATCAGACCGCGCTGTTCTCTGCAACCATGCCGGAAGCTATCCGTCGCATTACCCGCCGCTTCATGAAAGAGCCGCAGGAAGTGCGTATTCAGTCCAGCGTAACCACTCGCCCGGACATCAGCCAGAGCTACTGGTCTGTGTACGGCATGCGTAAAAACGAAGCGCTGGTACGTTTCCTGGAAGCGGAAGATTTTGATGCGGCGATTATCTTCGTTCGTACCAAAAACGCGACCCTGGAAGTGGCTGAAGCCCTGGAGCGTAGCGGCTACAACAGCGCAGCGCTGAACGGCGATATGAACCAGGCCCTGCGTGAGCAGACTCTGGAGCGTCTGAAAGACGGTCGTCTGGATATCCTGATTGCAACCGACGTGGCAGCACGTGGTCTGGACGTTGAGCGTATCAGCCTGGTTGTTAACTACGACATCCCGATGGATTCCGAGTCTTACGTTCACCGTATCGGCCGTACCGGTCGTGCGGGTCGTGCTGGCCGTGCGCTGCTGTTCGTTGAGAACCGCGAGCGTCGTCTGCTGCGCAACATCGAACGTACCATGAAGCTGACCATTCCAGAAGCGGACCTGCCAAACGCAGAGCTGCTGGGCAAACGCCGTCTGGAAAAATTCGCCGCCAAAGTACAGCAGCAGCTGGAAAGCAGCGATTTGGATCAGTACCGTGCGCTGCTGTCGCAGATTCAGCCTGTTGCTGAAGGCGAAGAGCTGGATATGGAAACCCTGGCTGCAGCACTGCTGAAAATGGCTCAGGGCGAACGTAGCCTGATCGTGCCACCAGATGCGCCGATGCGTCCTAAGCGTGAATTCCGTGACCGTGACGATCGCTTCGAACGTCGTGGCGACCGTAACGATCGTGGCCCACGTGGTGACCGTCCAGAGCGTGGTGGTGAAGACCGTCCACGTCGTGAACGTCGCGACGCAGGCGACATGGAACTGTACCGCATTGAAGTGGGCCGTGATGATGGCGTTGAAGTTCGTCACATCGTTGGCGCGATCGCTAACGAAGGCGACATCAGCAGCCGTTACATCGGTAACATCAAGCTGTTCGCATCCCACTCTACCATCGAGCTGCCAAAAGGCATGCCGGGTGAAGTACTGCAGCACTTTACGCGTACCCGCATCCTGAACAAGCCGATGAACATGCAGCTGCTGGGCGATGCACAGCCACGTCCTGACCGTGGCGGCGAACGCCGTGGTGGTGGTCGCGGTTTCGGCGGCGAGCGCCGTGAAGGCGGCCGTAGCGAAGGTCGCGGTGGTGAAGGTCGTCGTTTCTCCGGCGAGCGCCGCGAAAGCCGTGGTCCACGTCGTGAAGAAGGCACCAGCCGTCGTCGTTTCGGTGACGCGTAAGCCTTACGCTTCTGACGTAAAGTAAAATATACAGCCCCGATACATGCTATCGGGGCTTTTTTTATTTCCTTTGTACTCTTGTACTGGTACAGTGCGTCACATTAAAATGCAGAACCGCATGATTGACTGGAGAAAAGGCTGTATGGCGACACTAACCACCACCCAAACGTCACCTTCGCTGCTTGGCGGCGTGGTGATCATCGGCGGAACCATTATAGGTGCCGGGATGTTCTCCCTGCCCGTGGTCATGTCCGGTGCGTGGTTCTTCTGGTCGCTGGCCGCGCTGGTCTTTACCTGGTTCTGTATGCTTCATTCCGGGCTGATGATCCTCGAAGCCAACCTGAACTACCGCATTGGCGCGAGCTTCGACACCATCACCAAAGACCTGCTGGGCAAAGGCTGGAACCTGGTGAACGGTCTGTCCATTGCCTTTGTGCTCTATATCCTGACCTACGCATATATTTCGGCGAGCGGTTCGATTCTGCATCACACCTTCTCTGAGATGTCGCTGAACGTTCCGGCGCGTCTGGCCGGGCTGTGCTTTGCGCTGGGCGTGGCGTTTATCGTCTGGATGAGTACCAAAGCGGTAAGCCGGATGACGGCAATCGTACTGGGCGCGAAGGTCATCACCTTCTTCCTGACCTTCGGCAGCCTGCTGGGGCACGTGACGCCCGCCACGCTGTTTAACGTTGCCGAAGTGAATACCTCCTATACGCCGTACCTGCTGATGACGCTGCCTTTCTGTCTGGCGTCGTTCGGCTACCACGGCAACGTGCCGAGCCTGATGAAGTACTACGGCAAAGATCCGCGCACCATTGTGAAGTGTCTGATCTACGGCACGCTGCTGGCGCTGGCGCTGTACGCCATCTGGCTGCTCGGAACGATGGGCAACATCCCGCGCCCGGAATTTATCGGTATTGCGCAGAAGGGCGGTAACATTGACGTGCTGGTGCAGGCGCTGAGCGGCGTGCTGAACAGCCGCAGCCTGGATCTGCTGCTGGTTATCTTCTCTAACTTTGCGGTGGCGAGCTCTTTCCTCGGCGTGACGCTGGGCCTGTTTGACTACCTGGCGGATCTGTTTGGCTTTGATGATTCTGCGATAGGGCGTTTTAAAACCGCGCTGCTGACCTTCCTGCCACCGATTGTGGGCGGCCTGCTGTGGCCGAACGGCTTCCTGTACGCCATCGGCTATGCCGGACTGGCGGCAACCATCTGGGCGGCAATAGTGCCCGCGCTGCTGGCGCGTAAATCACGTAAACGCTTCGGCAGCCCGAAATTCCGCGTCTGGGGCGGTAAGCCGATGATTGCGCTGATCCTGGTGTTCGGCGCGGGCAATGCCCTGGTACACGTGCTGTCGAGTTTTAATCTGTTGCCGGTGTACCAGTAAACATTTTGTGCCGGATGGTGGCTACGCCTTACCTGGCCTACGCGTCCCCGTAGGCCAGGTAAGCGAAGCGCCACCTGGCAAAAAGGCTACCCCACCAACTCCTCTTTTACCTGCATGGCCAAATCAAACGAGTGCAAACGCGCCTGGTGATCGAAAATCTGGCCGTTAACCATAATTTCATCCGCCTGCGTTTCACGCAGCACCGCCTCCAGCCCGTGACGCACTTTCGCTTTATCGCCTACCAGCGACATGCTCAGCGCCTGCTGAACGCCATACTGCTCTGAAGCTGACCACAGCTGATGCATATTCTCCACCGGCGGCGGAAGCTGGCCCGTCTCCCCGCGACGCAGCTTCACAAACGCCTGCTGCATGGAGGTGAACAGGAATTCCGCGTCGCGATTGCTGTCGGCAGCAATGATGTTGATACACACCATCGCGTACGGTTTCTCCAGACGCTCGGACGGTTTGAAGTGCGTACGGTAAAGATGCAGCGCCTGATGCAGCATATCCGGCGCGAAATGGGAGGCAAACGCAAACGGCAGCCCCAACTGGGCGGCGAGCTGCGCGCTGTAGAGGCTTGAGCCCAACAGCCATACCGGGATCTTCTCGCCGTAACCCGGTACCGGGCGCACGTGCGGGTTCGGGTCACGCGCGTCGAACCAGTCCACCAGTTCGGCCACGTCGCGTGGGAAGTTATCAATATCGCCGCTCATATGGCGACGCAGGGCACGCATAGTCGGCTGGTCGCTGCCAGGCGCACGGCCAAGCCCTAAATCGATACGGCCCGGATAGAGGGTATTCAGCGTGCCGAACTGCTCGGCGATCACCAGCGGGGCGTGGTTCGGCAACATCACGCCGCCGGAGCCCAGGTGCAGCGTGGTGGTATTTGCCGCCAGATAACCAATCAGTACCGAGGTGGCGGCGCTGGCAATGCCCACCATGTTGTGGTGTTCGGCCAGCCAGTAGCGGTGATAGCCACGCTTTTCGGCCAGCTGAGCCAGATCCAGAGAGTGCGAAAAGGCTTCTCTCGCCGAGGAGCCTTGTGGGATCGGCGCCAGATCCAGCACCGAAAACGGAAGGGTTTTGTCAGTCATAACAGCTCACTTTGTCGACGGTGAATCTTTAATACTGCATTAAAAAATGATAACCGTTGTTAACAAAGTGAGCCTTTTTTAGGCCTGAAGTTCCAGCCCGGCCAGACGCTTCCAGTAGCCGTTACAGTCGCTGTTCGCCGTCAGCGGCAGCGGAGCGGCACCGTTTTCGTTAGCGCGGAAGGCGTCCAGCATCGCGAACACGCCGGTATCGAGCGGCGACAGGCGCACCATATCTACCAGCCCGTCCATCGACGCCAGCTCGTTGCCGAGGTTATAGACATAGCCGCTCATGGTCTGAATACCGTTGAGAACAAACACCTGCTGGTTCTCCTGCGACAGCATGCTGCGCCCGTTTGGGTACTTAATGCAGCAGGTTTCGCACTCGTCTTTCGGACGATCTTCCGAGCGTGCGGTAAAGCAGCGGGCGGAATAGGCCAGCGGCAGATGCCCGTAGCTCAGCACTTCCACTTCAAACTTGTTGCGAATGCCCAGCTCTTCGCACTGCGTGAGCAGGTTTGCCAGCCAGTCGCGGGAGAGTTCAACCGGCATACACCAGCGCGTCATGCCCTGTTTGAGCAGCAGGCGAAGGGTCACGGCGTTGTAGCAGTTCAGGGCATGGCCAGCGACAAACGGCAGCCTGCGTTCGGCGCACATGTTCACCACGCCGAGATCGCTCGCTTCCAGCAGGAACTCGCCGTTCTCTACGTAGCGTTTCAGCTCGCCCAGTTCAGAAGAGGCCTGCACCAGCGCGAGGGTGGAGAGCACGACCTGTTTGCCGCTGCCGGCCAGGCTTTTCGCCATCTCCAGCCAGTCGCCCACTTTGGTGGCGCGGCGCTTGCTGCACACCGCCTCGCCGAGGTAAATCACATCGGCGCTGCTGGTGGCGGCCTGTTGGTAAAAATCTTCCAGCGTCTCTTTTGGCCAGTAGTAGAGCACCGGCCCTAATGAATATTTCATGATTTTCTCACTGCCATTTACGGTGATACGCGCCCAGCGTGGTTTGCGTGCCTTCGGACATCGATCCGAGCGTCTCCATCCAGGCCTGCTGCGGAGCGTAGTTCTGCGGGGCCGCCATGCAGCGGTCGATGGCCTGACGCCACACTTTCGCCACCTGGCTCACGTAGGCCGGGCTACGCTGGCGACCTTCGATTTTCACCGAGGCAATATTGGCCGCCAGCAGTTCCGGCAGCAGCTCCAGCGTGTTGAGGCTGGTGGGCTCTTCCAGGGCGTGGTAACGCTCGCCGTCGACCAGATAGCGGCCTTTACACAGGGTGGGATAACCGGCGTTTTCACCGTCCTGATAGCGGTCGATCAGCACCTCATTCAGGCGGGATTCCAGCCCCTGCGGCGTTTGCTGCCAGCGGACAAAGCGGGCAGGGGAGCAGGCCCCGACGGTATTTGGCGACTCACCGGTCAGATACGAGGAAAGATAGCAACGGCCTTCGGCCATAATGCACAGACTGCCAAAGGCAAAAACTTCCAGCGGCACTGGCGTGACGCGTGCGAGTTGCTTAACCTGATGGATAGAGAGCACGCGCGGCAGCACCACGCGGGCCACGTCAAAGTTTCGGTGATAAAAACGCACGGCCTCTTCGTTGGTGGCAGATGCCTGAACAGAGACGTGGCGCTCAATATGGGGATAGCGTTCTGCCGCATACTCAAGCATGGCGAGGTCGGCCAGAATCAGCGCATCGGCACCCAGCTGTGCCGCCATATCCACCGCGCGCTTCCAGCGGGCGTACCCGTCAGGATGAGCAAAGGTATTGATGGCGATATGCAGCTTGCGGCGGTGCTGGTGAACGAAGTTAACGGCTTCCTGAAGCTTTTTCTCCGTAAAGTTAAGGCCAGCAAAATGGCGGGCATTGGTGTCATCTTTCAGCCCGATATAGACCGCATCGGCCCCATTTTCGATGGCCGCCTTAAGCGCCGGAAGGTTTCCGGCAGGGCAGAGCAGCTCCATAATTTATCCTGATGTTGTCGATCGCAAAAATGTTAACGAGCTGGGATTTTAATTAACCCATACGCGACAATTTTTGATTTAAGGCAGCTAATGGCGTATTGATGGCACCAATAATGAGGTTGTCCGGACGACGGTTTGTTGATTTACGCCGCTATGTTGTGCGTCGGATATGGCAAAATAGCAGGACTATAGATATCAGGGAGTAAAGCTCGTGCTGGATAAACTGCGTTCACGTCTCGTACAATTTGGCCCATCAATGCTGAGCGTGCCGGTCAAGCTGGCGCCGTTCGCGCTTAAACGTCAGGTGCTGGAGCAGGTCCTGAGCTGGCAGTTCCGCCAGGCGCTGCAGGATGGCGAGCTGGAATTCCTGGAAGGCCGCTGGTTGAGCATTGAAGTGCGTGACATCGGGCTGCGTTGGTTTACCTCCGTTGAGAATGACCAGCTGATCGTCCGCGAAACCGCCGAGGCGGACGTGAGCTTTAGCGCCAACGCCAGCGATCTGCTGATGATCGCCGCGCGTAAACAGGATCCGGATACGCTCTTCTTCCAGCGCCGTCTGGTGATTGAAGGCGACACGGAGCTGGGCCTGTACGTGAAGAATTTAATGGATGCCATTGAGCTGGAGCAGATGCCGAAAGCGCTGCGCGTGATGTTGATGCAAATGGCAGATTTCGTTGAGGCCGGGCTGAAAGCCCCGCCGGACAGTAAACACACTTCAGTAGGTGAGCCATGCTGATTCGAGTCGAAATAGGGATTGATGCGCCGGGGATCGATGCGCTGCTGCGCCGTGCTTTCGCGAGCGATGCCGAAGCCCAGCTGGTCCACGATCTCCGCGAAGACGGTCTGATTACGCTGGGGCTGGTCGCCACCGATGACGAAGGCCAGGTGGTGGGCTATGTTGCCTTCAGTCCGGTCACCGTCCAGGGCGAAGAGCTGCAGTGGGTTGGTATGGCACCGCTGGCGGTGGATGAAAACTATCGCGGGCAGGGGTTGGCGCGTCAGCTGGTCTATGAAGGATTGGATTCGCTCAATGAGTTCGGTTATGCGGCCGTTGTTGCGCTGGGCGATCCGGCGTTCTATGGCCGTTTAGGCTTCGAGCAGGCCGCGCATTACGATCTGCGCTGCCGCTGGCCGGGTACGGAATCCGCATTCCAGGTGCACCGTCTGGCGGACGACGCACTCAACGGCGTCAATGGCCTGGTCGAGTACCACGACCATTTCAATCGCTTTTAATCAGGCTCTCGCGTAGCGCCTCAAAGGAGCCGTCTCCGGTCACGAGGCGCTCTTTCTGGCGCTTCGTCAGCTGTTTGATGCGGTATTCCAGCCTGAGCGCCAGCGATCGGTCACCGACGGGCGCCGAAAAGGCAAGCTGTAACTCCCCTTTCCCTCGCAGTGCTTTTGCCCCTTTCCCCGTTTGATGTTGTAAAAAACGCCGCGCCACATCGGTGGTTATCCCGGTGTAGAGTGCGTTATCAGCGGTTCGGACAAGATAGAGAAACCAGCACACGGTAAACAGATTCAGTATGTTAAGGTGAACGCACCATAGCATGAGAGAGAACGAAAATGGAAACACTGGCAGCCATCAACCGCTGGCTGGCGAAGCAGCACGTCGTCACCTGGTGCGTCTACAGCGAGGGTGAGATGTGGTGCGCAAACGCGTTTTACTACTACGATCCGGAGCGCGTCGCGTTTTATGTCATGAGTGAAGACAAAACGCGTCATGCGCAGATGACCGGCCAGCAGGCGAAGGTCGCGGGCACGGTGAATGGCCAGCCGAAAACGGTCGCGCTGATCCGCGGCGTGCAGTTTAAAGGGGAAATCCGTCGTCTGGACGGAGACGAGAGCGACGCGCGTCGTAAGCACTACACGCGCCGCTTTCCGGTTGCCGCTGCGCTAAAAGCCCCGGTGTGGGAAATCCGCCTCGATGAGCTGAAATTTACCGACAACACCCTGGGCTTTGGCAAGAAGCTGCACTGGCTACGCGCCGAGCAGGCGTAGCGCTTCGCGGTTAAACGCCGGAAGATCGTCCGGGGTCCGGCTGGTGATCAGCTGGTCTTTGTCGTTGACCACCTCCTGATCGTAAAACTCGGCGCCCGCATTTTTCAGATCGATAACGATCGGTTTCACCGCTGTGAGCTTGCGCCCGCGGACAACCTCCGCGCTGATGAGCAGCTGCGGGCCGTGACAGATGGCAAAGACCGGTTTGCCGGTAGAGACAAAGTCCCGGGTGAAGGTCACGAAGCGCTCGTCCCCGCGCAGGGAATCCGGTGAATGGCCGCCGGGTAGCAGCAGGGCGTCAAAATCGGAGGGGCTAACGTTATCGATTGTCTCGTCGATGGTCACGCTGGCCTCGCCCTTATGGCCTTTCACCGTTTTGCCCGCCTCTTTTTCAATGGTGATGACCTCATGTCCCGCCTTGCGGAACGCCTCTGCAGGAGAGGTGAATTCTGAATCTTCAAACTCGTCGGTAATCAAGACTGCGATTTTCTTGCCCATGCTTCCTCCGTTGTTTTGGCTTCAGACTGATTTTTCTCCGCTTGTGGTAAATACTTACCTGTAACAGACTTCTAAGTGTGGTCGACGACGCTGAGTTCGCAAACGGACAATTCTGTAAAGGGGATACGATGAGTCAGGTACTGATTACCGGGGCTACCGGGCTAGTGGGCGATCATCTGCTGCGGCTGCTGATTCAGGATCGCCGCGTGAACTACATCGCCGCCCCGACGCGTCGACCGCTGGCGGACATCTCCGGCGTCTTTAATCCGCACGATCCTCAGCTGACAGATGCGCTGGCGCAGGTGCAGGATCCCATTGATATCGCGTTTTGCTGTCTGGGCACCACGCGGCGGGAGGCGGGGAGCAAAGAGGCATTTATCCACGCCGACTATACGCTGGTGGTGGACACCGCGCTTACGGCGAAAAAGCTGGGGGCCAGACATTTTCTGGTGGTCAGCGCGCTGGGCGCCAGTGCCGGATCGCCTTTCTTCTACAACAAGGTGAAGGGCAAAATGGAGGATGCACTGATTGCGCAGAAATGGGAGCAGCTGACGATTGTGCGCCCCTCGATGCTGATCGGCCACCGCGACGAGCGCCGTTTTAACGAGTCGATCCTGGCCCCGCTGTTTCGGATCCTTCCCGGCAACTGGAAAGCCATCGAGGCGCGGGACGTCGCGCGGGTGATGTTAAAAGAGGGACTGGCCCCGTCAAAAGCGGGCGTAAACATTATCCCTTCGGCAAAACTGCGTGAAATCGCGCAGGGCGAGGCGTAAACTCCCCCGGCTAATTACTCATACTCTCCGGGGAATGTTATGACTGGTCAGTCTTCATCTCAGGCGGCAACACCTGTTCAATGGTGGAAGCCCGCACTCTTCTTTCTCGTGGTCATTATTGGCCTCTGGTACGTGAAATGGCAGCCGTACTACGGCAAAGCCTTCACCGCCGCCGAAACGCACAGCATCGGTAAATCTATTCTCGCTCAGGCGGATGCCAGCCCGCTTCAGGCGGCGTGGGACTATGCCATGGTCTACTTCCTTGCCGTCTGGAAGGCTGCCGTCCTGGGCGTGATCCTGGGCTCACTGATTCAGGTGCTGATCCCGCGCAATTGGCTGGTGAAAACCCTCGGGCAGCCGCGCTTTCAGGGTACGTTGCTGGGAACGATCTTCTCCCTGCCGGGCATGATGTGCTCCTGCTGTGCTGCACCCGTAGCGGCAGGGATGCGCCGCCAGCGCGTGTCAATGGGCGGCGCACTGGCGTTCTGGATGGGCAACCCGCTGCTCAACCCGGCGACGCTGGTGTTTATGGGCTTTGTCCTGGGCTGGCATTTCGCGTTCATTCGTCTGGTAGCCGGACTGCTGACCGTGCTGGTGGTGGCGACGCTGGTGCAAAATCTGGTGAAGGATAAGACGCCAGAGTCCGCGTCTGTTGAGCTGGACGTCAGCGAGCCGCAGGGCGGGTTCTTTGCCCGCTGGGGCAGGGCGCTATGGCAGCTTTTCTGGAGCACCATCCCGGTCTATATCCTGGCGGTGCTGGTTCTCGGGGCGGCGCGCGTCTGGCTCTTCCCGCATGCGGATGGCGCTATTGACAACACGCTGTTGTGGGTCATTGCGATGGCCGTTGCAGGCTGCCTGTTTGTGATCCCTACCGCCGCAGAAATTCCCATTGTTCAGACCATGATGTTGGCCGGCATGGGCACCGCACCAGCGCTGGCGTTGCTCATCACGTTGCCTGCCATCAGCCTGCCGTCGCTGATTATGCTGCGTAAGTCATTCCCGGCGAAAGCGCTGTGGCTCACCGCAGGGCTGGTGGCGTTGAGTGGGGTGATGGTGGGGAGTATTGCGCTTCTGTGAAAAACGCCCGGTGGCGCTACGCTTACCGGGCCTACAAAAAAATCCCCTCACTTGAGGGGATTTTTTTATTTAATGTAAGTAAACGCGGTGGTGACGTGCTTCACGCCGCTCACCCGGCTGGCGATATCGGCCGCCGCTTTCCCTTCACGGTCGGTCACCAGACCCAGCAGGAACACTTCACCGTTTTCCGTCGTCACCTTCACGTTGGAGGATTTCACCTGGTCCGAACCCAGCAGCTGGGAACGCACTTTGGTGGTGATCCAGGTATCGGAAGAGGCATCACCCAGGCCAATTGGCTTGCCCTGACGCACTTCGTTAAACACCTCTGTGGTCCCTTCAACGCCCATCGCAATCTGTTTCGCACGCGAGGCGAGTTCCATATTCGGCGCCTGGCCTGCCAGCAGCACTTTGCCCTGGTAAGCCGTCACGTTGATACGCGCCTCTTTCTTGATCTGTTCGTCTTTCGACAGCGCACTGTTGACGCGCAGCTCCAGCGTACCGTCATCCACCTGTGTCCCCACAGAGCGCGGATCGGTTGCCGCTTTGGTGCCTACTGCGGCGGTACCCACAACGGCCGCAGCGATACATCCCTGAAGCAGTAATGCAGACATAAGGACTGCGAGGGTCGATAAAGCCTTCATAAGAACTCCTTAATCATCCTGGTGAGGGAAAAGCGTGTTATCGATCAAGTCACATAAGCAGTTCACCGTGAGCATATGCATTTCCTGAATACGTGCGCTCCGGTGAGACGGAATGCGGATTTCCACATCCTGCGGCCCAAGCAGACCCGCCAGCTCACCCCCGTCATAGCCGGTTAAGGCCACGATAGTCATGTCGCGGGTGACGGCGGCTTCAACGGCTTTGACAATATCCCGGCTATTGCCGCGCGTGGAGATGGCCAGCAGCACATCTCCGGCATGTCCCAGAGCTCTCACCTGCTTTGCGTAAATTTCGTCATGCAGACGATCGTTAGCAATCGCCGTTAAGACCACATTATCGGTATTAAGTGCAATGGCAGGTAAACTCGGGCGTTCTGTTTCAAAACGATTGATCATGCTGGCAGCAAAATGCTGTGCGTTGGCGGCTGACGTGCCGTTGCCACAACAGAGGATTTTGTTGCCGTTTAGCAGGGATTGCACCAGCGTCATTGCGGCACGCGAGATAGCATCCGGAAGGGCTTCCGCCGCGGCAATCTGAGTCTGGATGCTTTCTGTGAAGCACACTTTAATTCTTTCGAGCACGTTATCCCTTTTAAATCTTAATTATGCGTCTTCGCCAAAAGCGTTTTTAAGCCATTCGATCTCATTTCTGGTGAAGGCTATCACATCGAACCGGCAATCCACAGTATCAAAACTCCCATTATGGCGGGCAAGCCACAAGTGGGCAGTCTGTAATAATTTATGTTGTTTGGCGAGCGTCACGCTGGCGGCAGCACCGCCAAAACGGGAGGACTGTCGAAAGCGCACTTCTACAAACACGATGACCTTACCGTCTTTCATGATCAGGTCGATTTCGCCGCCACGCCCGCGGACGTTGGCGGCGATGAAATGCAGTCCTTTGCCTTCAAGCCAGCGACGCGCCTTTAACTCCCACGCATCGCCGGTCTGTTTGCGGCTTAACTGGCCGGGACGATCTGCCCCTGCTGGTATTTGAGCCATGATAACTTCCTGTTAATCACACAATCCTGGGTGGCGGTCAGATCGCCGGTGTTGCCGTTAAGCTCGAAGCCCGGCACCTGACGCATCTGGGTAAAGTGGTTCGCCAGCGCCCACGCATCAACACCCATCGCATACAGACGCGCCAGCGAATAATCGTTACGTACGGTATTCAGCGCCTGCTGCATCAGCGCCGGGTTGCTGCCTGCCAGCATCGGGATTTCGCTGTACTGCAGACCGTCCATTTCCAGACGGAAATCCGGGCCTGCGGTGCCCTGTGCGCTGCGGGAGCTGGCATAGAGCGTTGCGCCGCTCTGGCTGCCGTTACGCATCGCAATCATCGGTTTGATAAAGGCGATCTCCTGTGGCGTGGCAACGATATAGGCCGCATCCACTTTACCGCCACCGCTAATCTGCGCGTCGGTAGGTGGCGCAGGGATCGTCAGGCCGCCAATCGTCACGCTCTGCTGCTGTGGCAGGCTCGCGGTGACCGGGCTACCGTTAAGCGCGATACCCGCCCCGCCGTTGACGCCCTCGCGCAGTTCAGAGACGGAACCGAATTTCTGCTGCAGTACCACGCCGCCGCCCAGCTTCTGCCACTCATCGGCAAAGGCATTGGCCACGCGATCGCCCAGCGCGCTGCGTGGGATGAGCAACAGCGGCGCCTGCTTACCCTGCTCGTGAATATGACGCGCCGCATCGCGGGCTTCATCTTCTGGAGAGAGCGCGAAGTAGCAGATATTGGCCCGGTTCTGAACCTGCTCTGGCTGGTTGAGCGCCAGCACGTTCAGCGTGGTATTGCTCTTCATCAGCTCTTCCACGTTGTTTTTCAGCAGCGGACCGACAACGATGCTCGCGCCATCCTGTTGAACCTGCGCCAGAACCTGGTCCAGCGGCTGCGAACTGGTATCGTAGATTTTCAATTCAGCGCTTGGGTTGGCGCTGGTGGTTGCCACGGCCTGCGGCTGCGCGGCAGGTTGGGCAGTTGGCTGTGCAGGCTGCGGTTGAGACTGTTCTGCTATTGTGGCAGGTGCTGGAGCAGATGCTGGCGCCGCTTGCGTCTCGGCCGGAGCCTGGGTCGCAGGTGCTGTAGTCGGTGGAGCTGCTGTCGCTGGCGGCGTCGTCGGGGCCGTCACCGGGTTTTGCATCGTGCCCTGCGCTGGCGCTTGCGCCGTGGTCAGGTCGCTGGTCTCTGCGGCGGATGGGCTGACAACATCATTCACGTTAGCCGCCTGGGCCGCCTGGGCCGCCTGTGCGGGAACGGCGCTGCCGGTGACCGCCGTCGTGCCGTTTTTCGCCGCTTCAAAGCCCTGCTGAATGGTGCGTCCAAACACCGCCGCCTGGCCGTTGAGTGGCAGAAGGAGGGCGATTTTGCTGGTCGAGGCAGGCTTAAAGTTCTGCACGTTCACCAGCTGGGTTGGCAGCATTTTCGCGCCCGGGTTTTGCGGGTAGCGCGTCTGCCAGTCCGTAATGCCGGCTTTCAACATCTTAGGATCGCTGCGGTTGTTAAACCACATCTGCTGCAGATCCAGCCAGCCCTGCAGGACGTTTTCATCCGCGTTGATGACCAGCGCCTGCGCCTGTTCCTGCGTCATCGACGCCAGCGCTTGCCAGGTGGCATCAATATTTTTCTGCTTATCAGCACCGCCAAGCAGCGGCTCTTGCGCGACGAGCGCACGGAGCAAGGTCAGGGAAGGGCGTCCCTGCTCAGCGGTAATGCCCGCCTGCCAGAAGCGCGCCTGCTGGTTTTTATCCAGCGCGCTTACGTCGATATCACCGAGGACCTTCTTCGCGGCGGCGTAATCTTTCAGCGCAACTTTCAGCTCGGCAGAGAGCAGGCTCTGCTCACGACGCTGGGCGTCGTTAAGATCTTTTGGCAACTGGTTAAACAGTTCGGCTGCCCGCTGGGTTTTACCCTCTTTCAGCAGTGCACGAATGGCGAGTAATTGCCAGTTGGTCTTGGTATCATTTGAACTCTGCGACATTTGTTGCAGATAAAAGCCAGAATCAGCCTGAGCAGAACCCTGGAGATGGGCGGTGCTCTGGTCAGGTGCCTGGGTGCCACAGCCTGCAAAGATCAGGGCTGCCAGCAGAAGCGGCACGCTGCGCGTGGCTTTTTTTCGAAGAAACGTTAACGGTACCATACTGTATCCAGTGATTTTTTTTACGCAATGCTCAATATTAAATCGGCAATACGGACGAAACAATGAAACAACACGAAACGGCAGATAATTCTCAAGGCCAGCTTTATATTGTACCTACTCCTATCGGGAATTTGTCTGATATTACCCAACGTGCGCTGACCGTACTGCAAGCTGTTGATTTAATTGCTGCTGAAGACACCCGCCATACCGGCTTACTGCTGCAACATTTCGCGATTAACGCCCGTTTGTTTGCTCTGCACGATCACAATGAGCAACAAAAAGCCGAAACGCTGGTGGCCAAACTGAAAGAGGGGCAAAACATTGCCCTGGTCTCCGATGCCGGTACGCCGCTGATCAACGATCCGGGCTATCACCTGGTGCGTACCTGTCGCGAAGCCGGTATTCGCGTGGTACCCCTGCCGGGACCGTGCGCTGCGATTGCTGCGTTAAGCGCCGCAGGTCTGCCGTCTGACCGTTTCTGCTATGAAGGCTTCCTGCCTGCTAAATCCAAAGGCCGCCGCGACGTCTTAAAAGACCTGGAAGCGGAACCGCGTACCCTGATTTTCTACGAATCCACGCACCGCCTGCTGGAGAGCCTGGAAGATATGGTGACCGTCTGGGGGGAAGGCCGCTACGTGGTGCTGGCGCGCGAGCTGACCAAAACCTGGGAAACCATCCACGGAGCGCCGGTAGGTGAACTGCTCGCGTGGGTGAAGGAAGACGAAAATCGCCGCAAGGGTGAAATGGTGCTGATTGTCGAAGGGCACAAGGCGGAAGAAGACGCGCTTCCAGCCGATGCGCTGCGTACGCTGGCGCTGCTGCAGGCGGAACTGCCGCTGAAGAAAGCCGCTGCGCTGGCGGCAGAAATTCACGGCGTGAAGAAAAATGCGCTGTATAAGTATGCGCTGGAGCAGCAGGGGGAGTAAGGCATCTCCTGCCCGTTTTTGCCGGGTGGCGGCTACGCCTTACCCGGCCTACAGATCTTTAAGCGTCTTTTAGCTAGCAGGTATCGCCTCAAACACCAGCGTTTCCAGCGGTTGCAGCGTAATCACCACGGCGTTTTTGTACGCCTCCGGTACGGTTGAATTACGGCCATACACCGCCTTCAGACTAAACTGCGCCGCGTTTCCTGTCGGGACTTCGAAATCTCTCGTCAAATCCAGGTAGTAGCTTTGCGGCTTATCCGACGGGTTACGCAAGCCGAGAATCGCTTTGTCCTTGCTCCATGATGCCCAGCCGTAAACCTGCAGCGCCGTTGGGTCGCCGCCTATCCAGTGGGTGTCCACCAGCACGCTGGCGTTTTCCCGGGACCATTTCGCGGCCTGCGCCAGGGTGTCCCACTTCGCCTTATTCAGCATTGACGGGGTGATATACAGCTCCTGCAGCTGCGTACCGGTCGCGAAATAGCTCCAGACCTGGTCGGCAAAATCGCTGTCCGTTTGTACCTTCTCCAGACCGTAGTAGGCATTCTCCGCGCTGACGATCCCGTGGTACATCAAGGAGTTCAGCGGGAACAGCGGGCCCTTGCGCACAATCGAGCGGTACGTTTCCGCATCGCGGTAGGTCATCCACTGCTGCACCGGCGTGCCGGGGCCGTACAGGTTGATGTCGTCCCCCTGGCGCCAGATCGAATCAGCGTAGAACAGCCAGGACGGGCTGGCGTTGGTCCCGGTGGTCAGGTTGATAAACAGGTTTGGGTTAGCGCTGCGCATGTTATGCAGCAGGGCGATAGAGGCGTCAAAATCCGAGGCGAACGGGCTGCCCTTAATATGCGAATTGGCGTTTCCCATCCCATCAAGTTTGAACGAGGTAATGTGTTCGTTTTTGATCAGCTTAACGATCTGCTCATTGAAGTTCTTAAAGTAGTTCGGCCCTGACAGCGCCAGCTTCCCGTCGACGGTTTCGAATCCATACTCTTTTGCATGCGAGACGCGAATGTCGCGGGGCTTGTTGTAGCCTCCCCACGGTGAGAGCCACAGCCCAACCGAGCTGTGCAGGCTGTCGGCTTTTTCCCGTACCTTGCCAAAACCGTTGCTGAATGCCGGACCAAACAGCCAGCGCCCGGTAAGGTCGTCCCAGCCGTCGTCCAGCAGGAACGCGTCCAGCGCCACGCCGCGTCCGGTGATAAATTCCTTATTCCACTCGTCCATCCGCCCCAGCACATCCTGCTCGGAGTAAGGTGTAAAGAAGCCGATATCCATCCAGCTGTTGTAGTGCAGGTAAGGCTTATACGGACGGGGGCGCACGGCATCGATAAACTGGTTCACGCTGCGGCGCAGTTGGCTGGTTTCCGGGAAGGTGCCGAAATACATCGTGTAGCTGACCGGCGTTTCAGGCTGAATGGGGGTTTTCAGCTCGACATTGAGGTTGGTCGTCGCTTCATAGGCGTAAGTATTCACGATCGGTTTATCCGGCAGAATAAAGAACGAATCAGCCACGATCGGCGAACTGTTAATGGCCCCGTCAACATACGGTGCCTGAGACTGTTTTTTTGTCGGGAAGAAGGTAATTTTCGCCACGTCTCGCGGCTGACCAACAGCCGCGAGGGTGTAATCGATACTGGCATATTTATCCTTCACCAGATTCAGCTTCACCGTTACGTTAAAATCCGGGCGCGTAAAGTCGATGACAATCGCGTTGTCCCGCTTTTCGACATGCTTGATGGAGAAATCAGCGGCGTGGATTTTTGTCTCATCCGGCAGCGTCAGAAAGAACAGCTCCAGGGGCGTGAGCGGATGGTTAGCCTTGCTGTCCTTCACTACCACCGTTGCGTTTGCATCGTCAAACGACAGAGCAATATTGTCGTTATTGAGCGCGTAGTTGGCGGCCGCCGCGCCATGAGAAACAGAGAGAGCCAGCAGCGAAAGAGTGAGCACTTTTTTCATCGGGTTTAGATCCTTATCAGTAATGCTTCAGCATTCGGGTGATGGACTGCTCCAGCCAGTAGCGCTGGGTGCCGAAGTTGATCCGCAGGTAGTTTTCGCCGTTTTGCACGTAGTGGCTGCCGTCTTCAATGACCACGCCCGCCTGCCGGGCAAAATGTTGGGTTAACTGGGTGGCGTTGCGCTCGTCGGCGCTCACGTCTATCCAGGCCAGATACGACGATTCCGGGTTCATCATCTTCCACGTCGGGAAGTGGGTCTGAATAGCGTCCGCAAGGTAGCGCGCGTTGCCTTGCAGATACCCGTTCAGCGCGTCGAGCCACGGCAGACCGTGCTGATAGGCGAGGATAATCCCCCATACGCCGAACATATTGGGGGAAGTAATCGAGTTCTTCTCAAGCTGCTGGCGGAAGCGCTGGCGCAGCGAATCGTCCGGGATCATCGAATAAGACGTTTTCAGCCCGCCCAGGTTGAAGGCTTTATTGGGCGACGTCAGCACGATCAGGTTGTCCTGCGCGGCACAGCCCGAAGTCAGACAGCTGACGAATGTACCGTCCAGAATGTGCTCGGCGTGAACCTCATCGACCACCAGAATCGTGCCGTAGCGCTTACAGAGATCGGACACCTGCCGTATCTCATCTGCGCGCCAGATTCGGCCCGAGGGGTTATGCGGCGAGCAGAAAAACCACAGTTTTGGACGGTGGGTTTTGAGCTGATCTTCAATCAGATTAAAATCCAGCTGATAGCGGTTTTCCTTCACGCTCAGCGGATTTGCAAGTACCCGCACGCCCTGACGCTGTGCTGCCATCGCAAACGGATCGTAGACCGGCGTGTTCATCATCACGCTGTCGCCAGGCTGGCAGAACGCCTGAACCGTGTAATGCAGGGTGGAGACGGTGCCGTAGGTCAGCGTGATCCACGATCGGTCTACCTCAACCTGATGACGCGTGCGCTGAAAGGCGATCGTCGCGTCGTAGAATTCGTCGAAGCACCACGTATAGCCAAAGGTGCCGTGCTCCACGATGCGCCGGAAGCCTTCAATAACGGCGGGCGGCGAGGTGAAATCCATATCGGCGATCCACAGCGGGATAAACCCCTCCGGAACATCACCAAAGCGTGAGCAGACAAACGCATGGTCCCATTTACGGCACTTATCGCTTTTACGCTCGATGATTTTGTCGAAATCAAACACAACGACCCCCTGTTAAATTAAGGCTTCAATGCCGGTTTTGACGCTCTGAACCTGCGGGCCGATGATCACCTGTACGCTGTGAGCATCCAGCACCACCACCGACAGGGCGCCCGCTGCTTTCAGCGCCTGCTGATCGATAAGGCCCATCTCTTTCACCACCAGACGCAAGCGGGTGATGCAGTTGTCGAGCGACTCGATGTTCTCTTTGCCTCCGAGCGCCTGCAGGATAAGCCCATGATCGTATTTCGATTTTCCACGCGCGCGGGTGTTGGCTTCGACGGCCTGCTGTGCAGCCTGTACATCCACTTCACGTCCCGGCGTCTTGATATCGTGTTTGAGGATGTACCAGCGGAAGACGACGAAGTAGATAGCAAACCAGGCGATACCGACCGGGAACAGCAGATACCATTTGGTCGACATCCCCTGCATCACGCCAAAGATCAGCAGATCCAGAATCCCACCGTCGGTGTTGCCGATGGTCACCCCAAGCAGGGCCATCACCATCAGCGCCAGGCCCGACATCACGATATGGAAGGCGTAAAGCGCAGGGGCGATAAACAGGAACAGGAACTCAATCGGCTCTGAAATACCGGTAACGACGGACACCAGCACGCCGGAAAGCAGCAGCCCCTTAATCACCGGGCGGTTTTCCGGACGCGCGGTGCGGTAGATGGCGTAGGCCACGGCAGGTAAGCCAAAGATAAAGG
Organism: Enterobacter cloacae complex sp. Mu1197; assembly: GCF_040059225.1. Classification (NCBI taxonomy): domain Bacteria; kingdom Pseudomonadati; phylum Pseudomonadota; class Gammaproteobacteria; order Enterobacterales; family Enterobacteriaceae; genus Enterobacter; species Enterobacter cloacae complex sp. Mu1197. Next base: position 4,118,278 of record NZ_CP157375.1, on the reverse strand, counting down.
TCGGCATAAACCCTTGTGACAGAAACGCGGTAACGTGCGGGCTAAACGGCAGTCCGGCTTTCAGCTCGGCGTAGAAGATATTCAGCGCGCCGGCCACCTCATGGCCGTTGACCATCTCAATCCCGCCTGCTGGCGTGAAGCGCACCATCGCCAGCAGAATGTGGTGCAGGCCGAAGGGTTTAAGCAGCAGCACGCCCACGCCGTAAAGGAAGGGGCCGAAAACGCTGGTGCTCTGGATAATATGGCCAATCCCGGCAATCCCCAGCGCCACGTATTCCCACAGTAGGGGAATGAACAGCCCGACCAGCGAAAGGGTAAGGGCAGTGATAATCGGTACAAAACGGATGCCGCTAAAGAAGGCAAAGGCGTCGTGGAGGACCGTGTCCTGAAAACGCTCGTGCAGGAAATAGGTAATCACCCCCACCACGATGCCGCCCAGCACGCCCATCTCCAGGGTCTGGATCCCCAGCACGATCGATTGTCCCACCTGTCTCATGGTCGCGGCATCGGCAAGCTGGTGGGTGGCGGTCAGGTAGTAGTTGATGCTCATGTTCATCAGCATGTAGCCAACGAACCCGGCAAAAGCGCCCACGGCCTTGTTGCGTTTCGCGAGGCCCATCGGGATCGCCATGGCGAACATCAGCGGCAGATAGGTAAAGGCGAAGCCGCCCACCATGGCGATAAAGCCAAAGGTTAGCTGCGTTAACTCGCCGCCCAGAAAGGGAAAGCTTTTAATGGTGGAAGGGCTGGTGACGGAGCTACCGATCCCCAGCAGCAACCCCATAAAGGCCAGCAGGGAGACCGGGAACATAAAGGTCTTTCCCAGGCTTTGGAAAAATTCCCACGCTTTCGATTTAAACGACTTTTCCTGTGTCATGTAGGGACTCCTCGGATTTTTAGGATAATGGAAGGCGCTGTCCGGCTTAAGGACGCGCCTTCATATTTGCGAGGCTTATAGTTATTTTTAGGTACTGACGTAATGCGCGATGGGATCAGGCTTCCGCTGGAAGCAGCAGCCGGTTTGCGGAGCCGCAAACGGTGATTTTGCTTCTGACCACCTCTTTCATGGCGTCCATGCCGACCCGCATATAGAAGCGCGGATCGTTGCCCTGCGGGTTGTCGGCAAACCAGGCTTTCACCGCGTCAGAGAAGGCGATTTTCAGCTCGGTTGCCACGTTAACTTTGCACACGCCCAGTTCGATGGTGCGACGCACATCCTCATCCGGCACATCGCTCGCGCCGTGCAGCACCAGCGGCACGGTGACCACTTCACGGATCTCGGCCAGCCGCTGGAAGTCGATTTTTGGGCGCTTGGTATACAGGCCGTGTGCGGTGCCGATGGCGACGGCAAGGCTGTCGACGCCGGTCAGTTCGACAAAGCGTTTCGCCTCCTGCGGATCGGTGAGAAACGCGCTTTCGGCGTCCACGCTCATGTCATCTTCCACGCCGCCCAGGCGGCCCAGTTCGGCTTCGACGCTGCAGTCGTTGAGGTGGCAGAAATCGACCACCGACTTCACCAGCTTCACGTTCTGTTCAAACGGATAGTGGCTGCCGTCGATCATCGCGCTGCGCACACCCGCGTTGACCTTGCGGCGAATATCGTCCAGCGATTCGTGGTGATCGAGGTGTAGCGCCAGCGGCATGTCGTAGGTGAGGGAGTAGGCGCTGCACAGGGCGTAAATCTCTTCCAGCGCAATATGCTTAAAGGTGCCCGGCGTGCCCGCGAGGATCACTGGCGATCGCATTTCGCTGCACACTTCGAGGATCGCCTGGATCGTCTCCGCGTTGTGGATGTTGAACGCCGGAACGGCATAGCCTTTTGTCTGCGCGTCCTGGAGAAGATATTTCGTCGAGATAATACTCATAATCAGATCCTCTTAAGCCTGCCACGGATGAATAACAACGCCCTGCACCACGCGGTTGACCGTCCCGCTGGCGGATGGCGTATCGGGCGTATTGCCTACGCTGAGCGACTGGGTAAGGGCAAAGACCTGCGCATACATCAGGAAGCAGAACGCCTGTTCCATATCGCTAAACGGACGGGAAGGCGGCAGGAGAATATGCGGCCCCGCTTCAATGGCCGGATCGTTTTCAGCGGCGATGGCGACGACGCGCAGGGCCTGGCGATCGCGGCGCAGTTCGGCCAGCAGATCCAGATCGTACTGACGCGTATACGGATGGCTGGAGATGAACACCACCACCAGCGTTTCGTTATCCACCAGCGACTTCGGCCCGTGACGGAAACCGGTGGGGGAATCGTAGAATGCCGCCAGCTTGCCCGCCGTCAGCTCCAGCACCTTCAGCGCCGATTCGCGCGCCGCGCCCTGCAGACCGCCGCTTCCCAGATACACGATCCGTTTCCACGGTTCGCTGCCAAAGACGCCATGGCTGAAATCGCCGAGCGAGGTGAGGATCGCCTGACAGCGATCGGCCACGTCGCGGAAGGTGTGACTGTTGATCGTTTCCGGGGCGAATACGGCCAGACAGCTCGCCATCATGGTGGTGATACTGCTGGTCATCGCGAACCCGCGATCGTGCGTTTCGGCAGGCATCAGCAGGGCATAAGCGTTATCGCTGTCGACGGCGGTCTGGTACAGGCTTCCGGCCTCGTTACAGGTGATCGACAGGTGGTAGCACTCCGGTACGAACTGATTGGCCAGCTCAACGGCTGCGACGCTTTCCGGACTGTTGCCGGATCGGGCAAACGAAACCAGCAGCAGCGGATGCGCAGGGCTGAAGTAATCCATCGGGTTTGTGACCAGGTCAGTGGTCGGGACGGCGGAGATAGTTTTCCCGGTGTGGCTCGCAAGCCATGGCGCAATGATATCGCCGATAAACGCGGACGTGCCCGCGCCGGTCAGGACGATCCGCAGATCGTGCTTGCGCAGCAGCGGCGTCAGGAAGCTGTCGATCGAAGAACGCAGGCTATCGATATTGTTGAGCGAGCGGATCCAGCTGGCAGGCTGCTGGCGGATCTCTTCCTCGGTCCAGGTGCCGGTTGCGGCGGTGGTAGTTTGTGGCATAACTCAATCCTTAGTCGTGTGAATTCCACATCAGACGCTGGCAATCGTGTCGCTATCTTTCGTTTCGTTTCACTTGTTCACTTTAGCAGTTAAATAAAATCTATAGAAAAGAAATCGAAACATCAATGAAAGAAAAGAAATAAAACGAAAAGTGTGATCATGAAAGGAAGAGGCAGATTAAAGGAAAGGAAAAGAAAGGCCTTACGATTTCAGGCCGTAAAGCCAAAAGGAGACACAATGAAAGGGCTAAAGGGGGAGAGCCTGGCCCTGAATCCAGATCTGCTGGAGGTGTAAACCCCCGTTCAGCGCGTTGAGATTCGCGCGTTTACCCGGCGCTAACGAACCGAGTTGATTATCCATGCCCAGCAGGCGGGCGGGATGCAGCGAGGCCATATGAATGGCGTCTTCGGCAGTGATACCTGTATGTTCCACCATATTGCGTACAGCGGCATCCAGCGAGAGCGTGCTCCCGGCCAGCCCGCCGGAGCCGGTTCGAACCACGCCGTTTTGCATCGTGACCGTTTCACCACAGAGCGTATACCGACCATCCGGCATACCGGCTGCCTGCATAGCATCGGTGATCAGCACCAGGCGTTCTTTTGCGCAGCAACGGCATAACCGCATGGCTCCCGGATGGACATGGTGGCCGTCGGCAATCAGCTCCAGCCACGCCCGTTTGTCCGTCAGCCCTGCGCCGACCATGCCGGGTTCCCTGTGGTGCAGTCCCGTCATGCCGTTATAGCAGTGCACCAGCCCATCGGCACCCGCGTCAAACGCGGCGAGGGTTTGATCAAACGTAGCGGCGCTGTGGCCCAGCATCACGCGTATTCCGCGCTGTTTGAGATGGCGAATCGCCAGCAACGCGCCAGGTTTTTCCGGCGCCAGCGCCACCACCCGTAACGTGCTCAGTGAAACGTCAATCAGGCCGTCCAGCTCGGCGACATCCAGTTCCCGGAACAGGTCAGGCGGATGCGCCCCTTTGTTCTGCGGCGTAAAGTACGGTCCTTCCAGGTAGCTGCCCAGGATCTGCGCGCCGGGGCCGCCCGACTGACAGCGACGGGCGATTCGCGCGAGCGCGCCGTGGATAGCCTCCAGCGGCGCGGTAACGGTGGTGGGTAAAAAGGCGCCCACGCCTTCGCGCGCTTTATGCATCGCGAGAATATTCAGCACGTCAGGCGCATCATCCATTACGTCCACGCCAGCGCCGCCGTGGACGTGCGTATCGATATACGCCGGGCAGAGCAGTTCCGCATCGCGCGACGTCACGCCCGCCGGGACAGGCTCAATAGCCGCAATCACGCCGTTTTCAATGCGTAGCTGGTGGTCATCCAGCCAGCCCTGTTCGGTAAGCACCCGCCTCGCGCGCAGCAGCTGCCTCATATCCCTTCCTCGGCAGGGGCTTCCTCGCGACAGCGTCCCAGTTCGTCTACGAGGCTGGTCAGGCCGCGGTGCCCGCACTCCAGCGCCTGCAGACGAAACGCTTCGCTGCTTAATCCGTCGCGCTCCAGCACCATCTCCAGCAGTAGCTGCAGGTTGGTCCCGGTGATCACTTCGCTGCCCGGCCGTTGCATGGCGAGCGTCGATGCTACGCGAAACGGCGTGCCGCCGAGCAAATCGGTGAGAAACACAATATCGTGCTCTGCATCGAGTTCACTCACCGCCTGCTCAAGCTGAGCGGTCAGTCGCGCGGTGGTGGATGTTTCAGGAAAATCGATGGCGATAAACTGCGGCTGTTCGCCGAGGATCTGCTTCATCGCCTGCTCAAGCCCGCTGGCAAAACCGCCGTGACCCGTCAAAATAATGCCTAACATCGCAACCTCTTTGCTTTTACAGGAAATGACAGAACTTACCGACTACGCCCAGCAGCACGGTGATACCAATCAGACGCAGCGGGCTCCAGCCGCGGCGTACCAGCCAGAACATGGTCAGGGTGTAGACCAGCGGCAGGAACGCGGGCATCAGCTTGTCGATAACGTCGGCCTGCAGTTTGACGACGGCATCACCCGCCTTGATTTCAAGCGTCGTATTGAGTCGGACATACGTTGCCACCAGCGCGCCAATCACCGTCATCCCGACGATAGACGCCGCGTGACCGACCTTTTTGGTGTTGGCTTTGATCAGCGGAATGGCCGCCACGCCCATCCGGTATGCGTAGTGCGCCAGACCAAAACGCAGGCCGAGGTGCACCACGTTAAACAGCACGATAAAGATCACGGCCCCCAGAATCGACCCTTGCAGCGCCAGGCTGGCGCCGATACCGCCGCAGATGGGCAGCAGGGTTAGCCAGAACATGGCGTCGCCGATACCGCCGAGCGGCGCGCCGACGGCAATTTTGGTGCTCTGGATGCTGTTCACATCCTGCTTGGAGCGCTCCATCGCCAGAATGATGCCGATAACAAAGGTCACCAGGAACGGGTGGGTGTTAAAGAAGCCCATATGGCCTTTCATGGCGCGCGCCAGATCCCGCTTGTTGGAGTGGATCTTTTTCAGCGCGGGCAGCAGCCCGTACAGCCAACCGGAGGCCTGCATACGTTCATAGTTAAACGAGGCCTGCAGCAGCATTGAACGCCAGGCCACGCGGTTAATATCTTTTTTCGTCAGTTCGGCACCGATGCTCTGGTCTTCGTAGACGTTTTCGTTGACGCCGGTCAGCAGCGTCTCTTCGGATTCAGACACGCCCGGTAACGTTGTTTGATTAGATGCCATCTTCGAATTCCTCTTTCTGGGCCGCAGGAGCCGTCGGTTCAGGTGATTTACGCATCAGGTCGATCAGCGCCATGGCCAGCGCGGCGGCCGCAATCGCCAGCACCGGAAGCTTGAGCCAGGCGGCGGCGACAAAACCGATAATGAAGTAAGGGATGTAGACGTTTTTCATCATGATCTTCAGCAGTACGGCGAAGCCGATGGCAGGCATGATGCCGCCCGCAACGCCGAGGCCGTCAATCAACCGTGCCGGCAGAACATCAATGGCGGTTTTCGCATGTTCCGCACCGAAGTAGATCGGCAGGAAGGCGCACAGAAAATAGAAGATGCCGAGCGCCAGCAGCGCAAGATAGTTCACCCGTTCAATACCGTGAGTATCTGCATTGGCCGCCATGCGATCGCAGCGTGACATCACGCCGGACATCACCGAGAAGAGGAACGTAATTCCCATCTGTACCGCGACGGCAAACGGGACGGCGACGCCAACGGCAACTTCTGGCTTCACCCCGGTGCTGATGGCAAATGCGGTACCCACAATGGTGCCGATAATGACGTTCGGCGGCTGGGCACCGGCGAGCGGCGCCAGCCCCATCCAGACCAGCTCTAACGTGCCGCCGGTCAAAATACCGGTATGCAGGTCGCCCAGAATCAGGCCGACCAGCGGCCCGAGCACCACCGGGCGGTGCATGTGCGTTAACCCGTTAAACATATCCAGACCGGCGATAAAGGCGAGTATGCCCAACCCCAGTGCCTGCAACAGACTGATTTCCATTGTGAATCCCTCAGAGCAGTTTAAAGAGATCCAAAGCAGTTTCTGTTGGAACGCCCTGAACGAAGCATTCCACCCCGGCCGCTTTCAGGCCGTTGAACGCGGCGATATCGTTCGCGTCGACAGAGACCGTTTTGGCAATTTGTTGTTTGCCACTGGCGTAGTGCATGTTTCCTACGTTGATACGGGTGATGGGCACGCCTCCCTCAACCAGCTTCAGAAAATCAGCGGGTGATTTGCAGACCAGCAGGATTTTCTGGCGGTCAGCGGCGCGGTGAATGTTGTCGATCACTTTTTGCAGTGACCAGAAGCGCACGGCGATCCCTTCCGCGAGCACCATCTCCATCAGGTTCTGTTGAACCGGATCTTCAGCCACCTCATCGTTGGCGACGAGTACCAGGTTTGCCCCCGCAAACCCCACCCACTGCACGCCCACCTGACCGTGAATCAGACGTTCATCAATGCGGCATAAAACAATGTTTGGCATAGCGCTTTCCTCTTTTTATTATGCGTTTTGCGTTGTTACGCCTTCGCAGGCGGCGTGGTACTGCTGGAGTATGTCCTGAATGTGGTCGATGATGAGTTCCCGTGGCGTTGACTTGAGAGCGCCCTCGCGAACTTTGCCGTACTGCAGCGGCAGGTACTGGCTGATCAGCGGCAGCGGAATGGGCTCGTCTGCAAGGTTGCGCACCAGCCGTTCAAAAGCGTCGTCAATCTGGCTGTCCGGCCAGTAATAGCGCACGCGGTCAGAGTAGCTGTAGCCGCGGGCCAGGCGACGCGCGTTGCCGTCACCGTGGTAATGGCTTTGCCAGTATTCCGGGCGATCGAGCATGACGTTTTCCAGCACGTGACGCAGGCCAGAAACGGCTTTCGCTGGCAGCAGTTCCTCTTCGATGGCGGCCAGCGCGAAGAGCGCTTCGCGCAGGGCGAAGGTCAGGGCAGGGCCAACCTTCAGAATCGCAAAGTGATCGTTGACCAGCTTTCGCAGCGCCTGCGGCGTCTGGTAGTCGGTGGAGTGGGCTTCAAACACCAGCGTGTCGTAGGCTTCAACCATTTTGCTCAGGGCGACGGCTTTCTGCGGCTGATAGTCGCAGACGTGCGCATGGTCGAACTCCACGCCGGGCTGGACGACCAGACCAATAATGCGCGGCCAGATGTCGGTTAAGCCTTCCTTTTCGAATGCATGACGGTGCGCTTCAAGCGTGGCGCGGGCCGCATCCGGCGTGGTGACTTCAAGTTCGGTGAGCGTGTCGTGCGCACCACCGGGAACTGGCACTTCCGTGCCGATAACGTAGACCAGATCGGCTACCCCAAACTGCTCGCGACAGGTCGCTTCGGCAATCTTCGCCAGGCGTGCGGCGCGTCCGGCGACGATCGCATCGGTCAGGGGAACCGGATCGTCCTCACAGGACATGCTGCAGTCGAGGTGGATCTTTTTGAATCCGGCAGAAACATAGCTTTTGATCAGATCGTCTGCGTTGGCCATCGCCTGTTCCGCAGGAAGATTTTGCCAGCGGTTGGGGCCCAGATGATCGCCGCCGAGGATCAGCTGTGACGTCGGGAAACCGAGCGACTCGGCAAGCTGGCAGACAAACCCGTGAAAATCAGCGGGCGTCATGCCGGTATAGCCGCCAAATTGATCCACCTGGTTGGAGGTGGCCTCGATCAGCAGCGGGGATCGATGCGAATGCGCATAACGAATTGCCGCTTCCAGTACCAGCGGATGCGCGGAGCAGACGGCATAGATCCCGTTTGAATTCCCCCGTTTATGGTGTTCCACCATTTCTGTCAGATGTTTCACTTTCCTCTCCATTTCGGATGGCAATGATATTTATCTTTCGTTTTGTTTCATTTAATCCTGCATCATGGTGATATAAAAATAAAACGAAAGATAATGGTTTTCCGATCTGTTTCACAAAAGAAACATAATGAAAGGTTTCAGCGCGATGCCAGCTTGCGTATCGTCACCATGCAGGGCTTGCATTCCCTTAAAGGAAAGGCCTTAATAGGCAAAACGAAATGAAACGAAAGAATATTGATTAAGGAGCTCGTATGAGCAGCACCGATTCATCCGCAGAAAAGCGCATCACCGGCACCAGTGAAAGGCGAGAACAGATCATTCAGCGGTTGCGGGCGCAGGGAAGCGTGCAGGTTAACGATCTGTCTCATCTGTACGGCGTTTCGACGGTGACGATCCGCAATGACCTCGCCTTTCTTGAGAAGCAGGGCATTGCCGTTCGCGCCTACGGCGGGGCACTGATTTGCGAAGGTAATGTGCCGGGCGCTGAGCCTTCCGTGGAAGATAAAAGCTCGCTGAATACGGCGGTTAAGCGCAGCATTGCTCAGGCCGCTGCCGCGCTGGTCAAACCCGGGCACCGCATCATTCTGGATTCGGGTACCACGACGTTTGAAATCGCCCGCATGCTGCGCCAGCACACGGACGTGATTGCGATGACTAACGGCATGAACGTAGCGAACGCGCTGCTGGAAGCGGACGGGGTGGAGTTGCTGATGACCGGCGGGCATTTGCGTCGTCAGTCGCAATCCTTCTACGGTGACCAGGCCGAGCAGTCGCTACAGAATTACCATTTTGACCTGCTGTTCCTGGGCGTCGATGCCATCGATCTCGACCGGGGCGTGAGTACGCATAACGAAGACGAAGCCCGTCTGAATCGCAAAATGTGCGAGGTGGCGGAGCGTATTATCGTTGTCACTGACTCCAGCAAATTTAACCGCTCAAGCCTGCATAAAATCATTGATACGCAACGGATTGATATGATTATTGTCGATGAAGGTATTCCGGCGGAGAGTCTGGAAGGATTACGGAAAAGCGGGATTGAGGTGGTGTTGGTTTAAATTTTTTTTACCCTCTCCCTGGGGGAGAGGGCAGAGTGAGGGGAAGTCACGTCACCGGTGCCGGGTTAAACACCGCCAGCTGGTTGTGTAATCCCCACTGATCCGAAAAGGTTTTCTTCCGCCCGCTGGCGACATCGAGAATGAAGTGGAACAGCTTCCAGCCCACGTCCTCAATGCTCTCTTCTCCGGTGGCGATGGTTCCCGCGTTGATATCCATTAAGTCATACCAGCGGTTCGCGAGCGCGGTGCGGGTCGCCATTTTAATCACCGGCACCGCCATCAGGCCGTACGGCGTGCCGCGCCCGGTGGTAAAGACCTGCACCGTAATGCCGGATGCGACCTGCTGCGTGCCGCACACAAAATCGCTGGCCGGCGTTGCCGCGTAGATCAGTCCGCGTTTCGTCGGGCGCTGTCCCGGAGAGAGCACCTCTGCAATGGCGCTCTGCCCGGATTTGGCAATCGAGCCGAGGGCTTTTTCCACCACGTTTGCCAGGCCGCCTTTCTTGTTCCCGGGGGAGGGATTGGCGCTGCGGTCGGTTTTGCCCATATCGAGATAGTTATCGTACCAGGCCATCTCCTCAAGCAGGCGCTTGCCGACCTCTTCATTAACCGCGCGCGGCGTCAGCAGATGGATGGCGTCTCGCACTTCGGTCACCTCGGAGAACATCACCGTGGCGCCGCAGCGAACAAGCAGATCGGATGCAAAGCCCACCGCCGGGTTGGCCGTCACGCCGGAGAAGGCATCGCTGCCGCCGCACTGGGTGCCCACAACCAGCTCAGAGGCCGGGCACGTTTCGCGCTGGCGGCGGTTGAGCTTGTCCAGATGTCGCTCTGCTACCTGCAAAATATCGTCGACCATTGAGCGGAAACCGACGTGGCGTTCGTCCTGCAGGCGCACGATGCTGGCCTCGTCTGCCGGGATGGCTTTGACATCCTCGGTCCCCTGCAGCAAACGTTCTGGCTGCAATTTTTCACAGCCGAGGCCAATGACCATCACCTCGCCGCCAAAGTTCGGGTTCAGGGCGATATTGTGGATGGTCCGGATAGGCACCACGGCAGCGGGCGCGTTAATCGCCACGCCGCAGCCGTAGAGGTGATTCAGGCCCACCACGCCGTCGACGTTCGGGTATTTTGGCAGCAGATCGCGTTCGATTATTTTCACCACGTAATCCACTACGCCCGCCACGCAGTGCACGCTGGTGGTAATGCCGAGCAGATTTTTGGTGCCGACGCTGCCGTCCGCATTGCGATAGCCTTCAAAGGTATAGCCTTCCAGTGGGGGAAGCGGTTCCGGCACGCGGGTTGCCAGCGGAAGTGTGTTCAGCGGCGGCGCTTCTGGCAGCGCCACCAGCGACTCCTCCACCCAGCTTCCCTGCGGTATCGAACGAACGGCATAGCCGATGACTTCACCGTAACGCACGATTTCGCTGTTAACAGGGATATCCACCAGGGCGACTTTATGTCCCTGCGGAACATGCTCAATCAGTTCCAGCCCGTCCGGAAAGCGGGTTCCCGCTTTTAAGCCATTGTCGTTGACGATAATCGCCACGTTATCGGCGTCGTGCACTTTTATATAAAACGCTGTCGGCGGTGCCTGTCGAATTTCAATGTCGGCCATTGTTCAGTATTCTCCAGCAAAAAGTCTGATAATAAATTCAGCCATTTTTCTAATGGTAGAAATAAATACGCGGCTTTCAGAAATAAAGCATGTCAGCAGAATGAATAGCAAAATGTGATCCCGATCGCTTCAGAACCCGTAATCCTTGATTCTGTGCATTAGCGCCCAGTGCTTTGTGCATATGCAAAAATTTTTATCAAAATATACCGTAATACCTGAGCATTAAAACAATGTGCGGTCGCGGATAGCGTCTTATACTGAATGACGTTTTTATCACGCCAGAATACGGCAGAATAATAAATATCATGCTGGCGGGGTGTCTGAATAAATAAAATGATGCTGAAAAAGGCTGCTGAATTAAAAAGGTAAATACGATGAATAACGCGATCTTCCCGAATAAATTTAAAGCGGCTCTCGCGGCGCACCAGATTCAGATTGGCTGCTGGTCCGCGCTGGCAAATCCCATCAGCACCGAAGTGCTGGGCCTGGCCGGTTTCGACTGGCTGGTGCTGGACGGCGAGCATGCACCGAACGATATCAGCACCTTTATTCCGCAGTTGATGGCGCTTAAAGGCAGCCACAGTGCTCCGGTGGTGCGTGTCCCCACCAACGAACCGGTGATTATCAAGCGTCTGCTGGATATCGGCTTCTACAACTTCCTGATCCCGTTTGTGGAGACGGAAGAACAAGCGGCGCTGGCCGTTGCATCAACGCGCTATCCCCCGGAAGGGATCCGCGGCGTCTCCGTTTCACACCGCGCCAATATGTTTGGCACCGTCCCGGACTATTTCGCGCAGTCCAACAGCAACATCACCATTCTGGTTCAGATCGAGAGCCAGCAGGGCGTTGATAACGTCGACGCGATTGCCGCCACAAACGGCGTGGACGGGATCTTCGTCGGTCCAAGCGATCTGGCTGCCGCCTTTGGCCATCTGGGCAACGCCAGCCACCCTGACGTGCAGCGCGCGATCCAGCACATCTTTGCCCGCGCCAAAGCACACGGTAAACCGTGCGGCATTCTGGCGCCGGTTGAGGCTGACGCACGCCGCTATCTGGAGTGGGGAGCCTCGTTTGTTGCCGTCGGCAGCGACCTCGGCGTTTTCCGCTCGGCTACGCAGAAATTAGCGGACGCTTTTAAAAAATAACCATCATTGAGGAAATAGATTATGACGCTGAAAGTGGGCTTTATTGGCCTGGGGATCATGGGTAAACCAATGAGTAAGAACCTCATCAAAGCGGGTTACTCACTGGTGGTATCCGATCATAATCCACAGGCCGTGGCTGAGGTGATGGCGGCGGGAGCAGAAACGGCCACCACCGCGAAAGCGATTGCCGAGCAGTGCGATGTCATCATCACCATGCTGCCAAACTCCCCGCATGTTAAAGAGGTTGCGCTGGGTGAAAACGGCATTATCGACGGCGCGAAGCCTGGCCTGGTGCTGATCGATATGAGCTCTATCGCACCGCTTGCAAGCCGTGAAATCAGCGAGGCGCTAAAAGCAAAGGGCGTCGATATGCTGGATGCGCCGGTCAGCGGCGGTGAGCCGAAAGCGATCGACGGCACGCTGTCGGTGATGGTCGGCGGTGATAAAGCCGTTTTCGATAAATTTTACGACCTGATGAAAGCCATGGCGGGCTCCGTGGTGCACACCGGAGAGATTGGGGCGGGTAACGTGACCAAGCTGGCAAACCAGGTGATTGTGGCGCTCAACATTGCCGCCATGTCTGAAGCGCTGACGCTGGCAACCAAAGCGGGCGTCAATCCGGACCTGGTCTACCAGGCCATTCGCGGTGGTCTGGCGGGCAGTACCGTGCTGGATGCCAAAGCGCCCATGGTCATGGATCGCAATTTCAAACCCGGTTTCCGCATCGACCTGCATATTAAAGATCTGGCCAACGCGCTGGATACCTCCCACGGCGTGGGCGCACAGCTGCCGCTGACCGCAGCGGTCATGGAGATGATGCAGGCGCTGCGTGCCGATGGCCTGGGCACGGCCGATCACAGCGCAATTGCATGCTACTACGAAAAACTGGCGAAGGTGGAAGTGGCGCGTTAATCACGCCTTACCTATACCTGAGGGTGACAGCGGCGCGCAAACCCTCTATACTGCGCGCCGAAGCTGACCAGACAGTCGCCGCTTCGTCGTCGTCCCTTTCGGGGGAGACGGGCGGAGGGGAGGAAAGTCCGGGCTCCATAGGGCAGGGTGCCAGGTAACGCCTGGGGGGGAAACCCACGACCAGTGCAACAGAGAGCAAACCGCCGATGGCCCGCGTAAGCGGGATCAGGTAAGGGTGAAAGGGTGCGGTAAGAGCGCACCGCGCGGCTGGTAACAGTCCGTGGCACGGTAAACTCCACCCGGAGCAAGGCCAAATAGGGGTTCACATGGTACGGCCCGTACTGAACCCGGGTAGGCTGCTTGAGCCAGTGAGCGATTGCTGGCCTAGATGAATGACTGTCCACGACAGAACCCGGCTTATCGGTCAGCTTCAACTTCTTCTAAAACAATTCGTTGGTGTGCCTCAGGCCTTCACAGGCGAAAATGAAACACAGACTGTGATACAAACGAGGCACACCAACGGCTGTTCCATCCCGACTATCCTGAAACCTGGCAACCGCGACAGCCTTCATTTCTGACTACCTTCAGGTGGTTTTTTCGTATGTCTCTGGATTGCGATTCACGTTTATTCCCTGTCAATATTTGATCTTCAGACCACGCTGGCTCACTAAAATGTATGAGAAAAATAAATGAATCGTTAATAAATACAGTTTACCCCTAATTAATTTCTGAAAATGAAGAGGGGCTATTGCTACAGGATGATAAGAGCGCTTAACTCAACGCCTCATTTACCCATCGGTATTCAGTTGAGCATGAACAAAAAAAACAAACGAAAAAAACTGATTAAATATCATCGAAATATACTGAAAAATCACCGATACCAGCCTGATTTGGCAGGTGCAGACCTGCGGTTTATGGATCTCAGGGGGCTCTATTTACGCAATATTGATTTATCGGGATGCGATATTTCGTTTTGTGATCTTCGGGGAGCCGATTTCTCCTGTGCTAATCTTGCAGGCGCTAATCTTAGCTACTGTAAAACGGAAGGTACTATTTTTAGTCATGCTGATTGTACTTGCGTGGATTTTACTGGAAGCGATATCCATAATGCCTGCTTCAACGATCGCACCGGGCCATTGATGGAACATGAGAAAATTGAAAGTGACATGCCACTATCCCGACCACTCATCTCCATCTATATGCCAACCTGGAACCGCCAGACATTGGCGATCAGAGCCATACAATCGGTGCTGAATCAAGACTATGTGCACTGGGAACTCATTATCATTGATGATTTCTCATCGTCATTTGACCAGCTCTTGACGTATATCACTGAATTGAATGACCCGCGCATTACCTATATTCGCAATGAATTTAACTCTGGCGCTTGTGCAGTTCGAAATCAGGCTATACGGATGGCCCGGGGTGATCTTATTACGGGTCTGGACGATGATGATGAATGGCTGCCGACACGCCTGTCCTCTTTTCTTACCTGTCAACATCAACTTCAGTTGCACAGTTTTTTATACGCAAATGATTATCTCTGTGACGGTACCGGATATCATCACCCTCATGAGTTGCAGGTATATCCGAAACCGGCTTATAAAAAAAGCCTGTTTGATAAACGCAATATTATAGGCAACCAAATGCTGACCTTAACCAGTAGAATGCAACAGATCCTGTTCGACGACGCCTTGCCTGCGGCTCAGGATTATGATGCGTTTTATCGGCTTGCAGAAACCTTCGGTGAACCTTTCAAACTGGATGACATCACCCAGGTGCTTTATGTCAATCACGGCGACGTCCGCATCACCTGCTCAGGACGAAAATTTTCAGGTTATCTACGTTTTTACCGGAAACACAAAGCCAAATTAGACGTACCGAGTAAAAAATATCAGCTCTTCACTCTTTACTACATTCGCAACAAAAAAATGCGCCCGCAAACCCTGATGAAATTGATGACGCTACGCAATCTGAAACGCTATCTGATGACGTATACCCGCTTCCGGAACAAAAAGTTCTAAGGCCTACAAACGACAAGAGTCGTGGTGGTGTTCAGAATGAGTAGATGGATACGGAAATCTTAGCGACGATGGGCTGGGTAAGTCGCCGGGAATCACCCCGGCAGACAACCTCGACGAACGGGTAAGCGCTGCGCCACCCGACAACCACACAAACGACATCAATTCTCATATTTGCGACATTAAGCACATTTCACTGTTTTTTCCTTATCAATTCCACCCCGGTATCTGCAGACGATCGACATCACAAAATTTAAATCCAAAAAATCGACGATCTGTAGTATTGATAATTTGTTATGATTGTTAGCTTAATGATCGCCAATCTTTTCTCGTTTGATATGCACATATTGAAATCAAATACATTTCTCCCATGAATGTGTGACGTATTCCACTCTTTTCCTGAAGTCTGAAAATTCACGCCGTAAAAAATTGATAAATTGAAAGAATGTTTCAAACAAACAACGGTTATTTATTGGTCTTTAATTGTCTGAAATATCGTCTTTATTGATTTTTTAAGAGCGGTGAAATTTATCCGGGTTATCGCCATAAAATAAATTTATTACCGCTATTTTTGTTGATCAATATCAGCGTTGTAGCGTATTTTTATGCTTATATTTTGTTGATTTATAAGGTTTTTAATGGGTTTTTGAGAGGTGGGTTAAAAGGGCTGAAAAGCAAATTGTGAGTAACAGCACATACCCCTTTAAACATTATTGAGTAGAATTCACCCCGTCATAGGGAAATAAGCGCAGAATATTATGAACACTATTATTCTACCGAAAACACAGCACCTCGTGGTATTTCAGGAAGTCATTAAAAGTGGCTCCATAGGTTCTGCGGCAAGACAGCTGGGCCTGACGCAACCCGCCGTCAGCAAAATTATCAGCGATATTGAGTCCTACTTCGGCGTGGAAGTGATGGTGCGCAAAAACACCGGCGTGAAACTGACCGCCGCGGGCCAGGTTCTGCTCTCGTACTCAGAGTCGATCACCCGCGAAATGAAAAACATGGTGAGCGAAATCAACAGCCTGAGCTTCAGCACCGTTATGGATGTCTCCTTTGGCTACCCGTCACTGATCGGCTTTACCTTCCTGTCCGGGATGATCAAAAAATTTAAGGAAGTGTTCCCGAAAGCGCGCGTCTCAATGTATGAAGCCCAGCTCTCCTCATTCCTCCCGGCCATTCGCGACGGCCGTCTGGATTTTGCCATCGGCACGCTGAGCGACGAAATGCTGCTGCAGGATCTGCACGTCGAACCGCTGTTTGAGTCCGAGTTTGTGCTGGTTGCCAGCAAAACGCGAACGTGCACGGGCCCGACGACACTGGCATCGCTCACGCATGAGCAGTGGGTGATGCCGCAAACCGATATGGGCTACTACAAAGAACTCCTGACTACTCTGCAAGACAACCACATCAGCATCGAAAACATCGTCCAGACCGATTCGGTCGTCACCATTTATAACCTTGTCCTGAATGCCGATTATCTGACGGTGATTCCCCGCGACATGATCGCCCCATTCGGTTCGGATCAATTTATTGTGCTGCCTGTGGAAGATGAATTACCCGTGGCGCGTTATGCCGCCGTGTGGTCTAAAAATTACAGAATTAAAAAATCGGCGTCCGTATTAGTTGAGCTGGCAAAACAATATTCGTCGATGAATGTCGAAAGACGACGATAAATAATAAGTTTCTATTTTAAAAATACCCAGAGCTTAACGCATTAACGCTCTGATACCCTGACTTTGCCTGAAAAGAATGAATTATTATAACGAGGATATTATGCATATTACTTACGATCTCCCGGTAACCATTGAAGATATTCAGGATGCCAGAAAACGCCTGGCAGGCAAGATATATAAAACCGGTATGCCACGCTCGAATTATCTCAGCGAACGTTGTAAGGGCGAAATATTCCTGAAGTTTGAGAACATGCAGCGTACCGGCTCGTTCAAAATTCGCGGCGCGTTTAATAAATTAAGCTCGCTGACCGATGCTGAAAAACGCAAAGGCGTGGTCGCCTGCTCAGCGGGAAACCACGCGCAGGGGGTTTCCCTTTCCTGCGCCATGCTCGGCATCGATGGCAAAGTGGTGATGCCAATCGGCGCACCAAAATCCAAGGTGGCCGCGACGCGCGACTACTCGGCGGAAGTGGTGCTGCACGGTGAGAACTTTAACGACACCATCGCCAAAGTCAGCGAAATCGTCGAGATGGAAGGGCGTATTTTTATTCCGCCTTACGATGACGCCAAAGTGATTGCCGGGCAGGGCACCATCGGCCTGGAAATTCTCGAAGATTTATATGACGTGGATAACGTGATTGTCCCTATCGGCGGCGGCGGTTTAATTGCCGGGATTGCAACGGCGATTAAATCCATCAACCCGACCATTAATATTATCGGCGTACAGTCTGAAAACGTGCACGGAATGGCAGCCTCCTGGCAGGCAGGAGAAATAACCAACCATCGCGTCACCGGCACGTTAGCCGACGGCTGCGACGTCTCTCGCCCGGGCAAATTAACCTTCGAAATCGTTCGTGAACTGGTCGATGACATTGTGCTGGTGAGCGAAGACGATATTCGCAACAGCATGATTGCCCTTATTCAGCGAAATAAAGTGGTGACGGAAGGCGCTGGCGCACTGGCCTGCGCGGCGTTATTAAGCGGCAAACTGGATCACTATATTCAGGGCCGCAAAACCGTCTGCATTATTTCCGGCGGCAATATCGATCTCTCCCGTGTTTCCCAAATTACCGGCTTCGTTGACGCATAAAGGTGACCTATGAGCAACACAGAAAGCATTATCGTTGGCCAGACAAAAACGTCCTCCTGGCGTAAGTCTGATACCACCTGGACGCTTGGCCTGTTTGGTACCGCCATTGGCGCAGGCGTGCTGTTCTTCCCCATTCGCGCAGGCTTTGGCGGATTAATCCCTATCCTGCTGATGCTGGTTCTCGCGTTCCCGATTGCGTTTTACTGCCACCGCGCGCTGGCGCGCCTCTGCCTGTCCGGCAGCAACGTCTCCGGCAACATCACCGAAACGGTGGAAGAGCATTTCGGTAAAACCGGCGGGGTGGTGATCACGTTCCTCTACTTCTTTGCCATTTGCCCGCTGCTGTGGATTTACGGCGTCACCATTACTAACACCTTCATGACCTTCTGGGAAAACCAGCTCCAGCTGCCTGCGCTGAACCGCGGCGTGGTGGCGCTGTTCCTGCTGCTGCTGATGGCTTTTGTCATCTGGTTCGGTAAGGACCTGATGGTGAAGGTGATGAGCTTCCTGGTATTCCCGTTTATTGCCAGTCTGGTGCTGATTTCGCTGTCGCTGATCCCTTACTGGAACTCCGCAGTGATCGACCAGGTCAACCTGAGCGATATCGCCTTCACCGGCCATGACGGCATCCTGGTCACGGTGTGGCTGGGGATTTCCATCATGGTCTTCTCCTTTAACTTTTCGCCTATCGTCTCCTCGTTTGTGGTTTCCAAGCGCGAAGAGTACGAGCCGGAGTTCGGTAAAGAATTCACCGAGCAGAAATGTTCCAAAATCATCGGTCGCGCCAGCATGCTGATGGTCGCCGTGGTGATGTTCTTCGCCTTTAGCTGCCTGTTTACGCTCTCTCCGCAGAACATGGCGGATGCCAAAGCGCAGAACATCCCGGTGCTCTCTTACCTGGCGAACCACTTTGCCTCCATGTCCGGCACCAAATCGACGTTTGCGACGGTACTGGAATACGGCGCTTCCATTATTGCCCTGGTCGCTATCTTCAAATCCTTCTTTGGCCACTACCTGGGCACGCTGGAAGGGCTGAATGGCCTGATCCTCAAGTTCGGCTACAAAGGCGATAAGAAGAAGGTCTCTGTCGGCAAACTGAACACCATCAGCATGGTTTTCATCATGGGCTCCACCTGGATTGTGGCGTACGCCAACCCGAATATTCTCGACCTTATCGAAGCCATGGGCGCGCCAATTATCGCCTCTCTGCTGTGCCTGCTGCCGATGTACGCCATCCGCAAAGCGCCAGCCATGGCGAAATATAAGGGCAAACCCGAAAACATCTTCGTCACGGTTGTGGGCCTGCTGACCATTCTGAATATCGTTTACAAACTGTTCTAAACCATTGCTCAGGAAGAGCGGAGTCACATGATGATTGAGTTTCCGGTTGTACTGGTAATTAACTGCGGTTCGTCCTCTGTTAAGTTTTCGGTGCTCGACGCCAGCAGTTGCGACGCCCTGATGACGGGCATTGCTGACGGCATCAACACTGAAAAGGCCTTTATTTCCGTGAACGGGGGTGAGCCAGCCAGACTGGCTCACCAGGACTACGAAGGGGCGCTGGCTGCCATCGCCCTGGAGCTGGAGAAGCGTGACCTGATGAGCAGCGTGGCCTTAATTGGCCACCGCATTGCGCACGGCGGCGACCTCTTCAGCGAGTCGACCCTGATTACGGAAGAGGTGATTGAGCAGATCCGCCAGGTCTCTCCGCTGGCGCCGCTGCATAACTACGCCAACCTGAGCGGCGTGGAAGCCGCAGAGCGTCTGTTCCCGGGCGTGCAGCAGGTCGCGGTATTTGATACCAGCTTCCACCAGACGCTGCCGCCGCAGGCGTATCTGTACGGTTTGCCGTACCGCTATTTTGAAGCGCTGGGCGTGCGCCGCTACGGCTTCCACGGCACCTCTCACCGCTATGTGGCCGCGCAGGCACATTCGCTTCTCGGGCTGTCCCCCGATGACAGCGGCCTGGTGATCGCCCATCTCGGCAACGGGGCGTCCATCTGCGCGGTGCGCAACGGCCAAAGCGTGGATACTTCCATGGGGATGACCCCCCTGGAAGGACTGATGATGGGTACGCGCTGCGGCGACGTGGATTTTGGCGCGATGGCGTGGATTGCTCAGCAGACCGGTCAGTCGTTTGAGGATCTGGAGCGCGTGGTCAACAAAGAGTCCGGGTTGCTGGGGATCTCCGGCATCTCTTCAGACCTGCGGGCGCTGGAGAAAGCCTGGCATGAAGGCAACGAGCGGGCTGTGCTTGCGATCCAGACCTTCGTTCACCGCATTGCGCGACACATTGCCGGGCACGCGGCGTCGCTGCACCGCCTGGATGCGGTGGTCTTTACCGGCGGCATCGGCGAAAACTCAACGCTGATTCGCGCCCTGGTGGCTGAACGCCTGAAGGTGTTTGGCGTCATCCTCGACGACGCCAAAAACTCCCTGCCGGGCAGCGCGGGTGAGCGCGTCATCAGCACCGATTCGTCCCGCGTGGCCTGCGCGGTGATCCCTACCAACGAAGAAAAAATGATCGCGCTGGACGCCCTCCGTCTTGGGAAGGTTACCCCGGCTGCGGCTTACGCCTGATAAAGCGAGAAACACATGAACGTAACAATCGATACGGGCGTCGCCCCCTACAGCGACGCATGGGCCGGGTTTCGCGGTGAAGAATGGAAAAACGCCGTCAACGTGCGCGATTTTATTCAGCATAACTACACCCCTTACGACGGCGATGAAGCTTTCCTCGCGCAGGCGACGCCAGCAACGACGGCGCTGTGGCAGAAGGTGATGGTCGGCATTCGTCAGGAGAATGCCACCCACGCCCCGGTGGATTTTGACACCAACATTGCCACCACCATTACGGCCCACGGGCCGGGCTACATCGATCAGGATCTGGAGACGATCGTCGGCCTGCAAACCGACAAGCCGCTCAAGCGCGCCCTGCATCCGTACGGCGGGATCAACATGATCCGCAGCTCGTTCGAAGCCTACGGTCGCGAGATGGATCCGCAGTTTGAATATCTCTTCACAGACCTGCGCAAAACCCACAACCAGGGCGTGTTTGACGTTTACTCCCCGGAGATGATGCGCTGCCGCAAATCGGGGGTGCTGACCGGTCTGCCGGACGGCTACGGGCGCGGACGCATCATCGGCGACTACCGTCGCGTGGCGCTGTACGGCATCAGCTATCTGGTGCGCGAGCGTGAACTTCAGTTCGCCGATCTGCAGGGCAGGCTGGAGCGCGGCGAAGAGCTGGAGGCGACGATCCGCCTGCGCGAAGAGCTTGCTGAGCACAAGCGCGCGCTGCTGCAGATCCAGCAGATGGCGGCGAACTATGGCTTTGATATCTCACGCCCGGCGATGAATGCCCAGGAAGCGGTGCAGTGGCTCTATTTTGCCTACCTGGCAGCGGTGAAATCCCAGAACGGCGGAGCCATGTCGCTGGGGCGCACGGCCTCGTTCCTCGATATCTACATCGAACGCGACATGCAGGCGGGACGCCTGAATGAGGTGCAGGCCCAGGAGCTGATCGACCACTTCATCATGAAGATCCGCATGGTGCGCTTCCTTCGCACGCCGGAATTCGACACGCTCTTCTCCGGCGATCCGATCTGGGCCACGGAAGTGATCGGCGGCATGGGGCTGGACGGCCGCACGCTGGTGACCAAAAACAGCTTCCGCTATCTGCACACGCTGCACACCATGGGACCCGCGCCGGAGCCGAACCTGACGATCCTCTGGTCAGAACAGCTGCCGATCGCGTTCAAGAAATACGCCGCGCAGGTGTCGATTGTCACTTCGTCGCTGCAGTATGAAAACGACGACCTGATGCGTGCCGATTTCAACAGTGATGACTACGCGATTGCCTGCTGCGTCAGCCCGATGGTGATCGGCAAGCAGATGCAGTTCTTTGGTGCGCGCGCTAACCTCGCCAAAACGCTGCTGTACGCGATCAACGGTGGGGTGGACGAGAAGCTGAAGATCCAGGTCGGCCCGAAAACCGAGCCGCTGCTGGACGACGTGCTGGATTACGACACCGTTATGGCGAGTCTCGATCACTTTATGGACTGGCTGTCGGTGCAGTACATCAGCGCGCTGAATCTCATTCACTACATGCATGATAAGTACAGCTACGAAGCCTCGTTGATGGCGCTACACGACCGGGATGTCTACCGTACCATGGCCTGCGGCATTGCCGGGCTGTCGGTAGCGGCGGACTCCCTGTCGGCCATTAAATACGCCACGGTGAAACCGGTGCGCGACCATACCGGTCTGGCGGTCGATTTCGTGATAGAAGGGGACTATCCGCAGTACGGCAACAACGACGATCGCGTGGACAGCATCGCCTGCGATCTGGTGGAGCGCTTTATGAAGAAAATTCAGGCGCTGCCAACCTACCGCAACGCGGTACCGACTCAGTCGATCCTGACCATCACTTCCAACGTGGTTTACGGGCAGAAGACCGGGAACACGCCGGACGGACGACGCGGCGGCACGCCGTTTGCCCCAGGCGCGAACCCAATGCACGGCCGCGACAGAAAAGGGGCGGTGGCCTCGTTAACGTCGGTCGCCAAGCTGCCGTTCACTTATGCCAAAGATGGCATCTCCTACACCTTCTCCATCGTGCCGCAGGCGCTGGGCAAAGACGAGCTGGTGCGCAAAACCAATCTGGTAGGGCTGCTGGACGGGTACTTCCATCACGAAGCGTCTATTGAAGGCGGGCAGCACCTGAACGTTAACGTGATGAACCGGGAGATGCTCCTCGATGCCATTGCGCATCCCGAGAACTACCCGAACCTGACCATCCGCGTCTCGGGCTATGCGGTGCGGTTTAATGCCCTGACGCGCGAGCAGCAGCAGGATGTGATTTCGCGAACGTTTACACAGGCAATCTGACGAAAACCCCTTCTCATGCCCCCTCACTGCAGGGGGCATTTTTTTGCCCGCTAAACATACAAAATTGTTTATATAATTACTCACACATATTCATCCGCTCTTGAAAAACAATACGCCTGCTTTCCCCTATAACAGAATGTAAGGACAGTAAGATGATGAAAATGACCCGTATTGCGTTGGCCGCCGCCACGCTGGCCGTGTGCAGCTTTACGGCGCAGGCCGCTAATGTTGAGGCTGCTCCGTCTCCATCGCAGGACCCGCTGGTTCAGCACCTGAAGCTCAGCAATGAGCAGGTTAAGAAGATTGAAGATCTGCATAAGCAGCTGGAACAAAATGTCAGCAAGATCCCAATGACGGGCGTGAAGGACGGCGCGCTGATCGACATGTTCCAGGCGGGTAAATGGGACGAAAGCACGGTGAAAAGCCAGCTTAGTGCATTCAGCAAAATTGAAGAGCAGACCCGCTATTACCGCGTGAAATATTACTTCGACGTCAGCCAGGTGTTAACACCGGAACAGCGCAAACAGATTAGAACGGATATGGCTAACGCGCTGGCTGAGTAATCCTGAAATCATTCATTAGAAATGAGACCTCACAGAATCGCTTTAAATAGATTCTGTGAGGAATGATACTGACTTTCATGCTGATGCCCGTTCATTCCATGCATCTGAGAATTGAATGTTCCCGTCGCAATAGGTCCAGGTCGCTTTTTCGTAGCGCAATTGAATAGATTCAAGGTGGCCAGTACCAGGACAGTGACGAGTATCGTTAACAATTGGGGAGATAGAGACAACTTTCACACTGTCCAGCTCAGTTTTAAAATATTCTACTTCCAAACCTGCGTCATTAATTCGGTAATATCTAATCTCAACTTTCTTAAGGTTTTGTCCTGTCGCTACCGCCTTATAAAGATAGGGAGATGAGCTATCAATTTCCTTCTCGAAAAGAAAAGGAGCGTGTTTCCTCGTCCCGGTTAATCTTCCGGAGAGTGGATCGGTTGGAATACTCACATTATGGGTTAAACCTCTAATTTCAACACTCCCTTCACGATCCTGAACATCACATGAACCTTTAATGAGTGAGCCACCATCGTCATAGAACCAAATGTGAACAGGTACGGCCATTATAAATACTCCTTCTAAATATCAATCGTGTATCCATTTACCTGCTTTAACCGCTTCGGCAAACATTCTTACCGTCAATGGCTTTGATATTTGCTTAACCGGTTCTTTAGTAAACCATTTCCTGAAAAACCAGGTTTGAGTCCAGGGGAAATAATTTTCAGTGTTAACGTCGATAAGGTACTCTTTTTCAAATCTCTCAATGGCATATACAACATCATCCAGATCGGTGTAATCCTGTAGAACATCATCCATCTCAAGTGGGATTCGCTTGCCAGTAAATGTTCCTTGTTCTGGTAAAATATCCCTGAAGAATTTCAAAACATCCGTTTCACTAGTCATATTCACCAAATCCGATCTTTAGGATGAGCAATTATATTATAGCGTGAGAGCGTTTTGTAACTTATCATTGCAACATCTGCAGTAAGTATGGTTATTCCTAATGCCGGTATCCATCTACCGATGAATGCACCTAAGTTTTTGGTATACATTGGTTTTCGGTATCTGAAGCTTGCAAGTGTAATTGTAGGTAGCCGGTGTGGTAGCTGTACATTCAGTAGATCTCGCAGGTATTTAGATGCTACAGATGTGCCTATTGTAGCCGTTTCTGGCTTTGTTCTGGTTTCAAGTATCGGTAAACCAAGAACCATAGTGGCCATCATTACGACATCCTTTAATCCGCCGAAATGTTCATCGGTGGTATCCAGAAAAATCCAAAAAAATAACTCAGATGCTGAGATGTTACATACACCTTTATAAAAGTATGTTCCATTGAGTTCTTCAACGCTGTCCATAGTAACCGTAATCATCCGGTGGTTTGTTGAAATATCATCCTATAAAAAAGAAAAGGCTGAGAGTAGGGCTTTCATCTTTATAAATTCTGAAATATTCTCGTTTTAATGATGATATGATTTTTTGAACAGCATCACTTTTGGAAAATGTTATCTGTTTTTTATGGTTTAATAGAATTTCTTACTCTTAATGCGGAAAACTCTCATAAAAGTTGTGACTTTTTTCTCCCTCGCTCCGGTTAAGATTTTCTCACACCAATAACAAGCACCTGCTGCCATCTGAATCGCAATCGCTGGCGATCGGAACCCTATAAAAACAACTGTTTACCCTACAAAATAAGCGAGTGCCCCATGGATACGGCAACAAACAGCAGTGTCATTGTGAATGATTCCCCCGCGGCAAGGCGGGCGGGAATGAGTGAAAGCGAGTGGCGAGAGGCGATTAAATTCGACAGCACCGACACGGGTTGGGTCATCATGAGTATTGGGATGGCTATTGGCGCGGGGATTGTTTTTCTCCCCGTGCAGGTCGGATTAATGGGGCTGTGGGTATTTTTGCTCTCCTCCATTATTGGTTATCCCGCCATGTATTTATTCCAGCGGTTGTTTATTAACACGCTGGCGGAATCCCCGGAATGCAAAGACTACCCGAGCGTGATTAGCGGGTATTTGGGTAAGAACTGGGGGATTTTATTAGGTGCGCTCTATTTCGTCATGCTGGTGATCTGGATGTTTGTCTATTCCACGGCCATTACCAACGACAGCGCCTCGTATTTGCATACCTTCGGCGTGACCGACGGTTTGCTCTCGGAAAATCCGTTCTACGGTTTATTTTTGATTTGCATTCTGGTCGCGATTTCGTCACGCGGTGAAAAGCTGCTGTTTAAAGTGTCCAGCCTGATGGTGCTTACCAAGCTGTTTGTCGTTGCGGCGCTGGGGCTGTCAATGATTGGCCTCTGGCATTTAGCCAACGTGGGCATGCTGCCGCCGCTGGGGCTGCTGATTAAAAATGCCATCATTACGCTGCCCTTTACCTTAACCTCCATTCTCTTTATTCAGACCCTGAGCCCGATGGTGATCTCGTATCGTTCACGTGAAAAATCGGTGGAGGTGGCGCGTCATAAGGCGCTGCGGGCGATGAACATTGCTTTTGGCATCCTGTTTGTGACGGTCTTCTTCTACGCCGTCTCCTTCACCCTGGCGATGGGGCACGATGAGGCGGTCAAAGCCTACGAGCAGAATATCTCTGCCCTGGCGATTGCGGCGCAGTTTATCAGCGGCGACGGCGCGGGCTGGGTCAAAATCGTCAGCGTGATCCTCAATATCTTCGCTGTGATGACCGCGTTCTTCGGCGTCTACCTCGGCTTCCGCGAGGCTACGCAGGGTATCGTCATGAACATCCTGCGCCGCAAAATGCCGGCAGAAAAAATCAATGAAAACGCCGTCCAGCGCGGGATTAAGCTGTTCGCCATTCTGCTGGCCTGGAGCGCGATAGTCCTGAACGCGCCGGTGTTGAGCTTCACCTCTATTTGCAGCCCCATCTTCGGCATGGTGGGCTGCCTGATCCCGGCATGGCTGGTCTACAAGGTACCGGCGCTGCATAAATATAAAGGCGTATCGCTGGTGATAATCATCATCACCGGACTGCTGCTTTGTGTTTCTCCTTTCCTCGCATTCTCCTGAGGGTCATTAAGGTCGTAACGATGTCTGAGCAAACTCATCCTTTATGGAATCAATTTATTCGCGCGGTGCAGGAAGAAGTGAAGCCTGCCCTTGGGTGTACCGAACCCGTCTCTCTGGCACTGGCCTGTGCGACTGCCGCAGACCTTCTGCCGGGGGAGGTCACACGGATTGAGGCGTGGGTCTCGCCGAACCTGATGAAAAACGGGCTGGGCGTGACGGTGCCGGGTACCGGCATGGTCGGGTTACCGATTGCGGCGGCGCTGGGCGCAATTGGCGGTAACGCGCACGCCGGACTGGAGGTGTTGAAAGATGCCACCGCCGATGCACTGGTCCGCGCCAAAGCCCTGCTTGAGGCAGGGCACGTGCAGGTAAAACTGCAGGATCCCTGTGATGAGATCCTCTATTCCCGCGCCTGCGTTCATGCCGGGGATGTCTCGGCGATGGTGACCATCGCGGGCGGGCATACCCGGGTGGTGGAAGTGGTTTGCCAGGGGGAAACGCGCTTTACGCTGGATAAGCCCGTGACCGAGGCGGATGGCGATCCGCTGGCGGTACTGTCGCACGCTACGCTGTCGCAGATCCTGGAATTTGTCGAGCAGGTGCCGTTTGAAGCCATCCGCTTCATCCTGGAAGCAGGACAACTGAACGATGCGCTCTCCCGGGAAGGGCTCAGCGGGAAGTGGGGGCTGCATATTGGCGCAACGCTTGATAAGCAGCGCTCGCGCGGATGGCTGGCGCAGGATCTGGGTTCAGACATTGTTATTCGCACCAGTGCCGCCTCGGATGCCCGGATGGGGGGCGCAACGCTGCCGGCGATGAGCAATTCGGGCTCCGGTAATCAGGGGATTACCGCCACCATGCCCGTCGTTGTTGTGGCTGAGCATCTTCAGGCCGGTGACGAACGGCTGGCGCGGGCGCTGATGCTGTCGCATCTGTCGGCGATCTATATCCATTATCAGCTTCCACGCCTGTCCGCACTGTGTGCGGCGACAACGGCGGCGATGGGCGCTGCGGCGGGAATGGCGTGGCTGATGGGTGGCAGTTACCAGACCATCGCGATGGCGATCGGCAGTATGATCGGCGACGTCAGCGGGATGATTTGCGACGGCGCGTCAAACAGCTGCGCCATGAAGGTCTCTACCAGCGTCAGTAGCGCCTGGAAAGCGGTGATGATGGCGCTGGATGAGTCGGGCGTGACGGGCAACGAGGGGATTGTCGCGCACGATGTGGAGCAGTCGATCGCGAACCTGTGCGCGCTGGCGTGCCGCTCGATGCAGGCAACGGACCGGCAGATTATTGAGATTATGGCGAGTAAGGTGTCGTGATTTAATCCAACCCGTTACCCCTCACCCTAACCCTCTCCCACAGGGAGAGGGAACCGATCGAGCGAGGGAGCGTGTTTATCTTAAACCGGCAAATCAATCAGCAGCGCGCGCAGTGGCGTATCCGCCACCAGGGTGATATTCGCTTCATCACGAATAAACGCCCCGTCGCCGCAGGTGAGGGCTTCTTTCTCTTCCGTGTGCGTCACCGCATGCACCGTACCGTGAATGGACTGCAGATAGGCGCGCGGACCATGAAGCTGGAAGCTTGCCTGTTCACCTTTTTTCAGCTCGATATGATGCAGCCACACCTGCTGACGCAGCTGCAGGCTCCCTTTGCTGCCATCCGGCGATGCAATCAGTTGCTGCTTATCGCCCGTTAAATCTAACTTCTGTACCAGCGGATTTTCCCGCTCAGGGCAGGCGTCGAGCCACAGCTGCATGCGGGTCAGCGTTTTGTCTTTGCTGAGGTTATGCTCGCTGTAGCTGATGCCCGGCTGCGTGGAAATTAACAACGCTTCGCCAGCCTTTGCCTGGACATGATTGCCCTCGCTATCGCGGTATTCTGCCTCGCCTTCCAGGATCAGGTTCAGGATATCGACTTTCGGGTACGTACGCGGCTGGAAGGAGGCACCCGGGGCGAGCACTTCCTGGTTCAACACGCGCAGTGAAGCGTAACCGAGGAGTTTAGGGTCAAAGTAGTGTCCAAAGGAAAAGGTGTAGCGGGCCTGCAGCCAACCGAAATCGGCTTGTCCGCACTGTTTAGCTGTTCTTGTCGTAATCATAAACTTGACCTCTCTTTACACTAAAACAATGGTAAAGGTATGGACGCTTCATTGTTAGCCAGATATTCTGCCTGGTATGTTCAAATTTCCTGAATGAGAACGAGATGGCTAAAGAGAGAGCATTGACGCTTGAGGCGCTTCGCGTCATGGACGCGATTGACCGGCGCGGCAGTTTTGCGGCGGCGGCCGATGAACTGGGGCGCGTTCCGTCTGCGCTGAGCTACACCATGCAGAAGCTGGAAGAAGAGCTGGACGTGGTGCTTTTTGACCGCTCCGGTCATCGAACAAAATTCACCAACGTGGGCCGAATGCTGCTGGAGCGCGGCCGCGTGCTGCTGGAAGCGGCGGATAAGCTGACGACAGACGCCGAAGCGCTCGCGCGCGGCTGGGAAACGCATCTGACGTTAGTTACCGAAGCGCTGGTCCCGACCGAAGCGCTGTTCCCGCTGGTAGATCGCCTGGCGGCGAAGGCCAATACGCAGCTGTCCATCATCACCGAGGTGCTGGCAGGGGCGTGGGAGCGTCTGGAGACGGGCAGGGCGGATATCGTTATTGCTCCGGACATGCACTTCCGCTCATCGTCAGAAATCAACTCGCGCAAGCTCTACAGCGTCATGAACGTCTACGTTGCCGCCCCCAACCACCCGATTCACCAGGAGCCGGAGCCGCTCTCTGAAGTCACACGCGTGAAGTATCGCGGCGTGGCGGTCGCGGATACCGCGCGCGAGCGTCCGGTGCTGACGGTGCAACTTCTGGATAAACAGCCTCGTCTGACGGTGACCTCGCTGGAAGACAAACGGCAGGCGCTGCTGGCCGGTCTGGGCGTGGCGACGATGCCGTACCCGTTTGTGGAAAAAGATATTGCGGAAGGGCGACTGCGGGTCGTGAGCCCGGAGTACACCAGCGAAGTGGATATCATTATGGCGTGGCGTCGCGACAGCATGGGCGAAGCCAAATCGTGGTGCCTGCGTGAAATTCCAAAGCTGTTTGCGCACCACAACAAATAAGCGTGTAGGCCCGGTAAGCGAAGCGCCACCGGGCTTTTTTTATGCGCCGATCTTAGGATCCGGACCAAAGCGGTTTTCGCCCGGCGTCCCACTCTGACAGTTGAAGATCAAAATCACGATCCAGCCCACGATCGGAATCAGCAGCAGCAGTAACCACCACGCCGAACGATCGGTATCGTGCAGCCGACGGAACAGTACCGCCCATGATGGCAGCAGGACTAACAGGCCATAGATGGTGGTCAGTACGCCTTCACCGCCAGCCCGCTCCCAGCCGAGAATTTTATCCACGATGCCCAGCACCATAATCAGGACGAAGTTCACCAGAACGAACATCCAGTACTCTTTGCGGCGGGCGCGGCCACCAAATCCAATGTAGTTGCGCAGTACTTTTAAATACCAGTCCATTTTCCTTGCCTCATTAGTCAGTCAATCACTTGTTTTCTAAGCGATCGAGGTAAGGATAGATGGAGATTGTGAATTAAAAAAGGGCATCTGGTGATGCCCTTACTATTTATCCAAAACGGACGTCGCGCCCGTGCGGTTCATCCAGGTCCTGCCAAGGGCCGATGGAGATAATACCCGTCGGGTTGATGGTCTTGTGGCTGCGGAAATAGTGGGTGCGAATATGGTCGAAGTCGACCGTCTCCGCGATGCCCGGCATCTGGTAGATATCGCGCAGGAAACCATACAGGTTCAGGTAGTCGCTGATGCGGTGTTTATCGCACTTAAAGTGGGTGACATAGACCGGATCAAAGCGAACCAGCGTGGTCCACAGGCGAATGTCCGCTTCCGTCAGGCGATCGCCCGTCAGGTAGCGATGCTGGCCCAGAATCTGTTCCAGGCGTTCCAGTGATTCAAACACCTTCCCGACCGCTTCGTCATACGCTTCCTGGCTGGTGGCGAAACCGGCCTTATAAACACCGTTGTTGACGTTGTCGTAAATCCAGCTGTTCAGCTCATCAATCTTATCGCGCAGTTCAACCGGATAGTAATCCCCGGCACGGGCGCCGTGGGCATCAAATGCGGTATTGAACATGCGGATGATTTCCGCAGACTCATTGCTGACAATCGTCTGGTTTTTCTTGTCCCACAGCACCGGCACGGTCACGCGACCGGTGTAATGCGGATCGGCGCGCAGATAGAGCTGGTACAGGAAATCGTGGTGATAGAGTTCGTCGCCGGTTGCCGCAGGGAAATCACTGTCAAACGTCCAGCCGTTTTCCAGCATCAGCGGGTTGACGACGGAAACCGGAATGAAGGATTCGAGACCTTTCAGCTTGCGCACGATCAGCGTGCGGTGGGCCCACGGGCAGGCGAGGGAAACATAAAGATGATAACGGTCTTTCTCAGCCGCGAAGCCGCCTTCGCCGCTTGGGCCAGGCGCACCGTCGGCGGTCAGCCAGTTACGGAAGGCCGAAACAGAGCGCTTAAAGCGACCTCCGGTGGATTTGGTGTCATACCAGACATCCTGCCAGACGCCGTCTACGAGTTGTCCCATTTTTTCTCCTCCGTCAGATAGCAAAAGCGAGGAGATGTCTCCTCGCTTTGTGTTTATTCAGTATAGCGTGCTTACCATTTCTTATTCAGAACGCGGTCGATGCTGTATGCGCCCGGGCCAGTAACGGCCAGCAGCAGGAAGCCACCCGCGATGGTCAGGTTTTTCATGAACATCAGAGAGTTCACGCCTTCCGCAAAGTTGCTGTGGAAGATGAACGCCGTCAGCACGGTGAAGCCTGCAGTAAACAGCGCGGTGGTGCGGGTCAGGAAGCCGAAGAGGACTGCCAGGCCGCCGCCGAACTCAAGAAGAATGGTCAGTGGCAACAGGAACCCCGGAACGCCCATGGCTTCCATATATTGCTGGGTGCCTGCATAACCGGTGATTTTTCCCCAACCTGCCACGATGAACAGAATTGGCATCAGAATACGCGCTACCAGTACACCAACATCTTCTAATTTTTTCATTTTACTCTCCAGGAAACCACATCAGCGGCTGAACGTTATTTGTCTGCAATTCCGGGTAGATACCGCGTCGTTGCTGTCGATGGAGAGCATCATAAACGTGACGGTGGGCGATTGTTAGCAAGGAAAACTGTCAATCTTCTTCAAAGATATTGAGTAAGGGAGGGGAGAGGATTTTGCCGGGAGGCGCTGCGCTTACCCGGCCTACGCGTGCAAGTAGGCCGGGTAAGGCGTAGCCGCCACCCGGCGAGAAGGTTACCGCAACTGCTGCTGACGAATCGTGGCTTTCACCAGACGCCAGGCGCTCCAGGCACCAAATCCACGGCGCGCCCAGCGGATCAGCATATTTGGATGACGAACCGTCCAGATAGCCATCACGCTGCTGCCGACCAGCGCCCATGAACGCAGGCTCAGGAAGGTGTTCCAGCCCCGGTCAAACCGTCGCGTCGCGTCAATCCAGTCGCGGCGGCTCGCCGACAGATCCAGCCGTTGCTGCTGGATCTGGCTTAGCAGGTACGCTTTTCGCTTTTGACGTTCGGCTTTACCGCTCACGGCTTGTCATCCTCCAGCAGGGCGCGATCGTTAGCCAGCTCCTGACGCGTATGGCGCAGGAACGTGGATTTACGCGCTTTACGCAGCGTCCAGACACCGCCAATCAACGCGGCGACCAGCAGAACGACGGTGGTGGCAATCATCGCGTTAAGACGATACTGCGGGTCAATGGCCCAGATGATTAACACCATCAGGCTCATCAGACCAAACGCGGCGAAGAGCATGGTGAGTCCGAGCATCAGCAGCATCTGGAAGAGGTTGGCTTTCTCCTCTTCCAGCTCGACCACTGCCAGCCGGACGCGCGTTTCGGCAATCCCGACCAGCGTCGTTAAAATACGCTGGCCGATGCCGAGGACGTTGTTAGCAGGCCCTTGTGCGTGACGAGGATCTTCCATATCAACGACGCGTCAGCAGGACACCCAGTACCACACCGACTGCGGCACCAATCCCTACGCCCGTCCATGGATTATCACGCACGTATTCGTCCGCACGCGCGGCTGCTTCGCGGGTCTGTTTTGCCAGTGCATCACCGGTTTCACCCAGGCGATAGCGGCTCTCTTTCAGCGCCTGCTCCGCTTTGCTGCGCAGCTTGCTGACCTCTTCTTTTGACTTGTCAGCAGAGGAGTTCAGCACCTCTTCAAGGGTATCGGCCAGGGATTTCAGTTCAGCGCGCAGATGTTCAGACGTCGTATCTTTTGACATGATTCTCTCCTGTTGAGATTTCCGTTAACTCAATAATCGCGAGATTCCAGCGCTTTCAGGTCGTCCTGCGCTTCTTTCAACTTCTTCTCGCGCTTAGCAATTTTTTCCGCATCCCCTTTCTCTTTCGCTTCCTGCAGGTCGCGACGGCGCTCGGCTATCTCGTCCTTCTGTTCAGCGATTTTCTTCTGGTGGTCGGCACGAAGCTTGCTGTCTGAACAGTTCGCTTTCACTTCGCTCAGCGCTTTTTTGAGACCATCAACACGGTGCTGATTGTTATGCTTTTCGGCATAACCGATCTCACGCTGAATATCCTGTTCTTTCTCCTGACAGAGAGAATTGGCGAAGGATGCTGTGCTTAAAGAAAAAAGGGCCAGAGCCAGAGTCATGCGGAATTTCATTATCGAAACCTTCCATTGTGTTGCGGCGTAAGCCGCTATCCAAAGTTATACGGAGTACAGTCGAGGGGTGCTCCGCGTACTTAAGCATAGTAAGTAAACGGGGGATTCACCAAAGTGAGTGAAAAGATTCGGAATCCTGGTAATTATCCAAATCGATGCGACGTATCGCGAATCAGCGACAGCCAGGCTGCTGGCTGGCTGTCATCTTCCTGCTGAGCAATGATATAACCCTGCGGCAGCGTACGGTCGAGAACCACTTTTGCGGCGGCACTTTGCGCACGGGAATCAAACTTGATCAGTAAAACATCGTCCTGCGGGGTGATGCTCTTAAAACGTATCCCGTTCGCATCCAGATGATGCCAGACAGAAAAACCGTCAGGCACGCTGGCACCCTGGTTGACCGGGCGAATGGCCAGCGTGGATTCCTGGTGCGAAAGCGCGCTCCATACCAACAGCATGGCGCTGAGCACCACCAGCGTCATCACGGCACAGGCAAAACGGCGCAGGGCAAGCGGTGAGATAGCCATCGTTAGCCTCTGGCTCCGTATTTCTTTTTCCACAGCACGACCAGAGAGCCGATCAGGCCGAAGACCAGCAGAACCACAGGTAGCAGCATCAGGCAGGACATCAGCTGGTCTTCATATTTCATAAACACCGGCGTTTTACCCAACGCATAGCCGAGCGTTGTCAGAATAAGCACCCATAACAGACCGCTCATCCAGTTAAAGAACTGGAAGCGCGCGCTGCTCAGCCCCGACAGACCGGCAATGGTCGGCAACAGGGTACGTACAAACGCGATAAAGCGGCCAATCAGCAGCGCGGAAAGCCCGTGCTTATGGAAAAGGTGGTGCGCCCGCTGATGATAATGTGCAGGCAGGTGCGAGAGCCAGTTCTGGACGATCCGGGTATTGCCCAGCCATCTTCCCTGTATGTAACTCACCCAGCAGCCGAGGCTGGCCGCGACGGTCAGTAATAAAATGGTGTGCGGAAACGCCATCGCCCCTTTGGCACACAGCACGCCGACGAGCACCAGCAAACTGTCACCGGGCAGGAAGGCTGCAGGCAGCAAACCGTTCTCAAGGAACAGGATCATAAACAAGACGAAATAGAGCATGCCAATCATGGAAGGGTTGGCCAGCGTTTCAAAATCCTGCGCCCAGAGGGCATGCAGTAGTTGGGTCAAAAGTTCCATTCAGTGTTCCTGGAAATCGGTTAACGTCACGCCTGTTATCCGGGGCAAACAGCACGGCGACATTGTTGTGATTTCATTATGGTCGCTCGCGGACACATTGCGGTGTGGCCAACACGGTTCCCTGTTAATTGGCTGGTTAGCAAGCACTAACTTACAAAATAACGAAGTGAATCCAATTGTAACAAAGCCCAACGTTCTGCGTCACAGAATTTGCAGGCGTGAGTTGATTTTGGCGTAAGCCCAGGAAGTGAGCGAGGGGATTTACAAAGGCTGACACTATATATGTTTTGCTTACCCACTGAAGCCAGAAGGCGCAGCGAGGCGCCTGCCAGCGGGAAGGTCATCTATTTTGCGGCACTGGGGGCCGTATCGAGATGAACAACGGGATTATCGGCGAAAAGATAGCGGTCAGCGTTAAATTCAAAGTCGTCACTGGTTTCATTGAACAGCATCTGCTTGGTGTTTTCCAGGTGCTGCCACATCGCCAGTTTAGCGGCATGCGGATCTTTACGAATCAGCGCCTTAAGGATTTGGTCGTGATCGTCACACCAGTTGTCGACGGTACGGGAATCGATATGGTCGTGCAGTTTTTTCCAGTACGGGTTGTGAACGCGCTGAGTCCACATTTTCTCAACGATTGCCGCCAGCGCCGTATTCTGGGTTGCCAGGGCGACCTGGACGTGAAACTGCAGATCCCACTCTGAATCGCGGAAACATTTTTCCTTACGGGCATTCTCCTGGATTTCCATCAGCTTCATGATGTCCTGCTTGGTCACCTGCGTCGCCGCAAATTCGGCAATGTTGCTTTCAATCAGCTGGCGAGCCTGGAGCAGCTCAAACGGACCATAGCTGGCAAATTCCAGGCTTTCGTCCGCGACGGGCGAGTGTTTCGGCAGATTGGAAATGACGTGAATGCCGGAGCCTTTGCGTACCTCAACGTAGCCTTCCACTTCCAGCATGATGATCGCTTCGCGCACCACGGTGCGGCTGACGCTTTTTTCATCCGCGATGAAGCGCTCAGCGGGCAGTTTATCACCGACAAGATAGACCCCTTGCTCGATGCGATCTTTCAGCTCCGCAGCAAGTTGTTGATATAAACGACGTGGTTCGGTGATTTCCATATGCGCTCCAGGCAGGGTACGGCAGATGATTTGTTATACCACTTTTGCGTGCCACTCTCCAGATTTGCCATTAAAAAAGCCGCTACTGAGCGGCCTTTAAATGCCCGGCGGCGCTACGCTTACCCGGCCTACAAAACCCGTAGGCCCGTGTAAGCGAAGCGTCACCCGGCGGAAAAAGGGTTGCTAACTCTGCGTTGCTGGTTTCCCGAGCGACTCTTTCGCCAGCTCCTCTGCCGATTTGCTTTTCAGCACCGTCCAGATCACCACCGCGCCCAGCAGGTCGAAGATAGCCAACACGGCGAACAGCGGGCTGAAGCCGATGGTATCTGCCAGCGCGCCGACGACCAGCGCAAACATCGTACTCGCGGTCCAGGCGGCCATCCCGGTCAGGCCGTTGGCGGTGGCCACTTCGTTACGACCAAAGACGTCAGACGAGAGCGTAATCAGCGCGCCGGACAGGGACTGGTGCGCAAAGCCACCGATGCACAGCAGGGCAATCGCGACGTATGGGCTGGTGAACAGGCCGATCATGCCCGGGCCAATCATCAGCAGGGCGCCCATGGTGACTACCATCTTACGGGAAACAATCAGGTTCACCCCAAACCAGCGCTGGAACAGCGGTGGCAGATAGCCGCCCACGATACAGCCCAGGTCAGCGAACAGCATGGGCATCCAGGCGAACATCGCGATCTCTTTCAGGTTAAAGCCGTAGACTTTAAACATGAACAGCGGGATCCACGCGTTAAAGGTCCCCCAGGCCGGTTCTGCCAGGAAGCGCGGCAGGGCGATACCCCAGAACTGACGGGTGCCCAGGATCTGCCAGACGGTCATTTTCTTGCCGTTGTTGGTCTGATGCTGTGCTTCCTGACCACCAATGATGTACTCGCGTTCTTCTTCGGAGAGTTTTTTCTGATCGCGCGGGTGCTTATAGAAAACCAGCCACGCGATTGCCCAGGCGAAGCTCAGCACGCCGGAGATGATGAAGGCCATCTGCCAGCTGTGCATCACGATAGCCCACACCACCAGCGGTGGCGCAATCATTGCCCCGATGGACGAGCCCACGTTGAAGTAGCCAACAGCGATAGAGCGCTCTTTTGCCGGGAACCACTCGGAGCTGGCTTTCAGGCCCGCCGGGATCATCGCAGCTTCTGCCGCACCGACCGCACCGCGCGCCAGCGCCAGTCCACCCCAGCTGCCTGCCAGCGCGGTGGCTCCGCAGAACACCGCCCAGGCGATGGCGAAGAAGGCATAACCGATTTTGGTACCGAGAATGTCCAGCACATAGCCAGCAACAGGCTGCATGATGGTATACGCCGCGGAATAGGCGGCAATGATGTAGGAGTATTGCTGTGTGGAGATATGCAGCTCTTCCATTAACGTCGGCGCTGCGGCTGCCACGGTGTTACGTGTCAGGTAGCCCAGCACGGTGCCTAACGTCACCAGTGCGATCATATACCAACGTAACCCTTTAATTTTACGCATCTAAAACCTCATCGTTATGTTATGTCCGCGCCAGAGCACGGCAACTTCTCAACCGTTTCCGGGAGCCGTTGTGTAACGGGAGGGGCGTAGCCGGAAGCATGTCCCGGAACGGCCCGAACCTTGCCATAAGTAAGCGTGCATAAGTCGGTATCCGTACCGTTAAACCCGATGCCTCTCACACCGGTAATGCATTCCGTCGGCTTAGCGTTTGCGACGGCGAAAAGATAACTTGTCATACAACTTTAAAGGGTGAGTGACATCACAAATGTATGATTCTTTGTAGGGACATTAATCGCTGCGCGCAAAGCCAGTAATGGCGCGGCCTGTAGAAGGGTTTACGCCATTGAGGGTAATTTATTTGTTAGCGTTTATTGATCTCACTCACGAAAAAAGCTTCGGTGGCTGGAAATTGGTGTGATAACTTTGCAGCATATGAACATACGCTTTCTGACGCTCCCGTAATGAGGAAGACGATAATGACGCCGTTTATGACCGACGATTTTCTGTTAGATACCGAATTTGCTCGCCGCCTGTACCACGACTACGCAAAAGACCAGCCAATTTTCGACTACCACTGCCATCTGCCGCCGCAGCAGGTTGCCGAAAATTATCGTTTCAAAAACCTGTATGATATCTGGCTGAAGGGTGACCACTACAAATGGCGCGCCATGCGCACCAACGGTGTGGCGGAACGCCTGTGTACCGGTGACGCCACCGACCGCGAGAAGTTTGATGCCTGGGCGGCGACCGTCCCGCACACCATCGGTAACCCGCTCTACCACTGGACGCACCTTGAGCTGCGTCGCCCGTTTGGTATCACCGGAAAACTGCTCTCCCCAACGACCGCCGATGAAATCTGGGAGCGGTGCAATGCGCTGCTGGCTGAGGAGAACTTCTCCGCGCGCGGCATCATGAAGCAGATGAACGTGAAGATGGTGGGCACCACCGACGATCCGATCGACTCCCTGGAGCATCATGCCGTTGTCGCCAAAGACACCGCTTTTGATATCAAAGTGCTGCCAAGCTGGCGCCCGGACAAAGCCTTCAACATTGAGCAGGCCACGTTTAACGACTACATGGCGAAGCTGGCGGAAGTGTCCGATACCGACATCCGTCGTTTCGCCGATCTGCAAGCCGCGCTGACCAAACGTCTGGATCACTTCGCGGCGCATGGCTGTAAAGTCTCTGACCACGCGCTGGACGTCGTGCTGTTCGCGGAATCAAACGAGGCCGAGCTGGACAGCATTCTGGCGCGTCGCCTGTCCGGTGAATCGCTTAGCGAGCACGAAGTGGCGCAGTTCAAAACGGCGGTGCTGGTGTTCCTCGGCGCGGAATACGCGCGTCGCGGCTGGGTACAGCAGTACCACATCGGTGCGCTGCGCAATAACAACCAGCGCCAGTTCAAACTGATTGGTGCGGACGTGGGCTTTGACTCCATCAACGACCGTCCGCTGGCGGAAGAGCTGTCAAAACTGCTGAGCAAACAGAACGAACAAAACCTGCTGCCGAAAACCATTCTCTACTGCCTGAACCCGCGCGATAACGAAGTGCTGGGCACCATGGTGGGCAACTTCCAGGGCGAAGGGATGCCGGGCAAGATGCAGTTCGGTTCCGGCTGGTGGTTCAACGATCAGAAAGACGGCATGGAGCGTCAGATGACGCAGCTGGCGCAGCTTGGTCTGTTGAGCCGCTTTGTCGGCATGCTGACCGACAGCCGCAGCTTCCTGTCCTATACCCGTCATGAATATTTCCGCCGCATTCTGTGCCA
Source organism: Enterobacter cloacae complex sp. Mu1197 (assembly GCF_040059225.1). Lineage (NCBI taxonomy): Bacteria > Pseudomonadati > Pseudomonadota > Gammaproteobacteria > Enterobacterales > Enterobacteriaceae > Enterobacter > Enterobacter cloacae complex sp. Mu1197. The sequence continues at coordinate 4,079,689 of NZ_CP157375.1, read as the reverse complement.
GATGATTGGCCGCTGGGTGCACGCAGGCGAAGCGCCGGCGGATATCCAGCTGCTGGGCGACATGGTGAGAAACATCTGCTTTAACAATGCGCGTGACTACTTCGGCATTGAACTGAACTAAGGCCGTTTGAGGTTGATATGCAATACATCAAAATCCATTCGCTGGATAACGTGGCCGTCGCGCTGACGGATCTCGCTGAAGGCGACGTGGTGACCGTTGATAACCAGAGCGTCACCCTGCGTCAGGCGATTGCACGCGGACACAAGTTTGCCGTGAAGCCTCTCGCGAAAGGGGACAACGTCATTAAGTACGGTCTTCCGATTGGGCATGCGCTGGCGGATATCGTGCCGGGTGAACATCTTCATTCCCATAATACCCGCACCAATCTGAGTGATCTGGACGAGTACAACTATCAACCTGATTTACCTGGGGCACAAGAGCAGGCGGCGGATCGTGACGTGCAGATCTACCGCCGCGCCAGCGGCGACGTGGGGATCCGCAACGAGCTGTGGATCCTCCCGACCGTCGGCTGCGTGAACGGGATTGCGCGTCAGATCCAGACGCGCTTCCTGAAAGAGACCAACAATGCCGAAGGCACCGACGGCGTGCATCTGTTCAGCCACACCTACGGCTGCTCCCAGTTGGGGGATGACCACATTAACACCCGCACCATGCTGCAAAACATGGTGCGTCACCCGAACGCGGGCGCGGTGCTGGTGATTGGCCTGGGCTGCGAGAACAACCAGGTTGATGCCTTCCGCGACACGCTGGGCGAGTTTGACCCTGAGCGTGTGCATTTTATGGTGTGTCAGCACCAGGATGACGAAGTGGAGGCGGGCGTTGAACAGCTTCACCAGCTGTATAACGTGATGCGCCACGACAAGCGCGAGCCGGGCAAGCTGAGCGAGCTGAAGTTTGGGCTGGAGTGCGGCGGGTCTGACGGCCTGTCCGGTATCACCGCCAACCCGATGCTGGGTCGCTTCTCGGACTATGTGATCGCTAACGGCGGCACGACTGTGTTGACCGAGGTGCCGGAGATGTTCGGCGCGGAACGTATTCTGATGAGCCACTGCCGCGACGAGGAGACGTTTGAAAAAACCGTCACCATGGTGAACGACTTCAAACAGTACTTCATTGCCCACAATCAGCCCATTTATGAGAACCCGTCTCCGGGTAACAAAGCGGGTGGGATCACCACGCTGGAAGAGAAATCCCTCGGCTGCACCCAGAAAGCGGGCGCGAGCCAGGTGGTTGACGTTCTGCGTTACGGCGAGCGCCTGAAAACGCACGGTCTGAACCTGCTGAGCGCGCCGGGTAACGATGCGGTCGCCACCAGCGCGCTGGCGGGAGCCGGCTGCCATATGGTGCTCTTCAGCACCGGTCGCGGCACGCCGTACGGCGGTTTTGTGCCGACGGTGAAAATCGCCACCAACAGCGAGTTGGCGGCGAAGAAAAAACACTGGATCGACTTCGATGCCGGGCAGCTTATCCACGGCAAGGCGATGCCGCAGCTGCTGACGGAATTCGTGGACGCGATTGTGGAATTTGCCAACGGCAGGCAGACCTGCAACGAGAAGAACGATTTCCGCGAGCTGGCGATCTTTAAGAGTGGTGTGACGCTTTAAGTACTTTGTCGGGTGGCGCTGGCGCTTACCCGACCTACTGTACCCTGTAGGCCCGGTAAGGCGTAGCCGCCACCGGGCTTTTCTTTTTAACTGCGTAGGGCGTTCTTCGCTAAACGCGCGTCTTCCGCCTGGCACACGGCGGCGGTAAACATCACGTCGGTGGAGGAGTTGATCGCGGTTTCGCAGGAATCCTGCAGCACGCCGATGATAAAGCCTACCGCAACCACCTGCATGGCGATCTCGTTCGGGATGCCGAACATATTACATGCCAGCGGGATCAGCAGCAGGGAACCGCCCGCCACGCCGGATGCGCCGCAGGCACACAGCGATGCCACCACGCTCAGCAGCAGCGCAGTTGGCAGATCCACCGGAATACCCAGCGTATGCACCGCGGCCAGCGTCAGCACCGTGATGGTGATGGCCGCTCCCGCCATATTGACGGTCGCACCCAGCGGAATGGATACGGAGTAGGTATCGCGGTCCAGATTCAGCTTCTCACACAGGGACATGTTGACCGGAATGTTTGCCGCCGAGCTGCGGGTGAAGAAGGCGGTCACGCCGCTTTCGCGCAGGCACATCAGCACCAGCGGGTACGGGTTACGACGGGTCTGCAGAAACACCAGCAGCGGATTAATCACCAGTGCCACGACGGCCATACAGCCAATCAGCACCAGCAGCAGCTGCGCATAGCCCCACAGCGCGCCGAAACCGGTGGTAGCCAGCGTGGATGCCACGAGGCCAAAAATACCAATCGGCGCAAAGCGGATGACCACCGTCACGATAAAGGTCACGGCGTGCGAAAGGTCGTTAACCAGGTTTTTGGTCGTGTCGTTGCTGTGGCGCAGAGCGAAGCCCAGACCGACGGCCCATACCAGGATCCCGATGTAGTTCGCGTTAATCAGCGCATGGATCGGGTTGGCGACAATGCTCATCAGCAGGCCGTGCATCACCTCAACAATACCTGCGGGCGGCGTAATGTCGGTCGCGCCGGTGGTCAGTTGCAGCGTGGACGGGAAGATAAAGCTCACGACAACCGCCGTCAGCGCAGCCGAGAACGTCCCCAGCAGATACATCCACAGAATCGGGCGAATATTGGTTTTCTGCCCCTGCTGGTGGTTGGCGATTGAGGCCATCACCAGCGTCAAAACCAGAACCGGCGCGACCGCTTTTAGTGCGCCGACGAACAGTGTGCCGAGCAGGCCAGTGGCCTCGGCGGCAGGTTTTGAGATCAGTGCCAGCGCGACGCCGAGCACCAGTCCAACCAGTATTTGCTTAACAAGGCTGCCGCGCGACAGGCGCGCAAGCAGGCCCGATGAGGTTGTCGTCATGAGTGTTCCTTAAGTGAAATTGCGTTCCATCCCGGATGTGCTCTTAGTCACATTTATGTCCGGATGTAAGTAAATGTTTGCCTGGTCGAGTATAGGGAAAGCGTCTGCGGAGGGAAGCGTAAAATGCTGGATTTTACGTGTTGCGTCATGTTTTTTAACTATTGATTAACGAAAGTGCCGGCTGGCGTTGCGCTTACCCGGCCCACGAGGTGTCGTTGTAGGCCCGGTAAGCGCAGCGCCACCGGGCAAAACGCACTAAGCCTGCTGCTTCTTATCGTGCTGGCGGTTAACCCAGGTATTGATAATCAGCGTCACGATCAGAATGCCAAACACCACGCCGAGCGAAATGGCGATCGGGATATGGTAGAAATCGACGATCAGCATTTTGATACCGATAAACACCAGGATCACCGACAGGCCGTACTTCAGCATTGAGAAGCGCTCCGCCGCGCCTGCCAGCAGGAAGTACATGGCGCGCAGGCCGAGGATGGCGAACAGGTTAGAGGTCAGGACGATGAACGGGTCGGTGGTCACCGCAAAAATGGCCGGAATGCTGTCCACGGCGAAAATCACATCGCTCAGCTCAACCAGGATCAGCACCAGCAGCAGCGGGGTGGCAAACAGCAGGCCGTTCTTGCGTACGAAGAAGTGCTCGCTCTCGATCTTGTCGGTCATGCGCAGATGGCCGCGGATCCACTTCACCAGCGGGCGATCGCCTATCGCAGAGCCGTCCTCTTTCGCCAGCGCCATTTTGACCCCGGTGAACAGCAGGAACGCGCCGAAGACGTACAGCAGCCATTCGAACTGGGTAATCAGCCAGCTGCCGGCGAAGATCATGATGGTACGCAGGATAATCGCCCCCAGCACGCCGTAGACCAGCACGCGGCGCTGCAGGGCCGCAGGCACGGCGAAATAGCTGAACAGCATCAGCCAGACAAAGACGTTATCGACCGCCAGGGCTTTTTCAATCAGATAGCCGGTGAGGAAGGCGAGGGCCTGAGGATCGGCCACCGCGCGGCCTTCGGTCGAGGCCAGATACCACCAGAAGGCGGCACAGAACAGCAGGGAGAGGGTAACCCACACCAGCGACCAGGCCGCAGCCTGTTTCATGGTCATGCCGTGCGCGCCGCGACGCCCCTGTAAAAAGAGGTCGATCGCCAGCATGATGAGCACGACAACCGCGAATCCGCCCCACAACATGGGAGTGCCGACAGAATGCATACTATTTTCCTTACACATAAAAAACAAAAACGGCCATGGTCAGAAGACGATAGCCGTTAGCTTTTTATGCATAGACCTCGCCTTCCGGCAAGGTCTCACTTACAACCACGAGGGTTGCCCGGCGACCGGATGCGGTATTGCACGCATCGTAATGACGATCCACCGACGAAGAAGTTACTCCCCTTTGCAGGTAACAAAATATGTCAGACCATTGGTTTCGTCAATGGTCTGCGCCGTTTCATTACACAGCTTTACGCGATAACTTCCGCGCTCACGCCATCTGCCGGGAACACCACGCCGGTCTGACGGCGGATCTCCGTTTGCAGCTTCGCCGTGGTGCGGCTCACCGCAAGGCCTGGGTGATTCACTTCGTTGTCTTCCACCAGACGGGCGAAGACCTCTGCCTCATAGAGCATAGTGTTAATATGCTGAGGCTGCGTCAGCTCCTGAGCTTTGCCGCCGCGCGGCACAAAGCTCACCTTCTGGCACTCGGAGATCTTCTCGATGACCAGCGAGCCCGCTTCGCCCTGGATTTCGCTCGGCAGGACAGAGTCGCTCACCTTGGAATGCTGCAGCGTCACGCTGAAATCACCGTAATCCAGCACCGCGACACCGTGCGCATCCACGCCACTCTCCAGCAGACTGGCGGTGGCCGTGACGCCGTGCGGCTCGCCCCACAGGGCCACGGCAGAGGCCAGGCAATAGAAACCGATATCCATAATCGAGCCGTTAGAGAAGGCCGGATTAAAGGTGTTCGGGTTCTCGCCGTCGAGATAGCGCTGGTAGCGCGACGAGTACTGGCAGTAGTTGATAAAGGCTTTACGCACTTTGCCCACCTTCGGCAGGGACTGCTGCAGCAGCAGGAAGTTCGGCAGGCTGGCGGTTTTGAAGGCTTCGAACAGCACCACCTGGTTTTCGCGGGCAAGCGCAATGGCGGCTTCGACTTCATCGATGTTCGACGCCAGCGGCTTCTCGCAAATCACATGCTTTTTATGGCTGAGGAACAGCTTCGTTTGCGGGAAGTGCAGGGAATTCGGGCTGGCGATATAGACCGCGTCAATGGCGTCGCTTTGCGCCATCTCATCAAGCGAGGTGAAGAGATGCTCGACGAGGTAGTCGTTGGCAAAACTCTGCGCCTGCTCAAGGCTGCGGGAATAGACTGCGGTAAGTTTCAGTTTGCCGGTTTCGTGGGCGGCGTCGACGAACTGGCGCGTGATCCAGTTCGTTCCAATGACTGCGAAACGTATCATAAACGTTTACGTACTCCGTAGCGGGGAACCTTCAGCCACTGTAGCACGTCATCATGACAATTCGCGTGCGCTATTCCGCATTACCTTTTAACGATAAATGCGTAAGCCACAGCCGGGTATCAAACTCCAGCTGGTGGTACTGCGGCTCCATATGGCAGCACAGGGAATAGAACGCTTTGTCGTGCTCTTTTTCTTTCAGGTGTGCCAGCTCATGGACGACGATCATCCGCAGAAAGGCTTCCGGCGCGTTGCGGAAAACCGTCGCGACGCGGATTTCGGCCTTTGCCTTCAGCTTGCCGCCCTGCACGCGGGAGACGGCGGTGTGCAGGCCGAGCGCGTTTTTCAGCACGTGGATCTTGTTGTCGTACATCACCTTGTTGATCGGCGGGGCGCTCTTCAGATACCGGTTTTTGAGATCCTGCGTATACTGCCAGAGGGCCTTATCGGTCGCGAAATCGTGCGTGCCCGGGTAGCGTTTTTCCAGCACCGCGCCCAGCTTCTGCTCGGCAATCAGGCTGCGAACCTGAGTCAGTAAATGCTCCGGGTAGCCCTGGAGATAAGTAAGTTGGTTCATCAACGCCCCAAATCGACAATAAAACGGGTATACTCACGCACCCTTTTCAGGGATACGCCAAATTTTACCATTCAGGAGGGCCGATGAGCCACTTAGACAACGGTTTCCGTTCACTCAACCTTAAACGTTTCCCGGAGACGGACGACGTTAACCCGCTTCAGGCGTGGGAAGCGGCGGATGAATATCTGCTGCAGCAGTTGGATGACACTGAAATCCGCGGCCCGGTTTTGATCCTGAATGACGCGTTTGGCGCCCTGGGCTGTGCGCTGGCGGAACACACGCCGTACAGTATCGGCGACTCCTACCTGAGCGAGCTGGCGACGCGTGAAAACCTTCGCCATAACGACATCGAAGAGTCCAGCGTGAAGTTCCTCGACAGTACCGCGGACTACCCGCAGGCGCCGGGCGTGGTGCTGATCAAAGTGCCAAAAACCATGGCGCTGCTGGAGCAGCAACTGCGCGCGCTGCGTAAGGTCGTCACGCCAGAAACCCGCATCATCGCGGGTGCCAAAGCGCGCGATATTCATACTTCGACGCTGGAGCTGTTCGAGAAAGTCCTCGGCCCGACCACCACCACGCTGGCCTGGAAAAAAGCGCGCCTGATCAACTGTACGTTCGCCGCCCCTGAGCTGGCCGACGCGCCAGAAACGCTGAGCTGGAAGCTGGAAGGGACAGACTGGACCATCCATAACCACGCGAACGTCTTCTCCCGCACCGGTCTGGATATCGGCGCGCGCTTCTTTATGGAACATCTGCCGGAAAATCTGGAAGGTGAGATTGTCGATCTTGGCTGCGGCAACGGCGTGATTGGCCTGACGCTGCTGGCGAAGAACCCGGAAGCCAGCGTGGTGTTCAGCGACGAGTCGCCGATGGCGGTGGCCTCCAGCCGTCTGAACGTAGAAACCAACCTGCCGGACGCGCTGGACCGCTGCGAGTTTATGATCAACAACGCGCTGTCTGGGGTAGAGCCGTTCCGCTTCAACGCCGTGTTTTGCAACCCGCCGTTCCACCAGAAGCACGCCCTGACGGATAACGTCGCCTGGGAGATGTTCCACCACGCGCGCCGCTGCCTGAAAATCAACGGCGAGCTGTACATCGTGGCCAACCGCCACCTGGACTACTTCCACAAGCTGAAGAAGATTTTCGGTAACTGCGTCACCATTGCGACGAACAATAAGTTTGTGGTGCTGAAGTCGGTGAAGCTGGGACGTCGTCGTTAAGATTGTTTTGCCCGGTGGCGCTTCGCTTACCGGGCCTACAATGGCCTCGGACCCGTAGGCCGGGCAAGCGCAGCGCCGCCCGGCAATGTTCTAGATCATCAGAGCTAATTTCGTCCCCTGCGCAATCGCGCGCCGCGCATCCAGCTCCATCGCCACGTCACACCCGCCAATCAGATGCACCGTTTTACCGGCCTCGCGCAGCGGATCCGCCAGATCGCGCTTTGGCTCCTGCCCGGCACATAAAATCACATGATCCACGCGCAGCAGCTGCGGCTCGCCGCCGATCGTGACGTACAGCCCCTCGTCGTCGATCTTCTGATAGCTGACCGCCGGGATCATCTTCACCCCGCGTGAGAGCAGGGTAGCGCGGTGGATCCAGCCGGTGGTTTTGCCCAGCCCTTCGCCCGGCTTGCTGGCCTTACGCTGCAGCATCACGATCTGGCGCGGGCTTTTCGGCAGCTGCGGCCCTTCGGGGCGCAGGCCGCCGGACTGGCTGAGGCTGGTATCAATGCCCCATTCGACGCAAAACTCAGCAATGTTCTGGCTGGTCGCCTCGCCCGGCTGGCTCAAATACATAGCGGTATCAAAGCCGATCCCGCCGCAGCCGATAATCGCCACCTTCTCGCCAACCGGTACTTTGTCACGCAGCACGTCGAGATAGCTCAGCACTTTTGGATGATCGATACCCTCGATCGCAGGCGTGCGCGGTACGATCCCGCTCGCCAGGATCACCTCATCGAAATCAGTCAGATCCGCCGCGTGGACAAACTGGTTAAGCCGCAGCTCGACGCCCGTCAGCTCGATCATCCGGCGGTAGTAGCGCAGCGTTTCGTAGAACTCCTCTTTGCCGGGGATCTGTTTGGCGATATTAAACTGCCCGCCAATCTCCCCCAGCGCATCAAACAGCGTCACGCTGTGGCCGCGCGAGGCGGCATTGACCGCAAACGCCAGGCCCGCAGGCCCTGCGCCGACAACCGCCAGGCGTTTTTTCGCTGTCGCCGGGATCACCGGCATTTTGGTTTCGTGGCAGGCGCGCGGGTTGACGAGGCAGGAGGTCACTTTCCCGACGAAGATCTGATCCAGGCATGCCTGATTACAGCCGATGCAGGTGTTTATCTCATCCGCACGGCCGCTTTGCGCTTTGGACAGCAGCTCGGCATCGGCCAGGAACGGGCGCGCCATCGAGACCATGTCAGCATCGCCGCGTGAAATCACATCGTCCGCCACCTGCGGATCGTTAATGCGGTTGGTGGTGACCAGCGGAACAGACACTTTCCCTTTCAGCCTGCGCGTTACCCAGCTGAACGCCGCGCGCGGCACCGGCGTGGCGATGGTCGGAATGCGCGCCTCGTGCCAGCCGATGCCGGTGTTGATAATGGTGGCCCCCGCGGCTTCTATCGCCTGCGCCAGCTGCACGGTTTCGTCAAACGTGCCGCCGCCCTCCACCAGGTCGAGCATCGACAGGCGGAAGATGATAATAAAATCCGCGCCCGCACGTTCGCGCACGGCGCGCACGACTTCTACAGCAAAGCGCATCCGGCGGGCATAGTCGCCGCCCCATTCGTCGTCGCGCTGGTTGGTGCGGGCGGCCAGAAACTCGTTAATCAGATAGCCTTCAGATCCCATCACCTCAACGCCGTCGTAGCCCGCTTCACGCGCCAGCGCCGCGCAGCGGGCGAAGTCGTCAATCAGCGCCAGGATCTCGTCGTGGCTCAGGGCATGCGGAGTGAAGCGGTTAATCGGCGCCTGAATGGCCGATGGCGCGACCAGATTCGGCTGATAGCTGTAGCGTCCGGTGTGCAGAATTTGCAGGGCGATTTTACCGCCCTCGTTGTGTACCGCGTCGGTCACAATGCGGTGGTGCGGCAGCTGTGACGCATCGTTCAGCACCGCGCCGCCCTCCATGCCGACGCCGGAAGGGGCAGGGGCCACGCCACCGGTGACGATCAGTGCTACCCCATGGCGGGCGCGTTCGGCATAGAAGGCTGCCAGACGCTCGGCCCCGTCCGGATGCTCCTCCAGCCCGGTATGCATCGAGCCCATCAACACGCGGTTTTTGAGTGTGGTGAACCCCAGATCGAGGGGGGCGAATAACGACGGGTAGCGGCTCATAGTCTCTTCCAGTGTAAAATTATTGTTATGTGGTCGGATGAGTTACTAATTTAGCCAGCGGCAGCGGAAAGGTAAAAGCGGGATCGAATGATTGTGATAGATCTCAAAGAACTTCCCCTCACCCTAACCCTCTCCCCGGAGGGGAGAGGGGACTGGCCGGTGCGGCCTTAAAGAATCAGTTCGATCTGGTTTTTTCCTTCTCCCCTATGGGGTGAGGGGGATGGGTTTTTACTAACCCCGGCGCCTGCCACATCGACGTCGTCAGCCCGCTGTCCACCAGCCCGAGCTGGTCTGCATATACCGCCTGCCATTTCTGCATCATGCCGTCGTACAGTTCGCGATGTACCGGGTTTGGCGTGAACTCGCGGCTCCATTTCACCAGCCGCTCGCCCGTCGAGGCCATATCGGCAAACAGCCCCGCGCCAGCACCTGCCGCGATGGCGCAGCCGAGCGCCGTCGCCTCTTTCACTTCCGGCACGCGCACCGGCAGGCCGGTGACGTCGCTTAAAATCTGACTCCACAGCGCACCTTTCGAGCCCCCGCCCGCAAAGACCAGGCTTTCAAACGTCACGCCGGAGAAGTGGGAAATCTGCGCCAGGTTACAGGCCGAGACGATCGCCGCGTTCTCCTCCAGGGCGCGGAACAGCGTCGCTTTATTGCATTTTTCCGGGTCGATGGAGAGGTTAATAAACGACGGCGCGGCGTGGTACCACTGCTTAAAATGCATGGCGTCGGAGAAGATTGGCATCACCCCGTGGGAGCCCGCCGGCACCCGGCTGGCCATCTCTTCCAGCAGAGAATAGGTATCCATCCCCATCCGCTCGGCAATCAGCTTTTCCTCGGCGCAGAAGGCATCACGGAACCAGCGCATGGTCAGCCCGGTAAAGAAGCTGATCGACTCCGCCTGCGCCATGCCGGGAATCACGTGCGGATTCACCCGAATGTTCATGCCAGGGTCGGTGCGCACCTGCGGCAGGTTCACGACCTGCTGCCAGAAGGTCCCGCCCAGCACCGCCGTTTGGCCGGCGCGGACTACCCCCAGACCCAGACAGCCCAGCTGCACGTCGCCGCCGCCCATGACGACCGGCGTGCCTTCGCGCAGGCCGCTTTGCTGTGCGGCCTCTCGGGTGATAGCGCCCAGCACGGTGCCGGTCTCTTTTACCGGGGAGAGAATATCGGCGCGCAGCCCGGCCATGTCCAGCAGCGCCGGACGCCAGTCGCGGGAGAAGAGATCCAGCATGCCGGTGGTGCCCGCGTTAGACGGGTCGACCGCCAGCTCGCCGGAGAGCTTCGCTGCCAGCCAGTCGCTGATCATAGTGATGGTGGCGGCGCTGCGGTAAATATCCGGACGATGGTGTGCCAGCCACAGCAGGCGCGGCATCGCGCTCAGCGCCAGCGTCTGGCCGGAGACGTCATACACTTCGGATTCAAATCGGTTGTCGTGGATCTCTTTAAGTTCGGCCACCTCGCGGCTGGCGCGGGCGTCAACGTTGGCGCAGGCCCAGATGGCCTCGCCGTTGCGGTCGTAAAGCACTATCCCTTCGCGCATGGAGCAGCAGGCGACGGACTGAATATCCGCCGCGCCCAGATTCGCGCGCGTCAGCGCCTGATGAATGCACTGGCAGGCCAGCCGCCAGTTGGTCTCGAGGTCGAACTCCATCGAGCCCGGCACGTTTTCCACGCTCAGGTGCTTCCACTCGGCCTGGCCGACGGCAATCTGGTTGCCCTGCAAATCGAAAATCACGGCGCGAACGCTGCCGGTCCCTGCATCTAACGCTAAAAGGTAACTCATGAGCTTGCCTCGCTGTTAGCGCAGGGCGGGCTCTTACTTGGCCAGAGCCAGCACCGCGCGGGCTGTCGTCTCCTCCGTCACCAGGCCATTGATACGGCGACCCTTCAGTGCGGCATAAATCGCATCGGCTTTCTCTTCCCCTCCGGCCACGCCAACGATGGTGGGCAGCTGCGCCAGCTCATCAAGCGAGACGCCGAGTAATTCTTTATGGATCTCCAGCTCCTCGACGCACTCCCCTTCGGCATTGAGGAAATAACCGAGAATATCGCCGACCGCGCCTTTGCGGGCGTACATCAGTTGTTCACCTTCGCTGATGTAGCCGGAGCGCAGGATCGTGGCATCGCGGCGCTGGTTCACTGAACCAATACCCACCACCGCGACGTCGGCGGCGGTGGCTGCGAGGATCACGTCCCGCACGCTGGTTTCGCGTTTTAAGATCCCGGCCACCTCTGCGGATGACACGCGAAGCGGGGCGGGGATCATGCTGACGCTGCAGGCCGCATCCAGCTGGCCGATACCGGTCATGTACGGCCCGACGCCGCCGGACAGCGTCACGAGGCGGATCTGCTGTGAGCTGATAAAACCGCTCAGGTGCTGCAGGCTGCTCATGGTGGTTTCACCGAACCCCACCGCCAGCAGCTGGCCGGGTTCCAGCACGCCCATCAGCGACTGCGCTGCGCCAATGCCCAGCCGCACGTTCATCGGCGGCGTATTTAAGGCAGGCATCACGCGCACCAGCTTCAGGCCAAAGCGCTGCTGCAGCTCGGTTTCCAGCGCCAGACAGCCCTCGTAGCGGGAGTTGATCTGCACGCGGATCACCCCGGACTGACGGCCTTTCTCCAGCAGACGGGAGATTTTTAATCGCGGCAGCCCGAGGCGTTCGCCGATATCGTTCTGGGTCAGCCCGTCGTGGTAGTAACACCAGGCCACGCGCGCCACCAGCTCCTCTTCCGCCAGCGCCAGCCCGGCAAACCGTCCTTCTTCCGCAGTGCGTTTATCGCTCATAGTTGAACTCTTATAAAAATTTAGATCATATGTTCGTAATGGCGCGAAGGGAAAGTGTGAGCCACGCGACAAAACGGATCATTTCGATCGTTTCTGGTTTATCTGAATCTCAATCGATAAAACTGTGATCCCTGCACGGTTGTAAATATAGTTCACCGTCTACGCTTTTGAACATTATTAAATCTAAAAATCATTTGTTCAATAGCGGAGCGATGATGACCTCACTTCTCGACGCGCGGAATATCAGCAAGCAGTTCTCAGGCGTGCCGGTTCTAAAAGGCATTGATTTCACGCTGCTTGCGGGCCAGGTGCACGCGCTGATGGGCGGAAACGGCGCGGGAAAATCGACGCTGATGAAGATCATCGCCGGGGTCGAGACGCCGGACGGCGGTGAACTTTCTGTCGAGGGGCAGTCATATGCGCGGCTGACGCCCGTGCAGGCGCACAGGCTCGGCATTTACCTCGTGCCGCAGGAGCCGCTGCTGTTCCCTAACCTGACGGTGCGGGAAAATATCCTGTTCCGCCTGCCGCGCGAACGCGATCGGGAAAAGCGGCTGGCGGAAAAACTTGAGCAGCTGCAGTGCCAGCTCAACCTCGACGCCGCCGCCAGCACCCTGGAAGTGGCGGATCAGCAGATGGTGGAGATCCTGCGCGGATTAATGCGCAACGCCCGGATCCTGATCCTCGACGAGCCCACGGCCTCCCTCACGCCGGGCGAAACCGAACGGCTGTTCCGCCAGATCCGCGCCCTGCAGGCGCTCGGCGTCGGGATTGTTTTTATCTCCCATAAGCTGCCGGAAATTCGCGTGCTGTCGAGCCACGTCTCGGTGATGCGCGACGGCGCGGTGGTGCTGAGCGGGGAAACCGCGCAGTTCGACGATAACGCCCTGATTGCCGCCATGACGCCGGTGAGCCGGGAGAAATCCCTGAGCGATACGCAAAAGCTGTGGCTGGCGCTGCCGGGCAACCGTCGCACCCAGCCGCAGGATTTCCCGGTGCTGCGGGTGGAGGATCTCACCGGGGAAGGGTTTATCGATCTGAGCCTTGAAATCTACGCCGGGGAGATCGTCGGCCTTGCGGGGCTGGTGGGATCCGGACGTACCGAGTTTGCCGAAACCCTTTACGGCCTGCGGCCGGTACGCGGGGGACGCATCTGGCTGGAGAACCAGGAGATCGCCAACGAGCCGGTGCGCTCGCGGCTAAACAGAGGCCTGGTCTACCTGCCGGAAGACAGGCAGGTGTCCGGCCTGTTCCTCGACGCGCCGATCCGCTGGAACACCGTGGCGCTGAACGAGCCGTCGCTCTGGCAGCAGCGCAAGCGGGAGTCTGCGGTCGTGGAGCGCTATCACCGGGCGCTGGGGATCAAGCTCAACCATGCGGATCAAACCGTGCGCACGCTCTCCGGCGGCAACCAGCAGAAAGTGCTGCTGGCGCGTTGTCTGGAGGCCAATCCTTTATTACTGATCGTCGATGAACCGACGCGCGGCGTGGACGTCTCGGCGCGCGCCGATATCTACCAGCTTATCAAAAGCGTGGCGGCGCAAAACGTGGCGGTGCTGATGATCTCAAGCGATCTCGATGAGTTTCCTGGCCTCGCGGACCGCGTGTTGGTGATGCACCAGGGCGTGCTCAGCGGCGAGCTGCCGCGCCATGCCGTCAGCCTCGGTCGCATGATGGCGCTGGCGTTCGGAGGGCAAGCATGAAGATCTTACTGAAAAACCGCGAGCTGAGCGCGTTTCTCGCCATTCTGGCGCTGTTCGCCGTGCTGGTGGCGCTTAATCCCTCTTACTTCAGCCTGCAGACGCTGGGGATGATTTTCGCCAGCTCGCAGATCCTGATCCTGCTGGCCATCGGCGCGGCGCTGGTAATGCTGACCCGCAATATCGATGTCTCCGTCGGCTCCACGGTCGGGCTCTCCGCCATTGCCGTCGGCGTAGCGCTGAATGGCGGCTACAGCCTGCCGGTTTCCATTCTCTTCGCGCTGTCGATCGGCGCGCTGGCGGGGGCGTTCAACGGGTTGCTGGTGGTGGGGCTGCGCATCCCGGCGATCGTCGCCACCCTCGGCACGCTGGGGCTGTACCGCGGGGCGATGCTGCTCTGGACCGGCGGGAAGTGGATTGAGGGGTTGCCGCCGGGGTTGAAATCCCTCTCTGAGCCTGCGGCCATCGGCGTGTCGCCCCTTGGCATGGTGGTGTTGATTATCGTGGTCACCGGCGCGTGGACGCTGTCGCGCACCGCGTTCGGGCGTGATTTCTACGCGGTGGGGGATAACCTCGCCGCCGCGCGGCAGCTGGGCGTGGCGGTGAACCGCACCCGCATGATCGCCTTTACCCTCAACGGCATGCTGGCGGCCTGCGCCGGGATTGTCTTTGCTGCACAGATTGGCTTCGTGCCCAACCAGACCGGCAGCGGGCTGGAGATGAAGGCCATCGCCGCCTGCGTCCTCGGCGGCATTTCGCTGTTGGGCGGCACGGGCACGCTGATCGGCGCGTTGCTCGGTGCGTTCTTCCTCACCCAAATCGACACCGTGCTGGTGCTGTTCAGGCTTCCTGCCTGGTGGAATGACTTTATCGCCGGGCTGGTGCTGCTGGGCGTGCTGGTGCTCGACGGGCGTCTGCGCCAGGCGCTGGCGCGGCATCAGCGGGCGCTGAAGTACGGTCGCTTCCAGCCGGGCAACAAAGGGGGAAAGCACGTCACCCCCTTTCCCAAACGCAAAAAAGAGGTGGCGTAAATGAGGCTTAACTGGGAAAGCGCGCTGCTCATTTTGCTGGTGCTGGAGATCCTGCTCTTCGGCGCCATCAACTCGCGCATGCTCGACATCAACATGCTGTTATTCAGCACCAGCGATTTTATCTGCATTGGCATCGTGGCGCTGCCGCTGACGCTGGTGATTATCAGCGGCGGGATCGACATCTCCCTCGGCTCGACCATCGGCCTGTGCGCGATTGCGCTGGGGGTGATGATGCAGGCCGGGTGGCCGATGGCGGTTGCCATTCCGCTGACGCTGCTGCTGGGACTGCTGTGCGGGCTGGTAAACGCGGCACTGATCCACTACACCGGCATCAGCCCGCTGGTGATCACCCTCGGCACGCTCTACCTTTACGGCGGCGGAGCGCTGCTGCTCTCCGGCATGGCGGGGGCCACGGGCTACGAGGGCATCGGCGGCTTCCCGGACAGCTTTACCGCCTTCGCTAACCTCACGGTATTTGGCCTGCCGATCCCATTGGTCTTGTTCGCGGCTATCACCGTCTTCTTCTGGCTCATTACCCACCGCGGGCGCTTTGGGCGCCATCTGTTCCTGATTGGGCAGAACCCGCGCGCGGCGCGCTATGCGGCGCTGTCGGTGAACGGCATGCCCTACGTGCTGTACGGCCTGGTAGGCGTAGCCTCGGCGATTGCCGCACTGGTAATGGTCTCCTATTTCGGCTCCGCGCGTTCGGATCTGGGGCGCGATTTACTGATGCCTGCGCTCACCGCCGCCGTGCTCGGCGGGGCCAATATCTACGGCGGTTCAGGTTCGGTTGTCGGTACGGCGCTGGCGGCGCTGCTGGTGGGGTACCTGCAACAGGGTTTACAGATGGTCGGCATCCCCAACCAGGTGTCGAGCGCGCTGTCAGGGGCGCTGCTGGTTGTGGTGGTGATGGGACGTTCGCTGAGTCTGCACCGCGAATGGGTGCGATCTCTCTTTAGAAAACTATCCGGAGCGTAAGATGAAAACAAAACTGCTCGTACTGGCAATGGCCCTCAGCTTCGCCTCGGCGCAGGCGGCGGACCGCATTGCCTTTATCCCGAAGCTGGTGGGCGTCGGCTTCTTCACCAGCGGCGGCAACGGCGCGAAAGAGGCGGGGAAAGATCTTGGCGTGGACGTCACCTATGACGGTCCGACCGAGCCGAGCGTCTCCGGCCAGGTGCAGCTCATCAATAACTTCGTCAACCAGGGCTATAACGCCATTATCGTCTCCGCCGTGTCGCCGGACGGATTGTGTCCGGCGCTGAAGCGCGCGATGCAGCGCGGCGTCAAGGTTCTGACCTGGGACTCCGACACCAAACCGGAGTGTCGCAGCATCTACATCAACCAGGGGACGCCGGAACAGCTGGGCGGCCTGCTGGTGGACATGGCGGGCAAGCAGGTCACCAAACCGAATGCCAAAGTGGCGTTCTTCTACTCCAGCCCGACCGTCACCGACCAGAACCAGTGGGTGAAAGAGGCGAAGGCTAAAATCGAGAAAGATCATCCGCAGTGGCAGGTCGTCACCACCCAGTTTGGCTATAACGACGCCACCAAATCGTTGCAAACCGCCGAGGGGATCTTAAAAGCGTATCCGGATCTGGATGCGATCATCGCCCCGGACGCCAACGCCCTGCCTGCCGCGGCGCAGGCGGCGGAAAACCTGAAGCGGGAGAGGGTGGCGATTGTCGGCTTCAGCACGCCAAACGTGATGCGTCCTTACGTTGAGCGCGGCACGGTGAAGGCCTTTGGCCTCTGGGATGTGGTGCAACAGGGCAAAATTGCGGTCAATGTCGCCGATCGTTTGCTGAAAAAAGGCGATCTTAACGTCGGCGACAGCGTGGACGTAAAAAACATCGGGGCGCTGAAGGTCGAGCCGAACAGCGTGCAGGGCTACCAGTATGAGGCGAAGGGCAACGGCATCGTGCTGCTGCCGGAGCGGGTGGTGTTCACCAAAGAGAACATCAGCAAATACGATTTCTGACGGGGGAGCAAATGGCTGATTTAGACGATATCAAAGACGGTAAGGATTTTGGCATCGGCACGCCGCAGCAGAATGTGCCGTTCACGCTGAAGGGCTGTGGCTCGCTGGACTGGGGCATGCAGTCCCGCCTGGCACGCATCTTCAACCCGCAGAGCAACCGTACGGTGATGCTGGCCTTTGACCATGGTTACTTTCAGGGGCCGACCACCGGCCTTGAGCGGATCGATCTCTCCATTGCGCCGTTGTTTGGTGAAACCGACGTGCTGATGTGTACCCGCGGCATCCTCAGGAGCCAGGTGCCTGCTGCGACCAATAAACCGGTCGTGCTGCGCGCCTCCGGTGGTAACTCGATTCTGGGGGAACTGTCCAACGAATGCGTGGCGGTGGCGATGGAAGATGCCCTGCGCCTGAACGTCTGCGCGGTGGCGGCGCAGGTCTATATCGGCAGCGAGTTTGAGCATCAGTCGATCAACAACATCATCAAGCTGGTGGACGCGGGGGCGCGCTACGGCATGCCGACGCTGGCGGTAACGGGCGTGGGGAAAGAGATGGCGCGGGACGCGCGCTATTTCTCGCTGGCCAGCCGCATCGCCGCCGAAATGGGGGCGCAGTTCGTCAAAACCTACTACGTGGATGAAGGCTTTGAAAAGGTGACCGCCAGCTGCCCGGTGCCGATCGTCATCGCCGGGGGTAAAAAGCTGCCGGAGCACGAGGCGCTGGAGATGTGCTGGCGCGCGATTGACCAGGGCGCGTCGGGCGTGGACATGGGGCGCAACATCTTCCAGTCCAGCGCGCCGCTCGCCATGCTGAAGGCGGTGAAAAAAGTGGTTCACGAGAACTGGAATGCCCGCGATGCGTTCCAGTTCTGGCAGGAAGAGAAACAGGGAGAAGCAAAATGAACGTGACGCTGGTGGAGATCAACATTAAGCCCGAGCGGGTAGACGAGTTTCTGGAGGTGTTTCGCGCCAACCACGAGGGAGCGATCAGGGAGCCGGGGAACCTGCGCTTTGACGTGTTGCAGGACCCACGCGTGAAAACCCGGTTCTTTATCTACGAGGCCTACAAAGACGAAGAGGCGGTGCTGGCGCATAAGCAAACGCCACACTATCTGGCGTGCGTGGATAAACTTGAGGAGCTGATGTCGGAGCCGCGTAAAAAGCGCAGCTTCGTCGGGCTGTTGCCGGAGTAAGCTCGTGTCCGATGACGTGCTTTTGCGCGTCATCGGAAAGAAAAGCGTTCGGGCTATCCTTTGGCTTTCTGAATCGCCATGATTAATGCATCAGCAGAAACATTGCCGGACATAACGCTAATGCGCTGAATGACGGGATCTTTTTCCTGAGGCAAAACGACAAACGCTGGCATGTTGGTAAAACCGATCTGCTTCACTAGCGTCACGTTTTCCTGTAATGCTTTGTTTGCCGACCCGGCTGAAGGCAATTTTTTAAAGATAAAACGCACATCCGGATTGGCATGGATAAGATCTTGTGTGATGTTGCAGTTCACACAGTTTTCCTCCACGAAAGCCACCACGGCGGCTTTTGCGTCAACGGGGCCGACGACGGGATCGCCGGCGGCAAGTAACCGATCGCGATGGATCACGGCATTTTGCACCATGGCTTGCTGCTGGGCTATCTGTTGACGCTGGCGAAGGCTTTCGCCCGCCGCAACCAAAAACTCAGGATGCTCGGCAAGATAGGTCGAGACAATTTCCCCTAATTTTTCAGGGTGTGCAGCGAAATAGGCTTCTGCCGCTTTTCCTGTTTGCTCGATCTGCTGGGGCGTGGCGGGCTCTGCCTGCGTTGCGGTGGAGAAAACAAGTGCCGCAGCAAGGGGTACTGAGAGGCGACAAAGGACGGTAGGGACTTTCATACTATTATTCCGTAAAAAGAGTAAGAACTGGACTACGACAAAAGTGTTTGCATTCGAACAGGCATAATGCGGCCATAGTCATTAATCGTTTGCCAGCGTACCTGGCACAGCGCGGCGTCTATACAACCTTCGAGCTCGCGCTTGCTAAAAGGGGCGACAACGCCGCCGTCGGGTATGTTCTTCCCCCCGAGGCTGAGCTGATAAAGCGTGATGTAATAAGGCGTCGGGTTATACACGACGACCTTACTTTTGCTTCGCGACCAGCGTAGAGCCTGATAAGCATCATCAGGATTACCGGTGAGCCCGGCGGGGCGATAAAAAAGTTTAAAGCGTGAACGCACTGCAGTCTGAACGCCTGCGGAGTGCTTGTTCGCAGAAGGAATAGCCGAAACGCTTAACGTGAACAGCGTTTCGCGATCTTCAGGTATGACGCCTCCCGTAAATATCAGGCGAACCGTGTTTTCACGTTCAGGATGCAATGAAAACAGCTGTGGCGTGGCGACAAATGCCGATTGCAACCCGGGCGGGGTTTCAGAGCCTGCCCAGAGGCCGCCTGGCTCGACTTTGGTGTAGATCAGGTAAGAAGCGTCAGAAGGGTTACGGACAGAAAAACTGATTGATTTCTCTCGTTCCGGATAGACAAAACGTGTTCCACCGATCGTGACCCCTGCCCTTGCCTGGGACACGGTCATCGAGAATAAAAAGAGAAGCAGCATCGTCGCCGGAAATAAACGTTCACGCATAATTAAGAATAAATGTCGTCGTCGCATTTGCCGTCCCCGTGGTGACGGTACTGGCAGTGGCAATGTAGCGGGCGTAAAAATGCAGAATGGCGTCGCTTTGATGAGGGATAATCAAGACCTCCTGGCTTTTACTTCCGATGGAAATCAGCGATTTGTCCTGATTGTAAATACCTACACCGATGCCCGTCGCATAGCCTTCACCGCCGATGAGCGTTAGCAAATCGGGGTTTACCGTGTCGGGTGTACCATCAAAGGTAATACTGACGGAGCCTTCTGTTCCGGCACAGTTTTCCACATTAATGGCAAACGGGTGATAATCGGCCCCCATACCCGGTTGGGTGAAGTAGAGGCTTTGAACGCTGTCCATTGGGACCGTCAGCGTCTGTGAGTCAGGCGCGATAGTGCACGTCTTTTTATGGATAACGCCAGTGATATAAATTGTACCGTCGTGCGCCAGTGTACATTCAGAAAACAATGCCACCAGAAAAAGCGCGGTGAATATCATTGTTAATTTTTTTTTCATTTCCGCATCCTACTGATAGAGCAAATCAAAATACATAATGGCCGTTGCATTCCCAGGCGTAACCGCTGGCAGAGTAGATTTATACCGTAAATTAAACGTCAGGCTATTATCGCCTTGCTTTAACGGATAGATTGCTGATTCCACATTATTTATCTTGATTGGATTCAGTTCGGCATTGAGAAGCTCCACGCCAACGCCGGTCGCCATTTCGGTGGCCGTGCCTTTACCCGTGTCGCTCAGGGCTAACAGATCGGGATTATTACTATCGGGCGTACCGCTGAACCAGACTTTTGTTCCCTGGATGGCACGTGAACAATTATTCAGGTCGATGGTAAACGCTTTTTCTGGCGACGTTGTTCCCGGTACTGGAAATTCCGATGCGTCAAAGTCGCCCAGATCAACCGTTTGTTCTTTACTGTTCACATCAACATCACAGGACTCACCAATAATGGTGCCGAATATCTGGAGGTTCATTGACACGCCATCATCCGCATAGGTGACCGGTATTCCGGAAAACAGCATCGCCAGCGGGAAAAAATAAACGATTTTCATTATTCACCCCTTACGCAAAATCGATACGTAAACATGCCAGAGCTGTGAAAACACCTTCTGCTGGAGCATTGCCTGTGGTGCTGATAGGGTAGGTTTTTAACGTTACATCGGCATGGCCCGTATCATCAGTAATAAAATCAGCGACACTGGACGTGTCGTTAGGGATCATGACGGTGCCATTTTCGTTGGTTACCACGACGCCAACATCTTTATTATCGGTTGCAAGCGCCTGGCTAACGTGCGTGTCTGCTGTTGCCACCAGTCGAAGCGTGAGATGCGCGGGTGATATCACGTCCGCATTACATTCGACAGGAACGTTAAAGGTTTTTACCGGCGCGTTATACGGCTTCTCACCGACGGTCGTGAAGGAAGAACTGTTTAGTTTTCCCAGGTCAACAGTGATCACCTGCCCCGCATTAATGACGCAGTTTTGCGGCACGGTTACGGCGCCGTTGTACGTAATTTGATAAACAATAGTATTCAGCGGGTCAGTGTTCGTTGTTGTAACATAAACATTGAACATCACTTTATTGGGGATAATCACCGTGCCAATAAACGGTTTGACAATTTTTATTCTGAACACCAGATTGGAATCATATACTGAAAAGGGTTCGTTAAGATCTTCTTTATCGACCCTCCAGTCTTTCCCCATATGGATGTAATCCTCAGGGGGATAATAATCACCAATATCAGAGTCGGTAATGCGCATCGCGCCCGCGATATAGGTTGGATCGAGGCTCATATATTTCCACTGATCTTCTGTGAAGATAACCGGAAAGGGGCTTCGGTATGAACGATAGGTTCGAGAATCCCCGTCAGGGTGTTGCGCGCATATGGCTTCGACGCCCACATCCTGTGACTTAATCAGTTCAACAGCCTTTCCCAGCTGGTTTTCTTCTTTGGTCAACGTCGTTGACAGATCGTAATTTACAATCGTAATGCTATTTGAAAAATTATGGCAGATCACCGCCAGGCTTTTCGCTGACGTGACAAGACTCAGTAATAAAATAAAAATACGTAATTTCACCTATCGGCACTCCGCTTTTAAACGCACGAGGGACTGCTTTGTTTCAGTTAGCTTATAGATCGCAATACATTTTTTATCGCGGGTGTCGCCCCATTGCGCCGTCAGGGTGCCTGTTGAGCCCAGCCCTGACAGATAAGCTTCGCCGTTCTCGCCTACAATCGTGTCTCCCCCTTCATCACCGCGCGTGACAATGGCACCAAAAGGCACTGGTTGACCGTTATGAATTAATGAGATCATGGCACGATTGCCGGAGCGGGCTTTGAAGGTCGCGCGTACAAGGGCACCCTGGGTGGGAACAACCTGGGTAACGGCCTCGTCAATGTCCAGGTCGTCGCTCAGGGAGTTGGTATTCAGCGCCATACGGTTACGGTGGTATGCGCTGGCGTACGGCACAACGGCATAGCCTCGCCAGTCAGTGTGGATCCCGGGTCCGTCTTCAACCTTAACGTTGCTTGCGCCTGGCGCTGCGATCAGGACATTGGTATCGCCTAACGGCTGGCTCAAGGTAATGCCATTGCGGTGGGCGACAATACCGCCGCTGAGGCCATAGTTTATCTGTTGGTAGTCACCGTTATTACTGTAGTTGTACCCCAGGTTCGCATTACCGTAGGCGCTATCATATTCCGTACTGACGCTACCGCTGGCACCGGCATGCTGGTTTTGATAACCCTGCTGAACGCTGTAGCTCAGGTTGTTATCCTCAAGCAGCGTTCCGTTAATGCCCGCTGTGTTGGTAACCCTACCATTATCATCGGCGCTCATGCCGTAAGTGGTATAAATGCTGTTTAAACGTTTGGTCACGTCTCCACCCGGGTGGAGCCAGAGATTAAGCGGGAATGAGAGCGTTAACGAATAAATGCGATCGCTGTTGCTCATGCCTGGCGCTTTATTGTAGTTATACGTCAGGTTATAGCTCACGCCTGCTGCCGTTCCGCTATAGCCTAGCTGCAGAAGCGTGTTTTTTTCATCGGTATGCCAGTATGTTTGCTGACTGCCGTTGAGGAAAATCGACCCGGCCTGACCCAATTGCTGGGAAATATTGGCCTGTAACTTACCGCGTTTGGTGTAGTAGAGATTGTAATAATCAGTCCACACGGGCTCATGGTCTTCGGTGCCGTTATTTGGATCGTCCTGGCCGATATACCCTTTCATCTGCTTATAGGTGGTTTCATCCAGCGTATAAAAACCGGATGTTGAGTAGCGATAACCTAACAGCTGGAAGTTGGTTCCAACGTTGTTCAGCGATTTTGCATATAAAAAACGTATTGATTGCCCGCTGTGCGAACTACCGTCGCTCAGTTCGCTTTGGGCATGGGTGAAATCGGCCGAGACAGCACCAAAGTTACCAAGGTTTACGCCGGAACCGGCGGCAAAGGCGGCGTATTTTTCCGTCAGCTGAGAACCGCCATAAACCGTAAATCCTTTGGGTAAACCCCAGATGAGCGTCCCCTGGACAAAGTTCACGTCCTCTTGCTGATCGCTGCTACTGCGATAACGGGCAGCGGTAGCGGAATATTTTACGCTACCTTCACGCTGTAAAACCGGAACCGCAGAATAGGGTACGGAGTAACTGTTGATCGTACCGTCAGATTCTTTTACCTCGACATTCAAATCGCCGCTGGATGAGGTGGGGTAAAGATCGGTAATCGCAAATGCGCCTGGCGGGACATAGCTTTGATAGATGGTGTAACCGTTTTGTTTAACCGTCACCTGCGCATTGGATTTCGCGATCCCGCGAATGGTGGGGGCAAAGCCCTTCATGCTATCCGGCAGCATGTTTTCATCCGAATTGATCTGCACTCCCCGAAACGGCAGGCTATCGAAAATATCCGACGTTGTGTAATTTTCACCTATTGTGAGCTTGCTCTTCAGTGGGATAACGGCACGTTCAACGTAGGTTTTAATGTGTTGCCAGTCTGTGTAAGTCTCTGAACCGCTGCTGCTGTAGTTCCATGTGGAAAAATCCCGCAGTCGCCAGGGACCCAGGTTAAACCCGCTGTTCATTCCCAAAAAGTAGTTGTCGGTTGTCGAACCATGATCGCCGCTATTACGGCTGTGTGAACCCGTAAAGTCGTAATTCAGCAACAGGGCATTGATCCCTTCATCCCATTGTTCTGGAGGAATATAACCACGTGCGTTATTACGCAGCGCAGCTTGCGGGATGCTGATATCCAGGCGTTGCCGTTCAAAATCAAAAAGGGTGCTGGCCGCAGGGATGGCAGAAGGTAAGTCCGCACACTGGCTCTCTTTTTCGTCTTTCAAGCCTGGAAATGCATCGACATTAACGCCCATTGCATCCAGTGATTTGAGCGATAAACAGGGCGCGAGCCCCGTATCATCATCTGTGGGTTTTGACACCTTACGAATATTAAAGGTGATGTCGCGCGTGGCGATAAAATTGTCATTCAGCCAGACGTCTACGCGGTAAACCCCGGGCGCCTGACCTGAAGTACTAAAACGGGATAAATCCGCAACCGCAGCAGGATCGCTTGAGAGGAAGGCAGGGTTGAAATAATAGTTTGCATCCGCGCTAACGGATGATAAGGCACCGAGCATGGCCAGTGTGAGAGGGGCCAAACGATGAATGACAATCCTTGTCTGATACTTACGACACTTCATTTTTCCTGCCTGCTTCAACGCGCTATGTTCGTGTTTTTTCGGGAACGTTATGCTCCAGGGCATGACTGAACAGGTGTGGTAGCACCAAAATCATTAACCGTCTGGAAACTCACCTGGCTCCCGCTTCCTGCCGGGAGATCAATGACCAGACTGTTCATGGGCGAAACCATTGTGTTTGTTAATTTCGCGCTTCCGACTTTGAGTTGAACCAGAGAAACGTAATAAGGCGATGGGTTTTTGATGGTCAGTTTGCCGTTAGCCAGCGCGCAACGCAGCGTCTTTGGCGCATCAATGGACGGCGTCGGTAACTTTTTAGGACGAATAAAAAGCTTAATAACGCTTTGGGTCGCAATCTGCAGCGTATTTCCCTGCAACTTGCTTTTATCGACCGCCGGGATGGCTTTACTGTTGAAAAAAAAGACGCTTTCTCTGTCCGTAGGCAGATCCGGTCCAGCGTACATTATTCGCACAGTGTTTTCTTTTTTTGGATGCATCACAAAAAGTGGGGGAGTAACAATAAAATCCTGAGATTTAGACTGGTCAGCATTTGCTACCCAGGATTGCACTAAAAAGGCATTGTTCTCGGAAGTATTCGTAACAGGCAATGCAATCTGCTTATCACCCTGCGGATAAATGATTCGCGTTGCGCCAAGGCCGATACCACCAGCGTGAGCCATAGTCAGCATTGAAGCGGCTAATAAGAAAGAATGAGTAATCAGCTGGCTGATAAAAGTTGCTGGAGTAATTCGTGTCATTTATATTTCACTTTCTTAAATATATAACTGAATACACAGGACACCGTATTTCGTTTAATCCTCTGTATTCAATACATATAAAAATGCGTGTTTACATTGAAAAAACCTCCTTCACACCGGGGCGTGAAGGAGGTTCAACAACCTTCCGTCCAGATCAGGAATAAACCATCTGGAAAGTTGCCGTAGACGCTACGTTACCCGGTGTTGCCGCGCCAGTCGCGATATAGTCAACGCTCAGTGGAATGATATTTTCACCGTTAATCAGACCGATCGCTGAAGACGTGGTTCCCAGGTCAAGTTTTTTACCGTCAGGGCCAAACAGTTGCAGAGCAACGTTCAGCGCAGACCCTGCACCCGCAGTATTCGCCATCGCACCCGGCTGAGTGGCATCCTGCTGGGCGTTAAAAATGACGGCTGCATTTTGGCTCACGGTC
Source organism: Enterobacter cloacae complex sp. Mu1197 (assembly GCF_040059225.1). Classification (NCBI taxonomy): domain Bacteria; kingdom Pseudomonadati; phylum Pseudomonadota; class Gammaproteobacteria; order Enterobacterales; family Enterobacteriaceae; genus Enterobacter; species Enterobacter cloacae complex sp. Mu1197. The sequence goes on along the minus strand of NZ_CP157375.1, from coordinate 4,054,327 downwards.
GTGTCGCAGTCTTCCAGCTTGATGTGGAAATCTTCTTTCTGATTGGCCAACATTCCGCTTTCAGTCAGTTTTACGGTACGAACCTGGCTAAGAATTACGGTCTGGTCGACGGAGTCTGCAGCGACTGAACACGCTGCATTCACAACCTGACCTACGAAGTTAACGGTACCGCCACTTACCGTTACCGTTGTGCTTTCCGCTTGTGCATTCATGGTTACAGCGCTTGCCATTGTGGCCGCAACAACCATTGCTAAGACATGCTTTTTCATACAAATCCTTTTAAATAAACAGTTCTCTGTCAAGTTGAAACAAAATTGTAAATACCTGAATCAAATAATGCTGGTTTAAAAAGCCTTGATATACAGCATTATACAATAAATATGTTTCGCACATTCTCGTGATGTTCCGGGGAATTATTTTATGCGCTGATAAATATTATATCAATCTGTTGATTTCTCATTTTAAATTAGAAATTCTAAATGTATTTTTAACTTTATCTTTATTAATTTTTAGTATGAATTAGTGCATTAAATACTCGCCGCGGTGAAATTTTGCGGGTTTGTATCGCTGAGATTGATAATTGGAGTGTATTATTAAGCGTTGTCTTACGGTAAAGATTAAATATTTAATTTCGGGCTGAAATTACACGTCAAGGGAAGAGGCTATTCATTTTCATTATGGAATACTTGATTACAAATTGAAATGATTCGCGTCGGCGCTATAGTCACCTCTTCTTGCGAAAGCTGTACGGTCCGGGAATGAAGTCAATATCTGTCAACTCTGTTCCCGGACCGTACAAAAGAAAAGAGGAATAATTATGTTTCTTCCACTTTTACCCGCAGCGCCACCAGCGCTTTACGCGCCGCTTTCAGCACCTGCTCACACTGCTCAATCGTCAACGTCAGCGGGGGTTCCACGCGGATGGTTTTTGAGTTGTTGAGCGTGCCGGCCACCAGCACCCGCTGGCGGAACATCTCGCTCGCGAAGCTGTAGCCGATTTCGTTGTCAACAAACTCAATGGCCATCAGCAACCCTTTGCCGCGCGCATCCTGGATCAAATCCGGGAATTCACGGCCCAGCTGGCGGAAGCCGTCCAGCAGCATGTCGCCTTTTTGCTCCGCCTGCGCAGGCAGGTTTTGCTCCAGCAGCACGTTGATGGTCGCCAGCGCCGCCGCACAGGCCAGCGGGTTACCGCCAAAGGTGGTGGTATGCAGGAACGGATTGTCGAACAGCACCGAGAAGACCTCCTCGGTGGCCACCGTTGCGCCAATTGGCATCACGCCGCCGCCGAGCGCCTTCGCCAGGCACAGGATGTCCGGCTGCACGTTCTCGTGCTCGCAGGCAAACATCTTGCCGGTGCGCCCCATCCCGGTCTGGACTTCGTCGAGGATCAGCAGAGCGCCAAACTCATCGCACAGCTGACGCACGGCGGGCAGATAGCCCTGCGGAGGGAGGATCACGCCGCCTTCACCCTGAATCGGCTCCAGGATCACCGCCGCCACGTCATCGCCGGTTTTACGGCATTCACTCAGCACGGTGCGCATGGCGTTGATGTCGCCAAACGGCACGTGGCGGAAGCCCGGCAGCAGCGGCATAAACGGTTTGCGGAAGGTGGATTTGGCGGTAGCAGACAGTGCGCCCAGGGATTTCCCGTGGAACGCGCCGCTGGTGGCGATAAAGGTGAATTTCCCGCGCGGCGACTGATACGCTTTGGCGAGTTTAATCGCCGCTTCGACCGATTCCGTGCCGCTGTTGCTAAAGAAGCTGTACTTCAGTTTGCCGGGCGTTAAGGCCGCCAGCGTTTTCGCGAGCATGGCGCGAAGCGGGTCGAGCAGTTCCTGGCTATGGAGAGGTTGTTTCGCAAGTTGATTCTGTACGGCGGAAACCACAACTGGATTACGGTGCCCCACGTTGAAGATACCAAAACCACCAAGGCAATCGATAAACTCCTGTCCCTGGGTGTCGACAAGCGTGTTCAGACTTCCCGCTTGCCACTCTACGGCTCCGTAATCCCCGCCGGCGGTAACAGATTTGCGATACTCCAGAAACCCTGGATTGACGTGCTCTTTAAAGTAATCGATGACCTCTCGGTTAAGTTGTTTCATCTCCTCATGATCAAGCGTTCGCTTCTCAATGAGATTCAGTGCGTGCGCGGTACAGGCAAGAGCCGAGGCGCTGGAAGGTAACCTGTTCAAAATGTGCTCCCGGGGATCGCGTATCACATGATACTGGTTTAAGTATTGCAGGGATTACGCCACTTCAGATGCCTTAACGAAAATCGGGATAAACGCCAGGTTAAAATAATGTTGCACAATATTTAATCATGCCGATAGAAGCCAAACGGGATTTAGCGGTACGGGGTAGAGAATATAAAGAAGGGGGTAAAAGCGCCGCTGCACTAAAGAAGTGCATACGCTGCGACTTAAGCGGGCATTAACGGGTCATGCTTTGTGGGTAATTTCTCTGCGAAAGTATTTGAAATCAATGGATTAAGAAATCGTACAAAAAGTATGGTTTAAGTCAAATCTGCGATCTCCATCAAGTTTAACAACTAAAGATAAATTGTTTACCGCCGAAAAAACAATGACCCACAAAATTAACATTCAAATAACCTGCAAGGGATGCACGCCATGTCCTCTCCAACCTATGTCACCCAGAATGAATATCCTCTGGACGATGACACCACCTTAATGTCTACCACAGACATCCACAGCTACATTACCCACGCCAACGACACCTTTGTGCAGGTGAGCGGTTACCAGCTCGATGAGCTGACGGGCCAGCCGCACAATATGGTGCGCCATCCCGATATGCCAAAAGCCGCGTTTGCCGATATGTGGTACACGCTGCAGCAGGGCGAGCCGTGGAGCGGGATTGTCAAAAACCGGCGCAAAAACGGTGACCACTACTGGGTGCGTGCTAACGCGGTGCCGATGGTGCGCCGTGGGCAGGTGACGGGCTATATGTCGATTCGCACCAGAGCCACAGCGGAAGAGATCGCCGCCGTGGAGCCGCTCTACCGGGCGCTGAACGACGGGCGCTGTAAAAAACGTATTCACAAAGGGCTGGTGGTGGGAAAGGGCTGGCTGGGTAAACTGCCGGCCATGCCGCTGCGCTGGCGCGTGCGCAGCGTGATGGCGGTGCTCTTTGCCGTACTCGCCGCCACGCTGGCCGCGACCTCCGCAGGCTGGACGCCGCTCGCCGCGGCCGCGATGGTGATGCTGCTGGGAACGCTGCTGTTTGAGCAACAGATTGTCCGCCCGATCGAGAATGTGGCGCGACAGGCGCTGAAGGTCGCCACCGGCGAGCGCAATAGCGTGCAGCACCTGAACCGCAGCGACGAGCTGGGCCTGACGCTGCGCGCGGTAGGGCAGCTTGGCCTGATGTGCCGCTGGTTGATCAATGACGTGTCGAGCCAGGTGGTGAGCGTCCGTGACGGCAGCGACAGGCTGGCGCAGGGAAATGAAGATCTGAACGATCGTACGCGTCAGACCGTCGCGAACGTGCAGCAGACCGTCGCGACAATGAACCAGATGGCCGCGTCCGTTCAGAGTAACTCCGAAACCGCCGCCGAGGTGGACAAACTCTCCGTGGCCGCGAGCAGCGCGGCAACGAAAGGGGGCAATGCGATGCAGACCGTCGTTAAAACGATGGATGACATTGCCGACAGCACGCAGCGAATTGGCTCGATTACCTCTCTGATTAACGATATCGCTTTCCAGACCAATATTCTGGCGCTGAACGCGGCGGTTGAAGCGGCAAGGGCAGGCGAGCAGGGTAAAGGGTTTGCCGTGGTCGCGGGCGAAGTCCGCCATCTTGCCAGCCGCAGCGCCAGTGCGGCTAATGATATTCGTAAACTCATTGATGCCAGCGCCAGCAAGGTGCTGTCCGGCTCTGAGCAGGTACACGCTGCGGGCCGTACGATGGATGATATCGTTGTGCAGGTGAAAAACGTGACGCAGCTTATCGCCCAGATCAGCCACGCGACCTCCGAGCAGGCAACCGGGTTATCAGAGTTAACCCGCGCGGTGGCTGAACTTGACAGCATCACGCAGAAAAACGCCGACCTGGTGGAGGAGAGCGCGCACATTTCTGCCATGGTGAAACATCGCGCCGGACGTCTTAAGGATGCGGTGACCGTGCTCCATTGAGTCAGTCATGTTCCAAAAAAGCCGTTTATCCCATAAGGAATAAACGGCTTTTTATTTTTCTCATTGTGACTATTAATGTGGTTTATTGTTAATTTAATATTAAATAACTAAAGAAAGTGCCTCAGTTATTTATTCCTGCCTAAGTCAGTTCTTCAGAATCCTGTTTCAAAAATACCCCGTTTGACGGTCTGGTAACGATCGATGAAGCAATATTAATAGTCTACACCTATGCATTGTGAGGGTTATGAAATAAAAAAACGATCAAAGTCATAAAGTTAGCCAATCCGTTACCGATAACAGCGATCGTCTGAGAAATAATCACATCGATGGAGTAAATATGTTCTTACATGACGTAAAGATCGGCACGAAATTATTTCTGGCGTTTGGGTTCTTTATTGTCCTGATGGCGATCAGCGCAAGTGTGTCTTTGCTGAGCCTGAACCGGGCAAATAATGGGATGCAATCCATTATTACCCATGACTATCCGACCACGGTAAAAGCGAACCAGTTAATCGATAACTTCCAGGAATTTATTAGCACTCAACAGCTGATGCTGCTGGACGAGCAGGGGACTTACACAGGGCAATCTCAGCAGCGCCTGAAAGAGATCAGCGAGCATATTACGGTGATTCTGGGCGAGCTGAACAACGCCTTGCAGGATCAAAAGTCTCAGCAGGTGCTGGCGGATATCCGCAGCGTGCGCCAGCAGTATCTGGATTCGCGCTACCGCATTTTGCAGGCGGTGCAGAACAACAACCGTGCGGGCGCCATTCAGGAGATGATGACCACCACCCTTGCCGTGCAGCAGGCTTATAAAGCGAAGGTGAAGGAGTTGATTGCCATTCAGAACAGCGAGATGCAGCGTGCGGGTACGCAGGTGGAAGGGGATTTCAGGTCTAACCGTCTGCTGCTGATCCTGCTCACGCTCTTTAGCGTTGCGGCAGGCAGCCTGATTGGCTGGTTTATCGTGCGCGCTATCACCCGCCCGCTCGGTGAGGCGGTGAGTTTCGCAAAAGCGATTTCAGAGGGCGATCTGACGGGCAGCATCACGCCGCACGGCAAAGACGAAACGGGCTTGTTGCTGCATGCGCTGATGGAGATGAAGACGCGACTGCTGGACATTGTGCAGCAGGTGCAGACCGGCTCAGAGAATATCTCCAGCGCAGCCGCGCAGATTGTCGCCGGGAACCAGGATCTGGCCGCACGCACGGAAGAGCAGGCCAGCTCCGTTGAACAGACTGCCGCCTCGATGGAGCAGATCACCGCGACGGTGAAAAATACCGCCTCGCATACTGGTGAAGCGACCAATCTTTCTGCCGATGCCGCCACGGTGGTCAAAAACAACGGTGAGATGATGAAGCAGGTGACCAGCAAAATGCGCCTGATTAACGAGACCTCCAACCGGATGTCCGACATTATCGACCTGATCGACGCCATTGCATTCCAGACCAACATTCTGGCGCTGAACGCGGCGGTGGAAGCGGCGCGCGCCGGTGAGCATGGCCGCGGCTTTGCGGTTGTCGCCGGAGAGGTGCGCCAGCTTGCCCAGAAGAGCGCGTCGTCTGCCAGCGAAATCCGGGAGCTGATTGAGAGCTCCACCAGCCAGACCCAGGACGGGATGAACCTGGTCGAAAAAGCGAGTGGGCTGATTAATGGCATGGTCGGCAACGTGGAGGAGATGGATGCGATCCTGCGTGAGATCCGTCAGGCCAGCCATGAGCAGACGGAGGGGATCTCGCAGATCAACAGCGCGATTGGCCTGATTGACGCCACCACCCAGCAAAACTCCGCGCTGGTGGAGGAGTCCGTCGCGGCGGCTGCATCGCTTAACGAACAGGCGATGCACCTGAAAGAGCTGGTACGCGTCTTCCGCGTGAGCGAGCACGCACCGGCTTAATCCAGCTGAGAGATCTCCAGCGCCGCGCGGTCAATCACGCCGATAATCTGCTTAAGCTGCGCGTCGCTGAGCTCTCCCTGATTTACCTTCAGGTCCAGTACCGCTTTGAAGTTATCCAGCGCCCGCTTCATCTGCGGGTTTTTGCGTAGCTGAAAGCCGACGCTGCGCGCTTTGATACGCACCTGGATCTGTTCCAGCTGTTCCTGGTTTTCATCCAGCCAGCGTTGTCCTTCAGCGGTAATCGCAATCCGCTTACGCCCGTTTTCTTCTTCCGTAATGGTGATAAACGTCTGATCCTGCAGATAATCCAGGGTGGGATAGATGACGCCCGGGCTCGGGGTGTAGTTTCCCTGCGTCAGGTTCTCGATCTCTTTGATCAGCTCGTAGCCGTGGCTTGCGCTACGGGTCAGGATATCCAGAATCACCAGCCGCAGATCGCCGTGGCCAAAAAAGCGCGGTCTACGTCCGCCGCCATCGTGTTCGTGTCGCATAATATGCCCTTCATTTTGATATATCTAAACTATATCTAAGATATATTCAGATGCAATCTAAAAGATCTTGCATTTTTACTTATTAGTAATCATTATCATTTGAAAATTGATTTAGATATATCGTATTCATCAGAAAAGGGTCTAAAAATGGCATCTACCCGTTATCCACAGCGTGTTCGTAATGACCTGCGTTTTCGCGAACTGACGGTGCTCCGCGTTGAGCGCGTCAGCGCGGGTTTCCAGCGCATTGTGCTAGGCGGCGAGGCGCTGGAGGGCTTTAGCTCCCGCGGTTTCGACGACCATACCAAAGTCTTTTTCCCGGCATCCGGGACGACGTTTACGCCGCCGGTGGTCACCGATGAAGGCATCGACTGGGGTGACGGCGTGCGTCCGCAGGCGCGCGACTATACGCCGCTCTACGATGAGGCCCGTCATGAGCTGGCGTTGGATTTCTTCATTCATGACGGCGGCATAGCCAGCGGATGGGCGCTACAGGCGAAGGTAGGCGATAAGCTGACCATCGGCGGCCCGCGCGGTTCGCTGGTGGTGCCGGAGGATTACGCCTGGCAGCTGTACGTGTGCGACGAGTCCGGCATGCCCGCGCTGCGTCGACGCTTAGAGAGCATTGCGCAACTGCCGGTTCGCCCGGACGTGCAGGCGGTCGTGACGGTTGGGGATGAATCGTATAAGGACTATCTGGCGCACCTGAGCGCGTTCAACATCACCTGGGTAGTGGGCCACAGCGAGCAGGCCGTCGCGGACCATCTGGCGACGCTGACCGTTCCGGGGGACGATTACTTTATCTGGCTGACCGGGGAAGGGAAGGTGGTGAAAAGCCTGAGCCGTCAGTTTGAAGCCGACGCCATTGACCCGCAGCTGGTGCGTGCCAGCGCATACTGGCACGCCAAATAATCAGGCTGCCGAATCCAGCTGCGCTTCGCTCACCTGATGTTCGAGCGAGGCGCGGACCTCGTGCAGCGCTTTCTCCTGCTGAGCAAAGTACGCTTCCATATTGCTCAGCGAGGAGACCAGCAGCCAGGACTCCTCTTTCTCCAGCTCCGCCAGCTCGTTCACTAAGGTGTCGATCTGCTCGCGGACCTGCGCCATTTTTTTGCGGATACGTTCCAGATCGTTCAGCCTGTCGCTGGCCATCAATGGCTCGAAGCCCTGCTGCAGGCGGGCCACCAGCGAGCGAATGGCTTTCACATCGCCGCGCTGCTTCGCCTGGTTAAGCTGCACCATCATGTTGTTGGCTTCTTCTTTCAGATCGTCCGCCACCAGATCCGGGTGGCAGAGCTTGCTCGCCTGCCGCCAGAGACGCTTGAGTTCGTTCTGGTCCTCTTGCGAAAGATGCTTACCTTTGCGCAGCCGCACTTCGGCATCGTGATGCTGTTCGCGATACTTCTCGTACTCTTCGTTGGCCTCGTCGCGAGCCTGACGCGCAGGCTCTTCTTCGCGCGTTAAGCCGCTCTCCAGCTCCTGCGCTTCGGCCAACAGGTTGGCAATCAGATTGCTTTGCTGCTCCAGATGCTTACGCGCCTCGGCGGCCTGGACGGAGTCCGCCGGGAGATCGCGCCAGCGCTGGGTGAGCGTCGCCAGCACCTCTACCGCCTGCGCCATATAGTGCTGGCAGCGACGGTAATCCTCCTCGCGACGACGCGCTTCCGCCTGCTGACGACGCAGGTTCAGCTCCGCCAGCGTTTTACGCAGGGCGAGGATCTGCTGCATCAGCGGCCCGAGGCGGGAGAAATAGAGATCGTTGAACTCATCAAGCTGCTGCACCCGCGCGTTGCGGCGGTCAATCAGATCGCGCAGACGCTCTTCCAGCGCCTTCAGCTCCAGCTTGCTGGCCGCCACCTGCGGATCGCGCCACGGGGTCACGGCGCGCTGGCCCTGCAGCCAGGCGGTAATGGCCGCCATGGCCGCGGTGTAGTTCTTCTCCTCAAGCGCCACGACGATTGCCTGTAGCTCATCGTCAAACGCTTCATTTTTCAGGCGTGTCAGCTGGCTCTGGATGATGTCATCATCTTCCAGCTCAATGGCATTTTTAATGATTTCTAGCCGTTTGATCGGTGTGCTCATGATGCCTTTCGCTTTGGCGCTTAAGTATTTGAGTTAAGGTTAGTTGTTGTAAAAGCTACAGGAAATAATACACACGGATGATGATCGGCGCGATGGGGGATTTCTTTAGTTTTGCAGTTTGTGAGTATAGGAACTGGAGGGTTTGTGTTTACGGTTCCCGCTCTGCCAGTGTTGCCACGCTTGAAGAGTGAGCCAACATTGGCGATTCGTTGTTCAAAGAGTATTAATAAACGCCTCAAAATCCAACGGCACGCGCATTTTTATTACACTAAACCTAAATTTATTTTTTTTAGTTGACCTTTATATCTATGAGTGATTTGTTAATAGCATTCAGGGATGTTAATGCCTCGGGGTGTCTCTCTGAAAAATAAGCAAGGATATATATAAAGGTAACGGTATGCGATTTTTAAAATATATAATTATTCCAGCAATAGTGAGTCTTTCTGGCTGCAGTACTTTCTTTCCTGAGCCGAAAATGTACACGCCACCGCCGAGTAGCGAGGATGTCGCTAAGCTTCGTCTCATTGGCCCGCCGATGAGTTATGGCATCTATCAGTATGATAAATATGGTAAAGAAACAGGTGGGTGGGTACTTAAGCACAATCGTTATTTGAACCCTTTCCTTGGGTCGACGAAAGATATTGGTCTCCCTAAAGTCACGGGCAAGAAATACGATAAAGACTATTTCGAAACGTTGATTGTGCCAGATGAAAAAACCACTATCCAGCACGCTTTATATCAGGGATGTAATGTATCGCTGACTTTCACGCCAGAAAAGAAAAAGATCTACGAAGGGCATATTAGCTATAGCGATAAAACGGGATATTGCGTGCTTTATATGAAAGAAGTCGCGCTTGATACCGTCAATGGCATTTATGTTGAAAAGGATTTTGTACAGTGAAAGCCATTAACTTTTTAGGTGTGGCGTTAACCTGTCTCCTGAGCGCCTCATGTGCATCGAACTACGACGGAACCAAGGCGACAAGCCTGGCTCAGTATTCGGAAAAAGAGATAAAGCAGAAGCTGATCCCAGAGGTCACGACCCGCAAAGATGTCCTGATTGCTTTTGGCGTACCAGCAAATACGGCTGACTACAATAATGCGCGCCACTGGGAGTATACGTCGCAGATCATCGATCGTCGTATCTATCTCATCATTCCTCTTAATCTGGATCGCAAGCAGCATCTGTCCGTCGATTTTTCTGACAAAGGAATTCTGACTTCTTACAACTACATCGAAAAATAGCGTTTAAAATCAACCAAAAGGCTGGCGAATCTCGTCAGCCTTGGATTTAGTATCCTCAGCTTACTTCGCTATAGATCCCCACCACGCGTCCCACCGTTTTTATCTCGTCGATACCGCATTCAAAGGGAACCTTGCCGCCCGCCACGTGAAGTTTTTTCCCGGGCAGCAGCGTCAGGTCGCGGATGCTGGCGGTGCCTTCAATCTCAACAAGCCACAGTCCGTCGGTTAACGACGCCTCTTTTTCGATAAAGTGCAGTTTCCCCTCCGCGCGGACGGCGATGCCGCGCGTCAGCGGTTTGCTAAAGAAAGCAGCGTCGATACTCAAAATGGAATTTTCTTCCAGCCTTCCGTCACTGAGTGTGAATGTCGCAACCGAAACGGGATCGCCCGGGGCGGGGTTTCCTGCAAACTGCGCACCCTGGCCGGTCATCAGCCAGCGGAGGCTGGCGCCAGTGTCCAGCGCACACTGAACCGCAAAGTCGTAAGAGATGGTACCGCGCGCGTAGCGGTTCTGAAGCGAGCTGGCGGCGATATTAAAGTGTCGGGCCAGCTGAATTTTCTGCGTGAAACCATATACCTGACAGATTCTATCGAGCAATTCTTCATTATTCACTTGAGAATCTAGTATCAAAATATATTCCTTTGGGTGTTTACTAATACTCATTTGGGTATTAGTATCATTACAAATTCGGGCAATCAGCGGCAGACGTTGGCAAACTGAGGCTAATGATTGCAGGCATTATCAAAATGGGAATCATGCAGCATGGCTTCCGAAATCGCAATCCTCAAACGGCGGAAAAAGCCGTGCTCTGCCCGTTTTGAACGCATTAGCGTGCATACATTTATGCGAGGGGAGATATGGCGATAGAAGCTGCCTGTGCAAGGGTTCCACTAAGTGTGGGGGCGCGTCTTAGCGGGCTTAACCACATCGCTGAACTGCGCGCCCGCTACGGGAGCGATAGCGGGAAAGAGCTGGCGCGGTTTATGGCCGACATGCGCGATAAGCGCGATCCCTTTTTTGAGGAGAACAGCAGGGCGCTGGCCGCTCTCTTTTTCCTGGCGAGATTACCCGTCGCCCGTCATGAGTGCGATATCAGCGAGCTGACCACAGAGGAGAAAAGAGCGCTAATTACCGCGATGAATCATTTTCGTGCTGTTGTGAGTTTATTTCCTGAACGGCTGACCATGCCGTTGTAACCCAACCCAAAAACGAATGGCGTAAACCCGCCGGGCACCCTGTTGCCTGAATTTAAGGAGAACGCGTAATGCGACACAGTGAAAACCGCCCTTATCCGATCGGAAGTGAAGAACTGCAACGCCTGCTGATGGAGGCAAAAATAGAGGAACGATGCGCGCGCGCCCTTGCGGTCTCCCTGCGTCTGGAGGCGCTGGCGAGCCAGATCTACAAAACCGGCATGAGCGGAGAAGACGTTGCCGAACTGCTGTGCCACGAGGCGGCTCGCTACGAGCGTGAATCCCAGGAGCTGCACTGATGGCCGATTTTATCGATCTTGCCCAGGCGCGCGAGCAGGAAGACAGAGAGCGCCACATTAATAGCGCCCGCAGACGACCCGCATCGCCTTCACGTTTCTTCTGCGAGGAGTGCGAGGCTCCAATACCGCAGGCGCGCCGTATGGCGGTGCCCGGCGTGGCCCTGTGCGTCACCTGTCAGGAGATCGCGGAGATGAAAAATAAACACGTCCGGGGAGGGTGAGTTGGCTACGTCATTCGCTTATCCGTGGAATGCGCCGCGGTCAGCCATCGCCAGCCCTTATCTTACCCATGCCCAGCAGCAGCGTCGCGATCGCTTCTTCGCGACGCTGCAGCAGGCAAGAATGGCCCTCTCACAGCAGCCTGACTGCGTGCGTTTTGAGGTCTGGCGCGCCGTTGACGCCCTCGAACAGCATCGGGGCAATCCGCAGGCTAACGCCTTTTTGATCCGCTTCTGCCACAGGATATTGCCCCGCCTGCGGCGGGTCTCTGAACGCTATGCCTGCGCAGGTTTGCATGACGCAGTCTCCCGAGCCGTGTTTAAAGGCCATTTCGATACCCAGCTTCTGCAGTACCTTGCCTCGCGAATGGTTGAACTGGTTGCCCGCTATAACCGTCTGCCGGATATGTCCCGCGCGGATATCGACCTGCTGGCCGCCGATATTGCCAGCTTTATTCGCGGCGAGCTGGCGAATATTAACGATGCTGATATGGGCGAATACCAGACGCTGTACATCTGGTATCAGCGCGCTGGACTGATCGCCCGGCAGTTCAACGTGTCGCCTCCGCACTGGGAGCGGGTGTCGAAGAAATTTTTCAACAAAGACGATGTTGCCGCCGCGGTGATGCGGATGTTTTCCGAGGCGTGGTGGCGCGGGCGTTTACGTCGGATCGCGGCTGCCTGGCGCGAGCATTTGCAGATTGCCCTCGGCAACGTCAGCAAAAAGAGAATGGCGTACGCGAGCAAACGCTGCGTGACCGAGTGGCGCGAGCAGAAGCGCCGCACCCGTGAATTTCTCAAGGGCATGGAGCTGGAAGATGAAGAAGGCAACCGCATTAGCCTGATTGAAAAATACGATAGTTCGGTGGCCAACCCGGCGATACGTCGCTGTGAACTCATGACCCGCATTCGCGGGTTTGAAAATATCTGTCAGGCGCTGGGCTATGTGGGCGAATTCTATACCTTAACCGCCCCCGCGCAGTATCACGCCACCGTGAAATCGGGCTACCCCAACGCGAAGTGGAACGGGGCCAGCCCGGCGAAGACGCAAGGCTACCTCACCCGGGTGTGGGCGCGCATCCGCGCAAAGCTGCACCGGGAAGGTCGCCGTATTTTTGGTATCCGCGTCGCGGAACCCCATCACGACGGTACGCCCCACTGGCACATGCTGATGTTTATGCGGCCGGAAGACGTCGAATGCGTTCGCCGGATTATAGGGGACTACGCCCGGGAGGAGGATGCCGCTGAGCTGCAGAGCGAAAGCGCCAGACAGGCTCGCTTTCACGCGGACGCGATCGATCCGCAGAAAGGCAGCGCTACCGGCTATATCGCCAAATACATCTCAAAGAATATCGACGGCTATGCGCTCGATGGCGAGACCGATAACGAAAGCGGCGGCCTGCTGAAGGAGACGGCGTCCGCCGTATCGGCCTGGGCAGGGCGCTGGCACATTCGCCAGTTTCAGTTCATCGGCGGCGCGCCGGTAACAGTCTACCGCGAGCTGCGCCGACTGGCAGACGCAGAGACCGCGCGTGGTCTGAGCGTCGAGTTTGCTGCCGTCCATGAAGCTGCCGACGCCGGTGACTGGGCGGGTTACGTCACTGCACAGGGCGGCCCGTTTGTGCGTCGCGATGATTTACAGGTGCGCACGCTGTATGAGCCGGGTACCGGATTTAACCAGTACGGCGAAGAAACGGTCCGCATCCGCGGCGTGTACGATTCCGCCGTCGGCGCGGGCAGCCCGGTTTTAACCCGGCTCACGCAGTGGAAAATTGTGCCGAAGCGGACCCAGGAGCCTGAGAATGTAACTGCGCCTTCTCGGAGTTCTGTCAATAACTGTACGCTGAGCGATCTCTCTCAACCCCTTAACCGGCGTGCGAGACGGGCATTAACCGAGCGTATTAAGCGCATCCGGCCCGGCGCAGCGGCGCCCTTTGTCTACGAGCGGGATCCGCAGAACGGGGTCCCGGAGAAGGTGATTGATGAGGTTTGGCTCGCCACCGGAATCGCCATCAGCCGCGCAGAGGCCCTGCATCTTATGGCGGGCGGCGTAAGCCGCTTTAACGACAAATGGTGCAGAGGCGCAACTGACGGATCGCTCTTTCCGGCAGCGCGTTCTTATCAGCACAAGGCGCGGAAAATCCTTGAACGTATTGGGCATTTATCGGATCTGTTCGCTCTGAGAGCACGCTAATCTCCATCGATATCATGCACATACCGTGAAGAGTTCTGATTTTTCGCTTCACTCTTTTTATGAATACGTGTTACTGTATGTTTATACAGTATCTCGTGGTGGAGGTTGTGTGGACAGAGAGTTGAACGAGCAGGTCATGATTGAACGCGTCGAGATGATTGCTCGACTGACGACAGAAGGAACATGTCAGGAAAGAGATCGTGAGATTGCCCTGAATTTGATTGCTGAGATTGCGCGGGGAAATTTAATCAAAAACAATGCGTTTACCGTTGTTTTCTCAGCATCGCCTGTTCCGGAACGCATCAAAAAAGAGAGTAACGTTCGGGTGAACATTACCCTCGATAAAGACCAGCAGATTGGCCATGGCGTCGTCGAGGCCTTCCAGAACGAACTGACCCGCCGAATAAGATCCCTGTTCCCGTCATCGCGGGTGACCGTGAAAATAGGATCGATGACGGGAGTAGAGCTCCAGGGGCTTGAAGGAGAAGCCGATCGCGAGATGCTGGATAATATTCTCCGGGAAGTCTGGGAAGACGAGAGCTGGCGCTAGCCCAGCGTCATTACCCGAACGCACGCCCTCATTCAGATTTTGCGCTTTCGTTGACCCACGCTTCGCTGCATGTGGACGGTCTGTTGTGTCCGCGATTGTCCATCCTTCAGCGATAGCGAAAAGGCCGCCAGCCCGGGAAACTCTACAGTACCTGGTAACCGGATGTTGGGAGCGTCTGATGAAGATCTATGCAATGCAGGGGGACACGCTTGATGCCGTTTGCGCCCGCTATTATGGGCGCACGGCTGGCGTCGTAGAAGCCGTTCTGAAGGCCAATCCTGGCCTCGCGGAGTCAGGCGTTATCTTGCCTCACGGCACGCCGGTAGAGATGCCGGAGGTAAATAGCGCCCCCACCAAAGAATCCGTAAATCTATGGGACTGAGCCTGGAGAAAATCACCACGTTTATCGCCTACTGGCTGGCCGTGGCGCTGGCCTGGTTCGGGGCGATGTCTCCTGAAAAGGTCGCGCTGTACGTGGGGAGTGTTTGCGCCATTTTTACCGCGCTGACGAACTACTGGTTTAAGCGAAAAACCTGGCGCTATCTCCAGTCGCTGGGCCTCGATAAGAAGAGCATTCGTGAACTCAATCATTAAGCGTTGCAGCGTCGCCGGCGTGCTGGCCCTGGCGGTGCTGATGCCCGATTTTCGTTTACTGAAAACGTCCCCTGAGGGGCTGGCGCTGATTGCCGATCTCGAAGGTTGTCGCCTCTCGCCCTATCGGTGCAGCGCTGGGGTATGGACGTCAGGCATTGGCCACACGGCAAACGTTGTGCCGACGCGGGACATTACCGAGCGTGAGGCCGCGGTAAATCTGGTTGCTGATGTGCTTAACGTTGAGCGACGGCTGGCGACGTGCGCGCCGGTGGAGATGCCGCCGCGGGTCTACGACGCGCTGGTGAGTTTTACCTTTAATGTTGGCGCAGGCGCCGCCTGCCGTTCGACTCTGGTGTCTTTTATTAAGCGTAAACAGTGGTCGCAGGCATGCGGCGAGCTTACCCGCTGGGTGTACGTCAACGGCGTCAAAAACACCGGTCTGGAAAACCGCCGTGTCCGCGAGAAGGCCTGGTGCATGAAGGGGCTGCCATGAGAGTCCTCATGCTGCTGCTGGCCGGGCTGCTGGCGATCGCGCTGTGGCTTCGTCATGACAACCAGACCCTGTCCCGTTCCTTAGCCACGGCCAACCGGGTCGCCAGCGAACACAAAAATGCCCTCGCCACGCTCAACCATCAGCTGTCCCAGTCGCAACGGATGGCCAGAGCAAACGAAAACGCCCAGGTCAGGCTCCGTGAAGAGCTTGTCGCTGCGGGTGAGGAGAGGGCAAGACGGGAAGCGACTATCGGGAGATTACTCAATGAAAATGAAGCGTTACGCCGCTGGTATACCGCTCAGCTGCCTGATGCTGTCCGCAGGTTGCACACCCGCACCGCCTGCGCCTCCGCAGCCCATTGTTTACAACGCCTGCCCGAAGGTGAGCCGCTGCCCGATGCCGGGAAGCGAACCCGCCACTAACGGCGATCTCAGCGCCGATATTCGCAGGCTTGAGTACGCCCTTATCGCCTGCGCGCTGCAGGTTGAAACCATTAAAGACTGTCAGGATAAACTCGATGCACAAACTCAAGAGCCTGCGTCAGGCATTAATTGACGCGATCCCCCAACTGAATGCCAACCCGGAGCGCCTGCAGATGTCGGTCGGCAGCGGCAATATAGACGCCCGCCTGGCCTCCTCGCTCTCCTTTGAAAAACGGTATGTGCTGAACGCGAAGGTTAGCGGTTTCACCGGCGACAGCGAGGGATTTTTTGTCCCGGTACTGGCCTGGCTGCGGGAAAACCAGCCGGACATTTTTACCCTCGATGACGGACGCAAAAACGGATACACCTTCGCGATCGTTTTAAACGATGACGCTACGATGGATATCAGCATCAGCATGCAATTAACCGAGCGCATTCTTGTTTCCGAGGAACAGGGCGTTCTGCACGCAACCTATTCCCCGGAGCCGCCGCTGCCGGAGCCCGTCACGCGTCCGAAGGCGTTGTACATCAACGGTGAGCTGGTCAGCCAGTGGGAGGACTAAGCTCCCCACGCTGAAGGCCGCCAGCCGCCAGCTGTCTGGACCGCTTGTTGTATCATCCCGCAGAAAACCCCGTCTCGTTGCTGCCGTTCCTCCTGAACGGCATTCTCTTCTCATGAATACATTAACTTCCATGCACGGTATCGCTCGCGCGATCCGCAATCTGATTCGTATCGGTGTTGTGACCGACGTTGACCTCAACAGAGGGCTTTGTCGTGTCCAGACCGGCGGGATGAAAACCACCTGGCTGAACTGGCTAACCTGCCGTGCGGGACGTTCGCGCGTGTGGTGGGCCCCTTCCGAGGGAGAGCAGGTGCTGCTGCTGGCCATCGGCGGTGAGCTGGATACCGCCTTTGTGCTGCCCGGCATTTTCTCTGATGACCATCCGGCACCGTCCGGGTCGCCTGACGCGTTCCACGTCGCATTCCCTGACGGCGCGGTGATCGAGTACGAACCCGGACGCGGGGCGCTGACGGTTTCAGGCATTAAAACGGCCGACATTTCCGCTTCTGAATCGCTGACCGCTACCGTGCCGGAGGTGCGGGTCATCTCAACGTCCCGTATCACGCTGGATACGCCTGAAGTGGTGTGTACCAACAAGTTAATTACCGCCTCGCTGGAAGTGCAGAAGGGCGGGGTGATGACCGGAAATATTGAGCACTCCGGCGGTAAATTGACCTCCAACGGGGTGCAGGTGGACAACCACGCGCACGGCAGTGTGCAAAGCGGCGGAAGCTGGACTAAGGGGACACAATGACGGTGCGTTACAGGGGAATGAACAGGCAGACCGGGCTAAGCCTTTCAGAGGCTGACCACATCCGGCAGAGCGTGCGCGACATTCTGGTTACGCCGATTGGCTCGCGGGTCATGCGCCGGGATTACGGCTCGCTGCTGGCGGCGATGATCGACAGGCCGCAGAGCCCGGCGCTGCGCCTGCAGATCATGGCCGCCTGTTATTCCGCCATCCAGAAATGGGAGCCGCGGATAAGCCTGACGGCCATCACTTTCGAACGTTCGGAGAACGACGGGACGTTGTATGTCGATATTACCGGCTCGCGCCCGACCTCCGGACAATCTTTTTCTATCACCATTTCACTGAGTTAAACGCTATGGCTATTGTTGATCTGAGCCAGCTCGCCGCGCCTGATGTCGTGGAGGAGGTGGATTATGAAACGCTGTTGGCAGAACGAAAGGCCACCTTTGTCTCGCTCTATCCGGAAGAGGAGCGAGAGGCGATTGCACGGACGCTGACGCTGGAATCCGAGCCGATTGTGAAGCTGCTGCAAGAGAATGCTTACCGGGA
Organism: Enterobacter cloacae complex sp. Mu1197; assembly: GCF_040059225.1. Taxonomy (NCBI): domain Bacteria; kingdom Pseudomonadati; phylum Pseudomonadota; class Gammaproteobacteria; order Enterobacterales; family Enterobacteriaceae; genus Enterobacter; species Enterobacter cloacae complex sp. Mu1197. The sequence goes on along the minus strand of NZ_CP157375.1, from coordinate 4,036,634 downwards.
AGTTATCTGGCGCCAGCGTGTAAACGAGGCTGCACGGGCGGTCATGTTGGCCTATGCGGCAGGCCGCGACCTGGACCAGATCGGGGCAAACGCGAACCTTGCGCGTCTGACGATTACCCCTGCTGACGACACCACGTTACCGCCCACTCCGGCTGTGATGGAGTCCGATACCGACTTTCGTCTGCGCATCCAGCAGGCACCGGAAGGGCTGAGCGTGGCCGGTTCGACGGGCGCGTATCAGTTCCATGGCCGCAGTGCAGATGGTCGGGTGGCTGACATTTCCGTCATTAGCCCACAGCCCGCAAACGTCACGGTTTCCGTGCTCTCCAGGGAAAATAACGGCGTAGCGTCTGAGGAACTGCTCGCCGTTGTTCGCAATGCGCTGAACGATGAGGACGTCAGGCCCGTTGCCGACCGCGTGACCGTCCAGTCGGCCAACATTGTCGACTACAGCATTGAAGCATCGCTTTTCATTTTTCCCGGCCCCGAAAGTGAACCGGTACTCAATGCGGCAAGAGCCCGATTACAGACCTACATCACGGCTCAGCATCGGCTGGGACGCGATATCCGCAAGTCAGCCATTTACGCTGCCCTTCACGTGGAAGGGGTGCAGCGGGTGGAACTGACCGCACCCGCGGCTGACATCGTGCTTGATGAAACCCAGGCCTCCTGGTGCAGCCACTACAGCGTAACCGTGGGGGGAAACGATGAGTAATGCCCGCCTTTTACCGGTTGGCTCATCGACGCTTGAGGTCGCCGCGGCGCGCGCCTGTGCGGACATCGAAAATACGCCGGTTCCGCTGCGCCATCTCTGGAATGCGGACACCTGTCCGGCGAATTTGCTGCCCTGGCTGGCGTGGGCGTTTTCGGTTGACCGCTGGGATGAGAACTGGCCGGAGGCCACCAAACGGGAGGTGATCCGCGCCGCGTGGTTTATTCATGCCCACAAGGGAACGATAGGCGCTGTACGTCGCGTGGTGGAGCCGCTTGGCTATCTGATTAATGTTACCGAGTGGTGGCAAACCAACGATCCGCCCGGCACCTTCCGCCTTGATATCGGCGTACTGGACACGGGCATCACCGAGGAAATGTATTACGAAATGGAGAGGCTTATTGCTGATGCAAAGCCTGCCAGCCGCCACCTTATTGGCCTGAATATCATCCAGGACATTCCGGGTTATCTCTATACCGGCGCCCTGAGCTATGACGGCGACATCATCACGGTTTATCCCGGATAAGTGAGAGCACAATGACAGTAAAATATAAAACGGTTATCACCAAAGCCGGTGCCGAAAAACTGGCTGCCGCGACCGTCCCGAACGGCAAGAAAGTCAATTTTACGGCGATGGCCGTGGGTGACGGTGGCGGTGTGTTGCCAACGCCAAACGCAAACCAGACGAAACTCATCAATGAAGTCTGGCGTCAAGCGCTGAATAAAATCAGCCAGGACAAAAAGAATAAAAACTATGTCGTGGCGGAGCTGCTGATCCCTCCTGAGGTTGGCGGTTTCTGGATGCGCGAGATGGGGTTGTATGACGATGCCGGAACGCTGATTGCGGTCGGGAATATGGCTGAAAGCTATAAACCCACGCTGGTGGAGGGGTCGGGTCGCGCGCAGACATTGCGAATGGTCATCATGGTAAGCGATATCGCATCCATCGAGCTGACGATTGACACCTCAACGGTGATGGCGACGCAGGATTACGTCGACGGTAAGCTCGCTGAGCACGAGCTTTCACGCCGCCATCCCGATGCGACCCTTGCTGCGAAGGGCTTTACGCAGCTCAGCAGCGCCATTGACAGTGCTTCCGAGGTGCTCGCAGCAACGCCTAAAGCGGTAAAGGCAGCGTACGACCTGGCTAACGGGAAATACACGGCTGCGGACGCAACGACGGCACGAAAGGGCATCGTTCAGCTCAGTAGTGCTACTGACAGCCTGTCTGAATTGCTGGCGGCGACGCCGAAAGCGGTGAAGACTGCGTACGATCTGGCAAACGCCAAGTACACCGCGGTGGATGCTACTACGGCGCGCAAGGGGCTTGTCCAGCTCAGCAGTGCGATCGACAGCGTGTCCGAGGTGCTGGCAGCGACGCCTAAGGCGGTGAAGGTCGCGTATGATCTGGCTAATGGGAAGTATACGGCTGCGGATGCAACAACGACGCAAAAGGGCATCGTTCAGCTCAGTAACGCGACTGACAGTACGTCCGAGACAGTTGCCGCGACGTCGAGAGCGGTTAAGGCCGCGAATGATAATGCCAGCGGGCGCGTGCCGTCAGGGCGAAAGATTAATGGTTATGCGCTAACAAATGATTTTAATATTACTGCCCAGGACATTTTTAACGGTCAAGCTGTAGGAATTGGCAATGCTGCTGACTTAAATGCTTACACGACACCAGGGCTGTATTACCAGCCAGCAAATGCGCAGGCCGCAACAGGGAAAAATTACCCTGAGGCAAATGCCGGTTCGCTGGAAGTCTATAAGCATGCTGGTTTCACGCAGATTTACCGGATTTATAACAGCTCTCGCACATACATTCGCACGCTTTACAGTGGCGTGTGGTCAGCCTGGAGCAGGCAGTATGATGAGGCCAATAAACCAACGGCTGTGGATGTTAGTGCGATCCCCCTGGCGGGCAGCACCGCAGTAAGCGGGGTAGTTAGAAATTCAGCAGAATTTCAAAGCATTTCGGCAAACAGCTATCGTATGGTTTATGGTAACTACGGTGCTTTTTGGCGTCAGGATGGTAGCAATTTATATCTCATGCTGACTAATAGCGGAGATCAGTACGGCAGTTATAACAGCCTTCGTCCTTTAGCGGTTAGCTTGTCTTCTGGTGATGTAACCATGGGTAAGCTGAATTTAACAAATTTTCAGTATTTCGACGCTCGTTATTATACCAAAGCGCAATCGGATGCAGCCTACATGGCGAAAACGGGCGCATATACCAAAGCAGAGAGCGACGGACGATTTCAGCCCAAAGGGAGTTATACGCCTGCAGGCCAGGCCTATACCAAAGCAGAATCGGATGCCCGATACGGCGTTGGGAAAACGACGACGGGTAATAACAACGCCTACTACACACACGGCAATGGAGCTGTTTTCATGCAGGCTGTAAGAGGGATCTCTATTGGTAATAACACCGCCGTCACCGTGACTCTGCCTACGTCATTCCCTAATGGCATTTTGGGGACGGGGGTCAGCTATTACGGTTCTGGAGGCAATAACTCGGACTCGTTTTATCTATGCACTCCGGTTGGGAAAAATCAGGTGAAAATTGAAACCCATAACTGCACTGGAACATTTTCGTTAATTGTCTCGGGTTATTGATATGAATAAATATTTTAGTAATACAGAGAGTAGTTTTTACCTTGAGGAAACTGTTGAGGTGTACGAAGAACAAGGTATTTCTGTTCCCTCAGATCTGATGAAAATAACCGACTCAGAATATGAATCATTTATGGTGTCACCAGACAGAAAGACGCCACGATTCAATATCAATCGTAATTGCATGGAGTGGGTCGACATAGCTCCGCCCTCAAAAGAAGAGGCTATTCAACATGCCGATTCATTGAAAGCACAATTGATGTCTGTTGCTACTCAGGCCATCTTACCGTTACAGGATGCTGTTGATTTAGAGATGGCTACTGATAAAGAGACGACTTTACTGACGGAGTGGAAAAAGTATCGTGTACGTCTAAACCGTATTGACGTCAATGCAGCACCAGATATTGAATGGCCTGAATCACCGTCAAGCGAATAAATAAACTTCAACTTATAGTGCACCCTAATAGCTGGACATCCCGTTATTGAGGTGCACTTTTCTATAACAAAGAAAATACTCCCTCAAAAAATTCTTATACCAGTAACTCTGGAACAACCATTGCTGTTTAATTAGACAATAAAATTATCATCAGCGATCAAAGCTCCGGGTGAATCAATTCAACTGCTCATTGTTCGTTGTGCTGTCCTACCGCCAACGGCATTACGTTTCATACCTCCTTCGCCCAAGAGAAAATAGCCTCACCACTAAACGAAGGAGTTAACCGGATGGGCGACTATCACCACGGCGTGGAAGTTATCGAAATCAACGATGGCACCCGCACCATTTCCACCGTCTCGACGGCAATCATCGGTATGGTCTGTACGGCCAGCGATGCTGACGACAAGACATTTCCTTTAAACGAGCCCGTGCTCATTACCAACGTGCAAACTGCGATTGCGAAAGCCGGCAAGGCGGGGACGCTGTCCGCTTCTCTGCAGGCGATCGCCGACCAGTGTAAACCGGTTGTCGTTGTTGTTCGCGTGGCCGAAGGCACCGCTGAAACCCCGGAAGAGGCGCGCAAACAGACCGTTTCCAACATCATCGGTACCACCGATGAAAACGGCAAATATACCGGCCTGAAGGCACTTCTGACCGCGAAAACGGTAACCGGCGTTAAGCCACGTATTCTCGGCGTGCCGGGGCTGGATTCTCAGGAAGTGGCAACCGCGCTGGCCGCGATGTGCCAGAGCCTGCGCGCGTTCGGCTATGTCAGCGCATGGGAATGTAAAACCATTTCTGAGGCGATCGACTACCGCAAAAACTTCAGCCAGCGCGAGCTGATGGTTATCCACCCTGATTTTCTGGCATGGGATACCACCACGAACGCAACGACGACGGCCTGGGCAACCGCTCGCGCGCTTGGCCTGCGCGCCAAAATCGACCAGACCATCGGCTGGCATAAAACCCTGTCAAACGTTGGCGTCAACGGCGTCACGGGCGTAAGCGCTTCTGTCTCCTGGGATCTGCAGGAACAGGCTACCGATGCGAACCTGCTAAACCAGGCGGGCGTCACCACGCTGATTCGCAACGACGGCTTCAAATTCTGGGGTAACCGTACCTGCTCAGACGATCCGTTATTCGTCTTTGAAAACTACACCCGTACCGCGCAGGTGCTGGCCGATACCATGGCGGAAGCGCACGCGTGGGCGATGGATAAACCCATCACCCCAACGCTTATCCGCGACATCGTTTCCGGTATTAATGCCAAGTTCCGCGAGCTGAAAACCAATGGCTATATCGTCGACGGCTCCTGCTGGTATGACCCTGAGTCGAACGACGCAACCACCCTGAAAGCGGGGAAACTGTATATCGATTACGACTACACCCCTGTCCCGCCGCTGGAAAATCTGACCCTGCGCCAGCGCATCACCGATACCTATCTGGCAGACCTGTCAGATTCGGTTAATAGCTAAGGAGCTGAAGCATGGCGTTACCACGCAAACTTAAATACCTGAATATGTTCAACGATGGCCTGAGCTATATGGGCGTTGTTGAGTCTGTGACCCTACCGAAGCTTACCCGCAAGCTGGAGAAGTATCGCGGCGGCGGTATGCCGGGCTCGGTCTCTGTCGATCTCGGTCTGGACGATGATGCCCTGGCGCTGGAGTGGACCGTTGGCGGTCTGCCGGACGCCGCGCTGTGGGCGCAGTACGCTTCTCCGGGCGCGGACAGCGTGCCGCTGCGCTTTACCGGCTCTTTCCAGCGTGATGATACCGGCGAAATCTCCGCCGTCGAAATCGTCATGCGCGGCCGTCATAAAGAGTTTGATGGCGGCGAGAACAAGCAGGGCGAAAGCGGCACCACCAAGATGTCCACCGAGTGCGCGTACTACCAGCTGACCATTGATGGCAAAGAGATCATCGAGATCGACATCATCAACATGGTGCTGAAAGTCGACGGCGTCGATCGTCTGGCTGAACACCGTAAGGCCATCGGCCTGTAACCCTTTAACCGGCCGGGATAGCCGGCCGGTAAGCTAACTTTCAGAAGAGTAATGAAATGGAAAATAGCAACGAGAACGCCATGAACAACAGCTCATACATCGTCACGCTTGATAGTCCCGTTCTGCGCGGTGAGCAAAAAATTGAACAGGTGACGGTCTCCAAACCGAATGCCGGGACTCTGCGTGGGATCTCGCTGGCCTCGCTGGCGCAATCCGACGTTGATGCGCTGATCAAGGTGCTGCCGCGAATGACCTCGCCGGCTCTGACCGAGCATGAAGTTGCGCGTCTGGATGCCTGCGATCTGCTCTCTTTTGCCGGTAAGGTGATCGGTTTTTTGTCACCGGCTTCGGCTCGCTGAGATTTCCCGAAAACCTGTCGGTCGACGATCTGATGGCGGATATCGCGGTGATTTTTCACTGGCCGCCGTCAGAACTGTACTCCCTTAGCGTGACCGAACTCCTCTTATGGCGCGAAAAAGCGCTGCAGCGAAGCGGAAACCACCATGAGTAATAATGTCAGTCTTCAGGAGCTGCTTAAGGCAGTTGATCGTGCAAGCCGACCGCTTAACGCTCTTCAGAACGCCAGCCTGACTCTCGCGAGCGATATCCATGATTCGCAGACGGCGCTGGGGGCGCTCGACGAGCAGGCGGGGCGCATTAACGGCTTCAGAAATGCAAATGCCCAGCTCGCCACGACGGAGCAGTCGCTTGCTCAGGCGAAACAGCAGGCGGCGGCGCTGGCGTTGCAGTTTAAAAACACACAAAACCCTACTCAGGCACAGGCTGATGCGCTGTCCGCAGCCCGAAAATCGGCAGCCAACCTCAAGCTTGAGTACAACAGCTTACGTTACTCGGTACAGCGTCAGCGGACTGAACTCGCTCAGGCGGGAATCAACACGCGAACGCTTTCGTCGGATGAGCGTCGTTTAAAAAGTCAGATCGGCGAAAAAACGCAGCAGCTTAACCGACAGCGGGATGCGCTGGCCCGCGTCAATCAGCAGCAGGCGCAACTGAGTACCGTTCAGAATCGCTACGAGTCAGGCAAACGCGTTGCCGCGCGGGTGCATCAACTGGCTAATGCGGGCGTGGGCATGGCCAAGGCGGGCTTTGATCAGACGTCCCGGTTTATGGCGCCTGGCATCAGTTTTGAAAAACAGATGTCGACTATTCAGGCAAGCCTTGGTCTGGATAAGGGCGACGCCCGGCTTGAGGCCATTCGCCAGCAGGCGCGGGAGGTCAGTGCCAGGACCGGAGTACCCGCAGATACGGTCGTCCGTGCACAAACCGAACTGGCTCGTTCAGGCTACGACGCCGATGGGGTTATTGCTGCCACTGTACCCACGGTTAACCTCAGCCTGGCGGGGAATGTCGACGCGGCTAAAGCGGCCGATATTCTCAGCAGCACCCAGGCCGCCTATAACCTGGCCAATACGGATGCGGGACGCATCGCAGATCTACTTACCCGCGGGTTTACCTCTTCGAACACCAGTCTCATTGAGATGGCGGCGGCCATCACCTCCGCTGCGCCCGCTGCGGATGCGACAGGTATGGGTCTTGAAGAGACAATCGCGCAGCTTGGCGTTCTGACGGAAAAGGGAATGAACGGTGCCGCCGCCGGGGACGCGCTCAGCGCGATGCTGCGACAGCCACAGGCTCCGGATGCACTGCGTTCAGCCGCGGGTAACGGCGCGCTTGATAAAAAACGCCAGCAGTTGCAGGGGGAAACAGGCAGTGCCGCGCTCGTGGCTTCCGTGCAGACCGACAATCTTGACGGCGATATCAGCAAATTCCAGGCCGCGTGGAGCGGGCTGAAGATTGACGTATTTGATAAAGCAGATGGCGCTTTGCGCAACCTGATAACAACCGCAACCGGCTGGCTTGGCACGGCCTCCCTGTGGGTGAATGCCAACCCTGAGCTGACGCAGACCCTTGCCAGCATTGTTGTCGGCGCGCAGGCGTTTGCTGGGGTACTGGGTGGCGTAGGCACGGTTATTGGTCCGGTTCTGACGGGCATCAATATGGTTATTACCGCGGCCGGGATGTTAGGAACGGTATTCAGCGTGGTGGGCGGGGCCGTCATGACGGTGCTGGGCGCCCTTAGCTGGCCGGTGATAGCCCTTGGCGCGGCGATTGCCGCCGGTGCTTTGCTGATTTTCAAATACTGGGAGCCCATCAGCGCCTTCTTTGGCGGGGTGATTGAGGGACTGTCTGCGGTCTTCGCACCGCTGGGCGAGCTGTTCTCTCCGCTCTTACAGGCGTTTGGTTTCATTTCAGAAAAACTGGGCGGGATATGGCAGTGGTTCACCGATTTGATTGCGCCGATTAAGGCGACGCAGGAAACGTTGGATAGCTGTAAAAACGCTGGCGTGATTTTTGGACAGGCGCTGGGTGATGCGTTAATGGCACCGCTTAATCTCTTTAACAGCCTGAGCGGCAAGGCCAGCTGGCTGCTGGAGAAACTCGGTCTTATCAAAAACGAGTCGGGTCATCTCGACGCCGCGGCGGCAAAAGCAGACGCGACATCCTCTCCTGCGGGCAGTTCGTCCATTCCGGTGGCGGGGATCTCTGGCGTCGGCCAGGGGTATCAGCCCACCCTCGTGCCGGGAGGACGCTCTTACGTCGATCAGAGTAAAAGCGAATATCACATCACACTGCAGGGGAGTGCGGCCTCCGCAACGGATCTGACGCGTCAAATCCGGGAGGAAATCGAGAACAGTGAGCGTGATAAAGCGAGACAGCGGCAAGCCAGCTTTACGTACGGTTGAGGAGAGAGAACATGTTAATGGTGCTGGGTCTGTTTGTCTTTGAACGACGAACTTTACCCTATCAGACAATGCAGTTTACAAAGGACTACCGCTGGGCGTCCAACGACCGGATCGGGAAACCTAAAGCCTGGCAGTACCTTGGCGAAGGCGAGACATCTTTTACCCTCTCCGGACTGCTTTACCCGGAGCTCACGGGAGGGCGGCTTTCCCTTAAGGCGGTCGAGCTGATGGCGAATGAGGGGAGGGCATGGCCGTTGATAGACGGAACCGGCATCATTCACGGCATGTTTATCATTGAGAAAGTCACGCATACGCATTCGGATTTTTACAGTGACGGTACTGCCCGAAAAATTAATTTTACGCTGGAACTGAAACGCGTGGACGAATCGCTGATGACGATGTTTGGCGATCTGAGAACCCAGGCCGAAGAGCTGGTGACGAGCGCACGTAATAGCATTGGAGGGCTGGTGGGATGATCACCGAAATGAATATCCGGGCGGGTGGGAAAATCGCCCCTGATTTTATGCTTAAGCTTGACGATCGCGATGTAACACAGAATTTCAGCCACCGCCTTATCAGTCTGAGCATGATCGACAAACGTGGGCTGGAAGCCGATCAGCTGGATATTCAACTGGATGATTCCGACGGGCTGCTAGACTTGCCGGCCCGGGGGGCTAGGCTCTCCTTATGGCTGGGATGGGAGGGAACCCCGCTCCAGCCGAAAGGGAGCTTTACGATCGATACGATTGAGTTTCGGGGCGCACCGGACACGCTAACGATTCGGGGATGCAGCGCGGATTTTCGTGGAAAGCTAAACGTGCGGCGCGAACAGTCGTGGCATGACACGACGATTGGCGCGATAGTCAACACTATTGCTCAGCGTAACCAGTTAACTGCCAGCGTTGCGGCAGGTCTTTCATCGATTGCCATTTCTCATATCGATCAGTCTCAGGAGACAGACGCTGCGTTTCTCTCCCGACTGGCCGAACGTAATGGCGCCTTTGTTTCAATCAAAGCCGGGAAGATTATCTTTATGAAAGCGGGCCAGGCCGTGACGGCCAGCGGCACGCCGATTCCCTTAATGATGATTGAGCGTGGGGATGGCGATAAGCATCTTTTTTCCGTCGCTGACCGTGAAAATTATTCCGGCGTGACAGCCAAATGGCTGCAAACGCGCGACCCAAAGCAACAAAATCCTCAATTGAGTATTTCATGTCAATCAGGGGGGCAGCCGACAGAAGCACTGCAGCACCCGGATGCCGTCGCACCAGTAGCGGAAACAGGAGGCAAGGAGCAGAAGCCGCAAGAGAGGCTGGTGGGATCGGCGGAGAACGTATTTGAGCTTACCACGGTTTATGCCTCTGAAGAGCAGGCGCTCAGGGCCGCAGAGGCTAAGTGGCGCGCGCTTCAGCGGGGAACCGTAGAGTTTTCCATCCAGCTTGCCCTGGGACGCGCCGATCTGTTCCCAGAAACGCCGGTGCTGGTAAACGGTTTTAAACGCGTCATCGACGAGCAGGCGTGGATCATCAGCGAAGTGGTGCATACCCTCAACGATAGCGGATTTACCACGCAGCTTAAGCTTGAGCTGAACGTCAGCGACGAAAAATTTACTGTTGATAGTGAGTAATTTAGTTGCTATTGGTTTTATTTTGGGTATTATTGATTCACAAAATGTGAATTAAATGGAGGGGTACATGTTTCATTGTCCTAAGTGCAAGCATTCAGCGCATGCGCGTACCAGTCGCTATTTAAGTGAAAATACCAAAGAGCGCTATCACCAGTGCACCAATGTTGACTGCAGCTGTACGTTCGTGACGATGGAGTCCGTGGAGCGCCTGATTGCGACTCCTGGTGCCTCTGGACGTGTCCAGGCGGCTTCGCTGAGCCAGGGTTAGCGGGTTTAAAAAAAACAATAAAAAAGCCACTCAATTGAGTGGCTTAATTATATGATTCTAAAGCTAAAATTTGGTGGCCCCTGCTGGACTTGAACCAGCGACCAAGCGATTATGAGTCGCCTGCTCTAACCACTGAGCTAAGGGGCCGTGGCGGTGAATTATAAAGTAACTCCCCGCAGCAATCCAGCCATTCACACCTGCCTGCTGTTTTTATAAACAACGCATAATCAATCCTTTATACTTCCCTGACGATGTATCAGCGGGAGTAAAGATGATCAACGATATTCTGGCCCCTGGCCTGCGGGTGGTGTTCTGCGGAATTAACCCTGGCAAGTCCTCGGCGCACACCGGTTTTCACTTTGCCCATCCGGGCAATCGCTTCTGGAAGGTGATCTACCAGGCCGGGTTTACCGACAGGTTACTCAAGCCTGAAGAGGAGCAGCACCTGCTGGACACGCGCTGCGGAATCACCATGCTGGTCGAGCGGCCGACGGTGCAGGCAAGCGAGGTCAACCTGCATGAGCTGCGCAGCGGCGGGCGGGAGCTGGTGAAGAAGATTGAAGACTACCAGCCTGCCGCGCTGGCGATCCTCGGCAAGCAGGCCTACGAGCAGGCATTTAGCCAGCGCGGAGCTAAGTGGGGTAAGCAGAGCATTATGATTGGCGTGACGCAGGTGTGGGTGTTGCCGAACCCGAGCGGGCTCAACAGGGCGACGCTGGACAAGCTGGTAGAGGCGTATCGGGAGCTGGATGAGGCGCTGATGGTGCGGGGGCTTTAAGCCTCTGCGGCCTGGATGCCCTCACCCTCTCCCCACATGACTGAGGGATCCCCACAACGTTATGGCAGCACGGAACAGTCCCCTCGCCCCTCCGGGGAGAGGGTTTGGGTGAGGGGAATATACGGCCGTGGTGGTCATTCCGTTCACTTTATGTTCCTTGCTACTCTGTCACGACATGACCTGTGAACGTGCCAGGATGGCTCAGTCGCCACCACCCTGGCGACCCGCCCTCTCGGCGCATCCATGCGCCTCGCCACGGCCTGCAGGAAACGCCTCAGTGATTTACAGCCGGACCAGAGCATCGCTGAAAGTCTTCACTTGTTCTGGAACAAGGTTATTGCTTCTGCTTATAAATTACTGGGGAGCCCACACTCCAAAGGGAGAGGGAATAAACAAAAAAAAAGCTCCCGATTGGGAGCTTTTTCACGGTCAGGACAGGTTAGTCGTCCAGGAAGCTACGCAGCACTTCAGAGCGGCTTGGATGACGCAGCTTACGCAGCGCCTTCGCTTCGATCTGACGGATACGTTCGCGGGTAACGTCGAACTGTTTACCCACTTCTTCCAGCGTGTGGTCGGTGTTCATATCGATACCGAAACGCATACGCAGCACTTTCGCTTCACGGGCGGTCAGGCCAGCCAGGACGTCGTGCGTTGCGGCACGCAGGCTCTCGGTGGTGGCAGAGTCCAGCGGCAGCTCGAGGGTGGTATCCTCGATGAAATCACCCAGATGCGAATCTTCATCATCACCGATTGGTGTTTCCATGGAGATTGGCTCTTTGGCGATCTTCAGCACTTTACGGATCTTGTCTTCCGGCATCAGCATGCGCTCGGCCAGCTCTTCCGGCGTCGGCTCGCGGCCCATCTCCTGCAGCATCTGGCGGGAGATACGGTTGAGCTTGTTGATGGTCTCAATCATATGCACCGGAATACGGATGGTGCGCGCCTGATCCGCGATAGAGCGGGTGATAGCCTGACGAATCCACCAGGTTGCGTAGGTGGAGAACTTGTAACCACGACGGTATTCAAACTTATCTACCGCTTTCATCAGACCGATGTTGCCTTCTTGAATCAGATCCAGGAACTGCAGACCACGGTTGGTGTATTTCTTGGCGATAGAGATAACCAGACGCAAGTTCGCTTCAACCATCTCTTTCTTCGCACGGCGGGCTTTCGCTTCACCGATGGACATGCGACGGTTGATGTCTTTGACCTGCTCGATGGTCAGACCGGTCTCTTCTTCAATCTGCTGCAGCTTCTGCAGACCGCGATAGACATCGTCCTTCACGTCGTGCAGTTTTTCAGACCATGGCTTGTTCATCGCGATAGCCGCGTTGAACCAGGTTTCGCTGGTTTCGTTGCCGGTGAAGAGGGTGATGAAGTTCTTCTTCGGCATTTTGCACTGCTCAACGCACAGCTTCATGATGATACGTTCCTGGGTGCGTACGCGATCCATCATCACGCGCATGCTGTTCACCAGGTAGTCGAACTGTTTTGGCACCAGGCGGAACTGTTTGAACACTTCAGACAGCTTCAGGATCTCTTCCTGAGCGGCAGCGTGGCTGCGGCCTTTCGCTTTGATGGTGTCACGCGTCACTTCGTACTGGGTACGCAGCTCGGCAAACTTCTCGCGCGCCAGCTCCGGGTCGATGCTGTTGTCATCGTCCGCGGTGTCGTCGTCGCTCTCTTCCTCATCTTCGTCTTCGTCGTCATCCATCTCTTCCTGAGACAGCTCAGAACCGACGTGAGTGGCGGTAGGCGCCATATCTTCTTCAGCGTTCGGGTCGACAAAACCGGTGATCAGGTCAGACAGGCGCGCTTCTTCCGCTTCAACGCGATCGTACTGCTCCAGCAGATAGGTGATCGCTTCCGGGTACTCGGCAACAGAGCACTGAACCTGGTTGATCCCGTCTTCGATGCGTTTTGCGATGTCAATTTCGCCTTCGCGGGTCAACAGTTCAACGGTACCCATTTCGCGCATGTACATGCGGACCGGGTCAGTGGTACGCCCGATTTCAGATTCCACGCTGGACAGTACCTGTGCAGCAGCTTCTTCCGCATCTTCGTCAGTGTTGTTGGAGGTTTCAGCCAGCAACAGATCATCGGCATCCGGTGCTTCTTCCATCACCTGAATGCCCATGTCATTGATCATTTGGATGATGTCTTCGATTTGATCTGAATCGACGATATCTTCCGGCAGATGGTCATTGACCTCGGCATAGGTCAGATAGCCTTGCTCCTTACCACGTTGGACAAGAAGTTTCAGCTGTGACTGCGGGTTTTGCTCCATAAGACGGTATCCACACTTAATTCGTTTGATTGGTGTCGGCGATGGGGCTGCCAACCTTTAAAGCGAGGGCGTACTTATATTTTTGCCGCTGCCTCTCAGTGCGGCTGCCGGGGGCTTCCCGATCGATATTCGGCACTTAAGCCGTTAAATACTTTTGTCTTTGACTTATTTCTTCGCCAGTTCCTGGTTAATCATCCAGAGCTCCCGGCGTTCTTCGCTGCTTAAACCGTGTGTGCGCTCGCGAGCTATCAACTCTTCCTGGCGCAGCTCAAGCATCGAATCAAACATATGGTTGAGTGAGTCGGTGAACGTTTTTTCTGCAATGTCCTTATCTGCTATATCGTCCCACATCGACAATTTTTCAAGGGTAGCGGCCTCTTTTGTGCCGCGATAATGCTCTAAAAGTTGTCCGGTGGTCAGACCTGGTTGCGATAAACACGTGTTGACCAGTTCTGAAAATAAGCCAAGTCCGGGCAATTTTTCGTGGTTCAAACCCGCCAGCGACGGCACCTGTGGTGCCAGCTCGGGGTTTTGGACCAGTAACCCTATCAGTATACGCATGGTTGTGCGTTTTAGCTGAGGCGCGGGGCGAACCGTGCCGTTTTCAGCCTGTTTAGGCATTAAACGTTCAAGCTGGCTGTCATCCAGAATGCCGAGCTTGTTGCCTAGCTCCTGACGCAGGTAGATGCGCAGCGTTTCGCCGGGCACCTGACTGATTAACGGCAGCGCCAGCGTGCTGAGCTGCGCGCGCCCGTCAGGGGTACTCAAATCGACCTGCGGCATCAGGCTGTTAAACAAAAACGTGGAGAGCGGCTGAGCCTGCTCCATCCGCGCTTCAAACGCCGCTTTACCCTCTTTACGCACCAGCGTATCCGGGTCTTCACCGTCGGGCAGGAACATAAAGCGCAACTGACGCCCGTCGGTCATATAGGGTAGCGCGGTTTCCAGCGCGCGCCAGGCGGCATCGCGTCCGGCGCGGTCTCCGTCGTAACAACAAATCACGTTGTTGGTCACGCGGAACAGCAGCTGAATGTGATCCGCCGTGGTGGACGTTCCTAACGACGCCACCGCGTAGTTGATGTCGTACTGCGCCAGCGCAACGACGTCCATATAGCCTTCGACGACCAGAAGACGCGGAGGTTCCGCGTTATCCTGCTGCGCCTCATAAAGACCATAAAGCTGGCGGCCCTTATGGAAAATATCGGTTTCCGGGGAGTTGAGGTACTTCGGCAGGGCATCACCCAGCACGCGACCACCAAAACCAATTACCCGGCCTCGCTTGTCGCGGATTGGGAACATCACCCGTTCGCGGAAGCGGTCGTAGCTTCGTCCCTGGTCGTTGGTGACCAGCATGCCTGCATCGATGAGAGATTTACGATCTTCGCTATTGCCGCCAAAACGCTTTAACACGTTGTCCCAGCCGGGCGGGGCGTAGCCAATAGCGAAACGCGCAATGACATCGTCGCTCAGTCCGCGCTTGTTCAGATACTGACGCGCAGGCTCAGCCGCAGAGTGCTTAAGAGACTGTTGGTAAAACGAATTCAGGCCATCCATCAGTTGATACAGCGTTTGCCGTTGATGGCGCTCGATCTGACTTGGCCCACTGCCTGCTTCATACGGCACTTCAAGGTTATGCATTGCCGCCAGCTCTTCGACGGTTTCAACGAACTCGAGCTTGTCGTAGTTCATTAAAAAATCAACGGCATTACCGTGAGCACCACAGCCGAAGCAATGGTAAAACTGCTTTTCACCGTTTACGGTGAAGGAGGGGGTTTTTTCGTTATGGAACGGACAGCACGCATGGTAATTCTTGCCCTGCTTTTTCAGCTTTACCCGCGCGTCGATGAGATCGACGATGTCGGTTCTGGCGAGCAGGTCATTGATGAAAACGCGTGGGATTCTTCCGGCCATATGCCCCAAAATTTAAGCGACTTATAAACGAAAACAAGCCGCGCATTCCTTCCGGAAGCACGGCCTTACGACTATTACTCTGTCTGTCAATTGAGGGCTGAGGCCCTCAACCAATTAGTACAGACGAGTACGGCGTGCGTTTTCGCGAGCCAGTTTCTTCGCGTGACGTTTCACAGCGGAAGCTTTAGCGCGCTTACGTTCGGTCGTTGGTTTTTCATAAAACTCACGACGACGAACTTCAGCCAGAACACCTGCTTTCTCGCATGAACGTTTGAAGCGACGCAGTGCTACGTCGAACGGCTCGTTTTCACGTACTTTAATTACCGGCATGTAACTCTCACCTTTAATAAATTCGGTTTGCCGCTGGCATCAACGCCAGCTTATTTCAAAATGGTGCGGAATTTTACTGCAAATGCTGCTGCTTTGTAAAGCACCGATGCGATTTTGAAAGGGACTTTAATAAGGGTGAGGAGTATACACGAGCCTTCTTCCTGGGGCGAACAAAGTTTTACATCAACCCGCCCAGGCTCTACACTGCGCGGTATTGAAACGAGGTAAAACAAGTCATGCGTGTACTGGGTATTGAAACATCCTGCGATGAAACCGGCATCGCCATTTACGACGACGAAAAAGGGCTTCTGGCCAACCAACTGTATAGTCAGGTGAAATTGCACGCTGACTACGGCGGCGTCGTGCCTGAACTGGCCTCTCGTGACCACGTGCGTAAAACGGTTCCCCTGATCCAGGCGGCGCTGAAAGAGGCCGGGTTGAGCTCAACCGATATTGATGCCGTGGCCTATACCGCCGGTCCGGGCCTGGTCGGCGCGCTGCTGGTCGGCGCGACGGTTGGCCGTTCGCTGGCCTTCGCGTGGGACGTGCCGGCCATCCCGGTTCACCATATGGAAGGGCACCTTCTGGCGCCGATGCTGGAAGAGAATCCGCCTGAATTCCCGTTTGTGGCACTGTTGGTCTCCGGTGGACATACCCAGCTGATCAGCGTAACGGGGATTGGCAAGTACGAGCTGCTGGGCGAGTCAATCGACGACGCCGCCGGTGAAGCGTTCGACAAAACCGCCAAGCTGCTGGGACTCGATTACCCAGGCGGCCCGATGCTGTCCAAAATGGCGGCGCAGGGAACGGAAGGGCGCTTTGTCTTCCCGCGTCCGATGACCGACCGTCCGGGGCTGGACTTCAGCTTCTCCGGGTTGAAAACCTTCGCAGCCAACACGATCCGCAATAACGACGACAGCGATCAGACCCGCGCCGATATCGCCCGCGCGTTTGAAGATGCAGTGGTGGATACGCTGATGATCAAGTGCAAGCGCGCGCTGGATCAGACCGGCTTCAAGCGTCTGGTGATGGCGGGCGGCGTCAGCGCCAACCGCACGCTGCGCGCGAAGCTCGCCGAGATGATGCAAAAGCGTCGCGGAGAAGTGTTCTACGCGCGTCCGGAATTCTGCACCGATAACGGGGCGATGATCGCCTACGCCGGGATGGTGCGCCTGAACGCTGGCGCAACGTCTGACCTGAGCGTGTCCGTGCGTCCGCGCTGGCCGCTGGCGGAACTGCCTGAGGCGTGAGTTTTTTTGCCGGGCGGCACGTCGTTTGCCCGGCCTACGGTTTTGTAGGCCCGGTAAGCGCAGCGCCACCGGGCAACAAACCGCACTACACCCGCAGCATCCCTTTCTCTTCCAGAAACGCAATAATCGTCCCCAGGCCGTCACCCGCCTTCAGGTTAGTAAACGTCCATGGACGCTCGCCGCGCATGCGGTTGGTGTCGCGTTCCATCACCTCCAGCGAGGCGCCGACGTACGGCGCGAGATCGGTTTTGTTAATCACCAGAAAATCGGATTTGGTGATCCCCGGCCCGCCCTTGCGCGGAATTTTTTCCCCTTCGGCCACGTCGATCACGTAGATGGTCAGATCCGCCAGCTCCGGGCTGAACGTCGCGCTCAGGTTGTCCCCGCCGCTTTCCACGAAGATCAGGTCCAGATTACCGAATTTCTCGCTGAGCGCTTCCACCGCCGCCAGGTTCATTGAGGCATCTTCGCGGATGGCGGTATGCGGGCAGCCGCCGGTCTCCACGCCCACGATGCGCTCCGGCGCCAGCGCGCCCGCTTCGGTCAGGATGCGTTGATCCTCTTTGGTGTAGATATCGTTGGTTACCACCGCAAGATGGTAGGTATCGCGCATCGCCTTGCAGAGCGCTTCCAGCAGCGCGGTTTTGCCCGACCCTACCGGGCCACCCACGCCCACGCGCAGGGGATGTTTGTAATCAGCCATGTTGACTCCTCAGGAACGGAATAGTCGTGAATATTGGGTTTCGTGGCGCGCGGAGGCGATGGCGGACAGCGGCGTTGCTGCGCCCAGCACGTCGTCGCGACGTAAAAAGGCCTGTTCAAGCCCGGCGGCAAAATGGTCGCTCAGTTCGATAATCAGCTGCTGCGCGGCCTGCTGCCCAAACGGCACCAGCTTAACGCCCGCCATGACCGCGCTCTCAATCCAGCTGTATCCCAGGCTCAACGCCAGCTCGCGCACGTCAATGCCCCATCGCACGCCGAGCCACGCCATGCCGCAGAGCTGGCTTTGCCTGCACAGCGCCAGCCATTCTACCGGGCAGTCCGGCTCCCAGCTTTTAATCAGGCGCGTAAAGGCTGCCCCGCGGTTGCGTTCTTCTTCGCGTAGCTCGCGCGTTTCCCGGCAGGCGAGCAGGTATGCCGTCCAGCGTGGGGCCGTTGCCAGATCGTGCCGATCGCAGGCCTGGCAGAGACGGTGAAACAGCGGCAGATCGACGCAGAAAAAACTCTGCTCCATCTGCTGGATCTGCCAGCGTTTAAAGGCGTCGGCGTCCGTGACCCAGCCCGCCTCAACGGCCCACTCCAGCCCCTGCGACCAGGTAAACGACCCGACCGGCAGGCTGCTGCTGGAGAGCTGCATCAGGCGCAGCCTCTGGCGGGCGTGCTCCATCAGCTCATCAGCGCCAGCAGGGCGGACACAATCAGCCCGCCGCCAAAGGTTTTACGCAGCCCGTCGTGACGGCGCAGCAGCAATCCTGCGGCGAAACTGGCGCACAGCACCGTGGCGCTGGCGAACATAAACCCGCTGGTGAAGAGCCAGAAATTATGGCCGGACATCTCCACGCCGTGTGCCCAGCCGTGGAACATCGCCAGGGCAGGCACCGCCAGCAGCAGGCGATTTTCGGTTTTAAACATCATCACGCCGCTGACCGCCAGCGAGGCGATAATCAGCATCTCCATGCCGCTAAAGCCGCCGAGCAGGCTGCCCGCAATGGCGCCGGCAAGCATCAGCCCGAGGGTGGCAAACGGCAGCAGGAGCTTGCGGCCGCTCAGCGCTGAAAGCACGCCAGCACCGGTCAGCATCAGGAGATGATCGAGCCCGGTCAGCGGATGGAAAAAACCGGCCTGAAAGCTGTCGGCGCCGTGGCCGGGATGCGCGAGCGCGGGAACGGAAAAGGCCAGCAGTAACAGCGGGAGTAACTTGCGCATGATGGATCCTTAATGTGAATGGGTATGAGCGTGGCTATGGCTGTGGGCATCGCTGGCGTACGCGCCCGCTTCCGGTTCAAACGGCAGGCTGGCGTAGGTTACCTCCAGCCCAAACTGGCGCAGCATGTCGTCGAGAACGTGATCGTGGTGATAGCGCAGCTCGCCGGGCATGACCTGCAGCGGCACGTGGCGGTTGCCCAGGTGGTAGCAGGCGCGGGCGAGCAGGAACGGATCGGCGCAGCGCACCACGGAGACCGACTCCGGGGCGGCGATCACTTCGATCACTTCGCTGCCGTCGTCGGTGGTCAGCAGGTCGCCCCCGCGCAGCAGCAGGCCGCGCGGCAGCATCAGCCCGGCTTCGCGGCCGTCGTTAAGCGCCACGCGGGCGCGGCTTTTCACCCGCACGTCAATCGGCAGCGTGACGCTGGCGGTAGTCTGATGCGCATGGTCCAGGCGTTGGGTCAGATAAATCATCATCACTCCTCAAAACAGGAAATAGCGTTGCGCCATCGGCAGAACGTCAGCCGGTTCGCTGGTAATCAGTTCGCCGTCGACGCGCACCTCGTAGGTTTGCGAATCAACGGTGATGTTCGGCTGCAGAGCGTTGTGGATCATGTCGGCCTTTTTCACCGTCCGGCAGCCTTTCACCACCGCCGTGGCGCTCTGCAGGTTGAGCTGCTGGGGGATGCCGTTCGCGTGAGCGGCCTGCGAGACAAACGTCAGCCGCGTGGCGTGGCGCGCGGCGCCCAGTGCGCCAAACATCGGGCGGTAATGGACCGGCTGCGGCGTGGGGATTGAAGCGTTGATGTCACCCATCGGCGCGCAGGCGATCATCCCGCCTTTGACGATGGTGGCGGGTTTTACGCCGAAGAACGCCGGGGACCAGACCACCAGATCTGCCAGCTTGCCCGCCTCAATCGAGCCTACTTCATGGGCGATACCGTGGGTCAGCGCCGGGTTAATCGTGTATTTGGCGACGTAGCGCTTCACGCGGAAATTGTCGTTCTCGCCAGTCTCTTCCGGCAGCGCGCCGCGCTGGACCTTCATGCGGTGCGCCACCTGCCAGGTACGGATAATCACTTCCCCGACGCGGCCCATGGCCTGCGAGTCTGACGACGTGAGCGAGAACGCGCCGATGTCGTGCAGCACGTCTTCGGCGGCGATGGTCTCCCGACGAATGCGGGATTCGGCAAACGCCACGTCCTCGGCGATATCCGGGTCGAGGTGGTGACAAACCATCAGCATGTCGAGATGCTCGTCGATGGTATTGACCGTGTAGGGCAGCGTTGGGTTGGTGGAGGAGGGCAGAATATTCGGGTGTGCGCAGGCGGTGATGATATCCGGCGCGTGGCCACCGCCCGCCCCTTCGGTGTGGAAGGTGTGGATGGTGCGCCCGCCAATGGCGGCCAGCGTATCTTCGACAAACCCGGACTCGTTCAGCGTGTCGCTGTGCAGCGCCACCTGAATGTCCATCTCTTCGGCCACCTCCAGAGAACAGTTGATCGCCGCAGGCGTCGCGCCCCAGTCTTCGTGGATTTTAAGCCCGATGGCGCCCGCGGCAATCTGCTCGCGCAGGGCGTCCGGATTGGATCCGTTACCTTTGCCGAGCAGGCCGATATTCACCGGCAGCGTATCGGCGGCCTGCAGCATGCGGGCGATATACCACGGCCCCGGCGTGCAGGTGGTGGCGTTGGTGCCCGCTGTGGGTCCGGTGCCGCCGCCGATCATGGTGGTGACGCCGGAGACCAGCGCCTCCTCCGCCTGCTGCGGGCAGATCCAGTGGATGTGGGTGTCGATCCCGCCTGCGGTGACGATCTTCCCTTCGGCGGCGATGACTTCGGTTGCGGCACCAATCGGGATCGTTACGCCGGGCTGAATGTCCGGGTTGCCGGCTTTACCGACGGCAAAAATCCGCCCGTTCTTGACGCCGATATCGGCTTTCACGATCCCCCAGTGATCGACGATCAGCGCGTTGGTCAGCACCAGATCCACGCAGTCGTCTGCGGTCATCTGCCCCTGGCCCATGCCGTCGCGGATCACCTTCCCGCCGCCGAACTTGACCTCTTCGCCGTAGATCGTGAGATCGTCTTCCACTTCAATCCACAGCTCGCTGTCGGCCAGCCGCACTTTATCGCCGGTGGTGGGGCCGAACATATCGGCATAGGCCTGGCGCGAAATCTCAGCCATGTTTCACCTCGCCCATTACCTCGCCGCGAAAGCCGACAATGCGCTGCGCACCCGTGACCTGAACCAGCGTTACTTCGCGCTTCTGGCCGGGCTCAAAGCGCACGGCGGTGCCTGCCGGGATGTTCAGCCGGTAGCCCCGAGTCACCTCACGGTCAAACTTCAGCGCCGGGTTGACCTCGTAAAAGTGATAGTGCGATCCGACCTGGATCGGCCTGTCGCCGTGATTTTCGACAATCACGGTTTGGGTTTCGCGCCCGACGTTGATCGCAATCGCGCCGGGCTGGATCTGGTATTCGCCAGGGATCATCACGCGCTCCTTAGACGATCGGGTTGTGGACGGTCACGAGCTTGGACCCGTCCGGGAAGGTGGCTTCCACCTGGATATCCGGGATCATCTCCGGTACGCCCTCCATCACCTGGTCGCGGGTCAGGACGTGGCGGCCTGCCTCCATCAGCGAGGCGACGGTTTCACCATCGCGCGCGCCTTCCATGATGAAGGCGCTGATCAACGCGACTGATTCCGGGTAATTGAGCTTTACCCCGCGCGCAAGGCGGCGTTCGGCAACCAGCGCGGCGGTGAACAGCAACAGCTTGTCTTTTTCTCTGGGGGTCAGTTCCATAACGTTTCTCTTATGTCTGCCAGATACGCGGCGAACAGGCGGTTTTGGTGGTGAGAAGCGGGCGAAGCGACTGCCAGACGTCGCGCATCACCCGCTGACAAATCAGGTTATCGTGAGAGAGAAAGCGCACCGACATGAGATCGTCCACGAGCGTGGCGCCCGCAAACGTATCCAGCGGGGCGAGCAGCGCACGCGCCGCCTCGAGATGTTCTTCTCTGGCCGGGTAGAACAGCAGCGTGCCAATCCACGGATGCCCGGCGACGGGCGTGAGATCGCCGTCGGCAAGGTGCTGACGTTCAATCAGGCGTGGCTCGTCCTCAACCCAGACTTCAAGGCGGCTTTCCAGCGTGCCGTGGCTGAAGGCCTCATTGATTACCGGTCGTCCCAGGCAGTACAGCTCCCACGCCAGCAGCGTGCTGGAGGCCTTCAGGTGGAAGACGGAGCGCAGTGCGGCATTCGCACCGGGGAAGATAATGGTGTCCTGCGGCAGCCACTCCAGCGTGGATCCCTCATCGAGATAAAAGTGCTGATGCAGGCGAGCCTGCGGGCCGCTGCTGCGATAGAACTTGCTGGCGCCGGGCATGGTGATAAGCGCATGGCTTTTGGCGTCCAGACGCACGGTGATATCCAGCGTATCGCCGCCCACAACCCCGCCCGGCGGGTGCAGAAGATAGAGGTGGCAGGTCTCGCCTTCGGGATAAAATGGACGCTGAACGGTAAGCGGCCCGACGTGATGAGCGGAGTGCAGGAGGGTTTTCTCAGGGGTGTGACAAAACTGCAGGGCAAGCGACGCCTGCCAGCCTTTGTACGAATTATCAGTGACCTGAGCTGCTAACATGCTGCATCCATCTGCTCATCATCGGGTCGTTTCAGTATGCCCTGGCAGAAATGAAGGCTGTCATATGAGTCGCTTATGGATGGCGGTTAAGACGAAACAAAAAGCACGCCCGGAGGACGTGCTGTCTGACAAACATCGCGATGCCGTTATTTCAGGTGCTCATGCAGCGCTGCGCCAGCCTGCTCCAGGGCAACCTTGACCGTAGGCTCTTCGCTCAGTGGATTGAGCAGGCCGTAATCGTGGATCATGCCGTTATAGCGCGTGACGGTCACCGGGACGCCAGCCGCATCCAGCTTACGCCCGAATGCTTCACCTTCATCCCGCAGAACGTCCAGCTCTGCTGTCTGAATCAGCGTCTCCGGGAAGCCTTTCAACTGCGCGGCGCTGGCGCGAAGCGGAGAGGCAAGGATATTGTTGCGATCGGCCGCGTTGGTGGTGTAGTTATCCCAGAACCATTTCATCATGTTTTTCGACAGGAAATAGCCGTTCTCGAACTGGTTATACGAGGCAGTATCAAAATTCGCATCGGTCACAGGCCAGAGCATGACGTTGTAGCGAATTTTTGGCCCATTAAATTGTTTTGCCTGCAGCGCCACGGAAGCCACCATATTGCCGCCCACGCTGTTACCGACCAGACCCAGACGGCTACCGTCCACGCCAATTTCCTGACCGTGCTCGGCTACCCATTTTGTCGCTTCAAAGGCCTGATGAATGGCCACCGGGAAATGGGCCTCAGGTGACGGCGTGTAATCAACGTAAACCGCTGCGGCACCTGACGCGCGAACCAGATCTCGGATTAAGCGTTCGTGGGTTGGGAAATCACCCAGCACCCAGCCGCCGCCGTGGAAGAACATAAATGCCGGGAGCGTGCCGGTCGCGTTTTCAGGTTTCACTATTTTCAGTTTGATCGCCTGACCATTTACCTGGATCGTTTTTTCTGAAACCTGAGCGGGCGGCAGTTTTGCGCCTTGCTGCGCGCCGATCAGTACCTGACGGGCCTCCTGCGGGGTCATCTGTTCCATTGGCTTACCCTTGCCCGAATTCAGAACATTAAGAAATGCCTGTACGCCTGCGGTCGGGGTAGGGGTATTGGTGGTGTGGGCGGATGCTGCAGCAGACGCGAACACGGAAGAAACCAGGATGGCGGCTAATGTTTTCATGGTAATACCTCTTTAAGCGAGTGTTAGACAGTGATGTTATTTAAGTAGTGCGCTATTAAGTTGTTGTTGTAATACTTGCGCGCAAGATACTTTTAGTCAAACTTTATTTATAATTTTTTTATAAAACTGACTAAGGGTTGAAAGAGAAATGAAAGAAAACAAGACGTTAGATGATTTACTTTGCTTCTCACTGTACTCAGTCACCAACGCGTTCGTTCGGCAATATCGTCCCTTATTGCAGGAAATGGATCTTACCTATCCGCAATTTGTTGTTTTGATGGCGCTTTATGAGAAAGACAACATTCCACTTCGCGATCTCAGCGATAAGACGTTTTTTGATTCGGGTACATTGACCCCGCTGGTGCAAAAGCTTGAGGCAAAAGGGTTTCTCAACCGTATCGCGGTTGTGGGTGACGAAAGAATGAAAAATGTCGTTCTGACGGAGAAGGCTAACGCACTGAAAAAGCAGGTGATGGCGCTGCCGGACCAGATACGCTGCAGCATGCGGATGAATGATGAAGAGCTTGAGATGCTGAAAAAACTTTCCCGAACGCTGCTGAATGATTTGTAAGAA
Organism: Enterobacter cloacae complex sp. Mu1197; assembly: GCF_040059225.1. Taxonomy (NCBI): domain Bacteria; kingdom Pseudomonadati; phylum Pseudomonadota; class Gammaproteobacteria; order Enterobacterales; family Enterobacteriaceae; genus Enterobacter; species Enterobacter cloacae complex sp. Mu1197. Next base: position 4,012,347 of record NZ_CP157375.1, on the reverse strand, counting down.
TCCTTCGGTGGGGTTAACCCACCGAAGCGAGGTCATTAGCGGTAATCCTCCGCATCCACATCATACCCCGATGGCTCCCAGCGGATCGCCAGCAGCGAGGCCAGGCCGATAAACGGCGCCAGCGCAATTACCCAGAACACGGCGGTATCCAGCGAGGCGACCAGTAGCGGGAACAGGAACAGCGACAGCGTCGAGCTGCTGCGCATCAGCGTCTGGTTAAGGCCCACGCCAACGCCGCGCAGCGAGGTCGGGTAGCTCAGCGAGGCAAACGTCATGGTATGCGCGCCCGGGCCGAAGCCCTGGCCGAACAGGAAGAGCGCCAGCATCGCCACGGCAAGCACGCCTTCGGTGGCGCCTTCCGGACGACCAATCAACCCCAGGCCCAGCAGCGCGACCAGCTGGCAGGCGTAACCCGCCAGCGACATTCGCCATGCGCCGAAGCGCGGCACGTAGCGTACCGCCAGCAGTCCGCCAACGAAGGCAAACAGCAGGTTAAGCGCCAGAGATATCAGGATGGTGGTCAGCATCGACTGGACAAAGAAGCTGGAGATGATCACCGGCAGGCCAAACGCCACCGCGTTATAGGCGAACGAGGAGACGACGGACAGCAGCGTGGTGAGCGTGGTGCGCCGCAAGTAGATGCCGCGGAACAGGTTCAGGTAGTTAGACCATTTCGCTTTATTCACGACGGGGGCTGGCTGGCTCAGCGCATCCTGCGGTACGTGGGCATTGATGTTGTATGAGTGGCGTAAAATGGACGCTGCCTCCTTCAGGTTGCCCTGATTCGCCGCCCAGACCGGCGATTCGCTCATATAGCGGCTGCGGATGGCAATAATCACCAGCGCCGGCACGGCACCAAAGCCGAGAATCAAACGCCACAGCCAGTCGCTGTGGCTTTCCGGCAGCACGGCGTAGAAGAAAAGCACCAGCAGGTAGGAGATACTGATGGCGGCATACCAGGTGGGGCACCACATGGCGACGCTGGAGGCCTTATTGCCGGGGCCTTTCAGCCTGGCGAACTCGCTTAAAAACGCCATCGCCACGGGAAGGTCGATCCCGACGCCAAGCCCCATGACAAAGCGAGCACCCGCCAGCACATATTCGTTCGGAGCCAGCGCACAGGCAATAGCCGCTACGACGAAGAACACCATATCAGCCATAAAGACGCGATAGCGCCCGATTTTATCCGTGAGATAACCGCCGAGCAGCGCCCCGACAATGGCGCCAAAGGTAATGGCCGAGGCCACCATGCCGGTACCGGCGGGCGTCAGGTTAAATTCGCGGGTGATGTCTTTAATGCCGAAGGCCAGCGCGCCCAGATCGTAGGCATCGAGGAAAATCCCGCCCAGCGCGATACCGACCACGATACGGGCGTTGGCCCGACCCTGAGAACCGTCATTAACGAGGCGTGAGACATCCGAGGCGCTGCGCACCCACTGGATGTCGCCATCGGGGTGTTTTCCTGCCGTTGAAAGGGGAGTGGTTTCTGTGATTTCTGCCATTTTCTTCTGATGTGGTTGTATTGTGTCATTAACAGTTACCACAGGCAGAAGGTGACCAAAATCACATTTGGCTATAAGGCATAACTAACCTTACGGGGCGTCTTTTTTCTTCCTCTTGAGCTTCGTCCAGATTTTTGTCTCCTGACGACGCCACAGGCGCTGAATATTATCGTGATGACGCAGCAGGATAAGGCAGGAGAGCATCGACACCGGGAAGGTAAACTGGGGCTTGAACCACCAGACGTAGAACGGCGCGATCAGCGCGCTGACGATGGCGCCCAGCGACGAATAGCCGCTCAGCAGAATGGTCAGTAGCCAGGTCCCGGCCATCACGCCGGTTAGGTCCCAGCCGATAGGCGCAATGGCACCAAAGGCGGTCGCCACACCTTTGCCGCCTTTAAAACCGAAGAATACGGGCCAGATGTGGCCGACACAGGCAGCAATCGCAATAAGCCCCAGCCAGAACGGCGTGACGCCCAGCGCATACGCGCCCCAGACGGGTAGCATCCCTTTCAGAACATCAAAAATCAAAACCGCTACGGCTGCTCCCTTGCCGCCAATTCGTAGTACGTTGGTCGCTCCCGGATTCCCGGAACCACTTTCACGCGGGTCAGGTAACCCGGCGATGCGGCAGACCAGAATGGCGCTGGAGATTGAGCCGCAAAGATAGGCGAGGAGGATCATTCCAGGCGCGATTGCACTCATAACGCTGTTCCGTTTTGAAAATGTATCTGTATTCTCAGCATCTGTGGATAATACGCATAATTCGCCGGAAGTGGTATCCGGTTTAGCCAAAAAGCAGGCAGGTCGTGATGGATATTGTATTTATAGAGCAACTTTCGGTAATCACCACTATTGGTGTTTACGACTGGGAACAGACCATCGAGCAGAAGCTGGTGTTCGATATCGAAATGGGCTGGGATAACCGCAAGTCGGCAAAAAGTGATGACGTGAATGACTGTCTGAGCTACGCCGATATCAGTGAAACGGTCATCGCCCACGTTGAAGGGCAACGTTTTGCGCTGGTCGAACGGGTGGCGGAAGAAGTCGCAGAACTGCTGCTGAAAAAATTCAACTCACCGTGGGTGCGCATCAAGCTGAGCAAGCCTGGCGCGGTGGCGCGCGCCGCCAACGTTGGCGTCATCATCGAGCGTGGCACAAATCTGAAAGGCAAGATTTAACGTCATAATAGCTAAACCCTTTTAGGTTATATCTGTCTTATAGCTGTATCTTTCACGGTAGCCGTTGGGGCGACCGTTTTTTTTATATTTTTTTAGGGGTTTATAGATGAGCGATATGCACTCGCTGCTGGTGGCGGCAATACTGGGTGTGGTCGAAGGATTGACGGAGTTTTTACCGGTTTCCAGTACCGGCCATATGATTATCGTTGGCCATCTGCTGGGCTTTGAAGGCGATACCGCCAAAACGTTCGAAGTGGTTATCCAGCTGGGTTCGATTCTGGCGGTGGTGGTGATGTTCTGGCGCCGTCTGTTTGGCCTGATCGGTATCCATTTTGGCCGTCCGCCGCAGCACGAAGGGATGAGTAAAGGCCGCCTGTCGCTGATCCATATTCTGCTTGGGATGGTCCCGGCAGTGGTGCTGGGGCTGGTTTTCCACGACGCCATCAAATCGCTGTTTAACCCGATTAACGTGATGTACGCGCTGGTGGTGGGCGGCTTCCTGCTGATCGCCGCGGAAGTGCTGAAGCCAAAAACGCCGCGCGCGGAAGGGCTGGACGATATGACGTATCGTCAGGCGTTTATCATTGGCTGCTTCCAGTGTCTGGCGCTGTGGCCGGGCTTCTCACGTTCAGGCGCAACCATCTCCGGCGGGATGCTGATGGGCGTAAGCCGTTACGCCGCGTCAGAGTTCTCTTTCCTGCTGGCGGTGCCGATGATGATGGGTGCCACCGCGCTTGACCTCTATAAAAGCATCGGTTTCCTCACCACGGGCGACATTCCCATGTTCGCCGTTGGCTTCATCACCGCGTTTATCGTGGCGCTGATTGCCATCAAAACCTTCCTGCAGCTGATTAAGCGTATCTCGTTCATTCCGTTCGCGATCTACCGCTTTATCGTCGCGGCTGCCGTGTACGTGGTCTTTTTCTGATGACCAACCGCCCTCAGTCTTTCGGCTGAGGGCAATGCTTTTCCTTCCAGTCAGAGACCGCCTGAATTCGCCGTTTCGTGAGTTCTTCGCGAATTTCCGGTCCTTTGAATCCCGCCTCGACGACGTCCTTCGTCGGCACCGCTTTCGCTACCTCCCAGGCTTTACGCAGTAAACGTCCCTGCGGGTAGTCGCACGCTTCAAACCCGGTACGCCCGCGCACGTCAGCTTCGCTGGTCAGCGCGATTTGCTCCACGCGCTGGGGTTTGCGCCAGGCGTCGATGTTATCGAAAAGCTTAACGATGGTGGCCGGTTTCAGGATGGGGAAGGTGTGGATCAGATCGTGGAATTCGGCCACCAGTTTCGCCAGATCGCGGATTTCGTTCGGCACGCGCAGACGCTGGCACAGCCCCTCGACCAGCTTCACCCCGGCCGGACCGTGCCCGTGATGCCGAGGCCAGAGCTCTTTTGGCGTCAAGCCTTTGCCCAGATCGTGGCACAGGGTGGAAAAACGCACGTCCACGTCAGGGCTGAGCATGGCCGCCATGCTCAGGGTCATCAGCGTGTGCACGCCGGTATCAATTTCCGGGTGCCATTTCGCCGGAGCCGGGACGCCAAACAGCGCGTCTATTTCCGGGAACAGCACCTTCAGCGCGCCGCAGTCGCGCAGGACCTGGAAAAAGACCTGCGGGTTACGCGTGGTGAGGGCATTCTCCGTCTCTTTCCAGACGCGCTCTGGCGTCAGGTGTTCAAGCTCGCCCGCCTCGGTCATGGCGGTCATCAGCGCCATTGTCTCATCGGCAATACGGAAGCTGAGATGGGCGTAACGCGCGGCAAAACGCGCCACGCGCAGCACGCGGAGCGGATCTTCAGAAAACGCCGGGGAGACGTGGCGTAAAAGACGGTTGCGCAGATCGTCCTGGCCGCCATAAGCGTCAACAATCTGGCCGTGCTCGTCCTGCGCCAGCGCGTTAATGGTCAGATCGCGACGCAGGAGATCTTCCTCCAGCGTGACGTCAGGCGCGGCATAACAGGTGAAGCCCGTATAGCCCGAACCTGATTTCCGCTCGGTACGCGCCAGGGCATACTCTTCGCGGCTTTTCGGGTGCAGGAACACGGGAAAATCGCGGCCTACCTGCTGGTAGCCCGCGTCGAGCATCTCTTCCGGGGTGGCGCCCACCACCACCCAGTCTTTATCTTTGACCGGCAGACCTAACAACGCATCACGAACCGCACCACCGACCAGATAACTCTTCACGCCTGACACTCCCGTTTTCTCTTTTCCAGAATGATACGTAAGTCTGGCAGAGAAGACGAATTAGTTCATCCAGCGATCTTTACGCTTACGGCTTGGGATCAGGTGCGGCAGAACCAGACCCAGCACCAGACCGACGCCCAGCACGCCGCCGCCATACATAAACCACTGCATGATGATGGTGCGCTGTTTGTCATCGAGCTGCAGGTTGGCGGCATTCACTTTCTTCTGCGCGACAATCAGCTCGTTTTTCAGCTTCTGGTTCTCTTCTTTCAGCCCGTTAATCACACCGTCGCTCTGCGCCACTTTCTGCTGCATTTCGGCGGTACGCTGGTTCCAGGTTCCGTCGATGTTGTTCAGCTTGTCGGTCAGGGTTTTCACCTGATTTTCCAGATCCGGCACGCGGGTGCGCAGGCTTGGCACGGTGCTCAGCTCTTTCAGCGGGATCCAGGACGTACGGCCAGAACTGTCGCGAACCTGACCGTAGTTGGTGTCCGCGTTGGTCTGTAACAGGGTGACTTCCTCGCCGGCATTGACCGTGCCCACGAGGCGATAATTATCTCCGGGGCCACTGCGTACCCAGGTGTTCAGTTCGTCAGAAACGTAACGCTTCTCTTCAGCGTGCACGGCTGTTGCGGCGCTAAAAGCGAGTAAAGTAAGTCCAATCAGGCGTAATTTAAGCATCATTAGTCGTTATTTTCATAAATAGTGGAACGATAGTAGTGGCAACAGTGTCTCTACGCAAAGCATTCGTCAGCAATCAGAATCATCTGTGTCACGACTCTGGACATTTACGCCCGACAAATTGCTCATTGCATGGCAATTTGGCGCAAAATACTATGTACTGACAAACAAATGGCGAGGAAGTTCGCCCTCATTGACGCGTCTGTGACGCCCGCAAAAGTACAAGGCTATGGCTCAGGAAATCGAATTAAAATTTATCGTCGAAAAAGACAGCGTTGACGCACTCCGCCAGCATCTGCATACGCTCTCCGGCGAACACCATGCACCGGTACAACTGCTTAATATCTATTACGAAACGCCGGACAACTGGCTGCGCCGCCACGATATGGGGCTGCGCATCCGTGGCGCGAGCGGGCGCTACGAGATGACGATGAAAATTGCCGGCCGCGTGGTCGGCGGGTTACATCAGCGTCCGGAATACAATATCGACATCAGTCAGCCAGAACTTGAGCTCGAACGCTTCCCGGCGGACGTCTGGCCGGAAGGCGAGCTGCCTGCCACGCTGGCAGAACAGGTGCAGCCGCTGTTCAGCACCGATTTCTGGCGCGAGAAATGGCTGGTGACGGAAGGTAAAAGCCGCATCGAAATCGCTCTCGATCTCGGTGAGGTGAAGACGGGAGAGTTCCAGGAACCCATTTGTGAACTGGAGCTTGAACTGCTGGAAGGGGACGCGAATGACGTGCTGAAGCTGGCGCGCAGGCTGGTGAGTCAGTCCGGACTGCGTCAGGGAAGCCTGAGTAAAGCCGCGCGGGGTTACCATCTGGCGGCCGGAAATGCGCCGCGCGTCCTGAAAGAGACGACCATTTTGCGCGTTGCGCCGAAAGCCAGCGTTGAGCAGGGGCTGGAAGCCGCGCTGGAGCTGGCGCTTTCGCAGTGGCAGTACCACGAAGAGCTGTGGGTGCGAAATGTGAAAAACGCTAAATCTCACGTTCTCGCGGCGATTGCCCTGGTGCGCCATACCCTTGCGCTGTTCGGCGGTATCGTTCCTCGCAAAGCGAGCGCTCACTTACGTGATCTGCTGACGCAAACCGAAACGCTGATGCTCTCGGACGTCTCGGCGCAAACGGCGATTTACAGCCCGCAAGCCGCTTCGGCAAAACTGGCGCTGACCGAGTTTCTGGTCACGCGCGGCTGGCGCGCCTTCCTGGATGCGAAAGCCGAGGCCAAAATCGCGGAAAACTTTAAGCGTTTCGCGGACATTCATCTTTCCCGCCATGCCGCTGAACTGAAGAGCACCTTTGCGTATCCGCTCGGCGATAAGTATGGCGATCAGCTTCCCCGTCTTTCGCGCAACATCGACAGCATGCTGCTCCTTTCCGGTGCCTACGACGGGCCACAGGCGCAGGCGTGGCTGGAAAACTGGCAGGGGCTGAAGCATGCCATCGAAACCCGTCAGCATATTGAAATTGAGCATTTCCGTAATGAGGCCATTTCGCAGGAGCCGTACTGGCTGCACAGCGGAAAACGTTAACTCTGGCAAGGAACCCCTAGAATGCCGCTTTCTTCACCGTTACAGCAGCAGTGGCAGACCGTTTGCGAACGTCTGCCTGAGTCATTACCGGCGTCATCGTTAAGCGAGCAGGCGAAAAGCGTGCTCGCCTTCAGTGATTTTGTGCAGGAAAGCATCGCCGTCTACCCGGACTGGCTGGCTGAGTTTGAGAACGCACCGCCGCAGGCGGACGAGTGGCGGCACTATGCCGGCTGGCTGCAGGCCGCGCTTGAAGACGTCGCGGATGAGGCGACGCTGATGCGCGTCCTGCGTCAGTTCCGCCGTCATGTGATGGTGCGCATTGCCTGGGCGCAGGCGCTGGAACTGGTGAGTGAAGAGAGTACGTTGCAGCAGTTAAGCGAGCTGGCGCAGACGTTGATTGTCGCCGCGCGCGACTGGCTCTACGCCGCCTGCTGTAAAGAGTGGGGCACGCCGTGCAGCGAGGAAGGGGTTCCTCAGCCGCTGTTGATTCTGGGGATGGGCAAGCTGGGTGGTTGCGAGCTGAACTTTTCCTCCGATATTGACCTGATTTTCGCCTGGCCTGAGAACGGCTCCACGCGCGGCGGCCGTCGCGAGCTGGACAACGCCCAGTTCTTTACCCGTCTCGGTCAGCGTCTGATTAAGGCGCTGGATCAGCCTACGCAGGACGGCTTTGTTTACCGTGTGGACATGCGCCTGCGTCCGTTTGGCGACAGCGGCCCGCTGGTGCTGAGCTTTGCCGCGCTGGAGGATTACTACCAGGAGCAGGGGCGCGACTGGGAGCGTTATGCGATGGTCAAAGCGCGGATCATGGGCGACAGCGATGACGCCTACGCCAACGAGCTGCGTGCCATGCTGCGCCCGTTCGTGTTCCGTCGCTATATCGACTTCAGCGTCATCCAGTCCCTGCGCAATATGAAAGGGATGATTGCCCGTGAGGTTCGCCGTCGTGGGCTGAAGGACAACATCAAGCTTGGCGCGGGTGGTATTCGCGAAATCGAATTTATCGTCCAGGTCTTCCAGCTGATTCGCGGCGGGCGCGAGCCGTCGCTACAATCCCGCTCGCTGCTCCCGACGCTGAGCGCCATCGAGCAGCTTCACCTGCTGCCGGACGGCGACGCGCAAACCCTGCGCGAGGCCTATCTGTTCCTGCGTCGTCTGGAAAACCTGCTGCAAAGCATCAACGACGAACAGACCCAGACCCTGCCGGGGGATGACCTTAACCGGGCGCGTCTGGCCTGGGGGATGCGCGTGGATGACTGGTCAACGCTGACCGAACGGCTCGATGCCCACATGGCAGGCGTGCGCCGCATCTTTAACGAACTGATTGGTGATGATGAAAGTGAATCGCAGGACGATGCGCTTTCCGAGCACTGGCGCGAGCTGTGGCAGGACGCGCTCCAGGAAGATGACACCACGCCGGTGCTGACGCATTTAACCGACGACGCTCGCCATCGCGTGGTGGCGCTGATTGCCGATTTCCGTCTTGAGCTGAACAAGCGCGCCATCGGCCCGCGCGGTCGACAGGTGCTGGATCACCTGATGCCGCACCTGCTGAGCGAGGTCTGCTCGCGGGCGGATGCGCCGGTGCCGCTGTCGCGCATGATGCCGCTGCTGAGCGGGATCATCACGCGCACCACGTATCTGGAGCTTTTGAGCGAGTTTCCGGGGGCACTCAAGCACCTGATTACGCTCTGCGCCGCCTCCCCGATGGTGGCCAACAAGCTGGCGCGCTATCCGCTGCTGCTGGATGAACTGCTCGACCCGAATACCCTGTATCAACCCACGGCGACGGATGCCTACCGTGACGAGCTGCGTCAGTATCTGCTGCGCGTGCCGGAAGAGGACGAAGAGCAGCAGCTGGAGGCGCTGCGCCAGTTTAAGCAGGCTCAGATGTTGCGTGTGGCGGCGGCGGACATCGCCGGAACGCTGCCGGTGATGAAAGTGAGCGATCACTTAACCTGGCTCGCGGAGGCGATCATCGACGCGGTCGTGCAGCAGGCGTGGGTGCAGATGGTGGCCCGCTATGGCCAGCCGAAGCACCTTGCTGACCGCGAGGGACGAGGGTTTGCCGTGGTCGGTTACGGCAAGCTCGGCGGCTGGGAGCTGGGATACAGCTCCGATCTGGATTTAATCTTCCTGCACGACTGCCCGGTTGACGTGATGACCGACGGCGAGCGCGAGATTGACGGGCGTCAGTTCTATCTGCGCCTGGCCCAGCGCATTATGCACCTGTTCAGCACCCGCACCTCGTCGGGCATTTTGTATGAAGTCGATGCGCGCCTGCGTCCGTCCGGCGCGGCGGGCATGCTGGTCACCTCAACGGAATCCTTCGCCGATTACCAGAAGAATGAAGCCTGGACGTGGGAGCATCAGGCGCTGGTGCGCGCCCGCGTGGTGTATGGCGATCCGCAGCTCAAAACGCAGTTCGATGCCATTCGTAAGGACGTCATGACCACCCCGCGCGAGGGCAGTACGCTGCAGACCGAAGTGCGCGAGATGCGCGAGAAAATGCGCGCACACCTGGGTAATAAACACCGCGATCGCTTTGATATCAAAGCCGACGAGGGCGGGATTACCGATATTGAGTTCATTACCCAGTATCTGGTGCTGCTCCACGCGCACGACAAGCCGAAGCTGACCCGCTGGTCCGATAACGTGCGCATTCTGGAACTGCTGGCACAAAACGACATCATGGACGAGCAGGAGGCGCAGGCCTTAACCCGCGCCTACACGACGCTGCGCGACGAGCTTCACCACCTGGCGCTGCAGGAGCAGCCGGGCCACGTGGCGCTGGACTGTTTTGTCGCAGAACGCGCTCAGGTAACGGCCAGCTGGCAGAAGTGGCTGGTGGAACCGTGCGTAACAAATCAAGTGTGATATTATCGCGCGCAAATTGTGAATCTTTCTGGAGTCAGGAATGAAAGTAACACTGCCAGAGTTTGAACGTGCTGGAGTAATGGTTGTTGGGGATGTGATGCTGGATCGCTACTGGTATGGACCGACCAGCCGCATCTCTCCGGAAGCACCGGTACCGGTGGTTAAGGTCGACACCATTGAAGAGCGTCCCGGCGGCGCGGCAAACGTGGCGATGAACATAGCCTCTCTGGGCGCGCACTCGCGTCTGGTTGGCCTGACCGGTATCGACGATGCGGCGCGCGCGCTGAGCAAGTCGCTGGCGGACGTGAACGTGAAGTGCGACTTCGTTTCTGTTCCGACCCACCCAACCATCACCAAGCTGCGCGTGCTGTCACGCAACCAGCAGCTGATCCGCCTCGACTTTGAAGAAGGGTTCGAAGGCGTTGATCCCGAGCCGCTGCACGAGCGCATTAACCAGGCGTTGGGCAATATCGGCGCGCTGGTGCTGTCCGACTACGCGAAAGGCGCGCTGGCCAGCGTGCAGACGATGATCCAGCTGGCGCGTAAGGCCAGCGTACCGGTGCTGATCGACCCGAAAGGCACCGACTTTGAGCGCTATCGCGGCGCAACCCTGCTGACGCCAAACCTCTCCGAGTTTGAAGCGGTGGCGGGCAAATGCAAAACCGAGGAAGAGCTGGTTGAGCGTGGCATGAAGATCATTGCTGACTTCGAGCTCTCTGCGCTGCTGGTGACCCGCTCCGAGCAGGGGATGACGCTGCTGCAGCCGGGCAAGGCGCCGCTGCATATGCCAACCCAGGCGCAGGAAGTGTACGACGTGACCGGTGCCGGTGATACGGTGATCGGCGTGCTGGCGGCGACGCTGGCCGCGGGTAACTCCCTGGAAGAGGCGTGCTACTTCGCTAACGCCGCGGCGGGTGTGGTCGTCGGTAAACTCGGTACCTCAACCGTGTCCCCAATCGAGCTGGAAAACGCGGTGCGCGGCCGTGCTGACACCGGTTTCGGTGTGATGACCGAAGACGAGCTTAAAGTGGCCGTCGCCGCCGCGCGCAAGCGCGGTGAGAAAGTGGTAATGACCAACGGTGTGTTCGACATTCTGCACGCGGGCCATGTCTCTTATCTGGCGAATGCGCGCAAGCTGGGCGATCGTCTGATTGTGGCAGTGAACAGCGATGCGTCGACCAAACGTCTGAAGGGGGAAACCCGTCCGGTGAACCCGCTGGAGCAGCGTATGATCGTGCTCGGCGCGCTGGAAGCCGTGGACTGGGTGGTGTCGTTTGAAGAAGACACGCCGCAGCGCCTGATTGCCGGTATTCTGCCGGACCTGCTGGTGAAAGGCGGGGATTACAAGCCGGAGCAAATCGCAGGCAGCGAAGAGGTCTGGGCCAACGGCGGCGAGGTGATGGTGCTCAACTTTGAGGACGGGTGTTCCACCACCAACATCATCAAGAAGATCCAGAAAGACAGTCAGTAAAAAACGGGCCTGTTGGCCCGTTTTTTTATGTCGGGTGGCGGCTGCGCCTTACCCGACCTACGCGTTCATGTAGGCCCGGTAAGGCGTAGCCGCCACCGGGCACAACAGGCCGCACTTACTCCTGGTCGTCCACCGGTGGAATAGCCGGTGCCGGCTTCACTTCTTCCGGCGCATTGCGGTTTTCCAGCTCGGTCAGACGCTGTTCCAGCAGTGCCAGCTTCTCGCGGGTGCGCAGCAGAACCTGTGTCTGCACGTCAAACTCTTCGCGGCTGACTAGATCAAGGCGAACCAACTGCGCCTGCAGCGTCTGGCGGATTTTCTTCTCAACGTCATCACCAAATTCACGAATGCCTTTCGGCATGGATTCATGAACCTGACGCGCAATTTGCTCAATTTTCTTCGGGTCAATCATTGTCGTTTCCCTTGATGGAAAGGTGTCAGTGTCCATTGTAGCGCGTCATGCCCGGGGTAAACAAAATTGTTTGATGCTTATGCATTGCCCAGGATAATCAATAGCGTTATAGTTATCTCGCTTATTCTCAGGGCGGGGCGAAATTCCCCACCGGCGGTAAATCAGCTTAACGCTGAAAGCCCGCGAGCGCTTTGGGTGAATTCTCAAAGGTCAGCAGATCCGGTGTAATTCCGGGGCCGACGGTTAGAGTCCGGATGGGAGAGAGTAACGATCCAGTCGGGCATGGGCCCGCTCACGTTATCTTTTTGCCGCTTATACGGCGCTCCTAAGACTGCCCTGATTCTGGTAACCATAATGTTAATGAGGTTTTTTTACCATGAATCAGACGCTACTTTCCTCTTTTGGCACTTCAACTCAACGTGTTGAACATGCACTGGATGCACTGCGCGAAGGCCGCGGTGTGATGGTGCTTGACGATGAAAACCGTGAAAACGAAGGCGACATGATTTTCGCCGCCGAAAACATGACCGTTGAACAGATGGCGCTGACCATCCGTCACGGCAGCGGCATCGTATGCCTGTGTATTACCGAAGATCGTCGTAAGCAGCTCGAGCTGCCGATGATGGTCGAAAACAACACCAGCGCCTTTGGTACCGGATTTACCGTGACCATTGAAGCGGCGCATGGCGTGACCACTGGTGTGTCTGCGGCTGACCGTCTGACCACCGTACGTGCCGCCATTGCTGATGATGCGAAGCCCTCCGATCTGCATCGTCCAGGCCACGTCTTCCCACTGCGCGCGCAGGCGGGCGGCGTCCTGACCCGTGGCGGCCACACCGAAGCGACCATCGATCTGGTGACGCTGGCGGGCTTCAAACCTGCGGGCGTGCTGTGTGAACTGACCAACGATGACGGCACCATGGCGCGCGCGCCGGAGTGCATCACCTTTGCGCGTCTGCACAACATGCCGGTGGTCACGATTGAAGATCTGGTCGAGTACCGCCAGGCGCACGAGCGCAAAGCCAGCTGAAACTGCTGATGTGAAAAAGCCGGGGAAACCCGGCTTTTTTACGTTTAGTGGTAGTTAATTTTGAACAGCACCACGGTTTCAAACGGTCCGGACTGGATCGCTTTTCCCGGCACCGGCGTCAGCTCAGCGGTATAGGTCTGTTCGTACTGCAACGTACTGCCGGTAAAATCGGCATACTCATCGTATCGGTTAAAGGTGTAGGGCTGCGTTCCGTTCAGGATGCGTAATTTCAGGCCGTTACCGATGAGCAGGGCGGTATCTTCTTCGCTCAGCGTCTCGTTCGTATAGAACGACGAATCCATTTTAAACCCATCGGAACACTCGGCGTCCTGTATCTTGGTCGTTCTGACCGAGAACGTGCGCGTTCGCTTTCCCTGATTCATTATGTCGCGAGCGCTGAACGTACCAAAATCAATCTCCTGATTTTCCGGATAGATGCTGAAGGTCGCCCCGCAGTCCAGCACGGTGATATTGTTCAGGCCATTAATATGATACTTCAGGTTTTTCGCGTCGGACATCTGGTTGACGCCGCCCTTGCCGTCGAACTGCACCACGATATAGTCCCCGAGCGTGCTGACGTAGCCGTGCGGCGGCATGACCTTGATTCTGACGTACAGACGAAAGCGCACGATGAACGTGCGTGAGGTGTGAATGTCGTTCGCATTGCCGGAACAGATGCGGTTCTCCCAGCCCATTTGCTGGATTTGGGCGGGGGTATAGATAGTGATCTGTTTGTTATCAAGGCACTGGGAGGTATCAACCCCGTTGGGTTGCCCCGTCGCATCGTAGTCAATCCCTTCATAGGTTACGCCGAGCTCGTAGTAGGGATCGGATGCCGACGGGTAGGGGTTAACCCAGGCGTAGATGTCCTCTTTTTCAAAATTACTGGTGGTGTTATGGTCGCAGGTCACAGGGACTTTGATATCGTCAGATTCCCATATCTTTTCCCCCACCTGCGCGTTGCTGGGAATGGCAAAAGGGGAGATCGTTTTTGTCTCCTCGACGGGCCCGCCGGAAACGCCGAGATAGCAGTCAAGCGCCAGCGCCTCTCTGACGGGAAGAAGGGCGAACAGCAGCAAAAACAGACAATTAACGAGCTTGCGCATTGTTTTGACCCTTCCGCTCGCTGAGCTGGCATGGCGCCTTACCCGCACAGGTAACGTCCACTTTTTTCAGCGCGCCGTAATCATCAATGTAACCCACGCTGTAGTAGCTCCCGTGGTAGTCGCCGGTAGAGGTGGACGCCGTGGCAAACGGAGCAATCATCAGGCTGTCGAAGCCCGGAAGCTGGGTTTTCGCATTTTTACTCAGCCACGCGAGGGTGATGTAATAGGGCGTGGGGTTATGCACTCTGAGCCCCGTTGTGGTGGCGGTAATTTCCATGCGCATTTCGCTTTGATCACCCGGCTTTTTGGTGATGGCTTTTGGCCGCCAGAACAGCTTAATGCGGCTCTGCATGGCCACCTGCATAACGCTGCGCGCCTCGCTGGCGCCGCTTTTTGGCGGAACTTCGCGCAGGTTGTAGTAAAACAGCGACTCTCTGTCCTTCGGCAACTGCCCAACCGCCGCCTGCTTCACAATTCTGACCTGCGATGACGCGCCCGCTTCAATACGCTGAATGGGCGGCAGCGCCATGAAGTGGCTGTCCTCTTTGCGCCCGTTTTCGTCTTCAATCCAGGAAAGCGCCAGGTAGGGTAAGGTTTTGCTCTGGTTATCGACTTTCAGGCTGCTTGCCTTGTCCCCTTCGGGAAAAACGATCCGCGTGCGGTCCAGGTTAATGGCGGCATGCGCGTTCAGTGCGGTGCCGAGCAACATCAGGCTCAGGGCCTTGAGTGGGGTGAGTTTCATCATGGTTTCTTACTGGCAAGGCAGCATGAGCTGCATACTGTTTTCAAGGTGAGAAGGTAACGAGAAGCGACACTGTTGGTTGTCTCCCCACGTGACCAGGAACTGTTGCTCAGGCTGGACGGCGCCCAGCCAGACGCGGCCCTCCTCGGCGACCATGCCGACCTGCAGGCCGTTATCCTGCAGGCGGACCAGGGCGCCGAGCGGCGGTGTCCCGGAAGGCGTTCGCAAAATGCCGGCAATATCGTTACCGGCTCGGGTCGCGATTTGACGATAGCCGATGGCGCCTTCTGTCCAGGTGGAGGTGACCACCCGCGTATCGACGTCAACGCCGTCAGGCAAATTGTTCATGTTGACCCGCACGCTGGCCGGGGTATAGCTGGAAAACGACGGCAGAACGCCAATACCCGACGCGTTGGTTTCGTCATGCGATACGTTCAGCGGGATATGGCCCACGCCGTCAGTGCTGACCATGACGCGTGGCTCATTGCCGTAGCTGCGACGGTGCAGGGCAAACCCTTTCGCCGTCCCGGTAAACGATCCGTTCCAGCTGGCGCTCATTGAGTTGTACTCATTCGCCTTATAGCTGCCCGAGACGTTGAGATCCCCCAGCGAAGAATAGTGCTGATAGTTTCCGCTAACCTGTGCGCCTGCATCGGCTTTTTCGCTCTCGGTGCCAGCAGAGACGCCCCAGGTATTGTTCCGGTCAGAGGTATCGTACCAGGAGACGCTCTGGCTCAGGCTGTCGCCGTTGCGCAGGTCGTAGTTCAGGCGATGGTCAGGATCGAGCGGCACGCTCAGCGAGAGATAAAACTGGTTATCGTCCTCTTCATCATCTTCTTCGTAATGGGTTCTGCTCAGCGACAGGGTCAGGCCAAGGTTTTTCCAGCGGCCAAGGTCGAAGTTATAGCCTGCGGTGACGCTGCCGGTCGTGGAAGGCGAGTCGTCCCACCAGGTTTGGCGCAGCATGCTCAGATAAAGGTTTAGCGAGAGGGCCGATAGGTATTGACTGGCGGTGACGCTCAGGGTCTGTTTTTCCGTCTGGCTGTCGCTGTTGTCGTTATCCAGATAGCGCGCATAGCTCAGGAACTGACGGTCCGAGTAGCGGTAGCTCGCCAGCGTAAGCTGGCTACCGGTGGTGTCGAACCGTTTACTGTAGTTAAAACGGTAGCTGTAGCCCGTCTGCGGATCCGCGCCCGGCAGCTGGCTGGTGGCCCGGGTGATATCAAACGAGAGCGCGCCCAGATACGCCATGTTTTGTCCCAGCCCGGCGGCCAGGGCGCGGTAGTGGTCACCATCGGCCAGCGTTCCGCCATAGAGCGAGGTTTGCGACAGCATGCCCCAGGAAAACTCGCCGCTCATGAAGGTACTGTCCTCAACGTCATGCGATGCGTCCTTTCGCGGCTTGCCTGCCGCCAGCTTGTAGCGAACCTGGCCCTGACGCGTCAGGAAGGGAACGGATTCGGCGGAGACCTGGAACGTACTCACCCGGCCATCTTCTTCCGTCACCTTCACGTCGAGCGTGCCCTGCACCGACTGGTTGAGATCCTGAATGATGAACGGGCCCGGCGGGACTTTTGTTTGATAGATGACCCTGTCGGCGAGGCTTACGGTGACCGTCGCGTTGGTTTGGGCAATGCCGGAGATTTGTGGCGCATAGCCGCGCAGAGACCACGGCAGCATGCGCTCATCGCTGATAAGCGACGCGCCGGTGTAGGTGAAGGCATCGAAAATCGACGACTGGAAATCCGTCTCCCCGAGCGTCAGCTTTGCGCCCATGGTGGGGAGGGGGCGGAACATATAAACGCGCGAGAAGCGCCCGTTATGCTCTGAACCGCCGTCCGCGTGCGTCTGGTTGTATTGATAATCGCTGCGCAGCCGCCAGGCGCCGACGTTCGCGCCCGCCGTGCCGTAAGTGTTGGCATTATCTGAACTGCTGCCACTGTTGGGCTGGTAGTGGCTGGCAAAAAGATTGTAGTCCAGCAGGACGCCCGCCACGCCGTTATCCCAGGTTGACGGGGGCATCCAGTCGGCAGAACGGTACTGCAGCCACGCCTGGGGAATGGACACGTTTAGCGTCTGGCTTGCTTGTTCAAAGGTAAAATGAATGTCCGGCAGCGGGGCGAAGTCTATACAGCCCTCTTTTTCAGTGAGCGATTCCCGTATTTTATCCTGCAGGCCGAACGTGTCGGCCAGTTCGGCGGGAATACAGACCTGAACTGCATCATTCACTTTTTTCCACGTTAACTGCCAGCCGTTTGTTAAGGGGGTGTCATTAATTGAAACCGTAACAAAATAACGACCGGGGACGACGGAGGCGCGATCTTTAAACTGTGTTAAATCGACGCTGTTGCGCTGATCTTTATCGATGGCATTAATATTAAATTCGGTACCAGAGGCGACTTTCGTCATTAACAGGGCGGTAATGATGACTATGCATGTTGATTTATGTTTCATCATCCTGTTGCTCAAGGTAAATATAAAATGCCGACTGGCATAACGAGCCAGTCGGTAGATAACGAGGTAAATTCGAATTATTTATATGCCAGCACATAGTTTGCGGTGGCTTCAACCTGACCCGGCGTTGCCGTTTTGCCGCTCAGTACTTCCATCTGCGCCTTAAAGTGCAGCGTCTGGGTGGCGGAGCCTGCCAGCAGGGTAACTTCACTGGCGCTACCCAGGGTGATGTTCGCTTCCGCATTATCCAGCAGGCGGACGCCCACGTTCTGCGCGCCGCTGGCATACGTGTTGGTCATCAGGCTGGTATCCGTTGTATCCGTAGCGGAGCTGGTGAACGTGACGTCAACTTTGGTGATTGGGGTATCGGTTTCATCGCCTGGATCGTCCAGCTGGCAGTTTTCCAGGTTGATATCTACCGCAACGGGAGACGATTTTTTATTGGCATTAATAACAGCAGTCGTAATTTCACCCAGATCGACTTCTTTATCAACGCTATCAGGAGCAATGCTGCACGGCGCGTCAATCACTACCCCTTTGAATTTGATCTTGCCTGAGCCTTGTTCTGCAGCCAATGCCGAGCCAGAAATAAGCGTGGCCATTGCCACGGCTAAAAGCGCTTTTTTTCCTGTAAACATGAAAATATCCTTTTTCAGTTGAATTCATATCCTGAATATTAATCAGAATATTGCCAGGAAAGTATATCGATCTTCGGCGGGGCAATGCGATTAATCACGCTTAAAAATCATTGTAGATATAATTAAAATATAAATACGGCTTATTGTAAGTGGATGAATTTCAAGAAGTGTAAATTAGAATGCCGGATAAACTGTTTAATGTTATTCCAGACAAGAATGTTCAATAAAAAACTTGATTTTTTTATAATAAAGGCGTTAAGGCGTATATTACGTAAAAGTTCATTCTTTTAACTAATAATATACGCCCCGGTATTCAGAATACTCCTATCACGTCAGCCAATGCCTGCGGCCTGAAGTAAGACCAGACTTAGCCCCATCACCGACATCCCGCACAGGACGCCATAGCTTGGGTTGTTGTTTGGATCGATCTCTTTCGCCAGCGGCATCAGCTCGTCTACCGACAGCGCAACCATAATCCCCGCAACCGCGGCCATAATGGCAGCCATGACGACCGGCGAAACCAGGCTACCGAGGATGAGCCAGGCCAGCACGCCGCCGAGAATTTCCGCCATGCCGGAGATCCCGGCCCAGAAGATTGCCGTGCGCTTTGAGCCCGTAGCGGCATAGACCGGACCGGCCACCGCGAGTCCTTCAGGAATATTGTGCAACGCCACCGCCAGGGCGATGCCGAGGCCCATTTCCAGGTTGCTGCTGGCGGTGACATACGTCGCCACGCCTTCCGGAAAGTTGTGCAGGCTTATGCCGAGCGTCAGCAAAATGGCGGTGCGCTTAATGTTGCGCGGCGCGGGCGTTACGTTTTTTTGCATTAAGTCCTGAGGGTGCGCGTGGGGCAACATGCGGTCGAGCGCGAAGTATCCCAGCAGGCCAACGACAAACATGCCGTAGCCCAGCAGCGGAGACATGCCTTCCGTGCCCAGCGCCGCAGGGAGCATCTCCATCAGGGAGATGAGCAGCATGATCCCGGCAGCAAAGCCCAGCGAGAAGGCCAGCACGCGGTTTGATGGCTTTTGACCAAGCACGCCGAGGATCGCGCCGATGAACGTCGCGGCGCCCGCCAGTATGGTCAGGATCAGAGGGACTGACATGCATTGCTCCTTATGATAATGATTCTCATTAATATAAATGATTCATTTCTGGCAAAGCGAGGGGCCAGCCCCGGCTTTACACATTCCTTACATTCAAATTTCCTGATGATGATCTTCACGCTTATCTGCGTTCATCTTTGCCGGATTGCGCGTAATGTAGCACCATTAAATTGACACTTTCTGTAAGGATATCATCATGACTTCTTCCCGTATGCCAGCCCTGTTTTTAGGCCACGGCAGCCCAATGAACGTTCTGGAAGACAACGTCTATACCCGCGCATGGCGTAGCCTGGGCGAGACGCTGCCGCGTCCAAAAGCGATTGTGGTGGTATCCGCGCACTGGTTCACCCGCGGCACGGGCGTGACCGCCATGGAGGCGCCAAAGACCATTCATGATTTTGGCGGCTTCCCGCAGGCGCTGTATGACACGCACTATCCGGCCCCCGGCTCGCCTGAGCTGGCACAAAGACTGGTGGAACTGCTGGCGCCTGTTCCGGTTGGGCTGGATAAAGAAGCCTGGGGTTTTGACCACGGCTCGTGGGGCGTGTTGATTAAAATGTATCCTGATGCGGATATCCCGATGGTGCAGCTGAGCATCGACAGCACCAAACCGGTTGCCTGGCATCTGGAGATGGGCCGTAAGCTGGCAACGCTTCGTGATGAAGGCATCATGCTGGTGGCAAGCGGCAACGTGGTGCACAACCTGCGTACGGCGCGCTGGCACGGTGAGAATACGCCTTACCCGTGGGCGACCGCGTTTAACGACTACGTTAAAGCGAACCTGACCTGGCAAGGTCCGGCTGAGGCACATCCGCTGGTTAACTATCTGGATCATGAGGGCGGTTCGCTCTCTAACCCGACGCCGGAGCATTTCCTGCCGCTGCTGTACGTGCTTGGCGCGTGGGACGGTCAGGAGCCGGTTACGATCCCGGTCGACGGGATTGAGATGGGAAGCCTGAGTATGCTGTCGGTGCAGGTGGGGTGAAAACATGCCCGGTGGCGCTACGCTTACCGGGCCTACAAAACCGTAGGCCGGGTCAGGCGAAGCCGCCACCCGGCAGATCTTACTCCACAAAAATATGCGGATAGAACCGTGACAGATCCTGCGTGATCAGCGCGCGATCTTCGCGAATGCCAATTCCGGCTGGCAGATCGTTGATCAGCCAGCTGCCAATCAGCGTATAGCTGTCGCCAAACTTCGGCAGTTGATAGAACGCCTGGACGATCATCCCTTCTTCGCCGTACGGCCCTTCAACCGCTTCCAGCGTTTTACCGTTTTCGATAATCGACACGTTCGCGCCTTCGCGGGAGAAAATCGGCTTAACGACGTATTTCTCCATCTGCGGGTAATTATCTTCCGCAAAGTACGCAGGCAGCAGGTTCGGGTGATTCGGGAACATCTCCCACAGCATCGGCAGCAGGGCCTTGTTGGAGATAATGCTTTTCCAGGCCGGTTCCAGCCAGCGTACGCCCGCGTCTTCCAGCTTGGTGGAGAACATCTCGCGCAGCATGTATTCCCACGGGTAGAGCTTGAACAGGTTGCTGATCACCTGATCCTGCATGTCCGTGAACTGACCTTTTTCACCCAGGCCGATATCCTCGATATAGAGGAACTCGGTCGCCACCTCCGCTTCGGCGGCGCAATCCTGCAGATACTGAACCGTGCCACGGTCTTCTTCCGTGTCGCGGCAGCAGGCGAGATGCAGCAGGTTAAAGCCAAACTGCTCGCGTAGCTCGGCGAAGCGCTCGATCAGCTTCTCCTGCAGGCTGTTGAACTGGTCGCTGCCTTCCGGCAGGTTGCCAGCATTGGCCTGGTCTTCCAGCCAGATCCACTGGAAGAACGCCGCCTCGTACAGGGACGTTGGGGTATCGGCGTTGTTTTCCAGCAGCTTAGGCTCGCCTTTGCCGTCCCACGCCAGATCCAGGCGAGAGTAAAGCGAAGGTTGATTCGTTTTCCACGACTGGCGGACAAAGCTCCAGGTGTGCTTTGGAATGCGGAACTTGGCCATCAGCTCGTCGCTGTCGATGACCTTTTCCACCACCTTGAGGCACATCTGGTGCAGCTCGGCCGTTACCTCTTCCAGCTTCTCAACCTGGGCCAGCGTGAGCTTGTAGTAAGCGTCTTCACACCAGTACGGCTCGCCGTACATGGTGTGGAAGTTAAAGCCGTACTCGGTGGCTTTTTCGCGCCAGTCCGGACGCTCGGTAATACTGACTCGTTCCATGATCAGCCGCCCATTGAGCGAGTAGAAGAGGTGCCTGTCGCGCTGCGCTGCATGCTGGTCTGTTTCGCCACAGACTCACCGAACCCGCCGCGGGTGATGGTGCTGGTGGTCGCAGGCTTCGGCGCCATCGCCGTTTTCGGTACCGTCACGGTGCGGCCAGGGGTGGCTGCGCCGTAGCCTTTGCCGCTGGCATCGGTATATTGACCGTAAGCCGGGCTGGCCGGGTTTTTCGAGCTAAACAGCGGCTGCTGCTGGTAGCCTGCACCGCCGCCCATCAGACGACCCATCATGTAACCGGCCATCAGCGGCATCCAGAAGCTGCCGCTGGACTGCGCCTGCGCCTGATTTTCTGGCGCAGTGCTGGCCTGAGCCGGTGCCTGCTGGCATTGACCTTCACCAAACTCCGCTACGCAGTCTTCGCGTGAGGCATATTTCGGCGCGGTGCGTTCCGCTTCTTTCAGCGCGCTGGTGTAGGCCGTTTTACATTCGGCCGCTTTACCGGTGGCGGCAGAGCAGTCGTCCGCGTTTTGATACAGCGAAACCGTTTCATCGTTTTTTTCACAGCCTGCCAGCATAAAGACAGCGGTAACCGCCAGCGCAACAGGGGTGAGGTGACGTGCGTTCCAGCTCTTGCGGAACGACGCGTGATTGATCGTTTTTGTCCGTTTCATATTTGTCTTCCAGGACCCAGTGGTAATAACGCTCAGGATAGAGGATGAGTGGTTGAAAATGAAGCGAAGAGGGGCGGAATCAGGGGGATCTTTACGTTGGCTTACGTTCGGATGTGATTTTGCGCCGGGTGGCGCTGCGCTTACCCGGCCTACGATTCAGTAGGCCCGATAAGCGAAGCGCCATCGGGCAATGCTTAGTTACGGAACGGATTATTGCTCTTGCTGGCAGGCGCGGTAGTGCGCGCGGCAGCAGGCTGTGCAGCAGGGGTCGTGCCGTTAGCGTTGAAGTTATCAACCGCGGCAACCTGCTCCGGGTTCTCCGGCGCAACGCTGTCAGGAGAGGTGGAGACCGGCTTGCCCAGTGCGCTGTTCAGCATCTGCAGGTCTTGCTCGTTCAGCGTACCCAGAGCCTGCTTAATGTTCAGCTGGTTAATCAGATACTGATAACGCGCGCTGGAGAGCTGCTGTTTCGCGTTGTACAGCGTGGTGGTCGCGTCGAGCACGTCAACGATAGTACGGGTACCGACGGAGTAACCGGCTTCCATCGCGTCCAGGGAGCTTTGTGCAGACACAACGGCCTGTTTATAGGCGTTGATGCTGCTGATTGAGGCGTTCACGTTGTTGAAGGATGAACGTACGGTCTGCACCACGTTGCGGTGGGCGCTTTCCAGCTGCTCGCTCGCGCCAACAAAGTTGTACTGCGCCTGTTTCACCTGGGAGTTGACCTGACCGCCCTGATACAGCGGCAGGGAGAAGCTCAGGCCCACCTTATTCTGACCCATATTGCTGTCGTCATACTGGGCAGAGTTGGTTTTAGAGCCGCTGTAGGTGGTGTCAGAGATGCCGGTAGAGGCGCTCAGGCTCAGGGTTGGCAGATGGCCGTCCTGCGCCTGACGAATTTGCTCGCGGGCCAGGTCCTGGCTCAGACGCGCCTGCAGCAACGTCAGGTTGCGGTTTTCCGCCTCTTTCAGCAGGGCGTTAACGGCCTGCGGCTTATCCGTTTTGAAGCTGTCGACGTTCAGGGAGGCCAGCTCAGGATAGTAATTCCCGGTAACCTGACGCAGGGATTCCAGCGCGTTGTCGAGGTTGTTACGCGCGGTCACTTCGTTGGCCAGCACGGTGTCGTACTGTGAACGGGCGTTCTGCACGTCGGTGATCGCCACCAGACCCACGTTGAAGCGCTGGGTGGTTTGATCTAACTGGCGGTAAATGGCCTGTTTCTGCGCTTCGGTGTAGGAGAGCGCGTCAATGGCGCTCAGCACGTTGAAGTACGCCGTGGCTGTGTTCAGGATCAGCGTTTGCTGGTCGGTCTGATAGGTCACATCCTGGATGCCTGCGCTTTTTTCCTGCAGGGTCAGGGCACGCCATTTGGACATATCAAACAGCGTCTGTGTTAATTGCAGTGAGGCGCTGGTAGCATTGGAGTTTACGCCGTTAGCGTCGCGGAAACCGTTGCTGTAGGTATAATCTGCACCTAACCCTAACTGTGGCAGCAAGGGGCTACGCGCTTCGTTAATCTTTTCAAACGCAGCATCACGATCGGCCGCTGATTTACGTAAATCAGGGTTGCCCAGACGTGCCTGCTGGTAGACCTGTAACAGGTTTTCCGCCTGGCTCATTGCACTGAAGCCCGTCAGGCTCAGGCCGATAAGGATGGGGAGCAATTTCTTCATTTGCATTCCTTGTTGTGAAGCAGTATTAGCGCTGATCTAATTAAAAAATAATTGCCGATTCTAACAGAATCATCCACACCAAAAGGTTGGCGTTACGTGCCATCTGGCGGTAATTTGCACCAATCTACCATATAGCCTTACAAACGGCAGCCAAACAGCCTTGAAATTCACAATTTCATCACCATTGCTACCAGGACTCGACTCATGCAAAAACCAGATAAGTTGCCCGTGACTTTCGCCAAAAACGATGTAGAAATTATTGCACGAGAAACGCTTTATAGCGGTTTTTTTTCAATGGATCTTTACCGTTTCAGGCATCGCCTGTTTAACGGGGAAATGAGCGGCGAAATCAGACGCGAAATTTTTGAGCGCGGGCATGCGGCAGTCTTGCTACCCTTTGACCCAGTGCGTGACGAAGTTGTGCTGGTGGAGCAGATCCGCATCGCCGCTTATGACGTCAGTGAGAGCCCGTGGCTGCTGGAGATGGTGGCCGGGATGATCGAAGAAGGCGAGTCGGTTGAGGACGTCGCCCGGCGCGAGGCGCTGGAAGAGGCGGGGCTGGTGGTCGGCCGTACCAAACCGGTGCTGAGCTATCTGGCAAGCCCGGGAGGCACCAGCGAACGCTTATCCATAATGGTGGGCGAAGTGGACGCCACGACCGCAGAAGGCATTCACGGTCTGGCTGATGAAAACGAAGATATTCGGGTTCATGTGGTAAGCCGGGAACAGGCTTACCAGTGGGTAGAAGAGGGGAAAATCGACAACGCAGCGTCTGTCATCGCCCTGCAATGGCTGCAGCTGCATTATCAGACATTACGAAACGAGTGGAAAAAATGAAGCGCTATACGCCTGACTTCCCAGAAATGATGCGCCTGTGCGAAACCAATTTCGCACAATTGCGCCGCCTGCTGCCGAGAAACGACGCACCCGGCGAAACGGTAAGCTATCAGGTGAGCAATGCGCAGTATCGATTAACGATAACAGAATCAACGCGCTACACTACGCTGGTGGAAATTGAGCAAACGGCTCCCAGCATTAGCTACTGGAGCCTGCCGTCGATGACGGTACGCCTCTATCACGACGCGATGGTCGCTGAAGTGTGTTCAAGCCAGCAGATCTTTCGCTTCAAGGCGCGGTATGATTACCCGAATAAAAAGTTGCATCAACGCGACGAAAAGCATCAAATTAACCAGTTTTTAGCCGACTGGCTAAGATATTGTTTAGCACATGGAGCAATGGCGATTCCGGTTTGTTAGCGTCATAAACCTACCTAAGGACACCATTTGGAAAGCCTGTTGAACCTGACTGTTGCTGGTGGGGCACCAGTCAGGATATTACAAATCACCGATACCCACCTTTTTGCCGAAAAGCATGAAACGCTGCTGGGGGTGAACACCTGGGAGAGTTATCAGGCGGTACTGAGCGCCATTCACGCTGAAAACCGTGCATGCGATCTGATTGTCGCAACGGGCGATCTGGCGCAGGATCAATCTTCCGCGGCCTACCAGCATTTTGCTGAAGGCATCGCGAGCTTTAGCGTGCCCTGCGTCTGGCTGCCAGGCAACCACGATTTCCAGCCCGCCATGTACAGTTCTCTTCAGGATGCGGGGATTTCTCCGGCGAAATGTGTTTTTGCGGGTGACCAGTGGCAGATCCTACTGTTGGACAGCCAGGTGTTTGGCGTCCCGCACGGTGAGTTAAGCGAGTTTCAGCTCGACTGGCTGGAGACCAAACTGGCTGCTGAACCTGAACGTCACACGCTGCTGTTGCTTCATCATCATCCTCTGCCGGCGGGCTGCAGCTGGCTCGATCAGCACAGTCTGCGCAACTCCGCGGCGCTGGATCGCGTGCTGGCGAAGTTCCCGCGGGTGAAAAATCTGCTGTGCGGGCATATTCACCAGGAGCAGGATCTCGACTGGAACGGGCGCCGCATGCTGGCGACACCGTCGACCTGCGTTCAGTTTAAGCCGCACTGCGCCAACTTTACGCTGGATACCATCGCGCCAGGCTGGCGCTGGCTGGAACTGCATGCCGACGGCACGCTGACCACGGAAGTCTGCCGTTTGACCGGCGCACAATTCCGCCCGGACACCGCTTCAGAAGGCTATTGATGTCTACGCTCCTTTATCTGCACGGATTCAACAGCTCGCCGCGCTCCGCAAAAGCGACACAGTTTCGCCAGTGGCTGAGCGAGCATCACCCCGACGTTGAGATGATTATCCCTCAGCTGCCGCCTTACCCGGCAGAAGCCGCGGAGATGCTGGAATCCATTGTGCTTGCGCACGGCGGCGAAACCTTCGGTGTGGTCGGTTCATCGCTGGGCGGGTATTACGCCACCTGGCTCTCGCAATGCTTTATGCTGCCCGCCGTGGTGGTTAATCCGGCGGTACGGCCATTTGAGCTGCTGCGGGACTTTCTTGGCGAAAACGAGAACCCCTACACCGGCCAGCAATATGTGCTAGAGTCACGCCATATTTACGATCTCAAAGTTATGCAGGTCGACCCGCTCGAGGCGCCGGATCTCATCTGGCTGCTGCAGCAGACGGGAGATGAAGTGCTGGATTACCGCCAGGCAGTGGCGTATTACGCCTCCTGCCGCCAGACTATAGAAGAGGGCGGAAACCATGCTTTCACGGGCTTTGAGAATCATTTCACCCAGATTGTCGATTTTCTTGGACTGCACAGCCACTGACAATCAATGCGAATTGCTAGTTTAAATCATGACGCAAACCTATAACGCTGATGCCATTGAGGTCCTCACCGGGCTTGAGCCGGTTCGCCGCCGCCCGGGGATGTACACCGATACGACGCGCCCAAACCATCTGGGCCAGGAAGTTATTGATAACAGTGTGGACGAAGCGCTGGCGGGCCATGCCAAACGCGTTGACGTCATCCTGCACGCCGATCAGTCGCTGGAAGTCATTGACGACGGGCGCGGCATGCCGGTGGATATCCACCCGGAAGAGGGCGTCCCGGCCGTTGAGCTGATCCTCTGTCGTCTGCATGCGGGCGGTAAGTTCTCCAACAAAAACTACCAGTTCTCCGGCGGCCTGCACGGCGTGGGGATTTCCGTCGTCAACGCCCTGTCCAAACGCGTGGAAGTGAACGTCCGTCGCGATGGTCAGGTGTACAACATCGCGTTTGAAAACGGCGAGAAGGTGCAGGATCTGCAGGTTGTCGGGACGTGCGGCAAACGCAACACCGGCACCAGCGTTCACTTCTGGCCTGACGAAAGTTTCTTCGACAGCCCGCGCTTTTCCGTTTCCCGCCTGACGCACCTGCTGAAAGCCAAAGCGGTGCTGTGCCCGGGCGTGGAAATTACCTTTAAGGATAACGTCAACAACACCGAGCAGACCTGGCGCTACGAAGATGGCCTTAATGACTATCTGTGCGAAGCGGTAAACGGCCTGCCGACGCTGCCGGAAAAACCGTTCGTCGGCAATTTCACCGGCGACACCGAAGCGGTGGACTGGGCGCTGCTGTGGCTGCCGGAAGGCGGCGAGCTGCTGACCGAAAGCTACGTTAACCTGATCCCCACCATGCTCGGCGGTACCCACGTCAACGGCCTGCGTCAGGGACTGCTGGATGCGATGCGCGAATTCTGCGAATACCGCAATATCCTGCCGCGCGGTGTGAAGCTGTCGGCGGAAGATATCTGGGACCGCTGCGCTTATGTACTCTCCGTGAAGATGCAGGATCCGCAGTTTGCCGGTCAGACCAAAGAACGCCTGTCGTCACGCCAGTGCGCGGCGTTCGTTTCCGGCGTGGTGAAAGATGCGTTTACCCTGTGGCTGAACCAGAACGTTCAGGCGGCAGAAATGCTGGCTGAAATGGCGATTTCCAGCGCCCAGCGTCGTCTGCGTGCCGCGAAGAAAGTGGTGCGTAAAAAGCTGACCAGCGGCCCTGCGTTGCCGGGCAAGCTGGCAGACTGTACCGCGCAGGATCTCAACCGTACCGAACTGTTCCTCGTGGAAGGGGACTCGGCGGGCGGGTCGGCCAAGCAGGCGCGCGATCGTGAATATCAGGCGATCATGCCGCTCAAGGGTAAGATCCTGAACACCTGGGAGGTCTCGTCTGATGAAGTGCTGGCCTCGCAGGAAGTCCACGATATCTCGGTCGCGATCGGCATCGATCCGGACAGCGACGATCTGAGCCAGCTGCGCTACGGCAAGATCTGTATCCTCGCGGATGCGGACTCCGATGGTCTGCACATCGCCACGCTGCTGTGCGCGCTGTTTGTGAAGCACTTCCGCACGCTGGTGAAAAACGGTCACGTCCACGTGGCGCTGCCGCCGCTGTACCGTATCGACCTCGGCAAAGAGGTGTACTACGCGCTGACGGAAGAAGAGAAAGCGGGCGTGCTGGAACAGCTGAAGCGTAAGAAGGGTAAACCTAACGTGCAGCGCTTTAAAGGGCTGGGCGAGATGAACCCGATGCAGCTGCGCGAAACGACGCTGGATCCGAACACGCGCCGTCTGGTGCAGCTGACGATCAGCGACGAAGACGAACAGCAGACCAACGCTATGATGGATATGCTCCTTGCCAAGAAACGTTCGGAAGACCGTCGTAACTGGCTGCAGGAGAAAGGCGATATGGCGGATATTGAGGCCTGATGCTGAAAAAGCCCTGCGATGCAGGGCTTTTTTTTGCCCGGTGGCGCTGCGCTTACCGGGCCTACGATCGATCCCCTCGCCCCTTTGGGGAGAGGGTTAGGGTGAGGGGAACACCCCGCACTGACATCAAAACTCCATCTTCACCGTAAACTGCACTTCGCGCGGGTCGCCAATCTGGTTACCCAGATTGTTGGTGGCGATAGATGAGGTGTAGTAGGTCTTATCAAACAGGTTCTTCACGTTCACCTGCAGCGTCACCGGATACTGCAGCTTCATCTTATACGCCGCAAATGCATCCGCCACAAAATAGCCCGGCAGATAGTAATCCGCACCGTTGGTTGCGGAACGGCGGCTCACGCCGTGCCCGCCGCCGCCCAGCGTCAGGGTATTCCCGGCAAACGCATTATGAATGTCGTAGGTCAGGAACAGGGAGCCGGTATGGCGCGGCACGTTCGGCAGCGGTTTGCCCGCATAGTCCGGGTCTTCCAGCACCTTCGCGTCGGTATATCCGTAGCTGGCGATGATATTGGTGTTCTCGGTCAGCGATCCGGCAAGATCCACCTCCACGCCCTGGGAGCGCACGCGGCCCGCCGTTTTGGCGATGGTTTCACCCCCCACGCTTTCGTTGTACAGCACGTTGCGTTTGTGAATATCAAACAGCGCGATATTGGCGGTAACCCCGTCGAACAGGTCGAACTTTGCACCCACTTCGTAAGCATTCGACGTTTCCGGCGGCAGGTCGCCAATGTAACTTGCAATGGACGACTGCGGCATAAACGTCTGCGAGTAGTTGGCAAACAGCGAGACCGCTGGCGTGAGCTTATAGACCAGCCCCAGCTTCGGCGTCCACTGTTCGTCGCGGCTGTCGGTGTTGACGTTGAACGGACGACCTTTGCCCGCGTACTGGGTGTAATACTGATAGCGCATCCCGGCGACGGCGATCCACTTATCGGTCAGGTACAGGGCATCCTGCGCGTACGCAGAGTAGCTTTCCTGCTTGAGCGTCTGGTCGCTGTCGGACGCCGACACGGTGGTGCATTTGCCGAGATTGCCATACGTCGGGTGATAGATATTGAAATCCTTGACGTTTTTACAGCGCATCATGTCCGTGCGCAACAGATCGTAATTCTCATACGACACGCCAGTCAGGATCTCATTGTAAAAGCCCGCAATATCCACATTCCCCTGCAGATCCGCGCGGGTGCTGTGCATGCGTTGGGTCGAGCCCTGGGTCGCATCCACACGGCGGGTCAGGTTGCCGGTTTTTGCATCGTAGGCCATGACGCGGGCCTGGTTATCGCTGTATTTGTCCTGGCTGTAGCTGTAGTCGAACTTCGCGGTCCACTGGCTGTTGAGGCTATATTCCGCGTTGAGCTGAGCGAGGTCGGACTGCCCGTCGGTGATGTTAAACGGTTCGTCAAAGCGGGTTTTGCGATCGACATCAACGGCCTTTTTGGTGTTGAGATCGAAGATCGTACCGCGATCGAACGGCGTCTTATAATCGCGATGTGAATAGAGCACGGTCACGGTGGCATCGTCGCCGAACCAGGTGAGCGACGGGGCGATAAAGGTGCTGCGTTCGTTGCCAAAATTACGCCAGTAATCTTCGTCCTGATACTCACCCGTGAGGCGATACGCCAGGCGCGTGCCGTCGATCGGGCCGGTCACATCGACCTGTCCGGTGCCGCCGCCAAAGCTGGAAGAGGTGGCGGAAAGGGAACCGCCGAAGGTCTTCTCAGGGCGTTTGGTGACGACGTTAATCAGGCCGCCCGGATCGAGAATGCCATACAGCGTTGAGGCCGGGCCTTTCAGCACCTCCACGCGCTCGGTGGCGGCGTTAAAGCTGCGCGGCAGAACGGTGCGCAGGCCGTTGGTCATGATTGACCCGTCGCGGTTCGCGCCAAACCCGCGGCGCACAAAGGCATCCTGCGTACCGCCCAGGGTATTGGTCTGGACCACGTTGCTGACGTTATAGAGCGCCTCATCCAGCGTGGTGGCGTGCTGATCCTCCAGCACGTTATCGCTGACGGTATTGACCACCTGCGGGATATCCAGCATCGGCATGTTGGTCAGCGTTGCGGTGGAGGTATTCAGCGGCTGGTAGCCGTTGGTGGCTTCCGCCGAAGTATTTGGATCGGCGATGACGGTAAGCGTTTCGCCGTCTTTAGCCGCGGTGGTGTCTGCTGCCTGCACCAGCGGCGCCATAAACAGCAGTGAAAAGAGCGCGCGCCCTTTTATCCCTGAGAGTGAAGGTGTGAACGTAGCCATTACATCTGTTATCCCGAAATATCCCGCGAATGTGTTCGCGGCAAACTGTGTGAGTCATTGCCCTTTACGGTCTGTCCGTTAGCCGGAAGTGGCATCGGACATGTAATTGAGAATCATTCAATCATGCAGGAATGTAGTAGTAAATGAAAAAAAGAAAAAATCGACTACAGCAGTTAACCGCGTACGTAAGCGCAGCGGGTTGATAGCTAACTCATTGAAATAAATGTTTTTAAAAGCCTTGATGGACTCATTTTTTCTCTGGTTTACCCCTGGTTTTTTCAGGGTGTTTCTTCGCTTGACTACTACATGGCGCGGCGTCAAACTCTCAAAAGAGAATGAGTTTTATTTTTATTTGTTGGTTTTTCATTACGTTGGCGTTCACGTGGCTCACAACACACACAAACCGGGTCTGGTTCTGGAGAACCTCTCTGCGGGCTATCAGAAAAAAATCATCGTTGATGATATCTCCCTTGCGATCCCTCAGCAGAAAATGACGGTGCTGGTCGGGGCGAACGGCTGTGGAAAATCCACGCTGTTGAGCACTATCGCGCGGCTGCTGCAGCCGCTTGGGGGAACCGCGCTGCTGGACGGTAAAGCCATTCATGAGCAGCCCACCAAAGCGGTCGCCCGTCAGCTTGGCATTCTCCCGCAGTCGCCGCTGCTGCCGGAAGGGTTAACCGTTTTTGATCTGGTCTCGCGCGGACGCTTTCCCTGGCAAAACGTTATGCGTCAGTGGAGCGACGAGGACGAGCGGGCGGTGGAAGAGGCCCTGCGGCTGACCGGCACGGCAGAGTTTGCCCATATGCCGGTGGAAAGCTTATCCGGCGGCCAGCGTCAGCGCTGCTGGATCGCCATGGCGCTGGCGCAGCAAACGCCGTATATCCTGCTTGACGAGCCGACGACGTACCTCGATCTTCGCTATCAGGTGGAGATCCTCGAGCTTCTGCATACGCTGACGCGTGAGCACGGGCGTACCGTCGTGGTGGTGCTGCACGATCTCAACTTTGCCGTGAACTACGGTGATTCACTGGTCTTTTTACGCCAGGGAAAAGTCGAGGGGGTGTTACATGAAGGCGACGCCTGTACGCCGGAACTGATCAAAGCGGTGTTTGATGTGGACGTGCATATGTCCATCAACCCCTTGACCGGCAAACCGTTCTTTATGCCGTTTCGCCAGAGTCTTGAACAGCCATGATGCGCGCTTCTCTCGCCTTCCTGATTTTTACATTACTGCTGGCGCTGGGCGCGATTGTGCATCTCGGTATCGGGGCGCGGTTTATCCCTCCCCGGACGGTAGTCGAGGCATTCGTTCACTTCGATCCGCGCAATTTCGACCATAACATCATCATCAGACTGCGACTGCTGCGCCTCTGCGCCGCAATGGTGACAGGCGCCGCGCTCGGCGTGGCGGGCGTGCTGCTGCAGTCCGTGATCCGCAACCCGCTCGGCGAGCCGCATATTCTGGGGCTCAACGCCGGGGCAGCGCTGGCGGTGGTGATCGCCAGCGCGCTTGGGCTTTCGCTGCCGTTTGGTCGCCCGCTGATTGCCGCCGCCGGTGCCGCCGCGCTGTTTCTGCTGGTGCTGATGTTCTCCTCGTCCGGTCGCACCGGGCTCACGCCGATGAAGGTCACCCTGTGCGGCGTGGCGATGTCGGCGTTTGCCTCGTCGATTACCGCCGCGGTGTTAATCCTGGATGAACAGACGCTGCTCTCTCTGCGCACCTGGCTGGCAGGTGATATCGCCGGGGTCAACGCGCAGATGCTCCAGAGTGCCCTGTGGGCTGCAGCAGCCGGTTTTATTCTTGCTATCGGGCTGTCGCCCTCGCTCAACATGCTGGCGCTGGGCGACAGAATGGCGCAGGGGCTTGGCGTGTCGCTGCTGAAAACCCGCCTCCTTGCCCTGCTGGCCATCGCGCTGCTCTGCGGCGCGGCCGTCTCCCTCGCCGGACCGATTGGCTTTATCGGCCTTGTGGTGCCGCAGCTCATCCGCCGTCTGGTGTCGGTCGATTTGCGCGTGATGGTGCCGCTGTCGGCCCTGTGCGGCGCTCTGGTGTTGATGCTGGCGGATATCGCTGCCCGCACGCTGTTTACCCCCTGGGAGCTGGCAACCGGCATCATGACGGCCCTGGTCGGCGCGCCCGTGTTCATCTTTATGGCGTCGAGGATGTTCAAATGAACCGGGCCGGACTCCGCGCGATCCGCGTTGGCCACCTGTCGGCGCTGATTCGCCCGAAAGCGCTGGCGTACCTGTCGCTTTTCGCGCTGGCGGCGCTAAGCCTGCTGGGCTTTGGCCTGACGCACGGTTCTCTGCCCATTCCAACCTCCGCCATCGGGCGCGCGCTGTTTTCGCCTGAAAGTCTGACGGCGGAGACGCGCTACGTCGTGATGGATATCCGCCTGCCGCGCCTGCTGATGGCGGTGCTGTGCGGCGCGATGCTCGGCATGGCGGGGGCGGCGATGCAGTCCATCACCCGCAACGGTCTGGCTGACCCGGGGCTTATCGGCGTGAAGGAGGGCTGTAGCGCGGCGGTACTGCTGCTGATTTTTCAGTTCCCGGCGCTGAGCCTGGCCTGGCGTCCGCTGGTCGGCATGGCCGGTGGGCTGCTCACCGCGCTGCTGGTGATCGTCCTGGCGCGCGATATCTCGCGCTCGCGGTTCATCCTGATCGGCATCGGCGTGTCGTGGGCGTTTGCCGCGGCGATGGGCGTCTTTATGACCACCGCCGACGTGCGTGACGTGCAGACGGCGATGCTGTGGCTGGCGGGAAGCCTGCATGCGGCAAACTGGACGCTGGTGGGCCTGGCCGCGCTCTGGGCCGCCCCCGCGTTTGCGCTGCTGCTGTTTACCGCCCGGGCCGCGGACGTGGCGTTGCTCGGCAATCAGGCCGCTACGGGCCTTGGCGTGCGCACAACCCGGCTGGCGCTGCTGCGGGTTCTCGCTCCGGTGGTGCTGACGGCGGCCTGCGTCTCCTGCGTGGGCAGCATTGGCTTCGTGGGGCTGATTGCCCCGCACATGGCGCGCCTGCTGCTGCGCGGTGGGCAAACCGCGCTCCTGACGGGAAGCGCCGTGCTGGGGGCGCTGCTGGTGCTGCTGGCGGATAACGTCGGACGTCTGGCATTCCTCCCGCTGCAGCTGCCGGCGGGGATTGTGATTTCATTGATTGGCGGACCGTTTTTCCTGCTGCTGCTCTGGCAGCGTCGGGACAGATTTTAGGGGACTATGATGCGCGTACTGTTTTCGATGCTGTTGCTGGTGGGGTTCGCGGTGAGCGCGGCGGAGCCGACGCAGGTATTTACCGACGATCTGGGACGCAAGGTGGTTGTGCCGGTTCATCCGAAGCGGATTGTTTCCTTACACGATCTGGATATCACCATTCCGCTGATTGAACTTGGCGTGCCGCCGGTGGCGAGCCATGGCCGCACGCGGCCGGACGGCAGCCACTTTCTGCGCTCCAGCGGCATGTTAACCGGCGTCGACTTCGATAATTCCGATATCAAATTTATCGGCACGGCGGATATCGACATTGAAGCCATCGCCGCCGCAAAACCTGACCTGATCGTTACCGAGCCGACCCGCAACACCCCGGTGGAACAGCTGGCGAAAATTGCCCCGACGGTGAGCATCGATCATCTCGACGGCGGCGCGCCGGAAATCTACCGCAAGCTGGCGCAGCTCACGGGCACGCAGGCAAGGCTAAACATTCTGGAACGGCGATATCAGGAGCAAATCAAGGCGCTGAAGGCGACCATCGACACGCGCAAAATCACCGTGTCGGTGATTCAGGCCAATCAGGGGAAAATCAACGCCATGCACAGCTATCACTCGCTGGGCCGCGTTCTGCGCGACGCCGGATTCAAATTCCCGCCACTGATTGAGGCCATCCCGGAAGGGGGACGGATTGACGTCAGCGCCGAGCGCCTGCCGGAGCTGGATGCCGATTTCGTCTTCGCTACCTGGCGCGGGGATACGGGCGGTAAACCGCAGGACGAGCTGGCGGCAATGGAGGCGGTCATGCCGGGCTGGTGTCAGTTCCTGACTGCCTGCCGAACCGGGCACTACGTGCTGATCTCGCGTGAAGAGGCAATCTCGAATTCGTTCGCGTCATTAGGGCTGATGGCCGCGCAGGTGCAGTCGCAGATTGCCGGGCGTCCGCTGCCGGAGGCGTCACGGTGATCCGCAAAGAGAAAGGGCGCGTGGATGTCTATGGTGAGCGCTTTCGCGCGCGGGCGCATCAGCTGACGCCGCGTTTGCTGCAGGTCGCACGCTATATCCATGACAACCGCGAGGCGGTGATGGAGCAAACTGCCATGGAGATTGCTGCCGTAGTGAAAACCTCGGACGCCACGGTGGTCCGCGCCATACAGGCGCTGGGTTTCGCCGGGCTGCGCGATCTCAAGCAGACGCTGGAGCAGTGGTTTGGCCCGGTGGTCACCTCCAGCGAAAAGATGTCCACCACGGTGAACACGCTCGCCAGCGACGTCAACGCGAGCATTGATTTCGTGCTGGAGGGACATCAGCACACCTGCGAGGTGTTATCTGAGCCCCACAACCGCTTCGCGATGGCGCAGGCGGTCTCACTGCTGGCACAGGCAAGGCAGGTCGCCATATTTGGCATTGGCGCCTCGGGCATTCTGGCCGAGTACACCGCCAGGCTGTTCAGCCGTATGGGGTTACCCGCCACGCCGCTAAACCGTACCGGGATAGGGCTTGCCGAGCAGTTGATTGCGCTTCAGCGCGGCGATGTGCTGATAATGATGGCGCAGAAATCTGCGCACCGGGAGGGGCAAACCACCCTGCGTGAAGCAAAACGTCTGGGCATTCCCACCATCCTGCTGACCAACGCCCTTGATTCGCGTTTCAGTAAGGAGGCCAGCGTGGTGATCCACGTTCCGCGCGGTGGCGAAAAGGGCAAAATCCCGCTCCACGGCACGGTGCTGCTCTGTCTGGAGATGATCATTTTGTCCGTCGCTTCTACCGAGCCGCAGCGCACCATCAAGTCCATGAAGCGCATCAACGAGCTCCATCGCGGGTTAAAGCCGGGGAAGAAAAGCAGCTAAAAACAACAAAGCCCGGTGGCGCTAGCGCTTACCGGGCCTACGGTTCAGGTTTTGTAGGCCGGGTAAACGCAGTGCCACCCGGCAAATTCCACGAACTTAAACCCCTTGCTCCAGGATGCGGATGTGGGTTTCCAGCACGTCGCCCTTCACCGCGTCGCTCCACGCTTTCATGTGCGCGGTCTGCAGATGCGCTTCAAGATGCGCGACGGTTTCCCACTGCTCAACCATGATGATCGAGTCCGGCGCGGTTGCCTGGAAGCTGGCATCAGTAGCGGCATCCACCATCGGCGCGTAGCCGTGGCAGCCTTCTTCTTTCAGTACGGTCGGGATAATTTTCGCGAACTGATCCAGCACCGCCTGGCGGTGATGTTGACCTGGACGAGTACGGATTTCTGCGATAACGGTAAGCATGTTTACTACTCCTTTAATTCCAGGCTACCAGTTAAGCAAAAATTTTCGCGAGATGCTTGCGATATTCTGCGATATAGCTCGGGACATCAGGCATTTTAATCACGTCGTTGACGATAAAGGTCGGCAGCGGATCCATGCCCAGGAACTGATTCGCCTTGTGGAACGGCAGGTACGCGCCGTCCACGCCCACGCCTTCGAAGAACTGATCTTTCTCGGTGAAGGCTTCCAGCGGGGCGTTCCAGGTCAGTGACAGCATATATTTTTTGCCCTGAATTAGACCGCCTGAACCGTATTTTTTGGAGGCGTCAGAGCGGGTGCGGCCATCGTTGGCATACAGCGAGCCATGACCTTCCGTGAACACGTCGTCCATGTATTTTTTCACGGTCCACGGCGCGCCCATCCACCAGCCTGGCATCTGCCAGATCACCACGTCAGCCCACAGGAAGTTCTGCACTTCGGCCTTCACGTCGTAGTTACTGTCTGCACGCACGACCTTAACATCATGCCCGGCGTCGCGCAGGAAACCATCCGCGACCTCGGTCAGGGTGTCGTTCAGCTGGCCTTTAGAGTGCGCAAATTCTTTTGCACCGTTAATAATCAGAGTGTTGCTCATTTTTTGTCCTCGACGATGAGAGTATGCCGGGTATTCTACGCGCGAGGACGGAGCGGAAAAATGAGCAAAATGTGCAAAGTCTTTTGCTGGAGATGCAATAATCCGTTACCAGCTGACCTTCACCTCAAAGCCGCCTTCCGCCGCATTACTCAGCGAGACGCGCATTCCGTGCAGCGCGGCAATGCGCCTGACGATAGAGAGTCCCAGCCCGCTGCCCGTGGCGTTCTGGCCCGGTGGACGATAAAAACGCTCGCCGATGCGCGCCAGCACCTCGGGGTCAACGCCGGGACCGTTGTCGCGCACGCTAAAGCTACGCGCGTCCAGCGTAACGTCCACCACGCTGCCGCGCGGACTGTAGCGGATGGCATTGTCCAGCAGGTTGCGCACCAGCAGGCTGAGTAGCAGGGGCTGTCCCTGACGCTTGACCTGCGGGGCATGGTTGTTGAGGCGAATATCAATTCCTGCCTGCTGCGCCGGATGCCAGATATCCAGCACCGCCGACTGCAGTAAATCGGCAAGCGTTATCGGTTCGACATCGTCCAGGTTGTCCAGCGAGTCCAGACGCGACAGCGTGAGGAGTTGGTCCACCAGCCGGGAAGCGCGGTCGATTCCCGCATGCAGCTGCGCCAGCGCTCTTTCCCGCGCCTGCGGATCGTCCTGCGAGAGCTGCGCCACGTCAGTTTGCACCTTCAGCGCCGCCAGCGGGCTGCGCAGCTCGTGGGCCGCGTCGGACGTAAAGCGGCGCTCGCGCGTCATCATCTCCTGGGTACGCGCGAAGAGGTGATTCAGCGAGTCGAGCAGGGGGCGCACTTCCGTGGGGACGCCATGAAGTACAAGCGCCTCGGTCGCATCCGGCGAGCGAGAGCGCAGGGTCTGTGCCAGCTTTTTCAGCGGCCTCAGCTCCCGGCTCAGGAGGAGAATCAGCAAGAGCAGCATCACGGGCAGCGCTACCAGCCAGGGCGTGAGCTGCGAGCTGACCACGTCCAGCGCCATATCCTGGCGGTACTCCCACTCCTGACCGACCACCACGCGGTACTTCCCGTCGGGTGAGGTCAACCACAGGAAACGCCATTCGTCGTTGTCGTCCTGGAGCTGCCCGTTAGCAAACCCGTCGCGGCGATAGTGGTACGGAATATCGCGCCCGTTCTCGCCGTCGTTCAGCAGCATTTTGCCGTCGACGGCGTAAATGGCGAAAGCCAGCGCGTCGTCATCGAGACGGCCATGCTTCACTTTTTTCGGGATCTCGCGCATCCGTTCGGGGGCGCGGATCTCGTCAAGATCCATCGTCAGCAGCCGTTTGGCAAACAGCATCTGCTGCGTGTCGAAGAGCTTATCCAGCTTGTGGGTAGTCTGCTGCCAGGCCACCAGGCTGGCGGCAAACCATGCCGTCAGGGAGAGCGCTAAAAAGAGGAGCGTCAGGCGCAGCTTCAGGCTCAGGCGTTGCGTCAGCTTCATGCGTCACCCAGGGTATAGCCGATGCCGTGCACGGTGCGGATAAACTCGCTGCCAAGCTTGCGGCGCAGGTGATGAACGTGGACTTCTACCGCGTTGCTGGAGACGTCGTCATCCCAGGTATACAGTTTTTCCTCAATCGTCTTGCGAGGGAGCACGCGGCCTGCATTGCGCATCAGCAGTTCCAGCAGCGCGAACTCTTTCGGCTTCAGCGTCAGCGGTTCACCGTCCAGCGTGGCGACGAGTCGGGTCGGATCGAGCGTAACCTTGCCGTGGCGTAGTTCGCTATGCGTCTGGCCGTGGCTGCGGCGGACCAGCGCCTCAAGGCGGGCGCCCACTTCAATCAGCGCGAACGGCTTGCAGAGATAATCATCCGCGCCAAGACGCAGCCCCTCCACGCGCTGGTTAAGCGCATCCCGCGCGGTCAGGATCAATACCGGCTCGCTGCGCCCGCTTTCGCGCCACGCGCGCAGGATGTCCAGACCGTCGATTTCCGGCAGCGTCAGATCCAGCACCACGGCATCATAGGGCGCAGACGCGAGCGCGGCCTGACCGGTTTTGCCGTCGGTAAACCAGTCCACGCTAAAGCCCATTTTGCTTAAACCCGCCCTGATACCGTCGCCGATTAACGTGTCGTCTTCTACCAGTAAAATGCGCATATTCCCTCCTTGATGTCGTCAGTAAACCCTCTGTAAGCGCCTGCTGTACAGCAATAATAAATAAATTTTTCCCTTAAGAAGTTGTTAAGGATTACCCTGTTTAATGGACTGCGAAACCAGATTAAAGGGAGAGTTAATATGAAAAAATTCGCTGCTATTGCCGCCATCATGATGATGACCACTGCCCCCGTTTTTGCCGCGCAGGGCGGATTTAACGGCCCGTCTGCCGCACAGACCCAGACCCAAACGCAGGCAGGCGGTTTTGTCGATAATGACGCCAACCTCACCACCGCGGTGAAGGTCAAAGAGATGAAGGACGACAGCTGGGTGAAGCTGCGCGGGAACATCACCCAGCGCCTGTCCGATGACCGCTACACCTTCCGCGATGAGACCGGCACGGTAAACGTGGAAATTGACCACAAGCGCTGGAACGGCGTGACCGTCACCCCTCAGGATAAAGTGGAAATCCAGGGCAAGGTCGATAAAGAGTGGAACGATTTTGAAATCGACGTGAAGCAGGTCATTAAGCTGAACAAATAACCCGGAAAGGGCCGCATAAGCGGCCCTTTTTCTTTGTGACTCAACTCGTCAGATAGGGTAGTATCTGCGGCAATATTGCCTGAAACCCTTCGGTTTCTGAGTTGAGGAATCACACGTAATGAGCGATATGGCAGAGCGCCTCGCGCTACATGAATTCACGGAAAACGCCTACCTGAACTACTCCATGTACGTCATCATGGACAGGGCGTTGCCGTTTATCGGGGATGGCCTGAAGCCCGTTCAGCGCCGCATCGTGTATGCGATGTCCGAACTGGGGCTGAACGCCACCGCCAAGTTCAAGAAATCCGCCCGTACCGTCGGTGACGTACTGGGTAAATACCATCCGCACGGCGACAGCGCCTGTTATGAAGCGATGGTGCTGATGGCCCAGCCGTTCTCTTACCGCTACCCGCTGGTGGATGGCCAGGGGAACTGGGGGGCGCCGGACGATCCGAAATCCTTCGCGGCGATGCGTTATACCGAATCCCGCCTCTCTAAATATGCCGAAGTGCTGCTGGGCGAGCTGGGGCAGGGGACCGTTGACTGGGTACCGAACTTCGACGGTACGCTGCAGGAGCCGAAGATGCTGCCTGCGCGTCTGCCGAACATCCTGCTGAATGGCACCACCGGGATTGCGGTCGGTATGGCGACGGATATTCCGCCGCACAACCTGCGTGAAGTGGCGAAAGCCGCCATCACCCTGATTGAGCAGCCGAAAGCCTCGCTCGACGATCTGCTGGATATCGTGCAGGGTCCGGATTTCCCGACCGAAGCCGAAATCATCACCTCGCGCGCGGAAATCCGCAAAATCTACCAGAACGGTCGCGGCTCCGTACGCATGCGTGCGGTGTGGAATAAAGAAGACGGCGCCGTGGTCATCACCGCGCTGCCGCATCAGGTTTCCGGTGCCAAAGTGCTGGAGCAGATCGCCTCCCAGATGCGCAATAAAAAGCTGCCGATGGTCGACGACCTGCGCGATGAATCAGACCACGAGAACCCGACCCGTCTGGTGATCGTGCCGCGCTCCAACCGCGTGGACATGGAGCAGGTGATGAACCACCTGTTTGCCACCACCGATCTGGAAAAAAGCTATCGCATCAACCTGAACATGATCGGCCTCGACGGACGCCCGGCGGTGAAAAACCTGCTGGAGATCCTCACCGAATGGCTGACGTTCCGCCGCGATACGGTACGCCGTCGTCTGAACCATCGTCTCGAGAAAGTGCTTAAGCGCCTGCATATCCTTGAAGGTTTGCTGGTGGCGTTCCTCAATATCGACGAGGTGATTGAGATCATCCGTACCGAGGACGAGCCGAAGCCCGCCCTGATGTCGCGCTTTGGCATCAGCGAAACCCAGGCCGAAGCGATCCTCGAGCTGAAGCTGCGCCATCTCGCCAAACTGGAAGAGATGAAGATCCGCGGCGAGCAGAACGAGCTGGAAAAAGAGCGCGATCAGCTGCAGGCGATCCTCGCGTCCGAACGCAAGATGAACACCCTGCTGAAGAAAGAGCTGCAGGCCGATGCCGACGCGTTTGGCGACGACCGTCGTTCTCCGCTGCACGAGCGCGAAGAAGCGAAGGCGATGAACGAGCACGACATGCAGCCGTCCGAGCCGGTGACCATTGTCCTGTCGCAGAGCGGCTGGGTGCGCAGCGCCAAAGGCCACGATATCGACGCGCCGGGGCTCAGCTACAAAGCGGGCGACAGCTTCAAAGCGGCGGTGAAAGGCAAGAGCAACCAGCCGGTGGCGTTTATCGACTCCACCGGCCGCAGCTACGCCATTGACCCGATCACGCTGCCTTCCGCGCGTGGGCAGGGCGAGCCGCTTACCGGTAAGCTGACGCTGCCGCCGGGCGCGACGGTTGACCATATGCTGATGGAAGCCGATGACCAGAAGCTGCTGCTGGCGTCTGATGCGGGCTACGGCTTTATCTGTACCTTCAACGATCTGGTTTCCCGCAACCGTGCCGGTAAGGCGCTGATTAGCCTGCCGGACAACGCTCACGTGATGGCTCCGCTGGTGATTGAGAACGAAAGCGACATGCTGCTGGCGATCACCACCGCCGGACGTATGCTGATGTTCCCGGTCAGCGATCTGCCTGAGCTGTCAAAAGGCAAGGGCAACAAGATCATCAACATCCCGTCGGCGGAGGCCGCGAAAGGCGAAGATGGCCTGGCGCACCTCTTCCTGCTGCCGCCGCAGAGCACCCTGACCATTCACGTCGGCAAGCGCA
Source organism: Enterobacter cloacae complex sp. Mu1197 (assembly GCF_040059225.1). Lineage (NCBI taxonomy): Bacteria > Pseudomonadati > Pseudomonadota > Gammaproteobacteria > Enterobacterales > Enterobacteriaceae > Enterobacter > Enterobacter cloacae complex sp. Mu1197. The sequence goes on along the minus strand of NZ_CP157375.1, from coordinate 3,971,018 downwards.
AAATCAAGCTTCGTCCGGAAGAGCTGCAGAAGGTGGTGGGGGAGCGCGGTCGCCGCGGCTCGCTGATGCGCGGTCTGCAGCGTATCGATCGCGTGGAGATTGACTCTCCTGCACGCAGCGCTGCGGGTGACAGCGAAGAGTAATGTCGTGATATCCCCCTCTGTCCGGAGGGGGAATTTCAATAAAATTTCCCGTAAAATCGTTGTTAATTCGTGCGTTGCGATTAACAATACGCGCTCGTAATAAAGTCCTTACCTGGCCACAGGTGAAGTATAATTGTCAGCTGTTGGGGCTTCAGAGGTCGCTATGCTATATATTGTTCGTCTTATTCTTACCGTTATCTACTGCATTCTGGTCTGTATTTTCGGCTCTATTTACTGCCTGTTCAGCCCGCGTAATCCGAAGCATGTCGCCACCTTTGGCCATATGTTCGGCCGCCTTGCGCCGCTGTTTGGTCTGAAAGTTGAAAAACGTCTGCCGGAAGGGGCGGAGAATTTCGGTAACGCCATCTATATCGCCAACCATCAGAACAACTACGATATGGTGACGGCCTCTAATATCGTGCTTCCACCGACCGTGACGGTGGGCAAAAAAAGCCTGCTATGGATCCCATTTTTTGGTCAGCTGTACTGGCTTACTGGTAACCTGCTGATTGATCGTAATAACCGTGCAAAAGCGCACAGCACCATTGCGGAAGTGGTGAATCATTTTAAAAAGCGCAAAATTTCAATCTGGATGTTCCCGGAAGGGACGCGCAGCCGTGGCCGCGGCCTGCTGCCGTTTAAAACCGGTGCGTTTCATGCCGCAATTGCGGCAGGTGTTCCAATTATTCCTGTGTGCGTTTCCAATACTTCGAATAAGATTAATCTTAACCGCCTGAATAACGGGCTGGTGATTGTCGAAATGCTGCCACCCGTCGATACCAGCAAATACGGTAAAGATCAGGTGCGCGAGCTGGCCGCGCACTGCCGTGATCTGATGGCTGAGCATATTGCGCTGCTCGACAAAGAAGTCGCAGAGAGAGAAGCCGCCGGTAAGATTTAACCGGCGTTGAAGGGAAAACGAATTCCCGCGTTGTTAGTCGTTTCAGATGGAGCTTATATGTCACTCAGTCGGCGTCAGTTTATTCAGGCTTCGGGGATCGCCCTTTGTGCGGGTGCGATGCCGCTGACAGCCAGCGCCGCCGGGCAGCAACAGCCGCTGCCTATTCCGCCACTCATTGAATCCCGTCGCGGTCAGCCGCTTTTCCTGACGCTGCAGCGCAGCCACTGGTCCTTTACCCAGGGGACGCGTGCGCCGGTCTGGGGCATTAACGGACGTTACCTTGGGCCGACCATACGCGTGTGGAATGGCGATGACGTTAAGCTCATCTACAGTAACCGTACCCCTGAAAATGTCGCCATGACCATCAGCGGCCTGCAGGTGCCTGGCCCGCTGATTGGCGGCGCGGCGCGAATGATGTCACCCAGCGCCGACTGGGCGCCCGTTCTGCCGATTCGCCAGAGTGCGGCAACCCTGTGGTATCACGCCAACACGCCTAACCGCACGGCGCAGCAGGTCTATAACGGCCTGGCCGGCATGTGGCTGGTGGAAGATGAAGTCAGCAAATCCCTGCCGATCCCGAACCACTACGGCGTGGATGACTTCCCGATTATCATCCAGGACAAACGTCTGGATAATTTCGGCACGCCGGAATACAGCGAGCCGGGCAGCGGTGGTTTCGTCGGCGATACGCTGCTGGTTAACGGCGCGCAGAGCCCGTATGTCGAAGTGTCCCGTGGCTGGGTGCGCCTGCGCCTGCTCAACGCGTCTAACTCGCGCCGCTATCAGCTGCAGATGAGCGATGGCCGTCCGCTGCACGTGATCTCCGGCGATCAGGGCTTTTTACCGGCGCCGGTGTCCGTCAAACAGCTGGCGCTCGCGCCGGGTGAGCGTCGCGAAATTCTCATTGATATGACCAACGGGGATGAAGTGTCTGTCACCTGCGGTGAAGCGGCCAGCATTGTCGACCGTATTCGCGGGTTCTTTGAACCGTCGAGCATACTTGTCTCCACCCTGGTGCTGACCCTGCGCCCAACCGGCCTGCTGCCGCTGGTGACCGACAGCCTGCCCATGCGTCTGCTGCCGCAGGAGATCATGAGCGGCTCGCCGGTGCGCAGCCGCGATATCAGCCTGGGCGACGACCCGGGCATCAACGGCGCGCTGTGGGACGTCAACCGCATTGACATCACCGCGCAGCAGGGCACCTGGGAGCGCTGGACGGTGCGTTCAGATATGCCGCAGTCGTTCCATATTGAAGGGGTGTCGTTCCTGATCCGCAACGTCAACGGCGCGATGCCGTTCCCGGAAGATCGCGGCTGGAAAGATACCGTCTGGGTGGACGGCCAGGTGGAACTGCTGGTTTATTACGGCCAGCCTTCGTGGCCGCACTTCCCGTTCCTGTTCCACAGCCAGACGCTGGAGATGATGGACAGGGGTTCGGTGGGACAAATGCTGGTCAACCCGGCGCCGTAAATTGCTTTTCTCCCTCTCCCTATGGGAGAGGGTTGGGGTGAGGGCAACAGCCCGCATAATACCCCTTCATTTCCCACAATGATCCAGCGTATAATCCCCGCCCTTTTGTCTATTTTTTCTTCGGAAGCATTATGAGCGCAATTTCCCTGATCCAGCCGGATCGTGACCTCTTCTCCTGGCCCCAGTACTGGGCTGCCTGCTTTGGACCGGCGCCGTTCCTGCCGATGTCCCGGGAAGAGATGGACCAACTGGGCTGGGACAGCTGCGACATCATTCTGGTCACGGGCGATGCCTACGTTGACCACCCGAGCTTCGGCATGGCCATCTGTGGCCGTATGCTTGAAGCGCAGGGCTTCCGCGTGGGGATCATCTCCCAGCCTGACTGGAACAGCAAAGACGACTTTATGCGTCTGGGTAAACCCAACCTGTTCTTCGGCGTGACCGCAGGCAACATGGACTCGATGATCAACCGCTATACCGCCGACCGTAAGCTGCGTCATGACGACGCCTACACGCCGGATAACGTGGCGGGCAAACGTCCGGATCGCGCGACCCTCGTCTATACCCAGCGCTGCAAAGAAGCCTGGAAAGACGTGCCGGTGATCCTGGGCGGCATCGAGGCGAGCCTGCGCCGTACCGCGCACTACGATTACTGGTCTGATACCGTGCGCCGCTCGGTGCTGGTGGATTCCAAAGCCGACATGCTGATTTACGGAAACGGCGAGCGTCCGCTGGTGGAAGTGGCGCACCGTCTGTCGCAGGGCGAGCCGGTGAGCAGCATCCGCGACGTGCGCAATACCGCGCTCATGGTAAAAGAGGCGCTGCCGGGCTGGCGCGGCGTGGATTCCCGCATCATCGATATGCCGGGCAAAATCGACCCGATCCCACACCCGTATGGCGACGATCTGCCGTGTGCCGATAACAAACCGGTAGAGCCAAAGAAAGCGGAAGCGAAGGCTATCGTCGTGCAGCCGCCGCGCCCGAAGCCATGGGAAAAGACCTACGTGCTGCTGCCTTCCTATGAGAAGGTGAAAGCCGACAAGGTGCTTTACGCCCATGCGTCCCGTATTCTGCACCATGAAACCAACCCAGGCTGCGCCCGCGCGCTGATGCAGAAGCACGGCGAGCGCTTTATCTGGATCAACCCGCCGGCCATCCCGCTCTCCACCGAAGAGATGGACAGCGTCTTTGCGTTGCCGTACAAGCGCGTGCCGCACCCGGCGTACGGCAACGCCCGTATCCCGGCGTATGAGATGATCCGCTTCTCGATCAACATCATGCGCGGCTGCTTCGGCGGGTGCTCCTTCTGCTCCATTACCGAGCACGAGGGGCGCATCATTCAGAGTCGTTCGGAAGAGTCGATCATCAACGAGATCGAAGCCATTCGCGACACCGTACCGGGCTTTACCGGCGTGATTTCCGATCTTGGCGGTCCAACCGCGAACATGTATATGCTGCGCTGCAAGTCGCCGCGCGCGGAGCAAACCTGCCGCCGTCTCTCCTGCGTCTATCCGAGCATTTGCGAGCACATGGATACCAACCACGAGCCAACGATTAACCTCTACCGACGCGCGCGCGATCTGAAGGGCATCAAGAAGATCCTCATCGCGTCCGGGGTACGTTATGACATTGCCGTGGAAGATCCGCGCTACATCAAAGAGCTGGCGACGCACCACGTCGGCGGCTATCTGAAGATTGCGCCGGAGCATACCGAAGAAGGCCCGCTGTCGAAGATGATGAAGCCGGGCATGGGCAGCTACGACCGCTTTAAAGAGCTGTTCGACACCTACTCGAAGCAGGCGGGCAAAGAGCAGTATTTGATCCCGTACTTCATCTCAGCGCACCCGGGCACGCGTGATGAGGACATGGTCAACCTGGCGCTGTGGCTGAAGCAGCGCCGCTTCCGCCTGGATCAGGTGCAGAACTTCTATCCGTCACCGCTCGCCAACTCGACGACCATGTATTACACCGGCAAGAACCCGCTGAGTAAGATTGGCTATAAGAGTGAAGAGGTGGTGGTGCCGAAAGGGGACAAACAGCGTCGTCTGCACAAGGCGCTGCTGCGTTACCACGATCCGAAAAACTGGCCGCTGATCCGCCAGGCGCTGGAAGAGATGGGTAAAAAACACCTGATCGGCTCGCGCCGCGACTGCCTGGTACCGGCCCCGACGCTGGAGGAGATGCGCGAAGCGCGTCGCCAGAACCGCAATACGCGACCGGCGCTGACCAAGCACACGCCGATTATGCATCAGCGTTCGAACGGTAATCCGAGTGTGAAGAAGCCTGTGAAGCGCAAAGCGTAAATAAAAAACCCCGGCAAGCCGGGGTTTTTTATGTCGCCACGTAGGCCGGGTAAGGCGAGGCCGCCACCCGGCTTTTTTACGCGATTATCCGCCAAACTGATCCGGGTCTGGCCCAAGCCGCATGCCCTTATCCAGCTTCGCAATCTCGCCCAGCTCATCTTTGTCCAGCCGGAAATCCCAGACGTCGAAGTTCTCGGCGATGCGCGATGGCGTGACCGATTTCGGGATCACCACCAGGCCGTTGTCCAGATGCCAGCGAATGACGATTTGCGCCGGGCTTTTGCCGTATTTATCCGCCAGTTCGCGGATAATTTTTTGATCGAACACGCCCTGGCCACCCTGCGCCAGCGGACTCCAGGACTCGGTCTGGATTTTATGCGTGGCGTTCCAGGCATGAAGCTGCCGCTGCTGCAGCAGCGGGTGCAGCTCGATCTGGTTAATGACGGGCGCGACGCCCGTCTCGTCAATCAGCCGCTGCAGGTGATGAACCTGGAAGTTACAGACGCCGATACTTTTCACCAGCCCCTCTTTCTGCAGTTCAATCATCCCTTTCCAGGCATCAACGTAATGGTCGATGGCCGGAACCGGCCAGTGCATCAGATACAGGTCGACGAAATCGAGCTGGAGTTTCTCCAGGCTCTCCTGCAGGGCTTCGCGGGGACGCTTTTGATCGTCATTCCACAGTTTCGTGGTGATGAACAACTCATCGCGAGGGACACCGGCGCTGGCCAGTGCGGTACCTACGCCGTCCTCGTTTTTGTACGCGGCGGCGGTGTCAATCGACCGGTAGCCGACTTCCAGGGCTTTATGAATGGCGGAGACGACCTCGTCGTTACCGGCTTTCCATACACCTAGCCCCAACTGGGGCATCACGTTGCCGTCCTGCAGCTTGATTACGGTTTGGTTTGCCATTTTTCCTCCTTCAGGTGCGCATCGCCGGAGGAAGACTCCGGCGATGGGGTGTGCATTAAGTCTGGACGAAATGTCAAAAAACGAAAGTCGGGGGGACAAAAACGCTTAGCGTGCCGCCTCGTAAATACGACGGCTGACGTCCAGCGTGATGTCGCCGTGCTCGCCCAGATGGGTCATGCCGTGCTCTTCGAGTTTCGCCAGCAGGGCTGGGATGGAGCTACCGTCGAGGTCGTAGCCAGACAAACGCGTTGGCACGCCAAGACCTTCAAAGAAGCTGCGGGTTGCTTCGATGGCAGCATCAATGCGCGCGTCGTCAGAACCCTCGGTAATGTTCCACACGCGTTCCGCGTACTGCAGCAGCTTGGCGCGTTTGGTGTCGCGTTTTTCGTTCCACAGTGCAGGCAGCACAACGGCCAGCGTTTGCGCATGATCCAGACCGTGCATCGCCGTCAGCTCGTGGCCCAGCATGTGGGTCGCCCAGTCCTGCGGCACGCCAGCGCCGATCAGGCCATTCAGCGCCTGTGTAGCCGCCCACATCACGTTGGCGCGAACGTCGTAGTTTTCCGGCTCTTTCAGCGCTTTCGGACCCTCTTCGACGAGCGTCAGCAGAATGCCTTCCGCGAAGCGATCCTGAATTTTGGCATTCACCGGATACGTGACGTACTGCTCAACGGTATGTACAAAGGCATCGACCACGCCGTTCGCCACCTGACGCGCTGGCAGGGTGTAGGTGTAAACCGGATCCAGAATGGCGAACACAGGCTGAACGTGTTCGTTCATGAAGGCCTGCTTGTCACCGGTGGTTTTACGGGAGATCACCGCGCCCTTGTTGGATTCAGAACCCGTCGCTGGCAGGGTCAGCACGGATCCCATCGGGATGGCGCTTTTGATGTCGCTGCCGCGGGTTTCCAGAATGTGCCACGGATCGATGCCGTCAGCGTAGTGCGCCGCAGCGGCGATGAATTTGGTACCGTCCAGCACGGAGCCGCCGCCGACCGCCAGCAGGAAGGTGATGTTTTCTTCGCGGGCGATTTTTACCGCATTCATCAGCGTTTCGTAGGACGGGTTTGGCTCAATGCCGCCGAACTCACGCACGTCCAGACCGTCCAGCGCGCTGTAAACCTGATCCAGCACGCCGGTTTTTTTCACGCTGCCGCCACCGTAGGTGATCAGCACGCGGGCGTCAGCAGGGATCTGTGCGCGCAGGTCAGCGATAGCGTCTTTACCAAACAGAATGCGGGTTGGGGTGTGGAGATTAAAGTTGTTCATTGCTCGTTCCCTTTAGTGGGTGAAAAACCGTGGTGCGCAGAGGGCGACCTGATGCTGCTCATTGTGGCGATCCGGGGCTACGCCCTCAATGCACATTCCTGCCGATGTCTTGCCCATTTCTACAGAGCGCTGGAGAAAGCGCGGAAAACAACGCACACTGTCAACGTCGAAAACCGCACCCGGAGTAACGCAAGATGAACCGTGAGGCTATCTGCCAGCAGCTCACTGTGCAGATTAAGAGATTGATAGATAATGAAAATCGTGCCAGCGAGCTGCTGCCGGACATTCGCCTGCTCTATGGCACGCAGCCGGGGACGCGCACGCCGGTCATGTACCAGCCGGGCATCGTTTTTCTCTTCTCGGGCCATAAAATTGGCTATATCAACGAGCGCGTGTTCCGCTACGACACCAATGAATATCTGCTGCTGACGGTACCTTTACCCTTTGAATGTGAAACCTTCGCGACAGAGGCGGTTCCGCTGGCGGGTATTCGCGTCAATGTCGACATCCTTCAGCTGCAGGAGCTGCTGATGGAGATTGGCGAAGATGAACTCTTCCAGCCTTCGATGGCCTCAAGCGGGATTAACTCGGCGACGCTGTCGGAAGAGATCCTCTGCGCCATTGAGCGTCTGCTGGATGTGATGGAGAGGCCGCTGGACGCGCGCATTCTGGGCAAGCAGATCGTCCGCGAGATCCTCTACCACGTGCTGCTGGGCCCGGGCGGCGGCGCGTTACTCGCTCTGGTGAGCCGACAGACCCACTTCAGCCTGATAAGCCGCGTGCTCAAGCGTATCGAAAGCCAGTACACGGAGAACCTCAGCGTCGACCAGCTGGCGGCGGAAGCGAACATGAGCGTCTCGGCGTTTCACCATAACTTTAAATCGGTGACCAGCACCTCGCCGCTGCAGTACCTCAAAACCTACCGGCTGCATAAGGCGCGGATGCTGATGATCCACGACGGCATGAAGGCCAGCGCGGCGGCGATGCGGGTGGGCTATGAAAGTGCCTCGCAGTTCAGTCGGGAGTTTAAGCGCTATTTCGGCGTCACGCCGGGAGAGGATGCGTCACGTATTAGAACGATGCAGGGAGTCTGACGAAAAACGTAGGCCGGGTAAGCGATAGCGCCACCCGGCTTTGTTGAATTATGCGCTGCAGTACTTCTTCTTAATCACCACCGCGATGGTTCCCACCAGACCCGCCACCAGCAGGAACATCGGCAGCACCATCAGGAAGGTCATCACCTGATCTTCGTGGTGTTTCACGAAGGGGATCATATTCAGCGCGTAGCCGAGCGTTGTGACCACGCCAACCCACAGCAGGGCACTCAGCCAGTTGAAGAACTGGAAGCGGCGGTTCGACAGACCGGAAATGCCCGCCATCGTTGGCAGAAGGGTGCGAACGAACGCGAGGAAACGTCCGGCCAGCAGCGCCAGGAGGCCGTGCCGGTCAAACATGCAGGTCGCGCGTTGATGATATTTATGCGGCAGCTGCGCCAGCCAGCTTTTGACGACGCGCGTGTTCCCCAGCCAGCGGCCCTGCAGATAGCTCAGCCAGCAGCCCAGGCTGGCAGCGGAGGTCAGGATAACCATCGTTGGTGTGAAGTCCATGACGCCTTTACCGATTAACGCCCCGGCAAGTAAAAGCAGGCTGTCACCGGGTAAAAACGAGGCTGGCAGTAATCCATTTTCCAGAAACAGAGTTGCGAACATCACGAAATAGACGATACCGACGACGTGAGGATCCGCCAGCGCGGCAAAATCGTGGTGCCAGAGCGCCGCGATAATATCTTGAATAACAGCCATGGACTTTCCTGTGGAACAGCAGATATAGCGCTATTGTACTCCCTTATTCGCCCGTCGGGTTTGATCCCGGGCGCAACTCATGCAGACTTTTCCGCTTGCGGTGTCCACAAAAGCGTCCAGGGAGTACATTTTCAGCCAGCACTCTACACGATACGCTCGAACCCTGCTGCTAAATCCGCAATCAGATCGTCAACATTTTCTAAACCGATATGCAGTCGAATCAGGGTACCGCTGAAGTCCACGTCGCCACCGGGGCGCAGGGCCGCAATCTGTTCCGGCTGGTTAGCCAGGATCAGGGATTCAAAACCGCCCCACGAGTAGGCCATGCTGAAGAGGGTAAAATTATCCAGATAGCTGGCCAGCTCGTCATTATTCAGCCGTTTTTTCAGCACGAACGAGAACAACCCGCTGCTGCCTGTAAAGTCACGCTGCCAGAATTCATGGCCTTTACTGCCGGGTAGCGCGGGATGATTCACGCGCTCAACCTGCGGATGCTGCGCCAGCCATTCGGCCACCGTCAGACTGCTTTCATGGTGCTGACGCAGGCGAACGCCCAGCGTGCGAAGTCCGCGGCTGGTCATGTAGGCCGTGTCGGCATCCACCATCTGGCCCATCAGGTAGGCATTTTCACGCAGCTGATCCCAGCAGCGCGCGTTGGAGACCGCGGTGCCAATCATCCCGTCAGAGTGGCCAATCAGGTACTTCGTCGCCGCCTGAATCGAAATATCAATGTCGAAGTCCAGCGCTTTGAATAGCACGCCTGCCGCCCAGGTGTTGTCGATCATAACGATCGCCTCTGGCGCTTTACTGCGCGCGGCCTTCACGATAGCCGGCACGTCGTGGACCTCCATGGTGAGCGACCCCGGTGATTCCAGGAACACAATGCGCGTGTTTGGCTGAATAAGTTCGGCAATACCTTCACCAATCAGCGGGTCGAACCAGCCGGTCGTCACGCCGAGCTTGCTGAGGATTTTGGTACAGAAGTCCTGGCTGGGCTCGTAGGCGGTGTTGGTCATCAGGATGTGATCGCCCTGTTCCACAAACGCCAGAATGGTATTGGCGACCGCCGCCGCCCCGCACGGGAACAGCGCGCAGCCTGCGCCGCCTTCCAGCTCGCACATCGCTTCCTGCAGAGAAAAATGGGTTAGCGTGCCGCGACGGCCATAAAACAGCCCGCCTTTTGCGCGGTTGCGCGTGGCGATTTTTTTCTCCTCAACGGTGTCAAACACCAGCGAGGAGGCGCGTTGAATCACGCTGTTAACCGATCCCTGGGTATATTTTTTGCTGCGTCCTGCCTGTACCAGCGTGGTATCAAGATGCTTCGTTGTCATGTTCGCTAACCCTGTTTTTATACGTCTGGACGTCCAGACTACCACGATTGGAAAAAACTGCACCCGCAGGCTTATCGAATAAGCAGAAAATATTAGCAAAAAACCGCATAAGAAATTTTTACTGCGTAAGCGCAAGGAAAGTGAACGAAAATTGCGGCACTATGCAAATACTAATGAGAACTACTATCAATTCGACGACGTTTTGATATTATTACGTTCAGATTTTGTGATTTGCGTCCTGGAGATACAGAGTGGGTAATAATTTGATGCAGGCGGATCTCTCCGTTTGGGGCATGTATCAGCATGCTGACATCGTAGTTAAGATTGTGATGATCGGCCTGATTCTGGCGTCCGTTGTCACCTGGGCTATCTTCTTCAGCAAGAGCGCCGAGCTGCTTTCGCAGAAGCGTCGCCTCAAGCGGGAACAGCAACAACTGGCAGAAGCCCGCTCTCTGGATCAGGCTTCAGATATGACCTCATCCTTCCACGCGAAAAGCCTGACTACCCTGCTGGTGAATGAAGCACAGAACGAGCTGGAACTCTCCGCGGGCAGTGAAGATAACGAAGGCATCAAAGAACGTACCGGTTTCCGTCTGGAGCGTCGCGTGGCGGCCGTTGGCCGACACATGGGGCGCGGTAATGGTTATCTGGCGACGATCGGCGCGATCTCACCGTTTATCGGTCTGTTCGGTACGGTCTGGGGCATCATGAACAGCTTTATCGGTATCGCGCAGACTCAAACCACCAACCTGGCGGTTGTGGCCCCGGGTATCGCAGAAGCGCTGCTGGCGACGGCGATTGGTCTGGTCGCGGCGATTCCGGCGGTGGTTATCTACAACATCTTCGCGCGTATGATTGGCAGCTACAAAGCGACGCTCGGTGACGTTGCCGCGCAGGTACTGCTGCTGCAGAGTCGCGATCTCGACCTGAATGCCAGCGCCGTTAAGCCAGTGCACGCGGCGTCCAAACTGCGCGTGGGTTGATATTATGGCGATGCGTCTAAACGAAAATCTGGACGATAACGGCGAAATGCATGAGATCAACGTGACGCCGTTTATCGACGTCATGCTGGTTCTGCTGATTATCTTCATGGTGGCCGCGCCGCTGGCCACGGTCGACGTGAAGGTGAATCTTCCGGCCTCGTCCAGCCAGCCGCAGCCGCGTCCGGAAAAGCCTGTCTATCTGTCCGTGAAGGCCGATAAATCCATGTTCCTTGGCAATGACCCGGTAACGGCCGACTCTGTCATCCCGGCGCTGGATCAGCTTACCGGCGGTAAGAAAGACACTACGGTCTTCTTCCGTGCGGATAAAACCGTGGATTATGAAACCATGATGAAGGTAATGGACACGCTGCATCAGGCGGGTTACCTGAAGATTGGGCTGGTCGGCGAAGAGAAAGCGGCCAAAAAATAGAACGAAAGCTGGCGAAAGCCAGCTTTTTTGTTTTCTGCCACGCAACATCGTTATTATTTTCTGCTGTATATCCCCATTCTTCATATTTCTTTATCAATAAAGCCAACGTTAATAATGTGTTGATAGTTAAGTAAATATCAGTATTCGGCTGCGCCATTAAAATATATCTTTTGCTGAAATGGCGTCGTGGAATATCCCCACTACGCTTAAAAAAAGATAATAAAAACAGTCCTTCTTCGAAGGATCTTTTCACCTGCACAGCAAGAGACTCCCTATGGCTACGATGACATGGCTGTATCCGCACGCGCCTCAAAACGATCTGTTTTCGCTTTCTGCCATTCGACGACGCGCCGACAGGCTAATACTGGTGCTCATCTGGTCGCTGTGGGCCATCTCGCTGGGCGTGGGCTATATCAACGAAAACATCATACAGGGGGCGATTGTCGGCACCTCTCTGGCCTGTTTATCGACGCTGCTGACGATGGTGTTCCCCGGCGCGTTGTTACTCCGCCTGAGCTCTGCGTTTGTGCTGATGGCATTTTCCGCGCTGCTGATTCATCTGGGCGAAGGTGAAACCGAATACCATTTCTCGGTTTTCGTCCTGCTTTCCGCGCTCCTTGCCTGGCGAGACTGGCGCCCGCTGGTGATGGGGGCGGCGGTCATCGCATTACATCACCTGGTGTTCAACTATCTGCAGGAAAACGACCTGTACGGCGTCGTGGTGTTCATGCACACCGGCTTTCATATGGTGGTTTTCCACGGGCTGTTTGTGGTGGTCCAGACCGCGATCCTGGTTCTGCTGGCGATTCGTATGGAGCAGGACGCCCGCTCGGCGAGCGAGGTGGCAAGGCTGGCGGGGGTGATCAACCGCGAACCGGGGTACCTCACGCTGGCCGTCGATGCGGCACCCGCAGAGTCTCCCTTTGCCCGCACGTTCAGCCTGACGCTGGGCACCATGCGCGCCACGCTTGAGCAGGTCAGCGCCAATATTGGGCAACTGCTGGAGGCATCCCGCGCGTTAGGACAACGCAACAGCGCGCTGTCGGAACGTACCGATCACCAGGCAAGTTCGCTGGCGACGGCGGCCAGTGCGATGGAACAACTGAGGGCTGTCGCCACCCTGACCAGTGAAAAAGCCCGCCAGGTTCGGGAGGTGGCATTCAGTACCAGTAACGTGGCGGAGCAGGGAGGCCATAACGTTCGGCAGGCGATTGCGGCGATGGAGCACATTCGCGAGGAGTCGCAGCGCATTTACGCCATTCTGGAGCTGATCGACGGGATTGCGTTCCAGACCAATATCCTGTCGCTCAACGCCTCGGTCGAGGCTGCCAGAGCGGGGGAACATGGCAAAGGCTTCGCGGTAGTTGCCTCGGAGGTGCGCGTGCTGGCCCAGCGCAGCGAGGGGGCTGCAAAAGACATTCGCCAGCTGCTGACCGCATCGCAGGCAACCACGCTGCAGGGCGTCGAGCAGGTTGAGCAGGCCGGTATGACAATGAAGTCGATCATTGAGAGCATTGAAGGGCTCCGCTCTCTGCTGGAGGAGCTGTCGCAGATGAGCGAGCAGCAGCGGGTGAGCATTGCGCAGATGAACGACAGTATTGCCAGCATCGATGCCAGCGTGCAGGAGAACGTGCGTCACGTAGCGCAAACGCTGCAGGTGGCTGAAGCGCAGCGGCAGCAGACGGGGCAGTTAAAAGAGGCGATTGCCGTATTCAGATTTAATTAGCGTTGCGGTTCGGAAGGGGCGCTGGCGCCAGACGCCAGTGCGTCCTCATCAAGCGCAACGCAGGTGACGTTTGAGGTGCGGTACTCACCGTCTGACAGTTTGCGCGTCAGGCGCAGAGTGGCGATTTCTCTGGCAAGCAGATACTGGTAATTGGCCTCGAGGCGACCCAGAAGCTTCTCTTTCAGCTCTGGCCGCTGTTCCATGATGGCGTTCATCACGGCACCGTAAATTTCTTCTTTGACCTGTAGCGGATAAATTTCACGGCGATTCTGCCATTTCAGCCGCACCAGCGTTGCCGGGATCGATACCAGGTCCTGGGTAATACGCGTCATCTCGTCATTTTTTGTGTTTCGCAGCGCATCGAGATTTTGCTTTAAGATAAATTCATCACTTTTCTTATCATCTAAAGTCAAATAAACGTCGTTGTTTTTAACTTCCTTCACGTTAATCCTCCCCCAGGCTATAAAAAATTGGGTTGTTTTTTTCGCGCGTAATTAAGTTAAGCCAAATTTCATTGCCCGCTTCGTTAATTTCTTTGGTTTTTTCGGCCAATATTTGACTTAGTTTCTGGGCATCTATTTCTCCTTCGGCCTGCAGATCGTTCAGCAGGTGGACGAAGGCTTCAATTTTTATGGCGCGAAATAAGCGGTCTTTAATATGGCGATCGTGCTCTTCCAGCAACATATTACGGGATTTGCCGGTGCGGGAAACACCAATTAATATATCAGGCTCGAAATCAGAGAGCTTTCTTTTCCCCTGAGTGAAACTGACCTCTTTTTCTGCTTCCGTCGGTTGCTGTTCCACAGGCGTAATGTGGTACTTAGCCGGGACGAGATAGTCGGGCAGCATTTTTAATTTCCTTTAATTTCAACAGGGTGGGGTTGGTAAAGGCGTGAGATTCGTTGACAATATCATGAGGCAAATTTAAAATCAAAAAAAATGGAGCCTACCCATGAACAGCATCTTTTTTACGGTCATCACATTACTATTACTGACCGCTGGTGTGCTTTTATTGATGCAGGAGTTCAATAAAACGAAAGTGTCGAAAGACGCCAGTGAACCGCCGCAGCCGGAACTCATGACAAAAGAGGAAGGAGAAGACCATTTCTCTGTATTGATGAACTCCGTTACGCCTGTCTGGTACTGGCGGGTGAACCATGAATATATCGACTTTTTACACGCGACAATTAAACGCATGAAAATGTCGGAAATTAATGACACGCCAGGACTGTTTGAGGCACAGCGTCGCTGTAGCGACCTGAATTCAGCCGTGTATAAATATTATGACAATATCAAAAAACGCTGCCTTAACGGCGAGAAGGTCTCTTATTCCGATCTGGACGTATTAAATTTGCGTCAGTGTTTTCGTGAGTTCAGCCTGGAAGCCTACCCGGAGCTGGTGGTGCTGGTCTGGCCGGAGTATGCCCGTCCGGAAGTTAACCCCGACAACGTCTGAGTCACCAGACTGGTGAGTTATTGCAAACAGTCAGCGCCATTGGGATATACTGGGCGCTGGTTTCTTTTGCAAACAGGACTTTATGGAACGCTTTTTTGAAAACGCCATGTACGCCTCTCGCTGGATACTGGCCCCCGTCTATTTTGGCCTTTCGCTGGCGCTTATCGCGCTGACGATTAAGTTCTTTCAGGAAATCCTGCACGTTCTGCCGAACATTTTTTCTATTGCCGAGGCGGATTTGATTCTGGTTCTGCTGTCGCTGGTAGATATGACCCTGGTGGGCGGACTGCTGGTGATGGTGATGTTTTCCGGCTACGAGAATTTTGTCTCCCAGCTGGATATCGACGAGCGTAAAGAGAAGCTCAGCTGGTTGGGCAAAATGGATGCCTCGTCGCTGAAGAATAAAGTGGCCGCGTCTATTGTGGCGATCTCTTCTATCCACCTGTTACGCGTGTTTATGGACGCGAAGAACGTGCCGGATAACAAACTGATGTGGTATGTCATTATCCATCTGACGTTTGTGCTGTCTGCGTTTGTGATGGGGTATCTGGATAAGATTAGTAAGAAGTAAAATACACCCTAACCCTCTCCCCAAAGGGGAGAGGGGACTGCTCTGTGCGGCCTTATTTATCCGACGACGCCTGCCACAGATTCAACTCTCCATCCGCGACATGCTGGTCAATCCGCTTGAGTTCGTCCTCGGTAAAGTGCAGGTTATCCAGCGCCCGAACGTTCTCCTCAATCTGTTCCGGGCGGCTTGCGCCAATCAGCACTGACGTCACGCGCGCGTCTTTCAGCAACCAGCTCAACGCCATCTGCGCCATGGTCTGACCCCGCGCCTGCGCCATCTCACTCAGCAAACGCAGGCTGTTCAGGTTGGCTTCGGTCAGCATTTTTTCGTTCAGACCGCGGACTTTCTTGCCTTCACGCTGCATGCGTGAATCTTCAGGAATACCGTTCAGGTATTTTCCGGTCAGCAGCCCCTGCGCCAGCGGGGTAAAGGCGATACACCCGGTCCCGTTTGCTGCCAGCGCATCCAGCAAACCGGTCTTATCGACCCAGCGGTTGAGCAGGTTATAGGACGGCTGGTGGATCAGCAGGGGGATCTTCCACTCGCGCAGCAGTTCGGCCATTTTTTGCGTGCGCCCGGTTGAGTAGGAGGAAATGCCCACATACAGCGCTTTCCCACTCTGCACCGCCTGTGCCAGCGCAGAGGCTGTCTCTTCCATCGGCGTGTTTTCATCCACGCGGTGGGAATAGAAAATATCCACGTATTCGACGCCCAGGCGCTTCAGGCTCTGATCGAGGCTGGCGAGCAGATATTTGCGTGACCCGCCCGAACCATATGGCCCCGGCCACATGTCGTAACCGGCCTTGGTGGAGATAACCAGCTCGTCGCGGTACGCGGCAAAGTCCTCCCGCAGCAGGCGGCCGAAATTCTCTTCCGCGCTGCCCGCCGGAGGTCCGTAGTTATTGGCCAGATCGAAATGGGTGATGCCGAGGTTGAAGGCTTTGCGCAGCAGCGCCCGCTGGGTTTCAAGAGGCTGGACGTGACCGAAGCTGTGCCACAGTCCCAGCGACAGCGCGGGCAGGCGCAGGCCGCTCTTGCCACAGTGGCGGTACTGCATATTCTCGTAGCGGTCAGGGGCAGGGTACCAGGACATGATGTCTCCTTTTCTTATCGATAATTTTTTGAAACGTCGTTTTCATTCTGTCCTTATCAAAACACAAATCCCGGGGAGAAGCGATGGCAGAACTCCCTGCCAGCAATTTTCCCCGGGATGCGTCAGACATTGAGCCCTGCACTGCCCGGTACACGCAGGTCACCGGGCAATCAGACGACTATCAGAAGCTATAGCTCATCCCCGCCTGTACGCTGGCATCGTTATCCACATCACCAGTACCGACATAGACGCCAGTGGTCAGGGTGAAGTTATGGGCGATGGTGGCGTTGATGCCTGCCCCAAAGATGCCCATGGTGTTGTTGTGACCGGCGGTATTGTGATAATCCGCCGCCTGAATGTCGGTGTTATCGCTGAACTCTTTCTGGAAGCGCGCGTCGATCCACGGCATCACCTTCACGTTTTTGTTCAAATCGCGAAGGGTGGTGGTGAGCCTCACGCCCGCGCCGCCGTTCCAGGAAGAGACCTGGCTGTCGGCAAAGGTGACTGCGCTGTCAGAGAAGCCGTTCGCTTTGGTTTGATCCCAGCCAAGAGTGGCGTAGGGTTGCAGCAGCGTTTCGCCTGGCAGCAACACGTTCACCCCGGTGCGGGCCTGCGCCAGATACAGACTGCCATCGGTAGAGCCGTGCAGCGCTTCCGTCATGCCGCTGGTATCGCCCGTCACGTTGTTGGCAGACAACGAGTAACGCATATCGCCGTAGCTGAAGCTGCCGTCAGCAAACAGACCCCAGGTTCGGCCGTTCAGCGCCTGCTGCCAGCCGCCATACAGGCTGTAGTAGTTACCGTAAACGCTGTCTTTGAAGCTATCCGCGCCGTCGCTGGTGTCCTGCACGCGGCTGCGCGTCCATGCCAGCGCGATACCGCCGGTGACGCTGTCGCCGTTGTCCAGATGCGCCGTCCAGTCTACGCCGCCCTGCGCACCCTGAGTGATGCTTTTATAGTCGACGTCGTTGCTGAAATTACCGTTCTGATAAAGGAAATCGCCCCAGACCTGCGCACCGTCCTGCTGTTCTCCCAGCAGGTTTGCCAGATGCACCTGGTTCATGTGGTTGCTGATGTCATCTGCTACCTGATGCCCGGCCTGTTCCGCTGCATCCAGGCCGGCTACCAGCCCCTGAACGTCGCTCGCAAGGTTGCCCTTCTGGCTGTTAAATTCAATATTCCAGCTCTGGCTATTATCTGCAGTCAGCTGAGCCTGAGGCACGCTGTCGGCTGCAACAATATTCAGACTGTTGTTGTAGTTATATGCGCCGCTACGGTTCTCCACGGTCTGGTCGCCGTTGGTAAACGTGGCTGCTGCATAATTCTGCGGCGCACTGCTGCCCGACGTGGTGAAGGTCCCCAGGACTATCCCCTGCTGATTTTGCGCTGACGGCGTAATGCTGTTCACCACCACGGCGTTATTTGCGCCGGTAATATTACCGAAATTCACGTAGCTGTCGGTGCTCATGGTAACCAGCGCATTGCTGCCGGTGGTGCTGGCAATCAGGGTTGAACCGTTTTGCAAACTCCAGTTGGTTGCATCGTTAATTTTATCAATGGCAATGCTGTTATCGCTGGTGGTATTTACCGTTTCAAACTGGCTTATTTGTCCGGATATGGAGCTGCCCGCATCCATTGACAGAGTATCGCTGCCGTCACCACCGTTAACATTGCCATTGACATGTGAATCATTGGTCAGCACGACCGTATCATCACCTGCACCCGTTGTAATATCACCGTTGACGGTTGCGTTGTTCTGCAGCGTAATTGTGCTATTGCCCGTATTCTGGCTGGTATTTATCTCGCCATTCACGGTGCTGTTATCCACCAGAACGGAATTTGCGGAGTTACCATCGACGGTCACATTGCCATTTACCACGCTGTTATTGGTCAGTGAAATCAGCGTGGTGCCGTTTTCGTTAAAGGCCCCAATGTCGCCGGTGACCGTGCTGTTATTCAGCGCCAGCGAATCAGCCTTCGTTCCGTACATCGCGATGGCGACATCGCCAAAAGCATCCAGGTTGATGTCGCTGAAGGGCTTGTATTCGCTCAGTTTTACCGCCAGCGTGTCGATGTTCTGCGCGATTTCGCTCTGCGAGGCATCCACGGAAGCGTTAGTCAGCGTAATATTGGTATCAGATTTATCGCTACCCGCGTAAATACCACCTTTATCCATCGTGCTGTTGCTGATGGCAATATTTTGTGCACCGGCTCCGGCACTGAGAATACTGCCGTGCAGCATGCTGCCGTCCTCAACGTTGACGGTGTGGTAACCTTTATCCATGGGGTCGAGGTAAATGGCGGAACCCATCATATAGGCTTTCTTGCCCTCGTAGCTTCCGGCGTCATTTTCGCCATTCAGCGTGGCGTCATCGATGGTTACCGTCGTATTGGTGGTCGCACCGGTATTGCCCACTTCGATCATATCGACGGTGGCGCCGTTATTCACCGTAATATTAGCCGTCCCCCCGTTGCTGCCCTGAATATAATGGCCGGACATGTCGGTACCAGAAACGGTTAATGATTGGGTATCCCCTGATTCACGGCTTCCATCCATAAAGATATTATTTGCGTTGGCGTCGGCCATAATGGCATTAGTCACGCCGGGATCTTCATAGAAACTATTATCTTTATATTTCGATAAGCCGCAGGTCTGCGACGTCACGCCAGGCTGGCAGGGCGTAGCGGGAGTGACGGCAGCCTGGGCACCAAATGACGTTAAAGCCACTAAGACACATTGCGAAAGCAACGTACGATTCATTAATTTGCGCATTTTAAGTTCTCTGGATGAGTCGAAAATTGTCCGGCTCTTTTTAATTGAATTTATTTAAAATAAGAACTTTCTTAGCGGCTAAGGATGTAATGAAATCTGAAGATATATATCGAGCAATAATTGACGTTTAAATAATTAAATCTAATTAATAAATTTGAATTAATTCATGTGCTAAATATTTTTGAATGATTTGCATACAAATTAAAGGGTTTCTTGACCGGTCGTGCGGTTCTTTGACCTTCTTATTCACCGGGATATTAACCCTTTCGGATCATGAGGTTAATTAACTGTTTGCCTGTTTTACATTTTGACGGCTGCTGAAATATGAAAACACGTATTGTGCAGTTAGATTTACCCCGCAGCGATTATCCTTCTCCGGCGAACGGCAGGGTAGTGAAGATTTTTATAAAATTACGCGCGAAATAGTATAACTTCGCCAGTTTCTGCCGATAACGAGGGTAAGACTCGCCTCTGGGCGAATTCACCCTCACGGCAAGGAAGACTTATGAATATGCTCCGTAATTTCACGATCCGTTTCGTCATGCTGACGATTCTCGGGATCTTTTGTGTAATGTGGGCGGGTGTTGGCTTATACAGCACCTGGTCCCTGTCTCGCGTTTCAGATGGCAACGAGGTGGACCGCCAACTGGTCAAGCAGATGACGGTGCTCAGCCAGGGCAACGATCAGTATTTCCGCTTTGTGACCCGTCTGAGCCGCGCAATGGAAGTCAAAGCCGCAGGCGGCACGCCGGATCTGGCCTCTGCCCAGCAGGCGCTGGATAACATGGGCAAGAAGCTGGCTGAGATGAAAGCCATTTCTCCAGGCCCAATGGATGAGCAGGTCTCTTCACGGGTGATCGGTGCCTGGCAGGCGCTGCTCGAACAGGGCGTGACGCCGCAAATGCAGCAGGCGAAACAGGGCGCGCTGGACGGCTATCGTCAGCAGGCCAACAACGTCACCCCACCGCTGAGCCGCGCGTTCGGTGCGGCGGCTGAAGAGTTCAACAATGCTGCCGCGAAGTCGCTCGACAGTACCCGCGTGGTGGTGGACGGCCTGACCAGCATGACCCGCACGGTGATTATCATCGCCACGATCGTCGGCCTGCTGATCCTGCTCTTCACCGACCGTTACCTGGTGGCGATGCTGGTTAAACCGCTGGATCGCATTCGCCAGCAGTTCCGCCAGATTGCCCAGGGCGATCTCAGCCAGCCCATCGAGCCGTTCGGCCGCAACTGCGTGGGCCAACTGGTGCCGCTGCTGAGCGCCATGCAGGACAGCCTGCGCGAAGCGGTCAGCACGATCCGCTCCGGCAGTGAAAATATCTGGCGCGGCGCGACGGAGATTTCCAGCGGTAACAACGATCTCTCCTCCCGTACCGAAGAGCAGGCGGCGGCGCTGGAAGAGACGGCTGCCAGCATGGAGCAGCTGACCGCCACGGTGAAGCTGAACGCGGAGAGTGCGCGCCAGGCAAGCCAGCTGGCCGATGTGGCCTCAACCACCGCCAGCCGCGGTGGCTCGCTGGTGGAAGAGGTGGTGACCACCATGAGCGGTATTTCGGAAAGCTCGAAGAAAATTGCTGAAATCACCAACGTCATTAACAGCATTGCCTTCCAGACCAATATTCTGGCACTCAATGCGGCGGTTGAAGCCGCGCGTGCGGGTGAACAGGGCCGAGGCTTTGCCGTCGTCGCAGGCGAAGTTCGCAACCTGGCAAGCCGCAGCGCCAACGCGGCAAAAGAGATTGAAGGGCTGATTACCGACTCCGTGTCCCGCGTCGAGCAGGGGGCGAAGCTGGTGGGCGATACCGGCACCACCATGGATGCGATTTTGCGGGACGTGACGGAAGTGACGACCATTATGAAGCAAATAGCCTCGGCCTCAGAGGAGCAGAGTAAGGGCATTTCACAGGTCGGAATTGCCATTACCCAGATGGACGGTGTTACCCAGCAAAACGCCTCGCTGGTGGAGGAGGTTTCCGCGGCGGCGGCGGCGCTGGAGCGTCAGACCGAAGATCTTCAGCGCTCGGTGCAGAAGTTCCGCCTGACGGCATAACGTTCTCAATAAGGCTGCTGATTGCAGCCTTTCAATTTTATGTTGTACTAAGTAATTGAAATCATAGGCTTCCTTTATAAATCAGTGAACTCTGTATCGGAAAGAGACGGAAGCGCGTGAATTGAAAGCAAAATCCCATTTTTCATTTCAATATACCCTTTTTTCCGCATGAGCGATAAATGCTTCATTATTCCGCTTCGCGAGAGATGCGTTCGCTGCTGTATGTAGTCATGTACGCTTGTATTGAGGCGAATACTCTCGTGTTCGTCTATGAGTTCTCTAAGCTGGTGGCAGATAATGGATGGGGAATCACGAACTGTTAACATGGCATTTTTACGAAACAGCAGCGAGGAAATGTACATAGTGACATCCAACATAGGTTCCCAAAGCTGCTGCTGGCGAATAATGTTATAAAATTGCTCGCAGGGAATGACTTCAAAAGAAACGTCAGTAATAGCTTCAATATGGATTTGGTCGCCAATTCCCAGATATAAATTAAACCCAAATATTAGCGGTGCATTGATGTTACCAACGATCAGATTGTTATCTGAACGCCGAACGATCGCCGTACCGCTGTGGATCATAAAACAACTCTGTACAGGACCATCGTTAAGTGAAACCAGTGCACCCTTACCGATTTCCACGATACGGGAGGGAACAGATAATTGGTTTAGCAGCAGAACGAGGCTGTCATCAGGCTTCTGCTGCACGGGTGAATTAATCATGGCATGGCCCCGATAACAAACGATACTCAAATCATAAAGCTGCCTCTCCTTGATAGACAAGGAAAGAAAATTCCATTCCTGGATTGTGACTAATACTTTTCAGGTAATTTATTGATTGCTATCAGGACGCCTCGTTGTACATCAATGTGTCCACCCTGTTTGAGATCGCTTAGCATTTTCATGATCCCACTGCGGGAAAGCAGAGTCTTCTCCTGGATGTAATCACAGGCGTTCGTTGTTAAACGCAACTCGTCATTCTCGTTCATCAACGCGATCAGACTATTGCAAACTTGTTCGTAGGTTGGCACGCCGGATATCGTAAAGTTGAGTTCGAGAAATTTTTGCGCATTAAACATATAGATGTTCGCCAGGTTCTCCCAGAGGTTTTCTGTGCGTATCGCATCCGCAAAATCCGTACGTTTTAGTAATTCATACCGGATACCGCCTCGTGCCTGGATATAGATGTCACTGTTTGTTGAGCTAAGCAAATTGAGGCCGAATACCAAAGGGGCTTTAATGTTCGACAAAAGCATGTTATCCCTTCCCCGGTAGAGTGCCGCAATACCTTCGTGCAGAATAAAACTCATGGGTTCAGCATACTGATTTAAAGAGATAATCTGTCGTATACGTCCGCTCTGGATCCGGGATGGTTGGGATACTGCATTGATAAGAAAGAGAATATGCTCTTCAGGTTTCATAGTGAGTACCGTAAGTTAATGAATCCAGTAGTTCTAAGTCTAAAATCAAATCTTAGTATGGACAATAATTTATCATTTGGGTTGAAGAAATATAAAAGCAAATAAAATATAAAACAGGATCCAGTTTTGTACTTAATGGAAATTGCATTTAGAGCGTAGTGTTTTAACTTGCAAGAGGAACAAATCACTTTTATCAAAACTTTTTATGCCAACAGCTAATCAAACCCGAACCGTTGTTCTGTCTGAAACCAGACAGTTGTTTCGTCACGTCATTAAAAATCATTTTGAGGAGAGCGGTTACACCGTTGAGTGTGCTACCGGGCACTTCCTCACTGAAATGACATGCCATCCTTATAAGGATATCCCATTGATTGTTTTGGGTGTTGCCGGTTCAGGATGGGAAGTCAGAAATACGTTACGTTTGATCCACTATTTCTCAACGCGTGGCTATGAGGTTGCGGTTTGGGTGCCTGAAGATGATAGATTGATTCTCCGGTTAATGCTTGGACTGGGGGCATTTCATGTCCTGGCAGAAGAGCGTTTAACAGAGGAGTTACCAAAGCTATCGCTTAATCACTCATTTCTGACGCCAGTTGCTCAACACCTTCCAGGGAAAGAACTTATAAAAACACTTTCCCCAAGCGAACTCGATATCTTACTGGATGCCTCGCGGGGTATGAAATCAAAGGAAATCGCGACATTACGTCACATTAGTTACAAAACTGTTTCTACCCACAAGCGAAATGCTTGCCAAAGACTTGGGCTGGAAAACAGCGCTGAATGGTTTGAGCTATTGGCAAGCATTGACAAAATCTATACGCGACACATGTAAGGGAAGGTCATGTTTATTTTTAACCTGCGGTCAGGAGTATGTAATCAAACGTATCTGCACGGGATAACCTTAAGCCTGAACGAGATGCTAACGCATAACCCGGACTGGAGTTACCGTCTGCTTTGTCACGGTAACCCCACACATGAGAAACCCCATCTCACCGTGCTGGATTTTACGTCATGTACATCGCTGGAGCAGATGAGGCCTGATGAGTATGAGCTACTGACAAATGAAAATGGTCATCGACTCTTACTGCTTGTTCATGCCGATCAGGGAAAGGTTATAGGTCCATTGATCCGTGACTACACATGCTCTCTACTCAACATCCATGAGCACATTTTTCAGGCGCGTGACATTGTTGAAGCGAGTCTGTGTAAGCGCCGCTATATCAGCCCGTCTATTGAGCAGTCTCGTCAACGTCTGCCATCTATAGCAGAACACATCCCCTTCACCAACGCTGAAACAAAAGTCCTGGAGCACATGAAGAAAGGTAAAAATGGGGTCCAGATTGCAAAACTTCTTTTTAGAAGCCAGAAAACGATCAGTTCACATAAACGTAATATTATGAAGAAATTAGACGTAAAGGATGATTTTCATTTAAAAGTGAAAATATTGCAGTGCCATATTTGAAGAATAACGGCATTCTTTATTTGTTAAGCGCCTCTCAATGATGAAAGAATATTAATAGATCTAAAAATGGAGAATGATGTGTTTCCATATTTTTAGGACCATTGATAAAGTTGCTCTCAGAAACATTAGTGCAGTGATATTAATGTTCTCTCGAATTTGAATTCACTCATCAATATATTTGAAAGGCAAAGAAATGAAAAAAAATGTAGTTGCAATGATCGTAACTGCCGTGCTGGCCAGCGCAGCTATGGGTTCCGCTGTGGCGCAGGATGTGACTGTTAACGGTGGCACCATTTATTTCAAAGGTACTGTGGTTGACGCGGCATGTTCCGTCGTTACCGGCAATGATGGTGACGGCCAGACCGTAACCCTCGACCAGGTTCGTACTGTTAAACTGGCTGAAGCGGGTGCATATGCTAACCAGAAGCAAGATTTCCATATCGATCTGAAAGATTGTGACCCAACTGTCAGCCAGAACGCGGCGGTGATTTTCAATGCTCAGGAAGACGGTGATGTGACAGGGGCGATGGCAAACACCGCCGGTGCGGGTAGCGCGACCAATGTGGCTCTGCAGCTGTTTGGGCCTGATGGTAAAGCTCTTGCAATTGGTGACGAATCTTCCCCTGTCACCATTGATGCCTCAACGGTACGTATCCCGCTGTCTGTCGACTATGTTGCGACAGCAGGTGCGGCAACCCCTGGTGACGTAGCTGCAACCGCAACCTTTAAAATTCATTACTCCTGATGAATACCGTTTCCCCTCTGCGGAGGGGAAACGTCCTCCGTTATCTTTTTCCTCAGGGAACAGGAACCGATAACAATGCTGTTAAATAATAAAATTAAAGCACTTATTTTTGGTCTTATTTGCACACCTGTTATTAGCCAGGCTGCTAACGTCACGATAAATGGTGGAGAGGTAAAATTTCGAGGCCTTGTCGTTGCGGCGCCGTGCAGTGTGAAAGCCGATGACATTAATAAAACAGTCGAAATGGGGCAGGTTCGCACCAATAATTTCCCGACAAAGGGGACATGGTACGACCCGGTGGCATTTCAGATCCACCTTGAGGATTGCGATACTACGGTGCTGAACACCGTCGCGGTACGGTTTGATGGCATCAGCGATGCTAACGATCCTCAGGTTTTTCAATCAGGAGAGGGCGCAGGTGCTGCGCAGGGTATCGGGCTAGGCATATTTGATTTTACCGGTCGGCTCCTGGTACCCAATACACAACCGAAAAACTATTTTCCGTTAACGGACGGAGAAACGGTTTTACACTTTTCGGCCAAATATCGCTCCACGCTTAATCACGTTCAGTCTGGTGATGCATCGAGTACGGTTTGGTTCAAGATGATTTATCAATAGCAAAGGGATATTCCCGGAGCTATTAACTTCTGGATATCTTTTATGACTATTGTAATAAATAACACAAAACGCACGTTTATTTCTGGTCTGGTTTCTGCTGCTTTATTTTGTGGTCTTATCTCCTCTGCAAATGCCGGTGGCGTTGCGCTGGGTGCAACACGCCTGATTTATCCGCAAGGTGAAAAACAGGTCTCGTTGCCGATCACAAATAGCGATACCAAGGATGTATTTTTGATCCAGAACTGGGTATCGGACGCTGAAGGAAAGAAAATTAATGATTTTGTTATCACTCCTCCTTTATTCGTTATTCAGCCGAAGAAAGAAAACATCCTGCGAATAATGTATGTGGGGCAGGATAACTTACCGCAAGATCGGGAAACGGTTTTCTATCTTAACAGCAAAGCCATTCCTTCCTCTGATAAAAGCAAGCAGGGCGGTAGTTCGCTACAAATTGCGACTCAGAGCGTGATTAAGCTGTTTGTGCGCCCGAAAAAACTGCCAACGCCTGCGATTGATGCACCAAAAACCCTGCGTTGCCAGGTGTCTGGTAGCAACCTGACCGTGACCAATCCTTCACCGTATTACGTCACGCTGGTTCAGCTACACGTTGGTGGAAAAAAACTGGAAAACGACATGGTACCGCCAAAAGGTAACAAAGTGATCAACACCCAGGGCGCCAGCGGTGTTGTTACGTTCCAGACCATGAATGACTATGGCGCAATGACCGACAAGCAGAGTTGTGGCAGCTAATTACACACAGGTTTTATAAATTATGTACGGGTTAACAATGCAACGTTTCAAATATAAGCCACTTGCTGTAGTCGTATTTTCAATGTTGACGGTGCCTGCCGTTCATGCAGACAACTATTTTAACCCGTCATTTTTATCTGATGATCCTTCTGCCGTAGCGGATCTTTCTAAATTTGAAAAGAACGGAGGGCAGATACCGGGCACATACCGTGTTGATATTTATCTCAACGACCAGTTTGTGGCTACGAAAGATGTCAAATTTATCGCGCCAGAAAATAAAGCTAATAGCGGTTTGCAACCCTGTCTGACGCAAAAGAACCTGGTAGCGCTGGGAATTAACGTTCAGGCGATTCAGTCGCTGGTAAAAAATCCCCCCGCTGAAGATACCTGTCTGGATTTGGCTGCGTTGGTAGCCGATGCCAGCACTACGCTCGATTTTGAACAGCAGCGTCTGAACATCAGCGTCCCGCAGGCGATGATGAACAATAGTGCGCGCGGGTATATCCCACCGGAACAGTGGGACCAGGGGATCTCAGCGCTGCTGCTGAACTATAACTTTACTGGCTCTAACAGCAGCGGCAGTGATAGCAGCGCCACGAATAACTACTTCTTAAACCTGAGTAGCGGCCTTAACTACGGGGCATGGCGCCTTCGCGATGTGTCGACCTGGAACTATACCAGCGGCGATGGTGACAGCCAGAACGACTGGCAGCACGTCAGCACCTATGCCGAGCGCACGATCATTCCGCTGAAAGGTGAATTGATCACAGGTGAAAGCAGCACGCCGAATGACGTGTTTGACAGCCTGAGCTTCCGCGGCGTGCAGTTGATGTCGGATGACAACATGTTGCCGGACAGCCTGAAAGGGTTCGCGCCGACCATTCGTGGAATTGCGAAAAGCAACGCGAAGGTCACCATTAAGCAGAACGGTTACGTGATCGACCAGCGTTATGTTTCACCTGGCGCGTTTGAGATTAACGATCTCTTCCCAACCTCCTCCAGTGGCGACCTGGAAGTGACCGTGACGGAGACGGACGGCAGCGCACAGCGTTTTACCGTACCGTATTCATCCGTGCCGATTTTGCAGCGTGAAGGGCGTCTCAAATATGCCTTTACCGGGGGAAAATTCCGTACCAGTAATGACGACCAGGAAGAGGTTGGTTTTGGTCAGGGCACGCTGATTTATGGCTTGTCGCATGGGATGACGGTCTACGGTGGAACGCAGGTTAGCAGTGACTATCAGGCCTACGCATTGGGTCTGGGATTCAACCTTGGACAACTGGGCGCCATCTCATTGGATGCGACGCAAGCCAGCAGTATTTTACCGGACGACAGCCATCACCAGGGGCAGTCCTATCGCTTCCTGTATGCCAAGTCGCTGAACCAGTTGGGGACCAACTTCCAGCTGGTGGGTTATCGCTATTCCACCTCAGGGTTTTATACCCTGGATCAGACCACCTATAAGGGGATGGAAGGGAACAGTGTGAAGTATCAGGACGGTACGCGAGAGGATGAGCCGGACTGGACGGATTATTACAATCTCTACTACGCCAAAAAGGGCAAGTTGCAGGTCAACGTTTCGCAGCAGATCGGCAAAATTGGCTCGTTGTTTGTGACGGGCACACAGCAGAGTTACTGGCACACGGATGATACCGACACCACGCTGCAAACCGGTTTTAACACCACGCTGTATGACGTGAATTACAGCCTGAGCTACAGCTTTAACAAGGCGGCAGGCGGTTATGACGACGACCACATGTTTTCGCTTAATGTCTCATTGCCGATTGGTAAATGGCTTTCAACGCGTACCGATGATCTGCAGAAACATAACGACGCTTACGCAACCTATAACGTCAATACTGACAACCACGGCAACACCAGCCAGACGGCAGGGTTAACGGGGACGTTGCTGGAGGCCAATAACCTCAACTACAGCGTGCAGGAAGGTTACGCCAACAAGGGGAACGGCAACAGCGGCAGCGCCAGCCTGAATTATCAGGGCACCTACGGGAATGCCAACGTTGGTTACAACTACAGCGGTAACGGCGGTTATCAGCAGGTGAACTATGGCCTGAACGGTGGTGTGGTCGTACATGAAAACGGTGTGACGCTGAGTCAGCCGCTGGGCGATACCAACGTGTTGATTGCTGCGCCGGGCGCTGATGGCGTTAGCGTAGAAAACGGTACCGGTGTGAAAACGGACTGGCGCGGCTATGCGGTGCTGCCGTACTCCACAACCTATCGTACCAACCGTATTGCGCTGGACACTAACACGCTGGGGAACAACGTTGATATTGATGACGCCGTAGTGGATGTGGTGCCGACACAGGGCGCACTGGTTCGCGCGAAGTTTAAGGCTAACGTCGGCGTGCGTGCATTGTTGACGCTGGTGAAAGGGGGCAAGCCGGTGCCGTTTGGCGCCACGGTTTCCCGCGAAGATGCGGAAAACGTGGGGATGGTGGGTGATGATGGGCAGGTGTATTTCGCGGGATTGCCCTTAAAAGGAACAATTAAAGCCGTCTGGGGAAATGAACCAGACCAGCAATGTACCGTGAATTATACGCTGCCGGACGATAGCCTGAATAAGGCGATTGTGAAGGCGAAAGTAATTTGTCAATAGTTTAATTTCTTTGGGGCGAATATGTTTCCTGGTAAATTTACAACAAATGTTAGAGCGATTTTGCTTGGGTTGCCATTTGTTTTGATCATGTTTTTTCTACCATGTAAATTCGTTTTGGCAAATGGTAATTGCACTGGGCCATCCGGAGGTACAAATAATCTCACTGCAGCGCTTGGTAATATTAATGTGACAAACCCAAGCGACAATGCTGCAGGTAAAGTGATTGCATCAGCTTATTCTTGGTCTCTTCCTGGATATGTAGAGAATTGTTCTTGTACGTCTGGCAATCATGAATGGTACTGGACTACAACTACACAATTAGCCTCTGCAGGTGGAGATAATTGGTTTGTTTATTCTGACTACCTTGATGTGCGCTTATGGATTCAAGATCCAAATTGGTCCGGTGGTAAAATGGCGGTTCCATTTTCCAATGCATTCACTCTGCCGGCGGCAAATACATGTAATCAGAATTTAAACTATGGGAGTAATGCTACGGGATCGCACGGTGTTTTAGATCTTAGGATCAGGAAGCCGTTTATAGGAACAGTAATGTTACCTACATATACGCTGGCAAGCTTGTATTCATGCCTTGCAACGGATAAAACTTGCAATGCGCAAGGTGCACCAACAATTAATTATTCACTCTCCGGAACTGTAACTGTACCTCAAAATTGCACAATCGATGCGGGACAAATCGTCACTATCGATTTTGGTAATATCTGGTCTGGTAAATTCAAGAGCAAAGGGGAAAAACCCGATGGCGTTAACCCCGTGACTAAACAGATTAAAGTACAATGTAATAGTGGTGTTGAAGCGATGGCGAATTTAACTGTTCGCTTTCAGAGCACGCCTGATGCGAATTACCCAGATGCAATTTCCAGTGATAACCCCGATGTGGGGGTGGTGGTTACAGACAGCAACGATAAAGTCATCGAACCTAATACCGGCCTGATCCCGTTCTCACTGGAAAACAGCCAGGCGACGGTAAGCTTTAAAGCTTACCCGGTAAGTACAACAGGCAAAGCCCCAACAGAGGGAAAATTCACCTCTCTGGCTTATATTCGCGTCGACTTTGCGTAAAAGGAACGATCATGCGTCAACATTTATTAAGTAGTTTTCTGCCGCTGGTATTATTTTCCGGACACGCGCTGGCCGATGATTTAGGCTGGGCCAACCTGAGAATGTCGGGGAATATTATTGCCGAAAGCTGCGATATTGGGACAACAAGTGCAGATGTGCATATTGGTGATTTCCCGCAAAACAGTTTTGAAACAGTCGGTGACGTCAGCCCGGCAAAAGGTTTCGATATTAAGTTACTGAATTGCTCCCCAAATATTACGGGTAGCACCATTACCTTCAGCGGGACGGCAGCGGATTCATCCAATACGGATCTGCTGGCGTTAACGGATACCGGCGGTACTGGCGATATGGCGAGTGGGGTGGCAATCCAGATCCTTGATAGCGCAGGAACCCCTGTTGCTCTGAATAACGCGTCGGCTAAGCAACCGCTGGCCGCTGGTGATAATACGCTGCATTTCCAGCTACGCTATAAAGCCACGGCCGTGCCGGTGAAGCCAGGTAATGCAAATTCCGTCATGTATTTTGATATGACCTATCAGTGACAGGTGAACGAATGAAAAAGACATTTACGACCATAGGACTGACACTGTTAGCCACTCTGTCACTGGCATGGCAAAACGCCGCGCAGGCACATGACGGCCAAATCAATATCACCGGTACGATCCAGAGTAACACCTGCATTGTTGATACTGACTCGCAAAATATGACCGTTGATATGGGGAATGTTGCCAGCAAACAATTTTATCAGGCAGGCGCAACTGCGGCGGCACAGTCGTTCGTCATTAAACTGGTTAAATGCGGCGATGCGGCCACTGCCGTTAGCGTCACGTTCAATGGCACTGTCGACGGGCGTGATAATCGTCTGCTGGCAATAGATAAGGGCAGTGCGGCGGCAACAGGAATGGGTATCGCCATTCTTGATTTAAACCGTCAGATCGTCCCGCTCAATACGCAGAGTATTAACTATCCGCTGACGCCGGGAGCGCAGTCAGTCAACCTGAGTTTCTTCGCTGAATATATGGCGAATGGTGATACGGTGAAGGCGGGAGATGCCAATGCCACGGCCACCTTTTTATTGAACTACGCATAATGAAAACGTTATTAGTGGGATTGATGCTCCTGGCTCCCTGTTTTGCCAGTCATGCGGGGGTGGCTATTGGCGGCACCCGTTTTGTCTACGAAGAGAAAAACCCGCAGCTGAATATCACCCTGGAGAACAGCGATGCGCGCCCTTATCTGGTGAAAACACAGATCCTGCAACCCGATACCTTTCCCGGTGCGGAGCGTGGCGCGGTTTCTCCCTTTGTTGCCACCCCCCCGTTGTTTGTTCTGAACGGCGGTAAACAGAATAAAATCCGCCTGGTCTCAGATGGGGGCGCGCTGGCAAAAGATAAAGAGACGCTGTTTGATCTGGTGATCACTGCCATTCCTTCTTCAACGGAGAAAGCATCAGACAATACCGTACAGGTTGCGATCCGCTCACATCTGAAGTTGTTCTATCGGCCGGCAAATTTGCAGGGTAATCCGGAAAAAGCATATCAGCATATAAGCTGGAAGCGCGATGGCGGAGGTGTCACGGTGAAAAACCCTACGCCTTTTTATGTCACCTTGTTTGGCGTCACCGTAAATGGCAATTCAGTGAATAATGCAGGCGTCGTTGCCCCCTTTGGCTCGAGAAAGATGGCCTGGTGTACTGAGGGAGAACGCTGCCTTATTCAGTGGCAGTCTATTAATGATTTCGGTAAAACATTATCGATCCAGCAGATAACGATTTAATACTCTGTCCATAAATAGATAATTATCAGTGTGCAAATATGTTCCTGGGAGATTAACTTAAATCGTATTTATATCGCTTCATGTTATAAATTTATCGATATTTCAGGAAAACCTGCTGGTGTACTGTTGGATACTATTGAACGAATCATGAAAACAGAAAAATTAGATCATCCCGCCATCGTTACCCGTTGGGAAACTGGAGGGAAGACGAGTAGAGAAACGCACTTGTCATCGTCCGAGGCGGTCCTCGGTGCTGTGTCGGCGGCAGAAAGGTGGACCGGGAGTGATATAGCCGCACGAGTAAACCTGCCCTGTCCGGAAGTCGTCAAAATTCTACTCAGTCTGGAGAAGGCTGGCGCGATTTATCAGTTGAATGGTTATTGGATGCTGAAGTCTCAGCCAGGGACTTGTTCGATACCAGACAGCTGGCGCAAATCGCTGCGGTAATTTTTTATATGTGAAATGAATGAATATTTCAATTAATGGCAGTAATAGTTATTATGTTTATGGTTTGAAGCTGTGTATAGAATTGCTTCTGAAACACACCGGTGATATTAATTTTGTCGTCAGCGATGATGCTGATGTTATTTTTTTTGAATTCAGTCATGAGTATCTGTTTGATTGCGAGCGCTGGATACAAAAGAAAAATGGTGTGGTATTGGTTTGTTACAGTGTTGGAGTCTTAAGGACAGCTCAATATTTTCCGGAATGTTTTAGGGATGTATTGTTTTTTGATAAGGAAACCGCACTTTTACATGTTTTAAAGGAATGTCTGAAGCGTGTTGAAAACAAAATTGAGCGTATTGATTCACATTGTGCATTCTGCAAGAAGATGAATCTGTCGAAGCAGCAGGGTAAGCTATTAACCTGCTTTTCTCGGGGGCTGACAACTTTAGAGACAGCCAGGTTAATGAATATTAGCCCAAGAACTGTTTTTTCACACAAATATATTCTCATGCGAAAATTTGGGGTGAATAGTGATTCTCAGCTTTTGAAATTGATTAATTGCTTAACCTTTTTGTAAGTGTGTTTGATCTACCTTAATAAGGGCGCACGCGAGAATCTATTTTTATTGATTATTACCTGGATGACATTATGAACCATTTTGCCAATATCGTTAAAGAAACTATTGCGATTATCGCATTGACTTTGCTATGCGCGTTTGCAGCGCACGCCACCGAACACTCGGATCGCCGTCAGGCGGCACGTGATACGCGACAGGATACCCGGCAGTCGGCGCGCGACACGAAACAGAATTGTGTAGTTAATGATGATAAAAGCAATGGTCAGTGCCGCCAGGATAAACGTCAGACAAAACAAGACGGACGCCAGAAGGCACGAGATATCAAATATTTTTGATGCGTTGTTCTTTTGCAATGATTCCCTTTGTATGTTGCTGCAGGTGCTATGCTTTGCCCGATCCCATCGGGCTTTTTTTTCGCCCACTTAAAATACTGATCGGATTTGCGAGGCGGCTTCCGAGAATGCCCCTTGTCACCTCGCCATAATCGCAGTATCTTCTTGCCGCGCCTGCAAAATCAGGCGTCGGGATTAGCCTCTCGGGTAAAAATACAGGCGGCATAGTAATATGTCGTGCGCACGGTTACACCTCAATGGCGGGCCGGGCGGGGGCGTCGCAAGACGCGCCGGTTTCCTGTAATGCCGGTAAGGCTAACTCCGCTCGGTTCTGCCACCACGAGATTAGCCTCTCGGGTGGCAGATGAAAAAGCAAATTACAGGAGGCTGCCACCATGGCTACAACCCCAACCCAGACTTATCCGTTATTAACCCACCCGTTCTCCCACACCACCGATTTCACCGAGCTGGCGGACTGCTGCGAGCAGTACGCATATTCTCTGGTGGAATGCGACGACATCACCGAAAAGCTGGCGCTGTGCGGGCGTCTATCCGCCTGTCTGGCGCTGCTGCAACCCACGCTGCACGAGCCGATTCCGGCGCAATTAGTCCCGCATTTCACCGTGAACGATCTTCCCGCACGGCTACCCGCGTTCGAGCCGGAGAGCGATCAGCTCGGGCAATACTGTCAGGTCTTAACCCAGCTGTTGATAAGCCGCGCCCTGCCACAGGAGATGGCCCGAGTGATAGAGGATTTACTGTGTGAACTGGTGGGATATTACGCCGATACGCTGAAAGCACCGCGCTGGATAAATACGCCGGAAGGGAATATCGCAATTAACTAAAGTTGTCGTATGTTGCCGGGTGGCGGCTGCGCCTTACCCGGCCTACGCTATTATTTTTCTTCGGTAATGTAACAATATATTTGGCATTTTCTGCACCTTAAAGATGGCTGAAATTAATATAGCCTTAAGCTTCTCCTGACATCATTAATTTTCTTATTTTTATCGGAAATAATACGACAATGAAAAAGCTATTTATTTTACTGGCCGCGATGGCAGGCCTGGCGATGGTCAATTCCGCGATGGCACAAAGCGTCACCGTGGATGTCCCGAGCGGATATAAAGTGGTAATTGTCCCGTCATCCACCACGGTTCCGGAGGCGGTTACCGTCGCGCCAGCACCGTCACAGACGGTGTATGCCGCGCCAGCGCCTGCACCGGTTTATCACCCCCGTGCGCGTCATGTGGCGAGCGTGGCAGAAGGGATGGTGATTGAACATCAGTATGACGATCACCATTGATATTTAAAGAAGGGAAGAGAGAAGGCCGGGCAAACACATTGTCGCCCGGCGAGGTTTTATCAGTGCGTCGCCTGTCCTACCAGACCGCCCGCACCGGCACCGACTGCCGCGCCTTTCAGTACGCTTTTACCGGTCACGGCGGCAGCACCTGCACCCACCGCAGCACCGATTGCGCCACCTTTGCGCGCGGCTTTACCGGTATCGCCGTGTTTCGTCATGGCGCCAACGCCTCCGCCAATCACGGCGCCGCCAACGGTGGATTTCACGTCTTTACCCGTTGCCGCGCCAATCGCCGCACCGGCAATCGCGCCACCTGCGGCTCTGTCCATTGCCATACCAGAGGCGGAGAAAATCAGGGTGCTGATAATCAGCGTCGTTTTAATCAATTTCATAACAGGTCCTTTGTGACTGCTGTAGGTTGATACTCCGCTTCGCTCACCCAGGCTGAGAGAAGCGTCCACGATACTGCCAGCAATACAGGCCCGACCATTAGGCCAATCATGCCCCAGGTCAGCATCCCGCCAATCACGCCCGCCATGATCAGCAGCAGTGAGGTATCGGCTCCGTGCTTGATAAACAGCGGTTTCAGCACGTTATCCAGCGACCCGGCAATAATCGTCCAGATCAGCAGCGAACCACCGGCCCAGTGGTTGCCGGAATAAAACAGCCAGGCCACTGCAGGCAGCATGACGATCACCGGGCCAAGCTGCATCAGGCAGAGCACAAAGATAACGCCGGTGAGCAGCGCACTGGATGGCACCTGACACAGCGCAAGCCCAATCCCGGCAAACGCCGCCTGGATAACGGCGGTCAGCACCACACCCATGGCCACGGCCTGTACGGTTTTACCCGCCAGGATCACTGCATGTTCACCGCGTTCGCGCGCCAGCCGAAAGGCGAACTGACGCAACCCGCGAGCGATGCGCTTCCCGTGGAGATAAAACACCAGGCAGGCAATCAGCATCAAAATACCGTTCACAAACAGGGCGCTGAACTGGGAAAGCTCTTTCATCAGCAACACCGCGAACTTTATTACCCAGGGTTTCAGGGTATGAAGCAGGGTGTCGGCATGGCTCGTGGCAAGTGACTGCCACTTATCATGCAAACGTGCGCCAACCACCGGGATATGACCCAGAAAATCGAGCGCTGGCAGGTGCGTCATATCAAACTGCGTCAGCCATTGCAGGAACTGCTCCATCAGCATCGACAGTACGCCCGCGCTGAAGATCATCGGCAACAGAAAGGTCGCGGCCAGGAACAGCATCATCACGGTAATCGCCAGTGGCCTGCGTCCGCCGGTTTTACGTTCCAGCAGAATAAACAGCGGCCAGGTGGCAATAACAATCAACCCTGCCCACACCACGCTCAGCAGAAACGGGTGCAAAATCCAGATGGCGCAACACAGCAGGGTGAGGATCAGCAGGATGCTAAACAACGTTTGCGGCAAATCGCGCGCGGGTTTTACGGCGTCCATTAATGTGTCACTTCCTGTGCGGGGGCCGGGATGCGCTGATCGTTCAGGTGCACATCCATCTGCGGGAACGGCATCTGGATCTGATTGGCGTCCAGCGCGTTTTTGATGTTTTCCATCAGGTCGTAATAGACATCCCAGTAATGTCTGTTTTCCGTCCATACGCGTACCACGAAGTTGAGTGATGACGGCGCAAACTCACTTAACCGGATGGTGTGGCCTTTGCTGTGCAAAATGCGTGGGTCGAGCATGACCACGGTTTTGAGCACGCTTTTTATGTGTTCAATCGAGGTGTTATAGCCTACGCCCAGGGTGATATCTACGCGGCGCTCTTTCTGACGAGAGAAGTTAGTGATTTCGCTGGCGATGATTTTGCCATTCGGCACTACAACAACTTTGTTGTCTGACGTGCGTAGCGTGGTGGAAAAAATATGCACTTCTTCGATGGTGCCGGCAACAGCGCCAACACTGGCATACTCACCTGCGCGAATCGGTCGCAGCGTCACCAGCAGCACGCCAGCGGCAAAGTTAGCCAGCGAACCCTGTAGCGCCAGACCGATGGCCAAACCTGCCGCACCGATCACGGCGATGATGGAGGATGTTTCCACCCCGATGCGTCCAAGTGCGGCGATGGCCGCAAAGGCCACCATCGTGTAGCGCAGCAGCGCGCTACAGAACTGGGTAATAGTTTTGTCGACGTTGCGGCTGAGCAGCAGACGTTTAAACCCGGCGCTGGTGATCCGCGCGATAAAAACGCCCGTGCAGAGGATAAACACGGCACCAATCAGGTTAATGATGCCCTGTACGATGACGGATTCATTGTTGCTGACCCAGAAAATAAATTGTCTGACGCCAGGGAAAGCTTCGAACTTCATAGCGGAAATCCATAAGGAGGAAATCGCTAGTATATCGAGCGCGGGGCGTGTCCCTGATGGACTAAAAGGTCCAAAAATGGAGGCTGAAATGCCGGGTGGCGCTGCGCTTACCCGGCCTACAAAACCTGAATCGTAGGCCCGGTAAGCGTAGCGCCACCGGGCAATTTGTCAGCGCATTAACCCTGACGCTTATCTTCCGTATTGGTCTCGAAGTCGCTCGCCGCGTGGCGTTCGTGGAGCTGCTCGTTCAGCTCGCCGCTGGTGCGGTTAACGATGCGTCCGCGCTTAACGGCATGGCGATTCGCCACGTCTTTCGCCCAGCGCTGCACGTTGGTGTACTTCTCTGCATCGAGGAACTCGGCGGCGTTGTACACGCTGCCCAGCGCCACGCAGCCGAACCATGGCCAGATGGCGATATCCGCGATGGTGTACTCCTCACCCGCCACGTAGCGACCGCGCGCCAGCTGTTTATCCAGCACGTCGAACAGGCGTTTGGCTTCCATGGTGAAGCGGTCAATCGCGTACTCGATTTTCACCGGGGCATAGTTGTAGAAGTGACCAAAACCGCCGCCGAGGAACGGCGCCGCGCCCTGCAGCCAGAACAGCCAGTTCAGCGTCTCGGTGCGTCCCGCCGGATCTTTCGGCAGGAAGTGGCCGAATTTCTCTGCCAGATAGAGCAGAATATTGCCGGATTCAAAGACGCGCGTTGGCGGGTTCGTGGAGTGGTCACGCAGCGCCGGTATTTTCGAGTTCGGGTTCACCTCAACGAAGCCGCTGGAGAACTGATCGCCCTCGCCGATGCGGATCAACCACGCGTCGTACTCCGCGCCCGTTACGCCCAGCGCCAGCAGCTCTTCGAGCATGATCGTCACTTTCTGGCCGTTCGGTGTGCCGAGCGAGTAAAGCTGCAGCGGGTGCGAACCGACAGGAAGATCTTTCTCATGGGTCGCGCCGGAAATGGGGCGGTTGATGTTGGCGAACGCGCCGCCGTTGTTCTTTTTCCATTCCCACACTTTGGGTGGCTGATAGGTGTTGTCTGACATGTTGGCCTGCCTTTTTTGTGATGTGTTGAGGCAGTGTAGCAGGAGATTTGTGAACCGTTTAACGTTGTGAGCGCAAGCAATTAACCGCTATTCCTTCTGCTGCTTATATATATCAAATCCGGCATAAGCTTAATCGAAAATCGCATTTTCATAACTAATGCGTTAATGGATAAAGCTGCATATGATGCTTCAACATAAATAAAAGATGCAGTCATAAACACTTTATAAGGCAAGGAGTTAGTGAGATGCGCAAGCTTCTGTTATCGGCAGTGGTCGTTTCGATCGCGTTAGGCCTGGCGGGCTGTGATGATGCGAAAAATAAAGAGACCAATACGCCCCCTGCGGCAAAAAGCGACGCGCCAAAAGCGGGCGGTTCGCTGATTATCGGGATGACCTCCGGCGATCCGTTAGCCATGAATCCGCTCTATGCCAGCGACCGTACCACGTTAACCATCATGCAGGCGCTCTATGCCCCGCTCTATAGCTTCAACAACGGTAAGATCGAGTGGGGCCTGGCGGAAAGCCTGACGCCCTCCGCCGATAACCTGAGCTACACCCTGACGTTAAAACCCAACCTGAAATGGCAGGACGGACAGCCGCTGACGGCGGACGACGTGGTCTTTACGTTCAATAAGCTGCTGGATGCCAAACAGCACAGCTTCTTCCGCAGCATGTTCACCTACGGCGGCAAGCCGGTACAGGTAAGCAAGGTTGACGACCGCACCGTTAAGTTCACCTTACCGCAGGTCAGCGCGGCCTTTACCGGCACGCTGGTACAGATCTACCCGATCCCGCAGCACGTGTTCGCTGGTGAAGGCGACCTGGAAAAGAGCAGCAAAAACGATGCACCGGTCGGCTCCGGGCCGTTCAAATTTAAAGAGTACCGCGCCGGACAATATTACGCCCTGACTCGTTTTGATGATTACTGGAACGGCAAAGCGAAGCTTGATTCGGTCACCTACCGTTTCGCCAAAGACAGCAACGCCGCCAACCTGGCGCTGCAAAACGGTGAAATCAACCTCAAGATGGTTGATCCGCAGGATGTGAACCGTCTGAAAAATACCGGTAAGTTTGACTTCGTGGTCTATCCGGAAGGCCGCCTGGCCTATATGACGTTCAACCAGAACGTGCCGGTGATGAAGAGCAAAGAGTTGCGTCAGGCCATTGCTTACGCCATCAACAAAGACGAGCTGACCCAGACCGCGTTTACCTCGCTGGACTATGCTAAACCGGCAACGTCCTTCCTGACGCCCGATACGCTTTACAAGACGGATGACGTCGAGCAGTACAAGTTTGACCTGCAAAAAGCCAAAGACCTGCTCAAGAGCTCCGGCGCGCCGGACAACCTCAAGCTGCGCCTGGCGTATGTGAACACCAACAAAACCCAGGAGAGCATGGCGCTCTATATTCAGCAGGCGCTGAAGGGCATTGGGGTGAGCGTAGAGCTGATGCCGCTGGATTCCAACGCCATGTCCCAGCGCAGCCTCGATATGAACAACACCGCGTGGGAGCTCAACCTGGGCGGCTACATCATGGGCTCCGAGCCGGACGGCTACAAATCGCTGTTCATGAGCAACGAAGCGTATAACTACGCGCACTACAAAAATCCGCAGTTTGATGCCCTGTGGGATAAAGGCGCCGTGGAAACTGACGCCGCGAAACGGGCTGATATCTACAAGCAAATTCAGCAAACGGTGGCGAACGACATGACGTACTACCCGATCGCCTATACCAATGCGACCGTCGCGGTGGACAAGCGTTTTGGCGGTACCGAGGAAGCGGAGCCGAAACCGGTCTATCTGTTCCAGGATCTGTCA
This sequence comes from Enterobacter cloacae complex sp. Mu1197, assembly GCF_040059225.1. Lineage (NCBI taxonomy): Bacteria > Pseudomonadati > Pseudomonadota > Gammaproteobacteria > Enterobacterales > Enterobacteriaceae > Enterobacter > Enterobacter cloacae complex sp. Mu1197. Next base: position 3,931,463 of record NZ_CP157375.1, on the reverse strand, counting down.
AAAATCTATCAGAAATAAGCGATTGCCCCGGCCGTCGGGTCGGGGCCTTGGTAAGGGCATGTCGTGAACACACTTCTCACGCGTCGGCTGCTGCAGCTGCTGCCGATGCTGTTCTTTATTTCGCTGGTGGCGTTTTTGCTGGTCAAGCTCGCGCCTGGCGATCCGGTGGCGGCGTACATTACGCCGCGTATGGCTCCGGAAGATATCGAACGTATCCGCCAGAGCCTGGGGCTGGATAAGCCCCTGGTCACGCAGTACGTCCTGTGGCTGAAAAACGTCCTGCAGGGCGATCTCGGCTATTCGCTGATCTACCACCGCCCGGTGCTGGAGATGATCGGCGAGCGCATTCCGGCCACGCTGGGGCTGATGGGCGCGTCGCTGCTGCTGGCGATCGTGCTGGCCATCCCGCTCGGCCTGCTGGCGGGGGCATTTAAGCACCGCTGGCTGGATCACGTGCTTAATCTGTTTGCCTATATCGGCATCTCGGTGCCGATTTTCTGGTTCGGCATCTTGCTCATTACGGTCTTTGCCGTGCAGCTTAACTGGTTCCCCAGCATGGGGATGCGCACCATCGGCATGGAAGATAATGCGCTGGACGTGCTGCGTCACGGCGTGCTGCCGTGTATTGCCCTCACGTTCTACAACCTCTCCAGTTATGTGCGCTACATCCGCTCCAACACCATCTCGCAGCTCTCGGCCGACTACGTGCAGACCCAGCTGGCTTACGGCGCCACGCGTTCCAGCATTCTGTTCCGCCACGTGCTGAAAAACGTGCTGCTGCCGGTGATCACCCTGTTCGGCCTGTCGTTTGGTGAGCTAATCGTGGGGGCCTATGTGACGGAAAGCGTCTTCTCGTGGCCGGGGATGGGGCTGCTTGGGATCCAGTCGATCGCCTCGCTGGACTACCCGCTGATCATGGCGATCATCATGCTCTCGTCGATGATGCTGATCGTCGGTAACCTGATCGCCGATCTGCTTTATCGCTTCGCCGATCCCCGCATTCGTACGCTGAGGTAACCCGGATGAGCAGACGCTGGCAGCAGGTTCGTCACCAGCTGCGCCGCAATCGTCCGGCGCAGTTCTCCCTGTTTGTGCTTTTTATTTTCGTTGTCGCTGCGCTCTGTGCGGGGTTAAGTCCGTACGATCCGGATCGGCTGGCGCTCGGCGCACGCACGTTACCGCCGGATGCCGCACACTGGTTCGGCACCGACGAGTATGGACGCGACTACTTCACCCGTGCGCTATATGGCGGCCAGATCTCCCTGATGGTCGGTTTTCTCGCCATGCTCTTTTCCACGCTTATCGGTACGGTGGTGGGAACGGTAAGCGGCTATTTTGGCGGCTGGCTGGATAACCTGATGATGCGCGCCGTGGATATCCTGATGGCCATTCCGGCCTTCTTCCTGCTGCTGGTGGTGAATGCTTACCTCAAGCCGGGCGTGGATAACATCATTCTGATCATCAGCCTGCTGACGTGGATGAACATGTCGCGGCTGGTGCGCGCAGAAACCTTATCGGTGAAAGAGCGCGAGTATGTGCTTTATGCCCGCGCGTCGGGGGAAAACCCGCTGCGCATTATCGCGCGCCACATTATTCCCGGCGTGCTGCCGACCATTATCGTGGCCGCCACGCTCAATATCGCCTCGGCCATTCTGATGGAGTCGACGCTCAGCTTCCTTGGGCTCGGCGTGCAGGCACCGGCGGCGTCGTGGGGAAGCATGCTCAACAACGCCCAGTCTTATATTGGCGAAGCGTCGTGGCTGGCGATGTTCCCCGGTATTCTGATCCTGCTGACGGTGTTCAGCTTTAACGTGCTGGGCGATGTGTTCCGCACCGCCTTTGAGCCAGGAGCGAATCGCGATGAGTAACCTGTTAGCGCTTGAGAACCTGCAAACCACCTTCCGCACCCGCGAGGGCGAGGTTCACGCGGTGCGCGGCGTGAGCTTTCAGGTGCAGCCGGGCGAACTTGTCGGCATTGTTGGCGAGTCGGGCTGCGGGAAAAGCGTCACCTGTAAGTCGATCATTCAGCTTCTGGGGAACAATGGACGGATAACCGGCGGCAGCATTCGCTTCCAGAATGACGATCTGGCGCAGAAAACCCCTGCGCAGATGCGCGCCATTCGCGGCAACGAGATCGCGATGATTTTCCAGGATCCGATGACCGCCCTGAACCCGGTGCTGACCATCGGCAAACAGATGGCGGAGATCCTGATGCGCAATAAAGGGCTCACCAAAAAAGCGGCCAAAGCGGCGGCGATCGCCATGCTGGAACAGGTGGGGATTGCCGAGGCCGGGCGCCGATACGACCAGTATCCCCACGAGTTTAGCGGCGGGATGCGCCAGCGGGTGATGATCGCCATTGCGCTCTCCTGCAACCCTAAGCTGCTTATTGCCGATGAGCCGACCACCGCGCTGGACGTCACCATTCAGGCGCAGATCCTGCGTCTGCTGAAAAGCCTGCAACAGCAGACCCAAACCGCTATTCTGCTGATCACCCACGATCTCGGCGTGGTGGCGCAGGTCTGTAGCCGCATGGTGGTGATGTACGGCGGGCTGGTAATGGAAGAGGGGAGCGTGGAAGACATTTTTTATCGCCCTGCGCATCCTTACACCCAGGGGCTGCTGGCCTCGCTGCCGCGCCCGGATGAGGTTAATCAACGTTTATCGCCCATTGAAGGCGCGCCGCCTGGCCTGCTTAACCCGCCGCCGGGCTGTCCCTTCGCCGAACGCTGCCCGAAACGCATGCCCCAGTGTGAACGGCAGCCCGCTTTTTACGCCTTGGGAGAGGGCCATCGCGCCGCCTGCTGGCTATGGGCCGATAAGGAGATTCAGGCATGAGTGAACAACAGGTGCCATTAGTGAGCGTGCGCGATCTGCGCAAACACTATCCGCTTAACGGCGGTTTGCTGCGTAAAGGCGCGGCCGTGAAGGCGGTTGATGGCGTGAGCTTTGATATCCAGCCCGGCGAGACGTTTGGCCTGGTGGGCGAATCCGGCTGCGGGAAATCCACCCTCGGGCGCGCCATCCTGCGCCTCTTCGATATCACTGCGGGCGAAATCCACTTTGCCGGACAGGCGATTGCCCACGCCCGCGAAAAAGAGCTCAAGCCGCTGCGTAAACGGATGCAGGCAATTTTTCAGGACCCTTACTCCTCGCTTAACCCCGGCATGACGGTACGACAGCTGGTGGCCGAGCCGATGCAGATCCACGGCTACAGCCGTGAAGAACAGCGCGAACGGACGGAAACGCTGCTCTACAAAGTCGGGCTGAAGCAGGAGCACCTTGAGCGGTTCCCGCATGAGTTCAGCGGCGGGCAGCGCCAGCGCATCAGTATTGCCCGCGCGTTGTCCGTGCGTCCTGAATTTGTGCTGTGCGATGAGCCGCTCTCGGCGCTGGACGTCTCGGTGCAGGCGCAGGTGGTGAATATTCTGCAGGATCTGCAGCAGGAGCTGGGACTGACCTATCTGTTCATCGCCCACGATCTCTCGATGGTGCGTCATATCTCCAGCCGCATTGGGGTGATGTACCTCGGTAAGCTGGTGGAGGTGGCCCCGGCGAATGAGCTGTATCAGCGTCCGGCGCACCCTTATACCCGCGCGCTGCTGGCGGCGGTTCCCCAGCCCGACCCGCGCATTCGCAACCTCGAAGACGCCACCCTGCGCGGCGAAATGCCCGGCCCTACGTCCGCGCTGCCGGGCTGTAAGTTCTGCAACCGCTGCCCGCATAGCATGCCGGTTTGCCAGACACAGGAGCCAGCGATGCAGGAGATCGCGCCAGGGCATATTGCGGCGTGCTGGTTGTTTAAGATGTGAGCCTTAAACGTGTCGGGTGGCGCTTCGCTTACCCGACCTACAGGGTTTTGTGTTTTGTCGGCCGGGTAAGGCGAATTATTTACCACGCAGGTGTATGATAAACGCTCCTCTGTCAGGTTAATTACAACGTGCAGACGACGACAACCTATAAAAATTGCCGCCTGCCTGTTTTAGGTTGGATACATGCGTAAAGGAACGTTAAGCAGTGATGCGCCATTCGGGACATTGTTAGGCTATGCGCCCGGTGGCGTGGCGATTTACTCTTCAAATTACGGCAGTCTGGACCCGCGAAACTATCCGGAAGACGCGGATTTTCGCAGCTACATCGGCAACGAATACATGGGCCACAAGTGGCAGTGCGTTGAGTTTGCCCGCCGTTTCCTGTTCCTCAACTATGGCTTTGTGTTTACCGACGTCGGCATGGCGTGGGAGATCTTCTCCCTGCGCTTTTTGCGTCAGGTGGTGAACGATAACATTCTGCCCCTTCAGGCTTTTGCCAACGGTTCAAAACGCGCGCCGCGCGCCGGAGCGCTGCTGATCTGGCAAAAGGGCGGCGAGTTTCACGAGACCGGCCACGTGGCGGTGATCACCCAGCTTCTGGACGATAAGGTGCGAATTGCCGAGCAGAACGTCATTCACTCTCCGCTGCCGCTCGGGCAGCAGTGGACGCGCGAGCTGCGCCTGAGCGTGGAGAACGGGTGTTACACCCTCCACGACACCTTCAGCGACACGGAAATTCTCGGCTGGATGATCCAGACCGACGATACGGAACACAGCATTCCCCAGCCGGAAATCGACGGTGAACTGCTGAAAATCAGCGGCGCGCGGCTGAAAAACAAACGTCAGTTCGACGGCAAGTGGCTCAACGAAAATGACGTGCTGCAGCAGGCGTATATTCGCGCCAACGGTCACGTGATCAACAAAGATCCCTGCCAGTACTTCACCATTACCGAAAGCGCCGAGCAGGAGCTGATCAAGGCCACCAACGAACTGCACCTGATGTACCTGCACGCCACGGACAAGGTGCTGAAAGACGACAGCCTGCTGGCGCTTTTCGACATCCCGAAAATCCTCTGGCCGCGCCTGCGCCTCTCCTGGCAGTGGCGTCGTCACCATATGATCACCGGTCGTATGGATTTCTGTATGGATGAGCGCGGCATCAAGGTCTACGAGTACAACGCCGACTCCGCCTCCTGCCATACCGAGGGCGGACTTATCCTTGAGGAGTGGGTGAAAAATGGCTATCGCGGCAACGGGCATAACCCGGCAGAAGGCCTGCTGGAAGAACTGACCGGCGCCTGGAAGCACAGCCACGCCCGGCCTTTCGTCCACATCATGCAGGACAACGATGTCGAAGAGGACTATCACGCGCTCTTTATTCAGCGTTCGCTGATGCAGGCCGGGTTCGAGACCAAAATCCTCCACGGGCTGGGGGCGCTCAGCTGGGATGCCGCCGGACAACTGATTGACGACGAAGGTCGCCACGTCAACTGCGTGTGGAAAACCTGGGCGTGGGAGACGGCGATAGAGCAGATCCGCGAGGTCAGCGAAACCGAATACGCCGCCGTGCCGATCCGGACCGGGCATCCTGAAGGCGAAGTGCGCCTGATTGACGTCCTGCTGCGCCCGGAGGTGCTGGTCTTTGAACCGCTGTGGACCGTCATTCCCGGCAACAAGGCGATTCTTCCGGTGCTGTGGCAACTGTTCCCGAATCACCGTTACCTGCTCGACACCGATTTTGAGGTCAACGATCTGCTGAAGCAGACCGGATATGCCGTCAAGCCGATTGCCGGACGCTGCGGCAGTAATATCGACCTGATTAGCGCCCAGGACGAACTGCTGGATAAATCCAGCGGCAAGTTTGTCGACCGTAAAAACATCTACCAGCAGCTGTGGTGCCTGCCAAACGTCGACGGCAAGTACATTCAGGTCTGTACCTTTACCGTGGGCGGGAACTACGGTGGGACCTGTCTGCGCGGCGATGACTCGCTGGTGGTGAAGAAAGAGAGCGATATTGAGCCGCTGATCGTGGTTAAAGATAAGTAGTTCTTACCCGCAATAAAAAAGCCCCCGCAGGGCATCCTGCGGGGGCTTTTTGTTACTGTTCTTCCTCTTCCTGCCCGTTGATCTTCAGATCGATGATGCGGCCAATCTGGTCATGATAGACCGTCAGAAGGTTGTACTGGCTCATCTCGGAGATGATCTGCGGTGAGACATTAAAGCTGCGGGCCAGCTCCTCCTGGTGAAAATAGCCCGGCTGACGCCGCCTCACGTGGGCCCGACGGCGATTGTACTGATACCACAAAATCAGCAGCCAGCCGTTGAGCGCAGCAAACAGCAGGTAGAGCAACACCGTATTAAAAGACGCAATAATGACGCCCCAGCGGTGGTCGCTCTCCTCGGTGAGCTGCATCCAGAGCCGGGCATACAGGAAAAACAGAAAGCCTCCCCACGCCACCAGCGTTAACGCGGCATCGAAAAGACGTGGCAACAGCCGATGTTCGGTCAGAATTAAGGTATTTTCGTTCATTAAATGCGTCCTTTTCCCCGGTCCGGACTGATCCAGCGCGCGCGGGCGCGCTGGCGTTTAAGCATGACTTTTGGAAATGCGACAAGGGTGGTGAACAGGCCGATCATCCAGTACACCATCGGAAACCAGATCACCCAGAAAAGCGAGCTGGCCACCTTCCGTTCATAGCGCCGCTCGATGTACAAACTGACGAGGAACTGCAGGAGGCACATCACGCCCAGCAGTAGCCCGGTAAACTCTGGTGGAAAAAGGCTCCCCACGGTCAGCCTGGCAGGAACAGGAGCGATATGGCTGAGAATAAATAACAGCACCGTCATCGCGTAGGCGAAGGCCCACAGCGTTGACAGGGCATACTCAAGAAACAGGGGCCACATGCGGTGATGCTCCCAGCGCACAATCCTGCGAAGGTTGACCAGAAACACCTCCGCGCCGCCCTGGGCCCAGCGCAGACGCTGTTTCCACAGGCCCTTGAGCGTCTCCGGCATCAGGATCCAGCACAGCGCCCGCGGCTCGAAAAAAATATCCCAGTGGCGCAGCTGCAGCTTCCAGCTGATGTCGATGTCTTCGGTGATCATGTCCGGGCTCCAGTACCCGACATCTGCCAGCGCCTGTCGGCGAAAGGCGGCGATGACGCCCGAGACGGTAAAGACCCGGCCATAGATCCGCTGCGTCCGCTTGATGAGCCCGATAATCGATGAGAACTCGCCTACCTGAATGCGGCCGATCAGCGTGGAGCGCGTGCGAATACGCGGATTCCCGGTGACCGCCCCGACGTGGGGATACTGAATCAGCGGCGCCACCAGATACGCTGCCGTATCGCGGTCGAGCAGGGCGTCGCCGTCAATGCAGACCAGCAGATCGCCCCGGGCCGCCGCTGCTCCGGCTTTGAGCGCCAGCGCTTTTCCCTGGTTTTCCGCGAGGTTAATCACCCGCAGGCGCGGCTGCTCCTGCGCCAGCGCCTGCAGCACCTGCGCGGTGTTGTCAGACGAGCCGTCGTTGATGGCGATAACCTCGATATTTTCATACCGCTGATCCAGCGCAGCGCTAATCGTCTCCCGGGCATTTCGTTCCTCGTTGAAGCAAGGGATCAGAATGGAGATGAGCGGCTCACCGGCGAGCGTCGGGGCGGGCGTCTCTTTCTCCCACGACCAGTGGCGTTCAAGCTGAAACCAGAAATAGAGCCCGCCGGTTATCCAGAGCACGGACATGAACAGCGGCCAGAAGAACACAAAATCCAGAATCAGCTCGCCGGTAAAGAGGGCGGCCACGCCTAACGGCAACCCGAATACCAGACATAAAATGGAAAAGGCGATAATGCGATCAGTCATTGTCAGGGTACCAGTACGAAGAAAATACAGGCCTGATGCGTGAGATATCAGGTTGGTTGTTGATGAAATCATCGGGGTAGTAACCGTAGTTTTTGACGCCGTTCAGCTGGAGCACGCGCATCCACTGTGCCAGCTGGCTGTCGGAAACGGCGCGCTGCGGTTTCCGATCCCAGTCCCTGGCCTGCAGTTCAAAAATGGTTTTATCGAGCGCGCCGGGACGCGTGGCGACCATTTTCACCAGACGCGCCAGCCAGGCATCGCTCTCGTCTGCCGGGACGGACTCCATCAGCGGCATGGCCATCGGCACCGTCCAGTCATACTCCGCCAGAAAATCGTCAAGATTCTGCGCGAACCACGCTTCGCTTTCGGGCTGCAGAATGGGTAAGGCGAACATATTGCGGGCGGTTTTTATCTGCGGGCCGCGGATGTGCTTCACCGCCAGGCTCAGGGCGTGGGTAAACCCAATCAGCAGCTGGCTTTTCTGACGCGTGGTGCTCTGAGCGGCGTCCTGCCCGCCATCGTCCACGTCGGTCAGCACCGCATCGTCATGGAATAAGATCCCGTTGAAGCTGGCATAGCGGGCCAGATCTTCATAGATGTCCGTCACCTGCTGGCGCACCTGCGGGTTCCACGGAGAAAGCCGGATATAGGGCTCGGTGGCATCGCTTAACCGGCCGGTCTGACGATCACGACGCTGCACGCGCGGCAGGGCAGGATCGAGATCGAACGAGAGCACCGGCATCCACGCGAAGACTTTCACGCCCGCGCGAGTCTGCAGCTGCCAGGAGACAAAATTAAAAAGATCGGCCCGGACCGGCAGCTGGCGGTTGGGAAAATAGAGCGCCTTGATCCTGCCGTCGCCCTGCGGGTCGGCAAACGCCTGCAGGAAAACATGGCTGATTTTCATGTCGTAGACCCGCTGGATCAGCCTGTTGATATTTTGGGTTTGCTGGGCCGGATCGGGATCGTAAACGTAGTCGAGATCGACGTGCATGACGCGCACGGGTTCGCGCTCCTGAACCTGGCTGACCGTACTGGCAAACGCCTTGAGCGAGGGATTGCCGGCGATCAGCAGACGAGGGATATTGCCCAGCTCCTGAACGTTCCCCAGCCCGTCCTCAAGGGTAAAGGCCAGCTGATAACCCTGCTGTCTGGCGATGGCGAGCGACGTGCCGTTGGCGGCACCATAGGGCCAGACCCAGGCGCGCGGCGCCTTGCCCGTTACCTGCGTAATTTTGTTAGTCACTTTGCGAACGTCATCGCCGATCCGCTGGTTGAACTGCCGATCGGTTTCATAGCGGCCCGTCGCTTTATCATAAAAGCGGTTGGCGATGGCCGGTTCGCGGCTGCCCTGCGGGTTAGCCGGGATGCCGTAATGCGAGGCCCAGGTGTGCGATCCGATCTCAATCAGCGGAGACCGGCTGAGCTCGCGCACCATGTCCCACGTCGCGAAGCGATCGCGGGGCGTCATCAGACCGCCGAAGTTAACTTTTTGATTTTCCGGCGTATCCACCCAGCTGCCCACCGGCGCCCACAGCGCAGGAACGTTCCACGCCTGAAGCAGTGGCCAGACGCGGGTGTAAAAGCTGCTGTAGCCGTCGTCAAAGCTGAGCAGAACGGCTTTGGGCGGCAGCGTTTTTTTTCCGTCATGGGCATCGAGAATGTCCTGCACGCTGATGACGTGATACCCGTTGTGCAGCAGCCAGCTTATCTGCTCGTTTAGCGCGCTGGTTCGTACGGAGAGGTAGCGCTGATCGGCGGCATCGTCTTCGACGTCGTGGTAGGCCAGCACCAGGAACTGGTTCTGCGGCCAGGGTTTACTCGCCTCCAGTTGCGGCCGATCTTTGGGCGCAATAAACGAAAATGCCTGTGCGCAGACGCTCGCGCTGAGGCAGAGCCAGCCGATGAATATCAGGCTCGCGGAAAAACGTGTGTTCATCATCATCATCCTTAAAAGCGTAAAGTCGCATCAAACGTGACGGAGAGGTTGCTCTCGCGTTTGCCGTCGTAAGGGCGCTTGTCCCAGTTCAGCATCACGCCGGTATCCATGACGTTGTTCCACTGAACGCGTTGTCCGTAACCCAGCAGAGCGATGGCGCCAGCGGACTGATTTTTCTGCCAGTAGCGGCCGCCTCCCGCCACGAACTGCTGGCTCCAGAGGGTGTCGTAATGGCGGACCATCTCATGGTCAACGGCCAGGGCGGCCGTCACGGAGAGATCCCGCGCCGGGTTGTAATAGAGGGTGTCCCGCAGGCTGTTTTTGCTGGCGGCGATCCCCGGTTCGAGATCCAGCGTCAGGGACGGGGTCTGCCAGAGACGCTCCTTGCCCGTGAGGGTGTATTCCTGTCGGCGGTTATGGTCCGAGAAGCGGCTGAGGGCGGCGTTGAACTGGTACTCACGACGCTCGTTTTGATACCAGCGCACCCCGCCTTCCCCCCGGTTGGCGCTGATCCCGTTGCGTAATGCCCGCAGGGGCGTGGTGCGCGACAGGCGCTCAAGGCTGCCGATGACCTGCCAGTTATCGGTGACAAAGTACGTTGTTGAGAGGCGAGCGCCCGGCTTGTTCGCCCCTTGATAGCGGTTGCTTGAGAGCTCGGCTTCGAGCTGGAGATCGCGTGGCCGCCATTCGATACCGCCCAACAGGTGACGGCTGGAGCCTTTGCCTTCATCGAAATTACCCTCTGCATAGCGGGTGCCGGCAAACAGCCGCCAGTTATCCGCTACGGGCGGGCCATAGAGCGTGGCGTCCCAGTTGAGGTCGTGCGTCCCGCTGACGGGGTTATCGGAGTGCAAACCCTTGCTCGCGTTGAGGCGCAGCTCGGACATATGGTGGACGGTGCGGAGCCTGTCCAGACGCCTGGCGCTGCGATCGTTGGGCGCGCGGGCGACGACGTCGTCGGCCAGTAAATCCATCTGCCGCCACTCCTGCAGATCCATGGCGACGTAAGCCTGCTGCTGCTCAAGCTCCAGATTCGAGGGCTCCAGCGCCTCCGCCATTTTCAGCGTTTGCTCCGCCGCGCGCGGCAGACCCCGCGCCTGAAGCAGCGTGGCGTAGTCAATCTGCAATCCCTGATTGCCCGGCGCGGTTGTTGCCAGACGTCGCGCCAGCTTTTCGGCTTCCGGCAGGGCATTCGTCGCCAGCAAATAGTTAAAACGGAGCGACTGACCGGTAAGCCATCGATCGTTCGGCTGAGGGGTAGGGGAGCCGAAATCGTAACGGGTCCAGGGAACGTTGCGGGTCTGGCGCTCTGCATACCGGCGGGCAGACGGATACTGTCCCGTATCCAGCCAGGCGTAGAAAAGCGCGTGCTCTTCGTCCTGCGGGTCAGATGTGTATTGCGGATAGCGTTGCAGAAGCGCGAAGGCGGCGGCAGCGTTTTTCTCCTGCAGATATGCGGAGATCACCCAGCCGATTGCCCAGCCCGGCACCGGATGCCGGGCTGCCGTCAGATCCTGGTATTCGCTGATGACCCGCGGATAATCGGCATGAGCGTAGAGCGCGCCGAGCCGGTCGATACGCGCAAGGACGATGTCTTCCGCCGCCTGCGGCTCGCCTTGCCAGCGAGACAGCAGCGCGTCGTAACGATTCAGCGCAGATTGCGCAAGCTGCAGGCGCTCTTTTTCTGTTCTGCCTGGCACATCTGCAAGGCGCACGCTTTCGGCTGCGGCATTCAGCTCAAGGCGACGACGTTCCGCGGGGGACAGCGCCACCTTTTGTGAAAGCAGGAGCGCGGGGGTATTGACCCGGTTATCCGTTAGCGCGTCGATCAGCTCGCGAAGAAGCGCGTGATTTTCTGGCGCGATATCCAGTGCGCGCGTGTCGGCTAAAAGCCGATCCCAGCTTTTTCCCTGGCGTTGCCAGACGTACGCCAGTGTCTGGAGATGCGCCTGCGAGGGATCCTCCGCCACCAGCTGTCGGGCTTCCTGCAGGGCAATCGTATCTTTACGGGCATCGGCCAGGGTTTTGATATAGCCGATACGATAATCGTCGTTATCCGGCGCAAGGCTGCGCGCTTCTTTCCAGAGCGTCAGAGCGGGCTGCCACGCTTTTTGATTTCGCCTGGCCTGTGCGACAGCCGCAACGCCGCGGGCGGGCAGCGGCATATAAATGCTGTAGCGCTGCCAGACCTGAATAACCTCGTCATCATGGCCTGCCCAGGCCGCCACCTGTAACCAGTCCGCAACGTGTTCAGGCGTCAGGGCATGCTGCTGCTGATAACGCTGAAGATAATCGAGAAACGACGTGTAATTACCGTTACGCGCCTGTTGAATCTGTTGCTCATAAACGGATTCCGTAGCCTGAACCAGAACAGGAAAGAGTAATAACAGAAACAATAATGTTGGGGTGCGATAAAAGAATAATGTACTGAAGCTAAGTGATCTTTCCATATCTATTTGCCATTTGTTTTTCATGAATCCATTGCATAACACGGCCGCCTTTAAGCTCAGCGTAAAAGGCCATAAATGAGAACATTAAATCTGAATGCAGTGATGTTACGGGGTACTTACTTAAAGGTAATTATGGATCCTCATCTCAGTAGACTGGATAGGAGGTAATGTACACCTGATATGTTGCCGGATAAATATGCTGAAAAGCGGCTGCGTAGTTTTGAGATAATTCTGTAATGAGCCGTTTTTTGTGTTTATTTTGAATTGAATGCTTAATTGTAATACATTGAAATATAATGGTTTTATTTTTGTTGTGACAGTTTTGTATATATTTTTAATGACGCTTATATGCCTCAATTAAAGTACTTTCTGGTGCATGTTTGGGAAGTTTCATGACAAAAATTCTTAATGTTTAGAGAAGTGACTTTTCTGCGATTGTTTTTTATTTATAATTAATGGCAGCCATTGAATGATAGTCTACAGGAAGTCTTACTCATCAATGTGTGTATTGAGGGATGTCCAAAGCCAGAATACATTTATCGTTAATATAACGGCGCTATAAAACGAAGGCGGTCTTCTTTTCGCAGGATCGTTCTTGCTTTAATCTAAAAGGGATGGTTAGTGGCAACTTCAATAGTGTTAGTGACTCAGGATCGCTACCTTGTCAGGGGCATGCGGATATTTTTTCCGGATATTATCCTGCTCGATTCGATTGACAGAAACATATTTGATAACGGTGCAGATGAATATTCTGTATTGATTGATAGTCGTTGTCCGCTCCGTTTATATGATTACCTGATACGCCATCCGGCCAGAACGAGAAAAACGATCTGCTGCGTTATGCTTGATATGCGCCACCGCGAGGAGAATCTGCTCAGTATGAAGCTGTTTATGAATACGTCGCTGACGGCGCCGGATATGGCCTCGCTGTTTAACCTGGTGCTCAATATGAAGGGCCGGCGCCTGACCACGAAGTGGCTGCTGAATTTACGGCTGAGCACGCATGAAACGATCATGTTGCGGTTGCTGAGGGCAGGGATGTCAATGGAGGAGATTGCAGGCGAGCTGAATACGTCGGTGAAAAGTCTCTACCGCACACGAACGGCGCTCTCAGAACGGCTGGGGGCGGAGAATTTCAACGAGGCGTGTTTGTTTATCTTCAAAAACAAACTGCTGGGCACAGGTGGGAACGATCCCTAGGTTGGGGAGAGAACAAAAGCATAATTGCGGGCGGTATTCTGAGGTTTGAGAACGCTGGATGAGGACAACTTCCTGGCCTTGGGTTTGGATTTACTCTGGCTCAAAACGACACAAGGACGTTGTCATGGACACGATTGAAGAGTCTGGTCACCGCCACTGTAAGATATCTTCAACTATTTGATATAAATATAAATTTGACAAATATCGACAGGTAGCGATTTATCCGTCAAATTAAGTTAAACTTCGTCACATGTTTCAGTGAGTTATGGGACGGTTAGTTGAATGACAAGCGAAGAAGCACTTTTAAAATCAGGTTTTAGTAAACGAGATCTTCAAAAGCTAAAAAACAATATCGAGAATTACGGTGGTTCGTTTGATAGCGTAACTCATGATCTGGCCAATCGTTTTAAGGCAATGAAGTGGATAACTATTATTGCCTTTATCATACTGGCTTTAACTCTTTTACTTGCATCCAGGGATACAAGTCTGACACTTGCGCTCACGTTATTGATTGTACTACCTTTTATCTGGTATATAACGCCAGCAAAACTTGGCTACAAATCCTGGCGTTACCGTAAAATGCTGACTAATTCTGAGACGGGTCGCTGACGGACAACAGATCAAAAATAATCTTAGCTTTCACGCCGTAACCCGCTATTTTCATTGTAAGCTGCGGGCGGCTCAATGTGCTCACCTTTCGGTAATAGTCTGTGGGTAGATAACGAAACAGTCGCCAGGTACCAGGTCGCCGTAACAAGCCAAAAATGGTATACGCATTAGCGGCCAGTGAGATTGATTTGTAGACACCTAAACCATTCTCACGACTAAAGCCCATAAACTCAGCTGTAGACATCGCGGCATTCGCGACCAGCCCTTCACTGGTAGTGTTGTTCGTTGCGTAGCGAGCCACTTCTTTACTGATGCTGTTTGCCCCGTCAGTAACCAGAATCGCACCAGCAAGAACTCCGAGAGGGGTCATCGTGCCAATCAGTGTAAATCCTGCGGCTATTTCAGCACCGGCCAGGACAACACTAACTGCCGAGATAACATACCCAACAATTTTGTTATTCTCTCGGATGAACTCGACTTTCGCGTAAAGCTTCGCTGCCTTCGTTCGTAATAAACGAGCTTGTTCCAGGAGGTTATAGTTTTCTTCTCGAAGTATTTTAACGCAGTCCATGCATTCTTTATCTGATTTAGCCTGACGAGCTAGCGTAAACTGTTGTTCTATGAGGTCCCGAATTTCCTGAATGAACTTCATTCGAGTCAGACCATCGCTGAGATGAAAAGCCGACAGAGTGTTGGCTGTATTTACCAGTTTCCTGGCTTCCATATTCACCATCGTTTCCGCCCAGGCTTTATTTCTTCCACCTGATTGCATCATGTTAAGCAATGCTGCATCCATTGTAATTCCTCTCAATTGCTTTACCGGCGTCTGTTTAGACTGATAAACGGCTCCCTCTGACTGCCATGCGTGCCAACGCATGCACAATATAGTAGCAATGTGGTTACGGGGTCTGAAGCAGAAGTCGCTTTTTGCAGCTACACACCTCGGCCTACTAGACGGCTTTCACCGGGCATCACCGAAAGTATCAGGCCAGATTTTTGCTCAATGGCATCAATGAGAAGCCCGTTCTCGCTTGAGTGGCCGCTGTAGTAGGGAAAGGGCAACACCAGCGGAAAGCCAGCCGTTTTTGTCGGGAATTTCACCATCAATCAGGCCGGATGTGCAGCACGACTGGATGTTTTCGGAGGCCCTGGGCAATCCGGCATGTGTCCACTGTATAGTAGGTGCCGTTTCGGTCTTTGGTAGGCTTTATCATAATGCCCATTTTGTACCACCGGGAAGCGGGGCCGGAGGAAAGATAAGAGGGGTAACTACTGATAAACCAACAAGTTGTTGACTCAGAAAGCAAAAACCCGCCACGAGGGCGGGTTCTTTAAATAGTGGTGCCCGGACTCGGAATCGAACCAAGGACACGGGGATTTTCAATCCCCTGCTCTACCGACTGAGCTATCCGGGCAACGGGGCGCATTAAACCCGATCTGCCCGGTGGCGTCAACGAAAAATGTTGTTTTCGATACGGACTGCGCAATCTCTCACCATTTCGCCGCATCCTTAAGCGAAAAAGTGCGTCCAGAGCGCGGAGAGCGGCATGGCGAGCAGCAGTGCGGGCAGCATGTTCACCACGGCAAACATCTTGATCCCACAGATGCGCAGCCCGGTAGCCAGCAGCAGCAGGCCGCCGAC
This sequence comes from Enterobacter cloacae complex sp. Mu1197, assembly GCF_040059225.1. Taxonomy (NCBI): domain Bacteria; kingdom Pseudomonadati; phylum Pseudomonadota; class Gammaproteobacteria; order Enterobacterales; family Enterobacteriaceae; genus Enterobacter; species Enterobacter cloacae complex sp. Mu1197. Next base: position 3,915,953 of record NZ_CP157375.1, on the reverse strand, counting down.
GGCGGTAAAGTCTGCCATCATCGCCGGAGTAGTGAGCGGGAGAATTAACGTGGCGCAGGTAGCCAGTGCCAGCTGGATCAGCAGCATCGGGACGCAAATCGCCGCCACGGCAATGCCGAGCGTGGTGGCAAAAATAGTGGCGGTGAAGAAATCAAGAAACGCTTTTGCAATCAAAATGCTCGGGTCGCCCGTCATCCCTTCCTGCATCGAACCGAAAATCCCGGTGCCGCTGGCGCAAAACAGAATAATGATGGCGACATAGTTCTGAATAAACGTCTCGTGCGTGCCGTGTTTCGCCTTGCCCGGTCGGGCTATCAGGTTTTTGGCTTTGCTCACCGCGCTGTTAATGCCTTTTTCCAGATAGCAAAATTCGCCAATCAGCGCGCCGAGCAGGGTGGCCAACACCATCACCGGCAGGTTGGCGCATTTGACCACCAACAGAATACCGATCCCTAACGATGCCAGGCCGAATATTGAGGGCATGGAGGTGCGAATACGCTCCGGCAGCCGCTGGCTTAGCACTGCGCCGAGTACGCCGCCCAGCAATACGGCTCCTGCGTTGATAAATGGCCCGATAACCAAAGTTAACTCCTGTTATTTAATCATTGATATTGCATTATTATGGCACGTCAGCGCTGCGCGGGCCTTAGCTTTGGGTGGTTTCGTGCATACTGATTCCTTCTTGCACCTCAAAATAAAAGGTGACATTATTGCGCGAATTTTCTCCTCCCTGTCTCACCGTTCGGTGAGGGTAATTGCGCTTATGAAAACCATGAAAATCGCCGTCAGCCGCGAGCTGCTCTCAACTGTGTCTACGCACCGCGAAAAGGTGACGCTGGACAGCACGGATTTCACCGATGTGGCAGCCGTCGTCATGACGACGACAGAGAGTCGCAGTGGCATCCTTGCATTGCTGAAACGCACGGGCTTTCAGCTACCGGTGTTTATTTTCTCTCAGGAACCAACGGAGGTGCCTGACGGCGCCACCGCGGTCATCTCGGGTAAAGCTCAGGAGTTTCTGGAGCTGGAGAGCGCTGCCAGCCGTTACGAAGAGAACCTGCTGCCACCGTTTTTCGACACCCTGAGTCAGTATGTGGAGATGGGTAACAGCACTTTCGCCTGTCCAGGACACCAGCACGGCGCCTTTTTCAAAAAACACCCGGCAGGGCGACAGTTCTATGATTTCTTCGGTGAGAACGTATTTCGCGCCGACATGTGCAATGCCGACGTGAAGTTGGGGGATCTGTTGATCCACGAAGGGTCCGCCAAGCATGCGCAAAAATTCGCGGCGAAAGTGTTCAACGCAGATAAAACCTACTTCGTGCTGAACGGGACGTCGGCGGCCAACAAGGTGGTGACCAACGCGCTGCTCACCCGCGGCGATCTGGTGCTGTTCGACCGCAACAACCATAAATCTAACCACCACGGGGCGCTGATCCAGGCGGGTGCCACGCCGGTTTACCTTGAGGCCGCACGTAACCCGTTTGGCTTTATTGGCGGGATTGACGACCACTGCTTTGACGACGCGTATCTGCGGGATCTGATCCGCGAGACGGCGCCGGAGAAGGCCGACGAGCCGCGTCCGTTCCGCCTGGCGATCATTCAGCTTGGCACCTACGACGGGACGATCTACAACGCCCGTCAGGTGATCGACAAGATCGGCCATCTCTGTGACTACATCCTCTTTGACTCCGCCTGGGTGGGCTACGAGCAGTTTATTCCGATGATGGCGGAAACATCCCCGCTTTTGCTGGAGCTGAACGAGAACGATCCGGGGATTTTCGTGACCCAGTCGGTGCACAAACAACAGGCCGGATTCTCGCAAACCTCGCAGATCCATAAAAAGGATAACCACATTCGTGGTCAGGCGCGTTTCTGCCCGCACAAGCGGCTGAACAACGCCTTTATGCTGCATGCCTCCACCAGCCCGTTTTACCCGCTATTTGCGGCACTGGATGTCAACGCGAAAATACATGAAGGGGAGAGCGGACGCAGGCTGTGGGCGGAGTGCGTCGAGCTGGGCATTGAGGCGCGCAAGGCGATCATTGCCAACTGCCATATGATCAAACCGTTTATCCCACCGGTGGTGGCGGGGCGGCCGTGGCAGGATCATCCGACGCATGCCATTGCCAGCGAGCTGCGCTTCTTCAGCTTCGAACCGGGGGCCAACTGGCACGGGTTTGAGGGCTATGCGAGCGAGCAGTACTTTGTTGACCCGTGCAAGCTGCTGCTGACCACGCCGGGCATCGATGCCGAGACGGGGGAGTACACTGATTTCGGGATCCCGGCAACGATTCTGGCGCACTACCTGCGTGAAAACGGCATCGTGCCGGAGAAATGCGACCTTAACTCGATTCTGTTCCTGCTGACGCCTGCCGAAAGCAGCGAGAAGCTGGCGCAGCTGGTGGCGATGCTGGGGCAGTTTGAACAGCATATTGAAGACGATACGCCGCTGGCGGACGTGCTGCCGACGATCTTCCAGAAATACCCGGTGCGCTACCGGGATTATACCCTCCGCCAGCTGTGCCAGGAGATGCACGATCTCTACGTCAGCTTTGACGTCAAGGATCTGCAGAAGGCGATGTTCCGCAAGGAGAGCCTGCCGGAGGTGGTGATGAACCCGCAGGATGCCAATCAGGCGTATATTCGCGGAGACGTGGAGCTGGTTCGCATACGGGATGCCGAAGGGCGAATTGCGGCCGAAGGAGCGCTGCCCTATCCGCCAGGCGTGCTGTGCGTGGTCCCGGGTGAAGTCTGGGGCGGGGCGGTGCAGCGTTACTTCCTGGCGCTGGAGGAGGGCATCAACCTGCTGCCGGGCTTCTCGCCTGAACTGCAGGGCGTTTACAGCGAGAAGGATGCCGACGGGATTAAGCGGCTGTATGGGTATGTGTTGATGTAGACTCTTGCCCGAACGTAGGCCGGGTAAGCGTTAGCGCCACCCGGCGATTTGTCCGGTGGCGCAAGCTTACCGGGCCTACAATACAGCTTCAGGCTTCTGCGCGCCGGTACATCCTCCTCGGATGCCCAATCTTGCCGTACAGCATCTCCACGCTGAGAAAGCCCGTCTCCACGCAGTGCTCCAGATAGCGACGGGTGGTGGTTTTACTCAATCCCGTCTCGCTCACCACCTCATCCACGGTAAAGCAGTGCATTGCCTTGTCGTTAAACAGCGACTGCACCCGCGCCAGCGTATTTTCCTCAATGCCCTTGCTGCCGTTGTCCTGGCGGTAGTTTTTCGCCTGAAGCTGATACAGCGAATCCACGTTCTGCTGGTCGACAATCTTCCAGACCCGCTGTTGTTCGGCAAACTGCACGAAGCGCTCCAGCGACTGGCTGAGCCGCTTCCAGGAGACGGGCTTGAGGATGTAGTCGAACGCGCCGTTGCGGATCGCCTGGCTGCAGGTGTCCATATCGCTGGCGGCAGTAATAAAAATGACCGAGCAGTTGGCGCGGGCCAGCATGGGGTTATTGATCAGCGAGATCCCTTTGCCGTCCGGCAGATAATTATCCAGCAGCACCAGCTGCGGCTGTTTGTTTGCAAGCTCTGCCTGGGCCGCAGCCAGCGACGAGGCAATGCCCACCAGCCTCAGACGCGGATGTTTGCCTATCAGCTCCGCATGCAGTTGCGCCAGTTCGTTCTCGTCTTCAACAATCAGTACGTCGATAAGTTCATGTTGCATAGTCGGTGTCTTCCAGTTGCCGGGCGGTTCCCGTGGCCGGGATAAACAGGGAGAAAATGGCGCCGCGCGGCGTATTATCGGCAACTTCTATCGCGCCGCCAGCCTGTGTGACATAGCTTTCGATCAGATACAGACCAATCCCATGATCGCCGCGAGTTTTGGTGGTGATGCCGCGCTCAAAGATCCGGTCACGGATCTCCGGCTTGATGCCCACGCCCTGGTCGGCCACTTCAATGATCAGCTCCTGTTCGCTGAGCTTTATCAGCACCTCCACCGGCGCGTGGGGAAGCGGCGATCGCTGTGTCGCTTCGATGGCGTTATCCAGCAGGTTGCCAATAATCGAAATCAACTCTTGCTCCCCCAGCGGCAGGAACGGCCTGTCCAGCCGACAGGCCGGGTCGAAACTCAGTTCGACGCCTTTCTCCCGCGCGCGGGCGGCTTTGCCCAGCAGCAGGCCGCACAGGGTCGGGGAGCTAAAGCGCGAAGAGATAAAGTCCAGCAGCTCCTGGGCGTGTTCAGACTGCGCCTGAATGTAGCCAATCGCCTCCTCATAGCGGCCCATGTGCAGCAGGCCGGAGAGGGTGGTCATCCGGTTTAGCTGCTCATGACGCATTATGCGGAGGTTATCGACATAGCGTTTGACCTGGCTAAGCTGGGCGCTCAGCGAGTCGATCTCGTTGCGATCGCGGAAGGTGATCACCCAGCCCTGTAGCGACCCCTCAAGCATGATGTGGACCCGGCTGGCAATCACCGTCAGATCGTTAAAACGGCAAATCTCGTCATGGGTATCTTTCGCCAGCATCGTCTGCGTGTCGAAGAACGGGACCGGATCGATCACCTGATTTATCAGCTGCCCGCGCAGCTCGCGGGCCGGCTGGCTCAGCCTCAGCAGCTTGCGCGCCGCCTGGTTGATCACCTCAATCCGCCTTTGATCGTCAATGGCAATCACCCCTTCATAAATAGACTCCATCAGTGCCTTCTGCTGGCGCACCAGCAGGCCGATTTCGCGCGGCTCGAGGGAGAAGATCTGCTTCTTAATACTGCGGGTAAAGAACCAGGAGAAGATAAAGAGAGCAATCAGCAGCAGCACGGCGGCAATCAGGATATTGACCACTTTACTGACGGTAATGGTGTCCAGGTAGCTGGTGAGATAGCCGACCGAAACAATGCCGACCACCTGTCCGGCAGCGTTGAAGATGGGGGCCTTACTGCGCAGCGAAATACCCAACCCGCCTTTGCGGATGGTGGTGGTGCTTTTACCCTGCAATACGGCGTCGTTGTCACCGCCTACCAGCGTGGTGCCCACTCTGTCGGCGAAGACGGAGTGAAAAAGATGCTGGCCCTTATTATCGCCAATCACAATAAAGCTGGCGTCACTGTGCGCAGAAATCTTCTGCATAAAATCATGGATGGCGATGATATTCTTTTGTTCAACTTCATGTCGCAATGTTGGAATAAGTGCAATCTCTTCAGCCTGTATTTTGGCGCGCGTGCTCATTTCCTGATAAAGCTGTTTCCCGACATCGGCATAATAATATCCGCCCAGTAACGCAAAAAGCACTGAGAAAAAGGCAACCAGCGAAATAAACAGCTTTATCTGGAAAGAGACTTTCATAACTCTCACGCAAGGTAGCGACAAAGAACGCCAATATATCATCTTTTTTCACGCGGGCGCCCGCTTTGCCGAAAACTTGTGATCCCTTGCACAGCGGGCGCTGTAAAAGCGTTATCCCAAAGACGGGTGGCATCTGGCTGCATGAATAAATGTTATTTGTTTGTTCAATTCAGAAAAGAAACCATAAAAACCACGACCATAAATAAGGCATAAATCACATTAAATAAAAGAAACCATTAAAACCATAGCTGCCATTAAAACTTCGCTTTTAATATGCCATTCCTCACATAAAGTAAGCCTTTGTGACTCTAAGCTGAACGCACAAAATAACCAAGGGGCTTATTATGAGCACAACTGACGATTCTTTCTCTGTTACCCACGACCCGATTGAAATTCAGCGACCTTCGCTCAAAGAGCGCTGGTGGCATATTATGGATACCTGGAAAATCGGGATTATTCCTCTGCCGCTGTTCGTTCTGGCGGGGGCACTGATCGCGATTGATTGCCTGGGCGGAAAACTGCCGAGCGATATCGTGGTGATGGTGGCGACGCTGGCCTTCTTCGGCTTTGCCTGCGGCGAGTTTGGCAAACGCCTGCCGATTGTCGGCAAGCTCGGTGCGGCGGCGATTTGCGCCACCTTTATCCCTTCCGCGCTGGTCTATTACGGCCTGCTGCCGGACGTGGTGGTCGAGTCCACCACTAAGTTCTACAAATCCACCAACATTCTCTACCTCTACATCTGCTGCATTATTGTCGGCAGCATCATGAGCATGAACCGCACGGTGCTGATTCAGGGCTTCCTGCGCATCTTCTTCCCGATGCTGTGCGGCGAAATCGTCGGCATGCTGGTGGGGATGGGCGTCGGCCTGGCGCTGGGTCTTGAGCCATTCCAGATCTTCTTCTTTATCATCCTGCCAATCATGGCGGGCGGCGTTGGGGAAGGGGCGATCCCGCTTTCCATCGGCTATGCCACCCTGCTGCATATGGACCAGGGCGTGGCGCTCGGTCGCGTGCTGCCGATGGTCATGCTCGGCGGTCTGACGGCGATCATCATCTCCGGCTGCCTGAACCAGCTTGGTAAACGCTACCCGCATCTGACCGGTGAAGGCCAGCTGATGCCTAACCGCGCCAATGCCGATGCCACCGTCTCTCAGCCTGCATTCTCCGGCAAAGCGGACGTGACCACGATCGCCTCCGGCGCGCTGCTGGCGGTGCTGCTCTACATGCTGGGCATGCTCGGCCACAAGCTGATTGGCCTGCCTGCGCCGGTCGGCATGCTGTTTATGGCGGTGCTGGTGAAGCTCTGCAACGGCGCCTCTCCGCGCCTGCTGGAAGGCTCTCAGGTGGTGTACAAATTCTTCCAGACCTCTGTGACCTACCCGATTCTCTTTGCCGTTGGCGTGGCCATCACCCCATGGCATGAACTGGTGGCCGCCTTCACGCTGACCAACCTGCTGGTGATTATCAGCACCGTCTCCGCGCTGGTGGCGACAGGGTTCTTCGTTGGCAAAAAGATTGGCATGCACCCGATTGATGTCGCCATCGTCTCCTGCTGCCAGAGCGGCCAGGGCGGTACCGGCGACGTGGCGATCCTGACCGCAGGCAACCGCATGAGCCTGATGCCGTTCGCCCAGATTGCTACCCGTATCGGCGGGGCGATTAACGTCTCCATCTCACTGCTGATTCTGGGCAACTTCCTCGTTTAAGTTTTCAGGAAAGAACAATGAAACTCGCAAGCTTTTTATACCAGGGAAAACGCAGCTACGGCATCGTGCAGGCCGACGGCGTGATTGATTTAGGCCGCCGTCTGGGCGACCGCTACAGCGACCTCAAGGCGCTGCTGCAGGGCAACGGGCTGGCGCAGGCCACCCGCTACCTGAACGATGCCGTGGACGTGCCGATGAGCGCCATCACATTCTTACCGGTGATTGAGCAGCCGGAAAAAATCCTCTGCGTGGGCATGAACTACGCCGACAAGCGCAAGGAGTTTGACCAGCACAACCCGGCCCCGACGCTGTTTGTCCGCTTCCCGGATTCACAGACCGGCCACAACGAGCCGGTGCTGAAGCCGCGCCACTCCAGCGAATTCGACTACGAAGGCGAGCTGGCGGTGATCATCGGTAAAGGCGGGGAGAACATCAGCCGCGACGACGCCCTGCGCCACGTGGCGGGCTACAGCTGCTACATGGACGGCTCCGCCCGCGACTGGCAGCACACCTGGTTCACCGCCGGTAAAAACTGGCGTCAGACCGGCGCGTTTGGTCCGTGGATGGCGACGGCGGATGAGATCCCCGATCCGCACCAACTGGCGATTCGCACCTGGCTGAACGGCCGCATGGTGCAGGAAGACAACACCAGCAGCATGATCCACAAGGTTGCGGAGCTGATCGAGTACATCAGCACCTTCACCCGCTTAAGTCCTGGCGATGTGATCATCACTGGATCCCCAGGCGGGGTGGGTAAAAAGCGTAACCCGCCGCTGTTTATGAAAGAGGGCGATCGCATTGAGGTGGAGATCGAGCATATCGGTCATCTGAGCAACGTGATTGTGGAAGCGCCAGCCGTCGGGCTTGCGGCAGCACATTAAGTAAGGCGGCAGCATGCACTCGCAACCCATCGATTTTCGCCACACGCTGGTGGCGAAACATCCGGAACGCTTAAGTCAGATCCGTTATCTGCTGGCAGACAGCGGCCTTGGCCTGGACAACGACATCACGCTGTTCGTCGAAGCCTGGTCCGGCTCGCAGCTGGTGGGTTGCGCAGGGCTTGCCGCCAACGTCATCAAGTGCGTGGCGGTTAACGAGCAGCTTCGCGGCGAGAACCTCAGCGCGCGGCTGCTGGCAGAGGTGGAACATGCGGCGCTGGAGCGCGGCCATTTTCACCTCTTCCTCTGCACCCGTCCGTGCAACCGGGAGCGTTTTGCCCGCAGCGGCTTCTGGCCGATTGCCCAGAGCGGGAACAACGCCGTGCTGATGGAGAACACCCCGCAGGGGATCGCGCGCTACTGCCGTTCTCTGCGCGCGAACCGCAAGTGCGGGGAGAAGATTGGCGCCATCGTGATGAACGCCAATCCGTTCACCCTCGGCCACCGCCATCTGGTGGAGCAGGCGGCGGCGCAGTGCACTGAACCCCATATCCAGGACACCAGATCATAGAATCTGGAGGTCCTTATGAGATATCCCTTCCACATCCGTCTTGAGGCTGTTCAGCATTACATGACTGGCCAGTCGAGCATTAAAGAAACAGCCCGTCTGTTCAGTGTTGGCCGAACACCTCTTACCCGCTGGATACGGTCTTACAGGCGTCAGGGGAAGGCCGGGCTGGAGGACCGTCCTGCACGGACCTATACTTCAGCTTTCAGGCTCCGCGTAATCCGTTATGTTGCTGAACACGGGTGCAGCTATGCGGAAGCTTCAGCGCGCTTTGCCATTCCAAATGAGTCGCTCATTCTCGACTGGACAAGACGTTACCGGAAAGGCGGCGCACAGGCGCTTAATACAGCCAAATCCGGGCCCGCTATGTCACAGAAAAAGTTTATACCTGACTCCAGACCGCTCAGTGAGATGACTCCCTCAGAACTTCTGAGAGAGCTGGAATATCTGCGGGCGGAAAACGCATATCTAAAAAAGCTCAAAGCCCTGAGGGAAGAAAAGACTCTCAGGGAACAGCAGAAAAAGCGCGAGTGATACAGAGTCTGCTTGCAGACCACCGACTTGTTTACCTGCTCTGTGCCGCAGGGCTGGCGCGCAGCACGTATTATTACCAGATATCCAGACCCGCAGGTGAGCCGGTTCGGTATGCGGCTGCTGTCAGTGCTATGTTCACGATCAGTCAGAGAAACGCCCAATGCTATGGTTACCGAAGAATGACGGCGGCACTGCGTAATGAGGCCTTCACGCTGAACCATAAAACGGTTCGTATATTGATGAAAAAGTATGATCTGACATGCCAGTTGCGCCGAAGAAAATACCGTTCCTGTATGGCCGGTGGTGGCCCGGCTTCCGATAATCTTCTTGCCCGCAACTTCAGAGCCGAACGCAGTGGGATAAAGTGGTGCACAGACGTGACGGAGTTCCGTGCCGGTGGTCAAAAACTGTTCCTTTCGGCCCTTCAGGATCTGTTCAATAATGAAATTGTGGCCTGGCAAACATCAACCAGTCAGTCGCAACCTCTGGTCTGCAGGATGCTAAAAAAAGCGCTTAATGCATGCAGAAACAAAGAAGGTGCGATGTTGCACAGTGATCAGGGCTGGGCTTACAGAACGCCTGTCTGGCGCAGAATGCTGGCTGATGCAGGCATAACACAAAGTATGTCGCGTAAGGGCAACTGTCTGGATAATGCAGTGATGGAAAACTTCTTCAGTCACCTGAAAGTAGAGATGTATTACAGGAAAAAGTACAGTTCAGTGAAAGAGCTTGAAAGCGATATTGGCAGGTATATTCGCTATTACAATACCGAACGAATCAGTTTAAAAACGGGCGGGATGAGTCCGGTTGAATACCGGACTCTGACAGAACAACAATGAAAGCATGGTGTCCAGGTTTAGGGGTTCAGTGCACAGTGCGACGCCCTGCACCTGTTCGTGGTGCGCGAAGACGCCTCGTTCTTCCCGTTCAGCGCGCGGCTCGAGATGGTACGCGCGGGCGTGGCGCATCTGCCGAACGTGGTGGTGCATGAAGGCTCGCAGTACATCATCTCTCGCGCCACGTTTCCGGCCTACTTCCTGAAGGAGACCGGCAAAGTGCAGCAGGCGTGGAGCGAGATTGACGTGCTGATCTTCCGGGACTTTATCGCCCCGGCGCTCGACATTACGCACCGCTTCATCGGCTCGGAGCCGTTCTGCGATATCACCCGCCAGTACAACCAGACGCTGCACGACCTGCTGGCCTCGCATATCGAGGTGGTGGAAATGCCGCGCATCAAGGCCACCGGCAACGCCATTTCAGCGTCCGAAGTGCGCCGCTTACTGAAGACACAGCAGTTTTCCCGGATCCGGGAGATTGTCCCGGACTCCACCTTCGCGCATCTCGAAGCACACTATCGTGCGAGTGCGGAAGTCGCTTAACTACCAGGAATTTATCATGAAAATTGTAAGGGAGGCGCTGGCCGGAACGCAGGAGTCCAGCGACCTGATGGTGAAAATCGCTCCCGCTCACGGCGAGCTGGAGATCGTCATCCACAGCGAAGTGATTAAGCAGTTTGGCGAGCAGATTCGCCAGGTGGTCAACGACACATTGCGCGCCATGAACGTGCACCAGGGATTAATCATTATTGAAGACAAAGGGGCGCTGGACTGTGTGATTCGCGCCCGTCTGCAAAGCGCGCTGATGCGTGCCGCCGATGAACAGACCATCAACTGGGGGGCGCTGAAATGAGCAAACTCCGCCGCAGCATGCTGTTCCTGCCGGGCGCCAACGCCGCCATGCTCTCCACCGCCTTTATCTACCGTCCCGACTCCATCATGTTTGACCTTGAGGACGCCGTTGCCCTACGCGAGAAGGATACCGCGCGCATGCTGGTGTTCCACGCGCTGCAGCACCCGATGTATCAGGATATCGAAACCGTGGTGCGCATTAACCCGCTGAGCACGCCGTTTGGCCTGCTGGATCTGGAAGCCGCCGTGCGGGCAGGCGTGGATGTGATTCGTCTGCCGAAAACCGATACCCCGGACGATATCTACGAGCTGGAGGGCCACCTCGAGCGCATCGAGCAGGCGTGCGGCCGCGAGATCGGCTCCACCCGCGTGATGGCGGCGATTGAATCGGCCATTGGCGTCATCAACGCCGTGGCGATTGCCCGCAGCTCTCCGCGCCTCATCGGCATTGCGCTGGCCGCCTTTGACTATGTGATGGACATGCAGACCGAGCGCGGCGACGGCACCGAGCTGTTCTACGCCCGCTGCGCCGTGCTGCACGCCGCCCGCGCGGCGGGTATCGACGCCTTCGACGTGGTGTGGTCAGACGTTAACGACGAGGCCGGGTTCCTGCGCGAGGTCGATCTGATCCGCAAGATGGGCTTCAACGGCAAATCGCTGATTAACCCGCGCCAGATTGACCTGCTGCACAACGCCTACGCCCCGACGCAGGAAGAGGTGGATCACGCCAGAAGGGTGATTGAGGCGGCAGAAGAGGGCGAGCGTAACGGCCTGGGCGTGGTGTCGCTTAACGGCAAAATGGTGGATGCACCGATTATTAACCACGCGCAGGTGGTGCTGGAGCGCGCGGCGGCTTCCGGCGTGCGTCGGTAAGGATAAGACAATGAATCAGACAGAACTTCTTCATGTGAATTTTCCCCATCTGCGGGACTTAAAACCCTTTGATACCGCCCACAGCACCACGCCGTGGCTGGCGGACAGCGATGCGAAGCACAGCCGCAAGCTCTGCGCCTCTGTTGAAGAGGCGGTTAAGCGCTGCAGCCTGCAGGACGGGATGACCATCTCCTTCCACCATGCGTTTCGCGAAGGCGACCGGGTGATCAACACCGTCGTGGCGCTGCTGGCGCGGATGGGCTTCAAAAACCTGACGCTGGCCTCCAGCTCGCTGATGACCTGCAACGACGCGCTGATCGAGCATATCGAAAGCGGCGTCATCACCCGGATTTACACCTCGGGCATGCGCGGCAGGCTGGCGGACGCCATCTCCCACGGGCTGATGGACGAGCCGGTGCAAATTCACTCCCACGGCGGGCGCGTGAAGCTGCTCCAGGACGGCGAGCTGAATATCGACGTGGCGTTTCTCGGTGTGCCGTGCAGCGATGAGTTTGGCAACGCCAACGGCACGCACGGCAAATCGTGCTGCGGCTCCCTGGGCTACGCCATGGTGGACGCGCACTTTGCCCGCAAGGTGGTGCTGCTGACTGAAGAACTGGTGCCGTTCCCGAATATGCCCGCCAGCCTGGTGCAGGACCAGGTGGACTATATCGTGCAGGTTGAGAGCGTGGGCGACCCGGCGAAAATCAGCGTCGGCGCGGCGCGCGTCACCAGCAACCCGCGCGAGCTGATGATCGCCCGCTATGCGGCGGACGTGATCGAGCATTCCGGCTACTTCAAGCCGGGCTTCTCGATGCAGACCGGCTCCGGCGCGGCGGCCACGGCCTGCACCCGCTTTATGGAAGAGAAGATGGAGCGCAGCGGCGTGAAGGCGCGCTTTGCGCTCGGCGGCATCACCGGCAGCCTGGTGGATCTGCACGAGAAGGGGCTCATCGAAAAGCTGCTCGATACCCAGTGCTTTGACGGTCAGGCGGCGGCCTCGCTGGCGCGCAACCCGAATCACGTGGAGATCTCCACTAACGTCTACGCCAACCCAGGCAGCAAGGCGGCAAGCTGCGACCAGCTCGACGTGGTGATCCTCAGCGCCCTGGAAATCGACGTCGAGTTCAACGTCAACGTTATCACCGGCTCCGACGGCGTGATGCGCGGCGCGTCCGGCGGGCACTGCGACGTGGCCGCCGCGGCGAACCTGACCATCGTCGTTGCCCCTCTGCTGCGCAGCCGCATTCCGACGGTGGTGAAGCGCGTTACCACGCGCCTTACGCCGGGGGAGAGCATCGACGTGCTGGTCACCGATCACGGCATCGCGGTCAACCCGGCGCGCCCGGAGATCCGCGAACGACTCATGGAAGCCGGGCTGAAGGTTGTGGATATCAACGCGCTGTGCGAGCGAGCGATCTCCCTGACCGGCGTCCCGAAACCGATTGAATTTACCGACAAAATCGTCGGGGTGATCCGCTACCGCGACGGCAGCGTGATCGACACCGTGCGACAGGTGAAGGAGGAAGTATGACTTTAGCGACACCCGCCCGCACGGGTGTCAGCCTTGACGAACTGCTGGCGGCGAAAGAGCGCCGCGCAGCGCGCCAGGCTGACATGCTTGAGCACTATCAACAACCGGTGATATCCCTCACGCTGGTCACGCCAGGGGAAATCAAGGACAGCCTGCGCTATCGCAATACCATGGGCGTGGCGCTGCAGATGTGCGACCAGCTGCTGTGGGAAAACCGCTGGCAGGTGCTGGACCGTCAGGTGCTGTGGCTCCCGACCGGACCTGAAGCCCTCTGGTGCGTGGCCCATCCGGCGGTGGAAATCAAAGCGCACTGTGCGGAGCTGGAGCAGACGCACCCGCTCGGCAGGCTGTGGGATCTGGACGTGATTTGCCCTCAGCACGGCCACGTCGGGCGTCAGTCGCTGGGGGCGAATCTCAGGCGCTGCCTGATCTGCGACGCGCCCGCCCACGCCTGTTCCCGTTCGCGTAACCACCCCGTTGAGCAGGTGGTTTCCCGCGTGGAGAAGACGATCGATGACTGGTTTGCTCGCGACTAAACCGCGCCCGGCTGACGTGCCCGCGCTTGCTGAAGCGGCGCTGTGGCAGGAGCTGGAGCTGACGCCCAAGCCGGGGCTGGTGGACAGGCTCAACAACGGTTCCCATCGCGATATGGACCACGCGCTGTTTGTCCGCAGCATCGTGGCAATTACGCCGTGGTTTTCGCGCTTTGCCGAGCTGGGCAGCGCGCATGCGGATAAACCCGCTGGCGAACAGCTACGGCTTCTCCGCCCTATGGGGCTGGCCTGCGAGCAGGCCATGTATGCCGCGACGAACGGGGTGAACACGCACAAGGGCGGGATTTTTTCCCTGGGTTTACTGTGCTTCGCCGCCGGGCGTGTGAAAAATATCTCCGCAGACAGCCTCTGTTGTGAGGTGAGTAACATCTGCCGCGGGCTGGTGTCGCGGGAGCTGGCCGCACGCAGCGGACAGGCGACGGCGGGCGAGCGACAGTTCCATCAGTACGGCTTAACCGGCGCGCGCGGTGAGGCGGAGAGCGGCTTTGCGACGGTGCGTAAGGCGCTGGCGCAGTGGAATGGACATTCACTTCACGGCCTGCTGTTACGCCTGATGGCCGTCAATCAGGACAGCAATCTGGTATCTCGCGGCGGCATGGAAGGGCTGCGCTACGTTCAGGGCTACGCGCGGGAACTGCTGGCTAACGGCTGGGACCGCGAGGCGTTGCTTAAAATGGATAACGCATTGATTGAACGCAATCTGAGCCCGGGCGGCAGTGCGGATTTGCTGTCGGTGGGGTGGGTGCTGTCTGGAATAAAATAGCCGGGTGGCGGCTTCGCCTTACCCGGCCTACGGTCTGGTTTTGTAGGCCCGGTAAGCGCTAGCGCCACCGGGCACAACAATCAATGCGCGATCGGCTGCGCACCGTGCGGTTCACGTACGTGCTTGTACTTGAACAGCGCGATGAACGCGAAGAACAGCACCAGCGAGTACGCCGCGAAGATCAGCCACACCGGCTGCCAGTTGGTGATGCCGTTGGTGGTGTACATCTCAACCACTTTACCGCTCACCACGCCGCCCAGAATACAGCCGAAGCCGTTGGTCATCATCAGGAACATACCCTGCGCGCTGGCGCGGATTTCAGGCTTCACTTCTTTTTCCACAAACACCGAACCGGAGATGTTGAAGAAGTCGAAGGCGCAGCCGTAAACAATCATCGACAGCACCAGCAGCACGGTGCCGAACGGGCTTGGGTCGCCGTAGGCGAACAGACCGAAGCGCAACATCCACGCCGCGATACTGATCAGCATGACGTTCTTGATGCCGTAGCGGCTCAGGAAGAACGGGATGGTCAGGATGAACAGCGTCTCAGAGATCTGAGAGATGGACATCATCACCGACGCATGTTCAACGATAAAGCTGCCGGAGAACAGCGGGTTGTTATCGAAGCTGTGCAGGAAGGTGTTGCCGAACATGTTGGTGATCTGCAGCTCCGCGCCCAGCAGCATGGAGAAGATAAAGAAGATCGCCATGCGTTTGTTTTTGAACAATGCGAAGGCATCCAGGCCGAGCATGGTGCTCCAGCTCTGGTTTTTCTGCTGGTTAGACACCGGAATGGTTGGCAGCGTCAGGGTGAAGATCGCCAGCAGCACGGAGAGCGCCGCACCGATATAGAGCTGCATATGGCTCAGTTCGAAGCCCGCGAAGCTCACGCCCCACATCGCCATGATAAAGCCGATGGTGCCCCAGATACGGATTGGCGGGAAATCGGTCACGATATCCATATCCGCAGACTTCAGGCGGTAGTAGGAGATGGTGTTGATCAGCCCAAGCGTTGGCATATAGGCCAGCGAGTTAAGCAGGATCACCATGAACATTGCCCCCGGCGTGGTCACCTGGGCTGCCATAAACAGCGTCCCCGCGCCCACCAGATGGCAAAGCATGTACAGCCATTTGGCGCTTAGCCATTTATCCGCCACGATCCCCAGCAGCGTCGGCATGAAGACCGCCGCAATACCGAGCGAGCTGTATACGGCACCGATTGACGCACCATCGAACTTGAGCGTCACAAACATATAGGAGCCGAGTGTAGTCAGCCAGCTACCCCACAGGCAGAACTGCAGAAACGACAATATTTTAAGCTGCAGCTTAAGGTTCATGTTACTTTCCTCACAAGTGAGCGGGAGATATGTTGTTATAGGAACATTCAGGGTTGTTATTTGATGCAATTCTATCAGTTGGCAACGATATGTTTTGTTACCTCCCGCAAAAAAATGCAATCCACATTAATTTGCAGTTTGGATTGTGATGCAAATAACATTTTCGTATGGGTGGGGGGAAGCAGAACACCTTCTCCTTGCAGGAGAAGGTGTGTCGATCACCGACGACGATAGTTTTTCTGCGCCGTATTCACCTTATACAGGTACCGGCGGGATTCCGCAGACGGGTGGCGGGTGGTGAGGGTGGAATAAACATCCCCCGGCGCCATGCTGTTGATGATGTTCGCGGCCTGCACTTTGTCATTCGAGAAGACGCGCAGCACGCTGCCCGCGCCGCCGTTATAGGCGGTGATCACCGCATAGCGACGCGACGTTGGGTTATCGATACCGCCGAGGTACACATTGTTCAGCATCGCCAGATAGGCGGTACCGGTATCAATGTTGCTCTGCGGGTCGAACAGATAGCTGCGGCTCGGCGTGCCGGATTTCCCCTGCGCGCGGAAGACGTCTTTACCGGCGCTGTGCTGCACCACCTGCATCAGCCCCAGGGCGTCGGAACGGCTTACCGCATACGGGTTAAACGAGGATTCGGTCTGCATAATCGCCAGGATCAGCGACTCATCCACGCCGTACTTACGCGAGGCCTGACGCACCATGCCCAGATACTTATGCGCACGCTTGTCGAGGTGGTTCGGGACGAGGTTGATGGTGACGCTGTAGATAATCTTCAGACCGTTAGAGCGGCTCTTCAGGCGCGTCTGCAGCAGGTAGTCGGCAAATTTCGTGGCGCGACCTTCCCAACGGATCGGCTGACCGGTCTGATCGACAACCTGACCGTACAGGAACGGCTCTTTCGAGATGGTGATATCGTCGGCATCGGAGTAAAGATCGATAGAGCCTGGATCGTCACCCATCAGCAGGGTTTTGATAATCGCCTGACGGAGTCGTGCCGCAGGGTCCGTGCCTGCGATGGTCTCAATCGTGATCGTCCCCTCATCAAAGTTGATGTGGCTACGGGTCAGATAGGCGTCGGTGTACTTAACGTAGTCCTTAGGTCCGGCAATAAGAACTTCGTTAAATCCCCATATATTCTCGATGTTATGGGCAAACTGCCCCATCAAAATGTCAAAACCGTTGGTGTCCTTGATCCAGGCCTCGTTGTAATCATCGCCTTTTTTTGACGAACACGAGACCAGCAACGGCGCAACAAGGGCTAGCGCTAAAAGTTTTTTCATCATTCCGGGAGTGCGTGTTGTGTTTGCCTGGTCGTTGCTGTTGCCCGGCGGCGCTATGCTTGCACGGGCCTACGGTTTTGTAGGCCGGGTAAGCGTAGCGTCACCCGGCAACAGCCGCTCGATATTATTTTTCCGGTGGCGTATAGCCTTCGATGTGCACGTCTTTACCTTCGAACAGGAAGCTCACCATCTCCTGCTCCAGCAGCTTGCGGTGTTCCGGGTTCATCATGCTGAGTTTCTTCTCGTTGATCAGCATGGTCTGCTTTTTCTGCCACTGTCCCCAGGCTTCTTTGGAGATTTCATTGTAGATGCGTTTACCCAGCTCGCCCGGATAAAGCTGGAAATCCTGGCCTTCAGCGTCACGCTGCAGGAAAGTACAAAAAATCGTTCTGGCCATACTCATTCCTCTTTTTTGACTGATGCTAAACCATTGCACCAGCACGTAATTGCTGTAACAGGCGCTCCACGGGAGCCGCCAGCCCGACTGATGGCGGTTGCGCTAAGTTATACCAGAGAGCGGTGCCTTCATCCATGCACGAGGCGAAGGAGGACACGGGAAGCCACATCGGCACAATATCCAGGTGAAAATGGCTGAAGGTGTGGCGAAACGCGGTCAGCTGCGTCAGGTTATCGGCAGCAATCCCACGCTGTTTAAGCCATTCACGCAGCAAGTCTTCATCTTCAAACTGTGGGAAGCAGTATAGACCACCCCACAGACCGCTCGGCGGACGCTGGGCCAGGAAGACCTCGTCACCGTGCTGCATCAGCAGCATGTAGCCGGTGCGCTCCGGCAGCGTCTGTTTGGGTTTCTTGCCCGGATACTGCGCCCAGGAATGGTTGGCATACGCCACGCAGAGGTTACTCACCGGGCAGAGTTCGCATTTGGGTTTTGAGCGCGTGCAGACCATGGCGCCGAGATCCATCATCGCCTGGTTGAAACGCTCTACCCCTTTCGCCGGAGTGACCGCTTCACTTATTTCCCACAGGCGTTTTTCAACGTCCTTCTTCCCCGGCCAGCCTTCGACGGCGTAGCAGCGTGCCAGCACGCGCTTTACGTTGCCGTCGAGGATCGGGAAATGCTTGCCTAAAGACAGGGAGAGAATAGCGCCTGCGGTTGAGCGTCCCACGCCGGGGAGATCGGCCACCTCGTGGAAGGTTTCCGGGAATTTCCCGTTGTGGCGCGTCGCAACCTGCTGAGCGGCTTTGTGAAGGTTACGCGCGCGGGCGTAATAGCCAAGACCGGTCCACAGGTGCAGCACTTCGTCCAGCGGGGCGTTGGCCAGATCGGTCACTGTCGGGAAGCGTGCCATAAAACGCTCGAAGTAAGGGATTACCGTGGCGACCTGCGTTTGTTGCAACATCACCTCGGAGAGCCATACTTTGTAAGGCGTTTTTTCAATTTGCCAGGGCAGGGTTTTACGCCCGTATTTGTCGTACCAGTCCAGCACCTGGGCTGAAAATTGAGAGGCTTGCATGGTCATCGATTCGCATAATCAGGGACGCAGATTGCAGCACAGCGTCAATCTGCTGTAAACCGGATCTTTCCCATGCTTGCATAGAAGCCTTAACTTTGGATAATGCCCGTTTCCCGAACATTCTCACAAGCAGACAACTCTTTTATGAAAAACGACGTCATTTCACCGGAATTTGATGAAAACGGTCGCCCGCTGCGCCGTATTCGCAGCTTTGTCCGTCGTCAGGGCCGCCTGACAAAAGGTCAGCAACACGCGCTGGACAACTACTGGCCGGTGATGGGCGTTGAGTTCAGCGAGCAGCCTCTGGATTTTGCCGAGCTGTTTGGCCGCGACGCGCCGATCACGCTGGAAATTGGCTTCGGTATGGGCGCCTCGCTGGTGACCATGGCGAAAGCGCGCCCGGAGCAGAACTTCCTCGGTATCGAAGTCCACTCCCCGGGCGTCGGTGCGTGTCTGGCAACGGCCCATGAAGAGGGCGTTGAGAACCTGCGCGTGATGTGTCACGACGCGGTGGAAGTGCTGCACAAAATGATTCCTGACAATTCTTTAACCATGGTTCAGCTCTTTTTCCCTGACCCGTGGCACAAAGCGCGTCATAATAAACGCCGTATCGTTCAGGCGCCGTTTGCCGAGCTGGTTAAAAGCAAGCTGAAGCTGGGCGGTGTCTTCCATATGGCGACCGACTGGGAACCGTATGCGGAACATATGCTGGAGGTGATGTCGTCGCTGGACGGTTACAAAAACCAGTCTGCGAGCAACGACTATGTACCGCGTCCAGAATCGCGTCCGGTAACGAAATTTGAACAGCGTGGCCATCGTCTTGGTCACGGTGTATGGGACTTAATGTTCGAGAGGGTGAAATAATGGCAAAGAATCGTAGCCGTCGTCTGCGTAAAAAGATGCACATCGAAGAATTCCAGGAAGTGGGCTTCTCCGTTGCGTGGCGTTTCCCGGAAGGCACCAGCGTTGAGCAGATCGATCAGGACGTGGATGCGTTCATCAACGAGGTGATCGAGCCAAACAAACTGGCCTTCGACGGTAGCGGCTATCTGGCCTGGGAAGGTCTGATCTGCACCCAGGAAGTGGGTAAATGCACCGAAGAACATCAGGCTCTGGTCCGTAAATGGCTTGAAGACCACAAGCTCGAAGATGTCCGCGTCAGCGAACTTTTCGACGTTTGGTGGGACTAATTAAGCAGTAAGGGGCCAGCATTAGCTGGCCCGTTTTGTCTGAGGGAGTGTTTAAGATGCGCAAAACGTTGCTGGCTGTTGCTTTGATGGCAACCGGATTCACCGCCCATGCGGATTATCAATGTAGCGTCACCCCGCGTGATGACGTGGTGTTAAGCCCGCAAACCGTGCAGGTCAAAGGCGAGAACGGCAATCTGGTGATTACGCCAGAAGGGAACGTCACCTATAACGGCAAGCAGTACAACCTGACTGCCGCACAGCGCGAGCAGGCGAAAGACTACCAGTCCGAATTGCGTACCGCGCTGCCGTGGATTAATGAAGGTGCCCTGACGCGCGTCGAAAAGAGCCGCGTGGCGCTGGATAAGATCATCACCAAAGAGGTGGGGGAGAGCAGTAACATGCGCACCCGCCTGACGAAGCTGGACAAGCAGCTTAAAGAACAGATGAACCGGATTATCGAGACGCGCTCCGACGGCCTGACGTTCCACTACAAGGCGATTGATCAGGTCCGTGCCGACGGGCAGCAACTGGTGAGCCAGGCGATGGGCGGCATCCTGCAGGACAGCATCAACGAGATGGGGGCCAAAGCGGTGCTGAAAGGCGGCGGTAACCCGCTGCAGGGCGTGCTGGGCAGTCTGGGCGGCCTGCAAACCTCCATTCAGAACGAGTGGAAAAACCAGGAAGATGATTTCCAGCAGTTCGGCAAAGACGTGTGTAAACGCGTGGTGTCGCTGGAAGACAGCCGGAAGGCGCTGGTGGGGACGCTGAAGTAAGATCTCTGCGCGCTGGGCCCCTCACCCTAACCCTCTCCCCAAAGGGGCGAGGGGATGATTTGCTCCCTCTCCCTTTCAGGGAGAGGGCCGGGGTGAGGGTTGCAGCATTTGCAGTGTCTCAAGGATGTTTTCCAACACAGCCTCTTCATTATTCCAAAGTTCGTTGTTCCAGAATCGAATAACGTGCCAGGCCTTTTGGTTTAACCACAACGTCCTTTGACGATCGTATTCCTGATTTTCATCATGCTGTCCGCCATCCAGCTCAACTGCCAGACGTGCTTCGCAGCAGGCGAAATCCAGTATGTAGTTTCCTACCGGATGCTGTCGGCGAAATTTATAATTTTCGAAACGGCGGCTGCGCAGTAGATACCAAAGCCGCCTTTCTTCCGTTGTCAGCTCGCGTCTGAGCTGTTTTGCATATGAACGCGTAATATCCATCCCCACACTCTGCCAGCCTTTCCCTCAGCCGGCAGAACGGGATGCAAAATCCTGAATCAGCCTTCAGGAATCTTCGGCGAGGAACAGCTCAAGAAGGGAATTGAGGAACAGTTTGCCGTGCTCGGTGATCTGCCAGCAATCATCACATTCCGTGAGATATCCCTGGGCCAGCGCCTCGTCGATCTGCGGGCGAATCACCGATTCCGGCAGCCCGGTGTACAGCGCAAACTCCGCGCGCGGCGCGGCTTCCAGCAGGCGGAAGCGGTTCATAAAGAACTCAAACGGTTTATCTGCCGCCTCTACATCGTGCTGACGCTCCAGGTAGCGGCCTTCCATATACCCGCGCGGGTGACGGGTTTTGGCGGTGCGCAGAATGCGCCCGTCCGGGAAAGTCACCTTACCATGCGCGCCGCAGCCAATCCCGAGATAGTCGCCAAAACGCCAGTAGTTCAGGTTGTGCTGACACTGGTAGCCCGGCTTCGCATACGCCGACGTTTCATACTGCTGATAGCCCGCAGCCGTTAACAGCTGGTGGCCCTGCTCGAAGATATCCCACAGCGCGTCGTCGTCCGGCAGCACCGGCGGGCGGGAACCGAACAGCGTGTTGGGCTCGATGGTGAGCTGATACCACGACAGGTGCGGCGGGTTCAGCGCAATGGCCTGGCGCAAATCGTCCAGCGCCTCTTCCAGCGACTGATCCGGCAGGCCGTGCATCAAATCGAGGTTAAAGCTGCGAAGATTAAGCCCGGTCGCCAGGTTTGCCGCGCGCTTCGCCTCTTCCGGGCCGTGAATACGCCCCAGGCGCTTCAGTTTCGGCTCGCTAAAGCTCTGCACGCCGATGGAGATGCGGTTCACGCCCGCGCGCTGATAGTCGACAAAACGGTCGGCCTCAACGGTGCCGGGGTTGGCTTCCATCGTAATTTCAGCATCCGCTGCCAGGTTCAGGCGCGCACGCACGCCATCCAGCAGCGTTTGCATCGCCGGGCCTGACAGCAGGCTCGGCGTACCGCCACCAATGAAAATGGTTTTAACTTCACGTCCCTGTGCGTAAGGTACATCGGCGTCCAGGTCGGCCAGCAGATGCGCCACGTAGTCATCGTGCGGCACTTCGCCCTTCAGCGCGTGCGAGTTGAAATCGCAGTACGGGCATTTCTGCACGCACCACGGGATGTGAATATAAAGACTCAGAGGTGGCAAATTAGCCATTACGCAGTGCTTCCAGTAACAGTTTCAGCGCGCGTCCACGGTGGGATATCGCGCTTTTCTCTTCGCGGGTCAGTTCCGCAGCGGTTTTGCCCTCGGAAGGGACAAAGAAAATCGGGTCATAACCAAAGCCGCCGTTGCCAGCCGCTTCACGGGTAATCACGCCTGGCCAGCTGCCGTGGCAGACGATCGGCGTCGGGTCCTCCGCGTGACGCAGATAGACCAGCACGCAGTGGAACTGCGCGGTGCGCTGCTCGTCCGGAACGTCTTTCAGGGCGACAAGCAGCTTTTCCAGATTCTGCTGGTCGGTAGCGTCAACGCCGGAATAGCGCGCGGAGTAGATCCCCGGCGCGCCGCCGAGGGCGTCTACGGCCAGGCCGGAGTCGTCGGCAATCGCGGGCAGGCCCGTAATCTGCGCGGCATGGCGGGCTTTGAGGATCGCATTTTCGATAAACGTCAGCCCCGTCTCTTCGGCGGAATCCACGCCAAGATCGGTCTGGGCGACCACGTCCAGACCAAAATCATTTAATAGCGAGGCCAGCTCGCGCACTTTACCGGCGTTGCCGGTCGCGAGAACAACTTTCTGCATGGTTTAGTCCTGTTCTGTCAGAGCCGCGACTTCCGTCGGGATAGATTGCGGATTAAGGATTTTTACCTGTTTATGTCGCCCCAGTTCGCCTTTTTCAATGATGACCTGGCTTTTGGCGACGCGAAACTGTTTTGCCAGATATTTGGTCAGATGCGCGTTCGCCTGGCCGTCAACCGGCGGGGCAGTGATGGCGACTTTTAACTCGTCGCCATGCAGTCCAACAATATTGTCACGGCTGGCTTTCGGCTGAATATACAGCCGTAAAACCAGCCCGTCAGCGCAGGTGCTTACTGCACTCATAGCGCCATCCACAGCCCCGGCAGCAGCATATCGCCCGTGGACTGCAGCAGTTCAGCGATCCCCATGTTGATCACATAGAGCAGCAGAACCAGGATCATCGGCGAAAAATCGATGCCGCCCATAGACGGAAGCAGGTTACGGATTGGACGCAGCAGCGGCTCGGCCAGCTGAATCAAGGCATACTCTACCGGGCTACGGCCCTGGCTGACCCAGCTCATGATCGCCATAACCAGCAGCACCCAGAAAATCAGCAGGCCGACGGTTTTGATCAGAATCAGAACGGCGGCAATCCAGATAATCGGCTGGAAGGTGATGACCATAAACAGCACGATCGCTTTGATAACGCTCAGAATAAACGCCACCAGCAGAGACGAGCTGTCGATGGGACCCATGGCCGGGATAATACGTCGCAGCGGTCCGACAACAGGTTGCGTGATTTTCACGACAAACTGCGAGAACGGATTGTAAAAATCACAGCGGGCCCACTGCATCCAGACGCGCAGCAAAAGCGCCATCGTGTACAGCTCAATGACCGTTGAGAGCAGGAAAGTCAACGTCTTCATGGCGTTCCTCAGGTTTCCTTATTATTTTGAGTAGTCGCGCGCACCGAAAATTGCCGTGCCGATGCGCACCATCGTGCTGCCTGCCGCAATGGCGGCTTCCATATCATCCGACATGCCCAGAGAAAGCGTGTCTACCGTGTGATAGCGCGCTTTAAGCGCCTCAAATGCTACAGCCATTTGCTGTGCCACGGCAAACTGCCTTTCATAACTTGACTCAGGCGCCGGGATTGCCATCAAACCACGCAGGGTTAAGCGCGGCAGTTCGGCCACTTCGGCTGCCAGCGCATCCAGCTCGCTCAGCGCAATGCCGGACTTGCTGTTTTCGTCACTGATGTTGACCTGAATCAGCACGTTAAGCGCTGGCATCTCTGCCGGACGCTGGTCGTTCAGACGCGTCGCAATACGCAGGCGGTCAATGGTGTGACACCAGTCGAAGTGCTCTGCCACCAGACGGCTTTTGTTCGACTGCAGTGGGCCAATAAAGTGCCACTGCAGATCCGTCTTCCCCTGTTCCTGGAAGTAGCGAATTTTATCCACGCCTTCCTGCACGTAGTTTTCACCGAATGCCCGCTGGCCTGCGTCAATGGCTTCTGCGATGGCGCTCGCAGGCTTGGTTTTGCTGACTGCAAGCAGCGTAATTTCTTCTGAAGCCCGGCCGCAACGCGCTGCGGCGGCTGAGATTTTGTCCCGGACCTGTGCCAGGTTATGCGCAATGTCGTTCATTTTCCGAGGAGTAGTCTATGGATGTGGAAGAAATTGTGGCCCTTAGTGTAAAGCATAACGTCTCCGATCTACACCTGTGCAGTGATTCACCACCCCGCTGGCGCAGAACGGGCCGCCTTGAACCGGCACCGTTTCCTCCTCCCGATGTCGGGGCGTTGTTAAAAGCGTGGCTCAACGATGAGCAGCAGGGGATATGGTGGGCCAGCGGGCAGGTGGATTTTGCCGCGACGGTGGCAGGAGGCCAGCGCCTGCGCGGCAGTGCCTTTAAGCAGATGCGCGGTGTCTCTGTGACGCTGCGGCTGTTGCCGCGTACCTGTCCGCAGCTCGCTTCACTGGGTGCGCCGAGGGCCATCCCGGAACTGTTAACCAATGAGTCCGGGTTGATTCTGGTGACGGGGGCGACCGGCAGCGGTAAATCCACGACGCTGGCGGCGATGGTTGATTTTCTCAACCACCACACTGACGGCCATATCCTCACGCTCGAAGATCCGGTGGAATTTATCTACCAGAGCGAGCGTTGCCTGATCCAGCAGCGGGAGATCGGTCAGCACAGCCCGTCATTTGCCGACGCGCTGTGCAGCGCCTTACGCCAGGATCCTGACGTGATTTTGCTCGGGGAGCTGCGCGACAGCGAAACGATCCGCCTGGCGCTAACGGCAGCAGAGACCGGGCATCTGGTGCTGGCGACCCTGCATACGCGCGGGGCATCGCAGGCGATTGAGCGGCTGGTCGATACGTTCCCGGCGCAGGAGAAAGATCCGGTGCGTAACCAGCTGGCCGGCAGCCTGCGTGCGGTGCTGGCGCAGAAACTGCTTCCCGATCTTCAGGGCGGGCGCGTCGCGCTGTATGAACTGCTGGTGAATACCGCCGCGGCGGCGAATCTCATTCGTGAAGGGAAAACATGGCAACTTCCCGGCATCATTCAAACCGGTCAGCAGGCAGGCATGCAGAACTTTGACCAGAGCCTGGCGGAGAGACGGGCGCAGGGGCGGCTGTAGGCCCCTGTGCTTAAAAGCCCTGCTCGAAATAGCTTTCGAGGATGATGACGGCAGAAGCGGAGTCCACGCTGCCTTTGTTCAGCGCCCGGAAGCCGCCGTGCTCAAACAGACCCGAGCGCGCTTCGACGGTGCTCAGACGCTCGTCGTGCAGCTTCACGGAGACGCCAAAGCGGCCATGGATTTTATTGGCAAACTTACGCGCCCGGGCGGTCAGCGGCTGTTCGGTACCGTCCATGTTCAGCGGCAGCCCAACAATCACGTCATCCGGCTGCCACTCCTTGAGCAGGCGCTCAATGAGGTTCCAGTCCGGCGTACCGTCGTTGGCCTTCAGGGCCGTAAGCGGGCGCGCGGTACCGGTGATGCGCTGTCCCACGGCGACGCCGATGCTTTTGGTACCAAAATCGAAGGCCAGAAGCGTTCCGCTCATCAGGCGTGCCCCGCTACGCCAGGCATGGTCAGAATATCAATACCAATCAGCTTCGCCGCATCGCGCCAGCGATCGGCTATCGGCGTTTTAAACAGGATATTCATGTCCGCAGGCGCGGTGAGCCAGGCGTTATCGAGGATCTCCTGCTCAAGCTGGCCTTTCTCCCACGACGAATAGCCCAGCGCCACCAGCACTTCAGAAGGCTGCTCTGCGGTGCCCAGCGTTTCGAGCACGTCACGCGAGGTCGTGATAACGGTGTTGTCGGAGATGCGAATGCTGGAAGAGAATACCGGCGGCGTATGCAGGATAAAACCGCGATCTTCTGCGAGAGGTCCACCCAGCATCACGGGCTTATCAAGCCGGATTTCCGGCAGTCGCGCTTCAGCCGGGATTTTCAGCTTGTCCAGAATCCCTTCAACCTGAAGATTTTCCAGCGGTTTATTAATGATAATGCCCATCGCGCCGTCTTCATTGTATTCACAAATATAAACCACGGCGCGGCGAAAAATCGGGTCCTGGAGAGCAGGCATGGCAATAAGAAAGTGATGCTGTAAATTCATTGTCAGAGGTACTGTTTCCTGGTTTAAAAAGCGACAGCGCCCAGTATGGGGACAAACTCAGGCGCTGTCACTAATAGTATTGTTAGGTTATTTTTGTAAACGTTTTTCGATAGCGTCCATCAGCATGCCGGTGATTGAGACAGGGAATTCCGCCTCAATTTCACGAATGCAGGTCGGGCTGGTGACGTTCACTTCGGTCAGACGATCGCCGATGATATCCAGTCCGACGAAGATCAGGCCTTTGGCTTTCAGCGTAGGGCCAACGCGGCGGGCAATTTCCCAGTCGCTTTCGGTCAACGGACGCGGCTCACCACGGCCACCGGCCGCCAGGTTACCACGGGTTTCGCCACCCTGCGGGATACGCGCCAGGCAGTAAGGGACCGGTTCGCCATCCACCACCAGAACGCGTTTGTCGCCGTCTTTGATCGCCGGAATATAGTTCTGCGCCATGCAGTAATGCGTGCCCAGTTCGGTCAGCGTTTCGGCAATCACGCCAATGTTCGGATCGCTTTCCTTCACGCGGAAAATCGACGCGCCGCCCATGCCGTCCAGCGGCTTCATGATGATGTCGCCGTGCTTCTGCCAGAATTCCTTCAGCTGCGTTTTGCTGCGGGTCACCAGGGTTTCCGGCGTCAGGTCAGAGAACCAGGCGGTATAGAGCTTCTCGTTACAGTCGCGCAGGCTCTGCGGCTTGTTGACGATCAGCGTTCCCTTCTCTTCGGCACGTTCGAGAATATAGGTGCAGTAGATGTACTCGGTGTCGAACGGCGGATCTTTACGCATCAGAATGACGTTGAGATCGGCCAGCGCAATGTCCTGCTCGGTGCCGAACTCATACCATTTGTCGTAGTTCTGCTCGACGTTAACGATGTGGGTGCGGGCGCGGGCTTCACCGTTGATCAGGTAAAGATCGTTCATCTCCATATAGTGGAGTTCATAGCCGCGACGCTGCGCTTCCAGCAGCATGGCGAAGCTGGAATCTTTCTTGATGTTGATGTTTGCGATGGGGTCCATCACGATGCCGAGCTTGATCATCTTTCTCTCCAATAATGCGTCAACCCAGATCGCCAAACCGTACCTGTAGCGCGGTAATGGCCGTGAGTGCCGTTGTCTCAGTGCGCAGAACGCGAGGTCCCAACAGAATATCAGTAAACTGGTAACGTGCCGTCATCGCAATTTCGTCCGCCGACAGGCCGCCTTCGGGGCCAATCAGCAGGCGAACGCGCTCAACGGGCAGCGGCAGCGTATTGATGCTGGCGCTGGCGCGCGGATGAAGATTGAGTTTCAGCCCACTGTCCTCTTCTGCACACCACTCCTCCAGGTCCATCGCCGGGCGGATCTCCGGAATCCGGTTGCGGCCACTCTGTTCGCAAGCCGCGATGGCAATTTTCTGCCACTGCTGGATCTTTTTGTTCAGACGTTCCGCATCCAGTTTAACGCCACAGCGCTCAGAAAAAAGTGGCGTAATGAGGCTTACACCCAGTTCAATGGATTTCTGGATCGTGAACTCCATTTTCTCGCCGCGCGACATCACCTGGCCCAGATGGATGTGCAGCGGTGATTCCCGGTCATCCACTTCACCGCGCAGGACGTTCACGTGTACGCTTTTTTTATCTGCCCGCGTAATTTCGGCGTCGAAAACCTGGTTCGAACCGTCGAACAGCTGTATTGCCTGACCGGCGCCCATGCGCAGCACGCGGCCAACGTGGTTGGCGGCGTCATCAGACAGGGCGATTTCGCGGCCTGCGGTAATCAGTTCAGGATGGTAAATGCGGGGAATGCGCATAGTCAGAATTCCGTGTCTCATACGATGTAAGCGAATTGCCGCTAGTGTAGGTTAGCTCTTTTGCGCCTGGCAAGCCCGCTGGACGTAAGGGTTGTGATTCCCCTGGACTCTGGCGATACGTTCGTCGCGCTGGCATTCCCACTCCGTCACCGGGTACTGCTTGTCCCAGGCGTTGAACAGCTGCGTCTGCTGGCGGGACAGGTTGAGATCGTAACGGTCGCGCATATAGAAATAGGTGCGGGCAATGCTGCCGCGCGCGCGGGCAGGGGGCTCGGCGACTTTCTCTTTAAAATCAATCTTCATACCGCACTGGCCATACTGGCCTTCGCCACCGTTCCACTGGCTGTACATGAAGTTACCCCGGTCGCCGTTCACTTCGCCCACCGCAGGCTGCAGGTTATGCATATCGCTTTCCATCTGGCGGTAAACCGGGTCTTTGGCACAGTTTTTTCG
The DNA here is from genome assembly GCF_040059225.1 of Enterobacter cloacae complex sp. Mu1197. Classification (NCBI taxonomy): domain Bacteria; kingdom Pseudomonadati; phylum Pseudomonadota; class Gammaproteobacteria; order Enterobacterales; family Enterobacteriaceae; genus Enterobacter; species Enterobacter cloacae complex sp. Mu1197. The sequence continues at coordinate 3,887,450 of NZ_CP157375.1, read as the reverse complement.
TCCGCCATCCTGCCAGCACTGGCGCTGGTGGCCAAACTGCCAGGCCGGAACGACATGTTCCCATTCAATACGGCTGGCGCGGTTTTCGTTTTTACGCACCTTGTAGCCGCAGGATTCAAGGTCAACGACCCCTTTTTTACCCTGCCAGTTAATTTTACAGCCGCAGTAGAAATCGCCCGGCACGTCGGCGTTGACCTTAACACCGGCCGCTTTGGCCTGAGAGAAACTGTTGATACCGTCGGCCAGGGCGTGGCCTGAGAGCGCTGTCGTCAAAAAGGCGACCGCAAGAGAAAAATTACGGGACATCTTACACTCCGTGTCAAAACGAGCCCGCAACGTAGCGAATGTTGTTCCTGTATGCAATCAGTCAGATCAGGAAAGTTCCTGAAAGTTCAGATAATTATTCCGCCACCAGCGGCTCGCCACATTTGACGCAGCGGTAGGTCGCCTCGCCGCGCACCACGCGATTATGGCGACGGACGGTAAGCTGGTGCTGCTGGCACTGACAGCGGTAGGGGAAGGTATTGCGGCGTACCGATTCCAGCTCGAACTGATGCGTGCGGCGGGCTGGAACGCCGAGCACCGCCTCCATCATCCACTTCCACTCTTTTCCATGCGGCGCGACGCGGCCAAAGTGTTTCCACACCAGCAGGTGCGCCAGCTCGTGCGGTACCACCTCATCGATAAACGCCTGCTGGTTTTCCATCATCAGCACCGGGTTAAGGCGGATCTCATACGACTCAAGCCAGGCGGTGCCCGCCGAGGTACCACGCTGCTGGTAGACGAGTTTGGGTTCAGGGTAGTTGCGACCGAGCTTCAGGTTCGCCTGGGCGAGATTTTCCCGCAGGCTGCGCATAACGGCCTGCTGAATGGCGATGGGGAGACGGGGTGCTTTCATAGGGGCAGAGCATAAAGCGCGAAGCGGGGAGGCGCAAGAGGCGCCTCCCGTAAGAGGATCAGTCGTGGGCGCCGATTTCGCGCAGAGGGCGACCTTTCATCAGGTTACGTTCAATATGTTCCAGAGACACGTGTTTGGTTTCTGGAACCAGCCAGATGGTCAGCACAATAAAGAAGATGTTCAGACCTGCGTAGACCCAGAAGGTGTTCGCATTGCCCAGGGTATTGAGCATGGTCAGGAACGTTGCGCCGACGATCATGTTAGCAATCCAGTTGGTTGCGGTAGAGCAGGTGATACCAAAATCACGCCCTTTCAGCGGCTGGATCTCAGAGCACAGCACCCAGATTAGCGGACCGGCGCTCATCGCAAACCCGACGATAAACATCAGCAGCATGCCTACCGCAAAGTACTGGGCGGTTGGGGAGTGAATGCCCACATGCATCATGGTACCGAGGACGCCCATACCGGCCGCCATCACCAGGAAACCCAGCGTCAGGGTTGGCTTACGTCCCCAGCGGTCCACCAGACCGATGGCGATAAAGGTCGCCAGCACGTTGGTCAGACCCACGATGACGGTCCCCCACATCTGCTCGGTGGTGTTGGTATAACCCGCCAGCTCAAAGATTTTGGGCGCGTAGTACATGATGACGTTCATCCCCGTGAACTGCTGCATCACCTGCAGCAGCACGCCAAGGAAAACGGCGCGACGGAAGTTGCTGTTCTCTTTAAACAGCGCCCAGCCGGACTGTTTGACCTTCAGGCTTTCGCGGATCTCTTCCAGCTCGTTTTTCGCTTCCGCGCTGGTATCGCGCAGGCGCATCAGCACGCGTTCGGCATCGTGGAAGCGACGTTTTGCAGCAAACCAGCGCGGGCTGTCCGGCAGGAAGAAGACGCCAATCAGCAGCAGAACAGCAGGGATGATGATCACGCCGAGCATCCAGCGCCATGCGCCGCTGTAGCTAAACGCCGTATCGGAAAGGTACGCGCCCAGGATACCGATGGTGATCATCAGCTGGTACATCGAAATCATACTGCCGCGGATTTTCTCCGGCGCGATTTCAGACAGGTAAAGCGGGGCGGTATAGGACGCCACGCCCACGGCCAGACCGAGCAGCACGCGTGAAACCAGCAGGACCTCAACGTTAGGCGCTGCGGCAGAGAAGAGTGAGCCGGCAACGAACAGGATCGCGCCGATCATCAGGCTCTTTTTACGTCCGAGCTTGAAGGAGAGCCAGCCGCTGCCGACGGCCCCGACGGCCGCGCCAAACATCATGGAGCTCACCACCCACTCCTGGGTGTGAGCGCTGATCTGGAACTCGTCAGTGATGAAAGGTAATGCGCCGGCAATCACGCCGATATCCAGGCCAAAAAGTAATCCTGCCAGGGCGGCGAGGAAACAGACGAAGAATGTCATCGCCTTGTTGGACGTACGCCCCTGTTTTTTATTGTCAGGCATTATGCCCTCCAGTTGGGTTATCAGTTTTATTGATGTTAAGGGTAGGTGAGCGACCCGTAAAAATATGTGAGATTAATCACATTGGTGTAATCGGTTACACTCGTATGTAACCGTAAATAAAATTAAGGCTTTGAAAATATAGAGGTAAATGAGGTGATGCGCATCGCGAAAGGACACATTTCAGACTTAACTGAAAGGGAATGTAACAGCAGAAGAAAGGCGATCACGCAAAGAGAATATTCTGAAAGCGGAAGACATCCGCTGCGGTGTAATCGGTTCCAAACGGTGCGCCTTTCAGCCGGGTGGCGGCTGCGCCTTACCCGGCCTACAAATAACGCAAAACCCGTAGGCCCGCGCAAGCGAAGCGCCGCCGGGCAAAGATGACCGCACAAATGCAAAAGGCCAGCCCGAAGGCTGGCCTTTTATAAAGCAGCGGGTAGTCGATTACTTCAGACCGGCAGCTTCACGCAGCAAAGCGGCTTTGTCGGTTTTTTCCCATGGGAAATGTTCGCGACCAAAGTGACCGTATGCAGCGGTTTCTTTGTAGATTGGGTGCAGCAGATCCAGCATCTGAATCAGGCCGTATGGACGCAGGTCGAAGAACTCGCGCACCAGCAGGGTCAGCTGTTCTGAAGGCACTTTCTCGGTACCGAAGGTTTCCACCATGATGGAGGTGGGTTCAGCCACACCGATAGCGTAGGAAACCTGAATCTCACAGCGGTCCGCCAGGCCGGCAGCCACGATGTTTTTCGCCACATAACGTGCCGCGTACGCTGCAGAACGGTCCACTTTTGATGGATCTTTACCGGAGAATGCGCCGCCACCGTGACGCGCCATGCCGCCGTAGGTATCAACGATAATTTTACGACCGGTCAGGCCGCAGTCACCCATTGGGCCGCCGATCACAAAGCGTCCGGTTGGGTTGATGAAGAATTTGGTGGCGCTGCTCAGCCATTCGGTTGGCAGAACCGGCTTGATGATCTCTTCCATCACTGCTTCCTGCAGGGATTTCTGATCGATCTCTTCGGAATGCTGGGTGGACAGAACGACCGCATCAATACCGACGATTTTACCGTCGTCGTACTGGAAGGTGACCTGGCTTTTTGCATCCGGACGCAGCCACGGCAGGGTGCCGTTTTTACGCACTTCAGCCTGACGCTGCACCAGACGGTGCGCGTAGGTGACCGGCGCTGGCATCAGCACGTCGGTTTCGTTGGTTGCATAGCCGAACATCAGGCCCTGGTCGCCCGCGCCCTGTTCCAGCGGATCGGCTCGGTCAACGCCCTGGTTGATGTCTGGAGACTGTTTGCCAATCGCGCTCAGTACCGCGCAGGAGTTGGCATCAAAGCCCATATCAGAATGCACATAGCCGATCTCACGCACCGTGTTACGGGTGATCTCTTCGATATCAACCCATGCGCTGGTGGTAATCTCACCGCCAACCAGAACCATGCCGGTTTTGACATAGGTTTCACACGCTACGCGCGCTTTTGGATCCTGCGCCAGGATCGCATCCAGCACCGCATCGGAGATTTGGTCAGCAATTTTATCAGGATGTCCTTCTGATACGGACTCGGACGTAAACAGGTGTTTTGCCATGTTTTATTTCACCTAAGAGGAATTTGGTTAGCTCAAGCTGCTGTGTGGAATAGCCAAAGGAGATAATTCTACCAAGGCCTGCAGGTTTTTGACACTGGCAGTATGAGTGTTAATCAGTATAGATGGATTAACATCTGGATGGCTATTTTAGGTCACTTCTTCGCCCGATTTCCAGTTTTTTTTGACTAACCTCTCACTCAGTTGAAATTGCTGCTGGCAATAATTCCTGACGGCCCCGGCAACACGCGCATTTTTGTTTTGCTTTTTAGCCCCCTTCTCGGTATAAAACGCGGCGCGCGGCTCATATAAAATAAGCGCTCGATGAACTCATCGTGTCGCCACTTCCAGCCGGGTAAAGCAGTGAACTTTTAGCTTTGGCTTGGGGTCCGTTTCAGCAGAGGCGGCCGTGGAGGTGATACGAGATAATGAACCATCGTTTTCCGCTAATTCAGCGCAGCCGTTCTGGCGTGCATTTGATTCCCGCAACCCGCATTTCTAGTCTGCAAACCTGCCGATGTTATACCCATCTCGGCGCTTCTCAGGATTCCAGGGCCGGTCACGCTTTGTGAAAACTGAACAAGGGCGCTCTTGTTAATACAAGAGTTTTCTCGTGGTTTCGCCGAACCTTGTCATACAGAGTTCGGATACGTGTTTTACAATGATATGAATAAGAAACCGGTCGCACGGTCTGGATTTCAGCATACTCTGCTGGGAAACGGAGCCGTTTATGGGTTGTTATCGCCGTATAACGCTGCGATAGTAGTCAACTGTTTTACACTTAATACAAAGAGTTGAGGTTCGCTATGTCTGACGACATGTCTTCTTTTTCGCCTTCGTCAGCGGGCGAACAGGGTGTACTACGTTCTATGCAGGAGGTTGCGATGAGCTCCGAGGAAGCCAGCAAGATGCTGCGCACTTACAATATTGCCTGGTGGGGCAATAACTACTACGACGTCAACGAACTGGGCCACATCAGCGTCTGCCCGGATCCGGACGTCCCTGAAGCGCGCGTGGATCTCGCCAAACTGGTGAAAGCCCGTGAAGCTCAGGGCCAGCGTTTGCCTGCACTGTTCTGCTTCCCGCAGATCCTGCAACATCGCCTGCGTTCTATTAACGCCGCGTTCAAGCGCGCGCGTGAATCCTACGGCTATAAAGGCGACTACTTCCTGGTTTACCCCATCAAGGTTAACCAGCACCGCCGCGTGATCGAATCTCTGATCCACTCCGGCGAGCCGCTGGGTCTGGAAGCCGGCTCCAAAGCGGAGCTGATGGCGGTTCTGGCCCATGCGGGCATGACCCGTTCAGTGATCGTCTGTAACGGCTATAAAGACCGTGAATACATTCGTCTGGCGCTGATTGGCGAGAAGATGGGCCACAAGGTCTATCTGGTTATCGAGAAGATGACTGAAATCGCCATCGTGCTGGAAGAGGCCGAGCGTCTGAACGTGGTGCCGCGCCTTGGCGTGCGTGCGCGTCTGGCGTCACAGGGTTCCGGAAAATGGCAGTCCTCCGGCGGCGAAAAATCCAAGTTCGGCCTGGCGGCGAACCAGGTGCTGCAGTTGGTAGAAATTCTGCGCGAGCGCGGGCGTCTGGACAGCATTCAGCTGCTGCACTTCCACCTCGGCTCGCAGATGGCCAACATTCGCGATATTGCGACCGGCGTGCGTGAGTCAGCGCGTTTCTACGTTGAGCTGCACAAGCTTGGCGTGAATATTCAGTGCTTCGACGTGGGCGGCGGCCTGGGCGTGGACTACGAAGGGACCCGCTCGCAGTCTGACTGCTCCGTGAACTACGGCCTGAACGAATACGCGAACAACATTATCTGGGCGATCGGCGATGCCTGTGAAGAGAACGGCCTGCCGCACCCGACGGTGATCACCGAATCCGGTCGCGCGGTCACCGCGCACCATACGGTGCTGGTCTCGAACATCATCGGCGTTGAGCGCAGCGAAACCACCGAAGCGACGCCGCCGGCAGACGATGCGCCGCGTTCCCTGCAGAGCATGTGGGAAACCTGGCAGGAGATGCACGAGCCGGGCACGCGTCGTTCCCTGCGCGAATGGCTGCACGACAGCCAGATGGACCTGCACGACATTCACGTCGGCTACTCTTCAGGCACCTTCAGCCTGCAGGAGCGCGCGTGGGCGGAGCAGCTCTATCTGAACATGTGCCATGAAGTGCAGAAACAGCTCGACCCGAGCAACCGTGCGCACCGTCCGATTATCGACGAGCTGCAGGAGCGAATGGCGGATAAGATCTACGTCAACTTCTCGCTGTTCCAGTCGATGCCGGATGCCTGGGGTATCGATCAGCTGTTCCCGGTTCTGCCGCTGGAAGGGCTGAACCACGCCCCGGAACGTCGCGCGGTGCTGCTGGACATCACCTGTGACTCTGACGGCGCAATCGACCACTACGTTGATGGCGACGGTATCGCAACGACGATGCCAATGCCGGAGTACGACCCGGAGAACCCGCCGATGCTGGGCTTCTTTATGGTCGGCGCGTACCAGGAGATCCTCGGCAACATGCACAACCTGTTCGGTGATACCGAGGCGGTGGACGTGTTTGTCTTCCCTGACGGCAGCGTGGAAGTTGAGCTGTCTGACGAAGGGGATACCGTGGCGGACATGCTGGAATACGTTCAGCTCGATCCGAAAACCCTGCTGACGCAGTTCCGCGACCAGGTGAAAAACACCGGGCTGGACGATGCGCTGCAGCAGCAGTTCCTGGAAGAGTTTGAAGCGGGTCTGTACGGTTATACGTACCTGGAAGACGAATAACGCACGAATGGGGCGTTAAAAAAAGGGTCTGACGAAAGTCAGACCCTTTTGTTTTAGCTGTACTGCTGGTCGGTGAAGGTGATGGTCACCGGGGCATAGATATTAATCGGTCGATCGATTTGCAACGCCTTCCACTGGGGACGCGCGTTCATCGCACCTTTGCTCATGTCGCCGTTCCACTGCTTGTGTTCCGGCGTTTTCGGCATATCCATCCCGGTTTGACCGGTGGACGATCCCGGAGAGAGCTTAACGTCATCGCCTTTGGTGTTGCTGGACGGCGCAACGCCATTGGTCATGTCGCCATTCCACTGCTTGTGCTCCGGCGTTTTCGGCATATCCATCCCGGTTTGGCCGGTGGACGACCCCGGAGAGAGCTTGACGTCATCGCCTTTGGTGTTGCTGGACGGCGCAACGCCGTTGGTCATGTCGCCATTCCACTTCCTGTGGTCCGGTGTTTTCGGCATGTCTTTACCGGTTTTAGCCGTCGCGGAGCCCGGAGAAAGCACCGGATAGCGAGTTTCCGGTACGGCCCATTTCTTCACTGGCGTGACCGTTGCGGCCTCTGGTTTTGCTTTTGGCGTCAACGGCTGAGACGCTGACGGCACGACTTTCGGCACGGCTTCACTGTGTGCTGTTTCAGACGCGACGGTTTCTTTATGCACCACCGAAGAGGCGGACGTGGAGGTCGTTGACGCCGTCGTTTTCTCAACCGTCATGTGCTGAGAATCGGACGTGGTTCGCGTCGTCGTTGTCGTGGTCTGCTGCGTTGAGCCTGGCTTAGTCGGCGTACACTTGTGTGGACAACCGCCACCGCCCGTATGACCGTCATCCGGCACCGCTGGCGTATCGCTGTCTGCGTCAGCACCGTTTTTCTTCTTCTTGCGGATGCCCGGATCGGCGAGCGTGTAGGAGATGTTATTTCCGGCTTCTTTCTCATCACGCGTTACGGTCGACATTGCCTCTTTATCGGCGTTGAGCTCACCTTTTACCGCTGCGCTGGTCGTGTCACCCACTGCGATGGTGGATTTCTGCGTTTCGTTGTAGTGAATTTCATCCACGGTATCGACGTAGATATTCGCAGACGGCACGACAGTCTTTTTATCCTTGACGCTCAGACCGATACCGCCGCCGCCGTACAAACCATCCTGCTCAACGTGGTCTTCCAGCGTTTTCGCATTGATATCGCCTGCCACGTTCACCGAGCCCGTGCCGTCCTGAGACACCAGGTTGGCCCCGGTCATGTTCAGGTCGCCGCCGGTTTTCACATTCAGTTCGCCCGCGGTATTGATACCGGACTGCTTCGCTGTTTTAGCCGAATCGTAACTTTCAGAGCCACCGCCCCCGTTTACGGATACGTTAGGGATGACGCCTGTTGCCGCTGCAGAAATGCCCACCGAGGCGCCCCAGTTACCGCGGCTGCTTTCGCTGTGCTCGGTATCCTGTACGGAGGTGATATTCATATCGCCAGCGACGTTAACATCGGCCTTTCCAGCATCGATGTTAGCCCCCTTCATGTTCATATCACCGCCAGCGTTCACCGTCACATTTTCGCCGTTGAGGGTGCTATTCTGGTACGACGTTGAGTTGCCGGAGCCGTGCTCCGTACTGCCGTTGTAATCAACCGAAACGCCGCCGCTTACGCCGGTAATATCCACGCCCACGCCTGCGGTAATACCGCCTTTGTGTTTGTCGGTTTTACTGGTGAACGAGCTCGTTGATTTCGCCGCGTTGATGTCCACGTCACCACCCGCATTGATGTCCGTATTCTGCGAGTTCACGTTCACGCCGTTGAGCGTGGTATCGTTGGCCGAATTAATGCTAACGTTTTTAGCATTAATATTGGTGATGTTCTCCGCCGTTGCGGTGCTCGTTTCTGTCGTTTTTGTCGTATTACCGCCGATAGTGACGGAGGCGCCAGCAAGATCGTTCAACAGGATGTTGGACACATCGCCCAGCACTTCCGCCGTCGTGGTTCCGCCGTTAATCGACTGGCCTTTCTGCGATTTATCAATCAGATTACCGGTTTTGTCGATAGCGTCAGCTACGGCACTGTGGGCCTCACCTGAAATACCGACAAAGCGGTCTTTGTGTGTGGTGGTGGTTTTGGTTTCATCCTCGTATTTGGTGCTGGCGACATCCTGAGCGTTAATGCTGAGCTTATCGCCGGCGGAGAGGTCAGCGCCGCCAATATCCGCCGTTTTTCCCGCATTCACGGAACCGGAATCGGCAAAATTAATGGACGCGTTGGTGTTCTGCTTGCTCTGGGTCGACACGGTATCGGTCGTGTCTTCCATACCCACCCTGAAACCTGCCGTATCGGTGATCGGTGCACGGCCCGGTTTGGCACCAATCGCGGAGGTTTCAGAGCTACCGCCCGCGCTGGAGTAGTCGCCTGAGGTGGTATTTTTTGTGGTGCCCTCGTTTTTACCGTAGGAGATCGAAGCAGATTTACCGCCGCCGCTGATTGAGGCATCAGCAATAAACTGGCGAGACTGTGTGGTTTGTTCCTGAACGGACACGTTTTCAGAGGTTTTTATCTCAACGTTTTCTGCCGCATTGATGGCGCCACCGTTGGCGTTAATGCTGCCGCCTTCCATAACCACATTCTTGCTGGCATCAATCTGAACGTTACCGCCAGCCTTGACGGTTGAGCCGATGGCCTCGCCGCTGACCGTTTTGGTGTCGGTGGTGGTATAGCTGGACAGACCGGTGATCTCGGTATTGATGGTACGGGTAGAATCAATCTGATGCAGGTCGTTGAAGGTGACGTCACCTTCGCTTGCCTTCATGGTCACGTCCTGACCTGCCGTAATATCCGCCGCGTTGGAGGTGATAGTTTTCGCCTGCATATTGATACTGCCGCCAGCGGTGACGCCATCATCGTGCGCATGAATCATCTGCTTGCCGTCTTCGCCGTGGCCGACCGACGCGGTCAGAGTGATGTCGCCCTTTTCAGCCTTCATGTCAATGTCGCCACCGGCGTTCACTGCCGCACCGTTAGAGGCAATGCTGCCCTTTTCCGACGTCATTGAGACGTTATTACCCGCAGAGATGCCGGCATTCGTCGCGTTGCTGATGTTTTTGATATCACCCTCGGCCACCAGCGTAACGTCACCCCGGGAGGAGAGGGTACCGTTCACGTTGTTGATGGCGGTGGCATCAACAGACAGGCTATTCCCGGCCGCGATAGATGCTGTGCCATTGCTGATATCACCGGAAGCCATCTGGCGAAGGGTTTCAGGGCAAAGGTAGACCACCGGCACCAGCACTTCCGTCCCTTTGATGTTCTGGCTCACGAACCAGACGATATCCTGGGTCAGCCCATTGCGTTGCTCTTCGCTCAGGGGCTGGCCCACCACCAGATTCAGATCGCTGTTTTTCGCCGCATTACCGGCGTTATCCATCAGATTCTGCACCAGCGCATCGCCTTCGAGACCGTCTCGTATCGCAAACATGCTGCCCACGGAGCGGCTGATCTCTCGACGAATCAATTCGGAGATGAAGTAGTTATCCCCAATGACGTTAACGGTTTCGGTGGTGGTGTAATCCACCTTGTCGAAATAGTAGTCAGAACCGCTGTACTGGCTCTGGTCGATCATTTCCGGGCGCGTTTCGAAAATCGGAATGATGTGGTTGGCCGGGCCGCTGTACTCAGTGCCGTTTTTCGCCGCCGCGGAGGCTTTTTTGAATTCATCAGTGACTTCAAACATGCCCGGCAGGGAGACCAAATCCTTTATGGTCGGCAGCGGGCTGATCCCCATGGCCAGCTCTTCCAGCGTTTTGGTATTGACGGCAACATCATAGCCCGCAATGACCGTATCGACGCTGTAGTCACCCACATCGATATTCTGGATAGTGGCGTTCTCTCTGATCGTACCTGCATTGGCCAGGCCGTTATCCAGGGTGCCGCCATTGTGCGTGAAGTTACGACCTGCCGTGATTTCGCCTTTTTCAGACGGCACAAAGTAGATCATATTTTTCTTCAGCGAGTTAGTGCTGGCATCACCGTCGGTCAGACTGTGCCATGCTGCGCTCAGGGTGCCGTGCTCCTGCGCGTTCCACGTTTCGCCAAACACTTTGCTCATGACATAGCTGAGCTGGGTTGAGGTATTTGCGGCGTCGATCAGAGATTTATAGCTACGGTCTCTGTTCGGATCCTCTTTGCCGGTTTTGGTCTCGGGCTGGCCGTCGCCAAAGACGAAGTCGAGGTATTGATACAGCGAGCTGAAGGTCAGCGTAGTGTAATGATCAACCGCTACCTTCCAGAAGTCGGTGAGTACGATCGGTTCATTGAGCGTGAGGTGCAGATAATCATACAGCGATTCTGAAGAGTATTTTGGCGAGTTCAGAAGATTACCCGTGACGGTGATATCACGTCCCGCCTGGATCAGGCCGCCGGTATTTTTAATCTCTTTGTCCGCGAAGATATCGCGCTGGTTGATATTGATATCTTTTCCCGCGCTGATTTCGCCAAGTTTGTCCATAGCGATATCGGAGCTCAGTACCGGAATGTGCAGCTCCGTGGTGATGCTGACCTGCGTCATCACGTTATCTACACCGGACCATTTGCCCACTGCGTCCTGCGTTTGGGTTTGCGAGATCGTGCCGCCCGTATAGGTGCTTTGGTTTTCCAGATAGGCTGCATCAATATTAATATTTTGCTCGGAGCGAATGATCCCGGCGTAGTTAATCAGGCTTTTCGCGATGAGCGACATGTCGCCCATGCTCAGAATGTTGCCCGTAAAGTCGTTAACAAAGGTGCCATTGCGGACATCGATATCCATCTGACCCAGTGACCAAAGCAGGCTATTACTGTTGTTCGTCATCCCAGCGGCATGGATGTGCATATCCCCGCCCGTCACGACAGATTTGCTGTTGACAAATTTACCGTCCGCCTGCAGGGTCAGGTTGCCAATGACTTCCATCATGGTGTTATTGAACAAGGAGCCTTCGGTGCTCAGCGTCATATCATGGCCCGCGCGAATATCGCGGTTAAGGTCATCCAGGGTGAGGGAGTCTTTCACCTTGAGCATTAAATCATGACCCGCCTCGAGGATGCCGCTGGCGTTATTTAGCGTGTCAATGTTGATATTCATGTCGTTTCTGGCGACCGTTACGGCAGCGTCATAATTATTCAATTTTGACGCGTTGATCGTGACGTTATTACCGGCGATCAGGCCATTTCTTTCATTGGTAATTGTCCCTTCGGCAACGTTAAGGTTGGTGTTTTTTGCCCCCGAGATCACAGTAGCGTCGGCGTTGATCAGATTGTGATCGACGTTAATTGACAGATCGTTTTGCGTCGACACAATCACCGCCTGCTCGGTGTTGGCCATGTTATGCGCGTTAATCGTAATGTCGCCGCCCGCCACGATAGTGGATACTGACTGCTGTCCATCATCATCGGTGATGCTGCCGAGATTGCTCAGCGTGTCGGCAACAATCTCCAGCGGTCCATTAACGGCCTGGATGATGCCCGCAGTGCGGTTTGTCACAACGCCAATGGCGTTCAGGACCGTTTTCATATTGGCGGAGATCACCGCGCTGTCGCTGTTGACGAGGGACTCAACGTCTTCAATCGTCAGATTACGCAGCGCAACCAACACATGATCTTCGCCTTTGTTGGTCAGGTTTTTAACGTTGCGGATGATCAGATCCAGGCCCGCCTGAACCACACCTTCGTTTTTCAGATCGTCAATGTCGTCGATCGCAATGGTGCCATTCCCGATCATAACGGCGCGGTTGTTTAACGTCTTCACGCCGCTGATAGTCAGATCGCCAGCAGAGGCAATTACCGCATCGCTGCTGTTGTTAAGCGTGGTTGCTCCCGCGAGGGAGAGGGCGGCATCCGATTTAATCATTGAGGCGCCGCTGTTATTCAGGGTACCTACGTTTCTCAGCGCGGTGTTTTCTGCGCCGAACAGGGTTGCACCTTCAGTGTTATTGAGGGTGTGCACATCGGACAGTGACAGCGTGCCGTCAGAAATCACAAAGCTGCCGGTGTTATTGAGCGTGTTGAGATGGGCCAGTTGCAGCGTCTTGCTGGCATACAGCGTGGCGGCGTTCAGGTTATCGACGGCGCTAACGCGATCGAGCGTCAGGCTACCGGCCTGAATCGTTGAGGCGTCGTTAAGCAACGATGTTGCTGAAACGGAGAGGTTTTCTCTTGCCGCGATCAGCGCGTCATGCGTGTTGGCGAGGGTGGAAATTCCGCTGGCATGGACATTTTCGCCCTGGAGCAGCCCATCGTTATTGTTTACAGCCAGTGCGCCGTCGCCATTTAGGGTCAGATTCTTTCCGGCAACAATGCTGCCTTTTTGACTGTTCAGCAGTGCTTTTTTGACATCAAGCTGCATGTCTGTGGCCGCACTCAGCGTGCCGCCCTGGTTTTTCAGATTCGCGGTGGCGATGGTCAACTTCTCGCTCGCGCTGACGTTGCCGCGGTTACTGACGGTTGCACCGGCCTTACGGGTACTGGCGGAGATATTACGCCCTGCAATACGTCCGGTATTGCTGAGGGTGTCACCGCCGGATGCCAGCGTCACGTCATGCTTGTTGCTGGCAATGGTGCCGTCGTTGACGATATTACCGTCGGCATCAATAAAGATCAGCGCATCGTTACCGCTCAGGGTACCGCTGTTTGACAGATCACCGTTGACGTTAATGCGCACCTCACCGCTATCCGCACCGATATGACCACTGTTATTAAGGGCGCTGGCGGTCATGACCAGATTGTTATCCGCGTAGAGGCGGCCTGCATTGTCAAGATGACCGACAGACAGCGTCTGGGCGTTGCTGGCATAGAGAATGCCATTGTTCTTCATCGAACCTGATGCAATCCGGATATCCCCTGTGGCGCTGACGGAACCCTTGTTTTCAAACGCGCCGGTCAGGTTGAACTGAAGCGTGCCTTTCTTCGCGAGAATAACGCCTTCATTGTTGGTCATGCTGCCCGCAGTGATGTTGATATCACCACTGTTGCTGACCACCTCCGCGTCGGAGACGAGGGTGCTGAATGGCACCTGCTGGCCATTCTGAATGACGACAAAATCGCCATTTTTTAACGTAACGACGCCACCGGAAATGACGGCTCCGTTAGCATCCAGCGCCTTGAGATTGCCGGAAAGGGTGTACTGCCCGGCAACATTAATCTGAATCGCGGGAACCGCTGTCGTCGCACTGTTTTGCGCGAGGATCGCCGCCGTGTTTTGCAGCAGGGTAGACGCATCAATGCGGATGGTACCGGTACGGGAGATCAGGTCGTTATTCACCGTCAGGCCGGAGAGGGCATGCAGGATAATATTATTCTGCGCTTCGGTGCTCCCGGCGCCGCTGCTGTTTTTATTGAGGGCAATATTGTTGCCGCTGACAGTGACGTTTTTGTCGCTGCGTATGCCCGTCAGCGTCACGTCGCCGTTAGCGCTGATCTCAATATCATCCGTGGCGATGATACTGCCCTGGTGACGGACGCCCGCGCCGGACTCGGTACTGATAAGCTGAATTTTACCGCCGTACATCGACCCCATTGCCCGACCATCAATCGCGACATCCGGTGCGTGTCCGTCACCCGCATTGCGAACAGTATGCAGGCGGCTGGAGAGGTCGTAGTCGTTCTGGCCCGCAACAACCTTGAGGTCGGCCTGACCCGCAATTTCACCTTCCAGTTGAGCGCTGCGACTGACGATGTCGAAGTAAGTCAGCCCTTCGGTAGAAATACCTTGTCCCGTGACAGAAACGTTACCTTTCTCAACCGCAAGTTTATAGTTGCCGTCCTCTTTCATCTGTACCTTACCGGTACTCAGCGTCAGGCTGTTGGCATTAATGGTGGTGGCGCCGTTAACGCTAATGCCGTTTTCGTTGGCAACGATCACGTCCGCTTTTCTGCCAAAGACTTCCATCGTTCCGTTAATATAGGAGGCCTGGGCACCCGTTACTTCACTGATAATGGCTTTTGCTTCATGCTCAAGCTGGGCGTTTTTAACCGTATAGCCCCCGATCTTAGACACGCCATCCTGCATGCTGTTGTTAAAGATCAGACCATTTTTATCAACGTTAAACTGGTCAAATTTATTCAGTGAAACACCTTTCGCATTCGGATCGGTGATATTCACGACTGGCGTGCCGTTAGCCGCCTGGCCCATGGTTGGCCCTTTGCTCTGGCTGGCATCCGGCACCGTCGCGGCTTCGGCATTAGCGGCGAGAATACCCGCTATCGAAATAAAAAGGGGACAAAGGTGTTTATGCAAATTCCCAGCGGTTAGCTTCGTTTTTGAAGTTTTATTATTGCTCATAAAAATTCCTTAAATTAGAAAGTTACTTCCATCTTGTAATAAACGACCGTGTTATCGACGGTATTCTCTTCCAGTGAATCTGGTTTTTTTATAGGCCAGCCCGCGAGGACATATGTTGAGAAATGGCTACCGGTCGCTTTAATTCCGACCGAGCCACCCATCATGAATTGGCTGTCACATACGTTGACACCTTTAGGGCAATTATCTTTGGCAAAGCCCAGGTCATAACCTAAATAGGGAATAAGCTGATAAATACCGCCGATGCCAATATCAAAAGGAAACTGCAGCGTATTGGCGATCCAGCCGCCGCTATCAACCAGCAGGCTATCGTCCTTAAATCCGCGCACGGTGAATTCATCGCCCAGCGTTAATTTTGCATCGCTGACCAGGACGTGCGGGGTGTACTGGAACCCGGCGTTGAGTTCATAGACGCCACCCAGACGGCCAGCCTGAAAAAGCGGACGCGTCCAGCTGGCAATGCCGTTGTACTTGACGTAATCAAGGTCAAATCCTTTCAGGTCGGCATCGTTTTTCCAGGCAGAACCGAACCAGGGAACCGCCGCCGTCACGCCCACATCGCCATAGAACCAGCCGTTCATCAGGGCGCCGACCCACGTTGCGCCTGACGAAATCGCGGTATAGGTTTTAGAGCTCACGTCTATACGGTGGTTTTCAATGCTGTTGTCGCTGTTACGTCTTTCGACTTTTGCCCACCAGCTGGTTTTACCCGTGGCGTTACGGCCCAGCATGCGGCTGATACGCAGTGAAGCGCGGTCTGAATCTCCGTCAGACGCGTAGCTGGCGTTATTGCCGGCAAGGGTTTTATCGTAGCTGGATTTGTAATAAAGCGCGTCGAATGACCAGTAACCCAGCGGGATGCTGTAACTCGTTGACCACGAATCCTGATTATCCTGGTTATTTTTCAGGTTATTCCATGAATAATATACGTTGAAAATATCATTGATACCGGCAATGTTTTTAGCGGTTACGCTGCCATAATACTGCTGCCAGCCGTCAGCCTTAATGCCAGAGTTGTTAAGGCCCGCGGCGACGGAAAGGGGGAATTCAGGCTCATGCAGCAAATTAAGATCGGAATAGCTGTTTACAATCGACGGCTGAATATCAATATTGTCTTTGGGATAAACGCGCAGCAGGTTTTCGACCATCTGATCGATATCCTGCATGTTCAGAATCTTGTCTTTCGCAAAGGGGTAGGCAGTGAACAGGCGCGTGCGTTCACGGAGAGACGGTTCATGCCCGTTAACCTTAAGATTGTTTATTTTCCCCCACAGCACCCGTAGAGAGAGCGTACCCGTTTTGATATTGCCTGGCTCAATACCAATCAGCGTTGTGGCATAACCGCGGGAAATATAAAAATCGGTCAGCTCTTTAACCAGTTCAAATATTTCTGTTCTGCCGAGCATTTTGCCCTCATAGCGATCGATAATCGCCTGACGCAGTGGCGAACCGTCAAACAGGACATCATCAAGAATAACGATATGATTGATCTGAAATCGCCAGCTCGAGTCGCTGCTGGTCAGGGTTTCTTCTCCGGCTTCACGCAATTTTTTTTGTTGCTGGATTAACCGTTCGGTCCGCTTGGCTTCTTCTATTAATGCCTGGCTGGTTTGTCTTTCGAGACGATCCAGTTCCTGTTTATTTTGCTGGCCGGGAAGCGCCGCCGTAGCGTGAACCACAGGCATGAGCGGCACTAATAAAAGCGCATATTTTGAAAAACGCTGAAGCACGAATCTCTCCTTGATAATTATTTTATAGCCATGGTGTATTGAATTGCGCCGACCACCCTGCCAGCACTTAATGAATTCTCACGATTAACTTCTGCAGGAACGAATATCTGAGCCTGATAGTTTTTCGTTACTCGGGATGAAACCGGGAAAACAATTTCTTTCCCAAGAACAAGGGATGTTGAGACATATGGGCTTGATTTTTCGTAAACCATAATCGCGAAGTTTTGGGCGTAGCCTTCGCCGGTCTCAACGCCCAGCAGACCACTCGATGAGGCGAATTTTGTCCCGATCATAGAAGAGATTGTTAAGCCAACCTGTTCCTGTTCCGGGCATGTGATGGTAATAGAAAAGTCTTTTTTATCGCCCTGGTAATTTTGCGTGTTCTGGAATGAGGCAATACTGTAGGTCCCCAGATTGACGTTTGTTGACGAGGGATAAATGGAACATGAACGCGTATTCACTTTAATCGGTACTGATAAATTGATAGTAAGAATACGAAGCTCATCCTCTGGTGTGAGCAAAGGTTTGACTTTTACGTTAACCATTTCTCCGGCAGGGATCTCGGTTTCACCCTGATTAATGGTGCCGATCTGAACAAACTCCAGCAGCACCGTGCTGTTATCGATTGAACAACTCGGACTACAGGTCACAGGAGAGCCGGAGTTACCCGGCACCCAGGTGTTTCCGGTATTGGCTGGCCACTTCATCCGAATACCAATTCCCGGGATTTCGGTTGCATAGACTTTATCTATCGAGGAAGAGAGATAATTTCGGCTGTATGCAGTGTGCCACTGCGTTTGCGTTGATTCATCACAGCTATATTTGATATTAGGTGCAGTATACGTTTTAGACCATAATACCGTTCCTGCGGAGCCTTTATCCGCAGGGTTCAGCGTAATGTTGTCTGTGATATTTAACACCTTTTCCACACCGTCGATTCTGCACGCTGAGGCTTTTACTTCAAGGCTAAATATCCACAACAGGGATAATAAAAGGAGATAAAGCAGAGTCGTAATGTATTTATTCATTTTCTCTTAAAGGCCTTTGCAGATAATATCTATTGCATCAAAGGAGGCGGCTTTATTCATGTTGCGGTTTTTTCTGTGATCAGAAAGATGATTGACCTCTGCTGAGCACGTGTTCATCACCTTATTGCTATTCCATTTAATAACGATCGGCTTGCCAGATTCAGGCAAGGTCAACATTGCCAGACCACCCTGGCCGACCATACCGAGCGTGGCGTCGCTACCGTCGGTAATGGATGCGCCGAAGGGGATCTTCTGCCCGGAGGCATGTGTGAAGCGGACAAAGGTCTGTTGCTTCTGCTGCGTTTCCATTTTGATATGCACGGCGGCACCCGCGGTGGGCACAATGCTCTTACGCGTATCCTCGACGTCGACGCTCATTGATGTACCTTTTGGATCAATGAAGACATCGTTGTATCGGTAAGGCGTCAGATAGCCGACAATGCCGTAGCCGTTATCTTTAATGACCGCATTTGAATCAGGGTAAACTCTTGCCCCTTCAGCGCCTTTGGCCTCGATTACGCCAATGGTGTCGCCTAACGTTGGGGTCAAATTGATACCGCCACGGTGCACAACCACGCCACCGTTCATATTCAGACCGCCCATGAAGCTGTGGAGGGACTGGCTGAACGCGACGCCGCCGGAAGCGCTATCGCCCACGTAAGAAAGGTTGGTACCGAAATTGGTTTCCGGCCTGCTGGACTCACTGAAGTAGCCGCTGAAGCCATACTGTGAACGCTCGCCGGCCGAGCCGCTGAGCGAGGTGCGAATGGTGGCCTCATCGCTGTTGTAGCTAAAGTTCGCCCCCAGTCGGGCCTGTTTTTCATAACGATGGCCAAGCGGCATGGATACGCTCAGGTAGATCGTATCGTCATGACCACCGTCTTCATTATTGGTTCGGCCAAGTGAAATACCCCAGGTCGACGTGCCAAACCGGTTGTTGTATCCCAGCGCGTAGTTGGATTTTTCCGTGCGGCCCAGTTCATCGTTCCAGATGTTGCCGATGAAACCACTGACGTAAAAACTTCCCCAGCCCGCAGGCAGCATCTGGTTGATGTTTGCTTCCAGGCGTTCACGGTAGCGCTCGGGTAAATATCGGTCGTTACCGTGCTCCAGCGCCTGCTTCACGCTGACGGCATCCGCCAGCGAGTAGTAATCTTTACTGGAGTAGCGGTAACCTACCAGGCTGAAATTTGTCCCGGTTTCTGAAAGGTTTTTAGCAATACTGATACGCAGGGACATGTCACACAGTGAACCGCAGTCATCGCTCCCCATACCTGTGTTAAAGTTCGTATAAGAGCGGGTAACGTCCAGACCTAATGCCCCGAGCGGGGTATTGATGGCCACACCACCCAGCAGGGCGTTGTAGTCGCCATCAAACGCGGTTTGCGCACCCACGTAACCCGTCAGATTATTCAGCAGACCGTACTGAAGCGTGCCCTCGGTCATCCATGGCGCATCGGCAAGATACGTATTACGTATTTCCCCCGACGAGAGCGAATAGCGGAAGTAACCTTCGCGCAGCAGCTGCGGAACGCTGGAGTAGGGGACCGTAAAGGTATTGATGGTGCCATCCGTCTCTTTGACGGTGACCTCCAGATCGCCGTTGTAGCCTGTTGCATAGAGATCGCTGATGGCAAACTCACCCGGCGGCACCACTTTTTCGTAGAGGGTGCTGCCGGACTGCTTGATGGTGACCGTGGCGTTGCTGTTGGCAAAACCCCGTACAACAGGCGCGTAGTAGCGCACGGAGTCCGGCAGCATGCGATCGTCGGTGGCAAGCTTTGCGCCGCGAATGGCCGTTGTATCAAACATCTCCCCGCTGGTGTTGAGATCGCCCAGCACCACTTCAGACTGCAATGCTGCAATCCCCCGGCTGGCAAATGCCTGCAGATGATCGACCCCCTCATCGTCAATATCATTGCCGAGGTTCAGGGTGTCATAGGTCACAAAACGCCACGCCCCGAGGGTCATCGCCGTTTGCAGGTTACCAAAGAGATAGTTGCTGGTTTCGCCCAACTCACGGTTGCGCGTGCTTGAACCACTCAGTGCATAGGAGGCCATGAGGGTAGGTTCACCGTCGTCCCATAGCTCAGGGCTGATGTATCCCTCCGGCGTATTAAGCAGCATCGCCTGAGGGACGGTGACGTCCAGACGCTCATCATCCTGGTTGTAGGTCACGGTTGCGCCGGGCACAAGCGTTTCAAGGATCAGGCAGCGGCCCGTCTTCCAGTTTTCCGGCAGTTTGCGGGTGTCGACGTCAAAGCGGATAATCATTTCCGGCGTCATGCAGGCATTTACGCCCTGCTTATTTTTTGCCGGAATAAATGAAATGGGCCAGGTGCCTAATTTCCGCAGGTTGCTAAATACTTCCAGTTTGTAATCTCCGGGCTGGATTTTATCTACCCCGTCGAACTGGCTAAGGTCTAACCCACTGTTATAGAAATTCATAAAGCCGCGAGAAAAGCTTACCGCTTTTTTCTCTGCTTCGGCGTTAGCCTGGCCTGAAACGCACAATGCCAGAATAATGATCTGGCCAAGGGTACTTTTCGCTTTTTTGAGAAGCCTGTATTTATTATGGCGTGCGGACATTTAACCTTCCCAAAGGTAGAACGTATAAAATATTAAAAGTTATAAGTGCGCTTAATATATGCGCCTAAATCAGTGATATAGTTGTATTTAAATATGCCGCGTCCGCTCACTGCGCTGACCTGCGGAAAGTGATAAACCAGCGTTCCATAAGGGACAATCATGTCACCCGGGATCTCGATGTCTTTATTGTCGGCATTCGTCAGCCAGACGCTGGTCATGCTCACGTGGAAAGGTGAGTTATTGGTTCCCACCACGTCGTAGCCTTTTGCCGCTTTACGCAATTCCCACTTCAGATCGTCGCCCGCCTGCATGGGATTGCCCTTCAGGCCTGCTGGGCGATAGAAAAATTTGATCATTGTGCGGAACGCCATTTTTATCTGGTTCTGATCCGCCTCTTCAGGCAGTTCCGGTGGAATATCCAGCACGTTTAGCCAGAGCAGTGTTTCGCGATCTTTCGGATATTTTCCTGCGGCTTCCGCTGTCTGGAAAATACGGAAAACTTTCCCTTTTTGACCGTTAACGCGCGCAGCGGGAGGGTTGATAAAGAACGGAAGGTTCTCCTTCTCCGATCCATCGGTTTTATCGGTGCTGGAAAGCCAGACCTGCACCAGCTCCGGGTTTTTGCTGAGGTTATTCACGCGAACGGTTTGTTCACTCTCGTTTGCATTGAATGCCACGCGAGTCGTTAAAATTTGTATAGTGGCGTTGGCGCAGGGGAACCACGTCAATGTCACCATTAACATCACTTTGAAAATATTACTGACCATCAGGCTCAACGTTCCTAAATGTGGCAGGGAAAACAGTGGGATAAATCCCACTGCTTAGAGGTATTACTGGTACTTAATGGAATAAACGACGTCAGTGGTGACTTTACCGGCCGTTGCCGCACCGCCGGTGGCAACGTATTGCGCCCAGTAGTCGAAGCGAGCGGTATTACCTGTAATGGTCGCTGTTTTCGGGCTGTTGTTTGCGGTGTTCAGGTTCATAACCGCTTTGCTGGAATCTAACAGGCCGATTTCAACTTTATCGGCACCGCCCGTCGTGACGGTGTTTCTCAGGTTACCGGTGGTGGCGTTGATATTGGTGCTCTGTGCCAGTTCGAAGAAGACGCTGGCGACTTTGTTGTTGGTGCAATTTGCACCGCTCAGTTTAATGAAGAATGGCGTGTCACCCGCGCGTTGACCAGCTGTTGCCAGCGCGGTGGTGCTGACGCTTGGCAGATGCACGGTGAAATCAGGAGAGGTGGATTCACCCTGTGCATCACCGCCTGTAATAGCACAGGTTGCGTCACTGATAGTACCGTCAAAGGTAATAGTGCCATCATCTGCAGCTGCTGCAGTACCTGCTCCCGCCAGAATGGTAAAAAGACCTATTTTTAAATATTTGTTCATAAATAATTCCATTTAGAAATAAATTGTAATAAAGCGGCGGGATTGTAGGGAGTAAGAAAAGAGAAAACCACACGCAAAATCTAAATAAAATCCTAATCCGGATTGTCTTATGCTTTTTATGTATATATGAGTGTGTTATGGGGACTTTTGGGCCTTGAATTTCAAGGAGGATGCCGCTGGGGCGGGAATTAAAATATTCATTGGGAAAATATCCCGTTTGAAAAGGTTATAATATTTTTATGGCTATTGTTTTATTTGATGAATGGTAGTGGTTTGCTATATAATCTGTATTTATGAGTTGCTTGAATTTAATGGATTCAGGCGCTATTCTTAGCGCCAAACAGCATTACGATATGAAACGATCCCTTCCTCGTCGGGCTTAACGACGCGGAAGGGATTTTTTTTCACCTTTAGCAACGATCGTCTATCTATGATACGAGGACAGGACATGAGCACTTTAGGTCATCAGTACGATAACTCTCTGGTATCTAACGCGTTTGGTTTTTTACGCCTTCCGATGAACTTCCAGCCGTACGACAGTGACGCGGACTGGGTGATCACCGGCGTGCCGTTCGACATGGCAACGTCAGGCCGTGCGGGTGGGCGTCATGGCCCGGCGGCGATCCGTCAGGTTTCCACTAACCTGGCCTGGGAGCACAACCGTTTCCCGTGGAACTTCGACATGCGCGAGCGCCTGAACGTGGTGGACTGCGGTGACCTGGTGTATGCCTTTGGTGACGCGCGTGAGATGAGCGAAAAGCTGCAGGCCCACGCCGAGAAGTTGCTGGCAGCCGGTAAGCGCATGCTCTCCTTCGGCGGCGACCACTTCGTGACCCTGCCGCTGCTGCGTGCCCACGCGAAGCACTTCGGTAAAATGGCGCTGGTACACTTTGATGCGCATACCGACACCTACGCGAACGGCTGTGAGTTTGACCACGGCACCATGTTCTTTACCGCGCCGAACGAAGGTCTGATCGACCCGAACCACTCCGTGCAGATCGGTATTCGCACTGAGTTCGACAAAGATAACGGCTTCACCGTGCTGGATGCGGGTCAGGTTAACGACCGCGGCGTGGATGACATCCTCGCGCAGGTGAAGCAGATCGTGGGTGATATGCCCGTGTATCTGACCTTCGACATCGACTGCCTCGATCCGGCATTTGCACCGGGTACCGGTACCCCGGTAATCGGCGGCCTGACCTCAGACCGCGCCATCAAGCTGGTGCGCGGCCTGAAGGATCTCAACATTGTCGGGATGGACGTGGTGGAAGTGGCGCCTGCGTATGACCAGTCCGAGATCACTGCGCTGGCCGCAGCGACCCTGGCACTGGAAATGCTCTACATCCAGGCAGCCAAAAAAGGCGAATAAGCCTCTTCTGGCGTAAAAAAAACCTCTCGCTGGAGAGGTTTTTTATTGCCTTTAGAACACGTTAAACGGGTATTCCACGTAAGCGCGGATCTCGTCCCCGCCCACGTTATAGTCGCTGGCGTTGCTGGAGACGCGCAGCACGGAATAGCGCAGTTTCAGTTTCAGATCCTTCGCCGGGCCATCCTGCACCTGGTACTGGATCTGGTTAAACCACTCGTGCTCTTTGCCGTTGCTGGTTTCCGCGGTTTTGATGTTGTCCCCGCGCACGTAGGCGGTGGTCCAGCTCAGACCCGGCAGGCCAAGGCCGCCAAAGTCCAGACCGTAGGATGCCTGCCAGGAACGTTCATCTTCGCCGTTAAAATCAGACCAGTAGGAGTTTGCCAGCCAGATGGTGTTACCGCCATCACCCACGCCGCCCTGGTCGCGGTAGCCGCCGTAGTTGTAGCCGGTGCTGCCGCTGCTCTGCTGGTACGCCACTTTGAACGTGTGAATATCCCAGATGTAGCTCGCCGCCAGGCTCCAGATAGCGTTGCTGCGGCCCGTATCGAGGCTGTCCGCGTAACTCTGATCGAGACGGGAGTTATAGCCGTTGAAGTCGAGCACCAGCTGCTGCCCGGTGCTGAACGGCTGTTTGAAGTTCAGGCCCAGATACTGCTTGTTCATCACCTCTTCATTGTGAGAGGCGTAAAACGCGCCGCTGAACTGATCGTTGAACTGGTAGCTCGCGCCGCCGAAGGAGAGGCTCTTCAGCCCGCTGTCGTGGCGGTCGTCACTTTTACGTTGCTCGTCGGTGAAATAACCGGCGTTGATTTCCAGACCGTCGATCTCTTTTGAGGTCAGCAGGGTGCCGGTGTAGCTTTCAAAGAGCAGGCGAGAGCTGTCGGCATTGACGATGGGCAGCTCAGGACGCTGATTCCCGTAGCTCAGTACGGTATTCGAGATGCGCATTTTGGCGGTTGCGCCAAACTTTGCCAGATCGGATTTTGCCCGGCCGTCGTCTTCCTGCTTAAAGAAGTCGATGCCGCCTGCGCCGCTCTTGCCGCGACCGCCGTCCAGGCGCACGCCGTATTGAGCAATACCGTCCACACCAAAGCCCACCAGCCCTTCGGTATAGCCGGATGCAAACGTGGCGATGATACCCTGACCCCATTCGGCTTTGTCCTGCTGGCCCTGATGATAATCACGGCTGATATACGCATTGCGTAAAAACAGGTCCAGATGGCTGTCGTCAATAAAACCCTGGCTGTCGGATTGCTGGCTTGCAGCGGCAGGTAATGCGGAAAATAAACTTAAAGCAATTAATGATAATTCTTTTTTCACGGAGGGAACGTCTCTGTCTGGATATATTAATTGAATAACTGCAGGGGTGATAATTACCGGAAAAAGTGACCTTTGCAATAATTATGTGACCAGACGTTTCAATGTGACAGGGTAGATTTGGCGGGGCTTTCAGGGGTGTTATCGATACGTGCTGTTAAGTTAACAATTCATGCGAAATAAAAAGGAGGCAAAACTGCCTCCTTCTGAAATTATTTAATTCCGTCAGCGGCCATACGGTCGCGAATATGCTGTGCGCGCTCTTCTGAGGCAGGGTGATCGTCAAACATAGAGCTTTGACGTCCTGCTTCCAGTTTGGCCAGTTTTTCAAAGCTGGTGGCTAAACCGGATGGATTAATGCCGCGTTTGCGCAACAGATCGTAGGAGTAGTCATCCGCTTCGGACTCCTGACGCTGGGAGAACTGGGAGTTCACCAGTTTTTCACCCACGTCGCCAAGCTGTGACTGGGACAGGCTGCCAACGATACCGCCTGCTGAGGCCGCCGCTGCGCGGATGGCATTGGTGCCTAAGGCAACCTGCATCCCTTTCTTCACGTGGCCCAGCGCAACGTGGCCCATTTCATGGCCGATGACCGCTTCCACTTCGTTGTCGGTCATCATATCCATCAGGCCGCTGTAAACGCGGATACAGCCGTTCGCCATCGCGAAGGCGTTGACGTCTTTCGCCATGTAAACCTTGTAGTTCACCGGCTGACCGTTGATGTTATCGCCCAGCGCGGAAGCAATCTTATTCAGACGCTGCGTGTAGGTACTGTTAGCCGGCGCAAGCGTGGCTTTTCCGTCCATATCTTTACAGGCCTGGTCGCTCAGCGCTTTTACCTGCGCATCGCTCAGGGAATAGGCCTGAAAGGCCTCTGCGCCTGAGGTCATCAGGCCGTTAGAATCCATATTCTGACAGCCGCTCAGCAGGAGCGTTGTACCCAGGGCCAGCACTATTGCACGCATTTTCATGAGGTTGCTTCCGTACTCGTTAATCTGAATAAAATCCGAAAAGTGCACCGTCAGCGAAGCCGGTGTCGCGCTAAGTATAAGGAATATCTACAGGGCCGGGCGAGCAGATTGCGCAACATGCGAGCATGATCCAGAGATTTCTTAAGCTGCAAAAGAATGGTCCATGTACATGGCATGCCGCTTGGGTTACATTGTTGGCACTTTTTTCCGGCGTAGCCCAAAACGCGCTGTCGTCAAGGGCATGGCCTTTAACAGTCCGATCTGGAGTTAAAATGTCCTCACGTAAAGAGCTTGCTAATGCTATTCGTGCGCTGAGCATGGACGCAGTACAGAAAGCCAAATCCGGCCACCCAGGGGCCCCTATGGGTATGGCTGATATCGCCGAAGTCCTGTGGCGCGATTTCCTGAACCACAACCCGCAGAACCCGTCATGGGCTGACCGCGACCGTTTCGTACTGTCTAACGGCCACGGCTCTATGCTGATCTATAGCCTGCTGCACCTCACCGGCTACGATCTGCCTATCGAAGAGCTGAAAAACTTCCGTCAGCTGCACTCCAAAACTCCAGGTCACCCGGAAGTGGGCTACACCGCTGGCGTAGAAACCACCACCGGCCCGCTGGGTCAGGGTATTGCTAACGCTGTGGGTATGGCGATCGCTGAGAAGACCCTGGCGGCGCAGTTCAACCGTCCTGGCCACGACATCGTTGACCACTTCACCTACGCGTTCATGGGCGATGGCTGCATGATGGAAGGCATTTCTCACGAAGTGTGCTCCCTGGCAGGTACCCTGAAGCTGGGTAAACTGGTTGCGTTCTATGACGACAACGGTATCTCCATCGACGGTCACGTTGAAGGCTGGTTCACTGACGACACCGCTGCACGTTTCGAAGCTTACGGCTGGCACGTTGTGCGTGGCGTTGATGGCCACGATGCTGACTCGATTAAACGTGCAGTAGAAGAAGCGCGCGCTGTGACGGACAAACCGTCCCTGCTGATGTGCAAAACCATCATCGGCTTCGGTTCTCCGAACAAAGCGGGTACGCACGACTCCCACGGCGCGCCGCTGGGCGACGCGGAAATCGCACTGACCCGCGAAGCGCTGGGCTGGAAATACCCTGCATTCGAAATCCCATCTGAGATCTATGCTCAGTGGGATGCAAAAGAAGTAGGCCAGGCGAAAGAAGCGGCGTGGAACGAGAAGTTCGCGGCTTACGCGAAAGCCTTCCCACAGGAAGCGGCTGAATTCACCCGTCGTATGAAAGGTGACATGCCGTCTGACTTCGACGCAAAAGCGAACGAGTTCATCGCTAAGCTGCAGGCGAACCCGTCTAAAATCGCGAGCCGTAAAGCGTCTCAGAATGCCATTGAAGCGTTTGGTCCTCTGTTGCCGGAATTCCTCGGCGGCTCCGCTGACCTGGCGCCATCTAACCTGACCCTGTGGTCCGGTTCTAAGCCAATCAATGAAGACACTGCCGGTAACTACATCCATTACGGTGTACGTGAATTCGGTATGACTGCAATTGCCAACGGTATCTCCCTGCACGGTGGTTTCCTGCCGTACACCTCTACCTTCCTGATGTTCGTCGAATATGCGCGTAACGCCGTGCGTATGGCGGCGCTGATGAAACAGCGTCAGGTGATGGTTTACACCCACGACTCCATCGGTCTGGGCGAAGACGGTCCAACTCACCAGCCGGTAGAGCAGGTGGCTTCCCTGCGCGTGACCCCGAACATGAGCACATGGCGTCCGTGTGACCAGGTGGAATCCGCGGTAGCGTGGAAATACGGCGTTGAGCGTCAGGACGGTCCTACCGCGCTGATCCTCTCCCGTCAGAACCTGGCACAGCAGGAGCGTACGGCAGAGCAGCTGGCGAACATCGCTCGCGGTGGTTACGTGCTGAAAGATTGCGCGGGCCAGCCAGAGCTGATCTTCATCGCTACCGGTTCTGAAGTTGAGCTGGCTGTTGCCGCATGGGAAAAACTGACTGCCGAAGGCGTGAAGGCGCGCGTGGTCTCCATGCCGTCTACCGACGCGTTCGACAAGCAGGATGCCACTTACCGTGAATCCGTACTGCCTAAAGCGGTTTCCGCGCGTGTGGCAGTGGAAGCGGGTATCGCTGACTACTGGTTCAAATACGTGGGTCTGAACGGCGCTATCGTCGGTATGACCACCTTCGGTGAGTCTGCTCCGGCAGAGCAGCTGTTCGAAGAGTTCGGCTTCACCGTTGAGAACGTTGTCGCGAAAGCGAAAGAACTGCTGTAATCGCCGTTTTGCCCGGTGGCGCTACGCTTACCGGGTCTACAAATGGCTCGAAAGTAGGCCGGGTAAGCGCTAGCGCGCCACCCGGCTTTTTTTGCGTCATTATTCCACCGAAAATGTGACGCAAGTCATATAGCTCGCTTATTCATCTGGACAGACATTCCTTTTATTCCCCGATTCGCTTATTCTTGCTGAAGCGTTTCAGTCGATTAAATGTTCGACAATTGACCAATCAATCGCAGTTTGTGACAGCAAGGATTCCCCTTCGGGCGTAGCTGGATTACTCTTTCAGCCACCTCACACTCAGGGATTGCTTTGCAGGAGATCTATGACCGTACGCGTAGCGATTAATGGCTTCGGTCGCATCGGGCGTAATGTGGTTCGTGCTTTGTATGAATCCGGACGTCGGGCGGAAATAACCGTGGTGGCAATCAATGAACTGGCGGATGCTGCGGGCATGGCGCATTTATTGAAGTATGACACCAGCCACGGACGCTTTGCCTGGGATGTGCGCCAGGAAAGAGATCAGCTTTTTGTGGGTGATGACGCGATTCGTGTGCTGCATGAGAACAGCATCTCCGGGCTACCCTGGCGTGAACTGGGTGTGGATGTCGTACTTGACTGTACCGGTGTGTATGGCAATCGCGAACATGGCGAAGCGCATCTGACAGCCGGCGCGAAAAAAGTTCTGTTTTCTCATCCCGGCAGTAACGACCTCGACGCGACCGTCGTGTTTGGCGTCAACCAGCATGAGCTGCAGGCCGAACACCGCATTGTTTCCAACGCCTCCTGTACCACCAACTGCATTATTCCGGTCATCAAATTGTTAGACGATGCGTATGGCATTGAGTCCGGCACCGTGACCACGATTCACTCCGCCATGCACGATCAGCAGGTCATTGACGCTTACCACCCGGATTTACGGCGCACGCGTGCAGCGAGCCAGTCAATCATTCCGGTGGATACGAAACTGGCGGCAGGGATCACCCGAATTTTTCCGCAGTTCAATGACCGTTTTGAAGCGATTGCCGTGCGTGTCCCAACGATCAACGTCACCGCAATCGACCTTAGCGTGACGGTGAAAAAACCGGTAAAAGCCTGTGAAGTCAACCTGTTGCTGCAAAAAGCGGCACAGGGGGCATTTCATGGTATAGTTGACTATACGGAATTACCGTTGGTCTCAGTAGATTTTAACCACGACCCACACAGCGCCATCGTCGATGGCACGCAAACGAGGGTCAGTGGCGCACACCTTATCAAGACGCTGGTCTGGTGTGATAACGAATGGGGCTTTGCTAACCGAATGCTCGACACCACGTTAGCAATGGCTGCTCAAGGTTTCAGGTAAGACGCATCGTGCGTCTGCAAAACTTTAAGAATCAACGAGAGGATTCACCATGTCTGTAATTAAGATGACCGATCTGGATCTGGCTGGTAAACGCGTTTTCATCCGTGCCGATCTGAACGTACCGGTTAAAGATGGCAAAGTGACCAGCGACGCGCGTATCCGTGCATCTCTGCCAACCATCGAGCTGGCTCTGAAGCAGGGCGCGAAAGTGATGGTCACCTCCCACCTGGGTCGTCCAACTGAAGGCGAGTACAACGAAGAGTTCTCTCTGCTGCCAGTGGTTAATTACCTGAAAGACAAACTGTCCAACCCGGTTCGCCTGGTGAAAGATTACCTGGACGGCGTTGACGTTGCAGCCGGTGAACTGGTTGTTCTGGAAAACGTTCGCTTCAACAAAGGCGAGAAGAAAGACGACGAAACCCTTTCCAAAAAATACGCCGCACTGTGCGACGTGTTCGTGATGGATGCCTTCGGTACGGCGCACCGTGCTCAGGCGTCTACCCACGGTATCGGTAAATTCGCAGACGTTGCGTGTGCCGGTCCTCTGCTGGCTGACGAACTGGAAGCGCTGGGTAAAGCACTGAAAGAACCTGCTCGTCCGATGGTCGCTATCGTTGGTGGTTCTAAAGTTTCCACCAAACTGACCGTTCTGGATTCCCTGTCTAAAATCGCTGACCAGCTGATCGTTGGTGGTGGTATCGCGAACACCTTCGTTGCCGCTCAGGGCCACAACGTGGGTAAATCCCTGTACGAAGCAGACCTGGTTGACGAAGCCAAACGCCTGCTGGGTACCTGTGATATCCCGGTTCCAACTGACGTTCGCGTCGCGACCGAGTTCTCCGAAACCGCAACCGCGACTCTGAAGTCTGTTAACGACATTAAAGACGAAGAGCAGATTCTGGATCTGGGCGACGTTTCTGCACAGAAACTGGCTGAAATCCTCAAAAACGCAAAAACTATCCTGTGGAACGGTCCGGTTGGCGTGTTCGAATTCCCGAACTTCCGCAAAGGGACTGAAATCGTTGCTAACGCTATCGCAGACAGCGAAGCGTTCTCTATCGCAGGCGGTGGTGACACCCTGGCAGCAATCGACCTGTTCGGTATCGCTGACAAGATCTCCTACATCTCCACTGGTGGCGGCGCATTCCTCGAATTCGTGGAAGGCAAAGTACTGCCAGCAGTAGCAATGCTCGAAGAGCGCGCTAAGAAGTAAGCCATTTAAGGGCAGGGAAACCTGCCCAATTTTCAGCGCGCTTTTAAGAGCTCGCACCTTTTCTAACGGCCGAAGATACAGGACTAAGCAACATGTCTAAAATTTTTGATTTCGTAAAACCTGGCGTTATCACTGGTGATGACGTACAGAAAGTGTTCCAGGTAGCTAAAGAAAACAACTTCGCTCTGCCAGCAGTTAACTGCGTGGGTACCGACTCCATCAACGCCGTACTGGAAACCGCTGCAAAAGTTAAAGCACCGGTTATCGTTCAGTTCTCTAACGGTGGCGCTGCGTTCATCGCAGGTAAAGGCGTGAAAACTGACATTCCTCAGGGTGCTGCAATCCTGGGCGCTATCTCTGGTGCGCACCACGTTCACCAGATGGCTGAGCATTACGGTGTTCCAGTTATCCTGCACACTGACCACTGCGCGAAGAAACTGCTGCCGTGGATCGACGGTCTGCTGGACGCGGGTGAAAAACACTTCGCGGCAACCGGTAAGCCACTGTTCTCTTCTCACATGATCGACCTGTCTGAAGAGTCACTGCACGAAAACATCGAAATCTGCTCTAAGTACCTGGCGCGCATGGCCAAAATGGACATGACCCTGGAAATCGAACTGGGTTGCACCGGTGGTGAAGAAGACGGCGTGGACAACAGCCACATGGACGCTTCTGCACTGTACACCCAGCCAGAAGATGTTGATTACGCTTACACCGAGCTGAGCAAAATCAGCCCACGCTTCACCATTGCAGCGTCCTTCGGTAACGTACACGGCGTTTACAAACCAGGCAACGTGGTTCTGACCCCAACCATCCTGCGTGATTCTCAGGAATACGTTTCCAAGAAACACAACCTGCCGCACAACAGCCTGAACTTCGTCTTCCACGGCGGTTCCGGTTCTTCTGCTCAGGAAATCAAAGACTCCGTAAGCTACGGCGTTGTGAAAATGAACATCGATACCGACACCCAGTGGGCAACCTGGGACGGTATCCTGCAGTACTACAAAGCGAACGAAGCTTACCTGCAGGGCCAGCTGGGCAACCCGAAAGGCGAAGACCAGCCGAACAAGAAATACTACGATCCACGCGTATGGCTGCGCGCAGCGCAGACGTCCATGGTGACCCGTCTGGAGCAGGCTTTCAAAGAACTGAACGCGATCGACGTTCTGTAATTTGAGCTGCTAACAGCATCAGAAGGCCCGCAAATGCGGGCCTTTTTTTATGCTTTTTCAATACCCTGCCAGACCTGCTTTTGTGATCTGTTTGGCAAAACCGGTGCTTTTTGTTTACCCTTTACAGACCTGCCTGTCTCCATGGGGGATGGATTTTGTGTTTTGGTTTAACAAAAGGAAGAATAAATGGAACAACTCGATGTTGTAGACAGCATCAATAACGCCGGTAACTGGCTGGTGCGTAACCAGGCCCTGCTGCTGAGCTATGCCGTGAACATCGTCGCGGCGATTGCCATCATCATCGTCGGGATGATCGTGGCGCGTATTGTCTCGAATACGGTTAACCGCGTGATGCTGGCCCGTCACATTGACGCCACGGTGGCTGACTTCCTCTCCGCACTGGTGCGTTACGGCATTATCGCCTTTACGCTGATTGCGGCGCTGGGCCGTGTTGGGGTGCAAACCGCCTCCGTCATCGCCGTTCTCGGTGCCGCCGGTCTGGCTATTGGTCTGGCGCTGCAGGGCTCGCTTTCAAACCTGGCGGCAGGCGTTCTGCTGGTGACCTTCCGTCCGTTCCGCTCCGGCGAGTACGTTGACCTTGGCGGCATTGCCGGAACCGTGCTGCAGGTGCAAATTTTCTCAACGACCATGCGCACCGTCGATGGCCGCATCGTGGTCGTGCCGAACGGGAAAATTATCGCGGGCAACATCATTAACTTCTCCCGTGAGCCGGTGCGTCGTAACGAACTGATTATCAGCGTGGCATACGACTCCGACATCGATCAGGTGAAGTCGCTGATTACCAACATCATTGCTTCAGACGATCGTATCCTGAAAGACAAAGAGCAGACGGTTCGCCTGAATGAACTGGGCGCGTCCTCGATTAACTTCGTGGTGCGTATCTGGAGCAAGAGCAGCGATCTGCAAAACGTGTACTGGGACGTGCTGGAACGCATTAAGCGCGACTTCGACGCCAACGGCATCAGCTTTCCGTACCCGCAGATGGACGTAAACGTCAAAAAAGTCAAAGAAGCAGAATAACGTCACCCGTAGGCCCGGTAAGCGCTAGCGCCACCGGGCTTTACTTTCATAAGCTCCGCTAATACCCAATTAATATTATCCATTTCCTCTTATGTAATTCGCGCAGTATAGTCGGTTTCCAGAACAACACTGCGAGAAAATCGTCATGCTATCTTATTATTTTCAAGGGCTTGCCTTAGGTGCAGCCATGATCCTTCCGCTCGGACCGCAAAATGCGTTCGTGATGAATCAGGGCATCCGCCGCCAGTACCATCTGATGATTGCCCTGCTGTGCGCGGTAAGCGATTTGCTGCTGATCTGCGCCGGGATTTTTGGCGGCAGCGCGCTGCTGATGCAGTCTCCGTGGCTGCTGGAGCTGGTCACCTGGGGCGGCGTGGCGTTTCTGCTCTGGTACGGATTCGGCGCGCTGAAAACGGCGATGAGCAGCAACCTCGAACTGGCGAGCGCGGAGGTCATGAAGCAGGGCCGCTGGAAGATTATCGTCACCATGCTGGCGGTGACCTGGCTAAACCCTCATGTCTATCTCGACACCTTCGTCGTGCTGGGCAGTCTGGGCGGTCAACTGGACGTTGAACCGAAACGCTGGTTTGCGCTCGGAACGGTCAGCGCCTCGTTCCTGTGGTTCTTCGGTCTCGCCATTCTGGCGGCATGGCTGGCTCCTCGTCTGCGTACGGCCAAAGCCCAGCGCATCATTAATACCCTGGTCGGCCTGGTGATGTGGTTTATCGCTTTCCAACTGGCAAAAGAGGGGATTCATCACGTTCAGGAATTGTTCAACTAATCCTTGTCTTATGGACAACTGAACAAGACCCGCTAAGCTTGCTGGCATGCGCCCTGTTAATGGGCACTCTTCGCAACATGGAGGAATGACAGTGAAGTTTAAAGTGATGGCCCTGGCGGCATTAGTGAGTTTCGGTGCGGTGTCGGTGCAGGCAAGCGAATTGCCGGATGGCCCGCACATCGTCACGTCAGGCACCGCAAGCGTGGACGCGGTACCCGATGTTGCAACCCTGGCAATCGAAGTGAATGTGGCGGCGAAAGATGCGGCGACGGCCAAGAAGCAGGCTGACGATCGCGTTGCGCAATACCTCTCTTTCCTCGAGCAGAACGGTGTCGGTAAAAAAGATATCAACTCTGCGAACCTGCGTACTCAACCCGATTACGACTACCAGAATGGCAAAAGCATCCTGAAAGGCTACCGTGCCGTGCGTACCGTTGAAGTGACCGTGCGTCAGCTGGATAAGCTTAACTCGCTGCTGGACGGTGCGCTGAAGGCGGGCCTGAACGAGATCCGTTCCGTGTCGCTGGGCGTTGCGCAACCGGAGAAATACAAAGACGAAGCGCGTAAAGCGGCGATCGATGATGCCATTCACCAGGCGGAACAGCTGGCTTCTGGCTTTAAGAGCAAGCTCGGTCCGGTTTACAGCGTGCGTTACCACGTCTCTAACTACCAGCCAAGCCCGATGGTTCGTATGATGAAGGCTGATGCCGCCCCGGTGTCCGCTCAGGAAACTTACGAGCAGCCAACCATTCAGTTCGACGATCAGGTGGATGTGGTGTTCCAGCTGGAACCCGTTGCAGCACAGCCGAAGCCGGCTCAGTAATCTGTAGGCCGGGTAAGGCGTAGCCGCCACCCGGCTTTTCTTTTTAATCCTGTCTCAATACCTTATGTCCGTACGCCAGTAGCGCGTCGGTGACGTTGCGCATCATCCGGCTTTCCGGCGCAAAACGGTGCCAGTAGAGCATCCGGCGCTGATACAGCCCCGGCGTCAGGTCAATCAGCTCACCGCTTTTCAACTCTTTCTCAATCTGCAGGTGCGGGATCATGCAGCAGGTCGTGCCCTGGCGCGCAAGCTGCACGAAGGCTTCAGACGAGTTAACGATATGGCACGGCACGCTGCCCGGCGGCAGGTCGAAGTTTTGCTGCAGGAACGCCTGATGCATATCGTCCAGATGGTCGAACGCCACGGCAGGGGCTTTCAGCAGCGCCGCGCGGGTGACGCCGTTCGGGAAGTAGCGCTCGGCAAAGGCTTTTGAACCCACAAACAGGTAATCCAGGGCGCCTAACTGATCGACAAGACAGCTTGGCAGCGCCTGAGGCTGGATACTGACCGCCCCAACTACCTCACCGCGACGCAGGCGCTCCTGGGTGCGGGTTTCGTCTTCAACCTGCAAATTCAGGCGGATAGGGGAGTCCGCGAGAACCGGCGCCAGGGCCGGCAGAAGCCAGGTTGCCAGACTGTCGGCGTTGACCGCCAGAGAGAGCAGCAGCGGCGTAGAGCCCGTTTGCTCGTCACCCAGCCACTCGTCTTCCAGCAGTTCAACCTGGCGCAGCAGAGCGAGGAGCTTTTGTCCTTGCTCGGTTGGACGTGGCGGCACGGTACGCACCAGCAGCGGCTGGCCGAACATATTTTCAAGCTGTTTGATACGCTGAGAGACGGCGGACTGCGTGATGCAAAGCTTTTGCGCCGCGCGCTCAAAACCTCGTTCACGAATAACTGCATCAAGTGCCTGTAGTGTTCTGTAGTCCGGACGTTTCATTGCTCTGGCTGGCTCCTTAATTTTGCTTATTCTGCACTATGACACAATTTTCCCTTTGTGGCAGACGAATTCCATTCGACGTGTTCTATAATGCGCCCTGAGTTTTCACACCACAGGCAAAACGATCATGACGCAGGATGAACTGAAAAAAGCAGTAGGATGGGCCGCTCTCCAGTACGTACAGCCGGGTACCATTGTCGGTGTCGGTACGGGATCAACCGCGGCACACTTTATCGATGCGCTGGGCACGATGAAGGGGCAGATCGAGGGCGCGGTTTCCAGCTCTGATGCTTCCACGGAAAAGCTGAAAAGCCTCGGCATTACCGTTTTCGATCTCAACGAAGTGGATCGTCTGGGGATTTACGTTGATGGTGCGGATGAAATCAACGGCCACATGCAGATGATCAAAGGCGGCGGCGCGGCGCTGACGCGTGAAAAGATCATCGCCTCCGTTGCGGACAAGTTTATCTGCATCGCCGACGCCTCCAAGCAGGTAGACATTCTGGGGAATTTCCCGCTGCCGGTTGAAGTGATCCCGATGGCCCGCAGCGCGGTTGCCCGTCAGCTGGTGAAGCTGGGCGGTCGCCCGGAATATCGTCAGGGCGTAGTGACCGACAACGGTAACGTGATCCTCGACGTTCACGGTCTGGAAATTCTCGACGCGATTGCGCTGGAAAATGCCATCAACGCCATTCCTGGCGTCGTAACCGTAGGGCTATTCGCCAACCGTGGCGCGGATGTGGCGCTGATCGGCACCGCTGACGGCGTGAAAACCATCGTAAAATGATCTGACGGGGGGAGTCCTCCCCCCGCTAAAAAATTTTTGATACGCTAAATTCGGTGACTTGTGTCACGTTTTTATGCCTCTTTTGCCGATCCTTCCGCGTTTGTAAATTTCCATAGCATTTTCCTCTGCCATTTTGCGCTGTATGACTTTCCTTCAGCGTGCCGACGCAAACGTTCATATTGCTGCAATAGTTTTTTTTGATATGTTGGCTACAGCGGATTTATATCCAGCACAACATCAGTTCAGACAAAAACAGGGTCGGGTAAATGGCAAAGGTATCACTGGAGAAAGACAAGATTAAATTCCTGCTGGTCGAGGGCGTGCATCAAAAAGCAATCGATAGCCTTCGTGCGGCAGGTTACACCAACATCGAATTTCACAAAGGCGCGCTCGATACCGAAGAGCTGAAAGCGTCCATCCGTGATGCCCACTTCATTGGCCTGCGATCCCGTACTCACCTGACTGAAGATGTGATTGCCGCGGCGGAAAAGCTGGTGGCTATCGGCTGCTTCTGCATCGGTACCAACCAGGTTGACCTGAATGCTGCCGCGAAACGCGGTATTCCTGTCTTCAACGCCCCGTTCTCCAACACCCGTTCCGTGGCGGAGCTGGTGATTGGCGAACTGCTGCTGCTTCTGCGCGGCATTCCGGAGGCTAACGCCAAAGCACACCGCGGCGTCTGGAACAAACTGGCGGCGGGCTCCTACGAAGCCCGTGGAAAAAAACTGGGTATCATCGGCTATGGCCACATCGGTACCCAGCTGGGGATTCTGGCGGAATCTCTCGGTATGCATGTCTATTTTTACGATATCGAAAGCAAGCTGCCGCTGGGCAATGCCACCCAGGTTCAACACCTGTCTGACCTGCTGAACATGAGTGACGTGGTGAGCCTGCACGTGCCGGAAAATGCGTCCACCAAAAACATGATGGGTGCAGAAGAGCTGGCGCTGATGAAGCCGGGCTCACTGTTGATTAACGCCGCGCGCGGTACGGTTGTCGATATCCCGGCACTGGCGGATGCGCTGAAGCGTAAGCATCTGGCGGGCGCCGCCATCGACGTCTTCCCGACGGAGCCTGCGACCAACAGCGATCCGTTTACCTCTCCGCTGTGCGAGTTCGACAACGTGATCCTGACGCCACACATCGGCGGTTCAACTCAGGAAGCGCAGGAGAATATCGGTCTGGAAGTGGCGGGTAAGCTGAGTAAATACTCCGACAACGGTTCTACGCTCTCTGCGGTGAACTTCCCGGAAGTGTCGCTGCCGCTGCACGGCGGTCGTCGTCTGCTGCACATCCACGAAAACCGTCCAGGCGTGCTGACTGCGATTAACCAGATCTTTGCCGAGCAGGGCGTTAACATTGCCGCGCAGTATCTGCAGACCAACTCGCAGATGGGCTATGTGGTTATTGATATCGAAGCGGATGACGATGTGGCCGAGAAAGCACTGCTGAGCATGAAGGCCATTCCGGGGACGATTCGCGCGCGTCTGCTGTACTGATGGTGCGGTCTGTGGTGTCGGGTGGCGGCTACGCCTTACCCGACCTACAATGGTCGTGCGGTCTGTGTGTCGGGTGGCGCTTACGCTTACCCGACCTACAATGTTCTAGGATTTATGTAGGCCGGGTAAGGCGTAGCCGCCACCCGGCTTTATTCTACCAGGTCCAGGTTTTACTGGGCGTCACTACCGCCGGTAACGGCACATCCCATTTTTCTACCGGCAACGCCTCCACGCCCTGGCAATCATGCGCGTAGCCCACCGGCTGCAACCCATATTGCTGCCAGTTTTGCAGCGTCCGGTCGTAAAAACCACCGCCCATTCCCAGGCGCTGTCCTTGCTCATCAAACGCGACCAGCGGCGTAATCAGTACATCCAGCTGTGACAGCGGGAGCACGTCGCGCACGTCGAGTTTCGGTTCAGTGATTTTCAGACGATTCACCACCAGCTCGCTGTGCGGGTGATAGTGTAAAAACAGCAGATTGCCTTCACTGAACGGGTGCAGCACCGGCAGGTATACCTTCTTCCCGGCGCGCCAGAGTTGCTCTATTAGCGGTTGGGTATCCAGTTCTCCATCAAATGACAGAAACAGGGCAACCGTGCGCGCCATCACGACAGGGGGATACGCCATCATACGGGCGGCGGCCTGCTGGGCAAAATGCGCTTGCTGAACGGGGGTTAACGCACGACGGCGTTGACGAATGAGCTGACGAATGTCCTGGCGTGAAGCCGAAACTTCAGGGAATTGAGTCATGGTAGTCGGTAGAAGAAAAGAGAGGGAATCTCCGAGATGCCGCCGCAGGCTGTAACCCTTGAACCCTTGGTTCAAGGTGAATGTGTCGTCATAGTTTTAAGGCTTCTCGGACGGACCGAGCATGCTCACCAACCATGGAGCGCCACATTCTTGTGGTATGAAATATCGGCTCAGGGGACTGGCCCGCTTGCGAACATCTCAGAGAAATTTTGTCTTCACAGTTACTCTACCATAGTCAACTGAGAAGTGTTATTCAAACTTGGGTCCCGGTCTTTCGGGATTGCGACCTTGATCAAG
Organism: Enterobacter cloacae complex sp. Mu1197; assembly: GCF_040059225.1. Lineage (NCBI taxonomy): Bacteria > Pseudomonadati > Pseudomonadota > Gammaproteobacteria > Enterobacterales > Enterobacteriaceae > Enterobacter > Enterobacter cloacae complex sp. Mu1197. The sequence continues at coordinate 3,849,103 of NZ_CP157375.1, read as the reverse complement.
CAATGCCTGTTCTATGGTCTGCTGGAGCATTTTAATGCGCTGCTCCATGCTTGCCGCGTAATCGCGGGTCTTCGCTTTTTCCTGAGTCAGTTCATAGCTGATGTTCAACGCGGCGATGAAAACCAGCTGCTCAGTATTTGTGACTCTAGTGCGTTCTTTTAGATCTTGCAACCGCTGATTCAAATCGTCCGCAGCCTGATTCAAAGCATCCCTTTGTTCAGGCGGACAATTCACTCGCAGTGAACGGCCAAAAATCTGGAGATCGACGGGTTGTGCAGACATGCCACCTTCCTGCTGATTGACTGCGCTGCCTTCGCCTGATGCCCCGGGGGCTGCGAAGGGGCGACACTATAGCTACCCTGATGTGAAGATACAAGCCCTTTTCTGGTATCACCAGGGTCCAAAGTGGTAGCATATCATGAAACTTCCCCCCAATGATGACGAATGCGCATGTCTATACAGAACGAAATGCCTGGTTACAAGGATTTAAACCAGTTACTGAACCAGCAGGGAGTCGGTTTAACCCCTGCCGAAATGCACGGTCTGATCAGTGGCATGCTGTGCGGCGGAAACAGCGACAGCTCATGGCAGCCGCTGATCCACGACCTCACGAATGAAGGTCTGGCGTTTGGTCACGAGCTGGCGGAAGCGCTGCGTAAAATGCATGCCGCCATCAGTGATTCGCTGGAAGACGATGGCTTCCTTTTTCAGCTTTATCTGCCTGAAGGCGACGACGTCAGCGTGTTCGATCGCGCCGATGCGCTGGCGGGGTGGGTAAATCACTATCTGCTGGGTCTGGGCGTCACGCAGCCTAAACTGGATAAAGTCACCGGTGAAGCGGGTGAAGCGATCGACGATCTGCGCAACATCGCCCAGCTTGGCTACGATGAAGACGAAGACCAGGAAGAGCTGGAAATGTCTCTCGAAGAGATCATCGAGTACGTGCGCGTGGCGGCACTGCTGTGCCACGACAACTTTACGCGCTCACAGCCGACTGCGCCGGAAGTCCGCAAGCCAACCTTACATTAAGAAAAATAACGCACAGGAGGGTGTCATGGTTATCTCGAGTCAAGAGTATTCGCGCCGCCGTCAGGCGCTGCTGGCAAAAATGCAGCCGGGCAGCGCCGCGCTGATTTTTGCCGCGCCCGAAGTGACGCGCAGCGCCGACAGCGAATATCCCTATCGCCAGAGCAGCGACTTCTGGTACTTCACCGGTTTTAACGAGCCGGAAGCGGTACTGGTGTTGATTAAGAGTGATGACACCCACAACCACAGCGTGATTTTCAACCGCGTGCGCGATCTGACGGCCGAAATCTGGTTTGGTCGCCGCTTAGGGCAAGAGGCCGCACCGGAAAAGCTGGGCGTCGACCGTGCGCTGGCGTTTAGCGAAATCAACCAGCAGCTCTACCAGCTGCTTAACGGCCTCGACGTGCTCTATCACGCCCAGGGCGAATATGCTTACGCCGATGAGATTGTCTTCACCGCGCTGGATAAGCTGCGCAAAGGCTCGCGGCAGAACCTGTCCGCACCGGCCACGCTGACGGACTGGCGTCCGGTGGTGCATGAGATGCGCCTGTTCAAGTCTGAAGAAGAGCTGAACGTGATGCGCCGCGCGGGCGAAATCAGCGCGCTGGCGCATACCCGCGCGATGGAGAAATGCCGACCCGGGATGTTCGAATACCAGCTGGAAGGCGAAATTCACCACGAATTTAACCGCCACGGCGCGCGCTATCCCTCCTACAACACCATTGTCGGTGGCGGGGAAAACGGCTGCATTCTGCACTACACCGAAAACGAAAGCGCGCTGCGCGACGGCGATCTGGTGCTGATTGACGCCGGTTGCGAATATCAGGGCTATGCGGGGGACATCACCCGGACCTTCCCGGTGAACGGTAAATTCTCGCCGGCACAGCGCGCAATTTACGACATTGTTCTCGAATCCCTTGAGACGGCACTCAGGCTGTATCGTCCAGGTACCTCCATCCAGGAAGTGACCGGTGAAGTGGTGCGCATCATGATTACCGGTCTGGTCAGGCTCGGTATCCTTAAAGGGGACGTAGATACCCTGATTGCTGAAAATGCGCATCGACCGTACTTTATGCACGGCCTGAGCCACTGGCTGGGGCTGGACGTGCATGACGTTGGCGCCTACGGCACCGACCGTTCCCGCGTGCTGGAGCCGGGCATGGTGTTAACCGTGGAGCCGGGTCTCTATATCGCGCCGGATGCCGACGTGCCTGAAGAGTACCACGGGATTGGTATTCGTATTGAAGATGACATCGTGATTAACGAGACCGGTAACGAAAACCTTACCGCCAGCGTCGTGAAAAACGCTGACGATATCGAGGCGCTGATGGCAGCGGCGCGCGCATGAGCGTGATTATCGTTGGCGGCGGAATGACCGGGGCCACGCTGGCGCTGGCCATTTCGCATTTGACGCAGGGGCAGCTTCCGGTGCACCTGGTGGAAGCCGTTGCGCCAGAGGCGTCCAACCATCCCGGTTTTGATGCCCGCGCCATCGCGCTGGCGCAGGGCACCTGCCAGCAGCTTTCCCGCATTGGGATCTGGCAGGCGATTGCCGACCGTGCTACGGCGATCGGGACCGTTCACGTCAGCGATCGCGGCCATGCGGGCTTTGTCACGCTGGACGCGCAGGATTACCGGATTGATGCCCTGGGTCAGGTTGTTGAGCTACACGACGTCGGATTGCGTCTGTTCCGCCTGCTCCAGGACGCGCCGGGCGTCACGCTGCATTGCCCCGCGCGCGTGGCCAGCGTAAGCCGAAGTGAAGCGTCGGTCAGCGTGACGCTGGAAAACGGCTCTGTTCTTGAAGGCCAGCTTCTGGTCGCTGCGGACGGTTCGCGCTCATCGCTCGGCACCCAGTGTGGCGTGGAGTGGCGCCAGCAGCCTTACGGCCAGGTGGCGGTCATTGCGAACGTCGCTACCGCAGCTGACCACAACGGCAGGGCGTTTGAGCGCTTTACGCAGCATGGCCCACTGGCGATGCTGCCGATGTCGGACGGGCGCTGTTCCCTGGTCTGGTGTCATCCGCAGGATAAGGCTGAAGAGGTGAAGGCTTGGTCCGACGAACGTTTTTGTACCGAGCTGCAGAAAGCCTTTGGCTGGCGGCTGGGGCGTATTATCCATGCCGGCAAGCGGACGGTCTATCCGCTTTCGCTGACCACGGCTTCTCAGTCCATCTCCCATCGTCTGGCGCTTGTCGGTAACGCCGCGCAAACGCTGCATCCCATCGCGGGGCAAGGCTTTAACCTTGGCTTACGCGACGTCATGAGCCTGGCCGAATCACTGGCGCAGGCATGGGGCGAGCAAAAAGACTGCGGGGCGTATTCGGTGCTGAGTTATTACCAGAAGCGCCGTCAGGCGGATAAAGAAGCCACCATCGGTGTGACCGATGGCCTGGTCCATCTTTTTGCCAATCGCTGGGCACCGCTGGTTGCGGGCCGCAATCTCGGGCTGATGGCGATGGAACTATTCATTCCGGCACGTGACGTGCTGGCGCAGCGGACCCTGGGTTGGGTTGCGCGTTAAGGAGTTATCACCGTGCAAAATGTTGATGTCGCCATCGTTGGCGGCGGAATGGTCGGACTGGCATTGGCCTGTGGATTACAGGGCAGCGGCCTGCGCGTGGCGGTGCTGGAGCAAAAACAGCCCCAGCCCGTTGCCCCGGATGCGCCGCCGGAACTCCGCGTCTCGGCCATTAATGCGGCCAGCGAAAAGCTGCTGACGCACCTTGGCGTCTGGTCAGATATTGTGGCGAACCGCGCCAGTTGCTATCACGGCATGGAAGTGTGGGATAAGGACAGCTTTGGTCATATTGCTTTTGATGATGAAAGCATGGGCTATAGCCATCTGGGCCACATCGTTGAAAACGCGGTGATCCACCACGCGCTGTGGCAGAAAGCACAGCAGTGCAGCGACGTGACGCTGATTGCGCCTGCGCAGATCCAGCAGGTGGCGTGGGGCGAAAACGAGGCGTTTATCACCCTGCAGAGCGGCGACATGCTGACCACGCGCCTGGTGGTCGGTGCTGACGGTGCCAACTCCTGGCTGCGTAATAGAGCCGATATCCCGCTGACCTTCTGGGACTATCGTCATCACGCTCTGGTCGCGACGATCCGCACCGAAGAGCCGCACGGCGGCGTGGCGCGCCAGATTTTCCACAACGACGGCATACTGGCGTTCCTGCCGCTTGCCGATCCGCACCTGTGCTCGATCGTCTGGTCCCTGGTGCCGGACAAAGCCCGGCAGATGCATGAGGCGACGCCGGAGGCCTTTAACCAGGCGCTGTGCGTGGCCTTTGATAACCGCCTTGGCCTGTGCACGCTTGAGAGCGAGCGTCAGGTGTTCCCGTTAACCGGCCGCTACGCGCGTCAGTTTGCGGCGCACCGTCTGGCGCTGGTGGGGGATGCGGCGCATACCATTCATCCGCTGGCCGGGCAGGGCGTTAACCTTGGCTTTATGGACGCGGCGGAGCTGGTCGAGGAGCTGCGTCGCCTGCATCGCGAAGGAAAAGACATCGGCCAGCATCTCTATCTGCGTCGCTATGAGCGCAGCCGCAAGCACAGTGCGGCGATGATGCTGGCGGGGATGCAGGGCTTCCGCGAGCTGTTTGCCGGGGCAAATCCGGCGAAAAAACTGCTGCGCGATATCGGTCTTAAACTGGCCGATACGCTTCCTGGCGTCAAACCTCAACTTCTCCGTCAGGCGATGGGTCTTAACGATCTCCCTGACTGGCTGCGCTAACTTAGATCCCCGTCACACTTTATTTTCCCGGCCTCTGCGCCGGGGAAATTCCCTCGTTTGAAATATTCTAATTTCACGTCATTTTTCGCATTAGATAATCTAATGTCGCGTTTTTCTCGTTACGGAAATTCGGCCCGATTTTCCGCATGAAATATCACCATGTGCTAAATCCTGTTAGATCATTGTTAATTTTGTGCGGGGTTAATCGCATTTTTCCAGTGAATAACTCTGTAGGCTTTTTAGCGTTTTTTGGTCATAAGCTAATGTGATGACCCATTTTGCCTTATGGTTAACCGCCGGTTTCGGTGGTAAGTTCAGGTAAAAGAGAACGTTTGCGTCGGTGCCCGAACGCGGGGCCGATACCGGGTTTCACGGTGAATTTTTCAACGAGGACAAGATGGCTCAACAGACTCCTTTGTACGAACAACACGTGTTATGCGGCGCCCGCATGGTGGACTTCCATGGCTGGATGATGCCGCTGCACTACGGCTCGCAGATTGATGAGCACCACGCGGTGCGCACCGATGCCGGTATGTTCGACGTGTCCCACATGACAATTGTCGATCTGCGCGGTAGCCGCACCCGGGAGTTTTTGCGTTATCTGCTGGCAAACGACGTCGCCAAACTGAAGACGCCGGGTAAAGCGCTCTATACCGGCATGCTGAATGCCTCGGGCGGCGTGATTGATGACCTTATCGTCTATTACTTCACTGAAGATTTCTTCCGCCTCGTTGTAAACTCCGCCACCCGCGAAAAAGACCTCTCCTGGATCACCCAACACGCCGAACCTTATGCCATCGACATCACCGTCCGTGACGATCTGTCGCTGATCGCCGTGCAGGGACCAAACGCGCAGGCGAAAGCCGCCTCTCTGTTTAACGACGAGCAGCGCAACGCCACCGCTGGCATGAAGCCGTTCTTTGGCGTGCAGGCGGGCGATCTGTTTATCGCCACCACCGGCTACACCGGTGAAGCGGGCTACGAAATTGCGATGCCAAACGAGAAGGCCGCTGATTTCTGGCGTGCGCTGGTAGAAGCGGGCGTGAAGCCTGCGGGTCTGGGCGCGCGCGATACGCTGCGTCTGGAAGCGGGCATGAACCTCTACGGTCAGGAGATGGACGAAGGCGTCTCTCCGCTGGCCGCCAACATGGGCTGGACCATCGCGTGGGAACCGGCTGACCGTGACTTTATTGGCCGTGAAGCGCTGGAGATGCAGCGCGAGAAGGGCACTGAACAACTGGTGGGCCTGGTGATGACCGAGAAGGGCGTGCTGCGCGGCGAACTGCCGGTGCGCTTTACCGATGCTGACGGCAATCCTCGCGAAGGCGTGATCACCAGCGGAACCTTCTCACCGACGCTGGGCTACAGTATTGCACTGGCACGCGTGCCGGCGGGAATTGGCGAAACGGCGGTGGTGCAAATCCGCAACCGCGAAATGCCGGTCAACGTGACCAAACCGATTTTTGTTCGCGCCGGTAAGCCGGTCGCCTAATCATTTTTATTAGGAGAACTTCAATGAGCAATGTGCCAGCAGAACTGAAATACAGCAAAGAACACGAGTGGCTGCGCAAAGAGGCGGACGGCACTTACACCGTAGGGATCACCGAGCACGCGCAAGAGCTGCTGGGCGACATGGTGTTTGTTGACCTGCCTGACGTGGGCACGACCGTGAGCGCGGGCGACGACTGCGCCGTGGCGGAGTCCGTAAAAGCAGCATCCGATATCTACGCGCCGGTAAGCGGTGAAATTGTTGCCGTCAACGACGCGCTGAGCGATTCGCCAGAACTGGTCAACAGCGAGCCTTATGAAGGCGGCTGGATCTTCAAGATCAAAGCCAGCGACGAATCCCAGGTTGCCGCGCTGCTGGATGCGACCGCATACGAAGCACTGTTAGAAGACGAGTAAGCCATTATCCCTCTCCCCTTTGGGGAGAGGGTAGGGTGAGGGGAACAGACGACACCCTCACCCCAGCCCTCTCCCTAAGGGAGAGGGAGAAAACACATTCACTGCACGTTTCAGGAACCATCGCTCATGACACAGACTTTAAGCCAGCTTGAAAACCGTGGCGCCTTCATCGAACGTCACATTGGGCCGGATGCTCAGCAACAGCAGGAGATGCTAAAGACAGTTGGCGCGGATTCATTAAACGCACTGATCGGCCAGATTGTGCCAAAAGACATCCAGCTTGCCACGCCGCCTCAGGTGGGGGAAGCCACTACGGAATTCGCCGCGCTGGCGGAGCTGAAGGCCATCGCCGGCCTGAACAAGCGCTATAAGTCTTACATTGGCATGGGCTACACCAACGTGCAGTTGCCGCCGGTGATCCTGCGCAACATGCTGGAAAACCCGGGCTGGTACACCGCCTATACGCCGTATCAGCCAGAAGTCTCCCAGGGCCGTCTGGAAGCGCTGCTGAACTTCCAGCAGGTGACGCTGGACCTGACCGGCATGGATATCGCCTCCGCTTCTCTGCTGGATGAAGCGACAGCTGCCGCCGAAGCGATGGCGATGGCTAAGCGCGTGAGTAAGCTGAAAAACGCTAACCGCTTCTTCGTGGCGGCGGACGTGCATCCTCAGACGCTGGACGTGGTGCGCACCCGTGCGGAAACCTTCGGCTTTGACGTGATTGTCGACGACGCTGACAAAGTGCTGGATCATCAGGATGTCTTTGGCGTGCTGCTCCAGCAGGTGGGCACCACCGGTGAAGTTCACGACTACGGCGCGCTGATTGCCGAGCTGAAATCCCGCAAGGTGGTTGTGAGCGTTGCCGCCGATTTTATGGCGCTGGTGCTGCTGACGGCGCCGGGCAAACAGGGCGCGGATATCGTATTCGGCTCAGCACAGCGCTTCGGCGTACCGATGGGCTACGGCGGCCCGCACGCGGCGTTCTTCGGCGCGAAAGATGAATTCAAACGTTCCATGCCTGGACGTATTATCGGCGTCTCCAAAGATGCTGCCGGTAATACCGCGCTGCGCATGGCGATGCAGACCCGCGAGCAGCATATCCGCCGCGAGAAAGCGAACTCCAACATCTGTACCTCACAGGTGCTGCTGGCGAATATCGCCAGCCTGTACGCCGTGTTCCACGGCCCGGCTGGTCTGAAACGCATTGCCAGCCGCATTCACCGCCTGGCCGATATCCTGGCCTGCGGCCTGCAGCAAAAAGGTCTTAAGCTGCGCCATGCCCACTACTTCGACACCCTGTGCGTGGACGTGGCGGACAAAGCCGCCGTGCTGGCCCGCGCGGACGCGGCAAAGATCAACCTGCGCAGCGACATCCACAACGCCGTCGGCATTACGCTGGATGAAAGCACCACCCGCGACGATATCCTGAACCTGTTCAGCGTGCTGCTGGGTGACGCGCACGGTCTGGACATTGATGCGCTCGACAAAGAAGTTGCGCTCGACAGCCGCTCCATTCAGGACAGCATGCTGCGTAACGACGCCATCCTGACGCACCCGGTCTTTAATCGCTACCACAGCGAAACCGAGATGATGCGATACATGCACTCTCTGGAGCGCAAGGATCTGGCGCTGAACCAGGCGATGATCCCGCTGGGATCCTGCACCATGAAGCTGAACGCCGCGGCAGAGATGATCCCGATCACCTGGCCTGAATTCTCCGAGCTGCACCCGTTCTGCCCGCCAGAGCAGGCGGAAGGTTATCACGTGATGATCAACCAGCTTTCCGACTGGCTGGTGAAGCTGACCGGTTACGACGCGCTCTGCATGCAGCCGAACTCCGGCGCGCAGGGTGAATATGCGGGCCTGCTGGCAATCCGTCACTATCACGAAAGCCGTAACGAAGGCCATCGCGATATCTGCCTGATCCCAAGCTCAGCCCACGGCACCAACCCGGCCTCTGCCCAGATGGCGGGCATGGAAGTGGTGGTGGTGGCGTGCGATAAGAACGGCAACATCGACCTGGCTGACCTGCGCGAGAAAGCCGAGCAGGCGGGCGACAGACTCTCCTGCATCATGGTGACCTATCCGTCCACCCACGGCGTGTACGAAGAGACCATCCGTGAAGTGTGCGACGTGGTGCACCAGTTCGGCGGTCAGGTATACCTCGACGGCGCAAACATGAACGCGCAGGTGGGCATTACCTCGCCGGGCTTTATCGGCGCGGACGTATCGCACCTCAACCTGCACAAAACCTTCTGCATTCCGCACGGCGGTGGCGGCCCGGGCATGGGCCCAATCGGCGTGAAAGCGCACCTGGCGCCGTTTGTGCCGGGCCACAGCGTGGTTCAGATTGAAGGCATGCTGACCCGTCAGGGCGCGGTTTCTGCGGCACCGTTCGGTAGCGCCTCTATCCTGCCAATCAGCTGGATGTATATCCGCATGATGGGCGCGGAAGGGCTGAAGCAGGCGAGCCAGGTGGCCATTCTGAACGCCAACTACATTGCGACGCGCCTGAAGTCTGCCTTCCCGGTGCTCTATACCGGCCGCGACGGTCGCGTGGCGCACGAGTGCATCCTTGATATTCGTCCGCTGAAAGAGCAGACCGGCATTAGCGAGCTGGACATTGCCAAGCGTCTGATCGACTACGGCTTCCACGCGCCTACCATGTCGTTCCCGGTTGCGGGCACGCTGATGGTGGAGCCAACGGAGTCCGAAAGCAAAGCTGAGCTGGACCGCTTTATCGACGCGATGCTGGCCATCCGCATGGAGATCGACCGCGTACAGGACGGTGAGTGGACGCTGGAAGATAACCCGCTGGTCAACGCTCCGCACACCCAGCACGAGATGGTGGCAGAGTGGAACCACGGCTATTCCCGCGAGCTGGCGGTCTTCCCGGCAGGTGTGGCGAACAAATACTGGCCGACCGTGAAGCGTCTCGATGACGTCTACGGCGACCGTAACCTGTTCTGCTCCTGCGTGCCGATGAGCGAATACCAGTAACATTGCTGCTGTAGTAACGTAGGCCGGGTAAGGCGAAGCCGCCACCCGGCTTTTTTATTGGGAGAAGATAATGGCAATTGCACTGGTCACCGGCGCCAGCCGCGGCATCGGGAAAGCCACCGCGCTGCAGCTGGCTCGCGAAGGCTACACCGTGGCGGTGAACTATCATCACAACATTAAGGCCGCAACGGATGTGATCAACCAGATTGTTGAGGCGGGCGGTAAAGTCTTTGCCGTTCGGGCAGACATCAGTGATGAAGCTCAGGTGCTGGCGATGTTTGACAGCCTCGATCGTGAAGGCGAGCCGTTGACCGCGCTGGTCAATAATGCGGGGATTCTGTTTGAGCAGTCCACCATTGAGAATCTCTCCGCCGAGCGCATTAACCGCGTCCTGGCGACCAACGTCACGGGCTACTTCCTCTGCTGCCGGGAAGCGGTAAAACGCATGTCCTTCAAACATGGCGGCAAGGGTGGGGCTATAGTGAATGTCTCCTCTGCGGCGTCGCGTCTGGGCGCGCCGGGTGAATATGTGGATTATGCCGCGTCCAAGGGGGCGGTGGATTCGCTGACAACCGGGCTATCGCTGGAGGTGGCGGCGCAGGGCATTCGCGTTAACTGCGTCCGTCCGGGTCTGATCTATACCGATATCCATGCTTCCGGCGGAGAGCCGGGGCGAGTGGATCGCGTGAAATCGTTGCTGCCGATGCAGCGCGGCGGCCAGCCGGAAGAGGTCGCCCAGGCGATTGTCTGGCTGCTGAGCGAAAAGGCGTCGTACGTGACGGGCAGTTTTATCGAGTTAGCGGGCGGGAAATAAAAGCCGGGTGGCGGCTTCGCCTTACCCGGCCTACTGTTCGTGTAGGCCCGGTAAGCGCAGCGCCACCGGGCAAAAAATCACAGCGTCTCGCCGTTGCTGGCAATCACTTCCTTATACCAGTTAAAGCTCTTCTTACGGGAACGGGACATGTCGCCCGTGCCGTCGTCGTGCTTGTTCACGTAGATAAAGCCGTAGCGCTTGCTGTACTGGCCGGTGGTAAACGACACGCAGTCGATACAGCCCCATGGCGTATAGCCCATCAGATCCACGCCATCGTGGGTGACGGCCTTGATCATCTCTTCCACATGGGCACGCAGGTAGTCGATGCGATAGTCATCGTTGATGCTGCCGTCTTCTTCCACCTTGTCGTAGGCGCCGAATCCGTTTTCCACGATAAACAGCGGCTTTTGGTAACGCTCGTACAGTTCGCACAGGGAATAGCGCAGGCCTACCGGGTCAATCTGCCAGCCCCAGTCGGAGGCCTTCACGTGCGGGTTCGGTACGCTGCCTTCGAAACCGGAAATGGCATCGCCGGTACCGCCTTCCGCCTTCACCGCGTTGGTCATGTAATAGCTGAAGCCCAGGTAGTCGCAGGTGCCTTCACGCAGTATCTGCTCGTCGCCCGCTTCCATTTTGATGGAGAACCCGCGGCGCTCCCATTCGTTCAGCACGTAGGACGGGTAGTAGCCGCGCAGTTGGACATCGGTAAAGACGTAGCGCTCGCGCATTGATTCCTGGGCGAACATCACGTCTTCCGGTTTGCAGGAGAACGGATAGAGCGCCACCATCGCCAGCATGCAGCCGACTTTCATCTCAGGGTTGATGCGGCGCGCGGCTTTCACCGCCAGGGCGCTGGCCACAAACTGGTGGTGCAGGACCTGATACATGGTCTCTTCCGGATTTTCATGTTCGGTATAGACCACGCCCGAGCAGCAGTAGCCGAACAGCGGCGCGCGCCAGTTACGCTGGTTGTTGATTTCGTTGAAGGTCATCCAGTATTTGACCTTGTTTTTGTAGCGCTCGAAGACCACTTCCGCGAAGCGCACAAAGAAATCGACCACTTTACGGTTGGTCCAGCTACCGTACTCCTTCACCAGGTGCAGCGGCATTTCGAAGTGGGAGAGGGTGATCACCGGTTCGATGTTGTATTTCAGCAGCTCATCGAACATGTCGTCGTAAAACTTCAGCCCTTCTTCGTTTGGCTGCGTTTCGTCACCGTTCGGGAAGATACGCGTCCAGGCAATAGACGTGCGGAAACACTTGAAGCCCATCTCGGCAAACAGCTTGATGTCTTCTTTGTAATGGCCGTGGAAATCAATCGCCTCATGATTGGGATAATATTTCCCCGGCACCACGTCCTGCGTGATTTCGCGCGGTACGCCGTGTGCGCCGCCGGTTAATACGTCGCAAATGCTTGGCCCTTTGCCGCCTTTGTTCCAGCCGCCTTCAACCTGGTGAGCGGCAACCGCGCCACCCCATAAAAAATCTTTTGGTAAGGTCAGTTTTTTCATCGCTGCTATTCTCAATAAATGACTTATTGGCATCGAGTCTAGCAAAGCGAAATTAAATGTCACGATATAACAATTTACGGTAAATGTGATTTGTCACATCAAAAAAACAGGGTGTTTTATTCTGCAAGTTTCTTCGCCAGTTTACGGCCGAGAGATTCCAGAATATAGATGACGGGAATTTGCGTGGTGATATCGTAGACGCCCGCAATACGCGTCTGGGGAACATGCCAGGAGAGATTAAAGTCCGCCAGCTTTGCGAGACGCGAGTGCTCGTGGCTGGTAATCGAGAGCACCTTGCAATGATGCAGGCTAAACTGGCTGGCGAAGCGCAGGATCTCCTCGGTCTCACCCGAGACGGAGAGCACAATCGCCAGCGCATTTTTCGCCATGTCATTGGTGACCGGAAAATAAGGGTCATCAATATGGTTACTGAATTTTCCGATATTAGAAAAGAAACGTGCGCCATATTTTGCCAGCGAGCCTGACGTTCCTGCGCCGACAAATATAATGCGTTCCGACGATAAAATAATATCGACCGCATCATCTAGTAACGCGTCGAACTCTTCATTATTTACGCTTTTAAAGAAGCTGATAATTTCGCTGGCACCGAAATTCGCCTGCTGGGGCTCGTTTTGTTCAAGATAAAGCTTAAAGCGTACGCGAAACTCCGAGTAGCCTTCGCAGTTAAGCTTGCGGCAAAAGCGCAGGATAGTGGTCGTCGAGACACCCGCCGCATCCGCCAGCTCGCGGATGGTCATGTACATGACTTTGTCACGGTTTTTAATGACATAGTTGTAGACCATCATCTCCAGGTTATTGAGACTGGCAATGGCGGAGTGGGTAAACATACTCACAATGGCATAACTCTTATTCAGACCTCATGTATCCATCATAACATGCGGCCAGACGGCAGGATCCATTTTTATGCTCTTGATTCTTAATGGTTAAATTTTAATGTGAACAAGTGTTAGGTGAAGAATTCATTTATGTCTATGATTTTTAGGTATAAATCCTGAAATGAAATTATTTTAGCTAACATGTGTTCACTGGAATCATTCTCAGTTAGCATAGTGATGCGATGAATAATCATCTTTTGTTTTCCTGGAGTTTTGTATGGTGAGTAGACCATTAATCGCGCAGGGATATTCGCTGGCTGAGGAAATAGCCAACAGCATCAGCCACGGCATTGGCCTGGTGTTTGGGATTGTCGGTTTAGTGTTATTGCTGGTGCAGGCGGTCGATGCCAATGCCAGCGCAATGGCTATTACCAGCTACAGCCTGTATGGCGGGAGCATGATCCTGCTGTTCCTGGCCTCGACGCTGTATCACGCGATCCCGCATCAGCGGGCCAAGATGTGGCTCAAGAAGTTTGACCACTGCGCTATCTACCTTCTTATTGCAGGCACCTACACGCCGTTTCTGCTGGTGGGGCTCAACTCGCCGCTGTCGCGCGGCCTGATGATTGTTATCTGGAGCCTGGCGCTGCTCGGGATCCTGTTTAAGCTCACCATCGCGCACCGGTTTAAGGTGCTGTCGCTGGTCACCTATCTGACCATGGGCTGGCTGTCGCTGATCGTGGTGTACCAGCTGGCAATCAAACTGTCGATAGGGGGCGTCACGCTTCTGGCCTTAGGCGGCGTGGTGTATTCGCTCGGCGTCATTTTCTACGTCTGCAAGCGTATTCCGTACAACCATGCCATCTGGCACGGCTTTGTGCTGGGCGGCAGCGTGTGCCACTTTTTAGCGATTTATTTGTATGTGGGGCAGGCGTAGTTTTTTGTCGGGTGGCGGCTTCGCCTTACCCGACGTACGGGATAAGTAGGCCCGGTAAGCGCAGTGCCACCGGGCGATACAGCATCACTCTTCCAGTGAATAGGGCAGAGGCTCGATGCTCAGTGTGTTCACATCGTCGCGCACGCGGAACACGCTGTCCGCTTCCATGTCGTTGTTCATAACGGCCTGCACCAGAAGACGTCCATCATCCAGCTGTACGGCGGCTAATACGGTGCCGGTACGGCGCCAGTTTTCACCCATCTTCAGCTCTAAATCTTCACCTGCTTCAGGTACGCGGCTGGCATGGCCCGCGAGTGTCCATAGCGCGCGTTTGTTTGCCCCGCGGAATTTCGCACGTGCGACCATCTCCTGGCCGGTGTAGCAGCCTTTTTTAAAGCTGATGCCGCCCAGCGCCTGCAGGTTCGTTGCCTGAGGAATAAACTGCGCGCTGTTTGCGGCGTCAATGATCGGCAGACCCGCTTCGATGTTCAGCGCCAGCCACTGCTGACTGTTGTTAAGCTGCGCTTCGCCGCGCAGCGCCTCGGTGACGCGCTCGGCGGTTTCAGCATCGGTGACTAACAGAAAACGCTCTGCCGGGTGTTCAAACCACAGGATAGAGGTAGCGCCTTCGCTGACGAGCTGCTTTTCGGCATCCGGCAGTTCGCTGAACAGATTTTTCAGCGCCGCACGCGCCTGGAAGCCGGCCACACCCAGCAGGACATGTTCGTCGTCCGGGGCGATAGTGACTTTGGAGAAGACCGCGTATTTTTTCAGCTCTTTGAGCTGGGCGTCACGCAGGCTGCGGCGCTCAATAAAGGCAAAACCGTCCTGACGGCGGAACAGACGCAGGTTGCTCCACATTTTGCCTTTTGGGTCGCAATGGGCGGCCAGCAGGTGCTGGTGTTCGGTCATCTGACTGACGTCGGCGGTCACCTGGCCCTGCAGATATTTTTCGGCGTCGGCACCGGTGAGCGTCGCCAGCGCCCAGTCATCAAGAGAAATAAGCGTCAGCGGCAGACGCGCAGAGGCGGCGGGCTGGCGAGGAGAAAATGGTGTAAAGGCCATAACGATATCCTGAATTGCTTAACGCTTTGATAATGCCTAATGGTAAAAGAGCCTGCAGGCAATGCAAGCGCTTTCAACAGGCCATTTGTGCCATAAACCGGTTGTGCGTAACAGCACGCAAAATAATGTAATCCGCTGTCTTTGTAGGGATTATTCTGGAAGCCTGTTCGTCGATCGCAATATTCCAGTAATGAAACGCTCAAAAACACGTTACACTAGCTGGTGTCCCCGTAGAGAAATAAAGAACACTGAATGGGGTACCGACTGTGCCAAACGTAATGCAGGAAACTGAACATGGATATTAACAACAAGGCCCGTATTCACTGGGCGTGCCGTCGCGGCATGCGTGAACTTGATATTTCCATCATGCCTTTCTTCGAATATGAGTATGACACCTTAAGCGATGATGATAAGCATCTGTTTGTTCGCTTGCTTGAGTCTGACGATCCGGATTTATTCAACTGGCTGATGAACCACGGCAAACCCGCCGACACCGAGTTGCAACGGATGGTGCAATTAATTCAAACACGGAATCGGGAACGTGGTCCTGTGGCAATCTGATCTTCGCGTCTCGTGGCGCTCGCAGTGGATGTCTTTGTTGCTCCACGGCCTGGTTGCGGCCTTTGTGTTACTGATGCCGTGGCCGCTGAGCTATACGCCGCTGTGGCTGCTGTTACTCTCGTTTGTCGTGTTTGACAGCGTACGCAGCCAGCGTCGCATTAATGCCCGTCAGGGAGAGATCAAGCTACTGATGGATTCCCGCCTGCGCTGGCAGGGAAAAGAGTGGGATATTCTCGGTATGCCCTGGATGCTCAACTGCGGCATGATGTTACGGTTACGCAAGGTGGACGGCGGTCGTTGCCAGCATCTTTGGCTGGCGGCTGACAGTATGGATGCTGCCGAGTGGCGAGACCTGCGCCGGATGCTGTTGCAACAGACGACGCAGGGGTAATAGGCGTTAGCTAAACTTTTCTGCCATTTCGCCCAGAATCTGCTCGCACCAGGTTTGCAGGCGTTCATCGCTAAGATCGTACTGGTTGGTTTCATCCAGAGCGAGCCCAACAAACAGCTCGCCGTCGGCAATAATCGGCTTTTTACTGGTGAACTCGTAACCTTCGGTTGGCCAGTAGCCGATGAACGACACCCCTTTCGGCGCCAGCTTGTCGTGCAGCATGCCGAGCGCGTCCAGGAACCACTCCCCGTAACCCAGCTGATCTCCCATCCCGTACATGGCAACAATCTTGCCGTCGAGATTGACTGAATCGAGTTGATCCCAGATGGCTTCCCAGTCTTCCTGTATCTCGCCAAAATCCCAGGTTGGGATGCCCAGGATCAGCACATCGTACTGTTCCATCAGCGCCACCGCGTCATCTTTCAGGTTATGCAACGTCACCAGTTCCGGGCCAATGATGTCGCGAATTTTCTCTGCCGCCATTTCGGTGTAGCAGGTGCTGGAACCATAGAACAGACCAATATTCATCGCGTAACTATCTCAATTCTTGCGTTGACTTTGCGCGTAGTGTACCAGAAACCGGTCACAATCAGGCATAATGACCTGACTGCAGAATCAAAGGGGCTGATGTGGAAAAGGATCTCGCACTCGTTGAACAGTTTCTCGACGCGCTGTGGCTGGAAAAAAATCTGGCCGAGAATACGCTCAGCGCCTATCGGCGCGATCTTACCATGCTGGTGGAGTGGCTGGCCCGTCGGCAGCTCTCGCTGGCGAGCGCGCAAAGCGACGACCTGCAGGCACTGCTCGGTGAACGTGTAGAAGGGGGCTACAAAGCGACCAGTTCTGCGCGCTTGCTCAGCGCCATGCGTCGGTTGTTCCAGCATCTCTACCGTGAGAAGATCCGCGAAGACGATCCCAGCGCGCTGCTGGCATCCCCAAAACTTCCGCAGCGGCTGCCGAAAGATCTCAGCGAAGCACAAGTTGAGAGATTATTACAGTCACCGGCAGTTGACCTGCCGCTGGAGTTACGCGATAAAGCCATGCTTGAGCTATTGTATGCTACCGGCCTGCGCGTTTCGGAACTGGTTGGCCTGACGATGAGCGACATCAGCCTGCGTCAGGGCGTGGTGCGCGTCATCGGTAAAGGAAACAAGGAAAGGCTGGTTCCGCTGGGCGAAGAGGCGGTTTACTGGCTGGAAACGTATCTGGAGCACGGTCGCCCGTGGCTGCTCAACGGCGCGTCTATCGACGTTCTGTTTCCGAGCCAGCGCGCACAGCAGATGACGCGGCAAACGTTCTGGCATCGCATCAAGCATTACGCCACACTGGCCGGTATCGACAGTGAAAAGCTTTCGCCGCACGTATTGCGTCATGCCTTCGCGACGCATCTGCTCAACCACGGCGCGGATTTACGCGTGGTGCAGATGCTGCTGGGACATAGCGATCTTTCCACGACGCAAATTTACACCCATGTCGCGACGGAACGCCTGCGGCAGCTACACCAACAGCACCACCCTCGTGCGTGAGTGCCGACGAAATGTAACAGGATCAACTATGAAAAAGAGTTTCGCGCTGTTCACCCTGCTGGCAGCCTCCTTTACCGGTTTCGCCCATGCTGACGACGCCGCTATCAAACAGTCGCTCGCTAAGCTTGGCGTCACCGGCAGCGATATTCAGCCAGCACCGGTCGCTGGGATGAAAACGGTACTGACCAACAGCGGCGTGCTGTACGTCACCGAAGACGGAAAACACATTATTCAGGGGCCAATGTACGACGTGAGCGGCGCGCAGCCGGTCAACGTGACCAACCAGCTGCTGATGAAAAACCTGAACGCGCTCGAAAAAGAGATGATCGTCTATAAGGCGGCGCAGGAAAAACACGTCATTACCGTCTTCACCGATATCACCTGCGGCTACTGCCATAAGCTGCATGAAGAGATGAAAGACTACAACGCGCTGGGTATTACCGTGCGCTATCTGGCCTTCCCGCGCGCGGGCGTACAGAGCCAGCCAGAGCAGGACATGAAGGCCATCTGGTGTGCGAAAGACCGCAACAAAGCCTTTGATGATGCGATGAGCGGAAAAGAGGTTAAGCCAGCCTCCTGCGATATCGACATTGCTAACCACTACGCGCTGGGCGTGCAGTTTGGCGTGAGCGGTACGCCAGCGATTGTCCTGAGCAACGGGTATGTCGTTCCGGGCTATCAGGGACCAAAAGAGATGAAAGAGTTCCTCGACGCGCACCAGAAACAGGTTAGTGGTAAATAATCCGCGTGAAAGCCCCGATAAAATTGCGCCGCCGCGAGGCGGTTGAACCGGTTGATTTACCGGACGATCTCCCGCCGCTGCTGAAGCGCCTCTACGCCAGCCGCGGCGTGCGTCGCGCTGAAGATCTGGAACGCAGCGTGAAAGGGATGCTGCCCTGGCAGCAGCTGAACGGCATCGAAAAAGCCACTGAAATGCTCTACCACGCCCTGCGTGAGGGCACGCGCATCGTGGTGGTAGGGGATTTCGACGCCGACGGCGCCACCAGCACCGCGCTGAGCGTGCTCAGCCTGCGCGCGCTGGGCTGCGATAACGTCACGTATCTGGTGCCGAACCGTTTTGAAGACGGCTACGGACTCAGCCCGGAAGTGGTCGATCAGGCCCACGCTCGCGGTGCGCAGATGATCATGACCGTCGATAACGGGATCTCTTCCCATGCGGGGGTCGATCATGCCCACGCGCTGGGGATCCCGGTGCTGGTTACCGATCACCATCTCCCCGGTGAAACGCTCCCTGCCGCCGAGGCGATTATTAACCCCAATCTGCGCGACTGCGATTTTCCGTCGAAATCCCTTGCGGGCGTAGGCGTGGCGTTTTATCTGATGCTGGCGCTGCGTACCCTGTTACGCGACAAGGGCTGGTTCGAATCCCGCGGTATTGCCGTACCGAACCTGGCCGAATATCTCGATCTGGTGGCACTGGGTACCGTCGCTGACGTGGTCCCGCTCGATACCAATAACCGTATTTTGACCTGGCAGGGCTTAAGCCGTATCCGGGCAGGCAAGTGCCGCCCGGGGATCAAGGCGCTGCTGGAAATCGCCAACCGCGACCAGCTCAAGCTGGCGGCAAGCGATTTGGGCTTTGCCCTTGGGCCACGCTTGAACGCGGCCGGAAGACTGGACGATATGTCCGTTGGCGTCGCGCTGCTGCTGTGTGACAACATCGGTGAAGCGCGCGTGCTGGCCAACGAGCTGGACGCCCTGAACCAGACGCGTAAAGAGATTGAGCAGGGGATGCAGGCCGAAGCGCTGACCCTGTGTGAAAAACTGGAGCGCAGCGGCGATACGCTGCCGGGCGGCCTGGCGATGTACCATCCCGAGTGGCATCAGGGCGTGGTCGGCATTCTGGCGTCGCGCATCAAAGAGCGCTTCCACCGCCCGGTGATCGCCTTCGCCCCCGCGGGCGACGGCACGCTGAAAGGCTCTGGCCGCTCGATTCAGGGCCTGCATATGCGCGACGCACTGGAGCGTCTCGATACGCTGTATCCGGGCCTGATGATCAAGTTCGGCGGCCATGCTATGGCGGCAGGCCTGTCGCTGGAAGAGGCGAAATTCGACGAGTTTCAGCGCCTGTTCGGCGAGCTGGTCACCGACTGGATTGACCCGGCCCTGCTGCAGGGTGAAGTGGTGTCCGATGGCGAGCTTTCACCGCTTGAGATGACGATGGACGTGGCGCAAATGCTCCGCGATGCCGGTCCATGGGGGCAGATGTTCCCGGAGCCGCTGTTCGACGGCCGTTTCCGCCTGCTGCAGCAACGCATCGTCGGCGAACGTCATCTGAAGGTGATGGTTGAGCCGGTCGGCGGCGGCCCGCTGCTGGACGGTATTGCCTTTAACGTTGACACGGCGGTATGGCCGGACAACGGCGTACGCGAGGTCGAGCTGGCGTACAAACTGGACATCAACGAGTTTCGCGGTAACCGCACCCTTCAGATCATCATCGACAATATCTGGCCAATTTAGCGGCAGTAATCTCTATAAAAAAGGGCGTGGATTCGGTACAATCCCGCTCTTATCACCGCATTTTGACAAGTCCATAAAAGAAAACAGACCATGTTTGAAATTAATCCGGTAAAAAACCGTATTCAGGACCTCACGGAGCGCTCTGACGTTCTTAGGGGGTATCTTTGACTACGATGCCAAGAAAGAGCGTCTTGAAGAAGTAAACGCCGAGCTGGAACAGCCGGACGTCTGGAACGAACCTGAACGCGCACAGGCGCTGGGTAAAGAGCGTTCCTCTCTCGAAGCTATCGTAGATACGCTGGATCAAATGGCCCAGGGGCTGGAAGATGTTTCCGGTTTGCTGGAGCTGGCCGTCGAAGCCGACGACGAAGAAACCTTTAACGAAGCCGTA
The DNA here is from genome assembly GCF_040059225.1 of Enterobacter cloacae complex sp. Mu1197. Classification (NCBI taxonomy): domain Bacteria; kingdom Pseudomonadati; phylum Pseudomonadota; class Gammaproteobacteria; order Enterobacterales; family Enterobacteriaceae; genus Enterobacter; species Enterobacter cloacae complex sp. Mu1197. The sequence continues at coordinate 3,828,921 of NZ_CP157375.1, read as the reverse complement.
GCAGAACTCGACGTGCTGGAAGAGAAGCTGGCGCAGCTTGAATTCCGTCGCATGTTCTCCGGCGAATACGACAGCGCTGACTGCTATCTCGATATTCAGGCAGGTTCCGGCGGTACCGAAGCGCAGGACTGGGCCAGCATGCTGATGCGCATGTATCTGCGCTGGGCCGAAGCGCGCGGCTTCAAAACCGAAATTATCGAAGAGTCTGAAGGTGAAGTGGCCGGTATTAAATCCGTCACCATCAAGATCATCGGTGATTACGCCTACGGCTGGCTGCGCACTGAAACCGGCGTTCACCGCCTGGTGCGTAAGAGCCCGTTCGACTCCGGCGGCCGTCGTCATACCTCCTTCAGCTCCGCGTTTGTTTACCCGGAAGTTGATGAAGATATCGATATCGAAATTAACCCGGCGGACCTGCGTATCGACGTTTATCGCGCATCCGGCGCGGGCGGCCAGCACGTTAACCGTACGGAATCGGCGGTGCGTATTACCCACATTCCAACCGGGCTGGTAACGCAATGCCAGAACGACCGTTCCCAGCATAAGAACAAAGACCAGGCCATGAAGCAGATGAAAGCGAAGCTTTATGAGCTGGAGATGCAGAAGAAAAATGCTGAGAAACAGGCGATGGAAGACAACAAGTCTGACATCGGCTGGGGCAGCCAGATCCGTTCTTACGTCCTTGATGACTCCCGCATCAAAGACCTGCGTACCGGGGTTGAAACCCGTAACACGCAGGCGGTGCTGGACGGCAGCCTGGACCAATTTATCGAAGCAAGTTTGAAAGCAGGGTTATGAGGAACCAACATGTCTGAACAACAAGCACAGGGCGCTGACGCGGTAGTCGATCTTAACAACGAACTGAAAACCCGCCGCGAGAAGCTGGCAGCGCTGCGCGAGCAGGGCGTGCCGTTCCCGAACGATTTTCGTCGTGACCACACCTCAGACCAACTGCACGCTGACTTCGACGCGAAAGAGAACGAAGAGCTGGAAGCGCTGAACGTTGAAGTAGCCGTTGCGGGCCGCATGATGACCCGTCGTATCATGGGTAAAGCCTCCTTCGTGACCCTGCAGGACGTTGGCGGCCGTATTCAGCTGTACGTTTCCCGTGACGATCTGCCGGAAGGCATCTACAACGAGCAGTTCAAGAAGTGGGACCTGGGCGATATCCTGGGCGCGAAAGGTAAACTGTTCAAAACCAAAACCGGTGAACTGTCTATCCACTGCACCGAGCTGCGTCTGCTGACCAAAGCACTGCGCCCGCTGCCGGACAAATTCCACGGCCTGCAGGATCAGGAAGCGCGCTACCGTCAGCGCTACCTGGATCTCATCTCTAACGATGAATCCCGCAAGACCTTCAAAATTCGCTCCCAGATCATGGCCGGTATCCGCCAGTTCATGGTGAACCGCGACTTTATGGAAGTGGAAACCCCGATGATGCAGGTGATCCCTGGCGGCGCGTCTGCGCGTCCGTTCATCACCCATCACAACGCCCTGGACCTGGACATGTACCTGCGTATCGCGCCGGAACTGTACCTGAAGCGTCTGGTGGTTGGTGGTTTTGATCGCGTGTTCGAAATCAACCGTAACTTCCGTAACGAAGGGATCTCCGTTCGTCATAACCCAGAGTTCACCATGATGGAACTCTATATGGCGTATGCGGATTACAAAGATCTGATCGAGCTGACCGAATCCCTGTTCCGTACGCTGGCGCAGGATATTCTGGGCACCACGCAGGTTCCTTACGGTGAAGAAGTCTTCGACTTCGGCAAGCCGTTCGAAAAACTGACCATGCGCGAAGCGATCAAGAAGTACCGTCCGGAAACCAACATGGCCGATCTGGATAACTTCGATTCTGCGAAAGCGATCGCCGAAAGCATCGGTATCAAGGTTGAGAAGAGCTGGGGTCTGGGCCGTATCGTGACCGAGATCTTCGAAGAAGTGGCCGAAGCGCACCTGATTCAGCCGACCTTCATTACCGAGTACCCGGCTGAAGTCTCTCCGCTGGCGCGTCGTAATGACCAGAACCCTGAAATCACTGACCGCTTCGAATTCTTCATCGGCGGCCGTGAAATCGGCAACGGCTTTAGCGAGCTGAACGATGCGGAAGACCAGGCTCAGCGCTTCCAGGATCAGGTTGACGCGAAGGCGGCAGGCGACGACGAAGCGATGTTCTTCGACGAAGACTACGTGACCGCGCTGGAGCACGGCCTGCCACCAACGGCGGGTCTGGGGATTGGTATCGACCGTATGGTGATGCTGTTCACCAACAGCCACACCATCCGTGACGTGATCCTGTTCCCGGCGATGCGCCCGGTGAAGTAAGGCGTTAAGATGTAAAAAAAGCCCCGAAAGGGGCTTTTTTATTGCTCTGCGAAGGCTTTGAGTTTTTCGCGGGCGGTTGTCGCTTCCATGACCATCCACGGGCTAAAGGCCCAGGGCGTCGCGTCCAGCGCGCGGAATAGCGCGTCCAGCTCAACCCACTGATAGTCCATCACTTCATCTTCGTTTATCGTCACGTCATTGGTGATGCGGGCGGCGAATACCGGGCAAATTTCGTTTTCCACGATCCCGGACGGGTCGGTTTCCCGATAGCGAAATTCAGGGGCGACGGCGGTGATATCGGTCAGCTCCGCGCCCACTTCAAAGCGGCAGCGGCGGATTATCGCCTGGACTGTCTCTTCACCCGACTGCGGGTGGCCGCACACGGAGTTGGTCCAGACGCCGGGCCAGGCTTTTTTGCTTAAGGCGCGTCGGGTGATCAGACATTCGCCTTTTGCGTTAAAAAGCCAGGAAGAGAACGCCAGATGCAGCGGGGTATGTAACGTGTGCGCGGCATATTTTTCCTGAGTGCCAATCACCATTCCCTGGTCGTTTACCAAAATAACGTGTTCTTGAATACTCATTGATGCTCCAGTGCCAAAATGCCGAGTGGTTCAGCACCATCAGCCGAAGCATTATACTGCATTCTTATACGAACGGTTTGGCTCGTAGAGCGGAAAAGGGCATGACCCCTGTTCGTTTTGGCTGTTATCATAGTGCGCCATTCACGCTGACCGAGGATCTGTTTTGTTTGCAGGAAGCCTGACGAGAAAACCCCTTACCGCTATTTTTTGCCTGACGCTGACGCTATTACTGGCGGGCTGTTCAGGGAGCAAATCTTCGGATACGGGAAGCTATTCCGGTTCGGTCTACACCGTCAAACGCGGGGACACCCTGTACCGGATTTCGCGCGCAACGGGGACCAGCGTGAAGGATCTGGCGCGGCTGAATAACCTCTCTCCGCCCTACACCATCGAGGTGGGGCAGCAGCTGAAGGTTAGCGGCGGATCGTCCGCGGGCAAAAAGTCCTCTTCGAAAGGCAAAACCGCCAAAGTGACGCCGTCCTATCAGGTGCCGCAATCGTCATGGCCGCCGGTTGGACAGCGCTGCTGGATTTGGCCTGCCAGCGGTAAAGTGGTCGCCCCTTACTCACTCTCTGAAGGTGGTAACAAGGGGATTGATATCGCCGCTGCGCGCGGTACGCCGGTTTATGCCTCTGGGGCCGGGAAGGTGGTTTACGTCGGTAACCAGCTGCGCGGCTATGGTAACCTGATCATGATTAAGCATGGCGAAGACTACATCACGGCCTATGCGCACAACGACACGATGCTGGTCAACAACGGGCAGAACGTCAAAGCCGGACAGAAGATTGCCACCATGGGCAGTACCGGTACGGATTCGGTGAAGCTGCATTTCCAGATTCGCTATAAGGCGACGGCCATCGATCCGCAGCGTTATCTTCCTGCGCCCGGCAGCAAACCGAAGTGCTAAGTGATTATTTTATCGCCGGTTAGTTGTGAAGAGGCTTGTATGAAGGTGCGTAAGGTCTATAATGCCTTACGCACCTCAAAGCGGGCGTAGTTCAATGGTAGAACGAGAGCTTCCCAAGCTCTATACGAGGGTTCGATTCCCTTCGCCCGCTCCAATCTCCTGATAAATCAATAAGTTATGATTTAGCAGTTAGTTACGTTGCCCCGCTTTAGCAGGTACAACTTAAACTACCCATTGTTCTACGCCCGCACCTGTCGCGTGATTGGTCTGTGGTACAAGGGAGCATATCATCACGCTGGCGGTGGTTCAGGTTCTTACCGCGACAGCAAAACAACGAACAAAAAGCCTCATACCTGGCATAACTCCCAACAGATTGATCATACGCATTTAAGCCCGATGTGCGGCCTTGTGGCTGCGTAAACAGGTGTATCGTGGTAAACGAAACGTACCTGCATACGATATGCAGGCCCTTCCAGCGCTTCGCTCACGCTCCGAAAGGTACACGAGCACCCTCATAAGGTGTGATCCCTCTGACAATCTGATTAGGTCACTGGTGACTTTCGCAAAGTGAAACCAACCAGGTTGGCCTGTGCAGTCGCTATGCTCCGCTTGTTGCTTGTACCACTAACGGGGCTTTATGGCTTCTATTGTCTGAAATCTGATACATTGCACAAACATCATGTGGATTACTGTAAAGTTCATCTCTATGATTATGTGTGCCATTGCCAGTTAAGAAATGCGGAGAGGACAATATGGATGTTACTGATGAGGCTTTGTTGAGTTCTGGCTTTACACCATCGGATTTGAAGAAGATAAAGAACAACGTTGAAAGCTATGGTGGAACGTTGGGGAATGCAATCAGGGACCTGGCCAGGCGATTTATTCTTGCCGTGTGGGTTGTATCCGGTTGCCTTGCTGTATTCATTTTTCTTGTGATGTTCGCATCTGAGCAGAGTGTTTTCTCTGGTGCTATTGGCCTTTCTTGTGGCGCAGCGGTTGCAATTTTTATACAACCGCCTGTACTTGCTTATAAATCTTGGCGATTCTGTAGAGTGAACAAATCTTAATTAGTACTGTTATCAGTAGCCAGAAGATCAAAAATGACTTTCGCTTTGACACCATATCCAGCGATTTTCATCGTTAGCTTAGGCTTGCTCATTGTGTCAACTTTTCGGTAGTAATCACGCGGCAGCCAACGGAATAATCGCCAAGCTCCGGGTTTCCTTGCTAAGCCGAAGATACTATAGACACTCGCCCCTAGAGTCACCGTATTATAAAGAGCTAATCCACTTTTTGGGCTAAACCCTATGAATTGTGCGGTCTCCATTGCGCCATCAGCAAAAATTCCTTCCGATTTGGATTGTTCACCATAGCGAAGATGGCTTGCTTCTTTTGTTATACCGTTAATACCATCAACAAATAAAACTGCTCCTGCAAGAACTCCAACAGGGGTCATAGTGGACATCATAACCATCCCACCAAATAATGCTGCTCCAGATACCACTATATGAATTGCCGAAATCACGTATCCGACGATTTTATTGTTTTCCCTGACAAACTCGACCTTTGCATAAAGTTGGGCGGCTCTGGTTCTTAACAAGCGTTCTTGTTCTTGCAGATTATCTGTTTCGGCACGCAGATTTTTGATGCATGCAATGCATTCTTCATCGGTTTTGGCCCGTCGTGCAGTTTCAAATTCTTTCTCTACGACCTGCCTTATCTCTTCGACAAACTTGATACGTGTTATCCCATCTTGCAAATAGAATGCTGATAGCCGATTTGCAGTTTCGACGAGTTTCCGGGCTTCCAGATTTACCATGGTATCTGACCATGTTCTGTTCCACCCCCTGTTGAGCAGCGCAATATCCATTAAAGACTCCTTCCCAAAATGTGTCTGGTCATTTTACGTGCAATAAGGTCGAAGACAACAGGAAACACTTTCACAACCCGCCCCCGTGGGTGTCCCGTTGCTTTATCCTTCCAGTTTACATTCTCCTGTTCAAAATATCCCCGGCTCTGTTGGTGATCTGCTAGACCGTCAGCCCAGGCCCTCGGCGAAAAGCGCTTTTCTTCGCCAAATATCGCTACGTGATGCCTTCAGCGACACGCCTCACTGCAACAAGCAGTGCAGTTACACAATGCTGCTTTGGGCTGACGCAAGGGAGATAACTTGATGTTTTGAAGTGGACCTGTTCACTAATTGTACGGCTTTTTAACATATTCTTTGTTATGCGTACATGTGCTGTAGTAGCTAAATTGAGATGTCCGTCTTGGGGCTATCTGGAGCGTTACGATAAGCCTCTGGAGTTCTACAAGGCCAGTGTCTTCAGGATCAACAACAAGCAGAACACCGGCGGAGACGGCCAGACTCAGTTTGGCCGTGCCATGAACGAGCTCACCTCTCGTTACAGGACCGCCTGGTCAAAGAGCTGCGGCTCAGTGGTATCAGTACACCAGAGGCCGCAAACGCCTTTGCCGAAGAGTTTATGGCGGACTAGAAGTGTCGGCTAAACCCTGACATCACTTTAATCTTCACATAGCGCTGGAGTTCAATTTTTTGAATGGTATAATTTTTTTTAAATTTTAACAGAGGGATTCATAGTGGGTGTAGCACTGTTGGTTTCCAGTATCATTTTTTTTTGTATCTTCGGCCTCGTAACGTTCATATGTGCCGCTGTTGATAAAAAAACAAACAAAGCAAGCGTAATTAACATGCTTGACAAATTCTTCTATTTTCTAACAAAATTGATTGTTACCCCAGGTTTTGTTATATTAACATTCTCCATATTAACATTTCTCGTATATAAGAGCAGATAAAATGAAAGTTATTAATGAAAATAGAGAGATTACTCACTCTGGTGTATACATAATTGAAAAGGAAACATCCATATCCTTCAATTTTACTGAGGACTCAGACGCAGCAAAAGTTACACTGGAATTTATTTTTGATGAACAAAAAAACAATGGGGAAAGGACATCCAGCTCCATTGTTGATCCTGACAATAAAGGAATAACACTTAAATTATATAACTTTAAAAGTGATGATGGTGAAGGTGTCTTTCCTAAAAGGTATAAACTTTATGAAAACAGTAAGGCCATACACAGCTTAATGTTTTCAACATATATTTTTAATGAAAATGTAAGAAACTTGACCATAACTTTTTTTAAAGAAGATAAAAAATAGACTATGGAATTCAATACTCAAAGCGAAATAAATGATGATCTTTCAGGAAATGGAAAGAAGGGAATTGTATATAATAAAGAACCATTACCGGAAACTCAACAAACTACCAATGACAGGCCTTACTCTGACAAAATTGGTAAAGGGGAAGATGCAAAAAGTAGTGTCGTTTGGTTCGTAATAACTTTTACGTTAACATTATATGGTTGTGTTATCGCAGCCATGATAATAGTAGACATTTTAAATAATAAAGGTGTGAATATTCTTTCAAATTTAAAGGAGTCTTGGGCAGTATTTACCCCAATAATAACCTTGTCACTTGGTTACATGTTTGGCAAACAATCTGAAACAACGAAGGATGGCGGGAAACATGATGGATAATCCAGTGCAGCTACTAAATATTTGTCAATAAGACTGTAATCTAATGCATCCTAAATTATTAAGCCTCTAGGTTAAATATTTAAAGTATGCGGCTTTAAGAGTTGCGAATCTAAAAGTTCGAACTGCTCTTAATTATTAATTTTGATATGCTGCATATTTTTCTAAATCATTAATCTAGAGTCGAAGTATTGTATGTTTTGATCGATTGCCACTCTTAAAACTATCCAAACAAAGACCTAATCATTGGTACTGACAACCCATAAATAATCTTGGGACTCAAGCTTCCCCACGTAAAACTTCAAGCGAACTAGTATAACGGAAAATTTTGTTTTCTACTTATTAAAATGTACCTTTGAAAAGTAGACTCTCTGCGGTACGCTTTTAGGAATCATTCACCTCGATTTTTCACGCAGCGCGCCGGAGGACTTCCGCCCCGGACGGGCCCTGAATGTTCTGATACCCGATGATGATCCTGCGCTTAACCTGTCGCTGGATGTCATTCTGCCCAATGAGAATTTCATGCCGATGCTGCCCGGAGGTAAAGACCCGGTTAATCCTGACCGGTCCTACCTGCTTTCCCTCAACTTTGCCCGTAGTTGGCTGACCAGGGCCTCGTTCCTTGGCATTGTCGCCGGCATGCTCGGGGCCGCTTCCCTGAGTTCTGCAGCAGGGACAGCCTGCGGCGCCATCACGTAATGGGCGCATGGAACTCCTGTGCGACATGGCCGTGCCACTGCCACTATCTGCGGCAGCCTAGGCATTCCGCAATCTCAGTAAACCAGGCAAGTGCAGACGTTGTTGAAAACGGAAAAGTAACATTTGAGAGGTAGATTGCATGCTCTCACCCTGTCAAAGCAAAAAAGGCCGCATCCCGCAGCCTTTTCCTCTTAAATTCACCCTTTCGGGAACACCCAAACATGCTTCTCCGGCAGCGAAAGATGGCAGTGCTGTGGATCCCGCACCTCATGCCCATACGCACGGATCACAAAATCATCTCCCACCGTGCGGAACAGGTATTCCCAGCGGTCGCCGAGATACATGCTGGTGAGCAGCGGCAGCTCAAGCTGATTTTCCCCTGGCCCCTCAACCACCGCGACGCGCTCGACGCGGATCACCGCCGTGGCGTCATTACCGCTCTGTACCCCTTCGCCCGCCTGGCCCCACAGCACCCAGCCTTTGCCTTCGATACGCGCTCTGCCGTCGCGCACTTCAGTGACCTTGCCGTGCAGGCGGTTGTTGCTGCCCATAAACTCGGCGGTAAATAGCGTCTTCGGCGAGCCGTACATCTCCTGCGGCGTGCCCTGTTGCTCAATTTTGCCGTTGTTGAGCAGCAGGATACGGTCGGAAATGGACATCGCTTCGTTCTGGTCGTGCGTCACCATCAACGCGGACAGCCCGAGCTTGATAATCAGCTCGCGCAGGAACACGCGGGCCTCTTCGCGCAGCTTGGCGTCGAGGTTGGAAAGCGGCTCGTCCAGCAAAATCACCGGCGGGTTGTACACCAGCGCGCGGCCAATCGCCACGCGCTGCTGCTGCCCACCGGAGAGCTGGTGCGGGTGACGTTTGCCAAGATGGCCCAGACCAAGCTGGTCCAGCACGTCCTGCACGCGCTGCTGGATCTCTTTGGCCGGGACTTTGCGCAGCTTGAGCGGATAGGCCACGTTCTCAAACACGGTTTTGTGCGGCCACAGGGCATAAGACTGGAATACCAGCCCCAGGTTACGCTCTTCCGCCGGGACCTCACTGCGCGGCGTGCCGTCGTAAACTTTATTGTTGCCAATCACAATCGAGCCCTGGGTCGGTTTTTCCAGACCCGCGACGGCGCGGAGCAGGGTGGTTTTGCCGCTGCCGGAGGGGCCTAACAGGGAGACCACTTCGCCGCGCTTCAGGTTCATGGAGACACCTTTTAAAACAGGATTGTCGCCGTAGGTTAAGTGCAGATCGTCAACCGCTAATTCAATCATGTATTTTCACTCCGAAACGAAGGGCAATGCCCAGACCTACCACGACAAGCAGGATGTTAATGAAAGAGAGCGCCGCCACGATATCAATGGCACCCGCGGCCCAGAGGGAAACCAGCATCGAGCCGATGGTCTCCGTGCCGGGCGAAAGCAGATACACACCCGTTGAGTATTCGCGTTCAAAGATCAGGAACATCAGCAGCCACGAACCGATCAGACCGTAGCGGGAGAGCGGAATGGTGACGTGGCGGGTGATCTGCCCGCGCGTCGCCCCGGTGCTGCGAGCGGCTTCTTCAAGCTCCGGCCCTACCTGCAGCAGCGTGGAAGAGATAAGCCTCAGCCCGTAAGCCATCCACACCACGGTATAGGCCAGCCAGACGCTGAAAATGGTGCTGCGCAGCGAGCGCAGCCAGACGATGACGTTCTCACGCATCCAGTCGGTCCAGGCAAACCCGGAAAGCCAGCCGGATTTCAGCGAGTTATCCAGCCACATCGGCAGGAACAGGAACACCCACAGGAAGGCCAGACCCGCCAGCAGGCCAGGCACGGCGCGCGGCACCAGCACGCTGTAGTCCAGGAAACGCGTGGTGTTGTCCGGCTTACGGTGCATGGCAATGCCGACAAACAGGTAGCACACCACGGCCAGCGCGCCGCCAATGACGCCAATCGCCATGGAGTTGACGATGGCGCGCAGCAGGTTGGGCTGCGCCCAGATGGTGCGGAAGGTGTTCAGAGAAAGCTCGTCCCACAGCGAAACGCCCACGCCCCAGTTGGAGATAAACGCGCGCAGTACCACGCCGAGCAGCGGAACGCCGATGGTAACGGTGAGCCAGAAGGCAATCACCGCGCCAGCCACCCAGCGCCATTTACCCAGCGGTAGCGCGCGGGCCTGCGAGGCCTTGCCCTTCATGGTGACGAAGCGGTTGGCAGTACGCATCAGGCGACGCTGGAGCATCACCAGCGGGATTGTGATGCAGATTAGCACCACGGCAACCGCCGCCATCAGGTTATAGGATGGGGTACCCATCTTGTTCGTCAGCTTATAGAGATAGGTCGCCAGCACCATGTTGCCTTCCGGGTCGCCGAGGACCAGCATCAGGCCGAACACTTCCAGCCCGAGGAAGAACAGCAGCACGGTGGCGTAGAGAATGGACGGGCGCACCATCGGCAGGCTGACGGAGGTCATCACCTGCCAGGGCGACGCGCCCGCGGTGCGCGCGGCTTCTTCCACGTCGGAGCCCACGCTGCGCAGCGCTGACGAGATATACAGATAGGCGTGCGGGACGTGCGTCAGGCCGGCTATGACCACAATGCTCGACATGTCGTAGATGTTCCACGGCACAAAGCCAATCAGCGCCTCAGCCCACTGGGAGAGAAAACCCACCGGACCGGCGGCCACCACGTAGCCGAAGCCCAGCACCATCGGTGAAACGAAAATCGGGACCAGGATCAGCGGCTCAATCAGCCGGCGACCGGGCAGGTCGGTACGCACCATCAGAAACGCCAGCACGCCGCCCAGCGGGATAGAGATAAAGACCAGCCCGAAAGCGAGAATAAACCCGCTTTTCAGGGCCTTATAAAAATCGGGGTCGGTGAAAATAAAATCAAATGATTCAAAGCTCCACTCTTTTGACGGCGAAAAGAACGGCGCGGACAGGAAGCTCTGGATCACGATAAACGACAGCGGCGTGTAGATAACCAGGGCGGTTATCAGCACGACGATGCCTCGCGGCAGGCTTTGCCACTTTCTGCGTAATGTATTCATGGGGTATCCCTGGTATTGCAGCCCAGAAAAACGAACTCAGTCGATAAGGGAGCGCGGCGGCCAGCGCCGCGCTCAGACGCTTATTTACCGGCGGCGGTACGCCACTCTTTGATGTACTCGAGGCGTTTTTTCGGCTGCAGGTATTCCAGCAGCGTTTCATCAACCGGAATTGGCTTCAGCGCGTTGCCGAGGATTTTGGTCAGGCCGTCGATATCATTCTTGCCTTCGATATCGTTACGAATGGAGGGGATGTCCGCCTGATTGGCCAGAATGTTTTGCCCTTGTTCAGACAGCACGTAGTCCAGCCACAGCTTCGCGGCGTTGCTGTTTTGCGATTGCTGACTGATGAACGACACGCGCGACAGTACCAGGGTGTAATCTTTTGGATAGGAGATGCCGAGCGACGGATCGTTCTTCGCACGCGCTTCCGCATAGGAACCGAGGATGTTGAAGCCGATCAGGTTTTCACCGGAGGAGACGCGCTCCATCATGGTGCCGGTAGACGACTGCACCGACAGGCCTCCTTTGGCGACGTCGGCCAGGGTCTTAAAGTAGTTTGGATCGGCGTTGTGATCCTGCACCGAGAGCATAAAGCCCAGACCCGATTTTTCGATATCGTAGGTGGTGACTTTGTTCTTGAATTTGTCCGTCTGGCTGGCAATCAGCTTCGCCAGCGCGGCGTGAGAATCCGGCACGTCGCCAGCCGGGATCAGACGCTTGTTGTAGATAAAGACCACCGGCTCATAGGTAGTGCCGTAGGCCTTATCTTTCCAGACCGCCCATTTCGGCAGCTGGCTTTGCTCCGGAGATTTGTACTCCATGGCGTAGTCGGTGGCGAGCTTCAGGCCGGTGTCCATCGAGGAGCTCCAGACCACGTCGCCGCTCACGCCGCCGGAAGCCTGTTCGCTGATGAAACGGTTGTACAGCTCGGTGCTGTTCATGTCGTTGTATTCGACTTTAATGCCCGGGTAGGTTTTTTCGAAGCCCTGGATCAGCGGCCCGGCAGCTTTGATGTCGGTGGTGGAATAGATGACAACCTTGCCCTCTTTCGTGGCGGCATCAACCACTTTTTGATACTCAGCAGGATAACCCTGCGGCAGGGCAGACAGTGCAGAAGCAGAGAACAGTACGGTAGCGGTAAGCAGAGAAATTCGGAACGTGTTCGACATTATAGTTAACCTTTTAGTTACATTTGAGGAACTAATTGTCAACATAGCGTAAAGCGCGCCTCCGACAATAGGGAGGCGAGGGCAATGATTCCGAAGTGTGATTGTCGCCGTCGTTTCAGCAATTAACACCATAAAATCCGCGAACGTTAGCCAACGAACGGTTGCGGATTACGGTTTATCGGGGGCTTTACGGTATAACCGGCGAGGATGACCAATATTGCCGTACAGCATTTCAACGCTGATTAACCCGCTCTCCACGCAGTATTCAAGATAGCGGCGCCCCGTGGTTTTGCTGATCCCCACGTTTTCCACCACCTCCTCAACCGACATCGCGCTGTCGGGATGCTCGGCGAACAGGCGTTTAATGCGTTCCAGCGTCTGGGGCTCAATACCCTTTGTGGACGGCGTAACGGAGGCTTCCGCGGCAGGCAGATGAAACAGGCGATCCAGCGCATGCTGGTCGACCACCTTCACCTGCTGCACGGTGTGGATGAAGCGCATAAACCGCTCCAGCGAAGCGTGCAGGCGCTGGAAAAAGACGGGCTTGATGAGGTAATCAAACGCGCCGCTGCGCATGGCGTGGCTGCAGGTCTGCATATCGCTGGCGGCGGTGATGAAGATCACCGAACACTCATAGCTTTTCAGCAGCGGGTTATCGATGAGCTCCACGCCTTTACCGTCCGGAAGATAGTTGTCCAGCAGGATAAGCCGCGGCTGATGCTGACGAATCAGGCGGCATGCCTGCTCAATCGACGCGGCGATACCCACCACGCGTAAATGAAAATTCTGCTCGATATACTCGCGATGCAGCTCCGCCAGATGCGGCTCATCTTCAACGATCACAACATCAAGTGCTCGGGTCATGCTTTAGCCCATTCGGAATAAACACAGAAAAAATAGTCCCTTGTGGCGTGTTGTCGGCAATCTCAATACTGCCGCCAGCCTTATCGATATATCCTGCCACCAGATACAGGCCAATACCGTGCTCGGTGCCCACAATGTCGTTTTCACGTTCCGGTTTGCTGCTGAATCCCTGGCGGAAAATATGCGGCTTCATCGCATCCTCCACCCCACAGCCCCGGTCGGCCACCTCGATCAGTAGCTCCTGGTTACGGTCAGAAATGTAGAGTTCCACCGGCGCGGGGACCGGTGCCTTAAGGGTCGCGTCCACCGCGTTATCCAGCAGGTTACCAATAATGGACATCAGCTCCGTTTCGTTGAGCGTGGCGGGCATGCGGGTGAGCTGGCAGGCGGGATCAAACAGCAATTCGATGCCTTTTTCGCGCGCGCTGACGTATTTTCCTAACAGCAGACCACACAGCGCGGGAGAGGAAAAACGGGCGGAGACAAAGTCCAGCACCCGCTGCGCGCCTTCGGACTGCACCTGGATGTAACGAATCGCTTCGTCATAGTGTTTCATCTGCAGCAAGCCCACCAGCGTGGCGGTCCAGTTCAGCTGCTCGTGGCGCATAATGCGCAGGTTATCGGCATAGCGCTTGATCTGACTGAGCTGGCTGCTGAGGGTGTTGATGTCATTTTTGTCGCGAAAGCTGTAGACCCAGCCGCTTTCAACGCCGGGTTCGACCTCAATCGCGACACGGTTGACGATCACCTCGCGCTGGTTCAGCACGGCAATCTGGTCGTGGCGGCCAGCGCTCACCGAGGCGTAGCGCTGGGATAAAAAGCCCGGCGATGTCTGCAGAACGTCTTCCAGCGGTTTGCCGATAAGCGCTTTCTCACTTTGCCGAATATCCAGCATTTCTCGTGCGGCGCGGTTAATTAAAATCAGCTGCTTCTCTTCATTGACGGCAAATACCCCCTCATACATGGCTTCTAATAGCGCGCGCTGCTGCAAAACCAGCTGAGCGATATCTTTCGGCTCCAGTCGGAACATCTGTTTTTTGAGATTGCGGGTAAACAGCCAGGAGAACATAAACAGCAGCAGCAGAAGAGCCGCGCCGTACAGCCCGGACTGCCAGAGAATGCGGGCATTAATATTGGCAATATAGGAGGTCAGATAGCCGACCGAGACAATACCAATCACCTGGTGCTGCGCGTTAAAGATCGGCGCTTTGCTGCGCAGTGAAACCCCAATCCCGCCCTGGCGCACGGAAATAATGGTTTTGCCCTTTAATACCTCCGCATTATCTCCGCCGATCATCGGTAAATTAATCCGCTCCGGGGATTCCGAATGATAGAGGTGCTGTTCCTCGGTATCGCCAATCACAATGTAGCTGGCATCGCTTTCGGCGCGCAGCGGCTGGATTAACCGGGCGATGCCGGGGATATCTCTGGCCGCAACCATTGCCGCCAGACCCGGCATCAGCGCGATCTGGCTGGCCTGAACCCGGGCACGCTGGCCGAGATCGTGATGGAGCTGCCGGTCAATAAAATGAAACAGAATCGTTCCCAGCAGAACTAACAGCAGGCAGGAGAAGCACACCAGCGCTAAAAACAGCTTTACCTGAAAAGAGAGTCTGCGTTTCATTCAACCTGCGGATGTTATGTAAAAGTGACATTTGCCGAGCCTGACATGGGCAAATAGCGGACGCAATCTGGCAAGAAAAGAGTTGTGACCTGGCTTTTCGTTTTCGGCGTGATAGCCATCAGGATCCCGTCAGGCTATTCTTCATTCAGCACGATAATAATTACAGAGGCAATGTCATGGATAAAGAGCTACTGGATGCGGGTTACCGGGCCTATACCGGCGAGAAAATTGACGTTTACTTCAACACCGGGATCTGTAAACACTCCGGTAACTGCGTGCGTGGCAGCGCAAAGCTGTTTAATCTGAAACGTAAACCGTGGATTATTCCCGATGAAGTGGACGTTGAAACGGTTGTCCGCGTGATTGATACCTGCCCGAGCGGTGCGCTCAAGTATCGCCAAAAATAAGCGAGGAACCATGGATATTCTGGAAGGCCATAACAAGTTTTACGTGAATGATGCGAACGGCAACCAGGTCGCGGAGATTGTCTTCGTGCCGACCGGCGAGCACCTGAGCATTATCGAGCACACCGATGTGGATGAGAGCCTGAAAGGACAGGGTGTCGGTAAACAGCTGGTGGCGAAAGTGGTGGAGAAGATGCGCGGTGAGAACCGCAAAATTATTCCGCTGTGCCCGTTCGCGAAACATGAGTTTGATAAAACGCGGGAATATGACGATATTCGGGCGTAAATAACACCGGCGATGGCCGGTGTTTTTTTATCTTACCTGCTCAAGCAGCAATACCATCGCGATCAGCACCATTATCCCTCCAGATGCCATGCTCACCCGACGCGCCGCCTGTGGCCGGGTCGCCAGCACCGCTTTCGAACCATACCCCACCAGCAGATAGACCAGCGTACAGGTGATAAGGTGCATCATCCCAAGCGTGGACATTTGCATTGCTAACGACCAGCTCCCGGTCGGGTCTGTAAACTGCGGGAGCAGGGCCAGGAACAGCAAAAACACTTTCGGGTTTAGGCCGCTAATACAGAGCCCTTTCACCGCCCACTGTCGCCAGTTTCCCGCGTGGTGGCTCGCCTTTTCCGGGGCGGCAGGGTGACGCAACAGTCCGATGCCGAGCCACAGGAGATACGCGGCCCCCGCGAGGGTCAGCCCGGTTAACGCCAGCGGATGTTGAGCAATCACGACCCCCACGCCAGCCACGACAATGAGCGTGGCTAACAGATGCCCTGACATCAGCCCCAGCACCGCCGGTACCACGCGTCGCCCGTTAATCCCGGCGCTAATGGCGTAGGCCCAGTCGGCGCCTGGCGTCATGATGAGCAGAAACGAAACCACCCAAAAGCCGGCCACAATACTCATTTCCATCGTTCTGAAAACTCCCGCAGTGCGTTAAACGTTGCGAAAAAGAATATCGTTAACCCTGCGAAATAGGCTTTCAATGTTATGCTCATAACACGGTGAAATTGAGAAAATCTTCCAAATGGACAGCATCGATCGAAAAATTCTTGCGGCGCTCCAGTCTGATGGACGCCTGTCGCTTACCGAGCTGGCTGAGCGGGTCAATCTGAGCCTCTCGCCCTGTCATCGTCGCGTGCGGGCGCTGGAGCAAAGCGGGGCCATAACGGGTTACCGTGCCAGCCTCGACCCCGCCAAAATGGGATTTAACTTCCTGGCAATCGTCTTTGCGACGCTGAAAGAGGGGGACCGAAAGGCGGTTAGCGCGTTTGAAGAGGCGGTGGAGGAGATCCCGCAGATCGTGCTGGCGCAGCGTCTGTTTGGCGATCCCGATTATCTGATGCACGTTGTGACCCGCGACCTCTCCGCTTTCCAGAAGCTCTATGACGAGAAGCTTTCCGCCATGCCTGGCGTGCAGCATCTTCGCTCAACGCTTGTCATGAAAACGGTGGTGCAGGACAGACCTTTTCCGCTGGACGTTACGGGACGAGACTGAATGACATGCCCGGCAGAGCGCCGGGCATCAAAGAGGGGTTAGCCGACGAACATTACCGACACGCACAGCACCCCGACGATCAGCGTCAGCAGGTTGCCAATGGAGCGGTACGGTTTCAGGGAGGGGATGAGATACGTCGACAGCGTCGGCATGATAAACAGGATCATGGCGATAAGCGGGCCGCTGATGGCGTAAATCATCGAAATGGCGTTCGGGTTAATGCAGCAGACGGCAAAGGTGATTAACGACACCCCCATAATGGAAATCGCGCGGTTAAAGGCGCGGCTCTTTTTCACGCCTACCTGATTGAGCGACGACTTCACGATCTCCGTCGCCCCTTCAATCACCCCAAAATAGGTGCCGAGGAACGATTTCGACATCGCAATTATCGCCACGACAATCCCGGAAATTCCCAGCCACGCCGGTGAAGAGGGCATCATCGACAGCGCGGACAGGATCGTCACCCCTTCCTCTTTGGCGGCCACAATGTACGACGGCGGAATAGAGAGCAGGCAGCTGAAGACAAAGAACAGCACGCTCAGGCAGATAATCAGGTACGCCACCTTCATGATTTTCTTGCATTTATCCATGGCGCCGTCGCCAAATTTCTCGCGACGATCAACGGCAAACGTGGAGATAATCGGCGTATGGCTGAACGCAAACACCATCACCGGAATCGAAATCCAGACCTGGTGCAGCGTGTGGCGATCGACGGCCATCTGGCTGGTCAGCAGCGAGGGCTGCCAGCTGCCGATCAGATAGAGCGAGACAAACAGGAAATAGGCAATCAGCGGAAACACCAGGAAGCCCATCACTTTTATCGTGATATGCCGTCCCATCAGGAAGATCAGATTCAGGACCAGCACCACGCCAAGGCTGACCAGCACGCGAACGGCGGTATCCACCGTCAGGTGTTTTCCCAGTTGCTCGGTTAACGAGTTGGTGATGGCCACCGCATAAATCTGCACCACCACAAAGAAGGCGATGAAATAGAGCGTGGTGATTAGGTTGCCGATCTTCCGGCCGTAATAGTGCGAAACGGCGCCGGTGATCCCTTCGTTGCCTTTCGTTTTCGACGAGAGGATAAATTGCGCCAGCGCTTTGTGCGGCCAGTAGGTTAAGGGATAGGCCACGAGGGCGGTAATAAACAGGACGATTGCGCCTGCGGAGCCCAGCTGAATGGGCAGGAAGAGCGTTCCTGCGCCCACGGCCGTGCCGTAGAGAGCGAAACTCCAGAGAGCCTCATCTTTTGACCAAATTTTCGACATTAGAGCAACGTATCAACTATCAAACCATCAGAATGGAGTGCAATTTACCATAGTTATGCACGGAGAGCGCAGTTGCTTCGAAGGCGTTTGGCCGGAACGGACGTCCGGCCAGAAGGCGTTTAGCCTGCCAGGGCGCGTCGTTGCTGGCGGCGCTTAAGAAATTTCTCGCGGAGGCAATCGTACGCCCAGTTATAGAACATGGTGTACGGCAGGAAGAACAGGAAGAAACCTATTTCCAGTGTGAATGCCTGCAGCAGGGTGACGCCCAGCACGGCGGCGACAATCGACACGCCAATCACAATAAACCCGCATTCGAACCCCAGCGCATGCAACGCACGCACTTTTGCCGTACGTTTTACGCGCTGAACGGGCCAGAAACGGTCGAAGCCGAAGTTATAAATAATGTTCCACAGCATGGCGGTGGTCGCCAGAATAATGGTCAACCCACCCATTTCCACCACGGAACGCTGCATGAGCCACGCCGCCGTAGGGGCGAGGATCGCCGTCGCAATCCCTTCAAAACAGACAGCATGAAAGATCCGCTCCGGCAGTTTACGTTGGAGTGCATCCTGATGTTGCATAGCGATAGACCTCGTTAATTCGCCGGTATGGGCGTTGATGTGGCCTATTTTCATCGCTAAAGCTGATATATTAAAGATAGTATCCATCGCTAAAGTAGATAGGTTATGCGCTATTCACCCGAAGCCCTTACCGCGTTTGTCGAGACCGTTGCGGCAGGCTCTTTCTCTGCGGCCGCACGCCGGCTGCGTAAAAGCCAGTCGACGGTCAGCACGTCCATTGCCCATCTTGAAGCCGACCTGGGCTTCGAGCTGTTTGACCGCTCGGCACGCCAGCCGGTGTTAACGGCCCAGGGAGAACAGGTGCTGGGCTATGTGCAGGCTATACTCGCCGCCAGCACGCGGCTGGATGAGCTGGCGGTGTCGCTATCGGCGCAAACGGAGGCGCGTCTGACGTTTGTCCTTTCCGATACCCTCAACCCGGACGTGCTGGAAGAGATGATGAAACAGTTTGACGCGCGCTTTCCCCATACGGAATTCGAATGTCTGATTGGCGAGGAGGAGGACGTGATCGATCTGCTGCAAAAGGAGCGCGCGCAGATTGGCCTCACCGAAGCGCGAGACGGTTATCCTACGGATATCGGCGCCATCCGGCTGCCGATGCAGACCCGCATGGCGATCTATGTCGCGACCACGCATCCGCTCGCCGGACAACATGACGTTCAGCGTGACGAGCTGCACGGCTGGCGAGAGCTGCGGCTGAGCACCTATCTTGAGCGCGAGGCGGAGATCGCGCGCGGGCCCGTCTGGTCAGCCCCGAATTACCTGTTACTCTTGAGTATGGCGGTACAGGGATTTGGCTGGTGCGTCTTGCCGTGCGCGCTGGTGGATGAGTTTGCCGCCGCGAAATCCCTGGTACAGCTCAATGTTCCCGGTTGGCCGCGGGCGATCGGCATCGATCTGCTGTGGAATAAACGATCCCCTCCCGGCGTTGCCGGAAGCTGGCTGCGGCAGTATCTGCAGGATGCACGCTGATCCTTGTGATTAAACTCACTATTTTTAAACAATTAAGATAATTGCCAGTAACAATCCTCTACTATCGTCATGTCATTTAACACAGAGGTCGTGATGAAAGATGTCGTAATAGTGGGTGCGTTGCGTACAGCTATCGGCTGTTTTCAGGGAGCGCTTGCGCGTCACTCGGCGGTTGACCTGGGGAGCGTGGTGGTGAAAGCGCTCGTGGAACGTAGCGGGATCGCAGCACATGAAGTTGACGAGGTGATTCTGGGACAGGTCCTCACGGCCGGTGCCGGGCAAAACCCTGCGCGTCAGGCGGCGCTGAAGGGCGGGCTGCCCAATACCGTCTCCGCTATCACCATTAACGACGTCTGTGGTTCAGGATTAAAAGCGCTGCATCTCGCGACGCAGGCCATTCAGTGTGGTGAGGCGGACGTGATCATTGCGGGCGGGCAGGAGAATATGAGCCGCGCGCCGCACGTGTTGACCGACAGCCGCACCGGCGCACAGCTGGGCAACAGTCAGCTGCTCGACAGCCTGGTGCATGACGGCCTGTGGGATGCCTTCAATGACTATCATATGGGCGTGACGGCGGAAAATCTGGCGCGCGAGTACGGTATCAGCCGTGAGGTGCAGGACGCCTATGCGCTGAGCTCGCAGCAAAAAGCGCGTGCGGCGATTGATTCCGGTCGTTTTCGCGACGAAATTGTCCCGGTTAGCGCGCTGCGTCAGAACGGCGAGGTGATGGTTGTGGATACCGATGAACAGCCGCGCACCGACGCCAGCGCTGAAGGGCTGGCCAGGCTGAATCCTGCTTTTGAAATGCAGGGCTCGGTGACGGCGGGAAACGCCTCTTCCATCAACGACGGCGCTGCCGCCGTCATGATGATGAGCGAAAGCAAAGCCCTCGAACTCGATCTACCCGTGCTGGCCCGCATTAAGGCATTCGCCAGCGTGGGGGTTGATCCTGCGCTAATGGGGATCGCGCCGGTCTACGCCACCCGTCGCTGTCTGGAGCGTGCGGGGTGGCAGCTTTCTGATGTGGATCTGATCGAAGTGAACGAAGCCTATGCCGCACAGGCGATCTCCGTCGGAAAAATGCTGGAGTGGGATCCGCTGCGGGTTAACGTGAACGGTGGGGCGATCGCGCTGGGGCACCCGATTGGGGCGTCCGGCTGCCGCATCCTGGTTTCGCTGGTCCACGAAATGAAAAAGCGCAATGTCCGCAAAGGGATTGCCACGCTCTGTATCGGCGGCGGGCAAGGGGTGGCACTAGCCATCGAACGCTAACCTTTCCTTATTGAAAAGACCTCCTCCGGGAGGTTTTTTTGTGCCCTTTTTCTCCCGTCGGTTTAATTGTGATCCGAACATCATTTCCGTTATAAACAAAAATAAAAAATGAAACGTTGTTTTAAATGTAATTGAAAAGCTCACTTTATGCCGATAGTATGTGCTTATTATGAAAAACGGAACGCTGTTTCGTTTTACTTCCCGCCTTCGGGCATGACCACATCTGGAGGTTACCGTGGACGTCAGAGAAAGCATCCACAGCGCGCACGCCAAAACGCTGGATACTCAGGGGCTGCGCAAGGCATTTTTAGTCGAGCAGATATTCGAGGCCGACAGGTACACCATGGTTTACAGCCATATCGACCGCATTATTGTGGGCGGCATTATGCCCGTCACGAAAACCGTCTCCGTGGGCGGCGAGGTCGGTAAACAGCTGGGCGTGAATTATTTCCTCGAGCGTCGCGAGCTGGGGGTGATCAACATCGGTGGGCCGGGCACCATCACCGTGGACGGACAGTGCTATGAGATTGGCCATCGCGAGGCACTGTACGTAGGTAAAGGGGCGAAAGACGTGGTCTTTGCCAGCATCGACGCCAGCAAGCCTGCGAAGTTTTACTACAACTGCGCGCCGGCTCACACCACCTGTCCAACCAAAAAAGTGACCACGGCAGACGTCGCGCCCGTGACGCTGGGCGACAACCTCACCAGCAACCGCCGCACCATCAATAAATACTTCGTGCCGGACGTGCTGGAGACCTGTCAGCTCAGCATGGGGTTGACCGAGCTTGCGCCAGGGAACCTGTGGAACACCATGCCGTGCCATACCCACGAGCGCCGCATGGAAGTCTACTTCTACTTCAACATGGATGAGGACGCCTGTGTGTTCCACATGATGGGACAGCCGCAGGAAACGCGCCATATCGTGATGCACAACGAGCAGGCGGTGATTTCACCGAGCTGGTCTATTCACTCCGGCGTTGGGACAAAAGCCTACACCTTTATCTGGGGAATGGTTGGCGAAAACCAGGTCTTTGATGATATGGACCATGTTGCGGTCAGCGATCTGCGCTAGTCGCGGGCAGTGAAGCATAAACCTGCCTGTGAGTGACAGGCTCTGAAAGAGTAAGGAATAAACATGATTCTGGATGCATTCTCTCTGCAGGGGAAAGTGGCGGTGGTTTCCGGATGTGATACCGGACTGGGTCAGGGGATGGCGTTAGGCCTGGCGGAAGCGGGCTGCGATATCGTCGGGATTAATATCGTTGAACCGACGGAAACCATCGAACGCGTGACGGCGCTGGGTCGCCGTTTCCTGAGCCTGACCGCCGACCTGCGTAAAATCGATGCCATTCCTGAACTGCTGGATCGCGCGGTGGCGGAATTCGGCCATATCGACATTCTGGTCAACAACGCCGGGCTGATTCGCCGTGAAGATGCGATCAACTTCAGCGAACGCGACTGGGATGACGTGATGGATTTGAACATCAAGAGCGTATTTTTCATGTCCCAGGCGGCGGCAAAGCACTTTATCGCGCAGGGGAACGGCGGCAAGATCGTGAATATTGCCTCCATGCTCTCGTTCCAGGGCGGTATCCGCGTGCCGTCTTACACCGCGTCTAAAAGCGCCGTGATGGGCGTGACCCGCCTGCTGGCAAACGAGTGGGCGAAACACAACATCAATGTGAATGCCATTGCGCCGGGCTACATGGCGACCAACAACACCCAGCAGCTGCGTGCAGACGAGCAGCGCAGCGCGGAAATCCTCGACCGTATTCCGGCGGGGCGCTGGGGTCTTCCGCGCGATCTGATGGGGCCGGTGGTCTTTCTGGCCTCGTCGGCATCGGACTATATCAACGGCTACACCGTGGCGGTTGATGGCGGCTGGCTGGCACGTTAATTCCACCTGCATAACGAACCTCTGCCCTCGGGTGGAGGTTTTTTTTTGGCTAAAAATTGCCATTATCCATATGACATAAGATGAAAAATCCATACTGAAAATTCATAAATGACGCGTATCACAGTTTTATTGCTTAAATATTAGGTAATTAATAAAAAACGGTGCGATTTCAGCATTAGTTGAAATTGTAATGTCCATCACAGATCGTGATGCCATAGCGAAATAATCCATATCTTCACGAATTCCCGCCTGACACTTTTCTTCACTATCTCGTAATTTCATTTAACGAATTTTGCTGTTGAGGCAGGAAAAATATGACATCTATAAATGACTCTACCCTTATGCCCGCTGCGCTGCGCGATACCCGGCGCATGAATCAGTTTGTCTCCATTGCCGCTGCCGTGGCGGGCCTGTTATTTGGACTGGATATTGGCGTCATTGCCGGTGCATTACCGTTTATTACCGATCACTTTACCCTGAGCAGCCGCCTGCAGGAGTGGGTGGTGAGCAGCATGATGCTGGGCGCGGCCATCGGCGCGCTGTTCAACGGCTGGCTCTCGTTTCGTCTGGGGCGCAAATACAGCCTGATGGCCGGGGCGATTCTGTTTGTCGCCGGCTCCATTGGCTCCGCGTTTGCCGCAAACGTTGAGGTTCTGCTGCTTTCCCGCGTACTGCTGGGCGTGGCGGTGGGGATTGCCTCCTATACGGCACCGCTTTATCTTTCCGAAATGGCGAGTGAGAACGTGCGCGGGAAGATGATCAGCATGTATCAGCTTATGGTCACGTTGGGTATTGTGCTGGCGTTCCTGTCTGACACGTACTTCAGCTACAGCGGCAACTGGCGCGCAATGCTCGGCGTGCTGGCGCTGCCAGCGGTGGTGCTGATTGTCTTAGTGATCTTCCTGCCGAACAGCCCGCGCTGGCTGGCGCAAAAAGGGCGCCACGTGGAGGCAGAAGAGGTGCTGCGCATGCTGCGCGATACCTCCGAAAAAGCCCGCGAAGAGCTGAACGAGATCCGTGAAAGCCTGAAGCTCAAGCAGGGGGGCTGGGCGCTGTTTAAAATCAACCGCAACGTGCGCCGGGCGGTCTTCCTCGGCATGCTGCTGCAGGCGATGCAGCAGTTCACCGGCATGAACATCATCATGTACTACGCGCCGCGCATATTCAAAATGGCCGGGTTCACCACCACGGAACAGCAGATGATCGCCACCCTGGTGGTCGGGCTGACCTTCATGTTCGCCACCTTTATTGCCGTATTCACCGTGGACAAGGCGGGCCGCAAACCGGCGCTCAAAATTGGCTTCAGCGTGATGGCGCTCGGCACGCTGATCCTCGGCTACTGCCTGATGCAGTTTGATAACGGCACGGCCTCCAGTGGACTTTCCTGGCTTTCTGTCGGGATGACCATGATGTGTATCGCAGGCTACGCGATGAGCGCCGCGCCCGTAGTGTGGATCCTGTGCTCCGAAATCCAGCCGCTTAAATGCCGTGACTTTGGCATCACCTGCTCCACGACCACCAACTGGGTATCGAACATGATCATCGGCGCGACCTTCCTGACGCTGCTGGACGCGATTGGCGCAGCGGGAACGTTCTGGCTCTATACGGTGCTGAACGTGGCGTTTATTGGCATCACGTTCTGGCTGATCCCGGAGACTAAAGGCGTGACGCTGGAACACATCGAGCGCAAGCTGATGGCCGGGGAGAAGCTGCGGAACATCGGCGTGTGATCGTATTGCCTGTCTACGTATTCCAGCGTATGCAGGCGATAACCGATATTGGTTTAACAAGGCGCTGAACAGAGCGCCTTTTTTTATTGGCATCGGTTATGTTAAAAGAAGAAATCAACGAAAAGGAGGGATGATGAAAACGATCGGCCTGTTAGGTGGAATGAGCTGGGAATCGACAATCCCTTATTATCGCCTGATTAACGAAGGGGTGAAGCAGCGTCTGGGTGGTCTGCACTCCGCAAGCCTGCTCCTGCACAGCGTGGATTTCCATGAAATCGAAGCCTGCCAGTCGAGCGGCGAGTGGGATAAAGCCGGGGAGATCCTGGCCCAGGCGGCGCTCGGGCTTGAGCGGGCCGGCGCCGAGGGGATAGTGCTGTGTACCAATACCATGCACAAAGTGGCATCGCATATTGAGAACCGCTGCTCGCTGCCGTTCCTGCATATCGCTGACGCGACCGGGCGTGCAATTGCGGCATCCGGGATGCGCCGCGTAGCGCTGCTGGGCACACGCTACACCATGGAGCAGGATTTCTACCGCGGGCGCTTACACAGCGAGTTTGGGATCGAAAGTCTGATCCCGGAAGAAGAAGACCGGGCGCGCATCAATCAGATTATCTTTGACGAGCTCTGCCTTGGAACCTTCAGTGAAACCTCCCGCGCCTTCTATGTCAGCGTCATCGAGAAACTTGCGCAGCAGGGGGCCGAAGGGGTGATCTTTGGCTGCACGGAGATCGGTTTGCTGGTACCCGTTGAGCGAAGCCCTCTCCCGGTATTTGATACCACCGCTATCCATGCTGCGGATGCCGTGGCGTTTATGCTGTCATAATGGATCCTGCAGGTCAGGTAAGCGAAGCGCCAGCTGACGCGCGTGATCCATGACGTGTTCGGTGAAAGCGTCCACCAGCGCGGAAGCCGGACGGTGTAGCGGGCGGATCAGGCTCACGGTAAACGGGACGGAAACGCTAAAACGGCGCACGACGATCCCGCTTCCGGCATAGTCCAGCGCCGTAAGCGGATTCACCACCGCGACGCCGACGCCTGCGCGCACCATCGCACAAATCGAGGCCGCGCTGTGCGTTTCTACCACCATTCGCCGTTTTACCTGATGCTCGGCAAACAGGGTATCCAGCAGTTGTCGATAACTGTCGGTCTGCGACAGGCTAATGTAGTTTTCCCCATGGAAATCTTCCGGCGTGAGCACCGCCTTACCGGTAAGCCGATGTCCGGCGGGCAGAACGCACACTTCATCTAATGAGAGCAACTCCGTGCGCGCCGTGCCCGCTGGGGAGGAGAGTGTCTCGGTTATCCCTAAATCATGACGCTGAGCCGAAAGCCACTCTTCAAGCAGGGGAGACTCCTGCGGTACGATGGTGAGGCTGACCTCCGGATAGCGCGCCAGAAAGGGCTGGAGCAGCATCGGCAAAAAGGATTGGGAGAAGACGGGCAGGCAGACAATCGACAGCTCGCCCTGGCGAAACTCGCGCAGGCTTTCCGCGGCACTCACTATTCTGTCCAGCCCGTACCAGGAGCGCTGGACTTCCTCAAACAGACGTAACCCCTGTACCGTCGGGTGAAGCCTGCCCCGGGTGCGTTCGAACAGCTTCAGCCCCAGCACTTTCTCGAAGCGGGCCAGCTCGCGGCTTACCGTCGGCTGCGAGGTATGCAGCATCTGTGCGGCTTCGGTGAGATTACCGGTGGTCATCACGGCGTGGAAAATCTCGATATGGCGTAAATTGACGGCGGGCATAGGGCACCTGAAAGCAGAGAACTGTCCATATCATTTTTGCATAGACTCGCGATAAAACGATATTTTTTATTCTCTTTGCGCTGTGGCGTAATCATCAAAACGCATTTATCCGGAGAAGACCATGCCACGCCCGCTGAACCAGACTGATACCGATTTGAACGCCGACAACCTTCTGCGCCTGCCTGCCGAGTTTGGCTGCCCGGTGTGGGTCTACGACGCACAGATCGTCCGCGAGAAGATCGCCGCCCTGCATCAGTTCGACGTGGTGCGTTTTGCCCAGAAGGCCTGCTCCAATATTCATATTCTGCGACTGATGCACGAGCAGGGCGTGAAGGTGGACTCCGTTTCACTCGGCGAAATCGAGCGCGCGCTGGCGGCCGGATACGATCCGAAAGCCGACAGCGACGCGATCGTCTTTACCGCCGATGTGATCGACGATGCGACGCTGGAGCGCGTTCATGAGCTGCAGATCCCGGTGAATGCCGGTTCTGTGGATATGCTGGAACAGCTGGGTCAGGTTTCTCCCGGCCATCGCGTCTGGCTGCGCGTGAACCCGGGCTTTGGTCATGGCCACAGCCAAAAAACCAATACCGGCGGCGAAAACAGCAAGCACGGGATCTGGTATGCCGATATGCCTGCCGCGCTGGAGGTGTTACAGCGCTACAGCCTGAAGCTGGTGGGCATTCATATGCACATTGGCTCAGGGGTGGATTACGGCCACCTGGAGCAGGTGTGCGGCGCGATGGTGCGTCAGGTTGTCGACTTCGGTCAGGATCTGGAGGCGATCTCTGCGGGCGGCGGTCTCTCCATTCCTTATCGCGAAGGGGAAGAGGCGATCGATACCGATCACTATTACGGTTTGTGGAGCGCCGCGCGCGATCAAATCGCCGCGCATCTTGGCCACGCGGTAAAACTGGAAATTGAGCCGGGCCGTTTCCTGGTGGCGGAAGCCGGTGTGCTGGTTTCGCAGGTGCGCAGCGTGAAGGAGATGGGGTCTCGCCACTTCGTACTGATTGACGCGGGCTTTAACGACCTGATGCGTCCGTCCATGTACGGTAGCTATCACCACATTACCGCCCTGGCTGCCGACGGCCGCGATTTAACGCAGGCGCCGCGCGTTGAGACGGTCGTTGCGGGGCCGCTGTGCGAATCGGGTGACGTGTTTACCCAGCAGGAAGGCGGCAAAGTGGAGACCCGCTCGCTGCCAGAGGTCAAGCCGGGGGATTACCTTGTACTGCACGACACCGGCGCGTACGGGGCGTCTATGTCATCTAACTACAATAGCCGCCCGCTGCTGCCGGAAGTGCTGTTTGATAACGGCAAGGCGCGGCTGATCCGCCGTCGCCAGACCATTCAGGAACTGCTGGCTTTAGAACTCATCTGATGAAAGTACGGCCCGGTGGTGACCGAATCGCGTAAGACCAGCGTGCCGGTAAACGGCGGGATGGCATCGACCGGCTGGTTTCTTGCCAGCCGGATCGCCTGATCGATGGCGGTGACAATCATATTGTCGATGGGCAGATAAACCGATGAGAGCGCAGGCTCCAGCCATTTCGCGCTAGGGGCATCGTCAAAGCCGAACAGTGAAATATCCTGCGGGATTTTAAGCCCCGCCTGGTGTAACGCTTTGGACGCGCCCAGCGCCATATCGTCGTTACAGGCAAACAGGGCGCTAAACGATACACCGTCGGCAATCAATTCCTTGCACAGCTCATATCCCCCGGTCATTCCCGCATCGCCGTACTTAATCCGACGCTCGTCCAGACGGATGCCGTGCTTTTCCAGCGCCTTGCGATAGCCCATCAGCCTCGCTTTCCCGGTTGGGGTATGGATCGGGACGGTGATACAGGCGATCTCCCGATGCCCCTGTTCGATCAGATAATCCACAGCCTTAAATGCGGCATCCTGCTGTTCGAAGAACACGCAGCGATCCGGCGCCTGGCTCACTTCACGGTTAATGACCACCAGCGGTGTTTTTACGGTGTTCATCAGTTTGATGATCGCTTTTTCGCTCATATAGCGCGTATAAAGCACGATGGCATCGCACTGGCGATCGGCCAGCATCTGCACCGCCTGCTCTTCCTGTTCCGGCGCGTCGTGACCGTCGGTGACGATCAGCTGTTTCCCGTGGGTTTCAGTCTGCCGCGACGCCTGCTGGAGAAGGCGGCCAAAGTAAAAGCCGTCGAAGGTCGAGACGACCAGACCAATGCTGTTGCTGGTCTGGTTAGCCAGCGAGCGTGCGAGAAAGTTCGGCCGATAGCCCAGCTCTTCCATCGCAGCAAACACCTGCTGACGCGTACTCTCTTTAACCTGACCCGTGCCGTTCAGCACGCGCGATACCGTGGCCTTCGACACGCCCGCGCGCAGTGAGACATCCAGCATTGTTGCCATTCTACATTCCTGCTTCCACGTAATGATCTGCAGTTTAACACAGAGCTTACGCCGTATAAGCGATGCGGGAAGCGCAAAAATTCCGCCACGATCACGCTTTTTGGTAACGATTCGTCAGGCCTGCCTGAAGTCAAACTAAATAGTCTGACTCTGGTAAAATAATCGCCAATCGAGCTGGAGACGTCAGGCCAGCCCATTAATGAGAATACGCAGGTGAAACGTGAAAAAGACAGTTATCCTCCCGCTCTACGATGCACCGCAGTATGCTGAGCAGGTTACCGACTGGATCTGGCAGGCCTTTGGCGAAGGGCTTCCCCGGGAATTTTTCCACAGTATTGTTGAGCACAGCCAGACGCCGGGGGCATTACCGCTGACGTTTATTGCCGTTGAGGACGAAAAGCTTCTTGGTACGGTGGGGCTCTGGCGCTGCGATTTGATCACCCGTCAGGATCTCTTTCCGTGGCTGGCGGCACTGTACGTTGACGACGCGGCGCGAGGCAAGGGGCTGGCGGGAGAACTTCAGCGGCATGTTATCGCTTACGCCGCGCAGTCCGGGTATGAGGAACTCCATCTCTGGTCTGCCTGCCGCGACTTCTACGAACGTTACGGCTGGCAGTATATCGGTGATGGGCTGGAATACCCCAACACGCGGGTTCACCTCTACCGTTATTCGCTCTGCGCTTCTGCAGGCGACGCAACGGAGTGACGACGGACCAGCGTCGGGCTAAACAGATGCGTTATTTCCGGCGGCTGACGCTGTTCAGCCAGTGCGAGTGCCAGCTCGGCGGCCTGCGTTGCCATGGTGATGATAGGATAGCGCACGGTGGTCAGCCGCGGGCGAACGTAGCGGGAGACCAGCACGTCGTCGAAGCCAATCAGTGAAATTTCGGCCGGTACCTCAATCCCGTTGTCATTCAACACCCCCATCGCCCCTGCGGCCATGGAGTCGTTATAGCTGGCAACCGCCGTGAAATTCCGTCCGCGACCCAGCAGCTCGGTCATGGCCTGTTCACCGCCGCTCTCATCCGGTTCGCCGTAGGCCACCAGACGGTCATTACACGGCAGCCCGTTTTCACGCAGGGCGTCGTAGTAGCCCTGCAGGCGATCCTCCGCATCGGAAATCGGGTGATTGGAACAGAGATAGCCAATTCGGGTATGGCCCTGCTGAATCAGGTGCCGCGTGGCAAGCCAGGCACCGTAGCGGTCGTCGAGCGCCACACAGCGTTTCTCAAAACCGGGAATGATACGGTTGATAATCACCATGCCCGGCATCTGCTTCATCAGATGAATCAGTTCGGCATCCGGGATCATTTTGGCGTGTACTACCAGCGCCGCGCAGCGGTGGCGGATCAGCTGCTCAATGGCCTGGCGTTCCTTTTGTTCGTTATGATAGCCATTGCCGATCAGCAAAAAATTGCCTGTCTGATAAGAAACCTGTTCAACCGCTTTCACCATGGCGCCGAAAAAGGGATCGGAAACATCGCCCACCACCAGCCCGATGGTTTCTGTAGACTGCTGGGCGAGCGCGCGGGCATTGGCATTGGGATGATAATTCAGGGATTCCATGGCGCTTTGTACCGCCTGACGTGATGCGTCACTGGCTTTTGGTGAATCATTAATTACGCGCGAGACGGTTGCCACCGACACGCCTGCCAGACGGGCCACATCCTTTATTGTCGCCATTCATTACCTTCTTATTGGGGGTAAGCGTTTACACACCAAATAGTGTTGCGGAAAAGCGGCGTGCATTCAAGGGGAGCGGATTTTCGCGCTCCACAAACGTGACGCAGCACACCCCTGGCGGTGTAATCGTTACACGCCCAGTCATGTCTGAAGAATGTGAATCTGAACCTTTAGTTACACTTTGCCTCAGGCTGTTGCGATTGTCCGATAGCAAGGGTGTTAAAGAGGTTGATACAGTTGAGATCCCAGAGGTATTGATTGGTGAGAATTCTTAGTACGGTTTCGTACTCATCTCTTGCACCAACCTGCGCGGATGCGCAGGTTTTTTTTCGCCTCCACTTTTGCTATCGCTCCCTTACCACTTCTCGTGTAATCTGCCACCATTTACTATCGACCCTCCACACTGGCTGGCAAAGGGAGTTGAGATGCTATTTGGGTTCTTCCGTACGCTTTTCCGTATTCTGTTTCGCATCCGCATCACCGGCGATGCCCGGGCGCTTCGCGGCGAACGCGTTCTCATCACACCAAACCATGTTTCCTTTATAGACGGCATTCTGCTGGCGCTGTTTTTGCCCGTGCGCCCGGTGTTTGCGGTGTATACCTCCATCAGCCAGCAGTGGTACATGCGCTGGCTCACGCCGTTGATTGATTTTGTCCCGCTCGACCCGACAAAACCGATGATGATTAAACATCTGGTACGCCTGGTCGAGCAGGGGCGCCCGGTGGTCATTTTCCCGGAAGGGCGTATCTCCGTGACCGGTTCGCTGATGAAAATCTACGACGGCGCGGGGTTTGTCGCGGCGAAGTCAAAAGCGACCGTGGTGCCGCTGCGTATTGAAGGCGCGGAGCTGACCCATTTCAGCCGTCTCAAGGGGCTGGTGAAGCAGCGTCTGTTCCCCAAAATCACGCTGCATATCCTGCCGCCAACGTCGTTACCGATGCCCGACGCGCCGCGTGCCCGCGATCGCCGTAAAATCGCCGGGGAAATGCTGCATCAGATTATGATGGAAGCGCGTATGGCCGTGCGCCCGCGCGAAACGCTGTACGAATCCCTGCTTTCCGCGCAGTACCGCTATGGCGCGAAGAAAAACTGCATCGAAGACATCAACTTTACCCCGGATACCTATCGCAAACTGCTGACCAAGACCCTGTTTGTGGGCCGTATTCTGGAGAAGTACAGCAAAAAGGGCGAAAAGATTGGCCTGATGCTGCCTAACGCGGGCATCAGCGCGGCGGTGATTTTCGGCGCGGTTTCCCGAGGCCGGATCCCGGCGATGATGAACTACACGGCGGGCGTGAAGGGGCTGACCAGCGCCATTACTGCCGCTCAGATTAATACCGTCTTTACCTCCCGTCAGTTTCTGGACAAAGGCAAGCTCTGGCACCTTCCCGAGCAGCTCACCCAGGTGCGCTGGGTCTTCCTGGAGGATCTGAAAGCGGACGTGACCACCGGCGACAAGCTGTGGATATTTGCGCATCTGCTGGTGCCGCGTCTGGCGCAGGTCAAACAGCAGCCGGAAGATGACGCCATTATCCTCTTCACGTCAGGCTCAGAGGGCAACCCGAAAGGCGTCGTCCACAGCCACAAGAGCATTCTGGCGAACGTTGAGCAGATTAAAAGCATCGCCGACTTTACCGCGAACGACCGCTTTATGTCGGCGCTGCCGCTGTTCCACTCCTTTGGCCTGACGGTGGGGCTGTTCACGCCGCTCCTGACCGGCGCAGAAGTGTTCCTCTACCCGAGCCCGCTGCATTACCGCATTGTGCCGGAGCTTGTGTATGACCGTAACTGTACCGTTCTGTTTGGGACCTCAACCTTCCTGGGGAACTATGCGCGCTTCGCCAATCCGTATGATTTTTATCGCGTGCGGTATGTGGTGGCCGGCGCGGAAAAACTGCAGGAGAGTACTCGCCAGATCTGGCAGGACAAGTTTGGCCTGCGCATTCTCGAAGGCTATGGCGTTACCGAGTGTGCGCCCGTGGTCTCGATTAACGTGCCGATGGCGGCGAAACCGGGTACGGTTGGCCGAATTCTGCCGGGGATGGACGCGCGTCTGCTGGCGGTGCCGGGCATTGAGGACGGTGGCCGCCTGCAGCTGAAAGGGCCAAACGTGATGAACGGGTATCTGCGCGTGGAAAATCCGGGCGTGCTGGAAGCGCCGACGGCGGAAAACGTCAACGGCGAGATTGAAACCGGCTGGTACGACACCGGGGATATTGTCCGTTTCGATGAGCAGGGCTTTGTACAGATTCAGGGACGCGCGAAACGCTTCGCCAAAATTGCCGGCGAAATGGTCTCTCTGGAAATGGTGGAGCAACTGGCGACGGCCGTGTCCGCCGAGAAGATGCACGCCACGGTGGTGAAGAGCGATGCCAGCAAAGGTGAGGCGCTGGTACTGTTTACGACCGACGGTGAGCTTAAGCGCGACAGATTACTGAACTATGCACGCGAACACGGTATTCCTGAACTGGCCGTGCCGCGCGATATTCGCTACCTGAAACAGCTCCCGGTGCTGGGGAGCGGGAAGCCAGATTTCGTAACCCTGAAAGGCATGGTTGAAGAGGCGGAACAGCAAAATGCGTGAGTCAGTACACACTAACACTTCACTCAGGTCGAAAGGCATGATGGCCGTCATTGCCGCGCAGTTTCTCTCTGCGTTCGGTGATAACGCGCTGCTGTTTGCCACGCTGGCGCTGCTGAAAGCCGAGTTTTACCCCGACTGGAGTCAGCCGATCCTGCAGATGGTGTTTGTGGGCGCTTACATTATCTTTGCCCCGTTTGTGGGGCAGGTGGCGGACAGTTTCCCGAAAGGCCGGGTGATGATGTTTGCCAACGGCCTCAAGCTGCTGGGTGCCGCCAGCATTTGCTTTGGCTTCAATCCGTTTATTGGCTACACGCTGGTGGGCATTGGCGCCGCCGCCTACTCCCCGGCGAAGTACGGCATTCTCGGCGAGCTGACCACCGGGGATAAGCTGGTGAAAGCCAATGGTCTGATGGAGTCATCTACTATTGCCGCTATCCTGATTGGCTCCGTTGCGGGCGGCGTGCTGGCCGACTGGCATGTGCTGGCGGCACTGGGCGTGTGTGCGGTGGTATATGGCGGGGCTGTCGTGGCGAACCTGTTTATTCCGAAGCTGCCTGCGGCTCGCCCGGGTCAATCCTGGCGATTTAAACCGATGACCGGCAGTTTCTTTACCGCCTGCCGCGTGCTGTGGCGTAAGGGTGAAACGCGTTTCTCCCTGATGGGGACCAGCATGTTCTGGGGCGCGGGCGTCACGCTGCGCTTCCTGCTGGTTCTGTGGGTGCCGGTGGCGCTGGGCATTACTGACAATGCGACGCCAACCTATCTTAATGCGATGGTGGCCATCGGCATTGTGGTTGGGGCGGGCGCGGCGGCGAAGCTGGTCACGCTGGAGACGGTCGCACGCTGTATGCCCGCCGGGATCCTGATTGGCGTCGTGGTGCTTATCTTCTCGCTGCAGCATGCATTATTGCCCGCGTATGCCCTCCTCATCCTGATTGGTATTCTGGGGGGCTTCTTCGTGGTGCCGCTGAACGCGTTACTGCAGGAACGGGGCAAGCAGACCGTCGGGGCAGGCAATGCCATTGCGGTACAAAACCTGGGTGAAAACCTGGCAATGCTGTTAATGCTGGGGCTCTACTCGCTGGCGGTAAAAGTGGGTGTGCCGGTGGTCGGGATTGGCGTCGGGTTTGGCGGGCTGTTTGCGATTGCGATTGCTGCATTATGGCTCTGGCAACGTCGCCGTTGATATATAGACGGGTGACGGCTTCGCCTTACCCGGCCTGGGTTTGAGCACCTGTAGGCCCGGTAAGCGTCGCGCCACCGGGCAAAAGCGTCAGGCTATGGTGCAGGATAAGTATAAACCTGATGCACCGCTTCAATCTCCGCTAACACCTCTTCACTCAGGTTCAGGTGGAAACTCTCAATATTGGTTTTCAGCTGTTCCATCGTGGTTGCGCCCAGCAGGGTACTGGCAACAAACGGCTGACGACGCACGAAGGCCAGCGCCATCTGCGCAGGGTCAAGACCGTGACGCTTCGCGATATCCACATAAGCGGCAACGGCTTTCTGCGTCTGCTCGCCGCTGTAGCGGGTAAAGCGGCTAAAGAGGGTGTTACGCGCCCCGGCCGGTTTCGCGCCGTTCAGGTATTTCCCCGTCAGGGTGCCGAAGCCGAGACAGGAGTAAGCAAGCAGTTCCACTTCTTCATACTGCGTCACTTCGGCCAGACCCACTTCATAGCTGCGGTTAAGCAGGCTGTACGGGTTCTGAATAGTCACGATACGCGGCAGATCGTGCTTATCCGCCAGGTGCAGATAGCGCATGACCCCAAAGGCCGTTTCGTTAGACACGCCAATGTAGCGGATTTTTCCCGCACGCTGGCATTCGGTCAGCGCTTCCAGTGTTTCCAGCAGCGTCACCGCGGGGGCGCTCTCATTCCAGCTGTACCCGAGCTTGCCAAAGCAGTTGGTTGGCCGCTGCGGCCAGTGTACCTGGTACAGGTCGAGATAGTCGGTTTGCAGGCGCTTGAGGCTGGCGTCCAGCGCGGCGCGGATATTTTTGCGATCGAGGATCTGGTTCGGGCGGATCCCGGTATCGTTGTTGCGCGCGGGGCCGCTGACTTTGGAGGCAATCACCAGCTTTTCACGGTTGCCGCGTTTTGCCAGCCAGTTACCGACGTAGGTTTCGGTAAGTCCCTGCGTCTCAGGACGTGGCGGAACAGGGTACATCTCTGCGACATCAATCAGGTTAATGCCCTGGCTGACGGCATAATCGAGTTGTGCATGGGCATCGGCTTCGCTGTTTTGTTCACCAAATGTCATCGTGCCCAACCCCAGTTGGCTAATTTCCAGAGCGCTGTGGGGGATACGGTGATAATGCATAGCCGGCTTCCTCAGTAGACATATAAACCGCGTCAGGGCGTACCCGACAAAGGAATATAAACATGGCAGAGGGGAAGCAAAAGGGGAAGAAAAAAATCAAAAAGGCCAGCAAGCGACTGACCTCTCTCTGATTATCGCTCGATAATTTGCGATACTTCGTCGCGATTGATCTGCATTTTATTGCCTTCCTGGTCGCGGTAGCTGACCAGACCGGTATCATCGTCGACTTCGGGTTTACCGTCGGTCAGGATCATTCGACCATCTTTTGTCGCCATGACGTAATCGCTGCTACAGCCCGATACGGCAAACGCTAAACCGACTGCTGACACTAATACTGCCCATTTTTTCATCGTTATCGTCCTCATCTGGCTTGCATCAAATCATAATCTAGTATTAACCCGATATGGCGACTTGAGGAAGCGGTAAAATCTTAAAAAGCAGTCGATTATGTTTGAGAGCTCTCAAAATAAGTAAAAAACTATGTTTTCAACAGGAAATGACGTGCGAGTAGTGCGCCGGTGAAATTCTTTTTGAGATAAAAACCGCGCGGCAACGTCAGTATCGGCTCACCCTGCGCGCCGATCGCCTCGGTAAGGGCTTTACTGTTGGCGGCTTTTGGGCGCAGCTGTAATACCTCTCCGTGTCGGGCGGTGATGCGCTCAACCTGCCCAAGAACAATCATGTCCATCAGCTCTTCCCAGTCCAGACGCAGCTGATGCTCCTCATTCTCGTCCGGGCTCCAGAGCAGCGGCGCGCCAACGCGACGGTCGGCCAGGGGAATCTGACGTTCACCCTCAACCGGTACCCACAATACGCGCTTTAGCTTGTGACGAACGTGGCTGGTTTCCCACGTTACGCCGGTATTGCCGGTTAATGGCGCAACGCAGACAAAGGTGGTCTCAAGCGGCTTGCCCTGGCGGTCTACAGGAATGGTTTTTAGCTCCACGCCAAGGGCTGCAAAATCTTGCTCAGGTTTGCTCCCTGCGCTGGCACCCAGCCACAGCTCCAGCAGCATGCCGATCCAGCCTTTATCCCGTTTCAGATCCTTCGGGATCGGAAGCCTGGCCATTGCTGCCAGCTCGCCAAGCGAAAAACCGGCCAGACGCTGTGCCTGCAGTAGCAACTGGCTCTCGCTGGACGGTGGTGAGCTCAAGGGTGTAAGCGGATGCATGACGGTAACCTTTTGATTAAAAAATAAACGAAGAAATTGTCCCCTGTGGATAGAGTTTAACTTTTTCTGTACCAATATGACATCTCTATGATTTATATGTTTTTTTATTGGTATGAAATCGTTTCGCATGGGCGGAAAAAGCGGTTGTTCAAATCTGGTCACTGACAATGAACAGGATCTTACACCATGTTATCCACAGAAAAATGGGATAACTGGGCATAACCCTGACTACTGTTTCCATTTACAGCCTTGACGTGCGATGAAAATCGAATTTTCACACAAATTGTGACTAACTTATTGGCACAATCTGTGGATAAAACCGACGCTGTTCGATCTTTCATCAGCACGACGATCCCTGGTGTGACGATCGTCACGCTATTCAGTTTTTTGTTTACGTAAATGCATCTAACTATATGAATATAATCATTTTAATGAATGCGAGCAAAAGAGGGTGTGCGGCGGTCGTTGAGGTTGTTCATCGGTAATCAGACACTTCTTCACAACTATATCCACAGAAAAGGTGAATAAAATTCCCTTCAATGTCGCTCATCTGTTTATAACTCAGCACTTATTTGTGAGTTATTCAATTGTTATTAGGTTGCAGGCCTGTAAGAGAGTGGTTTACCGCCTCCCTGTAGTGTGAAACAATCATTCATATATAAGGTTTAGTTTGGGGTAGTCCGGTGATTGATGACGATGGCTACCGCCCGAACGTAGGAATAGTAATTTGTAATCGTCAGGGCCAGGTGATGTGGGCCCGTCGATATGGTCAACACTCCTGGCAGTTCCCGCAAGGCGGGATCAATCCGGGAGAGTCCCCAGAACAAGCGATGTACCGGGAGCTTTTTGAAGAGGTCGGTTTGAGCCGAAAAGATGTTCGCATCCTGGCTTCGACCCGCAACTGGTTGCGTTACAAGTTACCGAAACGTTTGGTGCGTTGGGACACAAAGCCGGTTTGTATCGGCCAGAAACAGAAGTGGTTTCTGTTGCAGTTGGTGGGCAACGATTCAGACATCAATATGCAAACCAGCAGTACGCCGGAGTTTGATGGCTGGCGCTGGGTGAGCTATTGGTATCCTGTTCGTCAGGTCGTGTCATTTAAGCGCGATGTTTACCGTAGGGTGATGAAAGAGTTTGCAAGTGTGGTGATGCAGCTTCAGGAGATCCCGCCTAAGCCGCAGAGCGCACCTGCCTGGCGACGTAAAAGAGGTTAAGCTACGCAAATCATGCTCACCCGCTTGCGAGAAATAGTCGAGAAGGTGGCCAGCGCGCCGCGTCTGAACGAGGCGTTGAATATACTGGTCACCGACATCTGTCTTGCGATGGAGACCGAGGTCTGTTCGGTGTATCTGGCCGACCACGATCGGCGCTGCTATTACCTGATGGCGACCCGTGGTTTGAAAAAACCACGTGGACGCACCGTTACGCTCGCATTTGATGAAGGTATCGTGGGTCTGGTTGGGCGACTGGCTGAACCCATTAACCTTGCTGACGCGCAAAAACACCCCAGCTTTAAATACATCCCCTCCGTAAAAGAAGAGCGCTTCCGCGCTTTCCTTGGCGTGCCGATTATCCAGCGTCGCCAGTTGCTCGGCGTGCTGGTTGTCCAGCAGCGTGAGCTACGTCAGTACGACGAAAGCGAGGAGTCTTTCCTCGTCACGCTGGCCACGCAGATGGCGGCGATCCTCTCTCAGTCTCAGCTTGCCGCGCTCTTTGGTCAGTATCGCCATACGCGCATTCGTGCCCTTCCGGCATCGCCAGGTGTGGCGATTGCTGAAGGCTGGATGGACGCCACGCTGCCGTTAATGGAGCAGGTTTACGAAGCCTCAACGCTTGATGAAGCGCTTGAGCGCGAGCGTCTCACCGCCGCGCTGGAAGAGGCGGCGAATGAATTTCGTCGTTACAGCAAGCGTTTTGCTGCAGGCGCGCAAAAAGAGACGGCGGCCATATTCGACCTCTATTCGCACCTGCTCTCCGATGCGCGCCTGCGCCGTGAGCTTTTTGCGGAAGTGGATAAAGGCTCGGTCGCAGAGTGGGCGGTTAAGAAGGTCATCGAAAAATTTGCCGACCAGTTTGCGGCGCTGACCGACGGTTACCTGAAAGAGCGGGCAGGGGATCTGCGCGCTCTGGGGCAGCGCCTGCTGTTCCATCTTGATGACACCATTCAGGGCCCGAATGCCTGGCCAAAACGGTTTGTTCTGGTCGCCGACGAACTCTCGGCAACGACGCTGGCTGAACTGCCGCAGGACAGACTGGCCGGTGTGGTGGTGCGCGATGGTGCCGCCAACTCACACGCCGCTATTATGGTGCGCGCGCTGGGCATCCCTACCGTTATGGGGGCGGACATTCAGCCGTCGGTGCTGCACCGACGTACGCTGGTGGTCGACGGCTATCGCGGTGAGCTGCTGGTCGATCCTGAGCCGGTTCTGCTCCAGGAATACCAGCGTCTTATCAGCGAAGAGAATGAATTAAGCAAGCTGGCGGAAGATGACGTTAACCTGCCCGCCCAGCTTAAGAGCGGTGAGCGGATCAAAGTCATGCTCAATGCCGGTTTAAGCCCCGAGCACGAAGAGAAGTTGGGCAGCCGCATCGACGGCATTGGCCTGTACCGAACAGAAATCCCGTTCATGCTGCAGAGCGGTTTCCCCTCTGAAGAGGAGCAGGTGGCGCAGTATCAGGGGATGCTGCAGATGTTTAACGACAAACCTGTCACCCTGCGAACCCTGGACGTCGGGGCGGATAAACAACTGCCCTATATGCCGATCAGCGAAGAAAACCCGTGCCTGGGCTGGCGTGGGATCCGCATTACGCTCGATCAGCCAGAGATCTTCCTGATCCAGGTGCGCGCGATGCTGCGCGCCAACGCGGCGACGGGCAATCTCAGCATCTTACTGCCGATGGTCACCAGCATTGATGAGATCGACGAGTCCCGGCGACTGATCGAACGTGCTGGCCGTGAAGTGGAAGAGATGATCGGCTATGCGATCCCGAAACCGCGGATTGGGGTCATGCTTGAAGTGCCCTCCATGGTCTTTATGCTGCCGCAGCTGGCAAACCGCGTTGATTTTATCTCGGTCGGCACCAATGACCTGACGCAATATATTCTGGCCGTCGACCGTAACAATACCCGCGTCGCCAGTATCTACGATAGCCTGCATCCGGCGATTATTCGCGCCTTAGCGATGATTGCCCGAGAAGCGGAGCAGTACGGCATTGATTTACGCCTGTGCGGTGAAATGGCCGGGGATTCCATGTGCGTTGCGATCCTGATTGGTCTGGGATACCGCCATCTGTCGATGAACGGTCGCGCTGTTGCTCGCGTGAAATACCTGTTGCGGCATATCGACATCGATGATGCCCGCGAGCTAGCAGAACGCAGCCTTGAGGCGCAGCTGGCAGCGGAGGTCCGTCATCAGGTCGCGGCGTTTATGGAACGACGCGGTATGGGTGGTCTGATCCGCGGCGGCCGCTAAAGCCTTTCTCCCTCTCCCACAGGGAGAGGGGCGAGGTGAGGGCACCAGCGTACATAAAACCCTATACACATCTTTTACATCTCTGGCGCATCCTCCGCGCCCGCCTTATGCTATGATTCGCAACTTTGGAGCCTCTGCTTACGGCAGAATCGCATTTCTACCGCTGTCCACTTTCAGCGGAATAACAACATCTTGTGGTGACAGATGAACAGTGGTTATCTGCATTTTCCGGAGTTTGATCCGGTTATTTTCTCAGTAGGACCTGTTTCGCTTCACTGGTACGGTCTGATGTACCTGGTGGGCTTTATTTTTGCCATGTGGCTCGCTGGCCGTCGCGCCAGCCGTCCTGGCAGCGGCTGGACCAAAAACGAAGTTGAAAACCTGCTGTATGCGGGCTTCCTCGGCGTATTCCTCGGTGGCCGTATTGGGTATGTGCTGTTCTATAACTTCCCGGTATTCCTGAACGAT
This sequence comes from Enterobacter cloacae complex sp. Mu1197, assembly GCF_040059225.1. Taxonomy (NCBI): domain Bacteria; kingdom Pseudomonadati; phylum Pseudomonadota; class Gammaproteobacteria; order Enterobacterales; family Enterobacteriaceae; genus Enterobacter; species Enterobacter cloacae complex sp. Mu1197. The sequence continues at coordinate 3,788,691 of NZ_CP157375.1, read as the reverse complement.
CCGCTCTATCTGTTCCGCGTCTGGGACGGCGGCATGTCCTTCCACGGCGGCCTGATTGGGGTGATCCTGGTGATGGTGATTTTTGCCAAACGCACCAAACGCAACTTCTTCCAGGTGTCCGATTTTATCGCGCCGCTGATCCCGTTTGGTCTCGGGGCAGGCCGTCTGGGCAACTTCATCAACGGTGAGCTGTGGGGCCGCGTCGACCCGAGCGTTTCCTTTACCATGCTGTTCCCGGGCTCGCGCGCGGAAGACATGGCGCTGCTGCCGTCGCATCCTGAGTGGCAGTCCATTTTCGATACCTACGGCGTGCTGCCGCGCCATATGTCTCAGCTGTACGAGCTGGCGCTGGAAGGCGTGGTGCTGTTTATCATCCTCAACCTGTTTATCCGCAAACCGCGCCCGATGGGAGCTGTCTCCGGCCTGTTCCTGATTGGCTACGGTGCATTCCGCATCATCGTCGAATTCTTCCGCCAGCCGGACGCACAGTTTACCGGCGAGTGGGTACAGTACATCAGCATGGGGCAGATCCTCTCCATTCCGATGATTGTCGCGGGTGCCATTATGATGATTTGGGCGTATCGTCGTCGTCCACAGCAACAGATTTCCTGAGGAACCATGAAACAGTATCTTGAACTGATGAAAAAAGTGCTCGATGAGGGCACGCCGAAAAACGACCGCACCGGCACCGGTACGCTCTCCATTTTTGGCCACCAGATGCGCTTCAACCTGCAAGAAGGTTTCCCGCTGGTGACGACAAAGCGCTGCCATCTGCGCTCGATCATTCATGAACTGCTCTGGTTCCTGCAAGGCGATACTAACGTTGCGTATCTGCACGACAATAACGTCTCAATCTGGGACGAATGGGCAGACGAAAACGGCAATCTGGGCCCGGTTTACGGCAAGCAGTGGCGCGCATGGCCCACGCCTGATGGCCGCCATATTGACCAGATCACCACCGTGATGAACCAGCTGAAAAACGATCCGGACTCGCGCCGCATCATCGTTTCCGCCTGGAACGTCGGCGAGCTGGATAAAATGGCGCTGGCACCGTGCCACGCGTTCTTCCAGTTCTATGTGGCGGATGGAAAGCTCTCCTGCCAGCTCTATCAGCGCTCCTGTGACGTGTTCCTCGGCCTGCCGTTTAACATTGCCAGCTATGCGCTGTTAGTTCACATGATGGCGCAGCAGTGTGACCTGGAAGTGGGCGATTTCGTCTGGACCGGTGGGGATACCCATCTCTACAGCAACCATATGGAACAGACGCATCTCCAGCTGACCCGCGAACCGCGTGCGCTGCCGAAGCTGATTATCAAACGCAAACCGGCATCAATATTCGACTACCGCTTTGATGATTTCGAGATTGAGGGCTACGACCCGCACCCGGGCATCAAAGCGCCCGTCGCGATCTGATGCGGTAAAGCCTGACACAACCGGTGCTGTTTAGCGCCGGTTTTTTTTCGCCTTTCTCCCGTTTCCCGAAGCGTTATCCAGAAAGCCTGCAACGCGCTGCAACTCTCCCACTTCTCCGGATGACGTCTCGTAAAACGAGGATCCGATACTCGTCATGTCCACGGCGCTTCGCCACACTCCCGGTATGAAAAAAGAGAACGGTTTTACGCTTATCGAAACGCTGGTCGCCGTTTCGCTTGTCGTCATCCTTAGCGCCTCCGGTCTGTACGGCTGGGACAGCTGGCAACGGCAGCAGCGGCTGTGGCAAACCGCCAGCCAGGTGCGAGATTACCTGCTGTTTCTGCGCAACCATGCCAACCGCCACAACCGCGACCATCAAATTACCCGTCAGCGGACGGGGGACCGGCACTGTCTGGCGAGCTCTGCCGTGCAAGGCTGTGAGAAGGACAGTCCCTTTGTGCTGATTCCACTCTGGCCTGAGGTCACGATCGGTGAGGTCACGCCGTCCCTCGGGTTCTATGGACTACGGGATACGGCATGGGCGGGGCGGATACGCATTCAAAGCCGCGCTGGAGAATGGTTGATTATGGTCTCAAATGGAGGACGCATCAGGATGTGTCAGATCTCTGAGGGAGGTTCATGTTGATGAGGCAGCGCGGTTTCTCACTGACAGAAGTGCTGATTGCCACGGCGATGAGCAGCCTTTTGCTGATAAGCGCATCGCGTTTTTTACCCGGGCTACAGCGGGCCGTATTACTGCAATCCGGCCAGCGAGAGCTGGAAGAAGAGGTCTGGCAACACCTGTTCGCACTCGGCAAACAGCTTCAGCGTGCGGGGTACTGCGCGGGAAATTGCCAGGGACAGGCGCTGGCGATCGGCAGGCAGGGGAGCTGCATCATTGTGCGGTGGGATGCCAACAGTAACGGTCGCTGGGATAGCAGCGCATCAGAAAATGACAGCACCGGTTTTCGTCTGGAATCGGGGGCGCTGGAAACCCTGCGTGGCGCGACGTCGTGTGAAGGAAAAGGGTGGGAAAAGCTCACGGACCCGGACAGGCTTGCGATCGCGCATTTTGTCGTGAGGAAAGTAGAACATGCCGGTTTTGCGCCAGAGCTGAAGATCGAACTGGCCGCGAGGCGTAAAGGCGATAAAGGGGAACCCTGGCAGGCGTTGTATACGGTCACGGGGTATAACCTGTGAGCCGTCAACGCGGGATGTCTTCGCTGGCGCTGGTTCTGCTTTTACTGGTGCTCGGTACCCTGATCCTGACGGGGCTCAATCAGCAGGTCACAACGTTCAGTGCGCTCGTTGGCGGTGAGAGCCGCTCGCTTCAGCAGCAGGCGACGGCGCAGTCCGCGCTTGAGTGGGGACGTGTTCAGCGCTGGGCGCCAGAGCTACAAATCCAGTGCAAAACGACATCGACATGGCGAGTGTGTTTGCGTCAACTGAGTGAGGCGCGTTTACTACTGATAGCCAGCGGCAACGACCTGCTGCTCTGGCGTGCAGGAGAGATCGTCGACGGGAACGTTCGCTTTTCGCCTCACGGCTGGAGCGATTTTTGTCCCCTTAAGGAGAGCGCGTTATGTCAGCTGCCGTGAGCAGAGAAAAAGGATTTAGCATGGTTGAGGTCCTGCTGGCGATGATGCTACTGGTGGTGGTCGTGACCGCACTGTCGGGGTATCACCGGGCACTGGCGGCGCGGTTCACCGCATTTAATCAGTATCGCCAGCTCTGGCACCATGCCTGGAACCAGTCTCAGCTCTCAACAAATGTTCTTCCTGCAGGCTGGCAGGCCCGTCGGGGGCAGACAACGCTCGCAGGATGTGTCAGCATCACGGTTACACTTATTTCTCCTCTGGGGCGGCGCGGTGAGTTAACGCGTCTGCATTGCCCGGTTAGCCAGTAGTCGGGAGCGTCTATGTTAAGGGTCTACCACTCAAATCGTCTGGATGTGCTGGAAGCACTGATGGAGTTTATCGTTGAGCGCGAGCGGCTTGACGATCCTTTTGAGCCTGAAATGGTGCTGGTGCAGAGCACCGGTATGGCACAGTGGCTGCAAATGTCGCTTTCCCGCAAGTTTGGCATTGCCGCGAATATTGATTTTCCGCTGCCTGCGAGCTTTATCTGGGAGATGTTTGTCCGCGTGTTGCCGGATATCCCCGAGCAGAGCGCGTTCAACAAGCAGGCCATGAGCTGGAAGCTGATGGCGCTGCTGCCGGAAATGCTGCAGCACGATGAATTTGCCATGCTGCGTCACTACCTCAATGACGATACCGACAAGCGTAAGCTGTTCCAGCTGGCGTCGCGCACCGCCGATCTCTACGACCAATACCTTGTTTATCGCTCTGACTGGTTAATTCGTTGGGAAGCGGGCGAGTTGGTTGAAGGCCTGCCGGAGGCGCAAATATGGCAGGCCCCGCTGTGGAAAGCGCTGGTAGAGCATACGGAGAAACTGGGCCAGCCTAAGTGGCACCGTGCCAATCTCTACGATCGGTTTATCTCGATACTTGAAAATGCGTCGGAGCGCCCGGCCCGACTGCCGTCACGCGTGTTTATCTGCGGAATATCCGCATTGCCCCCTGTCTATCTGAAAGCGTTGAATGCGCTGGGTAAACATATTGATATCCATATTTTGTTTACCAACCCTTGCCGACAGTACTGGGGGGATATCCTCGACGAACGCTGGCTGGCGCGGCTGGTGACCCGCCAACGAAAACGCCTTTTTGAAGAACGATCCATCCCGCTGTTTAAAGACGGCACGACTGCCGGGCAGCTTTTCGATGAAGACGGTATTCAGAACCTGCCCAATCCGCTGCTTGCCTCATGGGGGAAGCTGGGGCGTGACTACATCCACATGCTTTCAGACATCACTTCCTCAGGCGAAGGTGACGTGGATGCCTTTGTTGAGATCGCCCCGGACAGCCTGCTGCATAATATCCAGCTAGATATTCTGGATCTGGAAAACCGTGCCGTCATGGGCGTGACGGCGAACGAGTTCGAACGCAGCGACAATAAGCGAAAACTCGATCCTGACGATCGCAGCGTCACGATCCACGTTTGTCACAGCCCGCAGCGTGAGGTCGAAGTGCTTCACGACCAGCTGCTGGCGATGCTGCAGGAAGATCCCGACCTGACGCCACGCGATATCGTGGTGATGGTGGCGGATATCGACAGCTACAGTCCCTTTATTCAGGCCGTTTTTGGCAGTGCGACGGGCGAGCGATACCTGCCTTACGCGATATCTGACCGTCGTGCCCGCCAGTCGCATCCGGTATTGCAGGCGTTTATCACTCTCCTGTCACTGCCGGATAGCCGGTTTATCTCCGAAGATGTCCTGGCGTTGCTGGATGTTCCCGTGCTGGCTGCACGCTTCAACATCAATGAAGAGGGCCTGCGCTACCTTCGTCAGTGGGTTAACGAGTCTGGCGTACGCTGGGGGATCGATGACGATAACGTTCAGGAATTCGAGCTTCCCCCTACCGGGCAGCACACCTGGCGATTTGGCCTGACGCGTATGCTGTTGGGCTATGCCATGGAAAGCAGCCAGGGCGAGTGGAATGAGGTGCTGCCTTACGATGAGTCCAGCGGGTTAATTGCTGAACTGGTGGGGCATTTAGCATCGCTATTAATGCAGCTTAACCGCTGGCGATATGCGCTGTTGCAGCCGCGTCCACTTGAAGAATGGCTCCCGGTCTGCAGAGCGTTACTCAATGATTTCTTCCTGCCGGACAATGACACCGAAGCGGCGATGGCGCTCATTGAAACCCAGTGGCAGGCTATCATCGACGAAGGCGTGAATTCTCATTACCACGAGGCCATCCCGCTCTCGCTGTTGCGGGATGAGCTGACGCAGCGGCTTGACCAGGAGCGAATCAGCCAGCGTTTCCTGGCGGGTCCTGTCAATATCTGCACCCTGATGCCCATGCGTTCTATCCCGTTCAGGGTGGTCTGCCTGCTTGGCATGAACGACGGTGTGTATCCGCGCGCGCTGCCGCCGCTGGGGTTCGATTTGATGAGCGCAAACCCAAAACGGGGCGATCGTAGCCGCCGTGATGATGACCGCTACCTCTTCCTGGAAGCGCTCATTTCCGCGCAGAGTAAGCTCTATATCAGCTATATCGGTCGTTCCATTCAGGACAACAGCGAGCGTTTCCCCTCCGTACTGGTGCAGGAGCTGGTGGACTATATCGGCCAGAGCCACTACCTGCCGGGAGATGAGGAGCGCAACTGTGATGAGAGCGAGCAGAGGGTGAAAGCCCATATCACCTGTTTCCACAGCCGCATGCCGTTTGACCCGGTGAACTATATTGCCAGCGAGCGCCAGAGCTACGCCCTTGAGTGGTTGCCGGCGGCGAAAAAGGAGGGGAATGCGCATAGCGATTTCATTCAGGAACTTGACCCGCGCCCTATCGACACTCTGACCTTCGAGCAGCTTCAGCGGTTTTGGGCGCATCCGGTGCGCGCCTTTTTCCAGCAACGACTGCAGGTCAACTTCCGCTCTGAAGAGAGCGAAATTCCTGAGGCAGAGCCGTTTACGCTGGAAGGTCTGGAGCGCTATCAGTTAAATCTGCAGCTGCTGAACGCGCTGGTTGAAGAGGAGGATGCCGACAAACTTTACCGCCGCTACCGTGCTGCAGGTCAGCTGCCCTACGGAGCGTTTGGGGAGATCGTCTGGGAGGCGCAGTGTCAGGAGATGACCGCCCTGGCAGAGCGCGTACGAGCGTGCCGACAGCCAGGCAAAAGCATTGAAATCGATCTCGACTGCAACGGGGTACAGCTCACGGGCTGGTTAACCCAGGTTCAGCCGGATGGGCTGCTGCGCTGGCGGCCCTCTATGCTCAGCGTTTCTCAGGGTTTGCAACTCTGGCTCGAACATCTTGTCTACAGTGCGGGTGGGCATAAAGGCGAAAGCCGGATTTTCGTGCGCAAAGAGGGCGAGTGGCGCTTCCCGCCGATGGAAGCCGAGCAGGCGTTAGGGTATCTCTCTTTGTACATTGAGGGCTACCGCCAGGGAATGAACAAACCGCTCCTGTTACTGCCGGAAAGTGGCGGCGCCTGGATAAAAGCCTGTTATGACGCGCAGAATGATGCGATGTTAACGGATGAGGCTTCGCTGCAGAAAGCACGCAGCAAATTTATGCAGGCCTACGAAGGAAACATGATGGTGCGGGGCGAAGGGGATGATGTCTGGTATCAGCGTTTGTGGCGAACGCTCGAGCCAGAATACCTGGAGGCTATCACGGAAGAGGCGCAGCGCTACCTGCTGCCGTTGTTTAAATTTAATCAGTCCTGAGCGCTGTATAAAAATTGCGCAGATAAGGGTGTTCATTTATGATGCATTTCTTATCACGGACTGATGTACCCAAAGAAAGAGATGTTGGCGTGTCCAGCACGCAGTTTGTTAATGATGTAGCCGTGATAAAGAGGTCGTAATGCCAGGCAGCACCTTGTTTAAAGCGTTTGTTTTGTTTATTGCCCTTTGGGCGCCCGTCACTCACGCAGACTCCGGTTGGCAACCCGTTCAGGAAACTATCCGTAAGAGCGAAAAGGATACCCGTCAATATCAGGCTATTCGCCTTGATAACGGGATGACCGTGCTGCTGGTTTCCGACCCGCAGGCGGTGAAATCCCTGTCGGCATTAGTGGTGCCGGTTGGGTCGCTGGAAGATCCTGACGCTCATCCTGGGCTTGCACACTATCTGGAACATATGACGCTGATGGGGTCAAAAAAATACCCGCAGCCAGATAGCCTGTCCGAATTTCTGAAGATGCATGGCGGCAGCCACAATGCCAGTACGGCGCCGTACCGCACCGCCTTTTATCTCGAAGTCGAAAATGATGCGCTGGAAGGGGCGGTCGATCGCCTCGCTGATTCCATCGCCGCGCCGTTGCTGGATAAAAAATACGCCGAGCGTGAACGCAATGCGGTGAATGCCGAGCTGACCATGGCCCGCACGCGAGACGGTATGCGCATGGCGCAGGTCAGCGCCGAAACCATCAACCCTGCGCACCCGGGTTCGCGCTTCTCCGGCGGTAACCTGGAAACCTTGAGCGACAAACCGAACAGCCCGGTGCTGGATGCCCTGCACGCGTTTCGCGATAAATACTACTCCGCCAACCTGATGAAAGCGGTCATCTACAGCAATAAACCGTTGCCAGAGCTGGCAGGCATGGCGGCCAAAACCTTTGGCCGGGTGCCGAATAAAAATATCGACCTGCCACAAATAACCGTTCCGGTGGTCACGGATGCGCAAAAAGGCATCGTGATCCACTACGTTCCTGCCATGCCGCGTAAAGTGCTGCGCGTGGAATTCCGCATTGATAACAATACAGCGCAGTTTCGCAGTAAAACCGATGAGCTGGTCACCTACCTGATCGGTAATCGTAGCCCGGGTACGCTGTCTGACTGGCTGCAAAAGCAGGGGCTGGCGGAAGGCATTCGCGCCGACTCCGATCCGGTTGTGAACGGCAATAGCGGCGTGCTGGCGATCTCCGCGACGCTGACCGACAAAGGACAGGCCAACCGCGATGAAGTCGTGGCGGCTATCTTTAGCTACCTCGCTTTGCTGCGCGAGAAAGGCGTCGATAAGCGCTATTTTGATGAACTCGCGCACGTGCTGGATCTCGATTTCCGCTACCCGTCCATCACCCGCGACATGGATTATGTGGAGTGGCTGGCGGATACCATGATCCGCGTGCCGGTGGAACATACTCTCGACGCGGTGAATATTGCCGACCGGTACGATGCCGGGGCGGTAAAAGCTCGCCTGGCGATGATGACGCCGGAAAATGCCCGCATCTGGTACATCAGCCCGAACGAACCGCATAACAAGACGGCGTATTTTGTCGATGCCCCATATCAGGTGGATAAAATCAGCGCTCAGACCTTCGCCGACTGGCAGAAAAAGGCCGGGGAGATTGCGTTGAAGCTGCCGGAGCTGAACCCCTATATTCCGGATGACTTCTCGCTGATCAAAACGACGAAAGATTACCCGCACCCGGAACTCATCATTGATGAGCCAACGCTGCGCGTCGTGTATACCCCAAGCCGCTATTTCGCCAGTGAGCCTAAAGCCGATGTCAGCGTGGTGCTGCGTAACCCGAAAGCCATGAACAGCGCCAAAAATCAGGTGATGTTCGCGCTCAATGACTATCTCGCCGGTATCGCGCTCGATCAGCTCAGCAACCAGGCCGCCGTGGGCGGGATCAGCTTCTCCACCAACGCCAACAATGGTTTGATGCTTAATGCAAACGGCTATACCCAGCGCTTGCCTCAGCTGTTCCAGGCCCTGCTGGAGGGCTACTTCAGCTACACGCCGACGGAAGAGCAGCTTGAGCAGGCTAAATCCTGGTATGCCCAGATGATGGATTCTGCCGAGAAGGGCAAGGCTTACGATCTGGCGCTTATGCCGGCGCAAATGCTGTCGCAGGTTCCTTATTTCCAGCGTGAGGATCGCCGCGCGCTGCTGCCTTCCATCTCCTTAAAAGACGTGCTGGCGTACCGCGATGCGCTGAAAACCAACACGCGTCCGGAGTTCCTGATCGTCGGCAACATGAGTGAGGAGCAGGCCAAAACCCTGGCGGAGAATGTTCGCACTCAGCTCGGCTCTAAAGGCGACGAGTGGTGCCGCAACCAGGACGTGCTGGTTGAGAAAAAACAGAATGTGATTTTTGAAAAGGCGGGTAACAGCACGGATTCCGCGCTGGCCGCGGTCTTTGTGCCAACGGGCTATGATGAATTCGCCAGTTCAGCGCAAAGCGCCGTGCTGGGACAGATTATTCAGCCGTGGTTCTATAACCAGTTACGCACAGAGGAGCAGCTTGGCTACGCGGTGTTTGCCTTCTCCATGAACGTCGGTCGTCAGTGGGGGCTGGGTTTCCTGCTGCAAAGCAGCGATAAACAACCGGCGTATCTCTGGCAGCGTTACCAGGCCTTCTTCCCGCAGGTGGAAGCAAAACTGCGCGCCATGAAGCCGGAAGAGTTTGCCCAGATCCAGCAGGCCGTTATCGCGCAGGTGATGCAGCCGCCGCAGACGCTGGGTGAAGAAGCCTCGCAGCTGAGCAAAGATTTCGATCGCGGTAATCTGAAATTTGATTCGCGTGATAAAGTAGTGGCCGAGATAAAACAGCTGACGCCGCAGAAGGTTGCCGACTTCTTCCATCAGGCGGTCATTAAGCCGCAGGGTATTACCATCCTGTCTCAGGTTTCCGGTAGCCAGAACGGGAAAACGGAGTACGTAAACCCGAAAGGCTGGAAAGTCTGGAAGAGCGTCAGCGCGCTGCAGCAATCTATGCCCTGGAGTAAGAAAGAATGACCGATACCGCTGAGTCCCTTGATCCCTTACGTTTACCTCTGCAGGGTGAACGATTGATTGAAGCCTCAGCGGGAACGGGAAAAACCTTCACCATTGCCGCCCTCTATCTGCGCCTGCTGTTAGGGCTTGGCGGCAACGCCGCTTTTCCACGCCCTTTGAGCGTGGAAGAGCTGCTGGTGGTCACCTTCACCGAGGCCGCTACCGCGGAGCTGCGGGGCCGTATTCGTACCAATATCCACGAGCTGCGCATCGCCTGTCTGCGTCAGAGCACGGATAACCCCCTCTACGCGAGCCTTCTGGAAGAGATTGCCGATAAGCAACAGGCCGCCCAGTGGCTGCTGCTCGCTGAACGGCAGATGGATGAAGCGTCCGTCTTTACCATTCACGGTTTTTGCCAGCGCATGCTGAGCCTGAATGCGTTCGAGTCCGGTATGCTGTTCGAACAGCAGCTCATTGAAGATGAATCCGTGCTTCGCTATCAGGCCTGCGCGGATTTCTGGCGTCGCCACTGCTACCCCTTACAGCGTGATATCGCCGAAGCGGTACATGCGTTATGGAAAGGCCCGGAAGCGCTGCTGCGCGCGATCGATCGTTATCTGCAGGGGGAAGCGCCGGTCATTAAATCCCCGCCGCCGGCAGATGAAACTCTGGCCTCACGGCATGAAAAAATCATCGCGAAAATTGCGGACATCAAGCAAAAATGGATGGAGTCAGTCGGCGAGATTGACGCCATTATCGAAAATTCCGGGATTGACCGTCGCAAGTTCAACCGTGGCAATCAGGCAAAATGGATCGACAAGGTCAGCGCCTGGGCGCAGGAAGAGACGCGGGGCTATCAACTCCCGGATGCGCTGGAGAAATTCTCCCAACGTTTCCTGGCTGAGCGGACCAAAGCCGACGGCATTGTGCCTGAGCATCCCCTGTTTGTGGCGATTGAAACCCTGCTGGCGGAGCCCCTCACGCTCAACGATCTGATGATCACCCGCGCCATGACCGAAATTCGTGAAGCCGTGGCGCGCGAAAAGCGCCGCCGTGGCGAGCTGGGTTTCGACGATATGCTGAGCCGCCTGGATGCGGCGCTGTGCAGTGAGAATGGCGAAGCGCTTGCCGCCGCGATTCGCACCCGCTTCCCGGTCGCGATGATTGACGAATTTCAGGACACCGACCCTCAGCAGTACCGCATTTTCCGCCGTATCTGGCGCCAGCAGCCCGACACCGCGCTGCTGTTAATCGGCGATCCGAAACAGGCCATCTACGCCTTCCGCGGCGCGGATATTTTCACCTATATGAAAGCCCGCAGCGAAGTTGACGCGCACTACACGCTCGATACTAACTGGCGCTCCTCTCCCGGCATGGTGGAAAGCGTCAACGCGTTGTTTAGCCGTATGGATACGGCGTTTATGTTCCGGGAGATCCCGTTTCAGCCGGTAAAATTTGCCCCGAAAAATGCCTCGTTGCGCTTCGAGTTTAACGGCGTGACGCAGCCTGCCATGAACTTCTGGCTGCTGGAGGGGGAAGGCTGCGGCGTTGCCGACTATCAAAATGCCATGGCCCAGCACTGTGCCGCGCAAATCCGTGACTGGCTCAGTGCCGGGGCGCGGGGCGAGGCGCTGCTGTGGAAGGGGGATAACCCCACCCCGGTAAAGGCATCGGATATTACGGTGCTGGTACGCAGTCGTCAGGAGGCCGCATTAATCCGTGACGCCCTGACGTTACTGAATATCCCCTCCGTCTACCTCTCGAACCGTGACAGCGTCTTTGAAACGCTTGAGGCGCAGGAGATGTTATGGCTGCTGCAGGCCGTGCTGGCCCCGGAGCGGGAAAGTACATTGCGCAGCGCATTAGCCAGCGCGATGCTCGGACTGAACGCGCGCGATATTGATACCCTCAACAATGACGAAGCCGCGTGGGATTCCGTGGTGGAGGAATTTGTCCACTACCGGGAAAGATGGCAGAAGCGCGGCGTGATGGCGATGGTGCGCGAGCTCATGGCTCAGCGCCACATTGCGGAGAATATGCTGGCTACCGCGGGTGGCGAGCGGCGTTTGACCGATATTTTACACATCAGCGAACTCTTGCAGGAAGCGGGTACGCAACTGGAGAGCGAGCATGCCCTGGTGCGCTGGCTGGCGCAGCAGATTGCCGATCCGAACAGCAATTCCTCCAGCCAGCAGATGCGCCTCGAGAGTGATAAACATCTGGTGCAGATCGTCACCATCCACAAGTCGAAAGGCCTGGAATATCCGCTGGTCTGGCTGCCGTTTATCGCCAATTACCGTGTGCAGGATCAGGCTTTTTACCACGATCGCGAGTCTTTTGAGGCGGTGCTCGATCTCAGCAACGCGGAGTCCAGCGTTGAGCTGGCAGAGGCCGAACGTCTGGCGGAAGATTTACGCCTGCTCTACGTGGCGCTAACCCGCTCGGTCTGGCACTGCAGCCTGGGCGTTGCGCCGCTGTTCCGGCGTCGGGGCGAAAAGAGCGGGGAGAGCGATTTTCATCTGAGTGCGCTGGGGCGGCTTATTCAGCAGGGTGAACCCAAAGACGCGGCGGGCCTGCGCCAGTGCATCGAATCCCTTTGCTCTGAGCATGTTGCCCTGCATATTCCTTCGCTGCCCGACAACAGCCGCTGGCACATGCCGGAGCCGCACGAGTCAGATCTCCATGCCCGTCGGGTGGTACGCACGATTGCCGACGACTGGCGCGTGACCAGCTACTCTGGCTTACAGCAGCACGGGCAGAGTATTGCGCAGGATCTGATGCCAAAACTGGACGTGGATGCCGCAGGCGCCGGTAGCGTACCCGTTGAGCCGGTGCTGACGCCGCACCAGTTCCCGCGCGGCGCCTCGCCGGGCACGTTTTTGCACAGCCTGTATGAAGAACTGGATTTTACCCAGCCGGTTTCCGAAGAGTGGGTGCTAAAGATGTTACAGAGCGGTGGTTACGACGCGCAATGGGAGCCGGTTCTCACCGACTGGATCCGCGCGGTTCTGCATACTCCGCTCACCGCGCAGGGGATCTCGCTTAGCCAGTTGACCGCCAAAGATAAGCAGGTGGAGATGGAGTTTTACCTCCCCATCGCCAGCCCGCTCAGGGCCGAGGCGCTTGATGCGTTGATCCGCGAGTACGATCCGTTATCCGCCGGATGCCCGCCGCTGAACTTCCGCCAGGTGCAGGGGATGCTAAAAGGCTTTATCGACCTTGTTTTCCGCCACGAAGGGCGCTACTACCTGCTGGATTACAAATCGAACTGGCTGGGCGAAAACAGCGAAGCCTATACCCAACAGGCGATGGCGTCGGCTATGCAAATGCATCGCTACGATCTGCAGTACCAGCTTTATACCCTGGCGCTGCACCGTTACCTGCGCCATCGTATTGCCGATTACCGTTACGACGCGCATTTTGGCGGCGTGATTTACCTGTTCCTGCGCGGCGTGGATGCCAACGACCCGCGTTCCGGCGTCTTTAGCACGCGTCCGGCTGTGGAACTGATTGAAAAAATGGATAACCTGTTTGCTGCAGGCACGGAGGAGGTGGCATGACGATGCAGGCGCTACTGCTGGACGCGGTTGAACAACGGTTACTGCGCCACCTGGACGTGCAGTTTGCCATGATGGTGGCAGGCGAGGAGCCTGCCGTCATGCTTGCCGCCGCCATTCTGAGCAAAGACGCGGGGGAGGGGCACGTATGTCTGCCGCTGTCGCGTCTGGCGGTGGATGAGAAAATGCCTCCGGCTTTACAGGCGTGTTTCGCGCTGCTGGGTGACGCCGTGGACTGGCAGGCGATACTACGCCGTTCGCCTGCCGTAAGCGGAGCCGATACCGGGACGCCAATGATTCTGGTCGGCGAGCGTTTGTATCTTAACCGGCTGTGGCGTAACGAACTGACGGTGGCGCGCTTCTTCAGCGAGACCAACGCCCCGCTTCCCTGTGATGAAACGCGGCTCCGGCAAACGCTGGATGCGCTGTTTACCTCTGACGACGCGACAGACTGGCAAAAAGTGGCGGCTGCAGTGGCCTTAACGCGTCGGATCTCGGTGATTTCTGGCGGTCCGGGCACCGGGAAAACGACCACCGTGGCAAAACTGCTTGCCGCGCTGATTCAGTTATCGGGCGAGCAAAAGTGCCGTATTCGCCTGGCGGCCCCCACCGGTAAAGCGGCGGCGCGTCTGACGGAGTCGTTAGGCGGCGCGCTGCAAAAGCTGCCGCTTACCCGGGAGCAGCTTGCGCTTTTCCCCAACGAAGCCAGCACGCTACACCGTTTGCTTGGCGCTCAGCCGGGTAGCCAGCGTCTGCGCTATCATGCCGGTAATCCGCTGCACCTTGACGTGCTGGTGGTGGATGAAGCGTCGATGATTGACCTGACGATGATGTCGCGTTTGATTGATGCGCTACCGCCGCACGCGCGCGTCATTTTTCTCGGCGATCGCGACCAGCTTGCCTCCGTGGAGGCGGGGGCCGTACTGGGCGATATCTGCACCTATGCCAGCCTGGGGTATACCGCTGAACGCGCCCAGGAGCTCGCCCGTCTCACCGGATGTACGCTCACCTCTGAAAGCCACTCGCTTGCGGGCGCGCTGCGCGACAGCCTGTGTCTGCTGCAGAAAAGCTACCGTTTCGGCAGTGATTCCGGCATCGGCCAGCTTGCGGCAGCCGTAAACCGGGGAGACAGGCACGCTACCTCCGCGGTGTTTGCCGGAACCTTTACGGATATTGAAAAAAAATCGCTGGAAAGCGTGGAGGCGTATCAGGCGATGCTGGATGACGCCCTGCAGGGGTATCAGCACTTTCTGACGGGCGTTCAACAGCAAAGTACGCCGGAGCAGGTCATTGCCGCGTTTGGTGAATATCAGCTGCTCTGTGCGCTGAGGGAAGGTCCCTTTGGCGTCCGGGGCCTGAACGACAGGCTGGAACAGCTGCTGGCGCAAAAACGCAAAATTAACCGTACCCCGCACTCGCGCTGGTATGAAGGGCGGCCGGTGATGATTTCCCGCAACGACAGCGCGCTGGGGCTCTTTAACGGGGACATCGGGATTGCGCTCGACTGCGGCCAGGGCCTGCGCGTCTGGTTCCAGATGCCGGACGGGAACGTGAAGTCTTTCCAGCCCAGCCGTTTGCCCGAGCATGAAACCGCCTGGGCGATGACGGTGCATAAATCCCAGGGCTCCGAGTTTAACCACGCGGCGCTGGTCCTGCCCACGCAGCTTTCCCCCGTCATTACCCGCGAGCTGATCTATACCGCCATTACGCGCGCGCGTCAGCGCCTGTCGTTGTATACCGATGAACGCGTGCTGGTGCAGGCGATTGCCACCCGCACGGAACGCCGAAGCGGGCTGGGCGCGATATTTGAGTCCCTCTGAACGAACGCCCTCGCCGGACGGTGAGGGCGTCGTATCATCCCAGGTCCGCCATCAGCACTTTTGAACGGCGCTGATAGTTGTACATCTCTTTCTTCGTTTCCGGCAGGGAGTCGATATCCACTGGCGTGAACCCGCGCTCCTGGAACCAGTGAATGCTGCGCGTCGTCAGGACGAACAGCTTGCTCAGCCCCATCTGGCGCGCCTGTGCCGCCACGCGCTCAAGCAGCATTTCACCGCGTGAAGAGCTACGGTAATCAGGGTGCACCGCCACGCAGGCCATTTCACCGATCTTCTCTTCCGGGAACGGATAGAGCGCGGCGCAGGCGATGGTCAGGTTATCGCGCTGAATAATGGTGAATTTGTCGATCTCCATCTCCAGCTGCTCGCGTGAACGACGCACCAGAATACCCTGTTGTTCCAGCGGGCGGATCAGTTCCAGAATACCGCCGATATCGTTGATGGTGGCGCGGCGTATCTGCTCCGCGCTCTCCATGACAATCTGCGTACCAATACCGTCGCGGGAGAACAACTCCTGCAGCAGGGCGCCATCTTCCTGATAGCTGATCAGGTGGCTACGGCGCACGCCGCTGCGGCAGGCCTTCACGGCACCACGCAGGAAGCGGACGGTGCCGGAGTAGTAATCGCCTTCGGCTTCCAGCGCCTCCACGCGGGCCTGGGCTTCATTCGGGAAGAGTTCCGGCACGATCGTTCCTTCATCGTTCACGACGCCCTGGGAGGAGCAGAACCCAATCATTTTTTCCGCCTTCAGCTTGATCGCCAGCTGCGTGGCGATCTCTTCTGAGGTGAGGTTAAAGCTTTCGCCGGTCACCGAAACGGCGACCGGGCCCATCAGGACGATGGCTCCGCTGTCCAGCTGGCGGTGTATGGCTTCTTCATCAATACGACGAATGCGGCCGCTGTGGCAGTAATCCACGCCATCGTCCACGCCGAGCGGCTGGGCAATGATGAAGTTGCCGCTCACGACATTGATATGCGCGCCCTGCAGCGGCGTGTTGTTCAGGCTCATGGACAGGCGAGCGGTAATATCCAGCTGCAGCAGACCTGCCGCCTGCTTCACCAGCTCAAGGGTTTTGGCATCCGTGACGCGGGTATGTTTGTGGTAAATCGGCTCGTGCTGGTGAGCGGCCAGGTTGGCGTCGATCTGCGGGCGCGCGCCATAGACCACCACCAGGCGGATCCCCAGGCTGTGCAGCAGGCCAATGTCATTGACGATGCTGGAAAAATTTTCATGCTCAATGGCTTCGCCGCCAAGCATGATGACAAACGTTTTTCCCCGATGGGCGTTGATATAGGGAACAGAATGGCGGAATCCCTGGACCAGTTCGGTTCTACGTTCCTTCACCATGGCACAACCCTTAATGAATGTTTATTCGCAATTTCTGTATTTTTATTCGATTGTGGTCGCGTGTGCAAGCGCAAATTTTCCACGACCCACAGAAAATGATAAGTAATCCGTGCGTTAGCGTATGATTGTTTACCCTTTTATAGATGACAGTTTATGCGTCATTCGTTAAAGTTTTCGGTCAATCTGGACATTTTGTATATCAGTCAGTGTTCTTGCTCGGGAGAAGCATGTCGGGATCCAATTCAGCAATAAGCCGCCGCCGTTTGTTAAAAGGGGCCGGGGCAATGTGGTTGCTTAGCGTCAGTCAGGTCGGTCTTGCCGCCACCAGTCAGGTCGTGGCGGTGCGCGTCTGGCCATCGTCGACCTATACGCGCGTGACGGTCGAATCCAATCGCGTGCTGAAATATAAGCAATTTGCCCTCAGCAACCCGGAACGTGTGGTGGTGGATCTCGAAGGCGTTAACCTCAACTCCGTGCTGAAAGGGATGGCGGCGCAGATCCGCGGCGACGATCCGTTTATTAAATCGGCACGCGTCGGGCAGTTCGATCCGCAAACCGTGCGCATGGTGTTTGAACTGAAGCAGAACGTGAAGCCGCAGCTGTTTGCCCTGGCGCCTGTCGCGACGTTCAAAGAGCGCCTGGTCATGGATCTCTACCCGGCCAATGCGACGGATATTCAGGATCCGCTTCTCGCTCTGCTGGAGGACTACAACAAGGGCGATCTGCAGCGTCAGGTTCCGCCAGCGCAAAGCGGTCCGCAGCCGGGGAAAGCAGGGCGCGATCGTCCGATTGTGATCATGCTCGATCCAGGCCACGGCGGCGAAGACTCCGGTGCGGTGGGGAAATACCGCACGCGTGAAAAAGACGTGGTTCTGCAAATTGCCCGTCGTCTGAAGGCGCTGATTGATAAAGAAGGCAATATGCGCGCCTATATGACGCGCAATGAAGACGTCTTTATCCCGCTGAAGGTCCGGGTGGCGAAAGCGCAGAAGCAGCGTGCAGATTTGTTCGTCTCGATCCATGCGGATGCGTTTACCAGCCGTCAGCCAAGCGGCTCGTCGGTGTTTGCGCTCTCAACCAAAGGCGCAACCAGTACCGCCGCGCGATACCTGGCGGACACTCAGAACGCCTCGGATCTGATCGGTGGCGTGAGCAAAAGCGGCGATCGCTACGTCGACCACACCATGTTCGATATGGTGCAGTCGCTGACCATTAACGACAGCCTGAAGTTTGGTAAAGCGGTGCTGGGCAAGCTGGGCAACATCAATAAGCTGCATAAGAACAGCGTTGAACAGGCCGGATTTGCGGTACTCAAGGCGCCGGATATCCCGTCCATCCTCGTTGAAACCGCGTTTATCAGTAACGTGGAAGAGGAGCGTAAGCTCAAGACGGCAAAATTCCAGCAGGAAGTGGCGGAGTCGATTCTGGCAGGGATTCGTGCGTATTTCTCTGACGGGGCGACGCTGGCGCGGCGCGGGTAGATCTTTTGGCCGGGTTTACGCCCGGCAAATTCACAAACGACAGATACAAAAAAACACCCTTAAGGGTGTTTATTGTTTTAGAAGTGTTGGTTGCGGGGGCCGGATTTGAACCGACGACCTTCGGGTTATGAGCCCGACGAGCTACCAGGCTGCTCCACCCCGCGTCCGTCTTTCTACTCTTGTAGAAGCTTACTTCTTCAAATTTGATTGGTTGCGGGGGCCGGATTTGAACCGACGACCTTCGGGTTATGAGCCCGACGAGCTACCAGGCTGCTCCACCCCGCGTCCGTCTTTCTACTGTCGTAGAAGATACTTCATCAAATTTTAATTGGTTGCGGGGGCCGGATTTGAACCGACGACCTTCGGGTTATGAGCCCGACGAGCTACCAGGCTGCTCCACCCCGCGTCCGTGGATGCGCACTATACTCGGATAGGTTTGTGATGCAACCCCTTTTTCACATTTATCATGATTTTGTATGCAAATTGAACGACATGGCGCTGTTTGGACTATTTTTTGCGCAAAATTTGCCAAAGGGCATGCGATCGCATTTCATTAGCCCTGGCGGTTTGTTATCTTCATCACGCGGAAATGGGCAACTTAAAGACGAGACAGAATGAAAGGACGTTGGGCGAAGTATCTGATGGCGGGCGCAATGGTAGCGATTCTTGCGGCCTGTTCTTCCAAACCGACCGATCGCGGTCAACAGTATAAAGACGGGAAGTTATCCCAGCCTTTCTCTTTAGTTAATCAGCCTGATGCTGTCGGCGCACCGATTAATGCCGGTGATTTCTCCGAGCAGGTCTACCAGATCCGCAACGCGTCACCGCGTTTATATAGCGCACAGAATAACGTTTATAGTGCGGTACAGGACTGGCTGCGGGCGGGCGGCGATACGCGCAACATGCGCCAGTTTGGTATCGACGCCTGGCAGATGGAAGGGGCCGATAACTACGGCAACGTTCAGTTTACCGGCTACTACACCCCGGTTATCCAGGCGCGACACACGCGTCAGGGCGAATTCCAGTACCCTATCTACCGTATGCCGCCAAAACGCGGTCGTCTGCCGTCGCGCGCCGAAATCTACGCCGGTGCGCTGAGTGAAAATTACGTTCTGGCCTACAGCAACTCCCTGATGGATAACTTCATCATGGACGTTCAGGGCAGCGGCTACATTGATTTTGGCGACGGTTCACCGCTTAACTTCTTCAGCTATTCCGGTAAAAACGGCCACGCCTATCGCAGTATTGGCAAGGTGCTGATCGACCGCGGCGAAGTAAAGAAAGAAGACATGTCGATGCAGGCGATCCGCGAGTGGGGCGAAAAGCACAGCGAGGCCGAGGTGCGTGAGCTGCTGGAGCAGAACCCGTCGTTCGTCTTCTTTAAACCGCAAAACTTCGCGCCGGTGAAAGGGGCGAGTGCGGTACCGCTGATTGGCCGTGCTTCGGTGGCATCGGATCGTTCGATTATTCCTGCGGGCACCACGCTGCTGGCAGAGGTCCCGCTGCTGGACAACAACGGCAAGTTCAACGGCCAATATGAGCTGCGTCTGATGGTGGCGCTGGACGTCGGCGGCGCGATCAAAGGTCAGCACTTCGATATCTATCAGGGCATTGGCCCGGATGCAGGCCACCGTGCAGGCTGGTATAACCACTACGGACGCGTGTGGGTACTGAAGGCCGCACCGGGTGCCGGAAACGTATTCAGCGGCTGATTGTGGTATTCTGAGCGCAATACGGATTACTGTTCAGGGTGAGGAGAACCTCACCCTTTTTACATCTGAGGTGTTATGTCTGTGGTAATCAGCGATGCCTGGCGCCAGCGTTTTGGCGGCACGGCACGTCTCTATGGTGAAAAAGCCCTGCAGCTGTTTGCGGATGCGCATGTCTGCGTCGTGGGCATTGGTGGTGTGGGGTCGTGGGCCGCAGAAGCGCTGGCGAGAACCGGTATTGGCGCAATCACGCTGATTGATATGGATGACGTGTGCGTCACCAACACCAACCGTCAAATCCACGCCCTGCGTGATAACGTCGGCCTGGCAAAATCTGAGGTCATGGCGGAGCGCATCCGTTTGATCAACCCGGAGTGCCGCGTGACGGTGATCGACGACTTTGTGACGGCAGATAACGTCGCGGAGTACATGAGCAAAGGCTACAGCTATGTGATTGACGCCATCGACAGCGTGCGTCCAAAAGCCGCGCTGATCGCCTACTGTCGTCGTTACAAGGTCCCCCTGGTGACGACCGGCGGCGCGGGCGGACAAATCGATCCGACGCAGATCCAGGTGGCCGATCTGGCGAAAACCATTCAGGATCCTCTTGCCGCCAAGTTGCGTGAACGCCTGAAAAGCGACTTTAAAGTGGTAAAGAACAGCAAGGGCAAGCTGGGCGTTGACTGCGTGTTCTCGACCGAAGCGCTGGTCTATCCGCAGGCGGATGGCTCCGTGTGTGCGATGAAAAGCACGGCGGAAGGGCCAAAAAGAATGGATTGTGCCTCAGGCTTTGGCGCGGCCACCATGGTGACCGCTTCCTTCGGCTTTGTGGCGGTGTCTCACGCCCTGAAGAAGATGATGGCGAAGGCGGAACGTCAGGCCTGAGCCTGACGGGCGGCGTCCAGTACCGCGTCGCTGAGCGCGATCAACCCCTGACCGCGCGAGGCGCTGAGCTGCGCGCGCAGCCCCAGCTCATCAAATAACGCCAGCGGCGAATGTGCCAGCAGTTCCGCCGCGCTTTTCCCTTCCACTGCCGTCAACAATACGGCCAGCAGGCCCCGGACGATGCGGCCTTCGCTGTCGCCGAAGAAGTGCAGCTTCTCGCCGGACACGCTTACGCCCAGCCAGACGCGGTTTTCACAGCCAGCGATCTCTTTCGCCTGCGTCTTGAGATCGTCAGAGAGGGTCGGTAATTGCTTACCAAGAAGAATCAGCTGGCGATATTTATCTTCCCACTGTGAAAGCGGGGCAAAGGTCTGTTTTAACGTCTCTTCAGTGATGACGGTGCCAAACGGATGTCCGGCTAAAGCAGCGTGAGTCATTAATCCACCAGTATTTCAAGCGCGCGGTCAACGGCAGCGACCAGCGCGTCAACATCGCTTTGTGTGTTATAGGGCGCGAACGAGGCACGCAGCGTACCGCTCACGCCGAGCGCCGCCAGCAGCGGCTGCGCGCAGTGCTGCCCGGCGCGCAGGGCGATGCCATACCCGGCCAGCAGCGTCACCATGTCGCTGTGATGCACGCCCGTAAAATCAAAGGCGAGCAGGCTTGAGTCCTGAACGCGGAACGAGCGGAAACCCGGGCGCTTCTTCAGTTCTTCCTCTGCCAGCGTCGCCAGTCCCCGGCTCCAGCTTTCAGCCTGAACAACGTCTGTTTCTGCCAGCCACTCCAGCGCCGCGCTTAGGCCAATGACACCCGCCACGTTCGGCGTACCGGCTTCCAGGCGATAAGGTACATCCTGCGTTTTGAAACCGTCAAAAGTCACTTCCGTGATCATCTTGCCGCCCCCGAGCCACGGCGTCATTTTTGCCAGCAGTTCCGGCTTGCCGTACAACGCCCCTATACCGGTTGGTCCGTAGAGCTTGTGCCCTGAGAAGGCATAGAAGTCGATATCCAGCGCCTGCACGTCGGCGGGGAAGTGCACCACGCCCTGCGCGCCGTCGACCATCACCACCATCCCGCTGGCATGGGCTATCCGAATAGCCTGAGCCAGGTCCGGGCAACCACCGGTAACGTTGGACATCTGCCCGAGCGCCAGAATGCGGCTGCGGGGGGTAATCAACTCGGGGAGACGGGCCACATCGGGCAGAAGGTCTGCGCCAAGCGGAAGCTTCACCACGCGTGCACCCGTTTGTTCGGCCATCATCAGCCACGGCACCAGGTTGGCGTGATGTTCCGCCTCGCTGACGACGATCTCATCGCCCGGTTGAAGTAGCGGGCGCGCGTAGCACTGGGCCACCATATTGATGGCCTCGGTGGTGCCGCGCGTCCAGACGATGCTCTTCCCGCTTTCGGCATTGATCAGGTGCGCAACCCGATCGCGCGCCGCTTCATAGCGCGCGGTTAATCGCTGCGCTTCGGCAAACTGGCTGCGATGCACGTTCCCGGCGCTCAGGCTGTAGAACTGCTGCGTGGCGTCAATGACCGCCTGTGGCTTGAGGGCGGTGGCGGCACTGTCCAGATAAATACCGGCATCGGCCAGCGCCGGAAACTGTGCGCGGAACTGCGCAGGACTGAAAGCGTTCATGGGATTCCTCATTTCAATATCACGATCGTCGCGCAATTTCAGCGGCAGGGCAAGGAGGTTGATATCTATCGGAATTGTCTGCTTATCCTGATGACCCCAAAAAAGCAGGTTATGCTAAATAGTGTTAGGCGGATGTTTTAGCCTGTTATAAATCGAGGTTTGAATAGCATTAATTGCTAAAGGAGAATAATCATGAATAAGACAGCTGCAATCATCTCTGCCTGTGCGTTTACTTTTGCCCTGAGCGCCTGTTCCGGTAACAACTACGTGATGCACACCAACGATGGTCGTTCCATCGTTTCGGAAGGGAAACCGACAACCGATAACGATACCGGGATGATTTCGTACAAAGATGCTAACGGGAACAAGCAGCAGATCAACCGCACGGACGTGAAAGAGATGAAAGAGATCGAGCATTAACCGATCGCAGGCGAAAAAAAAGCACCGCAAATTGGCGGTGCTACATTAATCACTATGGACAGACAGGGTAAATGTACAGGAAGTGAAAAATTGGTAGCGTTGCTACCGTGGTCTGAATCGCAGACCAATTGCAAACACAACAACACAACATCACAACCGTAAGCCAAAAGCCCTTCAGAACACGCATTCCGAAAAAAGCTCTTCGTTCCGGCTCAGGAAGTGCCGCCACTATAGGTATTTGCTGGTAGTTCCTCAACGGACAAATTATAATGGCTCAGATAAAAAAAACTAATAGGTTAAACGTTGTTTCCTATTTGTTAAATTCCGTTAACATCTAAGCCAGATAACCATGTCAAAGCGATTGCCCCCCCTCAACGCATTACGTGTTTTTGATGCAGCAGCACGTCACCTGAGCTTCACCCGCGCAGCCGATGAGCTTTTTGTGACACAGGCCGCAGTAAGTCACCAAATCAAGTCTCTGGAGGATTTTCTGGGCCTTAAGCTGTTTCGTCGACGCAACCGCTCGTTGCTGTTGACCGAAGAGGGGCAGAGCTATTTTCAGGATATTAAAGAGATTTTTTCGCAGCTCACTGAAGCCACGCGTAAGCTACAGGCCCGCAGTGCAAAAGGTGCCCTGACTGTCAGTTTATTGCCCAGTTTTGCCATTCAGTGGCTGGTGCCAAGACTCTCAAGCTTTAACTCAGCTTATCCGGGGATAGACGTTCGAATCCAGGCCGTGGATCGTCAGGAAGACAAGCTGGCCGATGACGTGGATGTCGCGATTTTTTATGGTCGCGGTAACTGGCCGGGCTTGCGTGTTGAGAAATTATACGCAGAATATCTCCTGCCGGTCTGTTCTCCCCTGCTGTTAACGGGCGACAAGGCGCTGAAATCTCCCGCTGACCTGGCGCAGCATACGCTTTTACATGATGCCTCTCGACGCGACTGGCAAACTTATACCCGTCAATTAGGTCTTACTCATATAAACGTGCAGCAGGGACCCATCTTTAGCCACAGTGCGATGGTGTTACAGGCTGCCATTCACGGGCAGGGCGTGGCGTTGGCGAACAACGTTATGGCGCAGTCCGAAATTGAGGCAGGTCGCCTGGTCTGCCCTTTTAATGATGTACTGGTCAGCAAGAATGCGTTTTATCTGGTTTGTCATGACAGTCAGGCAGAACTGGGTAAAATAGCCGCCTTCCGGCAGTGGATACTGGCGAAAGCGGCAAGCGAGCAAGAAAAATTCCGCTTCAGGTATGAACAATAACGTTTGTGTGCCGGGCACGCATTAATTCAGGACTTAAACATGACCAGCCGATTCATGCTGATTTTTGCCGCGGTGAGTGGCTTTATTTTTGTTGCACTGGGCGCCTTCGGCGCACATGTCTTAAGCAAGTCGTTGGGCGCCGTAGAGATGGGCTGGATCCAGACCGGCCTTGAATATCAGGCGTTCCATACGCTGGCGATCTTTGGGCTGGCGGTAGCGATGCAGCGCCGTATCAGCATCTGGTTTTACTGGAGCAGCGTCTTCCTGGCGCTGGGCACGGTGCTTTTTAGCGGCAGCCTCTACTGTCTGGCACTTTCGCATTTACGCCTGTGGGCGTTTGTAACACCTGTCGGCGGCGTCAGCTTCCTGGCGGGTTGGGTATTAATGTTTATCGGAGCTATCCGTCTGAAACGCAAGGGCGTTGTTCATGAATAAGGTTGTTTTATATTGTCGCCCGGGGTTTGAGAAAGAGTGCGCCGCGGAAATTACCGATAAAGCGGCGAAGCGCGAAATCTTCGGCTTTGCTCGCGTAAAAGAAAACGCGGGCTACGTGGTTTTTGAATGCTATCAGCCTGAAGATGCGGATAAGCTGGCACGCGAGCTGCCGTTCAGCTCGCTGATCTTTGCGCGCCAGATGTTTGTCGCGGGTGAGCTGCTGAAGGATCTTCCCCCGGAAGACCGCATCACCCCCATTGTCGGCATGCTGCAGGGCGTGGTGGAGAAGGGCGGCGATCTGCGCGTTGAAGTGGCGGATACCAACGAAAGTAAAGAGCTGATGAAGTTCTGCCGTAAGTTCACCGTTCCGCTGCGTGCGGCGCTGCGTGATGCGGGCGTGCTGACGAACTACGAAACGCCGAAGCGTCCGGTGGTGCATATCTTCTTTATCGCACCGGGCTGCTGCTATACGGGCTATTCGTACACCACCAACAACTCTCCTTTCTTTATGGGCATCCCGCGTCTGCGCTTCCCGGCCGATGCGCCAAGCCGTTCCACGCTCAAGCTGGAAGAGGCGTTCCACGTCTTTATCCCGGCGGATGAGTGGGATGAGCGTCTGGCAAACGGCATGTACGCCGTCGATCTCGGCGCGTGCCCGGGCGGCTGGACCTATCAGCTGGTGAAACGCAATATGTGGGTATCGTCCGTCGATAACGGTCCGATGGCGCAAAGCCTGATGGACACCGGGCAGGTCACCTGGCTGCGTGAAGACGGCTTCCGCTATCGCCCGAACCGTAACAACATCTCATGGATGGTGTGCGACATGGTTGAGAAACCGGCGAAAGTGGCCGCGCTGATGGCCTCCTGGCTGGTAAACGGCTGGTGTCGCGAGACCATTTTCAACCTCAAGCTGCCGATGAAAAAGCGCTATGAGGAAGTGTCGCAGAACCTGGCCTACATTCAGGAGCAGATGGACGAACACGGGATTAACGTGGAGATCCAGGCGCGTCAGCTGTATCACGACCGCGAAGAGGTGACGGTGCATATTCGTCGCTGGTGGGCGGCCGTAGGCGGGCGTCGCGACGAGCGCTAATAAGTGCTTTGTTTTGCCCGGTGGCGCTGCGCTCACCGGGCCTACAAAACCGTGTCGTCGTTTTAACGTTCTAACCTTAACTGCTGTAAATTCCCGTCCAGCTGTAAATCCGTCTGTAGCGTTGCGATTTCCCGGCAGATAAACGCCATCTCTTTATGCGCCTCCAGCTTCTTGCGCCATTTTTCGGGCACCTCGTCCAGACGGGCGTAAATGCCTTCCAGACTCTGAAAATCGGTCAGCAACTGCGCGGCGCTCTTCGGCCCAATCCCGGCCACTCCCGGAACTTTAGAACTGCTGATGCCAGCCAGGCCCCAGTAATCCGGCAGTTGCTCAGGCGATACGCCAAACTCGCTGGCAATAAACGGCGCATCCAGCCAGCGTTTTTGAAAATAGTCGCGAATGCGGATAGTGGGGGAGAGCAGCTGGCAGTAGCCTTTGTCCGTTGAAACGATCGTGGCCTGATGCCCGGCACTCGCCACCTTTACGGCCAGGGTGGCCGCGAGATCGTCGGCTTCATTTCCCTGTGCGCCCCAGCAGGGGACGCCCCGCTGTTCAAATGCGGCGCGCAGCATGGGCAATTCGGCGTGAAGATCGTCCGGCATCGGTGCGCGTCCGGCTTTGTAGTCGGGCAGACGCTGGTGCCGCCAGCCCGTATTGCGGGCTTCGTCATCAAATACCGCGACCGCATGGGTGGGTTCACTGTGGCGGATAAGCTGTTCCAGCGCGTGCAGGCAGGTGTCTTTACAAGGCGTCCCCTGTACCGCATGGATACGGCGAATCAGGTTAAGTGCATCGACGATAAGTAAATGAACGGCCACAGATAATCTCCCTTCTATCTAATGCATGAAGGGTAACACTGTCGGCAGCATGAAACTATGAATGGTGGGGAAAACAGGAAGAAGCCTCGCAAAACGAGGCTTCCTGAGAGGCTTAATCGCAGGTTACGATCTTCATCGCCAGGCCGCCGCGAGAGGTTTCGCGGTATTTGGCATTCATATCTTTACCGGTTTCGTACATGGTCTCGATAACCTTATCGAGACAGACGCGCGGTTCGCTGGTGCGGCGCAGCGCCATACGCGCCGCGTTCACCGCCTTCACGGAGGCAATCGCGTTACGCTCGATACACGGAACCTGTACCTGGCCGGCAACCGGGTCACAGGTCAGCCCCAGGTTGTGTTCCATGCCGATTTCCGCAGCAATGCACACCTGCGCCGGGCTTGCGCCCAAGAGCTCCGCCAGACCCGCTGCCGCCATGGAGCACGCCACGCCGACTTCACCCTGACAGCCCACTTCCGCACCGGAAATGGAGGCGTTCATCTTATACAGAGAACCAATCGCACTGGCCACCAGCAGGTAGCGCGCCAGCGAGTTCGCATTCACTTCACGGATAAACTTGTCGTAGTACGCCAGTACCGCCGGAACGATGCCGCAGGCACCGTTGGTCGGTGCGGTGACCACACGGCCCCCAGCGGCGTTTTCTTCGTTTACCGCCAGGGCAAACATGTTGATCCAGTCCACCACGGCCATCGGGTCCGTTGTCGTTTTGTCGGTGCTCACCAGCATACGGCGTAGCGCTGCCGCACGACGCGGTACGCGAAGCTTGCCCGGCAGAACGCCTTCGGTGGTGATCCCGCGCTCAATACCGCCGCGCATCACGTCCCAGACGTTAGCGAAGTGCTGTTCCAGCTCCTCTTTGCTGTGCAGCGCCAGCTCGTTTTTCATCATCAGACCGGAGAGGGAAAGGCCCGTCTCCTGGCAGTGGCGCTGGAGGTCTGCCGCCGTTTTGTACGGATACGGCACCTCGACAGAGGAAGTACTGGTTTGACCAAAGTGGTCTTCGTCGACGATAAAACCGCCGCCGATAGAGTAATAAGTCTGGCTGTATACCGCTTTGTCGCCGGCCAGCGCGGTGATGCGCATACCGTTTTCGTGCAGCGACAGGTTGTCCGCATGGAAATTCATGCAATGGTCAACCGGGAATTCAACCTCGTGCTCGCCGTTCGCCAGCAGCAGGCGCCCGTGGGTGTTCACGTCCTGGATAAAGCCAGGGATCGCATCAATATCAACGGTGTCCGGCAGGTTTCCCGCCAGGCCCATGATAATGGCGATATCGGTGTGGTGGCCTTTCCCGGTCAGGGAAAGCGAGCCGTATACATCGACAACCACGCGGGTGATGTCGTGCAAGATGCCGCGTGCAATCAAGTCATCCGTGAACTGCTTACCGGCTTTCATCGGTCCGACGGTGTGAGAGCTGGAAGGACCAATACCGATTTTGAAAATATCGAATACGCTAATCATGATGCGTCCATTGCTTTCAGTCAGAGAGGAGGGAGTGCGCCGTCCGGGGACGGCGCGGGTGAGAATCAGAACATGGTGTACAGGGAGTAGAAGATCGCAGAGATAGCGATAAGCCCCATGATAACCACAAAGACGTTGCTGACATGACCGCTGTACTTACGCATAGCCGGGACTTTCTGAATCGCGTACATCGGCATCAGGAACAGAATCATCGCGATGACCGGGCCGCCCAGGGTTTCAATCATGCCCAGGATGCTTGGGTTCAGCGTCGCTACCGCCCAGGTGGTGAGCAGCATGAACAGTGCAGTGATTTTGTTCAGCTTGTTGATTTCAATGCTCTTGCCTTTACCGCGCAGAGATTTAATCACCATACCGTTGAAGCCTTCACGTGCGCCCAGGTAGTGGCCCAGGAAGGATTTGGTGATGGCGATCATCGCGATGATCGGTGCCATCCACGCAATCAGCGGTGCGTTAAAGTGGTTCGCCAGGTAAGACAGAATAGAGATGTTCTGCTCTTTCGCTGCCGCCAGGTCCGCCGGGGAGAGGCTCAGTACGCAGCTGAAGACGAAGAACATAACGGTCAGCACCATCATGACGTGAGCGCGTGCCAGAATGCTGGAGCACTTCTTCTCTGCACCATTGCCGTACTCTTCACGTTTCGCCACGGCGAAAGAGGAGATGATAGGAGAGTGGTTGAAGGAGAAGACCATAACCGGGATCGCCAGCCACAGGGTCATCAGCAGGCCGTTACCGGTCGCAGACGCGCTGCTCAGGGACAGGGTTTCCAGCGCTGCACCGTTCCACTGTGGGATCAGGTAGCAGGCCAGCAGCATCAGTGCGGCCACAAACGGGAACACCAGTACGCTCATCGCTTTCACAATCATCTGCTCACCGAAGCGCACGATGGTCATCATGCCGACAATCAGGATCAGAGACAGGATGGCACGCGGTGGCGGCGTCATGTGCAGCTGGTGCAGCATGAAGCTTTCAACGGTGTTGGTGATCGCCACGCTGTAAACCAGCAGGATAGGGTAAATCGCGAAGAAGTAGAGCAGGGTAATCAGTTTACCTGCGCCCACGCCGAAATGCTCTTCAACCACTTCAGTGATGTCTTCACCCGGGTTTTTACCGGACAGCACGAAGCGGGTCAGACCGCGGTGTGCAAAGAAGGTCATCGGGAAAGCAATGATAGCCATAATGATCAGCGGGATCAGACCGCCGACGCCTGCGTTGATAGGAAGGAACAGTACACCAGCGCCGATTGCCGTGCCGTAAAGGCCAAGCATCCACATGGTATCCGTTTTGCGCCAACCACTTCGGGATTCAATCGAAGCAACGGTGCTGGTTTGAGTGGTTTCCATCTGTATCTCCTGGAGGAAGCGAATTGTCAGGTTTTTAGTCAAATCCGATGAAAAAGTGCCTGACGGTAATATGAAATTCGTTCAGTGACGGTTTTTTAATAATTTTTGCCCGTAACTATTGGCGGGCGGAAAGATACATTCTAGTTATGAATCTATCAGTGATCGTGATCCCAAATGCAATAATCCACTTATGATGTGGGCATCTTTAGACCATTTATCTGTTAAAAAAACATCAAAGAGAATTTACGGGCGCGAAGGCTACCACCAACGACATGTGCGCTGAAAGACCGCCCCGTGATATAGGTGTCTTTCGCTGTAAAGAAATGGGTTTTTAGTATTTTCTGGCAGGTAATTTGGATTAAGGCTGATAATTTACGGTTGCAAAATGCAGGTAATCGTTTGCGTATGTGACAATTTTGTAAAAGATATAAGTGATGCCTATGAATTACATCAGGAATAAAAAAAGCCGGGACGCGCAACAGGGCGACCCGGCTTTGATGAGATATCGCTAAGCGTTAGGTGCAGATTTCGTAGCAAGGAATATAGGCAGAGCCCGGCAGCTTCATGCGGTGCTGGGCGACAAAGCCCTGAAGCATGTCATCCATACGGCGCATCATCTCCGGATCGCCGTGGATCTTGTACGGACCGTACTGCTCAATGGCGCGGATACCGACCTCTTTGACGTTGCCCGCCACAATCCCGGAGAAGGCGCGACGCAGATCGGCGGCCAGGACTTCCACCGGCTGATCCGGGTAAAGTTTCAGGTTCGCCATGTTCTCGTGTGAAGGCTCGAACGGGATCTGCAGATCCGGTGCAATGCGGATTGACCAGTTAAAGCTGTAGGCATCCCCGGTATCGCGACGGTTCTCTTTCACCAGCGGCATCGCTTTTTTCATCTGGCGCGCCACTTCCGCAGCATCGTCGATGATGATGCGATAGTGACGACGCGCGGCTTCACCCAGCGTGTGCACGATAAACTCGTCCAGCACGCGGAAGTAGTCGGCGCTCTCTTTTGGTCCGGTCAGGATCAGCGGCAGAACCTGATCTTTGTTGGCCGGGTTCATCAGAATACCCAGCAGATAGAGCAGCTCTTCCGCTGTCCCCACGCCGCCCGGGAAGATGATGATGCCGTGGGCGATACGGACAAACGCTTCAAGACGTTTCTCGATATCCGGCATGATAATCAGTTCATTAACCAGCGGGTTAGGTGGCTCTGCGGCGATGATGGACGGCTCGGTCATACCGATAAACCGTCCCTCTTTGTAGCGCTGCTGCGCGTGACCCACTGCGGCACCTTTCATTGGCGCTTCCATCGCACCCGGACCACAGCCGGTACAGATATTCAGCTCGCGCAGGCCAAGCTGGGTGCCCACCCGACGTGCATAAAGGTATTCGGTTTCGTTAATGGAGTGACCGCCCCAGCAGACAACCATGTTCGGCGCTTCACCCACGTGCAGGGCACGGGCGTTGCGCAAAATGGAGAACACCAGGTTGGTGATATGGACCGAGCTTTCCAGATCGAGATGCTGGAAACGGCCTGCGTTGTGGATCTGCCCGTTAACAAACAGGATGTCACGCAGCACGGCAAACAGGTTAGCCTGAAGTGATCGAATGATGCGTCCGTCGACAAACGCCTCTTCCGGCGGGTTGATGACTTCAAGCTTCACGCCACGCTCGCGGCGCAGCACGTTGATATCAAAGCTTTCGAAGCGGGACAGCAGTTCTTTACTGTTATCTGTCAGGCTTCCGGAGTTCAGAACGGCAAGTGAACAGTTACGAAACAGTTGATAAAGATCGCTGCTGGCCGTGCGTTTAAGCATGTCCACTTCCAGCTGCGACAACATATCCATTGAGCCAAGCGGGCTAATATGTGTAATCAAGTGAGCTCCTTACGGGACGATTATCGTCTTTCCCTGTTGATTACAATAGCCCTGGCGCGTGACGTTTCACAACCTAAAGCGCGGAAGATACCGCGCATATTGTGAAAATATTTATATTACTGACGCACCAGCCGGCCCGTCGCCGGCACAAAATCGGTATTGGTGCGCCACGGGTTAATGTCCAGACCGCCGCGGCGGGTGTAGCGCGCGTAAACGCTCAATTTTTCTGGCTGGCAGAAGCGCTGAATATCGCTAAAAATGCGCTCCACGCACTGCTCGTGGAATTCATTGTGATGGCGGAACGACACCAGATAGCGCAGCAGCTTCTCCCGGTCAATTTTCGGGCCGCGGTACTGGATCTGCACCGAGCCCCAGTCCGGCTGATGCGTGATCAGACAGTTGGATTTCAGCAGATGGCTGACCAGCGTCTCTTCGACCACCTTGCCGCTCGCCGCGTTTTCGAGATAGTCCGCGCTGAATTCATAATTCTCCACCTCAATGTCCTGATCGTCGATGCAGGTTCCGTTGAAGTGGGCGACCGGCTGGCCTTCCAGCTCGTGCAGGCGATACAGTGAGACGCTCACCTTGCCCTGCGCGCAGGCACTTAAATCACGTTCCAGGGTGTGCTGAACGTCGTCCCAGCTGTTGAATTTGGTCTGGTTAAAACTGTTGAGATAGAGCTTAAAGCTTTTCGACTCGACGAGATTCACGCTGGCGTAGTCCAGCTCAACGTGGCCCACCGCCACCTGCGGCAGGCCGCGCGCGTTGAGCCACGAGAGTTCGTACAGCGTCCAGATATCGCCACCCACGAACGGCAGCGCGTCCGCGTGCAGTCCCAGAGGATCGCGGTTCAGGCTACGCGGCACGCCCTGCAGCAGGCTTGCATCGTAGGTATCGCGGTAATCGGTCGATTTACCCAGCGTTAAGCCGGTTAACGCCTGATGATTTTCGTAAGACATGTTTCATAGCCACTTTACAGGTACACTTATGGCCTGAGTTTATCCTGTCTGACAAGAAGAGAGAAATCGGTGGACATCGAAACTGCAAATGCCCTCACTACCTTTACGACCCGCTACTGCGACGCATGGCATGAAAAGCAGGGCACGTGGCCGCAAAGCGCTGATTTATATGGCGTCCCTTCGCCGTGCATTATCTCTTCGCTTGATGATTACGTGATCTGGCAGCCGAAGCCGAATACCGGCGAGCAGAATGTAAATGCGGTTGAACGGGCAATGGACATTGTGGTACAACCAGCGGTTCATGCGTTTTATGCCACGCAGTTTGCAGGGGATATGCCTGCGCGCTTTGCGGACATGACGCTGACGCTGTTGCAGACCTGGAGCGAAGACGATCTGCAGCGTGTTCAGGAAAACCTGATTGGTCATCTGGTCACGCAAAAGCGCCTTAAGCTTTCTCCGACGCTCTTTATCGCCACGCTGGACAGCGAGCTGGACGTAATCTCCGTCTGTAACCTGTCAGGTGAAGTGATTAAAGAGACTATCGGTACCCGCAATCGCGAGACTCTCGCCCCCTCTCTTGCGGATTTCCTCACCCGACTTGAGCCCCTTCTGTAATCCATGCTGCTACAGCGCGTGTGAGAGATCTCTTACAAGGTTTGTGAGAGATCGCTGGAACATTCAGTATTACCTCATTAAATTCAGATTAATATCACTCTATTTTTCAATGAATTAGTTGTTCGTCCTATTATTTTTAGGGAGTCCCGGCGTCTTACAACGCTGACTGAGTGGGTTGTAAGACGAAGCGGAATAGCGGATTCTATCTCCGTCGACAGGAAGCCGACACGAGAAACGAACATCAGGATGATGGCGTTTCTCACACAGGACTCGTCAGGATGGCGCTGCAGGAAGGCTTCAGGATGAAGCAAAGTGGATAACGCAGGATGCGTAAGGGACACCTCCAGGAAGGAGAACGAGAGCCGGTCAGGATGGTCGGTGGGTCAGGAAGGCCAGGACGTTTCAGGATGAAACAAACACGTCAGGAAGATGTGTGCAGGATGCGAAAGGTAGACGGATGACCAGGCCTTCGGGCTTCAGGAAAAGTTGTCACGGATGAGCAGGGAGCACGAATTGTAGCTGGAATGCTGCGGAACGAACCGGGAGCACTGTTTTTACAGTGCTCCCTTTTTTTATTTCTACCTTTCGCAATGCTATGCTGCGCGCCGTTCACATTTTCAGTTGAGGTTACTATGACGCAACACGATAGCGTTCGTGCTCAGTTGCACGCCATCGAAGCCCTTTTGCGCCAACATCAGCTGTGGCAGGAGACCGCGCCGCAGCCAGAAGCGTTCGCCAGCACCCAGCCCTTCTGCCTGGATACGCTGGCGCCTTTCGAGTGGCTGCAGTGGGTGTTAATTCCGCGCATGCACGCCCTGCTTGAGGGGGGGCACCCCTTGCCGCAGGCGTTTGCTGTCTCTCCC
Source organism: Enterobacter cloacae complex sp. Mu1197 (assembly GCF_040059225.1). Classification (NCBI taxonomy): domain Bacteria; kingdom Pseudomonadati; phylum Pseudomonadota; class Gammaproteobacteria; order Enterobacterales; family Enterobacteriaceae; genus Enterobacter; species Enterobacter cloacae complex sp. Mu1197. The sequence continues at coordinate 3,755,333 of NZ_CP157375.1, read as the reverse complement.
TATTATGAAATGGCGCTCGAAGCGACGCACCCTGCGCGCGACGTCATGCTGGTCGAACTGGAAAAACTGGATGCCCTGTTTGCCGGTGAAGATGCATGACGCTTGAGATCCTCTATCAGGACGAGTGGCTGGTGGCGGTGAATAAACCGTCAGGCTGGCTGGTGCACCGCAGCTGGCTGGATCGCGACGAGAAAGTGGTGGTGATGCAGACCGTTCGCGACCAGATTGGTCAGCATGTATTTACCGCCCATCGCCTCGACCGGCCGACCTCCGGCGTGCTGCTGATGGGTCTTTCCAGCGAAGCTGGCCGTCTGCTGGCGCAGCAGTTCGAACAGCACCAGATCCAGAAGCGCTACCACGCGGTCGTGCGTGGCTGGCTGACCGAGTCTGCCACCCTGGACTACCCGCTGGTGGAGGAACTGGACAAAATCGCCGATAAATTTGCCCGGGATGACAAAGGACCGCAGCCCGCCGTGACGGATTATCGCGGCATGGCGACGACGGAAATGCCGGTGGCTACCAGCAAATTTCCGACCACACGCTACAGCCTGGTTGAGCTTCTGCCCAAAACCGGGCGTAAGCACCAGCTGCGACGCCATCTTGCGCATCTGCGCCACCCGATTATTGGCGACAGCAAACACGGTGATTTGCGCCAGAACCGCAGCGCGGCCGAGCACTTTGGCTGCCATCGTCTGATGTTACACGCAAGCGAGCTCAGCCTGACGCACCCGTTTACCGGCGAGCCGCTGACTATCCGCGCGGGGCTGGACGACGTCTGGATGCAGGCGCTGTCACAGTTTGGCTGGCTCGGACAACTCCCCGAAAATGAAAGGGTTGAGTTTGTATCGGGCAACGTTCAGGATGAAGAGTAAGCGCATTCAATATGGGAAAATAGCATGGCTGAAGTAGGCATTTTTGTCGGCACAATGTACGGCAACTCGCTGCTGGTCGCGGAAGAGGCGGAGGCGATTCTGGCAAGCCAGGGCCATAAAGCCACGGTCTATGAAGATCCGGAACTGGCGGACTGGGAAAAGTATAAAGATAAATACATTCTGGTGGTGACCTCCACCACCGGGCAGGGCGATCTGCCGGACAGCATCGTGCCGCTGTTCCAGGGCATTAAAGACCAGCTTGGCTATCAGCCAGATGTTCACTACGGCATCATCGCCCTCGGCGATAGCTCTTACGCAAACTTCTGCGGAGGCGGCAAGCAGTTCGATGCGCTCCTGCAGGAGCAGAGCGCCCAGCGCGTGGGCGAGATGCTGCTGATTGATGCGGGTGAGCACCCGGAGCCAGAAAGCGAATCAAACCCGTGGGTGGAGAACTGGGCTTCACTTCTCAAATAACACTCTGCCCGGCGGCGCTTCGCTTGCGCGGGCCTACGGGTTTTCCAGGCCGGGTCAGGCGTAGCCGCCACCCGGCATTACCCCCCGCCCCAAACGCCATTTCCGTGAACCACCTTCCACTCCTCTGGGCTTATGCCCTAAACAACCTCCCTCACACCCTTTAATACTGTGTTTTTGCACGGTGAGGTGAAGAGGCACTCCTTCATATACTTTTCCGGTCACGATAAAACGGCTTCAGGCCGTACCAAAACGACAAAATCAATCTCATTCTGCTTACCCTACCGGTGCTGTACAGAATGAACCAGGCGAAAGCTATGTTTCAGGAGTGCAACAATGAGTTCATTAAGCCACGCAGCGAGCAGCGCTGAAAAGCGCACCAATGCCCGCTACTGGATAGTGGTGATGCTGTTTATCGTCACGTCCTTTAACTATGGTGACCGCGCCACGCTGTCGATTGCCGGCTCGGAAATGGCAAAAGATATCGGCCTCGATCCCGTGGGCATGGGTTACGTTTTCTCCGCCTTCTCGTGGGCCTACGTCATCGGGCAAATTCCTGGCGGCTGGCTGCTGGACCGCTTTGGCTCTAAACGGGTCTATTTCTGGTCCATCTTCATCTGGTCTGCCTTTACCCTGCTGCAGGGCTTCGTCGATATCTTCAGCGGCTTCGGCATTATCGTGGCGCTCTTCACGCTGCGCTTCCTGGTGGGGTTAGCGGAAGCGCCTTCCTTCCCGGGCAACAGCCGCATTGTGGCGGCCTGGTTCCCGGCGCAGGAGAGGGGAACGGCGGTGGCGATTTTTAACTCCGCACAGTACTTCGCGACGGTGATCTTTGCGCCCATTATGGGCTGGCTGACTCATGAGGTGGGCTGGTCGCACGTGTTCTTCTTTATGGGCGGACTCGGGATCGTCATCAGCTTTATCTGGCTGAAAGTGATCCACGAACCCAACCAGCACCCTGGCGTAAACAAAAAAGAGCTGGAGTACATTGCAGAAGGCGGTGCGCTGATCAACATGGATCAGAAATCCTCGACGGCGAAGGTCCCGTTCAGCCAGAAATGGGCGCAGATCAGGCAGCTCGTCGGTTCGCGTATGATGATCGGGATCTATCTGGGCCAGTACTGTATCAACGCCTTGACCTACTTTTTCATCACCTGGTTCCCGGTTTACCTGGTGCAGGCACGCGGCATGTCGATTCTGAAAGCGGGGTTTGTCGCCTCGGTTCCGGCTATCTGCGGCTTCGTGGGGGGCGTGCTCGGCGGGGTCATTTCCGACTGGCTGATGCGCCGCACGGGTTCACTGAACATCGCGCGTAAAACGCCTATCGTGCTCGGCATGCTGCTCTCCATGACCATGGTGTTTTGTAACTACGTCAATGCCGAGTGGATGATTATCGGCTTTATGGCGATGGCCTTCTTCGGCAAAGGCATTGGCGCGCTGGGCTGGGCGGTGATGGCGGATACGGCCCCGAAAGAGATCAGCGGCCTGAGCGGCGGTCTGTTCAACATGTTTGGCAATATCTCCGGGATTGTTACGCCCATCGCTATCGGCTACATCGTCGGCACCACCGGATCGTTTAACGGTGCGCTAATCTACGTGGGTGTGCATGCGCTGGTGGCGGTGCTGAGTTACCTGGTGCTGGTGGGGGATATCAAACGCGTCGAACTTAAACCTGTTGCGGAGCGTGGCTGATGACAACGCAATCGAGCCCAACCATCACTGAGATGAAGGTCATCCCGGTGGCCGGGCAGGACAGCATGCTGCTCAATATTGGCGGTGCGCATAACGCCTGGTTTACCCGTAATATCGTCGTGCTGAAAGACAGCGCAGGAAATACCGGCGTGGGCGAGGCGCCAGGCGGAGAGGTGATTTACCAGACGCTGGTCGATGCCATTCCGCAGGTCGTGGGGCAGGAGATTGCCCGCCTGAACAAGGTGGTTCAGCGGGTGCATAAGGGCAATCAGTCGGCTGACTTTGAGACGTTCGGTAAAGGTGCCTGGACGTTTGAACTGCGCGTCAACGCGGTTGCTGCCCTGGAAGCGGCTCTCCTTGATTTACTGGGGAAGGCGCTCAATGTCCCGGTCTGCGAACTGCTGGGGCCCGGCAAACAGCGCGATGCAGTCACCGTGCTGGGCTATCTGTTCTACGTTGGCGATCGCAATAAAACCGACCTCCCCTATCTGGCCCGAACCGCGGGCGACCACGACTGGTATCAGTTGCGCCACCAGGAAGCGCTCTCCAGCGACGCGGTGGTGCGGCTGGCCGAGGCGGCGCAGGATCGCTACGGCTTTAAGGACTTCAAGCTGAAGGGCGGCGTGCTGCCCGGCGAGCAGGAGATTGAGACGGCCCGGGCGCTGAAACGGTGCTTCCCGGATGCACGGATCACCGTCGATCCGAACGGCGCATGGCTGCTGGATGAAGCCATTAGCCTGTGCAAAGGGCTGGGGGATGTCCTGACCTATGCGGAAGACCCCTGCGGCGCGGAGCAGGGCTTCTCGGGCCGCGAAGTGATGGCCGAGTTCCGTCGTGCCACCGGGCTGCCGGTGGCGACCAATATGATCGCCACGAACTGGCGCGAAATGGGGCATGCGGTGATGCTGAACGCCGTCGACATACCGCTGGCGGACCCGCACTTCTGGACGCTCTCCGGCGCAGTGCGCGTGGCCCAGCTGTGCGATGACTGGGGGCTCACCTGGGGCTGTCACTCGAACAATCACTTTGATATTTCGCTGGCGATGTTTACTCACGTTGGCGCCGCAGCGCCGGGTAACCCGACCGCCATCGACACCCACTGGATTTGGCAGGAAGGGGAAGCCCGCCTGACGAAAAATCCGCTGGAAATCACAGAGGGCAAAATTGCCGTACCGGATGCGCCGGGCCTGGGCGTGGAGCTGGACTGGGATCGGATCCAGAAAGCCCATGAGGCGTATAAAAAATTGCCGGGCGGCGCGCGTAACGACGCGGGCCCGATGCAGTACCTTATTCCCGGCTGGACATTTGACCGTAAGCGCCCTGTTTTCGGACGTCACTGATAAAAGGATTGAATGATGAGTACTTTTTCTACCCCTGTCGTCACCGCCATGCAGATCGTTCCGGTTGCGGGCCATGACAGCATGCTGTTGAACCTGAGCGGCGCGCACGCGCCGTTCTTTACCCGCAACATTGTCATTATCAAAGACAATGCTGGCCATACCGGCGTGGGCGAAATTCCGGGCGGGGAGAAGATCCGCAAAACCCTGGAAGAGGCCATTCCGCTAGTGGTGGGCAAAACGCTGGGCGAATACAAAAATGTCCTCAACACCGTGCGCAATACTTTTGCCGATCGCGATGCCGGGGGCCGGGGCCTGCAGACCTTCGATCTGCGCACCACTATCCACGTGGTGACCGGAATTGAAGCCGCGATGCTGGATCTGCTGGGCCAGCATCTGGGCGTTAACGTTGCGTCGCTGCTGGGCGAGGGGCAGCAGCGCAGCGAAGTGGAAATGCTGGGCTATCTGTTCTTTGTCGGCGACCGCAAGCTGACGCCACTGCCGTACCAGAGCCAGCCCGAAGAACAGTGCGACTGGTACCGGCTTCGCCACGACGAGGCAATGACCCCGGATGCGGTGGTGCGCCTGGCGGAAGCCGCTTACGAGAAATATGGCTTCAACGATTTTAAACTGAAGGGCGGCGTGCTGGCCGGGGAAGAAGAGGCGGAAGCCATCACCGCGCTGGCAAAACGCTTCCCGCAGGCGCGCGTGACGCTGGATCCGAACGGCGCCTGGTCGCTTGATGAAGCGATCGCGATCGGCAAGCAGCTGAAAGGCGTGCTGGCGTATGCGGAAGATCCATGCGGCGCTGAACAAGGCTTCTCTGGCCGTGAAGTGATGGCGGAATTCCGTCGTGCTACGGGGCTGCCAACCGCGACCAATATGATTGCTACCGACTGGCGTCAGATGGGGCATACCTTATCCCTCCAGTCAGTCGACATTCCGCTGGCTGACCCGCACTTTTGGACGATGCAGGGCTCGGTGCGTGTGGCGCAGATGTGCCATGAGTTTGGCCTGACCTGGGGTTCGCACTCCAACAACCACTTTGATATCTCTCTGGCGATGTTCACGCACGTCGCCGCCGCCGCGCCGGGCACCATCACCGCTATCGACACCCACTGGATCTGGCAGGAAGGTAATCAGCGTCTGACTAAGCAGCCGTTTGAGATCAAAGGCGGCATGGTGCAGGTGCCTTCCACGCCGGGGTTGGGGGTTGAGCTGGATATGGATCAGGTCATGAAGGCCCATGAGTTGTATCAGAAACACGGTCTGGGCGCGCGCGACGATGCGATGGCGATGCAGTATTTGATCCCGGACTGGACATTCGACAATAAACGTCCGTGCATGGTACGATAAACGCATTGGGACCGCTCCCACGAGCGGTCTTTTACGTGGTGTATGCTTAACGTAACGACTATGCGTAAGGATGGCTTATGAAAATTGTTATCGCACCGGACTCGTATAAGGAAAGTTTGAGTGCGCTTGAGGTTGCGACAGCGATAGAACGTGGTTTTCGCGAGATCTTTCCCGAGGCGGTTTATGTGAAACTGCCGGTCGCGGACGGTGGCGAAGGGACGGTTGAGGCGATGATCGCAGCAACGCAGGGAAGCATTGTGCATGTTCCGGTGACCGGCCCGCTGGGCGAGCGCGTTGAGGGGTTCTATGGCTTGTCCGGAGATAAGCAGAGCGCCTTTATTGAAATGGCGGCGGCAAGCGGCCTGGAGTTGGTTGCACCTTCGCTGCGTAATCCGCTGAAAACTACCTCATGGGGCACGGGCGAACTGATTCGTCACGCGCTGGATGCGGGCGTTAAGCATATCATTATTGGCATTGGCGGCAGCGCCACCAATGACGGCGGCGCAGGCATGGTGCAGGCGCTGGGGGCGAAGCTGCTGGACGACAATGAACAGCCTCTTGGGCTGGGCGGGGGCGAGCTGGGAAAACTCGCGCGTATCGACCTGAGCGGGCTGGACAGACGTCTGGCGGAGTGCCGGATTGAGGTGGCCTGCGATGTAACCAATCCGCTTACCGGGAAGGACGGCGCGTCAGCCGTATTTGGCCCGCAGAAGGGGGCCACACCCGAGATGATCGTCACCCTGGACAACGCGCTTGCGCACTATGCGAGCGTGATTGCCCGGGACCTGGATATTGATGTGCTAAACCTTGCTGGCGGCGGCGCGGCGGGGGGCATGGGTGCGGCGCTCTACGCCTTTTGCGGCGCGCAGCTGCGCCAGGGCATTGAGATCGTGACCGATGCGCTACACCTGGCCGACCAGGTGGCCGATGCGGATTTGGTGATCACCGGTGAAGGCCGCATTGACAGCCAGACGATCCACGGCAAAGTCCCGGTGGGCGTGGCGAAGGTGGCGAAACGCTTTAACAAACCCGTTATCGGCATTGCGGGCAGCCTGACGGCGGACGTTGGCGTGGTACACGATCACGGCATTGATGCGGTGTTTAGCGTGATCTACACCATCTGCTCGCTGGAAGACGCGCTGGAAAATGCCGGCGAGAACGTCAGGATGGCCGCAAGAAATATCGCGGCGGTGCTGAAAGTGGGGCAGGCATTTTAGCTGTGATTGCCGGGTGGCGGCTTCGCCTTACCCGGCCTACGTTAGTGCACCTGTAGGCCCGGTAAGCGTAGCGCCACCGGGCTTCTACCTCAGCTCCCCAACACCTTCATCGCTTCGCGCGTCACGTTATCCATTTCATCCAGCAGCTCCAGGAACTCCGGTTCAAGCTCCGATTCCGGCGTGCCCGCACGCAGCTGCTGCTCCAGCAGCTGGCAGAGGTTTTTCAGCCGCGGTACGCCGCTGTACCCGCAGCTGCCGTGCAGCTTGTGGATTGCGTCCAGCAGATCTTCCGGATTTTCACCCACCAGCTGCTCTTCCACCTTATTGCGAATTTCCGGCAGAAACGCGACCAGCATTTGCAGCATGTCGCGGGCGAGATCGGGTTTACCTGCCGCCTGGCGCAGCGCAAGCTGCCAGTCAAAGGTGGCGTTCTGATTAACGCTTATCTCAGCCTGCTCGCTGGAAACCGTGTACGTTCCGCCAATATGACCCGGCTTGTAGCGCAACAGCAGGCTATGAAGTTTCTCTTCATCGATGGGCTTTGCCAGGTAATCGTTCATCCCGGCGCTCAGCAGCTTCTCCTTCTGGCCTGCCATCGCGTGCGCGGTGACAGCAATAACCGGCGTTTGCTGCTGATGCGGCAGCTGGTGGATCAGCTCGCAGGCCCGAATGCCGTCCATGCCCGGCATCTGAATATCCATCAGGATTAAATCGAACTGCATCTGCTTAGCCTGTTCAACCGCCTGCGCGCCGCTGGTGCACAGCTCAACATGCTGAACCTGGTCTTCAAGCAATGCGCCAATGAGCTTCAGGTTGGCCGGATTATCATCCACCGCCATCACGCTCATCGGCAATTTTTGCTCATCGTTAATCAGCGGAAGGGCATGCTGGCTAAGACGGCAATATTCCGTGAGCGCGGGCAGCAGGCGGGTCGCAGTGAGCGGTTTAAGCAAGCAGGCGGCGGCCCCGTCATTTTTCAACTCTTCTGCATTCAGCTGCGCGTGGCAAGGCAGCGCCAGCAGCAGGTAGTCGGTCATCGACGCGGCTTTCGCCAGCCGCTCCTGCTGCATGGTCAGCTCGCCGGTGAAGGTGACCGGGATCCCCATCAGCAGGATGTCATAATGCTCAACGGCCAGAGCGGAGAAGGTTGGGCTATAGACCACCTCCAGCGGCGTGGTGCTTAAGATGTCGAGCGCACACTGCGCCGCCGCAGCGTTAGGTTCAACGTAGGCCAGACGCTTGCCTTTCAGGCAGTCCGTCACTGGGCCATCGGTCAGCACGTTCGGATTGAGGTCCAGATTAATGTGGAACCAGAAAGTCGAACCGCGATTTGGCTGGCTGTGGAAAGAGATATCGCCGCCCATCTCGTTAACCAGACGCTGGGTGATCACCAGCCCCAGACCGGTGCCGCCATGACGGCGGGAGATGCTGGCATCCGCCTGACGGAACGCCTGGAACAGACGCGACTGGTCGCGCTCCGGAATGCCGATGCCGGTATCGCGGATCTGGACTTCAATCTGGACCTTATTGCTGCTGATCGAGCGTTTCTCTACCAGGACGTCGATATTACCGCTTTCGGTGAATTTAATGGCATTCCCGACAAGGTTGGTAATGACCTGCTGCAGGCGCAGCGGATCGCCAATGACGTTATCCGGCACGTCGTTTTTAATATTAAGCGTCAGCTCAAGGCCTTTGTCGTGCGACGAGTGCGCGAGCAGCGTCACCACTTCATCGAGCGTGCTGCGCAGCGGGAAGGGAATACTCTCGAGGATCAGCTTGCCCGCTTCCAGCTTGGAGAAGTCCAGCACGTCATTGATGATCGCCAGCAGGTTGTTGGCCGAGCGTTCAATGGTGTGCAGGTGATCGCGCTGAGTAGGATTCAGCTCGCTTTTCAGGGTCAGACGGGTAAAGCCGATCACGCCATTGAGCGGCGTGCGCAGCTCGTGCGACATATTGGCAAGGAATTCCGATTTGATACGTGCCGCTTCCTGAGCGCGCTTTTTCGCCAGATCCAGCTCAACGTTCTGGATCTCCATCTGCTCCAGCGTTTCGCGCAGGTCGGACGTCGCCTGGTCAACGTTGTGCTGCATCTCTTCGTGATAGGCCGCCAGCGACATCGCCATCGAGTTGATGCCGTTTTTCAGCATATCCAGCTCGCCCAGCATAAACCCTTCCACACGGCTGTCGAGCTGTCCCCGGCGGATGCGGTCAACCGTGTTAACCATGTTGCGGATGGGACCCGTCACGTCGCGCATCAGGCGCCAGCCGAAGATCAGCGCAATGCCGATGCAGAACAGCATCATCACGCCGGAGATGAAAATCTCTTTGTACTGCTGTAGCCGGACCGACTTGAGATCCAGCTCCAGCGCCACATATCCCAGCATATTATTGCTGGATTTGGCGTCGGACTGCGCAGACTCATCGGGGGAATAGCTTTCCGATACGATCGGCGTGCGCAGGATCATGATATCGCCGCGCCGCAATACGGTGAGGTGGCGCGGGAACGGCGTACCGTCCGGGATCTTCAGGGCCGCCGGATCGAGATGAAAATTCGAGGTGACAAACAGGCGGTTATGTTCGTCGTAAACGGAAATGGCGCGTACGATGTCCGAGTGGCGGCGGTGGAGTACGCTGATTAACTGCCCAATGGATTCGCGGTTTTGCAGGTTCATGCCGTACTCGCTGGAGACGGCAAGCGGTTCGATAATGCTGGCGCCTGCATCCTCCAGCTGTCGCTGCAAATCGTTATAGCGGTGCACCACAAAGAAGATACTCAGCAGCAAACCGATGAGAACGGTGGGGGCGAGGATCAAAATCATCATGCGCGCGCGCAGGCTGTAGTTGGTCATGGCGTTCCGTTATGGGACAATTAAGATAATTATGTTTATGTGAGAAAAATCTCGGCGATGGCGCAATTCTACTCTGCAAAGCGACGCGTGACGACGCGTCAAATCATCACTGTTGAGGCCACGGACCTTGATCCGTTTGGTCAGGGAGTGGCACGCCACAATGGTAAGGCTCTGTTTATAACAGGTTTACTGCCAGCAGAACGAGCAGAAATTACGCTGACGGAAGATAAACGCCAGTTTGCGCGCGGGCAGGTTAAGCGTCGACTCAACGATAGCCCGGAGCGTGTGGCGCCCCGCTGTCCTCATTTTGGCGTGTGTGGCGGCTGCCAGCAACAGCACGCGAGCACAGAATTACAGCAAAAAAGCAAAAGCCGCGCGCTGTCGCGTCTGCTTAAACATGACGTTAACGAAATTCTTGCCGATGAGCCCTGGGGCTATCGTCGTCGCGCGCGCCTGAGCCTCAGCTATCAGCCAAAAACGGAGCGGCTGGAGATGGGGTTTCGCAAGGCCGGCTCCAGCGACATCGTTGACGTGAAGCAGTGCCCCATTTTGGTGCCCCATCTTGAGGCATTGCTTCCGGAAGTGCGCATCTGCCTCTCCGGGCTGGACGGCGTTCGCCATCTTGGGCATGTCGAACTGGTCATGGCAAACAATGGCCCGCTGATGGTGCTGCGCCATACCGCGCCGTTGTCGAAAAAAGATCGCGAAAAACTGGAACGCTTTTCGCATTCCCACGACCTGGCGCTTTTCCTTGCACCACAAAGCGAGATACTTGAACAGGTTACCGGTGAGGCGCCCTGGTATGCGTCAAACGGGCTACGCTTAACGTTCAGTCCGCGAGATTTCATTCAGGTCAATGATGGCGTTAACCAGCAGATGGTGGCGAAAGCGCTGGCGTGGCTGGATGTTCAGAAAAGCGACCGGGTGCTCGATCTGTTCTGCGGAATGGGCAACTTCACGCTGCCGCTGGCGCGAGAAGCGGCCAGCGTCGTCGGCGTGGAAGGCGTTGAGGCGCTGGTGGCGAAAGGGCAGGAGAACGCGCGGCAGAACGGCTTGCAAAATGTGACATTCTTTCATCAAAATCTTGAGGAAGATGTCACCCAACAGCCGTGGGCAAAGCAGGGCTTCGATAAAATTTTGCTCGACCCGGCACGTGCCGGTGCCCCGGGCGTGATGGCACATATTATTAAACTCGCGCCGAAGCGTGTGGTCTATGTTTCCTGTAACCCGGCAACGCTTGCCCGGGACAGCGAGGCATTACTCAGCGCGGGTTACCAGATTCAGCGTCTGGCAATGCTGGACATGTTCCCGCACACTGGGCATCTGGAATCGATGGTGTTGTTCGAGCACATCTAATTTGTTTGGCTTGTCGACTTCGACAGGCCCTGGTCCCTAAAGGAGAGGACAATGGTTGCGGTAAGAAGTGCACATCTCAATAAAGCTGGGGAGTTTGACCCACAAAAATGGATCGCAAGTCTGGGAATTTCCAGCCAGCAGTCGTGTGAACGCTTAACCGAAACCTGGGCCTATTGTCTGCGCACCACGCAGGGGCATCCCGACGCCGATCTTCTCCTGTGGCGCGGCGTGGAGATGGTTGAAATCCTGTCCATGCTGAACATGGACATCGAAACGCTGCAGGCCGCGCTGCTCTTCCCCCTCGCGGATGCGGACGTGGTCAGCGAAGACGTGCTGCGCGACAGCGTCGGGAAATCCGTCGTCGCGCTGATCCACGGCGTACGCGATATGGCGGCCATCCGTCAGCTTAAAGCCGCGCACACCGATTCCGTCTCCTCAGAGCAGGTCGATAACGTTCGCCGGATGCTGCTGGCCATGGTGGATGATTTCCGCTGCGTGGTCATCAAGCTGGCCGAGCGTATTGCCCACCTGCGAGAGGTGAAGGATGCGCCGGAAGACGAGCGCGTGCTGGCCGCCAAAGAGTGTACAAACATCTATGCGCCGCTGGCGAACCGCTTGGGGATTGGTCAGCTGAAATGGGAGCTGGAAGATTACTGCTTCCGCTATCTGCACCCGGCGGAATATAAACGGATTGCCAAACTCCTGCACGAGCGCCGTATCGATCGCGAGCACTACATCGAGGAGTTTGTCGGTGGCCTGCGTCAGGCGATGAAAGAAGAGAACGTGCGCGCCGAAGTCTACGGTCGACCAAAACACATCTACAGCATCTGGCGCAAAATGCAGAAGAAACACCTCGCCTTTGACGAGCTGTTTGACGTGCGCGCCGTGCGTATCGTGGCGGAGCGTCTGCAGGACTGCTACGCTGCGCTGGGGATAGTGCACACGCACTTCCGTCATCTGCCGGATGAGTTCGATGACTATGTCGCCAACCCCAAACCGAACGGCTATCAGTCTATTCATACCGTGGTGCTTGGCCCGGGCGGTAAAACGGTCGAGATTCAGATCCGCACCAAGCAGATGCATGAAGATGCCGAACTGGGCGTTGCCGCGCACTGGAAATACAAAGAAGGCACGTCCGGCGGGGCGCGTTCAGGCCACGAAGACCGCATTGCCTGGCTGCGTAAGCTGATTGCGTGGCAGGAAGAGATGGCCGATTCCGGCGAGATGCTCGACGAAGTGCGCAGCCAGGTCTTTGACGATCGGGTGTATGTCTTTACGCCGAAAGGGGACGTTGTTGACCTGCCGGCCGGCTCTACGCCGCTCGATTTTGCCTACCACATCCATAGCGATGTGGGGCACCGCTGCATCGGGGCGAAAATTGGCGGGCGTATCGTACCGTTCACCTATCAGCTGCAGATGGGTGACCAGATTGAAATCATTACCCAGAAGCAGCCGAACCCGAGCCGGGACTGGCTTAACCCGAACCTGGGGTATGTCACCACCAGCCGCGGACGCTCGAAAATTCACGCCTGGTTCCGTAAACAGGATCGTGACAAGAATATCCTGGCCGGTCGTCAGATCCTCGACGACGAGCTGGAGCATATCGGAATCAGCCTGAAAGAGGCGGAGAAATTCCTGCTGCCGCGCTACAACTTCAACGAGCTTGATGAGCTGTTAGCGGCCATTGGCGGCGGTGATATTCGTCTGAATCAGATGGTGAACTTCCTGCAGGCGCAGTTCAATAAGCCAAGCGCGGAAGAGCAGGACGCGGCGGCGCTGAAGCAGCTGCAGCAGAAAACCTACGCGCCGCAGCAGCGCAGCAAGGACAACGGCCGCGTGGTGGTCGAAGGTGTCGGTAACCTGATGCACCACATCGCCCGCTGCTGCCAGCCAATCCCAGGGGATGATATCGTCGGCTTTATCACCCAGGGGCGCGGAATTTCGATTCACCGTTCCGACTGCGACCAGCTTGCCGAGCTTCAGTCCCATGCGCCGGAGCGCATCGTGGAAGCGGTCTGGGGGGAAAGCTATTCTGCTGGCTACTCGCTGGTGGTGCGCGTTACCGCCAACGACCGCAGCGGCCTGCTGCGCGACATTACGACCATTCTCGCCAACGAGAAGGTCAACGTGCTGGGCGTCGCCAGCCGCAGCGATACCCGCGAGCAGCTTGCCACCATCGATATGACTATCGAAATCTACAACCTGCAGGTGCTGGGCCGCGTGCTCGGCAAGCTGAACCAGGTGCCGGATGTGATTGACGCGCGTCGTCTGCACGGCGGCTAAACATCCTCTTCCGTAGGCCGGGTAAGGCAACGCCGCCACCCGGCATTTTATCATCAGGACAGAACTATGACTCAAATCGACCGCCTGCTCGGCATCATGAAACGCCTGCGCGACCCGGAAAACGGCTGCCCGTGGGACAAAGAGCAGACTTTCGCCACCATCGCCCCGTACACCCTTGAAGAGACCTACGAGGTGCTGGACGCCATTTCCCGTGAAGATTTTGACGACCTGCGCGGCGAGTTGGGCGATCTGCTGTTCCAGGTGGTGTTCTACGCGCAGATGGCGCAGGAAGAAGGGCGCTTTAACTTTGACGATATTTGCGCTGCCATCAGCGACAAGCTTGAGCGCCGTCATCCCCATATTTTCGGTGACGCCACCGCAGAAAACAGCACCGAAGTGCTGGCCCGCTGGGAGCAGATCAAAAGCGCCGAGCGGGCAGAAAAATCCCTGCACTCCGCGCTGGATGATATCCCGCTGAGCCTGCCCGCGCTGATGCGCGCGCACAAAATCCAGAAACGTTGCTCCGCGGTGGGGTTTGACTGGACCTCCCTCGGTCCGGTGCTGGATAAAGTGCACGAAGAGATTGACGAAGTCATGCACGAAGCGCAGCAGGCGGTGGTGGATGAAGCAAAGCTTGAGGAAGAGATGGGCGATCTGCTGTTTGCGACCGTCAACCTTTCTCGCCACCTGGGTGTAAAAGCGGAAACGGCACTGCAAAAAGCCAACCTGAAATTCGAACGCCGCTTTCGCGAAGTGGAGCGGATTGTCGCCTCGCGAGGCCTGGAAATGACCGGTATTGACCTCGAGGCAATGGAAGAAGTCTGGCAGGAAGTAAAGCGCCAGGAATCTGATCTCTAACGAAATTTTGCGATCAAGCGCAATTTGTGTGATTTTTTAAATGACAAGCGCTTGATTTGCGTCAAAAACATTTACCCAAAAGGGGCTATTTTCTCACTCCTTATGTTTGTCATGGCCTGGAATGGAGACGGAGAATGAAAGTTTGTGGCGCTCGCCGTGTTCGGGTATACTACTTTCCCGTCCTGGTTATTCCATCGTTTCACCCTAACTTCTCAGGTTCAGCATGACAACGAACTATATTTTTGTGACCGGCGGGGTCGTATCCTCTCTGGGTAAAGGCATTGCCGCAGCCTCCCTCGCAGCCATTCTTGAAGCCCGTGGCCTCAATGTGACCATGATGAAACTGGATCCGTACATCAACGTCGATCCGGGCACCATGAGCCCAATCCAACACGGGGAAGTGTTCGTTACTGAAGACGGCGCTGAAACCGATCTGGATCTTGGCCACTACGAGCGTTTCATCCGCACCAAAATGACCCGTCGTAACAACTTCACGACCGGCCGCATCTACTCCGACGTTCTTCGTAAAGAGCGCCGTGGTGATTATCTGGGTGCCACCGTTCAGGTTATCCCGCACATCACTAACGCCATCAAAGAACGCATTGTTGCGGGTGGCGAAGGCCACGACGTGGTGCTGGTTGAAATCGGCGGTACCGTGGGTGATATCGAATCCCTGCCATTCCTGGAAGCGATTCGTCAGCTGGCGGTAGACATTGGCCGTGAACACGCGCTGTTCATGCACCTGACGCTGGTGCCGTACATGGCCGCTGCAGGTGAAGTGAAAACCAAACCGACTCAGCACTCTGTTAAAGAGCTGCTCTCCATTGGTATTCAGCCAGACATCCTGGTTTGCCGTTCCGATCGTGCGGTGCCGGCGAACGAACGTGCGAAAATTGCATTGTTCTGTAACGTGCCTGAAAAAGCCGTTATTTCAATGAAAGATGTCGATTCCATTTATAAAATCCCGGGCCTGTTGAAATCTCAGGGCCTGGACGATTATATTTGTAAACGATTCAGCTTGAACTGTCCGGAAGCTAACCTGTCTGAATGGGAACAGGTTATTTACGAAGAAGCCAATCCGGCAGGCGAAGTGACTATCGGTATGGTCGGCAAGTACATCGAGCTGCCGGATGCCTATAAGTCCGTGATCGAAGCGCTGAAACACGGTGGTCTGAAGAACCGTGTCTCCGTGAACATCAAGCTGATTGATTCGCAGGATGTTGAAACGCGTGGCGTTGAAATCCTGAAAGATCTGGATGCTATTCTTATCCCAGGCGGCTTCGGCTACCGTGGTGTAGAAGGCAAGATCGCCACCGCGCGCTATGCGCGTGAAAACAATATTCCATACCTCGGCATCTGTCTGGGTATGCAGGTTGCGCTGATCGAATTTGCGCGCAACGTAGCGGGAATGGAAAACGCGAACTCTACGGAATTTGTGCCAGACTGTAAGTACCCTGTTGTGGCGCTTATCACCGAATGGCGTGACGAAGAAGGTAACGTCGAAGTCCGTACCGAGAAGAGCGATCTGGGTGGCACCATGCGTCTTGGCGCACAGGCCTGCCAGCTGACTGACGATAGCGTGGTTCGCAAGCTGTATGGCGAGCCGGTCATCACCGAGCGCCATCGTCACCGCTATGAAGTCAACAACATGTTGTTGAAACCTATTGAAGCCGCGGGCCTGCGTGTTGCGGGACGCTCCGGGGATGATCAGTTAGTCGAGATCATTGAAGTGCCAAACCATCCGTGGTTTGTCGCCTGCCAGTTCCACCCGGAATTTACTTCAACGCCACGTGACGGGCATCCGCTGTTTGCAGGCTTTGTGAAGGCCGCCAGCGACTACCAGAAGCGTCAGGCGAAGTAAAAAAAGTTAGAACGGCAACGCGTACCTTTGGTACGCGTTGTTTGTCTGGAGTTTTAGTTTAACTTGTACTGAGGAAAATCTAATGTCCAAAATCGTTAAAGTCATCGGTCGTGAAATCATCGACTCCCGTGGTAACCCGACCGTTGAAGCCGAAGTTCACCTGGAAGGTGGTTTCGTTGGTATGGCTGCTGCTCCATCAGGTGCTTCTACCGGTTCCCGCGAAGCGCTGGAACTGCGCGATGGCGACAAATCTCGCTTCCTGGGTAAAGGCGTACTGAAAGCGGTTGGCGCTGTAAACGGTCCTATTGCTCAGGCAATCATTGGCAAAGACGCCAAAGACCAGGCTGGCATCGACAAGATCATGATCGATCTGGACGGTACTGAAAACAAATCTAACTTCGGTGCGAACGCAATCCTGGCTGTTTCTCTGGCAAACGCCAAAGCGGCTGCGGCTGCGAAAGGTATGCCACTGTTCGAGCACATCGCTGAACTGAACGGCACCCCAGGCAAATACTCCATGCCTGTACCAATGATGAACATCATCAACGGTGGTGAGCACGCAGACAACAACGTTGATATTCAGGAATTCATGATTCAGCCAGTTGGCGCGAAATCCCTGAAAGAAGCGGTACGTATGGGTTCTGAAGTGTTCCACAACCTGGCTAAAGTTCTGAAAGCTAAAGGCATGAACACGGCTGTTGGTGACGAAGGTGGCTATGCGCCAAACCTGGGTTCTAACGCAGAAGCTCTGGCTGTTATCGCAGAAGCAGTAAAAGCTGCTGGCTACGAGCTGGGCAAAGACATCACCCTGGCGATGGACTGTGCAGCATCTGAATTCTACAAAGACGGTAAATACGTTCTGGCTGGCGAAGGCAACAAAGCGTTCACCTCCGAAGAGTTCACTCACTTCCTGGAAGACCTGACCAAACAGTACCCAATCGTGTCTATCGAAGACGGTCTGGACGAGTCTGACTGGGCTGGCTTCGCATACCAGACTAAAGTACTGGGCGACAAAATCCAGCTGGTGGGTGACGACCTGTTCGTAACCAACACCAAGATCCTGAAAGAAGGTATCGAGAAAGGCATCGTTAACTCCATCCTGATCAAATTCAACCAGATCGGTTCCCTGACCGAAACGCTGGCTGCGATCAAAATGGCGAAAGACGCTGGCTACACCGCGGTTATCTCTCACCGTTCTGGCGAAACTGAAGACGCTACCATTGCCGACCTGGCTGTAGGTACCGCTGCAGGCCAGATCAAAACCGGTTCTATGAGCCGTTCTGACCGTGTTGCTAAATACAACCAGCTGATTCGTATCGAAGAAGCGCTGGGCGAAAAAGCACCATACAACGGTCGTAAAGAGATCAAAGGCCAGGCATAATCGCCTAAGCCTTAAAATGAAAATGCCAGTCGCATGACTGGCATTTTTTTTGGCTATTTAAAATCAACCGCCATTTGCTCCGGGATCGTCAGCCCCTGGGTGGTTTGCACGCAGCGGGCGATATAATCCGTAAACCGGGGTGGCTTCGGCATCCCCATGCTCAGCAGCTTATCGTTGCTGAAGCGCACGTTAAGCGTGGCAAACGCACCGTATAACCGCATGGCTTTTAGCATCAGACGTTCGTTGCACGGGCCAAAAATCGTTTTCAACTCGCGGCGCATTCTGACCAGCGTTTCGTAGCTAACCTGCGCATATTTATCCCCGACGGGGGCTTTCTCCAGCGCCTGCGCCATCGCCTGATCGATATCCGCAAAGCGAACGCTATTCTCTTCACCGGCAGAAATGTGTACCACTTCCCCCGGACGCGCGTTGCTGTCCAGCAGCATTAACAGCGCGTCGGCGCAATAATCCACCGGAACAACGTCGATCCTGTCTTCCATGGAGCACATAAACTTCTGCAGCATCAGGCCCATGCTAAAGACCCAGAAAATGCTGCTCGACGGTGTGCAGCCGTGGCGGGTATGGCCGACAACGATGGACGGACGCGCGATGAGCAGCGGCAGGTTCGGACATTCCTGGCGCATCAGCTGTTCGATGGTTGACTTCGAATAAGTGTATTCCACCAGGTGTTCAGCATTCTCTCTGAATTCCGCGCTTTCGGCGACCAGGGAATCCTGCTCCGGTGTGCATGACATTGCCGTGCCTACGTGGAGGAAACGCTGAAGTCCTGAGACCTGCTCCATACGGCGCGCCAGCGCCAGCGTTCCTTCAACGTTGACCTTCCAGATGAGCGGGTTGTTACCAAATGAGGCGACAGCCGCACAGTTCACGACATGCGTGACCCGATCCAGACGGGGATCGTTCAGGAAGGCTTCAGGCTGGCTGAGGTCGCCAATCAGGATATTATCCACATTCAGAGAGGCCAGTTTGTCCTCAGGAACGTTGAACTTGCGCATGTTCTCCAGCACGCGCTTCAGCCCGCTCTGCGGATCGCTGGCACGCGCGAGCAAAAGCAGTTTTACGGGTTGATCGCTGGTGAGTATTTTTTCCAGTACTGCACCGCCCAGAAATCCGGTCACGCCTGTAATCAATAACATCTTCATTAATACCGTCTCATTATGATTGATGAGGCGGATTGTAGGCGGGCAAAAGTAAACGGCATTTAAATAATAAAACGCCGAAATCAATGGCGTCTTAAGCTTATTTTAAGGAAAGGAAATCAGGTGGAGATATTGGACATTACAGGTTGGATAAAAATTCAATTTATTAAAATTAATATTTTAAAATTTTGATTTTTATGTTTTTTATTTCCGCACCACCAGATGATTAGCTTAATTCAAAATGTAATAAATATAATACTTTGTTACACCAAACATTTGCCGGATAAATGATTCACCCCCCCTTAACGTAAATCAGACGACACAAGACGCAGGCTGTTTTATTTAGCCTGCGAATGATTTTCAGAGCAAAAGGGGAAGCGTGGCGCTGGCTGTTTGCTGGCTAACGTCGCCGTAATGACCATCCAGCGCAATCAGGGACGTAGTCAGCAGCTCGACCAGCAGCATGACCCCAACCTTAGCATTGAGCGCGCCCGCGCTAAGCGGCCCCTCTGGCTTGGCGGCCACCAGCTGCATGTCGCTCAGGGACGCCAGCGGGCTGCGGGGCGTATTGCTGAGAGCCAGTACCTTAACGCCACGTTTGCGGGCAAGCTTCACCACGTGGAGTAAATCCCGCGTTGAACCCGAGCTGGAGATAGCCACCACCAGGGTCTCTTTTGAAAGCGTTGTCGCATTCATGGCCGCGCGGTGCATATCGCTAAACAGCTGTGCGGGTTTCCCCAGACGCAACAGCTTGTAGTGGAGATACTCCCCGAGGATCGCGCTGGCCGCAACGCCATAAATCTGCACCGACTGCGCCTGATGCAGCGCTAGCGCGGCCTTTTCAAGCAGCGCGCGGTCAAGAAGCCTGGCGGTATCCTGCAATGCCTGCACCGACTCATCCACCACGTTATCAATCTCATCCCCCGCCTGACGCGCGGGCTGGCCCTGCTGAATATCCAGCGCAAGCGCCATTTTAAATTCGTTATAGCCCTTGCAGCCCAGCGTCCGGCAAAGACGCGTTACGCTGGCCTCGCTGGTGTGGCTCTCGCGCGCCAGCTCGGTGATCGTCAGGTAGAGCACCCGGGCTGGATCGCTGAGGACAAACTCACCGAGTTTTTGTTGTGTTGGGCTGTACCCGGAAGCCTCCTGGCGTAGCTTCAGCAGCAGGTTTTCATGGTCTGACATGCTCGATCCTTAATGCGTTTCTCTGCGACTAGTGTGGCGGAAAGCGGGGGAAAGATGCCAGTCATTTTGAAAAAGTATGATCGTCGTCCTGGTTTGTGATGGTAATTTTCACTATTAAATATTTATATGGTAAAAATTTTCATCGTTTAATGAGGGGATGAAAAAATGATGCAAATATTCAGTGGGGCTTCTTCAGGAGGATGGTTTGAAAAAGCGCAGCGCTTTGGCAAATCCTTTATGTTGCCGATTGCCGTGTTGCCTGCGGCGGGTCTGCTGCTGGGGATAGGCGGCGCGTTATCGAATCCCAACACGCTGGCAGCCTATCCGTTTTTAGACGTGAGCTGGCTGCAGGCCATTTTCACCATCATGAGCAGCGCAGGATCCATCGTGTTTGCGAACCTCTCGGTGCTGTTTGCCGTTGGGGTGGCCGTCGGGCTGGCAAAAAGCGATAAGGGCACGGCCGGGCTGGCGGCGTTACTCGCGTTTCTGGTGATGAATGCCACCATCAACGCGCTGCTGATCCTCACCGGCAAACTGGCGCATGAGAACCCGGGGGCCGTGGGGCAGGGCATGACGCTGGGTATTCAGACGCTGGAAACCGGCGTGTTTGGCGGCGTGGTGATTGGACTGGTGACCTGCGCGCTCCATCATCGGTTTAATAAAATTGCGCTTCCGCAGTTCCTGGGCTTTTTTGGCGGCTCGCGCTTTGTTCCTATTATCAGCTCGCTGGCGGCGATACTCGTCGGTGCGCTCATGACCGTGGTCTGGCCGCATTTCCAGAAGCTGATTTTTGGTCTGGGCGGGCTGGTGGATGCGACCGGCTATCTGGGCACCCTGCTGTACGGCTTTATTCTTCGCATGCTGGGCCCGTTCGGTCTGCACCACATCTTCTATCTGCCTTTCTGGACCACCGCGCTTGGCGGGAGTGAAATCGTCAACGGACACCTCGTGGAAGGCACGCAGCGGATCTTCTTCGCCCAGCTGGCCGATCCGACCACGCGTCAGTTTTACGAAGGCACGTCACGCTTCATGTCCGGGCGCTTTATCACGATGATGTTTGGCCTGCTCGGGGCGTGCCTGGCGATGTACCACACGGCAAAACCCGAGAACAAAAAACGCGTTGCCGGACTGCTGCTTTCTGCGGCGTTAACCTCGTTCCTGACAGGGATTACCGAGCCTATCGAATTCTCGTTCCTGTTTATTGCGCCGGTGCTCTACGTCATCCATGCGCTGTTTGACGGGCTGGCATTCATGCTCGCGCACATGCTGCATATCACCATTGGGCAAACCTTCTCCGGCGGTTTCATCGACTTCGTGCTGTTCGGCATTTTGCAGGGAGAGGCCAAAACCAACTGGATGTTCGTTCCGCTGGTCGGCGTACCGTGGTTCTTCCTGTACTACTTTACCTTCCGCTATCTGATTAACCGCTTTGATTTCGCGACGCCGGGTCGGGAAAAGGAGGCGATGGCTGACGAAGTCAGTCTGCCGCAAAACGAACGCGCTGCTGCGGTGATCGCCGGATTAGGCGGAAAAGACAATCTGGACGAGGTGGACTGCTGCGCCACGCGTCTTCGCGTGACGGTTAAAGACGGCAGCAAAGTGAATGACGCGGCGCTGAAAGCCACCGGGGCGCGCGGCGTTATCGTGCGCGGCAACGGCGTTCAGGTCATCTATGGCCCGCACGTCACGATTATCAAAAACGAAGTGGAAGAGATCTTATCGTAATGAAAACTGTACTGGATACCCTCAAGGGAAAACTGGTCGTCTCCTGTCAGGCGCTGGAAAATGAACCGCTGCACAGCCCGTTTATTATGTCGAGAATGGCGCTGGCGGCGGCACAGGGCGGGGCCGCGGCTATTCGCGCCAACAGCGTGGCGGATATTGAGGCCATAAAGCAGCAGGTGTCTTTGCCGGTCATCGGCATCATCAAACGGGATTATCCCGAAAGCGAGGTGTTTATCACTGCGACAATGAAAGAGGTGGATGAGCTCATGAGCGTCTCGCCGGACATCATTGCGCTTGATGCGACGGCGCGGGAACGTCCTGGCGGCGAATCTCTGGAAACACTGGTCTCGCGCATCCGCTCATGCTATCCCGCGGTGCTGCTGATGGCGGATATCTCCTCCGTGGACGAAGCCGTGACGGCGCAGGCGCTGGGCTTCGACTGCGTCGGCACCACGCTTTACGGCTACACGGCGGAAACCGCGGGCCATACGTTGCCTGACAACGACTGCGCGTTCCTGAAAGCGGTGCTGGCGGCCGTGACGGTGCCCGTGGTTGCCGAAGGCAACGTGGATACGCCTGAACGTGCGGCCAGGTGCCTGGCGCTGGGCGCGCATACGGTGGTGGTCGGCGGCGCGATCACCCGTCCACAGCAAATCACGGAACGGTTTATGGCGGCGATTGGCGCGTAAAGCACCGATGGAGCATGACCATCCGGCGGGGATCTGCGATACTTATCGTTTATCCCCTTTACTGAGATGACTATGCAGTACCCGATTAACGAGATGTTCCAGACCCTGCAAGGCGAGGGTTACTTTACCGGCGTTCCCGCTATTTTCATTCGTTTACAGGGATGCCCGGTTGGCTGTGCCTGGTGTGACACCAAACATACGTGGGATAAGCTCGCAGATCGGGAAGTGTCGCTGTTTAGCATTCTGGCGAAAACCAAAGAGAGCGATAAGTGGGGCGCGGGCAGTGCCGAAGATCTGCTGGCCATTATTGGCCGTCAGGGCTGGACGGCGCGCCACGTCGTGATCACCGGCGGTGAACCCTGCATCCACGATCTGACCCCGCTGACCGAGCTGCTCGAAAAGAACGGCTACAGCTGCCAGATCGAAACCAGCGGTACCCATGAAGTGCGCTGCTCGCACACCACCTGGGTGACGGTATCGCCAAAAGTGAATATGCGCGGCGGGTACGACGTGCTGTCTCAGGCGCTGGAGCGCGCGGATGAGATTAAGCACCCGGTAGGGCGCGTGCGTGATATCGAAGCGCTGGATGAACTGCTGGCCACCCTGACGGATGAAAAGCAGCGGGTGATTGCCCTGCAGCCTATCAGCCAGAAAGACGATGCAACGCGCCTGTGCATTGAAACCTGTATTGCGCGCAACTGGCGCCTGTCGATGCAGACGCACAAATATCTGAATATTGCCTGAAAAAAAGCCCGGTGGCGCGAACGCTTACCGGGCCTACGGTTCGAGGCGCTTGTAGGCCGGGTAAGCGTCAGCGCCACCCGGCAAGCATCACTCCCCGCGATAGATGCAGCCCGCGGTGCAGGTCTCTTTGATCATCACCGCGCTCAGCAGCGGTACCCGCGGTTTCATCTGATCCCAAATCCATTTTGCCAGCACTTCGCTGGTCGGGTTTTCAAGGCCCGGGATCTCATTCAGGTAGTAGTGATCCAGACGATCGTAGGTCGGCTTAAACGCCGCCTTCAGCTCGGCAAAATCCATGATCCAACCGGTATGCGGATCAACTTCACCGGTGATCTCAAGACGCACCATGAACGAATGCCCGTGCAGACGGCCACATTTATGCCCTTCAGGGACATGCGGAAGGTGGTGGGCGGCTTCGAAGGTGAAATCTTTAAACAGTGTGGTGGACATGATCGCTCTCAGTAATGCGGAAAAAACCGCCGCATAGTACCGGAAAGCACAATTTTTAGCATTAACTAAAACGGCTCTGAGCGGCAACCGCCTCGTATTCAGTGTGTTTATCGGTTTTTGTTCTTTTATTTCATAAGGTTATTTAATCGGTTTTATCGCTAAGCATGACAACCAAAACAGGTTAGTCCATTTGGTTATTTATTATTTCCATCCCTTCTTTAATTGTTATTATCCTCGCCGTTAACCTTATCTTCAGTTTGGATTTATTCGCTTAAAGTCCGCTTGGCTACTGGAACATAACGACGCATGACAACACAGGCCCCACCTTCAAATTTGCTTCCCCTGAACCCGGAGCAACTGGCGCGCCTTCAGGCTGCCACCTCTGATTTTTCTCCCACTCAGCTTGCCTGGGTCTCCGGTTATTTCTGGGGAATGCTCAATCAGCAGCCTGGCGCTGTGGCGGGTGCTCCGGCCACGGCCGTTGAAATTCCGGCCATTACCCTGATTTCCGCCTCGCAGACGGGCAATGCCCGCCGCGTGGCCGAAGCACTGCGCGACGACCTGCTGGCCGCGAAACTGAACGTGAACCTGGTCAACGCCGGGGATTACAAATTTAAGCAAATCGCGTCAGAAAAACTGCTGGTGGTGGTTGCCTCTACGCAGGGTGAAGGTGAACCCGCTGAAGAAGCGGTGGCGCTGCATAAGTTCCTGTTCTCGAAAAAAGCGCCGAAGCTGGATGGCACGGCGTTTGCCGTCTTTGGCCTGGGCGATACCTCCTATGAATTCTTCTGCCAGTCCGGCAAAGACTTCGACAGCAAGCTGGCGGAGCTGGGCGCGGAGCGCCTGCTGGACCGCGTTGACGCGGATGTTGAATACCAGGCCGCCGCCGCCGAATGGCGTGAACGCATCGTTGAGGTGCTAAAAGCGCGCGTGCCGAAAGAGACGTCGGCGCAGGCCGCATTCACCGCGACGGGTGCAGTTAACGACATCCACACCAGCCCGTACACCAAAGAGGCGCCGCTGACGGCGAGCCTGTCGGTGAACCAGAAAATTACCGGCCGCGATTCAGAAAAAGATGTGCGCCATATCGAAATCGATCTGGGCGACTCGGGCCTGCGCTATCAGCCTGGCGATGCGCTGGGCGTCTGGTATCAGAACGATCCGGCGCTGGTGAAAGAGCTGGTTGAGCTGCTGTGGCTGAAAGGCGACGAGCCTGTCACCGTTGACGGTAAAACGCAGCCACTTTCTGAAGCGTTGCAGGGGCATTTTGAGCTGACGGTGAACACCCCGAATATCGTCGAAAATTATGCCACCTTGACGCGCAGCGAATCACTGCTGCCGCTGGTGGGCGACAAGGCGAAGCTGCAGCATTACGCCGCGACGACGCCGATTGTCGATATGGTGCGCTTCTCTCCGGCTCAGCTGGATGCCGATGCGCTGATCGGCCTGCTGCGCCCGCTCACCCCGCGCCTGTACTCCATCGCCTCTTCGCAGGCTGAAGTGGAGAGTGAAGTGCATATTACCGTCGGCGTGGTGCGTTACGATATCGAAGGCCGCGCCCGCACGGGTGGGGCATCAGGCTTCCTGGCGGATCGCGTGGAAGAAGAGGGCGAAGTGCGCGTCTTTATCGAGCACAACGATAACTTCCGCCTGCCGGCAAACCCGGAAACGCCGGTCATTATGATTGGCCCGGGCACCGGCATTGCGCCGTTCCGCGCCTTTATGCAGCAGCGCGCGGCAGACGGCGCGCCGGGTAAAAACTGGCTGTTCTTTGGCAATCCGCACTTTACCGAAGATTTCCTCTACCAGGTCGAGTGGCAGCGCTATGTGAAAGAAGGCGTACTGACCCGCATCGATCTGGCCTGGTCTCGCGACCAGAAAGAAAAAGTATACGTACAAGACAAACTGCGCGAACAGGGTGCAGAGCTGTGGCGCTGGATCAATGACGGTGCCCACATTTATGTCTGCGGCGACGCCAATCGCATGGCGAAAGACGTTGAGCAGACTTTGCTGGAAGTGATTGCCGAATTCGGCGGTATGGATGCCGAAGCGGCGGACGAATTTTTAAGTGAGCTGCGCGTTGAGCGCCGTTATCAGCGAGATGTCTACTAATGAGCGAAAAACATCCAGGGCCACTGGTGGTCGAAGGTAAACTGACAGACGCCGAGCGCATGAAGCTGGAAAGCAACTATCTGCGTGGCACCATTGCTGAAGATCTGAATGACGGTCTCACCGGCGGTTTCAAAGGCGACAACTTCCTGCTGATCCGTTTCCACGGCATGTACCAGCAGGACGACCGCGACATCCGCGCCGAGCGTGCAGAGCAGAAGCTGGAGCCGCGTCACGCGATGCTGCTGCGCTGCCGTTTGCCGGGCGGGGTGATTACCACCAAACAGTGGCAGGCGATCGACAAGTTTGCCGGTGAAAACACGATCTACGGCAGCATCCGTCTGACCAACCGTCAGACCTTCCAGTTCCACGGCATTCTGAAGAAGAACGTCAAGCCGGTGCACCAGATGCTGCACTCCGTTGGGCTGGACGCGCTGGCGACCGCCAACGATATGAACCGTAACGTGCTCTGCACCTCGAATCCTTATGAGTCCGAGCTGCACGCCGAAGCGTACGAGTGGGCGAAGAAGATCTCCGAGCACCTCCTGCCGCGCACGCGCGCCTATGCAGAGATCTGGCTCGATCAGGAAAAAGTCGCGACCACCGACGAAGAGCCGATCCTCGGTCAGACCTACCTGCCGCGTAAGTTTAAAACCACGGTCGTTATTCCACCGCAGAACGATATCGACCTGCACGCCAACGACATGAACTTCGTGGCGATTGCCGAAAACGGCAAGCTGGTGGGCTTTAACCTGCTGGTGGGGGGCGGCCTGTCCATCGAACACGGTAACAAGAAAACCTACGCCCGTACCGCCAGCGAGTTCGGCTTCCTGCCGCTGGAGCATACGCTGGCCGTGGCGGAAGCGGTGGTGACGACCCAGCGCGACTGGGGTAACCGTACCGACCGTAAAAACGCGAAAACCAAATACACCCTGGAGCGCGTGGGCGTGGAGACGTTCAAAGCGGAAGTGGAGCGTCGCGCGGGCATCAAGTTTGAGCCGATCCGCCCTTACGAATTCACCGGGCGCGGCGATCGCATTGGCTGGGTGAAGGGTATCGACAACAAATGGCACCTGACGCTGTTTATCGAAAACGGCCGTATTCTGGATTATCCGGGGCGTCCGCTGAAAACCGGTCTGCTGGAAATTGCGAAGATCCATAAGGGCGAGTTCCGCATTACGGCTAACCAGAACCTGATCATTGCCGGCGTGCCGGAAAGCCAGAAGGCGAAGATCGAGAAGCTGGCGCGCGAACATGGGTTGATGGATGCGGTGAAGCCGCAGCGCGAAAACTCAATGGCCTGCGTGTCGTTCCCGACCTGTCCGCTGGCGATGGCGGAAGCGGAACGTTTCCTGCCGTCGTTTACCGACAAAGTGGAAGCGATTCTGGAAAAACACGGCATTCCGGACGAGCATATTGTTATGCGCGTCACCGGGTGTCCGAACGGCTGCGGTCGCGCGATGCTGGCCGAGCTCGGACTGGTGGGGAAAGCGCCGGGTCGTTACAACCTGCACCTGGGCGGTAACCGTATCGGTACGCGCATCCCACGTATGTTCCGCGAGAACATCACCGAGCCGGAAATTCTTGATTCCATCGACGAGCTTGTCGGGCGCTGGGCGAAAGAGCGCGAAGCGGGTGAAGGCTTCGGCGACTTTACGGTGCGTGCGGGCATCATTCGCCCGGTGCTCGATCCCGCCAGGGATTTCTGGGAGTAAACACGAGAGGTAATTATGTCCGTACTCGATCTAAACGCCCTAAATGACCTGCCAAAAGTCGAACGCATTCTGGCGCTGGCAGAAACCAATGCCCACCTTGAAAAGCTGGACGCCGAAGGGCGCGTGGCATGGGCGCTGGAAAACCTGCCGGGAGAGTATGTGCTCTCGTCGAGCTTTGGTATTCAGGCTGCGGTCAGTCTGCATCTGGTGAATCAGATCCGTCCGGACATTCCGGTGATCCTCACCGACACCGGCTACCTGTTCCCGGAAACCTACCAGTTCATTGATGAGCTGACGGACAAGCTCGGGCTGAACCTCAAAGTTTACCGCGCGACGGAGAGCGCGGCCTGGCAGGAGGCGCGCTACGGCAAGCTGTGGGAGCAGGGCGTTGAGGGCATTGAGAAGTACAATGAGATTAACAAAGTTGAGCCGATGAACCGGGCGCTGAAAGAGCTTAATGCGCAGACGTGGTTTGCGGGTCTGCGCCGCGAGCAGTCCGGTAGCCGGGCAACCTTACCGGTACTGGCGGTCCAGCGCGGGGTCTTTAAAGTGCTGCCGATTATCGACTGGGATAACCGGACGGTGTATCAGTACCTGCAAAAGCACGGGCTGAAATACCATCCGCTGTGGGACCAGGGCTATCTGTCGGTGGGCGATACCCACACCACGCGTAAGTGGGAACCGGGAATGGCGGAAGAAGAGACGCGATTCTTCGGGCTGAAGCGCGAGTGCGGGTTGCACGAAGGGTGATAACCTTTTTGCCCGGTGGCGCTGCGCTTACCGGGCCAACAAAGGCTCGTTCCCTATGTAGGCCCGGTAAGGCGTAGCCGCCACCGGGCTTAACGGCCTCAGGCTTTCCCCGCTTTCGCCAGCTCTTTCACCAGCGGCAGCATCACCTTCACCACATCACGACTGCGGTGCTCAATCCGCTGCGGCAGCGCGCGATCGATGTGCTGCTGATTGTCCAGCATCACGTTGTGCCAGCTCGTCCCGTCCGGGAAGGCCTTCGATTTAGCCCGCTGCTGGTAGCCATCTTTTTTGCCCAGCGCCCAGTTTGTCGCTTCCACGTACAGCACCGGAATGCCCGCCTTATCGAACACTTCCCCGTCGTTGCAGCAGCCTGTGCCTCGTGGATAATCCGGGTTACCGCCAGGGTTGCTGGTGGCATAAACACCATGGCTGCGGGCTATCGCCAGGGCCCGGTCGCGCGTCAGTTTCCGCACGGTACCCGGCGTACTCTGCCCGCTGTTGAAATAGAGCTTGTCGCCGACGATCAGGTTGTCGAGGTTAATCACCAGCAGCGTATTTTTCTTCTCCTCAGCGCTCATGCGCTTAAGGAGATTCTCAGCGCCGAGTTTGCCCTCTTCTTCGCCGCTGGTGGCAACAAAACGAATGCCATATTGGGTGGGAATATCTTTCATCCGCTCGGCCAGTTCGAGCATCACGCCGAGGCCTGCGGCATTGTCGTCCATGCCCTGCAGCGTCAGCCCGCCAAGATTATTATCCGTATCGGCGTCACTCATCGGGGCGTAGGTATCAAGGTGCGCCATAATAATAATTTGCTCTTTTGCGGTGCCTTCGTGGGCCGCAATCACCGTACTGCCGGTCACGTTATGCCAGTTTTTCGTTTTATTTCGGGAGGTATAGACGTAGCGGCTGTGAAACGACCGGATATCGCTCTGATAACCCATGTCGGCAAACTGCTGGCGAAGATAGTCTGCAGAGAGCATTTCCGCAGGCGATCCGGTCATGCGACCGGGGAAAACGGTGGCAATATGCCGCGCCTGCATATTGGCGATTTCACCATAAGGTTGGTTTTTTGCCTGAGCGGGAAGAATAAAGCAAACGCCGAGCGCCAGGGCAGCAATACGGTGGCGCGTTGCGGAAAACATAGTGAGTCCTTAAAAACAGAGCAAAATAGTCACCCGCCTAGTATGAAACTGTGATCGTCCATACACAATTTGAATTGCTCTTAAATGCCCGAAATATCGCGTGTTAAGCACTTTTTGGTATTAGCATTTTCATCGCGTTATTCCATTGAGTAACTACTCATTCCAATTCGTAATTTCATTCGGTCTAAGCCGCCCCCTATAGTCCCTCTATTCCTCGTTGTTAGTGAGTTGTTGCTTGTGGACTATCTGCCCTTATTTGCTGCGATTAAAGAGAAACCGGTGCTGGTTGTTGGCACGGGTGAAATCGCCGATCGCAAAATTGCGTTTCTGCAGCGCGCAGGGGCGCAGGTGCAGGTCGTTGCAGAGGCAGATTTTCGCGAGTCACAAATCGATAGCGTCGTGCTGGTGATTGCGGCGACCGAAGATCGTGACCTCAACCGGCGGATCTCCGACGCCGCTCAGGCCCGTTACCGCCTGGTGAACGTGGTGGACGACCAGCCTTTATGCTCGTTTATTTTCCCGTCGATCGTTGACCGCTCGCCGCTGCTGGTGGCGATCTCCTCCGGCGGGACCGCACCGGTGCTGGCGCGCGTGCTGCGGGAAAAAATCGAAGCGCTACTGCCGACCAGCCTCGGGCGGATGGCTGAGAAAGCCAGCTACTGGCGCAACCATCTGAAAACCCGCCTGACCAGCGTGACGGAACGCCGTCGCTTCTGGGAGCGCGTGTTTCGCGGCCGCTTTGCCAGCCTGATGCATGCCGGTAATGAGACAGCGGCGCAGAAAATTCTTGAAGACGAACTGGATAACCCCGGCAGCACCGGCGGGGAGATCATTCTGGTGGGCGCGGGGCCGGGCGATGCCGGGCTTCTGACGCTGCGCGGCCTGCAGGTGCTGCAGGACGCGGACGTGGTGTTCTACGACCATCTGGTCACCGACGGCGTGCGCGAGCTGATCCGTCGTGACGCGGAGCAAATCTGCGTCGGCAAACGGGCAGGCGAGCACTCTGTGCCGCAGCACGATACCAACCAGATGCTGGTTGACGCCGCCAAAGCGGGCAAAACCGTGGTGCGCCTGAAGGGGGGCGATCCGTTTATCTTCGGTCGCGGCGGCGAAGAGCTGCAGGCGGCGGCCGAAGCGGGCATACCGTTCCAGGTGGTGCCCGGCATCACGGCGGCCTCTGCGGTGACGGCTTACGCCGGTATCCCGTTGACCCACCGCGATTACGCCCAGAGCGTCACCTTTGTGACCGGCCACTATAAGGCGGACAGCACGCCGTTTGACTGGTCGCATCTCGCCCAGAGCCGCCAGACGCTGGCGATATACATGGGCACGATGAAGGCGGCGGACATCAGCGAACAGCTTATTCAGCACGGTCGCGAGGCGACGACGCCCGTTGCCGTCATTTCTCGCGGCACGCGCGTCGATCAGCACGTTGCGACGGGCACCCTGGAACATCTTGCAACCCTGGCGAAAGACGCCCCTATGCCCGCCCTGATCGTGGTGGGGGAAGTGGTGCAGCTGCACAGCACGCTCGCCTGGTTTCAGCACACAACCGATACAGAAGGCTTTGGTTCTTCTGTTGTAAATTTGGCTTAAGGAACGGTTATGGACCAAAAACGTCTTACACACCTGCGGCAGCTCGAAGCGGAAAGTATCCATATCATCCGCGAAGTGGCCGCCGAGTTTTCTAACCCGGTGATGATGTACTCCATCGGTAAAGATTCCAGCGTCATGCTGCATCTGGCGCGTAAAGCGTTTTATCCAGGTACGCTGCCGTTCCCGCTGCTGCACGTGGATACCGGCTGGAAATTCCGCGAGATGTACGAGTTCCGCGATCGTACCGCGAAAGCCTACGGCTGCGAGCTGCTGGTGCATAAAAACCCGGAAGGGGTGGCGATGGGCATTAACCCGTTCGTGCACGGCAGCGCCAAACACACCGATATCATGAAGACCGAAGGGCTGAAGCAGGCGCTGAACAAATACGGTTTTGATGCGGCCTTCGGCGGCGCGCGTCGTGACGAAGAGAAATCACGCGCTAAAGAGCGTATCTACTCCTTCCGCGACCGCTTCCACCGCTGGGACCCCAAAAACCAGCGTCCGGAGCTGTGGCACAACTACAACGGTCAGATTAACAAAGGCGAAAGCATTCGCGTCTTCCCGCTCTCTAACTGGACCGAGCTGGATATCTGGCAGTACATCTATCTGGAAAACATCGAAATCGTTCCGCTGTATCTGGCTGCCGAGCGCCCTGTGCTGGAGCGCGACGGCATGCTGATGATGATCGACGACGATCGCATCGACCTGCAGCCGGGCGAAGTGATCAAAAAACAGATGGTCCGTTTCCGCACCCTCGGCTGCTGGCCGCTGACCGGCGCGGTGGAATCCAGCGCGCAGACGCTGCCGGAGATCATCGAAGAGATGCTGGTATCGACCACCAGCGAGCGACAGGGGCGCGTGATTGACCGCGACCAGGCAGGCTCCATGGAGCTGAAGAAACGTCAGGGTTATTTCTAAGGAGCCGCCATGAACACCACTATTGCTCAACAAATTGCCAAAGAAGGTGGCGTGGAAGCGTATCTGCATGCGCAACAACACAAAAGTCTGCTGCGTTTTCTGACCTGCGGCAGCGTGGATGACGGGAAAAGCACCCTGATTGGCCGCCTGCTGCACGATACGCGCCAGATTTACGAAGATCAGCTCTCTTCCCTGCATAATGACAGTAAGCGTCACGGTACCCAGGGTGAAAAGCTGGATCTGGCGCTGCTGGTGGATGGCCTGCAGGCGGAGCGCGAGCAGGGCATCACTATCGACGTGGCCTACCGCTATTTCTCTACCGAGAAACGCAAATTTATTATCGCCGACACCCCGGGGCACGAACAGTACACCCGTAATATGGCGACCGGCGCGTCGACCTGCGACCTGGCGATCCTGCTGATCGACGCGCGTAAAGGCGTGCTGGATCAGACCCGTCGCCACAGCTTTATCTCCACGCTGCTGGGGATCAAACACCTGGTGGTGGCGGTCAACAAGATGGATCTGGTGAACTTCAGCGAAGAGAAGTTCGAGGAGATCCGCCAGAGCTATCTGACCTTTGCCGAACAGCTGCCGGGCAACCTGGATATCCGCTTTGTGCCGCTCTCGGCGCTGGAAGGGGATAACGTCGCCTCCCAGAGCGCGAACATGCCGTGGTACAGCGGCCCGACGCTGCTGGAAGTGCTGGAAACGGTTGAAATCCAGCGCGTGGTCGACACCCAGCCGATGCGCTTCCCGGTGCAGTACGTCAACCGTCCTAACCTCGACTTCCGCGGTTTCTCCGGCACCCTTGCGTCAGGCTCCGTGAAGGTCGGTCAGCGCGTCAAGGTGCTGCCATCCGGCGTGGAATCGACCATCGCCCGTATCGTCACCTTCGACGGTGATCTGCAGGAGGCGGGCGCCGGTGAAGCGGTTACGCTGGTGCTGAAAGACGAGATTGATATCAGCCGGGGCGATCTGCTGGTGGATGCCCAGGAAACCCTGGCCGCCGTACAGGGGGCTTCCGTGGATGTGGTGTGGATGGCGGAGCAACCGCTGACGCCGGGCCAGAGCTACGACATCAAAATTGCCGGCAAGAAGACCCGCGCCCGCGTGGACGGTATTCAGTTCCAGGTGGACATCAACAATCTGACCCAGCGCGAAGTTACCGAGCTGCCGCTGAACGGTATTGGTCTGGTCGATCTGACCTTCGACGAACCGCTGGTGCTGGATCCGTATCAGCAGAACCCGGTGACGGGCGGGCTTATCTTTATCGACAGGCTGACCAACGTTACCGTCGGTGCCGGTATGGTACGTGAACCGATTAAACAGGCTGCTGTGGCCTCTGAATTCAGCGCTTTTGAGCTGGAACTGAATGCGCTGGTGCGTAAACACTTCCCGCACTGGGGCGCGCGCGATCTGCTGGGAGGCAAGTAATGGCCGCGCATGATGAGAACGTCGTCTGGCATCCTCATCCGGTCACCGTCGCCCAGCGCGAACAGCTCCACGGTCACCGTGGGGTTGTGCTGTGGTTTACCGGGCTGTCCGGCTCGGGTAAATCGACGGTGGCGGGCGCGCTGGAAGAGGCATTGCATCAGCAGGGCGTAAGCACGTACCTGCTGGATGGCGACAACGTGCGCCATGGCCTGTGTAGCGATTTAGGGTTCAGCGACGACGACCGCAAAGAGAACATCCGCCGGGTCGGGGAAGTCGCCAGCCTGATGGCCGACGCCGGGCTGGTGGTGCTGACCGCGTTTATCTCTCCCCACCGCGCCGAGCGCCAGATGGTGCGCGAACGCGTCGGTCAGGATCGCTTTATTGAAGTGTTTGTGGATACGCCGCTGGAGGTTTGCGAAGCGCGCGACCCGAAAGGGCTGTACAAAAAAGCGCGTGCCGGGGAGCTGCGCAACTTCACCGGAATTGACGCGGTCTACGAAGCGCCTGAATCGCCTGAAATTCACCTGGAGGGTCAACAATTGGTAACAAATTTAGTAAGCCAATTATTAGACCTGCTCAGACGGGACGATATTATCAGATCCTGAGACGGTATCGTTCGGGAGCTGTCTTCCCGAACGATGAGTCACGGTCACAGGACTAGCTATGCGCAACAGTGAACATTACATTACCACTACCGGGTCGGAGCCGCTTGCGACCGACGACGAAACGACCTGGTCATTTCCTGGGGCCATCATTGGCTTCGTCTCATGGTTGCTGGCGCTGGGTATCCCGTTTCTTATCTACGGCGGCAACACGCTGTTCTTCTTTCTCTACACCTGGCCTTTCTTTCTGGCGCTGATGCCCGTGGCGGTTGTCGTCGGCATTGCGCTGCACTCGCTGCTCAATGGCAAGCTGCTCTACAGTACCGTGGTCACGATTGTGACGGTGGTTCTGATGTTTGGTCTGTTATTTTTGTGGCTCATGGGCTAACTTCAGCCATAATTCAAACCGTAACCAACTGTGTAACGATATTGAGCAGGACGATTCTGCGGAAAAAATGTGGTACATTTGCCCGCGATGTTGCGGCATCTCTGTTACCCCGGCGTAGTGCTCTGGGGAAGTCTTGGGATGATGATGCCGTTTTTCAGGGGGCAGGATGGGTAAACTAACGCTGCTGTTGCTGGCTTTGCTAATCTGGCTGCAATATTCGCTGTGGTTCGGTAAGAACGGACTGCACGACTATAGCCGGGTGAGCGATGACGTCGCGGCTCAGCAGGCAACAAACGCCAAACTTAAGGCGCGAAACGATCAACTCTTCGCTGAAATTGATGACCTCAATGGCGGGCAAGAGGCGATTGAGGAACGCGCACGCAATGAACTCAGTATGACTAAGCCGGGCGAAACCTTTTATCGTCTGGTTCCGGATGCGTCTAAACGCAATCAGGGCTCAGCACAAAACAATCGATAATCAGGCCCAGGATTACGACATGGCAGTAACTTTTTCGGACGTATGCGCCGTGGTGCCGGCCGCAGGTTTTGGCCGGCGCATGCAGACAGAATGTCCCAAGCAATACCTCTCTATTGGCGATAAAACGATCCTTGAGCACGCCGTGGCGGCGCTGCTGGCGCACCCGCGGGTGACGCGGGTGATCATCGCTATCAGCCCGGGCGATGCGCGCTTCGCGCAGCTACCGCTGGCAAATCATCCACAGATTACCGTTGTCGATGGCGGTGCCGAGCGCGCCGATTCCGTGCTGGCAGGCATTCAGGCTGCCGGTAACGCGCCGTGGGTGCTGGTGCATGACGCGGCGCGTCCGTGTCTGCATCAGGACGATCTCGCTCGCCTGCTGGCGTTGAGCGAAACCAGCAAAGTGGGTGGCATTCTGGCCGCCCCCGTGCGCGACACCATGAAGCGTGCCGAGCCGGGCAAACGGGCTATCGCCCACACCGTCGATCGCGTCGATCTATGGCACGCGCTGACGCCGCAATTTTTCCCCCGCGAATTACTCCACGACTGCTTAACGCGCGCGCTTAACGAAGGTGCGACCATTACGGACGAAGCCTCTGCGCTGGAGTACTGCGGTTTCCACCCAACGCTTGTTGAAGGACGTGCTGATAATATTAAAGTGACGCGTCCGGAAGATTTACAGCTCGCGGAATTTTATCTTACCCGTTTGACCCATCAGGAGAAGGCATAATGCGAATTGGACACGGTTTTGATGTACACGCCTTTGGCGGTGAAGGCCCAATTATCATTGGCGGCGTGCGCATTCCTTATGAAAAAGGGCTGCTGGCGCATTCTGATGGCGACGTGGCGCTGCATGCGCTGACCGACGCGCTGTTGGGCGCGGCCGCACTGGGTGATATCGGCAAGCTGTTCCCGGACACCGACCCGGCGTTTAAAGGGGCAGACAGCCGTGAACTGCTGCGCGAAGCGTGGCGCCGCATCCAGGCGAAAGGCTACACCCTTGGCAACGTCGACGTGACGATTATCGCCCAGGCCCCGAAAATGCTGCCGCACATTCCGCAGATGCGCGTGTTTATCGCAGAAGATCTGGGCTGCCATATGGACGACGTGAACGTCAAAGCGACGACGACTGAGAAGCTGGGCTTCACCGGTCGTGGCGAAGGGATTGCCTGTGAAGCCGTGGCGCTGCTGGTGAAGGCGAGCAAATGACAGACTTCGACAACCTGACATATCTGCATGGCAAACCGCAGGGGAACGGGGTGCTGAAAGCCAGCCCTGAAGATTTCCTCGTGGTCGAGGATCTGGGCTTTGAGCCGGATGGCGAAGGCGAACATATCCTGGTGCGTATTCTGAAAAATGGCTGCAATACCCGCTTTGTGGCCGACGCGCTGGCAAAATTTCTCAAAATTCATGCCCGCGAGGTGAGCTTTGCCGGGCAGAAAGATAAACACGCCGTCACCGAACAGTGGCTCTGCGCGCGCGTTCCCGGCAATACGATGCCTGATTTAAGCAAATTTGAGCTTGAGGGCTGTAAGGTACTGGAATATGCCCGCCACAAGCGCAAACTGCGTCTGGGGGCGTTGAAAGGCAACGCGTTTACGCTGGTGCTGCGCGAAGTGACTGACCGTGAAGACGTTGAAAAACGTCTGAACGCCATCAGCGACCGCGGCGTACCGAACTACTTTGGCGCGCAACGTTTCGGCATTGGCGGCAGCAACCTGCAGGGCGCACTGCGCTGGGCGCAAAGCGACGCGCCGGTGCGGGACAGGAATAAACGCAGTTTTTGGTTGTCGGCGGCCCGCAGTGCGTTGTTTAATCAGATTGTGAGCGAAAGGCTGAAAAAACCGGACGCGAATCAAGTTGTTGTTGGCGATGCGCTACAATTAGCGGGACGCGGAAGCTGGTTTGTGGCAACGGCCGAAGAGATGGCCGATGTCCAGTCGCGCGTGGACGCAAAAGGGCTGCTGATCACCGCTGCGTTGCCCGGTACGGGCGACTGGGGAACACAGGGCGACGCGCTGGCCGCCGAGCAGTCAGCCGTGGCGGATGCGCCAGAATTGCAGTCCTTGCTGGTGCGGGAAAAAGTCGACGCGGCACGCCGCGCGATGCTGCTCTATCCGCAGCAGTTAAGCTGGAACTGGTGGGATGACGTGACCGTCGAGTTACGCTTCTGGCTGCCGGCAGGCAGCTTTGCCACCAGTGTTGTCAGGGAACTAATCAACACCTCGGGTGATTATGCGAATATTGCTGAGTAACGATGACGGGATCCACGCGCCAGGCATTCAGACCCTGGCGAAACACCTCCGTGAGTTTGCGGATGTGCAGGTCGTGGCACCCGATCGTAACCGCAGTGGAGCGTCTAACTCGCTGACGCTGGAGTCGTCGCTTCGCACCTTTACCTTTGAAAATGGCGATATTGCCGTACAGATGGGCACGCCAACCGACTGTGTTTTTCTGGGCGTGAACGCGCTGATGCGGCCGCGTCCGGATATCGTCGTCTCCGGCATTAACGCCGGGCCTAACCTCGGCGATGACGTGATTTACTCCGGCACCGTGGCGGCCGCAATGGAAGGACGTCACCTGGGGTTCCCGGCGCTGGCGGTCTCGTTGAACGGCTACACGCACTACGACACCGCCGCCGCGGTGACCTGTTCGATCCTGCGGGCGCTCGGCCGCGAGCCGTTGCGTACCGGACGCATCCTCAACATCAACGTGCCGGATCTTCCTCTTGATGAAATTAAAGGCATCCGCGTCACCCGTTGCGGGAGTCGACATCCTGCCGATCAGGTGATCCCGCAGCAGGATCCGCGCGGCAACACGCTTTACTGGATCGGCCCTCCCGGCGATAAGTGCGATGCGGGTCCGGATACCGACTTTGCCGCCGTGGAGGAAGGCTATGTTTCGGTTACCCCGCTGCACGTAGATTTAACCGCGTATAGCGCGCATGATGTGGTGTCGGGCTGGCTGGATCGCGCAGGAGTGAACGCGCAATGGTAAACAAACGTGTACAAACTCTTCTGGAACAACTACGCGCGCAGGGGATCCGCGACGAGCACGTGCTTGAAGCGCTCGCCCTGGTTCCGCGTGAGAAATTTGTAGACGAGGCGTTTGAACACAAAGCGTGGGAAAACGTGGCGCTGCCCATCGGGCAGGGCCAGACGATTTCGCAGCCTTACATGGTGGCTCGCATGACGGAGCTGCTGGAGCTGACGCCCGACTCCCGCGTGCTGGAGATTGGCACCGGGTCGGGGTATCAGACCGCGATCCTGGCGCATCTGGTGCATCATGTTTGCTCCGTTGAGCGGATCAAAGGTTTACAGTGGCAGGCGCGTCGTCGCCTGAAACAACTTGATTTACATAATGTTTCGACACGACACGGTGATGGATGGCAGGGTTGGAAGGCTCGTGCCCCGTTTGACGCGATCATCGTGACGGCGGCCCCGCCTGAAATTCCAGCAGCCCTGTTGTCGCAGCTGGATGAGGGGGGCATTCTGGTTCTGCCTGTCGGGGACGAGCAGCAGCTGTTGAAGCGCGTTCGTCGGCGCGGCGGCGAGTTTATTATCGACACCGTGGAAGCCGTGCGCTTTGTGCCTCTGGTGAAGGGGGAGTTGGCCTGAGACTCGGAATTATCCAGGGTTATTAAGGCAAATTCAGCGTATGGTGTGGCGCGAAAGATTCGTGCCATCACGGTAAATTTTAAGTCACTGGTAGTTAACACATTCCTGGGGGATAAATGAGCGCGGGAAGCCCTAAATTCACCATCAGCCGTGTTGCGGCATTATCACTGGTTTCGCTCTGGCTGGCAGGCTGTACAAGTTCTAACAACGCGCCTGCGCCCGTCAGTTCCGTCGGCGGAAACAGCGGCTCCGGTAACACGTCCAGCGGAATGTTAATCACGCCGCCACCTAAAATGGGGACGGCTGCGCCGCAGCAAACACCACAAATTCAGTCTGTGCAACATCCTGTTACACAGCCAATGCAGGTTCAGCCAGTTGAACAGCCTGTTCAGACCCAAAATGGCCGCATAGTCTATAACCGCCAGTATGGGAACATTCCGAAAGGTAGCTACACCGGTGGCAGCACCTATACCGTGAAACGCGGTGATACGCTGTTCTACATTGCGTGGATCACCGGGAACGATTTCCGTGACCTCGCGCAGCGCAACAACGTCCAGGCCCCATATGGTCTGGAAGTCGGGCAAACGCTCCAGGTGGGCAACGCGACGGGCACGCCGCTTACGCCTGGCAACACGGTTTCAGCGGCCGATGTGACGGCTCAAAATAACAGCGTTAAGCCTGCACAAAAATCCACCACGGTGGTTGCTTCACAACCTGTAATTACGTATTCTGAGGATTCAGGTGATCAGACTGCTAACAAAATGTTGCCGAATAATAAAGGGACTGCGACTGCTGTCACAGCACCGGTTACGGCACCTGTGGTTAGCTCTACTGAACCGACTGCCAGCAGTATGACCTCCAGTTCGCCGATTTCTGCATGGCGCTGGCCGACTGACGGCAAGGTTATCGAAAACTTCTCTTCCTCCGAAGGGGGAAATAAAGGGATC
The DNA here is from genome assembly GCF_040059225.1 of Enterobacter cloacae complex sp. Mu1197. Classification (NCBI taxonomy): domain Bacteria; kingdom Pseudomonadati; phylum Pseudomonadota; class Gammaproteobacteria; order Enterobacterales; family Enterobacteriaceae; genus Enterobacter; species Enterobacter cloacae complex sp. Mu1197. The sequence goes on along the minus strand of NZ_CP157375.1, from coordinate 3,716,151 downwards.
GATATCGCAGGGAGTAAAGGACAGGCTATCATCGCGACCGCAGATGGACGCGTTGTGTATGCCGGTAACGCTCTGCGCGGTTACGGTAATCTTATTATCATCAAACATAACGATGATTACCTGAGTGCCTACGCCCATAACGACACAATGCTGGTCCGGGAACAACAAGAAGTTAAGGCGGGGCAAAAAATCGCTACCATGGGTAGCACCGGAACCAGTTCTACACGCTTGCATTTTGAAATTCGTTACAAGGGGAAATCCGTAAACCCGCTGCAGTATTTGCCGCAGCGATAATTTGACGGGGCATGCCAGCCAGGGTGTCTCGTTCAGGGATCACGGGTAGGAGCCACCTTATGAGTCAGAATACGCTGAAAGTTCATGATTTAAATGAAGACGCGGAATTTGATGAGAACGGAGTAGAGGCTTTTGACGAAAAAGCCTTAGTAGAAGAGGAACCCAGTGATAACGATTTGGCTGAAGAAGAGCTGTTATCGCAGGGTGCCACACAGCGTGTACTGGACGCGACTCAGCTTTACCTTGGGGAGATTGGTTACTCCCCACTGCTAACGGCCGAAGAAGAAGTCTATTTCGCACGTCGTGCTTTGCGTGGTGATGTCGCCTCGCGTCGTCGCATGATTGAAAGTAACCTGCGACTGGTCGTGAAAATTGCCCGCCGTTACGGCAATCGTGGTCTGGCTCTGCTGGATCTGATTGAAGAGGGCAACTTAGGTCTCATCCGCGCAGTTGAGAAGTTTGACCCGGAACGCGGGTTCCGTTTCTCAACCTACGCGACCTGGTGGATTCGTCAGACCATCGAACGGGCTATTATGAACCAGACCCGTACGATCCGCCTGCCGATCCATATCGTCAAAGAGTTGAACGTTTATCTGCGCACCGCACGCGAGTTGTCCCATAAACTGGACCACGAGCCAAGCGCAGAAGAAATTGCCGAACAACTCGATAAACCGGTTGATGACGTAAGCCGTATGCTGCGTCTCAACGAGCGCATTACCTCCGTTGACACCCCGCTGGGTGGCGACTCCGAAAAAGCGCTGCTGGACATCCTGGCCGATGAAAAAGATAACGGTCCGGAAGACACCACGCAGGACGATGACATGAAACAGAGCATCGTCAAATGGCTGTTCGAACTGAACGCCAAACAGCGTGAAGTGCTGGCACGTCGTTTCGGTTTACTGGGGTATGAAGCTGCGACACTGGAAGACGTCGGCCGTGAAATTGGCCTGACCCGTGAACGTGTTCGTCAGATTCAGGTTGAAGGTCTGCGCCGCCTGCGTGAAATCCTGCAGGGGCAAGGTCTGAATATCGAAGCGCTGTTCCGCGAATAAGCAACCTTTCGTCAAAAAAGGCCCGTCGTGAGACGGGCCTTTTTCTTTTGTGTTACGGCTGTGCCGCCGTCTCGTGCAGCAGACGCCACGTTATTTTGTCGCCTTCCTGACTGAGCACCGCGGTCGACCAGCGCACGTTGACGGGCAGGTCTGGACGGGTTTGCGTCTCCCGGTAGTGAAGCACAGCACCCCGTTCGCCGCTTTGGATCGTGGTTAATTCGTCAATGACAATTTTCAGCCCGGGACGGCTTCCGCGCTGTTTTTCCAGAAAACTGGCCAGGCCGCGATAGTCGATCTGCACACCGCCCGGCGGGATCATCAGAAAATCGGGACGGAAACGGGCGAGCAGGGCATCCGGATCGCCATCACCTTTGCCTAACCAGTCTTCAAGCGCAATGTGGAGGTCGATAATGTCGTGTTCGAAAGGCGTCATGTATTCTCCTGTCGCAGCGGGTTTAGCACCTGCGTATTGTTAAGACGAAAAACGTACAGTACAGGCAGCAAGGTCATGCCTGCAGCAAAAATAAACATCCCGTGCCAGGCGGCGTGAGGTGTCAGCCACGCCTGCGCCAGGTTCAGCACCTGCGCAAGCAGCAGGGCACCGGCAAAAAAGCTCAGCTGACGATTGAGATTCCACAGCGCGCTGGCATCCGGCATCTCGTCCCGGCGCATTGTCAGAAACGCGCTGCTCTGAGCCGTACTGCTGCACAGGCTTCCTCCCGCGCCCATCAGGGTAAACGCGACGGCAGGCAACAGTGTTGACGAGCTGACGTCAATCAAAAGCAGAATACCCGCCGCCTGCAACAGGCAGCCGATGACGATCAGCGGCCGGGGGCCGATACGGTTAAAATAACGTCCCGTCGCCGTGATGGCGAGAAACGATGCCACAGACCACGGCAGCATGAGCATTCCCGTTGCGGCTGGGCTCATGTTCGCCTCGTGCTGAAGATAAAACATGCCCGTGACGTTCACCCCAATAAATATGCCGGGGACGCATAAATAGACAAGCATGGAAAAACGCAAAAGCGGGTCCGCGAGCAAGGTCAGGTTTAGCAGTCTGGCCGCGTTCATCGTGGGTTTTTCGTGTTTAAGCCACAGACAGGCCAGAATAAAGGTCACGATAGCCAGCGGGAGAGTGGCGAAAAAGATCCATCGCCAGCCCAGCGTCTGCACCAGCATGCCGCCGACAGCCGGGGAGCAGGCCGGGGCAAGCAACGCAACCAGCATCACCGCTGAGGAGAGTCGGGCCCGCTCGTGCGGCCTGAACTGTTGCCAGGTCAGCGCCTGTCCGACCGGGATCAGTAAGCCTCCTCCTGCGCCCTGAAGCACTCGCCAGGCGATCAGACTCTCAAGCGTTGCCGACGTGCCTGCCGCAGCAGAGGCGGCACTGAACAGAAAAAGCGAAAGCAGGATGACGCGCTTTGGCCCGATGCGGCGCGTGAGCACGCTGCTGAACGGGATCACCAGCGTCAGACCGGCAATATACCCGTTACTGACCCAGGCAAGCGCAGAAGGCGTGGCAGTAAAGGCGTGAGCCATTGCCGGAAAGGCGACGCTGGCAATAAACATGTTGATCAAATCAAGAAAAAAGCCCAGCAGATAGACAACGGCAATTTTGCTGCGATACGTCATGGTGGATCCTCCGGTGAGGTGGCGTATCGTATCGGCTCGGGAATCACGGATAAACCTGACAAAGCGCGATATACTGTCAAAAATATTTTGACAGTGTCGGGCGAGATGATGATTAACCTACAGCGGACGCAGATGTTTATCGCAGTGGCCGACACCGGCAGTTTTACGGCGGCCGCCGAGGCGATGGGGCTGACAAAAGCGGTCGTCAGCTTCAATATTCTCCAGCTTGAAGATGAGCTGGGCGTTACGCTGCTGCTGCGCTCCACCCGTCGACTGACGTTAACCGAGGCGGGCGTGCTGTTTCATCAACGCAGCGTGGCGCTTCTGAAGGACGCCGAACGGCTGCAGGATGATGTCCGCGCGAACCATGCGGGGCTCACCGGCGAACTGCGGATCACGACCACGCCGGAATATGGCTCCCGGGTCGTGGTGCCGCTGCTGGCCAGATTTAGCCACCAACACCCGGATCTTCGCGTACGACATGCTTCGTCGTCACTGCATGCTGATCTTATCTCGGAGCGCTTTGACGTGGCCATCCGGCTGGGGACGCTTGTCGATTCGCGCAACCACGCCGCACTGATTTCTCATTTTTCTATTCTCCCCGTCGCAACGCCCGAGTGGCTTGCGCGAAACCCGATCGACTCGCTTGCGCAGCTGGCGCAAGCCGACTGGATCATCCACGAACGCTTAGCCTCGCCGCTGCGCTGGCAGGTGAAAGATGCCCGCGGTGCGCCTGACGTGCTGGAGATAAAAAAGGCGCCGCGTTTGTTTGCCGACAGCGCTCAGGCGCTTATGGCTTTTGCGCTCGCAGGCGGTGGCGTGGCGTTACTGCCGGAATGGCTGGTGCGCGATGCGCTTGATGCGGGAACGCTGGTGACGGTTTTACCGGGGTATACTTTTGCGCGGCAGGGCATCTATGCGGTCTATCCTGATGCCCGGCATGTGTCAGCGAAAGTGCGCACCTTTATCGATTTTATGCGCACCAGCGTGAATTAATCGTGCATCATCTTTTTGATGAGAGCCGAGAACTGCTCCCGCTCGGCCTTGTTTAGACGGCCTAAAAAGGCCTCATCAACCTCATTGCCTACCGGCTTACAGTCTGCAAGCAGGGCCTCACCTTCTGGCGTGAGGAAGACAAAGCGACGGCGCTTATCCGCAGGGTCGTGCTCGCGTTTGACCAGCCCGCGCGCCTCCATGCGGCTCAGCATTTCCGCCAGGGTCGCTTTCGTGCTGACCGCGACTTCAGTTAATGCCACCTGTTCGATGCCTGGATGCTCGGCAATAGAGCGCATCACCGCATACTGCGGCTTGGTCAGCTCCGGTAATGCATGTTGCCACTGGGCGGTATGCTGTTGAAAAAGCTGACGTAACAGGTGGAACGCCTCTTGTCTTAGTTCCATGAACACTCCGACGGAAAAAATCTCCCTCTATGATAGCCGCTCTTGCTCTGGATTTTAACGCGGCATTTTTTAGCAATTCGTGTGATCGTATGCGAACAATCTTGTCAGGAAATCGATCCGGGAGTAGTTTACTCATAATGTTCGTGTACGAACAAATTGATTGAGGTGCTGAATGAGATTAATCGTGGGAATGACGGGAGCAACGGGTGCTCCGCTGGGCGTGGCGCTGCTGCAGGCGCTGCGGGAAATGCCGGAAGTAGAGACGCATCTGGTGATGTCGAAGTGGGCAAAAACCACCATTGAACTGGAAACCCCTTACACCGCGCAGGACGTTGCTGCGCTGGCTGACGTCGTCCACAGCCCGGCTGACCAGGCCGCTACTATCTCCTCCGGTTCGTTTCGTACCGATGGCATGATCGTCATTCCCTGCAGTATGAAAACGCTGGCCGGGATCCGCGCGGGCTATGCCGAAGGGCTGGTGGGCCGTGCGGCGGATGTGGTGCTGAAAGAGGGGCGCAAGCTGGTGTTGGTGCCCCGTGAAACGCCACTCAGCACCATTCATCTGGAGAATATGCTTGCGCTCTCCCGCATGGGCGTGGCGATGGTGCCGCCTATGCCTGCGTATTACAACCACCCGCAAACCGCCGATGACATTACCCAGCATATTGTGACCCGCGTGCTTGACCAGTTTGGACTGGAGCATAAAAAGGCGCGCCGCTGGAACGGGTTGCGGGAGGCGAAACATTTTTCACAGGAGAATAAAGATGGCATTTGATGATTTGAGAAGCTTCCTGCAGGCGCTCGATGAGCAAGGGCAACTGCTGAAAATTGAGGAAGAGGTAAACGCCGAGCCGGATCTGGCGGCGGCAGCCAACGCGACCGGCCGCATTGGTGACGGCGCGCCCGCGCTGTGGTTCGACAACATTCGCGGGTTTACCGATGCCCGCGTGGTGATGAACACCATCGGCTCCTGGCAGAACCATGCCATCTCCATGGGGCTGCCTGCGAACACGCCGGTGAAAAAGCAGATCGACGAGTTTATTCGCCGCTGGGATAAATTCCCGATTGCGCCAGAGCGCCGCGCCAATCCGGCCTGGGCGCAGAATACGGTGGACGGTGAAGACATTAACCTGTTCGATATTCTGCCGCTGTTCCGTCTGAACGACGGCGACGGGGGTTTCTATCTCGATAAAGCGTGCGTCGTCTCGCGCGATCCGCTCGACCCGGATAACTTCGGCAAGCAGAACGTCGGCATCTATCGCATGGAAGTGAAGGGCAAGCGCAAGCTCGGCCTGCAGCCGGTACCGATGCACGATATCGCTCTGCATCTGCACAAAGCCGAAGAGCGCGGCGAAGACCTGCCGATTGCCATTACCCTCGGCAACGATCCGATCATTACCCTCATGGGCGCGACGCCGCTGAAATACGACCAGTCAGAGTATGAAATGGCCGGCGCGCTGCGTGAAAGCCCATATCCGATTGCCACCGCGCCGCTGACCGGCTTCGACGTACCGTGGGGTTCTGAAGTGATCCTGGAAGGGGTGATTGAAGGCCGCAAGCGCGAAATTGAAGGTCCGTTTGGCGAGTTTACCGGGCACTACTCCGGTGGCCGTAACATGACGGTTGTGCGTATCGACAAAGTTTCTTACCGCACCAAACCGATTTTCGAATCCCTTTATCTCGGTATGCCGTGGACCGAGATTGATTATCTGATGGGGCCAGCCACCTGCGTGCCGCTCTACCAGCAGCTGAAAGCGGAGTTCCCGGAAGTGCAGGCGGTGAACGCGATGTACACCCACGGCCTGCTGGCGATTATCTCCACCAAAAAGCGTTACGGCGGTTTTGCCCGCGCGGTCGGCTTGCGCGCCATGACCACGCCGCACGGCCTGGGCTACGTGAAGATGGTGATCATGGTAGATGAGGATGTCGACCCGTTCAACCTCCCGCAGGTGATGTGGGCGCTGTCGTCGAAGGTCAACCCGGCAGGCGATCTGGTGCAGTTGCCGAACATGTCGGTGCTGGAACTCGATCCAGGATCCAGTCCGGCGGGCATTACCGACAAACTGATTATCGATGCCACCACGCCTGTCGCACCGGATACCCGGGGCCACTATAGCCAGCCGGTACAGGATCTCCCCGAAACCAAAGCCTGGGCTGAAAAACTGACCGCGATGCTGGCAGCACGCCAATAAGGAGGAAAAGATGATTTGTCCACGTTGTGCCGATGAGCATATTGAAGTGATGGCGACGTCACCGGTGAAAGGGGTCTGGACCGTTTATCAGTGCCAGCATTGTCTGTATACCTGGCGCGATACCGAACCGTTGCGTCGTACCAGCCGCGAACATTACCCGGAAGCGTTCCGCATGACGCAGAAGGATATCGATGAGGCGCCGCAGGTACCGACAATCCCGCCGCTGCTGTAAAGAAAGCCCGGTGGCGCTGCGCTTACCGGGCCTACGGTTTTTGTAGGCCGGGTAAGGCGAAGCCGCCACCCGGCAAAAAAGACCGCACGATGTTATCGCCCGGTAAGCGCAGCGCCACCGGGCAAAGATCGCAGAAAACTAAACCAGACTCTTCAAACGATAAATCCACTCCAGCGCCTGACGCGGCGTCAGTGAATCCGGATCGAGGTTTTCCAGCGCTTCCACGGCAGGCGATGTCTCTTCCGCCGGTACCAGCAGCGACATCTGCGTACCGTCAATCTGCGTCGCTGCCGCATTCGGTGACAGGCTTTCCAGTTCACGCAGTTTCTGACGCGCGCGCTTGATCACCTCTTTCGGTACCCCGGCCAGCGCCGCAACGGCCAGACCATAGCTCTTGCTTGCCGCGCCATCCTGCACCGTGTGCATGAAGGCGATGGTGTCGCCGTGCTCCAGCGCATCAAGGTGGACGTTAGCCACCCCTTCCATTTTCTCCGGCAGCTGCGTCAGCTCGAAGTAGTGGGTGGCGAACAGCGTCATGGCCTTGATTTTATTCGCGAGGCTTTCCGCACAGGCCCATGCCAGCGACAAACCGTCATAGGTTGATGTTCCGCGTCCGACTTCATCCATCAGCACCAGGCTGTGCTCCGTCGCGTTATGCAGAATGTTAGCCGTTTCAGTCATTTCGACCATGAAGGTTGAGCGACCGCTCGCCAGATCGTCCGCAGCCCCGACGCGGGTAAAGATACGGTCGATGGGGCCAATCTCCACGTTTTGCGCCGGAACGTAGCTGCCGATATAGGCAAGCAGGGCAATCAGCGCCGTCTGACGCATATAGGTACTCTTACCGCCCATGTTCGGACCGGTAATGATCAGCATTCTTCGCTGCGGCGACAGGCTCAGCGGATTGGCGATGAACGGTTCGTTCAGCACCTGCTCGACCACCGGATGACGGCCTTCGGTAATACGAATGCCCGGCTTGTCGGTAAAGGTCGGGCAGGTGTAGTTCAGCGTTTCCGCGCGCTCTGCCAGGTTCACCAGCACGTCCAGTTCCGCCAGCGCGCTGGCGCTCAGCTGCAGGTCGGCCAGGTGCGGCATCAGCATGTCGAACAGCTCTTCATAGAGCTGTTTTTCCAGCGCCAGCGCTTTCCCTTTCGAGGTGAGGACTTTGTCTTCATACTCTTTCAGCTCGGGAATGATATAGCGTTCAGCGTTTTTCAACGTCTGGCGGCGCACGTAGTGAATCGGCGCCAGGTGGCTCTGCCCGCGGCTGATTTGAATGTAGTAACCGTGAACCGCGTTGTAACCCACTTTCAGGGTGTCGAGACCAAGACGCTCGCGCTCGCGGATCTCCAGCTTATCAAGGTAGTCTGTCGCGCCGTCGGCCAGCGCTCGCCATTCGTCCAGCTCCTCGTTGTAGCCCGGAGCAATCACGCCGCCATCACGCACGAGAACCGGAGGCGCATCAATAATGGCGCGTTCAAGCAGCTCGCGGAGTTCGGTAAATTCACCCATGGTTTCGCGGAGTTTCTGTACCGGCGCGCTGTCAACGTCACTCAGCTGCGCGCGCAGTTCCGGTAACTGCTGGAAAGCATGACGCATCCGCGCGAGGTCGCGCGGTCGCGCCGTGCGCAGCGCCAGACGGGCCAGGATTCGTTCCAGATCCCCCACCTGGCGCAGGACAGGCTGCAGCTCGGTATACCGATCCTGCAGGGCGGCAATCGTCTGCTGACGGCAAACCAGCGTTGCGGTATCGCGAATCGGCATATGCAGCCAGCGTTTCAGCATACGGCTGCCCATTGGCGTGACCGTACTGTCCAGGACCGACGCAAGCGTATTTTCTACACCGCCCGCCAGGTTCTGCGTGATCTCCAGGTTACGGCGCGTGGCGGCATCCATGATGATGCTGTCCTGCTGGCGCTCCATGGTGATAGAGCGAATGTGCGGCAGGGCAGTGCGCTGGGTATCTTTCACGTACTGCAGGAGGCAACCGGCCGCGCACAGCCCGCGTGGGGCATTTTCAACGCCAAAGCCAATCAGATCGCGGGTGCCAAACTGCAGATTCAGCTGCTGGCGCGCGGTATCAATTTCGAATTCCCACAGCGGACGGCGGCGCAACCCGCGACGACCTTCAATCAGCGCCATTTCGGCGAAATCTTCGGCGTAGAGCAATTCTGCCGGGTTGGTGCGCTGCAGTTCGGCTGCCATCGTTTCACGATCGGCCGGTTCACTCAGACGAAAACGCCCGGAGCTGATGTCCAGCGTCGCGTAGCCAAACCCTTTGCCGTCCTGCCACAGCGCGGCCAGCAGGTTATCCTGGCGCTCCTGAAGCAGGGCTTCATCACTGATGGTGCCTGGCGTGACGATGCGCACGACTTTGCGTTCCACCGGACCTTTTGAGGTCGCGGGGTCGCCGATCTGTTCGCAGATGGCGACAGATTCACCCTGATTCACCAGTTTCGCCAGGTAGTTTTCTACCGCGTGGTGCGGAATGCCTGCCATCGGGATGGGCTCACCTGCCGATGCGCCACGTTTGGTCAGCGAGATGTCGAGCAGCTGCGATGCACGCTTAGCATCGTCATAAAACAGCTCGTAAAAATCGCCCATACGGTAAAACAGCAGGATTTCCGGATGCTGTGCCTTCAGCTTCAGATACTGCTGCATCATCGGCGTATGTGCGTCGAAATTGTCGAGTGTGCTCATGGAGTTATGATGTCCATTTCTTTGAATATAAACCGTTTTGAGCGGCTCAGTGGCCGTTTGTTCCTTCTATTGTCGCATGAAAAAAAGGTACGGCGCAGAAAAATGTCGTCGCTTTACGAGGCATCTTCCGACATTAACTCAATGACTATTTTTCCATGCTCAACGCCCACGCGAACCCGGGAGTGGGTGGTAAACCCTGCCTGTTCAAGCCAGTCTCCTTTTAAGCTCAGCGCCGCATGCACGCTGTAGCGCTTCGGTATCTTGGTATTGCGGTCTTCATGGCGCTTTCTGAAATATCCCACTGTTAAATGGCGATAGGGTTTGTTGATAGCAAGTTCTTGCATAGGGTCTCCCGACAACACAGATAAAAGTCATTACTGATGCCTGTATAAAATACCAGTGATTGTCGGGCGGTGCAGGGCTAAAACTGGAATCAGGCTTCAGAAAACCGCATGCAAAAACTGAAATTCTGCATTGAAAGGTGTATTATTTTTGCACGTTATTGTTCGGTAAGTCGCTATGTCCGGTAAACGAATTTCACGCGAAAAAGAGACCATCGCGAAAATGATCGCGCTGTATCAGAAGCAGTGTCCGCAGGCCTCTGCGGAAGAGGGGCACTATCAGGCGCTAAATGCCTATGCCGATAAGCGCCTGGATAAATGCGTTTTCGGGGAGGAAAAGCCCGCCTGTAAACAGTGTCCGGTCCACTGCTACCAGCCTGCCAAACGCGAAGAGATGAAGCAAATTATGCGCTGGGCAGGCCCGCGAATGCTCTGGCGTCACCCCATTCTGACCGTCCGTCATCTGATGGATGAGCGTCGTCCCGTACCGGAACTGCCGGAAAAGTATCGTCCGAAAAAGTGACCGGTTCAGCTTCTGAGCGGGCGGCAAATCACGTTCATGGCCAGCGCGCTGCAGAGCGGGAAGAGGGCCAGCAGCAGCCAGGGGAGCATCGCCTGCGTGGAGGGCACCAGGGCGCGATCCAACAGACTGCCAAACAGCAAATTCCCCGTCAGGACCGCGACTCCGCCAGCGGTGGCGAGTGCGCCATAGTGCGCCCCCAGCGTGGACTCTTCGGCAAACCTTGGGATCAGATCCTTTGCCGAGGGTACCAGCAGCATCTGCCCCAGCGTCAACAGCGTCACGAAACAGACCGACGGCAGCAGGCGCAGCCAGCCCTCTGGCGGTGCCGTCGACGCAAACATTGCCACACTTGCAAAGGCGGCGGAGAGCAGCAAAAAGCCCACCGGCAGGATCCTCACCGCGCCCACGCGCCGGGCGAAACGCGCCAGCGGCAGCTGTAACGCCACGATCAGGACAGAGGCCAGCATAAAAAGCGGGCCGAGATCTTTCTCGTTTCCGCCGGAACGCTGGATCTCTACCGGCAGCGCCAGATAGAGCTGGTTATAGCTCAAAAGCCACGAGCTATAGGCAATAATAAAGGCGACAAAGCGGGGCTGGCGGAACGTCGTCCACCAGGGAACGAGCTTCAGCGTCCGCGAGGCGTGGCGTGACGCGGGCAGGCAAAAGTAGAGCACCACCAGCGCAACGATAAAGACCCCTGCGCCCGCCAGCGCCACCTGGCGAAAGCCCAGGCTGGTGAGCAGGGCGCCGGCAACCGGGCCCAGTACCGCACCGAGTTCCCCGCAGACCGCAAAGAGCGCGAACCACTCCGCCCGGCTTCGTTTACCTTTCGCCTCGCTGTGCGTGCCCGCTTTCGCCAGCAATGCTTCAATCGACGGAGAAAACAGCGCGCCGCCCACGCCTGTCAGACACGCGCCCAGAATAATCGGCCACAGCGATTCTCCGAACGCCAGCAGCAGATACCCCGCAACGCGAACAATACAGCCGCTCAGGATAACGACTTTCGCGCCAAACCTGTCCGAGAGCGCACCGCCGACGATAAACATCCCCTGCTGAGAGAAGGTGCGCAGGCCGAGGATCAGCCCGATCAGCCCGCCGGAGAGCAGCATGTCGTCGCGCAGGAATATCGCCAGGAAGGGAACAACGGCGTAAAAGCCGATGTTAAAAACAAACTGGCTACCCAGTAAGACGGGCGGCCAGAGCGTGGTGGCAGGGCGAAGGGGCATCGTTGTTCACTCGCCCCTAAACGATAAAGTGAATGTGCTTTTTGCCATGGAACGGTGAGATCTCAATTTTGGTTTTGACCCGGAAGACGTCCCAGAGCAGCGACTCGGACAGGATGTCCTGCGGTGTTCCCGTCGCCACAATGTGCCCTTTCTGCATCACAATCAGCGAGTCGCAGAACATCGAGGCGTGGTTGAGATCGTGGATGGCGACAATGCTGGTGACCGGTAATTCGCTGATCAACTGCATCAGCTGTATCTGATGATGAATGTCCAGGTGGTTGGTCGGTTCATCCAGCAGGATTTCCGTCGGGGTCTGGGCCAGCGCGCGGGCAATGTGGACGCGCTGTCGCTCGCCGCCGGAGAGGCTCAGCCAGCCCTGGTCGCTTTTATCCAGCATATCCACACGCTGCAGAGCGGCGGTGACGGTCTCGTCATCGTGCGTGCTCCAGTTGGAAAAGGCGGAGTGGTGCGGAATACGTCCAAGTTTCACCACGTCGCGCACGCGCATATTGGCGTCAGTCATGCCGTGCTGTTCCACGAAGGCGACCCGGCGGGCAAGCTGTTTTTTGGCGATGCGGGTAATGTCCTGTCCGTCCAGGGTGACGCAGCCAGCATCCGGGCGACGCAGCCCCGCGAGGATACGTAAAAGAGACGATTTACCGCAGCCGTTAGGGCCAAGCAGTCCTACCGTTTCGCCCCGTGACACCTTCAGCGAGACGTCATTAACGATGACTTTTTTGCCGACCTTCCAGGTAATATTTTCCGCGCAGATGCTCATCACTTATTCCTTGAACGGTAGATAATCACGGCAAAGAAGGGGACGCCAACCAGCGCGGTGACCACGCCGACGGGCAGGCTTTGCGGTGCAATCAGCATGCGTGAGGCAATGTCTGCCAGCACCATCAGGATCGCGCCAGCCAGCGCGCTGGCAATCAGCAGCGTGCGGTGCAGCGGCCCGAACAGGAAACGCATCACGTGCGGCACCACCAGCCCGACAAAGCCGATTGACCCCGCCATGCTGACGATAGTTGCGGTAATCAGCGCGGTGGTGGTAAAGAGCGCCAGGCGCACCCAGGGAACGGCAATGCCCAGCGACGCGGCGGCGTCGTCACCGAACGTAAAGGCATCCAGCGCCCGGGAATAGTAGAGGCAAATGGCTAACCCAATCAGCACCACGACCAGTGCCAGCTGGAATTCAGGCCAGCGTACGCCGCTGAAGCTACCCAGCAGCCAGAACATCACGTCGCGCGCCTGCTGGGCGCTGGCGGAGGTGCTGATGGTGTAGGCGGTAATGGCGTTGAAAAGCTGCGAGGCGGCGACGCCTGCCAGAATAGTACGTTCATTCCCGCCGCGCGCGCCGTTCGTCAGAAACGCGACAAACGCAAACGCGGCGAATGCCCCGGCGAAGGCACCGGCAGAAAGGGAGACCGCACCGGTGCCGATCCCCAATACGACAACAGAAACCGCCCCGGTCGACGCGCCCGCGGACACGCCGAGCACGTAGGGTTCCGCCAGCGCGTTCTTCAGCAAGCTCTGCAATACGGCACCGCAGATGGCCAGCCCCGCGCCGCAGCAGGCCGCCACCAGCGCGCGGCTCAGGCGAAAGTCCCAGATGACGCTTTCATAGATGCGAGTGAGCGGAACCTCGGTGAGCCCCATTTTATTGCTGATGGCGTAAAACACGTTATCCAGCGGGATGGACAGCTCGCCGACGCTGACGCTCAGGGCGATCACCAGAAATAGCAGTACCAGGGCGAGCAAAGCCGAGGTCGTCAGAACCAGGCTCTGCCGGGCCTGAAGAACGGCGATTGTCATCAGTTCAGCCCCAGCTTTCTGAGCTGTTCGCCTACCTGCTCAGCCCCGTAAATCGTGCGAATCGTCGGGTTCATGGCCTGGCCGTCCATCACCACGATGTGGCCTTTTTTCACCGCGTCCAGCTGGCTGACGGCCGGATCGCTCTTCAGGAATTTGATTTTTTCTTCCGCGTTATCCAGCGCCCAGCGGTTGCGGTCCAGGCTGGAGACCACAATCACATCCGGATTGGCGGCAATAATGCTCTCCCAGCCCACGGTTGGCCATTCGGTCTCGGAGGTGATGGCGTTATGCCCGCCCATCAGGCTCGCAATAAACCCGGAGGGGCTATTTTTACCGCCTACGTAGGCGTCCGCAGAGGGGGATGAGCTGGAGAACCAAAAGACAAACGAGAGGTCTTTTTTGTTCTTGCCGAATTCCTTACGCAGGTCGGCCTCACGTTTTTTGAAATCGGCAATCACGGCCTGACCGCGGTCTTCAACGTTAAAGATTTTGGCGAAATCCTCAATCTCCTGATAGAGATACGTCATATCCCACAGTTTCTGGCGGCTGCCGTACATATCGCCCGTGGCTTTTTTGGTCGCGCACATGCCCGGGGACACGTAGCTGTTCACGCCCAGGGTCATCAGATCGTCGCGTTTTGCGACCTTGCTTTCCGGTCCCAGCAACAGCGGCGTTTGGGCGGGTACAAAGTCGGGATTTTGCGCAAGCACGGATTCAAGGGTAGGGATTTCAACCGTCAGGGTTTTGATTTTTGCGTTCTGTTCCGCGAGCTGCGGCAACACTTTCGTCGGCCAGAAGGCGCTGGCCTTCACCTTATCTTCCAGCCCCAGCAGGAGCAAGATTTCGACGGTATTCTGACCCAGGGCCACGACGCGTTCCGGCGCTTTGGTGAATGTCTCTTTATAGCCACAGTTTTCAATGGTCAGAGGATATGTGGTTGCCAGAGCAGAACTGACCGACGCAACCGCCAGGCCTAACGCGCAGATGACCTTCTTCATGAAACGCTACCCTTGATTAATATTATTATTGATGCAAATGAAACTCATTATTAAGGCGGAATTTTATACAGAGGAAACGATTTTGTGTCAATGAGGGACAATTGCGCAGGGTAACGAAAGGCGGTGTCAGAGCAACACCGCCGGATTGAGGGGCTTAAACCAGGCTCTCTTTATCGATCCCGAGACGTTTCATGCGCGACAGCAGGGTAGTGCGTTTTAACCCTAAACGCTGGGCGGCACCTTTTGGCCCGGCGACCACGCCGTTGGTCTCTTTGAGTACGCGCATAATGAGCTGATATTCATCTTCTCCCTCTTTCGCTGTCTCGGCGGCGGGCACGCTCACGTCAGGCAGCGTCACTTCAGGCAGGGAGAGCTGCAGGACATTCCCGCGCGTCAGCAGTACCGCACGCTCGATGACGTTTTCCAGCTCGCGCACGTTGCCGGGCCATTCCATCGATGAAAGGGTACGTAACGTCTCGGCAGGAATGCTGTCGATATTTCGCCCCATCCTGCGCGCGATCTTGGCGGTAAACGCTTTGACCAGCAGGGGAATATCTTCCGGGCGCTCGCGCAGCGGCGGCAGGAAGATCGGGAAGACGTTCAGGCGATAGTAGAGATCGCTGCGAAACTCGCGGTCGGCGACCATCTTTTTCAGGTCGCGGTTGGTCGCGGCAATCAGCCGCACGTCAGTCTGGATAAGCTTGTTGCTGCCAAGACGTTCAAACTCCTGCTCCTGCAGGACGCGCAGCAGTTTCGGCTGTAGCTCAAGCGGCATATCGCCCACTTCGTCGAGGAACAGCGAGCTTTTGTCCGCCAGCTCAAACCGGCCCAGCCGCTGGCTGCTTGCCCCGGTAAAGGCGCCCCGTTCGTGGCCGAACAGGTCGCTTTCCAGCAGCCCTGCGGGCATCGCCGCGCAGTTCATCTTCACCATCCGACGGCTGTTGCGGTTGCTCAGGTTGTGGATGGCGCGAGCAATCAGCTCTTTACCCGTACCGGTTTCGCCCAGAATCAGTACCGTGCTGTCGCTTTGCGCCACCATCTCAACCTGCTTGAGCACGTTGTACATGGCGTCGCTACGTCCGATGATTTCACCAAACTCGCTGTCCACGTTGTTGAGCTGTTCGGTCAGGGCCAGGTTCTCATCCACCAGCCGCTCCTTCAGACGATGAATTTCCTGATAGGCGAGGGCGTTATCCAGGGCGATGGAAATACGCTCGGCGATCTGTCGCAGCAGCTTCAGGTTGGCGGTGGTAAAGACGCCTTCCTCGCACTGCGCCAGCTTAAGCACGCCCAGCATGGTGTTGCCGGACATCAGCGGCAACAGGCACAGGGTCTGAATTTTATTGCCCCAGGTGTTAAACAGCATCCGCTCGTACGGTGCCACCGGATCCTGTTCGTTGAGGTTGATCAGGAGGATCTCTTTGCTTTTGAAGACCCGCTCCGAAAGGGTCCCCGCTTCATCCACTTCACTCTGCTCGTGTGCCGGGTTGGCTTCATCGAGATAATGCGTGGAGTAGATATTCAGCTTGCCCTTGCGATGGCCGCGAAGCGCGATGCTGATGGCATCGATTTTGAAATAGTGATGGATCTCTTTCGACACTTCGCTGACCAGCTCGTCCATATCGAGCCGTGACAGTACGGCGTTGGTGATGGCGACCAGAATGCGGAAGTTGTCGCGTTCGCGGCTCAGCAGGTCGTAATCCACATTATTGGTCACGCGGCTTTGGATCTGCTCCGCAACGACG
The DNA here is from genome assembly GCF_040059225.1 of Enterobacter cloacae complex sp. Mu1197. Lineage (NCBI taxonomy): Bacteria > Pseudomonadati > Pseudomonadota > Gammaproteobacteria > Enterobacterales > Enterobacteriaceae > Enterobacter > Enterobacter cloacae complex sp. Mu1197. Next base: position 3,700,001 of record NZ_CP157375.1, on the reverse strand, counting down.
GCCACAATCTGGGTAAAGGTGTGCAGGCGTTCGTATTCCGCCTCGCTCCAGGGCTGGTCGGTCGTGCGGATAAACTCGCAGCCGCCAAAAATCTGACCCTCTGCTGCCAGCGGCAGCATGCAGTAATGCCCGAACGGCTGATAGAGGTTACTCTCCGCGAGCCGCGGCCACGCCTGCCGGAACTCCTCAAAGTTACAGTGCAGCACTTCAGGTCGGGAGAGAATGCGGCGCACCGGGCCATGCGCGAGATACGTTTCGTCTTCGTATTCAAACGTTTTGCCATTGTCACGCGTTGAGTAGTAGCTCGCGCGGTGCGTTCCGCTATGCCACAGTACAATCGCGGCGCTGTCGGCCAGCGCCGACTGCCTGACCAGCCGCGTCAGGGCATCGCTCAGCGCGCCGAGATCGGGCTGCTGTAAAAGTGTGCGCGTAATGTCAAACAGGCCCTGCTGTCCAAGATCGCTCATCGGTGTATACGGCATAGTGCTTTCCAGTAAAAACGAGCAAAAAATCCATGCTGGCCGCTTGTGGCGCGGCCTAGCAAATACGGGGTAAGGGTTCAGCGTGCGGCAGATCCAGCGTGCGCTTCACGCCATAAAGTCCGGTCAGGCGCACCCCTTTGCGCTCAACCACTTCACCAATCATCGCCGCCTCTTTTCCTGACGGATGAGCCTGCAGCTGTTCAAGAACGGCTTGTGCTGCGGCCCGTTCAACGCCAATCACCAGCTTACCTTCATTTGCAAAGTTGAGCGGGTCCAGCCCCAGCAGTTCGCAAAGCCCACGAACGGCGGGCTTAACGGGCAGGCTGCGCTCGGTGAGTTCAATCCCGCATCCGCAGCTTGCCGCAAACTCATGGACCACGGCGTTGACACCGCCTCGCGTGGCATCCCGCAGGGCCTTCACGCCGGGAATACCGCGCAGCGTCTGAATCAGCGGGGTGAGTACCGCGCAGTCGCTGCGCAGTTCGCCGTCCAGCCCCAGACCTTCGCGCAGGTTCAGGATGGTCGCCCCGTGGCAGCCCAGCGTGCCGGTCACGATCAGCACGTCGCCCGCGCTGAGGCGCTGCGCACCCCAGTGAATATCGGCGGGGATCGCGCCCATGCCGGCGGTGTTGATAAACAGCTTGTCGGCCGCGCCGCGCTGCACCACTTTGGTGTCGCCGGTGACGATCGCTATCCCCGCCTCGCGCGCGGTCTGCGCCATGCTGTTGACCACGGCCGTGAGCGTCTCCATCGGTAATCCCTCTTCAAGGATAAACCCGCAGGAGAGGTAGCGCGGGATGGCGCCGCTGACGGCGACGTCGTTCGCCGTGCCGCAGACGGCGAGCTTGCCGATATCGCCGCCCGGGAAGAACAGCGGATCAATGACGTAGCTGTCGGTGGAGAAGGCCAGCCTGTCGCCCTGGGCGGTGAGGGTGGCGAGGTCAATGCGCGCCTGGTCTTCCTGTTCGGCGAGCCAGGGGTTGTTAAAGGCCTCCATAAACAGCCGGTTAATCAGCTGCTGCATCGCCTGTCCGCCGCTGCCGTGCGCCATTTCAACCGTATTCATGCTTCACTCTCCTGGTTGCGATACTGATACCATGCGGCACACGCCCCTTCGGAGGAGACCATCAGCGCGCCAAACGCCGTTTGCGGGTTACAGGTATTGCCAAATAACGGACACTGATGCGGTTTGCATTTGCCGGTGAGCACCTCGCCACAGCGTGCCCGGGGATCGTCGCAAACCTGCTGCGGCTGCGGGCGGAAATGCGCTTCGGCATCGAACGCGCGATAGGCTGGCGTCAGGCGCACGCCGGATTCAGCAATCAGCCCCAGGCCGCGCCATTCGCTGTCGCCCTCAACGCTAAACACGTCGGCTATCGCCTGCTGCGCTCGTTCATTTCCCGCATCCGGCACCACGCGGCGGTACTGATTTTCCACGGTACTCAGGGCCGCTATTTTCTGCTCAACCAGCATGGTGACACCTTGCAGTAGATCAAGTGGTTCGAAACCAGCCACCACTAACGGACGATTGTACTGTTCAGCGATAAAACCGTAGGCGTCTGTGCCAATCACCATGCTGACGTGGCCCGGTGCCAGAAAGGCGTCAATGCCGTTGCCTGGCTCTTCCAGCAGGCTGCGCAGGGTGGGGATGAGCGTAATGTGCTGGCAGAAGAAGAAAAAGTTATCGACACCGCGTGCTTTCGCCTGCTGCAGCGTGATGGCGGTGGCGGGCATGGTGGTTTCAAACCCCAGGCCCAAAAACACCACCTTGCGCGCGGGGTTATCCGCTGCCAGCGTCAGGGCATCCATAGGCGAATAGACAATCCGGATGTCTGCGCCGCGCGCTTTCGCCTGCAGCAGCGAACCATTTTTCCCCGGCACGCGCATCGCGTCGCCAAAGGTGCAGAAAATGACGTCGGGCTGGCTGGCAATTTCAATACAGCTGTCGATGCGCCCCATCGGCAGCACGCAGACCGGGCAGCCCGGGCCGTGGATAAACTCAATGTTCTCCGGCAGCAGCTGGTCAAGGCCAAATTTGAAAATCGCGTGCGTGTGCCCGCCGCACACCTCCATGATCCGCAGCGGCCTTTCTTTCGTGTAGTCCAGCCGCGCTGCGCGCGTTTTCAGGTGGCCGATAAGCTGCAGCACCTGCTCCGGCGCGCGGTATTCATCAACGTAACGCATGATTACCGCTCCTCGCCGTACAGCAGCGCGCCCACGTCAGGCTCCACGTCGAACATATTTTGCAGGGCGTCGAGCGTGTCGCGGGCTTCCGCTTCGTTAATCACGCTCATGGCAAACCCCACGTGGACCAGCACCCACTGTCCGAGACGCGAAGCGCCCGTTTCATCGGTGCTGCCCACCAGCGTCAGGTCGACGTCGCGCAGGATGCCGCAAACCTCGACTTTGGCCTGATTACCGTCGATGGCGTGAATTTGTCCCGGTACGCCTATGCACATCGTTCGCTCTCCAGCCAGTGTAGCCAGCCGTCCATGCCGTCGCCGCGCGTGGCGGAGACCAGCAGGATCTCAATCTCCGGGTTCACCTCGCGGGCATACGCCAGGCACTTATCCACGTCGAAATTCAGGTACGGCAGCAGGTCGACTTTGTTCAGCAGCATGACGGACGCGGCGGCAAACATGTGCGGGTACTTCAGCGGCTTGTCTTCGCCTTCGGTCACTGAAAGCACCGCCACCTTGTGTCGTTCGCCGAGGTCGAAGCTCGCCGGGCAGACGAGGTTGCCAACGTTTTCAATAAACAGGATGCCGTTATCTGCCAGCAGCAGGCGCGGGGCGGCGTCGGCAATCATCTGCGCATCCAGGTGGCAGCCTTTACCGGTGTTGACCTGAATCGCCGGGGTGCCGGTTTCGCGAATGCGCGCCGCGTCGTTAACGGTTTGCTGGTCGCCTTCGATCACCGCGCAGGAGACGCGCCCGTTCAGGCGCTTGAGCGTTTCGGTCAGCAGCGTGGTTTTACCGGAACCGGGGCTGGAGACCAGGTTCAGCACCAGCTGTTTGCGGGTGGCAAAGCGGGCGCGGTTGCGGGCGGCGAGCTGGTTATTTTTGTCCAGCACGTTGATTTCCACCTCGAGCATCTGGCGCTGGCTCATGCCCGGCGCGTGGGTGCCTGCTTCGCCGTGGCCGTAATGCAGGTCGCCCGCATCGGAGCGTTGCGGCGCAAAGGTAATGCCGGTCAGGGCTGCCGCAGGGCGTGGGGCGGGTGAAAAGGGCGCGGAGCGAAACGCGGAGTGGGGGCGGTGTTCATCCCCTTCTATATACAGGTTGCCTTCGGCGCAACCGCAGGTACTACACATACTTTACTCCTTCTCGATTTCGAGGCGTTGGATCTGCATGCCGTCATCCGCCACGATGCGCAGACCGCCGCTCTGACACTGCGGGCAGCGCTGTACCTTCGATGACAGCAGGGTGACGTACTGCTGACACTGCTCGCACCAGCACTCCGCCTGCTGTTCTTCAATATGCAGTTCGCAGCCTTCCGCCAGCGTGCCGCGGCAGACCAGCTCAAAACAGAAGGTCAGGGCGCTGGTCTCGACGCAGGAAAACGCTCCGACCTTCAGCCAGACGCCGGTGACGCGCTTCGCGTGGTTTTGCACTGCCTGCTGTTCGATAAGTTCCAGAGCCCGCTGGCAGAGGGTGATTTCGTGCATGACGCCTCCTCAATGAATTGCCCCGGTAATGCAATAACAGTGCCAGCTTGATTTTTGTTAAGGCGTGACGATGTCAACGCTGTCGAAATGACACGTCGACACCGCGGTGATGACAGCGGTTTTTCAGTTTAATCCCTTTAAAATCAGCAAAATAAAAACTGGCATGGAATCTGCTTAACAGCCGCTATCTCCATTAAACGGATACCTTCTATGACTATTTGGGAAATCAGCGAAAAAGCAGATTACATCGCGCAGCGTCATCAACAGTTACAGGACCAGTGGCACCTTTACTGCAATTCGCTGGTTCAGGGCATTACCTTGTCGAAAGCGCGTCTTCACCACGCGATGAGCTGCGCGGCGCAGGGGGATATGCGCTTTGTCCTCTTCGGCCATTTCACCATCAACGTGACCCTGGCGGATAACTTCAACAGCCACACCATTGAGTACTACCTCGAGACAAAAGACGGCGAAAAACAGTGTATTGCGAAGGCGCAGCTGATGGCCGACGGCATGGTGGACGGCCACGTCAGCAACCGCGATCGCCAGCAGGTGCTGGAGCACTATCTGGAAAAAATCGCGCCGGTTTATAACGGCCTGTACGCCGCCGTTGAGCACGATCTTCCGGTCAACCTGAAGCAGCTGATGGATGGAAATGCCTCAGCGAACGTGGCCTGACCCATGCGTGTCGAGAAGTGTCGACAAGACAGCTTTTCGACAAAAATGACTATCACCAGAGGATAACCCGGTGAACCGTTTTGTAATTGCTGACTCGACGGTCTGCATTGGCTGTCGAACCTGTGAGGCGGCGTGTTCGGAAACGCATCGCCTGCATGGGCTGCAGTCCATGCCGCGCCTGCACGTCATGCGTAATGAAAAAGAGTCTGCCCCGCAGCTCTGCCATCACTGTGAAGATGCCCCGTGCGCGGGCGTCTGTCCTGTAAATGCCATCACCCGCGTGGATGGCGCAGTCCAGCTGAACGAAAGCCTGTGCGTAAGCTGCAAGCTGTGCGGCATTGCCTGTCCGTTCGGCGCGATTGAATTTTCCGGCAGCCGCCCGCTGCATATTCCGGCCAATGCCAACTCGCCTAAAGCCCCGCCCGCGCCGCCGGCGCCTGCACGCGTCAGCACACTGCTGGACTGGGTGCCCGGCATCCGTGCCGTGGCGGTGAAGTGCGACCTGTGCAGCTTCGATGAACAGGGCCCGGCCTGCGTACGGACCTGTCCGACGAAAGCGCTGATTCTGGTTAACATTCGCGATATCGCCCGTACCAGCAAGCGCAAGCGCGAGCTGACCATCAACAGTGATTTTGGCGACCTTTCTCTGCTACAGGCGCTTAACGAGGGGGCGAAATGAACGCGGCCATAATGATTACCGGCGCGGTAGCCTGTTTTATTGCCGCAGCTATTCTGGCGCCGATCTTCTCCTTCCATAAAACCCTGAGCGGCGGGGTTGCCGGGATCGGCGGGGCGGCAGGTAGCCTGTTGACGCTGGCGGCAGGCGGCATTGTTCTGCTCGGCGGACAATCCGTTGACACCCTCATACCGCTGGTTCGCCACACCGTTGAGATTACGCCGCTGAACGCCCTCTGGCTGGTGACGTTTGGCCTGTGCGGGCTGTTTATCAGCCTGTTCAATATCGAGTGGCATCGCCACCCGCACGCTAAAGCCAACGGCCTGCTGGTGAACCTGCTGATGGCGACGGCGGTCTGTACCGTTACCGCCAGCAACCTCGGCGCGCTGGTGGTGATGGCGGAAATCATGGCGCTGTGCGGCGTGTTCCTGACGGGCTGTAGCGCCTCCGGGAAATTGTGGTTTGCGCTGGGGCGCCTCGGGACGCTGCTGCTGGCGCTGGCCTGCTGGCAGGTGTGGCAGCGCTTCGGCACGCTGGACTTCGCTGCGCTTAACGGGCATCCGCTGGGGAATGACGTCTGGCTGCTGGGTGTGCTCGGCTTTGGCCTGCTCGCCGGAATCATCCCGCTGCACGGCTGGGTGCCGCAGGCGCATGCGAATGCCTCCGCGCCCGCCGCCGCGCTGTTTTCGGTGGTGGTGATGAAGGTCGGTCTGTTTGGGATCCTGGCGATTACGCTGACCGGCGGACAACCGCCGCTGTGGTGGGGCGTGATGCTGTTGATTGCGGGCATGATCACCGCCTTCGTCGGCGGCCTCTACGCGCTGATGGAGCACAATATCCAGCGTCTTCTGGCGTACCACACGCTGGAGAATATCGGCATTATTCTGCTCGGCATTGGCGCGGGCGTGACCGGGCTGGCGCTGAATCAACCGGCGCTGATTGCGGCCGGTTTTATCGGCGGTCTTTATCACCTGATCAACCACAGCCTGTTTAAAAGCACCCTGTTCCTTGGAGCGGGCAGCGTCTGGTTCCGCACCGGCCATCGGGATATCGAAAAGCTGGGCGGGATTGGCAAAAAGATGCCGGTGATTTCACTGGCGATGCTGGTCGGGCTGATGGCGATGGCCGCGCTGCCGCCGCTGAACGGCTTTGCCGGGGAGTGGGTGATCTATCAGTCCTTCTTCGCCCTCGGTCAGAGCGAGGCGTTTATCGCCCGTCTGCTGGGGCCGCTGCTGGCGGTCGGTCTGGCGATTACCGGGGCGCTGGCGGTGATGTGCATGGCGAAAGTTTATGGCGTGACCTTCCTCGGCGCACCGCGTACGCGTGAGGCTGAGAACGCCTGCTGCGCACCGCTACTGATGGGCGTAAGCGTGGTCGCGCTGGCGCTGTGCTGCATCGCGGGCGGCGTCGCCGCACCGTGGTTGCTGCCGCTGCTGGGCAATGCCATTCCGTTGCCGCTGACCGCGGCGAACACCACCGTTTCCCAGCCCATGATCGCGCTGCTGCTGATCGGCGCACCGCTGCTGCCGCTGGTGCTGATGCTGTTCTTCAAACGCGACCGGCTCACCTCCCGCTCGCGCGGTGCAGCATGGGCCTGCGGCTACGAACACGAACAGTCGATGGTCATCACCGCCCACGGTTTCGCTATGCCGGTGAAAGAGAACTTTGCCGCCGTGCTGAAGCTGCGCCACTGGCTGAACCCGGTGCGCTGGGTACCCGGCTGGCAGAGCGCTGCCGTACCCGCGCTGTTCCGCCGTCTGGCGATTATCGAGCTGGCGGTGCTGGTGATCGTTGTGATTTCACGAGGAGCCTGACATGAGTCTGTTACTGGCAATTCTTCAGGCGCTGGTGCTGTTTGCCGCCGCGCCGCTGCTGTCGGGCATCACGCGCGTGGCGCGAGCCCGGATGCACAACCGTCGCGGGCCTGGCGTGCTCCAGGAGTATCGCGATCTCTTCAAGCTGCTTTCTCGCCAGAGCGTGGCGCCGGATGCCGCAGGCTGGGTCTTCCGCCTGACGCCGTTCGTGATGGTGGGCGTGATGCTCACCATCGCCACCGCGCTGCCGGTAGTGACGGTGGGATCGCCGCTGCCGGCGCTCGGGGATCTGATTACGCTGATCTACCTGTTTGCCATCGCCCGCTTTTTCTTTGCGATTGCGGGTCTCGACACCGGGAGCCCGTTTACCGGCATCGGTGCCAGTCGCGAGGCGATGCTCGGCGTGCTGGTTGAGCCGATTCTGCTGCTGGGGCTGTGGGTTGCCGCGCAGGTTGCGGGTTCCACGCATATCAGCTTTATCACCCACACCGTGTACCACTGGCCGGTTGCCCGCTCCCTTCCGCTGGTGCTGGCGCTGTGCGCCTGCGCGTTTGCCACCTTTATCGAGATGGGCAAGCTGCCGTTCGATCTGGCCGAAGCCGAGCAGGAACTGCAGGAAGGACCGCTCACCGAGTACAGCGGCTACGGCTTTGCGGTGCTGAAGTGGGGCATCAGCCTTAAACAGCTGGTGGTGCTGCAGATGTTTGTCGGCGTCTTCTTCCCGTGGGGGCAGATGACGCACCTCTCCGCGGGCGGTCTGCTGCTGGCCGTCGTGGTTGCCGTCCTCAAGCTGCTGGTCGGCGTGCTGGTCATTGCCCTGTTCGAAAACAGCATGGCGCGTCTGCGTTTTGTGGAAACGTCACGCATTACCTGGGCCGGTTTTGGTTTTGCATTTTTAGCGTTCGTCTCCTTGCTGGTGGCGTGATTAAAGAGAGTGTTTATGTCTGAAGAAAAGAAAGGTCAGCAGTATCTCGCCGCATTGCATCAGGCTTTCCCCGGCGTGGTGCTGGAGGAATCCTGGCAAACCAAAGACCAGATCACCGTCACCGTAAAGGTGAACTATCTGCCAGAAGTGGTGGAGTTTCTCTACTACCGGCAGGGCGGCTGGCTGTCGGTGCTGTTCGGTAACGACGAGCGCCAGCTATGCGGCAATTACGCGGTGTACTACGTGATGTCGATGGAGCAGGGCGAGAAGTGCTGGATCACCGTGCGCGTCGAGGTCGACCCGAATAAACCGGAATACCCGTCCGTCACGCCGCGCGTGCCCGCTGCTGTCTGGGGCGAGCGTGAAGTGCGCGACATGTATGGCCTGGTGCCGGTTGGCCTGCCGGATGAACGCCGTCTGGTGCTGCCGGACGACTGGCCGGACGAACTCTATCCGCTGCGCAAAGACAGCATGGACTACCGTCAGCGTCCGGCCCCGACCACCGACAGTGAAACCTACGAATTCATCAACGAGCTGGGCAGCAAGAAAAATAACGTGGTGCCGATCGGCCCGCTGCACGTCACTTCCGACGAGCCGGGCCACTTCCGCCTGTTCGTTGACGGCGAAAACATTATCGACGCCGACTACCGCCTGTTCTACGTCCATCGCGGCATGGAAAAGCTGGCGGAAACCCGCATGGGCTACAACGAAGTCACGTTTCTTTCTGACCGCGTCTGCGGCATCTGCGGCTTCGCCCACAGCACCGCCTACACCACCTCGGTGGAGAACGGCATGGGGATCGTGGTGCCGGAACGCGCGCAGATGATCCGCGCCATTCTGCTGGAGGTGGAGCGCCTGCACTCGCACCTGCTGAACCTCGGCCTGGCCTGCCACTTCGTCGGCTTTGACTCCGGGTTTATGCAGTTCTTCCGCGTGCGTGAAGCGTCGATGAAGATGGCGGAGATCCTCACCGGGGCGCGCAAAACCTACGGTCTGAACCTGATCGGCGGGATCCGCCGCGACCTGCTGAAGGATGACATGATCCAGACCCGCCAACTGGCGCAGCAGATGCGCCGCGACGTGCAGGAGCTGGTGGACATGCTGCTCAGCACGCCCAACATCGAGCAGCGCACCGTCGGCATTGGCCGCCTCGATCCGGAGATCGCCCGCGATTTCAGTAACGTCGGCCCGATGGTGCGCGCCAGCGGCCACGCCCGCGACACGCGTGCCGATCACCCGTTCGTCGGCTACGGCCTGCTGCCAATGACCGTGCACAGCGATCAGGGTTGCGACGTCATCTCCCGCCTGAAGGTGCGCATCAACGAGGTGTTCACCGCGCTGAATATGATCGACTTTGGTCTGGACAACCTGCCGGGCGGCCCGCTGATGGTGGAGGGCTTCACCTACATTCCAAACCGCTTTGCCCTAGGCTTTGCCGAAGCGCCGCGCGGGGACGATATTCACTGGAGCATGACCGGCGACAACCAGAAGCTCTACCGCTGGCGCTGCCGTGCGGCGACCTACGCCAACTGGCCAACCCTGCGCTACATGCTGCGCGGTAACACCGTGTCTGATGCGCCGCTGATCATCGGCAGCCTCGACCCGTGCTACTCCTGCACCGACCGCATGACCGTCGTGGACGTGCGCAAGAAGAAAAGCCAGGTGGTGCCGTATAAAGAGCTTGAGCGCTACAGCATCGAGCGTAAGAACTCGCCGCTGAAATAAGGATTCGTCATGTTTACCTTTATCAAAAAAGTGATCAAAACCGGTACGCAGACCAGCCGCTATCCGCTGGAGCCGATGCCGGTCGACAAAAACTTTCGCGGCAAGCCGGAGCACAACCCACAGCAGTGCATCGGCTGCGCGGCCTGCGTCAATGCCTGTCCGTCGAACGCCTTAACGGTGGAAACGGATCTCAAAACCGGCGAGCTGGCCTGGCAGTTTAACCTCGGGCGCTGCATCTTCTGCGGCCGCTGCGAAGAGGTCTGCCCGACGGTCGCCATTCGCCTGTCGCAGGAGTACGAGCTGGCGGTGTGGAAGAAAGAGGATTTCCTGCAGCAGTCGCGCTTTGACCTGTGCCACTGCCGCGTCTGCCAGCGCCCGTTCGCTGTGCAGAAAGAGATCGACTACGCCATTGCGCTGCTGCAGCACAACGGCGACGCCCGCGCGGAGCATCACCGTGAAAGCTTTGAAACCTGCCCGGCATGCAAGCGACAGAAGTGTCTGCTGCCGTCCGACCGCATTGATATCACCCGCCACATGAGAGAGGCCAGCTGATGGACAATTTACTTGGCCCACGCGACGCTAACGGCATTCCGGTGCCGATGACGGTGGACGAATCCATCGCCAGCATGAAGGCGTCGCTGCTGAAAAAAATCAAACGCTCGGCCTACGTCTACCGCGTGGATTGCGGAGGCTGCAACGGCTGCGAGATTGAGATCTTCGCTACGCTGTCGCCGCTGTTTGACGCCGAGCGCTTCGGTATCAAAGTGGTGCCGTCCCCGCGTCATGCGGACATCCTGCTGTTCACCGGGGCCGTCACCCGCGCCATGCGCTCGCCCGCGCTGCGCGCCTGGCAGTCCGCGCCGGACCCGAAAATCTGCATCTCTTACGGCGCCTGCGGCAACAGCGGCGGCATCTTCCATGACCTCTACTGCGTCTGGGGCGGCACCGACAAAATCGTGCCGGTGGACGTCTACATTCCGGGCTGTCCGCCGACGCCCGCCGCCACGCTGTACGGCTTCGCGATGGCGCTCGGCCTGCTGGAGCAGAAAATCCACGCCCGCGAGCCGGGCGAACTCGACAACCAGGCTGCGGCCATTCTGCACCCGGACATGGTGCAGCCGCTGCGGGTGAAGGTCGATCGCACGGCGCGCAGGCTGGCGGGCTATCGCTACGGCCGTCAGATTGCCGACGACTATCTGCGCCTGCTGAGCCAGGGCGAGCATCAGGTCGCACGCTGGCTGGAGGCGGAAAACGATCCGCGCCTCAATGAGATTGTGGCGAACCTGAACAGCATCGTCGATGAGGCGCGTATCCGATGAGTGAAACGGTGGTGTTCAGCCAGCTGAGCCGTAAGTTTATTGATGAGAACGATGCCACGCCGGATGCGGCGCAGCAGGTGGTCTATTACAGCCTGGCGATTGGGCATCACCTCGGGGTGATTGACTGCCTGGAGGCCGCACTGAGCTGTCCGTGGCCGGAATACCTGGCGTGGATTGCCACGCTGGAGGAGAGCAGTACGGCGCGGCGCAAAATGGAAGGCGTGCCGAAATATGGTGAGATCGTGATCAATGCGAACCACATTGCCATGCTCGCCAACGCCTTTGACGCGGCGCTCGGCAGACAAACCCCGGAGCAGCAGGCGTGGAGCAAAACGCTGCTCGGTATGCTGCATGATATTCATCAGGAGAGTGCCATCTACCTGATGGTGAGGAGATTACGTGACTGACGTTTTACTGTGTGTCGGCAACAGCATGATGGGCGACGACGGCGCGGGTCCGCTGCTGGCGGAGATGTGCGCCGCGAACCCGCAGGGCAACTGGGTGGTGATTGACGGCGGCAGCGCGCCGGAAAACGACGTGGTCGCCATCCGCGAGCTGCGTCCGGACAGGCTGTTAATCGTCGATGCCACCGATATGGGACTCAACCCCGGCGAGATCCGCCTGATTGACCCGGACGACATCGCCGAGATGTTTATGATGACCACCCACAATATGCCGCTGAACTACCTGGTGGATCAGATCAAAGGTGACGTGGGCGAGGTGCTGTTTTTGGGCATTCAGCCGGACATCGTAGGGTTTTATTACCCGATGACGCCGCCGGTGAAGGAGGCGGTGGAGGTGGTGTATTCACGGCTAGCGGGATGGGTTGGGAACGGAGGGTTTTCTCAGCTCTGAGCAGCGCCCGGTGGCGCTACGCTTACCGGGCCTACGGTTTTGTAGGCCGGGTAAGGCGAAGCCGCCACCCGGCAAAACAGGCTACTCGAGATCCCCCCCGTTACTCGCAATCACCTTCTTATACCATCCGAACGATTTCTTGCGTTTCCGCTCCAGCGTGCCATTCCCGGCGTCGTCGCGGTCAACGTACACAAACCCGTAGCGCTTGCTCATCTCACCGGTTGAGGCCGAGACCAGGTCAATGCAGCCCCAGGTGGTGTAACCCATCAGCGGCACGCCGTCCTCAATCGCATCGCCCATCGCGCGGATATGCTCGCGCAGATAGCTGATGCGGTAGTCGTCGTTAATCTCGCCGTTTTCATCAACGACATCTTTCGCCCCCAGGCCGTTTTCCACCAGGAACAGCGGCTTCTGGTAGCGGTCGTACATCATGTTCATGGTGATGCGCAGGCCAAGCGGGTCGATGCCCCAGCCCCATTCGCTCACCTGAATGTGCGGGTTGCGCAGAGATTTAACGATGTTCGCCGCATTGGTGTTGTTCGCGTTCATATCCGCCGAGGCGCAGCGCGAGGCGTAATAGCTGAACGAGACAAAATCGACGGTATTTTTCAGCAGTTCGTCATCGCCCGGGTCTTTAACAATCACGACGCCTTTCTCGCGGAACACGCGGGCAGAATAGGCCGGATAGCTGCCGCGCGCCTGCACGTCGATAAAGAACAGGTTCTCGCGGTCTTTCTCCAGCGCCATCCACACGTCTTCCGGCTTGCAGGAGTAGGGGTAGAAGTTACCGCCCGCCAGCATGCAGCCGACCTGGTTTTCCGGGTTCACCTCGTGAGCAATTTTGGTCGCCAGCGCGCTCGCCACCAGCTCGTGGTGCGCGGCCTGGTATTTCACCTGGTCTTCGTTTTCGCCTTCCTCAAACACCAGCCCCGCGCCGGAGAACGGGCTGTGTAGCATGATGTTGATTTCGTTGAAGGTCAGCCAGTATTTCACCAGCCCGTTAAACTCCTCGAAGCAGGTGCGGGCGTAGCGGGCAAAGAAATCCACCATTTTGCGGTTGCGCCAGGAGCCGTACTCCGTCACCAGGTGCATTGGCACGTCGAAGTGGCAGAGGGTTACCAGCGGCTCGATGTTGTACTTTTTGCACTCCTCGAACACCGCGCGGTAGAAGGCAATGCCTTCTTTGTTCGGCAGCGGCTCGTCGCCGTTCGGATAGAGGCGGCTCCAGGCGATCGAGGTGCGGAACACCGTAAAGCCCATCTCCGCCATCAGGGCGATGTCCTCTTTATAGCGATGGTAAAAATCAATCGCCTCGTGGCTCGGGTAGAACTCGTCGTCACGCAGCGAGAAACGCTTTTCCTTACCGAGCTTCACTGCCAGGCGATTCGCGCCGTGGGGGATCATATCGACCGTCGTCAGCCCTTTGCCGCCTTCACGGTAAGCCCCTTCGCTCTGGTTGGCGGCAAGCGCGCCGCCCCATAAAAATCCTTGTGGAAAAACAGACATTCTTACCTCGCTTTCAATTTATGCTTTTGCTGCGTTGTTCTGTACCGGTGCGGTCTGCAGGGCGCGCGCTTTTTCAGCCTCGTCTTCGACCGGAATATCCTCAAAGCCCAGTATCAGGGTCAGAATAAACGACAGCACCACTGCCAGACCCATCACGCCAAACACCCAGACGATGGTCATCGGGTTGGCCGGGTCGAAGAACTGTACGCTGGTAAACAGCCCCGGTGCCGCCATCGAGTGGCTGGCAAGACCCGCGATACCGGCAACCGCGCCGCAGATAAAGCCGCTGATCAGGCTAGCAATCAGCGGGCGTTTCAGACGTATTGCGACACCGTACAGGGCCGGTTCAGAGATCCCCGCCATGATGGCGGAGGCCGCCGCCGCCAGCGCCGTCTGGCGCAGCTCCGGGTTTTTGGTTTTCCACGCCACCGCCAGCGACGAACCGCCGAGCGACAGGTTGGCGCCAATTTCCGACGGCATCACCATCCCTTCCTTGCCCGTCTCGGCAATGGTCTGAATGATGGTTGGCGTAAACACGCGGTGCATGCCGGTCATGACCAGCAGCGGCCACAGCGCGCCCATGATGGCCACGGAGAGCCAGCCCAGATAGCCGTGAATGGTGTAGACCAGCGCGGAAATCGCACTACCGATCCAGATGCCCAGCGGGCCAATCAGCACGATGGCGAGCGGGGCGGCAATCAGCACGATCAGCATCGGCTTGAGGAAGTTTTTCGTCACCGCCGGGGTAATGCGATCCACCCAGCGCTCGATGTATGACAGGCACCAGGTCATCACCAGCGCGGGGATGACGGTGTAGGTGTATTTCACCGCCGTCACCGGGATAAAGGCGAACTCAACGTGCTCGCCCTGCGCGGCTTTCGCCATCAGCTCGATAAAGCTCGGATGCACCAGCACGCCCGCAATGGCTATCGCCAGCGACATGTTGGTTTTGAATTTCACCGCCGCCGAGGCCGCCACCATCAGCGGCAGGAAGAAGAACGCGCCGTCGCCGATGACGGTCAAAATGGTGAGCGTCGGCGCGCCTTTGGGCAACACGCCGGTCATCTCAAGGATCATCGCCAGCAGCTTGACCATCGAGCCGCCGATGATCGCCGGGATCAGCGGGGACATGGTGCCGATCAGCGCGTCGAGGATCCCGGCGCCAATGCGGCGCAGCGTCAGCTTTTGCGGGCCTTCCGGCACCGCGGGCTGCAGGTCAGCGGGCAGCAGGCTTACCACCTCGCGGTACGCCTGGGAGACGGTATTGCCAATAATCACCTGGCACTGGTTGTCGTTGCGCACCACGCCGAGCACGCCGCTGATGCTTTTCAGGCGCGCGGCGTCGGTGAGGGTTTCGTCTTTCAGAACGAAACGCAGTCGCGTCATGCAGTGGGTGACGGCGACGATGTTCTCTTTGCCGCCCAGCGCGCTGATAACGTCGTTCGCCAGCGCAGCGTAATTTTTGGCCATCGGATGTGATCCTGTTATCGTTGTGTGAAATGTAGGAAACCGGTTCCACATAATCATCATGAGTTTTTATGAATGAAACAAGATCGCTTTTTGACCATTTTTTTATTTCGTGACGCCGATCACCAGCAGGAACCCAAAGCGTGATGTCGCCGCTGCGACAATTTTTCTGCAGTGCAGTACACTGCGCTCCATCAGATTCAGACGGAATAACAACATGACCACGATGCTTGAAGTGGCGAAGCGGGCAGGCGTTTCGAAAGCGACGGTATCCCGGGTGCTGTCGGGCAATGGCTATGTCAGCCAGGAGACCAAAGATCGGGTGTTTCAGGCCATTGAAGAGAGCGGCTATCGCCCAAATTTGCTGGCGCGCAACCTGGCGACCAAACGTACCCAGACGCTGGGCCTGGTGGTGACCAACACCTTGTATCACGGCGTCTACTTTAGCGAGCTGCTGTTTCACGCCGCGCGTATGACGGAGGAGAAAGGGCGGCAGCTGATCCTCGCGGACGGCAAGCACAGCGCCGATGAAGAGCGCGAGGCGATCCAGTATCTGCTCGATATGCGCTGCGACGCGGTGATCATCTATCCGCGTTTTCTGAGCGTGGAAGCGATGGATGAGATCGTCGAGAAGTGCGAGCAGCCCATTATGGTGCTCAACCGCCGCCTGCGGAAAAACAGCAGCCACAGCGTGTGGTCCGATCATAAAGCCTCCAGCCAGGACGCGGTGGCACAGCTGATTGCGAAAGGGCATCGGGAGATCGCCTTTATCACCGGCTCGCTGGATTCTCCCACCGGGGTTGAGCGTCTCTCCGGCTATAAGGACGCGCTGGCGCAGCACGGTATTCCGCTGCGCGAGGGGCTGATTGCGCAGGGGAAGTGGAACCCCGCCAGCGGTGCGGCGGCGGTGTCCGAGCTGCTTGCTCGGGGTGAGCGCTTTACGGCGCTGGTGGCGAGCAATGACGATATGGCCATCGGTGCCATGAAGCAACTGCACGACAGCGGCGTGGCCACGCCGGACGCGGTGTCGGTGATCGGTTTCGACGATGTGGCCATCGCGCCTTACATTGTGCCGTCGCTCTCCAGCGTCCGCATTCCGGTAACGGAGATGATCAAAGAGACCATCAGCCGCCTGATCTTTATGCTCGACGGCGGTGAGTTTAAATATCAGCAAACCTTCTGCGGCGAGCTTGTCCTGCGCGACTCGGTTATTGACGGCCCGCACCGCTGATGTCGACAGCTGTCATCGTCATAAGTGACGATGACGGCACCACTGTGATTTTTAAAATTCTATAAAATCAATAATTTAATTATTGGCACGGTTTATGAATATCTCCGCGCATAACTGTAATGCTGGAGAAGCAGATGAACCGTTTTATTATGGCCGATGCCAGTAAGTGTATTGGTTGCCGTACCTGTGAAGTGGCGTGTGTGGTTTCCCATCAGGCGGAGCAGGACTGCGCGTCGCTTACCCCTGACACCTTCCTGCCGCGCATCCACGTCATCAAAGGCGTGAATATTTCCACCGCCGCCATCTGTCGCCAGTGCGAAGACGCACCGTGCGCGAACGTCTGCCCGAACGGGGCGATTAAACGCGAGAAAGGCTTTGTGCACGTGATGCAGGAGCGCTGCATTGGCTGCAAAACCTGCGTGGTCGCCTGTCCGTATGGCGCGATGGAGGTGGTGGTCCGTCCGGTAGTGCGCAACAGCGGTATGGGGCTGAGCGTGCGCGCGGACAAAGCCGAAGCCAACAAATGTGACCTGTGCTACCACCGTGAGGCCGGCCCGGCCTGTATGGAAGCGTGTCCGACACACGCGCTGGTCTGCGTGGATCGCGACAAGCTTGAGCAGATGAGCGCCGAAAAGCGCCGTCGCGCGGCGTTCGACACCTCGTCATCACTGCTGTTCTGAACCGTATGAGCAGCAACGGCGTTCAGCTGCGGGTGCGCGGCAAAGTGCAGGGCGTCGGGTTTCGTCCCTTCGTCTGGCAGCTGGCGCAGGCGCTTCAGTTGACCGGTGACGTCTGCAATGACGGAGAGGGTGTGCTGGTGCGCCTCGCGGGTAATGGGGGGGCCTTTACCGCGAGGCTGCATCAGGACTGCCCGCCGCTGGCACGCATTGACCGCGTGGAAGCGCAGCCGTTTACCTGGGCGCGCGTGCCGGAGGTCTTTACCATCCGCCACAGCGCGGCCGGGACGATGGACACCCAGATTGTCCCCGATGCGGCGACCTGCCCGGCGTGTCTGGCTGAGATGGGCGACCCACGCGAACACCGTTATCGCTATCCGTTTATCAACTGCACCCACTGCGGGCCGCGGTTTACCATTATCCGCGCCATGCCCTACGACCGCCCGGCCACGGCAATGGCGCCGTTCCCGCTCTGCGGGCCGTGTGAAGCCGAGTACCGCAATCCTGCCGACCGCCGTTTTCACGCCCAGCCGGTCGCCTGCCCGGACTGCGGGCCCGCGCTTATGTGGCGTGCGGGCGACATGACAGCTGAGCGCGAGGCTGCGCTGCACGAGGCGGTGGCGATGCTGAAAAGCGGCGGTATTGTCGCCGTCAAAGGGCTGGGGGGCTTTCACCTCGTCTGCGACGCGCGGAACCCGCAGGCGGTCGCGACGCTTCGGTCACGCAAGCAGCGGCCCGCGAAGCCGCTGGCAGTGATGATCCCGCATGCGGATGACCTGCCGGAGACGGTTCAGACGCTGCTACGCTCACCCGCCGCACCCATTGTGCTCACGCCAAAAGCCTGGCTGCCCGCGTTCCCGGAAGGTATCGCACCCGGTCTGGATTCCGTCGGCATCATGCTTCCTGCGAACCCGCTGCAGCACCTTCTGATGATGGACTGCCAGTGCCCGCTGGTGATGACCTCCGGCAACCTCAGCGGCAGACCGCCTGCCATCACCAACCGGCAGGCGCTGGATGAGCTCAGCGGCATCGCGGACGGTTTCCTGCTGCATAACCGCGATATTCTGCAGCGGATGGACGATTCGGTGATGGATCGGGACGGTGCGATGCTGCGCCGCGCGCGCGGTTTTGTGCCCGATGCCATCACGCTGCCTGCCGGGTTCGACAATATCCCCGCCATGCTGTGCACCGGGGCGGAGATGAAAAACACCTTCTGCCTGGTGCGTGGGAATCAGGCGGTGCTGAGCCAGCATTTTGGCGATCTCCGTGACGAGGGGGTGGAAGCGCAGTGGCGTTCCGCGCTGTCGGTGATGCAGGACATTTACGCCTTCCAGCCGGCGCGCGTGGTGTGCGATGCCCATCCGGGATACCGCGCTCGTCAGTGGGCGCAGGCGCAGGCGTTGCCCCTTGAAGAGGTACACCACCATCACGCCCACGCCACGGCGTGCCTGGCCGAAAACGGCTGGCCGCGCGATGGCGGAGACGTTATCGCCCTCACGCTGGACGGGATCGGCATGGGCGAGAACGGCGCGCTGTGGGGCGGGGAGTGCCTGCGGGTCAGCTATCTCGACTATGCGCATTTGGGTGGTCTGCCTGCTGTTGCGCTGCCGGGCGGCGATCTGGCGGCCATGCAGCCGTGGCGTAATCTGCTCGCCCACTGTCTGGCGTTTGTACGCGACTGGCAGCAGTACCCGGAAACCCATGCGGTTCAGCGCCAGCACTGGCCGTTGCTGGCGACGGCGATCCAGCGTGGCATCAACGCGCCGCGAGCTTCTTCCTGTGGTCGCCTGTTTGACGCGGTTGCCTGTGCGCTCGGCATCGACACGCAGCGTTACGAAGGGGAAGCGGCCTGCCGGCTGGAAGCCCTGGCATCGCAGTGCGCGGGTGTCGACCATCCGGTGACGCTGGAAGTGGATAACCTCGCGCTTTTCTGGCAGCAGTGGCTGAGCTGGCAGGCGGAACCCTGCGCGCGCGCCTGGGCGTTTCACGATGCGCTGGCAAAAGGGCTGGCGGAGCTCGCCGCGTTTCATGCCCGGCGCCTGTCGCTTTCGACAATCTGTCTCAGCGGCGGGGTATTACACAACCGTCTGCTGCGCGCGCGTCTGCGTCATTATCTTTCTGACTTTACGCTTCTTTTTCCTTCGCGCCTGCCCGCAGGTGACGGAGCGATCTCCTTCGGGCAGGCGGTGGTCGCCGCTGCCCGGTCATGTTTACAAAGGACTAAAAATGTTACGACTGTTACGCAATGAACCTCGCGCCGCGCTTCTGCTGCTAGCTCTGGTAATAGCAAACCTGCTGGCCTGGGGATGGGCATGGCACACCTTTAGCGGCAGCACGGCGCTGATGGCGGCAAGCCTGCTGGCGTGGTGCTACGGACTGCGTCATGCGGTGGACGCTGACCACATTGCAGCCATAGATACCGTGACGCGTAAGATGATGCAGCAGGGCAAACGCCCGTCCGGCGTGGGGGCGTGGTTCTCGCTGGGCCACTCCACCATCGTGGTGCTGGCTTCCATTGCCATCGCCGCTACCGCCACGGCGTTTCAGAAGAACATGGCGTGGTTCCACGAAACCGGCAGCCTGATTGGTACCGCTGTTTCCGCGACCTTCCTGCTGGCGATGGCGCTGGTGAATATGGTGATCCTGCGCGGCGTCTGGCGCAGTTTTCAGGCGCTGAAACACGGCAGGCCCGTGCAGGACGACATCACGCTACCTGCTCAGGGCGGGGTAATGAACTGGCTGTTTGGCAAGACCTTCCGCCTCGTCAATAAAAGCTGGCAGATGTACCTGGTTGGCTTCCTGTTTGGTCTCGGCTTTGATACGGCCACCGAGATCGGCGTGCTGGGGATCTCTGCCGCCAGCGCGTCCAGCGGGATGTCGGTGTGGTCAATCATGATCTTTCCGGCACTCTTCGCCAGCGGCATGGCGCTGGTGGATACCCTCGACAACCTGCTGATGGTCGGCGCCTACGGCTGGGCGTTTAACAAGCCGCAGCGCAAGCTCTACTACAACATGACCATCACCGGCACCTCCGTGGTGGTGGCGCTGTTTATCGGCGGGCTGGAAGCGCTGGGTCTGCTGATGGATAAATTTGCCCTCAGCGGCGGCCTCTGGGATCTGATTGGCGCGGTGAACGACAATCTGGGCAACGCCGGGTTTATCGTCGTGGGTCTGTTTGTCGCCTGCTGGCTGATTTCCATGGCGAATTACCGCTGGCGCGGCTACGACGCGCTGGCGGTACGTTCCTGAACGACCCAGCCCGGCGGCGCTACACTTGCACGGGTCTGCATGTAGGCCGGGTAAGCGGAGCGCCACCCGGCATTACGAGGGTTAAGCAGGGAGCGATTTCAGCAGGGCGAAGGCCTCTTTCATTCGGTCTTCACTGACGACAAAGGCGCGCATCTGACCGTCAGCATCGATGCCGCGCGCCACCATGCCCTGCGGCGAAAGGGCAATCTGCCAGTCCAGATCCTGACGCTGCGTTTCGCCGGCGAGATGCAGCGGTAATTCCGGCGTTTTCACTTTGACCAGCATGGCGGGTAATTTCACCGGCGTAGTGCCGCCGAGCAGGTTTTTCGCCAGAGACAGCGCGCTTAATTGAATCGGCTGTAAAAAGGGCAGCACCTGGCCGTTAATTTCCGCGCAGTCGCCCAGGGCATAAATGTCCGGCTGAGTGGTTTGCAGGTAGCAGTCTACCTTCACGCCGCGGTTAATTTCGGCGCCTGCGCGGTGCGCCAGCGCCGTTTCCGGGCGCAACCCTGTCGCTGCAATCACCACATCCACTTCCACGCTGCGGTTGCCGTCGAGCGTTGCACGTAGGCCGGTGCCAGTTTTGCTCAGGCTCTGCAGCTGCGATTTCAGCAGCAGATGGATGCCCATGTCGGTCAGATGATGCTGTAAGCGGCTGCTCACTTCAGCGGGCATCAGCGCCGACAGAATGCTCGCCGCGTGGTCGACCAGGGTGACGGATTTACCCGCCCGGCAGAAATCCATCGCCAGCTCGGTGCCGATCAGCCCGCCGCCGACAATCATCACCCGCGTGGCGTCGCGAAGCTCCGTTTCGCTGGCCTGATACGCCTGCTGGCTGTTGAGCGTGACCATCAGCTCGCGGCCCTCAACCGGCGGCACAAACGCAGAGGCACCCGTGGCCAGCACCAGCTTGTCGTACTGCCAGGTTTTATCTTTCGCTTTCACCAGACGGGCGTCGGCGTCGATATCGGTGACCCAGGTGTACGGAAACAGGCGCAGGTTAAACTGTTCTGCGAACGCCCCCGCCGTCTGGCGGGTGAGATCGTCGGCGCGCTGGTTCTGGCTAATGACGTGGCTTAAATCAGGCTTGTTGTACTCGTCCATGCTGTCGGCGGCGATCACCGTCAGCGGCACGTTAGCATCCTGTTTGCGGATATTTTTCACCAGCTGGCGGGCGGCAAAGCCCGAGCCGATAATGACGATGCCGTGGTTCATTTTGCCTCCGTTGCCAGTTCATCAAAGACGTCTTTCCCGAGGGAACATTCCGGGCAGAGAAAGTTGTCCGGCACCTCACTCCACGGCGTGCCCGGGGCGACATCCTGCAGCGGCTCGCCCCGTTCCGGGTCGTAAATCCACTGGCAAACGCTGCACTGCATGCATGGACCGAGGTCGGCAGCGGCGGCTTCAGCTATGGCTTCCGGCGCAATCGCCGCGGCGGGGGTGGTTTCCGGCAGCGGCGCGAGTGCCCACTGACGGGCGATGTCGCGGCCGTGCTGGCGGCAGATTTCCAGGGCGTCGATATCCGGCCGCCATTTCGCTTTCAGGCTCATCGACATCTCAAACCCTGCATCCTGTAAACGGGTAGAGAGACGGTCTACCGCGCCGCCGCTCCAGCCGTGGGAGCCAAAGGCGCTGGCGCGCTTGTTGCGAAAACGCAGGCCGGTCATCTCTTCGACCAGACCGGCAATCTTCGGCATCATCACGTTATTCATGGTGGACGTACCCACCAGCACCCCTTTTGAGCGGAAGACGTTGGTGAGGATCTCGTTTTTATCACTGCGCGCCACGTTGAAGATTTTCACCGCCACGTTCGGGTCCACTTCGTTGATGCCCTGAGCAATGGCGTCCGCCATCATGCGGGTATTGTTGGACATGGTGTCGTAGAAGATCGTGATGCGATCTTCCTGATAATCTGCCGCCCATTTCAGGTACAGCTCGACGATCTGGGTGGGGTTTTCACGCCACACCACGCCGTGAGAGGTGGCAATCATCTCCACCGGCAGGTTAAAGCCGAGGATCTCGGTGATTTTTGGCGTCACCAGACGGCTGAACGGGGTGAGGATGTTGGCGTAGTAACGCTGGCACTGCTCGAACAGCTCGGTCTGATCCACTTCGTCATTAAACAGGCGTTCGTCGCAGTAGTGCTGGCCGAAGGCGTCGTTGCTGAACAGCACCGCGTCGCCGGTCATGTAGGTCATCATGCTGTCCGGCCAGTGCAGCATGGGCGTTTCCACGAAGATCAGCTGCTTGCCGTTGCCGATATCCAGCGCGTCGCCCGTTTTCACGGTGTGGAAGTTCCACTCCGGATGGTGGTGGTGACCGTTGATCGAGTCGATGGCGTTGGTGGTGCAGTAGATAGGTGTGTTCGGGATGTAAGACATCAGCTCGGTCAGCGCACCGGCGTGATCTTCTTCCGCGTGGTTGATGATGATGTAGTCGATGGCGTTCAGGTCGATTTCACCGCGCAGGTTCTGCACGAACTCGCGGCTGAACTTGTGATCGACGGTATCGATCAGCACGTTTTTTCCTTCGCGGATGAGATAGCTGTTGTAGCTGCTGCCGCGCAGCGTTTTATATTCCGTCCCGTGGAAATCGCGCACTTCCCAGTCACGTTGACCCACCCAATGAATGTTATTTTTAACCAGAATAGACATAGCAAACCTCAGCGTAATATCGCGTTTTTCAAAATAGGATGGTTTGCTTATATCAAGCTGCGTGCCAACTTTTAATTTATTGATTTTTATATATTTATATTTTAATGATCCGTAATGGTTAGTCATTTTGACTATCAAAAGCAGTGTCACTATGACAATATGCATTGTCAAAATGACAGCGAGGCAGAAATGAGCTTTTCCGTAGACGTGCTGGCGAAGATCGCCATTGAGCTGCAAACCGGTATCGGCCATCAGGACCGCTTTCAGCGGTTGATCTCCACGCTGCGCCACGTGCTGGCGTGCGACGCCTCGGCGCTGCTGCGCTACGAAGGGCGACAGTTTATTCCCCTGGCGATCGACGGCCTGGCGAAGGACGTGCTCGGGCGGCGCTTTACCCTTGAAGGCCATCCACGTCTGGAGACCATTGCCCGCGCGGGTGACGTGGTGCGTTTCCCGGCGGACAGCGACTTGCCCGACCCGTACGACGGGCTGATTCCCGGCCAGGAGAGCCTGAAGGTGCACGCCTGTATCGGCCTGCCGCTGTTTGCCGGGCAAAACCTGATTGGGGCGCTGACCCTCGACGGCATGTCACCGGACCAGTTCGATACTTTCAGCGATGAAGAGTTGCGCCTCATTGCGGCGCTGGCTGCCGGGGCGCTTAACAACGCGCTGCTGATTGAACAGCTGGAGAGCCAGAATATCCTTCCCGGCAGCCCGGCGTCGTTTGAGCAGGTCACGCACACGGAGATGATTGGCCTCTCTCCGGGCATGGCGCAGCTCAAAAAAGAGATTGAGATTGTTGCCGCGTCCGATTTGAACGTGCTGATCTTCGGGGAGACCGGCACCGGCAAGGAACTGGTGGCGAAGTCGATTCATGAAGCGTCGCCGCGCGCGGTCAATCCGCTGGTGTACCTCAACTGCGCCGCGCTGCCGGAAAGCGTGGCGGAAAGCGAATTGTTTGGTCACGTCAAAGGGGCGTTTACCGGCGCCATCAGCAACCGCAGCGGCAAGTTCGAAATGGCCGATAACGGTACGCTGTTTCTGGATGAAATAGGCGAGCTTTCCCTGTCGCTACAGGCCAAACTTCTGCGCGTATTACAGTACGGCGATATCCAGCGCGTGGGGGATGACCGCAGCTTAAGAGTGGATGTGCGCGTGCTGGCGGCGACCAACCGCGACCTGCGTGAGGCGGTGCTGGCCGGGCAGTTCCGCGCCGACCTCTTCCACCGCCTGAGCGTGTTCCCGCTTACCGTGCCGCCGCTGCGCGAGCGCGGGGACGACGTGGTGCTGCTGGCGGGCTATTTCTGCGAACAGTGCCGTCTCAGGATGGGACTTTCCCGCGTGGTGTTAAGCCCGGGGGCGAGGGCGCATCTGCTGAGCTACGGCTGGCCGGGCAACGTGCGCGAGCTGGAGCATGCGATCCACCGCGCGGTGGTGCTGGCGCGAGCGACGCGTTCGGGTGATGAAGTGGTCATACATGCCCGGCATTTTGCGCAGCATGATGAAACCGCACCCACGATTGCCCATGCAGCTCCGGAGATAACGAGCGAAAACCTGCGTGACGCGACAGAGGCGTTTCAGCGTCAGATGATTATCCGCGCGCTGGATCAGAACAACCGCAACTGGGCGGCGTGCGCCCGGTCGCTGGAGATGGACGTCGCCAACCTGCACCGGCTGGCGAAGCGTCTCGGGCTGAAGGGTTAGATAATCCCGGCCTGATAGAAATCCTGCAGGTTGATGGCGCCGCACAGCCTGCCGGTGTCATCCACCACCGGTGCGGCGGTGATTTTGCGCTTCATCAGCACCTCTTTGGCTTCAATGGCGCGGCTCTCGGCGTTCAGCGTCAGCCCGCCCTGGGTCATGGCGTCCGACACTTTGGTTTCCAGCTTGCCACCGCCCACCAGCCAGCGGCGCAGGTCGCCGTCAGTGAATACGCCTTTGACGTACCCGTCGTCATCGCACACCGCAACCAGCCCCAGACCGGTGCGGCTGAGCTCCAGCATCGCATCCATGACGCTGGTATTGAGTTTGACCTGCGGAATCGCATCGTCGGTGCGCATCAGGTGGTGAACCTTGTTGAGCAGGCGTGCCCCGAGCGCCCCCGCCGGATGCGAGCGGGCGAAATCTTCTTCGTTAAACCCGCGCGCCTGCATCACCGCCATCGCCAGCGCGTCGCCCATCATCAGGGTATTCACGGTGCTGGAGGTCGGGGCGAGGTGCATCGGACAGGCTTCACGCTCAACGGAAATATCCAGCGTTGCTTTGGCGGCAAGCGCCAGCGGCGAGCGGGATTTCCCGGTCATCGCCAGCAGGGCAACCGATTTTTCCTGCAGACGCGGAATGATGAGATCCAGCTCTTTCGCCGAACCGGAGTAGGAGATAAACAGCATCACGTCGCGGCTCTCAATCATTCCCAGATCGCCGTGCAGCGCCTCTGCAGGATGCACGAAGAAAGCCGGGGTGCCGGTGCTGGCCAGCGTCGCGGCAATCTTTTTGCCGATGTGGCCGGATTTACCGATGCCCGCCACGATCACTTTGCCTTCGCAGTGGATAATGGTGTTGGCGGCGCGGACAAAATCCTCGCCCAGACGTTCCGGCAGGCGGCTGGCTTCCTGCAGCTCCAGCATCAGCGTCTGGCGGCCCGTTTCTAACAGAAAATCACTCATCTCTCTCTCCGGTTACGATCACGTCGATGCCTTTCTCTTCCAGCGCTTTTTTGAACGCCGGATCGATACCCGCGTCGGTAATCAGCTTGTCGACGCTTTCCAGGCTACAGACAATGTTGGGGCTTTTGCGGCCAAACTTCGACGAGTCTGCCATCAAAATCACTTCCCGCGCGGCGTTGCACATGGCTTTACTGACGCTGAACACTTCGTTGAACGTCGTGACGCCCGCGTTCAGATCGATGCCGTCGGTGCCCATAAACAGTTTATCAAAGCTGAAGTGGTCGAAGGCGTTCTCCGCCAGCTGTCCGTGAAATGAGGCGGATTTTTTGCGGAAGGTGCCGCCGGGCATCAGGATGGTCTGCTCGCTGTCGAACTCCGACAGGGCGTTGACGATATGCAGGCTGTTGGTCATCACCGTGATGTTGTTAAAGCGGCTGAGCAGCGGGATCATCTGCAGGACGGTGCTGCCGGCATCCAGAATGATGGAGTCGCCATCGTGGATAAATTTTACGGCGGCTTCGGCAATCAGCGCTTTCTGGTGGGTGTTGATCAGCGTTTTGTGGTCGATAGGCGGATCGGCTTCGTCTTTATTGAGCACCACGCCGCCGTAGGTTCGAATGACGGCGCCAGAGTTTTCGAGCAATACGAGGTCCTTGCGTATCGTCGTGCCGGTGGTGTCAAAGTAGTGGGCCAGATCCTCTACCGAACATTTTCCCTGCTTTTGCAGATGTTCGAGAATGGCCGCCTGGCGCTGACGAGGTTTCATAGGCGCTTCGTTCCTTAGGTTGCGAAATGATAATTTCGCAAGTCTATAGCTTTCACAACGAAATTATCCATGTTTCAGATTAAGCGCTAATGATAGTGCATTCTGACAGAGTGGATCATGGGGAAAGATCACATCAGGCTGCAATTCCTGCAGCGAAATGCCGTTGATTGCCTGGATTTTCACCGGACGGGCAAAGACGGTCATGCCGCGCATGATGAGGGAATCGCAGACGTTATTGTTTTCATCCAGCGCAATAGCCACGACGACGCGTGGTTTAAAGCGTCCGCCGGAACGTCCGACGCCCACGCGGCCTTTCTGGCACAGGGCGTCAAACGCGCGGTTAAACTGGTGGATTTGCCAGCCGCCGAACGCCATCTGGCAGAGCCAGGCGAGGGCGGCGACGGTGATGAGTGCGGTAACCATATCTGCTCCTTTAATGGCCGGGTGGCGGCTGCGCCTTACCCGGCCTGCGGGGATGGTAGCCCCGGTAAGCGCAGCGCCACCGGGGAATGAACTCAGAACATCACCTGCCCGCCGGTGACGTTAATCGACTGTCCGGTGCAGTACGAGGCTTTCGGGCTGGCGTAAAACAGCAGCATGTTCAGCACGTCCTGGTAATCGCACCCGCGCTTGAGCGGCACTTTATCGATGTAGTACTGCTCCACTTCTTCCGCTTTGATGCCGAGCTTGGTGGCGTACTGCGGCAGCAGGGACTGGAACATCGGCGATTTCAGCAGGTTGCCGAGCATCAGCGAGTGAACGGTAATGCCGTATTCGGCCAGATCCAGCGCCAAAGACTGCGTCAGCCCCACGCCGCCAAACTTCGCCGCGCTGTAGCCGGAGTTATGCTTGCTGCCCACTTTCCCCGATTTAGAGTTGATCTGAATGATGCGCCCCTGAATGCCGTCGCGGATCATCAGACGGGAAAACTCGCGGGCACAGAGGAAATAGCCCACCAGATTGACCTGCAGCGAGCGGTCAAAATCCCCCAGCTCGAAATCGCTGATAAAGGCCGCTTTCGCAATTCCCGCGCTGTAGACCAGCAGGTCGGTACGGCCAAAAATCTCGTCCACGCCGCGGGCCAGCGCCATCACGCTCTGCTCGCTGGTGGCGTCGGCGCCAAACCCGTACGCCATTCCTTCACCAAACTCGGTATTGATGGTGTCCGCCACGCGGGCGGCTTTTTCACTCTGGATGTCCACT
The DNA here is from genome assembly GCF_040059225.1 of Enterobacter cloacae complex sp. Mu1197. Taxonomy (NCBI): domain Bacteria; kingdom Pseudomonadati; phylum Pseudomonadota; class Gammaproteobacteria; order Enterobacterales; family Enterobacteriaceae; genus Enterobacter; species Enterobacter cloacae complex sp. Mu1197. The sequence continues at coordinate 3,672,444 of NZ_CP157375.1, read as the reverse complement.
ACCGCCACGCGGTAACCCTCTGCGGCAAGCCCACGGCAGAGGAACTCGCCTAAGGTTTGTCCCCCACCAATGACAACGGCAACCTGACTCATGTCTATCTCCTTAATTACGCAACAAATTTTAACGTGCAGCCTGGGGTGACAGCCTGCGGAACCGGGCCCGTTACGTGAACCGTGCCGGGATACTCCGCCTGCGGCTGGCCGTCGAAACGCAGGGTGATGTGGCCCAGCTCGCGCAGGTTTTGTTCAGCGACGTCGCCGACGGCGGTCACGGCATAGCGCGCCTCGCCCAGCTCCAGCTGGCTCCCGGCCTTCAGCTCACCGTTCAGCTCGCCGTGGCAGTGGATGAAGCAAAACTCTTCGATATCAGCAGGCGCCCCTTCGCGAAAGGTGATCAGCATCTGGTCGCTCAGCGCGTCGGCGGCGCTCTGGCCGATGCGGGTAATAGTAGTCTGGTAAATCACGGTCATAGCAGGCACCTCTTATTGATAAATAAAGCCGGAAACAAACCAGGCAATCAGCACCGTCGGCGCGCCCGTCAGGAAGCGGCTGACCAGCACGGACGGCACGCCCACGCGCACGGTGTCCTGGCGCGCTTCGGCCAGCGACAGCCCCACAGGGATAAAGTCGCACGCCGCCTGGGCGTTAATGGCAAACAGGGCGGGCAGGGCGAGGTGCGGGGGAATGTTCCCCAGACCAATCTGCACGCCAATCAGCACGCCGATGACCTGAGCAATCACCGCGCCCGGGCCGAGGAACGGCGACAGCAGCGGGAAGGAGCAGATCAGCGCCAGCGTCACCAGCCCAAGCGGGTGGCTGGCGAGTGGGGCGAGCCCATGGGCAATCCAGTCGCCCAGGCCGGAGGCCATGATGATGCCGATGAGCGCCGAGACGAACGCCATAAACGGCAGAATGGTCTTCAGCACCGTGTCGATGGTGTCGCGCCCGGACTGGAACAGCACCGCCACGGCGGACCCCATGCCCATCCCGACCTTCGCCAGCAGGCCGTCGCTCTGCTCGGTAATTTTTTTACTGGTGTCGTACTCGCGCGGAGCCGCTTTTTGCGGTGCAGACGTCCCCTTCACCAGGGTGATGTTGTCTTCCTTAACGCCCGAGACATAAATGTCTTCGAGGATGTACTGCGCCAGCGGGCCGGATTTCCCGGTGGAGTGAATATTTACCGTCGGAATGCGGCGCTTCGGATAGATGCCGCAGCGCAGCGTGCCGCCGCAGTCGATCACCGCCACGCCGATTTCCGCCTCCGGTGGTTCCCCTTCTTTGAAGCCGTCGACCGCTTCCCAGCCCGTCAGCTCGCGCAGCCTGTCGACGATCGCCGGGCGGGTACCCGCGGTGATGTAAACAATCTTTTTGCCTTCGGTGGCGTCGAACTCCAGCGGGCCGCCCCAGCCGCCCGTGCCTTTCTCAATGCGGATCCGGTTCATGCTGTGGCTCCTGAAAGATGGACCTTCTGTTCAAGCTGGATGCCCATTTTTTTCTCGAAAATAGCGGTGGTGAGGTCGGTCACCCAGCCGCGGAAGAAGTTGGTGACCAGACCGACCAGCAGGTAGCTCACCGCCAGCGGGCCGAGCGGCAGGCCAAGCGTGGTAAGGCCGCTGGCGATCCCGAGATAAACGAACAGCTCGCCGGGGTTGATGTGCGGGAACAGGCCGTTCATCGAATGGCAGCTGTAGGAGGCGGCGGCGTAATAGCTCGGCTTGTACTTCTCTGGCATAAAGCGGCCGAGGCTTAAGGTCATCGGGTTGCAGAACACGAAGGTGCCGATAAAGGGCAGTATCAGGTAGCGGGACAGCGGGTTTCCGGCGCAGCGCTGGGCGAAGCGTTCAATACGCTGCTGCCCGATAAAGTTAATCAGCGCGTTCATGATAACCAGCAGGCTGATCAGCAGGGGCAGGATCCCGGTCACCATGCCGGTGAACACTTCTCCGCCTTTCTGAAACAGCCCGATGAACCACTCGGCGCCGTGGGTGATGGTTTCTATCATTCTTCTCTCCTGTAGGGCGTTTGTTTTTGTCTATCTGCGGCTAATAATAATCATTTTGAAAGGTTTTAAAGTGTTAGTTAGATCTCACAATGAAAGAAAAATGTATTATTTTGAAAGTTAATTGACGTGGTGAATGATTTTCGGGGGAAAAAAGCACGGATTTGCGTTGGGGAGGTGCGTACCGCTTCCTTGAGGTGTTGCGGATGCTTTACCATACTGGGTTCTTATCGAACCCGTTAAATGGATGTCTCATGTTCAAGCGTCGTTATGCAGCGCTGTTGCCTGCGCTTATTCTGCTGTCTGCCTGTAGTAGCAAACCTAAGACCGAAGCCGTTCAGCAAACGGCGGGCGCGCCTTCCGGAGGATTCCTGCTGGAGCCGCAGCACAATATGATGCAGATGGGCGGCGACTTCGCGAATAACCCGGCGGCCGAGCAGTTCATCGATAAAATGGTGAGCAAACACGGCTTTGACAGACAGCAGCTGCACGAAATTTTGTCTCAGGCCAAGCGTCTGGACTACGTGCTGCGCCTGATGGACAGACAGGCGCCGACGGCTCAGGTGCCGAGCGGGCCAAACGGGGCGTGGCTGCGCTATCGCAAACAGTTCATTACCCCGGACAACGTGCAAAACGGCGTGGCGTTCTGGAATCAGTATGAAGAGGCGCTCAACCGCGCGTGGCAGGTGTACGGCGTACCGCCTGAAATCATCGTCGGGATTATCGGTGTGGAAACCCGCTGGGGCCGCGTGATGGGCAAAACCCGCATCCTGGATGCGCTGGCGACGCTCTCCTTTAACTACCCGCGCCGCGCGGAGTATTTCTCTTCCGAGCTGGAAACCTTCCTGCTGATGGCGCGTAACGAACAGGACGATCCGCTCGATCTGAAAGGGTCGTTTGCCGGCGCGATGGGCTACGGCCAGTTTATGCCGTCGTCCTATAAACAGTATGCCGTCGACTTTAACGGCGATGGCCATATCAACCTGTGGGATCCGGTGGATGCCATCGGCAGCGTGGCGAACTACTTCAAAGCGCACGGCTGGGTGCCGGGCGGCCAGGTGGCGGTGCAGGCGAACGGTCAGGCGCCGGGGCTGGAAAATGGCTTCAAAACTAACTACAGCATTTCGCAGCTGACCGCGGCAGGCTTAACGCCAACGCAGCCGCTGGGCAATGCACAGCAGGCGAGCCTGCTGCGTCTGGATGTCGGAACGGGCTATCAGTACTGGTACGGACTGCCGAACTTCTACACCATCACCCGCTATAACCACAGCACCCACTATGCGATGGCCGTATGGCAGCTGGGGCTAGCGGTATCGCAGGCCCGCGTGCCGGCGGCGTCACCGTTTAGTCAGTAAGTTACCCCGACGGGTAGGCCGGGTAAGGCAACGCCGCCACCCGGCATGGCTGCGCACACGGTGCGGCCTGACGCCCTCTCCCACGGGAGAGGGCGTTTTGCAGAAACATTTCGCCACACTCCCTTTTCAAACCTGCCATTTACATCTTAACTACCTTTCATTATTGTTATGTTATAACATTTAAGCTGGTGTCGAGATGTCAACGTCCCTTTTTTCTCTGTCTGCTCCGGTTCGGCTTTTGCTGGCGCTGGTGCTTATTGTCTTTCTCGGGCTGGCCGTGCGCTGGGCGGTGGCGTTGCCATGATTGTGATGAATGAACTGGTCGCGGGTTATGAACGCCAGCCCGTGACGCGGCCCCTCTCGGGCACGATTGCGCGTGGAAGTATGACCGCGATTGTCGGCGCTAACGGCTGCGGGAAATCTACCTTACTGAAAACGCTCGCTGGGTTTATCCCGCCCGTAAGCGGCAGTTTTCGCTGGCAGGGAAAGCGTCCGGTAATCGGCTGGCTGGCACAGCGCCACGCGCTGGAGGCGCAGTTTCCGCTAACCGTACGGGACGTGGTAAGCATGGGCTGCTGGCCTGGCATTTCGCTGTTTTCCGGGTTTCGCCGCGAAACGCGGTTGCGCATTGCCAGCGCGCTTGAGCGCGTCGGGCTGGAATCCATGGCGTTATCCACCATCGATGAGCTCTCCGGCGGCCAGTTCCAGCGCATGCTGTTCGCCCGCGTCCTGGTGCAGCAGGCGCCGCTGGTGATGCTGGATGAGCCCTTTACCGGGGTCGATGAGGCCACCTGCAACGTGCTGATGGATGTGATGCTGGAGATGTATATGCAGGGGCAAACGCTGCTCGCGGTACTGCACGACAGCGAGCGCGTGTCGCGCCACTTCCCGCAGACGTTACGGCTGGATGCTGACGTTCCTCAATGGAAAACCGGGCGGGTGAGGGTGGCATGATCTGGCATCTCTTTTTTCAGCCGTTTATCGAGTATGGCTTTATGCGTCGCGCGCTGGTGGTTTGCCTTGCGCTCTCGGTCAGCACCACCGCGCTTGGCGTGTTTCTTCAGCTGCGCCGGATGAGCCTGATGGGCGACGCCCTTTCTCACGCCATTTTACCGGGCGTCGCCGTGGGATACTTGCTCAGCGGCATGTCGCTGCTGGCGATGAGTATCGGCGGTTTTATCGCGGGCATTACCGTGGCGCTGCTGGCCGGTCTGGTCAGTCGCCGCACGCCGCTTAAGGAAGATGCCAGCTTTGCCGGGTTTTATCTCGGCTCACTGGCGCTGGGGGTCACGCTGGTGTCGCTTCGTGGGTCGAATGTCGATCTGCTGCATTTGCTGTTTGGCTCCATCCTCGCCGTGGACAACGACGCCGCGCTGTTTGTCACATGCGTGTGCATGTTCACCCTTATTGTGCTGGCGATGTTCTATCGCGGGCTGGTTACCGAAGCGTTTGACACCGCCTGGCTACAGGTGAACGCCCGCTGGCTGCCCGGCCTGCTGCACGGACTGTTTCTGGCGCTGCTGGTCCTTAACCTGGTGGCCGGTTTTCAGGTGCTCGGCACGCTGATGGCCGTTGGTCTGATGATGCTGCCGGCTGTGGCAGCTCGCTGCTGGGTACGCACGCTACCGGCGTTACTCCTGATGGCGGGCATCAGCGGTATTTTCTGCGCATGGCTGGGGCTGAGCCTCTCCTGGGCGATGAGTCTTCCGGCCGGGCCATCCATCGTGCTCACCGCCAGCGCGCTGTTCTTTATTTCCATTTTATTGGGTACGCGAAGCAGGCTCGCTGGCAGTCTGCGGGCGTATTTTTAACGCAAGGGGAAACGATGAAACGTACAGGATTAGCAGTGGCGCTCGCGCTGGGGATGATGTCGCACGGCGTGATGGCGAAAACGCTGAATGTGGTCACCAGCTTTTCGATACTGGGGGATATCACCCAGGAGGTGGGCGGTGATCACGTGAAGGTGACGACGCTGGTGGGGCCGGATGGCGATCCGCATACCTTCGAGCCGTCGCCGAAAGACAGCGCGGCACTAAGCAAAGCCGATGTGGTGGTGGTGAACGGCCTGGGGCTGGAGGGCTGGCTTGACCGTCTGGTGAAAGCCTCCGGGTTCAAAGGACAACTGGTCGTTGCCTCAACCGGGGTGAAAACCCACACGCTTGAGGAAGATGGAAAGACCGTGACCGATCCGCACGCCTGGAACAGCGCGGCGAACGGGGCGCTGTATGCACAAAATATTCTGAACGGGCTGGTGAAAGCCGATCCGCAGGACAAAGCCGCGCTGGAAGCCTCCGGTAAACCCTATATCACGCAGCTTAACCAGCTGGATAGCTGGGCCAAAACGCGCTTTAGCCAGATCCCGCAGGCGAAGCGTAACGTGTTGACCAGCCATGACGCGTTCGGCTATTTCAGCCGTGCCTACGGCGTGAGGTTTATGGCGCCGCAGGGACTGTCCTCCGAGAGCGAGGCCAGCGCGGCGCAGGTTGCTGAGATTATCAATCAGATCAAAGCCGATGGCGTAAAAACCTGGTTTATGGAAAATCAGCTCGATCCGCGTCTGGTGAAGCAGATTGCGTCGGCGACGGGCGCGCAGCCGGGGGGCGAGCTTTACCCCGAAGCGCTGTCGGCCAAAGGCGGGGTAGCAGACACCTACGTTAAGGCGTTTCGCCACAATGTGAATACGCTCGCCAACAGCATGAAATAACTTTTCCACCGCCGGTGCGCCCGCACCGGCTTTTTTCTGAAGCTCCCTCGTAAAACCCGAAGCGTGTCCCCACATCTGACGAGAAAGTGCTATCTTGTGCAGCACGTTTTTCTGATGCCTGGAGCGAGAATGACTGACCATGAATTGATGCAGCTTAGCGAGATAGTTGGCCTTGCGCTTAAGCAACGTGGGGCGACCCTTACCACCGCTGAGTCCTGCACCGGCGGCTGGGTGGCGAAAGCGATTACCGACATTGCCGGCAGTTCCGCCTGGTTTGAACGCGGATTTGTGACCTACAGTAACGAAGCTAAAGCACAGATGATTGGCGTGCGCGAATCCACGCTGGAACAGCACGGCGCGGTCAGCGAACCGGTGGTCATTGAGATGGCGATTGGCGCGCTCAAAGCGGCGCGTGCTGATTTCGCCATTTCCATTAGCGGCATCGCGGGGCCGGACGGCGGCAGTGACGTGAAGCCTGTCGGTACCGTCTGGTTTGGTTTTGCCACCGCAAAAGGTGAAGGGATCACCCGCCGGGAGTGCTTTAGCGGCGATCGCGAAAGCGTGCGTCGTCAGGCAACCGTTTATGCGTTAAAAACGCTCTGGCAACAATTTCTACAAAACACTTGATACTGTATGACCATACAGTATAATTGCACCAACAGAACAGAAATCCACGGTGAAGCACAGTCGCTTCTCCCGGCATGACAGGAGTAATAATGGCTATCGACGAAAACAAACAGAAAGCGTTGGCGGCAGCACTGGGCCAGATCGAAAAGCAATTCGGTAAAGGCTCCATCATGCGCCTGGGTGAAGACCGTTCCATGGATGTGGAAACCATCTCCACCGGTTCGCTTTCTCTGGATATCGCGCTGGGCGCTGGCGGTCTGCCTATGGGCCGTATCGTAGAGATCTACGGGCCAGAGTCCTCCGGTAAAACCACCCTGACGCTGCAGGTCATTGCCGCAGCACAGCGCGAAGGTAAAACCTGTGCGTTTATCGATGCCGAGCACGCGCTGGACCCTGTGTATGCCCGTAAGCTGGGCGTCGATATCGACAACCTGCTGTGTTCTCAGCCGGACACCGGTGAGCAGGCGCTGGAAATTTGTGACGCGCTGGCGCGTTCTGGTGCCGTTGACGTTATCGTGGTCGACTCCGTTGCTGCACTGACGCCAAAAGCGGAAATCGAAGGCGAAATCGGCGACTCTCACATGGGCCTCGCGGCACGTATGATGAGCCAGGCGATGCGTAAGCTGGCGGGTAACCTGAAGCAGTCCAACACGCTGCTGATCTTCATCAACCAGATCCGTATGAAAATCGGCGTGATGTTCGGTAACCCAGAAACCACGACCGGGGGTAACGCCCTGAAATTCTACGCCTCTGTCCGTCTGGATATCCGCCGTATTGGCGCGGTGAAAGAGGGTGAGAACGTGGTGGGTAGTGAAACCCGCGTCAAGGTTGTGAAGAACAAAATCGCTGCGCCGTTCAAGCAGGCTGAGTTCCAGATCCTCTACGGCGAAGGTATTAACTTCTTCGGTGAGCTGGTTGACCTGGGCGTGAAAGAGAAGCTGATTGAAAAAGCGGGCGCCTGGTATAGCTACAACGGTGACAAGATTGGTCAGGGTAAAGCGAATGCCATCTCCTGGCTGAAAGAGAACCCGGCTGCGGCGAAAGAGATCGAGAAGAAAGTGCGTGAGCTGCTGCTGAACAACCAGGACTCCACGCCAGATTTCGCGGTTGATAGCGCGGATGCTGAAGAAACTAACGAAGACTTTTAATTCTTTCGTTTAACAATGAAGGGCTGCTGATGCGGCCCTTTTTGCATTTCTGAATCAGCAGGTTTTTTATGAGTGAACCGACAACACGTCGACCCGCGTATGCACGCCTACTGGATCGCGCGGTGCGCATCCTGGCCGTCCGTGACCACAGTGAACAGGAGCTGCGGCGAAAACTGTCGGCACCGGTGATGAGTAAAAACGGCCCGGAAGAGATTGATGCCACCGCGGAAGATTATGACCGCGTCATCGCATGGTGCTATGAGCATCGCTATCTTGATGACGAGCGTTTTGCCTCGCGGTTTCTCGCCAGCCGTGGCCGCAAGGGATACGGGCCCGCGCGCATCCGGCAGGAGCTAAACCAGAAAGGGGTGGCCCGGGAGTCCATCGAAAAAGCGATGCGCGAATGCGACATTGACTGGTGCGAGCTGGCAAAAGAGCAGGCCATTCGTAAGTACGGCGAACCGCTGCCGCGTGAATTTTCAGAAAAAGTCAAAATCCAGCGCTTTTTGCTCTACCGCGGCTTCCTGATGGAAGATATTCAGGATATCTGGCGTAATTTTGCCGATTGAACGCATGCGGGATTTTACTTCCCACCAAAGAAAACTTATCTTATTCCCACTTTTTCCAGTAGCTGGTCTGTCCAACGGTTTACCGATACAGGCTGGCTACGACATTTCGTTAGCTTGATTTCAGGATAATTATGAGCAAGAGCACCGCTGAGATCCGTCAGGCGTTTCTCGATTTTTTCCATAGTAAGGGACACCAGGTTGTTGCCAGCAGCTCCCTGGTACCGAACAACGATCCGACTCTGCTGTTTACCAACGCCGGGATGAACCAGTTCAAGGATGTGTTCCTTGGTCTCGACAAGCGTAATTATTCCCGCGCCACAACCTCACAGCGTTGCGTGCGTGCGGGCGGTAAACACAACGACCTGGAAAACGTCGGTTACACCGCGCGTCACCACACCTTCTTCGAAATGCTGGGTAACTTCAGCTTCGGCGACTACTTTAAACACGATGCCATTCAATATGCGTGGGAACTGCTGACCGGTGAAAACTGGTTCAACCTGCCGAAAGAGCGTCTGTGGGTTACCGTCTATGAAACCGATGACGAAGCCTACGAAATCTGGGAAAAAGAAGTCGGGATCCCGCGCGAGCGTATTATTCGCATCGGCGATAACAAAGGCGCGCCTTACGCGTCCGACAACTTCTGGCAGATGGGTGACACCGGTCCTTGCGGTCCGTGCACCGAGATCTTCTACGATCACGGCGACCACATCTGGGGCGGCCCTCCAGGCAGCCCGGAAGAAGACGGCGATCGCTACATTGAGATCTGGAACATCGTCTTCATGCAGTTTAACCGTCAGGCCGACGGTACGATGGAGCCGCTGCCGAAGCCGTCCGTTGATACCGGTATGGGTCTGGAGCGTATTGCCGCGGTACTGCAGCACGTTAACTCCAACTATGAGATTGACCTGTTCAGCACCCTGATCAAAGCCGTTGCGGAAGTGACCGGCGCGACCGATCTGAACAACAAATCGCTGCGCGTTATCGCGGACCACATTCGTTCCTGCGCGTTCCTGATTGCCGACGGCGTTATCCCGTCGAATGAAAACCGTGGCTACGTGCTGCGTCGTATCATTCGTCGAGCTATCCGTCACGGCAACATGCTGGGCGCGAAGGATACCTTCTTCTATAAACTCGTTGGGCCACTGGTTGGCGTGATGGGGTCAGCCGGTGACGAGCTGAAACGCCAGCAGGCGCAGGTTGAGCAGGTTCTGAAAACCGAAGAAGAGCAGTTTGCCCGTACGCTGGAGCGTGGTCTGGCGCTGCTGGACGAAGAGCTGGCGAAGCTTAAGGGCGACACGCTGGATGGCGAAACTGCTTTCCGCCTGTACGACACCTACGGCTTCCCGGTTGACCTGACGGCGGACGTTTGCCGCGAGCGTAACATCAAAGTTGACGAAGCGGGCTTCGAAGCCGCGATGGAAGAGCAGCGCCGTCGTGCGCGCGAGTCCAGCGGCTTCGGCGCAGACTACAACGCGATGATCCGCGTTGACAGCGCGTCAGAATTCAAAGGCTATGAGGCGCTGGAACTGACCGGCAAAGTGACCGCTCTGTTTGTTGACGGTAAAGCTGTAGACAGCATCAGCGCGGGCCAGGAAGCCGTGGTCATTCTGGACAAAACGCCGTTCTACGCCGAATCCGGCGGCCAGGTTGGCGATAAAGGCGAACTGAAGGGCAATGGCTTTAGCTTCAGCGTGACCGACACCCAAAAATACGGTCAGGCGATTGGTCACCAGGGCAAACTGGTTTCCGGTTCTCTGAAAGTGGGTGAGGGCGTCCAGGCTAACGTTGATGAAGCTCGCCGCGCGCGCATTCGTCTGAACCACTCTGCAACCCACCTGATGCACGCTGCCCTGCGCGACGTACTCGGTACCCATGTTGCACAGAAAGGTTCTCTGGTCAACGACAAAGTGCTGCGCTTCGACTTCTCGCATTTTGAAGCGATGAAGCCGTCTGAAATCCGTGCGGTGGAAGATCTGGTGAACGCGCAGATCCGTCGTAACCTGCCAATCGAGACCCATATCATGGATCTCGAGGACGCGAAGAAAAAAGGTGCGATGGCGCTGTTTGGCGAGAAATACGACGAGCGCGTTCGCGTGCTGAGCATGGGCGACTTCTCTACCGAGCTGTGCGGCGGTACGCACGCCTCGCGCACCGGTGATATCGGCCTGTTCCGCATTGTTTCCGAGTCGGGAACGGCGGCAGGTGTGCGTCGTATTGAAGCGGTGACCGGTGAAGGTGCGATTGCCAGCCTGCATGCGCAGAGCGATCAGCTGCACGACATCGCGCAGCTGCTGAAAGGCGATAGCCAGAACCTGGGCGAGAAAGTGCGCGTTGCGCTGGATCGCACGCGTCAGCTGGAAAAAGAGCTGCAGCAGCTGAAAGAGCAGGCTGCGGCGCAGGAGAGTGCAAACCTCTCCAGCAAGGCTGTAGACATTAAGGGCGTCAAACTGCTGGTCAGCGATCTGGCGGGCGTTGAGCCTAAGATGCTGCGTACTATGGTCGACGATCTCAAGAACCAGCTTGGTTCTACCGTTATCGTGCTGGCGACAGTGGCAGAAGGTAAGGTTTCTCTGATTGCGGGCGTCTCTAAGGATGTGACTGACCGCGTAAAAGCAGGGGAACTGATTGGTATGGTCGCTCAGCAGGTGGGCGGCAAGGGTGGCGGTCGTCCGGACATGGCGCAAGCCGGTGGTACGGATGCGGCGGCACTTCCTGCGGCATTAGCCAGCGTTGAAAGCTGGGTAAGCGCGAAACTGTAATAACTACAAAGCACAAGCAGACGCCATAGCGGTAACGTTATGGCGTCTTGTTCACTGTGCTATCGATAACGATAAAGTCAGGTTGAGTTTGTGTATATCGGCTAAACTTACGTTTAACAGAATGTGATGCCGTGACTGCTTACACTTTACGTGTTTGTCATCGCTTACTTTTTGGCGTTATATGATGGATAATGCCGGGATACAAGAGACCCGACTCTTTTAATCTTTCAAGGAGCAAAGAATGCTGATTCTGACTCGTCGAGTTGGTGAGACCCTCATGATTGGGGATGAGGTCACCGTGACAGTTTTAGGGGTAAAGGGTAACCAGGTACGTATTGGTGTTAACGCTCCTAAAGAAGTATCTGTCCACCGTGAAGAGATCTACCAGCGTATCCAGGCTGAAAAATCCCAGCAGTCCAGTTACTGATATTGTCGCGTCTCGCTGTCGGGCGAGACGCAACCCTCCCGCTATTTTTCCTGCTCAAAGTTACCGTTTAATTTCAATCGCTCTCTTTTTAACCACTCCACTACCCTTATCTCGTCCCAACACTGTCCTTTCTGCATCGGTTTTCTGTGAAGATGCCTGCAAAATCCGCTTATAAAACACCCTCTTTGCGGCTTTTACATGCGAATTGCGTGTGATTTGTGCAAACGATAAAAGCTTTTGGAAAATTGTTTGACTTATAAGTCCCAGAAAGTAATATATGCGCCACGCAGCGACGAGAAGCTCTTAACGAGTTGCTCGAAGCACTCGAAAGAGGCGTTGTGTGGTGAGGTGGCCGAGAGGCTGAAGGCGCTCCCCTGCTAAGGGAGTATGCGGCCAAAAGCTGCATCCGGGGTTCGAATCCCCGCCTCACCGCCATTTTGCATCCGTAGCTCAGCTGGATAGAGTACTCGGCTACGAACCGAGCGGTCGGAGGTTCGAATCCTCCCGGATGCACCATCTATTACTTCATATTGCTTTAGAAGTGATATGAATATCGAGCAGTACAGTAGTAAATCCCGATGCATCCGTAGCTCAGCTGGATAGAGTACTCGGCTACGAACCGAGCGGTCGGAGGTTCGAATCCTCCCGGATGCACCATTTACTATTTCTGAAAGCAGTACCCTGATGCATCCGTAGCTCAGCTGGATAGAGTACTCGGCTACGAACCGAGCGGTCGGAGGTTCGAATCCTCCCGGATGCACCATTACTGTTTCTAAAAGCATTTCCCGATGCATCCGTAGCTCAGCTGGATAGAGTACTCGGCTACGAACCGAGCGGTCGGAGGTTCGAATCCTCCCGGATGCACCATCTCTTCTGCCTTTCCCTTCGATGTTTAGTTCTTAATCACTCTCGTTGTTATCATTTCGCAATCAGCGACAAAAACCACCATTTACGATAAAGTAATGCTTTGTTAATCGGTTAGTGAGAGCACGATGTACGCACAGTATGACGGTTTGATCTTCGATATGGATGGTACCCTTCTGGATACCGAACCCACGCATCGTCAAGCCTGGACCGACGTCCTGGGCCGCTACGGTATGCGTTTCGACCTTCAGGCGATGATCGCCCTCAACGGCTCCCCAACCTGGCGTATTGCACAGGCCGTGATTGAACTGAATCAGGCCGATCTCGACCCGCACCTGCTCGCACGCGAAAAAACCGATGCGGTAAAAGCCATGCTTTTAGATACCGTACGTCCTTTGCCACTGATTGATGTGGTAAAAGAGTGGCACGGGCGTCGCCCGATGTCGGTGGGGACGGGCAGCGAAAGCGCGATTGCAGAGGCATTACTCAATCATCTTGGCCTGCGCCACTATTTCTCTGCCGTGGTTGCCGCCGATCATGTTAAACATCACAAGCCCGCACCGGACACCTTCCTGCTCTGCGCAGAATTAATGGGCGTCCCGGCGGCAAAATGCGTCGTGTTTGAAGATGCCGATTTCGGCATCCAGGCCGCGCGTGATGCTGGAATGGATGCGGTGGATGTGCGCTTACTGTGAGTGACGCGCTGTCACTTGCCTCATTATTCGCCAGCAGTTTTCTCAGCGCCACGCTGTTACCGGGCAATTCGGAAGTGGTGCTGGTGGCGATGCTGTTGTCCGGCGTGAGTCAGCCCTGGCTGCTTGTAGTAATAGCAACAATGGGTAATAGCCTTGGGGGGCTGACTAACGTTATTCTTGGGCGTTTCTTTCCGCTGCGTGAAAAATCGCGCTGGCAGGAAAAGGCAGTCGGCTGGCTAAAACGCTATGGCGCTGCCACGCTGTTATTAAGCTGGATGCCTGTAATAGGCGATTTACTGTGTCTGCTGGCGGGATGGATGCGCATCTCCTGGGGGCCGGTGCTCTTTTTTTTGTGCCTTGGCAAGGCGTTGCGTTATGTCCTCGTGGCATGGGCAACGCTGCAGGGTATGACGTGGTGGCACTAATTGGTGGAATGAATACGCGACCTTCAATCGTCAACCATTACAATTATGCTGAGTAACATTACTTTGACAGGCGGGAGGTCAATTTGATCCCGGACGTATCTCAGGCGCTGGCCTGGCTGGAAAACCACCCTCAGGCATTGAAGGGTATTCAGCGTGGTCTCGAGCGTGAAACGCTGCGCGTTAACGCGGACGGCAGTTTAGCGACAACGGGTCACCCGAAGGCGTTAGGCTCGGCGCTGACACATAAATGGATCACAACCGATTTCGCTGAAGCGCTGCTGGAGTTCATCACCCCAGTAGAGGGTGATATTGATCATATGCTGACGATCATGCGCGATATCCATCGCTACACCGCGCGCAATCTGGGCGACGAGCGCATGTGGCCCCTCAGCATGCCGTGCTATATCGAGCAGGGCCAGGAGATTGAGCTGGCACAGTACGGCACGTCAAATATCGGCCGGCTGAAAACGCTTTACCGTGAGGGGCTGAAAAACCGCTACGGCGCGTTGATGCAGACCATCTCTGGCGTGCACTACAACTTCTCGTTGCCAATGGCATTCTGGGAAGCGAAATGCGGTGAAACGGATAAAGACGCTATCTCAGCAGGCTACTTCCGCCTGATCCGAAACTATTACCGTTTCGGCTGGGTGATCCCGTATCTGTTCGGCGCATCGCCTGCTATTTGCTCATCCTTCCTGCAGGGAAAACCGACGACGCTACCGTTCGAGAAGACCGAGTGTGGGATGTACTATCTCCCGTACGCCACCTCTCTGCGCCTGAGCGATCTCGGCTATACCAATAAATCGCAAAGCAATCTCGGTATTACGTTTAACGAATTGCACGAATATGTGGCAGGATTGAAGCGGGCGATCAAAACCCCGTCGGAAGAGTACGAGAAAATCGGCCTCGAAAAAGACGGCAAGCGTTTGCAGATCAACAGTAATGTGCTGCAGATTGAAAACGAGCTCTATGCACCTATTCGTCCTAAGCGCGTGACGCGCAGCGGCGAAACCCCGTCGGATGCGCTGCAGCGCGGCGGGATTGAATACATTGAAGTGCGCTCGCTGGATATCAACCCGTTCTCACCGATTGGCGTTGATGAACAGCAGATTCGCTTCCTGGATCTGTTTATGGTCTGGTGCGTATTGGCGGATGCGCCGGAAATGAGTTCAGACGAACTGCTCTGCACCCGTACAAACTGGAACCGCGTGATTCTGGAAGGGCGTAAGCCGGGTCTGACGCTGGGTATCGGCTGCGAAACGGCACAGTTCCCGCTGACGAAAGTCGGCAAAGATCTGTTCCGCGATCTGAAGCGTGTTGCCCGGACGATGGACAGCATCGACGGCGGGGATGCGTATCAACAGATTTGCGACCAGCTGGTGGAATGCTTTGATAACCCGGAACTGACGTTCTCAGCACGCATTCTGCGTTCTATGATTGATCAGGGCATTGGTGGTACGGGGCGTTCACTCTCGGCGGAGTACCGTGAGATGCTGATCCAGGAGCCGTTAGAAATCCTGAGCGAAGCAGATTTTGTCGCGGAACGCGAAGCGTCCGTTGTGCGTCAGAAAGAGGTTGAAGCGGCGGATACCGAGTCGTTTGAGGCGTTTCTGGCGAAGCAGGCTTAAGCAGAAAAGAAAAAGGCCACATCGCTGTGGCCAAAATATACATCTCTGAATTCAGGGATGATGATAACAAATGCGCGTCTTTCATATACTCAGACGCGCATTCTGTAGAAGAGTTCAGTTTATTTTAAAAAAAATCACTATCGGAGGTGACGTATGCCGTTATTAGATAGCTTTACTGTCGACCATACCCGTATGGAAGCACCTGCAGTCCGCGTGGCGAAGACCATGCACACCCCGCACGGCGACACGATCACCGTCTTCGATCTGCGTTTCTGCGTGCCAAACAAAGAAGTGATGCCGGAGAAAGGCATTCATACGCTGGAACACCTGTTCGCTGGCTTCATGCGTGACCACCTGAACGGCAACGGCGTTGAGATCATCGATATCTCTCCAATGGGCTGCCGTACCGGTTTCTACATGAGCCTGATTGGTCAGCCTGAAGAGAAACGTGTGGCAGATGCCTGGAAAGCGGCCATGCAGGACGTGCTGAAGGTGAAAGAGCAGAACCAGATCCCTGAGCTGAACGTTTACCAGTGCGGTACCTACCAGATGCACTCTCTGGAAGAAGCGCAGGAAATCGCGCGTCATATCATCGAGCGTGATGTGCGCGTGAACAGCAACGAAGAGCTGGCCCTGCCGAAAGAAAAACTGCAGGAACTGCACATCTAGTATTGTGCCTGTGGATGCCCGGTGGCGCTTCGCTTACCGGGCCTACATTGTGTTGGTGCCTCCTTTGACCACAACCTTAACCTTCTCCTTTACCCACCGTCCCCTCGTTCCGTTTGCCCATGATTACGTTCATGGTGACAGCGAACCCTGGCACAAGCACGACTGCGCGCAGCTGCTGCACACCCTGAGCGGCGTGGTACGGGTGGATACCGCATCAGGCTGTTGGGTTGTTCCTCCCGGTCGCGGCGTCTGGCTGCCTGCGGGCACGCAGCATTCCTTGCGCATTACCGGCAACGTGGCGGCGCGAACGCTGTTTATCGATCCGCTGGCGCGGGCCGATCTCCCGGCCACCTGCCAGATCGTGCAGATCACGCCGCTGTTGCGCGAGCTGATCCTCGTCTGCCTTGCTTTACCTGAATCGTACTCACCCGGAAGCCGGGATGAGCGCGTCTATGAGCTCATTCTCGATGAAATCCGCACTATGCCAGTGCTGCCGTTTCACCTGCCGGAGCCGGAAAGTAAGGCGCTACGTCGCCTGTGTCTGCAAATCCGGCAACACCCGGGTGAAAGCTGGAGCAGCGCGCAGGCTGCGAGCATGATGAACATGAGCGAGCGCACGCTGAACCGCCATTTTCAGCAGCAGACGGGATTAAGCTACGGAGAGTGGTTGAGAAGGGCGCGCCTGCTGGAAGCCTTAGTGCGGCTGGCGCAGGGCCAGCCGGTATTACGCGTGGCGCTGGATCTGGGGTACGGCAGCCACAGCGCCTTTACGGCCATGTTCCGTCGGGTGATGGGCGTCTCTCCCAGCGATTACTTTAAGAACGACTGACGGCGTTAAAGAGCGCCTGAAGCGACGCGCGCGCCACGTCGCTATCAATGCCCACGCCCCAGCGGCTGCTGCCGTCCTGGAACAGACAGCGGATGTAGGCCACCGAGCGGCTGTCGCTGCGTTCACCTAACGTATGCTCGTGATAATCCTTAATCACGAACGGGGCGTTGACCCAGCGGCTCAGGCCGTGAGCGGCGGCGGAGAGCAGACCGTTGCCCTGACCTTCCAGCTGGCGCGTTCCTCCCTGTGTGACGACGCTGGCCGTCAAACGCAGCTGGCCGTCCTGCTGGCTGTCGCTGCGGTAGGATTGCAGCGCATAGTGCGGCGTTGCCACCAGGCCGTAGCGGGTGCGGAATAGCTGCCACAGCGCATTTTGCGTCATCTCTTTTCCGTGACGATCGGTTTCCTGCTGCACGTGCTGGCTGAAATCCTGCTGCAGGGCGCGGGGCAGTTTCAGACCATGGTTTTGCTCAATCAGCCACGCGCTGCCGCCTTTTCCTGACTGGCTGTTTACGCGGATCACCGCTTCGTAGGTGCAGCCAATATCCTGGGGATCGACGGGCAGGTAAGGCATCTCCCAGCGATCGCCTGGCCTGCGGGCATCAAAGCCTTTTTTAATCGCGTCCTGATGCGAGCCGGAGAAGGCGGTATAGGCCAGCCGTCCTGCCCACGGATGGCGCGGGTGGACCGGCAGCTGATTGCAGGTTTCCACCACTTCCACCACCCGGTTCATATCGCTAAAGTCCAGATTCGGGCTAACCCCCTGGCTGTAGAGGTTCATTGCCAGCGTCACCAGGCAGACGTTGCCCGTACGTTCCCCGTTACCGAACAGACAGCCCTCCACGCGGTCAGCCCCTGCCATTACGCCCAGCTCCGCGCAGGCAACGCCGGTACCGCGGTCGTTATGCGGATGCACGCTGATGCAGACATCACGTCGGCGGCTGAAGTGGCGACAGAAGTACTCGATCTGGTCGGCATAGACGTTCGGCGTGCTCACTTCGACGGTGGCAGGTAAGTTGATCACCATAGGCCTCTCGTCGCACGGCTGCCAGATTTCCGCCACGGCTTCACAAATCTCCAGCGCAAACTCCGGCTCGGTAAAGCAGAAGGTTTCCGGAGAGTATTCATACTGCCAGCGGGTGTCGGGATTTTCCTCACACAGCTGGCGAATAAGTCGCGTCGAGCGCGTCGCCAGCTCAACGATTTGCGCTTTCTCCATGCCGAAGACCAGGCGGCGGAACAGCGGAGCGGTGGCGTTATACAGATGTACGGTAGCCTGCTTCGCGCCGCGCAGGGATTCAAAAGTGCGATGGATGAGATCTTCCCGTGCCTGAGTGAGCACCTGAATCGTCACGTCATCCGGGATGCGGTTCTCTTCAATCAGCTGGCGAACGAAGTTGAAATCCGTCTGTGAGGCGGAAGGAAAGGCAACCTCGATCTCTTTGAATCCGCAGCCCAGCAGCAGTGCCCAGAACTGCAGCTTGCGGGCGCTGTCCATCGGCTCGGCAAGGGCCTGGTTGCCGTCGCGCAGGTCGGTCGAGAGCCAGCGCGGCGCGCGGGTGATGCGTTGTTCCGGCCAGCGACGGTCGGGCAGGGAAAGGGTGGGATAGGGTTGGTACTTGTCGGCGGGTGTGTTCAGCATGATGCGCTCCTGTTGTCTTTTCACTATCGTGAATCGATTTCAGGCGCGCTGCTTTATCGGAACTGACAATGGCTGTCGCGTTCTGGACACGGTGCGGTTTTTTGCCGGATGGCGGCTACGCCTTATCCGGCCTACGTTCGTAGGCCCGGTAAGCGTAGTTATTGTAGGCCGGGTAAGGCGTAGCCGCACCCGGCAACCCGCGCACAAGACTAGTGCGCGCCGCCACCGCCGCCACCGGCACCAAACGGCGGTCTGGCAAACCACACCAGCCCCAGCAGGACGATAAAGATCCCTGCCGATATCCAGAAAATCTCGTTGGCCGAGATAATCAGCCCCTGGTTGGTGATCTGCTGGGCAATCCAGCCGGACGCCTGCTGCTCCGTCATTCCCATCCCCTGAAGCTGGCTATACATCTGCTGAGCATTCGGGTTGTACGGGTTCACCGCTTCGGTCAGCTGCGCGTGGTGCATCGATTCGCGGTTCGTCCACAGGGTGGTGGTGATCGACGTACCGATGGAGCCCGCCAGCGTACGGGTGAAGTTCGACAGGCTCGAGGCGGCCGCCAGACGCTCGGGCGGTAAGCCAGAGAGCGTGATGGTGGTCAGCGGCATAAAGAAGCACGCCACCGCGAAGCCCTGAATGAACTGCGGCCACGCCGAGGCGCCAAAATCCATTCCCGGTTCAAAGGTATACGCACGCCAGTAGAAGCACACCGCATACATGATGAAGCTGAACGTCACCAGCCGACGCATGTCGAGCTTATGGGCGAAGCGGCCAATTATCGGCGACAGCAGGACCGGGATCACCCCAACGGGCGCCGACGCCAGACCCGCCCAGGTGGCGGTATAGCCATACACCTCCTGCAACAGCTGCGGCAGCAGCACAATCGCGCCGAAGTAGAGCATATAGGCGAGGCTGATACACAGGCAGCCGATGGTGAAGTTTCGCGACTTAAACAGCGAGAGATCGACTATCGGGTTGTCGTCCGTCAGCTCCCAGACGATCAGGAAGCTGATCGACACCACCGCGACAATGGTCAGGATGATAATTTCCTGCGAGTTGAACCAGTCGAGCTCTTTACCGCGGTCGAGCATGATCTGCAGACTGCCGATACCCAGGATCAGCAGCGCCAGCCCGATGCTGTCGATACGCCGTTGTTCGGTGCGCGTCTCTCGTCCCCGCAGCGACTGCAGCGTCATCAATACCACGACAGCGCCAATCGGTACGTTGATGAAGAAGATCCAGCCCCAGTGGTAGTTATCGCTGATGTACCCGCCCAGAATCGGTCCGCAGATAGGCGCGACGATAACGGTCATCGACCAGAGCGCCAGCGCGACGGAACGTTTTGCGGGAGGGTAGTTGCTCAGCAGCAAACTCTGAGAAAGCGGGATCAGCGGCCCCGCGACAATCCCCTGAATGACGCGGAAGAAAATCAGCATCGTCAGGCTACTGGACATGCCGCACGCCCACGAGGCCAGTACAAACGCCACCGTGGACCAGAGGAACAGCTTCACCTCACCGACGCGCTTTGCCAGCCAGCCGGTGATCGGAATGGAGATGGCGTTTGCCACCCCAAACGAGGTAATGACCCAGGTCCCCTGGCTCAGCGACGAGCCAAGGTTACCGGCGATGGTTGGGATCGCCACGTTTGCGATGGTGGAGTCCAGCACCTGCATGAATGTCGCCAGCGACAGCGCAATGGTCATAATGACCAGCTGCGCGCCTTCCAGCGGTTTTTGCGGCTTTTGCTGTTGCATAACGCTCACCTTCGGATTAACCGGCGTTTGCCTTCACGATGTCATCGATCAGCTTGTTGACCGGATCGAGGCTAATTTCACGGGCGTTACTTTCATAAGCCGGGCTGCTACGCACCTGGCTTGCCAGGATCTGACCGTCGCGGTTGGCGGTGTCAACCGTCACCAGCGTTGACAGGCCGATACGCAGCGGGTGATCCGCCAGCTGCTTAGCATCCAGTTCGATACGCACGGGCAGACGCTGTACGACTTTGATCCAGTTACCGGTGGCGTTCTGCGCAGGCAGCAGGGAGAAGGCGCTGCCGGTCCCCATATCCAGACCCACCACTTTCCCGGTGTACTTCACGTCATCGCCATAGATGTCGCTGACAACCGTCGCGGTCTGGCCGATACGCATATGGGCAAGCTGCGTCTCTTTAAAGTTGGCGTCGACCCACAGGTTGTCTGCCGGTACGACCGCCATCAGCGGCGTGGTCGGGCTAATCTGCGCCCCAGGCTGAACGGAACGACGGGAGACATAGCCGGTCATGGGGCTGACGATTTTAGTACGCTGGAGGGCAAGCCACGCGTTGCGCACTTCGGTCGCCGCCTGCTGAACGGCAGGCTGGTTTTCCAGGCTGGTGCCCAGCACCATCGCCTGGTTGGCGTTGTACTGTTGAATGGCCACATCCAGCTGTGCCTGAGCGCTGGCGACGGCGTCGCGGGCGTGCTGCAGCTCTTCACGGCCAATCAGGTTGGCCGTGCCGAGCGGCACGCGGCGGTTCAGGTCGCTCTGCGCCTGTGCGAGTGCGGTTTTCTGCACGTCGATGTTGGCCTGCAGCTGCTTGCTGTTGATCATCAGCTGGCGGGTCTGACGGACGCTGGAGGCCAGCGCGGTCTGTGCTTTTTCAAACGCCTGCTGGGCGTCGGTTGGATCGAGGGTCACCAACACATCGCCTTTTTGCACAAAGTCGGTATTGTCAGCCCAGACTTTCGTCACGCTGCCCGACACCTGCGCCATAATTTGTACCTGGTTCCCTGCCACGTACGCGTCGTCAGTCTCTTCAGCATGACGCAGTACTAAAAACCAATAGATCCCATATGCCACGGCAATAATGATAAAGAGCAAGGTCAACAGAAGAAGGGCGCTCTTACGTTTGCCTTTCTTGTTGGCCGGTTGCTGCGGGGTAGTGCTCTCCGCATTTGCGCTCATTGTAGTTCTCCACGATCTTCTTATTTTCACATCGGCTGAGCCGACCTGTTGTCAGAAAGGCCAGCAGTGTGACGTGCTGGCCTGTCGGTTTTCTTATGAATCTGGAATGGTGAGCGTGTCGTCGCGTTAGCGCAGCGCCTCAAGAACGGCGCCGTCTTCATCCATCTGGTCCAGACGGGTGAGCAGCTTGCGAGTGATGTGCTCAAGCTGGTCACGCTCGGCGGTGCTGAGGGCGGACCAGAGTTTGTGCAGGCAATTGTGCTGAGGTGGCAGCACCTCGCGCAGGAACTGGTGACCTTTATCGGTCAGTTGCAGATGCAGGCAGCGGCGATCGTTGTCGCTTTCACGGCGCTCAATCCAGCCACGCTTTTCGAGCTCATCGGCAATTCGGGTCGCATTGGTACGGGAGGAGCCCAGCGCGCAGCTCAGCTCGGAAGGCTGAATGCTGTGGTTTTCCTGAGACTCCAGCGTAATCAACGCCATAAACAATGTCTCGTTAATCCCTTGAGCTTTCAGCATTTTATTACGGTTTTCCAGTAGCTTACCCTGCATGTGCATGCACAGGCGAGTCAGCAGGATTTCCTGGTACGGGAAGTCCTCATGGCGACTGGCGCGGAATTTAAGCATTTGTTCAATGGGCGTAAACGAACTATCCATTTGGGCATAACCTCATTAATTACAGCCGATATAGTAACGATAGTGACAAATAATGTAAATGAATTATTTGTGCGGTTATATCCGCCAAATTAATGTCACCATCAGAAAGCGCCGGGTAAGTCCGTGACCCGGTGAGCACAGAAAGCGTAGGGTGTGAACCCGCTGAAGAGAGGATGTGAGGACGGGGGTCTGAACTATTCATGCCAATTGTAAATATGTCACCCACATTAAAATTTCTGGGATAAATGATTACGTTTACATTAACAGAGTGAAGGGCCTCTTAACACCCTAAGAGGCCAACGCAATGTAAAACTTAATGAATTGCATCCTGACGATGGTAGCCGCGCCACCATACTAGAAGGTTAAGCGTGGCGACGATGGCGCCGATCGCACATACCCCTGACCAGCCGGCATGCTGCCACGCCGAGGCGGAAATGAGCGAGCCCGCCGCGCCGCCAATGAAGTAGCTGGTCATGTACCCGGCCGTCAGGCGGTTACGCGCCTCTGGCTTCACGCGATAGATGACGGTCTGATTGGTGATGTGAACGCCCTGCACGGTGAGATCGAGCACCAGGATACCGACGATCAGCGCCAGCACCGAGACGTGCCCATACCAGATTGCCGCCCAGGAGAGCAGGAGTAATATCAGCCCCGCGGAGGTGGTCAGGTGGGATTTGCCCTTGTCGGCCAGCCCGCCTGCGGGACGCGCGCCCAGTGCGCCTGCGGCACCGGCCAGACCGAACAGGCCAATCACCCCTTCGGAATAATTGAACGGCGGCGCGGCCAGCAGAAACGCCATCGACGTCCACAGAATGCTGAAGTTGGCGAAGGTAAAGCAGCCCAGCAGGGCGCGGGTGCGCAGAAGTTTATCCTGGGTGAACAGGCTGAAAACGGAGGCCAGCAGCTGCGGGTAATTCAGGTGATTTTCCTGCTTCACTTTTGGCAGCCCGCGCCACAGCGCCAGCGCCATGACGACCATCAGCACGCTCGCCACCCAGTATACGGTGCGCCAGCCGCCGAGGCTTGCCAGCAGCCCGGCAACGGTACGCGCCAGCAAAATCCCCAGCAGCAGGCCGCTCATGATGGTGCCCACCACCTTGCCGCGTTTTTCCGGGGAGGCGAGGGTCGCCGCGAGCGGAACCAGGATTTGCGCGACCACGGAGAACAACCCCGTCAGCGCGGTACCGATAATCATCATCGTCAGCGACTGGCTGCTGGCGGTGATCAGCATCCCACCGGCGGCCAGCAGGGTCATGGAGACGATCAGCAGTCGGCGTTCAAACATATCGCCGAGCGGCACCAGGAACAGCAGCCCGGCGGCATAGCCAAGCTGGGCGGCGGTGACAATAAAGCCTGCTGAACTGGCGGAAAGGTCAAACGCGCGGGCGATGGTGTCGAGAAGAGGTTGCGCGTAATAGTTGCTGGCGACGGCCAGACCCGTGGCCACGGACATTAAAAGAATGAGTGCGGGGCTAAGCCCTTGAGCTGTTTTTGTCATTAGTTTCAGGAATCGTTAGTTAAGTGATTATTTTTCCGGAAACCATAATAGCGAATGATTGTGAATGTTGGGGGATTGTTATGTGTGTGTTTGTGCGGTTAGCCCTCACCCTCTCCCCTTTGGGATGTACAGGGGAGAGGGGGAGGGGGAGGGTTTTGTTTTTACTTCTGCGCCGCCAGCGCCTCTTTCACCCAGCCGTCAAACTGCTGCTGGTGGGCTTTGATCCAGCCGTCGACGTGGCCTTTGACATCTGCCTCAGACGATTTACCCGCGTGCATCATCGCGTTCTGGGCGTTGATATCCGCCAGCGGCAGCTTCATCACCGAGAACAGCTTCGCCGCGGCCGGGTTTTTCTCGGCCCAGGCTTTGTTCGCCACGATATGCATGGTGTTCACCGGGAAGCCGTAGTTCATGCCGTTCGGCAGTTTGGTGTCGATATCTTTCTGCTCGCCCGGCAGGGAGGAGAACGGCACCTGCAGCCACACCACGTCTTTCCCCGGCTTCAGCACGTCGCTCACCCAGTATGGCGTCCAGGTGTAGTAAATCACCGGTTTACCCTCTTTGAAGCGGGCAATGGTGTCGGCCATCATCGCAGAATAGTTGCCGTGGCTCACGTCGACCGTTTTCGCCAGATCGAACGCCTTGTTCTGGTGGTTAATCACCGCTTCACAGCCCCAGCCCGGCGAGCAGCCCATCATGTCGGCCTTGCCGTCACCGTTGGTGTCGAACAGTTTGGCGATCTTCGGATCTTTCAGCTGTTCGATATTGGTGATGTGGTACTGGTCGGCGGTTTTCTTGTCGATCAGATATCCCTGCGCCGCGCCGGTGACAAAGGTGCCTTCACGATAGAATTTCTTGTCGCCACCGGCGGCGGCATACATGTCGTCGTGCAGCGGCTGCCAGTTCACGGCGGTGAAGGTGGCGTCACCGGAGGCAATCGAGGTATAGCCCACGTTGTAATCCACTTCGCTCGGCGTGTTAACCGTGTAGCCGAGTTTTTCCAGCGCGCGGCTGACGATCAGGGTCTGGAAGCTCTCTTCCGAAATGGTGCTCTGCACCGGCTGCACGGTAATGCCTTTGCCCGGCAGATCAGCCGCGAACGTGCTGGTGGAGACAAGGGTGGCAAACGCTGTGGCAAAAAGGACGTTATGTCGCATCGTTGTTCCTTATTTTGATTTCGTGAAAGGGCGGGTGAGTAACCCGACAGGGCCGGTGGAATACCAGCGACGGTTGCCGCGACTGCGTGAATCGCGACCGACGGCCTGGGTCAGACGGTCAAGAATAATGGCGAGGATCACGATCCCGACGCCGCCGACGGTGGCCAGCCCCATATCGAGACGGCCAATGCCGCGCAGCACCATCTGACCGAGACCGCCAACGGCGATCATCGAGGCAATCACCACCATCGACAGGGCCAGCATCAGCGTCTGGTTAACGCCCGCCATGATGGTTGGCATGGCCAACGGGAGCTGAACCTTAAACAGCATCTGGCGCGGGCTGGCACCGAACGAGCGTGACGCTTCGATCAGGTCCGCAGGCACCTGGTTGATCCCGAGAATGGTCAGACGAATAATCGGCGGCAGGGCAAAGATAATGGTGACCACCACGCCCGGCACGTTGCCGATGCCGAACAGCATCACAATCGGCACCAGATAGACGAAGGCCGGGGTGGTCTGCATTGCATCCAGCAGCGGACGGATAATCTTCGCTGCCCGCGGGCTGCGCGCCAGCCAGATCCCCATCGGCAGGCCGATGACGATGCAGAAGAGCAGGGCGGTCAGCACCAGCGCCAGGGTGATCATCGCCTGCGACCAGGCCCCAATCGCGCCGATGGCAATCAGCGAAATCAGCGTGGCGACACCCATGCCGGCGCTGCCAAACTGCCAGGCGATCAGGGAGAACAGGATAATCGCCACCGGTGCCGGCATGCCCAGCATCAGCTGCTGGAAGCCGTTCAGGATGTAATCCACCGGGATGCGGATCCCCTGGAACACCGGGCGGAAGTGCGTCACCACCCAGTCGATCCCCTCCGTGACCCAACTGTCCAGCGGGATCAGCGTTTTATGGAACGGGTCCATGATGTTGAAGTGTTCTGGCGCAGGCGCGGGGGCGCTGTTCAGCCAGTCTGCCGCGCCGCCGCCGCCGTCGGCGGGGGCTGGCGTGGAACCCCACGCGTCGGCGGATTGTGCAGCGTTATCCGCCGCTTCAGTGGTACCCCACGGGTTAGTTTGGTCAGCCATTGTTTGCCCCCTCGCGATCTAAAGCCTGCAGCAGCATCCGCTTTGAGATGATGCCGACGTACTGTTGTTCCTCACCCACGACCGGCACGGCGCACGGCGCCTGCCCTACGTGAGAGAGCAACTCGCTGAGCGGCGTTTCGGCGTCCACGGCAAGCGGAGCGTCAATCAACGCCGCATCGATCCCCTGGTTTTCGCTGAGCGCGGTTTTCAGAGAGTCGATGGAGACAACGCCGACAAATTTATTGCCGCGTTCAACCAGATAACCGTATTCACGGTCTTCGTCCTGCAGCAGCTTAAGCGCCGAGCGCGGACCGAAGCCTGGGGTTTTACGAATAATGCCGTTTGGCGTTCGACGGGCAATATCTTTGGCGCTAAAGACCTGGCTAATATCCACGCCGCGGAAGAAGGTGCGGACATAATCATTCGCCGGATTATTGAGTATTTCATCCGGCGTGCCGACCTGCACCACTTCACCGTTTTGCATAATGGCAATACGGTCGCCAATACGCATGGCTTCATCCAAATCGTGGGAAATAAAGACAATGGTTCGCTGATGTTTAGCCTGTAATTTTACCAGCTCATCCTGCATCTCGGTGCGAATTAACGGATCGAGGGCGGAGAAAGCTTCGTCCATTAATAAAATGTCTGGATTAATGGCTAATGCGCGGGCTAATCCCACGCGCTGACGCATACCGCCGGAAAGTTCGTCCGGGTACGCATGCGCATAATTTTCCAGCCCAACCTGACGCAGGGCATCAAGGGCTTTTTCCTGACGTTCCTGCGCAGGCGTTCCGGCTAATTCCATGCCGAAGGCGGTATTATCCAGTACCGTCATGTGCGGCATCAGCGCGAATGACTGGAATACCATCGCAATCTTCTTTCTGCGCACCTCGCGAAGCTCGGCGTCTGATATTCTGGCGATATCCACGCCGTCAATCAGTACCTGTCCGCGGGTGGGTTCAATCAGGCGATTGAGAAGGCGAACCATAGTGGATTTACCCGAACCGGATAATCCCATGATGACAAAAATCTCGCCTTCTTCAATGGCCAGACTGGCGTCTTTAACGCCAAGCGATAGCCCGGTTTTTTCCAGAATTTGCTCTTTCGAAAGGCCTTTCTCAATATATTTGAATGCGCGCTGCGGATGCTCGCCAAATACTTTATAAAGATTTTTCACTTCTAATTTAATTGCCATGCAATAGAGAGTGTCCTGTTATTTGTTTATGTCGATATGATTACCATGGTAAATTGTTAACGGGCATAACCCTAACATACTGAGAATCTGAGACAACCCTGGGTTTGCTTATGACGTGAATTTTCAGGGAAGCGAAACGGCTGAATTTCCCATGAGTAAAGGGCTGAGCGTGATCTGAATTTTTCTCAATTTTTTGCTGTGGCGCAGGAGAATTTCGCCTGAATCGGGTGATTCAGGCGAATATGACGCAGAAATGACAGTGTAGTTGCTTTGTAAATATTAGAGAGGAAGTGTTGGGTTTATATTAAATTAACGAACGTTAACGTTCATTAAAAATCCCAGTCTTCATCCTCAGTTTCCACCGCTTTGCCCATCACGTACGATGAACCCGACCCGGAGAAGAAATCGTGGTTTTCGTCGGCGTTGGGCGACAGCGCGGACAGAATCGCCGGGTTCACCTCCGCCATCTCCGGTGGGAAAAGCGCCTCGTAACCCAGGTTCATCAGCGCCTTGTTGGCGTTGTAGCAGAGGAAGGCCTTCACGTCTTCCTCCCAGCCGGTACTAGCGTAGAGTTCTTCGGTATAGCTCAGCTCGTTGTCGTACAGATCCATCAGCAAATCGAGCGCAAACCCTTTGAGCTCCTCTCGCTCCGCGTCGCTGACCTTTTCCAGCCCTTTCTGATACTTATAGCCGATGTAATACCCGTGCACCGCTTCATCCCGGATGATGAGGCGAATCAAATCGGCGGTGTTGGTGAGCTTGCCCCTGCTCGACCAGTACATGGGCAGCCAGAAGCCGGAATAGAAGAGGAAGGATTCCAGAAACACGCTGGCGATCTTCTTCTTCAGCGGCTCGTCGGCCCGATAATACGTCAGCACCAGCTCCGCCTTTCTCTGTAGTGACTCGCTCGCTTCACTCCATGCGTAGGCTGCGTCCACGTCTTTGGTCTGGCACAGCGTGGAGAAAATCGAGCTGTAGGAGCGGGCGTGCACCGCCTCCATAAAGCTGATGTTCGACATCACCGCCTCTTCGTGTGGCGTCAGCGCGTCACTCATCAGAGCCGGTGCGCCGACGGTATTTTGAATGGTGTCGAGCAGCGTCAGGCCGGTAAAGACGCGGATCGTCAGCTGCTGCTCGGCGTGGCTCAGGGTTTGCCAGGCCGGAATATCGTTGGAGAGCGGGACCTTTTCCGGCAGCCAGAAGTTGCTGGTCAGGCGGTTCCATACCTCCAGGTCTTTATCGTCCTGGATTTTGTTCCAGTTAACGGCACTCACGCGTGACAGTTTCATCCTTTCTCCTTACAGCGCGCAGGACACGCAGCCTTCAATTTCGGTGCCTTCCAGCGCAAGCTGGCGCAGGCGAATGTAGTAGAGCGTTTTGATGCCTTTCTTCCAGGCGTAGATCTGCGCTTTGTTGATGTCCCGCGTGGTGGCGGTATCCGGGAAGAACAGCGTCAGCGACAGCCCCTGATCCACGTGTTTCGTCGCCTCGGCGTAGGTATCGATGATTTTTTCCGGGCCAATCTCGTATGCGTCCTGATACAGAGCCAGGTTCTCGTTGGTCATAAACGGGGCAGGGTAGTAAACGCGTCCGGTTTTGCCTTCTTTACGAATTTCAATTTTCGACACGATCGGGTGAATGCTCGACGTGGCGTGATTGATGTAGGAGATCGAACCGGTTGGCGGTACGGCCTGCAGGTTCTGGTTGTAGATGCCGTAGCGCATCACGTCATCACGCAACTGCTGCCACATCGCGCGCGTCGGCAGCACAATTTCGGCGCGAGCAAACAGTTCGCGTACTTTTTCGGTTTTCGGCTGCCAGTCGCCTTCAAGATACGGGCTAAAATACGCTCCGCTGGCGTAGCGGGATTGCTCAAAGCCCGCGAAACGCTGGTTGCGCTCGCGCGCCAGCATCATCGAGGTATGCAGCGCGTGCCAGGTGACGGTATAAAAATAGAGGTTGGTGAAGTCCAGCCCTTCCGGACTGCCGTAGGCGATGCCCTCCCGCGCCAGATAGCCGTGGAGGTTCATCTGCCCCAGCCCGATAGCGTGCGACGCAGCGTTGCCCGCTTCGATGGACGGTACGCTGCGGATGTGGCTCATGTCCGACACCGCCGTCAGCCCGCGAATGGCGGTTTCTATCGTGCGGCCAAAGTCGGGTGAATCCATGGTGTGGGCGATATTCAGCGACCCGAGGTTGCAGGAGATGTCTTTGCCGATCTCCGCATAGTCCAGATTCTCGTCATAGCCGGACGCGCTGTTGACCTGCAAAATCTCCGAGCACAGGTTGCTCATGTTGATGCGCCCGGCAATCGGGTTCGCGCGGTTTACCGTATCTTCGTACATGATGTACGGATAGCCGGACTCAAACTGAATTTCGGCAAGCGTCTGGAAGAAATCGCGGGCGTTGATATATTTTTTGCGAATGCGCTCGTCGGCTACCAGCACGTCATAAAGTTCGCTGATGGCCACGTCGCCAAAGGCTTTGCCATAGATTCGCTCAACGTCATACGGCGAGAAGAGCGCCATCTCGGCATTCTCTTTGGCCAGTTTAAAGGTGATATCCGGGATCACCACGCCAAGCGACAGGGTTTTGATACGGATTTTTTCGTCGGCGTTTTCGCGCTTGGTATCGAGGAAACGCAGAATGTCCGGATGATGCGCATGCAGGTAAACCGCTCCCGCGCCCTGGCGCGCGCCAAGCTGGTTAGCATAGGAGAACGCATCCTCCAGCATTTTCATCACCGGGATCACGCCCGAGGACTGGTTTTCGATGCGCTTGATCGGCGCGCCCGCTTCGCGCAGGTTAGAGAGCAAAAACGCCACGCCGCCGCCGCGTTTGGAAAGCTGCAGCGCCGAGTTCACCGCGCGGCCAATCGACTCCATATTATCTTCGATACGTAGCAGGAAGCAGGAGACCAGCTCACCGCGCTGGGCTTTGCCGCAGTTGAGAAAGGTGGGCGTGGCGGGCTGGAAGCGGCCGGAGAGGATCTCGTCGGTGAGCTGTTGCGCCAGCGCTTCATCGCCCTGCGCCAGGGTCAGCGCGACCATCACCACGCGATCTTCAAAGCTTTCTAAGTAGCGCTTACCGTCAAAGGTTTTCAGGGTGTAGCTGGTGTAGAACTTCCACGCGCCAAGGAACGTCTGGAAACGAAAGCCGCTGGCGTGGGCGCGTTCAAACAGCTTCACGACGAAGGCGCGTTCGTAGCGGGTGAGGACGCGCGCGTCGTAGTATCCCTCGTTAATCAGATGGTCGAGACGTTCATTCTGGCTCGTAAAGGTCACGCTGTTGGGCCGCACGTGGGCGGCAAAAAAGGCGTCCACCGCCTCACGGTCTTTATCAAACTGAATGCGTCCCTCCCGGTCGTAGAGGTTAAGCATCGCGTTTAATGCGTGGTAATCCGGCGTCGCCTGCATTACCCGTTCTGCGGTTGTCGTTGCCAAAATTCGTTCACTCCTTTACGCACGTTTTCGACGTCCTGCTGCGTCCCCATCAGCTCAAAGCGATAGAGATACGGCACGCCGCATTTTTGAGAGATGACATCTCCGGCGCGGCCAAAGGCGTCGCCGAAATTGCGATTCCCCGCCGCAATGACGCCGCGGATCAGCTCCCGGTTATGAGGATCGTTCAGAAAGCGGATCACCTGGCGAGGCACTGCGCCCGCCGTGCCGCCTCCGCCATAGCTGGGCACCACCAGAATGTAAGGTTCCTCTACCCGGATCCGCTCCCGCTCGTTAAGCGGAATGCGCACCGCAGGCAGCCCGACGCGCTCAATAAAACGGAGCGTGTTTTCCGAGCTGCTGGAGAAGAACACCAGTCTGCTCATGCCCGTGCGGCCTGCGCGGCGATGCGGTTGATCATGTCCGGGCGGAAGCCAGACCAGCTGGTCTCCCCGGCCACCACAACTGGAAGCTGACGGAAACCCTGCGCGCGAAGGGTATCGGCGGCCTCGGGCTGCTGGTCAATATTCACCATCTCAAACGCCACGCCGCGGCTTTCCATCGCCCGTTTGGTCGCGTGGCACTGAACACAATCGTTACGAGTGTAAATAATAATGCTCATGATTCGTATTTCCATTTAAAATGAGAGAACGGCGCGAGTCATCGCGTCAGGTTGTGTGTGTCTTGCTAAAAGGAATACTAGATGTAGTTGTCTTAAGTTTCAACCATACAAGATATGGGAAATTCAGATTGATGTTGTCACGATGATGAGCTCAGCGGGGCAGGGCAGGCTATACGGGTTTTACAGGCAAGAAGGCAAAGAAAAGCCCCGGCAGCCACTGACCTCCGGGGCAGATA
Source organism: Enterobacter cloacae complex sp. Mu1197 (assembly GCF_040059225.1). NCBI lineage: Bacteria > Pseudomonadati > Pseudomonadota > Gammaproteobacteria > Enterobacterales > Enterobacteriaceae > Enterobacter > Enterobacter cloacae complex sp. Mu1197. The sequence goes on along the minus strand of NZ_CP157375.1, from coordinate 3,641,271 downwards.
ACGGTGCGTGAGCGGGTTATTTACGCAGGCTAAGCAGAGCGCCCACAAAGATACCGACTGCCGCTACCGTGCCGAGCGTACAGAGCGGTTTCTCGCGCACGAAGGTCGTTGCGCAGCTGACCGCATCGCAGGCAGCCTGTGTCGTACGCGTGCGGCCGTTTAAGCGTGCGCGGGTTTCACGGAGCAGAGACTGAGCCTTACGTTTTGCGGCATCCGCTTCGTCCTTCGCGTCACTTCCCCAGGATTTCAGCACCTCTTCCAGCGTGTCCGCTAATTGGCTGACATCATTACGAATATCCTGCGCATCGTCATTAATATCGTTTCGGTTCGGTCTGTTAAACATACGATCCTCCGTAATTTTGCGTTCCCGTTCAGTTTAGTTCAGAAATTTAATATCTGAAGCGCATCACGCGTTATCTGGCAGTTTATGGACTATTCTGAAAGCCCTGCTAATGCTGAATACTGTAAGGTTGCCGGGCAGGAAAAGATAACGAGGAAAAGATATGTATTTACGACCTGATGAGGTGGCGCGCGTTCTTGAAAAAGAGGGATTCACCATGGATGAGGTGACGCCAAAAGCGTATGGATATCGCCGTGGCGAGAATTATGTTTACGTTAATCGTGAAGCAAGAATGGGACGTACCGCTCTCATTATTCACCCCACGCTGAAAGACAGAAGCCTGTCATTTGCTGAGCCTGCCTCGGATATTAAAACCTGCGATCACTATCAGCAATTTCCGCTCTATTTAGGCGGAGAGACGCATGAGCATTATGGTATTCCGCATGGTTTCAGCTCGCGTATGGCGCTGGAACGGTTTTTGAAGGGACTGTTTGGCGACGTACAGTAAATTTGCGACTGGCATGCGCCAGTCGCTTCACATCACGCTTTTGCCTGGCTGTACTGGCTGACCTTAAACAGGCGGCGACAGTAGTCGAGGAAATAGCCATATACCGCCCCCATCAGCATTGAAATCACAATATTCGAACTGACCGCCGCAGCGATCTGGTGCCAGTCCGCGCCCACCGTCAGCAGAATGGCCACGTAAACCGGCGACTGGAACGTCACATAGGCCAGAACGTCCGCCAGGTTTTTCACCCAGCCTGCGGGGCTGATACGACGTGCGAAACGCATGACGGCATCGCGGTATAAGCCGTAAGGCCATGCAATAATAATATTGACCGGGATCGCCACCAGACGAGAAGAAAGTGACTGCTCGAAGGTCATTCCGGAGAGGAATATTTCGATCAGCATGTTCACAACGGAACAGTAGACAACCATCGCGAAAGTATCCGCCACGGCATGGCGAAGGCGTGATTGCGGTGAGAACATGTCTGAACTCCTTGAGAAGAACACAAAAGAAACGATTTTCCCGAAGCGATTAGTGCTTTAGGTTGGTTTGTTTGACGTGTATAGCGTATATCTCTATGTTTGAACTAACAACTAGTGATTTATTTTTATTTAAACGCGTTTTGTCCACAAAATTCTCTAAAATTGATGGTTTTTTGTTCGCTTCGTTATAATGTGTCTCGTGTGATGATTTTTTAATGTAAATCAGGGGGTTGTATCTCTTCGCACTGACGAGGGCGTCAACCCGCTTTTGGACAGCGCAGGATGCTGAGATTTTGATTAAGGATGACCATTTATATTGATGGGGTGATTGAATCCATGCGTATCCCACAGGCGTTATAAGATAATATTAAGGGTGGCAGTAAAACATATTTACGCTATTGGCACGGACGCCCCGCGGGTAGATATTTCAGCGGAAATGAATTATTCTGTCGGTGATTTATCTATTTACCCTAAAGAGAAGGTTTTCAAATAATATGTCTTTGACGTTACAGAATCTTAATAATATCCGAACTCTGCGCGCCATGGCACGCGAATTATCCCTGGACGTTCTTGAGGAAATGCTGGAAAAGGTCAGGGTCGTTGCTGAAGAGAAACGTAGTGAGCTGGCGGAATTAGAGCAGCAGCGGGCTGAGCAGCAGGAGAAAATTAATGCCCTGCTGGAACGAATGAAAGCCGATGGTATTTCACCGACCGATCTGCTGGGCTCTGAACTGGGGCAGGCGGGTAAGCCAGTGAAAAAGCGCAAGCCGCGTGATGCCAAATATCGCTTTATTGACCAGAACGGTGAAGAGAAAACGTGGACCGGCCAGGGTCGCACGCCGAAGCCTATTGCCAGCGCGCTGGCAAACGGCAAATCACTGGAAGATTTTCTGATCTAAACAGGTAAACCGGGCGGAACACGCCGCCCGGCATTTTTTCAGCAGACGCCGAAATCACCGTCTTCAGTATACGGCGCCAGATCGGCCGCTTTCAGGGTATATTTCTCGCCTTGCTCATTGCTGGCCTGTACCGCCACAACGCTGTCACCATTCACTTCAAGCACTTTCAGCTTCGGGCCGCCTTTACGCGGTTGAACATAATCACCGACAGAAAACATATTACCTCCTCATCGTTTTAGCGATCTTCACCTTAGCCCACGTATGACGGCGGGTACAGCGTATTTCACCGATTACTGCTTATGAGGTACGACGGTTCCAGGGCATCACCTTGAGCAGCCTCGCCATGCCGCAAAAACCGGTCACACCGGCGAACAGCAGCCCGGCTCCTACGAAGCCGCTGAGCAGGAAAAAGCCGTCGGAGACGCTATAGCCGAGCACCACGCCGCAGAGAATGAGCAGCCCGGCGGCAATTTGCACCTGACGCATCAGCGGCAGCGGCTGGGTTTTGTCTTCGACAGTCTGCAGACCCGCCTGCTTCCAGCCCTGAATGCCCCCTTCGACCACCAGTGCCTGAGCGGGGGCGGCAGCCTGCGCAAGGCGATCGGCATTGCCTGAGGTGCGGGCGCCAGACTGGCAGTGAAAAATCACCGTTTCGCCCGCGTGCGTTTTAAGTCCACCGGGTAAGGTATCCAGCGGCATGGACTGCGCGGCGGGAATATGCTCGCGGGCGTACTCGTCGGCATCACGAATATCAATCAGCTTTGCACCTTCAGCGATGCGGGCGCTGGCCTCGCGCGGCGAAATAAGGGGAAGTGACATGGCGGCTCCTTACGGGCAATAAAGGGTTTTCAGGGTGCTGATGAGCTGATGCACCGCATCGTTTTTAATGAAATAGCGAATGCGCTGCGCCTCGCGGGTACTGTCAATCAGACCTTCCTCACGCATGCGCGCCAGATGCTGCGACGTGGCGGAAGGGCTTAGCCCCGTCGCGCGGGCCAGTTCCCCCGCGCTGGTGCCGGGGGCGCCGCACAGCGTGCAGAGGATCAGCAGGCGACGCGGATTGCTCATCGCTTTTAAAAGGTTTGCGGCCTGCTCTGCGCTGGCCTGAAGCTGTTCGAGTTCGGTCATGATAGTTTAGTATTTGCTTAATTAAGTTAATGCTAAAGTAATTCTGCGCCTTTCGCCAGCGTCAAAAGCGTAAAAGAGGGTAAACGCGGGGGAGAGAACTGGCGCAGACAGGTAAACTGGCTATGCTTAGAGAGAGTTCTCTTTATTATTTTCAATGGATTAGCTTGCACGGAGTTTTGATATGGGTTTTTGGCGTATTGTTTTTACCATCCTGTTGCCGCCGCTGGGCGTGCTGTTGGGCAAAGGTTTCGGCTGGGCGTTTATTATCAACATTATTCTGACGCTGCTGGGCTACATCCCGGGTCTTATCCACGCTTTCTGGGTTCAGAGTAAGAGCTAAGCACGCCAGAGTAAGTCGCTGTAGATCCCGGTCAGCACGCCCTGGGGGCCAAACTGCTGTTTGATCCAACGCGTGACCTGGCCGGTCGCGGCATGCTGCGTGGCAAGCAGCATGCGCGAATCCTGACGCGGGTTATTGATACGCCGCGTCACCAGCAGCCCGTCTTCCACCGCTTCCCGCGCCATATACTCCGGTAAAAAACCTATCCCTTCGCCCAGAATCTGACACTGGCATTTGGTATTAAAGTCCGGCACCAGAATCGCCTCCTGTCCGTGTAGCAGCCAGCCCACCTTCTTGTTAATGGTGTGCGCGGTATCTTCCACCATGATGTTGGGGTACAGGCGCAGCTGGCTTTCCGCTATCGGTTCCGGAACAAACGCCAGCGGGTGCGCCGGCGCGATGGCAAACACCCAGCGAATGGCGCCGATCTCGGTGTAGTCAATTCCGCCGCCGTCGAGCAGCGTGTCCGGTGCGCCAATGGCGATATTGGCCTGGTTGTTGATGATGGAGTCCCATACGCCGTTATAGACTTCGGTGGTGACGGTGATCTGGCAGGTGGGAAACTGCTTTTTCAGCACCTGCAGCAGCCGCGCGGTATGGCGCGGCGTATACAACAGCTGGTTGATACAGATGCGTACCCGCGCCTCGATACCCTGTGAGATGGTATCAATCCCGCGCTTGATGGCGTGAAAGTCGTTAAGCAGGTCGGTGGCTTTGCGGTAAAAGTAAAAGCCGGACTCGGTCAGCTCAATGCTGCGCGTGTTACGCACGAACAGCACCACGTCCAGCCCGGTCTCCATGCGCTTAATGGTGTAGCTGATGGCGGAGGTGGTGACGCCCAGTTCGGCGGCGGCTTTGCTGAAGCTGCCAAAGCGGGCGGCGGTGGTGAAGGCCAGCAGGTTCTCTTCGGTAAAGATGGAATTCATATCACGGCTCCGTCAGACATCAGTTTTGAACATATTTTAACAACGCTGTTACAACGCATTTGAAGCCGATCACAGTTCTGACGCTTTGCCGAAAGCCCTGGTGTATAAGGCTTTTATCAGACATAAGCATAATGCGTTTTGACGCGCTAAAAAGCGGTTAAACATAAGAAAAAGGTTGCACAGACGCACGTTTTGATCGAACTGTTGAATTTAACTCAACAATGAATTGACTGTCGATGAATCATTTTTAAGCGGATTCTTTTATGACCAGGCTGTTGCTATTCTCAGGTCAACAGAAAGAAAAACATCGGGAGTCTGAATATGTCTGCAACTGAACTGGTTACGGAATTTCTGCTGGCGGCAGAAGAGGGCAATAGCGATGCGCTAAAAGCCTGTCTGGAGAAAGGCGTGGATATTAACGCCACTAACCGCCAGAAAAGAACCGCCGTTACGATTGCCAGCCTGAAAAAACACTATTCCTGCGTAGAATTTTTAATTGCCGCCGGGGCAGATATTGATAAACAGGATCAGACCTGCTTTAACCCTTTCCTCATTAGCTGCCTGACCAATGATTTAACCCTCCTGCGGCTGGTATTACCCGCGAATCCGGATCTCGACCGCCTGACGCGTTTTGGCGGCGTGGGCATTACGCCTGCCAGTGAAAAAGGGCACGTGGAGATCGTGCGCGAGTTGCTGGAAAAAACCGATATCAACGTTAACCACACCAACTTTGTCGGCTGGACGCCGCTGCTGGAAGCCATTGTGTTAAACGACGGCGGTGCGAAACAGCAGGCGATCGTGAAGCTGCTGCTGGATCACGGCGCGAACCCGCATATGACCGACAAATACGGCAAAACCCCGCTCGAACTGGCTCGGGAGAAAGGCTTCACTGAGATTGCCGACCTGCTGCTGGCGGCGGGCGCGTAAAACAATCGGTCAGCCCGTTCCGGCTGGCCGCTAATTAAATAAAGCATTTTTTACCGACGTGCATTGTGCACGACGGCGGCCCCCTTTTATCCGCGAACAGGTGCAAATAATGCCAACGAAAATCGTGATTAAAAAGAACACCTATTTTGACTCCGTGTCATTAATGTCCGTTTCCACTAAAGCCAATAAATTGCCGGGCGTTGAACAGGCCTTTGTCGCCATGGCAACGGAAATGAATAAGGGCGTATTAAAAAACCTCGGGCTGTTAACGCCGGAATTAAATGAGGCGAAAAACGGCGACCTGATGATCGTCATTAAAGGTGACGCGGCGAATGATGAAACGCTGGCCGCTATTGAAGCGCTGTTCACGCGTAAAGAGAGCGCCAGCTCTCATGAAGCGCGCTACGCGACGATTGCCAGCGCTAAAACCCATCGCCCGGAGAGCAACCTCGCGGTGATTTCCGTCAACGGCACCTTTGCCGCCCGCGAGGCGCGTCAGGCGCTGGAAAACGATCTCAACGTGATGCTCTTCTCCGATAACGTCTCGCTCGACGACGAGCTGGCGCTGAAGCAGCTGGCGCACCAGAAAGGACTGCTGATGATGGGGCCGGACTGCGGCACCGCCATCATCAACGGCGCGGGACTGTGCTTCGCCAACGCGGTACGTCGCGGACCGATTGGCATCGTCGGCGCATCCGGCACCGGCAGCCAGGAGCTGAGCGTGCGCATCCATGAATTCGGCGGCGGCGTGTCGCAGCTGATTGGCACCGGCGGGCGCGATCTCAGCGAGAAAATTGGCGGCCTGATGATGCTCGACGCCATCGACATGCTGGAAGCCGACGAGGGCACCCAGGTTATCGCGCTGATCTCCAAACCAGCGGCTCCTGCCGTGGCGGAAAAGGTGCTGGCCCGCGCCAGAGCCTGCCGCAAGCCGGTGGTTGTTTGCTTCCTCGGCCGCAATGAACCGCCCGCCGATGAGGACGGACTGCAGTTTGCGCGCGGCACCAAAGAGGCGGCGCTGAAGGCCGTTCTGCTTACCGGCATCAAAAAAGAGTCCCTTGATCTGCACCCGCTCAACTGGCCACTGATTGAAGAGGTGCGCGCCCGCCTGACCCCGCAGCAGAAGTACATTCGCGGTCTTTTCTGCGGCGGCACCCTGTGCGACGAAGCGATGTTTGCCGCGCTGGAGAAGTTCGACGACGTGTACAGCAATATCCAGCCGGATCCCGCTAAACGCCTGCCGGACGTCAGCGTCAGTAAAGCCCACACCTTCCTCGACTTTGGCGACGACGATTTCACCAACGGCAAACCGCATCCGATGATCGACCCGACCAACCGCATCAGCCGACTGCTGCAGGAGGCGCGCGATCCGGAAGTGGGCGTCATCGTGATGGACTTTGTGCTGGGCTTCGGCGCGCACGAGGATCCGGTGGGGGTGATGATTGAGGCGATCAAAGAGGCGCAGGCCATCGCGAAGGCCGATAACCGTCCGCTTGAGATCCTCGGGTACGTGCTCGGCACCGATCAGGATCCGCAGTCGCTGGCGCAGCAGTGCCAGATGCTGACCGACGCAGGCGTCATCTGGGCCAGCAGCAGCACCAATACCGGATTACTGGCACGCGAATTTGTCTGCAAAGGAGAGAACGCATAATGACCACCTTATTTAACCAGCCGCTGAACGTCATTAACGTGGGTATCGCGATGTTCAGCGACGATCTTAAAAAGCAGCACGTTCCCGTGACCCAGCTTGACTGGACGCCGCCGGGGCAGGGCAATATGCAGGTTGTTGAAGCGCTCGACCAGCTGGCGGAAAAACCGCTGGCGGAGAAGATCGCCGCCGCCAACCAAATCGCCCTTGAGCGCATTATTCAGTCCCATCCGGTGCTGGTGGGCTATGACCAGGCGATTAACGTCGTGCCGGGGATGACCCGCACCACCATTCTGCACGCTGGTCCGCCTGTCTCCTGGGAAAACATGTGTGGCGCGATGAAAGGCGCGGTCACCGGTGCGCTGGTGTTTGAAGGGCTGGCGAAAGATCTCGACGACGCGGCACGGCTTGCCGCCTCAGGGGAGATCACCTTCTCGCCATGCCACGAGCATGACTGCGTGGGCTCCATGGCGGGCGTCACCTCCGCGTCGATGTTTATGCACATTGTTGAGAACAAAACCTACGGCAACCGCGCCTTCACCAACCTCAGCGAGCAGATGGCGAAGATCCTGCGCATGGGGGCCAACGACCAGAGCGTTATCGATCGCCTGAACTGGATGCGCGACGTGCTCGGTCCGATGCTGCGCGACGCGATGAAGATTATCGGCGAAATCGACCTGCGCCTGATGCTGGCCCAGGCGCTGCACATGGGCGATGAGTGCCACAACCGCAACAATGCGGGCACCACGCTGCTGATCCAGGCGTTGACCCCGGGGCTGATCCAGGCGGGCTATCCGGTTGAGCAGCAGCGCGAGGTGTTCGAGTTTGTCGCCAGCAGCGACTACTTCTCCGGCCCGACGTGGATGGCGATGTGTAAAGCCGCCCTGGACGCCGCCCACGGCATTGAATACAGCACCGTGGTTACCACCATGGCGCGTAACGGCTACGAGTTCGGCCTGCGCGTTTCCGGCCTGCCGGGGCAGTGGTTCACCGGCCCGGCGCAGCAGGTGATCGGCCCGATGTTCGCGGGCTATAAGCCGGAAGACTCCGGGCTGGATATCGGCGACAGCGCCATCACCGAAACCTACGGCATCGGCGGTTTTGCGATGGCGACGGCCCCGGCAATCGTTGCGCTGGTGGGCGGCACGGTGGAGGAAGCTATCGACTTTTCCCGTCAGATGCGCGAAATCACCCTCGGCGAAAACCCGAACGTTACCATTCCGCTGCTCTCGTTTATGGGGATCCCGACCGCCATCGACATCACCAGAGTCGCCGGCAGCGGCATTCTGCCGGTGATTAACACCGCTATTGCGCATAAAGATGCGGGCATCGGCATGATAGGGGCGGGCATCGTTCACCCGCCGTTTAGCTGTTTTGAAAAGGCGCTGTTGACCTTCCGCGATCGCTACTTTTTATAAGGCATGCATCCATGAAAAACATGAAACTGGAGTGGAAAAGAGGTGACTGGGCGGCGTATTTCGGGTTGATGACCAACAACCTGACCAATTTGCTGACCATGATGGGGTTGCTCATTTTTGTCGTCGGCATCCCGAAGGAGATTGTTTATGGACGCATTGCGCCAGCCTTCGGGCTGGCGGTGCTGACCGCGAGTATTTGCTACGCCTGGTTTGGCATGCAGATGGCGCGCGCCACTGGACGAACGGACGTCACCGCGCTGCCGTCCGGCCCCAGCGCGCCGTCTATTTTTACCGTGACCTTCCTGGTGTTGATGCCGGTCTATCAGCAGACCGGTGATGCGGAGTTCGCCATCCAGATTGGCCTGGTGTGGTGCTTTGTTGAGGCGATGATCCTGGCGGGCGGCTCGTTTTTAGGGGAAACCATCCGCAAGATGATCCCGCGCACCGTGCTGCTGTCGTGCCTGTCCGGTTTGGGTCTGCTGCTGCTGGCGATGAACCCGATGCTGCAGGCGTTCGAGGCGCCGACCGTGTCGTTTATCGTGCTGCTGCTGATTTTCATCAACTGGTTCGGTAAAAAACCGATCTTTGCCCGCATCCCGACCGGTCTTCTGCTGCTGATTGCCGGTACGGCCCTGGCGTGGATCTCCGGCCTGCAGAGCCCGGAGGCGATCAAAGCCTCCATATCATCCTTCGGCTTTAACCCGCCGCAGGTGCACGTGGAAGGTTTCCTGCAGGGGCTGCCGCACGCGCTGCCGTATCTTGCCTCTGCCGTACCGCTGGGGCTGGCGAACTACATCTTTGACCTGGAGAACATCGAAAGCGCCCACGCGGCGGGGGATGAATACCCGACGCGTAAAGTCATGCTGGCAAACGGTCTGGCCTCCATGCTCGGCTGCCTGATGGGGAACCCGTTCCCGGTGACGGTCTACGTCGGTCATCCCGGCTGGAAAGCGATGGGTGCGAGCATCGGCTACACGCTGGCCTCCGGCGTGACCATGTTCATCGTGCCGCTGTTCGGACTGGGGGCGTTTATGCTCGCCATCATCCCGATGACCGCCATCGTGCCGATTCTGGTGTTTATCGGCGTGGTCACCGCCAACCAGGTGGTGAGGGAAACGCCGAAGGTGGAAGTGCCCGTGATCTTCATCTGCCTGTTCCCGTGGATCGCCAACTGGGCGCTGACCATGATGAACAGCGTGATGGGCGCGGCGGGTACGAATGCCGCCAAAATCGGTACCGACGTGCTGCATAGCAAAGGGATCTACTACGAAGGATTAGTCCATCTGGGGAACGGGGCACCGCTCGCCAGCATGCTGTGGGGCTGTATCGCCATTTTCGCCATCATCAACAAACCGCTGCGCGGTGCCGTGGCTGCGGCGGGCGGGGCGCTGCTGGCGCTGTTCGGGGTGATCCACGCTCCGGTCGTGGGCTTTGCCGAAGGCAGTTCTCTGATGTTCGTCACCGCGTATCTGATGATGGGCGGCATGTTTGTGGTGAAGCATGTGCTGGATAGTCGTGAAGCGGCGAGCGCTGAGCCGGGTACTGTTGCGAAGGAGCACGTATGAAAGAGCTTATGGTCGTCGCCATTGGCGGCAACAGCATTATCAAAGACAACGCCAGCCAGTCGGTTGAACATCAGGCGCAGGCGGTTAAAGCGGTGGCAGAGTCAGTGCTCGAAATGCTGGCCTCCGACTATGACATCGTGCTTACCCACGGCAACGGCCCTCAGGTGGGGCTGGATCTGCGCCGGGCTGAAATTGCCCACGAGCGGGAGGGGCTTCCCCTGACGCCGCTGGCAAACTGCGTGGCGGACACCCAGGGCGGCATCGGCTACCTGATCCAGCAGGCGCTGAACAACCGCCTGGCCGCACGCGGGGAGCAAAAAGCGGTTACGGTCGTCACGCAGGTGGAAGTGGATAAAAACGATCCCGGTTTTACGCACCCGACGAAACCGATCGGCGCGTTCTTCAGCGAGGCGCAGCGCGACGAGCTGCAGCGCACACACCCGGACTGGCACTTTGTTGAGGATTCGGGCCGGGGCTATCGTCGCGTGGTGGCCTCTCCGCAGCCGCTGCGCATTGTCGAGGCCGATGCGATCAAGACCCTGACGCAAAAAGGCTTTGTGGTGATTGGCGCGGGCGGCGGCGGTATTCCGGTGGTGCGCACTGAGCAGGGCGATTACCAGAGCGTTGACGCGGTGATTGATAAAGATCTCTCCACCGCGCTGCTGGCGCGCGAGATCCGCGCCGACGTGCTGGTGATTACCACCGGCGTGGAGAAGGTGTGCGTCAACTTCGGCAAGCCAAACCAGCAGGCGCTGGACACCGTCAACGTAGCGGAGATGACGCGCTACAGGGAAGAAGGTCACTTCCCGGCGGGCAGCATGCTGCCCAAAATCGTCGCCTCGCTGGAATTTTTACACCACGGCGGCAAGCGGGTGATCATCACCTCGCCAGACTGCCTGCCCGCCGCGCTGCGCGGGGAAACCGGTACCCATATTGTGAATGAAGGAAGATAAGATGAGTGAAAACAAAAGCCGCCGTGAATTTATCAGCCAGAGCGGCAAAATGGTGACCGCCTGCGCGCTGTTTGGCGCGACCGGATCCGTCGCGTATGCTGCTGACTCCGCAAAGCCACTCTGCGAGACCGGTAAGCCTATGAATATCACCGCGAAACATTACTATCTGGACAACGTGCTGCTCGAAGCCGGGTTTAACTTCGACGGCGGCGTGGCGACAGGCACACGCACCGAACTGAAAACGCTGGAGATCAAGGACGGGAAGATCGTCGCCCTGCGCGACAACAAGCGCCACGCCGACGCCTCGCTGCCGCACTACGACGCGGGCAACAAGCTGATGCTCCCGGCAATGCGCGACATGCACATCCACCTGGATAAAACCTTCTACGGCGGCCCGTGGCGATCGCTCAACCGCCCGGCAGGCACCACGATTCAGGATATGATCCGCCTGGAACAGAAGCTGCTGCCTGAGCTGCAGCCCTACACCCAGGAGCGTGCGGAAAAGCTGATCGACCTGATCCAGTCGAAAGGCTCCACCACCGCCCGCAGCCATTGCAACATTGAGCCGGTTTCCGGCCTGAAAAACCTGGAAAACTTGCAGGCGGTCCTGGCGCGCCGCAAACCTGGTTTTGACTGCGAAATCGTGGCGTTTCCGCAGCACGGCCTGCTGCTGTCGAATTCCGAAAAGCTGATGCGCGAGGCGATGCAGGCCGGCGCGCACTACGTGGGCGGGCTGGACCCAACCAACGTCGACGGGGCGATGGAGAAATCTCTCGATCTGATGTTCCAGATTGCGCTGGACTACGACAAAGGGGTGGACATTCACCTGCACGAAACCAGCCCGGCGGGCGTAGCGGCGGTGAACTACATGGTCGAAACCGTGGAGAAAACGCCGGCGCTGAAGGGGAAACTCACCATCAGCCACGCCTTCGCGCTGGCGACGCTCAACGAACAGCAGGTGGATGAGATCGCCACCCGCATGGCGGCGCAGCAGGTAACCATCGCCTCCACCGTGCCGATTGGCACCCTGCATATGCCGCTGAAGCAGCTGCGGGACAAGGGCGTGTTTGTGATGACCGGCACCGACAGCGTGATCGACCACTGGTCGCCGTACGGTCTGGGGGACATGCTGGAAAAAGCCAATCTTTACGCCCAGCTCTACATCCGCCCGAACGAGCAGACGCTCTCCCGCGCGCTGGGGATTGCGACCGGCGACGTGCTGCCGCTGAACGACAAAGGCGAACGCGTGTGGCCGAAAACGCAGGATGACGCCAGCTTTGTGCTGGTGGACGCCTCCTGTTCCGCCGAAGCCGTGGCGCGCATTTCCCCGCGTACCGCAACGTTCCATAAAGGAAATCTGGTCTGGGGTACGGTGGACTAAAAGCGAGCCGGGTGGCGGCTTCGCCTTACCCGGCCTACTGAAACCCTCAAATCGTAGGCCGGGTAAGCGCAGCGCCACCCGGCAATGTTTTATACTGGGAGTCACATTCTTAAAGAGGGATCTGCCATGGCACAAAACATCTACGACAACCCGGCGTTTTTTGAAGGCTACGCCCAGCTTCCGCGTTCGGTGCAGGGGCTGGACGGCGCGCCGGAGTGGCCCGCGCTGAAAAGCCTGCTGCCCGATTTAACCGGTAAATCGGTTGTCGATCTCGGCTGCGGCTACGGCTGGTTCTGCCGCGCCGCGCGCGAACTGGGTGCCTCTAAGGTCACGGGCATTGATATCTCAGAAAAGATGCTCGCCCGCGCAGCGGAGCTTACCGCGGACCCACTGATTCACTATCAGCGTAGCGATCTGGACTCTCTCAGCCTCGACGAAAACAGCGTCGAGCTGGTCTACAGCTCGCTGGCGCTGCACTATCTGCCGGAACTGGACACGGTATTTGCCGAGGCTCAGCGCGCGCTTAAGCCCGGCGGCAGCCTGGTCTTTTCGATGGAGCACCCGATTTACACCTGCGCCTCGCGTCAGGGCTGGCTGACCGACGATAACGGCGAGCGGTTCTGGGGCGTGAATCATTATCAGGACGAAGGCCAGCGCGTCAGCAACTGGCTGGCGGACGGGGTGATCAAATACCACCGCACGCTGGGCACCACGCTTAACGCGCTGATCAAGGCCGGATTAACGATAAGCAACGTCAATGAGTGGGGACCAACGCAGGCGCAGATTGACGCCTGGCCCGCACTGGCCGAGGAGGCGGAGCGCCCGATGCTGGTGCTGATCGCCGCCCGCAAGGATCAGTAGCCGACCTTGTATACGCGCCCGGTCTGCACGCCTTCGACGCTGCGACGATAGGCTTGCGCCACCGTGGCGGCAGACACGCTTTCGAAGCCCGGGAAGAAGCCATCGTACGTGTCGACCGATTCGGTGAGCACCGTCGGGCTGATCAGGTTGATGCGGATCCCGCGCGGCAGTTCGCAGGCTGCGGCGCGAACAAACCCTTCCAGCGCGGCATTCACCGTGGTGGCGTTTACGCCCTGCGCAATCGGCTCGTGTGCCACGATTCCGCTTATCAACGTAATCGAGCCGCCTTCATTCAGGTAGTGCTGGCCGGTCAGCGCCAGGCGCACCTGCCCCAGCAGCTTATCCTGCAGACCCTGGTTAAAGTCGCTGTCTTTCATGGTCGCGAGCGGGCCGAAGTAGAGGCCACCACTGGCGGACACAATCGCATCCACCTGGCCGATTTTCTCGAAGAGCGCCTGAACGCTTGACTGCGAGGTGATATCCACCTGCTCGTCGCCCTGCGTGCGACCGACGCGGATGACCTCGTGGCGACGACTCAGCTCTTCCGTTACCGCACGACCGACCGTACCGCTGGCACCAATAATGACGATTTTCATAGCCGACTCCTTATGTTGTGAGCCTTCATTCTTTAATAAATTAAAATGCGGATAAACTGGGCTAAAGTTAGAAGATTGCTAACCAGAGGTTTGGAATATGGATAAGCTCCGCAGCATGGAGACGTTTATTGCCGTGGTGGAAAGCGGCAGCTTCACCGGTGCGGCGGCACGGCTGGAGATGTCGGCGGTGATGGTGGGCAAGTACGTTGCGCTGCTGGAAGCACAGCTCGGCACTCGCCTGCTGGAGCGTAACACGCGCCGTCAGAGCCTGACGGATGCCGGACGCGTCTATTTCGACGAGGCGAAGCGGGTGCTGGAGCAAGTCATGATTGCCGAAAGCGCGGTTGAACGGCTGCGCGCCGCGCCGTCTGGCACCCTGCGCGTCACGGCGCCCACGTCGTTTGGCGGCTGCGTGATAGCCCCGCTGACGGCCACCTTTTTACAGCGCTACCCGGAGGTACGCATCGAGCTGGATCTCACCAACCGGATGGTCGATCTGGTGGAGGAGGGCGTCGATCTGGCCATTCGCATTGGTGACGTTCGCAATGACGATCTGGTGGCGAAATACCTGTGCCCCTACAACATGGTGATCTGCGCCGCGCCGGATTATTTAGCGCGACACGGCACGCCGCAAACGCCAGGCGATCTGGTGGATCATCTCTGTCTTTCGCACACGGTGTGGACGGCACGCAACGAGTGGCGGCTGCCGGGCGTGGAAGGGGAGGTGCGCTGGAAGCGGGATGCGATCTTGAGATGTAACGACGGCTACGGCTTACGCATGGCGGCGCGGGCCGGGGCGGGGCTGTTGCTGCAACCGGAAGTGCTGGTGGCGGAAGAGCTGGCAAGCGGCAGGCTGGTGCGCGTGCTTAAGCCGTTCACGCCCGCGCCAAGGCCGGTGCATTTACTGTGGCGTCAGGATTTGCGGCCGCTGCCTAAACTCACTCAGTTTATTGCGCACATCATGCAGAACGGGCATGTCAGCGTTAATTAGGGCAACGTCCGGTTGGCGCTTTGAGGGGGCCACACTCGTCATAGCCGTAGACGGTATAGCCCTTCTGCTTCATGCAATTCGATATTTTGTCTTCTCTGGCAACGATTTCCTGAAGTGTTTGGTCAGGTCTGCTGCTGCCCCCGTTATAGCTGCCGTCATCAAGATTGGCGTCTTTGTCTACGCCACAGAAGTAAAGATCTTTCTTGCGCTGCTCATTATCGGTGTAGCCTCCTGGCCCCGGCCTCTGGAAGGTTTGAGCATAGCGAACATATTTATAGTTGGAAGAGTCCATGTTATCTACAACACAGCCGCTCAGGAGGAAACAGGATAACGTTACGATGATTTTCATTATTGATGCCTTATGAGAATGTGCTGGCAGAGAAGCCCACACCGAGCAGTGTAGCGAGGATCCTACGAAGCGCATGAAAAATCCAGGGACTTGTGCTAGTAAGAGTGGTCATATCATAAAAAAGAAGGTAACAAGAGAATGTCCGTGAGTAAACTCGCCAGCAGCGCGCAGGGCCTGCAATCATCTGCCATCCGTGAATTATTAAAACACAGCAAAATGGCGGGCGTGATCTCGCTGGGGGGCGGTATTCCAAACCCTGATCTGTTCGATCGTGAAGGGCTGAAAATTGCCGCTGATGCCGTATTATCTCAGCATTTTGGCGAGGCGTTTCAGTATGGCCTGACCGAAGGCGTACCGGGACTGCGGGAAGAGATTCAGCGCATTTGCGAGGGGCGAGGCATTCGCTGTAAGGCCGATGACGTGGTCGTAACCTCCGGTTCACAGCAGTCCCTCGACGTGCTGGCGCGCGCGTTAATTAACCCGGGCGATATTGTTGTCGTCGAGCGTCCAACCTATCTCGCCGCCCTGCAGGTATTCGGCCTGGCGCAGGCGAATTTTGAATCCGTTGGCACCGACGGCGACGGCATGAAGGTGGATGAGCTCGAAGCGCTGGTGGCCAAAAAAGCCATTAAAGCGGTGTATATCGTTCCAACGTTTGGTAACCCCGGCGGCGTCACGCTTTCCGAAGCGCGCCGTAAGCAACTGGTGGAACTCTCGAAGCGCTATGACTTCGTGATCATTGAAGACGATCCGTACAGCGAAATTAATTATACCGATGAAGTCTTCCGCCCGTTAATTGCCCATGCCAAAGATATCGGCAACGAAGAAAACGTGGTGTATACCTCCACCTTCTCTAAAATCCTCGCGCCGGGCACGCGCGTAGGCTGGGTGGTGGTGCCGGAATGGTTGAAGCGCGCGGTGGTGAACCTGAAGCAAACCACCGATCTGCACACCAGCACGCTGTCGCAGCTGATGACGTATGAGTACCTGAAGACCGGCCGTCTGGCCGATCAGATTAAAACGATCCGCGAAGCCTATCGCCAGAAATACCAGACGTTCGCCACGGAACTGGAAGCCGAGTTGGGCGACGTGATGTCGTTCCACAAGCCGAAGGGCGGCATGTTCCTGTGGGCGAAAATGAACAACGGCATGAACACCACCCGCTGGCTGAAAAAAACGTTAAGTAACGGCGTGGTATTTGTGCCGGGCGAATTTTTCTACTGCAATGAGCCAGACCCAGCGACGCTGCGCATGTCGTTTGTCACGCCAACGGATGAAGAGCTGAAAGAGGCCGTTCGACGCCTGAAAGCCTCTTTATAACAGAACGGGGGGGATGATTCTGGACGTAATTTAAGCGGTGAAGCTGAAAATGCAGATCAGGAACTTCACGTTAACTTGCGCAGGATCATACCCGGGCCATGTTTTTGGATTGTATTCGAAAAGTAATACCAAAATTAACATTAACTAACTCATTAATTATTAATGCTTTTTTTCTAAGAAAAGCATTTTTTGTATTATCCCTTTTCGGATTGCTCTTACACTTGTTGCCCATATTCTTATTTGCATCTCATTCATTTTGATCTGAATAATGTCTCATGGAATAAGCGCAGTCGTTGGATGATTTTTTAGCGTTCGCTCAGGGTTAAATCACTTCACAGGCTCTATTCCCGGAATGTTATACATGGATCAGTATAAGGTTACGGATGATGATTATTTGTGTATCTGATAATGTCTGGTTCAGAATTGGGTTGAGTGAAATCATACAAAATTGCCAGAGAGATAAGCAGGAACTGAAGTTTTTAGCATTTGAAAAAGCCAGCGTAACGCTGAGCACGATGGTATTGAGATCACCGGTCACGATAATCATTGACTATTATATTGCTGACCACGGTTTACTGTTGTTACTGTTAAAGATGAAGCGCCAGAATGTTTTTGACAATATACTTATTATTACGACTAATGCGCGAATTGTGGAAGTGACTGAAAATATTTTGCTGGACTCGGTTGCGGATATCTTAATTGATAACAGCGAATCATTTGATAAACTCAGCACTTTTATGGTCAAAGATAAGGCTGGCCAGATTATTTCAAAATCCGTGACCAATAAAACCTGGGCGATGATTAAGAAAAATTCAAATCTCACCCATCGGGAATTAGACCTGATGCCATTTTTTATTACAGGGAAAGGTAATAAAGAGATCTCCCGGCAGGTCGATATTAGTGAGAAAATGGTCAGTATTCACCGGCGTAACATTTATTCCAAACTCCAGGTTGAGAGTCTCACCGGTCTTTATCATTACCTGACAACGGATATAAAGGTTACATAACGTTCGCCGGGAAATGAAGTGTTTTATGCGGGTGTAGTATTCAGGCAGAAACGATGCACTGTTATTCATAATATGTTGTATAAACAGAAGGAGCTGTATATGAAATTGAAATCTCTTTGCGCGGCGATGGTTGCCCTGGGGCTTTTTACCTCTTTTGCCCATGCGGCAGACGGTAAGTTAAAATTTGTAGGGCAAATTGGCTCATCATCCTGCAAGCTCTCCGGGGAAAGCACTGCCGAAATTACGGTTCCGATGGGAACTATTCCGATGGAAACCTTAAAACAAGATGCCAACGGTCCGGAGGTGGGCTTTGCCATTAACCTGACGGGCTGTCAGCCGGGCACCTATTATCTGATTCTTGACGGCGTCAGCCCGTCCGGTCAGCCGAACGTGCTGGACCTGGATAACGCGACCGCCAGCACCACGGCAAAAGGGGTGGGGATTCAGATTAAAGATATCTCCGACCAGAACATTACCTTATCCAAAACCCTTGATAAATCCGATGCCAGCATCACCATTGCTGAAGGCGACACCTCGGGCAGCGGGACGTTCTTCCTGAAAGCGAACTATTACGCCTATAACAAAGATGCGGTCACCACCGGGGAAGCAAACGCAACGGCCACCTTCACCATTGTTCAACAATAACAGGAGCAGGCCTTCGGGCCTGCTTTTAAGGTGGTATGATGAAGTCACTTATTATTGCGCTATTCGCGCTGTACTCTGCATCGGCTATTTCAGCTATTCAGATTGAAAGTTCACGGGTGATTTATTCCGGTGAGAATAAATCGGCCTCGTTAACGCTGCATAACGCGTCGCAAAAAAATTATATTATCCAGACCTGGCTGGACGAAGATTCAGACAAGCCCGGAAAAGAGATGGTGGTGACGCCGCCTATTATGAAGGTGAAACCCGATCAATCCGCCGTCTTACGTTTTATCTATTCCGGTAAAGGATTACCGGCCGACAGAGAAAGCGTTTACTGGATTAACGTTCAGGAAATACCACCCAGGGCCAGCGAGCCTAATGTGATGCAGCTGGCGATTCGAACGCGCCTTAAGCTATTTTATCGCCCGGTTGGGATGAAGGCAAAACTGGACGAGCAGATAGGTCAGTTAACGCTGACGAAAAGTAGTGAGGCATTGGTCGTCAGCAATCCCGGGCCTCTGCATATTAGCCTGAGCCAGTTAATTATTAAAACCCCGCAGGGAAAAGAACAAAAAATAACGGCCCCGATGATCGCTCCCTTTGGTAGCGAAACGATTCCTTTTCCCAAAGGCTCGCGGGTGGTTGGCTTAACGTACATTAACGATTACGGCGGCGTTGCCGACGTGAAAATGCACTAAGCCCACCGTTGCAGATTATTAAATAATGTCATGGATGAATCATTATGCAACGAACATGGATCCCCCTGTGCGCGCTCACCTCTTTACTGGTTTCCGGCAGCGAATGTCTGGCGCAAAGTGAATATAACACCGCATTTTTTCATGGAACGGGCGAGCAATCGTTCATTAATTTGATCGACCCTGATTCCGGCATTATTCCCGGAACCTATTCCCTCGATGTTTACGTTAACCGAAAGCTCGTTGAACAGCGTGACGTTGAGATCGTCCGCGATAAGCCCGACAGCGCGCTGCACCCGTGCATTAGCGCCGATCGGCTGCGCGCGTGGGCCGTCGCTCTTCCCGCTGACGATGACGAGTCGTGCTATCCCCTCGAGCGCCGGATTGCGGGTGCGTCCATGAGCGTTACGATGACCGAGCACCGGCTGGATATTCAAGTTCCCCAGCTCAATATGCTGACGCAACCGCGCGGAACGGTACCCGCCACGCGTTACGACGAGGGCATCAATGCCGCTTTTGTGAACTACAACCTGGCGGCGAACACCATCAGAAGCTACGGGCAAAACAGCCAGTACGCCTACCTTTACCTGAATAACGGCATCAATATAGGGGCGTGGCGCTTGCGCCAGATGGCGAACCTGACAAAGCGGGATGGAGAAACGGGCCACTGGAAAAATGTCTCGTCGTGGGCTGAAAGGGCGCTTCCGTCACTCAGGAGTCGTCTGCTGCTGGGACAAGGGAGTACCGGAACAACCCTCTACGACAGTATTCCGTTTCGTGGGGTGCAGTTGGCCTCGGAGCCCATGATGCGTGCAGACAGCCAGTCGCGCTATGCCCCTGTCGTCAGAGGCGTGGCGGAAAGCAATGCCCGCGTGGAGGTTCGACAGAATAAGTATCTGATCTACTCCACCAACGTGCCGCCGGGACCGTTCGCGTTTGATGACATTGTGCCGGTCAGTCAGAGCGGGGATCTGTTTGTCACCATCATTGAAACCGACGGACGGAAAACCAATCTGGTGATCCCCTATACCGTGCTCCCGGGACTGGTTCGCAAGGGGCAGTGGAACTATGAAATCACGGCCGCAAAATATCATGACGGTGCCGACGGCTATGCCCCTGCGTTTGTTGAAAGCCAGCTCGCCAGAGGGATGAGCGATACGGTGACCCTGTCGGGCGGCCTGCTTTCGGCGGAACACTACCGCAGCGCGGCGATGGGCGTGGGCAAAAACATGGGGCATTTTGGCGCGCTGTCCGTCGATCTGGCGTTATCCGACACGCGGCTGGCGCGGGGCGACGAAGAGCAAGGGGGGAGCGCTCGCTTCCTGTACGCGAAATCCTTTCTCGATTCCCGCACCGATTTCCAGGTGGCGGGCTATCGTTACTCCTCGTCCGGTTATTACGATTTCCAGGAGTCGGTTCAGGAACGTCGCCGCTGGGATAATGGCCGATATAAAACCTATTACTGGGATGACGCCGATCAGGATAACCCTGACTGGGTCGCGTCAAAGCCTGAAATCCATTACGACAGCCGCTACGCAACCAAAAAAGCGCGGCTGGATATCTCAATGAGCCAGCAGATAGGTGAGATCAGCCAGCTTTATCTCACCTTCAGCAAGCAAAGCTACTGGCAGGATGCCGGTTCTGATACCACGGTTCAGTCTGGCTTTACCTCACGGCTGGGCAATGTGACCTGGAGTCTGTACTACCAGAATACGCGCAACCACTACATTGCACATGACAGCAGCATTAACCTGCGCCTGTCTCTGCCGCTCAGCTTTGGCAGCCACCCGGCGACGGCGACGACAGACCTTCACGCCGATCGTGCCGGAAACGTGTCCTCCTCCGCGGGGCTGAGTGGCTCCCTGCTTGAGGATAACCGCCTCAGCTATGCCATGCAGGTGCAGCAAAACGATGCCGAGGGGACGGCGGGCGATCTGAGCATGGGCTACAAGGGGGGCGCCGGAAATCTGTGGCTGGGCTATTCCAGAGCGGAAGATGTGCAGCAAAGCAGCATGAACCTCAGCGGCGGCATCCTTGCTCACGCTGGCGGCGTGACGCTGTCCCAGCCACCGGGCAGTGCCTTTACCCTGATTGAGGCTCAGGATGCGCAAGGGGTGAGGGTAGAGAATCAGGCCGGAGTGCGGATCGACGCTGCGGGCTATGCCGTTGCCCCGCATGCGATTCCTTATCGCAACAATACCTGGTCGTTGAACACCCAGGACTTCCCGGAGGGGCTCGACGTGCCTGTTGCCACCCAGAATAACGTCCCTACCCGCGGCGCGATTACGCGCGTGACGTTTGAAACATATCGGGGCGACAGCGTGCTGATTCACAGCAAACGACCCGACAACAGCGTGCCGCCGGTTGGCGCGCAGGCCTACAGCCGGGGCGAGCGTAACAACGGCATTGTCGGGCCTGACGGGGATATTTTTGTTTCAGGCGTGCTGCCGGGCGAAGCGATCGCCATTCGCTGGGGGGAGGGGGATGACGAACAGTGTCGTATCCAGCTTCCGGATGAGGAACGGCGTGAACAGGATACCGCGGGCTATCGCGAGATCAGCGCAATTTGTCGATAAAGGAGAGGACAATGCAATTTCAGGGACGACATATGCTGTACGCCGCGGTGATTTTTTGCTTCGGCCTGTTTTCTTCCACCGTTATGGCGCTGACCTGTAAAGCCCAGGGTTCGGTGAGCCAGTACGTTGCCATTAACAGCATCATCAAAGCGTCAATCGGCGACTTCGGCACCAACACCAAAATATGGGTATCGTCACCGATCACGGCGACGTTTACCTGCTCTGACACGGACGCCTATCCAAACGGCGAGAGCGCCTATTTATGGCTCGATCCGAAAGATGCGGTGAAAAACGTGCACAACTCTCTGGAGATTGGCATCACCTTCAGGAACGTCGATTACAAGCTGAAGAAAGGCGATAAAATAGAAATTGGTCCAGGCACAGTGTGCCGCCCTAACGGCAACAAAGGCTGTCTCTCCCCGGCGGCCCCGCAGACGTTCACGCTCACCTATCAGGTTTACATCAAAACCACCGGCCTTCCGGCGGCCACCAATGGCAAAGTGATGGGGGATGTCAGCCTGTCGCTCTTCCAGGTAGATGGCGTGGGCGGTCTGCGAGGCGGCACGGTGACTCAGGACGGTAACTTTAACCTGACCATTACCGGGCTGGATAAAATCACCTTTCTGGCCTGCACGCCAAAAGTGCTGCTGGTACCCGATACCCTCGACTTTGGCGTCATCAACGGCAGCTGGGCGACGCCCGGTAAGATTGAGAAAACAAAACCCTTTACGCTACAGGTCGATTTGACGCGTGAAGCCAGCGGTAAAACCTGCACGGGGGAGACGTTGCTGATGACGTTAAGCTCGACGAATACGGTCAAAGACGGAGCAATCATCATGCCCGCGGCAGACAGCGGCTTTGGCTTTATCATTTCCGCCAGCAGCCTGATGGAGCCGCGCATTACGCTGAACACGCCGCAGGAGATAGGAACGATCGGTGGAGATCGGCTCACGCATGATTATCACGCAGGGTTTATATGGACGACCACGACGCCGAAGCTTGGGGATTACAGTGCGACAGCCACCTTTACCGTGACGTTCAAGTAACAAAAGTGGGGATTGCGTGCGGGCTATTTTGCGTAATACTTATCCCGCGCGATAACGGCCGCGTGACGCCCACGGTAAACAGCTATGTTCGAACAACTGACTGGTATTCTGACGCACACCCCCATCTGGGTCTGGGTGCTGTTTGTGTTTCTGGTTTCTCGTGGGCTCCGGGCCCGCCGGCCCGCCACGGTCACGCTGGAAAAACTGGCGATAATCCCGGCCATTTTTCTGCTATGGGATATTTACGATCTGGTGATGTACCGCTCCCTCAGCGTCGCGACGCTGTCGATGTGGCTTGCGGGCATTCTGGCTGGCGCTGCGCTGGGTTACGCATTGATTCGCCCGACGGCGGTAACTCGCGCCGCCGCGCCGCGCACCCTTTGCCGCCAGGCTGACTACACCGCGCTGCCGTTTATGATGCTGGCGTTCGCGGTGAAATACGTGCTGGGGGTAATGAGCGCCATCGCGCCGCAGACGCTGCAGCAGCCCGCCATCTGCGCCCTTGCGATTGTCTCCGGCGGGCTGTTTGCCGGGGTGTTTATCGGCAAGTTTACGCGGTATGTTGAGGTGTTTAGCCGTACCGCGCCGCGCCCGGCGGAGTGACGTTATTCTGTCGCGTGTGCCAGGGTGCGATCTGAAGCATCGCCGCTGAGCGCTCGCGTGACTTCATGGATCCGCCAGATTTTCCCTTCACGCAGCGCGGCAAACAGGTAAACCTCTATCTCTGCCTGACGACCATCAGGATACGTGACCGTCACGATATGCCGGTCAGCCAGAAGTTCGTCATGACAGGCTATCTCCGCCACGCTAAAGGCGATCGCGCGGATCTGCGAGCGGACGTGGTTCAGGTGCTGAATAAAACCCCGGTAGTCAAGGGCGTGACCGTCCGTAAACTGCTGGTAATCGGGCGTAAATACCTCTGCCGGATCGATATCGTCGTTGAATAAGCGGGTTAACAGGCACGCCATTTTTTCGCGCTGCGCGGCGTTGTCAGGCTGGGCTACCAGAGAGGTGATAATGCTCATACGGGCTCCTTATGTGGTTGAGTCCCCATTATCCTTGACAGCCAAAGACGTGGTTTCTGTAATAGGCCGATGAATAACGATTTTCGGTCAAAATGAGATGGTCAGTTTTGAAACGCTCCGTCATCCCGGCGGGTATCGAACACCGTGGCACAGTCATCGCACCGGCCAGCTGTGGCGCATTGCAACGGGTCTGCTGGTCATTGAGACGCAGCAGGCGCGCTCGGTCGTACCGGCAAAACACATCGGCTGGATCCCGCCAGGTCAGCAGCATGCCGCCTTTTCTGAAAGCGCAATAGAAGGCTGCGCCATCTATCTTGACCCCGCCTGCTGTGCAGGGCTTCCCGATGCACCCGCGCTGTTCGAGCCCGACGATCTGACTCATGCACTGGTTTCCCGTTTATGTGGTGCAGAGAACGAGTACGATCCGCGAAAGCTGACTTTGCTGCTGGATGAGCTTGCCCTGACGCCCCAGGTTCACTTTTCTCTGCCCGTGCCGACGGATCCGCATCTTAAGAACGTGGTCAGCCATTTGCTGCAGTTTGTCGATGATAACCAGACGGTCGAGAGTCATGCTATTCATGCTGGGATGAGCGTACGTACGTTCAATCGTCGGTTTAGTGCCCAGACCGGAATGAACTTTGTTAACTGGCGGCAGCTGGCGCGCGTCATGCAGGCAATGGAGTGGCTGGCGGCGGGGAAGCCGGTAGGGTGGATTGCGCTGTCCTGCGGCTACAGCAGCGTCAGCGCATTTATTGAGGTTTTCAGAGCATGGACCGGTAAAACACCGGGGCAGTGGGCGATGTTGCGGTCTGATGCCCTCCCCACGTCCCGCTGAGCTTTACAATGTAGGCCGGGTAAGGCGAAGCCGCCACCCGGCGATTGACTACCGCTCCCTCAGCGCTTCTTTCGCCCGGTTAAACGGCTTGATCAGATAATCCAGCACCGTTTTCTCGCCGGTCTTAATGTCCACCGTGGCAATCATCCCCGGCACAATCGAGAAATGCCTGCCCGCCTTATTGACCAGGTAATCCTGGCTGGTGCGGATAAATACCCGGTAGTAAAACACCTCCGGCTTGGCCTCGTCCTGAATAGTGTCCGGCGAAATCGTCTCCACGACCCCGTGCAGCCCGCCGTAAATGGCGTAATCGTAGGCGGTGATCTTCACCAGCGCCTCCTGATTCGGGTGGATAAAGGCGATATCACGCGGCGACAGGCGGGTTTCAATCAGCAGATGATCGTCCACCGGCACAATCTCCATCAGCTCGCCGTTGGGCGGGATCACGCCGCCGATGGTGGTGACCTTGATGTTTTTGACGATCCCGCGCACCGGGGATTTTACCGTCAGACGGGTGACGGAATCCTGACGGCCCTTGAGGATCGCCGAAACCATATCCACCTCCGCGTTGGCCTTGGAGAGCGCCTCGCGGGCCTGGACGTAATACTGCGAACGCACGTCGGTGAGCTTCAGTTCCAGATCGCTTTTCTGCCGCTGCAGGCGCAGCACCTCCACGTGGCTGGCAGCCCCGGTTTTCACAAGCCGCTGGGTAATGGCCAGCTCTTTATTCGCCAGATCTAACGCGGCGCGAAGCTCCCGCTGGGTATCCTCCAGCTGCGCGCGGCGCGAGTTGTACAGCCGCGTTTCGTCGGCAATCAGATCCGGCCATTTCGCCAGCGAAGGAGGGAACTTCAGCGGCAGATCGTTCACCTCGGCATACAGGCGGGCGCTGGAGGCCAGAGACGCGCGGTAGCGCGCCGCGCTTTCGCCGACGTTTGACTCGGAACGGGTAGGGTCAAGCCGCGCCAGCACCTGTCCGGCCTGCACCTGATCGCCCTCGTGGACGTTCAACTCGGTGAGGATCCCCCCGTCCAGCGACTGTAAAACCTGCTCGCGCGAGCTGGGGATCACTTTCCCCGATCCGGTTGACACCTCATCCAGCACGCCAAACCACGCCCAGACGCCCAGCACCACAAACATCAGCAGCGAGAAGATCACGATCCGACGCGCGCCGGTGTAGCCGCTTTCGGAGTCGAGGGCGTTATCAAGATCGTCCATTGCCGCCACGTCACGCTGACTGATTTTCATTTTTCCACTCCCGTCCGGTTGCTGCCTGCTGCTGTTGCTGCTGCATACGGCTGTTGCTCAGCGCCTGGGCTTTTGGCGCGTCCATCACCAGCATCCCATCTTTCAACACGACCACGCGCTCCACCAGCTCCAGCACCGGTACGCGATGGGTGGCGACGATCAGGGTGCGGTGTCCGAGCCAGTCGCCCAGCCGCTGGATAAATTCCCGCTCGGTGTGCTCGTCCAGCGAGGCGGTGGGTTCATCCATCAGCACGATATTCGGATCGCGCAGCAGCATCCGCGCCAGCAGAATCGACTGACGCTGCCCACCGGAGAGCCCCACGCCGTTTTCCATGATCGGGTAGTCCAGCCCCTTGGGCAGCTTCTGCACGAAACTTGCCGCGCCGGTCAGTTCCAGCGCTTCAAAGATCTCTTCGTCGGTGGCGCGCGGCATGCCGAGGGTGATGTTCTCGCGCAAGGTGCCGTAAAACAGCCGCGCGTTCTGGGTCATAAAGCCGACGTTGCGCCGCACGTCCGCCACGTCGAGATGCGGCAGGCTGAAGCCGTCGAGCCGCAGCTCGCCCGCCGCCAGATCCATCCCGCCCGCCATCGCCTGCAGCAGGGTCGATTTGCCCGCGCCGTTGCGCCCGAGGATCGCCACTTTCTCACCCGGCACGATCTCGAGGCGGTTAATGCGCAGCGCCATGCGCGGATCGTCCGGCTGATAGCGGAACTGCGCCTGCTCAAAGAGGTAGTGACCGCGCAGCACGTCCTGGCGGATCGGCGTCTCCTCGCGCTGGTTTTCGGTGGGGAGCTGCATGATGCTGTCCAGCCCCTCTTTTGCCGCTTTGACCTGCTGCCAGCGGGCCAGCACGCCGCACAGCGTCGCCATCGGGGCGATCATGCGGGAGGCCAGCATCGAGGCGGCGACCACCGAGCCGGTGGTCAGGGTGCCGTCGATCACCATCGGCGCGCCGACCACAATCACGGCGGCGTAAACCAGGCTCTGAATGGTCATCCCCCAGCTGATCAGGTTCTGCGTCAGCTCGCGGGTGCGCAGGCCGGATTCGGCGGTGATCTGGATATAGCTGTTCCACTGCTGCAAAAAGCGGTTTTCCGCCTGCATCAGCTTGATGTCCTCCAGCCCCTGCACGCTTTCCACCAGCACCGCATTGCGCAGGGTTGATTCATGGGCCGACTGCTTCGCCAGCTCCGCCAGCTTTTTCTGCAGCAGCAGGCCGGGCAGGACCATGATCACCGCCGCGACCGGGGCGATCCACGCCAGCTGTGGGGCGATGATCGCCAGCACCACCACGAACAGTAAAAAGAAGGGCAGGTCGACAATCGTCGAGATGGTGGACGAGGTGACCATCTCGCGGATCTGCTCCAGCTCGCGCAGCTGTGAGATAAAGCTGCCGGTGGAGCGGGGAATCGCGCTGTTGCGCAGCCGCAGCGCGTGGCCGAAGACGCGATCCGAGACGCGCATATCCGAGCGCTTGCCGAGCAGATCCATAATGTGCCCGCGCGCCACGCGCAGTACGAAGCCAAACAGGGTGGCGATCAGCACCCCGATGGTCAGGACGTACAGCGTCGGGTAGGACTGGGCGGGGATCACCCGGTCATACACCTGCATGGAAAAGACGATCCCGGAAAGCGACAGCACGTTGATAAACAGCGCGGCGAGCATCACCCAGCTGTAGGGGCGGAGATCGCGCATCACCAGCCGGTAGAGCCAGTCCGGACGGTATTTTGAGATATAGGCATCCACGCGGCTGTCCTTCAGCGCGGCGAGTGGCCGCAGGGCAATGACGTGGCGGATGGCGGGCAGCATGGCCGTCATCGACAGCCGGTTAGTGTAGGTCTGGTCGTCGAAGAAGCTGACTTCCAGCGTGTCGTCGCCGTCGAAGTGCTCGATCGCGCCGACCCGGCCGTCATTCAGCGCCACCACCACCGGCAGACGCCAGCTGTTGATCGACTGCTGGTCAGCGGTGAGCAGTTGAAACGACAGCCCCGCCTCACGCGCCAGTTGGGTGAGGGCGGGTACCATCGGTTTGCCTTTCAGCCACGGTGCGCCTGCGATCAGCGCGCCGGGCGAGCAGGCGACGCGGTAGCGGGTGGCGATAAAGCCAAAGGCCTGCGCCCACTGCGCCAGCGCCTCATCCGTCATATTTTCACCTTGCGGGATATCACGCTGCTTCATGGCTGGATCTCCACGGTCTGGATGGTGCGGTTATCAAGGTCGAACGCATGACGCAATTGCCCGGTGTTATACAGGCAGTTGAGCTGCAGCTGATGCAGCTGACCGAGGGTCTGCTGCTGGGTGAAGCGCGCCTGATAAACCTCCTGTTCGGCGTTGAGCACGTCGAGCAGCGGGCGCGAGCCGAGGTCAAGATACTGCTGCTGGTACAGTTCGCGGGTGCGGGCGCTGAGCGCCTCCTGGCGGCCCTGAATTTGCAGCGTGCTTTGCAGGCTCATCACCTGACTGCGGGCTTCCAGCAGTTTCTGGCGGACATCCAGGCGCGTGCGCTGAATGGTGGACTGTGCCGCTTCCACCGCGTGTCCGGCGGCGTTACGCCGGGCGGTGAGGCCGCCGCCCTGATAGAGCGGCATCTGCACTTTCACCCAGGCGGAATACTGGGTGCGATCCCGCGTGTCGCTGCCCGCGTAGCGATCGTTCATGTAGTGGCGCACCTCCGGCTCCAGCGAGACGGTTGGCGTCATCTGCGCGTCGGCGTAGTCGAGGTTAGCCTGGGCGACGTTAGCCTGCGCCCAGGCGGCGAGCACCGCAGGGACCAGGCGGTCATCCGGCTCGGCGACATCGCAGCTGCGGGCCAGCTTTTGCGGAAAGTCGTTGCTGATCGCGTTCAGGCTGTTCCAGCCGAGAAAGCTCATCAGCGTCGCGCGGGCGCTCTCCAGGCTGGCCTGGTACTGCATCAGCTGGGCGCGCGCGCCTTCGATACGAGCATCGGTCTGCACCACGTCAGAGAGCGACGTGGCGCCCTCGTCGTTACGCTGGCGGGTCAGCGTGCCGATGGAGGAGAGGGCCTCAAGCTGCTCTTTGGCGGTGTCGACCATCTGCTGCCAGGTCTGCACCTGTACCATGGCGACGGCGGTATCGTGGGCGATGGTGTCGATACTCACCAGCACGTTGGCCTGCTGCTGGGCAACGCCAGCGCTCTCGGCGCGCACCTGGCTGGCCACTTTGCCGAAGTCGTAGAGCATTTGAGAGAGAGAAAGCACCAGCGACGGCGTAAAGCCGTTCTGGTCGCCGTCGTGGGAATACCCGTTGTCCACGCCGGCATTAATCTGCGGATAGTATTTTGACTTCGCGACGTCCACCTCTTCGCTCTGCTGGTAGAGTTTGCCCACGGCTTCGCTGATGGCCGGGTGCCACGTGACGGCACGGTTAACGGCTTCGCCAAGCTGTAATGAACCGGGTGCGGCGTTGCCAGCCACCGGGGCCACGCGGCCGTTGAGTGAGGGGAGTTCCTGCGTTTCGCGAAGCTGTCCGGTATTGATGGTTGCCGCCGGATTTGCGCAGAAAGCGGGCGCAGATATCAGGCAGCACGAGAGCCACCAGTAAGGCATCTTCATTCCCATGTCATGTCCCTAATAAAAAAGTACAGCTTTATTATTAATGCCCGGGCGCTATACGCCCGGGTCATCTCTTGCAGGTGCTATCAGGTAATGATGTGTTGCTGGTTAACGAGCTCGTCGTACGTGGTCTGAACGTTATCAAGCGTAACGAGTGCAGTATTAGTGTAGGTGGACCCTGCACCATCACGGTCGATGGAGATCACAGTGTTGCTACCGCTTTGTGTGACATGGATATAATTCCCCAACGAGGCGGTATTACCGTCCCAGCCCACCAGCAGATCGCCGATGTCGATCTTGTCCCCCTGCGCCAGCGAGAACCCGGTCCAGTGATCGCCTCCGGCACTGCTGGTGTTACCCGCCGTGGCATTTCCCACCGTACTGTTCAGCACCTGGTAAATCAGCGTATCGCCGTAGGCCGTACCGGTGATGGCGTCGTTATGTTCCGAGCTGATGAACTGCGGTGCCATATTGATGGTCAGCGTGGCGGTATCCGTTCTTCCGGCAGAGTCGGTCAGGGTGTAGTTGAAGGTCTCCTTCGAGGTCATGGTTGAGAGCGATACCCCGCTGTTGAGGGTATAGGTGTAATGGCCGTCAGCGCCGATCGCCAGCGTGCCGTAGTGGCCGACAATGTTCACCGTTGCGCTGCCGGTATACGGATCCAGCGTGGTGGTCACGCCGTTGTAGCCGGTCACGCTCAGACGGGTATCCACCGAGTGGAGCTGATCCAGCACGCCGCCAGAGTCGGTGCCGTCAAAGATATTGCCGTTGACGGTGTGGCTGCCGGTGACGTCGAAATCACTCAGCGAGTAGGTGGTGCCGTTCACGCTTGGCGTGATGGTGATGGTCCCGACGCTGAGCCCCGGGACGCTACCGGTAAAGTTCAGCGTATAGGTCCCGGCGTTCAGATCCAGCCCGGTTAGCGGGACGTCGATACTGCCGCCCAGCAGCGAGCCGCCGCTGAAGGAGCCGCTGCGGATCACGCCGTTGGCATCGCTAATCGTCCAGTTCACCGTCAGCCCGCCCAGCGCCAGCAGCGA
Organism: Enterobacter cloacae complex sp. Mu1197; assembly: GCF_040059225.1. NCBI lineage: Bacteria > Pseudomonadati > Pseudomonadota > Gammaproteobacteria > Enterobacterales > Enterobacteriaceae > Enterobacter > Enterobacter cloacae complex sp. Mu1197. The sequence goes on along the minus strand of NZ_CP157375.1, from coordinate 3,610,949 downwards.
GGCCACGCTAAAGTGCAGCGACGCGTTGTGCAGCGCGGTGTTCGGGTCGACCACGAAGGTTCCGCTGCCGCTGCCCTGGGTTGATGAGAACAGGGCCGTCGTCCAGCTGGCGACACCCACGGTGGTATCCGAGTAGACCGACGTGTGGTGCACCGAGGTGAGGTCCATCGTGGCGCTGACATCGTTGACCGCATTCATTGCCTGCGCGGTTGGGGTGATGTTGAGCGATGCAGTATCCTTCGAGCCGTCAGGCGCGGTAACGGTGTAGACGAACGTATCCGGCGTGCTGATATGGTCCGCCCCCACGCCGCTTCTCAGGGTATAGGTGTACTGACCGGACGCATTGATGGTCAGCGTGCCGTATTCCCCCTGAATGGTGGTGGTGCCGCTGCTGTTGACCGCCACGCCGTTCACTTCGGTAACCAGCGTACCCGCTGGAACCGGGTCATTCGCCAGCACGTCGCCCGTGGTGGTTTCACTAATACTCGCCACGCTGTAGACATGATCCTGCAGGACGCTCAGCGTGTAGCCCGTCAGGACGGCGATCCCCGATGCGGTATTGAGTAAGAACAGGTACTCCCCGGCAGGCAGATTCAGCGTCAGCTGGGATGACGTGCCCCCCAGCAGCGGGGCGCGCAGCCAGCCCGATTCGACGCGAACCTGCTCGAAGGTCTGGGTCGCGTTGTTGAACTTATAGACGTACAGATCGAACACCGACGCCAGCGCCACGCCGCCCACGGAGGCCTGGATGGTCATGGTGCGGGTCGTGCCTTCCTCCACGTTGTAGATAATCGGGTTGGTCATGTCGTCCAGCAGGTTAAGCCCCAGCGTGTTGCCGAGATTAATGCCCACCACGGTAAAGCCACCCTGAGACGAGGCGCCGTTATTAATCTCACTTACGGTGGTGTCAAAGGTCAGCGAGGCCGTGTCGTCCACCGCCACAATGCCGTTGAGTACCGTACCGGCACCCAGAGACAGCACCAGGTTCGCCGACGCGCTGACGCCGTTATGGGTGATGGTGTAGGTGAAGCTTTCCGTGCGGCCAATGACCGCGGCACTGGTGTCGGTCAGGTTGTAGGTGTAGCTGCCGTCGCGGTTGATGGTCAGCGTACCGTATTTGCCCTGGATCACCGTGCCGTCGGCGTTCACGCTGGTGGTCACGCCCTGCGCGTTAGTGACCGTGGAAATGGTGGTTCCGGCCGGGGCATTGTCGCTGCCGGCGGTCGGGTCCGTATCGAGGATCACGTTGCCGTTGAGGCTGGTATCGCCCGTGACCGTACCCGGACCGGTCTCTTTCACCGCCACGTCGAGGCTGGTGTAGGAGCCGGTCGCCAGCAGGTTGGTGTTGTAGCTGAGTACGCGGTAGTTGCCGTCGGCCAGTCCGGTCAGGTTCAGTGAGACGCCGGTGGCGCCGAGGGTCAGGAGATCGGCAAACTGCGGTTGGCCGGTATCCACCACGGTGGTCCAGGCACCGTTGACGTAATGCTGCACTACCAGCTCAAGAGTATTGAGCAGAGAGAGCACCGCCCCCGTGGCGTTGGCGTTTACCACAATATCCGCGCTGCCGCCGCTGCCCACCGTGAAGTTCACCTGCGCGGTGTCATTGCCCAGCAGCGTCAGGACGTTGCCCACGGCGCCGACCAGCAGGAAGCCGTAGTCGCTGTACTGACTGTTGGTCACGGTTGCCGTGGTGCTGAGGTTCAGCTCTTCAACGTTATTGCTGGCAGAGAGCGGCACCACCGGCGCAAGGGCAGAGCCCGGCAGGGAGGTGTTGCCCGCGACGTCGGTAGCGGTGATCTGCAGCGTCTGGCCTTCGGTCTGTTTGTTAATGAAGGTGTAGCTGTAGGTGCCGTTGCTGCCCGCAATGGCGGTTACCGTTGAGCCGTCCGCAAGGCGGATTGTGACGGTGCTGCCCGCCTCCGCGCTCCCGGTCAGGACACTACCGTCGGCGTTGAAGGTACCGGTCGGTGCCGTTGGCGCGGTCGTATCGACGATAATCGTCGTCACGGCTGACGCCACGCTGGTGTTGCCCGCCGCATCGGTGGCCGTGGCGGTGAAGTTATGCGTGCCCTGCGTCAGCGTGGTGGTGGTTTGCGGCAGGGTCCAGTTGCCGCTGCCATCGGCGGTGACCGTACCCACCAGCGTGATGCCGTCGTAGATCCGAACCGTGGCATTCGCTTCGGCGGTCCCGCTCAGCGTTGGGCGGGTGTCGTTAGTCGGGTTCGTACCGGTCACGGGGCCGGTGACGCTGCCGACATCATCAATGACCGAACTGATGACCGGCGCGGCCGGCGGGAGGGTATCGACGTTAATCACATACCCGGCGGTGGGCGCGCTGGCGTTGCCCACCGCATCGGTGGCGGTAAAGGTCAACGTGTGCGCGCCGTTGCTCAGCGCCGGAGATGGCGTAAAGCTCCACGCGCCGCCGGTCGCCGTCACGCTGCCGATCTGGACCCCGTTATCAAAGATTTTCACCGTCGACCCCGCTTCTGCCGTGCCGCTGAGCGTAGGCTGCGCGTCGTTGGTGAACCCACCGTTGGCAACCGGCGTCGCTGCGTTGCCCACGTCATCCAGAATACTGGTCAGCACCGGCAGCGCAGGCGGCGTGGTGTCGATGGTGAGGCTGAAGCTGGTCGACGACACGCTGGTGTTGCCTGCCGCATCCGTGGCCTGCGCGGTGAAGCTGTGCGGGCCACTCGCCAGCGTGGTGGTGAGCAAGATACTCCAGCTCCCGCTGCTGTCCGCGGTGCCCGTTCCGACCAGGGTGGTTCCCTCATAGATCTTCACGGTGGCAAACGGCTCGCTGGTTCCAACAAGCCGCGGTACGGTGTCGTCGGTCGTCTGCCCGGACGTGAGCGGTCCGGTGAGGCTGCCCACGTCGTCGATTGCCTGGCTGATAACCGGCGCATTCGGTGCCGTGGTATCGACAATCAGGGTAAAGTTTGGCGACGCCGGGCTGACGTTGCCCGCTGCATCGGTGACCGTGGCGGTCCAGGTGTGGCTGCCGCTGGACAGCGGCGTTGACGGCGTAAAGCTCCAGTTGCCGCTGCCGTCCGCCAGCACGGTGCCGACCGGCTGCCCGTTCTCATACACGGTGACCGTGGCGTTGGCGCTGGCGGTGCCGTTCAGGGTCGGCGTGGTGTCGTCGGTGCTCTGCCCGGAGGAGAGCGGGGTTTGAATACTGCCCACGTTGTCACCCGCGGTCGAAATGACCGGTGCCGACGGCACGCCCGTATCCACCGTCAGGTTAAACGGTGCCGTTGTGGTGCCGGTGTTGCCTGCCGCATCGGTAGCGTTGAAGGTGATCGTATGGGACCCGTCGCCCAGATCGGTGCCCGGGGTGAAGGTCCAGTTGCCCTGGGCATTTACCACCGCCGTACCTATTTCGCTCCCGTCGACAATCACGTGCACTGTGGCACCGACGTCGCCCGTGCCGTTGAAGGTCGGACGCGCGTCGTTAGTGCTGTTGCCCGACGTGAGCGTCCCGGTGACCGGACCGACATCGTCAACCACGCTGGTGACTACCGGTACGCCAGGGGCTGCGGTATCCACGGTAAAGGCGAAGACCGATGAGTTAGCCGAGGCATTGCCTGCCGCATCCGTTGCATAGACGCGAAGGGCGTAGCTGCCGTCGCCCAGCGGCGTGGTCGGGGTAAAGGACCAGTTCCCGCTTCCGTCAACGGTTGCAGTACCAATCTGCGTCCCGTTGTTCATGATGTGAACAGTGCTGCCTGCCTGTCCGGTGCCGCTAATTGTAGGGGTGTTGTCGTTGGTCACCTGCCCGCTGGTGAGGTTGCCCTGGACGCCGCCTGGGACGTTGTCATTTACCGTATCCAGCGTTGGAACCGTCGGTGCCGTCAGGTCAATCACCACGCTCCAGGGCGCGGAGACCGCGCTGAGGTTGCCCTGCGGGTCGGTCGCCTGGACGGTGAAGCTGTGCGAGCCTTCGCCGAGGGCGGTATCAGGGGTAAACGTCCATGCGCCGGTACTGTCAGCTGTCACTACGGCAATCTGCGTGCCGCCGTCGAAAAGGGTCACCACGCTGTTTGCGTCCGCTGTCCCCGAAAGGGTTGGCGTGGCGTCGTTGGTGAGACCACCGCTGACCACCGTGGTGGCGGCATTGCCCACATTATCCGTGACGTTGGTGATGACCGGCGTGGCGGAAACGGAATCCACCACGACGGTGAAGCCCGCCGAAGGACCGCTCTGGTTCCCCGCCGGATCGGTCTCGCGGATGGTCAGGACGTGATTGCCCTCTGCCAGGACAGGCGTGGTATAGCTCCAGGTGCCGGTGATGCCGACCTCTGCGGTCCCCAGCAGCACGCCGTTGTTGTAGATGGAGATAGTATCACCCACCGCACCGGTGCCGGTGAGGGTCGGCTGGTTGTCGTTGGTGGTCTGGCCGCTGGTCAGCGGGCCGGTGCCCGGACCAACGTCGTCAATCACGGCGCCGATGGTCGGCGTGCCCGGCGCGGTAAGGTCAACGGTGACGCTGGCCGCCGGAGAGCGACCGCTGGTCTGACCGTTGAGGGTCGCGGTCACCTCAAAGGTGTGCAGCCCTTCGCCAAGCGCGGCTGGCGTATAGCTCCAGTTGCCGCTGCCGTCGGCGGTGACCGTCGTCAATGGCGTCGCGCTACCGTCCAGGTAGATAGCGATCTGGCTCCCCGCCTGAGCCGTACCGGTGAGGGTCGGGGTGGTGTCGTTGGTGGTTTTGCCTTTCACATCGCCAATGATTGGGTCGACGTCATCGTTGATCGCCGTGATGACGGGTACATCAGGAAGATTCGGCTCCGTACCGGTGACGGTGTAATTCGCAACGGGACTTTCATGCCCGGCAGCATCTGTCGCGGTCACGGTCAGGGTCGCGCCATCCTGCTGAGCGGGGCTGACAGCGATGGAGAAGTTGCCGCCGGTGGCAACCCCGGTACCAATGACGTTGCCATTACTGTCTTTCACCGTGATGAGGCTTCCCGCTTCGGCACTACCGGTTAGTGGCGTACCTTCTGGTGCCAGGTTCAGATTGTCAGGGGCGTCCGGGGTGAGGGTATCCACCGTCACGCTCAGCGGGGCTGAACTTCCTGAAGCGTTACCCGCAGGATCGGTAGCGGAGACAGTGAAGGTATGCGGACCCTCTGAGAGCGTTGTACCTGCGGTCCAGCTCCAGCTACCGTCCGGCTGGATCGTGACCGGCACCCCTGACGGGATACCGTCGACGGAGACAATCACGGTGGTGCCGGGTTCGCTTGTCCCGGTAAGGGTCGGCGTGCCGTCGCGGGTGTAGAGCACGTTGTTGGTGAGCTGGCTGTCTGAGACGGCACTGATCTGCGGGATCCCAGGCGCAACGGTATCGAGCGTGACGGTAAAGACCGAACTCGGCGCGCTGACGTTGCCCGCTGCGTCCACGCCCGCCACGGTAATGTTCAGCGGGCCGTCCGTTTGCGCTGGAAGCGTCAGGCTCCATTCTCCGTTCACCACCACGACACGGCCCAGCTCGACGCCGTTGTTGTAGACGATCACCGTCTCACCGTTAACGCCGGTTCCGCCCACTGTCGGCGTGGTATCCGTGATGTAGCCCCCGTTCGGTTCACCGCCCACGGCGCTGATCGCTGGCGTAGCCGGTGCCACGGTATCCACGGTGATCGCGATCGCCGGGGAAGCGTCAGAGACGTTGCCCGCTTCATCGGTGGCGGTGGCGGTATAGACGTGGCTGCCCTCCGCAATATTACTGTCAGGACGCCAGCTCCAGTTGCCGTTGCTGTCTACCGTGACGGTACCAACGATAGTTGGCGTGCCGCCGTTGACCGTGTCAGTGATGTTGATAACGTCGTTTGGCGTACCGGTGCCGCTCAGCACCGGGCGCGGATCGTTGGTGGTGCCGCCATCGGGAACGGGGCCGGTGATCTGGGTGACGCTGTCAGTAATGACCGGTGCTGCAGGCGTAGCTGGCGGGTCGGTGTCAATGGTGATGGTGACCGGCTGCGACGGGGCGCTTTCGTTGCCCGTGCCGTCCACATTGGTGACGGTCAGGGTGATGTCATAGGTGCCGCCAGCCAGGGGGGATGGCGGTGTCCAGGTCCAGTTGCCGGTATTGTCCACGACAGCGTCGCCGATTTTGACGCCGTTGTTGTAGATCGTCACGGTATCACCCGGATTGCCGGTACCGCTCAGGGTCGGCGTGGTGTCGCGGGTGATTTCGCCCGGGTTCAGCGGCGTTGCTGTGCCGTCAGGATTGACGGTAATGGCCGGGATATCCGGCGTGGCAGGCGCAACGGTATCCACCGTCAGTTCAAATGGCGTTGAGATGGTGGTATTGCCCGCGGCATCTGTGGCGTGCACCGTCAGGGAATGCGGACCGTCGGTGAGCGGGGTCACGGGCGTGAAGCTCCAGCCGCCGCTGCCGTTGAGGATGGCGGTGCCAAGCAGAGTCGTGCCGTCATAGACGGTGATCACCGTGTCTGCAGGGGCGGTGCCCTGCAGCAGGGGGCGAGTGTCATCCGTGGTATCGCCGCTGTTGAGCGAACCCTGTACGCCGCCGACATCGTCGGTCACGGTGGCGATGGTGGCCGCCGCTGGCGCAGTGATATCGACGTTCAGGGTGAAGTCGTCTGACGGCTGGCTGGTGTTACCCGCCGCGTCGGTGGCGACGACGCTAAAGGTATGAGGACCTTCGCCAAGCGGCGTGGTAAGGGTATAGGTCCAGGTGCCGCTGCCGTCGATCAGAATCGTAGTGAGATCGCCGCCATCCAGGCGAATAGTGACGGTTGAACCCGGTTCAGCCGTGCCGTTGAGCGTTGGCGTGGTGTCGTTGGTGCTGTCGTTGGGGTTGAGCGCGCCGAGGCGCTCCGGCACATCATCCAGCACCTGGGTAATGACCGGCGCCGCAGGCGCGACGCTGTCAACCGTCAGGGGCCAGGTGTTGGAGACGGGGCTGGGGTTGCCTGCCGCATCGGTTGCGACGGCGGTCAGGGCGTGGGAGCCTTCACCGATTGAGGAGGAAGGGGTAAAGCTCCATACGCCGAGGCCATTGGCAACGGTTGTACCAATTTCAACACCGTCCACGCGCAGGCTGATCGTCGCGTTTGCTTCAGCGGTACCGCTGAGCGTCGGGGTGGCGTCGTTGGTGGTCCCGTTCAAGTCGATCGCGCCGGTCTGCCCTGGGATGTCGTTTACAACCTGTAAAATCACCGGGGCGGTTGGCGCCGTCCCGTCAACGTTAATTGTCCACGCATTTGATATCCCGCTCGGGTTACCGGCGGGATCCGTCGCCTTCGCGGTCAGCACCCAGGTGCCATCGGTCAGCGGTGTGGGCGGCGTAAAGCTCCACTGGCCGGAGGAGGGAACAACCACCGTACCGAGGGCATCGCTGCCGTTATAAATCGTGATGGTCGAGCCCGCCTCGCCTGTGCCGTTCAGGGTCGGTGCCCGGTCGTTAGTCAGCCCATTCTGGGCCACGGGGCCGGTGGTGGCCTGCACGTCATCAATCACCGACAGGATGACCGGGGTCTGCGGCGGGGTAATGTCCGGTGCCGCCGCGGAGGTGGTTGGACTGGTGTTGCCCGCCGTGTCGGTGGCGTCAGCGGTCAGGATTTCGCCGTTGATCCTCGGCGGGCTCAGCGTCAGGCTGAAGTTCCCCTGGCTATCAACAACCACTGTGCCAAGAGTGAAATCGCCTTCACGGATGGTCACCGTGCTGCCTGCTTCTCCGATACCGCTGATGGTACCGCCATCATTCGACACCACGAGGTTTCCTGGGGCAGACGGCGGCGTGGTGTCCACGGTAAAGGTGATAGGTTCAGAGGCCGTACTCTGGTTTCCGGCGGCATCGGTTTCAGTGACGGTGATCGAATGCGTACCGTCCGGAAGCGGGCCCCCTGGGGTAACGCTCCAGGTACCGTTAGGCAGCACCGTCGTTGTGCCAATCGCCACGCCGTTATCGTAAATAGTGATGGTTCCACCGGGCTCGCCCGTTCCCGCCAGAATCGGCTGCGAGGCATCGGTAGGCACGCCCGACGAGATTGTTCCTCGGATAATGCCCGTATCGTCGAGCAGCACAATCGCGGTGGGCGCTGTCGGAGGGGTGAGATCGACGGTGAGGGTGAATACCGGTGAGGCTGGTCCGGTGTTGCCGGCGGCGTCGGTTGCCCGTACGGTAATCTGGTGGGTGCTTTCATTCAGGTCGACGGACGGGGTGAATGTCCATGTGCCATTGCTGGCGACGACCGCGGTGCCAATGGCTATTCCGCCGTCATAAATCGTCACGGTGGAGCCCGCTTCGGCGGTGCCGGATAGTTGCGGCCGCTGATCGTTGGTGCTGCCGCCGTTGGTCACCGTCCCCGTCTGAGGGGCGATATCGTCGATTACGCTGCCAATCGTTGGTGCATCGGGTGCGGTGAGATCCGGTGCGGTGACGCTTGAACCCTGGCTGGTATTCCCGGCGCTATCCGTTGCGGTGGCAGTTACCTGCTCGCCGTTGGTCAACGGTGTTCCGAGGGAGACGCTAAAGTTGCCGTCGCTGCCCGTTTTTCCTGTACCAATGACGTTGCCGTTCGCGTCTTTCAGCGTGATGGTGCTGCCGGGTTCGGCGGAACCGGTGACGGTTTTACCGTCTGACGAGAAACGAAGGCTGGATGGCGCATTCGGCGGTGTCGTATCCGGATCGGCGGGGTCGACCGGGGTGTTGGGGTTGGTGCTGTTGTTATTACCGTCATCGCCACCACCACCTCCTCCGCCGGTACTTGCCGCGGCCGCGATGCCGCCCGCAGCCGCAATACCGCCCAGAGCCCATGGCCAGATGGCGGCGCCACCGGCATCACTTCCTGATGCCGCAAGCAGCACGTCCGTGGACGCGATAGATTCGTACGTGGCGGCACCAGCCGGATCTTCAATCCACCATAACGCGCCGTTGCTGTCCTGCAGAACCAGCTGGCTCACGCCCTGCGCGTCCGCGACGTAGAAATTTTTAAGGGTGATCACCTCGCCGGAGTGGAGTGTCACCAGCAGGTCGTTACCGCTTCGCGCGAAGTGGGAGACGCTCGCTCGCTCGACGTGAAGCTCAACGACAGAGGAATGGTTCAGCGTAACCTGTGTACCTTCCAGGATCGTTTCTACGCCAGTAAGTTTTGAAATAACAGAGATTTGGCTCATTTTGTTATTACTCCAGCAGAAGTGTCATGAACGGCGAGCAAGACGAGCCATCTCTGCTGAAGGTAAAGGGCGCCCCCGGTGTAGTTGCTGTTATAAAACAGCTCTCACCGTAGAATTCAGCGCGCACGATGCCCGCCATGCGTCAGAGTGGCAACATCAGAGCGAATCTAATGACTTATGAAAAAACGTTTAATGGGTGTTTTGTATTTTATAAAACCCTGTAATTAATAGAGGAATTGGTTTCTGGAATATAAAAATGATATAGACAGAAAATGCGTGTTGTGCAAATTAAGCTTTCGTAAATAAAGGTGCAAACAATGAAGGGGGCATTAATCTATTGATGTGTTTTATAATTCATATTTGCTATCTTTTTGTTTTTGAATGCTTTTTATTTATTGTGATGGCGCTGTTATTTAAGGTTTACGACCCGGTATGATAATTGGTAGGGAGCATTTTAAATAACATGTTAAGCGTTATTGTTTAAGCGGGCTTAACGTGTGTTTAAGTTAGGGTAACGTTTTTGATGTAAGATATATTATGTCATTGAGGTAATGAAATATATTCTTGTACAGGGTTGAAACTCTGCTATCACGCGTAAGCAATAATAACGGGCAAGCAAAGAGAAAATAAGCTGATTTATTTTCTTTCCGACTGAGGCACGGGCAGGACTTCAGGAAAGCAAAAAATTCACCGAAGAATGAATAAAAATCGTCAGCCGGACGTTTACTGACGTCACTCCCCACTTACCCTGGAGTTTTGTATGAACACGACCTCGTTTCGTTTGATCCCGGTGCTGATTTTTTCCCTGCTGTCTCCACTGGCGCTGGCCATGGGCAATAATAGTACCGAGAGCAAAACGCCTGATTGTCCTTCCGGACAGGTGTATGACAGCGCCACGCAGAAATGCGTGCCGGACAAGAGCAGCAGCCTCAGCGACCAGGACAAAACCAACTACGCGTACCATCTCGCGAAGAAAGGGGAGTACCAGGCGGCGCTGAATCTGCTTGATTCGCTGAAAAATGGCAATACGGCTGAAGCGTGGAACTATCGCGGGTTCGCCACGCGCAAACTGGGCCGCACGGACGAAGGGATTGGTTACTACCAGCGCGCGCTGGCTATCGCGCCGGATTATGCCAAAGCCCGGGAGTATCTCGGTGAAGCATGGATGGTGAAAGGACGCCCGGACCTCGCGAAAGAACAGCTGAAGGTGATTGCCGGTATCTGCGGCCAGTCCTGCGAGGAGTACCGTGACCTGCAGGCCGCCATCAATGGACACCCGGAGTCCTGATTATCTCGTGGAGGGAAAACCCATCGCAACCCGTGAGGTTCGTCAACAGCTCGCCGCACTCCTGCCGCGCCTCTGGCGCTATGGGCTGGTGCTGTCGCGAAACAGGGATATCGCCGAAGAGCTGGTTCAGTCCACCTGCGTGCGTGCGCTTGAAAGAAGCAGCCAGTATACGCCTGGCACGCGCATCGACAGGTGGCTGTTCGCGATCCTGCACTCCATCTGGATCTCTGAGCTTCGGGCACGACACGTTCGACAGGGGCAGGGATTTGTTCCCAGCGACGAGCTGCTGGCGCCGGACACCTGCGAACAGAATGAGACGCGCCTGCATTACCTTCAGGTAATGCAGCGCGTTAACGCGCTGCCCGAAGCCCAGCGCAACGCGGTATTTTTGGTTTATGTCGAAGGCTTTACCTACCAGGAGGCGGCGGAGACCCTGGCGGTGCCGATCGGTACCGTGATGAGCCGGCTGGCGACGGCGCGGGCTCGGCTTGCCAGATCCGCTGACGCACTCCCTCCGGTAAAGGAGAAACGCTCTTGAACGCGCACCGTTTTACACCGCCCTATAACGACGACGCCATCGTGGCCTGGATAGATGGCGAGATGTGTCTCGCCGACGCGCAGCAGTTTGAAGAACAGTTAAAGCGTGACGAACGCCTCGCCGGACGAACCGATGAACTGATGAAAAGCAGCCAGGATTACGCCGGGGCGTTTGCTTCCCTGCTGGATGACGCGCCTCTTGAGACGATGCAGGCGCGTCTTGCGGCACTTCCCGACCCGCAGTCCGCCACGCCGACTGGCGTCAGCCGACGGGCGCTGATCGCCGCCTCGGTCAGTTTCTTGCTGGTCGGCTCCGGGCTGGGCTACCTGCTGCGGCCTGCTGCTGGCCCAGAGGATGAGAACGCCCATATCCGCGACCTCGAAGCGCAATATATGTCCCTGTACAGCGTCGAGACGCTGCTGGATATGGACAGCGCAACGCCGGTCCTGCAGCGCGGGCTGGAACGGGCCGCGCAGGACATCGGCATGAGGCTAAACCTGTCGCAGCTTACCCTGCAGGGGGCAGAGCTTAAAATGGTGCGCATGCTGCGCTATGAAACGACGTCTATCGCGCAGATTGCCTGGATCAACCCCGACTACGGCCCGATGGCCCTCTGTATTTCGCCTGTTGATGAAAAGGCGACGGCCTCGCTCCGTGAAGAACAGCGGCACAGCATGAACCTGGCCTGGTGGCAGGAGGCGGGCTACCAGTTTGTCCTGATTGGCCGCAACCCACCGTCCTATCTGCGGGAACACGCGGAGCAGCTACAGCGCCTGATCTCAGGGTGACGGCACCTTGTTCGTCTGAATCGCAATGGCGATGGCAATACGATCGTCCACGACCAGGGCAAACTTATCCATCCCATAGGACGCGCGCGAGATCGCCGTGGTGGCGTCCAGCGTGGGGGCCTGCGCATGCGGGTCTTTCACCACGGCCTCCAGGATCACCGGCCGGGCAATGTTTCGTACGGTCAGCGTGCCGAACACCCTGAACCGTCCGGCGCCCTGGGCGACCACGCGAGAGCTGATGAACTCGATGGTCGGGTAGTGCTCCGCATCAAAAAACATGTCGCTTTTTAATTGCCAGGTGAGCAGCGTGTTTGAGGCCACCAGGGTGGCCACAGGAATGGTGACGTGGATGTGGTCGTCAACGTCGTTATCCGGATTGAGCGTCACGGCACCCGTTACGCCGCTGAACGTTGCCCAGGAGAGGATGCCGCCGAAGGCATGCCACGAGAGCCGAATGGCGGTGTTATCGGTATCGATAAGGTAGCTTTTCGGGGCAGCATGCAGGGAAGGGCACAACAGCAGAACGGTCAGAAAGGCCAAAAGGCGGTACATAGTGGTTTCTCCGATAAGTGCGCACTGCGTAAACGCCTGAGGTGCTAATTATATTCGAAGAAATAAAAAAGGCCGCAAGCGCGACCTTTTCGTGAGTATAACTAATTACTCAGTGACTTTCTTTTCCAGCTCGCTGGCACCTTCTTTGGTTTTGTTCCAGCCTTTCTCAGCGCCTTCTTTGGTGGCATCCCACCCTTTCTCGGTGCCTTCTTTGGTTTTATGCCAGGCTTTCTGGGAATCTTCGCTGACCTTGCTGCCCAGGCTCTCGCTCTTGCCTTCCGCAGCATGCTTCTGTTTCAGCTTCAGCTCTTCACCTTTGTTCTGCTCTTCGTGCAGTTTTTGCTTCGCCTCGTTGGCGTTTGCGTTCGCCGCCGCGACGGTATCGTCAGTTGCATGTGTGGTCGCAGCAAATACTGGGGAAGCCAGCAGAACGGCAGATAATGCGATAATTGTTTTTTTCATAATATCCTCATTTAACGTTATCGGTTATGAGCGTGATTCAGCATGGCACAGGCGAAACGGGATGGCTTTAGGAAAAAACTGTAATGAGATCAACATGCCCTGATGAGAGGTATTTCGCCTGAGGATTATCCAAAGGGTAAAACGCCTATTTCCGCGAGGGCGGCGAGCGTCAGGAGAATGAATATGATGACGGTTATGGGTCTGTACATGGTGGAGTTCCTTCCGGGTTAAGCGGCTATTCCGTAGCGCTGGGTAGGGGTGTTTTTTTATTCTCCATAGGGGGAGGGGCGGTGTCGTTGATGTTGGTCAAAGGGAGAGGGTAGCTTCTCAAGCGAGAAGATGAATGAGCTCTGTCAGGGCTGGACGTAGTGATTGTGGTGGAATGATCGCAGATTTACTCCCTTCTCGCTGGCGGCTCGCTTGTTCATAGCGGGTTTGATAAATACTCCGATCTTGATTTTGTCGTTGTGGTAGACCCTCTCTACTATGACGAAATCATGGCTCAGCGTATTGTGTTCGCCGGAACACTGGGTCACCTGCTCCATGCTTTCACCGGGGAACATGTGGGAGAGCCTCGTCTGCTTAGCCATGCTGAAAGCCGGAGCCCGGGCCTGAAAGGTTTTGGTCTGTTCCGCCCCCCATGTTCAGACGACGTTTGCTAAAAAATGGTCGTCTGAATTTCGGTTGTGAGGTTCTTCCTGAGTGCTTAGATTCATTTTCAATCTATCGAGAGGATATGAATATGAACTTTGCAGAACGCCACTATCAGCATGAGCCTCTTCTTATCGCCAACGTCTGGGATGCCGCCAGTGCTGTCGCTGCGCAAAAAGCAGGCTACCAGGTTCTGGGAACGTCCAGTGCAGCTATAGCGTCCACACTGGGATATGACGACGGGCAGGGAGTGCCGTTTGATGAGTTATTTTATATGGTCACCCGGATCCGGGCTGCCAGCAACCTGCCATTGAGCGTTGACATGGAAGCAGGGTATGGTGATTCAGCCGAAGAGATAGCAGACAATCTGCGGCGCCTTGCTCAGACAGGCGTCGCGGGCGTTAACCTCGAAGACAGCCGAGTCATAAACGGGGTTCGTCAGCTTGACGATGCCTCTGACTTTTCCCGTAACCTGAGAACAGTATGCGATACGCTGAGAAGCGAAAATTACAGCCTGTTTCTGAACATCCGGACTGACACGTACCTGCTCGGGCATGAAGACGCGTTGCAGGAGACGATATTACGGGGTCAACGCTATAAAGCTGGAGGTGCTGACGGCCTTTTTGTTCCCTGCCTGACGTCAGAGAAAGACATCAGCCTCATTGCAGAGGCAACGGGGTTGCCTTTGAATGTCATGTGTATGCCCGATCTTCCGTCATTCGACAGGCTGAAACGGGCAGGGGTAAGCCGCATTTCAATGGGCAATTTTGTTCATTCAGCGATGCAGTCAACGCTGACTGATGTCATGCATGCGATCCGATCTCGTCAGACGTTTGAAGGACTTTTTGGTGATGAAAATAACCGATAAAAATCTGTGTGATATCTGGTATCAGGCATTACTTGAACGTGCTTCAGACTACACTGGCGTGTTTTTTGTTGGCGTCAAAACCACTGGTGTATTCTGCATTTCGGTATGCCGGGCGCGAAAGCCCAAGCGCGAAAATGTCGAATTTTATAAAGATGCCAAATCTGCCCTGGCGGACGGCTTTCGTCCCTGTAAAGTCTGCAGACCTGCGGAAAATGCGCACAGCGCGCCATTATTCGTTGAGCAGGCGCTTGCGCTTGTCAGGCGCGATATCAAATCCCGTGTAGCAGACGCGGAGCTTCGTCAGCATGGCATCAGCCCGGAGCGGGTAAGGCGCTGGTTCCTGCAACATCACGGCATCACTTTTCAGGCTTTCCAGCGAATGCAGCGGGTGAACGTTGCCCTGCAGGAGCTGAAAAGTGGACGAGCGGCGACTGACGTTGCGCTGGACAATGGCTATGAATCGCTGAGCGGCTTTGGTTATACCTACAAGCGTCTTACTGGCGCTGCGCCGACTCAGGCAACCCAGGTGATAGTCATTCACCGGTTTACCACGACGCTTGGACCGATGTTTGTCTGCGCGACAGAGCGGGGAGTCTGTCTGCTGGAGTTTACCGATCGCCGGATGTTAGAAACTGAATTCCGCGATATTCAGCGTTTATTTAACGCCAGAATCGTCACCGGCGAAAACAGCCATACCCGGCAGACAGTAAAAGAGATCGACGAGTATTTTTCCGGAACGCGCCGACAGTTTGATCTGGCTTTAGATGCTCCGGGCAGTGATTTTCAACAATCCGTCTGGCATGCGTTGCGTACTGTTCCCTATGGACAGACCTCACACTATCAGGCCATTTCACTACGGCTTAATAAGCCAAATGCTGTGCGCGCCGTCGCTGCCGCTAACGGTGCCAACCGGATTGCGATTGTGATCCCCTGTCACAGGATAATTGGAAAAGATGGGACGATGACAGGTTATGGTGGGGGGATTTCACGCAAAGAATGGCTTATTGAGCATGAGAAAAACAATGTTTAATGGCGTGATGTTGCTGTGTCGCCGGGAAAATTTACGGACTTCGCGGGACATGTTGAGGGTACAAAAAAGCCCGCAGGGCTTGCGCCGTGCGGGCTTTCAGGACTTCATCAGTCGACTCTGGTGATCGCCGATGGAGAATTTTGGTGCTGGCGGAGTCTGAATAGATATCTTAAGTGATTAAATATTAATGTTTTTTACGTATTCAACTTTCAGTTATGTACCTAAACGTGTACCAATTAGGAAGGGTTATAGCGATCTTGACTTTCTAAAATCGTCGTCTGTTTTTACTCTTGAACATTTCTCGGCATTTACATCGTCAGGAGAAAAGTTTTTTTGTGTTCTACTATTCATACTGTTCACTAAGTGATTTTTTGGTTTATTTTCATTGTGTTAGCCTGTGGATTCTTGATGAACAGTGAACACTTTACTGTTCACCGCTACAGAATCGTTATAGTCTGCTATGAGCGAGGAACGGACTTCCAACGCTACTGCTCTTAAGAATTGTGGCTACGAATTTTGCAATTCAGCGAAGTTTTCACGTAAGAGATAGTTATTGCATTCTTGCGTGATAATAGAGCCCATAAAGTAGAAGGATACAGTGACTAGTATAAACGTGGGTTGATCTATATGTTTAACTTGATAATTCGAGGAGAAATGGAAAATGAAGTGTTTTTGTATTCTTAGGAGCTCATTTTCCATAAAGTTCAATAGAATCTCTACAACTCATTGAATTCGCAAACTGGCATGACAGATAGACCGGTTTTTTTTAAAAGATGTTTCCTGATAGTTGATGACTTACTTTTCATGATATTTACTCTATTAGAACCATTGACGTTTTTCTTTGTTGGATCATAGAAATCCATATCTTCTGTGATGAATTTCACCTCATGGTTTGCATCTGTCAAACTTACCGCGGTTCTTATATACCATTTGTCCCCAGAAGAGGGGAAGCCTTTAGTTCTCAGAGCTTTCAAAATTGCCTCATGATTATTAGTAGGTATATTTATTATATTCCCTGCCTCTATGCTATATATGAGCCAGGCATTAAACCATTCAGGGCAAACTACTTTTCTCCACTCAGTTTCAATTTGCGCACCTTCATCCAGATAAATTATTTTATCATCTGCGTCAAATAATTCTAATGTTGAACCAGTTAAACTGGTTCTCTCCACTGTTAACTCAAGTACAGACTCCTGATAGAATCCTTTAAATACATTTGCATCTATAACAAGATTCATTTTTCTTCATTCCGTAATGTTTGAGATGTCTGATTATATCGAGCCTTAGCTAATGCTTTAGCCTCTTCAAGTCGTTGCGGGAAAAAACCTTCAGGCCAAGGCTGGGTAAAGTTACCTAAAGCATCTAATTCAAGTTTTATGAGTGATTTTTTATCGTCAATAAAGTGAGAGTAATAAATAACAATATCTTTTTCAGATAATAATCCAGATGCAATGTACTGCTGAAGACGAACAATTAGATGCTCACTATGCGTCTCGGCAATAATAGTTTTTTTATCTTTATACATATCAAGGAAGAAGCTTGCAAGCTCCGCTTGAGCTTTAGGGTGTAAATGTATTTCAGGCTCTTCAACGATTAATGCGCTGCCTTCATTCATATTATAACCAGCAGTTAAGACCGGGATGATCTGGCTATTTCCATAACCTACATCTGCATAGTTTTCATATTCTCTTGTAACAGGGTGTTGTATTTTTATTTCATAATGACGGTCAGAAAGATGGTTTATTTTTAAATCGGATGCAATTCCTGCCTTATTCAGCCAGTCAGATACTTTTGATATAAGATTTTTGGCTTTCTTACCACCTTTAATCTCATCCATTGCAAGTATGTTAGCCGAGTTTTCACCTGCGACACCAACTTTAGAATGTCTTTCGCCAGAATATAAATAGCTTCGAGATGGAGCAGAACGCATAGCACCCAAATATTCTAAGCCGATTAAATCTTTGTGCAAAATGTCACAAATAAAATTTAATACTCTTGTTGTATTCATTGTTTCTTCGTCAATCAATTCCTTTAGCTTATTGTTGTTGTTTAACTCATGAGACAGGAAAAGGTTTCTTGGCAAAAAGTTGAAAACCCTCATATTTTTTGATATAGAAGATCGCAATTCAGCTGGTATAACCACATTATTCAAGGTGTTAATAACGTAGTTTTCACTATCGTCGGATCTAGTAATAGTAATTACATTTTTACCACTACATTCAATGTTTATTTCTCTCAAAACAATTTCACGGAGTTTAGACCTATACTTGTACTTAAAAGTGAATAAAATTTCAGAGTTATAATCCAAGCCGGATCTTCTAAAGTAACTTAAATAAAAATTAGAGTTTGTGTTTTTAAATGTGCTTATTTTTATTTCAATGCCACGTCTTGTGATGTTTCCAAAGGTAATGTCTTTGTAAGTTCCAAAATCCCCGAGATAACCATTGAGAAGTAGTGGGATATTATTATCATAACTCTGAAGTGTCTGTGAAAGTATTCTCGGGATAGCTAAGGCTGAAGATTTTCCAGAGTTGTTTGGGCCGACAATTAAAGTTATAGGCCTAATGTCCATATCTATATATTCGAATGCTTTGAAATTCTTCGAAGAGATGTTGCTAATCATTTGTGTTCCTTTTCTTTAAACAGAAAAATCTCACTTTAAAGTAACCCTCAGTAAAGTGAAATTCATATAGTTTCAGACTGTAGGTATGTTTTTGTAAGTACAATATTTATACGAAAAATCTTAAAAAGCAATGGTCTTCTCTATAAAGTTAGCTATCCCCGTTTCTGGTACTGAGCGGCCTGATAACTTTTGATGTTAAAAAGCCTCATCTGGGAAAGCTGTTCAATCTGGCCGTAGCGCAGGCCAAAAAAGACCGGCATTAGCCGGTCAGAGTAGTCTATTTCGCGGTAGGTTCGTCGCACTTCGGCATCCAGTCGCTGTTGCTTTCCTCTTTCAGCGTGAGGTTAGTTTGCATGCCCTGATTCGTCCTGCGCTTGTCATAATTCAGGCCGTATTCTTTGAGCATGGCTGACAACCCCTTGCCGAACATGGTGAGGCTCAGCGTGTTTTTATACCCGTGCGCCTCCATGTAGACCAGATAGGCATGATACAGATAAACACGAGTCTGACGTGGCACGATATTAGCATTTCCCATATACATTCCGTCTGCATCCGGCAGCGCTTTCAGATACCCGCAAAAATCAAACGCTGGATCGGCATCGCGCTTGATGCTGAGTGCCTCGCCGGAGTTCTGCTGAGACTGAAGCAGCGTGCGGGCTGTCATCGGATCGCCGAACCGCTGCATAAGCTGGCGCACAATAACCGCCAGCTCGCGGGCGATTTTGTCTTTCAGGTGCGGGTCGCGCTCCGCCGGGGCTATCTGCTCCGGGAAGTGGATAATCACCCGGCGACGGGACACGCCCCCGCTGCGGTCGGTGAAGCGCATCGGGTTATTGTTCACCGCCAGAATCACCGCCGGAATGTGCGTGGAATACGCATCGCGGTATTTCGGGTCAACCGACACGGCATCGCACCCGGTGATGGCCTTGAGTCCTGCCCCGTCCCCACTCCATTTCTCCTGGTCAGGCAGGCGGATGAGTGAGAAGCCTATCAGCGCTTCGCGCTCGCGTGGCGATTCCAGCGTCCCGATGGTCGCCGACGTGGCGTTGTCCTCGCCTGCGTGCATGGTCGCAATCTCGGCCAGAATACTCTTTCCGCTTCCCCCTGGCCCCGTCACTTCGAGAAAGAGCTGACAGTCGTAGCGGTTCACCAGCACCATAAACAGCGCGGCCAGAATTACGTCGCGTTTTTCTGGTCTGCTACCGGCAGCACGGTCGAGCCAGCGCCAGAAATTCGGGGCATGGGTTTCCAGCGTTTCCCCCTCGACCGGCGGAGTAAAATCCACGTCGCACAGCGTGCGCAGCCAGTGCGATTTATGATGCGGGCTAAAAGTACCGGTGGCGGTATCGAGTACGCCGTTACCAAAACCAATCAGACGGCGTGCCGGTGCGTCCTGCTGCGGAATAATCAGCTTCAGCGTCTCCACCACTGAGGTGATTCTCCCCGACGAGAACGAGGCGCGCAGGCGCTGGAAAAGCCCGGCTACGTCGCGTTCCAAACTGGACGGCTGAACGACTTTCCATATCCCTGCTTCATAACGGGACAGGAGCTGGCCGTTCGCATCCACCGCCAGTGCTTCGCCGTAATGCTCATGCACCCGCAGAGCCTTGTCGCTGGCGCTCATGGCGGTAAATTCCGCCTCGCTAATGGTGTCGAACGGACTTTGTACTGGTGGCCGGATGGCATCATAAATCGCTTTTCGGGTGGCCTCCCCGCCATTCTGCATAAACGCATCATTCCAGTCACAGAACACCGGCGGCAGGGCAACAACGCCCTCACAGGTTTCTGCGGCCGTGGCGGCTTTTGTCTGACCATCGCCGTTAAGGTCACGGTCAGCAGCGAGGACAATCTGACAGGCCGGGTGTTTCTGACGGGCAAGGCTAGCCAGAGAAAGGAGGTTCACGGACGACAGCGCCAGCCGGATAGCGCTTCGAGTTGTGTATCCAGACTTTTCCCGGTAGTGGACACACGGGCGTATGGGCTCCCTTTATGCCCCATCAGACGGTTCAAGTATTCATCCGTTGCGTTCAGCATTACCAATTTATCTCGAAAAGCATGTCTGAAAGTATAGAGCGTCGAAGCAGTCGTTAACTCCAGCTTGTTGCAGAGGTTTCTGTTTAACCATTCACCAGGTTTGTGTGAGTGATAGCCTTTTTATCGCCTTGATTTCAGGGAACAATCTGCCGTTGCCTCCTGTTAAAGCTTTGATATCCTCAACGAAGCTAATAAACCTAAATCGATCAGGCACTTATGTAGAGGAATATAACGTAAGGCATTAGGTGTTTTGAGCCGTTGTTCAGTAAGGCTGGCACGCTGAAAGCTTGCTGTTTGCAGGCTCAGTCTGTATTCGATTGCATTGCCCTCAGATACGAAACGCTTCTTGAACCACCAGGTGTGGTTACGCTTATAGAGGTAATGGGGGATACTGTTTGATGGCATATGGTACACTCCTAAGTCACAGTTGTGCCACACGCCCAAAGAAAAACGGCCTGAAACTCTAAGAGAATCAGACCATTATATTTGGTGGAGCTGGCGGGAGTTGAACCCGCGTCCGAAATTTCTACATCCTCGGTACTACATGCTTAGTTTGTCTTTACATTCGCACGCCAGCTGCGGACAGACACGCCACTAACGAACTAGCCTGATTAGTTTTAACGCTTCAACCCCAGGCAGGGCTTCCACGCGATCTCTTTTGGGTTTGACCTCTCTTTGATCCCCGTCTTAAGAGCGGAAGCTAGGGAGAGAGGGCTCAGAGCAGGTTATTAAGCTGCTAAAGCGTAGTTTTCGTCGTTTGCGACTATTTTTTTGCGGCTTTTAACGAGGCAAACCGCCCCTCGGCATGCACCTTGGGTTTCGCAAATCCCGTCGAATCCAGAATCAGCCCCAATAGTGTTGAACTGAGTATACCAGATTTCACTTCCTGGATACCAGCCCGGAACGCTAACTAATTGAATAGTACAATAAGTGTGCAGAATCAACGTCCTGCGTTTTTCATAATGCGCGCTTTGTCGAGCTGCCATTCACGCTCTTTCAGGTCAGTACGTTTGTCGTGCTGTTTTTTACCCTTCGCGACGCCAATTTTCACTTTGCACCAGGCGTTTTTCCAGTACAGCGACAGGGCGACCACGGTGAAACCTTCGCGGTTGATGCGTCCGTAGAGGGATTCCAGCTCACGCTTGTTCAGCAGCAATTTGCGCGTGCGCGTTGGGTCACACACGTAGTGTGAAGAGGCGACGGTCAGCGGCGTAAAGTTCGCGCCGAACAGGAAGGCTTCGCCATCTTTCAGGATCACGTAGCTATCGCCAATGTTGGCTTTCCCGGCGCGCAGCGATTTTACTTCCCAGCCCTGCAACGCAAGGCCAGCTTCGAATTCTTCTTCAATGAAATACTCGTGGCGAGCACGCTTGTTGAGCGCAATGGTCGCCGAGCCTGGTTTATGTGCTTTTTTCTTCGTCATAAGTGTCGTAAAGCCGTCGGTAATCTGATTTCAAAAAGTCACCTCATTGCGTCCTGTGAGGTCTAACGCGCTATCTTAGCACGAGATGAGGCTTAGCGTTTTTTTAACAGGTGATAAATGTTATTATTTGTCCGTTGTGTGACCATGGGAAATGCTATGCCTCAGATTAGCCGTACTGCGCTTGTGCCTTACAGCGCGGAACAAATGTATCAGTTAGTGAACGATGTTCAGTCTTATCCAG
Organism: Enterobacter cloacae complex sp. Mu1197; assembly: GCF_040059225.1. Lineage (NCBI taxonomy): Bacteria > Pseudomonadati > Pseudomonadota > Gammaproteobacteria > Enterobacterales > Enterobacteriaceae > Enterobacter > Enterobacter cloacae complex sp. Mu1197. Next base: position 3,589,307 of record NZ_CP157375.1, on the reverse strand, counting down.
AGTTTATTCCGGGATGCACCGGGAGCCGCGTTCTGGAGTCCGGTCCGACGCAGATGACCGCTGCGGTGGATGTCTCCAAAGCGGGGATCAGCAAGACGTTCACCACCCGTAATACGCTGACGAGCAATCAGAGTATTTTGATGCATCTGGTGGATGGTCCCTTTAAGACCCTGATGGGGGGCTGGAAGTTTACGCCGCTGAGCGCTGACGCCTGCCGCATTGAGTTCCATCTGGACTTCGAGTTCACCAATAAGCTGATTGAGCTGGCGTTTGGCCGCATCTTTAAAGAGCTGGCATCGAATATGGTTCAGGCGTTCACCACCCGCGCCAAAGAGGTTTACAGTGTCGCATAAGATTGCTGTAGAAGTGGTGTACGCGCTGCCGGAGAAGCAGTATCTGCAGCGCGTGACGCTGGAAGAGGGGGCGACCGTTGAGGAGGCCATCCGTGCTTCCGGCATCCTCGAGCTTCGCAGCGATATTGACCTGGCGAAGAATAAGGTCGGGATTTACAGCCGTCCGGTGAAGCTCGGCGATGTGCTGAAAGAGGGCGACCGGGTGGAGATTTATCGTCCGCTGATTGCCGACCCGAAAGAGCTGCGTCGTCAGCGCGCGGAGAAGGCCAGTAAATAGCGCTTTCTTCCCCTCACCCTGACCCTCTCCCCAAAGGGGCGAGGGGATCAACACAAAACAAAAAAGGTGCTCAATGAGCACCTTTTTGCTTTTCTGACACCGGATTATTTGGTCAGGGCAGGCTTGTTGTCGATGTTGGTCAACACACCGGCGCTGCTGAAGGTCAGCGTCAGGGTCTGCTGGGTCGCATCTTCATGGCCCGGCTTCTGACGGAATACATAGAACCAGGTGTTAGTGCCGAACGGATCGGACATCATCGGGGTTCCCAGTGCATAAGCGACCTGCTGTTGTGTCATCCCCACGCGGATTTTGGACACATCGTTAGGGGTAAGGTAGTTCCCCTGGTTGATGTCAGGACGGTAAACCACTTTCTCCAGAGTGGAACAGCCTGCGGTCAACATCAGAAGAACCGCTGCGGCAGCGGTCAGCATTTTACAACGCATAGTGATTTGATTCCTTTTCGGGCCCGAGCAGAACGCGGCTCATATGTAATATGCCGATGATAATAGACCTTGCCCCACTTTGAAACCGGTCTGGCGGCGTTTTTGTTGTTCTGTATGACCCTGAGATCCCGAAAAAGTTTATGCCGCCAGCAGTTCTTTCGCGTTCGCGAGCGTGTTACGCGTGACTTCGCTGCCGCCGAGCAGGCGTGCCAGCTCCTGCAGACGCGCACGTTTATCCAGCGGCTTCATGTGCGTTTCGGTCATTTCACCGTCGGTTTCTTTGCTGACGATAAAGTGATGATGGCCACAGCCCGCGACCTGCGGCAGGTGGGTGACACACATCACCTGCGTGGATTCGCCGAGCTGGCGCAGCAGTTTACCCACTACCGCCGCCGTCGGGCCGCTGATGCCGACATCCACTTCATCGAAAATCAGCGCCGGGGTGTCCATTTTACGCGCGGTGATCACCTGAATCGCCAGCGCAATACGTGACAGTTCACCGCCGGAGGCCACTTTGGAGATCGCCTGCAGCGGCTGCCCCGGGTTGGTGGTGACGCGGAATTCGATGCGATCCGCACCTTCCGCCGTCAGGTTATTCTCTTCAAAGCGAACGTCAATGGTGAAGACGCCATGCGGCATCGCCAGCGTGTGCATGCTGTCGGTAATGTGCTGGCTTAACTCCTGAGCATAGTGCTGACGAATTTCATGCAGCTTTTGCGCCGTCGCCAGCGCCTGTTCATGATGCAGGCTCACCGCCAGAGAGAGGGTTTCCAGCGAGTCAGCCTGATCATCAAGCTGCTGCTGCTCGTCCAGCAGAGACTGATAGTAGCCCGGCAGCTCTTCCGGCGTAACGTGGTGCTTGCGCGCCAGCGAGATCTGACGGGAGATACGCTGTTCCAGCTCAAACAGACGGTTCGGGTCGAGATCCAGACGCTCACAATAGTGACGCAGTTCGTCACCGGCTTCAGAGATCTGAATGGCCGCCTCTTCCAGCATATCCAGCACGCCAGACAGTTTGCTGTCCATGCCGACCAGTTCGGTAAGCAGCTGACGGACGTTATACAGCTGGCTCTGCAGGTTCACGTCTTCGCCATCCGCGAGCAGGTTGAGCGCATTCTGGCTGGTTGAGAGCAGATGTCCGCTGTTCGCCAGGCGCTTGTACTCTTCGTCGATTTGCTCAAACTCACCCGCCTGCGGGTTAAATTCGTTCAGCTCTTTGAGCTGGTATTCCAGCAGCTCCGCACGGGCGGCGCGCTCCTGGCTTTGCTGTTGGTGCTGAGCAAGCTCGCGGCAGCTCTGATGCCACTGGCGATAGTGCTCCGCCATAAGCTGAGTAAGCGCGTACTCACCCGCATAGCCATCCAGCAGCGCTTTCTGCTGTTCGGGTTTAACGAGTTGCTGATGCGCGTGCTGACCGTGGATCTGGATAAGCAACTGACCGAGTTCACGAAGCTGGGAGAGCGGGACCGCCGTGCCGTTGATAAAGCCGCGTGAGCGGCCGTCGCTGCTGATCACGCGGCGAAGTAAACACTCACGTCCATCTTCAAGCTGGTTCTGCTCCAGCCAGCGCTGAGCTGCAGGGGTGTCTTTCAGGGAGAAGCGGGCGCACAGGTCGGCACGGTTTGCGCCCATGCGCACCATGTCGCCCTCGGCGCGGCCGCCAAGGCACAAGCCGAGGGCATCAATGGCAATGGATTTACCCGCACCGGTTTCCCCGGTGATCGCCGTCATGCCGCTGTGGAAATCGATCTCAAGCTCACGAACAATGGCAAAGTTGCTGATGGTCAGTTGTGCCAGCATAATTGTTTTCCTGTATGAAAAACCATGACTGTGTTTTCATACAGTATAAACTGGTTTTTTATACAGTAAAGTACTGGATGCTAAATCAGAACAATTTTTTTGACCAGCCAAGCTTCGAACTTAATGTATTGAAATAGCTGTAATCTTTCGGGTGAATCAAATTCAGGTGGTAATCACACCGGCGAATAAGCACATCTTCACCTTCCTGGATCGGCAGCGCAATCTGGCTGTCGCAGCTGATCTCCAGGTCGTTACGACGGTGCGAGAAGCGCAGACGGATCGTGCTGTCGCCGTTGATCACCAGCGGGCGGGCGGAGAGCGTGTGCGGGAACATCGGCACCAGGGTAATGGCATCCAATGAGGGCGTCAGAATCGGGCCGCCGGCAGACAGCGAGTAGGCGGTTGAACCGGTCGGTGTCGAGATAATCAGCCCGTCAGAACGCTGGGAGAAGGCAAAGATTTCGTCGATATAGACTTCGAACTCAATCATGTGCGCCACTTTACCGGGGTGAAGAACCACCTCGTTAATCGCGGTGCTGATGCGCTTCTGGCAGTCCTGCTGGCACACCTGCGCTTCCAGTAAAAAACGTTTTTCGCTGATATAGTGGCCTTCCAGCACGTCGGCCAGCTGCTGCTGCGCATTGTCCGGGTCGAGGTCGGTTAAAAAACCGAGATTGCCACGGTTGATGCCGATGACCTTGATGTCATAACGCGCCAGCGTGCGGGCCGCGCCGAGCATGTTGCCGTCGCCGCCCACCACCACCGCGAGATCGGCCTGTTGACCAATTTCCGCCAGCGTGCCGGTTTTGACGCTCTTCAGCTGCAGCTCCTGGGCAATCTGCTGCTCGACCATCACTTCATAGCCTTTGCTACACAACCAGCGATACAACATTTCATGTGTCGTTAGTGCGGTAGGGTGACGCGGATGCCCGACGATCCCAATACACCTGAAATGATTATTCATTTTCTGGAGGTCCTTGTGCCTGATGAATGATGACAATCTGTCTTGTTCCCTTGAATCCCGGAAACTGATCCCCATAATAAGCGAAGTTAGCGAGATGAATGCAGAAAAACGCGGAGAAATTCATGAGTAGTAAAGAACAGAAAACGCCTGAGGGGCAAGCCCCTGAAGAAATTATCACGGAACAGCACGATGAAGTTGAGGCTGTAGAGCCAGACGCATCTGCTGAGCAGGTGGACCCGCGCGATGAAAAAATTGCGAATCTGGAAGCCCAGCTGGTAGAAGCACAGAATCGCGAACGCGACAGTGTTCTGCGCATCAAGGCCGAAATGGAAAACCTGCGTCGCCGTACCGAGCAGGACGTTGAGAAGGCGCATAAATTTGCGCTGGAGAAATTCGTCAACGAACTGCTGCCGGTCATCGATAGCCTCGATCGTGCGCTGGAAGTGGCTGACAAAGCGAATCCGGACAACGCCGCAATGATCGAAGGTATCGAACTGACGCTGAAATCCATGCTCGACGTGGTGCGTAAGTTTGGCGTGGAAGTGATTGCCGATACCGACGTTCCGCTGGATCCAAACGTTCACCAGGCGATTGCGATGGTTGAATCTGAAGAGATTGAAGCCGGTAAAGTGCTGGGCGTAATGCAGAAAGGTTACACCCTGAACGGCCGTACCATTCGCGCGGCGATGGTAACCGTGGCGAAAGCGAAAGCGTAATTCGCTATCCGTAGTGCCGGGTAGCGGCGTTCGCCTTACCCGGCCTATAACCTTACTCCGCGATACTTTCGCGCAGGGGTTTAACGGGCAGGACTTTCACCTGCTTGATCATATTGTCCTGCACGTCCAGGATATCAATATCGTACTGCTCAATGCGCACCCGCGTGCCCGCGGCCGGGATCTCTTCCAGCGCTTCCAGAATCATCCCGTTAATGGTGCGAGCCTCATCTTCCGGCAAATGCCAGTTAAAGGCTTTGTTGAGTTCACGAATGTTTGCGCTTCCGTCAATCAGCACCGAGCCGTCGTTTTGCGGGGTGACCTCTTCCGCGAGGGAAGGCGACATTGAGGTGGTAAAGTCCCCGACAATCTCTTCCAGAATATCTTCGACCGTCACCAGCCCCTGAATATCGCCGTACTCGTTGACCACCAGGCCGACCTTCTTCTTGTTACGCTGGAATTTCACCAACTGCGTGCTGAGCGGCGTTCCTTCCGGCACGTAGTAAATCTCGTCGGCGGCGCGCAGCATCACCTCTTTGGTGAACTCTTTTTTCTCGGTCATCAGACGGTAGGCTTCGCGCACGCGGAGCATGCTGATGGCGTCATCCAGCGAGTCGCGGTACAGCACAATGCGCCCGTGCGGAGAGTGCGTCAGCTGGCGAACGATGGCTTTCCAGTCGTCATTAATGTCGATACCGACGATTTCGTTACGCGGCACCATGATGTCGTTCACGCTCACCTTTTCCAGATCCAGCACCGACAGGAGCATGTCCTGATTGCGCCGGGAGATCTGCGAGCGGGATTCATTCACGATAGTGCGCAATTCCTCTTTGCTGAGTGCGCTGCTGATGGTGACGTCGGCTTTGATTCCCACCATCCGCATCAGGACGCGCGTCACCATGTTCAGCAGCCAGACCAGCGGCATCATCAGGATCTGCAGCGGTGCCAGCAGGAAGCTGCTCGGGTAGGCGACCTTCTCCGGGTAAAGTGCGGCGATGGTTTTCGGCAGCACTTCGGCAAACACCAGCACCACGAACGTCAGCACGCCGGTGGCAATCGCCACCCCGGCGTTACCGTACAGGCGCATCCCGACAATGGTGCCGAGGGCGGAGGCCAGAATGTTGACGAGGTTGTTGCCGATAAGCACCAGGCTAATCAGGCGATCCGGCTTGCGGAGCAGTTTTTCAACGCGACGGGCGGCACGGTTACCCTGTTTAGCACGATGACGTAACCGGTAGCGGTTTAAGGTCATCATGCCGGTTTCCGAGCCGGAGAAATAGGCGGAGATGACCACCATGACGATCAGCGTAACGATCAGCGTGGTGGTAGAGATGTGTTCCAGGGGGAACTCCTTTGTTTCTTAGCCAGCAAATTGCTGTATGAAGCGGCTGCCAAAATAGGCAAGGGTGAGAATGCCCGCACCCGCGACGTTGAACCAGACCACGCGACGACCGCGCCAGCCTTCATGATAATGGCCCCATAACAGGACAATATAGACAAACCACGCGATGATGGAGAGCACCGCTTTATCGATATTCTCCACGCTGAACAGGTTCTTCATGTAAAACAGGCCCGTGCAGAGCGTGAGCGTCAGCAGCACCACCCCCACCTGGGTGATATGGAACATCTTACGCTCAATGACCATTAGCGGCGGCATTTCATGGTTAAAGGCCAGCTTTTTGTTTTTCAGCTGGTAGTCAATCCAGGCGAGCTGCATGGCGTAAAGCGCGGCGATAATCAGCGTCGCGTAGGCAAAGAGCGACAGGCCGATGTGCACCAGCATCCCCGGCGTCGCCTCCAGATGCGTAATGAACTCATTAGGCATAAAGGTGGCGAGGGCCAGATTGATCAGCGCGAAAGTGTAGACAATCGGCAGCAGCAGCCAGCCGCGATTTTTAGACGCGACGATGGTCATTACCGTACAGATCATCAGGCTGACCAGCGAGCCGACGTTGAGGACGCTCAGGTTTTGCACGCTGCCGTCGCCGGGAATGATGCGTGATTCCAGCGCAAAGGCGTGGCTAATCAGTGCGATGACCGCAGAAAGAATAGCCATGCGCCGCCAGCCGCTGTTTTTTTGCAGCAGTCCGGGAACGATCAGCGCGAGGCTGACAGAGTAGGCAACAAGGGCGATCAGTGCGAAAACAGGCATATAGGCATCGACAGTTGTCTTAATAAGAAAGAGAAGCAGTATAACGTTACGTGACGCCTGCTCCAACCGTTGCATAACAACAAAGGCGCCTTCATGTTATACTCCGGCAAAATTCTGTGTATGTGTCGCTCATGGCGGCCCAACGTTTCTACTCAGGCGAGAGACAATGTTTGATAATTTAACCGATCGTTTGTCGCGCACGCTGCGCAACATCAGCGGCCGCGGACGCCTTACTGAAGAGAACATCAAGGAAACGCTGCGCGAAGTGCGCATGGCGCTGCTGGAAGCAGACGTCGCGTTGCCGGTTGTTCGTGATTTTATCAACCGCGTTAAAGAGAAGGCGGTTGGTCATGAAGTTAACAAGAGCCTGACCCCGGGTCAGGAGTTCGTCAAAATCGTTCGTAATGAACTGGTTTCGGCGATGGGCGAAGAGAACCAGGTGCTTAACCTGGCCGCTCAGCCACCGGCCGTGGTGCTGATGGCAGGCCTGCAGGGTGCGGGTAAAACCACCAGCGTCGGTAAGCTGGGTAAATTCCTGCGCGAAAAGCACAAGAAAAAAGTGCTGGTGGTCTCTGCGGACGTCTATCGCCCGGCGGCGATCAAGCAGCTGGAAACCCTGGCAGAGCAGGTTGGCGTGGATTTCTTCCCGTCCGACGTGGCGCAGAAGCCTGTCGACATCGTTAACGCCGCGCTGAAAGAGGCGAAGCTGAAATTCTACGACGTGCTGCTGGTGGATACCGCCGGTCGTCTGCACGTTGACGAAGCGATGATGGACGAGATCAAGCAGGTGCATGCCTCTATCAACCCGGTAGAGACCCTGTTTGTTGTCGACGCCATGACCGGTCAGGATGCCGCGAATACCGCGAAAGCGTTTAACGAAGCGCTGCCGTTAACCGGCGTGGTGCTGACCAAGGTGGACGGTGACGCCCGCGGCGGTGCGGCCCTTTCGATTCGCCACATTACCGGCAAGCCGATCAAGTTCCTTGGCGTGGGCGAAAAAACCGAAGCGCTGGAGCCGTTCCACCCGGATCGTATTGCCTCCCGTATCCTTGGCATGGGCGACGTGCTGTCGCTGATCGAAGATATCGAGAGCAAGGTTGACCGCGCGCAGGCCGAGAAGCTGGCCAGCAAGCTGAAAAAAGGCGACGGTTTCGATCTCACCGACTTCCTTGAGCAGCTGCGTCAGATGAAAAACATGGGCGGCATGGCCAGCCTGATGGGCAAACTGCCGGGCATGGGCCAGATCCCTGACAACGTGAAAGCGCAGATGGATGACAAGGTGCTGGTGCGTATGGAGGCGATCATCAACTCGATGACGCTGAAAGAACGCGCTAACCCGGACATCATCAAAGGTTCCCGTAAACGCCGTATCGCAGCCGGTTGCGGCATGCAGGTGCAGGACGTTAACCGCCTTCTGAAACAGTTCGACGACATGCAGCGCATGATGAAGAAAATGAAGAAAGGCGGCATGGCGAAGATGATGCGCGGCATGAAAGGGATGATGCCTCCCGGTTTTCCAGGGCGTTAATCGCTTTTGAGATTGCTTTTTGCCCGAAAATGAGTAAAATTTTCGGGCTTTTAATATGACACCCGGGCTCCGTTCCTCGATGGGGCCCGGTTGTTTTATTCACACAAGAGGATGTTATGGTAACTATTCGTTTAGCACGTCACGGCGCTAAAAAGCGTCCGTTCTACCAGGTTGTTGTGACTGACAGCCGTAATGCACGCAACGGTCGCTTCATCGAGCGCGTTGGTTTCTTCAACCCACTGGCCGCTGGCGCAGAAGAAGAAACTCGTCTGGATCTGGATCGTATCGCTCACTGGGTTGGCCAGGGCGCTACTGTTTCCGATCGCGTTGCTACGCTGATCAAAGCAGCAAACAAAGCAGCTTAATCTGTCACGGTGGTCATGATGAGCAATAAAGCACCTGTTGAACCGATCGTATTGGGAAAAATGGGTTCTTGCTACGGTATCCGTGGTTGGCTCAGAGTGTTTTCCTCCACTGAAGACGCTGATAGCATTTTTGATTACCAGCCCTGGTTTATCCAGAAAGGCGGTAAGTGGGAAGAGGTCGAGCTGGAAAGCTGGCGTCACCACAATCAGGACATCATCATCAAGCTGAAAGGCATTGACGATCGTGATGCCGCGAATGCGCTGACTAATTGTGAAATTGTCGTGGATTCGTCGCAGTTGCCACAGCTGGAAGAGGGCGACTACTACTGGAAAGACCTTATGGGTTGCCAGGTAGTCACTACCGAAGGCTACAGCCTGGGGAAAGTCATCGATATGATGGAAACCGGGTCGAATGACGTTCTCGTCATTAAGGCAAACCTGAAAGATGCATTTGGCATCAAGGAGCGGTTGGTCCCGTTCCTCGATGGACAGGTTATCAAGAAAGTCGATCTCACTACTCAAACCATTGAAGTAGATTGGGATCCTGGTTTTTAAATTCTCCGGATAAACGGTAAAAGACGGCGCTATGTGGATTGGCATAATTAGCCTGTTTCCTGAAATGTTCCGCGCGATTACCGATTACGGGGTAACTGGCCGGGCAGTAAAGAATGGCCTGCTGAGCATCCAGAGCTGGAGTCCTCGTGACTTTACTCATGACCGGCACCGTACCGTGGACGATCGTCCTTACGGCGGCGGACCGGGGATGCTAATGATGGTGCAACCCTTACGGGACGCCATTCACACAGCAAAAGCCGCGGCAGGTGAAGGCGCAAAGGTGATTTATCTGTCACCTCAGGGACGCAAGCTTGATCAAGCGGGCGTGAGCGAACTGGCGACGAATCAAAAGCTGATTCTGGTCTGTGGGCGCTACGAAGGGATAGATGAGCGCGTAATTCAAACCGAGATTGACGAAGAATGGTCTATCGGCGATTACGTTCTCAGCGGTGGTGAGTTACCGGCAATGACGCTGATTGACTCCGTCGCCCGGTTTATTCCGGGTGTTCTGGGCCATGAAGCTTCGGCAACGGAAGATTCCTTTGCCGATGGGTTGCTGGACTGTCCACACTATACTCGTCCTGAAGTGTTAGAAGGGATGGAGGTCCCGGCAGTGTTACTGTCTGGAAACCATGCCGAGATACGTCGCTGGCGTTTGAAGCAGTCGCTGGGCCGAACCTGGCTTAGAAGACCTGAACTTCTGGAAAACCTGGCTCTGACTGAAGAGCAAGCAAAGTTGCTGGCCGAGTTCAAATCTGAACACGCGCAACAGCAGCATGAACATGATGGGAATGCGTAATACGCTCCCGAATATCAGTTTACCCAGGATAAGAGATTAAATTATGAGCAACATTATTAAGCAACTTGAACAAGAGCAGATGAAGCAGGACGTACCTTCCTTCCGTCCAGGTGACACCGTGGAAGTGAAAGTATGGGTTGTTGAAGGTTCCAAAAAACGTCTGCAGGCATTCGAGGGCGTGGTTATCGCTATTCGTAACCGCGGTCTGCACTCTGCATTCACTGTTCGTAAAATTTCCAACGGCGAAGGCGTTGAGCGTGTCTTCCAGACTCACTCTCCGGTAGTTGACAGCATTGCTGTTAAACGTCGTGGTGCTGTACGTAAAGCTAAACTGTACTACCTGCGTGAGCGTACTGGTAAGTCTGCTCGTATTAAAGAGCGTCTGAACTAAGATTCGCTTAAGCGACATCCTGTTAGAAAGGGCTGGCCGAAAGGCTGGCCCTTTTTTTATTCCATCGCACCTCTCGCGTTAACCCTTTCGTCATAAATCATTTACAATGCTTGCCTCTTGAATGGAGGGGACGTGGATAACGTACTGCATCAGCCTGACCGGAAACGCGCAGCGGCATTGACCGCGCTGTTCGCGATCCTGCTGATCGTGGTAGCACCCCTTATCTCCGTTTCGCTGCAGAAAGATCCCATGAGCGCCATGCCGGGCATGCATCATGACATGAGCATGATGTCGATGGACGAGCATCACGGCGATATGCCGCACACGATGCCTGTCGACCATGCGGAAGCGTGCGGCTACTGCGTGCTGTTAGCGCATGTCCCTGGCGTAATGCTGGCGCTCATCGTCCTGCTCAGCGTGGTGCTGCAGAGGCTTCGCATTAAGCCGCCGCGTCAGGCGGTCAACCACTGGCACTTCTTCCCCTGGCTTTACCCTGATACCCGCGCGCCGCCGCGGCAGTCTGCTTTTTCCCAATAAAAATTATCGATAACTTTTTGCCTTAAAAAGGAAAAGTATGACTACCTGCACCTTGCGCGCGGCATGGGGAAACCTGCTGCGTCGCCTTCATTTCTACGTTGGGCTGTTTGTCGGCCCGTTTATCTTCTTTGCCGCGCTGACCGGGACGCTGTATGTGGCGACCCCACAGCTGGAAAACGCACTCTACCGGCACGCGCTCCACGCGGATTCCGTGGGCGAGCCGCAGCCTCTGGCGGAACAAATCGCCGTGGCGGAAAAAACCGTTGGATCAGATTTACGTTTGCACGCCGTTCGTCCGGGGCTGGTTGCGGGCGAAACCACCCGCGTGATGTTCGGTGACCCGAAGCTTGGGCCATCGGAGAACCGGGCTATCTTTATCGATCCGGTGAGCCTGGCGGTGCTGGGAGATCTGACGGTATACGGCACCAGCGGGATTTTACCTCTGCGTCAGACTATTGATTACCTGCATACGTCCCTGATGCTGGGCGACATTGGGCGCCTCTACAGCGAGCTTGCGGCCTCGTGGATGTGGGTTGCCGCGCTGGGCGGTATTGCCCTGTGGTTTTATACCCGACCCAAAAGACGGATCAACAATCGCTTCCAGAACCGGCGTCGGGTGCACGTGACGCTGGGCTGGGTTCTGCTGGGAGGAATGCTGCTGTTCTCCGCAACCGGCCTGACCTGGTCCCAGTGGGCTGGCGGGAACGTGGATAAGCTGCGTGCAGAGATGAACTGGCTCACCCCGCAGGTGAACACGACGCTATCCGGCCAACATGAGGTTATGGATGAACATGCCGAACATCGTGGTCATCACGGCGGAATGGTGATGCCGGAAATGGCGATGGATTTGACGCAGTTTGACGGGGTGTTAAGCGCGGCACGTCACGCGGGGATTGATGCCAGCAAGCTGGAGATCCGCCCGGCGAAAACGAGGGATCGTGCCTGGACCGTGACGGAAATCGATCGCAGCTGGCCGACCCAGGTGGACGCCGTGGCGGTTGATCCCCATACGATGCAGGTCCTGGACAGAACCCGATTCGAGGATTTTCCGTTAATGGCAAAACTGACCCGCTGGGGCGTGGATTTCCATATGGGGATCTTATTCGGCCTGGCAAATCAGCTGCTGCTCGTGGCGTTCGGCCTCGCCCTGTGCGTGCTCATCATCTGGGGATATCGTATGTGGTGGATGCGTCGTCCTGCGCAATCGGCAGTGAGTCCGGTACAGACGCTGTGTCAGAGCTGGCTGGCGCTGTCAGGATGGGGAAGAGGCGTTACGGCGATGGTTAGCCTGCTGCTGGGGCTGTGCTTGCCCGTTATGGGCGTGAGTCTGGCGCTGTTTGTTCTGGTGGACTGGCTTCGCTGGCGAGCGGCAACCAGGATGACGCTCGCCGATTCATCCGCTAAATAACCCTATGGCGTGCTGATCACCACTGCGACGCGGCGGTTTTCAGCGCGCCCTTGCGGGGTACTGTTGCTCGCAACCGGGTATTTTTGACCTAATCCCCGCGTGGTGAGATTGCTGCGCGGGATATTTGCCCCCTTCGCCCAGGCGTCGGCCACGGCGTTGGCGCGTTTTAACGACAGCGCTTCGTTGTAGCTTTCTTCCCCGTAGTTATCCGTGTGACCGTCCATTCGCGCGTGGTTCAGGCCGGTTTCGGCCAGGCGAGAGGCCATGGACTGGATCTGCGTTTCACTTTCCGGGCGCAGTCGGGCGTCATTTTTATCAAACAGGATGGTGTCCGACATGCCAAGCGACCAGTCACCGTTCAGTTCGTTAAAACCGTAAGACTTCATCGCCGCAATTTGCTCAGGAGTGAATTTGCCTTCCGGCGGCGACTGACAGCCTGCCAGAACCAGTGAGGCCAGTACTAACGGCGCGAAGTAACGTTTTAACATAGTGTATCCTTTCTAACTTATTGTTTTCGTACGCTGGTTTTTAACCTGGTACATATTGCGGTCAGCCCTCTCCAGTAATGCTTCCACGGAAGCATTTTCCCACGCCAGAGCAAAGCCAATGCTGAGTGACATCGATGCTTTTTGTCCGTTATGAAGATCAAACGGACGGATAAACTGCTGCGAAAGCGCAGCACAAATGTGTTGAACCTCAAGCTCAGAGTGAACGCCGTACAGCACCATGGCAAATTCGTCTCCGCCAAGACGGTAAGACTGATGACGTTTGTCGCCAAACTCCATCATCCTGCTGGCGACTTCGATGAGCACACAGTCTCCTGCCGCGTGTCCCCAGGTGTCGTTAATAAACTTAAAATTATCACCGTCGAGGAAGAGCAGAGCCGAGTTTGTTCTGGCTGAAGGGTCGTTCATTAATGCCGCAATGCTGTTACGAAACGCCGCGCGGTTGGCAAGTCCGGTAAGCGGGTCGTGCATGGCGGTCCGCAACAGCTGAGCGTTCTTCGCCTGAAGCTTTAGTTGCCACTCTTCCATTTCATCCAGAAGACTGTTGAAGTCCTCGCCAAACTGGTGAAATTCTTCGATACGGCCGTCTTTCACCCGGCGGGAGAAGTTGCGGTTCGTGCGTACGTCATGCACGACGTCGGTAATGTTCTGCAGGGCCGTGACCATTCCACGATGCAAAGACTGGGTAATGATGAGCGCGACGACGGCGGCAAAGAGAATACAGCCGGTCAGTACGGCAAACGACGTCCAGATGAAATGGCTGATCAAACTGTCGCGTGCGGTAAGGCGGATTTCGCCGATCGTTAAGCCGTTATGCATGATGGGCTGCGCAACCGGTACGGGGAAAAGCCAGCGACTGACCAGCGCGCCCAGCGTGTCGTTGTTATCCTCCGGGTTCCAGGACCAGTAGGCGAACCGCTTTTTATGCGCGTTAATCACCTCCGCCGCGGCAAACTGCCCCTGTTTGCCCAGGGCGGCAAGCGTTTCGTTGGCCGCCAGCGAGTCGTTGAAAACCAGCGAGGCTTCCAGGCTGTGGCTCATTGTGGCGCCGGTTAATTCGAGATTCTTTTGCGCGTATTGTTTTAACGTCACGACGGAAGCAAAACAGAGCAACAGCCATATTAACGTCATGGTAATAATGACGCTTATCATGCTGTTTCGCCTCAACGTTCTTTTAAACGTCGGACGTGGCGTTGATGTGAAATCTTTATCCATGCTGCTTATTCCGTGCCAGCATTAATACATCCGGATTGACTCTTACGCCACTGCGCGTCAATGCATCCAGGTTGACGGAAAACCGTACCTGGCCGCGATCGATCATCAGGCAAAAGGCACTGCCAATTACACATTCCGGATTTTGCTCTGAGATTAATAGCAACGCTCTGCCCTGATATTGACTTATTAATTCAAGTTGTTTTGCCGGTGATTCAGACCCGAAATATATCGCATCGCACGTCGCGGCCAGGGCTTCCCGATCGTTACGTACAATAACGGGAGTATAGGGTAACTCGTTGTGCCCTTCGTCGCCGCTGAGCGCGTGTGTATAGTGAGAAGTGGCATAGACACAAAGTCTGGGCTGCCCGGATAGTGACGGCCATCGCGTATAGCTCACAATGCCTGAGACAATCGAACGTACCGATTTATCCGTTTCCGTAAGCGTGCCTGCCGTCGCTGGGCCCACCATAAGGAACAGCATTAACACCAGAGTGAGTCGGAAAAAAGAGATCAAGAATAAATTTCTCACCAGAATCCGCCACATCGCTCCGGAAATAGATGTCCTTAAGAGTTGCGGGCAGAATACCATTGTTTATCAGAGCCGTCATTATGTCAGAAATAGCATCAGGCCAACCTAAGCTAAATCCTACTGTTGTTTATTTTCCGGTGGTTAAAAACAGACTTAATTGAGTCTGCTGGAACGCATACCTTCATCCATTCCTTTTTGCCATGACGCACGCAGTTTTGTCGCGTTTTCGACAGTATCGCAACTGGCAGGGAAAGATTTGCCCGCTAATCCCCAGGCGTGAATAAACCCTTCTTCGCAGACTCTCTTCTGACCATCGGCATAGCCGCGAAGATATTCACTACGATCAACGTGGGTGTCGTTAAAACTATCGGCCAGGGTCTGGTTATCTTTAACCGGCAGGCCATTCATGGCGTCTTCTTTACCGGCATCAAACCAGGATGGACTGCTCCAGTCGGGCTGGAAGGTGTAAGGATTGATCTGGCAGCCCGTTAAAAACAGCGACAACAGCGTGAGAGCAATTGAACGCATAGCCATTCTCCTTTTTTCTTCAGCATAGCCTGGCTTAAGAAAATATGTCTGTAATTTAAACTTTACGTTTTTATCGGCTGATTTTTGCAATAAATTGGTTTCTGTAAACCAATGTGTACGTATTTTGGATTGAAATGTTTACTTTTTATGGTATCGTGGTCTCACCTCATCGAGGAAAACAACTATCGCAAACGAGCTTTACAGGATCGCCATCATGCAAAAAGACGCGCTGAACAACGTACATATCACTGACGAACAGGTTTTAATTACTCCGGATCAACTGAAAGCGGAATTTCCGCTGAGCGTCGCGCAGGAGGCTCAGATTGAGCACTCGCGTCAGACCATTTCAAATATCATCGCCGGCCGCGATCCGCGCCTGCTGGTGGTGTGTGGTCCTTGCTCCATTCACGATCCTGAAACCGCCATTGAGTACGCTCGTCGATTTAAAGCATTAGCGGAGGAGGTCAGCGATAGCCTCTATCTGGTGATGCGCGTCTATTTTGAGAAGCCACGTACCACCGTCGGCTGGAAAGGGTTGATTAACGATCCGCACATGGATGGCTCGTTTGATGTGGAAGCAGGTCTGAAGATTGCGCGTCGCCTGCTGGTGGAGCTGGTCAGCATGGGGCTGCCGCTGGCAACCGAAGCGCTGGATCCGAACAGCCCGCAATACCTTGGCGATCTGTTCAGCTGGTCCGCGATTGGCGCGCGTACCACGGAATCGCAAACCCACCGCGAGATGGCGTCTGGTCTGTCGATGCCGGTTGGTTTTAAAAACGGTACCGATGGCAGTCTGGCGACGGCGATCAACGCCATGCGCGCTGCCGCCATGCCGCACCGTTTCGTCGGTATCAACCAGGCGGGCCAGGTTTGCCTCCTGCAAACGCAGGGCAACCCGGACGGTCACGTGATCCTGCGCGGCGGGAAAGCCCCGAACTACAGCCCGGCGGACGTGGCGCAGTGTGAAAAAGAGATGGAGCAGGCGGGACTGCGCCCGGCACTGATGGTAGATTGCAGTCATGGTAATTCGAATAAAGATTACCGTCGCCAGCCTGCGGTTGCGGAATCCGTGGTCGCACAGATCAAAGATGGCAATCGTTCGATTATCGGTCTGATGATTGAGAGCAATATTCATGAAGGCAATCAATCATCTGAACAACCGCGCAGCGCCATGAAGCACGGCGTCTCCGTGACGGATGCCTGCATCAGTTGGGAGACCACCGATGCGCTGCTGCGTGAGATCCATAAAGATTTAAACGGCCATCTGGCGACGCGTCTGGCTTAAGAGGGTAGTTATGGTTGCTGAATTGACCGCACTGCGCGATCAGATTGATGAAGTGGATAAGGCGCTGCTGGATCTGCTGGCGCGCCGCATGGCCCTGGTTGCCGAAGTCGGTGAGGTGAAAAGCAAATACGGCCTTCCGATCTACGTCCCGGAGCGCGAGGCCTCCATGCTGGCCTCCCGTCGCAAAGAGGCGCAGGCGCTGGGCGTTTCGCCGGATTTGATTGAGGATGTTCTGCGTCGCGTGATGCGGGAGTCCTATTCCAGTGAAAACGACAAGGGCTTCAAAACCCTCTGTCCGACCCTGCGTCCGGTGGTGATTGTCGGCGGTGCAGGACAGATGGGGCGCCTGTTTGAAAAAATGCTGACCCTTTCTGGTTATCAGGTGCGCATTCTGGAAAAAGAGGACTGGGCGCAGGCGCCGGAACTCATGAAAGATGCCGGGATGGTTATCGTCAGTGTGCCGATCCACGTGACGGAGCAGATCGTCGGGAAGCTTCCTCCTTTACCGAAAGACTGTATCCTGGTGGATCTGGCCTCCGTCAAAAATGGTCCGCTACAGGCTATGCTGGCGGCGCATACCGGGCCGGTGCTGGGTCTGCACCCGATGTTTGGCCCGGACAGCGGCAGCCTGGCTAAGCAGGTAGTGGTTTACTGCGACGGTCGTCAGCCGGAAGCCTATCAGTGGTTCCTGGAACAAATTCAGGTATGGGGCGCACGGCTGCACCGCATCAGCGCTGTTGAGCACGATCAGAACATGGCATTCATTCAGGCGCTGCGCCACTTTGCCACGTTTGCCTACGGCCTGCATCTGGCGGAAGAGAACGTACAGCTTGAACAGCTGTTGGCGCTCTCTTCACCTATCTATCGTCTGGAGCTGGCGATGGTCGGGCGTCTGTTCGCGCAGGATCCGCAGCTGTACGCGGATATTATTATGTCCTCGGAAAATAACCTGGCGCTGATCAAGCGCTACTATCAGCGCTTTGGTGAAGCCATTACGCTGCTGGAGCACGGAGACAAGCAGGCGTTTATCGACAGCTTCCGCAAGGTCGAGCATTGGTTTGGCGATTACGCGCAGCGTTTCCAGAATGAGAGCCGGACGTTGTTGCGCCAGGCAAATGACAGTCGCCAGTAATGTGATGATGTATATACTGAAAGCCAGCATTGCTGGCTTTTTTCATTTTGGGGAACTGTCATGGCCGAACCGCAGCTGCTGTTGAATTACACCGGGCATTTGCCTGAATGCCCGACGTGGAGCGCCGACGAGCACGCGCTCTACTGGGCCGATATTCTGGAAGGAGAGATCCACCGCTACCATCTGCCGACGGCGGAACACACCGTGCTTTCTTTCCACGAGGAGGTGGGCTGTTTCGCGCTGCGCGAGCGCGGCGGGTTTATCGTCGCCATGCGCAATGGCATCTGGCTTGCCGATAAGCATGGCCTTCTGCAGCGCAAGGTGTGCGACAACCCCTCTAACCCGCAGCTGGCGCGTTTTAACGATGGAGGTACCGACCATCAGGGCCGGTTCTATGCGGGCACGTTCTGGGGACCCGGAGATTACAACGGTGGCCTGTTGATGCGCATCGACAACGACCTGACGCCGAAGGTGATCCAGTGCGATATTCACGGGCACAACGGCTTAGCGTTTAGCCCGGATAAGCAGTGGATGTTTACCTCAGACACGCCAAACGGTGTGATTTACCGTACCCCGCTTGATGAGCAGGGCGAACCGGGTAAGCGAGAGGTGTTTCGTCAGTTTAAAGAGGGCGAGGGGATACCGGACGGCGCGGCGATGGATGTGGAAGGTTGCTACTGGAGCGCGCTGTTTGACGGCTGGCGCATCGCGCGTTTTTCACCGCAAGGGGAGCAGCTGGAAGAATACCGCATGCCGGTACGTTGTCCGACGATGGTTTGCTTTGGCGGCGATGATATGAAAACGCTGTTTATTACCACCACGCGGGAAAATATGGATGCGGAGGAGGTGACGAGATATCCGCTCTCCGGCGCCATCTTCACCCTGCCGGTGAGCGTGGCAGGGATGAAGAAAAGCCGTTTTATCGAACGTTAGATCGGATCGACCGGCACGACGTTTTCGCTCGGATAGCAGCCCAGCACTTTCATGGAGCGGGTGATTTCGCCCAGCTCGCGCAGGGCTTTCTGCATGGAAGCAGACTCGAGGTTGGCCTGGATATCGAGGTAGAACATCTCTTCCCATGGGTTACCGTGGATTGGGCGCGATTCCAGCCTGGTCATGATCAGGTTGTGATTACGCAGTACCAGCAGGGCTTCAACCAGCGCACCGGCCTGTTGGCCGGTGGCCATCAGCAGCGTGGTTTTGGCCGGTACCTGGTCAGACACATTGATTGCCTTGCGGGCCAGCACCACGAAGCGGGTAATGTTTTGCGTCTGGTTTGCCAGGTTGCGTTCCAGCACCTGTAAACCATACAGCGCGCCGCCCGCTTCGCTGCCGAGCGCCGCGACGGTGGGAGAGTTCGCCTGGGCGACTTTTTCCATCGCCGCCGAGGTGCTTTCGGTGTACTCAATTTTCCAGTTCGGATAGCGGTTCAGGAACTGGCTGCACTGCTGGAACGGCTGCGGGTGGCTATAGACGGTTTCGATCGTGTTCAGGTCCGTTGAACCGGATACCAGCACGCAGTGATCGATAGGAATCGTCAACTCGCCGACCAGCGACAGGCTGGTGTGCTGCAGCAAGTCGTAGACATCGTTGATGGCGCCGGAGCTGGTGTTTTCAATCGGCACCACGGCGTAATCCGCCTGGCCGGTCTCGACCTGGTTAAAAATGTCGGCAAACTTCGCGCAGCCGCTTTCAATAAATTCTTCGAAATGGCGAGCGGCATACTGACGTGCGGCCAGGTGAGAATAGGAGCCCTTTGGTCCGAGGAAAGCGATACGCGCAGAGTGCGGATTGGTTTTATTGAGATGCTGCTGGAGTAGCGCTTGCTGGGTCAGAACGGAATCTTCGATGATGAGCTGGAACAACCGGGTGATGTAGTGGGCATCGAGGTGATGCGCTTTGCCGAGCTGAATGAGCCGTTCCAGCAGATCCCGCTCGCGGTCGATATCGCGGACCGGACGATGGGAGTCCAGCTTGGCTTTACCCACTTCAACGGCAAGGGCGCGGCGTTCGGCCAGCAGCGCCAGCAGTTTCTCATCCAGCGCGCTGATTTTTACTCGCAGATCCAGTAACGGGTTTTCCGGTGTCATAGTGTTGCCTGTCTCATCTTATCGTTATCAATAAAAAAGGCCCCCCGGTGTGGGAGGCCTTGTTGTTCGTCTTCGCATTCTTTATCACACGACGAAACGCCTCCCGTTCAGGGGAAGGTAAAAAAGAATGCGAAGAAGAACGGCGTAAGTTTCATAAAGTCATCCTGTGAGTGATACCGTTAAAGTACCCGTACTGTTTTCACCCTGTCAATAAAAAACAAAAAACGCGCCCGAAGGCGCGTTGGCGATACACTCAATTTAAAGGATTACTCTTCTTCAACTTCTTCCGCGAAGCTGGCGTCTTTCACCGACGTTGTGGCGCGACGGGCTTCACCTTTGTGTTGCACTTTATTGAGCTGCCGTTCCAGCTTGTTGATCAAATCGTTAATAGCGGTGTACATATCCTCATGTTTTGCGCTGGCGACCAGATGGCCGTTTGGAGTATTGATAGTTGCGTCAGCGATGAAACCCTGCGGCTCCTTGGACAGGATGATATGTGGATTAATCAAATGTGTTTGCCATTTATCCAGTTTGGCGAGACGGTCTGCGACGTGCTGGCGAATTGCCGGAGTAATTTCCATTTGTTTACTGGTAATGTTCATTGTCATAAATTTTACCTCTTGTCTTTCCGTCTTGGTGATTCCAGCATACCCGACCCAATGTCAAAATGTGTGATTTAGATCACGTTATTTTGTCGGTTTTTGTCAGGGAATCTTTTTTGTGAGGCAGGGCAGGAAGAGGTGAGATTTACCTTGTAGAAGGCATAAATTGGGGCCATAGTTGACAGGATGTGTTGAGGCTAGCGCGCTTCAGCGACGCTCAGAAACGAATAAAAAAACGGCAGCCTTCGGGCTGCCGTTTTGCATTGAGGCAAAATCAGGTGTTGCTGCTGTTCGCGGCGATGATTTTTGCCACTTTTTCCGCCTGAGCGGTCATCTGCATCTGACGGTAAGCATTTTCCATCAGCTTCAGGCCGTCGCGCGTTGCCTGAGTATCCGGATAATCACGCAGCATACCTTCTACGCGGTTAACCACGGCAACCCATGCGCCACGGCGGGTATAATATTCCGCCACGGAGTATTCATATTTCGCCAGACGATCTTTCAGGAACACCAGACGTTTGGTGGCGTCGGTCACGTACTGGCTGTTAGGATAGCCGCGCACCAGCTTGGAGAAGTCATTGAAGGCATCACGCGCATGCTGCGGGTCACGGTCGGAACGATCCACGCCGAAGAAGCCCTGCAGTGCACTGTCGTCCAGCGCCATGTTGGTGAGGCCGCGCATGTACATCACGTAGTCGATGTTAGGATGAGTCGGGTTCAGACGCATGAAACGATCGATGGTTGCCTGAGCCAGCGGCAGATCGGCATTTTTATAGTATGCGTAGATGAGATCTAACTGTACCTGCTGCGAATACGGACCAAATGGATAGCGATTATCCAACGCTTCCAGTTGCGTTATCGCCTGTTTCCAGTTACCGTCCTGCAACTTTTGTTGTGCAGTCGCATAGATTTCATTCGGCGGATTGTCAGGGACCTGTTCATTTGAACCGGAGCAGCCCACCAAAGCCAGGCTCAACGTGGCCGCTGCCACCAGATATTTCATGCGCGTCATGACGTTTTGACTTTCCTCAAATGTTTGTCCGGGAGAAACTCTGTTCCTGCTCCCGATTAAGACCAGCTACAATAGCACACTATATTAAACGGCAAAGCCGTAAAACCCAACGTTAAACGAAGAAGCAGTTTATGGCACAACGAGTAGAACTCACCGCAACAGTCTCCGAAAATCAGCTCGGTCAACGCTTAGATCAGGCTTTGGCCGAATTGTTCCCTGATTATTCGCGTTCACGCATAAAAGAATGGATCCTTGACCAGCGCGTGATGGTAAACGGCAAGATCTGGGACAAACCAAAAGAGAAGGTGTTAGGTGGGGAAGCTGTCGCCATCAATGCTGAAATCGAAGAGGAAATCCGCTTCGAGCCGCAGGATATCCCACTGGACATCGTCTATGAAGATGATGACATTCTGGTGATCAACAAGCCGCGCGACCTGGTTGTTCACCCGGGGGCGGGAAACCCTGACGGTACGGTACTTAACGCACTTCTCCATTATTATCCGCCGATCGCGGATGTTCCGCGCGCGGGCATCGTGCACCGTCTCGATAAAGACACTACCGGTCTGATGGTGGTGGCGAAGACCGTTCCTGCTCAGACACGTCTGGTGGAGTCGCTGCAGCTGCGCGAAATCACCCGTGAGTATGAGGCGGTAGCCATTGGGCATATGACCTCTGGCGGGACGGTAGAAGAGCCTATCAGCCGTCACCCGACCAAGCGAACCCATATGTCGGTGCATCCGATGGGTAAACCGGCGGTGACGCACTATCGCATTATGGAGCATTTCCGTATTCATACGCGCCTGCGTCTGCGTCTGGAGACCGGACGTACCCACCAGATCCGCGTGCATATGGCCCACATTACCCATCCGCTGGTGGGGGATCAGGTCTACGGTGGTCGTCCTCGCCCGCCTAAAGGCGCATCGGATGAGTTCATCAGCGTATTGCGTAAATTCGACCGCCAGGCGCTGCACGCGACCATGCTGCGTCTTTACCATCCTATCACCGGCATTCAGATGGAGTGGCATGCGCCTATCCCGCAGGATATGGTGGACCTTATTGACGCCATGCGTGCCGATTTCGAAGAACATAAGGATCAAGTGGACTGGTTATGACCAAACTGATTGTCCCGGAGTGGCCATTGCCTGCCGGCGTGGCTGCCTGCAGTTCAACCCGTATTGGCGGTGTTAGCCAGGGCGCGTGGGCGTCGTTGAACCTCGGCGCACACTGTGGCGATAACCTGGAACACGTGGAAGAGAACCGCAGGCGTCTGTTTGCTGCGGGGAACCTGCCTTCAAATCCGGTCTGGCTGGAACAGGTTCATGGCAAGGCGGTGCTGAAGTTGACGGGAGAACCCTATGCTTCTAAACGTGCTGATGCCTCTTACAGCAATACTCCGGGAACCGTTTGTGCCGTAATGACCGCCGATTGTCTGCCAGTGCTGTTCTGCAACCGTGCAGGCACCGAGGTGGCTGCAGCGCACGCGGGCTGGCGTGGACTGTGTGAAGGCGTGCTGGAAGAAACCGTCGCCTGCTTTAAGGATGAGCCCGCCAATATTATGGCCTGGCTTGGCCCGGCCATTGGTCCTCGCGCTTTTGAAGTGGGGTCGGAGGTTCGCGAAGCCTTTATGGATAAAGATCCGCAAGCGGTGGACGCCTTCCTGCCTTCTGGAGATAAATATCTGGCCGATATTTACCAGCTTGCTCGTCAGCGCCTGAACAGCGTCGGTATAACGCAGATCTTCGGCGGCGATCGCTGTACATTCACCGAAAAGGGTGATTTTTTCTCTTATCGCCGCGACAAGACGACGGGGCGTATGGCAAGTTTCATTTGGCTGATATAACCTAAAGAATCAAGACGATCCGGCACGTGCCGTTTTCTTTTCACATAATTCAGGTCATTAACCTTGAATAATTGAGGGATGACCTCATTTAATCTCCAGTAGCAAATTTGACCTGTTATGGGAGGAGTTATGCGTCTGGATCGTCTTACTAATAAATTCCAGCTTGCTCTCGCCGATGCCCAGTCCCTCGCACTGGGGCACGACAACCAATTTATCGAACCTCTTCATTTAATGAGCGCCTTGCTGAATCAGGAAGGGGGATCGGTACGTCCTTTATTAACGTCCGCTGGCATTAATGCTGGCCAGTTACGCACCGCTATCGATCAGGCGCTGAGCCGTTTACCGCAGGTCGAAGGGACCGGCGGCGACGTTCAGCCGTCGCAGGATCTGGTGCGCGTCCTGAACCTTTGCGACAAGCTGGCGCAAAAACGTGGGGACAATTTTATTTCGTCAGAGCTGTTTGTTCTGGCGGCGCTTGAATCACGCGGTACCTTGACCGACCTGCTGAAATCCGCCGGTGCGACCACCGCTAATGTGACTCAGGCGATTGAGAACATGCGCGGAGGTGAAAGCGTGAACGATCAGGGAGCCGAAGACCAACGTCAGGCTTTGAAGAAATTTACGGTCGATCTGACCGAGCGTGCTGAACAGGGCAAACTTGACCCAGTAATCGGCCGTGATGAAGAAATCCGCCGTACCATTCAGGTGCTGCAGCGTCGTACCAAGAACAACCCGGTACTGATAGGTGAACCGGGGGTCGGTAAAACCGCCATCGTTGAAGGGTTGGCGCAGCGTATTGTGAACGGTGAAGTGCCGGAAGGTCTGAAGGGCCGCCGCGTACTGGCGCTGGACATGGGCGCGCTGGTGGCCGGTGCGAAATACCGCGGCGAGTTCGAAGAGCGTCTGAAAGGCGTGCTTAATGACCTGGCGAAGCAGGAAGGCAACGTTATCCTGTTTATCGATGAGCTGCACACCATGGTCGGTGCCGGCAAGGCAGACGGCGCGATGGATGCCGGGAACATGCTGAAACCTGCGCTGGCGCGCGGTGAACTTCACTGCGTCGGTGCCACCACGCTGGATGAGTACCGTCAGTACATTGAGAAAGATGCTGCGCTGGAACGTCGTTTCCAGAAAGTGTTTGTTGCCGAGCCAAGCGTTGAAGATACCATCGCGATCCTGCGTGGTCTGAAAGAGCGCTATGAACTGCACCACCATGTGCAGATCACCGACCCGGCGATCGTTGCGGCGGCGACGCTTTCGCATCGTTATATTGCTGACCGTCAGCTGCCGGATAAAGCCATCGACCTGATTGATGAAGCGGCGTCGAGCATTCGTATGCAGATTGACTCGAAGCCGGAAGAACTGGATCGACTCGACCGACGCATCATTCAGCTCAAGCTGGAACAGCAGGCGCTGAAGAAAGAGTCTGATGAAGCCAGTAAGAAACGTCTCGATATGCTCAATGAAGAACTGGACGATAAAGAGCGCCAGTATTCTGAGCTGGAAGAAGAGTGGAAAGCCGAGAAAGCCTCCCTTTCCGGTACGCAGACCATTAAAGCTGAACTCGAACAGGCAAAAATTGCCATTGAGCAGGCGCGACGCGTGGGCGACCTGGCGCGAATGTCTGAGCTGCAGTACGGCAAAATTCCTGAGCTGGAAAAACAGCTTGAGATAGCGACGCAGTCAGAAGGTAAAACGATGCGTCTGTTGCGTAATAAAGTGACGGATGCCGAGATCGCGGAAGTCCTGGCGCGCTGGACCGGTATTCCCGTGGCGCGCATGCTGGAAGGCGAGCGTGAAAAACTGCTGCGCATGGAGAACGATCTCCACAATCGTGTGATTGGTCAAAATGAAGCGGTTGAAGCGGTATCGAATGCTATTCGTCGTAGCCGTGCAGGGCTGTCCGATCCGAACCGCCCGATTGGTTCGTTCCTGTTCCTGGGGCCGACCGGTGTCGGTAAAACCGAGCTGTGCAAAGCGCTGGCTAACTTTATGTTCGACAGCGACGATGCGATGGTGCGTATCGACATGTCCGAGTTTATGGAGAAACACTCCGTCTCGCGTCTGGTCGGGGCGCCTCCAGGATATGTGGGTTATGAAGAAGGTGGGTACCTGACAGAAGCGGTGCGTCGTCGTCCTTATTCCGTCATCCTGCTGGATGAGGTGGAAAAAGCGCATCCGGATGTGTTCAACATCCTGCTTCAGGTGCTGGATGATGGTCGTCTGACCGACGGGCAGGGGAGAACGGTCGACTTCCGTAATACGGTTGTCATTATGACCTCGAACCTGGGTTCCGATTTGATTCAGGAACGTTTCGGTGAACTGGACTACAGCCATATGAAGGATTTGGTGCTGGGTGTGGTAAGCCATAACTTCCGTCCGGAGTTCATCAACCGTATTGATGAAGTGGTGGTATTCCATCCTCTGGGTGAGAAACACATTGCGTCGATTGCGCAGATCCAGCTGCAGCGTCTGTACAAACGTCTGGAAGAGCGTGGATATGAAATTCACATCTCCGACGATGCGCTGAAGCTGCTGAGTAAGAATGGTTACGATCCGGTGTACGGTGCGCGTCCATTGAAACGCGCTATCCAGCAGCAGATCGAAAACCCGCTGGCGCAGCAGATCCTCTCCGGGGAGCTGGTTCCTGGCAAAGTTATCCGTCTGGAAGCCAACGACGATCGCATTGTGGCAGTGCAGTAAGTCACAAAACGCAAAAACGAGCCGCTTGCGGCTCGTTTTTGTTTAAAAACCAGGCGAAAATTGAGGTCTGGAGTCGGTTTTGCCTGGAAAGTGAGCGGTCAGTAAATAAATTTCACTTTATCCTTGCAGGTTCAGAATTACTCCCTATAATGCGCCTCCACTGACACGGAACAACGGCACACACGCCGCCGGGTCAGCAGAGAAAAGCGAAAATAAACGCTTGACTCTGAAGCGGGAAGGCGTAATATGCACACCCCGCGCCGCAGCGAAAGCGAAGCGGCACTGCTCTTTAACAATTTATCAGACAATCTGTGTGGGCACTCAAAGTGACATGGATTCTTAATGTCTTCGGACAATAAATGAATACCAAGTCTCTGAGTGAACATACGTAATTCATTACGAAGTTTAATTCACGAGCATCAAACTTAAATTGAAGAGTTTGATCATGGCTCAGATTGAACGCTGGCGGCAGGCCTAACACATGCAAGTCGAGCGGCAGCGGAAAGTAGCTTGCTACTTTGCCGGCGAGCGGCGGACGGGTGAGTAATGTCTGGGAAACTGCCTGATGGAGGGGGATAACTACTGGAAACGGTAGCTAATACCGCATAACGTCGCAAGACCAAAGAGGGGGACCTTCGGGCCTCTTGCCATCAGATGTGCCCAGATGGGATTAGCTAGTAGGTGGGGTAACGGCTCACCTAGGCGACGATCCCTAGCTGGTCTGAGAGGATGACCAGCCACACTGGAACTGAGACACGGTCCAGACTCCTACGGGAGGCAGCAGTGGGGAATATTGCACAATGGGCGCAAGCCTGATGCAGCCATGCCGCGTGTATGAAGAAGGCCTTCGGGTTGTAAAGTACTTTCAGCGGGGAGGAAGGTGTTGAGGTTAATAACCTCAGCAATTGACGTTACCCGCAGAAGAAGCACCGGCTAACTCCGTGCCAGCAGCCGCGGTAATACGGAGGGTGCAAGCGTTAATCGGAATTACTGGGCGTAAAGCGCACGCAGGCGGTCTGTCAAGTCGGATGTGAAATCCCCGGGCTCAACCTGGGAACTGCATTCGAAACTGGCAGGCTAGAGTCTTGTAGAGGGGGGTAGAATTCCAGGTGTAGCGGTGAAATGCGTAGAGATCTGGAGGAATACCGGTGGCGAAGGCGGCCCCCTGGACAAAGACTGACGCTCAGGTGCGAAAGCGTGGGGAGCAAACAGGATTAGATACCCTGGTAGTCCACGCCGTAAACGATGTCGACTTGGAGGTTGTGCCCTTGAGGCGTGGCTTCCGGAGCTAACGCGTTAAGTCGACCGCCTGGGGAGTACGGCCGCAAGGTTAAAACTCAAATGAATTGACGGGGGCCCGCACAAGCGGTGGAGCATGTGGTTTAATTCGATGCAACGCGAAGAACCTTACCTACTCTTGACATCCAGAGAACTTAGCAGAGATGCTTTGGTGCCTTCGGGAACTCTGAGACAGGTGCTGCATGGCTGTCGTCAGCTCGTGTTGTGAAATGTTGGGTTAAGTCCCGCAACGAGCGCAACCCTTATCCTTTGTTGCCAGCGGTTAGGCCGGGAACTCAAAGGAGACTGCCAGTGATAAACTGGAGGAAGGTGGGGATGACGTCAAGTCATCATGGCCCTTACGAGTAGGGCTACACACGTGCTACAATGGCGCATACAAAGAGAAGCGACCTCGCGAGAGCAAGCGGACCTCATAAAGTGCGTCGTAGTCCGGATTGGAGTCTGCAACTCGACTCCATGAAGTCGGAATCGCTAGTAATCGTAGATCAGAATGCTACGGTGAATACGTTCCCGGGCCTTGTACACACCGCCCGTCACACCATGGGAGTGGGTTGCAAAAGAAGTAGGTAGCTTAACCTTCGGGAGGGCGCTTACCACTTTGTGATTCATGACTGGGGTGAAGTCGTAACAAGGTAACCGTAGGGGAACCTGCGGTTGGATCACCTCCTTACCTTAAAGAACCTGCCTTTGCAGTGCTCACACAGATTGTCTGATGAAAAGTAAATAGCAAGGCGTCTTGCGATTGAGACTTCAGTGTCCCCTTCGTCTAGAGGCCCAGGACACCGCCCTTTCACGGCGGTAACAGGGGTTCGAATCCCCTAGGGGACGCCACTTGCTGGTTCGTGAGTGAAAGTCACCTGCCGTCATATCTCAAAACTGACTTGCGAGTCATGTTTGAGATATTTGCTCTTTAAAAATCTGGATCAAGCTGAAAATTGAAACGACACATCTTTAAGGTGTGTTCGAGTCTCTAAAATTTTCGCAATCAGAAGTGAAACATCTTCGGGTTGTGAGGTTAAGCGACTAAGCGTACACGGTGGATGCCCTGGCAGTCAGAGGCGATGAAGGACGTGCTAATCTGCGAAAAGCGCCGGCGAGGTGATATGAACCTTTGACCCGGCGATGTCCGAATGGGGAAACCCAGTGTGATTCGTCACACTATCGTTAACTGAATACATAGGTTAACGAGGCGAACCGGGGGAACTGAAACATCTAAGTACCCCGAGGAAAAGAAATCAACCGAGATTCCCCCAGTAGCGGCGAGCGAACGGGGAGCAGCCCAGAGTCTGAATCAGCTTGTGTGTTAGTGGAAGCGTCTGGAAAGTCGCACGGTACAGGGTGACAGTCCCGTACACGAAAACACACAGGTTGTGAACTCGAAGAGTAGGGCGGGACACGTGGTATCCTGTCTGAATATGGGGGGACCATCCTCCAAGGCTAAATACTCCTGACTGACCGATAGTGAACCAGTACCGTGAGGGAAAGGCGAAAAGAACCCCGGCGAGGGGAGTGAAAAAGAACCTGAAACCGTGTACGTACAAGCAGTGGGAGCACCCTAGTGGTGTGACTGCGTACCTTTTGTATAATGGGTCAGCGACTTATATTCTGTAGCAAGGTTAACCGTATAGGGGAGCCGAAGGGAAACCGAGTCTTAACTGGGCGTTAAGTTGCAGGGTATAGACCCGAAACCCGGTGATCTAGCCATGGGCAGGTTGAAGGTTGGGTAACACTAACTGGAGGACCGAACCGACTAATGTTGAAAAATTAGCGGATGACTTGTGGCTGGGGGTGAAAGGCCAATCAAACCGGGAGATAGCTGGTTCTCCCCGAAAGCTATTTAGGTAGCGCCTCGTGAACTCATCTTCGGGGGTAGAGCACTGTTTCGGCTAGGGGGCCATCCCGGCTTACCAACCCGATGCAAACTACGAATACCGAAGAATGTTATCACGGGAGACACACGGCGGGTGCTAACGTCCGTCGTGAAGAGGGAAACAACCCAGACCGCCAGCTAAGGTCCCAAAGTCATGGTTAAGTGGGAAACGATGTGGGAAGGCACAGACAGCCAGGATGTTGGCTTAGAAGCAGCCATCATTTAAAGAAAGCGTAATAGCTCACTGGTCGAGTCGGCCTGCGCGGAAGATGTAACGGGGCTAAACCATGCACCGAAGCTGCGGCAGCGACACTATGTGTTGTTGGGTAGGGGAGCGTTCTGTAAGCCGTTGAAGGTGTGCTGTGAGGCATGCTGGAGGTATCAGAAGTGCGAATGCTGACATAAGTAACGATAAAGCGGGTGAAAAGCCCGCTCGCCGGAAGACCAAGGGTTCCTGTCCAACGTTAATCGGGGCAGGGTGAGTCGACCCCTAAGGCGAGGCCGAAAGGCGTAGTCGATGGGAAACAGGTTAATATTCCTGTACTTGGTGTTACTGCGAAGGGGGGACGGAGAAGGCTATGTTAGCCGGGCGACGGTTGTCCCGGTTTAAGCATGTAGGCGGAGGTTCCAGGTAAATCCGGTACCTTATTAACGCTGAGGTGTGATGACGAGGCACTACGGTGCTGAAGTAACAAATGCCCTGCTTCCAGGAAAAGCCTCTAAGCATCAGGTAACATCAAATCGTACCCCAAACCGACACAGGTGGTCAGGTAGAGAATACCAAGGCGCTTGAGAGAACTCGGGTGAAGGAACTAGGCAAAATGGTGCCGTAACTTCGGGAGAAGGCACGCTGATATGTAGGTGAAGCCCCTGCGGGTGGAGCTGAAATCAGTCGAAGATACCAGCTGGCTGCAACTGTTTATTAAAAACACAGCACTGTGCAAACACGAAAGTGGACGTATACGGTGTGACGCCTGCCCGGTGCCGGAAGGTTAATTGATGGGGTTAGCGGCAACGCGAAGCTCTTGATCGAAGCCCCGGTAAACGGCGGCCGTAACTATAACGGTCCTAAGGTAGCGAAATTCCTTGTCGGGTAAGTTCCGACCTGCACGAATGGCGTAATGATGGCCAGGCTGTCTCCACCCGAGACTCAGTGAAATTGAACTCGCTGTGAAGATGCAGTGTACCCGCGGCAAGACGGAAAGACCCCGTGAACCTTTACTATAGCTTGACACTGAACACTGGTCCTTGATGTGTAGGATAGGTGGGAGGCTTTGAAGTGTGGACGCCAGTCTGCATGGAGCCGTCCTTGAAATACCACCCTTTAATGGCTGGTGTTCTAACGTAGACCCGTAATCCGGGTTGCGGACAGTGTCTGGTGGGTAGTTTGACTGGGGCGGTCTCCTCCCAAAGAGTAACGGAGGAGCACGAAGGTTAGCTAATCCTGGTCGGACATCAGGAGGTTAGTGCAATGGCATAAGCTAGCTTGACTGCGAGAGTGACGGCTCGAGCAGGTGCGAAAGCAGGTCATAGTGATCCGGTGGTTCTGAATGGAAGGGCCATCGCTCAACGGATAAAAGGTACTCCGGGGATAACAGGCTGATACCGCCCAAGAGTTCATATCGACGGCGGTGTTTGGCACCTCGATGTCGGCTCATCACATCCTGGGGCTGAAGTAGGTCCCAAGGGTATGGCTGTTCGCCATTTAAAGTGGTACGCGAGCTGGGTTTAGAACGTCGTGAGACAGTTCGGTCCCTATCTGCCGTGGGCGCTGGAGAATTGAGGGGGGCTGCTCCTAGTACGAGAGGACCGGAGTGGACGCATCACTGGTGTTCGGGTTGTCATGCCAATGGCACTGCCCGGTAGCTAAATGCGGAAAAGATAAGTGCTGAAAGCATCTAAGCACGAAACTTGCCCCGAGATGAGTTCTCCCTGAGACTTTAAGTCTCCTGAAGGAACGTTGAAGACGACGACGTTGATAGGTCGGGTGTGTAAGCGCAGCGATGCGTTGAGCTAACCGATACTAATGAACCGTGAGGCTTAACCTTACAACGCCGAAGATGTTTTGGCGAAGAGACGAACAATCAAAATTCAGCCTGATACAGATTAAACAGAATTTGCCTGGCGGCTTTAGCGCGGTGGTCCCACCTGACCCCATGCCGAACTCAGAAGTGAAACGCCGTAGCGCCGATGGTAGTGTGGGGTCTCCCCATGTGAGAGTAGGGAACTGCCAGGCATCAATTAAGAAGAACCCCGTACCGGAAGGTGCGGGGTTTTTTGCTTTTGTTTTCCCACTCTGGCTTTTGTCTTAATCCCTTATCCTGCTAATGGAATGTGTGATCTCTGTCTCAATGTGATTTATAACAAAATTATAACATTTCATTTACGAGGTTATTGAGTCTCCAGGCTCAATACGCCGCAGTTTATGGCAGGAGCATAACCACAATGACAGAAAGCATGACATCAAACGGGACGCTGGCTCACAGTGATACCCGAAGAAGGGTATGGGCAATCATCAGCGCCTCTTCAGGGAATCTGGTTGAATGGTTCGACTTTTACGTCTACTCATTCTGTTCACTCTACTTCGCACATATTTTCTTCCCCTCCGGCAACACCACCACGCAGCTGCTACAAACGGCAGGAGTCTTCGCCGCAGGCTTCTTGATGCGACCCATCGGGGGTTGGCTGTTCGGCCGTATTGCGGATCGTCGCGGGCGTAAGGCCTCTATGCTGATCTCGGTGTGCATGATGTGCTTTGGCTCGCTGGTGATCGCCTGCTTACCGGGATATGCATCGATTGGTACCTGGGCACCGGCACTACTTTTGCTGGCCCGCTTATTCCAGGGATTATCGGTGGGCGGTGAATACGGTACCAGTGCAACCTACATGAGTGAAATTGCACTGGAAGGCCGTAAAGGTTTTTACGCCTCATTCCAGTACGTCACGCTGATTGGCGGTCAACTGCTGGCCATTCTTGTGGTGGTGATCCTGCAGCAAATTCTGACGGACGAACAACTTCACGCCTGGGGATGGCGGATCCCTTTCGCAATGGGCGCTGTACTGGCGGTCGTTGCACTTTGGCTACGCCGTCAGCTAGATGAAACCTCTCAGAAAGAGGTCAGGATGCTGAAGGAGGCGGGAACATTCAAAGGATTATGGCGTAACCGTAAAGCTTTCCTGATGGTGCTGGGCTTCACCGCGGGCGGCTCTCTCAGTTTTTATACGTTCACCACCTATATGCAAAAATACCTGGTAAACACCACCGGCATGCACGCAAACGTCGCCAGCGTGGTCATGACCGTGGCACTGTTTGTCTTTATGCTCATACAGCCGATCGTCGGCGCGCTCTCGGATAAAATTGGCCGACGTACGTCGATGCTCATTTTTGGCGGATTGTCGGCATTATGTACCGTCCCCATTCTGACTGCGCTTCAGCATGTCTCTTCACCGTATGCTGCCTTTGCGCTGGTGATGGTGGCGATGGTGATTGTCAGTTTCTACACCTCCATCAGCGGGATACTGAAAGCCGAGATGTTCCCGGCGCAGGTCCGTGCGTTAGGGGTCGGGCTCTCTTATGCGGTCGCCAACGCGGTGTTTGGCGGATCGGCGGAGTACGTAGCGCTGTCGCTTAAATCATGGGGAAGCGAAACGACATTCTTCTGGTACGTAACGGGAATGGGGGCACTGGCGTTTGTTGTCTCCCTGATGCTGCATCGCAAAGGGAAAGGCATTCGACTTTAATACCGCGCCATCTGCCATACGGCATAGCCGGTCGTTGCGCCAGCGACATCCCAGGCGAAATCTTTCCAGCTCCAGCCGCTCCCTGCGGGGCGGCTATCCCACAGTTCTTTTGATGCCCCAAGACTTACTGAGAACATCAGCCCGATCGCCGCGCTACGATCCCGGCTGTATCCCTGATGCTGGGCATATTCATTACCGGCTGCGGACAACATCGCGGAAGCGAGAAAATGCTGTGCTTTATCCTGTCCGGACCAGCTATCGTTGGCCATATGGCTACAGCCACTCAGGAAAATGACGCTCAGTAACAGAGGAATACGCATCAACGGGCCCCATAAAAAAGCCCTGCGGGTGACAGGGCCTGGACATTACAGAATACGGCTGATAAGTCGGTCAATACGGATACGACGTAAGCGGCGAATAAGCTTGCGAACTTTCACCGGATAATCAGCAATGCTCTGCAGTTCGCGGTAGTGATTCACCACGGTTGTATGGGTGCGAATCAGCTCCAGCTCGCGCTCACGTTGGGCGGCTAACTCATGTTGCGGGTCATGGATCAGGATAGCGTTTTCCAGATCCAGTCGCCACGCGCGCGGGTTCAGGTTGTTACCGGTCAGCAGCATCCACTCATCGTCGACCCACATGCCTTTCAGATGGTAGCTATTGTCTTCATCTTTCCAGAGACGCACAACCAGCTGGTCAGTGTTGACGTAATACTGTAAGCGGCTCAGGAAACGGCGAAGGTTAATCTCATAGAGATAAGGCAATGCACCGATGATTTTGAACGGCTGATCTTCAGGAATAAAGAAGTCGTTTGCCGTTTTATCACCCACGATGATTTCCACTTTTTTACCCTCGCGCAGCAGCTGAATGATATTACGCACCAGCACGGCAGGAAGGTTGAAATACGGCGTGCAGATAGTGAGTTTCTGCTCCGCGCACGGCATCAGATGGAAAATCGTTTTGTTCAGCAGGCTTGATTTGCCGAGCCCTACCAGCGGGGTAACGGATAACTCTTCGTTGTTCGCATCGCCCTGGAAATGATAGACCGCATCGCGCAGCTCCTGGCGGAAGGCGCGAACATCATTTTTGATTTCCGGGCTTTTAGGGCGCTCGGGATCGTCAAGACGATTAACACCACGGCCATGAACCAGATTTTTATCAACCCAGTTGAACATGATATCGGCCATCTGCGGATTACGGATCAGATGGTAGCGGTCGTAGCGATATTTATCGAGCTGATGAAGGTAGACATCATTGAGACTGGCGCCGCTGTAAAGCACGCTGTCATCAATAATGAACCCCTTGAAATGAAGAACGCCGAGTGCTTCACGGGTATTCACCGGGACGCCATAAACAGGCACGTCAACGCCAGGATTTTCCTGCGCTGTGCGGCAATACCAGTCAGCATTGGTGTTTGACGCGGCAGCGCCAATACGGCCACGCTGGGCGCGATGCCAGTCTACCAGCACGCGTACATCCAGTTCCGGACGCTGACGTTTGGCTTCATAGAGCGCGTTCAGGATCGCGCGCCCGCCTTCATCCTGTTCAAGATACAGTGCCACAATGCAAATGCGTCGCGTGGCGCTGGCAATCTTTTCCAGAAGCGTCTCCCGAAAATGAGCGGGAGCGTAAAAGAACTCTACATCATCAACTGACTGAGAAATCTTCGGTAGTTGAGCAAGGTGTTGTTGATGTTTATTACGCTTAAATTTTGACAACATCACAGTGCGTTTCTTCTCTGTTCATTGAAGGGTTGTCTGTACTATGCAAACAACATAAGCGGACAATGATACCACCAGTCCCGTCCAAAGTGGGTAACATTTCCAGTAGCTTACTCGCGTTTGTCTGCTGATGACAGACTGAGGGACAAGGCAACAATACCTTCGTCCAGCTGAATATCAACGTCAAAACCAAGTTTTCGCGCCAGGGTCACCATACCGCGATTGTTAGGCATAGTAATGCCATTAAGGCGTAACAATCCGTGATCTCGCGTATAACTGATGAGTTTTTCCAGCAGTCGTCTTCCCAGGCCCAGACCTTTAAGATCGGAGCGTACCAGCACGGCAAACTCCGCATCGACGTTATCCGGGTCAGAAATCGCACGCGTGACGCCGAGGATCTCATCACCCTTATCGGCGCGACGAACGGCAACAAACGCCATTTCTCGATCGTAGTCGATCTGGGTCATATTGGCTAAATCATCGTGGGTAAATTCGTTGATTTCGCTAAAATAGCGATAATAAAGATCCTCTTTCGTGACCTGAGAGATAAAGGCCCGCAGCTGGGGCTCATCTTCCGGCAGAATAGGGCGGAACAAGGCGCGTTCCCCATTTTTCATCTCAACCCACTCTTCCAACTGCAGGGGATACGGGCGGATCGCAAGACGACTCTCTCTGTCTCCTTCGAATGGCGCGATATCCAGGGTCACGTCCAGCGCCGTAAACTCATTGCCGGAGGCAAGCAGCGGATGAATGTCCAGCCGCTGGATCTCGGCACAATCCACAATCAGGTTAGACACCTGCACCAGGAACTGACTTAGCCCGGCAATATCAAGCGGACGCAGCGCGCTCCGGCCGCGGATCTTTTTGCTTTTGATCGCCTGGATAATCAGATAACGTGCCAGGTTCATGTTCAGTGGCGGTAACGCCACCACGGCCTGTTCCTCCGGGCGCCACTCCACGCCGCCTTCCCCCAGCATGATGAGCGGGCCGAAGACGGGATCGTGTTCGACCACCACCCGTAACTCCTGAGCGCCTGCGCGGTTAGCCATGCTTTGCACCAGCAAGCCGTGGATCCTTGCCTGTGGCCACGCCATTTTGACCCGGTCAAAAATGGCATCTGCGGCCTGCTGCACCTCAGTCGCCGTACGCAGGTAGAGCATCACCCCCTGAACGTCAGACTTATGCGGAATATCCGGGGAGCGCAGCTTCAGGGCAACCGGATAGCCAATCTGCTCGGCAATATGCACGGCCTCAGCGCTGTCGCTGGCGATCCAGGTCGGCAGGGTCTGCATCCCGTAGCTGCCCAGAATGGGCTGGACTTCATGCGTATCCAGCGATGTCGCGCCTTCTTCGATTGCCTGCTGCAACAGCCGGTGAACGTCGACGGTATTGGCCGTCAGATTACCGGGCAACGCCGGCGTCTCGCGGAGCTGTTTCTGGTTGCGGCGATATTCCACCATGTGCATAAACGCGGTAATGGTGCCTTCCGGCGTGCGGTAGGTTGGCAGTCCGGCTTCGCTGAACAGGCGCCGAGCCTCCTGCGAAGAAAACTCACCGCACCAGTTGGTCAGCAGGGTGACATATTTGCCTCGCGGATGGTTGTGCACGGCGTCAATGAGCGCGCGCGCGCTTTCGCTGCCCGGCGCGACCGCGCTGGGGGAGTGGATAATCATCAGCGCATCGAAATCCTGGCTATCCAGCAAAATGGAAATGGCCTTGATATAGCGGTCACTGCTGGCATCATCGCGCAAATCAAGCGGATTGCCGGGCGTCACGCTGGTCGGAAGCGCGTCTTTCAGGCGCTGCAGCGTCTCTTCACTCAGCGTGGCCAGCTTGCCGAAGCGCCGCCACAGCTCATCAAGGGCGAGTGCGGCAGGGGCGGCGCCGTTACTGACAATCATTAACTTCTCGCCGCGCAACGGGCGCATATGGCTTAACGTCTCAACGGCGGAAAAAAGCTCGTGCGTATCCTGTACCCGCAGCAAACCCGCGCGCTGAATGGCGGCGTCCCAGGCGGGATCCATGCCGGAATGCGAATGCAGCAGACGCTGTGCCGCAGGGCTGCGTCCGCTTTTGATCACCAGGATCGGCTTATTGCGCGACGCGCTTCGTGACGCCGAGACAAAACGACGCGCGTCGCTGAGGTGCTCAAGATAAAGCAGGATCGCACTGGTTTTGCCGTCGCGCGCCAGAAAATCCAGTAGCTCATCGACGTCGATATCCAGACTGTCGCCGAGCGCAATGAAGTAGGAGAATCCCATTTCACGCTGCTGCGCCCAGTCGAGAATGGTGTTCGATACTGCAGCCGACTGCGAGATAAACGCGAGCTTGCCTTTGCGGATTGGAACCGGAGAGAAGCTGGCATTCAGCCCCTGCCAGGGGGCGAGCAGGCCCAGACTGTTTGGCCCAAGAATGCGCATTTGATAGCGGCTGGCGCAGGCCAGAAGCTCGGCTTTCTGTTCAGGCGGAGACGAGAGAATAATGCAGGTTTTACAGCCTTTCTTGCCGAGCGATTCCAGCAGTTCCGGATTACGTTTTGCGTTTGTACACAGTACGGCCAGATCCGGTACGAAAGGCAGGCTCTGTACATCCGGCCATGCAAGCACTCCCTGAACCGCCTTATACGCCGGTGTGACGGGCATGACGGGGCCATTAAATCCTCCGGCCAGCAGGTTGCGCATCATCAGATAGCCAGCACGATCCGGTTTCATTGATGCGCCGATGACGGCAATGGATTTAGGACGAAGTAGCGCTTCTAACCCTCGCTGGCTCATGCAGGCCTCCTGTGAATGCAAGCGACCTGATGATTTTAAACGCTTTCCGTCTCGGCTGCTGTGACGCTGCCCTTATGAACGGTTTTTCCCGCCAGATAGCGTTCCCGGAAACAGGAGAAATGGTTGCCCAGGGCGTGAGCCGCAGCGGTATCACCCGCCAGGTCCAGAAGCGCAATGGCCACTTCGGCGGTGCAGTATTGCCCGTCAGCATGCGCTTCACGCAGGCGATAGGCGGAGACGCGGGACAGATCGACAGAAATCACCGGCAGTGCGTCGAGATACGGGCTTTTACGAAACATTTTTCGCGCTTCGGTCCAGGTGCCGTCCAGCATAATAAACAACGGCGGTTTACCGGATGGCGGCGTCGAAAGCACCTGGCGATCGACACCTGCATATGACGCAGGGAAAACGACCATCGGCTGATAGTCCGGGCTTGCCACTAAGTCGAGCAGCGCCTGAGGGGGCTCAGTACGGGACCACTGAAATGCCGCGGTATCCGGCAGAATATCGGCAATGAGGCGACCTGTATTGCTGGGCTTCATCGGCTCGGTATCAAACATGACCAGACAAAAACGGCTCTGGGCCGTACTCGGCGCCAGCGTCTCGCACAGGCAAACCTTCAGCGGCAGCAGGCAGCGCTGACAGCGGCGAATACGGTTTCCGCGCGCGAGAAACGGTCGGGTAGCGCGCGCAAGGCGTTCGGCGCGTAATTGAAGAACAGCGTTATCAGTCATGGGCGAAATGCAGGAAAAACCCTATTTTCGCAGAGGCGAGAACGGGGCACAAGATGTGCCCCGAGAATGTTACAGCGACTCGTTTAACCAGCTTTCAAAAGGCGCTTTAGGCACCGCACCGTTGAGCATATCGAGCACTTCACCATTTTTGAAAATCATAATGGTCGGGATGCTGCGAATACGAAAACGGGCGCTCAGTTCAGGTTCAGCTTCAGTATTGACCTTAACGAAACGTATTTTTCCGCTGCGCTCTTCGGCCACGTCTTCGAAGATCGGCGCGAAGCTACGGCATGGGCCGCACCAGGGCGCCCAGAAATCAACCACAACAGGAAGATCGTCCTTGAGGAGTTTGTCCAGCGTAGCACCCGTCGCGTTAATGACCTCGCCATCAAACAATTCATGGCCGCAGCGTCCGCATTTCGCACCATCTTCAATCCGATCGTCCGGAATGCGGTTAAGAGCCTGACAGTTGGCACATACGGTATTCATAACTAACCTCTGATAGAGCCGTGGGACAGCGGCAAAATGCCGATAATGTTTCTAATATGTTACATATTATCAATGAGCCTGTTTGAAACAACAATGCGTTTTATTCAATGAGAACAATAGTCACAGGCTTTTGTACGAAATTATGGCTATGCGCTGGCACATCGGGTAATCTGCGCGCTTCGCGCAGCGCTGGTGGAGAAAAGCATGAACGACGAAATGAAAAATAAAAGCGGCAAGGTCAAAGTGATGTATGTCCGCAGTGATGATGACTCTGATAAACGCACCCAAAATCCGCGTACCGGAAAAGGTGGCGGGCGTCCGGCGTCTTCTCGTGCAGACGGTGGCCGTCGCCCCGCCCGCGATGACAGAAACAACCGCGGTGATGACCGCAAACGTGATGACCGCAAGCGTGACGATCGCAAACGCGATGACCGTCCACGGGATGACTTCTCACGTGATAACGCCTCCCCGTGGCGCACCGTTTCTCGTGCCCCTGGCGACGAAACGCCAGAAAAGGCCGATCACGGCGGTATTAGCGGTAAAAGCTTTATCGACCCGGAAGTGCTGCGCCGTCAGCGTGCGGAAGAGACTCGCGTGTATGGTGAAAACGCCTGCCAGGCGCTGTTCCAGAGCCGTCCTGAATGTATCGTCCGCGCCTGGTTTATTCAGAGCGTAACCCCGCGCTTTAAAGAAGCGCTGCGCTGGATGGCGGCAAACCGCAAAGCCTACCACGTGGTTGATGATGCCGAGCTGACCAAAGCATCCGGTACTGAACACCACGGCGGCGTCTGCTTCCTGATCAAAAAACGTAACGGTACGACCGTTCAGCAGTGGGTCAGTCAGGCGGATGCCGATGACTGCGTACTGGCGCTGGAAGACGTGGGCAACCCGCATAACCTGGGCGCAATGATGCGTAGCTGCGCGCACTTTGGCGTGAAAGGCGTGCTGTTGCAGGATGCCGCGCTGCTGGAATCCGGTGCCGCGATCCGTACTGCGGAAGGCGGAGCTGAACACGTACAGCCGATCACCGGCGACAGCGTGCTGGATGCCCTTGAGCAGTTCCGTAAAGCGGGTTATTCCATCGTGACCACCTCGAGCCATGCCGGTACGCCGCTGTTTAAAGCGACGCTGCCACGCAAAATGGTGCTGGTGCTGGGTCAGGAACGCGATGGTCTGTCTGATGCGGCGCTCTCCAGTGCGGATCTGAGTGTCTCTATTGATGGGACAGGCAATGTGGAAAGTCTGAACGTATCCGTTGCGACCGGTGTACTGCTGGCCGAATGGTGGCGTCAGAATAAGGCATAAGCCTCTTCATGTGCCGGGTCAGACCCGGCACATTCAAATACTATTCGCTCTCTGCCGGTAACACAGGCATCCAGTCAATGGGCGTTTCGCCACGTTTTTCCAGCCATTCGTTCGCCAGAACAAAATGATTACTGCCAAAGAAACCGCGATGTGCAGACAGCGGTGACGGGTGCGGCGCTTTCAACACGTGATGACGCTGACGGTCAATAATCGCCCCTTTCTTCTGCGCGTGCGATCCCCAGAGTAAA
Organism: Enterobacter cloacae complex sp. Mu1197; assembly: GCF_040059225.1. Taxonomy (NCBI): domain Bacteria; kingdom Pseudomonadati; phylum Pseudomonadota; class Gammaproteobacteria; order Enterobacterales; family Enterobacteriaceae; genus Enterobacter; species Enterobacter cloacae complex sp. Mu1197. The sequence continues at coordinate 3,549,399 of NZ_CP157375.1, read as the reverse complement.
AACACGACCCCTTCACGGTGTTCGTTGATCAGGCTGATGACTTTATCGGTGAACGTCTCCCAGCCCAGGCTGGCGTGCGAGTGCGCCTGGCCGGCCCGAACGGTGAGTACCGTGTTCAATAACAACACGCCCTGACGCGCCCAGCTTTCCAGGTAGCCATGGTTTGGTCGGGTAAACCCGGGCACGGTTCCCTCAAGCTCTTTATACATGTTGAGCAGAGAAGGGGGGATCGCCACGCCGGGACGTACGGAAAACGCCAGCCCATGCGCCTGACCCGGGCCGTGATAGGGATCCTGGCCCAGAATGACCACTTTCACATCGCTCAGTTCGGTGTAGCGAAAGGCGTTGAACACATCTTTCTGCGGTGGGTAAATCGTCTGTCCGGACTGGCGCTCAGCCGCAACGGTGCTGAGCGTATTGATAAAATAGGGCTGCTGCTTTTCTTCTGCCAGCACGTCATGCCAGGTTAAAGGTGTCGTCATCTCGCTCTCCTGCGAATTTCAATCTCTGACTAGCTTACCTGTTAAAGCCCGGTGAGCAAAATAGCACACTGAATACGCGCTAAGTGGCTAAATTTATGTTGAAAATATGCAGGTTGAATTGAATTGGTAAGGTCGTGAAATTGATCTAAAGCAATAAATTCAAACCACACTCTTTATGTGGTTGGTGTTTTTGTTGATTTAAATCAATAAATCACCGGGGTGTGAATGATATATATACACACAAGAAACAATGGTTTTACCAATTGGCCGCGAGAGGCCGACATCAGTTAATGTAGCCTAAGGGAGGCAACACATGATTACAGGTATCCAGATTACTAAAGCTGCAAATGACGATCTGCTCAACTCTTTCTGGCTGCTGGACAGCGAGAAAAACGAAGCGCGCTGTGTCGTCGCGAAAGCGGGTTTTGCTGAAGATGAAATCGTGCCGGTGAGCAAACTGGGCGAAATCGAATACCGTGAAATTCCAATGGAAGTGAAACCGGAAGTGCGCGTGGAAGGTGGTCAGCACCTGAACGTAAACGTACTGCGTCGCGAAACGCTGATGGACGCGGTTGAGCACCCAGAAAAATACCCACAGCTGACCATTCGCGTGTCCGGCTATGCGGTACGCTTCAACTCTCTGACCCCAGAACAGCAGCGCGACGTTATCGCGCGTACCTTTACTGAAAGCCTGTAAGGCTTCAGCTACGGGGGGAATAAAAAAGCCGGGGATTTCCCCGGCTTTTTTTTACTCTTCCGTTTTTGTCTCTGGTGCAGCAGAGCTTGGCTTACGGCGCTTACCAATATTTTTGGTATCGCGGTGGCGCTGCTTCACGCGCGGTTTCTCTTTTTCTTTCTCTTTTCTCTCAGCACGTTTCGCGAGCGCTTTCTTGGACGGTTTACCCGTCATTTTTTCACTCGGCGCACGCGTGGTTGGGCGCAGGCCATCAATAACGCGCGCTTTCAGCGGCTCGTCAACATAGCGGCCAATTTTCTGCAGCAGCAGGTAGTCATGCGCTTCGACCAGTGAAATCGCAATCCCTTTGCGGCCCGCGCGGCCGGTACGGCCAATACGGTGCAGATAGGTATCGCCGCTGCGCGGCATATCGAAGTTAATGACGTGGCTGACGTCAGGGATGTCGATCCCGCGAGCGGCAACGTCTGTGGCAACCAGCACGTTAACGCGGCCATCGGTCAGGCGCTTAATGCCTTCGGTACGCTTGATCTGCGCCATCTCGCCTTCAAGATAGCAGTTGTTGATCCCGGCGTTACGCAGCATTTCTGCCAGCTCGTGCACGCGCTCGCGCTTACGGACAAACACGATTGTGCGCAGCGCATCTTCCTGCTTCAGCAGGTGTTTGAGCAATTCGACCTTGTGCTCAAGGTTGTCCGCGCGGTAGTACCACTGGTGGATCTTCTTACGCTCACGGGTGGACGGCGTCGCTGACACTTCCACCGGATCTTCCAGCAGACGCTCTGCGAAGTCTTTAATCGCTTCCCCTTCGAGGGTGGCAGAGAACAGCATCGTCTGGTTACGCCAGCGCGTTTCACCCGCAATATGCTCGATATCCTGTGCGAAGCCCATGTCCAGCATACGGTCGGCTTCGTCGAGGATCAGCGTTTCAACCGCACGGCAGTCGAAGTTCTCTTCTTTAATGTACTGCAGCAGGCGGCCCGTCGTCGCAACGACGATGTCCTGGTTTTCGCTGAACACTTCGGCGTGGTTCATATACGCAACGCCGCCGGTGATGGTCGCGATATCCAGATGGGTATTTGCCGCGAGTTCACGCGCGTGATCGGCCACCTGCATGGCCAGTTCGCGCGTCGGCGTCAGGATTAAAATACGCGGCGGGCCAGATTTTTTACGTGGAAAATCGAGCAGATGCTGCAACACAGGCAGCAAATAGGCTGCTGTCTTCCCCGTGCCGGTTGGCGCAGAACCGAGCACATCGCGGCCCTCAAGCGCAGGCGGAATGGCCGCTGCCTGAATGGCGGTCGGGCGTGTAAAGCCTTTGCTCTCAAGTGCATTGAGCAGGCTTTCATCGAGTTCAAGTTCGGAAAAAGTCGTTACAGTCATGTTCTACCTCTGTGTGGGGCGCTGATTATAGACGTTACGGCTGTAATCTTCATCTGTTTGTATGGATATCGCTTTTCGGCCACTTCGCTTTCCCCTATGCTACTCCAGTTTCACTTAGAAGGTTGCTCCGACATGTCTCAACTCAAAGCGCAGCTGCGCCGCGATGGTTTTACGTTTAAACAATTTTTTGTCGCTCACGATCGCTGTGCCATGAAGGTCGGTACGGACGGTATTTTACTGGGCGCGTGGGCGCCTGTCGCAGGGGTTAAGCGTATTCTTGATATCGGTACCGGCAGCGGGCTGGTGGCGTTAATGCTGGCGCAGCGCACGGAAGAACATGTCACCATCGATGCCGTCGAACTGGATGCGCAGGCGGCAGAGCAAGCAAGTGAAAATGTGGCCGAATCCCCCTGGGCTGCCCGCATGAAAGTGGACTGCGCCGATGTGCTCGCCTGGGCGCCTGAACAAACCGCGCGTTACGACCTGATCGTCAGCAACCCTCCCTACTATGCGCCCGGCGTTGAGTGCGGGACACCCGAGCGCGAACAGGCGCGTTATACCCGTTCCCTCGATCATAAAGCGCTGCTCACCAGTGCGGCCGAACTCATCTCCGAAGAAGGCTTTTTCTGCGTGGTCCTGCCAGAGAGTACCGGCAACACGTTCATCGGTATCGCGCAGGAGATTGGCTGGACGTTACGTCTGCGTACCGATATTTCGGATACGGAAGGCCGACTGCCACACCGCGTGCTGCTGGCGCTCTCGCCGAAAGAGGGTGAATGCTTTAACGATCGAATGGTGATCCGTGGGCCAGACCAGCGTTATTCCGAAGATTACACTGCCCTGACCCAGGCGTTTTATCTGTTTATGTAAACCTGCGGGGCGAGGATCGACGGGCCGGATTCCGCAAGCTGATCCGGATAGTCCAGCGTATAGTGCAACCCGCGGCTCTCTTTACGCATCATCGCGCAGCGAACGATCAGCTCGGCAACCTGCACCAGATTGCGCAGCTCCAGCAGATTATTCGACACGCGGAAATTGGCATAATACTCATCAATTTCCTGCTGCAGCATGGTGATGCGGCGCAGCGCGCGCTCAAGACGTTTCGTGGTGCGCACAATCCCGACGTAATCCCACATGAACAGCCGTAGCTCATGCCAGTTATGCTGGATCACGACCAGCTCGTCCGGATTTTCCACGCGGCTTTCATCCCAGGCAGGCAGGCGCTCTGTCTCGCGGGCGTAGGGCATGCGTTTGGTGATGTCTTCTGCGGCCGACCAGCCGTAGACCAGGCACTCAAGCAGCGAGTTAGACGCCATACGGTTCGCGCCGTGAAGCCCGGTATAGCTGACCTCACCGATAGCATACAGGCCATCGACATCGGTACGCCCATGATCGTCAACCATCACCCCACCGCAGGTATAGTGGGCGGCTGGCACAATCGGCACCGGATCGCGCGTTAAATCGATGCCAAGGTTGAGCAGCTTTTCGTAAATCATCGGGAAGTGCTGGCGAATAAACTCTGCAGGCTTGTGGCTGATATCAAGATACATGCAATCCACGCCAAGACGCTTCATTTCATGGTCGATGGCGCGGGCAACGATATCGCGCGGGGCCAGTTCGCCACGGGCGTCAAAGTCGGGCATAAAGCGGGTGCCGTCAGGGCGTTTCAGATAGGCGCCTTCGCCGCGCAGGGCTTCCGTCAGCAGGAAGTTGCGCGCCTGAGGATGGAACAGGGCGGTTGGGTGAAACTGATTGAACTCAAGGTTCGCCACCCGGCAGCCGGCGCGCCAGGCCATCGCGATACCGTCTCCGGAGGCAATGTCCGGGTTCGTGGTGTACTGATACACTTTAGAGGCACCACCCGTGGCCAGCACTACAGCTTTCGCCTGGCAAGTTTCCACCTTCTCTTTATTGCGGTTCCAGACCCAGGCGCCCACCACGCGACGCGTGCCCGGCAGGCCAATCTTGTCGGAGATAATCAGGTCAACGGCGTTACTTCGTTCAAGCACTCGAATATTAGGATGGCTCAGCGCCTTGCCGACCAGCGTGGTCTCCACTTCTTTCCCGGTGGCATCCGCTGCGTGCAGGATGCGGCGGTGGCTATGGCCGCCTTCACGCGTCAGGTGGTAGCTCTCTTCACCATTGGGTTGAACCTGCGTATCGAATAAGACGCCCTGGTCGATGAGCCACTGCACGCAATGGCGGGCATTGCTGGCGACAAACTCTGCGGCATGCGCATCCACGATCCCGGCCCCGGCAATCAGCGTATCGTCGACGTGGGAGGCAATGCTGTCTGTCTCATCAAACACGGCGGCAATCCCGCCCTGGGCATAAAACGTGGAACCCTCGCTTATCGGCCCTTTACTCAGAACGATAACGTTTTGATGCTCGGCCAGGCGTAGCGCCAGAGAGAGACCGGCAGCGCCGCTGCCGATGATCAGTACATCACAATGGAGTTCAGGTGTTGTGTTCATGATTGTTGTTTAATTTACTAAACAGTGTTAGGCCAGAATAGCACCTGAATGCGATTTATCGCACGTTTTTTTTTATGGCTGTTGCAATGACTAAACGCGTAAGCAGAGGTAAACGGAGGGTAAATGAGTGAAATTATTTTGCGAAGCAGATCGTTAGCGTCAGATTTTGTGATGAAATAAAGACTGGGTTGCGTTACTCTTCTGGCGGGAAAAAGATGTTTCTTGTCAGAAAGTGGTGCGTATCGTGAACAGACTTATAATGAGAGAAAATGAACAGTCTGCGGCGCGATGAACAAAAACAAAGGCGTTACGGAACTTATTGAAGATCAGACACTCTAATTCGGTGCTTGCTCAAAGTGCGGTATTTTTAGAGTGGCGTTTCGATAACGCGTGGAATTTAGGTTTGGGGAGACATTACCTCGGATGAGCGAGCAGTTAACGGACCAGGTCCTGGTTGAACGGGTCCAGAAGGGAGATCAGAAAGCCTTTAACTTACTGGTGGTGCGCTACCAGCATAAGGTGGCGAGCCTGGTTTCCCGCTATGTACCGTCAGGCGATGTGCCTGATGTGGTGCAAGAGTCTTTTATTAAGGCCTATCGCGCGCTGGATTCGTTCCGGGGAGATAGTGCTTTTTATACCTGGCTGTACCGTATTGCGGTCAATACGGCAAAGAATTATCTGGTCGCTCAGGGCCGTCGTCCGCCTTCTAGTGATGTGGACGCAATCGACGCCGAAAACTTCGAAAGTGGCGGCGCATTGAAAGAAATTTCGAACCCTGAGAACTTAATGTTGTCAGAAGAACTGAGACAAATCGTTTTTCGCACGATCGAGTCGCTCCCGGAAGATTTACGCATGGCAATTACGTTACGGGAGCTGGATGGTCTGAGCTATGAAGAAATAGCCGCTATCATGGATTGTCCGGTCGGCACGGTACGTTCACGAATTTTCCGTGCGCGAGAAGCTATTGATAATAAAGTTCAACCGCTTATCAGGCGTTGACGATAGCGGGATACTGGAAAAGGTATTAGGCATGCAGAAAGAAAAACTTTCCGCTTTAATGGATGGTGAAACGGTGGATAGTGAGCTGCTCAACGAGCTGTCTCATTCTCCCGAAATGCAAGAGACCTGGGAGAGTTACCATCTCATCCGTGACACCCTTCGCGGTGACACCGGCGAGGTTCTCCATTTCGATATCTCAGCCCGCGTCATGGCGGCGATTGAGAATGAGCCTGTTCATCAGACCACTCCGCTGATTCCTGAAGCTCAACCCGCGCCTCACCAGTGGCAGAAAATGCCATTCTGGCAAAAGGTGCGTCCGTGGGCCAGCCAGCTTACACAAATGGGTGTGGCTGCATGCGTATCGCTTGCAGTTATCGTTGGCGTCCAGCACTATAATACTCAGTCTGAAACTAATCAGCAGCCAGAAGCGCCAGTGTTTAACACACTGCCGATGATGGGCAAAGCCAGCCCGGTAAGCCTGGGCGTACCGGCTGATGCTTCCGCCAGCGGCGGTCAGCAACAGCAGGTTCAGGAGCAGCGCCGTCGCATTAATGCGATGTTGCAGGATTACGAGTTGCAGCGTCGTCTGCACTCTGAACAGCTTCAGTTTGAGCAGGCGCAGACACAGCAAGCTGCTGTGCAGGTGCCCGGAAACCAAACTTTAGGAACGCAATCGCAGTAATGAAGCAACTTTGGTTCGCCATGTCTCTGATGGCGGGTAGCCTGTTCTTCTCTGCCAACGCCTCGGCTGATGTATCATCCGGGGCGTTGTTGCAGCAAATGAATCTGGCCAGCCAGTCACTCAATTACGAGTTGGCATTTATCAGCATCAATAAGCAGGGCGTCGAGTCGTTACGCTATCGCCATGCCCGTCTTGATAATCAGCCGCTCGCCCAGCTTTTACAGATGGATGGTCCGCGTCGGGAAGTTGTCCAGCGTGGTAACGAAATCAGCTATTTCGAGCCCGGCCTGGAGCCTTTCACGCTGAATGGCGACTATATCGTTGATTCTCTGCCGTCACTCATTTACACCGACTTCAAACGGCTGGCCCCTTACTACGATTTTATCTCGGTAGGGCGTACGCGTATTGCGGACAGACTGTGTGAGGTGATCCGCGTTGTCGCCCGGGATGGAACGCGCTACAGCTATATTGTCTGGATCGACGCGGAAACCAAACTCCCCATGCGTGTAGATCTGCTTGACCGTGACGGTGAAACGCTGGAACAGTTCCGCGTTATCTCCTTCAGCGTGAACAATCAGGTTGGCAACAGCATGCAGAATCTGGCTAAGGCCAGCCTGCCGCCGCTGCTTTCCGTTCCGGCAGGCGATTCCGTTAATTTCAACTGGGTACCTGCCTGGATCCCACAAGGGTTTAGCGAAGTGTCCAGCAGCCGTCGTCAGTTGCCAACGATTGAAACGCCAGTGGAATCTCGCCTCTATTCCGATGGTTTGTTCAGCTTCTCGGTGAATATCAATCGCGCAACGGCAAACAGCGCCGAACAAATGCTGCGTACCGGGCGCCGTACGGTGAGCACAACGGTACGCGATAACGCAGAGATCACCATTGTGGGTGAACTTCCTCCGCAAACGGCGAAGCGCATCTCCGACAGCATTAAATTCAGGGCCGCACAATGATCAAAGAGTGGGCGACGGTAGTCTCGTGGCAAAACGGCATTGCGCTGGTGAGTTGCGATGTAAAAGCCTCATGCAATAGCTGCGCATCCCGAGCCGGTTGCGGCAGCCGCGTGCTGAATAAGCTCGGGCCGCAAACATCGCACACGATTTCTGTGCCAAGCGAACAGCCGCTGATGGCCGGGCAGAAGGTTGAACTGGGCATCGCGGAAGGCAGTCTGCTCAGCTCCGCCATGCTGGTCTATCTCTCTCCGCTGATCGGGCTGTTTATTATGGGCGGCGTTTTCCAGATGCTGTTTGGCACCGATGGAGCCGCCATGTGCGGTGCCGCATTAGGTGGTCTGGGGGGATTCTGGCTTGCCAAAGGCCTCTCCCCGACGCTTGCCGCGCGCGAGGAGTGGCAGCCTGTCATTCTCAGCGTTGGGCTGGCGCCAGACCAGCTTCGCGTCGAGACGCTCTCTTCTGAGGCCCGGTGATTCATCGGGCTTTATCATTTTTACGTCTTAAAACAGAAAACGTCCTTTCTTCACGCTATACCTGGCGCTAAGTCCATTTCCAGGTAGCGGAGATGTAGTGTAGAATGCTGCGTTTTCGCACTGAAAAACGTCAGGCTAAGAACAGCGGCCTCCAGGAATTCGTAAGGCATAATTATTTAACTATATGAAGAACATACGTAACTTTTCGATCATTGCTCACATTGACCACGGTAAGTCGACGCTGTCTGACCGTATTATCCAGATTTGCGGTGGCCTGTCTGATCGTGAAATGGAAGCCCAGGTTCTGGACTCCATGGACCTGGAACGCGAACGCGGTATCACCATCAAAGCGCAGAGCGTCACGCTGGATTACAAGGCGGCTGATGGCGAAACCTATCAGCTGAACTTTATCGACACCCCAGGCCACGTTGACTTCTCCTATGAGGTTTCACGCTCGCTCGCGGCCTGTGAAGGCGCGCTGCTGGTAGTCGATGCCGGGCAGGGCGTAGAAGCCCAGACCCTGGCAAACTGCTACACCGCGATGGAAATGGACCTCGAAGTTGTGCCGGTTCTGAACAAGATTGACCTGCCAGCCGCCGATCCTGAGCGCGTCGCGGAAGAGATTGAAGATATTGTCGGCATTGACGCGACCGATGCCGTGCGCTGCTCTGCTAAAACCGGTGTCGGCGTGACCGACGTGCTGGAGCGCCTGGTGCGTGATATTCCGGCCCCGGAAGGCGATCCGGATGCCCCGCTGCAGGCGCTGATTATCGACTCCTGGTTCGATAACTATCTGGGCGTTGTCTCCCTGGTGCGTATTAAAAACGGCACCATGCGCAAAGGCGACAAAATCAAGGTTATGAGTACCGGACAGGTCTACAACGCCGACCGTCTGGGTATCTTCACGCCAAAACAGGTTGACCGTACCGAGCTGACATGCGGCGAGGTAGGCTGGCTGGTATGCGCCATCAAAGACATCCTTGGTGCGCCGGTGGGCGATACCCTGACCGGTGCGCGTAACCCGGCAGAAAAAGCGCTGCCAGGCTTTAAAAAGGTGAAGCCGCAGGTTTACGCGGGCCTGTTCCCGGTCAGCTCTGACGACTATGAAAACTTCCGTGATGCGCTTGGCAAGCTGAGCCTGAACGATGCCTCCCTGTTCTACGAGCCAGAAAGCTCAACGGCGCTGGGCTTCGGCTTCCGCTGCGGCTTCCTCGGCCTGCTGCACATGGAGATCATTCAGGAACGTCTGGAGCGTGAATACGATCTGGACCTGATCACCACCGCGCCGACGGTAGTGTATGAAGTTGAAACCACCTCGAAAGAAGTGATCTACGTCGACAGCCCGTCCAAGCTGCCACCGCTGAACAATATTCACGAGCTGCGTGAGCCTATTGCCGAATGTCACATGCTGCTGCCGCAGGAATTCCTCGGTAACGTCATTACGCTGTGTATTGAGAAGCGCGGCGTGCAGACCAACATGGTTTACCACGGTAACCAGGTCGCGCTGACCTACGAAATCCCGATGGCGGAAGTGGTACTCGACTTCTTCGACCGTCTGAAGTCCACCTCCCGTGGCTATGCGTCACTGGATTACAACTTCAAACGCTTCCAGGCCTCCAACATGGTGCGTGTGGACGTGCTGATCAACGGCGAGCGTGTGGATGCGCTGGCGCTGATCACCCACAACGACAATGCGCCATACCGTGGTCGCGAACTGGTTGAGAAGATGAAAGATCTGATCCCGCGTCAGCAGTTCGATATCGCGATTCAGGCGGCCATCGGCAACCACATTATCGCGCGTTCCACCGTGAAACAGCTGCGTAAAAACGTTCTGGCGAAGTGCTATGGCGGTGACGTCAGCCGTAAGAAAAAGCTGCTCCAGAAGCAGAAAGAAGGTAAGAAGCGTATGAAGCAGGTCGGTAACGTCGAGCTGCCGCAGGAAGCATTCCTTGCCATCCTTCATGTTGGTAAAGACGGCAAATAACCCTAAGGAGTTGGCATGGCGAACATGTTTGCCCTGATCCTGGTCATTGCTACCCTGGTGACGGGTCTGCTGTGGTGTCTGGATAAGTTTATCTTCGCCCCAAAACGTCGTGAACGTCAGGCTGCCGCACAGGCAGCCACTGGCGATGGTATTGACGCGAAAACCCTGAAGAAAGTCGGTCCGAAACCGGGCTGGCTGGAAACGGGTGCCTCGGTGTTTCCGGTGCTGGCGATTGTGCTGGTGGTACGTTCGTTTATTTACGAACCGTTCCAGATCCCATCAGGTTCAATGATGCCAACGCTGCTGATTGGTGATTTTATTCTGGTAGAGAAGTTTGCCTACGGCATTAAAGATCCTATCTACCAGAAAACGCTGATCGAAACCGGTCATCCGAAACGTGGCGACATCGTGGTGTTCAAATATCCGGAAGATCCGCGCCTGGATTACATCAAGCGTGCGGTAGGTCTGCCGGGTGACAAAGTGACTTACGATCCGGTTGCGAAAGAAGTCACCGTTCAGCCAGGCTGCAGTTCCGGTACCGCATGTGAAAACGCGCTGCCAATCACCTACTCAAACGTCGAGCCAAGTGATTTTGTGCAGACCTTTGCCCGTCATAACGGCGGTGAAGCGACTAGCGGATTCTTCCAGGTACCGAAAGGCGAAACCAAAGATAACGGTATCCGTCTGGTTGAGCGCAAAGAGACGCTGGGCGACGTGACGCACCGGATCCTCACCGTGCCAATCGCGCAGGATCAGCTGGGTATGTACTATCGTCAGCCGGGTCAGCAGCTGGCAAGCTGGATTGTACCGCCGGGCCATTACTTCATGATGGGTGACAACCGCGATAATTCTGCGGACAGCCGTTACTGGGGCTTTGTGCCGGAAGCGAATCTGGTGGGTAAAGCGACCGCGATCTGGATGAGTTTTGAGAAGCAGGAAGGCGAATGGCCGACCGGCGTACGCCTGAATCGTATTGGCGGAATCCATTAATTCTCACTAAATGAACGTGTAGCCGCTAATTAAAGCGGCTACACGAATTATTTCACCGATAAATCTCTTCGAACTAACGACATCCCCTGTCGTTGTGTATAGAATATTCCCCCGAAGTTTAAGGTTGGCCCTGCAAGGGTGCCACGGCACACGAAACCGCGTTGGTTTTCTCAGGTCGGTTTCGTGTGCTGCATTTTTGACGCATTCATTTATTGGTATCGCATGAACCCCATCGTAATTAATCGGCTTCAACGGAAGCTGGGCTACACTTTTCATCATCAGGAGTTGTTGCAACAGGCATTAACCCACCGCAGTGCCAGCAGCAAACATAATGAGCGTCTCGAGTTTTTAGGCGACTCTATTTTAAGTTTCGTGATTGCGAATGCGCTTTATCATCGTTTCCCGCGTGTGGATGAAGGGGATATGAGCCGCATGCGTGCCACGCTGGTTCGGGGTAATACCCTTGCGGAAATCGCGCGCGAATTTGAACTGGGCGAATGTCTGCGTCTTGGGCCGGGTGAACTGAAAAGCGGCGGCTTCCGTCGTGAATCTATTCTTGCCGATACGGTCGAAGCATTAATTGGTGGTGTGTTCCTGGACAGCGATATCCAGACCGTCGAAAAGCTGATCCTGAACTGGTATCAGACCCGTCTGGACGAAATCAGCCCGGGCGATAAACAAAAAGATCCGAAAACGCGTCTGCAGGAATATTTGCAGGGTCGTCATCTGCCGCTGCCATCTTATCTGGTGGTGCAGGTTCGTGGCGAAGCGCACGATCAGGAATTTACCATCCATTGCCAGGTCAGTGGCCTGAGTGAACCGGTGGTGGGCACAGGTTCAAGCCGTCGTAAGGCTGAACAGGCTGCCGCCGAACAGGCGTTAAAAATGCTGGAGCTGGAATGAGCGAAGAAAAGACCTATTGCGGATTTATTGCCATCGTTGGACGTCCGAACGTTGGCAAATCTACTCTGCTGAATAATCTGCTTGGGCAGAAGATTTCTATCACCTCGCGTAAGGCGCAGACCACGCGTCACCGCATCGTCGGTATCCATACTGAAGGCGCGTATCAGGCGATCTACGTCGATACCCCGGGCCTGCACATGGAAGAGAAGCGTGCTATCAACCGTCTGATGAACAAGGCGGCGAGCAGCTCGATTGGCGACGTGGAGCTGGTGATTTTCGTTGTGGAAGGCACCCGCTGGACGCCGGACGACGAGATGGTGCTGAACAAACTGCGTGACGGCAAAACGCCGGTCATCCTCGCCGTCAACAAAGTTGACAACGTTCAGGAAAAGGCCGATCTGCTGCCGCATCTGCAGTGGCTCGGTAGCCAGATGAACTTCCTTGATATCGTCCCGCTGTCTGCGGAGACGGGGCTGAACGTGGACACCATCGCGGGCATCGTGCGTAAGCATCTCCCGGAAGCGATTCACCACTTCCCGGAAGAGTACATCACCGATCGTTCTCAGCGCTTTATGGCGTCTGAAATCATCCGTGAAAAGCTGATGCGTTTCCTGGGCGCTGAACTGCCGTACTCTGTGACGGTGGAGATCGAGCGTTTCCAGAGCAACGAGCGTGGCGGCTACGACATCAACGGCCTGATCCTCGTTGAGCGCGAAGGGCAGAAGAAGATGGTGATCGGCAACAAAGGCGCCAAGATCAAAACCATCGGTATCGAAGCCCGTAAGGACATGCAGGAGATGTTCGAAGCGCCGGTTCACCTCGAACTGTGGGTGAAAGTGAAATCTGGCTGGGCCGATGATGAGCGTGCTCTGCGCAGCCTCGGTTACGGCGAAGACCAGTAACTCAAGACGACGAGCATATGGATGGATGGCAGCGCGCCTTTGTCCTGCATAGTCGTCCCTGGAGCGAAACCAGCCTGATGCTGGACGTCTTCACGGAAGAGTCGGGCCGCGTGCGCCTTGTTGCAAAAGGCGCACGTTCCAAACGTTCTAACCTGAAAGGCGCCTTACAGCCTTTCACGCCGCTGCTGGTACGTTTTGGTGGGCGAGGGGAAGTTAAAACCCTGCGCAGCGCCGAAGCCGTCTCCCTGGCGCTTCCTCTCTCGGGCATCACGCTCTACAGCGGCCTGTATGTCAATGAACTCATCTCACGCGTTCTTGAACATGAGACGCGCTTCTCTGAACTTTTCTTTGATTATCTGCACTGTATCCAGGCGCTGGCTGGCGCAACCGGCACGCCCGAGCCTGCGCTGCGGCGTTTTGAACTGGCGCTGCTGGGCCATCTTGGGTACGGGGTCGATTTTCTGCACTGTGCGGGCAGCGGTGACGAAGTGGAAGACACCATGACCTACCGCTACCGCGAAGAAAAGGGCTTTATTGCCAGCATCGTGATCGACAATAACACCTTTACCGGGCGCCAGCTCCGGGCGCTGTATGAGCGCGAGTTTCCCGATCAGGATACCCTGCGCGCAGCAAAACGCTTTACCCGGATTGCCCTCAAGCCGTATCTTGGCGGCAAGCCCTTAAAGAGCCGCGAATTATTCAGGCAGTTTGTGCCGAAACGTTAGACCACAGAATCGAAAAGAAAACCGAGGATTGTCATGGCTGAATTACTGTTAGGCGTCAACATCGATCATATCGCCACGCTGCGTAATGCGCGCGGCACGGAGTATCCCGATCCGGTTCAGGCGGCGTTTATCGCTGAACAGGCTGGCGCCGACGGCATTACCGTTCATCTGCGTGAAGACCGTCGCCACATCACCGACCGCGACGTGCGCATTCTGCGCCAGACGCTGGATACCCGTATGAATCTGGAGATGGCGGTCACCGAAGAGATGCTGGCGATTGCCTGTGAGACTCAGCCGCACTTCTGCTGCCTGGTGCCGGAAAAACGCCAGGAAGTGACGACCGAAGGCGGTCTGGATGTGGCCGGTCAGCTCGACAAAATGCGCGATGCCTGCAAGCGCCTGGCGGATGCCGGTATCCTGGTTTCGCTGTTTATTGACGCCGATTTCACCCAGATTAAAGCGGCAGCCGACGTGGGCGCGCCGTATATCGAAATTCACACCGGCTGCTATGCCGATGCCAAAAATGATGAAGAGCAGGCGAAAGAGCTGGAGCGTATTGCTAAAGCGGCCACCTACGCGGCGAGCCTGGGTCTGAAGGTCAATGCCGGTCACGGCCTGACCTACCATAACGTGAAAGCTATTGCCGCCATCCCGGAAATGCACGAGCTGAACATCGGCCACGCGATCATTGGCCGTGCGGTGATGAGCGGCCTGAAAGAGGCGGTCTCAGAGATGAAACGCCTGATGCAGGAAGCGCGTCAGTAATGGCCATTCTGGGCTTAGGCACTGATATCGTTGAAATAGCCCGCATTGAAGCGGTGATCGCCCGCAGCGGCGATCGCCTCGCAAGACGCGTGCTGAGCGATAACGAATGGGCCATCTGGGAAGCGCATCAGCAGCCGGTGCGTTTCCTGGCGAAGCGCTTTGCGGTAAAAGAGGCGGCCGCCAAAGCCTTCGGAACCGGCATTCGTAACGGTCTGGCGTTCAACCAGTTTGAAGTGTTTAACGATGAGCTGGGTAAGCCAAGCCTGCGCTTATGGGGCGAGGCGCAAAAGCTGGCCGAGAAGCTGGGCGTGAATCACGTGCACGTGACGATCGCCGATGAGCGCCACTATGCCAGCGCAACGGTGATCATCGAAAGTTAAAGTTTGTCCGCGTGGTGCATCAGGACAAACTTATCCCACAGCTGCTCTTCGCTCTCGACGTGTGCCGGATCCTTCAGGATGGTATTGGGGATCGGGCACACTTTCTGACAGGTCGGCGTTTCATAGTGGCCGATGCATTCGGTGCAGCGGTCGCTGTTAATCTCATAAATGCTGTCGCCCATCGAAATGGCCTGGTTCGGGCATTCGGGCTCGCACATATCGCAATTAATGCATTTTTTGGTAATTAACAGCGCCATCAGGAAATTCTCAGAAACAACACAAACTGGGCGGGCATTATACGCGTCAAACCAGTTTCTTTACCAGTTCTTCGCTGTGGCGAATGCGCTCGGGCGCACGCTCCAGATCCTGCTGCACCAGCGCCATAAACAGCAGGTCCGTCAGCATCATTTGTGCGCTGGTGGACGAGATAGCCGCGCTGCGCGTGGCCTGCTCCTCGGCAATGGTATATAAACAGCGCGTGGCTCGCTGCTGCAGGGCATTCGGCGTAAAACCGGTGATGGCCAGAATTTTACCGCCGACGCGCAGGACTTCATCGGTGGCCATGTTGATCTCGCGGCGCTCGCCGGAATAGGAGATCGCCAGCAGCAGATCGTCAGGATCCATCGCCTGTACGGTCGCCAGCAGGGCGTGCATATCCTGCTCGACGATGGCGTTAAGGCCAATTTTTGTCAGCTTCCAGCCAAAGTTACGCGCCACAAGTCCGGACGCGCCGATGCCGGTCAGAATGATTCGCCGCGCGCCGCGCAACATCGCCACGCTCTCCAGCAGCTTCTCTTCCGTATTCACATCGAGCGTCGCATGCATGGCCGCCACGTTCTCTTTGATCAGCTTTTCGCCGACCAGCCGCATCGGATCGTCTCCGCGGATCTGATTATGCACCGGCATGGACTGCGGATTGGGGTTACTGACCAGCGCTTCACTGATCGCTAGCTTGAGGGCGGGGAATCCCTTAAAGCCAATCTTCTGCGCAAATTTCACCACGCTGGACTGGCTCACACCGGCTTCACTCGCCAGCTGCTGCGAGCTGAGATGGCGCGCGTAGTCGGGCTGAGAAAGCAGAAAATCCGCCAGCTTCTTGTCGCTTTGGGCAAAGCCTGCGTAGCGCTGGCGAATGCGAATTAAACAGTTCATACGGTCTCCTGGCGAAAATGTGATTATCTGCGCAAATACGGATTTTGCTCGCCTGAATGAATTTTATATTCCATTATAGTGTGATTATTATGAATTAAAAATTCTTGAGGTACAAAAATGAATCTTGGCTCACTTGTTTCTGAAACGCGTAACCCGCAAACCATGGATCTGGATGCGCTTTCCACCCTGGAGCTGGTTAACCGCTTTAATCAACAGGATACGCTGGTCGCGCAGGCAGTGAAAGAGACATTACCTGAGGTGGCGAAAGCGGTGGATGCGGCGGCGGAAGCCCTCAAGGCCGGTGGACGCATTATTTACATGGGGGCGGGGACCAGCGGGCGTCTTGGGGTCCTGGACGCGTCAGAATGTCCGCCAACTTTTGGGGTGCCGCATGGTCTGGTGGTTGGGCTGATTGCCGGTGGACCCGGTGCGCTGCTGAAAGCCGTTGAAGGGGCGGAGGATAACAAACAGCTGGGCGAGGATGACCTGAAGGCGCTGAATCTGACGGCGAAGGATCTGGTGGTCGGGCTGGCGGCATCCGGGCGCACGCCGTACGTGATTGGCGGGCTGGAATACGCTAACCAGACCGGCTGCACGACGGTCGCCATCTCCTGTAACCCAGGCTCACCGATTGCACAGGTGGCCGCTATCGCTATCTCTCCGGTGGTTGGGCCGGAAGCGCTCACCGGCTCCACGCGCCTGAAATCCGGGACCGCGCAAAAGCTGGTGCTCAATATGATCTCCACCGGCGCGATGGTGAAGTTCGGCAAGGTGTATCAGAACCTGATGGTGGATATGCAGGCCACCAACGTCAAGCTGGTGGACAGAGCCTGCCGCATGGTGATGGAGGCGACGGGCGCAGGGCGTGAAGAGGCGGAAGCGGTGCTCAAACAGACCGATCACGATGTTAAGCCTGCCATTCTGATGATCTTAAGCGGGCTGGATGCGGCGAGCGCGAGATCCAAACTCGATGCGCATAACGGCTTCTTACGGGCGGCATTAGAAAACTAACAGAGGCGTGTATGGACAAAACAGCAGCGCTCGCCAGCGGTATCCTGCAGGGGATCGGTGGGGAAAAAAATATTCAGCGTCTCGAAAACTGCATGACGCGCGTGCGCGTCGAGGTGCATAACGACGACCAGCTTGACGTGCCACGTCTGAAGCAACTTTCCGGCGTCAGCGGCTACGTGAAACAGGGTCAGCAGCATCAGCTGATCGTCGGCCCGGGGAAAGCGGCGCAGGTTGTCGATGCCATGCGGGCACTGATGGGCGTTAGCGCGAGCGTGTCGATTGACGATGCTGAGCGCACCAAAGCGCAGGTGAAGGCCAAATATAAAGCCCCGATGAGCGACGCGCTGCGACAGCTCGCAAACGTCTTCATTCCGCTGATCCCGGCGTTTATTGCTTCGGGCCTGATCACCGGGATCATCAATATCCTCAAGCGACCGGATATTGTGGGGGATTTCGCCACGCAGTATCCGAACCTACTGGGGATTCTCGGGATCTTCGGCAGCGCGGTGTTCGCCATTATGAACATTCTGGTCGGGGTGAATACCGCGAAGGTGTTTGGCGGATCGCTGGCGATGGGCGGCGTGATGGCGGGCATCTTGTCCAGCCCGCAGCTGGCGCAGATCACGCTGTTTGGTGAGGCGCTCCAGCCCGGCCGCGGCGGGGTAATTGCGGTGCTGCTGGTGGTCATCCTGATGTGCTGGATTGAGAAAAGGCTGCGCGCGGTTCTGCCCGGCTCGATTGAGCTGATTCTCAACCCGCTGCTGACTACGCTGATTACCGGTAGCGTAGCGATTGTCGCCCTCCAGCCGTTAGGCGGGTGGATCTCTGAAGCCATCGCCCACGGTGCGTCGCTGGCGATTGACCGTGGCGGCCTGTTAGTGGGCGCGGTGCTGTCGGGTACTTTCCTGCCGCTGGTGCTGACCGGGCTGCATCAGGGGCTGGTACCGATCCACGTCGAGCTGGTGCAGGCGCATGGCTATAATGCGCTGCTGCCTATCCTGTCGATGGCGGGGGTGGGGCAGGTCGGTGCGGCGATTGCGGTACTGATGAAAACCCGCAACGCGCGTCTGAAAAAGGTGATTAAAGGCGCACTCCCGGTCGGCCTGCTCGGTATTGGCGAGCCGCTGATTTTTGGCGTCACGCTGCCGCTGGGTAAACCGTTCCTCGCGGCCTGTCTGGGCGGCGCGGTAGGCGGGGCGCTGATCAGCTACTGGAAGGTCGCAACCGTTATTACCTTTGGCATTTCGGGTTTACCGCTGGCATTAACCATCGTGACCGGAAAAGTGATGCTCTATCTGATAGGCTATTTAGTAGCGGTGATCGCCGGGTTCCTGTTTACCTGGCTGTTAGGATTCAACGACCCAGAGGAGTAAGGTTTGGCAAATCACGCGCGTCGCGTTGTCTTTTTCGACCTGGATGGCACGCTGCATCAGCAGGATATGTTTGGTACGTTTATGCGTTACCTGCTGCGGCGTCTACCTCTGAATGCGCTGCTCGTGCTACCGCTCTTACCGGCGATCGGTATCGCGCTGCTGGTGAAAGGCCGTGCGGCGCGATGGCCGATGAGCCTGCTGCTGTGGGGATGTACGTTTGGGCACAGCGAAGCGCGGCTTAAACAGCTGGAGCAGGATTTTGCGCACTGGTTTCGCGGCCACGTTGCCGCCTTTCCGGTGGTGCAGGCGCGCCTTACCGGCTATCTCGATGCGAATGATGCCGACATCTGGCTGATTACCGGCTCCCCGCAGACGCTGGTGGAGCAAGTCTATTTTGATACCCCCTGGCTTCCGCGCGTGAATCTTATTGCCACGCAAATTGCCCGCGGCTACGGCGGTTGGGTACTGACGATGCGCTGCCTGGGGCATGAAAAAGTGGTTCAGCTGGAGAAACGCATCGGTACGCCGCTGCGCCTGTACAGCGGCTACAGCGACAGCAAACAGGACAACCCGCTGCTCTATTTTTGCCAGCACCGCTGGCGCGTTACGCCATCAGGTGAACTCCAGCAACTCGAATAGTCTTATCCATAATCGGCGTGTATAATGCGCCCCGCTTTTCGACTGGAGTATCAACCGTTGTCCAACCCTGAACTCGACCATGAATACTGGATGCGCCATGCGCTGACGCTGGCTCAGCGTGCCTGGGACGAGGGCGAAGTGCCCGTGGGCGCCGTGCTGGTCCACAATAACCAGGTGATTGGTGAAGGATGGAACCGCCCCATTGGCCGCCACGATCCTACCGCGCACGCCGAAATCATGGCGCTTCGTCAGGGAGGTCTGGTGCTGCAAAACTATCGCCTGCTTGATACCACGCTGTATGTGACGCTTGAGCCGTGCGTGATGTGTTCCGGGGCGATGGTGCACAGCCGGATCGGGACTTTAGTCTTCGGTGCGCGGGATGAAAAAACCGGCGCGGCCGGTTCACTGATGGACGTGCTGGGTCACCCGGGGATGAACCACCAGGTGAAGACTATCGGCGGGGTGCTTGCACCAGAGTGTTCGGGGCTATTAAGCGATTTCTTTCGAATGCGCCGTCAGCAGAAAAAGCAGCAAAAGGCAGAATTGAAGCCGTCGGCCGATTAAGCTCGTCCGGCGCCACGACAGGGTAGCTTTGGGCCAGCTGTTTGGCCTCTGTCGCCTCTTTCTCTTTCTCCAGCAGATACCCGACCAGGCTAATCTGATATTTACGGATATTTTCCACGTAGGCGTAGGCTTCATGCCCGCGCGCGTAGCCGTACGTCAGCTTGTTATACCATGGCTTCTGGCTCAGCAGCGGCAGCCGCTGCTTTACGTCTGACCAGCTGTCCGGGTTGCCTTTCGTTTTGGCCGTCAGCGCTCGCGCATCCAGCATATGCGCATAGCCCATATTGTAGGCCGCCAGCGCGAACCAGATCCGCTCCTCTTCCGGCACCGTTTCCGGGACTTTGGCCATCATATCCTGCAGGTAGCGCGCGCCGCCGCTGATGCTCTGTTCCGCATCGGTACGGTCATTGACGCCCAGGCTCAGCGCGGTATTTTTGGTTAACATCATCAAACCACGTACGCCAGTCGGAGACGTGGCCTGGGTATCCCAGTGGGATTCCTGATAAGAAATAGCCGCCAGCAGTTTCCAGTCAATTTCCTGGGCGTATTTTTCGAACAGCGGCTGCAGGTCCGGCAGGACGCTGTCTACCGCACGCAGGAAGCTGCGGGTGTCAACGTAGTCAAAGTCATCACCATGCCCGAGGTACTTCTCCTCCAGGCGCGCCAGCGTACCGTCTTCATTCATGGTGTTGAAGAAATCGAGCATCGCGGCAGAGAGGGTCTGATCGTCATCGAGCTGAGTAAACCAGGTCACAGGCTGCTCGTCGGTGACGTCCAGCGCCACGGCGATTTCAGGATGCACCCGCTGGAACAGGCTGATCGCGACCGAATCGGCGATGGTGTAGGGGACTTTCTGATCTTTTACCTGCTCCAGCAGCTCCGTCGTGCCGAGTTTCGCATCCACCGTCCAGCTCAGGTCCGGATATTTCTTCTCCTTGAGCTCACGCAGATCGTCAATCACCACGTGACCGGGGGCAATCGTCAACTGCCGATCGTTAATCGAGGCCAGCGAGCGCGGGCGCAGGCTCCCGACGCGATAAACCAGCTGCTGCGAAACGGAGTAGTAGGTCGGGCCTGGCTGATAGTTTTTGCTGCGCTCGCTGTTATACACCAGCCCGGCGGCAAGCATATCGGCATCGTCGTTATCGAGGTCATCAAACAGCTGGTTGATATTCTGGCGGACGGTGATTTTTAGCTTCACGCCAAGATAATCGGCGAACTGTTGTGCCAGTTCATAATCCAGACCAATGATTTTGCCGTTGATGTCGCTGTAAATCAGCGGAGAGTTAAGGGTACTGACGCGCAATTCCCCCCGCTCCTGAATGGCGGCGATACGGTTTTCGGCTTTGCCGATCCAGGGGAGGGAAGGCCAGAGGGCCACTGCCAGCAGCAACGTTACAATGCCGATGAGCAGATAATTAATCTTTAATTTTTTCAATTAGTTAATTCTCTGCGACGCCGGTTGCCTCAGTCTGCTGTAGCCATGTTAACAATAAGGTTTGCCATTGAATGAGCGGCATTTTGCGTAAACTTGCGCCACTTGGCAACCAATTAGAGAGACAGGTCACATCTATTGTTAAATCTCTTCGTCAATTTTATTTCGACGCAAACGGTTTCGTCGGCGCTCAGGATTCTCTATAATGACGCCCGTTTTCCCCCCTTGCGCACACTGTAAGCGCCCCGGCGCTTCGAAGACGAGAGACTTATGATGGAAATTCTGCGTGGTTCGCCTGCACTGTCTGCCTTCCGTATTACCAAACTGCTGGCACGTTTTCAGGCGGCCGACCTTCCGGTAAGCAATATTTACGCTGAGTATGTCCATTTTGCTGACCTGAATGCCCCCCTGAATGCAGAGGAGCGCGTACAGCTGGAACGCCTGCTCAAGTATGGCCCAAGCCTCAGCAGCCATACGCCAACCGGCAAACTGATTCTTGCGACGCCGCGTCCGGGCACCATCTCCCCCTGGTCTTCCAAAGCCACCGACATCGCCCACAACTGTGGCCTGAGCCAGATTAACCGTCTGGAGCGCGGCGTGGCGTACTACGTGGAAGCCTCTACCCTGAGCGACGCGCAGTGGCAGGCGGTTGCGGCTGAACTGCACGACCGCATGATGGAGAGCGTGTTTGCCTCTCTCGATGACGCGCAGAAGCTTTTCTCCCACCATCAGCCTGCGCCGGTACAGAGCGTGGACCTGCTGGGGCAGGGCCGTCAGGCACTGATTGACGCCAACCTGCGTCTCGGCCTGGCGCTGGCAGAAGACGAAATCGACTACCTGCAGGATGCGTTCGTTAAGCTCAACCGTAACCCGAACGACATCGAACTCTATATGTTCGCGCAGGCGAACTCTGAGCACTGCCGTCACAAGATTTTCAATGCCGACTGGATTATTGACGGCGAACAGCAGCCAAAGTCGCTGTTCAAAATGATCAAAAACACCATGGAGCAAACCCCTGACCACGTGCTGTCTGCCTATAAAGACAACGCCGCGGTGATGGAAGGTTCCGAGGTGGGCCGCTTCTTCGCCGATCGCGAAGCAGGGCGCTATGACTTCCATCAGGAGCCCGCGCATATCCTGATGAAGGTTGAAACCCACAACCACCCGACCGCGATCTCCCCGTGGCCGGGTGCGGCGACCGGCTCCGGCGGTGAAATCCGTGACGAAGGGGCGACCGGTCGTGGTGCAAAACCCAAAGCGGGTCTGGTCGGTTTCTCCGTCTCTAACCTGCGTATCCCGGGCTTTGAACAGCCGTGGGAAGAAGATTTCGGCAAGCCAGAGCGCATTGTGACCGCGCTGGATATCATGACCGAAGGCCCGCTGGGCGGCGCGGCGTTTAACAACGAATTTGGTCGTCCGGCGCTGAACGGTTACTTCCGTACCTATGAAGAGAAAGTGGACAGCCACAACGGCGAAGAGCTGCGCGGCTACCACAAACCGATCATGCTGGCGGGCGGGATCGGCAACATCCGTGCCGATCACGTGCAGAAAGGCGAGATCGTCGTCGGCGCGAAGCTGATCGTGCTCGGCGGCCCGGCGATGAACATCGGTCTGGGCGGCGGTGCGGCCTCTTCGATGGCCTCCGGCCAGTCTGATGCGGATCTCGACTTCGCGTCCGTGCAGCGTGACAACCCTGAGATGGAGCGTCGCTGCCAGGAAGTGATCGACCGCTGCTGGCAGCTGGGCGATGCTAACCCGATCCTCTTTATCCACGACGTGGGCGCGGGCGGTCTGTCCAACGCCATGCCGGAGCTGGTGAGCGACGGCGGTCGCGGTGGCCGTTTCAACCTGCGCGATATCCTGAGCGATGAGCCGGGCATGAGCCCACTGGAAATCTGGTGTAACGAATCCCAGGAGCGCTACGTGCTGGCCGTTGCGGCGGATCAGCTGCCGCTGTTTGACGAACTGTGCCGCCGCGAGCGCGCGCCGTATGCCGTCATCGGTGAAGCGACCGAAGAGCAGCACCTGACTCTGAGCGACACCCATTTCGACAACCAGCCGATCGATCTGCCGCTCGACGTCCTGCTCGGTAAAACGCCGAAGATGACCCGCGACGTGCAGACCCGTAAAGCGGCGGGCAAAGCGCTGGATCGCCAGGGCATTACCGTGGCTGAAGCCGTTAATCGCGTGCTGCACCTGCCAGCTGTTGCTGAGAAAACCTTCCTGGTGACCATCGGCGACCGTACCGTGACCGGTATGGTATCCCGCGATCAGATGGTTGGCCCGTGGCAGATCCCGGTGGCGAACTGCGCCGTGACCACCGCGAGCCTCGACAGCTACTACGGCGAAGCGATGGCGCTGGGTGAACGCACCCCGGTCGCGCTGTTGGACTTCGCGGCCTCTGCCCGTCTGGCGGTCGGTGAAGCGCTGACCAACATCGCCGCCACGCAGATTGGCGACATCAAACGTATCAAGCTCTCCGCAAACTGGATGGCCGCTGCCGGTCACCCAGGCGAAGATGCGGGCCTGTATGAAGCCGTGAAGGCGGTGGGTGAGGAGCTGTGTCCTGCCCTCGGCCTGACCATTCCGGTGGGCAAAGACTCCATGTCGATGAAAACCCGCTGGCAGGAAGGTAACGAGCAGCGCGAGATGACCTCCCCGCTGTCGCTGGTGATCACCGCGTTTGCCCGCGTGGAAGACGTGCGTCACACCGTTACGCCGCAGCTGGCGACCGAAGATAACGCCCTGCTGCTGATTGACCTGGGTAAAGGCCACAACGCGCTGGGCGCTACCGCGCTGGCGCAGGTTTACCGTCAGCTTGGCGATAAGCCAGCCGACGTGCGCGACGTGGCGCAGCTGAAAGGCTTCTACGACGCCATCCAGGCGCTGGTGGCGCAGCGTAAGCTGCTGGCCTACCACGACCGTTCCGACGGCGGCCTGCTGGTGACCCTGGCAGAGATGGCCTTCACCGGCCACTGTGGGGTCGAAACCAACATCGCTACGCTGGGCGAAGATCGTCTGGCGGCGCTGTTTAACGAAGAGCTGGGCGCCGTGATTCAGGTGCGTGCGGCAGATCGCGACGCGGTTGAAGCGATTCTGGCGCAGCACGGTCTGGCAGACTGCGTGCACTATCTGGGTAAAGCCGTTCAGGGCGATCGCTTCGTCATTGAAGCAGACGGTCACGCTGTGTTCAGCGAAAGCCGCACCACGCTGCGCATGTGGTGGGCGGAAACCACCTGGCAGATGCAGCGCCTGCGTGATAACCCGGAATGTGCCGATCAGGAGCACAACGCGAAGGCCAATGACCAGGATCCAGGCCTGAACGTGAAGCTCTCCTTCGACATCAACGAAGACATCGCCGCGCCGTACATTGCGACTGGTGCGCGTCCGAAAGTGGCCGTGCTGCGCGAGCAGGGCGTTAACTCCCACGTTGAGATGGCTGCCGCCTTCCATCGCGCGGGCTTTGACGCTATCGACGTTCACATGAGCGACCTGCTGGCCGGACGTACCGGTCTGGAAGATTTCCAGGCGCTGGTGGCGTGCGGTGGTTTCTCCTACGGTGACGTGCTGGGTGCGGGCGAGGGCTGGGCGAAATCTATCCTCTTCAACAGCCGCGTGCGCGACGAGTTCGAAACCTTCTTCCATCGTCCGCAGACCCTGGCGCTGGGCGTGTGCAACGGCTGTCAGATGATGTCTAACCTGCGCGAACTGATCCCGGGCAGCGAAGCCTGGCCGCGCTTTGTGCGTAACCAGTCTGACCGCTTCGAAGCGCGCTTTAGCCTGGTGGAAGTGACCCAGAGCCCGTCTCTGCTGCTGCAGGGAATGGTCGGGTCGCAGATGCCAATCGCGGTGTCCCACGGCGAAGGTCAGGTCGAAGTGCGTGATGCTGCGCATCTGGCTCAGCTGGAGAGCAAAGGTCTGGTGGCGCTGCGCTTTGTCGATAACTTCGGCAAGGTCACCGAAACCTACCCGGCCAACCCGAACGGTTCCGTCAACGGTATTACGGCGGTAACCAGCGAAAGCGGTCGTGCAACCATCATGATGCCGCATCCTGAACGTGTGTTCCGTACCGTGAGCAATTCCTGGCACCCGGAAAACTGGGGCGAGGACAGCCCGTGGATGCGTATCTTCCGCAACGCGCGTAAGCAGCTGGGTTAAGTTTCAGCGTCCTGACTGTAGGCCCGGTGAGCGCGAGCGCCACCGGGCTTTTTTGTCTCTGTCGCAAAATCGCGACAACCCTTTGGTTTGAGTGTCTCCAAAAGGAGACATTTAACCTATTGATTTATATGTGGCAGGAAAGGTTCCCGTTAAGGTGTTGCTGAACAGCGACACTTAGCCTGAAAATCATTCAACCGATAACGAACGGGTTAAGCGAGTAAAAATTATATATTTCAAGGTGTTAATTTTTTGTTTTGCATTCTGGCACGGGTGTTGCATAATATTAACCAGTGGCTCATTCACCTTCTTATGTCAGCCCCTTCGGGACGTGCTACATAAACTTCGAATGACGCACAAAAAGGTGCCTGCCGTCCAACTACTGATCATAGCGATGCTTTATCAGGCCAGGGCGAAACGTCGAGTTAGGCACCGCCTCATTCCATGACAAAGCCGGGTTTTTACCCGGCTTTGTTGTATCTGAAGGGCAGACTCAGTTACGCTCTGCGTAAACCCCCATTAAGAGAGTAATGCGTTGAAACGCTGGCCCGTTTTTCCCCGCTCCCTGCGACAGCTCGTCATGATGGCCTTTCTGCTGATCCTGCTGCCGTTGCTGATCCTTGCCTGGCAGGCGTGGCAAAGCCTGAACGCGCTGAGCGCGCAGGCGGCATTAACCAACCGCACGACGCTTATTGACGCCCGGCGCAGTGAGGCCATGACCAACGCCGCGCTTGAGATGGAGCGCAGCTATCGTCAGTACTGCGTGCTTGACGATCGCACGCTGGAAAAGGTGTACCAGAGTCAGCGTAAGCGCTACAGCGAAATGCTGGATGCCCACGCCGGCGTATTGCCTGACGACAAGCTGTATCAGGCGTTACGTCAGGATCTGAACGATCTCGCACAGTTGCAGTGCCAAAATAGTGGACCCGATGTCGCCGCCGCCGCGCGCCTGGAAGCCTTCGCCAACGCTAACACCGAGATGGTGCAGTCAACCCGCACGGTGATTTTCTCGCGCGGCCAGCAGCTCCAGCAGGAGATTGCCGAGCGCGGCCAATTCTTCGGCTGGCAGGCGCTGGTGCTGTTCCTCGTGAGCCTCGGGCTCGTTCTGCTCTTTACCCGCATGATCATCGGCCCGGTGAAGGGGATCCAGCGGATGATCAACCGCCTGGGGGAGGGAAAATCACTGGGTGATACGGTCGCTTTTAAAGGCCCTCGCGAATTGCGTTCCGTCGGTCAGCGTATTATCTGGCTGTCCGAGCGCCTGGCGTGGCTTGAATCACAGCGTCATCAGTTCCTGCGCCATATCTCCCATGAGCTTAAAACGCCGCTGGCCAGCATGCGCGAAGGGACGGAACTGCTGGCGGACGAAGTGGCAGGGCCGCTTACGCCCGAACAGAAAGAAATTGTCGAGATCCTGGATAACAGCAGCCGCAATCTGCAGAAGCTGATTGAGCAACTGCTGGATTACAACCGCAAGCTGGCTGACGGGGCGGTTGTACTGGAAAACGTCGACATTGAACCGCTGGTGGATATGGTGATCTCCGCCCATAGCTTGCCAGCAAGAGCTAAAATGATGCATACCGGTGTAGAGCTGAATGCGCCGACCTGTCTCGCTGAACCCATGCTGCTAATGAGCGTGCTGGATAATCTTTATTCCAATGCGGTGCACTATGGTACTGAATCCGGTAACATTTATATCCGAAGCTATACGAAGGGTTCCCGGGTGTTTATAGACGTCGCTAACACCGGCACCCCGATTCCCGATGACGAAAAAACCATGATCTTCGAGCCCTTTTTCCAGGGGAGTCATCAGCGGAAAGGTGCGGTGAAAGGCAGTGGTCTGGGCTTAAGCATCGCCCGGGACTGCATACGACGCATGCAGGGTGAGCTAAACATTGCCACGGACGAACGTTCGGATGTTTGCTTCCGTATTGAACTGCCCCTGAGCCGGAAAAATCAATAAAATGAATCTATGTCTGGTGAGTATGTCACACGTCTTTTTCCGCGCCGTACGCGCGGTGTTTTCCCGCAGCACGCTTCGCCTGAGCCTGCCCTGTTTATTTCTGGCTGGGTGTGTTTCCCATGTGCCGCAAAGCGCGATTAGCGATAAACAAGAAGATAAATGGCCCGATAACCAGCTGGCCGATTTCCTCTCAACCCGCTGTGACGACATCTGGAACCTGTCGGGGCATGACGTCGAAAGTAACCCGCTGTTCTGGCTGCGCGGGATAGACTGCGCCCAGCGTCTGGCGCCGGTTGATGCCCGCGCGAAAGCGGCGATGCTGGATGATGATACCTGGCAGGACGCGTTCAAGCGTGGGATTTTGCTGGCGGATGCGAAAATCACTCCCGTTGAACGCCGCGCCAACGTGACCCGACTGGACACGTTTGTGGTCAATCTTCCGGTACAGATCCGCCCGGTATACCAGCTCTGGCGCGAGGGACAGACGCTACAGCTTCAGCTTTCTGAAGAGCGCTCCCGCTACAGCAAGCTGCAACAGTCAACCGATAGCGAGCTTGATACACTGCGCCAACAGCAGCAACATTTACGTACGCAGCTGGATACCACGACGCGTAAGCTGGAGAACCTGACCGATATCGAAAGACAGCTCTCGTCGCGTAAATATCAGCCGGGGAGTTCATCCGCTGCGCCGGACAGCGATACGCCGAAACAAGAGGATGTGAAGCATGACGAGCCGTAAACCAGCCCATCTCTTACTGGTGGATGACGATCCCGGTCTGTTAAAGCTGCTGGGGATGCGTCTGGTGAGTGAAGGCTACAGCGTCGTGACCGCGGAAAGCGGGCTGGAGGGGCTGAAAATTCTCAGCCGCGAGAAAATCGATCTGGTGATAAGCGACCTGCGGATGGATGAAATGGACGGCCTGCAGCTGTTCGCGGAGATCCAGAAGCAGCAGCCGGGGATGCCGGTGATTATCCTGACCGCGCACGGGTCGATCCCGGATGCGGTTGCCGCGACGCAGCAGGGGGTATTCAGCTTCCTGACCAAGCCGGTGGACAAAGATGCGCTGTATAAGGCTATCGACAGCGCGCTGGAACATGCCGCTCCGGCGGGGGATGAAGCGTGGCGGGAGCCTATCGTCACCCGCAGTCCCGTGATGCTGCGCCTGCTTGAACAGGCGAGGATGGTGGCGCAGTCTGACGTCAGCGTGCTCATCAACGGCCAGAGCGGAACCGGAAAAGAGATCCTCGCGCAGGCGATTCATAACGCCAGCCCGCGCAGCAAGAACGCCTTTATTGCGATTAACTGCGGCGCGCTCCCGGAGCAGTTGCTTGAATCTGAACTGTTTGGTCATGCCCGCGGCGCATTCACCGGCGCGGTAAGCAGCCGTGAAGGGCTGTTCCAGGCGGCGGAAGGCGGCACGCTGTTCCTGGACGAGATTGGCGACATGCCTGCGCCGCTGCAGGTCAAGCTGCTGCGCGTGCTGCAGGAGCGCAAAGTGCGCCCGCTGGGCAGCAACCGCGATATCGATATTAACGTGCGAATTATCTCCGCTACCCATCGCGATCTGCCAAAAGTGATGGCCCGCAACGAGTTCCGCGAAGATCTCTACTACCGTCTGAACGTGGTCAACCTGAAGATCCCGGCGCTGGCCGAACGTGCGGAAGATATACCGCTGCTGGCGAACCATCTTTTACGCCAGGCGGCCGATCGTCATAAACCGTTCGTGCGCGCGTTTTCCACCGATGCGATGAAACGGCTGATGGCCGCAAGCTGGCCGGGTAACGTGCGTCAGCTGGTTAACGTGATTGAGCAGTGCGTGGCGCTGACCTCCTCACCGGTCATCAGCGACGCGCTGGTGGAGCAGGCGCTGGAAGGGGAAAACACGGCGCTGCCGACGTTTGCCGAAGCGCGTAACCAGTTTGAGCTGAACTATCTGCGTAAGCTGCTGCAGATCACCAAAGGCAACGTGACCCACGCGGCGCGGATGGCCGGGCGCAACCGCACCGAGTTTTACAAGCTGCTCTCGCGTCACGAGCTGGAAGCGAACGATTTTAAAGAGTAGTACCGCAAAATTCGCCTGAATATGGTACTGTGAGCAATCGATTACGAGGCAGCTTACAGGCAAGAGTTTAAGGACCCACCATGAAAAAGATTGATGCGATTATTAAACCTTTCAAACTGGATGATGTGCGTGAAGCGCTGGCGGAAGTCGGCATCACCGGGATGACCGTGACGGAAGTGAAAGGTTTTGGTCGTCAGAAAGGTCACACCGAGCTTTACCGTGGCGCAGAATACATGGTCGACTTTCTGCCGAAAGTGAAAATTGAAATCGTGGTCAGCGACGATATCGTGGACACCTGCGTGGACACCATTATCCGCACGGCGCAAACCGGCAAAATTGGCGACGGTAAAATCTTCGTCTTTGACGTGGCGCGCGTGATCCGTATCCGTACCGGCGAAGAAGACGACGCTGCGATTTAACGTTCTTGCCGGGTGGCGCTGCGCTTACCCGGCCTACAAAACTCTTCGTAGGCCCGCGCAAGCGAAGCGCCGCCGGGCGATTACAGCACCTTATGCGGGCCGAAGCACTCGTAATGAATGCTGTCTTTGTTCACACCCAGCCCCACCAGCTGCTGCGCGGCATACTGCATAAACGCCACCGGCCCGCAGACGTAGAACTGCATGTCCGGCGCGCTAAATGCCCCTTCCATCTGGCTTAAATTCATCAGACCTTCGCTGTCAAACCGTGCGGCTGCGCGGTCTGCTTCCGTCGGCAGGCGATACCAGGTGTGCGCGGTGAAACGCGGCAGGGAGGCCCCGAGCGTTTTCACCTCATCCGCAAAAGCGTGCACGTCGCCGTTTTC
This sequence comes from Enterobacter cloacae complex sp. Mu1197, assembly GCF_040059225.1. NCBI lineage: Bacteria > Pseudomonadati > Pseudomonadota > Gammaproteobacteria > Enterobacterales > Enterobacteriaceae > Enterobacter > Enterobacter cloacae complex sp. Mu1197. Next base: position 3,519,453 of record NZ_CP157375.1, on the reverse strand, counting down.
GGCGGCATGGAACCAGTTAACCTGTGCACCGTGGTGTGATTTTGCCAGCGTATCGAGCATCGCCAGCATCGGCGTCTGGCCGACGCCCGCAGAGATCAGCGTGACCGGCGTATGGGCTTCAACGGCCATAAAGAAGTCGCCCGCTGGCGCGGCCAGATGGACCACGTCGCCCACGTTCGCTTCGTTGTGCAGCCAGCTGGAAACCTGACCGCCGTCCTCACGCTTCACCGCAATGCGGTAGCCTTTACCGTTTGGCTTACGGGTAAGAGAATACTGGCGGATCTCCTGATGCGGGAAACCTTCAGGCTTCAGCCACACGCCCAGATACTGCCCTGGCTGGTAATCGGCCACCGGTTGACCGTCCACCGGCTCAAACTCGAAGCTGGTGATTAACCTGCTGCGCGGCGTTTTCTCAACAATGCGGAACGCGCGCGTGCCTTCCCAGCCGCCGTTCTTACTGGCGTTTTCACTGTAGATTTGCGCTTCACGGTTGATAAACACGTTTGCCAGCACGCCGTAGGCTTTACCCCACGCATCCAGCACCTCCTGGCCCGGGCTGAACATTTCGTCCAGAGTTGCCAGCAGGTGACTACCCACGATGTCGTACTGCTCGGGTTGGATCTGGAAGCTGGTATGTTTCTGCGCGATTTTTTCCACCGCAGGCAGCAATGCTGGCAGGTTTTCAATATTGCTGGCGTACGCCGCGATGGCGTTGAACAGCGCTTCACGCTGATCGCCGTTACGCTGGTTGCTCATGTTGAAAATCTCTTTGAGCTCCGGGTTGTGCGTGAACATGCGATCGTAGAAATGAGCGGTGAGTTTAGGGCCGGTTTGTACCAGCAGGGGAATGGTGGCTTTTACGGTAGCGATGGTTTGAGCGTCGAGCATGAGCGCGTCCTTCTGATGTCACTTTAATGATGTATTTTAAATGCATCTTATAAAAAATACCCCTGCGTTGTAAATGGTTCTTTGCAAGATGAAAAATATGCATCACAAACCTGAAAAGAAATCCGCTGGAAAGGGCGAGCGCTTTATTCCTCAAACCCTTGCGTGGCGGGTAGGAAAACGTTTGCGTAAAATCGTTTGTCAAGACCTGTTATCACAGAACTAATCAGTTATACTGTTGCCCGTCGTCCAACAGGACTGCCTTTTCAGGCCAAAATTTACTTGTTAGCTGAGTCAGGAGATGCGGATGTTAAAGCGTGAAATGAACATTGCCGATTATGATGCCGAACTGTGGCAGGCTATGGAGCAGGAAAAAGTACGTCAGGAAGAGCACATCGAACTGATCGCCTCCGAAAACTACACCAGCCCGCGCGTTATGCAGGCGCAGGGTTCTCAGCTGACCAACAAATACGCTGAAGGTTACCCGGGCAAACGCTATTACGGCGGTTGCGAGTACGTTGATATCGTTGAGCAGCTGGCTATCGATCGTGCGAAAGAACTTTTTGGCGCTGACTATGCAAACGTCCAGCCGCACTCTGGCTCTCAGGCTAACTTCGCGGTCTACACCGCACTGCTGCAGCCGGGCGATACCGTTCTGGGTATGAACCTGGCGCAGGGCGGCCACCTGACTCACGGCTCCCCGGTTAACTTCTCCGGCAAACTGTACAATATCATCCCTTACGGTATTGATGAGTCCGGTAAAATTGACTACGAAGACATGGCGAAGCAGGCTAAAGAGCACAAACCGAAGATGATCATCGGTGGCTTCTCTGCTTACTCCGGTATCGTTGACTGGGCAAAAATGCGCGAAATCGCAGACAGCATCGGTGCTTACCTGTTCGTTGACATGGCGCACGTTGCGGGTCTGATCGCTGCAGGCGTTTACCCGAACCCGGTTCCACACGCTCACGTTGTGACCACCACCACCCACAAAACCCTGGCGGGTCCACGCGGTGGCCTGATCCTGGCGAAAGGCGGTGACGAAGAGCTGTACAAAAAACTGAACTCCGCGGTGTTCCCAAGCGCGCAGGGTGGCCCACTGATGCACGTTATCGCGGCAAAAGCGGTCGCGCTGAAAGAAGCGATGGAGCCAGAGTTCAAGGTTTACCAGCAGCAGGTTGCTAAGAACGCCAAAGCGATGGTGGAAGTGTTCCTGAACCGTGGCTACAAAGTGGTATCCGGCGGGACTGAAAACCACCTGTTCCTGCTGGATCTGGTTGATAAGAACCTGACCGGTAAAGAAGCTGACGCAGCCCTGGGCCGCGCCAACATCACCGTGAACAAAAACAGCGTGCCAAACGATCCTAAGAGCCCGTTCGTGACGTCCGGTATCCGTATCGGTTCCCCGGCCGTGACTCGCCGCGGCTTCAAAGAAGCGGAAGTGAAAGAGCTGGCTGGCTGGATGTGTGACGTTCTGGACAACATCAATGACGAAGCGGTTATCGAGCGCGTCAAAGGTAAAGTTCTGGATATCTGCGCACGCTTCCCGGTTTACGCATAATTCCTCTGCTTTGCAGAAATAAAAAAGGCCGCGCTTGCGGCCTTTTTTTATGGCTTAACGCCGGTCAAGGGAGATGGCGCCTGGCCCCACAATCGCCAGCAAAATAAAGGCGCCAGCAATACTGATATTCTTGTAGAAGTTAATCATATTCGGTACGACCGCATCACCGGTCATATCCCAGTAATGATGCCCAATCACCGCCGTTCCGAGAGTGTAGAACACAAACAGTACCGCGAGAGGACGGGTGAAAAAGCCCAGTACGATCAGAATGGCGGCAGGTACTTCCATGACTACCGCAATAATGGCCGCCAGCATGGGCATCGGCGTTCCCAGCGAGGTCATGTATTGTACGGTGCCGCTAAACCCCGTTAGTTTTGGATAACCAAAGATAATAAACAGCACGACAAGCGCGATGCGGCCAATCAGCAGCAGCAGGTGACGTGACTGGCCGAAATCGAGATAACGTAGTGAGTTCATGGCAGAAAAACCTCTGCAAGTGGAGTAATTTAAACGTAATACATATTTTCATTCCCTGCCATAAGCCAGACATCTTGCACAAGATGTTAAATTTTCGTTAATTTATAGCAGGCTATCTACTTGCTTAATTTTTATATTCTCGCCAGACTATGGCCTCGATTTCGGGAGGGATTCATGGTCTTGCATTCCACGCGCTGGCTGGCGCTCAGTTATTTCACCTATTTCTTTAGCTACGGCATTTTTCTGCCTTTCTGGAGCGTCTGGCTTAAGGGTATCGGCCTGACGCCCGAGACCATCGGCGTCCTGCTGGGAGCCGGGCTGGTGGCGCGTTTCCTCGGCAGCCTGCTGATAGCCCCACGCGTCAGCGATCCCTCCTTACTGATCAAGGCCGTACGCATTCTGGCTCTGCTGACCCTGGTCTTTGTGGCCTGCTTCTGGGTCAGCCACCAGTTTGCCTGGCTGATGGTGGTGATGGTTGGCTTTAACCTGTTCTTCTCACCGCTGGTGCCGCTGACGGATGCCCTGGCGAACACCTGGCAAAAGCAGATCACCATGGACTACGGTCGCGTGCGCCTGTGGGGCTCTATCGCTTTTGTGATTGGCTCAGCGCTGGTGGGCAAACTGGTCAGCCTGTACGATTACCGCGCCATTCTTGCCCTGTTGAGCATCGGTATTGCCTCGATGCTGCTGGGCATGCTGCTGCGACCGTCGGTGATGCCGCAAGGGGAAAGCCGCCATCAGGAGAGCGCGGGCTGGCCCGCATGGCGGAGCCTGGTCGCACAGAGCTGGCGTTTTCTGGCGTGCGTGTGCCTCCTTCAGGGGGCACATGCGGCGTACTATGGTTTCAGCGCCATCTACTGGCAAGGCGCAGGATATTCCGCTTCCGCCGTGGGCTATCTGTGGTCGCTGGGCGTGGTGGCCGAAGTCATTATCTTTGCCCTGAGCAAAAAACTGTTCCGCCGCTTTGGCGCGCGTGACCTGCTGCTGCTTTCCGCCGTGTGTGGCGTGGCGCGCTGGGGGATTATGGGCTGGACGACCGATCTGCCGTGGCTGATTGTGGCGCAAATTCTTCATTGTGGCACCTTTACCGTGTGCCATCTGGCGGCCATGCGCTATATCGCTGCGCGCGAGGGTGGGGACGTGATTCGCCTGCAGGCCGTCTATTCGGCAGTGGCAATGGGGGGCAGTATCGCGATCATGACGGTGTTTGCGGGGTTCCTCTATCAGCATCTGGGGCACGGCGTGTTCTGGGTAATGGCTCTGGTGGCGCTACCGGCAATGTTTGTTCGACCGAAAGTGGCCGCACGCGCGTCGCTATGATTCCAGCATGGCGCGAATATGTTCTTGCTGCTGCGCGTTCAATGTCTCAACGGCATGAATCAACGGCGGCGAGAACAGCGGCAGGGCTGTAGGGTAGGGGGTGATAACCAGCGCGGCTTCGCGCGGTGCCCCCTCTTTCTGAAAAGCCTGCAGCGTCAGGTAGCGAATGTTGAGCGGCAGCAGCGTCAGCTCGCGAAGCTGCTGTTCGATCTGCTCCTCACTGGCTTTGTCTTCTCCCGTCAGCAGGATAACCTGTTTTTCATGCAGGTCGGTCTCCTGCATCAGCCAGGCCCCAAAAATCACCGCCACGAGGCTCATCTCTTCATCGGAAAAACGTAGCCCGAATTCCGCCTCCAGCTCAAACAGCGCCTCTTTCGTAGTGCGTAACAGTCGGGGATAAAGGCGGTGGATCTCCTCCGGCAGGCTATTGTCGATGCCGATCTCAAACAGCGAACGGTCCAGCGCCTGAGCCAGATGGATATACAGCTGATCGGTCAGCCCTTGTTCATCGCTGAAGTTCATCCCGGTCTGCGAACGAAAGCGGGCCACCATGCGCACGATGGCCCGGCGCAGACGCTGATCCTGCTGGTGCTTATCAAGCACCGGATCGGGCGTGCGGAGCATCATAAACAGCAGCGCCAGAAACAGCTGTTCATCCCCGTGGGCACCCTGCGGGACGCGCCGTCTCCAGTGGCGCACGATCTCCTGCGCTGTAAAATACTCCCCCCTCGACTGGGTCCAACTGCGCTGAACGTGGGAAAACTGCGGCGTATTCCCGAGCTGGTGCTGAATAAGGCAGTATTGCAGATAGAGCTGTAAAAACTGGACGTCGCGGCATTCAAACTGGCGCTGGAGCTTGCGTGAGCAGAAACCGATCAGCGCCCGCAGGTTCGCATCGTCGTAAAGCGGGCGCGCGATGCCGTGTTGTTTAAGCGCGGTTTTTAATGCGGGGGTAAACTGGTGCGAGACGAACTGCGGGCAAAGCCGTAGCGCCCGGCGCAGCCAGTGCAGCAGGCATAAACGCTGATTCAGGGCTGTGCCTTCAATCCGGTAGCAGCCGTCGTGGTGCGTAACGATATCCAGCCGGTGATAGCGCTGGATTTCATCGCGCGTCTCGGCTATATCTTGCCGTGCCATCGCGTCGTCCACGCCGTTGGCAGCGATTATGCTCTGTGCGGTGACGGCAGCATCGGGCAGGTAAAGCATCAAAAGCACCTGGCAGCGGCGCTGCGAACTGGAAAGCACAGATGGTATTTCAAGCGTCGTCATCATCTGTCGGGTATCCAGTGTGAATGTTTGATAAGAATAGCTAAAGGATGAGCGCTGAAAAGCGCGCCGGCAGGCCTTTCATTCAGGATTGCTGGGGAACATCACAGAATTTTTGACGTGAGGAATTGATGCAAACAGTTAAACAATGTGCGATGGCGTTATTTTTGGCGGTTATCAGCTTAACGGCCAGCGCACACCCTCACAGCTTTATTGACCTCAAAACCGAGCTGATCACCGACGGCACGCAATTGAGCGGCCTGAAAATGCGCTGGACGATGGATGAAATCACCTCGGCTGACCTGCTCTATGACGCGGGAAACGCGAAGCCCGGTGACGAAATCTGGAAAAAGCTGGCAGCGGAAGTAATGGCCAACGTGCTCGGCCAGCACTACTTCACCGAGTTCTGGCATAACGGCCAAAAGGTCAAATTTCTGAACCGACCAACGGAATACGGGATGACGCGTGAAGGGCACCAGGCGGTGCTGACGTTCGTGCTTCCGCTGGCGCATCCTCAGCCGCTGGCCGGGCAAACGTACACGTTTTCCATTTTTGATCCCACTTACTATGTTGATATGCGCTATGACAAAGACAGCGACGTACGGCTGCCGGACGCGCTGCAAAAAAGCTGCAAAATTGGCGTTCATACCCCGAAGCCCAGTGAAGAGATGCTGAACTTTGCGGTCTCACTCGACAAGGACGATGCCCCACCCGAGGATATGGAATTGGGTAAACAGTTCGCACAGGAGGTGACGTTACAATGTCAGTGATCTCCTCTCCGGTTCGGAAACCTCGCCGCTGGCTGCATCTCTGGCCGCTGGCGCTCTTTTTTCTGTTAGCGGTTTGCGGCGCGCTGTGGCTGTGGCAGGCCTGGCCGCAGGTCATGATGAAAAGCATTATCTGGCAGCGTGAGGTCAACCATCAGATGAGTGGACTGCTGAAGGCGGTGGCGGAGAACCCGACCAAAGCGGGCGGATCCCTGCTGGCGTTCAGTTTTGTCTATGGCGTTCTGCACGCGCTGGGGCCGGGGCACGGCAAAATCGTGATTACGACCTGGCTCGCCACCCATCCGTCAAAGCTGAAATCGAGCATCGGCCTGACGCTGGCCTCCTCGCTGCTGCAGGGCGGCGTGGCGATTGCGCTGGTCGTTGTTGTGCTTTCACTTTTGCAGCTTCCGGCGCGCCAGCTGCATATGAGCAGCTTCTGGCTGGAGAAAGGGAGCTACGCGCTGGTGGGCGTGCTGGGGCTGATCCTGTGCTGGCGGGCGCTGAAAAAGCTGCGCGTGCTGCTGCAAAAACCGACATTCAAAACCTTTACGCCGCACCACGTTCATGATGAACACTGCGGCTGCGGACATCAGCATTTGCCCACGCAGGAACAATTACAGAACGGCGACGACTGGCGCGCGAGGTTGATGATTGTTCTCTCGATGGGGATGCGCCCGTGCTCGGGGGCCATCATGGTGCTGCTGTTCAGTAAGGTCATCGGCGTGTTCGGCTGGGGCATGCTGTCCGCGCTGGCGATGGCGGCAGGAACCTCTCTCACCATTTCGTCTTTAGCGCTGCTGGTACACAGCTTCCGTCAGCTGGCGGTCAAATTCAGCGGCAATAAAACGCCGGTGCTGTGGCGACAGATAGGGTGGACCACGCTTGCGCTGGCGGGTGGGGTGATTCTGCTGGTGGCGGCGGTGACGATGTGGATGAGTGCGGTACCGGTGGGAAGGGGATTACGGCCTTTCTAGCGTACTGAGGGATTTTGTAGGCCCGGTAAGCGTAGCGCCACCGGGCTTAACAAACTGGATTAACGCTTCAGCGCATCGCTCAGTTCATCACGCATGTTGGCCAGCATGGCTTTAACAACGCGTGGGTTACCCGCAACGATGTTGCCGGTAGACATATAGTTATGGCCGCCGGTGAAGTCGCAAACAATGGCGCCTGCTTCACGCGCGATCAGCTCGCCCGCAGCAAAATCCCATGGCTTCAGTGAGAGTTCGAAGTAACCGTCAACGCGGCCGGTTGCCACGTAGGCCAGATCCAGCGCAGCAGAACCAGTGCGACGGAAGTCCGCGCATTCGGTGAACAGTTTGCCCAGGATATTCATATAGGTGGTCGCGTGCTGTTTCGCCTTGAACGGGAAACCGGTCGCCAGGATGGTGCCGTCCAGATCGCGTGCGTTGCTGCAGCGCAGACGGTAGCCGTTCAGCTGCGCGCCCTGACCGCGGGTCGCGGTGAACAGTTCGTTACGCATTGGATCGTACACAACGGCGACTTCAGTACGGCCTTTAATGCGTACTGCGATAGACACAGAGAAGTGTGGCAGGCGTTTGACGAAGTTGGTGGTGCCATCCAGTGGATCGATAACCCATTGAACATCCTGATCGGTACCTTCATGTTCACCGCTTTCTTCGGTGATGATGGTGTGCTGTGGGTAAGATTTGCGGATCGTTTCGATAATAATCGCTTCTGCGGCTTTATCGACGTTAGTCACGAAATCATTGCTGCCTTTCTGGCTGGTTTCTACGGAGTCTGGCGTTTCGTAGTGTTTGGCAATTACATTACCCGCCTTGCGCGCTGCGCGCACGGCGATGGTCAGCATCGGATGCATCGGTCTCTCTCACTGGATGTTAAAGAACAGGAAAATCGGCGCAGAGTATAGCAGCGGGATCGGATTATGTCTCCCGTTTATGATAATATGCCCGAATATTCTTCAGACACTGAATTCAGACATTAAAAATTATGCTGCAAAACATTCGAATTGTGCTGGTCGAAACATCGCATACCGGCAACATGGGCTCCGTTGCCCGCGCTATGAAAACCATGGGCTTAACGAACCTGTGGCTGGTTAACCCGCTGGTGAAACCTGACTCGCAGGCTATCGCGCTGGCGGCCGGGGCCAGCGACGTGATCGGCAATGCCCAGATCGTCGATACCCTTGACGAAGCGCTGGCTGGCTGCAGCCTCGTTGTTGGTACCAGCGCGCGTTCGCGCACGCTGCCGTGGCCAATGCTCGATCCGCGTGAATGCGGCCTGAAAAGTGTCTCGGAAGCAGAACAGGCACCGGTTGCGCTGGTATTTGGCCGCGAGCGCGTTGGCCTGACCAACGACGAACTGCAGAAGTGTCATTATCACGTCGCGATTGCGGCAAACCCGGAGTACAGCTCGCTGAACCTGGCGATGGCGGTGCAGGTTATCGCCTATGAAGTGCGTATGGCGTGGCTGGCAACGCAGGAAAAAGAGGTTGAGCCTAAAGAAGAGACGGCTTACCCGCTGGTGGACGACCTTGAGCGTTTCTACGGTCACCTGGAGCAGACGCTGCTCTCGACCGGCTTTATCCGCGAAGGCCACCCGGGTCAGGTGATGAATAAGCTGCGCCGTCTGTTCACCCGCGCGCGTCCGGAAAGCCAGGAGCTGAACATCCTGCGCGGGATCCTGGCGTCGATTGAGCAGAAGAATAAAGAGTAGTGTCGTCTGTTCGCCGGGTGGCGCTTCGCTTACCCGGCCTACAAAACCGTCGGTCGGGTACGCGAAGCGTCACCCGACAAAAAACGGCACGGAAGGTTAAATACCTGACTAAAACAGTCAAGTAAATAGTTGACCATTTTAGTCAGGAATGTCAGACTTGGCCCTGCTATGCAATACCCCATTTTACAATAAAAAACCCCGGGCAGGGGCGAGTTTGAGGTTAAGTAAGACATGAGACTGACATCTAAAGGGCGTTATGCCGTGACCGCGATGCTGGACGTTGCGCTCAACTCCGAAGCGGGCCCGGTTCCGTTGGCTGATATTTCTGAACGACAAGGGATCTCCCTCTCTTATCTGGAACAGCTGTTCTCCAGACTGCGTAAAAATGGACTGGTTTCCAGCGTTCGTGGCCCAGGCGGCGGTTATCTGCTGGGTAAAGACGCGGGCAGTATTGCAGTTGGCGAAGTGATCAGCGCAGTTGACGAATCCGTTGACGCGACCCGTTGCCAGGGTAAAGGCGGCTGCCAGGGCGGCGATAAGTGCCTGACCCACGCGCTGTGGCGCGATCTGAGCGACCGTCTGACCGGCTTCCTGAACAACATCACCCTCGGTGAGCTGGTGAACAACCAGGAAGTTCTGGACGTATCGGGCCGTCAGCACGGCCATGATTCCCAACGCAGCACCCGCGCGCAGGACGCTATCGACGTCAAATTACGCGCGTAATAAAACGATAAGTATTTCAGAATCAGGCCGGGGCGAAGACTCGCCCCGTGTACTCGGTCGTACATCCAGCCGGTTGCCTGATTCCTTGCATTGAAGCGATGTACGGAGTTTATAGAGCAATGAAATTACCGATTTATCTCGACTACTCCGCAACCACGCCGGTGGACCCGCGTGTTGCCGAGAAAATGATGCAGTGTCTGACCCTGGACGGAAACTTTGGTAACCCAGCTTCCCGTTCACACCGTTTTGGCTGGCATGCTGAAGAGGCGGTTGATATCGCCCGTAATCAGATCGCTGACCTGGTGGGTGCCGACCCGCGTGAGATTGTTTTCACCTCCGGTGCGACCGAATCCGACAACCTGGCGATCAAAGGTGCAGCCAACTTTTATCAGAAAAAAGGCAAGCACATCATCACCAGCAAAACCGAACACAAAGCCGTGCTGGACACCTGCCGTCAGCTGGAGCGTGAAGGGTATGAAGTCACCTACCTGGCGCCACAGAGCAACGGCATTATCGATCTGAAAGAGCTCGAAGCGGCCATGCGTGATGACACCATTCTGGTCTCCATCATGCACGTCAACAACGAAATCGGCGTGGTACAAGACATCGCGACCATCGGCGAAATGTGCCGCGCGCGCGGTATCATCTACCACGTGGACGCGACCCAGAGCGTGGGCAAACTGCCTATCGACCTGAGCCAGCTGAAAGTGGACCTGATGTCCTTCTCCGGCCACAAAATCTATGGCCCGAAAGGGATTGGCGCGCTGTACGTTCGTCGTAAACCACGTATCCGCATCGAAGCGCAGATGCACGGTGGCGGTCACGAGCGCGGCATGCGTTCCGGTACGCTGCCTGTTCACCAGATCGTGGGCATGGGCGAAGCCTACCGCATTGCAAAAGAAGAGATGGAAACCGAGATGGCACGCCTGCGCACGCTGCGTAACCGTCTGTGGGACGGTGTGAAAGATATGGAAGAAGTGTATCTGAACGGCGATCTCGAGCAGGGCGCACCAAACATCCTCAACGTCAGCTTCAACTATGTTGAAGGCGAGTCGCTGATCATGGCGCTGAAAGACCTGGCGGTTTCTTCCGGTTCTGCCTGTACGTCTGCAAGCCTTGAGCCATCCTACGTGCTGCGTGCGCTGGGTATGACTGACGAGCTGGCACACAGCTCTATCCGTTTCTCTTTAGGTCGTTTCACTACCGAAGAAGAGATTGACTACACCATCAAGCTGGTTCGCAACTCCATTGGCCGTCTGCGCGACCTTTCTCCACTGTGGGAAATGTTCAAGCAGGGCGTGGATCTGAACAGCATTGAATGGTCACATCACTAATCGGTACATAAGGAGAATTCAATCATGGCATACAGCGAAAAAGTCATCGATCATTACGAAAACCCACGCAACGTTGGCTCTTTTGACAACAGCGACGAATCTGTTGGTAGCGGCATGGTCGGCGCGCCAGCGTGTGGCGACGTGATGAAGTTGCAGATTAAAGTCAACAATGAAGGTATCATTGAAGACGCGCGCTTCAAGACCTACGGCTGCGGTTCTGCTATCGCGTCCAGCTCCCTCGTCACCGAATGGGTGAAGGGCAAGTCTCTGGACGAAGCACAGGCAATCAAGAACACGGATATTGCTGAAGAACTCGAACTGCCACCGGTGAAAATTCACTGCTCAATTCTGGCAGAAGACGCGATCAAAGCCGCCATTGCGGATTACAAAAGCAAACGTGAAGCAAAATAATTGAGGTTTGAGTATGTCGATTACCCTTAGCGACAGCGCTGCCGCGCGAGTAAGCTCTTTTCTGGCGAACCGTGGTAAAGGCTTTGGCCTGCGACTGGGCGTACGTACCTCCGGCTGTTCTGGTATGGCTTACGTACTGGAGTTTGTTGACGAACCGGCGTCTGACGACACCGTGTTTGAAGACAAGGGCGTGAAGGTGGTGGTCGATGGCAAAAGCCTGCAATTCCTCAACGGCACTCAGCTGGACTTCGTTAAAGAAGGCCTGAACGAAGGGTTCAAATTCACGAACCCGAACGTCAAAGACGAGTGTGGTTGCGGCGAAAGCTTCCACGTTTAACCGCGCGTCATCCGAAACCCCACCGTGGCGTTACCCGCTACGCGTGGGGTTTGTTTTAACAGGCTACCCCTGAGATTGTTATGGATTACTTCACTCTCTTCGGACTACCCGCTCAATACCCGATTGATCTCCAGGCGTTGACGATCCGTTTTCAGGATCTGCAGCGTCAGTACCATCCGGACAAATTCGCGAGCGGTACTCAGGCAGAGCAGTTGGCTGCGGTTTCCCACTCTGCCACCATCAACCAGGCCTGGCAGACGCTGCGCCATCCGCTGGCGCGCGCTGAATATCTGCTCTCGCTCCACGGTTTTGATCTGGCGAGCGAACAGCACACCGTGCGTGACACGGCGTTTCTGATGGAGCAGCTGGAGCTTCGCGAAGAGCTCGATGAGATTGAACAGGCCAAAGACGAAGCGCGTCTGGAAAGCTTTATTACGCGCGTAAAGGGCATGTTCGATACCCGCCATCAGCAGATGGTGGAGCAACTGAACAACGAGACCTGGGACGTGGCGGCAGATACTGTGCGCAAACTCCGTTTTCTCGATAAACTGCGAAGCAGTGCTGAACAACTCGAAGAAAAGCTGCTCGATTTTTAATTTCGGAAGCAATTATGGCCTTATTACAAATTAGTGAGCCTGGCTTAAGTGCCGCACCGCACCAGCGTCGTCTGGCGGTGGGTATTGATCTGGGCACCACCAATTCCCTCGTGGCGACCGTGCGCAGCGGCCAGGCGGAAACGCTGGCTGACGAGCAGGGGCGCCATCTGCTGCCTTCCGTGGTCCACTACCAGCAGCAGGGTCACGCGGTAGGCTATGACGCCCGCGCTAATGCCGCGCGCGATCCGGCGAATACCATCAGCTCCGTCAAGCGCATGATGGGCCGCTCGCTGGCCGATATTCAGACCCGCTATCCGCATCTGCCGTATCAACTGCAGGCAAGTGAAAACGGCCTGCCGATGATTGCGACCGCGGCCGGTCTGCTGAACCCGATTCGTGTTTCTGCTGACATCCTCAAAGCGCTGGCTGAGCGCGCTACGGCAACGCTCGGTGGCGATCTGGACGGCGTGGTGATTACCGTTCCTGCCTACTTTGACGATGCACAGCGTCAGGGCACCAAAGACGCCGCGCGTCTGGCGGGCCTGCATGTGCTGCGTCTGCTGAACGAACCGACGGCGGCTGCGATTGCCTACGGCCTCGATTCCGGTCAGGAAGGGGTGATCGCGGTTTATGATCTTGGCGGCGGGACGTTTGATATTTCTATCCTGCGCCTGAGCCGCGGGGTGTTTGAAGTGCTGGCGACCGGCGGGGATTCCGCGCTGGGCGGTGATGACTTCGACCATCTGCTGGCGGACTACATCCGCGAGCAGGCGGGCATCAGCGATCGCAGCGATGCGCGCGTACAGCGTGAACTGCTGGATGCGGCCATCGACGCCAAAATCGCCCTGAGCGATGCGCAGACGGTTACCGTCAATGTTGCGGGCTGGCAGGGTGAGATCTCTCGCGATCAGTTCAGCGATCTGATTGCCCCGCTGGTGAAACGCACCTTACAGGCCTGCCGTCGCGCATTGAAAGATGCGGGCGTTGAGGCGAACGAGGTGCTGGAAGTGGTCATGGTGGGCGGTTCGACCCGCGTGCCGCTGGTGCGCGAGCGCGTGGGCGAATTCTTTGGCCGCACGCCGCTGACCTCCATCGACCCGGACAAAGTGGTTGCCGTGGGCGCCGCAATCCAGGCCGATATTCTGGTCGGCAACAAGCCGGACAGCGAAATGCTGCTGCTGGACGTCATCCCGCTGTCGCTGGGCTTAGAAACCATGGGCGGCCTGGTGGAGAAAGTGATCCCGCGTAACACTACCATTCCGGTGGCGCGCGCGCAGGAGTTCACCACCTTTAAAGACGGCCAGACCGCGATGTCCATCCACGTGATGCAGGGCGAACGCGAGCTGGTGCAGGACTGCCGTTCTCTGGCGCGCTTTGCGCTGCGCGGTATCCCGGCGCTGCCTGCGGGCGGGGCGCATATTCGCGTCACCTTCCAGGTGGATGCCGACGGCCTGCTGAGCGTAACGGCGATGGAAAAATCCACCGGCGTGGAATCGTCCATCCAGGTGAAGCCGTCCTACGGCCTGACCGATGGCGAAATCGCCTCCATGATTCAGGACTCAATGAGCTACGCCGAGCAGGATGTGAAGGCGCGTATGCTGGCGGAACAAAAAGTGGAAGCCGCACGCGTGCTGGAGAGCCTGAACGGCGCGCTCGCTGCCGACGCCGCGCTGTTAAGCGCCGCTGAGCGTCAGGTGATTGACGAAGCCGCCGCGCGCTTAAGCGCCGTGGCCGAAGGTAATGACGCTGACGCAATAGAAGAAGCCATTAAAAACGTTGATAAACAAACCCAGGACTTTGCTGCTCGCCGCATGGACAAATCTGTCCGCGTCGCGCTGAAAGGCCAGTCCGTGGACGAGGTTTAATATGCCAAAGATTGTAATTTTGCCTCATGCGGACCTCTGTCCGGATGGCGCTGTTCTGGAAGCGAAGACCGGTGAAACCATTCTCGATGTTGCCCTGCGTGCAGGTATCGAAGTGGAACACGCCTGTGAAAAATCCTGTGCCTGCACCACCTGCCACTGCATCGTGCGTGAAGGTTTTGACTCTCTCGCCGAGAGCACCGAAGACGAAGACGACATGCTGGATAAAGCATGGGGTCTGGAGCCAGACAGCCGCTTAAGCTGCCAGGCTGCGGTGACCGATGAAGATCTGGTCGTGGAGTTCCCACGCTATACCATCAACCACGCACGCGAGCATTAATATGGGACTTAAGTGGACAGACAGCCGTGAAATCGGCGAAGCGCTCTACGACGCGAACCCGGATCTCGATCCGAAGACCGTACGATTCACCGATATGCATCAGTGGATCTGCGATCTGGAGGATTTCGACGACGATCCAAACGCATCCAATGAAAAAATTCTGGAGGCGATTCTGTTAGTCTGGTTAGATGAAGCAGAATAAATAACAAAACGGGCTGCCTTCAGGCGGCCCGTTTGCTAGTTGCTAATAAGGAAAAATAAAATGACCGAAGCGATGAAGATTACGCTCTCTACGCAGCCCGCCGACGCGCGCTGGGGCGAGAAAGCCAGCTACAGCATCAACAACGACGGTATTACCCTGCACCTGACGGGCAACGATGATTTGGGCCTGATCCAGCGCGCCGCGCGTAAAATTGACGGTCTGGGCATCAAGCATGTCTCACTGGAAGGCGAAGGCTGGGACACCGACCGCAGCTGGGCGTTCTGGGCGGGTTACAAAGGGCCGAAAGGCACCCGCAAAATTGAGTGGGCGAACCTCGACGAAGCCGGTCAGAAAGAGCTGGAAAGCCGTCTGCAAATCATCGACTGGGTACGCGACACCATTAACGCTCCGGCGGAAGAGTTAGGCCCTGAGCAGCTGGCGCAGCGCGCCGTTGACCTGCTGTGTGGCGTGGCGGGCGACAAGATGTCCTACCGCATCACCAAGGGTGAAGACCTGCGCGAGCAGAACTACATGGGTATCCACACCGTGGGTCGTGGTTCTGAGCGTCCACCGGTGCTGCTGGCGCTGGACTACAACCCAACCGGCGATAAAGACGCCCCTGTCTTTGCCTGCCTGGTAGGTAAAGGCATCACCTTCGACACCGGCGGCTACAGCCTGAAGCAGAGCGCGTTCATGGACTCAATGAAGTCCGACATGGGCGGCGCGGCCACCATCACCGGTGCGCTGGCGTTTGCCATCACCCGCGGTCTGAAAAAGCGCGTGAAGCTGTACCTGTGCTGCGCGGACAACATGGTCAGCGGTAACGCCTTCAAGCTGGGCGACATCATTCACTACCGTAACGGCAAAAACGTTGAGGTGATGAACACTGACGCCGAAGGCCGTCTGGTGCTGGCCGATGGCCTGATCGACGCTTCTGCCCAGAAGCCTGAGCTGATCATCGACATGGCGACTCTGACCGGTGCGGCGAAAACCGCGCTGGGTAACGACTACCACGCGCTGTTCAGCTTTGACGACAAGCTGGCCGCACGCCTGCTGGCCAGCGCTGCGGCGGAAAACGAACCGTTCTGGCGTCTGCCGCTGGCCGAGTTCCACCGTAGCCAGTTGCCGTCCAACTTTGCCGAGCTGAACAACACCGCAAGCGCGGCGTACCCGGCGGGGGCAAGCACCGCAGCAGGGTTCCTGTCTCACTTTGTTGAGAACTACCACGAGGGCTGGCTGCACATTGACTGCTCTGCAACGTACCGCAAAGCGGCGGTTGAGCAGTGGTCCGCGGGCGCGACCGGTCTGGGCGTGCGTACCGTAGCGAATCTGCTGACGGCTGAGTAATCTTTTTTGCCGGGTGGCGCTACGCTTACGCGCGCCTTCGGATTCATCATATTGCCCGGCGGCGCTGCGCTTGCACGGGCCTACGGTTTTGTAGGCCGGGTAAGCGAAGCGCCACCCGGCATTTTTTGAAGTAGCCAAACTATGTCAGATACCAAAAACGAATTAGAAACCCTGCTGGAGCAGGCGGCGACCGAGCCCGCCCACCGTCCGGCATTTTTCCGCACGCTGCTGGAGTCCACCGTCTGGGTACCAGGTACCGCCGCGGAAGGTGAGCAGGTCGTGGAAGACAGCGCGCTGGATCTGCTGCACTGGGAGAAAGACGACGGCACGTCGGTGATTCCGTTCTTCACCTCGCTGGAAGCGCTGCAGGAAGCGGTTGAAGACGAACAGGCGTTCGTGGTGATGCCAGTGCGTACCCTGTTTGAAATGACGCTCGGCCAGACGCTGTTCCTCAACGCCAAGTTGCCGACCGGGAAAGAGTTTACGCCGCGTGAAATCAGCCACCTGATTGGCGAAGAGGGCAACCCGCTCAGCACGCAGGAAGTGCTGGAAGGGGGCGAAACGCTGCTGCTCTCTGAAGTGGCTGAACCACCCGCGCAGATGATCGATTCCCTGACTACGCTTTTCAAAACGCTCAAGCCGGTCAGGCGCGCGTTTCTCTGCTCCATTAAAGAGCGCGCGGACGAAAAGCCGGTGCTGCTGATCGGTATTGAAGCCGATGGCGATTTCGACGAGATCGTTCAGGCGGCGGGCAGCGTGGCGACCGACACGCTACCGGGCGATGAACCAATTGATATCTGTCAGGTGAAAAACGGTGAGAAGGGCATCAGCCACTTTATTACCGAGCACATCACGCCGTTCTATGAGCGTCGTTGGGGGGGCTTCCTGCGCGATCTCAAAACCAACCGCATCATCTGATTTCAGCGGGGTGAATGTCACCCCGTTGCTTCCAGCAGCAGTAAATCCATCAGCAGCACCAGATTCGACTCAAACGACGTCACCCCTGCGGCTTCGGCAGCGAAGTGTACCGCTTCGTCATAGAGCGCAAAGTGCACGTCGGCCATCTCCGCCAGCGTGTTGGCCGAGGCGCGGGTAAACGCGACGATGGTCATGCCGACATTTTTGGCTATCCGCGCTTTATCCAGCACCTGTTCCGTTTCGCCGCTGCGTGAGACGGCAATAAACACCTGATAGCGGGCGGCATTGCTGAGAAAAATGTTCCGGCTGTCGCCCGGTCCGGAGATAAACGCCGTTTTGCCCAGCACCTGCAGCTTCTTGGTCAGGTACTCCGCAAACAGATAAGAGAACCCGGCCCCGTAGAGAAAGAAACTCTCTTTCTGGCGCAGCAGGTTAGCAAACTGCTGGCGTTTGTCCTGGGTGACCCACTGAAAGGTGTGCTGATAGTTGGCGATAAACTGATTAAACAGCGCCGGGAGCTCAGGGGGCGATTGCCCCTGAACGGCAATGTGCGGCGTGTCGGAGAGCAACTGCTTGCAGTGCCAGATAAACTCGCTAAAGCCGCTGAACCCCAGCTTCTGGCACAGCCGCATGATGGTGGCGGTAGAAACGAATGTCGCCTGCGCCAGCTCGCGAACCGTAATATTGCCCACCAGCAGCGGATGCTCCGTGAGGTGGGCGAGGACGCGATACTCCGCGCGGGTCAATGACGCTCCGCGCGTTAACAGCGTGGCCAGGCGGTTATCCATTATTTCGCGGGTTCGACAGGCAGATCGTCTCGCGCACCCCATTCGCTCCAGGCGCCGTCGTAGAGCGTGACGTCGCTTACGCCGAGCGTGGCGAGCGCCAGAATGACCACGCAGGCCGTTACGCCGGAACCGCAGCTGGCAATCACTGGACGATGCAAATCGACCCCTGCCCGGTCAAAAATGGCGCGCAGTTCGTCGGTAGTTTTCAGCTCGCCCTCAAATACCAGATCGCCCCACGGCACGTTTAGCGCGCCCGGAATATGTCCGCGCTTCAGACCCGGACGCGGTTCATCCGCTTCGGCATTGAAGCGAGGAGCAGGGCGGGCATCGACGATTTGCGCCGTTTTTTCATGGCTCACGACCAGCATGTCGGTCAGGCGTTTTACCACGTGGGTGTCAAAGGTCGCGTCGAATTCACCTTCCGGCAGCGTGACGTCACCTTGCTGAAGCGGCAGCTCGTCGCGCTTCCAGCCCGCCAGCCCGCCGGCAAGAATCGAGACTTTTTCCACGCCGAAGTTTTTCAGCATCCACCACGCGCGCGGCGCGGAGAAGAGGTTACCTTCATCATAGACAACGAGGTGTTTGTCTTTGCTGATGCCCAGCTCGCGCATCGCCACGGAAAACGCTTCCGGGCGCGGCAGCATGTGCGGCAGGGGAGAGGTGTGATCGGAGAGGGCTTCAATATCAAAAAATACCGCACCCGGCAGATGCCCGGCACGGTATTCACCGGGCACGTCACGATGCTCTTGTCCCGGAGGGGCCATACGCGCGTCGATAATCTGAACTTCCGGATCGTCGCCGTGCTCAATCAGCCAGTCGGCAGCGACAAAATATGAGGTGGACATGAGTTGCCTCCATTCTTTTCCGTAAAAAAGGATTGTCGGTGTTTTTTCTGACACCGACAAGCAAACCACGTTCAACTCGCGAGCAAGCCCCTATTTTTTCACCGGTTCGCCGTCCTGCCAGGCTTTTTGCAGCGCTGGCCAGTAGTCGCGGTTGGCCTCAATCATCTCATCCAGAATGGCTTTTGCATGTTCCATGGTCGGCACGGTGCGGTTGAGGGTAAACGCCTGCAAGGCTTTCTCATAGCTGCCTTCGATAGTCGCCTCCACCAGCAGCTGTTCAGATGCGAGCTGCTGTTGCAAAAGCGTCTGATGGAACAGCGGCACCTGACCAATACGGATCGGTTCTGGGCCCTCGGAGGTGATATAAGCGGGAACTTCCACCACCGCATCGTACGGCAGGTTGGTGATCGCCCCGCGGTTTTCCACCATCACCAGATGGCGGCTTCGCAGGTTAAAGGCCAGCGAGCAGGCCACATCGACGATAAACTCGCCGTGGACGCCCACATGGAAGGCATCCGGTAAAATTCCGGTGCGTTGATATTCTTCAGCGGCGGCGAACAGCTTTTTCTCGCGCCCGTCCATCACTTCATTCGCGCGGGTATAGTCCGGGTTCTGGTGCGCCACAATCTGGTTCGGCATCAGGTAATACTGCAGATACGGGTTCGGCAGATACTCGGGGAAATTGTCCATGATCGGCTTGATGTTGCGCCAGGTTTTCACCCAGGAGGGGTCAGAATGCTGCGGATCGGTTTTAGCCGCATCTTCCGTCAGCAGGCCAAACTTAGCGATATGCTTACGCAGCGCCGGGAGCTTGTCTTCGCCGTCCACCAGCACGCGGGTAAACCAGCCGAAGTGGTTCAGGCCGAAGTAGTCCACTTCCAGCTTGCGGCGATCGACACCCAGAATCGCCCCCATATTGCGCATGGCGGCCACCGGCATATCGCAGATGTTCAGCACCCGCGCATTTGGCCGCAGACGGCGCACGCCCTCCGCGACGATCGCCGCCGGGTTGGAGTAGTTCACGATCCAGGCTTTTTCATGCGCGTAGCGATCCACCAGATCGATAAGCTTCACCATCGGCAGGATCGTGCGCAGGCCGTACGCCAGGCCACCGGGTCCGCACGTTTCCTGGCCCACCACGCTGTGACGCAGCGGGATCTTCTCATCCTGCTCGCGCATCTTATACTGACCGACACGCATCTGGGCAAAGACGAAATGGGCGCCGCTGAAGGCCACTTCCGGGTCGCTGGTGACGGTAAATTTGATATGCTGACTGTGGTCGCGAATGACCTTCTCGACGACCGGCGCAATGGTGTTCTGACGCGCCTCGTCGATATCGTACAGGCGAATTTCGGCCAGCGGGAAATCCTGCAGGCGCACCATCAGGCTTTTCACAATGCCCGGTGTGTAGGTGCTGCCGCCGCCGGCAATCGACAGAATGAATGGGGGTGTAAACATCTTTAGCTCCTTTCAGAGAAACGTCTCAACGGCTTCTCGCATTTTTTTGACATGCAGCCCATAGACCACCTGAACGTTGTTACCTTGTTTGATAATCCCTTTCGCGCCGGTCGCCTTCAGACGCGGCTCGTCGATAATGGCGACGTCCTTTACCGTTACGCGTAAGCGGGTGTAGCAGTTGTCCACCACTTCAATATTTTCCCGGCCGCCCAGCCCCACCACGATGGACTCGCCCAGACCGTCGTTATTGCCCTTCGCCTGGTACTCCTGCTTGCTGTAGAGGCGCGTCTCCTGGTCCTCATCTTCACGACCCGGCGTTTTCATGTTGAAGCGCAGGATCAGGAAGCGGAACACCACGAAGTAGAGGGCGAACATGATCAGCCCGACCAGGATGTACATCGGCCAGTTGGACTTGGTCGTGCCGAGCGGCAGGTTGTAGAGGATGAAGTCGATAATCCCGTTGGCGCCGATGGCGTGAACGCCCAGCAGGGAGAACAGCATCATGCCGATGCCGGTCAGCACCGCGTGCACCACGAACAGCAGCGGGGCGACGAACAGGAAGGAGAATTCAATCGGCTCGGTGACGCCGACCAGCAGCGAGGTCAGCGCCGCCGGGATCAGAATCGCTTTCGCCGCCGCTTTACGCTCTGGCCTGGCGGTCATATACATCGCCAGCGCCGCGGCGGGCAGGCCAAACATCTTGCTGATGCCGCGGGCGTCCCACACCACCGTGCTGCTGAGCTGCTTCACGTCCGGGCAGGCCATCTCGGCGAAGTAGATATTGCGCGCGCCCTGATACACCGTGCCGCAGACCTCCTGCGTGCCCCCGAGTTCGGTATAGAGGAACGGGGTATAGACCAGATGGTGCAGGCCAGTGGGGACCAGAATGCGTTCCAGGAAGCCGTAGATGGCCACGCCAAACGGTCCGGAGCCTTTGATGGCCAGCGCCAGGGCGCTAATACCGTGCTGGGCAAACGGCCACAGTTCGCTCATCACCACGCCGAGCACCATGGAGACCGGAAGCATTACAATGGCGACAAAACAGTGGCCGGAGTAAATCGCCATCGCACCGTTAAACTGTACGCCGGAATATTTATTGTACAGGTATCCCGACAGCGCCCCGGTCAGGATCCCGGCGAAAACGCCCATCTCCAGCACCTGGACGCCCAGCACCATGGTCTGCCCGGCCGCCTTCATTTCGGCTGCAGGCGCCAGCGCGCCCTGCAGCTGCAGCGTGACGTTCATGGCGTTGATGAATACGACAAAGGTGACCAGCCCAATCAGCGCGGCATAGCCTTTATCGCGCGTCGCCAGACCAATCGGAATACCAACGGCAAACACCAGCGCCAGGTTCACCAGCACCGACACGGCCGATTTCGCGATAAGCTGACCAAGATGCTGAATCAGCGGATGGCCAAGAAAGGGCAGGTATTCAGCGAGATTACCGTTACCCAGCACGTTACCAAAGGCGATAAACAGACCGACGATCGGTAAGATAAGCACCGGTCCGTACAATGATTTTCCGAAATTTTGTAGGGCGTTCACGGCTCGTTTCATGGCTTTCTCTCTTATTGAACCGCGCACTCGGGGTGCGTCATGGTTATAAAACTAGCAGCCTTCAGGGACGCTTATCCAGCTATCCTCTTGTTTTAAAAACAAATGACGTGAAAGGTAACATGTGACGTTTGGGGCTGTGATCGCGGTTCCATCACGGCGTAGCGGCGTGTTGCCATTCTGCGAGGCGCTTTCCAGATTCTAAAATTGGACTTTTTGAATTAATGAAACTTGCGGATAATACTTATCCGGACGACGACCAACAGGCCCCCTCAGGGCCAGGGACAAAGGATGAAACCGTTTCGCTTAGCCGCGCTCTCTCTTGCGCTGCTTACCACGTTTACGCTTGTCGGCTGTGATAACAGCGACGATAAATCTCAGGCTGCGGCTCCCGCGGCATCCACCGCATCCACACCGAAAGCCGCGGAAAAGCCAAATGCTGAAACGCTGGCTAAGCTCGCCGCCCAGAGTCAGGGAAAAGCGCTGACCCTGCTGGATGCCTCTGAAGTTCAGCTCGACGGTGCCGCCACGCTGGTGCTGACATTCTCGGTTCCGCTGAATCCCGATCAGGATTTCGCGAAAACCGTGCATGTCGTGGACAAAAAAAGCGGCAAAGTTGACGGGGCGTGGGAACTTGCGCCTAACCTGAAAGAGCTTCGCCTGCGCCATCTGGAGCCCAACCGCAACCTGGTCGTCACCGTTGAACGGGGCCTGCAGGCGCTGAACAAGGCGACGTTCGGCATTGATTATGAGAAAGCCCTGACCACCCGGGACGTTGAACCCACCGTCGGTTTTGCCAGCCGCGGCTCGCTGCTGCCGGGTAAGGTGGTGGAAGGGTTGCCGGTAATGGCGCTCAACGTCAACAATGTTGACGTCAACTTCTACCGCGTGAAGCCGGAATCGCTGGCTTCCCTTGTCAGCCAGTGGGAGTACCGTAACTCGCTGACCAACTGGGAATCCGACAACCTGCTGAAGATGGCGGAGCTGGTTTACACCGGTCGATTCGATCTTAATCCGGCGCGCAACACGCGCGAAAAATTACTGTTGCCCCTGAAGGATATTAAACCGCTCCAGCAGTCTGGCGTTTATATCGCGGTCATGAACCAGGCCGGGCACTACAACTACAGTAACGCCGCGACGCTCTTTACCTTAAGCGATATTGGCCTGTCCGCTCACCGTTATCATAATCGCCTGGACATCTTCACCCAGAGTCTGGAGAACGGTGCGGCGCAGTCCGGCGTCACCGTCACCCTGCTGAATGATAAAGGGCAGACGCTTGCCGAAGCGAAAAGCGACAGCGATGGCCACGCAAAGCTTGAGACCGACAAAGAGGCCGCGCTGATCCTGGCCAGTAAAGACGGTCAGACCACGCTGCTTGACCTCAAGCTACCGGCTCTTGATCTGGCGGAGTTTGATATCGCAGGGAGTCCGGGCTACAGCAAGCAGTTCTTTATGTTTGGCCCACGCGATCTCTACCGCCCGGGCGAAACGGTGATCCTCAACGGCCTGCTGCGCGACAGTGACGGTAAGCCACTTCCCGATCAACCCGTGAAGCTTGACGTGCTGCGTCCGGATGGACAGGTCGCGCGTACCATCGTCGTCAAGCCGGAGAACGGTCTCTATCGCTTTAACTATCCGCTGGACAGCGGGGCGCAGACCGGCATGTGGCATATCCGCGCCAACACGGGCGATAACCTGCAGCGTCTGTGGGACTTCCACGTTGAAGACTTCATGCCAGAGCGTATGGCGCTCAACCTGAGCGGACAAAAAGAGCCGGTTTCACCGCAGGATAACGTTGACTTTAATGTGGTCGGCTATTACCTGTATGGCGCTCCGGCCAACGGTAACTCTCTGCAGGGCCAGCTCTTCCTGCGTCCGCTGCGTGACGCGGTGGCCGCGCTGCCGGGCTTCCAGTTTGGTGATATCGCCGAAGAGAACCTGAGCCGCAGCCTGGATGAAGTGCAGCTTACGCTGGACGAGCAGGGACGTGGGCAGGTTACTACCGAAAGCCAGTGGAAAGAGGTGCACTCTCCGCTGCAGCTGATTCTGCAGGCCAGCCTGCTGGAGTCGGGCGGTCGTCCGGTGACGCGTCGTGCTGAGCAGGCTATCTGGCCGGCGGCTGAGCTGCCGGGTATTCGCCCTCAGTTCGCCAGTAAAGCCGTTTACGACTACCGCACCGATACGACCGTCAACCAGCCGATTGTTGATGAGAACGGCAACGCCAGCTTCGACATCGTGTATGCCGATGCCAGCGGCGCGAAAAAGGCCGTTTCCGGGTTACAGGTTCGTCTGATTCGCGAGCGTCGGGACTACTTCTGGAACTGGTCTGAGAGCGAAGGCTGGCAGTCTCAGTTCGATCAGAAAGACCTGGTCGAAGGCGAGCAGGAGCTGACACTTAAGGCCGATGAAACGGGTAAAGTCACCTTCCCGGTGGAGTGGGGCTCTTATCGTCTGGAGGTGAAAGCGCCTGATGAGATGGTCAGCAGCGTGCGCTTCTGGGCGGGGTACAGCTGGCAGGATAACAGCGACGGCACCGGCGCTGCACGCCCTGACCGTGTGACCTTGAAACTGGATAAGCCAGCCTATCAGCCAGGCGACACCATCAACCTGCACATTGCCGCGCCAGCCGCAGGCAAGGGCTATGCGATGATCGAGTCCAGCGAAGGGCCGCTGTGGTGGAAAGAGATCGACGTACCGGCAAACGGACTGGATCTCGCTATCCCGGTCGACAAGGCCTGGAAGCGTCACGACCTCTACCTGAGTACGCTGGTGGTACGTCCCGGAGATAAATCCAAATCCGCCACGCCGAAACGCGCGGTCGGCCTGCTGCATCTGCCGATGGGTGACGAAAATCGCCGCCTGAATATTGCGCTCGATAACCCGCAGAAAATGCGTCCAAACCAGACGCTCTCGGTGAAGGTGAAAGCCAGCGTCAAAGAGGGGGCCGTGCCGCAGAAGGTGAACGTCCTGGTATCGGCGGTGGACAGCGGCGTGCTGAATATTACCGATTACGTCACGCCGGATCCGTGGCAGGCTTTCTTTGGTCAGAAGCGTTACGGCGCGGATATCTACGATATATACGGCCAGGTCATTGAAGGGCAGGGCCGTCTGGCCGCGCTGCGCTTTGGTGGCGATGGGGATGAACTGAAGCGCGGCGGCAAACCGCCGGTGAACCACGTCACCATCATTGCCCAGCAGGCACAGCCGGTTACGCTGGATGCCAACGGGGAAGGCACAATTACATTGCCGATTGGAGACTTCAACGGTGAGCTGCGTCTGATGGCGCAGGCCTGGACGGAAGAGGATTTCGGCAGCAGCGAAAGCAAGATTATCGTGGCCGCGCCGGTCATTACCGAGCTGAATACCCCGCGCTTCCTGGCAAGCGGAGATACCTCGCGGCTGACGCTGGATATCACTAACCTGACCGACCAGCCGCAAACGCTGAATATCGCTCTGAACGCGACAGGCAAACTGGCGCTGGAAGGCGCGCAGCCTCAGCCGGTTCAGCTGCCACCGGGGGCGCGCAGCACGCTGTTTATTCCGGTACGCGCGCTGGACGGTTATGGTGACGGTGAAGTGACCGCGCAGGTGACCGGCCTGCAGCTTCCGGGCGAGACCTTCGCCCCGCAGCAGAAGAGCTGGAAAATCGGCGTGCGTCCGGCGTTCCCGGCGCAGACGGTCAATACCGGTGCCATGCTGAACCCTGGCGAATCGTGGACCGCACCGGCGCAGCACAGCAACGGTTTCTCTCCTGCCACCCTGCAGGGGCAACTGCTGTTGAGCGGCAAACCACCGCTCAACCTGGCGCGCTATATTCGCGAACTGCAGGCCTATCCGTATGGCTGTCTGGAGCAGACCACCAGCGGTCTGTTCCCGTCGCTCTACACCAACGCGGCGCAGCTTACGGCGCTTGGCATCAAAGGTGATACGGACGATAAACGCCGTGCCGCCATTGATATCGGTATTTCCCGTCTGCTGCAGATGCAGCGTGAAGACGGCGGGTTCGCGCTGTGGGATAAAAACGGTCCGGAAGAGTACTGGCTGACGGCCTACGTGACCGACTTCCTGGTCCGTGCGGGCGAGCAGGGCTACAGCGTGCCTGCCGATGCGGTGAATAATGCCAATAGCCGGTTGCTGCGCTACCTGCAGGACCCGGGCATGATGTCTATTCGCTACAGCGACGATACGCAGGCCAGCAAGTTCGCCGTGCAGGCCTATGCCGCGCTGGTGCTGGCACGTCAGCAAAAAGCGCCGTTGGGCGCGCTGCGTGAAATCTGGGATCGTCACGCTCAGGCGGCGTCCGGCCTGCCGCTGATGCAGCTGGGCATGGCGCTCAAGCTGATGGGCGATGCCCCGCGCAGCCAGCAGGCGCTGGATCTGGCGCTCAAAACGCCGCGCAACGACAGCAAAACCTGGATGGCCGATTACGGCAGCCAGCTTCGCGATAATGCGCTGATGCTCTCTCTTCTGGAGGAGTACAAGCTGCTGCCGGATGCGCAAAATACGCTGCTGAATGCCCTGTCTGAGCAGGCCTTCAGCCAGCGCTGGTTGTCCACTCAGGAGAGCAATGCGCTGTTCCTGGCCGGTCGTTCGCTGCAAACCTTGTCGGGTGCGTGGCAGGCGAAAACCTCCCTGTCAGATTCCGCATCAGGTGGCGATAAAGCGCAGGTACAAAACGTGAGCGGCGACCAGCTTGGCGCGCTGCAGGTGACCAATACCGGCACTTCACCGCTGTGGGTACGCCTTGATAGCACCGGTTATCCTGACTATGCTCCTCAGCCGAGCTCGAACGTGCTGCAGGTTGAACGCCATATTCTGGCAACGGACGGCAGCACGAAATCGCTCTCTTCGCTGAAGAGCGGCGAGCTGGTGCTGGTATGGCTGGAAGTCAAAGCCAGCCAGAACGTGCCGGACGCGCTGGTGGTGGATCTCCTCCCTGCGGGTCTGGAGCTGGAAAACCAGAACCTGGCAAGCAGCAGCGCCAGCCTGCAGGACAGCGGTAGCGAAGTGCAGAACCTGCTCAGCCAGATGCAGCAGGCGGACATTCAGCATATGGAATTCCGCGACGACCGCTTTGTGGCGGCCGTGCCAGTAAATGAAGGTCAGCCGGTTACGCTGGTTTATCTGGCGCGCGCCGTGACGCCGGGAACCTACCAGGTGCCGGTTCCGATGGTCGAGTCTATGTATGTGCCGCAGTGGCGGGCAACGGGTGCGGCCAGTGGCCCGCTGATTGTTGTTCCGTAATATGCGAATGGCACGTTTGACACGCTCCCGCTGGCTGTGGCTGGCGGGAGCGCTTCTCGTTTTATGGGGGCTGATTGTCGCCGCCGACCGCCTGTGGCCGTTGCCGCTGAAAGAGGTTAACCCTGCCCGGGTGGTGGTGGATGAGAAGGGCACGCCGCTCTGGCGTTTTGCCGATAGCGACGGGATCTGGCGCTATCCGGTGACGATCGAAGAGGTCTCTCCCCGTTATCTTGAGGCGCTGATCCAGTACGAAGATCGCTGGTTCTGGGATCACCCCGGCGTAAACCCGCTTTCTGTCCTGCGCGCCGCCTGGCAGGATCTCAGTTCCGGGAAAGTCATCTCTGGCGGAAGCACGCTCACCATGCAGGTCGCGCGACTGCTGGACCCGCATCCGCGCACCTTCGGCGGTAAAATTCGCCAGCTCTGGCGTGCCATGCAGCTGGAGTGGCATCTTTCCAAACGCGAAATCCTCACGCTCTATCTCAATCGCGCCCCATTTGGCGGTACGCTGCAGGGCGTGGGAGCGGCAAGCTGGACGTATCTGGGCAAGCCGCCGTCGCAGCTCAGCTATTCCGACGCGGCGCTGCTGGCGGTGCTGCCGCAGGCACCGAGTCGTTTACGTCCGGATCGCTGGCCTGAACGGGCCGAAGCGGCGCGCAATAAAGTGCTCGACCGCATGGCGACGCAGGGCGTCTGGTCCGCAAAGCAGGTCAAAGAGTCCCGTGAAGAATCAGTATGGCTGGCGCCCCGGCAGATGCCGCAGCTGGCGCCGCTCTTTGCTCGGATGATGCTCGGCAAAAGTCGCGACACGAAAATTGTCACCACGCTGGATGCCGGACTGCAGCGGCAGCTGGAAGAGCTGGCGATGAACTGGAAATCCCGCCTGCCGGCACGCAGCTCGCTGGCGATGATCGTGGTCGATCATACCGATATGAAAGTGCGCGGCTGGGTGGGATCGGTGGATATCAACGATGACACGCGTTTTAGCCATGTGGATATGGTCAATGCGATCCGATCGCCGGGATCGGTGTTAAAACCCTTTATCTACGGCATGGCGCTGGATGATGGCCTGATCCATCCCGCCTCGCTGCTTCAGGACGTTCCCAGAAAAACCGGTGATTATCGGCCCGGGAATTTTGACAGCGGGTTTCATGGACCGGTCAGCATGAGTGAAGCGCTGGTACGCTCCCTCAACCTGCCTGCCGTTCAGGTGCTGGAAGCCTACGGACCAAAACGATTTGCCGGGATGCTGAGCAACGCAGGCTTGCCGCTGATCCTGCCTGCGGGGGCGCAGCCGAATCTGTCTCTGATCCTCGGTGGGGCAGGCGCGCGGCTGGCAGATATTGCTGCGGCCTACAGTGCTTTTGCCCGACACGGTAAGGCGGGTAGGCTGCGCCTGCAGCCGGGCGATCCGCTGACTGAACGTCCGCTGTTATCACCGGGCTCGGCGTGGATTATTCGCCGTATTCTGGCCAATGAAGCGCAGCCGCTGCCGGATAATGCGCTACCGCAGGTTGCGCCACTGGCGTGGAAAACCGGTACCAGCTACGGCTACCGTGATGCCTGGGCCATCGGTCTGAATGCCCGTTATGTGATAGGCATCTGGACCGGACGACCGGACGGCACGCCCGTGGCAGGACAGTTTGGGTTTGCCAGCGCGGTTCCGCTATTAAACCAGGTCAATAACCTGCTTCAGTCGCGCTCAACGGTAGACGAAGCCCGCCTGCCGCGCGATCCGCGTCCGGCAAGCGTCGGGCGGGGCGTGATCTGCTGGCCGGGCGGCCAGTCGCTACCGGAAGGCAGCGAAAACTGTCGACGTCGCCTGTCGACCTGGCTGCTGGAAGGGAGTGAACCGCCCACGCTACTCCTGCCCGAACAGGAGGGCATACGCGGGATCCGTTTCCCGGTCTGGCTGGATAAAACCGGCAAACGCGTGGCCGCAGATTGCCCGGAAGCTACTGAAAAAGTCCTGGATGTATGGCCGCTGCCGCTGGAGCCGTGGCTGCCTGCAACCGAGCGTCGTGCGGTACGGATTCCGCCTTCATCAAGAATCTGTCCTCCACTCTCGCAGGACGCACCTGCGCCACTCATTCTGACCGGCGTGCGTGAAGGGGCCGTTATTAAACGTCTGCCGGGGGAATCCCGCGTTTCGCTGCCGCTTCAGGCGACCGGCAACAGCGGTGAGCGCTGGTGGTTTTTGAACGGTGAACCGCTGAGTGTGAAAGGAAGCGTTTACACATTACAGCTTGATAAGTCGGGCGATTATCAGTTACTCGTTATGGATGAGACCGGGCAGGTCGCGACGGTGAATTTTACGCTTCAGTGACCTGAAAACAGCTTTCTGATGTGAGCTGTTGCTAAAACTCGTCTTATTTTAAAAAAATGTTACCTGAATCCATAGGCAATGGCGCCATTGCTCATTATAATCCGCGCCACACCATACTCAGGTATGCAAAACAACAGAACATTGACAGAGGTTATCATGGCTATTGAACGTACTTTTTCCATCATCAAACCAAACGCGGTGGCAAAAAACGTTATTGGCAGCATCTTCGCTCGCTTTGAATCTGCAGGGTTCAAAATTGTTGGTACCAAAATGCTGCACCTGACCGTTGAGCAGGCTCGCGGCTTCTACGCTGAGCACGAAGGTCGCCCATTCTTTGACGGCCTGGTGGAGTTCATGACCTCCGGTCCAATCGTGGTATCCGTACTGGAAGGTGAAAACGCCGTACAGCGTCACCGCGACCTGCTGGGTGCAACCAACCCGGACAACGCGCTGGCAGGAACTCTGCGCGCTGACTACGCTGACAGCTTCACCGAGAACGGCACCCACGGTTCTGACTCTGTTGAATCTGCTGCACGCGAAATCGCTTTCTTCTTCGCAGAAGGCGAAGTGTGTCCACGTACCCGTTAATTTAACGGTTTCGTTTACACATTATTTTCGTAAATGCCGCGTCCAGACGTGGCATCCCTGCGCCAGACTTTGTACAATGCAACGCCCCGGACGAGCAGACCGCTTTCCGGGGCGTTTCTATTCAACCCTCCATGGGCCATAACGTGTAACAACGAGGCCGGTAAATATTATGTCTGAATTAGTGAATACCTCCGAAGTCGCCATTCCTGCGGTTCCCAATAAAAATGGAAAAATCAACCTGCTGGATCTGAACCGTCAGCAGATGCGCGAGTTCTTTAAAGAGATGGGCGAAAAGCCGTTTCGTGCCGATCAGGTCATGAAGTGGATGTACCATTACTGCAGCGACAATTTTGATGACATGACTGACATCAACAAGGTCCTGCGCAATAAGCTCAAAGAAGTGGCTGAAATCCGTGCACCGGAAGTGGTGGAAGAGCAGCGCTCCGCGGATGGCACCATCAAATGGGCGATTGCGGTCGGCGATCAGCGCGTTGAAACCGTCTACATCCCGGAAGAAGACCGCGCGACGCTGTGCGTCTCCTCCCAGGTTGGCTGTGCGCTGGAGTGCAAATTCTGCTCAACCGCGCAGCAAGGCTTTAACCGTAACCTGCGTGTTTCAGAAATTATCGGCCAGGTCTGGCGTGCCGCGAAAATCGTGGGCGCGGCAAAAGTAACCGGCACGCGCCCTATCACCAACGTGGTGATGATGGGGATGGGTGAACCGCTGCTGAACCTGACCAACGTCGTTCCGGCGATGGAAATCATGCTGGATGACTTTGGCTTTGGCCTGTCCAAGCGTCGCGTCACGCTGTCGACCTCAGGCGTTGTGCCTGCGCTGGACAAGCTCGGCGACATGATTGACGTCGCGCTGGCGATCTCCCTGCACGCACCAAACGATGAAATTCGTGACGAAATTGTGCCGATCAACAAAAAGTACAATATCGAAACCTTCCTCGCCGCCGTACGTCGCTACCTGGAGAAATCCAACGCCAACCAGGGCCGCGTGACCATCGAGTATGTGATGCTGGACCACGTCAATGACGGCACCGAACATGCGCATCAGCTGGCTGAACTGCTGAAAGATACGCCGTGCAAAATCAACCTGATCCCATGGAACCCGTTCCCGGGCGCGCCGTATGGCCGTAGCTCGAACAGCCGTATCGACCGTTTTTCCAAGGTGTTGATGGAGTATGGTTTCACCACCATCGTGCGTAAAACGCGTGGTGATGATATTGATGCCGCATGTGGACAGCTGGCTGGTGATGTCATTGACCGTACCAAGCGCACCCTGCGTAAACGCATGCAGGGCGAGACGATCGCGGTTAAAGCTGTTTGATTATTATGCACTCGCGGCGCATTATCTGCGCCGTGAGACATAACCTTACTGAATAATCAGTCAGATTCGTGAAGACTGATCAATAATTACGGTGCGTTTCATCCGACTTTCGGGCAGTATGTAACGACGTAACAACAGTTTAGCCGTACGGGCAGGGCTGTACTGTCATCTCCGGGCTGACAGTCTTATACTCTCTGTTCAAGGTTAACTGACCAGAAGTTTCGCGGTGCGGGTGGCATTGTGACTCACCGGCGCCTGAACCCTTATTTTTCACGTACCAGTAGTTGTAGCGAATGAATACTGAAGCCACTCACGACCAACATGAAGCACTCTCCACTGGCGTTCGTCTTCGCAACGCCCGTGAACAACTCGGACTCAGCCAGCAAGCCGTTGCGGAACGCTTGTGCCTGAAGGTTTCCACGGTTCGCGATATTGAAGAAGATAAGGCGCCTGCCGATCTGGCTTCAACGTTCTTGCGCGGTTATATCCGCTCTTACGCAAAACTGGTTCACATCCCCGAAAACGAATTACTGCCAATGATGGAGAAGCAGGCACCGGTCCGTGCAGCAAAAGTTGCGCCGATGCAGACCTTCTCCCTGGGGAAACGTCGTAAAAAACGTGATGGCTGGCTGATGAGCTTTACCTGGCTGGTGCTGTTTGTGGTGATCGGTCTGACCGGTGCATGGTGGTGGCAAAACCACAAGGCGCAGCAGGAAGAGATCACCACCATGGCTGATCAATCCTCCGCCGAACTCAACCAGGCCGGAAATGATAACGCCCAGAGCGTGCCGCTGAATACCGACGGTGCGGCGTCCTCCAGCGAGCCACAGACCGCAGCGCCAGACGCATCGGCGACTGGTGCAGCACAGGCCCCGGCAGCAACGGCTAACACCGCTGCGCCGCAGGCTCAGGATCAAAACGCGGTGGTTGCCCCTTCTCAGGCAAATGTTGATACGGCGGCGAACGCGCCTGCAGCTACTCAGCCTGCAGACAATACCGCAGCGTCTCTGCCAACCAGCCCGGCGGGTACGGCGACCGCAGCAGCCGACCCTAATGCGCTGGTAATGAACTTCAGCGCCGACTGCTGGCTGGAAGTCACTGACGCGACAGGTAAAAAACTGTTCAGCGGCCTGCAGCGCAAAGATGGCACGTTAAACCTAACAGGCCAGGCTCCCTATAAACTTAAAATCGGCGCTCCGGCAGCGGTACAGATCCAGTATCAAGGAAAACCTGTCGACCTGAGCCGCTTTATCAGAACTAACCAGGTTGCACGTCTTACCGTTAATGCCGAACAATCAGCAGCACAGTAACAGACGGGCAACGCGGGAGATTTTTCATGCATAACCAGGCTCCGATTCAACGTAGAAAATCGAAACGGATTTACGTTGGGAATGTGCCAATCGGCGATGGGGCACCTATCGCCGTTCAGTCGATGACCAACACGCGCACCACCGATGTGGAAGCGACGGTCAATCAAATCAAAGCATTAGAACGTGTAGGCGCGGATATTGTTCGCGTCTCCGTCCCGACCATGGATGCCGCTGAGGCGTTCAAACTGATCAAACAGCAGGTCAGCGTTCCGCTGGTGGCGGATATTCACTTCGACTACCGCATCGCACTGAAAGTGGCCGAATACGGCGTCGATTGTCTGCGTATTAACCCGGGCAACATCGGTAACGAAGAGCGTATCCGCATGGTCGTGGACTGCGCCCGCGATAAAAATATTCCTATCCGTATCGGCGTTAACGCCGGTTCGCTGGAAAAAGATCTGCAGGAAAAATACGGTGAGCCGACGCCACAGGCGCTGCTCGAATCCGCGATGCGTCATGTCGATCATCTCGATCGTCTCAACTTCGATCAGTTCAAAGTCAGCGTAAAAGCCTCCGACGTGTTCCTGGCCGTAGAATCTTATCGCCTGCTGGCAAAGCAGATCGATCAGCCTCTGCACCTCGGGATCACCGAAGCGGGCGGCCTGCGCAGCGGCTCGGTAAAATCCGCGATCGGTCTGGGGCTGCTGCTCTCTGAAGGGATCGGTGACACCCTGCGCGTCTCGCTGGCGGCCGATCCGGTCGAAGAGATCAAGGTCGGTTTCGATATCCTGAAGTCGCTGCGTATTCGCGCGCGTGGGATCAACTTCATTGCCTGCCCAACCTGTTCGCGTCAGGAGTTTGATGTGATCGGGACGGTGAATGCCCTGGAGCAACGTCTGGAAGACATTATCACCCCGATGGACGTCTCTATCATCGGCTGCGTGGTAAACGGTCCGGGTGAAGCACTGGTGTCAACCCTGGGCGTGACCGGCGGTAACAAGAAAAGTGGTCTCTATGAAGATGGCGTTCGTAAAGATCGTCTGGATAATAGCGACATGATCGACCAGCTTGAAGCCCGCATCCGCGCGAAAGCCGCCATGATGGACGAGACACAGCGTATCAACGTTCAGCAGGTTGAAAAATAACGTGATGGGAAGCCGCGAGCTTCCCATGTATGATTGAACCCATTCTTTGGGTTTTTTTTGTATATAGAAAGAGAATAAACGTGGCAAAAAACATTCAAGCCATCCGCGGCATGAACGATTATCTGCCTGGCGAAACCGCCATCTGGCAGCGCATTGAAGGCACGCTGAAGCAGGTGCTCGGCAGCTACGGTTACAGCGAAATCCGTTTGCCGATTGTAGAGCAGACCCCGTTATTCAAACGCGCGATTGGTGAAGTCACCGACGTGGTTGAAAAAGAGATGTACACCTTTGAGGACCGCAACGGCGACAGCCTGACCCTGCGTCCGGAAGGGACGGCGGGCTGCGTACGCGCCGGCATCGAACATGGTCTTCTGTACAATCAGGAGCAGCGCCTGTGGTATATCGGCCCGATGTTCCGCCACGAACGTCCTCAGAAAGGGCGTTATCGCCAGTTCAATCAGCTGGGTGTGGAAGTCTTTGGCCTGCAGGGCCCGGACATCGACGCTGAACTGATTATGCTGACCGCCCGCTGGTGGCGTGCGCTCGGTATTGCCGATCACGTTTCCCTCGAGCTGAACTCTATCGGTTCTCTGGAAGCGCGCGCTAACTACCGCGATGCGCTGGTGGCGTTCCTGGAACAGCATAAAGAGAAGCTGGACGAAGACTGCAAACGTCGCATGTACAGCAACCCGCTGCGCGTTCTGGATTCCAAAAACGCAGATGTTCAGGCACTGCTGAACGATGCGCCTGCGCTGGGTGATTATCTGGATGAAGAATCTCGCGAACACTTCGCGGGCCTGTGTAAGCTGCTTGAAGCGGCTGGCATCGCCTACACCGTAAACCAGCGCCTGGTACGCGGTCTGGACTACTACAACCGTACCGTGTTTGAGTGGGTGACCACGAGCCTCGGCTCTCAGGGCACCGTGTGCGCGGGCGGTCGTTATGACGGTCTGGTTGAGCAACTTGGCGGTCGCGCAGCACCTGCTGTAGGCTTCGCGATGGGTCTTGAGCGACTTGTTTTGCTGGTTCAGGCAGTTAATCCGGAATTTAAAGCAGATTCCGTTGTCGATATATACCTGGTGGCCTCAGGCGCGGAAACGCAGTCTGCGGCAATGCAGCTTGCCGAACGCGTGCGCGATGCGCTGCCGGGCGTTAAGCTGATGACCAACCATGGCGGCGGCAACTTCAAAAAACAGTTTGCTCGTGCCGATAAGTGGGGCGCAAGTATCGCACTGGTGCTGGGTGAGTCCGAAGTGGCCAACGGCGAAGTGGTGGTGAAAGACCTGCGCTCTGGTGAGCAGACAACGGTAACGCAGGACGGCGTTGCGGCGCACTTGCGCACTCTATTGGGCTAAGGAGAAGGACTGCGTGGAAATTTACGAGAACGAACACGATCAGGTCGACGCGATTAAACGCTTCTTTGCTGAAAACGGCAAAGCGCTGGTTGTTGGGGTTATTTTAGGTGTCGGTGCGCTGGTAGGCTGGCGTTACTGGAACAATCATCAGGCGGATTCCGCGCGCGGCGCGTCTCTGTCCTATGAAAATACCGTGAGCGCAATTCGTGCCGATCAGCCGCAAACGCTGACGGCGGCAGAAAAATTTGCGGCTGACAACAAAAACACCTACGGTGCACTGGCTGCGCTGGAAGTGGCTCAGCAGTACGTTGATAAGAACGAACTGGATAAAGCCGTAGCACAGCTGTCTCAGGGCCTTGCTGCCGCCAGTGATGAAAACCTGAAAGCGGTGATCAATCTGCGCCTGGCACGTATTCAGGTTCAGCAGAAGAAAGCTGACGATGCGCTGAAAACGCTCGATACCATCAAAGGCGAAGGCTTTGCTGCCATCGTTGCCGATCTGCGCGGTGAAGCACTACTGAGCAAAGGTGACAAAGCGGGCGCGCGTAAAGCGTGGCAAGCTGGCGTAGAGAGCAATGCTTCACCTGCGCTGAGCGAAATGATGCAGATGAAAATAAATAATTTGTCCGTCTGAGAGGGACCCGATGCAATTGCGTAAATTACTTCTGCCAGGACTGCTTTCTGTTACGTTATTGAGTGGTTGTTCACTGTTCAGTGGCGAAGAAGACGTTGTGAAAATGTCCCCACTGCCGACGGTTGAAAACCAGTTTACCCCATCCACCGCGTGGGATGTCTCCGTAGGCAATGGGATTGGTGATTTCTATTCCAACCTTCATCCAGCGTATGCAGACAGCGTTGTCTATGCGGCTGACCGCAAAGGTACCGTGAAAGCGGTGAACGCGGATGACGGAAAAGAAGTGTGGTCCGTTAACCTGGCGGAAAAAGACGGCTGGTTCTCCCGTAAGCCGGCACTGCTGTCTGGCGGTCTGACCGTTGCCGGTGGCCACGTCTACGTGGGCAGCGAAAAAGCGCAGGTTTATGCCCTGAACAGCAGCGACGGCTCCATTGCCTGGCAAACAACCGTGGCGGGTGAATCCCTGTCGCGTCCGGTAGTGAGCGACGGCCTGGTGCTGATTCATACCAGCAACGGCCAGCTGCAGGCGCTGAACGAAGCGGACGGCCTGGTGAAATGGACCGTTAACCTGGATATGCCTGCTCTCTCTCTGCGCGGCGAATCTGCCCCGGCTACCGCATTTGGTGCTGCCATTGTGGGCGGTGACAACGGTCGCGTGAGCGCCGTGCTGATGCAGCAGGGCCAGATGATCTGGCAGCAGCGTATCTCTCAGGCCACAGGCTCAACGGAAATTGACCGTCTGAGCGATGTGGACACAACACCGGTTATCGTTAACGGTGTGGTTTACGCGCTGGCCTACAACGGCAACCTGACCGCGCTGGATCTGCGCAGCGGCCAGATCATGTGGAAACGTGAGCTGGGCTCGGTAAATGATTTCATCGTTGAGGGTAACCGCATCTATATGGTTGACCAGAACGACCGTCTGCTGGCCCTGAGTACCGAAGGCGGCGTGACGCTGTGGACGCAAAGCGACCTGCTGCACCGTCTGCTGACTGCGCCAGCGCTGTACAACGGTAGCCTGGTTGTGGGCGACAGCGAAGGGTATATGCACTGGATCGATCCGGATAACGGCCGCTTTGTTGCGCAACAAAAAGTCGACAGCTCCGGTTTCCTGACCGACCCGGTTGTGGCCGACGGCAAACTGCTGATTCAGGCAAAAGACGGCACGCTGTACGCGATCACGCGTTAATTACCCGGCGGTTGTAGTATACTAAACGGCTCCTGTTCACTCAGGAGCCGTTTTGACATTTTTAAAAACGCCGCGAAAGCGACGTTATTTTGAATTTTATGAGGCTTCAAACATGGTACCTGTGGTCGCGCTTGTCGGGCGCCCTAACGTTGGAAAATCCACTCTTTTTAACCGTTTAACACGCACCCGTGATGCGCTGGTTGCGGATTTCCCGGGGCTGACGCGTGACCGTAAGTACGGTCGTGCAGAGGTGGAAGGGCGCGAGTTCATCTGTATTGATACCGGTGGTATTGACGGCACAGAAGACGGCGTGGAAACCCGCATGGCGGAACAGTCCCTGCTGGCGATTGAAGAAGCGGACGTGGTGCTGTTCATGGTGGATGCACGCGCTGGCCTGATGCCGGCGGACTCCGCTATCGCTAAACACCTGCGTTCACGCGAAAAACCAACCTTCCTGGTGGCGAACAAAACCGACGGCATCGATGCCGATCAGGCCATCGCGGATTTCTGGTCTCTGGGCCTGGGTGAAATCTACCCTATCGCGGCATCGCATGGCCGTGGCGTTACCAGCCTGCTGGAAACCGTTCTGCTGCCGTGGGTTGACGAAGTGAACCCGCCGGAAGAGGTGGACGAAGACGCTGAATACTGGGCGCAGTTTGAAGACGGAGAAGAGGGCGAAGAAGAAGAGCCTGAAGACGACTTCAACCCGCAGGATCTGCCGATCAAGCTGGCTATCGTGGGCCGTCCAAACGTAGGTAAGTCTACACTTACTAACCGTATTCTGGGTGAAGAGCGCGTGGTCGTTTACGACATGCCGGGCACCACCCGCGACAGCATCTACATCCCGATGCAGCGCGATGAGCGTGAGTATGTCCTCATCGACACTGCCGGGGTGCGTAAGCGCGGGAAAATCACCGATGTGGTGGAAAAATTCTCCGTTATCAAAACCCTGCAGGCGATCGAAGATGCCAACGTCGTGCTGCTGGTTATCGACGCACGCGAAGGGATCTCCGATCAGGACCTCTCTCTGCTCGGCTTTATCCTCAATAGTGGGCGCTCACTGGTTATCGTGGTCAACAAATGGGATGGCCTGAGCAACGAGGTTCGTGAGCAGGTGAAAGAGACCCTCGACTTCCGTCTGGGCTTTATCGACTTTGCTCGCGTACACTTCATCTCTGCGCTGCACGGCAGCGGCGTGGGTAACCTGTTCGAATCCGTGCGCGAAGCTTACGACAGTTCCACCCGTCGTCAGAGCACCGCCATGCTGACCCGTATCATGAATATGGCTGCTGAAGACCATCAGCCGCCGCTGGTGCGCGGTCGTCGCGTGAAGCTGAAATACGCCCACGCCGGTGGTTATAATCCACCAATCGTGGTGATTCACGGCAACCAGGTGAAAGACCTGCCGGATTCCTACAAGCGCTACCTGATGAACTACTTCCGTAAATCGCTGGACGTGATGGGCACGCCTATCCGTATTCAGTTCAAGGAAGGGGAAAACCCGTTTGCCAACAAGCGCAACACCCTGACGCCAAACCAGATGCGTAAGCGTAAGCGCCTGATTAAGCACATTAAGAAAAGCAAATAAGCTTTGCTGCTCTCACGAAAGCCCGCGATGATCGCGGGCTTTTTTTTGCCCAATCATACCGCCGGTTTTCCCTGTGTGAAGTCAATCACTATTCACTTTTAACCATGTTTAAATCTAAGAAAGTAGACAATCGTCGAATTTTCATCTTAAAGTCCAGGGTCCGGTACTAGACAAAACTAGCGCCTGGTTATCAAATGGTTAACTAACTTTTCGCCGCATGTAAAAAATCGGCCAGATACGTAACTGGCCGGCGTACCTGCTGGTGTTTACAAGCACGACGACATACCTTTCGGGAGAATTATGCAATCCACTGTTAATCAAAAAGAGAGCCGAACGTTCTTCGGCCACCCGTATCCGCTCGGTTCGCTGTTCTTCACCGAGATGTGGGAGCGTTTCTCGTTTTACGGCATTCGTCCGTTACTGATCCTGTTTATGGCCGCCACCGTCTATGACGGCGGGATGGGCCTGGCGCGTGAAAACGCCTCGGCGATTGTCGGCATCTTTGCCGGTACCATGTACCTGGCTGCGCTGCCGGGCGGCTGGCTGGCGGATAACTGGCTCGGTCAGCAGAGAGCCGTCTGGTACGGTTCGATCCTTATTGCGCTCGGTCACCTGTCGATTGCGCTCTCGGCGGTGATGGGGAACAACCTGTTCTTTATCGGCCTGATGTTCATCGTGCTCGGCTCCGGGCTGTTCAAGACCTGTATTTCAGTGATGGTCGGTACCCTGTATAAAAAAGGCGACGCGCGTCGCGACGGCGGTTTCTCGCTGTTCTATATGGGTATCAACATGGGCTCGTTCATCGCGCCGCTGATTTCCGGCTGGCTGATTAAAACCCACGGCTGGCACTGGGGCTTTGGCATTGGCGGTATCGGGATGCTGGTGGCGCTGATTATCTTCCGCGTGTTTGCTGTTCCGGCCATGAAACGCTATGACGGCGAAGTCGGCCTCGACTCCACCTGGAACAGCCCGGTGGTGAAGCGTAACGGCGTGGGCGTTTGGCTGCTGGCGCTGGCGGCAGGCGTGGCAACGCTCGTGACGCTGATTGCGCAGGGCGTGATTGTAATTAACCCGGTCGCGGTAGCCAGCGTGCTGGTCTACGTGATTGCGGCGTCCGTGGCCCTCTACTTTATCTATCTGTTTGTTTTTGCGGGCCTGAACCGTAAAGAGCGCGCCAGACTGCTGGTCTGCTTTATTCTGCTGATCTCCGCGGCGTTCTTCTGGTCCGCGTTTGAACAGAAGCCAACCTCGTTCAACCTGTTTGCCAACGACTACACTAACCGCATGATCGGCGATTTCGAAATCCCGGCGGTGTGGTTCCAGTCAATCAACGCCCTGTTCATCATCCTGCTGGCACCGGTGTTCAGCTGGGCGTGGCCGAAGCTGGCGAGCATGAACATTCGTCCGAGCAGCATCACCAAGTTTGTTATCGGTATTCTGTGTGCCGCAGCGGGCTTTGGCCTGATGATGCTGGCGGCACAGAACGTGCTGAGCAGCGGTGGGGCGGGCGTATCGCCGTTCTGGCTGGTGGGCAGTATCCTGATGCTGACGCTCGGCGAATTGTGTCTCAGCCCGATTGGCCTGGCGACCATGACGCTGCTGGCGCCGGAGAGAATGCGCGGTCAGATGATGGGGCTGTGGTTCTGTGCCAGCGCGCTGGGTAACCTGGCGGCGGGTCTGATTGGCGGCCATGTGAAGGCCGACCAGCTGGATATGCTGCCGGATCTCTTTGCGCGCTGCTCCGTCGCGCTGCTGATTTGTGCCGCGGTACTGATCGTCCTCATTGTTCCGGTTCGCCGCATGCTGGAAAATGCGCAGACTAAACCGGCAGCTAACGCCTCATAAACCTCGGGCTTGCCGGGGCGGCGTTATGCCCCGGCAATTTACTCAACGAGGTAAGAACATGCTGTTAGGGTTTGTTGGTCTTGGCGCAGTCGTTGAAACAGCTTACCTGCCCGCAATACGAAAATGCTTTGATAATCCCCCGCACTGTTTAGGCTTTGATATCCAGCCCGTAAAACAGCCGGAGGGGGTAACGCGTTGTGCCACATTGGCTGAACTCCTCTCCCGGCCGCTTGATACCCTGTTTATTACCACGGCGTCGCTGCACCATCTTGAGGTGCTTGAACACGCTCTCGCCTCATCGGTTTCCCGCATCGTGGTTGAAAAACCGATCGTTGCCACGCTTGCCCAAATCGAAAAGCTCAACGCGCTGCTGGCAAACCCCGACATTGCACCCCGCGTGCTGGCGCTCGATCACTGGATGGCGCGCCTCGAAACGGTGAAGCGGTCGCTGGTGGGCACTGTCTCTGACATCGTCAAAATCGACGGCTTTTTGCAGGAGCCGAGCGGATTTAACGCTGCAGGGGAGCCCATCGCCCTTAACTTTGCTACCGGCGAACCGGACACCCGCACGCTTCGCCACCCGGATGGCGTGATTCTGGATATCGGCACGCATGTGCTGGCGATGCTGCGCGAAACGGTGCGTTATCTGGGCGGGAATGATGAGATGACGTTGCAGGTGGTGACGGCTAAAGACCGCCTGGGCCGCGCTATTGCGAAAGGCGACCTGACCACGGCGGAGGGCGAGGCGCATCTGCAGGGCCGCATCAGCGGCGTGCCGGTGGATATCTGGCTTAATAAATATGCGGGACCCGCGGGCGGGCAAAAAGGCTTACGGATCTGGTTGCGCGACGGGCGCATCATTAGCTACGACCGGCGCGGTGCGGAGGATGTGCTGGAGCTGATTGAGGGTCAGAACATTCAGCGCTGGCATATCCCCGGGACAATCTACGAGCACTGTCTTACCGGACACATTCTGGGCACGAACAGCCTGTTTGAACGGGATCCGTACGAGGTGAGCCGCACGACGCGTCGCCGAATCGAGGAAGTGACGCTGCTGCTGACCTTGCAGCAACAGCTGCGTGGCCCGCACTGAACGCAACGTGGTAAAATTATTGCAGACCAGAATGCTTTAAGGAGTCACCATGACGATTACCTGCCCGGATTGCCAGGCACCGCTTGAGCCCCTGAACGGGGTGGCACACTGCGAGAGCTGTAATAAGGATATTGCGCTTGAAGCCCGCTGCCCGGAGTGCCATCAGCCACTCCAGGTCTTAAAAGCCTGCGGGGCGGTGGATTATTTCTGCAAGAACGGCCACGGTCTTATCTCTAAAAAACGCGTGGAGTTTGTTCGGGCCGAAGGTTAATCGCACACGCAGCCTTCGCCTTTCTTCCACAGCTCGACCAGCGACTCGGGCGCTTCCTGCTCCGGTACCAGCACGATGATATCGGCGTAGTGCGCCTGATTTTGCCCGGTCCAGATAATCTGGATGCGGAAATAGCGCTGGTCGCCGCTGCCGGGTGACGAGGCCTGTCCCGGCGGCTGACCGCGCGGAAAGGCCTGCTCCAGGATGCTGACCAGGCGCTGGCGCTGGGCCTCATTGAGCGAGGAGAGCGCGATGGTGCGCTGGCCGCTCAGCTTGGGAATATAGGCGACGCCGCCTTCCCGGGCCAGCTCAACCACGGCGTCATCCGTCAGTTCCGGAACCTGCATTTACAACACTCCCACCTGTTCCCAGGCTTGTTTAATGGCCGCCCCAACGTCGCCGCCGGAGCGTTTCTCTCCGTGCGCGATCGTCAGTTTTGCGAAGGCCTCAAAATCTGCATCCTGCGCCAGATTGCGATCGCAAACCGTGTCGTACCAGGCATAACCCGCTTTTTCCCAGGCGTAGCCGCCGATCGCCGTCGCGGCCAGATAAAATGCCCGGTTGGGGATGCCGGAGTTCAGATGTACGCCGCCGTTATCCTCACGCGTTTTGATGAAATCCTTCATGTGTGCAGGCTGCGGGTCTTTGCCGAGCAGCGGATCGTTGTAGGCGGTGCCCGGTTCAGACATCGAGCGCAGCCCTTTGCCATTGATGCCTTTCGCCAGTAATCCCTCACCAATCAGCCAGTCCGCTTTATCGGCGGTTTGCTTCAGATGGTACTGCTTCACCAGTGAGCCAAACACGTCCGACAGCGACTCGTTCAGCGCGCCGGACTGCTCAAAGTAGATAAGCCCGGCTTCGGTCTCGGTCACGCCGTGGCTCAACTCATGCGCCACGACGTCTATGGCGATGGTAAAGCGGTTAAATATTTCCCCGTCGCCGTCGCCAAATACCATCTGCTGACCGTTCCAGAAGGCGTTCTGATATTCCCGGCCATAGTGAACGGTACCGGTTAAAATAAGCCCTTTATTATCGAGCGAATCGCGCTGATATTCCTTCCAGAAGAAATCATGGGTAATACCCAAATACTCGTAGGCTTCGTCTACCGCCACATCGCCGTTCGACGGCTGACCTTCATAACGTACCTGCGTACCCGGTAGCTCCTGAGTTTGCTTCGCATCGTAGATGTCCCGCTCCAGCTGTCCGGCTTTATTCACGTGCGGCGCGGCGGGTTTGCCCGGCATGTGGGCCATCAGCGTCTGGACGTGGGTTAAGGTCTGGCGGGCACAGCGCTGCTGCGGTTCGGAACCGCTTTCGATAATACGACGAAGAATATACGGGGGGATCACGCTATAAAGATGGGACATGCTGCTCTCCTTATTAAAAAAGGGAATAGCAGCAGTATAGTAAGTAACCGGCGAAGAATTATCCGGTTTTACGCTGACGCGTCTTTTTCACCGGTTTAATTGATTTCACTTCGCTTTCTACCCAGCCGTCTGACAGACGCGTCGTCAGCACATCACCGGTATTCACCTGTTTGGTTTGCTTCAGCACCTTGCCGTCCGTCGCCGTCGTCACGCTATAGCCGCGCGCCAGCGTGGAGAGGGGGCTGACCGCTTCAAGGTGGGTCACCGCATTGCCAAAGCGTTCGCGGGTGGTGCTCAGTCGCGCACGGAGAGTTTCCGCCAGACGGTACTCCAGCTGCTGGATCCGCGTTTGCGCGCGATAAATTTTTGGCTGCGGGTTCTGCTGGTTCAGACGCTGCGTCACGCGCTGCTGGCGCGACACCACGCGCTTGATCTGCGTGTCCATCGCCACGTTCATGCGCTGGCGCAGTCGCTCCAGTACGGTCTGCTGACGCGCCAGGCGCAGCTGCGGGTGCTGCTGCTGGAGACGGTGATGAAGTTGGGTAAAGCGCCGGGTTCGGTTGGCGAGGTAGTAGTCCATCGCCATCTCCAGACGCTGCTGTGCGCTCTGGATCTGACGCAGCAGCTCCAGCTGGTTGCGGCTGACCACCTCTGCCGCCGCGGACGGCGTCGGCGCGCGGAGATCCGCGACAAAATCGGCGATCGTCACGTCCGTTTCGTGGCCGACGGCGCTCACCACGGGGATCTGACTTGCAAAGATTGCCCGCGCCACGCGCTCGTCGTTAAAGCTCCACAGATCTTCCAGCGAGCCGCCGCCGCGTCCGACGATTAAGACGTCGCACTCCTGACGCGCGTTCGCCAGCTCAATGGCGCGCACAATTTGGCCCGGCGCATCGTCACCCTGCACGGCGGTCGGGTAGATGATGACGGGCAGGGAAGGGTCGCGACGCTTCAAAACGTGCAAAATATCGTGCAGTGCTGCACCGGTTTTCGAGGTGATGACACCCACGCAGTGGGCAGGCGAGGGCAGCGGCTTTTTGAACTGCTGGTCGAAAAGTCCCTCTTCCGAGAGCTTCGCCTTTAACTGTTCGTACTTTTGCTGCAGCAGGCCTTCGCCCGCAGGCTGCATGCTCTCGACGATAATTTGATAATCACCGCGCGGCTCATACAGGGTGATATTGGCGCGTACCAGAACCTGCTGGCCGTGCTGAGGACGGAACGTCACGCGGCGGTTGCTGTTGCGGAACATTGCGCAGCGCACCTGGGCGGTATCGTCTTTTAGCGTAAAGTACCAGTGGCCGGAGGAGGGCTGCGTGAAGTTAGAGATTTCACCGCTGATCCAGACCTGCCCCATTTCCTGCTCAAGCAGCAAACGCACCGTCTGATTCAGGCGGCTGACGGTATAAATT
This sequence comes from Enterobacter cloacae complex sp. Mu1197, assembly GCF_040059225.1. Lineage (NCBI taxonomy): Bacteria > Pseudomonadati > Pseudomonadota > Gammaproteobacteria > Enterobacterales > Enterobacteriaceae > Enterobacter > Enterobacter cloacae complex sp. Mu1197. The sequence continues at coordinate 3,475,068 of NZ_CP157375.1, read as the reverse complement.
GAGGGGGATTGAGAGGATAACATGTGAGCGGGATCAAATTCTAAATCAGCAAGTTATTCAGTCGATAGTAACCTGCTGAGAGGCAATCGCAAGCTTTTTTATAAAAAAGTGTAGATGCAATCGGTTACGCTCTGTATAATGCCACGGCAATATTTAACCACCCAGGTCAGAGATATTGCCCATGCTACGTATCGCTAAAGAAGCACTGACGTTTGACGACGTCCTCCTCGTTCCCGCTCACTCCACTGTTCTGCCGAATACTGCCGATCTCAGCACGCAGTTGACGAAAACCATTCGCCTGAACATTCCTATGCTCTCTGCGGCAATGGACACCGTGACTGAAGCGCGCCTGGCTATTGCCCTGGCACAGGAAGGTGGCATTGGCTTTATTCACAAAAACATGTCTATCGAACGTCAGGCGGAAGAAGTTCGCCGCGTGAAGAAACATGAATCCGGTATCGTGTCCGACCCACAGACCGTTCTGCCAACTACCACCCTGCACGAAGTGAAGGCCCTGACCGAGCGTAACGGCTTCGCCGGTTACCCGGTGGTGACCGAAGAGAACGAGCTGGTCGGTATTATTACTGGTCGTGACGTGCGTTTCGTGACTGACCTGAACCAGCCTGTCAGCGTGTACATGACGCCAAAAGAGCGTCTGGTCACCGTTCGCGAAGGTGAAACCCGCGACGTAGTGCTGGCAAAAATGCACGAAAAACGCGTTGAAAAAGCGCTGGTTGTTGACAGCAACTTCCACCTGCGCGGCATGATCACCGTTAAAGATTTCCAGAAAGCAGAACGTAAGCCTAACGCCTGTAAAGACGAGCATGGCCGTCTGCGCGTTGGCGCTGCGGTAGGCGCAGGTGCCGGTAACGAAGAGCGCGTTGACGCGCTGGTTGCTGCGGGCGTTGACGTCCTGCTGATCGACTCCTCTCACGGCCACTCCGAAGGCGTTCTGCAGCGTATTCGTGACACCCGAGCCAAATACCCTGATCTGCAGATCATCGGCGGTAACGTGGCCACTGGCGCAGGCGCTCGCGCGCTGGCTGACGCTGGCTGCAGCGCGGTGAAAGTGGGTATCGGTCCTGGCTCTATCTGTACCACGCGTATCGTGACCGGCGTGGGCGTTCCGCAGATCACCGCGGTGTCTGACGCGGTTGAAGCGCTGGAAGGAACCGGTATTCCGGTTATCGCTGACGGCGGTATCCGCTTCTCAGGCGACATCGCGAAAGCCATCGCCGCTGGCGCCGCTGCCGTGATGGTAGGCTCCATGCTGGCCGGTACCGAAGAATCCCCGGGTGAAATCGAACTCTACCAGGGCCGTTCTTACAAATCCTACCGCGGCATGGGCTCCCTGGGCGCGATGTCCAAAGGTTCCTCTGACCGTTACTTCCAGACCGATAACGCCGCAGACAAACTGGTGCCGGAAGGTATCGAAGGTCGCGTTGCCTATAAAGGCCGTCTGAAAGAGATCATCCACCAGCAGATGGGCGGCCTGCGCTCCTGTATGGGCCTGACCGGCTGTGGTACCATTGACCTGCTGCGTACTAAAGCGGAATTCGTACGCATCAGCGGTGCGGGTATCCAGGAGAGCCACGTTCATGACGTGACGATCACCAAAGAGTCCCCGAACTACCGTCTGGGCTCCTGATTAATTTCCGCGCCCGGCTTCTGCCGGGCGCTCTGTTTTTGTTTCACTTGCCTCGGAATTAGCGTCAATGACGGAAAACATTCATAAACATCGCATTCTCATCCTGGACTTTGGTTCTCAGTACACTCAGCTGGTGGCGCGTCGCGTACGTGAACTGGGCGTTTACTGTGAACTGTGGGCGTGGGATGTCACGGAAGCACAGATTCGCGAATTCAATCCAAGCGGCATCATCCTGTCCGGCGGCCCGGAAAGCACCACCGAAGAGAACAGCCCGCGCGCGCCGCAGTACGTGTTCGAAGCTGGCGTGCCGGTATTCGGCGTTTGCTACGGTATGCAGACCATGGCAATGCAGCTGGGCGGCCACGTAGAAGGCTCCAGCGAGCGCGAGTTCGGCTATGCGCAGGTTGAAGTGGTAAACGACAGCGCGCTGGTGCGCGGTATCGAAGACTCCCTGACCGCAGACGGCAAACCGCTGCTGGACGTGTGGATGAGCCACGGCGATAAAGTCACCGCTATCCCGTCTGACTTCGTCACCGTTGCCAGCACCGAGAGCTGCCCGTTTGCCATCATGGCGAACGAAGAAAAACGCTTCTACGGCGTGCAGTTCCACCCGGAAGTAACCCACACCCGTCAGGGTATGCGCATGCTGGAGCGCTTCGTGCGCGACATCTGCCAGTGTGAAGCCCTGTGGACCCCGGCAAAAATTATCGACGACGCCGTTGAGCGTATCCGCCAGCAGGTTGGCGATGACAAAGTGATCCTCGGCCTCTCCGGCGGCGTGGACTCCTCCGTGACCGCGATGCTGCTGCACCGCGCCATCGGTAAAAACCTGACCTGCGTCTTTGTGGACAACGGCCTGCTGCGCCTGAACGAAGCCCAGCAGGTTATGGACATGTTCGGTGACCACTTCGGTCTGAACATCGTTCACGTGGAAGGCGAGCAGCGCTTCCTGGACGCGCTGAAAGGCGAGAACGATCCGGAAGCAAAACGTAAGATCATCGGCCGCGTGTTCGTGGAAGTGTTCGACGAAGAAGCGCTGAAGCTGGACGACGTGAAGTGGCTGGCGCAGGGCACCATCTACCCTGACGTCATCGAGTCTGCCGCATCCGCCACCGGCAAAGCGCACGTCATCAAATCTCACCACAACGTGGGCGGCCTGCCGAAAGAGATGAAGATGGGTCTGGTTGAGCCGCTGCGCGAGCTGTTCAAAGACGAAGTGCGTAAGATCGGTCTGGAACTGGGTCTGCCGTACGACATGCTCTACCGTCACCCGTTCCCGGGTCCGGGTCTGGGCGTGCGCGTGCTGGGCGAAGTGAAGAAAGAGTACTGCGACCTGCTGCGTCGTGCGGACGCGATCTTCATCGAAGAGCTGCATAAAGCTGACCTGTACAACAAAGTGAGCCAGGCGTTCACCGTGTTCCTGCCAGTACGCTCTGTAGGCGTGATGGGCGATGGCCGTAAATACGACTGGGTTGTTTCCCTGCGTGCGGTGGAAACCATCGACTTTATGACCGCGCACTGGGCGCACCTGCCGTATGACTTCTTAGGCCGCGTGTCTAACCGCATCATCAACGAAGTGAACGGTATTTCCCGCGTGGTGTATGACATCAGCGGTAAGCCACCGGCAACGATTGAGTGGGAATAATCCTGCGTCCGGTATAGACCGGCAGTGAGTGGCAAGAAACACCCGGAAGCCCGCGTAATTGCGGGCTTTTTGCGTTTTCGACCTCGCACTATCTGGCAAGTTTTCGCATCGCCAGTCCCCCGTTTTTATGGCATGGTAGATGGTACAATCTGTACCCTAATACTATGTTCGGCACTCGGTACCATGTCGTTCCTGACCAGATAGGTATGGTATCTATTTAAATTAATCTATTGATTTATAATACTTTTAATAGTTTGGTGTGATGAGGGGGGTATGGTGTTTTCTAGATGAAACTCGACCATGCTGACCGATACCAAGCTGAGTAACATCAAGCCGAAAAACAAACTCTACAAAGTGAACGACCGTAACGTCCTTTATGTAGCCAGCACGCCTGCGGGGTCGATTTTATTCCGCTACAACTATTCGATCCACGGTAGGCTGGAAACTATCAAGTGAAGGCCATTGCTTAATTCCAGCATGCTGTCATGAATACAGGAAATTCGACCATGAGTGAAGAGTGGATTCTCCAAACCAAGGAAACCCGCAGGGTATTTTCTAACGCGGCTTGGGTTCCTTTGAGAGCGTCAGTTGGGAGCAAGAAAGGGGATCTAAAAGAAGTAGGCTATGTAAGTGAATATTTCGGCTGTGGTTCTGTTGCATTCCCATCAGAGCATCGCCAGCTAGTTGAGGAACGTCTTGGATGGAGCGACATAGGCATTGGGCACACAATCGCGCCTTATGCATATGAAGATGGATATTATGCGTCCATTGACCAATATCAATACAATGATAAAGAGCCAATAGGTGTCAATCTAGTTTATGAACACCCGCAGCCTGTTGTTGGAGGTAGGAAATGGATACTGAGCCCTGATTTGGTTGTCGCGCTGCACTTGGTCAAAGAGGGGGGCAACTGGGTCAGACCTGAAGAAAATTTCGTTGTAGTAGCTCGCGAGACAGTGAGTGAAGATGGCGAGCATAGTCAGATAGAAATAAAAAGAGAATTTTTAATCGACTATCTAGCGGCCAGAAATCTGTCGCTCCGTCTTTCGTACTACCGACAGAGGGTAGAAAATGTCCCCGTATTTGAGTGCAGCGCATATTCAAATTTGCAGCCTCACAATGAAGAAAGAGATAACGGTAAATTTACCCTGATTGTTCGCAAGCTTGATGACGTCTTTGGGGGACGCTGGGCGATGTTTCGAGCTTGGCGAACGGACGTAGATGAGGGTGAAGACGCCCCTGTGATGGGCCCTGAGAATGACTCGAACACTGACTATGAAAGTTCTGAGGGGAATCGTGGAGGCTATAAAGGTGTACGGGTAGAGGGTGAGTTTTGGCGTGAGGAATGGATAGACCACCAATCAAAAAGCCTTCGTGTTCGCGGAGATGCCGATCCGAACCTCCCGCAATTCATCGTGGAAACCGATGGAACGCGATTGAGATCAGCAGAGCTTGACAATGAGGACATAGGCCGTTGGCTATGGTTTCGGGTCAGCGTCGTGAATGAGCTTCTCAATAGCCGAGGATTTAAGTTGGCGTGGTATACGGCTGAAACTGGAGCTATTAATTCCACATCAGGATATAAAACGCATTTCGGCATAAACAGTTCGGATCTTATCACCGTATATGCTTATGACATCGCACGACTCGCCCCATGGGAGCAGCATGTTTGGGCGGGGCATAATGTAGCTCCTGAAGGAAAGGTTTCAAGTGAGCTACTGGACGCGCAGGTGAGGGCGAAACCGGCATCCACATATGCGGTTGAAGAAATGTTTTTTGGAAGCATGAGGCTTTTGGAAGACGGCTTCAGGCATAAATACGAAATATCGCTGTTCACCCATGATATTGATGACTTCGAAGTAGGGCAGCAAATATCCAGGTTTGCAAGCAAAGATAGAGTGACCCTACTCAGACTAGCCAAGGACATCATTCGCGTATTCTCGGACAGGCTCAACGTAACCGAGCTACGCAAGCTTTCTACACACCAAGAGAAAGCCAAGCTCGGTTCAAACAAGTTACTCCAAAGTATTTTGGCTGAGAAAATTGGAGACGATAAAGCCAAAAGAGTATTTGCTGAGATTGCCGGTGCTTATGATATGCGAGTGGGAGATGCACACCCTACAGGCTCAAAGATAACAGACGCGATCAAGCTCGCGGGCGTCGATGAAGAAGACTCGCCATTGCGGCAGGGAGAGCAGCTCATTCACAACGTTGGGCGATCGATTTGGTACATAGGGAAATTCTTGTTCGGCGAGACTGATGAGTCGGACGAGTAGCAATGACTGCTTCTGGCCAGTTTCTGTCAGTCCTGACAAGCGGTACTGTCATTAACGGAAAGATTTTTAGCGGCCTAAGCAGGTTATTCTTGGGGCTGAGTGCATCCATAACTATGGGTTATTGATGAAAGACCGTAGTCACGACGAGGCAATGGTCGAGCTTTTCCTGGCCTACCCATCTTATCCGGCAGAGCTGCTGGTGAAGAGTGTTGAGGATGGTAGCACGGATGAGCCTCTCCAACTTGGAGAGGCAGCTATCGGTAACGTTTGCCGAGTGAGAGGTTAATTCGACTTCTTGAATTTACTGGGTATGGTATTTCTCATGGTGTTTAGATTATTTCTTGTATTAACTCCTTGCTTAATAAATGTTTTCATTTTCTAGTGATGATCGAGTGGGAATGTTTTCCCAACCGGAAACGTCTGATACTAACAGGTTCTAAATTATCTCTACGCCCGCGGATTGCGGGCTTTTTTTGGGCCATGGTTGGCAACACCATGCGTGGTTTGAACGTGGTAGTTTGAGAGGGATGATTTATCGGTAACCTATGGATTACACCTAAGTTTCAAAACTAATGGTTGTTCGCGCAGTTGTTTCCGCTTGCACGTCAATGACCTTAGTTATCATTTCCGGTGGATTCGACATTACCTCTACCGAAAGCTTATGTTTGCCTGGTGAAACATTCAGCTCTGACCAAGAGTGTCCAAAAAACTCAACAGGTTCATTTAAATCTATGGCAATTTTGACCTTCTTCAGTTCTGCTTTAAAGACAAACGAAACCTCGATCGCCCCCGGTAGCGCTGCTTTCTGAGATGCTTGGGCTTGGGCTGCTTGAGTTGTAAGGTTAGTTCGGATTGCGTCAAGCCTTTTGTCAGTTTCTTCACGCTGAGACTTAATCATCGATTCAAGAAGGGCAATACTGGTGTTGAATTCAGTAATCCACTTGGTTGTTTCTTCAGCTTGAAGTTTAGTTAATTCTGCTTCTAGCGTTTTAGCTAGTTCAAACAGTGCTTTCACATCAACAGCATCTAGTGCCGTTATTTTAGAAACAATGTAATTGGCCCACTCTAGCTCAAACGCACGTGTTAGGTTTTCCATTGTTGTAACTGTTGCTATATATCGCATCCAGCCACTTGACCACCCAAATACTCTATCTGCAAGGACGAAAAGTGTTGCAATTATTAGCAGCGCCGCACCGACTTGTGTCAACACTAGTTTTGTGGCTGCACTGCCAAATAAAGCTGAAAGAATAGGAAAAGTCGTACCAAACACAAGAAGTATGAAGGCGACCCCTCTTATAGCCAGAGATGTGTTTCTCTTTGCTCTAATACTCAACCAATACCATGAACACATTCCTTTTGATTTTTTTTCAATGTTCGCATATATTAATGGCAATGCTTGGTCTGGTGTCTTATCTTTGTATTCGTTCCAAGCCAAAAGCTTCGCAGTAGAAATATCAGGAATGGTAGCCATGTCATCTCCTGTATTGGGGCGCACTCGTTAGCTCTTCCACACATTTCAATAATGTATCTGACAATTAATTGGATGTGCTCATATTCATATCCAAGCTTAGGCTGTTTTAGTATGACTAAATATTGAAGCTTATTAATTAAAAAACGAGTGGACTTTATCTATTAATTACATGCAATTGCTAAAAGATAGCGTTTTGTTTAGCCGGAAAGAGAAATTCATAATAATCTGATAAATTTCCCTGCTGCTTCAACAATTACCTCAAAGGCAGCATTAACTGCTTGCTTAGCAGCCATGGCGCTAACACCTTCGTATCCTTTCAGTATTGTAGTCATTGAGTCTTGAATCTGTTGTTCATGCAGTATTCGAGTATCAGGTTCAAAATCATCCCAATTATCTTTTAAGTACTTATAAGCAGCAACATACTGTCCCATTTGAAAAGCTATTGATTTACTATTAATCTCAACCGTTTGTCCTAAAATGTTAGTGACGGCTTTTATAACATCACTGGTGACCTTATCAGTATTGAACTCAGACATTTTACTTTCCTCTTTAGATTATCACTTGTTACTTTTATCAGTTTTGCTTTCAGTAGTTCCAACTTTTGTTTGGAGTAAATAGCTGTAGATTGGATAGAAGTCACCATTTAGCTGCATTCTTTTTTCTGCGAAGTTAACAGACTTAAGACATGGTTGATGAGTTGCATGCATTTCCTGCAAACTCTTGAAGTTCTTTTGCATTGCTACCATTGCATTAATAGGACCTTGTGGAATATTGGGTGTTACTGATAGCCTCATCACTAAATAATTAATTTTTGCGTTTATATCAGAATAGCGATTATAATTAACCTCATAACTACATTGTTTTTTTAGTTTTTCAATATTTTCCTTTGATGTTGCGTTATTTCTTATTGACTGCTCATAAAAAAATGAAGCTCCTTCTATCTCCCCAAGACTGGTGTCCATAGATAACTGTAAATTGGTGAGTTGTTCATCCATTTTTTCATCGTATGGTGGTATAGCGCAAGATGTCAGCGTGAATACCAAGCATGTTATAGACATCCTTTTTAAGGATACATCATTGCATTGTGCTTTCATAGCCTCCCCTCCAATAAGATAATTGTCATTATTGTTATCAAGAAAGTGAGCTTTGGAAATACAACTACAATATCATTTTAAGCCCTGAGGCTAATACAATAATATGACTTGGAGTTGTACCGAAAATCAGTACACCCTCCAGATCTTACATCATGATGTGTCTTGGATATTAACATGGAATTAGAATCCGAGAATCTTGCTGATGAGGAATATAGTTTCTTAAGCACCAGTGAGAATTTAATTAGCTTGCTTATAAAAAGCGTATTGGTGACTAATTCTGCCTATTTTTATAGCCCATTTTTTCGACACGATAATTTGTTATGCTGTCATCCAAAAGTAGACATGATCAATAAATTTTAAGTTGATTGCTGTGGCGTATGATCACAAGCAACTTCCGCTTCTCGCTCACACCGGACCTAACCCGCCCCACAAGCCCACTCCGTATACAGCATATTAGTTCAGGTCTCTAAAATCGCATGACTCACCGGGATAGGGTCCTTACAATTGCCTCCGAGCCGAACTTTCGACAACTGTTAGGTCAACAAAAAGCCATACGGGGCATTTCCTGCTGAAACTCAGAACCCTCCAGGATTTTTCACCCTCATCATGGTTCCACCGCGCCCGGTGCAAAGCCGACACTCATTAACTAACGGAGATTATCATCTTGAACAAATCAATACTCGCATGCTCTGTGGCCGCGCTGCTGGCCGTGTCCACCATGTCCGCCCAGGCCAGGACCCCCGCCAGGCTCAAGTCGCCAGTATCGGGCGTGCTCTGCGACCGATATGTATGCGCCAATGACAAGGGATTATCCCGCGCGTTGACAGAGACCTATCTCGGTAAGAAGGCTGCTGCAAACGAGGTGTTCACGTCGAGCAATGTCGATCTGACTGAATTCACCTTTGCCAACGGTATTTTCTGCGATGTGAAGGAGCGACTGTGCCGTGAAGATCGCTATTATGGCGCGAACGGACAGCGCTCCGGGGCGGTATCTAAAAAGTACACAACGCTGCTGTTTGGCGAATAATAGTAATGAAAAGAGACCACAGTTAAAGGCTACGTTATAGAGATATAAATTATATTTTATAGTATATATTATAAATAATGATATGTTTATCAAAATTAAATTTCTCATTAAAGTTTATATTGCGGAATATTATTCTGTTACTACGCTTTAGCTGAGCGTAACAGTGAAGCGGTCTGGTTACGTGAATTCCCATTCACTATCATGAGCGAATAAAGGAATGAAAAACCGCATAATGATTGTCGGCGGCGGCACGGGAGGAACCATTGTTGCCAATCTGCTGGCCAGGAAATTACGACGTGAAATTGCTGCCGGTCAGGTAGAGCTGGTACTGATTTCCGAATCACCAATGCACTACTACAAACCCGCCTTTATGTACGTCGCCTTTAACCTCTTCCATCACCATGAACTGGCCCGGCCTGAACGGCAATTACTGAGTCCGGAAATTCAATTTATTACCGACAGGATTGAATCTTTCGATTTTAAGCAGCGTCGACTGTACGGGGCCAGTAAGCGACATTACGACTGGGACCTGCTGGTTATTGCCACCGGCTGCACACCTTTTACACAAAAAATCCCTGGCCTTGCCGACGCGGGCGATCATTTTTATCAATACGCGGCGGCCAGACAATTAGCGCATAAGCTCGCCACCCTCAAAAAGGGGCGAATATTTATTACCGTCTCTTTCCCTGAAACACCGAATGTTCCCCACCAGTGCGGCATTGCCCCTATTGAAACCACGCTGATGGTTGACGATTATCTGCGCCAGCGTGGGGTGCGTAATCAGGTTGAGATTGTTTATACCTATCCGACCATCGCGCAGCTGCTGCGAAACTGCCTGTTCCTGCAGCGTCCGGTGGGGGAGGCGCTTGGCGATATTTTTGCCGCCAAAGGAATACAGCATCAGCGTGGTTTTACCTTAAGCCATGTCGATCCTGACAGCAAAATTGCCTATTCCGCCGAGGGCGATTCACAGAATTTCGACATCCTGATGGCAACGCCTCCCATTCGGGCAGTCGACGCGGTGCGTGATACCGGGCTTAGCGAGGTTCAGAACGGTGAAGGCTGGCTGCCGACGGATCACCAGACGCTGGGCGTCTACGGGTTAGAAGGGGTATATGTGATCGGCGATACCGTCGATCTGCCGATCAGTAAAGCGGGAGGGTCGTGCCACAACCAGGCGCCCATAATCGCGGATAACATTGTGGCGGAGCTGTATGGCAGACCGCCCGGAAGCGGTAACCATTATGATGGACGGGTTCAGGCCGTCGCGCAGATGGGACTCTGGGCCGGTATGCCGTTGGTATATGACTATCGCAATGACGTGACCCCCATGCCGGCGACAAAACTCGGCGGCATGCTGCGAAACGGTTTTAACCGTGGACTGTATTGGGGCGTCGTGAGGGGGATGTTCTGATGAGTGACCAGGAACAGTTACTAAAAAGCCTTGCCCCGCTTATGGCGGGCAATCGCCTGAATAATCTGGTTGATCTGCTTGCCGTCGTCGCAGACCTGCTGGAAATGGCCGATAACGCGATGGTCGAAAAACTGGCTGGCGTTTTTGACGATGTCGTGACCGTCGGCTGGGAAGGGGGAACCGCGCTGCGCATGGCATGGGGGGAGCAAATTAACCGGGAAGGGGATATCTCACTTCGGCAGGTGTTTACTATGCTCAACGACCCTGATACCCGCCGCGGCATCATGCTTTTGCTGCGCGTGTTACAGATTACGGGGCAGCGTCTAAATGCCCTCGCTTCGGTCAGCTATCCTGAGTGTCCTGAGATCGAAAACTGCTAAGATCGGGCGGATGTACACCGGAAACGGCGATTATGCCGGGTAGCGTGTTTATGTTACCCGGCCTGTTGAGCGGTACCATGGGCTATTTATCCCCGCCACCCAACCGATACGCCAGCGCCACCACCAGCGACTGCACCAGGCACAGCGTCGCCGACTGAGACCGAAACGCGTCCACCTGCGCCTCTTTCACCACAAAGCAGAGATCGCTGAACGTCGCCAGCGGGCTTATCTGGCTGTCCGTAATCACAATCTGCCGCGCGCCAACGCTGGCGGCGGTTTCGCTGACCATCACCGTCTCTTCCGCGTACGGCGAGAAGCTTATCGACACCACAATGTCGCGCGCCTTAATGCGGCTGATCTGCTCGCGCAGCATCCCGCCCATGCCGTCGAGCAGGATAGGGCGGCACTCCAGATGGCTCAGGGCATAGGTAAGGTACGCGGCGACGCTAAAGGAGCGGCGCAGCCCGGCGATGTAGATGGTGTCGGCGTCGGCCAGCAGCTGTACCGCGCGCTCCAGCATCTCCGGCTCGGCGCGGGCGGCCAGCTGCTGCAGCGCCTGCGCGTTTGAACGGGCAAACTCCTGCAGGATATCGAGCGGCGTTTCCGGCACGGCCTCGCTCTCCATCTCGCGGAACAGCCGGGCGCGGTCGCTGTAGCTGGCGGTCTCCTCCACCAGGTTCATGCGAAACAGCTGTTTCATTTCATTGAAGCCGGTGAAGTCAAAGGCGTTGGCAAAGCGGATCAGCGTCGAAGGCGGCACGTCGGCGCGCTCGGCAATGACGGCAACCGTATCGAAGGCCACGCTGTTGGTATTGTCCAGCACGTAGCGGGAGACCTGCTGCAGCCTCTTGCTCAGGCTATCGTAGCGATCGCGGATTTGCTGCTGCAGTTCGTTCAGGCTGGTTGCTGTCGTCATCTTATCCCCCAAATACAGTCATATGATTCTAAACGCAAAACCGCGTCTTTTAAATGTCGGCCATCCATCTGGCAGCAAAAATGAAACAGAAGCTTCAGTCATTTCCTCGCCCGAAATCCCTTAATAGCGCACGCGGCGTCAGTGGTGCTGGCTGTTAACATAAAAATCCATCCTTGATCACAATAATCATCATTTATTTTATTTCAACTTAAAATGGAATATTTGTTTCATATATAGTGGTCAGTACACAGTGTTCAGGTCACAGTCACGTATCAACAGCGAGAGGTTAAGGATGGAGACGGTAGCGAATTTTATTCACGGCGAATGTGTCACCGGTTCAGGCCAGCGCGTTCAGGCGATCTTCAACCCGGCCACCGGCGAGCAGATCCGCCAGGTGGTGATGAGTACGGCACAGGAAACGGAGCAGGCGATCGCCGCCGCGCAGCAGGCGTTTCCGGCGTGGGCGCGTCATGCTCCGCTTAAGCGCGCGCGCGTGATGTTCCGCTTCAAAGCGCTGCTGGAAGAGAACATGGATCGCCTGGCCCGCCTCATCAGCGAAGAGCACGGCAAGGTCTTCTCCGACGCGGTGGGCGAACTGACCCGCGGCCTGGAAGTGGTGGAGTTTGCCTGTGGTATTCCGCATCTGCAAAAGGGCGAACACTCGGCGAACGTCGGGACCGGCGTCGACAGCCACTCGCTGATGCAGCCGCTCGGCGTCTGCGCCGGGATCACGCCGTTTAACTTCCCGGCGATGGTGCCGATGTGGATGTTCCCGATTGCGCTGGCGACCGGGAATACCTTCGTGCTGAAACCGTCGGAAAAAGACCCTTCTCTGGCGCTCGCGCTGGCGCAGCTGCTGAAAGAAGCCGGCCTGCCGGACGGCGTCTTCAACGTGGTGCAGGGCGATAAAGAGTCCGTTGACGTGCTCCTGACCGACCCGCGCGTGCAGGCGGTGAGCTTTGTCGGCTCCACGCCGATTGCGGAATACATTTACCAGACCGCGTCCGCCCACGGTAAGCGCTGCCAGGCGCTGGGCGGTGCGAAAAACCACTGCATTTTAATGCCGGATGCCGACATGGAGATGGCGACCAACGCCATCATGGGCGCGGCCTACGGCGCGGCGGGCGAGCGCTGCATGGCGCTCTCGGTGGTGCTGGCGGTGGGGGATAGCACCGCCGATGACCTCTGCGCCCGGCTCGAAAAACAGATTGCCGCGCTGCGCGTCGGACCGGGGCTCGACCAGACGCCGGAAAACGAAATGGGGCCGCTCATCTCCTCCGCGCACCGTAGCAAGGTGCTGGGCTACATCGACAGCGGGGAAGCACAGGGGGCGACGCTTCGCGCGGACGGCCGCGGCTTTAGCGTGAAGGGCCACGAGCAGGGCTATTTCGTCGGGCCGACGCTGTTCGATAACGTCACTCCGGAGATGACCATCTATAAAGAAGAGATTTTTGGTCCGGTGCTTTCTGTGGTGCGCGTAGCAGATTACGCCAGCGCGGTGGACCTGATTAACCGCCATGAATATGGTAATGGCTCGGCAATCTTCACCCGCGACGGTGGCTGCGCGCGTCGCTTCTGCGAAGAGGTGCAGGCGGGCATGGTGGGGGTCAACGTGCCAATCCCGGTGCCGATGGCATTCCACAGTTTCGGCGGCTGGAAGCGCTCCATCTTCGGGGCGCTCAACGTCCACGGCAACGACGGCGTGCGTTTCTACACCCGAATGAAAACCATCACCGCGCGCTGGCCGGAAATGCAGCAGGAGACAGGCGCTGCGTTCTCCATGCCGACGCTGGGCTGACAGGAGGCGTTATGCAAACCGAACGTATGACCATGGCTCAGGCGCTGGTCCGGTTCCTTAATCAACAGTACGTTAGCGTGGATGGTCACGAAACGCCCTTCGTGGAGGGCGTCGCCACCATCTTTGGGCACGGCAACGTGCTGGGTATCGGCCAGGCGCTGGAGCAGGATCCCGGCCATCTGCAGGTGATGCAGGGCTGCAACGAGCAGGGCATCGCCCATATGGCGACGGGATTTGCCAAACAGCACCGTCGTCAGCGCATCTTTGCCGTCACCTCCTCCGTCGGGCCGGGCGCCGCCAATATGGTCACGGCCGCGGCAACCGCCACGGCGAACCGTATTCCGCTGCTGCTGCTCCCGGGCGATATCTATGCCAGCCGCCAGCCGGACCCTGTGCTGCAGCAGATTGAGCAGTATCACGACCTCAGCATCAGCACCAACGACTGTTTCCGTCCGGTCTCCCGCTACTGGGACCGCATTAACCGCCCCGAGCAACTGATGAGCGCGATGCTCAGCGCGATGCGAACGCTTACTGACCCGGCAGATACCGGTGCGGTGACGATTTGCCTGTCGCAGGACGTGCAGGGGGAAGCGTGGGATTACCCGCTGAGCTTCTTCGCGCGTCGCGTGCACCACATCGAGCGTCGTCCGCCCGATCCGCAGCGTCTGGCGCAGGCGCGGGCGCTGATCGCCCGCAAGCGTCGTCCGCTGGTGGTGTGCGGCGGCGGGGTGCGCTATTCCGGCGCACATGAGGCGTTTCGCGACTTTGTCGAGACGCTGCAGCTGCCGTTTGCCGAAACCCAGGCCGGAAAGGGGGCGCTGGTAAGTGACCACCCACTTAACCTCGGTGGCGTAGGGGTGACGGGCGGAATGGCGGCCAACCAGCTCGCGCCGCAGGCTGATCTGGTGATTGGCATCGGCACGCGCCTGACCGACTTTACCACCGGCTCCAAGGCGCTCTTTTCCCATCCGGATGTCGAATTTCTGCTGCTGAACGTGGCCGAGTTTGACGCCCTGAAGGTGGACGCCACGGCGCTGATTGCCGACGCTCAAACCGGGCTCGAGGCATTGACCCACGCGCTTGGTGATTACCGCAGCGGCTGGGGAGAGGCAATCGCTGAGGCGAAATCCGCCTGGCGCGACGAGTGCCGTCGCCTGTGGGATCGCCAGTGGCGTCCGGACGACGCGCCCGAAGTGGCGGGGCACCTGGACGCGCAGCTGGCGGAGTACGGCGAGACGCTCAATACCCGCCTGACCCAGACGCGGGTGCTGGGGCTGATCAACCAGCATATTGAAGATAACGCCATCGTGGTGGGCGCGGCCGGTTCGCTGCCGGGCGATTTACAGCGCCTCTGGCAGGTCAAAACGCCGGACAGCTATCACCTGGAGTACGGCTACTCCTGCATGGGCTATGAGATTGCGGCAGCCCTCGGCGCGAAGCTTGCCCGGCCCGAGCAGCCGGTATACGCCATGGTGGGGGATGGCTCCTACATGATGCTGCACTCCGAGCTGCAAACTGCCGTTCAGGAGGGCATTAAGGTCACCGTTCTGCTGTTTGATAACGCCAGCTTCGGCTGCATTAACAACCTGCAGATGGGGCACGGCATGGGCAGCTTTGGCACGGAAAACCGCCATCGCAATCCGGAAACCGGACGGCTTGACGGTCCGCTGGTGAAGGTCGACTTCGCGCAAAATGCGCAGAGCTACGGCTGCCGCGCGTGGCGGGTGCACGACGAGCAAACCCTGCTGGCGGCGCTGGCGGCGTCCCGCGCGCATCCTGGCGCCACGCTGCTGGACATCAAGGTGCTGCCGAAGACCATGACCCACGACTACGCCTCCTGGTGGCGAACCGGTGATGCGCAGGTGGCGGAATCGTCTGCCGTGCGTAAAGCCGCGGAGCAAACGCAGGCGCAGGTGAAAAAAGCCCGTCAGTATTAAGTTTTTCCGTCGTAACGAAATTTTCATTTCATTTTCCCCTCACCCTAACCCTCTCCCCAAAGGGGAGAGGGGACGGTGTGGTGCACTCTTTTCTCCCTTGCCCCTTTGGGGAGAGGGCCGGGGTGAGGGGAGCTGCTGTATGTCCTCCCATGTTGTGAGATTGATAACAAAATTTATCTCATTCATCTCAAAAGTGTTAACCCGCACTCAAAAACATAATTTTCACTATTTATAAAAATGAAATAAATGTTTTATTTATAGGGTCGTTAGTTCACAGCATTCACCAACACCGGGAGCCGTTATGTTTAACATTGCTTTACTGGGCGCTGGCCGAATTGGCCAGGTACATGCAGCTAACATCGCCAGCCACGGCGCGACCACGCTCTGGTCCGTGGTTGACCCGAATCAGGAATTTGCCACCCGCCTCGCCACGCAGTATCAGGCCCGCCAGCAGAGCCTGGATGAAACGATGACCGACCCTAACGTTCACGCCGTGCTGATCGCCTCCGCCACCGATACCCACGCGGACCTGATTGAAATGGCCGCCCGCCACGGTAAGGCCATCTTCTGCGAAAAGCCGGTCCACCTCGACCTTGCCCGCGTGCGCGACTGCCTGAAGGTGGTCAAAGAGTACGACGTGCCGCTGTTTATCGGCTTTAACCGCCGCTTTGACCCGCAGTTCCGCCGCGTGAAAACCGACGTGCAGGCCGGGCGCATCGGCAAGCCGGAATCGCTGCTGATCATCTCCCGCGACCCGTCTCCACCCCCTGCGGAGTACGTGCGCGTCTCCGGCGGCATGTTCCGCGATATGACCATTCACGATTTTGACATGGCCCGCTTCATCATGGGCGAAGAGCCGGTGTCGGTGTATGCCCAGGGCAGCAACCTGGTGGATCCGGCGATTGGCGAGGCAGGCGACATCGATACCGCGTTTATCGTTCTGAAATACGCTTCCGGCGCGATGGCGACCATCGTCAACAGCCGCCGCTCATCTTACGGCTACGACCAGCGCCTGGAATTGCACGGCTCCGAAGGGCTGCTGTGCGCGGGCAACATTCTGGAAAACCAGGTGCAGCACTACGGCAAACAGGGCTGCACCAGCGCGCTGCCGGAACACTTCTTCCTGCAGCGCTACAAATCCGCTTACGCCGCGGAATGGGAACACTTTGTCGCGGTCCTGCGCGGCGAAGCGGTGCCTGACTGCAGCGGCGATGATGGTGAACGTGCGCTGTACCTTGCGGATAAAGCGCTGGAGTCACTGCGCAGCCAGCGCGAGATCGTCCTCTAAACACCACAACCCTACACAGAGAGACATAATAATGAAAAAACTGATCGTAGCCGCCCTCATCGCCATGACGTCCGGGGCCGCTCTCGCCGAAAACGAGCAAATTGTTTTCAGTACGCCAAACCTGGCCATGCCGTTTGAAGTTCACATGCAGCGCACGGCGGTAAAAGCCGCAAAAGAGATGGGCGTGAAGCTTCAGGTGCTGGACGGGCAGGGCAGTTCACCGAAGCAGGTGGCTGACCTGGAAAACGCCATCACCCGCGGCGCGCAGGGCTTTATCGTCTCCCCTAACGACGTGAACGCGGTCTCCAGCGCGGTGGATGAAATTCAGGATGCGAAGCTGCCGGTGGTCACCCTTGACCGCTCCGTCGACAGCCAGAAGAAAGTGCCGCACTTTGGCGCCAACAACTACAAAGGCGGCCAGGCGATTGGCGACTTCGTCAAAACCAAATTCCCCGACGGGGCGGAGATCATTCTGCTGACCGGCCAGCCGGGCTCCTCCTCTAACATCGAACGCACTAAAGGGATCCGCGACAGCCTGAAGGCGGGCGGGGATAAGTACAAGATCGTCGCCGATCAGACCGGCAACTGGATGCGTTCTGAAGGGATGCGCATCGTGGAAAGCGTGCTGCCCTCGCTGCCGAAACGTCCTCAGGTGATCCTCTCCGCCAACGACGACATGGCGCTGGGGGCGATTGAAGCCCTGCAGAGCCAGGGCGTGAAGCCGGGCGAAATTCTGGTCACCGGCTTTGATGCGGTACCGGAAGCGCTGGCCCGCGTGCGCGACGGCTGGCTGGCGGTGACGGCGGATCAGCGTCCGGGCTTTGCGGTGCAGACGGCGATGAGCCAGCTGGTGGCCAACGTGCGCGAGAAAAAAGCCATCACCGGGGCCGACTACCCGCCGACGCTGATCACCAAAGAGAACCTGCAGCAGGCTGAGCGTATCGGTGAGGCCGGTAACTGATTTATCCGTAGCCGCCGCTGGCGCGGCGGCTCACTCTAAAGGAGGAGCAGACCGATGTCGCAACCCTTACTGAAAGTGACCGACCTGGCAAAAAGCTTTTCCGGCGTTTGGGCGTTAAGCAGCGCCCAGCTGACCGTCGGCAGCGGAGAAATTCACGCCCTGCTGGGGGAAAACGGGGCGGGAAAATCGACGCTGCTGAAGGCGCTCGCGGGGGCGCAGCCGCAAACCCGCGGGGAGATCTGGTTCAACGGCGAAACGCTGCCGGTGGACGACTCCCCGGTGGAACGGCAGAACAAGGGCATTATCACCATCTATCAGGAATTCAACCTGCTGCCCAACATGACCGTCGCGGAAAACATGTTTCTCGGGCGCGAGCCGCGTAAACGTAACCTGATCGTCGACGAAAAGGCGGTCAATCAGGAGGCGCAGGTCATTCTCGACTATCTGCAGCTGAACGTTGCGCCGACCACGCCGGTCGCCCGTCTGAGCGTTGCCCAGCAGCAGATGGTGGAGATCGCCCGGGCGCTGACCCTCAACGCCAGGCTCATCATTATGGACGAACCCTCCGCCGCGCTGAGCGACAGCGAGGTGGAAAGCCTGCACCGCGTGGTGCGCGAGCTTAAAAACCGTGGCGTGAGCATTATCTATGTCACCCACCGTCTGCACGAAGTTTTCCAGCTCTGCGATCGCTTCACCGTTTTCCAGGACGGCCGTTTCACCGGCACCGGCGCGGTGGCGGAGACCAACGTCGAACAGCTCATCCGCCTGATGGTCGGGCGCGACGTGGCCTTTAATCGCCGTCCCGCCAGCGAAACCCATCATGAGGACAAACCCGTCCGCCTGGCGGTGAAGGGGCTGAGCCGCGAAAAGCCGCCGCTGGATCCGCACGGCATCGCTCTGCACGACATCAGCTTCCACGTCCACGCCGGGGAGGTCTTAGGCATTGCCGGACTGGTGGGCGCCGGGCGCACCGAAGTGGCGCGCTGCCTGTTTGGCGCAGACGCGTTTACCGCCGGGAGCTTTGAGCTGGACGGCGTACCGTACCAGCCGCGCGACCCGCTCTATGCCCTTGACCAGGGCGTGGCGCTGGTACCGGAAGACCGCAAAAAAGAGGGGGCGGTGCTGGGACTGTCGATTCGCGACAACCTGTCGCTCTCCTGCCTCTCCTCGCTGCTGCAGTGGCGCTGGTTCGTGAACACCCGCAAAGAGGACGATCTGATCGAGTCCTACCGCAAGGCGCTGCAGATCAAAATGGTCAACAGCGCGCAGGAGGTGCGCAAGCTCTCCGGCGGTAACCAGCAAAAAGTGATCCTCGCGCGCTGCATGGCGCTCAACCCGCGGGTGCTGATCGTCGATGAGCCGACGCGCGGCATCGACGTGGGAACCAAATCGGAAGTGCACCAGGTGCTGTTTGACATGGCGAAAAAGGGCGTGGCGGTGATCGTGATCTCCTCCGATCTGCCTGAAGTGATGGCGGTGTCAGACCGGATCATCACCCTGAGCGAAGGGCGAGTGACCGGCGAGATCCACGGTGACGACGCTAACGAAGAACGGCTGATGACGATGATGGCCATCAACCACAACGCCCTGAACGCGGCATAACGGAGTTTCTCATGACGCAGATGATTTCTAAAACGCAGGCCCCGGTCAAACGCGCCGGACGCATCGATCCCATCGCCTTCTTCGAGCGCTTCGGGGTGCTGATTTTCATGATCCTGCTGCTGATCTTCTTCCAGTCGCAGAACAGTAATTTTTTCTCTGAACGCAATATTTTCAACATCCTGACCGAAGTCTCCATCTACGGGATCATGGCCGTAGGGATGACCTTCGTCATCCTGACCGCCGGGATTGACCTCTCCGTGGGCTCCATTCTGGCGGTCTGCGCCATGACCGCGGCGTACGTGATTAAGGGCGACAACTTCACTACTGTCGACCCGAACGCCTGGGGCGGTATGAGCTGGCTGATTGGGCTCGGGATTTGCCTGGCGATGGGCACGGCGATTGGCTTCCTGCACGGTCTGGGCGTGACCCGCCTGCGCCTGCCGCCGTTCATCGTGACTCTCGGCGGGATGACCATCTGGCGCGGCCTGACGCTGGTGATCAACGACGGCGCGCCGATTGCCGGTTTCGATCAGGGCTACCGCTGGTGGGGGCGTGGGGAGCTGCTCGGCATCTCCATTCCGATCTGGATCTTCGCCATCGTCGCCCTCGGCGGCTATCTGGCGCTGCATAAAACCCGCTGGGGCCGCTTCGTCTACGCCATCGGCGGTAACCCGGAGGCGGCGCGCCTGGCGGGGGTAAACGTCAAGCGCGTGCTGGTCAGCGTCTACGTGCTGATCGGCTGCCTGGCGGGGCTGGCGGGCTTCATTCTGAGCGCGCGTCTGGGGAGCGCCGAGGCGGTGGCCGGGATCTCCTTTGAGCTGCGCGTCATCGCCTCGGTGGTGATTGGCGGCACCTCGCTGATGGGCGGCTACGGGCGCATCGGCGGCACCATCATCGGCTCCATCATCATGGGGATTCTGATTAACGGCCTGGTGCTGATGAACGTCTCGGCCTACTACCAGCAGATTATCACCGGATTAATTATCGTTCTGGCGGTGGCGTTTGATACCTACGCCAAGAGCCGTCGCGGCGCACTGTGAGGATCACGATGAAAGAGGTTCGTATTGGATTGATTGGCACCGGGTATATCGGCAAGGCGCACGCTATCGCCTATGCCCAGGCCCCGACGGTGTTCAACCTGCGCGGCAGGCTGGTGCGCGAGATGGTGGCGGAAGTCACGCCGGAGCTGGCGGCAGCGCGCGCGCAGGCGTTTGGCTTCAACCGCTCCACCGGCGACTGGCGGGCACTGGTGGCCGACCCGGCGATCGACGTGGTGGATATTTGCTCACCCAACCATCTGCATAAAGAGATGGCGCTGGAGGCGATCCGCCACGGCAAACACGTCTACTCGGAGAAGCCACTGGCGCTGAACGCCCACGACGCACGGGAGATGGTCGACGCCGCGAAGCGGGCCGGGGTGAAAACGCTGGTGGGGTTCAACTACATGAAAAACCCGACGGCGCAGCTGGCGAAGGAGATTATCGCCCGCGGCGAGATTGGCGAGGTGATCCACTTCTACGGCACCCACAACGAAGACTATATGGCCGACCCGCGCTCGCCCATTCACTGGCACTGCTTCAAAGAGACCGCCGGGCTGGGCGCGCTGGGCGACCTCGCGGCGCATATCGTCAACATGGCCCAGTACCTGGTCGGGGAGATTGAGCAGGTTTGCGGCGACCTGAAGATCGTGGTCCCGGAACGCCCGGCGAAGGCCGGCTCGTCGGACATGGTTGCCGTCGAAAACGAGGATCAGGCGCACGCGATGGTGCGCTTCGCGGGCGGGGCGCAGGGCGTGATTGAAACCTCCCGCGTCGCCTGCGGCCGCAAGATGGGGCTGTCGTACGTCATTACCGGCACGAAAGGCGCCATCAGCTTCACCCAGGAGCGCATGGCGGAGCTGAAGCTCTATCTGCATGACGATCCGGTTAACCGTCAGGGATTCCGCACCTTACTCGTCGGCCCTGCACACCCCGACTACGCCGCGTTCTGCATGGGCGCAGGCCACGGGATAGGCTTTAACGATCAAAAAACGGTGGAGGTGCGCGATCTGGTGGACGGGATTGCCGCCGACGTGCCGATGTGGCCGGACTTCGAAGAGGGCTGGAAGGTGTCGCGCGTGCTGGACGCGATCGCGCTCTCGCACCGGGAAGGCCGCTGGCTGAACGTGAACGACATTGTCTGATGAGGTATCAACGTGGAAAAGCAGTTTGATGTGATATGCATGGGCCGCGTGGCGGTAGACCTCTACAGTCAGCAGATTGGTGCCCGTCTGGAGGATGTGTCGAGCTTTGCCAAATACCTCGGCGGCTCGTCCGGCAACGTGGCGTACGGCACCGCGCGCCAGGGCCTGCGCTCGTCGATGCTGGCGCGCGTCGGCGATGAACATATGGGCCGCTTCCTGCGGGAAGAGCTTAACCAGGTGGGCTGCGATACCAGCCATCTGATTACTGATAAAGACCGCCTCACGGCGCTGGTGCTACTCGGCATTAAAGACCGGGACACCTTTCCTCTGATTTTTTATCGCGATAACTGCGCGGATATGGCCATTACGGCCAGCGATGTGGACGAAAGCTACATTGCCTCCGCACGTTGTCTTGCCATCACCGGGACTCACCTTTCTCATCCTCAGACCCGCGATGCGGTGCTGACGGCGCTGGGCTATGCCCGCCGTCACGGCGTGCGCACGGTGCTGGACATCGACTACCGTCCGGTGCTGTGGGGGCTGACCTCCTTAGGCGACGGTGAAACGCGCTTTATCGCCGCCGATAAGGTCACCCGCGAGCTGCAGGAGGTGCTGCACCTCTTCGACGTCATCGTCGGCACCGAGGAGGAGTTTCACATTGCGGGCGGCAGCACGGAGACCCTGCAGGCGCTGGGGCAGGTGCGTGCCGTGAGTGAAGCAACGCTGGTCTGCAAGCGCGGCGCCCTCGGCTGCTCGGTCTATACCGACGCCATTCCACCCCGGCTGGACGACGGCCTGACGGTGACTGGCGTGCGCGTGGAGGTGCTGAACGTCCTCGGCGCGGGGGACGCGTTTATGTCCGGCCTGCTGCGCGGCTACCTGAACGACGAGGGCTGGGAGCAGGCGTGTCGCTATGCCAACGCCTGCGGCGCGCTGGTGGTCTCGCGCCACGGCTGCGCCCCGGCGATGCCGAGCAAAATCGAGCTGGATGACTATCTCTCCCGCGCTGCGGATGTGCCGCGCCCGGACCTCGACCCGCGTCTGAACCACCTCCACCGGGTGACCACCCGCCGCCGCGAGTGGCCGGAGCTGTGCGTAATGGCCTTCGATCACCGCAGCCAGCTTGAGGAGATGGCGCTGCAGTGCGGCGCGTCGATCGGGCGCATTCCGGCGCTGAAGCAGCTGATCCTGCAGGCCAGCCGCGAGGCGGCGAGCCGGGCCGGGCTGGAGGGCAAAGCCGGCCTGCTGTGCGACGGCACCTTTGGTCAGGACGCGCTGAACGCCATCACCGGCGAGGGGTGGTGGATTGGTCGCCCCATTGAGCTGCCGGGCTCGCGTCCGCTGGAGATGGAGCATGGCAACATCGGCACCCAGCTCATCAGCTGGCCACAGGAGCACGTGGTGAAGTGCCTGGTCTTTTTCCATCCGGAAGACGCTCACGGCCTGCGCCTGGAGCAGGAGCAGAAAATTGCCGAGGTGTATCACGCCTGCTGCCGGTCCGGGCACGAGCTGCTGCTGGAGGTGATCCTGCCTGCGACCATGCCGCGCAGCGACGAGCTCTACCTGCGCGCCATTTCCCGCTTCTACAACCTCGGCATTTATCCCGACTGGTGGAAGCTGCCGCCGCTCTCAGCGGAGGGCTGGACGGCGCTGAGCGAGATTATCGAACGCCGGGACCCGCACTGCCGCGGGGTGGTGATCCTCGGCCTGGACGCTCCGGCGGAACAGCTGCGCGCCGACTTCAGGGCCGCAGCGGGGCAAACGGTAGTAAAAGGCTTCGCCGTAGGGCGCACGCTGTTTGGCGATGCCTCCCGCGCGTGGCTGAAGCACGATATTGACGATGCGCAGCTGGTGGCGCGCATCCGGGACAACTACCTGCAGCTTATCGCCTGGTGGCGCGAGCGCGGACACGCATAATGGAGACGACAATGAGTGTACAACTGGGCATTAACCCGCTGACGTGGACGAACGACGATCTGCCTTCTCTCGGCGCGGAGACGTCGCTGGAGACCTGCCTGAGCGAAGGTAAAGAGGCCGGTTTCGCCGGTTTCGAGCTGGGCAATAAGTTCCCGCGCGAAGCGCGCCTGCTCGGCCCCATCCTGCAGCGCCACGACCTGCAGCTGGTCTCCGGCTGGTATTCCGGCCGCCTGCTGGAGCGCAGCGTGGAGGAGGAGATCGCCGCCGTGCAGTCCCACCTGACGCTGCTGCGCGAGCTGGGGGCGAAGGTGCTGGTCTTTGCGGAAGTGAGCGGCTGCATTCACGGCGAGCAGCAGACCCCGGTGCACCTGCGCCCGCGCTTCCCGCAGTCGCGCTGGAAGGAGTACGGCGAGAAGCTTACCGAATTTGCCCGCTACACCCAGCAGCAGGGCGTGCAGATTGCCTACCATCACCATATGGGCACGGTGATTGAGTCCGCCGACGACGTGGACAACCTGATGACCCACACCGGCGAAGAGGTTGGGTTGCTGCTGGACACCGGTCACCTGACCTTTGCCGGGGCCGATCCGCTGGCGGTGGCGCAGCGCTGGGCGTCGCGTATCAACCACGTTCACTGCAAAGACGTGCGTGCCGACGTGCTGGCGGACGTGAAAAACCGCAAAACCAGCTTCCTTGATGCGGTACTGAGCGGCGTGTTTACGGTGCCGGGCGACGGCTGCGTGGATTATCCGCCGATTATGCAGCTACTGAAGGCGCAGGACTATCACGGCTGGCTGGTGGTGGAGGCGGAGCAGGATCCGGCTATTGCCCATCCGCTGACCTACGCCCGTCTGGGGTATAACAATCTGAGCCGTCTGGCGCGCGACGCCGGACTGATTTGAGGAGGTGACATGTCACGTCTGTTATCACGCTGGCAACAGCCAAACGCGGAGGGGCGCACTCAGTCCGTCACGCCGGAAAGCGCAGGGTGGGGATACGTCGGCTTTGAGGCGTATGAGCTGCAGGAGGGGCAGACGCTGACGCTGCCCGCCGTCCGCGAAGAGCGCTGTCTGGTGCTGGTGGCAGGACGCGCCTCCATCAGCACGCCTTCCGCGCAGTTTAACGACATCGGCGAGCGGATGAGCCCGTTTGAGCGCATCAAGCCGTGGGCGGTGTACGTCACTCCGCAGGAGACGGTGCAGGTGAAGGCGCTGACGACGCTGGAGCTGGCGGTCTGCGCCGCGCCGGGCAAGGGCACGCATCCGACGCGGCTGATTGCCCCGCAGGATATCGCCGGTGAGGCGCGCGGTAAGGGTCACAACCAGCGCTATGTGCACAACATTCTGCCGGAAGACAAGCCCGCCGACAGCCTGCTGGTGGTGGAAGTCTGGACCAACGAGGGCTGCACCAGCTCGTACCCGAGCCACAAGCACGACACGGATAACCCGCCACAGGAGACCTATCTGGAGGAGACCTACTACCATCGCCTCAATCCGGAGCAGGGGTTCTGCATGCAGCGGGTTTACACCGACGACAGAGCGCTGGATGAGTGTATGGCGGTCTATAACCGTGACGTGGTCATGGTGCCGAAGGGCTACCACCCGGTGGCGACGATGGCCGGGTATGACAGCTATTATCTCAACGTGATGGCCGGGCCGGTGCGCAAGTGGATGTTCACCTGGGAAGAGGACCACGCGTGGATTAATCGGGATTATCCCGCGGATGGCGGGCGCTGAGGCTGTTTTTTGCCGGGTGGCGCTGCGCTTACCCGGCCTACAATTCGCAAAAAATTACTTTGCTTCAATCGCCTGCTCAATCGTCCGGGCAACGATCTGCGACTGGCTCACCATCGACACGTGGCTCGCCGCCACCTCGGTGGTTTTCGCGTGGATCGTCTTCGCCATCGCGCGTTCAAGCGCCGGGTTAATCATCCGGTCATTCTGACTCACCACATACCAGCTCGGTTTGTTGTGCCACGCGGCGTGAGTCACTTTTTCTGCGAAAGCTTCGCCCTTTATTGGCCCCTGCGTGGCCGCAATGGTCTGTTGTTCACCCGGTTTCACATCCGGCGCGAAATCCTTCCTGACGGCGTCCGTTGGCAGATATAAATAGCCGTCCGCCGTTTTGGCAATGCCCGCGCTGCCCGGCGGTGCAGGGTAGCTTCCTGCCAGGTCCGCCGTCGACTGGCCGGAGTCCGGCGCGAAAGCCGCCACATACACCAGCGATTTTACCCGCGCATCGTTGCCCGCTTCGCTAATGACGGTGCCGCCCCAGGAGTGACCCACCAGCACTACGTCACCCCGCGCGCGGGCGATGGCCCGCTTTGTGGCGGCAACGTCATCTTTTAGCGACGTGAGCGGCAGCTGGACGGCAATGACCTCTGCGTGCTGTTTCTGCAACAGGGTAATGACCTTATTCCAGCTGCTGCCGTCGGCAAACGCGCCGTGGACCAGCACGACGCTGGTTTTACTCTGCGCAAAGGCGCTGGCGAAAAGCGCCAGCAGGCCTGCCGTGACTACAGACAGTGCTTTCATCTTCAGACTCCTTAAAAATGGTGGACCGCCGCGTGGGGCGGGACGGTGAATTCAACGGTTTTGTGGTCGAGCGGCTTGTGCGTCGGGTCGGCCAGAATTATCGTCACCTTGTGTTTACCGGCGGGCAGCCCCACCAGGATCACCGGCTCTCCGCTGGTGTCAGCCCAGTGCCATGGCGCATCATCCACCACCACGTGAATGTGCCCGATGCGCGGGGTGATCTTGAGCGCGTCGGGCCCGAATACCGGCTCGATGCGAAGATTTTCGGCGCGGTACTGGATAAACACCGCGCCTTTGCTCAGCGGCCCGGCAAGCGGCGGATCGACGATCAGTTTTGCAGGCGGCTGCGGCTGCGCCAGCGGGGCAACGGCGGCGGGGCCGTTAACGTCCGCGGCGCTCAGATTGTCCAGAGGTATGGCCTGGGCACCTGCGACGGATGTCAGGACAAGCAGGGGGAAAAGTACGTAGCGACGAATCATTGCTCTCTCTCCTCATCAGTTCTCAATGGCGACAGGGAAAGAAAACCATTTTTATGTATCGGAGATATTTGCCGGAGGGGGCGTTTTGTACCCGTTTGTCACCGTGGCCCGCGGGATACAGTGCGATACAGTTTGCCTCCCGGGACGGCGCACAATGGCTATCGCCAGCCCGGCAATCAGCAGCGTCAGGCCCGTCGATACCCCCATTGCACCCGCGATCCCCAGCGTTTTATTTAGCCACGCATAGGCATACGGTGAGGCTGCGGCCATCAGCTGACCGGGGATAAGCAGCATGCCCGTGCGGCGGGCATAGCTTTCCGCGCTAAACAGCTCCAGCGGCAGGGTGGCTTTGACAAGGGTAACCAGCCCGTTGATGGCCCCATAGCCCAGCACAAAGCCGGCCGCACACCAGACAAACAGGGCGCTGCTCAACCCAACAAGAAAACAGAGCGGCATGGCGAGAGCGGTAAAAAGCGTTAACGTGAAGGGCGTTAAGCGAGCCCCCGCCAGCACCTCCAGCGAGCGCGCGCCCGTCTGGCCGATTCCCCACAGCATGCCGATAGCGACCGGCAGGCCGTAGTGGGCAATAAACTCCGGCAGATGGGTGGAGGTGCCGTTAGAGACAAAGGTGATGAGGGCAATGAAGGCGGCATAAAGCCAGCCGTTTCTGCGCTCGTTGTTCAGCGGCGGTGCGGCGATTTTCGTCGTCACCGTCAGCCGCTGCCGGGGAAGCGTGCGGATCAGCAGCGCGCTCAGCAGGCCAAGCAGGGCATAAATGCGTAATGCGTCCTGCCAGCGCATCACGTGAAGCAGCGCATCGCCCAGCGGCCAGAAGACGACGGAGGCCAGCCCGCCCGCCAGCGTGACGCGCGAGATTGTTCTTCGCGCCTGTTGTCCGTAGAGGTTGACCAGCGCGGCGAACAGCGCATCGTACAGCGACAGGCGCATTCCCACGCCCGTAACCAGCCAGGCGCCGTACCAGCCATAAAGCGTCCGGGTATACGCCATACAGGCGCAGCTTGCGGCGATCAGCAGCGTTCCGCCCATCACCACCTTCTGACCGCCAAAGCGTGCCAGCAGGCGGGCGACAAAAGGGGAAACCGCCGCCAT
Organism: Enterobacter cloacae complex sp. Mu1197; assembly: GCF_040059225.1. NCBI lineage: Bacteria > Pseudomonadati > Pseudomonadota > Gammaproteobacteria > Enterobacterales > Enterobacteriaceae > Enterobacter > Enterobacter cloacae complex sp. Mu1197. Next base: position 3,447,389 of record NZ_CP157375.1, on the reverse strand, counting down.
CACCAGCATCGCCAGCGTCAGGCCGAGGTAAATCTGCGGTGATGACCATCCCCGGTCGGCTGAAATGGCCAGCGCAAAGGTGCCGGGCATATAAAACGAGATCCCCCAGTTGATGAGCTGATTGCACCCGGCCGTGAGGGCGAGGCGGTGTGGCAGGGCAGGTGTTTCCATGAGTGTTCATTCCGTTATGCAGTTGTCCAGAGCATAACGGGCGCGGTATTGTGCTGGCAGGGCCGCAACCTTATGCGCGGTATAAGAGAAACTTTGAATGACGACGCTTAATCTGGGCTATCTCGCCACCTTCCGTCTGGTGATCCAGCGCGGCAGTTTTTCAGCGGCAGCGGACGTGCTAGGCCTCTCCCAGCCCGCCGTCAGCCTGCAAATACGTCAGCTGGAGCAGTTTCTGCAAACGCGGCTGGTGGAGCGTACCGGACGAGGGATTAGGGCGACGGCTGCCGGAGAAACCTTGCTGGCGCACGGGGAGCGTATTCAGCAGGTGGTGGATGACGCCATCCGGGCCGTGAATGCGTTTAGCCACGACGTAAGCGGCACCATTACGCTTGGCACGGGGGCAACGGCCTGCATCCATCTTCTGCCGCCGCTGCTGGAGCAGCTACGCCGCGACTATCCGCTCCTGAGCGTGGGGGTGACGACGGGCAACACCCTCGACATCGTCAGAGCTATCGAAGAGAACCGTCTCGATATGGGGCTGGTCACGCTGCCGGTGAGTGGCAGAGCGCTGGACGTGATGCCGGTGATGGACGAAGAGTTTGTCTTTATCGCCTCAAGGGAACAGCAGGCTGCATTCAGGGACTTCACCCCAGCCGCGCTGCACGTTCATCCGCTGATTGCCTTTGAATCAGGCAGTGGGACCCGGGCGCTGATCGACGGCTGGTTTGCCGCCCAGGGTTTAGCGATCGCGCCGGTGATGCAGCTTGGCAGCATCGAGGCGATCAAACGCATGGTTCGCGCAGGGCTGGGCTACAGCATCGTGCCGCGCATGGCGGTGGAACAGGAGGTCGATCGCGAAGGGCTATGCGTGATGTCGCTGATGCCCATGCTGCAGCGGCAGCTGGCGGTGGTCATGCGGCAGGATAAAATCCTCAGCAAAGGGATCGCGGCCCTTATTCGGCTCGTGCAACAGCCTTCGGCGGTTTAGCGGTCAGCGGTGTCGACGGTCAGGCTGGATTGCTGCGACTGGGTTTTATCCTGATGGTGGTACCAGGCGCCAATCGAAGAGTAAACGAAGCGGCCAAAGAAAAACAGGAAGCTGATGAGCAGTATGATGCGGGTCATTCGGGTGTTAAATCGATGTCGTTTGCGCATACGCGTGACCTGACTCACTCTGTTTTTCCTGGATAAGCCCTTCCGGGCGATAAGGATATTAAGGCACAGCGAGAAGATGGGGTCAATTCTGTGATGTGTAAATAACCGTCAATGTTTACATTAATTAATGTTATTGAAATTAATCAACGCATTTACCATATTGATAATATGAAGAAAAAGATGTCGAAAAAACGCCACAAAATGTTATTTGCGTAAAGTAGTTTGATTTATGTCAACGGATTCCCGGCGCTGATATTTAAAATCCTTCCTCCACACTGTTCGCCCGACATGCTGCCGGGTGGCGCGTACGTCAGGTTGGATGCCTGTCTTTATTTCCCTCTGGAGCGATAGGGGTTTAACCGGGCATCTATGACTATTCTCGCTTTCCTGAAAAACAATGCAAACCGCTGGTGGGCATTGCCGCTTATTTTACCTGTGGTTTTACTCCCCGCGCTGAGCGTTGCGAATACGTTTACGCAGCTGGGCGACGGCATTGTGGCACTCTATTATTTACCGCTCTCATTTTTGCTTTCGCTGATGATGTTCTTTGGCCTGGAAGCGCTGCCCGGGATCGTATTATCCCTGTTTATCCGCTATTACCCGTCGGTCGGGATGTTTGAAACGGTTGCCGGTGTGCTCCATTTTATCGTCCCTTTAGTGCTCAGCTGGGGCGGCTACCGGGTGTTTGCGCCCAGACGCAATATGACGGCGTACGGCGACATCCGCTTAATGGCGCAGCGCATCTTCTGGCAGGCCTTCTGCCCCGCGACGCTGTTTCTGGTGCTGTTTCAGTTTGCCGTGTATCTGGGCGTGTATGAGAGCCGCCAGAGCCTTGCGGGATTAAACCCTCTTAATATTCGTACGCTCATCAACTACCAGGCGCTGCTGGTCAGCGGGCTGACGGGCATGCCGCTGAGCTATCTGCTGATCCGCCTGATTCGTCATCCGCGCTATATCAAAAGTCTTCTCTCGCAGATCCGTGCCCAGATAGACAAAAAGGTGACGGTCGCTGAGTTTGTGCTGTGGGCGATTACGCTAGGCGGGCTGCTTACGCTGCTGCTGCTCCCGATGAATGAAAACAGCTCCATATTCACCACAAACTATACCCTGTCGCTGCTGATGCCGGTGATGCTCTGGGGCGCGATGCGTTTTGGCTATAAACTGATATCGCTGATCTGGACGCCGGTGCTGCTGGTGTCTATTCACTACTATTATCACTATATCCCGCAGAACCAGGGGTATGACATTCAGCTGGCGATCACCTCGTCCAGTTACCTGGTCTTCTCGTTTGTGGTGATTTATATGTCGATGCTGGCGACTCGCCAGCGCACCGTGAATAAACGCTCCCGCAGGCTGGCGCTGCTCGACCCGGTCGTCCATATGCCTAACCTGCGGGCGCTGTCGCGCGATCTGGCGAAGAATCCGTGGTCGGCGCTCTGTCTGCTGCGCATTCCGGAGCTGGAAATTCTGGGCCGAAATTACGGCGTGCTGCTGCGTATTTTGTACAAACAGCAGCTGGCGCAGTGGGTAAACGGTACCCTCCAGCCCAACGAGCTGGTGTATCACCTCACCGGGTATGACATGGCGGTGCGGCTCAACGCGGAATCGCACCAGCAGCGAATTGAAACCCTGGACGAGCATATCAAGCAGTTCCGCTTTGTCTGGGACGGCATGCCGCTGCAGCCGCAGGTGGGCGTAAGCTACTGCTATGTCCGGTCCCCGGTTAACCATCTTTATCTGGTGCTGGGTGAACTGGGGGTGGTGGCCGATCTGTCACTCTCCTCAAACCATCCGGAAAATCTTCAGCAGCGTGGTGCCGTCCATTTGCAGCGCAGCCTGAAGGATAAAGTCGCGATGATGAGCCGCCTGCAAAAGGCGCTCGATAACGACGAATTCACCCTGCTGGTTCAACCCGTTCGCGGCATGCGTGGCGATTGCTATCACGAAGTCCTGCTGCGGATGCCGGATACAAACGGGCTATTGATCTCTCCCGACCAGTTCCTGCCTGTCGCGCAGGAGTTTGGTTTGTCCTCCCGGGTGGACCTGTGGGTGCTTGAGCATACGCTGCGCTTCCTGGCCGCGCATCGCGAGAGCCTGCCCGGCCAGCGTTTTGCCATTAATCTGGCCCCCTCAACCGTATGCCGTGTGCCGTTCCCGCTTGAGGTGAGTCGCCTGCTGGCGAAATACGCCATTGAGCCGTGGCAGCTGATTTTTGAGGTGACGGAGTGCAGCACCTTCGGCAGCGGGGAGCAGGCGCTACACATCCTCCAGCAGTTGCAGAAAATGGGGGTACGCATTGCGATTGATGATTTCGGGACCGGCTATGCAAGCTATGCACGGCTGAAAAGCGTGGATGCCGACATTCTCAAGATCGACGGCAGCTTTATCCGCAATATCGTCAACAACAGCCTGGATTATCAGATCGTGGCGTCTATCTGCCATCTGGCGCGCATGAAGAAGATGCTGGTGGTGGCAGAGTATGTCGAGACCGAGGAGATACGTAGCGCGGTTCACGCGCTAGGCATCGATTATGTGCAGGGCTATCTGATTGGCAGGCCAGCGCCGCTTGAATCACTGCTGGAAACGGAGGCGTCCTGCGCGGACGCCTGAACCGTTACGCGGCGACGTCAGCGCTCTCTTCTTCAATTTTGAGCAGCCAGCCGGTGACCGCTTCCCAGTACTGTTGCTCTTTTTCCAGGTCCAGCAGGACCAGCGCATTCTGGCTGAACCAGTCGTGCGGGAAGCTCAGCGTCCAGTGATGGTCGTCGGTTTTAAGCTTCAGCGTGGGCGGCGTGGTGGTCGCCTGACGCTGGTTATTGAGTAGCACGCCAAGACGCAGCAGCTGAATGAGCGGCAGGAACTGCTTTTTCTTGAACAGCGTGAAGCGCGGCAGGTCGTCGAGCTTGATGGCTTTGCGGTGATACCGCACCAGGGTCGCCATCATGGTTTGCTGTTCCTGGTTGAAGCCAGGCAGATCGCTGTTTTGCAGAATATAGGCCGAATGGCGGTGCATCCCGCTATGGTTGATGTTCAGCCCCACCTCATGGAGCATCGCGGCCCATTTTAACAGCGCGGCAAGCTGCGGGTGCGCGAGCTTCGGATTCTGCTCTTCCCACTGCTCGTACATCTGCACCGTGGTGTCCAGCACGCGCTTCGCCTGCTCGCGGTCGATGTTGTACTGGTTAGCCAGGCTTTGCGCGGTGCGGCTGCGAATATCCTGATGGCGGAAACGGCCTTCCATTTCGTACAGCACGCCTTCGCGTAGCGCGCCGTCGGAAAGGCGCAGCTCTTTAATGGCGAGAGCGTCAAACACGCCGCAGAGGATGGCCAGCCCCGGCACGAAGACCGCCTTACGCTCGTCGGAAAGACCCGGCAGGCTTAAGGCGTCAAAACTTTTATGCTTCAGCACTTCGTCGGTCAGCAGCGTCAGGCGTTCGGGCGTGATGAACCCGTCTTTTTCACCCATTGCCAGCAGCACCTCATGCGCTGCTTTGATGGTGCCTGACGCGCCCAGCGCAACGTTCCAGCCCTGAATACGGTACTGCCAGGCCAGGTTTTCCAGTTTCTGGACAGCTGCCATACGCGCTCGCTGGAAGTTCTCGCGGGTGATGGTGCCGCCCGGGAAATACATCTGCGCGAAGCTGACGCAGCCCATACGGCGGCTTTCCACCAGGCGAGGCTCAAAGTCTTCGCCAATCACCAGCTCCGTAGAACCGCCGCCGATGTCGATCACCAGCTTGCGCCCTTTTTCCGGCTGGGTGTGTTCGACACCCATGAAAATCAGACGCGCTTCCTCGTTACCGGAGATGATCTCAATCGGGTAAGGGATCACCTTTTCGGCCCGCTTGAGAAACTCTGGCGCGTTCAGCGCCTGGCGCAGGGTGTGGGTGCCCACGATGCAGACGCTGGAGGGCGAGAAGCCCTGCAGGCGTTCAGCAAACAGCGACAGGCAGTTTAACCCACGCTCCATTGCCTCTTCGCTGAGCATGCTGCGTTCATCAAGGCCATCCGCCAGGTGCACGCGCTGCTTCAGACGACCGATGATCTGCAGCGCGCCATCCACCTCACGGGCGATGACCATATGGAAACTGTTAGAGCCTAGATCGACCGCGGCGAATTCCTGCGGGCGTGGGGTCTTATCATTTATCGGCATAGGTTAATCGGGTTGCTCGAGTGATTTGATATAGTCGTAAATCGCCAGTTGCGACCGCACTTTGCGGCGGTTGCCGCGCGGTACATAGCGGTTACTGAGTTCTTTGTCGATATAGCGTGCTTTCACGGTATCGCTGAACAGAATCTCGATGATGTCGAGGATCTGCTGCTTCAGGTGCGGATCCAGCAGCGGTGCCGCGACTTCAATTCGGTAGTCAATATTGCGCGTCATCCAGTCTGCCGAAGAGAGATAGACCTGTTTATCACCCGCATTATCGAAAATATAGACCCGATCGTGTTCCAGGTAGCGGTCAACAATGCTGATCACGCGAATATTGTCGCTGATGCCTTCCAGTTCCGGGATCAGCGAGCACATGCCGCGGATCAGCAGGTTAACCGGCACGCCGGAGCTGGAGGCGGCGTACAGCCTGTCTACCAGCCCTTTGTCCACCAGGTTGTTGAGCTTCAGCGTGATGCCGGACGACAGCCCTTTCTGGGCATTGGCGATCTCTTTATCGATCATATCGTACAGCAGACGGCGCGAGTTCTGCGGCGAGACCAGCAGATAGTCGAAGCTTACCGGACGGTACGGGTTCTCAATAAAGTTAAAGACCCGGCGCACCTCGTTGGTGATGCGGGCATCGGCGGTCAGCAGCGAGTAGTCGGTATAGATTCGCGCCGTTTTCTCGTTAAAGTTCCCGGTACCGATGTGGGCGTAGCGCACCACCTCATCGCCCTCTTTACGGGAGATCAGGAACAGCTTGGCGTGAATTTTCAGCCCCGGCGCGGAGAAGATGACGTGTACACCGGCTTCCGTCAGACGACGCGCCCAGTGAATGTTCGCCTCTTCATCGAAGCGCGCCTGCAGCTCCACCACCACGGTCACTTTTTTGGCGTTGTGCGCCGCGTGGATCATCGCATCGATGATGCGGGAATCTTTTGCCACGCGGTAGATGTTGATTTTGATCGCCAGCACGCTCGGGTCGAACGAGGCCTGACGCAGCAGTTCCAGCACGTGCTCAAAGGTGTGATACGGATAGTAGAGCAGGACATCGCGTTCTCGGATGGCGTCAAATCCGTTGCGGAATTTATCGAACCAGAGATGGCGCAGGCGCGGCAGCGGCTTGTTCACCAGATTGGCTTTGCCGACGTTCGGGAAACCGATAAAGTCTTTAAAGTTGTGGTAACGGCCACCAGGCACGATGGAGTCATAGCGCGAAATGGTCAGCTTCTCGCGCAGCATCTCCACCATGGCGTCCGGCATATCGCGCTGATAGACAAAGCGCACCGGCTCGGCCGTCAGGCGCTGTTTCAGGCTGGAGGACATCAGCTCCATCAGGCTGGCTTCCATCTCGTGCACCAGGTCATATTCGGCGTCACGGGTCATCTTCATCGAGTAGGCGTTTAAGGCATCGTAATCGAAGAAGCCTTTGAAGATGTCGTCCAGACAGTAGCGCAGGATGTTATCGAGCAGGATCATCGGCTTGCGTCTGCGCGGGGTTTCCGGCGGCAGGTTCACGAAGCGCGGGACCTTGTCGGACGGGATCTCCAGCAGCGCGTAACGGATGGATTCACCGCGGATAATTTCCACGGCCAGATAGGTGTAGTCATCTTTCAGGAACTGCACCAGATCGGTTTCGCGGTTGATGAGAATCGGGGTAATGTGCTGGCGCAGGTACTGTTTAAAATAGTGGCGCAGCCAGTTTTGTTGGTTAACGGAAAGCTGACGTTCGTTAATCAGGAAGATTTGATTACGCGCCATCTCCAGCAGCAGTTCGTTATACAGGCCGTCAAATTCCTGATCGGCTTTCAACACGCGGGACTGGATTTTGCCCAGCAGGTGCCGCGAGTGCGAGTTTAGGCCCTGTTCTTCGCTGATGATGATGCGTCTCTTCAGCTCGGCAAAGCGAACCTTGTAGAACTCATCCAGATTGTTGGAATAGATGCCCAAAAAACGCATGCGTTCGATCAGCGGGTTACTTTTGTCAGCCGCTTCCTGGAGTACACGTTCGTTAAATGCTAACCAGCTTAGCTCTTTCTCGATATATAACTTTTCCTGACCCATTACAGCTCACACTCCAGTTCAATCACAGGACGTGGTAAATCCGTCTCGTCCTTATTATGGCGAGCATTTCCACGATATGTCCAACAGTGCCAGAAAAGTATGACAGTTATTTTTTTTGTTGGGGAATTTAGAGGGTTGGGGGAGGGGGGGCGCTGCGCTTATCACGACCTACGGGATCGTAGGCCCGTGCAAGCGAAGCGCCGCCGGGCAATTCAAAGAGACTACTCTTCGGCAGCATGACCCTGCGGGGGTAACTTCACGCCATCCAGCCAGGCTGCGCCGTCGCGCATTTCGAGACGCCCGTCGACAAACCAGCTTACCACCAGCGGGTAAATGGCATGCTCCTGGGTCTGCACGCGTTCGGTCACGTCTTCTTCGCTGTCGCCGTCAAAGACCGGGACTTTGGCCTGCAGGATCACCGGACCGCCGTCCAGCTCGTCGGTCACGAAATGCACGGAGGTGCCGTGCTCCTCATCGCCGTTTTCCAGAACCTGACGATGGGTGTGCAGGCCGGGATATTTCGGCAGAAGAGAAGGGTGAATATTCAGCAAACGTCCGGCGTAGTGCGCGACAAAGGCCGGGCTCAGAATGCGCATATAGCCCGCCAGCACCACGACGTCCGGCGCGTAGGCATCAATCTCCTGAACCAGCTCGCGGTCAAAGGCTTCACGCCCGGCGAACTGGCTGGCTTCCAGCGCGTGCGCGGGGATGTTCGCTTCCCGCGCGCGCTCAAGGCCGAACGCGTCGGCCTTGTTGCTGAATACTGCCCGAATGGTGCCGTTGATTTTCTTCTGCTTGCAGGCGTCTATGATGGCCTGCAAATTGCTTCCGTTGCCGGAAATGAGCACCACGATGTTTTTCATTCAATGACCACACGCTGTTCGGAATCGGAGGCTTTAATCGTACCGATTTTCCACGCGTTTTCACCTTTCTCGGTCAGCAGCTTGACCGCTTTATCCGCTTCGCTTGCCGGCAGGGCGATAACCATGCCCACGCCGCAGTTAAAGGTGCGGTACATTTCGTGAGAGCTCACGTTGCCTGCGGTCTGCAGCCAGTTAAAGACCGCTGGCCACTGCCATGAGGACTCGTCGATCACCGCCTGGGTGTTGTCCGGCAGCACGCGCGGGATGTTTTCCCAGAAGCCACCACCGGTCAGGTGGGCAATAGCGTGCACGTCAACGTTCTCGATCAGTTCCAGCACGTTCTTCACGTAGATGCGGGTTGGGGCCAGCAGATGGTCAGCCAGCGGTTTCCCTTCAAGCTCGGTCGTCTGTGGGTCGCAACCGCTCACCTCGAGGATTTTACGCACCAGGGAGTAGCCGTTGGAGTGCGGGCCACTGGAGGCCAGCGCGATCAGCACATCGCCATCCGCCACTTTGCTGCCGTCAATAATTTCTGATTTTTCTACTACGCCGACGCAGAAGCCTGCGACGTCATAATCTTCGCCGTGATACATGCCCGGCATTTCCGCGGTTTCACCGCCGACCAGCGCACAGCCAGACTGCAGGCACCCTTCGGCGATACCGTTGATCACGCTTGCTGCGGTATCCACGTCCAGTTTGCCGGTCGCGTAGTAATCGAGGAAGAACAGCGGCTCTGCGCCCTGAACCACCAGGTCATTCACGCACATCGCGACCAGATCGATACCGATCGTGTCGTGACGTTTTAAATCCATCGCCAGGCGCAGTTTGGTGCCTACACCGTCAGTTCCCGAGACCAGAACAGGTTCACGATATTTTTGCGGCAGCGCGCACAGTGCGCCGAATCCACCCAGACCACCCATCACTTCCGGGCGGCGGGTTTTTTTCACCACACCTTTGATTCGGTCAACCAGCGCATTACCTGCGTCAATATCAACACCGGCATCTTTGTAGCTGAGAGAAGTTTTGTTGGTCACGGCTTAAATCCCCACGCGATTGCATAGCTAGTAAGAAAAATCGGCGCAATTCTAACAGTCCAGGCAAACGTTTGCGAGCCTATTCTCGGCGAGAGGATCTTTTTTTACGCGCAGCCTGCCAGTGCGCCCAAACTTGCGTCTGTTCACGAAAATGAAACCGGTTTCGGTATTCTCCTTGCAACCCGAAACGGCTTTGCACATCATTCAACTGAAACCGGTTTCTGTAATTGTTTTTGCAGAAATTAACGCAGAATGAGGGAAAGCGAATGTCAGGATTTAAAGCAGATTTTCTGTGGGGCGGTGCGGTTGCGGCGCACCAGCTGGAAGGCGGCTGGAAAGAAGGGGGTAAAGGCGTAAGCGTAGCCGACGTCATGACTGCAGGCGCGCATGGCGTGCCGCGTGAAATCACCAACGGCGTGCTGCCGGGGAAAAATTACCCTAACCATGACGCCATCGATTTCTACCACCGCTATAAAGAAGACATCAAACTCTTTGCCGAGATGGGGTTCAAATGCTTCCGCACCTCTATCGCCTGGACGCGCATTTTCCCGAAAGGGGACGAGCGTGAGCCGAACGAGGCTGGCCTGAAATTCTATGACGACCTGTTCGACGAATGCCTGAAGTACGGCATCGAACCGGTTATTACCCTCTCTCACTTCGAGATGCCTTTCCACCTGGTCACCGAATACGGCGGCTGGCGCAACCGTAAGCTGATCGACTTCTTCGTTCGTTTTGCAAAAGTGGTTTTCCAGCGCTATCAGCATAAAGTGAAGTACTGGATGACCTTTAACGAGATCAACAACCAGGCCAACTTCCATGAAGACTTTGCGCCGTTCACCAACTCCGGGCTGAAGTACGCGCAGGGCGAAGACCGTGAGCCGGTGATGTTCCAGGCCGCGCACTATGAGCTGGTGGCCAGCGCGCTGGCGGTGAAGGCGGGGCGCGAGATTAACCCGTCCCTGCAGATCGGCTGCATGATTGCCATGTGCCCAATCTACCCGCTGACCTGCGCGCCGGACGACATGATGATGGCGATGAACGCCATGCACCGCCGCTACTGGTTCACCGACGTGCACGTGCGCGGCAAGTACCCGCAGCATCTGCTCAACTACTTCGAACGTCGCGGCTTCACGCTGGATATCACCGAAGAAGATAAAGCCGCGCTGACGCAGGGCTGCGTGGATTACATCGGGTTTAGCTATTATATGTCCTTCGCCACCAAGGCGACGGCGGACAACCCGCAGCTGGACTATGACGAGAGCAAGAGCCTGGTCTCCAACCCGTACGTGCAGAAATCCGACTGGGGCTGGCAGATTGACCCGGTGGGGCTGCGCTACTCCCTCAACTGGTTCTGGGATCACTACCAGCTGCCGCTGTTTATCGTTGAGAACGGCTTTGGCGCAATCGACGTACAGGAGAGCGACGGCACGGTGAACGACCAGTACCGCATTGACTACCTGGCCGCCCACATCCGCGAGATGAAAAAAGCGGTGGTGGAAGATGGCGTAGACCTAATGGGCTATACCCCGTGGGGCTGTATCGACCTGGTGTCTGCCGGTACCGGTGAAATGAAAAAACGCTACGGCTTTATCTTTGTCGACAAAGACAATGAAGGAAACGGCACGCTGAACCGCAGCAAGAAGAAATCGTTCGACTGGTATAAGCAGGTGATCGCGAGCAACGGGGAGCAGCTATAATTGCCCGGTGGCGCTGCGCTTACCGGGCCTACGGGATGTGTAGGCCGGGTAAGCGTTAGCGCCACCCGGCAGAACCCCGCACCCAAGCCGGAGCCCAGCTTCTGGCTTTTTTGTTTTTGATTGATGTACATCAAACAACATGGGTATGGCCTAATCCGAAAAAAGCGGTATAATCCCGCGATTTTTTTGCGGATGCCATTCAGAGGAGAAAGAGAATGAAGATTGTGGAAGTGAAACACCCACTCGTTAAACACAAGTTGGGCCTGATGCGTGAGCATGACATCAGCACGAAGCGTTTTCGCGAACTGGCCTCTGAAGTCGGCAGCCTGCTGACCTACGAAGCGACCTCTGATCTGGAAACGGAAAAAGTCACCATCGAAGGCTGGAACGGTCCAGTACAGGTTGAGCAGATCAAAGGTAAGAAAATTACCGTCGTGCCTATCCTGCGTGCCGGTCTCGGCATGATGGAAGGCGTGCTGGAGCACGTGCCAAGCGCGCGCATCAGCGTGGTGGGGATCTACCGTAACGAAGAAACCCTCGAGCCGGTTCCTTATTTCCAGAAGCTGGTGTCCAACATCGACGAGCGTATGGCGCTGGTGGTTGACCCGATGCTGGCAACCGGCGGTTCAATGATTGCCACTATCGACCTACTGAAAAAAGCGGGCTGCAGCAGCATTAAAGTGCTGGTGCTGGTTGCGGCACCGGAAGGGATCGCGGCGCTGGAAAAAGCGCACCCGGACGTTGAGCTGTATACCGCCTCTATCGACCAGGGCCTGAACGAGCACGGGTACATCATCCCGGGGCTCGGCGATGCCGGCGATAAGATCTTTGGTACGAAATAATCGAATAACGATAAATAAGCCGACTTTGATAGTCGGCTTTTTTTTGAATAAAACACCAACAACGATACTACTCAGAGGAAAACACTATGACGCGCCGTGCTATCGGGGTGAGTGAAAGACCGCCGCTTTTACAGACTATCCCGCTTAGTTTGCAGCACCTGTTCGCCATGTTTGGCGCAACCGTGCTGGTGCCAATCCTGTTCCACATTAACCCGGCAACCGTGCTGCTGTTCAACGGCATTGGTACGCTGCTGTACCTCTTTATCTGTAAAGGCAAAATCCCGGCGTATCTCGGGTCGAGCTTCGCCTTTATCTCTCCGGTGTTATTGTTGCTGCCGCTGGGTTATGAGGTCGCGCTGGGCGGCTTTATCATGTGTGGCGTGCTGTTCTGCCTGGTCTCCTTCATCGTGAAGAAAGCCGGGACCGGCTGGCTGGACGTGATGTTCCCACCAGCGGCGATGGGCGCCATCGTGGCCGTCATCGGTCTCGAACTGGCGGGCGTGGCGGCGAATATGGCCGGTCTGCTGCCTGCTGACGGCCAGTCACCGGATTCCAAAACCATTATCATCTCGCTGGTAACGCTGGGCGTAACGGTGTTTGGCTCCGTGCTGTTCCGCGGCTTTATGGCGATTATCCCGATCCTGATCGGCGTGCTGGCGGGCTACGCGCTCTCCTTCGTGATGGGCGTGGTGGACACCACCCCGATTGCCGAGGCGCACTGGTTCGCGCTGCCAACCTTCTACACGCCGCGTTTCGAATGGTTTGCGATCTTCACCATTCTGCCTGCGGCGCTGGTGGTGATTGCGGAGCACGTCGGCCACCTGGTGGTAACGGCGAACATCGTTAAGCGCGATTTAATCCGCGATCCGGGCCTGCACCGCTCCATGTTTGCGAACGGTTTCTCCACCATCATCTCCGGTTTCTTTGGGTCTACGCCAAACACCACCTACGGTGAAAACATCGGCGTGATGGCGATTACCCGCGTTTACAGCACCTGGGTTATCGGCGGCGCGGCGATCATTGCCATTCTGCTCTCCTGCGTCGGCAAGCTGGCTGCAGCGATTCAGATCATCCCGGTTCCGGTGATGGGTGGCGTGTCTCTGCTGCTGTACGGAGTAATTGGTGCCTCCGGTATTCGCGTGCTGATTGAATCTAAAGTGGATTACAGCAAGGCGCAGAACCTGATCCTGACGTCGGTGATCCTGATTATCGGCGTGAGCGGCGCGAAGGTGCACATCGGCGCGGCCGAGCTGAAAGGCATGGCGCTGGCAACCATCGTCGGCGTGGGCCTGAGCCTGATTTTCAAGCTGATCTCCGTGATCCGTCCGGAAGAGGTGGTGCTGGACGCTGACGAAAGCGAAAAAGCGTCACACTGATCCTATAACCGGGCGGACGATCCGCCCGGTTCTCTCCTTGCAGGTTCCGTGTTAAACTCCATGCCGATTTTATGTCAGATCTGGTTGAGGTACTTCTGAACGGACCGGCACAGCTCTCTCTGCCACTCTATCTCCCTGACGACGAAACGTTTGCGAGTTTCTGGCCGGGTGATAACCCCTCTTTACTGGCTGCACTGCAAAACGTGCTGCGTCAGGAACACAGCGGATACATCTATATCTGGTCACGCGAAGGCGCGGGGCGCAGCCACCTGCTGCATGCCGCCTGCGCGGAGCTCTCTGCGCGCGGTGATGCGGTAGGCTATGTGCCGCTGGATAAACGAACCTGGTTTGTCCCTGACGTGCTGGAGGGGATGGAACATCTCTCCCTGGTCTGCATCGATAACATCGAATGCGTGGCGGGGGATGAGCCGTGGGAAATGGCGATCTTTAACCTCTACAACCGCATTCTGGAATCGGGCAAAACCCGGCTGCTGATCACCGGCGATCGTCCGCCTCGCCAGCTGAATCTGGGACTGCCGGATCTGGCGTCTCGCCTGGACTGGGGCCAAATCTATAAGCTTCAGCCGCTGTCGGACGAAGATAAGCTTCAGGCGCTACAGCTGCGTGCAAAGCAGCGCGGCTTTGAGCTGCCGGAAGACGTGGGCCGTTTCCTGCTGAAGCGGCTGGATCGTGAAATGCGTACGCTGTTTGACACGCTGGATCAGCTCGATCGCGCCTCCATTACCGCCCAGCGCAAGCTGACCATTCCGTTTGTGAAAGATATTCTGAAGCTATAGTTGTGCCGGGTGGCGGCTGCGCCTTACCCGGCCTACATATGGTACCCGTAGGCCCGCTAAGCGCAGCGCCACCGGGCGAAACCATCAGAGGATCTCGAGCACGTCTTCCGGCGGGCGTCCAATGCGCGCCTGGCCGTTCGCCACGACAATCGGGCGCTCAATCAGCTTTGGATTTTCAACCATCGCCTGTATCAGCTGAGCCTCGGAGAGACGGCTGTCATCCAGGTTAAGCGACGTATACAGATCTTCTTTCTTGCGCATCAGATCCCGCGCACTGCCCATGCCCAGCATATGCAGCAGCTGGCGGAGGGTCTGCGCGTCCGGTGGGGTGTCGAGGTACAGCACCACCTCCGGCTCCACGCCGTTAGACTTCAGCAGGCTCAGGGTATCGCGGCTCTTGGAGCAGCGCGGGTTGTGGTAAATTTTTACGGCGTCTGTCATGACGTGAATTCTCCTTGATTACATCTTCTCGTACGGCTTGAAGCGCTGCTGCAGGCCGCGAAGCTGATCGATACGCGCGTCGTATCGGGCCTGCTGGAGGCTGCCGAGTTTGACCTGCGAGCTGGCGCTACTGAGCGCGGAAATGGCCTGATCGAGTCGCCCCACCAGGGCAAACCCTTCTGCGCGTGCCGCCAGCTCCTGATCGCGGTTGCCGAGCTGGGCTTCCGCCTGAGCGAGCAGATCCCAGCCGTTTTGATCGTCTTTATTATTAAAGGTGTAGCGGTTCAGGATGGTCGCCGCTTCACCCGGCTGGCCGCCCTGCAAGTAAGCGTTCGCCAGGTTAAGCTGCAGCACCGGGTTGGTACGGACGTCTTTTGCCCCTTTCAGGCGGTTAATCGCATCGGCAGGCTTCTTCTGCCCCAGATCGATATCCGTCGACAGATCGAGGTACCACGGGTTGTTTGGGTCGGCAGCCAGAAGCGGCTGCAGCGCCCTACGCGCCTCGTCGTATTTGCTGGCTTCCATCGCCTGGAGCGCCTGACCATACTGCGCGGCGTTCTTCTCGCGCACGTTGCCTTTCGCCAGGGTATCCAGCAGGTCGCTGGTGAGCTGGTTACGCCCGGAATTGTACATCCCCAGCGTTCTCACTTTCGCCATGTAGAAATCCTGCGAAGACTGGACCACGACCGGGCGCATCTGGTTGGCACGGTTACGCGCGTCCGACAGACGGCTTTCAGGCAGCGGGTGCGTGAGCAAAATTTCCGGTGGACGGGAAGAATAACGCGCCTGATCGAGCAGTTTTTCGAGGAAGCTCGGCATGGCCTGCGGGTCAAAGCCTGAACGCTGTAACACCTGGATGCCGATGCGGTCTGCTTCCTGCTCGTTCTGCTGGGTAAAGCTGATCATCCCCTGGCGCGTTCCTGCCAGCGTACCGGTCAGCGCTGCCATCCCGGCTTGTGGGCTGGCCATCGCCAGCAGAATCGATCCCAGTGCGCCCACCCAGGTAAGGGGAGCGTTACGTTTCTGGTCTTCCATCGCACGCGCCAGGTGACGCTGCGTGACGTGCGAAATTTCGTGCGCCATCACCGAGGCCAGCTGGCTTTCGTTGTCTGAGTAACGGAATAACGCCGAATGCAGCACCACGTTACCGCCAAAGAAGGCGAAGGCGTTGATTTCGTCGTTATTGATTAAATAGAAATGGAAGGGGGTTCTGACCGAATCGGCGTGCGCCACCAGACGCATTCCCAACCCGTTTATGTACTGTACCAGCAAAGGGTCGTTAATCAGCGGGGCGCTGCCGCGCAGCTGGCGAACATAGTAATCCCCCATTTGCATCTCTTGCCCAATAGAGAGCGTGCTTCCTGCTGTGGTGCCCATGTCCGGCAATGTATCGGACGAGTCAGCAAAAGCGGGCAACACCTGACCGACCGTCACCGCGGCAATCAGTGTTGCAACCAGTGTTTTTCTCAATTGCCTGAACATAACCACTGTCCTGTATGTTGGATGTGCTAATTTGACCGATGAACCGGCATATCGTTCATCTCTGCTGCCCTGCGAGTGTAGCCGTGTTGTAGCATGAAGAAAATCCCATTCATCAGGCTTTTGCGGATTGCGATCGGGATACAAAAAGCGAAAGTCTTTTTTGTGACAGTTAGATACAATTCACCGTCTCACTCCCGCCATTCGATTCAGGGAAGGGTTGTATGCTCGAAATGTTAATGCAGTGGTACCGGCGTCGCTTCAGCGACCCGGAAGCCATTGCTTTGTTGGTTATTCTGGTTGCCGGGTTCGGTATCCTGTTCTTCTTTAGCGGTCTGCTCGCCCCTCTGCTGGTGGCGATTGTGCTGGCGTACCTGCTGGAGTGGCCCACGGCGCGCCTGGAACATATCGGCTGTTCCCGCCGCTGGGCGACCAGCATCGTGCTGGTGCTGTTTGTTGGCATCCTGCTACTGATGGCCTTTGTGGTGATGCCGGTTGCCTGGCAACAGGGAATCAACCTGATCCGCGATATGCCCGGCATGTTGAACAAACTCTCTGATTTCGCCGCCACGCTGCCGCGCCGTTATCCTGCGCTGATGGATGCCGGGATTATCGACGCGATGGCCGAAAACATGCGCGCCCGCATCATGACGATGGGCGATTCAGTGGTGAAGTACTCGCTGGCGTCCCTGGTCGGACTGCTGACGCTGGCGGTCTACCTTGTGCTGGTGCCGCTGATGGTCTTCTTCCTGGTGAAAGATAAAGACCAGATGCTCAACGCCGTGCGCCGTATCCTGCCGCGCAACCGTGGGCTGGCGGGGCAGGTCTGGGAAGAGATGAACCAGCAGATCACCAACTACATTCGCGGCAAGGTGCTGGAGATGATTGTCGTGGGGGTCGCCACCTGGATTGGCTTCCTGATTTTCGGCCTGAACTACTCGCTGCTGCTGGCGGTGCTGGTGGGGTTATCGGTCCTGATCCCGTATATCGGCGCGTTTGTGGTGACCATTCCGGTGGTTGGCGTGGCGTTGTTCCAGTTTGGGCTGGGGACCGAGTTCTGGAGCTGCTTCGCGGTGTACCTGATTATTCAGGGGCTGGACGGTAACCTGCTGGTACCGGTGCTGTTCTCCGAAGCGGTAAACCTGCATCCGCTGGTGATTATCTTATCGGTGGTGATTTTCGGCGGGCTGTGGGGATTCTGGGGCGTGTTCTTCGCCATTCCGCTGGCAACGCTGATTAAAGCGGTCGTCCACGCGTGGCCGGATGTGCCGGCGGTAGAAGAGCAGTAAGTTTAGCCGGGTGGCGCTGCGCTTACCCGGCCGACTTATCCTTGTAGGTCGGGTAAGGCGAAGCCGCCACCCGACACTCACTTTCAGGCACTTTCTTTCAGCCAGTTCAACACCACGTCGTGGTGGTTGCTGGTTTTGAAGTCGTCAAACACGTGTTCAACTTTACCGTCAGCGTCAATCAGGAAGCTGATGCGGTGAATGCCGTCGTAGGTTTTACCCATAAACGTCTTCTCGCCCCAAACGCCGAACTGCTCGCAAACCTGATGATCTTCATCAGAAAGCAGCGTGAAGTTCAGCAGCTCTTTTTCAGCAAATCGTGACAGCTTTTCTGGTTTATCGGTGCTGATACCCAGCACTTCCACGCCGACTTTCTTCAACTCATCCATGTTGTCGCGTAAGCCGCAGGCCTGTACGGTGCAGCCGGGGGTCATGGCTTTCGGGTAGAAATAGACCAGAACACGCTGTCCCTGGAAGTCGGTCAAATTTACTTGCTCGCCGTCTTGATCCGGTAAGCTAAATTTCGGTGCGATGTCACCGGCTTTCAGTGGATTCATTACTCAACTCCATCCTGTTCGTGCTGCGAATAATTGACGACGCTTATACTGCCCTGCGCGTTTAATTCTGTACAGAGGGCTTTGAACGCTTGCTCGATATTTGACGCATCCTGTGATGCAGGACTGTGCGCGGTAATTTGAATAAAGAGCGTGGGAACCGTGCTTGCGTCGCCCGGCTGTGTGCGGGAAACGAGCTCGGCGATGTTCATCTGATGGCTGTCAAACAGCGCGGTGAAGCGCTCAATCAGATGCGGAGAATCAGGCACTTCAACCTGCACCCAGACGGTAGAAGGCATAGCTGGACGCGGTCGCGCGGTGGTGCGCTTCATGACGATCAGCAAGTCCAGCTCGGCGCCTTTCAGCGGCAGGGTCGATTCAATCAACGTGATGGCGTTCCATGTCCCGGAAAGCAACATAATGAATGTGAACTCTTCGCCGAGCATGGCCAGACGGCTGTCTTCGATATTACAGCCGCAGCTGCTTACGTGGCGGGTGATGGTGTTCACGATACCCGGCCTGTCGGCACCCAGCGCAGTGATAACCAGGTAATGTTGTGATGAGGTTGTCAAACCTGTTCTTCCTTTGCATGGTTAAGTCTTCCTAAGGAAAGCATAAAAAAAACATGCATACAACCGCCTGAGGGCCTCAGGTCGCTTGCTTTTATTACAGTTCCAAACGTACCATTGAGACTCTTGTTCGCACAGAGGATGGCTCATGTTCACGGGAAGTATTGTCGCGCTTGTAACACCGATGGATGAAAAAGGTAACGTCTGCCGGTCTAGCATGAAGAAGCTGATTGATTACCATGTCGCCAATGGAACCTCGGCGATCGTTTCGGTAGGGACTACCGGTGAATCTGCAACGCTGAGCCACGACGAGCACGGCGATGTGGTTATGCTGACCCTGGAACTGGCTGACGGACGTATTCCGGTCATCGCGGGCACAGGCGCGAATGCCACCGCAGAAGCGATCAGCCTGACTAAACGTTTTAACGACAGCGGCATTGTCGGCTGTCTGACGGTGACCCCTTACTACAACCGTCCCACTCAGGAAGGTTTGTTCCAGCACTTCAAAGCCATCGCTGAACATACTGACTTGCCACAAATTCTGTATAATGTGCCGTCCCGTACCGGTTGCGATATGCTGCCGGAAACCGTTGGCCGTCTCTCGGAAGTAAAAAATATTATCGGTATTAAAGAGGCGACAGGGAACTTAAGCCGCGTTCATCAGATCAAAGAGCTGGTTTCAGACGACTTTATCCTGTTGAGCGGTGATGATGCGACCGCGCTGGACTTTATGCAGCTCGGTGGTCATGGCGTGATCTCCGTAACGGCAAACGTTGCGGCGCGCGACATGGCTGAAATGTGCAAACTGGCCGCGGCCGGTCACTTTGATGAAGCGCGTGTCATCAATCAGCGTCTGATGCCGCTGCACAATAAATTATTTGTCGAACCCAATCCGATCCCAGTGAAATGGGCATGTAAGGAGTTGGGGCTTGTAGCAACCGACACGCTGCGTCTGCCAATGACACCGATTACCGACCACGGTCGTGATATCGTCAGGGCAGCGCTGAAGCATGCCGGTTTGCTGTAGAGTTTAGGGAGATTTGATGGCTTATTCAGTACAGAAGTCGCGCCTGGCGAAGGTTGCGAGTGTTTCGCTTGTTATGCTGCTCGCTGCCTGTAGTTCAGACTCGCGCTACAAGCGCCAGGTGAGCGGTGATGAATCCTATCTGGATGCGACCCCGCTTGCTGAACTTCACGCACCGGCTGGTATGATCCTGCCGATTCAGAACGGCGATTATAATATTCCCGTGACCAACGGCAGCGGCCTGGTCGGTAAAGCGCTTGATATTCGTCCACCAGCACAGCCTCTGGCGCTGGTTAACGGGGCGCGTACCCAGTTCACCGGTGATACCGCGTCTCTGATGGTTGAGAGCGCGCGCGGTAGCACGCTGTGGCCACAGGTTGTCAGCGTTATTCAGTCGAAGAACTACACCATCGATAAACGCGATGACGCCAGCCAGACGTTAACCACCGACTGGATCGAATGGAACCGTCTGGATGAAGATCAGCAGTACCGCGGTCGCTATCAAGTCTCCGTAAAACCACAGGGTTACCAGCAGGCGGTCAACGTTAAGCTGTTGAACCTGGAGCAGGCGGGTAAACCGGTTGCGGATGCCTCGTCCCTGCAGCGTTACAGCACCGAAATGCTGAACGTGATTGCCGCAGGTCTGGATAAAACCGCGACCGATGCCGCCAACGCCGCACAGAGCCGCAACGGTGTAACCTTCGATGTCCAGAGCGGCGCGGATGATACCGGCCTGCCAATGCTGGTGGTGCGCGCACCGTTTAACCAGACCTGGCAGCGTCTGCCAGCGACGCTGGAAAAAGTGGGCATGAAAGTCACTGACAGCACCCGCTCAACCGGCAGCATAACGGCAACCTATAAGCCGCTCTCCGACAGCGCGTGGCAGGAACTGGGTGCGAAAGATCCTCAGCTTGCCTCCGGTGACTACAAAATTCAGGTCGGTGACCTTGATAACCGCAGTAGCCTGCAGTTTATCGATCCAAAAGGTCACACGCTGACCCAGTCGCAGAACGATGCGCTGGTCGCTGTCTTCCAGGCAGCATTCAGCAAATAAATACGAGGGCTGGTGAATCCAGCCCTTTTTATTTTCGTGCTACGCAAACGTGTGCGTGGCATAATATCCCCAGTTTTGAACACAAATCATCACACCAGGAGTAATGAAGATGCAGAAGCAAGCTGAGTTGTATCGTGGCAAAGCGAAGACCGTATACAGCACGGAAAACCCGGATCTGTTGGTGCTCGAGTTCCGCAATGATACGTCAGCAGGGGATGGCGCACGCATTGAGCAGTTCGATCGTAAAGGCATGGTGAACAACAAGTTCAACCACTTCATTATGACCAAACTGGCCGAAGCGGGTATCCCGACTCAGATGGAAGCGTTGCTGTCCGATACGGAATGTCTGGTGAAAAAACTGGATATGGTTCCGGTTGAGTGCGTTATTCGTAACCGTGCGGCGGGCTCCCTGGTGAAGCGTCTGGGCATTGAAGAAGGTATCGAACTGAATCCACCGCTGTTCGATCTGTTCCTGAAAAACGACGCCATGCACGACCCGATGGTCAATGATTCCTACTGCGAAACCTTCGGCTGGGTGAACAAAGAGAACCTGGCGCGCATGAAAGAGCTGACCTACAAAGCCAACGACGTGCTGAAAAAATTGTTTGATGACGCGGGCCTGATCCTCGTCGACTTCAAGCTGGAGTTTGGTCTGTTCAAAGGCGAAGTGGTGCTGGGCGATGAGTTCTCACCGGACGGCAGCCGCCTGTGGGACAAAGAAACCCTGGATAAAATGGACAAAGACCGTTTCCGTCAGAGCCTGGGTGGCCTGATTGAAGCCTACGAAGCGGTTGCTCACCGTTTAGGCGTTAAGCTCGACTAACTCCCTCACTTGCCAAAGGATGTTCGCATCCTTTGGCGTCTTACCTTTGTTTCCTATGGTAATCTTGTCGTTAACCGCCTACGATCATAGCTATTATAAATGGAATAGTTCGAGGTGGTTATGCGCTGGCAAGGGCGTCGTGAAAGTGACAATGTAGAAGACAGACGCAGTGATGGCGGCGGCGGTCCTTCCATGGGGGGACCCGGCTTCCGTTTACCCAGCGGCAAGGGCGGTATCATCCTGCTGATAGTGGTGCTGGTCGCGGGGTATTACGGCGTCGATCTCACCGGGTTAATGACCGGTCAGCCGCTGCAACAGCAGCATTCTCAGCGCTCCATCAGCCCGAATGAAGATGAAGCGGCCAAATTTACCTCCGTGATCCTCGCCACAACGGAAGATACCTGGGGTCAGCTGTTTGAGAAAATGGGGCGCACCTACCAGCAGCCGAAGCTGGTGATGTACCGGGGCGCCACCCGCACCGGATGCGGTACCGGACAGTCCGTGATGGGGCCGTTCTACTGCCCGGCGGACGGCACCGTCTATATCGATCTCTCCTTTTACGATGACATGAAACGCAAGCTTGGCGCTGACGGCGATTTTGCCCAGGGCTACGTGATCGCGCATGAAGTCGGCCATCACGTGCAAAAGCTGCTGGGGATTGAGCCAAAAGTGCGCCAGCTCCAGCAAAATGCGTCTCAGGCGGAAGTGAACCGCCTGTCCGTCAAAATGGAGCTGCAGGCGGACTGCTTCGCGGGCGTCTGGGGC
Organism: Enterobacter cloacae complex sp. Mu1197; assembly: GCF_040059225.1. Classification (NCBI taxonomy): domain Bacteria; kingdom Pseudomonadati; phylum Pseudomonadota; class Gammaproteobacteria; order Enterobacterales; family Enterobacteriaceae; genus Enterobacter; species Enterobacter cloacae complex sp. Mu1197. The sequence goes on along the minus strand of NZ_CP157375.1, from coordinate 3,425,242 downwards.
CACAGCATGCAGCAGCAGGGCGTGCTGGAATCCGGCGATCTTGAGGAGGCGCTGAATGCCGCTCAGGCGATCGGTGACGACCGCCTTCAGCAGCAGAGCCAGGGGCGCGTCGTGCCGGACAGCTTCACCCACGGTACATCACAGCAGCGCTACAGCTGGTTTAAACGCGGTTTCGACAGCGGCGACCCGGCGCAGTGTAATACCTTCGGCAAAGCGATGTAATGCTGGCGTTTGATCAGCTGATACGCGAGCTTGAGCGCACCGGCCATCGTCGGCTGGTGGTGCTCAGCGGTGAAGCGCAGTGGACCTTGAGTCAGGCGACTGACCTGCGTAATACCCTGCCGGGAGACTGGCTGTGGCTGGATGATAATCCCTCTAAAGCCCTCAGCGGACTGCTGGGACGCGAATATCGGCATGCTGTCTTTGACGCGCGCGCCGGGTTTGACGTCTCAGCGTTCGCCGCGCTCAGCGGAACGCTGCGCGCCGGAAGCCTCCTTGTGCTGCTGGTTCCTCCGCTTGCTGACTGGGCCGACAGGCCAGACAGCGATTCTTTGCGCTGGAGCGACAGCGCGGAGCCGATCGCCACTCCACACTTTGTGCACCACTTCTGTCGGACGCTTGCCACCGATTCGGATGCGATTGTCTGGCAGCAGCATCGTCCCTTGTCCGTTTCCGTTGCGCCGGATTTACCCGCCTGGCAGCCTGCCAGCGGCGCACCGCAGCGTGAGCAGGCAGAGATCCTCGACGCGCTTCTGACCATGCCTGCGGGCATTGCCGCGGTAACGGCACCGCGCGGGCGCGGAAAGTCAGCGCTGGCGGGGATGCTGCTCAGTAGCATTCAGGGGCGTGCGGTGGTCACGGCACCGGCTAAAGGGGCAACGGATGTCATCGCGCGCTTTGCGGGCGAGCATTTCCACTTTATGGCCCCGGATGCGCTGCTGGCCTCCACGCTGCAGGCCGACTGGCTGATTGTCGATGAAGCGGCTGCCATCCCGGGCCCGCTGCTGGAGAAGCTGGTCACGCGCTTTCCGCGCGTAGTGTTAACCACCACGGTTCAGGGCTATGAAGGGACGGGCAGGGGGTTCCTGCTGAAGTTCTGCGCCCGTTTTAGCGGACTGCGGCATTATGCCTTATCGACCCCCATTCGCTGGGCTGCCGGATGTCCGCTTGAGCGGTTCGTGGCGAATGCTCTGTTATTTGATGATGCGCTTATCGACCGCAAACCGGAAGGCGACGTGCGTATAACGCCGCTGGCGCCGCGGATGTGGGAGAGCGACCCGGCACGCGTGGCAAGCGTGTATGAACTGCTGTGTGCGGCACACTACCGTACTTCACCGCTCGATTTACGCCGGATGATGGACGCGCCCGGCCAGCACTTTGCTGTTGCCGGGACGGAGGCAGAGATTGCAGGCGCGCTCTGGCTGGTGGAAGAGGGCGGGTTGTCCCCTGAGCTTAGCCGCGCCGTGTGGGCGGGATACCGGCGTCCACGCGGGAATCTCGTGGCGCAGTCCCTGGCGGCGCACGGCGGCTCTCCGCTCGCGGCAACGCTGAAAGGGCGACGGGTTAGCCGCATTGCGGTTCACCCCCTGCGCCAGCGGGAAGGCATCGGGCAACGGCTTATCCGTAGCGCCCGCGGGGAAGATTATCTGTCGGTGAGTTTCGGTTATACCGACGAGCTGTGGCATTTCTGGCAGCGGTGCGGGTTTGTGCTGGTGCGGATGGGGAGCCATCGGGAAGCCAGCAGTGGCTGCTACACGGCGATGGCGCTGCTGCCGCTGAGCGAGGCAGGGCATCGGCTGTGCGCGCAGGAACATCAGCGTTTGTGCCGGGATATGCGCGTCCTGTCGGCCTGGAACGGTGAAAAGATCCCGGTGGACGACGGCTGGGAAGCTACCCTTAATAGTGATGACTGGCGGGAGCTGGCGGGGTTTGCGTTTGCCCATCGCGCGTTTTCAACCTCGGTTGCCGCGCTGACGCGGTTGTTGCTCACCGTTGATATGCCGCTTCCGGCCCTGCGGGGGAAAATGGCAGGGAAAACGGATGAGGTCGGGCGAAAAGCGTTGCTGGTCAAGCTGCGCAGTGAAACCGCGCAAGCGCTTGAAAGCCTTGATTATCCCCGCTGCCAGCAGTTGAAGGAAGCCATTTTGCAATGGCAATTTTTTCAATGACTTCTTCAGTAAAGTGGCATGGTCATTCCCGCCGGGAGGCGTAGAATCCAGGTCATCTATTAAGGAGACCACCATGAAACACGACCATTTTGTTGTTCAAAGCCCTGACAAACCGGCTAAACAGTTACTGCTTCTGTTTCATGGGGTTGGCGATAATGCCGTTAATATGGGTCAGATTGGCAGCTGGTTTGCGCCCGTTTTTCCGGAGGCATTGATTGTTAGCATTGGTGGCGTAGAGCCATGCGGCCCGAACGGGCGCCAGTGGTTCTCGGTTCAGGGCGTGACGGAAGAGAACCGTCAGGCGCGCATTGATGCCATCATGCCGACCTTTATCGAGGTCGTCCGCTACTGGCAGCAGCAGAGCGGCGTAGGAGCCGATGCCACCGCGCTGATTGGCTTCTCGCAGGGGTCAATCATGTCGCTGGAAAGCGTAAAGGCGCAGCCAGGTCTGGTGTCACGGGTGATCGCGTTTAACGGCCGTTTTGCGACGTTACCGACAAGCGCAACCACGCAGACCACGATCCACTTAATCCACGGCGGTGAAGACCGGGTGATTGAACTCTCGCATGCGGTTGCTGCCCAGGAAGCGCTGATTCGGGAAGGTGGGGATGTGACGCTGGATATTGTTGACGATCTGGGCCACGCCATTGACGACCGCAGCATGCAGTTTGCGCTCGATCGTTTACGCTATACCGTACCGAAGCACTACTTTGATGAAGCGCTCAGCGGCGGTAAGCCGGATAATGATGATATTGTTGAGTTTATGTGAGGTTATCCCCTCTCCACAGGAGAGGGGATACAGACCGGTTACTTCTTCTGGTCTTTCTTCGGCCAGTCGTCGTCATCGTCCCACTTGTCGTTGAAATCACGGTGCGGGGGAAGATCCGGTTTGTTGGCGAGAAATTTTTTATGGTCCACGCGCTTAAGGTCTTTAATCACGTTAAGCAGTACGCCGACCAGAAAAACCAACACCAGAACCCACCAGTACTTTGAAAGCCAATCCATTCGCTATTCCTCTCAGAGCGTTCGTCAGGCGACGATTTGCTCCATAATACGTTGATACATACGGGCCAGCAGTTGTAAATCTGCCGCATTGACACACTCATTTATTTTATGAATGGTTGCGTTCACTGGCCCCAGTTCGACAACCTGAGCACCCATACGGGCGATAAAGCGTCCGTCTGAGGTACCACCCGTTGTCAGCAGCTGTGGCTTAATTTCATTATAGTGCTCGATGGCGTTCACCACCGCATCCACCAGTTTGCCACGCTGCGTCAGGAACGGCTGGCCGGAAAGCCACCACTCCACGGTATAGCGCAGCTGATATTTTTCCAGCAGGGCGATAACGCGCGCCTTGATCATTTCATCGGTCAGTTCCGTGCTGAAGCGGAAGTTGAACTGGACGAAATAATCCCCCGGGATCACGTTATTGCTGCCGGTCCCGGCCTTGACGTTTGCTATCTGCATGCTGGTCGGCGGGAAGAACTCGTTGCCCTTATCCCACTCAATCGCCACCAGCTCGCTCAGCATTGGCGCGGCGCGGTGAACCGGGTTATCGGCGAGATGCGGATACGCAACGTGGCCCTGAACGCCGTGAATGGTCAGGTTACAGGTCAGCGAGCCACGGCGTCCGTTTTTGACGACGTCACCCACCACTTCGGTGCTGGACGGCTCACCGACCAGACAGTAGTCGAGACGCTCGTTGCGTGCCATCAGCGCTTCAACGACCTTTACGGTACCGTTGTGCGCGCTGGCTTCTTCGTCGGAGGTGATCAAAAACGCGAGACGGTTTTTGTGGTTCGGATGCTGCGCCACAAAGCGCTCTGCCGCCACGACCATCGCCGCCAGAGAGCCTTTCATGTCTGCCGCGCCGCGACCAAACAGCATGCCATCCCGAATGGTCGGCTCAAACGGCGGGTTAATCCAGCGATCCGCGTCACCGGCGGGAACGACGTCAGTATGCCCGGCGAAGGCCAGCGTTTCGCCCTGTCCGCGCCACGCCCAGAAGTTCTGGGTATCGCCAAAATCCATGCGTTCAACGGTAAAACCGATGGCGCGCAGGCGTTCAATCATAAGAGCCTGACAACCTGCGTCGTCCGGGCTAAGGGAAGGACGGCGAATAAGCTGCTGAGTCAGCTCAATGACCGGGCATGACATAAACTACACCTCAACGAAAAAAGTCGGAATAAAGGGTTTCACTGAAACCCAGCAGCATAGGCTGCCCTGGCGCGCAGAGCAATGGGCGTTTGATAATTGCCGGCATTTCGAGCATCAGTTTTGCCGCGCTGTCGGCATCTTTGATGCTGGCGCGCAGAGAGTCGTCCAGTTTACGCCAGGTGGTACCGCGGGTGTTCAGCAGGGCTTCCCAGCCCAGTTCGCGAATAGCGCTATACAGAAATTCTGCATCGAGCCCATCGGCACGGTAATCGTGGAAGCGGTACTCCACGCTGTTAGCGTCCAGCCAGCGGCGGGCTTTTTTGATGGTGTCGCAATTTTTAATGCCGTACATCACAACCATGGTGAATCCTTTTGATGTTCTGATAATTAAATGTTCAGTAAATTCGAAGATATATCCTTAAGTGGAATATAACACATTCAGGAATTGTCTGGATTAATGCGCCTGCTTAATTCAACTCACAACTGTACGCTGAATATTCTTTCATCATTTAAGCATAGATGTCCATAAACTTTAAAAACCCAATAAACTCAGCCAATAAAATAAAACTCACCCGTTCGTAGGGTTATTTCAAAATATTGCTGGCCGTCACAAAAAATTGAGGGCTCTCCGTTCATATTTATCATAAATCCCCGCAGGACGTGGGGTACAATCACAGCAATTGGTTAAATAGTCTTCACAATGATGGTACGTTTTTGTAGAATGCGCATAATAATAAGAGAGGTTGTTATGATTGAACGTGAACTGGGGAACTGGAAAGATTTTATCGAAGGCATGCTTCGTAAATGACATTCAGTAAGAATTGCAAGAGCACTAAAATAAGTAAAATAACCATAGTGTGAATTAATCACACAGTAAAAAGGCGGCCGATAAAGCCGCCTTTTTTTATTTCAACCACTTACTCAGGACGTTCCTTTAGCGGGAAGCGGCGACGCACCAGCACAAAGAACAGCGGAACGAAGTAAATGGCCAGGATGGTGGCCGAAATCATGCCGCCCATCACCCCTGTGCCGACGGCATGCTGGCTGCTGGAGCCTGCGCCGGTGCTGGTCGCCATCGGCAGTACACCAAAAATAAACGCCAGCGATGTCATCAGGATCGGACGCAGGCGCTGACGGCAGGCGTGCAGCGTGGCGGCCATCAGTTCGTGGCCTTTGGCATTCATCTCGTTGGCAAACTCAACGATCAGAATGGCGTTTTTCGCCGATAGCCCAATGACGGTGAGCAGGCCCACCTGGAAGTAAACATCGTTCTCCAGGCCGCGCATCCAGGTCGCGAGCAGCGCACCGATAACCCCAAGGGGCACGACCAGCATGACCGAGAATGGGACCGACCAGCTCTCATACAGGGCGGCAAGGCAGAGGAAGACCACCAGCAGCGAGAGCGCGTAAAGGGCGGGGGCCTGCGCCCCTGAGAGACGCTCCTGGTAAGACATGGCCGTCCACTCGAGACCAAAACCGGCGGGCAGCTGTTGCACCAGTTTTTCCATGGTGTCCATGGCGGTACCGGTGCTGACGCCCGGCGCGGCTTCTCCGACGATTTCAACCGCAGAATAGCCGTTATAGCGTTCCAGGCGTGGCGATCCGCTCTCCCAGTGCGAACTGGCAAAGGCGGAGAACGGCACCATGCCGCCAGCATTATTTCTGACAAACCAGCGGTTAATATCATCCGGCAGCATGCGGAACGGCGCGGCGGACTGGACATACACTTTTTTCACGCGGCCGCGATCCATAAAGTCATTCACATAGCTCGACCCCCACGCCGTTTGCAGGGTGTCGTTGATATCGTTGATCGAGACGCCCAGCGCCTGCGCCTTACGCTGGTCGATATCCACCTGAAGCTGCGGGCTGTCGTCGAGGCCGTTATGGCGAACGCGGGTCAGGCCAGGATCGTTGCCTGCCAGCGCTAACAGCTTATCGCGTGCCGCCATCAGCGCCGTATGGCCTGCACCGGCGTGATCCTGCAGCTCCATATCGAACCCGGCGGAACTGCCCAGCCCGCTTATCGCCGGAGGACTGCTGGCAAAGACGCGCGCCTCTTTGATGTGCGCAAAGGCTTTTGTCGCACGTTCAATGATGGCAAACGAGGTGCCCGTCCGGGTATCGCGCTCGTCCCAGTCCTTCAGGCGAACAAACATGCGGGCGACGTTCTGTCCGTTTCCGCCCGGGCCGGAGCCGACGGTGGAGAAGACCGACACTACGTTATCTTTCTCTTTGGTGAAGAAGTACTGTTCCACTTTCTGCACCACTTTCAGCGTCTGCTGCTGCGTTGCGCCGCTCGGAAGCTGCACCGAGGTGGTGAACATCCCCCGGTCTTCCATCGGCAGGAACGAGGTGGGCAGGTGCAGGAACAGCCAGACCATGCCGCCCAGCAGCACAACGTAAATCATCATCCAGCGCAGGCTGCGGTGCAGTACGCGACCAACGGCAGATTCATACCGCGCGGCGTTGCGGTTGAACATGCGGTTAAACCAGCCGAAGAACCCTTTCTGCCCGTGATGCTCTCCTTTGTGCAGCGGTTTCAGAATGGTGGCGCAGAGCGCGGGGGTGAGGATCAGCGCGACCAGCACCGAGAGCACCATCGCCGAGACGATGGTGATCGAGAACTGGCGGTAAATCGCCCCGGTGGTGCCGCCAAAGAAGGCCATCGGGATAAAGACGGCCGACAGCACCATCGCAATCCCGACCAGCGCCCCCTGAATTTGCCCCATGGACTTGCGCGTCGCCTGGCGCGGAGAGAGCCCTTCTTCGCTCATGATGCGCTCGACGTTTTCAACTACCACGATGGCATCATCCACCAGAAGGCCGATTGCCAGCACCATCGCAAACATCGTCAGGGTATTAATGCTGTACCCGAAGGCGTAGAGCACCGCAAAGGTCCCCAGCAACACCACGGGGACGGCAATGGTGGGGATCAGCGTCGCGCGGAAGTTTTGCAGGAACAGGTACATGACCAGGAACACCAGCGCGATGGCTTCCAGCAGAGTCTTCACCACGTCCTCAATGGAGGCTTTTACGAAGGAGGTGGTTTCATAGGCGACTTTGTACTCCAGCCCGTGCGGGAAATACTGCGACAGCTCGTCCAGACGGTCTAACACCAGTTTTGCCGTCGCCATTTCGTTCGCGCCGGAGGCCAGTTTAATCCCCAGACCGGAGGCCTGATTGCCGTTAAAGCGGCTCAGGTAGTCGTATTTCTCCGCCCCCATCTCCACCGTGGCGACATCGCCGAGACGCACTTCCGACCCGTCCTGATTCACGCGCAGGGTGATATTGCGGAACTGGTCCGGCGTCTGCAGCAGGGATTGTGAATTAATGGTGGCGTTCAGGGCTTGCTTATCAACGGAAGGCGTTCCCCCCAGTTGCCCCACGGCAATCTGGGCGTTCTGGGCTTTGATAGCATCCGTCACGTCGGTTGCCGTCATCTGGTAGCTGTTCAGCTTGTTGGGATCGAGCCAGATACGCATGGAGTATTGTGAGCCATAGGCGTCGATATCCCCGACGCCGTTGATCCGGCTGATGGGATCCTGAATATTACTGGCGACGTAGTCCGCGATGTCCTGTTTATCCATCGAACCATCTGTCGAGACAAAGGCGATGGTCAATATGTTGGTATCGCCGGTTTTGCGCACGGTCACGCCCTGGTTTTGCACCGCCTGGGGCAGCTTGCGCATGGCCGACTGCAGCTGGTTTTGGACCTGCTGCACCGCTTCGTCCGGGTCGGTGCCCGCCTTAAAGCTCAGGGTGACCGTCGCCTGTCCCGTGGCGCTGCTTTGCGAGGACATGTACATCAGGTTATCCAGACCCGTCATGTTCTGCTCGATAACCTGCGTCACGGTATTTTCCAGCGTCTGTGCCGACGCGCCGGGGTAGTTTGCGGTGACGCGCACGTTCGGCGGTGCCAGGTCGGGGTATTGCTCAACGGGAAGTGAAGTAATCGCCAGGACGCCTGTCAGACACAACAGGATGGCAAGCACCCAGGCAAAAATGGGGCGATCGATGAAAAAATTCGCCATGAAAGTGTGACCTCGTTTTGCTGCACGTCATTATTGTTTATTGCCCGCATAACTTTAGCGGTAAGGCCCAGGTCAAACGTGGAGAAATAAAGGAGATAGTGTAAATTATCATGCGCTTTTCCCTGCGCTTCCCTCTTTACCGTTATTTACCCGTAAACGGCGTGGGCGCCGGGAACGTCACGCTGACCAGCGTGCCGCCGTTTTGCGGCTGTGAAAAGTGCAGCACTCCTCCAAGCCGCTGCGCGCGTTCGCGCATAATGTTCAGCCCGTAATGTCCCGGCGGCTCGCTGGCTTCGCCAATCCCGATGCCGTTGTCGCGAATGCTGACGCTGTGCGTACCGTCCGCTGCGGTCACGCAGCTGACGGTGATTTCGCTTGCCTGCGCGTGCTTAATGGCGTTCAACACCGCCTCACGCACGATCTGCAGCAAATGCACCTGCTTTTGCGCGTCGAGCGCCAGCGAGGAGAGGCGGCAGTCGAGATGCAGTTTCGCCTGCGTCTGGCTCTGCAGCCCGTCGAGGGACTCCTGCAGCGCCGCGGGTAAATTCGCATGGTTCAACGTCAGGCGGAAGGTGGTCAGCAGCTCGCGAAGCTGCTGCCAGGCGTTGTTCAGCTCACGGGAGAAGTCGGTGATAATGGCCTGCGCTTGGGTATTTTCTTCCGGCACGGCGCGTTTGAGCAGCGCAAGCTGAATGCGCAGATACGACAGCACCTGCGCCAGCGAATCGTGCAGCTCGCGGGCAATGGTGGCGCGCTCTTCCATCAGCAGCAGCTGCTGGTAATGCTTTTGCGCCTGGTTAAAGTACAGCCCGCGTCCGAGCATGGTCGCCACGCTTCTCATCAGCGGAAGGGGGACGCTGTCCGCCTCGCTTTGCCAGCGCAGTTCGCCGTAGAGCGTGTCCTGCATCAGTACCGGCAGGTTTTGCAGAGGGATACCCTCAGCCTCCGTCCCTTCACACAGCCGCCAGTCGTCGCTGGTGCGCAGTTCCAGATAATTCATCTGCGTATAGTCATGGACAATCTGCAGGATATGCCGGAAACAGTGGCTGTCTATCTGGCCGGTATTGAGCGCCTGCGAGCACTTGAACAGCATGTCGAGCTGCTGGTGGGCTTCGTGCAGGTGCCGCGTCTTTTCCGCAACCGAGGCTTCGAGCGAACGGTAGAGTGTATCGAGCTCGGCCGACATGTGGTTAAAGGCGCGCGAAAGCTGGCCCAGCTCGTTCGGCAGGGCGCTATCCGGCGCAGGAGTGGCAAATTCGCCGCGCTCAATGCGTTCGCTGGCCGCCACCAGGTTATTCAGCGGCAGCACCACCTGACGACGGATGCGTCGCAGGGTAAACAGCGTCAGCAGCAGGATCCCGAGTGCGCCAGCCAGCGAGAGCAGGGTGACCGTCTGAATTTTATGTTCGGTGTAGTGCTGGAGGGCGAGCACAAAGGCATCAATGCGGCCGACAAAATCTTCAATATTGCGTTGATACCACGCGCTGTCGCCGCGGGCGATGCGCGCATCCATCTCCTGCCAGGCCACATGCAGCTGCTGATAGCGTGCTTTCACATTGTCCGGGACGTACCAGCGGTTCAGCTTCTGCAGGGCAGGCGCGCCGAGCGTCTGTTGCCAGCTCTCGCGATGTGCCGCAAGGGAAGGGCTGTTGCGCTGCATCTCGTAGCCCAGACGATAGCTCTGCATGCGCAGCGAACCGGCGATATTAATGGCTTCGGCATCGCGCTGGCTGCTGGCCAGCGTCAGCAGCGCGACGGTGCTGCTGAGCACGGATAGGGCAATGATCGAAAAGAAAGCCCAGGCAAGGCTTCCGGAAACAGGTCGTTTAACGGTCACAGAACGGCTCTCTGAATAAAATTGATCTGCCACAGGTTCACTGGAAATAATTGGGCGTTCAGGGCATTTGAACATTGCCCGATCGCACCGTGATGCGTAAATACCATACTCTTATAAAGAGAAAGGTTATTGAACCAAAAACAGGTGTGGTTATGAATCGTTTTATTATGGCTAACAGCCAGCAGTGCATTGGGTGTCGCGCCTGCGAAGTGGCCTGCGTGATGGCGCACAACGATGAGCAGCATGTCCTGAGCGAGCGCCATTTTCATCCCCGTATCACGGTCCTGAGATCCGGCGAGAAGAGCCGCCCGGTGACCTGCCATCATTGCGAAAATGCACCCTGCGCGCAAAGCTGCCCGAACGGCGCCATCAGCAAATGCGATGACAGCGTACAGGTGAATCAACAAAAATGCATCGGCTGTAAGGCCTGCGTGGTGGCCTGCCCGTTTGGCACGATGGAGATTATCGTCACCCCGCTCGACAACGGCAGCGTGAAGGCCTCGGCGAATAAATGCGATCTCTGCCTGACGCGTCCACACGGGCCGGCCTGTATCGCAAATTGCCCCGCAGATGTCCTCTCTCTGGCGACGCCTGCCGTGCTGGATAATCTGGCGAAATCGCGCCGACAGCGCACGGCCTGCCTGGAGGCGCAACCCTGGCATGGTGCCGACGCCGTCAGCGTGGACGCGCCGCATACCAAACTGCAGCAGATGCAGGCGACGGCGCCCCGCGGCGAGCCCGATAAGCTGGCTGCCGCCGAACGCGTGAGCCATTTTAGCGAAATTTACCTGTCGTTCCGGGCCGAACAGGCCAACCGCGAGGCGTCGCGCTGCCTGAAGTGCGGCGAGCACAGCATTTGCGAATGGACCTGCCCGCTGCATAACCACATTCCGCAGTGGATTGAGCGCCTCAACGCGGGGGATATCACCGGCGCGGCTGAGCTTTCTCATCAGACCAACTGTTTACCTGAAATTACCGGCCGCGTCTGTCCGCAGGACCGGTTATGCGAGGGGGCCTGCACGCTGCGTGAAGCGGCGGGCGCCGTGACCATCGGCAACATCGAGCGCTATATCGCCGATCGGGCGCTGGCGATGGACTGGCGGCCGGATATGTCCGCCGTCACGCCGTCAGGTAAACGTGTCGCGATTGTCGGCGCGGGGCCCGCCGGGCTGGCGTGCGCCGACGTGCTGGCGCGCCACGGCGTGAGCGTGACGGTCTATGACCGGCATCCGGAGATCGGCGGTTTGCTGACCTTTGGCATCCCGGCATTTAAGCTCGACAAATCGCTGCTCGCGCGGCGCAGAGAGATATTTACCGCGATGGGGATCCGCTTCGAGCTGAACTGCGAGGTGGGCCAGGACGTGTCGATGTCACAGCTAAAGCACGATTACGACGCCCTGTTTATTGGGGTGGGAACCTATCGTTCGATGAAGGCGGGTATCCCGAACGAGGACGCGCCAGGGGTCTACGACGCGCTGCCTTTCCTGGTGGGCAACACGCGGCATGTTATGGGGCTGGAGGCGACGGCCAGCGAACCGTTCATCGACACCCGTGGCCTGAACGTGGTGGTGCTGGGCGGAGGCGACACCGCGATGGACTGCGTCCGCACTGCGTTACGCCACGGGGCGGCAAACGTCACTTGCGCCTATCGTCGGGATGAGGCCAACATGCCAGGCTCGAAGAAAGAGGTGAAGAACGCCAGAGAAGAGGGGGCCGCGTTTGAGTTTAACGTTCAGCCGGTTGAGCTGACGCTGGATCCGAACGGTAAGGTCAACGGTATCCGGATGCTGCGAACCGTGCTCGGTGAACCGGATGCGCAGGGACGGCGTCGGCCCGTTCCGGTGGCGGGCAGCGAGTTTGTGATGGACGCGGATGCGGTCATCATGGCGTTTGGTTTTAATCCGCACGCGATGCCCTGGCTGCAGGCGCAGGGGGTTGAAACGGACGAGTGGGGACGGATCGTGGCCTCGGTCGAGAGCCGCTACCGTTACCAGACGACCAACCCGCAGATCTTCGCCGGGGGCGATGCGGTACGCGGCGCGGATTTGGTGGTGACCGCGATGGCGGAAGGACGTCATGCCGCGCAAGGAATACTCGACTGGCTGGGAGGTAATGCGCCACAGCATCATTAATCCGGCGGGCGACAAAGCGGGATTCACGGCGTAGTATAGGACGACTCATTGTGTCGTGGAGCCCGTATGACCCTGAAAATAGACGTTATCAAAGACAAAATTCTCTCTGAAAACTACTTTGTCCTGCGTAACATCACCTACGATCTGACGCGTAACAACGGTGAAGTGATCCGCCACAGGCGCGAGGTCTACGACCGCGGCAACGGGGCAACTATCCTGCTCTATAATCGTGAAAAGCAGAGCGTGGTGCTGATCCGCCAGTTCAGGGTGGCAACGTGGGTCAATGGCAACCCGGACGGACGTCTGATTGAAACCTGCGCGGGCCTGCTCGATGACGATGAGCCTGAAGTCTGCATCCGCAAAGAGGCCGTCGAAGAGACCGGCTTCGAAGTGGGCGAGGTCAAAAAGGTCTTCGAGCTGTTTATGTCGCCGGGCGGCGTGACGGAAATCGTCCATTTCTTCATCGCGGAATACAGCGACGCGCAGCGCACTCACCGGGGCGGCGGCGTAGAGGATGAAGATATCGAAGTGCTGGAGCTTCCTTTTGCCCGGGCGCTGGAGATGGTGCGTTCAGGCGAAATCAGGGATGGTAAAGCGGTGATATTACTGCAGTATTTACAGACGACCGGGCTGATGAATCACCCTTTCGAACGGATATAGCCTGTTTTTCGGGTATATCTGATAAATCCGATTGAGCAACCCCGGCGGGAACACGAAGATACTGCCCAGTTACGCGTTTTCGTTCCGGGATTGTGCCATTCATGCGCTACAGCGTCTTTTTATTTTCCCTGTTTTATGTGCTCCTCGCGCCGCAGGTGCGGGCTGCACCCGCGCAGCAAGCCTTTTCTGACTGGCAGGTGACCTGCAATAACCAGAACTTTTGCCTTGCCCGCAACACGGGCGAACACCGTGGTCTGGTCATGACGCTCACCCGAAGCGCCGGGGCGAAAACGGATGCCACGCTGCGTATCGATCTCGGCGGGCTTGATACGCCTTCCGTGAAAGAGCCTGAGATTGCCCCCCGGCTGCTGCTGGATAATATTCCTCTGAAGCTGGACAAACAGCGCTGGCAACTCACGCCCTGGCATCTGAAAACGGACGATGCGACCACCATCACCGCCTTTCTGAAAAATATCCAGGAAGGGAAGGCCCTGACCCTTCGCGGCGGTAAGCAGGTGATTTCTCTGAGCGGTCTGAAAGCCGCGCTGCTGTTCATTGATGCGCAGCAAAAGCGCGTGGGCAGTGAAACCGCGTGGATCAGAAAAGGTGACGATCCGCCGTTAAGCGTACCGCCCGCACCCGCCCTGAAAAAGGTGGCGACCGTTAATCCTACCCCAACACCGCTTTCCCATGCCGAACTGAACGACCTGCTGGATTATGGCACCGGCAGGATGAACAGCAGCCAGTGCTCGCTGGATCCTAACCGCCGGGAAGTACGCGTCACCGCGTTGACCGATGACAAGGCGCTGCTGATCGTCAGCTGCGAGGCGGGGGCCTATAACACCGTCGATCTGGCGTGGCTGGTGTCACGTAAGAAACCGTTTTCTGCCCGCAGCGTCAGGCTGCGTCTGCCGTTTACGCCGTCAAGCGACAGCAGCGAAATAGAGTTGATGAACGCCAGCTTTGATGAGAAGACGCGCGAGCTGACCACGCTCTCGCTGGGGCGCGGTATGGGCGACTGTGGGTTCCAGACGCGCTGGCGGTTTGACGGCCAGCGTTTCCGCCTGGTGCGTTATGCTGAGGAACCCAGCTGCGATAACTGGAACGGGCCAGACGCCTGGCCCACGCTGTGGATCACGCGGTAGCTTTTTGCCGGGTGGCGCAGTTGCTTACCCGGCCTACGAATCTTGCGGTCTGTGGCAATGTGCCGGGTGGCGGCTTCGCCTTACCCGGCCTACAAATCTTGCGGTCTGTGGCAATGTGCCGGGTGGCGGCTTCGCCTTACCCGGCCTACGAATCATGCGGTCTGTGGCAATGTGCCGGGTGGCGGCTTCACCTTACCCGGCCTACAAAAAACCGAGCCGTAGGCCGGGTAAGCGATAGCGCCACCCGGCAACGCAGGCCGCACTACAGCACGCTCAGCGCCTTCTCCACCACGTTCTCAACGGTAAAGCCGAAGTACGGGAACAGCTTATCGGCAGGGGCGGACTCACCGTAGCCCCGCATGCCCACAATCGCTCCTTTGAGCCCGACATACTTGTACCAGTAGTCGGCAATACCGGCCTCCACCGCCACGCGCGCCGCGACGCTGGACGGCAGGACCGATTCCCGGTACGCCTCGTCCTGGGCGTCAAAGATATCCGTGGAAGGCAGGGAGACGACCCGCACCGCGTGGCCTTCGGCGGTCAGTTTCTCCGCCGCTTTCACCGTGATTTCTACCTCTGAACCGGTCGCAATCAGGATCACGTCCGGCTTGCCGCCGCTGTCTTTCAGGATATAGCCGCCGCGAGCGATGTTTTTCACCTGCTCTGGCGTGCGCTCTATCTGCGCCAGGTTCTGGCGTGACAGAATCAGTGCCGTCGGACCGTTATGGCGTTCTACCGCCAGCTTCCAGCCCACCGCCGCTTCGACCTGATCGCAGGGACGCCAGGTGCTGAAGTTTGGCGTCAGGCGCAGGCTCGCCAGCTGTTCAACCGCCTGATGGGTGGGGCCGTCTTCTCCCAGACCGATGGAGTCGTGGGTATAGACCATAATTTGCCGCGCCTTCATCAGCGCTGCCATGCGCGCCGCGTTCCGGGCGTACTCGACGAACATCAGGAAGGTGGCGGTGTAGGGCACGAAGCCGCCGTGGTGAGCGATGCCGTTGGCGATCGCGGTCATCCCGAACTCGCGCACGCCGTAGTGGATATAGTTCCCGGCAATGTCCTCTTTCAGCGATTTCGAGCCCGACCAGATGGTCAGGTTACTCGGTGCCAGATCCGCCGAGCCGCCCAGCAGTTCAGGGAGAAGAGGGCCAATCGCATTCAGGGTGTTTTGCGACGCCTTACGGGTGGCGATTTTTGCCGGGTTGGACTGCAGGTTTTCAATCAGCGCCTGAGTTTTATCGTCCCAGTCCTCCGGCAGACCGCCGCTCATGCGGCGGGAAAACTCGGCGGCCAGATCCGGGTGCGCTTTTTTGTAGGCGGCAAACTTCTCGTTCCAGGCGTGCTGGGCTTTTTCACCCGCTTCACGCGCATCCCATGCTCTGTAGATCTCTTTCGGGATTTCAAATGGCGGGTATTTCCAGCCCAGCTTCTGGCGGGTCAGCGCCACTTCTTCGTCACCCAGCGCCGCGCCGTGCGCCTCTTCTTTGCCCGCCTTGTTCGGTGAACCGAAGCCGATAACCGTGCGGCAGATAATCAGGGACGGTTTGTCCTTCACGCTCTGCGCTTCCTGAATCGCTTTTTTCACCGCCTCAGGATCGTGGCCGTCGATCTCGTGGACCACGTGCCAGTGGTAGGCCTCGAAGCGTTTTGCCGTGTCGTCAGTGAACCAGCCTTCGGTTTCCCCGTCGATGGAGATGCCGTTGTGATCGTAGAACCCGATCAGCTTACCCAGCCCCAGGGTGCCCGCCAGGGAGCAGACCTCGTGGGAGATCCCCTCCATCAGACAGCCGTCACCCATAAACACGTAGGTGTAGTGATCGACAATCTCGTGATCCGGCTGGTTGAACTGTGCCGCCAGGGTACGCTCGGCAATCGCCAGCCCGACCGCATTTGCCAGCCCCTGACCGAGCGGCCCGGTGGTGGTCTCCACGCCCGGCGTATAGCCAATCTCCGGGTGTCCCGGGGTTTTGGAGTGCAGCTGGCGGAAGTTTTTCAGCTCCTCAAGCGGCAGATCGTAACCGGACAGGTGCAGCAGGCTGTAGAGCAGCATCGAGGCATGGCCGTTGGAGAGAATAAAGCGGTCACGGTCATACCAGGTGGGATCGTTGGGGTTGTGCTTCAGGAAGTCGTTCCACAGCACTTCGGCAATATCGGCCATGCCCATCGGTGCGCCGGGGTGGCCGGAATTGGCTTTCTGCACGGCATCCATGCTGAGGGCGCGGATGGCATTGGCGAGCTCTTTACGGGACATAGTTCACTCCGTGGCAAGGTTAAAGTTTGGCAGCGAGAAGATCTTCAAGTTTGCGCTGGTCGACGGCGAACAGACGGATACCTTCCGCCAGTTTTTCCACGGCCATTGCGTCCTGATTGTGCTCCCAGCGGAACTCCGCTTCGGTCATGGCTTTCGGTTTTGGCAGAACGGTAGAGGTTGGCACCAGCTTGCGGATCACCGTCTCTTCTTTGTCCTGTAGTTCTTTGAGCAGGTTAGGGGAGATGGTCAGGCGGTCGCAGCCTGCCAGGGCAAGGATCTGCTCGGTACGGCGGAAGCTGGCCCCCATCACGATGGTTTCGTAGCGATGCTGCTTGTAGTAGTCGTAAATATTGCGCACCGATTTCACCCCCGGGTCCTCATCCACCACGTACGGATCCATCGGCTGTTTCGCCTGGTACCAGTCGTAGATGCGGCCTACAAACGGTGAAACCAGGAACACGCCCGCTTCGGCACAAGCGCGCGCCTGGGCAAAGGAGAACAGCAGCGTCAGGTTGCAGTGAATCCCCTCTTTTTCCAGCACCTCTGCGGCGCGGATGCCTTCCCAGGTCGACGCCAGCTTGATCAGAATGCGTGATTTATCGATCCCCTGCTCCTGGTAGAGTTCCACCAGACGACGCGCTTTGTTAATGCTCTTTTCTTTATCGAACGAGAGGTGGGCGTCGACTTCGGTCGAGACGCGGCCCGGAATGCTTTTAAGAATTTCCGCACCAAAATTAACCGCCAGCTTGTCGCTGGCTTCGGCGACCTGTTGCTCCTGCGTTTTCCCGCGCTGCTTACCGTAGGCAATGGCGTCATCAATCAGATGACTAAAATGGGCAAGCCCGGCTGCCTTGAGCAGTAGCGAAGGGTTAGTGGTCGCATCCTCCGGCTGGTAGTGACGAATCGACTCAATATCGCCGCTGTCGGCGACCACGGTGGTGAATTGTTTGATGCCGTCTAGCTGGTTCATAAATGATTACTCCTTGGAAATAAAAGAGTTAGATGAGTGCGTTAGTTCACACTTCTGGAAAAATCATGATGGACTTAACAAAAAAGCATAGCAGACGGGGGAGGCATTGCTTTTGAGACGGGTAACATGGCTGTTATAAATTGATAACAATTTTTAATGTGTGATGGTGAGAGTTTGGCAGCCTTCAAAGTTTAGGAGGCGGTCTGAGGCGATACTAGGCGGCACACCAGGGTGTGCAACCGGATCGCTTTCGTCACCCTTTTGACCGATACGTGAAAGGATAAATAAGATGGATGAGCAGTTGAAACAGAGTGCCCTCGATTTTCACGAGTTCCCTGTCCCGGGCAAAATTCAGGTCTCCCCAACCAAACCGCTGGCAACCCAGCGCGATCTGGCGCTGGCCTATTCGCCGGGCGTAGCGGCCCCGTGTCTGGAAATCGAAAAAGATCCGCTGGCGGCCTACAAATATACCGCGCGTGGCAACCTTGTTGCCGTGATCTCTAACGGCACGGCGGTACTGGGTCTCGGTAACATCGGCGCGCTGGCCGGTAAGCCGGTGATGGAAGGCAAGGGGGTGCTGTTCAAGAAATTCGCCGGTATCGACGTGTTTGATATCGAGGTGGACGAGCTCGATCCTGACAAATTCATCAACGTGGTGGCCGCGCTGGAGCCGACCTTCGGGGGGATCAACCTGGAAGACATTAAAGCGCCGGAATGTTTCTATATCGAGCAGAAGCTGCGCGAGCGTATGAACATTCCCGTGTTCCATGACGACCAGCACGGTACGGCCATTATCAGCACCGCTGCCATTCTCAACGGCCTGCGGGTGGTGGAGAAAAATCTCTCCGACGTGCGCATGGTGGTGTCGGGCGCAGGCGCCGCGGCCATCGCCTGTATGAACCTGCTGGTAGCGCTGGGTATGCAGAAACACAACATTGTGGTCTGTGACTCCAAGGGCGTGATTTACAAAGATCGCGAGCCGAACATGGCGGAAACCAAAGCGGCGTATGCGGTAGAAGACGACGGTAAACGCACGCTTGAGGACGTGATCGACGGCGCGGATATCTTCCTCGGGTGCTCGGGTCCGAAGGTCCTGACCCAGGAGATGGTGAAGAAGATGGCGCGCGCGCCGATGATCCTGGCCCTGGCCAACCCGGAACCGGAAATTCTGCCGCCGCTGGCGAAAGCGGTGCGTGAAGACGCCATTATCTGTACCGGACGTTCCGACTACCCGAACCAGGTCAACAACGTGCTCTGCTTCCCGTTCATCTTCCGCGGAGCGCTGGACGTCGGCGCGACGGCAATCAACGAAGAGATGAAGCTGGCCGCCGTGCACGCCATCGCGGAGCTGGCCCACGCCGAGCAGAGCGAAGTGGTTGCCTCAGCCTATGGCGATCAGGATCTGAGCTTTGGCCCTGACTACATCATTCCAAAACCGTTCGACCCGCGTCTGATTGTCAAAATTGCCCCTGCGGTGGCCAAAGCGGCGATGGATTCCGGCGTGGCGACGCGTCCGATTGAGGATTTCGACGCTTACGTCGATAAACTCACCGAGTTTGTCTATAAAACGAACCTGTTCATGAAGCCGATCTTCTCTCAGGCGCGCGCCGACGCCAAGCGCGTGGTGCTGGCGGAAGGGGAAGAGGCGCGCGTGCTGCACGCCACCCAGGAGCTAATCACCTTAGGCCTGGCGAAGCCGATTCTGATTGGTCGTCCGAGCGTGATCGAAATGCGTATCCAGAAGCTGGGCCTACAGATTAAGCCGGGCGTCGACTTCGAGATCGTCAACAACGAATCCGATCCGCGCTTCAAAGAGTACTGGAGCGAATACTACGCGATCATGAAACGTCGGGGGATCACCCAGGAGCAGGCGCAGAAAGCCGTCATCAGCAACACGACGGTGATCGGCGCGATCATGGTCCATCGCGGCGAGGCGGATGCGCTGATCTGCGGCACCATCGGCGATTACCACGAGCACTTTAGCGTGGTGCAGGAGATCTTCGGCTATCGCGACGGCGTGCACACCGCCGGGGCGATGAACGCCCTGCTGCTGCCAAGCGGCAACACCTTTATTGCCGATACCTACGTTAACGACGATCCCACCCCGGACGAGCTGGCGGAGATCACCGTGATGGCCGCCGAGACCGTGCGTCGCTTTGGTATCGAACCGAAGGTGGCGCTGCTGTCGCACTCTAACTTTGGTTCGTCTAAATCCGCGGCGGCGTGCAAAATGCGTGAGACGCTGGCGCTGGTGCGCGAGCGCGCGCCGGAGCTGATGATTGACGGGGAAATGCACGGTGATGCGGCGCTGGTGGAGAGCATCCGTAACGAACGTATGCCGGACAGCCCGCTGAAGGGATCGGCAAATATCCTGATTATGCCGAACGTGGAAGCGGCGCGTATCAGCTATAACCTGCTGCGCGTCTCCAGCTCTGAAGGGGTGACCGTAGGACCGGTGCTGATGGGCGTGGCAAAACCGGTGCACGTGTTAACGCCGATTGCCTCCGTGCGCCGTATCGTGAATATGGTGGCGCTGGCGGTGGTTGAGGCGCAGACGCAGCCGCTGTAATCGCTGCGTGTCGGGTGGCGCGTTCGCTTACCCGACCTACGGGTTGAGTAGGCCGGATAAGCGCAGCGCCATCCGGCAGTTACACCCAATCCCGCACCTGAATAAACTCTTTTAAGGCAGCCTCCGGGCTGCCTTCTTTTGGCTCGTAGCAGTACTCCCAGCGCACCAGCGGTGGCATCGACATCAGAATCGACTCCGTGCGCCCGCCGGTCTGCAGGCCGAACAGCGTCCCGCGATCCCACACCAGGTTGAACTCCACGTAGCGCCCGCGGCGGTAAAGCTGGAACTCACGCTCGCGCACGCCGTAGTCGGTGTTTTTACGGCGTTCGACGATGGGCAGATAGGCGTCGGTATAGCCTTCACCCACCGCGCGCATAAAGCTGAACGCGGTATCAAAATCAGGCGTGTTGAGGTCGTCAAAGAACAGCCCGCCGATGCCGCGCTGCTCGTCGCGGTGCTTCAGGTAAAAGTAGTCGTCGCACCACTTTTTATATTTCGGGTAAACGTCTTCGCCAAACGGCAGACAAAGGTCCCGCGCGGTGGTGTGCCAGTGCACGGCATCCTCTTCGAAGCCGTAGTAGGGCGTCATGTCGAAACCGCCGCCAAACCACCAGACCGGATCGGCCCCCGGCTTTTCGGCAATGAAAAAGCGCACGTTGGCGTGGCTGGTCGGCACAAACGGGTTGTGCGGATGCACCACCAGCGAGACGCCCATCGCTTCGAAGCTGCGGCCCGCAAGCTCAGGACGATGTGCCGTCGCAGACGCGGGCATGGCGTCGCCATGAACGTGGGAAAAATTCACCCCGGCCTGTTCGAAGATGCCGCCGTTACGCAGCACGCGACTGCGTCCGCCGCCACCGGCCTCGCGCTGCCAGGTATCTTCCTGAAATTCTCCGCCGTCTGCGGCGGCCAGTTTCTGGCAAATCTCATCCTGCAGCTGCAGCAGGAACGTTTTGACCAGTTGAGCATTGGGTTTCATCAACGTTTCCTGGAGTGCGCTTTTTGGTTATCGAACCAGTTGAAGTAACTGATAATGCCGGAAGCGATGGCGTTGGCAATCTTCTGACGAAACGCCGCGGTGCCGAGGAGTCGCTCCTCTTCCGGGTTGGTAATGAACGAGGTTTCCACCAGTACGGACGGGATGGACGGTGATTTCAGCACCACGAACGCCGCCTGCTCGGTGCCTTTACTGTGCAGTCGATGCACCGGCTTAATCTTTTTCAGAATATGCGAGCCGAGCGTCAGGCTGTTTTTGATCGTATCCGTCTGCACGAGGTCGAACAGCACCTGCTGTAGCAGGTGGTCCTTGTCAGTGGCTTTCTTCCCGGCGACTTCATCCGCCCGGTTTTCGCGATCGGAGAGGTATTTCGCCATGGCGCTACTGGCGCCGCGGTTGGAAAGCGCAAACACCGAGGCGCCGGCGGCTGACGGGTTGGTAAAGCCGTCGGCGTGAATCGACATAAACAGATCCGCTCCGTGCTGGTGGGCGATCTCTACGCGGTCATACAGCGGAATAAAGGTGTCGCCAGAGCGCGTCAGGCGGGCGTCAATGCCGTTGCTGCGTAAAATCGCCCGCACATTTTTTGCAATCGCCAGCACGACGTGTTTTTCTTTCGACCCGTTTTTGCCGATGGCGCCGGTATCAATACCGCCGTGGCCCGGGTCGAGCATCACCAGACGCTTCGCGCCCGGCTTTTTCGTTTTCGGTTTGCTGTGTCCGTTACTGGTTTTGAGCGTGCTCTCGTCTTTCGCCTGAGCCTGCTTTGCGATGCCCGTTAACGTTAAGGCCGCCAGCCCCGCTTTGAGAACCTGACGACGCGATGTGAGTGCTTTTAATGGTTTGAATGTGCTCATGCGGCCTGAATACTAAAAAATGGGGTCCTGGTGTTATATCGTATCGCGTTTAGCGTTACGACAGTCCATAGTGAGAATTGTTTTACTTTTCATTTCAATACGTGACAAAGTGACATTATGCCAAATTTTGGCGAGATTTTCCCCGGTTATTGGCTAAAGGCGTGGTTCGCGCCATAATCACTGTTTTTAAACCCGAAAAGGCGGTTAATACCATGGAGATACGCGTTTTTCGCCAGGAAGATTTCGAAGAGGTGATCACCCTTTGGGAGCGCTGCGATCTGCTGCGTCCGTGGAACGATCCGGAAATGGATATCGAACGTAAGGTGAATCACGACGTCAGTCTGTTTCTGGTCGCGGAAGTCAATGGCGAGGTCGTGGGGACGGTCATGGGCGGTTACGACGGCCATCGCGGCTCGGCCTATTATCTGGGCGTGCACCCGGAATACCGTGGTCGCGGCATCGCCAATGCGCTGCTCAACCGGCTCGAGAAGAAGCTGATCGCCCGCGGCTGTCCGAAAATCCAGATCATGGTGCGGGAAGATAACGACGTGGTGCTGGGCATGTATGAACGCCTGGGCTACGTTCACGCTGACGTGCTGAATTTAGGAAAGCGTCTCATCGAAGATGAAGAGTACTGAGATCCATCCGGCAGACTATGATGCGCAGGGGCGCGTCAGGCTGCCCTTTTTATTCTGGTGCGTTCTGCTGCTCCAGGCCCGGACCTGGGTGCTGTTCGTGATGGCCGCCGCGTCGCGCGGGCAGGGCGACACGCTGCTGACGCTCTTTTATCCCGATCACGATGCCTTCTGGCTCGGCTTGCTGCCGGGCGTACCGGCGGTGGTGGCTTTCTTATGCAGCGGCCGACGGCATGCGATCCCGCGTTTGTGGCGCGCGCTTCGCGGGCTGCTGATCCTTGCCCAGATTGCGCTGCTCTTCTGGCAGCCGGTACTCTGGTGGTACGGTGAACCGCTGACGGGCATCGGCGTTGCGCTGGTGGTTGCCGATATTGTGGCGCTGCTGTGGCTGCTGACCAACCCGCGCCTTCGCGCCTGTTTTGCGCCGCAGGATGATTAATCCGGCACTTTTTGCCGATGTCGCACTCCAACAAGCGTTGATTTAACACGTAAGGACGTTTCAATGAAATCGCTGCGTTTACTCTTATGCGTTCTCCCGCTGGCATTGACCGGCTGTTCGACGCTCTCCTCCATTAACTGGTCCGCCGCGTATCCGTGGAACTGGTTTGGCTCATCAACGGAAGTGACCGAGCAGGGCGTGGGGAAAATTACCGCCGCGACGGCGCTGGATCAGAATGCTATTCAGGATGCGCTCAGCAGCGATTACCGCCTGCGCAGCGGCATGAAAACAGAGAATGGCAATATAGTGCGCTATTACGAAGCGCTGAAGGGCGACAAGCTGGCACTGGTGATCAACGGTGACAAAGGCACGGTAAACCGGATTGCCGTCATGGATGAAGATATTCCGACCGCCAGCGGCGTGAAGGTCGGGACCCCGTTCAGCGATCTTTATAAGCAGGCCTTTGGCAACTGCTCCAGCGCGCCATCCGACGATAAAGTGGCGGTGGAGTGTAAGGCGGAAGGCAGCCAGCACATCAGCTATGTTTTTACCGGCACCTGGAGCGGTCCGGAAGGGTTGATGCCGTCTGACGACACGCTGAAGAGCTGGAAGGTGAGCAAAATACTCTGGAAGCAGTAATTTGCGTCTGAACAAACCGCCTCGCTGAAATCCGGGTATAATAGCCGCCATCAATGCCACGCTGACGTGGCATCTTTATTTCAGGAGGAGCGATGTCTCAGGTTCAGAGTGGCATTTTGCCAGAACATTGCCGCGCGGCGATTTGGATTGAAGCCAATGTCAAAGGGGACGTGGATGCCCTGCGTGCGGCCAGCAAAGCGTTTATTGATAAACTGGCGACCTTCCAGGCCAAATTCCCGGAAGCCCACCTCGGCGCCGTTGTTGCGTTTGGCAATAACGTCTGGCGTCAACTGAGCGGCGGGGAAGGGGCGGAAGAGCTGAAAGACTTCATCCCTTACGGCAAAGGCCTGGCTCCGGCGACCCAGTACGACCTGCTGATCCACATTCTTTCTCTGCGTCACGACGTGAACTTCTCCGTTGCCCAGGCGGCGGTGGCGGCCTTTGGCGACAGCATTGAGGTGCAGGAAGAGGTTCACGGTTTCCGCTGGGTCGAAGAGCGTGATCTGAGCGGCTTCGTCGACGGAACGGAAAACCCGGCAGGGGA
Source organism: Enterobacter cloacae complex sp. Mu1197 (assembly GCF_040059225.1). NCBI lineage: Bacteria > Pseudomonadati > Pseudomonadota > Gammaproteobacteria > Enterobacterales > Enterobacteriaceae > Enterobacter > Enterobacter cloacae complex sp. Mu1197. Next base: position 3,401,211 of record NZ_CP157375.1, on the reverse strand, counting down.
AGAGACGCGTCGTGAAGTCGCGGTAATCAAAGACGGCGTGGACGCGGGCGGCAGCTACGTGTTCGTGCAGCGCTGGGAGCATAACCTCAAGCAGCTTAACCGCATGAGCGTGCACGACCAGGAGATGATGATTGGCCGTACGAAAGAGGCCAACGAAGAGATCGACGGTGATGACCGTCCGGTCACCTCGCACCTGACCCGCGTTGACCTCAAGGAAGACGGTAAAGGACTGAAGATTGTCCGCCAGAGCCTGCCGTACGGCACGGCAAGCGGCACGCACGGCCTCTACTTCTGCGCCTACTGCGCGCGCCTGTATAATATTGAACAGCAGCTGCTGAGCATGTTCGGCGATACCGACGGCAAGCGCGACGCCATGCTGCGCTTCACCAAACCGGTGACCGGCGGCTACTACTTCGCGCCGTCCGTTGAGCGTCTGCTGGCGCTGTAAAACCGCTCTCCATACGTAGGCCGGGTAAGCGTTAGCGCCACCCGGCAATTTTCCCTGCCCCTTATTCCCTTTTCTGCTTCTAAATCACCAAACGGTATATAAAACCGTTACTCCTTTCATCCCCGTTATAAATATTATGACTATAAGATAGTCATCACATTTATAAGGGTGCGCAATGGCCGTTACTGTACTGAAAAAAGGAACTCTGGCGCTGGCAGGTTTACTGCTGGTGGCACAGGCGCAGGCGACTGAACTGTTGAACAGTTCGTATGACGTCTCCCGCGAGCTGTTTGCCGCCCTTAACCCCCCGTTCGAACAGCAGTGGGCGAAAGACAATAACGGCGATAAGCTGACCATCAAGCAGTCCCACGCCGGTTCGTCCAAACAGGCGCTGGCCATTCTCCAGGGGCTGAAAGCGGATGTGGTGACCTACAACCAGGTCACTGACGTGCAGATCCTGCATGACAAAGGCAAGCTCATCCCGGCGGACTGGCAGAGCCGTCTGCCGAACAACAGCTCGCCGTTCTACTCCACCATGGGTTTCCTGGTGCGCAAGGGCAATCCGAAGAATATCCACGACTGGAGCGACCTGGTGCGTTCCGACGTGAAACTGATTTTCCCGAACCCAAAAACCTCCGGTAACGCGCGTTACACTTATTTAGCGGCGTGGGGTGCGGCGGACAAGGCTGACGGTAACGATAAAGCCAAAACCGAGCAGTTCATGACCCAGTTCCTGAAAAACGTCGAAGTGTTTGATACCGGCGGCCGCGGGGCGACCACGACTTTCGCAGAGCGCGGTCTGGGCGATGTGCTGATCAGCTTCGAGTCGGAAGTGAACAACATTCGCAAACAGTATGAAGCGCAGGGCTTTGAGGTGGTTATCCCGAAAACCAACATTCTGGCCGAATTCCCGGTCGCATGGGTGGATAAAAACGTGCAGGCAAACGGTACCGAGAAAGCGGCAAAAGCCTATCTCAACTACCTGTACAGCCCTCAGGCGCAGACCATCATTACCGATTACTACTACCGCGTGAACAACCCGGACGTGATGGACAAGCTGAAAGATAAATTCCCGCAGACCGCGCTGTTCCGCGTGGAAGATCATTTTGGCTCCTGGCCAGACGTGATGAAAACGCATTTTGCCAGTGGCGGTGAGTTAGACAAACTGCTGGCGGCGGGGCATAAGTAATGTTTGCAGTATCGACTAAACGCGTGCTGCCGGGCTTTACCTTAAGCCTCGGGACTAGCCTGCTGTTCGTTTGCCTGATCCTGCTGTTGCCGCTCAGCGCGCTGGTGATGCAGCTTGCGCAGATGAGCTGGGCGCAGTACTGGGACGTGGTCACTAACCCCCAGGTGGTGGCGGCCTATAAGGTGACGCTGCTGTCGGCGTTTGTCGCCTCCATTTTTAACGGTGTGTTCGGCCTGCTGATGGCATGGATTTTAACCCGCTATCGCTTCCCGGGCCGCACGCTGCTTGACGCCCTGATGGATCTGCCGTTTGCGCTGCCGACGGCGGTCGCAGGCTTAACCCTCGCGTCGCTTTTCTCCGTGAACGGGTTGTACGGCGAGTGGCTGGCGAAATTTGACATCAAGGTGACCTATACCTGGCTTGGTATCGCGGTGGCGATGGCCTTTACCAGCATCCCGTTTGTGGTGCGTACCGTGCAGCCGGTGCTGGAAGAGTTAGGTCCGGAATACGAAGAAGCGGCGGAAACGCTGGGCGCCACGCGCTGGCAGAGCTTCCGCAAGGTGGTGCTGCCGGAGTTGTCTCCGGCGCTGATGGCGGGCGTCGCGCTGTCGTTTACCCGCAGCCTTGGCGAGTTCGGCGCGGTGATTTTTATCGCCGGGAACATCGCCTGGAAAACGGAAGTGACCTCGCTGATGATTTTCATTCGCCTGCAGGAGTTTGATTATCCGGCGGCGAGCGCGATTGCTTCGGTGATCCTCGCGGCCTCGCTGCTGCTGCTGTACTCGATTAACACTCTGCAAAGTCGCTTTGGTCGACGTGTGGTAGGTCACTGATGGCGGAAGTTACGCAATTGAAGCGATACGATGCGCCCCGCATCAACTGGGGTAAATGGTTTCTGATTGGGGCGGGCGTGCTGGTGTCCGCCCTCATTCTCGTCGTGCCGACGATTTATATCTTCGTTCAGGCGTTCAGCAAGGGCCTGATGCCCGCGCTGGAAAACCTGGCGAACCCGGATATGCTGCACGCCATCTGGCTGACCGTGCTGATTGCCCTGATTACCGTTCCGGTGAACCTGGTGTTCGGTACCCTGCTGGCGTGGCTGGTGACGCGCTTTAACTTCCCGGGACGTCAGCTGCTGCTGACCCTGCTGGATATTCCGTTTGCCGTGTCGCCGGTGGTGGCCGGTCTGGTGTACCTGCTCTTTTACGGCTCAAACGGCCCGCTGGGCGGCTGGCTGGATGCGCATAACCTGCAGATTATGTTCGCCTGGCCAGGCATGGTGCTGGTCACCATCTTCGTGACCTGTCCGTTTGTGGTGCGTGAGCTGGTGCCGGTGATGTTAAGCCAGGGGAGCAACGAAGACGAAGCGGCGGTGCTGCTGGGGGCTTCAGGCTGGCAAATGTTCCGTCGCGTGACGCTGCCGAACATTCGCTGGGCGCTGCTTTACGGCGTGGTACTGACCAACGCCCGCGCGATTGGCGAGTTCGGTGCTGTTTCCGTTGTTTCCGGATCCATCCGGGGTGAAACCCTGTCGCTGCCGCTCCAGATTGAACTGCTGCAGCAGGACTACAACACCATCGGTGCCTTTACTGCCGCAGCGTTGCTGACGCTGATGGCCATTTTGACCCTGTTTTTGAAGAGTGTGGTGCAGTGGCGTTTAGAAAATCAGGAAAAACGTCTGCATCAGGAGGGAAATCATGAGCATTGAGATTGCCAATATTAAGAAGTCTTTTGGTCGCACCCAGGTGCTGAATGATATCTCGCTGGATATCCCTTCCGGACAAATGGTGGCGCTGCTGGGACCGTCTGGCTCCGGCAAAACCACGCTGCTGCGTATTATCGCCGGGCTTGAGCATCAGACCAGCGGGCACATCCGTTTCCACGGTACCGACGTGAGCCGCCTGCACGCCCGCGATCGTAAAGTGGGCTTTGTGTTCCAGCACTACGCGCTGTTCCGCCACATGACCGTGTTTGACAACATTGCGTTTGGCCTCACCGTGCTGCCGCGTCGCGAACGCCCGGATGCGGCAACCATTAAGGCGAAAGTGACCAAACTGCTGGAGATGGTGCAGCTGGCTCACCTGGCGGACCGTTTCCCGGCCCAGCTGTCCGGCGGGCAGAAACAGCGCGTGGCGCTGGCGCGCGCGCTGGCCGTTGAGCCGCAAATTCTGCTGCTGGATGAACCCTTTGGCGCGCTGGATGCACAGGTGCGTAAAGAGCTGCGCCGCTGGCTGCGTCAGCTCCATGAAGAGCTGAAATTCACCAGCGTCTTTGTGACCCACGACCAGGAAGAGGCGATGGAAGTCGCGGATCGCGTGGTGGTCATGAGTCAGGGCAACATTGAGCAGGTTGACGAGCCGGAGCAGCTCTGGCGTGAACCGGCGACCCGCTTCGTGCTGGAGTTTATGGGCGAGGTGAACCGTTTGCAGGGCACCATTCGCGGCGGACAGTTCCACGTGGGCGCGCACCGCTGGCCGCTGGGCTATAGCTCCGCCCACCAGGGACCGGTCGATCTGTTCCTGCGTCCGTGGGAAGTGGACGTGAGCCGTCGAACCAGCCTGGATTCACCACTGCCGGTGCAGGTGCTGGAAGCGAGCCCTAAAGGGCACTATACCCAACTGGTGGTACAGCCGCTGGGCTGGTATACCGAGCCGCTGACGGTGGTCATGCGCGACGACGTCCCGCCGCATCGGGGAGAACGCCTGTTTGTCGGTCTGCAGCATGCCCGTATTTATCACGGCAAGGAACGCATCGAGACGCGCGAGGATATTGCTCTGGCGGAGTCAGCCTGATAGGTTAGGATTACGTAGTTTTGCCGGGTGGCGCTGCGCTTACCCGGCCTACAATATGACGTCTGTAGGCCCGGTAAGCGAAGCGCCACCGGGCTTTTTATTGGACAGCGATCATGAATACATTAGAACATACCATCGGCAACACGCCTCTGGTCAAGCTTCAGCGCATGGGGCCAGACAACGGCAGCGAAATCTGGGTCAAACTCGAAGGCAATAATCCGGCGGGGTCGGTGAAAGACCGCGCCGCGCTGTCGATGATTGTCCAGGCCGAAAAGCGTGGTGAAATCAAGCCGGGCGACGTGCTGATTGAAGCCACCAGCGGCAACACGGGTATCGCCCTGGCGATGATTGCGGCGCTGAAAGGCTACCGCATGAAGCTGCTGATGCCGGATAACATGAGCCAGGAGCGCCGCGCCGCGATGCGTGCCTACGGAGCCGAGCTGATTCTGGTGACCAAAGAGCAGGGGATGGAAGGCGCGCGCGACCTGGCGTTAGAAATGGCCGAGCGCGGCGAAGGTAAACTGCTCGATCAGTTTAATAACCCGGACAACCCTTACGCCCACTACACCACCACCGGCCCGGAAATCTGGCAGCAAACCGACGGGCGAATCACCCATTTTGTCTCCAGCATGGGCACCACCGGCACCATTACCGGGGTATCGCGTTTTCTGCGCGAGCAGGATAAAGCCGTCACCATTGTCGGCCTGCAGCCGGAAGAGGGGAGCAGCATTCCGGGCATTCGCCGCTGGCCAGCGGAGTATATGCCCGGCATCTTTAATGCGCAGCTTGTGGACCAGGTGCTGGATCTTCATCAGCGCGAGGCGGAAAATACCATGCGTGAGCTGGCCGTGCGCGAAGGCATCTTCTGCGGCGTCAGCTCGGGCGGCGCGGTAGCGGGCGCGATTCGGGTGGCGCAGGCAAACCCGGGCGCGGTGGTGGTGGCGATTATTTGCGATCGCGGCGATCGCTATCTGTCTACCGGCGTCTTTGGTGAAGAGAGTTATTCGCAGGGGGCGGGGATTTAAGCGTCATGGAGATGATTCTATTCCGGGATAATACCCGGGCGCAGCAAACCGATATTGTCGCGGTGCAGTCGCAGGTGGTGTACGGCAGCGTGGGAAACAGCATCGCGGTGCCGAATATTCGAACCCACAGGCTGAACGTCACCGCCGTGCCAACGGTACTGTTCAGCAACACGCCACACTATGACACGTTCTACGGCGGCGTGATCCCCGATGAGTGGTTCAGCGGCTACCTGAAGGCGCTGGAAGAGCGCGAGATCCTGCGCGAGCTTAAGGCGGTCACTACCGGATATATGGGAAATGCCAGCCAGATCGCCCTGCTGGCGCAGTGGCTGAAGGCGGTCAAAGCGCAGCATCCTGACCTGCTGGTGCTGGTCGACCCGGTTATAGGCGATATCGACAGCGGGATGTACGTGAAGCCCGAGATCCCCGAGGCGTATCGGGAGCACCTGCTGCCGCTGGCGCAAGGGATCACGCCAAACGTCTATGAGCTGGAAGTGCTAAGCGGCAAACTGTGCCGTACGCCGGAAAGCGCCATCGCGGCGGCACAGGGACTGCTCTCTGACAGCCTGAAATGGGTGGCGATCACCAGTGCGCCGGTCGCTGATGACCCGCAGAACATCCACGTGGTGCTGGTCACCCGCGAGGGCGTTACCGTTAGCGCGCATCCGCGGGTAGAAACCGATCTGAAAGGGACGGGCGATCTGTTCTGTTCAGAGCTGGTGAGCGGCATTGTTGAGGGGAAAACCGTTGCCGATGCCATTCGCATGGCTGGCGATCGGGTGACGGACGTGATGCTCTACACCCAGTCGAAAGGCTACGACGAGCTTATCCTGCCGGCATAAACAAAAATGGCGCCCGAAGGCGCCATTTTACTGTGCGGCAAGAATTACTTCTTGATGCGGATAACCGGGGTTTCACCCACGGTGACGCTGCCAGACAGTTTGATCAGTTCTTTGATTTCGTCCATGTTGGAGATAACAACCGGAGTCAGGGTAGACTTGGCTTTTTCTTCCAGCAGTGGCAGATCGAATTCAATCACCGGGTCGCCAACTTTAACACGCTGGCCTTCTTCCGCGATACGTTTGAAGCCTTCGCCTTTCAGTTCAACGGTGTCGATACCGAAGTGAACGAACAGTTCGATACCGCTATCAGATTCGATAGAGAACGCATGGTTGGTTTCAAAAATTTTACCGATGGTGCCGTCAACTGGAGCAACCATTTTGTTGCCAGTTGGTTTGATAGCAATGCCATCACCAACGATTTTCTCAGCAAACACTACATCCGGCACGTCTTCGATGTTGACGATCTCGCCGGAGAGCGGAGCAACAATCTCAATAGTTCCGGAGTCTTTCTTATCATCAGAAACCAGAGATTTCAGTTTATCGAACAAACCCATGATCTTCTCCTAAGCAGTAATTTGGGCCGCATCTCGTGGATTAGCAGATTGTTTTTTCTTCAATGAACTTGTTAACCAGCGTCATTAACTCGTCCGTTGTCGGTTGAGCAAGAGCCTGCTCTGCTAACACCTTCGCATCTTCGAAGTTCGTGTTACGGATAATCTTCTTAATGCGCGGGATGGAAATGGCGCTCATAGAGAATTCGTCCAGACCCATACCCAGCAACAGAAGTGTAGCACGTTCGTCGCCTGCAAGCTCACCACACATGCCAGTCCATTTACCTTCTGCATGAGAAGCATCAATAACTTGCTTGATCAAGTTCAGTACGGACGGTGACATTGGCTGGTAGAGATGTGAAATCATATCATTACCACGGTCAACTGCCAGGGTGTACTGCGTTAAATCATTGGTACCGATACTAAAGAAATCAACTTCTTTGGCTAAATGACGCGCAATGGTCGCCGCCGCTGGTGTTTCCACCATCACGCCGATCTCGATTGACTCGTCAAACGCTTTACCTTCGTCGCGCAGTTCCTGTTTGTAGATTTCGATCTCTTTCTTCAGTGCACGCACTTCTTCAACAGAGATGATCATTGGGAACATGATGCGCAGCTTACCGAACGCAGAGGCACGCAGGATCGCGCGAACCTGGTCACGCAGAATCTCTTTACGATCCATTGCGATACGGATTGCACGCCAGCCCAGGAACGGGTTCTCTTCTTTCGGGAAGTTCATGTACGGCAGCTCTTTGTCGCCACCGATGTCCATGGTACGGACGATAACCGCCTGAGAGCCACACGCTTCAGCCACGGCTTTATACGCGGCAAACTGCTCTTCTTCTGTAGGCAGCGCGTCGCGGTCCATGAACAGGAATTCAGTACGATAGAGACCGACGCCTTCCGCACCGTTGCGCTCAGCGCCATCAACGTCGCGGACGGTACCGATGTTTGCGCACACTTCAACCTGATGGCCGTCCAGGGTGATGGCTGGCAGGTCTTTCAGCTTAGCGAGTTCCGCTTTTTCAGTCGCAACCTGCTCCTGAACCGCGCGCAGTTTATCGATCTCTTCATTGGTTGGGTTGACGTAAACCAGATTGTTTACGGCATCCAGAATCAGATAGTCGCCGTTTTTCACCTGAGAGGTGACGCTACCGGTACCCACGATGGCAGGCAGTTCCAGAGAACGCGCCATGATAGAGGTGTGGGAGGTACGGCCACCCGCGTCGGTGATGAAACCGAGGACCTTTTTCAGGTTCAGCTGTGCGGTTTCAGACGGGGTGAGGTCAGCAGCAACCAGGATCACTTCATCCTGAATTGCGCTCAGGTCGATAATGGCCAGACCCAGGATGTTGCGCAGCAGGCGCTTACCGATGTCACGTACGTCAGCCGCACGCTCTTTCAGGTATTCATCATCCAGTTCTTCCAGGGCAGTTGCCTGACCTTCGATAACTTCATGCGCAGCCGCGTCGGCCGTCATGCCTTTATCTTTAATCAGGGCTATGATTTCCTGCTCCAGCTCCTCATCTTCGAGCAGCATGATGTGCCCTTCGAAGATGGCTTCTTTTTCTTCACCGAAAGTTTCGCCAGCTTTAGTTTTGATTGCTTCCAGTTGCGCAGATGCCTTGGCACGACCGCTCAGAAAACGTTCAACTTCCTGATCAACCTTGTCGGCAGAAATTTTTTTCCGGTCGATGACGATCTCGTCTTCTTTCAGCAGCAGTGCTTTGCCGAAAGCGATACCCGGGGATGCTAAAATGCCTGAAATCATAACCCTACCTTACTTGTGACTGATATTTAAAAGAACCCGGAAACTTACTCGAGCTCAGCCATCAGTTTTACCAGATGCTCAACTGCTTTCTGCTCGTCTTCACCTTCCGCAGAGATGGTGACTACGGTGCCCTGAGTCAGGCCCAGAGTCTGCAGTTTGAACAGGCTTTTTGCGCTCGCGCTTTTGCCGTTGGAAGTCACAGTGATTTCAGAAGAAAAGCCTTTTGCTTCTTTAACAAACTGAGCAGCAGGGCGGGTGTGCAGACCGTTCGGAGCGGTAATGGTAACTTCTTGCTGGAACATTGTATTTCCCCAACTTATAGGTTTAGTGTTGTGGAACTAAAGTCTAGCCTGGCGACTGAACTTTAGCCTGTATTGTTAGCGCTGACGTTTCGATCGTCATTAAACATTATGCAGCGAAAGCAAGACTTGAACCAAATCATAAAATCGATTCAGCAAGGCTATTTCGTTCGCTGATTAATTTCACGCATCAAAATAATTGCTGGTTTAAATACCAGACCCTACGGGGTGAAGCAATGCCAGGAGGGGTAAAAGTTTGAAGCAGGCCACAAAAAAGCACCTGAAAAGGTGCTTTTTTACGCGTTATTAACATGCTGGCACTACTGTTGCAGCTCTTTTTCAGTGAAGAGATCGGCAAACAGCGCGGTGCTCAAGTAACGCTCACCCGAGGAAGGAAGGATAACCACAATATTCTTATTGGTAAAGGCTTCATCTTCCTGAAGCTTGAGCGCTGCCGCAACGGCTGCACCGGAAGAGATACCCGCCAGAATACCTTCTTCATCCATCAGGCGACGCGCGGTAGAGATGGCTTCTTCGTTCGTAATGGTGATCACTTTATCGATCAGCTTCAGATCCAGGTTGCCCGGAATGAAGCCTGCGCCAATACCCTGAATTTTGTGCGGGCCAGGTTTGAGCTCTTCCCCCGCCAGCGCCTGGGTGATAACCGGTGAGTCAGTCGGCTCAACGGCAACGGTAATCAGATCTTTTTTACCCTTCGTGCCTTTAATATAGCGTGACACGCCGGTCAGCGTACCGCCGGTACCCACGCCGGAGATAAAGACGTCAACCTGGCCGTCAGTATCTTCCCAGATTTCCGGGCCGGTGGTCTTCTCGTGAATTTCCGGGTTTGCTGGGTTGCTGAACTGCTGCAGCAGCAGGTATTTCGCCGGATCGCTGGCCACAATCTCTTCGGCTTTCTGAATGGCACCTTTCATGCCCTTCGCGCCTTCGGTCAGCACCAGGTTCGCGCCCAGCGCTTTCAGCAGCTTACGACGCTCGATGCTCATGGTTTCAGGCATGGTCAGCGTCAGCTTGTAGCCGCGCGCGGCAGCAACATAGGCCAGAGCGATCCCGGTATTGCCGCTGGTCGGTTCCACCAGCTCAACGCCAGGCTTCAGTACGCCACGTTTTTCAGCATCCCAAATCATGTTTGCACCGATGCGGCATTTTACGCTGAAGCTCGGGTTACGTGATTCGACCTTCGCCAGGATGCGTCCATTACCGATACGGTTCAGTCGAACCAGGGGCGTATGACCGATAGTCAGCGAGTTGTCTTCATAAATCTTACTCATGGCCTGTCCTTAACTGTATGAAATTGGGATACCGACCCAGCATACCTGCTAAGCAGGTAGGGGGAAGTAAGGAATTCGCATATCTATATACTGCAAGGAAATAATGGGGATCAGTATGGAATAAGGGGCGGCATAAGCCACCCCTGCTTTACACATTTTTGCATTATTTCCATAACGCGTGCTTTGCACGGTAGCAGTCCACCCACATTGCCGTCGCGCCGCAGACGGCGACCGGCATGATGAACAGATTCAGGAATGGGATCATGGTAAACAGGCTGGTCAGCGCACCAAACTGCATATTGGCAACCTTCTGGCTGCGCAGGGCGGTGCGCATCTCTTTAAACGGCACCTTGTGGTTATCGAACGGATAGTCGCAGTACTGGATGGCCAGCATCCAGGCGCTGAACAGGAACCACAGCACCGGTGCCACCGTCTGGCCAATGCCGGGCACAAAATAGAGGATAAGCAGCACAATCGCGCGGGGCAGGTACCAGGCAAACTTCTGCCATTCACGCTTCATAATGCGAGGGAGGTCTTTCATGATCCCCCATATGCCCGTGTCCGGCGGTGTTGCGCCGGTAAGGCGCGCTTCCAGCTGTTCCGCCAGCAAGCCGTTAAACGGTGCGGCTATCCAGTTGGCAATCGTCGAGAAGAAGTAGCCAAACACCAGCAGCACGGAGATCACCGCCACCGGCCAGAGCAGGTAGTTAAGCCACTGCAGCCAGTTTGGCACATGGCTCATCAGCGACGGGATCCAGCTCTCCAGCTTTGTGAACAGCCACCAGAACGCGCCGCCCATCAGAATTATGTTGATCAACAGCGGCAGGATGACGAAGCGTCGAATACCCGGCAGGGAGACCAGTTTCCAGCCCTGAGAAAAATACCAGACGCCGCTGCGCGGGGGGGAAGAAGATGTTGAAACCATAGCCAGGCTGTACTCCTTTTTACACAACCAGTGGAATTGCCCGCCTATATTATCCACTTACGAACCAATGACCAGTTCGGAAATGTTCGAAAAACCAGCAAAAAGCACGATTTCCTTCATCTTTATGCTGTGAATGCTCTGCACACACTTGCACTTGACGTAAACGGCAAATACTCTTAGTGAGTAAATGTTTGCCGTGGTGGCAAGGTGTTAGAACAACAGAGAATATAATGATGCAGGATTTGCGTCTGATATTAATCATTGTTGGCGCGATCGCCATAATCGCTTTACTGGTACATGGTTTCTGGACCAGCCGTAAAGAGCGTTCCTCGATGTTTCGCGATCGCCCACTGAAGCGCATGAAGTCCAGTCGTGACGACGATGACAGTGAAGATGACATCGATGGAAGCGACGACGACGGCGTGGGTGAAGTTCGTGTTCATCGGGTCAATACTGCGCCCGGCGTAGGCCATGGGGAGCATGAAGCGCCTCGTCCTTCGCAGCACCAGTATCAACCGCCGTATGCTTCTGCACAGCCGCGCCAGCCAGCGCCGCAGCCTGTGGAAGAACCGGTGCGCCAGCCGCCGCAACAGCCTGTCTATCAGCAGCCTGCTGCGCCACAACCGGTTCAACAGCAACCGGTGCAGCAGCCCGTGCAACAGCAGCCTGCACAGCCGGTACCACAACCGCAGCAGCCTGTTCATGTTCAACCTGCGCCGCAGCCCGCGCCAGCCCCGCACGTTGAGCCTGAGCCCGTTGCAGAGCCAGAACCGGTTGTTGAAAAACCGCAGCGTAAAGAAGCGGTGATCATCATGAACGTGGCCGCGCATCACGGTAGCCATCTCAACGGTGACGTTCTGCTTAACAGTATTCAACAGGCAGGCTTCAAGTTTGGCGATATGAACATTTTCCATCGTCACCTGAGTCCTGACGGTAGCGGCCCGGCGCTGTTCAGCCTGGCCAACATGGTTAACCCAGGTACCTTTGATCCGGACATGACCGGTGATTTCGTTACGCCTGGCGTCACTATCTTTATGCAGGTGCCGTCTTACGGCGACGAACTGCAAAACTTTAAGCTGATGCTGCAGTCCGCTCAGCATATCGCTGACGAAGTCGGTGGTGTGGTGCTCGACGATCAGCGTCGAATGATGACCCCGCAGAAACTGCGCGAGTATCAGGACCGCATCCGCGAAGTTAAGGAAGCTAACGCGTAATCGCCGCGTTGACTTCAACTCCTCCTCAACCCCCGCATGTCGGGGGTTTTTTCTCATTGATGGTGTGATATGGACTCAATCGAACAACAACTCACTGAACTGCGAACCACGCTTCGCCATCATGAATATCTCTATCATGTTATGGACGCACCGGAAGTCCCGGATGCGGAGTATGACCGCCTGATGCGTGAGCTGCGGGAATTAGAGGCGCAGCATCCAGAACTCATCACGCCGGATTCCCCCACCCAGCGCGTCGGCGCAGAGCCGCTGGGGGCCTTCAGCCAGGTGCGGCATGAAGTGCCAATGCTATCGCTGGATAACGTCTTCGATGAAGAGAGCTTCCTCGCGTTTAACAAGCGCGTGCAGGATCGCCTGAAAAGCAGCGACGCGCTCACCTGGTGCTGCGAGCTGAAGCTGGATGGCCTGGCCGTCAGCCTTCTCTATGAAAACGGCGTGCTGGTGCGTGCCGCGACGCGTGGCGACGGCACGACGGGTGAAGACATCACCACTAACGTGCGTACCATCCGCGCGATCCCGCTGAAGCTTCAGGGTGACAACATTCCTGCGCGTCTGGAAGTGCGCGGCGAGGTGTTCCTGCCGCAGGCGGGCTTCGAGAAAATTAACGAAGAGGCGCGTCGCACCGGCGGGAAAGTGTTTGCTAACCCGCGTAACGCGGCGGCGGGCTCGCTGCGTCAGCTTGACCCGCGCATCACTGCGAAGCGACCGCTTACTTTCTTCTGCTACGGTGTCGGTATTCTGGAGGGCGGCGAGCTGCCGGATACCCATCTCGGGCGTTTGCTGCAGTTTAAGGCGTGGGGGCTGCCGGTGAGCAACCGCGTTCAGCTCTGCGACTCGCCGGAAGCGGTACTGGCGTTCTACCACAAGGTGGAAGAGGATCGTCCGACGCTCGGCTTTGATATTGATGGCGTGGTCATCAAGGTGAATTCACTGGCGCTGCAGGAGCAGCTGGGCTTCGTGGCGCGCGCGCCGCGCTGGGCGGTGGCGTTTAAGTTCCCGGCTCAGGAGCAGATGACCTTCGTCCGCGACGTGGAGTTCCAGGTGGGACGTACGGGAGCCATTACGCCGGTCGCCCGTCTGGAGCCGGTGCAGGTGGCGGGCGTGCTGGTGAGTAACGCTACGCTGCATAACGCCGATGAAATCGACCGCCTGGGCCTGCGTATTGGTGACAAAGTGGTGATTCGCCGCGCGGGGGACGTGATCCCGCAGGTGGTTAACGTTGTGGAGTCAGAACGTCCTGACGATACGCGCGAGGTTGTCTTCCCAACCCATTGCCCGGTGTGTGGCTCGGACGTTGAGCGTGTGGAAGGTGAAGCCGTGGCGCGCTGTACGGGGGGCTTAATCTGTGGCGCACAGCGTAAAGAGTCACTGAAGCACTTCGTTTCCCGTCGCGCAATGGACGTGGACGGCATGGGCGACAAGATTATCGATCAGCTGGTTGAAAAAGAGTATGTCCACACGCCAGCGGACCTCTTCAGGCTGACCGCAGGTAAACTGACCGGTCTGGACCGCATGGGGCCAAAGTCAGCCCAGAACGTGGTTAACGCGCTGGAAGCCGCCAAAGAAACCACCTTCGCCCGCTTCCTGTACGCGCTGGGCATTCGTGAAGTGGGTGAAGCCACGGCCGCGGGTCTGGCAGCATACTTTGGTACGCTGGAGGCGCTGGAAAAGGCGAGCATCGAGGAGCTGCAGAAAGTCCCGGATGTCGGCATCGTCGTTGCCACGCACGTCTTTAACTTCTTTGCCGAAGAGAGCAACCGTAACGTCATCGGCGAACTGCTGGAAGAGGGCATTAAATGGCCCGCGCCGGTGGTGGTTAATGCTGAAGAGATCGACAGTCCGTTCGCCGGTAAAACGGTGGTGCTCACCGGCAGCCTGAGCCAGCTTTCACGCGACGATGCTAAAGCCCGTCTGGTGGCGCTGGGGGCCAAAGTGGCGGGCAGCGTGTCGAAGAAAACCGACCTGGTGATTGCCGGAGAAGCGGCGGGTTCGAAGCTGGCGAAAGCCCAGGAGCTCGGCATTGAGGTTATCGACGAAGCGGAAATGATGCGTCTGTTAGGAGAGTAAGGTGGAGAAAGAGCAGCTCGTTGAGATCGCCAATACCGAGATGCCGTTCGGTAAATACAAGGGCCGCAGGCTGATTGATTTGCCGGAGGAGTATCTGCTGTGGTTTGCCCGTAAGGATGAATTTCCGGCAGGGCGACTGGGCGAGCTGATGGCGATAACGTTACTGATCAAAACCGAGGGGCTGACCCAACTGGTGCAGCCCCTGAAACGTCCTTAAGCCTTCGCGGCGCGGGTCGCTTCCTGCGCCAGCTTTTCGGTCTGGCGCTTGTAGCGACGCGCCAGCACCGCGCAGACCATCAGCTGGATCTGATGGAAAATCATCAGCGGCAGCACCATCATCCCAATCACCGAGGTCGGGAACAGAATGTTGGCCATCGGGATGCCGTTCGCCAGGCTCTTCTTCGAACCGCAGAACACAATCGTAATTTCATCCGCTTTGTTGAAGCCGCACTTGCGTGCCACAAAGACGTTTACTGCTATTACAATCGCCAGCAGGACAATGCTGACCACCACGATAAACAGCAGCGAGCCTGCCCCCACCTTGTGCCAGATCCCATTCACGACCGCTTCGCTGAAGGCGGAGTAAACCACCAGCAGAATCGAGGTCTGGTCGGTTTTTGAGATCCACTTTTTATGCTTCGTCACAAACGCCCCGGTCCACGGACGGGAGAGATGGCCCAGGACAAAGGGCAGCAGCAGCTGCAGACAGATTTTGCCCACCTGCTCAAGGTTACCTTCCGCACCGTGCATGTTCATCAGCAGGCCCACCAGCAGCGGCGAGACGAAAATCCCCAGCAGGCTGGAGGCTGATGCCGAGCAGACCGCGGCCGCCACGTTCCCTCCCGCGAGAGAGGTAAAGGCAATAGCGGACTGCACCGTGGCCGGAAGAATACAGAGATACAGGAAGCCGGTGTAGAGCGCCGGGTCGACGTTAACCGGCGCCCACCAGGCAAACAGCACCCCGAGGATCGGGAACAGAATAAACGTGCTGCACATCACCCAGAGGTGCAGTCGCCAGTGGCTACCGCCCGCGATAATGGCTTCACGGGAGAGTTTTGCGCCGTGCATAAAGAACAGCAGCGCGATGGCGGCCGTCGTCAGCCCTTCAAAGAACGGGACGAACCCGCCGCGAGCGGGAAAGAACGAGGCCAGTAAAACGGTAACCACCAGGGTGAGCGTAAACGGATCAACAATACGAAATAGTTTCATAATGACTCCTGAAAACAGATGTCGCTATTGTGCTTTTTTCCATTTGAGAAATAAAATTGATTTATTGCATCCATTCATGAATTAAACAGATGAATTATTCCTTACGCCAGCTTCGCATTTTCGTCACCGTCGCCCATGCCCGCAGCTTTAGCCGGGCAGGAGAGATGATTGGCCTGAGCCAGTCGGCGGTCAGCCACAGCGTGAAAGAGCTGGAGAATCAGACGGGGGTAAGATTACTTGATCGTACCACGCGCGAAGTGGTGTTGACCGAAGCCGGGCAGCAGCTGGCTTTGCGCCTTGAACGGCTGCTGGATGAGCTGAACAGCACGCTCAGAGACGTGGGGAGACTGGGCCAGCAGCTTTCGGGTACCGTGCGGGTTGCGGCCAGCCAGACGATCTCTGCGCACCTTATCCCGCAGTGTATTGCCGAGGGAAGCCATCTCTACCCGGACATTGATTTTGTGCTGCATGACAGACCGCAACAGTGGGTGCTGGAGAGCATCCGCCAGGGAGATGTCGATTTTGGTATTGTTATCGATCCCGGCCAGGTGAGCGATCTGGAGTGCGAAAGCGTACTTTCAGAGCCCTTTTTGCTGCTCTGCCGTGACGACGATCCGCTGGCCGCGTTACCGGAGGTCAGGTGGCAGTCACTGCAGGGCGCGAACCTGGTTTTACAGGATTATGCCTCGGGAAGCCGTCCGCTGATTGATTCCGCGCTGGTGGATCAGGGGGTCAAGGCAGCAATCGTGCAGGAGATTGGTCACCCGGCAACGCTGTTTCCCATGGTGGAAGCGGGCATTGGCATCAGCGTATTGCCCGCCCTGGCGCTTCCCCTGCCGCAGGGAAGTCGACTGGCCGTGAAGCGGTTGACGCCCGTTGTCGAGCGAAAGCTAATGCTGGTGCGGCGAAAAAATCGTTCACTCTCGGGGGCGGCGCAGGCTATCTGGGAAGTGGTGCGTATCCAGGCACAGCGATTAACCGAGGCCCGCATACGCGATCCACTGTTTAACGCATCAGAAGATTAGATGTAGATATCAATCTGATTAGTGTCTGACGGGCTATTCACGCCTTCCACTTTGCCCAGTTTTTGTTCCTGCTTTTTCTGGGCCTCTTCGGCCTGCTGGCGCTGCAGCGCGGCGAGCTGCGCCTGCAGCACTTTGATCTGGGTCTGAATCAGTTCCTGCTGCTTTTTCTTCTCATCGGTGCTGATGGGGCTGTTCGACAGCTCTTTTAACTGCTGGGTCAGCTTTTTGATCTTGTCGAGAATACGGGTGATTTGCGCAGAGATATCGTTACTGCTCGAAGTGCCACTCGCGCCGCTGGTTTGTATCTGTTGGGTTGAAGCCTGAATGGTCGTCATACTTTTTCCTCGCGGTATAAAACAGAGGTATCGGCACCGGCGGGATTAGCTTGAGCAAAACTGCCATATCTGGCAGGGAGTTGCATCGATACACAATCAGTATTGATGGTGCGGTGAAAGTGTATTGGAGGTCACCGGCAGGCTGCGGATATAAGACGTAAGTCATGCGATCCCCGCATCGCGATCTTCATCCTTAAGGAGCCTCTATGACCCTCTCGAATAATCCGTGGTACTGCGCCGACATCATTCGCGCCGCTAAGCCAAACTTCACGCCTCGCGTGGCGTTTATTCTCGGCTCTGGCCTGGGCGCCCTTGCCGACCAGATTGATGACGCCGTTTCTCTGAGCTACGAAACGCTGCCTGGCTTCCCGGTGAGCACCGTGCATGGCCATGCCGGGGAGCTGGTGCTTGGGCATCTTGCCGGGGTGCCAGTTGCCTGCATGAAGGGGCGCGGCCATTTCTATGAGGGGCGCGGGATGGCCATCATGACCGATGCGATCCGCACCTTTAAGCTGCTGGGGTGCGAACTGCTGTTTAGCACCAATGCGGCGGGCTCGTTGCGTCCGGACGTTCAGCCAGGCAGTCTGGTCGCTCTGAGCGACCATATTAACACCATGCCGGGCACGCCGATGGTGGGGCTGAACGATGAGCGCTTTGGCGAGCGTTTCTTCTCGCTGGCCAATGCTTACGACGCGGATTACCGCGCCATTCTGCAAACCGTGGCGACGAAAGCCGGCTTCCCGCTCCATGAAGGGGTGTTTGTTTCTTATCCCGGTCCGAACTTCGAGACGGCGGCCGAGATCCGCATGATGCAAATTATCGGCGGCGATGTGGTGGGCATGTCCGTAGTGCCGGAAGTGATTTCCGCGCGTCACTGCGGCCTGAAGGTCGTGGCCGTTTCTGCGATTACCAATCTCGCGGAAGGGCTGGGCGATATCAAACTCTCGCATGAACAAACCCTCGCTGCCGCTGAGCTTTCCCGCCAGAACTTTATCAATCTTATCTGCGGTTTTCTTCGCCATATTGCCTGAGTAAAACAATAAAGTGGCCCGTGAGGGCCACACTGCTATAAGGAATGGGTTATGAACATCACGACTCGCTTAAAGATGATGTCCTTTATGCAATATTTTATCTGGGGGAGCTGGCTGGTTACCCTCGGCGCTTACATGATTAACACCCTACATTTTACCGGCTCCGACGTGGGCATGGTGTACAGCTCCAAAGGACTTGCCGCGATTGTTATGCCCTCGCTGGTGGGAATTATTGCCGACAAATGGCTGCGGGCAGACCGCGCCTACGTGATTTGTCACCTCGTTTGCGCCGTCGCGCTCTGCTATGCCGCACAGGTCAATGAGCCGGGCCTGATGTTCTGGGTCATGCTGGTGAATGCGATGGCCTTTATGCCCACGATTGCGCTGTCGAATACGATTTCTTACTCCTGTCTTGAACAGGCAGGGCTGGATACGGTGAGCCATTTTCCGCGAGTGCGGGTGTATGGCACCGTGGGCTTTATTGCCGCGATGTGGACCGTAAGCCTGATGGGGGCAGAGCTGAGCAACCTGCAGCTCTATATGGCGGCTGCCGCGTCCGTGCTGCTGGCGCTCTATTCTCTGACATTGCCAGCCATTCCGGTGGCGAAAACAAAAACGTCTCCGTCGCTGGCCAGCAAGCTGGGCCTCAATGCGTTTGTCCTGTTTAAACAGCCCCGCATGGCGGTGTTCTTTTTATTCGCGATGCTGCTGGGGGCCGTGCTGCAGATAACCAACACGTTTGGCAGCCCCTTCCTGCATGATTTTGCGCGTAATCCGGCGTATGCCGATAGCTTTATCGTCAAATATCCGTCCATCCTGCTCTCCGTTTCGCAAATCTCTGAAGTGTTCTTCATTCTGACCATTCCGTACTTCCTCGGACGCTTTGGTATTAAAACGGTCATGATGATGAGCATGGTGGCCTGGATGCTGCGGTTTGGGCTGTTCGCCTTTGGCGATCCGTCTGCAACAGGCTTTGTGCTGCTCATGCTCTCAATGATTGTCTACGGCTGCGCGTTCGACTTTTTCAATATTTCCGGCTCGGTGTTTGTCGAACAGGAGGTGAGCGCCGATATACGCGCCAGCGCACAGGGGCTGTTTATGACAACCGTTAACGGTATCGGGGCCTGGTTCGGATCGGTATTGAGCGGTATGGCCGTCGATTATTTCTCGGTGGACGGAGTGAAGGACTGGCAGACGATCTGGCTGGTATTCGCGGCCTATGCCCTGGCGCTCGCGGTGGTGTTTTATTTCAGCTTCAACTATCGCCACACCTGCAAAAACAGCGAGATGCGCACAGTTGCGCACTAAATTTCCCCTCTGGACGATGAAAGGCTTTAAGGTAGGCACATAAGTGTTATCGCCAGGATATGTTTTGATGGAACGCGCCTATCGGACCGATCTCAAGCTGCTGCGCTATTTTCTGGCCGTGGCTGAGGAGCTGCATTTTGGACGGGCTGCGGCCCGTCTCAATATGTCTCAGCCGCCGTTGAGCCTGCATATTAAAGAGCTAGAAAGCCAACTGGGGACGTTACTGTTTATTCGACACTCACGGAGCGTCGCGTTGACGCATGCCGGTAAGGTGCTGATGGAAGAGTCCCGTCGTTTGCTTGCCGGTGCAAACCAGGCGCTGGCTCGCGTTGAGCAGATTGGCCGGGGGGAGGCAGGGCGCATTGAGCTGGGTATTGTCGGTACCGCCATGTGGAGTGAGGTGCGCACGGTGATGCGCGCTTTTTTGAAATCGCACCCGAATGTAGATGTTGTATTCCGAGAGAAATCCCCGGTCATGCAGATGGCGCTGCTTGAGCGCCGGGAGCTGGATGTGGGCATCTGGCGAATGGCAACCGAGCCCACCGCTGGGTTTACCAGCGTGCGGTTACGCGAGGCCGCTTTTCTGGTGGCGATGCCGGAGGATCACCGGCTGGTGAGCGAATCATCGATTGCGCTCGCAGAGTTGCAGGACGAGTATTTTGTCACGATGCCTTCAGCGCATTCTGACTGGGCATTTTTACATCGCGTCTGCCAGCAGGCCGGGTTTTCGCCGATGATCGTGCGTGAAGCCGTTGAGCCGCAAACGGTACTGGCGATGATCAGCATGGGCATGGGGATTACGCTTGCCGCAGACAGTTACGCGCAAATGCAGTGGCCGGGCGTGGTGTTCCGCCCGCTTAAAGAGCGTATACCGGCAGATTTGTATGTGGTGTATGACGAGAAGCAGGCGACGCCAGCGGTGAAGACGCTAATTGAAACGTTAACAGGAGTGTGATGGTTTCGTAGGCCTGATAAGCGTAGCGTCATCAGGCTATGTTTTTTACGCTCAGTACCGCAGATAGCAAAAAAGCGCCTTTAGGGCGCTTTTTTACATTGGTGGGTCGTGCAGGATGACTCGCTTCGCTCGCCCTTCGGGCCGTCGCCGTAAACGGCTCCGGTGCCTCACTGCGTTCGGCTCGA
Source organism: Enterobacter cloacae complex sp. Mu1197 (assembly GCF_040059225.1). Classification (NCBI taxonomy): domain Bacteria; kingdom Pseudomonadati; phylum Pseudomonadota; class Gammaproteobacteria; order Enterobacterales; family Enterobacteriaceae; genus Enterobacter; species Enterobacter cloacae complex sp. Mu1197. Next base: position 3,380,730 of record NZ_CP157375.1, on the reverse strand, counting down.
ACCTGCTGCAGGTTCGAATCATCCAGATCGCAGATAGCAAAAAAGCGCCTTTAGGGCGCTTTTTTACATTGGTGGGTCGTGCAGGATTCGAACCTGCGACCAATTGATTAAAAGTCAACTGCTCTACCAACTGAGCTAACGACCCGAAATGGTGGGCGATGACGGGCTCGAACCGCCGACCCCCTCCGTGTAAAGGAGATGCTCTACCAACTGAGCTAATCGCCCATTTCGGAACTGCTGCGATAAGGTGAGAATGGTGGGCGATGACGGGCTCGAACCGCCGACCCCCTCCGTGTAAAGGAGATGCTCTACCAACTGAGCTAATCGCCCAATCTCAATTCTTATCTACACTGCGAGCCTACCGAAGTAGATGGTGGGTGATGACGGGCTCGAACCGCCGACCCCCTCCGTGTAAAGGAGATGCTCTACCAACTGAGCTAATCACCCCCGCTGTGTGGAGTCGCATTATAGGGAGAGTTGAAAATGAGTCAACGCATTTTCTAAAGTTTTTATTCGTTCGTCGTAAAATTAAGCAAAACGATCGCGAAACGGGCAGTGGCGCATGATTTCTAAACAAAAATCGCAAACTCGGGCCCGATTCAGGGAACAACATTGAGGAATCGCCGCACAGTGATAGAATATTGCCCATCGTTTTTCCCCAGGATTTGCCGATTGCCGGCATCTTTATAACGTAAGGCCATTTCATGAAAATCAAAACTCGCTTCGCGCCGAGCCCGACAGGCTATCTGCACGTCGGTGGTGCACGTACCGCTCTCTATTCCTGGCTTTTCGCACGCCACAACAAAGGTGAGTTCGTGCTGCGTATTGAAGACACCGATCTTGAGCGCTCCACGCCAGAAGCAATTGAAGCCATTATGGATGGGATGAACTGGCTGAACCTGGAATGGGACGAAGGTCCCTATTTCCAGACCAAACGCTTTGACCGCTATAACGCCGTCATTGATGAGATGCTGGTCGCGGGCACGGCGTATAAGTGCTACTGCTCCAAAGAGCGTCTGGATGCGCTGCGCGAAGAGCAGATGGCGAACGGTGAAAAGCCGCGTTATGACGGCCGCTGCCGCCATGACCACAGCGAGCATGCTGCTGATGAGCCTTGCGTCGTGCGTTTTGCTAACCCGCAAGAGGGGTCTGTGATCTTTGACGACCAGATCCGTGGCCCGATCGAATTCAGCAACCAGGAGCTGGACGATCTGATCATCCGTCGTACCGATGGTTCCCCAACCTACAACTTCTGCGTGGTGGTTGACGACTGGGATATGGAAATTACCCACGTTGTGCGCGGTGAAGACCACATCAACAACACGCCACGTCAGATCAACATTCTGAAGGCGCTGAACGCGCCGGTGCCTGTCTATGCGCACGTCTCCATGATCAACGGTGATGACGGCAAAAAACTGTCTAAACGCCACGGTGCGGTGAGCGTCATGCAGTATCGCGACGACGGCTATCTGCCAGAAGCGTTGCTGAACTATCTGGTGCGTCTGGGCTGGGCCCATGGTGACCAGGAGATCTTCAGCCGCGAAGAGATGATCGAACTCTTCTCTCTGAGCTCTGTCAGCAAATCCGCCAGCGCGTTTAACACTGACAAGCTGCTGTGGCTGAACCATCACTACATCAATACCATGCCGCCAGAATATGTGGCGACGTATCTGCAGTGGCACATTGAGCAGGCAAATATTGATACCCGCACGGGCCCTGAGCTGGCGGATCTGGTGAAACTGCTCGGCGAGCGCTGCAAAACGCTGAAAGAGATTGCTGAAAGCTGCCGCTACTTCTATGAAGAGTTTGATGCGTTCGATGCGGACGCCGCGAAGAAACACCTCCGCCCGGTTGCGCGTCAGCCGCTGGAAGTGGTGCGTGACAAGCTGGCCGCCCTCAACGAGTGGACCGCTGAGAATGTGCATCATGCCATTCAGGCGACGGCGGATGAGCTGGAAGTCGGCATGGGTAAAGTTGGTATGCCACTGCGCGTTGCGGTGACCGGGGCAGGTCAGTCTCCGGCGCTGGACGTAACGGTTCATGCCATCGGCAAATCACGCAGCGTGGCGCGCATTAACAAGGCGCTGGACTTTATCGCTGAACGTGAAAATCAGCAGTAATCACGTCTAAGAAAAAACAAACGGCAGGGTAACCTGCCGTTTTTTTATGCCTCTTTTTCCGCGATACCCAGACGGGTAAGAAAACCGTGAATGCCTTCGCGTTTCAAAAAGGCGTCCAGACGCTTCTGTTCTGACGGCGTCATACTCTCCAGCGTCTCTATAATGCCCGGAGACAGGTTTGAAGAGGGGCCATTATAGACAGACGTGGCCTCCGCGAGATGGTAAACCGCCTGACGGTTGCGGATCGCCGGGAGACTCATTATATGTTCCTTCACGCGTGCATCGACATGAATGAGCCGCGCGCGACCGCCTTTCACGCCGTTGAGCCCTTCGGTTTTCCACCCCTGCTGACGTATCCAGCGATTGACCGTTTGTCTGGCGACGCCCAAACTTCCCGCCAGCTCTTCCGTGGTCATTTTGCTCCGTAATCTTTTCATATCAGTCCCGATCGCGTATCCCTAAACGTTGCAACAATCCGGTGATCCCTTCCCGTAATAACAGCGATGTCATCTGCTTCTGCTCTTCCGGCGTCATTTCATTAGCCAGCGTCAGGAGGAGGGTATGAAGCGAACGATCATGGCTGGTGCCTTCTGGCAGTTCGGACGTTTCGCTTGCCCGACGTGCGCTGCGGATAAAGTCACGGACTTTTTCGTTCACATGTACCAGGCGCGCTTTTCCGCCCTGGACGCCTGGTTTTGGTGACGTAATCCAACCCTCTTTGCGTACCCATTTATTGATGGTCTGGCGGCTATAGCCAGTGAGCAGGGCTAACTCTTCTGGCGTCATTCGTTCCTTGATCATACAATTTCCTGAATATCTGTGGGGTTAATTAACGGCTCATTTTATAGCACCGTTTTACGTGAAAACGTGACAGGCTTAACTCCTGATTACGAGCACGCTCGCAAAGTGATTCATTTGCATGATTTTTCGGCGATCGAACGGCGGTCATTGATTTTGCCGTTGACACTCCGCAGCGGAATTCATATTATGCCGCCCGTCAACATGACAGCTTTACGATGGGGCTATAGCTCAGCTGGGAGAGCGCTTGCATGGCATGCAAGAGGTCAGCGGTTCGATCCCGCTTAGCTCCACCAAACTCTGAACCCAACAGAGTGCGGTCAGTAAAGTCACATGTGGGGCTATAGCTCAGCTGGGAGAGCGCTTGCATGGCATGCAAGAGGTCAGCGGTTCGATCCCGCTTAGCTCCACCAAAATTGTAAACCCTCGTCATATGACGAGGGTTTTTTTATCTGTTTGTAACGTCCATTACTGCATTTTGTTATCAAAAAGAAGGTATTCCTGTACCTCTCCTCAATCGACATCAATAAACCAGTCTATAAATAGACTTGAACTTGATTCGTGCAATTAATAAACCTATTATCCATCCGGTCAATAATTCGAACGGATAATATATTCCCCAACTTAATGAATAGAAAAACGTATAATAATGTAAAGATATTTATGATTGCCCTGGCACTTTGCCTGATTGCGGTACCTGTCTCCCGTTATCTCTCTCCGCGTGCAATTGTTAATGGTCATGACGTTTATTTAGCATGGTTGCCACTCAGCGTGATGCTGGCGGTAATTTTGATATTTGGGCGCCGGGCAATTCTTCCCATTGTGTTAGGTTTTACTGTCACTAATTTATTTTATGTTGATTTAGCACCGCTACAATATTCAGTTTTGCTTTTCTGTCAGACCTTTGCGCTGTTTGCGGTGTGCGGCCTGCTACGCCTTATGCTGGGCAAGCGCTGGCGGCACAGCATTCCTAACAAGCACATCGGGCTACGTATATTCTGGCTCGGTTTTATGGTGCCGTTAGGTATTAAGCTGTCGATGTATATGGCAGGCTATTTGTTTGATTTTCCGGTGACTATTTCAACTTATTTTGGCGAAGGAACGGTAATTTATAGCGTTGTGGATATTCAAAGCCTGATATGCGCGGGGCTGATTTTTACCATGATGTTCTATTACCCATTAAGAATGATAATTAATCCTCGTTATGCCATCGCCTTCTGGCGGCGAAGCGTGAAGCCCGTGTTTTATCACAAGAATCCATTATATATTTTTGTCTGGCTGATGCTTTTAGGCTTCATTCTCGTCATTTTATGTGGTCCTTTTGAATCACCGGTCATTGCGGGTTATTTGATGCCGCTGATTTTTATTCTTTTTACCTTAGCAATAAGCCGCCTGACCTATGCGTTGATTTCTCTGCTGTGGGCCATCTCAGCGCTCCTGCTGTTGACCTACAACTACAACTTCCTTAACGGGGTGGAATCGGGCCATTCGCTCTCCTTTATCCTCTCCGTGCTGATCTCTTTCGCCATCTGCTTGCTTTACATGTCGCGAATTTACCAGCGCAGCGAGTGGCTGAAGCGGGGCTGGCAGGACAGGGCGCTGACCGATCCTCTTACCGGTTTGCCCAATATTCGCGCGCTGGAGGATTACCTTGAAATCCATCCGGATGCCAAAGTGTGCATTCTGCGCATGGACAATCTGGAGTTTTTGAGCCGCCACTACGGCATTATTATGCGGGTCCACTGCAAACGAACGATCGCCACGTCGCTTCAGCCGCTCCTGCAAAAAGATGAGCTGCTGTTCCAGTTGCCCGGAAGCGAGTTGGTGCTGGTCTTGCTCGGGCCGGAAATTGCTGAACGTCTCCAGCATATGGTCGATCGGCTCAACAGCAATAAGATTTTCTGGAACAACACCGGGCTGGATATTGAGTTTGGCGCGTCCTGGGGAATGGTCGAAAACGGCGAAAAGCTGCATCACACGCTGGGGCAACTGAGCTGGCTGGCAGAACAGGCCTGCGGAGAGCAAAACGTACTCGCGCTCACGAATAGCCTTGAGGCGGCCTCAGGACAGACGACAGAGCGTGTCCTGATGCTGGCGCGAATTAAGCATGCCCTGGAGGCGGGGCAGTTCCATTTGTATGCGCAGCCGATCCAGAAGGCGGACGGAAGTGGGTACTATGAAATCCTGACGCGAATGGAGAGCGAGGGGGAGATTATGACCCCTGACCGCTTTATTCCGCTGATTGCGCAGTTCAATCTCAGCCACCGGTTTGATATGTGCGTCATGGAAAAATTACTGGTGTGGCTGCGCGATAACCCTGCAACGCATGCTGGCGCCCGTTTTTCCGTCAACCTGATGCCCCTGACGCTGATGCAAAAAGAGGTGGCGACCGAGATTTGCGCGCTGTTTGAACGGTACGGCGTGGCACCGCAGGCCGTCGTGATCGAGATTACCGAAGAGCAGGCATTCTCTAATTCAGGCTCGAGTATCAACAATATTCAGCAACTGCGGGATTACGGTTTCCGGATCGCCATTGATGATTTTGGTACTGGCTACGCTAACTATGAGCGTCTCAGACGCCTGCAGGCGGACATCATTAAAATCGACGGCTGCTTTGTGAAAGACATTTGTACAGACGACATGGATGCAATGATCGTGCAGTCGATGTGTAATCTGGCAAAGACGAAATCGCTCTGCGTCGTCGCGGAATATGTGGAAACACCGGCACAGCGGGAGATGCTGCTCCGCTTCGGTGTGGATTACCTGCAGGGCTACCTGATAGGCAAACCCAAACCGCTGGAAGAATTGCGGGCATAAAAAAACCGGGAGCCAGGCTCCCGGTTTTTGTTTAACGGTAAACGTTACAGAACCAGTGCCGCAATGGACGCGGACAGGACGCTCACCAGCGTAGAGCCATAAACCAGCTTCAGGCCAAAGCGAGAAACCACGTTACCCTGCTCTTCGTTCAGGCCTTTAATCGCACCCGCGATAATCCCGATGGACGAGAAGTTCGCGAAAGAGACCAGGAACACGGAGAGGATGCCTTCCGCGCGCGGAGAAAGCGTGCTGGCAATTTTCTGCAGATCCATCATCGCAACGAATTCGTTAGAAACCAGCTTGGTTGCCATGATACTGCCCACCTGCAGCGCTTCGTGAGCCGGAACACCCATCACCCATGCAACCGGGTAGAAGATGTAGCCCAGAATGCCCTGGAAGGAGATACCCAGCACCGCGGCGAACAGGGCGTTCAGGCCAGAAATCAGCGCAATGAAGCCGATCAGCATGGCGGCAACGATAATCGCGACTTTGAAACCGGCCAGGATGTATTCACCCAGCATTTCGAAGAAGCTCTGGCCTTCGTGCAGGTTTGACATCTGGATATTCTCTTCGCTGGCGTCAACGCGGTATGGGTTGATCAGCGACAGAACGATAAAGGTGCTGAACATGTTCAGAACCAGCGCAGCCACCACGTATTTTGGTTCCAGCATGGTCATATACGCGCCCACGATAGACATGGAAACGGTAGACATTGCGGTTGCCGCCATGGTGTACATGCGGTTGCGGGACATCTTGCCGAGAATATCTTTATACGCGATGAAGTTCTCAGACTGACCGAGGATCAGGGAACTGACGGCGTTGAAAGATTCCAGCTTACCCATGCCGTTCACTTTGGATAACAGGAAGCCAATTCCACGGATCACGAACGGCAGAACGCGGATGTGCTGCAGAATACCGATCAGCGCGGAGATGAAGACGATAGGGCAGAGAACCTTCAGGAAGAAGAACGCCAGACCTTCGTCGTTCATTTTACCGAAGACAAAGTTGGTCCCTTCGTTGGCGAATCCGAGCAGTTTTTCGAACATTTCGGAGAAGCCTTTCACGAAGCCGAGGCCTACGTTGGAGTTCAGGAAGAACCACGCAAGTAAAACTTCAATGACCAGCAGTTGGACAACATAACGAATACGAATTTTTTTGCGGTCTGTGCTGACCAGCAATGCGAGTGCAGTAACGACAACAAGTGCCAGGACAAAATGAAGGACGCGGTCCATATTTGCTCCAAATATGAGGCAGGTTTAATTTTCGTGCACATTCTATGTAACAACCGAAAAGAAAACGAGATCGAGGACACACTATAGTTACATCCTGTGACGAGTCTCAAAAATAGTGATCCACAATACATTTTTGTTATGTTAGGTAAATGAGTGAAAAGTTAAGTTTGTGTGCTAGTCTTCACAAAAGAGCCCGCGATTTGAGTTTCTGTTAGATCGCCCAGCTTACCCGCCCGTCTATCGTTCAAAGCTATCAGAGAAATCACTGCAAACTTTATAAATGATCTTGATAATCATTCTCATTTTGATAGCATTAAACATAGCAAAGGCTATATTTCAGAGGCAGAAATGACAAACAGTCGCGTAGAGGGTAGCAGTGGCAGAGCAGCGCGCAAGTTGCGGTTCGCATTAATGGGACCTGCGTTCATCGCTGCCATTGGCTATATCGATCCAGGTAACTTTGCGACCAATATTCAGGCCGGGGCCAGCTTCGGCTATAAGCTGCTGTGGGTGGTCGTCTGGGCTAACCTCATGGCGATGCTGATTCAGATGCTCTCCGCAAAGCTGGGGATTGCGACGGGTAAAAACCTGGCGGAGCAAATCCGCGACCATTATCCGCGTCCCGCCGTCTGGCTCTACTGGGTTCAGGCTGAAATCATCGCCATGGCTACTGACCTCGCTGAATTTATCGGCGCAGCAATCGGCTTTAAGCTGATTCTGGGCGTGTCGCTGTTACAGGGGGCGGTACTGACCGGGATTGCCACGTTCCTGATCCTGATGCTACAGCGTCGGGGTCAAAAGCCGCTGGAGAAGGTCATTGGCGGACTGCTGCTGTTTGTGGCGGCGGCCTATATTGTCGAACTGATTTTCTCACAGCCGAATCTGGCGCAGCTCGCTAAAGGGATGGCGATCCCAAGCCTGCCAACCTCGGAAGCGGTGTTCCTGGCCGCCGGCGTGCTGGGAGCGACCATCATGCCGCACGTGATTTATCTGCACTCCTCGCTGACACAGCATCTCCACGGTGGGACGCGTAAAGAGCGCTACTCCGCCACCAAGTGGGACGTCGCGATCGCCATGACCATCGCGGGGTTTGTCAATCTGGCGATGATGGCAACAGCAGCCGCGGCTTTCCACTTTAACGGTCATACCGGTATTGCCGACCTCGACCAGGCGTATCTCACGCTGGAGCCGCTGCTGAGCCATGCTGCCGCCACAATATTTGGTCTTAGCCTGGTGGCTGCTGGTCTCTCTTCTACGGTGGTGGGTACGCTGGCAGGCCAGGTGGTGATGCAGGGGTTTGTCCGGTTCCATATTCCGCTGTGGGTGCGCCGCTCCGTCACCATGCTGCCGTCATTTGTGGTGATTTTGATGGGGCTCGACCCCACGCGAATTCTGGTCATGAGCCAGGTGCTGCTGAGTTTTGGTATTGCGCTGGCGCTGGTGCCGCTGCTGATCTTTACCAGCGATAAAACCCTGATGGGCGAGCTGGTCAACTCGACGCTGGTGAAACGGACCGGGTGGGCCATCGTGGTGGTGGTGGTGGCGCTGAACCTGTGGTTGCTGATTGGCACAGCGTTGGGGCTGTAAAAGAAAAAGGAGCCATGAGGCTCCTTTTTGCTGTTAGTCGTGGCCGTGGTGGCCATGTCCGTGACCTTTGCCGCGACCCCAGCCGCCGCGACGGTCGTCACGATCCCGCCAGCCTTCACGGTAACCGCGCTCATAGGCGCTGTCTTTATACCAGCCGCGGTGTCTGCCGTTATCATGTTTCCACCAGCGATCGCCGCGCCACTCATAGTGACGATGCCAGTAATCACGGTCGCGCCAGTAGCCGCCGTCCCAGTATCTGCCGTAGTCGTCACGATCGCCAATTTGTAATTTTACTGATGGCAACAGGGTGATTTCGCCCGCAGTGGCGATCAGCGGCGCCGAAGCCAGTAATACCGCTGCAAGAATCAGTGACCTGAACATACTCTTTCTCCTTCACGATCGGGGCCTTTGTAGGGCCTGTTAACGCAATTTTACGAGTTGGTAAACCTTCGTATCATCGCCTCAACTCCGAATTCCTGGGTGAGAGCACTTTTTGCTAAAGGTGGTGTTATTTTGAGCTGCTGAGAATCGCGTCTATGCGGGCCAATTCTTCCTCTGAGAAATGGCGGTTTGCCAGCATCCCCACGGCGTCATCAATCTGAGCCGTTTTACTTGCCCCAATCAGCACCGAGCTCACTTCCTCATGGCGTAATACCCAGGCCAGCGCCATCTGGGACAGCTTCTGGCCGCGACTTTCTGCCAGGGCATTCAGCTTCCTGACTTTTTCCAGCTTCTCTTCGGTGAGCTGATCGGGTTTAAGGAACTGACTGCCGCTTGCCGCGCGTGAGTCTGCAGGAATGCCGTGCAGATAGCGATTGGTCAGTTGCCCGCCAGCCAGCGGCGAGAAGGGAATACAGCCGACCCCTTTTTCCTGCAACACGTCCAGCAGTCCCGCTTCCGGCGCACGTTCAAAGAGGGAGTATTTCGGCTGGTGGATCAGGCAGGGCGTCCCGAGGTCATTGAGGATATCAATCGCCTGGCGAGCCAGAACAGCCGGGTAATTGGATAATCCGACATACAGTGCCTTCCCCTGACGCACCGCATGGTCAAGCGCTTTCATGGTTTCCTGCAGCGGCGTTTCCGGATCTGGCCGGTGATGATAGAAGATATCCACATACTCCAGCCCCATGCGCTTCAGGCTTTGATCGAGGCTTGCCAGCAGATATTTGCGCGATCCCCAGTCGCCGTAAGGACCCTCCCACATGGTATAACCCGCTTTGGTGGAGACGATCAGCTCGTCGCGCCAGGGCAGGAAATCCTCCTGCAAAAGACGGCCGAAATTACGTTCGGCGGATCCGGGAGGCGGGCCATAGTTGTTGGCAAGGTCGAAATGCGTAATGCCCAGATCGAACGCACGCTGTAAAAGTTGACGGCTGTTTTCGATAAGGGTGGCGTCACCAAAGTTATGCCACAGCCCAAGCGAGATGGCGGGCAACCTGAGCCCGCTTCGTCCGCAGCGACGATACTCCATTGTCCCGTAACGATTTTTGTCCGGCTGATAACCCATTTTCGTAACCTCTGGCGCTGAAGTGAAAAATCAGTGTATGCGTTTACATTTACGTGAAAAAAAGCAGCATAGCGCAGCCTTTTTTGTAAAGCATTCTTTCCATGTCCTTCTTATCGCCAATTCTGGACACCCATCACGCTTATTTAATACTCAAGGTGAGGTCAAAACATTAGAAGGATACCTGTTTATGCGTACCCCATACTGCGTCGCCGATTACCTGCTGGACCGTCTTACAGATTGTGGAGCCGATCATCTGTTTGGCGTGCCGGGCGACTATAACCTGCAGTTTCTCGACCATGTAATAGACAGCCCGGATATCTGTTGGGTGGGCTGTGCCAACGAATTAAACGCCTCTTACGCCGCTGACGGATATGCACGATGTAAGGGCTTCGCCGCGCTGCTGACGACATTTGGCGTAGGAGAGTTAAGCGCCATGAACGGCATTGCGGGCAGCTACGCCGAGCACGTTCCGGTCTTGCATATTGTGGGTGCGCCGGGGATGGCATCACAGCAAAGAGGTGAGCTGCTGCACCATACGCTGGGCGACGGTGAGTTTAGTCACTTTTATCATATGAGCGAGCCGATCACCGCTGCGCAGGCGATCCTGACCGAACAAAACGCCTGTTATGAAATCGACCGGGTGTTAACAACCATGCTCCGGGAGCGTCGCCCCGGCTATCTGATGCTGCCTGCCGACGTGGCAAAAAAAGCCGCCACCCCTCCTGTAAACGCTCTCACGCTCCGGCATACGCATGCCGACAGCGCCTGCCTGAAAGCATTCCGGGATGCTGCAGAAAACAGGCTTGCCAGGAGCAAGCGTACTGCGCTGCTGGCCGATTTCCTTGTCCTGCGCCATGGCCTGAAGCATGCGCTACAGAAATGGGTCAAAGACGTGCCGATGGCACACGCCACCATGCTGATGGGTAAAGGGATATTCGACGAGCGTCACGCTGGTTTTTACGGCACCTACAGCGGTTCGGCGAGCGCTGGCGCGGTAAAAGAGGCGATTGAAGAGGCGGATACCGTACTGTGCATCGGCACGCGATTTACCGATACCCTGACCGCCGGCTTCACGCATCAGCTCACCCCGGCGCAGACGATAGAAGTTCAGCCTCATGCCTCACGCGTTGGTGATATCTGGTTTACCGGCATCCCCATGCTTCAGGCAATCGAAACGCTGGTGGAGCTGTGCAAACAGCACGTGCACGAGACGCCCGTGCCGTCCTCTCAAAGCGCGATGGCCTACCCGCAGCCGGATGGCTCGCTGACGCAGGCGAATTTCTGGCAAACGCTGCAGACGTTTATTCGTCCGGGAGACATCATTCTTGCGGATCAGGGCACCTCGGCCTTCGGCGCGATCGACCTTCGTCTGCCGGCTGATGTGAACTTTATCGTCCAGCCGCTGTGGGGATCGATTGGCTATACGCTGGCGGCGGCATTTGGCGCACAAACGGCCTGCCCGAACCGGCGCGTGATTGTTCTGACGGGGGATGGCGCGGCGCAGCTCACCATCCAGGAGCTCGGCTCGATGCTGCGGGATAAACAACACCCCATCATTCTGGTCCTTAACAACGAAGGGTATACGGTGGAAAGAGCGATCCATGGGCCTGAACAGCGGTATAACGACATTGCGCTATGGAACTGGACGCAAATCCCGCAGGCACTGAGCCTTGATCCTCAGGCCCAGTGCTGGCGGGTCAGTGAAGCGGAGCAGCTGGCGGACGTCCTTGAAAAAGTGGCGCACCACGAGCAGCTCTCGCTGATTGAGGTGATGCTGCCGAAAGCCGATATCCCACCGCTGCTGGGGGCGATCACCAAAGCGCTGGAAGCGCGCAATAGCGCCTGATTATTTGTCGTTTCGCCAGGCCATCATCATCGGTTTGCCCGCCAGCAGGAGCCAGGCGGGCAACATCACAATACAAAGCAGAGGGAAAAGCGTCGAATCCGGTACGACTACCGCTGCCATAAACAGGCTTAGCCACGCGTCGCGCGTGACCACCAGAACCAACCCCAGAATAGAACAAGAGACGGTAATCGCCGCCGGGACCGCATCGACATGCTCGTGCAGCATCAGCCCCAGCGCGACGCCGACAAAGACCGCCGGGAAGATACGTCCACCACGGAAACCGCAGGCGGCCGCCACCACCAGCGCTGCCAGCTTGATCACGGCAAACAGCAGATAGTCGGAGACGCTAAATATCTGGCTGAAAGCCAGCTGCTGCATCTCGTCCAGACCTTTAAACAGCGTCACCGGCCCGCCGATTGCGCCTAAAATACCGAGGATCAAACCGCCAGCTCCCAGAATCAACACCGGGTGTTTGAGTCGATGCATCAGCCGATGCAGACGTGGAAGACACCATACTGCCACCATGCCCAGCGCAATGGCGATGGCGACGACGATGGCGCCGCTGAAGATATCGGCGATTTGCATCTGGCCGTAGTGGGGCAAGGAGAGTGAAAAATGGGGATGGAAAAACAGGCTGGTGGTCAACGCCCCGGCGGCGGCGGCCATCAGCGGAGCAAACAGTTTATCCCAGAGCGGGACATCGTTATTACTGCTGAGCGTCTGCGAAAAGATCAGTGCCGCCGCCACGGGCGTGCCGAAAAGCGCCCCGATGGTGCCTGCTGAGGCGAGAATGGTCCAGTCCAGCGCGCCGACGCGGGGCAAAATGCGTGAACCGAGAAAAACCGCCAGGCCAATATTCACGGCCATAATCGGATGCTCTGGCCCCAGGCTGACGCCGCCGGCCAGACCGAGAATCAACGCGATAATCAGCCCCGGCAGTGCCGAAGGGGAAACCGGGGCACCAATCAGCGGTTCCTGCGCCGGGTCTGGTCCAGCATGGCCGGGACTGAAACGGATCACCAGGCCCACCGCAATACCGGTTAACGTCAGCATCCCAACGATCCAGGCAGGAGAGTCAGCGGTGACGCCCAGTCCTGCAGGAAGCGCGTTCCATAATAGTGTTTGCAGCACCGACGCGACTTTCATCACGACGATGAGCACCAGACTTGAAACCACGCCAATGATGAGCGCCGGAATGGCCAGCAACAGCATGGTTCTGGCTCGCGGGTGGAGCATGATGATTTCCTTGTACAAAACGGTATGACGTTACTTTGCACATTAAGCCTTATGGCAATAGTGCAAAAGGTGCTGAAACGGTAAAGTTATTCTGTGACGAAGATCGATAATCCATGGGCATTCACCTTCCGGTCGTTGTTGTTATCACGCCTTGAATTTACAGTGTCCCAAAGATTTATTCTGACTTTAGCGGAGCAGTAGAAGAATGACAAAGTATGCTTTGGTAGGTGATGTGGGCGGCACGAACGCGCGCCTCGCATTATGCGATGTAAGTAGCGGTGAAATTTCCCGGGCGAAAACCTATTCCGGGCTGGATTATCCAAGTCTTGAGGCTGTTGTTCGCGTCTATCTGGACGAGCATCAGGTAAGCGTCGAAGATGGCTGCATCGCCATTGCCTGTCCGATAACCGGCGACTGGGTCGCCATGACCAACCATACCTGGGCATTCTCCATCGCCGAGATGAAAAAAAACCTCGGCTTTGTGCATCTTGAAATCATCAATGACTTCACCGCGGTGTCCATGGCGATCCCGATGCTGAAGCCTGAGCATCTGATCCAGTTCGGTGGCGCTGAGCCGGTCGAAGGTAAGCCGATTGCGGTTTACGGGGCCGGTACCGGTCTGGGCGTTTCACATCTGGTGCATGTTGCTCAGCGCTGGGTGAGCCTGCCGGGTGAAGGCGGTCACGTTGACTTTGCGCCAAACAGCGAAGAAGAGGGCATTATCCTCGAAGAATTACGCGCTGAGATCGGCCACGTCTCCGCCGAGCGCGTGCTGTCAGGGCCGGGGCTGGTGAACCTGTACCGGGCGATTGTGAAGTCAGACGGTCGTCTGCCGGAAAACCTGCAGCCGAAAGACGTCACCGAACGCGCGCTGGCGGACAGCTGCATTGACTGCCGTCGTGCCCTGTCGCTGTTCTGCGTGATTATGGGACGCTTCGGCGGCAACCTGGCGCTGACGCTGGGCACCTTCGGGGGCGTTTATATCGCGGGCGGCATTGTGCCACGCTTCCTCGACTTCTTTAAAGCCTCCGGCTTCCGCGGCGGGTTTGAGGATAAAGGGCGCTTCAGAAGCTACGTGCAGGACATCCCGGTTTATCTGATCGTGCATGATAACCCAGGCCTGCTGGGGTCGGGTGCCCACCTGCGTCAGGTTCTCGGTCAGATTCTCTGATGCCTGGCCCTCTCCCGCGGGAGAGGGCTTTTTCGTTACAGGTGCATAAGCTGGCGGAACTCTTTCACCTTGCTGCGGCTCACCGGCACCTGAAAATCCAGATCCTTCAGGCGCAAGATATAGGTGTTGTTAAACCACGGTTCGATCTCGCGGATCTTGTTTAAATTAACGCAGAACGAGCGGTGGCAGCGGAAAAAGTGCGACGCAGGCAGCTTGCTGCAAAACTCGGTGATGTTCATCGCCATCACGTAAGATTCCCGCCGCGTATAGACAAACGTCATCTTTTCATGGGCTTCGGCATAGTAGATATCATTGACCGGCGTCACGATGATGCGCTCATCTTTGACCAGATTAATGGTGTCGTTTTCCCGTACCGTTGGGCTGGCGCTAGCGGGGGCGGTCTGCTGCTGCCATGCGGCCTCCAGCTTCTGCAGCATACTGACAATCCGCGACTCCTGGTAAGGCTTAAGGATATAGTCAAACGCTTCAAGCTCGAAGGCCTCTACCGCGTGCTCTTTCCATGCGGTCACGAACACAATAAACGGCTTATGGGCAAACTGATTGATGTTTTGCGCCAGCAATACGCCATCCAGCGACGGAATGTTGATATCCAGGAAGATAGCGTCGACCCGGTTATGCTGCAGAAACTTCAGCACGTCCAGACCGTCATCAAAGGTGCCCACAATCTCCATCTGGCTGTGGGTGTTGATAAGCCAGGTTAGCTCCTGTTGAGCCAGGATTTCATCTTCTACGATGATGACTTTCATGGGTTACTCCACCTGGGGCAACAGTGATGTTGTTGAATGAACGGGAGTGCGCTCGTTCGGGACGTAAAAAGCAATTTCGGTACCCGGTTCAAGACGCTGAATGTGCAGCCCATCGCCGTAAAGCAGCTTGACCCGGTGATGCACGTTCAGCAGGCCGATTTTATTTCCGGGCATCTCGTTAGACTCCACGCGCTCAATAACTTTTGGATCAATGCCGTGGCCGGTATCGCGCACCGCAATACGCACGCGGTTGCCGCTTTCGGTGACGCTGATGGTGACGACGCCTTTGCCTTTACAGGGCTGAATGCCGTGAACAATCGCGTTTTCGACCAGCGGCTGGATAAGCAGGCTCGGGATCACGCAGTTGACCTCTTCATCAATATCGTAAATGACCGTGAGTTTGTCGCCAAAGCGCGCCTGCTCAATCGCGATGTAGTCTTTGATCTGATACAGCTCTTTTTTGATGTCGATCTGCTCGTCATCTTTTAGCTCGATGTTGTAGCGCAGATAGCGGGACAGGTTAAAAATCAGCTGGCGTGCGGTGTCCGGATTAAGACGTATGGACGAGGAGATCGCGTTCAGCGCGTTAAACAGGAAATGGGGATTGATTTTGCTCTGCAGCGCGCGCAGTTCTGCCTTATTTGCCATCTCACGCAGCTGTTCTGCACGGGAGACTTCCAGCTGGGTGGAGATAATCTGCGACAGGCCAATGGCCATCTCCTGGAGCGAGGAGGTGATCTGATGCGCGTGACAGTAATAAATCTTCAGGGTGCCCGTCACGACGCCTTTCTCCCACAATGGGATCACCAGCATCGAGTGGATTTCCGGCGTTCGGTGGGCTTCGTCATTGTTTTTAATGATGATTTTACCGTAGTTGATCGCCTGTCTGGTGGTTGGGCTGATGGTGTCATCGTTGTCGCGATAGTTGTGTTCCCCGACGCCAACGTAGGCCAGCACGTGGTCAATGTTGGTGATGGCGACGGCGTCAGCATGGATGTCATGGCGGATAATCTCGCAGACCTGACGCAACGACTCCGCGTTAACGTGGCGAAATAGCGGTAGCGTTTTGTTGGCGATATCCAGCGCCAGCTTGGCCTGACGGGCGGCGCTGGCCTCTTTTTCCCCTTCAACGCTTTGCACCAGCAGCACGATAAAACCGATGCAGACGCTGCCCAGGATCATTGGAATTCCGATTTTCGAGACGATATCCAGCCCCAGCGCGGTAGTCGGGGCCCAGACGACGACCAGGATCATGGTCAGCGTTTCGCATACCATGCCTGCGACGATCCCTGCGCGCCAGCGCTGTTTTTTCGGGATTTTGCGGCTGATCCAGCCGGAGAGCACCCCGGCGATAATGCTGGTAATAAAGCAGGGCACCGCCGTGACGCCGCCGATATCAATCAGGTAGCGATGGGTTCCGGCAATCACGCCGGTGATAACGCCCACCCACGGGCCAAACAAAATTCCGCCGGACATCACGGCGATAATGCGCACGTTAACCAGCGAGCCCTCTACCGGCACGCCTGACCAGGTGCTGAACAGGGCGAACAGCGAAAAGATGGCGGTAACGGCCAGCAGCTCTTTTGGCGAGTGGGCGGATTTGTGCAACAGCTCGCGAAACAGGCGAATGCGGATGAGGAAGAACAGGCAAATCAGCATTAATGCCGCACGGTCAAAAACCGCCAGCAGCATAGTGAATATTTCGTGCACGAGTAGACCTGGGAAAACGGGAAAGAACCATGATAAAAAACCTGACGCGTATTGACCAGCTATCCGTCAGGTTTATCAAATGAGGAAAAACCATAATTCTTAAAGGGGATTGTCCGGCGGTCACGGACATGGCCTGATTTTTTATAGCCAGCGTATCGTCAGGTAACTGTTTTGATATCATCCTGTTAAATAACGGCTATCAGAAAGCCAACCCTGAAACAGGGGCTTCCGCTTTTTGGCACTGCCGGGTTCCGGTTTTCAGGCGATCGCTTTTTTTTCATTTCCCTCTCGACAGCATGATTTTTTTCAGGTTATTTTCTAAGCATGCCACATCGGTGGCAGCGTCGCTCGGACGGTCCGGGCGCTAACGTTAATCTGAGGAATCTATGGCTGAATTCAGTCCTGAACGCCGTTTTACGCGTATCGATCGTCTCCCCCCTTATGTTTTCAATATCACTGCTGAACTGAAAATGGCTGCGCGTCGGCGCGGCGAAGATATTATTGATTTCAGCATGGGTAACCCTGACGGCCCAACGCCACCGCATATCGTTGAAAAGCTCTGCACGGTTGCCCAGCGTCCGGATACGCACGGCTACTCGACCTCTCGCGGTATTCCCAGATTACGTCGCGCGATCTCGCGTTGGTATCAGGATCGCTATCAGGTTGATATCGATCCGGAAAGTGAAGCGATTGTCACCATCGGCTCGAAAGAGGGGCTGGCACACCTGATGTTGGCCACGCTGGATCATGGTGATACGGTGCTGGTGCCTAATCCAAGCTACCCGATCCACATCTACGGCGCGGTGATTGCCGGGGCGCAGGTCCGTTCGGTTCCGCTGGTGGAAGGTGTCGATTTCTTTAACGAACTTGAGCGTGCGATTCGTGAAAGTTATCCGAAACCGAAGATGATGATCCTCGGTTTCCCGTCAAACCCAACGGCCCAGTGCGTGGAGCTCGATTTCTTCGAGAAAGTCGTCGCCCTGGCTAAACGTTATGACGTGCTGGTGGTTCATGATTTAGCCTACGCTGACATCGTCTATGACGGCTGGAAAGCGCCTTCCATCATGCAGGTTCCGGGCGCGCGTGACGTGGCGGTCGAGTTCTTTACGCTGTCAAAAAGCTACAACATGGCAGGCTGGCGCATTGGCTTTATGGTGGGTAACAAAACGCTGGTGAGCGCACTGGCGCGCATTAAGAGTTACCACGACTATGGTACCTTCACGCCGCTACAGGTCGCGGCTATTGCTGCCCTGGAAGGCGACCAACAGTGCGTTCACGAGATTGCCGCCCAGTATAAGCGCCGCCGTGACGTGCTGGTAAAGGGCTTGCATGAAGCGGGCTGGATGGTGGAAATGCCGAAGGCGTCTATGTACGTCTGGGCAAAAATTCCGGAGCCGTACGCGGCGATGGGATCGCTGGAGTTTGCCAAAAAACTACTGCAGGATGCGAAGGTGTGCGTATCACCGGGCATTGGCTTTGGTGATTATGGCGACACCCATGTGCGATTTGCCCTGATTGAAAACAGCGACCGCATTCGTCAGGCGGTGAGGGGCATCAAGAGTATGTTCCGGGCCGACGGCCTTCTTTCGTCGAAGAGCGTGGCTGAACATCCCGCGTCGACATGACATAAAAAAACAGGAGCCGATGGCTCCTGTTTTTTTGACTGCATGTTCTTCACTAGATCATCAGGGCAAAGGTTCCGGCCCAGACTAAAACAATCACCGAAATGCCCATAAAGAAATATTTCACGTTTCATCGCTCCGCGTATCTTGTGGTACGCATTTAAAAACAGAGTCCACCTGATTATAGAGAACTGAAATCCGGTCAAAACGGAAATGAGAATTTTCCCGTTACGCCGCTCACTCCAGCTCAGAATTCTGTGCTTTCCTGTTGCCAGACGGCGCTAATGTACGCCTAAAAATGAGGGGTGACAAGAGGGATTTTTTTAAATAATTTCCGTTACTTACGAGTGTCGTGGAACGGCGACAGTTTGATTTCGCATCGCAATAAATTCACTTTGGGCGACGCAATGAAAGACGATTTCTCAACGGGATGACAGGTGATTGAAAAGGTTAGTTTCTTAGCGAAACTAACCTTAATGAAAGGCTTAAATATAGAGCGAGGCTTCGCCAAGAGGGCGGGTTTTGAAACGACGATGCATCCACAGATACTGCTCTGGCGCACGCATGATTTCAGTTTCGATGACTTTATTGATAAACGCCGCGGCTTCGCACTCGTTTTCCGGATAGTTAGCCATTTCAGGAGAGATGTGCAGACGATAGCCTGATTTATCTGCTTTTCTCACCATCGTTACGGTCAGCATTGAGGCGCCTGACAAACGAGAAATGACAAAGGTGCCGTTAGTCGTCGCAACCTCTTTAACCGCAAAGAAAGGCGCAAAGCTGCTGCCTTTACGTCCATAATCCTGATCGGGTGCAAACCAGACGGCTTCACCTTTCTTCAGGGCACCGACCATACCGCGCAGATTGTTACGGCTGATCATCGCCTTATTGGAACGCATGCGGCCACGCGTCTGGACCCATTCCATCAGCGCACTGTTGTGTGGTCGATAGGTCGCCATCATTGGCTGGCACAGGCCCATCACGCGGCCACCCAGTTCCAGCGACATAAAGTGAACGCCGACGACCATCACGCCGCGTTTTTGCATCTGCGCGCGTTGCAGGTTATCCAGTCCTTCTACATCAAACCACTTACGGACACGCTCATCCGGCCAGAACCAGGCCATGCCGGTTTCAAGCAGCGCCATGCCGATAGACTTAAAGTTTTCAGCGATGAGCTTCTCGCGCTCTTCGGCATTGTACTGCGGAAAGCAAAGCTCAATATTTTTACGCGCGATAGATTCGCGACGTTTCAGGAAGACGCGGGAAGCGCTGCCCAGTTTCGACCCCAGCAAACGCAGTACAGGGTACGGAAGTTGAACCAGCAGCCAGAGAACGCCAAGACCAAACCATGTAAACCAGTAACGCGGGTGTAAAAACGCGCGTTGAAATTTGGATTGAGACAAAATAGTGAAACCTATGTGAAGCCTGTAAAGGTAGCGCAGAGTTTGCGATACGACGTGCCGATAAGACCGTTCTTCAAGGTGATGGTTGCAGGCTTTACCGAACTTTACGGCGTTGCCTGGCCACTGCTGATTTGGGCGGGCGGCGTAATGTAGCACCGTTATACGATATGTGCTATTACTCGTTTTTGATTAAAAAAGCGGCAGTTCGGAAGGTGATTGATTTTACAGATTTTATAGGCAGTCGCATGAAAGCGCCTTTCCTGCCTGAGCGGAAGGCAAAAGCGTTAGCGTTCAGAGGGAAGGCGTAAAGAAAAAAACGGCATTGTTTATTTGCGCCAAATTAAACATTTACGCCTTTATTTATTCCTCCGCATAATAAATAGGAAATTTCTTCGTGAAAATTCTTAAGCGTTATTCATACCATCAATGGAATAGTCATCTGCTTTCATCCATTCCTGTCTTCTTTTAATCGTGCCGCAATAAGATATTGTCGTTCTTTCGCGCTTTTTGACGTAATGCTGTGATGCAAATCAAAACAAGAAGTTTTTATAAACATCTCTCTGGCTACAACCCCTTCTGCGATACAAATATTCGCTTTGTGCGAAAAGAGCAGTTTCTTTTCCTGATTTAGTTGGCCTATTTACGATAATGTCTTAGTGGAAAATTCTTAAGAAAATTCTTGTATCGGATTAATGATCTGTGTATTTGATTTTGTTCCGATCATTATTCTATTATTGCGCATAAAGAACGATACCGTGAAGTTGGCATAGCAAAACAAAGAGGGATGATTAGATGGCTGACAGTTTTCAGAATGAGGTGCCTAAGGCACGTATTAACCTGAAGCTTGACCTGCATACTGGCGGAGCAAGCAAGAAAATGGAATTACCCTTGAAATTGCTTGTTGCGGGTGATTTCAGTAATGGGCAGGAATCTGCGACAATATCTGAGCGTGAAAAGATTAACATCACCAAAAATAATTTTGACAGCGTTCTTTCCGAATATTCCCCAAAAGTTAACCTGGCCGTTAAAAATACGCTGTCTGACGATGGTGGTGAGGACAACATTCAGCTGACTTTCCAGAGCATGAAAGATTTCACGCCAGAGCAGGTGGCTGCCCAAATTCCACAGCTGAAGGCGATGCTGGCAATGCGCAACTTGCTCCGCGATCTGAAAGCCAACCTGCTGGATAACCAGACTTTCCGAAAAGAGCTGGAGAAAATCGTTCTTGACCAGTCACTTAGTGCTGAGTTGCGAAATGAACTATCCGCACTGGCTTCAAAAAAACCTTAACCATCATGCTGTTTTAACGGATTAATCAAGGAATGCTCATGTCTGTACAAAATAATACTGCTGGCGGGGAAAGCGTGGTGCTGGAACGCCCTGCTGTGGGTGGGGTATACGCTTCACTGTTTGAGAAAATCAATCTGAACCCGGTCTCCGAGCTGAGCGCGCTGGATATCTGGCAAGATGCGCAGGCGATGTCGGATGCGACCGCTGACGAGCGTCTCACCGCAGGTATGCAGGTCTTTCTGGAATGCCTGACCAAGGCAGGCTCGAAGGTCGAAAAACTGGATAAAAGCCTGATCGATCACCACATCGCTGAGCTCGATTACCAGATAAGCCGCCAGCTCGACGCCGTTATGCACCATGAAGAGTTTCAGGCGGTTGAGAGCCTGTGGCGCGGCGTGAAGTCGCTGGTTGATAAAACGGATTTTCGCCAGAACGTGAAAATTGAGCTTCTGAGCATGTCTAAAGAAGACCTGCGCCAGGACTTTGAAGACAGCCCGGAAATCATCCAGAGTGGTCTCTATAAACACGCCTACATTGATGAATACGATACCCCGGGCGGCGAGCCGATTGCGGCGCTGATTTCCGCTTATGAGTTCGATGCTTCAGCGCAGGATGTCGCTCTGCTGCGCAACATCTCTAAAGTATCTGCGGCTGCACATATGCCATTTATCGGCTCGGCAGGCCCGAAATTCTTCCTCAAGGAGTCCATGGAAGACGTCGCGGCGATTAAAGATATTGGTAACTATTTTGACCGCGCGGAGTACATCAAGTGGAAATCGTTCCGCGATACGGACGACGCTCGCTACATTGGTCTGGTGATGCCCCGCGTACTGGGACGTTTACCGTATGGCCCGGATACTGTTCCGGTTCGCAGCTTTAACTATGTTGAAGAAGTCAAAGGTCCGGATCACGACAAATACCTGTGGACGAATGCGTCGTTTGCCTTCGCGTCCAACATGGTGCGTAGCTTCATCAATAATGGCTGGTGTGTACAAATCCGTGGTCCGCAGGCCGGCGGTGCGGTTCAGGATCTGCCTATCCATCTGTATGACCTGGGTACCGGCAATCAGGTAAAAATCCCGTCTGAGGTCATGATCCCTGAAACGCGTGAATTCGAGTTCGCGAATCTGGGCTTTATTCCTTTGTCCTACTATAAAAACCGCGACTATGCCTGCTTCTTCTCAGCCAACTCCGCCCAGAAACCGGCGCTGTATGATACCGCAGATGCAACGGCCAACAGCCGCATCAACGCCCGCCTGCCGTACATCTTCCTGCTGTCGCGTATTGCCCACTACCTGAAGCTGATTCAGCGCGAAAACATCGGAACCACCAAGGATCGCCGACTGCTGGAGCTTGAGCTGAACACCTGGGTCCGCAGTCTGGTGACCGAAATGACCGATCCGGGCGACGAACTTCAGGCATCTCATCCACTGCGTGATGCAAAAGTGGTGGTGGAAGATATTGAGGATAACCCGGGCTTCTTCCGCGTGAAATTGTATGCGATTCCGCACTTCCAGGTGGAAGGGATGGACGTCAACCTGTCGCTGGTTTCCCAGATGCCGAAAGCGAAATCGTAATAACAGGCAGGAAGCCGATGAAAACGGAACAACCGTTATGGGGTAGGGGCATTATGGTCGCTCCCCAGCATTTTCAGCAACAGGTCGCGTATGCGGCCTGGTCTGCCGAGTGCATTGCCCGGCTGGGCCTCTCCTGCCCGTGGGGGGTGATAAATGCTACCTTCGAGTCGGAAGCTCTCAGGCTTGGACGTCTTCAGGCCCGTCATCTGCATGTCCGTTTTCAGGACGGTACGCTGATTGATACAGACAATGCTGATTCGCTGCCACCGGTACTGTCGCTTGAAAGCGAATCGCAGGAGGTGACGGTGGTGCTGGCACTCCCGCTACTGCGGGCGAACGGCGGCAACTGCCTGAAACCCGATGAGGTGGCCGAGCGTCCGGTGCGATATCGTCAGCGCTGGCGGGATGTACGCAATACCTTTGGGGAAGACACTCGTCAGATTGCCGTGATGCAGCCTGAACTGACGCTGCGTTTTGCCCATCAGAACAACAGCGATTATCTGACTTGTCCGGTCGCCCGCCTGCAGCAAGACTCGCAGGGTACATGGCTATTGGATGAAACATTTCTTCCTCCGCTATTGACCCTCCAGGGCAGCCGTTGGCTGGTTACCCAACTGGAACAACTACTGACACAACTGCGTGCGCGACTTTGCCGTCTGATGGCAATGCGGCGTGAAAGCAATGAGCGCATGGCTGATTTCGCCGTGGCAGATGTATCACTGTTCTGGCTGCTCAACGCGCTGAACAGTGCCGAGCCCGTGCTGGGTCAGTTCCAGCGTAATCTTCAAAGCCCACCGGAACGTCTGTATCCGGAACTTTCTCGCCTTGCGGGGAGCCTGCTGACCTTTTCCCTGGAACATCAGGTGAGCGCCATACCGGCCTGGCATCACGAGCAACTCAATGCGGTATTTCCACCGCTGTTTGATTTGCTTGGCGATCTGCTTGAAGCCAGCCTGCCGTCACGCGTGGTGGCCCTGGCACTCGACTATGACCCACGGCTGCACTTCTGGCAGGCTCGCCTGCATGACCCGCGTCTGCGCGAAGGGGCTGATTACTATCTTTCTGTGCGCTCACCGATCCCGGTGGCGCAACTGCAGGAGCAGTTTCCGCGCCAGTGTAAGGTGGGCAGCCCTGACCATGTGCGCGGGATCGTCAACTCTTCCCGCGTGGGCGTGCCGCTGACGCCGCTGCGCCATGTGCCAGCCGCCATTCCACTGCGCCTGGAAAATCAGTATTTCAGTCTCGATCTCTCCCATCCTCTGGCGACTGAAATGCTCCAGAGTGGGACATGTATGTTTTACGTCCCGGGCATGCTCGGCGAGCCTGAACTTGAACTCTTTGCGGTATTGAGAACATGAGTGAACGTAAACACGGCGCTGTCGTGTCTATTGATATTGACGCACTGCTGCAGGATACCTGGCTTCAGGTCATCAGCCTTCGCTATGGCCCGCAGTTTCAGGAAGGCGAAGGTCGGGTCTTGTGGGAACGCTGTATCGCTGATGTGGAACGCGTTCAGCGTGAACTGAAAGCGAGTGAACTTGATGAAGCCAGCTGTAAGCATATCCTCACTGCACAATGTGCATTGCTTGATGAGGCAGTCAAAGGGCGCGGTGTAGAGGATGATGCCTGTGTGCAGTGGTATGACATTCCTCTGCAGGGACACTTCCTCGGCACAATGGACGCGGGTGACACTTTGTGTGACAGGATGCGCGATGTGCTGCGTGAACCTGCACCAGATAATGCCGTACTGACCTGCTTCCAGCGGGTAATGATGCTCGGATTCCTGGGAGATTTTCGTGCGCTAAACGATCCGGAACGCCAGAAGCTGGTCAGCGCCCTCAATGAGCGCGTTACACCGTTCAGCTACCCGCAGACCCATCCCGTTCTGGCCGAGAGCCGCAGCGGACGGGGAGCGGGAGGCTGGCTGGCGTCTTGGCCCGCGCGTATCGGCCTGAGCGTGATTGTTCTTGCCGCACTCTGGTGGGGACTGGATCGCTGGCTCGATCAGATGCTGCTGACCCTGTTGCCGGGAGTCGTAAAATGAGTCCTGTACAACAGCGCGGGCTTGCGCTGTGGGCTGCCCTGCTGAGTGCTGTGGTCTGCCTGGCTTTTCTGCCGTTATCCCGGCTGGCTTCAGTGCTCGTTCTGCTGGCGATGATCGGGGTTATCGTCGCGTTCTGGTATATCGCCAGACCTCGTGCGGAGCATGACGTCAACCTGCGTCTGGATGACCTTCCTGAAACTACTTACCGTCAACCTGTGGTGTTGGTTTGTGGCGATATGCCTCTGACCTGGCCGCAGCAGTCACCAGTACTGATCGTCACGCAGGGATGCTGGATCCGCGTTGAGGACCATCAGGATCTGGAGCAGGTTGCCCGTCAGATTCTGTGGCAGCGCCCGGACTGGGGGCGTCAGCTGTCGGTGATGGTCAGTGTCTGCCCGCAGAAACATGTCGACAGCGAAGCCCTGACAAGTCGTCTGCTGGCTCTGCGCTGGCAAATCAGCCAGTTGCGTAAAGAAACGGGACAGTCTGTGCCACTCATTCTGAATGGTCAGATTGGCAGCGCGATGACGGATGACATGCTCTGGCAGGCCGCTATTCCGGGTGAAGGGTGGACTGTCTGGCGTGAGTCGAATGCGCCTTGTTCGATCGCCGCGTGGGTCACCACTGGCGGTGCGCCTGTGATGCAGCAGCAGGTGCTGATGAACAGCCTGATGAGCTGGTTCCATCAGCATGTCC
Source organism: Enterobacter cloacae complex sp. Mu1197 (assembly GCF_040059225.1). Lineage (NCBI taxonomy): Bacteria > Pseudomonadati > Pseudomonadota > Gammaproteobacteria > Enterobacterales > Enterobacteriaceae > Enterobacter > Enterobacter cloacae complex sp. Mu1197. Next base: position 3,355,307 of record NZ_CP157375.1, on the reverse strand, counting down.
AGGCGGTATTCATCGATGAGAATCCTGATGTTCCGGTCATTGCACCTGCAGCGCAGCTGTGGGGAATGGGACCGATTCTTGCCGGAAGCCTTGCGTCCTCTGCCTGGACGGCATGGTTATCGCGTCATACTGCCATGCAGCAGGTAGCCGGCTGGCAACCGATAGGGACGGACAGCACGGTGATCTCACCCTTACCGGATTTCATCCTGCCGCTGCTACCGGAAGGAAGTGGACTTACTCCCCGCGCCCGCACCTGGCGCTGTGCCCTTGGTCTTTTCACCCTGGCGGCCATCGCCGCGCTGCTGAGCAGTGGCTGGAACAATCGCCAGTTGCTGCATCGCGTGAGCTTCGATATAGCCCGTTACGACAGTCTCTCCATGGATGACTACGGCCCGAAAGCTGGCGCCGTTGCGGTCCTTCGTGAGAATTCGGCGCTGCTGGATGACTATGCACGTAACGGCGTACCGGTCCGGCTGAGCCTGGGGCTTTATCAGGGGGAACGTCTACGGATACCCCTACTGGAAGCGATCCGCTCGTATATGCCGCCGCCCCCTAAACCGCAGCCAACCCCAAAACCAGCACCGAAAATAGTGAGGCTCGACAGCATGTCGCTGTTCGATTCCGGCAAGTCCGTGCTGAAAGCGGGTTCCACCAGGATGCTGGTGAATTCACTGGTTGGCATCAAAGCGAAACCGGGCTGGCTGATTGTCGTGTCTGGGCATACCGATATCACCGGCAATCCGCAGCTGAACCAGACGCTGTCTCTGAAACGCGCCGAAGCGGTGCGCAACTGGATGCGGGACACGGGCGACGTGCCCGAAAGCTGTTTTGCGGTGCAGGGCTATGGCGAAAGCCGTCCTGTCGCAACCAACGACACCCTGGAAGGGCGTGCGCTCAACCGCCGTGTCGAAATCAGTCTGGTACCGCAGGCCAACGCCTGTCAGATACCCGGCAAACACCCGGCGCCATCGCAGGATGATGGCGCTTCACTACACAATGGAGAGTAATTCCATGGCAATTCCTGTTTATCTTTGGCTGAAGGACGACGGCGGCGCGGACATCAAAGGGTCTGTTGACGTTCAGGATCGTGAAGGCAGCATCGAAGTGGTTGCACAGGAGCATAACCTGTACATCCCAACCGACAACAACACCGGCAAGCTGACCGGCACCCGTATCCACACGCCGTTCCTGTTCACGAAGGAAATTGATTCCTCCAGCCCGTATCTGTACAAGGCGGTGACAACCGGTCAGACCCTGAAATCCGCTGAATTCAAGTGGTACAAAATCAACGACGCGGGCCAGGAAGTGGAGTACTTCAACACCAAACTGGAAAACGTGAAGGTAGTGAAAGTGAATCCTGAAATGTATGACATCAAGGATCCTTCTAAAGAGAAGCACAACCACCTTGAGCGCGTTGAACTGCGTTACGAAAAAATCACCTGGACCTACAAAGACGGCAACATCATTCATTCCGATTCCTGGAACGAACGCGCCACGGCGTAATCCTGATGCGGGCAGGTTTTCCTGTCCGCAGTTTTTTGCTGAGTGCCTGAGATGCGGGCACTCAGCAAAGAAAAAACAATCTGCCTGCCTGACCTTATGCGCTTTGGTGAACAGCGAGGGGCGGTAGCGTGTCCAGGAACCGACAAAGAGAGAATCTCATGGAAAATCCAGCCATCCTGTTACGTCGTCTAAACCCTTACTGTGCCCGAGCGATGGAAGGTGCAGCTTCGCTCTGTCAGACCCGTGCCCATGCCGAAATTCTGCCGGAGCACTGGCTGCTGAAGCTGCTGGAGCAGGGGGAAGGTGACCTGACGGTGTTGGCGCGTCGCTATGAATGGGATATGGATGGCATCTGGCAGGATTTACTTGGCTGGCTCGACAGACAACCTCGATCCGTGCGCCATCGGCCCCAGCTCTCTGATGACATCCAGACTCTGATGCAGCAAGCCTGGCTACTTGCCTCACTCAATGGCGAAGAGCACATTCGCAGCATCCATCTGCTGATGGCCCTGGTGGAAAAACCAAAACTGGCACGTTGTGACGGCCTTTGGCCGTTGTTAACGCTTGCTCAGAGCCAGCTGGAGCGCCTGCGACCGTTGCTGGATGCGCAATCGGATGAGCGTCCGGAAATGCAGCGCGAAGCCGAGCTGGCACAGAACCACGGTGGTGAGGTGGAGTTTGTCGGGCGTCCGGCTGGTGTGGAAATGAAAGAGGGGGAACTGAGCCCTGCGCTGCAGAACACGCTGGATAAATTCACCCTCGATGTCACCGCCAAAGCGAAGGAAGGGAAGATCGATCCGGTGTTTGGCCGTGACACAGAAATCCGTCAGATGGTGGATATCCTCTCTCGTCGCCGCAAAAACAATCCGATTCTGGTCGGCGAGCCGGGCGTAGGGAAAACCGCACTGGTTGAAGGTCTGGCATTGCGTATTGCCGAGGGTAATGTGCCTGAATCCCTGAAAACGGTCACTCTGCGTACCCTTGACCTGGGCCTGCTGCAGGCCGGTGCAGGCGTGAAAGGCGAGTTCGAACAGCGGCTGAAAAACGTCATCGATGCGGTGCAGCAATCCCCGTCCCCGGTCCTGCTATTTATTGATGAAGCGCATACCATCATCGGCGCGGGCAACCAGGCGGGAGGCGCCGATGCAGCGAACCTGCTAAAACCGGCGCTGGCGCGTGGCGAACTGCGTACCATTGCGGCCACAACCTGGAGCGAGTACAAGCAGTACTTCGAACGCGACGCGGCCCTGGAGCGTCGTTTCCAGATGGTAAAAGTCGATGAGCCTGACGATGACACCGCCTGCCTGATGCTCCGTGGTTTGAAATCCCGTTACGCCGAGCACCATAACGTGCACATTACCGACGATGCGGTGCGCGCTGCTGTTACGCTTTCCCGCCGCTACCTCACGGGCCGCCAGTTGCCGGATAAGGCGGTTGATCTGCTCGACACCGCCGCAGCGCGCGTCCGAATGAGCCTCGACACGGTACCGGAACAGCTGACCTGCATTCGCTCGCAGATTACCTCTCTTGAAATGGAGAAGCAGGCGCTGCTGGAAGATATTGCTGTCGGCAATCAGAGCCATGGTGAACGCCTGACCGTCATTGAGCAGGAAGAGAACGCTCTTATCGTTGCTCTCGACGAGCTTGAAACGCAGTACGGGCAGGAACTGAAACTCACCGAACAACTGCTGGAAAGCCGCCAGGACATCTCCCGTCAAAGCGAGACGCGCACGCTGCAACAGGAACTGAACGGCATGCAGCACAGCAACCCGCTGCTCTCTCTGGATGTTGACGTACGCACCGTTGCCAACGTGATTGCTGACTGGACAGGCGTTCCGCTGTCATCGCTGATGAAAGATGAGCAGACCGAACTGCTGACCCTGGAAAATGAAATGGGTAAACGTGTGGTCGGGCAGGATGTGGCGCTCGAGGCCATCGCCCAGCGTCTGCGTGCGGCAAAAACGGGTCTCACCTCAGAGAATGGCCCGCAGGGCGTATTCCTGCTGGTGGGACCGAGCGGGGTGGGGAAAACCGAAACCGCGCTTGCGCTGGCCGATGTCATGTACGGCGGTGAGAAGTCACTCATTACGATTAACCTCTCCGAATACCAGGAGCCGCATACGGTTTCCCAGTTGAAGGGCTCACCTCCGGGTTACGTCGGTTATGGCCAGGGAGGGATCCTGACCGAAGCCGTGCGCAAGCGCCCGTATAGTGTGGTTTTGCTCGATGAAGTCGAAAAAGCCCACCGCGACGTGATGAATCTGTTTTATCAGGTGTTCGACCGCGGCTTTATGCGTGACGGCGAAGGACGTGAAATCGACTTCCGCAACACCGTCATTCTGATGACCTCGAATCTCGGCAGCGACCACCTGATGCAACTGCTTGACGAACAGCCGGAGGCCAGCGAAGGCGATCTTCACGAGCTGCTGCGTCCGATGCTGCGCGATCACTTCCAGCCGGCGCTGCTGGCCCGCTTCCAGACCGTGATTTACCGCCCCCTCTCGGAAGCAGCCATGCGTACCATCGTGGAAATGAAACTCTCACAGGTTAGCAAGCGCCTGCATCGACACTACGGCCTGAGCACGCACATTGATGAAAGTCTTTATGATGCGCTGACTTCAGCCTGCCTGCTGCCAGATACCGGTGCGCGTAACGTCGACAGTCTGCTCAATCAGCAAATTCTGCCGGTGCTCAGTCAGCAACTGTTGACCCATATGGCCGCAAAACTGAAACCACAGTCATTACGCTTTAGCTGGAGTGAGGAAGAGGGGATCGGGCTGGAATTTGATGTGAAACAGGGAGTGGACGCATGAGTAATAATCCTCCATTAAGATACAGCCATAGCCACCACCTGCTGGCGGTGAAAGACTGTGGGTCCGCGCTCGACGTGCTGGCGTTTGAAGGCGATGAAGCCCTGAGCACGCCGTTCCGCTACCGTATTGAATTCACCAGCAGTGACCACGCTATCGCCAGAGAGGCGATGCTGATGAAGCCCGGTTCGCTGACGCTGCAGGCCCCGGTAGACCAGGGTTACGGCATTAAAGTGCAGCAGGCCGTGCGCACCCTTCAGGGTGTGGTGACCGGTTTTGAACGCCTCAGCACGTCAAAAGATGAAACCCGCTACGCCCTGACGCTCCGGCCACGTCTGGCGCTGCTCGACCGCTCGCACCAGAACGCCATTTACCAGGACATGTCGGTTCCGCAAATCGTGGAAAAAATCCTGCGCGAGCGCCACGGTATGCGCGGTCAGGATTTTCTGTTCTCGCTGTCAAAAGAATACCCGCGCCGTGAACAGGTGATGCAGTACGGTGAGGACGACCTGCACTTTATCATCCGCCTGCTGGGTGAGGTCGGTATCTGGTTTCGCTTCACCACCGACACGCGCCTCAACATTGACGTGGTGGAGTTTTACGACAGCCAACAGGGGTATGAAAAAGGTCTGACGCTGCCGTCGGTACCGCCATCGGGCCAGCATTCAAAAGGCGTGGATTCGGTCTGGGGAATGGAATGCCATCACAACGTGGTGCAGAAGCAGGTCAGCACCCGGGACTACAACTACCGTCAGGCCACGCAGGACATGAACACCCTGGTGGATGCGACCCGCGGGGATGTCACCACATACGGTGATGCCTATCACTGGGCGGATAACTACCTGACGCCGGGCAGCACCTATGACCGTAATCCGGCCCCGGAGTCCGGGGCGTTTTATGCCCGCCTTCGTCACGAACGCTACCTGAATGGTCAGACCCGGGCGCAGGGCATCACCAGCTGTCCGACCCTCTCACCGGGTCAGGTACTGAAAGTCACCGGCGGGTATGAAGTGGCGGACGTGTTTGCGCAGGGCGTGGTCATCACGGCGATGCACACATATGCCCGCCGTGATAAGGACTTTGCGGTTGATTTTGACGGCATCCCGGACAGCACCGATTTTGGTTTCCGCCCGGAACCTGGCTCACGCCCGGTGATGGCCGGCACCTTACCGGCCCGCGTCACCAGCACCACCGAGAACGACACCTACGGGCATATCGATAAAGACGGTCGTTACCGCGTCAACATGCTGTTTGACCGTGATAACTGGGAAACCGGCTTCGAGAGCCTGTGGGTACGCCAGTCGCGCCCGTACGCCGGCGACACCTACGGCCTGCACCTGCCGCTGCTGGCGGGCACCGAAGTGGCGATTGGCTTTGAGGACGGTAACCCCGACCGGCCGTACATTGCCGGCGTGCTGCACGACTCGGCGCACGGCGACCACGTCACCATCCGCAACTACAAACGCAACGTCCTGCGTACCCCGGCGAACAACAAAATCCGCCTCGATGACGAGCGCGGAAAAGAGCACATCAAGGTCAGCACGGAGTACGGCGGCAAGAGCCAGCTGAACCTCGGCCACCTGGTCGACAGCGAGAAACAGCAGCGCGGTGAGGGGTTTGAGCTCAGAACCGACAGCTGGGGCGCGATACGGGCGCAGAAAGGGATATTTATCAGCGCTGACGGGCAGGCCAGGGCGCAGGGTGAGGTGCTGGAGATGCAGGCAGCGATGAGCCAGCTGGAGCAGGCGCGGTCGCTGGCTGAAGCGTTACGCAGCGCGGCAGAAGCGGCGAGGGCTGAACTGGCAGATGTGCAGACGCAGAAGGCGCTGCTGTCAGAGGCGCTGACGGATTTAAAGAAAGCGGCGTTGCTGGTCTCGGCACCGGAAGGAATAGCGCAGGTGACAGGGAAAAGCCTGCAGCAGTCGGCGGGAGACAACATCATCAGCACCAGCGGCGGGCACACGGATTTCAGCGCACTGAAAAGATTCACCGTGGCGGCCGGGGAGCGGGTAAGTCTGTATGCGCAAAAGCTGGGCATCAAAATGTTTGCCGGCAAAGGGAAGGTGGAGATCCAGGCGCAGGGGGATGAGATGACGCTGGATGCGCTGAAGGATATCCGCATCAGCAGCAGTGAGGGAAAACTCATCATCAGCGCGAAGCAGGAGATAGTGCTGACGAGCGGCGGAGGATATATCCGGATAGCGGACGGCACGGTGGAGTGTGCGGCGCCGGACAAAATCATCGAGCGCGGGGCGGTGTGGCAGAAGTTTGGTGGACAGAGTTTTAGTCAGGCGGCCCAGAAGTGGGAGAGCAGCGAATTTGAAATGGGGCCTGAAGTGCTGTGGCCCTATTCTGAGACACCCGTAGCGGGTCAGAAAATCAGCCTGACGCACAGCGATGGTACCGTGCAGGAGTTAATGACTTCTGCGGACGGCCGTGGGGAGAAGCAAAACTTGGTGGATCCTGCATCAGTGCAGATAAACCTGAAGGATGAGGACTAACAGATGATTGAAGCCACTGAAAGCAATTGTGTTCTGCTGGGATACGACAAGTTTGGTCATCCCCTCTACAAGGCCATTGCCACGCCGAAAGACAAGGAGCAATGGCTCAAACTTTATAAGATGCCGGACAGAGTCATCCCGGTTGTGTTTTTACCGGGGGTGATGGGGAGTAATTTGATGAACCCAGATGATGGTAAACCCGTCTGGACCGTCAACGGTAATGCAAGCATGTTACCTTGGATTGGAAGGGGGCCAGCGAAAAGAAAAAAATTACTGGATCCCACCAAAACCGTGGTTGATCCCAGCGGGAAAATCGAGACCGAAAGTCCGGAAGAGCGGCTGTTATTTTCATCGCGTCGGGAGAGAGGCTGGGGGGAGGTGGGAGCAATGAGCTACGGCACTTTCCTCCCCTGGCTCCAGGAAACGCTGAACGATAATCAGACAATGTTAATAAATAAGACCAGCAAAAATGGTAGTCTGACCTTGCGTGAGAGGCTGCTGGATAAAGCATTGGGAGCCGAAACGGGTGAGAGTCCCCTGACCACTGACGAAGTGGCTCTAAGCTATCAGTACCTTTTTCCGGTTCATGCGGTGGGCTATAACTGGCTTCAGTCAAATATGGATTCTGCACAAGCACTAGCCGATCGTATTGAAAAGATTATTGGCGATTACAAAGCTAGCGGACGCAAATGCGAAAAGGTGATCCTGGTGACCCACTCAATGGGAGGGCTGGTTGCCCGTTACTATTCGGAATTGTTGGACGGTGATTTCGGACAGAAAAATATTCTGGGTATTGTACACGGGGTGATGCCGGACCGCGGTGCCCCGATGGCCTATAAGCGTATGAAAGCGGGAGAGGCAGTGCCGGTTGGTTTAGTGATTGGCAGCAGTGGCGCTGAAATGACCCCTGTACTGGCGCAATCGCCGGGCCCTTTACAGCTCCTGCCTGGCAAAGGATACGGTATGGGCTGGTTTCACGTCGAGGGACTTCAACAGCCTTTGCCTCAGACAGACCCCTACAAAGATATCTACACTGAGCGATCGGCGTGGTGGGGGCTATGTGAGGAGCGCTTTATTAATCCGGATAACAAAAAGATGGATAAGCTCCAGTTGGAAAAAGATTGGCAATCTTATGTAGATATTATTGATGGTAAAGTCAAAATATTTATAGAGGGGCTTAATGGGCATTACCATGAACATACCTATGCCTTTTATGGAAATGATGGGAAGAATTACCCCTCTTATGCAGAACTGCACTGGAAGGACGTAAGTGGAAAACATACCCCAGAAGCTTACCGCTCTCAGGTCAGCGAACAGGGGGAAGTTTTCTACCCGGCAGACAAATTTAACCAGACCATCCGCTATGCAACACTGGAAACACCTGACCAGGGTTATGTTACCCGCAAATATGAATTATTACCTCCTGTGGAAGACGGTGACGGCACTGTACCGGTCAGAGCGGCAGTGATTAATTCTCCGAAGTTAAAGGCCCAGTTCGGTGTGGGCGTTGACCACGAGGGGGCGTACAAACCTGACAACACCATGGATGCGCGCTGGTTTACTCTTCGCTCAATTATAAAAATTGCACAGCAGGTAAAAAATACAGGGCTTGCTTACCATGAATAAGATAAAACAAAAAGCAATGGTCCTGGTCGCCTTCATCGTAGCGGGATATGGGGTGTATCAGTATTTTCGCCCTTACAATCCATCACCGCAGACACTGACGTCATCAAAGCAGGTAGCCATGAACAAGATAAACGCTGAAATGAAACCTTACTGCATCGGGCGCTATGTACTCGACTTACCATCGTCCTTCACGGCTTATAATGACTCTGCGCCGCTGGATAAAAATATCTGGGCTGCGGTGATTTCAAGACCCGAGGATACGTATAAAACCTACCTGGCGACAAAGAAAATGTACCATCCGGGTTTTAAGCAGTTAATCGCATTACGCGAAAATGCTCTGCGAGAAACTAAAACAATTGACACTCAGTATATGCCTTTTTTAAAAAAAGTCTGGTCGTTGCCGGACGGTATGGATGGTGTTATTTTTGAACGGAATGATAATGGGGGTACTGCAGATTTTATTCGAACACTGGAAGGCTATTTATATACTAATGGCGTAGTTATTAAATTTCAGAAGCAAACCATTAATGATTCGAGCTCTATATATAATGAGCAACGAAGAGGGCGCCCAGCCAGAAACTATGTCGCAAATGATATCAGCCAGATGCAGTCGCTGATGGCGAGAATTAGCGGCAGGGATAATGACGTTATTCCAACAAAACCAGGTTCCTGTATCACCCATGCGTTTATTGCCACCGACCCGACGGCAAGGGAACAGGAGGATATTAACATAGGGCTCATTAGTGCTACTTTCAACAATATACGCGTTGCGCTTTCCACTGATAATTTTACGTGTGAAGAAAACACGGTGCTGGACAGAATGGGAGAAATAACAAGCAATATTTCCCGTTCACGGGGAGGCATAGAAAGAAAAGGGGCCTTTAGTGTTAACGGACTGCAGGCCCAGGAGTTTCTGGCAACGGGCTTGCAGGAAGACAACGATGAATCACGATATAATTTTGAAATGTATATTAATGAAATGACGGCCAGTTATAAGACTCCGGGTTTTATACTCACTCTTGATAATCAACGCATGCCGCCAACCTCCTACAGCAAGGAGGAAATTATTGCCTTCTGGGATACGATCAGCCGTAGTGTACGTGTGCGCCCCGGCGCGTTTTGACCAGCCGGAAAGGATCACGGATAAATAACAGGGAGGCTATACAATGGATAAAATAAAACGGAAAGTCATTATTTTTGCTGTTTTGTTCGCACTGGGATTCGGGGTATATCAGTATTTTCGCCCTTACAATCCATCACCGCAGACACTGACGTCATCACAGCAGGTAACCATGAACAAAATAAACGCTGAAATGAAACCTTACTGCGTCGGGCGCTATATGCTCGACCTGCCATCATCCTTTACGGCTTATAATGACGCTGCACCGCTGGATGACAATATCTGGGCGGCGGTGATTTCCCGGCCTGAGGATATGTATAAAACCTATCTGGCGACAAAGAAAATGTACCACCCAGGTTTTGTGCAGTTAATAGCATTACGTGAAAAGGCGCTACAAAACAGTAAAACCATAGACGCACAGGATATGCCGTTTTTAAAAAAAGTCTGGCCGTTACCCACTGGTATGGATGGTGTTATTTTTGAACGGAATGAAAACGGGGGGGCCGCGGACGCAATGCGGATTCTGGAAGGATATATTTATACCAATGGTGTGGTTATCAAGTTTCAGAAGCAAACGGTCAATGATTCAGCTTCACGTTATGAAAGACAACGAAATGGCGATCCAATTCAAGATTATGTCGCAAGTGACGTCAGCCAGATGCAGTCGCTGATGGCGAGAATTAGCGGCAGGGATAATGACGTCATTCCGACGAAACCAGGTTCCTGTATCGCCCATGCGTTTATTGCCACCGACCCGGCGGCAAGGGAACGGGAAGATATCTCCGTTGGGCTTGAAAGTAAAACACTGGAACATATCAGAGTTATTCTTTCTACCGATAACTTCACCCGAGAAAAAGACACGGTGCTGGAGAGAGCAGGTGAGATAGAGAGTAACTTGTACCGTGGCCATGTGGAAAGAAAAGGGGCCTTTAGTATTAACGGACTGCAGGCCCAGGAGTTTCTGGCAACGGGTTTACAGGCATCTCAGGACGAGCCACGTTACGGCTTTGATATGTTCATCAATGAAATGACAGCCAGCTACAAGACTCCCAATTTTATTCTGACCCTGGAGAATGATTCCATGCCGCCAACCTCCTACAGCAAGGAGGAAATTATCGCCTTCTGGGACACGATCAGCCGTAGCGTACGCGTGCGCCCCGGCGCGTTTTGATTATGTATTTTCATACAGCGAAAATTAAATTTTATCGATAATAATTAAGTGGGGCGCTGTCTTGGTCGCAAACCATTATATTGTCGTAAATTAATTTTTAAAAAAGAGGAAGATATGCCTGGAATTGTTTGCCTGGGTGATGATACCACCCATGGTGGAAAGGTTATTACCGCGTCGTCGACAATGTTTATCAATGGTATTCAGGTTGCCTTGGTCGGTGATTTGGTTTCATGTCCAGAACACGGAATTAATCCGATAAAAGAAGGTGATCCCGGAGCGTCAGAAAATGGGATGAACGTTGTTGTTAATAACTGCGCCTGTTCCTGTGGATGCAGAGTCATTAGTTCTCACATCGAAAATACTATTGAGTCTTGATATTATGTGGCCTATCCCCAAAGTACCCAAAAAAAGTACAATTGCCAGCTTGTCATACAAGCGATGGGGGATTGTTCTTATTTCTATTTTAATGGTTTGTTCTGTTTTTGGTTTTTCTTTGTGGGGAACGGAGGCATATACTAAAATAGTATTTTTCCTGCTACTTCCGGCATTTTTCATATGGTTATGTATTTTTGGCGCAGCGCTAAACCGTTATGAGCAGTCAAGGAGCGCTCTTTCTGCCTGGAAAGAAGAAACTGATAGAACTAAGGCTTTATGGCAGCACTGGAGCCGACAGCAGTTGTCAGTGGTTGGTAATGTTATCTTTACTCCTGAGGAAAACGGGGCCGCGAGTTTTCTTGGACCTCTGTCTGATATTCCAGCATATCCAGATAAAGTCAGGTCGTTGTCACATTCCTGGGGCTCCCTTCGTGTTTTGTCTGATATGATCGACAAACAGCTTGAGCAACAGTATCCTGGTTATCGGAAATTTTTGCATACTATTTATGTATTGCAACCCTCTGGTTGGGACAAAAAGAACGTATGCCAGATTATTCTGTCTCAATGGGATCTGCTTCCTGAAGTAAATTGTTCCGTTGAGTGTATTGGAAAATTCCACGATAACGTTAATTTTGATGGTTTGATATTAGTTCTTAGTTTCCAATGCTGGTTGGCAGGTGTATCGAAACAATCCAGCGAAATGGTCTCTGCCCAGCTTTTATCATCCTCAACTTTTTCCAGACAACATGCTGTACCGGTACTTGCCGGATTAGGCCGTGTTATGCCTGTGGATAATGAGAATATTGAAAAAGATTTAGATATGCTTTTTGAATACAATCGAATTGACAAGCGTGATTTACGCCATGTCTGGCTTTCTGGTATTCCTGCTGATATTAATTCAAAACTGATTCAGTATGCCGATCGATGTCAGTGGAAACTTCCAGAGAAACATCCTTTTAATTTGATTGATTTTTCTTTTGGTCCCCCTGGTGAAATGGTATTCCCTGTTTCACTCGCATTGTTGGTTGACGCGGCTCAAAAGACTGAAGCTAACCAATTATTAATTATTCAGGCATCACCTCAGTCCAGACTGCTTTGTTTGATTACTCGGAAACTTTACTTATGACCCAAGAAAAGGAATTACAGTCAGCACGTTATGGATTTTGGGGCTATCTTGTTTTAATTGTTGGCCTTGCGGGTATAACTGCGTTTTTACTATTTATTAATCAAGATGCCTTGCTTAAATATGGACTGACATATCGCCAAATTTGGTCGGTGTGGGGTGGTGTATTTGGTTTTTTATTCTTAGGCACTATTTGCTCTCCTTTTTATTGGCGCTGGAAGCAAAGAAAAAAACAGCTCATTTATTTACCACCGGAACCCTCAAGTGCTGAAACTAAAACAACTCCAGATGTGAGCACAACCATCAGAGATTATACCGATTTAAAACAGCATCTTAATCTTCGTTATGGCGTCCTTTGGCGACGCAAAGTCCACCTGCTGCTCGTCACTGGCAATGAAGCCGCTATAGAGCAATTGGTACCTGGCCTGCAGGAAAGCCAGTGGCTTGAAGGCAACCGCACCGTGCTGATTTACGGCGGGAGCCTGGCATTAGAGCCTGGCCGGGAGAAATATACCGCGTTGCGTAAACTGCGTCGCGGTCGTCCTCTGGACGGAATAATTCGCGTCGTACCGCAGTCGCTTAATCTCACCCCTCAGATTAGCGACAACGATTTACGCGGGGTGGAAAAAATCAGCGAATTGCTCCGTTATTCCGCGCCGGTCTGGCTATGGCAACTGTGTGACAGCAAATGGTCGCAGGCAAAACGTACTGAACAGGCGGTAGGAGCCCGTTTCCCGCAGCGTGCCAAAGCTGAGGATATTACCCGTCAGCTTGAGCTGATGCTGCCTGCATTGCGGATACAGGGGGTGAGTCAGGTCGCTGAGAACAACGGCCACGATTTCCTGCTGCGTCTGGGCCAGTACCTCAAAGACGGCGGTATCGCCCGCTGGACTCAACAACTGGTGCCATGGTTGGCTGCCTCTCAGCAGCGTGTTCCGTTGCGTGGTCTGATGTTCAGCCTGCCGGAAAGTTACCCTGTTCATACTACAGAGGGGACAGCCGAACCTGAGAAATATATCCCCGAATCACAACGCCATGCCTTCGCCCTGCCCGTAACCTGGCAGGGCATTGTGGATGACTGCATCCGTGTGCGTGGCCGCCGTGTCGGTATGGCCTGGGAACAGACGCTGGCCTGGACACTGATGACTATCATCGGTATCTGGGGAGCGGGAATACTGCTGTCGTTCGCGATCAACCGCATGCAGATAGTCTCTGTTGCCGAGCAGGCGCATGCGCTGGTGGAGCATTCTTCCGTATCGGATTACCAGCTCACGGCTCTGCATACCCTACGTAATGACGCCGGCCGCCTGCAGCACCGTATTCAGGAAGGAGCGCCCTGGTACCAGCGCTTCGGTCTGGACCATAACCAGCAGCTGCTCGATGCGTTGCTGCCCTGGTACGGCGTGGCAAACAACCGCCTGATACGCGACCCGGCGAATCAGGCGCTGACACAAAAACTCAGCGCATTGGCAAACTCTGCCCCCAACAGCGACCAGCGTGCACAGCTGGCGAAGCCAGGTTATGACCAGCTTAAAGCCTGGCTGATGATGGCCCGTCCGGATAAAGTCGACGGCGCGTTTTATGCGCAGACCCTGAAAACCGTGCAGCCGACACGAATGGGTATTTCTACCGGTCTGTGGCAAAGCCTGGCGCCGGATTTGTGGGCCTTCTACATCACCGAACTGCCTAAGCAGCCACAGTGGAAAATCACACCGGATGCGCAGCTGGTCAGCCAGAGTCGCCAGTTGCTGCTGCAGCAAATTGGGCGTCGTAACGCTGAAAGCACACTGTATGAAAATATGCTCAAGTCAGTGCGTCGTAACTTCGCCGATGTCTCCCTGGAGGACATGACCAGCGGTACCGATGCGCGTCGACTTTTTACTACCGAGGAGGTCGTGCCGGGCATGTTTACCCGCCAGGCCTGGGAAGGTGGCATTCAGCAGGCTATCGAAAAGGCTGCAAATTCCCGCCGGGATGAAATTGACTGGGTGCTGAGTGATTCCCGTAAAGCCGTATCGGCGGATCTGTCGCCGGAAGCGCTCAAAGCACGCCTGACAGAGCGTTATTTCATTGACTTTGCCGGCAGCTGGTTGAATTTCCTCAACAGTCTGCACTGGAACCCGGCAAACAATATTGCGGACGTTACCGACCAGTTGACGCTGATGAGCGATGTCCGCCAGTCGCCACTGATTGCCCTGATGAATACCCTTGCCTGGCAGGGACAGACAGGCCAGCAAAGCGAAGGTCTTTCGGACTCCCTCATCAAATCGGCTAAAGATCTCGTCGGTGGAAAAGATAAACCTGCCATTGATCAGTCTGCGTCAGGGCCGCAGGGGCCGCTGGACGATACCTTTGGCCCGCTGCTACAGCTTCTGGGTAAAAACAAAGGTGGTAACGTCATGTCGGCGGACAACTCCCTGAGTCTGCAGACGTATCTGACCCGTATCACCCGCGTGCGTCTGCGACTGCAGCAGGTGGCCAGCGCTTCTGACCCGCAGGCAATGATGCAGACCCTGGCGCAGACCGTATTCCAGGGCAAAAGCGTGGACCTCACCGACACTCAGCAATACGGCAGCCTGATTTCGGCAAGTCTTGGCGAGGAGTGGAGCGGATTTGGCAGCACAATGTTTGTGCAGCCGCTGACCCAGGCCTGGGAGACCGTGCTTCAGCCGTCGGCAGCCAGTCTGAATGACAAATGGAGCCGTTCGGTTGTCGCGAACTGGCAAACTGCCTTTGACGGTCGTTTCCCGTTTGCTGCCAGCAAAAGCGATGCCTCTTTACCGATGCTGGCTGAATTTGTGCGTAAGGACAGTGGACGGATAGAGCGCTTCTTGTCGACAGAGCTCAACGGTGTGTTGCACAAAGAGGGTAGCCAGTGGGTACCGGATAAGGTCAACAGCCAGGGACTGAACTTTAACCCGGCCTTCCTGCGGGCCATTAACCAGCTGAGCCAGCTGTCAGACATCCTGTTCACCGATGGCAGTCAGGGCATCAGCTTTGAGCTGCAGGCGCGTCCTGTGCCACAGGTGGTGGAGACGCAGCTAACCATTGATGGACAAAAGCTGCACTACTTCAACCAGATGGCCGACTGGCAAAGCTTCCGCTGGCCGGGAGAGACTTACAAGTCGGGAACGATGCTGACATGGACCACGGTCAACGCCGGTGCGCGTCTGTTCGGGGATTACAGCGGGACATGGGGCTTTATCCGCTGGCTGGACTTGAGCAAGCGTCAGCAGCTGGATCGCAGCCAGTGGATGATGAGCTTTACCGCACCGGATGGTCGCACCCTGCAGTGGGTGCTGCGTTCACAACTCGGAAAAGGCCCGCTGGCGCTGTTGGATCTGCGTGGTTTCACGCTGCCGGATCACATATTCAGTGTCGACAGCGCGGCCACCGCTCAGGCGCTGATGGCTAATACGGAAAACAATGACATGGAGGGCGTCGAATAATGAGCACATTGCAGAATTTGGTTACCGCCTGTCAGGCTGACGATGCTCAGCTGCGTGAACAGGCGCAGACGCGCACGGATAACTGGCAGCCCTGGCTTGCTCCGGTAAGCGTAGCCAGTCCGACAGGGGAAGACCCGGGATATGATGATGATTTTCAGCGTATCCGCGAAGAGGTTAATAAGCTCTCTGGGATTGATACCGAACTGATATGCACGCTTGCTGAAAAGTTACTGACCACCACAGCCAAAGACATCCGTATTGCGACCTATTACTGCTGGGCGCGACTGCACCAGGATGGCGAAGCCGGCTTTGCCGAAGGGCTTGAACTGCTTGCCGGATTATTGCAGCGCTACGGCATGCAGCTTCACCCGCAGCGGGACCGAAGCCGCAAGGCTGCACTGGAATGGCTCGCCGGTAGCCGTGTCCTGGACAGTCTGTCACTGTTCCCGGAGGTCATCCGCGAGGGTGCACAGCGTACAGCCGGAGCCTTGCTGCTCATCAGTACCCGTCTGGAGACAGAGCCGGAAGCATCGCGGCCAGAGCTGAATGCCCTGTACAGCGGGCTGGAGTCTCGCCTGATGAAGGCAGGTGGTGTGGATGCCGTGGTACCGCAGAACGCAGGGAATAAGGCGCAGTCACAGCCCTTTACGCATGCGACCGAGTCAGATGCGCCGGTTCTGAACCGCATCACCTCCGGTCAGGATTTGCTGGCCCAGGCCCGTACCCTGACGGGATATCTGCGCGAGCAGCCTGATGGCTGGCTAGCCGCACACCGGCTGATGAAAAGCCTGCGCCATGACACGCTGAGAGCGATCCCTGCACCGGATGCCGAAGGGAAAACACGTATCGAACCACCGCGGGCTGACCAGCGGGCCATGCTTAAACGGTTGTACCTGCAACAGAGCTGGCTGGAGATACTGGAGCAGGCGGACAGCACCTTCTCGCGTGG
Source organism: Enterobacter cloacae complex sp. Mu1197 (assembly GCF_040059225.1). Classification (NCBI taxonomy): domain Bacteria; kingdom Pseudomonadati; phylum Pseudomonadota; class Gammaproteobacteria; order Enterobacterales; family Enterobacteriaceae; genus Enterobacter; species Enterobacter cloacae complex sp. Mu1197. The sequence continues at coordinate 3,338,680 of NZ_CP157375.1, read as the reverse complement.
TGCTAATCACCTCTGGCTGGATTTGCAGTGGTATATCCACCAGGCTCTGGTGAAATTGGGGCACGATGTGCTGGCCGATATCATCATCGCCGATCTGAAAGGGCTGCTGAGCCGTCTCACAGGACTTGAAACGCTGGCCTTTAATGACGGAACGCCGTTTGCCGATGAGGTCACGCTCAACTGGATAAATCAGAGCGTGCTGGGCGATTTGTCCAACTGGCGGGATGAGCCGGTCAATGCTGCTGGTGAGACAGATAACGATATCCTGCTCCTCGAGCCGGAAGCGCTGGATAAAGCGGACACTGACGGTCTGGATGCCACACTTCACTGGCTCCAGACCCGTCCTGGTTGCGACTCTACAAAAGACAAATGGCTGCTGCGCCTGCTGATGGCCCGCATAGCCGAGCAAAAGGGTAAAAATGAGCTGGCCCTGCATCTGCTGGGTGAGCTCGATAGCGCCGCACGGTCAATCACCCTCACGCAGTGGACTCCGGCCCTGTTATTTGAAGTGAAATCCCGTCGCCTCAGACTGCTACGCATGAAAGCTACACGCAGTGAAACCGATAAATCACGTCTTCAGCCTGAGATGGACCAGCTTCTTGCCGGTCTGATTGCGCTCGACCCGGCAAGTAGTGCGGTGCTTTGCGGATAAAAACGCCTGGCTACCTTTAACATTCCTATATTCAGGTTTTTTATGGACGACTTAACCCTGCGTTACTACGACGCTGAAATGCGCTATCTACTGGAAGCCGGCGAAGAGTTTGCCCGTGCTCACCCCGAGCAGGCAGCAATGCTCAACCTTGATAAAGCCGGAGCGCGCGACCCGTATGTTGAACGCCTGTTCGAGGGCTTTGCCTTCCTGATGGGGCGCTTGCGTGAAAAGCTCGATGACGACCTGCCTGAACTGACCGAAGGGCTGGTCAGCCTGCTGTGGCCGCATTATCTGCGCACCATACCGTCGATGTCGGTGGTGGAGTTCACCCCTGACTGGCGCGAGATGAAAGAGCAGATGCGCATCGCCAAAGGTTTCGAAGTGAACTCGCGGCCGATCGGCGAGAAGGCCACGCGTTGTCGGTACACCACAACCAAAGAGATCGAGCTCCTGCCGTTGTCGCTGGAGCAAGCCCGCCTGTCGACTGACCCTGACGGGCGTTCGGTTATCAGCCTGCGCTTTAACTGCAGCCATCTTGCCGACTGGAGTCGTATCGATCTCAGCCAGATCCCGCTCTACTTCAACGCGGATGCACCGCTGGCCTGCGCAATGCATGAAGCCTTTACCATGAATACAGCTCGCCTCTGGCTGCGAATGCCGGGCGACATGGACAGAAGACCGCTCGACGGGTATTTCACCGCGCTGGGCTTTGGCGATGATGACGTCCTGTGGCCGAAGGGAAGCAGCAGCTTTAGCGGCTATCAACTGCTGCTGGAGTACTTCACCTTTCGTGAAAAATTCATGTTCACGGGGCTGCGTGGGCTGGAGACCGTGGCCTTTCCGGCTGAGCTCCCATGGTTTGAAATCGACGTGGTGCTGGTAGAACGCTGGGAGCATGATTTCAGCTTTACCGAAAAGCATCTGCGCCTGAACTGTGTGCCGGTGATTAACCTGTTCCCGCTGGAATCCGATCCGCTGACGCTCAATTCCCTGCAGACCGAATACATGCTGCGCCCGATGCGCGTGCAGGATGGCCACACCGAGATATATGCGGTGGATTCGGTGATGTCATCGAGCCAGCATACCTACGTGCCATTTTCAAGCTTCCGCCACAAGGGCGGAATGATGCGCCATGAAGCCCCGGAATATTACTACCACACCCGCGTGCGCCGTGGCCCGTCGGGGTTGCATAACACCTGGCTTATCCTCGGCGGGGAAGCGTTTGATAACCACACGGTGCCGGAGGATGAAAGCCTGTCGCTGACGCTAACCGGCACCAATGGCCAACTACCTCGCAGAGCGTTGCAAAGTACCGTGCTCGATACAGTGATGAAAACCACTTCAGCCAGTATCGCCGTGCGCAACCTGTGTGCGCCGACGCTGCCTTGTTATCCCCCGGCACAGGATCGCTTTCACTGGCGTGTGCTGAGCCATCTCGGCAGCGGCTTCCTGTCGATGATGGACAATGCCGACGTGCTGCGCGGCACGCTGGCGCTGTACGAGTGGACTGACAGCGAGATGAACCGTCGTCGTCTGGAGGCGATTATCGATGTGAAGCACAGTGAAACGGAACGCTTTGAGCAGGGATATCTGGTGCGCGGGGTGCAGATTGAGGTGACGCTTGAGAGCAACGGCTTTGCCGGGCGCGGCGATATCTGTCTGTTCGGCGAGATGCTGAGCCGCTTCTTTGCACTGTACACCGATATCTATCTGTTTAACCGCCTGATTATTATTCTGCAACCGACCGGAGAGCGCCTGGAATGGGAAGAGAAGCACAACCGCCGCATTCCCGGCTGACCCCGCGGCTGGAGGCCGATCTTCACCGCATCAACTTTTATCGTTTATGCCAGCTACTGGAGAAGCGCCATCCGGACAGGCCGCTGATGGGCTCTACCAGCCATCCGGCGGATGACCCGGTACGCTTTGCGCCGCACCCTGGAATGGGGTTCCCGGCCAGTGAACTGAAGGCTGTCGAGTATGACGAGGATGATGACAGCAGGCCACCGCTTATCCGCACGACCTTTATGGGGATGTACGGTGTTGATTCGCCTCTACCGACCGCCTATCTCGATGACATTTCCCAGCGCCGGGAGGGACATGAGGCGCTGCAGGGGTTCCTGGATATTTTCAGTCATCGCATCCTGACGCAGTTTTACCGCGTCTGGCGTAAATACTCGTATCCGGCCACGTTTGAGCCCGGAGGGACCGACAGCATTTCGCAGTCGTTATTGGGTCTGGTTGGTCTGGGAATACCGGGCACTGCGAATCATATAGCCACGCCAGTGTCCCGCTTTCTGGCACTACTGGGTGTGCTGCAGCAGCCGGGCAAAACTCAGGAAGGGATGCAGGCACTGGTGCGCCTGCTGGCCCCCGATACGACGGTGCAGGTGAGTCCGTATTGTCTCCGGTCTGTAGAGATTGACAGGCCGCTGGGTTTTTACGGTGACGAAGAGTTTCTGCTTGATGGCAATACGCCTCTGGGTGACGAAGCGATGGATGCCGGCAGCCAACTGCTGGTTGCTCTCGCAACGGACAACGAACAGGAAGCGCAGGGCTGGAAACCGGATGGCCAGTTGTACCTGGATTTTCTGGTAATGCTACGGGTATATCTGGGCTGGCGGTTTAAAGCCAGAATTACCCTGACCACTTCCGTACGTCTGCTGGCCGTTCCACCGCTGGGAGAAAATCCTTTCTGGCTGGGGCTGAACGGCGTGCTGGGCGCTGATGATGATAGCCTTCCGGATGATATTCCTGAGACCTTTACGACAGAGCTGGGTTATTACAGTGGCCTGGAGCCTGCAAAAACACAACAAGGAAACAGACGTGTTACGTACAAGTTTAATTAAGACTACGCGTTGGCTGATGCCGCTGATAGCACTCACTCTGACGGGCTGTGGGGTAACGCAGAGCGTCACCGACGGTACCAGATCGGCGTTCAATTCTGTGTTCTATAAAAAAATTAAAATCCTGCATCTGGATTTCACCGCACGTGAGGCGCTGAACACCGACTCCCGTGAAAGTAACTCGCTGTCTCAGCCGGTGGTGATAAGGGTTTACCAGCTCAAAGACCGCAAAACCTTTGATAAGACGGTGTATCAGCAGTTGCTTCAGGATGATAGCACCATTCTGAAAGACGACATGCTGGCCATTCGTGATGTCGTGGTGAAACCGGGTGGCGATGCAAACCTTGATATGCCAATGGAAGAAAAGGCGCAGTTTGTCGCGGTGGTAGGGCTGTTCCGCCATCCGGATATGGACAACAACGCCTGGAAGCAGGTTATCAAACGCAGTGACCTGGATCCGGATAAACCACGTATCCTGGAAGCAGGTGATAACTCTCTGACGCTGCAACCGCTTAAGGACGACTGATGCCCTACGGACATAACACGCCTTCGCTGTATGAAATGTTAACGGGAAATTTTACAGGTGGCCTCAATCTCAACCAGGTCAGTGAGGAAAATCAGGTCATCCTCTCGGTACTGGATAACATGCAGCGTATCCTCAACTGTCGTGCCGGCACGCTGGCGCATCTGCCTGACTACGGCCTGCCGGATATGACCAAAATCCTGCAGGGCATGCCGGGAACGGCCCATGAACTGATGGGCACTTTGTCTGCCGTCCTGCTCAAGTATGAACCGCGTCTGAAAAAAATAACCGTTGTCCTGCTGGAACAAAACGTCCCCGGCGAACTGCGCTATGCCATTGATGCTGAACTTAAAGGGATTGGCCTGGTGCGCTACGGGACTGAATTTATGCCCGAAGGACGGGTTCTGTTAAGGCATCTCAGGCAACAGCAGTATCTCGACACCACTCTCCGTATATAAGGTCCGATAACATCATGTCTGTAAAATTACAGTTCCTGAAGAAGTTGCAGGCACGCCAACTTTCACCTGTTCCTGCCATCAGCAAGAGTCAGGCTGATATTGCAGAGTTTCGCCAGCGAATGGCCCAGCTTCAGGAGCAAATGGACGCGTGGCTGACGGATACGGGACTGAATGTGGAGCCACTGACCGTATCCGTTCCGGATCTGCTGGTGGAGGGCGGGGCATTTGAGATTTCCGGTATCGTTTTGCGCTATGACAGCCGGGCGGTCAACTTTATGCCGATCTTTCTGTATGGACAGGGCGTCGCCGGTTGTGTCGAGGTGACTTTCTGTTCCGGGGACAAGGTGATTTCTCAAGGACGCCTGTTCATGCGGGTGGGGAACGCAAATGGCTGGATCTTTACTCCCCCTGATACCTCATCCCGGTCCGGACAACGATGGGATGAAGGTGTGTTTTTCGGTCTGATTTTAGCGCTGCTGCCATAGCGATATTTCTGAGTCATTGCACTTTTAAACGCAAAATAGCCCCTCACATCAACTGACGAAATTATCCACACGGATATGCAGGCCCTCCAGGATGACCACACATATAACGTTAAAAACCGGCGGCGACCCGCGCACGCTGCCAGATTACGCTGCTCTCCGCGATGAACTCAGCAAGCTGACGCATCCTGCTCGCCCGGATGTAAACTGGCAATATGTCGAAAAACGCTGTCTCTCTCTGTTTGAACAAAACGGTGTGGAGTTGCAGACTGCGGCCTGGTACACCCTTGCCCGGACTCACCTGTCTGGATTGGCTGGCCTGAACGAAGGGCTGGCGATTCTGGAGGCCCTGATTAGCCATCAGTGGGACGTTTTCTGGCCGAAGACGTTACATACGCGTCTGGAGATCCTTACCGGCCTGAGCCAGCGACTGCAGCAGCGCATGCGTATGCTTCCACTCAACAACAGCCATCTAAGTGAGCTTTACAGTGCTGAAACGTTGCTTACCCGGCTGAGTGCGGTGCTCCAGCGTCTTGAACTGAAACACCTAAGCCAGTTCGATACGTTACGAACAATGATACGTTCGAATGCTGAACGGCTGGAAAGCAGTAATGACGCATTAGATCGGAATGCACGCATGATGCCCGGTTGCGAATTACCTCAGGAAAGGGCAGAACCGGTTGACGACGTGAAATGGGTCTATGTTGTGCAGCCGGAGAATCAGCCTGATGCAGAGGGGCTTACGACAGCGCACGGGGCGGTCAGACCATGGAAGCCTTTTGTCGCCGGGATGTGTTCTATGCTGGTGGTCAGCCTCGCCGCGGCGTGGGGAGGGGGCTTTCTGTCCAGACCCGATCCCTTAACGACTCAGGCTGTTGCCTCGCTGGCGCCGTTACCTGAAGCGCTTACACCTGCTCAGCAAGAGGCGTTAGCACAGCGAGGCACTTTACCGCCCACGTTTATTACAGAAACGCAGCAGCAGCTTGCCCGACTGGATAAGCTGCCCCCTGACTGGAATATTTCCTACAGCCTTCAGCTGTTAGCGCAACTCCAGACGGTGCGGCCAGAGGAGGCAAAGCCGCTTGCCGTGCAGTGGCAGCAAAAATTTAACGCGGCAGCGTTGCCTGCTGAGGCCATGAACAGCTGGTACCAGGGAATGATGAAGCTTCAGCAACTGAGCCTTCGGCTGAGTAGTCTGGATGAGCAAAAGGGAAAATATATCACCGTGAGTGAGCTTAAATCGGTGGTTTTTTCGACTATACAGTCATTTAACCAAACAATACCGGCTGAAGAACAACTCAGACGCCTGTCACAGCATCCCGCAGGAGGTGTGCTTCCTGAAGCTGAAAAGACCCAGCTGGAGTTGCGTCTTAAACAGCTGTCAACGCGTTACGCTCAAATAAAACGGGATTCTTCTTCGCAGTGAATTCTGCGGTGGACAGGCGAATGTGTTCAACAACGCGTGGAGGTCAAAGTGTCCCCTGCAGGAATCGAACCTGCAACTAGCCCTTAGGAGGGGCTCGTTATATCCATTTAACTAAGGGGACGAGGCGGCACGAGTATAGCCTTATTTACACTATGCGTTAAGCGCATCGCCGCCTGACTGCTCAAAGAGTCACCATTCAGGACGATTTTTTTGTCGATTTATCATCATTTTCCCGTGCCTTAAGCTCAGCTTTGCGTTTGTTCGACATGTCGTTACGGATTTGGGCATGGCTTAACAGTGCGAAGATAAACGTTCCGCCGCAGATGTTACCCGCCAGCGTCGGTAGGGCGAACGGCCAGAAAAAATCGCTCCAGTGAAGCGTACCGTTAAAGACCAGATACAGTATTTCAACGGTACCGACCACGATATGCGTGGTATCAGCCAGCGCAATCAGCCAGGTCATCAATATAATCACCACAATTTTGGCACTTCCTGCAGAAGGAAACATCCAGACCATTGTGGCGATGATCCAGCCGGAGATGATGGCATTCGAGAACATCTCCACCGGCGTGTTTTTCATCACATCCATGCCGATTTTTACAAACGCGTCCCGGGTGGGTTCATCAAAGATCGGCATGTATTCAAACGCCCAGGCCGCGATGCCTGTGCCGATGATATTACCCAGCAGGACGACGCTCCACAGACGCATCAATAAACCGAAGTTGCCGAGGGTAGGGTTTTGCATTACCGGCAGAACGGCGGTCACCGTGTTCTCGGTAAACAGCTGCTGGCGGGCCATAATGACAATCACAAAGCCGAAGGTATAGCCGAGATTCTCGAGTAAAAATCCGCCGGGTACGCCTTCCAGCTGAACATGAAATATCCCTTTGGCGAGCAGAGATGCGCCCATTGAGAGCCCAGCGGCGATAGCTGACCAGAAGAGGGCCATGGCATCGCGCTCCATCTCTTTTTCACCGTCCTGGCGGATATGCTCGTGGATGGCCATCGCGCGGGAAGGCAGGCGATCTTCATCAATTTCTATTTTCTCGCCGCGCGCTTTCTCCTCGCTTTCAATTTCAATTTCCTCATTGCTCTCGCCAATCTTTTCTTCGCCCACTTCTTTCATATCTGCTCCCGGAGGTTGATCTTTCTGTTAAGCGTAGCGGCTTTTGTCGGGATGCCTGTGGGGATGCTCTTAAATTGGCGGCAATGACAACAAAGGTGATACATCTCTTTCAAAGACATTATAAAATTGCCAGCGAAACGAATTCCAAAAGCCAGGCTATGCTGAGATCAGAGTCACGGTGGTTACTGCCCGTAATTGTGCTCATAGACATCGGTAAACGTGCTGTTACAATCGCTTGCACGTTTACAGACGGAGCGTCAACGGCTCCGTTACGGATGGCAATCAACGATAGCCATACTGAACAGGGAGATATTTATGAAACTTCGGCTGTCGGCGCTTGCGCTGGGCGCGACGATGCTTGTGGGCTGCGCCAGCTCCGGGGAGCAAACGGGACGCTCCGATCCTCTCGAAGGATTTAACCGCTCCATGTATAGCTTTAACTACAACGTGCTGGACCCGTATGTGGTTCGCCCGGTGGCAGTGGCATGGCGCGATTATGTTCCACAACCCGCGCGTAACGGGTTAAGTAACTTTACCAGCAACCTCGAAGAGCCTGCGGTAATGGTGAACTACTTCCTGCAGGGCGACCCGTATCAGGGGATGGTGCACTTTACCCGCTTCTTCCTGAACTCTATTCTGGGGATGGGCGGCTTTATTGACGTCGCTGGCATGGCGAACCCGAAACTGCAGCGTGAACAGCCGCACCGTTTTGGTAGTACGCTGGGGCATTATGGTGTCGGCTACGGCCCTTACGTTCATCTGCCGTTCTATGGCAGCTTCACCGTGCGTGATGATGGCGGTGATATGGTCGATACGCTGTATCCGGTTCTGTCGTGGCTGACCTGGCCGCTGTCGGTAGGTAAATGGACGGTGGAAGGGATTGAAACCCGTGCGCAACTGCTCGACTCTGACGGTCTGCTGCGCCAGTCTTCTGACCCGTACATTATGGTGCGTGAAGCGTACTTCCAGAATCATGACTTTATTGCCAACGGCGGTAAGCTGAAGCCGGAAGAGAATCCAAACGCGAAGGCTATCGAAAACGAACTAAAAGATATCGATTCGGAGTAAATAAAAAAGGTGAGCAATGCTCACCTTTTTTGATTCCAGTACGATTAGAACGCGTAGTTGAAGTTCATACCATACAGCCAGGCTTTACCTTCGGAAGAGAACTCATACGGGCCTTCTTTGAAGGAAACTTTTTGACCGTGCATATAAGAGATACCGGCGTCAATTGAGGCATCCTTGTTGAAGGCATAAGTAGCACCTGCGCTCAGCCAGAAACGGTCCTGATCCGGAATAGAGATGGAACGCTTGTCGGCAGGTACCGGGCTGTCATCGAAGGCAATACCGGTACGGAACGTCCAGTTATCATCCATATAGTAGGTGGTCCCCAGCGCGATGCGGTAAGCGTCTCTGAAGCTTTCATCTTTATAGAAGAGCGTGTCGCCCTTGCTGTTGGTTGCTTTCAGTTCCTGGAACTGGCTCCAGCTGGTATAGGTTAGGCTATAGTGAATTGCCCACTGCGGTGCCACTTTGTTATAACCTGACAGTTCCCACATTTCCGGCAGGTGCAGGCTCAGAGAACCGCCAGTGGTGCTGCCGTTGGTACCCATCGGCAAGCCGAAGTTGCCGAGGATTTGGTTATAGGCAGAAGGCAGGCTACTCTTATAATCGCCATCGAAATCGATTTTAACTTCGGAACGATAGGTAAATCCGTAACGGTTGTTTTTATCAAGTTCATACAGGATGCCAGCGTTCCAGCCAAAGCCCCACTCATCACCCTTCAGATAAGCGATCTGAGTGTCTGCCGGGATGCCCGCAACTTGACGCGCCAGAGCAGGCGGCAGTGCACCTGAGCCAGCAACGACTTTGCCCAGGTCACCCGCGTAACGTTCGATTTTCGCTTTGGCATACACAGCATCAAAGCCAACGCCAAAGCTCCAGTGGTTATCCAGACGGTAAGCACCACTCAGGTTGAGGTTCAGAGTTTCCAGGTCGGTTTTACCGCCAAACGCCCCTGCGGCATAGTTATCACTAAACTCGGTCGCTAAACCGTAGTTAGAGGTCACGGAGGCACCCCAGCCAAACTGGTCATTGATTGGCGCGACGAAGTGCAGGTTTGGCACCCACGCCGTTGGCGCGATGTTATCTGAATTCAGACTGGCACCGGTAGGTGAACGGCCCGTAATATCAACGCCCGGATCAACGAAAATCGCACCGGCAGAGAAGGTCGGACGATCAAACATCATTATCAATGCGGGGTTACGACTCGCGTTACCCGCATCATCCGCAATCGCACCTTCCCCCGAATACGCGCGGCCAAGGCCAGAGGAAGAAAATTCGTTTAACTGAAAGCCCGCTGACCATGCGGAAGTGGAGACGAGTGCCACTGCGACTGCCAGCGCAGTCTTGTTGAACAGGGTTTTCTGGCTCATGACCATAACCTCATTGAGTTATTTTTATTCAATAATTGTTACATACCGTAACAGGAGCGCGAAGTGTAGGGTCTGAGGTATGACAGACAAATCAGACCAGTGGCCAGAGTATAGGTCCGACCAGCCCGAATGTTGCAAGTTTGTTTATTAATATTTTCAAACATGTTTCGTGAAACGAGATCTGGTTGGCAAAATTGTGACCATCGCGACTCACCCAAAAGGGTGGTTTTTGTTTTAGATCATTTTTTAGTGTGATATTGGTCACTTATCCGATTTTGCGCCATTAACGGCTGGAGAGAGCCCGAGCCGGGGCGTAAAATAGCAGCATCGTGTTTATCTCGCGCGCTGCGCGAATACAGAGGAAATTGAGCTATGAGTAAATGCAGTGCTGATGAAACCCCGGTTTGCTGCTGTATGGATGTTGGGACCATCATGGACAACACCGATTGCACCGCGTCTTACAGCCGTGTGTTCACCAACCGCGCCGAAGCGGAAGAGACCCTGGCCGCGCTGAGCAAGCGTGCGCGTGATGTTGAATCCGATCCGTGTGAAATCAAGTCGACCTTTACCGAAGTGGAAGGCGGCGTGAAGCTGGACATCGACTTTGTTTTCGCTTGCGAAGCAGAAACGCTGATTTTCCAGCTGGGTCTGCGTTAATCCTTTTTGCCCGGCGGCGCTTCGCTTGCACGGGCCTACGATCGTGTAGGCCGGGTAAGGCAACGCCGCCACCCGGCAACATACCGCACAAATGCCCCTGCCATGCAGGGGCATTTTCTTTTTCTTCTCTGTGTTTTAGCTCGCATTTTTTCGTTTCCCCGATTGGCTGAATGTAAAAAAATGGTTAAGACTATTATCAGGTCAGACCACTTTGCGTTTGCGAAAATTTTTTTTACAGGGGAGTGTTATGAGTCAGGCATTACCGCTTATTACCCGTCAGGGCGATCGCATTGCCATCGTCAGTGGATTGCGCACGCCATTTGCGCGTCAGGCAACGGCGTTCCATGGCATACCGGCCGTCGACCTGGGGAAAATGGTAGTGGGGGAGATGCTGGCTCGCAGCGAAATTCCGCCGGAGGTCATCGAACAGCTGGTTTTTGGCCAGGTCGTGCAGATGCCTGAAGCCCCCAACATCGCGCGGGAAATCGTCCTCGGTACCGGGATGAATGTTCATACCGACGCCTACAGCGTCAGCCGCGCCTGCGCAACCAGTTTCCAGGCCGTGGCGAACGTCGCCGAAAGTCTGATGGCGGGTACCATTCGCGCCGGGATAGCGGGTGGAGCGGACTCCTCTTCGGTACTGCCGATTGGGGTCAGTAAAAAGCTGGCGCGTATCCTGGTCGATGCCAACAAAGCCCGCACGACGGGTCAGAAGCTCAAACTCTTCTCGCGTTTACGTCTGCGCGATCTGATGCCTGTCCCTCCTGCCGTAGCGGAATATTCCACCGGCCTGCGCATGGGCGATACCGCCGAGCAGATGGCGAAAACCTACGGCATTACCCGTGAACAGCAGGATGCGCTGGCGCATCGCTCGCATCAGCTTGCGGCAAAAGCCTGGTCGGAAGGTAAGCTGACCGACGAGGTCATGACCGCCTACATTCCGCCCTATCGCGAACCGCTTGTGGAAGATAACAATATTCGCGGCACCTCAACGCTGGCGGATTACGCCAAACTGCGCCCGGCGTTTGACCGCAAGCACGGCACCGTGACGGCGGCGAACAGTACGCCGCTGACGGACGGGGCTGCCGCCGTGATCCTGATGACCGAATCCCGTGCGAAGGAGCTGGGCATTACTCCCCTGGGCTATTTACGCAGCTACGCCTTTACCGCCATTGACGTCTGGCAGGACATGCTGTTAGGTCCCGCGTGGTCCACGCCGCTGGCGCTGGATCGCGCGGGGCTGACGCTGGCTGATTTAACCCTGATTGATATGCACGAAGCGTTTGCCGCACAAACCCTGGCAAACGTCCAGCTGCTGGCAAGCGAGCGTTTCGCACGCGATGTGCTGGGCCGCGCCCATGCCACAGGCGAAGTGGATCAGAGTAAATTCAACGTGCTGGGCGGTTCTATCGCCTACGGTCATCCGTTTGCCGCCACCGGCGCGCGAATGATCACGCAAACATTACATGAACTCCGTCGCCGTGGCGGCGGGTTTGGCCTTGTAACCGCCTGTGCGGCGGGCGGCCTTGGCGCAGCAATGGTTCTGGAGGCTGAATAATGGATATGCCATCTGCATTTAATCTGACGGTTCGCCTCGATAACGTGGCCGTTATCACTATTGATGTGCCTGATGAAAAGATGAATACCCTGAAGGCTGAATTTGGCGTTCAGGTGCGCGCGATGCTAAAGCAGATCCGCGACAATAAAGCCATTCGCGGCCTGGTGTTTATCTCTGCCAAACCCGACAACTTTATAGCCGGGGCGGATATCAACATGATCGCCCGGGCACAAAGCGCGCTGGAGGCCGAAGAGCTGGCGCGTCAGGGCCAGCAGGTGATGGCGGAGATCAACAGCCTGCCGATCCCGGTTATCGCCGCGATTCACGGGGCGTGTCTGGGCGGTGGGCTGGAGCTGGCGCTGGCCTGCCATAGCCGTATATGTACCGACGATCCGAAAACCATTCTGGGCCTACCGGAAGTGCAGCTGGGGCTGCTGCCTGGCTCCGGCGGAACGCAACGTCTGCCGCGCCTGGTGGGCGTCAGCACGGCGCTGGAGATGATCTTAACCGGTAAACAGCTGCGTGCCCGTCAGGCGCTGAAAGCCGGTCTGGTCGATGACGTCGTGCCACAGTCCATTTTGCTGGAGGCCGCCGTTGAGCTTGCGCTGAAAGGGCGTCAGGCAAGACGTCCTCTGCCGGTTCGCGAGCGCGTGCTGGCCGGCCCGCTGGGCAGAACGCTCCTGTTCAACATGGTGGGCAAAAAGACCGAACAAAAGACCAAAGGCAATTACCCGGCAGCAAAGCGGATCCTGGACGTGATCGAAACCGGGCTGTCGCAGGGCAGCAGCAGCGGCTATGCCGCGGAGGCCAAAGCCTTTGGCGAACTGGCGATGACGCCCCAGTCACAGGCGCTACGCAGCATCTTCTTCGCCAGCACTGAGGTGAAAAAAGACCCGGGCAGCGAGGCATCGCCTGCGCCGCTGCGTGCCATTGGCGTGCTGGGTGGGGGGCTTATGGGCGGCGGTATCGCTTTTGTTACCGCAAGCAAAGGCAAATTGCCTGTACGCATCAAAGACATTAATCCTAAGGGAATCAACCACGCGCTGCAGTACAGCTGGCAGAACCTTGATCAAAAGGTCAAGCGCCGCCATATCAAGGCAAGCGAACGTGATAAAACCCTGGCGATGATCTCCGGTACGACGGATTACAGCGGTTTTGCGCACCGCGATCTGGTGATTGAAGCCGTGTTTGAGGATCTGGCGCTTAAGCAGCAGATGGTGGCAGACGTTGAGCAGCATTGCGCCCCGCACACCATTTTTGCCTCTAACACGTCGTCATTACCGATTAGCGATATCGCGGCGAAAGCCGCGCGTCCGGAGCAGGTGATCGGACTGCACTTCTTTAGCCCGGTAGAAAAAATGCCGCTGGTGGAAGTTATTCCACATGCGACCACCAGCCCGCAAACCATCGCCACGGTAGTCAAACTTGCGAAGAAGCAGGGTAAAACGCCGATCGTGGTCGCCGACAAAGCTGGCTTCTACGTCAACCGCATTCTGGCGCCCTACATTAATGAAGCCATGCGGCTGCTGACGGAAGGCGAGAAGATCGAGCACGTCGACGAGGCGCTGGTAAAGTTTGGTTTCCCCGTGGGCCCAATCCAACTTTTGGATGAGGTGGGAATAGACACCGGCACTAAAATTATACCTGTACTGGAGGCGGCTTATGGCGATCGTTTTAGCCCGCCTGCAAACATTGTTTCTGCAATTTTGAAGGACGATCGCAAAGGCAGAAAAAATGAACGCGGTTTCTATCTTTACGGCGCGAAAGGGCGTAAAAGCAAGAAACAGGTCGACCCTTCGGTTTATGGGCTTATTTCGACCACCGGTCAGGGAAAACTGTCCGCCGTTCAGTGCGCTGAACGCTGCGTGATGATGATGCTCAATGAAGCGGCGCGCTGCTTTGGTGAGCAGGTAATCAAAAGCGCGCGCGATGGCGACATCGGCGCGGTATTTGGCATTGGTTTCCCGCCGTTCCTTGGCGGCCCGTTCCGTTACATGGATATGCTCGGCGCGGGTGAAGTGGTTGCTATCCTGCAACGTCTGGCTTCGCAATATGGTCCACGCTTTACACCGTGTGACGAATTATTGCAGATGGCGGAACGGGGCCAGACATTTTGGCCTGCAAGGGAAACTGTCCTCGTAAGCTGAGGTCAAAGAAGGGTAAATCCTGAAGTGAATGAACCTGTTCTGGCGATTTTGTAAACAGAGATTGACTATACTTACGCCATTGAGGTAAAAAACAGCGTTTCATTCACCGAATGGATCAGGCACAATGCCCGGCCATCGGGTTTTCTACCTCTCAGCATTTATCGCGGGTAGTTAACGCCGGTGATTCTGGTTAACAAAAGCGGTGCAATATGCAAGTTTTTATCATGCGTCACGGCGACGCGGCACTCGATGCCGCCAGTGACTCAGTACGTCCTTTGACCGTGTGTGGCTGCGACGAATCTCGTCAGATGGCGACCTGGCTTAAAGGTCAAAAAGTGGACATCGAACGTGTTCTGGTGAGTCCGTTCCTGCGTGCTGAACAGACGCTGGAGGTGGTAGGGGAGTGCATGAACCTGCCTGCCAGCGTGGATGTTCTTCCTGAACTCACCCCCTGTGGCGATGTAGGCCTTGTCAGTGCCTATCTTCAGGCGCTGTGCAATGAAGGTGTTGCGTCCGCGCTGGTCATTTCCCACCTACCACTGGTTGGCTATCTGGTATCTGAGCTGTGCCCGGGCGAAACGCCGCCGATGTTCACGACATCCGCCATTGCCAATGTGTCTCTGGACGAAACGGGTAAAGGTGTCTTTAACTGGCAAATGAGTCCGTGCAACCTGAGGATGGCAAAAGCCATCTGACGTGACGTGTGATTGTGCGGGGGCGCAAAACAGGCCTCCCGCCGTCCTGTCAGGGTAATTCTGGCGGCTGCCACTCTTCCACTTCAATCAACACCAGCAATGCGGCATCTCCGCCGTACTCTTTGGGTGCCTGATGAAACGCCATCACGTGTGGATGCTGAGCCAGCCACAGCGGCGTCTGTTGCTTGAGGATATGCTTACCGTGGCCGTGCATCACGCAGGCGCAAAAAACATGTTCGCGGCGACAGGCGGCGATCAATGCCCCCAGCTCCTGTTTTGCCTGCATCTGCGTTAAACCATGCAGATCGAGAAACAGCTCCGGCGAATAATCTCCGCGACGTAACTTTTTCAGTTCAAAATGGCTGACGTCTTCGCGCACGTACTTCACCGCACCCTGAGTATTGAGCAGCGGCTGAAATTCATCTGAAAAATAGTGGCTGTTATCCGCCTGCTCCTGCAGCAGCCGTTTGACCGGGACTTCGCTGATTTTTTTACGCTGCGGGCGATGAACGATGGTGTCCTGCGCGATTTTCCGCGTCCCGGTCATTAGCTGGCGGAAGAGCGCCTGATCCTCCTCGCTGAGCGATGTTTTCTTTTTCATTCGTCATTCTCATCTCGTATTTCCGATAGTGTACCCGACTAAACGCATTTTTTAACCTCAAGCGGTACGCGTCATTGCTGATTTATCGCCGTCTTCATGGCAAACTAGCCGCCGAAAATTATGCGAGCATGCCCTGGAGGAAAGAGTGGATAAAATATTTGTCGATGAAGCAGTAAACGAGCTGCATACCATACAGGACATGTTGCGCTGGTCGGTTAGCCGCTTCAGCGCCGCCAATATCTGGTACGGACACGGTACCGACAACCCGTGGGATGAGGCCGTGCAGCTGGTGCTGCCATCACTCTATCTGCCGCTGGATATTCCGGAAGACATGCGCACCGCGCGACTGACCTCCAGCGAAAAACACCGCATCGTTGAGCGCGTGATCCGCCGCGTCAACGAACGCATCCCGGTCGCCTACCTGACCAACAAAGCCTGGTTCTGCGGTCACGAGTTCTATGTCGATGAACGCGTGCTGGTGCCGCGCTCGCCGATTGGTGAGCTGATTAACAACCACTTTGAAGGCCTGATCGGCCATCAGCCGCAGCACATCCTGGATATGTGTACCGGCAGCGGCTGTATCGCGATTGCCTGCGCTTACGCCTTCCCGGAAGCGGAAGTCGATGCCGTCGATATCTCCACCGATGCGCTGGCCGTGACCGAGCACAACATTGAAGAGCATGGACTGATCCATCACGTCACGCCAATTCGCTCCGATCTGTTCCGCGATCTGCCGACGCTGCAGTACGATCTGATCGTCACCAACCCGCCGTACGTCGATGCGGAAGACATGTCCGATCTGCCGAACGAATACCGTCACGAGCCGGAGCTGGGTCTGGCGTCAGGATCTGACGGCCTGAAGCTGACCCGCCGCATTCTGGCCTGCGCGCCGGATTATCTGACCGACGACGGCGTTCTGATTTGTGAAGTGGGCAACAGCATGGTACATCTGATAGAGCAGTACCCGGATGTGCCGTTCACCTGGCTTGAGTTCGATAACGGCGGTGACGGCGTCTTTATGCTGACCAAAGCGCAGCTGCTCGACGCGCGCGAACACTTTAGCATCTATAAAGATTAATCCAGCGGGCTTCGGCCCGTTTCACAACGCTCAAACACAAACAACAACATCGGAGCCGTGATGGCAGGAAACAGTATTGGACAGGTATTCCGCGTGACCACCTTTGGCGAGTCGCACGGGCTGGCGCTGGGCTGTATCGTTGATGGCGTACCGCCAGGCATCGAACTGACCGAAGCTGATTTACAGCACGACCTCGACCGTCGTCGTCCGGGCACCTCTCGCTACACCACGCAGCGTCGCGAGCCGGACCAGGTCAAAATTCTCTCCGGCGTCTTTGAAGGACGCACTACAGGCACCAGCATTGGTCTGCTGATTGAAAACACCGATCAGCGCTCCCAGGACTACGGCGCCATCAAAGACGTGTTCCGTCCGGGCCATGCCGACTATACCTACGAACAAAAGTACGGCTTCCGCGACTATCGCGGCGGCGGACGTTCTTCTGCGCGTGAAACCGCGATGCGCGTGGCGGCGGGTGCCATTGCCAAAAAATACCTGCAGCAGAAATTTGGCATCGTTATCCGCGGCTGTCTGACCCAGATGGGCGACATTCCGCTGGCGATCAAAGACTGGGATCTGGTCGAGCAAAACCCGTTCTTCTGTGCCGATGCCGACAAGCTGGATGCGCTGGACGAACTGATGCGGGGCCTGAAAAAAGAGGGCGACTCCATCGGGGCGAAAGTGACCGTGGTGGCCGACGGCGTCCCGCCAGGCTGGGGCGAGCCGGTATTTGACCGTCTCGACGCCGACATCGCCCACGCGCTGATGAGCATCAACGCGGTGAAGGGCGTTGAGATTGGCGACGGTTTTGACGTGGTATCCCTGCGCGGCAGCCAGAATCGCGACGAGATCACGAAAGCGGGCTTCCAGAGCAACCACGCGGGCGGCATTCTGGGCGGTATCAGCAGCGGGCAGCAGATTATTGCCAACATCGCGCTGAAGCCAACCTCCAGCATTACCGTGCCGGGCCACACGATTAACCGCGATGGCGAAGAAGTTGAGATGATCACCAAAGGACGTCACGATCCGTGCGTGGGGATCCGCGCGGTGCCGATCGCAGAGGCGATGCTGGCGATCGTGCTGATGGATCACTTCCTGCGCCAGCGCGCGCAGAATGCGGATGTGACGACCACCATTCCACGCTGGTAAACATGAAAAAAACCGCAATTGCTCTGCTGGCGCTGCTGGCCAGTGGAGCCAGTCTGGCCGCGACGCCATGGCAAAAAATCACCCACCCGGTGGCGGGGAGCGCGCAGTCCATCGGCGCCTTTTCCAACGGCTGTATCGTCGGCGCGCAGGAACTTCCACTGCAATCAGACACCTATCAGGTGATGCGTACCGACCAGCGTCGCTATTTTGGCCACCCGGATCTGGTGCTGTTTATTCAGCGTCTTGGCAACCAGGTGCATAACCTGGGGCTGGGCACGATGCTGATCGGTGATATGGGGATGCCTGCCGGCGGGCGTTTTAACGGTGGACACGCCAGTCATCAGACCGGGCTGGATGTTGATATCTTCCTGCAGTTGCCGAAAGCGCGCTGGACGTCTGCCCAGTTGCTGAAGCCGCAGGCGCTGGATCTGGTGGCGAGCGACGGCAAGCGCGTTGTGCCGTCCCTGTGGACGCGGGAGGTCTCCAGCATGATCAAGCTGGCGGCAGAAGATAACGACGTCACGCGGATTTTCGTCAACCCGGCCATCAAGCAGCAGCTCTGCCTGGATGCCGGAACGGACCGTGACTGGCTGCGCAAAGTGCGCCCTTGGTTCCAGCATCGCGCGCACATGCACGTTCGCCTGCGCTGCCCGGCGAACAGCCTCGAATGTGAAGATCAGCCGCTCCCGCCGCCAGGCGATGGCTGCGGTGCGGAACTGCAAAGCTGGTTTGAACCGGCAAAACCTGGAACCTCTAAGCCTGAGAAGAAGACACCGCCTCCGTTGCCGCCTTCCTGCCAGGCGCTACTGGATGAGCATGTACTTTAATGGATAATTTCGTCGATCTGTTTATGGTGTCACCGCTGCTGCTGGTGGTTCTTTTCTTCGTGGCCATGCTGGCCGGTTTTATTGATGCCCTTGCGGGCGGCGGTGGGTTATTAACCGTACCCGCGCTGCTGGCGGCGGGCATGAGCCCGGCGCAGGCGCTTGCCACCAACAAGCTGCAGGCCTGCGGCGGCTCGCTCTCAGCGTCGCTCTATTTTATCCGCCGCAAGGTGGTGAGCCTGGCCGACCAGAAGCTCAATATCCTGATGACCTTTATTGGTTCCACGTCGGGCGCGCTGCTGGTTCAGCACGTGCAGTCGGATATTTTGCGCCAGATCCTGCCGGTTCTGGTCATCTGCATCGGGCTTTATTTCCTGCTGATGCCGAAGCTCGGCGAGGAAGACCGCCAGCGTCGTCTGCACGGTCTGCCGTTTGCCCTGATTGCCGGGGGCTGCGTCGGCTTTTACGACGGTTTCTTCGGCCCGGGGGCGGGCTCGTTTTACGCGCTGGCGTTCGTGACGCTGGCCGGGTTTAACCTCGCCAAGTCGACCGCTCATGCCAAAGTGCTCAACGCGACGTCGAACCTCGGCGGTCTGCTGCTGTTTATCATTGGCGGCAAGGTCATCTGGGCAACCGGATTCGTCATGATGGCAGGGCAGTTCCTGGGCGCGCGCGCGGGTTCGCGTCTGGTGTTAAGCAAAGGACAAAAGCTGATTCGACCGATGATCGTCATCGTCTCGGCCGTAATGAGCGCCAAACTTCTTTATGACAGCCATGGACAGGAGATCCTCACCTGGTTGGGGATGCATTAATGAACAGTACGCATAAATACGAACAGCTGATTGAGATTTTTGACGGCTGTTTTGCTGACGATTTTAATACCCGTCTGATTAAAGGCGACGACGAACCGATCTATCTTCCTGCTGATGCAGAGGTTCCGTATAACCGCATCGTCTTTGCGCACGGCTTTTACGCCAGCGGTTTGCACGAAATTTCGCACTGGTGCATCGCCGGAAAAGCGCGTCGCGAGCTGGTGGACTTTGGTTACTGGTACTGCCCGGACGGGCGTGACGCCGCAACGCAGGGCCAGTTTGAGGATGTGGAAGTGAAGCCGCAGGCGCTGGAATGGCTATTCTGCGTCGCGGCGGGTTTCCCGTTCAACGTGAGCTGTGACAACCTCGAAGGCGACTTCGAGCCAGACCGTATCGTCTTCCAGCGCCGCGTGCATGCGCAGGTGATGGACTATCTTGAGAAAGGCATCCCGGAACGTCCGGCGCGCCTGATTGAGGCCTTACAGAATTATTACCACACGCCGGTGATCACGGCGGAATGCTTCCCTTGGCCGGAAGATCTTTAACAGAGGAAAGAA
Source organism: Enterobacter cloacae complex sp. Mu1197 (assembly GCF_040059225.1). Classification (NCBI taxonomy): domain Bacteria; kingdom Pseudomonadati; phylum Pseudomonadota; class Gammaproteobacteria; order Enterobacterales; family Enterobacteriaceae; genus Enterobacter; species Enterobacter cloacae complex sp. Mu1197. The sequence goes on along the minus strand of NZ_CP157375.1, from coordinate 3,318,660 downwards.
GATGATCGCAGAATTTGAATCACGCATTCTGGCGTTAATTGATGACATGGTGGAACACGCCAGCGATGATGAGCTGTTCGCCAGCGGTTATCTGCGTGGTCACCTGACGCTCGCGGTAGCTGAGCTGGAAGCAGGTGACGATCACTCTGCCGACGCCGTTCACGCTGAAGTGGCCCGCAGTCTGGAGAAAGCCATTCAGGCCGGGGAGCTCTCTCCGCGAGACCAGTCTTTAGTGCTGGGCATGTGGGACAACCTGTTCCAGCAGGCTAAACGCTAAGCCGCCGCCTTCTCTTCCCTCTCCCTGTGGGAGAGGGTTAGGGTGAGGGCACCAGGCCGCACCTTACTTAACCTTCTTCCCCTTCAGCAGTTTCCGTACCCACAATCGATTCGGGTTCAGACCCGCAAGCGTGACCCTGTCCAGCGGAATCGGCTCGTCGCTCATTTGCGCGGCTAACACTTCAGCCAGCAGCGGGGCAGAGCACAGCCCGCGGGAACCCAGTCCCCCCAGCATAAACAGCTCTGGATAGACCGGTGAGGCCACCGCGGTTTCCTGGTGTTCAGCCAGATCCTCATAGGCCGCAAGCGTCGCCTCGTAGTCCGGCACGTTGCCCGCCATCGGCAGATGATCGCGGGTGGCGCAGCGCACGCCGCAGCGCGCGTCACCCTCGCTAACGTCGACCTCTTTCGCCCACGCTGCATCCGGGAAACAGTCAATCAGGCGCTGGCGGTTCTGCAACTGATCCGCCTCGCTGTAGTGCATCTCCGTTTCGCCACGATGATAGCTGGCCCCGATGCAGTGATGGCCGTTAGAGGGATTTTGCGGCGTCAGATAGCCGTCATAGCACAGCACCTGACGCAGTTTGCCGAGCGCAGGCGCGGTCGGGATATGGCTCACCTGGCCGCCGACCGGATAAACCGGCAACGTCGCTGTCTGAATAAACTGGCTGATGTGATGCCCGTTGGCCAGCACAACGCTGGCATGGCTCGCCTCCCTGCCATCAGCGAAACGCAGATCCCAGCGTTCTGTCCGGGTGAGCGATTCCACCTTGTGGCCATACTGCACCGTCAGCCCTCGCGACTGCGCCAGGGCAATGACCGCCGCGGTCAGTTCAGCCGGGCACAGCCAGCCGCCGAGCGGATACTGAATGCCTCCACACCCGGTTTCCACGCCAGCGGTGTCTTTCACCTCTTGCGCGCTCACCGCGCGGGCAATCTCGTCAGGCAGACCCAGAGAGAGCATCTGCGCGATCTTCTGCTGGCTCTTTTCATCCCAGCCAAGCTGCGTAACGCCGCACCAGTCATGGTCGAACGCCACCGGAAGCGCGTCATACAGGCGACGGGCGAAGGTAAACGCTGCCGGGAAAAACTGGAACAGGGCCGGGTCGTGCGCGCTTAAAAGCGGATAGAGCGCCCCCTGACGGTTGCCGGACGCGCCGCTGGCGGGCGCGTCGTCAGCACAGTAGAGCGTGACCTGCCAGCCGCGCTGGAGAAGCGCGAGCGAGAGCAGGGCGCTGGCGATCCCACCGCCAACGATCGCCACGTCGCGCGATGCGCTCGCGCGGCGCGCAAACCAGGGCGTCTGAGCGGGGATGTCCAGCGTCTGCTCCATCCTGCCGACCAGCATGTCGCGCTTGCGGCCAAAGCCTTTGGTCTTCTGCATGGTAAAGCCTGCCTCCTGCAACCCACGGCGGACAAAGCCCGCCGAGGTGAAGGTGGCAAGGGTAGCCCCAGGGCGCGCCAGCCGCGCCATCGCGTTAAACAGATGCTGGCTCCACATGTCCGGGTTTTTGGCAGGGGCAAAACCGTCCAGAAACCACGCGTCGACCTTCTGATTCATCGAATCATCGAGCCTGTCGGTCAGGTCGTTGATGTCGCCGAGCCATAAGTCCAGCGTGACGCGTCCGCCGTCCAGCATCAGACGGTGACAGCCGCCTATGTGGGGCGGCCACTGCGCCTGAAGCTGCTCCGCCCAGGGCGCAAGCTCCGGCCAGCGCTGGTGGGCAAGCCGCAGATCGTGCGCGGTGAGCGGGAATTTTTCGAAACTGATGAAATGTAATCTTTGTAGCGTAGCCTCGGGGTGAGCAGCGTGGAACTGGTTAAACGCCTGCCAGAGGGTTAAAAAATTCAGCCCGGTGCCGAATCCACTTTCCGCGACCACAAACAGGCTCCGCGGGTGCGCCGGGAAGCGGGTGCTGAGCTGGTTTCCGTCGAGGAAAACATAGCGAGTTTCTTCGAGTCCGTTATCATTAGAAAAATAGACATCATCAAAATCTCGGGAAACAGGTGTACCCTCAGCGTTGAATTCGAGGTTGGCGGGTTGTATAGCGTTTTGTTTCACGTAAGTTACTCGTCTGACAGGCAGTGGCACGATCTTAACGATGTGAGTCCATCGGTGCAAATTTCCGCAGAAAATGTCTGATCGGACTTGTTCGGCGTACAAGTGTACGCTATTGTGCGACTCGAAACTTACTATAGTGCGACTTACAGAGGTATTGAATGAAACGTGCAGTGATTACTGGCCTGGGCATTGTTTCCAGCATCGGTAATAACCAGCAGGAAGTCCTGGCATCTCTGCGTGAAGGACGCTCCGGGATCACTTTCTCTGAAGAGTTTAAAGATTCAGGTATGCGTAGCCACGTATGGGGTAACGTCAAACTGGACACCACCGGTTTGATTGACCGCAAAGTGGTTCGTTTCATGAACGATGCCTCTATTTATGCTTATCTCTCCATGCAGGAAGCGATCAAAGATTCTGGCCTGAGCGAAGAGGTTTATCAGAACAACCCGCGCGTGGGTTTGATCGCCGGTTCCGGCGGCTCATCTAAAGCGCAGGTATTTGGTGCTGACGCAATGCGTAGCCCGCGTGGTCTGAAAGCGGTAGGTCCGTACGTGGTGACTAAAGCCATGGGTTCTGCGGTTTCCGCATGCCTGGCGACCCCGTTCAAAATCCACGGTGTGAACTACTCCATCAGCTCTGCGTGTGCGACTTCCGCGCACTGCATCGGTAATGCTGTTGAGCAGATCCAGCTGGGTAAACAGGACATCGTATTTGCTGGCGGCGGCGAAGAGCTGGGCTGGGAAATGGCCTGCGAATTCGACGCGATGGGGGCACTGTCCACCAAGTACAATGAGACTCCGGACAAAGCTTCCCGTACCTACGATGCGCACCGTGACGGCTTCGTCATCGCGGGCGGCGGCGGTATGGTTGTGGTTGAAGAGCTGGAGCACGCCCTGGCACGTGGTGCGTACATCTATGCTGAGATCGTAGGCTACGGTGCAACGTCTGACGGCGCCGACATGGTTGCACCATCCGGCGAAGGCGCGGTGCGCTGCATGAAGATGGCGATGCACGGCGTTGACACCCCAATCGACTACCTGAACTCTCACGGTACCTCTACGCCGGTAGGCGACGTGAAAGAGCTGGGTGCGATCCGCGAAGTCTTCGGCGACAACAGCCCGGCGATCTCTGCGACCAAAGCCATGACCGGTCACTCTCTGGGTGCGGCTGGCGTTCAGGAAGCGATCTACTCTCTGCTGATGCTGGAAAACGGCTTTATCGCCCCAAGCATCAATATCGAAGAGATGGACGAGCAGGCTGCTGGCCTGAACATCGTGACCAAACCAACGGAAGCGACGCTGACTACCGTCATGTCCAACAGCTTCGGTTTCGGCGGCACCAACGCCACGCTGGTCATGCGTAAGCTGAAAGCATAAGTTTTATGTTTGATTCAGAAGGGGAGCCATAAGGCTCCCTTTTTTATGCATTGACAAGCAGCTGATCTCACAGGCAAACTTCACCACTCAACATTATCCTCACGATAATGCGTAAGCGTTTAACGTCAACCAACGCACCTTAATCCTGATAATCAGGTAGAGGGGGCGTGGCATTTCCCCGCCTTACTCTTCATTTCGGAGTAAAGCATGACTGCAGTAACTCAAACAGAAACAACCCCTTCAGCGAACGTCTCGCTGTTCCGTATCGCCTTTGCGGTATTCCTGACCTATATGACCGTTGGCCTGCCGCTGCCGGTGATCCCGCTGTTCGTTCATCAGGAGCTGGGCTATGGCAACACCATGGTCGGCATTGCCGTGGGCATTCAGTTTTTAGCCACGGTATTAACCCGCGGATACGCTGGACGGCTGGCGGATCAGCACGGTGCAAAACGCTCGGCGCTGCAGGGGATGTTTGCCTGCGGGCTGGCGGGCGGTGCCTGGCTGCTGGCGGCACTTCTGCCGGTCGACGCGGCGTATAAATTTGCGCTGCTGGTGCTGGGCCGTTTAATTCTTGGCTTTGGTGAAAGCCAGTTGCTGACCGGCACCCTGACCTGGGGAATGGGGCTGGTGGGGCCAGCACGTTCCGGCAAGGTGATGTCCTGGAACGGCATGGCCATCTACGGCGCGCTGGCCGCCGGTGCACCGCTTGGCCTGCTGATCAACAACCAGTTTGGTTTTGCGGCGCTGGCTGCCACCACCATGGCGCTGCCGCTGGTGGCATGGGCGTTTAACGGCTCGGTGCGTAAGGTGCCCGCGCACAAAGGCGAGCGACCTTCCCTGTGGAGCGTGGTCGGCCAAATCTGGCAGCCGGGCCTGGGCCTGGCGCTGCAGGGTGTGGGTTTTGCGGTAATAGGGACGTTCGTCTCGCTCTATTTTATGAGCCGCGGCTGGGCGATGGCCGGTTTTACGCTTACCGCGTTTGGCGGCGCGTTTGTTCTGATGCGCGTGCTTTTTGGCTGGATGCCGGATCGCTTCGGCGGCGTGAAGGTGGCGGTGGCGTCGCTGGTCATTGAAACCATCGGTCTTCTGCTGTTGTGGAATGCACCCGTGGCATCCGTGGCGCTGCTGGGTGCGGCGCTGACCGGCTGCGGCTGTTCTCTGATCTTCCCGGCGCTGGGCGTTGAAGTGGTGAAGCGCGTGGCCCCGCAGGTGCGCGGGACGGCGCTGGGCGGCTATGCGGCGTTTCAGGATATCTCATACGGCGTTACCGGGCCGCTGGCCGGGCTGTTAGCCACCTCGTTTGGTTATCCGTCCGTCTTCCTGGCCGGTGCGGTTTCCGCGGTGGTGGGGATCGTGGTGACGCTGGTGGCGTTTCGCAGAACGTGAGTCTTTGTTGCCGGGTGGCGGCTGCGCCTTACCCGGCCTACGGTTCGAGCCGTTGTAGGCCCGGTAAGCGCAGCGCCACCGGGCAAAATATCAAGCAACCAACCAGAAAATCGCCAGCGCAATCAGCAGTGCAATAAACATCAATCCCGGACGCGCAGAGAGGGTTCTGAAGGTCTCCACGACCGGCGCAAACAGCGGGCTGTAGATCGGCTGAACATTTCTCACCTCCGGCACGCCACTTTCACGTTCGGCGCGGCGAACGAAGATCTGGTTGAGCAAATCCTGTACCTGCGCGGTAGTCAGTACCGTCTGCGGTGTGGCCTGCCAGTTTTGCTGGGCATAATCCCGAATCACCTCGAACTCGTGCGGCTCAAGCGGCTGTTTCAGCGCGGCCTGGACAGTATGCAGAGTCGGGGCGCTCTGGGTGCTGAGCGTCTGGCGTGCCTGGAGCCAGGTCACCAGATGGGTAAACTGTTTGGCCGGGATCAGCTCGCCCGCCTTCACGCCGGACAGCTCCAGCATGGATTGCCAGATGAGCTTCGTCGGCTCGCCGGTGGCCGCGGCCAGCTTGGTCACCATCTGCTTGAGCGTATTGTGCTCGGCGGGCAGCAGCGGACGCTCGGTCGCCGGGCGCACCTGTGGCTGCGGAATCGACAGCTGATTGTTCTGCAGCAGCGTCAGCACGGTTTTGAGCTGATCGGGCGTCAGCTGGCCCAGCGCGGTCTGACCATACTGCTGGCGAATAAAATCACTCACCGCCTGGCGGTTATTTCCCTGGCCCAGCAGCTCCGTCAGCTGAGAAACAATCTGGCGCGTGGTGTGGTTCTGCTGCGCGGTCGTAATACGCTGGTTCAGATTTTGCTCGGCAGCGGGGAAATGACGCGACTGCAGCGGTGCGTCGTTCCTCACGCCTAAATCATGCTTCACCCCGGCCCAGACTTCCGCGTTTTGCTGCGAAGTCAGCGCAATCAGGCGCGTGATCAGTCGCTCCAGCACGGTGCGCTGTTGCGTAGATAGCGGTTGTTCACCGGCAACGTTTGGCGTGACAGGGCCTTCACCCGGAGGGCGTGGCGGCGTACCTGAAATGGGCTGCATCGTCAAAAATCCTTAAAGTCAAAACTCAGCGTAAACCTGGCAGACGTATATGCCTGGCGGCCAGATTATGGCACACTTGGCAGGTTTTCTTCCTCTCAAACAGGTACTCAGACGTGAAAATCCTCGTTGATGAAAATATGCCTTACGCCCGTGAGCTGTTTAGCCGCCTGGGTAACGTTAAGGCTGTTCCTGGTCGCCCGATCCCGGTCAACGAACTGGACGACGCCGACGCCCTGATGGTGCGCTCGGTGACCAAAGTAAATGAGGCGTTGCTCGCTGGTAAGGCGGTTAAGTTCGTTGGGACCGCAACGGCAGGGACCGATCATGTGGATGATAAATGGCTGAAGCAGGCCGGAATCGGTTTCTCCGCCGCGCCGGGCTGTAACGCGATTGCCGTCGTGGAATACGTTTTCTCCTCGCTGCTGATGCTGGCCGAGCGCGACGGGTTTGCGCTGAAAGACCGCACCGTGGGGATTGTCGGCGTGGGTAACGTCGGCGGGCGCCTGCAAAAGCGCCTGGAAGCGTTAGGGATCCGCACGCTGCTGTGCGATCCGCCGCGCAAAGACAATGGCGATGACGGGGATTTCCGCTCGCTGGACGAGCTGGTTGAACAGTGTGACGTGCTGACGTTCCACACGCCTCTGTTTAAAGAGGGACCGTATAAGTCGCTGCATCTTGCCGATGAGGCGCTCATTCGCCGTCTGAAGGCTGGCACTATTCTGATAAATGCCTGTCGTGGTCCGGTAGTCTATAACGCCGCGCTGCTGACGTGTCTGAACGAAGGACAAGATCTCAGCGTGGTGCTGGACGTCTGGGAGCCGGAGCCGGACCTCATCGTTGAGCTGCTTAACAAGGTGGACGTGGGCACCGCACATATCGCCGGTTATACCCTCGAAGGGAAAGCCCGCGGCACGACGCAGGTCTTCGAGGCCTACAGCGCCTTTATCGGTCATCCGCAGCAGGTGGCGCTGGATACCTTACTCCCCGCGCCTGAATTTGGCCGCATTACCCTTCACGGCCCGCTCGATCAGGCAACGCTGAAAAGGCTGGTGCATTTGGTGTATGATGTGCGCCGCGATGATGCGCTGCTGCGTAAAGTGGCGGGGATCCCGGGTGAGTTTGATAAGCTGCGCAAGCACTACGTTGAGCGCCGCGAGTGGTCTTCCCTGTATGTGATGTGCGACGACGCCTCGGCGGCGACGCTGCTGCATAAGCTGGGGTTTAACGCCGTTCATCATCCGGCGCATTAATGTCTTCTTAATGCTCCCTGTCGGATACTCCGACAGGGACGCTTTTTTATTTCTGGAGTAAACCACCATGTCTGAAGGCTGGAACATTGCCATTTTAGGTGCCACGGGTGCCGTGGGCGAAGCCCTGCTCGAAACGCTTGCTGAGCGTCAGTTCCCGGTGGGCGATATCTATGCGCTGGCGCGAACGGATAGCGCGGGTGAGCATCTGCGTTTTAACAGTAAATCCGTCATGGTTCAGGATGCGGCGGCGTTCGACTGGACGCAGGCGCAGCTGGCGTTTTTCGCCGCAGGCCCTGAAGCCACTGCGGCGTACGTTGAAGAGGCGACCAACGCAGGCTGCCTGGTCATCGACCTGAGCGGCCTGTTCTCCATGGAGCCGGATGTGCCGCTGGTGGTGCCGGACGTGAACCCGTTTGTACTGGCTGATTACCGCAACCGTAACGTCATTGCGGTACCGAACAGCCTGACCAGCCAGCTGCTGACCGCGCTGAAACCGCTGATCGACGACGGCGGCCTGTCGCGCATTACCGTCACCAGCCTGTTGTCCGCGTCCGCAAACGGCAAAAAGGCCGTTGACGCGCTGGCCGGGCAGAGCGCGAAGCTGCTGAACGGCATTCCGATTGACGAAGATGATTTCTTTGGCCGCCAGCTGGCGTTCAACATGCTGCCGCTGCTGCCGGACCGCGAGGGTTCCGTGCGCGAAGAGCGTCGTATCGTTGATGAGGTACGTAAAATTCTGCAGGACGATGGCCTGATGATCTCCGCAAGCGTCGTGCAGTCCCCGGTCTTCTACGGTCACGCGCAGATGGTCGGCTTTGAAGCGCTGCGTCCCCTGGCGGCAGAAGAGGCGCGCGATGCGTTTGGCCGCGGGGAAGACATCGTCCTCTCTGAAGAGAGCGAGTTCCCGACGCAGGTGGGCGATGCCACCGGCAGCGCGCATCTTTCCGTTGGCTGCGTGCGTAACGACTACGGTATGCCGGAGCAGGTCCAGTTCTGGTCCGTTGCCGACAACGTTCGTTTCGGCGGCGCGCTGATGGCGGTCAAGATCGCTGAAAAACTGGTGCAGGAGTACCTGTACTGATGTCAGACGTGGAACAAAAGCCGGTTCATAAAATTGCCCTCGGTATTGAGTACGATGGCAGTAAATATTATGGCTGGCAGCGTCAGAATGAGGTGCGCAGCGTCCAGGAGAAGCTGGAGAAAGCGCTCTCTCAGGTGGCAAACGAGCCGATTAACGTCCTGTGCGCAGGCCGTACGGATGCGGGCGTTCACGGCACGGGGCAGGTGGTGCACTTTGAAACCACCGCCGTGCGTAAGGATGCCGCCTGGACGCTGGGGGTAAATGCGAATTTGCCTGGTGACATTGCGGTGCGCTGGGTGAAAGCTGTGCCGGATGATTTTCACGCGCGCTTCAGCGCCACCGCGCGTCGCTACCGTTATGTCATCTACAATCAGCGTCTGCGTCCGGCGGTGTTAAGCCAGGGCGTGACGCATTTTTATGAACCGCTTGATGCTGAACGTATGCATCGCGCGGCGCAGTGTCTGATTGGGGAGAATGACTTTACCTCGTTTCGTGCGGTGCAGTGTCAGTCCCGCACGCCGTGGCGTAACGTCATGCATATCAACGTCAGCCGTTTTGGCGCGTATGTGGTGGTGGATATCAAAGCCAATGCCTTTGTACATCATATGGTGCGGAATATTGTGGGCAGCCTGATGGAAGTGGGTGCCGGACACCAGCCGGAGAGCTGGATTGCAGACCTGCTGGCAGCGAAGGACAGAACGCTTGCGGCAGCCACGGCGAAAGCGGAAGGGCTGTATCTGGTCTCGGTAGACTATCCGGATCGGTTTGACCTGCCGAAACCGCCAATGGGGCCGCTGTTTTTAGCGGACTAAACAAAGGTGCAATTAAGGCTTAGACAATATGGACGTAATTCGTTTTTTGATTGATTTCATCCTGCATATTGATGTTCACCTGGCAGAGCTGGTCGCGCAGTATGGCGTCTGGGTTTATGCCATTCTGTTCCTCATTCTGTTCTGTGAAACCGGGCTGGTTGTCACGCCGTTCCTGCCGGGCGATTCACTGCTGTTTGTCGCCGGGGCGTTATCGGCGCTGCCCACCAACGATCTGAATGTGCATCTTATGGTGGTGCTGATGGTGATTGCCGCCATCGTCGGTGATGCGGTCAACTACACGATTGGACGGGTTTTCGGTGAGCGGCTGTTCAGTAATCCGGATTCAAAAATTTTCCGTCGCAGCTATTTAGACAAAACCCATGCGTTTTATGAACGCCATGGCGGAAAAACCATTATCCTTGCGCGCTTTGTGCCTATTGTGCGCACATTTGCACCGTTTGTGGCGGGAATGGGGCATATGTCCTATCGTCATTTTGCCATGTATAACGTCGTGGGGGCGCTGTTGTGGGTGCTGCTGTTTACCTATGCAGGCTACCTGTTTGGCGATCTCCCGGTGGTTCAGGAAAATCTTAAGTTACTGATTGTAGCGATTATTGTGCTTTCCGTACTGCCGGGCGTTATCGAAATCATTCGTCACAAACGTGCGGCGGCAAAGCAAGCGAAGTAAATGCACACTGGCGGTTCGACCACTTTTTTATCCAAAGTTTCGGGCTGTTATGTTTTAATGTGCAACATTCATGGTCTGTTGGAGGCAAAAATGGCATTATTCGCCTCTTATAGCAAAACTGGCATACGACCAGGTTCAGGCAGAAAGGTTATCAATGAGCTGGATTGAACGAATTAAAAGCAACATTACCCCAACGCGTAAAGCGAGCATTCCTGAAGGGGTATGGACGAAGTGTGATAGCTGCGGCCAGGTTCTGTATCGCGCAGAGCTGGAGCGCAACCTTGAGGTGTGTCCGAAGTGTGACCACCATATGCGTATGTCGGCGCGCAACCGCCTGCATAGCCTGCTGGACGAAGGTTCTCTGGTAGAACTGGGCAGCGAGCTTGAGCCAAAAGACGTGCTGAAGTTCCGCGATTCCAAAAAATATAAAGATCGTCTGGCCTCTGCACAGAAAGAGACCGGCGAGAAAGACGCGCTGGTCGTCATGAAAGGCACCCTGCACGGGATGCCGGCTGTTGCCGCTGCGTTTGAGTTCTCCTTTATGGGCGGCTCAATGGGCTCCGTGGTCGGTGCGCGCTTCGTGCGTGCCGTTGAGCAGGCGCTGGAAGACAACTGTCCGCTGATCTGCTTCTCTGCTTCCGGCGGTGCGCGCATGCAGGAAGCGCTGATGTCGCTGATGCAGATGGCAAAAACCTCTGCAGCGCTGGCGAAGATGCAGGAGCGCGGTCTGCCGTATATCTCCGTGCTGACCGACCCAACCATGGGCGGCGTCTCCGCGAGCTTCGCGATGCTGGGCGATCTGAACATCGCTGAGCCAAAAGCGCTGATCGGCTTTGCGGGTCCTCGCGTTATCGAGCAGACCGTTCGTGAAAAACTGCCGCCGGGCTTCCAGCGCAGTGAGTTCCTCATCGAGAAAGGCGCCATCGATATGATCGTCCGCCGTCCGGAAATGCGCCTGAAGCTGGCGAGCATCCTGGCGAAGCTGATGAATCTGCCAGCGCCGAACCCGGATGAACCGCGCGAAGGCGTGGTGGTACCGGATCAGGAACCCGAGGCCTGATAACTGAAAAGGGCAGGGCCGGTTGGCGCTGCCCTTTTGCTTTCTAATCTGTTAATGACAACCGGGCATTATGGAAAATAAAAGCATTCCCCAAGCCACGTCGCCCCTGGCCGCGTGGCTTTCTTATCTGGAAAACCTGCACAGTAAAACCATCGATATGGGGCTTGAACGCGTAAGCCAGGTTGCGGCGCGTCTTGACGTGCTCAAACCGGCGCCTTTCGTGTTCACCGTCGCGGGAACCAACGGCAAAGGCACGACCTGCCGTACGCTGGAATCCGTCCTGATGGCGGCGGGTTACAGGGTTGGCGTTTACAGCTCGCCACACCTGGTACGCTACACCGAGCGGGTTCGCGTACAGAACCGCGAGCTGCCGGAATCCGCGCATACGGCGTCGTTTGCTGAAATTGAAGCCGCACGCGGTGAGATCTCATTAACCTATTTTGAATACGGCACCCTGTCGGCCCTGTGGCTGTTTAAGCAGGCGCAGCTGGATGTGGTGATCCTTGAGGTCGGTCTCGGCGGACGTCTTGATGCGACCAATATCGTGGATGCGGACGTGGCGGTGGTGACTTCCATCGCGCTGGATCATGTCGACTGGCTGGGGCCCGATCGTGAAAGCATCGGCCGCGAGAAGGCCGGTATTTTCCGGGCAAATAAGCCCGCGGTGGTTGGCGAGCCGGATATGCCGTATACCATTGCTGACGTGGCGAACGAGAAGGGCGCGCAGCTGCTGCGCCGCGGTGTTGACTGGCAGTATGAGGTTCAGGACAACGGCTGGCGCTTTAGCGATGCGCAGGGCGCGCTCGACAACCTGCCGCTGCCCCAGGTGCCGCAGCCGAACGCAGCTACCGCACTGGCGGCACTGCGCGCCAGCGGCCTCGTGGTCAGCGAAAAGGCGATCCGCGAGGGCATACAAAACGCGATTCTGCCCGGACGTTTTCAGTTAGTCAGCGAGTCACCGCGCCTGATTCTGGATGTGGCGCACAACCCCCATGCTGCGGCGTATCTCGCGGGACGTCTCAAATCGTTACCAAAAACCGGGCGCGTGCTGGCGGTTATCGGTATGCTTCATGATAAAGATATCGGCGGGACGCTGGCCTGCATGGAGAGTGTGGTCGATAGCTGGTATTGTGCTCCTCTGGAGGGGCCTCGCGGCGCGACGGCTGAGCAGCTGATGGAACATCTCGGCAAAGGCGCAATCTACAGTAGCGTGGCGCAGGCCTGGCATGCCGCGATGGCGGATGCTAAACCAGAAGATACCGTGCTGGTGTGTGGTTCATTCCACACGGTGGCACATGTCATGGAAGTGATGGACGCGGGGAGAACCGGTGGCGAGTAAGTTTCAGAACCGTTTAACAGGAACCATTGTGCTGGTCGCGCTCGGGGTGATTATTCTTCCCGGGCTGCTCGACGGGCAGAAAAAGCATTATCAGGATGAGTTTGCCGCGATTCCGCTGGTGCCGAAACCGGGTGACCGCGATGAGCCGGATATGCTGCCTGCGGCGACGCAGGCGCTGCCTGCTCAGCCACCGGAAGGCGCGGCGGAAGAGGTGCGCGCGGGTGATGCCGCCGCACCGTCGCTCGACCCGTCTCGCCTGGCGGCCACGAGCAACAGCGATATCGATCCTGTGCCGGTCGAGCAGCCTAAACCGGTTGAAAAACCGAAGCCGGTTGAGAAGCCGCAGCCGAAACCGCAGCGCGATAAAGCGGCAGAACAGCTCGCCGCGGCGTCAGAGACGCCTCCGCCAGCAAAACCGACGCAGCAGGACGCTGCTGCCCCAACGGGTAAAGCCTATGTGGTGCAGCTCGGTGCATTGAAAAATGCCGATAAAGTTAACGAGGTCGTAAGCAAACTGCGCAGTGCGGGATATCGTGTTTACACTTCACCTTCCACGCCGGTGCAGGGTAAAATTACCCGTATCCTCGTGGGGCCAGAAGCGTCTAAAGACAAACTGAAAGGGTCGCTGGGTGAGCTGAAGCAGATCTCCGGCCTGAGCGGTGTGGTGATGGGCTACAGCGCAAACTAAGTACGACCTGCTCCTTTAAGAGAGAGGCGATAAGCCACGGCGTTGAACATTTTTTCAGCGCCTTTTTTATTTACGCGCGGGAAGGAAATCCCTACGCAAACGTTTTCTTTTTCTGTTAGAATTCGCCCCGAACTGGATGACAGGGCGTTAAATCGTGGGACACATATGGTCTGGATTGATTACGCCATCATTGCGGTGATTGGTTTTTCCTGTCTGGTTAGCCTGATCCGTGGCTTTGTTCGTGAAGCGTTATCGCTGGTGACCTGGGGTTGTGCTTTCTTTGTCGCCAGTCATTACTACACTTACCTGTCTGTCTGGTTCACGGGCTTTGAAGATGAACTGGTCCGAAATGGAATCGCTATCGCGGTGCTGTTTATCGCAACGCTGATTGTCGGCGCTATCGTGAATTACGTGATAGGTCAGCTGGTCGAGAAAACCGGTCTGTCAGGAACGGACAGGGTGCTCGGGATCTGTTTCGGGGCATTACGAGGCGTGCTGATTGTGGCCGCGATCCTGTTCTTCCTGGATACCTTCACCGGGTTCTCCAAAAGTGAAGACTGGCAGAAATCGCAGCTCATTCCAGAGTTCAGCTTCATCATCAGATGGTTCTTTGACTATCTGCAAAGCTCGTCGAGTTTTTTGCCCAGGGCATAAACCCTGAGATGTGGCTTAACGAGGAAAAGACGAATGTGCGGTATTGTCGGTATCGCCGGTTTCATGCCGGTAAACCAGTCGATTTATGACGCGTTAACGGTGCTTCAGCACCGTGGGCAGGATGCTGCGGGTATCATCACCATTGATGCAAACAACTGCTTCCGTTTACGCAAGGCGAATGGCCTGGTAAACGATGTGTTTGAAGCCCGCCATATGCAGCGTCTGCAAGGTAATATGGGGATCGGTCACGTTCGTTATCCTACTGCTGGCAGTTCCAGCGCCTCTGAGGCACAGCCTTTCTACGTCAACTCACCGTATGGCATCACCCTTGCTCATAACGGCAACCTGACCAACGCGCATGAACTGCGTAAAAAGCTGTTCGAAGAGAAACGTCGCCACATTAACACCACCTCTGATTCTGAAATCCTGCTCAATGTGTTCGCCAGCGAGCTGGATAACTTCCGTCACTATCCGCTGGAAGCAGACAACATTTTTGCCGCGATTGCCGCGACAAACCGTCAGATCCGCGGCGCGTACGCCTGCGTTGCGATGATCATCGGTCACGGTATGGTCGCCTTCCGCGATCCAAACGGCATTCGTCCGCTGGTGCTCGGTAAGCGCGACCTCGGCGATGGCCGTACCGAATATATGGTTGCTTCTGAAAGCGTGGCGCTGGACACCCTGGGCTTCGAATTCCTGCGCGACGTGGCGCCGGGCGAAGCGGTGTACATCACCGAGAAGGGCCAGCTGTTTACCCGCCAGTGTGCCGACAACCCGGTCAGCAACCCGTGCCTGTTTGAATACGTTTACTTTGCCCGTCCGGATTCCTTCATCGACAAGATTTCCGTCTACAGCGCGCGCGTCAATATGGGCACGAAGCTCGGCGAGAAGATTGCCCGCGAGTGGGACGATCTGGACATCGACGTGGTGATTCCTATCCCGGAAACCTCCTGCGATATCGCGCTGGAGATTGCCCGCATTCTGGATAAGCCATACCGTCAGGGCTTTGTGAAGAACCGCTACGTTGGCCGCACGTTTATCATGCCGGGGCAGCATCTGCGTCGTAAGTCCGTGCGCCGCAAGCTGAACGCCAACCGCGCGGAATTCCGCGATAAGAACGTTCTGCTGGTGGATGACTCCATTGTTCGTGGCACCACCTCTGAGCAGATTATCGAGATGGCGCGCGAAGCGGGTGCGAAGAAAGTCTACCTGGCCTCTGCCGCGCCGGAGATTCGCTTCCCGAACGTGTACGGTATTGATATGCCAACCGCCAACGAGCTGATCGCTCACGGCCGTGAAGTGGATGAAATTCGCCAGATCATCGGCGCTGATGGCCTGATTTTCCAGGACCTGAACGATCTCATCGACGCGGTACGTGCCGAGAATCCAGAAATTCAGCAGTTTGAATGCTCCGTGTTCAACGGTATTTACGTGACCAAGGACGTTGACCAGCAGTACCTCGACTATCTTGATTCGCTGCGCAACGACGACGCCAAAGCCGTCCAGCTGCAGAACGATCTTGAAAGCTTAGAGATGCACAACGAAGGTTGATTCTCTGGCAAGTGAGGGCATATGCCCTCACTTGCAACTCCCCGGAAAATCCTGCACAGTCTGCCCTGAAATCAGTAAGGGCGAAAATCATGAAACGACTCATAGTTGGGCTCAGCGGTGCCAGCGGCGCGATTTACGGCGTACGTTTGTTACAGGTTCTGCGTAACGTTGCGGACGTCGAAACCCATCTGGTGATGAGCCAGGCGGCGCGGCAGACCCTCTCTCTGGAAACCGATCTCTCCCTGCGCGATGTTCAGGCGCTGGCGGATGTCGTTCACGATGCCCGTGATATCGCTGCCAGCATCTCCTCAGGCTCGTTTAAAACAGCCGGCATGGTTATCCTGCCCTGTTCAATTAAAACGCTCTCCGGCATTGTGAATAGCTATACGGACACCCTGGTGACGCGCGCGGCGGATGTGGTGCTGAAGGAGCGGCGTCCTCTGGTGCTGTGCGTGCGGGAAACGCCGCTGCACCTGGGCCATCTGCGCTTAATGACGCAGGCTGCGGAGCTGGGCGCGGTCATCATGCCGCCGGTACCCGCGTTCTACCATCGCCCGCAAACGCTGGACGACGTCATCAACCAGACGGTTAACCGGGTGCTCGATCAGTTTGACATCGACCTGCCCGACGATCTCTTCACCCGCTGGCAGGGTGCCTGAATCTGTGCACAAACCAGGTGCATGAAAAGACAAGTTGCCCTGTTTCAGGGCAATTATGCAACGGCGATCATATCCTCGACATTTAATTCGTTTTTTCCCTTTTTCTCTCTCCGGTTCGTTCGGCAGACCTGCTATCTTTCACCATTAAGGCAATATCGCAACGTTTTATTAACATATTTAACGTCGAAGTTTTGACCAGACGGCAATGTGGCATAAGACCTGCAAGATGAAGCCTGCAACACAACACACAACACAATACATAATAAAATCACGGTACTTGAGGGTAAATGTATGAAGAAGACGGTTCTGGCTCTGTCTTTACTCGTGGGGTTAAGTGCGGCAGCAGGTAGCTACGCAGCGCTTCCACAGACGGTACGTATCGGTACAGACGCAACCTACGCGCCATTCTCTTCCAAGGATGCGAAAGGCGATTTCGTGGGGTTTGATATCGATCTGGGTAATGAAATGTGCAAACGCATTGCGGTGAAATGCACATGGGTGGGCAGCGACTTTGACGCGTTAATCCCGTCGCTGAAAGCCAAGAAAATCGACGCCATTATCTCTTCTCTCTCCATCACCGAAAAACGCCAGCAGGAGATTGCCTTCTCTGACAAGCTCTACGCCGCGGATTCTCGCCTGATTGCGCCTAAAGGCTCCCCGATTAAGCCCACCATCGACTCGCTGAAAGGCAAACACGTCGGCGTGCTTCAGGGCTCGACGCAGGAAGGCTATGCCAATGCTAACTGGCGTGAGAAGGGCGTAGACGTGGTGGCTTATCAGAACCAGGATCTGATTTACTCTGACCTGGCGGCAGGCCGTCTGGATGCGGCATTCCAGGATGAAGTCGCCGCGAGCGAAGGCTTCCTGAAGCAGTCTGCGGGCAAAGAATTCGCGTTTGCAGGCCCGTCGGTGAAAGACAAAAAGTACTTTGGTGACGGCACCGGGATTGGCCTGCGTAAGGATGATACCGAGCTGAAAGCCGCCTTTGACAAAGCCTTTGCGGAGCTGCGTAAAGACGGTACTTACGACAAACTGGCGAAGAAATACTTCGACTTCAACGTATACGGTGAATAACACCTGGCGGTAACGCACCGTAACGGTGCGTTACGGAAGTGGTTGACCCAATACGGTGCATGTGTTGCACCGTATTGGATCGCTTTGTGCATACTTACGCATTTATAATGCAAAAATTCCCGCCTGAAAGGCATTAATCTTTGCCTGACTGAGGGGATTAATGGCACATTAGCACCACCCCGTCGTCGTAAAAATCCCGTATGAAGACAGTTTGTTGAGGACAAATATGAAAAAACTCGTGTTGTCATTATCACTGGTACTGGCCTTTTCCAGCGCCACCGCGGCATTCGCAGCTATTCCGCAGAAAATTCGCATTGGTACCGATCCAACCTATGCGCCGTTCGAATCGAAGAATTCAAAGGGTGAACTGGTCGGTTTTGACATCGATCTGGCCAATGAGCTGTGCAAACGCATCAAAGCACAGTGTACCTACGTTGAGAACCCGCTGGATGCGCTGATCCCCTCCCTGAAAGCGAAAAAAATCGACGTGATCATGTCCTCCCTCTCCATCACCGAAAAACGCCAGCAGGAGATTGCCTTCACCGACAAACTCTACGCGGCCGATTCACGTCTGGTGGTGGCGAAATCGTCTGATATTCAGCCAACGCTGGAGTCGCTGAAGGGCAAACGCGTGGGCGTGCTGCAGGGTACCACTCAGGAAACCTACGGCAACGAGCACTGGGCACCGAAGGGGATTGAAATTGTCTCCTATCAGGGCCAGGAAAATATCTACGCTGACCTGACGGCAGGCCGTATTGATGCCGCATTTCAGGATGAAGTCGCGGCCAGCGAAGGCTTCCTGAAAACGCCGGTCGGTAAAGATTACAAGTTTGGCGGCCCGTCCATTAAGGACGTTAAGTTGTTTGGTGTGGGCACCGGTATGGGCCTGCGTAAAGAAGACAACGAGCTGCGTGAGGCGCTGAACAAAGCGTTTGCTGAAATGCGCGCTGACGGCACCTACGACAAGCTGGCGAAAAAGTACTTTGATTTTAATGTTTACGGCGGCTAATCGCCCCGTCATATAACGTGCGGCCCCTCCCACGGCGGGAGGGGAAAAGACACGGTTCCACCACTCACGATACGACAGGGCTCGCGGTATGCTGTACGGATTTTCTGGCGTTATTTTACAGGGCGCGCTTGTCACCCTTGAGCTGGCTATCAGCTCCGTGGTGCTGGCGGTGCTGATAGGTCTGGCAGGCGCAGGGGCGAAGCTTTCGGCTAACAAACCGCTGGCGCTGATCTTTGAAGGCTACACCACGCTTATTCGCGGCGTTCCCGATCTGGTGCTGATGCTGCTGATCTTTTACGGTCTGCAGATTGCGCTGAACAGCGTGACGGACGCGATGGGCATGGGACAAATTGATATCGACCCGATGGTGGCCGGTATTATTACCCTCGGTTTTATCTACGGCGCCTACTTCACCGAAACCTTCCGCGGTGCTTACATGGCCGTGCCGAAAGGTCACATTGAGGCGGCAACCGCATTTGGTTTTACCTCATCACAAACGTTTCGTCGGATTATGTTCCCGGCCATGATGCGCTATGCGCTGCCGGGCATCGGCAACAACTGGCAGGTTATCCTCAAAGCGACAGCGCTGGTCTCGCTGCTCGGTCTGGAAGACGTCGTGAAAGCGACTCAACTGGCGGGCAAGAGCACCTGGGAGCCGTTCTACTTTGCGGTGGTCTGTGGCGTGATTTATCTGGTCTTTACGACCGTCTCCAATGGTGTGCTGCTTCTGCTCGAGCGTCGCTACTCCGTGGGTGTGAAGAGGGCTGACCTGTGATTGAGATTATTCAGGAATACTGGAAATCGCTGCTGTGGACGGATGGCTACCGCTTTACCGGCGTGGCGATTACGCTTTGGCTGCTGATCTCCTCCGTAGTGATGGGCGGTATTCTGGCGGTGTTTCTCGCCATTGGCCGCGTGTCGAACAATAAATTTGTCCAGTTCCCGATCTGGCTCTTCACCTACGTGTTTCGCGGTACGCCGCTGTACGTGCAGCTGCTGGTGTTCTACTCGGGGATGTATACGCTTGAGATCGTAAAAGGCACTGAGATGCTGAATGCGTTCTTCCGCAGCGGTCTGAACTGTACGGTGCTGGCGTTGACGCTCAACACCTGCGCCTACACCACCGAGATTTTCGCGGGGGCAATTCGCTCTGTCCCTTACGGTGAGATTGAAGCCGCGCGGGCCTACGGCTTCTCGTCGGTGAAACTCTACCGCTGCATCATTCTGCCGTCGGCCTTGCGTATCGCGTTACCGGCGTACAGTAACGAAGTGATTTTGATGCTGCACTCGACCGCGCTTGCCTTTACCGCGACGGTGCCGGATCTGCTTAAAATCGCGCGCGATATTAACTCCGCGACCTATCAGCCGTTTACCGCATTTGGCATTGCGGCGGTGCTCTATTTAATTATCTCTTATGTTCTGATTAGCCTGTTCCGTAAGGCTGAAAAACGCTGGTTGCAGCATATAAAACCTTCTTCGACGCACTGAGAAAGATGATGGCTGAGAACAAATTAAACGTTATTGATTTGCACAAACGCTACGGCGAACATGAAGTGCTGAAAGGGGTGTCGCTGCAGGCGAATGCGGGCGACGTAATCAGTATCATCGGCTCATCCGGCTCGGGTAAAAGTACCTTCCTGCGCTGCATTAACTTCCTGGAAAAGCCGAGCGAAGGCTCGATTGTGGTGAGTGGGCAGAACATCAATCTGGTGCGTGACAAAGACGGCCAGCTGAAGGTGGCCGATAAGCACCAGCTGCGTCTGCTGCGTACGCGTCTGACGATGGTGTTCCAGCATTTTAACCTCTGGAGCCACATGACGGTGCTGGAGAACGTGATGGAAGCGCCGGTTCAGGTGCTTGGCCTGAGCAAGCATGAAGCCCGCGAGCGCGCGGTGAAATACCTGGCAAAAGTGGGCATCGACGAGCGCCAGCAGATGAAATACCCGGTGCATCTCTCCGGCGGTCAGCAGCAGCGTGTCTCCATCGCCCGCGCGCTGGCGATGGAGCCTGAGGTGCTGCTGTTCGACGAACCGACCTCCGCGCTCGACCCGGAACTCGTTGGCGAAGTGCTGCGCATCATGCAGAAGCTGGCTGAAGAGGGCAAAACGATGGTGGTGGTGACGCACGAGATGGGCTTTGCCCGTAACGTCTCGAACCACGTGATATTCCTGCACCAGGGGAAAATTGAAGAGCAGGGGCACCCGGACGAGGTGCTGGCGAACCCGCAAAGCCCGCGTTTGCAGCAATTCCTGAAAGGCTCCCTGAAGTAAGAGGGCATCAGACCGCAGTGCAGCACAGTTGCCCGGTGGCGCTTCGCTTACCGGGCCTACAAAACCGTAGGCCGGGCAAACGCAGTGCCGCCCGGCATTCAGGCCGTACGACACACCAGCCGGTACACCCAGTCGTCATAGCGCACGCCATCAATCTCATACGCCTTTTCCAGTACCTGCATACGCACAAACCCGGCTTTCTCCAGCACCCGCACCGACCCGCCGTTGTCCGCCAGCACGTACGCGTTAATCGCCTTCACGCCGGTCTGGTTGAACGCATAATCACACACCGCGCGCAGCGCCTCGCTGGCGATACCTTTCCCTTGCGCGGCAGGCACAACCGTATAGCCGATATCCGCCTCTTCACGATTCTCTGCGCTGATTTGCAGGCCGATATCGCCTAGCGGCGTATCATCATCCCGGGCGCGAATGACAAACACATGAGCAGCAGCGAGTCGCGCGGCAAACACGCGTCGAGTCTCTTTTTCCGGGGCGATGGCGGCCATATAGCGCATGATGGCGCGATCTTCACGCAGCGAGCGGAAGAAGGCCCAGTCAGTGGGTTCGAAAGGGGTGAGGTGAAGCCGGGGTGTGGTGATGGTTGCCATTGTGACGCCATATCTTCGGAAAATGGCCTGTCACTGTACCATATTCACCGCACCACATCCCCCAGCGCTTCTTCTAATTCATACCAGCGGAACGCAAACCCGGCCGCTTCCAGTCGTTTTGGCAGCGCTCTCTGTCCGCCTAATACCAGAACAGACGCTTCACCCATCAGCAGACGAATGACCGTGGCAGGCACGCGCAAAATTGCCGGACGGTGCAGGGCATGCCCCAGCGCGTGGGCAAACTGTTCATTACGCACCGGATACGGTGCAACCATATTGAACGGCCCACGCAGATCGTTATCCAGCAGCCAGAGAATCCCGTTGACCATATCGTCGATATGGATCCAGGCCATATACTGACGGCCATTACCAATGGGGCCGCCGAGTCCGAGCCTGAAAGGGGGAAGCATCTTCGCCAGGATGCCGCCTTTCGGTGCCAGAACGACACCGGTCCGCAGCAGGCAGACGCGGGTTCGATCGCTTTGCGCCGCACTGGCGATACGCTCCCACTGGGCGCAGAGTTTGTGGGTAAACTCGTTATGGGGCGGCTCTTCCTCGGTCACCACCACCTCGCCAAGATCGCCGTAATAACCCACTGCGGAACCCGAAATCAGCACGGAAGGCGGCGTGTGGCTGTTGCGGATCAGCTCGACCAGCTTTTCGGTGATGTTCCACCGGCTGCTGCATAACAGCTGTTTTTGCTCTTCCGTCCAGCGCTTATCGGCGATGGGTTCACCCGCGAGGTTAATGACGGCGTCGAAGCCGTCCAGATTTTGCTGATCGGCCAGATTTTTCCAGATATCGACACCCGCCCCCAGCACCTGACGCGCTTTCTCCGGGCTGCGCGTGACGACGGTAATGTCGTGATGCAAGGCCTGCAGACGCGCAATGAGGTGACGACCAATCAGGCCTGTACCGCCGGTCAGCAAAATCTTCATACAACCTCCAGGTTTACGCCTGGCGCCGCCAGCTTAACGTCATGGAGACGGAATCGGCGTAGCGCAGGGCGTGAAGTTTATCGATCTCAACTTCAGCATAAGTGACCCAGTGATGTTCGCGTGCGATATCGAGCACATCCTGAGTTAATTTTTCCAGCAGAGAGAAGCGGTTATTCTCCACAAACTGGATAATGTTCTTGGTGATTGTGCGGTAGTTCAGCGCGTCATTAATATCTTCGCTGGCGCGCGCTTTGTCTGCGGGATAGTGAATCACCACGTTAATGACAATATCCTGACGGTTGGCGATCTCTTCCTCTTTGATACCGATAAAGGTACGCAGGCGTAAATTTTTTATACGAATAATGGCGTCTGGCTGTGACATTGCAGGTCTTCTCCGTGTCAGTATTTCCTGCCCATAATACATGAGTGCCTCACAGGCACCCAGCCTCATACCGGGTTAAATTTGCTGGATTTTTTGCATCGCCCGCTCGGTCGCCGGGCGGGTCCGGATGCGCTCGAACCAGTTGTTTATCGCCGGGTAAGAAGCCAGGTCAATTCGGTGTTTTTCATGCGTATTCACCCATGGCCAGCAGGCGATATCGGCAATACTGTAATGATCGCCCCCGAGCCACGGTGTTTTCTTCAGCCGACGGTTCAGAACGTCATAGAGCCGCTGCGTCTCGACCTGATAGCGTTCTATCGCGTGAGGAATGGGCTGCGGGGCGTAAGCGGTAAAGTGATGATTTTGACCCAGCATGGGGCCCAGCCCGCTCGCCTGCCAGAAAAGCCACTGCAGGGTATGGTGACGCTCACGCAGCTCGCCGCTCAGCAGCTTGCCGGTTTTCTCTGCCAGATAGAGCAAAATTTCACCGGATTCAAACAGGCTCAACGGTCTGCCCCCGTCCGCTGGCTGGTTATCAATAATGGCCGGGATTTTATTATTCGGCGAGATAGCCAGAAAAAGAGGGCTGAACTGTTCGCCTTTGCTGATATCCACGCGAATGATCCTGTAATCCAGCTCGGCTTCTTCAAGAAAGAGGGTGATCTTATGGCCGTTTGGGGTAGGGGCGTAATAAAGGTCGATCATTCTCAACTCCTGTCCATGCGAAGAGTGGTGCCATGACAAATGAGTATAGGTGGTTGTTGTAAATCGTGAGTTTTCATCAAGTGACAGCGAGGCAAAGAGATTATATGTTGAGTAAAAACCGATCAGCCTATGAGGATGTTATGAACCAGCCCGTCATCACGTTGTGGTCCGATGCGAACTTCTTTTCCCCCTATGTTATGAGCGTATACGTTGCGCTGGCCGAAAAAGGGCTCACCTTTACGCTGAAGACCGTTGATCTTGACGGTGGTGAGCATCTTAAACCGCACTGGCAGGGCTACGATCTGACCCGACGCGTGCCGGTGCTGGAGATTGATGGATTTGCCCTGAGCGAATCGTCGGCGATCGATGAGTATCTGGAAGATCGGTTCGCCCCCCCGGAGTGGGAACGTATCTATCCTCACGATCTGCAAAAGCGCGCCCGGGCGCGGCAGATCCAGGCGTGGCTGCGAAGCGATCTGGTGCCGATTCGCGTCGAACGCTCCACGGACGTTGTGTTTGCCGGGGTGAAAAAGCCAGCTCTCAGCGCAGAAGGTGCAGAAAGCGCGCAGAAGCTGATTGAAACTGCCACCTCGCTGCTCGCCCATGGCAACCCAAACCTGTTTGGCGAGTGGTGCATTGCCGATGCCGATCTGGCGTTGATGTTAAACCGCCTGATCCTCAACGGTGATGAGGTGCCGCAGCTGCTGGTGGATTATGCCGCGTTCCAGTGGCAGCGTGCCTCCGTGCAGCGCTATGTGGCACTCTCGGCTAAGCGCGCGGGCTGATAAGCCCTGCCGCTTCAGGTATCATGGGGGCAGTCTGTTTTCCCGAGGAGTGACTGATGAAACTGATGTTTGCGTCGGATATCCATGGATCGCTGCCTGCTACCGAGCGTGTCCTTTCCCTGTTTGCACAAAGCGGTGCGCAGTGGCTGATTATTTTGGGCGACGTGTTGAATCACGGCCCGCGCAACGCGCTGCCGGAGGGCTATGCCCCTGCGCAGGTCGCGGAAAAACTCAACCAGTCCGCCTCGCGCATCATTGCCGTTCGCGGCAACTGCGACAGCGAAGTGGACCAGATGCTGCTGCATTTCCCTCTTACCGCACCGTGGCAACAGGTGCTGCTTGAACAACACCGCCTGTTCCTGACCCACGGGCATCTTTTCAGCCCGGATAATCTTCCGGCCCTCGCGGCTGGCGATGTCCTGGTTTACGGTCATACTCATATTCCGGTTGCGGAAAAACGCGGTGAGATTTATCACTTTAATCCGGGCTCGGTCAGCATCCCAAAAGGCGGGTATCCTGCGAGCTACGGCATGCTGGAAGGAAATACCCTGAGCGTTATCGCACTTAATGATCAGCAAGTTATTGCGCAGGTAGCGATTAATCCGTAAGTTACACCTCAACTGCAAACGCGCCGAAAGAGCGCTTAGAAGAGAAGGTTTCCCGATGGTGGAGCAGAGTCATTTGGCAAGTACAGAGTGGGTTGACATTGTCAACGAAGAGAATGAAGTGATCGCGCAGGCCAGCCGCGAGCAAATGCGTGCGGAGCGCCTGCGTCACCGTGCGACATATATCGTTGTGCATGACGGTATGGGTAAAATTCTGGTTCAGCGCCGCACGGACACGAAAGATTTTCTCCCGGGTATGCTGGATGCGACTGCAGGTGGCGTCGTCCAGGCGGATGAAGTGCTGCTGGATTCCGCGCGTCGTGAAGCGGAAGAAGAGTTAGGCATTGCCGGTGTGCCGTTTGCCGAGCACGGGCAGTTCTACTTCGAGGATGAACACTGTCGCGTCTGGGGCGGGCTGTTTAGCTGCGTCTCTCACGGCCCGTTCGCCCTGCAGGAAGAAGAAGTCAGCGAAGTGAACTGGATGACGCCGGAGGAGATTACCGCGCGCTGCGACGAGTTCACGCCGGATTCGTTAAAAGCGCTGGCGCTCTGGATGAGCCGCAACGCCAATAACGAATCGACCAAATCAGAGAAAGAGGAAGAGGCTGAGTAAGCTTCAGCAACTCTCTCTCAGACACAGACTGGACGCGATGGGCTTTTGATCGCGCCAGTCTCCGCCATTCAGGCGCTCCAGTAACGCTTTCCCGGCTTCAATTCCAATCTTACGATGCGGCACCGCCATGGTCGTCAGCGGCGGCTGACAGACGCGGCTCACGTCGCTATCGCCAAAACCTACCACCGCCAGATCGTCCGGCACTTTGATTCGCCTGCGCTGGCACTCGTACAGCGCGCCACAGGCCAGCTCGTCAGAGACGCACACCAGCGCATCCAGCTCCGGCCAGGCCAGCAGGAACTCGGGCAGCTGCGCCGCGCCGGTCGAGAAGCTCGGCGGCATCGCCGCGTTAATGACCCGGTTCGGCGACATATGGTGGCGAAGCATGGCTTTGTACCAGCCCTGCAGATGCTGCTGGAAAATCCACTGCTCCTGGTTGGCACACAGCAGGCCAATATTCTGATAGCCGCGCTTAATGACCATCTCCGTGAGCTCATACATGGCCGCCACGTTATCAATCCCGATATTCATATCAATCGGATCGGCGCGCATGGCGCCCATCTCCATCACCGGAATTGAGGCGTTTTTCAGCCAGTGGCGAACGGTGTCGGTATGTTCAACGCTGAGCAGGATAGCGGCGGCAATGTTCGACGCCAGCAGCGTCTCCAGCAGTTTCTCTTCCTGCTCAAGACGATGCTGGGACTCAGCCAGCATGATCTGATACCCGGCAGGCTGCAGTACCTGCTGTAGCCCGGCGAACATCTCCGAGCAGCCTGCTTCGGAGAGGTTGGGCACCACCA
Organism: Enterobacter cloacae complex sp. Mu1197; assembly: GCF_040059225.1. Classification (NCBI taxonomy): domain Bacteria; kingdom Pseudomonadati; phylum Pseudomonadota; class Gammaproteobacteria; order Enterobacterales; family Enterobacteriaceae; genus Enterobacter; species Enterobacter cloacae complex sp. Mu1197. The sequence goes on along the minus strand of NZ_CP157375.1, from coordinate 3,292,894 downwards.
TGGCGATCGTCCATGACGATGCCGAGGCCAGGGCACTTGCGGCAAGATTAGGCATATAACCCAGCTCCTGCACGGCAGCTTCAATTTTTTCTCGTAGTTTATCGGAAACCTGTTCGGGCGTGCGAAGCGCACGGGACACGGTCATCGTGCCCACACCGGCAAGCTGTGCGACATCGGCGAGTGTCACTTTACCAGTACTGCGCCGTTTTCGGGTTAGAGACATACACCTTCCTGCTGACCAGACGCGTTCTTATTTTCCTTCGTTTCACGTGACAGGCAGTATACGCCTTAAATCCCTTTTTTTGCTGTGATTTAGCAACGTGATTGCAATTTGATAGCGCTATCACATTTCTGCATGATAACGATTGGTAGCGCTATCTTTGTGATCGCGATCGCAGTCAATCAGTGATGCGTTGAATAAAGTTTGCTCATCTTAAGCGTGTCGCGGGAGTGAAAAGTGCTCAAAAAATGGATATATGATACAACCATCACGCTGCAGGAGAGCGTGGAAGACTGGCCGCAGGCGCTGGAGCTGTGCGCGAAGCCGCTGCTGGATTTGCAGGTGATTGAGCCTGAATACGTCACGGCCATCATCCAGCAGCACCACACGTTAGGACCTTATTATGTGCTGGCACCAGGGCTGGCGATGCCGCATGCGCGGCCGGAGGAAGGCGCCAAAGGACTGGGATTGTCGTTATTAAAACTAAAACAGGGCGTCTCGTTTGGTGCCGGTGAGTTTGACCCTGTCGACGTCATTATTATGCTCGCGGCACCCGACAAAAATAGCCATATCGAGATGATCTCGTCGCTGGCAGAGTTATTTTCCAGCGATACCGATATGGCCGAACTGCATCAGGTGAATACCCTGGAGGAAATTAAAACGATTATTAACCGCTTCTGATTTAATTCTTTAATCCGGTTTTTCACAACATTACGCGTCAGCGTGATGGGGCGTACTCTACTCAAAATAAGGGGACAACAATGAAAATCATGGCTATTTGCGGTTCTGGCCTAGGCAGTAGTTTTATGGTCGAAATGAATATTAAAAAGGTGCTCAAAAAGCTGGAGATTGAAGCTGAGGTTGAACACTCCGATCTCTCCTCAGCCACGCCGGGCGCGGCCGATCTGTTCGTGATGGCAAAAGACATAGCCGCCAGCGCCAGCGTGCCGGAAAGCCAGCTGGTGGTGATCAACAACATCATCGACATCAACGAACTTGAAGCGCAGCTGCGCGGCTGGTTCGAAAGACAATAACCCTGATAAGGCGAGGTGGATATGTTTATCCTTGAAACGCTGAATTTCGTTGTTGATATTTTAAAAGTCCCTTCGGTGCTGGTGGGTTTAATTGCGTTAATCGGTCTGGTTGCGCAGAAAAAAGCGTTTTCCGACGTGGTGAAAGGGACCATCAAAACCATCCTGGGCTTTATTGTACTGGGCGGCGGCGCCACGGTGCTGGTCGGGTCATTAAATCCCTTAGGCGGTATGTTTGAACACGCCTTTACTATCCAGGGGATTATTCCAAACAATGAAGCGATCGTGTCCATTGCACTGGAAAAATACGGTGCAGCGACCGCGCTGATTATGGCCTTCGGGATGGTGGCGAATATTATCGTCGCCCGCTTTACCCGCCTGAAGTATATCTTCCTGACCGGACACCACACGTTTTATATGGCGTGCATGATTGGCGTGATCCTGACGGTGGCGGGCTTTGAGGGCGTGGGGCTGGTCTTTACCGGGTCGCTGATCCTTGGCCTGATCATGGCTTTCTTCCCGGCGATTGCGCAGCGCTACATGAAGCGCATTACCGGCAACGATGAGATTGCCTTCGGCCACTTTGGCACGCTGGGCTACGTGCTGTCCGGCTGGATTGGCAGCAAGGTCGGCAAAGGATCCCGCTCAACGGAAGAGATGAACCTGCCGAAGAACCTGAGCTTCCTGCGCGACAGCTCGATCTCCATCTCCCTGACCATGATGATTATCTACCTGATCATGGCGGTGAGCGCCGGGCGCGAGTACGTCGAGGCCACCTTCAGCGCCGGGCAGAACTACCTCGTCTACGCCATCATCATGGCGATCACCTTCGCGGCGGGGGTGTTCATCATTCTGCAGGGCGTACGCCTGATTCTGGCGGAAATCGTTCCGGCCTTTACCGGCTTTTCGGAAAAACTGGTGCCGAACGCGCGTCCTGCACTGGACTGCCCGGTGGTCTATCCCTATGCGCCTAACGCGGTGCTGATTGGCTTCCTGTTCAGCTTCCTCGGCGGGATTGTGGGGCTGTTCATCTGCGGTCAGTTTAGCTGGGTGCTGATCCTCCCGGGCGTGGTGCCGCACTTCTTCACCGGCGCAACGGCGGGCGTGTTCGGTAACGCCACCGGCGGACGTCGCGGGGCAATGATTGGCGCCTTTGCCAACGGCCTGCTGATTACCTTCCTGCCGGTCCTGCTGCTGCCGGTACTCGGCGCCATTGGTTTTGCGAACACCACCTTCTCTGACGCCGACTTCGGCGCGGTCGGGATTGTCCTCGGCAACCTGGCGCGCTTCCTGTCGCCGCTGGCCATCACCGGGCTGGTCGTGGCGCTGTTCGCGCTGCTGGTGGCGTACAACGTCTTCGCGAAAAACAAACCTGCGGACGGTAACGCGCAGGAAAACACCGGAGCCAAATCATGAATGAGAAAGAGATAACCGAACTCGCGCGTCAGATTCGTCTTGAGACGCTGAAATCACTGACGCAGCTGGGCTTTGGCCACTACGGGGGTAGCATGTCGGTGGTAGAAACCCTGGCCGTGCTGTACGGCGCGGTGATGAAAATCGACCCGGCGGATCCGGACTGGCCGGAGCGAGACTACTTTGTCCTGTCGAAAGGCCATGCGGGCCCGGCGCTCTACAGTACCCTGGCGATCAAGGGCTACTTCCCGACAGAAGAGCTGAGCACGCTTAACCAGAACGGCACGCGCCTGCCGAGCCACCCGGACCGCCTGAAAACGCGCGGTGTGGACGCCACTACCGGTTCGCTGGGGCAGGGGATTTCCATCGCGGGCGGCATGGCGCTGTCGCACAGGCTGGCCGGGCGATCGAATCGGGTCTTCTGCATCGTCGGCGACGGCGAGCTGAACGAAGGGCAGTGCTGGGAGGCGTTCCAGTTTATTGCCCACCATCGCCTGAACAACCTGACGGTATTTGTCGACTGGAACAAACAGCAGCTCGACGGCGAGCTGGACGAGATCATCAGCGCGTTTGACCTGGAGGGAAAATTCCGCGCCTTTGGCTTTGACGTGGTGACGGTGAAAGGGGACGACATTCCGGGTCTGCTGGCAGTGACATCGCGGATCCCGGCAGCCGATGCGCGTCCGTTAGTCGTCATCCTCGACAGCATCAAAGGCCAGGGGGTGCCGTATCTGGAGCAGCTCAGCAACTCACACCATCTGCGATTGACCGCGGAGAGCAAAGCGGCCCTCAACGAGACGATTCGCCAACTGGAGGCTTCACATGATTAAGGTTGCACCGGCAGGACAGAAAGACGCCGTTGAGATGCGTAAAGTTTACGCTGGTTTCGTGGCAAAACAGATTGAGGCCGGAAGTGACATCATTGCGCTCGAAGCCGACCTGATGAGCTCGATGGCGATGGACGGCGTGGCGCGTGATTATCCGCAGCACGTGATTAACTGCGGCATTATGGAGGCCAACGTCATCGGCACGGCAGCCGGGCTGTCGCTTACCGGACGTAAGCCGTTCGTTCACACCTTCACCGCCTTTGCCAGCCGCCGCTGTTTTGACCAGCTGTTTATGTCCCTGGACTATCAGCGCAACAACGTGAAGGTGATAGCGTCGGATGCGGGCGTGACGGCCTGCCACAACGGCGGAACGCATATGTCGTTTGAGGATATGGGCATCGTACGCGGTCTGGCGCACTCGGTGGTGCTGGAAGTCACTGATGCGGTGATGTTTGAGGACGTGCTGCGCCAGCTTATCGATCTCGACGGCTTCTACTGGGTGCGGACCATCCGTAAGCAGGCGCCGAGCGTCTATGCGCCGGGCTCCACCTTCACCATTGGAAAAGGTAACGTGCTGCGCGAGGGGAGCGATATTACGCTGATAGCCAACGGCATCATGGTTGCAGAAGCCCTTGAGGCGGCGCGGCAGCTTGAGCAGGAGGGCGTCAGCGCGGCGGTCATCGACATGTTTACCCTGAAACCCATCGACCGGATGCTGGTGAAAAACTACGCCGAGAAAACCGGGCGCATCGTGACCTGTGAAAACCACAGCATTTACAACGGGCTGGGGTCGGCGGTGGCGGAAGTGCTGGTGGAAACTTGCCCGGTGCCGATGCGGCGGGTGGGCGTCAAGGAGCGTTACGGCCAGGTGGGGACGCAGGATTTCCTGCAGAAAGAGTATGGCCTGACGGCACATGACATTGTATCGGCGGCGCGCGAGCTGCTGTAAATAAAAAAGGCGACCGGTTAAGTGGTCGCCTTTTTGTTGCCCGGTGGCGCTCGCGCTTACCGGGCCTACGGTCCTGTAGGCCGGATAAGCGAAGCGCCATCCGGCAATACATTACTGCTGCTGCGAAGACTGGATCGCCGTCAGCGCGATGGTGTAAACGATATCGTCTACCAGTGCGCCACGAGACAGGTCGTTCACAGGTTTGCGCATGCCCTGCAGCATTGGCCCGATGGAGATCAGGTCGGCAGAACGCTGTACCGCTTTGTAGGTGGTGTTACCGGTGTTCAGATCCGGGAAGATGAACACGGTAGCGCGACCAGCAACCGGTGAGTTCGGCGCTTTGGATTTCGCAACGTCAGCCATGACCGCGGCGTCGTACTGCAGCGGGCCGTCGATCATCAGATCAGGACGTTTTTCCTGCGCAATACGGGTCGCTTCACGCACTTTCTCTACGTCGCTACCTGCACCTGAGGTGCCGGTGGAGTAGGAGAGCATCGCCACGCGCGGCTCGATACCGAAAGCGGTCGCGGAGTCTGCGGACTGGATAGCGATCTCAGCCAGCTGTTCTGCAGTTGGATCCGGGTTGATCGCGCAGTCGCCGTAAACGTAAACCTGTTCAGGCAGCAGCATGAAGAACACGGAAGACACCAGAGAGCTGCCTGGCGCGGTTTTGATCAGCTGCAGCGGTGGACGGATGGTGTTCGCCGTGGTGTGAACCGCACCGGAAACCAGACCGTCAACTTCGTCCTGCTCCAGCATCAGCGTCCCCAGCACCACGTTGTCTTCCAGCTGCTCACGCGCAACGGCTTCGGTCATGCCTTTGCTCTTACGCAGCTCAACCAGACGGGCAACGTAGCTTTCGCGAACCACTTCAGGGTCAACGATTTCGATGCCTGCGCCCAGCTCAACGCCCTGAGAGGCCGCTACGCGGTTGATCTCATCCGGGTTACCCAGCAGCACACAGGTCGCGATGCCGCGCTCTGCACAGATAGCAGCTGCTTTAACGGTACGTGGTTCGTCGCCTTCTGGCAGAACAACGCGTTTGCCCGCTTTACGCGCCAGCTCGGTCAGCTGGTAACGGAATGCTGGAGGAGACAGACGGCGGCTGCGCTCGGAGGTCGCGGTCAGGGATTCGATCCAGTCTGCGTTGATGTAGCCCGCAACGTATTCCTGAACTTTCTCGATACGCTCGTGGTCATCAACCGGCACTTCCAGGTTGAAGCTCTGCAGGCTCAGGGAGGTCTGCCAGGTGTTGGTGTTCACCATGAAGACCGGCAGGCCGGTAGCGAACGCGCGTTCGCACAGCTTGCTGACGCGTGGGTCCATCTCGTAGGCACCGGTCAGCAGGATCGCACCGATTTCCACGCCGTTCATTGCGGCCAGACAGGCTGCAACCAAAACGTCAGGACGGTCTGCGGAAGTCACCAGCAGGGAACCTGCGCGGAAGTGTTCCAGCATGTGCGGAATGCTACGCGCACAGAAGGTCACGGACTTCACGCGACGGGTGTTGATGTCGCCTTCGTTAATCACGGTCGCGTTCAGGTGACGCGCCATGTCGATTGCACGGGTGGCAATCAGATCGAAGCTCCATGGCACCGCGCCCAGAACCGGAAGCGGGCTGGATTCCTGCAGCTTAGCCGGGTCAACTTTGATGACTTTCGCTTTGGACGAGTCGTCGAAGATCTCGGACAGGTCAGGGCGAGTACGGCCCTGCTCATCCACTGGCGCGTTCAGCTTGTTGACGATCACGCCGGTGATGTTGGTATTTTTCGCGCCGCCGAAGCTGCTGCGCGTCAGTTCGATACGCTCGTTCAGCTGCTCTGGGGTATCAGTGCCCTGAGACATCACGAAAACGATCTCTGCGTTCAGGGTTTTCGCGATTTCGAAGTTCAGAGACTGGGCAAACTGGTGTTTGCGGGTTGGCACCAGACCTTCAACCAGCACCACTTCCGCGTCTTGCGCGTTAGCATGGTAGTTGGCGATGATCTCTTCCATGAGCACGTCTTTCTGGTTGCTGGACAGCAGAGATTCAACGTGGCTCATCTTCAGCGGTTCGGCCGCCGGCAGATTGGAGTTCTTGCGAACGATGGTGGTGGTCTGGTCTGGCGCATCGCCACCGGCACGTGGCTGGGCGATTGGCTTAAAGACGCTCAGACGAACGCCTTTGCGTTCCATAGCACGGATAACGCCAAGGCTGACGCTGGTCAGGCCGACGCTGGTTCCGGTAGGGATCAGCATAATAGTACGGGACACGGTTTATCCTCTTTCGTTACCGCCCAAATGGGGCGGGTTACAAAACAGCACCGCCAGCATTGCTGGCGGTGTGGAATCAGGCAGTCAGGCGGTGCGCGTCTTGCGCGATGACCAGTTCTTCGTTAGTTGGGATAACGAGAGCAGGGCGGGTGCCTTCTTTGTTGATGAAGCCAGACTTGCCGAAGCGGGCAGCCAGGTTACGCTCGTGATCAACCTCGAAGCCCAGAACGCCCAGTTTGCCCAGGGACAGTTCACGAACCATTGCCGCGTTCTCACCGATACCACCGGTGAAGATAACCGCGTCCAGACGGCCTTCCATCAGCGCAGTGTAAGAGCCGATGTATTTCGCCAGACGGTGGCAGTAAACGTCCATTGCACGTTTAGCGTCTTCTTTCTCTGCGTAGTTGTCTTCAACGTAACGGCAGTCGCTGGTGACTTCGGTCAGACCCAGCAGGCCAGACTCTTTGGTCAGCATTTTGTTGATCTGGTCAACGCTCATGCCCAGGGTGTCGTGCAGGTGGAAGATGATCGCCGGGTCGATGTCACCGGAACGGGTACCCATCACCAGACCTTCCAGCGGGGTCAGACCCATGGACGTATCAACACATTTACCATTGCGGATAGCCGATACAGAACCACCGTTGCCCAGGTGGCAGGTGATGATGTTCAGCTCTTCAACCGGCTTGTTCAGCACTTTTGCCGCTTCCTGAGTCACATAGAAGTGGCTGGTGCCGTGCGCGCCGTAACGACGTACGCCGTGCTCTTTGTACAGGCTGTATGGCAGGGCATAGAGGTAAGACTCTTCCGGCATGGTCTGATGGAACGCGGTGTCGAATACGGCCACGTTTTTGTCTTTCAGATTCGGGAAGGATTTCAGCGCTTCAGCGATACCGATCAGGTGAGCCGGGTTGTGCAGCGGTGCGAAAGAGGCAGAGTCTTTGATGCCCTGGATCACAGAGTCGTCGATCACGACGGAGCTGGTGTATTTTTCGCCGCCGTGGACGATACGGTGACCAATCGCAGTCAGCTGAGCAGACAGTTCTGGTTTTTGTGCCAGAATAGTGTTAACGATAAAGTTCAGCGCTTCACTGTGAGCGGCGCCTGCACCTAAAGCCGCTTCTTGTTTGCTGCCGTCCATCTTCCACTTGATACGTGCTTCAGGCAGATGGAAACATTCGGCCAAACCAGAGAGGTATTCGTCACCGTTGAGCGCATCGATGATGGCGAATTTCAGTGAGGAGCTACCGCAGTTCAGAACCAGTACTAACTTACTCGACATGGAAGTACCTATTATTGATACGTGGCTAAAAAAACGTCAGTGAGTCTAACAGCGTAACGCATGATGACTCGGACATTTATGATTAACATCATGCCAAACGAACATTGTGGCATGATGGAAGAAATAACTATGATTTTATGCCATTTTGCACAATTTTCAGCCAATGGCATAATATGCAATAATTTGACGAGCTAATGATTCTCGTCTATGGCCCTATCAGGCTGGCACAGGATACCCGATACGGGGTAGAGATGACAAAATATTTTGAACGTTGTCATAGCTTGTTGTGGTTTTGCACGAAAATTTTAATTTTTATATGTGAAGTTGAGGTACAGCCATGTCGACACCAGAGAACCCGTCCGTAAATTTCTTCAGTCTGTTTCGTCGGGGACAGCATTACGCAAAGACGTGGCCAATGGAAAAGCGCCTTGCGCCGATGTTTATTGAGAATCGCACCATCCGCGCCACGCGCTATGCGATTCGCTTTATGCCGCCTGTCGCTATCTTTACGCTGTGCTGGCAGATTGCGCTGGGTGGGCAGCTTGGACCTGCCGTTGCCACGGCGCTCTTCGCATTAAGCCTGCCGATGCAGGGCCTGTGGTGGTTAGGTAAACGGTCCATCACGCCACTTCCTCCTTCTATTTTACACTGGTTTTATGAAGTGCGCGGTAAGCTGGAAGAGGCCGGTCAGGCGCTCGCCCCGGTGGAAGGCAAGCCGGATTACCAGGCGCTGGCGGACACGTTAAAGCGTGCTTTTAAGCAACTGGATAAAACATTCCTCGATGATTTGTGATTGATCATCGAAACGACGACGAAAAGAGGGCACAGTAACAATCAGTTACCGTGTCTTTTTTTTAAGTGCAATGCGCTACAGGAGTCGAAAGATGGAAATGACCCATGCTCAACGTCTGATTTTGTCCAACCAGTACAAGATGATGACTATGCTTGATCCCGACAACGCTGCGCGCTACAGCCGCCTGCAAACCATCGTCGAACGCGGCTTTGGTCTGCAAATGCGCGAACTGGACCGCGAGTTTGGCGAGCTGAAAGAAGAAACCTGTCGCATCGTGATCGACATTATGGAGATGTATCACGCCCTGCACGTCTCCTGGACAAATCTCAAAGATCAACAGTCCATTGACGAGCGTCGCGTCACTTTCTTAGGCTTTGATGCCGCAACGGAAGCGCGTTATCTGAGCTATGTTCGCTTTATGGTGAATACGGAAGGGCGTTATACCCACTTTGACGCGGGTACCCACGGCTTCAACGCGCAGACCCCGATGTGGGATAAATATCAGCGCATGCTGAGCGCGTGGCATGCCTGCCCGCGTCAGTACCATTTAAGCAGCAACGAAATTCAACAAATCATTAATGCCTGACGGAGGTGCGTGTGCAGTGTAGAGGTTTTCTGTTTGATCTGGACGGTACGCTGGTGGATTCGCTGCCGGTTGTGGAACGTTCCTGGTGCCATTGGGCTGACAGACATGGCATCGACCATCAGGACGTGCTGAATTTTATCCATGGCAAACAGGCCATCACCTCGCTACGGCACTTCCTGGCCGGACGCTCTGAGGACGACATTCAGGCGGAGTTCAAATACCTGGAACACATTGAAGCCACCGATACGGACGGCATCACCGCGTTACCGGGCGCGCGCGAACTGCTTGAACATCTGAACGAGGCGCAGATCCCGTGGGCTATCGTCACCTCCGGTTCCGTGCCGGTTGCCCACGCCCGACACAAGGCGGCAGGGTTGCCGACGCCGGACGTGTTTATCACGGCGGAGCGCGTGAAGCGGGGTAAACCGGAGCCTGACGCATTTTTACTGGGCGCTGAACTGCTGGGCCTCGATCCTGCAGAGTGCGTGGTGGTGGAAGATGCGGCGGCTGGCGTACTGGCCGGGTTGAACGCAGGGAGCCACGTCATCGCCGTTAACGTTCCGGCCGGTTCTCCCCGCCTGGAGGAGGCAGATTTAGTGCTGGATTCCCTGACGGCATTGTCTGTTTCAAAAGCCTCTGACGGAGTTGTAACCGTCTCGCTAAAAGTGTAATCCCATGATATGGCCCCACATTGCTGGGGCTTTTTTATGGCAAAATTCCTCATCTTCCACTGACAAGGATAGGTTGTGAACGGTGAACTGATTTGGGTCCTGAGCCTGCTTTTAATCGCCATCATTCTTTTTGCCACGGGCAAGGTACGCATGGACGCCGTCGCCCTGTTTGTCATCGTCGCGTTTGTGTTGAGCGGAACGCTGACGCTGCCGGAAGCCTTCTCCGGATTTAGCGATCCCAACGTTATCCTGATTGCTGCCCTGTTTATCATCGGGGATGGGCTGGTGCGCACCGGCGTGGCGACCATCATGGGGTCGTGGCTGGTGAAGGTGGCGGGCAGCAGCGAAACCAAGATGTTGATCTACCTGATGGTGACCGTCGCCGGGCTGGGGGCGTTTATGAGCTCCACGGGCGTGGTCGCCATCTTTATCCCGGTGGTGTTGAGTGTTTCCATGCGGATGCAGAGCTCGCCGTCGCGCCTGATGATGCCCCTGAGTTTTGCCGGTTTGATCAGCGGGATGATGACGCTGGTGGCAACGCCGCCGAACCTGGTTGTTAACAGCGAACTGATCCGGGAAGGATTTGAGGGCTTCAGCTTTTTCAGCGTCACCCCGCTTGGGCTGGTCATTCTGGTCATGGGCGTGGTCTATATGCTGCTGACCAGGTTCGCCCTGAAGGGTGAAAAACAGGACAAAAACAAAGAAGGATGGAAGCGACGCACCTTCCGCGATTTGATTAAGGAGTACCGCCTTACCGGGCGCGCGCGCCGTCTGGCTATTCGCCCCGGCTCGCCGATGGTGGGACAGAGGCTGGATGACCTGAAGTTGCGTGAGCGCTATGGCGCGAATGTGATCGGCGTAGAGCGCTGGCGACGGTTTCGTCGGGTGATCGTCAACGTCAACGGGGTGTCGGAATTCCGCGCCCGTGACGTCCTGCTGATTGATATGTCCACCGCGGATGTGGACCTGCGCGAGTTCTGCAGCGAACAGCTGCTGGAGCCGATGGTGCTACGCGGGGAGTATTTCTCCGATCAGGCGCTGGATGTCGGCATGGCCGAGGTGTCGCTGATCCCGGAGTCGGAACTGTTGGGTAAAACCGTGCGGGAGATGGGGTTCCGTACCCGCTATGGCCTGAACGTCGTGGGCCTGAAGCGCGATGGCGTGGCGATGGAAGGGGCAGTGGTGGATGAGCCGATCCTGCTGGGCGATATCTTTCTCGTCGTCGGTAACTGGAAGCTCATTAGCCAGCTCGGACAAAAAGGGCGTGATTTTGTGGTGCTCAACATGCCTGTTGAGGAGAGCGATGCATCGCCAGCACACAGCCAGGCGCCACACGCGATTTTTTGTCTGGTGCTGATGGTGGCGCTGATGCTGACCGATGAGATCCCCAATCCGGTCGCTGCAATTATCGCCTGCCTGTTGATGGGCAAATTCCGCTGCATTGACGCCGAAAGCGCCTATAAAGCCATTCACTGGCCGAGCATCATTCTCATTGTCGGGATGATGCCCTTCGCCCTGGCGCTGCAAAAAACCGGCGGGGTGGATCTGATCGTTAAAGGCTTAATGGACGTGGGCGGCGGGTATGGGCCGTACATGATGATGGTCTGCCTGTTTATCATGTGCGCCACCATCGGCCTGTTTATCTCGAACACCGCGACGGCGGTACTGATGGCGCCTATCGCGCTGGCGATGGCGAAGTCCATGGGCGTGTCGCCGTATCCGTTTGCGATGATGGTGGCGATGGCCGCATCCGCGGCATTTATGACGCCGGTCTCTTCACCGGTGAACACGCTGGTGCTGGGACCGGGGAACTATCGATTCAGCGATTTCGTGAAGCTGGGCGTGCCGTTCACCGTGCTGGTGATGGTGGTGTGCGTGGTACTGATACCGGTCCTGTTTCCGTTCTGAGCATTTTGCCGGGTGGCGGCTACGCCTTACCCGGCCTACAACCCCGTAGGCCCTGCAAGCGCAGCGCCGCTGGGCGAAAATCAGAGTGGCGAATCCTGGCTGATCTCATCCAGCGATAAATGGAAGCTCGGTACAAACACCTGCATAAAGTAATCCATCTCTTCGCTGCGGCGGGATTCCAGCGTTTTTTCCAGGCGCGTTTTCGCCAGCAGGAATTCGTTATTCCCTGCGGACAACTCTTCGAGACACTTCAGATAGGCACACAGCGCGTCGGCCTGTTTGACCAGCGACTTTTCATCTTCCGTGTACTGATGCTCGTTGATAAGCGGCTCGAAGATATCACGCAGTTCTTCGGGCACCATCTCAATCAGCTTCTGCTGGGCAATTTTCTCGATGGCCTTATATTCCTGCGCAATTTGCGAGTTGAAATATTTCACCGGCGTAGGCAGATCGCCGGTCAGCACTTCTGACGCATCGTGGTACATCGCCAGCAGGGCGATGCGCTCTGGATTGACCTGACCGTTGAATTTGCGGTTTTTAATGGCGGCCAGCGCGTGAGCGACCATCGCAACCTGCAGGCTGTGCTCTGACACATTTTCCGTGCGAACATTGCGCATCAGCGGCCAGCGGTTGATGAGTTTCAGGCGGGAGAGGTGGGCAAAGAAATGACTCTGACTCATAGGTTACCTTTTGTCTTCACTGCGACAGGCGTTCATTGTGCGGGGAGGGGAGGCAAGATGCAAATTTGCGGATTGTGTAGGCCGGGTAAGCGAAGCGCCACCCGGCCGAAAGGCAATGTTACTGATGGTATCCGGAGAGGAAGCGCCCGAAGCGGCTGATGGCCATTTCGAGGTCATCTTCGCGCGGCAGCGTCACGATACGCACGTGATCCGGCCACGGCCAGTTAAAAGCCGTCCCCTGAACCAGCAGCACTTTTTCCTGCAGCAGGAAATCGAGCACCATTTTCTGGTCGTCGTGAATATTGAAGCGCTTCGCGTCAATTTTCGGGAACATATAGAGCGCCCCGTTCGGCTTCACGCAGGAGACGCCCGGGATATCGTTAATCAGTTCCCACGCGCGGTTACGCTGTTCGTACAGGCGACCACCGGGCACGATAAACTCGCTAATGCTCTGATAGCCGCCGAGCGCGGTCTGGATCGCGTGCTGTGCCGGAACGTTGGCGCATAAACGCATGGAGGCCAGCATCTCCAGCCCTTCAATATAGCCTTTGGCGTGTTTTTTCGGACCGTTTAACACCATCCAGCCCTGACGGAAACCGGCCACGCGGTAGGTTTTGGACAGGCCGTTAAAGGTGACGGTCAGCAGGTCCGGGGCCAGCGCGGCGATGGAGTGGTGCTGCGCCGCGTCGTACAGGATCTTGTCGTAAATTTCGTCGGCGAAGATGATCAGGTTGTGCTGACGCGCCAGCTCGACGATCTCCATCAGCAGCTCTTTTGAGTAGACCGCGCCCGTCGGGTTGTTCGGGTTAATAATGACGATACCGCGCGTGCGGGGCGTAATTTTTGCGCGAATATCGTCCAGGTCCGGGAACCAGTCAGAGGATTCGTCGCACAGATAGTGCACCGCTTTACCACTGGACAGCGACACGGCAGCCGTCCACAGCGGATAGTCCGGCGCAGGGACCAGCATTTCGTCCCCGCTGTTCAGCAGGGCCTGCATGGCTTGCACAATCAGTTCGGAGACGCCGTTGCCGATATAGATATCTTCAACGGTAACATCGCGCATACCACGTGCCTGGTAGTGCTGCATGATGGCTTTACGTGCGGAGTAAAGTCCTTTTGAATCGCAATAGCCTTGTGCAGTGGGAAGGTTGCGGATCACATCAACCAGAATTTCATCCGGCGCTTCAAAACCAAATGGCGCAGGGTTACCAATGTTGAGTTTCAGAACCTTGTTGCCCTCTTCTTCAAGGCGTTTTGCCTCTTTCAGAACCGGGCCGCGGATGTCATAACAGACGTTATCTAGCTTGCTGGATTTTTCGATAGGGGACATGAACCTTTAACCTTTTCGCTATTATTGCCGCTCCCTGCCGTGGAAGTCAGCACGGAATAATGTACTCCCCCCTCGCTTCGTTTTGAAGGGTGTGCAGTAGAAGATTTTGTGCGGGGTGCAAATTTTTGATGAATCTTTTTCGCTGCGGGTACGCTTTTTCACTGTCTTAAAGTTGTGCGCATCGCGAGAGCTTAGGTTAAATGTGCTATTCATTTACCAAAATACTGTATAATGTGCTGTTAAAAATAAGTGGTGAGCTTGACAGCGGTGGCAGTCACCCTGAGTGACTTTTCGTAAAACCTGAATGCTTGATACCTGTTTCTGTAATAGCATACTGTGGATAAAAGTTACCCATGTGAAATTAATGTTAAGTGCCATTAATGAATGGTCTTAATCTAAATTAAAATTTATTTATTATTAACCTATAAAATGCAACTTTAGTTAATTTTAATAAAATTAGTTTAGAAGCTTAACATTCTTCTTTAATCCTTAATATTGCAATAAGACTTATAAATAAAGTGGATTTGGGTTAAGATGTCTTCCAGGAAAGCAGAGGGCAGATGCACGTTTTTTGTATATCTGACCCTGATTTTCCGAATTAATTGATTGTTATTGTTAGAGTTATCTCTGGCTGGAATGTGTCGCACATCTCCTGCTACGTTGACAGCGCTGCGATACAGATGGCAGAAAAGGTGTTATACCTTTAATGTAATTTACATAAACCTGCGAACATCTAAATATCCTGAACGTTTAAGAGAATAAAAATATCGTCATGAAACGTGCTTTCTGACTGTTGATATAAAGCAGCACAATAACTATCTGTCAGGCAGTCTGCCGGGCCGGGATGCGAGGGAAAATCTTCAGAGGGAATTGCTTAACTGTACACACACAGCTTCAACCCGGGCAGCTCCGCACGAGCAACCTGAAAGTGAATAGATATGATAAATGCAAATCGTCCGATAATGAATCTCGACCTCGATCTGCTGAGAACGTTTGTTGCGGTCGCCGATCTCAACACTTTTGCAGCAGCTGCTGCCGCCGTTTGCCGAACTCAGTCCGCCGTCAGCCAGCAAATGCAGCGGCTGGAGCAACTGGTTGGTAAAGAGCTTTTTGCCCGTCACGGGCGTAATAAGCTCTTAACGGAACACGGTATTCAGCTTCTGGGTTATGCCAGGAAAATTCTTCGCTTTAATGATGAAGCATGTATGTCATTAATGTTTAGCAACCTTCAGGGCGTGCTAACGTTAGGTGCATCTGATGAGTCGGCGGATACTATATTGCCGTTTCTTCTCAATCGTATTAGTTCGGTTTATCCGAAGCTTGCGCTGGACGTGAGCGTAAAGCGTAATGCTTTTATGGTTGAGATGTTAAATGAGAATAAAGTCGACCTGGTGGTCACCACGCATCGTCCCGGGCAGTTTGACTGTCTGACGCTGCGTACATCGCCTACGCACTGGTATTGCGCGGCCGAATACGTTCTGCAAAAAGGGGAGCCGGTGCCGCTGGTGTTGCTGGATGACCCGAGCCCGTTCCGCGATATGGTACTGACGGCGCTGAATGAGGCCAATATTCCGTGGCGTCTGGCGTATGTGGCATCCACGCTGCCAGCGGTGCGTGCCGCCGTGAAAGCCGGTCTGGGTGTCACCGCCCGTCCGGTAGAAATGATGAGCCCCGATCTGCGCGTTCTGGGCAAATCCGATGGCCTGCCTGCACTGCCGGATACGGAGTATCTGCTCTGCCACAATTCGTCCAGTCATAACGAACTGGCGAAGGTGGTGTTCGAGGCGATGGAAAACTACCATAACCCATGGCAGTTCGAGCGCGTTACCTCCGAAGGGGGGGATGACTCCCTGATCGTTGAAGGGGATTTTGAGTGATCGCCAGCTCAAAATTCTGGTAACAAAATGTAAGTGTAAAAAAAAGCCACTCGTGTGATTTTCACATGCAGTGGCTTTTTTTTAGCAAAAATACCCTCTTATGGTGCGTGGTTTTTAAGGATATTCTATATTTATCAATGAACTAAATGCTTTTGTCTAAAACTTGTCCGCTTTCCGTTCTAACGTCATCCACATCCCTCCTATGTTAAAAAAACAGGAAATATGTTGCCGTTTTCCAGGTTGAATTAACAAAAGCGTGTCGCAGATCAAGAAAATACTCCTATTTGGGGGGAGGAATCGTTGGCAAATCCTGTCAAAATAGGAGGGTTATTTTTTTTACTTCCGAAACGGACACGATTCAACAACATACATTTGACGGAAAGTCATGAACCCACCAGGGTTAAAGGGCACCAAATGTTAATGAGAATCGCTCGATGTAATTTAATGTGAAGAAACCTTTGTTAAAGTTGACAATAGGTTATAGAAAGGAGTAAAAAACCCCATCATTTTGCTGTCTACGTCTCATTTCTGACAGTTAGTGTAAGGTTATTTGTTCCTCCCCATGAATCGATGTGATGCCCATCTGCCAGCAAGAGCAGTGTCGTTGGTATCACTTTTGATGAGTAAGCAATGAGTATGTCAACATCCACAGAAGTCATCGCTCATCACTGGGCATTCGCAATCTTTCTTATTGTAGCCATTGGCCTGTGCTGCCTGATGTTAGTCGGCGGCTGGTTCCTGGGCGGTCGCGCCCGTGCAAGGCACAAAAACACACCTTTCGAATCAGGTATTGATTCAGTAGGTACCGCTCGCTTACGCCTGTCTGCCAAGTTTTATCTGGTAGCCATGTTCTTCGTCATCTTCGACGTGGAAGCGCTTTACCTTTTCGCATGGTCGACCTCCATTCGCGAAAGTGGTTGGGTGGGCTTTGTCGAGGCCGCAATTTTCATTTTAGTGCTACTGGCCGGTCTGGTTTATCTGGTGCGTATTGGCGCGCTTGACTGGACGCCTGCGCGTTCACGTCGTGAACACATCAACCCGGAAAACAGTATCTCTAATCGTCAGCAGTAACAGCGAGGCAATAAGATGGATTATACGCTCACCCGCATAGATCCTAACGGTGAGAATGACCGTTACCCCCTGCAAAAACAGGAGATCGTAACCGACCCCCTGGAGCAAGAAGTCAATAAAAGCGTGTACATGGGCAAACTCGAACATGCCATGCACGATATGGTCAACTGGGGTCGTAAGAACTCCATCTGGCCTTACAACTTTGGCCTTTCTTGCTGCTACGTTGAAATGGTGACGTCATTCACTGCGGTGCATGACGTTGCGCGTTTTGGGGCAGAGGTACTGCGTGCTTCTCCACGTCAGGCTGACCTGATGGTGGTAGCCGGTACCTGCTTTACCAAGATGGCACCTGTTATTCAGCGTCTTTATGACCAGATGCTGGAGCCAAAATGGGTTATCTCCATGGGTGCATGTGCTAACTCTGGCGGTATGTACGACATCTATTCCGTCGTACAGGGCGTAGATAAATTTATCCCAGTGGATGTGTACATCCCGGGTTGTCCGCCTCGTCCGGAAGCCTACATGCAGGCGCTGATGCTGCTGCAGGAGTCTATCGGTAAAGAACGTCGCCCACTGTCGTGGGTCGTTGGCGATCAGGGTGTGTATCGCGCGAACATGCAGTCTGAGCGCGAGCGTAAACGTGGTGAACGTATTGCCGTCACCAATCTGCGTACGCCTGACGAAATTTAATTTGCGCCTGTAGGCCTGGAGAACACCTTCGCATATCACTACTCAAATAGCGCGAAGCCAGGCTCAACAGTCACCACGGACCATTTGCAATGGTGAACAATATGACCGACTTAACCGCGCAAGAAGCCGCCTGGCAGACCCGGGATCATCTGGATGACCCAGTCATTGGCGAACTGCGCAACCGTTTTGGGCCGGATGCCTTTACTGTTCAGGCTACCCGCACCGGGGTACCCGTTGTTTGGGTGAAGCGTGAACAATTGCTGGAAGTTGTCGATTTCCTCAAGAAATTGCCAAAACCGTACGTCATGCTGTTTGACTTACACGGCATGGATGAACGTCTCAGAACGCACCGCCAGGGTCTCCCTGCTGCGGATTTTTCCGTTTTCTACCACCTGATCTCAATAGACCGTAATACGGATATCATGCTCAAGGTGGCATTGTCTGAAAACGACATGCATCTGCCGACGATCACCAAACTTTTCCCGAACGCCAACTGGTACGAGCGTGAAACCTGGGAAATGTTCGGCATGACCTTTGACGGCCACCCGCACCTGACGCGCATCATGATGCCGCAGACCTGGACCGGCCACCCGCTGCGTAAAGACTACCCGGCACGTGCCACCGAATTCGATCCGTTTGAGCTGACCAAAGCCAAGCAGGATCTGGAGATGGAAGCGCTGACCTTCAAACCGGAAGACTGGGGCATGAAGCGCGGTACCGACAACGAGGACTTCATGTTCCTCAACCTCGGTCCAAACCACCCGTCTGCGCACGGTGCATTCCGTATTATTCTTCAGCTCGACGGCGAAGAGATTGTCGACTGCGTGCCTGACATCGGTTATCACCACCGTGGTGCTGAGAAGATGGGCGAGCGTCAGTCCTGGCACAGCTACATTCCGTATACCGACCGTATCGAGTACCTCGGCGGCTGCGTCAACGAAATGCCATACGTGCTGGCCGTTGAGAAACTGGCGGGTATCGTTACGCCGGATCGCGTTAACGTGATTCGCGTCATGCTGTCAGAACTGTTCCGTATCAACAGCCACCTGCTGTACATCTCCACGTTCATTCAGGACGTCGGCGCGATGACCCCGGTCTTCTTCGCTTTTACCGACCGTCAGAAAATCTACGATCTGGTAGAAGCCATTACCGGTTTCCGTATGCACCCGGCCTGGTTCCGTATCGGCGGTGTGGCACACGATCTGCCGCGCGGCTGGGACCGTCTGCTGCGTGAATTCCTCGACTGGATGCCGAAACGTCTGGCGTCTTACGAGAAAGCCGCGCTGCGCAACACCATCCTGAAAGGCCGTTCCCAGGGCGTTGCTGCCTACGGCGCGAAAGAAGCGCTGGAGTGGGGGACGACAGGGGCAGGTCTGCGCGCAACCGGTATTGATTTCGACGTGCGTAAAGCCCGTCCTTACTCTGGCTACGAGAACTTCGACTTTGAAGTCCCGGTGGGCGGCGGCGTGTCCGACTGCTACACCCGCGTGATGCTGAAAGTGGAAGAGCTGCGCCAGAGTCTGCGCATCCTTGAGCAGTGCCTCAACAACATGCCGGAAGGCCCGTTCAAGGCGGATCACCCGCTGACGACGCCGCCGCCGAAAGAGCGCACGCTGCAACATATCGAAACCCTGATCACCCACTTCCTGCAGGTTTCCTGGGGTCCGGTCATGCCGGCGCAAGAATCCTTCCAGATGATTGAAGCGACCAAGGGTATTAACAGTTACTACCTGACCAGTGACGGCAGCACCATGAGCTACCGTACCCGCGTGCGTACGCCGAGCTTTGCGCACCTGCAGCAGATCCCGTCCGCCATCCGCGGCAGTCTGGTCTCCGACCTGATTGTGTATCTGGGTAGTATCGATTTTGTTATGTCAGATGTGGACCGCTAATTATGCACGAGAATCAACAACCACAAACCGAGGCTTTTGAGCTGAGTGAAGCAGAACGTGCCGCCATTGAGCACGAGATGCACCACTACGAAGACCCGCGTGCGGCGTCCATTGAAGCGCTGAAAATCGTACAGAAACAGCGTGGTTGGGTGCCGGATGGGGCGATCTATGCGATCGCGAAAGTGCTGGGTATTCCGGCAAGTGACGTAGAAGGCGTAGCCACGTTCTACAGCCAGATCTTCCGTCAGCCGGTAGGCCGCCATGTGATCCGCTACTGTGACAGCGTGGTCTGCCACATCACCGGTTATCAGGGCATTCAGGCTGCGATTGAGAAGAAGCTCAATATCAAGCCGGGCCAGACCACGTTCGATGGTCGCTTTACTCTGCTGCCAACCTGCTGCCTGGGTAACTGCGACAAGGGGCCGACCATGATGATTGATGAGGACACTCACAGTCATCTGACGCCGGAAGCGATTCCTGACCTGCTGGAGCAGTACAAATGAAAACTGTAATTCGTACTGCTGAGACGCATCCGCTGACCTGGCGTCTGCGTGATGACAAACAGCCGGTATGGCTCGACGAATATCAGAGCAAAAACGGCTATGCCGGTGCGCGTAAAGCCCTTGGCGGCATGGCGCCGGACGACATCGTTAACGCGGTAAAAGAGTCTGGCCTGAAAGGCCGCGGCGGCGCGGGCTTCTCCACTGGTCTGAAGTGGAGCCTGATGCCAAAAGACGAATCCATGAACATCCGTTACCTGCTGTGTAACGCCGATGAAATGGAGCCGGGCACCTATAAAGACCGCCTGCTGATGGAGCAGCTGCCGCACCTGCTGGTGGAAGGCATGCTGATCTCCGCGTTTGCGCTGAAAGCGTACCGTGGCTACATCTTCCTGCGCGGTGAGTACATCGAAGCAGCGGAAAACCTGCGTCGCGCGATTGCCGAAGCCACCGAAGCGGGCCTGCTGGGCAAAAACATCCTGGGCACCGGGTTTGACTTCGAACTGTTCGTGCACACCGGTGCCGGGCGTTACATCTGCGGTGAAGAGACCGCGCTGATTAACTCCCTGGAAGGCCGCCGCGCGAACCCGCGTTCCAAGCCACCGTTCCCGGCCAGCTCCGGCGTGTGGGGGAAACCGACCTGCGTAAACAACGTCGAAACCCTGTGTAACGTTCCGGCTATTCTCGCGAACGGCGTGGAGTGGTATCAGGGCATCTCCTCAAGCAAAGATGCCGGTACCAAGCTGATGGGCTTCTCCGGTCGCGTGAAAAATCCTGGCGTCTGGGAACTGCCGTTCGGTACCACCGCGCGCGAAATTCTTGAAGACTACGCCGGCGGCATGCGCGATGGCCTGAAATTCAAAGCCTGGCAGCCGGGTGGGGCAGGGACAGACTTCCTGACCGAAGCTCACCTTGACCTGCCGATGGAATTCGAAAGCATTGGTAAAGCAGGCAGCCGTCTGGGTACGGCGCTGGCGATGGCCGTCGACCACGAGATCGGCATGGTCTCGCTGGTGCGTAACCTGGAAGAGTTCTTCGCCCGTGAGTCCTGCGGCTGGTGTACACCGTGCCGTGATGGTCTGCCGTGGAGCGTGAAGATCCTGCGTGCAATCGAACGTGGCGAAGGCCAGCCTGGCGATATCGAAACACTTGAGCAACTGTGTCGATTCTTAGGCCCGGGTAAAACCTTCTGTGCCCACGCACCGGGTGCCGTCGAACCTCTGCAGAGCGCGATCAAATATTTCCGCGACGAGTTCGAAGCAGGCATCAAGCAGCCGTTCAGCAATACCCATGCGATCAATGGGATTCAGCCGAACCTGCTTAAAGCGCGCTGGTAACGACAAGAATTTTGATTAACGCTCGGTTTCGACCGAGCCAACTGGAAGCATGCTAATGGCTACGATTCATGTAGACGGCAAAGAATACGAAGTCAACGGGGCGGACAACCTGCTGGAAGCTTGTCTGTCTCTTGGCCTCGATATTCCGTACTTTTGCTGGCATCCGGCGCTGGGCAGCGTCGGTGCTTGCCGCCAGTGTGCGGTGAAGCAATATCAAAACGCGGAAGACACGCGTGGTCGCCTGGTGATGTCCTGTATGACGCCAGCCACCGAAGGCACCTTTATTTCGATTGATGACGAAGAAGCCAAACAGTTCCGCGAAAGCGTGGTGGAGTGGTTGATGACCAACCACCCGCACGACTGTCCGGTTTGTGAAGAGGGCGGTAACTGCCACCTTCAGGATATGACCGTGATGACCGGTCACAGCTTCCGTCGCTATCGCTTTACCAAGCGTACCCACCGTAACCAGGATCTGGGGCCGTTCATCTCTCACGAAATGAACCGCTGCATCGCCTGCTACCGCTGCGTGCGTTACTACAAAGACTATGCAGACGGTCAGGATCTGGGCGTGTATGGCGCGCATGACAACGTCTACTTCGGTCGTCCGGAAGACGGCGTGCTGGAGAGCGAATTCTCCGGTAACCTGGTAGAAATCTGCCCGACCGGCGTCTTCACGGATAAAACTCACTCCGAGCGTTACAACCGTAAATGGGACATGCAGTTTGCGCCAAGCATCTGCCAGCAGTGTTCCCTCGGCTGTAACACCAGCCCGGGTGAGCGCTACGGCGAACTGCGTCGTATCGAAAACCGCTACAACGGTACCGTTAACCACTACTTCCTGTGCGACCGCGGTCGTTTCGGCTATGGCTATGTGAACCTGAAAGACCGTCCGCGTCAGCCGGTTCAGCGCCGTGGCGACGATTTCATTACCCTGAACGCAGAACAGGCGATGCAGGGCGCGGCAGATATTCTGCGCCAGTCGAAGAAAGTGATCGGTATCGGTTCCCCGCGTGCCAGCATCGAAAGCAACTTCGCGCTGCGCGAGCTGGTCGGGGCGGAAAACTTCTATACCGGCATCGCCCAGGGCGAGCAGGAACGTCTGCAGCTGGTACTGAAAGTGCTGCGTGAAGGCGGTATCCATACCCCTGCGCTGCGCGAAATCGAATCCTATGATGCGGTCCTGGTGCTGGGTGAAGACCTGACCCAGACCGGCGCCCGCGCGGCTCTGGCGGTTCGTCAGGCGGTGAAGGGTAAAGCACGTGAAATGGCAGCGGCGCAAAAAGTGGCAGACTGGCAGATTGCGGCGATCCTGAACATCGGTCAGCGCGCGAAGCATCCTCTGTTTGTGACCAACGTCGACAATACCCGTCTGGACGATATCGCGGCGTGGACCTACTGCGCACCGGTTGAAGATCAGGCGCGTCTTGGTTTTGCCATTGCCCACGCACTGGACAACAACTCACCGGCCGTTGAGCTGGATCGCGACCTGCAAAACAAGGTTGACGTGATTGTTCAGGCCCTGGCCGGTGCGAAGAAACCGCTGATTATTTCCGGTACCAACGCCGGTAGCGCAGAGATCATTCAGGCCGCAGCCAACGTGGCCAAAGCCCTGAAAGGCCGCGGTGCTGACGTCGGTGTGACCATGATTGCCCGTGCGGTGAACAGCATTGGTCTGGGCATGATTGGTGGCGGCTCGCTGGAAGCTGCGTTAAGCGAACTGGAATCCGGTGCCGCTGACGCCGTGGTGGTGCTGGAAAACGACCTGCATCGTCATGCTTCTGCCGCTCGCGTTGACGCCGCGCTCTCCAAAGCGCCGCTGGTGATGGTGATTGACCATCAGCGCACCGCGATTATGGACAAAGCGCACCTGGTGCTCTCTGCGGCAAGCTTCGCAGAAAGCGACGGTACCGTTATCAACAACGAAGGCCGCGCGCAGCGTTTCTTCCAGGTTTATGACCCGTCTTACTACGACAGCAACACCGTGATGCTGGAAAGCTGGCGCTGGCTGCACTCCCTGCACAGCACTGTGCAGAGCCGTGAAGTGGACTGGACGCAGCTCGACCACGTTATCGACGCGGTGGTGGAAAAACTGCCTCAGCTGGCAGGCATTAAAGATGCCGCGCCTGAAGCGAGCTTCCGCATTCGCGGCCAGAAACTGGCGCGTGAACCGCACCGTTACAGCGGCCGTACCGCAATGCGCGCCAATATCAGCGTGCACGAACCGCGCCAGCCGCAGGATAAAGACACCATGTTCGCCTTCTCAATGGAAGGGAACAACCAGCCGTCTGCGCCGCGTTCGCAAATCCCGTTCGCATGGGCACCGGGCTGGAACTCCCCGCAGGCATGGAACAAGTTCCAGGCTGAAGTGGGCGGCTCCCTGCGCCACGGCGATCCGGGCGTGCGTCTGATTGAAGCTTCCGAAACCGGTCTGGACTTCTTCACCACCGTACCGGCGAGCTTCCAGGCGCAGGACGGTAGCTGGCGTATTGCGCCGTACTACCACCTGTTCGGTAGCGACGAGCTGTCCCAGCGTTCACCGGTCTTCCAGACCCGTATGCCGCAGCCGTACATCAAGCTTAACCCGGCGGATGCCGCGAAGCTTGGCGTTAACGCGGGTGCGAACATCGCCTTTAGCTATGACGGCCAGACCATCAGCCTGCCGCTGATTATTTCTGAAAGTCTGACAGCAGGGCAGGTCGGTCTGCCGATGGGTATGCCTGGCATCGCGCCGGTTCTGGCGGGTGCGCGTCTTGATAATCTGCAGGAGGCAAAAGCATGAGTTGGTTAACGCCGGATCTTATCGACATCCTGCTGAGCATTCTGAAAGCGATTGTTATCCTGCTGGTGGTGGTCACCTGCGGCGCGTTCATGAGCTTTGGTGAACGTCGTCTGCTCGGTCTGTTCCAGAACCGTTACGGACCGAACCGCGTGGGCTGGGGTGGTTCACTCCAGCTGGTCGCGGATATGATCAAGATGTTCTTTAAAGAGGACTGGATCCCTCGCTTCTCGGATCGCGTGATCTTTACTCTGGCACCGATGATCGCCTTCACCTCGCTGCTGCTGGCGTTTGCTATCGTGCCGGTCAGCCCAACCTGGGTGGTCGCTGACCTGAACATCGGCATTCTGTTCTTCCTGATGATGGCAGGCCTCGCGGTTTACGCGGTACTGTTCGCAGGCTGGTCCAGTAACAACAAATACTCGCTGCTGGGTGCGATGCGTGCTTCCGCGCAGACCCTGAGCTACGAAGTGTTCCTGGGTCTCTCCCTGATGGGCGTGGTGGCGCAGGCCGGTTCATTCAACATGACCGACATCGTCAACAACCAGGCCGACATCTGGAACGTTATTCCGCAGTTCTTTGGGTTTATTACCTTTGCCATCGCGGGCGTGGCGGTGTGTCACCGTCACCCGTTTGACCAGCCAGAGGCCGAACAGGAACTGGCCGACGGTTACCACATCGAATATTCCGGTATGAAATTCGGTCTGTTCTTCGTGGGCGAGTACATCGGTATTGTCACCATTTCCGCGTTGATGGTAACGCTGTTCTTTGGTGGCTGGCATGGCCCGTTCTTACCGCCGTTCATCTGGTTCGCGCTGAAAACCGCGTTCTTCATGATGATGTTCATTTTGATTCGCGCAGCGTTACCGCGTCCGCGTTATGACCAGGTAATGTCCTTCGGCTGGAAAGTGTGCCTGCCGCTGACGCTCGTCAACTTGTTGGTAACGGCCGCTGTCATTCTCTGGCAGCAGCCATAAGGGGCAATAGACCATGACCTTAAAAGAATTACTGGTAGGCTTCGGTACCCAGGTACGCAGTATCTGGATGATCGGCCTGCATGCGTTTGCCAAACGCGAAACCCGGATGTACCCGGAAGAGCCGGTATATCTGCCGCCGCGCTACCGTGGCCGTATCGTGCTGACGCGCGACCCGGATGGTTCCGAGCGCTGCGTTGCCTGTAACCTGTGTGCGGTAGCGTGCCCGGTCGGCTGTATCTCTCTGCAAAAAGCCGAGACGGTAGACGGCCGCTGGTACCCTGAGTTTTTCCGCATCAACTTCTCACGCTGCATCTTCTGCGGTCTGTGTGAAGAAGCGTGCCCAACCACGGCGATTCAGCTGACTCCAGACTTCGAGCTGGGTGAGTACAAGCGTCAGGACCTGGTGTACGAGAAAGAGGATCTGCTGATTTCCGGTCCGGGCAAATACCCGGAATATAACTTCTACCGGATGGCGGGTATGGCAATCGACGGCAAAGATAAGGGCGAAGCAGAGAACGAAGCTAAGCCTATCGACGTCAAGAGCCTGTTACCTTAAGGAGAGGGCAATGGAATTCGCTTTTTATATCTGTGGCCTTATCGCCATCCTGGCTACGCTGCGAGTGATCACGCACACCAATCCGGTGCATGCGCTGCTGTACTTAATCATCTCGCTGCTGGCCATTTCCGGGGTGTTCTTCGCACTGGGCGCGCACTTCGCCGGTGCGCTGGAAATCATCGTCTACGCCGGGGCCATCATGGTGCTGTTCGTGTTCGTGGTGATGATGCTGAACCTGGGCGGCTCTGAAATTGAGCAGGAACGTCAGTGGTTAAAACCGCAGGTGTGGATCGGCCCGGCAATTTTGTCGGCCATCATGCTGGTGGTGATCGTTTACGCCATTCTGGGTGTTAACGATCAGGGCATCGACGGCACGCCGATTGGCGCGAAAGAGGTGGGTATCACGCTCTTTGGCCCATACGTTCTGGCAGTGGAACTGGCCTCAATGCTGCTGCTGGCAGGTCTGGTTGTGGCTTTCCACGTTGGCCGCGAAGAGCGTGCTGGCGAGGTGCTGAGCAACCGCACTGACGACCGCGCGAAAAGAAAAACGGAGGAGCGCGCATGATCCCCTTAACACATGGACTGATCCTCGCTGCGATTTTATTCGTTCTGGGTCTGACCGGTCTGGTTATCCGCCGCAATCTGCTGTTTATGCTGATCGGGCTGGAAATCATGATTAACGCCTCCGCGCTGGCCTTCGTGGTCGCCGGAAGCTACTGGGGCCAGACCGATGGTCAGGTGATGTACATTCTCGCCATCAGCCTCGCGGCTGCCGAAGCGAGTATTGGCCTGGCGCTGTTGCTGCAGCTCCATCGTCGCCGCCAGAATCTGAACATCGATTCAGTAAGTGAGTTGCGTGGATGAACATGCTTGCCTTAACCATTATTTTTCCGCTGATTGGCTTCGTGCTGCTGGCGTTTTCTCGCGGCCGCTGGTCTGAGAATCTGTCTGCAACCGTTGGCATGGGCTCTGTTGGCCTGGCCGCGCTGGTGACAGCGTATGCGGGTATCGACTTCTTTAACAACGGGCGTCAGCCTTTCAGCGTGCCGCTGTGGACCTGGATGTCAGTCGGTGATTTCAACATCGGTTTCAACCTGGTGCTGGATGGTCTCTCCCTGACCATGCTCTCCGTGGTTACTGGCGTCGGCTTCCTGATCCACATGTTCGCCTCCTGGTATATGCGCGGTGAAGAGGGTTACTCCCGCTTCTTCGCCTACACCAACCTGTTTATCGCCAGCATGGTGGTTCTGGTCCTGGCCGATAACCTGCTGCTGATGTATCTGGGCTGGGAAGGCGTGGGTCTGTGTTCTTACCTGCTGATCGGTTTCTACTATACCGATCCGAAGAATGGCGCAGCGGCCATGAAAGCGTTCGTCGTGACCCGCGTGGGTGATGTCTTCCTCGCTTTCGCGCTGTTCATTCTTTACAACGAACTGGGCACGCTGAACTTCCGCGAAATGGTGGAACTGGCGCCAGCGCACTTCGCCGCAGGCAACAACATGCTGTGGTGGGCAACGCTGATGCTGCTGGGTGGTGCCGTGGGTAAATCCGCGCAGCTGCCGTTGCAGACATGGCTGGCCGACGCGATGGCGGGTCCAACCCCTGTCTCCGCGCTGATCCACGCTGCGACCATGGTCACCGCCGGTGTCTACCTGATTGCGCGTACCCATGGCCTGTTCCTGATGACCCCGGAAATTCTGCATCTGGTGGGTATCGTCGGTGCGGTCACGCTGGTGCTGGCAGGCTTTGCCGCGCTGGTGCAGACCGACATCAAGCGCGTTCTCGCGTACTCAACCATGAGCCAGATTGGTTACATGTTCCTCGCGCTGGGCGTTCAGGCGTGGGACGCGGCCATTTTCCACCTGATGACGCACGCGTTCTTTAAAGCGCTGCTGTTCCTCTCATCCGGTTCGGTGATTCTGGCCTGCCATCACGAGCAGAACATCTTCAAAATGGGCGGACTGCGTAAGTCTATCCCGCTGGTCTATGTCTGCTTCCTGGTGGGCGGCGCGGCGCTGGCGGCACTGCCGCTGATCACCGCGGGCTTCTTCAGTAAGGACGAAATCCTTGCGGGTGCCATGGCGAATGGTCATATCAATCTGATGGTTGCGGGTCTGGTCGGTGCGTTCATGACCTCCCTGTATACCTTCCGTATGATTTTCATCGTATTCCACGGTAAAGAACAAATTCACGCTCACGCAGGGAAGGGGATTACCCATCACCTGCCGCTGATTGTGCTGCTGGTACTGTCCACCTTCGTTGGCGCGATGATTGTGCCTCCGCTGCAGGGCGTGCTGCCAGACACCACCGAGCTTGAGCACGGTCGCGTTCTGACGCTTGAAATCACCTCCGGTGTGGTCGCTATCGCGGGCATCCTGATTGCCGCATGGCTGTGGCTGGGTAAACGTACGCTGGTCACTGCCGTGGCCAACAGTGCGCCGGGCCGCCTGCTGGGCACCTGGTGGTACAACGCGTGGGGCTTCGACTGGCTGTACGACATGATCTTCGTTAAGCCGTTCCTGGGCATCGCGTGGCTGCTGAAGCGCGACCCGCTGAACAGCCTGATGAACATCCCGGCGATCCTTTCCCGCTTTGCAGGCAAAGGCCTGCTGTACAGCGAGAACGGTTACCTGCGCTGGTATGTGGCGTCCATGAGCATCGGTGCGGTTGTCGTGCTGGCGCTGCTGATGGTGTTGCGTTGATCGTTAAGTGAATTTTATTCGAATTCGTTGAAAATCAGGCCCCTGCTGGGGGCCTTAAAAAGGAATGTAAATCGCCATGTTACTACCCTGGCTAATATTAATTCCCTTCATCGGCGGCTTCCTGTGCTGGCAGACTGAACGCTTTGGCGTGAAGATGCCGCGCTGGATCGCGCTGATCACCATGGGATTGACGCTCGCGCTTGGCCTGCAACTGTGGTTGCAGGGCGGTTACTCACTGACCCAGTCTGCGGGCATTCCGCAGTGGCAGTCTGAGTTCATCCTGCCGTGGATCCCACGTTTCGGCATTACGATCCACCTGGCGATTGACGGTCTCTCACTGCTGATGGTGGTGTTGACCGGTCTGCTCGGCGTTCTGGCGGTACTCTGCTCCTGGCGTGAAATCGAAAAATACCAGGGCTTCTTCCACCTGAACCTGATGTGGATCCTGGGCGGCGTAATCGGCGTGTTCCTTGCCATCGACATGTTCCTGTTCTTCTTCTTCTGGGAGATGATGCTGGTTCCGATGTACTTCCTGATCGCGCTGTGGGGCCACAAGGCATCCGACGGTAAAACGCGTATCACGGCGGCAACCAAGTTCTTCATCTATACCCAGGCGAGTGGTCTGGTGATGTTGATTGCCATTCTGGCGCTGGTGTTTGTTCACCACAACGCGACCGGCACCTGGACCTTCAACTACGAAGACCTGCTGAAGACCCCAATGTCTCACGGCGTGGAATATCTGCTGATGCTGGGCTTCTTCATCGCCTTCGCGGTGAAAATGCCGGTGGTTCCGCTGCACGGCTGGCTGCCAGACGCGCACTCTCAGGCGCCAACGGCGGGTTCCGTTGACCTAGCGGGCATCTTGCTGAAAACGGCGGCCTACGGTCTGCTGCGTTTCGCTCTGCCGCTGTTCCCGAACGCCTCCGCAGAATTCGCACCGATTGCCATGTGGCTGGGTGTGATCGGTATCTTCTACGGTGCCTGGATGGCCTTCACGCAGTACGACATCAAGCGTCTGATTGCCTACACCTCCGTTTCCCACATGGGCTTCGTGCTGATTGCTATCTACACCGGCAGCCAGCTGGCGTACCAGGGTGCGGTGATCCAGATGATTGCGCACGGTCTGTCTGCAGCCGGTCTCTTCATCCTGTGTGGTCAGCTGTACGAACGTCTGCACACTCGCGACATGCGTATGATGGGCGGCCTGTGGAGCAAAATTAAGTGGCTGCCAGCGCTCTCCATGTTCTTCGCAGTGGCGACTCTGGGGATGCCGGGCACCGGTAACTTCGTCGGCGAATTTATGATTCTGTTCGGCAGCTTCAAAGTGGTACCGGTGATTACCGTGATCTCTACCTTTGGTCTGGTGTTCGCTTCCGTCTACTCGCTGGCGATGCTGCACCGCGCTTACTTCGGTAAAGCGAAGAGCGAAATTGCTGCACAAGAACTGCCGGGGATGTCGCTGCGTGAGTTGTTCATCATCCTGCTGCTGGTCGTACTGCTGGTGCTGCTGGGCTTCTTCCCGCAGCCGATTCTGGATACCTCGCACAGCGCGATGGGCAATATCCAGCAGTGGTTTGTTAATTCTGTTTCTACTACAAGGCCGTAATTCGCCATGACAATAACTCCACAACAACTGATCGCGCTGCTACCGCTGCTGATCGTCGGATTGACGGTGGTGGTTGTGATGCTCTCCATTGCGTGGCGACGCAATCACTTCCTGAATGCCACGCTGTCGGTCATCGGCCTGAACGCCGCGTTAGTCTCTCTCTGGTTTGTTGGCCAGGGTGGGGCGATGGACGTCACCCCGCTGATGCGCGTTGACGGTTACGCCATGCTGTATACCGGTCTGGTGCTGCTGGCGAGCCTGGCAACCTGTACCTTTGCGTACCCATGGCTCGAAGGCTACAACGACAACAAAGAAGAGTTTTACCTGCTGGTTCTGATTGCCGCGCTGGGCGGCATTCTGCTGGCGAATGCGAACCACCTGGCCGCGCTGTTCCTCGGTATTGAGCTGATCTCTCTGCCGCTGTTCGGTCTGATTGGTTACGCCTTCCGCCAGAAGCGCTCCCTGGAAGCAAGCATCAAGTACACCATCCTGTCTGCGGCGGCGTCCTCGTTCCTGCTGTTTGGTATTGCGCTGGTGTACGCACAGTCCGGTAACCTCTCCTTTATGGCGCTCGGCAAGAGCCTCGGTGACGGCATGCTGCATGAGCCGCTGCTGCTGGCGGGTCTGGGCATGATGATTGTTGGCCTTGGCTTCAAACTCTCTCTGGTGCCGTTCCACCTGTGGACGCCAGACGTTTACCAGGGCGCGCCAGCGCCGGTGTCGACCTTCCTGGCGACGGCGAGCAAAATCGCCATCTTCGGGGTGGTTATGCGTCTGTTCCTGTACGCACCGGTGGGTGACAGCGAAGCGGTTCGCGTAGTGCTGGGCATTATTGCGTTCGTCTCCATCATCTTCGGTAACCTGATGGCGCTGAGCCAGACCAATATCAAACGTCTGCTGGGCTACTCGTCTATCTCTCATCTGGGCTACCTGATGGTGGCGCTGATTGCGCTGCAGAGCGGTGAGATGTCGATGGAAGCCGTGGGCGTCTATCTGGCCGGTTACCTGTTCAGCAGCCTCGGCGCCTTCGGCGTGGTGAGCCTGATGTCCAGCCCGTACCGTGGTCCGGATGCCGATTCACTGTTCTCCTACCGTGGTCTGTTCTGGCACCGTCCGATCCTGTCTGCGGTGATGACGGTGATGATGCTCTCTCTGGCGGGTATCCCGATGACGCTCGGCTTTATCGGTAAGTTCTACGTGCTGGCCGTCGGTGTGCAGGCGCACCTGTGGTGGCTGACTGCGGGCGTGGTGATCGGCTCCGCGATTGGTCTCTACTACTACCTGCGCGTGGCCGTGAGCCTGTACCTGAGCGCGCCTCAGCAGCTCAACCGTGATGCCCCTACCAACTGGCAGTACAGCGCCGGCGGTATTGTGGTTCTCATCTCCGCGCTGCTGGTGCTGATCTTCGGTATCTATCCGCAGCCGCTGATTGATATCGTGCAGCGAGCGATGCCATTAATGTAAAAACAAAAAACCCGCCTCGGCGGGTTTTTTATTGCCCAGCGGCGCTACGCTTGCAGGGCCTACGGGTTTTGTAGGTCGGGTAAGCGAAGCGCCACCCGACTAAGCCAGCTGTTTGCGGCTAATCAACGGCCCGTCAATCTTCTTCATCGAGCGGTCCAGCACTTCCTCAATCACTGACGACAGCTCGTTCAGCTCAAACTTCGCGACGTAGCCATCCGCTTTCACCTTACGAATATGGTCTTCGTTGGCGTTGCCGGAAAGGGAAGAGTGGATCACCACCGGAATATCTTTCAATACCGGGTCGGTTTTGATTTTGCGCGTCAGCGTAAAACCGTCCATCTCCGGCATTTCGAGGTCGGTCAGCACCAGCGCGATCTTATCGGTGATGGGAACGCCTTCAGCCTGCGCCTGCGCGGCCAGAACCCCAATTTTCTCCCACGCCTCTTTGCCGGTGATATGCAGCTGCGCCGGGATCTCCATCGCCTGCAGGCCTTTCTCCAGCATCGAGCGCGCCACTTTGGAGTCTTCAGCGACGATGGCGACCGCCCCCGGCTTGATATGGAATTTGGTGGTTTTCAGATTGGTGGCGTGCAGATCGTGGTTGGCCGGAGTGATGTCATACAGGATCTGCTCAACGTCCAGCACCATCGCCAGATCGTTGGTATCGCTCTTCTCATCAAGACACGCAATGCTGGTGATGTAGCGACCGCTGACGGCAGTTTCCGCCGCGTGCACCTGCTTCCAGTCCAGACGCATGATGTTCTCAACCGACTCCACGGCAAACGCCTGCACGCTGCGCGCGTATTCGGTGATCAGCAGGATATTCAGCCCGGTGGTGGGCTTACAGCCCGCCACGGCGGCCAGGTCGATCACCGGGATCACCTGATCGCGAATATTCACCATTCCCATCAGCGGTGATTTCATCCCGGCGGGTTTCGTGAACTCCGGCATCGGCACAATTTCACGCAGCTTAAAGACGTTAATGCCAAACAGCTCAGATTTATTTTCGTTAAGAGAGGTGCCAAGACGGAACAGCAACAGTTCAAAACGGTTCGACAGGGTCAGATTCGCCCTGTCATCAATATCTTTCTGGAAATTATCCATTCTACCCTCGAGAGAAATGCTGACCTTTTAATCGTTATCGGCATCCTGAGGGAAAAATGAAGGACTAAACGCTGACCTGAGCGAAATCTTCGGCCAGCTCACATTCCGGGAACAGCGCGCGACACTCTGCCAGCAGCTTTTCACAGCCCCGCGCGTCGTAGCGCGAGCTGACGTGGGTGACGATGAGCCTCCCGACGCCCGCGTCACGGGCAAGCTGCGCCGCCTGTCGCGTGGAGCTATGACCCCGGCCGTTGGCTTTCTCTTCCATCGCCGTTTCAAGGGTCGCTTCATGTACCATCACGTCCACGCCCTGGGCCAGCGTGAGCGCCGCCCGGCACGGGGCCGTGTCGCCAAAAATTGCCAGCTTCTTGCCGGGCTGCGGTGCGGCGAGATAATCCTGACCGTTGATGACGCGCCCGTCCTCCAGCGTGACGGTCTCACCGTGCTTCAGGCGCTGGAACAGCGGTCCGGGTTTTACGCCATCGGCCATCAGCGCGGCGGCGTCCAGCGCGCCGGGTTTGTCATGCGCGTCAATGCGATAGCCATAGCACTCGACAGGGTGACTGAGCGGCTGAGCGCTCACCTTATAATCGCCGTCATCGAAAATCAGGCCTTCGCTAATCTCAACGACCTCCAGCGGATAATCCGTCCACGACCCGCTCAGGCGCAGCGTGGTTTCAACAAATTCACGAATACCCGCAGGCCCATAAATCGTCAGCGGGTTGGCGTTACCGGCCATCGAGCGGCTGCACAGCAGGCCGGGAAGGCCAAACAGATGGTCGCCATGCAGATGGGTGATAAAAATTTTATCCAGCTTGCCGGGGTGATAAGCGGTGTGTAACAGCTGATGCTGCGTCCCTTCACCACAGTCAAACAGCCACAGCCCGCCGCGGGTGGGGTGTTTAAGATCCAGCAGTATCGCCGTCACATTTCGTGAGCGGGTTGGCACGCCCGCGGACGTACCCAGAAAAATCAGTTCCATAACGCAATCAGCCCTTTGCCGAACGGGGAGGGGTTTAGTATAACGTGATGAACCCCAGGAAGGAGACTGACATGATCCAGTGGCAAGATTTACACCATAGTGACCTCACCGTTCATTCACTTTACGCCGTGCTGAAACTGCGCTGCGAAGTGTTCGTGGTTGAACAGACCTGCCCGTATCAGGACATCGACGGCGACGATCTCGTCGGCGAGAACCGCCATATCCTCGGCTGGCGGAATAACGAGCTGGTGGCGTATGCGAGGATTCTGAAAAGCGAAGATGATTTTGAGCCTGTCGTCATTGGCCGCGTCATCATCAGCGGCAAAGCGCGCGGTGAAAAACTGGGCTATCAGCTGATGGAGAAAACGCTGGAGGCATGCCAGAAACAGTGGCCGAACAAGGCGTTATACCTGGGCGCGCAGGCGCACCTGCAGTCCTTCTACGGCCACTTTGGTTTCGTGCCGGTCACCGAGGTGTACGATGAAGACGGCATTCCTCACATCGGCATGGCGCGGGAAGCGAAGCAGGCGTAATGACGAGTCGTTGGCTATAGTTAGCGGACTGGTGTACTAACATGGAGAAAAATATGTCATTTCAATCCTGGGATACCCGTATCGACGACGACCTGGCCTTACTGAGCGAAACGCTGGAAGAGGTGTTACGTTCCTCGGGCGACCCTGCCGATCAGAAATATATTGAGCTAAAAGCCCGCGCCGAGCAGGCGCTGCATGAAGTGAAAAACCGCGTCAGCCATGCGTCTGATACCTACTACTACCGCGCCAAAAAAGCGGTGTACCGTGCCGATGATTACGTGCATGAAAAACCGTGGCAGGGTATTGGAGTCGGTGCTGCCGTTGGGCTGGTGCTGGGGCTGCTGTTGGCCCGTCGTTAGGCCGCTTAACCACTCCCTATACGTGGGTACTGCTATTTATTGCCAGTACCCCGTATAATACGAGGTTTTAACAGGGAGAGGTTCGCGTGAATTCGATTTTCCTCGCGCTGGAGCAATTGCGTACCCAGCTTTCGCAAGCGTTACCCGCAACACCCGGCATACGTCATTTCGACGTCTCTTTCCCGTTAAACGACGCTTTCGACCCTCTCGCCTGGCTTGGGGCGCAGCAGTGCTATCCGCAGTTTTACTGGCAGCAGCGTTACGGCGATGAAGAGCTGGCTGCGCTGGGGGCGGTGATCCCCTTTTCCTCTCTGGCGTTAGCCACGCAGTTTTTGCGCGAGCAAAACGCGGCAGGTGATACCCGTATCTGTGGCCTGAACGCCTTTACTCCGGAGCAGGGCAGCCTCTTTTTACCGCGACTGCTCTGGCGACGCACCGCCGGCACCGCTACGCTGCGTCTGCAGCTCTGGAGTGATTATTCACTTCAGGAAGATGCCCTCGCCGCGCGGGATTTTTTACAGCAACTCCGTCCTGCGAGATCTATCCGTCCGCTATCCGTTCAGGTTGAGCACGAAACCCATCAGCCGCAGCAGGCCGAATGGCTGACGCTTATCCGCAGAGCGACAGAGACCATCGCGCGCGGTGATTTCGAAAAGGTGGTTCTCGCCCGGGCAACCGATATCCAGTTTACACAGCGCGTTAACCCTGTCGCGCTGATGGCGGCCAGCCGCGCCCTGAATTTACATTGCTACCATTTCTGCATGATTTTCGACGCCAGCAACGCGTTTCTTGGCTCGACCCCCGAGCGTCTCTGGCGGCGGCGCGGCACGCTGCTGCGCACCGAAGCGCTGGCGGGCACCGTCGCCAGCCATGCCGATGATGGCCAGGCGCAGCGTCTCGGCGAGTGGCTGCTGAACGACGATAAAAACCAGCGAGAAAATATGCTGGTCGTGGAAGATATTTGCCAGCGTCTTCAGCACTACACGCAGACGCTTGAGGTACTGCCCCCCCAGGTGGTGCGCCTGCGTAAAGTGCAGCATTTGCGCCGCTGTATCTGGACCGAACTCAAACAGGCCGACGACGAGCAGTGCCTGCATATGCTACAGCCGACGGCGGCCGTTGCCGGTTTGCCGCGACAGCCTGCGCGCGAGTTTATTCAGAAGGTTGAGCCCTTTAACCGCGAGTGGTACGCCGGTTCTGCCGGGTATTTATCGCCTGACCAGAGTGAATTTTGCGTGGCGTTGCGCTCCGCCCGCGTCCAGGATGACTCCCTGCGGCTCTACGCCGGGGCCGGCATTGTCAGCGGGTCTGACCCGGAACAGGAGTGGCAGGAGATCGAAAACAAAGCGGCCGGATTGCGCTCTCTGCTCCTTAGGGATTAATACTGATTCGCGCAATCCCGATTCATATCAAAATTCCAATTTTTTCTATTATTTATACTGTGTCGCATTCTTGATACCGGACAATCTCATGTCAGTAAGTTCTTTTAACCGACGCTGGGCGGCGGTGATCCTTGAAGCCCTGACGCACCACGGCGTCAGGCACGTGTGTATTGCACCGGGTTCTCGCTCAACGCCGCTGACGCTGGCGGCCGCCGAAAACCGGGCGTTGATTCACCACACCCACTTTGATGAGCGTGGCCTCGGGCATCTCGCGCTGGGTCTGGCGAAGGTCAGCAAAGAACCCGTGGCGGTGATTGTCACTTCCGGTACTGCCGTGGCGAACCTCTATCCGGCTCTGATTGAAGCCGGGTTAACCGGTGAAAAGCTGATTCTGCTGACGGCCGATCGTCCCCCTGAGCTTATCGACTGCGGCGCCAATCAGGCCATCCGTCAGCCGGGACTCTTTTCTTCGCATCCTTCGCAGACGATTTCGCTGCCCCGTCCCACCCAGGATATTCCGGCAAGCTGGCTGGTCTCCACCGTCGATCATGCCATGGAGACGCTGCGCAGCGGGGCGCTGCATATTAACTGCCCGTTTGCCGAGCCGCTGTACGGCGAGCTGGACGACACGGGTCTTGACTGGCAGCAGACCCTCGGTGACTGGTGGCAGAGTGAGAAACCGTGGCTGCGCGAGCAGACGCACCTTGAGAGCGCGAAACAGCGCGACTGGTTCTTCTGGCGGCAGAAGCGCGGCGTGGTGCTCGCCGGGCGCATGAGCGCCGCCGAAGGCAAGCTGGTCGCCGAATGGGCGCAAACCCTGGGCTGGCCGCTGATAGGCGACGTGCTTTCCCAGACCGGGCAGCCGCTACCGTGTGCGGATCTCTGGCTGGGTAATGCCAGAGCGGTCACCGAGCTGTCGCAGGCGCAGATTGTGGTCCAGCTTGGATCGAGTTTAACCGGCAAACGGTTACTGCAGTGGCAGGCCACCTGCACACCGGACGAATACTGGCTGGTGGACGCGCTGGAAGGGCGTCTTGACCCGGCGCACCATCGCGGTCGTCGTCTGGTCAGCCGTATCGACGCCTGGCTGGCGCTCCATCCGGCTGAAAAACGCAAACCCTGGGCGGTTACCCTCCCGGACCTGTCGCGGCAGGCGTGGGAATTGACCCATGCGCGCTGTGAAGCGTTCAGCGAGGCCGGGCTGGCGCACCGTATTCGCCAGTACCTGCCCGAGCAGGGGCAGCTGTTTGTCGGCAACAGCCTGGTCGTGCGGCTGATAGACGCCTTTTCGCAGCTGCCAGCAGGCTACCCGGTGTACAGCAACCGTGGCGCCAGCGGCATCGACGGACTGATCTCCACGGCGGCAGGCGTGCAGCGCGCCAGCGCGAAATCGACGCTGGCCATCGTGGGGGATCTCTCCGCGCTCTACGATCTCAACGCGCTGGCGCTGCTGCGTCAGGTGTCAGCCCCGTTCGTGCTGATTGTGGTCAACAACAACGGCGGGCAGATTTTCTCCCTGCTGCCTACGCCGCAGAGCGAGCGCGAGCGCTTCTATCTGATGCCGCAGAACGTGCAGTTCGAACACGCCGCGGCGATGTTTAGCCTGAAATATCATCGCCCGGAAAGCTGGGAACAGCTGGGTGCCGCGCTCGGTACAGCCTGGAAACAGCCCGGCGCGACGCTGATTGAGCTGGTGGTGAACGAGGCTGACGGTGCGCAGACCCTGCAAAGCCTGCTGGCGCAGGTGAGCCAGCTGTGATCCTCTCGGGCGTGCAGCAGGCCGGAAAACCAGGCTATCCCTGGCTGGTCTTTTTGCACGGTTTTTCCGGCGATTGCCGCGAGTGGCAGGGTATTGGGGAGCGACTTCGTGACTATCCCCGGCTGTATCTGGATCTGCCGGGTCATGGTGGATCCCGGCACCTGGGCGTCGAGGGCTTCGACGAGATGAGCGCGTTGCTCACCCGAACTCTGATTAGTTACAACATACTGAAATTCTGGCTCGTCGGGTACTCCCTCGGCGGCCGCATTGCGATGTTCCATGCCTGCCAGCAGCCAAAGGGGCTGTTGGGCCTGACGGTAGAAGGGGGACATCCGGGCCTGCAGGATGCCGATGCGCGACAGGCGCGGCTGGCATCCGACCGCCGCTGGGCAGCACGTTTTCGCAGCGAACCGCTGGATAAGGTGTTCGCTGACTGGTACCAACAGCCCGTGTTTGCCTCCCTGACTGACGCCCAGCGCGACGCGCTGATCACCCTGCGCAGCCAGAACAGCGGCGCGGCGCTGGCGATGATGCTCGAGGCGACATCGCTGGCCGTGCAGCCCGACCTGCGTGCTGCCCTGAGCGCGCGCCATTTCTCTTTTGATTATCTCTATGGCGAACGTGATGAGAAGTTTGCGGCCCTTGCCGCGGAGCTGAACGCTGTTCGCCATGCAATTCCCAACGCCGGACACAACGCCCACCGGGAAAACCCCGATGCGGTTGCGGCAAGTCTGGCACAGATACTGCGTCTTCGAATAAAGGACACTCTATGATCTACCCTGATGAACACATGCTTTACGCCCCGGTTGAATGGCAGGACTGCTCCGAAGGCTACACCGACATTCGTTACCACAAATCCACCGACGGCATCGCCAAAATCACCATCAACCGCCCGCAGGTGCGTAACGCCTTCCGTCCGCTGACCGTGAAAGAGATGATTCAGGCCCTGGCGGATGCGCGCTACGACGACAATATCGGCGTGATTGTCCTGACCGGCGAAGGCGAGAAAGCGTTCTGCTCCGGTGGCGATCAGAAAGTGCGCGGTGACTACGGCGGATACCAGGACGACGCGGGTACGCATCACCTGAACGTCCTCGATTTCCAGCGTCAGATCCGCACCTGTCCAAAACCGGTGGTGGCGATGGTGGCGGGCTACTCTATCGGCGGTGGCCACGTGCTGCACATGATGTGCGACCTGACCATTGCCGCCGAGAACGCCATCTTCGGCCAGACGGGCCCGAAAGTGGGATCTTTCGATGGCGGCTGGGGGGCCTCCTACATGGCGCGCATCGTCGGTCAGAAAAAAGCCCGCGAAATCTGGTTCCTGTGCCGTCAGTACAACGCGCAGGAAGCGCTGGATATGGGCCTGGTGAACACGGTGGTGCCGCTCGCCGATCTTGAAAAAGAGACCGTGCGCTGGTGCCGTGAAATGCTGCAAAACAGCCCGATGGCGCTGCGCTGCCTGAAAGCGGCACTCAACGCCGACTGCGACGGTCAGGCGGGTCTGCAGGAGCTGGCGGGTAATGCCACCATGCTGTTCTACATGACCGAAGAGGGTCAGGAAGGGCGCAACGCGTTTAACGAAAAACGCCAGCCAGACTTCAGCAAATACAAACGGAATCCGTAATGCGTCGCGCGCAGGTTTACCGCTGGCAGATACCGATGGACGCGGGCGTGGTGCTGCGTGAACGGCGGTTAAAAACCCGTGACGGCTTCTTCGTGCATCTGCAGCAGGGCGAGAGGGAAGGCTGGGGCGAGATTTCGCCTCTGCCGGGCTTTAGCCTCGAGTCGCTGGATGACGCTCAGACGGCCTTGCTGGTGTGGGCGGACGCGTGGCGCGAGGGTGCAAATCCGGCGCTGCCGGAGGTGCCTTCCGCGGCCTTTGGTATCAGCTGCGCGCTGGCCGAGCTGGACGGCAGCCTGCCGGAAGCGGGGAATTACCGCGCGGCGCCGCTCTGCACGGGCGATCCGGACGAGCTGTTCGCGCTGCTCTCCGCCATGCCGGGCGAGAAGGTGGCGAAAATCAAAGTCGGGCTCTATGAAGCGGTGCGCGACGGCATGGTCGCCAACCTGCTGCTGGAGGCGATCCCCGATCTGCATCTGCGTCTGGACGCCAACCGCGCCTGGACGCCGCTTAAGGCGCAGCAGTTTGCGAAGTACGTCAATCCGGCGTACCGCAGCCGCATTGCCTTCCTGGAAGAGCCGTGCAAAACCCGCGATGATTCGCGCGCGTTCGCCCGCGAAACGGGGATTGCCATCGCCTGGGATGAAAGCCTGCGCGAGGCCGATTTTGAATTTGCCGCAGAGCCCGGCGTCAGCGCGGTGGTGATTAAACCGACGCTGACCGGCAGCCTGGCGAAAGTGCGCGAGCAGGTCGCGGCGGCGCATGCCCTAGGGCTGACGGCGGTGATCAGCTCGTCGATTGAGTCCAGCCTTGGGCTAACCCAGCTGGCGCGCGTGGCCGCCTGGCTAACGCCGGATACGGTTCCTGGCCTCGACACGCTGAACCTGATGCAGGCTCAGCTTCTCCGCCCGTGGCCGGACAGCGTGCTGCCGTGCCTGGGCTCCGAGGCGCTGGAGCCGTTGCGATGAGTTTTACCGACTGGCCGTGGCGACACTGGTACGCGCTGTTTGCCGATAAACCGGCCCTGAGGCTGAACGACGAGGTGCTCAGCTGGCAACAGCTGTGCGCGCGCATCGACAGCC
This sequence comes from Enterobacter cloacae complex sp. Mu1197, assembly GCF_040059225.1. Taxonomy (NCBI): domain Bacteria; kingdom Pseudomonadati; phylum Pseudomonadota; class Gammaproteobacteria; order Enterobacterales; family Enterobacteriaceae; genus Enterobacter; species Enterobacter cloacae complex sp. Mu1197. The sequence goes on along the minus strand of NZ_CP157375.1, from coordinate 3,252,678 downwards.
TTGCGGCAGGCTTTCACCAGCAGGGCGTGGAGGAGGGCTGCGGCGTGCTGCTGCAGGCCCATAATCATCCGCAAACCCTGCTGGCGTGGCTGGCGCTGCTCCAGTGCGGGGCGCGTATTCTTCCTGCTAATCCGCAGCTACCGCGCCCGCTGCTGGACGTGCTGCTCCCGCAGATGACGCTGCGCTTTGCGCTGGTGCTGGACGGCAGCTACGACGGCCTTCCTGCCCTGAGCATGTGCGAGACCGCCGATGCGTATTGCGCTGCGTGGCAGCCGGCGCGGCTGGCCTCCATGACGCTGACCTCCGGCTCCACCGGGCTGCCGAAAGCGGCGGTCCATACCTGCGAGGCCCATCTTGCCAGCGCGCGCGGCGTTTTGTCGCTGATGCCCTACGGTGAAGACGACGACTGGCTGCTTTCGCTGCCGCTGTTTCACGTTTCCGGCCAGGGGATCTTATGGCGCTGGCTGCAGGCCGGCGCGCGGTTAACCGTACGCGAGAAACAGCCTCTGGAGCAGGCGCTGTGCGGCTGCTCCCACGCCTCGCTGGTGCCAACCCAGCTCTGGCGTCTGCTGAATGCCCACCAGCCTGTCGCACTGAAAGCGGTGCTGCTGGGTGGGGCGGCCATCCCTGTTGAATTGACCGAACAGGCGCGAGAGCAGCATATACGCACCTTCTGCGGCTACGGTCTGACCGAGTTTGCCTCTACCGTCTGTGCGAAAGAGGCGGACGGCGAGCCGGACGTGGGCTGTGCGCTGCCGGGCAGAGAGGTGCAGGTCGTTAACGGTGAAGTCTGGATCAGGGCGCAAAGCATGGCCTCAGGCTACTGGCGGGATGGCGAACTGATTCCGCTGACCAACGCGCAGGGATGGTTCGCCACACGCGATCGCGGCGAATGGCATGACGGCCGTCTGACGATCCTTGGCCGCATGGACAACCTCTTTTTTAGCGGCGGAGAAGGGATCCAGCCGGAATCGCTGGAGCGCGTTATCGCCACGCACCCGCAGGTTAACCAGGTGTTTGTCGTTCCGCTGGACGACGCTGAATTCGGGCAACGCCCGGTGGCGGTCGTGGAGTGCGAGCCGGGAACGGATATCACCTGCTTACCCGACTGGGTGAGGGACAAGGTGGCGCGTTTTGAGCAACCCGTCCGCTGGCTGCTGCTGCCGACCGAACTCAAAAATGGCGGCATTAAAGTTTCGCGCCGCGCGCTGCAGGAGTGGGTTAACGCAACGCTGAAGGGATAATAGCCGTTTCAAATAGTTACAATCTACTGACCTGCCGCACGCAGAGTGCTTGATCCCCGGAAGACCCAGGTTAAAATCTCGCGGTTTTGGGACTTCTCTATAAAAATTGTGCGGGATCACGACAATGAAAAAAGTGGCATTACTGGGCTTCGGCCTGATGGTTGTATCTGCGGCGGCGAACGCCATTAGCATTAACGGCTCGGCGGGTCAGGATTATACCCACCTGGGCTTTGGCATGGGTACCGAGACATCCGGTCTGGCGATGACCGGCGGCTGGACGCATAACGATGACGACGGCGATGCGGCCAGCCTCGGCCTGGGTCTCAACGTTCCTCTTGGCCCGTTCCTGGCGACCGTCGGCGGTAAAGGTATCTATACCAACCCAAATGACGGTGACGAAGGGTATGCGGCGGCAGTGGGCGGCGGTCTGCAGTGGAAAATTGGCGACAGCTTTGGCCTGTTTGGTGAGTACTACTACTCTCCAGATTCCCTCTCAAGCGGTATCGACAGCTATGAAGAGGCCAACGCTGGCGCACGCTGGACCATCATGCGTCCAATCACCATCGAAGCAGGCTATCGCTATCTGAACCTGGCCGGCAAAGACGGTAACCGCGATAACGCGCTGGCCGACGGCCCGTACGTGGGCGTCAGCGCAGGCTTCTAATCTCTCCGGCGCGGCATGCTGTCGCGCCAGTTTCTCTCTGCTCCACCCCGCGTTTGCGCTATAGTGTTTTGACCAAATAAGCGGGAGAACACAATGATTAACGTGGAGATGTTATCCACCGGCGACGAAGTGCTGCATGGACAAATTATTGATACCAATGCTGCCTGGCTGGCCGATCTTTTCTTTGAGCAAGGATTACCGTTAACGCGCCGCAATACGGTGGGCGACAATCTTGAGTCACTGGTCGCTGTTCTGCGCGAGCGCAGTGAACAGTGCGACGTGCTGATTGTGAACGGCGGGCTCGGCCCCACCAGTGACGATCTCAGCGCCCTGGCCGCCGCGACCGCAAAAGGCGAAGGGCTGGTGCTGCATGAGGCGTGGCTCTCGCAGATGGCGCGTTTTTTCTCTGAACGTGGCCGCGTCATGGCCCCCAGCAACCGCAAACAGGCTGAAATTCCCGCCAGTGCTGAACTGGTCGATAACCCGGTCGGTACCGCGTGTGGGTTTGCCATGCAGCTGAACCGCTGCCTGATGTTCTTCACGCCGGGCGTGCCCTCAGAATTTAAAGTGATGGTCGAGCAGCAGATCCTGCCGCGCCTTCGCGATCGTTTTACCCTGCCGGAACCGCCGCTGTGCCTGCGTCTGACCACCTTTGGCCGCTCGGAAAGCGATCTGGCCCAGAGCCTTGATCACCTTCCGCTGCCGCCGGGCGTGTCCATGGGCTATCGCTCCTCCATGCCGATCATTGAACTTAAGCTGACAGGCCCGGCCGAACAGAAAGAGGCGATGCTGGCGTTGTGGCCCGAGGTGCAGCGCGTGGCGGGCGAAAGCCTGATCTTTGAAGGTACGGAAGGGTTGCCCGCGCAGATTGCGAAGCAGCTGCAGGCGCGTCAACTGAGCGTGACCTTAAGCGAGCAGTTCACCGGTGGCCTGCTGGCACTTCAGCTGTCGCGCGTCAACGCGCCGCTGCTGGCGAGCGAAGTGGTGCCGTTCCAGCAGGAGACCCTGGCGCAGACCGCCCGCTGGGCGTCCGAGAGAAGGGTGAAGCATTTTGCCGGTCTGGCGCTGTTTGTCGGCGGGCTGGATGAAGAACATCTCAACTTCGCGCTGGCGACGCCCGAGGGCACCCACGCCCTGCGGGTAAAAATGAGCATTACCCGCCACAGCCTGGCGGTGCGTCAGGAGGTGTGCGCTATGATGGCGCTGAACATGCTGCGCCGCTGGCTGAATAGCAAAGAGGTGGCCAGCGAGCACGGCTGGATTAACGTGGTTGAGTCGCTGTTCGTGGAGTAACGCCTGTGCCGGGGCCTTTCGCCCCGGCCATGTTTAGCCGAGCGCCTTTGCCAGCAGCGTAATCGGGTGCTCGCAGCGCTTGCTGGTGGACATCTCAATCTGCCACTTGCAGGTTTCGCAGTCCGTTACCACGATATCCGCGCCGCTCTCCTCAATCTGACGGAACAGCGGAGCGCCGATCGCCTGCGACGTTTCGTAGTTTTCACGCTTAAAGCCGTAGGTTCCCGCAATCCCGCAGCAGCGCGAGTCCAACACCGTCAGCTCCAGCCCCGGGATTAACCGCAGCAGCTCCAGCGTATAGAGCGACCAGCCCATCTTCTCCATATGACACGGGGTGTGATACACCACTTTCAGCGGCAATTTCCCCAGCGGCAACGTCTGCCCGCTGTCCAGCTTGCGCCACAGGAAGCGTGTTGCCAGTTCGATGTGCTCTCGCAGGCCGGTGTTGTCCACGTCCAGCAGATGCGGATACTCATCGCGCAGGGTGAAGGTACAGGTGGACGAGGTCGCCAGCACCGGTATGCCTTTGTCGACGATGGCTTCACGCAGGGAGGTGACATTGCTTCGAGCCTGACTGCGCGCTTTATCGGTAAACCCGTTAGCAATCAGCGGCACGCCGCAGCACTTCTCCTTGCTAAGCAGCTGTACGCCGGTTCCCATGGCGTTCAGCACCTTCAGCAGATCTTTACCCAACTGCGGATGGTTGTAATTCACATAGCAGCCGTGGAAAAAGGCCACCTGCTCGGCGTACTGCGCCTGCTCCGCCGCCACGGATTTATACCAGCGGCGGAAGGTGCCGTGGGAATATTTCGGCAGGCTGCGGTGATGGTCTATCTTCAGCGTGGCATCCAGCAGTTGGCGCACCGGTTTGAGAGCGGTCGCGGCATTCACGATGGGGGCAAAGGGCGTAGAGACGCTGCCCATCAGATCGGTGTGGCTCAGAATCGCGTCCCGCAGCGACGGCTTTTGCGTACTGTAGCGCGCCCTAGCGCGCTGGATGATATCGCCGATTTTCACATCCGACGGGCAGGCGACTTCGCAGCGTTTGCAGTTGATGCAGTATTTCAGCGCCTCATCGTACAATTTGCCGTCCTTCAGGCGCAGACGCTCGCCGTCCGGGCCGGCCTGTTTAGGCCCGGGATAGCGTGGGTTCACGCCGCTGACCGGGCAGACGGTGGTACACACCGTGCATTTGATGCAGCTTTCAAAACGGGTGTCGTTCATTGTTCAGCCTCCGTGCGCTGGCTAATCTGCTCTGCCACATACAGCGCTGTGACGGCGCAGACTCCGCCACCGCATCCCTGGGCGATGGGATCGTATCCGCCCAGCAGCGAACCGATGGCAAAAAGAGTACTGACGGGCTTACCGGAAAGCTGAGGATGCAGGTGGTTATCGACAATCACGCCGAACTGCTGCCAGGGCTGCGGCGAGAAGAAATCACTCTGATACCAGTCCGCGCGGGAGGCTCGCTGGCGAACATCCAGCCCCATAATGGCTTCCCGAATGCCTTCCCGGCTGCTCAGCAGCCCGTTGCTGAAGAAACTGCCGCTTGCCAGCACCGTATAGCGGGCGCGAAGCGGAATATCTTCGTGGTTTCGCGTCCAGATTTCGCTTACCGCGCCGTCCACCAGGGTAATTTTCTTCACCTCATCCCCCGCCATCCACACGCCGCCCTGGGCAACAAACTGGCGCTGGAGCTGGGTGTGCAGGCGGATGCCGGGCACGGACGGGGGCAGCGTTGGCAGCAGGCCGAGCGAGCAGGGCAGACGATCCGAGAGCCAGCGCCAGAGCCGGTTGTCGCGTAAACCGAAGCAGGCGGGCATCAGCAGGGCGTCACAGTTGTTGCTAAGCGGCCTGAGGGCGTCATACAGCAACGGCCATTTCTCTTCATTATCCAGAAAACGGGCGATATTCACCGCGCGAAACTCGCTCGGGTTATCGCGCAGGACATCAAGCTCAGGCAGTTCTATCTCTGCCGTTTCGGCGTTAACGCCCTGGCGACAGAGCGACGCCGCCGCGAGATGGGGCTGGAAATCCAGAAAGCCGCTAATCCCTACCACCCGCACGCGTTCCGCGCGAATGGGGGCAACGGGCACCTCCTCCGGGCTGAGCCACGCGGAACGCAGGGTGCCGAGCGGCGTGACGCGCTGATGATTGAGCCGGGCGCTGCCCTGCAGACGTGTGCCGCAGTCTGCCAGCAGCGCTTCGGTCTCCAGCGCAAAGCGGTCAATATGCTGCGCGCCAATCAGGTGATACGGGTGCTCGGGTGGCAGCTTATCGCGGTACGCTTCGTCCACCAGATCCAGCGAGCCCGACGAGAAGTGCAGGGCGCTCTGCCCCCGGGTGATAATCGCGCAGCGCAGCCCCTGCTTCGTGAGCTTAATGCCGCAGAGCAGGCCCGCCAGCCCGCCGCCGACAATCACGGTATCAAATTTCATCGTGTTGCTCCTTCTCAAGACCGCAAAGCCCCTGGTAGACCCAGCGGGTAAATTCACTTTCACGCAGGGCATCGCCCCAGGCGACAGGCTGAATACCTTTCCAGCGCTCGTTCAAAAACGCGCTGAGCTGATCGAGCGATTGGGTAGCGGTGGTGGTGTGGAAACGCTGCAACAGCCCGGCGGCGCGACAGGCGCACAGTTCGCCCTGGCAGGTGCCCATTCCGACGCGGGTGCGGCGGCGAAGATCGAGCAGGCTGGTGACCGTCAGGTTCTCCACCGCGTACTGCACCTCACCGGCGGTGACGGCTTCGCACTCGCACACAAGGCTTCTACTCAGTCGCCCTTCACCGAGCCACGGTGGCGTTCTGTCGCCGTGGCGGTACACCGCGGACCCGCGCAGCGGCGCGGGCAGAGAGATGATTTTTTGCAGCGTTTTTTCGGTGGACTGCCGCGATCCTGGCAGTGGCTGTTCTGCCGTCACGCACGGCCTGGTATTCCCCAGCTTGCGGCAGACGGCATCGGTTGCCCACTCGGCCATCAGGCGATAGGTCATCAGCTTGCCGCCGGTGATGGTGATAAACCCGTCCATGCCGTCGCGCGCGGCGTGATCGAGCAGCACGATGCCCCGGCTGACGTTACGTCCGCTCGGATCGTTGTCGCTGGCGACCAGCGGACGCACGCCCGCGTAGGCGCGCAGAATGCGCGTCTGCGCCATCACCGGCGCCAGTTTTTCCCCTTCGCGCAGCAGGATATCCACCTCTTCAGCGGTGACGCGGTTGTAGTCAATTTCGCTGTAGTCCACGTGGGTTGAGGTCGTCCCGATTAACGAAATGGTATCTCCCGGCACGAGGATATCGGCGTCAGACGGTTTGCGGCAGCGGTTGATCACGTGGTTATTGATGCGGTGGTCGAGGATCAGCAGCGAGCCTTTCGCCGGGAACATGCGCACCGACAGGTCAGCGTATTCTGCAATCCGCTGCCCCCAGATCCCCGCCGCGTTGACCACCACGGTGGCATACAGCTCGCTGTGCTCATTGTATTGCGCATTAAAAAGCCGCACGCCGCAGATGCGATGGCCTTCGCGGATAAGGCCGGTCACTTCGTGCCCGGTGAGGATATGTGCGCCATGCTCCCGGGCGTCCAGCATGTTAGCGGCAGTCAGGCGGAACGGATCGACGGTGCCGTCAGGGACTTTCACCGCGCCGATAAGCGCCGGGTTAACTGACGGTTCCAGCCGACGCGCCAGCGCCGGATCCATGGCTTCAGCCTGAATGCCCGCGGCGCCGCAGGCGGTAATAAAGGTGTCCTGAAAGGCGAGGTCATCTTCAGGAAGGGTAATAAAGAGGCCGTCGGTCGGCTCGATGCAGTGTCGGGCGATACGCTTGAGGATCTGGTTTTCAGCAATACATTCGCGTGCGGATTCCGCGTCGGTGACCGCATACCGGGCGCCGCTGTGCAGCAGGCCGTGGTTACGCCCGGTTGCGCCCGTGGCGATATCATGGCGTTCCAGAAGCGTGACGCTTAAGCCGCGAAGGGCGCAATCGCGCGCGATCCCGGCGCCAGTTGCGCCCCCACCAATGATTATCACATCACTATAACGAGGATCGTGACTGGTCATTGTTTACCCTCTATGTTCGTTTTTTATCATTTAGCCATATTAATTTTGTGGTTTGTTTGATTTCGAACATAAACGCGCGGGATTCGAAAGTGAAACGTGATTTCATGCGCTTTTTTGCGCATTCTGTCATATTTCTGTAACAATCTGTGCGTTGATTCACAGTAACAATCACCGTGATTTCTTAACATCCCCGCCTCTGGAATTCAGGTGCGAGCCACCTGCTCATTCATTTCAAGGCCACGGAGGCTGTTATGCTCAGTATCTTCAAACCTGCGCCCCACAGGGCGCGTCTGCCAGAGGCAGAAATAGATCCGCTCTATCGCCGTCTGCGTTGGCAAATCTTCCTGGGGATCTTCTTCGGGTACGCGGCGTACTACCTTGTACGTAAAAACTTCGCGCTCGCCATGCCGTATCTGGTGGAGCAGGGCTTTTCCCGCGGCGATCTGGGGTTCGCGCTGTCGGGGATCTCTATCGCCTACGGTTTTTCCAAATTCATCATGGGCTCCGTATCGGATCGCTCGAATCCGCGCGTGTTCCTGCCCGCCGGTCTGATCCTGGCGGCCGCGGTCATGCTGTTCATGGGCTTTGTGCCGTGGGCAACCTCCAGCATTGCCATCATGTTCGTGCTGCTGTTCCTCTGCGGCTGGTTCCAGGGGATGGGGTGGCCACCGTGCGGGCGTACCATGGTGCACTGGTGGTCGCAGAAAGAGCGCGGTGGCATCGTGTCGGTGTGGAACTGCGCCCATAACGTGGGCGGCGGTATTCCGCCTCTGCTGTTCCTGCTGGGGATGGCCTGGTTCAACGACTGGCACGCGGCGCTCTACATGCCTGCCTTTGGCGCCATTCTGGTGGCGATTATTGCCTTCGCCCTGATGCGCGATACGCCGCAGTCCTGCGGTCTGCCGCCGATTGAAGAGTACAAAAACGACTATCCGGATGATTACAGCAAGGAACATGAAGAAGAGCTGACCGCAAAACAGATCTTCATGAAGTACGTGCTGCCGAACAAGCTGCTGTGGTACATCGCGGTCGCGAACGTGTTCGTTTACCTGCTGCGCTACGGCATCCTCGACTGGTCGCCAACCTATCTGAAAGAGGTGAAGCACTTCGCGCTGGATAAATCCTCCTGGGCGTACTTCCTGTATGAATACGCCGGGATCCCAGGCACGCTGCTTTGCGGCTGGATGTCGGACAAAGTGTTTAAAGGTAACCGCGGTGCGACGGGCGTGTTCTTTATGACGCTGGTGACCATCGCGACGGTCGTTTACTGGCTCAACCCGCCGGGCAACCCATCAGTAGATATGGCCTGCATGATCGTCATCGGCTTCCTGATTTACGGTCCGGTGATGCTGATCGGTCTGCATGCCCTGGAGCTGGCGCCGAAAAAAGCAGCGGGCACGGCGGCGGGCTTTACCGGCCTGTTCGGCTACCTCGGCGGTTCGGTCGCGGCGAGCGCCATTGTGGGCTACACCGTTGACTTCTTCGGCTGGGACGGCGGCTTTATGGTGATGATCGGCGGTAGCGTGCTGGCGGTACTGCTGCTGATTGTTGTGATGATCGGGGAAAAACGTCACCACGCTGAAGTGCTGGCACGTCGTCAATAAGGAGCTTTGCGATGAAATTAACTCAGTTAGCGACAGGCCTGCTGCTGGCGGGCCTGATGACCGGGTCCGCGCTGGCGGCGGATAAAATCGTTATTGCCCACCGCGGCGCGAGCGGCTATCTGCCGGAACATACGCTGCCGGCGAAAGCGATGGCCTATGCGCAGGGCGCGGATTACCTGGAGCAGGATCTGGTGATGACGAAGGACGACCAGCTGGTCGTCCTGCACGATCACTATCTTGACCGCGTGACGGACGTGGCGGAGCGCTTCCCGGACCGCGCCCGCAAAGATGGCCGCTTCTACGCCATTGACTTCACGCTGGCGGAGATCCGCTCTCTGAAGTTTACCGAAGGCTTCGAGATTGAAAACGGCAAGAAGGTACAGGTCTATCCGGGACGTTTCCCGATGGGCAAATCTGACTTCCGGATCCATACCTTCCAGGAAGAGATTGAGTTTGTTCAGGGGCTGAACCACTCAACCGGTAAATACATCGGCATCTATCCGGAAATCAAAGCGCCGTGGTTCCACCATCAGGAAGGGAAGGACATTGCCGCGAAGACGCTGGAGGTGCTGAAACAGTACGGCTACACCAGCAAGAAGGACAAGGTCTACCTGCAGTGTTTTGATGCCGCCGAGCTGAAGCGCATCAAAACCGAGCTGGAGCCGAAGATGGGCATGAACCTTAACCTGGTGCAGCTGATTGCCTACACTGACTGGAATGAAACCCAGGAGAAGCAGCCGGACGGAACGTGGGTGAACTACAACTACGACTGGATGTTTAAGCCGGGCGCGATGAAGCAGATTGCGCAGTACGCCGACGGCATTGGGCCGGATTACCATATGCTGGTGGCGGAAGGCTCAACGCCGGGCCACCTGAAGCTGACGGCGATGGTGAAAGAGGCGCATGTCAGCAAGATGCAGGTGCATCCGTACACCGTGCGTGCAGACCAGCTGCCGCCGTATGCCACGGATGTGAATCAGCTTTATGAGGTGTTGTATAAGCAGGCGGGCGTGGACGGACTGTTTACGGATTTCCCGGATAAAGCGGTGAGCTTTTTGAAGGATTAACGCTGAAATTGCCGGGTGGCGGCTGCGCCTTACCCGGCCTACGAACTGCGGTTTTGTAGGTCGGGTAAGCAAAGCGCCACCCGACACATTCACATCTCGATCTCGATATCGCCTTTTGCCCGGCAGCAGCAGGGCAAAATTTCCCCTTCGTTGATAAAGGCCAGCGGTTCGGTCAGCCAGTCCACCTGGCCGGCGACCAGACGGCAGCGGCACGAGCCGCAATAGCCTTCACGACACTGATACTCGACCTCCACCTGATGCGCTTCAAGCGCCACCAGCAGGGAAGGGTGCTCTTCCTGGCACAGCACTTCTGTACCCGAAAGGCTCAGCGTGACGCGCGTCATCAGAGCTGGAAATCGCTCAGGTCGTCGGTGTTGACTTCAGAATCAATCTGACCGACCAGATAAGAACTCACTTCCACTTCCTGCGGCGCGACCTGCACGTTATCGGACACCAGCCAGGTGTTGATCCACGGGATAGGGTTAGAGCGCGTCTGGAACGGCAGGTCGAGACCGACCGCCTGCATGCGGATGTTGGTGATGTACTCCACGTACTGGCACAGGATGTCTTTGTTCAGGCCAATCATGGAGCCGTCGCGGAACAGATAGTCTGCCCACTCTTTCTCCTGCTGGGCCGCCAGCACGAACAGGTCGTAGCACTCCTGCTTGCACTCTTCGGCGATTGCCGCCATCTCAGGATCGTCCGTGCCGCTGCGCAGCAGGTTCAGCATGTGCTGGGTACCGGTCAGGTGCAGGGCTTCATCACGGGCAATCAGACGGATGATCTTGGCGTTGCCTTCCATCAGCTTGCGCTCGGCAAAGGCGAAGGAGCAGGCGAAGCTCACGTAGAAGCGGATCGCTTCCAGAGCGTTGACGCTCATCAGGCACAGGTACAGCTGCTTTTTCAGCGCACGCAGGTTCACGGTGATGGTTTTCCCATCCACGTGGTGGGTGCCTTCGCCCAGCAGATGCCAGTAGCTGGTCATCTCGATCAGCTCGTCGTAGTAATGGGCAATGCCTTCCGCGCGCTTCTGGATCTGCTCGTTGGTGACGATATCGTCAAACACCACCGCCGGATCGTTCACGATGTTGCGGATGATGTGCGTATAAGAGCGAGAGTGGATCGTCTCGGAGAACGCCCAGGTTTCTACCCAGGTTTCCAGCTCTGGAATCGAGATCAGCGGCAGCAGCGCCACGTTCGGGCTACGGCCCTGGATGGAGTCCAGCAGCGTCTGGTACTTCAGGTTGCTGATGAAGATATGTTTTTCGTGATCCGGCAGCGACTGGTAATCAATACGGTCGCGGGAGACGTCCACTTCTTCCGGACGCCAGAAGAAGGAGAGTTGCTTTTCAATCAGCTTTTCGAAGATGTCATATTTTTGCTGATCGTAGCGTGCCACGTTGACCGGCTGGCCGAAGAACATCGGCTCTTTGAGCTGGTCGTTTTTCGTCTGTGAAAAGGTGGTATATGCCATTGCGGTGAGTCCTGTTGAGATTTTATTGCCCGGCGGCACTGCGTTTGCCGGGCCTACAAAACCGTAGGCCGGGTAAGCGTAGCGCCACCCGGCGAAGTGCTTAGATCTTACATGCGCCGCTTTCGCAGCCATCGTCCTGAATTGACGGAACCAGGTCGTCCTGCGCGTCTTCCGCACCATCACGGGTGTTGTGATAGTACAGCGTTTTCACGCCAAATTTGTAGGCGGTGAGCAGGTCTTTCAGCAGTTGCTGCATCGGAACCTTGCCGGACGGGAAGCGCGTCGGGTCATAGTTGGTATTGGCAGAGATCGACTGGTCGATAAACTTCTGCATGATACCCACCAGCTGCAGGTAACCGTCGTTGTTTGGCATTTCCCACAGCAGCTCGTAGTTGTCACCCAGCGTCTCGTAATCCGGCACCACCTGACGCAGCACGCCGTCTTTCGAGGCTTTGATGCTGACGTGGCCGCGCGGTGGCTCAATGCCGTTGGTGGCGTTAGAGATCTGCGAAGAGGTCTCAGACGGCATCAGGGCAGAGAGCGTGGAGTTACGCAGGCCGTGCGTTTTGATGGACTCGCGCAGGCCTTCCCAGTCGAGATGCAGCGGCTCGCTGACGATCGCATCCAGGTCTTTCTTGTAGGTGTCGATCGGCAGAATGCCTTTCGCGTAGGTGGTTTCGTTGAACCACGGGCACGCGCCTTGCTCTTTCGCCAGCTCGTTGGACGCTTTCATCAGGTAGTACTGAATCGCTTCGAACGTCTGGTGCGTCAGGTTGTTAGCGCTGCCGTCGGAGTAACGCTTGCCGTTTTTCGCCAGCCAGTAGGCGAAGTTGATCACGCCGATACCCAGGGTACGGCGGCCCATCGCACCGCGTTTCGCGGCCGGGATTGGGTAATCCTGGTAGTCCAGCAGAGCGTCGAGGGCACGAACTGCCAGCACGGCCAGCTCTTCCAGCTCGTCCAGGCTCTTAATTGCGCCCAGGTTAAATGCGGACAGCGTACACAGCGCAATTTCACCGTTTTCGTCGTTCACGTCTTCCAGCGGTTTGGTCGGCAGGGCGATCTCCAGGCACAGGTTAGACTGGCGCACTGGCGCAACGACCGGATCAAACGGGCTGTGGGTGTTGCAGTGGTCAACGTTCTGGATGTAGATACGGCCGGTAGAGGCACGTTCCTGCATCATCAGGGAGAACAGATCGACCGCCTTCACGCGCTGCTTGCGGATGCTGTCGTCTTTTTCGTATTTGGTGTACAGACGCTCGAACTCGTCCTGATCGGCGAAGAACGCGTCATACAGGCCCGGGACGTCGGACGGGCTGAACAGGGTAATGTCTTCGCCCTTCAGCAGACGGGTGTACATCAGCTTGTTGATCTGCACGCCGTAGTCCATGTGACGCACGCGGTTGCCTTCGACACCACGGTTGTTTTTCAGAACCAGCAGGCTTTCCACTTCCAGGTGCCACATTGGGTAGAACAGGGTCGCAGCACCGCCGCGTACGCCGCCCTGAGAGCAGGATTTTACTGCCGTCTGGAAGTGCTTATAGAACGGGATACAGCCGGTGTGGAACGCTTCACCGCCGCGAATCGGGCTGCCCAGCGCACGGATGCGGCCGGCGTTGATGCCGATACCGGCGCGCTGGGAAACGTATTTCACAATGGCGCTGGAGGTGGCGTTGATGGAATCCAGGCTGTCACCACACTCGATCAGCACGCAGGAGCTGAACTGACGGGTAGGGGTGCGCACGCCAGACATGATTGGCGTAGGCAGAGAAATTTTGAACGTCGATACCGCATCGTAGAAACGCTTCACGTAATCCAGACGGGTATCACGCGGGTAGTTTGAGAACAGGCAGGCGGCCACCAGAATGTAGAGGAACTGGGCGCTTTCGTAGATCTCACCGGTTACACGGTTCTGAACCAGGTATTTGCCTTCGAGCTGCTTCACCGCCGCGTAGGAGAAGTTCATGTCGCGCCAGTGATCGATAAACCCGTTCATCTGCTCGAACTCTTCTTCCGTATAGTCTTCCAGCAGATGCGTGTCGTATTTGCCCAGCTCAACCATTTTCACCACGTGATCGTAAAGCTTCGGCGGCTCAAACTGGCCGTAGGCTTTTTTACGCAGGTGGAAAATCGCCAGACGTGCAGCCAGGTACTGATAATCCGGTGCTTCGCGGGAGATCAGGTCCGCCGCCGCTTTGATGATGGTTTCGTGGATATCAGACGTTTTGATGCCGTCGTAGAACTGAATATGAGAACGCAGTTCAACCTGGGAGATAGATACGTTGTTCAGTCCTTCTGCTGCCCAGTCGAGAACTCGATGGATTTTGTCCAGATTGATACGCTCGGTAGTACCGTCGCGCTTTGTCACCAGCAGACTCTGATTCATGTGGGTTTTACCTGTCCGTGAAATAAAAAATATCCCCCGCTTATCCACAGAACCGTCTTGTGACTAACTCTGTGGATAAATACTACATATAGGGGGTTTGCGATAAGAAAAACGCTATATGGTGAGTATTCTAGTATCGAATCTTTTCAGCACAAGGGTTGATTTTGACGTTAAATTGAGGTTGTGAAAGGGTAAAAAAGGCTAAGTCCTCGTACCGTAAGGCCTGGAAGACATGTCAATAATTAAGAAAAAAAATTCAAAATTTGATCGAGTGCTGATTTCTTCAACGGGAGGTCAGAATTGCGCAACATGATGTCGCGCAATCTTTATAAGAATAACGAATGACGTTAGTCGTTTTTGGCGGTTGTGTGCAACATATAGTTAACATCAACGCCCGGTGCGAGTTTGAATTTATTGGTCAGCGGATTGTAGTGCAGGCCGGTGATGTGCTGCTCCTTGAGCCACGTCTGGTCAACCCAGCTTAACAGCTCCGCCGGCTTGATGAATTTCTTCACGTCGTGCGTGCCTTTCGGCACCATGCGCAGCACATACTCCGCGCCGACGACGGCCATCAGCCAGGCTTTAGCGTTGCGGTTGAGGGTTGAGAAGAAGACCTGGCCGCCCGGTTTCACCAGTTTTGCACAGGCGTGCACCACGGACTGCGGATCGGGAACGTGCTCCAGCATCTCCATGCAGGTCACCACATCGTACTGATGGGCATGTTTTGCCGCATGTTCTTCCACGGTTTCCTGCACGTAGTCTACCTGTATGCCAGACTCCAGCGCGTGAAGACGGGCAACCTGCAGCGGTTCAAAACCCATATCCAGGCCCGTGACGTTCGCCCCTTCGCGCGCCATGCTTTCCGCCAGGATACCGCCGCCGCAGCCGACATCGAGTACTTTTTTACCGAACAGACCGCCGGAACGCTCCGCAATATAGCCCAGACGCAGCGGGTTAATACGGTGCAGCGGTTTGAACTCACCTTCGAGATCCCACCAGCGGGACGCCACCGCTTCAAATTTGGCGATCTCTTCGTGGTCAACGTTGTGAGCCACCGGGGATTTTTCGGCATTCATGGGCGCTTTTACTCCTTATTTAGCAAGACGAATGAGTATATCAGGCAATCCCTGTGAATAAAGCGTATAGGTTTACCTCAATCACCTCGGCTGTGTTATAATTTGCGACCTTTGAATCCGGGATACAGTAGAGGGATAGCGGTTAGATGAGCGACCTTGCGAGAGAAATTACACCGGTTAACATCGAGGAAGAGCTGAAGAGCTCCTATCTGGACTATGCGATGTCGGTCATTGTTGGCCGTGCGCTGCCGGACGTCCGCGATGGCCTGAAGCCGGTACACCGTCGCGTACTATACGCCATGAACGTATTGGGCAATGACTGGAATAAAGCCTATAAAAAATCTGCCCGCGTCGTCGGTGACGTCATCGGTAAATATCACCCGCATGGTGATACCGCCGTTTATAACACCATCGTTCGTATGGCGCAGCCATTCTCCTTGCGCTACATGCTGGTAGATGGCCAGGGTAACTTTGGTTCAGTCGACGGCGACTCCGCTGCAGCGATGCGTTATACGGAAATCCGTATGTCGAAAATCGCTCATGAGCTGATGGCCGACCTGGAAAAAGAGACCGTTGATTTCGTCGATAACTACGACGGCACCGAGCGCATCCCAGATGTGATGCCCACCAAGATCCCGAACCTGTTAGTGAACGGTTCGTCCGGCATCGCGGTCGGTATGGCAACCAACATTCCGCCGCACAATATCACTGAGGTGATCAACGGCTGTCTGGCCTATATCGATGATGAAGACATCAGCATTGAAGGGCTGATGACACACATTCCGGGCCCGGACTTCCCGACGGCGGCGATCATCAATGGTCGTCGCGGTATTGAAGAAGCGTACCGTACCGGCCGCGGCAAGATTTACATCCGTGCCCGCGCCGAAGTGGAAGCGGACGCCAAAACCGGCCGTGAAACCATCATTGTTCACGAGATCCCGTATCAGGTGAACAAAGCGCGTCTGATTGAAAAAATCGCCGAGCTGGTAAAAGAAAAACGTGTTGAAGGCATCAGCGCGCTGCGTGACGAGTCTGACAAAGACGGTATGCGCATCGTGATTGAGATCAAACGCGACGCGGTGGGTGAGGTTGTCCTGAATAACCTGTACTCCCAGACGCAGCTTCAGGTCTCCTTCGGTATCAACATGGTTGCACTGCACCATGGTCAGCCGAAGATCATGAACCTGAAAGAGATCCTGAGCGCGTTTGTCCGTCACCGCCGTGAAGTGGTGACCCGTCGTACTATCTTCGAACTGCGCAAAGCGCGCGACCGTGCGCACATCCTTGAAGCGCTGGCGGTTGCGCTGGCCAACATCGACCCGATCATCGAACTGATCCGTCGTGCGCCAACCCCGGCGGAAGCGAAAACTGCGCTGATTTCCCGTCCGTGGGATCTGGGCAACGTCGCCGCGATGCTGGAACGTGCGGGTGATGACGCAGCGCGTCCTGAGTGGCTGGAACCTGAGTTTGGCGTGCGTGACGGTCAGTACTACCTGACGGAACAGCAGGCTCAGGCGATTCTGGATCTGCGTCTGCAGAAACTGACCGGCCTTGAGCATGAAAAACTGCTCGACGAATACAAAGAGCTGCTGGAACAGATTGCTGAGCTGCTGCACATTCTGGGCAGCGCAGAGCGCCTGATGGAAGTGATCCGTGAAGAGCTGGAGCTGGTCCGCGATCAGTTCGGCGACGAGCGCCGCACCGAAATCACCGCCAACAGCGCGGACATCAACATCGAAGACCTGATCAACCAGGAAGACGTTGTTGTGACCCTGTCTCACCAGGGCTACGTGAAGTATCAGCCGTTAACCGACTACGAAGCACAGCGTCGTGGCGGTAAAGGCAAGTCTGCAGCACGTATTAAAGAAGAAGACTTCATTGACCGCCTGCTGGTGGCGAACACCCATGACACGATCCTCTGCTTCTCCAGCCGCGGTCGTCTGTACTGGATGAAAGTCTATCAGCTGCCGGAAGCAAGCCGTGGCGCGCGTGGTCGTCCAATCGTTAACCTGCTGCCGCTGGAAGCGAACGAACGTATCACCGCTATCCTGCCGGTACGCGAGTACGAAGAGGGCGTGAACGTCTTTATGGCGACCGCCAGCGGTACCGTGAAGAAAACCGCGCTAACCGAATTCAGCCGTCCGCGTTCTGCCGGTATTATCGCCGTGAACCTGAACGAAGGCGATGAGCTGATTGGCGTGGATCTGACCTCCGGTTCCGATGAAGTGATGCTCTTCTCTGCGGCCGGTAAAGTGGTGCGCTTCAAAGAAGACGCCGTTCGTGCAATGGGCCGTACCGCGACGGGCGTGCGTGGTATCAAGCTGGCTGGCGAAGACAGCGTTGTTTCCCTGATTATTCCGCGCGGTGAAGGGGCTATCCTGACCGTGACGCAGAATGGTTACGGTAAACGTACGGCGGAAGGGGAATACCCGACCAAGTCTCGCGGCACGCAAGGCGTAATCTCCATCAAAGTGACCGAGCGCAACGGTTCCGTTGTCGGCGCGGTGCAGGTGGACGATGCGGACCAGATCATGATGATCACCGATGCCGGTACGCTGGTGCGTACCCGCGTGTCTGAGATCAGCGTGGTGGGTCGTAACACCCAGGGCGTGATCCTCATCCGTACAGCGGAAGATGAAAACGTGGTGGGTCTGCAGCGCGTTGCTGAGCCGGTGGATGACGAAGAGCTCGACTCCATCGACGGTAGCGTCGCGGAAGGCGATGAGGATATCGCGCCGGAAGCCGACACCGACGATGACGTAGCGGATGACGCTGACGAGTAATGTCTCCTGATGCAAAAAAGGGCCGGATTCCGGCCCTTTTCTTTTGCACTAGCAGATAAGTCAACGTTGCGACCTGGCGCGTTTACCGCTACCTTAACCACATTCTTTTGACCCCGACGGCGGAGCCTCGCCCCCTTGAAATACCTCGTCTCCTTTCGTACTACGCTGAAAGTCTCTCGCTATCTGTTTCGGGCGCTGGCGCTCCTGCTTTGGCTGCTGGTAGCCCTGTTCTCGGTGTTTTACATCGTTAACGCCCTGCACCAGAAAGAAGCGGAGATCCGCCAGGAGTTTAACTTAAGCTCCGACCAGGCCCAGCGCTACATTCAGCGAACGTCTGACGTGATGAAGGAGCTGAAGTATATTGCCGAAAATCGTCTGACGGCGGAAAACGGCATCCTTGCGCTTCGCGGGCGTGATGACAAAACCGAAGTCCCGGACTTCCAGCCGCTGTTCCCGGATTCCGATTGCTCCACCATGAGCAATACCTGGCGCGGCTCTCTGGAATCGCTCGCCTGGTTTATGCGCTACTGGCGCGACAATTTCTCCGCCGCCTATGACCTGAACCGCGTCTTCCTGATTGGCAGCGAGAACCTCTGCATGGCTGACTTTGGCCTGCGCGACGTGCCCGTTGAGCGTGACGATGCGCTGAAAAGCCTGCATGAACGTATTGTCAAATACCGCAATGCACCGCAGGACGAGCGCGGCAATAACATCTTCTGGGTGAGCCAGGGCCCGCGTCCGGGCGTGGGCTATTTCTACGCCCTGACGCCGGTTTATCTCGGCAATCGCCTGCAGGCGCTGCTGGGGATTGAGCAGACCATTCGCATGGAAAACTTCTTCACCCCGGGCAGCCTGCCCATGGGCGTGACCATTCTGGATGAAAACGGTCATCAGCTGATCTCACTTGCCGGGCCTGATAACCGTCTAAACGTCGAACCGCACTGGATGCAGGAGCGGTCGTGGTTTGGCTATACCTCAGGTTTCCGCGAGCTGGTGCTGAAGAAGAGCCTGCCGCCTTCGTCGCTCAGTATCGTCTATTCGCTGCCGGTGGATATGGTGCTTGAGCGGATACGCATTCTTATCATGAATGCAATTCTGCTCAACCTGCTGGCGGGGGGCGCGCTGTTCACGCTGGCGCGCATGTATGAGCGGAAAATCTTTATTCCTGCCGAAAGCGACGCCCAGCGGCTGGAAGAACACGAGCAGTTTAACCGCAAGATTGTTGCCTCGGCGCCGGTGGGGATCTGTATTCTGCGTACCCAGGACGGGACCAATATCCTGAGTAACGAACTGGCACATAACTACCTGAACATGCTGACGCACGAAGACCGGCAGAGGCTGACGCAAATTATCTGCGGTCAGCAGGTTAACTTTGTCGACGTGTTGACCAGTACGCACACCAACCTGCAGATCAGCTTTGTGCATTCCCGCTATCGCAATGAAAACGTAGCGATTTGCGTGCTGGTGGATGTCTCCGCGCGCGTGAAGATGGAAGAGTCGTTGCAGGAGATGGCGCAGGCGGCAGAGCAGGCCAGCCAGTCGAAGTCCATGTTCCTTGCCACCGTCAGCCATGAGCTGCGTACGCCACTGTACGGGATCATCGGTAACCTCGACCTGCTGCAGACTAAAGAGCTGCCGAAAGGCGTCGACCGGCTGGTGACGGCGATGAACAACTCCTCCAGCCTGTTGCTGAAGATCATCAGCGATATTCTCGACTTCTCTAAAATCGAGTCCGAGCAGTTGAAAATCGAGCCGCGCGAGTTTTCGCCGCGCGAGGTGATGAACCATATCAGCGCCAACTATCTCCCGCTGGTGGTGCGTAAACAGCTGGGGCTCTACTGCTTTATTGAGCCGGACGTGCCGCTGACGCTGCACGGCGATCCGATGCGCCTGCAACAGGTCATCTCTAACCTGCTCAGCAACGCCATTAAATTCACCGATACCGGCTGTATTGTGCTGCACGTCTGCCGGGCGGGGGATTACCTGAGCATTCGCGTGCGCGACACGGGCGTCGGCATCCCGGCGAAGGAGGTGGTTCGTCTGTTCGATCCGTTCTTCCAGGTCGGTACCGGCGTGCAGCGTAACTTCCAGGGAACCGGACTGGGGCTGGCGATTTGTGAGAAGCTCGTCAGCATGATGGATGGCGATATCTCCGTGGATACCGAGCCCGGCATGGGCAGTCAGTTCACCATCCGCATTCCGCTCTATTCGGCGCAGTATCCGGCAAAAGCCACGGTAGACGGGCTGAGCGATAAGCGCTGCTGGCTGGCGGTGCATAACGCCTCGCTGAATGACTATCTGACGGCACTGCTTACCCACAGCGGCGTGAGGGTGTGCCGCTATGAAGGTCAAACACCGGACGTGGACGATGTGCTGATCGCCGACGAGATGCCAGAACAGCCGTGGCAGGGGAGAGGGTCAGTGCTCTTCTGCCGTCGCCACATCGGTATCCCGGTTGAGCGTGCGCCAGGGGAATGGGTACACAGTGTCGCCACCCCGCATGAGCTATTGAGCCTGCTGGCGCGCATCTACAAAGTGGAACTGGAAGAGAGCGACGGTGCGGGCGGACTGCCGTCACCGGAGTCTCTGGCGTCGGTGAATGACGATATGATGATTCTGGTGGTGGATGACCATCCGATAAACCGTCGCCTGCTGGCTGACCAGCTTGGATCGCTGGGCTACCAGTGCAAAACCGCCAATGACGGCGTGGATGCGCTGAACGTGCTGAGTAAGAATCATATTGATATCGTGCTGAGCGACGTCAACATGCCCAACATGGACGGCTACCGTCTGACGCAGCGCATCCGACAGCTTGGCCTGACGTTGCCAGTGGTGGGCGTAACGGCGAACGCGCTGGCGGAAGAGAAGCAGCGCTGTCTGGAGTCAGGCATGGACAGCTGTCTGTCGAAACCGGTGACGCTGGACGTGCTGAAGCAGACATTGTCGATTTACGCGGAGCGGGTGAGAAAAACGCGGATATAAAAAAGGCCCGGAAGGGCCTTTTTTAATTGCCCGGCGGCACTGCGCTTGCGCGGGCCTGCGGGTTTTGTAGGCCGGGTAAGCACAAGCGACACCCGGCATAAACAGCGGAGATCAATCCTTGTCGGTTGCGCTCAGCGTGACGGAGGAGAGATAGTTCAGCAGAGCAATATCGTTATCCACGCCCAGCTTCATCATCGCTGATTTCTTCTGGCTGCTGATGGTTTTAATACTGCGGTTCAGCTTCTTGGCAATCTCGGTCACCAAGAAACCTTCTGCGAACAGGCGCAGAACTTCACTCTCTTTCGGCGACAGGCGTTTGTCACCGTAGCCACCCGCGCTGATTTTTTCCAGCAGACGAGAAACGCTTTCAGGCGTGAACTTCTTGCCTTTCTGCAGCGCCGCAAGCGCTTTAGGCAGATCGGTCGGTGCGCCTTGTTTCAGCACAATCCCTTCGATGTCCAGATCCAGTACCGCGCTCAGGATCGCCGGGTTGTTGTTCATGGTCAGAACAATGATCGAGATATCCGGGAAGTGACGTTTAATATATTTGATGAGCGTGATCCCATCACCGTATTTGTCTCCAGGCATGGAGAGATCGGTAATGAGCACGTGTGCATCAAGCTTTGGGAGGTTATTGATCAGTGCTGTAGAGTCTTCAAATTCACCGACTACATTCACCCACTCGATCTGTTCAAGTGATTTGCGAATACCGAACAGTACAATCGGATGGTCATCGGCAATAATTACGTTCATATTGTTCATGTATAAGGCTACCTTGCTACAGCAAGCTTTTGACGTAGGCGTCAATGTCGCTGATGTATTTTTCAATGCCAGAGGCATCTTTCTCACGAATTAGATGTTCCAGCGTTTCACATAACTGCTTGCCGGGAACCAGATTAAGCATGGCAAACACCCCTTTAAGCCGGTGTGCTGTCTGTGCCAGCGCT
The DNA here is from genome assembly GCF_040059225.1 of Enterobacter cloacae complex sp. Mu1197. Taxonomy (NCBI): domain Bacteria; kingdom Pseudomonadati; phylum Pseudomonadota; class Gammaproteobacteria; order Enterobacterales; family Enterobacteriaceae; genus Enterobacter; species Enterobacter cloacae complex sp. Mu1197. The sequence continues at coordinate 3,231,102 of NZ_CP157375.1, read as the reverse complement.
GCAAAATCATTCGCAGCGGACTCAGTATACAACCGCTTAACATCATCTGGTACTGTATCAACAAAGAGTGAATAGTATCCGCTGGCGTGAAGCTCGGCATTTTCATTACCGCCTAACGGTGATTCCGCTATCTCTTCCTGCGCCAGCTGCTCTTCTATTAGTTGTAGTACAGCTTCCTGCATCGCATTGCTTATATTAAAGTTGACGCGCAGCTGGCCAGGGCCGATTTTCCGCACGCCTGACTCATCATCGCTTAAAAGCAAGCCGGAGGCAGTAAGATTAGACGGATTATCAGTTAAAAACAGATCAAATTCTTGACTTGCAAGTCTTTCATCCGGCGTGATGCAGGCCGCACCCCAGTTTTCTAACTGACGAACGACAATATTGCGGATCTCGTTCGACGTAACATCGACCATCACCACGACATCATCCAGCAGACGCTCTTCATCTTCTTCCTGCGGATTGGCCGCCATTTTCACGTGCAGAGAATAGCGGGTGCCGAGAGATTCGCGGGCCTTGATATTGAGATGGCCGCCGAGCTTACGCGCCAGCTGATCGCACAGCCAGAAGGTTAGGGCATTTGCCTTGCCGTAGCGATCGCTTTGCGTGTCATTCAGGAACGGGAAGTGCAGATTATCAATTTCACTCGTGGTGACGCCTTCCCCGGTGTCCAGGATGCGGAACGTCAGGCGGTCTTCTGCCGACTCCTCCGTACTGACTTCGAGGGTGATCTTGCCGATCTGCGTGGTGGTCACCGCGTACTGAATAATCATCAACAGTATGCGGCGCAGCGCTTCACGATCGCCGTGGCGTTCATCATTTGCCGGGAGATTGTTATTGATCAGCAGCTGCAGCCCTTTGCGCTTAATCACGGGCAGGACTTCCGGAACCACTTCATCGATCAGATCCTGAATGGAGAAGAGGGTGGGGGTTCCCTTCCAGAAATCATTCTCCAGCATGTTCGCCAGCTGGATCTCATCAACCATTCTGACCAGCGAGTCGGCCTGACAGGCAAGCTGGTGGCTTTCTGACGTATTTAACGCCGCCGCCTGGGTCGCCAGCGTTTTTAACGGCTGCTTGAAGGCATCGCCAATGTTCTGCATAAATGCGGCGCGCCCCTGCTGGTTTTTCTCATACAGTCTTTGCGCCTGCTTGAGCTTTTTATTCACCAGCACTTCGCGATCCTGATCGCGGATGATGAAGATTTGCGTACGTGAAGCCACCTGGCTGCGGAACTGGCGGATTTCGTACAGTTCATTGTTGATGGTGGCCTGAATCACCCCCTGGTGCTGATCCGCCATGGTGGTGATATTCTGCAGGTTAAGATGCGGCAGCAGATGGTCGGCAATTTTATTGCTCATTACCGTACGATTTGCTTCCTGATCGTGAACTAAGACCCCAAGCGGCAGCACGGAAACAATCTCTTCATTCAGCGCGCGTAATACGCGCAGCTCATTGCTGGTACCGGCCGGGACCGCCGCGGCGTCGTTCTGACGTCCCGACTGGAAGCGGAAGGTGCTGTAGCCAAACAGCGCCAGCGCCAGCAGACCGATATTCAGCAGCAGAGGCAGCAGGATATTTTGCAGCGTGTCGAGCAACAGCGTACCAAACGGCACCTGCCACACCAGGCGCATACCGGTCGAGTTCAGGGATGAGGCAATTTCGATTTTTGAACCGTTAAAGGAGATCGATACGCTCTCTGCGGCCTCTTTGTCAGACGCCGCACGCATGTTCTGGGTGCTGCTGTCGGGCTCCAGACGGAAGCTATCGAGCGGCATGTCCGGCGGGATTAAATCATTAATGGGTAAATCGAAGGCGACCACCGTCGCCAGATGTCCTGGCTGGTTGAAGGTGGTGCGCAGAGTAAAATAATGACCGTTTTGCCAGGCCAGGCGGCGCAGGGAAGAGAAGCTTTCACGTTCATCAAGGGCGTTCGCCTGCTGCAGCATCTCTGCCCGGCGGGAATCGACGATGCTGCCCACGGTGGTCTCTTTAAACCCGGAAGAGAGATCTTTTAACGGCAGCGTTGAGATCAGGATCATGCTGTTGTCCTGACCGTTCAGATAGTACATCGACCATGGCACCGTTTCGGCGCCCCAGAGGGTATCCAGATAGGTCGAAATACGCTGCGTCATCTCAAGCGTCGCGCTGTCGTGAGAGCCAAAAATAAGCGCCTCAGTCTTACGCTGCGGTTTTTCGAGGTAATAGACATCCTGCTTAAGCCGTGTCTCCTGAAGTCCATCTCCGGATGAGGAGGCCGGTGCAGCTGCAATATTGTCGTAAATCTGCCAGGTGGCGTAGCGCCAGGTATCGATGCGCTTATGCACGGCGTGGGTGATATCGACGACCTGATAGCTCTTGTCCTTCAGCCAGGCATTAACCGCGCTTTGTACCATCACCCCCATGGTCACTAACAGCACAACGATCAAAAGAAGAAAGAAACGGGTGATGCTCCCGGGGAGGAGGGAGAATTTGCTCGGGGCGGTGGTTTCAGTCTGACTCATTGATATCTTTAACCCGTCATGGTCATGCTCTGTGGCGATAGGGCAGTATAAAGGGTAATAACTGAATTTCCAGCGCCACTGTCCGGGAAAAGGCGACTTTTTCAACGGACAATATCGGCGGCGGGCGGCGCAGTAAACATGTACAAACACGCCGTGCGCGTACAAATAATAAGTGCGCTCAGCCAGCAAATAGCACGAATTAACAAGAAATTAAGTTTTACATCAATTGTGCGTTCGCGAAGGACGGCCGATGAGAATTTAGTTAATAGTCGTTACAATTTCGGCGCGGTAGCACAAAAAACGAGAAGTTACGTAAAGAAAGGTAAAAAAAAACCGAATGCGAAGCATCCGGCTCAATTAGGGATAAACAGACATTCAAAACTGAATGACGGTAATAAATAAAGTTAATGATGATAGCGAGAGATATTTTAGAGATTAGGTGAGATCTTGTTTTGTCATTCAGTGCTGTAACGATTTTTATTATAACGTGTTGATTATTATTGGTATGTTTTTTCTTTTGATTATAAGTGCTAAATTTCTAAGCTATTTGTGCTTTGTAAAAGTTCCTTGATATTTACATTTTGAAACATGTTGGCTGATAAATGAAACATCTTCAAAGTTTTCGTATCATATTCGCGTTGGATTATTCTGTAATTTTGCGGAGAATGAAATTGCCGACTGGTTAATGAGGGTTAACCAGTAAGCAGTGGCAATTATAAGGCATATAACAGAGGGTTAATAAAATGAAAGTTAAAGTACTGTCCCTCCTGGTACCAGCACTCCTGGTGGCAGGCGCAGCAAATGCGGCCGAAATTTATAACAAAGATGGCAACAAATTAGATCTGTACGGTAAAGTTGATGGTCTGCACTATTTCTCCGATGACGACAGCGCTGATGGCGACCAGACCTACATGCGTCTTGGCTTCAAAGGCGAAACCCAGGTTAACGATCAGCTGACCGGTTACGGCCAGTGGGAATACCAGATCCAGGGCAACACCTCCGAAAGCGAAAATGATGCCTGGACGCGTGTGGCGTTCGCGGGTCTGAAATTCGGTGACGCGGGTTCTTTCGATTACGGTCGTAACTACGGCGTAATCTACGACGTAACCTCCTGGACTGACGTTCTGCCAGAATTTGGCGGCGATACCTACGGCGCAGATAACTTCCTGCAGTCCCGTGCTAACGGCGTGGCGACCTACCGTAACCAGGACTTCTTTGGTCTGGTTGATGGTCTGAACTTTGCTCTGCAGTATCAGGGTAAAAATGGCAGCGTAAGCGGTGAAAACGTGGGTGGACGCAGCCTGCTGAAACAGAACGGCGACGGCTACGGTGCATCCGTGACCTATAACCTGGGCGAAGGCTTCAGCGTAGGTGGTGCGATGTCCTCCTCCAAACGTACCGCCGATCAGAACGGCGCAAGCGTTTACGGCCATGGTGATAACGCAGAAGTCTATTCTGGTGGCCTGAAATATGATGCCAACAACATCTATCTGGCAGCGCAGTACTCTCAGACCTACAACGCAACCCGTTTCGGTACCTCTAACGGCAGCAACCCAACTACCGCTTACGGCTTTGCCAACAAAGCGCAGAACTTCGAAGTGGTTGCTCAGTACCAGTTCGACTTCGGCCTGCGTCCATCCGTGGCTTACCTGCAGTCTAAAGGCAAAGACATCGAAGGTTACGGCGATCAGGATCTGCTGAAATATGTTGATGTGGGTGCGACTTACTACTTCAACAAAAACATGTCCACCTACGTGGATTACAAAATCAACCTGGTTGATGAAAATGACTTCACCCGTCAAGCGGGTATCGGTACTGACGATATCGTCGCGCTGGGCCTGGTTTACCAGTTCTAATCGCGTTAACGTGTGACGTAAGGGGGCCTGATGGCCCCCTTTTTTGTGCTTCTCCGATTCTCACAACGCCCCTGTTTTGGTGTACTCTTGCCGCCCTGGCATGAGGATAATAATGAATGGACATGACTTTTTTACGCGCCAGCTTTCTGGCTATGCTTTTTTTCCTGACCGCGTGTAACGATCCCGCGACCGTGGCGAAAACCGATGCACCTGCCGCGACGGTGCTCGAAGGTAAAACGATGGGCACCTTCTGGCGCGTCAGCGTGATGAACCTCGATAAAACACGCACGGACGAACTTCGCGGCAAAATCCAGTCGCAGCTGGACGCCGACGATCAGCTGCTGTCGACCTATAAAAATGACTCGGCGCTGATGCGCTTTAACCTCTCGACCAGCACTTCTCTGTGGCCGGTGAGCGAGGCGATGGCCGATATCGTGACCGAGGCAATGCGCGTGGGTTATAAAACCAACGGGGCGATGGATGTGACCGTCGGTCCTCTGGTGAACCTCTGGGGATTTGGCCCCAATAAACAGCCGGTGAAGACGCCCGAACAGGCGGCCATTGATGACGCCCGCGCCCGGACAGGGCTACAGCATCTGACCGTGATCAACCAGTACGGGCAGCAGTACCTGCAAAAAGATATTCCCGATCTGTTTGTCGATCTGTCGACGGTCGGGGAAGGCTATGCGGCGGATCATCTTGCTGCACTGATGGCGCAGGAAGGGATTTCCCGTTATCTGGTCTCGGTGGGCGGTGCGTTGGTCAGTCGGGGTATGAACGCCAGCGATAAGCCGTGGCGCGTAGCGATTCAAAAACCGACCGATCGGCAAAATGCCGTGCAGGCGATAGTGGATATCAACGGACATGGCATCAGCACCTCCGGAAGCTATCGCAACTATTACGAGCTTGACGGGAAGCGTATTTCGCACGTGATTGATCCGCAGACCGGACGCCCCATCACGCATAACCTGGTCTCGGTGACGGTCATTGCCCCCACCGCGCTGGAAGCGGATGCCTGGGATACCGGATTAATGGTTCTCGGCCCGGAAAAAGCCAAAGAGGTGGTCCGTCAGGAAGGGCTGGCGGTTTATATGATCACCAAAGAGGGCGACGGGTTCAAAACCTGGAGCTCGCCGCAGTTCAACAGTTTCCTTGTCAGCGACAAAAATTAAAAAGCAAGGTTGCGGGTTTTTTATCTGTGGCGCTCAGGCACGCTCTATGTATGCTTATACGAGGAGCCGATCATGAAAAACCCAACCTTAATGACCGATGAGGATCGCTGGCAGGCCGTGCTGGCCCGCGATCCGCTCGCTGACGATCAGTTTGTCTTCGCCGTGCAGACGACGGGTATTTTCTGCCGCCCGTCATGCCGTGCCCGCCACGCGCTGCGTAAAAATGTCCGCTTTTATCCTGATGCCCGGCATGCCGCTCAGGCGGGCTTTCGTCCGTGCAAGCGCTGCATGCCGGACAAACGCGATCCGCAGGCGCAGAAGCTGGCAAAAGTGGAACATGCCTGCCGGCTTCTGGAACAGGATCCCGCGTTAACCCTGGAGAGACTGGCGGAGCAGGTTGCCATGAGTCCTTTCCATTTCCACCGCCTGTTTAAGTCGGTGACCGGCATGACGCCCAAAGTCTGGCAGCAGGCGGCGCGGGGTCAGCGTCTGCGCACCGCGCTTGCGCAGGGAGACAAAATTACCGATGCCGTGCTGGCGGCGGGATTTCCCGACAGCAGCAGCTATTATCGTAAAGCCAACGATACGTTGGGCATGACGGCGAAGCAGTACCGTAAAGGAGAGGTGGCCGTGCGGTATGCCATCCATGACTGTTCGTTAGGACGCTGTCTGGTCGCCGAAAGCGAGCGGGGGATCTGCGCGATTCTGCTGGGTGACACCGATGCGGAAGTCACCGCAGAGCTTGCCACGCAATTTCCAAAAGCTACGCACGCGCCGCTGGACGACACCTTTGTGCAGCGGATCCACCAGGTCATTGCCAGTATTGATAACCGCGACGTACCGCTTGCGCTGCCGCTGGATATTCGCGGTACCGCGTTCCAGCAGCGCGTCTGGCAGGCCCTTCGCACTATTCCCTGCGGCGAAACGGCAAGCTACCAGCAGGTGGCGCAGGCGATTGGCCAACCCAGTGCGGTACGCGCCGTAGCAGGCGCCTGTGCGGCAAACACGCTGGCAATTGTGATCCCCTGTCATCGGGTGGTTCGCAACGACGGTGCGCTGTCGGGCTATCGCTGGGGGACGGCGCGAAAAGCGCTATTACTGAAACGTGAGGCGAAACGCCGGGAGGAATAATGCTCGATCTTTTTGCGGATGCTGAACCCTGGCAGGAACCGCTTGCGCCAGGGGCGGTGATCCTGCGCCGCTTTGCTCTCTCCCGTGCGGAGGCATTGCTTGCCGGTATTGAAGAGGTGACGGCGGTTTCACCGTTTCGCCATATGGTGACGCCGGGCGGCTACACCATGTCGGTGGCCATGGCCAACTGCGGCGAACTGGGCTGGGCGACAAACGAACGTGGGTATGTGTATGCTCCAAACGATCCCACGACCGACCGGCCGTGGCCTCCCATGCCTGCGGTTTTTCAGGCACTTTGTCACGAGGCTGCCGTGGCGGCGGATTATCCGGATTTTCGTCCTGATGCCTGTCTGATTAACCGCTATGCCGTCGGTGCGAAGCTCTCGCTGCATCAGGACAAGGATGAGCCCGATCTGCGCGCGCCTATCGTTTCGGTATCGTTAGGCCTGCCTGCCGTCTTTCAGTTTGGGGGATTACGCCGCAACGATCCGCTCAAACGCATTATGCTGGAACATGGCGATGTGGTGGTGTGGGGCAGGGAATCGCGGCTTTATTATCACGGCATTCAGCCGCTGAAATCCGGCGTTCACCCCCTCACGGGCGAATACCGCTTTAATCTGACCTTCCGTCAGGCGGGGATGCGTAAACTAAAATAAGAATTATTCTTGATGTCCGCGCAGGGCAGTTTACACTGCTCGCTGATTTTTATTGTCCGGATTGCCTGCATGCAACTACTTCTCCTCGTCTGGCGTCAGTACCGCTGGCCCTTCATCGCCGTTATGGCGTTAAGCCTGGCCAGCGCCGCTCTGGGTATTGGCCTGATCGCGTTTATTAACGTGCGGTTGATTGAAATGGTCGACACCTCGCTCTCCGTATTGCCGGAGTTTCTTGGCCTGCTGCTGCTGTTGATGGCGGTTACGCTCGGCTCCCAGCTGGCGCTGACCGCGCTCGGCCACCATTTCGTTTTTCGTTTGCGCAGTGAGTTTATCAAGCGGATCCTGGACACCCAGGTCGAGCGCGTTGAGCAGCTCGGCAGCGCCTCCCTGCTGGCGGGGCTGACCAGCGATGTACGCGCGATTACCATCGCGTTCGTTCGTCTGCCCGAGCTGGTGCAGGGGATCATTCTGACCTTTGGCTCGGCGGCCTATCTCGCCTGGCTCTCCAGCAAAATGCTGGCGGTGACTGCGCTGTGGATCGCCATCACCATCTGGGGCGGTTTTGTCCTGGTGTCACGCGTCTATAAACACATGGCGGTGCTGCGCGAAACCGAAGATAAGCTCTATAACGACTACCAGACGGTACTGGAAGGGCGCAAAGAGCTCACCCTGAACCGCGAGCGCGCCGAGTATATCTTTAACCATCTCTATATTCCGGACGCACGCGAGTACCGGCATCACATCATTCGCGCTGATACCTTCCACCTGAGCGCGGTGAACTGGTCAAACATTATGATGCTGGGTGCCATTGGCCTGGTATTCTGGATGGCGAATAGCCTGGGCTGGGCGGACACCAACGTCGCGGCAACCTACTCACTGACGCTGCTGTTTTTGCGCACGCCGCTGCTCTCTGCGGTCGGCGCGTTGCCCACCTTACTGAGTGCGCAGGTGGCCTTTAATAAGCTCAACAAATTCGATCTCGCGCCGTTTAAAGCCGAATTCCCGCGCCCGCAGGCCTTCCCTGACTGGCAGACGCTGGAGCTGCGTAACGTCACGTTCCGCTATCAGGACAGCGCCTTCTCCGTGGGGCCGGTCAACCTGACGATCCGCCGCGGCGAGCTGCTGTTCCTGATTGGCGGCAACGGCAGCGGTAAATCGACGCTGGCGATGCTGCTCACCGGGCTTTATCAGCCGCAGTCGGGCGAGATTTTACTGGATGGCAGAGCGCTGAGCGCGGAGAAGCCCGAAGATTACCGCAAGCTATTCTCGGCGGTGTTCACCGACGTCTGGCTGTTTGAGCAACTGCTGGGTCCGGAAGGGCAGCAGGCCAATCCTGCGCTGGTGGAAAAATGGCTGGCGCAGTTGCAGATGTCCCACAAGCTGGAACTTCAGGACGGTAAAATTCTCAATCTGAAGCTTTCCAAAGGGCAGAAAAAGCGCGTGGCGCTGCTGCTGGCGCTGGCGGAAGAGCGTGACATCATTCTGCTGGATGAGTGGGCGGCGGATCAGGACCCGCACTTCCGCCGCGAGTTTTATCAGGTGCTGCTGCCGCTGATGCAGCAGATGGGCAAAACCATTTTCGCCATCAGCCACGACGATCATTACTTTATTCACGCTGACCGTCTGCTGGAGATGCGCGACGGCAGGCTGAGCGAGCTGACCGGTGACGAGCGCGATGCCGCCTCGCGTGACGCGGTGGCGCGTACGGCCTGATGCCCTCACCCTAACCCTCTCCCACAGGGAGAGGGGATAATCGTGGCCGTAATGCTGCTTTTTTCTCCATCCCGCCCCGTTGTTTATTCTTATTTACATATCCTCGCGCTATGCTTAATACCAACTTATTTCATGGATTTATGATTGATGTCGGTATTAAAGAAAAACAGCGCCAGACAGCGTGACCAGGAACGTGCGCGACTGATCTGGCTTCTCACGACCGATAAAGCGGTCACCTCTACGCTATTAGGCAAACTGACCCTGGCTGAGCAATATGATGTCGGCACTTTAGCCGACGATATTGCTGAGGTAGGTGCGCTGGTTGCTCACTTACCCCCGCCGGATCTGGCGGATACCCTGGAAGCGCTTCCCTCGGAAGAACGTCACGCCCTGTGGCGTCTGGTGCAGGATCACGAGCGCGGACAGGTGCTGCTTGAGGCCTCAGAAAACGTCTGGGACGACCTGATCGACGAGATGAGCGACCGGGATATTCTCGACGCTCTGCAAACCCTGGATATCGACGAGCAGATTTACCTGGTTCAGCACCTGCCGCGAAACCTGACCGGCCGTCTGCTGGCGTCACTGCCTGCCGATGAACGCGCGCGCGTGCGCCAGGTGATGCACTACGAGAAAAACAGCGTCGGCGCGATCATGGAGTTCGGCGTTATCACGGTGCGTCCGGACGTGACGCTCGGCACCGTGCAGCGCTATCTGCGTCGCCTGGGCAAAATGCCGGATAACACCGATAAGCTGTTTGTTACCTCCCGGGATAAAACTCTGCTCGGCGAGCTGGAGCTGAAAACCATCCTGCTCAACAGCACCCAGCGAAAGGTGAGCGAGGTGATGGAAAACGAGCCGATGGTCTTCTCCCCGGAGGACGATGCGGAGAAAGCGGCGCGTACCTTCGAGCGTGATGACCTCGTCAGTGCCGCCGTCGTGGACTCCGTTGGCAAACTGATGGGACGTCTGACCATCGACGAGATCGTTGACGTCGTTTATGAAGAAACCGACAACGACCTGCGTGCGCTGGGGGGGATCAGTGCGGGAGATGACGTCCATGCCTCCGTCGGCAAGGCGGTGAAAACGCGCTGGGCGTGGCTGGCCATTAACCTGTGTACCGCGTTTATCGCCTCCCGCGTGATTGACGGTTTCGAACACACCATTTCGCAGCTGGTGGCGCTGGCCTCGCTGATGCCGATTGTGGCCGGGATTGGCGGTAATACCGGCAATCAGACTATCACGATGATTGTTCGCGCGCTTGCGCTGGAGAATATTCAGCCCGGCAACTTCGCCTTTCTGATCTTCAGAGAGATGGGTGTGGCGTTGATCAACGGCCTGGTCTGGGGCGGCATTATGGGGGGCATCACCTGGTGGTTGTATGACGATATGGCGCTGGGTGGAGTGATGATGCTGGCGATGGTGCTGAATCTGCTGGTGGCATCGATGATGGGCGTTATTATCCCGTTGACCATGACCAAACTGGGTCGCGACCCCGCGGTGGGGTCGAGCGTGATGATCACCGCCATCACCGATACCGGCGGTTTCTTTATTTTTCTTGGGCTGGCGACGATTTTTCTGCTTTAAGCCGATGCTTAATGCGGGCGGGAAGCAGCACCATGACGATAATCCCGCCCAGCACGCCAATCGCCAGATTGCCGGTTGATACCGTGGCGGCAACGGTCACCAGCATGACGACCGTTTCTGCAATCGGAGCCGTTTTCAGCGTGGCGGGCTGAAGGCTGTGCCAGCTGAAGGTTTTGACGGCGACAATCGCCATAATGCCCGCCAGCACCGCCATCGGGATGTTGGCCATCATGTCGCTGAGCGCCGTCACCAGGATCAGCAGCACGATGCCCGCAGCGAAGGTTGAAATGCGGCTTCGGCCTTTCCCCATCTCCACGTTAACAATGGTTTGTCCGATCATCGCGCAGCCCGCAATACCACCGTAAAATCCGGCCAGGATATTGCCGACGCCTAATCCAATGCTTTCGCGGCGTTTACTTGACGGTGTCGCGGTCAGCTCATCCACCAGCTTTGCGGTCAGCAGGGATTCCAGCAGGCCGACAAACGCGATGCTCAACGCGCACGGCCAGATTATGCTCAGCGTCTGGAGATTGAGAGGAACCAGAAGTTCGCTAAGACCCGGCAAGCCGCCGCTCATGGCGCCTTCATCGCCCACGGTCGGCAGGCTTTGCCCGGTTGAAACGGTAAACAAGGTTAACAGCACAATCGCAATCAGTGGGGAAGGGATGCTTTTGAAATAGCGCGGCACCCACAGCACGATCAGTACCGTCAGCACGAACAGGCCCACAATCAGCGGGCTTCGGCTCCAGAAATGGGGAACCTGCGCAAAGAAAATCAATATCCCGAGGGCGTTAACAAACCCGGTCATGACCGACTGGGGAATAAAGCGCATCAGCCTTGCCATGCCCAGCACGCCAAACAGAATCTGAATCACGCCAGCCATGAGCACGGCGGGAAGAATGTACTGTACGCCGTGCTGATGCACCATGGGCCCAATAACCAGCGCCACGGAACCGGCTGCGGCCGTGACCATCGCCGGGCGACCGCCCAGTACAGACAGGGCAAGACAGAGCACCACGGAAGCGATCAGGCTGACCTTCGGGTCAACGCCCGCCACCACGGAAAATGAGATGACCTCGGGGATCAGCGCCAGGGCGGTAATCACGCCCGCCAGCGTTTCACGCGTCAGCTGCTTAGGGGAACGCAGCACGCTGGCGACACGGTTTTCGGGAGATAAAGGAGAACGGGGTAGGGACATAACGTTTCGCTGGTTAGGGCAGGCTTCCGTGCGCGCGATCACAAAACGCAACATACTAGCCCGTTAAACCGCCCTTTACCAGACGCTTCGATAATTCCTCACAAACAATCCATCATTAAATTTCACAATTACAATAATTTCGTAACCTTTAAACAATATTTAAAAGTTGTTACCGTGCCCCCGCAGCTTTTTTCACCTGCAATTTCCACGCATCAAGCACTTTTACACTAAGGCATAAATTATGAAAAAAATGACTGCCATGCTCTTTTCTCTGGCCGTGGGGCTTAACACCGTCTCCATGGCGGCGAAAGCTGACGCACCAAAAGAGCAGGAAACGGACGTCCTTTTAATCGGTGGCGGTATCATGAGCGCCACGCTGGGAACCTATCTGCAAGAACTGCAGCCGGACTGGTCAATGACCATGGTCGAGCGCCTTGATGGCGTGGCGCAGGAGAGTTCGAACGGCTGGAACAACGCCGGTACCGGCCATTCGGCACTCATGGAACTGAACTATACGCCGCAGAAAAAGGACGGTTCCATTAGTATCGAGAAGGCGGTAGAGATCAACGAAGCATTCCAGGTTTCTCGCCAGTTCTGGTCTCACCAGGTCAACAGCGGCGTGCTGCACGACCCGCACTCCTTCATCAACACCGTGCCGCACATGAGCTTTGTGTGGGGTGAGCAGAACGTCAACTTCCTGCGCGCGCGCTACGCCGCTCTGCAGCAGAGCACGCTGTTCCGCGGGATGAAATACTCTGAAGACCACGCGCAGATTAAAGAGTGGGCTCCGCTGGTCATGGAAGGTCGTGACCCGAACCAGAAGGTGGCGGCGACCCGTACCGAAATTGGTACCGACGTTAACTACGGCGAAATTACCCGTCAGCTGGTGACGTCTCTGAAGAAAAAAGAGAACTTCAACCTGCAGCTCAGCACCGAAGTGCGCGGTTTCAAGCGCAACGCGGATAACAGCTGGAGCGTGACCGTTGCCGATCTGAAAAACAATGAAGCTGAACACGTCATCAGGGCGAAGTTTGTCTTTATCGGTGCGGGCGGCGCGGCGCTGAAGCTGCTGCAGGAGTCCGGTATTCCGGAAGCTGACGACTACGCGGGCTTCCCGGTCGGCGGCCAGTTCCTGGTGTCCGATAACCCGGAAGTGGTGAACCGTCATCTGGCAAAAGTGTACGGCCAGGCTTCCGTTGGCGCGCCGCCAATGTCTGTTCCGCACATTGACACCCGTATGCTTGACGGCAAACGCGTGGTGCTGTTTGGACCGTTCGCGACCTTCTCCACGAAGTTCCTGAAAAACGGCTCCCTGTGGGATCTGCTGAGCGCAACCACCACCTCTAACGTCAAGCCGATGATGGACGTGGGGCTGGATAACTTCGATCTGGTGAAATACCTGATTAGCCAGGTGATGCTCTCTGACGACGATCGTTTCGAGGCGCTGAAAGAGTACTATCCGCAGGCGAAGAAAGAAGACTGGCGCCTGTGGCAGGCGGGTCAGCGCGTACAGATCATCAAGCGCGATCCGAAAGAGGGCGGCGTGCTGCGTCTGGGCACCGAAGTGGTAAGCGATAAGGACGGCACCATCGCCGCGCTGCTGGGTGCGTCACCGGGTGCATCTACCGCTGCGCCAATCATGCTGCACCTGATGGAAAAAGTGTTTAAAGATAAAGTCGCCAGTCCGGAATGGCAGGCGAAGCTGAAGACCATTATTCCATCCTACGGCACGAAGCTGAACGGTAACGTGAGCGCGACGGAGCAGGAGCTGGAATACACCAGCCGCGTACTGCAGCTGCAGTACATCAAACCGCAGGCTGCGGATGCTGCGCCAAAAGCGGAGCTGAAGCCTCAGCCGGAAAACAAACCGGTTGCGGATATCGCGCTGTAAGGTAAAAAAGCCGGGTGGCGCTGACGCCTACCCGGCCTATGTTCGGTGTTGTTTTGTAGGTCGGGTAAGGCGAAGCCGCCACCCGACTTAATTTCAACGTACGACAGCCTGCTCAATCTTCTCTTCAGCCTTCCACACGCGATACTTCACTTCCACGTTTTCAGGCGTATAAACCACGATCGGCAACTTGCTGTTGTAGCGCAGCAGGCTATTGTCGCCCAGATACGCTGTCACAAATTTCTTCTCTTTCTTGCCATCCGGGCAGGCCATCATGGTGGAGACCGGCGAGGTCACTTTATCAAAGACGTAGTAGTCGTAACCCCAGCCTTCCAGCGTTTTGCTTTCCAGCTGACCACCCAGGCGATGCTGGTTGCAATCCACTTCCAGTGTCTTGCCAATTAACAGCTCTACTTTGAAATTCGCTTCATCCTGCTGTGCCGGCAGCTGGATCACCTGACGCTTCATCCCTTTATCCGCTTTCGGATACGGGGCGACTTTTTCCAGCGGCTGCTCTTTAGGGGTTTCGCTGGCGAAAGCACTGGTGCTGACACACGCGGCGGCGATGAGTGCGATGGCAAATTTAGGTGCGTTTTTCATTGTCATTCCTTTATGTCAAAACGATCCTGCACAGGTTAACATATCAACTATGAATGATTGGTGTTATTTACTTACATTTTCAATATGAATAGCGTAATAAACCACAGATTTGCCATTTAAGTAGAGATTTGTCCTGACGTGGAGTCCGGCAGGCGTTTGTGTTATTTTAGACCCTCTATAATGTTATTCATCTGTAAAAGGGAAGAGAGATGGTTCGTGCAAAACTGAAAACGCCTGAAGGCCGCAAGTTCCTCCTGGCGCTGCTGGTTGTGTTTATGATTGCTGCCGCATGCGTGGGGCGGGCCACCATTGTTGGCGTCATCGAACAATACAACATTCCTCTCTCTGCCTGGACAACCAGCATGTATGTCCTGCAATCGGCGATGATCTTTGTCTACAGCCTGGTGTTCACCGTTCTGCTGGCCATCCCGCTGGGCATTTTCTTCCTGGGCGGACGTGATAAACACTAGACGCCGATTTGCGATATCGAAGCCATCCTGCGGGGTGGCTTTTTTTATGTCTAATAATTTTTATTCGCATTTCCAGGATATTCTGTTTCGAACAAGACAGTTCAACATGAAGCAGGAGATGCGCAATGTTATCCCGGTTTGCAACGCTCAGCCGGATCCCGAAAGGAGTCTGGGTGGTGGGTGGCGTCAGTATGTTAATGGATATCTCCTCGGAGATTATTCACAGCCTGCTGCCGCTGTTTATGGTGACGACGCTGGGCGCCAGCGTTATTTTCATTGGTTTGATTGAAGGTCTGGCTGAGGCTACGGCGCTGTTTATCAAGGTGTTTTCCGGCGCCATCAGTGACTATCTGGGCAAGCGTAAAGGACTGGCGGTTCTGGGCTACGGTCTTGGCGCATTGAGTAAACCGTTGTTCGCTATCGCCTCTTCTTCCGGCATGATCCTTGGGGCGCGCTTAATCGACCGGGTCGGGAAGGGGATACGGGGAGCGCCGCGCGATGCGCTGGTTGCTGACGTTACGCCGCCGGAACTTCGCGGCGCGGCCTTTGGGCTGCGTCAGTCGATGGACACCGTCGGTGCATTTCTCGGGCCGCTGCTGGCCGTAGGATTAATGCTGCTGTGGAACGATGATTTCCGCACGATTTTCTGGATCGCGGTGATCCCCGGCGTGCTCGCCGTGGCGCTGCTTTTCTTCGGCCTGCATGAGCCGAAAACGCCCGTCGAACATAAACGCACGAACCCCATCAAAAAAGAGAACCTCAGGCGTCTCGGGAAAGGCTGCTGGTGGGTCATTGGCCTGGGGGCCATCTTCACGCTCGCACGTTTCAGTGAAGCCTTTCTTGTGCTGCGCGCACAGCAGTCGGGGGTGCCGCTGGCGCTGATCCCGCTGGTGATGGTGGCCATGAATCTGCTCTATTTCCTCTCTGCCTATCCGTTTGGCAAGTTATCGGACGGGATGAGCCACACCCGATTACTGCAGTGGGGGCTGGTGATGCTGATTGGGGCAGATGTTGTGCTGGCGCTGAGCACCCACTGGGCTGGAATGCTTCTGGGCGTTGCGCTTTGGGGAGTGCATATGGGGATGACGCAGGGGCTGCTGGCGGCAATGATTGCGAAAACCGCGCCTGCGGATCTGCGCGGTACCGCCTACGGCATTTTTAGTCTGGTCAGCGGCGTGGGATTGTTAGTCGCCAGCCTGGGCGCCGGGGTCATCTGGGAAACGTTTGGCGCAGAACATACGTTCTATGCCGGAGCGGTGATTTGCCTGGTTACGCTGGTGTACCTGCGCAAAACGCCGGACGAGGCGAAATAAAAAAACCAGCCATAAGAGGCTGGTTTTCAATGTGTTTTTGGTCGGCACGAGAGGATTTGAACCTCCGACCCCCGACACCCCATGACGGTGCGCTACCAGGCTGCGCTACGTGCCGACGCATAGAAAGAATACTACTCGATTCCGTTTCGAATGCAAGGGAATCCGTCGCTAACTGGTTTATTATTAATCAGTTAGCGACGAAGCGCTTCTCATCCGTCAGGACCTGCAGCAGCAGGCTCAGCTGCGGTTTCTGGTCTTTAAGCCGTTCACCCTGCAGGTTATACGTCTGATAATTCCCATTGTTGTTCAGCACCAGCGTCAGCTTCGGCGTGGTCACCACCAGCGTATTATTCCCCGCAGCCGTGACCCAGTTATGGCGGCGCGCGGCGCTGAAGAGATCCTGCCCCTGAGAATACTCGTTGGCTGGCGTGCTGACGTGTAGCAGGCGTTGCATCAGGGTGGTCATCACATCTTTATGCTCGGTAAGCATATTGATGCGCTGCGCCGGCGTACCCGGCCAGTGGATGACCAGCGGAACCTGCAGGTTCGGGCGTGACCAGCTCATGCTCTTCGTCTCGTCACCTAACGGGACGCCATGGCCTGCGGTCACGATCACTACGGTGTTATCCAGCTTGCCGGACTCACGTAGCGCGTCAAGCACGCGGCCAATCTGCGCATCAACATCACCCGCCGCGCGGCCGTAGCGGCGCGCGAAATCACTCTTATTGCTGTTAGCAAGCGTAGTGCCGTTAAAGGAAACCCATGAGAACCAGCGGTTATCTTCCTGGGCATAGCGCTGGAGCCAGTTTATCCATTGGCTGGCGGTCTGCGCATCGGACTGATTTTGTGCCGCTGGCAGTGAGAAATCAGACAGCAGCGCCTGGCGGTAGAGCGGGCTGTTAAAGCCATCGGATGAGAACAACCCTAACTGATAGCCCTGCTGATTCAGCCCGGTGATCAGCGCCGCAGGTGTGCGGGTAGAGAGTACGCCGTCCATATATCCGGCTGAAATGCCATAGAAGAGGCCAAAGATGCCTGCGTCGGTTGTGTTACCGGAGCTCATATGCTGAGTAAACGTGACGTTTTGACTCGCGAAATCGGCCAGTGCAGGCATCTGCTTCTCGTAACGGGAATAGTTCAGGCCATCGACGGTGATCAGCAGGACGTTTTGCCCGCGGCCCATATCGCGATAGCGCAGGTCGCTCAGCGGATACTGCACGCTGACGGCTTCCGGGTTACCCTGCTCGATGAGGCGTCGCTGGTACTCCTGCGCATCAAGCAGGCCATGTTTTTCGAGGAAGCGACGTGCCGTCATCGGGTACGAGAGCGGCAGGTTCGCGCGCTGCATGGTAATAGGGCGATAGAAGTTCGCATCCGCCCAGATATACATGATGTGCGAACTGATAAAGGAGACGAAGAAGAGCGCGGCGACGGGCTTCGCGTAGTGGCGTCGGCGGGTCAGGCTGCGCAGTTTTTGCCAGCTCCAGGTGGCAAACAGCATCTCAATCAGCAGGATCACCGGGACGCTGATAAACATCAGCTGCCAGTCACGGGCCGTTTCGTTCTGGTCGGGGTTAATCACCAGTTCCCAGACGATGGGGTTGAGATGCAGGTGGAAGCGGGTGAACACTTCACTGTCGATAAGCAGCAGCGTCATCCCCACCGTCGCAAGGATAGCGGACAAGAATCGCATCAGACGCTGCGACATGACGATAAACGTCAAGGGGAACAGGATCAGCAGATAGGTGGCGAAAACCAAAAAGCTAAAGTGACCGACAACGCTTATCCAGGAGTAGATACGTCCGGTGAGCGTTGTTGGCCAGTCTGCGACAAACAGATAACGACAGCCAATGACCGTCGCCAACAGAATGTTGAACAGGGCAAACCAGTGCCCCCAGCTGACCATCTGGGAGACTTTTTCACGGTAGCGCTGACGATTCGTCACCATAAACTGTTGTTCGTATCCCTTAATGGGCCGGGTCGTTGCTGACGGACGACTGTAAAGCCTGGGCGAAAGATTTTGCGATCGCCTGACGCTGAGCCGGAGCAACGCTGGTGTTAATCAGATTGGTGACCATATTTCCCAAAACCATCAGGGAGAGATCGGTCGGCGTTTTATGTTTTTCCAGTACGTTGACCAGCTCACTGAGCAGTTGTTCAACGTGTTCATCACTGTAGCGGGAATGTTGTGGCATAAATCAAAATCAGTTTGTTGATGAAAGGGCAACATATTACCGTAGCAACAGCTTTTTTTCCCCTTTTTTATCTGTTGTTGCACACATGTCCTGGTGGTGGTTGAATACCGCCCGGTCTAAAAGGAGAGTTTATCATGAGTCTGGAAATCAACCAGATTGCCTTGCACCAGCTTATCAAGCGCGATGAGCAAACCCTTGAAGTGGTGCTACGCGATTCGTTACTGGAACCTACGGCGACCGTTGTGGAGATGATGGCAGAGCTGCATCGCGTCTACAGCGCCAAAAATAAAGCCTATGGGCTGTTCAGCGAAGAGAGTGAACTGGCCGATAGCCTGCGCCTGCAGCGCCAGGGTGAAGAGGATTTCCTGGCGTTTAGCCGTGCGGCAACCGGGCGTCTGCGCGACGAGCTGGCGAAATATCCGTTCGCCGACGGTGGGATCGTGCTGTTCTGCCACTACCGCTACCTGGCGGTCGAGTATCTGCTGGTTACCGTGCTGAATAACTTAAGCAGCATGCGCGTGAACGAGCAGCTGGATATCAGCTCGACGCACTATCTGGACATTAACCATGCGGATATCGTGGCGCGTATTGATTTGACCGAGTGGGAAACCAACCCGGAATCGACCCGCTACCTGACTTTCCTGAAGGGGCGCGTGGGTCGCAAAGTGGCGGATTTCTTCATGGACTTCCTCGGTGCCAGTGAAGGGCTTAACGCCAAAGCGCAGAACAAAGGGCTGCTCCAGGCGGTGGACGATTTCACAGCCGAAGCGCAGCTTGATAAATCTGAGCGCCAGACGGTGCGCCAGCAGGTTTACAGCTACTGCAACGAACAGCTGCAGGCTGGGGAAGAGATTGAGCTGGAGTCGCTGTCAAAAGAATTGGCGGGCGTCAGCGAAGTCAGCTTCCAGGAATTTACCGCAGAGAAGGGCTATGAGCTTGAAGAGAGCTTCCCGGCGGATCGCAGCACGCTGCGTCAGTTAACCAAGTTTGCCGGCAGCGGCGGCGGGTTAACCATCAACTTTGATGCGATGCTGCTGGGGGAACGTATCTTCTGGGATCCGGCCACCGATACGCTGACCATTAAGGGGACGCCGCCGAATCTGCGCGATCAGCTTCAGCGCCGCACCTCGGGCGGTAAATAGCAGGCACAAAAAACCCCGCAGAAGCGGGGTTTTTTTCGACAGGTTTGCGATTACGCGCGAACGAAGTCGATGTGAGTCAGTTTTGGCTTGAACGCGTGACGCTGAACAGCCTGAACTTTCACTTTTTCTTCTTTACCGCCAACAACGATGGTCAGAACTTCGCTGTAGAATTCAGCTTTGGTCTGCAGGTTCCACAGTTTGTCGTGATCCAGTTCGATTGCAACTGGAGCAGCTTCGCCACCGTAAACGATAGCCGGGAACTTGTTAGCGGTACGCAGGCGGCGGCTCGCACCCTTACCCTGCACGTTACGTACTTCTGCTTCGATAGTAAACATTGATTTCTCTCTGTATTTAAAACCCTACTACAGGCGACCCAGCAGCAGGTGAGTGTTCTGCCTCACGGATGTGAAGCGGGCGGCATTTTATACTCAAATGCCCCTCACATCAATGAAAAGTCCCGCTACCCGCGCAATTCGTTGGCGCGACGGAAGCGACCTTCGTAGTCGAAGAGTTTTTCGCGCACCTGCCAGAACTGGCCTTTTTTGCGGGCGACCACAAAATCCGGATGGCGTAATAGCACCTGCTGGCGCACGATATCGGCCACGGTGATCCAGCGCAGGGGCACGCCCGGAGTGCGGGTGTGCGGGCGGATAAAGAGCTGTTCGAAGGCCGTTCGCTGAGCTGGCGTCTGAAGCCGGAAGCGCTCGCTGACGTCCGCCCCGTCTTCATCGTAATAGGTGATTTTCAGCCATTCGCCTTTTTCATCGGCACCGGGCTGCAACGCCATGCCGGAACAGCGCAGCACCAGCGCATCTTTCAGCTTTAATGCCGCTTTCAGCATGTCGTCCGGGTCAACCAGCACCGTGTCGCACTCCCGACAGCGGCGAGCGGCAATGTCATTTTCGGCGTTGCACTGCGGGCAGTTTTTAAAGCGGAAACGAAAATCGCACTGCTCGCGATGCCCGTCATCATCTTCAAACCAGCCCTGACAGCGGCGGCCAAAATGTTCGATCAGCGTGCCGTCGGCGGTGGTTTTGCCCCAGAAGGTGTTGGCAAACCCGCAGGCAGGGCAAAAGACCTGAACGGGCACGTTGTCGCTTTTCCCTTTTGGCGCGCCGACCTCAGGCGTATAGAGATCGTGTGGGTTACCGGCATAATCCAGAATCAGGCAGTCGGTTTTCCCCGGCGCCAGACGCAGGCCGCGGCCAACAATTTGCTGATACAGACTGACCGATTCGGTCGGGCGCAAAAGGGCGATCAGGTCGACGTGCGGGGCATCAAAGCCGGTGGTCAATACCGATACGTTGACCAGATAGCGGAACTGCTGGGCTTTAAAGGCCTCAATCAGGCGATCGCGCTCCGGGCCGGGCGTCTCGCCGGTGATGAGCGCCGCGTCGCCGGGGGGCAGTAACCCGGTGATTTCTCGCGCGTGCTCAACGGTGGCGGCAAAGATCATCACCCCTTTGCGCGTCGCGGCGAACTCCTCAATCTGGCTGATGATATGCGGCGTAATGCGCTTTTGCTTTTTCAGCTCCTGGTTAAGATCCGCTTCGCTGAATAACCCGTTGCTCTGCGCCTGCAGGCGGCTGAAGTCGTACTGCACCACCGGCATATCCAGCCGTTCAGGCGGCGTCAGGTAGCCATGTTTAATCATGTAGCGCAGCGGAAGCTCGTAGATGCAGTCGCTAAACAGGGCCTTGTCATCGCCGCGCACCATGCCGTGATAATGGTAGCGATAGATCCAGCCTTTCCCCAGACGAAACGGGGTCGCCGTCAGGCCCAGCAGGCGCAGGTGAGGGTTCACCTCTTTCAGGTGTGACAGGATTTGCTGATACTGGCTGTCGTCGTCATCGCTGATGCGGTGACATTCGTCGACAATCAGCAGCGAAAATTCGCTGCGAAACAGATCCAGATTGCGGGCCACCGACTGCACGCTGCCAAACACCACTTTGCCGTGGCTCTCTTTACGCTTTAGCCCGGCGGCGAAAATGTCGGCTTCCAGTCCAAGCGCACAATATTTGGCATGGTTTTGCGCGACGAGCTCTTTGACGTGCGCCAGCACCAGCACGCGGCCGCGGGCCAGACGCGCCAGTTCGGCAATGACCAGGCTTTTGCCTGCACCGGTCGGGAGCACAATCGCCGCCGGCTCGCGATGTTTGCGGAACCAGGCGAGGGTGGCGTCAACGGCTTCCTGCTGATAGGGACGAAGTGTAAAAGTCATAGGGTCTCGGTTTCGTTATTCCGCACATATACCCGTCATACTTCAAGTTGCCTGTGCGTTGGCTGCACTCGTTCACCCCGGTCACTTACTTATGTAAGCTCCCGGGGATTCACTCCTTTGCCGCGTGACTCGGCCTGTGGCCTCGCCCCTACGGGGCCAGCGCAAGCGCTGTTCAAAACGCTATAGGCGTTTTGTCATGCAACTCGAATTATTTAGGGTATAGATAGTATGCCACGAAACTTTTTCCCTTGAGTGGCGCAACCAGACCATTATACTGAACCGTTCCAGACTGCTTCTTTTTTCGGACCTGTTGTCCGACTTCCTGCACCATTAAGGCTAAAAAGATTTCATGCGACTTGATAAGTTTATCGCTCAGCAACTCGGCGTAAGCCGCGCTATTGCCGGGCGCGAAATTCGCGCCAGCCGCGTTACCGTGGATGGCGACATTGTGAGAGACAGCGCGTTCAAACTGCAACCTGACCATCAGGTGGAGTATGACGGCAATCCGCTGACCCAGCAGCACGGTCCGCGCTACTTCATGCTCAATAAGCCGGAAGGCTACGTCTGCTCAACGGACGATCCGGATCACCCGACGGTGCTCTATTTCCTCGACGAGCCGGTGGCGCACAAGCTGCACGCCGCAGGTCGACTCGATATCGACACCACCGGGCTGGTGCTGATGACCGACGACGGTCAGTGGTCGCACCGCATCACCTCTCCACGCCACCACTGCGAGAAAACCTATCTCGTGACGCTGGAGTCACCGGTGTCGGATGACACGGCAGAGCACTTCGCGAAAGGCGTTCAGCTGCATAATGAAAAAGATCTGACCAAACCGGCGGTGCTCGAAGTCATCACCCCGACCGAGGTCCGCCTGACCATCAGCGAAGGGCGCTATCATCAGGTGAAACGTATGTTTGCCGCGGTGGGGAACCACGTTGTTGGCCTGCATCGCGAACGGATTGGTGCGATTGAACTCGATCCCGACCTGGCGCCTGGCGAATATCGCCCGTTAACGGAAGAAGAGATCGCCAGCGTCGGTCTGCCTTCGCACTAATTTCAGGAGAACTCTGTGACCACCAGGCCACACTCGTCGTTCAAAATCGTCTTCATTCTTGGCCTGCTGGCCATGCTGATGCCGCTGTCTATTGATATGTACCTGCCCGCGCTGCCGGTGATTTCCGCGCAGTTTGGCGTTCCGGCGGGCAGCGCGCAGATGACGCTCAGCACCTATATTCTCGGCTTTGCCCTCGGCCAGCTGTTTTATGGCCCGATGGCCGACAGCCTTGGACGCAAGCCGGTCATTCTGGGCGGGACGCTGGTCTTTGCGGCCGCAGCGGTTGCCTGCGCGCTGGCCCAGACCATCGATCATCTGATTATCATGCGTTTCTTCCACGGTCTGGCGGCGGCAGCGGCAAGCGTGGTGATTAACGCCCTGATGCGCGATATCTACCCGAAAGAAGAGTTCTCCCGCATGATGTCGTTCGTGATGCTGGTGACGACGATTGCGCCGCTGGTGGCCCCGATGGCCGGTGGTGCGGTGCTGGTGTGGTTCAGCTGGCATGTGATTTTCTGGATCCTGGCTCTGGCCGCGCTGCTGGCCTCCGCGATGATCTTCTTCTTTATTGATGAAACGCTTCCCGTCGAGCGCCGCCAGAAGTTTCACATCCGAACCACAATAGGCAACTTTGCCTCGCTGTTTCGCCACAAGCGCGTGCTCAGCTATATGCTGGCGAGCGGGTTCAGCTTCGCCGGAATGTTCTCCTTCCTGAGCGCCGGGCCGTTTGTCTACATTGAGCTGAACCACGTTTCGCCGCAGCACTTCGGCTATTACTTTGCGCTTAACATCGTCTTCCTGTTCATTATGACCATCATTAACAGCCGCTTTGTCCGACGGGTGGGGGCGCTGAACATGTTCCGCGCCGGGCTGTGGATCCAGTTTGTGATGGCGATCTGGCTGGTGGTGAGCGCGTTTCTGGGCGTGGGCTTCTGGGCGCTGGTGGTTGGCGTGGCGGCCTTTGTCGGCTGCGTGTCGATGGTGTCATCCAATGCGATGGCGGTGATCCTGGATGAGTTCCCGCACATGGCAGGAACCGCATCTTCCCTGGCGGGGACATTCCGCTTCGGCATCGGCGCTATCGTCGGCGCGTTGCTTTCGATGGCCACCTTTACGACGGCATGGCCCATGCTGTGGGCGATGGCTTTTTGCGCAACCAGCTCGATACTCTTCTATCTTTACGCCAGCCGACCGCGAAAAGCGGTCTACTAAAACTCAGAGAAGGCCCGGCAGGGCCTTTTTTGTTGATGCATATCAACCAAACCCCGTTCGTTTATGCTGTGTTTGTTTATTTTATGTAAAATCTATTTGTGTAAAAAGTCACATCATTGTATTCAAAAAGGTTGAGTTAGATCGCAGAAACGGGTACATATAGCGCCGACGCGAGCCTGAATACCGATAAAAAAGTGCTGAATAGTGCAGGCTGACGATGATGTGTTACTATAAATGTAAATAAATTGTGAAGTAAATTTTGCTTCCGGGGAACGAACGTGAATACATTACAACTTTCTATTGTCCATCGCTTGCCCCAGAGCTATCGCTGGTCGGCGGGTTTTGCTGGTTCGAAAGTTGAACCGATTCCGCAAAACGTCGCGGGCTGTGAAAACTGCCTGGTGGCGCTCAAGCTGTTAAGCCCGAGTGACGAAAATGCCTGGCGGGTGATGGAGCGTCTCAGTCAGGCCCTGACGGATATCGAAGTGGACAGCTCCGTGCTGGAGTGCGAAGGTGAGCCGTGCCTGTTTGTGAAAAGCCAGGACGAGTTTGCTGCCACCTGCCGTCTGAAAAATTTTGGCGTTGCCATTGCCGAGCCTTTCTCCGGCCAGTACCCGTTCTGAGCGCTAGTCTGACGACAACAGCTGGCGCGTGTAGCGCTGCGTTGGCGCGCTAAATACGCGCTGGCAATCACCCTGCTCGACCACCTCTCCCTGACGCAACACAATCACCTGATGGCATAGCGCCCGCACCACCTGTAAATCATGGCTGATAAAGATATAGGCCAGCCGGTGCTTTTCCTGTAGCCCTTTCAGCAGCGCCAGGATCTGCGCCTGAACGGTCCTGTCCAGCGACGACGTGGGTTCATCCAGAATAATCAGCTCCGGTTTCAGGATCAGCGCGCGGGCAATGGCGATACGCTGGCGCTGCCCACCGGAAAATTCCGCAGGGTAGCGGTGGCGCGTCTCGGGATCTAGACCCACTTCGGTCATGACCCGCATGACCTCCTGCTCGCGTTGCTGCGCGCTCAGGCCGGGCTGATGGACGCGCAGACCCTCTTCGATAATCTGTAACACGCTGAGCCGTGGGTTAAGTGAGGAGTTGGGATCCTGAAACACCACCTGCATGCGGGGACGCACGGGCAGCATCTGGCGGCGGTTCCAGCGGTGCAGCGGCATATCGTCAAACAGGATCTCGCCCTGGGAGGCAATTAAGCGCAGCAGCGCCAGACCGGTGGTGCTTTTACCCGAGCCGGATTCGCCCACCAGCCCCAGGGATTCCCCCGGGCGCAGCGAGAAGCGGAGGTTTTTCAGCACCGGGTTGCGATCGACAATGCGGCGCAGAATACCTTTGCGGATCGGGAACGAGACGGACAGATCCTCAACGCGCAGCAGCGGCGTGCTGTCCGCATCGAGAGGAACCGGGTCGCCGGAGGGTTCGCTGTCGAGCAACCGCTGCGTATAGGGGTGCTGCGGTGCGCTCAGCAGCGTTGACGCCGTATTCTGTTCAACACAGCGCCCGTTCTGCATCACCGCGACGCTGTCGGCCAGCTTTCTGACAATGCTCAGGTTGTGCGTGATAAACAGCAGGCTCATGTTCAGCTCGTCACGCAGTTCCCGCAGCAGCGTCAGTATTTGCGCCTGTACCGTCACGTCCAGCGCCGTTGTGGGCTCGTCGGCTATCAGCAGTTCGGGGCGTGTGAGCAGGGCCATGGCGATCATCACGCGCTGGCGTTCGCCGCCGGAGAGCTGATGCGGAAAATCATTCAGTCGTTTGGGCGCATTGCGTATGCCTGTGCGTTCAAGACAATCCAGAATTTCTCCCCGCGCGGCCTCTTTGCGCATCCCTCGGTGCAGGGAGAGCACTTCATAGAGCTGTTTTTCCAGGCTGTGCAGCGGGTTAAGCGACACCATCGGCTCCTGGAAGATCATCGCGATTTTGTTGCCGCGAATGCCGCGCAGGGTCTGTTCGTCGGCCTGCAGCAGCGAACGGCCGTGAAAGAGAATATCCCCTTGCGGGTAGCTCACCGGCGGAGAGGGCAGCAGCCGCAGGATGGAGAGCGCCGAAACGCTCTTGCCTGAACCCGATTCACCCACCAGGGCCAGCGTTTCACCGCGCTGGATCTGCAGCGTCAGGTCGCTGACCACGGTGCGCGTCTCGTCCTGTTTTGAAAAGGCAATCGACAGGTTATCAATACTGAGCAGGGGCTGGGTCATCTTATACCGCCTTGTTCGGATCAAAGGCATCGCGCACGGCTTCGCCAATAAAAATCAGCAGCGACAGCAGCACGGCCACGGAAAGAAAGGCGGCGATGCCTAACCACGGCGCCTGCAGGTTGTTCTTGCCCTGCAGCAGCAGTTCGCCAAGCGATGGGGAACCCAACGGTAACCCGAAACCGAGAAAATCCAGTGAGGTGAGGGTGGTGATGGAGCTACACAGAATAAACGGCAGGAAGGTGAGCGTTGCCACCACGGCGTTGGGCAACATATGGCGGAAAATGATCCCGCGATCGCTCACGCCAAGCGCCTGCGCGGCGCGAATATAGTCGAAATTACGGGTGCGCAGAAACTCGGCCCTTACCACACCGACCAGCGCCATCCAGCCGAACAGGACGGTGATGCCTAATAGCCACCAGAAGTTGGGCTGTACGACGCTGGAAAGCAGGATGATCAGAAACAGCGTCGGCATGCCTGACCAGACTTCAATAATCCGCTGACACCACAGGTCAATCTTCCCGCCGTAGTAACCCTGAACGGCACCCGCCACGACGCCCATCACGCTGGAGAAGAGCGTCAGCATCAGTCCAAAGAGAAGCGAGATTCGCGTGCCGTACAGGATGCGTGCCAGCACGTCGCCGCCGTTAGCATCCGTTCCCAGCCAGTTTTGCGCGGAGGGCGGGGAAGGGAAGGGGGTCGTGGTGGCGAAGTTAATGCTGTTTGCGCCAAAACGTACCGGCGCCCAGAGCGCCCAGCCGTGCTGCTCAATCTGCTGGCGAAGCCACGGATCCTGATACTCCGCCGGCGTCGCAAACGGGCCGCCAAAGTCGCTTTCGCTGTAATTGGCGATGACCGGCACGTACCAGCGATCGTTAAAATGCACCAGCAGCGGTTTGTCGTTGGCGATCAGTTCTGAAAACAGGCTTAAGACAAACAGCACGGCAAAAATCCACAGCGACCAGTAGCCGCGGCGGTTGTGGCGAAAGCGGGCCCAGCGGGCCTGGTTGACGGGGCTTAAACGCGGCATCATCGGCCCTCAAAATCGATTCGGGGATCGACCAGCGTATAGCTGATATCGCTGATAATATTCAGCAGCAGGCCAATCAGGGTAAATATATAGAGTGTGCCAAACATTACCGGATAATCGCGCGACACGGTGGCCTCATAGCCCAGCAGCCCCAGGCCGTTGAGCGAGAACATCACCTCTATCAGCAGCGAGCCGGTAAAAAACATACTGATGAACGTGGCCGGAAACCCGGCGATCACCAGCAGCATGGCGTTGCGGAACACGTGTTTCCACATGATCTGCTTCTCGCTCACGCCTTTGGCGCGGGCCGTGACGACGTACTGTTTACGAATTTCATCGAGAAAGGCGTTTTTGGTCAACATGGTCAGGGCCGCAAACCCGCCAATGACCGTTGCCAGAACCGGCAGCGTAATATGCCAGAGATAGTCGGTAATTTTCTGGTACCAGGGCAGGGAACTGAAATCGGCGGAGACGAGCCCTCGCAGCGGGAAGAGGTCGAAATAACTTCCCCCGGCAAAAAAGACGATCAGCAGGACAGCAAACAGAAACGCCGGGATGGCATAGCCGATAATAATGAACGTGCTGCTCCAGATATCAAACCGGCTGCCGTTGTACACCGCTTTGCGGATCCCGAG
The DNA here is from genome assembly GCF_040059225.1 of Enterobacter cloacae complex sp. Mu1197. Taxonomy (NCBI): domain Bacteria; kingdom Pseudomonadati; phylum Pseudomonadota; class Gammaproteobacteria; order Enterobacterales; family Enterobacteriaceae; genus Enterobacter; species Enterobacter cloacae complex sp. Mu1197. The sequence goes on along the minus strand of NZ_CP157375.1, from coordinate 3,203,312 downwards.
CGGAATAGAGACCAGATAGATGATAAGCGTACCCCACAGCCCCAGCGTGATCGAAACCGGCAGGCTTTGCTTGATCAGCGTCAGCACTGACGCACTGCGAAACAGGCTATCGCCAAAATCAAAGCGGATGTAATCCCAGAGCATTTTGAAATAGCGCTCGTGAATCGGTTTGTCAAAGCCGTAGCGGTGGGTGATCTCGGCGATCACTTCCGGATCCAGACCGCGTCCCCCGCGGTAGTGGCTTTCACTGATATTCCCTACGCCGGTTCGCGCATGGCTGGCGCCCATCCCTTCACCGCCGCCGCCGGGCATGCCGCCGCTGTTGCCAAATTCAATGGCGGCAATGGCCTGATCGACCGGCCCACCGGGGGCGATTTGCACGATAAAAAAGTTAATCGTGATGATGGCCCACAGGGTAGGGATGACCAGCAGCAGACGGCGGAGAAGATAGGCACCCATGATAATTCCTTATCGCCGCTCAGCGGGAAGTCTGGCGGCTTTGTTAACGTCATACCACCAGGTATCAAAGCCCAGGGAGTAGACAGGGCGCACGGCAGGCACGGAGAACTTATCCCAGCGCGCAAGGCGATCTTCGCCCATATACCACATTGGCAGCATGTAGTAGTTCCAGGTTAAGACCCTGTCGAGGGCGCGCCCGAGCGGCAGAAGCTTGTCTTTATCCCCTTGCGCCGCCACGATTTTCGCAATCAGCGCATCAATCGCCGGGCTTTTAACCCCCGGCGCGTTGTACGAGGAGTCGATGTAGCTGGAGGCCCACGAGATTTGCAGGTCCGAGCTGGGCCATGGCTGCGCGGGCCACAGGCGCTGCATCATGTCGTAATCACGGCTGCGCATGCGGCTGGTGATCTGCGCGTTATCCACCTGGCGAATGTTCATGGTCACGCCCAGCCGCTCAAGATTGTGCTTAAACGGCAGCACCCACTGATCGTTGCCCCCGGACGAGAGAAGCAGCTCAAAGCTGAGCGGCTTGCCCGTTTTGGCATCAACACGTTTTTGATTCTTCAGGTGCCAGCCCGCCTCATCCAGCAGCTTGCTGGCCTTCAGCAGGTTGTCGCGGTCGTAACCATCACCCTTCGATGCGGGCGGCTGAAACACGGTGGTGAAAACCTGTGGTGGCAGTTCCGCTTTCAGCGGCGCCAGCAGGACCAGCTCGTCGGCTTTCGGATAATCGCGCGCGGCGTATTCGGTATTCTGAAAATAGCTGTTGGCGCGGCTGTAGGCACCGTAAAAAAGCGCTTTGTTCATCCACTCAAAATCAAAGGCCAGGGAGATGGCTTCCCGGACCCGGCGATCGCTAAATACCGGACGTTGAATATTAAACGCCAGCCAGCGCGTGTCTTGCGCAGACGCATTTTTGTGCTCGTCTTTGACGATATAGCCTTTAGCAAAATTTTTGCCGATATAGCGGGTCGCCCAGTTTTTGGCGCTGCTCTCGACGCGCAAATCGAAGGCCCCGGCTTTGAACGCTTCAAACGCCACGTTATCGTCGAGGTAGTAATCATAGCGAAGGGTGTCGAAGTTCCAGCGTCCGCGGTTTACCGGCAGATTGGCCGCCCAGTAGTCTTTGACGCGGGAATAGACGACATATTGCCCCATGCGCCAGTCGGTGATGCGGTAGGGGCCGCCAGCCAGTGGTGGCGTGGAGAGCGGGTCGCTCAGCTTATGATCTTTCCAGAACGATTCCGGCATCACCGGCAGCGAGAACAGGCTCAGCATGTTCTCTTTGTTGGGTTCACTCAGTTCGATGCGCACGGTGAGCGGCGCAATGGCTCTGACCGATGCGCCTTTATACACGATGCGGAACTGGGGCACGCCTTCGGTCATGAATTTATGGAAGGTGAAGGCGACGTCGCTGGCCTTAACCGGTGTGCCGTCGTGAAAACGTGCTCGCGGGTTCAGCGAGATTTCCGCCCAGGCGAAGTTATCGGCGTAGCGCACGTTCTCGGCAATCAGCGGATAATAGCTACCGGGCTCGTCATCGGAGGTGACAAAGAGCGTATCGTAAAGGGATTCCGTCCGCGCGGCCGCCACGCCGCGCAGGGCGTAGCGGTTGAAGTTGTCGAAGGTTCCCGTGGCGGAAAGCGTGACCTTACCGCCCTTCGGCGCGGCAGGGTTGACGTAATCAAAGTGCGTAAAATTGACCGCGTATTTCGGCTCGCCAATGACCGCGAAGGCGATATTTTCTTTGATGGCTTGCGCCTGGCTGGACAGGCTCGTGAATGCCAACATCAGCAACATAAAGCGCATAAGCATCTCGCGGCAGCTCCCTCTTTTACAGACCGGCTCGGTTAAGCTGAATAATAAGTGACGTCGCGGACAATGTGAAATTAATCGCCCTCGGGCGAAATATCAGGACGCCATTCGCGGAACTGCGCCAGCGGCATGGGACGACTAATCCAGTATCCCTGCAGGAAGTTAACGCCGTGTTCGCGTAGCCAGGCCGCCTGTTCCGGCGTCTCTACCCCTTCGGCGACGGTCGACATATTCAGTCGTCTTGCCAGCGTCAGAACGGCATCCAGCACTGGCGACGTCACGGTCTCAGTACCGATCGCATTAACAAAACCACGGTCTATTTTGAGGTAATCCATGGTGAAATGCTCAAGATAAATCAGCGCGCTGTGGCCGGTTCCAAAATCATCAATGGCGATCTCAAACCCTTCGTTATGCAGCCATTCGAAGAGACTGTTGGCTTCCCGATGGTTAAGCATATCGCGCTCGGTAATTTCCAGCACGATCTGGAAATAATCCGGCGGCAGTAACGCTTTGAAGGTGCGCATATCGTCCTTGAAGCTTTCCGCATGCAGATGACCCGGCGCAATGTTGATACCCACCTTTGCGCCCGGCGGTAACAGCGTTTGTAATACAGGAGCGTCGTGAATGATAAGATCAAAGAGATGCAGCGTCAGCGGGACAATCAGCTTCTGCGCTTCGGCAAAATTAATAAACGCGTCCGGCGGAATTTCCCCCATTGTCGGGTGTTTCCAGCGCATCAGGACCTCAAGCCCGGTCATCCTGAGCGATTTGGCATCGACGACGGGTTGATAGACCACATAAAACTGACCGCGCTTGATGGCGCTTAAAATTTCTTTACCCGGGTTGAGCCGAATGCTGAGTATGTAGTAGTTAAGCGATCCGGCACAAATACCGCATACCAGCCCGAAAAACAGCGCATAGAGGATTTCATCGCCTGTCCATGCGTCCGCATACAGGTTGATGGTCAGGGGGACGTCTTTCAGTGTCGCCGTGCGGACCGGGATGTCATGCAGTTCGTGTGCATGAACCAGGGTGCTGGACCGCGTCGACAACGCGTTATCGCCGATGATGATGGCGATACCCGCGAACTCGTCCTGGCGCTCCGTGTAGAGCAGGTAAGGCGTCAGATTAATATTCACTGAGGTGAACACGCCGCCATCTTTTACTAATGGGTTGCGGTACCAGATTGCAATCGCTGGCTCATCAGGCAGCATGGGGGTACCCGGAAGCAGGGCCATATCGATCTGTTTATCGATGTTCAGCTCAGGTATCAGCGTCTTCATCGGGACATTCATCGGGCCTGTCGCGGAAGAGCAGAACGCCATCTTGTCCCTGACCAGCAGGAAGGCGCGAACATTAATGCTGAAGGCCGCGCGTGAGGTGAGTTCCTGATTGACGTCGTGGCAGGTATTTAGCGTGAGGGGCTGGAGAACATTGACCGCTTTTTTTAAATCGTCGAAATAGCTCCCCATGTAGGCGCTCACATCATTCACCAGGGTGTCGAATTTGACTTCTCGCTTGTGGTAACTCCAGGAAAATTGCAGGGAGCCCAGGAGCAGGGCGGTAATGAGACCAGTGATAATACTGAGGATCAGTATCTTGCGATTACTGGAGAAGTAGCGGGTAAGCATAGACGTCGTGATTCCTGAAAAGCCGCCGGATGTATTCAGTGTAACGGGCAAAAAAAAACACTGCCGAAGCAGTGCTTTTTTTCATCATATCGCCAGCCAAGGGATAACCAACGATACAATAGCGATATTAACTGCGGGTCAGTACGCGGCGCGCTTCGTTATAACGCTTCTTCCAGTACGGTTCGTTCATGCTGGAAATGGTCACACCGCTGCTGGTGGAGGCATGTACAAACTGGTCATTACCAATGTAGATGCCAACATGTCGACCTGTCGAACCGGCACGGAACAGAACTAAATCACCGGTGCGCAGTTTGGTACGTGAAATCGACTTGCCCATCTCCTGCTGTTCATAGGTCGAACGCGGAAGATCTAACCCAAATTGCTCGCGGAACGTACGCTGTACAAAACCGGAACAATCAATACCTGTTTTCGTGCTGCCGCCAAGACGATAACGCACGCCTTTCCAGTCAGCATACTGGTCCATAATGCGGGACTTCACGTCCAGATTACGTACCATATTTTCAAATTCATCCTGAGAGGCTTGCAGTGAAGAGGAATCTTCCATTCCCACAACACGCGTCTCAGGATGCATATTCTTTGCGGTGTTCGATGTACTACATGCAGATAACAGTACCGCGACTGCTATCGCCGGGATCCCCCGTAAGATATATCTCAGAAACGGTTGAGATTTGACCATTTTGTTTATTATCCCTTGAAGTCCTTAACGACAAATATCGTTATAAAAATGCCAAACGTGACGAGACTAATTATCTGTTCACATTGAGACAATTCTTTCTGGTCACATTTGTGGCGTAGCGCACAAAATTATTCACCATCGAAATAATTATCCCTATGGGGCAAAACGAGTTCGAGATTAACCGATTGCCAGGGGTATTGCGAGTAAAAAAAGCCTTTTTTTTATAAGAAAATGTGATACAGAAAGTAAAAATCCGTAATTGCTTAAAATGCGGTCAGATCCGAGGCTTTATCGCGCAATTGCTTCATTTTTATCATGAATGTGATGACAAGAATATGACACGGGGAAAAGATCGTGGCGGGAAGGCTATCGGGGATCATGTCGATCCCTGATAGCTCACGTTAATTTAGGTTAGTTATTTGTTCAATTATTGTTGCGCTTTACCGGGAAGGTAGCGATCGAACAGCGCTATTATCCTGTCGCTCAGTGGGGTCATCAAACACCACGGCAGCGCAATCAGCGCAACGGAGAGCGAACCGACGGCAATATCGGTGAACCAGTGAGCGCCAATCATTACGCGCGGGAAGGCAAAAACCACAAAAATAATCAGGGCTATGGCAAACGCTTTTCTGCCGAAATAGCGAAGCATAATTGCGGAAAAAATAAGCAGCATCATGCCGTGATCGCCAGGGAAACTGTCCTTCGACGCATCTTTTGTTGGAATATGCAGCAGCTCACTGACGCGATAAATATCGGTGAAAAAGAGCGTTGGGCTGGAACGCTTAACCGGAATAATCGCGGTGGCCAGCTGGTTAATGATGACAGCAAACAGCAGCATCACCAGACCGATAATAAGAATACGTCGGCGTCCTGCTTTATCCTCTTTCAACCAGAAAGAGAGCATCAGGCAGCCCATCGCCAGCAGCGAGAAGCCGTCAAAGGCGCGGTTGTTGGTGATGGCCACCAGCCACAGGAACGCCTTGCTCTTCACCAGCTCCTGGTTGAAGAAGTGGAAGAGGGCAGAATCCAGTGGGAACCAGAAACCATGATTCACCGGGATATACCAGGAGAAGAAAAGCGCCAGACCGGCGACATTAAGCAGTAATATCAGGGGAAATCGAGTTGTCATAACGTTCTGCATAGAGTGAAAACTGGGGCAACGTTAGCCGCCCGAACTTAAACGAATCCTCAACAGGCTGGACTGGAGGGCATTCCAGTCGGCGTTAACCGCACTAATTAACTCTATTCGGCTGTCGGGCGGCGCCACGTTTTGCGTTTCAATAAAGAAATCGTCGCCCTGGCGGTTGATCCGCACCAGTCCGTCCGGCGTGCGCATGATCCCTTTCACGCGATCGACGGGCGCAAGGCGGGCCCACTCCAGGATCCCAATGGTGTCAAAAACGGTTTCAGCATCAAAAATCCATCCGCAGGCCTGATATCCCTGACCGCTGTTCAGATTACGACGCCAGCGCTGGTGCTCCGGCAGACTCAGGGCTGCCAGACCCTGCTTAACCGGGTGACTGTGCGCATGCTCCGCGCTGGCGGGCAGCTCGGTGAGGTTCAGACGAGGCAGGTCAAGCAGGGCGCTATCAATATTCCCCTGGGTGGCCTGCACAAGCGTGCGATTGCCGCCAAAATGCTGCCACCACGCCTCCAGCGCGGCCTGGCTTTCTGGCGTGGCGCGATCTTCCTTGTTGGCGACGATAACGTCCGCCGAGGCGAGCTGATCGCGGAAGTTCTCGTTGGCCACCGCCTTGTCATCCAGAAGCTGGCGCGGATCGAGCAGGCACAGGGTGGCGCGCAGATCGATCCACGGTTCGTAAACCGGGGCGGTCAATAAATCGAGGATCTGCTTCGGGTGACCCAGCCCGGTGGGTTCAATCAGCAGGCGGTCAGGTTTGCCCTGACGCAGCAGGGTATTGAGCCCGACCTGCATCGGCAGGCCATTGACGCAGCACATGCATCCGCCGGGGATCTCTTTAATCATCGCACCGCTGGATGACAGCAACGCGCCGTCAATGCCCACCTCGCCAAATTCATTGACCAGCACGGCCCACTTCTCGGCCGGATCTTTATTCGCCAGCAGGTGGAGAATTGAGGTGGTTTTACCGCTGCCGAGAAAACCGGTGATGAGGTTGGTTTTGGTCACGTGCGCTCCGGATGAGAATTGTGATGCTATAACACTGTTCTCTATCCTGGCGAAAAATGGGCCCCGTGAGAAGGGGAAGGGCGAACGGAGGCCTCATCCGTTCGCATTAAGCGCAATAATCGTTAAAGATTTAACGTTTCGATAACAGCCTGACGCGCGCCGTGGCGGGTAATGCGCTCATAGGCCTGGCTGACAGCCTCCACAAAAACGCGATTATGCGCAAGATCGTGCCCGAAGACCTCACTCAGCCCCAGCAGCGCGTGGACGCGGCTGGCGTCGCTGCTGGCGTTGACGATGGCGCGGATTTTATCGCTGAGGGGATCGCGAACGTCAATCGCGTTTCCGCGTTCGTCGGTACCGCTGACGTAGCGTATCCAGCCGGCCACGCCCAGGGCCAGCAGCGACCACGGCGTATTTCGCTCAAGATGAACGCGGATCCCGTCCAGCATTCTCTGGGGCAGCTTCTGGCTACCGTCCATCGCGATTTGCCAGGTCCGATGCTGGAGGGCCGGGTTGGCAAAGCGTTCGATCAGGCTATCGGCGTATGCCGTGAGGTCGACATCCTTGATGCGCAACGTGGGGGCCTGCTCGTCCAGCATCAGCCGACGGGCGGCTTCACGGAACGCCGCGTCCTCCATGCATTCATTTATATGGGCGTAGCCGGCGAGGTACCCCAGATACGCCAGGAAAGAGTGGCTGCCGTTGAGCATGCGTAATTTCATCTGCTCCCAAGGCAGCACATCCTGCACCATCTGGACACCCGCCACTTCCCACTCGGGACGCCCGGCGACAAAATTATCTTCCACGACCCACTGAATGAACGGCTCGCAGCTGATGGCGCACGGATCTTCCACGCCGAGCGCGTCGGTGATTTCCGCCAGCGAGGCCTCCGTCGCGGCGGGCACAATCCTGTCGACCATCGTCCCCGGGAAACTCACGTGGCTATCAATCCATTCAGATAACCCTGCGGAACGTTTTTGCGCCATGCCCAGCACCGCGTTTTTCACCACGTGCCCGTTGTCAGGGATATTGTCGCAGGACAGCACGGTAAACGCAGGCAAGCCGCGCTCGCGGCGGCGGTGGAGGGCTTCGACCAGGATGCCAGGGGCCGAATGTGGCTCGGAGGGGTTTTCAAGGTCGTGGACGATCCGGGGGTTATTCAGATCGAGTTTTCCGGTCGCGGGATCGATGCAATAGCCTTTTTCCGTGATGGTGAGCGAGACAATCGCAACCTGAGGCTCGCAAAATTTCTCAATAATGGCGGGCAAGGAGTCCAGCTTTGCATTCAGGCATTCATGGACAGCACCGACGATAATGGCCTCATTTCCTTCAGCCCCTTTTTCCAGCACGGTGAACAGATGATCCTGCGCGCGCAGCTGGCTCATCAGCACATCGCCGCTGAAAAGGCTAATCTCACAAATCCCCCAGTCGCCGCCTTTTTCATTCAGCACCCGATTTGTTAACAATGCCTGGTGCGCACGGTGAAACGCGCCAAAGCCAAAGTGGACGATGCGGGAGCGTAATGACTGGCGATCGTAGCGAGGTTGCTGAACCCGGGCAGGAAGGGCGGTGGAGGCAATTGTCTTCATGAGATACACACCTGATTAACCATTAATTAACAATGCCAGTGTAAAGTTATATGACAGCAAATAAAATTGGTGAGCCGTAAATATCCCCGTTATGTGAGTTTGATCAATCAATGTGTGGCCGTGTATTGACCCTTCACGGCAAACATGTATGGTAGTCGTCATTGCAGTAGCACATATTGGTATAACAACTTAAGAGGGTGAGGCAATGGAACAAACCTGGCGTTGGTACGGGCCGAACGATCCGGTTTCTCTTGATGATGTGCGTCAGGCTGGCGCAACGGGTGTCGTCACGGCGCTGCATCATATTCCTAACGGTCAGGTCTGGCCGGTAGAGGAAATACAGACGCGTCAGGCGCTGCTGGCGGAGAAGGGATTAACCTGGTCTGTGGTAGAAAGCATTCCGGTTCATGAAGATATCAAAACCCATTCAGGGGAGTACCAGACCTGGATTGCTAACTACCAGCAGAGCATCTGTAACCTCGCGGCCTGCGGCGTTGATACGGTTTGCTACAACTTCATGCCTATCCTGGACTGGACGCGAACCGACCTTGAATATCAGATGCCGGACGGCTCTAAAGCGCTGCGTTTCGATCAGATTGCCTTTGCGGCATTCGAACTGCACATTCTGAAACGCCCTGGCGCCGACGCGGATTACACCGCGGAAGAGCAGCAGCAGGCGCTCGCGTGGTTTAACGCCGCCAGCGACGCAGATATCGAAAAGCTGACCCGTAATATTATTGCGGGCCTGCCGGGGGCTGAAGAAGGGTATACGCTGGATCAGTTCCGCGCCCGCCTGGCGGAATACGGCGATATTGATAAGCAGCAGCTGCGTGAAAACATGGCGTATTTCCTGCGCGCTATCGTGCCGGTTGCGGAAGAAGTAGGGGTTCGCCTGGCCGTACATCCGGACGATCCACCGCGTCCAATCCTCGGCCTGCCGCGTATCGTGTCCACGATTGAAGATATGCAGTGGCTGAAAGAGACGGTCGACAGCATCTATAACGGTTTCACCATGTGTACCGGCTCCTACGGCGTGCGGGCGGATAACGACCTGGTGCGGATGATTGAAACCTTCGGCGATCGTATCCACTTCACGCATCTGCGCGCGACCTGCCGTGAAGAGAATCCAAAAACCTTCCATGAGGCGGCGCACCTGGGCGGTGATGTGAATATGGTGGCGGTGGTAGACGCCATTCTGGCGGAAGAGGCGCGTCGCAAGCAGACTGGCGATGTGCGTCCTATTCCGTTCCGTCCTGACCACGGCCATCAGATGCTGGACGATCTGCGTAAGAAAACTAACCCGGGTTATTCGGCGATTGGCCGTCTTAAAGGGATGGCGGAAGTGCGCGGCGTTGAGCTGGCGCTGAAGATGACGAAGTATCCGGAGCTGCTGTAACCGGAATTGCCGGGTGGCGGCTTCGCCTTACCCAGCCTACAAAAACACAAAAACCGGCTTCAGGGCCGGTTTTTTCGTAGGTCGGGTAAGCGTAGCGCCACCCGACAAATGCCGCAATCAGTCAGCACGACCCATATAGCGTTTTTCTTCAATATGGATGCGGATCTTCTCGCCAGCAGAGAGGTATTCCGGTACCTGCACAACCAGGCCGGTCGTCAGGGTCGCCGGTTTGTTGCGGGCACTGGCGGATGCGCCTTTGATGCCAGGTGCCGTTTCAACGATTTCCAGATCGACCGTCTGAGGCAGTTCCAGCGCCAGCAGCACGCCGTCCCAGGTCAGAACCTGCATGTCTGGCATACCGCCTTCCGGGATGAACAGCAGCTCTTCTTCAATCTGATCTTTGGTGAAGATGTACGGGGTGTAATCTTCTTTGTCCATGAACACATATTCGTTGCCGTCGATGTAGGAGAAATCAACATAGCGACGGGTCAGGGTCACGGTATCGACGATATCGTCACCTTTAAAGCGCTCTTCCACCTTCAGGCCGGTACGCACATCGGCGAAACGCATTTTGTACAGCGTAGCTGCACCACGGGCGCTTGGTGCCTGAATATCGATATCTTTCACAATCAGCAGTTTGCCGTTGTAATTCAGTACCATACCTTTCTTAATTTCGTTCGCTCTTGGCATTGCAGTAATCCTGTTTACGGGAGGTAAAAAATATCGCGCCAAATTACTCGCGCGCGGCCTTTCAGGCAAGAGGAATTCGTGGCTTTTGCTATCAATACGCAAAAGGTGTTACTGTGCGCGCGATGCCCGACTGTACGAGCATCCGCCAGCGAAAGAGAGCATTTATGGATTGCCGTCCCGATTGTGGCGCGTGCTGTACTGCACCGTCCATTTCAAGCCCCATTCCAGGAATGCCCGAGGGCAAGCCTGCCAATACCCGCTGCGTTCAGCTTTCGGAAACCAACCTGTGCATGATCTTTGGCTCACCGCTGCGTCCGAAGGTCTGCTCCGGGCTTCAGCCCACGGCCGAAATGTGTGGCAGCACGCGCGAGCAGGCGATGACGTACCTTCTTGAGCTTGAATCGCTCACCGCACCTTAAACGTCTTTAATCTTCGCCAGACAGCCCATCGTCAGCGTACACATCACCAGCGCAATCCAGAACACCGTGTGATAGTTCCAGATTTCGGCCACAACACCGGCCATTGAGCCGGCAATAATCCAGCCCACGCGGGTGGTATTAGTATAAAGGGTGGTGGCAGAGCCTGCCTGGCCCGGCATCAGGTCCTGGAAATAGAGCATGCCTATCCCGGCGAGAATGCCAATATAGATGGCGTTCAGCAGCTGTAACGCCAGCAATAGCCCGGGCGTATGTACCGTCAGCATGCCGAGATAGAACAGCAGACCGGCGACGGCGGCGATGCGCATTAAAAAACGTTTCCCGAAGCGCTTTGCGTAATAGCCTGCGATAAGCATGGTCGGGATCTCAAGCCCGGCCGCGGTGCCCATCATGATGCCCGCCAGCTTCTCCGACAGGTGCAGTTCATTAATAATAAACAGCGGCATATTGATGATATAGAGGCTATTGGTGCCCCACATCAGCGTGCAGATCGCGAACAGGAGCAGGGCATCGCGGCGGTTACGGCGTGGCGCTTCCAGCACGCCCGTTGCCACTTTGGGCTCTTTGCGCATGGACGGCAGGAAGAACCACACCAGCGCGCCGCACGCCACAAACGCGACCGCCGCGCTCAGGTACATCACCGTAAAGCCAAAACCCATCGCCAGCGCGTAAGCCAGCGGCGGGCCAATCACCCACGCCAGCGACACCTGTGCACGCAGGACAGAGCTGAACATCACCGCTTCACGTCCGGTATGGTCGGCGTGTTCGCGGGCAAGCGCGAACAGCTGTGGGTTCGCCGTCGAACCAAAGCTGCTCAGGAATACCCCGACGAAAAGCAGAATGAAGTAGTTGCGGTTCCAGGCAAACAGAACGCAGGCCAAAACCCCCAGCAGGCAGCAGAAAACGATCAGGCTTTTACGATCGCCTTTTCTGTCGGATCGCCCCGCCAGGAACTGACTGACCAGGATGCCGATGATGGCGCTTCCGGTGAAAAAGAAGCCAACCAGCGCCGGACGAACATGAACCTCATTGGTCAAAAATAAGCTCAGCGTCGGCGTCTGTAACGCACCGGCAATGCCCGTGAAGAAGGCAACAATCAGGAAGGCCGCTGAGGTCAAATCAAAGGGCTTCGGCGAGGCAGCCGCAGGGATGTTATGCATGTTTTATAATTAGCGAGTAGCAGAGAGGGGCGGAGTGTACGCCGTCAGCTAAAAAATAAACAGTGGGTGCGGTCAATGATGCCACGAAAAATCAAAATGGCATTTCATCTTGCATCCACATCGGCTGACCTTAGCTGAAACTGACTTGCTGAACTTCAGCAAAATTCAGCTGAACGAAGAAGAAATGTGCTGTATCTCTAAATTCTGCAATCTGAAATACGAGTTTTCTTGCAAGGCATTGCAGAAAGCGCAAGACTTTTTGAAACGTTTCAGCGCTATCTTGTTTTAACAAACGGAGCAGGCTAGCGCATTTTTTCTCATTAAAGCTGAAACGATTCAAGTTCAGCAGGAGTGGAGAACCATGTTCCAGTTATCTGTTCAGGATATCCACCCGGGCGCTCAGGCCGGGGATAAAGAAGAGGCTATTCGCCAGGTTGCCGCTGCGCTTGTGCAGGCGGGTAACGTCGCGGACGGCTATGTCAACGGCATGCTGGCGCGCGAGCAGCAGACCTCAACCTTCCTCGGCAATGGGATCGCCATTCCGCACGGCACCACCGACACCCGCGATCAGGTGTTGAAAACCGGCGTCAAGGTTTACCAGTTCCCGCAGGGCGTGCTCTGGGGAGACGGTCAGGTAGCCTATGTGGCCATCGGTATCGCGGCCAGCAGCGACGAACACTTAGGTCTGCTGCGTCAGCTGACGCATGTCCTGAGCGATGACGCGGTGGCTGAACAGCTTAAATCCGCCACCACCGCGGAAGAGCTGCGCGCCTTGCTGATGGGCGAAAAACAGAGTGAAGCGCTGAAACTGGATAATGAAACGCTGACGCTGGATGTAGTTGCTTCCGATCTGGTGACGCTGCAGGCGCTGAACGCGGGCCGCCTGAAAGAAGCCGGCGCGGCGGATGCCACCTTTGTGACGCGCGTGATTAACGATAAGCCGTTGAATCTGGGTCAGGGCATCTGGCTGAACGACAGTGCTGAAGGCAACCTGCGCAGTGCGATTGCCGTGAGCCGTGCGGCCACGGCATTTGACGTAGAAGGCGAACGCGCGGCCATGCTGGTGACCGTGGCGATGGCTGATGAACAGCCGGTTTCCGTGCTGAAGCGTCTGGGCGATCTGCTGCTGAATAACAAAGCTGAAAAGCTGCTGAACGCTGATGCCCCCACCGTGCTGGCACTGCTGACCAGTGATGATGCGCTGACGGATGACGTGCAAACCGCGGAGTTCGTGGTGCGTAACGAACACGGCCTGCATGCCCGTCCGGGCACCATGCTGGTGAATACCATTAAACAATTCGAGAGTGAGATTACCGTGGCGAATCTTGACGGCACGGGCAAACCGGCCAACGGCCGTAGTCTGATGAAAGTGGTCGCGCTGGGCGTGAAGAAAGGCCACCGTCTGCGTTTCACCGCGCAGGGTGCCGATGCTGAACAGGCGCTGAAAGCGATTGGCGATGCCATCGCGGCAGGTTTGGGGGAGGGCGCATAATGAGCAGACGTGTTGCGACTATTACGCTGAACCCGGCTTATGACCTGGTAGGATTTTGCCCGGAAATTGAGCGCGGCGAAGTCAACCTCGTGCGTACCACCGGCCTGCATGCTGCGGGCAAAGGGATTAACGTCGCGAAAGTGCTCAAGGATCTCGGTATTGATGTCACCGTGGGCGGATTCCTCGGTAAAGACAACCAGGATGGGTTCCAGCAGTTGTTCAGCGAGCTGGGCATTGCCAACCGTTTTCAGGTTGTTCAGGGCCGTACCCGTATCAACGTTAAGCTGACGGAGAAAGACGGTGAAGTAACCGATCTGAACTTCTCAGGCTTCGAAGTGACGCCGTCAGACTGGGAACGCTTTGTCAACGACTCGCTGACCTGGCTGGGGCAGTTTGACATGGTCTGCGTCAGCGGCAGCCTGCCGTCCGGCGTGAGCCCGGAAGCCTTTACCGACTGGATGACGCGCCTGCGCAGCCAGTGCCCATGCATCATTTTTGACAGCAGCCGTGACGCGCTGGTTGCGGGCCTGAAAGCCTCACCATGGCTGGTGAAGCCGAATCGCCGCGAGCTGGAGATCTGGGCGGGTCGTAAGCTGCCAGAATTAAAAGATGTGATTGACGCTGCCCATGCGCTGCGCGAGCAGGGTATCGCTCACGTAGTGATCTCGCTTGGTGCAGAAGGCGCGTTGTGGGTTAACGCGTCTGGCGAATGGATCGCCAAACCGCCGTCAATGGAAGTTGTGAGTACCGTTGGCGCAGGGGATTCCATGGTAGGCGGCCTGATTTATGGTCTGCTGATGCGGGAATCCAGTGAACATACCTTACGTCTTGCCACTGCCGTTGCTGCCCTGGCCGTCAGCCAGAGCAATGTCGGTATTACCGATCGTACCCAGTTAGCCGCGATGATGGCGCGCGTTGACTTAAAACCTTTTAACTAACAGCAGGAGAGGAATAATGAAAACGCTGCTGATCATTGACTCCGGTCTCGGACAGGCTCGCGCCTATATGGCGAAGACCTTGCTGGGCGCGGCGGCACAAAAAGCACATCTGGAGATTATCGATAATCCAGGCGATGCAGAACTGGCCATTGTCCTGGGCGACAAAATCCCGGCTGACAGTGCGCTGAACGGCAAAAAAGTGTGGCTGGGCGATATTAATCGCGCGGTGGCACACCCGGAACTGTTCCTGAGCGAAGCGAAAGGTCATGCGTCTGTCTACAGCGCGCCTGTCGCGACGGCACCGGCTGCGGCCACGGGCCCGAAACGCATTGTGGCGGTGACGGCCTGCCCGACGGGGGTGGCTCACACCTTTATGGCGGCTGAAGCCATTGAAACCGAAGCGAAAAAACGCGGCTGGTGGGTAAAAGTTGAAACACGCGGCTCCGTCGGTGCCGGCAACGCGATCACCCCTGAAGAAGTGGCGGAGGCCGATCTGGTGATTGTGGCGGCGGATATCGAGGTGGACCTGGCGAAATTTGCCGGTAAGCCAATGTACCGTACCTCCACCGGCCTGGCGCTGAAAAAGACCGCGCAGGAGTTTGATAAAGCGCTGGTAGAAGCGAAGCCGTATCAGGCAACCGGCGCGCGTCAGACCGCGACGGAAGGGAAGAAAGAGTCCGCAGGCGCCTATCGCCACCTGCTGACCGGTGTGTCTTACATGCTGCCGATGGTGGTCGCGGGCGGTCTGTGTATCGCGCTCTCGTTCGCGTTTGGTATCACCGCGTTTAAAGAACAAGGTACGCTGGCGGCTGCGCTGATGCAGATCGGAGGCGGCTCAGCCTTCGCCCTGATGGTGCCGGTACTGGCGGGCTTTATTGCATTCTCCATTGCTGATCGCCCGGGTCTGACCCCGGGACTTATCGGCGGTATGCTGGCCGTGAGCACCGGTTCCGGTTTTATCGGCGGTATCATTGCCGGCTTCCTCGCCGGTTACGTCGCGAAGCTGATTAGCTCGAAGCTGAAGCTGCCGCAGAGTATGGAAGCGCTGAAGCCGATCCTGATCATCCCGCTGATTTCCAGCCTGGTGGTCGGCCTGGCGATGATTTACCTGATTGGTAAGCCGGTTGCGGGCATCCTGGCGGGTCTGACCCACTGGCTGCAAACCATGGGTACCGCGAATGCGGTTCTGCTGGGTGCAATCCTCGGCGGCATGATGTGTACCGACATGGGTGGTCCGGTGAACAAAGCGGCGTACGCCTTTGGTGTGGGCCTGCTGAGTACCCAGACCTACGCGCCAATGGCGGCGATCATGGCGGCAGGTATGGTGCCTCCGCTGGCGCTCGGTCTGGCGACGATTATTGCCCGTCGTAAGTTCGATAAAGCGCAGCAGGAAGGCGGTAAAGCCGCGCTGGTGCTGGGTCTGTGCTTCATCACCGAAGGGGCGATTCCGTTCGCGGCGCGTGACCCAATGCGTGTGCTGCCGTGCTGTATCGTAGGCGGTGCGGTAACGGGGGCGATCTCTATGGCTGTCGGTGCGAAGCTGATGGCACCACACGGCGGTCTGTTCGTGCTGCTGATCCCTGGCGCTATCACCCCGGTACTGGGCTACCTGCTGGCGATTGTTGCCGGTACGCTGGTGGCGGGCCTCTCCTACGCGGTGCTGAAACGTCCGGAAGCGGAAGTTGTGGCAAAAGCAGCGTAAGCGATAAACCACAAAAAAGCCGGGTTGCATTACGCACCCGGCTTTTTTTATGCCGCCTGTTCAGCGGTTTGCTGTGCCTTCAGCCAGGCAATCTCTTCTGCCCAGATGTCCGGATTAATGGTTTCCAGCACCATCGGAATACCGTCGAAGCGGGCGTCCTGCATAATAAAGCGAAACGCATCGTGGCCAATGTTGCCTTCGCCCAGGCTGTGGTGGCGGTCAACGCGGCTACCAAAGGCGCTTTTCGCATCGTTTAAGTGCATTCCGCGCAGGTACTTAAAGCCCACAATGCGCTCGAACTCATCAAACGTGTTTTTCGTTGCCTCGGTAGTGCGCAGGTCATAACCGGCGGCAAACGCGTGGCAGGTATCAATGCACACGCCCACACGGGATTTATCCTCCACGCCGTCGATAATCGCCGCCAGATGTTCGAACTTAAAGCCGAGGTTGCTGCCCTGACCGGCGGTATTCTCAATCACCGCGGTGACGCCTTTGGTCTTGTCCAGGGTGATGTTGATGGATTCGGCAATGCGCGCCAGGCAGGCATCTTCGTCGATCTGCATCAGATGGCTGCCCGGATGGAAGTTCAGCAGCGTCAGCCCCAGCTGTTCGCAGCGCTGCACTTCATCAAGAAACGCCTCGCGGGATTTTTCCAGCGCCTCTTCAACCGGGTGACCGAGGTTGATCAGGTAGCTGTCGTGGGGGAGGATCTGGCCGGGCCCGTAGCGGTATTTCTCACAGGCGGCTTTGAAATCATCAATCACCTCAGCGGTGAGCGGTGCGGCGCGCCACTGGCGCTGATTTTTGGTGAACAGGGCGAAAGCGGTCGCCTCAATTTCGGCGGCACGAATGGCGGCATTCGCAAGGCCACCTGCAGCGCTGACGTGCGCTCCAACATATTTCATAAAGGGACTCCTGTTAACCCGAAATGCTTATGATAGCGGGTTAACAGGAGAAGGACGTAGTGGTTTATGCCATCAGGCTATGGACCGCGAGGTTAATCGCGCCGCCGCCGACAATCAGCCAGATGAAGAGTACCAGCGCCATCAGCAGCGGTTTCGCACCGGCTTTTTTCAGCGCGCTGACGTGCGTGGTCACCCCCAGGGCCGCCATGGCCATCGCCAGCAGTACGGTATCCAGCGTCACCAGCATGTCCACCACCGCTTTCGGCAGCAGATGGAAGGAGTTAAAGATAGCGACCACGATGAACAGGATCGCAAACCACGGAATGGTGATTTTACTTTTCTCGCTGCCGCCCGCCGGAGCCAGTTGTTTAACCCGTGCGGCCAGGAAAATCAGGAATGGGGCCAGCATCATCACGCGGAGCATTTTGGCAATCACAGCCGCGTTTTCGGCGTCCGGGTTAATGGCGTGTCCTGCCGCGACCACCTGGGCCACTTCGTGCATGGTCGAACCGATATAGATGCCGTAGGTTTCCGGGCTGAACCAGTGGGCAACCAGCGGATACATGGCCGGGTAGAGGAAAATCGCCAGCGTACCGAAGATCACCACCGTCGCTACTGCCACCGTTACCTTGCTGGCTTCGGCCTTCACGACGGGTTCCGTAGCCAGCACCGCCGCTGCGCCACAGATACTGCTCCCGGCACCGATCAGCCAGCTGGTTTGCCTGTCCAGGCCAAACACTTTCTGGCCGATAAAGCAGGCCAGTAAAAAGGTGCTGGTCAGGGTCAGAACGTCGATGGCGATCCCGCTCGCACCCACATCCGCAATCTGCGAAAAGGTAAGACGGAAGCCATAAAGAATGATCCCAAGACGCAGCAGATGCTGCTTGGCAAAGATTACGCCGCCGTCGCAGGATTTCCAGATATGCGGGTAAACGGTGTTACCCACGACCATGCCGAGCAAAATGGCGAGCGTCAGCGCGCTGAAACCTGCGCCTGCGATGGCCGGGATGCTGCCGCCCCATAGCGCGACGGCGGTGACTGCAGCGCTGAGCGCAAGACCCGGCACGAAGTGCCACACTGTACGATGATGTTGTAAGGTGATTTCTGACATAACCTTCTCCTTTGTCTGGCTAAAGGTTACGGCGCTCTGGCTTAAAAATAAAATTGATTATATACTTATAATTAATCTATATAAGTGGTAAGCAACCATGCACATTACTCTGCGTCAGCTGGAAGTCTTTGCCGAGGTGCTGAAAAGCGGCTCGACGACCCAGGCGTCACAAATGCTGGCGCTCTCACAGTCTGCGGTCAGCGCGGCGTTAACCGATCTTGAAGGACAGCTGGGAGTTCAGCTTTTTGACAGGGTAGGGAAGCGTCTGGTGGTCAACGAGCACGGTCGTCTTCTTTATCCGCGCGCGCTGGCGCTGCTCGAGCAGGCTATAGAAATCGAGCAGCTGTTCCGCGAAGACAACGGTGCGATCCGCGTTTACGCCAGCAGCACCATTGGGAACTACATTCTGCCGGAAGTGATTGCCCGCTACCGCCGGGATTTCCCGAGCCTGCCGCTGGAGATGAGCGTGGGCAATAGCCAGGACGTCATCAACGCAGTGATCGATTTCCGCGTGGATATCGGCCTCATCGAAGGACCCTGCCATAACGTTGATATCATTGCCGAGCCCTGGCTGGAAGACGAGCTGGTGGTGTTTGCGTCCCCGGCCTCGTCGTTATTGCAGGGAGAGGTAACGCTGGAACGGCTGGCGCAGGCGCAGTGGATCCTGCGCGAGCAGGGCTCCGGCACGCGTGAAATTGTCGATTATCTGCTGCTTTCCCATCTGCCGCATTTCCAGTTAGGGATGGAGCTGGGGAACTCTGAGGCCATTAAGCACGCGGTGCGCCACGGGTTGGGCATCAGCTGTCTTTCCCGGCGCGTTATTGCCGAACAGCTGGAAACCGGATCGCTGGTTGAAATCCCCATCCCGCTGCCAAAGCTGGTGCGCACGCTGTGGTGCATTCATCATCGCCAGAAACACCTTTCCAGCTCGCTGCAGCGTTTTCTGCGCTATTGCGAAATCTGACAGCGTCCCTCACCCCAAAGGGGAGAGGGAAAAATTATGCTTTACTTATAATCCTGGGCGCGTCATGAAGCTCTCTTATAACTGAGTATTTCTGCCGGAAGGAACGCGGATCGTCTGCTACAATCGCGCCTCATTTATTAAATGGACAGCATTTTCATATGGTTTCAGAAATTAAAACCACAGAAGCGCCCACGCTACGTCGTGAACTCAAGGCGCGTCACCTGACGATGATCGCCATTGGCGGCTCAATCGGTACAGGTCTTTTCGTTGCCTCTGGCGCAACGATTTCGGCAGCCGGCCCGGGTGGGGCACTTTTCTCTTATATCCTGATTGGCCTGATGGTGTACTTCCTGATGACCAGTCTCGGCGAACTGGCCGCGTACATGCCGGTATCCGGTTCGTTCTCGACCTACGGTCAAAAATACGTTGAAGAAGGCTTCGGCTTCGCGCTGGGCTGGAACTATTGGTACAACTGGGCGGTCACCATCGCCGTTGACCTTGTCGCCGCACAGCTGGTGATGAACTGGTGGTTCCCGGATACGCCGGGCTGGATCTGGAGCGCCCTGTTCCTGGCCGTCATCTTCCTGCTGAACTACATCTCCGTGCGCGGTTTCGGCGAAGCGGAATACTGGTTCTCTTTGATCAAAGTGGCAACCGTCATCATCTTTATCGTCGTCGGTGTGGCGATGATCGTTGGTATTTTCAAAGGCGCAGAACCTGCGGGCTGGAGTAACTGGACAATAGGCGATGCGCCGTTTGCCGGTGGACTGTCGGCAATGATTGGCGTGGCAATGATTGTCGGCTTCTCCTTCCAGGGAACCGAGCTGATTGGCATTGCTGCCGGTGAGTCAGAGAACCCGGAGAAGAATATTCCGCGCGCGGTTCGTCAGGTCTTCTGGCGTATCCTGCTGTTCTATGTGTTCGCGATCCTGATTATCAGCCTGATCATTCCGTACACCGATCCAAGCCTGCTGCGTAATGACGTGAAAGACATTAGCGTTAGCCCGTTCACGCTGGTCTTCCAGCATGCCGGTCTGCTTTCTGCCGCGGCAGTGATGAACGCCGTTATCCTGACCGCTGTACTGTCAGCCGGTAACTCCGGGATGTACGCGTCCACCCGTATGCTCTACACGCTGGCATGCGACGGTAAAGCACCGCGTATTTTTGCGAAGTTGTCCCGTGGCGGCGTACCGCGTAACGCGCTGTACGCCACTACGGTGATCGCCGGTCTGTGCTTCCTGACCTCTATGTTTGGCAACCAGACGGTGTACCTGTGGCTGCTTAACACCTCCGGGATGACGGGCTTTATTGCCTGGCTGGGGATTGCCATTAGCCACTATCGTTTCCGCCGTGGCTACGTCAAACAGGGTTATGACGTTAACCAGCTGCCGTATCGCTCCGGCTTCTTCCCGCTGGGTCCCATTTTCGCCTTCATTCTGTGCCTGATCATTACGCTGGGACAGAACTATGAAGCGTTCCTGGCGGACACCATTGACTGGGGCGCCGTCACGGCAACCTACATTGGCATTCCGCTGTTCCTCGTCATCTGGTTTGGTTACAAGCTGACGAAAGGAACACACTTCATTCGCTACAGTGAAATGGAATTCCCGGAACGATTTAAACAATAACCGCACTTCCTCTCTATTAGCCCGCTCGTTTGAGCGGGCTTTTTTATTCCTGCCCCCTGAAACAAAGATATATTCCTTAACAATTTAATTGATAATAATTATCGTTTGCTTTATCGTTATCAAAAATAAGCGTGTCACCGACCCACCGGAGATGTGGGCGGCCAGGAAGACGCTGTGAGCAATGATGATTTGATTGAGTTGTATTTACCTCATGGAGATATGGAATGTTTAGGTTGAATCCCTTCGTCAGGGGAGGACTTTGCGCGTCCGCAATGTCCCTGGCCCTGCCTGTTATCGCAGCGGAATCCGGCGACACAATGGTTGTCACGGCCTCCGCAACCGAGCAAAACCTGAAAGACGCACCGGCAAGCATCAGCGTCATCACCCAGGAAGATTTGCAGCGCAAACCCGTTCAGAACCTGAAAGATGTGTTACGGGATGTGCCGGGCGTGCAGCTCACGAGCGAAGGGGACAACCGTAAAGGGGTAAGTATTCGCGGACTGGACAGCAGCTACACGCTGATCCTGATCGACGGCAAGCGCGTCAATTCCCGTAACGCGGTGTTCCGCCATAATGATTTCGACCTCAACTGGGTGCCGGTTGACGCCATCGAACGAATCGAAGTGGTGCGCGGACCGATGTCTTCTCTTTACGGCTCCGATGCGCTGGGCGGCGTGGTAAACATTATCACCAAAAAAATCGGCCAGAAATGGACGGGTACCCTGAGCGCCGATTCCACAATTCAGGAACATCGCGACCGTGGAGACACCTACAACGGTCAATTCTATACCAGCGGTCCGCTGGTGGACGGTCTGCTGGGGCTGAAAGCCTACGGTAGCCTCGCAAAGCGTGAGAAAGACGGTCAGCAGAAGTCCTCTACCACGGCGAGCGGTGAAACACCGCGCATTGAAGGCTTC
Source organism: Enterobacter cloacae complex sp. Mu1197 (assembly GCF_040059225.1). NCBI lineage: Bacteria > Pseudomonadati > Pseudomonadota > Gammaproteobacteria > Enterobacterales > Enterobacteriaceae > Enterobacter > Enterobacter cloacae complex sp. Mu1197. The sequence goes on along the minus strand of NZ_CP157375.1, from coordinate 3,181,632 downwards.
ACCAGCCGCGATGCGAATGTGGAGTTCGCCTGGACGCCGTCTGAAAATCATGACTTTACGGCGGGCTACGGTTTCGACCGTCAGGATCGTGACTCGGATTCCCTCGACAAAAACCGCCTTGAGCGTCAGAACTACTCTCTCAGCCACAACGGCCGCTGGGGCGTCGGCAACAGCGAGCTGAAGGTGTACGGCGAGAAGGTGGATAACAAAAACCCGGGCAACAGCAATACGATCACCTCCGAGAGCAACGCGGTGGACGGGAAATACGTGCTGCCGCTGGGCGACATCAACCAGCTGATGACCTTCGGCGGCGAATGGCGTCACGATAAGCTGAAGGATCCGGTCAACCTGACGGGCGGTTCCGGCAGCAGTACGTCGACAAGCCAGTATGCCCTGTTCCTGGAGGACGAGTGGCGTATCTTTGAACCTCTGGCGCTGACCACCGGCATCCGTATGGATGACCATGATACCTACGGCGACCACTGGAGCCCGCGCGCCTATCTGGTCTACAACGCGACCGATACCGTAACGGTGAAAGGGGGCTGGGCGACCGCGTTTAAAGCGCCGTCACTGCTGCAGCTGAGTCCGGACTGGGTCACCGGCTCGTGCCGCGGTGCCTGTGATATTGTCGGTAACCCGGATCTGAAACCGGAGACCAGCGAGAGCTTCGAGTTCGGTCTGTACTACAGCGGGGAAGAGGGCTGGTTAGAGGGCGTGCAGGCCAGCGTGACCACCTTCCAGAATAACGTCGATGACCGCATCAGCATCAGCCGTACGGCCAATGCGAAGCAGGCGCAGAGCTACCCTAACTACGTTGGCCTGAATGCGGACGGTGAACCGATATTCCGCTACTACAACGTCAACAAGGCGCGCATCCGCGGGGTGGAGACCGAGCTGAAATTCCCGCTGGCGGACGACTGGAAAGTGACGCTGAACTACACCTACAACGACGGTCGTGATATCAGCAACGGTGGCAACAAGCCGCTGTCCGATCTGCCGTTCCATACCGCCAACGGGACCGTTGACTGGAAGGCGGCGCAGGACTGGTCGTTCTATGTTCAGGGCAACTACACCGGTGAGAAACGCGCGCTGACCAGCAGCGACCCAACGCCGGGTGGCTATGTTATCTGGAATACCGGCGCCGCGTGGCAGGCGACGAAAAGCATGAAGCTGCGTGCGGGCGTGCAGAACCTGCTGGACAAAGATCTGAGCCGCGACGATTACAGCTACACGGAAGATGGCCGTCGCTACTTTGTCGGTGTGGATTATAAGTTCTGATGTAACCTTTATGCCCGGTGGCGCTTCGCTTAGCGGGCCTACAAAACCCACGAATGTAGGCCGGGTAAGGCGAAGCCGCCACCCGGCAATCGGCCGCACTTAGCCGAACAAATGCTCCGCATGGAAGCGGAGATGATCCTCAATGAAGGACGCAATGAAGTAATAGCTGTGATCGTATCCCGGCTGAATGCGCAGCGTCAGCGGCCAGTCTTTCTGGCGTGCCGCTTCTGCCAGCACCGCAGGCTGCAGCTGACCGGCGAGGAACTGGTCCGCATCACCCTGATCGATAAGGGTGGGAATGGCTTCTTCAGCTTTGCTGGCCAGCATCAGCGCGCAGCTGTCCCATGCCTGCCATTTTTCCGTATCCTCACCCAGATAGTGTGTGAAGGCTTTCTGCCCCCACGGCACCTGTGTTGGGTTCACAATCGGTGCAAACGCCGACACGCTGACGTATTTCCCCGGATTTTTCAGCGCCATGATGAGCGCGCCGTGTCCGCCCATTGAGTGGCCGCTGATTGCGCAGCGCTCGCCGACCGCAAACTGCGACTGCACCAGCGCAGGAAGTTCATCGCGAAGGTAATCATACATGCGGTAGTGGCGCGCCCAGGGCTGCTCGGTCGCATTGAGATAAAACCCGGCGCCTTTGCCCAGGTCGTATCCGGCATCGTCGGCCACATCGTCGCCACGCGGGCTGGTGTCTGGCATCACCAGCGCAATGCCCAGCTCGGCGGCAATACGCTGCGCGCCCGCTTTGGTGGTGAAGTTTTCGTCGTTGCAGGTCAGGCCGGAAAGCCAGAACAGAACCGGTGGATTTTCCGTCTGCGGCAGGAAAATGCTGAACGTCATCGCACAGTTCAGGACGGTGGAGTCGTGCCGCCAGCGCTGCTGTCGACCTTCAAAACAACGGTGCTCTTCGAGCAGTTCCATGCAGGGCTCCTTAATGAGAATGCGTATTCATAAAAACCATAATACAGCCTTTTCATTGACCTGTGAGTAACTTTCACTTTCGCCAGACGGCGAGATGCTGCATCATAAATTTACTTTTCTTTAACAATTGGAGCGGTCATGGCGCTGCGTATTGCGCTCAGTGGGTTTGTCGTGCTGGTGGTGGCGATGGGGATAGGGCGCTTTGCTTTTACGCCCCAGGTGCCGCTGATGATTGCTGCCGGACAGCTTACGCTGACCAGCGCGGGTCTGGTGGCGGCGATGAACTATCTGGGCTATCTGGTGGGCGCGTGGGATGCGATGCGTGCGCACCGCTTCGTTGAAACGCGCCTCTGGCTTGGCATCACCGGCGCGGTGGCGCTGACGCTGCTCTCCGCGGCGGCGGAGAACGCCGTCGTGCACGGCCTGCTGCGTTTTGTCATCGGCTGCATGAGCGGCTGGTCGATGGTACTCATTGCCGCCTGGACTAACGAACGGCTGGGACAGTTGGGTAAACCGGGTCTGAGCGCTGCCGTATTTGCCGGGCCGGGGGCGGGTATTGCGCTGAGCGGCCTGCTCGCCGTCTATATTCAGGCGAAGTCCCTGTCGGCCGGGGCGGCATGGCAAATCTACGGCGTGCTGGCGCTGGTGCTGATTGCCCTGGTGGCGCGCTACCAGCCGCGATCCGGGCAACTCCATCGACCCGGCACCGCGCCGGAGCCGCTGGTGCTGACGGCGGATTTAACGCGTCTGGTCTGGAGCTACAGCCTGGCCGGGTTTGGCTATATCCTCCCGGCGACCTTCCTGTCGCAAATGGCGGCCGTGCGTTTTCCCGGCAGCCTGTTTGCCCAGTTTGTCTGGCCGATTTTTGGTCTCGCCGCCGTGGTGGGGATTGCGCTCAGTATTCTGTTACGCCATACCTCAACGGCTAACCGCAGGCTGGCTATCGTACTGTGGTTACAGGGGGCGGGCGTGCTGGCGGCCTGGCTGCTGCCGGGGATTGGCGGGTTACTGACGGGCGGGCTGCTGGTGGGCGGTGGCTTTTTGTGTGCCGTGCAGCTCTCTCTTTTATACGGTCGCGAGCTGGCGCCAAACCACACGCGCTATATGGCGGGCCTGCTCACCACCGGGTATGCGATTGGGCAGTTGATTGGCCCCGTCACCTCGGCGTTATCAACCTGGCTTACCCACCGGCTGGAGCCGGCGCTGGGGCTGGCGGGCGTGGCGCTGTTCGTTGGAGGAGCCCTGGTCTGGAATCGTCACGCTGAAAGGCAACAGCAATTGCAATAATTATCGTCGTGAATACTGGATTATGTGCGCCGCCTCACGCACAATGAACGCATACTTTTGCCACAACGAGGGCAAAAGACGCCACACCTGCAGGAGAACAAAATGTCATCACTCAGTAAAGAAGCTGCCCTGGTCCACGAAGCCCTGGTTGCGCGCGGTCTTGAAACGCCACTGCGTCCGCCCGTACAGGACTTGGACAATGAAACCCGCAAGCGTCTGATTGCCGGTCATATGACCGACATCATGGAGCTGCTGAATCTCGATCTGAGTGACGACAGTCTGATGGAGACGCCGCACCGCATCGCGAAAATGTACGTCGACGAAATTTTCTCCGGCCTGGATTACGCCAACTTCCCGAAAATCACCGTCATTGAAAACAAGATGAAAGTGGATGAGATGGTGACGGTTCGCGATATCACGCTGACCAGCACCTGCGAACACCATTTCGTGACCATTGACGGTAAAGCGACCGTGGCGTATATCCCTAAAGACACGGTGATTGGCCTGTCGAAGATCAACCGCATCGTGCAGTTCTTCGCTCAGCGTCCGCAGGTGCAGGAGCGCCTGACCCAGCAGATTCTGACCGCGCTGCAAACGCTGCTGGGCACCAATAACGTGGCCGTCTCTATCGACGCGGTTCACTACTGCGTGAAAGCGCGCGGCGTGCGCGATGCCACCAGTGCGACCACTACAACCTCGCTGGGCGGTCTGTTTAAATCGAGCCAGAATACCCGCCAGGAGTTCCTGCGCGCCGTACGTCACCACAACTAAGTCTTACAGGGCAGGGACCATGGAGCGAAACGTCACGCTCGATTTTGTTCGCGGCGTCGCCATTCTCGGTATCCTGCTGCTTAATATCACCGCCTTCGGTTTGCCGAAGGCGGCGTATCTCAATCCCGCGTGGTATGGCGACATTACCCGCAGTGATGCCTGGACCTGGGCAATCCTCGATCTCTTTGCGCAGGTCAAATTCCTCACGCTCTTTGCCCTGCTGTTTGGCGCAGGCCTGCAGCTTCTCCTCAAACGCGGCACGCGCTGGATCCAGTCGCGCCTGACGCTGCTGGTTATCCTCGGCTTTATCCATGGCCTGTTCTTCTGGGACGGCGATATTCTTCTTGCCTATGGGTTAGTCGGGCTCATCTGCTGGCGCCTCATTCGCGATGCGCACAGCGTTAAAAGCCTGTTCAACACCGGGGTGATGCTCTATGTCATGGGGCTTGGAGTACTGCTGCTGCTGGGGATGATCTCCGGCGAGACGACAAACCGTGCCTGGATCCCGGATGCCGCTAACCTGCAGTACGAGCAGTTCTGGAAGCTGAAAGGCGGTACGGAAGCGATAAGCAACCGCGCGGATATGCTGGGGGACAACCTCCTTGCGCTGGGCGCGCAATACGGCTGGCAGCTGGCGGGTATGATGCTGATGGGCGCGTCACTGATGCGCACCGGCTGGCTGAAAGGGGAATTCAGCCTGCGTCACTATCGCCGTACCGGCGCCGGTCTGGTGCTGCTCGGCGTGCTGATTAATCTCCCGGCGGTGATGGTGCAGTGGCATATCCACTGGGATTACCGCTGGTGCGCGTTCCTGCTCCAGGTGCCGCGTGAACTGAGCGCGCCGTTTCAGACCATCGGCTACGCGGCGCTGATCTACGGCTTCTGGCCCTCGCTTTCTCGTCTGTGGATGGTCAGCGCTATCGCCTGCGTGGGCCGCATGGCGTTAAGCAATTACCTCCTGCAAACGCTGATCTGCACCACGCTTTTCTATCGCTTTGGCCTGTTTATGAAATTCGACCGCCTTACGCTGCTGGCGTTTGTTATTCCGGTCTGGGCAGTAAACCTGGCGTTTTCTGTGCTCTGGCTACGCTATTTCCGCCAGGGACCGCTGGAGTGGGTATGGCGTCAGTTAACCGCACGTGCTTCAGGGATATCATTGAAAAATACATCCAGATAACGATCTGGATCACAATCATTAACAAAACGGATGTAAGCGTTTTCATGACTGTGAGCTTCTTCACGTAGTCCCCTTTCTCTCGCTGCCAAAATAGCCACCTTGCTAAACACAGGGGGTGTCTGTGAGTTGCTGCAATCCTTTGAAGGATGGTGAATATGATCACCATTCGTGACGTCGCCCGTCAGGCGGGCGTTTCTGTGGCTACCGTCTCACGCGTGCTCAACAATAGCGCGCTGGTCAGCCCTGAAACCCGTGAAACCGTAATGAAGGCCGTGACCCAGCTCGGGTACCGGCCAAATGCCAATGCTCAGGCGCTTGCGACGCAGGTCAGCGACACCATCGGCGTGGTGGTAATGGATGTCTCAGATGCCTTTTTCGGTGCACTGGTGAAAGCGGTCGATATGGTCGCCCAGCAGCATCAGAAATATGTCCTGATCGGCAATAGCTATCATGAGGCGGAAAAAGAACGTCATGCCATTGAAGTGCTGATCCGCCAGCGCTGTAACGCCTTGATTGTCCATTCAAAAGCCTTGAGCGATGAAGAGCTAACCGGATTGATGGAGCAGATCCCGGGCATGGTGCTGATCAACCGGATCGTCCCCGGCTATGCCCACCGCTGCGTCGGGCTGGATAACGTCAGCGGCGCCATGATGGCCACGAAAATGCTCATCAACAACGGACATCAGCGGATCGGCTATCTGGCCTCCAGCCATCAGATTGAAGATGACGAACTGCGGCGCGAGGGGTGGCAAAATGCCCTGAAAGAGCACGGCATTACGCCATCCGAAAGCTGGGTGGGGACCGGCACGCCGGACATGCAGGGCGGTGAAGCGGCGATGGTAGAGCTGCTGGGCCGCAATCTGCAGCTGTCTGCGGTGTTTGCCTATAACGACAGCATGGCGGCAGGCGCCCTGACGGCGCTGAAGGATAACGGGATTGCGGTGCCACAGCATTTATCACTCATTGGTTTTGATGATATCCCGATTGCCCGTTACACCGACCCGCAGCTGACAACCGTGCGTTACCCCATTGCCTCTATGGCGAAACTGGCGACTGAGCTGGCGTTACAGGGGGCAGCAGGCATGCTGGATCCGGGGGCAACACACTGTTTCATGCCGACTTTAGTGCGTCGTCACTCCGTCGCGGCCCGGCAAACTGTGGTTCCGATCACTAACTGATTACATGTGGTGATGTAACCGTTTTCAATCTGTGAGTAAATTCACAGTATCTTAACAAGGCGCTGACTATGATGTCAGCGTTTTAGGGGCTGAAACGCTATGTAACAGTGATTATTCACTTTCACTATAGCCAATGTGCCGCAAACAACGAATAAAACGCATTTCTGGAGCGTTACCGAACACGGAAGAGAGAAATTTTATAAGTGAACCTCGGCTGTCAGTAACGTTTTATTAACATCTGCCCGCCGCTCGTTATTCACAAGAACTACCCTGCATAAAAAAAACCGGAGATACCATGAATAAGAAGGTGTTGACCCTGTCTGCTGTAATGGCAAGCATGCTTTTTGGTGCAGCAGCGCACGCTGCGGATACCCGTATTGGTGTGACCATCTATAAATACGACGACAACTTCATGTCTGTTGTGCGTAAAGCGATTGAGAAAGATGCGAAAGCAGCGCCAGACGTTCAGCTGCTGATGAACGACTCCCAGAATGACCAGTCCAAACAGAACGACCAGATCGACGTTCTGCTGGCGAAAGGCGTGAAAGCCCTGGCCATCAACCTGGTTGACCCGGCTGCAGCAGGCACGGTTATTGAAAAAGCGCGCGGCCAGAACGTGCCGATCGTTTTCTTCAACAAAGAACCTTCCCGTAAGGCGCTGGATAGCTACGATAAAGCGTATTACGTCGGTACCGACTCCAAAGAGTCCGGTATTATTCAGGGCGATCTGATCGCGAAACACTGGGCGGCGAACCCGAACTGGGACCTGAACAAAGACGGTCAGATTCAGTTCGTGCTGCTGAAAGGCGAACCTGGCCACCCGGATGCTGAAGCGCGTACCACCTACGTTATCAAAGAGCTGAACGACAAGGGCCTGAAAACCCAGCAGCTGGCGTTAGATACCGCGATGTGGGATACCGCTCAGGCGAAAGATAAGATGGACGCGTGGCTGTCCGGCCCTAACGCCAACAAAATCGAAGTGGTTATCGCCAACAACGATGCGATGGCAATGGGTGCGGTAGAAGCGCTGAAAGCACACAACAAATCCTCTATCCCGGTATTCGGTGTGGATGCGCTGCCAGAAGCGCTGGCGCTGGTTAAATCCGGTGCGATGGCCGGTACCGTGCTGAACGATGCCAACAACCAGGCGAAAGCCACCTTCGACCTGGCGAAAAACCTGGCCGATGGCAAAGGTGCGGCAGACGGCACCAACTGGAAAATTGACAACAAAATCGTTCGCGTACCTTACGTGGGCGTAGACCAGTCCAACCTGGCTGAGTTTATCGGTAAATAAGTAAGCGGTACTGTCTCCACTGGGCGCAATTCGTTGCGCCCTTTTATAACGCGATATGCGAGGCCAACAAGGTATAATTATGGTCAGCACAACAACTCAGTCATCCGGTGAATACCTGTTGGAAATGAGCGGTATCAACAAGTCATTTCCCGGCGTTAAGGCACTCGATAATGTTAATTTAAAAGTGCGTCCTCACTCTATTCATGCCTTAATGGGGGAGAACGGTGCGGGTAAATCAACATTATTAAAATGTCTTTTTGGGATCTATCAAAAAGATTCTGGCAGCATTCTTTTTCAGGGGAAAGAGATCGATTTCCATTCAGCGAAAGAAGCACTGGAAAACGGTATCTCGATGGTTCACCAGGAATTAAACCTGGTGCTGCAGCGTTCAGTCATGGATAACATGTGGTTGGGGCGTTATCCCACCAAAGGTGTCTTTGTCGATCAGGATAAAATGTATCGCGACACCAAGGCGATTTTCGACGAGCTGGATATTGATATCGATCCGCGCGCCCGCGTGGGAACATTATCCGTCTCCCAGATGCAGATGATCGAAATTGCCAAAGCGTTCTCCTATGATGCGAAAATCGTCATCATGGACGAACCGACATCGTCATTAACGGAAAAAGAGGTTAACCACCTTTTTACCATTATTCGTAAGCTGAAAGATCGCGGCTGCGGCATTGTGTACATCTCCCACAAAATGGAAGAGATCTTCCAGCTGTGCGATGAGATCACCATCCTGCGCGACGGCCAGTGGATTGCCACGCAGCCGCTGGAAGGGCTGGACATGGACAAGATCATCGCCATGATGGTCGGCCGTTCCCTGAACCAGCGCTTCCCGGACAAAGAAAACAAGCCGGGTGAAGTGATTCTGGAAGTGCGCAATCTGACCTCATTGCGTCAGCCGTCTATCCGCGATGTCTCCTTCGACCTGCACAAGGGTGAAATCCTGGGGATTGCCGGGCTGGTGGGGGCAAAGCGTACCGATATCGTGGAAACCCTGTTTGGCATTCGTGAGAAAGCCGAAGGCACCATTACGCTGCACGGTAAGAAAATCAATAACCACAACGCCAACGAAGCCATTAATAATGGTTTTGCGCTGGTGACGGAAGAGCGTCGTTCGACCGGTATTTATGCTTATCTGGATATTAACTTTAACTCGTTAATTTCTAACATTCGCAATTACAAAAACAAAGTCGGGCTGCTGGATAACTCCCGCATGAAGAGCGATACCCAATGGGTGATTGACTCCATGCGCGTAAAAACGCCAGGCCACCGCACCCAGATTGGTTCGCTGTCAGGCGGTAACCAGCAGAAAGTGATTATTGGCCGTTGGTTATTAACGCAGCCAGAAATTCTGATGCTGGATGAGCCGACCCGCGGTATTGACGTCGGCGCGAAGTTTGAAATTTATCAGCTGATTGCCGAGCTGGCGAAAAAGAATAAAGGGATCATTATTATTTCTTCCGAAATGCCGGAATTGTTAGGGATCACAGACCGTATTCTGGTTATGAGCAATGGTCTCGTTGCCGGTATTGTTGACACCAAAACGACAACGCAAAATGAAATTTTGCGTCTTGCGTCTTTGCACCTTTAAGATCAGGGGCTCCTCATGAGTGCGTTAAATAAAAAAAGTTTTCTCACTTACCTGAAAGAAGGCGGTATTTACGTTGTTCTTTTAGTCTTGCTGGCAATCATCATTTTCCAGGACCCTACGTTCTTAAGCCTGCTGAACCTGAGTAACATTCTGACCCAGTCCTCCGTGCGTATTATCATTGCGCTGGGCGTGGCGGGCCTGATCGTGACCCAGGGGACGGACCTTTCTGCCGGTCGTCAGGTAGGTCTGGCGGCGGTTATCGCGGCAACCCTGCTGCAGTCGATGGAAAACGCCAACAAGGTCTTCCCCGAAATGGCCACCATGCCGATTTTCGTGGTGATCCTGATTGTCTGCGCCATCGGTGCGGTGATTGGTCTGATCAACGGTATTATCATCGCCTACCTGAACGTGACGCCATTCATCACCACCCTGGGTACGATGATCATCGTTTACGGTATCAACTCCCTGTACTACGACTTCGTCGGTGCTTCGCCCATCTCGGGCTTTGACAGCGGCTTCTCGACCTTTACACAAGGGTTTATCGCGCTCGGTAGCTTCCGCCTGTCGTATATCACCTTCTATGCGCTGATTGCGGTCGCTTTCGTCTGGATCCTGTGGAACAAAACGCGCTTTGGCAAAAACATCTTCGCTATCGGCGGTAACCCGGAAGCGGCGAAAGTCTCCGGCGTAAACGTTGCCCTGAACCTGCTCATCATCTATGCCCTGTCCGGGGTGTTCTACGCCTTCGGCGGGATGCTGGAAGCGGGCCGTATCGGCTCTGCAACGAACAACCTTGGCTTCATGTACGAACTGGATGCGATCGCAGCCTGCGTGGTGGGCGGTGTCTCCTTCAGCGGCGGCGTGGGGACGGTGCTCGGCGTGGTGACCGGTGTGATCATCTTCACCGTCATCAACTACGGGTTGACCTATATCGGCGTGAACCCGTACTGGCAGTACATCATCAAGGGCGCCATCATTATCTTCGCGGTTGCGCTGGATTCACTGAAGTACGCCCGTAAGAAGTAATCGTCACTCGCCATACCCGGCCCGCTCACCGAGCGGGCTTTTTTTATGCCCTATGCCAGATGGGACTCCTCCTGCGTCACAATGCGCTCAAACCAGTCGAGTTCAGAAAGCTTGCAGGCGACCCACTGTTCGGAAAAGGCGTCGCCCAGGCTGTCGGTGAGATACTGACAGCGGGCAAAGGCCTCAATCGCCTCCTGCTGGAACAGCGGCAGTTCGGGTTGGTCATGCTGCGGCTCAGGGAGGTCCCCCTCGTCGATATGTTCCAGCCCGTACAGCATGCCAGTCAGAATAGTGGCCGCCACCAGATACGGATTCGCATCGGCCCCGGCCAGCCGGTACTCAATGCGACGATTGCCGTCATCCGAGCAGGGAATACGCAAGGCGGCGGAGCGGGTGTTATAGCCCCAGGAGTTAAAGACGGGTTCCGTCAGGTTTTTACGCAGGCGACGAAACGCGTTGACCCCCGGCGCAAGAATGGCGACGGAGGCGGGCATTAGCGCCAGCTGGCCCGCGATGCACAAACGCATCATGCTGCTCGGCGCGTTCACCGGCGAGGCAAAAACGTTTTCGCCACGGCTGTTGTTCAGGCTGAAATGGATGTGCAAACCGCTGCCGGACAGCTGGCTGAAAGGCTTAGCCATAAAGTTGGCCTGAAGACCGTGCTTTTCAGCGACATAGCGGGTCAGGCGGCGCAGGGCCAGCACGTTATCACAGACCTCAACGACGCGCTGGCTGTGCTTCAGGTTTAATTCGTACTGTCCGGACTCGGCTTCCGCTACGACCCCTGACAGCGGGATGCGCTGCAGGTGCGCCAGCTGTTCCAGCTCGTCAAACAGCGCCGCATGCGCCGACGAGGTATCCATGTGAAAACAGCCCTGATTTTGCGGATCGCGTTCGCCCTGTCCCGTCAGGTAAAACTCAATTTCCGGGGCAATGACCGGGAAAAGGCCGTGCTGGTGGAAGCGGGCCACGACGTTCTGCAGTATCGCGCGCGGCTCAAGCGGGCAGGGGTTACCGTCGCTGTCTTTCATCGTCAGCAGGATCTGCGCGGTGTGCTCTGGATCCTGCGGACAGGGGCGCAAAGAGCCGGCGACCGGGACGCACAGCCGATCGGGTTCATCATAAAGCGGGGCGGCGATGTTTCCCTTCTGATCCATTGAGTAGACGGAAAGCGGAAAATAACAGCCTTTTTCCAGACTCAGCATGCTCTCCACCGAGAGGCGCTTGCCGCGCATCGTGCCGTTGATGTCGTTCAGGTAAACGTCTACATGTTTCGTCTGCGGGTAACGTTCCAGATAATCTGCCACTTCCACTGAAATGTTGTGCTGCAGGGCGTCAATTTTTTCATCCAGCCAGAGACCAGAATTAAGTGCGCCAGGAAGTGATAAACCGGGAAAGTTAAAATACGGACGGAGACTTTTGAGGAAAAACGCATTCATTATCGAGTTCATAGTCATTCTTCAATGAAGCCGTAGCGGCAATGAACTCAGCTTAAAAGAGCCGACGTAAAGGGGAGATAAAAAGCGTCAGGCCCGGCGTAAAGAAAGTATAAAGGCGGTTCCGCTATTTCTCTTTTTTCTGCATATCGAGCAGTTGCTCAGGCGTGACGGCCGGGTAACCCTGCGCGTCTTCCGGCACTTCGTGCATCGCCGGAATCGGCACCAGCGGGCCTAAAAAGCGCGGTTCGCGTTTGAAGATATACAGATCGGCCAGGGCACCAAAGCGGGCACCGAACTCGCGGACGCGCACGCTCAGCATATCTTTTGGCGACGGCACCGCGTAACACTGCGCCTGAATGCCCATATGCAGGGCAATAAACAGCGCACGCTCGCAGTGGAAGCGCTGGGTGATGATGATGAAGTCGTTGGTGTCGAAGACCTTGCGCGTGCGCACGATGGAGTCCAGGGTGCGGAACCCGGCGTAGTCGAGCACGATATCGGCTGGATCCACGCCTGCGGCAATCAGGTCCTTACGCATCGTCACCGGTTCATTGTAGCTTTGCAGCGCGTTATCGCCGCTCAGCAGCAGGTAGTTTACCTTGCCGCTGTTGTAGGCGTTCAGCGCGCCCTGAATGCGGTAACGGTAATACTGGTTGATGACGCCGGTGCGGTAATACTTGGCGGTGCCGAGCACCACGCCAACCTGACGATAGGGCAGGTCCTGCAGGTCATCAAAGATGTAGGGGGCGGTTTTCCAGCTCATCCAGCGGTCGAGACCGAGCACGATCAACAGCAGTATGCCGACCAGGACAGACAGGCTGTAAAAAACGCGCTTTAACATGCAGATGGCTCGTACCGAAGGTGAAATTTAACTCAGGCTACTTTACCCGCCTGGTTAGCGCAAGAAACAGCGACTCAACTGAGGGGTTTTTCAGCAAACTGGCGGGCATTTCTGCCCGCCGGAAGGATCACGCCAGCAGTACGCGGTCAATCGTCGTACAGCCCAGCGCTTTAAGCGTTGCGGCAGTGGCATCCCACTGAATCAGCGGCGCATCGGCAATTTCAGCCAGAATGGCGCGCTGAATGTCAGGATAATCATAGCCGTTCAGGCTCAGCAGGTTGAGTGCGCCCTGCAGCGGCGGCAGCGTTGGGTTAAACGCGGCGTTTTCCGCATAGCTGCCGGTGAAGATTCGGCCATCGCGGCACTGCAGCGCCACGCCGCTCGGGGACTTGCTGTACGGCGTGTGGCTCTTGTTGGCGGCGGCAATCGCCGCCTGGCTCAGGTCATCGCCGGACAGGGCGAAACCGTGGTTCTGCTCGTCCATCAGCAGGGTTTTGATCTCCAGATCTTTCGGGCCAAACGCGTCAGGCAGGTAATCCGCCAGCGTGTGCGGCGCGCGGCCTGGCAGATTGATGCGCAGCTGCAGCCCGCTGTTCAGCTCGTTCATAAACTGACGGCAGTGGCCGCACGGAGTGTAGTTAACGGTAATGGCGCTCAGCGCTTTTTCACCGCGCAGCCAGGCGTGACTGATGGCGCTCTGCTCGGCGTGCACGGTTTGCTGCATGGTTGCACCCAGGAACTCCATGTTGCCGCCGAAGTACCAGGTGCCGCTGACGCCGCGCGCAATGGCCCCGACGTTGAAGTGGGAGAGATCGGCCCGCGCGCAGGCGGCAGCCAGAGGAAGCAGTGCGAAAGCCAGCGCGTCTTCGTCCAGTCCCGTTGCCTGTTTCAGCATCGTGACCTGCTCCGCGGTCAGCAGGGCGGGGAAGTGCGCATCTGCCAGAACGGGAGCAAGGGCTGACTGCAAATTCTCTGCAAGCTGGGCGAAAGCAGCTTGAAAACGTGGGTGCATGGCGTTTGCCTCATAAAGGTTAATGGATCGGTAGTTTACGGAGCCGTTAGGGCTTTATATGTGATCCACTTCTCATTATGTATGCAACTTATGAAATCAAAATGAAATTTGCGCGACGCATCGCAAATTTTAGCCCATCACCGCCAGAATAAGCGGGAAAATGAACGGGGCCAGCAGGGAGGTGATAATCCCGCAGATCACCAGCGCCAGGGAGCTAAACGCCCCTTCCTGATAATCCAGCTCCGCGCAGCGGGCGGTGCCCAGCGCGTGCGAGGCGGTGCCCATCGAGAGCCCCCGTGCCGCCTTAGTATGAATACGCATCGCGTTCAGCAGGGTGTGGCCAAACACCGCGCCGAGAATACCGACGAAAATGACGCACATCGCGCTGATGGCCGGAATACCGCCGAGGCTGCCCCCAACCGCCATCGCGATAGGCGTGGTCACCGATTTAGGCAGAATAGAGGCGGCAATTTGCGGCGAGGCTCCCATCAACAGCGCCACCGACGTACCGGTGATCATCGCCACCAGGCTACCCACAAAACAGATGGTAATGATGGATTTCCAGCGGGCGCGGATCTGGTGCAACTGCTCGTATAAAGGAAAGGCGAGCGCCACGACGGCGGGTTGGAGCAGGTCGTTTAAGATTTTGCTGCCGGCAAAGTAGCGTTCGTAAGGAATGCCGGTGAGCAGCAGGAACGGAATAATCACCACCATCGCCACCAGCAGGGGATTCAGCAAGGGCATTTTGAAACGCGCGGCAAGCTTACGTGCGGCGAAGAACACTGCCAGGGTGAGCGGCAGAGACCACCAGATATTGTCCATCATTTTTTTGTTTTCTCCCCAATCACGTTACGTTCGCCATGCACCAGATGTGAACTCCAGCTCACCACCAGGAAAACCACCAGCGTACTGACCGCGCAGGAGACCACAATCGGGCCGAACTGGGCTTTGAGCAAATCAAAATACTGCATGACGCCCACGCCGATAGGCACGAAAAGCAGCGCCATATAGCGAATGAGGACGAAGCAGCCGGGGTTGACCCACTTTGCGGGCAGGATTTGCAGCGCCAGCAACACGAAGAGGATCAGCATGCCGATAATGCTGCCGGGGATGGTGATGGGCAGCAGCGACGCGATGAAAATCCCGGCATACAGGCAGGCGTAAATCAGGGCGAATGCGCGCAGATATTGCCAGATAATGTTCAATGATTTGCTCATGGTGTTAGTCCTTGCTGAAACGCATTCATCATACAATTAAACCTAAAAATGTGCCACGGATCACATCATGAATTTTGAGCATACCAGACATTCCGGAATGGAACGTCCGGTATCACCTTACCGGTGCAGGCTACAGTTTAGAGGAAAGGGATTGCGCTGGCGAAACGGCGTGCCAGAGAAGGTATCAGCGACAGGCTGTCAGTTTATCGAGAAAAGAAAACAGCACCTGGTTCATTTCGCGATAATCATGCGAGCGGAGTTTTTCCGCCGTTTCGACAAAACGGAATTCACCCGCGCGGCGGAGGTCACTCTGCGAATGCTCAATCAGCAACTCTACCACCTCCGGCGTCAGCTCCATATGGCACTGGAAACCGTAAACCCGTTCGCTGTATTGCACGATCTGGCGGGGACAGCCCTCGCTGTACGCCAGAACCTTAGCCTGCGGCGTCAACCCAGGCATATCGTTATGCCAGTGACCGACGTTCAGCACGCTGCCAAAGTCCTTAAACAGCGGGTTCGCCTTGCCTGCATCTGTGAGCCTGACGGGAAATTTGCCGATCTCTTTTTCCGGGCTGTGGCAAAACGCTGCGCCCAGCGCTTCACCGATAAGCTGCGAGCCCAGACAAACGCCTATCACCGTTTTACCTGCCTCTATCGCGCGGCTGATGAGTGCCTTTTCCGCCTGCGCATCAAACCAGGGGCATTCCTCACGCGTGGTGGCGGGGGACTGCGGGCCTCCCATGATGATAAGCAGGTCTATGTTCTCCAGTTCCTCAGGTAACGAATCGCCCTGATACACTCTGGTGTAGCTCAGACTGCAGCCGCGACTTTTCCCCCAGATTTCATAGGCGCCAGGTGCCTCGAAATGTTCATGAATAATAAAATGGATGTGCATTGCGTCTCTCTCTGGTTACGTGTACAAGCAGCATCATAAGAGGGAGGGGGAAATGTGAAATGCCAACCGTTATCGATAAAACGCCAATTCACGACGATGCTATCGGATGGTCAAGAGGGGCAATTCGTTATACGCGCGGCGAAGTCGATCCGCCTCACCAGCATTCGCAGGGACAACTTTTGTTTGCCATCAAAGGGGTCATGCTGGTCGAAACCGGCAGCAAACGCTGGGTCATACCGCCACAGCGCGCGCTGTGGATCCCTCCCTTTCAGGAGCATACCTATAGCGTGTTATCCACAACGGAGCTGCGCGCGGTCTGGTTTAGCCCGGCGCTGATAGCGCAATGCGAGCCTTTTAAGCGGAAAAACGAGGTTCACGTGATTATGGCAACAGCGTTGTTCAAAGAGCTGATTGCCGGGCTGTTCAGCGCGGAATACCGGCCAGCCAGTCAGCGCAGCATGGCCGTTTTGCTGCTCGATATCCTCAGTGAAGCTCAGCAAATCTCGGCCGAATTACCGATGCCCGTGGATGGGCGCTTACATCGCATTGCCTGTGACATCATTGCCAACAATCTCTGGGATCTTTCTCTGGAAAGGCTGGCAGAAAGGGCCGCGATGTCTGAACGCACGTTTTCACGCGCGTTTATCAACGATACCGGCTTTAGCTTCCGGGCCTGGCGACAGCGTGCCAGGATTTGTGCCTCGCTGGATCTGCTCGCAAACGGATACCCGGTTAAGCAGGTGGCCTGGATGCTGGGCTTTTCCGGCCCGGCGGCATTTGCGGCGGCGTTTCGCGCCATTGTTGGGGCAACGCCGGGTGACTTTCTGCCTGAACAGAAGCGCTTCCCAGCGATATAGAGAGCGGCTACTATAGCGCGTCTTTTTTCACAGGTACTGCTATGCGTGTTTTACTGGCCCCAATGGAAGGCGTGCTCGACTCCCTCGTGCGCGAGCTTCTGACCGAGGTGAACGACTACGATCTCTGCGTGACGGAGTTCCTGCGCGTGGTCGATATGCTGTTGCCGGTAAAATCCTTCTTCCGGCTTTGCCCCGAGCTGCACAACCAGAGCCGGACCTCTTCCGGCACGCTGGTGCGTATTCAACTGCTCGGCCAGTATCCGGAATGGCTGGCGGAAAACGCCGCCCGCGCGGTTGAGCTGGGCTCTTACGGGGTAGATCTCAACTGCGGCTGTCCGTCGAAGCTGGTGAACGGCAGCGGCGGCGGAGCGACGTTGCTGAAAGATCCTGAGCTGATTTACCGCGGCGCGAAAGCCATGCGCGAGGCGGTACCCGCGCATTTGCCGGTGACGGTTAAGGTACGCCTGGGGTGGGACAGCGATGCGCGGCAGTTTGAAATCGCCGATGCGGTGCAGCAGGCCGGCGCCACCGAGCTGGTGGTGCATGGCCGTACCAAAGAAGATGGCTACAAAGCCGATCGCATTAACTGGCAGGCGATCGGTGAGATCCGCAAACGCCTCACCATTCCGGTGATCGCTAACGGCGAAATCTGGGACTACGAGAGCGCGCAGGCCTGTCTGCAGGCCACCGGCTGCGATGCGGTAATGATCGGTCGCGGCGCGCTGAATGTGCCCAACCTCAGCCGGGTGGTGAAATATAACGAACCGCGTATGCCGTGGGCAGACGTCGTCACGCTGCTGCAAAAATACAGCCGTCTGGAAAAGCAGGGCGACACCGGTTTGTATCACGTCGCGCGAATTAAGCAGTGGCTGAGTTATTTACGCAAAGAGTACGATGAAGCGCTGGGGTTATTTCAGGAGATTCGTACTTTACAGACGTCGGCTGATATTGCCCGGGTGATTCAGTCCAAATAATAAGCGTTAAATTGCTCACACTTTTTTAAAACAGAAAACAGTTCAGGTTTTCAACGTGGCGCGACGGTGTTAAGGTGCCACTGTTTTCAACGCAGGATTGTTACTGGTTAACAGGCAAAACCTAAGCGTTTCACAGCATTTTCGCTGTGGAGCGCTTAGGTTTTTTTTTGCCTGTCGTTTACGCAGGAGAGTTATTTGGCTTAGCGCTTTTACTGATTTTTTAAAAAATGAATTCTCGACAGGAAATAGAAAAATTTCCTGCGGCCGGTTACGCACTCAATACTCAATCACAGGTTGTTATTATGGCATATAAAAATAAACTCTATGCGCTCGCCTTATTGGCGATATCCCCGCTGTCGATGGCGCAAGACTGGAACGGAACGGTATTAGGGTTTGAAGCTCCGCCGGAGCCTGTGCTGGGCGAAATGCTCGGCATACGTAAAATCCTTAACGATAACGGTTTTACCTATAACCTCGGATACCTGAATGAAATTGGCTGGAACGGCGGTGGTGGATATAACCACGACTCCCATGTGGCCTATATTGACCAGTTCGCGCTGACCTTCAACCAGGATCTGGAGCGCTGGACCGGTATTCCGGACGCGCGTATCGAGGGGAACATCGTCAACCGCAACCACAATGACGATCTCACCACCAAACGCGTGCAGGACCCGCGCGTCAACTTCAACGATCTGACCCAGGAGAGCTGGGGCGGGCAGTCGATTACCCGTCTGGGCTGGCTGACCTTTGCCCGCAGCTTTGACGACCGGCGTCTGACCTGGCGCATCGGGATGATGAACAAGGTACAAACCTTCGATCAAATTATCCCCTGTGATTTCCAACTGCTGTCCCAGTGCGGCGGGAAGTCAGCCAACTCGCTGACCTGGAACAACTGGAATGTGCACACCTGGGGCACCACGCTTGCGTATAAACTCACGCCGACGCTAACCCTGAAGGGCGGCGTGATGGAGCAGAATCCGCAGGCCGCCAGCCGCAGCCATGCGTGGAGCTGGTCGACGAAGGGCAGCAAAGGGATCTTACTGCCGGTTGAAATCGAAGCGCGTCCGCTGATTAACGGCCTGCCGGGCGCGTACAACCTGGGCGTGGTGTTTACCAACGCGCCGCAAACCGATCTCTATCGCGGCAAATCCGGCGGGGCGGGCGCGACGGACCCGGACGGATTCGATACCCACAACCGGACCTGGTTTATGTACGCCGGGCTGAACCAGCAGCTTACGCAGCATCAGGATGACCCGAATCGCGGGTTGAGCACCTCGTTCAGCATGAGCCTTGCGGATCAGAGCACTAACTACATGCACCAGGTTTACGCCGCCTCGCTGCGCTACCGCGGGCTGTTTGATGCGCGACCGGAAGACTGGATTGGCTTTGGCTTAACCTGGATTGATATAAGCAGCCAGTACGCCCGCAACCAGCGTTACCTGAACAGCCTGAGCGGCATAAGCGATTATGACAATCCGGCGTATCACCCGGTGCCGGGCCATTCCCTGAACGGCGAGTTTTACTACCGTTTTCGTCCGGTGTCATGGCTTGAACTGCAGCCGGGCATTCAGTACTGGCACCATCCCGGCGGGGTCAGCCGCACCCAGGATGCCTGGGTCACCGAGCTGAAAACGGTGGTGACCTTCTGATATCACCGTAGCAAGTTCGATCCGCGTCACGTTTCTGACGCGTGACGCATTGAGGCTACGAATGAAACTGTTAGAGTGCCAGAACTGGATTGTTACTGCTTAGGCAGGCAAAACCTGATTTTCTGGCATCTGCCGGAGGTCAGGTTTTTTTGTTTCTGGGGTTCAGATGAAAATCGCCAAGATACTCAATAATAACGTGGTGGTTGTTCAGGATGAGCGCGGACGCGAACAGGTGGTGATGGGCCGTGGGCTGGCCTTTCAGAAGCGCCTCGGTGAAGCGCTGGATACCGCGTTGGTTGAAAAGGTGTTTGCGTTACAAAGCGATGAACTGGTGCGTCGGCTTGGAGAACTGCTGAGTCAAATTCCGCTGGAGGTGATGACCACCTGCGACCGCATCATCGGGCTAGCGGCGCAGCGGCTGGGCAAGCTGCAGGAGAGCTTGTATATCACCCTCACCGATCACTGCTACTTTGCGATTGAGCGGCAGAAGAACGGGTTGGCCATCAAAAACGTGCTGCTGTGGGAGATTAAACGGCTGTATCCGAAGGAGTTCGAATTAGGGCAGGAGGCGCGGGCCATTATCGCCAGACGCCTGAACGTTGAACTGGAGGAGGATGAGGCCGGTTTTATCGCCCTGCATCTGGTCACCGCGCAGCTTAACAGCGAAATGCCGGAGGTGATGCACGTGACGCGGGTGATGCAGGAGATCCTGCAACTGGTGAAGTATCAGCTGCAGCTTGAGTATGACGAAGAGTCGCTCAGCTATCAGCGTTTTGTCACCCACCTGAAGTTTTTTGCCCAGCGGATGCTCACCCGCACCGTGGTGGAAGATGACGATGTCTCGCTGCATACGGCAGTCAAAGACAACTACGCGAAGGCGTGGAAATGCGCCGAGAAAATCGCACAGCACCTGAACAAAAGCTATCAGCGTGAGCTGACAACCGAAGAAATTATGTTCCTCGCCATTCATATCGAGCGGGTGAGAAAAGAGGGGCGTTAAGCCTCAAACAGGATTGTTACTGCACTACGCAGGCAAAACCTGAGCGCGGCCTTCGTCAGAAGGCCGTTCTCGGGTTTTTTTATTTTTTGTACTCAGTCAACAGGTGCCTGCGGGCATCGGATGTAAGGAAATCGAGATGGAATACCAGGCTTTAGCGAAGGATATTCTCGGCCACGTTGGCGGAAAAGAGAACATCGTCAGTCTTGTGCACTGTGCAACCCGGCTTCGCTTCAAACTGAAAGACAATCAACGGGCGGATGCGGAAGGGCTCAAGAAAAATCCGGGCGTGATCATGGTGGTCGAAAGCGGCGGCCAGTTTCAGGTGGTGATTGGCAACCACGTTCACGACGTCTGGCAGGCTGTCCGCAATGAAGCAGGCCTTACCGATGACGCCCCTGTCGTGGAAGAGAAGGGTGAAAAGGGTAACCTGCTGGGCCGTCTGATTGACATCGTCTCCGGCATCTTTACCCCGTTTATCGGCATTCTGGCCGCGTCCGGTATTCTGAAAGGGCTGCTGGCGCTGGCCGTGGTGTGCGGCTGGCTCACGACCGGGAGCGGCACGTATAAAATCTGGTTTGCTGCCAGCGACGCGCTGTTCTTCTTCTTCCCGCTGGTGCTGGGCTATACCGCCGGGAAAAAGTTCGGCGGAAACCCATTCATTACCATGGTGATCGGCGGGGCGCTCACCCATCCAGTGATGATTGCGGCGTTCAACGCCAGCCAGCAGCCGGGCGCGGTGTCGGAAGCCTTTTTGGGCATTCCCGTCACCTGGTTCAACTACAGCTCGTCGGTGATCCCGATTATTCTCGCCGCGTGGGCGAGCTGCTGGCTGGAAAAGCAGAGCACCAGGCTGCTGCCTTCCTCGATGAAAAACTTCTTCGCGCCGCTGATCTGTCTTGCCGTGACCGTGCCGCTGACTTTCCTCGTTATCGGGCCGCTGGCGACCTGGCTGAGCCAGATGCTGGCGAACGGTTATCAGAGTATTTACGTTCTGGCACCGTGGCTGGCGGGCGCGGCGATGGGCGCGCTGTGGCAGGTCTGCGTCATTTTTGGCCTGCACTGGGGGCTGGTGCCGCTGATGATCAACAACCTGGCGGTGCTGGGGCATGACTCCATGCTGCCGATGCTCTTGCCTGCGGTGTTCGGCCAGGTGGGGGCGGCACTGGGCATTTTCCTGCGTACCCGCGATGCGCGTCAGAAAATGCTGGCCGGTTCATCCGTGACGGCAGGGTTTTTCGGTATCACCGAACCCGCAGTGTATGGCGTAAACCTGCCGCTGCGTCGTCCGTTTATTTTTGGCTGCGTGGCAGGCGCTATCGGCGGAGCGATTGTCGGCTTTAGTGACACCCACGTTTACTCTTTCGGCTTTGCCAATATCTTTACTGTCGCCCAGATGATCCCGCCGGGCGGCGTGGACGCCACGCTGTGGGGGGGCATTATCGGTACGGTGGTGGCGCTGGTGCTGAGCTGCGGCCTGACGCTGGTCGCCGGTATGCCAGGAAACACCGCGCCAGAAGGGGGGGGCATCGCGGGCGAAAACGATGTGCTATCACCGATGACCGGTACCGTTCTTGCGCTCGACCAGGTGCCGGATACCACCTTTGCCAGCGGTCTGCTGGGCAGCGGCGCCGCGATTATTCCCTCCGATAACAAAGTGGTTGCCCCGTTTGCTGGCGTGGTGGCCTCGCTGTTCCAGACCAAACACGCCATTGGCCTGCTCAGTAACAGCGGAATCGAAGTGTTGATCCATGTGGGTATCGACACCGTGAAGCTCGACGGCAAGCCGTTTACTGCCCATGTGAAGGTCGGTGACACGGTGCAACCCGGCGATCTGCTGCTGGAGTTTGACCGACAGGCGATTATCGATGCCGGATACGACCTGGCGACCCCGATTATTATCAGTAACAGCGATGAGTATCGCGACGTGGTGACCGTGGCGGCAACGTCCGTCAATGCTGGTGCGCCGTTACTCAGCGTAAGCCATCAATAACAGGAGAACGTGATGAAAACTTTCCCGGACGATTTTTTATGGGGCGGCGCGGTTGCCGCGAATCAGGTAGAGGGCGCGTATCTGGAGGAGGGGAAAGGGCTGTCCACCTCTGATGTTCAGCCGCAGGGGGTCTTCGGCCCGGTGGTTGAGCGCGTGGCGGGCGACAGCGGCATCAAGGATGTTGCCATCGACTTCTATCATCGCTATCCGGAAGACATCAAACTGTTCGCGGAGATGGGCTTTAGCTGCCTGCGCGTCTCCATTGCCTGGACCCGCATTTTTCCGAACGGCGACGAGCAGCAGCCGAACGAGGCGGGGCTGGCGTTTTACGACCGGCTGTTTGACGAGCTGGCCGCGCACAACATTACCCCGCTGGTGACGCTGTCGCATTACGAAATGCCGTGGGGGCTGGTGAAGCAGTACGGCGGATGGGGCAGCCGCCAGACTATTGGGTTCTTCGAGCGCTACGCCCGTACCGTGTTTGCGCGCTACAAAGAAAAGGTCAAGCTCTGGCTGACCTTCAACGAGATCAATATGTCTCTGCACGCGCCGATGACTGGCGTGGGCCTGCCGGAAACCAGCAGCAAAGGCGAAGTGTATCAGGCGATCCACCATCAGCTGGTGGCCAGCGCACTGGCGGTGAAGGCCTGCCATGAGATCGTTCCTGATGGCAGAATTGGCAATATGCTGCTGGGCGGTCTGATGTATCCGCTGACCTGCAAGCCGGAAGATGTTCTGGAAACACTGCAGGAAAACCGCGCCTGGCAATTCTTTGGTGACGTACAGTGTCGCGGTGCCTACCCGGGGTATATGCAGCGCTTCTTCCGCGACAACGGTATTCAGCTTGAGGTCACGGACGCCGACCGCGAGGCGCTGAAATCGACCGTCGATTTTATCTCCTTCAGCTACTACATGACGGGTTGCGTCACCGCGGACGACGCCCTCAACCAGCAGGCGCGCGGCAACATCCTGAGCATGGTGCCAAACCCGCACCTGGCCAGTTCCGAATGGGGCTGGCAGATTGACCCCATCGGCCTGCGTACCCTGCTAAACGTGCTCTGGGATCGCTATCAGAAGCCGCTGTTTATCGTGGAAAATGGTCTGGGAGCAAAGGATAAACCGGATGCGGACGGCACGGTGCAGGATGACTACCGCATCAGCTACCTTAACGACCATCTGGTGCAGGTGCGTGAAGCGATCGAAGACGGCGTTGAGGTGATGGGCTATACCAGCTGGGGCCCAATCGACCTGGTGAGCGCATCAAAAGCTGAACTCTCTAAGCGTTACGGCTTTATTTACGTCGATCGCGATGACAGTGGAAAAGGTACGCTGGCGCGCAGCCGCAAGAAAAGCTTTTACTGGTATAAAGAGGTTATTGCGACAAAAGGCGCGTCGCTGAAAGTTTAATAACGCGATCAACCTGACAGAGGACGTTCACGCTGTCGGGTTGATTATTTTTTATTTGTATAATTAAATTTAAATAATAATTTCGGTGAATACTTTTCCGTATATTTAAATCTATGACAATGTACGCTTTGCCACGCATTACTAAAAAAACAAACAGAATCAAGCGTAATTTGCGCCTTTATTTTTTGAGTATATGGCGTAATGAAACGTTCTTTTATTTTATCTCTGAGTGTTCCCTTTGCATTTATTCTGGCTGCCTGCGCGCCTGAACATGCCACGGTATCTCCCATTAAAACGCAAACCACGGCGGCGTCGGTAAAGACGGTTCTGGCTCATCAGGACTGGCCGAAAAATGAGTGGTGGAAAGCATATAACGATCCCGAACTTAATTCGCTGATTGCGAAAGCATTAAGCGATGCGCCGGATATGCAGATTGCCCTTCAGCGCATTACGCTCGCTGAAGCCCAGGCCAAAGCGGTTATGGCTGCCGACGGTCCGCAGATCGATTTTTCAGCGGATGCTGAACGCCAGAAAATGTCCGCCGAAGGGCTGATGGGGCCCTTTGCCATTACCGACCCGGCGGCAGGGACAACCGGGCCGTGGTACACCAACGGCACCTTTGGCCTGACCGCTGGCTGGGATCTCGATCTGTGGGGAAAAAATCGTGCGCAGGTCGAAGCCCGGATAGGCAAAGTGAATGCGCAAAAAGCGGAGCTGGAGCAGACCCGTCAGCTGCTGGCCAGCAGCGTGGCGCGGCTTTACTGGGAATGGCAAACGCAGGCCGCCGTGGGGGAGGTCCTCGCGCAGATCAAACATGAGCAGGACAATATTATCGGCGCCGACCGCGAGCTGTATCAACACGGCATCACCTCCTCCGTGGAGGGCGTCGAAACGGACATCAACGCCAGCAAAACCGAAGAGCAGCTGGCCGGGGTCAACGGAAAGATGAAAGCCATAGAGGCGCGCCTGGTCGCGCTGACCAACGCCCCCTCCGTGAAGCTGACGCGGCACGCCCTGCCGACGGTGGAAGCCTCGTTACCGTCGACGCTCGGCTATGAACTGCTGGCACGCCGCCCGGATCTTCAGGAGGCGCACTGGTATATCGACGCCTCCATGAGCGAGGTGGAGGCCGCCAGAGCAGCGTTCTATCCTGACGTGAACCTGATGGCGTTCTTACAGCAGGATGCCCTCCACCTGAGCGATCTGTTCCGTTCATCCGCGCAGCAGATGGGCGTGACCGCCGGGTTGACGCTGCCAATTTTTGACAGCGGCAGGCTTAACGCCAGCCTGGATATCGCCCAGGCGCAGAACAATCTCTCGGTTGCCAACTACAACAAAGCGGTAGTGGAGGCCGTCAATCAGGTGGCACGCACGGCCAGCGAAGTCGAAACGCTAATGGCGAAGAACAGCCATCAGCAGCAGGTTGAAAAAGATGCGGCACGGGTCGTGGCGCTGGCTCAGGCGCGTTTCAGCGCGGGGATTATTGCGGGCTCCCGGGTCAGTGAAGCCAGAATACCGGCCCTCAAAGAGCACCTCGAAGGCGTGCTGCTGAAGGGGCAATATGTCGACGCTACCCTGCAGCTGACCTCGGCGCTGGGCGGCGGCTATCATCATGGCTAAAAAAGGCCATTATCTATACTTACCTCTTTGCAGTTTTTCAGGAGGTGAGTATGACCAGAGTAGCGATTGTGACCGCATCGGATTCCGGGATTGGGAAAACCACGGCCCTGATGCTGGCTGAGCGCGGATTTGATATTGGCGTCACCTGGCACTCGGATGAGAAAGGGGCGCTGGAAACCTGCCACGAAGTCGAAGCGCAGGGGCAGCGTGCGGAAGCTATCCATCTTGATTTAAGCACGCTGCCGGCAGGCGCTGAGGCCATTGAAACGCTGATTGCGCGTTTTGGTCGGCTGGACGTGCTGGTTAATAATGCAGGGGCGATGACCAAAGCGCCGTTCCTCGAGATGCCGTTTGACGACTGGCGAAACATTTTCACCGTCGACGTGGACGGGGCGTTTCTCTGTTCACAGATAGCCGCAAGGCAGATGGTGAAGCAGGGGGAAGGGGGGCGGATTGTGAACATCACCTCGGTACATGAACACACGCCCCTGCCGGAGGCCAGCGCCTACACGGCGGCGAAACACGCGCTCGGCGGGTTAACCAAATCCATGGCGATGGAGCTGGTTAAGCACAATATTCTGGTGAACGCCGTCGCGCCGGGTGCCATTGCCACGCCGATGAACGACATGGACGACAGCGAAGTGAAGGAAGGCTCAATGCCGGAAATCCCGCTGGCAAGGCCGGGCCACACGAAAGAGATTGCCAGCCTGGTGGCGTGGCTGTGTGACAGCGATGCCAGCTATACAACAGGGCAATCGTTTATCGTCGACGGGGGCTTTATGCTGGCGAACCCGCAGTTTAAGCCGGAGGGATAGTAACCTTTCTCCCTCTCCCTGAGGCTGAGGGTGTTTCTAGTTCCCTCTCCCTGTGGGAGAGGGTTAGGGTGAGGGCATCAGGCCGCACTCACTCCTCATCCCGCGTCTTTTCCCGGTGCTTCAGCCACAGTCGAACCGCAATCACCGCCACGACCACCAGAATCAACCACGCCCAATGCTTCAGGTGCTGGTCGAGATTATGCAGCCAGGGCGCAATCACTTCGCCCCCTACATAACCGAGCGTCGTAAAGATCAGCGCCCAGGCAATCGCGCCCACAATATTGAGCGGCAGAAAAATTTTGGGCGGCAGATGGCTGGCGCCAATCAGTATCGGCCCGATAATGCGAAAGCCATACATAAAGCGCGTGCCAATGACGAACAGATAGGGATGACGTTGAATGAGCCGCTGAGCGCGGCGGATTTTCTTCTGATGCTTTGCGAAACGCTTAAGCAGCGTTGGCCCAAAGCGCAGCCCCAGAAAGTAGAGCAGCTGATCGCCTATCATCCCGCCCAGCGCGACCGCGGCAACAACCAGCGGGAATTTCAGTAACCCCTGATGCGCGGCGACGCCCCCTAACAGCGTGATGGTTTCACCTTCTGCCACGCTACCGATCACCAGCGCGGCATATCCATATTGCTCAATGAGTGCGTTAATATCCATTACGTAACTGTTATCTCCCTCAGCGTGCCTCGTTTAATCATATACCCCATGAATCAACAGCGGGGAAATCAACGGAAATTTCCCACTGTACATAAAATAATCTAAAGCCTGCATTATACTTTAGGTATCGCTGACGGGCCGACAACAAGGGGGCGCTATGAACCATGTCTGGGGACTTTTCTCCCATCCCGATCGTGAAATGCATGTCATTAAAAGTGAGAACGAAACGGTCTCGCATCATTACACGCACCACGTGCTGCTGATGGCTGCGGTGCCGGTAATATGCGCTTTTATCGGAACGACACAAATCGGCTGGAACTTCGGTGACGGCACCGTGGTTCAGCTTTCCTGGTTTACCGGACTCTATCTGGCCATCGTCTTTTATGGCCTGATGCTGGCGGGTGTGGCGGTCATGGGGCGGGTCATTCACTGGATGGCGCGTAACTATCCGCAACGTCCATCGCTGGCGCACTGTATGGTCTTTGCCGGGTATGTCGCGACTCCGCTGTTCTTAAGCGGTATTGTTGCGCTCTATCCACTGGTCTGGCTGTGCGCGCTGATCGGTACTATTGCCCTCTTTTACACCGGTTATCTGCTGTATCTGGGGGTTCCAACCTTCCTGAATATCAATAAAGAAGAGGGCCTGAGCTTCTCCAGTTCAACGCTTGCCATCGGGGTGCTGGTGCTGGAGGCGCTACTGGCGCTGACGGTAATTCTTTGGGGTTATGGATACCGTCTCTTCTAAACGCACTGCATTGCTGGCGTAAATGCCAGCAATGCAGCATCTGTTCACGATTATCCTCTGGCGACAACGCCCGCTGACGGCTATGATGCCGAAGCCAGCCTGAGTTTATCCGTCGACCCAGGCGGTGTACGTTATGACGTGCGTGAATAATTATCAGAAGTCTCACCATGCTGAAATTCCGAGTCTCTTTACTTAGCCTGGCGCTGTTGCTGGGTGCGTCCGCTGCCGTGCCGGCCGTCGCCAAAACGCCCGCGGTGACTGCTACCGCCGCTCAGCCGCAAATTGCTTCCGGCAGCGCGATGATTGTCGATCTCAACACCAATAAGGTGATTTACGCCAGCCATCCGGATCTTGTGCGACCGATCGCCTCAATTACCAAATTAATGACCGCGATGGTGGTGCTTGATGCCCATCTGCCGCTGGACGAAAAACTGAAAGTGGATATCAGCCACACGCCGGAGATGAAGGGGATCTACTCCCGCGTGCGCCTGAACAGTGAGATCAGCCGTAAGAATATGCTGCTGCTGGCGCTGATGTCGTCTGAAAACCGCGCGGCGGCGAGCCTGGCGCACCACTATCCGGGCGGCTACGACGCCTTTATCCGCGCGATGAACGCCAAAGCCAAAGCGCTGGGGATGAACAATACGCACTATGTTGAACCGACGGGGCTGTCGATCAACAACGTCTCCACGGCGCGCGATCTGACGAAACTGCTGATTGCCAGCAAACAGTATCCGCTGATTGGCCAGCTCAGTACCACCCGTGAAGAGATGGCGACCTTTGCGAACCCAGCCTATACGCTGCCGTTCCGCAATACTAACCATCTGGTTTACCGGGATAACTGGAATATTCAGCTAACCAAAACCGGCTTTACCAACGCGGCTGGACACTGTCTGGTGATGCGCACCGTGTTTAACGGTAAGCCGGTGGCGCTGGTGGTGATGGATGCCTTCGGCAAATACACGCACTTCGCGGATGCGAGCCGCCTGCGTACCTGGATTGAAACAGGAAAAGTTCAGCCTGTCCCGGCCGCGGCATTGACGTATAAAAAGCAGAAAGCCGAGCAGATGGCGACGGCGCAGAACGATTAGGTAAAAGCAAAACGGTAACGCATGTTACCGTTTTTTATGTTTTCTCCCTCTCCCTGTGGGAGAGGGCCGGGGTGAGGGCACCAGACCGCACTGCGTTTATTCCGGCAGCGTCCAGTCACCGTCGTTGAGCGGGCGCTGCATAATCACCGTATCCCGCCAGTCTCCTTTCTTATAGCCTACGCTGCGCAGTTGACCGACAATCACGAAACCATGTTTTTTATGCAGGCGTAACGAACCGGCGTTGTTATTGCCATCTCCCACTACGGCAATCATCTGCCGCCACGGTCCTTGCTCGCAGCGTTCAATCAGCGCATCCATCAGTGCCGTGCCAAAACCGCGCCCGGTGATGCTGGCATCCACGTAAATCGACTCTTCCAGGGTATAGCGGTAGGCGTGTCGCGGTCGGTAAGGGGTGGCATAGCAGTAGCCCACCACAATGCCGCGGTACAGCGCGATAAGCCACGGTAAACCGTTCTCAGTCACGCTTTTCATACGTTGGCGCATTTCGTCAATGGTTGGGGGGACTTCTTCAAATGACGCACGCCCGTGAAGTACATGCCAGGCATAGATCGCGGCAATGGCATGCACATCATCGGGAAGGGCGTCGCGCACTTCCAGCTCGGTCTCGGATAAAACATCAATAGCCGACATGATGTGCCTGCTCCTCGTTATCGAATGCCGGAGAAACGTTTCTCCGGCGATGAGCAGTTACTCTATTACGATTAAGGAGCGCTTAACAATCTCTCAAATTTGGCTGTAGGAATTAATCAGACGCTTGCGTTATGCGCTGCTCCGCGTCTGCACTCTCTTTCCAGTATTTCTTCCGCGTTGTTTTACCGATGCCGGGATTCATGCTGTTTGTAGGGTCATTCTCGCGATAAAACTGCTTAAGTGCGTCCGGGGCTTTATAAAGATGTCCGACGTTGTGTTCCGCAGGATATTGTGCGCCACGTTCACGCAAAAGGGCGAGCATCTGCTCCTTCAGTTCGTGTGCATCGACCCCTTTTTTGACGATGTAATCCTGATGGAAGACATAGCACATAAAGTGGCCGTAATAGAGCTTATGCACCAGCTTGCTGTCGATTTCCGGCGGCAGGTGTTCAAACCACTCGGTGTCGTTACGCCGCAGGGCGATATCCAGCGCCAGAATGTCTTCCACCTCTTCGGAATGCACCGCCTGATATCGGATGGCGGCACCAGCGGCGGCAAAGCGGTGCAGAAACGCTTTGCTGCCCTCTTCAGGCGTACAGGCAAAGAAATCCCCTTCGGCGGTTTTGAAGAACTCGGTCAGCCAGGCCTGCGCTTCGGCGATCCCGTCTCCGGCCATTTTCAGCAGCAGGTGATGCTCGTACTTGTCGCGCCAGGTTTTCATTCTCTCCGGTAAATGCGCCGGGAAAACGTTGCCCAGCTTCTGCATAAAGCGGTCGGTGAAGTGGGGTTTGAACAGCGACACTTTCTCCAGCATCGCGTCGGTACGGCCCTTCATGGTGAAGAAGAACGGCATTTTGTCGGTGCCGAGCTTGTCGATCATCAGGAACGTGTCTTTGCCGTAGCGCTCGGCGATGTCGTAAATGTCCCGGTGCATGTACTCGCCCGCCACCGGCAGATGAGTGAATTCGCCCAGAATATGACGGCGGATCTCCGTCAGAACCTCAGGCTGGTTGGTGCCGATGTAAAATACCTGCTGCTTTTTCTCTGCCGGGAACGTGTCGAGACGTACCGCAAAAACGGCCAGCTTGCCCGCGCAGCCGGAGGATTCAAACAGGCGATCCGGGTCGGCGTTATAGCGCGCCGGGGTGTCAGCGTTGATATCCCGCACCCGGGTCACGTAGTCATGGTCGTGCGCATGGCGGCCGTCGTGCTGAACGTCTTCGTCCTTCACGCGATCGTCGTCGAGCTTGCTGAGGATCTGCTCCGGCGTCACGCCGAGATCGATTCCCAGATGGTTCACCAGCGTCAGCTTGCCGTTTTCGTCAATACGGGCAAACAGCGACATCTCGGTGTAGGCGGGGCCGCGCTGTACCAGCGAGCCGCCGGAGTTATTGCAGATCCCACCGACCACCGAGGCGCCAATGCAGGAGGAACCGATCACCGAGTGCGGTTCGCGGCCCAGCGGCTTAAGCGCTTTCTCGAGGGAGTAGAGCGTGGTGCCGGGGAACGCGAGCACCTGCTCGCCTTTATCCAGCAGGTGCAGCTTGTCGAGGCGCAGGGTGCTGATAATCACGATGTCACGATCGTAATCGTTGCCGTTCGGCGTGGAGCCTTCGGTCAGGCCGGTGTTAGCCGCCTGCATTAAAATAATCTTGTCGGCGGCGACGCAGGCGCTCAGGACGCGCCACAGCTCCAGCAGCGTGCCGGGGAAAACCACCGCCAGCGCCTCGCCCTGACCGGAGCGGAAGCCTTTGCGGTAGCGGGCGGTTTTAGCCGGGTCGGTAAGCAGGTGAGAGGAGCCAACCAGGCGCGACAGTTCGTTAATAAATGTTTTGTTATCGTCAGTTCGAACAGAAGACATCTTCCACTCCTTGTGGTGGGGCAAATTTCTCGCTGTAAAGCATAGCGCGATTAACTGTTAAGCGGTCGAGTATTCACGAGAAAAATCAGAGAATAACCCTGCAACGATCGGAGGGTTTGTGGCACACTGCGCTTTTCGCACGGTATGGCCGAGATCGTCCGGCGGTTATTGATGAGAGAGTAAAACGACATGAAATGGCTATGTTCTGTAGGTGTCGCCGTCAGCCTGGCGCTGCAACCTGCGCTGGCAGAGGATTTGTTTGGCAATCACCCGCTCACGCCTGAAGCGCGGGATGCGTTTGTCACGGAATTGCTCAAGAAAATGACGGTCGATGAGAAAATCGGCCAGCTGCGTCTGATCAGCGTCGGCCCGGATAACCCGAAAGAGGCCATCCGCGAGATGATCAAAGACGGGCAGGTAGGGGCCATCTTTAATACCGTCACCCGCCAGGATATCCGCAAGATGCAGGACCAGGTGATGGATCTCAGCCGCCTGAAAATTCCGCTGTTCTTTGCCTATGACGTGGTGCACGGCCAGCGTACCGTCTTCCCCATCAGCCTCGGCTTAGCCTCCTCCTTTAACCTCGACGCGGTGAAAACCGTCGGGCGCGTGTCGGCTTATGAAGCGGCGGACGACGGCCTGAACATGACCTGGGCACCCATGGTGGACGTCTCGCGCGATCCGCGCTGGGGCCGCGGCTCGGAAGGCTTTGGTGAAGATACGTATTTAACCTCCACGATGGGTAAAACCATGGTGGAAGCGATGCAGGGCAAAAGCCCGGCGGACCGCTACTCGGTGATGACCAGCGTCAAACACTTCGCGGCCTACGGCGCGGTGGAGGGCGGTAAAGAGTACAACACCGTCGACATGAGCCCGCAGCGCCTGTTCAACGACTACATGCCGCCGTACAAGGCCGGTCTGGATGCGGGCAGCGGCGCGGTGATGGTGGCGCTGAACTCGCTGAACGGCACGCCTGCGACCTCTGATTCCTGGCTGCTGAAAGACGTGCTGCGCGACCAGTGGGGCTTTAAGGGCATCACCGTTTCCGACCACGGCGCGATTAAAGAGCTGATCAAACACGGTACCGCTTCCGACCCGGAAGACGCGGTGCGCGTCGCGCTCAAGTCCGGCATCAACATGAGCATGAGCGACGAGTATTACAGCAAGTACCTGCCGGGGCTGGTGAAGAGCGGCAAGGTGACGATGGCGGAGCTGGACGATGCCACCCGTCACGTGCTGAACGTGAAATACGACATGGGGCTGTTTAACGATCCGTACAGCCACCTGGGTCCGAAAGAGTCTGACCCGGCAGATACCAATGCAGAAAGCCGCCTGCACCGCAAAGAAGCGCGTGACGTGGCGCGCGAAAGCCTGGTGCTGCTGAAAAACCGCCTCGACACGCTGCCGCTGAAAAAATCCGGCACCATTGCCGTGGTGGGGCCGCTGGCCGACAGCAAGCGCGACGTGATGGGCAGCTGGTCTGCCGCGGGCGTGGCTGACCAGTCCGTGACCGTGCTGACCGGTATCAAGAGTGCCGTCGGTGAAAACGCCAAAGTGGTTTACGCCAAAGGGGCGAACGTCACCAACGATAAAGACATCGTGACCTTCCTCAACCAGTATGAGGAAGCGGTGAAGGTCGATCCGCGCACGCCGAAGGAGATGATTGACGAGGCGGTGAACGCCGCGAAGCAGTCTGACGTCGTTGTCGCGGTCGTGGGGGAAGCGCAGGGTATGGCGCACGAGGCCTCCAGCCGGACCGATATCACCATTCCGCAGAGCCAGCGCGATCTGATCGCCGCCCTGAAAGCCACCGGCAAGCCGTTGGTGCTGGTGCTGATGAACGGTCGTCCGCTGGCGCTGGTGAAAGAAGACCAGCAGGCTGACGCCATCCTGGAAACCTGGTTCGCCGGTACCGAAGGCGGTAACGCCATCGCCGACGTGCTGTTTGGCGATTACAACCCGTCGGGCAAGCTGCCGATGTCCTTCCCGCGCTCCGTCGGGCAGATCCCGGTCTACTACAGCCACCTGAACACCGGTCGCCCGTACAACGCCGACAAGCCGAACAAATACACGTCTCGTTACTTCGACGAAGCGAACGGCCCGCTGTATCCGTTTGGTTACGGCCTGAGCTACACCACCTTCAAGGTTTCTGACGTCAAAATGTCGTCGCCGAGCCTGAAGCGTGACGGCAACGTCACCGCCAGTGTTGAGGTAACCAACACCGGCAAGCGCGAAGGGGAAACGGTGATTCAGATGTACGTTCAGGATGTCACCGCGTCGATGAGCCGTCCGGTGAAACAGCTGCGCGGTTTTGAGAAGGTCAACCTGAAGCCGGGGGAAACCAAAACCATCAGCTTCCCGATCGACGTGGATGCGCTGAAGTTCTGGAACCAGCAGATGAAATATGATGCGGAACCGGGCAAATTTAACGTCTTTATCGGCGTGGACTCCGCCCGCGTGAATAAAGGCGAGTTCGAGCTGCTGTAACCTTTCCCTCCTTTGCCTCCCCCCGTCCTGCGGGGGAGGCGTCTTACCTTATGCTAAAAAGGCATTTTGACGGTTAATTCCGCCGTTTTAAGCTACGCTTTTCTCTCAAGCCTCTGAAAAAGGCAGCAAAAAAATGAGGATAGCGGAATGACGATTACAAAGGGGATGTTGGGATCCGCGGTGTTACTGGCGGCGCTGAGCCTGCCGTTACAGGCGGCGGAGCCGGTAAAGGTGGGCTCAAAGATCGATACCGAAGGCGCGCTGCTCGGCAATATTATTTTGCAGGTGCTGGAAAGTCACGGCGTGAAAACGGTCAATAAAGTCCAGCTCGGCACTACGCCTGTTGTGCGCGGCGCAATTACCTCCGGCGAGCTGGATATCTACCCGGAATACACCGGCAACGGCGCATTCTTCTTCAAAGATGAAAACGATCCGGCCTGGAAAAACGCCAAAGCCGGGTATGAGAAAGTCAAAAAACTCGACGCGGAACAGAACAAACTGGTCTGGCTGACCCCGGCGCCGGCCAACAATACCTGGACTATCGCCGTGCGCAAGGACGTGGCGGAGAAAGGGAAGCTGACCACCCTGGCGGATCTCAGCCGCTACCTGAAAGAGAAGGGCGACTTTAAGCTGGCGGCGTCCGCGGAGTTTATCGAGCGTCCTGATGCGCTCCCGGCGTTCGAAAAAGCCTACGACTTCAAGCTCGACCAGGCTCAGCTGCTCTCGCTGGCGGGCGGGGATACCGCGGTGACCATCAAAGCGGCGGCACAGCAAACCTCTGGTGTTAACGCGGCAATGGCCTACGGCACCGACGGCCCGGTGGCGGCGCTTGGCCTGCAAACCCTGACCGATCCAAAAGGCGTACAGCCGATTTACGCGCCGACCCCGGTGGTGCGCGAGGCTGTGCTAAAAGCGTACCCGGACATTGCAGAATGGCTCAAACCGGCCTTCGAAAAGCTGGATGAAAAAACGCTGCAGCAGCTGAATGCCAGCATTGCCGTCGAGGGACTGGATGCCAAAAAAGTGGCCGCCGACTTCCTGAAGCAACAAGGGCTTGTGAAGTAACGGGAAAAGGCTGTGCCAATAAAATGTCATAACCGCGTCCTGCTGCTGCTGGCCTGTGTGGCCATCGCAGCGGTCGCGTTACCGTTTGTCAATGTTTCCCCAAACCGCCTGATGTCGGGGGAGGGCAAAGCACTCTGGCAGGTCTGGTCGTTTACGCCGGGGTGGCTTGTGGCGTCGCTGGGCGCGTGGGTGATCCTGTCGCTCTGGCAGGGACGCCCGGCGCAGTGGCTGACGCTGTTCCTCTCTGAAGGGTTGTTTATCCTCCTGTTCTGGAGCGCCGGGCTGGCGGCGACGCATATGGCCTCGGCGGAAAGTCCGCTGGCGAGAACCACTATCGGCAGCGGCCTGTGGCTGTGGCTGGCGCTCTGCCTGCTGGCCTGCAGCGATGCCATTCGTCGACTCATCGCCAGTGCCGTCTGGCGCTGGGTGCTCAATGTGCAGATATGGTGTATTCCTTTACTCCTGCTGTTCAACGGGGAACTGAACAACCTCTCGCTGTTAAAAGAGTACGCCAATCGTCAGGAGGTGTTTGATGATGCCCTCGCGCAGCACCTGACGATCCTCTTCGGTACGCTCGTTCCGGCGCTTCTGGTTGGGATCCCTCTTGGCATGTGGTGCTATCGCCATCCTTCACGCCAGGGCGGGGTTTTTGCCGTGCTCAACGTTATCCAGACCATTCCTTCCGTTGCGCTGTTTGGCCTGCTGATTGCGCCGCTGGCCGGGCTGGTGAAGTCATTCCCGGTGCTCGGAACGCTCGGTGTTGCCGGGACGGGGCTAACGCCCGCCCTTATCGCGCTGGTGCTGTATGCCCTGCTGCCGCTGGTGCGCGGCGTGGTCGCAGGTTTAGGCCAGGTCGCACCTGACGTGCTGGAAAGCGCCCATGCGATGGGAATGAGCGCGCGGCAGTGTTTCTGGAAAATTCAGCTCCCGCTGGCGCTGCCCCTGCTGCTGCGTAGCCTGCGGGTGGTGGCGGTCCAGACCGTTGGCATGGCGGTGATTGCGGCGCTGATTGGCGCGGGTGGTTTTGGCGCACTGGTGTTCCAGGGGCTGCTGAGCAGTGCTCTGGATCTGGTGTTATTGGGCGTGGTGCCCACCATTGCGCTGGCGGTGGTCGTCGACGCACTGTTTGCCTTATGGCTCGCGCTGCTCGGGAGAAGAGCCAATGATTGAATTTCATGATGTCAGTAAAATCTTTGCCGGTCGCCCGGCGGCGAGCCACCTGAACCTGAACTTTGCCGAGGGGGCGTTTTCCGTGCTGATAGGCACCTCGGGGTCGGGCAAGTCCACCACGCTGAAGATGATCAACCGGCTGGTTGAGCATGACAGCGGGCTGATTCGCTTTGCCGGGGAAGAGATCCGCAGCCTGCCGGTGCTGGAGCTGCGCCGTCGGATGGGCTATGCCATACAGTCTATCGGCCTGTTTCCGCACTGGACGGTGGCGCTGAACATCGCCACCGTGCTGCAGCTGGAAAAATGGTCGCGGGCGAAAATCGCCGATCGTGTTGATGAGCTGATGTCTCTGCTGGGGTTAGAGCCCGCGCTGCGCGATCGCTATCCGCATCAGCTTTCCGGCGGGCAGCAGCAGCGCGTGGGCGTGGCGCGCGCGCTGGCGGCCAACCCGCAGGTACTGCTGATGGACGAACCCTTCGGCGCGCTGGACCCGGTTACGCGCGGGGCGCTGCAGGCGGAGATGACCCGTATTCACCGCATTCTCGGACGCACGATCGTACTCGTGACGCACGATATTGATGAAGCCCTGCGCCTGGCTGACCATCTGGTGCTGATGGATCATGGCGAAGTGGTGCAGCAGGGCTCGCCGCTTGAGCTATTAACCTGGCCGAAGAACGACTTTGTGCGCGAGTTTTTTGGCCGCAGCGAACTGGGCGTCAGGCTGCTCTCCCTGCGAACGGTCAGCGACTATATGCGTCGGGATGCGGTGTCGGTGAGCGGCGAACCGCTGCAGGCGCAGATGAGCCTGCGGGATGCGCTCTCCGCGTTTGTCGCGCGCCAGTGCGAGGTATTGCCCGTTGCGGATGCCCGGGGCGCGCCGTGCGGAACCTTACACTTTCGCGATCTGCTGGCCGGGGAGGTGACGCGTGAAGGCACTGCGTGATCCGCTTCTCTGGCTGGTAGCGCTCTTTGTCGCTTTGCTGTTTCTGATGCCCCACAGCGCGGCGCTGTTTAACAGCCTCTTTCCCGGACTGCCTCGGCCGGTGTATCAGCAGGAGAGCTTCATTAATCTCGCCCTGGCGCATCTCTGGCTGGTGGCGCTCTCAAGCGCCATCGCGGTTGTGCTGGGCGTGGGGGCGGGCATCGCAGTCACGCGGCCTGCGGGCCGGGAGTTTCGTCCGCTGGTGGAGACGATTGCGGCCATCGGACAGACGTTTCCGCCCGTGGCGGTGCTGGCGATAGCGGTTCCGGTGATGGGCTTTGGCCAACAGCCTGCCATCATTGCGCTGATATTATACGGCGTACTGCCGGTTCTGCAGGGCACGCTGGCGGGCATCGCGGCGGTACCTGCGTCCGTGCTGAGCGTGGCGGAAGGGGTGGGGATGAGTCGCGGCCAGCGGCTGCGTAAGGTTGAACTGCCGCTTGCGGCACCGGTTATCATTGCCGGGATCCGCACGTCGGTCATCATTAACATCGGGACGGCGACCATTGCGTCGACGGTCGGTGCTAATACGCTGGGAACGCCGATCATTATCGGCTTAAGCGGGTTTAATACGGCTTATATTGTGCAGGGAGCGGTGCTGGTCGCGCTGGCGGCAATCGTCGTCGATCGCGCTTTTGAGCGGCTGGCGCTGTACCTCAGCCGACACCGCCGCGAACAATAAACGAGTACCCTGCCAGCATTACGCCACCGATGCCGCTTACGGCCATCAGGACAAAAAGGGTAATAATGGCCAGTTTGGTTGCCTTCATCATGTGCTCCTGTTGTTAACGGAACAATTATACGGTGAAGCGCAGCTGTTAATGAACCATTAAATGCCGTTATGGCTCATCCGGGCCAAGGGAATAAACCGGGTAACCATTCTCACGCCATTCCGTCAGCAGCTGTTGCTGCGTGGCGGACGGCACTTCGCCACACCAGACCAGCAGGGTCTGGCCGTCGAAAAACTCAGGTCTGAGCTGCGCCAGCGAGTGCGCCAGGACATCCACGCGCCAGCCCTTCTGGGTGGCAATCCACGCTTCCAGCCACAGGCGGGTGGTATCGTGCACGTTCCAGCCCACCACCAGCGCATCTTTGCCGGCTTTGTTCTTCGCCGAGGCAAGGCAGACGGCAATGTAGTTGATCAGCACCCCGTCGAGCATGCTGAGCAGCGCCTGCAGGGTAGACTGTTGGCACTGCAGGCGTCTACGAAGCGGAATGAAAAGATGGGAGATCAGCGTCTGTGCCGGGTAATCGCGGCCCTGCTCTTTTATCCATGCGCGCAGGCGCTGCAGGTTGCCCGCCTGCAGGAGCCGCAGCAGGGTTTCCTGTTGTTCGCGCCAGAGATGCTGCGTATCCGGGTCGTCGTGGCTCAGAAGGGACTTCACTTTGCCGACCTGCACGCCGTTGTCGATCCAGCTCTTAATCTCGCGGATGCGGTCGATATCGGCCTCATTGAAAAGGCGATGACCACCGTCCGTTCTCTGCGGTTTGAGTAATCCATACCGTCGCTGCCACGCCCGTAGGGTAACGGGATTGATATCACAAAGGAGTGCCACTTCACCTATCGTGTAAAGCGCCATATTCGCCCCCTGGCTTACGCGTCCCCAGCTTAACTGTAGACCCACTTTTCCGAACCAGGAAGGATTGATTGATTTTTGAACAAACAATGCGAAGCATGCGCGATAATCAGAAAAAGGTGTGATAACGGACACGATTTTGCGCTTTTATGGGATGCTTCAAAGAAAGTTAAGCCGCATCCGTGTATGTTACGCGTTTTTAGCGTGTGCGGTTTTGAGTATGTACGAGTTTAATCTGGTGCTGCTGTTGCTTCAGCAGATGTGCGTGTTTCTGGTCATTGCCTGGCTGATGAGTAAAACGCGCCTGTTTATCCCGCTGATGCAGGTCACCGTACGTCTGCCGCATAAGCTGCTCTGCTACGTCACCTTCTCTATTTTCTGCATCATGGGGACTTATTTTGGTCTCCATATCGAAGACTCTATTGCCAATACGCGCGCGATTGGCGCGGTGATGGGCGGGCTACTGGGCGGTCCCGTCGTCGGTGGCCTTGTCGGTTTAACCGGGGGGCTGCATCGCTATTCCATGGGCGGGATGACGGCCCTGAGCTGTATGATCTCCACGATTGTGGAAGGTCTGCTTGGCGGCCTGGTTCACAGCTACATGATTAAACGCGGCCGCCCGGATAAAGTCTTCAGCCCGCTCACTGCCGGTGCCATTACCTTTGTGGCCGAAATGGCGCAGATGGCGATCATTCTGCTGATTGCCCGTCCGTTTGAGGATGCGCTGCACCTGGTCAGCAGCATTGCTGCTCCGATGATGGTGACCAATACCGTGGGCGCGGCGCTGTTTATGCGCATTCTGCTCGACAAGCGCGCCATGTTTGAGAAGTACACCTCGGCCTTTTCCGCCACGGCGCTGAAGGTTGCCGCCTCGACCGAAGGGATCCTGCGTCAGGGCTTTAACGAAGAGAACAGCATGAAGGTGGCGCAGGTGCTCTACAAGGAGCTGGATATCGGCGCGGTGGCCATCACCGACCGCGAGCGGCTGCTGGCCTTTACCGGCACCGGCGACGATCACCATCTGCCGGGCAAACCGATCTCTTCAGCCTACACGCTACGCGCCATTGAAACCGGCGAGGTGGTGTATGCCGACGGTAACGAAGTGCCTTACCGCTGTTCGCTGCATCCGCAGTGCAAGCTGGGCTCCACGCTGGTGATTCCGCTGCGCGGCGAGAATCAGCGGGTGATGGGCACCATCAAGCTGTATGAGGCGAAAAACCGTCTGTTCAGCTCGATCAACCGCACGCTGGGGGAGGGGATCGCTCAGCTGCTGTCCGCGCAAATCCTCGCCGGACAGTATGAGCGGCAGAAAGCCCTGCTGACGCAGTCTGAGATTAAACTGCTGCATGCCCAGGTCAATCCGCATTTCCTGTTCAACGCCCTCAATACGCTTAAAGCGGTGATTCGCCGCGACAGCGATCAGGCCGCCCAGCTGGTGCAGTTTCTGTCGACCTTTTTCCGTAAAAATCTGAAACGTCCGTCTGAGATCGTCACCCTCGCCGATGAGATTGAGCACGTAAATGCCTATCTGCAGATTGAACAGGCGCGTTTCCAGTCTCGTCTGCAGGTGTCGCTCTCCGTACCGGATGAGCTGGCGTATCAGCATCTTCCGGCCTTTACCCTGCAGCCGATTGTGGAAAACGCCATTAAGCACGGTACATCACAGCTGCTGGGAACGGGGGAGATAACCATTGCCGCCAGCCGTTTCAACCATCACCTGGTGCTGGATATTGAAGATAATGCCGGGCTTTATCAGCCTTCCGCCTCCGGCGGTTTAGGGATGAGCCTGGTGGATAAACGCCTGCGCGCCCATTTTGGCGATGACTGTGGCATTACCGTCGCCTGCGAGCCCGACCGATTTACCCGTATTACCGTACGACTGCCGCTGGAGGAAAACGCATGTTAAGAGTGCTGATTGTGGATGACGAGCCGCTGGCACGGGAAAACCTGCGCGTTCTGCTGCAGGAGCAGCCGGATATTGAGATTGTGGGAGAGTGCGCGAACGCCATTGAGGCCATCGGCGCGGTGCACAAACTGCGCCCGGACGTGTTGTTCCTCGATATTCAGATGCCCCGCATCAGCGGGCTGGAGATGGTCGGCATGCTCGATCCGGAACATCGTCCCTACATCGTCTTTCTGACGGCGTTTGATGAATATGCCGTTAAGGCTTTTGAGGAGCACGCGTTTGACTATCTGCTCAAGCCGATTGAAGAGAAGCGTCTGGATAAAACGCTCACCCGTTTACGCCAGGAGCGCACGGTCCAGGACGTCACGCTGCTGCCGGAAAACCAGCAGCCGCTGAAGTTTATCCCCTGCACCGGGCACAGCCGGATTTATCTTCTGCAGATGGATGATGTGGCCTTTGTCAGCAGCCGTCTGAGCGGGGTGTTTGTCACCAGCGCGGAAGGGAACGAAGGGTTTACCGAGCTGACCCTGCGCACGCTGGAGAGCCGCACGCCGCTGATTCGCTGTCACCGTCAGTACCTAGTGAATATGGCGCATCTGAAGGAGATCCGCCTGGAAGATAACGGCCAGGCCGAGCTGGTGCTGCGTGCCGGACAAACGGTACCCGTCAGCCGTCGCTACCTGAAGAGTTTGAAAGAGGCGATTGGGCTGTAAAGCTGGTACACTGCGCGCCATTGCATCATCGACATTCGAAGGCTCTATGCTAAGTAACGATATTCTTCGTAGCCTGCGCTACACCCTGAAAGCGAACAATAACGACATGGTGCGCATTCTTGCGCTGTCCGATATGGAATCCACGTCTGCGAGTTTTGACACGTGGATGACCAAAGAAGACGAAGAGGGCTTTGTCCGCTGCCCTGACATCATTCTGTCGGGTTTCCTGAACGGCCTGATTTACGATAAGCGTGGCAAAGATCCGGCCGCACCAGAGCTGGCGCTGGAGCGTCGGGTGAACAACAACACGGTGCTGAAAAAGCTGCGTATCGCGTTCTCGCTGAAAACGGACGATATCGTGGCGATCATGACCGAGCAAAAATTTCGCGTATCCGTGCCGGAAGTGACCGCCATGATGCGCGCGCCGGATCATAAAAACTACCGCGAGTGCGGTGACCAGTTCCTGCGTAATTTCCTGCGCGGGCTGACCCACCGGGTGCATCACCCGAAGGCGTGATGTTTAGCCGGGTGGCGGCTTCTCCTTACCCGGCCTACAAAACCCGTAGGCCCGTGCAAGCGTAGCGCCGCCGGGCAAAAAAAAGCCGGAGATAATCTCCGGCTTTTTTGTTATTTCACCTGCTGACCCGGCTTCGCGCCTTCGTCAGGGCTTAACAGGAAGATATCTTTCCCGCCAGGGCCTGCAGCCATCACCATCCCCTCAGAGATGCCGAAGCGCATTTTACGCGGCGCCAGGTTCGCCACCATCACGGTCTGACGGCCGATCAGCACCTGCGGATCCGGGTAAGCAGAGCGGATCCCGGAGAAGACGTTGCGCTTCTCGCCGCCCAGATCCAGCGTCAGGCGCAGCAGCTTGTCAGAGCCTTCCACGAACTCCGCGTTTTCAATCAGCGCTACGCGCAGGTCGACTTTGGCGAAATCATCGAAGGTAATGGTTTCCTGAATCGGGTCGTCTGCCAGCGGGCCGGTGACCGGTGCCGCTGCTGCCTTCACCTCTTCTTTAGAGGCTTCCACCAGGGCTTCAACCTGCTTCATCTCGATGCGGTTGTACAGCGCTTTGAAGGTGTTGACCTTGTGGCCGAGCAGCGGCTGCTGGATAGCATCCCAGGTCAGTTCGGTGTTCAGGAACGCTTCAGCACGGGCTGCCAGCTGTGGCAGAACCGGCTTCAGCCAGGTCATCAGCACGCGGAACATGTTCAGACCCATGGTGCAGATCGCCTGCAGGTCGGCGTCACGGCCTTCCTGTTTCGCGACCACCCACGGGGCCTGCTCGTCCACATAGCGGTTGGCAACATCGGCCAGCGCCATGATTTCGCGAATCGCTTTACCGAATTCACGGCTTTCCCAGGCTTCGCCAACCGCAGCGGCGGCATCGGTGAAGGTTTTATACAGCTCAGGATCGGCCAGTTCGGCAGAAAGCACGCCGTCAAAACGCTTGGCAATAAAGCCCGCGTTACGGGACGCCAGGTTCACCACCTTGTTCACGATGTCCGCGTTCACGCGCTGCACGAAATCTTCCAGGTTCAGGTCGATATCGTCGATGCGGGAAGAGAGCTTCGCGGTGTAGTAGTAGCGCAGGCTGTCCGCGTCGAAGTGGTTCAGCCAGGTGCTGGCCTTGATGAACGTCCCGCGGGACTTGGACATCTTGGCGCCGTTCACCGTCACGTAGCCGTGAACAAACAGGTTGGTTGGCTTGCGGAAGTTGCTGCCTTCCAGCATCGCTGGCCAGAACAGGCTGTGGAAATAAACGATGTCTTTACCGATGAAGTGGTACAGCTCGGCCGTGGAATCTTTTTTCCAGTAATCGTCGAAGCTTACGGTATCGCCACGCTTGTCGCACAGGTTCTTAAAGGAGCCCATGTAGCCGATTGGCGCGTCCAGCCAGACGTAGAAGTATTTACCCGGTGCGTTCGGGATTTCGAAGCCGAAATACGGCGCATCGCGGGAGATATCCCACTGCTGCAGACCGGATTCGAACCACTCCTGCATCTTGTTCGCCACCTGCTCCTGCAGTGCGCCGCTGCGGGTCCACGCCTGCAGCATTTCGCTGAAGGACGGCAGGTCGAAGAAGAAGTGCTCGGAGTCACGCATCACAGGCGTGGCGCCGGAAACCACGGATTTCGGCTCGATAAGCTCGGTCGGGCTGTAGGTTGCGCCGCACACTTCGCAGTTATCGCCGTACTGATCCGGGGATTTACATTTCGGACAGGTGCCTTTGACGAAGCGGTCCGGCAGGAACATGCCTTTTTCCGGATCGTACAGCTGAGAGATGGTGCGGTTTTTAATAAAACCGTTCTCTTTCAGACGGGTGTAGATCAGCTCCGACAGCTCGCGGTTTTCGTCGCTGTGCGTGGAGTGATAGTTGTCATAGCTGATGTCAAAGCCAGCAAAATCGGTCTGATGCTCCTGACTCATTTCGGCAATCATCTGCTCCG
Organism: Enterobacter cloacae complex sp. Mu1197; assembly: GCF_040059225.1. Classification (NCBI taxonomy): domain Bacteria; kingdom Pseudomonadati; phylum Pseudomonadota; class Gammaproteobacteria; order Enterobacterales; family Enterobacteriaceae; genus Enterobacter; species Enterobacter cloacae complex sp. Mu1197. The sequence continues at coordinate 3,138,016 of NZ_CP157375.1, read as the reverse complement.
GGGAGATCCCCAGCTGCTGCGCTTTCAGCATGATCGGCGTGCCGTGGGCATCGTCCGCACAGATGAAGTTAACCTCGTGGCCGCGCATTCGCTGGTAACGGACCCAGACATCAGCCTGGATATGCTCCAGCATGTGGCCGAGGTGGATTGAGCCGTTGGCGTACGGCAGTGCGCACGTTACCAGAATTTTCTTCGCGACTTGAGTCATAGTAGGCATTACTTCTTTTAACTGTGAAAAGGGTTTTTGATATTACCAAAAGGGGCATTATTAAGTAAGCACAAACCACGGCCTTTCAGGTAAACTTGTTCATCTAAGGTCTTATTCACAAGAACAAAGGAGTCGGGATGAGTTCTCAATCCCAGGCCAAATCACCGGAAGCCTTACGAGCAATGGTCGCCGGGACGCTGGCTAACTTTCAGCATCCAACCCTGAAGCATAATCTCACTACGCTGAAAGCGTTACACCACGTTGCCTGGCTGGATGATACGCTGCACATTGAGCTGCAGATGCCGTTCGTCTGGACCAGCGCCTTTGACGCGCTGAAAGAGCAGACCAGCTCTGAGCTGCTGCGCATGACCGGCGCGAAGGCGATCGACTGGAAGCTGAGCCACAGCATTGCCACGCTGAAACGCGTGAAAAACCAGCCTGGCGTGAACGGCGTGAAAAACATCATTGCCGTCAGCTCGGGCAAGGGCGGGGTGGGGAAATCTTCTACCGCCGTAAACCTGGCGCTGGCGCTGGCAGCGGAAGGGGCAAAGGTCGGTATTCTGGATGCCGACATCTACGGTCCGTCTATTCCAAATATGTTAGGCGCGGAAAACCAGCGTCCAACCTCACCGGACGGTACCCACATGGCACCGATCATGGCGCACGGTCTGGCGACCAACTCCATCGGTTACCTGGTGACTGACGATAACGCCATGGTCTGGCGCGGCCCGATGGCCAGCAAAGCGCTGCTGCAGATGCTGCAGGAGACGATGTGGCCGGATCTGGATTATCTGGTGCTGGACATGCCGCCGGGCACAGGTGATATTCAGCTCACGCTGGCGCAAAACATTCCGGTGACGGGAGCCGTTGTGGTGACCACGCCGCAGGATATCGCGCTGATCGACGCCAAAAAAGGCATCGTGATGTTCGAGAAGGTGGAAGTGCCGGTGCTCGGTATCGTGGAGAACATGAGCATGCACATCTGCAGCAACTGCGGTCACCACGAACCTATCTTTGGTACGGGTGGCGCAGAAAAACTGGCCGCGAAGTATCACACCCAACTGCTGGGACAGATGCCGCTGCACATTACCCTGCGCGAAGATCTGGATAGCGGCAAGCCGACGGTTGTCAGCCGTCCGGACAGCGAATTTGCAGAGATGTATCGTCAGCTGGCGGGGCGCGTTGCGGCGCAGCTTTACTGGCAGGGCGAAGTGATCCCGGGCGAAATCGCGTTCCGCGCGGTGTAACGCCTTCGCGTTGAATTGCCGGGTGGCGCTTCGCTTACCCGGCCTACAACTGGCACTATCACGTAGGTCGGGTAAGGCGAAGCCGCCACCCGACTTTAACCCAACCGATAGTGCATCAAATAATACTCTCCCTCCGGAGAATCCCCCGTCGCCTCAATGTGCCAGCCGTGCCGCTGGTAAAACGCGACAGCCCGCGCATTCTTCACCAGACACTTAAGCGAACCCGTACTGGTAAACGTCTTCTGCACCTGTTCCAGGAGCATTTTCCCGACGCCGTGGCTTTGATACTGCGGGTCAACAAAGAGGTTGTGCAGAAAATTATCGTTCGTCCAGACGGAGGCAAAACCCAGGCGATGGCCATTCTGCGTGGCAACCCAAATCACTTCGTCACGGGTGGCCGCGTCAAAGTCTTCAAGTTGCCAGTCTGAACTGTCCAGCCATGGCCAGGCTTCGCGCCGGGCGTGGAGGAAGAGCGTGCGCAGGAAAGGGCGATCGCTTTCCTGCCAGGGGCGGATCAGGATGGTATTAGCGGTGATAGAAAATATCTCCATTATAGGCTTTGTAGATTTTGCCATCCGCATCGCCAATCAACACGTAATTCTCGCCCATGTAGGTCCAGTGGGTTCCGGCATTCGGCGCCGGCAGGTTACGTAGCTGGTACTGTTTGATGGTGTACTCCGGCGTTTGATACTGCGCCGGCGCCGTGTCGCCAATCTTGAATTTCGTGAAGTCAGCGATGAACTCTTGTTCTTCATAGGCCTTGATGCCGGAGGGGGCAGCGGCCGTTTGCGGGGCAGAGAATGCAGATCCCGCCAGAGACAGTAATACACCCAGAAGCAGCAGTTTACGCTTAGCCATTTTTTCTCCAGTGATATCGTTACAGATACTTTTCGTCTGCGGGTCGTGCAAAGCGAAGCAGACGGTCCATTTTAAGTATCAACGCAGGATATGTTTGAAAAAAAATGTAACAAAAGTGGACGGTTTTGTGTAGCCCAATTGCGTGATGTTTATCAGTGTCGGGAATATTGCCAGTGTCTTATATTTTTAATACTTATCATTTCATTTATTAATTCTGAAAATAACTTTTCATATCAAAGTTAGAAAGCGATGCGAATGCTTTCCGCCTGAAGAGCATTTAATATCGCCTTCGAGTGCAGCGTGCTTACCGCCATTTTTTTAACAAGACCAGGCAAAAGCTCTGCTTTTTAGAAAGCGGGTGGAGTGCGTTTTATAATGCCAGCAATTTCACTCCAGGAAAGAGCAATCAATTAAATTTCATGATGTTAGCTCAAGTCTTTTTACAGGCTTGACGATAAACGCAACGTTGAAAAGAAATATTTATATTAATGAAAAGTACAACTGCATTTTCGCTCTTATTTCTGAGTATGAGTCAGTTAACGGGGTGTATGTTTTCACCAGGCCTGGACTTAACTGTGTCCGGGAAGAACGTTATTTCGCCGGAAGAGGCAAATTATCAGCTCGAAAAGCGCGTGGAAATTTTTCCCCTGACGCCGGAACTGATTGAAAAACTGCGTCCGCCCGTGTCGAAATCTCAGGCAAATCCTAATCTGGATGAGCAGATCAAACGCTGGGAATACCGTATTGGTACGGGTGACATCCTGACGGTCACCGTCTGGGATCACCCTGAATTAACGACGCCGGCAGGACAATATCGTAGCGCGAGCGATGCCGGTAACTGGGTTAACGCCGACGGCACGCTCTTTTATCCCTATGTCGGTAAACTGCGGGTAGCAGGGAAAACGGTTTCACAGGTACGCGACGAGATTACGGCTCGACTGGATAACGTTATTGAGAGCCCGCAGGTGGACGTCAGCGTTGCCGCCTTCCGTTCACAAAAAGCCTACGTCACCGGTGAGGTGGAAAAATCAGGGCAACAACCGATAACCAATATTCCGCTGACAGTAATGGACGCGGTTAACGCTGCGGGTGGACTCTCGGCGGATGCCGACTGGCGGAACGTCGTGCTCACACATAATGGACAGGACGCGCACCTTTCCCTCTATGCCCTGATGCAGCATGGCGATTTGACCCAAAATAAGCTGCTTTATCCTGGCGATATCCTGTTTGTGCCTCGGAACGATGCGCTGAAGGTGTTCGTGATGGGGGAAGTGATTAAACAGAGCACGCTTAAGATGGATCGTAGCGGCATGACGCTGGCCGAGGCCCTGGGGAATGCCGGGGGGCTTAACCAAAATATGGCCGATGCAACCGGCATTTTTGTTATTCGGCAGGTATCGAAAAAAGGCGACACCGACAAAATCGCCAATATCTATCAGCTGAATGCGGAAGATGCGTCAGCCATGGTGCTGGGTACGGAATTTCAGCTTGAGCCGTATGACATTGTCTATGTCACCACTGCACCGCTATCACGCTGGAATCGCGTGATCTCCCAACTGGTACCCACCATCAGCGGCGTACATGACCTGACCGAAACCGTTCGTAACATCAGAGCGTGGCCGCAGTAATGTTCCCTTCAATCTTAGTGGTCTGCACCGGCAATATGTGCCGCTCACCGATTGGTGAGCGGCCATTTTCGGGCAATCAGGAACAGCCCGTCAGGAATGGGCCTGCCGTTTAAGTTAACAAGGAATGAAGCCGTAATGTCGTCTTCTCAATCAGAAAAATATCGTGCTGCGACGCCGCAGAATAACGAAATGGATCTTATTCAGCTGCTTGCTGAGATGTTCGATCACCGGGTAACGATCGCGTGTGTGACACTTCTGTTTACGGTGTGTGCTGGGATCTACGCATTCAGCGCCACGCCAGTTTATCAGGCTGATGCCCTGGTGCAGGTCGAAGCAAAGCAGGGCAACGCGCTGCTCAAGAACCTGACGTCGTTCAGGCCCGATCTTTCATCCGATGTCGCCCCAGAACTTTTACTCCTCAAGTCACGGATGGTCCTCGGCGAGACCGTTGATCAATTAGGGCTGACCTACGAGGTTAGCCAGCGCATGTTCCCCGTTATCGGGGCGCTCTGGCAGCACGTGCAGGGCCGCAAACCGGCGGAAATCACGATTGGCTCACTGAATATTCCCCTTGTGGAAGGTGAGCCACAAACGCTTTTACTCACCGTTCAGGAGCAGGGGCGATATCGTCTTGCGGGGAAAACGCTTGAGGCAGAGGGCGTTGTCGGGAAAGCGCTGGTTAAAGAGGGCGTATCGCTTCTGGTGACATCCCTCAGTGCGGTACCGGGAACGCAATTTACCCTCAACACCGTGACCAGGCTTGACGCGATCAACGCCCTTCAGAGCAGACTTACGATTGCCGAGTCGGCGAAACAGAGCGGTATGATCGCCTTAACGCTAACGGGCGACGATCCCGACAAGACCGCCACGATACTTAATTCGATTGCTGAACATTTTCTCAGCCAGAACATTGCGCGCCAGGAGGCTAAAGATTCCCGCAGCCTCGCATTCTTACAGGATCAGTTACCTAAAATCAGTCTCGAACTGAATGAAGCCGAGGCACGACTGAATGCTTACCGAGAGCAGCGCGATTCGGTCGATTTATCTCTTGAGGCAAAATCGGTGCTTGATCAGGTGGTTAACGTGGAAAATCAGCTTAACGAGCTTATATTTCGCGAAGCAGAAGTCTCTCAGCTGTTCAAAAAAGATCATCCGACCTACCGTGCTTTACGGGAGAAGAAACAAACCCTTGAACGGGAGCGCGCACGCCTGAATAGCCGCGTGTCATCCATGCCTTCCACGCAGCAGGAAATATTACGTTTGAGTCGTGACGTTGAATCCGGGCGTACCGTATACATGCAGTTGCTGACGCGTCAGCAAGAGCTGAGCATCTCGCGCTCCAGCGCGATCGGGAACGTGCGGATCATTGACCCGGCCATGACGCAGCCTGCTCCGGTTGAACCGCGCAAAGCACTCATTATCGTGTTTGGTATGCTGATGGGGTTGATACTTTCTGCCGGAACGGTTTTAGTGCGTTCAGCCTTTAAGCGGGGCATTACGTCGTCTGAACAGCTGGATGAGCTCGGAATGCCGCTGCTGGTGACGCTTCCGCGCTCGGCATGGTTATGGAAAAAAACGCAGCTGCGCAGGCGAAACCTGTTTACTTCCCACTGGAAGCACAAGATAGCCAACGTGCCTTTTCTGCCCATCGATCGTCCGGCTGATTCGTTTGTCGAGGCGATACGCGGGCTGCGCACCAGTTTGCACTTTACCATGATGGATGCCACAAACCGGATTGTCGTGGTGTCTGGCCCCACGCAGGACTGCGGAAAGACGCTGGTCAGTTCTTCGCTGGCGTCGATTCTGGCGCAGGCCGGACAGCGGGTGCTGTTTATTGATGCGGATATGCGCAAGGGCTATGTCCACAACGTGTTCAGGCTGAATAATCAGCGGGGGTTGTCCAGCGTGCTCGACGGAACGGTCGAGTGGCAGGAGGCGGTTCAACGCTTCGAAAAAGGCGGTTTTGATGTACTGACCTGCGGACCTCAACCTGCCCATCCCGTCGATCTGCTCATGAGTGAATGCCTTCAGGGGATAATGTCGCAGACTGAAAAGCGGTATGACATGGTGATTATCGACACTCCGCCTGTGCTTGCCGTCACGGATGCTTTGCTGATAGCCAGAGCAGCCGCCACCACGCTGCTGGTTGCCCGCTTTGGTAAAACCAGCGTTAAAGAGATCGAGACCAGCCTTAAGCGTATGGAACGGATGGGCGTGCAGGTGAGTGGCACGATCCTCAATGATATAGTGAAATCTGCCGCGCTCTATTACAACTCGGGGTACAGCTATTACGACTACGGTTATAGCCCGGAGTAACCCTGGCGCGACACTTCTTTACAGCGTGATGGCGTATTGCCCGTTAAGATGACCTTCATTAAAACATGAGGTCACAATGGATAACCGCAAAATCAATCGACTGCGCCGCTGGGCGCGGGAAGGGATAATACTCGTTCTGCTGACGCTGGCCGTGGTGTGGGGTGTGGATCAATACCGAAAACCGACACTCCCCGCCAGTTTTAGTGCAACGCCGATGACGAGTATCGACGGCAACGTTCACGATATTGCGGCGCTCAGCCAGGATCGTCCGCTGCTGATCTACGTCTGGGCGACCTGGTGCAGCATTTGCCGCTACACGACGCCTGCGGTTAATCAACTGGCAGAAGAGGGCGGGAACGTGGTGAGTATCGCCATGCGCTCCGGTGACAACGCAAAGCTTGAGCGCTGGGTTGATAAGAAACAGCTGAAAATGCCGGTCATTAATGATGCAAACGGTGCTTTGTCGCAGCAGTGGCAGGTGAGCGTCACGCCAACGCTGGTGGTTGTGTCGAAGGGAAACGTGGTCAGTACCACAACGGGCTGGACGAGCTACTGGGGATTAAAATTAAGGATGTGGTGGGCAGGCGTATAAAAATAACCCCTCTCCCGGCGGAAGAGGGGTTTTGTATTACTTAGCCAAAACTTCCTGCGCGGTACGCTCAACCAACGACAGCAGGATTTTAATATCTTCCTGCGTCACGGTTGGGTTCAGCAGCGTCAGCTTCAGGCAGGTCACGCCGTTATGCTCGGTCACACCGACGTTTGCACGGCCGGATTCCAGCAGTGCGTCACCAATTTTCTGGTTCAGCAGGGCGATACCTGCGTCATCCGTCTGCACCTGTCCGCGGAAGCGGAACAGCACGCTTGCCAGCTGCGGCTGCATAACCAGTTCCAGCGCAGGCTGCGATTTCACGTAGGCCGCAACCTGCTGTGCCAGGGTCACGCCGTGATCGATGATCGCCGCGTATTGCTCCTGACCCAGCGCTTCCAGGCTCATCCACAGCTTCAGTGCGTCGAAACGACGGGTGGTCTGCAGAGATTTGGAGACCAGGTTAGGCACGCCTGCTTCTTCGTCGAACTCAGAGTTCAGGTAAGCCGCCTGGTAGCGCATCAGCTCATAGTGGCGCGCTTCTTTCAGCAGGAACGCGCCGCAGCTGATGGTCTGGAAGAACTGCTTGTGGAAGTCCAGGGTCACGGAATCCACCAGCTCAATGCCGTCCAGGTAGTGACGATACTGCTCAGACATCAGCAGCGCGCCGCCCCAGGCTGCATCAACGTGTACCCAGATGTTCTGCTTCGCCGCCAGCTCTGCAATCGCACGCAGCGGGTCGATAGCACCGGCATCGGTGGTACCTGCCGTCGCGACGATCGCCAGAATCTGCTCGCCGTTCGCATTGCACTGCTCAATTTTCGCCGCCAGATCGGTCAGATCCATGCGGGAGAATTCGTCCGTTTTCACCTGCACTACGGACTGGTAGCCCAGGCCCATCAGCGCCATGTTTTTCTGCACGGAGAAGTGCGCGTTTTCGGAGCACAGTACGCGGATCTTACGCAGATCGCCTACCAGGCCGTCCTGCTGAACGGAGTGACCCTGACGCGCAAAGAACGCATCGCGCGCCAGCATCAGGCCCATCAGGTTGCTCTGGGTTCCGCCGCTGGTGAAGACACCGGCGTCGCCAGCCTGATAACCCACGCGGGTACGCAGCCACTCGATCAGTTTGATCTCAATGATGGTTGCGGACGGGCTTTGATCCCAGGAGTCCATACTCTGGTTAGTGGCGTTGATCAGCACTTCCGCCGCCTGGCTTACGACCAGGCTTGGGCAGTGCAGGTGCGCCACACACTGCGGGTGATGAACGGACAGGCTGTCTTTCAGGAAGAACTCGACGGCGCGTTCAATCGCCGCTTCGTTGCCCAGCCCTTTCGGGTTGAAATCCAGCTTAATACGGTCGCGCAGTTCCGCGACCGTTTTGCCCTGGTACATCTCAGGCTGCTTCAGCCACTGCATCACAGCCTGAGTGCTTTGTTCAATCGCCTGCTGGTAAGCTTCAATGCTCTGCGCAGAGGAGAACAAAATTGGGTTTGAATCAGACATCGTAATCAACAACTCCGGTTACGCCGGGCGAACGCCCGCAGCAAGCAGTGCCTGCTCGAATTTATCCAGGAAGATCTTCAGCTCTTCATCGCTGATCAGCAGAGAAGGCAGCAGACGCAGAACGATACCGTTACGACCACCGCGCTCCAGAATCAGACCGGCTTCGAAGCACTTCTTCTGAATCAGTGCAGACAGCTCGCCGTCGCCCGGGAAGCAGCCCATGTGGTCAGCGGCTTCGTGTGGCTTAACGATCTCAATACCGATCATCATGCCCAGACCGCGCACGTGGCCGATGACCGGATAACGTTTCGCCATCTCTTTCAGCTGGCCTTTCAGCCATTCGCCCTGTGCAGCCACTTTGCCTGCGATGTTCTGATCTTTCAGGATTTTCAGCGTCGTCAGACCGGTGGCCATCGCCAGCTGGTTGCCGCGGAAGGTACCGGTATGGTGACCTGGTGCCCATGCATCGAACTGCTTTTTGATACCGAGCACGGCCAGCGGCAGACCGCCACCCACTGCTTTAGACATCACGATGATGTCTGGCTCAATGCCAGCGTGTTCGAAGGCGAAGAATTTACCGGTACGGGCAAAGCCAGCCTGAACTTCGTCGAGGATCAGCAGAATGCCGTGTTCCTGAGTGACTTTACGGATGCGCTGCAGCCACTCAGCCGGAGCCGGGTTCACGCCGCCTTCGCCCTGAACCGCTTCCAGGATCACCGCAGCAGGCTTACGCACGCCACTTTCAACGTCGTTGATCAGGTTATCGAAGTAATACGTCAGCGCTTTCACGCCCGCTTCACCACCGATACCCAGCGGGCAGCGGTATTCGTGCGGGTAAGGCATGAACTGGACTTCTGGCATCATACCGTCAACCGCTTCTTTCGGAGACAGGTTGCCGGTCACGGACAGTGCGCCGTGGGTCATGCCGTGGTAACCACCAGAGAAGCTGATGATACCGCTACGGCCGGTCACTTTTTTCGCCAGCTTCAGCGCCGCTTCAACGGCGTCAGCACCGGATGGACCGGTGAACTGCAGGCAGTACTCTTTGCCCTGACCAGGCAGCAGAGAGAGCAGGTATTCGGAAAACGCGTCTTTCAGAGGCGTCGTCAGATCCAGAGTATGTAACGGCAAGCCGCTGGTAATGACATTTTGGATGCTTTTCAGCACATCAGGATGGTTATGGCCAAGCGCAAGGGTCCCTGCGCCTGCTAAACAGTCAAGGTATTCTTTATTATCTGCATCGGTGATCCACACGCCTTCTGCTTTAGTGATGGCTAAAGGCAGTTTGCGCGGATAACTCCTGACGTTAGATTCAAACTCGGCCTGACGGGCCAGATAGGTTTCGTTGCTTTTGTGGGCATCTACGGTGTCAATACGGACTTTATCCGTCATCATATCACTCCTACAACCGCCGCTTCGTTATGAGCCACGATTGAATAAAAAGTTAAAAAACAGATGGGGGCCTGAAAAAAACGCCGCCAATATAGAGCCTTTTGCCACGGGGCTCAATGGTTAATTTGTTTACTGTTTTGTGACACGGGGCTGTAACGAGGAAATATCCCCATTTTTAAAATGAAAATTGCATTTTATGCCAAATAAAAACAGCGCGTTACAGGCCATTTACCCGGTGTGTAAAGTCACAGAAAAGAGTGTGACAAATCGTGCCATCGAACGGCATAAAAGGAGGGTGACGCTTCCTGTTTCTGCGTCCTGGGCAAAAAACGGCGGTTACGTTGCATGCGCAACAGAATCACGCGGTAAAAAAGGACTTTCTACGCGCGTGGTTTCCTGATGTTCTTCACCGTTAATAATATGCAGGGCGCTCAGGCGACCAATTTCATAGTGCGGCAGTTGAACCGTCGAGAGAGGCGGCAGGAACAACTCCCCAATGCCCACCATATTGTCATAGCCGATAACGGCGATATCTTCCGGTATGCGAAGCCCTTGCCCCAGTAGCGTCTGATAGACCATAAACGCGATACGATCGTTGCCGCAGATAACCGCGTCGAACCGGGGAATACCATTCTGCATGTGCGCCAGCAATACTGACGGAATGTCACGATAGTGCTCATCGCCGAGTGCCATATAGCTGTGCGCCAGTCCGTCCGGATCGAGCCCCGCTTCACGGCATGCACGTTCCAGCCCCTGACGACGTCGGGTTGTGGCCAGATGCCCCTCAGGCAAATGCAGGCAGAGAGGGCGTCGATAACCCTCCGCGAGTAACGCTTGCACGGCGGTATATTGCCCCTGTTCATCATCGGGAATATAGCTGGCGACCTTTTCGCCGTCACTTTCGCAGTTGGCCAGCACGCAGGGAAGAGTGAGTAATTTGGCCGGGAGAGGAACCTGACGTAACCCCATGGTGGTGTAGATAATTCCGTCAGGCCGATGAGAAAGGAGAAGGTCGACAATGGCGTCCGGGTTGTCATCGGTAAACATATTCATCACGAAACTGTTCCAGCCGTGCATTCTGGCCGTCTCTTCAATCGACAGCGTGATCTCCACCGAGAAAGGCGTCGTCACCGTATCGAGCGCCAGTACGCCTATGGTTTTAGGCGAGGCATGCGCGCCGCGAATTTTCTTGGCGGAAAGATCGGGCACGTAGCTGGTTTGCTCGATAGCCAGCTGAACGCGCGCCAGCGTTTCCGGCTTAAGGCGCTCCGGGCTGTTCAGCGCACGGGAGACCGTCATCAGCGATACGTTAGCCAGCTTTGCGACGTCCTTCAGGGAAGCCATTTTCTTACTCCGTTAATGCTCTGTGTGAAAGGGTATACAACTAAGTCGCTGATGTAAAAGGAAGGCTGATGCACAGGCCAGGCCAGGCTTACCTCAGTGGTGAATATTTGATCGCGATCTCACTCTCTTAATGTTAACGTTAACTTTCGTGATTAACATCTTAAATTTTTACCAAACCGCATGAGAAAGGATAAATGTTAACGTTACCATTGCGTCATTACTCCAACATGAGAATGTCATGATGAAAACGCATCACTCTCACAGCTACCCTTTATTAAGCGCACTACTCTTTTTCTTTTTTGTCACATGGTCATCTTCCGGCTCGTTGCTCTCTATCTGGCTCCATCAGGAGGTGGGGTTAAAGGCAGGGGATACGGGAGTCATCTATGCCGTGCTGTCCGTCTCCGCGCTGTGCGCGCAAATCTGCTACGGCTTCATTCAGGACAAGCTCGGCCTGCGAAAAAACCTGCTCTGGTTTCTGACCAGTCTGCTCATTCTTTCCGGTCCGGCCTTCCTGCTGTTTGGTTATCTGCTGCAAATTAACGTGTTACTCGGCAGTATTTTCGGCGGGGTTTATATCGGGCTGACGTTTAACGGTGGAATAGGGGTCCTGGAGTCCTATACCGAGCGCGTGGCCCGCCAGAGCCAGTTTGAATTTGGCAAGGCGAGGATGTGGGGATCGCTGGGCTGGGCAGTGGCAACCTTTTTTGCAGGACTCCTGTTCAACATTAATCCGAAGCTGAACTTCGCGGTGGCGAGCTGCGCCGGGCTGGTGTTTTTTGTGTTGCTGGCACGCCTCCGGGTCTCTTCCGCGCCGCACGCCATGCAGGAGGCTGTGTCCGGCGGTAAGGTCACGCTGGAGGATGCATTGCGCCTGCTGACGCTGCCGCGCTTCTGGGCGCTGGTATTTTTTGTTATCGGCACCTGTATTTATGGCGTCTACGACCAGCAGTTCCCGGTCTATTTCTCCTCACAGTTCCCGACGCTGCAGGAAGGAAACGCCATGTATGGCTATCTCAACTCCTTCCAGGTTTTCATGGAGGCGGCGGGCATGTTTTGCGCCCCGTGGCTGGTGAATCGCCTCGGTGCGAAAAACGGCCTGATTTTCGCCGGAATGGTGATGGCGATGCGTATGGTGGCATCGGGTCTGGTTGAGGGGCCGGTATTGATCTCCATTACCAAGCTATTGCACGCGGTTGAGCTGCCCGTTTTGCTGGTCTCCATCTTCAAATACAACAGCCTGCATTTTGATAAGCGACTCTCTTCCACCCTCTATCTGGTGGGCTTTGCCTGTACAAGCTCGGTGATTGCCTCGGTGCTGTCGCCGCTGGCAGGTTACAGCTATGAGAAATACGGCTTTGCCCAGTCCTATCTCATCATGGGGTTACTGGTCTTCAGCACCACGTTTATCTCCATCTTCCTGTTGCGCTCGGGTAAGTCCTCTTCTGACCCGCTCATGCCGCAACCTTCCACCATCTGATCAAAGAGTAGAGAAATGACGTATTCCATTACGAAAGCAGAACAGGAAATTCAGTCCAGACGCGAAGGGCTCAACCTGCGCTGGTATCCCCGTTACCACCTCGCTGCGCGTGCTGGCTGGATGAACGACCCGAATGGCCTGGTCTGGTTTGACGGCTGGTATCACGCCTTTTATCAGCACCATCCGTATTCTACCCAATGGGGCCCGATGCACTGGGGCCATGCGCGCAGCAAAGATTTAGTTCACTGGGAGCACCTCCCGGTTGCGCTGGCACCGGAAGGACCAGACGACAAGGACGGCTGTTTTTCTGGCTCAGCCGTGGTGGATGGCGACACGCTGGCGCTGATCTACACCGGCCACAAATTCCACGGCGATCCCGGCGATGAGGCTAATCTCTACCAGGTTCAGTGCCTGGCAACCAGCCGTGACGGCATCCATTTTGTGCGGCACGGGACCGTCATTGACACACCGCCTGGACTGCATCACTTCCGCGATCCGAAAGTATGGCGTGAAGGGGAGTGGTGGTACATGGTCGTTGGCGCGCGAGAGGGTGATACGGGTCAGGTGCGTGCGTACCGGTCTGCCGATCTTCGAGAATGGCAGGACAGGGGCGTGCTCGCGGTGGCTGAAAAAGAGATGGGTTATATGTGGGAATGCCCGGACTTCTTCACTCTCGGTGGGAAACGCGTGCTGATGTTTTCGCCTCAGGGACTCACCGCAGACGGATTTAAACATCGCAATCTTTTCCAGAGCGGCTATCTGGTAGGTGAATGGCAGCCCGGTCAGCCCTTTGTGCGTGAAGGTGAATTTGTGGAGATGGATTACGGGCATGATTTCTATGCGCCGCAAAGTTTCCTGACGCCGGATGGCCGACGCATCGTCATCGGCTGGCTGGACATGTGGGAATCCCCGCTGCCGGAACAGGAGGATGGCTGGGCGGGTATGCTTTCTTTACCGCGCGAGCTGACGCTGAGTGCGGATAACCATCTGCAAATGCGGCCGGCCAGAGAAGTTGAAGCCCTGCGCGGGGCGTGGTTCTCCTGGCCGATAAGTACGCTTAATAACCAGCAGATGACGCTGGTGGAACACTGCGATGCGATGGAGGTCATTCTGCAATGGGATTGCGCCAACAGCAGTGCGGAGCAGTACGGCATTCGTCTTGGCGATGGGCTGCGCCTCTATGTTGATGCCCAGATGCAGCGCCTGGTGCTGGAGCGACACTATCCAGAGTATGGCCTGTGCGGTACCCGAAGCGTCGCGCTTAACCTGAACGACGCGCTGAACCTGCGCCTGTTCTTTGACTGCTCTTCCGTTGAAGTGTTTGTTAACGAGGGTGAAGCGTGCCTCAGCAGCCGTATCTATCCGAATACCGACTGCCGCGAGCTGGCGTTATTTGCCTGGGCGGGGGGAGCGTCGCTTATTCATGGCGGGGCGTGGCAGTTAGAATAAAAGGGCTTATGGCATTCCTGACTTTTGCATGGAGAAAATCCGGCAAATAAAAAAAGGCGACCGCAGTCGCCTGATTTATTTTATCAAGTCTTCAACCTGATCCGCTACCCACTTAGCCCCATGATATGCGCCATAGCCGATTACACCCACGGCTACAACACCGCCAACCATCCCAAAGCCGAGTCCTAATGCAGCAAGCCCCGACGTGATACCCGCAGCGCTAAGACCTTCTACAGCACCTAAAGAAGCGATAGCAAGTACAGGAGAACCCGCACCCACTATTTTAGCGAACCCTTCTTTTACTGCTTCATTTGCATCATCCATCATATAATCCTCAAGAGTAATTAAAAAAACGCCCATCTTTTAAGGGCGGCTTTAGCAATACACTAAAGACTTACAACATGGGTCTCATTTACACTTTGTGTTAACCGTATAACTACATGGCTTGCATCAAGCTATTTCTAATTGGCTGCTGTATAGGCCCCTAATGAAAGGGGCTAGTTTTAGATTAATGCACTGTACCAAAAATAGGACAAACGTAAGGGGTCATCTTAACCTCAATGAGTTAGAACAAAATCAATAACACTCTCACCTTTTAATTTCAGCTTGATAGTATAGCCTTGTTTCTTCCATACGCCGTTATTAGGCTTCCAGCCTTTCGAAAGGAGGGTTTCAGCAGCCTCAGAGATAGGTTTATCAACCACACTATAAGCATCAGCTTCAAAAGCTATCCGATCTTGTTGGCTCGTAATTGCTTTTTTGTTTTGTGCTTTGGTTTTGTGAATATCGCAACCATGGCCATCAGTTACTTGAGTACATCCAGAGCGCTCTAATTGCTCCCGATAGTGCGCATTAATAGCATGAGCAGGAAGAGATGCAATAACCAGAACTGCTAATAATAGTTTTTTCATAATTCTAAATTCTGCCTTTCGTATATCACTGCAATAATAAGGATATAAGTAGCATTGTAGTAACAATGCATCGCCAAAATAATAGTCCTATCCCAGCCTCCTGTTTAAGAAAAGCATTAGAAGGAACAATCCACCATATACAAACACTCGGTAGGCAGGAACGTGCACAACCCAAATTAATGACTGTTTAGCTGTTATCACAGCTATAAGCTATGTTTAATATGGTACGGTTGTAAGTAATACCTATAAATACGCCAGTAGCTACTAAAGCTAACGAAACTAAAGCAGAGTATATAATTAGTTTAATCATGGCTATCATCACTATTTTACCCTAAGGAACCATTCTGGTAGTTCTTTCTCAGGAAATTTAACTCCTTCACTATACAAAAGTATCAATGAGTCATGGTGTATATTAACACTCCTTTATTGTTGGGTTGGCCCTATATTTGATAAATAAACGAGATAGCTTTATGGTTTTAAATATATAGTTTGTCAGGCTAACGGTAAACCATAACTTGTATCACCTATAAAGAATGTATATGCATCAACAATACAAAAACGGTGGTTATCTTAGTGATAGTAAACAGGCAAGCATTTGTTTAGATTTCATAAATCATCCTATCTTAAAAAAGCTTTCTGAGAAAACAGTACATTACTGATTGGTTTAAATCAGAAACATACCAATAAGAGAACTAACAGCACCTTTAACAAATACTACCCAAATATAGGTTAACGGTTTTCAATTCGCCGTTAGGTCCTTTAATACGACCACTTGTCGAAACCCCTTTATGGGGTATATGTATATTGAGTTCACTTGGGAGACATTATAGTTTACTTAAAAACCGATACCTACACCAACAGAAGCACCCATATTATTAGCGGTATCATCAGAGAAACTTACTTTAGCGATAACATGAGAATTAAAGTTAACGGATCCGCCAACCGCTAAAGCGCTTTCACCGTTGTAAGTAGCGCCACCAGCAGAGAACATTACACGCTGATTAGTTTGCACTTGAGGCAGGCCAGCCATAGCCATGGCTCCAGAAATACCAGCGTTAGCTTGCTTCTTGTTATTATCTACTTCATCGCGCAATGATTTGAATTGCTGGTTAGTATTGTTATTCATAGCTTGCATAGTCTGTTTTGCAGCTTGCAACTCTTGAGCTACGCTGGCAGCCTGGCTAGAGGTGGAAGCGATAGCAGCAGAGTTAGCAGCTACTTTAGTTTGTGTAGCCGTGTCTACTTGCACTTTGTTAATGGTGGTGGTAACACCATCTTTCCCATCAACGCCATTCTTACCATCTTTACCATCAGCACCGTTAGCACCTGCTAAACCTTGCACACCCTGTAAGCCTTGCGCCCCTGTAGCACCATCTTTACCATCTACCCCATCTTTACCATTAAATGCACCTTTAGCGGCTTGAGTCTGGATAGCTGTAATAGCGTTGATATTTGTCTGGATTTGAGCGCCTAAAGTAGCATCAGCAGAACTACGGGCGCTCGATTCATCTACTACAGATTGTGTTAATTGAGCATTCAGGCCATTAACTTGACCTTGCAAACCGCTAATGTCTGATCGGTTTTGCATGATTTCGCCTTGCTGCGTATTGTTGAAATCATGTTGTGCCTGAATTGCATTATCTTGAAGGTGGTTAGCTTGCTTGAGATCGTCAACATCAAGATTAAGCGTATCAATGTTATTTTGCGCACCTTGAGCCCATTGAGTAGAGCCGGAGTTATCACTTGCAAAATCTACAGCGTGAGAAGCATTGATAGAACCAGCGAAAACAGCACCAGACACGAAAACAGCCAGAATAGAACGTTTCATTTTATATCTCACTAATAAATCAGGATTAATTCATTATCAAAAGCTATTGCCAGTGCTTAGCTTTCTAACTGATATGGAGATTAACCCTGCTATTAGTGTGTACCAAAATAGGTTAATTCTCGTGCGATTCTTTTTTTATAACATGAATTAACTATCCCGTATTGCACATAAGTCAATGTTGATCTGGATCACGTAAAGCACGAAATGCAACAGTGGCTGGCTATGGTATAAGAAGCATTTCTCCAATATATACATTACCTTATATTTCGAATGGTTAACTGCTACTCAGTATTTAAGCTATTGAAACAGATGCAAATGTCTAAATTAAGTATATGACTTAATGTACACTTCATGCTTCGTGTGAAAGTGTATTGCTTGTCTTGTAAAAGTAATATTGAAGGGATTAAAAATTCTTATACTAAAGTCAGATTGTTAGTGATAAATGAAATGTTAATTATTTGATGGCGATTGGTGATAGATGTGTCTTTTTCGTAATATTCATTAATATATATCCTAAAACTTTTGCAGAATCCTGCCGACAACATGACCAGCTCCCCAGTTGATTAATGCGCGCGATGTTAGGAATGCCTTAATAAGTCACATGAGGACATCCCAATGAAGAAGCGGTAACCGGAAGAGCGCGCTTGCTTGAGCCAGCAACTTCCCCTAATCTGGCAAAAAGTAAGCTAATGCTTACCAAATGACTCGGGGTGCCCTTCTTTGTGAAGGCTGAGAAATACCCGTATTACCTGATCTGGATAATGCCAGCGTAGGGAAGTCAGATGCCTTCCCGGTCATCGCTTCTTCACGCAAGGCAGGAGCGAACCCATGCAGCCTGACCTGCTCGATTTACACGTTTTACATCACTTCCGCACCCGTTCTCCGCTGACCCATTGTATGACCAATGACGTCGTACAGACCTTTACGGCCAACGTTTTGCTGGCGCTTGGCGCATCCCCGGCGATGGTGATCGAGGCCGAAGAGGCCGAGCAATTTGCCGCGATAGCCGATGCGCTGCTGGTTAACGTTGGCACGCTGACCGCGCCGCGCGCCCAGTCGATGCGTCGTGCCATTGAAAGCGCGGTGGCGGCAGGCAAGCCCTGGACGCTGGACCCGGTTGCCGTGGGCGCCCTGGCGTTCCGCACCCGCTTTTGCCATCAAATTCTTGCCCTGAAACCGGCGGCCATTCGCGGCAATGCCTCTGAAATCCTTGCTCTTGCCGGGATGAGCGCCGGCGGGCGCGGCGTCGATACGACCGATACCGCCGCCAGCGCGGTGCCTGCAGCCCAGGCGCTGGCCCGGCAGATCAATACGATTGTGGTAATCACCGGCGAGGTGGACTACATCACGGACGGGCAACGTACCCGAACGGTTACCGGCGGTGACCCGCTGATGACGCGCGTGGTGGGCACCGGGTGCACGCTTTCTGCCGTTGTGGCGGCGAGCTGTTCGCTGCCGGGTGACCGGCTGGATAACATCGCTGCCGCCTGCGGATGGATGAAACGAGCCGGAACGGTCGCGGTTGCGCAGTCGCGTGGCCCGGGCAGTTTTGCCAGCGCGTTCCTGGATGCGCTCTACACGCTGGAGGAGCAGGCATGAAGCGGATTAACGCCCTGACCATTGCCGGCACCGATCCCAGCGGCGGCGCGGGTATCCAGGCTGACCTGAAAACCTTCTCGGCCCTTGGCGCGTACGGCTGTTCGGTCATTACCGCGCTGGTGGCGCAAAATACGCGCGGCGTGCAGTCGGTCTACCGTATCGAGCCGGATTTTGTTGCCGCGCAGCTGGATTCAGTGTTCAGCGACGTGCGCATCGATACAACCAAAATCGGCATGCTGGCCGAGACGGATATCGTTGAAGCGGTGGCCGAGCGGCTTACACGCTATCAGGTGCAAAACGTGGTGCTGGATACGGTGATGCTGGCGAAAAGCGGCGATCCGCTGCTCTCCGCCTCTGCCGTGGAAACGCTGCGCAAAAAGCTGCTGCCACAGGTAGCGCTCATCACGCCTAATCTGCCGGAAGCCGCCGCGCTGTTGGGCACATCGCACGCGCAAACGGAACGCGAGATGAAAGCGCAGGGGAACGCGCTGCTGGCGATGGGCTGCGGGGCAGTGCTGATGAAGGGCGGGCATCTGGATGACGCGGAAAGCCCGGACTGGCTCTTCACCCGCGACGGCGAAGTGCGCTTTACCGCGCCGCGCGTGCAGACCAAAAATACCCACGGCACGGGCTGCACGCTCTCGGCCGCGCTGGCGGCGCTGCGTCCCCGGCATGAAGGCTGGGCCGATACGGTGCGCGAAGCGAAAGCCTGGCTCTCGGCGGCGCTGGCAAAAGCCGATACTCTGGAAGTCGGTCACGGTATTGGGCCGGTACACCATTTTCATGCATGGTGGTAAGCCAGTATACTGGCAGAATACATCACGCCTGAGAAAACAGAGATGGAACAAGCGCATACCCGGTTAATCGCTCAACTGAATGAACGGATCGCCGCGCCCGATAACACGCCGCTGTACCTGAAGTTTGCCGAAACGGTAAAAAATGCGGTGCGCAGCGGGGTGCTGGAGCACGGGAATATTTTGCCCGGCGAGCGCGATCTGAGCCAGTTGACCGGGGTGTCGCGCATTACCGTGCGTAAAGCGATGCAGGCGCTGGAGGAAGAGGGCGTGGTGACGCGCGCCCGTGGCTACGGGACGCAAATCAACAATATCTTCGAATATTCGCTGAAAGAGGCGCGCGGCTTCTCAAAGCAGGTGGTGCTGCGCGGCCAAACGCCAAATACGCTCTGGGTTAACAAGCGGGTGGTGAAATGCCCGGAAGAGGTGGCGAACCACCTGTCGATCTCCCCGGACAGCGAGGTCTTTTTGCTCAAGCGCATTCGCTATGTGGATGACGATGCGGTGTCGATTGAAGAGTCCTGGGTCCCGGTCGGGTTAATTCCCGACCCGGATGCGATTGGCATTTCGCTCTACGACTACTTCCGCAGCCAGAATATCTTCCCGCAGCGCACCCGCTCAAGGGTGAGCGCCCGCATGCCGGACAGCGAGTTTCAGGCGCACATTAAGATGGATGAAAAAATACCGGTGCTGGTGATTAAACAGGTCGCGCTTGACCAGCAGCACCGGCCGATTGAGTACAGCATTAGCTACTGTCGCAGCGACCTATACGTCTTTGTGTGCGAGGAGTAATTCCTCGCGAGTCGGTGCGCAATCGCCGCCGCGTTGGCTGACCACCCGGGACGCCACGGCATTCCCTAGCAGAACCGCGTCGGCCAGTGACCATCCTCCCGCCAGTCCGGCAAGCGTGCCGCCCGCGTGGCTGTCGCCTGCGCCAATGGTGTCCACGACCGTCGCCGGGAACGCCGGAACAACGCCCGAGCTCCCGGCGTCATACCAGGCCGCACCGTCTTTATCGTGGCGCACAATCAGTGCGGCCCCGAAACGCTGCTGCCATTCTGCACCCAGGTTTTCAGCCACGACACCCAGCCGCCCGGCTGCGATCTCCGCTTCCTGACGATTAAGGGACACAATCGGCCTGCAGGCCATAATTCGCGCCATCAGCGCGTCAGGAATATCCGCGATGCGGGGACCGAAATCGATAAAGGCCGTCACGTCCGGCAACCTCTCCAGCCAGCCTGTCAGCAGTTCGCCGCTGGGCGATGCCAGCTGATAGCCGGACAAATACACCAGGCTGTTCGACGGGATATTAAGCACATCAAGCCAGCGCTGCTGCCACTGGTTCTCCACGCCGCTAAAGGACATAAAGGTGCGCTCGCCGTCTGGCTCAACCAGCGCCAGGCACCAGCCGTTATCGCCCGTCTCGGCCTCCACAGCGCTGTGCAGATCCTGCTTCGCCATGGCGCTGCGGATAATATCCGCCCACACGCCGTGCCCGACGGGCAGAGCGTTTTGCGCCGTAATGCCGAGCCGCTTCAGGGCAATGGCGATATTCAGCGCGCAGCCGCCAATATTCACGCCCTGCTGCTTAAGTTCGATATCGCACCCGCGCCAGGGCAGGGCGTAGGCGTCGGCGATGACGTCAATCACCGCTGCGCCCAGTACCGTCACCGGGCGGGTGGCGTGCAGATTTTCGAGACGTTGGGCAAATGCATTCATACGCCCTCCCTTTGCTCCCTGAAGTGCAGCAGTTTCTCGCAATAATGGCCGAAGTTGAGCTGGTTGACGGCATCGAGTTCGGCTTTGAGCGCCGGGTCAATCGCCTGCACACCGTGGAGCGCACCGCAGATGGCCGTCGCCATGGCACCAATGGTGTCCGTATCACCGCCCAGATTGGCACATAAAATGGCGCAGCGGTTCGGGTCGGTTCCCGCCAGTTCCACCATCGCAATGGCCGCCGGAACGGACTCGATGGTGCTGGTTCCCGCGCCAATCAGCTGATAAACCTGCTCGCTGGCGGAGTCAATACCGTTGGCTTCCCGCACGGTCTTAAGCGCCAGCTCAATACGCGCCGCCAGCGACGCGCTGAAGGTGGTTGTTTTCATCTCCTGCGCATAGCGGGCGATCCCCGGCATGGCATCAACGATGTTCTGCCAGCTTTCGCCGTCGATGGCGCGGGAAACCGCCCAGGCAATCACCACCGCGCCGGCAATGGCGAGGTCCGATTTATGGGTCGGGCTGGAGGCCAGCGCCACCTGTTCAACAAAGTGTTCCAGCCGCGTCGCCGGGAGCAGGCAGCCCAGCGGGGAGGAGCGCATCGCCGCCCCGTTCGTCACGCCGTTGTTTTCCAGTTCGCTGACCGGTTTCCCGTCACGAATCGCATTAAGCGCGATTTTTGAGGTCGGGCCGAGCACATTCTTGTTGAACGCGTCGAAATCGAGCGCCCAGTTCAGGATATGCTTGCCGATAACATCCGCGTTAATCTCCCCGTCGCACTCAATGATCGCATCGGCGAGGCACAGCGCCATTGAGGTATCGTCGGTGAACTCTGCCTGCCCGAAATAGCAGGCCGCGTTATTTTCTGCCGGGCCGGGTAAAAAGCGGTCGATCCAGCCAAAGTGGGCCTTGACGCGCTTTCTCGGCCACAGCTCCGACGGCATGCCCATCGCATCCCCTAACGCCTGCCCGTAAAGGGCACCGAGAACACGTTCTTGTTTCATTTAACTTCCCCTTGTGTCAGCGCGGTATCGCCATCAACCACCTCAATAGCAGTGATCTCTTTGTCCGATTCGCGGAAAAACAGCATAAACAGCACGGCAATCACGGCAATCATGATTGCGCCAAATGCCCACATTCCGGCCCAGTTGAAGGTCAGCCCATTCACCGGCTCTTTATATGCGAACATTTTTTCCATCATCACGCCGCCCAGGCGGTAACCCAGCAGGCTACCAAAGCCCTGACAGCACAGCGTAATCAGGCCTTGCGCGGCGGTACGCATGTGCACCGGCGCTTTTTTATCCACGTAGATGTACGCGGTGACGTAGTAGAAGTCGTAGCTCACGCCGTGCAGCAGAATGCCGAGGAACAGCAGGGCGTAGGTGAAGTACTGTTCCGCACCGCCGTAAACGAAGAACCCGTAGCGGATAGCGGCCGTGATCAGACCCAGCAGTAAGACCTTCTTAATACCAAAGCGTTTGGTAAAGAACGGCAGCGCCAGCATAAAGAAGATTTCAGAGAACTGGCCGAGCGTCATCCAGCCGGTGGCGTTTTTCATTCCCACTTCGGTGAGATAGCCGTTGGCGAAGATGTAATAGAAGGCCAGCGGCATGGCGAACAGAAACGAGCAGAAGAAGAACACGAGGAAGTTTTTGTCGCGCAGCAGGATCAGCGCGTCCAGCCCCAGCATCACTTTGAAGTCCAGCTTGCCGGTACTTTTCGGCGGTGTGTTCGGCAGGAAGAGGGCAAACACGCCGAGCAGGGCGGAGCTGGCTGCCGTCATCAGCAGGGGAATATTGGTATCGGAAATATCGCTATAGCCCAGCATCTGCGGCAGGAAGCCGCACGCCAGCCCGGAGGCGATCCAGCCGATAGTGCCCATCACGCGGATACGCGGGAAATCGGCCTCGACGTCATCCACGTTCGCGAAGGCAATACTGTTGGTCAGCGCGATGGTGGGCATATAGGTCAGGGAGTAAACCAGCAGCAGCGGGAAGAAGGTGCTGAACTGGGTTTGCTGTGCGGCGAAGTACATCAGAATCGCGCCGGCAAACATCAGCACCGCCAGTACTTTCTGCGCGGCGAAGAAGCGGTCCGTCAGCGATCCGACCAGAATTGGGGAGAGGATAGCGGCAATGGCGGTACAGGCATAAGACCAGCCGATTTCCCCGGCGGTAAAACCGCTTTTGCTCAGCCACAGCCACAGCGGCACAAACCACGCGCCCCAGATAAACCATTCAACAAACATCATGAATGACAGTTGGACTTTCGTTTTCATTTTTTAATCCTGCATGTCAGAGAGGGTACGCCTTTAACATACCATTCTATAATACCTTTTAAATACCTTTGTGGCGATTGTTTGATCAATGTAACAGTTTTGTTGTACACGAATCGAGCCAGCAGATTGTGCTGAAAAAAAATGCAAAAGGTGGAAAATCTGTTAAGTCGGTACCAGGCTTAGTCTGCCCATAAATAATGGGACTGGATAAACACACACCGACACGACGTCGGACTTACGGGAGTATCACATGACTGATATTGCGCAGTTGCTTGGCAAAGACGCCGACAGCCTTTTACAGCATCGTTGTATGACCATTCCAGCCGACCAGCTCTATCTGCCGGGTCATGACTACGTCGACCGCGTGATGGTCGATAACAACCGTCCGCCTGCGGTTCTGCGAAACATGCAGACGCTCTACAACACCGGGCGGCTCGGTGGCACCGGATATCTCTCCATTCTGCCGGTAGACCAGGGCGTTGAGCACTCGGCGGGCGCCTCTTTCGCGGCGAATCCGCTCTATTTCGATCCGAAGAACATTGTTGAGCTGGCGATTGAAGCGGGCTGTAACTGCGTGGCCTCCACCTACGGCGTGCTGGCCTCCGTCTCGCGTCGCTATGCCCACCGCATTCCGTTCCTCGTGAAGCTGAACCACAATGAAACCCTGAGCTATCCCACCGAATATGACCAGACGCTCTACGCCAGCGTCGAGCAGGCGTTCAATATGGGGGCGGTTGCCGTTGGGGCGACGATTTACTTTGGCTCTGAACAGTCCCGTCGTCAGATTGAAGAGATCTCTGCGGCGTTTGAGCGCGCGCACGAATTGGGTATGGTGACCGTGCTGTGGGCGTACCTGCGTAACTCGGCGTTCAAAAAAGACGGCGTGGATTACCACGTGTCGGCCGATCTTACCGGCCAGGCGAACCATCTGGCGGCGACCATTGGCGCAGACATCGTGAAGCAGAAAATGGCCGAGAATAACGGCGGCTATAAGGCGGTGAACTTCGGTTACACCGATGACCGCGTTTACAGCAAGCTGACCAGCGATAACCCGATCGACCTGGTGCGCTACCAGCTGGCGAACTGCTATATGGGCCGTGCAGGGCTGATTAACTCCGGCGGCGCGGCGGGCGGCGATACTGACCTGTCAGACGCGGTTCGTACGGCGGTTATTAACAAACGCGCGGGCGGAATGGGGCTGATCCTGGGTCGTAAGGCGTTTAAGAAATCGATGGCCGACGGCGTGAAGCTGATCAATGCGGTGCAGGACGTCTATCTGGACAGCAAAGTCACGATTGCCTGACCTGAGGGCGAAGCGTGGGCCGGGTAAGGCGTAGCCGCCCCCCGGCAATACCATCAGCGCAAAAGCACACAGTCCGGCGGCAACCGACACTGCAGCGCGCCGGGCAACACCTCAATGCGGAACTGCGTTCCGCTTAGCGGCTCTCCGTCGAGGTTAAACGTCATCCCGTGCGGGGCATTGACCTCAAACCATGCGGATTTCCCGTCAATGATATTCGGACTCTCTTCCGGCTGCGTCAGCGTGGTAAACAGCGCGGGCAGAAGGCCGTCGCCCGTGAAAATCCGCAGCTGTAGCTGACCGTCATTGATCAGCGCCTCCGGGCACAGCTGCTGACCGCCGCCAGCCTGTCGACCATTGCCAATGCCAATGACCAGCGCGTCACCCTGCCACTGAAAATCCTCGCCGCGAATTTCGCAGCGGTCAGGCTTGAGGGTATCCATGCGCATCAGACCGTGGATCAGATACGACACGCCGCCCAGCGCCGCCTTCAGCTTTTCCGGCGTTTCGCTGGTGATGCGCGTGCCGAACCCGCCGGTGGCCATATTGATAAAGCAGGTTTTGTCATTCACCTGCGCAATATCAACCGCGGTGGCTTTACCGAGGATCGCCAGCTGGAGCGCTTTTTCTAACGCCTCGGGGATCCCTGCGCTGGTGGCAAAATCATTGGCGGTGCCGAGCGGTAAAATGCCCATCACCGGGCGGTTTGCCGGGGGCAGGTCGATCAGCGCTGACGCGATTTCATTGATGGTGCCATCGCCGCCGCCGGAAATGATGGTGTTGACGCCAAGCCCGGGGGCTTCATTGATATACCTTGCGGCATCGCCTTTTTCCCAGGTTACCCTGACGTGGATGCGCGCGCCGTCGTCACGCAAATCCTGAATTGCCTGACGCAGGAGATCGTTGCCCGCACTTTTGCCATTGAGAATCAATAAACTGTCTGGATAGGTTGCCATCCGCGCTGCTCCCTTTTTTAGCGTTAGTAAGAGTGTATAGCAGAGAGGAAAAAAGCGGGTAAGAACAGGATGAAAGGCAAAAAATAAGCCCGCGTAAGGGAGATTACGCAGGCTAAGGAGGTGGTTCCTGGTACAGCTAGCATTTATGGGTTATGTTTTTCAGCGGGGGGATAATACCCGTATTGAACGAAGCGGTATGTGATCCGATTCTAAGAATTATCCCAGCGCGAAAAAATTTCCCTGATTGACTATTTGCCGTGTGGGTTACGGGTGCTTTCACCGTTGAAGTTACGCATCAGCAGCGCGAACTTCAGCTCCACCTCTTCCGGAACCGGCAGCCAGACGGTATGCCCGTCACCCGGCGCCACCTCAATCGCTTCGCCTTTGCCATTTTCCAGATGCTCCAGCGTGAAGTTCATGTTGCCCTGCGGGGTCATCAGCTCCAGGCTGTCGCCTTTGGTGAACTTGTTTTTCACCGCGACGGCCGCCAGCGCGCCTTTACGCTCGCCGGTGAAGTCACCGACAAACTGCTGGCGTTCGGATACGGAGTAGCCGTGCTCGTAGTTCTGGTAGTCGTCGTGGGTATGACGGCGCAGGAAGCCTTCGGTATAGCCGCGATGCGCCAGGCCTTCCAGAGTTTCCAGCAGGCTGGTATCGAACGGTTTACCGGCGGCCGCATCGTCGATGGCTTTGCGGTATACCTGCGCAGTACGCGCGCAGTAGTAATAGGATTTGGTGCGGCCTTCAATCTTCAGGGAGTGCACGCCCATCTGGGTCAGGCGCTCGACGTGGGCGATGGCACGCAGATCTTTCGAGTTCATGATGTAGGTGCCGTGCTCGTCTTCAAAGGCGGTCATGTACTCGCCCGGACGTTTGGCTTCTTCAATCATAAACACGCTGTCGGTTGGCGCGCCGATGCCCAGCGTTGGCTCAACGTTGGTCACCGGGATCGGCTCATGCTTGTGGACGATGTTGCCGATGTCATCCTCTTTGCCTTCCTGAACGTTATATTCCCAGCGGCAGGCGTTGGTGCAGGTGCCCTGGTTCGGGTCGCGTTTGTTGATGTAGCCAGAGAGCAGGCAGCGGCCGGAATAGGCCATGCACAGCGCGCCGTGAACGAAGATTTCGATTTCCATATCCGGCACCTGGGTGCGGATCTCTTCGATCTCTTCCAGCGAAAGCTCGCGAGACAGGATGACGCGGGTCAGCCCCATCTGCTTCCAGAACTTCACCGTTGCCCAGTTGACGGCGTTAGCCTGTACGGAGAGGTGGATATCCATCTCCGGGAAGTTCTCCCGAACCAGCATGATTAAACCCGGGTCCGACATGATCAGCGCGTCCGGCCCCATATCCACCACCGGCTTCAGGTCACGGATGAACGTTTTCAGCTTGGCGTTGTGCGGCGCGATGTTGACCACCACGTAGAATTTTTTACCCAGAGCGTGCGCCTCGTTGATGCCGAGCTGCAGGTTCTCGTGGTTGAATTCGTTGTTACGCACGCGCAGCGAGTAGCGTGGCTGGCCCGCATACACGGCGTCGGCGCCATAGGCGAAAGCGTAACGCATATTTTGCAGCGTTCCCGCCGGGGAAAGGAGTTCCGGTTTAAACATGTTTGTTCTCGTTCTGATGACAGGTCAGATCCGCGTGCACCAGGTGCAGCGGTAAGGGGAGATCCCCCACTTTAAGGGCGGGCATTGTAGCGCTGCGGGGCAGGGAGGTAAACCTTTTGGAAGCGTTTTAACCAAGTAACTTAGTAGAAGACCTTGTTAGGATTTAAGTTTATAAAAAACTAAATCTTTTAAATAATGCTCCGATAATAGTTCATGATTACATTATAGGATGATGATAAATGCATAATACAGATTATTGTAAATTTCTAATGAAGGCAGCAAAAGAAACTTTGAATGAGATATTTTCTATTAATAATGAATGTGATTTTGAAATACGGCCAGAGTACCTTGTAACTGTTCTCTTGGGCAGTAACATGAATAAGTATCTAAAGAAAAGCTTATATTTTGAAGAACAGGTAATAGATTTGGCTAAATTTAACTTTAGATTTAATTTGATGAGGGACTTTGCAAAAAGAGCAAGCTTATTAAAATTGCGCTCTAGTCTTGCAAAGTTGTTTTCCAGGAAAAATGGAAATGTAGACATCGCTTTTTATGATAAAGGGTTGGGTGGCGAATTTCTGGGTGAGAATTCAAAAGGTAGTGTATATTCAATTATCGAAGTTAAAAAGAATGGTAACAATAAGAAGGAGATAGATAAGGATATTATACGCCTCATAGATTTTATGATATATTCTTTAAATGATGAAAGTAAGCATTTATCATATGCATCTTTAGTGTTTTTCCCAGATGAAAAAGATATTCGTGATTATCGTTCGCTTTGCAATAAATTACTTTCTGCGCATAATAAAAATATTTGCGTTAAAGTTGATGATGGAGTGGAGAGCTTTAAGGATGCTGAACATGAAGATTATGATGGTTCGGAAGCGAGAGTGTTTATTAAAAAAATAATTGTAATTACTTTTTATAAATGCGATGTGTAAGATATATGTTTAAGTGTTTTTTTTTGAAGTTTTCTAAGGGGGGTAATTATTAAAAGCCTCTATGACTAAAGAGGCTTTAATGAGAAAAAGCTTGAAAGTTATAGTCACGCAATCCTGCACGCATCCGCTTCCCAGCGATACCCCACGCCATACACCGCGCGAATAAACGACTGCTCGGCGTCCAGCGCCTCCAGCTTGCGGCGCAGATTTTTGATGTGGCTATCGATGGTGCGGTCGGTCACCACGCGGTAATCGTCGTACAGATGGTTCAGCAACTGTTCGCGGGAGAAGACTTTTCCCGGCTCGTGGGAGAGAGTTTTCAGCAGGCGGAACTCCGCTGGCGTCAGGTCCAGCAGCTTGCTGCGCCAGCTCGCCTGGAAGCGGCTTTCGTCGACAATCAGCGGACTTTCGGCGTCCAGCACCTGAAGCTCGCGCTGCGGCCTGCAGCGGCGCAGAATGGTTTTCACGCGGGCGACTACCTCGCGCGGACTGTAGGGCTTGCAGATATAGTCGTCCGCGCCGATTTCGAGCCCCAGCAGGCGGTCAATCTCTTCAATTTTGGCGGTGACCATGACGATCGGTACGTCGGAGAAGCGGCGAATTTCCCGGCACAGGGTCAGGCCATCGGTCCCGGGAAGCATCAGATCCAGCAGGATCAGGTCCGGCGGGGTCTGGCGCACGTAAGGCAGCACCTGGTCGCCGTGGCTTATCAGTGACGGGGCATAGCTGGCCGCGCGTAAATAGTCGATCAGCAGCTGTCCCAGCTTGGGTTCGTCTTCGACGATCAAAATGCGCGGCGTGTTTTCGTCAATCGGTAACTCGGTCATACTTCTCTCGATAAATCCCGTTCCAGAGGTAACTCTACTGTAATGCTAACCCCGCCAAAAGGCGAATGGGCGGCGCGGATCGTGCCATTATGCGCCTCGACGATGTTAACGCAAATCGCCAGCCCCAGACCGGATCCGCCGCTGGCGCGATTGCGGGAGCCCTCGGTACGGTAAAAACGTTCAAACAGTTTTTCCAGCTGCGCGTCCTGCACGCCGGGTGCGGAATCCGCGAAGGTAAGGGCAAAGCGCCCGTTTTCCTGTCTGCCGGAAATCAGCAGCCCGCCGCCGCTGTCGGTGTAGCGCAGACTGTTTTCCAGCAGGTTGTTGAACAGCTGCATCAGCCGATCTTTGTCGCCAAACACCACCGCGCTGTCCGGCAGGGAGAGGTCGATTTTCAGGTTGCGACTGGCAAAGCGTTCGCGGAAGGCGCCGCTCGCTACTTCCAGCACGTTAATGACGTCTACGGGCGCCTTCTGGTAGGCCAGCGCGCCTTCGTCGGACATGGAGAGCTGGTGGAGATCGTCCACCAGCTTGGTGAGCGTGCCCACCTCCGCCTGCAGGGAAGCCACCGATTCGGGCGTGAACTGGCGCACGCCGTCCTGAATGGCCTCGAGCTCGCCGCGCAGCACCGCCAGCGGCGTACGCAGCTCGTGTGAAATATCGGCCATAAAGTCGCGGCGCATCTGCTGGTTTTTCTCAAGCGTGCTGGCGAGCTGGTTAAAGTCCTGCGCCAGCTTGCCCAGCTCGTCCTGGCTGCGGGTATCGACGCGGGTGGTGAAATCCCCGGCGGCGAGCTTGTGCGTGCCTTCCACCAGGCGTTTCACCGGGGCGAGCAGACCGCGCGCCAGCGGGAAGGTGGCGAGCGCGGCGAGCAGCGTGGAGAGCGCGACAATCAGCCAGCTTGTGCGACGCTGCTGGCGGTCAAAGTTGATGTCGGTGTTGCGCGTCAGGCGCTCCACTGGGGAGGCGATAACCCAGCCAACGGTGGCGTTATTCACTTTAATCGCCCGCCGGGTACCGTCCGGCGGTATCGGCGCGCGCGGGCCAACCAGGGGGCGCATATCCTGGTCGATTACCCAGAACTGGGTGCGCCAGCCGTGCGGCGGCATGCCCGGGCCCGGACGATCGTCGCCGGTATCGTGCTCCAGCGAGCGCAGGATCTGGAAAATAAAGCGATCATTGTTGCGCAGAAAACGCCAGTTGCCGTGCTGGGCGTACTGTTCACTCAGCGCATCGCTCAGTCCCTGCAAACGCTGCTCATTGCCATGCTTGATGTAATCAATAAAGCCGCGCTCGAAGCTGACCCGCACCGCCCAGTGCATGGTGATCAGCAGGACGATACAGGTGGCGAAGATCGCTACAAAGAGCTTGCCGGTAATACCCGGACGCCAGAATTTCATGAGCCACTCCTTTTGCCGCGCCTAATCACGACGTTCTTGCTGGTATCATCCGGCACCCGGGCGAAGATGAAAGCGGGCAGGGCGATAATGAACGCCATGCTGAGGTAGGTATACATAAAGACCTGATGCGCCACCGGCGTGTCGACGCTGAGGTGGTGCTGACCGTACATCCCGAGCAGTAACCCCGCAATAGTCACGCCCACGCTCATGGAGAGCTGCATCACCATCGACAGCAGGCTGTTGCCGCTGCTCGCCAGATCGTCCGGCAGGTCTTTCAGGGTCAGGGTATTCATCGACGAGAAGCGCATGGAGTTGATGATCCCCTGGCAGAACAGCACCAGCGGCAGGACGTAGTACCAGCCCATCAGCGCCACGGCCATAAACAGCAGGCTGACCAGCGCCAGCCCCAGCGTGGCGGCCACCAGCACGTGTCGATAGCCAAAGCGGTTCACCACCTGCACCACAATGCGCTTCATTCCCATGCTGCCGAGCACCATCGGGATCATCATCAGGCCCGCGTGGAATGGCGAAAAACCCATGCCAATTTGCAGAAAAACGGGCGTCATAAACGGCAGCATCCCGCTGCCGATGCGTCCGGCAAAGCTGCCAGACAGGCCCAGACGGTAAGTGGGGTTTTTAAACAACGCCAGGCTGAACAGCGCCTTGTCGTTTCCTCTGGCGTGCCACAGATACCACAGTATGGCGGTAACACCGAGCGCGATCAGGAGCCCGAGCGTCAGGGGTGAAATCCCCAGTCCTTTTTGCCCGTCCAGCGCCAGGGTGAGCGTGGCCATACCCGCCGCCAGCAGGATAAAACCGAAGAAATCAAAGCGCCGGGTCTGCATTTTGTAGTTCGGCATCAGCGCCAGGGTGGCCATCGCGCCGATGATGCCTACCGGGAGGTTGATTAAGAAGATCCAGTGCCAGGAGGCGTACTCCACCAGCATACCGCCCAGCGCCGGGCCCAGCAGCGGCCCCACCTGACCGGGCAGGGTGACAAAGGTCATCGCCGCCATGTACTGCTCGCGCGGCACAATCTTCATCACCGTTAACCGCCCGACGGGTACCATCATCGCCCCGCCGATGCCCTGCAGCACGCGCGCCATGACCAGCTGGTCGAGGGTATTGGCCTGCGCGCAAAACAGCGAGCCGGTGGTAAACAGCACGATGGCGGTAAAAAAGATATTCCGCACGCCGACCTTATCGGCCAGCCAGCCGCTGGCGGGCAGCATCACGGCAACCGTCAGCACGTAGGAGACAATCACCATGTGCATATGCAGCGGGCTCTCCCCCAGACTTTTCGCCATGGAGGGGAGGGCGGTGTTGACGATGGTCGTATCCAGCGACTGCATAAAAAAGCCGAAGGCGACTATCCATAATTGCCAGCGAACGTTAGCGGGGAGATCTGTCATCTACTCAGTCACCGTGGTTCTGTTTTTACGCGAAAAGCGCAGCCGCAGGCGGTCGAAGAACAGATAGACCACCGGCGTGGTGTACAGCGTCAGCAGCTGGCTCATCACCAGGCCGCCGACGATGGTGATCCCCAGCGGCTGGCGCAGCTCTGAGCCGTCGCCGCCCGAGATCACCAGCGGCAGCGCGCCAAACAGCGCCGCCAGAGTGGTCATCATGATCGGACGGAAGCGCAGCAGGCAGGCCTGGAAGATGGCCTCTTCCGGCGAGAGGTTGCCGTTGCGCTGGGCGTCCAGCGCGAAGTCCACCATCATGATGGCGTTTTTCTTCACGATGCCGATTAATAGCATGATCCCGATAAGCGCGATAAGGCTGAACGGTGCGCCGAACAGCTCCAGCGCCAGCAGCGCCCCCACGCCCGCCGACGGCAGCGTCGAGAGGATGGTCAGCGGGTGCACGTAGCTCTCATACAGCACGCCCAGCACAATATAGACCGTGGCGATGGCGGCCAGAATCAAAATCACCTGCGAGTTCATTGTCTCCTGGAATACCTGCGCGGTCCCGGCGAAGCTGCCGCGCACGGTGGACGGCACGCCAAGCTGGGTCATCGCGCGGTTGATTGCATCGCTGGCCTCAGACAGTGACGAACCGGCGGGGAGGTTAAAGGAGATGGTCGACGCCGCCGACAGCCCCTGATGGTTCACCGACAGCGGCGCGTTGGCTGGCTGCCAGCTGGCAAAGTACGAGAGCGGAATCGCCTTGCCGTCGTTGTTAATCACAAACATTTTGTCCAGGGCGCTGATGTCCTGGGTGTAGCGCGGGTCAACTTCCATCACTACCTTATACTGGTTCATCGGCTGGTAGATGGTGGAGATCTCGCGCTGGCCGAAGGCGTTGTTCAGCAGGCTGTTGGCGGCTTCTACGTTTATGCCCAGCCGTGACATGGTTTCACGGTCGTAGGTCAGGGCCATCTCGGCGCCGTTGTCCTGCTGATCGGAGTTTACGTCCGCCAGTTGGGGAAGGGCGGCCAGCGCCTTGCGGATCTTCGGCTCCCACTCGCGCAGGGCGGCTAAGTCGTCAGAGAGTAACGTGTACTGATAGCTGGCGTTCGCCTGTCGCCCGCCGACGCGGATATCCTGAACGGCCATCAAAAACAGGTTTGCCCCCGGCTCTTTGGCGAGCTTCACCCGCAGGCGGTCAATCACCTGCTGGGCAGTTTCGTTGCGCTCGCCGCGCGGTTTGAGGGTAATAAACATCATCCCGCTGTTGACGCGTGACCCGCCGGTAAAGCCAGTGACGTTATCCACGGCTTTGTCTTCACGAATGATCTTCATAAAGTCCTGCAGCTTGCCGCGCATGGCCTGGAACGAAATACTCTGGTCCGCCTGAATGCCGCCCATCAGCACGCCGGTGTCCTGCTCCGGGAAGAAAGTTTTCGGGATGGTGATATACATCCACACGTTGAGCACGATGGTGCCGATCAGCACCAGGCCGACCAGACGCGTATGGTTCAGCACCCACTTCAGCGATTTGCCGTAGCCTTCCTGCATTGCCATCAGGAAACGGCCAAAGCCTTTGCGGCGCGGCTGCGAGTGCGGTTTGCTGCGCTTGAGCATCCAGCCGCACATCATTGGCGTCAGCGTTAGGGAGATCGCCAGCGAAATGCCGATCGCGACGGAGAGGGTGACGGCAAACTCGCGCAGCAACCGGCCCGGCAGCCCGCCCATCAGCAGCAGCGGCAGGAACACCGCCACCAGCGACAGGCTCATGGAGAGCACCGTAAACCCCACCTCGCGCGTGCCCTGCAACGCAGCCTGCAGCGGCTTCACGCCCGCTTCCAGATGGCGGGAGATGTTCTCCAGCACCACGATGGCGTCATCCACCACGAATCCCGTCGCAATCGTCAGTGCCATCAGCGACAGGTTGTTGAGGCTAAACCCGCACAGATACATGGCGGCAAAGGTACCGATCAGCGAGACCGGCACGGCCACCGCCGGGATCAGCGTCGCGCGGCCAGAGCGCAGGAACAGGAAGACCACCAGGATCACCAGCGCGACGGAGATCACCAGCGTTTGCTCGACCTCTTCCAGCGAGGCGCGAATGGTCGGGGAGCGATCCTGGGCAATTTGCAGATCGATTGCTGCCGGGATGGTCTCCTGCAGGTCCGGAAGACGGGCGCGAATGCTGTTCACCGTCTCAATAATGTTGGCCTCCGGCAGCTTGCGGATCATCAGCAGAATCGCCGGTTTGGCGTTGGTCATCCCGGCGTTGCGCACGTCCTGCACCGAGTCGGTGACGCTGGCCACGTCGCTTAAGCGCACCGCCGCACCGTTGTTATAGTGAATGATGAGCGGTTGATATTCCGCCGCGGTTTTCAGCTCGTCGTTGGTGTGGATCTGCCAGCGGTGGCTGTTATCCTCAATCGCCCCCTGCGGTTTACGCACGTTGGCGTTGCTAATGGCGGAGCGCACGTCATCCAGCGACACGCCCTGGTTGAATAACGCCTGCGGGTTTAACCCCACGCGCACGGCGGGCAGGGAACTTCCGCCGACGCTCACGTCGCCGACGCCGTTAATTTGTGAGATTGTCTGCGCCAGCTGGGTAGACGCAAAGTCGTACAGCTGCCCCTGCGAGTACGTATCCGAGGTCAGCGTCAGGATCATGATCGGCGCGTCGGACGGGTTGGCCTTGCGGTAGGTCGGACGGCTCGGCATCCCGCTCGGCAGCAGGCTCTGTGCGGCGTTAATGGCCGCCTGCACGTCGCGCGCCGCGCCGTTGATATCCCGGTCGAAGCTGAACTCCAGAATGATGCGCGTGCTGCCCAGCGAGCTGCTGGAGGTCATCTCGTTGACCCCCGCAATCCGCCCGAGCGAACGCTCCAGCGGCGTGGCAACGGACGAGGCCATGGTTTCCGGCGAGGCGCCCGGCAGCGAGGCGCTGACCATGATCACCGGGAAATCTACCTGCGGCAGCGGCGCCACCGGCAGCAGCCGGAAGCCCAGCACGCCGCAGAGGGTAATGGCGAGCGAGATTAAAATCGTCGCCACCGGGCGATAAATGAAGAGGGCGAAAAACTTCACTTATGCCTCCTCTTCACGTTTCGGGAAGCGGCTTTTGGTCCACAGCGCCAGGCGGTCAAACAGCAGGTAGATCACCGGCGTGGTGAACAGCGTCAGCACCTGGCTCACCAGCAGACCGCCGACCATGCCGATACCCAGCGGTCGGCGCAGCTCCGCGCCGACGCCGGTGCTCAGCATCAGCGGCAGCGCGCCCAGCAGGGCGGCCAGCGTGGTCATCAGGATCGGACGAAAACGCAGCAGGCAGGCCTGGAAGATGGCATCGCGCGGCGACATGCCCTGTTCGCGCTCGGCGGCCAGGGCAAAGTCGATCATCATGATGGCGTTTTTCTTCACGATCCCGATGAGCAGGATAATGCCGATGATGGCAATCACGTCCAGCTCGCTGCCCGCCAGCATTAATGCCAGCAGCGCCCCCACGCCCGCCGTCGGCAGGGTAGAGAGGATGGTGATCGGGTGGATAAAGCTTTCGTACAGCACGCCGAGCACGATGTACATCGCCACGACCGCCGCGACGATCAGCCAGATGGTGTTGCCCAGCGCGGCCTGAAACGCCAGGGTGCTGCCCTGGAACTGGGTCTGAATGTCGGACGGGAAGCTTACCGCTTTTTCCGCCGCCTGAATGGCCTCCACCGCTTCACCCAGAGAGTAATTGTCCGGCACGTTAAAGGAGATGGTGGTGGACGGGAACTGATCCAGATGGTTAATCGACAGGGGGGTATAGCGTTCTTCCACCGTGGCGATAGCGCTCAGTGGCACAATGCCGCCGTCTTTGCTGGTCAGGCGCACCGAGTCCAGCCCCGCCAGGCCGGGCGTATTTTCGGTGTTGTGCTCCAGCACCACGCGGTACTGGTTCGCCTGGGTGTAGATGGTGGAGATCAGGCGCTGACCGAAGGCGTTGTACAGGGCGTTATCCACGTCCGCCATGGTAATACCCAGACGGCTGGCGGCGTCGCGGTTGACGTTCACATACGCCGCCAGGCCCTTGTCCTGCCAGTCGCTGCTGACGTCCGAGAGCTGCGGCAGGGTTTTGAGTTTATCCACCAGCTGCGGCACCCAGGTGCTGAGCGCGTCCAGCGAGGTGGCCTGCAGCGTGAACTGGTACTGCGTGCGGCTGACCTGGGTATCGATGGTCAAATCCTGAATCGGCTGCAGGTAAAGCTCAACGCCTGGCACGCGCGCGACGGCGTTTTGCAACCGCTCAATGACGGCGTTGACGCGATCGTCGCGCTCATCCAGCGGCTTAAGGTTGATCTGCAGACGCGCGCTGTTGAGCGACGGGTTGGTGCCGTCGACGCCCACGTAGGAGGTCAGGCTCTCGACCGCCGGATCGTTCATAACAATCTCAGACACCTGCTGCTGGCGCTGCGCCATATTGGCGAAGGAGACCGACTGCGGGGCCTGAAGCGTGCCCTGAATAATGCCGTTGTCCTGGATGGGGAAGAAGCCTTTCGGAATGAAAATCCACAGCATCACGCTGAGCGCCAGCGTGCCGAGCGCCACGCTGAGCGTCGCCCACGGGTGGTTGAGGACTTTCGCCAGCACGCGACCGTAGCCGGCAATAATGCGCTCGAACATGCGCTCGGAGGCGCGGGAGAAGCGGTTTTGTTTGCGCAGGGACTCGTGGCTTAGCATGCGGGCGCACATCATCGGCGTCAGGGTCAGCGACACCACCGCGGAGATCAGAATGGCGACCGCCAGCGTCACGGCAAACTCGCGGAACAGCCGCCCGACAATATCGCCCATAAACAGCAGCGGGATCAGCACCGCAATCAATGAGAAGGTCAGCGAGATAATGGTAAAGCCGATTTCACCTGCGCCTTTCAGCGCAGCGGCCAGCGGTTTTTCGCCTTTCTCGATATAGCGCGAGATGTTCTCAATAACGACGATAGCGTCATCCACCACGAACCCGGTGGCGATGGTGAGCGCCATCAGCGTCAGGTTGTTGATCGAAAAATCGAGGAACACCATGACGGCAAACGTGCCGGCCAGCGAGAGCGGTACGGCGACGGCGGGAATAATGGTCGCCGGAACGTTGCGCAGGAACAGATAAATGATCATCACCACCAGCGCAATCGCCAGCATCAGCTCGAACTGGGTGTCGGTGACCGACGCGCGAATGTTGGTGGTACGGTCGGAAAGCACCTTCACGCTGACCGATTTCGGCAGGCTTTCGATCAGCTGCGGCAGCATGGTGCGGATGCTGTCGGCGGTTTCGATGATGTTGGCACCCGGCTGGCGCTGCACGTTCATCACGATCGCCTGCTGCTTGTTGGCCCATGCCCCCAGCCAGCTGTTCTCCGCGCCTTGTTCTACGGTCGCCACGTCGCCCAGACGCACTGGCGCGCCGTTCTGGTAGGCGATAATCAGCTGACGATATTCGTCGGCGGACTGCATCTGGTCGTTGGCGGAGAGCGTCACGGCGCGGGTTGGGCCGTCCAGCGAGCCCTTCGCCGAGTTGACGTTCGCGTTGCTAATGGCGCTGCGAATGGTTTCGCTGGTGAGTCCCAGCGCGGCGATGGCCTGCGCGTTCAGCTTGACGCGCACCGCCGGGCGCTGGCCGCCCGCGAGGGTGACGAGGCCAACGCCGGACACCTGAGAAATTTTCTGCGCCACGCGCGTTTCGACCATGTCTTCGACCTGGGTCATCGGCATCGCGGAGGAGGTGACGGCAAGCGTCATGATTGGCGGATCTGCCGGGTTCACCTTGCTGTAGACCGGTGGGTTAGGCAGGTCTGACGGCAGCAGGTTGGTAGCGGCGTTGATGGCGGCCTGCACCTCCTGCTCGGCGACGTCCAGTGACAGCGTCAACTGGAACTGCAGCGTCACGACGGATGCCCCGCCAGAACTCTGGGAGGACATCTGTTTTAGCCCCGACATCTGGCCGAACTGGCGCTCCAGCGGGGCGGTAATGGCGGAGGTCACCACGTCCGGGCTGGCCCCGGGATAGAGGGTGACAACCTGAATCGTTGGGTAATCCACCTCCGGCAGCGCCGAGACGGGCAGGAAGCGATAGCCGATAATCCCGGCGAGCAGGATCGCCACCATCAGCAATGTGGTGGCGACAGGACGGAGGATAAACAGGCGTGACGGCCCACCTGTAGAGCCCGGCGGCAGCACCTGCATCAGGAGGTCGCTCCCTGTTTCGCCGGTTCAACCACTTCCACTTTGGCTCCTTCGGTCAGACGGTCAATGCCGTCGGTGACCACGCGGTCGCCTGCGGAAAGCCCCGCGCTGATGACCACCGTCTGGCTGTCCTGAATTCCGGTTTTTACGAGATGCTTGCTGACTTTATTGTCGCTGTTAAGCACCCAGACAAAGTTACCTTCATTACCCATCTGCAGTGCAGCGGTGGGGATCACCACCGCGTTCTCTTCGGTCGCGACCAGCATGCGCGCATTCACGAACTGGTTCGGGAAGAGGGCATCGTCCTGGTTATTAAAGCGCGCCTTCAGCTTGATGGTGCCGGTGGTGGTGTCGATCTGGTTATCCAGACTGAGCAGGGACCCTTCACTCAGTTTCTGCTTGTTGGTGCGGTCCCAGGCTTCCACTACCAGGCCTTTACCGGCTTTTTGCGCCTGCATGACGGTCGCGATATCGCTTTCCGGCAGGGTAAAGACTAAATCAATCGGGTGGGTCTGGGTGATCACCACGATGCCCGTGGTGTCGCCGCTGGAGATTTGGTTGCCGATATCGACCTGCTTCAGGCCGACGCGTCCGTTAATCGGCGCGGTGATGCGGCTCCAGTCCAGCTGCAGCTGGGCGCTGGCCACGGCGGCTTCGTCCGCTTTGATAGTGCCCTGCGTTTCACTGACCAGCGACTGCTGGGTATCCAGTTCCTGACGGGACACCAGATTCGTTTTCACCAGTTGCTGGTAGCGGGCTAAATCGCGCCGGGCGTTGGCGAGGGTCGCGTTGTCTTTCGCGAGCTGTCCCTGCGCCTGGGCGAGGGCGACCTTAAACTGGCTCGGGTCGATTTCCGCCAGCAGGTCACCAGCCTTAACCTGCTGACCTTCCTGGAAGTGGATCGCGATGAGCTGGCCGTCGACGCGGCTGCGCACCGTGGCGGTGTTGGCGGCGGTAATGGTCCCGAGACCTGTGAGATAGCGAGGAACGGCTTTATTCACCGCCGTCGCCGCCTGAACCGGCGCCAGGGCGCCGCCGCGCATTCCATGACGCCCTCCGCCCGTGGGGCGCTGAGCCTGGCTGGTGGCACCGGCAGGTGCGGCGGAGTTCGCGGATTGGCTGTGCCAGTACCAGGCGGCGGCAAGGGCCACCACAATGATGCCAGCGGCGATTGCCCAGCGGGATTTGTTACTGCCTTTCATCGTTATACGTTCTCATCCTGAATACTTCGGGGAATGATACTAGTTTAGTCAGGCAACACAGCGGAAAAATGGAGGAAATATGGAAGACTGTCAGGAATGGTCTGAGTGTGGTGCTCTTTTTAGCCGGGTGGCGCTTCGCTTACCCGGCCTACAAGGTAAATGCGAACGGCAACGGACGTTGCCGTTTTTGGTGTTTTGTGGGAGAGGGCACCAGACCGCACCACAACAACACACGTTTTGAAGGCCGGTAAGGCGAAGCCGCCACCCGGCACAACCGCACTAGCTAAACATCACCTGCGCCCAGCGTGCCAGACCAGCGGTAACGGAACCAAAGTCATCGCCACCTGCAATCGGAATACCCGGCAGCTGTTCGGCCAGTGCTTTCTTGATTAGCGGCGAACGGGCGCTACCGCCGGTCAGGTAAATCACGTCCGGCTTCTCTTTGCCGTTCTCCAGCGCGAGCTGCACCTGTTCCAGAATGCGCTGTAGCGGCTGGGCAAGCGCCGTCTCCAGCCCGTCCTGCGAAATGGCGGTGGCCAGTTCGTCACTGATAAACGGCAGGGAGACCGCATGCTCAGCGCGGTCGGACAGGGCGATTTTGCTCTCTTCCGCGGTACGCACCACGCGGTAGCTCAGACGCTGGCGCCACACTTTATAGAGCAGGGCGACTTTTTCGCCATCCTGGGCATCACGCACCAGATCGTTAAGGAAGCGGCCGTTGGCGGTGCTGTAAAAATCACTCTGCGCAGGCACGTCGTTGATGGCAATCGCGTTCCACCACGGCAGGATCGGCAGCGCGATGCCTTTTTCCGTTTGTCCCCCCATGCCGAGCAGCGGCATCAGACTCTTGAATGCCAGGGCGATGTCAAGATCGTTCCCGCCTACGCGGCAGCCGCTGTGCCCCAGCAGGCTGTTTTCACGATCGCGACGGTTATGCCACTGGGGGCCCATCAGCAGCAGCGAGCAGTCCGTCGTGCCCCCGCCGATGTCCACGACCAATACGCGCTTCTCTTCCGTCAGCGTGGCTTCGAAGTCCAGCCCTGCGGCAACGGGTTCATACTGGAATACCACGTCGCGGAAGCCTGCGCGGTGCGCCGCGCGTTCCAGGATCCCCTGCGCCTGCTGGTTGGCCTCATCGCCGCCCAGCCCCTGGAAGTTAATTGGTCGGCCAATCACCGCCTGGGTAATCGCCTCTGGGACCTGCGTCTGCGCCTGGTTGCGGATGTGCAGCATCATCGCACACACCAGGTCTTCGAACAGCGCGACCTGCTGCGGCTTCAGGCCGCTGGCGCCGAGGAAGGATTTTGGCGACTTAACGAAATAGACCTCTTCGGGGTCTTCAATGTAGTGTCCGAGCGAGGAGAGGCCGAACTGCACGCTGGACGGCGTAACGTCGATATCTTCCTCGCGGTTGAAGCTGACCGCACGGCGTAACAGCGCCTGGGTTTCCGCCGCCGAAGCCGGAACCTGATGGTGGCGGAACAGCCATTCGCTCACCGCTTCACGCGTCGGTGCGCAGAGCATTGACGGCAGCAGCGTGCTCTCTTTTTCCATTTTCAGGAGCCGTGGCTGCCCGTTTTGCATAATCGCAACCGAGCAGTTTGCCGTACCGTAGTCAAATCCAATAAACACGATGAATCCCCATGCCGGTGAGAAGGGGCGAGACTTTAACGAAATGTCCGCATGGCGACAACAGGAATATGAAAGCAAGGCGAAACAGGACCTTTC
Source organism: Enterobacter cloacae complex sp. Mu1197 (assembly GCF_040059225.1). Classification (NCBI taxonomy): domain Bacteria; kingdom Pseudomonadati; phylum Pseudomonadota; class Gammaproteobacteria; order Enterobacterales; family Enterobacteriaceae; genus Enterobacter; species Enterobacter cloacae complex sp. Mu1197. The sequence goes on along the minus strand of NZ_CP157375.1, from coordinate 3,097,296 downwards.
CGTTTATGCTGTGAAGAACCCAAAAGGAGAGATGATGTACACCCTGAACTGGCTTCCCCCTTACGACTGGCAGTGGATGTTTGGCTTTCTTGGCGCGCGTGCGGTGACGGGCATTGAAACCGTCACGCACGACTACTACGAGCGCAGTTTTGCCTGCGAGGGACATCAGGGGATCTTCCGTGTGACGCCGGATATCGCAACATACACGCTGAACGTGACCCTCAGCCCGGGGTTAATGCCGGTTGCGCAGCCGTGCCTTGAGCGCATCGAACGCCTGTTCGATCTTGCCTGCAATCCGCAGCACATCGCGGAGACGCTGGGCGATCTCGGTGCTGCAAGGCCGGGCTTACGTTTGCCGGGAGCGATGGATGCGTACGAGCAGGGCGTCCGGGCGATTCTCGGACAGCTGGTGAGCGTGGCGATGGCGGCGAAGCTGGCGTCACGCGTGGTGGCGTTATGCGGTGAACCCGTGGCGGATTGCCCGGGCTATCTCTGCTTCCCCACGCCGCAGGCGCTGGCGGCAGTGGACCCGCTGGCGCTGAAAGCGTTGGGCATGCCGGTAAAGCGCGCGGAGTCGCTGATTCATCTGGCGCAGTCGGTTATCGACGGAACATTTCCGCTTTTCCCGCCCGCGAATATAGAAGAGGGGATGAAGGCGCTACAGCAGCGGCCGGGGATAGGGCGCTGGACGGCAAATTATCTGGCCCTGCGCGGCTGGCAGGCGAAAGATGTGTTTCTGCCGGATGATTACCTGATTAAACAACGCTTCGCCGGAATGACGCCCGCGCAAATTCGTCGTTATGCCGAACGCTGGACGCCGTGGCGCTCCTATGCGCTGTTGCATATCTGGTATACCGACGGCTGGGCACCGTCAGTTGATCGCGAAATAACTGGTGTTGAGAAGAAGATCTAATGGCTGCGGCTCGGCGATGGTGTCACCAAAGATAAAATCGATGCCGATACCGGAGAGCGTATCCATCATGATGGGCTGGTTACAGGGGCCTGCGATGGTTTTCATTCCCAGACGCTGGGCGTGGCCCTGAACAATGGTCACCATCATCTCATCCATCAGATTGCCGTACACGTTGGTTACCACCTCCGCATCCAGCATCAGATAGTCGGCCATGTTCGCGGTCAGGTGGGTAAAGACGTTCATATCGCGTCCCACCTGGCTGAAGATCACGCGGCAGCCCGCCTGACGGAGCTTTTGCAGACCCCGATGCAGGTTCTTATCCGGATTGCACACCACATCGACAGAGATAACCAGATGCAGCAGACGGCCCGGCATCGGGCTTTTATCCAGCAGGTCGAGCAGTTCATCGACCAGCGTCACGCTGGCTAAACCGGCCTCCGAGAGCGGCAGCGCCACCCCCATGCCTTTACTGGCGATCTGGGCGGCTGAGGTGCGGAAAAACTCGCTAAAGATCCGCCTGTCGAGGGCGTGCAGAAGCTCTGGCTCCGCCAGGCCCGAGCGGAAGGCATGCTCTTCCTGAACTTCGCCCTGGCTGGTCCACAGGCGTAACGACAGCAGCCAGAAATTACTGCTCTCAGGGATGCGCGGTGAGGCGACGCTGCGGGCAATCATCATCAGATGATTGTCTTTAATCATGTGCCACTGTTCATCAAGCGACATCATGCTGCGCGTGTGGTGATCCCGCTCCTGCTGGGGTTCATACACCGTCACCATGCCACGTCCGCTGTTTTTTGAGGCGTAACAGGCAATGTCCGCCTGCGACATGATCTCCGACGCCTGATGGTTATTTTCATCAATCAGCGTGATGCCGGCGCTGGCGCCGATCCGGTGCAGGCGGCCTTCCCACATAAAGTGATAGTCGTTGATGGCATGAATCAGGCGACCGGCGATATAGCGCGCGCTTTCCAGATTGCAGTCCGGTAACAGTAACCCGAACTCGTCCCCGCCCAGACGCGCCAGCACGTCGCTGGAGCGGAGCATGGTCAACATCAGGGAAGCCAGTTCCCGCAGCAGGGCATCCCCCGCTGCGTGGCCAGCCGTGTCATTGACGGCTTTGAAGCGATCGAGGTCGATAAACACCAGGGCATGACGCTGGCGCGTTTCGCGAACGGTCTGCAGGAGCCGTTTAAGATGATTTTCGAAGCTGACCCGGTTAGCCAGATGGGTCAGGGCATCGTGGGAAGCACTGTAGCTGAGCTGGCGCAGCATTTTGCGCGACTCGGTCACGTCCTGAATCACGATCACCGAGCCGATATTCTGTCCATCCAGCGTGCTGAGCGGCGTAATGCTGTAGTGGATATCAAAATTGCCGCCGGTACGGCAGTTCAGCACCACGTCCTGATCGATATCGGAACGGGACATATCGCCGCTGTGAATATTCTCCATCAGCGGCCCTTTTTCACCAAAGGTGATGTGTAACACCTTCAGGATCGGCTGACCAATAGCTTCGGTCTGCAGCCAGCCGCTCATTTTCTCGGCGACCGGGTTCATAAAGGTGACGTTCATGTTGATATCGGTGCACAGCACCGCTTCACCGATGGAGTCGAGGGTAATGTGAAGACGCTCTTTTTCCTGGAAAAGCGCCTCGTTAAGCTGCTTAACCTCGGTCATGTCCATGTTGATACCGAGCAGCCGTTCGACTTCTCCCTGCTTATTGAGCACCCGGTTCGCCAGGGAGCGAATATGACGCACGCCTTCCTTCACGCGAATGCGGAATTCCAGCTTAAACGGCAGACGGGAAATTAGAGAGTCCCGCAGCACCTTCTCTGCGTGGGCGCGATCTTCCGGCAGCATCGTGTCGTGCCAGAGCTGCCAGGTGGGCTTGATGTGCGGCGGAATTTCATACAGCTCAAACATCCGCTTATCCCAGCTGATAATGTCGGGTTCCAGATCCCACTCCCAGATGCCGATGCCCCCTGCTTCGTTTGCCAGGGTGATGCGCTCCATCAGGCGTTTATTGACCCACTCGGTCTGCTTCAGGTCGTTAATGTCTTCAATCTGGGCGATAAAATAGAGCGGCGAGCCGTCGGCATGGCGCACCACGGAGACGGCAAGAAGCGCCCAGACCACTTCCCCGTCGCGCGTGTAATAGCGCTTCTCGAGGGTATAGGTATTGATCTCGCCGTTGATCAGCTGTTCGAGCTGCTCCAGGTCGGTATTCAGATCTTCTGGCCAGGTAAGCTGCTGGAAGGTCAGCGACTGGAGCTCCGCCTGGCTGTAGCCGAGGAAATTGCACAGCGCCTTGTTCGCCTGAAGCCATTTTCCTTCGATGCTGACCAGCGCCATACCGATGGCAGAATATTCCATTGCGTTACGAAAACGCTCTTCGCTTTCGGTGATGTGTTTGCGCTCGGCGCGGAAGGCGTACATCACCATGGTCATAACGTTAGCGGGCAGGAGCAGCATCAGGAACGGCAGCCAGGGGGCGTTCAGCATCGGCCCGGCGTGCTGGGTGGTCAGCGCCAGAGGGTTCTGGGCAATCATCAGCGACACCACCATCACGGTGACCAGAAACACCATGAACGCTTCCATCCGCGGCAGGCGCACGGCGCTCCACATCAGCAGAACGATCACGCAGGTGAAGGGCCACGGCAGCCAGGTGATGGCTGCCCAACTGAGGGCTAACGTCACGGCCAGCGTGGTCAGCGTTTCCAGCAGCAACCGCGGATCGCGGTGGCGCAGCAGATAATGCGGCTTAAACAACAGCCCTAGCGGCACCAGCGCCAGCGCGCCAATCGCTTCTGACAATACCCAGACGAAGAAATTACGCAGGGGCTCAGTGCCGGGGGCCAGCAGGGTCACCAGAATACCGCCCACCAGCGGTGGCACCAGCGCGCTGCCGATGGCCACGCGGATCCAGTCGTTCAGATTCTGCAGCGGGTTGTACCATGGGAGCCATTTGCGCAGAAACAGCGCACCGATAGCGGCCTCAATGATGTTGATCGAAGGATAGATGAGGCTGACCGATCCCCAGGAGAACAGCATCCACGAGGCCAGAACATTACCGAACGAGCAGGCCAGGGCAATGCCCGGCCACATTTTTCCGGCATGGCGGTAAAACGCCACCATCATAATGGCGGTGGGGAACCAGAGCGGAGCCAGCAGGGTGCCGAAACGGGTGAGTTCCAGCGAAAATAAGGTAAAGATAAAGGTGACCAGGCCCAGACAGACAAGTCGTGTTAAAGGATGTGGGGTAGTCACCAAAACCCGCTGGTATTGTTTATTCATTACCGCTTTATCCAGAGACGCCATGCCGTCAGGGAAGATGTCCGAACGCGTGAATTTGATAATTTGGTTTATGCTAGTACAAACAATTTACAATTCATATGGTGACCGCTCAGAATTTGACACCACAGACTTATTAAATACTTACTCCGTTAAAAAAAACGGTGAAACGGTGAAAAAATGGTCATTTAAATTTCATTCAGGGAATAAGTTGTCACTTTTCGGCCAGTCTCGCAGAACCTGTGCATTCGACTGGTATCACGCCCGCGAAATCCCTATAATTGCCGCGTTTGACGCTCCGGCGTCGTCCTTCCTTAACATCCAGGTTAATCAGGTCGCTAAATTTATGACTGATAAGTCTCATCAGTGCGTCATTATAGGCATCGCCGGCGCATCGGCTTCAGGTAAAAGTCTAATTGCCAGTACGCTTTATCGCGAACTGCGTGAACAAGTAGGTGATGAGCATATCGGCGTCATTCCCGAAGACAGCTATTACAAAGATCAATCCCATCTGTCGATGGAAGAGCGCGTTAAAACGAACTATGACCACCCCAATGCAATGGATCACAGCCTGCTGTTCCAGCATTTAGAAGCGCTTAAGAGCGGCCAGGCGATTGAACTGCCCGTTTACAGTTATGTCGAACATACCCGTACCCAGGAAACGATCCGCATCGAGCCGAAAAAGGTCATTATCCTTGAAGGCATTCTGCTGCTGACCGATGCCCGCCTGCGTGAATCCATGAACTTCTCGATTTTCGTCGATACTCCGCTGGATATCTGCCTGATGCGCCGCATCAAGCGTGACGTTAATGAACGCGGCCGTTCAATGGACTCCGTGATGGCGCAATATCAGAAAACGGTCCGCCCAATGTTCCTGCAGTTTATTGAACCCTCCAAACAATACGCCGATATTATCGTGCCGCGCGGGGGTAAAAACCGCATTGCGATTGATATCTTAAAAGCGAAAATCAGCCAGTTTTTTGAATAAGCCGCGTGAATTGTGTACCGTTCAGAGATAACCTGGTTTTACCCTGAGCGCTTACCGACTCAGGGTACGTTGCATGAAAGGAGAAAGAGGCGTGCGTCTTTGTGATCGCGATATAGAAGCCTGGCTGGATGAAGGCCGTTTGTCTATTACCCCGCGTCCACCTGTTGAGCGTATCAATGGGGTGACCGTTGATGTCCGGTTGGGGAATAAATTCCGCACCTTTAGCGGCCATACCGCACCGTTCATCGACCTCAGCGGGCCGAAGGACGAAGTCAGCGCCGCGCTCGATCGCGTGATGAGTGATGAAATCGTTATCGACGACGGCGAAGCCTTTTATCTGCATCCGGGTGAACTGGCGCTGGCGGTCACATTTGAATCCGTCACCCTGCCTGCGGACCTCGTCGGCTGGCTTGATGGCCGCTCTTCGCTGGCGCGACTGGGGCTGATGGTACACGTGACCGCGCACCGTATCGATCCAGGCTGGTCAGGACGTATCGTGCTGGAATTCTTCAATGCCGGTAAATTGCCGCTGGCGCTTCGTCCGGGCATGATGATCGGCGCGTTGAGTTTTGAACCGCTGTCAGGCCCGGCAGACAGGCCGTATAACCGCCGCCAGGACGCAAAATATCGCGACCAGCAGGGTGCGGTTGCCAGCCGTATTGATAAAGACTGATCGTTAGTCCATTGAGGATGCCATGAGAAGAGTTCTGACAACGCTGATGATTTTGCTGGTGGTGCTGGTGGCTGGCCTTTCGGCGTTGGTTCTGCTGGTTAACCCCAATGACTTCCGCGCTTACATGGTGCGGCAGGTCGAGGCACGCAGTGGTTATCAACTGAAGCTTGATGGGCCGCTGCGCTGGCACGTCTGGCCACAGCTCAGTATTCTCTCTGGCCGCATGTCGCTCACGGCGCCGGGGGCATCCCAGCCGCTGGTTTCCGCAGACAACATGCGCCTTGATGTGGCGCTGATCCCGCTCATTTCCCATCAACTGCAGGTGAATCAGGTGATGCTGAAAGGCGCGGTGATTCAGCTCACCCCGCAAACCGAGGCCGTGCGTGATGCTAACGCGCCGGTGGCACCGCGCGAAAACACCCTGCCTGATGAGCCGTCTGATACAGGCTGGTCCTTTGATATTGGCAAACTGAAAGTGGCCGATAGCGTACTGGTTTTCCAGCATGAGCACGAAGAGCAGGTCACCGTTCGCAACATTAACCTGCAGATGGAACAGGATGCACACCATATTGCGTCGGTGGAATTCAGCGGGCGCGTGAACCGCGATCAGCGCGATCTGACCCTGTCGCTGAATGCCAGCGTTAACGCGTCAGACTATCCGCACCAGCTCACCGCCGACATTCAGCAGCTGGACTGGCAACTGACGGGGGCCGATCTTCCCACCCAGGGGATCGCCGGGCAGGGGACGCTGCAGGCTGTGTGGCGCGAGGAACAAAAACAGCTGGAGCTGGATAACCTCAACCTGCAGGCAAATGACAGTAGCCTGAAAGGGCAGGCCAGCGTCACGCTCGAAGAAAAGCCGAAGTGGGTGCTGAATCTGCAGTTTGACAAGCTCAACCTGGAAAATCTGTTGCCGCCTCTGCCAGCCAGCGCCACGGACAGCAATGCGGCGCAGACGGGGCAAAGCCAGGCAGCGGTATCACGCCCGGTTATTTCGTCGAATCTCGATCAGCCTGACTATAACGCCCTGCGCGGATTCACGGCGGATATTCTGCTGAAAGCCACTAGCCTGCGCTGGCGCGGCATGGACTTTACTGACGTGAGCAGCCAGATGTTTAACCATAACGGTTTGCTGGTGATCTCCGAGCTGAGCGGCAAGATGGGCGCAGGGCACCTCTCGCTGCCCGGCACGCTGGATGTCCGTAAAGACGTTGCCAGCGCCGAATTCCAGCCGCGTCTCGATAACGTTGAGATAGGGACCATCCTGAACGCGTTTAATTACCCGATATCCCTGACGGGGCAGTTGACGCTTGCGGGTGACTTTTCGGGTTCGAAAATTGATGCCGAGGCTTTCCGCCGCGAGTGGCAGGGACAGGCGCATCTTGATCTGAAAAACTCCCGTATGGAAGGGCTCAACTTCCAGCAGCTGGTACAGCAGGCGGTGGAGCGCAGCAGCGATGTGAAGGCCCAGGAGAACTACGACAGCGCCACGCGACTCGACAGCTTCACCACGGACCTGACGCTGGACAACGGGCAACTCTCTCTCGACGGAATGCAGGGTACCTCTTCACTCTTATCATTGACGGGCGAAGGTAAGCTGGATCTGGTCAAAGAGACGGCGGACACGCGCTTTAACGTGCGGGTACTTTCCGGCTGGCAGGGAGAAAGTAAGCTCATCGACTTCCTGAAAGAGACGCCGGTCCCATTGAGCGTATACGGCAAATGGCAGGCTCTGAATTATAGCCTCCAGGTGGATCAGATCCTGCGTAAGCATCTGCAGGATGAAGCGAAACGTCGGCTGAGCGGCTGGGCGGATCGTAATAAAGATTCGCAGGACGGCAAGGATGTGAAGAAGCTGCTGGATAAGCTGTGATGCCTGTTGCGCCGGGTGGCGGCTTCGCCTTACCCGGCCTACAAAAGCCTGACGCCGTTGCGCCACCCGACTTTTTTACACCTCAAAATCCAGTTCTTCCTCATCCCGCAGCGGTATCAGCTGAACCTTCTGCACGCGATGGTTTTCAATTTGTAGCGTTTTAAGCAGATAGTCGCCTACCTGAACCTCTTCCCCCGGCTGCGGGATACGCTGCAGATACTCCATCAGTAGACCGGCAATGGTGTGATATTCCCGCTTTTCATCCAGCGGCAGCGGGACATATTGCACCAGATCTTCCAGCGGCATATGGCCGTTTGCCGTCCACGAGCCGTCGGCGTTTTTCTGAATGTCGTGGCGGGCATCAATCTCATCCACCTCGTTTGGCAGATTACCGGCAATGGTTTCCATCACGTCGCTGAGCGTGACCAGTCCTTCCACCGAACCAAACTCATCCACTACAAAGGCAAAGTGGGTCCGCGCGTTACGGAACTGCTCAAGGGCGGAAAGTAACGGCAGCCCCTCCGGGAAGACCAGCGGCTGGCGAACCAGGACGCGGAGATTGAGCGGCTCGCCGTGAAGCTGCTGCTGGAGCAGATCAATAACGTGCACCACGCCCAGCAGCTCCTCTTCCGCTTCCCCGCCGGTCACCACCACGCGTGTGTGCTGGTTTTTATCCAGCAGGGCGCGAATGTGCGCTTCCGGGGCCGTCAGGTCAATATGCTCTATATCATGCCGCGACGTCATAATGCTGCTGACCGTACGCTGGTTAAGATTGAGCACCCGCTCAATCATCCGTCGTTCCTGCGGGTCAAAGATCTGCCCGTCACTGTGGTCGGCCAGCATGGCGGAGGATTCGGCGTCCAGCTCCGCATCCTCTTTCTTACCGCTCAACAGGCGCATGACCGTGTCGGCCGTACGCTGACGCAGCGTCTGATTTGCGGAAAGGAAGCGGCGGCGGTTGAATATCGCAAGCTGGTTAAGCGCTTCAATCATGACGGAGAACCCGATGGCGGCATACAGGTAGCCTTTCGGAATATGGAAGCCAAAACCGTCGGCCACCAGGCTAAAGCCAATCATCAGCAGGAAGCTCAGACAGAGGATCACGATGGTGGGGTGACTGTTCACAAAACGGGTCAGTGCCTTGCTGGCCATGACCATCAGCGTGATGGCAATAATGACCGCGGCCATCATCACCGCAAGATGGTCCACCATCCCGACGGCGGTGATCACCGAGTCCAGGGAGAAGACCGCATCCAGCACCACGATTTGCGCGACCACCGGCCAGAATTTTGCTCCGCGGCGCTGGGTCGGGTTCTCGCTGTCTTTGCCTTCCAGCCGCTCGTTGAGCTCCACGGTGGCTTTGAACAGCAGGAACAGGCCGCCGAAGAGCATGATCAGATCGCGGGCGCTAAAGCTCAGACCGTGGATGGAGAACAGAGGCTGAGTGAGCGTGACCAGCCAGGAAATAGAGGCCAGCAGCAGTAACCGCATGACCATCGCCAGCAGCAACCCCGTTACGCGCGCGCGATCGCGCTGGGAAGGGGGCAGTTTTTCAGCGAGGATGGCGATAAAAACCAGATTATCAATCCCGAGCACCAGCTCGATGACGACCAGCGTAACCAGCCCGGCCCAGATTGAGGGATCGGCAATCCATTCCATAGTAGTAGCAATACCTTCTGTAACATGACGAATGACACAATTCGATCATGGATAAAGCTGGGGGAAATTGCAATGTCAGTATGAGATTTCTCTCAATAATCATTAAATTAATAATACCGGGAATAATAAGTCTAATTCATCAAGAAAGTCTGTATTTATCTGAAATAACAAAATTAAGAAATATCGCATTAAAAGATGTTCAATGATAACGCTGTCAATATAAAGAAATTCTTAAAAATAAACTACTTTTCTAAACAAATTCTTAAAATTTGGTGTTCGGAACCCGTTTTCTTGCCTGTTTTGGGATTAGCTGTTACAAGATTAATAGCCTGAAAAAGGATATCTTCTGTCACTGGTTGTTGTTTTTTTTTGAGCGACTAACGAAATAGTGCCTGCGTATTATGAATGCTCCATTTATTTCAAATGCAAAAAATCTGGCGATTTTTTGCCTGCAATTCATCGTGTTATAGCGTATTGGTAGCTGGAAGCCAAGGGCGGTAGCGTGCCTGGATGTGTGTGGATGAGCCATGATTCCGTTGTCAACAGTGACTGGCCAAATAACGTTTTTTTTAGGAATGATGCTAGTTATATTTTTATTTAATTAGCTACATTCTTAATGCATTTTAGATTCACACGTATTTAAATTGCACAGGATAATTACTCTGCCAAAGTGATAAATAATCAATGATGAACTCCAAAATGAAATTGATGCCATTATTGGTGTCTGTGACCTTGATGAGCGGTTGCACTGTCTTTCCCGGCAGCAATATGTCAACAATGGGCAAGGATGTGATCAAGCAACAGGATGCCGATTTTGATCTCGACAAAATGGTGAATGTTTATCCACTTACGCCTCGTCTGGTCGAACAATTACGCCCACGTCCAAACGTTGCCCAGCCGAATATGTCACTGGACCAGGAAATTGCGTCCTACCAGTATCGCGTAGGGCCTGGAGACGTCATTAACGTGACCGTCTGGGACCACCCCGAACTGACCACGCCAGCGGGCCAGTACCGTAGCTCAAGCGACACCGGTAACTGGGTGCAGTCAGATGGCACCATGTTCTATCCCTACATTGGTAAAGTCCATGTGGCAGGGAAAACGCTTGCTGAGATCCGTAGTGATATTACCGGCCGCTTAGCGCAGTACATCGCCGACCCGCAGGTGGACGTTAATATCGCCGCATTCCGCTCGCAAAAAGCCTACATCTCCGGCCAGGTGAACAAATCCGGTCAGCAGGCTATCACCAACGTTCCTCTGACCGTGCTGGATGCCATTAACGCCGCGGGCGGGTTAACCGACGGCGCCGACTGGCGCAACGTGGTACTGACCCACAATGGGAAGGAGCAGCGCATTTCACTGCAGGCGCTGATGCAAAACGGCGATCTGACCCAGAACCGCCTGCTTTACCCGGGCGACATCCTCTATGTACCACGCAATGACGATCTCAAAGTCTTCGTGATGGGTGAAGTGAAGAAACAAAGCACCCTCAAGATGGACTTCAGCGGTATGACGCTGACCGAAGCGCTGGGCAATGCTGAGGGTATCGATCTGACGACCTCTAACGCGACCGGCATCTTCGTGATCCGTCCGCTGAAAGGTGAGGGCAGTGCGAAAGGCAAGATTGCCAACATCTACCAGCTGGATATGTCCGATGCGACCTCTCTGGTGATGGCGACGGAGTTCCGTCTCCAGCCATACGATGTGGTGTATGTCACTACCGCACCGGTTGCCCGCTGGAACCGTCTGATCAACCAGTTGCTGCCAACCATCAGTGGCGTTCGCTACATGACGGATACGGCGCGCGACATTCATACCTGGTAATCCGCGATGTTTAACAAAATTCTGGTGGTATGCGTGGGGAACATTTGCCGTTCCCCTACGGCTGAACGGTTGTTGAAACACTACCAGCCCGAACTGACCGTTGATTCGGCAGGGCTGGGTGCACTGGTCGGTAAAGGTGCCGATGAGCGCGCAACGATCGTGGCGCGGGATCATCACCTCTCTCTCGACGGGCATGTTGCCCGCCAGGTCACTGGCCGCATGTGCCGCGAGTATGACCTGATTCTGGCGATGGAAAAACGCCATATTCATGCGCTGTGCGATATCGCTCCGGAGATGCGCGGTAAGGTGATGCTGTTTGGACACTGGGACAATGAACGTGAAATCCCCGATCCCTACCGCAAAAGCCATGAGGCCTTTGAGGCGGTTTACACCTTACTTGACCAGTCTGCCCAACAGTGGGCGCAGGCACTGAAAGCTCAGCAGGGATAACAATGACCGAAAAAACAAGACCTTCTGCCACCCCGACTTCGGGCAGTGATGAAATTGATATTGGACGCCTGGTCGGCACTGTTGTCGAGGCAAAGTGGTGGGTGCTGGGCATTACCGCCGTGTTTGCCGCTGCGGCCGTCGTCTACACGCTGTTTGCCACCCCCATCTACAGCGCCGATGCGCTGGTGCAGATCGAGCAGAATACCGGCAACTCGCTGGTGCAGGACATTGGCTCTGCGCTGGCGAACAAGCCGCCGGCCTCCGACGCTGAAATTCAGCTCATCCAGTCACGTCTGGTACTGGGTAAAACGGTCCACGACCTTGGGCTTGATATCTCCGTCACCAAAAATACCTTCCCGATCTTTGGTGCGGGCTGGGATCGGTTGATGGGCAGAAACAACGACACGGTCAAGGTCACTGACTTTGTGCTGCCAAAAGGGGCCGCCGATCAGACCTTTACCCTGACGGTGCTTGGCCCGAAACAGTACCAGCTGACCAGCGACGCGGGCTTTAGCGCGCGCGGTGAAGTGGGGCAGATGCTCACCAAAGATGGCGTCAGCATGATGGTCAGCGCGATCAATGCCCAGGAGGGCGGTGAATTCACCGTCACGAAATTCTCCACGCTGGGGATGATCAACAATCTGCAGAACAACCTGACCGTCACCGAAAACGGTAAGGATACCGGCGTGCTGAGCATGACCTTTACCGGTGAAGATAAGGATCAGATCCGCGACATCCTGAACAGCATTACCCGCAACTATCTTGAGCAGAACGTCGAGCGTAAGTCGGCTGAAGCGGCGAAAAGCCTGGCCTTCCTCGCGAAACAGCTCCCGGAAGTACGCGGCCGTCTGGATGATGCCGAGAACAAGCTGAACGCCTACCGTCAGGATAAAGACTCCGTTGACCTGCCGCTGGAGGCAAAGTCTGTCCTCGATTCGATGGTCAATATTGATGCGCAGCTTAACGAGCTGACCTTCAAAGAGGCGGAGATTTCCAAGCTTTACACCAAACGCCACCCGGCCTACCGCACCCTGCTGGAGAAACGCCGCACGCTGGAAGAGGAGAAGGCGAAGCTCAATGACCGCGTGACCGCGATGCCGAAAACCCAGCAGGAGATCGTGCGTCTGACCCGCGACGTGGAGTCCGGACAGCAGGTTTACATGCAACTGCTGAACAAGCAGCAGGAGCTGAAAATCACCGAGGCAAGCACCGTGGGTGACGTGCGCATCGTCGACCCGGCGATTACCCAGCCTGGCGTGCTGAAGCCGAAGAAAGCGCTGATCATTCTCGGCAGCATTATTCTCGGCCTGATGCTCTCCATCGTTGGCGTGCTGCTGCGTTCGCTGTTCAACCGCGGTATCGAAAGCCCGCAGGTGCTGGAAGAGAACGGTATCAACGTCTATGCCAGCATTCCGCTGTCTGAGTGGCAAAAATCCCGTGACAGCGTCAAAACCATCAAAGGCGTTAAGCGTTACAAACAGAGCCAGCTGCTGGCGGTGGGTAACCCAACCGACCTGGCGATTGAAGCGATACGCAGCCTGCGTACCAGTCTGCACTTCGCCATGATGCAGGCTAAAAACAACGTCCTGATGCTGACCGGTGTTAGCCCGTCAATCGGTAAAACTTTCGTCTGCGCCAACCTGGCGGCGGTCGTTAGCCAGACCAACAAGCGCGTGCTGCTGATCGACTGCGATATGCGTAAGGGCTACACCCACGAACTGCTGGGTACCAACAACGTCAACGGTCTGTCAGAGATCCTGCTTGGCAAAGGTGACATCAGCCAGAGCGCAAAACCGACTACCGTGCCGAAATTTGACCTGATCCCACGTGGTCAGGTACCGCCTAACCCGTCCGAGCTGCTGATGAGCGAACGCTTTACCGAGCTGGTGGAGTGGGCGAGCAAAAACTACGACCTGGTGCTGATCGATACGCCGCCGATTCTGGCCGTGACCGACGCTGCCGTTGTGGGTCGCCATGCGGGTACGACGCTGATGGTGGCGCGTTACGCGGTGAACACCCTGAAAGAGGTGGAAACCAGCCTGAGCCGCTTCGAGCAGAACGGGATTGAGATTAAAGGGGTGATCCTGAACTCCATCTTCCGTCGCGCGACCGGCTATCAGGATTATGGCTATTACGAGTACGAATATAAGTCTGACAGTAAATAACAAAACCCCCCACACCCCTCACCCTAACCCTCTCCCCAAAGGGGAGAGGGGACTGTTCGGTGCTGGATTTGGGGGACGAACGTAATAATAACCACTGGCTGCCTTTCACCCTCTCCCCTTTGGGGAGAGGGCCGGGGTGAGGGGAAAAAATGACCACACAACGCCCTTTGATTTCTATCTATATGCCGACATGGAATCGTCAGCAGCTGGCGATCCGCGCAATCAAGTCGGTGTTACGTCAGGATTACGATAACTGGGAGCTGATCATCGTGGATGACTGCTCTTCCTCGTATGAACAGCTGCAAAAATTTGTGACTGACCTCAACGACCCGCGGGTGGTTTATACACATAACGCCATTAACTCCGGCGCCTGTGCTGTGCGTAACCAGGCGATTATGCAGGCCAAAGGGCAGTATCTGACCGGCATCGACGACGACGACGAATGGACGCCGAACCGCCTGTCTGTCTTCCTGTCGCATAAAGAGCAGCTGGTCACGCACGCGTTCCTGTATGCCAACGACTATGTCTGTCAGGGCGAGGTGTACTCGCAGCCTGCCAGCCTGCCGCTCTATCCGAAATCACCGTACTCTCGCCGCCTGTTCTACAAGCGCAACATCATTGGTAACCAGGTCTTTACCTGGGCGTGGCGCTTCAAAGAGTGCCTGTTCGATACCGAACTGAAGGCTGCGCAGGATTACGATATCTTTCTGCGCATGGTGGTGGAATACGGCGAGCCGTGGAAGGTCGAAGAGGCCACGCAGATCCTGCACATCAATCACGGGGAGATGCAAATTACCTCCTCGCCGAAAAAATTCTCGGGCTACTTCCATTTTTACCGCAAGCACAAGGACAAGTTTGACCGTGCCAGCCGTAAATATCAGCTTTTTACCCTCTATCAGATCCGCAATAAGCGCATGAACTGGCGCACGCTGCTGACGCTGTTGTCCGTTCGTAACGGCAAGCGCCTGGCTGATGGACTTCGGGGGAAATAATGTTTCTGGAAGATTGCCGCGCTAACAGCTGGAGCCTGCGTCCGTGCTGCATGGTTCTGGCGTACCGCATCGCGCACTTTTGCTCGGTGTGGCGTAAGAAAAATGTCCTGAACAACATCTGGGCGGCACCCGTGCTGGTGCTGTATCGCATCATCACCGAATGCTTTTTTGGCTATGAAATTCAGGCCGCGGCCACCATTGGCCGCCGCTTTACCATCCATCACGGCTATGCGGTGGTGATCAACAAGTTCGTGGTCGCCGGGGATGATTTCACCATCCGCCATGGGGTGACCATTGGCAACCGTGGGCCAGACAGCCTGGCCTGCCCGGTCATTGGCAATAACGTCGAGCTGGGCGCGAACGTGGTGATCATTGGTGACATTACGATTGGTAACAACGTCACGATTGGTGCGGGCAGCGTGGTGCTGGACACCATTCCGGATAACGCGCTGGTGGTGGGAGAAAAAGCCCGCGTGAAGGTGATTAAATGAATATTTTGCAATTTAACGTACGCCTCGCAGAAGGCGGAGCGGCAGGGGTGGCGCTGGATCTGCACCAGCGCGCGCTGCAAAAAGGACTTCAGTCTCGTTTTATTTATGGTTATGGCAAGGGCGGCAAGAAAAGCGTCAGTCACGATAACTTCCCGCAGGTGCATAAGCACACGCCGCGCCTGACCTCGATTGCCAATATCGCGTTGTTCCGTCTGTTTAACCGCGATCTGTTTGGCAACCTGAATACGCTTTATCGCACGGTGACCCGCACTACCGGCCCGGTTGTGCTGCATTTTCACGTGTTGCACAGCTACTGGCTAAATCTTGAAGAGGTGGTGGCGTTCTGTCAGAAGGTGCAGGCCCACAAGCCCGACACCCGCTTCGTCTGGACGCTGCACGATCACTGGAGCGTAACCGGGCGCTGCGCGTTTACCGACGGCTGCGAAGGCTGGAAAAACAATTGCCAGAAATGCCCGACGCTGAGCAACTATCCGCCGGTGAAGGTGGATCGCGCGCACACGCTGGTGGCCGGCAAGCGCCAGCTTTTCCGCGACATGCTCTCGCTCGGCTGCACGTTTATCTCCCCGAGCCAGCACGTGGCCGATGCCTTCAACAGTCTGTACGGGGCAGGGCGCTGCCAGATTATTAACAACGGCATCGACGTGGCGACGGAAGCCATTCTCGCCGAGCTGACGCCGGTGGCAGAAACCGAGGGCAAACCGAAGATCGCTATCGTTGCGCATGACTTGCGTTACGACGGGAAAACCAACCAGCAGCTGGTGCGCGACATGATGGCGCTGGGTGACAAAATTGAGCTCCATACCTTCGGCAAATTTTCACCGTTCGAAGGGGCTAACGTGGTGAACCACGGGTTTGAAACTGATAAGCGCAAGCTGATGAGCGCGCTGAATGAAATGGATGCGCTGGTATTCAGCTCCCGCGTGGATAACTACCCGCTGATCCTCTGTGAAGCGCTCTCCATCGGCGTGCCGGTGATTGCCACCCACAGCGATGCGGCACGCGAAGTGCTGGAAAAATCGGGTGGGAAAACTTTTGCCGAGCAGGAGGTCCTGCCGCTGGTGCAGCTGCCGAAGGCGCAGATCGCTCAGGCTGTTTTTGGCACTGACCTGGAATCGTTCCGCAACCGCAGCCGCAAGGCCTACAGTGGGCAACAGATGCTGGAGGAGTATGTCTCGTTCTATCAGAATCTGTAGTTATCTGCTGCTGCCGCTGATCTATCTGCTGGTCAACGTCAAAATTGCCCAGCTCGGCGAAAGCTTTCCGATAACTATCGTCACCTTCTTGCCCGTTCTGCTTCTGCTGTATGTCGATAAAATTAACCTGAAGAAGCTGATGATTGCCTTAGGGTTGGGTACGGGCCTGACGCTGTTTAACTACATCTTTGGCCAGTCGCTGGATGCCAGTAAATACGTCACCTCGACCATGCTGTTTGTTTATATCGTTATTATTATCGGAATGGTCTGGAGTATTCGCTTCAAAACGATTTCTCCGCACAATTATCGGAAAATCCTCAGGTTCTTTTATATTGCCGTTGCGTTAATTGTTATGCTTGCTGCCATGGAGATGGCGCAAATTATTCTTACCGGCGGCAGCAGCCTGATGGAGATAATTTCGAAATATCTCATTTACAGCAACAGCTATGTTTTGAACTTCATCAAGTTCGGCGGTAAGCGTACCACGGCCCTCTATTTTGAACCGGCGTTTTTCGCTTTGGCGTTAATCTCAATTTGGCTCAGCATCAAACAGTTTGGTATCAAAACGCCTAAGACCGATGCTATGATTCTTGCAGGAATCGTTCTGTCTGGATCGTTCTCAGGGGTAATGACATTTATCCTGTTTTACCTGCTGGAATGGGCGTTTCAGTACCTGAACAAAGATGCGATTAAGAAAAAACTGCCGCTGGCGATTATCTCCCTGACGGTATTTATGGTGGGCGTGATATTTGCCTTCCCATACATCTCAGAACGACTGGGTGATTTGGGAACGGAAGGCTCATCGTCCTATTATCGCATCATTGGACCGCTGGTGATGGTGGGTTATTCCTTAACCCATATAGATGGTGTAGTAAGATTCGGCTCACTTTACGAATATGTTGCATCATTCGGAATCTTTAACGGTGCGGATGTCGGTAAAACCATAGACAATGGTCTGTATCTGTTAATTATTTATTTTTCGTGGTTCGCCGTACTGTTGACGCTGTGGTATCTGTTTAAAGTTTTCAAAATGATGATTAACGCGTTCGGGGATAACCAGAACTTTCGCGTGCAGCTTTATCTGTTTACGCCGGTGTCGCTGTTTTTTACCGGGTCAATATTTAGTCCGGAATATGCTTTCTTGATTGTCTGTCCGTTTATTCTGCGCAAAGCGCTTAATATTACGAACGTATGACGAAATGAGGTGATTTATGTTTCTTAGCGTCATTACTGTCGCTTTTCGTAATTACGAAGGGGTGGTAAAAACCTGGCGCTCGCTGCGCAACCTGGCGCGCGATCCAAGCCTCACCTTTGAGTGGATTGTGGTCGACGGCGGCTCGAACGATGGCACGGCGGAGTTTCTGGAAAAACTCAACGGTGAGTTCAACTTACGCTACATCAGCGAGAAAGATAAAGGCATCTACGATGCGATGAACAAAGGCATCAATATGGCGCAGGGCCGTTATGCCATCTTTCTGAATTCGGGTGATATTTTCCATGATGACGTGGCGCTGTTTGCCCGTCAACTGGCGCGCCAGAAAGAGGACGCCATGTATATTGGCGATGCGCTGCTCGATTTTGGCGACGGACATAAAGTGTGCCGCAGCGCGAAGCCTGGCTGGTATATCTATCACAGTTTACCCGCCAGCCATCAGGCCATTTTCTTTCCGGTAAAAGGTCTGAAAAAACAGCCTTACGATTTGCAGTATAAAGTGTCTTCCGATTATGCGCTGGCCGCCAGTCTCTATAAGTCAGGTTACCCGTTCCGCCGAATTAAAGGGCTGGTATCTGAATTTTCAATGGGTGGCGTGTCAACCTCGAATAATCTGGAATTGTGCCAGGATGCCAAAAACGTGCAGCGTAAAATATTACGCGTGCCGGGGTTCTGGGCGGAATTATCTTATTTTTTACGCGTGCGCACCACGAGTAAAACGAAAGCCTTATATAACAAAGCCTGAATATAAGGAAACGTAATGCAGGATCTGAAGGGTTTCTCCGTACCGAAAGGTTTTCGGGGGGCGGGCGGTATTAAAGTGCAGTTATGGTGGGCCGTTCAGGCCACCTTATTTGCCTGGTCACCACAAATACTGTACCGCTGGCGAGCATTTTTATTGCGTCTGTTTGGCGCAAAAATAGGAAAAAACGTAGTCATTCGGCCCTCGGTGAAAATTACCTACCCCTGGAAATTAACGCTTGGGGATTACGCCTGGGTAGGGGATGACGCGGTGTTATATACCCTGGGCGAGATTACGATTGGCGCAAATTCGGTGGTTTCACAGAAATGTTATTTGTGCACCGGCAGTCATGACTTTATGAGTCAGCATTTTGATATTACCGCTTCGCCTATTGTGATTGGCGAAAAATGCTGGCTGGCAACGGATGTTTTTGTTGCACCGGGTGTTTCTGTTGGCGATGGCACGGTCGTTGGTGCCCGCAGCAGCGTTTTTAAATCGCTACCGGCAAATAAAATTTGTCGTGGCAACCCCGCAGTGGTGATACGCGAACGCGTTGAAACGAAGAGCCTTGTTAAGTAGGCGTAATCGTTGCAGGCAGTTTGAACACGGACTGCGCGGAGAAACCGGAACGTACTTAGGTACGTGAGGATTTCGAGCACAGCCCACGTTCAAAATGACAAAAAAGATAGCCTACTTAACGGCTCTGATTAAATTCATAAGTAGAGGAATAAAACATGTCTAAAGTCGCTCTCATCACCGGCGTTACCGGGCAGGATGGTTCTTACCTGGCAGAGTTACTGCTGGAAAAAGGTTATGAAGTACACGGTATTAAACGTCGTGCGTCTTCTTTCAACACCGAACGTGTCGATCATATTTATCAGGATCCTCACGCGGCGAACCCGAAATTCCATCTGCACTACGGCGACCTGACCGATACCTCCAACCTGACCCGTATCCTGCAGGAAGTGCAGCCGGATGAAGTCTACAACCTGGGCGCGATGAGCCACGTTGCGGTCTCCTTCGAGTCTCCGGAATACACCGCTGACGTGGACGCCATGGGTACGCTGCGTCTGCTGGAAGCGATTCGCTTCCTCGGCCTTGAGAAGAAAACCCGTTTCTACCAGGCATCCACCTCTGAGCTGTACGGTCTGGTGCAGGAAATTCCACAGAAAGAGACCACGCCATTCTATCCGCGCTCTCCGTACGCGGTAGCGAAACTGTACGCTTACTGGATCACCGTGAACTACCGTGAATCCTACGGCATGTACGCCTGTAACGGCATTCTGTTCAACCACGAATCTCCACGTCGCGGCGAAACCTTCGTGACCCGCAAAATCACCCGCGCTATCGCCAACATCGCGCAGGGTCTGGAATCGTGCCTGCACCTCGGCAACATGGACTCCCTGCGTGACTGGGGCCATGCCAAAGACTACGTGAAAATGCAGTGGATGATGCTGCAGCAGGAACAGCCAGAAGACTTCGTGATCGCCACCGGCGTGCAGTACTCCGTTCGTCAGTTCGTTGAAATGGCTGCTGCGCAGCTGGGCATCAAGCTGCGCTTCGAAGGCACCGGCGTGGAAGAGAAGGGCATCGTGGTTTCCGTGACCGGCCATGACGCACCGGGCGTGAAGCCAGGCGACGTGATTGTGCAGGTTGACCCGCGCTACTTCCGTCCTGCTGAAGTGGAAACCCTGCTGGGCGACCCAACCAAAGCGCACGAGAAGCTGGGCTGGAAACCAGAAACCACTCTGCAGGAGATGGTTTCCGAGATGGTAGCCAAAGATCTTGAAGCAGCGAAAAAACACTCTCTGCTCAAGTCTCATGGCTACGAGGTTGCCATCGCGCTGGAGTCCTGAGAATGACAAAACAACGTATTTTTGTCGCCGGTCATCGCGGAATGGTGGGTTCCGCGATTGTTCGCCAGCTCGAACAGCGTGGTGACGTTGAGGTAGTTGTCCGCACGCGCGACGAGCTTAACCTGCTCGACAGCCGTGCGGTACAGGACTTCTTTGCTAACGAACGCATTGACCAGGTGTATCTGGCGGCGGCGAAGGTGGGCGGCATTGTTGCCAACAACACCTACCCGGCGGATTTCATCTACGAAAACATGATGATTGAGAGCAACATCATTCACGCGGCGCATCTGCACAACGTGAACAAGCTGCTGTTCCTCGGCTCATCCTGTATTTACCCGAAAATGGCGAAACAGCCGATCGCCGAAAGCGAGCTGCTGCAGGGTACCCTGGAAGCCACCAACGAGCCGTACGCCATTGCCAAGATTGCCGGGATCAAGCTGTGCGAGTCCTACAACCGTCAGTACAACCGCGACTATCGCTCGGTGATGCCGACCAACCTGTACGGACCGCACGACAACTTCCATCCGAGCAACTCGCACGTGATCCCGGCGCTGCTGCGTCGTTTCCACGAGGCAACCGCCGAGAACGCGCCGGATGTGGTGGTGTGGGGCAGCGGTACGCCGATGCGTGAATTCCTGCACGTGGACGACATGGCTGCGGCCAGCATTCACGTGATGGAGCTGGATCGCGAAGTGTGGCAGGAGAACACCGAGCCGATGTTGTCGCACATCAACGTGGGCACCGGCGTGGACTGCACCATTCGCGAGCTGGCGCAGACCATCGCGCAGGTGGTGGGCTACAAAGGCCGCGTGGTGTTTGATGCCACGAAACCGGACGGCACGCCGCGCAAACTGCTGGACGTGACCCGTCTGCATCAGCTGGGCTGGTATCACGAGGTGTCACTGGAACAGGGGCTGGCAAGCACCTATCAGTGGTTCCTGGAAAACCAGCACCGCTTCCGGGGGTAATGATGTTTTTAAGTCAGGAAGATTTTGCCACGGTGGTGCGTTCCACTCCGCTCATCTCGATTGATTTGATCGTGGAGAACGAACGCGGCGAGTTCTTGCTGGGGAAACGAACCAACCGTCCTGCGCAGGGCTTCTGGTTCGTGCCCGGTGGGCGCGTGCAAAAGGATGAGACGCTTACCGATGCGTTTGAGCGTCTCACTCTGGCGGAACTGGGTCTGCAGCTGCCGATGGCAGCGGGCCAGTTTTACGGGGTCTGGCAGCACTTCTATGACGATAACTTTTCAGGCACCGGGTTCACCACGCACTACATCGTGCTGGGGTTCCGCCTGAAGGTGAGTGAGGCAGACCTGCGTCTGCCTGATTCTCAGCACGACGACTACCGCTGGCAGATGCCAGAGGCGCTGCTGGCGAGCGACAATGTGCATGACAACAGTCGCGCCTATTTCCTCGCTGAACGTCAGTCCGGGGTGCCGGGCTTATGAAGATCCTCGTATACGGAATCAACTACTCGCCGGAGCTAACCGGTATCGGGAAATACACCGGCGAGATGGTCGAGTGGATGGCGAGCCAGGGACATGACGTGCGGGTCATTACCGCGCCGCCGTACTACCCGGAATGGAAAGTGGGGGAGCGCTACTCAAGCTGGCGCTACCGTCGCGAAGAGGGGGCAGCGACCGTCTGGCGCTGTCCGCTGTATGTGCCTAAGCAGCCCTCAACGCTTAAACGGTTGATTCATCTCGGCAGCTTTGCTCTGAGTAGTTTCTTCCCGCTGATGGCGCAGCGTCGCTGGAAGCCGGATCGCATCATCGGCGTGGTGCCGACGCTGTTTTGCACGCCGGGCATGCGTCTGCTGGGCAAACTCTCCGGCGCGCGCACCCTGCTGCACATTCAGGATTATGAAGTGGACGCCATGCTGGGCCTGGGGATGGCAGGCAAAAGCAAAGGCGGCAAGGTGGCGAAGCTCGCCAGCGCGTTTGAGCGCAGTGGCTTACACAACGTGGATTACGTCTCGACGATCTCGCGCTCGATGATGAACAAGGCGCAGGAGAAAGGCGTCCCGGCGGAGAAGGTGATCTTCTTCCCGAACTGGTCCGAAGTGGCGCGTTTTCGCGACGTGACTGAGCAAGACGCTCAGGCGCTGCGCGCGCAGCTCGGTTTGCCTGAAGATCAAAAAATCATTCTTTACTCAGGCAACATCGGCGAAAAGCAGGGGCTGGAGAGCGTGATCGAGGCGGCTCAACTGCTGAACGAACATCCATGGATGTTTGTGATAGTCGGGCAGGGGGGTGGAAAAGCGCGGCTGGAAAAAATGGTCAGCGAACGCGGCCTGACCAACGTGAAATTCTTCCCGCTTCAGTCTTACGAGGCATTGCCTGCGCTGCTGAAGATGGGTGACTGCCATCTGGTGGTGCAAAAGCGCGGCGCGGCGGATGCGGTGCTGCCGTCCAAGCTGACCAACATTCTGGCAGTGGGCGGTAACGCGGTGATTACGGCCGAAGCCGAAACTGAATTAGGCCAGCTGTGTGACAGCTATCCGGGGATTGCCGTGTGCGTAGAGCCGGAATCGGTCCCGGCGCTGGTCACTGGCATTGAACAGGCACTTGCCATGCCAAAAATGAACACGGTGGCACGTGAATATGCCGAACGCACGCTCGAGAAAGAGAACGTGCTGAGCCAATTTATTGCAGATATACGGGGATAAATCATGAGTCAAACCACTTTGTATCCGGTTGTGATGGCTGGTGGCTCTGGTAGCCGGTTGTGGCCGCTGTCCCGCGTGCTCTATCCAAAACAGTTCCTCTGCCTGAAAGGGGATCTCACCATGCTGCAGACGACGGTAAACCGTCTCCACGGCGTGGAGTGTGAAAGCCCGGTGGTGATCTGTAACGAACAGCACCGCTTTATCGTTGCCGAGCAGCTGCGCCAGCTGAACAAACTCACAGAAAATATCATCCTGGAGCCTGCCGGACGCAATACCGCACCGGCTATTGCCCTGGCGGCGCTGGCAGCAAAACGCAGCAGCCCGGATTGTGACCCGCTGATGCTGGTGCTGGCGGCAGACCACGTGATCCAGCAGGAAGAGGCCTTCCGTGACGCAGTGCGTGCGGCCATTCCTTACGCTGAGAGCGGCAAGCTGGTGACCTTCGGTATCGTGCCGGATCTGCCGGAAACCGGCTACGGCTACATCCGTCGCGGCAACGTGACGCCGGGTGAAGGCGACAGCGTGGCGTTTGACGTGGCGCAGTTCGTTGAAAAACCCAATCTTGAAACCGCGCAGGCGTATGTCGCCAGCGGGGAATATTACTGGAACAGTGGGATGTTCCTGTTCCGCGCCGGACGCTATCTGGAAGAGCTGAGCAAATATCGTCCGGATATTCTGCAAGCCTGCGAGAAAGCGATGGCGGTGGTGGACCCGGATCTCGACTTTATCCGCGTGGATGAAGAAGCCTTCCTCGCCTGTCCGGAAGAGTCCATTGACTATGCGGTGATGGAACGCACGGCAGATGCCGTTGTGGTACCGATGGATGCGGGCTGGAGCGATGTCGGTTCCTGGTCCTCCCTGTGGGAGATCAGCGCCCATACCCCGGAGGGTAACGTCCATCACGGCGATGTCATTAGCCACAAAACGGAAAACAGCTACGTCTACGCCGAGTCTGGCCTGGTGACCACGGTCGGGGTGAAGGATCTGGTGGTTGTCCAGACCAAAGACGCCGTGCTGATTGCCGACCGTAACGCCGTGCAGGACGTTAAAAAAGTGGTGGAGAAGATCAAGGCGGATGGCCGTCACGAGCACCACATTCATCGCGAAGTCTACCGTCCGTGGGGGAAATATGACTCCATTGACGCAGGCGACCGTTATCAGGTGAAACGCATCACCGTGAAGCCGGGCGAGGGGCTGTCGGTGCAGATGCACCATCACCGCGCCGAGCACTGGGTGGTGGTCGCGGGTACCGCCAAAGTCACGATCGACGGTGAAGTCAAACTGCTGGGTGAAAACGAGTCCATTTATATTCCGCTGGGGGCGACGCACTGTCTGGAAAACCCGGGGAAAATTCCTCTCGACTTAATTGAGGTGCGCTCCGGTTCGTATCTGGAAGAGGACGATATCGTGCGCTTCCAGGACCGCTACGGACGGGTGTAGCCCTCAGTATCATGCCCGGTGGCGCTGCGCTTACCGGGCCTACGAATGACAAAAAAATCAATTTGGCCATTGAGTGGTCAGGACCGACTGTTGCCTGAAAAAGGGGTCATCATGGAAAAATTAACCTGTTTTAAAGCCTACGATATTCGCGGCAAGCTGGGCGAAGAGCTGAATGAAGACATTGCGTGGCGCATTGGTCGTGCGTACGGCGAATATTTAAAACCGCAGACCATCGTGCTGGGCGGCGACGTGCGTCTGACAAGCGTTTCCCTGAAACTGGCTCTGGCGAAAGGGCTGCAGGATGCGGGCGTGGACGTGCTGGACATCGGTCTTTCCGGAACCGAAGAGATTTACTTTGCCACCTTCCACCTGGGCGTGGACGGCGGTATTGAAGTGACGGCAAGCCACAACCCGATGGACTACAACGGCATGAAGCTGGTGCGCAAGGGCGCCCGCCCGATCAGCGGCGACACCGGCCTGCGCGACGTGCAGCGCCTGGCGGAAGCCAACGATTTCCCGCCGGTGAACGAGGCGAAGCGCGGCAGCTACAAAAAAATCAACCTGCAGAAAGAGTACATCGACCACCTGCTGGGCTACATCAACGTGGCAAACCTGAAGCCGCTGAAGCTGGTGATTAACTCCGGCAACGGCGCGGCCGGCCCGGTTGTCGATGCCCTGGAGGCGCGCTTTAAGGCCCTGAACGTGCCGGTGACCTTCGTGAAAGTGCATAACACCCCGGACGGCAACTTCCCGAACGGTATTCCTAACCCGCTGCTGCCGGAGTGCCGCGACGACACTCGCAACGCGGTGATTGAGCACGGCGCGGACATGGGTATCGCCTTTGACGGTGATTTCGACCGCTGCTTCCTGTTCGACGAGAAAGGGCAGTTCATCGAGGGCTACTACATTGTCGGCCTGCTGGCAGAAGCGTTCCTCGAGAAAAACCCGGGCGCGAAAATCATTCATGACCCGCGCCTGTCCTGGAACACCGTCGACGTGGTGTCTGCCGCAGGCGGCACGCCGGTGATGTCCAAAACCGGCCACGCCTTCATCAAGGAGCGCATGCGCGAAGAAGACGCCATCTACGGCGGCGAGATGAGCGCCCACCACTACTTCCGGGACTTTGCCTACTGCGACAGCGGAATGATCCCGTGGCTGCTGGTCACCGAGCTGCTGTGCCTGAAGGGGCAGACCCTGGGCGAACTGGTGCGCGACCGTATGGCGGCGTTCCCGGCGAGCGGGGAGATCAACAGCAAGCTGGCGCAGCCGGCCGAGGCGATTGCCCGCGTGGAGCAGCACTTTGCGATTCACGCGCTGGAAATTGATCGTACCGACGGCATCAGCATGGCGTTCCCGCAGTGGCGCTTTAACCTGCGTTCGTCCAACACCGAGCCGGTGGTGCGCCTGAACGTGGAGTCCCGTGCGGACACCGCGCTGATGGAAGCCCGAACGAAGGACATTCTGGCGCTGTTGAATCAGTAATAACTGCCCCTCCCGGTGGGAGGGGGAACCGAATACAGGAACAACGATGACGAATCTAAAAAAACGCGAACGAGCGAGAACCAATGCATCGTTAATCTCTATGGTGCAGCGTTTTTCTGATATCACCATCATGGTCGGTGGATTGTGGGCGGTGTGTCGGATCAGCGGGCTGCCGTTCTTATATATGCATCTTCTGATGGCCCTGATTGCGCTGGTCGTGTTTCAGATGATCGGCGGAATGACCGATTTCTACCGCTCGTGGCGCGGCGTCAAAATGACCACCGAACTGATGCTGTTGCTGCAGAACTGGACCCTGAGCCTGATCTTCAGCGCAGGCCTGGTGGCGTTCAGCCATGATTTTGATAATCGCCTCGTGACCTATCTCTGCTGGTATCTGTTGAGCAGCGTCGGCATGGTAGTGTGCCGCTCCCTGATCCGCTTTGGCGCAGGCTGGCTGCGCAACCGTGGCTATAATCGTCGCTTCGTGGCGGTAGCAGGCGATCTGCCCGTCGGCAGGGTGCTGCTCGACAGCTTCCGCAAAGAGCCGTGGTTAGGCTTTGAAGTGGTCGGGATTTATCACGACGCGAAGCCGGGCGGCGTGCCTGCCGACTGGGCGGGCAACTACGAACAGCTGATTGACGATGCCAAGGTCGGCAAAATTCACAACGTCTACATCGCCATGCAGATGAAAGACGACTCCCGCATTAAGCAGCTGATGCGCGAGCTGGCGGATACGACCTGTTCAGTGCTCCTGATCCCGGACGTGTTTACCTTCAACATCCTTCATTCGCGTATTGAAGAGGTGAACGGCGTGCCGGTCGTACCGCTGTACGACACGCCGCTGTCCGGTATTAACCGCGTGCTGAAGCGTCTGGAAGATATCGTGCTCTCTTCGCTGATTCTTCTGCTCATTTCTCCGGTGCTGTGCTGCATTGCCCTGGCGGTGAAGCTGAGCTCTCCTGGACCGGTTATCTTCCGTCAGACCCGCTACGGCATGGACGGTAAGCCGATTATGGTGTGGAAATTCCGCTCCATGAAGGTGATGGAGAACGACAAGGTCGTGACCCAGGCGACGCAGAACGATCCGCGCGTCACCCGCGTCGGGAACTTCCTGCGTCGCACCTCGCTGGATGAACTGCCACAGTTTATCAACGTCTTTACCGGCGGGATGTCGATTGTTGGCCCGCGTCCGCACGCGGTGGCGCATAACGAGCAGTACCGCTCGCTGATTGAAGGCTACATGTTGCGCCATAAGGTGAAGCCGGGCATCACCGGCTGGGCGCAAATCAACGGCTGGCGCGGCGAAACCGACACGCTGGAAAAAATGGAAAAACGCATCGAGTTCGATCTGGAGTACATCCGCGAGTGGAGCCTCTGGTTCGATATCAAGATTGTTTTTCTGACTATCTTCAAAGGTTTCGTGAACAAAGCGGCGTACTAAGATGAGCTTACGTGAAAAAACCATCAGCGGCGCCAAGTGGTCAGCGATGGCGACCATCGTCATCATTGGCCTCGGCCTGGTGCAGATGACGGTGCTGGCGCGCATTATCGATA
Organism: Enterobacter cloacae complex sp. Mu1197; assembly: GCF_040059225.1. Lineage (NCBI taxonomy): Bacteria > Pseudomonadati > Pseudomonadota > Gammaproteobacteria > Enterobacterales > Enterobacteriaceae > Enterobacter > Enterobacter cloacae complex sp. Mu1197. The sequence goes on along the minus strand of NZ_CP157375.1, from coordinate 3,069,812 downwards.
ATCACCAGTTCGGCCTGCTGACCGTCTCGCTGGTGATCATCGCGCTGGCCGATACGCTGTCTGACTTTGGTATCGCCAACTCGATTATCCAGCGCAAAGAGATCAGCCATCTTGAGCTGACCACGCTCTACTGGCTGAACGTGGGGCTGGGGATTTTCGTGTTTGTGCTGGTGTTCCTGCTGAGCGACACCATCGCCAGCGTGCTGTACAACCCGGATCTCGCCCCGCTGATGCGCACGCTGTCGTTTGCGTTCGTGGTGATCCCCCACGGGCAGCAGTTCCGCGCGCTGATGCAGAAAGAGCTGGAGTTCAATAAGATCGGCATGATCGAGACCAGCGCCGTGCTGGCGGGCTTTACCTTTACCGTCGTCAGCGCCCATTTCTGGCCGCTGGCGATGACCGCCATCCTCGGTTACCTGGTGAACTCTGCCGTGCGTACGCTGCTGTTCGGCTACTTTGGGCGTAAAATTTACCGTCCGGGACTGCATTTTTCTCTTGCGTCCGTCTCGTCCAACCTGCGCTTTGGCGCGTGGCTGACCGCGGACAGCATTATCAACTACGTGAACACCAACCTCTCGACGCTGGTGCTGGCACGTATTCTCGGTGCGAGCGTGGCGGGGGGCTACAACCTGGCCTACAACGTCGCGGTGGTGCCGCCGATGAAGCTGAACCCAATAATCACCCGCGTGCTGTTCCCGGCGTTTGCCAAGATTCAGGACGACACCGAAAAGCTGCGCGTTAACTTTTACAAGCTGCTTTCGGTGGTGGGGATTATCAACTTCCCGGTGCTGCTGGGGCTGATGGTGGTGTCCAGCAACTTCGTGCCGCTGGTATTTGGCGAGAAATGGAACGGCATCATCCCTATCCTGCAGCTGCTGTGCGTGGTGGGGCTGCTGCGCTCCGTGGGGAACCCGATTGGGTCCCTGTTGATGGCTAAAGCGCGCGTGGACATCAGCTTTAAATTCAACGTGTTCAAAACCTTCCTGTTTATTCCGGCAATTATCGTCGGCGGGCACATGGCGGGCGCCATTGGCGTGACGCTGGGCTTCCTGCTGGTGCAGATCGTCAATACCGTCCTGAGCTACTTCATCATGATTAAACCGGTGCTGGGCTCCAGCTATCGTCAATACATCCTGAGCCTGTGGCTGCCGTTCTATCTCTCATTGCCGACCCTGGCGGTGAGCTACGGTCTGGGCGCGATCCTCAGCGGCCATCTGCCGCTGGCCGCGCTGCTGGCGGTGCAGGTTGCCGCGGGGGCGCTGGCCTTCGTCGTGATGATCGTACTTTCTCGCAATGCGCTGGTCGTTGAGATGAAGCGCCAGTTTTGCCGTAACGAAAAAATGAAAACGCTGCTTCGCGCAGGCTAGTTCTTTAAGAGGCCATTATGAAATTATTAATTCTTGGCAACCATACCTGCGGCAACCGTGGCGACAGCGCCATCCTGCGCGGTTTACTGGATGCGATTAACACCCTTAAGCCTGAGACCGAAGTGGACGTGATGAGCCGTTATCCGGTTAGCTCATCCTGGTTACTGAACCGCCCGGTGATGGGCGACCCGCTTTACAGCCAGATGAAACAGCACAACAACGCCGCGGGCGTGATGGGCCGCGTGAAAAAAGTGCTGCGTCGTCGCTACCAGCATCAGGTGCTGCTTTCACGGGTGACCGATACCGGCAAGCTGCGCAACATCGCCATCGCGCAGGGCTTCACTGACTTTGTTCGTCTGCTGTCCGGCTATGACGCCATTATCCAGGTCGGCGGTTCATTCTTCGTCGATCTCTACGGCGTGCCGCAGTTTGAGCATGCGCTCTGCACGTTCATGGCGAAAAAGCCGCTATTTATGATTGGCCACAGCGTGGGGCCTTTCCAGGATCCGCAGTTTAACCAGCTCGCAAACTATGTCTTCGGCCACTGCGACGCGCTGATCCTGCGCGAGTCGGTCAGCCTTGAGATGATGAAGCGCAGCGAGATTGACACGTCAAAAGTTGAGCACGGCGTGGATACCGCCTGGCTGGTGGATCACCAGGACGACAGCTTCCAGCCGAGCTATGCGGTGCAGCACTGGCTCAACGTGGCGGCGAAACAGAAAACCGTCGCGATTACCCTGCGCGAGCTGGCGCCCTTCGATAAACGTTTAGGCACGACGCAGGCGGCGTATGAGCAAGCGTTCGCCGACGTGGTGAACCGCGTGCTGGACAGCGGGTACCAGGTGCTGGCGCTGTCCACCTGTACCGGTATCGACAGCTACAACAAAGATGACCGCATGGTGGCGCTGAACCTGCGCAACCTGGTCAATGACCCATCACGTTATCACGTGGTGATGGATGAACTGAACGACCTGGAGATGGGCAAGCTGCTCTCCGCCTGCGACCTGACAGTGGGCACCCGTCTGCACTCGGCCATTATCTCCATGAACTTTGGCACGCCGGCCATTGCCATTAACTATGAGCACAAGTCCGCCGGGATTATGCAGCAGCTCGGTATGCCGGAAATGGCGGTGGATATTCGTCATCTGCTGGACGGATCGCTCGGCGCCATGGTGGGGGACACGCTTGGCCAACTGCCTGCTATCAATGAACGTCTGGCGGTGGCGGTGAAAGCCGAGCGCGAGAAGGGCATTGGAATGGTGAAATCGGTACTCGATCGCGTACGGGAGGGGAAATGAAGGTTGGTTTCTTCTTACTGAAATTTCCACTGTCGTCCGAAACGTTTGTTCTGAACCAAATCACCGCGTTTATCGATATGGGATATGACGTGGAGATTATCGCCCTGCAAAAGGGCGATACCCAAAATACCCATGCGGCGTATACCCAGTATGGGCTGGAGGCAAAAACCCGCTGGCTGCAGGATGAGCCGTCCGGGAAGCTGAGTAAGTTGCGCCACCGCGCCAGCCAGACCTTACGTGGGATCCATCGCGCGTCGACGTGGCGGGCGCTGAATGTCTCCCGCTATGGATCAGAATCACGCAATCTAATCCTGTCGGCCATCTGCGGGCAAACGGCGCAGCCGTATCGTGCCGACGTGTTTATCGCCCACTTTGGCCCGGCAGGCGTCACCGCCGCGAAGCTGCGCGAACTGGGCGTAATTGACGGTAAAATTGCGACCATTTTCCACGGTATCGACATCTCCAGCCGCGAAGTGCTGAACCACTACACGCCGGAATACCAGCAGCTTTTCCGGCGTGGCGACATGATGCTGCCGATCAGCGAACTGTGGGCCGGACGCCTGAAAAACATGGGCTGCCCGGGAGAGAAAATTGCCGTTTCGCGCATGGGCGTGGATTTAACGCGCTTTACCCGCCGTCCGGTAAAGGTGCCGGGTAAACCGCTGCAGATCATCTCCGTCGCGCGTCTGACCGAGAAGAAAGGGCTGCATGTGGCGATTGAAGCCTGCCGCCAGCTGAAAGCGCGTGGGGTGGATTTCCACTACCGCATTCTCGGGATTGGGCCGTGGGAGCGTCGTCTGCGCACGCTGATCGAACAGTATCAGCTGGAAGATGTCGTAGAGATGCCGGGCTTCAAGCCGAGCCACGAGGTCAAGGCCATGCTCGATGAGGCAGATGTATTTCTGCTGCCTTCCGTCACGGGGGCAGATGGCGATATGGAAGGCATTCCGGTGGCGCTGATGGAGGCAATGGCCGTGGGTATACCGGTGGTCTCGACCCTGCACAGCGGGATCCCGGAGCTGATTAAGTCTGACCATTCCGGCTGGCTGGTGCCGGAGAATAACGCCATGGCGCTCGCCGATCGGTTAGCTGCTTTCAGCGACATCGACCAGCAGGCGCTGGAGCCCGTGCTGCACAATGCCCGACAAAAAGTTGAAGCCGATTTTAACCAGCAGGTGATTAACCGTCAGTTAGCCAGCCTGCTGCAAACGTTGTAACGCCGAGGATGTATGCTGAAAAAGATTACCCGACGCACCTTTGTCTCGTCTCTGTCCGTTCTGGCGGCCACGCCGCTGCTGTCGTCCCGCATTGCGCGGGCGACGAGCGGAAGAACGGTCTCTGTTAAACAGTACAATAACAACGACTGGATCGCGGCCTTTAAGCAGGCGTTTAATGACGGGGACACCGTCGTTGTCCCTGTTGGGCTGACCTGTGAAAACATCAACACGGGTATTTTCATTCCCGACGGTAAAACGCTGCTGATCCGCGGGGCGTTAACCGGCAATGGCCGCGGCCGCTTTGTTCTGCAGGAAGGCAGCAAAGTGATAGGGGAAGGCGAGGGGCGGACAGAGAATATCACTCTCGATGTACGTGGCTCCGACTGCGTAATTAAAGGGCTGGCCATGAGCGGTTTTGGCCCTGTAACGCAGATCTACATCGGCGGTAAGAAACCCAGCGTGATGCGCAATTTGCTGATTGATAACATCAGCGTGAGTCAGGCCAACTACGCTATCCTGCGCCAGGGTTTCCACAACCAGGTGGACGGCGCCCGCATCACCAACAGCAAATTTAGCCATCTGCAGGGGGATGCGATCGAATGGAACGTCGCTATCAACGATCGCAATATCCTGATTTCCGACCATGTCATCGATAACATCAACTGCACCAACGGCAAGATCAACTGGGGCATCGGCATTGGCCTCGCCGGCAGCACCTACGACAACGACTACCCGGAAAAGCAAACTGTTAAGAACTTCGTGGTGGCCAACATCACCGGCAGTAACTGTCGTCAGCTGGTGCACGTGGAAAACGGGAAACACTTTGTCATCCGAAATATTAAGGCCAAAAATATCACCCCTGACTTCAGTAAAAAGGCAGGAATAGACAACGCCACGGTGGCCATTTATGGCTGTGATAATTTCATTATTGATAATGTCGACATGGTCAACAGCGCGGGAATGTTAATCGGCTATGGGGTGATAAAAGGCGATTATTTGTCCATCCCGCAGAACTTTAAGCTCAATAATATTCACCTCGATAACCGCCAGCTTGCGTATAAATTGCGCGGAATACAGATTTCATCCGGTAACGCGACCTCGTTTGTGGCGATAACCAACGTGGATATGCAGCGTGCTACGCTTGAATTACACAACAAGCCGCAGCATCTTTTTTTACGCAATATCAATGTCATGCAGGAAGCCGCCGTGGGGCCCGCCCTGAAGATTAACTTCGACCTGCGCAAGGATGTGCGAGGAAAATTCATGGCGAAAGACGAGACGCTGCTGTCGCTGGCGAACATAAAAGCCGTTAATGAGAAGGGGCAAAGCTCGGTGGATATTGACCGGGTCGACCAGCAGGTGGTGAATGTGGAAAGGCTGAACTTTGCGCTTCCGCACAGATAATCGACAATAATCTGTTTTGAGACTATTCCTGGCATAAAAGCGCGATCGAATCAGATTACAACTACAGAAATATGTGATGCTAAGGCGTAACATTGCTTCAGGGTTACGGCAAATCATGCTGGCGAAAACAGGTTTAAGAGCTATAATTCGTCAACCATTTTAAGGTGGAAGAAATAATGATTAATTTGAAAGCAGTCATTCCGGTAGCAGGCCTGGGCATGCATATGCTGCCAGCCACAAAAGCCATTCCTAAAGAGATGCTGCCGATCGTCGATAAGCCAATGATTCAGTACATTGTCGACGAAATTGTTGCTGCAGGGATCAAAGAAATCGTCCTGGTTACGCACTCGTCCAAGAATGCGGTAGAAAACCACTTCGACACCTCTTACGAACTCGAAGCGTTGCTTGAGCAGCGCGTTAAGCGTCAACTGCTGGCGGAAGTGCAGTCTATTTGTCCGCCGGGCGTGACCATCATGAACGTGCGTCAGGCGCAGCCGCTGGGTCTGGGACACTCTATTCTTTGTGCCCGTCCGGTGGTGGGTGACAATCCCTTCATCGTTGTGCTGCCGGATATCATTATTGATAACGCGTCTGCCGATCCGCTGCGCTACAACCTGGCGGCAATGGTGGCGCGTTTCAACGAAACGGGCCGTAGCCAGGTGCTGGCGAAGCGCATGAAAGGCGATCTCTCCGAGTACTCCGTGATTCAGACGAAAGAAGCGCTGGAGACGGAAGGGCAGGTGAGCCGCATCGTTGAGTTCATCGAAAAACCGGATCAGCCGCAGACGCTGGATTCTGACCTGATGGCGGTGGGCCGTTATGTTCTGAATGCCGATATCTGGGCCGAGCTGGAAAAAACTGAACCAGGTGCCTGGGACCGTATTCAGCTCACCGACGCGATTGCTGAGCTGGCGAAGAAGCAGTCTGTCGATGCGATGCTGATGACTGGTGAGAGCTATGACTGCGGTAAGAAGATGGGGTATATGCAGGCGTTTGTGAACTATGGACTGCGCAACCTGAAGGAAGGGGCGAAGTTCCGCAAGAGAATTGAGAAACTTCTGGAACAGTAAGTCAAATCCTTAACAAATGAATCGGGTAGCAACGAGTACGAGGAGGCTGTTCCAGCTTCTGTAATTACTCTTGCTACCTTTTTTATTGTAATAGAATCAATGTCTAAGGCGCTTTTTGCTGAGTGTAGACATGATGGTTTAGTCTGAGATTTTCCCTTGTCTTCAAACCTATTTAAGTGGAGAATATCAGATTAGCATTCTGTGCCTATTTGATAACAACAGGCACTGGTTCTCATTGCATAGTAGCTAACATTTTTATTGTTTTCAGTGCACTGGTAGCTGGAGAGCCAGGGGCGGTAGCGTGTTTTAAATTTGGCGCGTTGCAAGGTAACCACTCAAAAATAATGTTCGCGATTTAACATGGCGATGCAATACGGAATAGTCTCGTGAAAATACTTGTTACTGGTGGTGCAGGTTTTATTGGATCTGCAGTAGTTCGTCATATTATTAATAACACTCAGGATTCTGTCGTTAACGTAGATAAATTAACCTACGCGGGGAACCTGGAATCTCTGTCAGAAATCGAAAATGATCCCCGTTATGCCTTTGAGCGGGCTGACATCTGTGACGGCAGTGCTATGTCGCGCATTTTCGCTGAGCATCAGCCTGATGTTGTAATGCATCTTGCCGCCGAGAGCCATGTAGACCGTTCAATCACAGGCCCTGCAGCCTTTATCGAAACCAACATTATCGGTACCTATGTATTGCTGGAGGCTTCGCGTCAGTATTGGTCTCAACTGGACGACGGCCGCAAATCGGCGTTTCGTTTCCATCACATCTCCACCGATGAAGTGTATGGCGACTTGCCGCATCCTGATGAAGTACCTGCCGGTAGCGATCTTCCGCTGTTCACCGAGACCACGCCATATTCGCCAAGTAGTCCTTACTCCTCTTCTAAAGCGTCCAGCGATCATTTAGTGCGCGCGTGGCGTCGTACCTACGGTCTTCCAACGCTGGTGACGAACTGTTCGAATAACTACGGTCCATACCACTTCCCGGAAAAACTGATTCCGCTTATTATCCTGAACGCTCTGGCAGGTAAACCGCTTCCTGTGTACGGGAACGGTGAGCAGATTCGCGACTGGCTGTTTGTCGAAGATCATGCACGCGCGTTATACAAAGTGGTAACTGAAGGTACTGTGGGCGAAACCTACAATATCGGTGGTCACAATGAGCGTAAAAATATTGAAGTCGTGAAGACAATCTGCACCATTCTGGATGAAATTATTGCCGATAAGCCTGCAGGCATTAATCACTTCGCCGATCTTATTACCTATGTAACCGACCGTCCGGGACACGACCTGCGCTACGCCATTGACGCCAGCAAAATTAAAAACGATCTGGGATGGGTGCCTCAGGAAACCTTTGAGTCAGGTATCCGTAAAACGGTTGAGTGGTATTTGAAAAACGAAAGCTGGTGGAAGCGCGTCATGGATGGCTCCTATGCGGGCGAACGTCTGGGACTGGCGGAATAATAAAGGAAAATATGATGAAAGGTATTGTACTTGCTGGTGGTTCCGGAACCCGTCTCTATCCGATTACGCAAGGTGTATCTAAACAGTTGCTTCCTGTTTATGATAAGCCAATGATTTTCTACCCAATTTCTGTACTGATGCTGGCAGGTATCCGTGAGATTTTGGTCATTACCACCCCGGAAGATATGCCTTCGTTCAAACGCCTGTTAGGCGATGGCTCGCAATTTGGGATTAACTTATCTTACGCGGTTCAGCCATCCCCGGATGGCCTGGCGCAGGCATTTATTATTGGTGAAGAGTTTATCAATAATGAACCTTGTGCTCTGGTGCTGGGTGATAATATTTACTTTGGTCAGAGCTTTGGTAAAAAACTGGAAGCGGCTTCACAAATGACCAGCGGAGCAATGGTCTTTGGTTATCAGGTGCAGGATCCTGAGCGGTTTGGCGTGGTTGAATTCGATGAGAACTACAAAGCGCTGTCCATCGAAGAGAAACCGTTAAAACCAAAATCAAACTGGGCGGTGACCGGTCTCTATTTCTACGATAAGCATGTAGTCGAAATGGCCAAACAGGTTAAACCTTCCGCCCGTGGTGAACTTGAAATTACGACCCTTAACCAGATGTATCTCGAGCAGGGGAAATTGCAGGTTGAATTGCTGGGGCGTGGTTTTGCATGGCTGGATACGGGTACTCACGACAGCCTGGTCGAGGCTTCCCAATTTATTCATACCATTGAAAAACGTCAGGGGATGAAAGTGGCTTGCCTTGAGGAAATTTCATATCGTAATGGATGGATGAGCAAGGACCAGGTTGAGGAACAAGCTAAAAAGCTTGCTAAAACTGAATATGGCCGTTATCTCAAAGTATTAATTAGCGAATAAATAATATTTGCCTCCCTGCTGTTAAAGTTATCGTTTAATTTACACAGGGAGATATATTGTTTGGCATTTTCGATATGTTTTATCAATAGATATATTGATATTAGAATTGAAAGAAATACATATGAAACCTGCCAAAATTGAATTCACTAAGGAAAGAAAACATCTGCAGGGATTGTGTATAAACGCAACAATCAAGTGTTATAAATAATTTCTTATGAAGGGGCAGTTTCGTGAAAGTCATTGATACAATTATACACGACGTGAAAATTATTGAGCCAAAAGTTTTTGGGGATGAACGTGGTTTTTTCCTGGAAACCTTTGAGAAGAAACGCTATCAAGAAATGCTCAATATAGATCTCGACTTCGTGCAGGATAACCATTCGCGTTCAACTAAAGATGTCCTTCGTGGTCTACATTTTCAAAAAAATAATCCACAGGGTAAATTAGTTCGTGTTGTAAGTGGTGCAGTATTTGATGTTGCTGTTGATATTCGCCCGGATTCAAAAACTTATGGCCGATGGGTTGGTGTTGAGCTCTCAGCCGAGAATAAAAATCAACTTTGGATCCCACCTGGACTCGCGCATGGTTTTTGCGTTCTCACGGATACCGCCGACTTTGAATATAAGTGTACTGATTATTATTATCCGGAACATGAAGGATGTTTGCTTTGGAATGATGAAGAGGTCGGTATTGAATGGCCCGTGACCAATCCAAAACTTTCTGAAAAGGATAAAAAAGGTCTTACTTTGGCGAATCTTTATAAATGAGAGTACTGCTAACCGGAGCTCAAGGTCAGTTAGGACAAAGTCTTAGCAGACGTATCCCGCAAGATTGGATTTTACTAGCGGCAGATAAAATATTCCTCGATATTGCTAACGAACGCAATGTTTATGATGTCATTTCTGATTTTAAGCCTGATGTCGTAATAAATACTGCTGCTTTCACTTCCGTTGATGATGCTGAAACTAATGTTGATTTTTCTGAAAACGTGAATAATTTAGGCGCTAAATATGTCGCTCAGGCATCATCAAAATATGGTGCTAAACTTATCCATGTTTCCACTGATTATGTTTTCGATGGTAACAGCAGTGAACCGTATACCGAGAAAGACACCGTAAAATCACTTAACGTATACGGCAGTACAAAACACAAGGGGGAACTGGAGGTTCTTAAAAATCATGCTGGTGCTATTATAATAAGAACATCTTGGGTATATAGTGAATATGGAAAGAATTTTTTAAAAACCATATTTAATTTGGTTGAGAAAAATAAAGATATTAAAGTTGTATACGATCAGGTTGGCGCGCCTACATACGCGCCGGATATTGCAAATTTGATTATTGATATAATCAAAGAAGGAACACTCCAACCTGGTCTCTATCATTACAGCGGTGATACTGTAATGAGCTGGTATGATTTTGCCAATAAAATCGCTGCAGCTATAACATTTTCACAATCTAAAGTTGAACCAATTAGTACTGCAGAATATAAAGCCATCGCCAGGAGACCCAAATATAGTGTTTTAAATTGCGATAAAATAGAAAAGTTTGGTTACAAACGTTCCTGTTTTTCACAAGGCTTTGAACAAAGTGTTCGTGCTCTAATTGATGAAAGTAAAAAATTATGAATTCGTTTATTAATGAGATAGTTGAGTATCGACAAGTTTTAAGACAACTAATTCATCAACAGATTACTATGAGGTACAGAAGGACTTTCTTTGGTTTTCTCTGGACCTTACTGAATCCATTACTAAATATGGCGATTATCGCAGTGGTATTTTCGCTGGTAATGAAGTTTCAGGTTAATGAATACGCTATATTTTTATTTGCCGCGATGATACCCTGGTCAGTTTTTTCTAACTCTCTTAACCAGGGGGGGGGAGCATTACTGGCGAATGAATCTTTGTTTAAAAAAATATATCTACCAAAACAATTGTTTGTAATATCCGTAGTTATCTCAACATTGGTGGATTCACTGCTTAGCACTGCTTGCTTGTTTATTATAGCTTTGATACTGGGTGCTAAAATATCGTCTGCTCTATTTTTCCTGCCCGTTGCATTTCTGCTTTTGGTCATGTTTTCCCTTGGTGTCACGTTTATACTTTCAATTGTGACTGTTTATTATAGGGACGTACAATATCTTATTGGGGTTGTATTACAAGCATTATATTTTGCCACACCAATCATTTATCCGATAACTGCTATACCAGAAAAGTTCCATGTGATATTTACATGGAATCCACTTGTATATTATATTGACCTCTTCCGTTCGCCAATTTATTCAGGAACCTTACCTGAAACTCAATCGCTAATAATATGCTCTGTTTGTTCGTTGCTGAGTATTATCTTCGGTATCATCTATTTTAGACGCAATGACGCAAAAGTTATATTTAGGTTGTAAATATGAATTCTGAAATAGTTCTTAAAAATGTTGGATTGCAGTTTGCACTGCATCACAATAAAAATTCAAGTTTAAAAGAGTTGTTCGCTGATTTATTCTCCAGAACTCATCAGAAAAAAAATGATACCTTTTTAGCTCTAAATAATATTAATTTGGAAATTAACCACGGTGATAGGTTAGGCATTATTGGACACAATGGAGCAGGTAAGAGCTCTTTATTGAAAATTTTGTGCAAAATTTATACGCCAACGAGTGGTACGATTGATATAAAAGGTAAAGTAGCACCACTACTTGAGATAGGTGCAGGTTTTAATCCGGAGTTGAGTGGTAGAGAAAATATTTACCTCAATGGAACGATTCTTGGTTATAATTTAAAAAGATTGAAAGAAATTGAGCCAGACATCATTAATTTCTCTGAGCTTGAACAATTTATTGACACGCCGGTAAAATATTATTCGACTGGTATGTATATGAAGCTGGCGTTCTCAATCGCTACCGCTACTCAGCCTGATATTCTAATTCTTGATGAACTTTTCGCTGGCGGTGATGCCGATTTTATCAAAAAAGCACAGGCAAGAATGAAAGCGATGATAGAAGATTCCAATATTATGGTGTTTGTTTCTCACCAAATGGATCTTTTGCTTGAACTTTGCAATCGAGTTATTTGGGTTGACCATGGCAATATCATTGCTGATGGCAAACCTGATGAAATTATTAATCAATATTTGAAAAAATGAGTGGTAATGTTTAATGCGCAGGATTGCCTTTTATCTTTTTTATGACGAATTTGGTGAAGTTGATGATTATATCCCAACCAAGCTGACTGCATTAAAGGAATTTGTCGAAGATATTGTTGTTGTTTCGAATTCGAAAATGACCGTCGCAGGAAGGGCAAAGCTTGAAAAGATTGGGGCTACTGTTTTCTGCCGAGAAAATGTGGGCTTCGATGTTTGGGGTTACAAAGAAGGAATGGAAACTATTGGCTATGATGAGTTAGCCAGTAAATACGATGAGGTTATTTTACTCAATTACACCTTCTTTGCCCCGATTTTCCCTTTTTCCGAACTTTTCAATGAAATGGATAGCAGGGCGTGTGATTTCTGGGGGATTAGCGAACATAACGAAATGGTTCCAAATCCGTTTACAGGAACTGGAGTCTTGCCTCGTCATATACAATCTCATTTTATTGCAATTCGCAAGAAAATGTTAAACTCCATTGAGTTTAAAAAATATTGGCAAGATATGCCAATGATTAATAGTTATACTGATTCTGTTTTAAGCCATGAATCACGCTTTACGTCTCATTTCCAGGCAATGGGCTTCACATCATCTGTTTATATAAGCAATGATAACTACCCATCAGATTACCCAACATTCATTGACGTTAAGCGAACTATTGAAAATAGATGTCCAATTCTTAAACGTCGTTTATTTTTCCATGATCCAATGTGGCTTGACATTAACTGTGTAGATCTACGCGGCGCTGTGGAGACCATCGAGAAGACAAGTGATTACGATATTGGTCTTATCAATCAAAATATTAATCGCACAGTAAAACCACGCATTCTTTACACAAATCTGGAACAGTTAAGGATCTTGCCTGATAATTATCCTTCTCCAGAGTATAACAACGTAGCGAATCCGGAACCAAAAATTGCTGTTCTTGCTCATGTATTTTATTCAGATATGTGGGAAGAAATTTATTCTTATATAAAAAATATTCCTTATAAATATGATTTGTATATTTCAACCTCAAGCGAAAAAGATGCATCCATACTAAGAGAAAAAACGAAAGATATCGGGCAGTATGTTGAGGTTCGCGTCGTTGAGGAAAACAGAGGACGTGATATGTCCTCATTATTTATCACATTTAAGGACATTGGTACCAGTGATAAATATGATTATATCTGTCGCTTACACTCGAAAAAATCCCCGCAGAATGGATTTGCACGTGCTGATTCGTTTAAAAAACATCTCTATGAGAACCTTCTCGGGTCACCAGAATATATCACCAACGTTATTGGTTTGATGAACAAGCGTAATGATATAGGAATAATTTGTCCACCGCTTGTTCACATCGGTTTCCCTACAATGGGTCATGCCTGGTTTGCAAACTATTGGCCAACAAGTGAGTTATGTAAGAAGCTTGGCGTTGTTGTTCCATTGGATGATGACACTCCTGTTGCAGTATATGGGACGATGTTCTGGTTCAGGCCCGCTGCTTTACGTCCTTTATTTGAGCATAATTGGAAATGGACAGATTTTAATGCTGAGCCAGCGCATGTCGATGGTAGTTTATCGCATGTTCTTGAGCGCATTATTAGTTATGTAGCAAAAAATGAAGGATTTAGTGTTTATAGTGTAATGACACCAACTCAAGCAGAAAAGAATTATGCTAAGTTAGAATTTAAACATCAGAAAATTATGTCTGCCCTGCCTAATGGTGACGTTTACTGGCAATATTCAAGCTTGCTTAGGTTGTTTACCGAAACGAAATCGGGTAAACCGGATTTCCTTGCTGTATTAAGCGGATGTTCAAGACTACTGTTTAGTTCGTTTAGACGTACGGTTTGGGATAAATATCCTCGTGTGGCTAAAACGCTATATGGTCCATATCGTTTAACGAAAAAAGCCTATAAACTTGTAAAATTTAAGAAGAATAACTGATTATGAAAATTGCTGTTACTGGTGCTGGTGGTTACATAGGTAAACATGTCGTGAAAGCATTGACTTCAATGCATCACGATGTTGTCGCAATAACATATCCCGGTTCAAGAAATACGATTACATCGGAAGTTATTGAAATGGATATTTTAGATGCGAGTGATGATAAAATCATTGAAGTTTTCTCTGACTTTGATGCTGTGCTCCATCTAGCCTGGAGTGCTGGTTTTAACCATCACGATCAAGGTCATATCGCTAATGTTATGAACCACTATCGATTTTTAAAAGCCTTGATTAGCGCAGGTGTACAAAATATTTCAGTGGCCGGAACCATGCATGAAATAGGTTATCATGTTGGGGAGATTACTGAAAAGACGGCTTGTAATCCTAGTAATCCTTATGGGATCGCGAAAAATTTCTTACGCCAGATCTGCACTTATGAAATGGAAAAGGCCGGAATTTCATTAAAATGGCTGCGTATGTATTACATAACTGGTGATGACAGAAACAGTAATTCAATTTTCTCAAAAATAATGGCTGCAGAAGATGCCGGTAAAGAAACTTTCCCACTTAACAGTGGAGAAATGCTGTATGATTTTATCGACGTTGAATGCCTTGCAAAACAAATCGCGACAGCGACTATCCAGACAGAGGTTGCTGGAGTGATTAACTGCAGTAGCGGCAAACCGAAAAGTTTACGTACAGCAGTAGAAGAGTTTATAGAACAGCATAGACTCAAAATTAAACCAGTTTATAATGTATTCCCAGCTCGTGCCTATGACTCTCCAGCTATCTGGGGTAATAGTAATAAAATTGAGCAAATCATGGCAAATGGTTGCACTGATGACAAGCAGGGATAATTCTCAGCCACACAAGGTTATAGCAATTGTTGTAACCTTTAATCCTGTAACAACCAATCTATCGTCACTTGTCTCTCAGTTAGAGACACAATCCTATCGAACTATTATCGTCGACAATGGTAGTGACAATATTGAGGATATTTCCAGGCTTCAGACTTCCTGCTCTAACGTTGAGCTTTTGTCCCTTTCTGATAATATCGGTATTGCCGCTGCTCAAAACAAAGGTATCCGCCATGGCCTTACTCTTGGCGGAGATTTTACATTATTCTTTGATCAAGATAGCAGTATAGCTGAAGATTTTGTCAGCAAAATGGTCGAAGATTTTGTATCTCTTAAGCAGAGTTACAATATTGCTGCTCTTGGACCAACACTGCAGGATAGCCGCTATAAAAAAATATATCCTGTAATTAGAATGTCCAGGCATGGCTTACGCACTAAAATCATTCCCGATATAACATCATCTAAACCTGTTGAAGTGTCATGCATTATTGCCTCAGGATGTCTTGTCGATAATAAGGTTTTATTGTTAGACAACCTTATGGACGATTCACTTTTCATTGATTATGTTGATACTGAATGGTGTTTAAGAGTTATTAGCCGTGGTTTTAAAATATTTATTACTCCAAATGTCATTATGCAGCATGAAATAGGTGATGCTCATATTGAAATGTTGGGGTTTGTTATTCCTGTTCACTCTGCATGGCGCCGTTATTATCGAGTCAGGAATGGTGTTTTTATGTTAAAAATGCCTCACATTCCAAAGCTATTAGCTATTCGGGAAATTGTTTTTTCTTTTGTGCATCAAATGATTTTACTTTTTAAAAGTAAAAACATTGAATACCTGAAGGTATATTTCCGTGCAATGTCAGATGCAGTCAGAAAATTATTATGATACACATAATAGTAGTAAGTCATTTTCATGATGATTATATCAAGTCATTAATTAATAAAATTAATGATTCTCAGTTTGATGCGAGCTCTCTATTTAGAATATACATAAAAGATAATGTAAATAGCCTTGGATTGCGAGAGTTTTGCGCGAGCGAAAAGATTTGTTATATTCCGTCTCTTGAGCGTTCGGGGTTTTCACGCAATAACAATCATGCTGTTGCAAAGATAATTGAAGATTATTGCGTTAATGTTCAGGAAGATTATTTCTTATTTCTCAATCCAGACGTATTGGTCGATGCTGACACGCTTAAACAATTAAGTGGAATACTTGCATGCCATAAATATGATCTCTTTACAGCTGATCTCTACAAAGATCAGAATTTGACTGTACGAGATCCCTCAGTCAGACATTTTCCCAAATTAGTTAACTTCTTTACTTCGTATTTTCTGGGTTATAATAAAAGTATAATAGATCGCTCTGATATTAACACTCATCAGGTTGTTGACTGGTGCGCCGGTTCTTTTTTAGGGATGAAATGCTCGGTTTTTAATCAAATCAATGGTTTCGATGAGCAATTTTTTATGTACTGTGAAGATATCGACATTTGTATCAGAGCAAAAAATGCAGGTTATAAATTAGTCTATCTTCCTGAATTAAAAGTAGTACATTTTAGTCAAAATGATAATAGAACATTGTTTAGCAAACATTTTCTATGGCATCTGAAAAGCGTTATGTACATGTTTCGTAAACATGTTTTAAAAGTTTGCTGAAATTAAAGGCGATCGGAGAACGTGTAAATTGCAATTACTTCAGATGGTAATTCAGTATGCCTCGCTGCGTAACATTTTTTGGTCTGAAATGTTTTCCGAAATGTGCACTTAAGGTTAAACAGATGGGACAAGAAGTTTACATGGCTACTGTTCATCGCAATAAATTTTAAGTTAACATGTTTACACTTTGTATCGCCGGGAAGAATCCGCTGGCGTATCCACACCTGACAGGAGTACGTAATGTCCAAACAACAAATCGGTGTTGTCGGTATGGCTGTTATGGGGCGCAATCTGGCGCTCAACATCGAAAGCCGTGGCTATACCGTTTCCGTTTTCAACCGTTCCCGTGATAAGACCGAAGAAGTGATTGCCGAGAACCCAGGCAAGAAACTGGTTCCTTTCTATACGGTGAAAGAGTTCGTTGAGTCTCTGGAAACGCCTCGTCGTATCCTGTTAATGGTGAAAGCAGGTGCAGGTACCGATGCTGCTATCGACTCTCTGAAGCCTTACCTCGAAAAAGGCGACATCATCATTGATGGCGGTAACACCTTCTTCCAGGACACCATCCGTCGTAATCGTGAACTTTCTGCTGAAGGCTTCAACTTCATCGGCACCGGTGTTTCCGGTGGTGAAGAGGGCGCGCTGAAAGGCCCATCTATCATGCCTGGCGGCCAGAAAGATGCATACGAACTGGTTGCACCTATCCTGACCAAAATCGCAGCCGTGGCTGAAGATGGTGAGCCTTGCGTAACCTATATCGGTGCGGACGGTGCAGGTCACTATGTGAAAATGGTGCACAACGGCATCGAATACGGCGATATGCAGCTGATTGCGGAAGCATACTCTCTGCTGAAAGGCGGCCTGAACCTCTCCAATGAAGAGCTGGCTGAAACCTTCACCGAGTGGAACAAAGGCGAGCTGAACAGCTACCTGATTGACATCACCAAAGATATCTTCACGAAAAAAGATGAAGAGGGTAAATACCTGGTTGATGTGATTCTGGATGAAGCAGCGAACAAAGGCACCGGTAAATGGACCAGCCAGAGTTCTCTGGATCTGGGCGAACCACTGTCTCTGATCACCGAATCTGTCTTCGCACGTTACATCTCTTCTCTGAAAGAGCAGCGCGTTGCGGCATCTAAAGTGTTGTCAGGCCCGCAGGCTAAACCAGCAGGTGATAAAGCGGAGTTCGTTGAGAAAGTGCGTCGTGCACTGTACCTGGGGAAAATCGTTTCTTACGCGCAAGGCTTCTCTCAGCTGCGTGCGGCATCAGACGAGAACAACTGGGATCTGAACTATGGTGAAATCGCGAAGATCTTCCGCGCGGGCTGCATCATTCGTGCGCAGTTCCTGCAGAAAATCACCGATGCCTATGCTGAAAACGCCGGTATCGCCAACCTGCTGCTGGCACCGTACTTTAAGAAAATTGCGGACGAATACCAGCAGGCGCTGCGTGACGTGGTTGCCTACGCTGTGCAGAACGGTATCCCGGTTCCGACCTTCTCTGCTGCAGTAGCCTACTACGATAGCTATCGTGCTGCGGTACTGCCGGCTAACCTGATTCAGGCACAGCGTGACTACTTCGGCGCACATACTTACAAGCGTACTGATAAAGAAGGTGTGTTCCACACGGAATGGCTGGATTAATCTGATTTAACCTCAGGTTGTATGCAAACCCGGAGATATTCTCCGGGTTTTTTTTACATCAAAATAATCACCAAATGTTCGAAGTAGTCTGAATGTTGTCACGAGACGGGCTAATCCTCTGGCTTCGCCTTGACAGTCCCACAAGGCAGGAGGTAAAAAGCCCAACAGTCATTGGTTATCATGATGGTCCTCGGGTCATCTTAACAGTTCACTTACAGAAGTTACTCGCAAATGAAAATAACTATTTCCGGTACAGGGTATGTAGGTCTCTCCAACGGTATTCTTATTGCTCAGAATCACGAAGTGGTCGCGCTAGATATCGTTCAGGCCAAAGTGGACATGCTCAATAAGAAGCAGTCCCCGATTGTAGATAAAGAGATTGAAGAGTATCTGGCAACGAAGCCGTTAAACTTCCGCGCTACGACTGACAAGCGTGATGCTTACGTGGGGGCAGAATATGTGATTATCGCCACCCCTACAGATTACGATCCCAAAACCAACTATTTTAATACCTCAAGCGTTGAGTCGGTCATCCGTGATGTCATTGAATTCAATCCAGATGCGGTCATGATCATTAAATCCACCATTCCGGTTGGTTTTACCCAGTCGGTTAAAGAGAAGTACGGTATCGATAACGTTATTTTCTCGCCAGAATTCTTGCGTGAAGGTCGCGCGCTTTACGATAACCTGCATCCATCACGAATCGTGATTGGCGAACGCTCTGAGCGTGCAGAGCGCTTTGCGGCACTGTTGCAGGAGGGCGCGACGAAGAAAGATATTCCGACGCTCTTTACCGACTCAACAGAAGCGGAAGCCATCAAGCTCTTTGCCAACACCTATCTGGCAATGCGTGTTGCTTACTTCAATGAACTGGACAGCTATGCTGAGAGCCTTGGACTTAACAGTCGTCAGATCATCGAAGGTGTTTGCCTCGATCCACGAATTGGTAACCATTATAACAATCCCTCTTTTGGCTACGGCGGTTACTGTCTGCCTAAAGATACTAAGCAGCTACTGGCAAACTATCACTCCGTTCCAAACAATATTATCTCGGCGATTGTGGACGCCAACCGCACACGTAAAGATTTCGTGGCGGACTCCATTCTTTCCCGTCAGCCAAAAGTGGTGGGCGTCTATCGTCTGATTATGAAAAGTGGATCCGACAACTTCCGCGCTTCATCCATTCAGGGGATCATGAAGCGTATCAAGGCCAAGGGTGTACAGGTCATTATTTATGAACCTGTCATGCAGGAGGACGAGTTCTTCCATTCGCGCGTTGTGCGGGATCTGGATGCATTCAAGCAAGAAGCCGATGTAATCATTTCTAACCGCATGGCTGAAGAACTGGCGGATGTTGCAGATAAAGTCTACACGCGCGATTTATTTGGTAGCGACTGATTGAACATTCTGGCACCCCAACCTATGGTGGTGCCAGTTTGAGCTGTCTATTTATAATTATGCGCATCGTTCCTACCTAAGTGATTTCTCATATCGAATGTCCATTGAATTGCTGATATTTATTCAATAGTATTACATTCGCTATCTATATTTCTGTTTTTGAAATGACCACTGGAATATGATAAATGAACAATAATAATGTAACAACTTCAAATATGCGTCTATTTGCGCCAGATTTCATAAGAGTGATATCATTTTTCATGATCGTATTGTTCCATTATAATGTGGAAATATATTATAACTACCCCGGCTTTTTAAAGCTCGGTGAATTGTCCTATTTCGGTCAGACAATGGGTGATGTTGGCATTTCTATGTTTATCATTATTTCCGGGTTGTCTTTGGTTATCAGCACCAAAGACAATAATGACTATGTTCTTTTTCTGAAGAAAAGAGTGCTTGCAATATTCCCATCGTTTTGGATAAGTTATTTAATTGTTGCTGCACTTATGCTAATTATCAAAGGCAGTTTTGTTGGAGATGGGCATTATTGGAAATTTATTCTCTCAATAATTGGTCTTGATGGCTTTTTTCTTTATCGGATGCAGAACTATTATCTGGTGGGGGAATGGTATACAGGTTATATGATTATCACATATCTATTCTTTCCTGTGCTGTATGAAGCTCTCAAGAAAATGCCAGTAATTGCATGGGGAGTCGTGTCAGCTATATTTTTTGCTGTTGGACTTAACTATCAAAAACTGTTCTCTGTTTATATTAATTGTAATCCTCTTATGCGGTTGCCAGATTTTTTATTTGGCATGAGCTATGCTTATTTTATTTTAAAGAACAAAAAAAATCGTCTCTATGCAATGTTAGCAGGAATGTTAGCCTTAGCTATTGCAGTTCCTGCTCGTGAAAGCATAATGCCGCAACTGTACATGTTAATTTTTGGTGTTTCTTTATTTTCAATAGCTGTTTATTTGATTGAGTTTTTGGGAAGTATAGACTGGCTCAGAAACATTACCAGTTATTTTGCAAAACATGCATTCGTTGCATTTTTATTTCATCATCAGATTCTCTATTTTGTCATGAGTAAAATTGGCGGGCGTATTTCTTCAGGGATTGAGTCTTTGTGTGTGTTTTTATTTATACTTTTCTCAAGTGTTGTTATGGCAATATTGACGGAGCCCTTAGTCAGGATCTTAACTAAAAAAATGAGAGCTATCTTGTTACCTTCTGTTTCGACTTCCAGTCGTTAATTATACTCATGAAGACGCATCTGGGAAAACGGATGCGTCTTTTACGTTATTTATTGGGATTCTGATAGTAAGTTGTCTTATTTTTAAATAGCCAGAAATAAAAATACTGCAACCGCGACAAAGCTATCAGGAATGACTTCTGATATATAATTAAAACATGCTGATGTTGGCGGTGTTATATTATTAACCCAAAATGAAAAATCCACCTTTAAAAAGGTGGATAGAGAGGGTTTTTAAATATTATGCCTGTGTATAGTTTTAAAGCTTATAAAAAGCCCGATACCAGTCCACAAAATTCTTCACCCCTTCCTTCACCGACGTTTTCGGCTTAAACCCAATCACGTCATAGAGCGCCGTGGTATCCGCGCTTGTTTCGAGCACGTCACCTGGCTGAACAGGCATCATATTTTTATCCGCTTCTTTGCCTAACGCTTCTTCCAGCGCGGTGATGTAATCCATCAGCTCTACTGGCGCACTGTTGCCAATGTTGTAAACACGGTACGGCGCAGAGCTGGTCGCCGGGGACCCTGTTTCAACGGTCCAGTTCGCATCGGCCTGAGGGATAACATCCTGGAGGCGAATAATAGCTTCAACAATATCATCGATATAAGTGAAGTCGCGCTTCATCTTGCCATAGTTGTAAACATCAATACTTTTGCCTTCAATCATGGCCTTAGTAAATTTAAACAGCGCCATGTCCGGACGGCCCCATGGCCCATACACGGTGAAAAAGCGCAGGCCGGTCGTCGGCAGATTGTAAAGATGAGAGTAGGTATGCGACATCAGTTCGTTGGATTTTTTCGTCGCGGCATACAAGGAAACCGGGTGATCAACCGAGTCATCGGTGGAGAACGGCATCTTTCGGTTCAGGCCGTAAACAGAGCTGGAAGAAGCATACAGTAAATGCTGCACCTTGTTGTGTCGGCAGCCTTCCAGTACGTTGAGATGGCCGATAAGGTTTGATTGCGCATAAGCGTGCGGATTTTCCAGAGAGTAACGTACGCCAGCCTGCGCGGCGAGGTGGATCACGCGGTCAAACTTCTCAGCAGCAAACAACGAGGCCATCCCTTCGCGATCGGCCAGATCCAGCTTATGAAAAGTGAAATTGTCGGACGTAAGCAGATCCAGTCGTGCTTGCTTCAGATTGACATCGTAATAGTCATTAAGGTTATCAATTCCTACAACCTGATGTCCTGCCTGCAGCAGGCGCTCGCTGACGTGGAAACCGATAAAGCCGGCAGCGCCGGTGACCAGAAATTTCATCTTCAACCTCAATGTTAAATGAGTAACTCTTAACGCATAAAATCGTGCGTTTACACTATCGGCTGATGATACCCGCTCACGGAAGGAATGATAACTGCTTTATTACAGGAAAAGGGGAGCGAGCGCTCCCCCGGTAGGATGTTTATTTATGTCTTTTACGTAAATTCTCAATCACCGCCGTCAAATCCAGCGCCTGATCCTGCAGGAGCACCAGCAGGTGATACACCAAATCAGAGGCTTCATTCGTCAGCTCCTCGCGGTCATGCACGGTCGCGGCCAGCGCAGTCTCAACGCCTTCTTCACCCACCTTCTGCGCAATTCGCTTGGTGCCGCTGGCGTACAGCTTCGCAGTATAAGAACTCTCAGGATCTGCCGTTTTACGTTCTGCCAGCAGTTGCTCCAGTTGATACAGGAATAGCCACTGATGACTCGCCTCGCCGAAGCAACTGCTGGTGCCCTTATGGCAGGTCGGGCCGATTGGGTTTGCCAGCACCAGCAGAGTATCGTTATCGCAGTCAGGCGTAATGCTGACCACGTTCAGGAAATGACCCGAGGTTTCACCCTTGGTCCACAGGCGCTGTTTCGTGCGGGAGTAAAACGTCACTTTGCCGCTTTCGATCGTTTTCGCCAGCGCGTCCTGGTTCATATAGCCCAGCATCAGCACTTCGCCTGAGATGGCATGCTGGACAACCACCGGCAGTAATCCATCCGTTTTTTCCCAGTCCAGCTGCGCCTGTTGTTGCTCTGTTAACATACCCTGATCTCCACGCCCTGGTCGGCCAGGTACGTTTTTAACTCACCAATATTAATAATCTGTTTGTGGAACACGGAAGCGGCCAGCGCGCCGTCTACGTTAGCATCGCGGAAGGCTTCGAGGAAATGTTCCATGGTGCCCGCGCCGCCGGAGGCAATCAGCGGAACGTGGCAGACTGCACGGACTTTTTTCAGCTGCTCAAGGTCATACCCGTTACGCACGCCATCCTGGTTCATCATGTTGAGGACAATCTCGCCCGCGCCACGCTTCTGCACTTCCTGCACCCAGTCGAGCGTTTCCCACTGCGTTACGCGCGTGCGGCTTTCGTCACCCGTATATTGATTGACGTGGTACTTGCCCGTTGCGACGTCATACCAGGTGTCGATCCCAACCACAATACACTGCACGCCAAAACGATCGGCGAGGCGAGTAATCAACTCCGGGTCGGCCAGGGCAGGAGAGTTGATGGAAATCTTGTCGGCACCAAACGAGAGAATTTGGGCCGCATCGTCAGCGGATTTAATCCCGCCCGCCACGCAGAACGGAATATCGATCACTTCCGCCACGCGCGCCACCCAGCTTTTGTCCACCACGCGTCCATCGCTGGAGGCGGTAATATCGTAGAACACCAGCTCGTCTGCGCCTTCATCGGCATAGCGTTTTGCCAGCGGGACGATGTCGCCAATGATCTCGTGGTTGCGGAACTGCACGCCTTTCACGACCTGGCCGTCACGTACGTCCAGGCAAGGGATTATCCGTTTTGCCAGCATTGAATCGCCTCCGTCACCGTAAATTTACCTTCCAGCAGGGCTCGGCCCACAATCACGCCCTGCACGCCCGTTCCGCGCAGCGCGGCAATATCGTTTAAATCACCAATTCCGCCCGAAGACTGGAACGCCACCTGCGGATAACGCGCGCAGATCTCTTCATACAGCGAGACGTTGGAGCCCGCCAGCGTGCCGTCACGGGAGATATCCGTGCACAGCACGTGCTTCAGGCCAACGGGGAGATACATCTCGACCAGCGCCTCCAGCGTCACGCCGGAGTTTTCCTGCCAGCCGCTGACCGCCACCTGCTTATTACCTTGTTCATCAATGCGCACGTCCAACGCCAGTACCAGCGCGTCGGCGCCAAAGCGGCGGAACCAGCCTTTTACGATCTCAGGCTCTTTCACCGCGGTTGAACCGACCACCACGCGCGCTACGCCCGCGTCCAGCAGTGCCGCAACGTCATCTTCTGTACGTACGCCGCCGCCCACCTGTACCGGCACATCAACACTGGCAACCAGATTTTTCAGCAGAGGGATCTGGCGTTTTGCCGGGTCTTTCGCACCTGTTAAATCGACCAGATGCAGCACCTGAGCCCCCTGGGCGGCATAATCCTGCAGACGCGGCAGCGGATCGTTTCCGTAGTCTCGCTGCTGCCCGTAATCGCCCTGATGAAGACGGACAACCGTGCCACCAATTAAATCTAACGCGGGAATAATCATCACATCTCCAGGAAGTTTTTCAGCAGCTGCGCGCCCGCGGCGCCTGAGCGCTCCGGGTGAAACTGTACGCCGAAGAAATTGTCTTTCTGCACGGCTGCGGTAAATGCCTCGCCGTAAGTGCACTGGGCGATCGTATTCGCGTTCACCGGCATGGCGTAGCTGTGTACGAAGTAAAAATACGCGCCGTCTTCAATGCCGCGAAAAAGCCTGTCGCCCGCTTTGGCGTACACGCGGTTCCAGCCCATATGCGGCAGAGGCAGACCGTGGTCGGTCATCTTCGGCACGTCTTCGTCGATAATGCCCAGCAGATCAACGCCGTTATTCTCTTCGCTGCGGCGGCCAAGAATCTGCATGCCCAGGCAAATCCCCAGCACCGGCTGGGTACAAGCCTTGATGAGATCGACCAGCTCGCGCGCGTGGATCTGATCCATCGCCGCCTGCGCAGTGCCCACGCCCGGCAGGAATAACTTATCGGCACGTAGCACCACGTCCGGGTCACGGCTGACCACCGGCTCGTAGCCGTGGCGCGCAATCGCCGACTTTACGGAGTTCAGGTTGGCGCATCCGGTATCCAGAATCACCACGTTCATTACAGGACTCCTTTTGATGAGGGCAGGGCGTCACCTTCCACGCGGATTGCCTGGCGCAGCGTGCGGCCGAAGGCCTTGAAGAGACTCTCTACGCGGTGGTGGTCGTTCTTGCCTTTGGTCTTCAGGTGCAGCGTCAGGCCCATGGTGTAGGACAATGAACGGAAGAAGTGCTCCACCATTTCGGTGCTCAGATCGCCCACGCGCTGGTAATTGAAGTCTGCTTTATATTCCAGGTGCGGGCGACCGGAGATATCCATCGCACAGCGCGCCAGACACTCGTCCATCGGCAGGACAAAGCCAAAACGGTTGATGCCGCGTTTATCACCGAGCGCCAGCTTGAGGGCTTCACCCAGCGCCAGGCCGGTATCTTCCACGGTGTGGTGATCGTCAATATAAAGATCGCCTTTTACCGTGATCTCCATGCGGAAACCGCCGTGGGTGGCAATCTGGTCCAGCATGTGGTCGAAGAAACCCACGCCGGTGTGGATCTTGCTGCCGCCTTCGCGGTCCAGCCAGACCTTCACATCAATCTGCGTCTCTTTGGTGTTACGTTCAACGTGCGAGTAGCGGTCACGTTTTGTCAGCTGTTCGCCAATCATCGCCCAGTTAAGGTTGTTGCGGTCGTAGCGAAGCCCCGCGATGCCCATGTTTTCCGCGAGCGTAATATCAGTGATGCGATCGCCGATGACATAGCTGTTAGCCTTATCCAGCACATCCTCTGCCAGATAGCGCTCGACCAGCTTCACCTTTGGCTTACGGCAGTCACACTCGTCGGCTGGCATGTGCGGGCAAATCAGCACTTCATCAAACACCACGCCCTGAGAGGTCAGCACCTGCATCATTAAATTATGCGGGCCGTCAAAGTCTGCCTGCGGGAAGCTGTCGGTACCCAGACCGTCCTGGTTGGTGATCATCACCAGCTTGTATCCGGCTTTTTGCAGCTTGAGCAGCACCGGGATCACGTCAGGTTCAAACGCCAGCTTGTCGAATCGGTCGACCTGAAAATCAGCTGGTGGCTCCGAAATAAGGGTGCCGTCACGATCGATGAAAAGGATCTTCTGGGTCATACTTTCTCCGCTTTCAGGGCGTCAATGACGCGCTGGCTCTCTGCGCGGGTGCCGACGGTAATGCGCAGGCATCCGCTCAGAGAAGGTTGTTTATTCTGGTCTCGTAAGATAATGCCCTGATCCCACAAAGATTTAAATACGGCGCTGGAGGCGGTAAAGCGCACCAGGATGTAGTTGGTTTCCGAGTCGAATACCTGCTCCACGCACGGGATATCCTTCAGGGCGGTCACCAGGTACTGACGTTCCTCCAGGATTTGCGCCACGCGCTCGCGCATCGCGTTAATCCCCTGAGGCGTCAGCGCCTGTGCCGCAATATCGGCAACCGGCGTCGAGAGGGGGTACGGAGCGATCACCTTCAGCAGCAGGTCGATGACCTCTTTATTCGCCAGGGTGAATCCGCAGCGCAGACCCGCGAGGGCGAAAGCCTTCGACAGCGTACGCAGCACCACCAGGTGCGGATACTCTTCCAGCCAGCCTGCCAGCGTTGCCTGCGGGCAGAACTCGATGTAGGCTTCGTCGGCGACCACCAGCGCTTTTCCGCGCGTCATCTCCAGCAGGGTTCGGATATCCTGTGGGTTAATAATCTGGCCGGTCGGGTTGTTTGGGCTACAGACAAAGACGACTTTTACGCCGTCAAGATTGTCGGCAATGCCCTGCAGATCCAGCTGCCAGTTCTCCAGGGAGAGCACGTTGCGGCACGCCACCCCAAAGGTTTCCGCGCTGACGCTGTACATGCCGTAGGTCGGCTGGCAGTACATGACGGCGTCTTTGCCGGGCTCGCAGAACGCGCGGATCAGCAGCTCAATGCCCTCATCCGCGCCGCGGCTGACCAGCACCTGCTCTGGCTTCACGCCAGCATACTGCGCGTAGTTTTCGATTACCGCCTTCGGCTGACACTCCGGATAACGGTTCAGCGTTTGCTGCGACAGCTCAAACTGCACCGCCGTTGGATATTCGTTGGCGTTCAGCCAGACATCCCCTTTGCCGCCCAGACGACGCGCAGACTGATAGGGCGTCAGGCGACGGACATTTTCGCGGGCTAATTCTTCAATGTTCATGCTTGCTCCTTCAGGGCTGCAACGCGCAGCGTAACGGCATTTTTGTGGGCGGTCAGACGCTCGGCGGCGGCCAGAGTTTCAATGGTGGACGCCAGTGAGGCAAACCCTTCGCGGGAGAGTTCCTGCACGGTCATGCGTTTCTGGAAATCCGCCAGTCCCAGGCTGGAACAGGTTGAGGTATAGCCATACGTTGGCAGCACGTGGTTGGTGCCGGAGGCGTAATCGCCCGCGGACTCCGGGGACCAGTCGCCAAGGAACACCGAGCCCGCGCTGGTAATGCTGTCGACCAGATCGCGCGCATTGCGGGTCTGAATAATCAGGTGCTCCGGGCCGTACTGGTTAGAAATGGCAATGCACTGCTCAAGATCGCGCGCCACAATCAGGCGGCTGGCCGCTAACGCCTGGCGTGCCGTGTCGGCGCGGGGCAGATCGGCAAGCTGACGCTCCACGGCCTCGCCCACGCGTTTCGCCATATCGGCATCCGGCGTCAGCAGGATAACCTGCGAGTCCGGGCCGTGTTCCGCCTGGGAAAGCAGGTCGGACGCGACGAAATCCGGCGTGGCGCCGCTGTCGGCAATCACCAGCACCTCAGACGGGCCGGCAGGCATATCGATGGCCGCGCCGTCCAGACGCTGGCTGACCTGGCGCTTAGCCTCGGTCACATACGCATTGCCAGGGCCAAAGATTTTGTCGACCTTGGGAATGGATTCCGTGCCGAATGCCAGGGCGGATATCGCCTGCGCGCCGCCCACTTTATAGACCGCCTGCACGCCGCACAGCTTCGCCGCATACAGGATCTCGTCGGCAATCGGTGGCGGTGAGCACAGCACCACTTTCTGACACCCGGCAATGCGCGCGGGGGTCGCCAGCATCAGTACGGTGGAGAAAAGCGGGGCAGAGCCGCCAGGAATATAGAGGCCGACCGACGCAACCGGGCGGGTTACCTGCTGGCAACGCACGCCGGGCAGGGTTTCCACATCTACGGTCTGCAGCTTTTGCGCGGTGTGGAAAGTATCAATGTTTTTCACCGCAACGGCCATCGCCTGCTTGATGTCATCTCCCAGACGCTTGCTGGCATCAGTCATTTCCTGCTCGGTAACCTGTAATGCGCCAACTTCCGTCTTATCAAACTTTGCACTGTATTCACGCAGCGCGTCATCGCCGCGGGCTTTGACGTTATCCAGGATCTCCGCCACGGTGCGCGAGATGCTTTCAGAGGCGGAAATCGCCGGGCGCATCAGCAGCTCGCGCTGCTGTGCGTCGCTACAGGTATTCCAGTCGATGATTGTGTTAAAGCTCATGGCCATTACTCCATCATCTTCTCAATCGGCAGCACCAGGATGGAGCTTGCGCCCAGCGCCTTCAGTTTTTCCATGGTTTCCCAGAACAGGGTTTCGCTGCTCACCATGTGCATCGCCACGCGCTGCTGATCGCCCGCCAGCGGCAGGATGGTTGGGCGCTCGGCGCCCGGCAGCAGGGCAATGACTTCATCCAGACGCTCGGTTGGGGCGTGCATCATGATGTATTTGGATTCACGCGCCTGAATGACGCCCTGAATACGGGTCAGCAGTTTGTCGATCAGCTGCTGCTTAGCGTCGGCCATCTCGCCGTCACGCTGAATCAGGCACGCTTTGGAGCGGTAGATCACCTCCACTTCGCGCAGACCGTTCGCTTCCAGCGTCGCGCCGGTAGAGACCAGGTCACAGATGGCGTCCGCCAGACCCGCACGCGGCGCCACTTCAACAGAACCGTTCAGCAGACAGGATTTAAATTGCACGCCTTTCTGATCCAGATAGCGCTTTAACAGGTGAGGGTAGGAGGTGGCGATACGTTTGCCGTTCAGCGCGGCCGGGCCGTCCCACGCTTCATCAACCGGCGTTGCCAGCGACAGGCGGCAGCCGCCGAAGTCCAGACGACGCAGGGTGAAGTAACGCGGATCTTCGCCCTGCGCGCGGCGGGTCAGCAGCTCTTCTTCCAGTACGTTTTCGCCGATGATGCCGAGGTCAACGACGCCATCCATGACCAGGCCGGGAATATCGTCATCACGCACGCGCAGAATGTCGATGGGCATGTTTTCAGCCAGAGCAATCAGGCGCTGGGTGTGCAGGTTAATTTTAATCCCGCAGCGGGCCAGCAGTTCGCGTGAATCGTCACTCAAACGGCCTGATTTTTGAATAGCTATGCGTAAACGTGAGTTATCTAACATTCTTTATTCCTCGTTAACCTGTTTTAACCTGTCTGAATTCGGTCCAAAAAAAAGCCCCCGGAAGAAGATCTTCCGGGGGCTTTTTCATGCGTTCATGCACCACTGGAAGATCCAAACGTCTTCCAGCACACATCGCCTGAAAGACTAGTCAGGATGATGGTGATGATGGTGGTGTTTAAATTGAACGCGTGTCATATAAATTCTCGATGAATGCTTATTCATTTGATGTCTTTTAACCTAAACCAGTTGTACGACATATTGCAAGGGCTTTTTTTGATCATTAATTCATTTCATATTGATGCTATGAATTGTGTGTTCTGCCGGGCTGGCGTAGCCTTATGAAAGACGAGTAAGAGTCAGGAGAATTCGCATGAAAAAGGTCGCGATTGTCGGTTTAGGATGGCTGGGAATGCCGCTGGCGATGTCATTAGCCGCGAAAGGCTGGCAGGTGACCGGGAGTAAGACCACCCGAGATGGGGTCGAAGCGGCGCGCATGTGCGGTATTGATGGCGTTGAACTGCGTCTGGAGCCGGAACTGGTGTGTGATGCGGACGATCTGGACACCCTGATGAACGTCGATGCGCTGGTGATTACGCTACCCGCGCGGCGCAGCGGCCCGGGCGAATCATTTTACCTGCAGGCGATGCAGGAGATTGTCGACAGCGCGCTGGCGCATCATGTTCCGCGCATTATTTTTACCAGCTCGACGTCGGTCTATGGTGAGGTTGAGGGCGTAGTAAAAGAGACTTCCGAGCGCCGTCCCGTTACGGCGAGCGGTCAGGTTCTGAAAGAGCTGGAAGACTGGCTGCATCATCTTCCAGGCACTCAGGTTGATATCGTACGTCTGGCGGGGCTGGTAGGCCCGGGTCGTCATCCTGGACGTTTTTTTGCCGGGAAGTCGGCGCCAGATGGCCAACATGTTGTCAATCTTGTGCATCTTGATGATGTGGTTGGCGCGATTGAGCTACTCTTACAGGCTCCGAAAGGCGGACACATCTATAATATATGTGCACCGTCTCATCCGGCGCGCAGCACGTTTTACCCGCTGATGGCACGTCAGTTGGGCCTGGCTCCGCCGGTCTTTGGTGAGGCAAAGGATGGCAGTAAAGGCAAAATTGTTGATGGCAATCGCATTTGTCATGAGCTGGGGTTTGAGTATCAGTATCCCGATCCGCTGGTGATGCCCATGGAATAAATCCCGCAGCGGAGACCGTCGCACACCGAAAGGGGGCGAGCATGAAACCGCTGCTGGATGTTCTTATTATTCTGGATGCACTGGAAAAAGAGGGGAGCTTTGCCGCTGCGTCGGCAAAGCTCTACAAAACCCCTTCGGCCCTGAGCTATACCGTCCAAAAACTGGAAAGCGACCTCAATATCCAGATCCTCGATCGCTCCGGGCATCGCGCCCGTTTTACCCGCACCGGACAGATGCTGCTGGAAAAAGGCCGTGAAGTCCTCCATACCGTTCGTGAACTCGAAAAACAGGCCGTCAAACTTCACCAGGGATGGGAAAACGAGCTGGTGATTGGCGTGGATGACACTTTCCCGTTTTCTCTCCTGACGCCGCTGATTGAGGCTTTCTATCAACACCACAGCGTGACGCGGCTGATCTTTATCAACGGCGTGCTGGGGGGCTCCTGGGATGCCCTAACCCAGGGCAGGGCGGATATTTTTGTCGGTGCACTCCACGAGCCTCCCCAGTTGAGTGAGTTTGGCTTTGCGCGTCTGGGCGTGCTGGAGCAGGTGTTTGCCGTAGCGCCCCATCATCCGCTGGCTCAGGAAACTGAGCCGCTTAACCGCCGCGTGATTAAAGGCTACCGCGCCATCGTGGTCGGGGACAGCTCTCGCCCGGAATGTGCGGTTTCCTCGCAGCTGCTTGACGAGCAGGAGGCCATCACCGTTTTCGACTTTAAAACCAAGCTGGAGCTGCAAATCAGCGGGCTGGGCTGCGGCTATTTACCCCGCTATCTGGCACAGCGGTACATTGACAGCGGTGCGCTTGTTGAAAAACAGGTACTTGCTCAAAACAGCCATGAATCGGTATGGGTGGGCTGGAATGAGCAAACCGCCGGGCTCGCCAGCGCATGGTGGCGGGACGAAATTTTAGCAAATAGTGCTATCGCTGCTGTATATGCTCAGGGCAGTGCCGAGAAATCAGCCAGTTAGAAAAAAGAAAATTACCCGCTGCGTTGCAAAGTATTGCCTTTTGTATCCGATGTGGGGCAAAATGCGGCCGCTGCAACCAAATGAATAATCGACGATATAAAAGGCGTCGGTTATTTTTTTTTGCATGTACGAAACGAAACTAAAAACCAAGAGGCCGGGCTTCGTACCGGATAGATATTTACTAAAATCCGACAGTTGTTGTCGCTGAGGAAGAAAGAAATGGGGCAATTTTTCGCTTACGTGGCGGTTATCACCGTAAAGGAGATTAACTATGTCGCATAACGCAACTCCAAACACCTCTCGCGTGGAATTACGTAAAACGCTTACGTTGATTCCGGTTGTTATGATGGGCCTGGCCTATATGCAACCGATGACGCTGTTCGATACATTCGGTATCGTATCGGGCCTCACCGACGGTCATGTGGCAACGGCATACGCCTTTGCGCTGGTCGCCATTCTCTTTACTGCGCTGAGCTACGGTAAACTGGTTCGCCGTTTCCCGTCTGCAGGCTCTGCCTACACCTATGCCCAAAAATCCATCAGCCCGGCGGTTGGCTTTATGGTGGGCTGGTCATCTCTGCTGGACTATCTGTTCATGCCGATGATCAACATTCTGCTGGCAAAAATTTACTTCGAAGCGCTGGTGCCTTCTGTTCCATCGTGGATCTTCGTTGTCGCGCTGGTGGCCTTTATGACCATCTCTAACCTGCGCAGCATCAAGACCGTGGCGAACTTCAACACCCTGATTGTTATTCTGCAGATGGGCATTGTGGCGGTTATCGTTGGCCTGATCATCTACGGTGTTTCTCACGGTGAAGGTGCAGGTACGCTGACCAGCACGCGTCCATTCTGGTCTGAAGGTGCGCACGTTGTGCCGATGATTACCGGTGCGACGATTCTGTGCTTCTCGTTCCTGGGCTTTGACGGTATCTCTTCTCTGTCCGAAGAGACCAAAGATGCTGAGCGCGTGATCCCGAAAGCGATCTTCCTGACAGCGCTGATTGGTGGCCTGATCTTTATTGGGGCTTCCTATTTCCTGCAACTGTACTTCCCGGACATCTCTCGCTTTAAAGATCCGGATGCATCACAACCTGAAATCATGCTGTATGTTGCGGGTAAAACCTTCCAGTGGGGCGTGCTGATCTTCTCCAGCGTGACCGTACTGGCGTCCGGCATGGCGGCACACGCAGGTGTTTCTCGTCTGATGTACGTGATGGGCCGTGACGGCGTATTCCCGACCCGTTTCTTCGGTTACGTTCATCCGAAATGGCGTACTCCGGCATGGAACGTGCTGCTGGTTGGCGCTATTGCCCTTCTGGCGATTAAATTCGACCTGGTGACGGCGACCGCGCTGATTAACTTCGGCGCGCTGGTGGCGTTTACCTTCGTTAACCTCTCCGTGATCTCACAGTTCTGGATCCGTGAGAAACGCAACAAAACGCTGAAAGACCACTTCAACTATCTGGTGCTGCCAGTGTGTGGTGCCCTGACCGTGGGCGCGCTGTGGATTAACCTGGAAGAGAGCTCTATGGTTCTGGGTCTGATCTGGGGTGCTATCGGTTTGGTATACCTGGCCTGTGTCACGAAGAGCTTCCGTAACCCGGTTCCGCAGTACGAAGACGTCGCGTAAGACTGTGTCGGGTGGCGGCTACGCCTTACCCGACCTACATACCCCGTAGGCCCGCGTAAGCGCAGCGCCACCGGGCAAAAAAAAGCCGGAGACATCGATCGCCTCCGGTTTTTTTATACCCATCGTTCAAACTATCTCTTGCGCGTACTGGAACAGGGATTTCAGCAGCGCCTGTTTCTCAGCATTCCCTTCATACTGGCCATAAAGCATTTCCAGCTCCTGGGCATAATTGTGCAGATACTCTGGCGTAAACACGTTACGACGGTGCTGCAGCCAGCGTTCCTGCTCTGCTTCATCCAGGGTTCCCGGGTAATTACGCGCGCGGTAATTAAACATCAGCTTTTCGATGCGCTTATCGGCGAAGGTGATATCCAGCGCCGGTAAGTTGCGCGGCTCGGTTTGCAGAACGATATTCATGGCCGCGCGATCGGCATCGCTGAAGAAACCGTTATAGAGTTGGGCGTCCACGTTTTCAGACGACACGAACGGCTCGGCTTCGGCAAAAATGGCCACGACTTTCTCGCGCACCTGCGGATTTTCACGCAGCACTTTGAGATTATCGAGGCAGTGCTGGCGGTTAATGCCGAGTCTGTCCGCATCTTCCGGGCGCAGCGTATTCGCCTGCGCCAGTACCGGACATTTATTGATATGCACCAGCTTGACCGGCACCGCAGGCAGATCGCCGAGTTCATTCTTCGGCGTGTACAGCCTTTCACGCAGGGTATCGCTGTCGAGCTCCAGCAGCGGTGAAATATCGCCCGCCAAATCCACCATGATGACCGCATTACGGTTGTCCGGATGCCACGCCAGCGGCGCGACCCAGCTGGTATTGCCGCGCCAGGCGCCAAACATGCCGGAAATATGCACCAGGGGTTTCATCTGCGGTACGTCGATAAGGGTCATAAGCTTCTGCTTGCTGCGATGGCTCAGCAGATACTCAAACAGCCGGGGCTGTGCGCTTTTCACCAGCTTCGCCATGGCAATGGTGGCATAGACGTCCGCCATCGCGTCGTGGGCATTGCTGTGCTCAATGCCGTTGGCGCGCGTCAGGTGTTCCAGCCGGAAGCTGGTCAGCCCTTCCTCATTTTCCGGCCAGTGAATGCCCTCAGGACGCAGGGCGTAGCAGGCGCGCATGATGTCGAGCAAATCCCAGCGCGAATTGCGGTTCTGCCAGCTCCAGGCATAGGGATCGTAGAAGTTACGATAGAAGATGTTGCGCGTCACTTCGTCATCGAAGCGGATGTTGTTATAACCGACCACGCAGGTATTGGGGACGGTAAACAAGTCGTGGATGCGTCGGGCGAATTCTGCCTCGTTAACGCCTTTTTCCCGCGCTTCCTGAGGGGTGATCCCGGTGACCATGACCGCGCCGGGCTGCGGCAGATAGTCATCCGCAGGCTTGCAGTAAAAGACCTCGGGCTCGCCAATGATGTTGAATTCGTCGTCGGTACGGATGGCGGCAAACTGCGCCGGTCGGTCCAGCGCCGGGTGCGTGCCAAAGGTTTCGTAATCGTGGAACAAAAAAGTCGGGCGAGCGGCAGAGTCAGACACCAGTAATACCATCCTGTTAAAAAATGACGTCACTATGGTAAACGATCGTGCGGGTCAGACCGAATAAAAAGCACCGCCGCGTCGCAAATTTGCGCGCCAGCTTCAGAGAAAAATCTGCGTTCTGTCACATTTTTTTGCAATTAAGCCAGGTAACGACATCAGAACTCCCGTAAAAAGGTCATCGATTTTTAATGACCTGAGGATATACCGTTGAAACGCCGTCTGTTTATTGCTGTTTCTTTACTCGCTTCGAGTGTCTCATCTGCTTTTGCGGCCGAACCACTGGATTTTTCGCCGCAGCCTCCGGCCATTCAGGCTGGCTCCTGGGTGCTGATGGATTACACGACTGGTCAGATTTTAACGGCGGGCAACGAACATCAACAACGTAATCCGGCGAGCCTGACCAAGCTGATGACGGGCTATGTGGTGGATCGGGCCATTGATAGCCACCGCATTACCCCGGATGACATCGTCACCGTAGGACGTGATGCCTGGGCAAAAGGGAACCCGGTGTTTGACGGTTCATCGCTGATGTTCCTGAAAGAGGGCGATCGCGTCTCCGTGCGCGATCTGAGCCGCGGCCTGATTGTCGATTCCGGCAACGACGCCTGCGTGGCGCTGGCCGATCACGTGGCGGGTGGGCAGCCGCAGTTTGTGAAGATGATGAACGACTACGTGCAGAAGCTGAACCTGCGCGATACGCATTTTGAAACCGTCCACGGGCTGGACGCGCCCGGCCAGCACAGCTCGGCGTATGACCTGGCCGTCCTCTCCCGGGCCATCATCCACGGCGAGCCTGAGTTTTATCATATGTACAGCGAAAAGAGCCTGACCTGGAACGGGATCACCCAGCAAAACCGCAACGGCCTGCTGTGGGATAAGACCATGAACGTGGACGGGTTGAAAACGGGGCATACCTCAGGGGCCGGTTTTAACCTGATTGCGTCTGCCGTAGACGGCCAGCGCCGGTTAATCGCGGTGGTGATGGGGGCGGACAGTCCGAAAGGGCGCGAAGACCAGGCCCGGAAACTGCTGCACTGGGGGCAGCAGAATTTCGATACGGTGCAGATCCTGCATAGCGGTAAAAAAGTGGGGACAGAGCGCATCTGGTACAGCGATAAGGAGCAGGTGAAACTGGGCACCGATCAGGACTTCTGGCTGGCCTTGCCGAAAGCAGAGGTTCCCAACATCAAAGCCAAGTACGTGCTGGATAAGAAAGAGCTGGAAGCGCCGATTGCTGCGCATCAGCGGGTCGGGGAGATTCAGCTCTATGACCGCGACAAGGTGGTAGCCCACTGGCCGCTGGTCACGCTGGAAGCCGTTGATAAAGGCGGCCTGTTCTCTCGTCTGAGCGATTATCTGCATCAAACGCTTTAACTGCTGCTGAGCAGACTGGCAGGGTTGCGAGTCTGCTCACATAATAAACACTCCTCGTTTGCTGATAATGATAATCCAGTTTTATAGTGTATAAATATACAGTGATGAGCGGAGGCAGTATGGACTACAGCATTACGCAGCAACAGAAACGTAAGATTGCCGGTTTTCATTTGGTCGGCCCGTGGGAACACACGGTAAAACAGGGCTTTGAACAGCTGGTCATGTGGGTCGACGGGCGTCACATTGAGCCGCTGGAATGGGTGGCGGTCTATTACGATAACCCGGATGAGGTCCCGGTAGAAAAACTGCGCTGTGATACGGCTGTGACGGTACCGGACGATTTTGTTATCCCGGAAAACAGCGAAGGCGTCATGATGACGGAAATCGCGGGAGGGGATTATGCCGTGGCGACGGCGCGCGTGGAAAACTACGACTTCGCCACGCCGTGGTATCAGTTCTTCAATTCCCTGCTGCAGGACAATAAGTACCAGATGGCGCTCAAACCCTGCTTCGAGCGCTATCTCAATGACGGCAATGCGGACGGCTACTGGGATATCGAAATGTATATCGGCGTCGAGCACAAAACGGTTTAAGCCTGCTAAATGAAGGGTTTTTCAGCCGGGACCGTTCCGCCCGGCTGAAAACACAGTACAATTGTGCTTTGCCGTGTAGCTGGAGAGCGGGTGTGCGTCCCGACAAATCATTAACCCCTTTTGAAATTCGGTTGTACAAACACTACCGCGTGGTGCACGGGTGTCGCATCGCGCTGGCGTTCGTGTTGACGTTTGTCCTGGTGCGTTTGCTGGAGGTTCCGGAAGGAACGTGGCCGCTGATCACGCTGGTGGTGGTGATGGGACCCATCTCGTTTTGGGGCAACGTTGTCCCGCGCGCTCTGGAGCGTATTGGCGGGACCGTGTTAGGTTCGGCCCTGGGGCTTATTGCCCTGAAGCTGGAGCTGATCTCGTTCCCGGTCATGCTGGCATGGTGCGGTGCCGCCATGTTCCTGTGCGGCTGGCTGGCGTTGGGTAAAAAACCGTATCAGGCGCTGCTGATCGGTATTACTCTCGCGGTGGTGGTCGGTGCGCCCGCCGGGGATATGACCACGGCGCTGTGGCGAAGCGGGGATGTCATCCTGGGTTCACTGCTGGCGATGCTCTTCACCGGTATCTGGCCGCAGCGCGCTTTTCTGCACTGGCGTATTCAGATGGCCAGCTACGTCACCGCGTTTAACCGCGTCTATCAGGCCGGTTTTTCCCCGAATCTGGTTGAGCGCCCGCGCCTGGAAAAGCACCTGCAGACCATCCTTAACGACGTGGTCAAAATGCGCGGCTTGATCACGCCCGCCAGCAAAGAAACCCGTATTCAGAAATCGATTTTCGAAGCCATCCAGACGGTAAGCCGCAATCTGGTCTGCATGCTTGAACTGCAAATCAACGCACACTGGGCCACGCGACCCAGCCATCTGTTGATGCTTAACGCGCAGACTCTCAAAGAGACCCAGCAGATGACGCAGCAAACGCTGTTGACCATCGCCCATGCGCTCTATGAAGGGAACCCGCAGCCGATACTGGCCAACAGCGAGCGACTGAACGAGATCGTCGCGGAACTGAAGCAGTTAATCAATGAGCGCCAGAGCGATAACGTGGCGGAAACACCTATTCATGGCTACGTCTGGCTGAGCATGGAACTGGCGCGGCAGCTTGAGCTGTTATCGCACCTGATTTGCCGGGCGCTGCGCAAATAAAAGGCGTATGTGACGCCTGCTGCTTCGATTCAGCAGCAATTGGGGTTATGATAGCTTTAAACGATATACTCATTGTCATTCGCGGCCGCTGTCAGTAAGGTTATTGTTACAACGGTTGCTTTAACGAATCCGAATCTCACATTATCAGGGGTGTAAAAATGGAAACTACCAAGCCTTCGTTCCAGGATGTTCTGGAATTCGTCCGCCTGTTCCGCCGCAAAAACAAACTGCAGCGTGAAATCCAGGACGTTGAGAAGAAGATCCGTGACAACCAGAAACGTGTTCTGCTGCTCGACAACCTGAGCGACTACATCAAGCCAGGCATGAGCGTTGAAGCTATTCAGGGCATCATCGCCAGCATGAAGAGCGACTATGAAGACCGTGTTGATGACTACATCATCAAAAATGCTGAGCTGTCCAAAGAGCGTCGTGACATCTCTAAAAAGCTGAAAGTGATGGGCGAAATCAAAAACGGCGAAGCAAAAAGCGAGTAATCACAGCGAATAGTGAAAAAGGCTCTCTGGTGACAGAGAGCCTTTTTTTATGGCTCAGAACGCGGCTGTAGCTGGTAAATCCAGGCTTGAACCTGCTTGCCTTCAGAGGTGGTCACCGTAACCTCAACCCGATCGTAGCCGTCTTCAAACTCATCCAGCATTGACCAGTGTGCGGCAAGGCGATCAGAGATAAACAGATAGCCTTCGACGCGGGGGCCATCGGGGTGGAGTACGATCCCCGGGAAGTCCGCCGCAGCCCCCCAGCCGCGTTCGTAAAACGTACCGGAGACGAAACCGGCAAGCCATTCGCCACCGATGTTTTCAAGAATATGCGCATTTGAGTGGCCCGGGCGCAGCGTGCCGTAGACAAACAGAGCGTTCATTTTCCCTCATCCGCAAAGCAAAAAGCCTGCTTTAAAAGCAGGCTTTTTAAATTTGGCTCCTCTGACTGGACTCGAACCAGTGACATACGGATTAACAGTCCGCCGTTCTACCGACTGAACTACAGAGGAATCGTTGTGGAGGCTTATCTTAGCGGCGAAAAAACTTTTGTCAAACCTGATCTTAGGGAAAATCGATTGATTGCTGATTCTGTCGTCAGTTTGTTGTAAATCCACACATCTTTTTCCGGAAAATACTTTGCAGGATGAGCATTTCTCCCCCATTATTTGAAATGGAGTTTCAACTTTTCTCGCTAAGGTCCATTTTGAACGTCACTGCCTCCTTACGCCAGGCGATCGCGCGCACGCCATGGTATGCAAAACGTAAAAGTTATCGGGTTCTCTTCTGGCGTGAAATCACCCCTCTTGCCGTGCCTATCTTCCTGGAAAATACCTGCGTTCTGCTGATGGGGGTGCTGAGCACCTTCCTGGTGAGCTGGCTGGGAAAAGAGGCGATGGCGGGGGTTGGTCTGGCGGACAGCTTTAACATGGTGGTGATCTCGTTCTTTGCCGCCATTGACCTCGGCACGACGGTGGTGGTGGCCTTTAGCCTCGGCAAGCTGGATCCCAAACGTGCGCGCGAGGCGGCACGCCAGTCCCTGATGATCATGACTGTCTTTTCGGCCGTTCTGGCGGCGGTGATCCACTATTTCGGCAAAGAGATCATCGATTTTGTCGCCGGGGAGGCCACGAACGAGGTTAAAGACCTGGCGCTGACCTATCTGGAGATGACCGTCATCAGCTATCCGGCGGCGGCCATCGCCCTGATTGGCAGCGGCGCGCTGCGCGGGGCTGGGAACACTAAAATTCCGCTGCTGATCAATGGCGGAATGAATATCCTGAATATTATCATCAGCAGCGTGCTGATCTACGGCGTGTTCTCGTGGGACGGGCTGGGCTTCGTCGGTGCAGGACTGGGGCTAACCATTTCACGCTATATCGGTGCGGCGGCGATTATCGGCGTGCTGATGGCGGGGATCACCCCCTCGCTGCGCCTCACGCTGAAGAGCTATTTCCGCCCCTTTAATTTCGCCATTATCTGGGAAGTGATGGGGATCGGCATTCCCGCAAGCATTGAGTCGGTGTTGTTTAACGGCGGGAAATTGCTGACGCAGATGTTTGTCGCCGGGATGGGCACCGACGTGATCGCCGGTAACTTCATCGCCTTTTCCATCGCCTCGCTGATTAACCTGCCGGGTAACGCGCTGGGCTCTGCATCGACCATTATCACCGGGAAACGGCTCGGGAAAGGGCAGATCGGCCAGGCGGAGCGACAGCTGCGCCACGTTTTCTGGCTGTCGACCATTGGACTGACCGTGATTGCCTGGGGAACCGCGCCGTTTGCCGGGCTGATGGCCTCGTTCTATACCCATGAAGACGACGTTAAAGAGGTTGTAAAAGTCCTCATCTGGCTCAATGCGGCTTTTATGCCTATCTGGGCGGCCTCATGGGTACTGCCTGCCGGGCTGAAGGGGGCGCGCGACGCCCGCTTTGCGATGTGGGTGTCGATGCTTGGCATGTGGGGATGTCGCGTCGTGGCGGGGTATACGCTTGGGGTAATGCTTGGATGGGGTGTGATCGGCGTCTGGCTGGGGATGTTCCTGGACTGGGCCGTGCGGGGCGGGCTGTTCTACTGGCGTATGGTCAGTGGGCGCTGGCTGTGGAAATATCCGCGACAAAATGCCTGACAATTGCGCGAAGTGGAGAATAAATCGTCAAACGATCGGAAATATGCATTCTGCCTTTGACATCCCGGGAGCGCATCGATAATATGCGCCCCGTTCACACGATTCCTCTGTAGTTCAGTCGGTAGAACGGCGGACTGTTAATCCGTATGTCACTGGTTCGAGTCCAGTCAGAGGAGCCAAATTTGAAAAGCCTGCTTTTAAAGCAGGCTTTTTGCTTTTCTGCGTCGGATAAAATTGTCGGGTGGCGGCTTCGCCTTACCCGACCTACTGGACTGTAGGCCCGGTAAGCACAGCGCCACCGGGCAACAAACCGCACTACTGTTTGACGCGAACCGGCGCCGTCGCCTCTACCAGCCACGGACGCGCATCGCTGTTCACCAGCGGTGACAGCGCCTCGCGTACCTGCTGGTGATACGCATCCAGCCACTGCTTTTCCTGCTCGCTCAGCAAATGCAGCTCAACCTGGCTTAAGTCGATCGGGATCAGCGTCAGCGAGGCAAACCTGCAGAACCCTGGACGGCTCTCCACAATCTCCACCTGGTTTTCAATACGAATACCGTGGCTATCGCCCAGATAGTATCCCGGTTCAATCGTCATGATATTGCCCGCCACCAGCGGCCACGGGTTGACCTTTTTGGCAATGCGATGCGGGTTCTCATGGATAAGAAGCTGATGACCCACGCCATGCCCCGTGCTGTGATCGTAATCCAGTCCCATCTCCCACAGCGGACGACGCGCAAAGGCATCCAGCTGATGTCCCTGAGTCCCGGAAGGGAACTGCAGGGTAATCAGCGACAGGAAGCCTCTCAGCACGGCGGTGTAGTGCAGGCGCTGCTGCGGATCGACCTTACCCCATGCCAGCGTGCGCGTGGCGTCGGTGGTGCCATTCACGTACTGACCGCCGGAATCGTTAAGGTAAAAATGGTCATGACCGATGGGCTTGTTGCTGGCCTCGCTCGAATGATAGTGGCACATCGCCGCATTGCTCGAAGAGGCGGAGATGGTCGCAAAACTCTGCTCGATGAACCCGGGCTGCTGTTGACGGAACGCCAGCTGCTGCGCCTGGACTTCCAGCTCTGTTAGCGGATTCCCTGCCGCCTCGCGCAGCGGCACTTCACGGCTCAGCCAGGCCAGGAAGTTGACCCAGGCGGCGCCGTCCTGGTGATGACACGCGCGATAACCGGCCAGCTCAACCGGGTTTTTGGTGGCTTTCATCAGGGTGATGGGGTCGGTCCGCCAGACAATCTCTCCCCGGGGTTCGATGGCAAAGCGCAGGGCGACCGGCGCGGAATCGGCATCAACCATCACCCGTTTTCCTGCAGCAATCTGCTGGCAGCGTTCGACAAAGGCGTCCTGCGGCGCAATGGTAAACGCATTGCGCACGTCTTCCGGCAGGGCGCCGAGCTTGCTGTCGTTAACAAACCACTCAACGTGGCCATCACGGCCCAGAAGAGCAAAAGAGAGCGGTACCGGGCTGTAAGGAATATCCGCGCCACGGACGTTTAACAGCCAGGCGATATTATCCGGCAGGGTAACGGCGAGATAATCGGCATTGCTTGCAGCCAGCACGGCGGCGACGCGCTGACGTTTATCAGCGCTGCTTTCACCGCTGTATTCAACCGGCATTTCCCGGATAAGCCCCGCCGGCGCAGCAGGGCGGTCAGTCCATAGGGTGTCAAACGGCGAGGCTTTCAGCGGGACCAGCTCGCAAGACGTGGTAGACAGTTGCTCAAACTCTGAATGGGTCATCAGCAGTGGGTCAAAACCGATGCGCGTCCCGGCCTCAGCGTTTTCCGTCAGCCATTCAGCCAGCGGCTCGTTGTGCAGGTGGCGGATCTCTACCTCATCCGTATTGACCTGAACGCGGGCCTGAACCTGATAGCGCCCGTCAACGAACAGCAGCGCTTTATCCTTCAGTACAAGCGCGACGCCAGCAGAGCCGTCAAAGCCTGTCAGCCAGGCCAGCTTTTCGTCGTAGGGCGCGCAGTATTCGCTCTGCCATGCATCCGCACGCGGGACGATCATCCCGTCGAGATGGCTGGCCTCAAGCCAGTGGCGCAGGGCAGAGAGCGGAGATGTGCTGGACATGATTATTCCTTATCGTTATTAGCGGAACGGCGGCTCGTTGAAGGTG
Organism: Enterobacter cloacae complex sp. Mu1197; assembly: GCF_040059225.1. Taxonomy (NCBI): domain Bacteria; kingdom Pseudomonadati; phylum Pseudomonadota; class Gammaproteobacteria; order Enterobacterales; family Enterobacteriaceae; genus Enterobacter; species Enterobacter cloacae complex sp. Mu1197. The sequence goes on along the minus strand of NZ_CP157375.1, from coordinate 3,027,559 downwards.
CGCAGCTTGCGAGAATGGAGCCGGTCACCTTCTGCCCGCAGCAGGTCAATGGCGCGAATGCCAATTTGCAGATGTTCGGATATCGCCCCTTCATAGAAACGGTTGGCCTGGCCGGGCAGCTTAATTTCGCCGTGCAGCGGCTTATCGGAGACGCACAGCAGCGTGCCGTACGGGACGCGGAAGCGATACCCCTGCGCGGCGATGGTGGCGCTCTCCATATCAATGGCCACCGCGCGGCTCAGGTTGAACCGCAGCGCGGAGGCGGAGTAACGCAGCTCCCAGTTCCGGTCATCCGTCGTGACGACCGTACCGGTGCGCAGGCGCTGCTTAACTTCTTCACCCGGCATGCCGCTGACCTCTTTGGTGGCGTCATACAGCGCACGCTGCACTTCGGCGATGCTCGGGATTGGGATATCCGGCGGCAGCACCGCATCCAGCACGTGGTCATCACGCAGATAGGCGTGGGCGAGCACGTAGTCGCCAATCAGCTGGCTTTCACGCAGGCCGCCGCAGTGGCCGATCATCAGCCACACGTCCGGACGCAGCACCGCCAGATGGTCGCAGATGGTCTTGGCATTTGACGGGCCCACGCCGATGTTAATCAGCGTAATGCCCTGGCCGTCGGCGGTGATCAGGTGCCAGGCGGGCATCTGATGTTTTTTCCAGGCCAGGTCGGAAATGGCCTGCTCGGGCGCTTCGGTCTCCGCAGTGATCCAGATCCCTCCCGCACAGGAGAGGGCAATATACGGGCTTTCCGGGTCGAGGATCTGGCTGCAGCCCCAGCGGACAAACTCGTCAACGTAGCGGGTGTAGTTGGTAAAGAGGACGAACGGCTGGAAATGTTCGACGGGCGTGCCGGTGTAGTGGCGCAGACGCGCCAGAGAGAAATCGACCCGGCGGGCATCAAAGTGCGACAGGGGAGAAAATTCTGCCGGGTGATAGATCCCATCGGCCGTCTCATCGCCAATCTGCGACAGTTCCGTCGTCGGGAAGTGGCGGGTTAGCCCCGCGCTCATCGAACGGTCGAGGGTTAACGCCGAACCGTCAATCACGTAGGGGTATGGAATTTCATGCTGCGAGGGCTCAACGTGAATGTGCGCGCCGTAATCCTGATACAGCAGCGTAAGTTGTTCTTCGAGGTACGGGCGGAACAGGGCCGGGCGGGTGACGGTGGTGCTGTAGCAGCCGGAGTGGGTAAAACGGGCGTAGGCACGGGTTTTCGGTGTTGTGCTGGCGCTGCCGTCCCAGGTCACAGAGAGCGATGGATAAACAAAAAGGCCCGCGGTTCTGGCCTTTTCGTCGGGAAGTTTCCCTGTTTCGATATATTCGCTGATGGCGCTGCGCAGCGCGTTGACGGACTGTTCATACAGCGCGTCGAGTTTTTCCAGCGCCTGAGCCGGGGTCAGGCTGGAGCCCTTATTATTCATCTCTGTCTCCTTGTTCCACAGGTGTGCGACTCTACCCGATAGTATGTCACACGCCTGTGAAACAAAAGTGAGATCAGCGGTGGCTCGTCTCTTTCATCAATAGCGCCGTTGCCGCCGACAGCAGGCAACCGGCCAGCAGATAAACCGCCACGCTGTGCCAGTTACCGCCGGAGAAGGTCACCAGCGCGGCGGCAATAAACGGTGTAAACCCGCCGCCGACCACGCTTGCGACCTGGTAGCCCACGCCCGCGCCGCTGTAGCGGTAGCTGGCGCCGAACAGTTCGGTAAACATCGGCTGCTGCACGCAGACCACCATATCGTGAGCGATGTTCGCGAGCATGATGGCAAAGAAGACAATCCAGAAGATCGACTGCGCCTCCAGCGCCATAAAGAATGGCCAGGCGCTGAGGCTTCCAATCAGCGCGCCGGTGATGTAGACGCGACGGCGGCCAAACCGGTCCGCCAGCCAGGCGAAGCAGGGTATTGTCAGACAGCTGATCCCGCCGACCAGCAGGCCGATATTCAGGAACAATTCACGGGGCAGGCCGAGATTCTGCGTTGAGTAGTTCAGCGCAAAGGCGGTGACGATATACATCGTCAGCAGCTCGCACAGGCGCAGGGCGATAATTTTCAGAAAAGCGCCAGGGTGCCGAATCAGGGCTTCCATCACCGGCAGCCGCTTTTTAACGGCTGGTTTTTCCTGCTGCTGCTGTTCGAATTCAGCGGACTCCTCCATGCCGTTACGGATCCACAGTGCGGCAATCACCAGCACGATGCTGAAGATGAACGGAATGCGCCAGCCCCAGCTCAGGAACTGCTCGTCGGTGGTGAGCTGGCTGATTAACGACACCAGCCCTGTAGAAAGCAACAGCCCTACGCCGTACCCGACCTGCACGCCGCTGCTGTAAAACGCTTTCTTATTTTTTGGCGCGCTCTCAACGGATAGCAGCGCCGCGCCGCCCCATTCGCCGCCCACGGCGAAGCCCTGAATGGCGCGTAATGTCACCAGCAATACCGGGGCCCACCAGCCAATGGCGGAAAACGACGGGAGAATGCCAATCAGCGCGGTGGCGATCCCCATCATCCAGACGGTGAGCATCAGCATGCGCTTGCGGCCCAGGCGGTCGCCGAAGTGGCCGAAGATCACCCCGCCCAGCGGGCGAAACAGAAAGCCGACGCCGAAGGTGGCAAACGCGGCGAGCGTACCCATCGCAGGGCTGATCTGGGGGAAGAATTCACGGTTAAACACCAGCGCGGCGGTAATGCCGTAAAGCAGAAAATCATACCAGTCGACGACGGCACCCGCGAAGCTGCCGAGTGCGGCGCGGCGGGCGCGATTGAGCGAAGGTGTCTCCTCGTTGGGACGATCGGAGATGAGGGTGGAGCCCATAGTTGTCCTGTCCGTACTGATTTTTTAATTATTGGTATAAGAAAAGGTCACTCACATTGCGCCCGTCATATAAACGGAACCTATGAGACTACCGCGACAAAACGCCTGAGAAAACGTTTTTATCTTTCCGGAAGGTGCTGAATAAATAAATTTCATCCACACCTGCGGCGAGATAATTGCCTCTTCTGGCTTCGTTAAGTGCTGAATGGTTTACAGTAATAGTGACCGCCGCGTGAGTTAAGCTGAGGGAATAACGATGCAACGCACCTTTTCGGCATTCTGGATGATTCTGTTTTTATTCGTCGCACCGCTTCAGGCGGAGCCCAACGTCTATGGCGAGCAACGCATCATCGGCTGGTGGGATGCGTTGACGGAAGACATTTCGCAAACCTGGGCGCAGCCTCAGCGTTACGATCTGTACCTGCCGTTTCTGAGCTGGCACGCTCGCTTTATGTACGACAAAGACAAAACCGACAAGTACAACGAAATGCCGTGGGGAGGTGGGCTGGGCGTTTCCCGCTATAACGAAGAGGGTCACTGGAGCGCGCTTTTCGCGATGATGTTTAAGGACTCGCACAACGAATGGCAGCCCGCGATGGGCTATGGCTGGGAGAAGGGCTGGTATCTGGATAATGCCAGAGATTTCCGCCTTGGGCTCGGTGCCGCCGCGGGCATCACGGCGCGCGATGATTTTGCGAACTATGTCCCGCTACCGTTCATCTTCCCGCTTTTTTCGGCCAGCTATCAGCGCGTTACCGTCCAGTTCACCTATATTCCCGGGACTTATAACAACGGCAACGTGCTCTTTGCCTGGCTGCGCTTAGGCTTTTAAAGGGTGATCACCTTTTTTGCCACTGCGTTAGACAATACCAGCATGGAGAAGAGAACAGAGGTGACGAACGTAAGCACAATCAACGCCAGCTTCATACCGAGCGACGTCACCGGTATCAGCGCCGTCAGCAGATGAAACACCGAGTAGTGCACAATATATACGCCAGTCATCGTTTTGCTGATGGCGGCCAGTATGGACTCCTTAAACTCAGCATTGCGGCGAAAGCGCACGCCGTTCGCCGCAATCACCAGGGCAATAATCAGGATGTAGATCTGCGAGCCGGTGAGGATAAAGGCGTTTCTGTCGGCCTTAAACAGGGCAAAAAAGAAGTGGCGCTCGTAAAACCAGGTGAAGAGATAGATAAACGGGATGGCGATAACCGCCGCCCGGACTACATTTTTGCGGCTTATCCACTCGGCGATTTTAGGATCGCAGAAGAGTTGCCCCGTCAGATAAAACAGCAGCCACGTCCACAGCCGATACTGCGGTGAGAGAGAAAGGGCGTGCGTTTCAGGATAAAGCGCCGATAACAGATCGTATCCGTAGGAAAAGAACAGCAGGGCAGCAATCGCGCCGCAGAACAGCGATCTCCGCTGGCTAAGCCACTCTACCGCCGGGTGGAAGGTGTAAATCACGACAAAGGCGAACACGAACCAGGGCTGGATTAAATACCCTCGCTGATAAGGCTCCCACAGGTAGTAGATCGTTATCCAGAACAGAAAAACAATCACAAGACTTTTAATTTTACCCAGCTGCCAGCGCGTGCCGTGCCGGGATTGTCCGTCGAGATAGCCCGACACCACAAAAAACAGCGGTGTAGCGATCGTCGAGATAAAGGTTAAAAACCCCAGGATCCAGTGATAGTCATAATCATAATGATCCCAGGTATTGTAGATGGTGAAGAAGGTCACCGCCGTCATACAGCCCAGCGTCTTGATAATGTTCAGCCCTGTCGCATTCATTGTTGTTTGGCTTCGTCCTTACGATGGAAACACGCATAGATCACGGGGAGGACCAGTAGCGTCAGGATTGTAGCAAACCCCAGTCCAAACATAATCACAACGGCCATGCTCTGGAAGAAAACATCCAGCAGCAGCGGAGCCAGGCCAAGTACGGTCGTGAACGCGGTGAGCAGGATAGGGCGCAGGCGCGAGGTGGCGGCATAAACGATCGCGCTGTGCTGATCCTTTTGCGTTTTCTGCTGTTCGATCTCTTCCACCAGCACGATGCCGTTGCGGATGAGCATTCCGCTCAGGCTCAGCAGACCAATCAGCGCCATAAAGCCAAAGGGAATGCCGGTAATTAAAAATCCTGGTGTGACGCCAATCAACGCCAGCGGTACGGTCAGCCAGATTGCGACGGCATTTTTTACCGAGCTGAACATCAGCACCGTAATGACAAACATCACCAGATACCCGAGAGGCAGCGTTGTGAACAGCCCTTGCTGCGCTTCACTGGAGTTTTCCGCATCGCCCCCCCACTCGATGCTGTAACCGTGTGGCAGGGGAAGGGCATCTACCTGCGGCTTCACGCGGGCGAGAATATCGCCGGAGGTTTGCTGGGTCAGCGGGTCCGGGTCCGTCTGAACCGTCAGTACCCGCGAGCGGTCGCGTCGAAGAATGAGCGGATCTTCCCACTCCAGAGAGAAGCGACTGACGACGTTACTCAGCGGGATATACTGCTGCCGCGCCTGGCTCCATACCAGCACGTTGTTCAGGTGGCTGGCATCCAGCCTTTCGCTTTCCGGGGGCCTCACCACCACGGGCAGCAGGTCGCTGCCTTCCCGATACAACCCCGCCCGGCTGCCGGAGAAATTCATCTCCAGCGCGTTGTCGACATCCTGTTTATCCACGCCAAGCTCGCGTCCCAGCGCGGCGACGTACTGCGGGCGGATCACTTTGCTGCGGTTTTGCCAGTCGTTTCGGACGCTCCCCGTAGCCGGATCGCGCGCCAGAATATCGTCCACCTGGCTGGCAATGAGACGCAGCCTGTCAGGATCCGGGCCTTTAATGCGCACTTCAATGGCGCTGTCGCCGGAAGGGCCAAACATCACCCGTTTCGTGCTGGCGTTCACCTGCGGGTAGTTTCGCGCGATGTACTCGTCAACGTGGCGGGTCAAGGGGGAAATGTTACGCTGGTCATCCATGCGCACCATGATCTGCGCATAGTTGCTGTACTGCCGCTGTCCGCTGTAGGTCAGAATAAACCGCATGCTCCCCTGACCGATGGTGGAGACGGTGGTTTCCACGCCGGGCTGGCCCTTGATGGTTTTCTCAATATCACCGGTCATTTTCTCGGTCCATTTGATATCGGTCCCGTAGGGTAACCACAGGTCGACAAAGAAAATCGGCGTATTGGACGACGGGAAAAAGTTTTGCCGCACCGCGCCAAACCCCCAGACAGACGCGGCCAGCAGGGCCGCCATCACTACCAGCGTCGGTGCCTTATGGTGCAGCAGCGTGTTAAGCAGGCGCTGATAGAGGCGGTAGAGACGTTTGTCGTAAGGATCTGACTCGTCAGTGGTCTCCGGCGCGCTGTCGTTTTTAAACAACCACCACTTAATCATCACCGGGGTGAGGGTGAGCGCCGAGAACCAGCTCAGCATCAGGGAAATCAGCAGCACCTGGAAGAGGGATTTACAGTATTCCCCGGTGGAATCCTGCGACAGCCCGATAGGCGCAAACGCAAGGATAGCGATCACCGTCGCCCCCAGCAGCGGCAGGGCGGAGCGACGGATGATAGTGTTAACGGCGGTCAACAGCGGGGAGCCCTGCTGTCGGGCAATCAACACCCCTTCGACAATGACGATGGCGTTATCCACCAGCATGCTGAGGGCGATAATCAGCGCCCCAAGCGAGATGCGCTGTAGCTCAATGCCCCAGAGATACATAATCAGCAGCGTGCCCAGCACGTTAAGCGCGAGGGAAAACGCGATGATGATCCCGCTGCGTACGCCCATAAAGATCAGCAGCACGCCGATGACAATCGCCAGCGCCATCAGGAAGTTAATAATAAAACCGTTAACAGAGTGGCCCACTTCGGCTGCCTGATCGTAAAACAGGTCTATCTGTATGCCTGCCGGTTTTTCCGCCGACATCTGGTTTAGCTTCGCCTCCAGCGCGTAGCCCACGTCGATCACGTTCACACCGGGAATAAACGAGACGCCCATGGTGACGGCTTTTTTGCCGTTGGCATGGTAGATACTGGCTGGCGATTCGTTCAGCCCGCGCGACAGCGTGGCGATATCCCGCAGACGCGTCGCCGCCCCGGTGCCGGAAGGCGTGATGATGAGATCCGCCAGTTCATCCAGATTCTCGAACTCACCGGTCGGGTGCAGACGAATGGATTCGCTGCCGGAGGTGATTTCTCCGGCGCTGGAAACGACGTTAAGCCTGCTGAGCAGGGCGGAAAGCTGGTTCAGCGTAATGCCGCGCGCGGCCATTTTGGTCAGGGAAATATCGATATTGACCTGTTGGCTAATCGCTCCGCCGATGGCAACCTTCGCGACTCCGGGGACCAGAATCAACTCGCGGCGCAGCTGCTCCGCGTATCTCACCAGTTCAGGATTACTGAATTCATCCCCGGAAATGGCGAAGAAGAAGCCGAACACGTCGCCGAAATCGTCATTCACAAAGGGCGTGACGACGCCAGGCGGGAACTGACGCGAGGCGTCGCCCACGCGGCGGCGCAGTTCATCCCAAATCTGCGGCAGTTCGTTTGAGTGATAGCGTGACGCGATGTTAACGGTGATTTGCGACAAACCGTTTGAAGAGATGGAGCTCACGTTGTCCAGATAAGGCAGCTGCTGAAGGGCATTCTCCAGCGGCAGCGTCACCTCTTCTTCGACCTGCTGAGCGGATGCGCCGGGGTAGTGGGTGACAACCACTGCGGTTTTGATGGTAAAGGCGGGATCTTCCAGCCTGCCGATATTCAACAGCGCGAAAATACCCCCGATGCCCAGCAGCAGAATCGTTAGCCAGACGCGAACAGGGTTATTAATAAATTGACGAGAGATATCCATTACAGTCCCCGTTCACGCGTCCAGATACGCACCGGCTGGTTAGCATGCAGCTCCCCAACGCCTGCGGCTACCACGCGCTCGCCCGCCTTAAGCCCGCTGGTGATCACCACGCCTTCGGTAATCACTTGCCCCACGCTGACCTTGCGGTCTTCAAGATGGAGCGTGTCGCCTTCTCCTGCCACAACCCAGACGTGCGGCTCATTGCGCGGGCTGTTGTCCGGGTTAAAGACTGCCTCAACCGGTACGACCAGCGCCTGAGTGCCCGCGCCAGCCGGGAGGTTAGTTAAATTAATGGTAACCGTACCGCTTACGCCACCGACGGCGGGAAAATCATCTGGCCGCGGCATGGTCAGTATTACCTGCCAGGTCAGGGTATTACTGTCGCTGCTGCCCGAGTGTTCTTTATAAACGGCGGTAAATTCCCGATCCGGAATGGCGTTAATTCTCACTACCGGGCGATACTGCGCGTTGCGAATATCAAAGGTCTTAAACAGGTTTTCAGGGATGCTGAACACCACGTCCAGCAGATCGGTGCGGGTTAACGTCGCGATGGGCTGACCGGCAGACACCACCTGATGATTTCGGACATGTACGCTGGCCGCCGTCCCGCTGAAGGGGGCGACAAGCGTCATTTGATTCAACTCTTCTCGGGCGATCTGTAGCGCTGCATTCGCAGAATCGCGGTTCGCACGCTGCACGTCCATTTCGGCTTTCGAAATCGCCTGGCGGCCCGCCAGCGTCTGGAAGCGATCGAATTGCCTCTGGGCCAGCGTCGCCGCCGTTTGTCTGTCATTAACCCGCTGCTGGGCTTCACGGGCATTCAATCTTGCAAGTTGTTGACCCTGCTTGATGACTGCGCCCTGACGCACATCGAGCGCTTCAATTTGACCTGCGCGCTTGAAGGAAAGGTCTGTGGCATCGCCCGATTCAATGCGGGCGGGAAAAACGCGCTGCTGGGCGTTACCGGGAACCGTCACCTCCGCAACTTTTACCATCCTGGGCAGGGGGGAGACGTCTTTGGGTTTCGGGTCGCACGCTGTGAGCGTTAACAAAACGAACGGTAAAAGAGAGAGGTAGCGGTTCACTGTATTCCCCTAATAAATAACTGTTTTATTTATTCCATAACCTGGACAGGGGTGACACTATTCTGCCAGAACAGTGACGACCATATAGGTAAATAAACCAATCGCCGTGCTGGCGATAATGGCAAGCGCAATAAACATACCCAGTCGGATCAGGCTTATACCATACATACATTCCTCCGTGAGCCGGAAGCGGTGGCTAACTATGAGCATAGTCGGCGAAAAGATAAATGTTAAATAACCATTAGCACTGGGGAAGCGCTAAACCTGATATTCCTGTGCTACGTTTAATATTATTCATCTCTTTTTACCGTAACTGGCATTAAGGGCAACCCCCTGCATTTAATGCGTTTTTATGCTTCATTCACTCTCATGTTGGTTATAAAAAGGATGCTCGATATGTATAAAAACATTCTCGTTCCGGTGGACGTCTACGAGACAAGCCTGGCGGATAAAGCGTTGCAACATGCACAGTTTCTGGCGCAAAGCGCATCAGGTGACATTCATTTGCTGCACGTCATGCCCAAATTTTCAGCCGAACTGACGCGCGGTTTTATTTCAGATGCGCGCAAGATGGATGAATATATGATTAATAATTCGAAAGAAAAACTGTCTGACCTGGTCAAAAAATTGAATCTGCCAGAAGAGCGGGTTCATCTCCATGTTCGTAGCGGAAATGTTCGTGATGAGGTTATTAAGCTGGCGGATGAACTTGCTGCTGGCGCGATTATTGTCGGCTCTCGAAATCCAAATATTCAAACCCATTTGTTAGGATCGGAGGCGGCAAGTATTGTCCGTTACGCCCATGTTCCTGTTTTCGTTATTCGTTAATTACATGAAAGCAAGGTGATTTCTGAATAGAACCTGAGGAAGGAACGATGAAAACAGGAAAATCTGAACGTCCATATTATCAACAAACCGTTGACGAAACCCTGTCGAATATCCACTCCACTCTGGAAGGACTTAGCGGCACTGAGGCATCAGCCCGACTTCAGCAGCATGGTGAGAATGCTTTGCCGCAAAAAAAGGGCAAACCCGCCTGGCTGCGCTTCCTGGCGCATTTTAACGATGTATTGATTTACGTTCTGCTGGTGGCCGCGTTGCTTAAGCTCTTTATGGGCCACTGGGTAGACATGTTCGTGATCCTGGGGGTTGCCATCATTAACGCGCTGATTGGCCATATCCAGGAGAGCAATGCTGAAAAATCGTTGCAGAGTATTCGCAATATGCTCTCCAGCGAAGCCGTGGTGGTACGACAGGGGAATCATGAAACGATCCCCACCACGTCGCTGGTCCCGGGTGATATCGTGGTGATCCGCGCCGGGGATCGTATTCCTGCGGACCTGCGTGTGATTGAAGCGCATAACCTTCGCGTGGAGGAGGCCATCCTGACCGGCGAATCCACCGTTGTTGAAAAAAACAGCGATGCGTTAAGCGGGGAACTGCCTTTAGGTGACCGGTATAATCTGCTTTACTCAGGCACCACCGTCAGCTCCGGCGGCGGTAAAGGCGTGGTGGTGGCAACCGGGGGCGAGACCGAGCTTGGCCACATCAATCAGATGATGTCCGACATTGAAAAGCACCGTACGCCGCTGATGGTGCAGATGGATAAGCTCGGTAAAACCATCTTCATTACTATCCTGGTCATGATGGTGGCGCTGTTTGTTTTCAGCCTCTTGTTCCGGGATATGCCGGTTTCTGAACTGGTGCTGTCGCTTATCAGCCTCGCCGTTGCCGCCGTGCCGGAAGGCCTGCCGGCCATCATTTCCATCATCCTTTCGCTTGGCGTACAGGCCATGGCGCGTCGCAAGGCCATCATTCGTAAGTTGCCCACGGTGGAAACCCTGGGCGCAATGACGGTCATCTGCTCGGATAAAACCGGCACCCTGACGATGAATGAAATGACGGTCAAAGCGGTGATTACCGCTGAGACGACCTATCGCGTGGAGGGCGACAGCTACGAACCGGTGGGGAATATTCACCCCGTAGATGACCCGACGCCCGTCAGCGTGACGCAGGGTTCCCTGCTGGAACGCTACCTGCGCACCATTGACCTCTGTAATGACAGCCAGCTGATCAAAGACGAGCAGGGGCTGTGGAAAATCACCGGGGGGCCGACCGAGGGCGCCCTGAAGGTGCTGGCGGCGAAAATCCCGCTCCCAGCGCTTGATACGGAAATGCGCAGTAAAATCCCGTTTGATTCGCAGTATAAATACATGTCCACGCTGTACCGGCTGGGTGAAGAAGAGGTGATTTTAATCACTGGCGCGCCGGACGTCCTGTTCCGCCTCTGTCAGTACCAGCAGACGAATGACGGACTGCAGCCGTTCGATCAACCTTACTGGGAAGGCAAGATCGAAGAGTATGCCCGGGAAGGGTTGCGTATGGTGGCTGCGGCCTGGAAACCTGCCCGCGAGGGACAGCGCGAGCTGGATCACCCGGACCTGCGTGATGGCGTGATCCTGCTGGGTATTGCGGGAATGATGGATCCGCCGCGTCCGGAGGCCATTACCGCGATTGCCGACTGTCTGCAGGCCGGGATTCGCGTGAAAATGATCACCGGCGACCACCCGCAAACGGCCATGAGCATTGGGCAAATGCTGGGGATTGGTAACGCTGCAAGCGCGATCACCGGACGCGAGCTGGAGGCGATGGACGACCGTCAGCTGAGCGACGCCGCGCAGCAGTACGATATTTTCGCCCGAACCAGCCCGGAGGATAAATTCCGCCTCGTGCAGGCCCTGCAAAGTAAACAGGAAGTGGTGGGCATGACCGGGGATGGCGTAAATGATGCCCCGGCGCTCAAGCGGGCGGATGTGGGTATCGCCATGGGGATTAAGGGGACAGAGGTCACCAAGGAAGCCGCCGACATGGTGTTAACGGATGACAACTTTGCCACCATTGCCAGTGCGGTGCACGAGGGGCGTCGTGTTTACGATAACCTGAAAAAAACGATTCTCTTCGTTATCCCGAGCAACATTGCGCAGGCCCTGCTAATCATCATCGCGCTGCTGGCGGGGAACCTGATCCCGCTGACGCCGGTCCTGATCCTGTGGATGAACATGGCGACGTCGGCAACGCTGTCGTTTGGCCTGGCGTTTGAAGCGGGTGAGAAGGACATCATGAACCGGCCACCGCGTAAGGCGAATCTGCATGTGATGGACGGCTATGCCATCTGGCGCGTGGTGTTTGTTGGTCTGATGATTGCCATCAGCGCTTTCGTGTTGGAAGCCTGGCTACAGCCGCGCGGTTACTCGGCGGAATTTATCCGCACCGTGCTGCTGCAAACTCTGGTGACCGCGCAGTGGTTTTACATGCTTAACTGCCGCGTTAATGACGGCTTCTCGCTGAGCAAAGGCCTGCTGGCGAATAAAGGGATTTGGATCGTGAGCGGTGTACTGCTGGCGCTACAACTCCTTATCATTTACGCGCCGTTCATGCAGATGCTGTTTGGCACCGAAGCGCTGCCGTTCCGCTACTGGGTCATCACCTTCCTGATTGGTTTTGTGATGTTCCTTATTGTCGAGGCGGAAAAAGTGCTGACGCGCAGATGGCGCAAAACCGAGGCGTAATAGCGTAAACTGAGAAAGCCTGCCTGAGTCGAGGCTTTCTCTTTTTTGAGCACAGGAAATTATGATGCGATTTACCTGGTTCGTCCTTACGCTGTGTGCCGCTGTACCCGGCGCGTTTGCCGTAACCTATACCTTACCGCCGGAAGGCAGTCGTCTGGTGGGAGCCCCGATTATCATCACCGTTCCCGAGCGCAATACGTTACCGCTTGAGGCCTTTGCCGCGCAGTACGGGCAGGGGCTAAGCAATATGCTGGAAGCGAACCCGGGGGTGGATCCTTTCTTGCCCAAATCCGGCACCCGGCTGGTGATTCCCCAGCAGCTGATTTTGCCCGACACCGTCCGCGAGGGGATTGTTGTTAACGTGGCGGAAATGCGTCTCTACTATTATCCACCGGGCAGCAATACCGTTGAAGTGCTGCCCATCGGCATCGGTCAGGCCGGGCGCGAAACCCCGCGTAACTGGGTAACGTCGGTTGAACGTAAGCAGGTGGGACCAACCTGGTCTCCGACGCCGAATACGCGCCGTGCCTATGCGGCAGAGGGAAAAACGCTGCCTGCCTTCGTGCCCGCCGGACCGGATAACCCGATGGGGCTGTATGCGATCTATATTGGCAGGCTGTATGCCATACACGGCACAAACTCGAATTTCGGCATCGGACTGCGGGTGAGCCAGGGCTGTATTCGTCTGCGCAATAACGACATCAAATACCTTTTCGATAATGTCCCCGTTGGAACCCGCGTACAGCTTATCGATCGGCCCGTTAAAGTCACCACGGAACCGGACGGCAGCCGCTGGGTGGAGGTTCACGAGCCATTATCACGTAACCGTGCGGAGTTTGAATCGACCCGAAAAGTGCCTCTGCCAATGTCAGCCGCGCAGCGGACGCAGTTGATAAACGAGGGGGCGGGAGCCGAACTGGAACGGCGGTCAGGGATGCCGGTGAAGCTTGCTTATTGAGGCTGTGTTGCCCGGTGGCGCTGCGCTTACTGGGCCTACAGTCCCGTAGGTCGGGTAAGGCGAAGCCGCCACCCGACAATTCAACCCGACGCAGAAAAGCAAAAAGCCTGCTTTAAAAGCAGGCTTTTCAAATTTGGCTCCTCTGACTGGACTCGAACCAGTGACATACGGATTAACAGTCCGCCGTTCTACCGACTGAACTACAGAGGAATCGTGTGAACGGGGCGCATATTATCGACCTGCGTTCACCTTGTCAAAGGGTGGATCGCTGCCTTTTGATCGTTTGCTGACAAAATCGGCAAAGTGATGTTTTTGACAGCGGAATGCACCGCTTTGGTGCGGGTATACCTCTAATGGGGCAGATCATAAACTGCTGTTTCGGTAATAAAACCCCCCTCCATGATTAGGTTTCCTTATTTTCAGGCGCTTAGCGCCCAATTTAGACCGCCTGGTAAAAGTGGCATTCATATTGCAAAACCTGTTCAACAACGACAGCCGGTTCCGGCACAGCATTTCGAACAGGGGGCAAAATGAACTTAAGACGACTGAAATACTTCGTAAAAATCGTCGATATCGGCAGCCTGACTCAAGCGGCAGAAGTGCTGCATATCGCGCAGCCTGCGCTGAGCCAGCAGGTGGCTACTCTGGAAGGCGAGATGGATCAGCAGCTGTTGATCCGCACCAAACGCGGCGTCACGCCAACGGAAGCCGGTAAGATCCTGTATACCCATGCGCGCACCATTCTTCGCCAGTGTGAACAGGCGCAGCTGGCGGTGAATAACGTGGGGCAGACCCTGAGCGGGCACGTGTCCATCGGGCTGGCGCCGGGAACGGCGGCATCGTCCATTACCATGCCGTTGCTGCAGGCCGTCCGCGCTGAGCTGCCTGAAGTGCTGGTCTATCTGCACGAAAACAGCGGTTCTGTCCTGAATGATAAACTGCTCAGTGGCCAACTGGACATGGCGGTTCTTTACGATCGCTCCCCGGTTGCCGGGATCACCAGCCAGCCGCTACTGAAAGAAGATCTCTACCTCGTGGGCACCCGCGACTGCCCGGGCCAGAGCGTCGACCTTACCGCCGTGGCAGAAATGAACCTCTATCTGCCGCGCGACTACAGCGCCGTGCGCGTGCGCGTGGACGAAGCATTTTCCCTGCGCCGCCTGACGGCCAAAATTATTGGCGAAATCGACTCGATCTCCACGCTGACCGCAGCCATTGCCAGCGGCATGGGGGTGACCGTTCTGCCGGAATCCGCAGCACGCTCGCTGTGCAGTGCGGCAAACGGCTGGATGGCGCGGATCACCACACCTTCCATGAGCCTGCCGCTGTCGCTGAACATGTCCGCACGCGGTTCGCTGTCACCACAGGCGCAGGCGGTAAAAGAGATTTTGATGTCGCTGGTCAGCAAGCCATCGCTTGAGAACCGCGAACTCCAGCTCGTGAGCTGATATTCCATAAAAGCATAAGATGCTGGTTTTTATTATTTGTTCTGCAGCTCGGCTGACTCTAACAATAGAACTATGTCAGATGCGCCGGAGTGAATCGTGAATTTCCAGCAACTTAAAATTATCCGTGAGGCGGCCAGGCGGGACTACAACCTGACCGAGGTCGCCAATATGCTTTATACCTCTCAGTCCGGCGTCAGCCGCCATATCCGCGAGCTGGAAGAGGAACTGGGCATAGAGATCTTTATCCGTCGCGGCAAGCGGCTGCTCGGCATGACGGAGCCGGGTAAGGCTTTGCTCACCATCGCTGAGCGAATCCTCAACGAGGCCAGCAACGTGCGTCGCCTGGCGGATCTCTTCACCAATGACGCCTCGGGCGTGCTCACCATCGCCACCACCCACACCCAGGCGCGCTACAGCCTGCCGCCGGTGATTAAAGCGTTCCGCGAACTTTTCCCTGACGTCCGTCTGGAGCTTATCCAGGGCACGCCGCAGGAAATTGAAGTGCTGCTGCAAAACGGTGGGGCGGATATCGGCATTGCCAGCGAACGCCTGAGCAACGACCCGCTGCTGGTGGCTTTCCCCTGGTTCCGCTGGTACCACAGCTTATTACTTCCGGTCGATCATCCGCTGAATCAGGTTTCTCCCCTGACGCTGGAAGACATTGCTAAATGGCCACTCATTACCTACCGCCAGGGGATCACCGGACGCTCGCGTATTGATGAAGCTTTCAACCGTAAAGGATTAACGCCGGACATCGTGCTGAGCGCGCAGGATTCTGATGTGATCAAAACCTACGTCGAGCTGGGGCTGGGCATTGGGCTGGTGGCGGAACAGTCCAGTGGAGAACGCGAAGACGGGAACCTGGTGCGTCTTGACACGCGTCATCTGTTTGACGCCAACACCGTATGGCTTGGCCTGAAGCGCGGACAGCTGCAGCGTAACTATGTGTGGCGCTTTATCGAACTCTGCAACGCCGGGCTGTCGGTGGATGAGATTAAACGCCAGGTGATGGAGCCGGAAGAAGTGGCGATTGATTATCAGATTTAGGTGCGGTTTTGCCCGGTGGCGCTGCGTCTACCGGGCTGCAATATCCTTCTCTCTGCAACTTAAGAACTATATCAGGCCAAATACTGACGAATATCGGAAGGCGCATAGTTTTGTTCCCACAAAGCCCTCATCATCAACATATAGGGTTCAACATAAGTAAAAAAAGCCTGATAACTTTCGCAAAAATAATTAAGCTGCGGAACCCCACTCCGGGAAAGTGCTATGCGATCTTGTGTGCAACCGCCATGGCAGGCGAATTCCATTTTGCACCGCGTACATTCTTCTGCCAGTGTCAGATTAACAAAACGATCGCATTGATAAATATCCTCGTTTATTTTCAGCGCTGACTCGCCATCCTCATATGAGGCGTAAACACAGGTCGGCACAGATAACCCACACCACGAAGCGAATGCACGTTCAAACATGGGTATGTGAATTGTTCCAATGTCAAGACGTATCCAGGTATAAAAAATCGTTTTCAAAAAAGTGCCCAGTGCAGCGGGGTCAAGGCTTTGCGCATCCACACCACCTTGTTCAAGTGGTTTAAGGAGGGGAATAAACAGCATATGACGACTGCCAAGATGCTTCAAATAATGATAGATTCGCAGCGGTTGCTGGCTATTTATGTTATTAATGACGGTAAGCGTATCGAATGTAATATTGTGTTTTTGCAGTAACCTCACGTTTGTTTCAATCATATTAGTTACTGGGCTTTCAAACATCGTTTTGCTGAACCTGTCGCATGACTGACTATCACCATCTACCGAAATGCAAATAAGAAAATCATTCTTTTTGAAGAATTCACACCAGTCATCATCTAATGTAGTAGCATTGATAAGCAATGTATTAATAATATTTTTGCCTTGTGCAAATCGCTGTTGTAAGTTAATGATGCGTTTTAAAAAACGTAAACTATAAGAAGGTGATGTACCATCCTGCCAGGAAAAATGCACATCGTCAGTTTTCCTGGCATCAATTTTCTGACGAATATATTGCTTAAGCGTCGTTTCGTCCATTGAACACGTTTGGTATTCCGGAGGTAGTCGCGTTTTATGGAGATGGGAGCAATGTGCACAGTGTAAATTACAGAGTGCAGTTAAGTGTTTTTCCGTCATAGGGCAATTTTCCATCTTTATATAAAATGATGCCATCCATAAAAATAAATGAATGGCATCATTAATTTTTTACTTACTGGCTTCAATCCGCATTTCATTAACTTGTGCAGGAATAATTTTGTGCCCTGACTTCAGATAGTCAATGACCACATCGGACATATTGTGTCCGGCACGGACTTGAACATTTTTCCCTTCTTTAAATGCCAGAAAACCATCGCCTCCTAAAGCAAGGAATGTTGTCGTAGCAACATGGTACGTCTCCGTATCGGCAATCTCTTTGCCGTTAATTGTGAAAGATACTACGCGCTTACCGGCCGGTTTCTGCGGCATATAATGCATTTCAGCCCCCTTTGACATTTGCAGTATGCCATTCGTGAGCGATGCTCCATGCTCCACCAGATTACGCAGATCCTTACCGCTGAGATCCATCTCTGTAAGCTCATTCTTGAAGGGGAATATACTGGTAATGTCGCCAAAGGTAATCGGGCCCGCGTTGAGATCGGCCCGTAAGCTACCGGAATTAATCAGCGCAATCTGTGCATTCGGCGCGGCGACAAGCATTGCATCCGTAAACACGTTGCCCAGTTGTGATGATTCGCCATAAGCGCGGGTCAGCATGATCGGCGATTCACCCACTGGCTGACGCACAATATCCGCGAGTTTTTTATTCCAGCCATCGATAACCTTCTGTGTTGTTGGATCGGGCTTCCATTCATCGGCATAAAGTGTTTTCAGCTCAAAGCTTTTTACTTTTTTGGTTTTCGCCCCAGGTTCAACGTCAAGTATCAACTTACCGACATCGATACCACCGCTGTCAGTAGACAGGATAAGCGTATTCCCCACTTTGATCGGTTCCGGTGTGCCAACATGAGCGTGTCCGGTGATGAGAATATCAAGACCTTTGACCTGACTGGCGGTCTGAATATCTTTATCCAGTGCACGCCTGACATCTGTACTCCCAATACTGGACTGACGTGCCGGAACGCCTTCATGCACGAGCGCAACGGTGACGTCAACTTTACCCCGTAACTCATCCAGGTAATGCTGCAGATATTTCACCTCATCGCGAGCTTCAATTCCCTGATTTTTGAGGGCTGCGGCTGATTTATCAAAGCGGTTGTTTTTATCATTATCGAGCCCCTGGATCGAGAGCTCTGAGATGGTGTCATTAAACGCATACACGCCGTGCAGCCCAATAACGCCAATTTTAACGCCATCCTTTTCCAGGATAGTGTACGGTTTGTTCCAGAAAGGTCTCTCGCTGTCCTTATGGAACACATTCCCCAACAGTACCGGGAAGTTTGCCTTGCTCAATTGTCGCAAGAGATTATCCCAGCCATGGTCAAACTCATGATTACCAATTGATACCGCATCAAAGGGCATGGTATTCATAATATCAATAATCGCCTGACCCTTAGTCAGAGTACTGATATATGGCCCGGTAAAATAGTCGCCTGCATCAAAATAGAATGTGGCTTTATTTTTGGATTTTTCCTGTTTGACTAAAGTGGTGATATTAGCGAATCCTCCAATTGCTCGTTTACCGTCTGCGACATACGGGAGTTTGTAAGTATCAACATGAGCATGGAGATCATTGGTATAAATGATAGTGACATCTTTGGCGCAGGACCAGAATGGCAACGTTAACAGAATACCTGCGGCAATTGTTTTTATCTTCATGGTTAATCCCTTGCAGTGATATTTAAAAAGCGTAACCCACAGTTAAATAGTATGCCCACCCCGTTGAATCTATAGTGGTGATGTCTCCGTCGCTGCTAAATGCTTTACTCCCTTCGTCAAATTGCCCACCATGATAGAAATAACGAAGGGTGGCGCCATAGTTCCAGTGGGGATAAACTAAACTGAGTACATTGGTGGAAACAATAGAGCTATTGGTCCGGGAGTAGAATTGCTGCTCGCCGCCTGACTCTTCTTTAAGGTCTGAACCAAAATCAAAATTGGTAAAGCCGACGTAATTGAGTTTCCCACCAAATAGTGTTGTAATAGGGATGACATATTTGACTTTGAAGCGATACCCATCCCACTCGTTTTCGTTGGCCGCATTGTAGTTGTTTCCTTGATACTTGGCATAGATGTTTGCAGATAACGTCATCGGTAGCCCCGTATCAATATCGGTTCCTATCCCCATATACCATGTGCTCTGACGCTGTCCTGCATTCGTTCCTGCATCATAGATATAGTTGTGGGCAAAATACCATTCTTTGAATGGACCAAAACTTAGGTCGAGCCCCGTCAACTTGTCGATGCTAAAACGCGGTTCTATCTCCATAAAAAAGGGAGAGCCATTATCCCAAATACCGATATCATTATCATTGCCTATACCAAAAAACTTAGGTAAGTCCGCATAGCCATAGAAATCAAACCAATCGACATGCGCCCATGCACGATACTCTGGATATAAGTCCGCTCTTTTTAATGGCCCAAAACGAGTTGAGTTGCTGCCTACGATATTAATACTTTGATGCCACCAGTCTGACAGGTATTCATTATTACCGGTGTCTGCCAATGCTACTGTGGGTAAAAGCATAAAAGCGCCTGACAATATATGTTTTATTTTTTTCATACGTAGGGGTTCCTTCCACAGAGATTTGTTAATTAAGACTTTTTATGTTATTGAAACTACTTAGCTGCGCTTACATCGACCACTCTCTTTTCAAGATCGGGTTTCAATGGGCTATGCGCCTTGACATACTCAATAATCGACTCGGCAGAGGTAGTGCTGTTGATCGTTTTGACATTCGTGCCTTTTAAGAATGCCTCGAATCCATCCCCACCCGTCGCACAAAACGAGTGTGTAGCAACCCGATATGTTTTGGTTGGATCTACCGGTTGATTATTAATCGTGAATTTAACGATCCGCTTACCCAGCGGTTTTTTGCTGTCGTATTCAACATGAACGCTTTTAGATACTTGCAACACGCCATTGGTAAGATTCGTTGCATGAGTCATCAAGTCAGTGAGATCTTTTCCGGTGAGATCCATTTCAACCAGTTCGTTATTAAATGGGAAGGTAGTAATGACATCACCATATCGTAAATTTCCTTGTGGGAAATCAGCACGCAATCCTCCGCTGTTTTGTAATCCCACGACGGCGTCAGGCGCTTTGGTCATCATGGCGTCAATGACTAAATTACCAACAGGTGATGATTCACCATAAGAGCGAGTGAAGGGGGCCGTTGTCGACCCAATAATCTGGTCAGTGATACTTTTCAGCTTAGCATTCCACTCATCAATCCTGGCCTGAACGTTAGGATCTGGCTTGTATTCGTCGGCAAATACAGTGATTAATTTACCGCTATAGCCCTCAATTTTTTTAGTTTGAGGGTTAAAATCCAGGACTAATTTACCAATATCAGTACCATACGCATCTGTTGAAACAACAAGCGTGTCATTAACTTTAATGGGCTCTGGTGTACCTACATGAGCATGCCCTGTGATTAATACATCAATACCCTTAAATTTCTTTGCGGTATCGATATCAGCTTGCAGCATTCTGGCTACATCTTTATTCCCGTAACTTGATTGACGCGCGGGCGTACCTTCATGAACCAGTAGCACGATGATATCCACTTTGCCTTTTAACGCATCAAGACCTTTTTGAATATAAGGTGCCTCATCACGCGCCTCTGAGCCAGCGTAAGCCTTTGCCGCAACAGTGTCATAAAAGGCAAATTTTTGATGCACTCCAATGACGCCAATTTTAATGCCATCTTTTTCCACAATCGTCCAGGGTTTATTCCAGACAGGTTTATCACTATTAGTATAAAAAACATTACCCAGCAAAACGGGAAATGTTGCTTTTGACAATTGCTTAACCATATTATCAACGCCATGGTCAAATTCATGGTTCCCCACTGATACAGCATCGAAAGGCATAGCGTTCATTATGTCAATAATGGCTTCACCTTTGGTCAGTGTGCTTATATAGGGGCCGGTAAAGTAATCACCCGCATCAAAGAAAAAGACATCTTTATTTTTTTTCTTAGCATCGTTAACGATGGTCGCGATATTAGCAAAACCGCCCACTGCACGTTCTTTATCGATGGCTGGAATTTTTCCAGGAGAGACATGGGCATGTAGATCATTGGTATAATAAATTGTCACATCCTTAGCAATAGCTGATGCGGTTAGCATTGCTGACAGGCACAATGTCATCAAACTAAGCTTTGTATTTTCATTCATAATCAGATCCTTTGAAAAAAGGTAATAGCTTGAATAAGGGTTCATGAAGATGTATGAACCCTTTTAAGATGTACGGTGGAATAAACTATTATTTTTTCACATCAACAACGCGCATGCCGTTGATCTGTTCATCCGTAATGATATTGCCCGCTTTGAAGTAATCGATCACCGCGTTAGAAACGTAGTAACCGCCTGTTGTATTACGTGCTTTACCCTCGGTAAATGTGGTAAAACCATCTCCGCCGTCGGCAAGGAAGCTCTGGGTGGCAATGTGATAGACTGTCGCATCCTCAATCGGTTTACCATCAAGGGTAAATGCGACGACCCGCTGGCCGATGGGTTTACTGCTGTCATACTTCATCTCCACGCCTTTTGATACCTGCAAAACGCCATTAGTTAGGCCTGCGGCATGTTCCATCAACGTACGCAACTGTTTACCCGTGAGATCCATCGTGGCCAGTTCGTTAGGGAAGGGGAACGTACTGATCACAGCGCCTATTGAAATCGCACCAGACGGGATCTCATTGCGAATCCCCCCCGAGTTGGTTAAGGCGAGCTGTGTATTTTTACCCGCAGCCACCAGCAAAGCATCCGCAGCCAGATTTCCCAGCGAGGCTGATTCACCATACGCACGCGTCAATTCAACCGGCGACTGCGCCACCGTTTTTTGAACCTCTTCATCAAGTTTCTTATTCCAGCCGTCGATTACCCGTTTCGTCTGCGGGTCGGGCTTCCACTCATCTGCATAAATGGTTTTAAGCTCAAATTTTTTCATCGTAAACTGATGCGGCTTCGTGTAGTCCAGTACCAGTTTACCCACATCAATACCGCCGCTGTCGGTCGAGAGGATCAGCGTCTTGCCGACTTTAATCGGTTCCGGCGTACCGACATGCGCATGTCCCGTAATCAGAATGTCCAGACCTTTCACCTGGCTTGCCGTTTGAATATCTTTATCCAGGGCACGGCGTACGTCTGTCCCTCCCATACTGGACTGACGCGCCGGCGTGCCTTCATGGACCAGCAATACGGTCAGGTCGACTTTTCCTTTCAGTTCATCGAGATAGCTCTGCAGCCACTTAATTTCATCCCGAGCTTCAATACCTACGCGCGTTGCCGCAGAAACGGTATCATTGAAAGCAAACACGCCGTGTAAACCAATGACGCCAATTTTCACGCCATCTTTTTCGATGATGGTATAAGGCTTATCCCAGAATAATTTGTTGCTGTTCTGATAGAATATGTTGCCCTGTACAATAGGGAATTTCGCCTGGCTAAGCTGTAATAATGTATTATCCCAGCCGTGATCAAATTCATGATTACCCATCGTGACAGCATCAAACGACATGGTATTCATAATGTCAATAATAGCCTTTCCCTTCGTTAAACTACTAATATAAGGGCCCGTAAAATAGTCACCCGCATCAAAAAACCATGTTGCTTTACTTTTGGCTTTTTCCTCTTTCACCAGAGTGGTGATATTAGCCCAACCCCCAACATCGCGTTTCCCGTCAGCAATCCAGGGAACTTTATAAGGTTCCACATGCGCGTGGAGATCGTTGGTGTAAATAAGCGTGACATCCTTGGCGCTGGCCCAAAATGGTAATGCCAACAAAATACCTGCGGTAACCGCTTTTATATTCATAACCCGTTCCTTTCAGTTATATAAAGATGCGTTACTTTACGTTCTGAAAGCATTTTTTATGCGAGTCTGCTCACACAATCAATCCACAGTTATGAGGCAAAATTAGCGACCTCTTAAAATCGTTGGTGAATTATATTGGCTCTGTTCACAATTAATACCTGCAAATCGTTTGGTTGCCGAAATTTAGGGCTACCTATATCAGCCTCTGCAGATTACAGCTGGCCAGACTACAGGCTGGGGTTTCCGGCCTTGCACTGTCGGGCGTGCGGGAGTTATCCCCCGCTTTTTGATGAGCAACAGTTTAATGAATGGCTGTCTGCGCACTTAAGTGTCTATGCTTCAGAAAACGGTTATTTTTGTCCTGAATGTTATAGCCTGGAAACTATTTGCTATGGTTATAACCCACAGGGGACACAGCGCGTTCAGTGCCGAACTTGCAGGAAAGTCTGGACACCCAAACAGCAAAAACAAAGAGAAAGAGTACCTCCAGAGCGCATTGAAACGGTTCCACTCATTGTCCCGTTCCAGGGAAGTCGTGCTGAACAGAAACTGTATGTTCTGCTTAGCTTCGATGCTGACCGAGGTCATATTGTTCATCTTTCCACAAATTTTACTCAGCATGATATTGGTGAAAGCCTGCGGTATTGCTGGCGCGGAAAGCGTGAACCCGATCTGCATCATCATGATATTGTCAGTCGTGTTGATATGCGTGAAATGCAATTTCTACATCGGAGCCAGTTTGATGAAATTCAGTATGGCAGTGCGGCACTCAAACGTAATGCCAGAGGTGCGATACTGCGTCCCGTTATTGCCGCTCACGGACATTTTCGCGTGCTGAACATCCTTTTTCCTGAGGTAAAAATGCACGTTATTTCACACGAATGCTTTCTTCGGGGAGCCGTCATTACCGCCTGGGCAGATCTGTTTCGCGAGCGGCAAGGTGAGCTTTGGTTTATAGAAGAGGAAATCAATGAGGGTGAGAGCGATATTCCCTGGAATTTTCAGAGAACAACACAGCACGGCTGGTGGCAAACGCAGTGGCAGCTTTGGGGGCAGGGCAAAAATTTCAAGATGGTTTGCCCGTTAACCGGTGGTGATATCAATAATGCAAAAATGCTCTCTTTAACGGCCAGCAGGCACTTTATCCATTGGCTATACAAACAAACGAATTTTACCCATAGTGCCAAACTCTCTGCTGGGCGTGTAACGCAGGTTCTTCTTTCTCTGACGCATGACTATAACGATAAAATTGCGAGATAGGTTCTAAATACGTCGTCTATATCGTTAAGGGTTCATGTAGATACATGAACCCTTTTAATATATACAGAGAGATCAATTGCTTATTAAAGCCTGATGATCACTTGCGTTTGTATATTATAATTACATCTTTTTATAAGTTTGCATGAATGGATGCCGTAGTGATTACGTCAGTAAGCTCCGTTTCGTTAAACAATCTTGCACGATAGGCCTCCCCAGGGAATTGAGGCGCACCATCAGGTAAAGAAATCACATCGTAGATAGTGGCAACCATATTACCGTCCACATCGCTGATAAAGAATGAACGAGCGTGGCAGGTAAAAATAACGAAGTAGTCATCGTGATCAAACACACTTCCCATAAAATCAGTCCATTGGACGATAGGGGTTGTTGGTAATTCAATAGGAGCGTGAATTTCCACAGCGGTTTTGGCTGCCAGATCTACAGCATAGAATAGAATGCGAGCGGGATCTGTTACATAGGGATCGGTTGTTGGCGCGTCATTCATCGGGCGTATAACAGGGTTTCCATCTGTATCAAGGCAAGATCTATTATCAAATACTGATAAGACAAATTTCCCTACGCCAGGATCGATATATTCTGAAAATGCGCTGTTATTAGTGATGCAGACCGTATGTGCACCATTTTCATAGTGAGTAATACCCGAGTTATCAATATGAATAGTCTCTTGAATTGCCGGGAATTGAGGGTTGAAATTACCTGTGTTGATTGTCCACAAAATACTACCATCAACAATAGAGATGCCAAAAGTAGTACTCGTGGTGCGAGAGTGGACAATAACGGCTTCTTCGTTATTTGGGCTGCTTGCAATCCATGTGAGAGAGTTAAAATGAACATCATTAGGGGTATTGTTATTCAAGATTTGAGAGCCACTATATTCACTGGTATAGTTTTTCGCCCAAATCATTTTCCCTGTCTGATCGTTGAATTTTAGCACCAGAGCATCTTGTGCCATCGTATTGCTGAGCCGGTTAGGGCTATCGGTACCAAACATATAAATGTCACCCGCTGAATCCCAGACTACATCGTGAGTATTTGCATAGTGATTGCCATCTGCATCACGCAGGTCGAATTCCAGGACGACATTACCCATAATGTCAATTTTGAAAAAGCGACGACCGTACCACGACATATCTTCATCGCTACCGGTATAGAGGTAGCCATTGTGAATTCGCAAAGGCTGGAGATGATAAACCGATACAAAGTTAAAACGTAGATCACCATTTCGGTCATAACCACGGCCTGTTGATTCCATTAACAGGCTGTTTCCCCATACAGAGGTAAATAGTGCAGGATTGGTTTGTTCAATATCGAGATGGAAAATAACGGATGTATCATAAACCTGATCCAGCGTGCTAACGGTGAATGCTTGATTGAAAACTTCAGCTCCGGTTTCATCCTTAAACACGACCTGGACGCTGTTTGCATATTGTGCGTAAAGGCCAATAACAGGGATTTTTATGGTTTGAGAAGCACCATAAATCAGGTCCGATGTATAGTTAAAATCTACGCTGGTTGGGCTGGTCGTCCGTTTAGATACAGTGTAAGAGTAGCTTACTGGCGTATCTGAGGTAAAATAAAGATATGCAGCGAGTTGGTTGTCGGACGGTGCAAGTTCAGTTTTAACATAAGTAATAGTCATGATTGTATTCCTTTTTGTAACGTTCAATGAAATATGTTTTTTGTCAGCGTAATCAAGCATCGCCAATAAAAATAGCGAGCCAATAAACACCTGACGGATAATGTAGTGCTGTGGTAATTAAAAGCAGTTTTGTACTGTGACTCTCCTCTTATAAAATAGTTGAATAAGCATGGTATGGTTAATCATCCAGTAAATACTGGTGTGCCGTATTCTCTGCGAGAATAGACCTGATAAATATTTAGTTCCTATTCAGGATACATCTTTCGTGAGAGCTGAAAATGGACGCCATCCTTTATTTCCGTCCAGTTACCGCCCCACTCAACATCAACAGATAACTCCTTTGCGGCCTGAAACACTGCCGTGGCAATGGTCTGGTAATGTTTAAACTCCCACGATGCGGTACCGTTTATGACAGCGAAGATATCAACGGCGTGTCCTGTTAAGTGCCTGCTTTTCGACGTTAATGATTTTCCTGCTGCCAGCAGCTCAAGCTGTCGCTTTTGATTTCTTAACCCTTCTGAAATACCGAAATCAACAGGTGATAATTTCAACGCTTTTCTCATCACATCAACAAGATCCTTATGTACGCCTTTAAGGTTCTTTTCAGTCGTTTTACTAAATTCATGATTGATCATTGTTGTCTCCAGAGATTTTTTTCCAGTAATAATTAAGGGCAACAACGCCCATGGCACCTGATATACCGCTGACGGCAAGCGAAGTGTGAAATACCGTTCCAAGGCTTTGTGACATCAATCCGGCAAGCACACCAGTGAATCCTGACACAATAATTTGTGCTATTGCCGAAAATAAACTTCTTCCTGACTGGCCAGACTTAACGTCAAGGAGATATCTAACAAGTCCTCCCCATGCGCCGAATAATATTATGTAAATCCAGCTAAAAAATGCATTTGATGATGGATCTTTCCATGGCAAAACAATTCCCTCCAAAGATTGTATTACGTTATAAAAATTACCAGTTGATAGGTTTTCTTTTGTAACTTAACTATATGCTTTGCTATGGAGTAAATAATAAACGTTGAGCGACCCTGTTTTGTGATGAGTGTCACAGGGAATGTAATTAATAGATTTTGTCGATCAATTAATGGTGAATGATAGTTATGTGTTATTGATGTGAATCGTCATATTTAGCAATGGAATATATAAGAGGAACCAGTAGGAGAGGGGATATTACGGTAGTGCGGTAATTAACGGATTCAGTAAAGAAAGTATGTTGAAACTGTGACGCTCTGGCCTTCAGCGTTCGTGGTCTTACTCGAGATGATTTCGCTCCGGTGGCAGAGCGGGGAAGTGATTTTAATTTTGGTTACGGCAGGAGATAAAACAATACTCAGAAAAGCGAATCAGAGGCTGGGATATAGCGACTTATTATTGGAATTTGGGACATGTTGCCGCATCAATTCAACGATCCAATCAATAAAAACGCGCAGCCTGGCGTTGACATGGCGGTTAGGCGGAAATGCCAGGTACAGGGGCATTGGGTTAATACGCCAGTCTTCAAATAGCGGAATCAAAGAGCCAGCAGCCTGATGCGCTGCCGCCATATAGACCGGCAGCGCAATCACGCCTAATCCCGCTAACCCAGCTTCGAGGCAAGCATTGCCATCATCCACTGCAAGCACGTAGCTGCCCTTGATTTCAATATGTTCACTCTCTCTGTGCAGTACCAGAGGATCAATCTTACCGGTGCGTGAGGACAAGAATCCCACGATAAGATGGTCGGTGTTTTCCAGCTCACGCGGATGCGCAGGGGAGCCAAGGCGTTCCACATAGCTCGGTGCGACGTAAACACCGATTTGCAAATCGCCGACATGACGTGCGATCAGGGACTGGTCGTTGATTTCGCCACCGCGCAGGACGCAATCCACGTTGTCGCCGATCAGATCCACCACCCGGTCACTCACGCCCAGGTCGAATTGAATATCAGGATAGCGTGCGTGAAAAGCTGGCAGCGCGGGCACCAGCACCAGGCGGGCGAGAGGAGTGGGCACATCTATCCGCAGGCGTCCCCTGGGGAGCATCGTCGCACTGGACAGGCTGTTTTCAGCATCTTCCATGTCCGCCAGCAGGCGGATGACGCGCTCGTAGTAGATCGCGCCATCGGGAGTGACGCCGAGCCTGCGGGTGGTGCGATGGAGCAGCTTGACGCGCAGGTGCGCTTCCAGTTGCTGAATAAGCTGCGTCACCGTGGTTTTGCTCATATGAAGCGTTTGGGCAGCCTTTGTGAAACTGCCTGCCTCCACCACGCGAGCAAAGGCGCGCATCGCATCGAAACGATCCATTCCTTGTCCTCTCTTTTCACCGATTGTTTGGATATTACAAACAATCATGAACAAAGTCGCTTGTTTATCCGCCCGATCTGGCGCCTGTAAAGTGTCTGTATGTTCACCGGGCAGATTTCGCCCCATTACAAAGGTATAAATATGACAACACGCGAAGCCGTTTTTCCCTCCGGTCGGCAGGCGCTCTATGAGCGTAATCGCTATTCACCGGCCATCAAATCTAACGGCTTCCTGTTTGTTTCGGGGCAGGTGGGTAGCCGGGAGGATGGTTCGCCTGAACCCGATCTGAAAGCGCAGGTCAGGCTGGCTTTCGATAATCTTAATGCTGTCCTCGCGGCTGCGGGCTGCACGTTCAGTGACGTGGTTGACGTGACCCTCTTTGTCGTCGATCCCGCGTCAAACCTCGACGTTATCTGGAGTATCCTGCCAGAATATTGGGGGGAAGCGCCTTACCCTACGTTGACGGGAATCGGCGTGACGTGGCTGTACGGATTCCAGTTTGAGATAAAGGTGATTGCCCGGCTGCCCTGAGCGCTACGGGTCTTTCCGCCAGTCGAAAGATAAAACAGAGGTAAATTGATGAAAGCAGCGGTTTATTGCCCGGTGGCGCTGCGCTTACCGTGCCTACGGTCCCGTAGGTCGGGTAAGGCGAAGCCGCCACCCGACAATTTTACCCGACGCAGAAAAGCAAAAAGCCTGCTTTAAAAGCAGGCTTTTCAAATTTGGCTCCTCTGACTGGACTCGAACCAGTGACATACGGATTAACAGTCCGCCGTTCTACCGACTGAACTACAGAGGAATCGTGTGAACGAGGCGCATAGTAGCGACCTCACTACGACTTGTCAAAGGGTGAAAACGCACTTTTCGTTCGTTTGCCGACAATTTCAGCAAATCGCTGATTTTATAGTAAATTTGCTTCGAAATTACACAACAAAATGCGCCGCCCGCAGGCGGCGCGCAGGATTAGAACAGAACGGAGTAGTTCAGACCAAACGTCCGTCCGCGGCCTTTGTAGGTATACAGACCCGGTGCACCGTAGGTTGGGCTATACAGCCCCGGCGCGCGCTGACCCCAGGCGGTGGTGTAGTCTTTGTCCAGCAGGTTTTCCACGCTGAAGCTGACTTTACCCACCGGCAGGGCGTAGCTGCCCAGGAAGTCGACCGTGTTGTAGCCATCGATCTTCTTGCCGTCGGCGTCAGAGACGTCAAAGGTCTGCGTGCTCTGTACGCGCAGGGTCCAGTCGCCCGGCGCCCAGTTGACCCACGCGCTGGCTTTCGACGGGCTGGCGCTGTCGACCGTCAGCTTCTCCCATTTCCCGTTTTCGCGGGTTTCAGACTTAATGGCGTTAAAGTTCGCGCCCGTGCTCCAGTCGCTGTTGGTGAAGAAATAGTCCACCTGACCTTCCACCCCGTAGATACGACGCTTGTCGTCTTCCAGGTTGATGGTCATGTCCGTCTTGTTGATGGTGATGGTTTTATCCGAGAGCGAGTAATACGCCGCAACCTGCGTGCGCAGGTTATCCCCGGTGTAGCGCCAGCCCAACTCATAAGCGTTGACCTTGATACCGTCCAGCTTCGAGTCGTTCACGTTGACGCTGTTCAGCAGGCGATAGTGACCGTTGCTGAGCTGATAGGTCCCGGAGCCGTAGTACTTCGCCAGGTCCGGAATTTCGAAGCCCTGGGAGAAGTTAAACCACACCTGCTGCTGTTCGGTCAGGCGACCAAGGATCCCGGCGTTAAACAGGAAGTTGTTGTAATCGGTTTTCCCACCCGGCACCGCGTCGGCGGAGGTGGCTTTCCCGGTAGCGATGGCCTGCTGCTGGGTGTAACCGACAAAATCGTCTACCTTGTTCTCGGTGTACTGGTAGCGCACGCCGCCGCTCAGGGTGATGGCGTCAATATCGTAGCTGGCCTGCAGGAACGGGGCGAGGTTGGTGATGCTGTAGCCCGGGTAGCGGCCCACGTTGTAGGCGTTATCCAGCTCCATGCCGCCACTCGCCGCGGCTTTGCTCAGGTTAAAGAACTGCTGGTTGGCGTCGAAGGTTTCGTGGTCGGCATCCATACCCCAGGTCAGCGTTAAATCGTCCACCGGCTTGCTGTTCAGCGTCAGCTTGCCGCCGTAGAAATCAGTTTTCTGCTGCGACGCGCCGATGCTGCTGACCACGCCTTTGGTCAGGGTCGGGAACGGATAGTAGGTCAGGCTCTCGTCGCGATAGTAAATCTGCGCGACCAGATCCTGGCCCCAGAAATCGGTATTGGAGTACTGCAGGTTGATCAGATGGCGCTCGGTACCCGGCACGCGGTCAGAATCGAGGTTACCTTTGTTGTACGCGGTCGCATCCCCCGTGACCGCCGAGAAGTTCTTCCCGAGATACAGACCATGCTTGCCGTCGGACTCGCTCTTGTAGTACTGGGTCGTCAGCTGCAGCTGTTGATGATCGTCGATGTTGAGGGTGCCTGTGCCCATCACATCGATACGGTCGGAATACTGTAAGCCGGTCTGGGTGTTATCAATAATCACCTCGTCGCCGTTGCCATCATACCAGCCGCCGTAGCGCTGATACGACACCGACAGACGACCGGAAGCGTTATCGTTGCCGCCGCTGACCGCTGCCGATACGTTCTCATCATGGTCGTTGTGGCTGTTAAACCCGCTTTTAGCACCCGTCTGGAACTCCACTTCGGTCTCAGGCTGGCCCTTTTTGGTAACGATGTTCACCAGACCACCGGTGCTGCCGCCGCCGTAGAGTGACGTGGCGCCGGAGATGACTTCGATACGGTCAATGTTGAACGGATCGATAGAGTCGAGCTGGCGGCTGTCGCTGCGGGACGAGTTCAGGCGCACGCCGTCCACCATCACCATCATGGAGCGGCCGCGCAGGTTCATGCCGTAGTTGGTACGTCCCTGGCTGCTGACGTCCATACCCGGGATCAGCTGTGCCAGCACTTCTTTAATCTCTTTCCCGCCCTGAACCTGCTGCTCAATTTCAGCCCGCTCAATGACCCAGGTGGTCTGTGCCATCTCCGCCACGCTGCGGTGCGCACGGCTGGCGGAGACCACGATATTTTCTTCCTTTTGTTCTTCTGCCCACGCAGAGGTAGAAAGCATTGCAAGCAAACAAGGATTTAAAACCCAAAGATGAGAACGTTTCATTGTTATGTTGACCCTGATTGTGTGTGTCAGTACTCGGTGGTTTTAGCTAATGATTTAAAAACCTGACTGTTCTCCGGGCTGGTGGTGCTTCGCCAGTGGATAACGCCAGGCGTGGTAGCCAGCTCAAACGGCTCGTCGGCATGCGCGCGATTCAGAATGCGCGCCGCGCGCCAGGCCATCAGGCTGAGCTGGGGTTCGGCAATGCCGAGACGGTGCATCCCGGCATTCACGGCGAACAGGCGGTTGCTCTGCGGACCGTCCCATTCGAGGGTGAAATCGTTGTTGATGCAGAAGGCTTCGTCCGTATCCAGATGCAGGCGGTGAGACAGCGGCGCCAGGAACGCAGGCTGCACGGCGCGATAGCCGGTGGCAAAGATCGTCACGTCGCTCTCCAGCTGCTCGCGGCCGCCGTCAAGGTGATGCTGTATGCTCAGGCGCTGGCCGTTTTCCAGGCGCGTCAGGGCTGTCACCGAGCGGGACGGCATCAGGTGCGCCCAGGGTTTTTCACGCAGCACTTCGAAGCGGTGATACATCGCGCGATAAATCGCCAGCAGTGACTCGGTGGTGATGCCGTCGGAGGTCATCTTCTGCTCGTGCAGCATCTGCCGACGTGCCTCTTCACCGAGCGTGGAGAAGCTGTCCACGTACTCCGGCGTGAAATACTCGTTGGCAAAGGCGGCTTCATCCAGCGCGTTGTAGTTGTTGCGGCGCGATACCCAGTTCAGGCTCAGCGGCTGGCCCCATTCGCCACGGAAAATATTCAGGAACAGGTCGGCACCGCTCTGGCCGCCGCCGACGACGGTGACGCGCTTGCCCGTAAGATCCGGCGTGCGCAGCATCATCTCGCTGGCGTGGAAGCAGGTATCGTCCTGCACGGTGACGCAGTCAGGCAGGTTGATCTGCTTACCGATCCCTACGCAGACGTGGCGCGCCAGGAAGCGGTCGCGCTGGGTCACCACCTCAAACAGGCCGTTTTTCTCATCAAAGCTCACCTGCTGCACCTGCTGGCTGAAGGCGAGGTTGGTGAGGTTATCCGCCGCCCAGCACAGGTAGTCCGCAAACTCTTCGCGGGAAACCGTGCGCTGCTCGGTGGTCAGGAAGCGGTAGAACTTTTTGCGCTGCACCAGGTAGTTCAGAAAGCTGTGGCGGTTGGTCGGCTCCACGGCGCTGACCAGATCCTTCAGGAAGCTGGTCTGCATGTGGCAGTCCGGCACCATCATTCCCGGGTGCCAGGAAAAGTGAGGTTTACGCTCAAGAAACAGCGAGCTAAAACCGTCCAGCCCTTCTGCCAGTGCGGCGATGCTGAGGTTAAACGGGCCGATACCAATGCCGATGAAATCATAGGTTTTCATTGCGCTGACTCCCGGGAGGCCAGAAAAAGAGGGTTATCAAGGTCGGTGACGTAGTTCGGCAGCATGCGGCTGCCACCGTCGTGTTCGGAGAAGGTCAGTTTGACCGGGTTGAGGATCACGCGAATAATTTGCGGCTTAAACAGGTCAAACTTCGCGAAGCGATCGGCAAGCTCGGGGTGCGCGGCCATATAGCGGTGAAGAACCCCGGCGAGGATCTGATAGAAACGCGTTTCGCTGACGCCGCTTTGCAGCGTGAGGCGTGAGATAAAACGCAGCACCGTCACAAAGTTGCCGGTTTGCAGATCGTGAATGATGTAATCCGCGCTCAGGCGCGCAGTGACGGCCTTCACCTGTTCCGGCAGGCTCTGGGCCTGCGGGAAATCTTCATCCACCAGGCGCATATCGCCCTGAAAATCCTTCAGCAGGATGCGCTGCGGGACGTAATCCTTCATCACCAGCGTCACGTTCTGCCCGTGGGCGATCAGCGCCACGCCGTAGCGGCAGAGCAGGTGATAGAACGGGATCACCGATGCCTCAAACAGCTTTTCCAGCCATGCCTCGGCGCTTAACCCGGAGCGGCTGATCCACGCGTCGATCAGCGCACACCCGGCGTTGTCGGTTTCCATTAGCGCCGCCAGGAGCACCGCCTGTTCGCCGTCCTGCAGATAGCAGGACGGGTTCTCGCGCCAGATCACGCCCAGCATCTCCTGATAGCGATAGGGTGCTTTCGGCAGCGCCGCATAGCCCGGGTGCGACAGGTATCCAGCAGCGGGCTCACCCAGTACCTGCGCGCCAGAGCGGGCAAGCGTGGCGTCGCTGGCGAACTGCTGCTGCAGCCAGCGCGAGGCCAGCGGCCCGGCGGCAATGTATTTGCCCGGAATACCGCGATAGCAGGAGGTGTTGTAGATTGTCAGCGGGAGCTTGATGTCAAACGGCGCGCGACGGCTGGCGTTGGTGAGCGTGCGCAGGGACTGCTGCGCCAGGTACTCATCGCCAAACTCGCCCAGCTCAACCATCTCACCGCGCGCCAGCTGCGCCAGGAAATGAATGGCGATCTTCTGCTGCCACTGCCACGGGTGCAGCGGCACCGGCAGCCAGCTCTCGTCGAGACCCAGCGCCTGCCAGCGGGCGTCAAAGCGGGCGCGCTCGGCGTTGTCCATGGCGCCGGCCAGCAGGGCGCTGATATCGCAATCGACGTCGCTGCTCCAGACCAGATGCTCCCGCTGAACGGCAACCCAGTGCAGACGAAAACGTCCGCGATACTCCGGTGCGTACTGACGCAGCGCGTCCAGGCCCCAGCCGCGGCGGCCTTTGTTGAAAATAAACTTCGGGTGACCGCGCATCAGGCACTGTAATTCGTCCGGATCGAGGTGGATCAGCGCGTCCGCGTCCAGCGCTTCACGCGCCTGCAGCAGCTGTATGTCGCCGCGCAGCGTGGCGTAGAGATCTTCCATGTGCTCCGCCGTCTGCGCGTCGCTCATCTCCAGCACCTTCGCCAGCTGCAGCAGCGCGCGCTCCGCCTCCACGGCGGCACCGCTGGCGGTGGTCAGGCTGTCCGGGTCGATATGCAACCAGCCCCAGATCCCGCGCGTGGCGCAAAACTGCCAGGACTCGTTGCCCATGGTGATGCGCCAGGCGTCAGACGCAAGCGGCTCGGCACGCAGGGTGCGTTCATACTCCAGCTCGGCGAGGATCTTCGCCACCATCTCGCGGTTCACTTTTTCCCAGAGCGCGTTCACAGGCCCACCTCGCTGAAGAAGCGGTGACGCTGGCTCATAATGAGGCGCGAGCGTTTATGCGGGAAGTCGAACTCTTTCACCGTGTCGAAACCAGCGGAGTCCAGATGGCGGAACAGGCGCTGGTTATCGAAGCGCGGCTCGGCGACAATCCGCGTGGTGCGCGGTTCATCCAGATACAGGTAGTGGCTCAGGCCGCGCAGCCAGCTGCGGATGTACTGCGCACCGCGCCAGTTCTCTTCGCCCACCAGCATGTGCAGCCCGCGGTCAAACGGCTGCCAGCGGTAGTGGCGGCCAATGCGGTCTTCCGCCGCCCAGTAGAGTTCAAAATAGCCGAACGGCTGGTCGTCGAAGCAGCCGATAACCGGGTAGCAGTAGGTCGAGTCGAGCTGACGGCGCAGGTAGTTTTCCTGCTCGGCCTGCGGGCCCGCCATCTCCCAGAAGGCGTTCACGCGCGGGTTGTTCATCCATTGGGTAAAGCGCTCGCCGTCCAGCGCCACGTCGGCCACGCGGAAGCTGAGGGTGCGCTTAATTTGCGGATCGTAACGGCGATACACTTCGCCCCGCGGGCGGTGAGGGCGCAGCGGGAAGTACAGTTGACGGCTCTCGTCAAACTGCATTCCGCCGCTTGCCTGATGCCGTTCGCCTTTCAGCCACAGCGGCAACTGCCAGAAGGCATTGCGCGCCAGATAATCACCATGGGCCAGGCCAAACAGCGCCTGCGCCTGGGGTTCATCCTGCCAGTCCGCCCACGGTAACGTAATGCCGGTCAGCGCGGGGGCGGCCACAAACAGCTGATCCAGAGCTTCCATCAACCAGCCGTCCGGGATCCCCTTCAGACGCTCCAGCACCGCGCTGCCGTCGAGACCCAACGCCAGCGGCAGGGGGCGATCCGTTGCGGTGCAGTGAAAGCCGTAGCCGGAATGGACGATATTCGCGATAGCCATCACGCCTTCTCCTTGTAGAACGGGTTGCTAAAGTCGAAATAGATCACCGCCGGATCGGCGATGGTGTTTTCATTGCGATCGTGCAGGTAGCAGAAGAAGTTGCCTTTGCAGTTCCAGGTCGGGCTGTCGAGCACGTAGTCGAGGCAGCGGGCCTGCTTCGCCGTGCGGCGCAGTTCCGCCAGCGCGTCGCGCACCCGGGACATCAGGCTCTCCTCGCTGTCAAAACCGGCGGCAGCAAGGGCGGCGGTAACGGCAAGGGTAGAGTTCAGCAGCAGGTAGTAAGGGAAGTAGCGCAGCAGCTGGCTCTCGCCAAAGCGGTTTTCCACCTCAGTTTCGCCAGCTTCTTTCAGCCACGCGTCGGCGCTTTCGGTCCACGCGCTGCCCTGGCAGTCGCGATAGATCAGCCCGACCGGGAAATCCTGCTGCATCTCAACGAGGATATTTTGCTGGTGCGCCAGCAGGACCAGACCGTAGTCCGCTTCGGCGCTGAACAGCGGAAGCAATACGCGGTCGCAGTAGGCGTCCAGCCAGCAGCGGGCGGCCTGAGCGAGCGGTAAATCGAGACGCTGGCTCAGACGGCGCACCGCCGCAGCGAGCAGGCTGTCACCGCCGTCCGGCGCGGCCTGCGTCAGGCTCACCAGCACGTTGGTCTGGGTGGCTGGCGTATCGAACAGCAGATTAACGCGCAGGGCCATCAGGCTCTCTTCCTGAATGACGCCGCTGTCATCGCGCAGTCCCGCCCAGCCGTCTTCCTGCATCACGCGCATGGTCGGGTAGCGCGCCTGTAATTCCTGCCAGCGTTCCGTTTTTGCCAGACGCGCCAGGCGCATGCCGCGCTTCACCTCTTTCACCGACAGCGTGCGCACGGAGTTGGTCAGGCGCACGCTGAGGGAGAACTTAATCATGTCGCTGTTGGTCTCGCTGTACAGCGAGCGGGAGGAGCTGGTGGGCAGCCACTGTGCGCCCGCTTCACCCAGATCCTGCAGTGAACCGTTTTCCGCCAGACGCTGGCACCAGTCTTGCTCCAGCAGATAGTCGGCCTGCCACGGGTGCATCGGCAGCAGCCAACGGGTGTCGGTGAAGTGGCCGAGCAGCTCGGGCGCGCTCTGGGCCGCAAAGCGCAGTAGACGTTCACGCAGGGAGACGTTCAGGCTGTCGCCGGCAACGAGCGTGCTCTCAACGGCAAACCAGCGCAGCGGGAAGCGGGAGGC
The DNA here is from genome assembly GCF_040059225.1 of Enterobacter cloacae complex sp. Mu1197. Taxonomy (NCBI): domain Bacteria; kingdom Pseudomonadati; phylum Pseudomonadota; class Gammaproteobacteria; order Enterobacterales; family Enterobacteriaceae; genus Enterobacter; species Enterobacter cloacae complex sp. Mu1197. Next base: position 2,991,203 of record NZ_CP157375.1, on the reverse strand, counting down.
GAAATCAGGCAGGTAGCGACGCGCCTCGGTTTCGTTGAACGGCTCGTGCGACTTCGGTGCCGGATGAAACGCATGGCCGACCAGCAGCGCCTGTTCCGCGTCGGCAAACGTCAGCGGCTTATCGCGCAGGGTTGCCCAGCCGTGGCGTAAATCAATCGCCTGCCAGGTGTGGGCATGGCTTTCGAGAACGCGCTGCTTAAAACGCGCCAGCGTATCGGCATCCAGTGAGCCTTTTACGGACGGTTTTTCAAGAATTAAATCAACCAGTTGAGAGAATGTGACGGCGTCACTGCGGTCGCTGTTGCTCTGAATAAGCGTTGCCGGGAAACGGTACTGATGATGCTGGGTGGGAGAGAAATAGCGTACCGGCACCCGAAGCGCCTGGGTTTGGGAAAGCGGGATATGGATCTCAGATAGCGCATCCGCATCGGTAGCGGAGTGATAGCGCCAGTCCTTCGTTTCGCGCAACAGGGCGTTTAAAAAACACTGGGCTGCAACGTCTGTACCGGCGGCGCGGAGCAGAGCACGCATAGATGTACCTCATTCCATGATTGATAATAATTCTCGTTATGATATTCATTCTGTTTACAGTCGCAACCATTTTTGCAATATTTGTTTTCATAAACTTCATAATTTCCACACATTTATTGACACTATGTTCACATTCTCATGCGCGCTGACTCTGAAACCTTGACGGAAAACGTCACCTCAAAAGCTAACTGGCCCCTGGCGCTATCTGCGGGTTTACTGGGCATCGGGCAAAACGGTTTGCTGGTGATGCTCCCGCAGCTGGTCACCCTGACCGGGCTGTCACTCTCGGTCTGGGCCGGGCTGTTGATGTTTGGATCCATGCTCTTTTTACCGGCATCACCCTGGTGGGGGCGTCAGAGCGAGCGGAAGGGGTGTAAGTCCGTCATGCTGGCCTCGCTAAGCGGCTATCTGGCCAGTTTTGTTGTGATGGCGCTGGTGGTCTGGGCGATGGCGGCCGGAAGGCTGGATACGGTCTGGGGGCTGGCGGGGCTTATATTCTCGCGCCTGCTCTACGGACTGACGGTCTCGGGGCTGGTGCCTGCGGCCCAGACGTGGGCGATTCAGCGTGCGGGACTGGAGAAAAGAATGGCGGCGCTGGCGACGATAAGCTCCGGCCTCAGCTGCGGGCGTTTGCTCGGCCCACCGCTGGCGGCGCTGATGCTCAGCGTTAATCCGGTCGCGCCGCTCTGGCTGATGGCGGTTGCGCCGCTTCTCGCTCTGCTGCTGGTACTTCGCGAAGTCGCTGACCCGCCGCTGCCGCCGGTAGCCCACCAGGCAACCCGCCTGCAGGCCTCCATGATGCCGTTCCTGCTGCTGGCGCTGCTGCTGGCGGCGCTGGTGAGCCTGATGCAGATTGGCCTGTCACCGCATCTTAGCCCGCTGCTGGACGGTAACGCTCGGGAGATCAGCCATCATGTCGCGCTCCTGCTGAGCCTGGCCGCGCTGGCCACGCTCGCGGCACAGTTTCTGGTGGTCCGCCCGCAGCATTTCAGCCCGGTGACATTGCTCTGTATCGCGGCGGTGCTGATGGTGGCAGGGCTTGGGCTGATGTCTGTTGCCGGTTTAATGTTGTTCTACGTGGGGATTGTTATCACGTCACTCGGGGCGGCGATGGCCACGCCGGGCTACCAGCTTCTGCTGAACGATCGGCTGACCACGGGGAAAGGCGCGGGCGTCATCGCCACCAGCCACACGTTAGGCTACGGCGTCAGCGCACTGCTGGTGCCGGTCGTGACGCGCTTTTACGGGGAGCAGGCTTTAACAGTGGCCGCATGGGGAATGGCGCTGCTGTTTTTAGCCCTGAGCATAGGGGTATGGTCAACTGAGCGTACCCCTGCTGAAAAAGCTTAATGAACCTGGCGGGACGAATGCCCGCCGGACGCCTCATTCTGTCGCAGGCGCTGGAGCGGATCCTGCTGATAAAACTGGCAGAAACGTTGCCACAGGGCCGGGAAACGGGGTGCGAAAAGCTCTGGCGCGCTGAAGAAATACTCGGAGAGCACCGCAAAGCACTCAGCCGGGTCGGTTGCCGCATAGGCGTCAATGCTGGCCGCGCTCTCGCCCACAAGGTCTATTTCATCCTGAATGTTATCCATCGCCGCGTGCAGGTCGTGCTCCCAGCCCGCGACCTCGCGAAGCGGGATCAGCGGAACGCCGCTGGCGCGATCGCCGTTGCGGGTATCCAGCTTGTGCGCCACCTCATGAATAATCAGATTAAAGCCGGAGGCGTCGAACGAGTCCTGAATATCGAGCCAGTTGAGGATTATCGGCCCTTGCTGCCAGCTTTGTCCGGACTGCACCACGCGCTGGTTATGCACCAGCCCGATGTCGTCCTGCCATTCGTCATCCACCACGAACGGCGCGGGATAGATAAGCACTTCGTGGAAACCGTCCAGCCACTCAATGCCGAGTGCAAGCACCGGCAGACAGAACAGCAGGGCGATGCGGGCGTTTTTCAGGGGATCGAGTTCAAACCCCTGCAGTGGCACCAGGCGTTTTTGCTGCAAAAAACGATCCGCCAGTTGAACCAGTTTCGATTGTTCATCCGGGTTTAGATTAGCCAGAACAGGGATCGTCAGCGCGTCATCCCATGGCAGCGCCACATCCCGGCCAGCCTCATTCGTTTTCCAGGGCCACTTTATCATCGCTTTGCTCGCAAACTCGTCACTTGAACAAAAATGGGAAAGTCAGGTTCGGTTAAGATGCCAGAAAATCGCTCACTGCGACAAATCCAGCCTGAATAAACTATCATTTCGTACGTAGCGGTGGGTAGCGGTTTGCGGGCATCACCTTCATTTTGTGAAGTCTGTCGTGGCCTTTATCCGCAGGTGGGGTGAATTAATCAGTGCGGTATTGAAAAGATGAGCGATTTCAAAGGTAATAAGCAGGACCTGCCCAGTCGACTGTGTGTGCACTGCCAGCGGCCCATGACGTGGCGCAAGAAATGGGCGAAATGCTGGAATGAGGTTAAATACTGTTCTGAGCGTTGCCGCAGGAGCCACCGTTGACCGAGCTGCGTCTGATCCTGGGCGATCAGCTTAATCCGCATCACAGCTGGTTTGATACCTGCAGTCCGAACGTCATTTACGTGATGCTGGAACTCCGGGCAGAAACCGCCTACGTGCTTCATCACGCCCAGAAAGTTATCGCTATCTTCGCCGCCATGCGCGCGTTTGCCTCTGCATTAAAAGAGAAGGGGCATCGGGTGAGGTATGTCCGACTCTCCGATGGCTCAAACCGCGGCGCGCTGGAAGACAATCTCAACGCGCTTGTCGCGCATTACCGCGCGGATAGGGTGATATGGCAGGAGCCCGACGAATGGCGTCTTGATACGCAGCTGCAGGCGTGGGCGAAGACGGTCTCCGTTGAAACGGCCTGCGTCAGCAGCGAGCATTTTTTCACCACTCGGGAACAGGTCAGCGCGTTCTTTGCGTCACGCAAAAGCTGGCGAATGGAGTACTTTTATCGGGAAATGCGTCGTCAGCACGGGGTCCTGTTAACCTCTGAAGGCGAGCCGGAAGGGGGGAAATGGAATTTCGATGCTGAAAACCGCAAGCGCTGGTCCGGCGAGCCTCCCGCGCCGGTGGACGCGCGTCCCTGCCACGATCGTTCCGCCTTATGGGCGGAGATCCAACGCTGCGGCGTAAAGACCTTCGGCGAACCGCAGGCCGGCAATTTTCGCTGGCCGCTCAACCGTGCGGAAGCCAAAGCCAGGCTGGATGATTTTATCGCGCACGTGCTCCCGCAGTTTGGAAACTGGCAGGACGCGATGCACGCGGAGGAACCTTTTCTTTTCCACTCGTTAATTTCATTTGCGCTGAACGCTAAAATGCTTAATCCGCGGGAAGTGGTCGCGGCCGCCCAGCAGGCGTGGCGTTCGGGCCACGCGCCGCTGCCTGCCGTAGAAGGGTTTATCCGACAAATTCTCGGCTGGCGGGAGTATGTGCGCGGGATCTACTGGTCGCAGATGCCGGGCTATCGGGAGCTGAATGCCTTAGACCAGCACGCCCCGCTGCCGGACTGGTTCTGGACGGGCAAGACGCAGATGCGCTGCCTGGCGCATGCCGTTGGGCAGTCGCTCACCGAGGCTTACGCCCACCATATCCAGCGCCTGATGGTCATTGGCAACTTTAGCCTGCTCAGCGGCCTGTCGCCGCAGGCGGTCCATGAATGGTATCTGGGCGTCTATATTGACGCCTTTGAGTGGGTGGAGCTGCCCAACACCCTCGGCATGAGCCAGTTTGGCGATGGCGGGTTACTGGCCAGTAAACCCTACGTCTCGAGCGCGTCATACATTCATAAGATGAGTAATTACTGTCAGGGGTGCCGGTATCAACACAACCAGCGTACCGGCGAACAGGCGTGCCCCTTCAATGCCCTTTACTGGGACTTCTTTGCGCGCAATAAGGCGCGTCTCGGTAACAATCCCCGCCTGGGCATTGTCTTTAAACAGCTAGCGGACATGACGGAAGAGGATCGGCAGGCCATTGCGGACCGCGCCGGGTACATCCGCCTGCATCTCAACAACCTCTGATCGGTATTTCAACGCCTGGGCGGTTGCGGCAGGTCAATAAGACGCTATTATTTTTGACTTTGTTGCGTATTCCATGACAGGACATCCAGACGCTATGCCCGTGAATTTTGACCTGAACGATCTTTATGCTTTCAGAGCGTTAGTGGAATACGGTAACTTCCGTGTCGCCGCTGAATCTATCTGTTTATCCCAGTCGGCGCTGAGCCGCAGGATTGAAAAGCTGGAAGCCGCGCTGGGAAACAGGCTGTTCGATCGCACCACCCGCCGCGTGGCGCTGACGCTCTACGGACAAAACTTTGCCGAGCGCTCCGCACAGTTGCTCGACAGCGTTGAGTCAATGCTCGCGGATGTCGATAAGGCCAGTGAAGAGCGGACGGGGCTGATCACGGTTGCCACGGTACCTTCCGCGGCCTGTTACTTTATGCCTGACGTGATCCGGCGTTTTCAGTCTCGCTATCCGCGTGTTCGCATTAAGCTCATCGACAGCAGCGCGGGCAATGTGATTGACGCCGTGGCCCGCAGCCAGGCGGATTTTGGTATCTGCTTTGCAGGAAACCTGCCGTCTGAAATCGAATTTTTCCCGCTGGTGGAGGATGTCTACGTTGCGGCGTGCAGAAAGGATCATCCTCTGGCGCAGAAGAGTCACCTGACGTGGAAGACGTTTTATCAGCAGGATTATATCTCCCTCGATAAAACGTCAGGCAACCGCAATCTGCTCGATCGGATGCTGGGGGATATCGTTCCCGAGCGGCCCAGCGTCTGCGAAACACGTCACGTTACCACGATGCTCGGTATGGTTGAGGCGGGGATCGGCATCGCTGCCGTTCCCGCCATGTCAATGCCGACCTCAGAGCACACGCTGTTGACGCATCTGCCGCTGATGGCGCCGGAAGTGAAACGCACCGTGGGGCTTATCCGGCGCCGGGGGCGCATCCAGTCTTATATTGCGGCTGAACTGGAAAAGCAGATCACCGAGCAGTATCGCCGGACGTAACGGGGATCATCCCCGTCTCCGTAATGACGGTCCTTGAGGGCGGTGAGGCGAGATAAGTCAACAGCGCTTTCCCCTCCCCGGGATGTTCTGCATGACGGGTAACCGCGCCCGCGAAGCGCGTGATGTATTGCACATTGTCAGGGATTTTCCCGACAAAGGTGACGCCCTGAACCGGCAACAGCTCGCTAACCTGCTGGAAACCGAGGGTGTATTTTCCTTTGGCCACTTCTGAGGCGACCGGAATACGCTCGACCTTTGTCGCTTTACCCGCCACCTCTTTTTCTATTCCCAGCTTTTTGAATAAAGCCTGGCTGACGTACCTGCCGCTGGCGCTGTCAGAGTAGGCGATGGAGCTGGCCTGCAGCAACGTTTCACGCAGTTTCGCATCGCTGCTGATATCCGGTACTTTCGCTCCTTTTTTTACCACCATGCCAACGGGAGAATCCGCGAGTTCCGTTCGCGAACCCGGCTGGGTCTGGCTGGCCTTTTCGAGCTTCTCCAGCGCATCGCCCACCATAATCACCACGTCGGCCTTCTCGCCGCGCGCCAGTCGGTTTGGGATCGCCTGCGGCGTATTGCCCATTGAGGGGCCGGGGATGATCACAATTTTATCCCCGGTCCGGTGTTCATATTCCGGGGCCAGCTTTTCAAGGGCGGCTTTAAAACCGCCTGAGATCATCACCTTCACGTCCTGGGCAAAGGCATTGACGCTCAGGAACGTCAGTACCAGCGCGCTGACGGTATAGCGATAAGTGCGTTTCATACTGCCCCCTCTGACTTGACGGTGTTTTGCAGCGATACCGCGCGGCGGCGGTAGAGGTAGGGCGTTGCCAGCAGGGCACATACCGCGGCGAAGCTCATCCAGTAGCCCGGCGAGGCTTTGTCATCGGTGTATTCAATCAGCGCGGTGGACATCACCGGGGTAAAGCCACCGAACACCGCCGTTGCCAGGCTGTAAGCCAGCGAGAAGCCCGCCACGCGCACTTCAGCCGGCATAATTTCCGTCAGCGCCGGGATCATTGCGCCGTTATAGAGGCCGTAGAGGAAGGAGAGCCACAGCAGCACGCTCAGCATCATCGAGAAGCTGGGCGCGTTCGCCAGCAGCGTCAGGGCCGGATAGCTGGTCGCCAGCGCCAGCAGGGTCATGGCAATCAGCACCGGCTTGCGCCCGAAACGGTCCGACAGGGCACCGCCCACCGGCAACCAGATGAAGTTAGAGATCGCCACCAGCAGCGTGACCAGCAGGCTGTCTGACGCGCTCAGCATCAGCACCTTTTTGCCAAAGGTGGGTGCGTAGACGGTGATCAGATAGAACGCCGTGGTGGTCATCGCCACCATCAGCATGCCCGCGACCACCACCTGCCAGTTCGCGAGCAGCGTTTTAAAGACCTGACGCATCTCCAGATGATGGCGACGCGCGCTGAACTCTTCCGTTTCTTCCAGCTTGCGGCGCAGGAAGAAGATAAACGGCACGATTAAACAGCCGAACAGGAACGGGATGCGCCAGCCCCATTCGCGGATGGCGCTCTCTTCCAGCATCGCGTTCAGCGCAAAGCCCATTGCGGCGGCGACCATAATGGCGACCTGCTGGCTACCGGACTGCCAGCTGGTGTAAAAACCCTTGCGGCCCGGTGTGGCGATTTCAGCCAGATAGACCGACACGCCCCCAAGCTCCGCGCCGGCGGAAAAACCCTGCAGCAGACGGCCCGTCAGCACCAGCAGCGGCGCCCACAGACCGATGCTTTGATAAGACGGAATAAGCACGATCAGGAAGGTCCCCGCCGCCATGATGGACAGCGTGACAATCAGCCCCTTTCTGCGGCCCACTTTGTCGATATACGCGCCAAGCACAATTGCCCCGATTGGACGCATCAAAAAGCCCGCGCCGAAGACGGCGAAGGTCATCATCAGCGACGCAAATTCACTGCTCGCCGGGAAGAACGTGTGGGCGATGTAGGTGGCATAGAAGCCGAACAGAAAGAAATCGAATTGCTCAAGAAAGTTGCCGGACGTGACGCGAAGTATCGCGCCCGCTTTCGACCGTACGGTTGCAGGTGAGGTTGAGGAAAACATGGTTATCTCCAGTTTATTGTTGACGTTTTACGCGTCTGTTTCTGAAAACTGGATCAGGATGAGGAATTAGATAAGCGCAAATGCCGCATCGACTGATGCATTTCTTGCATGAATATAATTCGACTGATAAATACAATTAATGGCAACAATAACTTAACAAACCGTTGGCTTTTTATTCACCAATATTCTGTAAGTCTCTGATATTGCGATTTTGTGATGTGGCGCAGAGGCCCGTTTCAGAATGCGCCGGGTAACCGCTTCATTACCCGGCGGATGCATTTTAGCGCAGCGCCCTGGCAATTGCGCTAAACATCAGAGAAGCTTCCAGCGGCTGGGCGCTGAAGGACGGCTCCGCCTGCGGCCAGGTAGACCACTGGACGATGACCAGATTTTCCTTCGGGTTCACCACGATCATCTGCCCAAAAATGCCCAGCGCCCAGAGCGAACCTTTTATCGAATCCTGTGCCGTTGGCTCTACGCTCGTGGCGTTCGCGGGCACTTCATTGTTCCACCACTGATAGCCGTACAGCCCCCCGGGATGGGCGTCTGATACCGAGCCTTTGGCCTTCGTCCAGTCTGACGACTGCCGGATCCAGTTTTCCGGCAGGATGGTCTTACCGTTCGGCAGCGTACCGTTGTTCAGGATAAATTGCCCGAAGCGTCCCCAGTCCTCCAGCGTGGCGTTAAAGCCGTGCGCGCCGACGTCGTGCTGGCCTTTGCTGTAGGCATGCCACACGCCGTCGCTCGCCATGCCGTAAGGCTGCCAGATGCTTTTCTCCAGATAGGCTGCGAGCGTCATGCCGGTGGCCCGCTCCAGCACGTCACCCAGCAGCCAGGCGCCACCCGAAGAGTAAGACCAGTTCTCTCCGGCCGGATGCGCTCTGCGTAACCCCTTCACCAACTTGCGCACGCAGTCATAGGTACCCGGCTTCGCCTCGCACTCGGTGAGCTGCGCAAAGTCGGAGTGGGGGTTGGTGTAATCCTCGTTCCAGGCCACGCCGGAGGTATGGGTGATCAGCTGTCTGAGCGTCACGCCGTCCCACGCGGTGCCTTTCAGGTCGGGTTCATACCGCGTGATTCGATCGTCAAGCGAGTGGATCTTTCCCTCTTTGAGGGCCACGCCCACCAGCGCCGATACCACCGATTTCCCAACCGAGCGTGAGGTCCAGAGCGTCGAGTCGGTATTGCCCTCTCCAAGATACTTCCAGGCGATTTTGCCGTCCTTCAGTACCAGCATGCCGCTGACGTTCTGGCGCTGGAGGTACTCCTGAAGGCCGTAGCGCCTGCCGTTGACCTGATAGTGTGCGTCCGTGAGCGGCTTGTCCGACATTTGCAGCGGCACGGCGTTACCGTGGCGGAAACGATCCCCGGCGTAGTTGCGGTAGTCATTGCGAAAGCCCACCACGCGATCGGCCTGGCTCCAGGTGAGCATCTTATGGGGGTCAGGCAGCGCGGTGTCGAAGGGGGCTGGGCAGGCGCTGAGGTCGGTGCCTTTACAGGCCGCCACTGCCGCAGGGGAGATCAGGGTGCTGAAGACAAGGCCCGCCAGCAGGGCATGGTTTACTTTTCTGTTTTTCATATCCGTCTCTTACAGGTTAGGAACGGCTTCAGTTTAAAAACCCCGGGGCTATAATAAAAAACGCGTAGCGGGGGAAAATCCCCCCAAAAAACAGAAGGAGTGTAGCGTGGCGGGACTGATTTACTCTTTTGCACAGCTCGAGGCATTTACCGCCGTGGCCGAGAACGGGAGCCTGAGTAAAGCCGCGGTGGCGCTGAAGAAGGACCGAACGACGCTTCGCGATCTGGTTGATTTTCTTGAGGATGGGTTAGGCTACGCGCTGTTTATTCGCGACGGCCGCACCCTGCGGCTCACGCCCGAAGGGGAGCAGCTTCAGCGCCAGGCGCACCTGCTGATGCGGCAGGTAAAAGCCTTTGAGGCGTTTGCCAGAGAGGTGCCGCACGGTGCCAAGCAGGACCTGACGCTGGTGTACGATCCTTTTACGCCCAGAGCCTTTCTGCACGGGGTGATTGCTGAAATGGCGGTGCGAAAAATCCGCCTGAGCCTTATTTGCGCCTCGCGGGATGAATCGGAACGGCTGCTGGCGAACAACGACGCGGATCTCGCCATCTGCCAGGCACGCAACCGCAGCGTGGGCAATGATATGGAGTGGCGCGCTCTGGGTGCCATCGATATGGATTTTTATGCCGCCAGCGGGCTGTTTGCTGACCGTTCTTCGCCTCTGTCGCTGCTCGATCTCTCCCTGGTGCCCCAGGTCGTCATGCACCCCGCCACGGACGAGCCGGTGGCGCGCCGCCTGCAGATTTCCGGGCATACCCTCTTTACCAATGAACCGGAGATGCTGCGCGGTTTGCTGGAGCGCGGCTGCGGCTGGGGATTCTTACCGACGCATTTTCACGCCGGGCAGTGGCAAAACGTAAAAAGGCTGCACACCGAAGTGGGCAGCCAGGGGATTGGTCAGACGATGGTCACCATCTGGAAGCCGGGGAGCGACAAGCGCAGCACGATCGCTGAAACGCTGTCGCTCTTGCCGGACGTATGGAAGCACTCAGCGCTGTGAACAGCCTTTACACTGCTGGTTCTGGATCTGCTGGAAGAAATCGTTGCCTTTGTCATCCACCAGGATAAACGCCGGGAAGTTCTCGACTTCGATTTTCCAGATGGCTTCCATACCCAGCTCAGGATACGCGACGCACTCCAGGCTCTTAATGCTGTTTTGCGCCAGCACCGCCGCCGGGCCGCCAATGCTGCCCAGGTAGAAGCCGCCGTGCTTATGGCAGGCGTCCGTCACCTGCTGGCTGCGGTTGCCTTTTGCCAGCATGATCATGCTCGCGCCGTGGGACTGCAGTAAGTCCACATACGAATCCATGCGCCCTGCGGTGGTTGGACCGAGTGAGCCAGACGCGTAGCCTTCCGGCGTTTTGGCCGGGCCCGCGTAGTAAATCGGATGATCTTTGACGTACTGCGGCAGTTCTTCGCCGTTGTCGATCAGCTCTTTCAGCTTCGCGTGGGCGATGTCGCGCGCCACGATGATGGTTCCGTTCAGCGACAGGCGGGTAGAGACCGGGTGCGCGGAAAGCTGCGCCAGGATCTCATTCATCGGCTTGTTCAGGTTGATGCTGACCACGTCGCCTTCGCCCTGCTGGCGCAGCGATTCAGGAATGTACTGGCCCGGGTTGTGCTCCAGCTTCTCAATCCAGATCCCGTCTCGGTTGATTTTCGCTTTGATGTTGCGGTCCGCGGAGCAGGAAACCCCCATGCCAATAGGGCAGGACGCGCCGTGGCGCGGCAGGCGGATCACGCGGATGTCGTGGGCGAAGTATTTACCGCCAAACTGCGCGCCGAGACCGAGGTTCTGTGCTTCCTGGAGCAGTTCCTGTTCCAGCTGAACATCGCGGAACGCCTGGCCGTGTTCGTTGCCTTCCGTTGGCAGCGCGTCGTAGTAGCGCGTGGAAGCCAGCTTCACGGTTTTCAGCGTGGCTTCCGCCGAGGTTCCGCCGATAACAAAGGCAATGTGGTACGGCGGGCAGGCTGCCGTCCCCAGGGTACGCATCTTCTCAACCAGATAATTTTTCAGCTTAGCCGGGGTGATCAGCGCTTTGGTTTCCTGGTAGAGATAGGTTTTGTTGGCAGAGCCGCCGCCTTTCGCCATGCACAGGAATTTGTACTCGTCGCCGTCCACGCTGTAGAGATCGATCTGCGCGGGCAGGTTGGTACCGGTATTCACCTCTTTATACATATCCAGCGCCGCATTCTGTGAGTAGCGCAGGTTGTCTTCAATGTAGGTGTTATACACGCCCTGGCTCAGGGCCGCTTCGTCACCGCCGCCGGTCCAGACGCGCTGGCCTTTTTTACCCATGATGATCGCGGTGCCGGTATCCTGGCAGGTCGGCAGTACGCCTTTGGCCGCGATTTCGGAGTTGCGCAGGAACTGCAGGGCAACGTACTTATCGTTCTGGCTGGCTTCCGGGTCGTTGAGGATGGCGGCAACCTGCTGCTGGTGGGAAGGACGCAGCATAAATGCGGCGTCGTGGAAGGCCTGCTGCGCCAGCAGGGTCAGCGCTTCCGGCTCCACTTTCAGGATTTCCTGGCCTTCGAACTCGGCAACGGAGACGTGCTCTTTGGTCAGCAGGTAGTATTCGGTGTCGTCATGCGAAAGAGGGAAGGGGTTCTGGTAGATAAACGGTTTGTTTGACATAGCTTGCTCCACAAAAATAAAACCGCCGGAAGAAACATCCGGCGGTCGGAAATCAGAACATCATGGACATCCACGGATAGCCAATCAGCAGCAGGGCCGCCAGGAAGATGGCACCGAAGATGGTGCCGAGGCGCCAGTAGTCTTTGGTTGGCAGGTAGCCGCTACCGTAGTAGATCGGGCTTGGGCCAGTACCGTACGGGGTGATGATCCCCATCACGCCCAGCGAGGTCACCATCAGCAGAACAAACACTTCCATATTCATGCCCGGAATGGTGGAGGCGATGGTCAGCATCGCTGGCAGCAGCGCCGTGGTGTGCGCGGTGGTGCTGGCAAACAGGTAGTGCAGCAGGTAGAACGCCAGCAGCAGGACGATGGTCGCTACGCCCGGAGAGATACCGCTCATTAACAGACCACCTTCTTTACCCAGCCAGCTGATAAAGCCGGTAGAGGAGAGGCCGTCCGCCAGCGCAACCAGGGTGGCGAACCAGACGAAGGTGTTCCACGCCGCTTTGTTACCGGTGATATCGTTCCACTCCAGCACGCCGGTCCACAGCATCAGGCCGACGATGAGCAGGGCAGCCATAGCGGGTTCAATCCACGCGGCGGCGAAGATCCACATCAGCAGCGCACAGCACACGAACACCAGCAGCAGGATTTCATTGCGGGACAGTTTGCCCAGTTTTTCCAGCTCACGGGTCGCCCACAGCGGCACTTCGTTGTTCACCTTCACTTCTGGCGGGTAGAACCAGTAGGCCAGCAGCGGCATGGCCAGAATCAACAGGATACCCAGCGGCAGGAAGGCGAGGAACCAGGTGCCCCAGGAGATATCGATCCCAACCGTACTTTTCACCAGCGCCAGCGCCAGCAGGTTCGGCGCGAGGGCGGAGAGGAACATTGAACTGGTGATACAGGCCGCGGTGATCGCCACCCACATCAGGTACGAACCAATTTTACGCGCGCTTGGGTCGTTCGGTTTAGAACCGTACAGCGGCGGCAGGTTAGCGATGATCGGGTAGATGGTCCCGCCGCTGCGCGCGGTGTTGGACGGGGTGAACGGTGCCAGCAGCAGGTCAGCAAACGTAATCGCGTAACCGAGCGTCAGGCTGCGACGGCCGAGGTATTTCACCAGAATCAGCGCCAGACGGCGGCCGAAGCGGGTTTTGTCATAGCCTGCGGCGAACATGAAAGCACCGAAAATCAGCCAGACGGTCGAGTTACCAAACCCGCTCACCGCCCACTTAAAGGAGGCGCCTGCCAGCTTGAATTTCGGGTCAGCCAGCTGTTCAGGGCTGAACAGCACCCACTGGCTGCACAGGGCAATGGCGACCACGCCGGTCAGACCGATCACCGCGCCCGGCAGCGGTTCGAAGATCAAACCCACGATTACGCCAACGAAGATAGCGAAATAGTGCCATGCGTAAGGAGGCAGACCTTCCGGTACCGGAACAAACAGCAGCAGTACGGCGACGATGACGGGCAGTGCCATCATCAGCAGACGTTTTGCGTTTCCATTTGATGCCTGGTTCGCCACAGGGGGCGTTACAGCAGTTTTTGTATTCATAGTTTCACGTCTTAAGTTGTCAAAGATTCGGTCGTACTGAAAAAACAAAATCACTTTCTTAAGTTTCTTTGCTTTTTTTAGTTATTAAAGGTGCGGTTTTGTATTTTCAGTAATAGCAATTTAACGCTTTTATGGTGGCGCTAAATTAAAAAATGATGATGTTTTTATATTGCGCTTTTGGATGCCATAACTATTGATCGCGATCAAAAAAACAGAATTGCAGCGTTATTTTTATGCTTTTATTAATAACCACTCAGGCGTATGTGGGTATTATCTGTTTTATTGGTTTGTTTTATCATTTTCGTAACATCTATTTTTTATTTGTTTTGTATCTTCTTGTTTTTAATGGTTTTGCAAGTGTTATGGAAATTGGTTTTACCAATTTTTATTTAACGAATTTTAAATTATTGTGAATGACTGAATTACATTCGCTAACACCAATGTGTTATTTGTGTTATTGCAGGGATTAAATAGTTTTTTAACTAACGTAATAACTTTAGAAACTAAAAAAATCATTATATTAATATCATGACATCGGCAAATAACGACGAACTAAAAACTAATCCGATAACGAATTCTTAATTTTTTAAAAGTTTGGAGTTTCTAATATGAGCACTAACGAACGTATTCTTAGCCCCTTCACATTACCGAATGGCACTGAACTGAAAAACCGTTTGTTAATGGCCCCTATGACCACCTGCACCGGCTATTACGACGGCACCGTTACCAGTGAACTGGTGGAGTACTATCGTGCCCGTTCCGGCAGTATCGGCACCATCATTGTGGAGTGCTGTTTCGTCGACGATCTCGGTCTGGCCTTCCCGGGCGCGATCGGGATTGATAATGATGAGAAAATTGCCGGGCTGGCGAAAATCGCGGAGGCGATTAAATCCAAAGGCTCTAAGGCTCTGCTGCAGATCTACCACGGCGGCCGCATGGTTGACCCGAAACTGATCGGTGGCCGTACGCCGGTTGGCCCAAGCGCCGTTGCCGCGCCGCGTGAGGGCGCAGCAACGCCAGTGGCACTGACTGGCGAAGAAGTCGAAGGCATGATCGGCAAGTTTGGTGAAGCGGTGCGCCGCGCCATCCAGGCCGGCTTCGACGGCGTGGAAATCCACGGGGCAAACACCTATCTGATTCAGCAATTCTATTCGCCAAACTCTAACCAGCGTGACGACGAGTGGGGCGGCAGCCGCGATAATCGCGCGAAGTTCCCGCTGGCGGTTCTGGATATCACCCACAAAATGGTGCGCCAGTACGCGGACGACGCTTTTATTATTGGCTACCGCTTCTCCCCTGAAGAGCTGGAAGTGCCGGGCATCCGCTTTGAAGACACCATGTACCTGCTGGAAAAACTGGCGGCGCGCGGCGTGGATTACCTGCACTTCTCCGTCGGCGCGACCCTGCGTCCTTCCATTGTCGACACCCAGGACCCAACGCCGCTTATCGAAAAATACTGCGCGATGCGTTCTGAAACGCTGGCGCAGGTTCCGGTCATGGGCGTGGGTGGCGTGGTGAATGCCGCCGATGCCAATGAAGCGCTGGAACACGGTTACGACCTGATTGCCGTGGGCCGTGCCACCATCGTCTATCCGGACTGGACCGACCGCATCGCGGCCGGGGAAACGCTGGAGCTGTTTATGGACAGCACCCAGCGCGAGGCGCTGAACATTCCTGAACCGCTGTGGCGCTTCTCGCTGGTGGAAGCGATGATCCGCGACATGAGCATGGGCGAATCAAAATTCAAACCGGGCATGTTCACCGAGAAGGTGCAGGACGACGCGAACGAACTGGTGATTAACGTCAGCCTGGAGACTGACCGCATTGCGGACATCGAGCTGGCGTCTGGCCCGAGCGAAGACGTTGAGTTCGTCACCAGCTTTGAAGAGATCCGCACCCGTATTCTGGATGCCAATACCCCGCACGTGGATGCCATCACCGGTGCAACCAGCCAGAGTGAAGCGGTGAAGAAAGCGGTCTCTAAAGCGATGCTGAAATCCAGCAAAGCACTGGCAGCGGAAGAGGGCGTTGACCCGAACGAAACCCGCAGCGTGGACGTGGTGGTTGTCGGCAGCGGCGGCGCCGGTCTGGCGGCGGCGATTCAGGCTCACGACGAAGGCGCGAGCGTGCTGATTGTTGAGAAAATGCCAACCATCGGCGGGAACACCATTAAAGCCTCTGCCGGGATGAACGCCGCCGAAACCCGCTTCCAGCGCGTGAAGGGCATTCAGGACAGCAAAGAGCTGTTCTACCAGGAAAGCCTGAAAGGTGGCGGCAACAAGAACAACCCTGAACTGCTGCGCCGCTTCGTCGAGAACGCGCCGCAGGCAATTGAGTGGCTGGCAACCCGCGGCATCATGCTGAACGACATCACCACCACCGGCGGGATGAGCATCGACCGTACTCACCGTCCAAAAGACGGTTCTGCGGTGGGCGGTTACCTGATTAGCGGCCTGGTGCGTAACGTCAACAAACGCAACATCGAGGTGATGCTGGATACTTCCGTCAGCGACATCCTCTTCGAAAACGGTGAAGTCACCGGCGTGCGCCTGACCACCGAAGAGAATGAAACCATCACCGTGGCAGCGAAAAGCGTGATTGTGGCAACCGGCGGCTTCAGCGCTAACAGCCAGATGGTCGTGAAATACCGTCCGGATCTGGAAGGTTTCGTCACCACCAACCATAAAGGGGCGACCGGTGGCGGTATCGCGCTGTTGGAGCGCATCGGGGCTGGCACTGTCGATATGGGCGAGATTCAAATTCACCCAACCGTAGAGCAGAAAACCTCGTACCTGATTTCTGAATCCATCCGCGGGGGCGGGGCGATTCTGGTCAATCAGAAAGGGGAACGCTTCTACAACGAAATGTCGACCCGCGATAAAGTCTCGGCGTCAATCATCGCCCTGCCGGAGAAATACGCTTACATCGTCTTTGACGAGCACGTACGCGCCAAAAACAAAGCCGCGGATGAGTACATTGCCAAAGGCTTCGTGACCAGCGCCAGCTCGCCGAAAGCCCTGGCGGAAGCGCTCGGCATGGATTACCACGCTTTCCTGGCGACCCTGGAACGTTACAACGGTTTCGTTGAAAAACAGCATGATGACGACTTTGGTCGTACCACCGCGCTGCGTGCGCCCATCAATGAAGGGCCATTCTACGCCATTCAGATTGCGCCGGGCGTGCACCACACCATGGGCGGCGTGACCATCAACACCGAAACCTGCGTGCTGGATAGCAACCACAACGTGCTGCCAGGCGCGTTTGCCGCCGGTGAAGTGGTCGGCGGGATCCACGGTGCTAACCGTATCGGCGGTAACGCGGTGGCAGATATCATTATTTTTGGTACCCTTGCAGGACATCAGGCGGCTCTGCGTTCGAAAAAGAGGTAAGGCTCCTGCTTCCCAGGCCGGATACGCGCAGCGTTATCCGGCATTTTCCCCGGCGGCGCGGTTCCAGCCGGGGCTACAGCTGAGGACCCCTGCCATGCCTGATAGCCATCGCGTTTACAGTTACTCCGCCGTCCTGATGGGATCACCCATCCTCCTGAAGCTCTTCTCCCATGACGAAGCCCTCGCGTCCCGCGTGTTTCGCCTGATCAAACAGTATGAAGACCTGCTCACCGTCAACCGCGCGCACTCGCAGGTGATGGATATCAACCATGCCGCTGGCCAGCATCCGGTCACCGTCAGTCGGCCAGTGTTTGATCTGATCCGCTGTGCAAAAGCGGCAAGCCTGTTCAAGGACAGCGCCTTTAATCTGGCGATCGGTCCGCTGGTGAAGCGCTGGAAGATTGGTTTTCAGGGGGACAGCGTTCCGCCTGCCGATGAAATCACGTCGCTGTTGGCAATTACCCGCCCAGAGGATGTTCTCCTTGATGAGGCCAGCAGCAGCGTGTTTCTGACCCGGGCGGGGATGGAGATCGATCTGGGGGCGATTGCCAAAGGCTATATCGCCGACAGGGTGCGGGATTACCTGCGTAAAGAGGGCGCTGAGCTGGGGCTGATTAACCTTGGCGGAAACATTCAGACCTTAGGCTCCCCGGAAGGGGGCTGGAGCGTTGGGCTGAAAAAACCGTTCGCCGGGGATGCGCTGATCGGCACGATGGTCGTCGAGAACCTCTCCGTCGTGACGTCGGGAACGTACGAGCGCTACTTTGAGCACAACGGCAAACGCTATCACCACATTCTCGATCCGCGTACCGGGTATCCGCTGGACAACGAACTGGACAGCGTGACCATCATTTCAAAAGATTCCATCGATGGCGATATCTGGACCACGCTGATGTATGGCATGGGCGTGGAGAAGGGCTGCGCCGCGCTGCGTGCGCGTCCCGATATAGAAGCTATCTTTGTGACCAAAACTAAAGAAGTGGTGTTCTCTTCAGCACACCACTTCCGCTTTACCCTGCTGGACGATACCTACCGCGTTACTGGCAGTATTGCTTGAGCAGGCCCGTCTGCTCCGGCTGGAGACGGTAGCGATACACCGGACGCCCGGTGGCGCCGTAGTGAATGCTGGTGAACAGAATATTGATTTGCGCCAGCCAGATCAGATATTTGCGGCAGGACACGCGGGAAATATTGACCGCGTTTGCCAGGTCATCGGTAGAAAACTCCGTCTCCGGGTGTGCGTCAATCCACTGGCAAATCGTGCGCAGCGTTTGCGGCGTTAACCCTTTCGGCAGCTTTTTGCTGTCTGCCAGTTCCGGTGCTCCGCCGTGGATCAGACGGTCGACGTCCGCCTGCTCGTAATACTGATGCGACCCCATCAGGCTGTGCTTTGCCTTCCAGCCGTTCAGCGCCTCTTCAAAGCGCGGGAACTGGAACGGCTTTATCAGATAATCCACCACGCCATAATGGATGGAGGTCTGGATCGTGGCGGCGTCGGCGGCCGAGGTGATCATGATCACATCGATTTGGCGGCCGGATGCGCGAATGACGGGCAGCAGATCCAGCCCGTTATCCTGCTGCATATAGACATCCAGCAGCACCAGATCGACAGGATGGCTGGGGTCATTAATGATGGCCTCGGCCTGGTTTAGCGTGGAGGCGACGCCACAGCAGGTAAAGCCTTCAACACGGTTGACGTACAGACGGTTGAGGTCGGCCACCATGGCGTCATCATCGACAATTAACACATTTATCACGCGATATTCCTCTCGCTATCCCAGGGGATGTGAACAAAAAATTGGGTAAATACGCCGGGCTCAGACTCGACGCTGATATCGCCGCCAAGGTTCTGAATCTGCTGGCGAGCAAGGAACAGCCCAACGCCGCGGTTGTCGCCTTTTGTTGAGAAGCCCTTTGTAAAAATAGACTCCAGCTGAGTGGGATCAATGCCGGGGCCATCGTCGCTGACTTCACAGCTGAGCCAGCCATTCTGATAATGCAGCAGCAGGCCAATCTCACCTTCCTGCTGTCCTTCCATCGCGTCGAGCGCGTTTTCAATGAGGTTGCCCAGCGCGGTGATCAGCACCGCGACCTGCTCTTCACTTGCGGTATCCGGTATCTGGCTTTCATCCGCCAGCGTCAGGGTGACGCCCGCTTCTTTCGCCCGGTTGATTTTACCCAGCAGGAACCCTGCTACCACCGGGGATTTTACCTTGCTCTGTATCGTACCGATATCCGTCTGGTAATGATGTGCCGTCTGCAGGATGTACTCTTCCAGCTTGTCGTAGCGCTTCATGTGCAGCAGGCCCAGGATCACATGCAGTTTATTCATAAACTCGTGTGTATGGGCGCGCAGGGCATCGACGTAATTCACCATGCCATCAATACGCTGCATCAGCTGGCTGATTTCCGTTTTATCACGGAAGGTGGTGATGGCGCCGATCACCCGATCCTGGCTTTTCACCGGGACCATGTTGCACAGCAATAGCCGGCCGTTGCAGCTGATCTCCTGATCCTGGCGCGCGACGCCCGTCTTCGAGACGTCACGCAGGCTGGCCAGCAGGGGGGCGCTGGTGTTTTCGGTCTGCTTGCCGGACGGGAGAAGCAATATTTCTCTGGCGGTCTGATTAATCATCGTCACGCGCCCGTGAATATCAACGGCCAGCACCCCCTCACGAAGCGACTGTAGCATCGCCTGGCGCTGTTCGAACAGGGCGGAAATTTCATAGGGTTCGAGTCCGAACAGGATGCGTTTCAGGACCCGCACCAGACCCCAAATCGCCATCGAACTCATAAAAATGCTGAACAAAATGGTCCAGACGGCGTTTAGCCGCCCGCGGGTAATCTGCTCTTCCATCTTATTCAGGGAGATACCGACCACTACCACGCCAATCTGCTCGTGCTGGCCGTCGTAGACGGGGGTAAATACGCGCAGCGCTTCGGCGAGCGCACCCCGGTTAACCGAGACGTTCTCTTTGCCTTCCAGCGCGGGCGTTAAATCGTCGCCGATAAAATGCAGCCCCAGCAGCGCCTCGTTCGGGTGAGAATAGCGGATCCCGCGCATATCGGTGACCACGGTGAACAGCAGATCGTTTCGTTTCGTCACCGCCTGGGCGATGGGCTGAATAATATTCTCCTGCGGCGCCTGCATCAGGCCGCGCTGTATCTCGGGGCTGTCGGCGAGGGTGCGGGCAATGCCGAGCGCGGTGTCTTTGACATCATCGCGTGTGGCGCGGGTGATTTGCACCGAATAGAGCGCAAAGACCACCAGCAGCACTGAACCGATAATCGCGCATACCATCAGCGTGACCAGCGTATTGAGTTTCATGGGGCGCTTGCGCGTCGGAAGGAAAGGCTGCAAATCGCTCATCAATACTCCGCGATGATTAAGTAAGGGGGTAATTATCGCCGATGACGCGCTTTTCTTAAAGCCATGTAAAGGCGTGGATTTGGTCCTCTTTTCGTGACCCTCCTCGCAGGTCATCTATATAAAACACTTTATAGTGTGTGGGTACTCATAATAAGGAGGCTGTTTATGAGCATTCTGCTTACCGGTTCGGTCAAGGAAAGACGGCACGCCAGCACGATGAATATCGATCGATTGTCCACGCTGGACATGCTGAAAGTCATTCACCAGGATGATGCACTCATTTCTGCTGCACTCACCCCTTGCTTACCTGTGATTGCCCGCGCGGTGGATAACGCTGCCGCGACCCTGAATCACGGTGGCCGTCTGGTGATGGTCGGGGCGGGACCGTCTGGTCGGGTCGCGCAACAGGTTGCTGATGACTATGCGCCGGGCAAAACCCCTGTGGTGGCCGTCACGGCAGAAGAGGGGGAAGGGAGCTACGAGCGCGGCGTTGCCGATCTGCAGGCCATTAAGTTTGGTGAACACGATATGATGCTGGCCGTGACCGTCAGCGGAAAAACACCGTGGGTGTGGGGGGCAATGCGCCATGCATGGTCACTGGGTTCGCCGGTCGCCGTTATTACCGGTGATGCGCAAAGTGAAGCCGCGCAGCTGGCGAGTATGGTTATTGCTCCCGAACTGGGTGCCGATGTGGTGGCCGGCTATCTCAACACCAAAGCGGGGATTGCGCAGAAAATGATCCTCTCGATGATCGCTACCGGGCTGGCCGTTCGAACCGGACGCGTTTACAGCAACCTGCGGGTGGATCTCGAGGCAAGCAGTACCAAATGGGCTGAACGCCAAATCGCCATTGTGATGGAAGCGGGGGGATGCTCCCGGGCGGAGGCAAAAGCCGCGCTGGAGAGCTGTAACCATCACTGTAAAACGGCGGTATTGATGGTGCTGACAGGGCTGGATGCGTGGAAAGCCCATGAACTGCTGGCGCAGAATAACGGGTTCATCCGCGTGGCGCTGCAGGAAGCGCCATAACACAGACCGCGAAGAAATAAAAAAGGCCGCAGATGCGGCCTTTGGTATTTTTAAAGATTAGAACTGGTAGGTCATGCCGACGCCAACGATGTCGTCGGTGGAAATACCGTTGGCTTCGTAGAAGCTTTCATCGTTATCCAGCATGTTGATTTTGTAGTCAACATAGGTGGAGAAGTTCTTGTTGAAGCTGTAGGTCATGCCCAGGTCGATGTAGTTAACCAGGTCCATGTCTCCATGCTGACCCTGAGGGTTGCTGGCGTTGCCTGGATAGGTCATGTCCTTGCCCTTGGAGTAAACCCATGCCAGGGATGGACGCAGGCCGAAGTCGAACTGGTACTGTGCTACCGCTTCGAAGTTCTGAGTCTGATCCGCGATACCATAATCACCATATGGCGTCATGTTGCGGGTTTCAGCGTACATCATCGCCAGATAGACGTTGTTGGCGTCGTATTTCGCGCCAAGTGTCCACGCTTCAGCTGTTTTACCGCTCGCGTAATGCGCGTTGTATTGGCCTGCCGCTTCCTGCTCATTAGTACGATCAGAAGAAGAGTACGCCGCACCCAGGCTCAGGCCGGAGAGATCGCCTGAGAAGTCATAGGAGGTAGACATACCGAAGCCGTCACCGTTCTGGAAACGAACGCTGTTATGTCCGTTTTTGGTGCCTTCCTGATTTTCATCAGCGTTAGCACCTTCATTCGCACCCTGATACTGCAGCGCGAAATTCAGACCTTCAACCAGACCGAAGAAATCGCTATTACGGTAGGTTGCCAGACCGTTGGCACGGCCATTCATAAAGTTATCGGTCCAGGTGTAAGAATCACCGCCAAATACCGGCAGCATATCGGTCCAGGCTTCAACGTCGTACACGACGCCGTAATTACGGCCATAATCAAATGAACCGTATTCGCCATATTTCAGGCCAGCGTAGGCCAGACGGTTAAAGGATTTGTCACCCGCGCCTTCGGTATCGTTAGCGAACGTTTTATATTCCCACTGACCGTAACCGACCAGATCGCGAGTAATCTGGGTTTCGCCTTTGAAACCAACCTGTACATAGGTTTCATCGCCATCATCACCAGGGTTGTCAGAGAAGGTATGACGCGCGTCAACCTTACCGTACAGGTCAACTTTGTTGCCATTTTTGTTATACATTTCAGCCGCATTCGCTGCGCCTGCCATTAATAACGCGGGTACCAGAAATGCCAGAACTTTTCTTTTCATTATATATTCCCTTTAAAGATAATTTATATGAATATATGTAATCACCCTCCGTAATTACAGGGTCGATACTATTCTATGGCTTGTGATTTAGTTTCAAAAATAAATGTAATTAAATTCGATGAAATATTTCAAATTATTTCTATTAATCTCTTTATTTTTCTTGTGAATTATTGGGGTGGATTTATAAGGAGTAATTATTATTAAATATTTCTCAGCGCTATTTTTAAATTTATTTAATTTGGCTATGTTATAATTCACCCTCTTTTAAACAACAGGACATGATGATGGAACTTGCTCGGTGGCAGCACAGATTTGAGCGCTGGCTCAAGGAAAATCACCAGAACGACGATACTGCACATGATATTTCGCATTTTCGTCGGGTGTGGATGACGGCGCAAAAAATCATGGTTCACCACACGGCCGAGCCGCGGGTGATTCTGGCAGCCTGCTATTTTCACGATATTGTCAGCCTGCCGAAGAACCATCCTGAACGCAGCCAGTCTTCACGGCTTGCTGCTCGCAAGACGAGCGACATACTGCGCCGCGACTTCCCGGACTTTCCGCCCGAGCATATTGCCGCCGTCGCGCACGCGATTGAGGCGCACAGCTTCAGCGCCGGCATTGCGCCGCAAAGTATAGAAGCCAAAATTGTGCAGGACGCTGACCGGCTGGAAGCGTTAGGCGCTATCGGCCTGGCGCGCGTTTTTGCCGTCTCGGGCGCACTGGGCGTACCGCTATTTGACGCGGATGATCCCTTTGCCGATGCGCGTCCCCTCGACGACCGCGCGTTTGCCCTCGACCATTTTCAGACCAAGCTGCTGCGTTTGCCTGATACAATGCAAACGGACATGGGCCGCGAACTGGCACGTCACAATGCCGATTTCCTGATCCAGTTTATGGCGAAACTCAGCGCCGAATTACACGGCGACTGCCTCGGGCTGGATAGCCAGGTGCTGAGCCGCTTCCGTCGCAGTTTGCGCAACTGAACTGTGGTAATCTGTTCCCAGTCTTTACTCTCCGGTTAAAAGAATGCAGGAAAATCGATCAGTGACAGAGCCCGCGCCCGCGCAGGCTGAGAAATCAACGGCAACGGTGCAGGCCTTACTGCGCCAGCTGTTGGATATCTATGATGCTAAAACGCTGGCCAGCCTGCTGGTGGCGCACGGCGAGAGCCACTGGAGCCCGGCGATCCTTAAACGTCTGCTGACCAGCGAGCGAGCAGGGCGTCGCCTGAGTGAAGGCGAGTTTCGTTATCTGCAAAATCTGCTTCCGCGTCCTTCTGCCGCGCACCCGAACTATGCCTTCCGGTTTATCGATCTGTTTGCCGGTATCGGCGGCATTCGTCACGGTTTTGAAGCCATCGGTGGACAGTGCGTGTTTACCAGCGAGTGGAACAAGCACGCCGTGCGTACCTACAAGGCAAACTGGTACTGCGATCCGCACGAGCATCATTTCAACGCGGATATCCGCGATGTGACCCTGAGCCATAAAAGCGGCGTGAGCGATGAACAGGCCGCCGAGCACATTCGTCAGACGATCCCGGCGCATGACGTGCTGCTGGCAGGCTTCCCGTGTCAGCCTTTCTCGCTGGCCGGTGTCTCCAAAAAGAATGCCCTTGGACGCGCCCACGGTTTTGCCTGCGATACGCAGGGAACGCTGTTTTTTGACGTGGCGCGTATTATTGACGCCCGTCGTCCGGCCATTTTCGTACTGGAAAACGTCAAAAACTTAAAAAGCCACGACGGCGGGAAAACCTTCCGCATTATCATGCAAACGCTGGATGAGCTGGGTTATGACGTGGCCGATTCAGAGGACATGGGCGCGGACGATCCTAAAATTATTGATGGGAAACATTTCCTGCCCCAGCATCGCGAACGTATCGTGCTGGTGGGCTTCCGCCGCGATCTCAATCTGAAAGGCGATTTTACTCTGCGGGATATTCCTTCTCTGTATCCCGAGCGCCGCCCCACCGTGGCCGATCTGCTGGAACCCGTCGTCGACGCGAAATTTATCCTGACCCCTGTGCTGTGGAAATACCTCTACCGCTATGCCAAGAAGCACCAGGCGAAAGGCAACGGCTTCGGCTTTGGGATGGTCAACCCGAACGATCCGCACAGCGTCACCCGCACGCTGTCTGCTCGCTACTATAAAGACGGCGCGGAAATCCTGATCGACAGAGGCTGGGACAAGGCGCTGGGTGAAAAAGATTTCGACGATCCGCACAACCAGCGCCATCGCCCACGGCGCTTAACGCCGCGGGAATGCGCCCGGCTGATGGGCTTTGAGACGCCGCAGGGTTATCGCTTCCGCATTCCGGTGTCGGACACCCAGGCGTACCGCCAGTTTGGTAACTCGGTGGTGGTTCCCGCGTTCGCGGCTGTCGCAAAGCTGTTGGCCTCGCGCATCCGACAGGCGGTGGCACTTCGTCAGGGTGAGGCCGTCAATGACGGATGTTCACGATAAGGCGACGCGCAGTAAAAACATGCGTGCCATCGGCACGCGTGACACCGCCATTGAAAAGCGCCTGGCCGCGCTGCTGACGCAGGCGGGGTTTGACTTCCGCGTGCAGGATCCCACCCTGGCGGGACGCCCGGATTTCGTCATCGACGCCTGGCAGTGCATCATCTTTACCCACGGCTGTTTCTGGCACCATCACGACTGCTACCTGTTTAAAGTCCCGGCGACGCGCACCGATTTCTGGCTGGATAAGATTGGCAAGAACGTCGAGCGCGACAGGCGGGATCTGGCCACGCTGATGGCGCAGGGCTGGCGGGTGCTGATCGTCTGGGAGTGTGCGCTGAGAGGCAGATTAAAGCTGAACGATGCCGATCTGAGCGAACGGCTGGAAGAGTGGATCTGCGGCGGCGGCCAGACCGCGCAGATCGACACGCAGGGCATTCACCTGCTTACGATTTCTCCACCTCGCAAGGCGTGACCACCGGTTTTGCTGGCAGCAGATATTTGCCCAGCGTGACCAGCACGACGGCAAACACGATGATCCCAAGAGCAATCCATTCCACAGGTGAGAGCGTTTCTCCCCCCAGTCCTGTTCCGAGCAGCACGGCCACGACCGGGTTGACGTAGGCGTAGCTGGTGGCGACAGCCGGAGAGACGTTGCGGATCAGGAACATATAGGCGTTAATGGCGATGATGGAGCCAAACAGCGCCAGGTAGCCAACTGCCAGAAAGCCCGACAGCGGCGGCAGGGTCGTCAGCGTTTCTCCCGTCAGCGCGGAAGCCAGCAGCAGGACAATCCCCGCGGCAAGCATCTCAATCGCACCGGCCATCATGCCGGTCGGCAGTTCGATACGCGACCCGTAGACGGAACCAAACGCCCAGCTCATCGAGCCAATCAGGATAATCACCGCGCCCCACGGATTCCCGCTCAGGTTGCCGCCGCTGTTGAGCAGAACAATGCCGGCCAGGCCAATCCCAATCCCCAGCCATTCCAGCTTGCGGGTGCGGATGCCGAAAAGGCGGCTGAAGCAGAGGGTAAACAGCGGTACGGTGGCAACGACCACGGCGGCGATCCCGGACGGGACGTTCTGGTGCTCGGCAATCGTCACAAACCCGTTACCCACCGCCAGCAGCAGCAGGCCGATCAGGGCGGCATTCAGCATCGGGCGCAGCGGAGGAAGCTTATGCCCGCGCAGGAGCAGGAAGGCCAGCAGCAGGATGCCCGCCGAGAGGAAGCGAATGCCCGCCATCATCAGCGGCGGCCAGCTCTCCACGCCGATGCGAATGACAAAGTAGGTTGATCCCCAGATGATGTACAGCGAAAAGAGTGCCCCGATGAGCGGTAGCAATTGCCGGAAACGCATAATCCCTCACGACGAAATAAAAAGTTCGCTGATAGTAAACGCGAAAACTATCTCGCTGGCGAGCCCTTTAATTGTGTGGCAGATGTGAATTTTTTGTTGACGTAAGGTGCCTGTTTCCGGGTTGGCGCTTTTGCTCCATACTATTCACTTAATTACCAAAAAATGAAGGATTAAGATTTTGGCAGGAAGTAGCTTATTAACATTGCTGGATGATATTGCCACCTTACTGGACGACATTTCAGTGATGGGGAAACTGGCGGCGAAGAAAACCGCAGGCGTGCTGGGCGATGATTTATCGCTTAACGCCCAGCAGGTGAGTGGGGTGAGGGCAAACCGTGAACTGCCGGTGGTGTGGGGCGTGGCGAAAGGCTCCTTCCTGAACAAGGTGATTCTGGTGCCGCTGGCGCTGCTGATCAGCGCGTTTATTCCCTGGGCCATCACGCCGTTACTGATGATTGGCGGGGCATTTCTCTGCTTCGAGGGCGTGGAGAAGGTGCTGCACTCCTTTAGCGCGCGCAAGCAGAGCGATACGCCGGAGGTGCGCCAGCAGCGTCTTGAAGCGCTGGCCGCGCAGGATCCGAAAACCTTCGAGCGCGATAAGGTCAAAGGCGCCATTCGGACCGACTTTATCCTGTCTGCGGAAATCGTCGCGATTACGCTGGGCATTGTCTCTGACGCGCCGCTTCTGAATCAGGTGCTGATCCTCTCCGGCATCGCGATTCTGGTCACCGTGGGCGTGTACGGTCTGGTGGGGCTGATCGTCAAGCTGGACGATATTGGCTACTGGCTGGAGGAAAAATCGAGCGCGGTAGCAAGAGGCATCGGCAAAAGCCTGCTGGTGCTGGCCCCGTGGCTGATGAAGAGTTTGTCGGTGGTGGGCACGCTGGCGATGTTCCTCGTGGGCGGCGGAATTGTGGTTCACGGCATTGCGCCGCTGCACCATGCCATCGAACATTTCTCCTCCACGCAGGGGGCCGTTATCGCGGCGATTCTGCCTACGCTGCTGAATCTTGTGCTGGGCTTTATCATTGGCGCTATCGTCGTCGCGGCGGTGAAGCTGGTTGAGAAAATTCGCGGCACGTCGCACTAATTGTTACCCGCGGCAGGATGCAAAAAAACCATTCCTCGTCTAAATTGAAACAGTTTCACCCTGATACAGGAGGCAGGTATGGTCTTTTTGGTCAGTGATGAAGTTAAGCCTAAGAAGGGCGGCCCACGTATGATCGTCACCGGGTATTCCAGCGGAATGGTGGAATGTCGGTGGCACGATGGCTATAGCATCAAGCGGGAAGCATTCCGTGAAGATGAGCTTCAGCCGGGTGACGGGCAGCACCAGCGGGACAAGGCTTAATCACATAACGCCCGGCTTTGCCGGGCGTTTTTATCTCAGGTTTCGGGTATAGAGCAGTAATCAGGGAGTGTGTGTGCAGCGCGATACCTTTGTTGTAAGACAAACTTTTTTGCAATGGCTGCATAAGCGTAGCAATCCGGGGCGGATTGTTAATCTCTGTTTTCTGATCGTTCTGGTGTTTTCCACGCTCCTGACCTGGCGTGAGGTGGTGGTGCTGGAAGAGGCGTACATCTCCAGCCAGCGCAACCATCTGGATACGGTGGCCAGTTCGCTGGACAGGCAGTTACAGAACAGCGTCGACAGGATGCTGTTATTCCGCCAGGGCATGCATGATGCAATCGAGACGCCGCTGGCCTTTGATGTCTTACAGGATGCGGTGTCACGCTTTAATACCGTCCGCATGCTCCCCACCTGGCAGCTTGCCGTTGATAAAAAGCGCACGCTTCCCCTTAACGGGGTCTCGGATGCATTCGTGGATAAAACCACCCTTCTGAACCGGGACGCTGAGCGCATCAGTCATGAAATTTCTGCCGCGCTCGAAGTGGGGTATCTGCTCAGGCTGGCGTCATCAAGAGCACAAACAGAAGCGCGGGTGATCTACGTCTCTCGCGCCGGTTTTTTCCTTTCCACGGATACGCCGGACCGGGCGGGCGATATTACCGCCCGCTATTATCATCTGGTCACGCAGTCCTGGTTTACCCAGCAGTCAGAACGTAACAATCGCGCGCGCGCCGTGCGCTGGTTTATCTCTACCCCTTCATCCTGGACCGGGGATGAACGAACGATCACTGCCAGCGTCCCCATCTATTTCGATCACTACTGGTACGGCGTCGTGGCGATGGACTTTACCTTAGACACGATGCAGCGTCTGCTGACCGACGCGACGGAAGACCGGACGGAGGGGGAGTATCAGCTGTACGATACCCGGCTCAATATGATTGCCACCTCTGCCCACGCCGGAAGCCTGGTTAACCATTTTGACGAACGCGAAACGGCGCAGATTGCTCAGGCGATTGACCATGATACCGGCGGCGGGATCCGCCTCGGGAGCCGGTTTATCACCTGGGAGCGGCTCGATCACTTCGATGGCGTCATCCTGCGGATCCACACCTTGCATGAAGGGGTGCAGGATGATTTCGGCAGTATCAGTATCGTGCTGGCGCTGCTGTGGGCGCTCTTTACCGCCATGCTGTTGATCTCGTGGCTGGTGATCCGTCGGATGGTGAGTAACATGTATACGCTTCAGCACTCCCTCCAGTGGCAGGCCTGGCACGATCCGCTGACACGGCTCAATAATCGCGGCGCGCTGTTCGACCGCGCCAAATTGCTGGCGGAAACCTGCCGCCAGCAGGCGCTGCCGTTCTCGGTGATTCAGATCGATCTCGACCATTTTAAAAGCATTAACGACCGTTTCGGCCATCAGGCCGGTGATAAGGTGCTTTCCCATACGGCAGGCGTGATTGCCAGCGCGTTACGCAAGAATGATGTGGCCGGGCGCGTCGGTGGAGAAGAGTTTTGTGTGGTCCTTCCCGGCATTGGTCTGGAGGAGGCGAGAGGCGTCGCTGACCGCATTCGTTGCCGAATCACCAGTAAGGAGATCCTGGTGAAGAAGAGCACCACCCTGCGCATCAGCGCGTCGCTGGGCGTCAGCAGCGCGGATGAAACGGGCAACTACGATTTTGAACAGCTGCAGTCCGTGGCGGACGTCCGGCTCTATGAGGCTAAGCAGAGCGGGCGTAACCGGGTCGTGTGGCGGGATCAGGACAGGAAGTGATCCAGCCCCTCCTGCCAGCCTGACGGGCCGGTCTGTTGGGTGTGATAGACCCGCTCGGGGTTATCGTCCCGTAGCGTGATGCCCTGGCGATTAATCCCCTTGATGACCACCGCGAAGTCCATGCTGTCGAGCAGCGGCGCATCGTTAGGGCCATCGCCGAGCCCCAGTGTGGTGGGCTCGATCTCGTCCTGCTCGCGATACTGTTCAATCAGCCAGTTCACCGCCACGTCTTTACCGCAGCGGGCGTCGAGAATATGCCAGAAGCGCGCCCCCTGCAGACACTTGAGGCCGATGTGCGCCAGTTGCTCTTCAAACTGGACCAATTTCTCGTCGGTATCGCGCCAGATGAGCGTTACGGAGGCGTCATGCTTGCGGGCAAGCGTCGAACGGTAGCGCGTCAGTCCGGTCCACTCGCTGATAACGTGCTCATCCACATCGTCAAAGGTGGTGAATTTAAAGCCCGTTTGCAGACGAATCTGCTCGATTCGCGGGCGAATATCCCGGTGCGTCATTCCCCGGATCTGACGCTGGACCTTGTCCCAGCGCACGTCAGGCTGAATGACCGCGCCGTTCTCGGCAATAAACGGCAGGCCTTCCAGCCCCAGATCCTGCTGAATATCCAGCATCTCTGCCGCGGTTTTGCTGCTGCAGAGAATAATCGGAATCTGGTTATCCTGTAGCCTGTCCAGCCAGGGCATTGCGGGTTGCCAGTCGTAGGTATGAATATCCAGCAACGCGCCATCCAGGTCAGAAAAAATCAGCAAGGTATCCCGCAGTGAAGGCATAGTGACTCCCGATGACGGTTGCGCTTCGTTCTAAGAAAATTCCTAAAAAATAACCGAAGTGTTAACAGATGAAATGGGAACAATCCCTGGCAAACCCGCATTCGGCGTAAGTTATTGCTCATACCGAAAAGCATTATGTTAAAAATATTATATTCATAATAAGAATATATGCTTGTCAGACAAATTCGTTGGGGATAGTGTGGCTTGTACATCAGATTTCCTGGTGTAACGAATTTTCAAGTGCTTCTTGCATAAGCAAGTTTTGATCCCGGTCATCCCCATGACCGGGATTTTTTTCGCCCTAACGATTGGCTTCCGACACGCTAAAGTCGTGAATATCGAGCTCGAAGGCCTCCGCCAGCTCACGATAGGTGTGATAATCCCTTCCGTTAACAATGACGCGGTCCGAATTGTCGTCCGTCCTGCGGACTTCTGACTCGCTAATCTCATTGATGGCGGCCAGCAGGGCATCGACATCCACCTCGACTTCTCGCTTGATGGTGTCGCTGTACTCTTTATCGGTCTTCATTGCGGGGTTCCTCATTCAGCCGGGTCCATGGCTAAGTATAGACTGTAGATAAAAACGCCATTCACACCGGGCGGCGATGTGCGATTTTGCGTTTTGTTCTACACTGGCTCAAAACCAGAGGAGGAATGTATGAAGGTCAACGATCGGGTAACCGTTAAAACGGACGGTGGGCCGCGCCGCCCGGGTGTGGTGCTGGCAATTGAAGAGTTTAGCGAAGGGACAATGTACCTGGTATCACTGGAAGACTACCCGCTCGGCATTTGGTTTTTTAACGAACTGGGGCATCCGGACGGTATTTTTGTTGAGAAAGCAGACTAACACGGCGTCGGGTAGCATATCGCGTGCCCGACACCCTCTGCAGAAGCAAAAATCTCTGGCCAGGCCAGAGATCAAAGGTAGGGTGCACAGGGTCTTAAGCGACTAACGCATGTTGACGAAAATCCCGTTCGTCACATTATCGGTCAGGCGTACCACGTGGTAGATCACTTGCTTATTATGCGTTTTAATTTTCCGTTTAATATTTCCTTTGTGTGATGAAACGGTTTTCGCTTTAATATTCATCTGGTCGGAGATCTGAATAGTTCCTTGTCCCGCCATCCACATTCGCAGCATACTTGATTCAGTCCTGCTTAATGATAGGGTGGGTAAGTTAACCGCTCCTACATTTTTAACTTCTTTATTCAAATAATCACCCAAAATGTCATCCAGCGACTCGGGTTTAATCGATTTAGAACTGATCAATAAATTTTTACGGACCAACAAATACTCATCGAAATGGATATTCGCGATCGCCATAAAAACAATAAACAGGGTTTTTGGATGCTGATTAATGATTTGCTTAATGTGCTGACTGTTGGCTGGATCGTGAATGAAACAGTCCTCATTAATAAACACCACGCCTGGTTTTAGTTCGTCACAAGCGGCTGCGAGTTCGTCAACGGTGTGTGCATCGTTGATGTCTCTCTTTCTTACCCCTCTGCTTGCCAGGTACCCGGTTAACCCTAGCCGGGTGTAGCTGCATAAATCCATAATGATCGTTGACATGGCATACCCTCACTCAATGCGTAACGATAATTCACCATCTGCCTGAGAGCTCAAAACAGCCATACGGGATGGAAAAAAATAATAAACCTGTGAGCATGACAAAGACTTTCAGGCGGACTCACTATCCCGTAAAGTTACGTATAATTTGCCAGGAATCTTCTTAAAGTAAAGTAAATATTAAGTATTGTGAGGTGGTTAGAAACAATTAAACCGCGTCAGATATATCCTGGAAGATGTTTTTCGCGTTTTATTTTAGGAATATCCTCAGAAAGACAGTAGCAACAGTGCGGTCTATTATTTACGAGGCAGTTCGCTGACAATATCCGCTAACAGGTTGAATATCTCGCCGAATAAATGTTCACAGAAGGGAGCGATAAGTGGCATCAGTAATGACATTAATAAAATTCCGACCGTCAGCGTCAACGGAAAACCAATGACAAACACCGAAAGCTGCGGCGCCATTCGGTTCAGTAAACCTAATGCCAGGTTGACGGTCAGCAGCAGGGTGATGATCGGCAGCGCCAGCATCAGCCCGTTCAGGAAGATCAGCCCCGCGGCGCGAGTGAGCGCCAGGAAAGCGTTGCTGTTTACCGGATTTTCGCCAATCGGCAGCGTATGGAACGTGTCCACCAGCATGGAGATAAGCCACAGATGGCCGTTGAACGACAGAAACAGCAGCATGGCGAGCAGATCGATAATGCGCGCCAGCACGGGCATGTTGAGATGACTGCCGGGATCGACAAACGTGGCGAACGATAACCCCATCTGCAGGCCAATCAGTTCCCCCGCGGTACGCACGGCGGCAAAAGCGAGCTGCATGGTAAAGCCGACGGCAACGCCAATCATCACCTGCTGCAGGGCGACCCACACCGCATTCGCCGAGAAGATCGGAATATCCACGGGAGGGAGAGACGGTGCGACGATAATGGAGATGATAATCCCCAGCCCCACTTTGACACGCTTGGGTATCGATTTCTCGCTGAGAATGGGGGCGGTGGAGATCAGCGCCATGATGCGCAGCATCGGCCAGAAGTAGACGCCGAGCCACTGAACCCACTGGTCGCTGGTGAAGTGCAGCATCGTCAGGTCAGCCGATGATGTACGGCAGATTGGTAAACAGGTTGCGCATATAGTCCAGCAGCAGGTTCAGCATCCACGGTCCGGCCACGATAATCGCCACGAACACGGCGATGATTTTCGGGATGAACGACAGCGTCATTTCGTTAATCTGCGTGGCGGCCTGCAGAATACTGATAATCAGACCGGTAACCAGCGCGACAAGCAGCAGCGGAGCGGCAACGGCAATCGCGATTTTCATCGCCTCCGTGCCCATCATCATGACCGATTCGGGTGTCATTGCCGTTCCTTAACTGTAGAAACTCTGCGCCAGCGAGCTGACCAAAAGCTGCCAGCCGTCGACCAGTACAAAAAGCATGATCTTAAAGGGCAGGGCGATGGTCGCGGGCGGCACCATCATCATCCCGAGCGCCATCAGGACGCTGGCGATCACCAGGTCGATAATCAGGAACGGAATAAAGATGGTAAAGCCGATCTGGAACGCTGTTTTCAGCTCGCTGGTCACATAGGCGGGCAGCAGAATACGCATGGGTACCGCTTCTGGTCCCTGCAGCTCGCCGGTGTTGGACAGGCGGGCAAAGAGGGCCAAATCCGCTTCGCGCGTCTGGCGCAGCATAAATTCCCGCAGCGGCTGCGCGCCTTTATCCAGCGCTTCCTGCATGGAGATTTTATCTTCGCTGAACGGCTGATAGGCGTCGGTGTAAATCTTATCGATCACCGGCGACATAATGAAAAAGGTCAAAAACAGCGCCAGTCCGAGCAGAACCTGGTTTGGCGGAGCGGAAGGGGTGCCGAGCGCGTTTCGCAGCAGACCAAAAACGATGATGATACGGGTGAAGCTGGTCATCATCAGCAGGATAGCCGGAATAAACGTCAGCGAGGTGATGAACACCAGCGTCTGAACCGGAAGCGACCAGCTTTGGCCGCCGCCTGCGAGAGGGGTTGACACCAGACCGGGCAGTTGCGCATAGACCGCGGGAGCAAACAGGCCAACGCCCGCAAGCGTCAGGGATAACAAACGGCGCATCAGGATCTCCCGGAACGCTTAAGCAAACTCTTCATCACGGACTGGAAATCCGCAGGGGCCTCTGCACGCTCGTCCACCACAGCAGGGGCGGGCGGCAGCTTATGTAATACGCTGATGCTTGACGCCGTGACGCCCAGAACCAGACGCGCATCGTCCACCTCGACGATGACCACGCGTTCACGTGGTCCCAGGGTGGTGCTGGCGCTGACCTTCAGCCCGCGGGCGCCGGCGGTTTTCCCCGCCAGGCCAAAGCGCTTCGCCAGCCAGGCGGCGATAAGAATAAAGGCAATAATACCGAACAACGCCCCGCTCACCTGGAGCAGAGGTGAGCCGGGAACGGCAGAAGGTTGCGATAGTGTTGCCTGGGTTTTCATGCTTAACGGCTCAGACGACGCATACGTTCAGACGGGGTAATGATGTCGGTGATACGTACGCCGTATTTATCGGCTACCACCACCACTTCACCCTGAGCAATCAGATAGCCGTTGATCAGAATATCCAGCGGCTCACCGGCCAGGCCGTCAAGGGCCACCACGGAACCCTGCGTCAGGCGCAGCAGCTCTTTAATGGTCATACGTGTGCGTCCCAGTTCAACGGTCAGCTTAACCGGGATATCCATAATCAGGTCGATGTCCTGCAGCGTGCCGCTGACATCACCGCCGCCGAGCTGCTGGAATACGGCATCCGCTGCGCTTTTGGCCGGGGTCGCTTTTTGCTCGTTTAACGCGTCAGCCCACAGATCGTCCAGTGCTCCGCTGTTTTCATCGGACGGATTGTTCATGTCACTCATTTGGGCTGTTCCTCATTCAGCGAATTCAAAATCGGGTTGATCAAGTGCTCAACGCGTAACGCATACTGACCGTTAATCGTGCCGTACTGGCTTGTCAGCACGGGGACACCATCCACATGGGCAATAATGCGGTCGGGTTTTTCTATCGGCAAAACATCACCGGGTTGTAATTTCAGGATCTGAGATAACCGCAGCGGGATATCGGCGAAGCTCGCCACCAGCTCAAGCTGCGAATGCTGGACCTGGCGGACCAGGTTTTCACGCCAGTTCTGGTCTTCGTTGCGGGAGTTCTCCAGCGGCGGGTTAACCAGCAGCTCGCGCAGCGGTTCGATCATGCTGAACGGCAGGCAGATGTTGAACTCGCCGGTCAGGTTACCGATCTCCACGTGGAACGGGGTGTTCACGACGATATCGTTCGGGGAGGTGGTGATATTGGTAAATTTCACCTGCATCTCAGAACGGACGTACTCCACTTCCAGCGGGTTAATCGCTTTCCACGCGTCGCTGTAGGACTCCAGCGCCAGCTTCAGCATGCGGTTAATGACGCGCTGTTCGGTGTGGGTGAATTCGCGACCTTCTACTTTGGTCGGGAAACGCCCGTCGCCGCCGAACAGGTTATCCACCGCTATGAACACCAGGCTTGGGGAAAACACCACCAGACCGGTGCCGCGCAGCGGCTTCAGATGAATCAGGTTAAGGTTGGTTGGCACCGGCAGGTTGCGGGCAAACTCATGATACGGCTGAATGCGGATCGCACCGACCGTGATATCCGGGCTACGACGCAGCAGGTTAAACAGCCCCATACGGAACTGACGTGCAAAACGTTCGTTAATGATCTCCAGCGCCTGCAGACGTTCACGTACCACGCGACGCTGGGTATTCGGGTCATAGGGACGAATATCGCTATCGCCGCCGATACCCGGTTGCGGATCATCACTTTTATCGCTGTCGCCGTTGAGCAGCGCATCGATTTCTGCCTGAGAAAGAATACTGTCGCCCATGTCGTTACCGCAGAATGAAGGCTGTATACAGAACGTCAGTGACTTCCTGCTTAGGTTGGCCGTTTACCAGCGGGGTCGCCAGCGTTTGTTTAATGGCGTCGACCAGTTTTTGCTTACCCACATCGGTGGCCAGCGCCGAAGCGTCCTGACGAGAGAACAGCAGCAGAAGGCGGCTACGCACCTCCGGAAGATAATCATTCAGACGCGCGCGCGTGGCTTCATCCTTCAGGCGCAGCGTAATACCGACGTACAGCACACGATCCGCGTCACCGAGATTCACGGTGAAGGTGTCCAGAGGGAAAAATACCGGCGCCGGTGGCGGTGCAGGTTCGGCTTTGGCCGCAGCGGTCGAAGGTTCCTGCTGCATACGCCAGTAACTATAGCCCGCGGTAGCGCAGGCGGCGAGCGTGATCAACACCAGCAGCGGGATCCAGATGGAACGCTTACTTTTTTTGGTGATAGCGGAGTCAGTCATCTGATACGAGCTTCCTGTTTCGGTACAGCTTAATAAGGTGATTATCCCGTGTCCTGCTGTCGTCAAAGCGTGGAAAAGACGGGGATAATCACGCTACCTCTGGCGTTTAGGCGAAGATGTCTACGGCACTGTTACCGCGCGCGGCGGATTGCAGGGCGGCAGGAACGGGCAGTAGTTCATCGCTCTCTTCATTAAAACCGCCGGTGTTGCCGGAACGCGAAGCCTGGTGCTGCTGCTGGGATGAGGACTGCTGCTGTCCGGCAAAGCTCTCGCTGCTGACGCTGCTCTGCGCAAGCTGAATGCCGTTTTCTGCCAGCGAGGTTCGCAGTACCGGCAGCGCGGCTTCCAGCGCCGCACGGACATGGCTGTGCGCAGAGACCATCTGCAACTGCGCCTGGTTATCATCCAGCTTAAGCGAAATTTGTACCTGACCCAGATCTTCCGGGTGCAGACGCAGCTCGGCCGTCTGCTGGCCCTGTTTGGTGAACAGGGTGATGTGCTGGCTCAGGGACTGCTGCCATTCATGCGTGCCCAGAGGCTGGCTTAACACCGGCGCGGGAGCAACGGTGGCGGCCGTCTGACTGGTTGCATGGCTGGACATAATTGGTGCCAGGGTAGCTGTCGGCGATGATGAAGAGGAGGCGCTGGCGAGCTCCTGCTTCTCTGCGGTTGCGGCCACGACCGGCGTGGCCGGCGCGTTGCCCGACAGGGCCGGGTCGCTGTTTTTCGCCTGGCTCTGATAAGGCGCAGCACTCTGCGCTTTATCATGGCTTCCCGGAAGCGCGTTCAGGGACGGTTGGCCCGCGCCGTTTTGCGCAAGCGCCGCTGTACTCAGCGTTGCGGTGGCGGAAACGCCGTCACTGCCAGCTACGCGAGAGGCGGTAGTTTGCTGGTGCGGCAGCATCGCCATCAGGGCGCTCAATCCGGCCAGCTCCTCTTCGCTCAGCTCGCTTTTACCGTCATCTTTGCTGTTCGCGGCATTGATCGTCTTCAGTGCGTCACCTTTAGACAGCGGCACCAGTCCGGAAACCAGCGTATCAAGCGAGGTGACGGGCGCCGTTTCATCGCCATTCAGCGCGGTTTGGCGCGAGAGCAGGTCGGCAATTTTGGCCTGAAGGGTGGTATCCCCTTTGGCGTCCTGAGCAACGTGGGACAGCTTGCTGCCGGCGGCTTTCAGGTCAGCCAGGGTCAGTGGTGCATCTTTGCCCTTGCCCGTCGCGTCCGACAGGGCGCCCGCGAGCAGCGCGAGAAAGTCCTGTGCACCGTCGGTGCCTTTCCCCGTCTGCGTACCGCCTGACAGGTCGCTGTCGCTCATCAGCAGTTGTTGCAGTGTGATCATTCCGGTTTCCTCATTGATGCGCGCTGGGCAAACTCATCCATTTTTTTCTGATCCAGACGGTTTTCCGCCAGGGTCGTTGCCGCAATCTGTCGGTCCTGTAAGGTCTGCCAGGCCTGCAGTCGCTGTTTCTTCTCGCGCCAGAAATTCAGCGCGGTATCGACTTTCTGGGTCCACTGGTGAAGCTGCTGGCGATGCTGATCTATCGCCTTCTCCAGCGTCTGGATAAACTGCTGATAGTTAATCCAGCGCTGGCTTCCAATGCCCTGTGTCATATCGGTATTGAGGTTGGTGCGATATTCATGCTGATAGTCGATTAACATCTTCAACTGTTCTTCAGCCTGCTGGCACCCGCGTCGCATTGCGCCAAGCTGCAATGCGGCATCATCAACTTCTTTTTCAGCCAGATCTTTCAGCGTTGATAACGCGCTGTTTTGCGCCATGACCTTCGCCCTCCACCTGTGTTACACCTGCGGGAAAATCAGCTCCAGTGCCTGAATTGAATCTTCCCAGTTGGCACGTTCAAAAATGCCTTGTTGCAAAAATGCCTCCAGCTGCGGCCACAAGGTAATCGCTTTGTCGAGCATCGGGTCGCTGCCTTTGGCATACGCCCCCACGCTGACCAGATCGCGGTTGCGCTGGAAGCTGGAGAGGAGTTGTTTAAAGTTACGCACGCGGGCGTAGTGCTTCTCGGTTATCAGCGCCGTCATTGCGCGGCTGATAGAGGCTTCAATATCAATTGCCGGATAGTGTCCGGCTTCGGCGAGACGACGCGACAGCACAATATGGCCGTCAAGGATCGCGCGCGCGGAGTCGGCAATCGGATCCTGCTGGTCATCGCCTTCGGTCAGCACCGTATAGAACGCGGTGATGGAGCCGCCGCCGCTGATGCCGTTCCCCGCACGTTCCACCAGGGCAGGGAGTTTGGCGAAGACCGAAGGTGGGTAGCCTTTGGTCGCCGGTGGCTCACCGATAGCCAGCGCAATTTCACGCTGTGCCATCGCGTAGCGGGTCAGCGAATCCATGATCAGCAGCACGTGCTTGCCGCGGTCACGAAAATCTTCGGCGATGCGGGTGGCATACGCTGCCCCCTGCATACGCAGTAACGGCGACACGTCCGCCGGTGCGGCAATGACCACCGAGCGGGCACGGCCTTCCGCACCCAGAATGTTTTCAATGAAATCTTTAACTTCGCGACCACGTTCGCCGATCAGGCCCACAACGATAACGTCCGCCTGGGTATAGCGCGCCATCATGCCGAGCAGAACGGATTTACCCACGCCTGACCCGGCGAACAGGCCCATACGTTGTCCGCGTCCCACGGTCAGCAGGGCGTTAATCGGGCGTACGCCGGTATCGAGCACATGCTCGATAGGGGTTCGCTGCAGGGGGTTAAACGGCTGGGTGATTAATGCGCCGGTTTCGGTGGTGTCCGGCGAGGGCAGCCCGTCGAGCGGCTTCCCGCTGCCGTCCAGCACGCGACCCAGCAGGGCAGGACCAAGCGGCAGCTGTTTCCCGCTTTGCAGCCCATCGCCAGAGGTGTTTTTGGCATACACGCGCGCGCCGGGCAGAATGCCTTCCACCTCTTCAAGCGGCATCAGGAACAGGCGCTGGCCGTTGAACCCGACCACTTCGCTCTCAACTTCACGCGTTTCCAGACCGTCCTGACGCTCGATCACGCAGGTCGCGCCCAGCGGCAGCTGCAGGCCGGTGGCCTCCAGTACCAGACCGGTGGCGCGCGTCAGTCGCCCATAACGACGAACAGAGGGCAGTTGCGCCATCTTCGTCTCAAAATTGTCGAGCGTGGTGAGCCAGCGGGTGAGGCGTGCGGTCATCAGACGACTCCCGGTGCCGCCAGGCGGCACAGTTCCTGCCAGCGGGTGGCGACGCTGGCATCCAGATCGCCTTCATCGGCTGAGACTTTGCAGCCGCCGTGATGTAACGACGGATCGCCGCGCAAACGCCAGCCGTGCAGGTTTAGCGTCGCGCCCAGGCTCTCTTCCACGCGCTGCAGGTCGTCCGGATGGACGCGCAGCTGCGGCTTACCGCTGAACAGCGGCTCCTGCTGCAGCAGGCCCTGAATTTGTTTGATCAGCGCCGTGTTATCCACCACGGGCGTCTGGCCGATTACCTGACGCGCGGCTTCCAGCGCCATCTGCATCAGTCGCGAGGCAATCACGCTGTCCAGCGCGTCCAGCGTGTGCTGAAACTCGCTGACCAGCTGCTGCATGCGGGCATGGATCGGCGCCTGCTGCTGGCGCGCCTGATCGATACCGTGCTCTAACCCTTTTGACAGGCCTTCCTGATACCCCAGCTCGTGGCCTTTCTGCCGGCCTTCGTTCAGACCGGCATTGTAGCCCTGCTCGTGCGCCTGCATTTGCAGCTGAGCCAGCATCTGTGCTTGCTGCTCTTCTTCGCTTAGCTCAGGCTGTTCGACGTCCGGGTCAAGCTCCTCGGTCGGGATCACGGCTGGCGTGAACTCGGAGAGGGGAGGGGCCAAATCGTCCGGCGTCCAACGCTTCCACGGCAGCTCATTAGACATAGGTGTCGTCTCCGCTGCCAATCACCATCTCGCCGGTTTCCGCCAGACGACGAACAATAAGCAGAATAGCTTTCTGTTCGTTTTCCACCTGAGACAGACGAACCGGGCCGCGGTTGGCAAGGTCGTCGCGCAGGATATCGGCCGCACGCTGAGACATGTTGCGCAGGAACTTCTCGCGCAGCGGCTGCTCGGCGCCTTTGAGGGCGATAAGCAGCGACTCGGAATCCACTTCCTGGAGCAGGCGCTGGATGCTGCGGTCGTCCACTTCGACGAGGTTTTCGAACAGGAACATCTCGTCGATGATTTTCTGTGCCAGCTCGCCGTCGAATTCGCGAACCGCCGTAATGACGGCCTCTTCCTGCTGCGTTTTCATCAGGTTGATGATTTCCGCCGCCGTTCTCACGCCGCCCATTTTGCTGCGCTTGAGGTTCTGGCCGTCGAGCAGGTTGTTCAGCACCTCGGTCAGCTCCGCCAGCGCGGCAGGCTGGACGCCGCCGAAGGTGGCGATACGCAGCATCACATCGTGACGAAGGCGCTCTTCGAACAGCGCCAGAATATCGGCCGCCTGACCACGTTTGAGGTGGACAAGGATGGTGGCGATAATCTGCGGGTGCTCGTCGCGAATAAGGTCGGCGGCACTCTGCGGTTCCATAAAGTTGAGCGTTTCGATACCGCTGGCGGTATCGCGCGTTTCCAGAATATCTTCCAGCAGGCTGGCGGCACGCTCTTCGCCCAGCGCCTTGACCAGCACGGAGCGCAGGTAGTCGTTGGCGTTGACGTTCAGCGCGGCAAACTGTTCGGCTTCCTGCTCAAACTCCGACAGCACTTCGGTCAGCTGTTTATTGGAGATTTGACGCACGTTGGCCATCGCCGCACTGAGAATCTGTACCTCTCGCTGGGAGAGGTGTTTAAACACCTCTGCTGCGCGATCTTCGCCAATGGTCATCAGCAGGATGACGCTTTTATCGGTGCCCGTAAGCGTATTACTCATGTTCGTTACCCATCCACTGGCGGATGACCAGCGCCACGACGCGCGGATCGTTATCTGACATTTCGCGAATGCGCTGGCTCATCACCTCGGCACCCATGCGCTGGTTAGCACGGCGCTGCTGCATCTGTTCATCTTTACTGAGGCGAACTTCAACCGCTTCTTCCGTTTCCTGACGCGCATTCATCTGCTCGCGAGCCGCTTTTTCAGCTTCAGCACGGCGCTGGAGCTGTGGACGAACGCCCTTACGCCACAGCAGCCACGCGACAATCAGCACCAGCAGCCAGCGTCCTGCGGACATCAACTGGTCGATAAACGCCTGCTGTTGCCAGAACGGCAGTTCACCGCCGGTCTCTTCAACCGAGTTGAACGGTGAGTTCACCACGTTGAGGGTATCGCCGCGCTTCTCGGAGTAACCCATCGCTTCGCGGGTCAGGTTTTCAATCTGCTTCATCTGCTCGGCGGTCAACGGCAACGGTTTGCCATCCGCCAGCGTTTTGTAGTTCACCACTACCGCAACGGAGAGACGCTGAATATCGCCCACGTTCAGTTTAGTGTGACGAATCGTTCTATCCACTTCGTAGTTCGTGGTTTCGTTACGGCTGGTGTTTCGTGGGCCGCTGTTATTCGCCGTAGAGGTGGTCTGCTGATTATTTTGCTGACCGTTCTGCTGATTGGCCGGCGGCGTAGAGATCGGCGCCGCGTTTGCCGGGGCAGGCTGGTTAGACAGCGCGCCCGGCACGCCGCCCGGGTAGGCACCGCCAACCTGCTCGCTGGAGTTGATTTGACGCGAACGCATGACCGCCTGAGCCGCATCGCCGTTCGGGCTGTACTGCTCTTCGGTTTGTTCTTTATTCGAGAAGTCGATCTGCGCGGTGACCTGCGCGTGCACGTTGCTGTTGCCCACTACCGGGCCGAGGATCGCTTCGATACGACGCTGGAGACGGCTTTCAACATCGGCGGCATATTTCAGCTGCGCGTCATTCAGATCGCGACCGGCGGTGTTGGATTGCGTCAGCAGGTGACCGCTCTGGTCAACCAGCGTCACGTTACCCGGCGGCAGACCGGCCACGGCGCTGGAGACGAGATGCGTCACCGCGCTGATTTGCCCTTCGTCCAGCGCGCGGCCAGGCTCAAGGTTCACGGTCACGGAAGCCGAAGGCGATTTCTGTTCGCGGACAAATAAGGAAGGTTTAGGCATCGCCAGGTGCACGCGGGCGCTCTTCACCGGGCCTAATGTTTCAATGGTGCGGGCCAGTTCACCTTCCAGCGCACGCTGGTAGTTCACCTGCTCGCTGAACTGGCTGATACCGAATTTTTCCTGATCCAGCAGCTCAAAGCCTACCGCGCCGCCTTTTGGCAGCCCCTGCTGGGCCAGGCGCAGACGCAGTTCGTGCACCTTATCTGCCGGGACCTCCAGCGCACCGCCATTATCGGCAAATCGATAAGGGATGTTCATCTGGGTCAGCTGGGTGACGATGGCGCCGCCATCCTGATCGGAAAGGTTACTGTAGAGCGTCCGGTAATCAGGGCTTTTCGCCCACAGGACCATCGCTACAAGGATCGCAATTGCGGCAGCGCCTGCCACGATCAACGGGATTTTAGGATTCGCGCGAAGGCGGTTCATCCACTCGAGTGATTTATTCTGCGGCGCTGTCGATGCTGTTGCACTCATTGCGCACCTCTTAAATCCTGGTGGTTTACGTTATTCGTGTAGAGAAACAAAACTGACTCCCGGGTCGGCAAACACGACAAAAGTTCCATATTGATGGCCCTGCCATTATTTGATGATTCGTGATTTTCTATGCGTCAAATAACCTGGTTTTTTTATGCTATTTACCGCCATTATCTTATTGACAAGCTGTTAGTCTTGACCGCGTAAAAAACCATCCAGGGGAGAGTCATGGCTATACAGGGCATTGAAGGGGTAATCAGTCAGTTGCAGGCAACGGCGATGTCGGCCCGTAACCAGAATGTTGCAGATCAGCAGCCGAGCATCAGCTTTGCAGGGCAACTGCATGCCGCTCTTGACCGTATCAGTGATACCCAGACCGCAGCGCGCACTC
Organism: Enterobacter cloacae complex sp. Mu1197; assembly: GCF_040059225.1. Taxonomy (NCBI): domain Bacteria; kingdom Pseudomonadati; phylum Pseudomonadota; class Gammaproteobacteria; order Enterobacterales; family Enterobacteriaceae; genus Enterobacter; species Enterobacter cloacae complex sp. Mu1197. The sequence continues at coordinate 2,948,179 of NZ_CP157375.1, read as the reverse complement.
AGGCTGAGAAGTTCACCCTCGGCGAGCCGGGCGTGGCGCTAAATGATGTGATGACCGATTTGCAAAAAGCCTCGGTTTCCCTGCAGATGGGGATCCAGGTGCGTAACAAGCTGGTGTCGGCCTATCAGGAAGTGATGGGCATGCAGGTCTAAGACCTGTCGATCTTCGCTGGCAGCCGCAGCGCTTTAATGCCACAATATTTTTTTCTTCGAATGCAGGAAAGATGATGAAAAAAATAGCAATTGCTGGCGCGCTGCTGGCACTGACCGGGTGCGTTCAGGTCGATAATTATAACGACGTGATTAAGCATCCTGTCCCGGCGCATCTGGCGGGATACTGGCAGTCGAAAGGGCCGCAGAGCAACATGGTCAGCCCTGAAGCGATTGCCACGCTGGTGGTGACGGAAGAGGGCGATACGCTGGACTGCCGTCAGTGGCAGCGCGTGATTGCCGTGCCGGGTAAAATCATGCTGCGTTCAGACAGTTATTACAACGTGACGCGTAAGCTGGATATCTATCCGCTGGAGCGCGATGGCTCGACGCTTGAGTACGACGGGCTGGAGTTGCAGAAGGTCGATCGCCCAACGGTTGAGTGTGCCGATTACCTGAGCAAGAATCCGCTGGCGAGTAAACTACCGTAGCCGTTTGTTGCCGGGTGGCGGCTTCGCCTCACCCGGCCTACAAAAGTACCGTCCCGTAGGCCGGGTAAGCGTCAGCGCCACCCGGCATTGTTTCTACAACGCATCCTCAATCACCCACACGCTGACGCTTCCGCCTTTGCAGGTAAACGTTCCTTCGCCATCTGCCGCCGTGGTGACCGTTTCTTCGCGATTGCCGAGAAAATCACGCCACGTTTTGTTGCCGTAGTTTTCCCCCAGGCAAATTACCTTCTCTCCGTCGTCGCCGTTCGACATCACCACCACGCAGCCGGGATCGTCTTCCGTACCGCTGCGGCTGAAGGCGATGCAGTTAGGATGGTCAAAAAACAGCGTCTGCACGCCGTGGGCAAAACGCTGACGCGCGAGGATCAGCTCGTGGAGCTGCTCAATCACAGGCATATCAATATGGTATGTTTCTCCGTCTCCACCCGTATCGTCATAGCTTGCACCAAAAAGGTCCGGATAAAAGACGCTCGGCACGCCATTTTCCCGCAGCAGGATCAGCGCATACGCCAGCGGTTTAAACCAGGCTTCGACCGGGGCTTCCAGCGCCTGCAAAGGCTGGGTGTCATGGTTCGCGACGAGAGTCACCGCATGAAACGGATCGGCTTCCACCAGCGTGCCGGTGAAGATTTGGCTCATGTCGTAATCCCGACCCTGACGTGACGCCTCGTGGAATTTCATCTGCAGGGGGGCATCAAACAGCATGGTTTTGCCTTCGACCTGGTTAATATAGGCCTGAAGCTTATCCACCTCGTGGGACCAGTATTCCGCCACGATAAACAGCGGCTGGTCGGCCACTTCCTGGACGTGCTCAATCCACTCTTTGTAGAACCAGGCGGGAATATGCTTGACGGCGTCCAGACGAAAACCGTCGCAGCCCGTTTGTTCCATGACCCAGCGGGCCCAGTATTTGATCTCCTCGGTGACGGCGTGATTGCGAAAGTCGATATTTTCGCCCATCAGATAGTCGAAATTACCCATCTCATCATCAACCTGATCGTTCCAGCCTTCGCCGGTGTAGTCGTTGACGATTTTAAAGATGCCGTCTTCATCGGGGTTTTCAATGTGGTCGACGCCGCTGAAGCATTTGTAGTCCCAGATGAACTGGGAATATTGCCCGGCGCGGGCAGGGAAGGTATAGCGGGTCCAGGCTTCACACTCGATGACCTCATCATCGATTTGCGTGCGATCCTGCTCGTTCACGCGCTGAACGCGCACAGGCTCTTTTTCATCGGCACCCATTTTGTGGTTGACCACCACGTCCAGCAGCACGGCAATGTCGTTGCGCTTGAGGGCGTCGATGGCCTCCAGCAGCTGCGCTTTGTCACCGTATTTGGTGGCGATACTGCCTTTCTGGTCAAACTCGCCCAGATCGAACAGGTCATAGGAGTCATAGCCGACAGAATACCCGCCTGACGCGCCTTTATAGGCGGGCGGTAGCCAGATCATGTTAATGCCGATTTCGTTAAGATTGGGTGCTAACGCCGTGACCTCTCGCCACAATTCACCGCCAGCAGGGTAGTACCAGTGAAAACATTGTAACAGGGTGGGGTTTTTCATCATCCTTGCTCCAGAAGCCATTGGCAGACTTCTGGAGTATGGATGAAGAAATCATAGTTGTGTGTCGCGGGTAAAACTTTCTGGATAAAGAATATTCCCTGACAGCTTTCCATAGGTAGACGTGATGGATTGCTGTTTGCCGGTTTGATCGATCAGACTGCGCAGTTCGTCCATGCGGACTTTCAGCAGCGCCTTAAGCGCATTTTCATTTTCAAGGATCATTTCCAGCAGCGCACGCGCTTGCTCAACCTGAGCCGGAGGGCATGACATGATGGGCGTTTGAGAAATCCTTTCCACCAGTTGTACGTAATGCATTTCCTGCTCGATAAGCGCATCCCATTGACCAGAATGTGCGAGATTTAGCATAGCAATGCTCTGAGCATGTAACGCCTGCCAGTGGCTAAGCGCTGCGCTGGGATTATTCATCAAAATTATCCTGAAATAGAGGACGCATTGGGGCCGATTTGCTTCCACGCATCCGCAATGTTGTTTAATAAACCCTCGACTTCAACAATTGCGTCTACGTCATTACTGACATTTGCCAGTAACAAACGTCGAACCATATATTCGTACAAGGAGGCAAGGTTACCGGACAACTCGCTCTCAACCTCCATGTTCAGTCCTGCTTTTAAACCGTTATCGATGATGTTGATGGCTTTGGATAACGCTTCGCCTTTCTCACGAATTTGTCCGGCTTCCAGGAACAAACGCGCGCGAACAAGGGCGCTATGCGCCCCGTCGAACAACATGACAATCAGCTGGTGTGGACTGGCATTCATCACTGCGCTTTCGACTCCTATCTGCTGATAGGATTGAACACCAGAGGTCTTATACATTTCCACTCCTCAATGCGACGACTATTTTTGTGAGAACTGTTGGGTCAGGTAGTTGGCTGTACTGGTCATTTTGGTGACTAATACGTCCAGGCTGGTGAACTGGGTTTTGTAACGTGCCATGGTGGCTTCAATTTGGGCATCCATGGCATCGTAGCGTTCGCCCAGGGTTTTCAGCGTTTTGTTGATCCCATCTTTCGCGTTCTGGATCACCCCGGCGCTGCCGGTACTGGTGCTGAGCATGGTATCCAGTGTTTTACTCATCTGGGTGGCCATGCCGGTTGTTTTTCCGTCGCCGACAAAGTACTGCTGTACGGCGTTCGGGTTATCGGTAAGCGCTTTTTTCAGCTTATCGGTATCCACTTTTAGGTTACCGATAGTGCCGTCCGATCCTTTTACCGGGTCCTGGGTAATCCCCAGTTGGGCCATGATCTGAACCGAGCCGGCCTGCACTTCGGTCAGCAGACCGCGCAGTTGAGACTGGATCCCACGCACGTTAGCATCACCGACCAGCGCGCCGTTGCTGGTAGACTGGCTGCCGGAGCCTGCATCGACCGGCACATATTTCGTCAGGCTGTTAATGGTGGACTGCAGCGAGTTGTACGCCGTGACCCAGTCTGTAATCGCCTTCTGGTTTGCATCCGTTGCGCGCGAAACCTCAAGGGTTTCATCGGCTTTGCTTTCGGCCTTCACCGAGAAGGTGACGCCAGGCAGCGCATCGGTAATGGTATTCGATTGACGCTCGATAGAGATGTTGTTCACCACCACAATCGCGTTCTGTGCGTCGGTGTTCACCGTCAGCGCGCCCGTTTTGGTGGTTGAGTCGTAGCCAATGGCGCTTTGCAGCTTGGCGTCGCCAGTGACGCTGACGGTCATCGCACCATCGGTACCGGTGGTTTTTGATGACAGCATCAGGCGGTAATCACCGTCTTTCGCTTTAATGACGCTAGCGGTAACGTTGCCGTTCGCTTTATTAATGGCGCTCGCGATCCCGGCCAGCGACGTATCGCCATCGGCCAGCGTGACCTCTAAAGGCGTTTTCGTGCCCGGCTGGGTGATGGTGATTTTACGCGTCGTCCCTGTCGTATCGCCGAGCAGATCCGTGTTGTTTGCATAGGAGCCGGTAGTGAGCGCCTGTGCTTTTGCAACCTGGTTGACGTTAACCACAAAGGAACCCACGGACGCATCAGCTGTCGTCGTGGCGGTAAAGGCCGTGTTGGTGCTGCTCACGGACGTTGAGTTCCAGGTGGTGGCTTTACCCAGTGCAGCGGTGGCAGTCTGCAGCGATGTCATGGCGCTCTGCAGCTTGCCGTAAGCGCTTAACTGTGCGTTATACGTTGATTGCTGGGAAGTAATCGTCGTCAGCTTGGTTTTCTCTGCCGCTTCCAACTGATTATATAAATCCCCGAGTCCTGCAGAACCTATCCCGAGGTTACTGATAGTAGCCATGCATATTTTCCTTAAAATACGAAAGTAGTTCAGGACTCTTATCGGCCTCTTAACGTAAAAGTTTACGATGGTGAGAAAAAAATAATCCAAAGAATAGGCACGTCCTGGCGGGGTAAATGAAAGGATTGCACTTTAGGATCATTATCACTGCATTGAAAACACGAATAAGTGTGTGCCTTTTTTGTCATCTCTTTGCGCGTTAAAAAAGCGTAAATAATAACGCGTTGACGGACCTTAATTGATTTTTTAAAAATAAAGCTGTTAATAATCAGTTAGTTGTAATTTTTTCAAAATTGATTCTAAAGTCTTTTGGGGACCCGTCGATAACCTTGTTGACGGTGAGAGACGCTGTGAGTGTTAGGCACCGGACCTAAAACCCAATTTTTGAAGGAAACAAAATTATGGCAGTTATCAATACTAACCTGTTGTCCCTGACCACTCAGAACAACCTGAACAAATCTCAGTCTTCTCTGGGCACTGCTATCGAGCGTCTGTCTTCCGGTCTGCGTATCAACAGCGCGAAAGACGATGCCGCTGGTCAGGCGATTGCAAACCGCATGACCTCCCAGATTAAAGGCATGAACCAGGCTGCACGTAACGCCAACGACGGTATCTCCATGGCGCAGACTGCTGAAGGTTCTCTGAACGAAATCAACAGCAACCTGCAGCGTGTTCGTGAACTGGCTGTTCAGGCAAAAAACGGCACCAACAGCGCATCTGACCTGGCCTCTCTGCAGGATGAAGTAAAAGCACGTCTGGATGAAATCGACCGTGTTGCGGGCAAAACTGACTTCAACGGCATCAAACTGCTGGACGGTACTGCTGGTGCAGTTAAAATTCAGGTTGGTGTAAACGACGGCGACACCATCGATCTGGACCTGAGCGGTGCTAAAGCTGACTCTACTACTCTGGGCGTGAACGCTATCGACCTGAAAGCATTGGCTGGTACTGAACTGGATACCATTGACAAAGCTATCGCTAAAGTTGATACCGCTCGTTCAGGCCTGGGTGCTGTGCAGAACCGCTTCACTTCTGCAATCAACAACCTGAACAACACCTCTAACAACCTGTCTGCTGCTCAGTCCCGTATCCAGGACGCTGACTACGCAACTGAAGTTTCCAACATGTCTCGCGCGCAGATCCTGCAACAGGCTGGTACTTCTGTTCTGTCTCAGGCAAACCAGGTTCCACAGACTGTTCTGTCTCTGCTGCGTTAATTTTACGCACGAAACCCCGCTTCGGCGGGGTTTTTTTATCTCTGCTATTTGAGAATCCGCCTGTGAAACAAATCAGTGTCACTCAACCAAAGCTGGTCGCAGATTTTTCATGTGTCGGTGGGGAATGCCGTGAACATTGTTGTCAGGGCTGGACCATCGCATTTGATAAATCCTCCGTTAATCGCTATCTGAACAGTAAAAATGCCGCCATTCGTCACACGGCGAAAACGGCGATAAAAGTTACCAAAAAACAGTATGGCCACTGGGGCGAAGTGATTTTCCATACGGAAAGTAAAAACTGTCCGTTTATGGATACGGAAAAACTCTGTTCTATTCACAGCGCCATGGGCGCGCAGGCCTTAAGCCCAACCTGTTCGTCGTTTCCACGGACAAACCGGGTCTATAAAAATGAAATCGAAAAATCATTGAATCTCTCTTGTCCGGAAGTCACCCGACTTCTGTTGAACGATCGGGAGTCTATGTCGATGATGGAATCGGTCATTGTCCAGCAGGACGTCAATACTGCGCCGATGATTGATTTAAAGGCAAAAGTCATCAATCTCTTCTGCCAGAATATATTCAGCGTTGAGGACGTTAGCGTTGAAGAACAGGTTTACGCCGTGGTGAAGTTCCTCATGGTGGCTGAAAAACTCGAAAACCTGGAAGAAAATATCGGCACGCTCGAAACGGTTTATTTCTCGCTGGTTAACGAACTGGTGAGCGGTAAAATCAAGACGGAGCTGGGCGGATTTAATCAGAACTACAGCCTGAAATTCGCGTTAATTTCGCTCATCCAGAGTTACTTTACGAAGAAAGCGACGGCCCGCGGTGGTGCGGTGTTAAACCACTATTTTACCCAGCTTTATCAACAGTTCGAATCTGTCGGTGATGCCGTACCGGCAGAGAAGGTCATGGAGAACATCGAGTCCGTCTGGCGCGATGTGGCGGGCAGTTACCTGGCGACCAATGACCACTTATTTAAGAACTTTTTTAAATACAAACTCTGGGAGCAGGGCTTCCCGCAGAGCAACGGTCGCAGCATGTTGAATAATCTTTATTTAATCGTTGCGGAGTACTATTTCCTGAAAACGTTACTTGCCGGTCAGGCTATCGTGGCGGGGAAAATTGAACAAGATAATATCATTGATGTTATTTACAGCTTCCACTCGCTAAGCCAGCATAATCAGGAAGCGGGAAAGCTCTTTCATCAACATATAGATAGCGTCAAACTGGGCGACGATCTTTCATTGTTACAACTGTTAATTTAGGCAGAAAAGTTGCCCCTGTTGTGGGCAACCTCAGAATAACCTCACTTTATCCCCCTTTTTCATCCAATTGAACGCCCTGCAGAATCGGATAATCATGCCGATAACTCAACTAACGCAGGGCTGTTTATCGTGAATTCACTCTATACCGCTGAAGGTGTAATGGATAAACACTCGCTGTGGCAGCGTTATGTCCCGCTGGTGCGTCACGAAGCATTGCGCCTCCAGGTGCGCTTGCCGGCGAGCGTGGAACTCGACGATCTGCTACAGGCGGGCGGTATCGGGTTATTGAATGCAGTTGACCGATACGACGCTCTGCAAGGAACGGCATTTACGACTTACGCAGTTCAGCGTATTCGTGGTGCGATGCTGGACGAGCTGCGCAGCCGTGACTGGGTGCCGCGCAGTGTTCGCCGCAACGCACGCGAAGTGGCGCATGCGATGGGGCAGCTGGAACAGGAACTGGGACGCAACGCAACGGAAACTGAAGTGGCGGATCGTCTTGGCATTGCTGTTGAAGAGTATCGTCAGATGTTGCTCGATACCAATAATAGCCAACTCTTCTCTTATGACGAGTGGCGAGAAGAGCATGGCGATAGCATCGAGCTGGTGACGGATGAGCATCAGCAAGAAAACCCGTTACACCATTTAATGGAAGGGAATTTACGCCAGCGCGTCATGGAAGCTATTGAAGCTCTGCCTGAACGCGAACAGCTGGTATTGACCCTTTATTACCAGGAAGAGCTTAACCTCAAAGAGATTGGCGCTGTTCTGGAGGTGGGAGAGTCTCGGGTGAGCCAGCTGCACAGCCAGGCCATTAAACGCTTACGAACCAAGCTGGGTAAGTTATAGGTGATTGATTCACCTTAAAAATGCCGCACAACGTATTGACAACCAGGAGTTATCATGACGGTGCAGCAATCTAAAAGACGGCCTTTAAGCCGCTACCTGAAAGACTTTAAACACAGCCAGACGCATTGCGCCCACTGTAACAAGTTACTCGATCGTATCACGCTGGTTCGCCGTGGCGAAATCGTCAATAAGATCGCGATTTCGCGCCTCGACACGTTGATGGACGAAGCAGCATGGCTCGAAGAGCAAAAAGAGTGGGTGGCGCTTTGCCGTTTCTGTGGCGATCTCCACTGCAAAGAGCAAAGCGACTTCTTCGACATTATCGGCTTCAAGCAGTTCCTGTTTGAACAAACGGAGATGAGCCACGGCACCGTTCGCGAATACGTGGTTCGCCTGCGCCGCCTCGGGCAGCATCTGACCGTGAACAACATTTCCCGCGATCTGCTGAAAACCGGTTATCTGGACGAGAACCTGGAGCCGTGGCTGCCTGCGACCAGCACCAACAACTACCGAATTGCGCTGCGCAAGTATGCACAATATAAGGTACAAATGCCGGGTGCCATAAAGCAGAAAGCCCACGCCGGAACAACTTCTGATATATATTAAAAAAGAATAAGATGTAGCGCAGTCGCCTTTGACGTTGCAGGCGATTTCTCTACACTACGTAAAAATTCCACTATATCGGGGTATTTATGAAATTTGCACTTCTGGGTCGTCAGGCGCTGATGGGTGTTATGGCCGTTGCGCTGGTTGCAGGCATGAGCGTGAAAACGTTCGCCGCAGAAAACCTGCTGAATAAAGTGAAAGAGCGCGGTACGCTGCTGGTCGGGCTGGAAGGAACCTATCCTCCGTTCAGCTTCCAGGGCGATGACGGTAAGCTGACCGGTTTTGAAGTGGAGTTTGCTGAAGAGCTGGCGAAACACCTCGGCGTGAAAGCGTCCCTGAAACCGACCAAATGGGACGGTATGCTGGCGTCGCTGGATTCGAAACGTATTGATGTGGTCATCAACCAGGTCACCATTTCTGACGAGCGTAAGAAGAAGTATGACTTCTCCACCCCGTATACCGTATCCGGTATTCAGGCGCTGGTGAAGAAAGGCAACGAAGGTGGGATTAAAACCGCCGCGGACCTGAAAGGGAAGAAAGTCGGTGTCGGTCTGGGAACCAACTACGAAGAGTGGCTGCGCCAGAACGTGCAGGGCGTAGATATCCGTACCTATGATGATGACCCGACGAAATACCAGGATCTGCGCGTGGGCCGTATCGACGCCATTCTGGTTGACCGCCTGGCGGCGCTGGATCTGGTGAAGAAAACCAACAACACCCTGGCGGTCGCGGGTGATGCGTTCTCTCGTCAGGAATCCGGTGTGGCTGTTCGTAAAGGTAACGAAGACCTGGTGAAAGCGATTGATGCGGCGATTGCGGATATGCAAAAAGACGGCAGCCTGAAAGCGCTTTCCGAGAAGTGGTTCGGGGCAGACGTCACGAAATAAGTTTCGGACGTAAAAAAAGGCGCTTTTAAAAGCGCCTTTTTTATTTCTTACGCGTCTGCGTGCATAATGAAAAATATCACATTTTGTCAGAGTTACCGGAGCATCCATGTCACTACAGAATTTAACGCGCTTTCCTCGCCTGGAGTTTATCGGCGCGCCGACGCCGCTGGAGTATCTGCCGCGATTTTCTGATTATTTAGGGCGCGATATTTTTATTAAGCGTGATGACGTGACGCCCATGGCGATGGGGGGCAACAAGCTGCGCAAGCTGGAGTTTCTGGCGGCGGACGCCCTGCGCGAAGGCGCGGATACGCTCATTACTGCCGGGGCAATCCAGTCCAACCACGTTCGCCAGACGGCGGCCGTAGCGGCGAAACTTGGGCTCCACTGCGTGGCGTTGCTGGAAAACCCGATTGGCACGCGGGCTGAAAACTATCTCACCAACGGTAACCGCCTGCTGCTGGATCTGTTTAACGTGCAGGTTGAGATGGTTGACGCGCTGACCGATCCGAGCGCCCAGCTTGATGAGCTGGCGACGCGTCTGGAAGCGCAGGGGTTCCGCCCCTACGTTATCCCCGTCGGCGGGTCGAATGCGCTGGGTGCGCTGGGGTATGTGGAAAGCGCGCTGGAGATCGCGCAGCAGTGCGAGGGCGCGGTGAGTCTTTCCTCCGTGGTGGTCGCGTCCGGCAGTGCGGGCACCCATGCCGGGCTGGCGGTGGGGCTGGAGCAACTGCTGCCGGACGTCGAACTGATTGGCGTGACGGTGTCCCGCAGCGTCGCGGATCAGAAGCCAAAAGTGGTTACGTTACAGCAGGCGGTCGCAGAGCAGCTGGAGCTGAAGGCAAAGGCCGATATTCTGCTCTGGGATGACTATTTTGCGCCGGGTTACGGCACGCCGAACGAAGAGGGAATGGAAGCGGTGAAACTGCTGGCGCGCCTCGAGGGCATACTGCTCGATCCGGTCTATACCGGCAAAGCGATGGCCGGACTGATCGACGGCATTGCGCAAAAACGCTTTAAGGATGAAGGGCCGATTTTATTTGTCCATACCGGCGGAGCGCCTGCGCTGTTTGCCTACCATCCTCATGTCTAAAAATCAGGTCGAAAAATAATAATGCAAGAAAGTATTCAACTGGTTATTGATTCTCTGCCGTATCTGCTGAAAGGTGCGGTATTTACGTTACAGCTTAGTATCGGCGGGATGTTCTTTGGGCTGGTTCTGGGATTTGTGCTGGCCTTGATGCGCATGTCGCCCATCCTGCCGGTGCGCTGGCTGGCGCGCTTTTATATCTCCGTGTTTCGCGGTACGCCGCTTATCGCCCAGCTCTTTATGATCTACTACGGCTTACCGCAGTTTGGTATCGAGCTGGATCCTATCCCGGCAGCGATGATTGGCCTGTCGCTCAATACCGCGGCGTACACCTCCGAAACCCTGCGTGCGGCCATCTCCTCTATTGACAAAGGGCAGTGGGAAGCGGCGGCCAGTATCGGGATGACGCCCTGGCAGACGCTGCGCCGCGCCATTCTGCCGCAGGCTGCGCGCGTAGCGCTTCCGCCGCTCAGCAACAGCTTTATCAGCCTGGTGAAAGATACCTCCCTGGCGGCAACGATTCAGGTTCCGGAGCTTTTCCGTCAGGCACAGCTCATCACCTCCCGTACGCTTGAGGTTTTTACCATGTATCTGGCCGCCTCGCTGATTTACTGGGTGATGGCGACCGTGCTCTCTGCTCTGCAAAACTATTTCGAAAACCAGCTTAACCGCCAGGAGCGTGATCCAAAATGAGTGCAATTGACGTCAAAAACCTGGTGAAGAAATTCCACGGTCAAACGGTGCTCCATGGGATCGATCTGGAGGTCGAGCAGGGCGAAGTGGTGGCGATTATCGGTCCGAGCGGTTCGGGAAAGACGACGCTGCTGCGCAGCATTAACCTGCTTGAACAGCCGGAAGGCGGTACTATCCGTGTCGGGGAGATAACGATTGATACCGGGAAATCCATCAGCCAGCAGAAAGGGTTGATTCGCCGCCTGCGCCAGCATGTCGGCTTTGTTTTCCAGAACTTCAATCTTTTCCCACATCGTACGGTGCTGGAGAACATCATTGAAGGGCCGGTTATCGTTAAAGGTGAGCCCAAAGAGGAAGCGACGGCGCGCGCTCGTGAACTGCTCGCCAAAGTTGGGCTGGCGGGAAAAGAGACCAGCTATCCGCGTCGCCTGTCTGGCGGCCAACAGCAGCGCGTGGCGATAGCGCGTGCGCTGGCGATGCGCCCGGACGTGATCCTGTTTGATGAGCCGACCTCTGCGCTCGATCCGGAACTGGTGGGCGAGGTGCTGAACACCATTCGCCAACTGGCACAGGAGAAACGTACGATGGTGATCGTGACCCATGAAATGAGCTTTGCGCGCGATGTCGCTGACAGAGCCATCTTCATGGATCAGGGGCGGATTGTGGAGCAGGGGCCAGCGAAAAGCCTGTTTGCTAACCCGCAACAGCCGCGAACCCGTCAATTCCTTGAAAAATTCCTTATGCAGTAGCATTTTTGCACGCATTTGCTCCAGAAATTTACTCTGGAGCAAATTATTCTCCCTCTGCATGAGGTCCCCTGTTTTTTTATTCTATCCGGCTCGGATAAACCTTATCGATAGTAAAGTTAATTGTGCTATTGCCGATATTTTGTGGTTAGAAAAAAGTTTTCTGTGTTAGCTTATATTCACCATAATAATGATTATCTGTTCAGAGGCTTCATTTAGTAAGTATGAAGGATTTAGACTTTTTCACCTGGCGACGGGAATGCTCCCTCCGGTTTCAGGAATTGACCTGTGCCGCCGAGGTATATCAGGAGCTGGAGCGACAAACTCAGGCGCTGGAATTCGATTATTATGCGCTCTGTGTGCGCCATCCCGTGCCATTTACGCGCCCTAAGATCTCCCTGCATACCACTTACCCAAAGCTGTGGATGGCGCAATATCAATCCGCGAACTATTTCGCGATCGATCCGGTTTTAAAACCGGAGAATTTCATTCAGGGGCATCTCCCCTGGACAGACGCATTATTCGCTGAGGCGCAGGAATTATGGCATAGCGCCCAGGACCACGGTTTACGCGCCGGAATAACGCAGTGCCTGATGCTGCCGAATCATGCGCTCGGCTTCCTGTCTGTTTCTCGTAGTCGCGTACAGGAAGGGCCATTAGCCCATGAGGAAATAGAACTGCGGTTGCAAATGCTGGTGCAAATGGCCTTAACCTCTCTGATGCGTTTTGACCATGAGATGGTCATGCCGCCCGAAATGAAATTCAGCAAGCGCGAGCGTGAAATTCTGAAATGGACTGCGGAAGGGAAGACGTCAGCGGAAATAGCGATCATCCTCTCGATCTCAGAGAATACCGTTAACTTCCATCAGAAGAATATGCAGAAGAAATTTAACGCGCCCAATAAGACTCAGATCGCGTGCTACGCGGCGGCAACGGGACTGATCTGACTCCGTAAAACGTTCTGCGTGACAGACGAGCAAACGGCTGAATGCACTGCATCCAGCCGTTTTTTGTTACTGGCGGTAGGCTTGCTTGATTTGCTTAACGGTGTTAGCAAATACCGCTGATTCAGCCTGGTCTTCCATCTCCGCGATTTGTTTTTCCATTTTAATGATCACACGGCCGGCATCAGCCTGGCCCATCGCCTGCAGCATCAGCGTCAGCAGTGCCTTCAGGCAGTTTACTTCCTGTGCCAGTTCCTGGTTATTCTCCGCAGTGGCAAATTCAGGTGTGCTCATTTATTTTCCTCATTATTAAACGGCGCTAGAGCGCGACGACGAAAGTCAAGGCGGCGGAGTATACCACAAGCTAACGCAAAAAATGCAGCGGTTGTTTTTCGTACTTTTACGCGGGTGTTTAATTGCGTAAACAGAACGTACCGGTAAACTCAACCGGGTTAATGACTATTAATTGTTTAGGTCGGGTCCGCTTGCCGTTAATTATTGTTACAAAAAGTTGATCCCTGTTTTTGTGCAGGTTAAGCCAGCACGTTTTTTTGTAACTTTTTGAATACAGATGATTAAAAAAAGCCGCAAGAGCCCTAAAAACACGGGCTCTCTTTCCACCGCCTGTACAGGCTAATTTCCAAAAACGAGAGCAAAATCGAATAGCCGGTTTTTTAACGTTTTAATCTTGTCATGAAAACCGTTAATATAAACCAAATTATCACTCAGTAGCGTTATCCCTATTCTGGAGACATTTCCTTTGATCAACGTCCTTCTTGTTGATGACCACGAACTGGTGCGCGCAGGGATACGACGCATTCTTGAAGATATTAAAGGTATTAAAGTTGCCGGTGAGGCATGCTGTGGTGAAGATGCGGTAAAATGGTGCCGTACTCACTCCGCCGATGTGGTGCTGATGGATATGAACATGCCCGGTATCGGTGGTCTTGAGGCAACACGCAAAATCGCGCGTACCTTTGTAGACACCAAAGTCATCATGCTGACCGTGCATACCGAAAATCCACTGCCCGCGAAAGTGATGCAGGCGGGGGCCGCGGGTTACCTGAGTAAAGGTGCTGCACCGCAGGAAGTCGTCAATGCTATCCGTTCCGTGTTTGCCGGACAGCGTTACATTGCGTCCGACATCGCTCAGCAGATGGCGCTGAGTCAGATCGAGCCCGAGAAAACCGAATCACCGTTTGCCAGTTTGTCCGAGCGTGAATTGCAGATTATGCTGATGATCACCAAAGGTCAGAAGGTGAATGAGATCTCGGAACAGCTGAATCTCAGCCCGAAAACGGTAAACAGCTATCGTTATCGGATGTTCAGTAAACTGAACATTCATGGTGACGTCGAACTGACGCATCTGGCCATCCGACATGGTTTGTGTAATGCGGAGACGTTGTTAAGTCAGTGAGTGATGTGTTCGATTCAAAAGCATTTCTGAAAACCGTAACCAGCCAGCCTGGCGTCTATCGCATGTATGACGCTGGCGGTACGGTTATCTATGTGGGGAAGGCAAAAGATCTTAAAAAACGCCTTTCCAGCTATTTTCGCAGCAACCTGGCCTCCCGTAAGACCGAAGCGCTGGTCTCACTCATTCAGAATATTGATGTCACCGTCACGCACACGGAGACAGAAGCGCTGCTGCTTGAGCACAACTATATTAAGCTGTACCAGCCGCGCTATAACGTCCTGTTGCGCGATGATAAATCCTATCCGTTTATCTTTCTGAGCGGCGACACCCATCCGCGCCTCGCCATGCACCGTGGTGCAAAACATGCGAAGGGTGAATATTTCGGGCCGTTCCCCAACGGCTATGCCGTGCGTGAAACGCTGGCGCTGCTGCAAAAAATCTTCCCGATCCGCCAGTGTGAAAACAGCGTTTACCGTAACCGCTCGCGCCCGTGCCTGCAGTACCAGATTGGACGCTGCCTGGGGCCGTGCGTGGCCGGGCTGGTGAGTGAAGAAGAGTATGCCCAGCAGGTGGAGTACGTGCGCCTGTTCCTGGCCGGTAAAGACGATCAGGTGTTAACGCAGCTGATCGCGCGGATGGAAAAAGCCAGCGCCGCACTCGAGTTCGAAGAGGCCGCGCGGATCCGCGATCAAATCCAGGCGGTGCGCAGAGTCACGGAGAAACAGTTTGTCTCGAATACCGGTGACGATCTCGACGTGATCGGCGTGGCCTTTGACGCCGGGATGGCCTGCGTGCATGTGCTGTTCATACGCCAGGGCAAAGTGCTCGGCAGCCGCAGCTATTTCCCGAAAGTACCTGGCGGTACCGAACTGGGCGAAGTGGTGGAAACCTTTGTCGGCCAGTTCTATCTGCAGGGGAGCCAGATGCGCACGCTGCCTTCTGAGATCCTGCTCGATTTTAATCTTGACGATAAAACCCTGCTGGCCGATTCGCTCTCTGAACTGGCGGGCCGTCGGGTCAATGTACAAACCAAACCGCGCGGCGATCGTGCGCGCTATCTGAAGCTGGCGCGAACCAACGCGGCAACGGCGCTGAGCACGAAGCTGTCGCAGCAGTCGACGGTGCACCAGCGTTTAACGGCCCTGGCGGCGCTGCTGAAGCTTCCGGAAGTGAAACGGATGGAGTGTTTCGACATCAGTCATACGATGGGGGAACAGACGGTCGCGTCCTGCGTGGTGTTTGATGCTAACGGTCCGCTGCGCGCCGAGTATCGCCGCTATAACATCACCGGCATCACGCCGGGCGATGACTATGCGGCGATGAATCAGGTGCTGCGTCGTCGCTATGGTAAAGCCATAGAAGAGAGCAAGATCCCGGATGTGATCCTGATTGACGGCGGGAAAGGGCAGCTCGGCCAGGCGAAAGCGGTATTTGAATCGCTTGATGTCAGCTGGGATAAAAACCATCCGCTGCTGCTGGGCGTCGCAAAAGGGGCCGATCGTAAGGCCGGTCTGGAGACACTGTTCTTCGAGCCGGAAGGTGAGGGCTTCAGCCTGCCGCCGGACTCTCCGGCGCTGCACGTCATTCAGCATATTCGCGATGAATCGCACGATCACGCCATCAGCGGCCACCGCAAAAAACGGGCGAAGGTGAAAAACACCAGCTCACTCGAGACTATAGAAGGCGTGGGGCCAAAACGTCGCCAGATGCTGCTGAAGTATATGGGCGGATTGCAAGGATTACTCAACGCCAGCATGGAGGAAATTGCAAAAGTGCCGGGTATTTCGCAAGGGCTGGCAGAAAAGATCTACTACTCGTTGAAACATTGAGGGCTCTGTAGCAACATAGAGCTAAATTTTACTGACAACAAATAGTTACCGTCACTATGCAATATAATATCCCTACGTTGCTCACTCTTTTTCGTGTCGTACTCATTCCGTTCTTCGTGCTGGCGTTTTACCTGCCGGTTGTCTGGGCACCCTTTGCCTGCGCATTGATCTTCCTTATCGCAGCGGTCACAGACTGGTTTGATGGCTACCTGGCGCGCCGCTGGAATCAAAGCACCCGTTTCGGCGCCTTCCTCGATCCGGTGGCGGATAAGGTGATGGTCGCGATTGCGATGGTGCTGGTGGCTGAGCACTATCATACCTGGTGGGTGACGCTGCCTGCAGCAACCATGATCGGCCGTGAGATTATCATCTCTGCGCTGCGCGAATGGATGGCGGAGTTGGGGAAACGCAGCAGCGTGGCGGTCTCCTGGATCGGCAAAGTGAAAACGACGGCGCAGATGGCGGCGCTGGTCTGGATGCTCTGGCGTCCGAACGCCTGGGTTGAGTGGGCGGGGATTGGCCTCCTGTGGGTGGCGGCAGTGCTGACGTTGTGGTCAATGCTGCAATATTTGAACGCTGCGCGCGGGGATTTGCTTGATCAGTGATCGTTTCGACGTAATTTTCAGCAAACGATCCGGGGATGCAAAAAATAACGTTGACTCATAACGTCATATCAGTAGAATGCAACGCATCGAACGGCGGCACAGTCAGCCGGACGATAATGAAATCAAGTGGTTAGACATTTACTTGATGACATGCGGGAATAGCTCAGTTGGTAGAGCACGACCTTGCCAAGGTCGGGGTCGCGAGTTCGAGTCTCGTTTCCCGCTCCAGATTAAGGACATGCGCAGTAGCGGGTGTCAGTTTGAAAAGTTTTATGGCGCGTTAGCAAAGCGGTTATGTAGCGGATTGCAAATCCGTCTAGTCCGGTTCGACTCCGGAACGCGCCTCCACTTTCTTCCCTGGCCGGATGGTGGAATCGGTAGACACAAGGGATTTAAAATCCCTCGGCGTTCGCGCTGTGTGGGTTCAAGTCCCACTCCGGCTACCATGGGAAACAAAGAATAATCAAAGCAATAAGCAGTGTCGTGAAACCACCGAAAGGTGGTTTTTTTGTATCTGCGATTCACGCATTAACTGTAGATATTTCCTTGCAGACCTCGGCTTAATTAATTCCTTTCACGAGCGCGTTTTGTGTCAAAACATAATGGCTTAACGTGTTTGATTGCATGTTTTCAGGTATTATCAAAACCCTATTTCCTTCTATATTTCCCGGCATTTCGGGCTGGCATTCTCATACCAGGATGATTCATGAACGACAAAATCAATCAGGATACGATCAACAAAGCCCTGTGGGCCGCGTGTGATACGTTCCGTGGCACCATCAGTGCTGATACCTATAAAGACTTTATCCTTACCATGCTGTTCCTCAAGTACATTTCTGATGTCTGGCAGGATCACTATGATGAATATAAAGAACAATATGGCGATGCGCCGGAGCTGATTGAAGCCATGATGGCAAACGAGCGTTTTGTGTTACCGAAAAGCGCCAGCTTTTATGCGCTGTATGAACGCCGTCATGAGCCGGGTAACGGTGAGCGCATCGATCAGGCATTACATGCTATTGAAGAAGCCAATGGCACCAAACTGAAAGATGCCGGGAAGAGTGTGTTCCAGGATATTTCGTTTAACACTGACCGCCTGGGTGAAGAAAAGCAGAAGAACACCATCCTGCGTCAGCTGCTGGAAGACTTTGCTGGTGAAGATCTTAACCTGAAGCCAAGCCGTGTCGGTACGCTGGACGTTATCGGTAATGCCTACGAATATCTGATTAAAAACTTTGCCGCCAGCGGTGGGCAGAAAGCCGGGGAATTCTATACCCCGCCGGAAGTTTCGGACCTGATTGCTGAACTGCTTGAGCCGCAACCCGGTGATACCATCTGCGACCCGGCCTGTGGCTCTGGTTCGTTGCTAATGAAGTGCGGACGTAAAATTGTCTCCGGGCATGACAGCCGCAACTATGCTTTGTTCGGGCAGGAAGCGATCGGTTCTACGTGGTCGCTGGCGAAAATGAATATGTTCCTGCACGGGGAAGACAACCATAAAATCGAGTGGGGCGATACCATTCGTAACCCGAAGCTGCTCGATAAAAATGGCGACCTGATGCTGTTTGATATCGTGACCGCTAACCCACCGTTCAGCCTCGATAAGTGGGGCCATGACGAGGCCGAGAACGATAAGTTTGGCCGTTTTCGTCGCGGTGTACCGCCGAAGACTAAAGGAGATTACGCCTTTATCTCGCATATGATCGAAACCCTGAAACCGGGAACGGGCCGTATGTGCGTAGTTGTGCCACACGGTGTGCTTTTCCGTGGCTCCAGCGAAGGTAAAATTCGCCAGAAACTGATCGACGAAAATTTGCTGGATGCGGTAATTGGCCTGCCGGAAAAATTGTTCTACGGCACGGGGATTCCGGCTGCGATTCTGATTTTTAAGAAGCAGAAAGTGGATGACAAGGTGCTGTTTATCGATGCCAGCCGTGAATATAAGGCGGGAAAAAACCAGAACCAGCTCAGCGCAGAAAATATCCAGAAGATCGTTAACACCTATCGTGAAGGCGATAACGTCGAGAAATACGCCTATCTCGCCAGCCTGAAAGAGATTCAGGACAACGACTATAACCTTAATATCCCGCGCTATGTCGATACCTTTGAGGAAGAAGGCGAGATCGACCTGCTGGCAGTGCGAGCAGAGCGTGAGCAACTGAAGGTGGAACTGGCGAAGCTGGAAACGGAGATGGTGGGTTATTTGAAGGAGTTGGGTTATGGTGCCTAAGGGGTGGCAGAAATTTGCAGTTGGAGAACTATGTACGTCTATTGTACCGGGCCGAAACAAGCCTAAAGTATTTGATGGTGATATTCCATGGGTTACTACACCTGAAATCAATGGGCGATATATTCCTTCAAAGCTTCAAGTTAACTATGTTTCAACTACAGCTTTGTCTGATGCTGGTGGAAAGATAGTCCCTAAAGGTGCAGTTGTCATGGCTGCAGTGGGTGAACTTGGTTTAATTGCTATAACTAGTGAACCAGTAGTATTAAATCAACAGTTACATGCATTTGTTTGCTCAAAGCTAGTAAATAATGAATTTCTCGCATATTGGCTGACGACTCAAAAACCGTATATGGAAAGTATTGCTTCAAAAACGACCATTCCATATATGAATAAGACCAATTGCGAAAGTATACCCGTCCTCCTGCCGCCCCTTGCTGAGCAGTTCAAAATCGCCCAAATTCTGTCAACCTGGGATAAGGCTATTTCGGTGACGGAGAAGCTTCTCACCAACAGTAAACAGCAGAAAAAGGCTCTGATGCAACAATTACTTACTGGTAAGAAACGCCTGCTGGATGAGAATGGGGTGAGGTTTAGTGGGGAGTGGAAAATTACTAAACTAATACAAATGGGCAAAGTTGTATCTGGTGGAACACCAGATACAAACATGGCCATGTATTGGGATGGCGATATTCTATGGCTTACCCCAACTGATGTTACTGCATTAACGGGTAGGTTCGTTAGCAATACTAGTAGAAAAATTACTCCTGCGGGATTACTAAATAGCTCAGCTGTTCTTTTGCCAAAAGGTAGTTTAATGGTATGTACAAGAGCTACCATTGGTGCTTTAGCAATTTCGACATCGGAAATTTGTACCAATCAAGGTTTTAAAAACATCATTCCGAATGAAGGGTTTAATATCGAATTTATTTATTACTTGTTGCAAATGAACACAAATGAGATGATCAAAAAATCATCTGGCTCAACATTTTTAGAACTTTCCAAGAAAGATTTTGAAACTTTAAGCTTTTCTTGCCCATTTATTAAAGAGCAACAAAAAATCGCCGCCGTGCTGTCCGCTGCTGACACCGAAATCTCCACGCTGGAGAAAAAACTCGCCTGTCTGAAAGAAGAGAAAAAAGCGCTGATGCAGCAGTTACTGACCGGGAAGCGCCGTGTCAAAGTAGAAGCTGAAGAAGCAGTTAGCGTTTAAAGCGAAGAACAAGGAAAGCCAATGAACCAGACGTACACGCCAAAGTTCCAGGAAGAATACAGCGCCAAAATTCCGGCACTGACGTTACTGACCAGCCTCGGCTGGACGTTTTTATCCCCGAAACAGATTATGGGTCATCGGGGTTATAAACAGGATGAGGTAGTACTGCGTTCGGTTCTGCGTGAAGTGTTGTCGAAGCGTTCGTTTATGGCGGGTGGCAAAACCTGCCTGTTATCGGAAAAAGCACTGGATAACCTGATATCTCAGGTCTGCTCCCCGGCACTGAATGAAGGGCTGCTGAAAGCCAATGAGCGGATGTATAACCATCTGCTTTACGGAATCGCCGTCACGGAGTTTGTCGATGGCAAGAAGGTCAGTCCCACGATTGCACTCGTTGACTGGGAACATCCGGAAAATAACCAGTTCCATTTTACTGAAGAATTTACGGTATTGCGGTCAGGCGGTGTCGGAACCCGCAGACCGGATATTGTCTGTTTTGTGAATGGTATCCCGCTGGCCGTCATTGAAGCGAAAAGCCCGGCGGGTCACGGCAAGAAAGGGCCAACCATTGACGAAGGGATATCCCAGAGTATCCGCAACCAACTCAACGACGAAATCCCGCAGCTGTTTGCTTACAGCCAGATATTGCTGTCGATTAACGGGCATGACGGGCGCTACGGTACCTGCCATACGCCAATGAAATTCTGGGCGGCATGGCGCGAAGAGGATATTACCGATGCGCAGATGTATACGCTCCGCAACCATCAGTTATCGACGGAACAAATTCATGCGTTGTTTGATCATCGTCCCTCATCCGATCTCGACTGGTACCAGCAGTTAATCGCCGCTGGTGAACTCGCTGTCAGTGGACAGGATCAGCTGCTTATCAGCCTGCTTTCGCCGGAGCGTCTGCTGGAGATGACCCGCTTCTTCACCCTGTTTGATAAAAAGACCGGGAAGATAGTCGCTCGCTATCAGCAGGTGTTCGGCATTAAAAGACTGCTGGAACGCATCAGTACCCGCAGACCGGATGGGGGCAGGGAAGGTGGTGTTATCTGGCATACCACCGGTTCTGGTAAATCGTACACCATGGTGTTCCTCAGCAAGGCGCTGATTCTTCATGACAGCCTGAAGCAGTGTCGTATTGTGGTGGTGACGGACCGTGTGGACCTTGAAGGGCAGCTCAGCGGCACTTTTGCCTCAGGTGGCGAACTGGCAGGGAAGGATGATAAGGCAAAAGCGATGGCGACCTCAGGTCAGAAGCTGGCACAGCAGATTGGCTCTGGTAAAGAACGTATAATCTTTACCCTTATCCAGAAATTTAACTCAGCGACAAAACTTCCTGAATGCGTCAATACCAGCCCCGACATCATCGTTTTGATTGATGAAGGACACCGCAGCCAGGGGGGTGAGAACCATGTGCGAATGAAACTGGCCCTGCCGAATGCCGCCTTTGTGGCATTTACCGGTACGCCATTGCTGAAAGAAGATAAGACCACCAATAAATTCGGGCCGATTGTCCACGCTTATACCATGCAGCGAGCGGTAGAAGATCAGGCTGTGACGCCTCTGCTCTACGAGGAACGTATTCCTGATCTTGAGGTAAACGACCGGGCAATAGATGCCTGGTTTGACCGTATTACAGTTGGATTAAGCGAAGCGCAAAAAGCCGACCTTAAGCGTAAATACGCCCGTAAAGGTGAGGTTTACAGTGCAGATGACCGCATCCGCCTGATCGCACTTGATATTGCCTCACACTTCTCGAAAAATATTGATGAGGGGTTGAAAGGGCAACTTGCCTGCGACAGTAAAATCTCTGCCATTAAGTATAAAAAGTATCTCGATGAAGCTGGGTTGTTTGAATCAGCGGTGGTGATCAGCCCTCCGGATACCCGGGAAGGGAATACCGAGGTGGATGAAAGCAAACTGCCAGAAGTGACGAAATGGTGGAAGGATAACGTCGGCGCGCAGGATGAGTCCGTGTATACCCGCAATATCATCAGTCGTTTCGATACCGATGATAAGCTCAAATTACTGATCGTCGTTGATAAACTGCTCACCGGGTTTGATGAACCGAAAAATACCGTGCTGTATATCGACAAGCCGCTTAAGTCCCACAACCTTATCCAGGCGATTGCCAGGGTAAACCGTCTGCATCCACTGAAAAAGTTTGGCCTGCTGATTGATTATCGCGGCATTCTGGCTGAACTGGACACGACGATCGGTAAATATCAGGATCTCGCCTCCCGCACCCAGGGAGGATACGACATCAAGGATATTGACGGGTTGTACAGCGCCATGAGTTCTGAATATAAACGTCTGCCGCATCTGTATAACCAGTTGTGGGCCATATTTGCTGGTGTTAAAAACAAAAATGATACTGAGCAGTTACGTGCAGTACTGGTGCCTAAAATGGAAGAACGTGACGGAGAGATGGTCGATATCCATCAGAAAACCCGTGATGATTTCTTCGAGGCGTTAACGGCCTTTGCCGGATGCCTGAAAGTGGCACTGCAGTCCGCCACCTTCTTCTCCGACAAGAGCTTTACGGAACAAGACCGAAATCTCTATAAAGAAACCGTAAAACAGATGTCCAGCCTTCGCCAGTGGGCGATGCAGGCAAGTGGAGAGCAGGTCAATTATGACGACTACGCTGAGCAGGTGAAAAAACTGCTGGATAAGCATGTCACCGGCGTTGAGGTTCGTGAACCGGATGGCGTGTATGAAGTCGGTAAAATGGGCAAGAGTGAAAAGCCCGAAGAGTGGGACAACAATAAAACCCGCAATGAAACCGACATAATTAAAACCCGTGTGACAAAGATGATTGAGCAGGAGCTGCGTGATGACCCGTATGCTCAGGAGGCCTTTTCCAAACTCCTGCGTATGGCAATCGAAGAGGCTGAAAAACTGTTCGACCATCCACTGAAGCAGTACCTCTTGTTCCGTGAGTTTGAAGAGCAGGTTGAAGCCCGTAAGCTAAGTGATATCCCGGATGCACTGACGGTAAACAAGCATGCTCAGGCATATTACGGTGTATTTAAAAAAGAGCTGCCTGAGGTTTTTGCGATCAACGACGTTCAGGTGCAGGAGAAGTGGACGAAGCTGGCTTTTGAAGTGGACAGTATCATCGTCAAAGCAGTGGCAGAAAACTCCCTGAACCCTCAGGATATTGAGAAAGCAGTCAAGACAAATCTCTTACCACTTCTGTTTACGGCCTGCCGGGAAATAGGGGCCGGAATGAACCAGGTAAACCGTATTGTGGAAACTATCATCCAGATACTGCGCGTTGGTTTGATGAAATCATGAGTGAAAAAGAATCGCCAGCAATGAAAGCGTTACGCATTGTCTATGGTGATGAAGCCATTGCCATACAGTGTGTTCCGCGTCAGGTCGTTAAGGGCAGGGTGCTCATCAAGGTGCATCCGGACTGCCGGGTTGTGGCCTCTGTACCGCCAGAAACACCGGAGCACGAGGTGTTGTCTGCGCTGAAAAAAAAAAGTCGCTGGATATATCAGCAACTGCGTGATTTCAGGGAGCAACAGACACACATTGTCCCACGTCAGTATGTCAGTGGAGAAAGCCATTACTATCTTGGCAAGCAATATCAGTTGAAAGTGACAGAAGACGCTACTGTGCCGCAACGAGTGAAAATGTTGCGTGGGCGTCTGGAAGTGACGATCAGACACAAATCGGCAGAAAAGGTCAAAGCGTTGCTGGCCGAATGGTATCGGGAACGCGCCAGAGATGTCTTTCAGCGCAGGCTTGATTTATTGATACCGCAGACCCTTTGGGTTAGTGAGCGTCCGCCGATACGTTTGCGGGCGATGCAAACGCAATGGGGTAACTGTTCTGCGAAAGGCTGTCTGACCCTGAATCCATGGCTGGTTAAGGCATCCTCAGAATGTATCGACTATGTCTTGCTACATGAGTTATGCCATGTTGCTGAGCACAACCACAGCGAGGAGTTTTACCGTCTGATGGGGCAGGTTATGCCGGGCTGGGAAAAGGTTAAGAAACGGCTCGACGGGATGGCTGGGATGTTGTTGGCTGATATGTGATTTTGGGGCTTATTCTAATTTAGAAACTAATCGGGGAAGTTATGTATTCAGTATCAAAGTATATTTTTTATACCACTCTGATTCTTTATGTCCTGACATTACTAACTGTCAGCTATGTTGGTGTCTATTTAACTTATGTGGCTATTCCGGTGATTGTTGTTTCTGGATTATTAATGAAACTTCTCGGTAAAAGAAAGAGTAAATCAGGAGAAGTATCAAATGTTGTAGCCAGGGTGCTAAATAATACAAATGCCGGGCTGGAACGTTTTAATGAAGGCATGCACTGGTTCAATGAGAAAAACAGAATCATAAATGAAAAAACAAAACCTCTTAACGAACAAATTCATGCAATAAGAATGAAAATGATTGAGCCGGAGGTAAAATTAAAATATGAAAGTGACCCTGAAAAAAGAAAAACACTTAATACTTTAATTGAAAGTATGGAAAAAGATATCAGGATTATAGAATCCCAGAAAGATGAAATTAAAATGGCGATAGAGATAGATATTGCCCGCAAGAGGATTAATGAATAATGTTTGAGTTTTCTGCATGGATATTGATTAACAGTGACAGTTTTCAATAACTAAAATATCAAACAAATGGCATAGTAAACATGATTGTTAAAGGGAGGTTGAATTGCATTCTGAAGCGTTGGCTATCGAATTTATTGAACAACTGAAAGGCATCTCGGTTGAGGATGATGTTGAATTCAATTTTTTTGAATTGGGAGGTTCCGGATATCTCGAAAACCCAACAACGGATTTGATGGCTTTGTTTATGGGAGCCCAGAAAATGGTGCCGCCATGGTTGCTAAAAGCATTGTTATGTTGCCTGGATGATTCCCTCGATGTTGATGAAATTGATTTCACCTCTCTGGAATTAATGAGAGAAGCCAGAACAGAGGATGGGAAATATCTTGATATTCTTATCAGACATGATGAATTCATCATAGGTATTGAGCATAAAGTTTTGGCTGATACATATAATCCTTTTCCCAGCTATGTAAGTCTCATTGATAGCTACGGCGGCAACAATCAAAATCTTTTTCGTTGTATATTAAAGCCTGATGGTAACTGCGCTAAAGGCGTAGACGGTTGGCGACTGATCAATTATTCACTGCTGCTGGAAAGCGCCATCCGACGTCTGGGGTTAGAGATGATGAATCAAGATTTCAGCAAGTGGACAGTTTTTTATCAGGAGTTTTTAAGTCATCTTAAAAAATTGAGTGAGGCTGGTATGGATAATGTATCTGATAAAAATGTTGAGTTTGTTACTGAAAATTTCTCGGCTTTGATAAAGTCGGTTAAATTGCTGGAAATGTACCAAAATGCAATCACGGAGGAAGCGAAATCGGTTGTCTCAGAAGTACTGCCTGATATTCATATAGCAACAGGAATTAATAACTGGAAGGGTTACTATAAAGCAATTCATCTTATGCCAGGATGCTGGGGGCAAGGTAAAACAGGAGTTACACTAGTTTACCGCCCTAATGAAGATGGAAGAGGTGAAGCAGAATTCTACGTAAATGGTTGGATACATTCAGATGATTATTCTGAAGTTAATGCACTAAAAGAAGAAATACGAGTTGCTTTAAGTACTGGTGATTTCATTCCAGCAGCTAACCCTGAGGACTACGAAGTATCAATTACTGGGAAGGGGCAAGTGCTTGAACTGAGCTTTTGGGGGAATACGAGAAGTAAAAAAGATGCACTGGTACTTCTTAAGGATATGACTGAGTGGATGGACTCAAAAATAAGAACATACAGTAATATCACTGAGTGATAACATTCTGTTTAAATGGTGGATTATTAGGCTGGTAATTGAAGCGTCGAATAGACAGATATTGGAATAAAAGGAGAATATTCAAATGATTTATCAGTGTGATACTTGCAGTAGAACGACTTTTGAGGTTAATTGTCCCTGGTGTAGTGGAGTTTCGCCTGTAAAGACGTCTGCATGGGGTTCAGCATCATCGACCGCACAAGCAATAGATATACAACGTATGACACCATTGAATCCATCGTTTTATCCCGAATTTCAGTATCGTTCAAAGGGTGTTCTAAAAGATCTATTTGGGAAAAAGAAAGAGCAAACTCAGCTTAATCAATTGCTTGAAAATGTTCTCGAAAAATACTCCAGTTTAAAAGATCCATATTTTACTAACTTCATTTACACTTCCAGATTCTCACATAATAATAAATCGGAAGCAGATTACTCAACAGATAATGGTACATACTCCGAATTACAACTTTTCCGTGAGGTGTTGGTCAGAAAAGGGTTCAATGAGCTTGAGCAGTTACCTGAGCTATTAGATAAATTACTCCTTACCACATCATTTAATGCTCTTTATTATGGTTTCGCTAAGGAAGTTAAACGGCATATTAAATCCACACTTACTGAATCCTTGAAATCATGGATTGAGGAAGCGGGTACCACTTTTAGGGCAGATCTTTCATTGTTTCTATTCTATATATGGAGCAATAAAATAGAGTTCTCATCAGTAGAGTTCAATGAAAAAGCGGAGGCTACGCCTGGTGTTCCTTTAGTTTCATTTGATGAAGTTAAAAAATATTTAGCTGTGTGCGAACATATTTATTTTGATATTCTGGTTGATAGATTAGCTACACGGCTCGAACATTTTAACCCTAACAAATTCGTCACCATGTATTTAGTTGATGCAATGGACGGTTTTCAGTTTGAAGATTTCCTTGTGGAAGTATTCCAGACTATGGGCTATGACGTCAAAGAAACCAAGAGAACGCAAGATCAGGGTGCAGATCTCTTCGTCACTCGATTTGGTAAGGATATGGTTATTCAGGCGAAAAATTATTCTGGTTCTGTAGGTAACTCGGCGGTGCAGCAGGTGATCTCTGCTAAAACGTTCTATGGTTGTGATGAGGCGATGGTTGTGACTAATTCCTACTTCACACGCTCCGCCAAAGAGTTAGCTGAGTCAGCCTTGGTACGTCTGATCGACAGGGATGAACTGCAAAAGTATCTGGATGATTACAATCAGAAGATAATCGAAGATTTCCAGTCAAACTCGTAACTTTGCAGTCATATAGATATAGCAAAGGACAGGTAGGCCTCCTTGAGAGGGGGACTTACCTGTGTTGTTCTGAGATGAGTAAAGCACTTCTGCTCAGGTGGCCAAATTCACTAAACCACTTCATTCCTATGAGACATAATGGCCTCGTCATCCAGCCAGAAAGCCAT
Source organism: Enterobacter cloacae complex sp. Mu1197 (assembly GCF_040059225.1). NCBI lineage: Bacteria > Pseudomonadati > Pseudomonadota > Gammaproteobacteria > Enterobacterales > Enterobacteriaceae > Enterobacter > Enterobacter cloacae complex sp. Mu1197. The sequence continues at coordinate 2,920,811 of NZ_CP157375.1, read as the reverse complement.
TGAGCCAAGGTTGAGCAGGGCTTTATGTCGGTGTGACAATTGGTGGTTCTGAACCTCTGGTTTACTACATGACTGCATGTGTTGTCAGCAAATGCTTTAACAGTTCCTCAGCTCAGCCAAAGCTCGATTTTTTCATCAAAGCCCAATTGGCGATGAAGATCACCAAAAATGATATGTTGCTTATATATACAGTACCAAATTCGATTTTCTCCATATAAGATAGATTGCATTTCCGCGGGTGTGGTTTACAAGGAAAGGCTGTCAGCATGCATCGCTCTGTTTCTGAGTTTTATCGCATCCCCCCTCTACTTATTCGTGCGCTAAAAAGCGGAGTCGCCTCCGTGGTGGAGTTTCATCTCAGCAGGGGATTGCCGAAAGATTCACGAGATTCTCTGGGAAATAGCCCATTGATGATTGCGGCCCAGAATGGGCATTTCGCTATTTGCGAAATGTTGTTGTGCTCGGGTGTCGATGTTGAGCATCAAAACAACCTCGGGTTTCGCGCCAGTGACCTCGCGCAGGAGCAAACGCTGCGTGATCTGTTAGCTCGTTATCGGCAATCTCCTCCGTCTGCCGGGCAGCAACTAGCAGGGGGGTTAGATGATGAGGCAAAAATTGAGGTTGTAATTGAAGCCGATGTTGAAACAGAACTACCCGAAACCGAAGACGCAATGGATTTTATGCAGTGGGATGCTGAAATCGAATCGGAACCCGCCGATGATAATCTGACATTACGACACGCTTCCGCTGAGGCTCAGCGATTTTTATCCCACTATCGCCCTATAGATAACGCGGCTGAGTGGATCGATATCGAACTCTCGCTTCCAGACCCGCCGACGCCAGTTTCTCTCTCTCCGCAAAATTATCCCCATTTCTCAACATTGCTCACTAGCGCACTGGATGCCGGTCGTGTCTCTGTTCGTGACATCCGGTCTGCCGGGGAAGATGATTTCGGCATGCCGTGGCCTGAATTCCAGGTCAGCGTAGAGGCATTGATCAAGGACTTACCTTTGATTGTGGATGGCGATGATGCTTTCCCGGAAAGTGATGCCTGTTGGGAATTCGCGGCGAGTGATGATCTCGAGCCCTGGTTTGACGCTTTCGGTGCATTGCGGCAGTTCGGCATCGTTGAAAACTATCTCGTGGATATCCGCCAGTGGGATGTCGTGGATAAAACAAAAGAAGAACGACTCGGCCAGCGCATGGATACGGCGCTAATCAATCTGATAAAAATCCTGGCGGGTTTATCCGAAGCAGAATATATGCAGTTGCTGCAGCCCAATTACCTTCCGGTGCCAGCGCCTGAGGTTTCTGAAGAGGAAGACGTCGCAGAAGAAACGGATGAGGAAATGCCTCCCGTATCCGATGACGATGACGATAATGATGAAACTATCAGCTTTATCGAGCTGCTCGTTCTGCTGAGAAGTGGGAAAGCAGGCGAGTATCAGGATAATCATATCCCCCGCCCGGAGTATGCCGACCTGCAACAGATAGTTGAGCGCGCCCGAACGCTCATCCCTGATGAAGGTCATAAAATAAGTCTGTATGTCAGCAGTTACAGAGAGGCTTGGGAGGGGCTGATCCACGCCAACTTGCGTCTGGTCGTCACCATCGCGAATAAATATCGCGGGCGGGGATTAGATGTCGAGGACCTGATCCAGGAAGGTAATCTGGGTTTGATCAAGGCCGTTGAAAAATTCGACTATCGACGCGGATTTAAATTCTCCACGTATGCCACCTGGTGGATCCGCCACAAGATCAGCCGCGCGATTGCCGATCAGGCGCAGCTCATCCGTTTACCTGTTCACTTCTATGAGCAATTCAGGCGCTGGCGAAACAGTCGGGATCAATTGCTGTATCGCCAGGGGATAACGCCCACGATCAAACGGCTGCAAGCATTGACTGACCTTCCAGAAAATCAACTCAAGCGGATGGCAAAATATGAAGAACAGACGGTGTTGATTGGCGATTTTCATGCTGACGCCCAGGACAGCGAAGCGGCGCTGTCGGGAGACGCGATCCTGACCGGAAAGGATTTCACCAGTGCTCCCGTTCAGTCTCTCGAGCTAAGAGAATGTGTTTCATTGGTGCTGGAAACGTTGTTGCCACGCGAAAAGCAGATCATAAAAATGCGTTTTGGCATCGGTATGACGCAAGATTTCACGCTGGAAGAGGTGGGTAAACAGTTTGATGTCACGCGAGAAAGGATACGTCAGATAGAAGCCAAAGCGCTCCGTAAGCTCCGCTATCACAGCCGGGCGTCGAAATTAGGCAGCTTCGTCGAACAGTGGGAAACCGCGTTGAGCGAGATGCAGGAAGAAGAAGAATGACGACCATGCGCCATGCGCCACCGAATGCAGCCATTATGATCGAAGCGCTGCGAGGGCTCGGTTACAACACCGCCACCGCACTGGCTGACATCATCGACAACAGCATTAGTGCCGGTGCCCGTAAGGTCGATCTGACCTTTCACTGGCGTGAGTCGGATAGCTATATCGTGGTTCGGGATAATGGTTGCGGCATGTCGGCCGCTGAACTGGATGTTGCGATGCGGCTGGGGGTCAAAAACCCGCTGACAAAGCGTCCAGGACACGATCTGGGTCGCTTCGGTCTGGGACTCAAAACCGCCTCCTTTTCGCAATGTCGCCGTCTGACGGTCGCCTCCAAAAAAGAGGGGATAACGACCATCCTGCGGTGGGATCTGGACATTCTCGCCGCCAGTACGGACGACGGTTGGTATTTGCTTGAAGGCGCTGACCCTGGAAGTCAGGAGGCGTTAGCAAATGCGGAACCTGACTCCCACGGTACGGCGGTGCTGTGGGACGTTTTAGACCGAATTGTCACCCCCGGCTACGGTGAGAAAGATTTCCTCAATCTGATGGATGGCGTTGAACAACATCTGGCGATGGTATTTCACCGATTCCTTGAGGGGAACGCTCCCCGACTCACTCTCAACCTCAATGGTCGCAAAATTAAAGCCTGGGATCCCTTTCTCAGCGGGCATCCTTCCAAGCCCTGGCATTCGCCTTCGGCAATGGCGCCAGGCGCTCCTGCCGTGAAGGTGGAGTGTCATGTTCTGCCGCATCAGGATCACCTGACGACGCAGGAGTATCAACAGGCTCAAGGACCGGCAGGCTGGACGGCCCAGCAAGGATTTTATGTATACCGGAATGAGCGATTGCTTGTGGCGGGCAACTGGCTTGGACTCGGAAGTCCCCGGGCCTGGACGAAAGATGAAACCCACCGCCTTGCGCGAATCCGTCTGGATATCCCTAATGATGCCGACATAGACTGGAAGATTGATGTTCGTAAGTCGATGGCCCGCCCACCGGTTTCGCTGCGGCCTTGGTTAACCCAACTGGCGCAATCAACGCGTGATCGTGCGGTACGGACATTTGCAAAACGCGGGAAAATGAATAAGCGCAAGCCCGGCGAGGAACTTGTTCAGCTCTGGCAAGCGCAGAAGACGCCATCCGGTGTTCGTTATCAGATTTCATTACAACATCCTGTTATCAGCAATGTCCTTTCGCAGGCCGGTGAGTTATCTCCACAAATTCAGGCCATGCTAAGACTGATTGAGGAAACCGTTCCAGTTCAGCAAATCTGGCTTGATACGGCTGAGACAAAAGAGACGCCGCGGACAGGTTTTGAAACTGCACCGCCCGCAGAGGTGTTGTCCGTATTGCAGGTCATGTACCAGACTATGGTTGGACAGCAGGCGATGTCACCGGCGCTGGCGAAACAGCACCTGCAAAATATGGAACCCTTCGATAATTATCCTGAATTAATTGCACAACTCCCCGACGATCAACATGAGAAATCGCTATGAGTCTAAATCCCTTGGATGACACGCAACTGAGTGTATTGCAGATTGTGCAAACGTTCCTGCAAAGTCAGGATAAAAGCACGATCACGCCCGGTATTCTGCGCCAACATATTGATATGGTTTGTCAGATGAAACCTGAGTGGAGCTGCCTTGATAGTCGGGAGATCCTGGTCGAAGAGTTGATCCGCCGTTACAGCATCTGGATGGGAGAAGATTCTTCTCTGAGTAATGACGAAGGGCATCAACCCTGGCTGACCGCTGATGCGAAACGCGAGTGGCGCTACTGGCATCGATATCGCCAGTGGCTTGGCAAAACGATGCCTTGGGGAGTCCTGGATACCCTTGACCGTTCAACGGATCGTGTTCTGGGATTACTTGAGCAACCGGGGCGGGAAGGGCGTTGGGACCGACGTGGGCTGGTGGTCGGCCATGTTCAGTCGGGGAAGACCAGCCACTATACCGGTCTAATCTGTAAAGCCGCGGATGCGGGATATAAGATAATCATTGTGCTCGCTGGTTTGCATAACAACCTCCGCTCGCAGACCCAAATGCGTCTTGATGAAGGATTTCTTGGTTACGAGACGAGCCCACTCAGAGAAAAAGTGACCATCATTGGGGTGGGCGATATTGATAGCGATCCTGTCATTCGTCCCAATTACGTCACTAACCGATCTGAAAAGGGCGACTTCAGCGCCGGAGTGGCTAAGAATCTGGGGATCAGCCCCGAGCAACGGCCCTGGCTGTTCGTTGTAAAGAAAAATAAGTCTATTTTGAAGCGCCTGCATACCTGGATTGAGAACCATGTTGCCACCAGCGTTGACCCCATCACCGGAAAGCGTTTTGTTTCGGAATTACCGCTGCTGATGATTGATGATGAAGCGGATAACGCCTCAGTTGATACGGGGGAAATTGTCTACGATGATGATGGAAAACCGGATGCTGAACATCAGCCAACGGCAATAAATAGTCTGATTCGTAAGCTGTTGATGCAGTTTAGCCGTAAGGCATATGTCGGATATACCGCTACGCCCTTTGCCAATATTTTTATTCACGAGAGCAATGAAACACGTGACGAAGGTCCGGATTTGTTCCCTTCCGCCTTTATCATTAATCTCGGCGCACCCTCTAACTACATCGGCCCTGCGAGGGTATTTGGGCGGGCCACCGCGGAAGGCCGGAGCGGAGAGTTGCCTTTAATTAGGCGAGTGAGTGATCACTGTAGCGATGACGGAAAAAGGGGGTGGATGCCGGTTTTTCATAAGAGTTCGCACTATCCCACACTGGATACGCTAACTCATTTCCCGGACTCGTTAAAACACGCCATCGACAGTTTTTTACTAGCATGCTGTGTCAGAGAATTACGCGGTCAGGGAGAAAAACACAGTTCGATGCTGGTCCATGTGACTCGCTTCAATAAGGTGCAATCGGTTGTTTATGAAAATATTGATGCCTACATTCAGGACGTGAGGCAGCGACTGACGCGAAGGATTGGACACGAACCTTTTTTACATCAGCTTGAGTCACTCTGGCAGGCCGATTTTTTGCCGACGAATCAGGCGATCCGCGACGTTATGCCGCAGCAGGTTCCGGACGGCGCCTTCGAATGGCAGGAGATCATCGACAAGCTGTACACCGTGATAGAAAACGTATCGGTACGAATGATAAACGGAACGGCGAAGGATGCGCTTGATTATTCGGACAGTGCGACAGGCTTAAAAGTCATTGCGATTGGCGGAGACAAACTGGCTCGAGGGCTAACGCTTGAGGGATTATGCACTAGTTATTTTTTACGCGCCTCCCGCATGTATGACACGTTAATGCAGATGGGGCGTTGGTTTGGTTATCGCCAGGGATATCTGGATGTATGCCGGCTTTATACCACCGATGAGCTGATTGAATGGTTTGAGCACATTGCGGATGCGTCAGAAGAGCTGCGGGAAGAGTTTGACAATATGGTCGCCAGTGGCGGCACCCCACGTGATTTCGGGCTAAAAGTGAAATCACACCCTGTGTTAATGGTGACCTCGCCCTTAAAAATGCGTAGCGCGCGTTCACTATGGCTCTCTTTCAGCGGCACTGTGGTCGAAACGATTTCGTTGTTTAAAGAACAGGAGTATCACAAGCGTAACTACGTGGCTTTCCAGCGTCTGACCGGGCGCGTCGGTGTTGGCGTGCCGATACCTGAGAGACGACGCGGAGATAAGATTGAAAAATGGAATGGGGTCATTTGGCAAAATATCTCCCCTGAGCCGATCATCGATTTTTTAACGGAATATGAGACCCATGCTCAGGCCAGAAAAGCTAACAGCAAACTACTGGCGGATTTTGTTATGCGGATGAATCGTGTTGATGAACTTACCCAATGGACGGTGGCTGTGATAGGAGGTGGCATCGATCGCCATCACGATGTTTGCGGCTTTTCCGTACCGCTTATGATGCGTAAAGCGTCTGAAGGGATCACTGACCGTTATTCCATTGGCCGTTTACTTTCCCCACGCGATGAAGGGATTGACTGTGATGAATCAACTTGGCTTGCTGCGCTGGTAGAAACGCAGCGTATTTTTCATGCCGATCCCGGACGCAATGAAGGGCGAGAGGAGCCCGTCGTTCCAGGTGGCGTGGTACTGCGTCGGATTAAAGGATTTGGCATTAACGACATTCCAGCACAGCGTCAAAAAGGTTTATTGCTCATTTACTTACTGGACCCGCAGCAGGCATTGTCGGCAGCGGAATATCAGGAAGATGCCTTACCTGTGGTGGCTTTTGGCATCAGTTTTCCGGGAAGCCGCAGTGGGGTAACGGTGGAGTACAAAGTGAACAATGTACTATGGGAGCAAGAGTATGGTGCGGCTGAGTAAAGACGATCTGCTGGCGGCCTGGAAAGCCTTAGATCGATCTCAGATAGACGAACTGCCTGGCGCTCAGGGTTGGCGCGGGATTCGGCTTTTTACGCACCAGGGCTGTAGCTTTCATGCCGGGCGTCGTCAGCCTGATAATGAAGAAATGCTGATTGCCGTGTTTCCTCATCATCTTTCGCCTGGGTCGGCGGCGCTGCCATCTTGTAAAGGATTCCGCGTTGAGATGGCCGGAACAGAGGAGGGGTGGCAGAACGGTTTGATGATCCGTCGCCAGCAAACAGGTAATGTGGATGTCTTTACGACGATGATTCTGGATATTCTCCATTCGCTCCTGAACGTTTCGAAACCGCGCCTGTTTGAAACTCTGCTTCGTCGGATTCGTTTATGGCAGGCGTTTATGGAGCGCGATACCCGTCCACTCAGTCAAGAAGAAGAAGTTGGGTTAATCGGCGAATTGACGTGTCTGGAGCGGTTGATCGAGAGCGGTCTTGCTCCGTCAACGGCAGTCGAAGCATGGATAGGACCGCAGCATGGGCTACAGGATTTTGCACTCGATGAACGCGCCATTGAGATAAAAAGCACTACGGCAGCGAAGGGTTTTTGCGTAACTATCCACTCTCTTGAACAACTGGACTGGCAGCGGGCAGGATCGCTTGTATTGTGTGGTTTGCGCTTCAGCGAGCATCCCACCGGTGCAACCCTGAATGACATCATTAGCCGTCTTCGTCAACGTTTTGAGGGAAACGCTACGGCGGCTTGTCTTTTTGAAGGATCACTTTGTCACGTCGGATATTTCACTGAACATGCTGAATTCTATACACGTCATTTCTTGCTGACAGAGGCGTTCGCACTCCCCATTGAAGCGGATTTTCCCTCTTTGACGCATGCCAATGTCCCGTTGCCGGTGGTGAGTGCGCGCTATCAACTCGAACTCCAGACACTTATTCCTCAGGCCCAAGATTTTAACCATTGCTTGTCAGACTTTGCAGGATTACCGCATGGAACTTATTGATTTTTTACGTCAAACCCAGAATGAGATTCGCAAGGAATATCAGGATCAAATGGCTCAGCCAGGGGTTGAGTCGCCTTTTCCTGAGCTGATTTTTACCGATATTGTTATGCGTCATATGGCCGATATCGGCATGACATTCGATGATGCCGAAACGTGTCACTTTATGGCGAAAGTCAGTGGACACAATGTGCGTCTCAGCGGTTATGCCTTCTCAGAAGATGGAGATCAACTTGACCTTTTTGTCAGTATTTATCACGGTAGCGACGAGCTCTGTCACGTCCCGGATGCTGAGACAAAAGCGATTGCCGGCCACTGCATTCAATTTTTGCAGAAGTGCGTTGACGGTAAATTATCATCCACGCTCGATCAGTCCAATGATGCCTGGCAACTGGTGACGACCATCGAACAGTCCTATGCGGAACTGGAGCAAATCAGAATTTATGTTCTGACCGATGGTCAGGTGAAAACCCGATGGTATCAGTCCCGTGACGTTGCCGGTAAAACCATTAAATTAGAGGTTATGGACATTGTCCGCCTGTTTAACCACTGGCAGGAAGGTAAGCCACGCGACGAACTGCAGGTTAATTTTGATGAGGTGGCGGGGGGCGCACTTCCCTGTGTCTGGATCCCGGATGAAATGGGTGAATATGATTATGCGCTGACGGTGGTTCCGGGCGAGACGCTGCGATTTATCTATGAAAAATATGGCAACCGGATTCTGGAAGCGAATGTTCGCTCATTTCTGAGCCAGACGGGGAAAGTCAACAAAGGGATTCGTGACACTTTACGTGAGCAGCCTGAGCGTTTTATGGCTTATAACAACGGTATTGTGATTGTTGCCGATCAGGTCAGGCTTGGTGAAGCACCGGGAGGTGGCCCTGGTATTGCGTGGATGCAGGGGATGCAGATCGTCAACGGTGGGCAGACGACGGCTTCCATGTTTTTCACCAAAAAGAAATTCCCAGCAACCAATCTGCGTAACGTGCGTGTACCCGCAAAAGTCATTGTGCTGAAACAGACGAATAATGCACAAGAAGAGATGTTAATTGCGGATATTTCGCGCTTCTCGAATAGCCAGAATAAAGTCAATATTTCCGATCTGTCAGCCAATCGACCGGTACATGTACAGCTGGAAAAAATGGCAAACACGGTGTATTGCCCGGACGGATACAGTCGTTGGTTTTACGAGCGAGCAAACGGCAGCTATAAGGTTATGCTGGAACGAGAAGGTAAAACACCAGCGGGAATTAAACGGTTAAAAGACGCCATTCCTCCATCTCGTCGGATAACGAAAACGGATTTCGCAAAATATCACTGTGCCTGGCTCCAACGTCCGGATTTAGTCAGCCTCGGCGGACAGAAAAACTTTGCCGCATTAATGACGATGATTGACAAGGATACTGAGCGTTATGGGGATGAACTGAATATTGAAACTTTTAAAAATTATATCGCTCAGGCCATTATTTATAAGAAAGCCTATAAGTTGATTAATTCACTTTTCCCCGCATTTAAGGCGAATATCGCCGCCTATACTGTTGCCGCCTATTCATATCTTTATGGTAACGAAACGGACCTGGCAGAGATCTGGAATCAACAGGGCATTGAGGAAACGATGGGCAACCGGCTTGTCAGCTTAGCACATCGGGTGAATAGTCTTCTGATTGAATCCGCGAATGGAAGGATGATATCGGAGTGGGCGAAGAAGCCTGAATGCTGGGAGTATGTGCGCAGTAAAATCTATTTCTCCGCACATGGAAAAATGGAAGATCATATGAGTAGTTAAATTGTCCACTGAGTTCATGATCGAAGCCCCGCGTATGTGTTATGGATTGCTCGCAGCGGGGCTTTGTTGAATAAACCGAACTTTTTCTTAGTGGAAGACTTAGATTACACATCACCTTGCAACGCTGGTAGCCCCATGGCGCTTCACATCATCATTCTTTAAAAGATTCTCAGGCAGGAAACTGTTCTCCTGTGCTTTTTCTGTGCTCAACGTTATCCAAGTCTATCTATTTACTGCCAATTACAAAAAATAAATAAACAATTACAGCAAAGTTTCGCAATGCATCGCTATATAACTCATTGATTCTAAATGGAATTTAAAATCCCTCGGCGTTCGAGCTGTGTGGGTTCAAGTCCCACTCCGGCTACCATGGGAAACAAAGAATAATCAAAGCAATAAGCAGTGTCGTGAAACCACCGAAAGGCGGTTTTTTTGTGCCTCCAGTTTAGCGCGAAGTGAGCGTACCTCATCGTCATCACGATCGTGCTGTGCCCGGGAATTTGCTGCCATACCAGAACGTTAAGCCTAACTTTCTAATATCAAGCCCGGAAAGCAGGGCGATTTTCAGCTAACCTGCAACCAATCTTAAACAAACATTTCACTCGCCAGACACAGGTTGCCGCCGCTGATAAACTGGTTGGTATCCACCCTGGAGAGCGGAAGGTTATTGTCATGCAATATAAAGAACAGCAGCTTATCAACGGCCTTTTCGAGCGCCTTAAACAGGCCGGACAACAAAACAGCCAACGGGATGCAGATGCGGAGCGTCAGATCGCTGAATTTGTCAGACAGCAGCCTGCGGCCCCCTACTATATGGCGCAGTCGATTTTGATTCAGGAAGCGGCGCTGAAACGCCTGCAGGCCCGGGTTCAGGAGCTTGAAAGCGAATTAGCCGCGCAAAAAAGCAAACCCTCGACGGGCGGCAGTTTCCTCGGCGGCCTGTTTGGTGGCGGAAAAAGTAACCCGCAGACTGAAAACAGCTGGAATGCCCAGCCGCAACAGCCGCCGGCGCAGGATTACTCTCGGGCGCCAGCGCCGGCTACTCGCGGCGGCGGTTTTATGGCTGGCGCGCTCCAGACAGCCGCTGGCGTGGCCGGTGGCATCGCGCTTGGCGAGATGCTTACCAGCATGTTCCATCAGTCGCGGCCGGAAGAGATTGTGAACATCATCGAAGAACCGACAATGCCCGTCGGTGGTGAACCGTTTGTCGGTAATCAATACGGCGACGTTAATAACGTCTCTGACACCCGTTTCCTCAACCAGAACGATCCGTTCGGCAGTAATAACGACGGCTGGCTGAACGACGATGTAGATGACGACTACAGCAATGACGACGATAGTTTTATTTAACGACGTTATGGTGTAACCACCGAAATGAAGTGAACTCCGAAAGTTGGGTATCCAGCGATTAGGGGCTTTGCTTTTCCGGGTCAAAAAAGCCTTCGAGGCTAAGCCTGAAGGCTCATAAATCACATTCTTTTTACTGCTTTTGTTACTAACAAACCTGTAAGAATTGCCGGAGGCAATCCAAACATAGAGCCGATATCGACTAACGTATCCTCCAGTTTCTTCTATCCCGTATGTGCCGAAATGATCCATCACGGCATAAGCCCGTTTGGCAGATATCAAATCACACCCCGCCCAAATACGCCTTCCTCACCTCCTGATTGCCCAGCAATTCCTCACCGCTGCCGCTCAGCCGGATCTGTCCGTTCACCATCACATACCCGCGGTCAGACAGCTTCAACGCATGGTGCGCATTCTGCTCCACCAGAAAAATGGTCATACCGCTGTGGGCCAGCTCTCGCAGCGTCTGGAAGATCTGCTTCACCACAATCGGGGCTAAGCCCAGGCTGGGCTCATCCAGCAGCAGCAACTTCGGACGGCTCATCAGCGCCCGGGCGATCGCCAGCATCTGCTGCTCCCCGCCGGACATGGTCATTGCGCGCTGTTTACGTCGCTCTTTAAGGCGAGGGAAAAGGTCAAACATGGTTTGCATATCTTCAGCCGCAAACTGATTGCCGATGGGAATGGTCCCCATCAGCAGATTCTCTTCAACGGTCATATCCGGGAAGATTCGTCTGCCTTCCGGTGCCTGCGCAATGCCGCCGGACGCGACGTAGTGGGTGGATTGATGGCTGATGTCTTCACCACAGAACAGGATCTGCCCGCTGCGGATACGGGGTTGACCAAAGATGGACATCAGCAATGTCGATTTACCCGCGCCGTTTGCGCCAATCAGCGCCACGGTTTCCCCCTTATTCACCTCAAGAGAGACTTGCTTCAGCGCCTGAATGACGCCGTAAAACACATCCACTTCGCGAAAAGCCAGCAGCGGTTCGCTCATAGGGAGACCTCGCTTTCATCCGTGCCCAGGTAGGCGGCAATGACCTTTTCATCATGCTGGATCTGCTCGGGTTTCCCCCTGGCAATCACATCGCCGTGGTCGAGCACGATAATGTCGTCCGAAATTTCCATCACCATCCCCATATCATGCTCAATCAGCAATACCGTGATGTCATGATGATCCCGCAGAAAGCGAATAATCCCGCTCAGCTTGTGCGTTTCAACCGGGTTCAGCCCTGCGGCGGGTTCATCCAGACAGATCATTTCCGGCCCGGTACACATTGCCCGGGCGATTTCCAGTCGCCGCTGCTGGCCGTAGGACATTTCTCCCGCCAGTCGATTGGCGCACTCCACCAGATCCACCACTTCAAGCCAGTAAAAGGCTCTGTCCAGGGCGTCGCTTTCCGCCCGCCGGTAGGACGGCGTATTCAGAATCCCGGCAAGCAGATTGCGGTTCACCCGCATATGCTGCGCCACCAGCAGGTTTTCCACGACCGACATCTCGCGAAAAAGACGGATATTTTGAAACGTGCGCGCCAGCCCGGCTCGGTTGACCAGATGGGTTCCGCCGAACATTTTGTAGAACAGACGCTGCCCGAGCTGCGCGGGGTTAATCCAGTCGCCGGGCTGGAATTTTTGTCCGAGTACCTGAATAACGTTGGTCGTTTTATGGCGGGTATTAAATAAAATGCTGCCGCCGGAGGCTCTGTAGAAGCCCGTCAGGCAGTTAAAGACGGTGGTTTTTCCCGCCCCGTTTGGCCCAATCAGGGCGGTAATGGAGCCGCGCTGCACGTCCAGGTTGACGTCATTCAGTGCCTTAATCCCGCCAAAATGCATCATCAGATGCTCAACGCGTAATATCGTTTCGTTCATGGCGCGACGCCCTTACGCACGGCAAACCCGCTGCGGTTAATGCGGATCAAACCGCGTGGACGCCAGATCATCATGACCACCATCAGCATGCCAAACAGCAGGACGCGGTACTCGGCAAAACTGCGCAGCAGTTCCGGCGTGACCGTGAGCACAAAGGCGGCCAGCACCACGCCCAGCGTCGAGCCCATACCGCCCAGCACCACAATGGCGAGGATCAGTGCCGATTCAAAGAAGGTAAAGGAGGTTGGATTCACGAACCCCTGATAGGTGGCGAAGAACACCCCCGCAATGCCCGCGGTCGACGCACCCAGCGTAAAGGCGGAAAGCTTTACCAGAACATGGTTCAACCCCATTGAGCGACAGGCAATTTCGTCTTCACGCAGGGCTTCCCATGCCCGGCCAATCGGCATGCGCGTCAGGCGGTGCTTGATGTAGAGCACCAGCATCACCACCAGAAAGAGCACCGCATAGATAAAGATAAACTTCATGTTCGGGTTGTAGGTCAGGTGGAAAAACTCGTGGAAGGGCACGCCGCCTTCTTTCGCGCGTCGTCCAAATTCCAGACCGAAAAAAGTCGGGGGAGGGGCAGACACGCCGTTGGGGCCGCCGGTGAAGGTCAGCCAGTTGTTCAGTATCAGGCGAATGATCTCCCCGAATCCGAGGGTGACGATGGCCAGATAGTCACCGTGCATGCGCAGCACCGGGAAGCCGAGCAGGGCGCCTGCGGCGGCGGCCATGATTGCCGCCAGCGGCAGCATGCTCCAGAACCCTAAGCCGAGATACTGGTATCCCAGCGCCAGACCGTACGCACCAATCGCATAGAACGCGACATACCCCAGATCCAGCAGACCGGCCAGGCCCACGACGATGTTCAGCCCCAGACCGAGAAGCACGTAGATCAGCCCGAGAATGGCGACGGTCAGCACATACTTGGTGGCGACAAACGGGAAGCAAACTGCAAGAGCAATCACCAGGGGAATGATCCAGCGCATGCGGCTTTTGTAATCCGGTGGCCGGACATAAACGCCCGCGCTGTCGGCCTCGAAGCGCGCCTGGAAACGGGCCCCGGCAGCGGTACCTAAAAAAGCGCTCAACAGAAAACGCCCGAACATGACGATGCCCACCATCCAGGCCAGGCGCTGCCCGGCGAAGGTAAAGCTATACCCGTCCAGCACCACGCCCGCGATGGGGCCGAAGATAATCAGCGCAATCAGCCCGGAGAAAATCGCGTCCAGAATGCAGCGTTTAAGTGAAAAACCGTGTGACGTCATCATTCTCTCCCTCACACTTTGGCCACTATTGGGCGCCCGAGCAGTCCCTGGGGACGGAAAATAAGGATCATGACCAGCAGGCCGAACGAGAAGACGTCTTTATAGTCCGAGTTGACCATGCCCGAGAACTGCGCTTCCGCCACGCCCAGGATAAGGCCACCGAGCATGGCGCCGGGAAGGGAGCCGATGCCGCCAAGTACCGCCGCCGTGAAGGCTTTAATACCGATCACAAACCCGACGTAGAAATCAAAGGTGCCGTAGTTCATGGTGATCAGCACCCCCGCCAGGCCCGCCATCGCCGCGCCGATGACAAAGACCAGCGAAATAATCCGGTCGGTGTTAATGCCCAGAATGGAGGCCATTTTGCGATCCTGCTGGACCGCACGGCACATCCGCCCCAGCCGGGTACGGTTGATTATCCAGGTGAGCACCAGCATGCCGGCAAACGAGGCAACCAGGATAAACACTTTGGTGTAGGTTATCTGCACGAACCCTTCGCCCAGATGCAGGCGAATGACGCCGTCCAGCATGGTCGGTACCCCTTGCTGGCGCGGGCCCTGGCTCAGCTGCGCGTAGTTTTGCAGGATAAGCGACATCCCGATGGCGGAGATCAGCGGTGCCAGACGCGTGGAGTTGCGCAGCGGTTTGTAGGCGATACGCTCGATAGTCCAGCCGTACACCCCGGTAACCACAATGGTGAACACCAGCGTGCCGAGGATCAGCAGCGGGAACGACTGCAGGCCGAAGAACGAGAGCAGCGCCAGGCCAATAGCGCAGAGATAGGCGGAAATCATATACACTTCGCCGTGGGCGAAATTAATCATGCCGATAATGCCGTACACCATGGTGTAACCGATGGCGATCAGGCCGTAGACGGAACCCAGCGTTAAACCATTGATTAACTGTTGCAGGAAGAATGTACTCATCTTAGCGCGCTCGTTTTATAGGCTGCGCGAGCCGCGCAGCCTGATGTTTATTACGCGCCGACGGGAGAGCCCGTCGGCGTTGAGCGTGACTCCGTCCCGTTACTGCACTTCCTTATACTTTCCTTTGTCGTCCCACTGGTAAACCACGTAGTCAGAGACCTTCAGATCGCCTTTGCTGTCCCAGGCTTTTTTGCCCATCACCGTGTCGACGGAATTGGCCTTCAGCCACTCGCTGGCTTTGGCAGAATCCTTGCCGCCGGTGGCCTTGAAGGCCGCGGCAATCGCCTGTACGGAGGCATAGGAGTAAAGCGTGTAACCTTCCGGCTCGAATTTACCGGCGCGGAATTTCTCGATAACCGCTTTGCCGTCCGGGATCAGGCGCGGGTCTTTACCGAAGGTCATGTAAATGCCATTGGTATATTGCGGGCCACCCGCCGCGGTCACCATCTCCTCGTTGACGATGCAGTCCCCGGAGAAGAATTTTGCCTGTACGCCCTGTTCACGCATCTGGCGAACCAGCGGACCGGCTTCCGGGTGACAGCCACCGAAGAACACGACGTCCGGTTTTTGCGCGCCGATTTTGGTGACCAGCGCGTTAAAGTCTTTTTCACCGCGGGATAACCCCTCGTACATCACATCCTGAACCCCGCGTTTCGCCAGCGCCGCTTTGGTGGCGTCAGCCAGACCCTGACCATAGGTGTCTTTGTCGTGAATGATCACCACGCGTTTGGCTTTCAGCTTGTCGATGATGAAGTCGCTGGCAACCTGACCCTGCTGGTCGTCGCGGCCGCACATGCGGAACATATCGCTCATGCCGCGTTCGGTAATCAGCGGGTTGGTTGAACCGGGGGTAATGGCGATGATCCCCGCATCGCTATACACCTCGGAGGCGGGCATGGTGGAAGAGGAGCAGAAATGGCCGACCACGGCGTTGACTTTATCCTGGTCAACTAAACGGTTGGCAACGGCGACGGCCTGCTTCGGCTCGCAGGCGTCATCTCCCTGAACCAGTTTGATCTTCTCACCATTAATGCCGCCGGCGGCATTAATGTCTTCAGCAGCCTGCGTTGCGCCGTGCCAGTATTGATCGCCATAGGTCGCATTGGGACCCGTAAACGGCCCGGCCACGCCAATCACAATATCTGCCCGGGCGGAAAACGCCGTCACCAGACAACCGGCCAGCACAAGAGAAAGAGGAGTTCTGATAAATTTCAGCGACATTATTATGTTCCTTAGCAAAGAGGTTTTTGCACCACGGCGTAAACCCGAACGCCCGACGGCGCAGCCAATCCGAAACACGAACAAGAACAAAATGCACTAAACGAACAAGATACAGACGGCATCCTGCATATACGGCGAGGTATCCCTGCGCAGCGTCGCGCGAAGAACATTAAGCAAAAACGTTGCCAGAATGGTTAACCCATTGACGGGCTTGTGACATGTTTGAGTATAGAGCGCCGCGTTATGCCGCCTTGCGGGAGGAGAAGAAATTACAGCGGAGATCACATATCGTTAACAATAAAGCCCATAAGTTGTGCAAAGGTCACGGTTTGCACGTTTTTGCAGCAATAAAGACCTAAACTTCAGCCCGGAGAGGCGTGAGATATGTGTTAGGATCGTTTCCTTTTTTGCAGGAGTGTCAGCGATGACTGAAGGCCCATTGAATGAAAGCGAGATGGCGTGGCTTGAAGAGACGTTAATGTCTTACGGTCATGATGACGCGTCCGTGATTGACGTGTCCGAACTGGACGGCATGCTTACCGCAGTGCTTTCCGGTCCTGTTGTCGTTGAGCCAGATGCCTGGCTGGTGGCGGTATGGGGCGGCGAGAAATATATCCCGCGCTGGAAAAACGATCGTGAGATGAACCGTTTTATCGATCTCTGCTTTAAGCACATGAACGATATTGCCGAGCGCCTGAGCGAATACCCGGATCAGTTCGAACCGATGTTTGGCTATAACGACGTGGACGGTGAGAGTTATACCGTGGTGGAAGAGTGGTGCTACGGTTATATGCGCGGCGTGGCGCTGACGGACTGGTCAGCCTTGCCGGAAGCCCTGAAGGCCGATCTTGATACGATAGCGCTGCACGGTATAGAAGAGAACAGCGATAAGCTGGATGAACTGTCCGAAGAGGAGTACATCGCCAGCATCGAGAGCATCCAGCCTGCGGCACTGCGCCTGTATAACTACTGGGCGAACAACCCGCAGCAGCCGGAAGCGAAGAAGCCGATTGTGAACGGCACGAAGGTCGGGCGTAACGATCCGTGTCCTTGCGGCAGCGGGAAGAAGTTCAAGAGCTGCTGTTTGCACTGATCAATTTTTTATTAACTTAGGTGGATTTGTTTCGTTCACCTCCAGTCAGTAGAAAATAATACGATCTTTACCTGTGAACGAGATAAGGGGGCCACCGCGGCCCCCTTATCGATCCCCGCGGCCCCGCAGAAAATCGGTGCTTCGCACTGCGCTCACCTCACGACCGTCTGCCTGCGGTCGGCTCAACTCGACATCCTGTCTCGCTTCGCCTCTGGCCGCCATCCATGGCGTCCAGCCCTTGTCCCCCGGTCTCCGGCTCGCCGATTTTAGCGGGGATGCAACCCCCGTGCCCTATGCAGACGATGAAGAAGGTGGAGGGAGCGGGAGTCCGGCTAAAATCGCCGAATCGTTTCCTGGAGGCCGGGGCGACGCGCATGGATGCGCGGCAGGGACGTTGCATCCGCCCGTCCCCGAAAAGCCGTAAGGAATAAGATGAGGGCACTGCGAAGCGGCGATTTTCTTGCCGGGAGCCGGGATTGTTAAGGGGGCGGCGATAGCCCCCTTAACACGTTCACCGCAGCGGACAAAACAGGTAGCAGAAGAGTATTAGTGAACGGAATTATCCCCTGCTATTACATAGAAAATGGACTTGTCATTGAGATAGTCATTTCAACCCACTTCCGGCAGCATCCCGGCTGCAATCAACACCTGCACCAGAATAATCACTACCCCGCAGCCAAACACAACGCAAAGCAGCGGTTTTCCCCCCGCCACGCGGTAACCCTGCTGCGGATGCTGCTGGCGGCTCTTCCAGGCCAGCAGGGAGGGGAGGAGCAGAGCAAGGATCGAGAGCGCCACTCCCGCGTAGCCCAGCGCCATCACAAACCCACGCGGATAAAACAGCGCGAACGCCAGCGGCGGCAGGAAGGTGATCGCCCCCGTCTGTAACCGTCCTGCGGCAGTATTGCGACGCTGGAACAGGTCGGCCAGATAATCAAACAGGCCAAGCGCTACGCCCAGGAACGAGGTTGCCAGCGCCAGGTCGGCAAACAGGTGTACCGCCAGCTCCACGTGCGGCGAGGTGACAACCTCGCGCAGTGCCAGCAGAAAACCGTTCAGTCCAGCGTGTTGCGCCATCAACCCAATAAAGGTTGAAGAGTCGATGCTGCCCAGGGTCACCAGCTGCCAGAAAATATAGGCGATCAGCGGGATCGCGCTGCCAATCACAAAGACACGGCGCAGCTTGCGAATATCGCCGTTCATATAGCTGACGATACTCGGCACGCTGCCATGGAAGCCAAACGAGGTGAAAATGACTGGGATCGCGGAAAGCGCCAGACCTTTTTCCAGCGGCAACGTCAGCAGGTTGACCTTATGCACGTGCGGCGCCAGCAGGACCAGCATGACAATCAGGAAAAGAATTTTGGCGCTGAACAGAAAACGGTTAAACAGATCGACCAGCGACGTCCCGACGCAGACCACGCCGCCGCCGATGAGCGCAAAGAAGATGGCGCCCGTCGCAGGGGTAATGTCAGAGCCAAACCAGTCGTTGACGCTGGAGGCGATCAATTCCCCGGCGCCGCTGATATAGGCGGCGGTCAGGGCGTACATCAGGAACATCATGCTAAAGCCGGTTATCCATTGGCCATAGCGTCCCAGATAGCGCGCCGCAAGCGAACCCAGACCGGTATCGGCGGGTACGTGCTGGTAAACCTCAAGCAGCAGCAGGGCGGTGTAACACATCAGCGCCCAGAGCGTGCCCAGCAGCAGCAGGGTCATGCCAAATCCCACGCCCGCGGCTGCCAGAGGCATTGCCAGCATTCCTGCGCCAATTGTCGTTCCGGCGACGATAAAAATACTTCCCAGAGTTCTGTTTTTCACGCTTTCCTCTACAACGCTTCTTAACCGCGACAAAATCTGCGGCGCAGAGTAAGGGAAAAGCCGTAACTCGTCAAATCACCGTTACAAGTGGTGTAAAAAAGGGTTTACGTATTAACGACCCTCCGATCCTTTTTAGGCCTGCGCCTACCTCATAAGGGCAATACTGTTGCACGACATTCCGGCGTAACGTAAACAATAAATATAAATTATCAAATAAAGTGAGGGTGTTATGGCGGGGGAGAATCCTTTTACCGCGGCATGGAGCCGGGGAGGCAACCTGTTGTGCCATGGCCACTGGATAATCAGCTGGCAGAACCAGCCCCTGAATCTTCCCGAGTCCCGTTGCGAAAAGGATATGGGCACCTGGGGGATCTATTCGGTTATTGATCCTGAAGATGAGACCTTTGCACAAGGCTTACAGGAAGATGAGTGGATTATCGAGAATGTCGACTGGTTGACGGATATGTTCTACGAGAGGGGCATTCCGCTGGAGACGTCCAGCTACCGCTATTTTTACCAGGCCGTGAATCCCCACGACTGGCGCTGCACCAGCTGTGCCGGGTGTATGTAAATTAACGCGGTACCGGAAACCGGCACCGCGCTGAAATTAATTCTGCGTATCAAGCGTGGAAAGTTCTTTATCAATAAAGTAAAGACCTTCACCGGATTTACCCACCAGCGATAATTTATCCAGCACGGATTTAAACAGCTTCTCTTCTTCATGCTGTTCGGCTACATACCACTGCAGGAAATTAAAGGTTGGATAATCCTGGCTGGTCATCGCGGCATGAACCAGTTCGTTAATTTTCTGCGTGATCAGCTGCTCGTGCTCGTAGGTGGCGCGGAACAGTTCATCGAGAGAATTATATTCAGCAAAAGGGGAAGCCACGGTTTCAATGCGCGGCAGGCTGCCGGTATCCGTCAGATAATCAAACAGACGCTGCATATGGGTCATCTCTTCCTGCGCGTGACGACGCAGAAACGCGGCCGCGCCTTCGAAACTGTGGTAGCTGCACCAGGCGCTCATCTGCTGGTAGAGCAGGGACGAAAACAGCTCAAGGTTCATTTGCGCGTTGAGCTTGTCGATCATTTCAGTTTTCAGCATGGTGACGCTCCGGGTTATTATTTCTGGTTCACAATGAGCGACACTATAATTTGTTATTTAATTATTTGCAAAACGTAAAAACTTTATTTTATTTATTAAAAATACGAATGGGAATAAAACGCATTGGCGATTTATCATTTATTAATGAGAATTGTTTTTGTTCGTAATGAAATAAACTGCCAGCACAGGCTGGCAGTCTGGATTAATACCACGGATTATTTGACTTAGGGTTAACGGCGTAACCCAGGCATTTATACTGGATAGTCACGCTCTCGTTCAGACACAACGAACCGCTAATGAGGGTGCAGGTTTTGATGGGCTGGCCATAGGCCGAGGCTGTGGCATACCCCATGTTTTGACAGGCTTTTACCGCCGTGCCGTTGTTCACATACTCATCGGAATACGCATTTTGCAGCGCTGCCTGGCCGTAATCGAGGCGGACGATGCCGTTCGGCGCGTCGAGGCTGCTGACTTCAGCCTGGCGGTTAACACTGCACCCCGCGAGCAGCAGGAGTGTGCCGGCTACAATGACTCTTTTCATGGTTCGCTCTGAGTGGATGGAAATACGTTATCGTACCCGCAGATGCCCGCTGCAATGGCTGGAATAGCCGGACAATCTGCCCTCACTCTTCGCAACGGGTCAGAGGTGATCGCTATCAGGCCACTGGCAGATTAAATTGTGATGTATGTCACAAAAGTATTGATTTTTGTGATGGTGGTCATATTATAAGCACGTTGACGATAAAGTTGTATAACAAGTTAATGGAGCATCATCGTGAAACTGCGCAAAATCCTGAAAAGTATGTGGGCCAATTACTGCCGCACCTTCAAAGACGTGCCGCCGGGCGCCATGTTCTGATAAAAAAACCTGCTTCGGCGGGTTTTTTTGTACCTGCAGGCGATGAAGGGAAGATGTCAGGGGGCGTGTTTTGGTACTATGGCGGCCTTTAAATAAGGAGAAAACCCCCATGTCACAAAACCTGAGCGCCGATCAGGAACTGGTCTCTGACGTTGTCGCCTGCCAGCTGGTTATCAAACAAATCCTCGATGTCCTGGACGTGATTGCGCCGGTTGAAGTGCGCGAGAAGATGTCTACGCAGCTGAAAAACATCGATTTCGCCAGCCATCCTGCTGCCGCTGACCCGGTTACACTGCGCGCGATCCAGAAAGCCATCGCGCTGATCGAGCTGCGATTCACGCCGCAGGGTGAATCTCACTAAAGCAGGGAAATGGGCGACGGCATGTGTCGCCCTTTGATGTTGTCAGAAGAACGTCTGAACCAGCAGGTAGCTCGCCGCACAGGCGCAGCTCACCCCAATCAGCCCTGGCAAAATGAAGCTGTGGTTGATGATAAATTTCCCGATGCGGGTCGTGCCTGACCGATCAAAGCCGATGCAGGCCAAATCGCTGGGATAGGTCGGCAGGACAAAATAACCGTATGATGCCGGGAAAAAGGCGATCAGCATTTTCGGATCGATGCCCAGCATCAGCCCCATCGGCGCAACCGCCGTCAGCGCCGCCGCCTGGCTGTTCACCAGTTTTGACACCAGAAACAGAACAATGGCATACGTCCACGGGTGGCTTTTCACCACGCCCTCCAGCGCCAGCTTTAACTCGTCGAGATGCGCCTGGAAAAAAGTATCGCTCATCCACGCCACGCCAAAGACCGAGAAGATCGCGACCATCCCGGCCTTGAAGACCGCGCCGTTAGAAATCGCGGAGGCATTGACCTTACAGACCATCAGCATCACGGCACCCGCAATTAACATCATCATCTGGATGACAAGGTTCATCGACAGGGCCGTCATTTTGCCTTTCAGTTCAAAGGCCGGGCGCAGCTCAGGGAAGGCCCCCAGCAGAACGACCACGGCAATACCGGCAAAGAAAATCCACGTGGACCAGTAGGCCTGTTTTGGGAAACGCTGATTCATTAACGTCTCCGTTCCGCCATAGATAAATTCACGTTGTTTAGGATCGTTCAGCTTTTCCTGGAACTCCGTGTCGTCGGCCAAATCTTTCCCACGGCGTAAACTCCACAGGGCCGCAATGGCCATCCCGAAAAGTGACGCGGGAACCGATACGGCAAGTATTTCCAGGATCCCCCACCCGTGACCGATCCCATGCTGGGCCGCCAGGATGGAGACCAGCGACACGACGGCAACCGAAACGGGGGAGGCCGTAATCGCCATCTGCGATGCCACCGATGCCACGGCCATGGGGCGCTCCGGGCGGATCCCTTTTTTCAACGCAATATCCGCAATGATGGGGAACATGGTGTAGACCACATGGCCGGTGCCGCACAGAAAGGTCAGCATCCAGGTGGTAAACGGAGCGAGCAGGGTGATGTGCTGCGGATGTTTGCGCAGCAGGCGTTCCGCAAACTGCATCATGACGTTGAGGCCCCCCGCCGTTTGCAGGGTAGCGGCACAACCAATCACCGCGAGAATGGTCAGCATGACGTCAACCGGGGGTTTACCCGGCTGCAGACCAAAGACGAAACATAAAATAAAAAGACCAATACCGCTGATTAACCCAAGCCCCATCCCGCCGAAACGCGTACCCGTCAGCAGGCAGAGGAGAATGACAACAAACTCAATGGTGATCATGATGCTCCCTCGTCAATGATTATGTAATTAAATAAATCATCACACGTTGTGTGGTTAATCATTGGGAGCCAGATCTGATTTGTTAAATTTCAGCAAAAGCAGAAGGTTGGAGAGGGGAAGGGGACCTGCTCCCCGGGACGGAAGCAGGCCAAAAACTCAGTGGTGCTGCACCGCCACAATGTCGAGCAGGTGACGGTCGGTCTGCTCAGGACATAAACCTGCCTGCTGCGCATTATGGATCTCATCCGCCAGCGTCTTCAGCAGCAGGCCATCCTGCTGCTGCTCTTTGTCCATATCGCGTAAGAATCTGAGCGTCGTAATATCCTGCTGCGCTTTGGCTTCATCAGCCAGTTTGTTGAGGGTGCTACAGCGTTGTTCATACTCTTCAAGCGTCTTCTGAAACAGTTCTTCCAGGCAAGAATAGCTCTCGTTGATCCCATCAAGGGCTTTAACGACAGGATTTGCCCCTGAGGCCTTCAGGAAGTTAAAGACCCGCATCATATGGGTGACGTTACTTTGCGCCTGAGAGCGAAAGAAGGTGGCAGACCCCGTGAGACTGTTCTCAGCGCACCACGCACTTAAGTGCAGGTGCAGATTGGAGGCATAGAACTCAAGGTTCATCTGCGCGTTAAGTTTTTGCATCATCGTTTGGGTAGCCATACTCATATCCTTATTGACGGTGGGACGTGATGTCCGTTGCTTAACCTGAGCGTCAGGCAAATACGAAGAAAAAGAGCAGAAATACGTTTTCTGCAGTAAACGAAGTCGACCGAAATTCACTTCCTGTGTTCGATATAAATAAGCATACCCTTGTCTGTGGTCTAAGAAAACTCTTAAATAGGCTGTGTTTACCATACATTACAAACTTTAATATAGTACAGAAATACAATTAGCTCGCCATCAATTTCCCTCTCATTAATCCATTGATAATTAATGATTTTTATCGAAGAGATATACTGTTACTCTTTTGGGGATATTAAGCCGGAATAATGCTCCGTAAAAGAATTAATTACGGATTAATTATTTCGAATATATGATGCATTAATAAAATTGCGCTAAATCAAATTCTACGAAATAAATAACGCTCCGGACGTGCTGCGTTTTTGATGAAAAACATGCTGCAGCGTTCTGACGTCTGGGGTCCTCACGCCTGTTAAAAGGGATCAGGGATATCTTAGCTAATCTTATGGATAATCCTGCTTACCCTCGTTTCATTTGTCTGACAAATACTGCCTTTTTTATGTCATTTTTCGCTGAATTTATGTACGCAATTACTGTAATTCTGCGGTGTGATGGGGCTCTCTTATGGATGATTAATTTCCCGCTAAAACTATCACCAGCAATAACGCTTATGACGAGGTAAGCGCTAATGCCTTGTTTTAAGTCCGATTAAATAAAGAAGTACGCAAATATTCCCTACAGAAAAGAAAGCTAAAGCTGGAGTTTACCATGCACAAATTTACTAAAGCGCTGGCGGCCATCGGTCTGGCTGCCGTTATGTCACAATCCGCTATTGCTGAGAATTTAAAACTCGGTTTTTTGGTAAAACAGCCTGAAGAGCCCTGGTTCCAGACGGAGTGGAAATTCGCCGATAAGGCCGGGAAAGACTTAGGTTTTGAAGTGATTAAAATCGCCGTGCCTGACGGTGAGAAAACCCTGAACGCCATCGACAGCCTGGCGGCCAGCGGCGCGAAAGGTTTTGTGATCTGCACGCCGGATCCCAAGCTGGGCTCGGCCATCGCGGCCAAGGCCCGGGGCTATGACATGAAGGTCATTGCCGTTGACGATCAGTTCGTTAACGCCAAAGGCAAACCGATGGACAGCGTCCCGCTGGTGATGATGGCGGCGACCAAAATCGGTGAGCGTCAGGGCCAGGAACTCTATAAAGAGATGCAAAAACGCGGCTGGGATGTCAAAGAGACCGCGGTGATGGCCATTACTGCGGATGAGCTGGACACGGCACGTCGTCGTACGACCGGGTCAATGGACGCGCTGAAAGCAGCCGGCTTCCCGGAAAAACAGATCTATAAAGTCCCAACCAAATCCAACGATATCCCGGGCGCATTCGATGCCGCGAACTCCATGCTGGTGCAGCATCCAGAAGTCAAACACTGGCTGGTGGTCGGCATGAACGACAACACCGTGCTGGGCGGGGTGCGCGCGACGGAAGGTCAGGGCTTCAAAGCGCCTGACGTGATCGGGATTGGCATCAACGGCGTTGACGCCGTCAGCGAGCTGTCCAAAGCGCAGGCAACCGGCTTCTACGGTTCACTGCTGCCAAGCCCGGACGTTCACGGCTACAAATCCAGCGAGATGCTCTACAACTGGGTCACCAAAGGGGCTGAACCGCCGAAATTTACCGAAGTGACCGACGTGGTGCTGATCACCCGCGACAACTTCAAAGAGGAGCTGGCGAAAAAAGGACTGGGCGGGAAGTAATACGCGGTGATTGTGCCCCTCATCCTTCGTGAGGGGCCTGACGTACACACTACAGGAATCACGGAGACGTTATGCGACAGTCTGATCCGTATCTCTCTTTTCGCGGCATCGGGAAAACCTTCCCCGGTGTTAACGCGCTGACCGATATCAGCTTCGACTGCTATGCCGGCCAGGTTCATGCCCTGATGGGGGAAAACGGTGCGGGAAAATCGACGCTGTTGAAAATCCTCAGCGGCAACTACTCGCCCACGACCGGCACGCTGGCGATCCGCGGCGAAGAGGTCGCTTTTGCCGATACCACGGCGGCGCTCAATGCCGGGGTAGCCATTATCTATCAGGAGCTGCACCTCATCCCTGAGATGACCGTGGCGGAAAATATCTATTTAGGACAGCTCCCGCACAAAGGCGGCGTGGTGAATCGTTCGCTACTTAATTATGAAGCGGGGCTGCAGCTTAAACACCTGGGTCTGGACGTCGATCCCCAGACGCCGCTGAAATATCTCTCCATCGGCCAGTGGCAGATGGTTGAAATTGCCAAGGCGCTGGCGCGTAACGCCAGGATTATTGCCTTCGATGAACCCACCAGTTCGCTCTCGAAGCGGGAAATCGAAAATCTGTTCCGCGTGATCCGCGAATTGCGTCAGGAAGGCCGGACGATTCTGTACGTGTCGCACCGCATGGAAGAGATATTTGCCCTGAGCGATGCCATCACCGTGTTTAAAGATGGACGCTATGTGCGCACCTTTACCGACATGGCGCAGGTGAACCATGACCAGCTGGTCCAGGCGATGGTCGGACGCGATCTGGGTGATATCTATCACTGGCAGCCACGCCAGTACGGCCCGGAACGCCTGCGCCTGGATAGCGTAAAAGCGCCGGGCGTCAGAACGCCGATTTCGTTATCCGTACGCAGCGGTGAAATCGTCGGCCTGTTTGGTCTGGTGGGTGCGGGGCGTAGCGAGTTGATGAAAGGTCTGTTCGGCGGTACCCGTATTACCGATGGGCAGGTCTCCATTGACGGCGAGCGGATAGATATTCAGAAACCGGCCCACGCGATCAGGGCGGGGATGATGCTCTGTCCGGAAGACCGGAAAGCGGAGGGCATTATTCCGGTGCACTCGGTGCGCGACAATATCAATATTTCCGCCCGGCGTAAGTTTATTCGCGCCGGTTGCCTGATAAACGATAGCTGGGAGTCGAGTAACGCCGACCACCATATTCGTTCACTGAATATCAAAACGCCGGGTCCGGAACAGCTGATCATGAATCTGTCAGGCGGAAACCAGCAAAAGGCTATTCTGGGCCGTTGGCTGTCAGAGGATATGAAGGTCATCTTACTGGATGAGCCGACGCGCGGTATCGACGTGGGGGCAAAACACGAGATTTATAACGTGATCTATGAGCTGGCAAAACGCGGCGTGGCGGTGCTTTTCGCCTCCAGCGATCTGCCGGAGGTGCTTGGCGTGGCCGACCGCATTGTGGTGATGCGTGAAGGCGAAATTGCCGGCGAATTACTTCATGAACAGGCGAATGAACAACAGGCGTTGAACCTCGCCATGCCTAAAGTTAGCCAGGCCGTCGCCTGAGTAAGGAGTTAATGATGTCCTCTGTTACTACATCCGGAGTGCCGAAGTCGAAGTCGGCGTTGAGCGTTGGGCGTATCTGGGATCAGTACGGCATGCTGGTGGTCTTTGCCGCACTGTTCGTCGCCTGCGCGATCTTTGTTCCCAATTTTGCCACCTTCATTAATATGAAGGGGCTGGGTCTCGCCATCTCCATGTCCGGGATGGTGGCCTGCGGGATGCTGTTCTGCCTGGCCTCCGGCGATTTTGACCTGTCGGTGGCGTCGGTGATTGCCTGCGCAGGCGTCACGACGGCCGTGGTGATCAACATGACGGAGAGCCTGTGGATTGGCGTCCTTGCCGGTCTGTTACTCGGCGTCATCAGCGGTCTGGTGAACGGTTTTGTCATCGCGCGCCTGAAGATTAACGCCCTGATCACGACGCTTGCGACAATGCAAATTGTCCGCGGGCTGGCCTATATCATCTCTGACGGTAAAGCGGTGGGGATTGAAGACGAACGTTTCTTCACGCTGGGGTACGCCAACTGGCTGGGTCTGCCTGCGCCTATCTGGCTGACGGTGGCCTGCCTGATCCTGTTCGGCTTCCTGCTTAACCGGACCACCTTTGGCCGTAATACGCTGGCGATTGGCGGTAATGAAGAGGCCGCCCGTCTGGCCGGGGTGCCGGTGGTGCGCACCAAGATTATTATCTTTGTGCTTTCAGGACTGGTTTCTGCCGCGGCGGGGATTATTCTGGCGTCGCGTATGACCAGCGGCCAGCCAATGACCTCTATCGGTTATGAGCTGATCGTTATTTCGGCCTGCGTGTTAGGGGGCGTTTCCCTCAAGGGCGGCATCGGAAAAATCTCATATGTGGTGGCCGGTATCCTGATTTTAGGGACGGTAGAGAACGCCATGAACCTGCTGAATATTTCGCCGTTCTCGCAGTACGTGGTGCGTGGTCTGATCCTGCTGGCAGCGGTGATTTTCGACCGTTACAAGCAAAAAGCGAAGCGTACCGTGTAACCGTTTTGCACCTCTTTTATTGCTCAACTTATAACCATAGTTGACCCCTTAACCGCCCCGCCAGTTTTACTGGCGGGGCGGTTGTCAAATGGCGAGCGACGTCACACTGTCTATACTTACATGGCTATGAAAGAGGTAAAGGCGTTTGCCTCTCGTCAACCGTAAGGAGGAAAAGGGTGGCTGACTTGTTAACCGCACCGCCTGTACTGCCCGGACACTATGCTTTCTTTTTTGATCTCGACGGCACGCTCGCCGGGATAAAACCGCACCCCGATCAGGTGTCTATTCCGGAGGCGGTGTTACAGGATTTGCATCAGCTCTCGCTCATGAATGAGGGAGCACTGGCATTGATATCAGGGCGCTCAATGGCCGAGCTGGATCTGCTCGCCAGTCCATACCACTTTCCGCTGGCCGGTGTACACGGAGCGGAGCGCCGCGACATCCATGATCAAACGCATATCGTTTCACTCCCCGACGCACTCACGCAAACGCTCCAGAAGCGGCTCTCTGCTGCGCTGGCAGACCTGCCTGGCACCGAGTTGGAAGCCAAAGGCATGGCCTTTGCCCTGCATTATCGCCAGGCGCCGCAGCATGAAGCTGCCGTGCTTGCGCTTGCACAGACGGTTGCGGATGAACATCCACAGCTGGCGCTGCAGCCGGGCAAATGCGTGGTGGAGGTAAAGCCGAAGGGGATTAATAAAGGCGCAGCCATCGCCGCATTTATGGCGGAGGCACCTTTTAAGGGCCGGACGCCTGTTTTCTTTGGGGATGACCTGACCGACGAGGCCGGGTTCCGTGTGGTTAATCAGGCCGGAGGGATCGCCGTTAAGGTAGGGCCTGGTGACACTGTCGCCGAATGGCGGCTGGCGGATGTCGCCAGCGTCTGGCAGTGGGTATCTGATATCGCTAACCAGCAACAACAACAAATAGCGCAAAACAAAGGGGGAAACCATTATGGGTCGCTTAGTCGTCGTCTCTAACCGAATCGCACCACCTGATGATAAAAAAGCCAGTGCGGGTGGCCTGGCGGTAGGGGTGTTAGGTGCCTTGAAAGCCGCTGGCGGGCTGTGGTTTGGCTGGAGCGGAGAAATCAGTGAAGAAGAGAAACCGCTCAAAAAAGTGACGCGCGGGAGCATCACGTGGGCGTCGTTTGCACTGAAAGAGAAAGACTACGACGAGTATTACTCGCAGTTCTCGAATGCCGTCCTGTGGCCGGCGTTTCACTATCGTCTTGACCTGGTCAAATTCCAGCGTGAATCCTTCGAAGGCTACGCGCGCGTGAATGCGCTGCTGGCGGATAAACTGCTGCCTTTAATAGAAGAAGACGATATTTTATGGATCCACGATTATCACCTGCTGCCGTTCGCCAGAGAGCTGCGAAAGAGGGGAGTGAATAACCGGATTGGCTTCTTCCTGCACATCCCGTTCCCGACGCCGGAAATTTTTACCGCGCTACCACCGCATGAAGAGCTGCTGGAGGCGTTGTGTGACTACGATTTGCTGGGCTTCCAGACGGAAAATGACCGACTGGCATTCCTTGACTCCGTGTCAGGGAAAGCGCGTCTGGTGACCAAAGGCGGGAAAACCCATACGGCGTGGGGAAAAACGTTCCACACCGAAGTGTATCCAATAGGGATTGAACCTGACGAAATCGCGGAGCAGGCCTCTGGCCCGCTGCCGCCAAAATTGGCGCAGCTTAAGAATGAACTCAAGCACGTGAAAAATATCTTCTCAGTCGAGCGTCTTGATTATTCCAAAGGGCTGCCGGAGCGCTTCCTGGCATATGAAACGCTGCTGGATAAATATCCGAAGCATCACGGTAAAATCCGTTATACCCAGATTGCGCCGACGTCGCGCGGTGAGGTTCAGGCCTATCAGGACATTCGCCATCAGCTGGAGACAGAAGCAGGGCGGATTAATGGCCGCTACGGGCAACTGGGCTGGACGCCGCTGTTTTATCTGAACCAGCACTTTGACCGTAAGATCCTGATGAAGGTCTTCCGCTACGCGGATGTCGGCCTGGTGACGCCGCTGCGCGACGGGATGAACCTGGTCGCGAAAGAATACGTGGCGGCGCAGGACCCTGCCGATCCGGGTGTGCTGGTGCTCTCCCAGTTTGCCGGGGCCGCAAATGAGCTCACCTCGGCGCTGATTGTGAACCCTTACGATCGCGATGACGTGGCTAACGCCCTGAACCGCGCGCTGACCATGCCGCTCACGGAGCGTATTTCCCGCCATGCTGAAATGATGGAGACGATCCGGAAAAACGATATTAACCACTGGCAGGCGCGTTTTATTCAGGATCTCCGCGATATCGCCCCACAAAGCCATGAAGGCGATTTACAAAAAAAGATCGCAACCTTCCCTAAACTTGCCTGATATTTCCCTGGGGGGTTAACGCCCCCCAAGCGGTACTAACAGCACATCAACCTGGCTTGACGCGACAATAGATTTCGCCGCGCAGGCTGCGCGCGATAAAAAGCTGTGGTTATGATTCCCGCATATCACTAAATCAATATTCTGTTTACGACACATATCGAGAATATGGGCATTAAGTTCTCCTGTCGCAATAACGGTCTCAAAGACGGGATAATCTGCCTTTTCTACCAGCTCGCGCAGGAATTGCTGCGTTTCCTCCTGAAGTACCTCACGAATATCCTCCAGCATAGGGGCAGCCAGCTGATTATACATCTCCGGTTCGGCCGCAAGCGTGATGAGGCTGATGCGGGCATTGTGGGGTCTGGCAATGGACACCGCCCGGGCGACGAGTTGATGGCTTTCTGGGGAAACAGCAACAGAAACAAGTAGATGGGAGTAACTCATGGCGCACTCCTTGGGTGTCTGACTGACAGCGTTTGATCACCTTTACCGCGAATTTCGGGGTTCTGCAAGGGCTGATTACGACATTAGTGTGAAGCTTATCATAATTATTCATTAATTATTCTTATAAGAAGAATAACTGAAAAATGGACCTAAATGAAAAAAATTAACAACTTAACGTAAATCACACAAATTTATGCCTTGACTGTTGAATCGTTTTTACGCGTTACAAAATCATTTCGAATGATCACGGACTGAAACATCTTTTTTAGGCTCCCTGCATAACTCTATGTTTTTTCACAGTAAGAAAAATGTTTCCCGAAGGGGTGTTTGATGTAAATGTTTCCGCGCCACGCTCCCCGATGGAAAAGCACATTGCATGCCAGTTCTGATCCCCCTTCTGCATGAGTATTCGTCAATTAAGAATACAAAACAGTGCCGATTGGTCATTAAGTGAACAAATTACAAGTCATACTGATGGATTTATGGGTCATATTCACTTAAATTGTGTGACGTGGATCACATTTTTTTTAAATTTGAGGATGGCTGGATTGTATGTGTCAAAACTGACGAGTAGAGTTTGCGTCGAATTAGGAAAAATCTTAGTTATTTGTAAGAAATGATAAAACATGTAAGAGACGCATTCGCGTTTCCTCTCTTACGCGTTTCGATGAATACAAACCTAAATTCAACTATGCATTTAGCCTTTTCTTTTTTATACCGGGTGATTTCCCGGCGACATCACGGGGTGCGGTCTTTCCGCATAAAAATAATAGTTGGTTATTCGGGATGGGAACAATGCATACATCCGAGTTGCTAAAACATATCTATGACATCAATTTGTCGTATTTACTGCTCGCGCAGCGTTTGATTAGTCAGGACAAGGCGTCCGCGATGTTTCGTCTGGGTATTAACGAAGAAATGGCAACCATGCTGGGCGGCTTAACCCTCCCGCAGATGGTTAAACTGGCTGAAACGAATCAACTGGTTTGCCAGTTCCGTTTCGATGATTCACAGACAATAACGCGTCTGACGCAGGAGTCCCGTGTAGACGATCTTCAACAGATCCATACCGGTATTCTTCTTTCCACTCGCTTGCTTAACGAAATCAGCCAGCCTGATGACGTAGCCCGTAAGAAAAGGGCCTAGCAATGAGCGAGAAAAGCATTGTTCAGGAAGCGCGTGACATACAGTTAGCCATGGAGCTGATTACACTGGGTGCTCGTTTACAAATGCTGGAAAGCGAGACGCAGTTGAGCCGTGGCCGTCTGATCAAACTGTACAAAGAGTTACGTGGTAGTCCCCCGCCGAAAGGCATGCTGCCGTTTTCTACCGACTGGTTTATGACGTGGGAGCAGAATATTCACGCTTCCATGTTCTGTAATGCCTGGCAGTATCTTCTCAAAACCGGTTTGTGTAGCGGCGTTGACGCCGTGATCAAAGCCTACAAACTTTACCTTGAACAATGCCCACAGCAGGAAGAAGGCCCTCTGCTGGCGCTGACCCGCGCATGGACGCTGGTGCGTTTTGTTGAGAGCGGAATGCTTGAGCTGTCGCGCTGCAACTGCTGCAACGGCAATTTTATTACCCATGCTCATCAGCCTGCAGGCAGCTTCGCCTGTAGTTTATGTCAGCCTCCATCCCGCGCAGTAAAAAGACGTAAACTTTCCCGGGATGCTGCCGATATTATTCCACAACTGCTGGATGAACAGATCGAACAAGCTGTTTAACCCGAACGTGTGGGAAAGATTCCAGCAGCGGTAAGCGATTACCGCTGCTTTTTTTTACCCCGTGAACGGTCAACGCTGCGAGCTGGACGTCCTTGCCATAGTCACTAGCGGAAGGATGATGTCGTGCTTATCTTATTAGGTTACCTGGTAGTTCTCGGTACAGTTTTCGGCGGTTACATGATGACCGGCGGGCACCTTGGAGCACTCTATCAACCGGCTGAACTTATTATCATCGGCGGCGCAGGGGTAGGGGCTTTTATCGTTGGTAACAACGGTAAATCGATCAAGGGCACGCTGAAAGCAATTCCATTGCTGTTCCGTCGCTCGAAATACACCAAAAGCATGTATATGGATCTGCTGGCATTGCTCTATCGCCTGATGGCGAAGTCGCGTCAGCAGGGCATGTTCTCGCTCGAGCGGGATATTGAAAACCCGAAAGAGAGCGAAATTTTTGCCAGCTATCCGCGCATTCTTGCTGATGCCATGATGCTGGATTTCATCGTCGACTATCTGCGACTGATCATCAGCGGCAACATGAATACCTTCGAAATCGAAGCGCTGATGGATGAAGAAATTGAAACCCATGAAAGCGAATCTGAAGTACCGGCCAACAGCCTGGCGCTGGTCGGCGACTCGCTTCCGGCATTCGGTATCGTTGCCGCGGTCATGGGGGTGGTTCACGCGCTGGCCTCAGCAGACCGTCCGGCAGCGGAGCTCGGTGCGCTGATTGCCCATGCGATGGTGGGAACCTTCCTCGGTATTTTGCTGGCGTATGGTTTTATCTCTCCGCTGGCCAGCGTACTGCGCCAGAAGAGCGCGGAAACCACCAAAATGATGCAGTGCGTGAAGATCACGCTGCTCTCTAACCTCAACGGTTATGCGCCACCGATCGCGGTTGAGTTTGGCCGTAAAACGCTTTACTCCAGCGAGCGTCCGTCGTTTATCGAGCTTGAAGAACACGTGCGTGCGGTGAAAAACCCAAACCAACAGACGACTACTGAGGACGCATGAAAAACCAGTCCCATCCGATCGTCATCGTAAAAAAACGCAAGCACAAGGGCGGTGGGCATGGCGCGCACGGCTCGTGGAAAATCGCGTATGCCGATTTTATGACCGCAATGATGGCGTTCTTTCTGGTGATGTGGCTGATCTCCATCTCCAGCCCAAAAGAACTGATCCAGATTGCCGAGTATTTCCGCACGCCGCTGGCAACGGCGGTGGCTGGCGGACCGCGTATCTCTAACAGCGAAAGCCCGATCCCGGGCGGCGGCGATGATTACACCCAGCAGAAGGGTGAGGTGAAAAAAGAGCCGAACATCGACGAGCTGAAGAGAAAGATGGAACAGGCACGCCTGAAGAAACTGCGTGGCGATCTCGACCAGCTGATTGAAGCGGATCCGAAGCTGCGCGCGCTGCGACCGCATCTGAAGATTGATCTGGTGCAGGAAGGGCTGCGTATCCAGATTATCGACAGCCAGAACCGCCCGATGTTTAAAACCGGGAGTGCGGAAGTTGAACCGTACATGCGCGATATTCTGCGCGCCATTGCACCGGTGCTGAACGGCATTCCTAACCGAATCAGCCTGTCAGGACACACGGACGATTTCCCGTACGCCAGTGGGGAGAAGGGATACAGCAACTGGGAACTTTCTGCCGATCGTGCCAACGCCTCGCGTCGCGAGCTGGTGGTAGGTGGGCTTGATGATGGCAAGGTACTGCGCGTAGTCGGCATGGCCGCAACCATGCGCGTTTCCGACCGCGGGCCGGATGATGCCATCAACCGTCGTATCAGTCTTTTAGTGCTGAACCAGCAGGCGGAGCAGGCCATCCTGCATGAAAACGCCGAAAGTCAGAATGAGTCACTGGACGATTTAAAACAGCCTGGGGCCGTTCCTTCGGCTGCCGTTCCAACATCGCCACCAGCCAATCCGAGGTGATAGCGTGAGCATGGATATTAGCGATTTTTACCAGACATTCTTTGATGAAGCCGACGAATTGTTGGCCGATATGGAGCAACACTTGCTCGATTTGGTGCCCGAAGCACCGGATTCCGAGCAGCTCAATGCCATCTTCCGTGCGGCGCATTCCATTAAAGGCGGAGCCGGAACGTTTGGATTTACCATCCTGCAGGAAACGACCCATTTAATGGAAAACCTGCTTGATGAAGCACGACGCGGTGAGATGCAGCTCAATACCGACATTATCAACCTGTTTTTGGAAACCAAAGATATTATGCAGGAACAGCTCGACGCCTATAAAAGTTCGGCAGAGCCTGATGCCGCCAGCTTTGAATACATCTGCAATGCGCTGCGCCAGCTCGCGCTGGAAGCAAAAGGTGAGGTTGCCGCAGCCGTGGTTCCTGCCGCAAAACTGAGCGTTGTGGATACGGTTGCCGCGCAGGCGTCTGCCCCTGCTGACGCACCGGCAGGCAAGCTGCGCGTTGTGCTGTCTCGCCTGAAAGAGAATGAAGTTAACCTGCTGGAAGAAGAGCTGGGTAACCTGGCGAAATTAAGCAACGTGGTAAAAGGCAAAGACAGCCTGGCCGCGACGCTTGATGACGGTATTGGCCAGGACGATATCGTGGCGGTGCTGTGCTTTGTGATTGAAGCCGATCAAATCGCCTTCGAAACCGAAACTGTCGCGGTTGACGCCCCTGCGGCTGCGGAAGAGGTGGCTGTTGTCGCCCAGGCCGCCGCACCGGCTGTGGCCCCTGCGGCCCCGGCGCTGAAGGCGGTGCCAAAAGAAGCTGCTGCACCGGGCCGTGGTGAAAAACCTGCCGCGCGCTCCAGCGAGTCGACCAGCATCCGTGTTGCCGTTGAGAAGGTTGACCAGCTGATTAACCTGGTGGGTGAACTGGTGATCACCCAGTCGATGCTGGCGCAACGTTCAAACGAACTCGACCCGGTCACCCATGGGGATTTGATTACCAGCATGGGCCAGTTGCAGCGTAACGCCCGCGACCTGCAGGAATCGGTCATGTCCATCCGTATGATGCCGATGGAATATGTCTTCAGCCGCTTCCCGCGTCTGGTCCGCGACCTTGCCAGCAAGCTGAACAAGCAGATTGAACTGACCCTGATGGGCAGCTCAACCGAACTGGATAAGAGCCTGATCGAGCGCATCATTGACCCGTTAACGCACCTGGTGCGTAACAGCCTCGACCACGGTATCGAACTGCCGGAAAACCGCATTGCCGCCGGGAAATCGCCGGTCGGCAACCTGATTCTCTCTGCGGAGCACCAGGGCGGGAACATTTGTATCGAAGTGACCGATGACGGCGCCGGTCTGAACCGCGAGCGCATCCTGGCAAAAGCGATTTCGCAGGGGATGGCGGTCAATGAAAACATGACCGACGAAGAAGTAGGCATGCTGATCTTCGCGCCGGGCTTCTCTACCGCAGAGCAGGTGACCGACGTCTCCGGGCGCGGCGTGGGCATGGACGTGGTGAAACGTAACATCCAGGAGATGGGCGGCCACGTTGAAATCCAGTCTAAACAGGGTTCCGGCACCACCATTCGCATCCTGCTGCCGCTGACGCTGGCGATCCTCGACGGCATGTCCGTCAAGGTGGCGGACGAAGTCTTTATCCTGCCGCTGAACGCGGTGATGGAATCCCTGCAGCCGCGTGAGGAAGATCTGCATCCGCTGGCGGGCGGCGAGCGCGTGCTCGAGGTTCGCGGTGAGTACCTGCCGCTGGTGGAACTGTGGAAAGTGTTCGAAGTGGACGGGGCGAAGACCGAGGCCACGCAGGGTATCGTGGTGATCCTGCAAAGCGCGGGCCGCCGCTATGCGCTGCTGGTCGATCAGCTGATTGGCCAGCACCAGGTGGTGGTGAAGAACCTCGAAAGCAACTACCGCAAAGTGCCGGGTATTTCTGCCGCCACCATTCTGGGTGATGGTAGCGTGGCGCTGATCGTCGACGTGTCGGCGCTTCAGGGATTAAATCGTGAACAACGTGTGGCGTACACAGCCGCCTGATTAAGTAGAAGGTAATAACATGACCGGTATGAGTAATGTAACGAAACTGGCGGGCGAGCCATCAGGACAGGAATTTCTGGTATTCACTTTAGGCGATGAAGAGTACGGCATCGATATCCTGAAAGTGCAGGAAATCCGTGGTTACGACCAGGTTACCCGCATCGCTAACACGCCTGCGTTTATTAAAGGTGTCACCAACCTGCGTGGCGTCATTGTGCCCATCGTGGACCTGCGCGTGAAGTTCAGCCAGGGCGACGTTGACTACAACGACAACACCGTGGTGATCGTTCTGAACCTGGGGCAGCGCGTGGTGGGTATTGTGGTGGATGGCGTGTCTGACGTGCTTTCCCTGACCTCTGACCAGATTCGTCCTGCGCCGGAGTTTGCGGTCACGCTGTCGACCGAATACCTGACCGGTCTGGGCGCGCTCGGCGAGCGTATGCTGATTCTGGTGAACATTGAGAAGCTGCTGAACAGCGATGAGATGGCGCTGCTGGATATCGCCGCGAGTCACGTAGCCTAAAACAAAGCCGGGTGGCGCTGACGCTTACCCGGCCTACGTGTTCGAGTCATTTGTAGGCCGGGTAAGGCGAAGCCGTCACCCGGCTTTTTTACATCCTGCTCCACCTGCTCAGCTTTCGTGGCCACCCATACGTTAATGCTGGGGCCGTCTTCGCTGCGAGTCATGTAGCCTAAAACAAAGCCGGGTGGCGCTGACGCTTACCCGGCCTACGTGTTCGAGCCATTTGTAGGCCGGGTAAGGCGAAGCCGCCACCCGGCTTTTTCATACCCTTAAGCTTCCTGCTTTACCAGCTCAGTGTCCGCTTCCCGCGCACCTTCATTCTGCGACAGCATCGCGGTCGCAATGCCATTCCCCAACACGTTAATCGCGGAACGGCCCATATCCAGGAAGTGGTCGATCCCCATCAGCAGCAAAATACCGGCGACCGGGATGTTGAAGCTTGGGATCGTCGCGGCCAGCACCACCAGCGAGGAGCGCGGTACGCCCGCAATCCCTTTTGAGGCCAGCATCAGGGTCAGCATCAACACCGTCACTTCAGAGAAGCTCAGGTGAATGTTGTACGCCTGAGCGATAAACATTGAGGCGAAAGAGCAGTACACCATCGACCCCACCAGGTTGAAGGAGTAGCCAATCGGCAGCACGAAAGAGGCGATGTTGCGCGAGCAGCCAAAACGCTCCAGCTGCTCCAGCGTTTTAGGGTAGGCCGCTTCAGAACTGCTGGTGGTAAACGCCACCAGAACCGGATCTTTCAGCATGCTGACCAGGCGGAACACCTCTTTTTTCAGCACCATGTAACCCACGGCCAGCAGCACCATGCAGGTGAGAAGAATGGCAACATAGTAGCCGCCAATAAAGGAGGCATAGTTCAACAGAATGCCCAGACCCTGCGTGGCGATAACGGAGGAGATTGCCGCGAAAATGGCCAGCGGCGCAACGTACATCACATAACCCGTGACCTTCAGCATGATATGGGAAACCACGTCCAGCGCAGCCACCAGTGGGGCATTGAATTTCTGCCCCAGCGACGCGCCGCCAATGCCGAAGAACATGGAGAACACCACAATCTGCAGGATCTCATTATTCGACATCGCCCCCGCGATACTGGTTGGAATGGTGTGTGACAGGAACGCTTTCAGCGTCATGCCCCCAACGGCCAGACCGGTATCCACCGCCTCGGTCGGGACGGTCAGGTTCAGCCCGCTTCCCGGATGCTCCAGCGTGACGATAAACAGGCCGACCAGAATAGAGAGCACGGATGAGCTGATAAACCATACCATCGCTTTACCGCCCACGCGGCCAATGGTAGAGGTTTCGCCCAGCTTCATAATGCCGACGGTGAGCGTACTGAACACCAGGGGGGCAATGACCATTTTGATCAGTCGGAGGAAAATATCGGTCAGAAGGGTAATATTATCCGACCAGGCTTTGATGGCATCCGCAGATGCATATTCATGAATTGCTGCCCCTGAAAGAATACCCGCCAGCATGAATATCACGATGAAGAGTGTGAGTTTGTTTGCACTTGCCACGAAAAAAGACCCTCTATGCGCTTCAGATGTAGCCCGCGGCGATACATATAAATTTTTTATTACGACGCGGGAAATTATTCGGCACATAAATTGACGCAAAGCGTAGGGGGATACAACTCCTTTTTAAGTTTTATTAATTTTGTTGTTATTGTCATGACGATATATTGTGATCTGCATCACACTTTAATGGATATATTCTCAGCGAATAAATTAAAAAAACGGAAAAAATGATTTTAACTGCTTGTTATTTAAGGAAATAATAAGTCAATAAGACAAAGTGCTTATGCGTTAAGGGGCAGGTGGTCGAAGCGATATCCGTAAACTAAATTCTCAATAACCCCCCTCAGAGGAACATTAAGCGGGGCTAACATCTTGAACGAAATAAATAAAATGTGGCAAGGAAACGGAGACGTCTTCTGGAGGGTGGTAAATGAAAAGAAAACTCCTTTTGATCTGCGCAGGCACCTTACTGACTGCGACAACGGCCCATCAGGCACTGGCCGTGCTCAGTAGCGGCACCATCGGCGCGACGCTGACACTCACGAACGGCTGCCTGATAAACGGATCGCCCACGCAAAACGGCATTAACTTCGGGACACTGGATTTCGGCACCCATCCCGCAACGTTTTCCACTCTGACCACCCAGCTCACCGGCGCCAGCGGCGGGAACACCTTCACCATTCAGTGTACGACCGCCAGCTATACGGTGGCGATCACTGGCAACACCAACTCCTCAGCGCCCGGCACCGTTGTCGGCACCCCGGGAACACCTGCCCGCTATCTGGTCAACACGACCAATACGGCACAGGGCGTGGCGTACAGCCTGTACAGCGACAGCGGGTTTAACAACGTGATTGCCAATAATACCGCGTTGCCAATCGCCTCTACGGCGGGAGGGGTGGACAGTTACACCCTCTACGGACGTATTACCGGCGGCGGTAACAGCGTGACGGTCGTACCCGGAACCTACACCGACACGATTAACGTCAGCGTCACCTATTAGTCCTGCACCGCCATGAAGGCAACTCTCACAGATCTGCGCATATGCGCAGAGGGACACATGCAGCCTTTTTTCGCCCTGATCGTCGGATTGCTGATGACGCCTGCGGCGAATGCGGTGACATCACAGTCCTTTAAAGTCAGCGCGACCATCGTCCCGGGATGTGTGGTGACCACCGGAAGCGGAGGGCTTCTCGGGACGCTGGATTTTGGCACCCATAACGGCGTCGAGAGCGCACCGGTAAGCACCAGTTTTGTGCCAAACGGGGCCTTATCTATCGCCTGCACGCCAGGCGTGGCGCTGAGCATGAGCATTAATGGCGGCCAGAATTATTCAACCGTTCGCCGCATGAAACGCTCGAACGGCGCCGACGTGGTGGGATACCGGCTTTACAGCAGCAGCTCGCTGGCCGCGAACAGCGAAATTGGCGTCAACCAGGCGATACCGGTGACCTATAGCAACAGCAATAACATCGCGCTGCCGCTTTTTGGCGTGGCGCTACTGACCGGATTTAGCCCGGCAGGAACATATTCCGATCAGCTCACCGTGACCTTGTCATGGTAATAAAGGGAGAGTGTTGATGAAGCCAATTTTCAGACCTGTTTGTCTGGCGGGCGCGTTGGGAATGGCTGTGGCAACCGGTCAGGCGCAGGCGGCAGCCACCATTCTGCTCTGGCCGATCGACCCGTGGCTCGCGGCAGACGCCAACGCCACGGAACTGTGGATCCAGAACCAGGGAAACAGCGCCACAACGATGCAGGTGCGCATTGTGCGCTGGAAGCAGGAGGACGGACACGAGCGCTACACCGCACAGCAGGATGTGGTCGCCAGCCCGCCCATCGTCACGATTGGCACAGGCAGCAAGCAGCTTATCCGCCTTATTAAGCAGAACCCCGTTCCCGCAGGCGTCGAACAAGCCTACCGCATTATCGTGGATGAAATTCCTCAGCCTGATGCCAAAGCAGAACCCACCATCGGCCTCAAATTGCAGATGCGTTACTCCATTCCGCTGTTTGTGTATGGTCAGGGGATCCCGACCATAAAAGAGGGGGCGCATCACACGCTGGTGGAGACCCGGAACCTGAGCTGGCGGGTGACGCGAACGGATGGGCAGCCAGCACTGGAGGTCCGGAATCGGGGGGATGTCCATGTCAGGCTGAGCCAGGTGGCGCTGGAGCAGGGAGGACAGAAACGCACGGTTGCGGAGGGATTGCTGGGTTACGTACTTCCCGGCAGCACCCGTAGCTGGCCGGTACCCGCGGGCGTTCGTCAGCCGGAGCGGATGAGCGCGCAGATTAATGCCAGGGACGCACAATGGCAGTCGACGCCCGTCAACTGAAGCCGGCGATGATGATACTGCTTTGCGTCAGTTCCGCGACCTGGGCTGAGCCCGGCGATGACAGCCTGCCGCCGCCGCCCCAGGCACAGGCGATACATGATGAAGCGGTCTTCCAGCTTGCCCTCGTGCTTAACCACTACGACACCGGTCTGGTCGTGCCCGTGACGCAGCGTAAAGGCGCTTTCTTTATCTCCAGCGCCGACCTGCTGCGCGCGGGGCTGCCACCGGAACATGTTCCTGCCGGAGAGGTAAATCTCTCTTCGCTTTCTCAGGTTCGGGTCGAGTACGACAGCGCCGCGCAGCGCCTGCTGCTGACTGTTCCCCGCGACTGGGTCGCGTCCCGCGTGACGCCGTTCAGCGCGCAAGCGACGCAGGCTAAACCGCACTTCGGGCGCGGCGCGCTGCTCAATTACGATCTTTACACCAACCACACGGAGCATATCGGCGGACAGGCGTCCCTCTGGCATGAGTTCCGCTACTTTAACGAGAACGGTTCGTTTTCCTCCACCGGCTATGCCCGGGAAAATTTCACCGGCAACGAGGGGCAGCAGGAGGGGTATGTCCGCTATGACACAACCCTGCTGTTCACCAATGAGGATGACGCGATGAGCTGGAGCGTCGGGGACGTGATCAGCGATGCCCTGAGCTGGAGTTCCAGCGTGCGGATGGGGGGGATCAGCGTCGGGCGGGATTTCTCCCTGCGCCCTGACCTGGTGACGTGGCCACTGCCCGAATTCGCCGGGGAAGCGGCGGTACCCACCTCGGTCGATCTTTTTATCAACGGGTATCGCTCCGGCTCAACCCAGCTTCAGCCGGGTCCCTTCACCCTGACCAATCTGCCCTATATCAACGGCGCCGGGGATGCGGTGCTGGTCACGACGGATGCGCTAGGGCGACAGGTCAGCACCACGCTGCCGTTTTACGTCACCAG
The DNA here is from genome assembly GCF_040059225.1 of Enterobacter cloacae complex sp. Mu1197. NCBI lineage: Bacteria > Pseudomonadati > Pseudomonadota > Gammaproteobacteria > Enterobacterales > Enterobacteriaceae > Enterobacter > Enterobacter cloacae complex sp. Mu1197. The sequence continues at coordinate 2,879,194 of NZ_CP157375.1, read as the reverse complement.
CGACTTGCTTAAAAAAGGGCTGAGCGACGGCGCTGTGACGCTGGGCAGCCTGCGGCGTAATTACGGTATCAGGAATTTTGATTACGGCTCGGCGGCAGGCAGCGGCTCGTATCGCTACGGGGTGACGGACTGGCTGACCCTGGAAGGGCATGCGGAAGGGGCGCAGGAGCTGGCGCTGGGCGGGGCAGGGACGGTGATAAAACTCGGCCAGTTTGGCGTGGTGAATACCTCTTACTCGCAGAGCCGCATGCGGGGGGATACGGGCGGGCAAATCAACTGGGGTTACCAGTACAGCACCAGCGAGTTCAGCGTCGCCACTCAGCACTCGCGCCGTGACCGCGGTTTTGGCAATCTGGCCCTTTACGACCAGCCGACGGTGTATGACGAGAACAATAAACCCATCGCCAGCTTCAGCCGCAATACGGACCAGTATTCTCTGACCTTCAACCTGGGACAGTACGGCAACATCGGCGCGGCCTGGATCGGCGTGGAAAGTTTTGACAGTCAAAAAACCGAGCTGCTTAATCTCTCATGGAGCCGCAATTTGTGGGGCGCGAGCAGTATTTATCTCGCCGGAAGCCGGGACCAGCAGCGGGGAGACTGGACGGTCGCGCTGTCGCTGCAGGTGCCGCTGGGGGCACGCGACAGCGCCGCGTTCACTGTTGAAAACACCCCGGATGCCGGCAGTACCCAGCGCATCAACTATAACCACGCCATGCCGTCTGACGGCGGCTTTAGCTGGAACATGGCCTGGGCCAACCAGTCAAAATCCAGTGACTATCAGCAGGGCACGCTGGGCTGGCGTAATAACAATATTGAACTGCAGGGCGGCGGCTACGGTGAAAGGGACATGATGACCTGGTGGGGCGAGGCGATGGGCGCGATTGTTCTGATGGACGGCGAGCTGTTTGCCGCGAATAAGATCAACGATGCGTTTGTCGTCATCAGTACCGACGGTCATCCGGACGTGCCCGTCAGCTATGAGAATCAGCCCGTCGGTAAAACGAATAACAACGGTTACCTGCTGGTCAGCGGGGTGTCGGCGTATTATCCGGCTAGCTACCGCATTGATACCCTGAACCTGCCGGCGGATACCCGTCTGAAAGAGACCGAGCGGCGGATCGCGATCCGGCGTCACAGCGGCTATCTGGTTGATTTCCCAATGGAGCAGGAGAGGGTGGCAAGCGTCATTCTGCACGATGCGCGCGGCCAGGCGCTGCCGGTGGGAAGCCAGGTCCGACGCGCTTCGCGCAGCAATGCGGTGGTGGGGTATGACGGCATCGCCTGGCTGGAAAATCTTAGCGATGTGAACCCGCTGGAGGTGATCGCGCCTGATGGAAAACGCTGCAGGGCTACCCTGACCGTGGGAGCCAACCCGGAGCACAAGCTGCAAACCTACGGTCCGCTGGTGTGCCGGGAGGCGCCATGAAGCGCCTGCTGCTGTTGATACTGCTGCTGTTTTCCGGCGGCGGCTGGGCGGCGTGTACCGTCAGTACGGTCAACGCCTCGTTTGGCAGCGTCACGTCGTTTGCGCTCAGCGGAACCGGGGAGGTGGAAACCACCGGCACGCTGTTGGTGGCCTGCGATGCCATACTGAATCTGTTGACCAACGACTCGGTGACGCTGACCTATACCGCGGCATCGGTCTCGGGCAGCAGTCGGGCCACCATGAAACGCACGGACAACGCGGCCATCACGGACGTGATCCCCACCCGGCTGTGCGGACTCGCGGGCTGCGCGAGCAGCAGCGAGGTACAGATAAGCAAATCGTATACCTGGAGCGGGAATACGCTACTGGGGTTGCTGGGGTCAAAGCAGTACAACATCCCGCTCTATTTCCGTACCGTCGCCGGACAGAACGTTTCTGCCGGGCCGTATCAGGTGCAGTTAACCTTCAGCGTAAACTACAGCGTCTGCTCCGTGGGCGCGCTCGGTATTTGCACAATCAATCAGACGGGCACGGCGACGACCACCATTCTCCTTAACCTGACTGTGACCAACGACTGCAGCGCCATGACCACGCCGGACGTCAACTTCAACAGTGCGCCGCTGGTGCAAAGTTTCCCTACCGTCTCGCAGGCGATTGCCGTCACCTGTACCAAAGGCAGCACGTATACCATCGGTATTAACAACGGTGCTAACGCGCTGAATAACGTGCGCCGGATGGTAAGCGGCAGTAACTACCTGAGTTATGACATCTATAAAGAAGCCACGGGTAACCGCTGGGGCGGCAGCGGCAGCGAACGCTGGACCAGCGCGACGTCGTCGCAGGTCAGTACCGATGGTCTCCTGCGTACCTACAACTACACCGCGAAAGTGCTGACCAATCAGGCCACGCCACCCGCCGGAACCTACACCGATACGCTGATTGTCGACGTGGCTTTCTAACCCCGCGCTTTTCCCTTTCGCAAATGTAAAGTTCCTGTTGGCTGTGCCGATAACACCGTTAATAAATCTATGAGAAGGTGTTGTATGTTGAACCGTATCCGCGTTGTCACAATGCTCATGATGGTGCTGGTCATTTTCGCACTTCTTCAGCTCATCTCCGGCGGGCTTTTTTTCTCGTCATTAAAACAGAACCAGGACAGCTTTGCGGCCTCGAACGATCTCCGCCTGCAGCAGAGTGAGCTCACCTCAACGTGGGATCTGATGCTGCAAACGCGTATCAACCTGAGCCGTTCGTCCGCGCGCATGATGATGGATCCCAACAATCAGCAGAGCAGCGCGAAAACCGATCTGTTGAAAAATGCCCGTGCCACCCTCGCTGACGCCGCAAAACATTACGACGCCTTCAAAAAGATTACCCCGCAGCCTGCGATGGAGCAGGTGAGCCAGAACATTGACGAAAAATACAACGCCTACCATGCCGGTCTGGCAGAGCTGATTCAGTTCCTTGAGAGCGGCAACATGGACGCCTATTTCGCGCAGCCGACGCAGGGGATGCAAAACGCCCTCGGCGAGGCGCTGGGGGAGTACGCGAAGGTCAGTGGCGATCTGTATCACTCCGCGTTTGCTGAAAGCCAGAATGACTACCGCTTTGCGAAATGGCAGATGGCGGTGTTGGCGCTGGCGCTGGTCATTGTGCTGATCGCGGTCTGGTACGGCATTCGCCATATCCTGCTGAACCCTCTCGGTCGCGTCATTGCCCACATTCGTGACATTGCCGGCGGTGACCTGACCAAAACGCTGACCGTGTCCGGGCGCAATGAGATCACCGAGCTGGCAAACAGCGTTGACCATATGCAGCGTTCGCTTATCGATACCGTCGCCAACGTGCGTAGCGGCACGGATGCCATCTATACCGGCACCAGCGAAATTGCGATGGGCAATAACGACCTTTCTTCGCGCACCGAACAGCAGGCGTCCGCCCTGGAAGAGACGGCGGCCAGCATGGAGCAGCTCACCGCGACCGTGAAGCAGAACGCCGATAACGCCCGCCAGGCGTCTCAGCTGGCGGAAAGCGCCTCCGAGACGGCACAGCGTGGCGGCCGCGTGGTGGATGGTGTGGTGAAAACCATGCACGACATTGCCGAGAGCTCGAAGAAAATCGCCGACATCATCAGCGTCATCGACGGCATTGCCTTCCAGACCAACATTCTGGCGCTGAACGCCGCCGTGGAAGCGGCGCGTGCGGGCGAGCAGGGACGCGGGTTTGCCGTGGTGGCCGGGGAAGTGCGCAACCTGGCCAGCCGCAGCGCCAACGCGGCAAAAGAGATCAAGTCGCTGATTGAAGATTCCGTCTCCCGCGTGGATACCGGCTCCGTGCTGGTGGAAAGCGCCGGGGAGACCATGAATGACATCGTGAATGCTGTCACCCGCGTGACGGACATCATGGGGGAAATCGCCTCTGCGTCTGATGAGCAGAGTCGTGGTATCGACCAGGTTGCTCTGGCGGTATCGGAAATGGATCGCGTGACACAGCAAAACGCCGCGCTGGTGCAGGAGTCCGCTGCGGCGGCCGCTGCGCTGGAAGACCAGGCAAGCCGTCTGAAGATGGCCGTCTCGGCGTTTCGTCTCGCTTCACTCGCTGGAAACACGGTCACCCCGCAGGCGACGTACCGCGCGCCAGCCGCTGAACCGGCTGCAAACCGTACGCGTACCGCGACGACCGGACAAGATGAAAACTGGGAAACATTTTGACTGACAATTAAACCGCGGCTGCTTGCCGCTTGATGGGAGCGTGGATGTTAAATCGTATTCGTATCTCGACCACACTGTTTTTGATTCTGATCCTTTGCGGTGTGTTGCAGGTTGGCAGTAACGGGTTGTCTTTTTGGGCGTTTCGCGATGGCTATCAGAATTTGCAGGACGTTGAGGCGAGTAATCAGCAGCGCTCCGCACTGGCACAAACCCGTGCCGTGCTGTTGCAGGCAAGCACTGCGCTGAACAAGGCGGGAACCTTAACCGCGCTAAGTTATCCGCCGGATGACATTAAGGCGCTGATGGCCACCGCGCGCGACAGCCTGAAACAGGCTGACGCACAGTTTAAGGCCTTTACGGCACAGGCCACCGGTAGCGAGAAAGAGAAAGCGCTGAAGGCCGCCATGAAGACCCATTTTGAACAGTGGTACAGCGATCTGGACCATCAGGCGACGTGGCTTGAGAACAACCAGCTGTCGGACTTTATGACCGCGCCGGTTCAGGCCTCGCAGGCCGCGTTTGACGGCAGCTTTAACGCGTGGCAGCAGGATATTAACCAGTCTGTCCAGCGTGCCGGTGACCAGAGCCGTCAAAGCTATCACATGTCGGGCGTCATCTTTGCCGTGGTGGTGATTCTGGCAGGGTTGCTGACCGGTGCCGCGCTGCTCTGGTCGCGCAGAATGATTGTGCAGCCGCTGGCCATTATCAGCAGCCACTTCGACAGTATTGCGAAAGGCGACCTGGCGCGTCCGGTGGCGGTGTTCGGCAAGAACGAAATTTCGGCAATTTTTGCCAGCCTGAAGGCGATGCAGGGATCGCTGCGGGAAACGGTATCCGACGTGCGTCAGGGCAGTTATGCCATGCACACCGGGATCTCAGAGATTGCGGCGGGTAACAACGATCTCTCGTCCCGCACCGAGCAGCAGGCGGCCTCGCTGGCGCAGACGGCAGCCAGTATGGAGCAGCTGACCGCGACGGTAAGCCAGAACGCCGATAACGCGCGTCAGGCGTCTGACCTGTCAAAACAGGCGGCGATGACCGCGAAGAAGGGCGGCGACCAGGCGTCCCACGTCGCCAGCACCATGCAGGAGATCGCCACCAGTTCACAGAAAATTGGTGACATCATCAGCGTGATTGATGGTATCGCGTTCCAGACCAACATTCTGGCGCTGAATGCCGCAGTAGAAGCCGCGCGTGCCGGGGAGCAGGGGCGGGGGTTTGCGGTGGTGGCAGGTGAAGTGCGTAACCTGGCGAGCCGCAGCGCCAACGCGGCGAAAGAAATTAAGGTGCTGATCGAAGAGTCGGTCTCACGCGTTCAGCAGGGCTCAACGCTTGTGGATACCGCGGCGAAAACCATGCACGAAATTGTCACCTCCGTGACGCGGGTGAACGACATCATGGGCGAGATTGCCTCGGCGTCGGATGAACAGCGTCGCGGCATTGAGCAGGTTGCCCAGGCGGTGAGCCAGATGGATCAGGTGACGCAACAGAACGCCTCGTTAGTTGAGGAAGCGGCAGCGGCAACCGATCAACTGGCCAGCCAGGCGGATCGTCTGACCGGGTTGGTCGCGGTATTTAATGTGAAAGAGCACGTTGAAGCAGTAACAGAAGTCGGGCGGTCGCAGGCCGTGCCAGTTGTATCCTGAATGTAATTAAGAAGGCGCTATGACATCACCAATGCCCCCTGGGCAAACGTCATTATTGTTGCAGATGACACAGCGCCTCGCGCTGTCCGACGCGCATTTTCGTCGGATATGTCAGTTAATCTACCAGCGTGCGGGGATCGTGCTTGCGGATCATAAGCGGGACATGGTCTACAACCGTCTGGTGCGGCGCTTGCGTACGCTGGGGCTGGATGATTTTGGCCGCTATCTGAGCATGCTCGAGGCGAACCAGAACAGCGCAGAGTGGCAGGCTTTTATTAACTCGTTAACCACCAACCTGACGGCGTTTTTCCGCGAGGCTCACCACTTCCCGGTTCTGGCCGAGCATGCGCGCCGTCGCACCGGGGAGTATCGCGTCTGGAGTGCGGCCGCCTCGACGGGTGAAGAGCCGTACTCGCTGGCGATCACCCTTGCCGATACGCTGGGGATGGCGCCCGGGCGCTGGAAGGTCTACGCCAGCGATATCGATACCGAAGTGCTGGAGAAGGCGCGTAACGGCGTTTATCGCCAGGATGAACTGAAAACGCTGTCGCCGCAGCAGCTGCAGCGTTATTTCATGCGCGGGACGGGCCCGCATGAAGGCCTGGTACGCGTACGCCAGGAGCTGGCGAACTGCGTCGAATTCGCGCCCGTTAACCTGCTGGATAAGCAGTACAACGTGCCGGGGCCTTTCGACGCCATTTTTTGCCGTAACGTCATGATCTATTTTGATAAAACGACGCAACAGGACATTTTGCGTCGGTTTGTTCCGTTGCTCAAGCCTGACGGTTTACTGTTTGCCGGGCACTCGGAAAACTTCAGCAACCTCGTGCGTGAGTTTAGCCTGCGTGGGCAAACGGTATATGCGCTGAGTAAGGAAAAAGCATGAGTAAAATCAGGGTATTGTCTGTCGATGATTCAGCGCTGATGCGTCAGATCATGACTGAAATTATCAATAGCCACAGCGACATGGAGATGGTGGCAACCGCGCCTGATCCGCTGGTAGCGCGGGATTTAATTAAAAAATATAACCCCGACGTGCTAACGCTGGATGTCGAGATGCCGCGCATGGATGGCATAGATTTCCTCGAAAAATTAATGCGGCTGCGGCCCATGCCGGTGGTGATGGTCTCCTCCCTGACCGGGAAAGGATCGGAAATCACCCTGCGCGCGCTGGAGCTGGGGGCGGTGGATTTTGTCACCAAGCCGCAGCTCGGCATCCGTGAAGGGATGCTGGCGTACAGCGAGATGATCGCCGAGAAGATCCGCACCGCGTCGCGGGCGAAGCTTGCCGCCCACACGCCGATGGCCGCGCCGGCGACCCTGAAGGCCGGTCCCTTACTCAGCTCGGAAAAACTGCTGGTCATTGGGGCGTCAACCGGAGGAACAGAGGCAATTCGTCATGTACTCCAGCCATTGCCGCTCTCAAGTCCGGGTATTCTGATCACTCAGCATATGCCGCCAGGCTTTACCCGTTCGTTCGCAGAACGCCTGAACAAGCTGTGCCAGATCAGCGTGAAAGAGGCGGAAGACGGCGAGCGCGTGCTCCCGGGGCATGCCTATATCGCGCCGGGCGACAAGCATATGGAGCTGGCGCGCAGCGGCGCTAACTATCAAATCAAAATTCATGACGGACCGCCGGTCAACCGGCACCGTCCGTCGGTGGATGTGCTGTTTCATTCGGTGGCGAAACATGCGGGGCGCAACGCCGTGGGGGTGATCCTGACGGGGATGGGCAACGACGGTGCCGCCGGAATGCTTGCAATGCACCAGGCTGGCGCCTGGACGATTGCGCAGAATGAAGCAAGTTGTGTGGTGTTCGGCATGCCGCGCGAGGCCATCAATATGGGTGGCGTGAGCGAAGTGGTCGATCTTAGCCAGGTAAGCCAGCAGATGCTGGCGAAAATCAGTGCCGGACAGGCAATACGTATTTGACTCAGGAGTATTATTTTATGGCGGATAAAGAGCTTAAGTTTTTGGTTGTGGATGACTTTTCCACCATGCGTCGCATTGTGCGCAACCTGCTGAAAGAGCTGGGCTTCAACAACGTTGAAGAAGCAGAAGACGGCGTTGATGCGCTGAACAAACTGCAGGCTGGCGGGTTTGGTTTTGTGATCTCCGACTGGAACATGCCAAACATGGACGGTCTGGAACTGTTGAAAACCATTCGTGCTGATGCGGGAATGGCGTCCATGCCGGTTCTGATGGTCACGGCAGAAGCGAAGAAAGAGAACATCATTGCCGCTGCACAGGCGGGCGCAAGCGGCTATGTGGTGAAGCCATTCACCGCGGCGACCCTGGAAGAGAAGCTCGGTAAGATCTTCGAGAAACTCGGCATGTGAGGTGTTGGTTATGATGCAACCTGCTATGAAACCCGTTGAAGAACACTCGCCGAGCGACATCATCGTCCGCATCGGCAGCCTGACGCGCATGCTGCGTGACAGCCTGCGTGAGCTGGGTCTGGATCAGGCGATTGCCGAAGCGGCGGAAGCGATTCCTGATGCCCGCGATCGTCTGGACTACGTCGTGCAGATGACCGCTCAGGCCGCTGAACGTGCGCTGAACAGCGTTGAAGCGTCACAGCCGCACCAGGATGCGATGGAAAAGGGGGCGAAAGCGCTGACCAAACGCTGGGACGAGTGGTTTGAGAACCCTATCGAGCTGGCGGATGCCCGCGAGCTGGTGACCGATACCCGTCAGTTCCTGGGGGATGTGCCGGGTCACACCAGCTTCACCAATGCCCAACTGCTGGACATCATGATGGCGCAGGATTTCCAGGACCTGACCGGTCAGGTTATCAAGCGCATGATGGATGTGATCCAGGAGATTGAGCGCCAACTGCTGATGGTGCTGCTGGAGAACATCCCGGAACCGGCAGCCCGTCCAAAACGCGAGAACGAAAGCCTGCTCAATGGTCCACAGCTCGACGCCAGCAAGGCGGGCGTGGTGGCAAGCCAGGATCAGGTGGACGACCTGCTGGACAGCCTCGGCTTCTGATGGTCCATTCCGCCTCAGGGGAGGGATGCCCCCTGAGGCGGTTTGCGACAAAATCACCGAAAAGAGCCCGAATAAACGGGCTTTTCCCGCCATTGGATTTCCGCTGCGCTGGCATGATACCCGTGACGTAATGGGCTGAGCGTGCACAGTGGCAGAAGAGAACGACGACAAAACGGAAGCCCCCACACCCCACCGACTAGAAAAGGCGCGTGAGGAAGGGCAAATCCCCCGATCCCGAGAATTGACCTCCCTGCTGATCCTTATCGTAGGCGTGTGCATTATCTGGTGGGGCGGGGAGTCGCTCGCCCGCAAGCTGGCGGGCATGCTGTCAACCGGCTTACGTTTTGACCACAGTATGGTCAACGATCCGAATCTGATCCTCAGCCAGATTATCCAGCTGATTAAAGGGGCCATGGTTGCGCTACTGCCCCTGATCACCGGGGTTGTGCTGGTCGCGCTGGTCTCGCCGGTGATGCTCGGCGGTCTGGTCTTCAGCGCCAAATCGCTGCAGCCGAAATTTTCCAAACTGAACCCGCTGCCGGGCATCGCGAAAATGTTCTCTGCGCAGACCGGGGCCGAGCTGCTCAAAGCTATTCTCAAATCGGTGTTGATGGGCAGCTCCGCGGGGTTTTACCTCTGGTACCACTGGCCGGAAATGATGCGTCTCATCAGCGAATCGCCTCTCACCGCGATGAGCAATGCCCTGAATCTGGTGGGACTCTGCGCGCTGCTGGTGGTGCTCAGCATTATCCCGATGGTGGGTTTTGACGTGATCTTCCAGCTCTATACCCACTTCAAGAAACTGCGGATGTCACGTCAGGATATCCGTGACGAATATAAGCAGATGGAAGGTGACCCGCACGTGAAGGGGCGTATCCGCCAGATGCAACGTGCCGCCGCCCGTCGCCGCATGATGGACGATGTGCCGAAGGCCGACGTCATCGTCACCAACCCGACACACTATTCCGTTGCGCTGCGCTATGACGAAAACAAAATGAGCGCGCCAAAAGTGGTGGCAAAAGGGGCGGGGCTGATCGCTTTGCGTATCCGGGAAATTGGCACCGAACACCGCGTGCCGATCCTGGAAGCGCCTCCGCTGGCGCGTGCCCTGTACCGCCATGCGGATATTGGACAACAGATCCCGGGACAACTCTACGCCGCCGTGGCGGAAGTGCTGGCCTGGGTGTGGCAATTGAAGCGCTGGCGTCTGGCCGGCGGTCAACGGCCTGTGAAACCTGAGAACCTTCCGGTGCCTGCCGCGCTGGATTTTATGAACGAGAAGGACACTGATGGCTAATCTGGTGGCAATGTTGCGCCTGCCCGGCAACCTTAAATCGACCCAATGGCAGATCCTGGCCGGGCCGATTCTGATCCTGCTAATTCTGTCGATGATGGTACTGCCGCTCCCGGCGTTCATCCTCGACCTGCTTTTCACTTTCAATATCGCGCTGTCCATTATGGTGCTGCTGGTGGCGATGTTCACCCAGCGTACCCTGGAGTTCGCCGCGTTCCCGACCATTCTGCTGTTTACTACACTGCTGCGACTGGCGCTGAACGTTGCGTCCACGCGTATCATCCTGATGGAAGGTCACACCGGGGCGGCAGCGGCAGGTAAAGTGGTGGAAGCATTCGGCCACTTCCTGGTGGGCGGTAATTTCGCTATCGGTATCGTGGTGTTCGTCATCCTCGTGATCATCAACTTTATGGTCATCACCAAAGGTGCAGGGCGTATTGCGGAAGTGGGCGCGCGCTTTGTGCTGGACGGGATGCCGGGCAAGCAGATGGCGATCGACGCCGACCTGAACGCCGGTCTTATCGCCGAAGATGAAGCCAAAAAGCGCCGTGCGGAAGTGACGCAGGAGGCGGACTTCTACGGCTCCATGGACGGTGCGAGTAAGTTTGTGCGCGGTGACGCCATCGCGGGCATTCTGATCATGGTGATTAACGTGGTCGGCGGCCTGCTGGTGGGCGTGTTGCAGCACGGGATGGACATGGGCCACGCGGCGGAAAGCTATACGCTGCTGACCATCGGTGACGGTCTGGTCGCGCAGATCCCGGCGCTGGTGATTTCCACTGCGGCGGGTGTCATCGTGACTCGCGTGAGCACCGATCAGGACGTTGGCGAGCAGATGGTGGGCCAGCTGTTCAGTAACCCGCGCGTGATGCTGCTGGCCGCGGCGGTTCTCGGGTTGCTCGGTCTGGTGCCGGGTATGCCAAACCTCGTTTTCCTGCTGTTTACGGCGGCGCTGCTGGGCCTTGCCTGGTGGATGCGTGGCCGTGAAACCAAACCGGCAGCGGAACCTGTTCCGGTCAAAATGCCGGAGAATAACCAGGCCGTTGAAGCGACCTGGAACGACGTTCAGCTCGAAGATTCCCTGGGAATGGAAGTCGGGTATCGCCTGATCCCGATGGTCGATTTCCAGCAGGACGGCGAGCTGCTCGGCCGTATCCGCAGTATCCGTAAAAAATTCGCCCAGGACATGGGCTTCCTGCCGCCGGTCGTTCACATCCGCGACAATATGGACCTGCCGCCCGCGCGCTATCGCATTCTGATGAAAGGCGTTGAAATCGGCAGCGGTGATGCCTATCCGGGCCGCTGGCTGGCGATTAACCCCGGCACCGCCGCAGGCACGCTGCCGGGCGAGCAAACTATCGACCCGGCCTTTGGTCTGGCCGCGATCTGGATTGAAAGCGCGCTGAAAGAGCAGGCGCAGATCCAGGGTTATACGGTTGTTGAAGCCAGTACCGTGGTGGCGACCCATCTTAATCACCTGATTGGGCAATTCTCGGCGGAGCTGTTTGGCCGTCAGGAAGCGCAGCAGCTGCTTGACCGCGTCACGCAGGAGATGCCGAAGTTGACGGAAGATCTGGTCCCCGGCGTGCTGACCTTAACCACGCTGCATAAGGTGCTGCAAAACCTGCTCGACGAGAAGGTGCCGATCCGCGATATGCGCACCATTCTGGAAACCCTTGCCGAGCACGCGCCGATACAAAGCGATCCGCACGAGCTGACGGCGGTGGTGCGCGTGGCGCTGGGACGGGCAATCACCCAGCAGTGGTTCCCGGGTACCGGGGAAGTGCAGGTGATCGGCCTCGATACGCCGCTTGAGCGTCTGCTGCTGCAGGCTCTGCAGGGCGGGGGCGGCCTGGAGCCGGGCCTGGCGGACCGTCTGCTGGCGCAAACCCAGGAGGCGCTGGCGCGTCAGGAGATGCTGGGGGCGCCGCCGGTGCTGCTGGTGAACCACGCGCTGCGTCCGCTGCTGTCGCGCTTCCTGCGTCGCAGCCTGAACCAGCTGGTCGTGCTGTCGAATCTGGAGCTGTCGGATAACCGTCATATCCGCATGACCGCGACGATTGGAGGAAAATAATGCGTAAGTGGCTTTGGATAGTGCTCTTCCCGCTGGCAGCGCAGGCTGCCGGGGGAGGTACCTGGCAGGCGAGCAGCATGGGGGTGACCCTCAGCAACCGCGGTGTTGCCATGTCGTCTAACCCGCTGTCGCCTTCGGAAGAGGTTTCCGGTCAGATGGGCCTTGTGGTCTGGAACTACCGGCTGATTGGCCCTACGCCAGCGGGCTTGCGGGTGCGCCTCTGCTCTCAGACGCGCTGTACCGAAATCGACGGCGAAAATGGAACAACGCAGGCGTTCAACGGCGTGCCAGCTATTGAGCCTTTGCGTTTCATCTGGGAAGTGCCGGGCGGAGGACGTTTGATCCCGGCGCTGAAGGTGCAGAGCAATTCTGTCATCGTGAACTACCGCTAACACCCTGCATTTTCACCAGCCATCAGGCAATTTTGATGGCTGGCTCTCAAAACTGACCTCGCCTTTTGATCAAAAAGAAACGCTGTTTTATAAATCAGTGACGCGCGTAACCATACTCTTTGTATTTTTGCCATTCCCCCTCTTTGCAATGGCAGAAACAGAAAGGTATCAACAAGCCGATGCAATTACTGTAGCCGTATTAAAGCTCCCGGACGAGGCTTGCTTGCAGGGAGTCTCCCAAAACTGATTAGGGTTGACGGCAATGAAAACACGTAAAATTGGACTCGCGAATTATCTTGCGTACGGATCTGGCGATTTCCTTGGGGCGGGTACCACCGCCCTGACGGCGGCCTGGCTTTTATATTTTTATACCACCTTCTGCGGGCTCTCACCGATCGAAGCAACGTTCATCTTTGCTGCGGCAAGGGTGCTGGATGCGGTGGTTAGCCCGTTAATGGGCTTTTTAACCGATAACTTTGGTACGACCTGGCTCGGTAAGCGCTTTGGCCGTCGTAAGTTCTTTATCCTGCTGGGTATTCCGTGCGTGTTCAGCTACTCGCTGATGTGGGTTGGGGACATGAGCTTCTGGTATTACCTGCTGACCTATCTGGTGTTTGATATTGTCTACACCATGATTCTGGTGCCGTACGAAACGCTGGTGCCGGAAATGACTGACGACTTTAAACAGAAAACGAAGTTCTCCGGTGCGCGCATCTCTATGGCGCAGATGTCCGCCATTCTCGCCTCCTTCCTCCCGGGGATCCTGTTGACCCACTTCGGGAAAGACAACGCGGTTTCCTTCTTCTACGCAAGCCTGGTCTTCTCTGTGCTCTGCGCGCTGATGCTGACCTTCGTCTGGTGCTTCACCTGGGAGCGCCCGCGCGAAGAGTGGTCTGAAGCGGCGCTGCGTGCTGAAGAAGAGAAGAAGAAACTGACTCTGGGGCAGAGCCTCAACCGGCTGATCGTTGAGTTAAGCTCCACGCTGCGCATCAAAATTTTCCGTCAGCATCTGGGCATGTACCTCGGCGGCTATATCGCGCAGGACGTGTTTAACGCGGTATTCACCTACTACGTGGTGTTCGTGCTGATGCAGGAAGCGTCAATGGCGTCCAGTCTGCTGGGCACGATGGCTATCTTCCAGTTCCTTGCGGTTATCGCCATGATCCCGCTGTGTATCCGTTTCGGGCCTGCACCGTCCTACCGCATGGTTGTGGTGCTGTTTGGCCTGGCATCTCTCTCATACGCCGTACTCTATTATGCTGGCCTGAGCGACGTCTACGCTCTGCTGTTGCTGATCTCTGCGGTCGCAGGGCTGGGTCGTGGCGGTATCAACTACGTGCCATGGAATACCTACACCTACATTGCTGACGTGGATGAAGTGATCACCGGCCAGCGCCGCGAAGGGATTTTCGCGGGCATCATGACCCTGACCCGCAAGGCGTCGCAGGCCGGTGCGGTGATGCTGGTGGGCATCGTGATGCAGATGTCCGGCTTTGTCAGTGGTCAGAAAGTGCAGCCTGCGGAAGTGAGCCACACCATTTTGATGATCCTGAGCGTGGGCACCATCCTGGTGCTGTTCTGCGGCTTCCTTGTTTCCCTGCGCTTCAAACTCAATTTGCAAACCCACAGCACGCTGCGCGAGGAGACCGCGAAAATGCGTGAGAGTGGTCATGCGATGCCTGAGTCAGCGACGCCACACGCCCGCGCAACCGTCGAGATGCTGGCCGGTATGCCTTATGAGTCACTGTGGGGCAATAACAACATCGGTTATCTGAATCGCAATAAGCCAGCGGCACCTTCTCTTAAGGATCGCGCGGTACTGAATTCGACATACAACAGAGGTTAAGATCATGAAAGTTTGGCCTGTCAAACATAGCCCGTTATTACGTCAGCCAGAGCGCTTTATCGCCCGGGACGAGCTGAAATCGCTGATTCAAAAGGTGACGCATAATCTGGTCAATATCCGCGACAAAACGGGTGAATTTTTGCTGCGGCTGGACGACGGGCGCGTGATCGACACCAAAGGCTGGGCCGGATGGGAGTGGACGCACGGCGTTGGCCTGTATGGTATCTGGCAGTATTACTGCCAGACCGGCGACGAAGGTATGCGCGACATCATCGACTGCTGGTTTGCCGACCGCTTTGCGGAAGGCGCAACCACCAAAAACGTGAATACCATGTCGCCGTTCCTGACGCTCGCTTATCGTTACGAAGAGACCCAAAATCAGGCCTGGCTGCCGTGGCTGGAAAGCTGGGCGGAATGGGCGATGGCGGAGATGCCGCGCACTGAACACGGCGGGATGCAGCACATCACCCTGGCGGAAGAGAACCATCAGCAGATGTGGGACGACACGCTAATGATGACGGTGCTGCCGCTGGCGAAAATCGGCAAGCTGTTCAACAAACCGGAGTACGTTGAAGAGGCGGTGTATCAGTTCCTGCTGCACGTGCAGAATCTGCTGGACCGGGAGACCGGACTGTGGTTCCACGGCTGGAGCTATGACGGTAATCATAACTTTGCCCGTGCCCGCTGGGCGCGCGGCAACAGCTGGCTCACCATCGTGATCCCGGACTTCCTCGAACTGGTGGATCTGCCGGAAAACAACGCCGTGCGCCGCTACCTGCTGCAGGTATTGAACGCGCAGATTGCCGCGCTGGCGAAGTGTCAGGACGGGAGTGGTTTGTGGCACACGCTGCTTGACGATCCACATTCTTATCTTGAGGCGTCCGCCACGGCAGGATTTGCCTACGGCATTCTGAAAGCCGTGCGCAAGCGCTATGTTGGCGCGGAGTATGCCGAAGTGGCAGAAAAAGCAATTCGCGGTATCGTCAGGAATATCTCGCCGGAAGGCGAGCTATTGCAAACGTCGTTCGGCACGGGCATGGGGAGCGATCTTGAGTTTTATCGTCAAATCCCGCTGACCTCAATGCCG
Source organism: Enterobacter cloacae complex sp. Mu1197 (assembly GCF_040059225.1). Classification (NCBI taxonomy): domain Bacteria; kingdom Pseudomonadati; phylum Pseudomonadota; class Gammaproteobacteria; order Enterobacterales; family Enterobacteriaceae; genus Enterobacter; species Enterobacter cloacae complex sp. Mu1197. Next base: position 2,863,721 of record NZ_CP157375.1, on the reverse strand, counting down.
TATGGGCAGGCGATGGCGATACTGTGTCTGACGGAGTATTTGCGGAAATACTTCTGAACCTGTGGATATCCCCGGTGGCGCTGTGTTTACCGGGGCTACAAAACAAAACCCGGCTTGCGCCGGGTTTTTTGCATTACATACGTTCTACGGTTTCGATACCCAGGGTATCCAGACCCAGCTTCAGGGTCTTCGCCGTCAGCTGCGCCAGCTTCAGGCGGCTGTTGCGGACAGATTCATTCTCCGCGGAGAGAATAGGGCAGTGCTCGTAGAAGCCGGAGAACAGACCCGCCAGATCGTACAGGTATGCGCACATCACGTGCGGCGTGCCGTCACGTGCGACCACGGTCAGCGTCTCTTCGAACTGCAGCAGGCGCGCTGCCAGCTGTGCTTCACGATCTTCCGTGATGGTCACGGTGGCATTCGCCAGCACGCTTTCGTCGATATTGGCTTTACGGAAGACCGACAGCACGCGGGTATAGGCGTACTGCATGTATGGTGCCGTGTTGCCTTCAAACGCCAGCATGTTATCCCAGTCGAAGATATAGTCGGTGGTACGGTTTTTGGACAGGTCAGCGTATTTCACCGCACCGATACCCACAGCGTTGGCCAGTTTTTCCAGCTCGTCGGCCGGCATGTCCGGATTCTTCTCGGCCACCAGACGACGGGCGCGTTCCAGCGCTTCGTCCAGCAGGTCGGACAGTTTCACGGTTCCGCCCGCACGGGTTTTGAACGGCTTGCCGTCTTTGCCCAGCATCATGCCGAACATATGGTGTTCCAGCGGAACGCTGTCCGGCACGTAACCGGCTTTACGCACGATCGTCCACGCCTGCATCAGGTGCTGGTGCTGACGGGAGTCGATGTAGTACAGCACGCGGTCGGCATGCAGCGTTTCGTAACGGTATTTCGCACAGGCGATGTCGGTCGTGGTGTAGAGATAGCCGCCATCCTTTTTCTGGATGATCACGCCCATCGGTTCGCCTTCCTTGTTTTTGTACTCATCAAGGAACACAACCGTTGCGCCTTCGCTCTCAACCGCCAGGTTTTTCGCTTTCAGGTCAGCCACAATGCCGGGCAGCATTGGGTTATACAGGCTTTCACCCATCACGTCGTCACGGGTCAGGGTGACGTTCAGACGGTTATAGGTCAGCTGGTTCTGAGACATGGTGATGTCAACCAGCTTGCGCCACATCTCGAGGAAGTATTGATCGCCGCCCTGCAGTTTTACCACGTAGCTGCGCGCGCGCTCGGCAAACGCTTCGTCTTCGTCGTAGTGTTTTTTGGCTTCGCGATAGAACCCTTCCAGGTCCGCCAGCGCCATTTCGCCCGCGTTTTCCTGCTGCTGTTTTTCCAGGTAAGCAATCAGCATCCCGAACTGGGTACCCCAGTCGCCCACGTGGTTCGCGCGGATCACCTTGTGACCGAGGAACTCGAGCGTACGCACCGCGGCATCACCGATGATGGTGGAGCGCAGGTGGCCAACGTGCATCTCTTTCGCCACGTTCGGGGCAGAGTAGTCGATCACGACGGTCTGCGCTTCCGGCTGGGAAACACCCAGACGGTCAGATTTCAGCGCCGCGTCAACGTGGCTTGCCAGGAAGGCAGGCTCAAGGAAGATGTTGATAAAGCCCGGGCCGGCGATTTCGGTTTTGCTGGCAATGCCGGTGAGATCCAGATGCGTCAGTACCTGCTCAGCGAGCTGTCGCGGCGGCATGCCCAGTTTTTTAGCCACTGCCATCACGCCATTAGCCTGATAGTCGCCAAACTGTACTTTTGCTGACTGACGAACCTGCGGTTCGCAATCCGCAGGCGCGCCTGCGGCAATCAGTGCCTGACTGACTTTTTCGGAGAGAAGAGCCTGAATATTCACCTGGATACCTTACTTTTTTGATGCGGGCTCACAACCACCCGCGCCAGTTAGAGAATTTAGGGCGGGAGTATACTGCAAATGCCTTCTGCCGTCAGCATCGCGGGGCCTGAAGATTGCTCAGAATCCAGGCTAAGAAGGTGTGCATAAACATGCAGTCATAAAAAGCCGGATTCTGCGGTTGGTCAAAACAGGGCAACAGAGTAAATTAGCGGCTTTGCGACACGAAAAGAGAGTGACTTATGGCGAACTGGCAATCCATTGACGAACTGCATGATATTTCCGCAGATTTACCGCGCTTCACCCAGGCGTTCACAGAACTTGCCACCCGTCTGGGTCTGGATATTGCGCCGCTTGAGGCCGATCACATCTCTTTGCGCTGCCATCAAAATGCTACTGCAGAGCGCTGGCGTCGTGGGTTCGAACAGTGCGGCGAGTTACTGTCCGAGAACATCATTAACGGTCGGCCTATTTGCCTGTTCAGGCTGCGTGAGCCGGTGAACGTGGCCCACTGGCAATTCACCGTGGTTGAACTGCCGTGGCCGGGCGAGAAGCGCTATCCGCACGAAGGGTGGGAGCACATTGAAATTGTCCTGCCGGGCGAGCCGGAGACATTAAACGCCCGTGCGCTGGCCCTGTTAGCTGACGAAGGCTTAAGCCAGCCAGGGATTTTTGTGAAGACCAGTTCACCCAAAGGTGAGCGCGAGCGATTACCGAATCCGACGCTGGCCGTCACGGACGGGAAGGTCACGGTGAAGTTTCATCCCTGGACCATTGAGCAGATCGTTGCCAGTGAAGCGCAAGAGATGTGAGTTCCCGCCGGGACTGAAAGCGTACGGCATGTCATGATGGCGCGTTTGGTGGGAGTAAAGGAGGATTAAATGGCGCTGCTGGAGATTTGCTGTTACAGCGTGGAGTGCGCCGTCACCGCGCAAAAACACGGGGCTGACCGCATTGAACTGTGTGCGGCACCCAAAGAGGGCGGGCTGACGCCTTCTTACGGTGTGCTGAGGGCCGCCCGTCAGGCCGTCACCATTCCCGTTCACCCGATTATTCGTCCGCGCGGCGGTGATTTTTGTTACACGGCGGGCGAGTTCGGTGCCATGCTTGAAGACATCGCCCTCGTTCGCGACCTGGGGTTCCCGGGGCTGGTCACCGGCCTGCTGGATGAAGACGGTAATATCGACCTCCCGCGCATGCGTCAGGTCATGAGCGCCGCGAAGGGGCTGGCCGTCACGTTTCATCGCGCATTTGATATGTGTAAAGACCCGCTTCAGGCCTTTGAATCGCTTGGAGAACTTGGCGTGACACGCGTTCTGACCTCGGGTCAACAGGCGTCCGCAGAAAAAGGAATGCAATTAATTACGGAACTAAACGCACATTCCCGCGCTCCAATAATAATGGCGGGTGCGGGAGTCCGTGCCAGCAATCTGGAACTGTTTTTAAACGCCGGGGTAAAAGAGCTGCACAGCTCGGCAGGCAAATGGATGCCGTCACCCATGCGTTATCGCAATACAGGATTGTCTATGTCGACGGATGCTGAAGCGGATGAGTATTCACGCTACGGTGTCGAGGGAGAGTCGGTTGCGGAAATGAAGTCGCTGATTGAGCGCCATCACGTGTAGCAACGTACCGATTTTTACCGCGCATCATGTCGCCCAATATGATGCTTGCTTGTACCAGGCCCCTGCAAATTACACAGGGGCCTTTTTTTCTCCTTCATATTTCAAGCCGCAGCCGCGTTGGCCGCCTCGCTCACCCCGGTCACTTACTGATGTAAGCTCCCGGGGATTCGCTGCGTTGCCGCCTTGCTGCAACTTGAACTATTTTGGAGAAAACGTGCGACGCGTAGGCCGGGTAAGGCGCAGCCGCCACCCGGCTAACAGGCTACGGCTTCGTCGCTATCAGCACCGCACGCATCGGCGCCGGATAGCCTTCAATGGTTTTGCTGTGATCGGTCGGGTCGAGGAACTGCTCCAGCGATTCGGTGATCATCCAGTCAGTGCGGCGCTGCTCTTCGATTGAGGTCACGCTGACATCGGCAATCCGCACGTCCACAAACCCGCATTTCTCCAGCCAGTTCTTCAGCGCCAGCGCGGAAGGGATGAAGTAAACGTTGCGCATCTGCGCGTAGCGATCGCCCGGCACCAGAACGGCATGTTCATCGCCTTCGATGACCAACGTTTCCAGCACCAGCTCGCCGCCGCTGACCAGCTGATCTTTCAGTTGCCACAGGTGCTCCAGCGGGGAACGACGGTGGTACAGCACGCCCATGGAGAACACGGTATCAAATGCTTTCAGAGCGGGCAGTTGCTCAATACCCAGCGGCAGCAGGTGGGCGCGCTGGTCGTTACCCAGCAGCTTACGTACCGCTTCAAACTGGCACAGGAACAGCTGCATCGGGTCAATACCCACCGCCAGATGCGCACCCGCGCCAATCATGCGCCACATGTGGTAACCGCTGCCGCAGCCCACGTCCAGAATGGTGCGCCCGGTCAGGTCGGAAAGGTGGGGCAGAACGCGATCCCATTTCCAGTCTGAGCGCCATTCGGTATTGATGTTCACGCCGTACAGCGAGAACGGCCCTTTGCGCCACGGCATCAGGTTGCGCATCAGCGTTTCGATGCGGTTTATCTGCCCTGGCGGAAGCGGTTCTTCACTCTCTGCGGTGACGCTGTGCAGGAGATCCAGACGATGCGGGGTCAGCTCGGGCAGAAACTCCACCGCATTCGCCCACTGCTTTAACAGGCCGTGCTGCTGATCGCGCTGCCAGGCGGCAATCTGCGCAGGCAGCGTCTCCAGCCAGTGGGAGAGGTGATTTTTGGCAATCAGCTGATAGAAGTTACTGAACTCGATCATGCCGGTTTCCCCGCTTTCAGCGCCACCAGCGAACCAAAGTTGAAGCACTGGAACCACAGTTCGCTATGCTCAAATCCGGCCTGACGCAGGCGCGCCTTGTGGGTTTCTACGGAGTCCGTCAGCATCACGTTTTCGAGCATACTGCGCTTCTGGCTGATCTCCAGCTCGCTGTAGCCGTTCGCACGCTTGAAATCGTGGTGCATATTGAACAGCAGCTCGCCAACCTCGGCATCTTCAAAGCTGAATTTCTCTGAGAGCACCAGCGCGCCGCCAGGATTTAGCCCCTGATAAATTTTGTCCAGCAGCAATTGGCGGTCTTCCGGCACCAGAAACTGCAGCGTGAAATTCAGCACGACCATGGACGCGTTAGTGATCTCAATCTCGCGGATATCGCCTTCCACCACGTCCACAGGCACAGGGGCTTTGTAGGCGTCAATATGGCGACGGCAGCGTTCAACCATCGCCGGGGAGTTATCGACGGCTATGATTCGGCAGCCTTCGTGGTGAACGTTACGACGAACCGACAGCGTTGCCGCGCCGAGCGAGCAGCCCAGGTCATAGACCTGCGTGCCGGGTTGAACGAAGCGCTCAGCCAGCATGCCGATCATAGAGATAATATTGGAATAACCGGGAACAGAGCGCTGGATCATATCCGGGAAGACTTCGGCTACCCGTTCATCGAAGGTCCAGTCGCCCAGGCTGGCGATAGGCGCGGAAAAAAGCGTGTCGCGATCTGACATAACGTAAAAATCCGGGAAAAATAAAGTGGCGTATTGTGCGCTAATGGAGGGAGAAAACCAACTCCCACGGCATATACCACAGATTAGCCAGCACCATCAGCAAAAGTGAACACCAGGTCGCACTCATGCCGGAACGACGCCAGCGGATTAAGCGGTGGTGAAAACCGTAATAGTGCATCAGGCGGCCAGCGATAAGCAGCAGGCCACAGATGTGCACCATCCAGGTTTCTGCGCCATTCATCTCCATAAACAGCAGCAGGATTAAGGCCGCGGGGATGTATTCGACCGCATTGCCGTGAATGCGGATTGCGCTTTGCAGCTCGGAAAATCCGCCGTCACCGTAGGAGACGCGGTAGAGCGTTCTGAGGCGCACAACATCAAATGAAAATTTAATCAGCAGTAATGCACCTAACACCGCATACAGCGCGCTGACCATACAAACTCCCTGTTTTTGGCAGATGGCACTTCACTATGATAGGGGGTGATATCAGAAAAGAGAAGATTGTTGTGGGATGGAAGGGGCGCAGCCCACGGACGGCACCGCAGTCTGCAAGGCCTGCCACAGAGCATCGACCAGTTCGGGGGCCTGGGCAATATCCGGCGTGTGCAAAAAGAGATACGGCGTGGTGGTGTGTTCCCACGAGGCCAGTTTTTCCAGCCAGACGGCGAACAGAGCCTGGTTTTGCTGCATGTTATCGCTGCCGATAAACCTGACCATTGGGTTCTTCGCGGTCACCACGGCATGAACGGGCACTTTTGGCTTTTTACGCTGCGCCTCAATGATGGCCTCACTGTGCGGTATCGCGCTGTGCACCGGACGGCTATCGAGGATCACCCGGTTAACGGAACGCTCGAGAAGGCCGCGGTTGAGCGCTTTTTCTGCTTCGCCCTTCGCAAAGAAGTCCTGGTGTCGAACTTCCACGCCGTAGGTAAACTCCCGGGGCAGGGCGTCCAGAAATGTCCACAGTGCGGGCAGGTCGCGCGGGCCAAAGACGGCCGGAAGCTGCAGCCAGTACTGGCCAATGCGGTTTGCCAGAGGCGCCATCCGGGCAAAGAATTCGTCGGTCAACTCACCGCAGTTTCGCAGCGCGGCCTGGTGAGAAATGGTCGCCGGAAACTTGAAGCAGAAGCGGAAGTCGTCGGTCGTTTGTTCCCGCCAGCGCGCAACAATCTCGGCTTTCGGGAGCGCATAGAGGGTAGTGTTACCCTCGACGCAGTTGAAGTGTCGGGCATACTCTTCAAGGCTGGTGATGCCAAGGCGCACCCATTTTGGGTGCGACCACTGGGGTAAACCGACATACATCATAGCGCGCTGACAATCTCATCCGTGCTGCGCACGCGGCCGATGCGCGGGAAGATGTGGGTCATGCTGCCCTGGTGCTGTTCCGCGGAGGCCGCGCTGCAGGCATCTTCGGCGATCACCAGATTAAAACCGAGCTCCCACGCGTTGCGGGCAGTCGACTCCACGCCGATGTTGGTGGAAATACCGCACAGGATAATGGTGTCAATGCCGCGACGGCGGAGCTGCAGCTCAAGATCGGTGCCGTAGAAGGCACCCCACTGGCGTTTGGTGACTTCGATGTCGCTGTCGCGTTTGCCAAGCGAGACCGGGTACGTCCACCAGTTTTCCGGCAGGGCTCGCGCGGGTGCCTGCGCATCAACGGGCTGTTTTAACGCTTCGGCGTAATCTGCAGACCAGCCGACGCGCACCATGACAACCGGGGCACCGCTGGCGCGGCATTTTTCCGCCAGGCGGGCGGCGCGGCTGACTACATCGTCCGCGGTATGCGGGCCACCGGCGAAGGGCAAAATGCCTTCCTGTAAATCAATGACTACAAGCGCGGTTTTTCTGGCATCAAGGGTTAACATCGTTACTCCCGTTAAATTAATCACTTCCAGACACCATACGACGTGATGGCCTGTTATTGGTCGCATAATTTTGTTAATTTTTGTGAGAATGCGCAATAAGAGTGCAGCAAACGACCGCCTGGCCGTGGTTCGCTCTTATCGTCCGGCGGAATTTCCAGTATAATAGCCGCCTTTTTTCATCCAGTTGTGACATACAGAAAGCTGCGACATAGTAGCCTGCATACCAGGCGACATTTAGCCTGCGGCTAATTAAGGGATATCTCATGCGTACAGAATATTGCGGGCAGCTGCGTCAGTCCCACGTCGGACAGCAGGTCACCCTGTGTGGTTGGGTCAATCGTCGTCGTGATCTTGGTAGCCTTATCTTCATCGATATGCGCGACCGCGAAGGTATCGTTCAGGTGTTCTTCGATCCGGATCGCGCAGATGCGTTGAAGCTGGCCTCTGAGCTGCGTAATGAGTTCTGCATTCAGGTCACCGGCACCGTACGTGCGCGTGACGAGAAAAACGTTAACGCCGACATGGCGACGGGTGCCATTGAAGTGCTGGCGTCCGATCTGACGATCATCAACCGTGCTGAAGCGCTGCCGCTGGACTCCAACCACGTCAACACCGAAGAAGCGCGTCTGAAATACCGCTACCTCGATCTGCGTCGCCCGGAAATGGCTCAGCGCCTGAAAACCCGCGCGAAAATCACCAGCCTGGTGCGTCGCTTTATGGATGACCACGGTTTCCTCGATATCGAAACCCCGATGCTGACCAAAGCCACGCCGGAAGGCGCGCGCGATTACCTGGTGCCATCCCGCGTTCATAAAGGCAAGTTCTACGCGCTGCCGCAGTCTCCACAGCTGTTCAAACAGCTGCTGATGATGTCCGGATTCGATCGCTACTATCAGATCGTGAAATGCTTCCGCGACGAAGACCTGCGTGCTGACCGCCAGCCTGAATTTACCCAGATCGATGTGGAAACCTCCTTCATGACCGCCGAGCAGGTGCGTGAAGTGATGGAAGCCCTGGTGCGTAGCCTGTGGAATGACGTGAAAGGCGTTGAGCTGGGCGATTTCCCAATCATGACCTTCGCGGAAGCCGAGCGTCGCTATGGCTCTGACAAACCAGACCTGCGTAACCCAATGGAGCTGGTAGACGTAGCTGATCTGGTTAAAAACGTGGAGTTCGCGGTATTCGCGGGCCCGGCTAACGACGCCAAAGGCCGCGTAGCAGCGCTGCGTGTACCGGGCGGCGCGGCTCTGAGCCGTAAGCAGATCGACGACTACGGTAACTTCATCAAGATCTACGGCGCGAAAGGTCTGGCCTATATTAAAGTGACCGAGCGTGCGAAAGGTCTGGAAGGTATCACCAGCCCGGTCGCGAAATTCCTGAACGCAGACATCGTGGAAGCGATCCTGGAGCGCACCGGCGCGCAGGACGGCGACATGATCTTCTTCGGTGCAGACAACAAGAAAGTCGTTGCGGATGCGATGGGCGCGCTGCGTCTGAAGCTCGGCAAAGACCTGAACCTGACCGACGAGAGCAAATGGGCGCCGCTGTGGGTTATCGACTTCCCAATGTTTGAAGACGACGGTGAAGGCGGCCTGACCGCGATGCATCACCCGTTCACCTCGCCAAAAGAGATGACAGCGGCAGAGCTGAAAGCGGCACCGGAAGAGGCGGTCGCCAACGCCTACGATATGGTCATTAACGGCTACGAAGTGGGCGGCGGTTCCGTGCGTATTCACAGCGGTGAAATGCAGCAGACCGTGTTCGGCATCCTGGGCATCAACGAACAGGAGCAGCGTGAGAAATTCGGCTTCCTGCTGGACGCGCTGAAATACGGTACGCCTCCGCACGCGGGTCTGGCTTTCGGTCTTGACCGTCTGACCATGCTGCTGACCGGCACCGATAACATCCGTGATGTTATCGCCTTCCCGAAAACCACTGCCGCCGCGTGTCTGATGACCGAAGCGCCAAGCTTTGCCAACCCGGCCGCACTGGCTGAGCTGGGCATTGAGGTGGTGAAGAAGGAAGAGAAAAACTGATATGACATATAAGCTCCCCGTTTCGGTCCTGGTGGTCATTTATGCAGAAGACACGAAGCGGGTGCTGATGTTGCAGCGGCGCGATGACCCTGAATTCTGGCAGTCGGTTACCGGCAGTCTGGAAGAGGGGGAAACCGCGCCGCAGGCCGCCGCGCGTGAAGTAAAGGAAGAGGTCGCCATTGACGTTGCCCGCGAGCAACTGACCCTGAAGGACTGTCAGCGCACGGTGGAGTTTGAAATTTTTAGCCATTTACGTCATCGCTACGCGCCGGGTACCGAGCGCAATACGGAATCGTGGTTCTGTCTCGCGCTCCCCCATGAACGGGAGATCGTGTTTACCGAACACCTGACCTACCGCTGGGTGAATGCGGCGGATGCCGCCGCACTGACCAAGTCGTGGAGCAACCGGCAGGCGATTGAAGAATTTGTAATTAACGCAGCCTGAAAAGGCGCGATTTTTGGAGAACTTTTTATGGCAGGTCATAGTAAGTGGGCCAACACCAAACACCGCAAAGCGGCACAGGATGCCAAGCGCGGTAAGATCTTTACCAAAATCATTCGCGAGCTGGTGACGGCAGCGCGTCTGGGCGGCGGTGACCCGGCGTCTAACCCGCGTCTGCGCGCGGCGGTGGATAAAGCGCTGTCCAACAACATGACGCGTGACACCCTGAACCGTGCTATCGCACGTGGCGTGGGCGGCGATGAAGACGCGAACATGGAAACCATCATCTATGAAGGTTACGGTCCTGGCGGTACGGCGGTAATGGTTGAGTGCCTGTCCGACAACCGTAACCGTACCGTTGCGGAAGTGCGCCACGCCTTCACTAAGACCGGTGGCAACCTGGGCACTGACGGTTCCGTTGCGTACCTGTTCAGCAAAAAAGGCGTCATCTCTTTCGAGAAAGGCGACGAAGATGCGATCATGGAAGCGGCGCTGGAAGCCGGTGCGGAAGACGTGGTGACCTTTGACGACGGTGCTATCGACGTTTACACCGCGTGGGAAGAGATGGGTGCCGTGCGCGATGCGCTGGAAGCGGCTGGCCTGAAAGCGGACAACGCGGAAGTCTCCATGATTCCGTCCACCAAAGCGGACATGGATGCGGAAACCGCACCAAAACTGCTGCGTCTGATCGACATGCTCGAAGACTGCGACGACGTACAGGAAGTGTACCACAACGGTGAAATCTCTGATGAGGTTGCAGCGACTCTCTAATGAGAGCGTGTAGATCCGTTACAGGAGACGCGTGATGTCGATTATTCTCGGGATTGACCCAGGCTCACGCGTCACCGGGTATGGCGTTATCCGTCAGGTGGGACGCCAGTTAACCTACCTCGGCAGCGGCTGTATTCGCACCAAAGTGGACGATCTGCCTTCGCGCCTGAAGCTCATTTATGCGGGCGTGTCGGAGATCATCACCCAGTTTCAGCCGGACTATTTCGCCATCGAGCAGGTCTTTATGGCGAAAAACGCCGATTCGGCGCTAAAGCTCGGTCAGGCGCGCGGAGTGGCCATCGTGGCTGCGGTAAACCAGGATTTGCCGGTATTTGAATACGCGGCACGTCAGGTCAAGCAGACGGTGGTGGGCATCGGTAGCGCGGAGAAAAGTCAGGTGCAGCACATGGTGCGGACCCTGCTGAAGCTCCCTGCAAACCCGCAGGCTGACGCCGCGGATGCGCTGGCGATTGCGATTACCCACTGTCACGTCAGTCAGAACGCGATGCAAATGAGCGAGTCGCGGCTCAATCTGGCGCGAGGCAGGTTACGATAATGACAAATCAGGCTGGATGTTTATCCAGCCTTTTTTTATTATGTCGGCAGTTAATTTCTTCCAGAACGCAGGAGCGTCACGTGATAGGCAGACTCAGAGGCATCATCATTGAAAAACAACCCCCGTTAGTGCTGCTGGAAGTGGGTGGCGTGGGCTATGAAGTCCATATGCCGATGACCTGCTTCTACGAGCTGCCGGACGCGGGCAAAGAGGCGATCGTCTTTACTCAGTTTGTGGTGCGTGAAGATGCTCAACTGCTGTACGGCTTCAACAACAAACAGGAACGCACGCTGTTCCGCGAGCTGATTAAAACCAACGGCGTCGGGCCAAAGCTGGCGCTGGCGATCTTATCCGGCATGTCCGCGCCACAGTTTGTGAATGCCGTTGAGCGTGAAGATCCTGCGGCGCTGATTAAGCTTCCTGGCATTGGTAAGAAAACGGCAGAGCGCCTGATTGTCGAGATGAAAGACCGCTTCAAAGGCCTGCATGGCGATCTCTTCACGCCGGCGGCCGATCTGGTGCTGACCTCCCCAGGCGCGCCTGCGACGGATGATGACGCCGAGCAGGAAGCGGTTGCCGCGCTGGTGGCGCTGGGCTATAAACCTCAGGAGGCCAGCCGCATGGTAAGTAAAATTGCCAAACCGGACGCCAGCAGTGAAACCCTGATTCGTGAAGCGCTGCGCGCTGCATTGTGAGGTAAAGGATGATTGAAGCAGACCGCCTGGTTTCGGCAGGCACTGTTCAGGCAGAGGATGTGGTGGATCGCGCGATTCGCCCAAAACTGCTTGATGAGTACATTGGCCAGCCGCAGGTTCGTTCCCAGATGGAGATTTTTATCCAGGCGGCAAAACTGCGCGGCGATGCGCTCGATCACCTGCTGATTTTTGGCCCTCCGGGGTTGGGCAAAACCACGCTGGCGAATATCGTCGCTAATGAAATGGGCGTAAACCTGCGCACCACCTCCGGCCCGGTGCTGGAGAAGGCGGGCGATTTGGCGGCCATGCTGACCAACCTCGAACCGCATGACGTGCTGTTTATCGATGAGATCCACCGTCTGTCACCGGTGGTGGAAGAGGTGCTCTATCCGGCGATGGAAGATTATCAGCTGGATATCATGATTGGTGAAGGTCCGGCGGCACGCTCCATCAAAATCGATCTGCCGCCGTTTACCCTGATTGGCGCAACAACGCGAGCCGGGTCGTTGACCTCTCCACTGCGCGACCGCTTCGGTATCGTGCAGCGTCTGGAGTTTTACCAGGTGGCCGACCTCCAGCACATCGTTGGCCGCAGCGCCCGCTATATGGGGCTGGAGATGAGCGAAGAGGGGGCGTTTGAAGTGGCGAAACGTTCCCGTGGTACGCCGCGTATCGCCAACCGCCTGCTGCGCCGCGTGCGTGACTTTGCTGAGGTGAAGCACAACGGTTCGATCTCCGCTGAGATCGCCGCGCAGGCGCTGGATATGCTGAACGTCGATGCCGAAGGTTTTGACTACATGGACCGCAAGCTGCTGCTGGCGGTGCTGGACAAGTTCTTTGGCGGCCCGGTCGGGCTGGATAACCTGGCGGCGGCAATCGGGGAAGAGCGTGAAACCATTGAGGATGTGCTTGAACCGTATCTGATCCAGCAGGGCTTCCTGCAGCGCACACCGCGTGGACGTATGGCGACGGTGCGGGCGTGGAATCATTTCGGCATTACGCCACCGGCAATGCCGTAAGCAGCGATAATTTTTAGCCCCGGTAAGCGAAGCGCCACCGGGGACATACCCACTACTGTGCGGTCTTCTTCATCATACTGAAGATAAACAGCACCGCCGCACTCAGCACCACGGACGGCCCGGCAGGCGTGTCATAGAACGCCGAGAAGGTGAGTCCACCCGTTACCGCGATCATTCCGACAATCACGGCCACACCGGCCATCTGCTCCGGCGTACGGGCAAAACGACGCGCCGTAGCCGCAGGGATGATCAGCAGCGAGGTAATAATCAGCGCGCCGACAAACTTCATCGCCACGCCTATGGTTAACGCCGTTACCAGCATCAGCAGCAGCTTAACGCGCTGCAGCTTCACGCCGTCGACAAACGCCAGGTCCGGGCTGACGGTCATGGCCAGCAGGTTACGCCACTGCCAGAGCAGAATGCCGAGGACCACCACAACGCCAATCGCGATAGCGATGAGATCGTCTGGCGTGACGGCCAGCAGGTCACCGAACAGGTATGCCATCAGATCCACGCGGATATTCGACATCAGGCTGACCACCACCAGGCCCAGCGACAGGGCACTGTGCGCCATGATGCCAAGCAGGGTATCGATGGCGAGGTGAGGGCGCTTTTCCAGCCAGACCAGACCGGCCGCCAGCAGCAGCGTAACCACAATCACCGCGTAGAACGGGTTGACATTCAGTAGCAGACCAAAAGCCACGCCCAACAGGGACGCGTGCGCCAGGGTATCACCGAAGTAAGACATTCTGCGCCACACCACAAACGAGCCGAGCGGGCCCGCGGCGCAGGCAAGCATAATCCCGGCCAGCCAGCCGGGCAGTAACAGTTCAATCATGAGTGTCCATTTCCCCGACGCAGAACGATTCGTCCCTGCAAATCATGGCGATGATTATGATGATGGCGATAGATGCCGAGCTGTTCAGCGCCGCGAGGGCCGAACATGGAGATAAATTCCGGGTGCATGGAGACCACTTCTGGCGTGCCGGAGCAGCAGATATGGTGGTTAAGACACAGCACTTCGTCAGTCTTTGCCATCACCAGATGCAGGTCGTGGGATACCATCAGCACCGCGCAGTTCAGTTCCCGTCGCAGCTGGTCAATGAGGTCGTATAGCGCGACCTGGCCGTTGACGTCTACACCCTGCGTCGGCTCATCCAGCACCAGCAGCTGCGGGCTGCTGAGCAACGCGCGGGCAAGCAAAACGCGCTGCGTTTCTCCGCCGGACAGTTTTTGCAGCGGCGCATCGACAAGATGGCCCGCCTGCACGCGCTTCAGCGCCGGGAGAATATCGGCTTTACGCGTGCCGGGACGCAGGCGCAGGAAACGGCTGACCGTCAGCGGCAGCGTGGCGTCGAGGTGCAGTTTTTGCGGTACATAGCCGATACGCAATTTTTCCTCGCGCGTGATCACGCCTTCATCGGGTGCGACCAGACCCAGCACCACACGTACCAGAGTGGATTTGCCTGCGCCATTGGGGCCGAGCAGCGTCAGAATTTTGCCGGGCTTCAGATCGAGCGACACGTCAGAGAGGACGCGGCGCTGGCCAAATGAGACCGAAATATTTTCAAGGGAAACCAATGTCGTCATGTCATTTTAAGCTTGAAGAAGTCAACGAATGTTATAATATCACATTCCACGCATTCACTACGATGATTAGTCGCATTATGTTACATAAAAATACGCTTCTTTTCGCAGCATTATCCGCTGCCCTTTGGGGTACAACCGCACAAGATGTTAACGCTGCGGTTGTCGCTTCGCTTAAACCGCTCGGGTTCATCGCGTCAGCCATTGCTGACGGGGTAACAGAAACCCAGGTTCTGCTCCCGGATGGTGCATCGGAGCATGATTATTCCCTGCGCCCTTCCGATGTAAAACGCTTACAAAACGCGGACTTAGTTGTCTGGATCGGTCCGGAAATGGAAGCGTTTATGCAGAAGTCAGCAAAACAGGTGGCGGGTGAAAAACAGGTCGCGATTGCCGGCCTCCCCGGCGTGAAACCGTTACTCATGAAAGGGGCGGATGACGACGGCGACGAACATGACCATCATGCTGCCGACGGTGAAAAAGGTGATGGAGATCACCATCACGGCGAGTACAACATGCATCTTTGGCTATCCCCAGAGATAGCGCGGCTTTCAGCGGTTGCAATCCATGACAAATTAGTGGAACTTATGCCGCAAAGTCGAGCCAAACTAGACGCCAACCTGAAGGATTTTGAGGCACAATTAGCCGCAACCGATAAGCAGGTTGGTAATGAGCTCGCACCGTTGAAAGGAAAAGGGTATTTCGTTTTTCATGACGCCTACGGCTATTACGAAAAACACTACGGTTTGACCCCGCTGGGTCACTTTACCGTCAACCCTGAAATTCAACCTGGTGCGCAGCGTTTACATGAAATCAGAACACAGCTGGTTGAGCAAAAAGCGACATGCGTTTTTGCTGAGCCACAGTTCAGGCCAGCGGTCGTAGAAGCCGTGGCCAGGGGGACATCCGTGCGCATGGGGACCCTTGACCCGCTAGGAACGAATATCCAGTTGAGCAAAGCGAGCTATTCGCAGTTCCTCAGCCAACTGGCGAACCAGTATGCGAGCTGCCTGAAAGGAGATTAACGAGGAAGTGAATACGTGCAACAGATAGCCCGCTCTGTCGCCCTGGCATTTAACAATCTGCCTCGACCCCACCGCGTCATGCTGGGGTCGCTTACAGTACTCACCTTAGCGGTCGCCGTCTGGCGGCCCTATGTTTACCACCCGAGTTCTGCCCCTATCATCAAAACCATCGAGCTTGAAAAGAGCGAAATTCGCTCTTTGCTGCCTGAAGCCAGCGAGCCTATCGACCAGTCGGCTCAGGAAGATGAAGCTATTCCACAGGATGAACTGGACGATAAAACCGAGAACGAAGCGGGTATTCACGAATATGTTGTTTCTACCGGGGACACGCTGAGCAGCGTGCTGAACCAGTACGGCATCGACATGGGGAATATCAGCCAGCTGGCGGCGGCAGATAAAGATCTTCGCAACCTGAAAATCGGGCAACAGCTCTCCTGGACGTTAACGGCCGATGGCGATCTGCAGCGTCTGACCTGGGAAATGTCCCGCCGCGAAACCCGCACCTACGATCGCACGGCGACGGGCTTTAAAATGACCAGCGAAATGCAGAAGGGCGACTGGGTTAACAGCGTTCTGAAAGGCACCGTGGGGGCAAGCTTTGTTTCCAGCGCGCGTGATGCAGGGTTGACCAGCGCTGAAATCAGTTCGGTGATCAAAGCCATGCAGTGGCAGATGGATTTCCGCAAACTGAAGAAGGGCGATGAGTTCTCCGTTCTGATGTCCCGCGAAATGCTGGACGGCAAGCGCGAGCAAAGCCAGCTGCTGGGCGTGCGTCTGCGCTCCGAGGGCAAAGATTACTACGCGATCCGTGCCGAAGACGGTAAGTTCTACGACCGCAGCGGTACGGGCCTTGCAAAAGGCTTCCTGCGCTTCCCGACGGCTAAACAGTTCCGCGTCTCCTCCAACTTTAACCCGCGTCGTCTGAACCCGGTAACCGGGCGTGTCGCACCGCACCGTGGCGTTGACTTTGCCATGCCGCAGGGCACACCGGTTCTGGCGGTAGGGGATGGTGAAGTTGTGGTGGCCAAACGTAGCGGTGCAGCCGGGTATTACGTTGCGGTACGTCATGGCCGTACGTATACGACCCGCTACATGCACCTGCGTAAGCTGCTGGTTAAACCGGGCCAGAAGGTGAAACGTGGCGATCGTATTGCGATCTCTGGTAATACCGGACGCTCTACCGGCCCGCACCTGCACTATGAAGTGTGGATTAACCAACAGGCAGTGAACCCGCTGACGGCGAAACTGCCGCGCACCGAAGGCCTGACAGGTAAAGATCGTACTGATTATCTGGCGCAGGTGAAAGAGGTATTGCCGCAGCTGAGCTTAGACTAAGCCCTCTGTTTTTGTTAAAAAAGCCGGCGCACACTGACGCCGGCTTTTTCTTTTGTGCGCGGACGACTGCCTCGCTACACTATCTGAATAATTTTTTGCGTCATCAGACCCTGGATCCAGCATGGAAACCCAAAAAAACAATATTGAATACATTCCTGAGTTTGAAAAATCCTTTCGTCATCCGCGCAACTGGGGCGCCTGGCTTGGCGTTTATGCCTTTGCGGGGATAGCGATGCTGCCGGCTTCCGTCCGCGATCCTGTCCTGGGTAAAATTGGCCGTCTGGCCGGGCGTTTTGGCAAGAGTGCCCGCCGTCGCGCGCAGATCAACCTCTATTACTGTTTTCCGGAAAAGAGTGATGCCGAGCGCGAGGCAATCATTGATGAGATGTATACCACCGCACCGCAGGCCATGGCGATGATGGCGGAGCTGGCGCTGAAAGGGCCGGATAAAATTGTCGATCGCGTTGACTGGAAAGGGCTGGAAATCATCGAGGAGATGCGTCGCAATGACGAGAAAGTCATTTTCCTTGTCCCACACGGCTGGGGCGTTGATATTCCGGCGATGCTGATGGCCTCTCAGGGCCAGAAGATGGCGGCAATGTTCCACAATCAGGGCAATAAGATCTTCGATTTTGTCTGGAATACGGTGCGTCGTCGTTTTGGCGGACGCCTGCATGCCCGTAACGATGGCATTAAGCCCTTCATTCAGTCGGTACGCCAGGGGTACTGGGGCTACTATCTGCCGGATCAGGACCACGGCCCCGAGCACAGCGAGTTTGTCGATTTCTTTGCGACTTATAAAGCGACGCTCCCCGCGATTGGTCGCCTGATGAAAGTGTGTCGTGCCCGGGTGATCCCGCTGTTCCCGGTCTATGACGGCAAAACGCATCGCCTGAGTATTGAGGTTCGTCCGCCGATGGACGATCTGCTCACCGCCGATGACCACACCATTGCGCGTCGGATGAACGAAGAAGTGGAGATTCTGGTGGGACCGCATGCCGAACAGTACACGTGGATTTTGAAGCTGCTTAAAACGCGCAAACCGGGCGAAACAGAGCCGTATAAACGCAAAGAGCTGTATCCAACGAAATAAAAAAAGCCCTCTCCATCTGGAGAGGGCTTTTTAACAGAGACGTTATTACTCGACGGTCATAACGCGCGTGGTGTTGGTTGAGCCGATGGTGCTCATCACATCACCCTGGGTCACAATAACGATATCACCTGACACCAGATAGCCTTTGTCGCGCAGCAGGTTTACGGCATCGTGCGCGGCGGCCACGCCGTCATTGGTGCTGTCGAAGTGAACCGGCGTCACGCCGCGGTAGAGCGCCGTCAGGTTCAGCGTACGTTCGTGACGGGACATGGCGAAGATCGGCAGACCCGAGCTGATACGCGAGGTCATCAGCGCGGTGCGGCCAGATTCGGTCATGGTGATGATTGCGGTAACGCCCTTCAGATGGTTCGCCGCATACATTGCTGACATCGCAATCGCTTCTTCCACGTTGTCGAACTGCACGTCCAGACGGTGTTTAGAGACGTTGATGCTTGGGATCTTTTCAGCGCCCAGGCAGACGCGCGCCATGGCGGCCACGGTTTCTGCCGGATACTGGCCCGCTGCGGTTTCTGCGGAGAGCATCACCGCATCGGTACCGTCCAGCACGGCGTTTGCCACGTCCATGACTTCTGCACGGGTTGGCATCGGGTTAGTGATCATCGATTCCATCATCTGAGTCGCGGTGATCACCGCGCGGTTCAGCTGACGTGCGCGACGAATCAGGGCTTTCTGAATACCGACCAGCTCAGGGTCGCCGATTTCCACACCCAGGTCGCCGCGCGCAACCATCACCACGTCTGACGCGAGGATCACGTCGTCCATGGCGTCCTGATCGCAAACGGCTTCCGCACGCTCAACTTTGGCGACGATTTTGGCATCGCAGCCTGCATCGCGTGCCAGGCGACGCGCATAGTTCAGATCTTCGCCGCAGCGCGGGAAGGAGACAGCCAGGTAATCAACGCCGATCAGCGCAGCCGTCACGATGTCCGCTTTGTCTTTATCGGTGAGCGCCTCTGCAGAGAGGCCGCCGCCCAGTTTGTTGATGCCTTTATTGTTGGAGAGCGGGCCGCCGACGGTAACTTCGGTGAACACTTTCATGCCCTGAACTTCCAGCACTTTCAGCTGTACGCGGCCATCATCAAGCAGCAGGATATCGCCAGGTACGACGTCAGCCGGGAGGCCTTTATAGTCGATACCGACTTTTTCTTTATCGCCTTCACCTTTGCCCAGGTTGGCATCCAGCAGAAATTTGTCGCCGATATTGAGGAAAACTTTCCCCTCTTTAAAGGTGGAGACACGAATTTTTGGACCCTGCAAATCGCCGAGGATAGCAACGTGGCGGCCCAGTTTTGCTGCGATTTCACGCACTTTATCGGCACGTAATTTATGGTCTTCTGGCGTACCGTGAGAGAAGTTCATACGCACCACGTTGGCACCGGCGGCGATAATTTTTTCGAGATTATTATCGCGATCGGTGGCCGGGCCTAAGGTGGTTACGATCTTGGTTCTGCGAAGCCTTCTGGACATGTAATACTCCGTTGACTGAAACAACTTTGGTGTTGCGTGAACATTGAATCGGCCTTCATCTGCTGCAAGGCAGCGGCGAGGGGACCGAATGCCGTAAATCGTTACATCGTCATTATTCGTGACGTCTTCGTTATCAACTATCAGGGAACATCGCTCTTTATAAGCAATTCTTTATCAAAACGCGATTCCTTCAGCGCTTCCTTGACCCGCTTCAAGTTATCCCGGAATTTTGCCCCTCGACGTAAGGTAAAACCGGTCGCGAGCACGTCAATCACGGTGAGCTGGGCCAGGCGGGAGACCATCGGCATATAAATGTCGGTGTCTTCCGGCACGTCGAGGGTGATCGCCAGTGTTGCCTCACGCGCCAGCGGCGTGCCTGCCGTTGTGAGGGCAATCACCATGGCATCGTTTTCACGGGCCAACTGCGCCAGCTCTACCTGACTCTTGGTGCGGCCGGTATGCGAAATCAGTACCACGACGTCATCTTCACTGCAATTCATACAGCTCATGCGTTGCAGGACAATGTCATCGGAATAAATCACCGGGACGTTAAAGCGGAAAAATTTGTTCATGGCGTCATGCGCGACGGCTGCCGACGACCCGAGCCCAAAGAACGCAATTCGCTTGGCCTGGGTGAGTAAATCCACCGCGCGATTCACGGAGCTCATGTCCAGTGACTGACGGACGTGGTCGAGCGAAGCCATGGCCGACTCAAAAATTTTCGCGGTATAGGCATCAACGCTGTCGTCTTCATCCACATTACGATTAACATAAGGGGTGCCGTTAGCCAGACTTTGCGCCAGATGCAGTTTAAAATCAGGAAAGCCGCGTGTTTCCAGGCTGCGGCAAA
Source organism: Enterobacter cloacae complex sp. Mu1197 (assembly GCF_040059225.1). Taxonomy (NCBI): domain Bacteria; kingdom Pseudomonadati; phylum Pseudomonadota; class Gammaproteobacteria; order Enterobacterales; family Enterobacteriaceae; genus Enterobacter; species Enterobacter cloacae complex sp. Mu1197. The sequence goes on along the minus strand of NZ_CP157375.1, from coordinate 2,843,492 downwards.
AGCGATTGACCGTGGGTTCGCTAACACCCGCTTCCTGTGCCAGAGCGGCGATGCTTGAATGAATCGCCTGAGCGGGAGAGGCGAGAATGACCTCGGCCACTTTTCGCTCGGATTTGCTAAGGTGTTCCAGTTGAAACTGGATTTTTTCCAGCATGTTCATGTTAACAGGATGCTCATGGGTGTAAACGATTTCATAAATTGATGAAATCGTGATTCGATTTAGCCGATATTACCCTTGTGGCTTCCATTAAGGGTAACAATCGACAAGATAATGTTGTTGTTTTTTTTCATTACTTGATCGGTGTCGGGTTTTGCTATGACCCTGTTGCGCAAAGAAACGACGGTTGTTGCGTCATTAAGCCGTCGAAATCATCCGAAGGGTGAAAAATCGCGGTATCGCACGCGACGATAAGCGCTAATGGTTTCGGGAATGACGTAAAAGCAGTACAGTGCATTGTAATAAAATTACAACGATACCTGGCAGAAGTACCAGGTGATCCAACTGAGGAGAATGACATGGCGGTAACGCAAACAGCCCAGGCATGTGACCTGGTCATTTTCGGCGCGAAAGGCGATCTTGCACGCCGAAAATTGCTGCCTTCCCTGTATCAACTGGAGAAAGCGGGCCAAATTCATCCGGATACCCGTATCCTGGGTGTAGGGCGCGCCGACTGGGACAAGGACGCTTATACCAAAGTCGTCCGCGAGGCGCTCGAAACTTTCATGAAGGAAAAAATTGATGAAAGTTTGTGGGATACCCTGAGTGGACGTCTCGATTTCTGTAACCTGGACGTTAATGACGTCAGCGCGTTTACCCGCTTAGGCGCGATGCTGGATCAGAAAAACCGTGTCACGATTAACTATTTCGCCATGCCGCCTAGCACCTTCGGCGCCATCTGCAAAGGCCTGGGCGAAGCCAAACTGAACGCCAAACCGGCGCGCGTCGTGATGGAGAAGCCGCTGGGTACGTCGCTGGCAACCTCGCGTGAAATCAACGACCAGGTAGGCGAGTTCTTTGAAGAGTGCCAGGTCTACCGTATCGACCACTATCTCGGTAAAGAAACGGTACTGAACCTGCTGGCCCTGCGTTTTGCTAACTCCCTGTTTGTGAATAACTGGGACAACCGCACTATCGACCACGTGGAAATCACCGTAGCAGAAGAGGTGGGTATTGAAGGCCGCTGGGGTTACTTTGACCAGGCCGGCCAGATGCGCGACATGATCCAGAACCACCTCCTGCAGATTCTGTGCATGATTGCCATGTCTCCACCGTCTGACCTGACGGCGGACAGCATCCGTGACGCAAAAGTGAAAGTGCTGAAATCGCTGCGCCGCATCGACCGCTCCAACGTGCGTGAGAAGACCGTTCGCGGCCAGTACACCGCCGGGTTTGCGCAGGGCAAAAAAGTGCCGGGGTACCTGGAAGAAGAGGGCGCGAACAAGTCCAGCAACACCGAGACGTTCGTGGCGATCCGCGTGGATATCGACGACTGGCGCTGGGCGGGTGTTCCGTTCTACCTGCGCACCGGTAAGCGTCTGCCTGCGAAATGTTCCGAAGTGGTTGTCTACTTTAAGAACCCGGAACTGAACCTGTTCAAAGAGTCCTGGCAGGAGCTGCCGCAGAACAAGCTGACCATTCGTCTGCAGCCGGACGAGGGCGTGGATATCCAGATCCTGAACAAAGTGCCGGGCCTGGATCATAAACACAACCTGCAGACCACCAAGCTGGATCTGAGCTACTCCGAAACCTTCAACCAGACGCACCTGGCCGATGCGTACGAGCGTCTGCTGCTGGAAACCATGCGCGGTATTCAGGCGTTGTTCGTGCGTCGCGATGAAGTGGAAGAGGCGTGGAAATGGGTCGACTCCATCACCGAAGCCTGGGCTGCCGATCAGGATGCGCCAAAACCGTATCAGGCGGGTACCTGGGGACCTGTCGCGTCGGTGGCGATGATCACCCGCGATGGCCGCTCCTGGAATGAGTTTGAGTAAGATAATCCGCTAGCCCGAAAGTGTTATTTTACCGGTAACATGATCTAACACAGCTCGTGGCACAATTTTCAACTTTTAAGCTCCGCGTGGATTCACCCGCGGAGCTTTTTTTATTACACTGCCGGAAGTGATTTTGCCCCTGAGCTCCGGACAGCAAGCGTTTCAGCGTTGTTAACAACTGCCAGCGACTTTGTAAACTCCCGAGCCCGGACAGATAAATGAGAGGAGCTTTTATGAATCCGACATTGTTACGCGTAACACAACGCATTATTGAGCGCTCGAAAGAGACCCGTTCGGCCTACCTCGCCCGGATTGAGCAGGCAAAGAGCAACACCGTCCACCGATCTCAACTGGCCTGCGGTAACCTGGCGCACGGCTTCGCCGCCTGCCAGCCTGACGATAAAGCGTCGCTGAAAAGCATGTTGCGTAACAATATCGCCATCATTACCGCCTATAACGATATGCTCTCCGCGCATCAGCCCTATGAGGTTTACCCGGATATCATCCGTAAAGCGCTGCACAGCGTGAATGCGGTCGGTCAGGTGGCGGGTGGGGTACCCGCCATGTGCGACGGCGTAACGCAGGGTCAGGACGGTATGGAGCTCTCCCTGCTGAGCCGCGAAGTGATTGCCATGTCCGCGGCGGTGGGTCTGTCACACAACATGTTTGATGGTGCGCTCTATCTCGGCGTGTGCGACAAGATTGTTCCGGGCCTGGTGATGGCTGCGCTGTCGTTTGGTCATCTGCCTGCGATCTTCGTGCCCTCGGGCCCAATGGCAAGCGGCCTGCCGAACAAAGAAAAAGTCCGTATCCGCCAGCTGTACGCGGAAGGGAAAGCAGACCGTCAGGCGCTGCTGGAGGCGGAAGCCGCGTCCTACCATGCGCCGGGCACCTGTACGTTCTACGGTACCGCGAACACGAACCAGATGGTGGTGGAGTTTATGGGGATGCAGCTTCCGGGCTCATCCTTTATCCAGCCGGACGCGCCGCTGCGCAAAGCGCTGACCGAGGCTGCGGCCCGTCAGGTCACGCGTCTTACCGGCAACGGCAACGAATGGATGCCGATGGGCAAAATGGTCGACGAAAAGGTCATCGTCAACGGGATTGTCGCGCTGCTGGCAACCGGTGGGTCAACCAACCACACCATGCACCTGGTGGCCATGGCGCGTGCTGCGGGCATTCTGATTAACTGGGATGACTTCTCCGAGATCTCTTCCGTGGTGCCGTTGATGGCGCGCCTGTACCCGAATGGCCCGGCGGACATTAACCACTTCCAGGCCGCGGGCGGCGTACCGCTGCTCATGCGCGAGCTGCTGAAAGGCGGTCTGCTGCACGAAGATGTCAACACCGTGGCGGGCTTTGGCCTGCAGCGCTACACCCAGGAGCCATGGCTGAACAACGGCGAGCTGGACTGGCGTGATGGGGCGAGCGCGTCTCTTGATGCGCAGGTTATCGCCACCATCGACAAACCGTTCTCTCCTCACGGTGGCACCAAAGTGCTCAGCGGTAACCTCGGTCGCGCGGTGATGAAGACCTCTGCCGTACCGGAAGAGAACCAGATTATCGAAGCGCCGGCGGTGGTATTTGAAAGCCAGCACGACGTATTACCTGCCTTTGACGCCGGTCTGCTCGATAAGGACTGCGTGGTAGTGGTGCGTCATCAGGGGCCTAAAGCCAACGGGATGCCAGAATTACATAAACTTATGCCACCACTTGGTGTATTATTGGACCGCCGTTTCAAAATTGCACTGGTGACCGATGGACGCCTCTCTGGCGCCTCAGGTAAAGTGCCTTCAGCCATCCACGTGACGCCGGAAGCGTACGACGGTGGCCTGCTGGCGAAAGTGCGTGACAGTGACATGATCCGCGTTAACGGTCAGACAGGCGAGTTAACCCTGCTGGTGGATGATGCCGAACTGGCGGCACGTCAGCCCCATATTCCTGACCTGAGCGCGTCGCGCGTGGGAACAGGACGCGAAATGTTTGGCGCGCTACGTGAGAAACTCTCCGGTGCTGAGCAGGGCGCAACCTGTATTACGTTTTAAGACGACTTGATTTTAACGATCTGGCGAGAGAAAACTCTGATGAAAAACTGGAAAACAAGTGCAGAAGCAATCCTGACCACGGGCCCTGTCGTGCCGGTTATCGTGGTAAACAAGCTGGAGCACGCTGTACCGATGGCGAAAGCGCTGGTTGCAGGCGGCGTTCGCGTTCTGGAAGTGACCCTGCGTACCGCCTGCGCGATGGACGCCATTCGCGCCATTGCTAAAGAAGTGCCGGACGCCATCATCGGTGCGGGTACCGTGACGAACGCAAAACAGCTGGCTGAAGTGACCGAAGCGGGCGCACAGTTTGCCATCAGCCCGGGCCTGACCGAGTCGCTGCTGAAGGCCGCGACCGAAGGCACTATTCCGCTGATCCCGGGCATCAGCACCGTCTCTGAACTGATGCTGGGCATGGACTACGGTCTGAAAGAGTTTAAATTCTTCCCGGCGGAAGCGAACGGCGGCACCAAAGCGCTGCAGGCCATTGCCGGTCCTTTCTCCCAGGTACGCTTCTGCCCGACGGGCGGTATTTCTCCTGCCAACTACCGTGACTACCTGGCGCTGAAAAGCGTGCTGTGCATCGGTGGCTCATGGCTGGTTCCGGCGGATGCGCTGGAAGCGGGCGACTGGGATCGCATCACCAAACTGGCTCGCGAAGCGGTGGAAGGCGCGAAGCAGTAAGTCATTCGTCGCATGAAAAACGGGCCTTTCGGCCCGTTTTTTTATCCCTCTACCTTAACGCTTGCTGCGGCCGCTTTCGCTCTCGCCACGGCCTCGTTAACGTTATCCCCGGTGGCTAATGCCACGCCAAGACGACGGGTTCCGTCGATCTCCGGCTTACCGAACAAACGTACCTGCAACCCGGCACCCACCGCCGCGTCGACGTTATCAAACGTAACGTTCTGGCTGGTTAACTGCGGCAGGATCACCGCCGAGGCGGCCGGGCCGTACTGACGGATACCGCCGACGGGCAGGCCGAGGAAGGCGCGCACGTGCAGGGCGAATTCGGAGAGATCCTGCGAAATCAGCGTGACCATGCCGGTGTCATGCGGGCGCGGGGAGACCTCGCTGAAAATAACCTCATCACCGCACACAAACAGCTCCACGCCGAACAGGCCATAGCCGCCCAACGCCAGGACGGTTTTACGGGCGATCGCCTGCGCACGTTCCAGCGCCAGAGCGCTCATCTGCTGCGGCTGCCACGATTCGCGGTAATCGCCATCCTCCTGGCGGTGGCCAATCGGGTCGCAGAAATGGACGCCGTCAACGGCGCTGACGGTCAGCAGCGTGATCTCGAAATCAAACTTCACCACGCCTTCGACGATGACGCGACCGGCACCGGCGCGACCACCCTGCTGGGCGTAATCCCACGCCTTGTCCAGCGTGCTGCTGTCGCGAATGAAGCTCTGTCCTTTACCGGAGGAGCTCATCACCGGCTTAACGATGCACGGGTAACCAATCTCCTCTACGGCCTGCAGGAATGCGGCCTTATCGCCAGCAAAACGATAGCTCGAGGTGGGCAATTCCAGCTCTTCCGCCGCCAGGCGACGAATGCCTTCGCGGTTCATGGTTAGCTTTGCGGCTTTCGCGCAGGGCACCACGCGCTGGCCTTCCTGCTCAAGCGCAATCAGCGTATCGGTGGCGATGGCTTCAATTTCCGGTACAACGAAATCGGGTTTCTCGCGCGTAATCAGCTCGCGAAGGGCATCGCCATCCAGCATGTTAATCACATAAGAACGATGGGCGACGTGCATGGCGGGCGCATCGGCGTAACGGTCTACGGCAATGACTTCCACGCCTAAACGCTGGCACTCAATAGCGACCTCTTTTCCCAGCTCGCCCGATCCCAACAGCATCACTCGCGTCGCCGCAGGTCGCAGCGCGGTTCCTAAACGAATCATAACAATCCCCCTGAAAAAGTTGCGGGCAGTATAAACGAAAACGTTTGCGTCTGTCTTGTGCACCGCTAAGCGCGGGAGGAAGAAATTTGCGCTTCTTTAGCCCGGCCAGACATTTCCTGACGCCTGCTCGCTTACGCTGTGGAACATATTCACCGTTAAGTGAGGGAAACCATGTCTGGCTGGCTAAATCAATTGCAATCACTGTTAGGGCAGAAAACATCGTCTTCCGGCGAGCGGGACCTCAGTAAACTGCTGGTACCCGGGGCGCTCGGCGGGCTGGCTGGCCTGCTGGTCGCGAATAAATCCTCGCGCAAGCTGCTGGCAAAGTACGGGACAGGCGCACTGCTGGCCGGTGGGGGCGCCATTGCGGGCACCGTCCTGTGGAATAAATACAAGGACAGGGTCCGGACCGCGCACAGCGACGAACCGCATTATGGCGAGCATACTTCGCCGCTGGATCTGCGTACTGAACGGCTGATCCTGGCGCTGGTTTTTGCCGCGAAAAGTGACGGGCATATTGACGATAAGGAACGACTGGCGATTGAACAGCAACTGCGTGAAGCTGGCGTTGAAGAGAAGGGCAGAGCGCTGGTGGCGCAGGCCATTGAACAGCCTCTGGAGCCGCAGCGTCTGGCGCAAAGCGTGAAAAATGAGGAAGAGGCGCTTGAACTCTATTTCCTCAGCTGTGCCGCCATCGATATCGATCACTTTATGGAACGCAGCTACCTGAATGCGCTTGGAGACGCGCTGAAGATCCCCCAGGACGTGCGTGAGGGCATTGAGCGGGATATCCGGGAACAAAAACAGGCGTTACAGGGATAGTGCTCGCCGTTGCGATCCGGTTTCGCTTGCATCATGCGTGGGTTTTGCCAACCTTATAGGGTGTAAAACTAAAAAGAATGATGACATGCCACCGAAAGCCCGACGTATACCTTATGCGATCACCACGCATGGCGATACGCGTATAGACAACTATTACTGGCTACGGGACGATTCGCGCTCCCGGCCAGAGGTACTCGACTATCTGCACGAGGAAAATGACTACGGCCGCAAGGTCATGTCCAGCCAGCAGACGCTTCAGGACCAGCTGCTGAATGAGATGGTGCAGCGCATTCCTCAGCGCGATATCTCGGCGCCCTGGACCAAAAACGGCTATCGCTACCGCCATATTTACGAGCCCGGCAACGAGTATCCCATCTACCAGCGTCAGTCGGTGCTCAGCGCCGAATGGGATGCGTGGGATATTCTGCTGGATGCTAACCAGCGCGCCGCCCACAGCGAGTTTTATACTCTGGGCGGCATGTCCATTTCACCTGATAACGCGGTAATGGCGCTGGCGGAGGATTATCTCTCGCGTCGCCAGTACGGCCTGCGTTTTCGCAATCTGGACACCGGCAACTGGTATCCTGAAATGCTGGAAAACGTCTCCCCGGATTTTGTCTGGGCGAATGATTCCGAGACGGTGTACTACGTCAAAAAGCATGCCTCTACGCTGCTGCCTTATCAGGTATGGCGGCATACCGTGGGAACGGACTCTGCAGACGACGAGCTGGTCTATGAAGAGAAAGACGAAACGTTCTATGTCAGCCTGCATAAAACCTCCTCGCGCCATTATGTGATTATCTTCCTGGCCAGCGCCACGACGTCGGAAGTCCTGCTGCTGGATGCCGAACTGCCCGATGCCCAGCCGCTCTGTTTCCTGCCGCGCCGGAAGGATCATGAGTACAGCCTGGATCACTTCCAGCACAGCTTTTATCTGCGTTCGAATCGCGAGGGTAAAAACTTTGGTCTCTATAAAACCAAAGTGCGCGATGAGCGCAAATGGGAGGTGCTTATCCCCGCGCGGGATCAGGTGATGCTGGAAGGGTTCACCCTGTTCACCGACTGGCTGGTGGTGGAGGAGCGTCAGCGCGGGCTGACCAGCATCCGGCAAATCAACCGTAAAACGCGGGAAGTGGTGGGGATCGCGTTCGACGACCCGGCCTATGTGACGTGGATTGGTTTCAACCCGGAACCTGAATCCTCGCGGCTGCGCTACGGCTACTCATCGATGACCACGCCGGACACCCTGTTTGAGCTGGACATGGATACGGGGCAGCGCCAGGTGATTAAACAGACCGAGGTCAAAGGGTTTGAGTCTGAAAACTACCGCAGCGAGCACCTGTGGGTTACCGCCCGGGATGGCGTCGAGGTCCCCGTCTCGCTCGTCTATCACAAAGCCCACTTCCAGAAAGGCAAAAAACCGATCCTGGTGTACGGCTACGGCTCCTACGGCTCAAGCATGGATGCCGATTTCAGCAGCAGCCGATTAAGCCTGCTCGACCGCGGCTTTGTTTTCGCCATCGCCCATATTCGCGGCGGCGGTGAGCTGGGGCAGCACTGGTATGAGGACGGGAAATTCCTGAAAAAGAAAAACACCTTCAATGACTACCTCGACGTCTGCGATGCGCTGATTGAGCAGGGCTATGGCGATCCGCAGCTCTGCTTTGGCATGGGCGGCAGCGCGGGAGGCATGCTGATGGGGGCGGTGATCAACCAGCGCCCCGAGCGCTTTAAGGGGATTGTCGCGCAGGTGCCGTTTGTCGATGTGGTGACGACCATGCTCGATGAATCCATCCCGCTTACAACAGGGGAGTTCGAAGAGTGGGGGAATCCGCAGGATGAGATTTACTACCGCTATATGAAAACGTACAGCCCGTACGATAACGTGGAAGCGAAAGCCTATCCCCACATGCTGGTCACCACCGGTCTGCATGATTCTCAGGTGCAGTACTGGGAGCCGGCAAAATGGGTGGCGAAACTGCGGGAGCTGAAAACCGACGACAACCTGCTGCTGCTGTGTACCGATATGGACTCCGGTCACGGCGGGAAATCGGGTCGATTTAAATCCTACGAAGGGGTTGCTCTGGAATATGCCTTCCTGATTGGCCTGGCGCAGGAGACGCTGCCAGGCCGTGCGGAGCGTTAAGCTTCGCCCAGATAATGTTTCAGCGTCAGGCGCAGTTCCGGGCTCATTTTGTCGAGGTTGTTATACAGCCAGCGTAAATAGCCCGGGTCTTTATCTGCAATATCCGACACCGCTCTGCCCCGGTATTTACCAAAGGTAAACGTGGTCAGCAGTGCGGGGCGTCCGGTAATCGTTGCCATATCGTCCGGCGTCCAGCCCGAGGTGTTCATAATATCGATGAGTAGCGCGGCGGTGATATAGCAGTCATACAGGGCCCGGTGATGGTGAAGCCCTTCAGGCGTGCGGACGCTGAGCTTGCGGGACTTGTACAGCGCCATATTGCTGTATTTAATGCCCGGCCAGAGGCGACGCGCCAGCTTCATGGTACAAATCCATTCCCCCGGCATCTCAGGTAGCACCCGGCGGTCAAAACTGGCGTTATGCGCGACGTACCAGGGGCTACCGTAATAGTGGGGAATGATCTCTTCGATCCACGGCTTGTCCGCCACCATCGATTCGGTAATGCGATGGATAGCCATCGCCTGAGGGCTGATGGGGCGGTCGGGACGCACCAGATGGCTCATTGGGTTGACGATTTTACCATCAACCACGTCGACAGAGGCCACTTCCACAATTCCGCCCTGAAGATCGCAAGTTTCGGTATCGATGACGCGCAGCATTGAACACTCCTGAGCTTAAAACGCCTAGCCTAAAGGAATGATATCGCCTTGCCAACCCTCTCCGCCGAGCGTGCCGGTCAACAGCAGCTCGCCCCGATCGGCGCGGACGATCAACTGACCTTTTTCATCCCACAGCGCGCTACCGCCGCAGGCGTTCGCCATCAGCACCGCAATGGCATATTTATGCGCGAAGCGCTGCAGGGTACTGATGGACTGCCGCCAGCGGTGATCCTCCACGGACTGGCTGCTGGTAAACAGCGACGCTCTGGGATCGAGATTGGGGGAATCGGCATGCGCATCAATAATGCTGAGCTGTTTCTCCCCCGGCACCAGGCTGGCACCGCTACCTTGCGGGTAACGCAGGATGCGGTGACGGGCGGGCGTGAAGAGCGCGAGGCCTTTCTGGCGCTGACCGTTCCGTTCCAGGGGGAGCCCGGCAATCACGGTAATCCGGTAAAAATGCGCCGCGTCCAGCAGCGGTTCCAGCTGCGCGTCATCGGGTGAGGGAGGTAGCGTAGTGGTACCCGAGCCTGTTAATGAGAGTTCAGGGAACACCAGCAGATCGCACCGCTGCCGTGCTGCTTCGGCGATGAAGCGCAGGTGGTGCGTGATATGGTCATCGACACTCTGATGCTGCCCACCATACTGGGCTGCCGCTATATTCCAATGTGACATCGTGACTTCCTTATACACTGAGTCGCAGAGATTTAAGAATACACCTAAATTTATCAGGGTTTTCTTATCCTGCCAGATTCAGCGTAAGGAAGTGTAACGGCTCGTTAAGCTTATTTAACTTTAGGTTCGTACGGTAAACGGGAGAGGTTAACCGAGGCGAGACGGTGGGCGATGAGTCTTTCGCGAAACCAGTCGCGCAGATGGGCGGGCTGTTCCCGTTCAACGACTTCAGCCACGACAGGCATGTTGTAACGCTCTTTGAACGCGACGCCAGCGGCAGCGAGATCGACATTCACTTTATCCATCTCGTCCTGTGGAAGGGCGGCCAGATTGATCTTCATTACCTTCTCCTTTTTCTGCGGCGGCAACGTTACCGCGATTGCACGACGATGACAAGCGGAGGCAGGATGTTCCTCGACTCGTTTATTATACAGCGTTATTCTTTAGCATACAGACATAACAAAAAGGAATGATTGCGATGGGTTTCTCCGCTTCCCGCGCGGTATGCGCACTGGTTTTTCTGACCTCTACAATGATGACCTCCTCCGCGCTGGCGCATGCGCACCTTAAGCAGCCGATCCCGGCAGCGGACAGCGTGGTGAGCGCTCCGCAGGCACTTACGCTGCATTTTTCAGAAGGCATCGAACCGGGATTTAGCGGTGTGGTGGTGACGGACGCACAAAAGCAGGTCATCAAAACGGGTACCGCTACGCGAGACGAAAAGAACAAGGCGCAACTCACCGTTCCGCTGGAACAAACGCTGACGTCAGGGACGTACCAGGTAGACTGGCATGTCGTCTCTGTAGACGGCCATAAAACCAAAGGCAGCTATCACTTTAGCGTGAAATAGCATGCTGGCGCTGTGTTATATCGGGTTGCGCTTTATCCATTTCGGGGCGCTGATGCTGGTTTTTGGCAACGCGCTTTACAGCGTCTGGTTTGCGCCTTCCTCTCTCCAGCGGCTGATGTCCCGGCGTTTCCAGCTGCAGCAGAAAGTGGCGGCCTTAGTGAGCCTGACGGCTGCACTCCTGATGTTTATGCTTCAGGGCGGATTGATGGGTAACGGCTGGGGAGATGTGTTTGCCCCGCAGGTCTGGTTCGGCGTGATGAGGACACAGTTTGGCGGCGTCTGGCTGTGGCAAATGATTCTTGCTGTGATGACGGTCGCTGCAGCATGGCTCGCGCCGCTGAAAGGTTCGCGGCTGATGCTGCTCGCCATGGGGCAGCTTATCCTGCTGGCGGGGGTAGGGCACGCGGCGATGAACGACGGTCCGATGGGGGCGTTGCAGCGCCTTAATCACGCCTTTCACCTGATCTGTGCCGCAGCCTGGCTGGGCGGATTACTGCCCCTGCTGTTCTGTATGCGTCTGGCGAAAGGGCGCTGGCAGAATGCCGCCATCTATACCATGATGCGCTTCTCGCGCGTGGGCCATTATGCCGTCGCGGGCGTGCTGCTCAGCGGAGCGATCAATGCGCTCATGATACTGGGCGTCCATATTCCCTGGCAGGCTGACTACGTGCAGTTTTTGTTGTTCAAATGTGCGCTGGTGGCGTTGATGGTGGTAATTGCGCTGGCAAATCGGTATTTTCTGGTGCCACGGTTTCGTCCGGAGACCGGGCGAGCACAACAGATTTTTATCAGGATGACACAGGCAGAAGTGGTGCTGGGGGCGCTGGTACTGGCAACGGTCAGTCTGTTCGCCACCTGGGAACCCTTCTGACAAGGTTAAATATCATATGAAAAAGACAGTACTTTCTCTCATATTGCTGGCCTGCACGGGGAGCGCGTTTGCCGCACCGCAGGTTATCACCGTCAGCCGTTTTGAAGTGGGTAAGGATAAATGGGCGTTCAACCGCGAAGAGGTGATGCTGACCTGCCGTCCGGGCCATGCGCTGTATGCCATCAACCCGAGCACGCTGGTGCAATACCCGTTAAATGAAACCGCCGAGCAGCAGGTGGCCAGCGGAAAGAGCAGCGGCCAGCCGATTAGCATTATTCAGATCGATGACCCGGCGAATCCGGGCCAGAAAATGAGTCTGGCCCCGTTTATCGAGCGCGCCGACAAGCTCTGCTAACGTTCAGGTTTCCAATAAAAAACCGCAGATGCTTGCGAAAGCACTGCGGTTTTTCACATTTTATGATGCTCTCGCGCTTTTTTTCCGACCGCTTTAGCTGTGGACTGGAAAACCTGGCGTCGTCATCTATTCTTAAAAGGCAAGGCGACTTAGCCTGCATTAATGCCAACTTTTAGCGCACGGCTCTCTCCCAAGAGCCATTTCCCTGGACCGAATACAGGAATCGTATTCGGTCTCTTTTTATCTGCATGAAAGTAAAAGACTAATCCTTTCGTTGTCTCACTTCTGCAGCGCACGTCCTGTACGTCTGGTTAAAACATAACACACTACGGCATGCTGTAGTCCAGCCCTTTTTGCCTGTTTTGTTAAATTTTCGTGTGCAATTCAGGAAAGCGCGTGCGGGGTCTAAAAGTACGACTTTACCGACGCCTCAATTTCATCAAGCAGCTCAAAGCGACGGCGGTATTCAGCGCGTTTTTTACTGGCGATCTCTTCAAGGGATTTGCGCGCCATCTGCAGCGGCAGCTGCCAGCAGAAAGCGGAGAGTTTTTTACCGTCCAGAGATGCCCAGAATTCATCATAGCTGGCGTGGAAATGACGGCCTTTGCTGAGGCGATAGCGCAACGCGCGGAACACGTGGCCCTCATCGCTGACGGCAAAAATCGCCCGGACAGAGGACTGTGCAGCCAGCTGGAAAAGCACTTCCATCAACACGCGCTTTGGGAACAAGCCGTGGCAGGCGCGGGTGGCCTGTTTAATCACGTCACGCGTTACGTTGCGGCGGGGACCCTGAAGCCCGCCAATGACCATGACTTGCTGACCATTGCTGCGCGCGACGCTAAAGGTCAGGCTGGCCAGCAGCGTATCCTCGTTGTCGCGAAGCCACAGCGTGCTTTCACCTTCACGCTCGGCTTTCCCCGCAGAGGACGCATTGACCGTATAGATAACACCGTCTTTTGCATGGAACTGCGCAACGGGTTGCTCCTGCGGGCTGGTCAGGGCCTGGGCGAGGCAGCTCTCTTTCAGGCTATCAATCCAGTAATAATGGCTAACGATCGCGTCGGCGCGATCGTTAGCCGTCAAACCGCGCATCAGGTACTGCCGGTGGGTTTTGCTTGGCAATGTAATTTGAGAGGCCAGCAGTTTGTCGAAATCGTCGCGACCAGAAAGCGCCTCCAGCATTCGATGGGTAGAAGACCAGAACACCAGCGAACGTAACAGGAACTTCAGGCGATATTCGCGTTTGCGCCAGATCGGTCCCGGGACGCGTTTGCCGTTCACCAGCTCGGAAATAATATTTGTGCGATGCGGATAGAAAACATCGTTATGCAGGTGCGTATTAGACACGTGAAGACCCCTCTTTTTTTCTCCCTTTATTCTAAAGAGCCAGGAAAAAGGGATTAATAGCGCGAGGATCTTTATTTCTGTTTGGTTTACCGTTTGTTTCACTTCATGAGGACCACACCCGTCTGATGCATTTTCTGAGGCGGCTATACTGTTAACAGGAGGGGCTATGTATCAGCGAATTGAAGGTGGGATGTGGCGTCACGTCTGGGTTGTCAGCGATATACATGGCTGTTATCAGTGGCTTATGGAGGAGCTTAAACGCCGTCATTTTAACCCGTATGAGGATTTGCTTATTTCCGTTGGGGATATGATCGATCGTGGGCCTGATAGCGTGAAATGCCTGCAGTTAATTCATGAAAAATGGTTTCGTGCCATCCGGGGCAACCATGAGCAAATGGCGCTCGACGGTCTGGATAATAACGATTTTTCTCTCTGGATGATGAATGGCGGAATGTGGTTTGCGCAACTTGAACGCGACCAGCAACAGCTTGCGCTGTCGTTACTCGAGGCCTGTCGCGATTTACCGCATATCATCGAGATAACCTGTGTGAACGGTCTGAACGTGATTGCCCATGCGGATTATCCGGCAGCGGAATACCGCTGGCAAAAACCGGTCAGTGCCCATCGCGTTTTATGGGACCGCGATCGGTTGATGGGGTTTATGGTGGGCAAAGGGCAGGGCATCAGCGGTGCGGATCATTTCTGGTTCGGACATACGCCTGTCGACAGAAGGTATGATTTTGCCAATCTTCACTACATTGATACGGGCGCCGTATTTGACGGTTACTTTACGCTGGCGCAGCTGCAGTAATAAATAACCCGCCTTCGGGCGGGTTCTCTTTAGGTCAGGCAAGACGCATGACCCAGGCATCGGTTTTACTATCGTAATGCTCACGGTAAAGGACTGAGTGTTCGCCATCAAGTATTGCCGGGACGCTGGTGTCTGCATCCCATGCATCGAGCTGCATGCACAAATCCGGGTCGGATTTGCAGGGAATACTTAACGTTCGATCGCCTTGTGCTTCGCCGCGCAGCTCTGCGTCGTCGATCTCAAAAGCGCCAATACGCACGCTGGTTTTCGTCATAGTGCTCTCCGGGTCGGTTGTCAAAATCTGGTATGACCAGTGCGGCCACCCATTTTTGATCGTAGACAAGGAGAGCAAAATCGCCAGTAAAAAAATGCGCTTTTTTTCAGGCCATGCGATCGTTACCGGTAAACAGCCGTCCATCGCGAACCAGCTCGCGCGGATAGCTGTTTTTCAGTCGTGAACCGACTTTTTTTGCCAGCCCGAGCGGGTATCCCTGATACGTCACGATCACTTCATCGCCTGATGGCGTGCTGTCCGGATAGACATCGCGACCACGGTACCACTCTTCGGCTTCCTGATGCGTCAGGGCAAAGGTATTCTCGCGTCCGGCAAGGGCGATGACGGCCTCATGCTGCCAGCGATAGCCTTTATTATGCACTTCCGCCAGGCGGATCCCGATTCGGGAAAAACGGACCTTTCCGATGAGCGGTTCGATCTCAGCCGGGAACAGCCATACCTCTTTATCCCGCATCCAGAGGTGCAGGCTCTCATCCCAGATCAGGCCAACTTTTTCGGCGGCGGCGACAAGCTGTGCTGCATCGCGCCCTTTGAGGGGGGCAAACGGGAAGTTGCCGACCTTGAATTTAGGTGCGGGCAGGGGAGCAACCGCCTGTGTTTTACGCAGACGTGCCACAAAGAAGCCTTCGCAGTCGTAAATCTGTGGGAACACATGAAGGAAACCCTCAGGGGTGACCGCCTCCTGTGCTGAGGCAAACAGATCGTTAAGCGGCAGGAATTCGACCGCATCCGGGTATTGCGCTTTCAGCCACAAACAGACGTCTTCGTTTTCATCGCGGTTTAAGGTGCACGTTGAATAGACCAGCGTGCCGCCTGGGCGAAGGGCATGGAATGCGCTCTCGATCAGCTCCCGCTGCGTGGCGGCGATCTCAAGGTTGCTTTCCACGGACCAGTTCTTTAACGCATCGGGATCTTTACGCACCACCCCTTCGCCGGAGCAAGGGGCATCCAGCAGGATGGCGTCGAAGGCTTCCGGCAAGGCGGCGCCAAACACGCGTCCGTCGAAGTGCGTCAGGGCAACATTATGAATACCGCAGCGGCTGATGTTGGCATGCAATACCTTCACGCGGCTGGCGGAAAACTCGTTGGCGAGGATCGCGCCCCGATTACCCATACGGGCGGCAATCTGCGTGGTTTTTGAGCCAGGCGCCGCGGCCACATCCATTACGCGTTCAGGCGAATTGCCATCGGCGAACAGGGCTGCCACCGGCAGCATAGAGCTGGCTTCCTGGATATAGAACAGGCCGCTCAGATGTTCAGCGGTGCTTCCCAGCGGCACGGCGTCTTCGTCATCGCGCTCGATCCAGAACCCCTCAGCGCACCACGGTACCGGCGTAAGCTGCCAGCTGTAGGGCGCGACCAGCGCCAGAAAATCCTCGACGCTGATTTTCAGCGTGTTGACGCGAATACTGCGGCGTAACGGACGCTGGCAGGCGGCGATAAAATCGTCTAACGACAGGTGAGAAGGAAGCGCCTCGCGCATCTGCGCCAGGAATTGTTCAGGAAGAAATACGGAGTTTTGAGCCACGGGCACACCACAGGGAAAAGTTCAGGTGCGCAGTGTAACATAAAGGCCCCGGTGCGTTGACACCGGAGCCTTGCAGATTAACGCGGCAGGGCGGTTCCCCATTCGCGCCACTCTTTCGGTTCGCTTTCGAGCAGCAGGAAGTGTTTACCCGGCTGCGCTTTCGGTGCCAGCGGCGTTCCCGGCGGCGTGGCAAAGGCAATGCCACCGCGAATGAACTGGTTGAAGGTGCCGGTTTTCACCACGCCTCCCGTCAGGCCAAAGTCCAGCGAATAGCCGGATGCCAGCCAGAATACCGAGTTATTACGTACCAGATGCTGGTAGCGTTCACTGATGCGCAACGCCACCATTACGCGGTCAGAGAGCGTACCGAGCGTCAGGCCCGTGACCGTACCGACTTCAATACCGCGGAACAGTACAGGCGTGCCGATGCTCAGCGAGCCCGCTTCCGGCACTTCCACCACGATGCTCAGGCCGCCAAGGTAGCGCGAGTCGGTGATCGTGGCTTCCTGCAGCTCGAAATCACGACGGGCATTGCCCTGGCCTGGCTCCACGTTGATGTACGGCTGCAAAATGGTGTCGAGATGCTCAACGCCCGCGGCCGAGATCTGCGGCGTGACCACCGAGAAGCGCGTACCCGTCCGGGCAAAGGTCTGCACATATTCCGGGTAAAGTACGGCGGTGGCCTGCACCTCGTTACGCGAGGTGATCAGCGTCAGCTTCTGGATCTGCCCGATATCAATACCCAGATAGCGGATGGGCATGCCTTCTGCCAGCTTACCGGCGTCAAACGCGTGCAGGGTAATCTGCCCACCCACGGCGCGGGCGGCGGTCTCGGACGGGAAGAGAATACGTTTATCGCCCTTGCGCAGATTCGCGCCCGCACCGCTGAGGTTATCGAAGCTAATCGCCCCCCGCAGCGCGCGTGACAGCGGAGAGGCCTGCACGGTCAGTCCGTTACCGTTAAGCTGAACTTTCGCGCCGCCTTCGGCCCAGAAGACGCTGTTTGGCGTCAGCAGCTTGCGGTACTCCGGCTTGATGTGCAGTTCGATATCAAAGGCGTCGGCACGCGGGCGAACGGTAATCACTTCCCCGACTTCAAACTTGCGATACAGCACCACGGAGCCCGCCTGAACGTCCGGCAGGGTCTCGGCGCTTAACGTCAGCGTGGTAGTAGGAAGATCGCTCAGGCTGTTTTCAATCGCTTTCTCCAGGTTGGCATACAGCGGGTAGCTGCCGCGCACGGGGCCTTTATCCCCCGGTAAAATGCGGATACCGCCGTTGACCCATTCGCTGGCGCTGGCACCGAGAAACTCCACGCCGTCCAGACCCACCTTCACGTCGACGCGACTGTTCACCACGAATTTACTGTCACCGTGCACCAGGTCTCTGTATTGCGGGTCGATGGCGACGGAGAATTGCACCCCCTCTGCGGAGAGCTTGCGCTCCAGCACCTGTCCCACCTGCACGCCATGTAAAATCAACGGCTGACCGGCTTCAATCCCATAGCTTTCAGGCGCATTCAGGGTAACCGTCACCACGCCCGGTTTTTGCAACAGAGCTTTATCCGCCGGAGCAATCACGAAGCTGTTACTGGGCTGACCTTCCCCCGGGATCAGTTCAAAGGTATTGCCGGTCAACAGCGTGCTGAGGCTGGTATCGTTCAGGGAGATCTTTGGACTGCGCATTTCGATGCGCGTTTTCTCGCGCAGGAGATCGACCACGCTCGGATCGACCGTCATTTCGCCGGTGACCGACCCGCCCGGGTTGAGCGTCATTTTGGTGAGCTGGCCGACCTGCAGACCCTGATACATCAGCGGCGTTGAACCCGCTTTTAGCCCCTTAGCATCGGGCAGGGCAAGCTTGACGATCACGCCGCGCTGGCTGTGCGCCAGGTCGGCGTACAATCCGAACGTGTCATCAGCGGTGGCAGGGCTCGAGTTTTCCGGGGAGTCAAAGGCAATGGCGCCGTTCACCAGGGCGGCCAGACTTTCCAGCTTCACTTTCGCACCGCTCAGGCTGAGGTCGGCATCCACGCCGGAGACGTTCCAGAAGCGGCTGCCCTTTTTCACCAGATTGGTGAAGCGACGCTCGATCAGCACATCAATGGTAACGCCCTGTTTATTCGGGTTAATTGCGTAATCGTACACGCGGCCAACCGGGATCTTACGGAAATAGACCAGGGAGCCACTGTTCAGGGAACCGAGGTCCGGCGCCTGGAGATGAATCATCAAATCGCCGTTATTGAGGCGGTATTTGGGCTGCGTATCCAGAGCCACAAAGTGATCCTGCGGTTCGCCTTTGCCCGGCATCATGCCGATATAGTTCCCGCCCACGAGCGCATCCAGCCCGGAAACACCGGCCAGCGAGGCTTTTGGCGTCACCAGCCAGAACTGCGTTTCGCTGCGCAGGGCATCCTGCATGTCAGATTTGATACTGACCCGCACCTGAATCTTGTTCAGCCCTTTTCCAAGTGAGATATCCTGCACCGTACCGACCTCAACCCCCTGGAAGCGAACGGGCGTTCGTCCGGCGACGATGCCGTCGGCGGTCTGGAAATCAATGGTGACTGTACTCCCGCGATCTTCATAGCTTGTCCAGATAAGCCAGCCTGCAATCATCAGGGCGATGACGGGCAGCAACCAGAATGGCGAAATGCGGCGTTTTGTTTTAATTCTCGCTTCAGTCGGCGAAGCGGGGGTTTCCTGACTCATGTGCATCCCAAAGTAAGCGGCTATCCAGCCATTCCACAGCAAGAATAGTCAATATCACCGCAGAGCCGAAATAAAAAGCCGCGGGTCCCATTGTAAAAGCAAGTAACTGATCGCGATTGATGAGCGACATCATCAGCGAAATCACGAACAAATCTAACATTGACCAGCGGCCAATCCAGGTGACGAATCGCAGAAGCAGAATGCGTGTCCGTAAACCTTGTTCACACTTTAAGTGAATGCTGATGAGCAGGGTAATCATCACTACCACTTTGGTAAAGGGAACCAGGATACTGGCAATAAAGACGATCGCCGCCACCCCGACATTGCTGTGCGCAAGGGAGATAATCCCGGAGAGGATAGTATCCTCCTGACGTCCGCCATTCACGTAAATGATGGAAATAGGCAGCATATTGGCGGGGATCAGGAACACCAGGGAGGCGATCAGCGCGGCCCAGCATTTTTGCAGGCTGTTGTTGCGCCGCAGCCGTAATGGAATGTGGCACCGCGGGCAGCGTCCGCGCGGGTCGGGCAACCCGGTATAGTGGCATCCCAGACAGACGCGCAGATTTTCATCGGGGCGCGTGGCGGGGCGCTGAGGGTAAAAACGCTCCCAGAGCTGCTCAACGTTCAGGTGGATCAGCGTCAGGATGCTCAGCAACACCAGACAGATGAAAGCAAAGAGTCCAATGCCGGGCTGCAAAAAGGCGTAGTCCTGGACTTTTATGGACGCAACGCCCACGCCGACCAGATAGATATCCAGCATGACCCACTCTTTGAGCTTATCCAGCATCAGCAGCACCGGGCGAAGGTTCATGCCAAGAATATTGCCAAACCAGAGATAGGCAATGGCGGCAACCAGCACCAGCGGTGCGCCCACGGTGCAGAACAGCACCATCGCGGCGGTGATGGGATCGCCCTGACGGGTCATCTGCCAGATACCCTGCAGCACGTTGGCATCAATGCGCACGCCAAGCAGGTAGAGCTTCAGCAGCGGTTCGCTCCAGGCGAAGGGCATCAGTAGCAGCATGGTGACGGCCATGGCGGCGAGGCGGGTCAACGACCAGTCGCGGCCATCGCGAATTTTGGCGTCGCAGCGGGGACAGAAGGCACTTTGGTGCGATTTCATCTTCGGCAACATAAAAAGCGTATCGCACTGGGGGCAACGCTGATAATGTGCACGAGGCAAAGCTTCGCTTACCGTATGGACAGTTATCTTTCTCGTCGGCGTAATTTTGGTTGTTTTTAAGGCCATCAGCTGCGCACAAATAAGTATTGTTGAAAGTTATAATAACTCATGAACGGATTCATCTTGAGCATGAGCGCATTTAATGCTTATTTTAATAGGCTATGCGGTAATTTTGTAAGACAACTAAGTGATTGAATAATGAACAAAACAGAATTCTACGCGGATCTGAACCGCGATTTTAAGGCATTGATGGCGGGTGAGACCAGCTTCTTAGCCACTCTGGCAAATACTAGCGCATTGCTGTTTGAACGTCTCTCTGACGTAAACTGGGCGGGCTTTTACCTTCTGGAAGGTGAAACGCTGGTGCTTGGTCCGTTCCAGGGCAAACTGGCCTGCGTGCGTATCCCGGTTGGGCGTGGCGTATGCGGCACGGCGGTGGCCGAGAATCAGGTCCAGCGTGTGGAAGACGTTCATGCGTTTGATGGACACATTGCCTGTGATGCTGCCAGTAATTCTGAAATCGTTCTGCCGCTGGTGGTCAAAAATCAGATTATTGGCGTTCTGGACATCGACAGTACGGTCTTCAGTCGCTTTACAACCGAGGACGAACAGGGGCTGCGCGAGCTGGTGGCGAATCTGGAAAACGTACTCGCAGCAACCGATTATCAAAAATTCTTTGCGAGCGTCGCAGGATAATCAACGGATAACGTAGCATTTACTGATAGCGTCATTATAATGACGCCTGTTCATGCCTGCGCTTGTTGGCAACGTCCGTTGTAATCAGGAAATTTCATGGAAAATCAACCTAAGTTGAATAGCAGTAAAGAAGTTATCGCATTTCTGGCCGAGCGTTTCCCGCAGTGCTTCAGCGCGGAAGGCGAAGCTCGTCCCCTGAAAGTCGGTATTTTTCAGGATCTGGTGGCACGTGTTGAAGGGGAAATGAACCTCAGCAAAACTCAGCTGCGTTCCGCCTTACGTCTTTATACTTCGAGCTGGCGTTACCTGTACGGTATCAAACCTGGCGCGACTCGCGTGGATCTCGACGGCAACCCTTGCGGTGAGCTGGACGAGCAGCACGTTGAGCATGCGCGCAAGCAGCTGGAAGAAGCCAAAGCACGCGTTCAGGCACAACGTGCGGAACAGCAAGCGAAAAAACGCGAAGCCGCCGCGGCAAACGGCCAGGAAGAAGCGCCTCGTCGTGAGCGTAAACCACGCCCTGCGCCGCGTCGTCACGATAATAACGATCGCAAACCGCGTGCAGACAAACCAGCAGCAAAAGCCCCGCGTGCGCCTCGTGAAGAGCCGCGCCATACGCCGGTTTCTGACATTAACGCCCTGAGCGTCGGTCAGGCACTGAAGGTAAAAGCGGGTAACAATGCTATGGACGCCACCGTACTGGAAATCACCAAAGATGGCGTTCGTGTACAGCTGACTTCTGGTATGTCAATGATTGTACGCGCAGAACACTTGTTGTTCTGAAACGGAGGCCAAGCCTGGCATGAACACTTTTTTTAAGCTCACCGCGCTGGCGGGTCTGTTTGCTATAACAGGTCACGCTTTTGCAGTGGACGATATCACGCGTGTTGATCAAATTCCGGTTCTCAAGGAAGAGACGCAGCACGCGACGGTGAGCGAGCGCGTGACCTCACGTTTCACCCGTTCGCACTATCGTCAGTTCGATCTCGATCAGGCCTTTTCGGCCAAAATCTTTGACCGCTATCTGAACTTGCTGGATTACAGCCATAACGTTTTGCTCGCCAGCGATGTCGAGCAGTTCGCTAAGCGAAAATCCGAGGTGGGTGACGAGTTGCGTTCAGGCAAGCTGGATCTGTTCTACGATCTCTACAACCTGTCGCAAAAGCGCCGCTTCGAACGCTATCAGTACGCGCTGAAAGTGCTGGAACGTCCAATGGACTTCACCGGCAACGACACCTTCAATCTGGACCGCAGCAAAGCGCCCTGGCCAAAAGATGAAGCCGAGCTGAATGCGCTGTGGGACGGCAAAGTTAAATACGACGAACTGAGCCTTAAGCTCACCGGCAAAGACGAAAAAGAGATCCGTGACACGCTGACGCGTCGTTACAAATTTGCCATTCGTCGCCTGGCCCAGACCAACAGTGAGGATGTCTTCTCGCTGGCCATGACGGCCTTTGCGCACGAAATCGATCCGCACACCAACTATCTCTCACCACGCAACACCGAACAGTTCAATACCGAAATGAGCCTGTCTCTGGAAGGTATCGGCGCGGTGCTGCAGATGGACGATGATTACACGGTGATCAATTCGATGGTCGCGGGTGGCCCGGCATCTAAAAGCAAAGCGATTAGCGTTGGCGATCGTATTGTAGGTGTGGGACAAACCGGCCAGAACATGGTCGACGTGATCGGCTGGCGTCTTGATGACGTGGTTGCGCTGATCAAAGGTCCGAAAGGCAGCAAGGTTCGTCTGGAAATTCTGCCAGCCGGAAAAGGCACCAAAACCCGTATCGTTACCCTGACCCGTGAGCGTATCCGTCTGGAAGACCGCGCGGTGAAAATGTCGGTGAAAACCGTGGGTAAAGAGAAGGTGGGCGTCCTGGATATTCCTGGCTTCTACGTCGGGCTGACTGACGATGTGAAAGTTCAGCTGCAGAAGCTTGAAAAGCAGAACGTCAGCAGCATCATCATCGACCTGCGCAGTAACGGCGGCGGGGCGCTGACGGAAGCGGTTTCTCTCTCTGGCCTGTTCATCCCATCTGGCCCGGTGGTTCAGGTGCGCGATAACAACGGTAAAGTGCGCGAAGATGCGGACAATGACGGTGTGGTCTACTACAAAGGTCCGCTGGTTGTTCTGGTTGACCGGTTCAGCGCTTCCGCGTCTGAGATCTTTGCCGCAGCCATGCAGGACTACGGCCGCGCGCTGATCGTCGGTGAGCCAACCTTCGGGAAAGGCACTGTTCAGCAGTACCGCTCTCTGAATCGTATTTACGATCAGATGCTGCGTCCGGAATGGCCTGCGCTGGGCTCGGTTCAGTACACCATTCAGAAATTCTACCGCGTAAACGGCGGCAGTACGCAGCGTAAGGGCGTCACGCCGGACATCATCATGCCGACTGGCACCCAAGAGACGGAAACCGGCGAGAAGTTTGAAGATAACGCGTTGCCGTGGGACAGCATCAATGCCGCAACCTACGTGAAAGCGGGTGATATGACGCAGTTTGGCCCTGAGTTGCTGAAGGCGCATAACGACCGTATCGCGAAAGATCCGGAGTTCCAGTACATCATGAAGGACATTGCGCGATTCAATGCTCTGAAGGATAAGCGGAATATTGTTTCTCTGAACTACGCTCAGCGTGAAAAAGAGAACAACGAAGACGATGCAACCCGCCTGGCGCGTATCAACGATCGCTTCAAGCGTGAAGGCAAGCCTCTGCTCAAGAAACTGGACGATCTGCCAAAAGATTACCAGGAGCCGGATCCGTATCTCGACGAGACGGTGCATATCGCTCTCGACCTGGCGAATCAGGAAAAAGAGAAACCTGCCGTACAGCCCGCTCCGGCAAAATAACCTCCCAACAGGCACAAGATATTGTGCCTGTTTCTTTTTGTACTTTATCCTTCCGTCAGCCAGATTTTCAATTGTGTAAAGTTGTGTCTTTCTGGTGACTTACGCCCGCCGGATGCTTGAAAATAGCCGCAATACCCATACGATGTGGGTAATCGCATAGTGCGTTTTGTTAAACTGAGGTAAAAAGAAAATTATGATGCGAATCGCGCTCTTCCTGCTCACCAACCTGGCGGTGATGGTGGTTTTCGGGCTCGTGCTAAGCCTGACAGGAATTCAGTCGAGCAGCGTTCAGGGTCTGTTGATTATGGCGCTGCTGTTTGGTTTTGGTGGCTCGTTCATCTCCCTGCTGATGTCGAAGTGGATGGCACTGAAATCGGTAGGGGGTGAGGTCATTGAGCAACCCCGTAACGATATGGAACAGTGGCTGATGAATACGGTGGCTCAGCAGTCCCGTCAGGCCGGGATCGCCATGCCGCAGGTGGCCATTTACCATGCTCCGGATATCAACGCGTTCGCCACGGGTGCCCGTCGCGATGCGTCACTGGTTGCTGTCAGCACCGGACTGCTGCAGAACATGAGCCGTGACGAAGCCGAAGCGGTTATCGCCCACGAAATCAGCCATATCGCCAACGGTGACATGGTGACCATGACCCTGATTCAGGGCGTGGTAAACACCTTCGTGATCTTTATCTCCCGTATTCTGGCGCAGATTGCCGCGGGCTTCATGGGCGGCAACCGCGACGAAGGCGAAGAGAGCAACGGCAACCCGCTGATCTATTTTGCCGTGTCGATGGTTCTGGAACTGGTATTTGGTATTCTGGCCAGCATCATCACCATGTGGTTCTCTCGTCACCGTGAATTCCACGCGGATGCCGGCTCTGCGAAGCTGGTTGGTCGTGAGAAGATGATTGCCGCGCTGCAGCGTCTGAAAACCTCCTACGAGCCGCAGGAAGCGAACAGCATGATGGCCTTCTGCATTAACGGTAAATCCAAATCGCTGAGCGAGCTGTTTATGTCTCACCCGCCGCTGGATAAGCGTATTGAAGCGCTGCGCAGTGGGGAATACCTGAAGTAACGCAACAAAACACAAAAAGCCGGGCGGGAGAACACTCCGCCCGGCTTTTTTTATGCCTGAACCCTGGGCTGGGTCACCCGCAGGCCACTGACGACCGCCGCGAGGGTGGCAAGGGCGCCTGCGGTGAGGAGCGCAAGGTGGTTACCGTTTTGTCCGGCAAGGTTAAACATCAGGGCGACCAGCGCCGCACCGCTGCTTTGCCCCAGCAGGCGCGCGGTTCCCAGCATGCCGCTGGCCCCACCGCTGCGATGCCGCGGCGCTGAGGTGATAATGGTGTGGTTATTGGGGGACTGGAACAGGCCAAACCCTGCGCCGCAGAGGATCATGCGCCAGATGATGTCCAGATCCGAAGGCGACGAGGGCAACAATGCTAACGCGAAAAGGCCTGTCGCCATCACCGCCAGCCCCAACGCGCCCAATAAACCGGCATGAACGCGTTCAATTAAATAACCTGCCAGCGGTGCCATCACCATTGTCGCCAGCGGCCAGGGGGTGAGCAGCAGCCCGGTTTCCACTTCTGAACGGCCAACTACGCTCTGCAGAAAGAAGGGCAGGGAGACCAGGGCTAGCATCTGGGCGCAGAACGAGCAGACAGACGTGCAGATGGAGAGCGAAAAGAGGGGAATACGCAGCAGGTCAACGGGCAGCAAAGGAACTGGCAGGGTGAGCTGGCGGCGTACAAAGAAGAAGCCGATCGCCAGCAGGGCGATGAGCTCCGCGGCGGTAATCATTAGAGATTGTCCCTGCGCAAAGCCGCTCAGCGCCGTAATCAACAGGCCGAAGGTCAGGGCATTCATCACCGCACTTGCCACGTCGAAGCGCGGCATGCTGCTTTTGGGGCCGTTAGCGGGAAGAAAGCGCAGGGCAAAAAAGATGGCGACGATACCCAGCGGCACGTTAATGGCGAACAGCCATTGCCATGACGCAACGGAGAGGATCGCCGCCGCAATGGTTGGCCCGGCGGCAGAAGAGACGGCGACAATAAACGAGTTTATCCCCATTCCGCGCCCCAGATGACGCTGCGGATAAATTAAGCGGATCAGCGCCGTGTTTACGCTCATGAGCGCCGCGCCGCCAAAACCCTGCGCAATACGCGCAAGCGTCAGGGTATGCAGTGAATCTGAAAGGGCACAGAGCAGGGAGGTAAAAGTGAAAACCACCAGGCCGCACTGATATACCCGGCGGTAGCCGAACATATCGCCGAGGAAAGAGAACGAGAGCAGTGACACCACAATCGCAATCTGGTAGGCGTTAACAATCCAAATCGAACTGGCGGGTGAGGCATGCAGGTCGCTGGCGATGGTTGGCAGGGCAACGTTTGCAATCGCGCCGTCAAGGACGGCCATTGAGATACCGATAATGATGGTCGCTATTGCGCCATACCGTTGGGGTAATGGCAGGCCATCAGAAAGATTCTTTTCCATCAGGAGTAAAAAGCTCAGCGTGAAATTATTCTCAGGGTAACTATTTTAGCATTGTTACAGCCGCGATATGTCGCAGATTTGTAACGAAGTAAACGCGGATTGATTGCAGGTGACATGACGGGAACTTATAATAAAAACCGGTTCTGATTTTTATAAAACACTCGCTATGAGGTGGTAAATGGCTATTGCGGATTTGGATAAACAGCCAGATTCTGTTTCTTCCGTGCTGAAGGTGTTTGGCATCTTACAGGCGCTTGGAGAAGAGCGTGAAATAGGTATTACAGAGCTGTCGCAGCGCGTGATGATGTCAAAAAGCACCGTTTATCGCTTTTTGCAAACCATGAAGTCACTGGGTTATGTTGCGCAGGAAGGCGAATCTGAAAAGTATTCTCTGACGCTGAAGCTGTTTGAATTGGGTGCGCGTGCGCTACAAAATGTTGACCTGATCCGCAGCGCTGACATTCAGATGCGTGAAATCTCTCGCCTGACCAAAGAGACCATTCATCTCGGTGCGCTGGATGAAGACAGCATCGTTTACATCCATAAAATCGACTCCATGTACAATCTGCGCATGTATTCGCGCATTGGTCGCCGCAACCCGCTCTACAGTACCGCCATTGGTAAAGTTCTGCTGGCGTGGCGCGATCGCGAGGAAGTGAAGCAGATCCTTGAAGGCGTGGAATACAAGCAAAGTACCTCACGAACCATTACCAGCACGGATGCGCTGCTGACGGTGCTTGACCGCGTGCGCGAGCAGGGATATGGCGAAGATAACGAAGAGCAGGAAGAGGGTCTGCGCTGCATCGGCGTTCCGGTATTTGACCGCTTTGGCGTGGTGATCGCGGGCTTGAGTATCTCCTTCCCAACCTTACGCTTCTCCGAAGAGCGTCTGCATGAGTATGTGGCTATTCTGCACACTGCGGCACGGAAAATTTCTGAACAGATGGGATATCACGACTACCCGTTTTAATCCCTGCTGGTAGAGAAAAACGCCGCATCTGATGCGGCGTTTTTTGTATGTCATTCACCAGGCTGATTAGCCATTATCAATCACGACGGATGTTTTACGCAGTACAGGGCAGTGGGTTAAACCAACGATCCCGCTGTCAGTATGCAGATACTGGGCAGTGCTCATTCCCTGTGCTGTGAGATATTTACACTGAATGCCTAGCCCGGCTGCGTTTTCGGTGCTCCCCACGAGCACGCCATAGCCCGTTAACAGAAGGCCAATCCAGACAAGGGCCAGTGCAATAATTGTTCGAATGATGAATCGCATCATTACCTCTTTTATCGTTGTTATCGTAATGCTAGCGTAAAGCGTTTACGCGATGAAACAAGTGCAGGATTCTGAAAAAAGCGCGATGGAGGCACAGTTAGTCCTTGTTTAAGATAAGCGTGATAATCTCGTTACATCAGGTCCTTAGACGGAGTGTGGAGTGAAAAAAATACGCTGGGTAATTCTGATTATCGTGCTGATAGCGTGCGTGGTGTTATGGACGCAGACGATCAATGTGATGTGCGATCAGGATGTACAGTTTTTTAGCGGCGTTTGCGCAATAAACAAGTTTATTCCGTGGTAATAGACATTTTTTCTCAACGTGATTTCCTTCCTTCGCGCCAGTGGTAAAATAGACGTTTTTATTGAGGTGGTGAAATGGGTGAGTTACTGAATTCAGGGCTGCTGAATATAGCATCCCTGATGATTTCTTTGGTGGTTCTGCTTGTGGGGCTGGTCATCTGGTTTTTCGTGAACCGCGCCAGTTCCCGTACTAACGAGCAGATCGAACTGCTGGAAGCGCTGCTCGATCAGCAAAAACGTCAGAATGCGCTGCTACGCCGTCTGTGTGAGGCTAACGAACCGGAAGAGAAAGACGCGCCGAAAGACGCGGTCGCTGAAGATAACAAAGACGAAGACGACTTTATCCGCCTGGTGGCTGAGCGTTAATCTTTTTGTCCTGGGAGGTGGCTGTGGTCTGGAAAAATCCCTGGTATGACCCCTCCCTGAAACATCACACCCCAAACGGTTTTTGTAATACCGATCCTGTCGGACATCAACCCGGCGACCTTGACCGTTGGCGTAAAGCGCGTAAAGAGGCCGGATTACCGAAGCCGCCCGCGCTGGGTTATGAAGACTTTATCCGCCAGTGGTGGCAACCGGTTGAGCTTACGCAACCTCAGGAAGATGGGGTATGGTGGCTCGGACACGCGAGCGTGTTGCTGCAGCTGGACGGCAATACCATCCTTACCGATCCGGTGTTTTCTCGACGCGCTTCTCCGCTGCCTTTCCTGGGACCCCAGCGTAAGACACCCCCCGTACTGTCTGTCGAGCAACTTCATCAGCTGGATGCGGTCGTCATTTCCCATAATCATTACGATCATCTTGATGACGCAACCCTTCGCCGAATCCTCAAACGCTTTCCCGACGTCAGTATTTTTGTTCCTTTGGGCCTCGCCGACTGGTTTCGTCGCCGGGGAGCAAAACGCGTGGTCGAACTCGACTGGTGGCAGAGTTTCACCTGGCAGGGGATGACGCTGACCGCCGTACCGGCACAGCACTGGAGCATGCGCACGCCATGGAACCGCAATCGTTCCTTATGGTGCGGCTGGGTGATGGAAGGACGGCATCACCGTTTCTGGTTCAGCGGTGATACCGGCTATTCACCTGAGCTGCTGTTAATTCCTGAACGCCTGGGCCAGATAGATGCTGCCGCGTTACCGATTGGTGCCTATGCCCCACGATGGTTCATGGCTGTCCATCATATGGATCCGCAATCTGCGGTGGCATTGTGGCTGCAGCTGGGCTCACCATT
Source organism: Enterobacter cloacae complex sp. Mu1197 (assembly GCF_040059225.1). Classification (NCBI taxonomy): domain Bacteria; kingdom Pseudomonadati; phylum Pseudomonadota; class Gammaproteobacteria; order Enterobacterales; family Enterobacteriaceae; genus Enterobacter; species Enterobacter cloacae complex sp. Mu1197. Next base: position 2,814,442 of record NZ_CP157375.1, on the reverse strand, counting down.
GGCATTCCCCATTCACTGGGGCGTGTTTGAACTGGCAGATGAAGCCTTAGATGAACCTGTGCAGGAGTTAACTCACGCACTCGATAATTTAGCACCAGTTAACCATTCTTTCAGGATACTGAAAATTGGTGAATATTTATCCTTATAAACGAAGCGATAAATTGTTGCATATATTGTTGATGTAAACGCGCGCAGGAATGTTTTATTTTTATCGAAACGTTTTGCTTGCCTTCTTTTGATGCAGAGTCATAAAAATTTCATTATTTTGGTGCATAACGCTGTTTATTCGCTGGTGCATTTTAATACAGCTGGGCGCGGGTTATTAACACTGTTTTTTCTCTGAAACAATTTGGTCGCGTTACAATGATTTAAGCATAAGTTTTCACAAATTGTTCTAACTCAATCAAGACGTAAGATTTCTTTTCCCGTTTGCTGGACGGTTCGTAATGATTGAGCTATGTTAAAAAAGTCTTAGATTACAGCGGGTGTGAAAGCAACGCTGGGTCTTTGTTACGCAGCAGGGCTGTCTGTACGTGATGCGCATAATTGTGCAAAACCTGACAGGCACTGTTCGAATTTGTGCGGCGGATCGAGACATGTTTAAAAATGGCTTGCCATATTAAACATAGTGTGTGATAACACGTTTTGGGTCAAACGAGGTACAGTTCTGTTTATGTGTGGCATTTTCAGTAAAGAAGTCCTGAGTAAACACGTTGTCGTTGAATACCGCTTCTCTGCCGAACCTTATATTAGTGCCTCATGCAGTAATGTCTCAGTTTTATCTCAGTTAATGCCTGCGGGCTAAGAAAACACTCTAAGGAATTTTGCAAAATGGCAAAGATTAAAGGTCAAGTTAAGTGGTTCAACGAGTCTAAAGGTTTTGGTTTCATTACTCCTGCTGACGGCAGCAAAGACGTGTTCGTACACTTCTCTGCAATCCAGGGTAACGGCTTCAAAACTCTGGCTGAAGGCCAGAACGTTGAGTTCGAAATTCAGGACGGCCAGAAAGGCCCAGCTGCAGTTAACGTAACTGCTATCTGATCGAACCGCTGCTGACTGAAGTGCCCGGCACTTCACTCTCAGACATAAAGCCTCGCTTGTCGCGGGGCTTTTTTATGTCCCTTATCTTTCAAAATATTACCATCCGCGGTCTTGTTAGTAACTTGTTGCAAAGCTGCGAGGTTAGTAGCACTGTTTCGCCACCTTCTCGCCGTCTTTTCCCGTTAAATCAGGGCGTTGTTTTACAGCCCTGGGGTTCAGGTGAAGAAGACATTGATAACAGCAACTGGAAATTTCACGCCGGCGCGTTTTGCTCTGCTCTGTTTAGCTATTTTTTCTAGTCTGGCTTTTCTGCTGGGCCGCGTTGCCTGGCTGCAAATCATCAAGCCTGACAATCTGGTGAAGCAGGAGGATATGCGATCCCTACGCCAGCTGGCGATTGATGCGCCGCGCGGCATGATAATGGATCGTGAGGGTCGCCCCCTGGCGGTGAGCGTGCCTGTCCAGGCCGTTTGGGCCGATCCTAAAACGGTGCTGGCAAAAGGGGGCGTTGGGCTTGATGAGCGCTGGCAGGCGCTGGCCAGCGCGCTGCATCTCTCCCTCGGCACACTCTCTGCACGCATCAACGCCAACCCACAGGGCCGTTTTATTTACCTTGCCCGTCAGGTCGATCCTGCGCAGGCAAAGTGGATCGACAAACTGAATCTGCCCGGCATTAATTTGCGCGATGAGTCCCGCCGTTTTTATCCTGCCGGCCATGTGGCTGCGAACCTGATTGGTTTCACCAATATTGACGGGCAGGGCATTGAAGGTGTGGAAAAGAGCTTCAACGCGCAACTTACCGGCAAGCCGGGTGTGCGTCAGGTAAGGGAAGATCGCTATGGACGCGTGGTTGAAAACCTGACCGAAATTGCGCCCGCACCGGCGCATAACATCCAGTTAAGTATTGACGAGCGACTACAAACCATCACCGAAGATGCGCTCGACAATGCCGTGGCCTGGAACAAGGCCGAGTCGGGGGCGTCGGTGCTCATTAATATCCCAACCGGGGAAATCCTCGCCATGGCGAGCTACCCGGATTTTAACCCCAATAATCGTGAAGGGGCGACGATAAACGATTTTCGCAACCGCGCAATCAGCGATACGTTCGAACCTGGTTCGACCGTCAAGCCGCTGGTGCTGATGACGGCCCTGCAGCAGGGGCTGGTCCAGCCGGACAGCGTGATTGACACCCACCCGTATACCCTTGACGGACATCGCATTCGCGACGTGGGCTTTTACCCTGAGCTGACGATGACCGGGATCCTGCAAAAATCGAGCGACACCGGCGTTTCCCGACTTTCGCTGGCGATGCCTGTCCAGCATCTCATCGATACCTATCGAAACTTTGGTTTTGGCATCAATACGGGGCTTGGCTTAACGGGGGAAAGCTCGGGGCTGTTGCCACAGCGTAAATACTGGAGCCAGCTCGATCGCGCGACTTTTGCCTTCGGCTACGGGCTGATGGTTACGCCGCTCCAGCTGGCCCACGTCTACGCCACGATTGGCGGGTACGGGCTTGAGCGTCCGCTCTCCATCACCCGCATCGATCCCCCCGTTATCGGGCATCGCGTCATGCCGGAAGAGATTGCCCATGAAGTGGAGCACATGATGGAAAGCGTTGCGCTGCCGGGCGGCGGAGGCGTTAAGGCTGCCGTGCGTGATTATCGGGTGGCGGTGAAAACCGGTACGGCAAAGAAAATTGACGATAGCGGGAAGTATGTCGATAAATACGTCGCCTACACGGCGGGGGTTGCCCCTGCCAGCAATCCGCGTTTTGCCCTGGTGGTGGTGATTAACGATCCGCAAAACGGGGCTTACTACGGCGGGGCCGTCTCTGCCCCTGTCTTCAGTGAGATTATGGGTAACGTGCTGCGTCTGGAGAATATCAAACCTGACGGGTTACCGGCGGGGTCCGATCACCTTATCGTCATGCGCTAACCGGGCGTTTATAACAGGGGCGAATAGCGGTACACTTCGCCCTTTGATTATGCTCCGGAGTTGCCATGTCCTTCAGCTGTCCCCTTTGCCACGCCCCCCTGACGCACTCAGACAAACGGTATACCTGCCCGCAGGGGCATCAGTTTGACCGGGCAAAAGAAGGCTACGTGAATCTTCTGCCGGTACAGCATAAGCGTTCCCGCGATCCTGGCGACAGTGCTGAGATGATGCGGGCGCGCCGCGCGTTTCTCGATGCCGGACACTATCTGCCGCTGCGGGAGGCCGTCACGCAGATGCTCAATGATATTCTGCCTGCTTCAGCCACCGCCATGCTCGATATCGGCTGTGGGGAAGGATACTACACAGCACGGTTTGCGGAGGTTGCTCGTGAGAAGGGCGCGCAGACATTCGGTCTGGACGTGTCGAAAGTGGCCATACGTGCGGCGGCAAAGCGTTATACCGACGTGACGTTCTGCGTGGCCTCCAGCCACCGGCTGCCGTTTGACGATGCCAGCATGGACGCGGTTATCCGTATCTACGCGCCGTGTAAGGCAGAGGAGCTGGCGCGCGTGGTGAAGCCGGGCGGATGGGTGGTCACCGTGACCCCAGGCCCGCGTCATCTGATGGAGCTGAAAGGGCTGATCTACGACGAAGTGCGTCTGCATGCCCCGCATTCAGAGCAGCTGGGCGGTTTTACCCTGAAGCAGGCGGAATCAGTGGCGTACGAAATGACGCTCAAAGGGGAAGAGGCCGTCGCGTTATTGCAGATGACGCCGTTCGCGTGGCGGGCAAAACCGGAGGTGTGGGAAACGCTGGCGGCACATTCAACATTTCGCTGCCAGACGGACTTCAGCATCCACATCTGGCAGCGCGAAGATTAACCGGCGAAGTGTGCCCAGAGGATCTGGGCGCCAATGCCAATCAGCACAATCCCCCCGAGGATCTCGGCGCGTTTACCCAGCAGCGGGCCGATAAACCGTCCGACCATCATGCCCAGCGTGGACATAATCAGGGTTGCACAGCCAATAGCCAGCGCGGTGGCGATAATATTGACCTGCAGAAATGCCAGACCTACACCAACGGCCATCGCATCAAGGCTGGTGGCAATGGCCGTGGTGACCAGCAGCCAGAAGCCGTGGCGATGCTGCGGCTCCTCGTGTTCATCATCACCGCCGCGAAAACCTTCAATGACCATTCGGCCTCCGAGGAACACCAGCAGGACGAAGGCAATCCAGTGGTTCCACTCCAGCACGAACTGGCTGGCGAGCATGCCAAGTCCCCAGCCGATAAGCGGGGTCAGCGTTTCGATAGCGCCAAAAATCAGTCCGGTACGCAGGGCTTCTGAGAATTTAGGTTTGTGTAGCGTGGCGCCTTTTCCGATGGAAGCAGCGAAGGCGTCCATGGACATGCCAAAAGCGAGAAGGATCGTAGCGGAGATATTCATAACAGCGTCCAGACCGGGGATATCCATATGACACATCACTGCCCCCAGTAAACAGCAGTTGATGTATCTATGGTCTCGCCTGATCGCAATGCACATAAGATGTGCGGTAAGCGATCCGTACGTGCCACGTTTTTCAACGAGTATGTTGACACGTACATTTCCTGTGAACAGGAAATCGGCTACTCCCCAACGACGGGCGCAACCTTAACATATTTTGAGAATATAAAACAACAATGAAAAGGCATTATTTAAAACGTTTGTTGATAACGATTTTCATTTGTCTTTAATCGTGAAAATATCGTTAACAAATAGCGTTGAAATTAGCGGTGGGGATATAGCTTCGGCTATATTTCTTGCGCAAAATAAACACAGGATATAGCCGTTGCTATATATCTAACTCATTGAGTTTTAACGAGTAACTTGTATATCTTTTCCAGGTCATCAATATTCTTCACCCGAATAAGCAGGCGGCGTTGTTCTAATTGCATCACCAGCACGCCGTCTTCGGATAAATTCATCTCTTTAATACGGTTATATTCTATCCATACATTGGCGAAGAAGAATCCGTGGGATTTAAAAATGATTTTTGGCGTGCGGATCCAGAACAGATAAATCGCCATTAATGCCAGCGCACATAATAACCATGTGGTTAATAATGCACCATGGCTGGTGACGTTATTGTAAATAAGAATGGCGATGAGACCCACGAAGATAAAGGCATCCACGCGGCCGCGTCGTAGCAGGGGAAGGGAGAGCAGCGTCTCGCCGTGACGGCGGGGCATAATGAACTCGTCATAGATCGCGTAAGCCAGAAGGGCAACAACAAATAAAACCAGTACGATGTCCGTGACAGTCATTCATCCTCCAGATAAAAAAAACCGGGGGCAAGCCCCCGGCCTATAGCATTGATACTTACAGACCCAGCAGGCCGACGGCGTAGCCCGCAATACCGATGACGAAGAAGCCAACGATGATCCACAGCGGGTTCACTTTCTTACGCAGCAGCCACATACAGGCGAAGGTCAACAGCAGCGGGACCAGGCCCGGCATCAGCTGATCCAGAATCGTCTGCACGGTGGTGACGCGGGTCTGACCATCCTGTCCGGTGATGGTCGATACCACCAGCGGGATGTTCACGTGCGTCCACTTGTTTACCAGCGCGCCCATGACAAACAGGCCGAGGATTGACGCCCCCTCAGTCAGTTTCTGCAGGAAGCCGCCGCCCATGTCCTTAACGATGTCCACCCCTTTACGGTAGCCGTAGGCCACGCCGTAGTAACGGGTCAGCAGACGCACGGCGTTGAACAGGATGAAGAACAGCAGCGGGCCAAGCAGACTGCCGCTCATCGCGATACCGGCACCCAGTGCCGCGAAGACCGGACGCACGGTACCCCAGAAGATAGGGTCACCGACACCGGCCAGCGGACCCATCAGACCGACTTTGATACCGTTGATGGCACCATCGTCAATCTCTGCGCCGTTTGCACGCTGCTCTTCCATCGCCAGCGTTACGCCCAGTACCGGGGCCGCAACGTAAGGATGGGTGTTAAAGAATTCCAGGTGACGCTTGATGGCCTGACGGCGTGCTTCGTTGTTTTCCGGGTACAGGCGTTTGATCGCCGGTACCATGGAGAAGCAGAAACCCAGCGCCTGCATACGTTCGAAGTTCCATGAACCCTGAAACAGGTTAGAACGGATGAACACGCCACGAATATCACCCGGAGTGAGTTTTTTCTCGGTGGTAGTTTTTGTCATATCAACCATTTCGCTCACCTGTTAGTCCAGTTCGTTATCGAGATCGTTGTTACCAGCAGCCTGCGCTGGGGCACCCGCAACGCGGTTATATTTCGGGCTGAGCTGGATGTAGAGAATCGCCATCACCGCACCGATCACACCCAGTGCAACCAGGTTGAAGTTGGTGAAGGCCGCGGTCACGAAGCCGAGGTAGAAGAACGGCATCAGGTAGCCTGCGCGCATCATGTTGATGACCATCGCATAACCAACGACCACGATCATACCGCCCGCGATGTTCAGGCCGCCGGTGACCACTTCAGGAATGGCGTTCAGCATGCTCTGGACTTCACTGGTACCCACAGAGATCGCGACGATAACCGCCGGGATTGCGATACGCATCGCCTGCAGGAACAGGGATGAAACGTGGATCCATGACAGGGCCGTGAGGTTGCCGTTGTCGGCCGCCTTATCCGCCGCGTGCTGGAAGGCAACGGTGATAGTACGAACGATGATGGTCAGAACCTGGCCTGCGGCTGCCAGTGGGATTGCCAGGGCGATACCTGCACCAATACTCTGGTGACCGGCAATAACCAGAACGGTAGAAATGATAGAGGCCAGCGCGGCATCGGGCGCAACCGCCGCACCGATGTTCATCCAGCCCAGGGCGATCATTTCCAGGGTACCACCGATGATGATACCGGTTTTCATGTCACCCAGAACGGCCCCAATCAGCGTACAGGCCACCAGAGGACGGTGGAACTGAAATTCATCAAGTACGGATTCCATACCCGCAATACATGCGACCACGAACACCAGCACAATCTGAAGAGTGGTAATCTCCATTGTACTTCTCCTATTACATAAGCATTATGTGAAAAACCGGCGCGGGCTTATTTCCCAACTTTGCCGATCAAATCCATCATTTTCAGTTTCTGGTCCGTGGAAACCTTACGGGCTTCCAGCTCAATACCGCGTGCATTCAGCTTGTTAAATGCTTCGATATCTTTCGCATCGACTGAAATGGCGTTGTTGACCTGCGTTTTGCCCTGACGGAATGCCATACCACCAATGTTAACGGAGGTGATTTTCACGCCGCCTTCAACAATGCGCTCAACGTCTGTCGGGTTAGTGAACAGGAGCATCACGCGTTCGCCCGCATATTTCGGGTTGTTGTAAACGCGAATCATCTTGGCGACATCCACAACGTGCGCGGTAACGCCAGGAGGAGCAACCTGAGTCAGAAGGGTTTTACGTACGGTATCAGCGGCCACTTCGTCGCTGACCACGATAATGCGTCGAACGTTGGTTTCTTTGGTCCAGCGCGTGGCAACCTGACCGTGGATTAAGCGGTCATCAATACGCGCAAGGCCGATCACCATGTAATCATTCGGGCCCATCGGTTTTGCCGGTGCCGCCGCTTTCGGTGCCGCTGCAGGCGCAGGGGCAGGTTTTTCAACCGGCTGTGCCTTCAGGGCCTTAACCCCTTCGCGGCCGGTTTCAACGGCCAGTGCAACCAGCTCATCGAAGGACGGATTGTCGTCGCGTGCCATAAGGGTTTCCACCAGCATGGGAATATTGACCCCGGCGACAACTTCATAGTGCTCTTTATCGACGACAATGCGGCTGGCAGCATTGAACGGGCTACCGCCCCATGTATCAACGAGAAACAGCACGCCTTTGCTGGTATCCAGCTTCTCGAGCTGAGCGTTGTACTTCTCTATCAGCGTCTCGGCGTTTTCACCGGGAACGAAATCGATCCAGCCGACGTTTTCCTGCTCGCCCAACAGCATCTCTGCCGTTTTGAGTAGCTGCTCAGCAGCCCAACCATGTGTGCCTATGACAATAGCAATGGTCACTTGCTACCTCCTTTTATTATCATTAATACGCCTGCCAGGCAGTCGTACTGAGAATCGTATTGGCGAACCGAATCGATTCAGATAAGGGTTAGAGTTCAAAAAACTAAGACTTCCGCGAATTATTTTAGATAGTGAAAAAATAATTTATGTGATGAAGATCCGTAATTTAGCCACGCGTTACAGAATTATCTGTAGCGTAAAGCCGCTGTGTTACAGAACTTTGCAAAGGAACGTAAATCTTTGCTAAAAATGCATTGTGTCTGATATGTTTAGCCTCCGTTTAATTGTTCAGGAGTATAGGGCTCCAGCCCACTATATGGACCGTCACCGACGTCAGTCATCTTCCAGGCCATTTCGCGCCTTTTTCACCGGCGATCCTCGCCACGTATCGACTCTGTCTACCTCTGTTTTGCCCACATTGAGTGGGGCACCGTTTCGTCATTCCTTTAGCAGGAGCTTGTCATGGAATTCTTAATGGACCCGTCAATCTGGGTGGGATTGCTCACGCTGGTCGTACTGGAGATCGTTCTCGGCATTGATAACCTGGTGTTTATCGCCATCCTTGCGGATAAGCTGCCGCCAAAACAACGTGATAAAGCGCGTCTGATTGGACTCTCGCTGGCGCTGGTCATGCGACTGGGGCTGCTCTCCGTCATCTCGTGGATGGTCACGCTGACCAAACCGCTATTCTCCGTCATGGATTACACCTTCTCCGGCCGTGATTTGATCATGCTGATCGGGGGGATATTCCTGCTCTTCAAAGCGACGACAGAACTTCACGAGCGGCTGGAAAACCGTCAGCACGATGATGGGCACGGTAAAGGCTATGCCAGTTTCTGGGTGGTGGTGCTGCAGATCGTGGTGCTGGATGCGGTCTTCTCGCTGGATGCGGTGATCACGGCGGTCGGCATGGTGAACCACCTGCCGGTCATGATGGCTGCGGTGGTTATTGCGATGGCGGTCATGCTGCTGGCGTCGAAGCCGCTGACGCGTTTCGTGAACCAGCATCCAACGGTGGTGGTACTGTGTCTGAGCTTCCTGCTGATGATTGGTCTGAGTCTGGTGGCGGAAGGCTTTGGCTTCCATATTCCGAAAGGCTACCTGTACGCCGCGATTGGCTTCTCGATCCTGATCGAGCTGTTCAACCAGATTGCACGCCGTAACTTTATCAAGCAGCAGTCAAATCAGCCGCTGCGCGCCAGGACCGCGGATGCCATTCTGCGCCTGATGGGCGGTCGTCGTCAGGTGAACGTGCAGTCTGATTCCGAAAACCACAACCCGGTTCCGGTCCCGGAAGGGGCGTTTGTGGAACAGGAACGCTACATGATTAACGGCGTGCTCTCTCTGGCCTCCCGTTCGCTGCGCGGCATCATGACGCCGCGCGGGGAGATCAGCTGGGTCGATGCTAACCTGAGCGTTGATGAAATTCGCCAGCAGCTGCTCTCTTCACCGCACAGCCTGTTCCCGGTATGTCGTGGTGAACTGGATGAGATCATCGGCGTGGTGCGGGCGAAAGAGATGCTGGTCGCCCTGGAAGAGGGCGTTAACGTCGAAGCCGTTGCTGCTGCATCGCCTGCGATTGTGGTGCCGGAAACGCTGGATCCGATCAACCTGCTCGGGGTGCTGCGCCGCGCTCGCGGTAGCTTTGTTATTGTCACCAACGAGTTTGGCGTGGTGCAGGGGCTGGTGACGCCGCTGGACGTGCTGGAAGCGATCGCCGGTGAATTCCCGGATGAAGACGAAACGCCGGAAATTGTTGCCGATGGCGAAGGCTGGCTGGTTAAAGGTACCACCGACCTGCACGCGCTCTCGCACACGCTGGGGCTGGAAAACGTGGTCAACGATGAAGAAGACATCGCGACCGTTGCCGGTCTGGTTATCGCCGTAAACGGCCAGATCCCGCGTGTTGGCGATGTGATAGAGCTGCCGCCGCTGCACATTACCATTGTCGAAGCCAACGACTATCGCGTTGATATGGTCCGTATTGTTAAAGAACAATCTGCCCACGACGAAGATGAGTAAGTCTGCTTAACGCAGCGGCATTAAGGGTACGATGTGCCCGTTATGACGCGCTGGCGGGGGAGCACTTCCCGCCAGCCAGTCTGGAAAGTCCCGTAGCGGCATCGGCCGCGCATAGAAAAAGCCCTGCAGGACTGGAACGCCGTGACGGCGTAAATAGCGCGCCTGCTCTTCCGTTTCGACCCCTTCCGCAACCAGCTCGATATTCAGCCGCTGGCCCAGCGCAATGATCATGTCCGTCACCGTTGAATTCACGGCATCCGTACCAATGGCGGTGGTAAAGGACTGGTCAATTTTCAGGACGTCCGGATGCAGCTTTTCAAGCCAGGAGAGGGAGCTGTTCCCGGTGCCAAAATCGTCGATAGCGAGCTTCACGCCTTTGCGATGCAGTTCGCGCACGATGCGATAATCCGCGTCCAGCAGCGCATCCCGTTCCGTGAGTTCAATCACCAGCTGCTGTCGTGGATTGGCGCTGAACCAGAGACGGTTCAGGTCCTGTACCAGTACAGCGTGACGGAAATGGCTGGCGGCTACGTTAATGCCGATGTGGAAACCGGCGCTGGACGGGAAGTAGCCTATCTGGCGCACCGTTTCGGCGATGACATAGCGGGTCAGGGGGACAATCTGGTTATGTTCTTCTGCCAGAGGGATAAACACCTCCGGGGTGATCCAACCCTGACGGGGATTATTCCAGCGCAGCAGGATCTCAACGCCCGTGCACGCCTGGGTGCGGGCATTCACCAGCGGCTGGCAGAAAAGCTCAAATTCCCGCGCCGCAATGCCCATATCGATCTCCCACGTAAAGCTCATCCGGTTTGCCGTCGCCAGCCAGGCGAGATAGCCCAGCAGCAGGCTGAGCATCAGCCCCAGCGGCAGCTGGGCGGGCAGGCTTTTTAAGGCTAACTCACCGGGGCCAGGTCCGCTGACCGTAATGGTGAAAGGATTTCGGGTTGATGATTGCTGGAAAAGGGCGCTCTCTTCATCAAACGTCAGGCTGTCGGTGACGCGCTGACCGTAGCGTAAAAAACGATCGCCGACTGTCAGCACCACGTCATTGATGAGCGGACGCTGGGGCTCGAGGATCATTCTGGCGATCAGATCGATATTAATAATCTCGACGACGCCTTCTTCACCGTCCTGGGAGACGGGATACCACTGGATCAAAACAGGGCTGCCCTTAAGCAGCCACTGGTCGGTCGATAAAATCAGCTTCGCCGTGCTGGCGGGGAGTTCCTGAAGGAAGTCACGGACAGGCTCGCTGCGGCTGCCAAAAATACTCGAACAATACAGGATTCCGTCTTTAATCAGGGCGATAGAACGTACCGTCTGCAAAATGGCTGCCTGCTGTCGCAGCGCCAGTTGCACCTGCGGGCAGGGCTGCCCCACCAGCGGCTGCAGCACGTTGCGGTGGTTTTCCAGCGAAAGCAAAACGTTATCAAGGGCGCGAACGGTATGGCTGGTAAAATCGAGGATCCGCTGTTGGTTAACGTTGCGCTGGGAAATAAAGCGAATGCCCAGCGTCAGGATGAGCGTGAGGAGCGCAACCGTCACACAGACGATAACGCGTTTTCGGCGATAGTTTTTAATGATCGTTTGTGCAGTTTGCATGAACGGTCGCCTGATAAGCCACCAGCCACAAAAGCCGGACGCAACAGTGAAAGTGTAGTGGGGAAAGCAGAAGGAGACGAGGAAGAAGAGGGAAATTCGCCCATCCGTTGCAGATGGGCGAAAGGCAGTATTAGTCGCACTGCACCTTAATGGCCAGGCCACCACGGGACGTCTCGCGGTATTTCGCGTTCATGTCTTTGCCCGTTTCGTACATGGTTTCAATCACCTTATCCAGCGATACGCGAGGTTCGCTGGTACGGCGCATCGCCATACGTGAGGCGTTGATGGCTTTCACCGAGGCAATCGCGTTACGCTCAATGCACGGTACCTGCACCTGGCCCGCGACCGGATCGCAGGTCAGACCGAGGTTATGTTCCATACCGATTTCAGCCGCCACGCAGACCTGCTCAGGGCTTGCACCCAACAGCTCTGCCAGACCTGCTGCCGCCATGGAGCAGGCCACGCCGACTTCACCCTGGCAGCCCACTTCCGCACCGGAAATGGAGGCATTCATCTTGTACAGCGCGCCGATGGCACCTGCTGCCAGGAAATAACGGATGTAGATGTCCGGCGTCACGGGCTCAATAAAGTGGTCGTAATACGCCAGCACCGCAGGAACAATGCCGCACGCGCCGTTGGTTGGCGCCGTCACGACGCGGCCACCGGCGGCGTTCTCTTCGTTAACCGCAAGTGCAAACATATTCACCCAGTCGACCACGTTCATCGGGTCGTTGGAGAATTTGTCCGTGGTCACCAGCATACGGCGCAGAGCAGAGGCACGACGCGGCACGCGCAGCGGACCCGGCAGAACCCCTTCGGTGTTCATCCCGCGATCGATACAGGCGCGCATGGTTTGCCAGACGTTGGCAAAATAGTCTTCAATCTCTTGTTTGCTGTGCAGTGCCAGTTCGTTCTGCATCACCATGCCGGACAGGGAAAGACCGGTCTGTTTGCAGTAACCCAGCATCTCGGTCGCCGATTTGAACGGGTACGGTACGCTGACGTCGCCGACGCTGTCTTTGCCAAAATGCTCTTCATCCACGATGAAACCACCGCCGATGGAGTAGTACGTTTTGCTGTAAATCTCTTTTTCACCGCTATAAGCGTGAATGGTCATGCCGTTTTCATGCAGCGGCAGGTTGTCGCTACGGAAACGCATGCCGTCATCCTGCGGAAAATCGACTTCCTGCTGGCCGTTTGCCAGCAGCAGGCGGCCGCGTGTTTCCACGTCGCGGATGAATGCCGGGATGGCATCAATATCAACGGTATCTGGCATATTGCCTGCCAGACCCATAATAATGGCGATATCGGTGTGGTGGCCTTTACCCGTTAATGACAGCGAGCCGTAAACATCCACGGCGACACGGGTAACGCTTTCCAGTAATCCTTTTTCGACCAGATCATCGACGAACTGTTTACCGGCCTTCATCGGGCCAACAGTATGGGAAGACGAAGGGCCAATTCCCACTTTGAACATGTCGAATATACTAATCACTTTCACACTCCTGACAGGGTTACCGGGGTTCCAGTAACGATGTTATAACTGCGCATAGTGTAAGAGGGAACACCGACCTCGGCTTAACTATTCACATGAATTAAACTAATGGTTAACGATGGGTTTTGCTAATAGCGCGACGCAGATCGCAAACCTGGCAGAAGAGGGCGGAATGTAAAGTATAGTCAAGGCTTCAGGCCGATTTGCAACGCCAGCTCACGAATAATGCCCGCCGTCATGCCCCAGACAAAATAATGCTGATACCAGGACAACCAGACCCGATGGTCATGCCCACGACGCTGAATATCCAGCGGGTGATAATGACTCAGTCGGAGGGCTTCATCCAGCGGCATTTCAAACACCGCGGAGACTTCATCGACGCTGGCGTGATACTGTAGGCCCGGCGGGATAATGCCGACCACCGGCGTGACCTGAAAACCGGTGACGCTGTCGACGGGCGGCAGCACGCCGATGACCTCAACGGCCTCCGGTGGAATGGCAACCTCTTCCTGCGCTTCGCGCAGCGCGGCGGCAATCAGCGAGGCGTCGGAGCTGTCTACCGCGCCCCCCGGAAAAGCGACCTGACCCGCGTGCTTGCGTAAATGGGCGGAACGCTGGGTGAGCAGCAGGCCCGGCTGCGCACGACGCACGACCGGGATCAGCACGGCCGCCTGACGTTGATTCAGCGCTTCGCGGTTGACCTGCGGCCTTAGTAGCTGAAAGCGAGATAAAAAGTCATCCAGCGTCAGATTCTCTTTTTCCACCCGTGTTTACTCCAGTTGTTTCAGGATACGGTTAACTTTATCAAAGGTTTCCTGATATTCCGCATCGACCTGGCTGTCGGCAACAATGCCGCCCCCGGCCGAACAGTAAAGGTTTCCGTTGCAGGCGGTCAGCGTACGGATGGTAATGCTGGTATCCAGCGTGCCGCACAGGCTGATATAGCCGATGCTACCGCACCAGGCATTACGGCGGTGGGGCTCCAGCTCATCAATGATCTCCATTGCCCGCACCTTCGGCGCGCCGGTGATGGAGCCGCCCGGGAACGCGGCGCGCAGAAGATCGCAGGCAGTGCGCGAGTCAGGCAGCCGCGCGGTAATGGTGCTGACCAGATGATGCACCGCCGGGAAAGGCTCAACGACAAACAGTTCCGGCACGCGGACGCTGCCCGGCACGGCCACCCGGCCAATGTCGTTACGCATCAGATCGACAATCATCAGGTTTTCGGCGCGGTCTTTTGGCGAGGCGGCCAGTTTTTCCGCCTGCTGGCGATCGGCATCAGGATCGGCAAGGCGTGGAAGCGTGCCCTTAATCGGGCGGGTTTGAATCGTGTCCTCGGCCAGATGAATAAAGCGCTCGGGCGACAGGCTGAGGATCGCCCCCTGTTCCAGACGCACAAAGGCGCTGAACGGCGCCTTATTGCTGGCATTAAGACGGGTAAACGCCTGCCACTCATCTCCCCGATAGGTCGCCTCGAAGCGCTGGGCGAGGTTAACCTGATAGCAGTCGCCGCTTTGCAGATACGCCTGAACGCGCGCGAATTTTTCGCCATACTCCGCGGCGCTCATGTTGGAGCGCCAGCCGGAGGTCAGCGTGAACGTCTCAGCCGATGCAGCCTGTTGCGCCTCAAGCCAGGCCAGACGCGCCTGCACGTCACGATGGCTCAGCAGGGAAACCGTTTTTTTCTGGTGATCGACAATTAACGCCCAGTCATACAGCCCCACGGCCATGTCGGGCAGGGGAATATCAGCCTGTGCATGCTCGGGCAGCGTTTCGAAACGGCGACCCAAATCGTAGCCAAACAGGCCCAGCGCGCCCCCCTGAAAAGGAAGGTCCGGGTTGGGTGTGGCAGATAAGCCCAGCGCGTTAATGTCGTGCTGAAGCTGCGCCAGCGGATCGTCCGTCAGCGACAGGTCATCGGTTGTCAGCGTCTTCAGCGGATCTGCGACCAGAATATCAAAGCGGCTATAGGGATGGTCCGCATGGCCGGAGTGCAGCAGCATCGCAAACGGAAGATGGCTCAGGCGGGCAAACCAGTATTCAGCGGCGTCTGTCCGCCAGGGCAGGGTAATAACAGTGGGGAAGCGCATGTTCATGTGTGGCATACTACCGGGCAGCGTGAAATAATTAGCGCGAATAATTTAGCAGGAGTTGACGATGTTTGCAGGTTTACCTTCTCTGAGCCATGAACAGCAGCAGAAAGCGGTTGAGCGAATTCAGGAACTGATGTCCCAGGGGATGAGCAGCGGACAGGCGATTTCCCAGGTGGCGGAAGAACTGCGCGCCACGCATACCGGCGAGCGGATCGTGGCGCGTTTCGAGGATGAAGATGAAGAGTGATCGGGCTTAAACCGCCGCGATAATCTTAATCTCTACCTTGTATTCCGGCTTCATCAGCGTGGCCTGTACGGTGCAACGTACAGGCGCGTGACCCGCCACCACCCACGCGTCCCAGGCTTTGTTCATTGCCGCGAAGTCATCTTTGTTTGCCAGGAAAATCGTCGCATCCAGAATGCGGGATTTGTCGCTGCCCTGTTTTTCCAGCACCGCGTCAATCTGCGCCAGGGTATTAGCCGTCTGCTCGAACGCATCCGCGTCCAGGTTAGCCGGGACGCCGGTGTAGTAGAGCGTCTGGTTATGGATCACCACATCAGACCAGCGGGCTTCGGCATCAATGCGCACAATTGTCATAAACGTTTCCTCGTTATTTTTCGTCGTCAGGCGGCAAGACTGCCATATTGTTCATCTGTCGTCACTATTTGGGGTGGCACATGAGTGGATGGGCTGACATAATCCCTGTGCAAAAATACAGTGAGAGAGCACCGTGGCAGACGATTTTTCCCCTGAAGGTCAATTAGCGCAGGCTATCCCCGGCTTCAAACCCCGTGAGCCTCAGCGACAGATGGCGCACGCCGTTGCACGCGCCATCGATAAGGCTCAGCCGCTGGTGGTCGAAGCCGGTACCGGCACGGGTAAAACCTATGCTTACCTTGCGCCGGCGCTGCGGGCGAAAAAGAAGGTGATTATTTCCACCGGTTCGAAGGCGCTGCAGGATCAGCTCTACAGCCGTGATTTGCCCACCGTGGCAAAAGCGCTGAAATATAAAGGCCGTCTGGCCCTGCTGAAGGGGCGCTCCAACTATCTCTGTCTGGAACGCCTTGAGCAGCAGGCGCTGGCGGGCGGCGACCTGCCGGTGCAAACCCTGAGCGACGTCATTATCCTTCGCGCCTGGGCGAACCAGACCGAAGAGGGCGATATCAGCACCTGCGCGAGCGTGCCGGAAGACTCTCCTGCCTGGCCGCTGGTGACCAGCACCAACGACAACTGCCTCGGCAGCGACTGCCCGCTGTATAAAGACTGCTTCGTGGTGAAAGCGCGCAAAACGGCGATGGATGCGGATGTGGTGGTGGTGAACCACCATCTGTTCCTCGCGGATATGGTCGTCAAGGATAGCGGTTTCGGCGAGCTGATCCCGGAAGCGGACGTGATGATCTTCGACGAAGCCCACCAGCTGCCGGACATCGCCAGCCAGTACTTTGGTCAGTCGCTCTCCAGCCGTCAGCTGCAGGATCTGGCGAAAGATTTCACCATTGCTTACCGGACCGAACTCAAAGATACCCAGCAGCTGCAGAAGTGCGCCGACCGTCTGGCGCAGAGCGCGCAGGATTTCCGTTTACAGCTCGGCGAGCCGGGCTATCGTGGTAACCTGCGCGAGCTGCTGGCGGACAAAAACATCCAGCGCGCGCTGCTGCTGCTCGATGATGCGCTTGAGCTCTGCTACGACGTGGCAAAACTGTCACTCGGCCGCTCCGCGCTGCTGGATGCGGCCTTCGAGCGCGCCACGCTCTATCGCGGGCGGCTCAAACGGCTGAAAGAGATTAACCAGCCGGGTTACAGCTACTGGTACGAGTGCACTTCGCGCCACTTTACCCTGGCGCTGACGCCGCTGACGGTGGCGGATAAATTTAAAGAGGTGATGGCGCAGAAGCCGGGCAGCTGGATCTTTACGTCGGCAACCCTGTCGGTGAATGACGATCTGCACCACTTCACCGAGCGCCTCGGCATTGAGCAGGCGGAATCGCTGCTTCTGCCCAGCCCGTTCGATTACGAAAAGCAGGCGCTGCTCTGTGTGCCGCGAAATCTGCCGCTTCCCAACCAGCCGGGTGCGGCCCGGCTGCTGGCGGCGATGCTGAAGCCAATGATCGAGGCCAATAACGGCCGCTGCTTTATGCTCTGCACCTCCCACGCCATGATGCGCGACCTCGCTGAGCAGTTCCGCGCTACGATGACGCTACCGGTGCTGCTGCAGGGCGAAACCAGCAAAGGCCAGCTGCTGCAGCAGTTCGTGAGTGCCGGTAATGCCCTGCTGGTCGCAACCAGCAGCTTCTGGGAAGGGGTGGACGTGCGCGGCGACACGCTTTCGCTGGTGATCATTGATAAGTTGCCGTTTACCTCCCCTGACGATCCGCTGCTGAAGGCGCGGATGGAAGACTGTCGCCTGCGCGGCGGCGATCCGTTTGACGAGGTTCAGCTGCCGGATGCGGTCATTACGCTTAAGCAAGGGGTAGGGCGCTTAATCCGTGACGTCACCGACCGCGGCGTGCTGGTCATCTGCGATAACCGGCTGGTGATGCGTCCTTACGGTGCGACTTTCCTTGCAAGCCTGCCGCCCGCGCCGCGGACGCGGGACATAAAACGCGCGGTGCGTTTCCTGGCAAACCCAACGGCGGAGTAATTTACCCCGGAGTGTGCTAAGATGCGCGCCATTTTGTGACTGACCCTTGCGAGAGCGCGACGACCGATGCGAATTCTGGCTATTGATACCGCGACAGAGGCTTGCTCTGTTGCCCTGTTGAACGACGGTGCTGTTTCTGCCCATTTCGAAGAGTGCCCCCGGGAACACACCCAACGCATTCTGCCCCTGGTAAAAGCCATTTTAACCCAGGGAAACACCTCCTTAACCGACCTCGACGCGCTGGCCTTTGGCCGCGGCCCCGGCAGCTTTACGGGCGTACGTATCGGGATTGGCATTGCGCAGGGGCTGGCGCTGGGCGCCGAACTGCCGATGATCGGCGTCTCTACCCTCGCCACCATGGCGCAGGGCGCATGGCGCATGACCGGGGCAACGCGCGTCCTGGCAGCGATTGATGCCCGCATGGGCGAAGTCTACTGGGCCGAATACACCCGTGACGAGCAGGGCGTGTGGCACGGTGAAGAGACGGAGGCCGTGCTTAAGCCAGAAGCGGTGACAGAACGACTGAAGCAGCTGTCCGGCGAGTGGGCGACCGTCGGCACGGGCTGGCCAGCGTGGCCTGAGATGGCGAAAGACACCGGGTTGACGCTGGTGGACGGCAACATGCTTTTGCCGGCTGCGGAAGATATGCTTCCGATTGCCAGCCAGTTGCTCGCAGCAGGCAAAACCGTGGCTGTTGAACAGGCGGAACCGGTTTATTTGCGAAACACCGTCGCGTGGAAGAAACTTCCGGGCCGCGAGTGAATCTCAGTAACAGGAACTGAGAAAAAGGAGTCGCATCATGGCGGTTCAGACTAAAGTAGTACGCCTTATTATGGCAGGCGCGGTTGCCATAGCACTGAGCGGATGCGTTTCCGTTCCTGATGCGATTAAGGGCAGCAGCCCGACGCCACAGCAGGATCTGGTTCGGGTGATGAATGCGCCTGAACTGTACGTCGGCCAGGAAGCGCGCTTTGGCGGTAAGGTGATTGACGTACAAAACCAGCAGGGGAAAACCCGCCTGGAGATCGCCACCGTTCCGCTGGACAGCGGCGCGCGGCCTGTACTGGGCGAGGCCTCCCGGGGACGTATCTATGCGGACGTCAGCGGGTTCCTCGATCCGGTCGATTTTCGCGGACAGCTGGTGACCGTCGTCGGGCCGATTACCGGCGCCGTGCAGGGCAAAATCGGCAACACGCCGTATAAATTCATGACCATGCAGGTCAACGGATACAAGCGCTGGCGGCTGGCCCAGCAGGTGATTATGCCGCCGCAGCCGATCGATCCGTGGATGTGGGGTCCGCATCCTTATCGCTACGGCTACCCGGGCTGGGGCTGGTATAACCCGGGACCTGCACAGGTACAGACGATCGTTACTGAGTAACTTACTGTTATTGCTAGAAAAGAGACAGCGGCTCAGCCGCTGTCTCTGTTTTTTTACGGATAAAACGAAAAAAAAGAGTGACGCGCTTCGCAACCTTAAATCTGAACAATTAATAAACTGGTACGCTGAGTTAATATAATGTTAACAAACTGTTTATTATCGGGGTTGTGATGACGACGAACACTCATTTCAGAGGTGATGCATTGAAGAAGGTTTGGCTTAACCGTTATCCCGCAGATGTTCCTGCTGAGATCAATCCTGACCGTTATCAATCCCTGGTGGAATTATTTGAACACTCGGTGAGGCGCTACGCGGATCAGCCCGCATTTGTGAATATGGGCGAGGTGATGACGTTCCGTAAGCTGGAGGAGCGCAGCCGGGCGTTTGCGGCGTACCTGCAGGAAGGGCTGGGTCTGCAAAAAGGGGATCGCGTCGCGCTGATGATGCCGAACCTGCTGCAATACCCGGTGGCGCTGTTCGGTATCCTGCGTGCCGGGATGATCGTCGTCAACGTCAACCCGCTGTATACCCCGCGCGAGCTGGAGCATCAGCTGAACGACAGCGGCGCGGTTGCAATTGTCATTGTGTCCAACTTTGCCCATACGCTGGAAAAAGTGGTCGACAAAACCCAGGTGAAACACGTCATCCTGACGCGCATGGGGGATCAGCTCTCTACCGCCAAAGGCACGCTGGTTAACTTTGTCGTCAAATACGTCAAACGCCTGGTGCCAAAATACCATCTGCCGGACGCTATCTCCTTCCGCCGCGCGCTGCATGCGGGCTATCGGATGCAGTACGTCAAGCCGGAAGTGGTCTCAGAAGATCTCGCCTTCCTGCAGTATACCGGTGGCACCACCGGCGTGGCGAAAGGCGCAATGCTGACTCACCGCAACATGCTGGCGAACCTTGAGCAGGTCAACGCAACCTACGGGCCGCTGCTGCATCCCGGCAAAGAGCTGGTCATCACGGCGCTGCCGCTGTACCACATTTTCGCACTGACCATGAACTGCCTGCTGTTTATTGAGCTGGGCGGTCAAAACGTGCTGATTACCAACCCGCGTGATATCCCGGGGCTGGTGAAAGAGCTGGCAAAATACCCGTTCACCGCCATGACCGGGGTAAATACCCTTTTCAACGCGCTGCTTAATAACAAAGAGTTCCAGCAGCTGGACTTCTCCACGCTGCACCTCTCTGCGGGCGGCGGTATGCCGGTTCAGCAGGCAGTGGCCGAGCGCTGGGTGAAGCTCACCGGACAGTATCTGCTCGAGGGCTATGGCCTGACGGAATGCGCGCCGCTGGTCAGCGTTAACCCGCATGACATCGACTACCACAGCGGAAGCATTGGTCTGCCCGTTCCTTCCACTGAAGCGAAACTGGTCGATGATAACGATAATGAAGTTGCGCCGGGTGAGCCGGGCGAGCTGTGCGTCAAAGGTCCACAGGTGATGCTGGGCTACTGGCAGCGTCCCGACGCGACTGACGAAATCATCAAAGACGGCTGGCTGCATACCGGTGACATCGCGGTGATGGATGACGAGGGCTTCCTGCGCATTGTCGATCGCAAGAAAGATATGATCCTGGTCTCCGGCTTCAACGTCTATCCGAATGAGATCGAAGACGTGGTCATGCAGCACAGCGGCGTACTCGAAGTGGCAGCGGTCGGCGTGCCTTCCGGCAGCAGCGGTGAAGCGGTGAAGATATTTGTGGTCAAGAAAGATCCTTCTCTCACCGAGGAAGCGCTGGTAACGTTTTGTCGTCGTCAACTGACGGGCTATAAAGTGCCGAAGCTGGTGGAATTCCGCGATGAGCTGCCGAAATCCAACGTCGGGAAGATATTACGACGAGAATTACGTGACGAAGCCCGTGCCAAAGTAGACAATAAGGCCTGAGCTACACGTTAATCGCCCAGACGCCGGTTAAGCCGGCGTTTTTTATGGGCGCAAACAAAAGAGAATCCGATTTGAATTACCAGATGATCACGACCAACGACGAGCTGGCTTCGCTGTGCGAAGTGACGCGCGACTTTCCTGCCATTGCCCTGGATACCGAGTTTGTCCGTACCCGGACGTACTATCCGCAGCTGGGGTTGATTCAGATGTACGACGGTAAAAACGTGTCGCTGATTGACCCTCTCGGCATTACCGACTGGACGCCGATGCGCGACCTGCTGCTCGATACCGCCGTCACGAAATACCTGCATGCAGGCAGTGAAGATCTGGAAGTCTTTCTGAATACCTTTGGCATCATGCCTCAGCCGCTGATTGATACGCAGATCCTCGCGGCGTTCAGCGGTCGCCCACTCTCATGGGGCTTTGCCGCCATGGTGGAGGAGTATACGGGCCTGACCCTGGATAAAAGCGAATCCCGTACCGACTGGCTGGCGCGTCCGCTTACCGCCCGCCAGCTGGAGTATGCGGCGGCTGACGTGTTTTACCTGCTGCCGATCGCCGGACAGCTGATGAAAGAGGCGGAAGCCTCCGGATGGCTCCCGGCAGCGCTGGATGAGTGCCGTATGACCCAGCAGCGTCGTCAGGAAGTGGTGGATCCGAAAGAGGCCTGGCGCGACATCAGCAACGCCTGGCAGCTGCGCACGCGTCAGCTGGCATGCCTGCAGCTGCTGGCAGACTGGCGCTTGCGTAAAGCGCGCGAGCGCGATCTGGCCGTTAACTTTGTCGTCCGCGAAGAGCATCTCTGGGCGGTGGCGCGCTATATGCCGGGCAGCCTCGGCGAGCTGGACAGCATTGGGCTTTCGGGCAGTGAGATCCGTTTCCACGGCAAAACCCTGCTGGCGCTGGTCGCAAAAGCGCAAGAATTACCCGACGACGCGCTGCCGGAACCGCTGCTGAACCTGATGGATATGCCGGGCTATCGCAAAGCGTTTAAAGATATCAAAGCGCTGGTGCAGACGGTGGCAACGGAAAGCAAGCTGAGCGCGGAACTGCTCGCCTCACGCCGTCAGATTAATCAGCTGCTGAACTGGCACTGGAAGCTGAAGCCACAGAATGGCGTACCGGAAATGATGGCGGGATGGCGCGGGGAATTGATGGCCGATCGCCTGAATACGCTGCTGGAAGGTTATCCGCGATAAAAAATATGCCGGGGGATAACCCGGCATATTCCCCCGGTGGCGCTGCGCTTACCGGGGCTACGAAATCACAAACCTACGGACGCGACTCTTCCGCTTCAGGGAGCGTCACGTTCAGCTCCAGAATCGAAATATCCCCGTCTTTTTGTTCCAGCTGCACCGTCACCATCTCCGGGTCGATCTGCACGTACTTACAGATCACTTCCAGGATGTCCTTACGCAGCTGCGGCAGGTAGTGAGGCTCGGCGTCGCTACGACGACGCTCCGCAACGATAATTTGCAGACGTTCTTTTGCGATGTTGGCGGTGTTCTTTTTCCGCGAGAGAAAAAAGTCCAGTAATGCCATAACTTATCCTCCGAACAGGCGTTTGAGGAAACCTTTCTTCTCTTCTTCAATGAAGCGGAAAGGACGTTCTTCTCCCAGCAGACGGTCAACGGTATCGGCGTAAGCTTTACCTGCATCTGCCATTGTATCCAGGATCACTGGCTCGCCCTGGTTAGAGGCGCGTAACACGGACTGATCTTCCGGGATAACGCCCACCAGCTTAATGCGCAGGATCTCCAGCACGTCTTCCATGCTCAGCATGTCACCTTTGTTCACGCGGCCCGGGTTGTAGCGGGTGAGCAGCAGGTGTTCTTTAATCGGGTCTTCGCCATTTTCCGCACGACGGGATTTAGAGGCGAGGATCCCAAGAATACGGTCTGAGTCACGCACGGATGAAACTTCAGGGTTGGTGGTGATGATCGCTTCATCAGCGAAGTAGAGCGCCATCAGGGCACCGGTTTCGATGCCGGCAGGGGAGTCACAGACGATGAAGTCGAACTCCATTTTTTTCAGCTCGTCGAGCACCTTTTCTACCCCTTCACGGGTCAGGGCGTCTTTGTCACGCGTCTGAGAGGCCGGGAGAATGTAGAGGTTCTCGGTGCGCTTGTCTTTAATCAGCGCCTGGTTCAGCGTGGCATCGCCCTGAATGACGTTCACGAAGTCATACACGACGCGACGCTCACATCCCATGATGAGGTCGAGGTTACGCAGGCCGATATCGAAGTCGATAACGACGGTTTTCTTTCCCTTCTGGGCCAAACCAGTAGCGATGGCCGCGCTGGAGGTGGTCTTGCCAACGCCTCCTTTACCCGAAGTAACAACAATAATGCGT
The DNA here is from genome assembly GCF_040059225.1 of Enterobacter cloacae complex sp. Mu1197. NCBI lineage: Bacteria > Pseudomonadati > Pseudomonadota > Gammaproteobacteria > Enterobacterales > Enterobacteriaceae > Enterobacter > Enterobacter cloacae complex sp. Mu1197. The sequence goes on along the minus strand of NZ_CP157375.1, from coordinate 2,790,949 downwards.
GCCATAGAAATTCCTTGTTAAAAAGGGATCAATTCAACGGTTGAACGGTCAACGCGTCGTCTGCCAGAAGCAGGCGAGCCGCTTTGCCATAAAATTCGGCTGGGATCTTGTCGCTCAGCCAATATTCACCTGCGATGGACACCAGTTCCGCCGTCAGGTGAGTACAAAATATTTGCGCGTCCCGATCGCCACTTGCACCCGCGAGCGCACGTCCACGCATCATACCGTATACGTGAATATTGCCATCTGCAATCAGCTCAGCGCCAGCGCTGACGTGGCTTGTAACAATCAGATCACAGTTTGGTGCATAAATGCGCTGACCGGAACGAACCGGCACATCAATCATTCGCGTTTTTGTGATGGTTGTAACGTTTTGCGCCGCAGGAGGGGGCGTTTCGACGGCAACGGGTGCCGCACGGGGGGCTTTTTCTTTGCCTTCATTCAGAAGCGGCAGCCCCGCACGGTCGATTTCCGCTTTCAGTTCAGTATCTTTGCAGCCGCTGATGCCGACAATACGCAGTCCGGTGGAGGAGACGGCCTGCTGGAGAAGTTTCCAGTTAACCGGCGCCTCAAGACCGCTGACGTTGATCACAACAGGGGCATGCTTCAGAAAGGCGGGAGCCTGGGCGATTTTGTCTTCTAACGCCTGACGAATAACCTCGGGTTTTGCATCATGCAAATGTACCACTGATAAGGTGAAGCTACTGCCTTTAAGCTCGATGGGCGTGTTTGACATCCTGGCCTTACTCAATTTGCTATTAACCGCAACCACTCGCTGCGATATTCCGAAGAGTATCAGGCATGTTATAGTCAGGAGTATATTGAGGCAAGCAACCACCCATTAATTCAGAGTAAAAACATGTTTTGTGTGATCTACAGAAGTACAACCCGTGACCAGACCTATCTTTATGTCGAAAAGAAAGACGATTTTTCACGCGTGCCTGAAGAATTAATGAAGAGCTTTGGCCGACCGCAGATGGCGATGCTGCTGCCGCTTGATGGTCGCAAGAAACTGGTGAATGCCGATCTGGAGAAAGTGAAAACGGCATTAGCCGAGCAGGGCTATTATTTACAGCTTCCGCCGCCACCGGAGAATTTATTAAAACAGCATCTTGAGGCGAACGGAAAAAAATAGTCTCAACTGTTTTTGAGCACAACACATCAACCGTTTAGGGGTCGACCATGTATCAACATCATAACTGGCAAGGTGCATTACTGGATTATCCCGTCAGCAAAGTGGTTTGCGTGGGCAGCAACTATGCAAAACATATTCAGGAGATGGGCAGTGCGACGCCAGAAGAGCCGGTTCTGTTTATTAAGCCTGAAACGGCGCTTTGCGATATCCGCCAGCCGCTGGCCCTGCCGCAGGGGCTCGGCTCGGTGCATCACGAGGTTGAACTCGCCGTACTGATTGGCGCGACGCTGCGTCAGGCTTCCGAAGAGCATGTTCAGAAAGCGATTGCCGGATACGGCGTGGCGCTGGATCTGACGCTACGCGACGTGCAGGGCAAAATGAAGAAAGCCGGACAGCCGTGGGAAAAAGCCAAAGGGTTTGATAATTCCTGCCCGATTTCGGCGTTTGTGCCGGTGAGCGAATTTACCGGCGATCCGCAGGATACCCCGCTCAGCCTGAAGGTTAACGGTGAAATCCGCCAGCAGGGCACCACGGCAGACATGATCCATAAGATTGTGCCGCTGATCGCCTACATGAGCCGCTTCTTTACCCTGAAGCCGGGTGATGTGATCCTGACCGGCACGCCGGAAGGCGTTGGTCCGCTCGTGAGCGGTGATGAACTGGAGGTCGGTTTTAACGGCCTGTCGCTGAAAACCCGCGTGCTGTAACTTCCTCTTGCCGCCTGAAAAGGGCGGCAAAACTTGCAACGACGTGCCAGACTCGTTATAAGGTGCGCTTTCTTTTGACGTGTGGACATCCTGATGAACGACATCCCTTTCTGGCAAAGCAAAACTCTCGACGACATGACTGATGCGGAATGGGAATCCTTATGCGACGGCTGTGGTCAGTGCTGCCTGCACAAGCTGATGGATGAAGACACGGATGAAATCTACTTCACCAACGTGGCCTGTAAGCAGCTCAACATTAAGACCTGCCAGTGCCGCAACTATGAGCGCCGCTTTGAGTTTGAGCCGGACTGCATCAAGTTAACCCGGGATAATCTGCCCACCTTCGAATGGCTGCCGCATACCTGCGCGTATCGCCTGCTGGCGGAAGGGAAAGATCTGCCGGCCTGGCATCCGCTGCTGACCGGTTCAAAAGCGGCGATGCACGGCGAGCGTATCTCCGTGCGCCATATTGCGGTGAAAGAGTCCGAGGTGCGTGACTGGGAAGACCACATCATGAACCACCCGACCCGCTGAGATTAAAAAACCCGCCGAGGCGGGTTTTTTATTATATCGGGTGGCGCTGTGCTTACCCGACCTACAAAACCGTAGGCCCGCGCAAGCGAAGCGCCGCCGGGCGAATTAGCGCCCAAATAGATCGCGTTTCTTCGGTTTGAACGGCTGAGCGATCAGCACCAGCAGCGCCACGACGAAGTAGGCGGCAAAAATGCCCACCAGCCACTGCGGCATCTCGAGGGTCAGGAATTCCCACTGGCGAACGGAGCAGTCACCGGATGCAACAAACACCTGCGGCAGCCATTTGTCCAGCGGCAGCCAGCTCGGGAAGCGGGCGGCAAAATCGCAGGTCATAAACGGTGACGGATGCAGCTGCATCATGGTGTGCTGCCAGGAGAGTTCAATGCCTTTCCAGGCGCTGTACAGCCAGATCGCGATAGCGGCGTAGCGAAGCGGCGATTTCGGGGCAATCGCGCCTACCAGGCCCGCACCCATAATGCCGAACAGGGCGCAGCGTTCGTAAATACAGAGTACGCAAGGTTTCAGTCCCATCACGTGCTGGAACCATAGCGCCACCATTTCCAGCGCAAAGGCGGTCAGGGCCATTAACAACCACGCTCCGCGACCGCGGGAGCACTGGTTTAAAAATCTCAACATAATCATTTCCCTGGAACATGCTTAGAAATCGCAGTGTAAACGAATTCGTTTTTCGCGCCACCTGTACCTGGCGAAATAAAACGTAATTGGATGTTTATCGTGCGAAAAGGCAAACGGGCAGCGAACTGCCCGAGTTGCAGTATTTACTGCGCCGCAAGTATACCCGCTTGTATCAACCATTGCGTACAGGGAATGAGGGTAATTTTGACGCAAAGCAATCCCACGATCGTGAGCACCAGCGTATAGGGCAGCGCCATCCACACCATCCGGCCATAAGAAAGACGTATGAGGGGGGCGAGGGCGGAGGTCAGCAGGAACAGGAAGGCGGCCTGGCCGTTTGGCGTCGCCACCGACGGCAGGTTGGTACCGGTGTTGATCGCCACGGCCAGCAGCTCAAACTGTCCGGCGCTGATCACGCCTTGCTCCATGGCCGCTTTGGCCTCGTTGATGTAGACCGTCCCGACAAAGACGTTATCTGAGATCGACGAGAGCAGGCCATTAAACAGGTAAAACAGCGACAGTTGAGCATCCGGCGACGCCTTTAAGACAAAAGCAATAATCGGCGCGAACAGATGCTGGTCGATAATCACCGCCACGACCGCAAAGAACACCGCCAGCAGGGCGGTAAACGGCAGGGCTTCGGTAAAGGCTTTGCCGATGGCATGCTCATCCGTTACGCCGGTAAAGGTGGTGGCGAGAATAATGACCGACAGGCCAATCAGCCCCACTTCAGCCAGATGGAACGCCAGCGCGGCGATCAGCCAGACGCCGATGATCCCCTGAGCAATCAGACGCAGTGTCTCCTGGCGCGTCCGCTGGCGTCGGCTCTGCAGATCAAATTTATGCAGCTCCTGGCGCACCGGCTCCGGAAGTTGTGCTCCGTACCCAAAGAGGCGAAACTTCTCCACCAGCAGACAGGTCGCCAGACCGCAGATCAGCACCGGCACGCTCACTGGTGCCATTCTCAGGAAGAAATCACCGAAGTGCCAGCCCGCCGCTTTGGCAATGATCAGGTTTTGCGGCTCGCCCACCATCGTCATCACGCCCCCCAGAGCGGTACCGACGCCGGCATGCATCATCAGGCTGCGCAGGAAGGCGCGAAACTGCTCCAGTACCTCACGGTTATGCGCATCGACGTGGCTGTCATCCTGCAAATCCTCACCCGGACGAGAGGAGGCCACGCGGTGATAAATACCGTAAAACCCCACCGCCACGCTTATCACTACCGCGACCACCGTCAGCGCGTCCAGGAAGGCCGACAGGAAGGCAGCCGCAAGGCAAAACGACAGCGAGAGGAACATTTTCGACGGAATGCTGAGCAGCAGACGCGTGAAGATAAACAGCAGCAGCTGTTTCATAAAGTAGATGCCCGCCACCATAAACATCAGCAGCAGAAGCACTTCAAGATTGGATGCCAGCTCGGCCTTAACGTGCTCAGCGCGGGTCATGCCGATGACGACGGCCTCAAACGCCAGCAGTCCGCCCGGCAGAAGGGGATAACATTTCAGTGCCATCGCCAGGGTGAAGATAAATTCCGCCACCAGCAGCCACCCGGCCATAAACGGGCTCACGCTAAAGAGGAGGGGGTTAACGACCAGGAACACCAGAAGTATAAGTTTGTACCAGTCAGGAGACTGGCCTAAAAAATTGCGCCACAGCGCGCGCCCAAATGAAATTTCCACGACAGACGTCCTTCCCCGTCAAGTAAGACAAAACATCAGTATACGCAAAAATCGCGGGCCGGAGGCGGATAACGCTGCAGTGTAAATTTCACAAAAATGAAACGGCGATCCCTCTTTTCTCTCTTTGCCGCGCTACCTGCCACTGCGTGCCTCTGGTATGATGAGTCCAATTTGCTAAAGCTGTGTAATGGAAATCTCACTATGGTCATTAAGGCGCAGAGCCCGGCGGGTTTCGCGGAAGAGTACATCATTGAAAGCATCTGGAATAATCGTTTCCCTGCGGGGTCCATTCTTCCGGCTGAACGCGAACTCTCTGAACTGATTGGCGTCACTCGCACCACGCTGCGTGAAGTGCTTCAGCGACTGGCGCGCGATGGCTGGTTGACGATCCAGCACGGCAAGACAACAAAAGTGAACAACTTCTGGGAAACCTCCGGGCTGAACATTCTTGAAACGCTGGCGCGTCTCGATCATGAAAGCGTGCCGCAGCTCATTGATAATCTGCTCTCCGTTCGCACCAACATCGCGACGATCTTCATTCGTACGGCTTTCCGTCAGCATCCGGAAGATGCGCTTGCGGTACTGGCCAGTGCCAACGAAGTGGAAGATCACGCCGACGCGTTTGCCACCCTCGATTACAACGTCTTCCGTGGGCTGGCGTTTGCCTCCGGCAACCCGGTGTACGGTCTGATCCTCAACGGCATGAAAGGGCTCTACACCCGCATTGGCCGCCACTACTTTGCCAATCCAGAAGCCCGCAGCCTGGCGCTGGGCTTCTACCATAAGCTGAGCAAGCTGTGCTCTGAAGGCCTGCACGATCAGGTTTATGAGACGGTGCGCCGCTACGGTCACGATTCCGGTGAAATCTGGCACCGCATGCAGAAAACGCTGCCGGGCGATTTGGCGATTCAGAGCCGCTGAAATAAAAAACCTCTCGTATGAGAGGTTTTTTTTCGTCGGGTGGCGGCTACGCCTTACCCGACCTACGGGTCTTGTAGGCCCGGTAAGCGTAGCGCCACCGGGCAAAAAAGGCTGCACTACAGCGTATTCAACCGCGCCGGGCAGCGTTCCAGCAGCTCAACGCTCCCGTCTTCATTCTGCTGCTCCAGTTGCACATCAAAGCCCCACAGGCGATGCACATGCTTAAGCACCTCTTTACGCCCTTTATCCAGCGGCGCGCGATTGTGCGGGATATAGCGCAGCGTCAGGGAGCGGTCACCGCGTAAATCCACGTTCCAGACCTGAATATTCGGTTCAAGGTTGCTCAGGTTGTACTGGGAAGAGAGGCGAGAGCGGATCTCACGGTATCCCTCCTCGTTGTGGATTGCGGAGATCTCCAGATAGTTGTTGCGGTCATCGTCCAGCACGGTGAAGAAGCGGAAGTCACGCATGATCTTCGGCGACATAAACTGGCTGATGAAGCTCTCATCCTTAAAGTCGCGCATCGCAAAGTGCAGCGTTTCCAGCCAGTCAGACCCGGCGATATCCGGGAACCAGTACTTGTCTTCTTCCGTCGGCGACTGGCAGATACGCTTGATGTCCTGGAACATGGCAAAACCAAGCGCATACGGGTTAATGCCGCTGTACCACGGGCTGTTGTAGGGCGGCTGGAACACCACGTTGGTATGGCTGTGGAGAAACTCCATCATGAACCGCTCGGTAACTTTCCCCTCGTCATACAGGTGGTTGAGGATGGTGTAGTGCCAGAATGTCGCCCAGCCTTCGTTCATCACCTGCGTCTGCTTTTGCGGATAGAAATACTGGCTCACCTTACGCACGATGCGCAGGATCTCACGCTGCCACGGCTCCAGCAGCGGGGCGTTCTTCTCCATAAAATAGAGCAGGTTTTCCTGCGGCTCGGACGGATAGCGACGCGCTTCGGCGATCGTTTTTTCCTCCTCACGCTTCGGCAGGGTGCGCCACAGCATGTTCACCTGGCTCTGGAGATACTCTTCGCGGCTTTTCTGCCGCGCTTTCTCCTCCTGCAGGGAGATTTTCTGCGGACGTTTATAGCGGTCTACGCCGTAGTTCATCAGCGCGTGGCAGGAGTCGAGCAGTTTTTCCACTTCGTCCACGCCGTAGCGCTCTTCGCAGTCGGTAATGTATTTACGGGCGAAGATCAGGTAATCGACGATGGAGCTGGCATCCGTCCAGCTGCGGAACAGATAGTTATTCTTGAAAAAAGAGTTATGCCCGTAGCAGGCGTGCGCCATCACCAGCGCCTGCATGGTAATGGTGTTCTCTTCCATTAAATAGGCGATACACGGATTGGAATTGATGACGATTTCATACGCCAGACCCTGCTGGCCGTGCTTATACAGCCGCTCCGTTTCAATAAATTTCTTACCAAACGACCAGTGCGGATAGTTGATCGGCATCCCGACGCTGGAGTAGGCGTCCATCATCTGTTCGGATGTAATGACTTCAATCTGATGGGGGTATGTATCCAGGCGATACAGTTTTGCGACCCGGTCGATCTCGGCGAGGTAAACATCCAGCAGCTCGAAGGTCCAGTCGGGTCCATCGCTCAGACGTGTGTTGTCCTTGTTCAGGGAATCAATAGTAGCCATTAGCGCGCCCTCGTTGTGGGTGCTCTCTCTGTCTGGAGAGCCTCCTTTCAAGCATAGATCAACGTGTTAAAAAGCGTGCTGAGGCAGAAATTTTTTCTTTGCGATTTCGCGTTTTTGATACGGCAAAAAAAGGGCGTCCATCAGCATATTATGCTGGTTAAAAATAACGCGCAGCAGGAGATCCCAAATTAGCACTATCCCCTGATGCTGGGGGATGTGTGAGGTAAGTCACCATAAAAAAGTCGTATGTTGAATAATATTTTCAACTAGGTTATCAATCTGTAATTAGAAGATTGTTCTTTTGCACATAATGGAGTGGCTATGCGTGTTGTCATACTGGGAAGTGGTGTCGTTGGGGTAACCAGCGCCTGGTATTTAAGTCAGGCGGGACATGACGTCACCGTTATCGATCGTGAGTCAGGCCCTGCGCTGGAAACCAGCGCGGCGAACGCCGGGCAAATCTCTCCCGGCTATGCGGCACCGTGGGCAGCGCCGGGCGTTCCGCTGAAGGCGATTAAATGGATGTTCCAGCGCCACGCGCCGCTGGCCATCAGCCTTGACGGCACGCAGTTCCAGCTGAAGTGGATGTGGCAGATGCTGCGCAACTGCGACACCCGCCACTACATGGAGAATAAAGGGCGCATGGTGCGCCTGGCGGAATACAGCCGCGACTGCCTGAAAGCGCTGCGCGCGTCGACGGGGATTGAGTACGAAGGCCGTCAGGGCGGAACGCTGCAGCTGTTCCGCACGGCGCAGCAGTACGAAAATGCCACCCGCGATATCGCCGTGCTGGAAGATGCTGGCGTACCGTACCAGCTGCTGGAAGCCAGCCAGCTTGGTCAGGTTGAACCGGCGCTGGCGGAAGTGGCGCATAAGCTGACGGGCGGCCTGCGCCTGCCGAACGACGAAACCGGCGACTGCCAGCTCTTTACGCAGCGTCTGGCGCAGATGTGCGAGCAGGCGGGGGTGAAGTTCCGCTTTAACACCGCTGTCGACAAGCTGCTGTCGGAAGGGGAAAAAATTTACGGCGTGAAGTGTGGCGAAGAGGTGATCAAAGCGGATGCTTACGTCATGGCGTTTGGCTCGTACTCCACCGCCATGCTGAAGGGCATTCTCGATATTCCGGTCTACCCGCTAAAAGGCTACTCGCTGACCATTCCGGTAAAAGAGGAGAGCGGCGCGCCGGTTTCTACCATTCTGGATGAAACCTACAAAATCGCCATTACCCGCTTCGATAACCGCATCCGCGTAGGCGGCATGGCGGAGATCGTCGGCTTCAATACCGAGCTGCTGAAACCGCGTCGTGAAACGCTGGAGATGGTGGTAGGGGATCTCTTCCCGCGCGGTGGCTTTGTCGAGCAGGCGACGTTCTGGACCGGCCTGCGTCCAATGACGCCGGACGGTACGCCGATTGTGGGGCGCACGCCGTTCAAAAACCTGTGGACCAATACCGGACACGGCACGCTTGGCTGGACGATGGCCTGTGGCTCCGGCCAGCTGCTGAGCGACCTGATTTCCGGACGCACGCCAGCCATTCCGTTTGACGATTTAAGCGCCGCGCGCTATCAATCGGGGTTTACGCCGTCGCGTCCACAGCACCTGCACGGCGCGCATAACTAAGGAGTTGTCATGTCCCGTCCTGTTCTGGCTCAGCTGAACCTGCAGGCCCTGAAGGATAACCTGCAGATTGTTCGCCGGGCGGCACCTGGCGCACGCGTGTGGTCGGTCGTGAAAGCGAATGCCTACGGCCACGGCATTGACCGTATCTGGAGCGCCCTGAGCGCCACCGATGGCTTTGCGTTACTTAATCTGGAAGAGGCCATTTTGCTGCGCGAGCGCGGCTGGAAAGGGCCCATACTGCTGCTCGAGGGCTTCTTCCACGCCGACGATCTGCCGCTGCTGGATAAGTACCGGCTGACCACCAGCGTTCACAGCAACTGGCAGATCAAAGCGATTCAGGATGCGAAGCTCCATGCTCCGCTGGATATCTATCTCAAGGTGAACAGCGGCATGAACCGCCTGGGGTTCCAGCCTGAGCGGGTGCATACGGTCTGGCAGCAACTGCGTGCGCTGAAGAACGTAGGTGAAATGACGCTGATGGCGCATTTTGCCGATGCGGAAAAACCGGACGGCATTGCCGATGCCATGGTCCGCATTGAGCAGGCGGCAGAAGGGCTGGACTGTCCGCGCTCGCTCTCCAACTCGGCGGCCACGCTCTGGCATCCCGAGGCGCACTACAACTGGGTGCGTCCGGGGATCGTTCTGTACGGCGCGTCGCCCTCGGGCCAGTGGCAGGATATCGCCAACAGCGGCCTGAAGCCGGTAATGACCCTGCGCAGCGAAATCATTGGTGTGCAAACCCTGAAGGCTGGCGACACGGTGGGCTACGGTAGCCGCTATCGGGCAAAGGGCGAGCAGCGGATTGGTATCGTGGCGGGCGGCTATGCCGACGGCTACCCGCGCATTGCGCCGACCGGCACGCCTGTGTGGGTCGATGGTGTCCGCACGGGGACGGTAGGCACCGTATCAATGGATATGCTGGCCGTTGACCTGACGCCCTGCCCGCAGGCGGGTATCGGTTCGCCGGTTGAGCTGTGGGGTAACGAAATCAAAATTGATGACGTGGCAGCCGCAGCAGGGACGGTAGGGTATGAACTGATGTGCGCGCTGGCACCGAGAGTGCCGGTTGTGACGGTGTAACAAATGTTTGTGTCGGGTGGCGGCTTCGCCTTACCCGACCTACAAAATCCTCGAGTGTAGGCCGGGTAAGCGTTAGCGCCACCCGGCAAAAAAAACCGCTACTCCGCTTCCTCTTCCATCGGCCTCAAACCGACTTTCCTCACAGCGTTATCTTCTTTCTCTGCTACCGTCCAGATCATCCCGGCAAACTCGACCTGATCGCCCACGACCGGGGCAGCGCCAAGCCGCTGCTGGATGATTTCGCCCAGCGTTTGCTGGCTATCTCCGTCTTCAGCACCTTCATCCAGGCCGTAAATCAGCGCCACATCGGCAAACCTGGCGCTGGCTTCCAGAATGAAATCGCCGAAGAAACGCTGGTCCAGCGCCACCGGAGGCGACTGGCTGAACAGCTTGCCCAGTGCGGGCAGGTCGCGCTCGCGGCCAATCACGCAGAGAATGTCCCCTTCGCGCAGGCGGGTGCTGCCGGTAGGGTGCAGCAGAACATTGTCGCGGAACAGGGCGGCAATGCGCGTTTCGGCCGGCATGTGCAAATCGCGCAGCGAAGCCCCCACGCACCATTTGTCGGCGCTTAGCTGATAGACGAACTGTTCCCACGGGTTTTCCGGATGAATGTCGAGCCCCACGCGGGAAACCGGCCAGCCCACGGGAGGCACCACCACTTTGGCTTTTTTCGCCGCCCACCCGAGGGACGTTCCCTGGAACAGCAGCGAAATCAGCACCACGAAGAACGCCACGTTAAAGAACAGCCGGGCGTTATCCAGACCCGCCATCATCGGGAAGACGGCAAGGATAATCGGCACCGCGCCGCGCAGGCCCACCCAACTGATGAATATCCGCTCGCGCAGGTTGAAGCCGCGAAACGGCAGCAGGCCTGCAAATACCGACAGCGGACGGGCGAAGAAAATCATCCACGCGGACAGCAGCAGCGCCGGAACCGCGATGGGCAGCAGGTCTGAGGGGGTGACCAGAAGCCCCAGCACCAGGAACATGCCGATCTGCGCCAGCCAGGCCAGACCGTCGAAGTTCTGCAAAATGGCATGCCGGTTGCGAATAGGGCGGTTGCCCATCAGGAACCCGCAGAGGTAGACGGCGAGAATGCCGCTGCCGTCCAGCGCCGTGGTAACGGCAAAAATGAGGATGCCGCCGCTCAGCGCCAGCAACGGGTAAAGCCCCAACGGCAGCGATATGCGGTTGATTGTCTGCTGAAGCAGATAGCCGCCCGCCAGGCCGATAACAATCCCCAGGCCAAACTGCTGCAGGATATGCCACGCAAACGTCCAACTCAGCCCGCTTTCGTGCTGCTGAATCATCTCGATAAGCGTTATGGTGAGAAACACCGCCATCGGGTCGTTACTGCCGGATTCAATCTCAAGCGTGGATCCAACGCGTTCGTTGAGCCCTTTTCCACCAAGCAGAGAAAACACCGCTGCCGCATCGGTTGAGCCGACAATCGCGCCAATCAGCAAACCTTCCATGATATTGAGATGGAAGAGCCACGCCGCCATCATTCCGGTGAGGCCGGAGGTTATCAACACGCCAACCGTCGCGAGCGACAGCGCGGGCCCTAAGGCCACGCGGAAGGAGCTCGCCTGGGTGCGCATGCCGCCGTCCAGCAGGATCACCGCCAGCGCCAGGTTACTCACCATGTAGGCGAAAGGATAGTTATCGAATGGGATACCGCCAATGCCATCAATGCCGGCCAGCATGCCGATGGCGAGGAAAATAACAAGAATAGGTATGCCGAGACGCGATGAAAATGAACTTAATAAAATACTGCTGGTTACAAGGACCGAACCCAGAATGAAAAGGCTGATTATCGCTGCGGCATCCAATGTTCTCTTACTCCCACCTCAATGTTAACGCTGTTACTAAAACCCTAACATATTAACGACGGCAACAGCGTTTTATTAAGGGGGTATAACGGCTTTTTTATGCCTTTATGACAGGATGGCCGCTGATGGTCAGCCGGGAGCCGGACTCATTATGGATCAGGGAGGCGTGCGCCCCCAGCGCCAGGGTCACGGTGCGCTGCTCATGGCCGAAATCCAGACCGGCGATCACCGGAATATCCAGCCGCGAGCGAATGAACTCAATCATGGTTTCCAGGGAGTAACCCGCGTCATAGTCATTCGGGGCAGAGCCGCTGAAGCTGCCCAGCACGATCGCGGACTGGCGCTCAAGAATACCGGCATGATAGAGCTGCAACAGCATGCGCTCGACGCGGAACGGATGTTCGTTGATATCTTCCAGCACCAGAATTCCGTCCTCGATGTGCGGCATCCACGGCGTGCCGATAAGCGAAACCAGCATCGCCAGGTTGCCGCCCCAGAGCTGGCCTTCACATTCCCAGTGCGGTCCAAAGCCCCGCCACTCCACGCTGTAGGTGGGATTGCGCAGCGCGCGCCAGAAGTGTTCCACGGTGAACGCATTCAGCTCCGGGGCGCCGAAGTTACCGGCCAGCATCGGGCCACTGAAGGTGATAACGTTATGCAGCGCCAGCAGCCCAAGCTGGATGACGGTGAAATCGCTGTGGCCGCATATCAGCAGCGGATCCTGCTGCTGGCGCTGCGCCAGGCCCTGCCAGTCAATGCTCTCCAGCAGCCTGCTCGCGCCATATCCGCCGCGCACCGCCAGCACTATGCTATTTTCACCCTTCAGGTTAACCAGGCTGTTGATATCATTCAGCCGCTGCGCTTCGGTACCGGCAAAACGCTGCTGGCGGCGGGGGATAATCGTCTGATTTTCTACCCGGTGGCCCGACTCCAGCAAACGCTGAACGCCCCGCTGCGCCGCGTCCTGGTTAATGCAGTAGCCCGACGGCGCGATGAGATGAAACTGAGACATGGCAATTCCTTGCTGAATGAGAAACTAATTGTCTATATCATGCCGCTTATACGCCGCCTGCTTCAAGAGCGGCGCACCGCGATGACCGGCTATAAGGATAGATGACGTGAAATTGAGATGGTTTGCTTTTTTGATTGTGTTACTCGCTGGCTGTAGTTCAAAACATGATTATCAAAACCCACCCTGGAACCCGGAAGTGCCGGTGAAGCGGGCGATGCAGTGGATGCCGATCAGTGAACAAGCCGGGAAAGCCTGGGGCGTCAGTCCGCGTCTCATCACGGCGATCATTGCGGTGGAGTCCGGCGGTAACCCCACGCTTGTCAGCAAATCCAACGCGGTGGGGCTGATGCAGCTTAAAGCGTCAACGGCGGGGAAAGAAGTTTACCGCTATATGGGCTGGAGCGGTCAGCCGTCGACCAGCGAGCTGAAGAATCCGGAACGCAACATTTCAATGGGCACGGCCTATCTGAGCATCATGGAGCACGGCGTGCTGAAGGGCATTAAGGATCCGGAGGTGATGCAGTACGCGCTGGTGGTCTCTTACGTTAACGGTGCCGGCGCGTTGCTGAGAACCTTCTCCTCTGACCGCAAAGAGGCGATAGAAGAGATTAACGGCATGGACAAAGACGAATTCTTTGAGCATGTGGCGAAAAATCACCCGGCACCACAGGCGCCTCGTTATATCTGGAAAGTACAGAAAGCGATGGATGCCATGTAATGCCGCAGACGGGCGGCGGTCACGCTGCCCGATGTTTCTTACAAAACCTTATTTGCGCGTTCCCGCGCCTCGCGCTCCAGGGAGTAGATAATGCGCTGCAGCTCGCGCTCTGCGCCGGGCCCGACATTCAGGAAACGGAAGCTCAGACGCGGCGTGGTGATGGTTTCATTTTTGCTGTCCACGACGGTGCGGTCGCTGATGGCAATCAGCTGTGCATCGAAATAAAAGCGCCCCCAGCCCCCCATATCCAGTTCAATTTGCGTGAAACGCATGCCCTCTACCAGTCCGTCAGGCTTCGGCGTATCCATCAGCGCACCCATACCGCCCAGCGACAGATCGAAGAGACGGAAGCGGATCTCTTTTTTGTCCGGCATTTTGGCCTTGCAGAAGTAAGCGGGGTGAAGCGGGGCGTTGATGCGGAAATATTCGCGACGCTGGACAAACCAGAGATTGCCAGGAAGGGGGGTCACAAAGGCCGGAAGCCCCTGATATTCGCTCAGTTCCAGTCGCGACAGGACAAACTCCACTTTGGCGCCCTGCGTTTCGGCCATCACGGCGATATTCTCCGCCTTCAGCGCCGCGCGGTTTTCATACTCCTGGCTGCCTAAATCAATCACCAGCCGCTCCTGCGAGGCGTCAAGGATCTTGCTGATGAACTGATTATTCGACCAGCTGATGCGCAGCGGCACTTCACCTTTTTGCAGGTCGCGTAATACCCCTAATACAGCCAGCGGATTTTGCTTGAGGAACTGCTCACTGTAATGACTCACGCCGGATGGCTCCTTGATAGATGACAGACTGTCTTAGCGTTATCGGCAATCTGCGATGAAACTTAATACAAACCGGTGAGTTTTTTTTGCCTGTTTAGACAAAGATAAGTCGGTGAGAAGAAAATGATTTTCCGGCGATGACCTATACTTATGTTAGCTGTGCAGAAGGTTTTCTGCGCATGCGTTAAACCTGCAAGAGGGCATCGCTATGGGTATCATCGCCTGGATTATCTTTGGTCTTATTGCTGGCGCTATCGCGAAATTGATCATGCCGGGAAACGATGGCGGCGGCTTTATTTTGACCTGTGTACTCGGGGTCGTTGGTGCGGTTGTGGGCGGCTGGCTGGCGACGATGTTTGGCTTCGGAGGCAACATAAGTGGTTTTGACCTGCACAGTTTTCTGGTCGCTGTCGTGGGCGCCATTGTGGTGCTGGGCATATTCAGGTTACTGCGACGAGCATAACATGACGTAAACGGCTCTCTGCGGAGGGCCGTTTTTTTGCCTGCGTATTGATTTGTTAATCTAAATGATAATAATTGTCGTTCCGTATCGCATCTAACAACAAGACGACATTATGACTCCTTCACGTTTTACGCTATGCGCCCTGGCAGGCGCCGTCTCGCTCGCACTGCACGTTCCGGCATTCGCCGAAGAATCCACTATCGTCGTCACTGGCGCAGAGCAGGGCAGCGCGCTGCCGGCCTGGACGAACAGCGCCACGAAATCGGCCGTTGCTGAAAGTAAAACGCCGCAGGTCATCACGACCCTCTCTGCGCCGGAAATTGACAAGCGCCATGCGAATTCCGTGAATGAAATCCTGCGCTATGCGCCAGGGGTCTCAACCGAGGTGCGGGGAAATACCTCCTACATGAGCGAATATAAAATTCGTGGCTTTACCGTCGACCAGGAGTTCTACAACGGGCTGCAGCTGCCCTATAACGTCACCGGCAATACCAAAGCCCGCATCGATCCGCTGTTGATTGACAGCGTTGATATCCTGAAAGGCCCCTCATCGGTTCTCTACGGCGGCGGCTCGCCGGGCGGGCTGGTGAATATCCAGAGTAAAAAGCCGCAGCGAGAAGCGCGAACCGAATTCGGTTTTAACACCGGCAACCGCAACCTGAAAGAGGGCTATCTCGACTCAACCGGGCAGATCGCCGACAGCGACTGGAACTACCGTCTGCTGGGGAAAGCGACGGAAAATGACGATCAGCCGCACACCACCCGGTATGAAAATTACCTGGTTGCCCCGTCCGTAACCTGGCAACCGGACAGCAAAACCCGCCTCACCCTGGACGCGCTGGCGCAAAACACCCCGAGTCTGACGCCGTCGAACCCGCTGCCGCTCGCCTACCTGCGATCGAAATACGCGGGCAAGCGCGACTATGCCGGTGATGAGTGGAACGGATTTAAGCAGCGCCAGTGGATGCTGGGCTACAGCTTTGAACATGCGTTCGACAGCGGCTGGGGCTTTAACCAGAAGGCGCGCTATTTCGACGTCGATACGCATCAGCGCAGCGTCTATGCGACGGGCACGGGAAGCGAGGTCTATCAGCTCAACCGCTTTGCCTACACCACCGATGAAGATCTGCAGAGCTTCAACATCGATAACCAGGTGACGAAAACCGTGGCGCTGGGCGACTGGCAACACCATCTGCTGGCCGGGTTTGACTATCAGAAGCTGAACTCCCATTTCCACTACCGTTACGCGTCGACCACGCCGGGCATGGATATGCGCAACCCTGACTATTCGCAGATCGGCGAAAGCGCGCTGGGCCTGTATACCGCCCAGAAAAACCGTCTGAGCTATCAGCAGAACGGCTACTACCTGCAGGATCAGGTGGAGTGGGGGGGCTTAAATCTGCTGGGCAGCCTGCGCTACGACGATTATCGCTCCGTGACCACCAATTATCTGCAAAACGGTGATAAGGACTGGGTCTCTCAGGATCGCGTCACCAAACGCCTGGGCGCGCTTTACGCTTTTGATAATGGTCTGTCACCGTTTATCAGCTATTCCGAAGGCTTTGCACCGGTGTCGCCGAAGGGAACGCTCGCGGCGAAAGACGTCAAACCGACCACCAGCAAGCAGGTGGAGGGCGGCGTGAAATATCTGCTGGCCGACTACGCCACCACCTTTACCGCCTCGGTGTTCAACATCCGTCAGAAAAATGTCGTCACCTCCGATCCGGGCTTCCTGAACTATCGTCAGACCGGGGAGGTGGAATCCAAAGGGGCTGAGCTGTCTGCCATCAGCCGCCCGACGGACAACCTGACGCTGATTGCGAACTATGCCTACACCCACGCGATCAATACGGAAGATGATAAGTACAAAGGGAAACGTCCAACGCAGGTGCCGGAGAATGCCTTCAATCTCTGGGGGGATTACACCTTTGAGAACACGCCGCTGAAAGGGCTGATGCTGGGGGCGGGGGCGCGCTATACCGGCCCGATGGAAATCTCACCTGCTAACGATGCGGGTAAGCTGGGCGGTACCACCCAGTACGATCTGGCGGCATCCTATCGGATGGGCGAAATCCTGCCTTCGCTGGCAGGGCTGACGCTTAAGGCCAGCGCACAGAACATCACCAACAAAGAGACGCTGACCTGCTACGACGCGACCAACTGCTGGATTGGGCGCGACAGAACGTATCAGCTAGGGGCGAGTTACAGTTTCTAAGCAAAGCCCTGTGAGTTTAAAAAGTAGGCCGGGTAAGGCGTAGCCGCCACCCGGCAATACTCACTTACTGCGCCGTCGCCTTCACCGGCGCCACCTCATCATTCGCGGCAGGCCGATTCTCCGGCACGCTGTCGCACGGTTTCTCTTTCGGGCAGACCCGATCCAGCATCTTCAGCGTCACGCCGTTGCTCCAGCCGAAGCCGTCCTGCAGCGGATACTCGCCGCCGCCGCCGCCCGCACCGGTTGTCGACACGTCGTATTTCTCGACCAGTTTCTTTTCCCGGTCATAAGTATGCTGAACGTTTTTCAGGAAGCGCCAGGTCACATCCATCGAGACCTTCTCTTGCCCGTAATTCTGCAACCCTTCCGCCGCCACCCATTGCAGCGGGGCCCAGCCGTTTGGCGCATCCCACTGCTGACCGCTGTTGACGGTGGTGGTCGCTATTCCGCCCGGCTGTAGCAGACGTGAGGAGGTTGCCGCGGCGACTTTATCGGCACGATCCTGCGCCGCAGCCTTCACGTAAAGCGGGAACAGGGCCGCAGCCGTGAGCTGATTGCGTACCTTCTTACTCTTCAGATCGTAATCGGCGTACCAGCCCTCTTTGTCATTCCACAGGTGGCTCTCGATGGCTTTCTGGCGCGCGGAGGCCAGCGCCTCATACTTGTTTGCGCTGGCGGCATCGCCACTCTCTTGGCTTGCCCGGGCCAGCAGTTTTTCCATCTTGAACATCAGGGCATTCAGGTCCACGGGCACAATGCTGGTGGTCCGGATGGTGCCGAGTTTTTGCGGATCGTCCATCCAGCGGGAGCTAAAGTCCCATCCCGAGGCCGCGGCGGAACGCAAATCACGGTAGATCTCGGTTGCCGGTCGGTTAGGGTTACTTTTCGCGGTATTCACATCGTCAAGCCAGGACTCCGGGCGCGGGGTGTCGCGATCGTCCCAGTAGCGGTTGAGGATCGCGCCGTCATCCAGCTTCACCACGCGCTTGCTGGCTTGCCCCGGCTGCAGGGCATCGACGCCGTCCATCCAGTAGGCATACTCTTTCTCCATCTGCGGACGATATTTCTTCAGCGCATCGCTGTCATGGGTCGCCAGCAGTTCAACCATCAGTGAGAAAAACGGCGGCTGGGAGCGGCTCAGGTAATAGCTGCGGTTGCCGTTGGGAATGTGGCCGAAGGTGTCGATCTCATACGCAAAGTTATCCACCATGTCGCTGATTTTGTCCCAATGATCGCTCTCAGCCAGGCCCAGCATGGTGAAATAGCTGTCCCAGTAGTAGACCTCGCGGAAACGACCGCCGGGCACAACGTAAGGCTTCGGTAACGGCAGAAGGGAATCCCATTTGTTGCTGGCTTTATCGGTGGTGCGCGTCAGTACGGGCCAGAGATCGTCAATGTGCTCACGTAACGATTGCCCCGCCGGTGGAACATACTTTTCTCCCTCTTCGGGCAGGGTGAAATTCATCTCGACAAAATGGCGCAGGTCAAAGCTGGACTGCGCATGCTGCATCCTGTAATCCGCCAGAATCATCAGCGGGTCACTTTTGGGGACTGCATCCGCAAAGGTTTTTTGATCGGGAAACAGTTTAGCGCTTTGCACATCATTGAAGAGGGGCCCCAGTAAAATATCGGGCGGGGTTGTCTGAGTCGCAGGTTGTTCGTTGGCATAGCCAAACGTTGCGACACCGAGCAGCGCGCCTCCCAGCGCGAGATGTAAACAAGCGGGGCGCAATGTACGAGGTTTTATCATCTTTTCGTCTCCTGTCTTTACCGGGCAGCGTGACCGCTGTTGTCAATCACCTGAAAACCTTAGACGAATATTGCCCGCTTCGCGTGTTGAATATCCCATTTTGCGCAGAACCAGACAAATTACCGCGTTCTCAGGCAGGCTGCAGGACGTTTGATAATTTGTTGTGGGAATGAAATCGGTCTAATTATTATCTTAAATAATTATATTTGCATTTTATATAATAAACGTCGGGCGAGTCGATGAAATAATAATGTGAGGCGGGTTGTGTTTCTCTCGTTAATAATAAAGGAATTATTCTGCCCGGTTCACACAAGTTAAAATTCATAATTCAGTTATCAAAAAACATAATAGCGTTCCTGCCTGTATTTGTACGAAATGGCGAAACTCAATCATTGGGTATTTCCTTTTTAATCAGGACGGAATCTATGAAATTAAAGAAAATGGTCATATTGACAGGTGCGCTCTATTCCGGGGCGCTTTTAGCCGCCCAGTCCTCAGCAAGCGTGGAGGAAAAGCTGGCGCAGCTGGAAGCGCAAATCGAAGTGCTTAAGCAGCAACAGGCGACGGTACAGCAGGCAGCGACGGTCACCGTGCAGTCAGAGGAGCCGGTCAACAACGAGGCGCCGCCGAAACTGACGCTGTCAGGTTTTGGCGATATTAAATTTTATGGTGACGTTGAGCTTAATATGGATGCTGCCAGTAAAACGGGTAGCCTGACGTCTGTTAAGCAAAGCGCTAATAACGACTGGGCACCCGGGGATAAAGAACGCTGGGATATTAATGGCCGTATTCTGCTGGGTTTTGATGGTTATCGTAAAATGAATAACGGCAATTATGCCGGATTCTCCGTTCAGCCGCTCGGCGATCTTGCTGGGCAAATGTATCTGGATGACGCCGTATTTTTCTTCGGCTCTGAAAAAGACTGGGAAATTAAGGTTGGCCGCTTCGAAGCGTATGATATGTTTCCGCTCAATCAGGATACCTTTGTGGAATACTCGGGCAATACGGCAGACGACCTTTACAGCGACGGCTACGGCTATATCTATATGCTGAAAGAGGGACGTGGCCGAACCGACAGCGGCGGTAACTTCCTGGTGAGCAAAACGCTGGACAACTGGTATTTCGAACTGAATACCCTGTTTAAGGACGGCAGCGATCTGTACGTCGACCAGCGTTATCACGGCGCGGAGCTTGAGAACGATAAAAACGTCGCCTACGTGCGCCCGGTTGTCTCATGGCAGAGCGGACCGTTTTCAACCGCGTTCGCTATGGAGACCAACCTGGTAAACAACGCTTACGGCTATCGTGACGATGCCGGGCGCTGGGTCGATCAGTCAGACCGGACCGGCTACGGGTTTACTATGACCTGGGACGGACTTAAAACCGATCCGGAAAACGGGGTGGTCATGAACTTCAACACGGCTTACCTGGACGCGACGGGCGAAACCGACTTTACCTCAGGCATCAATGCCCTTTGGCGTAATTTTGAGCTGGGCTATATCTATGCTCATAACGAAATCGACGAGTTTAATACCTCAACCTTTGACGCCGAGTGTGAAAACGACTGCTGGATCAGCGACCCGGGCGAATACGACATTCATACCATCCATACGTCGTACCTCATTCCGAACGTCATGAAGATGAAAAACTTCAACATCTATCTGGGCGCGTATGCGTCCTGGGTCAACGCCTCTCCAAAAGAGGGTGACAATAAAAACGACGATCGCTACGGCGGACGCGTACGCTTTAAATACTATTTCTGATGCCGTACGCCAGTCAGGCTTCTTCCGGAGTCTGGCTGGCTTCCCGCAGCGTGCCCGGCGCATGGCCAATGATGCGCTTAAATGCCCGGCTAAAAGCCGCCAGCGATCCGTAACCCAGCCGCAGCGCGACGGTTTCGATCGGCTGGTTCTCATGACGAATATACTGAATGGCCAGCCGCATTCTCAGCTCGCTGAGATATTTTGCCGGGGTCGTTCCCGTCGCCGCGAGAAACCGTTCCGCGAAAACGGATCGGGATGTCCCGGCTTCTTTTGCCAGATCGGCGACGCTCCAGTTCAGGCCTGGCTGCTGGTGCATGGCGTAAATGGCCCGGCTCAGGCGCGGGTCGCGCAGCACCTGCACCCAGCCGGTGGCTTTGCCACAGCCGCCTTCAACCCAGCCCCGCACAATTAACGCCGCCACCACATCGGCCAGCCGCGCAAGGATCCCGGCATACCCGGCCTGACGCGCCGCGGATTCCCGCTCCATCGCCGCCAGCAGCGGATGAATTTCCGGCCAGGTGGACATCAGCCGGCTGACCATCATCACTTCCGGCATCGCCTTGATCAGCGGCTGCATGCCGCCCAGCTCAAAATCCATGCATCCGCTAAAGATAAGGGTGTTCTCGCTCTCCGGGCAGGGCTCGCAGGTGATAGCACAGACCGAGCTGCAGATAGGCTCGCTCGGAAAGGCGTTGACAGGGGTAAGGGTGGCCTGTTCGTCAGAGAGCAGGGCATGGGAATTCCCGCCGGGGATAAAGAGGGCGTCGCCACCGCTCAGTTCGAACGTTGCACCGCTCTCCATGCGCAACAGGGCGCTACCGTGGCTCACAAAATGAAACTGCGCCCTGCCGGGAGCCTGATGAAACGCGACGCCAAATGGCGCACTGGCTTCAATCCGCCGGTATTTCACGCCTGACAGGCGCATGCCGCGTAAAAGTTCGCTGATCAAATCGGGTGACTGGACGGTCATGGCGCAACTCCGGACGAATAATCAATAAGTGGAGATTATATGTCATAGATCGTCCAGGGTGAACCTTCTATTCTTTTGCGACACTAGTCACATTTTTATAACGGGAGATCAACAGATGAGTTCATGTGTCGCGGCGAGCGAGGCGGTAGCGCCTGCAAAACCCGCCTGGCGGGCCGTCTATTCACTGGGGCTGGGGGTATTTGGTTTGATTACGGCCGAATTTCTGCCCGCCAGCTTGTTAACCCCCATGGCCGCGAGCCTGGGCGTTACCGAGGGGATGGCTGGACAAGCTGTCACCGCCACCGCGCTGGTGGCGCTGGTCACCGGACTGCTGATCACCCCGGCAACCAAGAGTATCGACCGCCGCTGGGTTCTGATGTTTTTCTCGGTGCTGCAAATTATCTCCAGCCTGCTGGTGGCCTTTGCGCCCAATCTGCACGTCCTGCTAATGGGGCGCCTGCTTCTGGGGATAGCGATCGGGGGATTCTGGGCGATGTCGACGGCCACGACGATGCGCCTGGTTCCGGCAGATAAAGTGCCGAAAGCGCTGGCGGTGATCTTCTCCAGCGTGTCGATTGCCACGGTAGTCGCGGCGCCGCTGGGTAGCTATCTGGGCAGCCTGATCGGCTGGCGCAACGTCTTTGTGCTCTGCATTCTGCCGAGCATGCTGGCGCTGCTGTGGCAGCTCTGGGTGCTGCCGTCCATGAAGCCGGAGAGCAGCGGTAGCCTGAGTACGCTGTTCCGCGTGCTGCGCCGTCCGGGGATGATCGGCGGCATGCTGGCAACCATCCTGATCTTCAGCGGCCATTTCGCTTTCTTTACCTACCTGCGTCCGTTCCTGGAGACGGTAGGCCAGGCGAGCGTGGAGACCATTTCACTGATCCTGCTGGGCTTTGGTATCGCCAACTTTGTGGGCACCTCCGTGGCCGGGCATCTGCTGGCACGTAATCTGCGCCTGACGCTGGCGCTGGTGCCGTTTGCGATGGGCGTTCTCGCACTCATGATGGTCGCCTTTGGTCATCTGGCCATGCTGGACGGGCTGCTGGTTGCGCTGTGGGGCTTTGCATTTGGCCTGGTTCCGGTGGGCTGGTCCACCTGGCTTGCGACCACTGTTCCGGATGAAGCCGAAAGTGCAGGGGGGCTGCTGGTGGCCTCAATCCAGCTGGCGATAAGCGCCGGTGCGGCCGGAGGTGGGGCAGTGTTTGATCTTAACGGCGCCAGCGGCGTGTTCGCGGGCAGCGGTTTCCTGCTGGTAACGGCGATGGTGATTGTGTTTATGGGTGTGAAAGTGAAAGCGGAGTGATTTTTTGCCGGGTGAGCGTTCGTGCCACCCGGCCTCAGGTTTACAGCCCTTTCTTATCCATCAGCACCGCCAGATCCACCAGG
The DNA here is from genome assembly GCF_040059225.1 of Enterobacter cloacae complex sp. Mu1197. NCBI lineage: Bacteria > Pseudomonadati > Pseudomonadota > Gammaproteobacteria > Enterobacterales > Enterobacteriaceae > Enterobacter > Enterobacter cloacae complex sp. Mu1197. Next base: position 2,768,106 of record NZ_CP157375.1, on the reverse strand, counting down.
CGATTAGAGAAGCCCCATTCGTTGTCATACCACGCCAGGATCTTCACCATGTTTCCACCAATGACCAGCGTGGAAAGCCCGTCGATAATTGACGAGCGCGGGTCGCCCTGGTAATCGCTGGAAACCAGCGGTTCATCGCTGTAGCCCAGGATATCTTTCAGGGGGCCGCTGGCGGCCGCGTTGCGGAACGCGTCATTCACCTCTTCGGCGGTCACGTTGCGGCTCAGCGTCACGGTTAAATCGACAATCGACACCACCGGCACCGGCACGCGCAGGGAGTACCCGGTCAGCTTGCCGTCCAGGGAGGGGATCACTTTCCCCAGCGCTTTCGCCGCGCCGCTGGAGTAGGGCACAATCGACAGCGCCGCCGCGCGGGCGCCGCGCAGATCTTTTTCCGGCTGATCGTGCAGCGCCTGGCTGTTGGTGTAGGCGTGCGTCGTGTTCATCAGGCCATGCTCAATCCCGAACTGCTGGTGCAGCACCTGAGCGGCTGGTGCCAGACCGTTCGTGGTGCAACTCCCGTTGCTTACCACCGCGTGCCGGTCGGGATCGTACTGATCATGGTTGACGCCCATCACAATCGTCAGGTCGTCGTTTTTCGCGGGAGCGGAAATGATGACGCGCTTAGCGCCGCCGTGGGTGATATGCACCGCCGCTTTCTCCCGTTCAGTGAAGAAGCCGGTGGCTTCAATCACCACGTCTACCCCGGCATCACGCCACGGGATATTCGCCGGATCGCGTTCGCTAAATACGGCGATCCGCTGGCCGTCTACCTGCAGCGCGCCGTCAGCCGCTTCAACGGGCGCGGGCAGCTTGCCCAGAAGGGAATCATGTTTCAGCAGATGGGCGAGGGTTTTACTGTCTGTCAGATCGTTGATGGCCACAATCTGAAGCGCCGGGTTGCCCAGCGCCGCGCGCAGGACATTACGTCCGATACGGCCGAAACCGTTAATACCGACCTTAACCATGGTGCACTCCTTATCTCTGTTGTCTGGAGTCACTGTAGGCGTCGGGCCGCTTGGCGTAAACGACAAAAAAGGATCAGATTACGCCATCTTGCGGCAGTGAAAGCGCTGGCGGTATTCGCCGGGCGTGAGGTGAAGCTGTTTCTCAAAGATGCGGCGCAAGTTAATGCTGGTACCAAAGCCGCTTTGCTCAGCAACGCGCTCAAGGGGATCGCGGGTCTGTTCAAGCAGCTGGCGGGCGGCGGCCAGACGCGCTTCGGTCACGTAGCGGGCAGGCGAGACCCCGGCCTCGCGGGTAAACACGCGGGTGAAGTTACGCGGGCTCATCGCCGCTTTCTCGGCCAGGTTCTCCACGCACAGATCGGCGGTGAGATTCTGCAGGATCCAGCTTTGCACCTCGCCTATCGGCCCTGCTGTGCCGGGCTGCTGCAGGCTGTAGCGGCTGAACTGCAGCTGTCCGCCGGGACGTCGCAGATACATCACCATATCCTGCGCCACGTCGCGGGCGAGGGTAAATCCGTAGTCGTCCTCCACCAGCGCCAGGGTCAGGTCGAACCCGGAACTCACGCCGCCAGAGGTCCAGATGGGGCCGTCCTGAATGTAGAGTGGGCCGCCTTCGACGGTGATAGCCGGATATAGGGTTTGCATGGTCTCCAGCAGCCGCCAGTGGGTGGTGGCGCGACGACCGTCCAGCAAGCCGGTCTGGGCCAGCAGCATCGCGCCGCCGCAGATAGAGGCGATCCGCCGGGCGTGCGGCGCAGCGAGGTGCAGCCAGTCGACTACGGCGGTGCTCTCCTGCTCGTTCATACCGCGTCCGGTGATGATAATGGTGTCCAGCGGTTCGCGCGGATCCAGCTCCGGAAGCCGATAGTCCGCCAGCAGGTTCAGACCGGACTGGCCGTGGATCACCTGGTGAGGCTGCGTGGTGGCGATGATAATCCGGTAGCGGGGCTGCGCAAGCCCTTCCGGATGCAGCCGGTTGGCCTGCATCAGAATGTCGGCGATACCGGCGGCTTCAAACAGCATGCCGCCGTCGGGAACGATAATCAGGATCTTCTTCATGTCCTGAAAAGTACCTTTAATACAGAATAAGTCAAGCGACGCGTGCGCTCTGTGTTTCTGGCAAAGCAAAGCGATTTAAGTTCTTTGTTATTTCAGGCGTTATCCCCGATCTTCAGGGCTCTGTCTCTGGCGAAACGGCGTCTGAAGGAATGGGTAAACGAAGCTCCCTCTATTTACATCCACAACAACGCAATCAAATCCACCGCCTCGCGTCGGGTTTCTTGTGGCGAAGCGAACTGCCCACCTGGCTGTTAATGTTCACGATTTATGCGGGCTGGTTTGCCACGCTGGCGTTCTGGCAAACGCTCGGCCTGCTGCCCGCCACGCTGCTGCTCATCGGGTTTACCGCCTGGTACATGTCGTTGCAGCATGAGCTGATCCACGGGCATCCCACCCGTTTTGCCTGGCTTAACCAGCTGTTCGGCACGCTCCCGCTGGCGGTCTGGTACCCGTACGGCCTGTACCGGGATTCCCATCTGGCCCACCATCGGTACGATAGCCTGACCCATCCGGTGGATGACCCGGAGTCGTACTATTTTACCGAGGCAAGCTGGGCGCGCTTTTCCCCCTGGCAGAAGCGCCTGATCCGGGCCCGTAATACCTTTGCCGGGCGGCTTCTGCTGGCGCCGCTGCTGGATATCGTTCAGACGCTGGGCAACGCCGTGGCGGCGTTTCGTCATCTTCACCTGCGGGCGATGACGATGTGGCTGGTTCACATTACGCTGCTGGCGGCACTCTTCGCCTGGATGACGGACGTTGGTTTTTCACCCGTCTGGTTTGTGCTGGCGGTCAGTTATCCGGCGCTGGCGCTGACCAAGGTACGATCGTTTTTCGAACATCGTGCGGCGGACGATCCGCTGGCGCGCTCCGTCATTAACGAGGCCGGGCTGTTCTGGCGGATACTGTTTTTGAATCTCAACTATCATTCAGTACATCATGATCTACCGGGCGTGCCATGGTACGGACTGAAGGCGATCTACCAGCAAAACCGGGAGGCGTACCGGGAGCGAAACCGCGGTTTTCTGGTCAGGGGCTACGGTGAATGGCTGCGCCGGTTCTGGCTCAGTCCCGTCGACGTCACCGTTCACCCCGGAAAGCAACAGGGAGAAGGGTATGAGTAACCTGCTGGCGTTTCCCATGTATGCGGTGGATCGCGCCGACACGCGTGCGCTCTGGCTGGCGGTAAAGGGGCTGCTGGCCGCACGCGGTGTGCCCGTCGATGATGTCCCCGACGGGCCGGAGTCCGATCTGCTCACGCACTGGCAACAGCCCGGGCTTATCCTCAGCCAGACCTGCGGTTACCCGCTGGTCACGCAACTTCCGGACGTGCAAGTTGTCGGCTGTTTTCACTACGCGGCCACGGGCTGCGAAGGGATCCAGTACCGCAGCTTTCTGGTAGTGCGCGAGGCGGATCGGCATCTCACGCTGGCGGATTTTCGCGGCCGACGGGCGGTCTGTAACTCTGCGGACTCGCAGTCCGGCTACAATGCGCTGCGAAAAAAAGTAGCGCCTCTGGCGGCGGACGGTCCGTTTTTCGCGCAAACGTCCTTTAGCGGCAGCCATCGCCAGTCGCTGAAGGATGTCAAACGCGGAGCAGGGGATATCGCGGCCATCGACTGTGTCACCTGGGCACTGCTGCAGCGTCACGAACCGGAAGGTCTGACGGGGCTGGCTGTCATTGACCGTACCCCGCTGACGCCAGGGCTGCCGCTCATTACCTCGCCCCACACTTCGCCTGACACCCTGAACGCCCTTCGCGATGCGCTCCACGCGCTGGTGAGTTTGCCGGAACACCGGGCCGTTTGCGACGCGGTACTGATTGAGGGGTTTAGCGTCGTGACGCGTCAGGCCTACGCCTCATTGCTGGCGTGATAAATCTCCTGCGCGTCGGTAAAGCAACGCAGCGCCAGCGAGGAGACCGGTTTTTGCCTGCGCATAATCAGGCCGACAGGGGCCTCAATGTTCGCATCGGCGATGGGGACAATCCTGAAATGGCTGTTCAGATCTTCCAGTCCGTTGTTCAGCGGCATCACGGCGCAGCATACGCCGCTTTGCACCGCCTGAATGATCTGGAACGTGGTGTCGCTCTCGAAAACGGACCTCGGTTCAATGCCAGCAGACTGAAAGCTGGCCTCCATATGCGCCCGGTAATGCATCCCTTTGGTCAGGAACCCCAGCGGAAAATCCGTCAGGTCGCGCCAGGTCAATCTCTCCTGGCCGAGCTGGAAATGGCGGACGTCATGCAGCAGGCCCATCTTCGTTTTGGGAAGCTGGATAATATCGAACTGGCTGGTGTCGATGCTGTTGAGATAGCAAATCCCCAGCTCAAGCTGATTGCGGCTGACGCCGTCGGCAATCTGCGCGGAGGACATGGAATAGAGGCTATAGGTCAGCTCCGGGTATTTTTGCGTCAGCAGGCGAATAAAGATCATCGGATCCACACTCGCCAGCGGCACCATCCCCAGACGGAGTTCACCCACCACCTGGCCTTTGCACAGCGCGGCTTCCGCCTGTAGCCCGTCATGCGCGGCCAGCAGCGCGCGGGCCCATGCGAGGATGCGTTCACCCTCCGGCGTAAACCCTTCAAAGCGCTGCCCGCGCACAATCAGCACCAGCCCCAGCTCCTCTTCCAGGCTGCGGATGCGCATGGAGAGGGTCGGCTGGGTGATGTTGCACTGCGAGGCCGCCTTGCCAAAATGGCGGGTCTCGTCGAGTGCGATTAAATATTTTAACTGTTTAATATCCATCTTTTTCTTTGCGCGAACAGCCTTACAGCATGCGGATCTCTTTTGAGCGCAGGGTGATGCGAACCGGAACGGATTTATACGACGGCGTACCGCTGTCCTTATCCAGATAATCAAGCGGTACCAGCACGTTGGCCTCCGGATAATAGGCCCCGACGGTCCCCGGCGCGATGTTGTACGCCACCACGGTAATGTCTTCCAGACGCTGTCCGTTGCCGGGCAGGGCGGTTTCGATATCCACGCGGTCGCCGTGTTCCAGCCCTGACTGCGCCATATCGTCTTCGTTCATAAACAGCACGTCGCGACGGCCAAACACGCCACGGTAGCGGTCATCCAGCGCGTAAATGGTGGTGTTGTACTGGTCGTGGCTGCGCAGCGTGATCAGGCGCAGAACGTGCTCACCTTCACCGCTGGCGTTCTCATGTACGCCGTCGAAGACCGAGAACATCGCTTTTCCCGTCGCCGTTGGCCAGAGACGTTGCGTTGGCGGCAGCGGCATACGGAAGCCGCCGGGAACGCGGATCCGCGCGTTATAGTTCTCAAAGCCCGGAATGGTCTGCTCGATCAGATCGCGGATCTGGTCGTAATCCTCAACCAGCGTCATCCAGTCCACGCGGGTATCCGGCAGGGTGGCTTTCGCCATGCCCGCGACGATAGCGGGTTCCGAGCGGAGTAAAGGCGAAGCGGGTTTTAGCTTGCCGGATGAGGCATGGACCATCGACATCGAGTCTTCGACGGTAATGGACTGGCGGCCGGTGGCCTGAATATCCAGCTCGGTACGGCCAAGACACGGGAAAATAAAGGTCTCTTTGCCCACCAGCAGATGGGTACGGTTCAACTTGGTCCCGACGTGAACGCTCAAATCGAGGGAGCCCATGGCCGGAAAGCCGCGTTCATGATCGGGCATCGCCACCGCAAAATTACCGCCGAGGCAAATGAGCGCTTTTGCGCGGCCGTCGATCATCGCCTGCGTGGCCTGCACCGCGTCATGGCCGTGGTGAGACGGTGGCTCAAAGCCGAAAACCTCCTTCAGACTGTTCAGGAAGGCTGGCGTGGGCTTCTCGCTAATCCCGACGGTACGGTTCCCCTGCACGTTTGAGTGACCGCGCAGCGGGCATATTCCCGCGCCGGGCTTGCCGATATTCCCGCGCATCAGCAGCACGTCAGCGATCAGGCGGACGTTAGCCGTCCCTTTATTGTGCTGGGTAATGCCCATCCCGTAGGTAATGATGGTGGCATTCGATTTCGCATAGGCCTCAGCCACCTGTTTGAGCGCCGCCTGGCTCAGACCCGACTCGCGCTCAATGTCGTCCCAGCGGGTGTGTGCGATATCGTCGGCAAAGTCCTCAAAGCCCTGGGTGTGTTCGGCAATAAACGCGCGATCGAGCACGTCCCCGCGTTCGGCCTCCATTTCCAGCAAGTGTTTGGCAATCCCTTTCAGCGCGGCGGCATCGCCTCCGGCCTTCACCTGGAAATAGGTCGAGGCGATATCCGTGGAGCTATAGGTCGCCATTTCAATTACGCTCTGCGGATCCGCAAAACGTTCCAGAGCGCGCTCGCGCAGCGGGTTAAAGACGATAATCGGCACGTTGCGGCGGGCCAGCTCGTGGAGGGTCCCCATCATGCGCGGATGGTTAGTGCCGGGGTTATGGCCGATGGAGATCACCAGTTCAGTCTTATCAAAGTCATCCAGCGAGACGGTCCCTTTCCCAATCCCGATCGAACGGGGCAAACCGACGCTGGTGGCCTCGTGACACATATTCGAGCAGTCGGGGAAGTTGTTGGTGCCGTATTCGCGAGCAAACAGCTGGAACAGATAAGCCGCTTCGTTAGAGGCGCGTCCGGAGGTATAGAACTCGACCTGGTCCGGCTCGAGCCCGCGCAATACTTCGCCGATGCGTTGAAACGCCGCGTCCCAGTCGACGGGGCGGAAGGTGTCACTCGCCCGATCATAGCGCAGGGGGTGCGTGAGCCGACCGTAGCCTTCCAGCTCAAAGTCCGATTTTGCCAGCAGCGAGGAGACGCTGTTTTCGGCCAGAAACGCGGGGGTGACGCGTTTGCTGGTTGCTTCCCAGGTCACCGCTTTGGCGCCGTTTTCGCAGAACTGGAACGTCGATTTGTGTTCTTTATCAGGCCACGCGCAGCCCGGGCAGTCGAAGCCGTCAGGTTGGTTGGTGCGCAGCAGCGTCGCGGGGGCGTCAAGGGTATCCATTTGGGTGCGTACCGCAATGGCCGTTGCTTTCAATGCGCCCCAGCCGCCGGCAGGGCCGTCATAGTGTCTGATGCCTGGCACCGAGCGTCTTTTCTTGTTCATACCCACTCCTGATTTGTTCGATCACACAACGCCTGAGCTCAAAAAATCACTGACGAGAGCAATAGGTGAAAGCAATGACGACCGAATGGCAACGCACATACGGAACGGAAAAGTGCCTTAACGCAAACTCTTTTTATTACAGTAATTTATCTGGTCTGGTGTTTAAATATTTAAAGAAATTATAACGAATTTTTATCATTTTAATAATAAATCTTATCTATCGTCCGGTAGGCGAGATAGATGGCGGTGAGCAGGAAAGTATGTAGCGCCAGTAAAACTTCGAATGAAGCTGATGCGCTGGGGATATCGCCGCGATTCGCGGCTGGTGGGCTGCTCGAGGCATTTTTCAATTGAGAGAATGGCAGGAAGGTTTACTCACGCTTAATGAATAATAGATATAAGGTATACCTGACAGTGGAATTATTACGGCCGAAAATATACGCTTTTTTTGCGGCATGAAATTAACATCTTGCTGCATAAGTGAAATATTCTCACCCAGGCGATGAAGCGTCTTCAATATTAAAGATACCCTGTTAGTGCAACAAATAATTCATCAGAGATATATTCCTTTGACATCAAAAAAACGCGAATTCTACTAATTATGGTAGTGGCGATAATAGCGTGATTGCGTTAATGAAAGTGGTTCTCCTTTGTGTTTTTTAATATATAAAACATAAAGTTATGTCGTTTTGTGGTGAAGAAATAAGAAAGGGTGGGCCATAACGTTTTTTATCATAGGATTAATCCTATAATTTTCCGACTGCTTCATTTACCAACAGTTACGCGGCGGTAAATATTGAATTGATACGAAGCTCATGTAAACTTGTTTACCGTTTGTCAAAATATGTCAGGAAGACACTGGGCCTTATTCTGAAAGGCTCGTGCGGTAGCTATGCCCTTAAAGTAGTAACGCCCCGAAAATATCCTGGCTATTTTAACAATAGCACTTAAGTCAAACTTCATCCCCTTATCTCCATCATCGAAATATCGCTACGGAAAAGCATATGAAAATGCGCGTACTGTTTTCACTTCTGTTTGTAATGGCGGTGGCGGGCTGTAAAGCACCGCAGAAACCTGTGATCAACGACGATACGATCGAGACCAGCCAGGTCAACGGCGTCACCTTAACCCACCGTCACGCTGTGACGGCGCCGACGGAGTTCAACCCGGTTAACGAGCCGTATCGTGCCATGTATCCGGCCTCCCTGATGAGCCGTCCTGACTTTGGCGGTAAAGTTATCCGCACTCTCGAGACCGGAAAAACGTACGTGGTACTGGGGCAGGTTGAACACTACTGGATGGCGCTTGCCGATGAAGGTAACGAACAGCTGATTGGTTACGTTCCGATGCGCGCTGTTATCAAGGCCGACCAGTACGAAGCCACCGTGCGTAAACAGGCTATTCGTCCAAAGGCGCGTAAAAAAGCGACCTGTGTTGATGTCGACGGTAACAGCAAAGCCTGCAAAGACAGCGCTAACGGTACCTGGATCCTGAACTAAACGGCTTTCATGAGCGCATTTTTATGAATAATAAAAATTTTCATAAGCTGTGGTTACCCTTTTACGCGATGATTTTCGCGCTGGTCAGTGGTTGTACGTCGTCTTCACACAGCGACCCCTCCCGCTACAATCTGCAGTTTCAGGCTCATCCACAAATCAATGAATCTGCGCCGCTTAAGGTCCGGGTACTGTTGCTGAAATCCGATGCGGATTTCATGTCCAGCGACTTCTACTCCCTGCAGAACAACGCGTCAGCTACGCTTGGCGCGAATCTGCTGAACAGCGATGTGTTCTTCCTGATGCCGGGACAGCTGTCAAAAACCCTCAGCGGGCAAAGCTCGCCGGAGGCTCGCTACATCGGCGTGATGGCGGAGTATCAGGTGCTGGATGGCAAAAAATGGCGCGTTTCACTCCCTCTGCCCGTGCCTGGCGAAAATCATATCTACCAGTTCTGGAAATGGTCCGCAGATGAACTTCAGGCCAACGTTTTTCTCGACGTGAACGGCATTCGGGTCATCAGCCAGTAACGCGCTTCAAAACAGGAAACACATCATCATGACGAAAGCAGAAAAGGTCGTCTGGACCGAAGGCATGTTCCTGCGTCCACACCATTTTCAGCGGACTGAAAGCTATCTGCTCAACCATGTTCGTGAATGGGGCGCGCTGCAGCGATCGTATCTCTGGGGCTTTCTCGACGTTGAACTGGATGAAGCGATGCTTCGTCAGGGATGCATAGCCCTGAGCTACTGCAGTGGGCTGCTGCCGGACGGCACCTTTTTCCAGGTCCGTAACGGGCGCAACGGTCCTGTACCGTTGAAAATTCCTGACAATCTCACCAACGAAAAAGTGGTGCTCGCACTGCCGGTTCGTCGGGGTGAGAGAGAAGAGGTGATTTTCAGCGAAGAGCCAGCCTCGCTGGCGCGCTTTATCGCGTTTGAGCAAGAGGTGGAAGACGATAACGCCATGTCGGTGGGGGATGCCACCGTCCAGTTTGGCCGCCTGCGTCTGACCCTGATGCTCGAAAAAGACCTCACGGCAGAGTGGACCGCCATCGGCGTGGCGTTTGTGACCGAAAAGCGTAACGACAACCACGTACGGCTCGACAACAGCTACATCCCGCCGATGCTGAATGCCAATAACAGCCCGCAGATCTACAGCATGATCAACGATCTGCACGGCTTGCTGGTGCAGCGCAGCCAGCAAATTGGCGGCCGTTTGCGCCAGCCCGGCCGCTTTAACACCTCTGAACTGATTGAGTTCACGCTGCTGTCGCTGGTTAACCGTCACCTTGGCGAGGTGTCTCATTTAAAAACCCTTCCGCTGCTGCACCCGGAAACGCTCTGGCGCAGCTGGCTGCCGTTCGCGACCGAACTTGCCACCTGGACATCGCAGCGAACCGCTGAAAGCGTGCTGCCGATTTACGATCATGACGATCTGGCAAACTGCTTCAGCAAGCTGATGCTGATGCTGCGTCAGGGGCTGTCGCTGGTGATGGAAGACCATGCGATCCAGTTGCCACTTAACGAACGCTCTCACGGCCTCAACATCGCCACGGTGCCTGAAACCAGCATGGTGCGTGAGTTCGGCTTCGTGCTGGCGGTCAAAGCCAATGTGCCGGGCGAACACCTGCAAACCCATTTCCCGGCGCAGATGAAGGTCGCACCGGTGTCGAAAATCCGCGATCTGGTTCAGCTTCAGCTGCCGGGCATTATGCTGCGCGCCATGCCGGTCGCACCGCCGCAGATTCCGTGGCATGCCGGCTACAGCTACTTCGAGCTCGAGAAGGGCAGCGAGCTGTGGCACGAGATGGATAAGTCCGGCGCATTCGCCCTGCACCTTGCAGGGGAGTTCCCGGGGCTGGATATGGAGTTTTGGGCCATCCGTAACCCGACAGAATAATAAAGCGAGCGCTAAATATGCAGGAACGACAGGATACCGGCAGCGATGCCGCGTTCACCGGGGCCAGTAGCAACAATCAGCTGGTGGCGGCCGCCAATCCGCTGCTCAATGCGATTCCGCAGATCCGTCATTCGGTATCGCATGACGATCAGGTGGCGCTACGCCAGCGCCTGATCGATGAAATTCGCCGTTTCGAAGTCCGTTGCCAGCAGGCGGGGCTGCCCTACGAAGTGATCGTCGGGGCACGCTACTGCCTGTGTACGGCGCTCGATGAGGCTGCCGCGCTCACCCCCTGGGGCAGCAGCGGGGTCTGGTCAAGCAATGGCCTGCTGGTGACGTTCCATAACGAAACCTGGGGCGGCGAGAAGTTTTTCCAGCTGCTGGCGCGCCTGTCGCAAAACCCGCGCGAGCACATTCTGCTGCTGGAGATGATCAACTACTGTCTGCTGCTCGGCTTCGAAGGGCGCTATCGGGTGCTGGACAATGGCCGCACCCAGCTTGAGACCATCAAGCAGCGGCTGTGGCAGATGATCCGCGGCGTGCGCGGCAGCTATCCGCCGCCGCTTTCTCCTCATCCGGAAGATCGTCCGGTGCTGCGCAAGCTCTGGCGGCCCATGGTCCCCCTGTGGGCCTGCGTGGCGCTGGCCGGGTTTATCGCCTGCCTGTTTTATATCGTGCTTAACTGGCGTCTTGGCGACAGCACCAACCCGGTGCTGGCGAAGATTTACCAGTCCCAGCTGCCGGAAACCACTATTCAGCAGCCGGCGCGTCAGCTTCCGGCGGTGCTGAACCTGCGCGGCTTCCTGAAACCGGAAATCGAGGCTGGCCTCGTCGCGGTGAAAGATGAAGCGGATCGCAGTGTGGTTATCCTGAAAGGCGACGGGCTGTTTGCCTCTGCCTCGACCGTCGTGCGTGACCGCTATGAACCGGTCATCCACCGCATCGCGCAGGCGATGAATAACGTGAGCGGCAAAATTCTGGTGGTGGGCTACAGCGACAACGTGCCGATCCGCAGCGCGCGCTTTGCCTCTAACTATGAACTCTCTCTGGAACGCGCCCGCTCGGTACAGAAAATGCTGCAGGGAAGCCTCTCTCAGCCTGGCCGCGTGAAAGCGGAAGGGCGGGGCGAGATTAACCCGGTGGCGCCGAACACGACGCCTGAAAACCGCGCCCGTAACCGCCGTGTGGAAATTACTCTGCTGGTGTCGCCTGAAAATACCCAGGCCGAGCTGAACGGATTGCCGCAAGGAAACTAAGGAATGCTGACGACTCTTCTTTCCATACTGACTAACCGCATTCTGTGGAGCTTCCTCGGCGTCACGGCGCTGGCGGCGGTGATCTGGATGATTGGACCGCTGCTGTCCATCGTGGACACCCGACCGCTTGAATCGGAACAGAACCGCATCATCAGCATTGCCGTGGTCTACCTGCTCTGGGCGCAGGGCCATATTCTGCCGCGCCTGTACAACGCCTGGCTGAACCGCAAGCTGATGGATAAGCTCAAAGAGAATACCGCCAGCCCGGAAGCGGCGGATCCGCAGAAGCGACTGAACAGCGAGGAGCAGATCCTCGCCAGCCGTTTTGATGAAGCCGCGCAGATGCTGAAAAAAGCGCACTTCAGCAAGGCGGGACAGGGCGCCCAGTGGACGCAGCGCTTCAGCACGCAGTACCTCTACCAGCTGCCGTGGTACGTCATTATCGGCGCGCCGGGATCCGGTAAAACCACGGCGCTGGTCAACTCCGGGCTGCAGTTCCCGCTGGCCGACCGTTTCGGTAAGACCGCCCTGCGGGGTATTGGCGGCACGCGTAACTGCGACTGGTGGTTCACCAACGAGGCCGTGCTGCTGGACACCGCGGGTCGCTATACCACCCAGGAGAGCGAGCAGGTGCAGGACGCCGGGGAATGGCTGCAGTTTATGGGGTTACTGCGTAAGTATCGCCGCCGCCAGCCGATCAACGGCGTGATCGTTACCATCAGCATTTCTGACCTGCTCACCCAGTCAGCCGAGGCGTCCCGCCAGCAGGCGGTAAACCTGCGTCAGCGTCTGTCCGAGCTGCATGAACAGCTGGGTATCCGCTTCCCGGTCTACGTGATGGTGACCAAGGCCGACCTGCTTAAAGGCTTCCGCGCCTGGTTTGCCGACTACGACAAAGCGCAGCGCGATCAGATCTGGGGCTTCACGCTGCCGTGGGAACAAACTAAACACGCCGATTACGACCTGATGGGCAACTTCCAGCAGGAGTTTTCTCTGCTGCAGCAGCGCCTCGACGCCGGGCTGCCGGAAACCATGCTTAAAGAGCATGACGCGAAAACCCGCGCAGAAGCGTATCTCTTCCCGCAGGAGTTCGCCGCGCTGCGTCCGCTGCTGGCGGATTACCTGAGCACCGTTTTCGCCCGCTCGAACTTCGAAACCGAATTCTCCCCGCGCGGGATCTACTTCGCCAGCGGGACGCAGGAAGGCATGCCGTTCGACCGCGTGATGGGCGAACTGAACCGCGCCCTGTCGCTGCCGGAAGGGGCAGAGAGCGATAACTGGGATTCGGTCAGCAAAGAAGCGCCAATCCCGGGCGCAAAAGGCCAGAGTTTCTTTATCAAGAACCTGCTGCAAAACGTCATCTTCCAGGAAGCCGGGATCGCCGGGGAAAACCGCTGGTGGGAGCTGCGCAACCGGGCGGTGATCTGGTCAGGCTATGCGGCGCTGCTGGCTCTGCTCGCGATCCTGGGCGGGCTGTGGCTCACCAGCTATGCCAAAAACAAGGCCTACCTGGAAGAGGTGGATGCGAAGGTGCCCCTACTTGACCAGCAGAGCAAAGCCTTACAGAACCAGACTCAGCGTGACCTGTTCGAACTGCTGCCGCTGCTGAATAGCCTGGTGGATCTGCCGAAAAGCGACGCCTTTGATGTGAACGATCCGCCGATCTCCCGCCGCATGGGGCTTTATCGCGGGGATGACGTCAGCGACGCCTCCCAGTCCCTGTACCAGAAAGCGCTGGATCAGATGCTGCTGCCTGCCGTTGCCATGCACATCACCACCTGGCTGCGCAACGACAACGGCAGCGATGTGGAATACAGCTATGAAGCGCTGAAAGCCTATCAGATGCTGTATCAGCCGAAACACTATGATGGCAAATTCCTGCATTCATGGGTAATGCTCAACCTGCAGCGTAACCTGCCGCAGAACGTCACGAAGGCGCAGCTGCAGCAGCTTGAATGGCATCTGACGCAGCTGCTGGAACCGAAAATTCAGGCCTCGCCGTACGCGCAGGACGAATCCCTGGTCGCACGCGAAAGAGCGATGATCAACCAGCAGCCGCTTTCCACGCGCGTCTATGGCCGCCTCAAGCGCCTGCTGGAACATGATGACAACCTGAAGCCGGTTTCCCTTTCCGACCTCGGCGGACCGCAGAGCGAGCTGGTGTTTTCGCGCAAAAGCGGCAAGCCGGTGAGCGAGGGCGTACCGGGTCTCTATACGCCGGACGGCTACTGGAAAAGCTTTAACGGACAGATTGACAGCGTTACCTCCGCCCTGCACGAGGACGACGCCTGGGTGCTGGGGGCCGCCACCGCGCAGGAGGATAAGCAGCAGATCGATAACGCCGTGCGTCAGCTTTATATGCGCGACTTTATCGCCAACTGGGATCGCTTCCTCGCCGACATCCAGCTCAATAACAGCGCCGACCTTTCCCAGCGCATCAACACCGCGCGCCTGCTCTCCGGCGCCAACTCACCGCTGCGCCGTCTGGTGCAGAACCTGAGCCAGGTCCTGACGCTGTCACGCAATGCGCCAGCGCCAGAAGATGCGGGTAAAGCGCAGGATCAAAGCAACCGCGCCACCCGTACGCTGGAAGCCCTGTTCAGCAACAACGACGCAGCACCGACGCAGGCCGCGGTGGTCACGCAGGCACCGGAACAGCTGGTGACCGACCACTATGCGCCGATGATTGAGCTGGCGCAGCCGCTGGAGAAGGGCGGGAAGACCATCGTGTTTGATGATTTTCTCAAGCAGGTGGATGAACTCTATCGCTACCTGACCGCCGTGCAGGATGCGGCCAACAGCGGCATGCCTGCGCCGGGCGGGGAGGCGATCAGCCGTCTGCAGGCCAGCGCCGGTCGTCTGCCAGGCGGGCTGCAAACCATGTTCAGCAACATGGCGGTAGGCGCCAGCAGCGACACCCAGCGCCGTGACCTGGAAAACGTACGTAAGCGCATTAACGTTGAAGTGGGCGGATTTTGCCGCCAGGCAATTGCCGGTCGCTACCCGCTGGTGCGCAGCGCCAGCACCGAGGTGACGCCGGACGATCTCGCGCGCATGTTTGCGCCGGGAACCGGGCTGATGGACGCATTCTTCCGCGACAATCTGACCAACAAGGTGGATACCACGCAGGCCAACTGGCGCTTTATGCCGGGCATTGACGGGAAAACGCTGCCGGGAAGTGAAGGGCTGCTGAGGCCGTTCCAGCAGGCCCAGTCGATTCGCGACGCCTTCTTTGCTAACGGCGCAACCACGCCGTCTTTCAAGGTGACGGTTCGCACCGTGCGAATGGATAACACCATTCTGAACCTGACCCTGGACGTTGACGGTCAGCTGCTGCGCTACAGCCAC
Source organism: Enterobacter cloacae complex sp. Mu1197 (assembly GCF_040059225.1). Taxonomy (NCBI): domain Bacteria; kingdom Pseudomonadati; phylum Pseudomonadota; class Gammaproteobacteria; order Enterobacterales; family Enterobacteriaceae; genus Enterobacter; species Enterobacter cloacae complex sp. Mu1197. The sequence continues at coordinate 2,753,019 of NZ_CP157375.1, read as the reverse complement.
GGCCCGCAGGCCGTGCAGATCATGAACTGGCCGGGGCCGGGCGGCACCAACCAGGTCCGTATGCAGCTGGGGCTGGCGAACGGCAGTACGGCGACGCTGGTCACCAACGGCGCCTGGGCGCTGAACCGCTTTTTCGATAAAGCGAGCACCAGTCCGGGCTCGGGTAGCCTGAGCCGTCAGGCCACCTTCAACGTCGACGGACATCAGGTCACGCTGGAGTTTGCGCCGAACAGCATTCGTAACCCGTTCCAGCTTCCCCGTTTCTCATGCCCATAACCGCAAGGACAGCCGTATGACGAATACCCCTGCGATGAACCGCTACAGCTGGTATGGCAAGTTACCCAGCGCCGGAGATTTTTTGCAGCGTCGCTTTCCTGACACCTTACAGCGCCAGTGGTCGCACTGGTTCCAGGTCGGTCTGCTGGCCTGGCAGCAGGAAGAGCAGCGCAGCGGCGAGCGCCCGTTTCAGAAAGCGCCAGTCTGGAATTTTGTGGTACCGCCCATGCTGGGCAGCCAGATGATCCAGATGGGCTGTCTGCTGCCCGGCCGCGACAGCGTTGGCCGACAATATCCGGTTTGCCTTCAGCTGAGCTTCGCGCCGTCCGAATGGTCGACCAGCCTGCTCAGCCAGGCCGAAAGCTGGTATCAGCAGATTGGGCGCCTGGGGCTGCACGCGGTGCGCAACAGTTTTTCCGCCTCGCAGCTGGATGAGATGTTGATGACCATTCCGGCGCCGCAGCCGGTCGAGCCGCAAAAGCGCTCCGACATCCTGGATGTGATTGGCTATGACGAGGACGGTCAGAGCACGCTGGGCTGGCCGCAGGCGGCAGAGTGTTTTGATCCGCTGCGTCAGACCAGCTACTGGTGGACCAACCGCTGCGACGGTTACCCGCTGTACACCCACGTTCACAGCGGTAACTTCACCGGGCAGCTTTTCACCCTGCTGTTCGATCCGGCAGGGGGGGCCCGTCCGGGCCGTCACGGTCTCTATCCGCCTATGTTTGAATAAGCAGGGATCACATGAATATCGAAGAATTTCTCGCGCCGATAAGCCCCGACAAGCCCTGCGGCGAAAATCTGGAGTACGACGCCGACTTTCAGGCGATGAACCAGGCAAGCCTTGGAAAAGCGGAACAGCAGTTTGGCGACACCATTATCCCGGCGGAGCCTGCTGACTGGAACACGGTCGAAAAATACGCCACCAGCCTGCTGACCCGCACCAAAGATCTTCGCGTCCTGCTGGCGTTAACCCATGCCTGGACCCGCCGTCGCGGGCTGGCGGGCTACGCGGACGGATTGCTGCTGGTGCAGGAGGCGATCGCCCGTTACTGGGAGCCGCTCTATCCGCTGCTGGAAGAGTATGGCGAAACCGATCCGTTCTACCGCATTAACGCCCTGGCAGGGTTGAGCGATAAGTCTGACCTCACCGTCGCCGTGCGTAACGCCTCGCTGCTGCGTTCAAACGGCGATGAAATTTCGCTCAGGGATGCCCAGGCCCTGCTGGACGGCAGTAAGACGGAGTGTCCCGACTATCCCGGCGGCCGTCCACGGCTGATTGACGAGCTGGCCCGCGGCGACCAGCCGGGAACCGCAGCGGTTATCGTCATCAACGAACGGCTGCTGGCGATTCGCGAGCTGCTCACCGGGCATCTCGGTGAAAGCGGCGTGCCCGAGATGGAGCAGCTGCTGAAAACCGTGGGGCTGGTGGCCAGCGCCTGTCAGGTGACCGACATCAGCAAGCTGCTGCCGAACCGTGAGGCGCAGGCGGACCCACAGGCGGAGCAGCCATCAGCGGCAACGCAGCCCGTTCAGCCGGTCACCGACTGGCGCAGCGTGCAGGTCACCAGCCGCGCCGACGCCCAGCTGATGCTGGAAAAAGCGAAGCAGTATTTTGCACAGTACGAACCGAGTCACCCCGCGCCGCTGATGATTGAACGGGTGCAGCGGCTGTCAGAACTCAACTTTATGGACATTATTCGCGACCTGGCGCCAGACGGCGTTAACCAACTGGAAAACATCTTTGGGCGCCGCGAATAGCGCGTCCAGGCATTATGACGTCAGGCATGGAGCCTGGCGTTTCACCTTCACCGCGCATCTTTGATGGAGAACATCATGGCAATGAGTAACAGTGGGCAGAAATTCATCGCACGTAACCGTGCCCCCCGCGTGCAGATCGAGTACGACGTAGAGATCTACGGTGCAGAACGTAAGATTCAGCTGCCGTTTGTGATGGGCGTCATGGCCGATCTGGTCGGCAAACCGGTGGAAAACCTGCCGGCCGTCGACGAGCGTAAATTCCTCGAAATTGACATCGACAACTTTGACGAACGCATGAAGGCGCTGAAGCCGCGTGTGGCGTTCCAGGTGGATAACACCCTGACCGGCGAAGGTAAGCTCAACGTGGATCTGACCTTCGACAGCATGGACGACTTCCTGCCGGACGCGGTAGCCCGCAAGGTTGAGCCGCTGAACAAGCTGCTGGAAGCGCGTACCCAGCTCTCCAACCTGCTGACCTATATGGACGGTAAAAACGGTGCGGAAGAGCTGATCGCAAAAATTCTGCAGGATCCGACGCTGCTCAAATCCCTGAGCCAGTTGCCGAAAAATGACGAAAGTGCGAAAGGTAGCGAGGAATAATCGATGAGCAACCAGACTCAACAACACGAGCAGCAGGCGGGTCAGGCGTTCAGCCAGGATGAATTCAGCGCGCTGCTGAACAAAGAGTTCCGCCCGAAAACCGACCAGGCGCGTTCCGCCGTCGAAAGCGCGGTCAAAACCCTGGCGCAGCAGGCGCTGGAAAATACCGTCACCTTCTCGAACGATACCTACCGCACTATTCAGAACCTGATTGCCGGTATTGACGAGCAGCTGTCGCAGCAGGTGAACCAGATCATTCACCACGAAGAGTTTCAGAAGCTGGAGAGCGCCTGGCGCGGTCTGAGCTACCTGGTGAACAACACTGAAACCGACGAGATGCTGAAGATCCGCTTTATGAGCATCTCCAAGCAGGAGCTGGGCCGCACCCTGAAGCGCTATAAGGGCGTGGGCTGGGACCAGAGCCCGATCTTCAAGAAGATCTACGAGCAGGAGTACGGTCAGTTCGGCGGCGAGCCGTTTGGCTGCATTGTCGGCGACTACTACTTCGACCACAGCCCGCAGGATGTTGAGCTGCTGGGGGAAATGGCGCGCATCGGTTCTGCGGCGCACTGTCCGTTCATTACCGGTACCGCACCGGGCGTGATGCAGATGGAGTCCTGGCAGGAGCTGGCCAACCCGCGCGACCTGACCAAGATCTTCCAGAACACCGAGTACGCGGCCTGGCGTTCACTACGTGAATCGGAAGATGCCCGCTATCTGGGCCTGGTGATGCCGCGCTTCCTGTCGCGCCTGCCGTACGGTATTCGCACCAACCCGGTGGACAGCTTTGACTTTGAAGAGCAGACCGACGGCGCGAACCACAACAGCTACTCCTGGGCGAACGCGGCCTATGCGATGGCCGCCAACATCAACCGCTCCTTCAAAGAGTACGGCTGGTGCACCTCGATTCGCGGCGTGGAGTCCGGCGGGGCGGTGGAAAACCTGCCGTGTCACACCTTCCCGAGCGATGACGGCGGTGTGGACATGAAATGCCCGACCGAGATCGCCATCAGCGATCGTCGTGAAGCCGAGCTGGCGAAAAACGGCTTTATGCCGCTGGTTCACCGCAAAAACTCCGACTTTGCCGCCTTCATCGGCGCGCAGTCTCTGCAAAGACCGGCGGAGTACCACGACCCGGATGCGACCGCTAACGCGCGCCTGGCATCACGCCTTCCGTACCTGTTCGCCTGCTGCCGTTTTGCTCACTACCTGAAGTGCATTGTACGCGACAAAATCGGCTCCTTCCGTGAGCGCGAAGAGATGGAACGCTGGCTGAACGACTGGGTCATGAACTACGTCGACGGTGACCCGGCGAACTCCTCCCAGGAGACCAAGTCCCGTAAACCGCTGGCAGCTGCGGAAGTGCAGGTGCAGGAGATTGAGGACAACCCAGGCTACTACGCCGCGAAGTTCTTCCTGCGTCCTCACTACCAGCTGGAAGGTCTGACCGTTTCCCTGCGTCTGGTATCTAAACTGCCGTCGCTGAAGACGAAAGACGCGTAAGAGCAACGTGCGTTTTGTGAGTTTCGCCCGGCGGCGCTACGCTTGCACGGGCCTACGATGAAACGTGCAACTTATTGATACTGTTGCTCAATGTAGGCCGGGTAAGCACAGCGCCACCCGGCAAGAAAGACGGCTAAGTTGTTAATGCCGTCCTTAACAAGTTCCAGAATAACGCACGGTAATAATGACTTCACATTCATTCCGTTATTGCGGGGGAATGTAAGACTGTCAAATGACGCGGGTCATTTGATATGAGGCAGAGGTAAAATATGGACGGTTTTATTCAGCCCCATGCTTTCCTGTTTGCCATATAAGTGCTTTTTCGAAAGCAATATTGTTCATCCACGAAGAGTAGATATTATGGCTATTGATATGTTTCTGAAGGTCGAGGGTGTTACGGGCGAATCTAAAGATTCTAACCACACCGGCTGGACTGATATTACCTCCTTCTCCTGGGGCGCTTCCCAGCCAGGTAATATGAGCGTTGGCGGTGGCGGCGGTGCCGGTAAAGTTAACTTTAACGACCTGCACGTTAACGCGCTGATCGACAAATCCACCACCGCTATCCTGAAACACTGCGCCAGCGGTAAACACCTGACCAAAGTTGAGCTGTCCGTCTGTAAAGCGGGCGGCCAGCAGGTGGAATATTCCCGCATTACGCTTGAAGATGTGCTGGTGACCTCTGTTCAGTACACCGGTGCAGACAACGGCGATACCGTTGGTGTGACCTACGCATTCCAGGCTGCGAAAGTGAAACAGCAGTACTGGGAGCAGACCACGTCGGGTGGTAAAGGTGCTGAAAGCAGCGCTGGCTGGAACATCAAAGAAAACAAAGAAGCGTAATTGCGTATGTGGCCGGGGAGTTTTCCCCGGTCATTATCAACCGGGAAGGAAGATAGCATGGCAAGTTTGCAGGAAGGAGGCGCCCGTCCTCTCACCATTGGCGAAATAGCACTGGCGCGCTCGGTTTTTGGTGACGCAATAAAGTATTCAGAAGTTAAAGTCCATAACAAAAGCTATTTGCCATTTAATATGCAGTCGACTGATGTTGCGATGACACCCAATGGTGAGCTCTATTTTCGCGAGCCGCATTATCGGGATGACTTCTCAATAGAAGTTCCGCGATATAGACACTGGTTTATTCACGAGATGGTGCATGTGTTGCAACATCAGATTGGAATGAATGTACGAACCCGAGGCGCATTCAGTTGGGCTGCAAGTTATAATTATTCTCTGCCCCCGGATAAAAAATTATCGGACTTTGGTATGGAGCAGCAGGCTTCTATCATTTCAGATTTTTATTATCTGATAAATTACGGCCTGGGTGATTTCCGAAATATTGCAGGGTTTGAGGGAATTATCGGGCCAGACCTGAAGGATAAATACCTTCAGGTGTTATCGTTGTTTATTCAAAATCCTAAAGACCGGCGGGTATGGTTATGAAACAGTTCCTCAGTGTTGTGGCAATCGCATTTACGGTGAGCGCCTGTGTGTCTCATCCTGCACAATATCAGTCACTTTCGGTTACGCTAAAGAACAACGAACCCTGCTTTGCTATCCCTGCTAATTCCGGGTTAGACGCGCCTGTCACCAGCCATTCACCCACCATTATGAAACGAGCGGGAAATGAATGGAAAACGATATCGCCGCCGTCAACGTTTAGCCCTGAGGTGACGTTAACGACCCAGCAGTGTCACCAGTGGAAGGGGATTGCGTGGCAAGCCGGAGAATATGATGTTGCTTTGAAAGTGTCAGGAAAAAACGATTCTATTCGCTATGCGGCCCGTTTCACCTTACAAGAAGGTCCTTCAGGCCAGTTTAAGCTTACGCAGACTGAATAGAATGTGTTTAACCCCAAACGTCGCCGTTCTCGCCCCGAGAGCGACAGCCCCATCCTGAGCTTCTTATCAAGGAGAAACAAGATGTCTCAAATGCGTCCTGCTTTTGGTGCCGCCTGGAACAGATTCAGAGAAGTGAACGTAAGCGTAGAACAGGTTGGCAAATTGTTGGGTGGAAAAGTTCAGCATAATATTGACGCCGGTATTTTTAAAAATGCCTGCCCAATTCGTATGAGCTACGTTTTAAATTACTGTGGCATTCCGATTCCTTCTAACAGTAAATATGCGACAGTGACCGGAAACGACAAAAAGCGCTATATGTTCCGCGTTAAAGATATGATTGCATTTCTGCCCACGGTACTGGGCAATGCCGATATGTCTGTCTCTTCTCCCACTCCTGCGCAATTTGCAGGCAAACAGGGCATTATCATCTTCACCGGGCACGGCTGGAGCGACGCTACCGGGCATGTCACACTCTGGAATGGAAATATTTGCTCTGATGATTGCCATTTTCTGGGCTCACCGGGTAATGGTTCATTTATTCCAACCAACGCAACATTCTGGAGCCTGAAATGAAACGTTTATTACTGCTGATCCTGGCTATAAATGCCCCTGCTGTTTATGCCCAAACCCTGCCTGATGTTAGCGCTTTTTCTCAGCAACAAATCTTTGAAAACTGGGTGCAAAATCGATGCATCAGTAAGATTGCGGACAGTAAAAGTCTCAAAGATGATGCAGAGGCCAGTGCAGCCGCATGGCTGGAAGCAAGCAATCTCCCTGCTGAGAATTTTGAAAAAGCTGACAAGGTGATTGTTTCTTTACTGAAAGAGAAAGTAGGCGGTACCGAACCGGGTCAATATCAGGTTTTAAAGTGCAGCTTAATCGCCAACAGCGACGCGATTCGTCCGCTCAAAACCGCAAAATAGAAGCAATGGAATCGCCCCCAAACGCCGCCGTTCTCGTCCTGAGAGCGGCAGCGTTTGAGCGCTAATCATACCAGCAGGAATACGCCATGCGATTCACGATTATTTCTACGAAACCCGGTCATCAGCCGCCGCAAAGCAGCTGTGATTTTTACGCCCCGGGCGGCACCATTGGGCGCGGTACGGATAACAATCTGGTGTTGCCGGACAATGACCGCACCATCTCTCGTCTGCAGGCGATTGTTCACGTTGACGCCCAGGGCGAATGCCGCGTCACCAACCGCGGCAGCGTCACCCGCGTGGTATTAAATGACATTCCGCTGGAGCGGGGACGTCAGGTTGAGCTGCAGGATGGCGATGTTCTCGGTATTGATGACTACCGTATTGAAGTGACCGAACTGATCCACGATACGCAGCCCGTAAGCCGCATGGCGGCCAGCCTGCACCAGCAGGCGCGTCCGACGGTCGCCCCTGCGCCTGCGCAGCAGCCGAAACCGGCGAGCGCCGCACCGCGCGGGAAAGCCGAGCCGACCGCCGTGCCAACGGAGATCTGGGATAGCCTGATGCAGGAGTTCTCCATCTCCGACAGCATCTCCAGTAACCGCACAAAGCCGCAGCCTGCTGCATCGCACGATCCGTTCTCCCAGCCTGCGGCTCCGGAGCGTAACGCCGAAGATCCGCTGGCGATGTTCAACGACAGCGATCCAAAGCTCGAGCGTAAGCATGTCGATCCGGATACGCTGTTCAGTGACGAAGCGTTGTTTAAAAAAGAGAGTATTTTTGACGACGTCACCCCGTCAACCCTGGTGCCGCCGGGCGAGTCGAGCCCCGTTAAGCCAGAAGAAGAGGCAACGGACGAGCTCGATCCGCTGGCCCTGTTTGGCGGTAAAGCCAGCGCGCCAGCCGCGCGCAATGACGACCCGCTCGGGCTGATGGGCGGCGCGCCGTTAACCCATCCGGATGACATTATCAGCGAGAAGCCTGCCCCCGTGTCGGAACCTGAGCAGGAAGAGGACGTCCTGGCCGATTCCCCGCTGTTCGCCCCTGAGCCGCAGGAAGAACCGCGTGCTGAAGAAGAACCCGCGCGACCGGATTACGCAGGCTTCACCATGCCTACGCCGCAGGCCGTTGCGCGCAGCAGCGCGCAGGCCCCGAAGGGCCGCCTGCGCATCGACCCGGTCAATAACGCCGCCGCCCCAACCGCCACGGCAAACAGCGGTGAGAAGGGTGAAGTGCTGCAGGGCGAGCTGCTGGAAGCGCTGCTGGAGGGGATGGGGCTCAGTGAAATGCAGCCCGTTCCGCAGTTTGACCGTGAAAATATGCGTCAGCTGGGGCAGATCCTCGGTATGTTCTCTCAGGGGACCGTGGCGCTGCTCTCCTCGCGCTCTATCCTCAAGCGCGGCGTAAAAGCCGACATGACCATGGTGCTGGACGATGCCAACAACCCGTTCAAGCTGTTGCCGACCGGCAAAACCGTATTAATCCAAATGTTCGGCACCCCGATGCCGGGCTTTATGCCACCAACCAAATCCGTGCGCGATGCGCTGATCGATCTGCAGGCGCACCAGTTGGGTATGATCTCCGGCATCCGCGCCATCATTGCCGCGATGCTGCAGTCCTTTAACCCGGAGCAGCTGGAAGAGCAGGCGAAGCAGAACGGCATGACCTCGCGTCTGGCGCTGCCGGGCAGCCGCAAAGCCGCCCTGTGGGACTACTTTGTTCGCAGCTATGGCGAGACGGCGGGCGAGATTGAGGACGACTTCCACACCCTGTTCGGCGAGGCCTTCCTTCATGCGTATGACATGGAGGTCAATCAGTACAAAGACTCACAGAGCGGATCGGAAGACAAATGAATATCGCAACGGCTTCTCTCTCCCGCCAGGGGACGCGCGCCAGCAACCAGGATCAGACGGGAGAAACCATAGGGGAACGTTCAGCCTGCTTTGTCGTCTGCGACGGCATCGCGGGGCTGCCGGGCGGCGAGGTGGCCGCAGCGCTGGCCCGCAACAGCATTATCTCCCGCTTCGATGGCGACAAACATCTTAATGCGCAGCACATCCGCGACTACGTGCAGACGGCGAATCGCACCATTCTCAGCGAACAGCAGGCCGTTCAGGACTATCGCCGGATGGGCACGACGCTGGTTAGCCTGTTCATTGACCGTGATTACGGGCTGGCCTACTGGGCCCATGCCGGAGACAGCCGCCTGTACCTGTTCCGCCGCGGATGGCTGTGGCATGTGACCACCGACCACAGCCTGGTGCAGCAGATGAAAGATGCCGGACACCAGACCGACAACCTGAACAGCAATCTGCTCTATCTGGCGCTCGGGATTGAAAACGGCGGGCCGGAAGCGAGCTACAGCGACGTGGTACAGGTTGAAGACGGCGATGCATTCTTACTCTGCACCGACGGATTCTGGCACGGCGTCAGCGAAGAGCAAATGAAGCAGTCGCTGCACATGGTGAATACGCCGCAGGAGTGGCTGACCTTAATGAACCAAATCATTCAAAAGAATGGCGAGCAGGAGGGGAATGCTCAGGATAACTATACTGCCCTGGCGGTATGGATGGGCAACCCTAAGGACACCACTTTGCTGCACACCCTCTCTGACGCAGCACAATTTCTTCCCTGCGGAACTGATTAGACACACAAGGAACGATATGAAACTTTGGCTATCGGGTTTGGCACTTCTGGCGGCGACCTCCACCGCGCAGGCTGAAAATTTCCGCATCGTGCAGTCTCCTGCGCAGAAGCTGGATATCTGGATCGACAACATCAAAGACAACACGCCGCAGAGCTGGTGTAAGCCTGAGGTGGCGCTGCGTATTGTGGCGAACGGCAAGAAAGACGTCTCCGTGCTGGAGAACTTTGTGCCGCGTCTTGGCTCACTGCTGGAACACCAGTGCAGCAAAGTGAATAAACTCAGCTGGACGCTCAACGATCCGGCGGGTACCACGCTGGCGCAGGGCACGGCTGGCAAAGCGCAGGACTGGGCGCTGGTGGTGAAACAGGAGCAGGCCGCGTCTGCCGCGACCGTCACCGCCACCCCAGCCAGCGGCGCGTTACTGCCGCCCGATCAGAACGTGGCTTCCCGCACCGTTGCCGCCGACCGTACGCCGTGGCAGGAGTTTACGCTTCAGGACGGCTGCCACCTGCGGACCTTCTGGGAAGGGGGCGCTTCTGCACCGGCGCTCTTTATTCCGGATTCTGACACCACCCGCTGCGGGAACGGCAGCTGGCTGAGCGGACACACCGTTGTGTCGCAGTCCCGCAACGGCGGGCAGAAAGAGATGGCGGTGACATACATTCATGGCTTCCCGGTCACCGGGCTGAATCAAAGCGCCGATCCGGAAAACGCGCTGATCACCTCCGTCAACAAAGAGCGCATGGTATTCAGCACCCCAAACAGCGACCAGAGCTGGATGATCCTGCCTTACGACAACGCCCTGAACAGCTGGAAGAGCAACGGCACGGTCGCGGTGGAGATTTCCCGTGAAACCGCCAGCGATGATGCAAAACTGCAGGCGCGTATCGCGGCGGTGAAAAAAACCTGGAGCGCCTGGGTGGCACCCGGCACTCCGCTGAATATCGTTCTGATTGACACCCTGCGTCCTCAGCTGCGCGATCCGGCCGTCGGCGCATGGCGCGCGGCAAATTAAGGAATGGCAATGAATACGCTCTATCAACACCTGGCGGGTGAGTCGCTCAACGACGCGCTCGCGCGTCTGGAAGCAGCAATCAAAGCCCGTCCGGCAGATGCCGACCTCCGCGCCGCGTTCGTGCAGTTTTTAACCCTGAGCGGCAACTGGACGCGTGCCCTGACCCAGCTGAAAAGCTGGCTGGCGCTAAAGCCGCAGGCGAAGCCCACCGTCACGCTGCTGGAGCAGTCCATTCAGGGCGAGCTGCAGCGCGCGCAGGTGATGGCGGGACAGGCGCGTCCGGCGATGCCTGAAACCCAGTGGCCGTGGCTGACCACCCTTGCCGCGGCGCTGAGCGAGGAGGGCGAACGCGCGCAGGCGCTGCGTCTGGAAGCCCTTGAACAGGCGCAGGCAAACCCTGGTAGTGTCACCCTTCAAAACGAGGAGACGCTGGCCTTTGAGTGGCTGATGGACGGCGATGCCCGTCTCGGCCCGGTATGCGAAACCATCGTCAACGGCCGCTATTTCTGGCTGCCGTTTAACGCTATCGCGGAGATCCGTTTCCAGGCGCCTGCCAGCGTCACCGATCTGGTCTGGCGTCACGCGCTGGTGCGCCTGACCGACGGAACGGAACAGGTGTGTCAGATCCCGGCGCGTTACCCGTTTGCAGCCGAAGCCTCTGATGCGGTCAAACTGGGGCGCACCACCGACTGGCACCCACTCGATACTGACGGCACGCTGTATGAAGGCCAGGGCCAGAAGGCCTGGCTGAGCGAGCAAAGCGAAAGCCCGCTGCTGTCCTTGAGCCTCGTGACGTTCGCGACGGATGGAGCCGATGAGTAATCCCGCTGGCGAAGGCGATCTGCTGCGCAGCGGCTGGCAAGCCCGCAGCAAGCAGGAAAAGGTGGGGGCGCGCGACAAAATGCAGCCCTCGCTGCTCGATCGCCTCACCGATAACGATCCGGAAAAAAAACGCGAGTCGGCCAACAGTAATCTGATCACCCATGCCGCCCTGCGTCGCAATGTGCTGCGGGATCTGCAGTGGCTGTTTAATACCATCAACCACGATGCCTCCGGTGATTTGAGCGCGTTACCGCACGTGAGCCGCTCGGTGGTTAACTTCGGCGTCGCGCCGCTGGCCGGGAAAAGAATGTCGGACATCGAATGGCACGATATTCAGCGCAAGCTCACCGAGGCCATCATCAATTTTGAACCACGCATTTTGCCGCAGGGGCTGCAGGTCCGCTGCGTGTCGGATACCTCCTCGCTGGATCTGCACAACGTGCTCTCCATCGAGATAAAAGGGCGTTTATGGTGTGTGCCGTACCCGCTGGAGTTTCTGTTTCGTACCGATGTCGATCTGGAAAACGGCCATTTTGAACTGAAAGATGCGGGGTAATCATGGAAAGTAAACTGCTCGAATACTACAACCGTGAGCTGGCCTACCTGCGCGAAATGGGGGCCGAGTTTGCCGAACGCTACCCTAAAGTCGCCGGACGGCTGGGCATGCGCGGCATCGACGTGGCGGACCCGTATACCGAACGCCTGATGGAAGGGTTCGCCTTCCTGACCTCCCGCGTGCAGATGAAAATGGACGCGGAGTTTCCGCGCTTCTCCCAGCGTCTGCTGGAGATGATTGCGCCGAACTATCTTGCGCCCACGCCGTCGATGGCGATTGCGGAGATTCAGCCCGACAGCAGCCGGGGCGACCTGAGCAAGGGCTTCATTGTGCCGCGCGGTACCATGATGGACAGCCTGGCGCTGAAAAAAACCGGGGTGACCTGCAGCTATACCACGGCGCACGAGGTCAACCTGCTGCCACTGAAAATCGACAAGGTCGAGCTGGGCGGTGTCCCCGCCGATTTGCCGCTCGCACAGCTGGGTCTGAGTCAGCGGGGGATCGGCAGCGCCCTGCGGATCCGCATCGCCTGCGACGGCCCGCAAAATCTCGGGCACCTGGATTTCGACCGTCTTGAGTTTTTCCTCGCCGGTCCGGATATCGAGGCGCTGAAGCTGCTGGAGCTGGTGATGGAGCACCACGCCGGGATCGTCTGTCAGACGGTCAGCCCGCAGCCGCAGCGACAGCTGCTGGCGTCGGACGCGCTGCGCCAGGAGGGTTTTGAGCCTGACCAGGCGCTGCTTCCGGACGATCTGCGTAACTTCGACGGCTATCGCCTGCTGCAGGAGTATTTCGCGTTTCCGGCCCGTTTCCGCTTCATTAGCCTCAGCGGCCTGAGCACGCTGATCCAGCGCTGTGAAGGCGAAAAAGCCTTCGACATCTTCATCCTGCTGGAAAAGTCGGATGAACAGCTGGAGCGCGTGGTCGATGCCAGCCACCTGGCGCTGCACTGCACCCCGGTCATCAACCTGTTCCCAAAGGTCGCGGCGCGTCAGAAGCTTAATGAAGGCCAGCATGAATACCATCTGGTGGTCGATAACATCCGTCCGCTGGATTATGAGATTTACGCGGTCAAAAAAATCTATGGCAGCGCGGATGGTCAACGCGATGACCAGACGTTTCGCCCGTTCTGGAGTACCTGGAGCGGTGATGCGGGCAACTACGGAGCCTATTTTTCCCTGCGCCGTGAACAGCGCGTGCTGTCCGAGCATGCCCTGCGCTACGGCACCCGTACCGGCTATATCGGCTCGGAGGTCTTTGTCTCGCTGGTGGATGAACAGCACGCCCCCTGGCAGGAAAACCTGCGCTATATCTCTGCCGAGGTGCTCTGCACCAGCCGCGACCTGCCGCTGATGCTGCAGCAGGAGCTCGGGCAGTTCATTATGGCGGACTCCATGCCGGTGAAATCCCTCACGCTGCGTAAAGGGCCGACGCCACCGCGTCCGGCGCTGGCGGAAGGGTTCAGCACCTGGCGGCTTATCAGCCAGCTGCAGATGAACTACCTCAGCCTGATGGACAGTGACAATGAGGAGGGGGCTGCCGCGCTGCGCCAGCTGTTAGGGCTGTACGCCAACCTGGCCGAAACGCCCGTGGCGCGTCAGGTGGAAGGCGTTCGTCACTGCGTGCTGGAGCCGGTTCACCGCCGCGTGCCTGAACCCGGCCCGGTGGTGTTCGCCCGCGGGATCGGCATTACCCTGACGGTGGATGAGCGAGCCTTTTCGGGGGCCAGTCCGTGGCTCTTCGGCAGCGTGATGGAGCGCCTCTTTGCCCGTCTGGTCTCTATCAACAGCTTCACCGAGTTCTCCCTGAAAAGTCAGCAGCGCGGCGAGATTGGCTACTGGGCGCCGCGCATGGGTAAAAGGGCGCTGATATGAGTGACGCTGCCACTGCACCGCTGCGCGTGCATCGCCTGACGAAGCTGCCGGATGCGTTCTGGCACGGCGTCCGTGAGACGCCCTGGCGCTACGATCTGTTTCAGCTGTTAAGGCGCATTGATGCCCAGGGCGGCGAGCGCTACCCGCTGGGCCGCGCGCCGCTGCCAAAATTTGAACCGCTGCGCATCGGCCAGCAGCCGTCGATGAGTTTTGCCCCGTCGACGCTGGCCAGGGTGCGTCAGCGGGAAGAGAGCGGGCTGCATGAGGTGTCTATCCTCAGCTTCGGCCTGTTTGGCCCGAACGGTCCGCTGCCGGTCCACATGACCGAGTACGCCCGCGAGCGTATTTATCATCATCAGGACACCAGCCTGAGCGCGTTTGCCGATCTGTTCCACCATCGTCTGGCGCTGCTGTTTTACCGCGCCTGGGCGGATGCGCAGCCCACCGTCTCGCTGGACCGCGCCGATAACAAGCGCTTTGAGGGCTATCTGGCGTCGCTGATTGGTATGGGCCAGCCGGGTCAGTTGGACAACGGCAGCCTGAGCTCACACGCACGCTTTACCCACGCCGGGCACCTGACCCGTCACGGGCGGGATCCGGAGGGGCTGGAGAAGATCCTGCGCAGCTATTTTAAGGCGCCGGTCAAACTGGTTAGCAACGTGCCGCAGTGGATGCCGCTCTCCACGCGCGAGCAGGCGCAGCTGGGAGCAGGACGCCGCATGCCGCGCATGGGTGAATCCGCCTTTCTCGGTGTCGCCGTCCGCGACGTGCAGCATAAGTTTCGCATCGAGATTGGCCCGCTGAGCGCGGAGGAGTACAACCGCTTTCTGCCGGGTGAAGCGTGGGTCACCGAGCTGCGCGACTGGGTGCGTCAGTACGCCGGAGTGGAGTTTGAATGGGAAACGCGGATGATCCTGCGCGCAGACGCGGTGCAGGGCGCCACGCTCGGCAGTCATGCGCGATTAGGCTATAACACCTGGCTGGGCCTTCAGCCGCAGCCTGTCCCGCGCGGCGATCTGGTGTATCGCGCAGAGCGGTAATCCTTCCGTATACCGAATCATTGTTAATGGAAACTAACATGTCAGAAATTAGCCGTGCCGTGCTTTTCGGCAAACTGGATACGCTGTTATTTACCTCTCTGGAAAGCGCCACTGCGTTCTGCAAGCTGCGCGGCAACCCCTATGTTGAGCTGGTGCACTGGCTGCATCAGCTGATGCAGCAGCAGGATGGCGATCTGCAGCAGGTCATCCGCCACTTTGCCCTTGATGAACAGCAGCTGACGCGCGATATCGTTGCCGCGCTGGATGTGCTCCCGCGCGGGGCGAGTTCCGTTTCCGATCTCTCCGAGCATATCGACAGCGCCGTGGAGCGCGCCTGGGTCTTCGGCTCGCTGAAGTTTGGCGTCAGCCGCATTCGCGGCGGCCATTTGCTGATCGGCATGCTGAAAACCTGGAATCTGGCTAACTTGCTGAAAAGCATTTCGGCGCAGTTTACCCGCCTTAACGTGGAGGTATTGATTGAGCAGTTCGATACCATCTGCGCCAACAGTAAAGAGACGCAGCAGGCCGCTGCCGCCGTCGACGCACCGGCGGGTGCGGTACCGGCTGCACAGGGGACGCTGGCCCAGTACGGTCAGGACCTGACCGCCCGCGCCCGCGACGGGAAGATTGATCCGGTTGTCGGGCGCGACGAGGAGATCCGCCAGATGGTCGATATCCTGATGCGCCGTCGTCAGAACAACCCGCTGCTGACCGGGGAAGCCGGGGTCGGCAAAACGGCGGTGGTGGAAGGTCTGGCGCTGCGTATCGCCGACGGCGACGTGCCGGAGCCGCTGCAAAATATTCAGCTGTGGCTGCTGGATATCGGCATGCTGCAGGCCGGTGCAGGCATGAAAGGCGAGTTTGAAGCCCGTCTGCAGGCGCTCATTAACGAAGTCCAGTCCAGCGCCACGCCGATCATTCTGTTTATCGATGAGATCCACACCCTGATTGGCGCAGGCGGCCAGCAGGGGACCGGCGATGCGGCAAACCTGCTGAAGCCCGCGCTGGCGCGCGGCCAACTGCGCACTATCGGCGCCACCACCTGGGCAGAATACAAAAAGTACATTGAGAAAGATCCGGCGCTGACCCGTCGTTTCCAGACGGTGCAGGTGCACGAGCCGGACGAAGCGAAAGCCATTCTCATGCTGCGCAGCACCGTGTCGCCGCTGGAGACGCACCACCAGGTGTTGCTGCTCGACGAAGCGGTCAGTGCGGCGGTGAAGCTGTCGCATCGCTACATTCCGGCGCGTCAGCTGCCGGACAAAGCCGTGGCCCTGCTCGACACCGCTTGCGCCCGCGTCGCGGTCAGCCAGAGCGCACCGCCGGCGCAGCTGGAAGACTGCCTGCGCCATCTTGCCGCGCTGGATGTGGAAATTGAGATTGCCGAACGCGAAGCGCGCGTGGGGGCCGGTGATGCCGAGCGCGTCACGGCATTACGCGCCGAACGCGACGCGTATGAGACAAAACGCGAAGCCCTGTCCGGGCGCTGGGAAGAAGAACGCAGCCTGGTGCAGGAGATTATCCGCCTGCGCGCCGCGCTGTTCGCGGCGGGCGAGGAAGATACCGCTGAGCTGCGCGGCAAGCTGGCGGAACAGCAGCAGGCGCTGAACGCCTTACAGGGTGACGAGCCGCTGCTGTTTGCCGCGGTGGATGAAAACGTGGTTGCCGCGGTGGTCTCTGACTGGACCGGGATCCCGCTGGGCCGGATGGTGAAAAACGAGATCGACGCGGTTCTGAACCTTGCCGACACGCTGAACCAGCGTGTTATCGGCCAGCGTCACGGTCTGGATCTGATTGCCCGCCGCGTGAAAACCTCCCGGGCGAAGCTGGACGACCCGAACAAGCCGGTGGGCGTCTTTATGCTGTGCGGTCCGTCCGGCGTCGGTAAAACCGAAACCGCGCTGGCGCTCGCCGAATCCCTGTACGGCGGCGAGCAGAACGTCATCACCATCAACATGAGCGAGTTCCAGGAAGCGCACACCGTCTCCACCTTAAAAGGTGCGCCTCCAGGGTACGTAGGGTATGGTGAAGGCGGGGTATTAACCGAAGCCGTCCGCCGCCGCCCGTACAGCGTGGTGCTGCTGGACGAAATTGAGAAAGCGCACCCGGACGTCCACGAGATCTTCTTCCAGGTCTTTGATAAAGGCTGGATGGAGGACGGCGAGGGGCGCCACATTGATTTCCGCAACACCATTATTATTCTGACGTCCAACGTCGGCACCGAGCTGATTAGCGCCATGTGCGCCGATCCGGAGTTGATGCCGGAGCCGGACGCGTTAAGCGGTGCCCTGCGCCAGCCGCTGCTGGAGGTCTTCCCACCGGCGTTGCTGGGCCGCCTGCTGGTGGTGCCGTATTACCCGCTCAGCGACGAGATGCTGGGGCAGATTGTTCGCCTGCAGCTCAGGCGCATTCAGCGTCGTCTGGAAGAGAATCACAGCATTATTTCTGAGTTTGACGACAGCGTGGTGGAACAGATTGTTCAGCGCTGTACCGAGGTGGAGTCCGGCGGCCGCATGGTGGACGCTATTCTGACTAACACCCTGCTGCCTCAGATGAGCCAGATCTTACTTACCGCCAGCCGCAGCGACGAGCAGTACCGACGTCTGCACGTCACCTGCGAGCAGGGCGAGTTTCACTGTCAGTTTGCCGCGTAATAATCATCAAGAGAACTGTAAAAGATGACGGATAATGATAACAATCGGACTGTCCCAAACGCGCTCCCGGTCGGGTACCGCTTCAACGAGTTTGAAATCAAAGAGGTGATCGGCGGCGGCGGTTTTGGCATTGTCTATCGCGCGTGGGATCACCAGCTCGAACGCACTATCGCTATCAAAGAATTTATGCCTTCCTCGCTCGCCGTTCGCGGCGACGACATGACCCTGGTGCTGCGCAGCGAGCGCTTTGGCAAAGCGTTCTCCGCGGGCCTGAACAGCTTCATTCAGGAAGCGCGTCTGCTGGCGCGCTTTAACCACCCGAACCTGCTGCACGTCCTGCGCTTCTGGGTGCAAAACGACACGGCCTACATGGGGACGCTGTTTTACAGCGGCACCACGCTGTCACGCCTGCGTGAAGAAAAGCCGGAGCTGATCAACGAAGCCTGGATCCGCCGCACGCTGCCGATGCTGTTTGGCGCGATCAAGACCATCCACGACGAAGGCTACCTGCACCGCGACATCTCCCTGGATAACATCCAGATCCAGGATAACGGCCTGCCGGTGCTGCTCGATTTCGGCTCCGCGCGCCGCACGATTGGTAACCTTTCCGACGAAACGGAAACCATGCTGCGTCCGGGCTTTGCGCCGATTGAGCAGTACACCGACGACAACGAAAGCGAGCAGGGCCCGTGGACGGATATTTACGCCCTCGGCGCCGTGCTGCGTACCCTGATTGTGGGTTCTCCGCCGCCGGTCAGCGTGGTGCGCTCTATTCAGGATACCTGCAAACCGCTGGTGGAAATCATGCCGCAGGGCTATTCCATTCCACTGCTGCAGGCCATTGACCGCGCGCTGGCGCTGCACATGGAGGACCGTCCGCAGTCCATCGACGAGTTCGCCGCGCTGATAGAGATGCCGGTCGCGGGTATCAACGATGTGCTGACGGCGAAAAAGCCCGGTACGATGCTGGTACCGGTGGAAGACGAAAAACCGGCGTCGCTGCTCGACTGGCGTCGCTACAGGATCCCGGGCATGGTTGCCGCAGGCGTGCTGGTCGGCGTTGTCGCTGGCGCGATGCTGTTTAGCGGCGGCAAAGATACGCCAGAGCAGGCTGCGCAGGCACCGGCAGAGACGCGTCCAACCGAAACCGCCGCGAACGCGCCAGACGTGAAGCCAGAAACGGCGAAGGTGAGCGAGCAGGCGACGGCACAGCAGACGCCACCGCCTGTCGCGAGCCCTGTTGCGTTGGTCTATATCCGCATCCTCGACGGCGAAACGCTGAAAGTAAACGGCGAGCCAAAAGCGCTGCGCCCGGGAACTAACGGTTATGCATCGCTCAAGCTGCCGGCCGGTGAGGCGAAGATTGAACTGCAGGGCAACGGAAGAACGCGTGGCCAGACGCTGGATATTGCCAAGCCGGGCACCTGGCTGGTGAATCCGTAGAATGACGCTCAGTTACTGATGCGAACCTCTTTTCTGAATCGCATAAGCTAGATGGAATAAAGATTATGCTCAACCGAATTACCGTTCAGCTCCCGGTGGAGGGGCTTCTGTTCTGGAAACTGACGGGCCGCGAGGCGATGTCCGAGTCGTTCGCGCTGACGCTGACCGTGCTCGGCACGGACGCGCGCATTGACCGCAGTAAGCTGCTGGGCCAGCCGGTCACGGTGACCATCCCGACGCAGAACCTGCTGACGTCCCGCTATATTAACGGAAAAATTACCCGCGTGGCGGTCAGCGCCGTTGAGCTGACGGGCACCCGCTATGCGGTGTACCAGCTGACGGTGGAGCCGGACCTGTGGCCGATGAAGCGCGACCGTAACCTGCGTATCTTCCAGGGCCAGACGGTGCCGCAGATTGTGAAAACCCTGCTGGGTGAGCATCAGGTCAACGTTGAGGATAAACTCACCGGCAGCTACCGGGTGTGGGACTACTGCGTGCAGTATCAGGAGTCGAGCCTGGACTTCATCAGCCGCCTGATGGAGCTGGAGGGGATTGCGTATCACTTCCGCCATGAGGCGGACAAGCACACCCTGGTGCTCACCGACGCCGCCACGCAGTACCAGCCGTTCAGCGGCTATGAGGTCATTCCTTACCATCAGACGCCGTCAGGCGGCAGTACGGATGAAGAGGGCATCAGCCAGTGGGCGCTGGAGGACAGCGTGACGCCGGGGATTTACAGCCTCGACGACTATGACTTCCGCAAGCCGAACGCGTGGCTGTTCCAGGCCCAGCAAAACCCGGCATCGCCGAAGCCGGGCAGCATCGACGTGTACGACTGGCCGGGTCGCTTTGTGGACAAGGGGCACGGGGAGTTCTATGCCCGTATCCGCCAGGAGCGCTGGCAGGTGGAGCATCAGCAGATTCAGGCCACCGCGACGGCGGCGGGGATTGCGCCCGGGCACACCTTCACCTTAACCAACGCGCCGTTCTTCAGCGACAACGGTGAGTATCTGGTGACGGCGGCGGGTTACCACCTCGAAGAGAACCGCTATGCCAGCGGCGAGGGGGAGACCATTCACCGCACCGATTTCACGGTCATTCCTGCGTCGGTTGCCTACCGTCCGGCGCAGTCCACGGCGTGGCCGCGCACCTACGGCCCGCAGACGGCGAAAGTGGTGGGGCCGAAGGGCGAGAGTATCTGGACGGACAAATACGGCCGGGTGAAAGTGAAGTTCCACTGGGACCGTCTGGCGAAGGGCGATGACACCAGCTCCTGCTGGGTGCGCGTGTCGAGCGCGTGGGCGGGCCAGGGCTACGGCGGGGTGCAAATCCCGCGCGTCGGCGATGAGGTGGTGGTGGACTTTATCAACGGCGACCCGGACCGTCCGATCATTACCGGTCGCGTGTACAACGACGCGAGCATGCCGCCGTGGGCGCTGCCGGCTGCGGCGACGCAGATGGGCTTTATGAGCCGCACGAAAGACGGTTCCGTGGACAACGCCAACGCCCTGCGGTTTGAGGATAAAGCGGGTGCAGAGCAGGTGTGGATCCAGGCCGAGCGCAACATGGACACCAGCGTTAAAAATGATGAAACGCACAGCGTCGGCGGCGAGCGCAGCCATTACGTGAAGAAAAATGAGCTGCATCGCGTGGAAGCGAATCAGACACAGGCCGTGAAAGGTGGCACCGAGATCCTGACGGGGAAAGGCAAGCTGGATGCGGCGGTGGAGCAGTACGTCATTGCTTCCGGAACGAAGCTGCGGCTGGTCTCCGGTGAGAGTGCCATTGAGCTGAATGCTAACGGCAAGATTAACCTCATCGGCAAAGAGTTTAACTTCTTCGTGGAAGGGGATGGGTATATCACCACGGGCGGTAAGCTGCATCTGAATACCTCGGGAACCAAGCCGGGCACGACGGCGCCGGGATCGGGGCATAAAGGGGATATTGATGCGGCGGTGCAGGCGAAGTTTGCGCCGGAGAAACAAAAAAAAGGCGGTGCGGCAAAAGCTCCGGCAACACAGACTGCGCAGTCGGCGACAAAAGCACCTGTGGCGCAGACGGCCCAATCAGCAACAAAACCAGGAAGGATTGATAATCGCGTCGTGAAATCGGTCATGGCCTCAGAGGGGAGTGCCGGGGAACAAGGAGGACGGCGCGAGTTGTACGGCTTCAGAAAAGGAAATGGAAACGCTTATGACAAAATCCTGGCTGCGCGAAATAAATATGGTCAGGGAAGCGCAGAAGAATTCGAAGAGGTTTCCAAAGCTATGAGTGCTTCGGCGAAGTCTGCTGGAGCACTGAATTTTACTGACCCTGGTAAACAAGGTGCAATTACTTCCCTGGCGCATATGCGTGGCCCATCAGGTGCGCAGGCTATACTGAACTCAATGGAGTCCGGAGAAATAGCCAAGACGGGTACCTTGACGCCAGAAGCTATAACAAAAATTGAAAATATGTCGCCAGCAGATTTTCAGCAAAACTTGCTAAAAGCCCGTGTAGAATACGATAAGGCCATATACGGAAATACAATTACTACACAAGGGGGTAAGCAGTACAACTGGTGGGATCGTTACGGTACTGGTCTTCAGAAGCGCTATGCCCGTGAAGCGGACGAATTTTTAAAATTATCAGGTGAGTGATTTATGTTCAGAAAAATCGTATTATCTTCATTGTTTTCTCTTAGTTTGATTTGCTCAATAGAATCCTCACTTGCTCTCGATTTGGCGCAATATAGTAAACCGGAGACGGTGAGTCGGATCTTTAAGGACAAAGAAGTCATTAATGATCTCAGGCAGACGCTCGGAAAGGACTACGAGACTTTTACCAACAATTTTGATGTGTTTGGTGAGCCACATGTTACCCCAGATGGAGGGGTGTTTATTGAAGGGTGGTTAAAAGATCTTTATCAGGAGAATGCCTCTGCTGCGGTTATTAGCCCAGACGGCAAGATTTATGCTGCCTGGGTTGTTCCTGAATCAGATGTGATCAACTATAAATCGTCAGAACAAGGACAACCTGTCAATAAAGATATTCAGCGCTGGGCTGAAAGATTTAAGAATATGAATTTTGCTGCGCAAATAAACAACAATAAAGATGCAGCTAAAACAGAATATTTTAATACAAAGGCATATGCCATTAAGTTAACAACTGTCTGTTCAGATAACGGCGAGTGCAATGACGCAACTTATTATGGGAAACGAAAAAAAGATGGCGCAGCAGTAACCTTACATGGTAAAGCTATACGAGCAGAGTGTTCTACCTCGCCTTGTCCTATTATTGGGTACAAGTTTAAAAATGCGTCCACAACTTATATGCTTAGTAAAGCTGATAATACACTGACAGTAATTGAGAACAATAAAATATTAATGAACCAGAAGGGTGACTGGAGTAATTAGCTTCATTTGTAATATATAGTGACGAACAGTCATTGCTTTTTAAGAGCAATGACTGTCACTGAAAGTTGATGCGGTTTCCTGGATATAAAATAATCCTTCTCATTGAAGTGATTAACACTGGCTTGCGATGTGCCGCCGGTTGAAAAAAGTCTGATTAAAAAAGAATCGTAATGTGAGCAAATTCATTCGTGCATATTTTTGTTTCAGTTTTATTGTTTGCTTTCTATATTCTTCTGAGGTAGTGGCTCATACTGTGCCACCTGCTTTGAGAGAGTTGGATTTTTCTATTGCGATAAATAAAAAATCTATCGCATTGGGTGATAGATGGGGTAATGATGTTGCGCATGAAATTGAGGTCCCAACAGAAGGCCAATTTGTTGGTGAGATTCCTTTTGATGGAGTTAACTATAAATTCTACCAACATCACCAGGCTGAGCTAGATGTTTTTAGCTCCAATCTTTTGTGGGATAAAAACGAACGAAACGTTAATGATTATATTGTGTCGCAAATTACGATCAATTCCGGGGAGTGTAGTACACCACGTGGTATTCATGTGGGTTCAACAATAGAAGAACTCAATAAAGCTTACGGGGCCGGTCAGAGCGAAAATGATTCTGGGGAGCAATGGATTTCCTATGAGTTAGGAATTAAGTTACTCTCATTTAAGATTAAGGATAATATGGTTGTAAAAATAAGTATGAATTATGCTAACTAGTCGAACAATCAGGTCAATGGCGTAAATAATAAAACAGTCAGCCAAAAGGCCAGCATCGATTGGCCTTCTTGTTTCTCTCAATATTAATCATCCCGAGTTTACTTATGAAATACACCCTCCAGGAAGGTTCATTTTCCCTTTTTCCTGCTGCCTGGCAGGATAACAGCATGAACATCATTCGCGATGACGAAAGCGGGCTGTCCGTGGTGGTCAGTCGCGGCGTGATTCCCGATGGCAGCGACTACGAACAAGAGTTTCACCGCCAGTGGGATGTGTTGCGTCCTCAGATGGGTGAGATCGCCCAGAGCGAATTCCGGAACGTAAACGCCGGGCCTGACGGAAAAATTAACGGGCTGGAAGTTGAGACCACGTTTGACCGTAACGGGCAACGCCTGTGGCAAAAACAGCTGGCCGTGCAGACGCCGGGCAAACTACTATTGATGATTTTTACCCTCTCGGCATTAAGAGCCTTTACCGAAGAGGACGAGGTGCGCTGGAGCGCGCTTAAGCAGAGTCTGACGCTAAATGACAACCGGAATGTGTAAGGCATGAGCGATAACAACGCGGCCCGTAAGGGCGACGAGATTATTCACTCCAGCATTTTTGCTGACATCACCAGCATCGTGGCGGAAGGTGCCGCCTATGCGGTGATCGGCGCGGCAGTGGGGCTGGCGGCTACGGCCGCCGCGCCACTCCTCGGTGCCGGAGCCGCCGCAGCGGGCGTGGCAGCGATTGGGTCCAGCTGTCTGTTAAGCGGGATTATCGGTGGCGTGCTGGCGAACGTGGCGGGGATCACCGACGACATCAGCAACGCCGCGGAAGGGTTAGGCAATGCGCTTTTCCCGCCGTCGCCTGCGGGTAAAATTACCACCGGTTCGAACAACGTACTGACCAACGCAATCCCCGCCGCCCGCGCGGCAGGGACGTTGACGCCCGCCGATACACCGTCCCCTGAGCCGCAGTCACCGGGCAGCTTTGCCGATTACGCGGGCATGTTGCTTTCCGCCGCCGGACAGTTTGGCAGCGAAATGTGGCAGCCGAGTGTCGCCTCTGCAGCCGCGGGGACCTCGCCGCTTGAAGAGGACAAGGTGGCGTGTGAAAAGCACTCCGGGCCGCAGTATCTGGCGGAAGGCTCTAAAAGCGTCTTTATCAACGGGCAGCCCGCGGTGCGTGCGAAAGATCGCACCACCTGCGAAGGCACCGTTTCCGACGACGTCTCCCCGAACGTGATCATCGGCGGGGACACGCTCACGGTCCGCGATATCAAAAGCGGTAAAACGCCGGGTCTGGCGCTGGGGATGATTGCGCTCTCCCTGCTGCGCGGGCGTCCGGGCAAGATCCTGAAAAACATGCCCTGCGCGCTGGCGGCGGCCGGCGGCGGGATGCTGGCGGATATGGCCGTCAACGCCGTGTTTGGCTCCTCGCACCCGGTTCACGCCGCCACCGGCGTGAAGGTGCTGAACGACGACGATGAGCTCGACTTCTCGCTGCCGGGGCGCTTCCCGCTTCGCTGGCAGCGCAGCTACAACAGCCTGACCACCCGCGAAGGGCTGTTTGGTCTGGGCTGGGCAACGACCTTTGACAGCTATCTGGCGCTGGAAGATAACCATGCGACCTGGTTCGATGAAACCGGGCGCGAGCTGAGCTTTGAACTGCCGCCTGTCGACCGCGCGTTTTACAGCATCAGCGAAGGCATCATTATCCGCCGCAATGAGAGCGGCGACGTGGCGATTGCCGACGATGACGGCGCGGTGTGGCGTCTGTACAAACCGACCCGCATGAATCCTTCTATCCTGCGTCTGGCCTCCCTTAGCGATGAATACGGCAACGCGCTGCTGACGGCGTGGGACGAGCACGGCAGGCTGATTGGTATCCATGATGAGCCGCGGGCCATCGACGTCACCCTGCGCTATGAAGATGAGCGCTTCCCGCTGCGCGTGACCGCAGCCAGCCATTTCGACGGCAACCAAACCTGGCCGCTGATGCAGTGGTGCTACGATGCGCGCGGCCAGTTGGCGAGCGCGACGGACGCCTCCGGCGTGGTGACGCGTGAATACCGTTACAACGACCACGGCCTGATGGTCTGGCACCGGATGCCGGGCGGTCTGGAGAGCGAATACCGCTGGCAAAAATTCGACCACTGGCGCGTGGTGGAAAACCGCACCAGCACCGGCGACGGGTGCCGCTTTAGCTATGATTTAGCCGTCGGGCTGACGACCGTCGAACACTACGATGGTCAGACGCGCCGCCACTACTGGAACGCGCAAAATCTGATTGTCCGCTACGTTGACGAGCGTGGTGAAAACTGGCGCTACAAGTGGGATGATAACGAGCTTCTCACGCGTCGCATCGATCCGCTCGGCAACGCCGTCACCTTCGTCTACGACGAGATGGGCAACCGGGTGCAGGAGACCGATGCCGACGGCACTACACGCACCACCACCTGGCTGGAGCACCGCGCGCTTCCCGCGGCCATTATCGAAGCCGACGGCAGCGCCACCCGGTTCTGGTACGACGAACATCACGGGCTGAAGCGCGTGGTGGACCCGATGGGGCAGACGACGCAGTTGCGCCGGGACGAATTTGGCCAGGTCGTGGAAGAGGTCGATGCCGCAGGCAACAGCCGCTACCAGGAGTACAATGAGGCCGGGCAGATTGTCCGTTCGACGGACTGTTCCGGGCGTATTACCCGCTATCGCTATCATCCGCTGGGCTGGCTGGTGGCTGAGACTGGCGCCGACGGTGAAGAGACGCGCTACCGCTACGACGCCGCAGGGCGTCCGGTGCAGCTCGATCGCCCGGAAGGCTGGACAGAATCGCTCAAATGGAACGAACGTGGCCTGCCGGTGAAACATGCGGGCGCCGACGGGAAAGAAAGTGAGTTCAGATACGACGAGGCGGGGCGCTTAACCGCCACTCGTAATACGCAGGGTGAAGAAGTGCGACGCCGCTGGGACAGCCGCGGGCGTCTGATTGCCCTGGAAAACGAGAACGGCGAAGCGTATCAGTTCCGCTGGGGGCCAGACTCGCTGCTGCTGGAAGAGGTGGGGCTCGATGGCGTAGCCTCGCAGTATCGCTATGATGCCTGCGGGCGCACGATTGCGCGCACCTTTGCCGCCGGTCATCCGGAGGCTATCACCCACGCCTTCGCCTGGAGCGCGAGCGGCCAGCTGGTCGCCCGCACCACACCGGAAGGGCAGACCCGCTACCATTACACGCCGTCCGGGCTATTAAGCCGGATTGGTCTGCATCCTGCGCTTTCAGCCGACGTGTGGACCACCGAGGCAGAGCAGGAGCTTGCCTTTGAGTATGACGCGCTCGGTCGCGTCATGCGCGAAGCGGGCGAGCACGGTGAGCTGACGTGGGAGTATGACGCGCTGGGCAACCGCACCTCCGTCACGCTGCCCGATGGCCGCGAGCTGAAGCAGTTCTACTACGGCAGCGGACATCTGCTCAGCATTGCTCTCGATAAGCTGTCGGTCTCCGATTTTACTCGCGACGAACTCCACCGTGAGACCAGCCGCACCCAGGGGCTGTTGACCACCCGCAGCGAGTACGACCGCCTCGGCCGACTGCACCGCCGGGACGTCTTTACCGGCAATGCGCAGCGCCCGTCGCCGCGCCGCTGGTCCCGCCGCTGGGATTACGACTACCGCAATAATCTGGTGCGCGAAGAGCGGGACGATAACCCGTTCAGCTGGTACCGCTGGCAGTACGACAGCGCCGGGCGCCTGCTCGTTCAGGACGGTACGCTGCCTGGCCAGGAGCAGTGGCGCTGGGATGCGGCCGGTAACCCGCTCGAAGGATCTGCTGAGAAGGTCACACACAACCGCCTGACGCAGCTGAACGGCATTCGCTGGCGTTATGACATCCACGGCCGCACCGTGGAGAAGGATAACGGCCAGACCCGCTGGCACTACCGCTACGACGGCGAACATCGCCTGACGGAAGTCATCAGCCAGCCGCGGGATCGCAACAAACCGCAGACGCAGGTCAGCTTCCGCTACGATCCGCTCGGTCGCCGCATCAGCAAAACGCGCCGCCAGATGCTGGGCGGACAGCCAACCGGCAAGCCGGTCACCACCCGGTTTGTCTGGGAAGGGTTCCGGCTGCTGCAGGAAGTGCACGGGGATGTGCCGCTGACCTACGTTTACAGCGATCAGGACAGTTACGACCCGCTGGCGCGTATTGACGGCGTTGATGCTCCGGAGATTTTCTGGTTCCACTGCCAGCCCAACGGCACGCCGGAGCGGATGACGGATATCGAAGGGCAGGTGCGCTGGGAAGGGGTAAACAGCGCCTGGGGCAAGCTGCTGCGGGAAAGCGAGACGCAGGTATCAGGATATTCTCAGAACCTGCGCATGCAGGGGCAATACCTGGACCGTGAGACAGGGCTGCACTACAATCTGTTCCGGTATTACGACCCGGACTGCGGAAGGTTTACACAGCAGGACCCGATAGGGCTGGCGGGGGGGATAAACCTTTACCAGTATGCGCCGAATGCGCTGGGGTGGGTGGATCCGTGGGGGCTATCTAATAGCGGTATATTAGATAAAGCTATGGCTGGTAAAGTTGGTGATAGACTTTCAGCTCACCATGTTATACCCGTTGAGGTGTGGAAAGAGAACCAATCATTCTTCAATAATATTGGCATCGGAAAAGACATGAACTCTGCATTTAATGGTATTCATGTTCCAGGTAGTGCATCAGCGATGAAACAAGATGCAGGGAAAGGTATGGATGTTTTCCATAGCAGTAATCATCATAACTATAGTGACATTGTCCGTCAGCGCATTGCTCGTGTAGAGCAACGATATAATTCTGGAAGATTGGATGCTAAAGGGGCGAGGATAGCTATAAGGCGGATCCAGATTGATATGAAGAATAAAATTTGGATGGGTCATGTTCCCACAACAAAATGCAGGAGAATGAATTAATGTCCTATTATGTGATCATGAATGACTTTGAATCATCACTCATGCCAAGAAATTTACAGGGCATGGTTGATGAAAGATTACAAATCGATGAAAACTGGGAAATAGAAGGCTCTGCATTTTCCTTCCCTTATCGAATAACAGACGATGCATGTCCAGACCGTATTTACTTGTTGTGCAATAAAAATGTTGGGGCTTTGAAATTTGACTATTATAAAAAAGACTTTGGACACTTGATGGATAAGTCTTTATTTTCAATTTTTGAAAATTATAAGCACACTGTTTTTTTTGGCCGAGATATAACACCAGTTTCGATTGGGAATGGTCAAGTTCTTCGGGATGATTTTAAATATGTATATTTTCCAGGTGGCGATGTAATAGATGAGGATAAATCTATTCTTGAAGAGGATAAGTTCGGAGATATCATCCCTTTTAAAATTGAGTTCAAGGATGATGCGCTGGAATATGATATACTTTCGTTGAATGACACATTGTTAGGTGGTTTTATCATTGTTAAACAAGAAGTCAAGGAAGTTATAGAAAGTAAAGGCTTCCGAGGGGTGAAACTTGTTCCACTGGAAAATGCTTTAGACGTTTTCTGTGAAGATTATTTCTACGAAATAGACTCAAATCGTAAAAGAAAGGGCAATAAACTACCTTAATATTGAATAGTGTCGTGCCATTATTGATTCTTTGTTTTTCTTTTTTAATGGCGCGAAGAAGTTCTTTGGATTATGAGTACATTTTTCAACTATGGATCATGGTAATTTTAAGAGTAGCCAATAATGTTAACTCTTAAAGAGGAATAATGCATATAAAAAATACTATCCAAGACTTTGTTAACAAATTCAAAATGAATGATTTAAATATGGGAGAGATAGACTATGCAGACGATGAAAATGAAACTTCTTTTCCTGTAAATTTAAATGGTGAAATTCGATTTTTTTATAGCCATTTGATTTTAAATGACCACCCAACATTTGATGGTGCATTCTTTATACAGATTATTGAGCCCCAGGAGCTTAATAAAATGTTATCAGGCTGGCGAGTTCAAAATGACACGACCTGGTGCGATGAATATATAATCTTTGCTGAACGAAATGGAGATGTTCTTTTTTGTGATACCCAAAATATCACATCTCCTGTTTATGGTAGTATTCAAAAAAGAAATTTCATTATTTCCAATTCGTTAGCCGACTTTTTGGCTGCTTTTTGTTCTGCCATTGAGATAGAACAAAGTAAATATGATGGTGATGCTACAGATGATGATTTTAATTTTAGAGAGGACTTTCTGAAAGATATCTATTTTATGCTAAAAAACAAGCTAAAGGATGTTGAGGCAGAAGGCTTTAAGCAATTCTTTTTTGGCTAGGTTAATAATAAAAACTAACACTTTTAGAACCCTCCTTACTTCTGACAACATTTTTCGCTTAAAACCACTTTTATATAGGCAAGGAGGTCTCTTTTCGATTGATAATGAATAAGCATATGAAAAACGGTTTCGATAAATTTGATGAAAAAGTTACATCTCTTGTAGAAAAAGGAAACGAGTTTCACGACAACCAAAAATATGCCGAGGCTTTAGAACAATACCAAAAGGCCTGACAAGCTCTTCCTGAGCCAAAGTCCGAATCGGAACTTGCTAACTGGATCTCTGCATGCATGTACAGCGCATATTTTGATCTCGCGGATTACGTTGAGGCAATGAAATGGGGAGAGGTGACGTTACGCACTCGTGGATCGGATATAGACACCGCACACTTAATCGACCTCGGCATGGTTTGTTATGAGTTGAATCAATTCGAATAAGCGTATAAATATTTTAACGATGCGTATAACTACGGCAAAGAGCGTGCGTTTAAGCATAGACCTAAGAAATATTTTGAATTTTATTTATGCAAAAGAACGTGAAGACCTCGCTGTTTTACGTTACTTAGACAGCTAGAATAAGCTTGTTCCATATAATTGCATACCAAGAATAATCATTAAACCACATACTCATGAATAATATCATTAACTGTGAAAAAAAGATTGGACGTGCAGATATTACTAAAACGGAAGAGAAATTATCTATTACTCTTCCGTATGATTTCGTTTCGCATTATCTGCAATTTAATGGTGGCACTCCTGTGAAAAGTTGGTGGGACGGTGATGAAGATTTTGAGCCAGTAGAGGTGGCAGGATTTAAATCGTTTGTTTATAATGCTCAGACAAATGATGACACTGGATCTTTAATTGACGGTTGCTATATCAGCATGTTGGATAGGGAAGTGATTCCTAAAAACCTGTTTCCTTTCGCAAATGATTGGGGAGGGAATTTCTTCTGTCTTAATTTAGATAATTACTCAATTGTATATTTTGCTACAGATTCATTTGATGAGGATTTGACTATGCAAGAGAACCACACAAAACTTCAAAGATATCTGACAAATTCATTTGCCAACTTTGCTGACGGATTAGTAGCAGAAGAGGATCTTTCTTAAAGAATACTAAAAAATTTAATCGATTTATTTAATTCGATTTCTGTTGCTTTGCTATTCATATTTTTAATAAAGTGTCTGTGACACAAATCATAGAGTTTTATTATAAATCAGCATGGATCGTTTGCTAATGTTAACATACCTAGGATCCCAGGAGGAATAAATCAGGTTTAAACGTGAAAATATCTCCGCTAGCAATAGAAAGGTTAAGAAAAATTAATTGGTTTGTTAATATTGGTGTAGCGATGACCCTCCCAGGGGTTATCCAGGCTCAGTCCCTTAGCTTATTTATAAAAGGCTTGAATAGCGATGAGTGGGAAAGTGCCACTTTGGAGGCTGGTAATGAAATAACAGGTCATCTCGCAAAAAAACACACTAGCAAATATCAATACTGGAACTCTTTGGTCAAAGAAGCTAAGAAAGTTGTGGAGAATGATATTATCCCAAA
The DNA here is from genome assembly GCF_040059225.1 of Enterobacter cloacae complex sp. Mu1197. NCBI lineage: Bacteria > Pseudomonadati > Pseudomonadota > Gammaproteobacteria > Enterobacterales > Enterobacteriaceae > Enterobacter > Enterobacter cloacae complex sp. Mu1197. The sequence continues at coordinate 2,722,095 of NZ_CP157375.1, read as the reverse complement.
AATAATCTTCCCAGAGTGTGAGAAAGGTCCAATGACTGAGAACTTAAAATGGGACCTTGTGAATTATTTGCTTGAAGATGCGTATAGTTCTTTACTACAAGAGCCATTCTTTTTTGACGGATTAATTAATGCTTATGAAGCTGGGCATATGCCCTGTGGATGGTCCGGTACTTGGCCAGCGGGAAAACTGGTTATTTATTGATAGATTACCCGCAATAAAAAATCCAGGCTAAGCGTGGATTTTTTCATTCAAAACAAATCAAACGATAAACAAGAAGTTCATCACATCGCCATCTTTAACGATGTAATCTTCACCTTCAGCACGCATCTTGCCTGCTTCTTTCTCGCCTTGCTTACCCTTGCCCTCAATAAGTGGTTAGTATACACGTGGCGAATAACCCTATCCTGCGAATAGCCCCCGTGGCTGCTGACAACCCGCAGCGAATACGATCGTCTTGGTCGATTGCATCGCCGTGACGTTTTTACCAGCAATGGCTAGCACCCATCGCCGCGCCGCTGGTCCCACCACTGGGATGCTGCCGGTAACCCGCTGGAAGGATCTGCTGATAAGGTCGCGCACAACCGCCTGACACAGCTGAACGGCATTCGCTGGCGCTATGACATCCATGGCCGCACCGTGGAGAAGGATAACGGCCAGACCCGTTGGCACTACCGCTACGATCCGCTCGGTCGCCGCATCAGCAAAACGCGCCGCCAGATGCTGGGCGGACAGCCAACCGGCAAGCCGGTCACCACCCGGTTTGTCTGGGAAGGGTTCCGGCTGCTGCAGGAAGTGCACGGGGATGTGCCGCTGACCTACGTTTACAGCGATCAGGACAGTTACGACCCGCTGGCGCGTATTGACGGCGTTGATGCTCCGGAGATTTTCTGGTTCCACTGCCAGCCCAACGGCACGCCGGAGCGGATGACGGATATCGAAGGGCCGGTGCGCTGGGAAGGGGTAAACAGCGCCTGGGGCAAGCTGCTGCGGGAAAGCGAGACGCAGGTATCAGGATATTCTCAGAACCTGCGCATGCAGGGCAATACCTGAACCGTGAGACAGGGCTGCACTACAATCTGTTCCGGTATTACGACCCGGACTGCGGACGGTTTACGCAGCAGGTTCCGATAGGGCTGGCGGGGGGGATAAACCTTTACCAGTATGGTGCAAATAGTCTAACGCGAATAGACCCTCTGGGATTAAAACAAGAGGAAGTTATACGCTATATGAGTAAAGATGAAGCGATTGCATCAGCTTCTGAACGCGGTGGTAAAGGCGGATTGGTCCCTAACAATCGTGGTGATAAAGCCATATGGGTTAATCATGATAGTCGACCAGGATTTAACCCTGGAAATGAAAAGTATCGTGCAGTTATGACCGTAAATGACTCTGGGGTTGAGCTTCTTAATCAACATAGTGATATATCAAAAGTTGATTACAAAGAGACTGGGCTGAAAGATGGCGTTCTATCAAAGAAAAATGAACCTGGAGCAAAGGGCATCGGTAAAAATATCCTTTCTCGTTTTAATGATAAAATCACCTCATTCCAGATTGAAAAGAAAGATGCTAAAGGTAATTGGAAGAAATGTGGTAAGAGGATTACTTAATGATTTTTGAAATGTATCTACATAAAATTGAACACTTTACTAATGCGAGAGCAGAGATTGAAAGTTTTGGAAATTATGTCTATGTTCAGGATGAACCGGATCTGTTTCCCATTTGTTTTAAAAAAGAAAATGGGAAGCATGCAGAGTTGAGTCGTTGCCAAACTTGCTTTCCTAAAGTTATGTTACAGCGTACTTTAAAGAAGTTAGACTTAAGTGAAGATGAAAAGTATACATTTGAAGTTTTCCTTTCCCGATTAGGTTATCTATTTCAAATAGATAACCGACAGCGTATAGATAAAGATATCTTTATCTTGTTTTATATGTATCAACTCTTTTCTTTAAAAAATAATAAAGAAGATTATGTAATAAAAGCAAAAAGCTTTTTTTTAAGATTTTTGTGTTTTGAAATGGGCATGGATGATGAGTCTTATAATTTGCTATGCATTACTAATGATGGACTCTGTATAAATACTCTTCGGCATGGTAAAGTATCAGTATTGTCTTTGCTTGAGCAATTTTATGCGCAATTTGAAAAACAGAAAAGCTTTAAAGATCTTAAATATATAAAACTCTATCAAACATCGGTGTTGAATTTCTTGTTTGTTGCGGATGACGGTAATAATCGCCTGTTTTTTAATGATAAAAATTGCTATCTTATCGAACCTGATAACTTTATCAAAACATATAAAAAATCGAAAAAAATAATATATAGAGCTTTGGAACAGTGTTTTGACAAGTATCAATCAACAAAGAACTTACTAATATCAAATTTCATTCTAATGAATTATTCGTATTATATTGTCAGAAATAATTTATCAGATCTCAAAAACCTAAGAAGGCATGTTCCTTCAGATATGTTTAGGCAAATAATTTCCTCTATAGCGTACAGAGGTTTTTTTGTGGATGAAGAAGAAATATTTAAGTTATTTTCTCATGAATACAAAATCAGCCTTGAAAATGAAGGTCGAATGCTATTTAATTTAATATATTCGATTTAATACGTAATGTTTAAACACAATCGGGGGCTTTAGGTTTTTAATATTCAAACCGATGCTGGCCCTCGATACTCGAAGGCCAAGGTATGAGTGGTTGAGAATTTTACGGTTTGTTCGTTGTCAATTGAAAACTACATATACCTCATACCGTGCCTTAGTGGATGTGTCTATTAATAGTACGGATTATTTGCTTAACCAAAAGCATTATATGATCTTTTATTAGTATTTGATATTCTACGTTCTGCCTAATAAGCCGCTGACGAGTGTGATGGCATTTGCTGACGAGTCTGACAGGTAACTTAACCTCAAATGCTATTTTGTGGGGCAAAGATTGGCTTGAAAAAAATTGGATTAATGAAAAATGGCCGACAGACTTACAGTAGTGTCAGGAAATGAAAAACAAAAAAAGTGGCCTAAAGAAGGCGATGTTTTTTATTTTCAGTTAAATGATGGTCGATTAGGCTATGGTATGGTCTCCCTGGGTAAAATAGATGTCGGTCCATTCAAAAATGCTATAGTTATATATATATATGACTATTTTACATCTTCACTTCAAGAAGATGCTGTATTGGCAAAAGATAATTTGCTATTGCCGCCAATTATTACTAATAATTCATGTTGGAAAAACGGTTATTTCGTAACGTTTAAAACTATCGAAACGAGCGAAGTGGATATTTTACCACAACATTATTTTAAAAATCCTGTCAGAAATAAAATATATGATCAGCGTGGAGTGGCAATTGACTCACCGACTGAGAATATACCAATCGGTGAAGAGTCGATTCAATTCTATAAAAGCGTTATAAAATCTTTAGAAAGCTTTGTTAACTAATGGACTAGGCCGGGGGGATATTTCCGGCCTTTTGCTTACGCAATGAGAAAAATCATAAGCATACAAACAGATACTGCCGCATTAGTTATTTATGATTTGATGTCATTAAAGCATAGAATTAATGATGATGTAGATTGGTGGAGTCTTCCAGAAGATGAACTTGAAGAAATAAACAAAGGGAATGTATTATTTCTCAATCTTGGAGGTGATGGCGCCTATAAAGTACATATTAAAAGTGATGTTGATGAATATACCGGGTCGCTATTTTTAAATGTACCTTCTGGAAAGGTTTTCATTGGGGCGGGAGAAGATGTCACCGGCGGAGATCTTGAGCCTGATGACTCAGATGCTATTTCAGGTGAGTTTATTACTTTAGAACCTGGTAGTTACGAAGTTAAATATAAAAAGCAAGATTCAGATGTTCTAATTTCCTTTGCAAAAGCAACGTGTATTGAAAACTCATTAGAAGAGGGGGTTTATCTCTGATGAAATCCTCGCCTTGGCGTGGGTTTTCATCAAAAAACAAATGTTAAACAATTGGTTCATTATGTAGCCATTTTTAACAATATACTTTTTCCCTTCTGCACGCAGCTTGCTTGCTTTTTCGCGCCTTGTTTACCTTTTCCCTCCATAAACTTTCAATATACTCGCGACGAACGACTCCAACCTGAGAATATCCCCGGTGGCTGCTGACCATCCGCAGCGAGTACGACCGCCTCGGCCGACTGCATCGCCGGGACGTCTTTACCCGCAATGCCCAGCGCCCGTCGCCACGCCGCGGGTCCCGCAGCTGGGATTACGACTACCGCAATAATCTGGTGAGGGAAGAGCGGGACGATAACCCGTTCAGTTGGTACCGCTGGCACTACCGCTACGATGGCGAACATCGCCTGACGGAAGTCATCAGCCAGCCGCGGGATCGCAACAAGCCGCAGACGCAGGTCAGCTTCCGCTACGATCCGCTCGGTCGCCGCATCAGCAAAACGCGCCGCCAGATGCTGGGCGGACAGCCAACCGGCAAGCCGGTCACCACCCGGTTTGTCTGGGAAGGGTTCCGACTGCTGCAGGAGGTGCACGGGGATGTGCCGCTGACCTACGTTTACAGCGATCAGGACAGTTACGACCCGCTGGCGCGTATTGACGGCGTTGATGCTCCGGAGATTTTCTGGTTCCACTGCCAACCCAACGGCACGCCGGAGCGGATGACGGATATCGAAGGGCAGGTGCGCTGGAAAGGGGTGAACGGCGCCTGGGGCAAGCTGCTGCGGGAAAGCGAGACGCAGATATCAGGATATTCTCAGAACCTGCGCATGCAGGGGCAATACCTGGACCGTGAGACAGGGCTGCACTACAATCTGTTCCGTTATTACGACCCGGACTGCGGACGGTTTACGCAGCAGGACCCGATAGGGCTGGCGGGAGGGATAAATCTTTACCAGTATGCGCCGAATGCGCTGGGGTGGGGGGATCCATTAGGTTTACGATGTGGGCGAACTAATACTTGGAATGATTTTCAGCGGCAGCATAAAGGTCGTTTCAAATCATCAACTGAAGCGGCTTCTGCTTATAAAAAATTAGTGAATGAACAATCGCCTTGACCATTAAATGAGCCTCCTTTAGATGCAACATTAGTCCCAGGGACTCGAGTAAAAATGGCCGTATCTCCAGGCCAGCCAGCGACGAGACCTGGAGGGTTTGCTACATTTGACGATATTCCTAATGCTTCATATGTTAGAAATGAGCTCGCTGTGAAAATGGAATGGAAACCGGATATTGATAGAGTAATAACTTATGAAGTTAAGAAACCATTACCAGTTAAAATTGGTGCAGTTGGACCTCAAGTTGATAAAGGTGCGAATGTATATCTGCCTGGTGGAGGTTCACAAGTCGAAATGGCTGTGCCACCTGCAGAACGCATGAATTATTTGGAAGTTATTGACGAGTCGTTGCTCAAGCCCTAAGTTATAAAATGAGATTAAAATGATTAATAATTTTATCTGTGATAAAGAAAAAAATGAATTGCATTGGGTATATAATTCACACCAAGTAACTATCGTTATAGATGATTTAGATCTGGCAATGATAGATGAAAAGAGAAAATTAATTTTTGTATTGAGTAAACCATTACCCCTTCCCGTGCTATTAACTGTTTTAAATATAGATGGGACTTTGCTTTCAACATTTGCGCCTCCAGAAGGTGCGTCTTTTTCTTATTTGACATTAAACGATAAAAAAGAGGTTTTGATTGTCTGCTCCTTTTCGGAAAAAATAAATGGTTGGTATGATTGGCATTATTCTTTAGACTTGGATAATAAAGTGATAACAAGAATGGCGCCATCTTATTAGAATCTGATAAAGCCATTTTAAAGTAAATTTTTTGTGGCTTAATAAAATCATAACACTAAATATGAGGCTCATCATATTCTTAGCCATAGCTATCCAGATAATAAAGTTTGCTGGCCCGTATTGTCAGCCTTGAAGCGACGGAGATCTTCTGATTCCACGGTTTGCCCAGCGGCACGCTGGAGCTGATAACTTATGTAGAAAGGCAGTAACTCTGGTACGGTTTCAAGTATTATATTGGTAATGTTTTATCAGAATTGCCAGATGGTACAAGAATATAAGTCAAGGTAAAATAATGAATGATAAAAACATACAAACAGTTGACCTACTTATCTCACATAGTCAAATATTGCTACGATCACGAGACTATGATGAAAAACTGAGCCAGTGGGGTAAAGGTAATGTATCTCAAGGCGCTGTGATTCATAAAGATTATGTTATTTTTGATCCTTTACCTGAGGACGCATTTGGAGCAAAAGTAAATATTAAAATAGAGAATACTTTTAATTTAGATGAAAATGCTCAACGCTGCATTGTAGTGTCATTTTTTATTACAGATAAAAATAAGCTTCAGATCGCTTCTGCGACAGAGAAATTTGACATAAACATAAATGTAACCAACAAAACGTATTCGCTCTATTATGAGATTTGTGAAGAAGATGAAATTTATTACAATTTCACTCTTGTGCCGGAAAAGAACACTGTCACAGCTAAGTTTTTATTAGACGACCCTTGGGGTGGAAAAAAAGATAATCCACTAAAAGAAGGTGTTTTTTAACGTTAATAATAAGTAAATAAGAACGAAAAAAATCCACGCCAAAGCGTGGATTTTTTTCATTCAAAACCAATCAAACGTTAAACAGGAAGTTCATCACATCGCCATCTTTAACGATGTAATCTTTCCCTTCTGCACGCATCTTGCCTGCTTCTTTCGCGCCTTGCTCACCCTTGTAGGTGATAAAGTCTTCAAACGCGATAGTCTGTGCACGAATAAAGCCTTTCTCGAAGTCGGTGTGGATCTTACCGGCCGCCTGAGGCGCAGTCGCACCCACAGGGATGGTCCACGCACGCACTTCCTTCACGCCAGCGGTGAAGTAGGTCTGCAGGTTCAGCAGCTCATAGCCCGCGCGGATCACGCGGTTCAGGCCCGGCTCTTCCAGACCCAGCTCGGCCATGAACTCTTCACGGTCGGCGTCGTCCAGCTCGGCGATGTCGGATTCAACGGCCGCGCACACGGCAACAACCACAGAACCTTCCGCCGCGGCGATTTCACGCACTTTGTCCAGGTACGGGTTGTTCTCGAAACCGTCTTCGTTAACGTTGGCGATGTACATGGTTGGCTTCAGGGTCAGGAAGCTCAGGTATTTGATCGCCGCTTTGTCTTCGTCAGTCAGGTTTTTCAGCGCGCGCAGCATGCCGGCGTTTTCCAGCTGTGGCAGGCATTTTTCCAGCGCAGCCAGTTCCGCTTTCGCGTCCTTGTCGCCGCCTTTGGCTTTCTTCTGCACGCGGTGAATCGCGCGTTCGCAGGTGTCGAGGTCAGAGAGCGCCAGCTCGGTGTTGATAACGTCGATGTCGTCAGCCGGATCCACTTTGTTGTTAACGTGGATGATGTTGTCGTTCTCGAAGCAGCGCACAACGTGGCCGATCGCTTCGGTTTCACGAATGTTGGTCAGGAACTGGTTACCCAGACCTTCACCTTTGGATGCGCCTTTTACCAGGCCCGCGATGTCAACGAATTCCATGGTGGTTGGCAGAATGCGCTGCGGCTTCACGATTTCCGCGAGCTGGTCCAGACGCGGATCAGGCATTGGCACAACGCCGGTGTTAGGTTCGATGGTACAGAACGGGAAGTTCGCCGCTTCGATACCCGCTTTGGTAAGCGCGTTAAACAGGGTGGATTTGCCCACGTTTGGCAGACCGACGATACCGCATTTGAATCCCATTTCTAAATCACCTTAATATCTTGATAATCAATCCGTTAACGATAACCGATTGATGAAAAGTAAATAACTACGCCTATTATACACGTAACCCGCATGACGCGCGGTAAAAAAGCCGTATCGGGCGGATTATTGCGCTTTGAAAGCGTGTAAACGGTTTGTCGATTTGGTTAAGCCGTCTTTCAGCCAGATTTCCGTGCAGCGTGCCGCTTCGTCTACCGCCTCGTCAATCAGTTTCTGCTCAGAAACCGGTGGCTTACCGAGCACGAAACCGACAACTTTGTTTTTATCGCCCGGATGGCCGATTCCCACGCGCAAACGGTGGAAATTCGGGTTATTGCCCAGTTTGCTGATGATGTCTTTAAGACCGTTGTGGCCGCCGTGCCCGCCGCCCAGCTTAAATTTTGCCACGCCAGGGGGAAGATCCAGCTCATCGTGGGCGACCAGAATTTCATCCGGATTGATGCGATAAAACGTCGCCATTGCCGCCACGGCTTTACCGCTCAGGTTCATAAACGTGGTGGGGACCAGCAGGCGAACGTCCGCGCCTGCAAGGTTGATACGCGAGGTATACCCGAAGAATTTAGGTTCTTCACGCAGGGGAGCACGTAACCGCTCGGCCAGCAGATCGACGTACCATGCTCCGGCATTGTGGCGGGTAGCCGCATATTCTGCGCCCGGGTTGGCGAGGCCGACAATCAGTTTAATCGTCACGATTCAATTCCTAATGGGTTCCAGATCTGGCGCGTAGTTTACTGTCTGGCGCGCCGCTTGACAAAATTCTGCGATCGTCGCAGCGAAATACGAATAATTACTTATCTAAACAATTAGAATTTCAAGCTGTTCAACGTGTTATTTGTAAACTTTTGTTTGGGAGTTATCTGTAATTGTGATCATTCACGCAACTCATAAAAGGGGCGTTGTCTATACTTTACACACAAGGATTAGGGGCTTTTCCCCTGACAACCCAAAGTTCCGGAGGTGACACATGAAACGCAAAAACGCTTCGTTACTCGGTAACGTGCTCATGGGGTTGGGGCTGTTCGTGATGGTAGCCGGCGTGGGTTATTCAATTTTAAACCAGTTGCCGCAGCTTGATCTCCCGCAATACTTTGCGCATGGTGCGATATTGAGCATCTTCATTGGTGCAGTGTTGTGGCTGGCGGGAGCACGCGTGAGCGGCCATGAGGAAGTGTGTGACAAATACTGGTGGGTGCGCCACTACGATAAACGCTGTCGTCGCGATCAGCATAAGCACAGTTGACGCTACCTTAAAGAATACCGAAACGGCTCCTCAGTGAGTCGTTTTTTTTTGCATCAAGGGTTGACCCTCACGTAACGTAAGGCTCCAGAGTAGCGGCACTGGCAAAGTAAAAGGAGCAGTTATGTTGATTCAGGTGGGTGAGCTGGCGAAACGGGCCGGGATCACCGTACGCACATTGCATCACTATGAGCAAACAGGATTGTTGCTGCCTTCTGCCAGAAGCGCAGCAGGTTACCGGCTCTACAACCTGGCGGATGTTCAGCGTCTGCATATGATCCAGGCGCTGGCAAAGGCGGGGCTGGAACTTGCTGAAATCAGGGATTTCCTGGAACAGGAGTCGCTGTCGTTAACCGAGTTACTCGATGCGCAAATCACGCTGCTGGATAAACAGCTGCGCAGCATACATACGCTGCGCGACCGGCTGGTCGAACTGCGCACCGGGCTGCTCAACGATGCGACGCCGGATCTGGAATCCTGGCTACAGACTCTGGAGTTAATGAATATGTACGATCGCTGGTTTAGCAAAGAAGAGTTACAGCAGCTGCCGTTTGCGGTGCAGAAGGATGCGCTGGCGGCCATCTGGTCAGGGCTGGTTGCGGAAGCAAACACGCTGTTGAAACAGCACATACCCGTCTCGGACCCGCGGGCGATGGACCTGGCGACGCGCTGGATGGAACGCCTGGAGCAGGACACGGCGGGCAAGCCGGAGTTTCTCACCCGGCTGAATGAGATGCACAGCGTGGAGCCCCAGATGCAGGTGCAGACCGGCATCACGCCGGGAATGACCGATTACATTACACGGGCGTTCGCCGAGTCGAAGTTGATTATCTGGGAAAAATATCTTTCCGCCGAGGAGATGGCCTTTACCCGGAAGCACTACTTTGACCGCATGATGGAGTGGCCGCCGCTGGTGGCAAAACTGCATCAGGCGCAGCGGGAGAATATCGATCCCGCCTCGGAGGAGGCGCAAAAGCTGGCTGAAAACTGGCTGGCGTTATTCCAGTCATATGCAGGCACCAGCCCGGAGACCCAGCAAAAGTTTCGCACGGCCATGCAGCAGGAGCCGCATCTGATGAAGGGAACATGGATGACGCCTGCCGTGCTTGGGTGGCTTCAGCAGGCGATTGGGGTGATGATGCAGAGACGTTCCTCTGCATCAGGCGGCTCACAGATCCGCTAATGCGGCTTCACGGTTAGGATAAAAGGCAAGGCGGCCAGGGATCGGCTGCACGCCCGCACGCGCCATGGTGCGCAGGGGCTGGAATTCGAGGTTACTCACCCGCAGTTCACAGCCTTCCGGCAGACGCGCAACAAAGCGCTGGAAGGCATCCAGGCCGCCAGCGTCCAGCACCGGTACGGCATCCCATTTCAGCACCACAATCCGCTTGCCCGCGATGCGGGATTCCAGATCGCTGAACAGGCCTTCCGCCGCGGCGAAGAACAGCGGGCCAATCACGCGCAGAACCAGCACATCGTCAGGCACCTCTACGTTGACCGGGGAGAGGCGCGTCATCTGCGCGATACGGCGCATAAACAGCAGGGACGCCAGCACGATCCCGACGCTGATGGCGATGACCATATCGAACAGCACGGTCAGCGACATACAGATCAGCATCACAATGATGTCGTCTTTCGGCGCACGACGCAGCAGGTTCACCACCTTGTGCGCCTCACTCATGTTCCAGGCCACCATCAGTAGCAGGGCGGCCATGGCGGAAAGCGGTAGCCAGGAAAGCAGCGGGGCGAGGATCAGCAGGGCGAGGATCACCAGTACGGAATGGATAACTGCCGAAACGGGTGACGTTGCCCCCGCGCGCACGTTAGCTGCAGAACGGGCGATGGCTGCCGTTGCGGTAATACCGCCAAAGAACGGCGCAACGAGGTTCCCCAATCCCTGACCGACCAGTTCGCTGTTAGCTTTGTGCTTGGTGCCGGTCATCCCGTCCAGAACGACGGCGCAGAGCAGGGATTCAATCGCCCCCAGCATCGCCATCGAGAACGCGGCGGGAAGCAGGGCGCGCAGGGAGTCCCAGCTTAAGGTAAAGCTGGAGCCGGGCATATCCCACGGCAGCACCAGCTGCGGCAACAGTTGCGGAATGCCGCTGCCCTGTGAACCGTCCGCCAGAACATAGTGGAACTGTGAGCCGATAGTCGCGACATGACCACCGAACATATTGACGATAGCCATCACCGCGCAGCCCAGCAGCAGCGCGGGCAGATGGCCCGGCAGTCGAATGCCCAGACGAGGCCAGACGATCAGCGTGCCCAGCGTCACCATCCCGATGGCGGCGTCGCCGAGGTTCGCAGTCGGTAGCGCCATAAACAGCGCGCCCACTTTTTGCAGATAGTGTTCAGGGACGTGAGCCATTTGCAGGCCGAGGAAATCCTTGATCTGCATGGTTCCGATGGTGATCCCAATCCCCGAGGTGAACCCCAGCGTCACGGAAAGGGGGATGTACTCAATCAGCCGCCCAAAACGGGCCAGACCAAACAGAATCAAAAAGACCCCGGACATCAGGGTGGCGACCAGCAGGCCTGCCAGACCAAACTGCTGTGAAACCGGGTAGAGGATCACCACAAAGGCGGCAGTCGGGCCGGAGACGCTGAAGCGCGAGCCGCCGGTCAGAGCGATGACGATCCCGGCCACGGCTGAGGTGTACAGGCCGTACTGCGGCGCAACGCCGCTGCCAATCGCCAGCGCCATCGCCAGCGGGATGGCAATAATGCCGACGGTGATCCCGGCAATCAGGTCACGCACAAAGCGTGAGGAGGTGTACTTCTCTTTCCAGCAGGCGTCGATGAGGGCGCGAAAGGGCAGAACATGTGAGGAGGCTACGTTTTTCACAATTATCTATCATCCGTATGCGCATCATCTGTCATATGAATGGCAGGTGAAGGAGGCATTAATCATACAAATAAAACCCAGAGACAAAAAAACCCGCCGCAGCGGGTTTTTTGGCCGTGCTCGATCAGTGTTCGAACATTGCAGAGATGGATTCTTCGTTGCTGATACGACGAATCGCTTCGGCCAGCATCCCAGACAGGGTCAGGGTACGCACGTTTGGCAGTGCCTTGATCTCGTCGCTCAGTGGGATGGTATCGCATACCACAACTTCGTCAATCACGGAGTTGCGCAGGTTGTTTACGGCATTGCCGGAGAAGATCGGGTGGGTCGCGTAAGCGAATACGCGCTTGGCACCACGCTCTTTCAGCGCTTCAGCCGCTTTACACAGCGTACCGCCGGTATCGATCATGTCGTCAACCAGCACGCAGTCGCGGCCAGCCACGTCACCGATGATGTGCATCACCTGTGAAACGTTAGCGCGCGGACGACGTTTGTCGATGATCGCCATGTCGGTATCGTTCAGCAGCTTAGCGATAGCACGGGCACGTACCACGCCGCCGATGTCCGGAGAAACCACGATTGGGTTATCCAGGTTCAGCTGCAGCATGTCTTCCAGCAGGATTGGGCTGCCGAATACGTTATCAACCGGGACGTCGAAGAAGCCCTGGATCTGCTCTGCGTGCAGGTCAACGGTCAGTACGCGGTCAACGCCAACGCTGGACAGGAAGTCAGCGACAACTTTCGCGGTAATTGGCACACGCGCGGAACGGACGCGACGGTCCTGGCGGGCATAGCCGAAGTAAGGGATTACAGCAGTGATACGGCCTGCGGAAGCGCGACGCAGGGCGTCGACCATAACAACCAGTTCCATCAGGTTGTCGTTCGTTGGAGCACAGGTGGACTGGATGATGAAAATATCACCACCGCGTACATTTTCGTTGATTTGTACGCTGACTTCGCCGTCGCTAAAGCGACCTACGGCGGCGTCGCCGAGGGAAGTGTACAGGCGGTTGGCAATACGTTGTGCTAGTTCCGGGGTGGCGTTACCAGCAAAAAGCTTCATATCAGGCACGAGAAGAACCTCAGGCATGCGTCCAGTGGTGGATAGCGTTCGCCGTAAACTGTGCGGGCCAGGCAAAGGCTATCCAGGCGGTGTATTAAAGAGCGCGATGCAACGTCTGGAACAGGGTGACGTTGTCACCGAAACTCAGTCTGCGCCAGAATGGCCTGCTGTAGGGGGGAAATGTTCATCCCACGCGCTACAAAACCATGCAGCCAAACCGGCGCTTGCTCAAGCACCTGACGAGCGGCGGATTCGGTGTCAAATTCAGCAAAGACACAGGCCCCTGTACCAGTCAGGCGCGACGGCGCGTATTCTAACAGCCAGGAAAGCACCGCATCAACCTCGCGAAAACGTTTTCTTGCGATATCCTCGCAATCGTTGCTGAATTCACAATTTAATAACGTTTCTATTGACCGAATCGGGGTATTTCTTTTCAGGTCAGGATCTTTAAAGATGACCGGGGTCGGAATGCTCACGCCGGGGTGAGCAACCAGATACCATTTTTCCGGCGGGTTGACCGGGGAGAGGATTTCCCCCACGCCCTCGGCAAAGGCCGCATGACCGCGAACAAACACCGGAACATCCGCGCCCAGCGTCAAGCCCAGGGCGGCAAGTTCGTCCTGCGACAGCCCGCAGCCCCAGAGGTGGTTCAGGGCAACCAGCACCGTGGCGGCGTTAGATGAGCCGCCGCCCAGACCGCCGCCCATCGGCAGACGTTTCTCGATACGAATATCCGCACCGCTTCCCGCAGGCAGGCGACCTGATTCCGCAGCGGCGTTCATCAGCAGACGCGCGGCGCGCACAATCAGGTTGTCCTCATGCGCCACGCCGTCGACCGGCGTCAGGAGGCAAATCTGCCCGTCCTGGCGCAGTTCAATGGAGATCGTGTCGCCATAGTCAATAAACTGAAACAGCGTCTGCAGGGTGTGATAGCCGTCAGCGCGCTGGCCGGTAATGTATAAAAACAGATTCAGTTTTGCCGGAGAGGGCCAGTGGGTCATCATTTAACGATCCAGTTGTCCATTTTCAGCTTGATGCGCTGGCTGCCCTGGGTCAGTTCCATATTCGATGGCAGCGACGGTTTACTCTTGCTGTCATAGTCGCTGTACACCACTTTCCAGGTCTTGCCGTTCTGGGTGTAGTTCACCTGGCTCAGACGATATTGATCGTCAAGCGTGTAGTCGGTGGCGTCACCCGGCAGGCCGAGGATCCACTGGCGCAGGCTGTTGAGCGGGATAGGCATTCCGGTCAGCTTGCCAATCATCTCTTCGGCATCGGTTGCGGTGTAGTGCTGGCCTTTGTTATCGGTGATCTGCGCTTCGCCCGGTTTCGCGATAAGCTCCAGCTCGGTGCTGCCCAGCGGGTTCAGCAGCAGCAGGCGATAGTTGTCCTGACCCGTTTGTTGCCAGAAGAAGCGTGCATACACTTTTTGCTCATCCGAAAGATAAGCAAACGCGCCGCGGGTCTGGTACTGGTTCAAATTACGGACGTCCTGCTGGTGCTGACGCCACTGTGGCGAGTCAGGGCTTTTGCCCGGGCCTTTTGGTTGAGTGACGGTACACGCGGTCAGAACCAGTGCCGCCAGGGGCAGCAGGCGAATCAGTCGGGTCATAATGAGGACAAATCCTTGAGATACGTTGCAGTTATAACTGTTAATGCTAGCGTCGAAGGGGGCTACCGTCTACGTTCAAATTATCTCAAAGCGTTGTGTAACCTATTACTCCGAAAGGGGGCTGTCTCTTTTATTGATCTCGCGCATCCTGTATGATGCGTTCTGCTAACCTTATTAACGCTGGTACTACTCCCGCTCAACATGACCCTATTAGCACTCGGCATCAACCACAAAACGGCCCCGGTTTCGCTGCGAGAACGCGTAACGTTTTCGCCAGATACGCTCGACCTGGCGCTGGACAGCCTGCTTGCACAGCCGATGGTGCAGGGTGGCGTGGTGCTCTCGACGTGCAACCGTACCGAGCTCTATTTAAGCGTGGAAGAGCAGGATAACCTGCACGAAGCGCTGATCCGCTGGTTATGCGACTACCACAATCTCAATGAAGACGAGCTGCGCAACAGCCTGTACTGGCATCAGGACAACGATGCCGTCAGCCATCTGATGCGCGTGGCCAGCGGGCTGGATTCGCTGGTGCTCGGCGAACCGCAAATTCTGGGTCAGGTGAAAAAAGCCTTTGCGGATTCGCAAAAAGGGCATCTGAAGGCCAGCGAGCTGGAGCGCATGTTCCAGAAGTCATTCTCCGTGGCGAAGCGTGTGCGAACCGAAACCGACATTGGTGCCAGTGCGGTTTCTGTTGCTTTCGCGGCATGCACCCTTGCACGCCAAATCTTTGAATCCCTCTCCACCGTCACCGTGATGCTGGTGGGCGCGGGCGAAACCATCGAACTTGTGGCGCGCCATCTGCGCGAGCATAAAGTGAAAAAGATGATTATCGCTAACCGCACTCGCGAACGCGCGCAGGTGCTGGCGGATGAAGTGGGCGCAGAGGTGGTTGCCCTGAGCGACATCGATGAACGTCTGAAAGAGGCGGACATTATTATCAGCTCGACCGCCAGTCCGCTGCCGATTATCGGCAAAGGGATGGTGGAGCGTGCGCTGAAGTCTCGTCGTAATCAGCCGATGCTGCTGGTGGATATTGCCGTCCCGCGTGATGTTGAGCCGGAAGTGGGCAAGCTGCCTAACGCCTACCTCTACAGCGTGGATGACCTGCAAAGCATCATTTCGCACAACCTCGCCCAGCGTAAAGCGGCGGCGGTGCAGGCGGAAACCATTGTTGAGCAGGAAACCAGTGAGTTTATGGCCTGGCTGCGCGCGCAAAGCGTCAGCGAGACCATCCGCGAGTATCGCGGACAGGCGGAGCAGGTGCGTGACGACCTGACAGCCAAAGCGTTAGCGGCCCTGGAGCAGGGCGGCGACGCACATGCAATTATGCAGGATCTGGCGTGGAAACTGACCAACCGCCTGATCCATGCGCCAACCAAATCTCTTCAGCAGGCTGCCCGTGACGGGGATGATGAACGCCTGACTATTCTGCGCAACAGCCTCGGGCTGGAATAGCGCCCTATACCCATTTTCTAAGACAAGGTGCACTTACGCCTATGAAGCCTTCTATCGTCGCTAAACTGGAAGCTCTGCACGAGCGCCATGAAGAAGTCCAGGCGCTGCTCGGCGATGCCGGGACCATTGCGGACCAGGAGCGTTTTCGCGCGCTCTCACGTGAATACGCGCAGTTAAGTGATGTTTCTAAATGCTTTACCGACTGGCGACAGGTTCAGGAAGATATCGAAACCGCGCAGATGATGCTCGACGATCCTGAAATGCGCGAGATGGCGCAGGAAGAGTTGCAGGATGCGAAAGCGCGTTCTGAGGAGATGGAGCAGCAGCTTCAGGTGCTTCTGCTGCCAAAAGATCCGGACGACGAGCGTAACGCGTTCGTGGAAGTCCGCGCCGGTACCGGCGGTGACGAAGCGGCACTGTTTGCCGGGGATCTGTTCCGCATGTACAGCCGCTACGCCGAGTCGCGTCGCTGGCGCGTGGAGATCATGAGCGCCAACGAAGGCGAACACGGTGGCTACAAAGAGGTTATCGCCAAGATCAGCGGCGACGGCGTATACGGTCGTCTCAAGTTTGAATCCGGCGGTCACCGCGTGCAGCGCGTTCCGGCCACCGAATCTCAGGGCCGTATCCACACCTCCGCCTGTACGGTGGCGGTGATGCCGGAGCTGCCGGAAGCGGAGCTGCCGGACATCAACCCGGCGGACCTGCGTATTGATACCTTCCGCTCCTCCGGGGCGGGTGGTCAGCACGTTAACACCACCGACTCCGCCATCCGTATTACCCACCTGCCAACCGGTATCGTGGTGGAGTGTCAGGACGAGCGTTCACAGCACAAAAACAAAGCCAAAGCGCTGTCCGTGCTGGGCGCGCGTATCCACGCGGCCGAAATGGCGAAACGCCAGCAGGCGGAAGCGTCTACGCGTCGTAACCTGCTGGGGAGCGGCGATCGCAGCGACCGTAACCGCACCTACAACTTCCCGCAGGGGCGCGTGACCGACCACCGCATCAACCTGACGCTGTACCGTCTGGACGAGGTGATGGAAGGGAAGCTGGATATGCTGATTGAGCCTATTGTGCAGGAATACCAGGCCGACCAGCTGGCGGCACTGTCCGAGCAGGAATAATGGATTTTCAGCGCTGGTTACGTGAGGCTGCCGCTGAGCTTTCCGAAAGCGAAAGCCCGAAACGCGATGCCGAAATTTTACTTGAGCATGTGACGGGCAAAGCCCGCACGTACCTGCTGGCCTTCGGTGAAACCGAACTGACCGCTGAGCAGGAAGCACGGCTCGCCACGCTGCTTGCCCGCCGTAAGCACGGCGAGCCGGTGGCGCACCTTGTCGGTGAGCGCGAGTTCTGGTCGTTACCGCTTTACGTCTCGGCGGCGACGCTGATCCCGCGTCCCGATACCGAGTGTCTGGTCGAACAGGCGCTGGCGCGTTTACCGACGGCGGCCTGCCGCATTCTTGATCTCGGTACGGGCACCGGGGCCATCGCGCTGGCGCTCGCCAGTGAACGACCCGACTGCGCGGTGACGGCGGTAGATGTGATGCCCGACGCGGTAGCGCTGGCGCAGCGCAACGTGGAACGTCTTGGCCTGACCAACGTAACGGTGCTGCAAAGCAGCTGGTTTAGCGCGCTGGAGAACCAGACGTTCGGCATCATTGTCAGTAACCCACCCTATATTGACGAGCATGATCCGCACCTTGCACAGGGTGATGTGCGCTTCGAACCGCTGACGGCGCTGGTCGCCGCCAGGGAAGGTTTAGCCGACCTCGATCACATTGTGACAATGTCACGACAACATTTACTTTCCGGCGGCTGGCTTCTTGTGGAGCATGGCTGGACGCAGGGAGAAAGTGTGCGGGCATTGTTTACTCAGGCGGGTTACGCCGACGTCAAAACCTGCCGCGACTACGGCGGCAATGAACGCCTGACGCTGGGGCAGTGGCTATGAGTGCAGGCTATCTGCCATTTACTGATAAAGGCGTAAGGCTGACTGAAAGGCGGTTTGGCGTTATCATCTACATCGTTTTGAGTTTTATCTCGTCCGGGCGTCGCTGTGCGCTCGGTCGTTACTGGGGTAAGTCATGAGGTCCTTAGCCGATTTCGAATTTAATAAAGTGCCGCTTTGCGATGGCATGATCCTGATTTCTGAGATGATTCGCGACGATTTTTCGTCGCAGTTTGTCTACGATGAGCTGGAGAATCTGGTCAGCCTGGCGCGTGAAGAGATTAATCAGGCGCGACCGCAAGACTGGCAATTAGAGAAGCTGCTTGAGCTTTTCTACGGCGAATGGGGTTTCTGCGACACGCGGGGCGTGTATCGCCTGTCTGACGCATTATGGCTGGACCAGGTCTTAAAAAATCGTCAGGGCAGCGCCGTTGCGCTGGGCTCTATTTTACTGTGGGTCGCGCACCGCCTGGATATTCCGCTGGTGCCGGTCATTTTCCCGACGCAGATGATCCTGCGTGCGGAGTGGCTGGACGGTGAGATGTGGCTCATTAATCCCTTCAACGGCGACACGCTGGATGAACATACGCTGGATGTGTGGCTGAAAGGCAACATCAGCCCGGTGGCTGAGCTCTTCAACGAAGATCTCGACGAGGCGGATAACGCAGAAGTGATCCGCAAGCTGCTCGATACGCTGAAGTCAGCGTTAATGGAAGAGCGTCAGATGGAGTTGGCCCTGCGCGCCAGCGAAGTGCTGCTGCAGTTTAATCCGGAAGACCCGTACGAAATTCGCGACCGCGGGCTGATCTATGCCCAGCTCGACTGTGAGCACGTGGCGCTAAACGATCTGAGCTATTTCGTCGAGCAGTGTCCGGAAGACCCCATTAGCGAAATGATTCGTGCGCAGATCAACGCGATCTCGCACAAGCAAATTACACTGCATTAATCTTAATTCCGATTCACACCTGAATAAGGCGATCCTATGAAACAAAAAGTGGTTAGCATTGGTGATATCAAGGTAGCAAACGACCTGCCTTTCGTGCTGTTTGGCGGCATGAACGTGCTGGAATCCCGCGACCTCGCCATGCGTATCTGCGAGCACTACGTGACCGTGACCCAGAAGCTGGGCATCCCGTACGTGTTTAAAGCCTCTTTTGACAAAGCCAACCGCTCCTCCATCAACTCTTACCGTGGCCCGGGCCTGGAAGAGGGGATGAAGATTTTCCAGGAGCTGAAGCAGACCTTTGGCGTGAAAGTGATCACCGACGTGCATGAAGCCTCTCAGGCGCAGCCGGTGGCAGACGTGGTAGACGTGATTCAGCTCCCGGCATTCCTGGCTCGTCAGACCGACCTGGTTGCCGCGATGGCGAAAACCGGTGCCGTGATCAACGTGAAAAAACCACAGTTCGTGAGCCCGGGTCAGATGGGCAACATCGTCGATAAGTTTATCGAAGGTGGTAACGATCAGGTGATCCTGTGCGACCGTGGCGCTAACTTCGGTTACGACAACCTGGTGGTGGACATGCTGGGCTTCAGCGTGATGAAAAATGTCTCCGGCCAGTCTCCGGTGATTTTCGACGTGACCCACGCGCTGCAGTGCCGCGACCCGTTTGGCGCCGCGTCCGGTGGCCGTCGTGCTCAGGTGACCGAACTGGCGCGCGCCGGTATGGCAACCGGTCTGGCGGGTCTGTTCATTGAAGCGCACCCGGATCCGGATAACGCAAAATGTGACGGCCCATCCGCGCTGCCGCTGGATAAGCTGGAGCCGTTCCTGAAACAGATTAAAGCGATTGACGATCTGGTGAAGAGCTTCGACGAGCTGGATACCAGCAAATAATAAAAAACCCGCTTCGGCGGGTTTTTTTATGGGGCATTTTGCCGGGTGGCGCTTTGCTTACCCGGCCTACAAAACCCGTAGGCCCTGCAAGCGAAGCGCCGCTGGGCAAAAAGCTACGCAAAAATTGTCATCAAGTAAGCCACAAACAGCGCCATATGCGCTGCCCCGTTAAGCACGTTGGTGCGCCCGGTTGAGAACGAAATCTGGCACAGCAGCAACGAGGCTACCATCACAATCATCTCCGGCGCGCCCAGCGCAAACTGCAGCTCGTTACCGGTCATAAAGGCAATCAGCGTCACCACCGGCACGGTGAGTGAAATGGTCGCCAGCACGGAGCCGAAGAACAGGTTCATTGCGCGCTGTACCTGATTGTTTAAGACGGCTTTCAGCGCGCCCAGCCCTTCAGGAGACAGGATCAGCAGTGCCACCAGGAAGCCGGTAAAGGCTACCGGCGCGTTCAGCTCGGTTAACAATGTTTCCAGCGGGTTGGCGTTCATCTTGGTGACGGCAATCACCGCAATCAGATGCACGATCAGCCAAACCGTATGCCACGCGCTGCTGTGGGCCGACGGCTTACCGTGGTGCGGGTCATCGTCGTCGCTGTCGTCTTCATGCTCATACACAAACAGGCTCTGGTGCGTTTTGGTCTGAATCAACAGGAACACGCCGTACATGGCTGCGGAAATCAGCGCGACCAGCAGCGCCTGACCGGTGGAGAAGTTTGCACCCGGCAGCGCCATCGGGAAGACCAGCACGATAATCGCCAGCGGGAAGAGGGCAATCAGATACTGTTTAATGCCGAACAGGTTCATATACTGGGTCGCGAATTTACGCCCGCCCAGCAGCAGAGAGAAGCCCACCAGGCCGCCCGTCACAATCATAATGATCGAGTAAAGCGTGTCGCGCATCAGCGTCGGTGCGGCATCGCCGGTCGCCATGAGCGCGGAAATCAGGCTGACTTCGAGAATAACGACGGAAAGGCTGAGAATTAACGATCCGTAGGGCTCGCCCAGACGGTGGGCCAGTACGTCCGCATGGCGAACGACGCTAAATGCGCTGGTTAAGATACCGACCAGGGCAAGAATATTGATACCAACCACCACTGGCAGTGACTGACTGCTTCCCCAGAAGAGCAGCACAGCCAGTGCCAGAACCGGGAAAATGAGAGACGTCTCCTTGTGGCGGGTTTTTACCGCCTCGTGTGTTGCTGTCATGTGCTTCTCCATCAATGCAGGTGCTTGTAATTATAGATAGATTTTTGAGGGCATTAAATTAACAGATCTCTGTTAAATACCCTTAATTTTTTACTTAATTTTACCCTTTGTCATAAATTTAATATCTGACTCCTGTAATTGACGGTTTTCACATAATATTTATTAAATAACAATTAATTAGATATAAAGTTAATCCATAAATTAAGACCGGGTGGCACGCTGGCATATCGTCGTCCACACTTATCTCTTTAAGCAAAAGAGAGGTGAGTGATGCCATATAAAACGAAACGCGAATTACCCGATAACGTGCAAAACGTGCTGCCCGCTCACGCGCAGGATATCTACAAAGAGGCGTTTAACAGTGCCTGGGATCAGTACAAAGATAAGGAGGATCGCCGGGATGATGCCAGTCGTGAAGAGACGGCACACAAAGTCGCCTGGGCCGCCGTAAAACATGAATATGAAAAAGGAGACGACGATAAATGGCACAAAAAGAAATAGCCGTGAAATAATTCGCTGCCTTCATTTTGACTTTTCAGGCGGTTGAACTGCCGTTGTATTGCAACTGGTCCGCTAATTGCTTATCGTTATTTAACTGCTGGCAAAATGACCAGCACCTAAGGCCCGGAAGGCGAATTACAGATGTCGCAAGGAAGCATGCAGTGGCGGAGGTGGAAAGTGTTAACGCGTGATTTCTTAATGAAGGCAGATTGTAAGACGGCATTTGGTGCTATTGAGGAATCGCTTCTCTGGTCAGCTGAACAACGTGCGGCGTCACTTGCTGCCACGCTTGCCTGCCGCCCGGATGATGGCCCGGTATGGATTTTTGGCTACGGCTCCCTGATGTGGAACCCGGCTCTGGAATTTGTCGAATCGGCAACGGGAACGCTGCCTGGCTGGCACCGCGCATTTTGCCTGCGTCTGACGGCCGGACGCGGCAGCGCGTGCCAACCCGGACGTATGCTTGCACTGAAAGAGGGCGGGCGCACCACGGGCGTGGCGTATCGCCTCCCGGATGCCACGCTGGAAGAGGAGCTTACGCTGCTCTGGAAGCGTGAGATGATCACCGGCTGCTATATGCCGAGCTGGTGCAAGCTGGAGCTGGACGACGGTCGCACCGTCAATGCGCTGGTGTTTATCATGGACCCGCGCCATCCGCTGTATGAAGCGGACACCCGCACGCAGGTCATTGCCCCGTTGATTGCTGCCGCCAGCGGACCGCTGGGAACTAACGCGCAGTATCTCTTCTCCCTCGATCAGGAGTTGACCCGCCTCGGCATGCAGGACGATTGTCTGAATGAGCTGGTGGCGAAGGTGAAGGCGCTGCTGGAAGGAAACCCGCTCAACGGCACGCTGCGACCGGGTTTTGCCTGAAAATACGCCCGGCTTGCCGGGCGTTTGACGTTATGCTGCTACGTAACTGACGGAATGCTCCAGCGACTGGCTGTGGCTGTCGATCAGCACATCCCACGTGCCGGTATATGGCACGGTAAGCCAGGCCTTATCGTCCTGCACGGTCAGGATATCCGCCTGGGATTGTTTTTGTGCTTTCGCACTCATGAGATGAATACGACAGCGCTCTGAGCAACGCACCACAACCGTATCCCCGCCAAACAGCTTCAAACTTGTTTTTACCAGTGCCATTTTTTACCCCGTAGTCTTAAACAACGCTCTCCCTGCTGCCATATCCGAGCGTGATGTTGTTCACAATTCACTCATGGCATAACACCAAAGGGGAGGGGGAGGGATGCTGATTTTGATCAAAAAATGGCATAACGATTAAACAAAAATGACAAAATTCCTCAGAATTTCCGCTGGCGCGCGTTTTACCCGCTAAACGCGCGCCGCGAGAAAATTAAATGCGGAAATGGCCGGCGGTTTCAGCAAGGTCGCCCGCCTGGCTCTGCAGGGCACCCGCAGCGGCGGCTGATTGCACCACCAGCTCGGCGTTCTGCTGGACCATGCGGTCGAGATGGGTCACCGCGTGGTTGATCTCGTGAATGCCTTTCATCTGCTCGCTGGTGGCGATGGAGATTTCGCGCATGATGCCGGAAACGCTGCCGATGCTGGAGCGGATCTCGTCCATGCTTTCCCCGGCCAGATGCACGTAGCGGGAGCCGGTGGCCACGCTGTCGGTGGTGGAATCGATCAGCGATTTGATCTCTTTTGCCGCCTGGGCGCTACGGCTCGCCAGGTTACGCACTTCGCCTGCTACCACGGCAAACCCGCGCCCTTGCTCCCCGGCACGGGCCGCCTCGACGGAGGCGTTCAGCGCCAGAATGTTGGTCTGGAACGCGATACCGTCAATCACGCTGGTGATGTCGCCAATTTTAGCCGACGCGACTTCGATGGACTGCATGGTGCTGATCGCCTGGGATACCACTTCGCCGCCGCGCGCAGCGGCCGCAGAGGCCTTGCTCGCCTGGTCATTCGCTTCTGCCGCCGACTCGTTCGACTGGGTCACGGAGGCGGTGATCTGCTCCACGGCGCTGGCCGTCTCGCGCAGGCTGGACGCCGCCTGCTCGGTACGTCCGGAGAGATCCTGGTTACCCGCCGCAATCTCCTGGGCGGCGTTTTTCACCGACTCACTGGCATCACGGAGCTGCACCATCACCACCGACAGCTTATCGCTGAAGGCGTTAAAGGCCTGGGCAATCTGCGCCACCTCGTCCTCGCCGCTGTCCGGCAGACGCTGCGACAGATCGTTAGTCCCGTTGGCAATGTTGTGCATCGCGTCGCGAATGTCAGACAGGCGCTTCAGCAGACGGGCAATCAGGAGGTGAACAATGGCCGCGCTCAGCAGCGCCAGGATCACCAGCGAAATCGCCGATGCCTTAAGCAGGGAACGCATGCCGGAGGTGGCGTCACCGTTGTCGAGGGCGACGACCAGCAGCCAGTTTGTGCCCGGCACGGCTGTCGCCACGAAGGTTTTTTCGACGTCGTTAAGCGTACCGTCGACAAGGTTACCGCTTTTCAGTGCAGCAAAATCGATGCCTTTGATGGTCTCAGCGAACGGTTTAAGCGTCAGCGCCGGATCGTTAGCCGCTATCACGCTGCCGTCACTGTTCAGAAGCAACCCGCTGCTGGACGGGGTTGGATGGATCCCGCGCACGTTCGCCACCACGCTGTCCATGGCCACATCGCCCGCCACCACCGCTTTCAGGGCGCCATTCTCTTTCACCGGTACGGCGAAAGTCACCACCAGTTTACCGGTACCGGCATCAACGTAGGGCGCGGTGACGACCGGGCCGTCCGTGCTGACCACCTGCTGATACCACGGGCGAATGGTCGGGTCATAATCCGCCGGGACACCCGCGGGCTCAGAGAATTTCGCCGTTTTGCTGGCGTAGCCCACATAAACGTTGGTGAATCCACCCGCCTGTGCAAGCTGTTTAAACACCGGAACCGGATCGTCACTCAGCGCAACGGTCTGGGCAGAGGCAATCACCGTCATCTTGCTTTTGACCCAGTCGGCAATCGCCATGTTATGGCTGGCGCTGGTGCTGGTCAGGATATCGCGCTGTGACTGCTGGTTATCCTGGCGTGTGACCTGGAAGTTAATAACGGTATTGAGGAGAAGGGCGACGACCAGACAGCCTGCCGTCGCCGCGATGATGCGTGCACGAATCGATCTGAACATAAGTGAAATACCTGCTGTGTTGTTTCCATGCCTATCGGCAACCCCGCAGGTAAACTTGATGCTGAAACCGCGTCCATAAGAAAATAATATTTTTACGGGTTTATTATTAAAAAGTTAATACTTTATCCGCGGACAGCGTCCACTCGGCCAGCTCAACCAGCGTACCAATTTCTACGCCATCAATCAGCGGCAGCCCGGTGATACCGCGCCCGTCGGTGCAGGTTTTGCACAGCTTCACCGGCACGTTTTGCGCGGTCAGGATCTCCAGCATCTGCTGAATGTTATAGCCCTCGGCCGGTTTTTGTCCCTTCAGCCCGGCGGTGACCGCGTCCGACATTAAAAAGAGGCGTAACGCGAGGTCACTCTCTTTTTCGCGCAGCGCAATGGCCAGGCGCAGGCTGTTAAAAAGCGATTCACTCCCGTAGGCCGCACCGTTGGCGACGATCACAATCTTCTGCATGTTGACTCCTGTTCTTATAAAGGCACGAATATTGCTTAATTTCCCGGAGTTTCGCTGTCCGGGAGAGTAAGCATGATATTAATGGCAGGCATTTCGCCAGGCGCTGCCGAATGGCTCACGCGCGCAAAGATGATGCGCCAGGAGCAGTTCAGCAAGCTGGCACAGCTGGGTGTGCTTGTGCACGGCATTAGCCAACTGGTGCACATGTTACAGTGCGAGCGCGGGGCGTCCAACGTCTGGCTCTGCTCACAGGGCAAGCTGTACGCCCCCGAATGCAAAGCCAGCCGGGCGCTGGTGGATGAAAACCTCGCTGCCCTTTACGGCATTCTTGAAACACAGTCGCCGATCCCGGGAAGTGCCGTCTGTGAACGCATCGGCGGCGCGCTCCTGAGCCTGGATACACTTCCCGCGCTGCGTGACGGTGTGATTCAGCAGACGGTAACGGCACCCCAGGCGATGGAACACTACTCCCGTATGCTTCGCCATCTGCTCAGTATCGTGCCGCAGCTTAATGACAGCATTGACGATCCGCAAATCGCAGGACGTTTTGTCGCGCTTTATAGCCTGATGCAGGGAAAAGAGCTGGCAGGACAGGAGCGGGCGCTGGGGGCGATTGGCTTCACGCAGGGTTTTTTCGATGATGTGACTCGTCAGAGGCTGGTTGACCGCATTGACGGGCAGCAGGCCTGCTTTGAGATCTTTCTCTCACACAGCTCCGCTGACGTTCAGACCACCTTTTCAATGCACTGTCAGCCCGATCGTGAAACGGAGCAACTCCGGCGCGTGGCCTGTACCCGCCAGCCTGCCGCCGATAACGGCCTTACCGCACTGGCCTGGTTTGCTCTGCAAACCGCGCGCCTTGAGCATCTGCGCACGCTGGAGGAGACGATCATCGCCGATCTGATGGTCGCGGTGGACGAATGCATTCACCGTGACGATGAGTACGCGCTCCCCGGCGATGAACAGGATGACCCGCCGATCCGCTATCCGGAAAAACCGTTGCTTACCCTGGTTCGCCAGCAGGCGCGCGAGATAGAGCAGCTCTCACGTCAGCTTGCGTCGCTGCGCGATACGCTTGAAGAGCGCAAAATCATTGATAAAGCGAAGAGCGTGCTGATGACCCACCAGAATATGAGTGAGGAACAGGCCTGGACGGCGCTGCGCAAAATGGCGATGGACAAGAACCAAAGGATGGTGGATATCGCCCGCGCGCTGCTGATGGTGAAGAATGTATGGCAGGTAACACCAAAGGAGTAGCTGCACGGTCAGTGGGCATTTTATGCCTGTTTGCGGTGCGTAAAGGCGAGGGAAGAACGGTAAGCACCGCAAGAAACAGTGTGTTAAAACCTGGCATTCACTTTGCATTAT
This sequence comes from Enterobacter cloacae complex sp. Mu1197, assembly GCF_040059225.1. NCBI lineage: Bacteria > Pseudomonadati > Pseudomonadota > Gammaproteobacteria > Enterobacterales > Enterobacteriaceae > Enterobacter > Enterobacter cloacae complex sp. Mu1197. Next base: position 2,695,665 of record NZ_CP157375.1, on the reverse strand, counting down.
CAGATTAACCATTTTTGACGATGCGCCAACGGCGGTGCATCCGTCTTCGGGATAAAGGCGTCCACTGGTGCTTCGGCACCGTGGGCGCTTTTTTTTGGTTTTTTTTCAGGAGTGGTCATGGCGGATTTGTCGAGACGGCGTTTTTTGCAGGCCAGCATGCTGGCGAGTGGTGCAATTCTGTTGCCGGGTGTCATGCAGGCCGCATGGGCGGCAGGCTCGGATAAACCGGAGCAGGAAACAGTGCGCATCGGGTTTATCCCGCTGACCGACTGTGCCCCGGTGGTTATCGCTGCGCTGAAAGGGTTTGATAAAAAATACGGTATTACCATCCTGCCCACCAAAGAGGCGAGTTGGGCGGCGGTGCGCGACAAGCTGGTGGCGGGCGAACTCGATGCCGCGCACATTCTTTACGGCCTGCTGTACGGACTGGAGCTGGGCATCGCTGGCAAGCCACAGCAGATGGCTAACCTGATGACCCTCAACCAGAACGGCCAGGCGATTACGCTCTCCAGCGATCTGGCAGAGAAGGGCGTTCGTGACCTTGACGGGCTGAAAAAGCTGATTGGGCAGCAGGCGCCTGGCACCTATACCTTCGCGCACACCTTCCCGACCGGGACGCACGCCATGTGGCTCTACTACTGGCTGGCCAGCGCGGGCATTCACCCCTTTGACGACGTGCGTACGGTGGTAGTGCCGCCGCCGCAGATGGTGATGAACATGCGCATTGGCAACATGGTCGGCTTTTGCGTCGGCGAGCCGTGGAACGCGCGTGCCATCAACGACCGCATCGGTTTTACCGCCGCCACGTCGCAGTCTATCTGGGCCGACCATCCGGAAAAAATCCTCGGGACGCGTCGCGACTGGGTGGAGAAAAATCCGCACACCGCCCGGGCGCTGGTGAGCGCAGTGCTGGAGGCGGCGCGCTGGATTGAGGCCTCCCCGGAAAACAAACGCGAAACCGCGCAGATCCTCTCCCGCCGGGCGTGGCTCAACTGCAAAGAGCAGTATCTCACCGGACGCATGCTCGGCGAGTACGACAACGGCCTGGGCCAGCGCTGGCAGGACGCGCACCCGATCCGCTTCTTCAACGAGGGGGCCGTCAGCTACCCGTATCACTCCGACGGCATGTGGTTCTTAACCCAGTTCCGCCGCTGGGGCTTGCTCAAAGCCGCCCCGGACTATACGGGCATCGCACAGCGCATTAACCAGACGGCGGTCTGGCAGGATGCCGCCACGGCGGTGGGGGGCATTACCACACCGACTTCACCACTACGCAGCAGCACATTGATGGACGGCACCGTCTGGAACGGTACCGACCCGGAAGGATACGCCAGCCGTTTCGCCATTCACCGTAAAGGGGCCTGATTATGCAGCATCTGCAAAAGACAAAATCACACGAGACGCCGGAGAGTGGAGAGGTGATTCTCCTGCCTCCGGTGCAGGTTCGCCGCCGTACGCCGACGTTTGTGCGTCGTATTAACGCGATCCTTCAGCGCATCATTCCGGCTTTTCTGGGGCTGGGACTGCTGGTGGTGCTCTGGCAGCTGGCGGCGATTAACAGCAAAGGTTTCCCGACGCCGCTCAGCACGCTCGATTCCGCTATTACCCTGTTTGCCGATCCGTTTTATCGCGACGGGCCAAACGACATGGGCATCGGCTGGAACGTGCTCGCCTCATTACAGCGCGTGGCGGTGGGGTTTGGCCTGGCCGCGTTCGCCGGGATCCCGCTTGGTTTCCTGATTGGCCGTTTCACCTTTTTTTCGCGCATGTTCGGCCCGCTGATCGCGCTATTACGCCCGGTTAGCCCGCTGGCCTGGCTGCCCATCGGCCTGCTGCTGTTCCAGAAAGCGGAGCCCGCGTCGAGCTGGACCATTTTTATCTGCTCCATCTGGCCGATGGTGATCAACACCGCCGAAGGCGTGCGGTGTATCCCGCAGGACTACCTTAACGTCGCCCGGGTGCTGCAGCTTTCAGAGTGGACCATCATGCGCCGCATTCTCTTCCCGGCGGTGCTGCCCGCGGTGCTGACCGGGGTGCGCCTCTCTATTGGCATCGCCTGGCTGGTGATTGTCGCCGCCGAGATGCTGACCGGCGGTTTAGGGATCGGTTTCTGGATCTGGAACGAGTGGAACAATCTCAACGTCGAAAACATTCTCCTCGCCATCGTCATCATTGGCGTGGTCGGGCTGCTGCTGGAGCAGGGGCTGATGCTGATCGCCCGTCGCTTTAGCTGGCAGGAAAAATAAGGAGCGAACATGAAACCATTAATCCAGGTCCAGGCCGTGAGCCAGCGTTTTTCCACCGCCAGCGGCGAATTTCTGGCGCTGCAGAACGTCTCCTTTGATATCCATGAGGGTGAAACCGTCAGCCTGATTGGGCACTCCGGCTGCGGTAAATCGACGCTGCTTAACCTTATCGCTGGGATCACGCTGCCGACGGAAGGCGGGCTGATTTGCGACAACCGCGAAATTGCCGGGCCGGGTCCGGAGCGCGCGGTGGTATTCCAGAACCATTCGCTGCTGCCGTGGCTCACCTGCTTCGACAACGTGGCCCTGGCGGTAGATCACGTGTTTCGCCACAGCATGAGCAAGGCGGAGCGCCGGGAGTGGATTGAGCACAACCTCGACCGCGTACAGATGGGGCACGCCCTGCACAAGCGCCCGGGGGAGATCTCCGGCGGCATGAAGCAGCGCGTCGGAATTGCCCGCGCGCTGGCGATGAAGCCGAAAGTCCTGCTGATGGATGAACCCTTCGGCGCGCTGGATGCGCTGACGCGCGCCCATCTGCAGGACTCGGTGATGCAGATCCAGCAGGCGCTGAACACCACAATCGTGCTGATTACCCACGACGTGGACGAGGCGGTGCTGCTCTCCGATCGCGTGCTGATGATGACCAACGGCCCGGCGGCGACCGTCGGGGAGATCCTGCACGTTGACCTGCCGCGCCCGCGTAACCGGGTGCAGCTGGCTGACGACAGCCGCTATCACCACATGCGCCAGCAGATCCTGCATTTCCTCTATGAAAAGCAGCCGAAAGCGGCGTAGCGAGGGGGCTTTGATGCGACTGGTCATTATCGGAAATGGCATGGCGGCCACGCGGCTGATTGCCTCGCTCACCGGGCGTGCTGCCGATCGTTTCGCAATTACCGTCATCGGTGACGAGCCGGAGCATGCCTATAACCGCATCCAGCTTTCGCCGGTGCTGGGCGGTGAAAAAACGGCGGCGGGCATCAGTCTTCAGAATGACGACTGGTACCAGGAACGGGGCGTGACGGTGCTGCGGGGCGAAAAGGCGCTCGCCGTGAATGTGGACACGCGGGAAGTGCAAACCACCGTCCGCACGCTGGGCTGGGATGCGCTGGTGTTTGCCACCGGATCAACGCCCTTTGTTCCGCCAATTCCCGGCTGCGATGCGCCGCATGTCTTCACGTTCCGTACCCTTGAGGATATCCGGGCCATAGGGGCGATCGCCGGTCCGGTGGTAGTGCTGGGCGGCGGCGTGCTCGGGGTTGAGACGGCGGCAGCGCTGGCGCGCTCAGGGGACAACGTCATCCTTGTTCATCGCGGTCTGTGGCTGATGGAGCAGCAACTGGATGAGCAGGCGGGCGTGCTGCTGGAAGAGGCGCTGGCGGCGCGGGGCGTGCGCTGTGAGCTCGCCTCTGGCATCGCGGCGATTGACGGGAATAGCGTGACGCTGCTGAACGGACGCAGCGTCACCGCCGCGCGCGTGGTGCTGGCGACGGGCGTGCAGCCTAACGTCGTACTGGCGCAGGCCAGCGGCATTCGCTGCGCGCGCGGCATCGTGGTGGATCACCAAATGCAAACCTCCGTGCCGGACGTCTACGCCATTGGCGAATGCTGTGAAATTGACGACCAGACGTTTGGCCTGGTCGCCCCCTGTCTGGCGCAGGCGGATATCCTCGCCGCACGGCTGGCCGGAGACGTCACCGCGCCATTTGCCCTGACCGACAACGGCATGCGCCTCAAGGTGACCGGCGTGGAGTTGTTCAGCCTTGGTCGCGCGGCAGAGCAGAAGGGCGATGTGGTCTGGAGCGCATGGGATCCGCTGACCCGTCACTATCGTCGTTTACTGATCCATCAGGGGGCGCTGGCTGGCGTGCTGCTGATGGGGGACTGCCGCAGCGCGGCGACATTTACCGAATTACTGGCAACGGCTGCGCCCGCGCACGCGGACTGGCTGTTTGATCGTTTCACTACGCAACCGCAGGTTGCAGGACAGCACGCTATGACAAAACCTACTCTGGTGGTGGTTGGGCACGGTATGGTCGGCCATCATTTCCTCGAAGATTGCGTGAACCGCAATCTGCATCAGCAGTATCAGATCGTTGTCTTTGGCGAGGAGCGCTATGCCGCCTACGACCGCGTGCATCTGTCGGAATATTTTGGCGGCCGTAGCGCGGCGTCGCTTTCGCTGGTGGAAGGGGATTTCTTTGCCGACAACGGCATTGAGCTGCGCCTGTCGCAGCAGATTGTCGCTATCGATCGTGACGCGCGCGTGGTGCGTACCGCCAGCGGGCATGAGATCCACTGGGATAAACTGGTGCTGGCGACCGGGTCCTATCCGTTTGTCCCACCGGTGTCGGGCCACGATCTACCGGGCTGTTTTGTTTATCGCACGCTTGACGATCTGGACAAGATTGCGGCGCATGCGGCGGGCTCACGCCGGGGTGTAGTGATTGGCGGCGGGCTGCTGGGGCTGGAGGCGGCGAATGCCCTGAAGCAGCTCGGGCTGAAAACTCACGTGGTGGAGTTTGCGCCCAATCTGATGGCGGTCCAGCTCGACAACGACGGCGCGGCGATGCTGCGCAAGAAAATTGAGGCGCTGGGCGTCGGCGTTCACACCAGTAAAGCGACAACGGAGATCGCCACGGCGGACGGCGGGCTGGTGTTGCGCTTTGCCGATGGCGAACAGCTTGAAACAGACATGGTGGTCTTTTCTGCAGGCATTCGTCCGCAGGACGCGCTGGCGCGCAGCAGCGGGCTGGCTATCGGCGAGCGCGGCGGGATCGGCATTGACGACCGCTGTCAGACCTCCGATCCGGACGTGCTGGCCATTGGTGAATGCGCCCTGTGGGAAGGGAAAATCTTCGGGCTGGTTGCGCCCGGCTACCAGATGGCGCGGGTGGCCGCCGCCGCGCTGGCGGGAGAGGAGAACATCTTCGCCGGCGCGGATATGAGCACCAAACTCAAGCTGCTGGGCGTGGACGTGGCCTCTTTCGGCGATGCTCACGGGCGCACGCCGGGGGCGCTGAGTTACCAGTGGACGCACGGCCCGCAGCAAATCTACAAGAAAATCGTGGTCAGCCACGACGGCAAAACGCTGCTCGGCGGCGTGCTGGTGGGTGATGCCAGTGAATACGCCACGCTGGTACAGATGATGCTCAACGGGATAGCCCTGCCAAAAGAGCCGGAAACGCTGATATTACCCGCGTCTTCAGGCAGTGCGCCAAAAGCGCTCGGCGTGGCAGCGCTGCCGGAAAGCGCACAAATCTGTTCGTGTCATAACGTCAGCAAAGGCGATATCTGTCAGGCGGTAAGTGCGGGCGCAACGGATATCGGCGCGATTAAGCAGTGCACCAAAGCGGCGACCGGCTGCGGAGGATGTAGCGCACTGGTGAAGCAGGTGATGGAGTTCCAGCTGGCGGCGCAGGGCGTGGAGGTGAAAAAGGACATCTGCGAACACTTCCCGTACTCGCGTCAGGAGATTTACCACCTCGTGCGCGTCAACCATATCCGCACCTTTGACCAGCTCATTAGCCGCTACGGTCAGGGACACGGGTGCGAAATTTGTAAGCCACTGGTGGGGTCAGTGCTCGCCTCCTGCTGGAACGAGTATCTGCTGAAACCGGCACACCTGCCGCTGCAGGACACCAACGACCGCTACTTCGCCAATATCCAGAAGGACGGTACTTACTCCATCGTACCGCGCATGCCTGCGGGGGAAGTGACCGCCGACGGGCTGATCGCCATCGGCCAGATTGCGAAACGCTACAGACTGTACAGCAAAATCACCGGCGGCCAGCGTATCGACCTGTTTGGCGCCACGCTCGAACAACTGCCGGAGATCTGGCAGGCGCTGGTGGAAGCCGGATTTGAAACCGGGCACGCCTACGGCAAATCCCTGCGCACGGTGAAATCCTGCGTCGGGTCGACCTGGTGTCGCTACGGCGTGCAGGACTCCACCGGCCTCGCAGTCAGGCTCGAGCACCGTTACAAAGGCCTGCGCGCACCGCACAAAATCAAAATGGCGGTCTCAGGGTGTACCCGCGAATGCGCCGAGGCGCAGAGTAAAGACGTGGGGGTGATTGCCACCGATAAGGGGTGGAACCTCTACCTGTGCGGCAACGGCGGCATGAAGCCTCGCCATGCGGATCTCTTCGCCAGCGATCTCGATGATGACACGCTGATCCGCACCGTCGATCGATTCCTGATGTTCTACATCCGCACGGCGGATCGCCTGCAGCGCACCAGCACCTGGATGGACAACCTGGAAGGCGGTCTCGACTACCTTCGGGAGGTGATCCTCAACGATAGCCTGGGCATCGCCCACGAGCTGGAGCAGGAGATGGCCCGGGTGGTGGAGACCTACCAGTGCGAATGGCAAACCACGCTTAACGATCCGAACCGTCTGGCGCTGTTCCGCACGACGGTGAACGACATCACAGCGGATCAAGGTAAACGCTGGCAGGAAATCTGTGGCATCGACGATATCCCCGAGCAGGCGGGCATTGGCGCGCGGCTTGGGCGTAAGCCGATTGCGTTGTTCCGATTTGGCAAAACCGTCTATGCCCTTGACGACCGGGAGCCTGGCAGCAGCGCGAACGTGCTTTCCCGAGGCATTCTTGGCGATGCGGCGGGGGAGCCGGTGGTGATCTCTCCGCTCTACAAGCAGCGTATTCGCCTGCGCGACGGCTGTCAGGTGGAGAACGGCGAACCCGCGGTGCGCGCCTGGCCGGTCAAAATTGAGAACGGCAAGGTGTGGGTCGGTAATGATGCCCTGGTAATGCGTGCGGAGGCCTCATGACGGAAACCCGGACAACGTGTCCCTACTGCGGGGTCGGCTGCGGCGTGGTCGCCCGCGTGGACGGTGAAACGGTCAGCGTTCGGGGGGATGAAACCCATCCTGCGAACTTTGGCCGCTTGTGCGTGAAAGGATCGGCCCTGGGGGAAACAATGGGGTTACAGGGGCGATTGCTGCGCCCCGTTGTTGACGGTGCTGAGGTGGCCTGGGCGCAGGCGCTGGGAGCGGCAGGCGAGCGCCTCCAGGACATTATCGACAAATGGGGGCCGCAGGCGGTGGCGTTTTACGCGTCCGGGCAATTGCTTACCGAGGATTATTACGCCGCCAATAAGCTGATGAAAGGGTTTATCGGCGCGGCGAACATTGATACCAACTCCCGGCTCTGCATGTCATCGGCGGTCGTTGGCTACAAGCGCGCCTTTGGTGAAGATGTCGTGCCGTGCAGCTACGAGGATGTGGAAAACAGCGATCTGGTGGTGCTGGTGGGCTCAAACGCGGCCTGGACGCATCCGGTGCTGTATCAGCGCCTGGTACAGGCAAAGCACAACAATCCGGAGATGAAAGTGGTGGTCATCGATCCGCGCAGAACCGCCTCCTGTGATATTGCTGACCTGCATCTGGCGCTCACTCCCGGCAGCGACGCCGGGCTGTTCGTCGGTCTGCTCAATGTGATTCAGGGAACGGACGCGTGGCCGATATCCCGCGTGGCGGCGTTTTGCTGCCTCTCGCCGCAGGATATTGGTACGTTTTACGACTGGTTTATGACGGCGCCCAGGGCCATCACGCTCTACACCATGGGAATCAACCAGTCCTCCAGCGGCAGCGACAAATGCAGCGCCATCATTAACGTGCACCTTGCCAGCGGGAAATTTAACCGTCCGGGCTGCGGCCCGTTTTCGCTGACCGGACAGCCAAACGCGATGGGCGGAAGAGAGGTGGGCGGGCTGGCAAATCAGCTGGCGGCGCACATGAACTTTGAGCCGGACGATCTCTCGCGGGTGGCGCGTTTCTGGGGAACGGAACGGCTTGCGCAGACGCCGGGCTTGATGGCGGTGGAGCTGTTTGACGCCATTGCCCGCGGCGAGGTGAAGGCGGTGTGGATCATGGGCACCAATCCTGCCGTCTCGCTGCCGGACAGCCACGCGGTGTGTCAGGCGCTGGGGCGCTGCCCGCTGGTCATTGTCTCTGAGGTGATGAACGATACCGACACCAGCCGGTTTGCCCATATTCGCTTTCCGGCGCTGGCCTGGGGAGAGAAGGACGGTACGGTAACCAATTCCGAGCGACGCATTTCGCGCCAGCGCGCGTTTCTGCCCGCGCCCGGTGAGGCAAAGCCGGACTGGTGGATCGTCGCGCAGGTGGCGAAACGGCTGGGGCACGGCGACGCCTTTGCCTGGCAGCATCCCCACGAGATTTTTTGCGAGCATGCGGCGCTGACGGCCTTTGAAAATGACGGCGCGCGGGCCTTAAACCTTCACGACCTGGCTACGTTAACCCGTGAGGAGTGGGAGCGGCTTGAGCCCTGGCAGTGGCCTGGGGGGGATTTTCCGTGCCGAAACATTGTTCCCGTTGACCCACAGTCGCACGGTGCGACGGTCAGCGCGTTGTACCCGCTGATTCTCAACTCCGGGCGCATCCGCGATCAGTGGCATACCATGACGCGAACAGGATATGTGGTCAGACTCATGCAGCATATCGCCGAACCCTTTGTTGAGGTTTGCCCCGCAGACGCCGTTCGGTTTTCCCTGTGCGGCGGCCAGCTGGCGCGCATCAGTTCGCCGCGCGGCGTCATGGTAGGAAGAGTGCGCATCAGCGACGCTCAGCGTGAAGGGAACGCTTTTGCCCCGATGCACTGGAACGCTGAGTTTGCCCGCCAGGGAAAGGTGAATGCACTGGTGGAAGGGCGCTGCGATCCGGTTTCGGGGCAGCCGGAGAGTAAACAAACCGCCGTCAGAATCCAGCCCTGGCAGCCCGCCTGGCAGGGAGAACTCTATGCCCGCGAAGGACTGGAAATGCCCTCTCCGGTTTACTGGTGGCGTAAAGCTTCACGCCTGACGGTGGCGTGCGATAAACCGCTGCTGTCGTGGGTAATGGAATACGCCAGCGGCCGGGGCTGGCAACTGCAGGTTGCTCAGGCCGGTGAACGCAGCAGCGTGCTGGCCTGGTATGAAGGCCAGCTTATGCTGGGTTTCTGGGAAGGTACCGCGTTACCGGCGCTGGCGCATACGGTGATTGAAGCCGCTTTTCATTCACCACCCGTGCTGCCCGCAGAACGCCACGCCCTGTTGAACGGGCAGAGCGTCGGGAGGGCGACGGATCCGGGACGCATTATCTGTAGCTGTTTCAGCGTCGGGGAAGAGGCGATACGGGAGGCGATTGCCGGAGGGTGTGATTCCGTCACCGCGCTGGGGGCTAAGCTGCGCTGTGGTACGAACTGTGGTTCCTGCGTGCCGGAGCTGAAAGGGCTGTTTCAGGATAATCCTGAAATGTCCGCCAGGACTGCATTTCAGGGCTTATCGCGTTAACATAATAAGAGTTTATTCATAAACACAGGTTCTTATTGACGACGTTGATGGCTGTATCGTCCCGCATTCGTTTGCTGTTTTTACTCCCCCTTCTTACGGCCGGAGCCGTTCACGGTGCGCCGAATTCCTTTATGCATCAGGCGCAGCACCCCTTTGATAATAACGGGGACAGTCTGCCCGATCTCGGCATGGCGGCGCCCACCGGCGAAGGGGAAAAACACCTGGCCGAAATGGCGAAAGCCTTTGGTGAAGCCAGCATGACCGACAATGGCCTGACGACCGGCGAGCAGGCGCGTCAGTTTGCCTTTGGTCAGGTGCGCGACGCGGTAAGCGGGGAAGTGAACCAGCAGATTGAGTCCTGGCTGTCGCCCTGGGGAAACGCCAGCGTGAACCTGCTGGTGGATAACGACGGCAAATTTAACGGCAGCAGCGGGAGCTGGTTTATCCCGTGGAATGATACTAACCGCTACCTGAGCTGGAGCCAGCTTGGCCTGACGCAGCAGACGGATGGCCTGGTCAGCAATGCCGGAATCGGTCAGCGCTGGGTCGCCGGGAAGTGGCTGCTGGGCTACAACACCTTTTACGATAATCTTCTGGATGAAAATTTGCAGCGTGCCGGGCTGGGGGCGGAAGCGTGGGGGGAAAATCTGCGCCTGTCAGCGAACTATTATCAGCCCTTTGCCGGATGGCGCGCGCGATCTGACGTTCAGGAGCAGCGCATGGCGCGCGGATATGACGTGACCGCTAAAGCCTGGCTGCCGTGGTTTCATCACCTGAACACCAGCGTCAGCTTTGAGCAGTACTTTGGCGATAACGTTGACCTGTTCAACAGCGGCACCGGCTACCACAACCCGGTTGCGGTCAATCTGGGGCTTAACTATACCCCCGTTCCGCTGGTGACGTTGACCGCCGGGCACAAGCAGGGCGAAAGCGGTGAGAGCCAGAATAACCTCGGACTGAAGCTCAACTATCGCTTTGGCGTGCCGCTGGCAAAGCAGCTATCCGCCGATGAGGTCGCCGCCACGCGCTCCCTACGCGGCAGCCGCTACGACTCACCTGAGCGCACCAGCCTGCCGGTGATGGAGTTCCGCCAGCGTAAAACGCTATCCGTCTGGCTGGCCACGCCGCCGTGGGATCTGAAAGGGGGTGAGACCGTGATGCTGAAGCTGCAGGTTCGCAGCACGCACGGCATCCGTCAGATCCACTGGCAGGGCGATACGCAGGCACTGAGCCTGACGTCGCCGGCGAAAAGCAACAGCAGCGACGGCTGGAGCGTGATTATCCCTGCCTGGGAGGATCGGGAAGGGGCGACAAACCGCTGGCACCTGTCGGCGGTGGTGGAAGATGAGAAAGGCCAGCGCGTCTCGTCCAATGAGATCACGCTGGCCGTGGTGCAGCCGCTGGTCGCACTGCCTGACGACGATCCGCGCTGGAAGCTGCTTCCGGAGGAGTAATCCTTAAAAAATCCGTTCCTGATGCACCCACACGGCGGCTTCAACGCGGGATTTTAGCTTCATTTTCTTCAGCATATGCTTCACGTGCACTTTCACCGTGCTTTCGGTGATATCCAGACGGCGGGCGATCATTTTGTTCGGCAGCCCCTGGGCAATGAGCTTGAGAATATCGCGCTCGCGCGGCGTGAGCTGGCTGACGTCACGGTCAGAGGTGGCGCGGTTGGCGCGCAGGCTGGCGGCCAGAACCGGCGTTAAGGCTTCGCTCAATACCATCTCGCCCGCCGCCGCCTGCTGCAGCGCCTTAAGCAGATCTTCCGGCTCCATGTCTTTCAGCAGATAGCCATCCGCACCGCGCTTCAGCGCCGTGACCACGTCCTCTTCATGGTTCGACACGCTAAAGACGACGATGCGGCCGGAAAGCGATTTTTCCCGCAGCTTGTCGAGGGTCTCCAGACCGTTCATGCCCGGCATATTCAGATCGAGCAGGATCAGATCGGGATCGAGGGATTCGGCAAGCTCAATGCCCTGTTCGCCGTTGCTGGCTTCGCCCACCACGGTGATATCGGGTGCCATGCTGACCAGCTGTTTCACGCCAGTACGCAGCATCGGATGGTCGTCGATCAACAGGATGGATGCCGGTTCCTGATTAGTCATGGGTTTCTCCTTGAGCAGTTGTGAGCGGTTTCTCGGGAATAAAGGTGACGACAACTTCCGTGCCGCCCGTTTCTCTCCGGCGAACCTGGCAATCACCGCGCAGGCTTTGAGCGCGGTCTCGCATAATGATTAAACCATAGTGGTTAGTGCGTTCGGCATTTTCCGGCACGCCGCGGCCGTTATCGTGAACCGTCAGTTTCACCTGATTATCGTGCTGGCTGACGGTGACCGTGACCGCCGTTGCTTCAGCGTGTTTAAGCACGTTGCTCAGCGCTTCGCGGGCGATCTGCAGTAGATGGATGGCCTGATGGGAGGGGACAAACCGCGGCGGCAGCTGGTAATCCAGCTTCACCGGGAACCCCAGCCGGGCGCTAAATTCGTGACAGCTGGATTCCAGCGCCGGGCGCAGGCCCGGCTCGGTCAGCTGCAGGCGGAAGGTGGTCAGCAGCTCGCGCAGCTGCACCCAGGAGGTGTTCAGCTCGTTGCGGATCTGGCTGAGCAGCTGTTTGTTGCTTTCGGGCATCTCCGCATCCTGCATCTGCAGGCAGCTCACCTGCATTTTCATACAAGAGAGCGACTGGGCGATGGAGTCGTGCAGCTCGCGGGCGATGGTCGCGCGCTCTTCCATGACGATAAGCTGCTGCTGTTTTTCCTGATGCCTGTCGAGCGCCAGCGTGGCCGTCAGCTGTTCAACCAGCGTATCCACCAGTTGCTGCTGGTCGTGGCTCAGGTGGCGTCCGGTTGGCAGGGTGGCCAGCAGAATGCCGTACTGGGTGTGGCTGTCCGTCAGGCGCCACTTCAGGGTCGTGCCGCCGGAGGTCAGCGGCGGCAGGCCGCGAGGGCAAAGATGGCAGCCTTTGTCATCGCAGGACATATCGGATTGACAGGTAAATTCCTGGTGGTTCTCTTCGTCTTCCACATCGTAGACCCGTAGCTCCAGGTCGCGCAGCAGGGTCAGATTTTGCAGGCCGTTCAGCACCGGCGAAAGACGTTCACACAACGGCACCTGCATGTGCAGCCGACGGTTGGCCTGCCAGAGGAAGGAGAGGATCTCGTTTTTCTGCTCCAGCCCGGCCGTTTTTTCCTGAACGCGCTGTTCCAGCACCGCGTAGCTCTCGGAGAGCTCTGCCGACATGGTATTGAGTGCCTGGCCGAGCATGGCCATCTCGTTGCGCCCGCTGATGTGCGTGCGCTGGGTAAAATCGCGTGCGGTCACCGCGCGGGCCATCGCCAGCAGCTGTTTCCAGGGATTCAACAGCCGCGCGCGGAGCCACACGATGGTGAAGATCAGCAGCAGCCCCATAAACAGCGCCATGGCCCGGTGTACCATCACCACCCGGTCGATGCGTAATTCGGTCGTTTGGTCAAAAGCGGAGACCAGCGCATCAATGCGGGAGACAAACCCCGCCACGTCCTGGGCAACGGCTTCTGTACTGCGCGCCTGTTTCAGGCCGGGCTGCAGCTGAGTGTGCCAGTACCCCTGAAGGGCCTTAAGCTGGGACTGCTGGCCAGCGCGGATAGCGGCGTTTTCCAGCTCGGGGCTGAACGCCGTGCGCTCCATTTCATCGATTAAAGGCCGATCGTCCTGCGTCAGGGGAACCGCCGCCAGCAGGCGATAACTCTGCATGCGTAGTGAGCCTGCCTCGTTGATGGCATGCGCATTACCCTGTACCCCTTGTACCAGCCAGCCGGAGATCGCCATGCCGGTCACGCCAATGGCGGTGGACAGCAAAACAATCAGGGCGAGCTGATTCACGAGCGTTAGCGGAGATAAGCATCTTTTTAACATTGAGTGGGCGTGCTCCTGACGTGGCCTGCTTGCAGGAATTGCGCTATTCTGGTGCATACCCTGGAGTATACCCATACCAACAAAGGATTACCCCTAAATTGCCAACGGAGTAGGGGGCAAGAGGTGGGCGTTGCAGGGAATCGTCAGTGCCGTGAAAAACCACGTCTTTTTTACCGAATTAGCCTACTCACTAAGGATAACACCTTTTTTTGTGCCGCAAATCCTCCCACTTTTCCTTTGATTTATATCAACTTACCGCCGCCCTAAAACCCTAATGTTTGCAGCATCATTCGAGAATCAGAGGTGTCTATGAGTCACTCATCCGCTCCCGAAAGGGAAAATGGTGCCGTTATTACTGACTGGCGTCCAGAGGATCCGGCGTTCTGGCAACAGCGCGGCCATCGTGTAGCAAGCCGAAATCTGTGGATTTCCGTGCCGTGTTTGTTGTTAGCGTTTTGCGTATGGATGTTGTTTAGCGCGGTGGCGGTAAACCTGCCCAAAGTCGGCTTTACGTTCACGACCGATCAGCTGTTTATGCTGACCGCGCTGCCGTCGCTGTCAGGCGCGTTGCTGCGCGTCCCTTACGCGTTTATGGTGCCGGTCTTTGGCGGCCGTCGCTGGACGGCATTCAGTACGGGCATCATGATTATCCCCTGCGTGTGGCTGGGCTTCGCGGTGCAGGATACCTCCACGCCGTTCAGCGTGTTCGTGATTATCTCCCTGCTGTGCGGCTTTGCCGGGGCGAACTTCGCCTCCAGCATGGCCAACATCAGCTTCTTCTTCCCGAAAGCGAAGCAGGGCGGCGCGCTGGGGATTAACGGCGGTCTGGGCAATATGGGCGTGAGCGTGATGCAGCTGATCGCTCCCCTGGCGATCTCGGTCTCCATTTTTGCAGCCTTTGGCGGCGGTGGCGTTGAGCAGGCGGACGGTTCTTCCCTCTATCTGCAAAACGCAGCCTGGATCTGGGTATCGTTCCTCGTGGTCTTCACCCTCGCAGCCTGGTTCTTTATGAATGACCTGTCCGCGTCAAAGGCGTCGCTGAGCGAACAGCTGCCGGTGCTGAAGCGTGGACACCTCTGGGTGATGGCGCTGCTGTATCTGGCGACCTTCGGTTCGTTTATCGGCTTCTCGGCGGGCTTCGCGATGCTGTCGAAAACGCAGTTCCCGGACGTGCAGATCCTGCAATTCGCCTTCTTCGGCCCATTTATTGGCGCCCTTGCTCGCTCGCTGGGCGGCATGGTGTCTGACCGTCTGGGCGGTACCCGCGTGACGCTGGTTAACTTCGTCGTGATGGCGGTCTTCTGTGCGTTGCTGTTCCTCACGCTGCCGGCCGACGGACAGGGCGGTAACTTCATCGCCTTCTTCGGCGTGTTTATGGTGCTGTTCCTGACGGCCGGTCTGGGGAGCGCGTCCACCTTCCAGATGATCTCCGTGATCTTCCGTAAGCTGACCATGGACCGCGTAAAAGCGCAGGGCGGCAGCGAAGAACAGGCCATGCGCGAAGCGGCGACGGATACAGCTGCGGCGCTGGGCTTTATCTCTGCGATTGGCGCAATTGGCGGCTTCTTTATTCCGAAAGCGTTCGGCATCTCGCTTGACCTGACCGGCTCTCCGGCGGGTGCAATGAAGGTCTTCCTCGTCTTCTATATCGCCTGCGTCGTGATTACGTGGCTGGTATATGGCCGTAATACCAAGAAAAATAAGTAAGTATGATTATCCGTTTACGCGGCCTTCGGGCCGCGTTTTTTTTGGCATCAAAATAGTTACAACATACTGATTGCCACGCAGAGGAAATCCGCAGGCAGCACTGTGATCGCCATCGCTTTACAGGGCGCTCTACCCCTTAATACCTGCGAGGTTGAATTTTGCCTGGCGGTTTGTACGATAAATTAAAAATAACGATATATTTCATATGGATATGGAATTTTAAATGATACCGCTTTGGTGGTATTCGGTGTAACCCCTCGCCTGAAAGTCCCTCGTCGTCTTGATCGTTATCAATTCTCCCCCTCTTTCAGGGCGTTACCTTCGCTGCAAATCAGCAATGTCGATTTAGAGAGCCACAGGCTCCATACAGGAGATACCCGATGAGCAAATTTTTGGACCGGTTTCGCTACTTCAAGCAGAAGGGCGAAACGTTTGCCGATGGGCACGGTCAGGTTCTGGATACCAACCGGGACTGGGAAGACGGTTACCGCCAGCGCTGGCAGCATGACAAAGTTGTCCGTTCGACCCACGGCGTGAACTGCACCGGCTCATGTAGCTGGAAGATTTTCGTTAAGAACGGTCTGGTGACCTGGGAAATGCAGCAGACCGACTACCCGCGCACCCGCCCGGATATGCCGAACCACGAACCGCGCGGCTGCCCGCGTGGCGCCAGCTACTCCTGGTATCTCTACAGCGCGAACCGTCTGAAATACCCCCTGATGCGCAAGCGCCTGATGAAAATGTGGCGTGAAGCGAAAGTGCAACACAGCGATCCGGTGGATGCCTGGGCCTCTATCATTGAAGACGCGGATAAAGCAAAAAGCTTCAAGCAGGCTCGCGGCCGCGGCGGCTTTGTGCGTTCCTCCTGGAAAGAAGTGAACGAGCTGATTGCTGCCTCCAACGTCTACACCGTGAAAACCTACGGTCCAGACCGCGTGGCGGGCTTCTCGCCGATCCCGGCGATGTCGATGGTCTCTTATGCCTCCGGTGCGCGCTATCTCTCCTTAATCGGCGGTACCTGCCTGAGCTTCTACGACTGGTACTGCGACCTGCCGCCGGCGTCTCCGCAGACCTGGGGCGAGCAGACCGACGTGCCGGAATCTGCGGACTGGTACAACTCCAGCTACATCATCGCCTGGGGCTCTAACGTGCCGCAGACGCGTACGCCGGACGCGCACTTCTTTACCGAAGTCCGTTATAAAGGCACCAAAACCGTGGCGGTGACCCCGGACTACGCCGAAATCGCCAAGCTGTGCGATCTGTGGCTGGCACCGAAGCAGGGTACCGATGCGGCGATGGCGATGGCGATGGGCCACGTCATGCTGCGCGAGTTCCATCTGGATAAACCAAGCCAGTACTTCACCGACTACGTCCGTCGCTACACCGACATGCCGATGCTGGTGATGCTCGAAGAGCGTGACGGCTACTACGCAGCAGGCCGTACGCTGCGCGCCGCCGATCTGGTGGACGCGCTGGGCCAGGAAAATAACCCAGAGTGGAAAACCGTTGCCTATAACAGCGACGGCGAGCTGGTGGCGCCAAACGGCTCTATCGGCTTCCGCTGGGGCGAGAAGGGCAAGTGGAACCTTGAGCAGCGTAACGGCACGACCGGTGAAGAGACGGAGCTGCGCCTGAGCATGCTGGGTAGCCAGGACGAGATCGCCGAGGTGGGCTTCCCGTACTTCGGCGGTGAAGGTTCCGAGCACTTCAACAAGGTTGAACTGAAAAACGTACTGATGCACAAGCTGCCGGTAAAACGCCTGCAGCTGGCCGACGGGTCTAGCGCCCTGGTGACCACCGTGTATGACCTGACCATGGCGAACTACGGCCTGGAACGCGGCCTGGGCGATGAGAACTGCGCCACCGGCTATGACGACGTGAAAGCCTACACCCCGGCATGGGCAGAGCAGATCACCGGCGTTCCACGCGCGCAGATCGTGCATATTGCCCGCGAATTCGCGGAAAATGCCGACAAGACCCATGGTCGTTCAATGATCATCGTCGGTGCGGGCCTGAACCACTGGTATCACCTCGATATGAACTACCGTGGCCTGATCAACATGCTGATCTTCTGCGGCTGCGTCGGTCAGAGCGGCGGCGGCTGGGCACACTATGTGGGCCAGGAAAAACTGCGTCCACAGACCGGTTGGCAGCCGCTGGCGTTTGCCCTCGACTGGCAGCGTCCGGCACGCCACATGAACAGCACCTCCTACTTCTATAACCACTCCAGCCAGTGGCGCTACGAGACGGTCACCGCGCAGGAGCTGCTGTCGCCGATGGCGGATAAATCCCGCTACAGCGGCCATCTGATTGACTTCAACGTGCGCGCCGAGCGCATGGGCTGGCTGCCGTCTGCGCCGCAGCTGGGCACTAACCCGCTGCGCATCGCGGAAGCGGCAAAGCAGGCGGGCATGTCACCGGTGGATTACACCGTGAAATCGCTGAAGGATGGCTCAATCCGCTTCGCGGCGGAACAGCCGGAGAACGGTAAAAACCATCCGCGAAACCTGTTCATCTGGCGCTCCAACCTGCTGGGCTCGTCCGGTAAAGGCCACGAGTACATGCTGAAATACCTGCTTGGTACCGAAAACGGTATCCAGGGGAAAGATCTTGGCAAGCAGGGCGGCGTGAAGCCGGAAGAGGTGGAGTGGAAAGACAACGGTCTCGACGGCAAGCTGGATCTGGTGGTCACCCTCGACTTCCGCCTGTCCAGTACTTGCCTGTACTCCGACATCGTGCTGCCTACCGCCACCTGGTACGAAAAAGACGACATGAATACCTCGGATATGCATCCGTTTATTCATCCGCTGTCTGCGGCCGTTGACCCGGCGTGGGAATCGAAAAGCGACTGGGAGATCTACAAAGACATCGCGAAGACATTCTCCGAAGTCTGCGTGGGGCACCTCGGCAAAGAGACTGACGTGGTGACGCTGCCCATCCAGCACGACTCTGCCGCCGAACTGGCGCAGCCGCTGGACGTGAAGGACTGGAAAAAAGGCGAATGCGATCTGATCCCGGGCGTGACCGCACCGCACATCATTCCGGTTGAGCGTGACTACCCGGCAACGTACGAGCGCTTTACCTCTATCGGCCCGCTGATGGAGAAAATCGGTAACGGCGGGAAAGGGATCGCCTGGAACACCCAGAGCGAAATGGACCTGCTGCGCAAGCTCAACTACACCAAAGCGGACGGTCCGGCCAAAGGCCAGCCAATGCTGAACACGGCAATTGATGCGGCAGAGATGATCCTGACCCTGGCACCGGAAACCAACGGCCACGTGGCGGTTAAGGCCTGGGCGGCGCTGAGCGAGTTCACCGGTCGTGACCATACGCACCTGGCGACGAATAAAGAGGAAGAGAAAATCCGCTTCCGCGATATTCAGGCCCAGCCGCGCAAGATTATCTCCAGCCCGACCTGGTCTGGCCTGGAAGACGAGCATGTCTCCTATAACGCCGGCTACACCAACGTTCACGAGCTGATCCCATGGCGCACCCTGTCCGGCCGCCAGTCGCTTTATCAGGATCACCAGTGGATGCGCGACTTCGGTGAAAGCCTGCTGGTGTACCGTCCGCCAATCGACACCCGCTCCGTGAAAGCGGTGATGGGCGCGAAATCGAACGGTAACCCGGAGAAGGCGCTGAACTTCCTGACGCCGCACCAGAAGTGGGGGATCCACTCCACCTACAGCGACAACCTGCTGATGCTGACCCTGTCGCGCGGCGGTCCGATTGTCTGGATGAGCGAAACGGATGCCAAAGATCTGGGTATTGAAGATAACGACTGGATCGAAGTGTTCAACAGCAACGGTGCCCTGACGGCGCGTGCGGTGGTGAGCCAGCGCGTACCGGCCGGGATGACCATGATGTACCACGCGCAGGAACGTATCGTTAACCTGCCGGGGTCAGAGATCACTGAGCAGCGCGGCGGGATCCACAACTCCGTGACCCGCATTACGCCGAAGCCGACCCACATGATCGGTGGCTATGCGCAGCTGGCCTACGGCTTTAACTACTACGGCACCGTAGGATCGAACCGCGATGAGTTCGTGGTGGTACGTAAGATGAAGAATATTAACTGGTTAGACGGCGAAGGTAATGACCAGGTACAGGAGAGCGTAAAATGAAAATTCGTTCACAAGTCGGCATGGTGCTGAATCTGGATAAATGCATCGGCTGCCATACCTGCTCGGTCACCTGTAAAAACGTCTGGACCAGCCGTGAAGGTATGGAATACGCCTGGTTCAACAACGTGGAAAGCAAGCCGGGCACCGGCTTCCCGACCGACTGGGAAAACCAGGAGAAGTGGAAGGGCGGCTGGATCCGCAAAATCAACGGCAAGCTGCAGCCGCGCATGGGTAACCGTGCGATGTTGCTGGGAAAAATCTTCGCTAACCCGCATCTGCCGGGCATCGATGATTACTACGAGCCGTTTGATTACGACTACCAGAACCTGCACAACGCGCCGGAAGGCAAACACCAGCCGATCGCCCGTCCTCGCTCGCTGATCACCGGTCAGCGCATGGACAAAATTACCAGCGGTCCAAACTGGGAAGAGATTCTGGGCGGCGAGTTCGAGAAACGCGCCAAAGACCAGAACTTCGAGAATATGCAGAAGGCGATGTACGGCCAGTTCGAAAACACCTTCATGATGTATCTGCCGCGCCTGTGCGAGCACTGCCTTAACCCGGCGTGCGTGGCGACCTGCCCGAGCGGCGCCATCTACAAGCGTGAAGAAGATGGCATCGTGCTGATCGACCAGGACAAGTGCCGCGGCTGGCGTATGTGCATCACCGGCTGCCCGTACAAAAAGATTTACTTCAACTGGAAGAGCGGCAAGTCTGAGAAGTGCATCTTCTGCTACCCGCGTATCGAAGCCGGTATGCCGACCGTCTGTTCCGAAAGCTGCGTGGGCCGTATTCGCTACCTGGGCGTGCTGCTGTACGACGCGGACGCGATTGAAAACGCAGCGAGCACCGAGAACGAGAAAGATCTGTATCAGCGTCAGCTGGACGTGTTCCTCGATCCGAACGATCCGAAGGTCATTGAGCAGGCGCTGAAGGACGGCATTCCGCAGAGCGTGATTGACGCCGCGCAGCAGTCGCCGGTGTACAAGATGGCGATGGACTGGAAGCTGGCCCTGCCGCTGCATCCGGAATACCGCACGCTGCCGATGGTCTGGTACGTGCCACCGCTGTCGCCGATTCAGTCTGCCGCTGACGCGGGCGAGCTGGGCAGCAACGGCATTCTGCCGGACGTGGAGAGCCTGCGCATTCCGGTGCAGTACCTGGCAAACCTGCTGACCGCAGGGGATACCCAACCGGTCCTGCTGGCGCTGAAACGTATGCTGGCGATGCGCCACTTCAAGCGTGCCGAAACCGTGGACGGCGTGACCGATATCCGCGCGCTGGAAGAGGTTGGTCTGACCGAAGCGCAGGCGCAGGAGATGTACCGCTATCTGGCGATTGCCAACTACGAAGACCGTTTCGTGGTGCCGAGCAGCCACCGTGAGCTGGCCCGCGAAGCCTTCCCGGAGAAAAATGGCTGTGGCTTTAGCTTTGGCGATGGTTGCCACGGGTCAGACAGCAAATTCAACCTGTTCAACAGCCGCCGCATCGACGCCATGGATGTGACCAGTAAAACGGAGCCGCACTCATGATTGAACTTGTCATTGTTTCTCGACTGCTTGAGTACCCGGATGCGGCGCTAGCGCAGCATCAGCAGGAACTCTTTGATGCACTCACGTCTTCAGAAAACCTGGATAAAGAGGATGCCCAGAAGCTTGGCGTTTTCCTCCGCGACCTGTTAGCGCGCGACCTTCTGGACGCGCAGGCGGACTACAGCCAGCTGTTTGACCGTGGACGTGCAACGTCCCTGCTGTTGTTTGAACACGTTCACGGTGAATCTCGCGACCGCGGTCAGGCGATGGTGGATCTGATGGCTCAGTACGAACAGCACGGCCTGCAGCTCGACAGCCGCGAGCTGCCGGACCATCTGCCGCTCTATCTGGAGTATCTGGCGCAGTTGCCGAAAGAGGAGGCGCTGGGTGGTCTGCAGGACATCGCGCCGATCCTGGCGCTGCTCGGCGCGCGTCTTCAGCAGCGTGAGAGCCGCTATGCGGTGCTGTTCGATCTGCTGGTGAAGCTGGCCAACGCCGCGGTCGACAGTGAAAAAGTGGCGGAGAAAATCGCCGATGAAGCCCGTGACGATACGCCACAGGCGCTGGATGCGGTATGGGAAGAAGAGCAGGTGAAATTCTTCGCTGACCAGAACTGCGGGGAATCCGAAATCTCAGCGCATCAGCGTCGTTTTGCCGGTGCCGTGGCCCCGCAATATTTGAATATCTCTAACGGAGGACGGCACTAATGCACTTCCTGAATATGTTCTTCTTTGACATTTACCCGTATATCGCGGGCACCGTGTTCCTGGTGGGAAGCTGGCTGCGTTATGACTACGGTCAGTACACCTGGCGCGCTGCCTCCAGCCAGATGCTGGATCGCAAAGGGATGCATGTGGGCTCTAACCTGTTCCACATCGGTATTCTGGGCATTTTTGCCGGTCACTTCCTCGGGATGCTGACGCCGCACTGGATGTATGAAGCGTGGCTACCGATTGAGGTGAAGCAGAAGATGGCGATGATCGCCGGCGGTGCCTGCGGGGTGATGACCTTAGTCGGTGGCCTGCTGCTGCTGAAACGTCGTCTGTTCAGCCCACGCGTGCGTGCTACCACGACCGCTGCGGACATCCTGATCCTCTCCCTGCTGATGGTGCAGTGCGCGCTGGGTCTGTTGACCATTCCGTTCTCGGCGCAGCATATGGACGGCAGTGAAATGATGAAGCTGGTGGGCTGGGCGCAGTCCGTGGTGACCTTCCACGGCGGAGCGTCTGCGCACCTGGACGGCGTAGCGTTTATCTTCCGTGTTCACCTGGTGCTGGGGATGACGCTGTTTGTGCTGTTCCCGTTCTCCCGCCTGGTGCATATCTGGAGCGCGCCGGTGGAGTACCTGACGCGCAAATACCAGATAGTACGCGCCCGTCGCTAATTTGCCGTTTTGATACCAACCCCGCACTCGCGGGGTTTTTTTTCGCCCCAGCCCAGGTTGTTACCCGCGGCAGCAAACAGGATAAGCGCGCCACCCGCCAGCTGCGTCAGGCTCAGCGCATGTCCGAACAGCAGATTATCAACCACAATTGCTACCACCGGATAGATAAACGACAGGGAGCCGGTAATGGGCGTCGGCAGCTTCTGAATCGCGCTGTAGAGCAACTGGTACATAATGCCGGTATGGACAATGCCAAGCGTCAGCAAAATTGGCCAGGGAAAATCGCCGGAAAATGAGGGCATGCTGGCAAACGGCAAAAGCATCACGACGCCCGTCAGTACCTGGATAAAGGCGATATGCTGCGGTGCGATGGATTTCAGCTTGCGGGCAATCATGGCCGTTAGCGCGTAGAAGAAGGCCGCGGCCATGGCCAGACCGATTCCGGCTAGCCATTCACCGCCATGCGTGCCGGTCAGCTCGCTGGAGAGCAGTATCACCACGCCGCCAAAGGCGAGTAACAGCCAGCCCCATTTCACCAGGCTGACGCGTTCCCCTAAAAACATCCCCATCAAGACCAGCATAAACGGCTGGGTGTTATACACCACGGTCGAAAGGCCAATCGAGATCCGCTCATAGGCTGCGAAGAGCAGCAGCCAGTTCACCACGAGCGCCACGCCGCCGAGAATAGCCAGCAGCAGCGTGGTGCGGGTGAGGGGACTAAACGGCTTTTGACTGACCCGGATAAAAATAAAAAGCGCCATAGCCCCGATAAGGCAGCGCCAGAACACCACTTCCGTCACCGGCAGACCGGAGAGCAAAACAAACGCGCCGATAGAGCCGGAAATTAACATCGCCAGGCTCATTTGCCAGACGCCTTTATGTAAATCACGCATCACCCACCTCCTGATTAATGACGCTATTGTCGAAAATCGCTGTCGGGTTTTACAGGGGTGATATAAGGTTGAAAAGGTAAATGACTTTTTAAAATTAGGTGAAAAGAATGGAATGCCTTATCGATGATATCGACCGACAAATTTTAGCCTGTCTGGTTGAGGATGCGCGCATGTCGTTGAAGGTGCTCAGCGGACGCATCGGTCTGACGTCCCCCAGCACGGCAGAACGCCTGAAGAGGCTGGAAGAGCGCGGTGTGATCCAGGGTTATGGTGCGCGGGTGAATCTGGCGGCGCTGGGGTATACGCTGCAGGCGCTGGTACGGGTTCGCCCCTTACCGGGTCTGTTGCATAAGGTGGATAAGTACATTCAGGCGATGCCGGAGTGTATTGAGAGCGACAAAGTGACCGGGGAAGATTGCTTTGTGATTAGGCTGGTGGTGCGATCGATAGAGCAACTGGATGCGCTGCTGGACGGTCTGGCAGAGCATGCTCAGTGTAATACGTCGATTGTGAAGAGTTCGCCGGTCAGGCGTCGTTTGCCGCCGATGTAACCATTTTTCGCCGGGTGGCGGCTGCGCCTTACCCGGCCTACAAAGGCGGACTTGGTTTTTTTATGTTGGGGAAGAATGGTGGTGGGGGAAGGATTCGAACCTTCGAAGTCGATGACGGCAGATTTACAGTCTGCTCCCTTTGGCCGCTCGGGAACCCCACCAGGGGTAATTCAAATTTTGAGGTCGTGCTGAGAGATGGTGGTGGGGGAAGGATTCGAACCTTCGAAGTCGATGACGGCAGATTTACAGTCTGCTCCCTTTGGCCGCTCGGGAACCCCACCACGGGGTAATGCTTTTTACTGGCCTGCTTCCTGCTGGAAGCGGGGCGCATCATATCAAATGAGACGCCCCTGTAAAGCATTCCTTTAGGGAAACGAAGTTGTTTGCCTGCTTTTTATCCGTAAAGGCGCAAAGCTAATCAATTCATTTTCCGAAAGATTAAAGAATGATGGTTCTGTTACCGTAAACGAAGACTCGCTGAGCCAGCACCTGATACAGCGCGCGGCTTAACACATTCTTCTCAACGTCACGACCTGCGCGCATCATGTCCTCAGCGGTGTAGGTGTGATCCACATGAATCACGTCCTGCATGATGATGGGACCTTCGTCCAGGTTGTCATTCACGTAGTGTGCGGTCGCACCGATGATCTTCACGCCGCGCTCGTACGCCTGGTGATATGGACGCGCGCCAATAAAGGCCGGCAGGAACGAGTGGTGGATGTTGATGATCTTGTTCGGGAAACGCGCCACGAAAGATGGCGTTAACACGCGCATGTATTTCGCCAGCACCACGTAGTCCGGGTTATGCGCTTCAATGGCCTGCGCCATCAGATCGTCATGCTCTTCACGGGTATGGCCTTCATGGCTGACCAGCTCGAACGGAATATCAAAGCGCTCGACCAGCGTACGCAGCGTCTCGTGGTTGCCAATCACGGCAGCAATTTCAACGTCCAGACCGCCGTAGTTGGCCTTCATCAGCAGGTCACCCAGGCAGTGTGCTTCTTTGGTCACCAGGATCACGATGCGGCGTCGGCCCGCAGGGGTTAATTCGCGCACGGAGCCTTCCGGAAGCGCGCTGTCCAGATCGGCCAGCAGCGTGGTGTCGTTGAAAATACCTTCCAGTTCGGTACGCATGAAGAAGCGGCCGGTACGGTGGTCAACGAACTCGTTGTTCTGCACGATATTCAGTTCATGTTTGTAGCAAATGTTGGTAATTCGTGCGATCAGCCCTTTTTGATCGGGACAGATGGTGCGCAGAACTTTACGTTGTAATGATTGCATCGCCGGGAAATCCTGTTTGTATTTGCGAAGTCTGGGTTGTCAGGCATTACTACCCGCAACACTTTTTAAATTTTTTACCTGAACCACACGGGCAGGGATCGTTACGACCAAACTGTGGGCGCGTTCCGTCAATATAATACCATTGCCCGCTTTCCTTTAAGAACCGGGAACGCTCGATAATGGCACCCGGTTTATTATTCTCGGTAAAACGGGCAACAAAGCTGACGTAACCTTCATCCACATGACTGCCTGGAGAGGATTCATAGACGGTGAGGCCGAGCCACTGCGTGTTCGCAAACCCGGCTTCGATGTCCTGTTTGAAATCGGCTGCGCGGCAGGATGGATGCCAGGTTTTAATCAGATAGTCTGCGTCTTTGATCACAAAAGCAGTGTACCGTGAACGCATAAGGTGTGACGGGTCTGGTGCAACCTGATCGCCAGAAAGATATCGCTGGCAACATAGGCTATACTCCAGAGCGCTACCACAAGGGCAGAGTTGAGACACGATTCTCTTCCTGGAACAAAATATAAAGGCGTAAAACGCTTCGGGTAGCACTATGTTAACTGAGGCGTTGCGTTGACGCTATGTCAGGAATCCAGGGGAAGTAAAACAGGACTAATGAGAAAGGTTAAAATTGGGCTGGCGCTGGGTTCAGGTGCCGCCCGGGGATGGTCGCACATCGGCGTGATTAATGCCTTAAATCAGATGGGCATTACCGTCGATATTGTTGCAGGGTGTTCAATCGGATCGCTTGTCGGCTCCGCTTACGCGTGCGGGAAGCTTCCGGAGCTCGAGACATGGGTGCGCTCCTTCAGCTACTGGGACGTGCTGCGTCTGATGGACCTCTCCTGGCAGCGTGGTGGACTGCTGCGCGGCGAACGCGTCTTTAACCAGTTCCGCCAGGTTATGCCTCTCGAAGACTTCACTGATTGTCAGATGCCTTTCGGCGCCGTCGCGACAAACCTCAGCACAGGACGCGAGCTCTGGCTCACCGAAGGCGATATCCATCTTGCCGTGCGTGCCTCCTGCAGTATGCCGGGACTCATGGCGCCTGTCCCACACAACGGTTACTGGCTTGTCGATGGTGGCGTCGTTAACCCGGTTCCCATCTCTCTGACGCGTGCGATGGGGGCGGACATTGTGATTGCCGTCGACTTGCAGCACGATGCCCACCTGATGCAACAGGATCTCATGCCGGTCAATCTCCAGAGCGAAGATGCTGAGGGCGAGAAACTGGCCTGGCATGAACGCCTGCGCGGAAGAATCGGGCGTCTGACCGCGCGTCGTTCGGTTGCCGCGCCGACGGCGATTGAAATCATGACCACGTCAATTCAGGTTCTCGAGAACCGCCTTAAACGTAACCGTATGGCAGGCGATCCTCCGGATATTCTTATTCAGCCGTACTGTCCGCAAATCTCTACCCTTGATTTCCATCGGGCTGAGGCCGCCATCGCAGCGGGCTCGTTAGCCGTCGAAAAGAAAATGGACGAATTGTTGCCTTTTGTGCAGACCGCACGTTAAGCACCTTTTTTTGACTACTTCAGCAAAATCTGACAGGCGATAGTGCCGATCGCATGCCACTATTTAGTTACTGTCAGCCAGGGGAGGAACCATGACGCAGCCATTGGCCGGAAAACACATTTTGATTGTTGAAGACGAGCCCGTTTTCCGATCGCTACTGGATTCGTGGTTATCCTCGCTAGGCGCAATGACGTCGCTGGCTGAAGATGGCATCGACGCCCTGGAAAAAATGATCAGCATTACGCCCGATTTGATGATTTGCGACATTGCGATGCCGCGCATGAATGGACTAAAGCTGGTTGAACATCTGCGTAACGAAGGCAATCAGACGCCGATTCTGGTGATCTCTGCCACCGAGAACATGGCGGACATCGCAAAAGCATTACGTCTTGGGGTACAGGATATCCTGCTTAAGCCGGTCAAAGATTTGCATCGGCTGCGAGAAACGGTCCTGGCGTGCCTTTATCCGAATATGTTTAATTCCCGGGTAGAGGAAGAGGAGCGTCTTTTCCAGGACTGGGACGCTTTGGTGAGTAATCCGCCTGCCGCGGCGAAACTGTTGCAAGAACTCCAGCCACCCGTCCAGCAAACTATTTCACATTGTCGCGTAAATTATCGGCAGCTGGTGGCCGCTGACCAGCCAGGACTGGTGCTGGATATTGCGCCACTGTCAGATTCCGACCTTGCGTTTTATTCTCTGGATGTCACCCGGGCGGGGGATAACGGTGTATTAGCGGCGTTACTTCTTCGTGCGCTATTTAATGGTTTGTTGCAGGAACAGTTATCCCATCAGGGACAACGGTTGCCTGAGTTAGGCAGTTTACTCAAACAGGTAAACCAGCTTTTTCGTCAGGCCAATCTGCCTGGACAGTTCCCGCTATTGGTTGGCTATTACCATAGCGGTTTAAAAAATCTGATCCTCGTTTCAGCCGGTCTCAATGCATCACTGAATACCGGTGAACACCATATTCAGGTGAGTAACGGTGTACCGCTTGGGACGTTGGGAACGGCGTATCTTAATCAAATTAGCCACCGCTGTTCCTCGTGGCAGTGCCAAATTTGGGGCGCCGGAGGACGGTTACGCTTAATGTTGTCCACGGAATAAGCAATTGGATCGTCATTTTAAGATTGCTTTACCTGTGTTTTACGGGGAGTGCTACTATCGCTGCCCGGTTTCATGCGTATTTATCCTAATTGATCGGCAACGCGTTCTTTTCAGACCCGGACTGCGGGGCGAGACTGATATACTCAACGCGTTATTTATTGCATAAAAGTTCAAAACTTGAACAGCTCAGGAGAATTTGAATGGCTGCCCTAAATTCGAAAGTCAGAAAGGCCGTTATCCCGGTAGCGGGATTGGGGACCAGGATGTTACCAGCAACTAAGGCGATTCCTAAAGAGATGCTGCCTCTGGTTGATAAGCCATTAATCCAGTATGTCGTGAATGAATGTATCGCAGCCGGCATCACTGAAATTGTGCTGGTTACGCATTCATCTAAAAACTCTATCGAAAACCATTTCGATACAAGCTTTGAACTTGAAGCCATGCTGGAAAAACGTGTTAAGCGTCAGCTGTTAGAAGAAGTTCAGTCTATTTGCCCTCCACACGTCACCATTATGCAGGTTCGTCAGGGGCTGGCTAAAGGTCTGGGCCACGCTGTTATGTGCGCGCACCCTGTCGTGGGTGATGAGCCTGTAGCGGTAATTCTGCCTGACGTTATTCTGGATGAATACGAATCCGATCTTTCTCAGGATAACTTGGCAGAAATGATCAAACGTTTCGACGAAACCGGCAGCAGCCAGATTATGGTTGAGCCCGTTGAAGACGTAACGGCATACGGTGTGGTTGACTGCAAAGGCGTTAACCTGGAGCCGGGTGAGAGTGTGCCAATGGTGGGCGTCGTAGAGAAGCCTAAAGCGGATGTCGCGCCTTCAAACCTTGCTGTTGTAGGTCGCTATGTCCTGAGTGCTGAAATCTGGCCTCTGCTGGCTAAAACGCCTCCAGGAGCGGGTGATGAGATCCAGCTGACGGATGCCATCGATATGCTGATCGAGAAAGAGACCGTTGAGGCCTACCATATGAAAGGTAAGAGCCATGACTGCGGTAATAAGCTCGGTTATATGCAGGCGTTTGTTGAATATGGTATCCGCCACAATACGCTTGGCGAAGAATTTAAAACCTGGCTCAAAGAGAGCGTAGGTATTAAGAAATAAGCCACGGTTGTAAATGTTCGAAACCGGTGAGGCGCTGCCCACCGGTTTTTTTATGCCCATAACACTCCCGAAAACCTGTCTGAAAGTACAGTCGATGAAATGGCTAAATAATGCTTTATGACAGAGTGTAAGAGGATGTTTGTGACAAATTTAGGTTAAAAAAAATCCCGCAATATGCGGGATTTTTCTGAATGAGGCTCGATTAATCCTTGATCAGGAAGTCGTCCAGCTGTTTACCCTGCTCATCCATCGCTTTCTTGATAACAGCAGGAGTACGACCCTGGCCAGTCCAGGTTTTAGTTTCGCCGTTCTCATCAACGTAGCTATATTTAGCAGGACGGGCAGCACGCTTAGCTTTAGTACCGGTTTTAGCGGCAGCCATGCTGTTCAGCAATTCATTTGGATCGATACCATCAGCAATCAGCATTTCACGATATTGCTGCAGTTTACGAGTACGTTCTTCGATTTCAGCCGCAGCAGCGCTTTCTTCTTCGCGACGTTCATTAACTACAACTTCTAATTTTTCCAGCATTTCTTCAAGCGTTTCAAGGGTGCATTCTCTTGCCTGCGCACGAAGAGTACGGATGTTGTTCAGAATTTTAAGTGCTTCGCTCATTGTAGTAATCTCAAACTTATAATGGGGGGTGGTTTGTTGACCTAATAATAGAGCCATAAATTCAGATGTGCAATAGCCAGGAATGTAAGGAATTCAAAAAATACTAAATAATGCCGCTATTATTAATTACGCTAACTTAAATTCCACCACTCCGCTGTCTCGGTTGTTATCACCGGAACCTGCTTAACCCGGTCGATTGCGTCTTTTTTTTGTGACATTTCCCGCAGGAATTATAGTTGCGGCGGAGAAATATCAGCCTTTTGTATTAGTTCTCACCCCTGGTGTTAAGCCTGAAATAGTTAATAAATAGTGAATTTTAAAGGGTCGGGATTCCACTATAAAAAGAAGTGTTATGTTTGGCTTAACTTATAACATATTGGCGTGGCTGAATGGGTTTACTTCATGTTTTAACGGGTTATTTTCAGAAGCAGAAGGTAGTGAACGCGGCACTGAACCGCATCCTCTGTGCGCTGCATCGCTGATGACCGGACAAAATATGGTACAATGACTCATCGGGAATATTACACATTGATTAGGGTTTTACGGCCAATGGCACAACTTTATTTCTACTATTCGGCAATGAATGCCGGGAAATCCACCGCGCTGCTGCAATCCTCGTACAATTACCAGGAACGCGGGATGCGTACCGTTGTTTATACGGCTGAAATTGACGATCGCTTTGGCGCAGGGAAGGTGAGCTCCAGAATAGGGCTCTCGTCGCCAGCCAGGCTGTTTAACCCGAAAACCGATCTGTTTGAAGACATTCGTGCGGAACATGCGGCACAGCCTATTCACTGCGTACTGGTCGATGAGAGCCAGTTTCTGACGCGTGAACAGGTCCATGCCCTGTCAGAGGTGGTCGATGAGCTTGATATCCCCGTGCTCTGTTACGGCCTGCGTACGGATTTCCGCGGGGAGCTTTTTGAAGGGAGCCAGTATTTGCTCGCCTGGTCGGATAAACTTGTCGAACTGAAAACGATCTGCTTCTGCGGTCGTAAAGCGAGTATGGTGCTTCGTCTCGACCAGTCCGGGAAACCTTATGCAGATGGCGAGCAGGTGGTGATAGGCGGCAATGAACGCTATGTTTCGGTCTGCCGTAAGCATTATAAAGAAGCGTTGTCTGTAGGCTCGCTGACGGCGATTCAGCACGACAACAGAAAATAACGTCAGTCTTATTATTCAGACATAAAAAAACCCGCCATTAAGGCGGGTTTTTCATCTGCTGCTGTCAATTAAGCGCTTTTCTTCGCTTTCTTGTCAGCTTTGATGACTGGGGCTTCTGTTTTCACAGCGGCAACGTCACCTTCTTTGAACTCACGACCGTAGTAGGTATCCAGCAGAATCTGTTTCAGCTCGGAGATCAGTGGGTAGCGCGGGTTAGCACCAGTACACTGGTCATCGAATGCATCTTCAGACAGCTTGTCTACGTGAGCGAGGAAGTCAGCTTCCTGTACGCCCGCTTCACGGATTGATTTAGGAATACCCAGTTCAGCCTTCAGGCTTTCCAGCCATGCCAGCAGTTTCTCAATCTTCGCAGCAGTGCGGTCGCCCGGTGCGCTCAGACCAAGGTGGTCAGCGATTTCAGCATAGCGACGACGGGCTTGTGGACGGTCGTACTGGCTGAAAGCTGTCTGCTTGGTTGGGTTGTCGTTAGCGTTATAACGGATAACGTTGCTGATCAACAGGGCGTTCGCCAGACCGTGAGGAATGTGGAACTGTGAGCCCAGTTTGTGCGCCATTGAGTGGCAAACACCCAGGAAGGCGTTGGCAAACGCGATACCGGCGATGGTTGCTGCACTGTGAACGCGTTCACGTGCTACAGGGTTTTTAGAGCCTTCGTTGTAAGACGCTGGCAGGTTTTCTTTCAGCAGTTTCAGAGCCTGCAGGGCCTGACCGTCTGAGAACTCAGACGCCAGCACAGAAACGTAAGCTTCCAGGGCGTGAGTCACCGCATCCAGACCACCGAACGCACACAGTGACTTCGGCATCTCCATGACCAGGTTCGCATCAACGATAGCCATGTCTGGCGTCAGCGCATAGTCAGCCAGTGGGTATTTCTGACCTGTTGCATCGTCGGTTACTACCGCGAATGGCGTAACTTCTGAACCGGTACCGGAAGTGGTGGTGACCGCGATCATTTTCGCTTTTACGCCCATTTTCGGGAACTTGTAGATACGTTTACGGATGTCCATAAAGCGCAGCGCCAGTTCTTCGAAGTGCGTTTCTGGATGCTCGTACATAACCCACATGATTTTCGCGGCGTCCATTGGGGAACCACCACCCAGTGCGATAATCACATCTGGTTTGAAGGAGTTAGCCAGTTCAGCACCTTTACGTACGACGCTCAGAGTTGGGTCAGCTTCAACTTCGAAGAATACTTCAGTTTCGACGCCAGCCGCTTTCAGCACGGAGGTGATCTGGTCAGCGTAGCCGTTGTTAAACAGGAAACGGTCAGTCACGATGAGCGCACGTTTGTGGCCATCAGTAATCACTTCATCCAGCGCGATTGGCAGAGAGCCACGGCGGAAGTAGATAGATTTCGGAAGTTTGTGCCACAACATGTTTTCAGCTCGCTTAGCAACGGTTTTCTTGTTGATCAGGTGTTTTGGACCAACGTTTTCAGAGATGGAGTTACCACCCCAGGAACCACAACCCAGAGTCAGGGAAGGTGCGAGTTTAAAGTTGTACAGGTCACCGATACCACCCTGAGAAGCAGGGGTGTTGATCAGGATACGTGCAGTTTTCATCATCTGACCGAAGTGAGCAACACGCTCTGGCTGGTTGTCCTGGTCAGTGTACAGACAAGAGGTGTGACCGATACCGCCCATGGCAACCAGCTTCTCTGCTTTCTCAACCGCGTCTTCGAAATCTTTCGCACGGTACATGGCAAGCGTAGGAGACAGTTTTTCGTGAGCAAACGGCTCGCTTTCGTCAACAACTTTCACTTCACCAATCAGGATTTTGGTTGTTGCCGGAACGGTAAAGCCTGCGAGTTCAGCAATTTTGTAGGCTGGCTGACCCACGATAGCGGCGTTCAGCGCGCCATTTTTCAGGATGATGTCCTGAACCGCTTTCAGCTCTTTGCCCTGCAGCAGGTAGCCGCCGTGGCTGGCGAAACGTTCGCGAACCGCGTCATATACGGAATCCACGACCACAACAGACTGTTCAGATGCACAGATCACGCCGTTATCGAAGGTTTTAGACATCAGCACAGACGCGACAGCACGTTTGATATCAGCGGTTTCATCGATAACAACAGGGGTGTTACCCGCGCCCACGCCGATAGCAGGTTTACCGGAGCTGTATGCGGCTTTAACCATGCCTGGACCACCGGTCGCCAGAATCAGGTTAATGTCCGGGTGATGCATCAGCGCGTTGGAGAGCTCAACAGAAGGTTGGTCGATCCAGCCGATCAGGTCTTTTGGTGCACCCGCAGCGATAGCCGCTTGCAGGACGATATCTGCAGCTTTGTTAGTCGCGTCTTTCGCACGTGGGTGTGGAGAGAAGATGATTGCGTTACGGGTCTTCAGGCTAATCAGTGATTTGAAGATTGCAGTAGACGTTGGGTTAGTGGTCGGAACAATACCGCAGATGATGCCGATAGGTTCAGCGATGGTGATGGTACCGAAGGTGTCGTCTTCGGACAGCACGCCACAGGTTTTCTCATCTTTATAGGCGTTGTAGATATACTCGGAAGCGAAGTGGTTTTTAATCACTTTATCTTCCACGATACCCATGCCGGATTCGGCAACGGCCATTTTAGCGAGAGGGATTCGAGCATCTGCAGCAGCCAGTGCGGCCGCGCGGAAGATTTTATCAACCTGTTCTTGGGTGAAATTGGCATATTCACGCTGGGCTTTTTTAACGCGCTCGACGAGGGCGTTCAGTTCAGCGATATTAGTAACAGCCATAATGCTCTCCTGATAATGTTTAAACTCTTTTAGTAAACCAGCGCTCGATACGTCACACAGTATAGACAGAGCCGATACGACTTGCGTAACACAAAGTAAAACAAAGAGTTACTTTCTGCGTCAGCACACTAATTTACTAAAAGAGCCTTACCTTAGCATCATCCCTTTTTGTCAGGTGACCTCCCTGGGGGTGTAACCAAGATTACTCACTTCTGAGTACGAAAATCATGATCTGTGTCAATTTTCCCCCAAGCTGATACCTTTCAGCAGGGTTATTTCGTGCTGATTTTTCCAGTGTTAAATAATTACGTAAGTATTGGAAGCGGCGCTATCATTGATTATACATATGTTTAACATCCTGAAATGATAACGTTTTGGTACAGATTTCAAGTGAAGTATGCTGATAAAAAGGGTATCTTCAGCGCGATTTCTCACGACAAATTGTCAGTCCAGGGCATGTGTATAAGCGGAGCAAAACGTGATCCAAACGCTCTTTGATTTTCCAACGTATTTTAAATTTTTTATTGGTTTGTTTGCCCTGGTCAACCCGGTGGGGATCATTCCTGTCTTCATTAGTATGACGAGTTACCAGACAGCGGCGGCCAGGAACAAAACCAACCTCACCGCTAACCTGTCGGTAGCGATCATATTGTTGACCTCTCTTTTTCTCGGCGACACGATTCTTCAGCTGTTCGGGATTTCCATTGATTCTTTCCGTATTGCCGGCGGGATCCTGGTGGTGACCATCGCCATGTCCATGATCAGCGGTAAGCTGGGCGAGGATAAGCAGAATAAACAAGAGAAGTCAGAAACCGCTATTCGCGAAAGCATTGGCGTAGTGCCGCTGGCCTTACCGCTGATGGCCGGTCCGGGTGCCATCAGTTCAACTATCGTCTGGGGGACGCGTTACCATAGCCTGATGCACCTGATTGGCTTTTCAGTGGCTATTGCCATTTTTGCGCTCTGCTGTTGGGGTGTGTTCCGCATGGCACCCTGGCTGGTACGCTTGCTGGGTCAAACGGGCATCAACGTCATTACGCGTATCATGGGCCTGTTGCTGATGGCGTTAGGGATCGAATTCATCGTCACGGGTATTAAAAGCATTTTCCCCGGTTTATTGCATTAATACTTCATATGAAAGGACGGAGCGACGGCTCCGTTTTTTTACGTGATTATCAGCAAATCATATAACTAAAGTTGAAATGCTCACATATCATAATAAATTCTACTAATAATGTTCATTGCTTGTATTTCAATAGGTTATTAATTCCGCCTCAACCCGCCTGCACAGAAAATCTTCGATCGCTCTGTTATTTTACTCACATGATACTCTTGGGCTTGCTGAGAGATAACCGAAATGATATTAGTAATTTCAACATTCCCCTAGACGAATGTGCTAAATAATAACCAGTTGTTAAATTTTTGTACAAAGTCACTCGATGATAGCGCAGCGACGCGCTTGTAGAGAAAATTTTCTCTATCCTGTTGAATGTCATGTTGTTTTACTGATATTCGATGTCTGGCAGGGCTGCCCTCAACGATACGGTACTCACCGTAAAAGAGAATTGCTTAACAAATTTGCAAAATGTATTGGCGCACGTTTACGCCATTTGATACTTTCCGGCCTAATATTTTGCAGCATAAAACAATCAGATGAGAATTATTTTCATATAGTTCTCTTCTCAGAAATCCAGCGCAGGCCTCAAACAGGGGAGGCCTGTAAAGAATCGACGCAAGACGGCCATACGAGCGGTCAGTAATAAAAAAGTCGGTGATAGCAAGCAGTAAAAGAAGAACCTGACAGCAGCAAAAAAAACTCCTGCGCTGTACAGGCCCCAACAGGGGATTACACAGCTGGCGAAGGCCAGTCATTATAATGAGTGGAGTACCAACACAATGTCCATCATCACAAAAAAAAATCTGGTAGCGGCGGGGATTTTAACTGCGCTAATCGCGGGAAACGCTGCAATGGCTGCGGACGTTCCTGCAGGTGTTCAGCTGGCGGAGAAGCAGACGCTGGTGCGTAACAACGGTGCGGAAGTTCAGTCTCTCGACCCGCACAAAATTGAAGGTGTTCCTGAGTCTAACGTCAACCGCGACCTGTTCGAAGGTCTGCTGGTAACGGACGTAGACGGCCACCCGGCACCGGGCGTGGCAGAAAAATGGGAAAACAAAGATTTCAAAGTCTGGACCTTCCATCTGCGTAAAGATGCGAAATGGTCCGACGGTACGCCGGTGACGGCTGAAGATTTCGTTTATAGCTGGCAGCGTCTGGCGAATCCAACGACCGCCTCTCCGTATGCGAGCTACCTGCAATATGGCCATATTGCCAATATTGATGACATCATCGCGGGCAAAAAACCGATCACCGATCTGGGCGTTAAGGCGATCGATGCCAATACCTTCGAAGTCACGTTGAGCGAACCTGTTCCGTACTTCTATAAGTTGCTGGTTCACCCGTCCGTCTCCCCGGTACCAAAATCCGCCGTGGAAAAATTTGGTGAAAAATGGACCCAGCCTGCCAATATCGTGACCAACGGTGCCTACAAGCTGAAAGACTGGGTGGTCAACGAGCGTATGGTACTTGAGCGTAACCCGCAATACTGGGACAACGCGAAAACCGTGATTAATCAGGTTACCTACCTGCCAATTTCGTCCGAAGTGACTGACGTTAACCGCTACCGCAGCGGCGAAATCGACATGACCTATAACAACATGCCGATTGAACTGTTCCAGAAACTGAAGAAAGAGATCCCTAAAGAAGTTCACGTCGACCCGTACCTGTGCACCTACTACTATGAAATTAACAACCAGAAAGCACCGTTCACCGACGTACGCGTTCGTACTGCGCTGAAGCTGGCACTGGATCGCGATATCATCGTGAACAAAGTGAAAAACCAGGGCGATCTGCCGGCATACAGCTATACCCCTCCATACACCGATGGCGCAAAACTGACCGAGCCAGACTGGTTCAAACAGACGCAGGAACAGCGTAACGCAGAAGCGAAGAAACTGCTGGCCGAAGCGGGCTATACCGCGGATAAGCCGCTGACCTTCAGCCTGCTGTACAACACCTCCGATCTGCACAAAAAACTGGCTATCGCCGTTGCCTCGATCTGGAAAAAGAACCTGGGCGCGAACGTGAAGCTGGAGAATCAGGAGTGGAAGACCTTCCTCGACAGCCGTCATCAGGGCACCTTTGACGTGGCGCGTGCTGGCTGGTGTGCGGACTATAACGAACCGACCTCCTTCCTGAACACCATGCTGAGTGACAGCTCAAACAACACCGCGCACTATAAGAGCCCGGCGTTTGACAAGCTGATCGCCGACACGCTGAAAACCACTGACGAAGCACAGCGTACTGAACTGTACTCTAAAGCTGAGCAGCAGCTGGATAAAGATTCCGCGATCGTTCCGGTTTACTACTACGTTAACGCCCGTCTGGTGAAGCCGTGGGTAGGTGGATATACCGGTAAAGACCCGATGGATAATATCTACGTTAAAAACTTGTATATTATCAAGCATTAATGGCAATGAGTGGGGCGGGCATGCTCGCCCCACGGTGTCTAACCAACGTCACATTATATAGGCACACGCCAGAAGGTACGGGCAATGTTGAAATTTATCCTACGTCGCTGTCTGGAAGCGATTCCAACGCTATTTATTCTCATCACGATTTCCTTCTTCATGATGCGCCTTGCGCCGGGAAGTCCATTTACCGGTGAGCGTACGCTGCCGCCAGAAGTCATGGCGAATATCGAAGCGAAATACCACTTAAACGATCCTATCTCTACCCAGTACTTCAACTACCTGAAGCAGCTGGCGCACGGTGATTTTGGACCGTCATTTAAATATAAAGACTATTCCGTTAACGACCTGGTGGCGTCCAGCTTCCCGGTGTCGGCGAAATTGGGTGCTGCGGCATTCATTCTGGCGATCGTTTTCGGGGTCACCGCTGGCGTCATCGCCGCGCTCAGACAAAATACCAAATGGGATTATGCCGTAATGGGGGTGGCGATGACCGGGGTAGTCATACCCAGCTTCGTTGTCGCGCCATTACTGGTGATGATATTTGCCATTACGCTGAAGTGGCTGCCTGGCGGCGGCTGGAACGGCGGGGCACTCAAGTTCATGATTTTGCCGATGGTGGCATTATCTCTGGCGTACATCGCCAGTATCGCGCGTATCACCCGTGGTTCAATGATCGAAGTGCTGCACTCGAACTTCATTCGTACCGCGCGCGCGAAAGGGCTGCCGATGCGTCGGATTATCTTCCGCCACGCGCTTAAACCGGCGCTGTTGCCCGTGCTCTCCTACATGGGCCCGGCATTCGTCGGGATCATCACCGGCTCGATGGTTATCGAAACCATTTACGGCCTGCCGGGCATTGGTCAGCTGTTTGTTAATGGCGCGCTCAACCGCGACTATTCGCTGGTACTGAGCCTGACCATTCTCGTCGGTGCGCTGACCATTCTCTTTAACGCAATCGTCGATGTTCTGTACGCCGTCATCGACCCGAAAATCCGTTACTAACTGGAGCACGCCATGATGTTGAGTAAGAAAAACAGCGAGGCGCTGGAAAACTTCAGTGAAAAACTGGAAGTGGAAGGTCGTAGCCTCTGGCAGGACGCGCGTCGTCGCTTTATGCACAACCGCGCGGCGGTGGCGAGTCTGGTAGTTCTGGTGATCATCGCACTGTTTGTGACCCTGGCGCCGATGCTGTCGCAATTTACCTATTTCGACACCGACTGGGGCATGATGTCCAGCGCGCCGGATATGGAGTCTGGCCACTATTTCGGCACGGACTCTTCCGGACGCGATCTGCTGGTGCGTGTCGCTATCGGGGGGCGTATCTCGCTGATGGTCGGGATTGCTGCCGCGCTGGTGGCGGTGATCGTGGGGACGCTCTACGGCTCACTGTCCGGCTACCTTGGCGGCAAAGTGGACTCGGTGATGATGCGTCTGCTGGAAATCCTGAACTCCTTCCCGTTTATGTTCTTCGTCATCCTGCTGGTGACCTTCTTTGGTCAGAATATCCTGTTGATCTTCGTGGCCATCGGGATGGTGTCATGGCTGGATATGGCGCGTATTGTTCGCGGCCAGACGCTGAGCCTCAAACGCAAAGAGTTTATCGAAGCCGCGCAGGTCGGCGGTGTCTCTACCGGGAATATCGTGGTTCGCCATATCGTTCCTAACGTGCTGGGCGTGGTGGTGGTCTATGCCTCACTGCTGGTGCCAAGCATGATCCTGTTTGAATCCTTCCTGAGCTTCCTCGGTCTGGGTACGCAAGAGCCGCTGAGCAGCTGGGGCGCGCTGCTGAGTGACGGTGCAAACTCAATGGAAGTATCACCGTGGCTGCTGTTATACCCGGCGGGTTTCCTGGTCGTTACCCTGTTTTGTTTTAACTTTATCGGCGATGGCCTGCGTGATGCCCTCGACCCGAAAGACCGTTAAGGAGCGCCGTCATGACAATGATTGAAACGGCAACCACGCCACAGGCGCAGCAGCGGAGCGACCTTCTGCTGGACGTAAAAGATCTTCGCGTCACCTTTAAGACCCCGGACGGGGATGTGACCGCCGTGAACGATCTCAACTTCAACCTGCGCGCGGGCGAAACGCTCGGCATCGTGGGTGAATCCGGATCCGGGAAATCCCAAACCGCCTTTGCGCTAATGGGCCTGCTGGCCGCTAACGGTGTGATTGGCGGTTCCGCAAAATTCAACGGTCGCGAAATCCTCAACCTGCCGGAGCACGAGCTGAACAAGCTGCGCGCCGAGCAGATCTCGATGATTTTCCAGGATCCGATGACCTCGCTGAACCCGTATATGCGCGTCGGTGAGCAGCTGATGGAAGTCCTGATGCTGCACAAAGGTCTGGGCAAAGCCGAAGCCTTTGAAGAGTCCGTCAAAATGCTCGATGCGGTGAAAATGCCGGAAGCGCGCAAGCGCATGCGTATGTTCCCGCACGAGTTCTCTGGCGGTATGCGTCAGCGCGTGATGATTGCGATGGCGCTGCTGTGCCGGCCAAAACTGCTGATTGCCGACGAACCGACCACCGCGCTGGACGTTACCGTTCAGGCACAAATCATGACCCTGCTGAACGAGCTGAAGCGTGAGTTCAACACGGCGATTATCATGATCACCCACGACCTGGGCGTGGTGGCGGGCATCTGTGACAAAGTGCTGGTGATGTATGCCGGCCGTACCATGGAATACGGCAAAGCGCGTGACGTATTCTATCAGCCTGCTCATCCTTACTCGATTGGCCTGCTGAACGCGGTACCGCGTCTCGATGCGGAAGGGGAGTCCCTGCTCACCATTCCAGGCAACCCGCCAAACCTGCTGCGCCTGCCGAAAGGCTGTCCGTTCCAGCCGCGCTGCCCGCACGCGATGGAAATCTGCAACAGCGCACCGCCGCTGGAAGAGTTTGCACCAGGCCGCCTGCGCGCCTGCTTTAAGCCGCAGGAGGAGCTGGTATGAACGCATTAGATGAAAAACGCAATGTGTTGCTCGAGATTGCTGACCTTAAGGTGCATTTCGACATCGAAGACGGCAAACAGTGGTTCTGGCAGCCGTCGAAGACCCTGAAAGCGGTGGACGGCGTCACGCTGCGCCTGTATGAAGGGGAAACCCTGGGCGTGGTGGGCGAGTCCGGCTGCGGTAAATCGACCTTTGCGCGCGCCATTATCGGTCTGGTGAAAGCCACCGACGGCAAAGTGGCTTGGCTGGGTAAAGATCTGCTGGGCATGAAACCCGACGAGTGGCGCGACGTGCGCAGCGATATCCAGATGATTTTCCAGGATCCGCTGGCGTCGTTAAACCCGCGTATGACCATCGGTGAGATTATTGCCGAGCCGCTGCGGACCTATCATCCGAAGATGTCCCGTCAGGAAGTGCGCGATCGCGTTAAGGCGATGATGCTGAAAGTCGGGCTGTTGCCTAACCTCATCAACCGCTATCCGCACGAGTTCTCCGGCGGTCAGTGTCAGCGTATTGGTATTGCGCGCGCCCTGATCCTCGAACCGAAGCTGATTATCTGTGATGAACCGGTTTCCGCGCTCGACGTCTCCATTCAGGCGCAGGTGGTTAACCTGCTGCAGAAGCTGCAGCGCGAAATGGGGCTGTCGCTGATCTTCATCGCGCATGACCTGGCCGTGGTGAAACACATCTCTGACCGTGTGCTGGTGATGTATCTGGGGCACGCCGTGGAGCTGGGCACCTATGACGAGGTGTACCACAATCCGCTGCACCCGTACACCAAAGCGCTGATGTCGGCAGTGCCGATCCCCGATCCCGATCTGGAAAAGAATAAGACCATCCAGCTTCTGGAAGGGGAATTGCCTTCACCGATTAACCCGCCGTCGGGCTGCGTCTTCCGCACGCGCTGCCCAATGGCCGGGCCGGAATGTGCGAAAACGCGACCGGTTCTGGAAGGCAGTTTCCGACATGCGGTTTCCTGCCTGAAAGTAGACCCGTTATAATCGCAAGGGCTGACATGATGTCAGCCCTTATATTTTGCGAGGTCACTGTGTCGCGTTTATTCACGTCAGCCCGTCGGCGGCTTTATCATGTTTTATTCGATCCTGAAACGGTATCCGGGCGACGCTTCGAAGGTCTTTGCGGTTTATTTGCGCTCCTCAGCGTGGTGGTCATCTTTATTGAGTCAGGCGCCGGGACGCAATACCACCTGACGTTTGACGAATGGCATGTCTTTGTC
This sequence comes from Enterobacter cloacae complex sp. Mu1197, assembly GCF_040059225.1. Lineage (NCBI taxonomy): Bacteria > Pseudomonadati > Pseudomonadota > Gammaproteobacteria > Enterobacterales > Enterobacteriaceae > Enterobacter > Enterobacter cloacae complex sp. Mu1197. Next base: position 2,654,751 of record NZ_CP157375.1, on the reverse strand, counting down.
TGGCTTGAGCTGGCGATTACCCTGGTGTTTACCGCTGAATATCTGCTCAGAGTAATGGCCTGGCCCAACCCGGCCCGATATGTTTTCAGCTTCTGGGGATTTATTGATTTAGCCACCATTCTGCCGCTCTACGTCATGTGGCTGTGGCCGGAAATCAGCCTGAGCTATGTCTTTGCCTGGCGAGCGATGCGCGTTATTCGCGTATTACGAATTCTGAAATTACTGCGCTTTATGCCCTCACTGCGCGTGTTCTGGAGCGCTATCGTCAGCGCGCGGCATCAGCTTATTCTCTTCTACTCGTTTATTGCCATCGTCATGATCGTTTTTGGCGCGCTGATGTATTTGATAGAGGGGCCGAAATATGGTTTCACGACGCTCAATGCGTCCGTTTATTGGGCGATAGTGACCGTGACGACCGTCGGGTACGGTGATATAACGCCCCATACGCCGCTGGGCCGCATTGTGGCCTCAGTGCTGATTTTGATTGGCTATTCGGTTATTGCTATTCCGACCGGGCTTATTACCACGCATATGAGCAGCGCATTTCAGAGCCGCAAGCAGCAGCGCAAATGTCCGGCATGTCACCAGGGTGAACATGACCTTAACGCGCGGTTTTGTAACCGCTGCGGAAATGCGTTGCCGGAGTAAATAAAAAAGGCTGCAATCGCAGCCTTTTTTATTATTCGCGCCAGAGAATATGACACAGCTTGTGGTCTTTCTCTCGACAGAGCAGGACGCGGGCGAAAATATCGTTAATCTCGCCACCGTCTTCATCGGCCAGCCCGATCACCACTTCGGCGAAGAAGTCAGGGTTCAGGTCGAAATCCACATGCTCAGCCCAGTCTTCTGAAGGGTCAAACAGTTCGGCACCGCCGCGCTCTTCGAACTGCAGATTAAAGAGGATCACGTCTGCGGGATCGAGGTTATCAACCGCCAGTTCGAGAAAAATGTCATAGGCCTGCTCGAGCGTTTCGTCTTCGGTCAGGCGATTGTTCAGATCCATTTCCATGATGACTACCTGTTTAACATCGTTGGGCACGTTTTACAGCAACGGACTAAAGAAGTAAAACAGTCGTTCGGCAATTCTCTGCCACAGCGGACGTTTTACCCACAGTCTGGCATCCAGCAGCCGCGAGCGGGAGATATAATCATCCTGCACCGCCGCGAGATCGCCGCCAAATCCGGCATCATCAATAACCAGCGTGATTTCAAAGTTGAGCCACAGGCTGCGCATATCCAGGTTCACTGTCCCCACCAGGCTTAACTCGCCGTCGACAAGCACGCTTTTGGTGTGGAGCAATCCGCCTTCGAACTGGTAGATCTTCACCCCTGCAGCCAGCAGTTCGCTAAAGAATGCCCGGCTGGCCCAGCCCACCAGAAGGGAGTCATTTTTGCGTGGCAAAATAATGCTCACATCGACGCCGCGCTGCGCCGCGGTACAGATCGCGTGCAGGAGATCATCGCTGGGGACAAAGTAGGGCGTCGTCATGATCAGGTATTCACGCGCCGAGTACGTCGCCGTCAGCAGCGCCTGATGGATCAAATCCTCCGGGAAGCCCGGCCCGGAAGCAATGGTATGAATGGTGTGACCGCTGGCCTCTTCAAACGGCATAATATTGGCGTCCGGCGGTGGCGGCAGAATGCGTTTGCCGGTTTCTATCTCCCAGTCGCAGGAGTAAACGATGCCCATCGAGGTGGCAATCGGCCCCTCCATTCGCGCCATCAAATCCACCCACTGGCCCACGCCCGAGTCCTGCTTGAAGAAGCGCGGATCAACCATGTTCATGCTGCCGGTGTAGGCAATATAGTTATCGATCATGATCATTTTGCGATGCTGACGGAGATCCATCCGGCGCAGAAACACGCGCAGCAGGTTAACCTTCAGCGCTTCAACCACTTCGATACCGGCATTGCGCATCATGCCCGCCCATGGGCTACGGAAAAATGCCACGCTGCCTGCGGAGTCAAGCATCAGACGGCAGTGAATACCGCGTCGCGCCGCGGCCATCAGCGATTCAGCGACCTGATCAGCCATCCCGCCGGGCTGCCAGATATAAAAAACCATCTCGATATTATGACGTGCCAGCTGGATATCGCGGATTAATGCCTGCATGACGTCGTCGGACGAGGTCAGCAGCTGCAGTTGATTGCCTTTAACACCACCAATCCCCTGACGGCGCTCGCACAGCTTAAACAGTGACGAGGCGACGCTGCTGTTCTCCTCGGCAAAGATATGCTTGCAGGCCTTCAGATCGTTCAGCCACTTTGCGGTTGAGGGCCACATGGCGCGGGCCCGCTCGGCGCGGCGTTTGCCGAGATGAAGCTCACCGAAAGAGAGATAGGCAATAATTCCCACCAGCGGCAGGATGTAGATGATCAGAAGCCAGGCCATGGCAGAGGGTACGGCTCTGCGCTTCATCAGGATGCGTAACGTTACACCCGCGATTAACAGCCAGTATCCCAAAATGACCAGCCAACTCACCACGGTGTAGAAGGTTGTCATAGGTAAAAAAATCCTTTTGAAAGCGTATTGTTATGAGTGTACGCATCAGGATTCATCTGGCAAATAAAAACGCCAGGTAAAAGCGCTGGTTTGCTGCCCGCATGGGTTTATAATGTCGTCTCTGTTAGAGAAAGAGTTGTAGACATGAAGCGCAGTAGAACAGAAGTAGGGCGCTGGCGCATGTTGCGACAGGTGAGTCGTCGCAAGGCTCGTTGGCTGGAAGCACAATCCCGCCGCAATATGCGTATTCACGCCATCAGAAAATGTGGAATGACCCGGCATCGCAACGCGTTGCTGTTCGCAGTCCAGGATATCTGAGTACCATGAGGGCACCGTAATGGTGCCCGCTGATTTTATAGAGTCTGATTTTTAGGAGTAGCGTATTTGCAGCGCTACTCCTGCTGTGTTGAGCAAAAGGAGGGAGAAGAAGTGTTTGCGGAGTTTGGCGTACTGAATTTCTGGACGTATGTTGTTGGCGCGTTTTTTATCGTGCTCGTACCGGGGCCGAATACCCTGTTTGTGCTTAAAACCGGAATTGGACACGGCGTTAAAAAAGGGTATTTTGCCGCGTCGGGCGTATTTATCGGCGATGCGGTACTGATGTTTCTGGCCTGGGCGGGCGTCGCGGCATTAATCCAGACCACGCCGGTACTGTTTAATATCGTGCGCTATCTCGGCGCCTTCTATCTGCTGTGGCTGGGCGGCAAAATGCTCTGGTCGGTCATTACCCGGCAGAATCACGCTCAGGAGAGCGGTACCGAGCCTGCCAGCGCGATCATGAAACGTTCGCTGGTATTGAGCCTGACGAATCCAAAAGCGATTCTGTTCTACGTATCGTTCTTCGTTCAGTTCATTGACGTGAACGCACAGAGCACTGGCACCTCTTTCCTTATTCTCGCGACGACGCTTGAGTTAATCAGCTTCATGTACATGAGCTTCCTGATCTTCTCCGGTGCGTTTGTCACGCGTTATCTCAAAACGAAAAAGAAACTGGCAAAGCTGGGGAATGGGCTGATAGGGCTGCTGTTTGTCGGGTTTGCGGCGAGGTTGGCGTCGCTGCATTGATTGATGAAAGGCTCCGGAGGGAGCCTTTTTAATGTCTGGCGTAGCTGGGAAGCCGCGCCAGACAAGGCTTCACGTTTTACTACTAGCAGCCAAAAGCCATAAAAAGAGGCTAGGGTGTGGACACATTGTGGACACTCTGACCACCATTAGCACCCTTCAACGGGTTACACGTGCCGAACTCCGTCAGGTGCAAGGTGTTTTAAACCGTATTGACCGTCTGCCGTTTTTCCTGCAAACGCTGTTTACATCGCGTTATAACTTCATCCGCCGTAAAAAGAGCCCTTTGGGTGGGCTGTATTTCCTTAAAAACACGTTTGAGCGCAAGCTGCTGCCGTGTCTTGAGCGTGTTAATGAGCTGTGCGGGATGAATGAATCCGCCTCGATTGGTTTTCTGTCCGAGCGCGACCAGTATGCGCGCTTACCAGATATGAATGACAAAGAGCTCAGGAAATTTGCGGCCGGAATTGCCTCTCAGCTCTGGAGCAAATACGAGGAGTTAAGCGACGCTTGGGCGGATGCTCACGGCGGGAAAGATACACTTTTCACCGATGAAGCTCAGTCGCACCTATACGGGCAATTGGCCGGTATTGCTCGCGCATTTAACATCACCCTGATGTACTGGAAAAAATACCGTAAGGGTCAGATGACGATCCGCATGGCATTTTCCGCTATTTCACGACTGATTAAAGAGGAGTGGTGGGTCAACCAGCTCAAAGCACAGCGGATGCGCTGGCGCGAGGCGCTGCTCATCGCTGCCGGTGAGGTCAACAAAGACCGTTCACCTTACGCAAGCAAAATGGCGATCCGAGATGTTCACGCGCGCCGTCTGGCTAATCTCGAATACCTGAAATCCTGCGAGCTGGAAAACAAAATCACCGGCGAACGTATTGACCTCATAAGCAAGGTCATCGGGAGTATTTCGAACCCTGAAATACGTCGTATGGAGCTGATGAATACTATCGACGGGATTGAACGCTACGCGACCAGCGTTGGTGACGTGGGGATGTTTATCACGCTGACCACGCCATCGAAGTATCACCCGACCCGTCAGGTTGGCAAAGGTGAAAGCAAAACGGTGCAGCTCAATCACGGCTGGAACGAAACAGCATTCACACCCAAAGACGGCCAGCGCTATCTATGCCGAATCTGGAGCCTGATGCGTACAGCTTTCAAAGATAACGATTTAGAGGTTTACGGGATGCGCGTTGTCGAACCGCACCATGACGGCACGCCACACTGGCACATGATGCTGTTTTGCAAACCCGGTCAGCGTAAAGCCATTAACGAAATTATGCGTCGTTATGCCCTCAAAGAGGACGGACACGAAAAGGGCGCGGCAAAACAGCGCTTTGAGTCACGCCATCTTAATCAGGGCGGAGCGGCGGGTTATATTGCTAAATACATTGCAAAAAATATCGACGGTTACGCGCTCGACGGCCAGCTCGATAATGAGACCGGCAAGCCTCTGAAAGATACGGCCGCAGCCGTCACCGCATGGGCGTCAACATGGCGTATCCCTCAGTTTAAACCGATTGGTCTCCCAACGATGGGCGCTTACCGCGAACTGCGCAAACTGCCGCGTGGGGTGAGTATTGCCTGCGAGTTTGACGACAGGGTCGAGGCCGCGCGAGCTGCAGCAGATGAGGGTGACTTTGAGCGGTACATCATCGCGCAGGGTGGGGCAAACATGCCGCGTGATGCTCAGGCCGTCAGGGTCGCCCGTAAGGTGACGGATGAGGTTAACGAGTACGAGGAAGATATCGAGAGGGTGGTCGGTATTTATGCCCCTCATCTCGGGGCTGACCGTGTCCATGTAACCCGTACAGCCGAATGGCGAATCGTTCCAAAGATTTTGGCCGTTGAGTCTTTGACCTTAAAAAGCGGCTCTGCCGCGCCTCGGAGTCCTGTCAATAACTGTGGAAAGCTCACCGGCGGTGGCGATCCAGTTATGACCCCCACACCGTCTGAGCAAGCCGCAGCGGTGTTAAATCTGATTGAGCGCGGGGTTATCGGCTGGAATGAGCCGGACGTCGTGAAGGTGCTTAACGGGGCGTTAAAGGCTGGCGCACCGCGCAGATATCGGCAGCAAAGAAGCAATGCGCCGCTCAAAACCAGCGAGCAAGCGCCATCAGCAAGGATGACAAAGCCCGAAAGGGATCGCGTCGCAAAAATTCGTTTCAATTTAGCTCAGGAGGGCATTACCCCGGAACGGTGGGAGCTCGACGCGCTGGCGCGTGGGGCAACGGTGATTTATGGCGATAAAAAATTCAAATACGGGGCTGCTAATGGGTGGCCGGGATTTTCAATGCAAGATGACTGAGGTGAATGACTAAAATCCATGAGTAAAAAATTGCACTGATGAGTCGTAACTATATGAAATAAATCTAAAAAAAATATTTTTTATGCCTGATTAATCGAAGTTATGCGTTAACTCAGTCTTTTTACTAAAGAGAGATAAGGCCCATTCGCTGTACCTCTAGGCAGTTTTTAACTACCTCAAGTGCATGGAAGATCGTGTTCTGATGAATAAGGAGTTAAAATAATCATTATTGTTTGATTCGGAAAACCCTTAAAGAGTAATATGGAGTCAAAAATAACCTAGATTGAGAATGTTTTATGAAAATTAATATCAATAAATACCTTGAGAAATTTAACTCAAAAAGAACTCCGGAAAAGGGAGGGATAAGTCTCTCATATGAAGATGCTATAAAATATGACATGTATTCAGTTTACATCAAGGCTAATGATGGCAAGCAATATCTTTTTCGGGAGTTTTTGGAAGGGAAATTAAAAGTTCTCCGTTGGGATGATGCTAAGAAAATGTTTTGGACAAAAGATATTGTAGAAATTGATTCATTAAGTGAAGACTCATTCTCTGGTATATACTATTATCATGGGCATGAGTTAAGATTTAAATCCTTGCGTGAATTGAGTTGGTTTTCTGAACTGAAATTTCGATATGTAGCTGATCGTAGTAACAAAGAATTTAGTCGAGCAAAATTTGTTTATCGCCAGCAAAAGCAAGATATCACAGATGCGCTTGCAGTGCTAAGTGTGCTGTTACGAGTTTATCGTGGTTTGGATAAAGAAGATTATATTAGTGAAGTTACGCTAATGACTGAAGTGGCTGGTGCCCTATGGATTTATCATGATGACCAAGAAAAGATGAAAAAAGATCTTAGGCTTTGCCTTGATTATTTGGTTTATAATAATGATGCATCAAAGTTAGGTAATAGCTATAAGCCTACTGGCAAGGCGTTGGATACATTGAACACATCTAATAAAGAAAATGAGCGTTATAGAGAAACGGCTTCTATACAGAAGAAGATGCTTTTCGCTACTTTTCTGTCAGCGTTTGCTGCATTCATGAGCGCATATGCAACCTATAAAGGTATTAAATGAGATAAAGTGGAAAAAAGCCTAATGCCTGTTCACTTTTAAATAATGCAGTTAACAGGTATAAATTTTTTGTTTCCTGTCGCATCTGTTAGGTGCATGCATTTGCATTTGTATTTCATCTCATATATAGCTTGGAATCTCCAATACTGGCGTGGTTTGAGTGCGGTCATGCACCTGCATTAAAAGCGACCCTTTAAGCTCGCAGGCGAGGCGGGGATAGCACTGCGCGCCAGACGTGGTGACAGGATTTATTTAGCGCGTCTGTGCGCGTCGTGGCTGCGCGCTGAGCGGTGAGGTTGAAGCGCGTGAAGCAGTGGCGGGGTTACGTGGCGTGTGTGGCGTCTGGTAAGGTCTGAGGATGTGCCGCCCGTAGGCGGCATTTTGGGCGGGCTTAATCGGTCTCAATGTTGTAATCCTTAAAGCGGATCACCTCCATCCCGAGCCAGTCATTTATCTCTTTGAAACGCTCCTGCAGCGGAGTCAGCTCGTTGCGCACAAACACGCGCGCCACCTTCTCAATATCGCCCATCGAGCCGATATTTTCAGGCTTGCCGCCCATGAGCTGGAACGGTACGCGGTGCGCATCGAGCAGGTCGGCGGCGCTCACCTTCTTTATGTTAAAAAAATCATCCTTCGTGGCGACTTCACTCAGCGGCACGATCTTAATACCATCCGATTTACCGTTAGGGGCATAGAGGAAAATATTTTTAAAATTCCCCATACCTTTCGAGTTTGTCATCGCTTTTCGAATTGCTTCTACGTCGGTGCTGCTTTGAATTGCGTCGGTCACGTACATGATATAACCCGCGTGCGCGCCGTTCTGGTAATACTTGCGACGAAACAGCGTGGCGGATTCATTCAGCCAGGCGGAATTGAGCGCGCTCAGATATTCCGGCATCCCGTAGAGCTCCTGATTAATATCGGGTTCAAGCAGGTGGCACACCGAGTCGGGGGCGAACTGGTGTGGGTGGGTATAGCTAGACACGTACCAGTAAATCCCTTCTTCGACACCCCGACGGGTATATTTGGCCGGAGAGGTTTCAAGCTTCATGAGCTGGCCCGTCACGCTCATGCGCTTTTCAAGATAGCCGTTAGCAAAGACCAGATAATCAAGCACAAGGCGGCTGAAATCCTGACGGGACAGCAACGAGTGCGGGATAAAGGTGCTGGTCAGAATGTTGCGCTTTACGTAAATCGGCGAGCTGTGATGCACGGCGGCGCGCAGGCTTTTTGCCAGACCCGAGAAATTGACCGGCGGCTCGTACCATTTGCCGTTATTGATACACTCGACATAGTCGAGGATATCGCGGCGATCCAGAACGGATGACGGTTCGCCAAAGGTGAACGCTTCCATTTTTTGCGCTGCGCTGGCGGTCATGTTGGTCTGTTTTGGCTGTTTCTCTTGGCGTTTTTTCATCTGTAGTTGATATCCAGAATTGTAGTTGCTTGCATACCGCTACCGGCGGAAAGCGGCTCGTTTAACAGCGCGTGCATGGTCGCCCACGCGATATCCGCGTGGCTGGCCTCTTCACTGCGGCTGGCTTCATAGGTGGCGCTACGGCCGCTGCTGGTCATGGTTTTGCGGATAGCCATAAATGACTGCGTGATGTCGGTCGCACCGGCGTCATATTCCAGACACCCGCGCCTGATGGTGTCTTTTGCTTTCAGTACCATTGCGGTTTTCATTTCCGGCGTGTAGCGGATGGCGCGCGCCGCCGGGAAGAATGAGCGCACGAGCTGGTAAACCCCCTGGCCGATGCCGGTCGCATCGATGCCGATATAGTCAACGGTGTATTTCTCGATCAGCGCCCGGATGGCCTCGGCCTGTGCGGCAAAGTCCATGCCTTTCCACTGATGACGCTCAAGGATGCGGAACTTGCCACCGGCAACCAGCGGCGGAGCCAGTACCGCGCACCCGGCGCTGTCCCCGGTGTGTGACGGGTCATAGCCAATCCAGACCGGTCGCCAGTTAAACGGACGGTCGGCGAACGGCTCGAAGTCCTCCCATTCTTCCATCGCATCGACCATGCAGCGCTGCAGCTCCTCGAACGGGAATACCGACGCCTTATCGTCGACGAACTCGCACATAAACAGGTTACGGAAGTCATCCGAGCTGTTTTCCTGCTTAAGCTGGTTGAGGTTAAACAGGGTGCAGCCACCGGCGAGCGCCTGATGACTGATATCGATGTCGACACGTTCGTCGCGGTTGCTGCGGCCACGGTTAAACAGCTCGCCTGACCAGAACGGGTAAGCGCCGTGCGCCAGCGTCGACGGGGTCGAAAAATAGGTGGTGCGCAGGTGTGACTGCGAGGCCATGCCCGAGGCGACTTTGCGCAGCTTCTGGAAATTGGGTATCCAGAAAATTTCATCGACATACAGGTCGCCGTTGTGGCTCTGCGCGGTGTTGGAATTGGTCCCGAGAAAAATCAGCTCAGCGCCATTGTTGCCGATGACGATCGGGTCGCCTGACAGGTCGACGTCAACCAGACGGGCAAAGGCGATGATGTACTTACGGAACACGTAAGCCTGCGTTTTACTGGCCGACAAAAATATCTGGTTTTGCCCGGTCTTAAGCGCGCGCAGAAGTGACTCGCGCGCAAAGTAGAACGTCGCGCCAATCTGTCGCGATTTCAGGATGTGGCGGATGCGGTGCTCTAACCCTGCTTTATGCCAGCGGAGCTGATAATCAAACGACTGGTCGAAGAAAATCTCCTCCAATTTCTCGACATCAGCATCAGCCTGCAGCTCACCGAGCGAACCCTCATCAAAGAGGAAAACGGCGCTCTGCATGTGAGCTATGCCCCCGAGCCGCCGCTGCCGGAGCCCGTCACCCGGCCAAAAGAGCTCTACATCAACGGCGAACTGGTGAGCAAATGGGATGAGTGAATTTAAGCCCTTTGACGACAGGCTCAATGATCTGATTGCTGCTCTGTCACCGGCAGCGCGCCGGAAGCTGGCCGGGGAGATTGCAAAGGAGCTGCGCAAGTCGCAACAGCAACGCATCAAACAGCAAAAAGCCCCGGACGGCACGCCGTATCAGGCGCGAAAGCGTCAGCCGCTCAGGGATAAAACCGGGCGGATTAAACGGGTGATGTTCCAGAAGCTCCGCACAAGCCGCTACATGAAAGCCACTGGCCGCGAAAATAGCGCTGTGGTGGCGTTTACCGGCGAAGTGCAGCGCATTGCGCGCATTCATCAGTACGGATTAAAAGACCGGCCAAATCCATTTGCTAGAGACCTCAAATATCCGGAACGTGCTCTCCTGGGATGCACGCATGAAGATGTTGACATCATCTTAAATACGATCATTAATCACATATCGGAATAATCCCATGGTAGGAATCATTTTGAGAAAGCTTGGCAAAGAGAACGAAGTGGATTTAAATAAAAAAATCGACCTAATGATAAAAGTTATCATTCGCACTGATTCTTATTTAAACTCCGCAAATACCAAATCAACAATTTTACTTAGTTTAGCATCAGCTATAATTGTTGCGTTGGCGACGAATTACACAAAAATAATGGATATGGTGACTGTTGAGGAAGATAGGGTTATCTTGTCATTATTATTTATTATTGTCATTTTTTTATTGGTCTTATCTGTTTTATCTTCATTGAATGGTGTTACACCTTATATTAAGGCTAGTGCAAGGAGAAATACTTTTTCTTTTGTGGATATTGCTGCGAATTATGATGATCTTGAGGATTATAAGAAAAGTTTTAGAGAAGATAGTGATCTGGAGTTAATTAATCAATTAATAGCTCTAAATCATAATCTTTCTAAAGCATTGGTGTCAAAATATGAAAGGCAGATTACAGCTATAACCTTCATCAAGGCTGCGTTTTACGTGCTTTGCTTTGCAATTTACATGATTGTTCTAACAAATTGTTGAGAGGGATTTTATGTCAATTAAAAATATATACTCAAACTTAGAGAAGAGTCTGGATAAGACAATTTCCGATTCTAAGTATAGATGGCGAAATGATTCGCTCATGGAATCAGCTATGGATTCTATGGTGGGAGCGGAAAATTCTAGGAAGCCTTATAATTTTGTCAAAAGCACTGCCGGCCTTGAAAGTATGCAACTCAGCGCGGAAAATCAAAGCTATGGGGTCAAAGAAATAGTACGTCATAAATTCGGCAAGCATGGGAAACTCATGTCGAGCTTTGGATGCCATCCTGATTTTGACGGCATGGAAGAGGGCGAGTTAAGGAATGGTTATTCAGTCACGCTTTTCATGGATATCATCGGTTCAACAAAATTAGGCGTTATCTTCTCTCCTGAAACTGTCTTCAAAATAAAAAATGATATTATTAGATGTGCTATTGAAACCGTAAACTCATTTGATGGGCATGTTCATAGAATCATGGGGGATGCTGTCATGGCATTCTTTAGAAGTGATGTTTACAAGCAAAATGGGCGTGTTGCAGATAGTGCTATTGATGCAATAAATTGTGCAACTTTCTTAATTCAAATGTTTAAAGATGTTGTTATCCCTAAATTAAATGAACTGGGTGTGGATGAAAATCTAGGTATAAGGATTGGAATTGATTATGGAGCAGATGAACAAGTTGTGTGGGGTAAATACGGGTATATGGATAGCCAGGAAGTAACTGCTACTTCTTTTTTTGTTGATGTTGCTGCTAAACTTCAACAAAAAGCCCCTAAGAATTCAATTATGATTGGGGATAGTCTCGCAAAACTTCTAGGTTTTGATGAAAATCAACTCTCAGTTAAAACTAAATTAAAAGGTAATGAGGTGATTGACGTGAAATACATCACCCCGAATTATCGTGATGCTAGTGGGAAGCCGATAAATTATAAACAGTTTGTTTTAAATAATGAACTCTACTGTAAATTGCTGCCAACTTCTGAAGAAATTGGTGAGTTAAATGTTAGAGCAAGTTTGAAGGCTAACAAAGATGATGTTTCAGATGATGAGTATTATCCATGCTCAAGAATTATCAAAAAAGGAATGGGTATATCCTTTAAAGGTTACTTTTACTCGCAAGTAGCCTACTCGAATCCACGGTTCAGGTTTAGAGTCGTCAATACAGGTGTTGAAGCATCTGAAACAGAAAATAATGGTAATCATGAAGAATATGAAGATGCTAAGTATTCAGAAGGGCGCTATTTTGCAAAGCATTGGGAGGATACCTCCTATAAAGGACTTCATCATATGTATGTCTCTTTTTGGGATGGCGAACGATTAATTGGAAATGAAAAATGTTTCTCGGTATTTATTAACGAATAAACCGAGAAGGTTTTTGTTGATTTGTTTTAAGCATTCTCGTTGTACCATGCCCCATAAAATTACAAAGGATTGCCGCTGGCCTCCCCGGCGGCATCCTTTCCCCATGAATAATCTAAATTCTCTGCAGGAAATCGCACGCGCGATCCGCAACCTTATCCGCACCGGCATCGTGACCGACGTCGACCACGACGAGGGGCTTTGTCGTGTCCAGACCGGCGGAATGGAAACCACCTGGCTGAACTGGCTTACCTGCCGCGCCGGTCGCTCGCGCGTATGGTGGGCTCCATCCGTTGGCGAGCAGGTGCTTTTGCTGGCGATCGGCGGCGAGCTCGATACGGCATTTGTGCTGCCCGGCATTTTCTCGGACGACCATCCCGCGCCGTCTGCCTCCCCTGATGCGCTTCATGTGTCCTTTCCTGACGGGGCGGTTAAGCGCGTCATAGACGATCAGGCGTGGATAATCGGCCGGGTGGTGCATAACCTCAACGGGAACGGCTACACGACGGGCTTAGAGCTTGAGGTTAAGGTTTCGGATGTGGAGTACGAAAGCGAAGAATTAACGCAGTGATTTGTTTTTAAGTATTTGTTATATAAGGATGAAGTGAGTAAAATTAACTCATCGGAAATTTAATGAGGTGCTCGCCATGTTTCACTGTCCAAAATGCCATTTTGCCGCTCACGCCCGCACAAGTCGCTATTTTACTGACACGACCAAAGAGCGGTATCACCAGTGCACAAACATCAACTGCAGCGCGACGTTTGTGACCACCGAAACGGTTGAGCGCTTTATTGTATCGCCGGGGGAGGTCGTGCCAGTGTCGCCGCATCCCACCACGTCGGGCCAGCAGCAAATTCATTTGATGTGAGGATATAAAAGTCTCACAACAAATGGAGGCCTTATGTACAAAAATTAATTTGATCAATTCCCAAGTTGCGAGTCGTGATCCGTGAGCTGTTTTTTATGTTTGAACTAATAATTATTTGATGTAATCTAGGTGAGTCTAAGATAATAAGTTTATTGACTGAGGGCATGGTATGTCGACAATTTTTGCTTTTGTGAAATTATTCGAAAAGAAAGAACATGCGGAGAGTTTTATCAAAGGTACACTCTTCATGAATACAATTAGATCCTTTAAAGAATATAAAGATGAATCAGGAGAGTTACGTGGTGATGAGTATGAAGGGATTGTCGCTCTTTATCAACCAAAACAATTAAGTGAAATAAAATTTGGTGAGGTTAGTATCTCTGCATCAGAACTTGCGGCGCCAATAGTGGTGCATGGAAACGAGTTGTTAGATTGCAATGTATTCTGCATATACTCATTAAACAGCCGAGGATATGCATCTGTTTCATCAGATACATTGTCGGATTTCAAGCGAACGCTTGAGATTCACGAATTATGCTTTGGTTTAGGTAAATACTGTGTAGTTATTATGAATGCATCAAAATTTATAGAACGATGTACTTCTGCCATCAAAAAAAATAATTTTGATGGTACATTAGGTCTGGTTGACTATTTTGATGAACATAGTTTTCACGGAAATATGCCGGAAGAACATCTCGGCTTTCAAAAAAGGAGTTTTTATTCACACCAACGCGAATACAGAGTGAAAATCAATACTAGAAGATTAGAATCGCAACCGTATTATCTTGATGTAGGTGATTTAAGTGATATTGCTGTCTTAATGACACCAAAAGAATTTAATGAAAATCTAAAATTAAAGTTACCTGATGGTAGTCAAGCATAGCCACTAAGTTTCAGGAATCGAAGCCTCGCAACAGCGGGGCTACAAGTATCAATGTGGTCAATATGTGGACGTGGTATGAAATTAATCCTTTAATCTCATAATGTTAATGAGTTTTAAAAAGCTCCTGCGGGAGCCTTTTTAATTCTGTTTGACAACGCCTCATCACTTAGTTGTATAGTGCAACTAAATGATGAGGACAGAACATGCACAGCGAAACCCCGGTAGTCAGCGTTATTCGACGTTCCTCGCGCCTCATGGTGCGAGAGTTAGGTTTTATGGGTTCTACCCTGGCCTCAACGAGCTACTCACCTTCGGCCGTCCATACCCTGGTCGAAATCGCCTTACGCAAACAGATGACGGCGAGTCAGCTGGTGCAACTGCTGGGCCTGGAAAAGTCCAGCGTCAGCCGGATGCTTGCTCGCCTGATTGCCGCGGGCGAACTCGAGGAAGTTATTTCTACTGAGGATGCGAGAGCGAAGAACCTCAGGCTGACCGCGAAAGGTCACGAGACGGTCAGCAAAATTAATGCATTCAGCAATGAGCGCGTGGTCACAGCAATAAAGCGTCTTGCTCCTGCCCAGCAGCAGACCATTTCTGAGGGGCTCTCCCTTTATGCCAACGCGCTGCTGGCATGCCGTGAGGCGGGCAACGAGACGCACCCTGACGAGCTTACGATAGTGCAGGGGTATATCCCCGGCATGATTGGCCGTATCGCGGAGATGCATGGCAGCTATTATTCGCGGGAGCATAACTTTGGTCGCTTCTTCGAGGCCAAAGTGGCTTCAGGGCTGGCCGAGTTCAGTGAAAGACTGGAGAAGCCCTGTAACCAGATTTGGCTGGCAGTACTCAACAACAAAATTGTCGGCTCGGTGGCGATAGATGGCGAGGATCTGGCGTCGGGTGAAGCCCATCTTCGCTGGTTTATTCTTGATGACGGCTGTCGGGGACACGGCGTGGGGAAAAAACTGCTGAATGAAGCGATGCGGTTCTGCGATAGCGCCGGTTTTTCAGCCGTGCACCTCTGGACATTCAATAAGCTGACCGCCGCCCGGCGTCTGTACGAGTCGTTTGGGTTTACGCTGGTAAAGGAGTGGGAAGGCGACCAGTGGGGGAGCCTGATTACAGAGCAGCAGTTTACCCGGTACAGAGGCGCGTAATCGCGCCTAAAAAAAGGCTCCTTTCGGAGCCGCTTTGGTATCAGAACACTTTCTTGTACGGTCTGACCGTCACTTTTGCATACACACCCGCTGCAACGTACGGGTCTGCGTCAGCCCAGGCCTGGGCGGCTTCCTGGGATTCAAATTCAGCAATAACCGTGGAGCCGGCAAAACCGGCAGCACCCGGATCGTTGCTGTCTACTGCGGGCATGGGGCCAGCGGTCAGTAACCGGCCTTCATCCTGAAGCAACTGCAAACGTGCCAGATGCGCAGGGCGCACAGACTGGCGTTTTTCGAGCGAATCAGCAACATCTTCAGAGTAAATCACGTAAAACACGGCGAAGCTCCTTAACCGGTAAAAGTGTCAGTTACGTTATGTGAAAGGGCAAACGACTGCAATGTAAAATAAAAACAATGTTAATACCCTGATCTGAATGCGCCTTTTTTGGCCTCTCAGGCGCTAAAGTTGCGCCAGAGTAAAGTGTCTTATTGAATATGATTGCTATTTGCATTTAAAATCAGGGTTCGGTTTTTTAACGTTGATGACTATGACTTCGATGACCCTTGATTTACCTCGCCGCTTTCCCTGGCCGACGCTGCTTTCTGTCGTGATTCACGGTGCCGTTGTGGCGGGTCTGCTGTATACCTCGGTTCATCAGGTTATTGAAATGCCCGCGCCCGCGCAGCCGATTTCCGTGACGATGGTATCGCCAGCGGATCTTGAACCGCCGCAGGTTGCCCCTCCGCCGCCACAGCCGGTGGCTGAACCAGAGCCAGAACCCGAACCCGTTCCGGAGCCACCGAAGGAAGCCCCGGTGGTGATCCACAAACCTGAACCGAAGCCAAAACCTAAGCCGAAGCCAAAGCCGGTGAAGAAGGTTGAGGAGCGTCCGAAACGCGAGGAACGTCCGGTTGAACCGCGCGCGACCCAGCCGGTCGAAAATGCAGCGCCTTCACGTCCGGTGATGAACAATACGGCAACGACGTCAAAGCCAACGGTTACCGCCCCAGCGGGCCCGCGAGCCGTAAGCCGCAATCAGCCTCAGTATCCGGCGCGAGCTCAGGCCTTGCGTATTGAAGGCCGCGTACGGGTGAAGTTTGATGTCACTGCGGATGGCCGCGTGGATAACGTGGAAATCTTATCTGCGCAACCTTCTAATATGTTTGAGCGCGAAGTGAAATCTGCCATGCGCAGATGGCGCTATGAGCCAGGCAAGCCGGGTAGCGGATTGATCGTCAATATTGTTTTCCGCCTGAACGGCGGGGCGCAGATGGAATAAAAAAAGCCTCCGAAATGGAGGCTTTTTTTGCCTGTCTGACCCGTCCTGAATAGCGTTGACACGTTTCTGACTTAAATCCGGAGAACGTGATGATGACTGACTTCAAACGCACCCAACGTGATTATCCTCTATCCTTTAAAATAGCCGTTGTTGAGCAGGTTGAAAAAGGCGAGATGACCTATAAACAGGCCCAGCAGCGGTATGGCATTCAGGGGCGCTCCACTGTTCTTGTCTGGCTGCGTAAACATGGCCGGCTTGACTGGAGCCCCGAATTTCCTGACCGGGTAAAGAGGAAACTGCCTGTGGCCCAGACGACTGTCCCGCTTACTCCCGAGCAAAAAATCAGGGAACTTGAAGAACAGCTTGCGCTGGCGAACCAGAAAGCTGAGTTTTTTGAGTCGGTTATCAATGTCCTGAAAAATGATTACGGGGTGAGCGTTGTAAAAAAGCGGCCCGGCAAGTCCTCGCGCAAAGTCCGGCCCCAAAAATAACCGTTACCCGCGTATGCCAGTTCCTGGGGCACAGCAGGCAGGCATGGTATCAGGACAACACCAGGTGCAGAAAACGCCAGGAACATCATGCTCAGGTTCTTGATTTTGTTGCCCGCGTCAGGTGTCGTCAGCCGCGAATCGGTACGCGTAAACTGCACTACCTGCTGAATACTCAGGCCGATAAAAGGCTGAATATCGGACGTGATCGTCTGTTTAACCTGCTGGATGAATACCGGCTCCTTGTGCCAGTGAAACGGGCATATCACAAAACCACCAACAGCCATCATCGCTTTTACCGGCATCCTAATCTGCTGAAACCTGGCACGGGACAGGTCACCGCCCTTGAACCAGAGCAGGTCTGGGTCGCTGATATAACTTATCTTCCGCTGCGCAGCGGCACGGCTTATCTGAGCCTGGTCACTGATGCCTGCTCCAGAAAAATCGTGGGCTACCATGTCGGGGAAAACCTGCAGACAGAAAACGTGGTAAAAGCGTTCAGACAGGCTCTGGGGCGGAGAAAAACGACAGGTCCGCTGGTACATCACTCTGACAGAGGGCAGCAATACTGTTCAGTGCTTTATCAGTCAGTCCATGAGAGAAACGGAATAACCTGTTCAATGACCGATGGTTATGACTGCTACCAGAATGCGCTGGCTGAGCGAATAAACGGGATCCTGAAAAATGAGTTTTTACTCTCGCGCCCTGCCGACCTGGCGCAGGCCCGGGAAATGGTAAAAGAATCGGTGACAATTTATAACCATGAGCGGCCACACCAGGCCCTGAAATACAAAACGCCCGATGATGTTCATCAGGCGTTTTACAGACAGAAAACTGTCAACCTATATCAGGACTAGTCAGTCGATCAGGCCTGTGGAAGTTGACGAGGTTTACCCTCGCTGTCCACGGCGACATAAATAAACAGCGCTTCAGTGGCCTTATAACGTTGCCCAATCGGCTCAGAAGAGACTTTCTTGACCCAGACTTCGATGTTGATGGAAATGGAGGTATTACCGCGTTTCACGCAGCGCGCGTAGCAGCAAACCACATCACCCACCGCAACCGGGCGCAGGAAGGTCATGCCGTCCACTCTCACGGTGACCACACGCCCGTGAGCAATCTCTTTTGCCAGAATTGCGCCGCCCATATCCATCTGCGACATTAGCCAGCCGCCAAAAATATCGCCATTGGCATTGGTGTCAGCGGGCATTGCCAGTGTGCGTAAAACCAGTTCACCCTGAGGGGCGTTAGTTGTTGTCATTGTTTTAACTCGTAACGGAAGACTTCAGGCGGGATGCTACTATGATTCGCGTGCGGAGAGAATAGACCAGAACGCCCGTCGTTGACGTTCTGGTCAGTCAGTAATCAGTGGTTGTCGTCCTGCGGCATATGACGATAGATGTATACACCGCTTAACAGCGTGAAGATAAGCGTCAGCGCAGTCAGACCAAAGACCTTAAAGTTGACCCAGATATCCTGCGGCAGCCAGAAGGCGATATAGATATTAGCGAGACCGCAAAGAATAAAGAAGATTGCCCAGGCAGTATTCAGACGCGACCAGACTACCTGCGGCAGCGTGAGTTCTTTACCTAACATGCTCTGGATAAGGGGCTTTTTCATGAACCATTGACTGAACAGTAATGCTGCTGCAAACAATGCATAAATAACAGTCACCTTCCACTTAATAAATTCAACATCATGCAAGGCAATGGTCAATCCACCGAACACCGCCACTAGGATGAACGTAATAAGCGCCATTTTTTCGACTTTGCGATAGCGAATCCAGCTATAGATCAGCACAACGGCGGTCACAACGATTAATGCTTTTGTTGCAGCAAAAATGTCGTACAACTTATAGACAGCGAAAAACACCGCGAGCGGTAAAAAATCAAGAAACTGCTTCATTCTGTGATTCCATCTTCTGAGCGGGGCGGGAGACAGCGATGCCCCCCGCCTCGGGATTACTGACGAATTAACATATACAGGCGGAACAGATAGACGAGCAGTAACGCTGAAATGAGATTGCTCAGCGTATTCGCCACCACGGCGCCAACATTAGGCGTTAAAACCGCAAAATTCGGCGCAAACAATAACAGCAGCGTTTTGGCCAGCAGCCAGCCGATCACGGCGGGCGCCACCAGACGCATATTAGCCCATGCCAGTCTGATGCTGTTGCGCATCGCGGTAAAAATACCCATCTTATCCTGCACGACCATCACCGGGGCAAATGAGAGCACGATAGCCAGTAATACCCCCGGCACCACGACCAGCATAATCCCCATCTGCACCAGCAGGGTGGTCAAAAAGATCAGTATAAACAGCTTAGGTAAGACCGGCGCGCTGGCACCAATCGCCCGTAAGGCGCTGACCCGGTGACCTGCCGATACCAGCTGAATCATCAGCAAAACGCCGCCCGCCAGAACCGCATTACCAATCAGGCCTGAGAATGTGGACGCGGCAGAAGCGCGCAGCAGAATTTGCTGCTGCTCCGGCGTCATGTTTTGCACCAGCTCAAACAACCCCACGCTACCCGCAAGATGGTCGCCCTGGCTCAGGCTGGCAATCTGTTCTTCACTCGGTGAGAACGCATGACCCAGCACCACCGTGATAAAGGCGCAAAGCAACGCGATCAGTAAAAAGGTAATGAACTGATTGCGGAAAAAGTTTCCCGTGTCACGGTAGACAGACTTCGCCGTGATAGACATGCACTCTCCTTGAGTATTGCAGGTGTTAATTAGCCGGCAATTGTACACCGGATGCACCTGCTGTGGCAGCATCAAGGCTTGTATGGAAAAGCATATCTTTGTAAAGCGGCGGTAATCCAACGCGGGCGCGGGCGCGGTTACAGGCTTCGTTGACCTGCCCATCTTCCCCCGACATGGCAAATTCCCGGCACGGGCTGGGGCGATCCTCATAAATGGAACAGCGGGTCGCGACCCCAGGCTCACCCTGTAGCGCCACACAGCGGGCCTGCTTTTGGTTTGTGCCGCTCATGCAGCGCAGAAAGGGGGTTAACGGCTCGGTAAGATGAACCGGAACGGTACCGCCGCCATCGCTGGCTTCGGCCCAGTAGAAAGAGACTCGAAAATACGCACAACAGGCTCCGCACGTCATGCACGGGTTAATATCACTCATGGCACACCTGCAAAAGAAGAACGCATCAAATCAACTTGTGAGAGCGATAAATTATCCAGCCGCCAGAGGAAGAGCAAGAGGGGGAAAAGGGAAAATTTTGTAACCGTGAAATGCCAAAAATTGACATGGAAACAACTTATTGGTTTTGGATGCGTAACAAAAAATTAATCCAGATCAATGAATGTTAAGTTACTGGTTTTAATGTGATCTGTGGCAGATCACTTATTACCCTTTTGTGAGTATATTCTCATCCGCGATTAAAACCACAACGATGGAGCGGATATGAAAAAATTAGCGGTGGCAGCCCTTGTATTAAGCAGTCTCTCTGGCGGCGCGTATGCGCATGAAGCAGGCGAATTCTTTATTCGTGCCGGTTCGGCTACGGTTCGCCCAACTGAAGGATCGGATAACGTGCTGGGAATGGGCGGTTTTAACGTCAGTAATAACACCCAGTTAGGTTTAACCTTTACCTGGATGGCGACGGATAACGTGGGAGTTGAGCTTCTGGCCGCAACGCCGTTCCGTCATCGCGTCGGTTTAGGACCAACCGGCGATATCGCTACGGTTCACCATTTACCGCCAACGCTGATGGCGCAATGGTACTTTGGCGACTCAAGCAGCAAGGTGCGTCCTTATATTGGCGCCGGTGTAAACTACACCACCTTCTTTGATGAGAAATTCAACGATACTGGTAAAGAGGCGGGTCTGACGGACCTCAGCCTGAAAGATTCGTGGGGCATGGCGGGACAGGTCGGTCTGGATTACCTGATTAATCGCGACTGGCTGATCAACGCCTCGGTCTGGTATATGGATATTGATACGGACGTACGCTTCAAGGCGGGCGGTCAGCAGCAAAGTATCAATACTCGCCTGGATCCGTGGGTGTTCATGTTCTCTGCGGGTTATCGTTTCTGATCCCCCGTCAAACTGGCCACAGGGTGGCCAGTTTGCTTTGCTCACTTCAAAACGACGGATAAACCGGCCGCTCATCAAGCTTTACGCAGTGCCTCAAGATCGTTTCCCCATCATATAAATAGCTGAAAGCGTCGCTGGACAGGGAGTGGAAGAGAATATCGCCGTTGGCAAACGGGATAATTTCAGTATCACCCGCACGTTTATGTCCAGCGCCGGTTTCAAAATGACCGTGCCACCGTTCCTGGGTGTGGTCATAAACGTGAAGAATAACCTCGACAAGTCCTCTTTGCGGACAATTCAGGCGCAGGAAGGTAGAAGAGAAATTCAGGGACAGCGCATGGAAGGGAATCAATAAAGCGAAAACCAGTAAAGCTCGTAAATACATCAAACCGCGAAAACCTCCTTCAAAAGGGAAATGAGATTTTACTTAAGTCAGAAATTACGTTTTTGCCGTGGATCAAGATGTCTTATAATTCAATACGATAAAGGCCCCTGACGAGGCCCTTAACGATCATTTTTGAATCAGATAGCGAATGGTTGGGCCATCCTGCTGGATATCCAGCACCGTATAACCGTGGTTTTTCGCATCCAGCGGTATGTTGTTGATGGACTGCGGGCAGTCGCTGACCACCTCCAGAATTTCACCTTTCTTAAGCTGCGGCAGCGCTTCAAGCGTAGCCACCGCCGGATATGGACAGGGCTCGCCAACCATATCCAGACGATAATCAGGCACAATCTCTTTCATGCTGCATTCTCCTGCGTTTTTGTTTTAACGCTCGCACGGCGGAAGAAACGTCTCTCCTGTGCGACGACCAGTAAAAAAGCGACCAACAGCAGGGCGTAGGTGACGAGCAGGCCGCCGAGAGGCCCGAAGGTATTCAGCAGGTTGACCTTGTCCCAGTTGGTGGCCAGGACGGGAGACACGTCATCCCAGTAGTACGCCAGGATCGTCGAGCCAATCACATTTCCCAGACCCACCCACCAGTAGTGCACCTGGCCTTCGACGGCGCGATACATCCAGCCGGTTTCACACCCGCCAGCCAGCACGATCCCGAAGCCGAACAGCAGGCCGCCAATGACCGCGTTAGGACCGGCCCACATGATTTTCGGTTCGACGCCCAATTGTACATAGCTGAAGATGCCGATGGCGCTGACCGCCATCCCGGCGATAATCGCCTTCGCCATCATCGTGCGCCCGGTGATCCACATATCGCGAAACGCGGAGGTAAAGCAGATCTGCGCGCGTTCAATGAGCAGACCAAAACCCACACCGAACAGCATCGCCAGACCGAGCTTAGGTTGGTTCAGGGCGGTGCAGAGCGCCCATGCCACCATGGCGAAAAAGACCAGCATTCCGAGGCGGAAACGGCGGCGGGCCTGAGAGGGCTTCTGGGTTAACGGAGATGCTGCGCTAACTTTTGTCATTTTCACTGGAATACGAAACAGCGGCAGCAGGGTGAATTTTGCGCCAAAGTAAGAGCCGATGGCCGTGGCGACGGCAAAGAACCAGGCGTGAAGCGAAAACTGCGGGATCCCGGTAAAGAAGGCGGCAAGGTTACACCCCATCGCCAGACGTGCGCCGAATCCGGCAATCATGCCGCCGACAACCGCCTGCAAAATGCGGATCCGGCTTTTGGGCATACGCAACTTAACGTTGTTTGCCCACAGCGCGGCAGCGAAGCAGCCGCCGAACATGCCGATGATCATCATCCCGTCAATACGGGTGAGGGGCGTACCGCCGAGGTGGATGAGCTTAAAGTATCCCCACTCTTCGGCGTGCACGCCTGCGAGCTGCAGCAGCTGTCCACCCCAGCGGGTAAACTCGCCGGTCACGGCCCAGAAGGTACCGGTAATGCCAAAATAATAAGTAGAGAGAATGCCTGCCGCGATAACGGCCGGAACGGGTGACCAGAACTTAACCAGGTAAGCCTGTTTGAAGGATTGCCATGACATGAATAAGCCTCTGAACTCAGAAGGATTAAAGATAAAAAAGAGTCCAGATCATACGCTTACATGACGGTTTGAAAAGCCATTCAGACCGAAAATATCGAAAGGATCAATTTTAACGTCATCCTTTGTTGATGGCGGGGAATAAAGGCTAACCGTCTGGCAGGGATGCCAGACGGTGGAGGGGTCAGGCTTTACGCGTCGCCGCCTTCATGGCGGTTACAAACGCCTTCAGCTCGGTCAGCATCTGCTCGGGCTTGTCCACGTTCTTCTCGATGATCTTCACAATCGCAGAGCCGGAAATAGCACCCGCAGCCTTCGCGTCAATCGCCGCGGTGACTTGATCCGGAGAGGAGATCCCGAAGCCCTGCAGCGGCGGTGCGGCATGGTACTCGGCCAGCTTTTCCACCAGATGGTGCAGCGGCAATGCGGCTTTATTCTCGGCACCGGTCACGCCTGCGCGGGAGAGCAGGTAGGTGTAACCGCGCCCGTAAGAGGCAATCTGGCGCAGCAGCTCATCGTCCGCGTTTGGCGGGCAGATGAAAATCGGGGCGACATTGTGACGCATCGCAGCCTGGCGGAACGGCGCGGACTCTTCAACCGGCACGTCGGCGACCAGAACGGAGTCGACGCCCACGCGTGCGCACTCGGCGTAAAACTCATCGATACCGCGGTTGAACACCAGATTGGCGTACATCAGCAGGCCAATCGGGATGGTGGGGTGCTTCTGACGGATCGCCGCCAGCATCTCGAAGCACTGGGTTGGCGTGACGCCCGAGGCAAACGCGCGCAGCGTCGCATTCTGGATGGTCGGGCCATCCGCCAGCGGGTCAGAGAACGGGATCCCCAGCTCCAGCGCATCGGCACCGGCTTCAATCAGGGTGTCGATGATCTTCAACGACTGTTCAGGGCCCGGATCGCCCAGGGTGACGAAGGGAACGAACGCGCCTTCCTGGCGGGATTTCAGTTCTGCAAATACGTTATCGTAGCGTTCCATCAGATTTCCCCTCGTGCTTTCAGAATATCGTGAACGGTGAAGATATCTTTGTCACCGCGTCCGGAAAGGTTGACCACCAGCAGCTGCTCTTTTTCCGGATTGTCTTTCATCATTTTCAGCGCATGGGCCAGAGCGTGTGAAGACTCCAGCGCCGGGATGATCCCTTCGCTGCGGCACAGCGTTTTGAACGCTTCCAGCGCTTCGTCATCGGTAATGGAGACATAGTCCGCACGACCGGTGCTGTTCAGATAGGCGTGCTGCGGCCCGACGGACGGGAAGTCGAGGCCGGCAGAGATAGAGTAAGACTCTTCAATCTGGCCTTCATCGGTCTGCATCATCGGGGACTTCATGCCGAAGTAGATCCCCACGCGGCCATGCTTCAGCGGCGCGCCGTGTTCACCCGATTCAATGCCGTGACCCGCAGGCTCGACGCCAATCAGACCCACGCTGGTGTCGTCGATAAAGTCTGCGAACATACCGATGGCGTTAGATCCGCCGCCGACGCAGGCGATGACCGCATCCGGCAGACGACCCTCTTTTTCGAGGATCTGCGCTTTGGTCTCTTCCCCGATCATGCGCTGGAATTCACGCACGATGGTCGGGAACGGGTGCGGGCCCGCCGCGGTACCGAGCATATAGTGCGCGGTTTCGTAGCTGCCAGACCAGTCGCGCAGCGCTTCGTTACAGGCATCCTTCAGCGTCGCGGAGCCGCTGTGCACCGGGATCACTTCCGCACCCATCAGACGCATACGGAAAACGTTTGGAGACTGACGCTCAACGTCTTTCGCCCCCATATAGATGCGGCATTTCAGACCGAGCAGGGCGCTGGCGAGCGCCGAGGCCACGCCGTGCTGGCCTGCGCCGGTTTCGGCGATGATTTCGGTTTTGCCCATACGCTTCGCAAGCAGCGCCTGGCCCAGCACCTGGTTAGTCTTATGCGCGCCGCCGTGCAGCAGGTCTTCACGCTTAAGATACAGCGTGGTTTTCGTGCCTTCCGTCAGGTTGCGGCATTTGGTCAGGGCCGTTGGGCGGCCTGCATAGTTTTTCAGCAGGTCGGTAAATTCAGCCTGAAACGCCGGATCCTTCTGCGCGCTCACAAACGCTTCTTCCAACTGGCGCAGCGCGGGCATCAGGATTTGCGGGACGTACATCCCGCCGAACTCACCAAAATACGGGTTAAGTAATGTCGTCATCTTCTCTTCCTTAATATGCACGCAGAGTTTTAAAAACCGAGGCCAGTTTGCTGGCATCTTTAATACCCGGCTGGGACTCTACGCCTGAATTGAAATCGAGGCCTGCGCAGCCGGTTTTCGCGGCTTCTACACAGTTGTCCGGGCTTAAACCGCCCGCCAGCAGGACGTTGTCCAGCTTTTCGCCGTTCAGCAAGGACCAGTCAAAACGCTGGCCGGTTCCGCCCTGGCCGTTATCGAGGACGTATTTATCCACGTGGTTCAGGTTACGCGGGGGCAACGTATCGTCAACGCGTTGCGCTTTCCAGATCTGTACCTGCGGTGCCAGCGTGGCGCGCAGGGCATCGATATAGGCCTGATCTTCATCGCCGTGAAGCTGCACTGCGCTCAGGGATAACGCGTCGGCTTTTTCAACCACCTCTGCGATATCCGCATTGCGGAACACGCCAACATAGCTGAGTGGTGCCGCGGCGATGACCTTACGCGCCTGCTCTTCGCTGACCGCGCGAGGAGAGGAATCCACAAAAATCAGCCCGCCAAAAATCGCTCCGGCTTCATACGCGGCCTGGGCGTCCTGTTCGCGGGTTAAGCCGCAGACTTTGTTTTCACCCAGCAGCACGCGACGTACTGCCGCATTGAGATCGTCATGTTCCATCATGGCGGAGCCAATCAGGAAACCGTTGGCGAAGTGGCTCAGCTCGCGCACCTGAGCGTAGCTGTTAATGCCGGATTCGCTGATCACCGTGACGCCAGATCCCAGACGCGGTGCCAGCTGGCGCGTGCGGTTCAGGTCAATGGACAGGTCACGCAGATCGCGGTTATTAATGCCTACCACTTTGGCTTCCAGCGCAATCGCACGCTCCAGCTCCTCTTCATTACTCACTTCGGTCAGCACGCACATTTTCAGGCTGTGCGCGACGGCAGAGAGCTGGCGATACTGCTCGTCGTCAAGCACCGAGAGCATCAGCAGGCAGGCGTCAGCCTGGTAAAAGCGCGCCAGCCAGATCTGATACGGGTCGATGATAAAGTCTTTGCACAGGATCGGCTGCGGCGCGATACCGCTGACGATCGGCAGAAAATCGAAGCTACCCTGAAAATATTTCTCATCCGTCAGCACGGAGATAGCGGACGCATGATGCTTATAAATGCCGGCAATACGCGCCGGGTCGAAATCGTCACGGATAACGCCTTTAGACGGAGACGCTTTTTTGCACTCAAGAATAAACGCGGTGCGCGCACCCTGCAGGGCGTCATAGAAACGACGGCTGCTCGGGACGACGTCATTCTGAAAACTGGCAAGCGGCTGCTGTTGCTTGCGGGCTTCCACCCAGATGGCCTTATCGGCAACGATTTTCGCTAAAACGGTCTGCATTCTTTACCCTCTTGCCGCAAGTGCGGTAACGCGATCGTAAGCTGCACCGGAGCGCAGTACATCCAGAACTTTTTGAACGTTGGCCTTCAGGTCTTCCTCGCCGTGCAAACGCATCAGCATGGCGACGTTGGCAGCAACGGCGGCCTCATGGGCAACCTCTCCCTTACCTTGTAATAAGCGCGTCAGAATGTCACGGTTTTCTTCCGGGGTACCGCCGGCCAGCGCTTCCTGGTGATACGGGGTTAAACCAAAGTCAGCGGCTTCCAGCTGGTAGCTCAGGATTTCACCGTCGCGCAGTTCGGCTACCAGCGTCGGCGCATGCAGTGACACTTCATCCATTCCGCCGCTGTGCACCACGGCGGCACGCTGGTAACCCAGCACGCGCAGCGTCTCTGCAATCGGCAGGACCAGTTCCGGACTGTAGACACCGATCAGCGCCAGCGGCGGATGGGCCGGGTTGATCAGGGGGCCGAGCACGTTAAACAGGGTGCGGGTTTTAAGCTGCTGACGAACCGGCATTGCGTGGCGGAAACCGGTGTGATACTTCGGCGCAAACAGGAAGCAGACGCCCAGGTCATCCAGCGCTTCACGGGAACGTTCGGCGTTCATATCGAGATTAATGCCGAATGCCGCGAGTAAATCAGACGAGCCTGACCGGCTGGACACGCTGCGGTTACCGTGTTTCGCCACTTTCAGACCACACGCTGCGGCCACAAAGGCGCTGGCGGTTGAAATATTGATACTGTTGCTGCCGTCACCGCCGGTGCCGACGATATCGGCAAACGGATAGTCCGGACGCGGGAACGGGGCGGCATTTTCCAGCAGGGCCGTGGCGGCACCGGCGATCTCCTGGGGGCTTTCACCGCGAACCTTCATGCTCACCAGCGCGGCCGCCAGCTGTTCCGGCTTCAGCTCACCGCGAACCACGGCGGAGAAGAGCTGGTGGCTCTCCTGCTGGCTCAGGGTTTGCGCCTGATACAGTTTTTCCAGAATCGGCTGCAGGGTGTTGGTCTGCTCCAGCTTCTGTAACGCCCAGTCGAGGGTCTGCTCCAGCAGGCGGGCACCGTGGGAGGTCAGGATGGATTCCGGATGGAACTGCATCCCGCAGACGCGATCCGCGTCGTGACGTACCGCCATCACCATCCCTTCAAACGAGGCGTTGATCGTCAGCCCGGCCGGAATGTTGCTGCCGACCAGCGAGTGGTAGCGCGCGACCGGGAGCGGATTCGGCAGCCCGGCAAACATCGCCTGGCCGTCATGTTCGATGCTGGACGCTTTACCGTGGAGGATTTCACCCGCCTGGCCAACGTAGCCGCCATAGGCTTCAACAATCGCCTGATGACCGAGGCAGATGCCGATAATCGGCAGCTTGCCGCGCATACGGGTCAGCAACTCCGGCATACAGCCCGCTTCGCTCGGCGCGCCTGGCCCCGGAGAGAGCATCAGCACCGGGTTTTGCATGGTGGCCAGACGGTCAATCAGGGTCTGCGCCGGTACATGGTTACGATAGATAACGACGTTATGGCCATTCGCACGCAGCTGATCTGCCAGGTTGTAGGTAAAGGAGTCGATATTATCGAGCAGCAGAATGTCAGCCATCAGAAAATCTCCTGTGCGTGGTGTGCGGTAGCAATGGCGCGAAGGACCGCACGGGCTTTGCTGCGCGTTTCGTCAGCTTCAGACTGCGGAACAGAATCAAGAACAATCCCGGCACCCGCCTGGACGGTGGCAATACCGTCTTCAACATAGGCGGAGCGGATCACGATGCAGGTATCGAGGTCACCATGGGCGGTGAAGTAACCCACCGCGCCGCCGTAGCTGCCGCGACGACGCCCTTCGGCGGCGGCAATCAGCTGCATGGCGCGCACTTTCGGCGCACCGCTCAGGGTGCCCATGTTCATGCAGGCGCGGTAGGCGTGCAGCACGTCGAGGTCCTGGCGCAGCTCACCGACCACGCGGGAGACCAGGTGCATCACGAACGAATAGCGGTCGACTTTAGTCAGGTCCGCCACGTAGCGGCTGCCTGGGGTGCAAATACGAGCCAGATCGTTACGCGCCAGGTCAACCAGCATCAGGTGCTCGGAGAGCTCTTTATGGTCGGTGCGCATTTCCAGCTCGATGCGGCTGTCGAGATCGCGATCCAGCGAGCCGTCTGCGCGACGTCCACGTGGACGGGTTCCGGCGATCGGGTAAATTTCAATCTGACGGCTGGTGGCGTCATATTTCAGCGAGCTTTCCGGCGAGGCGCCGAACAGCGTGAAGTCATTGTCCTGCATAAAGAACATGTACGGGCTTGGGTTGCTCTTTTTCAGCACGTCGTAAGCGGCCAGCGGAGACGGGCAGGGCAGAGAGAAGCGACGGGACGGTACAACCTGGAAAATTTCCCCGGCGCGAATCGCTTTTTGCATCTGGCGAACCACGGCACCGTACTGATCGTCGGTCTGGTTCACATCGCAGGTCATTTTTTCCACGCGCTGTACCGGCAGTGCAGGTGGCGCTTCCGTCATCTGCTGCTGAAGCTGCGCGATACGGTGCTCAAGACGGTTTTTCTCAGCGGTCGAAGGCGTGAACAGGCTGGCCTGGATACGGGTGTACTGTTTCTGATGGTCGATCACCAGCAGGGTTTCGGCCAGATAGAAGCAATAGTCCGGGCAGCGATTGCCCTGCTCGGTTTCCGGTAAATCTTCAAATCCGGCGACCAGGTCGTAGGCAAACAGCCCGCCAAAGAACATCGCTTCACGCTCATCGTGCGGAACGGTGACCAGGTTCTGCAGCAGGCGGAAGGCATCAAAGACGGAAAGGGAGCACAGGCGCGCGTCTTCATCCAGCAACTGGCTAACCGGCGGGAAATGCAGAATACGCATTTCTGGATGACGTTCGTTTTCGATGCCTGAAGGCAGGGCGGCATCCAGCAGCGGCAGCAGCGATGCGCCGTTGTCTGATAAGGCTTTGATTGTGACAGTGTCACCTATAGCGGTAATGCGCAACGCGCTGTCGACCAGCAGCAGGCTTTTGAGATCGTCCTTGCTGTCAATGTCCGCAGATTCCAGCAGCAGCGTTGCCGGGCGTGCCCCGCACACCTGATGAAACAGCGCGGTCGGGTTGTGGCGATAGGCCGCCTCGCAGGTCAGCAATTCGAGATGGGGTTTGGCTGTTTGCATGTTGGTGTTCTCATTTATTCTGTTCAAAAAAAAGCCCGCTGGGTAGCGGGCGGGTATCTGTTTGCATTTCGCAGACGCGTGACACTGCCCGATGATCAGGAAGTACGCCACCAACCGTGCAGAGTGAAATGTGCTGTCATTTTCAGATACCTTTCTCGTGTGAACTTGCGTACTAGTTAACTAGTTCGATGGCGTGTTGTCAACCCTTGATTTCAGAATTTCGATATAAGTCGGTATCATGATGGTTTCGGATGTCTCCAACCTGTTATAGGAAGTGCTTTGAGCGATACCACCTACGCTATTATTTATGATTTACACAGCCATACTCAGGCCTCTGATGGCCTGCTGACACCCGAAGCCCTGGTTCATCGTGCCGTTGAAATGCGCGTCGGTACGCTGGCGATAACCGATCACGATACGACGGATGCCATTCCGGCGGCGCGCGCCGAGATCGCCCGCAGCGGGCTGGCGCTTAATCTGGTCTCCGGTGTCGAAATTTCGACCGTCTGGGAAAACCATGAGATTCATATCGTTGGCCTGAACATCGATATAGACCATCCGGCACTGACTGCTTTTTTGCAAGAACAAAAAACGCGCCGCAACCAGCGCGCGGAGATGATCGGCGAACGTCTGGAAAAGGCGCATATTCCGGGCGCACTGGAAGGTGCCCAAAAGCTGGCGAACGGCGGGGCGGTCACGCGCGGTCATTTCGCCCGTTTTCTGGTAGAGGCGGGTAAGGCCACGACGATGGCGGATGTCTTTAAAAAGTATCTGGCGCGCGGGAAAACCGGATACGTTCCGCCACAGTGGTGTACAATAAAACAAGCTATTGATGTGATTCATCATTCTGGCGGTAAGGCCGTGCTGGCCCATCCGGGGCGGTATAATCTTTCTGCTAAATGGCTGAAAAGGCTGCTGGCGCACTTTGCCGAAAACGGTGGTGAGGCGATGGAAGTCGCCCAGTGTCAGCAGGCGCCCAATGAGCGCGCGCAGCTCGCGACCTATGCCCGACAGTACGGTCTGCTTGGCTCACAGGGTTCTGATTTCCATCAGCCCTGCGCCTGGATCGAACTGGGGCGCAAGCTCTGGCTGCCTGCTGGCGTTGAGCCGGTCTGGCAGCTCTGGGAACAGCCGCAGCAAATTGAAGAGAGGGAAGTATGAGTCAGTTTTTCTATATCCATCCGGATAACCCGCAGCCACGTCTGATTAACCAGGCCGTGGAGATCGTCCGCAAAGGCGGCGTGATTGTCTACCCGACCGATTCAGGCTACGCGCTGGGCTGCAAAATCGAAGATAAAGGGGCGATGGAACGCATTTGCCGTATTCGCCAACTGCCGGACGGCCATAACTTTACCCTGATGTGCCGCGATCTCTCTGAGCTGTCCACCTATGCTTATGTGGATAACGTGGCGTTTCGCCTGATCAAGAACAACACGCCGGGCAACTACACCTTCATCCTGAAAGGGACGAAAGAGGTGCCGCGCCGCCTGCTGCAGGAAAAGCGTAAGACTATCGGCATGCGCGTGCCGTCGAACCCGATTGCGCAGGCGCTGCTGGAAACCCTCGGCGAGCCGATGCTCTCTACCTCGCTGATGCTGCCGGGCAGCGAGTTTACCGAGTCCGATCCGGAAGAGATCAAAGATCGTCTGGAGAAGGTGGTCGAGCTGATTATTCATGGCGGTTATCTCGGCCAGCAGCCGACCACCGTGGTCGACTTAACCGAAGATGCACCGGAAGTGATTCGAGAAGGCGTGGGTGACGTAAAGCCTTTCTTGTAAAGTATAAGCAGATATATTATGCGGCCATCAAAGCAGGGCTCAGCCCTGTTTTGACCTGATTCGACGCCTGTGAAGGCGCGCAAGTATAATAAAATCATTATTAATCAATGTATTATTCTAAGTGCGCGAATGGCGATCATCGCTTTGTGTGGCAGCTTTAGCAGCACGTTGACTCCCATCCTTCATGCAAACCGTTTTCTATTCTCTGGCAGGCTTCAACGTCTGCGCCAATAAGCAGGTATCATCAACGGACTTCTTTGATTCGGGAGAAGCTGGTGGAAGTGAGGGATCGCTATGTGCTAATTGCAAGCCAGCATGATTGCTGGCTTGGCTTTGGGTGTTTATCGGAAGTACAGAACAGACCCGGCGATAATGATTGATAGCAATCCTAAAACAGAGAAAGCGTACTCGACGATAAACCAATTTTTGAACCAAAGATTAATGGATTTACGATAAAGTTGATCTTTGTGGCGTAACCTGAGTTAAATCCTATCGAGCCCGCTTTGTCGAAAATAATAGCCCCTGCCGGGAGAGAACCAAACTTTTCTTTATACAGCATACAGATCGCGGAGAAGCGCTTTTGTTGATAAATGAGAGCAACGCGACGGCGATACCGCAGACAAGGCTTAACCCTCCAAATCCGCAGATGATTAGATCTGATGGTAGATTGGTCATTTGTTGACCCAAAGCCACACACCACCGAGAAGCAATGCAACCAAACCAATCACTGAGCAAACAAATTCCGCAATAAACCAGTATCTGATTTTTGCTGGTAAGTCTCTGATGAATGCAACATCATCGTTCTTGCTATGGATGGATTTTTTTCCATAGATCAACGGATGAATGATGAAGTCCATTTTGGTTGTGTACCCTGCTGTAAATCCAATGACGTCAGCATCTTTCAATAGTGCTGCGGCAAGGGGCAAAGTTCCAAACTTGGCTTCATACAAGCGGCAGACCTCAAGGAATCGCTTTTTGTTCAGAATGGAGATGATAACCATCGAAACTAAAGCGATCATCATTGCTCCTGAAATGATGAAAAGTAGAGCATCAGATGCGGTAACGGTCATTTTGTTACCTCATAAACTTTTTCACCTAATGTTTCGCCGAGTTTTCCTCCCATTTCTCCCCCGGCATATCCAGCCGCGCCAGTGAAGATTACACCGCAAGCCAACATTCCCGCACCAGCTGCTTCAATAGTTAATGCGCCCAAGACAAAAGAACAAACGGTTGCAGAGGCTCCCCCTGATGCGAGTGAACCTGCGAATACACCGCCTCCGATGCTCATACCAAAACTTCCAACCTCGGTATACGCCGTTTTCTCGCAGTCAGACCCGACTGTGCAGGCTTCGTAAATCTTATCCAGCCTGTTCACGCCATCAAGAGCGATTCCGACATAGCCCGCTGTTTTCATCATTTTCACATACTTTGCAGCTTTCTCGATGAAAGTGGCGTAGCCCTCAATATCTGCAACTCCGGTCTGATTCCAGCGATGTGTAATCGAACTGGTTGAAAGTCCCAACGCCCGTTTAATGTCTGGGTAGTCCTGCAATGCCAGTTTGTGACGCGTGAAATCCGTTAGAATGCTATCGAGTTCACCGAACAGTTGCCGTCTCTGAACATAAAATTGTTCACTGATCAGTGATCCGCTGGTGATGTACTGATTTTTGTATGCTTGCTGAATCTTGGTCAGAACACTCTCGATCTTCTCAAAGTATTTTCCCGCAGCTTCTGAGGCGATCCCTGTTGTCGTACTGGCTTGAGAGGTAAAAAGATCAATGGTGTCTTTATGTTTATGCAGGAAGTTAGCTTCCTGAATTGTCAGCGGTTCTAACGCCGCATCGACTCGCGCTTTCGCGGCTTTAATGTGGGCGATTTGCTCGTCGTCCTGTTTTTCTGGATCAACCAGAAGCATAATCGAACCCGTTTTGTATCTTTCATCCGGGCCGTTCAGCGTAGAGAATAGCTCCTTTGCTCCTGCTGGCGGGTTTTCTGTAAATAGCAGACGTTGCCACGCTTCTGTAGTCCCGCCACAGGGGAGAACGGCAAAACCTGCGTCGATGCCTGTTTTCTTTTTCGCTGTCTGGGCGTGTTGTTCTGGTTCTGAGTATGCGTTTGAAGTGAGTGAGGCGGATAGTGGAGCCACTGCCGCTAAGCCTACATTTCTAAATGCCTTTGGTTCTTCTTTTTCATACATGGGGTAAGCATTGGAAGGACGTATTTTTGCCTTACAAGGGCATGAACTATAGCTATCGAGCGACCCTGCTACACGTCTGTCATCTGCACCATCCGTAAAAATTGAGATCCCGCCGATAATCTTGTATGTGTTGCCATCTTTGCCACAGGTTACAGGATCACCTTCTTTCGCTATCGGTTTACCGAAGGCAATACCCAGTGCGGAGCCTGCAACTATCCTTCCTCCGCATGAAGTTCTGTCCCCCTGACATAAAACAATACCTGTCGCCATAGCGCCCTCTACCTGTTATGGAAATAATCACGGAGGTCATTTTACAAGCAATAACCATATGAACAACAAGTATTTGACCTAAGTGAAACTACGTTTCGTAACAACCAGTAAAGGGGGTTAGTGCTCCACGAATGTCCTGGTGTATTTGCACTGTTCGGACGGTCTGAACGGCACTGTCTCTGTATAATTTGCGTTGCTATAGATGCAGACCTTTGCGTTGTCTGTCTCCTGCTCGTCACTAAGAATTAAGGTTATGCGTCCAGCACGGGCGAGGACTGGCACTAACACCAGCGTGAGCACCAGATGTTTCATACGCATCTCCTTATAAATCCATCTCATTGATCACACGGCTAACGGCTTGCTTGTTTACATCCAGATAGCGCCTGGTATCGGTGATGTTGCTGTGATTGAGCACGGTCATAGCTAAAACGATGTTGTTTGCAGAACGCTTGTAGATGGCATTCCCGCCAGCTTTGCGGAAGTTGTGCGCCGATACAGTGCCATGAATCCCGATAGCTTTAGCGGCTTCTGCAATCTAGCAGGTAAAACAGACGCTTGCATTTGGCGATTCAGCTCATATCAAGTGCAGCACCTACATGATTCGCAAGGGGCAAATCATCCTTGGAAAGTTCAAGTTTCTTCATGTGAAGACTTGCAAGCACTTCGTTTGCTGTCTAAACGCTACCATTTACCATGCGTTGGAAGTGAGCTTCCGAATAGCCTTTTGCGGCTTCAATGGTATAAGAAGCAGATAATGGAGAAGCAGGATTTATGTTTCTGTGCAACGGTCCTAACTCCAACAGACGCTCGACTTCGGCAACATCCCTTTCGAGTGCATGTAGAAGATAATTGTCAAAGTCTTGCTTAGTGGCGGCTCGGTAGCTCTAAATTTTACGTTTGAACTCTTCGAGGCTCATCGTTCCATTCTGTACAAGGGGAATGAAATGACGGATCTGATTCATGATCATTTCTGTTTGCTTTTGTCTATCAGTACCGAGACTTAAGCGCACAAAACTTGTTGAATCATTTAGTCTAAAGTTAGTGTAGTATGTGCGCCCACGAATCATTGTGTGTGACAGCTTGTGTGACACGTTGTTTGCCATGCTGTGTACCATGAAATAGTTACAGATCAGCGAGTTAGTCTAATTTTAACGTTAACTCGTTGTTTTAGAAAGTACACCAGACGCCTGTGAAGGCGACACCTGAGGAAGCTCAATGAGCGAGAAGTTACAGAAAGTGCTGGCGCGTGCCGGCCACGGTTCACGCCGTGAAATCGAAGCCATTATTGAAGCGGGCCGCGTGAGTGTGGACGGTAAAATCGCCACGCTGGGTGACCGCGTAGAAATCGTACCGGGGCTGAAGATCCGTATCGACGGTCATCTTATCTCCGTGAAAGAGTCTGCTGAACAAATCTGCCGCGTGCTGGCTTACTACAAGCCGGAAGGCGAGCTGTGTACCCGCAATGACCCGGAAGGTCGCCCGACGGTGTTTGACCGTCTGCCTAAACTGCGTGGCGCTCGCTGGATTGCCGTTGGTCGTCTGGACGTGAATACCTGCGGTCTGCTGCTGTTTACCACCGATGGTGAACTGGCAAACCGTCTGATGCACCCAAGCCGTGAAGTGGAACGTGAATACGCCGTGCGCGTGTTCGGCCAGGTTGACGAGAATAAACTGCGCGACCTGTCACGTGGCGTTCAGCTGGAAGACGGTCCTGCGGCGTTCAAAACCATCAAATTTACCGGTGGGGAAGGCATCAACCAGTGGTACAACGTGACCCTGACCGAAGGCCGCAACCGCGAAGTGCGTCGTCTATGGGAAGCGGTAAGCGTGCAGGTTAGCCGCCTGATCCGTGTCCGTTACGGCGACATCCTGCTGCCAAAAGGCCTGCCGCGTGGGGGATATACTGAACTGGATCTGACCCAGACCAACTACCTGCGCGAGCTGGTCGGCCTGACGCCGGAAACCACCTCTAAAGTGGCGGTGGAGAAAGATCGTCGCCGCATGAAGGCGAACCAGATTCGCCGTGCGGTGAAGCGTCACAGCCAGGTGAGCAGCAACCGCCGCTCTGGCAGCCGTAATAACAACGGTTAATGTAAAAGCCCGGTGAAGACACCGGGCTTTTTTCTTTAGTAATCAATCCCTATTTGCGCTTTGATGCCCGCATCAAACGCATGTTTAACCGGACGCAGCTCGCTGACGGTATCTGCCAGTTCCAGAATATCCCGATGGCACCCGCGGCCCGTGATGATAACCGTCTGATGGGCGGGACGGTCTTTCAGTGCATTAAGCACGTCTTCCAGCGGCAAATAGTCGTAGGCGACCATATAGGTGATCTCATCCAGCAGAACCATATTGAGTGAAGGATCGGCCAGCATTCTTTTAGCGTGCTCCCAGACGGCCAGACAGGCTGCGGTATCGGTTTCGCGGTTCTGGGTGTCCCACGTAAATCCGGTCGCCATCACCTGGAACTCAACGCCGTGAGGCTCAAGCAGATTACGCTCGCCGTTAGGCCACTCACCTTTAATAAACTGGATAACGCCGACCTTCTGTCCGTGGCCGACGGCGCGTGTCGCCGTGCCGAATGCGGCCGTGGTTTTCCCTTTGCCGTTGCCGGTAAAGACGATGACGATCCCGCGCTCATCCTGAGCGGCCGCGACGCGCGCATCAACCTGTTCCTTCAGACGCTGCTGGCGCTGCTGGTGACGTTCTTCACTCATTGCGATATTCCTGGTTTACGGCCTGGCTGGGCGTCAAAGGTCATCCCGGTTTTGCGGCGGCTGTCGTCGCCCATTAGCCAGAGATAGAGCGGCATAATGTCTGCCGGCGTTTTCAGCTTCTGCGGATCTTCCGTTGGGAAGGCGCTGGCGCGCATTTTGGTGCGCGTACCGCCCGGGTTAATGCAGTTTACGCGCAGATGGCGGCTTTGGTACTCCTCTGCCAGCACCTGCATCATGCCTTCGGTCGCGAATTTTGATACGGCATAGGCACCCCAGTTTGCACGCCCCTCACGGCCTACGCTGGAGGAGGTGAACACCAGTGAACCCGAATCCGATTTGAGTAATAAAGGAAGCAGTGCCTGGGTCAGGAAAAACGTCCCGTTGACGTTGACCTGCATGACCTCCTGCCAGATCTCGGGATCCTGTTCATCCATCGGGCGAACTTCGCCAAGCAATCCGGCATTGTGCAGTACGCCGTCCAGGCACGGGTAATGGGTGCTGATGCGGTGAGCAAGCTCCTGACATGACGCGGGCGTGCAGGTGAGCAGATCGAGCGTGTACCAGCGAGCAGGAATCCCACCTGCGGCTTCAATCTCCTGCGCCACCCCTTTAAGTTTTTCTTCGTTGCGGCCGGTCAGGATGACGCTCGCGCCATACTCAGCGTAGGTCAGCGCCGCTTCACGGCCAATCCCGTCGCTGGCCCCAGTGACAAGAATGATGCGGTTCTGCAGCAGATTTTTTTGCGGTTGATAATGCAAGGTGACTCCTCGGCGCACGGTGACTCAAAGACGCCTTCTTTTGTGACTTTTCGGCTTTATGCCCGAATTCGCCTGATAATTCAATCAGTCTACAGGACGCATTGCTGTAAAATTAACAATTTGCAAATATTTAAACGCCAGACCGGGGATTCCTGAAGGCGCCTCGCAGAGGTAATGTCACGAGCGAGACGCATGGGCAGGGCTGTTGTACACTGCCGTGAAAGATTCGTGGTTAAATCAAGGTGGAACGCGTGGAATTACTTTCTCAATATGGGTTGTTTTTGGCGAAAATCGCGACGGTGGTGATTGCCATTGCGGTGGTTGCCGTTCTGATTGTCAACCTGACGCAGCGCAAGCGTCAGCGTGGGGAGTTACGCATCACCCGCCTGAGCGAGCAGTATAAAGAGATGCAGGAAGAGATGTCTCTGGCGCTGCTTGACAGTCATCAACAGAAACTGTGGCTCAAAGCGCAGAAGAAAAAGCATAAACAGGAAGCCAAAGCGGCAAAAGCAAAGGCGAAGCTCAATACGCCACAGGATAAGGTCACGCCCCGCGTCTACGTGATCGATTTTAAGGGCAGCATGGATGCGCATGAAGTGTCCTCTTTGCGGGAGGAAGTGACGGCTGTTCTGGCCGTGGCGACGCCGCAGGATCAGGTCGTTGTTCGTCTTGAAAGCCCGGGAGGTGTCGTGCATGGCTACGGCCTGGCCGCGTCTCAGCTACAGCGCCTGCGTGAAAAACAGATCCCGCTGACCGTTGCCGTAGATAAAGTGGCGGCGAGCGGTGGCTACATGATGGCCTGCGTGGCAGACAAAATTGTGGCCGCACCGTTTTCTATTATTGGCTCGATCGGCGTGGTCGCGCAGATCCCGAACTTTAACCGCTTCCTGAAAAATAAAGAGATTGATATCGAACTTCACACGGCGGGTCAGTACAAACGCACCCTGACGCTGCTGGGTGAAAACACGGAAGAAGGGCGCCAAAAATTCCGTGAGGATCTCAACGAAACGCATCATCTCTTTAAAGACTTTGTGCACCGTATGCGCCCGACGCTGGACATTGAGCAGGTCGCGACGGGTGAGCACTGGTACGGCGTTCAGGCGCAGGAGAAAGGGCTGGTGGATGAAGTCGGAACCAGTGACGATCTGCTGCTCAACCTGATGGAAGGCCGGGAACTGGTAGGCGTCCGTTTTGCCCAGCGCAAGCGACTCCTTGACCGCTTTACCAACAGTGCCGCAGAAAGCGCGGACCGCCTGCTGCTCCGCTGGCTACAGCGCGGACAAAAACCGCTGCTGTAAACAAAAACGCGAGGCTTATGCCTCGCGTTTTGCGTTAATCGACCAGGTGATATTTCTCGGAAAGCGTGTGCGCCAGGTATTTAAACATGTTAAACACGGCGGTGCTTTTCGGGGTCGGTAAGCCCTGTTCATCTAGGAAGTATTCGCCGCTGAAAACCAGCACGCCATTTCGCTGCTCTACGCCGGTGGCTTCAATGCCTGCCAGCGTATCTTCATGGTCACGAATAAGCTTGTTTGCTTCGATAAGCAGAGAGGCTCGGTCAATAGGTTGGGTCGTATTCTGCATAATCCACTCCTTAAACAGTGACAATAGTCTACGCCGAGGGCGCTTTGGGGGCAAATTTTCCCTGTATTGTGAGGGGATAAGGTGCAGGGGCCTGGCTGGCAGGATTTGCTTTTGCATGCTAATAAAGTTGCGTAACGAATTTTATCAGGTAGAGTGTGCGCTTTCGTCATTCTGGCAACAGAATTGCTTGACATTCAACCGGGAATTCGTCACGAATTACACGAGATGTGAGAAAAATACCCGAGAACTCAATCACCTGGGCGGCTTTTCTTTAACGCCCGGTAAGACAAAGGGGTTGATATCTCCTGACGCAGTCGCAATATCATTGGCTCGTCGTCAGCGGAAGGGAAATCAACGTGCGGCGTATTCCTGGAAGAATTAAATTAGGTAAAGGTGAATATGGGTAAAGCTCTCGTCATCGTTGAGTCCCCGGCAAAAGCCAAAACGATCAATAAGTATCTGGGTAATGACTACGTGGTTAAGTCCAGCGTGGGTCATATCCGCGATTTGCCGACCAGTGGCTCAGC
Source organism: Enterobacter cloacae complex sp. Mu1197 (assembly GCF_040059225.1). Lineage (NCBI taxonomy): Bacteria > Pseudomonadati > Pseudomonadota > Gammaproteobacteria > Enterobacterales > Enterobacteriaceae > Enterobacter > Enterobacter cloacae complex sp. Mu1197. The sequence continues at coordinate 2,615,306 of NZ_CP157375.1, read as the reverse complement.
CAGCAAAAAGAGCGCAGACTCTACCTCCACCAAAGGGGCTAAAAAGCCTAAAAAGGATGAACGTAGCGCGCTTGTCAACCGCATGGGTGTTAACCCATGGCATAACTGGGATGCACAATATGAAGTGCTGCCAGGGAAAGAAAAAGTCGTTAACGAGCTGAAGCAGCTGGCTGAAAAAGCAGACCACATCTATCTCGCAACCGACCTTGACCGCGAAGGGGAGGCCATTGCGTGGCACCTGCGGGAAGTGATCGGGGGTGATGACAAACGCTACAGCCGCGTAGTGTTTAACGAAATTACGAAGAATGCGATTCGTCAGGCGTTTGAGAAGCCGGGCGAGCTGAATATCGACCGCGTCAACGCCCAGCAGGCGCGTCGCTTTATGGACCGCGTCGTGGGTTACATGGTTTCTCCACTGCTGTGGAAGAAGATTGCCCGTGGCCTGTCCGCAGGTCGCGTGCAATCCGTCGCCGTGCGTCTGGTCGTTGAGCGTGAGCGCGAAATTAAAGCCTTCGTGCCGGAAGAGTTCTGGGAAGTTGATGCCAATGTGACCACGCCGGGCGGTGACGCTCTGCCGCTGCAGGTAAGTCATCAGAACGATAAGCCTTTCCGTCCGGAAAACCGCGACCAGACCATGGCCGCCGTGGCGCTGCTGGAAAAGGCACGCTATCAGGTACTGGAACGTGAAGACAAACCGACCAGCAGCAAGCCTGGTGCGCCGTTTATCACCTCTACCCTGCAACAGGCGGCAAGCACCCGTCTGGGTTACGGCGTGAAGAAAACCATGATGATGGCCCAGCGCTTGTATGAAGCAGGTTACATCACCTACATGCGTACCGACTCAACCAACCTGAGTCAGGACGCGGTCAACATGGTGCGTGGCTACATCAGCGACAACTTCGGTAAGAAATACCTGCCGGAAAGCGCTAACCAGTTTGCCAGCAAAGAGAATTCTCAGGAAGCGCACGAAGCGATTCGTCCTTCTGATGTCTCTGTGCTCGCTGAATCGCTGAAAGATATGGAAGCCGACGCGCAGAAGCTGTATCAGCTGATCTGGCGTCAGTTTGTGGCGTGCCAGATGACCCCGGCCCAGTACGACTCCACCACGCTGACCGTCGGGGCGGGTGATTTCCGTCTCAAGGCGCGCGGTCGTATTCTGCGTTTCGACGGCTGGACGAAAGTGATGCCTGCGCTGCGTAAAGGTGATGAAGATCGAACGCTGCCTGCGGTGAACAAAGGTGATGAACTGTCTCTGGTTGAGCTGATCCCGGCTCAGCACTTCACCAAGCCACCTGCACGCTTCAGTGAAGCATCTCTGGTAAAAGAGCTGGAAAAACGTGGTATTGGCCGTCCGTCGACCTACGCGTCAATTATCTCGACGATTCAGGATCGCGGTTACGTCCGTGTTGAAAACCGTCGTTTCTATGCGGAAAAAATGGGTGAGATCGTCACCGATCGTCTGGAAGCCAACTTCCGCGAGCTGATGAACTACGATTTCACCGCGCAAATGGAAGACAGTCTCGACCAGGTTGCCAGCCACCAGGCGGAATGGAAAAAGGTCCTCGACAGCTTCTTCAGCGATTTCACCGACCAGCTTGAAAAAGCGGAGAAAGACCCTGAAGAGGGCGGCATGCTGCCTAACCAGATGGTACTGACCAGCATCGACTGCCCAACCTGTGGCCGCAAGATGGGGATCCGTACTGCCACCACGGGCGTGTTCCTCGGCTGCTCCGGCTATGCGCTGTCGCCAAAAGAGCGCTGCAAAACCACCATCAACCTGGTGCCGGAGAATGAAGTTCTCAACGTGCTGGAAGGTGACGATGCGGAAACTAACGCTCTGCGTGCCAAGCGCCGCTGCAAAAAATGCGGTACGGCAATGGACAGCTACCTGATCGATCCAAAACGTAAGCTGCACGTGTGTGGTAATAACCCAACGTGTGACGGTTATGAGATCGAAGAGGGCGAGTTCCGCATTAAAGGCTATGACGGCCCGATTGTGGAGTGCGAGAAGTGTGGTTCTGAAATGCACCTGAAAATGGGGCGTTTCGGTAAGTACATGGCCTGCACCAACGACGAATGTAAAAACACGCGCAAAATTCTGCGTAACGGTGAAGTGGCTCCGCCGAAGGAAGATCCGGTTCCGCTGCCAGAACTGCCGTGTGAGAAATCCGACGCGTACTTCGTGCTGCGTGACGGCGCGGCAGGTGTCTTCCTGGCCGCCAACACCTTCCCGAAATCGCGTGAAACCCGCGCGCCGCTGGTGGAAGAGCTGCATCGCTTCCGCGATCGTCTGCCGGAGAAACTGCGTTATCTGGCCGATGCGCCACAGCAGGATCCGGAAGGCAACAAAACCGTGGTGCGGTTTAGCCGTAAAACTAAGCAGCAGTATGTTGCGGCAGAGAAAGAGGGTAAAGCGACCGGATGGTCAGCCTTCTTTGTCGATGGCAAATGGGTTGAAGGCAAGAAATAATCTTCCCTAACCGTAACTTACCTGTGAAAGGGCCGGATTTCCGGCCCTTTTTTATTACCTTGTTATTATTTTTTGTTCCGTACTATACAGTCAGGCTATAAATGATATAGTGGTTATAGTTAACCTGTTTCTTATTATTAAATCGTCTTAAGCGATTGACCGCATGCGCTAAATCGGATGGTCTGGCATGAAATTACAGCAGCTTCGTTATATCGTTGAGGTGGTGAATCATAACCTTAACGTCTCTTCTACCGCCGAGGGGTTATATACCTCGCAACCGGGCATCAGCAAACAAGTTCGTATGCTGGAGGATGAGTTAGGCATTCAGATTTTCGCCCGCAGCGGTAAGCATCTTACCCAGGTGACGCCGGCGGGGCAGGAAATCATCCGCATTGCGCGGGAAGTCCTTTCCAAAGTTGATGCGATTAAGTCTGTGGCAGGGGAGCATACCTGGCCGGATAAAGGCTCGCTGTATATTGCCACCACGCATACGCAGGCGCGCTATGCGCTGCCCGGCGTGATCAAAGGCTTTATCGAGCGTTATCCTCGCGTCTCGTTGCATATGCACCAGGGCTCGCCAACGCAAATCGCTGAAGCCGTCTCCAAGGGGAATGCAGACTTTGCCATCGCCACCGAAGCGCTTCACCTCTATGACGATCTGGTCATGCTCCCGTGCTACCACTGGAACCGCTCTATTGTGGTGACCCCCGATCACCCCCTGGCGGGTAAAGGGTCGGTCACTATCGAAGAGCTGGCCCAGTATCCTCTGGTAACGTATACCTTTGGCTTTACCGGGCGTTCTGAGCTTGATACGGCCTTTAACCGGGCAGGGTTAACGCCGCGCATTGTCTTTACCGCGACGGACGCCGACGTGATTAAGACCTATGTCCGGCTTGGATTGGGGGTGGGCGTCATAGCCAGCATGGCGGTGGATCCGGTGTCAGACCCTGACCTGGTGCGTCTTGATGCGCACGACGTTTTCAGCCATAGCACCACAAAAATTGGTTTCCGCCGCAGCACCTTCCTGCGCAGCTATATGTATGATTTTATTCAGCGCTTTGCCCCGCATTTAACGCGTGATGTGGTTGATACCGCCGTGGCATTACGCTCAAATGAAGATATTGAAGAGATGTTTAAAGACATCAAACTTCCCGAAAAATAATCACACCCGGTATCTTTCCCCCAGGGAAAGATACCGAAATAACCTCTCAAAGCTAAATTAGAATTATCATCATCTGCGATTCCCCTGCCATATAATGTCATTATCCATTTAATACGTAAGGTTATAATGTCGTGAATTGGCGACAAAAGTAGAAACTAATTTACGCCTTCGCAAATTTTTCTTTTCAATTATTTATTTCTGGTCAAAAGATTGAATATTTCATACCTCCCGGTGCGTAAATTCACTGGCTTTTCGGCTAAAGTTTCTTTAGGATTTATCTCAACAGATGATTAATTGTACCAATTGTTTGGTCCTAAATGATAAGCGATGTCGATTGTATGAGGTTAGCAATGCCTTCAGGAAGTGAAGAACCGCAAAGGGATCCTGCGCTCAAGCGTAAAGCCTGGCTGGCGGTCTTTCTCGTCTCTACCCTGTTTTGGGTGGTGGTTGCTCTCCTGGCCTGGAAATATTGGGGTTAAATATGTCAGTGACGGTACGTACAGCTTCGGTAAAACAGATGTGTCAGCATCGTGACAGCGGCCACAGAGGGCGTAAAGCACCTGCGACTGTTGTACCCGCGTCCTGGAAACTGACGCCGCAGCAGCAGGCTTTTATTGATGTGTTCGCAGAAGACGAACCCAAAAAACAATAATTTAGTTTATTGCGTAATGATGCAAATAGTCTGAATATCGACTCTGCGCTTTTGTACTCTTTAATAAATACACATCAGCAATATAGCACTGAGGAACGACCTCGGAATTTTTATAAATAATGCCTGGTGTCCCTATGATGAATAACATGACGTCTCACAAATACTGGTCGTGGATCGGCGTTTTTACCGTGTCGATTCTGTTCTGGAGTCAGCTCATCTGGCTGGCGCTCCACTAAATTGTAAAACCTCGCTACGGCGGGGTTTTTTGTTCCCCCGCGCTGGAACCATCCTAAATTTATCAATTTGGGTTGTTATCAAAACGTTACGACATCTTTGTGTTATCTTTAATTACGGCCCTGATGATTGTCAGGGCATCTCTGTGATTAAGGAGGAGCTTATGTCGTTAACCCTACGCGAAGCCAGTAAGGACACATTACAGGCAGAAAATAAAACCTGGCACTACTACAGCCTGCCGCTGGCTGCCAGAACGCTTGGGGACATTTCGCGTTTACCCAAGTCATTGAAAGTTTTACTGGAAAACCTCTTGCGCTGGCAGGACGGTGATTCTGTCACGCTCGATGATATCCAGGCGCTGGCAGGGTGGCTTGAGAAGGCCCATGCCGACAGAGAAATCGCCTACCGCCCGGCAAGGGTGCTGATGCAGGACTTTACCGGTGTTCCGGCCGTGGTTGATTTGGCCGCGATGCGCGAAGCCGTTAAGCGTCTCGGCGGGGATACGGCAAAAGTTAACCCGCTTTCCCCGGTTGACCTCGTCATTGACCACTCCGTCACCGTTGACCACTTCGGTGATGATGACGCCTTTGGCGAAAACGTGCGTCTGGAGATGGAGCGTAACCACGAGCGCTACGTATTTCTGAAGTGGGGACAGCAGGCGTTCAGTCGGTTTAGCGTGGTCCCGCCAGGCACCGGCATTTGCCACCAGGTGAACCTTGAATATCTGGGTAAAGCCGTCTGGAGCGAATTGCAGGATAAAGAGTGGGTCGCTTATCCGGACACCCTGGTGGGCACGGATTCGCATACCACCATGATCAACGGTCTGGGCGTGCTGGGCTGGGGCGTCGGCGGTATTGAAGCGGAAGCCGCCATGCTCGGCCAGCCGGTATCCATGCTTATCCCGGATGTGGTGGGCTTCAAGCTGACCGGAAAGCTTTCTGAAGGCATTACCGCCACCGATCTGGTGCTGACCGTCACCCAGATGCTGCGTAAGCATGGCGTGGTGGGCAAGTTTGTTGAATTCTACGGTGACGGTCTGGATTCGCTGCCGCTGGCCGACCGCGCCACCATTGCCAATATGGCGCCGGAATACGGTGCCACCTGCGGCTTTTTCCCCATTGACGACGTCACGCTGGAGTACATGCGCCTTAGCGGCCGCAGCGAAGAGCAGGTCGCGCTGGTGGAAGCGTATACCAAAGCGCAGGGCATGTGGCGCAATCCGGGCGATGAGCCTGTTTTCACCAGCACGCTTGAACTTGATATGGGAAGCGTCGAAGCGAGCCTCGCGGGGCCGAAACGTCCGCAGGATCGGGTTGCGTTGTCTGACGTGCCGAAAGCGTTTGCCGCCAGCAATGCCCTGGAAGTGAACGTGGCGCAGAAAGACCATCGTCCCGTCGACTATGTTCTGAACGGGCATCAGTATCAGCTTCCGGATGGCGCGGTTGTTATTGCCGCCATTACCTCCTGCACCAACACGTCCAACCCCAGCGTATTGATGGCAGCCGGTCTGCTGGCTAAAAAGGCGGTCGAGCTTGGGTTAAAACCTCAGCCGTGGGTTAAGGCCTCGCTGGCGCCGGGATCCAAAGTGGTGTCGGATTACCTGGCTCAGGCCAAACTGACGCCGTACCTGGACGAGCTGGGCTTTAACCTCGTGGGCTACGGCTGTACGACCTGTATTGGTAACTCCGGGCCACTGCCTGAACCCATCGAAACGGCGATCAAGCAGGGTGACCTGACGGTAGGCGCCGTTCTTTCCGGTAACCGAAACTTCGAAGGGCGCATTCATCCGTTGGTAAAAACCAACTGGCTTGCTTCGCCGCCGCTGGTCGTGGCGTACGCTCTCGCAGGGAACATGAATATCAACCTGGTGACCGATCCGATTGGTCACGATCGCAAGAATGACCCTGTCTATCTGAAAGATATCTGGCCATCCTCGCGAGAAATCGCGCTGGCCGTTGAGAAGGTCTCTACCGAAATGTTCCGCAAAGAGTACGCGGAAGTCTTTGAGGGGACGCCGGAATGGAAAGCCATCAATGTTGCAGGTTCGGATACCTATGGCTGGCAGGATGACTCGACCTATATTCGTCTGTCGCCGTTCTTTGATGAGATGCAGGCCGAGCCCGCGCCGCTTAAGGATATCCATGGCGCGCGTATCCTGGCTATGCTGGGGGATTCCGTCACGACGGATCATATCTCTCCGGCGGGGAGCATCAAAGCCGATAGCCCGGCAGGCCGTTACCTGCAAAGCCGGGGTGTCGAACGCCGCGATTTTAACTCTTACGGCTCGCGCCGCGGTAACCATGAAGTCATGATGCGCGGGACCTTTGCCAACATCCGCATTCGTAACGAAATGGTGCCAGGTGTGGAAGGGGGCATGACGCGTCATCTGCCTGGAACGGAAGTTGTGTCGATCTATGATGCGGCCGTTAAATACCAACAGGAAGGGACGCCGCTGGCGGTGATTGCCGGGAAAGAATACGGTTCCGGCTCCAGCCGCGACTGGGCGGCGAAAGGTCCGCGCCTGCTTGGCGTTCGGGTGGTCATCGCCGAATCGTTCGAACGTATTCACCGTTCGAATCTGATTGGCATGGGGATCCTGCCGCTTGAGTTCCCGCAGGGCGTGACGCGTAAAACGCTGGGCCTGACCGGGGAAGAGCAGATTGACATTAGCGGCCTGCAAAACCTGCAGCCGGGTAAAACGGTGCCGGTGACGTTAACGCGGGCAGACGGGAAAACCGAGGTGCTGGATTGCCGGTGCCGTATTGATACGGCAACCGAGCTGACCTACTACCAGAACGACGGCATTTTACATTACGTGATTCGTAAGATGCTGGATTGATGAACGAGCCCGGCACGCGTGCCGGGCTCAGACTGCTGACAAAGTGCTTGATGTACGTTTCGCCCGGCGGCGCTACGCTTGCACGGGCCTACAAATTACAGTAGGCCGGGTAAGCGCAGCGTCACCCGGCAAAAAACGGCTAAGCTGTTGATAACAGGGCTTGTCATCAATTTCAGTTAGCATCACTCTTTCAGCAGATGGCCCATTTTGGCGGCTTTGGTATCAAGGTAGTGGGCGTTTTTCGGGTTACGGCCGACAATCAGCGGTACGCGTTCAACGATGTTGATCCCGGCTTCGGTCAGGATCTCCACTTTTTTCGGGTTATTGGTCAACAGACGTACTTCGTCCACGCCCAGCAGCTTGAACATATCGGCGCACAGGGTGAAATCACGTTCGTCAGCGGCAAAACCGAGCTGATGGTTCGCTTCAACCGTATCGTAGCCCTGGTCCTGAAGCGCGTAGGCGCGAATTTTATTCAGCAAACCAATATTACGCCCTTCCTGACGGTGATAAAGCAGCACGCCGCGGCCTTCTTCAGCAATATGAGAAAGGGCTGCTTCCAGCTGGAAACCGCAATCACAGCGCAGGCTGAACAACGCATCGCCGGTGAGACACTCTGAATGGACGCGGGACAGCACCGGTGTCTGCCCTGAAATGTCGCCATACACCAGTGCGACATGATCCTGTCCGGTTGCCAGTTCTTCAAAACCCACCATCAGGAAATCGCCCCATGGGGTTGGCAGTTTGGCTTCTGCCACACGTTTAAGCTGCATGTGATTCTCCAGAGTAGGCTGACACGTTTCGTGCCTGTGCCCTGTTTTGCTTTCTGTATCAGTTTATTTTGCCACAAGCTCAGCATGTTCGCCTAATGGGCACCATGCTATATGAACGTTAAACGCACGATCCGACATCTCCACCAGGTGAATAAATTTCAGTTATGATTGTGACGCTTAGCGAAAAAGGAGAAGACATGCATTCAATCGCCAGACGTACGGCAGCAGGTGCGGCCATTTTACTGATTATGCCTTTGGCCGTATGGCTTTCCGGGTGGATGTGGCAGCCCGGGCAGAACGCCACGTGGTTGAAAACGTTATACTGGATTACGGAAACGGTCACCCAGCCCTGGGGAATTATTACCCACGTTCTCCTCTGCGCCTGGTTTCTGTGGTGCCTGCGCTTTCGTCTGCGCGCGGCGCTGATGCTCTTTGCTATCCTCGGTGGCGCTATCCTTATCGGTCAGGGCGTAAAATCCTGGGTGAAAGATCGCGTTCAGGAGCCGCGTCCTTTTGTCGTCTGGCTGGAAAAAACGCACCATGTTCCGGTGGATGAGTTCTACACTTTAAAGCGTAAAGATCGCGGCGCGCTGGTCAAAGATCAGCTTGCGGAACAGCAAGATATCCCGAAATTCTTGCGAAAACACTGGCAGAAAGAGACCGGGTTCGCGTTTCCTTCTGGCCATACCATGTTTGCCGCCAGCTGGGCGCTGCTGGGGGTTGGGCTGCTTTGGCCAAGACGTCGTACGGTCACTATCGTGATTCTGCTGGTCTGGGCGACGGCGGTCATGGGCAGCCGCTTACTGCTGGGGATGCACTGGCCACGGGATCTGGTCGTTGCCACGCTCATCTCGTGGCTGCTGGTGATGCTGGCGACCTGGCTGGCTGAACGATTCTGCGGCCCGCTAACGCCACCGCCGGAAGAGAAAGAAGAAATAGCCGAAAGGGACCAAACGGACGCCTGACGGTTGATATTCCGCATTTTGCCCATAGATCCATGACGTGCGCGTCACTTTTTCCGTTTCGCGCCCGTCACTAAAATGGTAGTTTATAAGGCTGATTGCGTTAAGTTGAACACACTTTATTCGCTTGAACCACATAACGGGAAGTAATGTGAAATATTTACTCATTTTCTTACTGGTATTGGCGATTTTTGTCATTTCAGTCACATTGGGTGCACAAAACGATCAGCAGGTGACGTTTAACTATCTGCTGGCTCAGGGTGAATACCGTGTGTCGAGCCTGCTCGCGGTCTTATTTGCTGCAGGCTTTGCCATTGGCTGGCTGGTTTGCGGTTTGTTCTGGTTAAAAGTCCGTGTTTCGCTTGCGCGCGCAGAACGTAAAATCAAACGACTCGAACATCACATTGCGCCTGCGTCCGACATGCCGGAAAGCTCTGGCGTGCCGGTCGTGAAGGAATAATCGACGATGCTGGAGTTGTTGTTTCTGCTTTTGCCTGTCGCCGCAGCCTATGGCTGGTATATGGGCCGCAGAAGTGCGCAACAAACAAAACAGGATGAGGCCAACCGACTCTCCCGCGACTACGTTGCGGGGGTCAACTTCCTCCTGAGCAATCAGCAGGACAAAGCGGTGGACCTGTTCCTCGACATGCTGAAAGAGGATACGGGGACCGTTGAAGCGCATCTTACCCTGGGTAACCTGTTCCGCTCGCGCGGCGAGGTTGACCGCGCCATTCGTATTCACCAGACCCTGATGGAAAGCGCCTCGCTGACCTACGATCAACGACTCCTGGCCGTACAACAGCTGGGACGAGATTACATGGCCGCGGGGTTGTACGATCGCGCTGAAGATATGTTCGCTCAGCTGGTGGATGAAACAGATTTCCGCATCGGCGCGTTGCAGCAGCTCCTGCAGATTTATCAGGCCACCAGCGACTGGCAAAAAGCCATTGATACGGCCGAACGTCTGGTGAAGCTGGGTAAAGATAAGCAGCGCGTTGAGATAGCCCATTTCTACTGTGAACTTGCCCTTCAGCAGATGGGCAACGACGACATGGATAAGGCCATGACGTTGCTGAAGAAAGGTGCCGCCGCGGACCGCAACAGCGCCCGTATCTCTATCATGATGGGGCGCGTCTTTATGGCGAATGGCGATTATGCCAAAGCCGTTGAAAGCCTGCTGCGGGTTATCGACCAGGACAAAGAACTGGTCAGTGAAACACTGGAGATGCTGCAAACCTGCTATCAACAGCTGGACAAGCGGGAAGAGTGGGTGGCGTTCCTGCGTCGCTGCGTGGAAGAGAATACCGGCGCAACCGCGGAACTGATGCTCGCTGACGTTGTTGAGCAGTATGAGGGTGGCGACACCGCGCAAGTCTATATCACCCGACAGCTTCAGCGTCATCCGACGATGCGGGTCTTCCACAAGCTGATGGATTACCACCTGAACGACGCGGAAGAAGGGCGCGCCAAAGAGAGCCTGATGGTGCTGCGCGACATGGTTGGCGAACAGGTACGCAGCAAGCCGCGCTACCGTTGCCAGAAGTGTGGTTTTACCGCCTATACCCTCTACTGGCATTGTCCTTCATGCCGGGCCTGGTCAACCATCAAGCCAATCCGCGGCCTGGACGGGCAGTGATTTTTTAAAAGCCTTCACTTTAGTTACAACATACTGATAGCTTTTAGCACTTTCTCAACACCGTGCGGTTTGCCAGCCTGGCAGGGACATAAATGGCTTCTGTCAATTTGCGGCGGCGGCAGGTAGAATGCTGGCCGTTTATCTGTTCCGCGCCGCTGCGCGCCCATAGACGAAAAGGGCTGGTCATGACGTCTGTTACATCCTCCACTTCCCGCGTAATTACGGATTCTCCTGTTGTTGTTGCGCTTGATTACAATAAGCGTGACGCTGCACTGGCGTTTGTCGACGGTATCGACCCTCGCGACTGCCGTCTGAAAGTTGGCAAAGAGATGTTCACGCTGTTTGGACCGCAAATCGTTCGCGATCTGCAACAGCGCGGCTTTGACGTTTTCCTCGACCTCAAATTCCATGATATTCCGAATACCACGGCCCACGCCGTTGCTGCAGCCGCAGAGTTGGGTGTATGGATGGTCAACGTCCATGCGTCGGGTGGGGCAAGAATGATGACCGCCGCTCGTGAGGCGCTCCTGCCGTTCGGTAAGGACGCGCCGCTGCTGATCGCCGTCACTGTGCTGACCAGCATGGATGAAAATGATTTACGTGACCTCGGCGTGACGTTGTCACCTGCGGAGCATGCTGAACGTCTCGCCCGTTTGACGCAGCAGTGCGGCCTGGATGGCGTTGTCTGCTCCGCGCAGGAAGCGGTACGTTTCAAATCAGCACTGGGCCAGGATTTTAAACTCGTCACGCCAGGTATCCGCCCTGCGGGCAGCGACGTGGGCGATCAGCGCCGCATTATGACGCCTGAGCAGGCGCTGGCGGCGGGCGTAGACTATATGGTTATCGGGCGTCCGGTGACGCAGTCTGCAAACCCGGCTGAGACGCTTAAGGCTATCAATGCATCGCTGAACAAGGGGGCGTAATGACCGATTCCAACAGCCGCCTGGTCTACTCAACCGATTCCGGGCGGATAGACGAACCGAAAGCCAAAGTGGAGCGTCCAAAGGGTGATGGTATCGTTCGAATCCAGCGTCAAACCAGCGGACGTAAGGGGAAAGGGGTCTGCCTTATCTCCGGCATTGATCTGGATGATGCAGAACTGACTAAGCTGGCTGCCGAGCTGAAAAAGAAATGTGGCTGCGGCGGTGCCGTAAAGGACGGGGTTATTGAAATCCAGGGTGATAAACGTGATTTAATAAAATCACTGCTGGAAGCCAAAGGCATGAAAGTTAAACTGGCAGGCGGCTAAAATAAATGAGCCACGGCAAATGCCGTGGCTCGTGTTATATACGTGCGTATGTCAGACCTGAAATGCGTTTAAATATCGCAATATCGAGGAAGGCTTAGATAATAGTTATTTGCCAACCTGGTGACCGATAATACCACCGACAGCAGCGCCACCTAATGTACCCAGCGTACTACCATCCGTTAATACTGCACCACCGAGAGCACCGGCACCGGCACCAATCGCGGTGTTACGGTCACGTTTAGACCAGTTAGAGCATGCGCTCAGGGACATTGCTACAGTGATTGCCAGAACAGCGGCGGCTAATTTTTTGCTGGTTAAGGTCATAATACTTTCTCCTGAATTATCGATTCACGGAAAGATGTACACGTTAAGTATAGACGAATCGAATACTTAATTCTTTTCCCCGTGAAAGCTGGTCGCGCAGGCGTTACTTCATCACGCAGGTGATAGTCACTTCCTGTTATATCGCTAACAGTAATTTTACGACTTTAGGGCAGGTTATACAGGTAAAAACTCTTAAAGCAGGGTTAAGAATCATCTCAGAGAAAGAACATGCGCGCCCGAAATTCGGGCGCGGAGGGAAATCAGGCGCTGGTTTCAATAATATTGACGATCAGACCGCTCTCTTCGAGTTTATTGCGATGCGCTTCGCTCAAACGATCATCGGTAATCACACGGCTAAAGCGTGAAGCGGGACCCATCGTGTAAGGATGAACGGCACCAAATTTAGAGCTGTCGGTGAGCACAATGGCTTCGCACTCTTTTTCCAGTACGGCATTGACCACGTCAGAGCGCATCATATCCCGGCCGGTAAAACCTGTCTCCGGCTGCCAGCCGTCAATCCCGATAAAGGCCTTGCTGAAATGAACCTGCTGGACGTACTGACGGGTCAGCGGGCCAACCATGCTTTCGCTTTTTTTCTGATAAATACCGCCCAGCAGAATCACCTCGCAGCGCGTCTCTTTAAGCAGATGCGCGATATAGCTACTGACGGTGATGATGGTAACGTCTTTTTGATCGGCAAGTGTTCGCGCCAGAAGGGCATTACTGCTGCCGTTTTCAATAAAGACGGTCTCACCGTTGTTCACCAGGGAGGCAGCAAATTCCGCCAGTTCACGTTTGAGCGCGTAGTTGTTCATCATGCGCGTCTCAACGTCATCACTGTCCAGCGGGACCGCATAGCCGTGCGCGCGACGCAGGTAGCTCTGTTTTTCCAGCAGATTAAGATCCTGACGGATGGTGACTTCAGAAACGCCAGTGGTTTTCGCGAGATCGACTACGCTTACGCGTCCCTGATCGATGACCATCTGCAAAATGAGTTGTTGTCGGGAATTCATAGCATCCATTTAATAAAGCGAAACGAGGTCGGAAACGGTGGGCGTTAAACTTCCCACGGCGCTTTTGGCTGTCTGTTTTCGGGCGCAGCGTCAGCGCCATGCTGAGCAAGAAGTTCAGACTTCAGGATCTCAAGATTACGGATAGCAGAGTGATAATCGCCCGCCACCAGGATATCCAGCACGGTATCAATTCGTTGTGCTACAGCTTGTGCGTCAATCGTAGACATAATCTCACCCCAGGCGCGAAAAGTTAATATTTTCAATGATGCAGAAATTGGGTTCAAAAGAGAAGGGAAAAAATGCAATAACTAAATTACATAAACGGAAGTGATAAAATTATTCCCCCTCATACAGCGGGCTTATTGAGTGGATTAGTCTAAAACTGCGCGCAACGCGCTTTTTTATAGGAGGAAGTAGACTATGACAGTTATCAATCAGCCTACCTGTACACTGTTTACCGATACTGAACGGTTCACCCAGCTGTCAGGGTATTACGAGGCGGAGCGACATACCGTCTGGATGATGTTACGGGCTCAGCCACGGCCTTGCTTCAACCATGCATTGATAGAGGAGATCATGAATTTTTCATGGCTCGTCCGCCAGTCTGGTTTTGCGGTTGATTTTTGGGTGACCGGATCGCTGGTTCCCGAGATGTATAACGCGGGCGGTGACCTGCAGTTCTTCGTTGAGTGCATTCAGCACGGTCGACGTGAAGCGTTACGGGCCTATGCGCGCGCCTGCGTTGATTGCGTGCATGCGGCCTCGCGGGGATTTGATACGGGGGCTATCTCTCTGGCCATGGTCGAAGGCAGCGCGTTAGGGGGCGGGTTTGAGGCCGCTCTTGCGCACCATTTCGTTCTGGCTCAGCGCGACGCCCGCTTAGGTTTCCCCGAAATTGCCTTTAACCTGTTTCCGGGCATGGGGGGATATTCCCTGGTTGCACGCCGTTCAGGCATGAAGCTGGCAGAGGAGCTCATCTACAAAGGGGAATCCCATACGGCGGAATGGTACGAACAGCACGGCCTGGTGGATCTCCTGTTTGAACCCGGACAAAGCTATGTCTCCACCCGAACCTTCATCGACACGCTACGGCCAAAACTGAATGGCGTGAGGGCGATGCTGCGCGCCCGGACGCGCGTTCTGCAATTGCCGCGCAGTGAACTGATGGACATCACGGAGGACTGGGTAGACGCGGCTTTCTGCCTTGAACCGAAAGATATCGCCTACATGGAGCGTCTGGTGATGCTGCAAAACCGCCATCACGCGGCGGGTTTGCGTAAAGCCAGTTAATGCTGTTTTCGCGCCTGATATCGTTTTAGCCATCGCTCGAATGCGGCAGCGGGCATCGGCTTAGCAAACAGAAAACCCTGCCGTTCGTTGACGCCGTTCTTGGTCAGAAAGGCGTCTTCTTTCGCATTTTCGACCCCTTCGGCAATCACCTGCAGGTTTAGCGCCTGCGCCACCGCAACGATGGCGCGCACCAGTGACTGGGAGATGGACTGCTTATGAATATCCCTGACAAACGATTGATCGAGTTTTATGGCGTCAATAGGGAAGCGGGCCAGCTGCGAAAGGGAAGAGTAGCCGGTACCAAAATCGTCGAGATGAATTTGCGCCCCCAGCCGGCTGAACTGCTGGATCACGGAGAGCGCCAGCTCTTCGTTCTCGATAAGACAGCTTTCGGTTAATTCGACGTCCACCGGGCAGTATTCAAAGTTAAGATCCTTCAGCGCCTGCTTTAAGTCGCTAAAGATAGTCTGGTCGGCCAGCTGACGCGCAGAGACGTTCACGGCCACGCGCAGGTTTATTCCCTTGTCGCGCCATTTTGCCACCTGGCGAACCACATCGAGCATCACCCAGCGGCCCAGCGGCACGATCAACCCCGACTCCTCGGCATAAGAGATAAACTCCAGCGGTGGGATCAAACCGCGTTCGGGTGATTGCCAGCGGACCAGCGCTTCCAGGCTTCTGACCTCGCCGCGCCAGGTGATTTTAGGCTGGTAGTGGATCAGGAGCTGATCGTTATCCAGCGCTTTACGCAGGTTGGTATCCAGCCAGAGATACTCAAACACGCGTTGGTTCATCTCGGGCGAGAAGACGCAGAACTTGCCCCGGCCGTTCTCTTTGGCGGTGTACATGGCGGTATCGGCGTTACGAATGACGCTTTCCCGGTCGTTGCCATGCTGCGGGGCGAGGGCGATGCCCAGGGAACAGCCGGTGTAAATTTCAATCAGACCGATTCGGAACGGCTGGCGCAGGCGGGTTAAAATGCGCGACGCCATCGCTTCCAGAGAGCCCTGAGAGGTATTGGTGGCCATGACGATAAACTCATCACCGCCAAGTCGTGCCAGCACCTGTTCCTCATCCAGACAGCTCAAAATGGCGAGCGCGACAGCCTGTAACAGCTGATCGCCAAACATATGCCCGTAAGCGTCGTTGACCTTTTTAAAGTTGTCCAGATCGAGATACACCACGCCAACCTGCGTGTCGCCGCGGTTGTTGATGGCGTCAGAAATCAGATCGTGGATTGCATTGCGGTTTGGCAAGCCGGTGATGGTATCGGTATTGGCCAGCACGCGCAGCCGTTCCTGAGCGCGGCGTTCCTCGGTAATATCGGTACCGGAACAGATAAGGAAAATTTCATTTTTACCGCTGCCGCTGTGAACGAATTTGTTTCTGAACAGAAACAGTCGTTGCCCTTTACGCGTTTTGATCCAGCGCTCGACTTCATAGGAACTGCCGTTGCGGAAGAAACCGGAAATATTGCGCTTTGAGGCTGCCGCTTCGCTGCGGCTCATAAACAGCTTAAACACGTTCTGGCCAATCACTTCCTGCTCTTTCAGGCCGGTATATTCTTCGCTCAGTCGGTTAAAGCGCTGAATATTGCCGTTCTGATCGAGGATAACAATGACGGAGTTAGCCTCTGAAACGACCTGTTCCGCAAAAGAGAGACCCTGAGCCAGGTCGCGCGCCACGGAGGGGGTATCATGCCAGGCGGAAGCGGTACCGGCCCACTCGTTACGCGTAATTTTCCGCCCAACAAGGTGAACCGGGAGGTCTTCCCCGAATAACGAGAGCGTCATGGAAATGCTGGAGGTAATCACGGTTAAGTGACGGATAAGATCGGCCTGATCGTCGTCCAGCGCAATCACCTGAGTGACATCGGCATTTTCACTGGCGGCAAGGTGCAGAGCATTGCTGTCAGCTGACAAACGCCACCATGGGCTGTGAGTCCCCATGTAGCGAAACAGCAAATTCTGCTCCAGATCGTCCATCATGTTTTCTCCCGCAGCTGTTCATTAGCGCACAAATTATTCATTTGCAGTCGACTTTTCCGTTGAGAAACAGCGGTAAAACCGAAGTGAACTTATTGTTTTTCCCTGATTTCTGATAATAAAACGAGTCAGGTTAAAAAGGATACTGGGCGTATAAAAATTCACGTAACCGAATATAACAACACTCTTTTACTGTAGATAATTATGGCGAATTTGGGCGAAGGGAGACTGAAAATAGTAAGAAAAAATAATGCTTTTGTGGCGGGGATAAAAAGAAAAATTGTCGGCCCTTCCGGAAAGGAAATGACCGACAATTGAACAGGTTATCAGGCGACAGGACGCGCGATAATACTGCGGGTTTCCATACGGACTTCAGCAATGGTGACGTCAATCACGTCGGTGACTTTGTAAACTGTTTCACCTTTAATTTGCACCGTACCGTTTTCCTGACTACAGACCATTTCATCGCGCACAGCATGCAGGAATGGCGCAGGAATAAACGCGACAGCACCGTTATCGACCAGACGGACGCGCATCCCCCCGCGGCTGATATCGATGATTTCTGCGGCGAAACGGGTATCCGTACCGGCTTTATCCTGCAGGAAGCGTGCGTACAGCCAGTCGCCAACGTCACGTTCCGCCATGCGGTTCAGACGACGGCGATCGGCCATTTGCAGCGTGGTGTCCTCCTGAGGACGGGCAACGGTTTCGCCTTTGATAATCGCTTTCAGCAGACGGTGGTTAACCATATCGCCATACTTACGGATCGGTGATGTCCAGGTCGCGTAGGCTTCGAGGCCGAGACCAAAGTGCGGGCCAGGCTCGGTGCTGATTTCTGCGAAGGACTGGAAGCGACGAATGCGGCTGTCCAGGAAGCCCGATGGCTGCGCGTCCAGTTCGCGGCGAAGCTTGCAGAAGCCCGGCAGCGTGAGCACTTCTTCCGGATCGACGTGCACGTCGTGATTCTTCAGCAGGGCTGCCAGCGCTTCGGTATTCGCTGGATCAAAGCCGGTATGGACGTTGTAAATACCAAAGCCCAGCTTGTCACGCAGCACGCGTGCGGCACAGATGTTGGCGGAGATCATCGCCTCTTCAACGATGCGGTTCGCAATGCGTCGCGGTTCGGCCACGATATCCAGCACTTCGCCTTTCTCACCCAGAACAAAGCGATAATCCGGGCGATCTTTGAACACCAGCGCATGGGTTTGACGCCACTCGCCGCGGTTCAGACAGATGCGATGCAGCAGACGGATCTGCGCGGCAATGGCGTCTGATTCCGGTTTCCAGCTACCGGTATTTTCCAGCCAGTCGGAGACGTTATCGTAGGCCAGCTTGGCTTTCGACTCGATGGTGGCGGCAAAGAACTCGATATCGTCTTCAATCGCGCCATCCGCAGCAATGGTCATGCGGCAGGCAAGGACCGGACGCACTTCATTCGGACGCAGCGAGCAGAGATCGTCTGACAGTTCACGCGGCAGCATTGGGATGTTGAAGCCCGGCAGGTAGTTCGTGAACGCACGGATTTTCGCCGTTTCGTCAAGCTTGCTGCCTTCAACAATCCAGGCGGTAGGATCGGCAATGGCAACGGTCAGGTGCAGTTTGCCGTCGGCACTCTCTTCAGCGTACAGCGCATCGTCCATATCTTCGGTGCTGGCGCTGTCGATGGTGACAAACTCCAGCGCGGTAAGATCGCGACGCGTCAGACCTTCGTCCTGCATCTCGGTTGCCACGCCGTTCGGCGCTTCTTTTTCAAGATTGTGGCGTGCCAGCGTGACCCACCATGGCACGAAATGATCGGCGCCAAAGGTAATGAACTGGGTCAGTTCCGCATAGAAACCGCGATCGCCTTTCAGAGGATGACGGCGCATTTCTGCTACGGCCCAGTCACCTTCTTTAAAATCATGCTCAACACCACGGGCGGCGCGGCAGGGAATGGCATCTTTCAGCAGAGGATGATCCGGCACGATAGAAAGACGATCGTCTTTTCGCTGCACCTTACCCACAAAACGGGTCAGGAACGGTTCGATCAGTTCTTCCGGTTCGGCGGACTCGCGATCCTTCTCGGTATGAATGACGGCCATGACGCGATCGCCATGCATCACTTTCTTCATCTGCGGTGGCGGAATGAAGTAGCTTTTCTGCGCGTCAACTTCAAGGAAGCCAAAGCCCTTTTCCGTGGCTTTTACGACCCCTTCTGCACGCGGCGTCTGGGAATGCAGTTGCTGTTTAAGCTGCGCTAGCAGCGGGTTGTCCTGAAACATAATGTTCTATTTTCGTAGCCATTGAGCGGCTGACAGTTTTACGCGATTCTCACTGTCTCAGCAAGCGGTCTTTGGGTAATGAGTGTGGTTATTCCTCTTTACCAAACGCCACTTTCAGACGATTGAGCCAGCCATCAAACGCACTTTGGGTAAGCAGCGTGATGGCATATTCGCCCTGGAGTCCTTGATCCGTGAGCGGGGTAAACTGCGCGGCGCTGAAGCGGTCCGGAGAGCGGGTCAGCAGTTCGACCGCTGCCGAAAGTGCGGGGGACGTCTGCGGGATCTCCGCGCGGCTGTTTAACAGGATTTCTCCGGTCAGGTCGAGCAGCGTCGGCTCATGACAAAGCACCGGCGTCAACGCCTCGAGCGCGGGTTCGGCCTGCCAGCGGGACAGGGACTCCAGCTGATGCGCATTCGCGTAGCGCAGCTCGACGACGGGTAAAAGCGGCATCCACGCATCGTGGCTCGCGGGAAGCGTGTGCGGCTGAATATGATGCCCCGGCAACCAGCGAACAGGATGTCCCAACAGGGCCTGGAAAATCGCGACCACGCGCGCCTGAAAACCGATAAAGCCGATAATCTGGTTAATCACCACGATGTCGTACGTGGACAGGCCCACCTCATCAAGCTGGTTCCGGGCTTTATCATCAATGACATCAGGAGAGCTGGCGAGCTGGCGGGCATACTGGGTGATTTGCGCCAGGCGGCGGTTGCTTTCGCGCGAGGAGTCCGGGCCGGGAAGCGGGGCGAGGAGGGCGGCGTAGTGGTTACAGAGCCGCTGAACGCCGCAGGCCTGAGCGACCGTTAACGCGGTACTGAGCCGATCGTAAGCGCTGAGCGTATGCAGTCGGTTCACGGGAATTGAGAGTGGAAACAGCTGGTGGCATAAGGCTCTGGCAGGAGTAAGCCAGCCAGAACAGGCGGCGACAATCTCATCAGGCAGGGCTAAATCGAGCAAAAAACGATCGTCGACGTTAGCGGCTTCGGGCACCAGGGGCAGAACATCCGTCTGCGCGTGGTTTGACTGGGTTTCATGATACCAGTGGCCTTTGCCGGAAAAACGGCGTTGTTCCATGTGCGTTCCTTGATCTCAAAATGGCGATCAATATCCTGGCGTAAGGCAGATAAAGGGAAAAATATTGTTAGGTGATAACAAATAGCAGAACGGAATAACGAAGGGGTGACGCGGGGGGAAATACTCTCTTCCCGGGCGGGAAGAGAGCCATAGCTTATTTAATTTCCAGCTCGTTCATTGCAGCGATGTTGAAGCCGCCGTCAACGTGAACCACTTCGCCGGAGATACCTGCGGAAAGGTCAGAGCACAGGAATGCTGCAGAGTTACCCACATCTTCAATGGTAACGGTACGACGAATCGGGGTAACCGCTTCGCAGTGTGCCAGCATTTTACGGAAATCTTTAATACCGGAAGCGGCCAGGGTGCGGATAGGACCCGCAGAGATGGCGTTAACACGCACGCCTTCAGGACCCATTGCGTTCGCCATGTAGCGTACGTTGGCTTCCAGAGACGCTTTAGCCAGACCCATAACGTTGTAGTTAGGGATAGCACGTTCAGCGCCCAGGTAGGACAGGGTCAGCAGGGCTGCGCCCGGGTTCAGCATCGCGCGGCAGGATTTCGCCATCGCAACGAAGCTGTAGGAGCTGATGTCGTGCGCGATTTTGAAGCCATCACGGGTTACCGCGTTCACGTAGTCGCCGTCCAGCTGGTCGCCAGGAGCGAAGCCGATGGAGTGAACGAAACCGTCGAATTTCGGCCATGCTTTTGCCAGTTCAGCAAACATGCCGTCGATGCTTTCGTCTTGTGCAACGTCACATTCCAGAACAATGCTGGAACCCAGCTGCGCGGCAAACTCTTCAACACGGCCTTTCAGCTTGTCGTTCTGGTAGGTGAACGCCAGCTCAGCGCCTTCGCGATGCATTGCCTGTGCGATGCCGTATGCGATGGACAGTTTGCTGGCAACGCCAGTCACCAGAATGCGCTTACCGGAAAGAAAACCCATAGCTTTAATCCTTATATTCATTGCTTATTTTGCCTTGTAATTCATAGCGTTACAGGCAGTATTTCAAAATCATTCGAAATTAGCTCGAAATTATAGCCCACTCACAGCCCCTTGTGTCACGATATTTCTCGCACTTCTCCGAAGTCGCATGTCCCGAAGAATGCGTCGCGGACACGCGGGGGCGCGAAATTTCAGCATTCGTCCAGTATATCACCCGGCAACAGCTTCGCCTCATCCAACCAGCGAGGAGGCGCGATCCCGCAAGGGTGTTCACGCTTTCCTGATGTTGCCGATGAAGCGCGCAATAACGATAAAGAAAACCGGTACGAAGAAGATCGCGAGAAGCGTACCGCTAATCATGCCGCCAAATACGCCGGTACCGATGGCATGCTGCGTACTGTCGCTTGCACCACTGGCCAGCATCAGAGGAACAACCCCTAAGGTAAAGGCTAACGATGTCATCAGAATGGGGCGCAGGCGCTGACTGGCGGCATGAATGGTCGCCGCCAGCAGGGGTTGCCCTTCGCGATGCAGTTGCCTGGCAAACTCCACAATCAGAATGGCGTTCTTGGACGACAGGCCGATAAGCGTAATCAGACCGACCTTAAAGAACACGTCATTAGTCATGCCGGCCACAAACACCGCTATCACCGCGCCGATAAGGCCCAGTGGAACAACCAGCATGACCGCAAAAGGAATAGACCAGCTCTCATACAGGGCAGCGAGCACCATAAAAACGACCAGTATCGACAGGGCGATCAGGCCCGGAAGCTGCGATTCCGATTTTTTCTCCTGCAACGAACTCCCGGCCCACTCACCCGCCATGCCCTGAGGCAGGCTCCTGGACAAACCCTCCATGATCTTCATTGCGGTGCCGCTGGATACGCCTGACGCCGCACTTCCGGTAATCCGTATAGCAGAATAACCCTGGTAGCGCGTCAACTGCTGCGGCGCAACGTTCCAGGAGATCGTCGCAAACGTTGATACTGGCACCATCTCACCCATCCGGTTTTTCACTGATAGTTTCAGTATCTGCTCAGGCTGCATTCGGTAGGGGGCATCGGCCTGCATAATCACCTGTTGAACGCGGCCGTTATTCGTATAGTCGTTGACGTAATTTGAGCCCAGGGTGACGGAAAGCGTCTGGTTGATTTCATCGAATGAGACGCCCATCGCTTCCGCCTTTTCCCGGTCAACCAGGAGCGCAAGGCTGGTTCCTTCTGGCAGACCGTCTATATAGACATCACTGAGTTCAGGGCGTTGATTAGCCTGCAGAACCAGCGCGTCGGCGGCCCTCTTTAGAGCCTCATAGCCCGCTCCCGCTCTGTCCTGAACGTACCAGGTGAAGCCCGAGGAGGTGCCCATATCCGAAATGGCCGGCGGGAGCAGGCTCATTGTGACGGCATCAGTGACGTTCGTCATGCTGGCCTGTATGTGGTCGGCTTCATCCTGAGCCGTCGAGCCCTGCCGATTTTTCCAGTCCTTCAGCGTGGTGAAGGCCATAGCCGAATTCGGTCCTGAACCTGAAAAGCCAAACCCCAGGATCATAATGTTGCTTTCAATGTCCGGCCGGGCCGCAATTTCCGCTTCAAATTTTTTAACCACGTTGAGGGTGCGCTGCATCGTGGCATCAGAAGGCAGCTGGATAGAGGACATAAAGTAACCCTGATCTTCATCCGGCAGAAAGGACGACGGTAACGAAGACAATCCAACAAACAGCGCCGTGCAAAGCGCAACGTACAGGAGCAGCATACGCCCGGTTCGCTTCAGAACGGCACCCAGCCCGACTTCGTAACAGACGGTGAGCAAACGGAAGCGCGCGTTAAACCTGGCCGCGAACCTTCCACTTCCGCTCTTTCCTGTCTTGTGCGGCTTGAGCAACGTTGCGCACAGGGCAGGCGTTAGCGTCAGGGCCAGAAACGCGGACAACAGTATGGAGACCGCCATAGAAATACAAAATTGTCGATAGATAATCCCGACCGAACCCTCAGCAAACCCCATGGGGATAAAGACGGCAGTCAGCACCAGCGTGATCCCGATAATCGCCGGGGTGATCTCCTGCATGGCCTGCCGGGTAGCGTCCCGTGGGGAGAGGCTTTTTTCCGCCATCAGTCGTTCGACGTTCTCCACAACCACAATGGCATCATCAACGATAATCCCTATCGCCAGCACCATGCCGAACATCGTCAGAATATTGATGGAGTATCCGCTCAATAACATCACCGTGAAGGTGCCAAGAAGTGCGACGGGAGCAACAATCGCCGGGATAAGCGTACAGCGTATCTTATGCAGAAACAGAAGCATCACCAGGAAGACCAGGACCATCGCTTCTACAAAGGTCTGAACCACCTTCATGATAGACAGTTTCACAAACGGCGCGGTATCGAAGGGAACCGTAAACGCCATTCCTTCCGGTAATACCTGGGAAAGCTCGTCGATGCGCGCGCGTACGCCTGAAGCCGTACTCATTGCGTTGGCACCCGGCGAGAGCTGGATTGCCGCAGCCGTTGCAGGCACGCCATTTTCGCGGATACCGAAAGCGTAACTTTGCAGGCCGGACTCAACGCGCGCGACGTCGGACAGTTTCAGCCTCGCACCCGATGCATCTGATTTCAGGGTAATGTTTCTGAACGCTTCTACCGAAGTGAGTTGCCCCTTCACGGTGATGGGATACGTTACGCCTTGTCCCGCAGATGCTGGCTCATCTCCCGTTTTGCCGGGCGAAACCAGGGCATTTTGCTGGCCAACAGCAGTAAGCACATCGCTCACCGAAAGGCCGTAGCTGTGGAGCTTCATCGGATCCAGCCAGATACGCAGCGCTTTTTCGCCGCCAAACAGCTGAACTTTCCCTACGCCGGGCACGCGACGAAGCTCGTCACTGACGTTTCGGGCAAAATAATCGCTTAAGTCGGCTTCTTCGAATTGACCGCTGGTGGACTTCAGCCCCACCATCATTAAAAATCCAGAATTAGCGGCCTCGACGTTAATGCCGTTTTGTCTTACCGCCTGAGGAAGACGAGGCTCGACGATCTTTATCTGATTCTGCAGATCCATCTGTGCCAGCTTGATGTCCGTGCCGGGTTTAAACGTGACGGTAATCGATGCCGAACCGGTTGTGTCGCTGGATGATTCGAAGTAGAGCAAATTATCTACGCCAGAGATTTCGCGCTCGATTAACGAAATCACCGACGTATTCATGGTATCGGGGCTGGCCCCCGGGTAACTGACGGAAATAATGATGCCTGGCGGAGCCACCGCCGGATACTGCGCAACCGGCAAACGAGGAATAGACAGGAGACCCGTCAGGACGATAAACAGCGCCACAACCCAGGCGAAAATGGGACGTTCGATAAAAAAATGAGGCATTGGGTTATTTTTGTGCAAAAGAGTGAGGCAGAGACTCTACCGCGCACCTGTTTAGCGGAAGTGGGCGGTTTATGGAGGCCGTGTGGAGCAAGGGCTCAGATCATTCTCATAATGAGGTACAGCGGTGCTCCACCAAAAAAAATGATCAAATAACATTCATAGTAAAAGATCAGATCCTCAATATCTGGCATCGCGTTTAACAGCACGGTGAACGTAATAATGAGATAAACAAAAATCACCATCAGCCAGAAGGCGATGATAAGTAGCTCAATGAACGCGCCGGCTTTATTTTGTATGACCAGAAAAACCACTGACAATGCGATGCAGCCATAGATAAGGGGTGAAGAGAGCAGCGTCGAGGCGACTTTCTCATCCATTCTGTGTACCAGCACCAGCCAGGTATAAAGTAATCCCCACGACAGCAGCAGAAACAGGGAATATATACCCAGTTTTTTAGGAGAAAAATATTTGGAAAATTCCATGTTCATTATTTCAGCCAACTTCATAAAATCTTTAAGAAACAGTGGTAATTTGCAGCGCGCAATGCACAACGCGTTATGCCTCATTAGCGATTTTGAACGGACATTGTCGAGTCTTTATTGACTGAATGTGTAGGCTGTGTGGAGAAATAACCGGGCATTTAAATCAACCGGGAAATTTTCGTGACTACGGCACTTTTTCCCGGAGGCTGTGTCTTATTGTGCTCAAGATATCTGATAGCGTGCTTAAAGGGATTTCACCCGCGGAGATAATATGAACAAAAATACGCTGATCCTTGTTGTTGAAGATGAAGACGAAATCGCCGATATACTGATGAGCTACTTAGAGCGTTCGGGAATGAAAACGCTCAGGGCCAGGCAGGGCGAGCAGGCGATAACGCTCAATCGCCTCCATAAACCGGATCTCATCTTGCTGGACATTCACCTGCCCGTGTGTGACGGCTGGAGCGTGCTTACCACGCTTCGCCATGAAAGTGCTGTCCCCGTCATTATGGTTTCCGCTCTCGATCAGGACCTCGATAAACTTATGGGGCTGAGGCTCGGCGCGGATGATTACGTCATCAAACCCTTCAACCCTTCGGAAGTTGTCGCACGGGTTGAGGCGGTGCTGCGTAGAACAAAGCCTGCGCTTCAGCAGGCGGGGGCTCTGCCGCTCAGAACGCCATTCATTACGGTCTATCCGGATGATTTCTACGTGGAGGTTACTGCGGGGCCCGAGGTTATCTCCCCGGTCTTAACGACGACCGAATTTAAATTGCTTTCTTACCTGGTGCGGTATCCGCGCAAGGTCTGTTCCCGTGAAGAGTTGCTCAACGCGTGTTTGCCGGAAGGCGATACGCTCGACAGAACTGTCGACAGCCATATGAGCAAGCTGCGAAAAAAACTGGAGCTAGCCGGTCTCTATGGTGTTCCCGAGAGCATCAGGGGCATGGGTTACCGGCTTGGGGAAAAGAAATGAATAAAGAGTCTGTCCTGAGTCGTCAGATCTTAACGTATATGCTGTTGCTGACGTTTACGATAATTGCCATCGCCATACTGGGCTCCTGGTTTTTTTACTCCTTTATTCTGGATCATCTTCCCGGCGGCCCTGCTGCGGGCGATGACGAGCAGATGACGATGTGGGACTGGGTATGGATTGGGACCGCGACAACGATCAGCCTGATCATTGCCGTATTCTTTACGGTCAAACTTTCATCGCGAATACTCACCCCGCTAAACGCGGTCGCGTCCAGCCTGAAAAAAATTTCTCAGGGTGATCTGGACGCCAGGGCATTCTGTGCCAGTTCCCGGCTGGGTGAGATCAATCACCTGGTTACGGATTTCAATGAAATGGCAGAAAAGCTGCAAACGCTGGATATCCAGCGGAAATCCTGGAATGCTGCGATTGCGCATGAACTCAGAACCCCGGTCACCATTTTACGCGGAAGGCTTCAGGGGCTGGTTGACGGGGTGTTTACCCCGGACCCGGTGCTGTTTACTAACCTCCTCAAACAGACGGAAGGATTAACCCGTCTGATTGAAGATCTCCGGGTTATCAGTTCGGATGGCGGGGCAGGATACACGTTATACCAGGCCAGAACGGATCTGAAAGGGACAATACAGGACGCGCTTGATACCTTCATGCCCGAGTTCAGCCGTAAGGCATTTACCGTCCATACTGAACTGAGGGAACAGCAGTGCGTATTCGATCCCTTACGCATCAATCAGTGTCTGACCGTTTTATTTGACAATGCCTTACACTATTCCACTTCGCGCAAGCTCACGGTAAAAAATGGTGTTTCGGATAAAGGCAATTTTATCCTGATTCAGGATGGGGGACCGGGTATTCCCAGGGAGTTTCATGACTTCCTGTTTCAGCCCTTTCAGCGCGATAACGGCGCCAGACAGCTGAACCCGGAAGGCTGTGGTTTGGGCTTGTCGGTGGTAAAAGCCATCATGCTGGCGCATGGTGGCGATGTTACCTATACCTTATCAAAGCAAAACCACTCGATATTTAAACTCACCTGGCCCGACTCGTGAGCGTCAGCGGCAGGTCAAATGTGCCTGCCGGCGGTAAATGCCAAATTTTTCCTAGCTTAGCATCCCATTCCTGCGGGGTAATCGACAGTTTACCGCGTCTCGGGCTTAAGGTTATTTCACTGAAATAGATTTCATCTTTTTTTAGCATGAGGTCAACGCGGCAGTAGTCAATGCCATCCGCCAGCTCCTGGGATGCCAGCAACGCTTGTCGGAACAAGGCCGGTTCGCCTGGCACCAACGGTGTATTCGGATATTCCATCTGAAAGGGTTGTAAGTTCCAGTACCTGTCGTAAACGTTGATGAAACCTTTTCCGCTGTCATCCGTAAAATCTGCTTCAACATAGTGGGCAACGCCATGAAAGCAATGGATCCTCAGCATTTCGGGCGCTGTGTTCCTGTCTGCATCATCGAAGAGATCGACATACGGTTCGCAAAGTATTTTTGGCGTAATGTTTTTGTACTGCCATTCGCGCGTGGTGTAGTACATATTTTTCTTTAACGCGAGACTGAGTTTTTTACACGCTTCCCTGACGTTAAATTGCGCTTTGTTCGTACATATTATTGTGCTGCCACTGTCATGGTTGCACTTAAGGACGAATTTTTCAGGGAGCGTCGAAAAATCAATCTGGGACACCTTACTGTAGACGCCGAGTAATGGCACCGTTTTGACTCGCGTTGTTCTGGAGATTACGTATTCCCGAACGGCGAGTTTATCGGCAAGCAGGGTATAGACGTTATTGTGGTCATAAACCAGACGATGACATATTTTTTCGCTCAATGTCGTGGGGGATTTAATGTCAGGGTGCTTCCCCGATGTTTTCTTGAGCCTCACAGTATGAAAGTACAGGTCTGTCATTAAAAATGAACGACATTTTCTGATGAAATACTCGGTATATTTGAGAATGTAAGTGGCGTTGTTCATTTCTTCTCCTCCGTAATGTCCGGATATTCTGGAGAAGAACTGTTGATGTATTTTGCTGAAAATATGGAGCAGCTGTGGAGATGAAAAAGTTAAGGATTAAACAGCGTATTAAGGCTATTTAATCCTTATTAAACGGTGCAACGTTTGTTTACCGGTCTTTGCGCCACGCATCGGCTGTCAGTGCTTCACCGAAATGACCGGCTATCAGTCGTTTTGTCAGCTCGTGAAGCGGGGAGGCCATTACATCCGCCGTGCTGCCGCGTTCGACCACTTCACCCTGGTGCATAACCATCACCTGATCGCTGATGTGTTTCATCATCCCCAGATGCTGGGTGACGTAGATATACGAGATGCCCTGTTTTTCCTGCAGCTCCAGCATCAGGTTAATCAGCTGCGAACGCATCGACATATCCAGCGAGGCAAGCGCTTCGTCAGCAATGATCACTTTCGGGCGCAAAATCAACGCACGCGCCAGACCCAGACGCTGTTTCTGGCCGGGGGCCAGCATGTGCGGGTAGTAGCTTTCGTGATCCGGTAACAGCCCAACCATGCGCAGGGTTTCGAAGATACGCTTGCGGCGCGCCTCGGGCTCCAGGTCGGTGTTCAGACGCAGCGGAAAATCGAGGATCTGCGAAATGCGCTGGCGCGGATTGAGCGAGGTCGACGGATCCTGGAAGATCATGCGGATGCGCTGGCTGCGGAAAGAGTAATCCCCGAACGTCAGAGGGTGATCGTCAATCAATACTTCGCCAGCCGTGGGTTCAACCATGCCAGCAAGCATTTTCGCCAGGGTTGATTTCCCGGAACCGTTCTCGCCGATGATCGCCAGGGTCTGTTTTTCACGCAGGGTAAAGCTGAGCGGTTTTACCGCGTCGACAGTTTGACGATGAAACAGCCCCGTGCGGTAGCGAAAGGTCTTACTCAGGTTGCGGACTTCAAGCAAGGTTTCGACCATTTCACTCTCTCTCCATGTTCAGCGGGAAATGACAGGCGTAAAGATGATTTTTGGCCCCGGTCAGGCGTGGTGTCTCGATACATTTACGCTGAGCATACGGACAACGCGGCCCCAGACGACAGCCTATCGGCAACGATTCCAGCAGCGGAATCGCCCCGGGCAGGGTATTCAGGCGGCTCTTATGCGGCATGGCGCTGCCAAAATCGGGAATCGCGCGGATTAGCGCCTGCGTATACGGGTGGTGCGGTGCGGTGATCAGGTCTTCACTCGGCGCGGTTTCGACCGTTTGTCCGCAGTACATCACGTCAATCTTATCCGCCCATTTGCTGAGCATTTGCAGGTCATGGCTGATCAGCAAAATGGTGGTGTTGTTGTTCTGGTTGAGACGCGACAGCAGGCGGAAGATTTGCGCCTGCGTGGTGGGTTCCATCGCGTTCGTCGGTTCATCAGCAATCAGCAAACGCGGCTGATTAGCCAGCGCGATGGCAATCATCACTTTCTGACATTCACCGTCGGTCAGCTCATACGGGAAACTGCGCATCGCATCTTTGTGATCTTTGATCCCGACGCGGTGTAAAAGCTCAATGGCACGACGCTTGCGCCAGCCAACGCGCTGCCACCAGCGGCCTTTATAGGTCCAGCCGGGGATGTTCTGCATTAACTGTTTGCCCACGCGTTCGGACGGGTCGAGACAGGACTGCGGCTCCTGGAAAATCATCGAGACGTTATGACCGACCAGCTTACGCCGCTCGCGGGGAGAGAGGCGCAACAGGTCGATATCATCAAACCGCATACGGTCGGCGGTCACGCGCCAGTTATCTTTCGCCACGCCGCAGATGGCTTTGGCGATCAGGCTTTTGCCTGAGCCGGATTCCCCCACCAGCCCGCGGATTTCACCTTCCGCGAGGGTGATACTGATGCGATCGACGGCTTTAACCCAGCCTTCACCGGTTTTGAATTCAATGGTGAGGTTGCGAATATCAAGAAGCGGCATTATTGCACCCCCGCGTTAATTGCACGGCGAATACCGTCGCCCAGCAGGTTGATCAGCAGCACGCTCACCATAATGGCCGCACCCGGCAGCATAACCGTCCACGGCGCCACGTAAATTAACTCCAGCGCGTCACCGAGCATCGCACCCCATTCAGGCGACGGCAGCTGCGCGCCGAGGTCGAGGAAGCCGAGCGCCGCGATGTCCAGAATCGCCATCGACAGGGCGCGGGTGATCTCGGTGACCAGCCCGGACGCGATGTTAGGCAGCACGGCAAACCACAGAATGTTGAAGGTGGTCGCGCCGTCCAGACGCGCAGCGACGACATACTCTTTTTCCAGCTCGTCATGCACCATGCTGTAAACCGAGCGCACGATGCGGGGCAGGATAGCCAGCCAGACGGCGAACATGGCATGCGACAGGTGCGGACCGGCAAAGGCAACCACAATGATCGCCAGCAGCAGAGACGGAATCGACAACAACGTATCCAGAATGTGGTTAAGCACCGCCGAACGCAGGCCATGCGTGGATCCCGCAAAAATACCCAGCGCCAGCCCGCAGATCGTGGCCGCGAGCGTCACCACAAACGCGCCGCCCACCGTCGGGGCCGCACCGCTCAGCAGGCGGCTCAACACGTCACGTCCAAGGTCGTCCGTTCCCAGGAAGAAGGAGACTTCCCCGTAGCGGGACCAGGACGGCGGCAGCAGCTGATAGCCAAGGAACTGCTGGTCAATGCCGTACGGCGCAAACCAGGAGCCAAAGACGCACAGCAACACCAGACCGGCACAGCCATAAAGGCCGATCATTGCCGTGGTATCGCCATAGAATTTACGCCACACGGTACGCAGCACACCGGGTGTGCGCTTTTCACTGTATACGCTATCGTAAGGCATACCATTCCTTATGCTTCAATGGGTTGGCCATGGCACCCAGAATATCGGACAACACGTTGACAATAATCACCAGCGAACCAATCACCATCACGCCTGCGGAAATCGCGGCGTAGTCCTGCTGGCGGATAGCGTTAATCAGCCACCGTCCCAGGCCAGGCCAGCTAAAGACCATCTCGGTGATCATGGCCAGCGTGAGCATGGTGGAAAACTGTAATCCCAGACGCGGAATAACCGGCGGCAGCGCGTTGTGCAGGACGTTGCGGCGCAGGATGGTCAGGCGCGACAGTCCGCGCGTGGCGGCGGCTTTGACATAGTTCTGGTCAAACACCTCGATGGTGCTCAGGCGCATCAGGCGGATCACTTCGGTTGTTGGCGCAACCGCCAGCGTCAGCACCGGCAATACCATATGGCGCAGGGCGCTGACGATCATCTCGTGGCGCCACACCGAATCAGACAGCCACGCATCGATGATGGCAAAGCCCGTCACCGTTTTCACCGTATAGAGCAGGTCAAAACGGCCAGAAACCGGTAGCCAGCCCATTGTCAGCGAGAAGAAAAGCGTCAGCAGTAGCGCCAGCCAGAAGACCGGGATGGAGAAGCCGAGCAGGGCGAGGGCGCTGATAAACTTATCCTGCCATTTGTTGCGATATATCCCGGCCAGCATGCCCACGGGGATCCCGACCATCAGGGCAAAACCGAAGGCCAGAATGCACAGTTCCATCGTGGCCGGGAAAACCTCTTTCAACTGATCGGAAATAAGCTGCCCGTTAATGCTGGATACGCCGAAATCCCAGTGCAGCAGCCCGTTAAACCAGAAGAGCCAGGCATCCCACAGCGACGATCCCTGGAGCGGGGCGTGGGGCGTGAAGTAGCTCAGGCTAAAGCCGACAAAGTTCAGGAAAAAGAGCGTCACCAGCAGCAAAAGGAGCCGACGCAAGGTAAAAATAATCATGGTTTTTTCACCTCTTGTTCTTTTTCACGCGACACGCCGGCGAACGAGGCGTTGCCAAACGGGCTCAGCACCAGGCCTTTAATATCATAGCGATACGCCTGAAGGCGCAGGGAAGAGGCCAGCGGCAGCACCGGCAGTTCCTGAGCAAGGATCTTCTGCGCTTCATCATAGGCGTCGATGCGCGAGGCCAGCTGTTGGGAAGCCAGCGCTTTTTGCAGCACGGCGTCAAACTCCCGGTTACACCAGTGCGCATAGTTGGTCTGCGAGTTTATCGCCGCACAGCTCAGCAGCGGCCGGAAGAAGCTGTCCGGGTCGTTGCTGTCGGTGGCCCAACCGGTGAGGGTTAAATCATGATTCATATCCATCAGGCGCGCCTCCTGGAAACGGCCCTCTACCGGTACGATGATCACTTTAACGCCTACCTGCGCCATATCCGCCTGCAGCAGTTCGGCGGTCTTGAGCGGGCTGGGGTTCCACGCCTGGGAGCTGGTGGGCACCCAAAGCTGCAGCGTGAGGTTTTCTGCCCCCAGTGCTTTCAGTTGTTCACGCGCTTTTGCCGGATTGTATTCCGTAATTTTAGCCTCACCGTCGTAGGCCCACGAGGCGCGCGGTAAAATTGAGGCGGCGGTTTCCGCCGTGCCGTAATAGATCGACTGCATCAGGCGCTGGTTGTTAATGGCCAGCGCCAGAGCATGTCGAACGGCAGGGTTATTCAACGGCGGTTTATCCGTGTTAAAGGCCAGATACGCGATATTCATCCCCGGGCGTAGCGTCAGACGCAGACGCGGATCGTCGCGCAAAATGGTGAGCTGGCTGGCCGCGGGCCAGGCGAGCACGTCACATTCCCCGGTGAGCAGTTTCGACAGACGTCCTGTTCCGCCTGAACCGAGATCGACCACCACCTGCGGCATCAGCGGCGTACCGCGCCAGAAGTGTTCGTGGCGCTGCAGACGAATATATTGACCAGCGCGGTATTCGGCCAACTGGAACGGACCGGTGCCAACCGGCTGGCGATCGAGCAGTTCCTGACGATCTTTTTTCGTCAGCTGAGCCGCGTATTCGGCTGACATGACGGATGCATAGTGCGTTGCCAGGTGCCAGAGGAAGGAGGCATCCGGGCGCGTCAGCGTGAATTCAACCGTGCGGTTGTCGAGCTTACGTACGCTTTTCACGGTGTCGGCAAACTGCAGGCTGTCGAAATAGGGGAAATTGCTGCCGTTAACGTTATGCCACGGATGGTTGCGGTTGAAGATACGCTGGAAGGTGAAGACCACGTCATCCGCGTTCAGCTTGCGCGAGGGGGTAAACCACGGCGTACGCTGAAACGCGACATCATCGCGCAGGTGAAAACGGTAGGTTGCGCCGTTATCCAGCACTTCCCAGCTTTCCGCAAGCTCGGGCACCAGACGGTAGGTGTACGGATCAACATCCAGCAGACGGTCGTAAAGCTGCGCGGCAAGGGTATCCACGATCAGGCCGCTGCCCGCTTTTTGCGGGTTGAAGGTATCCACCTGGCCGCTTACGCAATAGACGAAGCCGCTGTCACGAATGTCAGGCTGCGGCGTTTGCCCGGGCGCGGCAAAGGCCTGGCTGCTAAACAGACCAAGTGCAAAAAAGGACGATAAAACCAGACGCATAATTTTTAAGGTATTATATATGAAGTGGCTATCCTACTAATTTTAAACGACATTATCCAGTGTCGTTTAAGCCTGAGGGCATAATGGGGGCAGTAACGTTTGCAGTCGGTCACTCAGCGTCACAACCCGTTGCACGTTCATACCTGCAATCCACTTTGAATATACCTCATGGACTATCTTAGCATTTTCGTGGCGCATCTGACTCGCTATAAACGAAGGATTCGCTCCGGCGGATAGCATCAAGCTTGTGAAGGTACACCACGAACATCAATTTCGATTCCAATACCATTTTGGCTACCCTATTTGGCGGGTTGAATGGTCAGTTCCAGTATTCATATTTCGTCGTCATCACGGCCTTATGTTTTTCCACATACTGTTTACCCGTCCGATCGGCTGGGACAATCGTGGTATCCATATTGGCGCGTGTGCATTCTCCATGCGAGTTCCACTCCTCACACGTTGTCAGGTTTTTTTCAATGGTGAAATACGTCTGGGTCTTGCTCAGGGACAGATCACGGCCCTCGCTATCGTAGGTATACTCTTCTATGGTTGAGGGGGACTCGGTTTTGATCAGGCGATCATTGTCATCATAGCTGTATACAGTTGTACTGTTATCTATCGCCAAACTTCCTTTGCTTACCACCCTTGCCAGTAACCCTGATGAATTGAATACGTAGTCTATTGCGCCCACTGTGGTTTTATCTTTATCTCCTGGTTTTGTGGCCGCGATAATCGAACGATTAACCACGTGGCTGATAAGTCCTTTGTTGTTCAGCTGGTACATTCCCTCCAGCGTCTGCCGATATAATTGTGTGGCCTTCTGACTGTTGTTATCGACTATTACGCCGTTCGCATCCAACTGAATGCGCCAGCCAAATTCCGTTCTGTTTAACTGAATTTCATTGGTAGTCGTGAAAACATTTTTCGGTCCCGGTGAGGTTTTGACCTCTTTAACACTGCTGCCAGTGAGTTCACCGCATTGATCAAAGTTGCTTTGAGCCGATGCGCGGATATACCCATCAGGGCTATCAACAGTGATTTCGACTGACTTAGGGATTTCGGTTCTTGTCTGCTGGTTCAGGAGGATGAAGTTGTTCAGTTTGTTTTTAGCGAAAGTTTCCGCTGTGCATTGTGCTGCATAAGTCTGAAATGAGCAGAGGGATAGGAAAGTAATAAATAGGTTTTTATTATTGAATGGCATTGTTTGTTGTCCTAAGGAGTAGAGCAGTTATCCAGGCTTGGCTTTGTAAAATGTCTGCTGTTAAATGCTGATATTGTCAGCGCATTTGATGCTTTTTAAGCAATGCCCTTAACTGATGGTAGGTCAGACCCAGCAGTTCAGCTGCCCGTTTCTGGTTGTATTTCGCCATCTTCAGGCTTTGCTCCAGTAGCTGTTTCTCCTGGTCGTGCTGGAACTGGCGCAAATCAAGGGGAAGAGCAGGGGCGTCGCCTGGAGATGCTGGTGCGGGCAAGGGCGGGGCGCTGCGCTGAAAAGGATCGATAATGATGTTGTCCAACTCCGTCTCGCTGCTGCCGTGGCGATAGACGGAACGCTCCACGACGTTTTTCAGCTCGCGGATATTGCCCGGCCAGTGGTACGCGAGCAGCGTCTCCCGTGCATAATCGCTGAAGCCGGGGAACAGCGGCAGTCCGAGCTCGCGGCACATCTGAATCGCAAACTGGTCTGCCAGCAGCATAATGTCGCTTCTTCGCTCGCGCAGCGGAGGAAGCTGCACGACGTCAAAGGCCAGGCGGTCGAGCAGGTCGGCACGGAATTTTTCCTCTGCCACCCTCTCCGGCAGGTTGGCGTTAGTGGCGCACACCAGGCGCACGTTCACCTGCAGCGGCTGGCTACCGCCGACGCGCTCCAGTTCGCCGTATTCAATCACGCGTAGCAGTTTCTCCTGCACCAGCATGGGCGCGGTGGCCAGCTCATCAAGAAACAGCGTACCGCCGTCGGCGCGCTCAAAGCGTCCGGGATGGCGTTTCTGGGCACCGGTAAACGCACCCGCTTCATGGCCGAAGAGCTCGGTGTCGAGCAGGTTTTCATTCAGCGCCGCGCAGTTAAGGGAAATGAAGGGGCCGTCCCAGCGCCCGGATAAGTAGTGCAGACGGTTGGCGATGAGTTCCTTACCCGTACCGCGCTCGCCGATAATCAGTACCGGTTTATTGAGCGGCGCCAGGCGAGAAACCTGTTCCAGCACTTCCAGAAAACTGTTTGCTTCGCCGAGTAAATTGTCTTTGTATCCAGGCATGATGAAATTAACCACTCCTTAGCGATATTCACCAGGAAAGAATAGTTCTCCACTGCGTGAAAATCAACCATGGCCTGTTAAATCAATAAGATAAAAAGTTGGCATGATGTTTGTATTATCTGTGCAGCAGGGCATCGCCCGATAACAGAACTATGAGGAGTCAATTATGGGTATTTTTTCTCGTTTTGCCGACATCGTGAACGCCAACATCAACTCACTGCTGGAGAAAGCGGAAGATCCGCAGAAGCTGGTGCGTCTGATGATTCAGGAAATGGAAGACACGCTGGTTGAAGTCCGCTCTACCTCCGCCCGCGCGCTGGCGGAGAAAAAACAGCTTACGCGTCGTATTGAACAGGCCACCGCTCAGCTTAACGAATGGCAGGAAAAAGCAGAACTCGCGCTGCGCAAAGACAAAGAGGATCTGGCCCGTGCGGCGCTGATCGAAAAACAGAAGCTGGCAGACATGGTCGCGACGCTCGAGCATGAAGTGACGCTGGTGGATGACACGCTCACCCGCATGAAGAAAGAGATTGGCGAGCTGGAAAACAAGCTGAGCGAAACCCGCGCGCGTCAGCAGGCGCTGACCCTGCGTCATCAGGCGGCAAGCTCTTCCCGTGACGTGCGTCGCCAGCTCGACAGCGGTAAGCTGGATGAAGCGATGGCCCGTTTTGAGTCGTTTGAGCGTCGTATCGACCAGATGGAAGCGGAAGCCGAAAGTCACGGTATCGGTAAGCAGAAGTCGCTGGATCAGCAGTTTGCTGACCTCAAGGCCGATGATGAAATCAGCGAGCAGCTGGCGGCACTGAAAGCCAAAATGAAGCAAGATAACCAATAATAATTCGTGCGGCACCTTAACGTGCCGCATCGTAAGACAAGGAGTACACATGAGCGCGCTTTTTCTGGCTATTCCCCTGACTATTTTCGTGCTGTTCGTTTTGCCGATTTGGCTATGGCTGCACTACAGCAACCGCTCCTCACGGGGCGAACTCTCCCAGAGTGAACAACAGCGTCTGGTACAGCTCTCCGACGAGGCGAACAAAATGCGCGAACGCATTCAGGCGCTGGAAGCCATCCTGGATGCTGAACATCCAAACTGGAGGGACCGTTAATGTCTGGACTGAATCTGAACAAAAAGCTGTGGCGAATTCCACAGCAGGGCATGGTACGCGGCGTCTGTGCCGGGCTGGCTCATTATCTTGACGTCCCGGTTAAGCTCGTACGCGTGGTGACGGTGCTGTCGATCTTCTTTGGTCTGGCATTTATTACCCTGGTCGCGTACATCGTGCTGTCGTTTGTTCTTGACCCGATGCCGGAAGGAGAACTGGCGGCGGAAGGCGCCCCAACCAGCAGCGATCTCCTTAATGCTGTTGATGAACAACTCGCTGCCGGGGAGAAGCGGTTACGGGAAATGGAACGCTATGTCACGTCGGATACTTTTACGCTGAGAAGTCGTTTTCGTCAGCTTTAAGAGAGAGAAGAGATGAAACAACACTGGCAACAGGCCGGTCAGAAGGTTAAACCCGGCCTCAAAATCGCAGGTAAACTGGTCCTGCTGACCGCGTTACGTTTCGGCCCGGCAGGCGTGGCGGGGTGGGCGATAAAATCCGTTGCCCGCAAGCCGGTCAGAATGGTTCTGGCCGTGGCGCTCGAACCGCTGTTGCAAAAAGTGGCAAAACGACTGTCGCGCCGCTACTTGTCCCAGTAATTCCCTCACGCGTTAGCCCTTACTCTTCCAGGAGAGGGGCTGGCGATGATTAACCGCACTTCCTCGTTAACCCTGCTTTCTTTGCGGCAGCTCACAATATTGTGCTGAGCTGCTTTGCAATCGTGTTTTTCTCCTGCCCGGTCCGTTGACAGATATTTTTCATGGGAGTAGATTGCCACTCCGTGGGACCGCTACCATGGAAAATCAAGTGAACGAAAAAATTAAAGCACTCATTAATCTTGTTTATGGAAAAACGTTTTCTGAAGCACATCTTCATGTGCTGCTGGAAAATATTGAAAAGGCCGCCTCTGTTATTACAGAAAAGCGTAAAATGGGCTGGGATGAAAAAGATGTCGTTCTGATAACCTACGCCGACCAGTTTTCAGCGAAAGGGGAGAAAGCACTCCCTGTTTTTACACGTTTTTATAACAAATGGCTTTCGCGTTCTTTTTCTCATGTCCATCTTTTGCCTTTTTATCCGTGGTCCTCGGACGACGGCTTTTCTGTCATTGATTATCATGAAGTTGCGCCTGAAACCGGAACATGGCGAGATGTTGCTGAATTAAAACAGTCAGCCAGCCTGATGTTTGATTTCGTCTGCAATCATATGTCGGCCAAAAGTGCCTGGTTTGCTAATTACCTGAAGCAAATGCCAGGGTATGATGATTTCTTTATTTCTGTCGATCCTGATACAGATTTATCCGCGGTGACGCGTCCGCGCGCCTTACCGCTTCTTACGCCTTTCACGCTGCATGATGGCAGCGTGCGACATTTGTGGACCACCTTCAGTGAGGACCAGGTTGATCTCAACTTCGCCTCTCCGCAGGTGCTGATTGCGATGGTCGACGTGCTGCTGCATTACCTTATTGAAGGGGCGCGATATATTCGACTGGATGCCGTTGGGTTCATGTGGAAAATACCGGGAACGAGCTGCATTCACCTTGAGCAAACCCACCAGCTCATCCAGCTTTTCCGCGCCATTACCGAGGCGGTTGCCCCCGGCACGGTGATAATCACCGAGACGAACGTTCCGCATAAAGATAACGTCTCTTACTTCGGTAACGGCGAAAATGAAGCGCAGATGGTTTATCAGTTCTCGTTGCCCCCGCTGGTGCTGCATGCGGTGCATTGTCAGAATGTGCGCACGCTGAGCCAGTGGGCGGCGTCGCTTACGTTGCCTTCTACCAAAACCACCTGGTTCAACTTCCTGGCCTCGCATGATGGCATTGGTCTTAACCCATTACGCGGAATATTACCTGAGTCGGAGATCCTCTCGCTTGTAGAGAAGCTGCAGTCTGAAGGCGCGTTGGTTAACTGGAAAAATAACCCGGATGGCACACGAAGCCCTTATGAAATTAATGTGACCTATCTGGATGCATTAAGTACGCGAGAAAGTCATGATAGCGATCGCATTGCCCGGTTTATTCTGGCCCATGCCGTCCTTTTAAGCTTCCCCGGTGTGCCTGCGATTTATATCCAGAGTATTCTCGGCTCCCGTAATGATTATGACGGGGTAGAGCGTCTGGGATATAACCGTGCGATAAATCGCGAAAAATATACCGCAGGACAAATTGATAGTGCGCTTGAAGATAAAAATAGTCTGCGTTATCAGGTCTATTGTGCGTTAAGCCAGTTAATCGTACTGCGTCGTGAGGAAAAAGCATTCCACCCTGACAGTCAGGCTTATTTTAGCACGTCAGGTGAGCATGTTTTAAAAATTGTTCGCGTGGCGGATTGTGGTGAAAAAATAACAGCGCTATTTAATTTCAGTGATGCTCCTCAAACGGTTGAATCTGACATTCACGCCGGAAGGGAATTGATTAACGGAGAAGATATTACCGATACGACTCTGACCCTAAATCCATGGCAGGTTTTGTGGATTAAAGAAAACTAAAAAGGACCTTAAACATGAAAACACCCAGAATTGTGCTGATATCAGCACTGGTTTCGTGCGCCCTGTTATCAGGCTGTAAGGATGACAAAGCGTCCTCTGTCACCATTGAGTTTATGCATTCGTCGGTAGAGCAGGAGCGTCAGGCCGTTATTACGAAACTGATCGAAAAATTCGAGAAAGAGAACCCTGACATCACGGTAAAACAGGTACCGGTGGAAGAGGATGCCTACAACACCAAGGTGATTACGCTGGCAAGAACCGGCGCGCTGCCTGAAGTGATTGAGGTCAGCCATGACTACGCAAAAGTGATGGATAAAGAACAGCTTCTGGATCGTGACGCTATCGCTGAAGCCGTTAAGGCGGTGGGGGAAAACACCTTCTATGACGGAATCTTACGCGTAGTCCGTACGGAAGATGGCGCAGCCTGGACGGGCGTGCCGGTCAGCGCCTGGCTTTCCGGCGTCTGGTATCACAAAGATGTGCTGGCCGCGGCGGGCATTGAGGAGCCGCATAACTGGGAACAGCTTCTGCAAGCCAGCCAGCGTCTGAACGACCCGGCTAAAAAGCATTACGGCATCGCGCTGCCGACGGCGGAAAGCGTGATGACCGAGCAGTCATTCTCTCAGTTTGCCCTTTCCGGTGGCGCGAACGTGTTTGATGCAAAAGGCAATGTCGATATCGATACCCCGGAAATGGCAAAAGCGCTGGCGTTTTATAAAGCGCTGGCTGCGACCACCATGCCGGGTTCGAACGATGTCATGGAGATCAAAGACGCCTTCATGAACGGTTCTGCGCCGATGGCGGTTTACTCCACCTACATCCTGCCTGCCGTCTACAAGGACGGAAACCCTTCTAATCTGGGCTTCGTTGTACCGACTGAAACGTCATCGGCGGTGTACGGCATGATCACCTCGCTCACGATCACCACCGGACAAACCGAAGCGGAGACCAAAGCGGCCGAGAAGTTTGTTACCTGGATGGAACAGGCTCAAAACGCGACGGACTGGGTCATGATGTCGCCGGGCGCGGCGCTGCCGGTAAACAAACTGGTGGTGGGCACGGAGACCTGGAAAAACAACGACGTGATTAAAGCGTTTGGGCAGTTGCCTTATGAGCTGATTGCGCAGTTCCCGAACGTGCAGGTGTTTGGCGCAGTGGGGGATAAAAACTACACCCGCATGGGCGACGTGACGGGTTCCGGCATTATCAGTTCCATGGTGCATAACGTCACGGTGGGGCAGAAGGACCTTAACACAACGTTAAGCAGCAGCCAGAAGCGACTGACTGATCTCATTACACAACGATAGGAGCGCTCTGCGGAAGGAAATTATGAAGACGTTGTTTTCTGGTCGTTCAGATATGCCTTTCGCCATGCTGCTGTTGGCCCCCAGCCTGATTCTGCTGGGGGGCCTGGTGGCCTGGCCAATGATTTCCAATATTGAAATCAGTTTTTTACGCTTGCCGCTCAATCCGCGCATTAGTGCCGTGTTTGTCGGACTGGACAATTACATTCGCATTCTCAGCGATGCCGCTTTCTGGCACTCGCTGTGGATGACCTTCTGGTACACGGCGCTGGTCGTAATTGGCAGCACGGTGCTGGGTCTTGCCGTCGCCATCTTCTTTAATCGCGAGTTTCGCCTGCGCAAGACGGCACGTTCACTGGTGATTTTATCCTACGTCACGCCGTCTATTTCGCTGGTGTTTGCCTGGAAATACATGTTCAACAACGGCTACGGCATCGTGAACTATCTGGGTGTAGACCTGTTGCACCTGTATGACCAGGCGCCGCTGTGGTTTGACAACCCGAACAGCAGCTTCGTACTGGTGGTGCTGTTCGCTATCTGGCGTTACTTCCCGTACGCGTTTATCTCATTCCTGGCGATTTTACAGACCATTGATAAATCCCTGTATGAAGCGGCGGAAATGGACGGCGCAAATGCCTGGCAGCGTTTTCGTATCGTCACGCTGCCCGCGATTATGCCGGTGCTGGCCACGGTGGTGACGCTTCGCACCATCTGGATGTTCTACATGTTTGCTGACGTCTACCTGCTGACCACGAAGGTCGATATTTTGGGCGTCTATCTCTACAAAACCGCATTCGCTTTCAACGATTTGGGCAAAGCAGCGGCGATCTCTGTGGTGCTGTTCGTGATCATCTTCGCTGTGATTCTGCTGACCAGAAAAAGGGTGAACCTCAATGGCAACAAATAAACGCGTACTGAGCCGTATTGGTTTTTATCTGGGGCTGGCGGTATTTCTGATCATCACGCTTTTCCCGTTCTTCGTGATGCTGATGACGTCATTCAAGAGCGCCAAAGAGGCGATCTCGCTCCATCCGACCATTCTGCCGCAGGCGTGGACGCTGCAGCATTACATCGACATCTTTAACCCGCTGATCTTCCCGTTCGTGGATTACTTCAGAAACAGCATGGTGGTGTCGCTGACCTCATCGGTGATTGCCGTGTTTCTCGGTACGCTGGGCGCTTACGCCTTGTCCAAGCTGCGTTTTAAGGGCCGTACGACGATCAATGCGAGTTTTTACACCGTCTACATGTTCTCCGGCATCTTGCTGGTGGTGCCGTTGTTCAAAATCATCACCGCGCTGGGGATCTACGACACCGAGCTGGCGCTGATTATCACTATGGTGACGCAGACGTTACCGACGGCGGTGTTCATGCTGCGCAGCTACTTCGACACCATCCCGGACGAAATAGAAGAAGCCGCAATGATGGACGGCCTTAACCGCCTGCAAATCATCTTCCGTATTACCGTGCCGCTGGCGATATCCGGGCTCGTATCGGTGTTTGTCTACTGCTTCATGGTGGCGTGGAACGACTATCTGTTTGCGTCCATTTTCCTGTCCAGCGCCAGCAACTTCACCTTGCCGGTCGGGCTGAACACGCTCTTTAGCACACCCGATTATATCTGGGGTCGCATGATGGCGGCATCGCTGGTGACGGCACTTCCGGTGGTCATCATGTACGCCCTGTCTGAACGTTTTATTAAAAGTGGTTTGACCGCCGGTGGCGTGAAGGGCTGAGGCGGCCAATTTTAACAAGGAGTCAATCATGAAAAAATTAGTTGCGACAGCGCCACGCGTGGCGGCGCTCGTAGAGTATGAAGATCGCCCGGTTGCGGGACATGAAGTGAAAATTCGTGCCTGCTTTGGCGCACCGAAACACGGTACCGAAGTGGTGGATTTCCGCGCGGCAAGTCCGTTTATCGATGAAGAGTTCAATGCGGAGTGGCAGATGTTTACCCCGCGTGAAGAGGGGGCGGCCCGCGGGATCGAATTCGGTAAGTTCCAGCTGGGTAATATGATTGTCGGCGACATTATCGAATGCGGCGCTGACGTCACGGAATACCAGACGGGCGATCGCGTCTGCTGTTACGGGCCGCTCCAGGAGACGGTCATCGTGAATGCCGTCAACAACTACAAGCTGCGCAAAATGCCGCAGGGTGCCTCCTGGAAGAACGCCGTCTGCTACGATCCGGCACAGTTTGCCATGAGCGGCGTGCGTGATGCCAACGTGCGGGTCGGGGACTTTGTCGTGGTGGTAGGCCTCGGCGCGATTGGGCAGATTGCGATCCAACTGGCGAAAAAAGCCGGCGCGTCAGTCGTCATAGGCGTGGATCCTATCGAACACCGTTGCGACATTGCTCGCCGTCATGGCGCGGACCATTGCCTGAACCCAATCGGCACAGATGTCGGTCTGGAAATTAAAAAGCTGACCGGAAAGCAGGGCGCAGACGTGATCATCGAGACCAGCGGCTTTGCCGATGCGCTGCAGTCCGCACTGCGCGGCCTCGCCTACGGCGGCACCATTTCCTACGTTGCGTTCGCTAAACCGTTCGCTGCAGGCTTCAATCTGGGGCGTGAAGCGCACTTCAACAACGCGAAGATTGTTTTCTCCCGCGCCTGCAGTGAGCCAAACCCGGACTACCCGCGCTGGAGCCGCAAGCGTATTGAAGAGACCTGCTGGGAACTGCTGATGAACGGTTATCTGAATTGTGAAGATCTGATCGACCCGGTCGTGACCTTCACCAGCAGCGCTGAAAGCTACATGAAATATGTGGATCAGCATCCGGAACTGAGCATCAAAATGGGCGTCACTTTTTAAGCTAAGGAAAGCAACTCATGAAAATCGCAACACAAAATCAGGCCTTTTTCCCGGGCAATATCCTGGAGAAATTCGAGTACATCAAAGCGATGGGTTTTGATGG
This sequence comes from Enterobacter cloacae complex sp. Mu1197, assembly GCF_040059225.1. Taxonomy (NCBI): domain Bacteria; kingdom Pseudomonadati; phylum Pseudomonadota; class Gammaproteobacteria; order Enterobacterales; family Enterobacteriaceae; genus Enterobacter; species Enterobacter cloacae complex sp. Mu1197. The sequence goes on along the minus strand of NZ_CP157375.1, from coordinate 2,572,125 downwards.
CTATGAAATTGACGGCAAGCTGCTGGTGGAAAACCTCGCCGAGGTGAAAGCGGCGATTAAGGCCACCGGCCTGCCGGTCACGACCGCCTGCGGCGGATACGATGGCTGGATTGGTGACTTTATCGAAGAGCGTCGTCTGAACGGCTTAGCGCAGATTGAACGCATTCTGGAAGCGCTGGCCGAAGTGGGCGGCAAGGGCATTATCGTGCCTGCAGCCTGGGGCATGTTCACCTTCCGTTTACCGCCTATGACTTCACCACGCAGCCTCGAAGGCGACCGCAAAGCGGTAAGTGCTTCGCTGCGCTGGCTGGATGAGGTGGCAGCGCGCACCGGAACCACCGTCTATCTGGAGCCGCTGAACCGCTACCAGGATCACATGATCAACACCCTGGCTGACGCACGACGCTATATCGAAGAGAACGCCCTCAAGCACGTGCAGATCATCGGTGATTTCTATCATATGAACATTGAAGAAGATTCGCTGACGGAGGCGCTGCATCAGCATCGCGATCTGCTGGGTCATGTGCACATCGCTGATAACCATCGTTACCAGCCGGGAAGCGGTAGCCTCGATTTTGCCAGCCTGTTCGATCAGTTGCGTGCGGATAATTACCAGGGCTATGTGGTTTACGAGTGCCGCGTACGTGCTGAAGATCCCGCTCAGGCTTATCGGGATTCCCTCACTTATTTACGTGAATGCTAAGGATGACGAGCGTGATGAGTGCTTCAACAACGTCGCCACTGCGCGTCGCCATCATTGGCGCCGGGCAGGTTGCGGACAAAGTGCATGCCTCGTATTACGCCACGCGCAGTGATGTTCAGATGGTGGCTGTCATGGACAGCCGCCTCGAACAGGCACAGGCTTTTGCGGAGCGTCATGCCATACCGTCGGCGTGGCAGGACGCGTGCGCCATGCTGGAGGCGGTTAAGCCGGACGTGGTGAGCGTTTGTTCGCCAAACCGATTTCATTTTGAGCATGTGATGGCGGCGCTGGAGGCTGGCTGTCATGTGATGTGCGAAAAACCGCCCGCCATGACGCCGCAAGAGGCCGATGAGATGCGGATGGCCGCACGCAAGGCGGGGAAGGTGCTGGCATATGATTTTCATCACCGCTTCGCGCTCGACACGCAGCTGCTGCGCGAGGCCGTGATGAACGGAACGCTGGGCGAAATCTACTTCACCTCGGCGCAGGCGCTGCGGCGCTGCGGCGTGCCGGGCTGGGGCGTCTTCACTAACAAAGCGCTGCAGGGCGGTGGGCCGCTGATTGACATTGGCATTCACATGCTGGATGCCGCGATGTACGTACTGGGTTTCCCGGCGGTCAAAAGAGTCACGGCGCACGGCTTCCAGAGGCTGGGAACCCAAAAAAGCAGCGGCCAGTTCGGCGCGTGGGATCCCGCACAGTTTACGGTGGAAGATGCCCTGTTTGGCACTATCGAATTCCGCAACGGCGGCATTTTGCGTCTGGACACCTCGTTCGCGCTGAATATCCGCGAGCAGTCGATCATGAATGTCGCCTTTTGCGGTGAAAAGGCGGGGGCGACGCTTTTCCCGGCCCACGTTTATCAGGACGACGCCGGGACGTTACAAACCCTGGTTCAGCGTGAAGAGGCTGACGACCAGCGCCATTTACGCAGCATGGAGGCCTTTGTTCGTCACGTGCAGGGAGAGCCCGTAATGATTGCAGATGCTGAACAGGGGCTGGTGATTCAGCAGCTTGTCGCGGCGCTTTATCAATCGGCAGAAACAGGGGAAAGCGTAACATTATGCTGAGCGTGTCTGTATTAACCGATCCGGGCTTTTGTCCGCACAGTCTGAATAAGTACGCATCCATTATGGCATGCGGTAACGGCTACATGGGCATTCGCGCTGCGCATGAAGAAGATTACACCCAGCAAACCCGAGGAATGTATCTTGCGGGTCTCTATCATCAGGCGGGACGTAACGAGACCACTGAGCTGATCAATTTGCCCGATATCACCGGTATCGAGGTTGAGCTGGACGGGGTGAATTACACCCTTCTGGCCGGGGACATTCTTGAGTGGCAGCGCGAGCTGGCGTTTGCCAATGGCGAACTGCATCGCCGCGTCGTCTGGCGTTCGCCCAATGGAAAGCGCTATCGCCTGGAGAGTCGTCGTTTTGTCTCTCTGGATCAGCTGCCGCTTGTGGCCATGCAGCTTGCGATCACCCCGCTGGATGATGCCTCGCAGGTGGTGATGAAAACCGGCATTGATGCGACACAAACCAATACGGGCCGGCAACATCTGGATGAAATTTCCGTCAGGGTGTTCGACCAGCACTATATGCAGGGTGTGTATGAAACGCAGGACCGGGCCGCTGATGTTGTCATCTCAGCCTTTTGTCAGCTATCAGCCGACAGCGAAAGCTGCTTTACCGCTAAAAATCGTCGGCTCTCTGCTCACTATTCCCTGACGATACCGCAGGGTGACACTGTCACGCTGGATAAGTTTGTCTGGGTGGTCCATCGCAGCGATAAAGCCCTGTCACAGGAATCTTTCGCGCGCGGCGCGCTGGCGGATCTCAAGGTTTGTGCAGCAAGGGGTTATGCCTCGCTGCTGGAAAGTTCAGCCTGCGCATGGGAAGACGTCTGGCGTGACGCCAGGGTGGAAGTGGCTTCTGCATCTCCTGACGATCAGATGGCGCTGGACTATGCCGTCTGGCATCTAACCACCATGACGCCAGTCCATGATGAGCGGAGCAGCATTGCCGCTAAGGGATTGACCGGCGAGGGGTATAAAGGCCATGTCTTCTGGGACACCGAAATATTCCTGCTGCCTTTCCATCTTTTCACTCGTCCGCAAGTGGCCCGCAGTCTGCTGCGTTATCGCTGGCTGAACCTGGCCGGGGCCCGGGAAAAAGCCCGCCGCAACGGCTGGCCGGGCGCGCTGTTCCCGTGGGAGAGTGCCGCGAGCGGCAAAGAGGAGACGCCGGAGTTTGCGGCTATCAACATCCGTACGGGCATGCGGCAGAAAGTGGCCTCCGCCCTGGCCGAACACCACATCGTGGCGGACATTGCCTGGGCCGTTGTGGCCTACTGGCAGGCCACGCGCGATGACGCGTTTATGCGTAATGAAGGGCTGACCCTGCTGGTGGAGACGGCAACGTTCTGGATGGGCCGCGCCACGGAGGTCAACGGGCGCCTGGAAATTCATGATGTGATTGGGCCGGACGAATACACCGAGCATGTGAATAACAACGCGTACACCAACTATCTGGCCTGGCACAACGTGGCCAGTGCATGCCGGTTTATGTCGATGTTTGAGCGTGAAGAGGCCTGCTTTATGGAGAAGGCGACCACCTTCCTGGCCCGCTTGTGGCTGCCGGAAGCCGACGCCGGGGGAGTGATCCCGCAGGACGATTCGTTCATGGCGAAACCCGCCATCGATTTAAGCCGCTATAAAGCCAAAGCGGGTAAGCAGACCATCCTGCTGGATTACTCTCGCGCGGAAGTTAACGAGATGCAAATCCTCAAGCAGGCTGACGTGGTGATGCTTAACTACCTGTTGCCGGAGAAATTTACCCCAGCCCAGTGCGCGGCCAACCTGGCGTTTTACGAGCCGCGGACGATCCATGACTCTTCACTGAGCAAGGCTATTCACGGCATTGTGGCCGCCCGCTGTGGCGATACGGAAGGGGCTTACGCCTTCTGGCGCGCTGGCGTGGCTATCGATCTGGGCGACGATCCGCACAGCAGCGATGACGGCATTCATGCTGCGGCCACGGGTGCCATCTGGTCCGGCGTCATTCAGGGGTTTGCTGGCATGCAGATTGTTGAGGGCGAGCTGCACCTTGCGCCGAAGCTACCCGCTCACTGGCGAAAACTTGCCTTCCCGCTGCGCTGGCAGAACGCACGCCTGCGCTTCACGTTTGAAAATAACGTTTTAACCATCGATACCTCCGCGCCCGTCACGTTAACGCTGTGGGGAAAAACGGTTTGCGTATCGGAGCGGCAGGCATTCTCCCGTAGGGAATTTCTTACATCTTTTAATGGGACCGCTACCACGGAGGCCAGCGATGAAGCCTGAAGCCGTTGTATTCGATCTTGATGGGGTTATCACCGATACCGCACATCTGCACTTTCTCGCCTGGCGTTCGGTCGCGCAGGAGATCGGCATCACTATCGATGAGGTGTTTAACGAGGAGCTGAAGGGAATTAGCCGCATGGAATCCCTGCAGCGGATCCTGCGACACGGTGGAAAAGAGGGGGCGTTTGACGATAAACAGTGCCTGGCGCTGGCGCGGAAGAAAAATGCGCTCTACGTCGCATCGCTGTCGTCATTGACCGAGGCGTCGCTGCTGCCGGGTATCCGGGAGGTGCTGGCGGACATTCGGGCGGCAGAGGTCAAAATTGGGCTCGCCTCCGTTTCCCTCAATGCACCTGGAATACTGCATGCCCTGGGTATTCATGACGCCTTTGATTTTTGCGCTGATGCCTCCCGCATTGTCTGTTCAAAACCGGATCCGGAGATCTTCCTCGCCGCCTGTGCTGGCCTGAACGTCCGCCCTGGTGCGGCCATCGGGGTCGAAGATGCGCCCGCAGGCGTGGCGGCGATCAACGCGGCGGGCATGCTGTCGGTCGGGATTGGCTCAGGCCTGACCCATGCGGGATTACAGCTTCATTCAACGCAGGAACTGACCTGGAAATGCCTGACCGATTTCTGGGCCTCCCGGGCGTATTGATAAGGAATTAAAAATGGCACAACTGTCACTGAAACATATTCAGAAAATTTACGATAACCAGGTCCACGTGGTGAAGGATTTTAATCTCGAAATCGAGGACAAGGAGTTTATCGTTTTTGTCGGTCCGTCTGGCTGCGGTAAATCGACAACGCTGCGCATGATTGCCGGGCTGGAGGAAATCTCCGCCGGCGAACTGGTCATCGACGGCGTTTGCATGAACGACGTGCCCGCCAAGTCACGCGACATCGCCATGGTGTTCCAGAACTATGCGCTTTACCCGCATATGACGGTCTACGACAACATGGCGTTTGGCCTGAAGATGCAGAAAATCGCCCCGGCGGTTATCGAAGAGCGCGTTAACTGGGCGGCACAGATCCTCGGCTTACGGGAGTACCTCAAGCGTAAACCCGGCGCGCTGTCCGGTGGCCAGCGTCAGCGCGTGGCGTTGGGCAGGGCGATAGTTCGGGAAGCGGGCGTCTTCCTGATGGATGAACCGCTCTCCAACCTCGATGCCAAGCTTCGCGTGCAAATGCGGGCTGAAATCAGCAAGCTCCATCAGAAGCTCAATACCACGATGATTTACGTGACCCACGATCAGACGGAAGCCATGACGATGGCGACCCGGATTGTGATCTTAAAAGACGGCATTATTCAGCAGGTTGGTGCACCGAAGCAGGTATACAACGAGCCGGCAAACATGTTTGTTGCGGGGTTCATTGGCTCGCCAGCCATGAACTTTGTTCGTGGCGCCATCGACGACCGCTATTTCGTCACGGAAACGCTGCGTCTCGAGATCCCCGAAGACAAACTCGCGTCACTGCATGCCGCAGGGTACCAGCGTAAAGCCGTGGTCTTTGGGATCCGCCCGGAAGATATTCTCACCCAGCAGAGTAGCGGTGAAAACATCGCGGCAAAAGTCAGCGTGGCCGAACTGACCGGTGCAGAGTTCATGCTCTACGCCACCGTTGGTGGCCATGAACTGGTTGTTCGCGCGGGAGCCGCGAATGATTATGCCGCTGGGGATAATATCGGCATCCAGTTCGATATGAATAAGTGCCATTTCTTCGACGCTGAAACCGAAGCGGCTATTAGATAAGAAAGGTGTTCGCCGGAAATATCCATTTCCGGTTTTTTTGTTTGTTACTTATAAAGGGAATATTTGATGAGTACTCTACTAAAAAGTGCTGCGCTCGTGCTGTGCGCAGGGGTTAGCTGTGCACATGCAACAGAAACGGCTAAACAGTGGGAATTTAATATTGGTGCGATGTATGAAATAGAAAACGTCGAAGGCCAGGGGGAGGATAAAGACGGGTTATATGAACCTTCCGTGTGGTTTAATGCAACCTGGGATGCCTGGACTATTTCGCTGGCAATGTATCAGGAAGGGCCGGTTGATTATAGCAGCATGACCCGTGGCACCTATTTTGATCGCCCGGAATTTGAATTACGCTATCGCTTTATCGGAACCGATGATTTTACGTTCGGTCTGACCGGCGGCTTCCGTAATTATGGTTATCACTTTAAGGATGAACACGGCGCCAGAGACGGCAGCGCAAATATGCAGCGCTACAAAATTCAGCCTGACTGGGATATAAAATTAACCGACGACTGGCGTTTTGGCGGCTGGTTTGCCATGTATCAATTTGCCAACGATCTGGAAAAAACCGGCTATTCAGACAGCCGCGTCGAAACCGAAACGGGCTTTACCTGGACCATTAACGAAACCTTTGCCGCTAAAGTAAATTACTATTTAGAGCGCGGTTTCAATATGGACGGTTCACGTAATAACGGCGAGTTCTCCACTCAGGAAATTCGCGCCTATCTCCCTATTTCGTTGGGCCAGACGACCTTAACGCCTTACACGCGACTGGGGCTCGATCGCTGGTCGAACTGGGACTGGCAGGACGATCCTGAGCGTGAGGGGCATGATTTCAACCGCCTGGGTATGCAGTACGCCTATGACTTCAACAACGGTTTATCCATGACGCTTGAATACGCCTATGAATGGGAAAACCATGACGAGGGCGAAAACGACCGCTTCCACTATGCGGGCGTTGGGGTAAATTACGCGTTCTGACCGAGGGGCTTCCAGGGGCTACAAGCCCCTGGTTTTAGCGCAGCGAAGCCGCCAGTAAAAAATGGGTATCAACAAGCACTTTTTGCGGGGCGGGATGGCCCGCGATACGCCTGAAGAGAAGATCGCAGCTCTCTTCCCCCAGTTTTCGGGTGGGGATATCAAAGCCGCCAGGTGCGGGCGTTAAAATGAGAGACAGCATCGGGTCGCTGTATCCGGCTATCACCACCTGTTCCGGAATCATCAGATTCAACTCATCCGCCGCGCGATAAAGACCGAGTAATTTCATGCTGTCGGTAGCAAATACGGCATCAGGCGGCGTGTGTGATGAGAGCAATTCCAGAGCCGCTTTAAGCGCACTCTCATGGGTATAACCGCCGTCCATGATCCAGTCCGGGTTCATCGCAATATGGTGCTTTTCCAGACTGGCTTTATAACCCGCCAGGCGATCGATCGAAACATGATAATCAAGCGGCGCATGCAGACAGGCAATTTTCTTGCGGCCGTTTTTAATAAAGGTTTCCGTCAGCGTGGCGCTGTCATGAAAATTATCCGTGTCGACGGAGTAAATATTCTGATACTCACCTTCCACTTTACCGATCACCACTACCGGTACGCCATACGCATCCAGCGTGGTGAAAAAGGATTCATTTGCGGGCGAACTCAGCATGATGATCCCTTTGATCATCTTCTGTTTTATTTTACTCACGCATTTCAGCAGATCGTCTTCACTGCTTTTTGAGGTTTGTAAAATAACATCGAATCCTTCTTCTTCCGCTTTTGCCGTAATGGCATGAAGGACATCGGAGAAAAAAGGGTTGCCGGCAGTGGTTTTGGTTGAACGGGTCGAAATAACCATAATGGCATCGAATCCTGAAGAGGTCAGGGCGCGAGCCAGTTTGTTGGGCTGATAATTTAATTCATCAATCGCCTTCAGCACTTTGTCACGTGCTTCGGGAGAAATATTCGTTTGTTTATTCAGAACGCGGGAAACGGTTGATTTCGATACGCCCGCAACCCGTGCGATATCATAAATGGTGGGTGACATACACCTTACTCACTCAGAACTGACAGCAATGTCGTTCATCTTACTGGAGAAAAAACGGCAATAGCAATAAATAAGAATTGATAATCAACGATCTGCCCCCATTTATTGTATTCTGAAGCCATGCATTCAAGGCTTCCAGGCAACGAAGGACGGCGATGAAGCGACTTAAAAACGAAATCAATTCACTGGTAAACCGCGGCGTTGACCGTCATCTGCGACTGGCGGTGACAGGATTGAGCCGCAGCGGTAAGACGGCGTTTATCACCGCGATGGTGAACCAGCTCCTGAACCTGCACGCCGGGGCGCGTCTGCCGTTGCTTGGCGCGGTGCGGGAAGAGCGTTTGCTGGGCGTTAAGCGCGTCCCTCAGCGCGATTTTGGTATTCCCCGTTTTACCTATGACGAAGGGCTGGCGCAGCTGTATGGCGATCCGCCCGCGTGGCCGACGCCGACGCGAGGGGTCAGTGAAATACGTCTTGCGTTGCGTTTCCGCTCGAATGAATCCCTGATGCGCCATTTCAAGGATACCTCCACGCTATACCTTGAAATCGTCGATTACCCCGGCGAATGGCTGCTCGACCTGCCAATGCTGGCGCAGGATTACCTCAGCTGGTCACGCCAGATGACGGGATTGCTGCAGGGGCAGCGCGCCGGGTGGTCAGCCAAATGGCGCAAGTTGTGCGAAGGGCTGGATCCGCTTGCCCCAGCAGATGAAAACCGTCTGGCGGCCATTGCCGACGCCTGGACGGCGTATTTACACCAGTGTAAACAGGAAGGGTTACACTTCATTCAGCCGGGGCGCTTTGTTCTGCCGGGTGATTTAGCAGGCGCGCCTGCGCTTCAGTTTTTCCCCTGGCCGGATGTGGACGGGGTTGGCGAGTCGACGCTGGCGCAGGCTGATAAGCACACTAACGCCGGGATGCTGCGCGAGCGTTACCATTACTACTGTGAAAAAGTGGTTAAGGGATTTTATAAGAACCACTTTTTACGATTTGACCGTCAGATTGTGCTGGTGGATTGTCTGCAGCCGCTCAACAGCGGGCCACAGGCATTCAACGATATGCGCCTTGCCCTGACGCAGCTGATGCAAAGTTTTCACTATGGACAGCGAACGCTGTTCCGCCGTCTTTTCTCACCGGTGATCGACAAACTGCTCTTTGCGGCCACAAAAGCCGATCACGTCACGGTCGACCAGCATGCCAATATGGTGTCGCTGCTGCAGCAGCTGGTGCAGGACGCCTGGCAAAACGCCGCCTTCGAAGGGATCAGCATGGATTGCCTTGGGCTCGCGTCGGTGCAGGCAACGCAAAGCGGGCTGATTGACCTTAACGGCGAGAAAATACCGGCATTACGCGGGAACCGACTCAGCGACGGTGAACCGCTTACCGTGTATCCGGGCGAAGTGCCTGCGCGGCTGCCGGGTCAGGCCTTCTGGCAGAATCAGGGCTTCCAGTTTGAAGCCTTCCGCCCGCAGGCAATGAGCGTCGACAGGCCATTACCGCACATCCGTCTGGATGCGGCGCTGGAGTTTTTGATTGGAGATAAATTGCGATGACGGAACCGTTAAAACCGCGCATTGACTTTACCGGAACGCTTGAGCAGGACGCTCAGGAGGCGTTCAAAACGGCGCAGACGTTCAGCGGAACCCAGGCCGATAACTTTGCCCCGGCGCTGCAGGACGAGCCCGCTGTTGAGGACGGTCCGGCGGAGGCGGTCGTGGACGCCGCGCTGCGTCCAAAACGCAGCCTGTGGCGCAGGATGGTTACCGCCGGTCTGGCGCTGTTTGGCGTAAGCGTGGTGGCTCAGGGCGTGCAGTGGACGATGAATGCCTGGCAAACTCAGGACTGGGTCGCGCTGGGCGGATGCGCCGCGGGCGCGCTGATTGTGGGGGCGGGCGTCGGGTCGGTTGCCACCGAATGGCGTCGACTCTGGCGTCTGCGCCAGCGCGCGCACGAGCGTGATGAAGCGCGGGATCTGCTCCACAGCCACGGCACCGGGAAAGGGCGCGCATTCTGTGAAAAGCTGGCCAGTCAGGCCGGAATCGATCAGTCGCACCCGGCGCTTCAGCGCTGGTACGCCGCCATCCATGAGACCCAGAATGACCGGGAAGTGGTGACGCTCTATTCCCACATGGTTCAGCCGGTGCTGGATGCTCAGGCGCGGCGCGAAATCAGCCGGTCTGCGGCGGAATCCACCCTGATGATTGCCGTCAGCCCGCTGGCGCTGGTCGATATGGCCTTTATCGCCTGGCGTAACCTGCGCCTGATCAACCGTATTGCGAACCTTTACGGTATAGAGCTGGGTTACTACAGTCGGCTCAGACTGTTTAAGCTGGTCCTGCTCAATATCGCGTTTGCCGGGGCGAGTGAGCTGGTGCGCGAAGTGGGAATGGACTGGATGTCGCAGGATCTGGCGGCGCGTCTCTCTGCCCGTGCGGCTCAGGGCATCGGTGCGGGATTATTAACCGCGCGTTTGGGGATTAAAGCGATGGAAGTCTGCCGTCCGCTGCCGTGGATCGATGGCGATAAGCCCCGTCTGGGGGATTTCAGGCGTGAACTGATCGGCCAGCTCAAAGAGACGCTCAATAAAAAACCTGCTCCATAAGGTTTTGTTCACTAATCGTGCTGGCTGTCAATATTTGTTGACAGCCATCTTCCGGATCACCGTGTTCTGACATATCATTTTACTGTTATTGGCTTAAAACGGTGAATTTCCCATGCGTCTTGAAGTCTTCTGTGAAGACCGTCTCGGTCTGACCCGCGAATTACTCGATCTTCTTGTTTTACGTAGCATTGATTTACGTGGCATTGAGATCGATCCTGTCGGGCGAATTTACCTCAATTTTGCCGAAATTGAATTTAATACCTTCAGTAGCCTGATGGCGGAAATCCGCCGTATCGCTGGCGTTACGGATGTGCGCACTATTCCCTGGATGCCGTCCGAGCGCGAGCACCTGGCGCTGAGCGCGCTGCTGGAAGCCATGCCTGAGCCGTTCCTCTCCCTGGATTTGAAAAGCAAAGTTGAGCGCGTTAACCACGCGAGCTGCCAGCTTTTCGCACAGAGTCAGGAGAAGCTGAGCAATCATCACGCAGCGCAGCTGATCCCCGGTTTTAACTTCCAGCGCTGGCTGGACAGCAATCCGCAGAACACGCACAGCGAGCATGTGGTGATTAACGGGCAGAATTTCCTGATGGAGATCACGCCGGTCTATCTGAAAGGGGAAGGGAATACCCGCGTGTTGACCGGGGCGGTGATCATGCTGCGCTCGACGCTGCGCATGGGTCGTCAGCTGCAAAACCTCTCCAGTCAGGACGTTGGCGCATTCAGCCAGATTATTGCCGTCAGCCCGAAAATGCGTCATGTGGTTGATCAGGCGCGTAAGCTCGCAAGCCTGACCGCGCCGCTGTTGATTACCGGGGATACCGGCACCGGGAAAGACCTGCTGGCTCACGCCGTGCATCTGGCGAGCCCGCGTGCGGCCAAGCCTTATCTGGCACTTAACTGCGCCTCGATTCCGGAAGATGCCGTTGAAAGCGAGCTTTTTGGTCACGCGCCGGAGGGCAAGAAAGGGTTCTTCGAGCAGGCTAACGGTGGCTCCGTGCTGCTGGACGAGATCGGCGAAATGTCGCCGCGTATGCAGGCTAAGCTGCTGCGTTTCCTGAATGACGGCACGTTCCGCCGCGTCGGTGAGGATCACGAAGTACATGTGGACGTGCGCGTCATTTGCGCCACCCAGAAGAATCTGGTGGAACTGGTGCAAAAGGGGATCTTCCGCGAGGATCTCTATTACCGCCTTAACGTCCTGACGCTGAACATTCCGCCGCTGCGCGATTGCCCGCAGGACATCATGCCGCTTACGGAGTTGTTCGTCGCCCGCTTTGCCGACGAGCAGGGTGTGCCGCGTCCGAAGCTGTCTGCCGATCTGGGCACGGTGCTCATGCGCTACGGCTGGCCGGGCAACATTCGTCAGCTTAAAAACGCCGTTTATCGCGCGCTGACCCAGCTTGAAGGGTATGAGCTGCGTCCGCAGGATATCCTGTTGCCGGATTACGACGCCGGGACGGTATCCGTAGGCGAAGAGGCGATGGAAGGGTCGCTGGATGATATCACCAGCCGTTTCGAGCGCTCTGTGCTGACGCAGCTGTACCGCAGCTATCCCAGCACCCGTAAGCTGGCAAAACGCCTTGGCGTGTCGCACACCGCGATCGCAAATAAGCTACGTGAATATGGTTTGAATCATAAGAAAGGTGACGAATAACAAAAAAGCCTCTGCAAAGAGGCTTTTTACTTTTCACTTTAGATTTATTCCTTCGCCAGCGGCGTGTTAACGATGTCTGTTTTTGTCTCGCCCTGAATCGACGCAATCCTGCTTTCAACCTCTTTTACCTGCTGCGGGCTGTGGAGCAGGGTATAGGTCAGATCAAACTGCGCGCTGGCGCCAGGCTGCAGCTGCTTAACCCGCTTCTGTTCGCGTTCAATCGTGACGGGGTAGGCGTAGCTGGTTCCCGGTTCAATGCCCGTGACATAACCCTGCTTCAGCGTGTCAGTGTTTTTCCATAAGGTCAGCACGGGCAGCTGGCGCGTATCAAACTGGATGGATGCGCCTTTATCGCCGGCTTTATTGACCACTGCTGCGAGCGTTTCATGGTTGTTGTTGGCGAGCGGCTGAATATTAAAGACCATCTCATCAAAGCCTTTCGTCGGCCCGGCGTAGGTTTGCCAGTCGTTAACGCCCGCTTTGGCGTAGTCATTGAATGGGCTCACGCTCGCCGCTGGCGCAAGGAAACGTGCGCCTTCTTCGAGGATCGGTGTCCCGAAGTTGCTGTGATAGATGATTTGATAATCATGAGGGTAATCGGCATGGTTGGTCAGAACATCATGCAGACTGAACTGGTTAGTTCCGGGAACGTAGCGCAGTTCGGTCATGGTTTGCAGATCCGCTTTTTTGAACGTGCTCTCTTTGATCAAACCCCGAACGCGGATCTCATGCGGGGCGGTATCCGCCACCTCAACTTCCACCTGCGATACCGGTGTATTTCCGGCCCTGCCGTGAAGGGTGTAAATTTGCCCATCTGCGGTGACCGGATGACCTGTCCACTCGTAGCCACAGCGCACCATCATCTCGTTGAATCCATCCAGCCAGCCGAGACCGTTTCGGCTTTCAAGATTAATGTAGGCAGGATTGACGACCTCTTTGACGGGTGAATTCCATCCTAGTCGGGTGCCAAACCCTTCAACGTGCAGAAGGTTCATGCCGCGTGTCGGGCTCAGGGTAATCGTCAGGCCATCTTTACTGCTAATAATGATGATTTTACTGCCTTCCTGCTTGCCGCCGTGTAAGATTTTTTGCTCAATGCTGAACGTCTGATCTTTAACTTTCAGCTCATCACTGGAAATCTTCCAGTTTCCTTTCTCTACGCTGCTTTCAGCACTTGTCAGCACCCAGGTTTTAGCCGCGGCATGGCCAGAAACCAGGACCGCCAGAAGCGTAAAAGCGAATTTGATCTTCATATTTTATCCTTTTTGCTGAAACGATTATTTTCTTTCGTAAGCAAATCTAATGTTTAGACAAAAAGGGAAATGTGATGGGCTTCACTCGGGATGAAAATAGGGGATTTTAACGATTATTATGCGTTGTTGATCACGATCATGTTGCATATTGTTCTGATTATTGCAGGATTAATGTGACATACGAGTATTTATGCTTTAACGATTCATCTTTGAATAATAAAAAACCCCGCCGAAGCGAGGTTGAGAATAAGTTGTATAGAATGCTAAGGACTTATTATGCTTTCAGCACGTCCAGCGCGGCAGTGTAGTCCGGCTCGGTGGTGATTTCGTTAACCAGTTCGCTGAAGACGACAGTGTCGTTTTCGTCCAGAACCAGTACAGCACGTGCTGCCAGACCTTTCAGTGGGCCTTCCGCAATGCTGACGCCGTATTTCTCGAGGAAATCTGCGCTGCGCAGGGTGGAGAGGGTGATAACGTTGCTCAGGCCTTCGGCACCGCAGAAACGGGACTGGGCAAACGGCAGGTCAGCGGAAATGCACAGCACAACGGTGTTGTCCATTTCAGTCGCCAGCTGGTTGAATTTACGCACGGATGCGGCACAAACACCGGTATCAATGCTTGGGAAAATGTTCAGTACTTTGCGTTTGCCCGCAAACTGAGCCAGTGTGACGTCAGACAGATCTTTAGCCACCAGAGTAAATGCCTGCGCTTTGCTGCCAGCCTGCGGAATGGAACCTGCTACAGCAACCGGGTTGCCCTGGAAATGAACGAGTTGTGACATAGATATCTTCCTGTTTACATATAGTTAACGTCGTGGCTAGTGTATGCCATCAGCGGATAACACGGCAAACCAAATTTTTCGCCTTACCGGGCCGCAAGGAGTCAGTGATGAGAAGCGTTAAGGTCTATGAAGAAGCCTGGCCATTGCATACCCCGTTTGTGATTTCGCGCGGCAGCCGAAGTGAAGCCAGCGTGGTCGTGGTTGAAATTGAAGAAGAGGGTGTGAAAGGCGTCGGGGAATGTACGCCTTATCCGCGCTATGGGGAAAGCCTTGCATCTGTGATGGCGCAGATCATGACCCTGGTGCCTGACCTGCAAAAAGGGCTCACGCGCGAGGCATTACAGCAGCGTTTACCCGCCGGGGCGGCGCGCAACGCCATCGACTGTGCGCTCTGGAGCCTTGAAGCCGCTCAGCAGCGAAAATCGCTGACGTCATTGCTGGGCGTGGTCGTGCCCGAATCGATCGTGACCGCGCAAACGGTCGTGATTGGTGAGCCGGAGCAGATGGCCGCCAGTGCGAAAGCGCTCTATGACGCCGGAGCCACGCTGTTAAAAGTGAAGCTAGACGATCGTCTGATCAGCGAGCGGATGGTCGCTATTCGCTCGGCGGTCCCCTCAGCCACGCTGATTGTGGACGCCAACGAGTCGTGGCATCCCGAAGGGCTCGCCGCGCGATGCCAGCTGCTGGCTGACCTGGGGGTGGCGATGCTGGAGCAGCCTCTGCCGGTAGAAGAGGATGCGGCGCTGAAGAATTTTATCCATCCGTTACCCGTGTGCGCGGATGAAAGCTGCCACACCCGCGAGAATTTGAGCGAGCTTAAGGGCCGCTATGACATGGTCAATATCAAGCTCGACAAGGCAGGCGGACTGACTGAAGCCCTGGCTCTGGCGGCGGACGCCCGGGCGCAGGGGTTCGACCTGATGTTGGGATGCATGCTTTGCACCTCCCGGGCGATCGGCGCGGCGCTGCCGCTGGTCAATCAGGTTCGTTTCGCCGATCTGGATGGCCCGACGTGGCTGGCGGTTGACGTTTCACCGGCCCTGAAATTTACCAGCGGCGTGCTTCATCTCTGAGGCTGCCAGCGCAGAAGCTCCATCATGGCTTTTAAGTATTTTTCGCTGGCTTCGTCGGAGGAGATCGCCGGGAACTCAGCGGTGATGCAGGGTAAGCTTAAGTCGGCGCACCAGCTCCCGAATGATCCGGGTGTTTCATAACCCACGCTGGTGACGAGCGGCAGGTCGAACGCCCGGGCCAGCCACGCGCCCAGGTCAGAGTGGCGCGGATCTTCAATGCAGGCCAGCGGGTCGTGGAAGGAGACAACCCAGGCGGGATGGATCTTATGGATAAGCTGGCACAGCGCCTGCGTTTCCGGCTCTGAGCCTGGGTTGTCTCCCGTCAGCAACACCACGTCTCGCTCCTCGGCGGAGCTGTTCCAGCGATAAACCGTTTCGCCAGCGCGCCAGTTTGCTGCCGGGAAATTACGGTTCAGATCGACACCCCGCGCATTCGCCCGCAATCCCAGCTGACAGCCATCCGGATTGACGGCAAGAATCACGTGATGACGTCGTAATGAAGGGGTCAATGTCCGCAGCGCGCACGAGAGCGTGACGACAGACGAGTTTTCATCACCGTGCGTGCCGGCAATAATCAAACCGCTTTCGCGATCGGCATCGGGTGCCGGGAACCAGATCAGCGATGCGCCTAAAAATGAGCGGCCATATTGTTCAGCGCCCGGAGGGAAGGCGCCGCGTTCCGCGCGGGGTCGGGTGGTTGCCATACGAAATCCTGATAAAGAAGTCTCTACTGGCAGTGTTGTGCAAAAGCCGCTGTTAATCAAATAGTTTCCGTGGCGGCTGAGAATTGCCTTAAATCACTATTCAGGCGTAAGTTATTTGCATTTCTTATTGTCGAAACAAATAATTACGCATCTGCTTGTTACCTGAATTTTTTAAAGGGGATCTTATGAAGCATCCTGTTTCGCGTCTTTTCACCGCACTGTGCCTGTGCGGGCTCTCTACACTCTCATACGCTGCTGATGTCCCACAGGGCACGGTGCTGGCGCAAAAACAGGAGCTGGTCAGACATATTAAAGATGAACCGGCTTCGCTCGATCCGGCAAAAGCGGTGGGGTTGCCAGAGATTCAGGTGATTCGCGATCTTTTCGAAGGGCTGGTGAATCAGAATGAGAAAGGGGAACTGACCCCGGGCGTGGCGACGCGCTGGCAGAGTAACGATAACCGTACCTGGACGTTCACCCTGCGTGATAACGCAAAATGGTCTGACGGTACGCCGGTCACCGCGCAGGATTTTGTCTACAGCTGGCAGCGTCTGGTTGACCCAAAAACGACCTCTCCGTTTGCCTGGTTTGCAGCGCTGGCAGGTATCAACAATGCGCAGGCTATCATCGACGGTAAGGCGGCTCCTGATACCCTGGGCGTGACGGCGGTGGATGCCAGGACGCTGCGCGTCCAGCTGGATAAACCGCTACCGTGGTTTAGCAACCTGACGGCAAACTTCGCCTTCTATCCGGTGCAAAAAGCGAACGTTGAAAGCGGGAAAGAGTGGACGCGTCCGGGAGCGCTGGTCGGTAATGGCGCCTACGTCCTGAACGACCGCGTGGTGAATGAAAAACTGGTTGTCGTTCCGAACACCCACTATTGGGACAATGCGAAAACTGTCCTGCAAAAAGTGACCTTTATTCCGATTAACCAGGAATCGTCCGCCACGAAACGCTATCTGGCAGGGGATATCGATATTACCGAATCGTTCCCGAAAAACATGTATCAGAAGCTCCTGAAGGACATTCCGGGACAGGTGTATACACCGCCTCAGCTCGGGACCTACTACTACGCGTTTAATACGCAAAAGGGGCCGACGGCCGATGCCCGGGTTCGTCTTGCCCTGAGTATGACTATCGATCGCCGCATTATGGCAGAAAAGGTACTGGGTACCGGCGAAAAACCGGCCTGGCATTTTACCCCTGACGTGACGGCGGGCTTCACGCCTGAACCTTCACCGTTCGAGCAGATGTCCCAGCAGGAGCTGAACGCTCAGGCCAAAACCTTGCTCCAGGCCGCAGGCTACGGCCCTCAGCGTCCGCTGAAGCTGAACCTGCTGTACAACACGTCGGAAAACCACCAGAAAATCGCCATTGCGGTGGCGTCCATGTGGAAGAAAAATCTCGGTGTGGATGTCAAGCTGCAAAACCAGGAGTGGAAAACCTACATCGACAGCCGCAATACCGGCAATTTTGATGTGATCCGCGCGTCATGGGTGGGGGATTACAACGAGCCCTCGACCTTCCTGTCCCTGCTGACCTCAACCCACAGCGGCAATATCTCGCGTTTTAATGACCCGGCTTACGATAAAATTATCCACCAGGCGACGCTCGAAACCACGGCGAAAGCGCGTAACACGGACTACAACATGGCGGAGAAAATCCTCATGGAGAAAGCACCTATCGCGCCTATTTACCAGTACACCAACGGTCGCCTGATTAAGCCGTGGGTGAAAGGGTACCCGATAAATAACCCGGAAGACGTGGCGTATAGCCGGACGATGTATATTGAGAAACACTGACGGTTAATATAAAACTGGCGCACCTAAGCGCCAGTTTTACAATGCATGACGCTTCCCGGCAGCGATGTGGCGGGACCTGTTATTCTAATAACGCACTAAACTTCGCCAGCCACTGCGGATGGGCGGGCCAGGCGGGAGCCGTCACCAGGTTACCGTCGACATGGGCCTGATCGATGCCGATCGTGGCGTAGTGTCCACCCGCGAGGCGTACCTCAGGTGCACAAGCCGGGTAGGCGCTACAGGTACGGCCTTTCAGGATGCCCGCGGCAGCGAGCAGTTGCGGGCCATGGCACACTGCAGCAATCGGTTTGCGCGCGGCGTCAAATGCCTGTACCAGCTTTAACACATCCTCATTTAGCCGCAGATACTCGGGCGCTCTGCCGCCGGGGATGAGCAGCGCGTCGTAGTCCTGCTCCTTTACGGCGGAAAAGTCGGCGTTGAGGGTAAAGCGGTGACCGGGTTTTTCGCTATAGGTCTGGGCGCCGTCGAAATCATGGATTGCCGTCATGATGTAGTCGCCTTTTGGTTTGTCGGGACAGACTGCATCCACCTGATGGCCAATCATCTGCAAAGCCTGAAAAGGCACCATGGTTTCGTAATCTTCGGCATAATCGCCCACCAGCATCAGGATCTTCTTGCTCATCATTCCTCTCCCTTGTCATTAAAGATGATTAAGATATAGCCTGGCGTGGCTGAAATGCCGGAAATAAAAAAGCCCGTCAGAGCACGGGCAACATAAGCAAATGAATAAGTGATTCGTTATCAACGTAGTTGGAGGATAACGGCGCGTATCTTACGCGGCTGTCAGGCTTGCAGATACCTGACAAATTCGGTAGGTGAAACAAGATATTAAACGTGCGTTATGGTGCATCGAAGGTCGGGTAAAGACTATTTTCGAGAAATTCGACGAGATACCAGATCTCACCGCTAAAAATAAACCATAAGCCAAATATAATAAGGAGCAAAATAATTAAGGTGAGTATTATTTCTGTTTTTCCCATTGCAGATTTTACCCACCAGAAGTTAATTGAGTCGAGGCAGGCATTGTAGCGGGGCTTTCCCGTATACTCCAGTTTCATGCTGCAAGGACTTTATTGCGTCCGTCATTTTTAGCGCGATACAGCGCGTCGTCTACCCGCTTAAACAGCTCATCAATCGTCTCACCCTGGTTATGTCGCGCCACGCCAATGCTAACGGTAAACCGCGGTAAGCCCGGAATCGTAATGCGGGCAACGGCTGCACGGATCGACTCGGCAATCTGCAACGCGATGTCGAGAGCGGTATGCGGCAGCAGGATAACGAACTCTTCGCCTCCCCAGCGGAACACCAGATCATTCTCCCGGCTACAGGCTTCCAGCGTTCGGGAGAGGGCGATAAGCACCTCATCGCCCTTCAGATGACCAAACAGGTCGTTGATGTTTTTGAAGCGATCGGTATCCACCAGCAGCAGGCTAAACTGCTGTTGGGCAGGAAGATGATTCAGGTTGTTGGGATCGGTAATCGCGTAGAACTGGCGACGGTTGAGTAACCCGGTCATGGAGTCACGTAGCGCGGCATGTTCCAGCTCTTGCTCCAGTCTTTTTTGCTCGGTGATATCGTGGATGATGCACAGCATCAGCTTGTCACCGTAGATCTCAATGGGGCCGGCATACGTCTGAACGTGGCGGGTAGAGCCGTCGGCAAGGCGGTGAACAAAGTTGAGCGGCTTATGGCCGCCGGGCAGCGCGGCAATCGCGGTCATAATGGGCAAGACGTCTCGCCCCAGGGTATTGATTTCCCAGGTATGTTTACTGCACATGTCATCATGTGAGTAACCGTAAAAATTGAGCGCGGCCAGGTTAGCATCAACGATCTGGCCATCGCGGGCCGGATCGATTAACAGCATCGGCGCGCTGTTGGTCTGAAAAAAACGGGCGTAAAACCCCTGTTTTTTCCGCCGGTAGGTTGCGGAGCGGCTGGCCTTTAGCCCAGAGAGAATGTGCTGGGCGATCCCCTCGAAAACAATCACATCTCCCCAGGGGGCATAATGGGCAAGCGAGAGACGACAGCTTAGCGGCGTATCCTGTCCATCCCGGCTTATTGTCCAGATTTCGACGATCTCCTGCCCGGTTTTCAGTTCAGGTACATACATCGACAGGAGGTGCTGTGCATTCGCGGAATAGAGGCCTTTACGCAGCTGGTTGAGCGTCTTCTCTCCCATAAGCTGCGTTGCGGTCACATTCGCAAAAACGATCGCTTCCGAAGCGGGGGAAATCAGCCATACGGGTGTTTTAATGACGTTCAGCGCTTCAAAACCGTTTTGCGACATAGGCATTTCCTGTTCATCGGCTCAATGCGCCTGACAATCATGACAGACGTGACGAGTGTCTACTGCTTTGAAACATACTCTACTCAACCCCGTCAGGCATGGTTTTTTTGTGAAATAAATGCGGGGTCCGTTTGAATTTTATTAATGGGTATAATTTGCCTGTCGGAGTTTATCTGCAGAAGCAGCCACGGCACCTGTTCGGCAGGTAAGGGACGGGAGAAAAGATAACCCTGCAGGTAGTCACAGCCGAGACGGGTGAGAACCTCCTGCTGCTCTTGCGTTTCAATCCCTTCAGCCACCACGGTCATCTCCATGGTTCGGGCGATACTCATGATGGTTTCAACCAGCTTGTAGCTTTTTTCATTTTCCAGCATCGACGTCACAAAGCTTTTGTCGATCTTGAGCTCTTTTGCCGGCAGCACGCTCAGCATCAGCAGGTTCGAGTAGCCCGTACCGAAATCATCAATCGAGACGGTGATCCCCGCATGATTAAACGCGTTGAGTAACTCAATGCTGCGGTCGAGATTTTTCAGCGCGGTGCTTTCCGTAACCTCAAGGATCAGCCTGGACGGGGACAAGCTATATTTTTCCAGCATCGACGATACGATGTGGAAAATGTCCGGCTGTTCGAACTGGACGGGGGATAAGTTGAGCGACAGCGTCCACTGGCTAAACCCTTGTTCAGTCCAGAAATGCAGCTGTCGACATGCCGCTTCAATGGCCCAGTTGCCCACCGGAATAATTAAGCCGGTTTGTTCCAGCGAGGGGATAAACAGGCCCGGCAGAACAACGCCTTGCTCAGGGTGCCGCCAGCGCAGCAGGGCTTCAAAACCATGGATAGTCTTCTCTTGTGCATACCAGGTTGGCTGGTACCAGAGTTCAAACTGATCGCGCTCAAGCGCCTGAGAGAGTTCCTGCAGAAAACCGGGTTTTGCCGGGATTGCTGTCGACATCTCGGATCGGTAGTGCGCCCAGCCGTTCCGGCCGTCGTCTTTGACGTGATGCAGGGCTGCATCCGCCTTGAGCTTTAGCTCATGCAGCGTTTCGCCATCCTGAGGATAGAGGCTAACGCCCGCACTGATTGTCGTGCTTAGCGTATGACCACAGATCGAAAGAGGACGTCGCACATCCTCGAGCAACGACGCGAGCAGGGCGTTGAGTTTGTCGTCGTCACATTCCGGTACCGGCAGGATAAAGGCGTCACCTCCCAGCCTTGCCAGAGTCATCTCACGCGTGAGACGGGAAGTGATGCGCTGTGCAACGGTGATCAATAACTCATCGCCGACGCTGTGACCCCAGGTATCGTTGACGCGTTTGAAATGATCGACGTTCAGGAAAATGACGGCAAATTGCTTGTTACTCAGCAACGCGCTGCGCAGGCAGTCCTGCATGCGGATGTCCATCTGATGGCGATTCGCGAGTCCGGTGAGCGCATCAAAGCGCGCCTGCAGCTCAAGCTGCCGATTGAGCTGCCGAAGATTGTCCGTCAGCCGGCCGGTACGCCGGTGAGAGTCGACAAGGGAAATAATTAACATCACGCCAAGCAGGCAGAGCGTGGTGACCGAAACCCAGATGGATAACCCGAGCTCGCCGATCCCACCGGGAAGGGTATGCGACATTTCCGGGTAATGCGCGGCACTCATGCCGGTATAGTGCATCGCACAAATGGCGGCGGCCATGACCAGGGCCGCGAGAAGGCGCTCGATAAAAACCCCTTTGTCTCGCAGGCGGAAAGCCAGCCACAGCGCAGTGCCGGAAGCCACCACGGCAATGACCACGGACAACCCCACAATACGGCGATCCCAGATGATGCTGCCATCCAGCATCAGGGCCGCCATACCGATATAGTGCATGGATACCACGCCTGCGCTCAGGATTGCGGTGGCTACGATGGGGCGAAAGAGAGACCGTTTTTTTCCCGCGACGGCAATATCAAGGGCCGTGGTCGACGCAATAACCGCGACGCCCAGGGATGCAAGGGTTAACCAGAGGTCATAGCGCATCATCATGGGCATTTGCATCGACAGCATGCCGATAAAGTGCATCGACCAGATGCCGATGCCGAGCGAGATGCCGCCGGCCATACGCCAGAACAGGGCAGCCTTTCGGCTGGAAAGGGGGATCTTTCCGGCACTGTCCAGCGCCACAAAGGAGGCGATAAACGCCACCAGATAAGAGATAGCGATTAACACAGGGTCCCACGATATATTGAGCATTATGCAATCCCACGCCTGAGAGGGTTACCGATTTCGCCTGCCGGGCACATCTTTATCTGGCAACGAACATGCGCATTCAAACAATATTAGTTTTTTATCGTGTAAAATGACCAGTCATATTAATACTCTAAAACGTATTAAGAATATAAAATATATTCTCATTGTTAACGTATTAAGCATTGCTAAACAAGAGCGAATAAAAGTAGCAAAGCTCCTTAAATATAACGGCGATTGTATCAGTGCGCCGCAGCGGATGGTATCGCTTAACGTGGCAGCAGACCAGTATCACAGCACGCAGCGAAGAACATTTTCACTAATACGCTCTTTTTATCTGACTTAAGCTAAATCCCAGGTTGCTAACGGCGAAAAAACAATCCCGTGAAGTTTGCGAGGAAAATCGTCTGAGCCAATGCTATAAGTCTAGATGCCGACCAAAATATAAAACGTGGGTATCATCATGCTAAGAAATATTAGTGTCAGAACCTTTATTATCGGGTTCCTTTTATCGCTATTTTTGGTAAACGCAGGTGTCGTTGTTCTAATTTCCAGCAAGTCCTCTCTCTTTATTTCCCTTAACGTTATCAATTTCGTTGCGCTATTTTTGCTTTGGGTCTATATGACCCGCTATCTTGTGACGCCGATCAATACGGTAAAGAGAAGTATTGAAGAGGTGACAGCAGGCAACCTTGGGGTTTCTATCCCGGAGTTTGGCAATAACTGCGCGGGTCGACTTATTCCCGGGATCAATAGCCTTTCCGGCAACATTGCGACGCTGGTGCGCGAGATCAGGGCGTCGTCGCAAACCGCCATGACCTTATCGGATCAGCTCTCGGCCCGTAGCGCTCAGCTCTCGGTAAAAACCGAACAGCAGTCTGCGTCTTTAGTGCAAACCGCAGCCAGCATGGAACAAATGGCGGCGAGCACCAAAAACAATGCCGATAACACCCGCCTGGCGAGCGAACAGGCGAATGTGGCGACGCTGCAGGCGCGCAAGGGCGGGGAGCTGATGGGGCAGGTCGCCAACAATATGCAGTCCATTACCGAATGCGCCCAACAGATGACGGAGATTATTTCATTGATTGACGGCATTGCGTTCCAGACCAATATTCTGGCGCTCAACGCGGCCGTTGAGGCGGCAAGGGCAGGCGACCACGGAAAAGGTTTTTCTGTCGTTGCGGAAGAGGTCAGAAACCTGGCACACCGCAGCGCAGAGGCCGCGAAGAATATCAAAGCGCTGATTGAAGTCACCAGCAGTAACGTCACGCAGGGCGCGACCGTGGTGTCACAGGCAGAGAAGAATATGCATGAAATCGTGACGGGGTCGGGGAACGTCAGCCGCTTGATGGATGAAATTTCCGCGTCGACCTCTGAGCAGGAGAAAGGCATTTCCCAGATCACGCTGGCGCTTTCGGAGCTGGAGCGAGTCACGCAAAGCAACGTGGCGATGGCGGAGGAACTCAACGGCTCCTCTGATGTCCTGCGCAATCAGGTGATTGAGCTGCAGGCCCGCACGCGTAATTTCAGACTGGATCAGGGATCGTTGTCCTCATTACCTGGCGGCTCGCCATCCTTCCTCCCGCGGCCAGAGCACTCTCTCTGACAAAACCGCACCTCTCTCGCCATATTTCTTGCCGGGTGGCGCTGCGCTTACCCGGCCTACACTCTGCCGCAATATCAATACATTACACCCTTCACTGTAGGCCCGTGCAAGCGTAGTGCCGCCGGGTGAAACGCATGGCATGTACATTTCATGAACGATTTCAGCGCGATGGGATACATAGTTGTTGCTTAACCCCTGATGAAAGCTAGACTGACACCGAAAGAGCTAAAAGGCGGAGGAGCTGTGGAAAGCATTAAAGGATCTGAACTAAACGTTCCAGACGCAGTTTTTGCGTGGGTGCTGGACGGTCGCGGCGGTGCCCGGCCGCTGGAAGACAATGATGTGATCGACAGTGCGCATCCCTGCTGGCTGCATCTGAACTACACCCACCCGGACAGCGCTGACTGGCTGGCGTCGACCCCGCTCTTGCCTAACAACGTGCGCGATGCGCTGGCCGGTGAAAGCCTGCGCCCCCGCGTGAGCCGAATGGGGGACGGGACGCTGATCACCCTGCGCTGTATTAACGGCAGCACGGATGAACGTCCGGATCAGCTGGTTGCGATGCGGGTCTATATGGACGATGGGCTGATTGTCTCCACCCGACAGCGTAAGGTTCTGGCGCTGGATGACATCGTCAACGATCTGAAAGAGGGCACCGGGCCGATCGACTGCGGCAGCTGGCTGGTGGACGTCTGTGACGCGCTTACCGATCACGCGAGCGAGTTTATCGAAGAACTGCACGATAAAATCATCGACCTGGAAGATAACCTGCTCGATCAGCAGATCCCGCCGCGCGGTTTTCTGGCCTTGTTGCGTAAGCAGTTGATTGTGATGCGCCGCTACATGACGCCGCAGCGCGACGTGTATGCGCGGCTGGCCAGCGAAAGGCTCGCCTGGATGAACGACGATCATCGACGCAGAATGCAGGATATTGCCGACAGGCTGGGCCGCGGGCTGGATGAAATTGATTCCTGTATTGCCAGAACGGCGGTGATGGCGGACGAAATCGCGCAGGTGATGCAGGAGTCGCTGGCGCGAAGAACCTATACGATGTCCCTGATGGCGATGGTGTTTTTACCCAGCACGTTTTTGACCGGGCTGTTTGGCGTCAATCTGGGGGGAATTCCCGGGGGCGCTTATCGCTACGGCTTTACGGCGTTTTGCGTGATGTTAGTTGTTTTGATTGGGGGTGTTGCATGGTGGTTGCATCGTAGTAAATGGCTGTAAATTTACGCTTTTTTCGTCTTTTTCCGGGATTAAAACGCTCTTTTAATTGAGCGAAGTCAATAAACATCTACCCCGTAAGGTGCAATATTACTCCCGCAGGTGAATGCAACGTCAAGCGATGGGCGTTGCGCTCCATATTGTCTTACTTCCTTTTTTGAATTACTGCATAGCACAATTGATTCGTACGACGCCGACTTCATAGTCGGCTTTTTTTTGCCTCCTGATTCTCAGCGTCTACCCTAAAAGGGACGACAGCAAATTCTGGAGGGAATGATGAGCATCCTTAACGCTCTGCTACTGCCACAATCGCGTCAGTCCGATCCTATCCCCAGCGATCCGGTACCCATGCCCGATCCCATCCCGCGTCCGCAGCCGATGCCGGACCCGCCGCCCGATGAAGAACCGATTAAATTGTCGCATCGAACCGCGAGATCTGCGAGGATACGCGCCATCTGACTGCAAAGATCACCACGAGAGACTACAGTGACCGCTTTTTCTACCCTGAATGTTCTGCCCGCCGCCCAACTCGATAACCTCAACGAGTTGGGATACCTCACGATGACGCCTGTTCAGGCGGCCGCCTTACCTGCCATTCTTGAGGGCCGTGACGTGCGCGTGCAGGCGAAAACGGGCAGTGGAAAAACGGCGGCATTTGGCCTTGGCCTGTTGCAGCATATCGATGCGGCGCTGTTTCAGACCCAGTCTCTGGTGCTGTGTCCGACCCGCGAACTGGCAGACCAGGTCGCGGGTGAACTGCGTCGCCTGGCGCGTTTCCTGCCCAATACCAAGATCTTAACCCTCTGCGGCGGGCAGCCGTTCGGCGCCCAGCGTGATTCACTCCAGCATGCCCCGCACATTATTGTCGCGACGCCTGGCCGTCTGCTCGATCATCTGCAGAAGGGCACCGTCTCGCTGGATGCGCTACAAACGCTGGTCATGGATGAGGCCGATCGCATGCTGGACATGGGTTTCAGCGATGCCATTGACGAGGTGATCCGTTTTGCGCCGGCCGATCGCCAGACGCTGCTGTTCTCCGCAACCTGGCCGGAAGCCATTGCCGCCATCAGCGGCCGCGTGCAGAAAAATCCCCTTACCATTGAAATTGACTGCGTAGATGCGCTGCCCGCGATCGAACAGCAGTTCTTTGAAACCTCGCAGCAGGGGAAGATACCGCTCCTGCAGAAATTGCTGAGCCAGCATCAGCCTGCCTCCTGCGTGGTGTTCTGTAATACCAAAAAAGACTGTCAGTCGGTTTGTGATGCCCTGAATGCCGCCGGGCAGAGCGCGCTGTCGCTGCATGGCGATCTGGAACAGCGCGATCGCGATCAGACGCTGGTCCGTTTCGCGAACGGCAGCGCCCGCGTGCTGGTTGCGACCGACGTTGCTGCGCGCGGTCTGGATATTAAATCGCTTGAGCTGGTGGTGAACTTTGAGCTGGCGTGGGATCCGGAAGTACACGTGCACCGTATTGGCCGCACCGCGCGCGCAGGAAACAGCGGTCTGGCGATCAGCTTCTGCGCACCAGAAGAGGCGCAGCGCGCCAATATTCTCTCTGAGATGCTGCAAATTAAGCTGAACTGGATGAATCCCCCAGCCGGCGTCAGCCTTGTGCCGCTGGAGGCCGAAATGGCGACCCTGTGCATTGATGGCGGTAAAAAAGCCAAGATGCGTCCTGGTGATGTTCTAGGTGCACTGACCGGGGATGTGGGTCTGGACGGGGCGGATATCGGTAAGATTGCTGTCCATCCTGCGCATGTCTACGTCGCGGTTCGCCAGGCGGTTGCCCATAAGGCATGGAAGCAGCTGCAAAACGGGAAAATTAAGGGTAAAACCTGCCGCGTACGCCTGCTGAAATAAAGCATGAAGCGTCTCAGAAGGTGTTTCTGAGACGCTAACCGCTTACTTCACTTCAAGCACGTTCAGACGCAACTCTTCAAACTGATTGTCATCGTCTTCCGGCTGCCAGCCTGCTGGCTGCATCGGGATCTCTTCCCGGTCAAACGCCAGATCTCCGCCGTTCACGACTTCTGACTCGTGATTGATGCCTTTAAAGTCGAACAGCTCCACATCCGCGAGATGGGAAGGGACGACGTTCTGCATGGAGCTGAACATGGTTTCGATACGACCCGGATAGCGCTTATCCCAGTCGCGCAGCATGTCGCCAATCACCTGACGCTGCAGGTTCGGCTGAGAGCCGCAGAGGTTACATGGAATGATCGGGAACCCTTTCGCCTGGGAAAAACGCTCAATGTCTTTTTCACGGCAGTAGGCAAGCGGGCGGATCACAATATGTTTACCGTCATCACTCATCAGCTTAGGTGGCATACCTTTCATCTTGCCGCCGTAGAACATATTGAGGAACAGCGTTTGCAGGATATCGTCGCGGTGATGGCCCAGCGCAATTTTGGTCGCGCCCAGCTCCGTCGCGGTACGATACAGAATGCCGCGGCGCAGACGAGAGCACAGAGAACAGGTGGTTTTCCCTTCCGGGATCTTCTCTTTCACAATACCGTAGGTATTTTCTTCGACGATTTTGTACTCAACGCCCAGCTTCTCGAGGTATTCCGGCAGAATGTGTTCCGGGAAACCCGGCTGTTTCTGGTCAAGGTTGACCGCCACCAGGGAAAATTTCACCGGCGCACTTTGCTGAAGATTACGCAGGATCTCCAGCATGGTGTAGCTGTCTTTACCCCCTGACAGGCAAACCATGATGCGGTCGCCTTCTTCAATCATGTTGAAGTCTGCAATGGCTTCGCCCACGTTACGGCGCAGTCGCTTTTGCAGTTTGTTCAGGTTGTATTGCTCTTTTTTGTTAATCTCTTGATTCTCTTGCATTGAGTACTACCTTCGGAGCCAGCAGGGGCAAAAATTGTATGCCGCGTATGGTACGGATTCCGGCGGCGAATGCCAGCACGTTTTACTGCTGCGTGAAATCTGGCGCCGATACGTGATAAAGGGTAGCGTTCAGACGTTTGGATACGATAGCGACTTTACGGCAAACGGCGCAGTTGTGGTGCAATCATCTCCGCCAGTATCAATATTGAAAATTAGCAATAAGCATGCTGTAATGAGCTTACTTAATTTGAGGGTAACTTGAGCTTAGATTTAAAAATGATAAAAACTTCTACTCTTTTCCTTTGTACTTCCTTATTTTCAAGCATGGCTTTTGCAGAAAATCACTACATACCTCTACTTTATAACTTATCGACTATGTTTGATTTCAATCCAGTTAAGGGGGCTGTTAAATCCTTAGATACTGATGTTGAGGAGAATGGAAAAATCACTTATAAAATCTCCATCAGACTGGATAAAAATGGTTGTGTTGATAGCTTAAATCTTGATAATGTTTCTTCTGGACATGAAACCATTCTAAAATATACAAATGGAAGTCTTATTGGCCATAGAGATGGCAAGCCTTTCTCAATACAACTTGATGAAAAATGTCACATTTTGAGTAAAAATGAAAATGGTGACGAGTTGCGTTACACTCTTTACCCGAATGGATTAATTAAAGACACCTATTTTTTAGGCAAAAAAATATCTGAACATTTTTATGATGAAGGCTATAATTTGACGCGCTCTGAATTTTATAGTTCAGGAAGCGTTATATCTAAAAATGAAATATCTTATGTTGATAAAAAAAGAAAGCCTCTTGATTATAAACTAATAAACTCATCAGTTTTCTCGGACGGTTATACAGCAACCAGTTCTTGTCATTATAACGAAATGCTTGTGCCTGAAATATGTAATGCCACAGTACAGAACGCAGGTAATCCGGCGCCGAAACCAGTTTCAATGACAGCGCATACGAAAGTTGAATTCTACTAGTCTTAAACGATTCCAATAAGCTACCTCCGGCGTCATGGTGTTTTATCGGGACGAGTTCAATGAAGGCACTGGCTTAATGTAAGAGGAATTTAAGATGAATGTAGAAACGGTCCGCTTAATCCTGGAACCCTATAATGATTCACATTATGAAGGCTTAAGGGTAATGGATAGTGATGCTGAGGTGATGCGCTATATCAATAAGGGTATCGTTAAAACGCCCGAAGAAACCTGGGAGGGCATCAGAAGGGTGCAGGCTCGCTGGGATAAGTATCACTTCTCGTGGTGGGCTATCAGAGAGAAATCTTCTGGTGCGATCGTTGGTGCAGGATGCCTCCAGCACCTGGCAAACGTGGAGGGTGCACCATTAGAGATTGGCTGGCGCCTCGTTCCTGAACACAATGGCAAAGGCTATGCTACAGAGGCAGCGAAAGCGATCGTTGATTATGCTGTAGAACGGGTGGGAGCATCTTATCTGGTGGCCGTGGCCGATCCCGAAAATATCGCATCGCAGCGTGTTATGAAAAGGCTAGGTATGACTTATAAAGCAATAGAGCAGCATTACGATACGGAATGCGTAGTCTATGAGCTTAATATTGGTAAGCCTGCTTAAGTAACAGATACACCTCTGCCACTTTATCTCCGCTTACAGCACCTCAACCAATTCAAATTCTTCTGCGACCAGTTCCATATCTTCAGAAAAATGGCCTTCGCGGAAGAAAAATCGCTGATGCTCTGTCTGCCAGTATTCAAGGCTTAAATCACCTTCACCCTCTTTACGAGCGAATTCCTCATTAACATCGCAAAAACGCACCAGTCGCATGGAAACCAGCCGGATCACACAGACCGGGATATTCTGACCATCAAGGATTATGTTATAGCTTCCTATCCGTGGAGCAGACACATCCTGCGAGTACGAGGC
Organism: Enterobacter cloacae complex sp. Mu1197; assembly: GCF_040059225.1. Lineage (NCBI taxonomy): Bacteria > Pseudomonadati > Pseudomonadota > Gammaproteobacteria > Enterobacterales > Enterobacteriaceae > Enterobacter > Enterobacter cloacae complex sp. Mu1197. The sequence goes on along the minus strand of NZ_CP157375.1, from coordinate 2,542,335 downwards.
AAAAGATCCGCAGGTGGCCGTTTTGAGCCCTTTTTTAATCAGGTCCGCTAGTTCGTTCGCCAGTTCCGGGTTGTCACCCATTTGCCTGGCCTGTGCGCCCGGGTATTTCATTTTTAATTCCTCAAGCGTCACCATTCAACGTCCCTCATAACTTTTGTCAAAAGAAACATACCAGCGGTTTTAGCATAAACATCGTCGATACCAGAAGCGTACTCTGCTTTCCTGACACCTTTTTTCACTGGTGGGCAGGAAAACAAGGCGTTGCGCTTATTGCTCGAGTAAATATATCCTTGCGGAGTTATCTGCGTGGCGAATTTATGGCCGGTAGCCAGGCGCGTGACGTTGTATAACAAAGAAAAGTCACCGGGATAGAACCGACACCACGCTTTTTCTGTAACTTTTATCCCATTGGAAGGGGTTAACGTGTTCAAGCTTAATTCATCGCTACTGGTGGCGTTGCTACTGTCAGGCTGTAGCTCCGATCTGGTTCTCAGCCCACCTCATCAACCTGAGTACAAGTCGATGCCTGAAATAACGCAGTCTGTGACGCCATCACAACAGCGCGCAATCATGGCAGGCGAGCGGCCTGACTGGTCAGAAAGAACGCCGGTCAAGACAATAAAGCAGTACTAATAAGCATGTATCAACCTAGGCTGCCGTTCGGCGGCCTTTTTATTTCCCCTGACCCGTCCTGAATAGCGTTGACACGTTTCTGACTTAAATCCGGAGAACGTGATGATGACTGACTTCAAACGCACCCAACGTGATTATCCTCTATCCTTTAAAATAGCCGTTGTTGAGCAGGTTGAAAAAGGCGAGATGACCTATAAACAGGCCCAGCAGCGGTATGGCATTCAGGGGCGCTCCACTGTTCTTGTCTGGCTGCGTAAACATGGCCGGCTTGACTGGAGCCCCGAATTTCCTGACCGGGTAAAGAGGAAACTGCCTGTGGCCCAGACGACTGTCCCGCTTACTCCCGAGCAAAAAATCAGGGAACTTGAAGAACAGCTTGCGCTGGCGAACCAGAAAGCTGAGTTTTTTGAGTCGGTTATCAATGTCCTGAAAAATGATTACGGGGTGAGCGTTGTAAAAAAGCGGCCCGGCAAGTCCTCGCGCAAAGTCCGGCCCCAAAAATAACCGTTACCCGCGTATGCCAGTTCCTGGGGCACAGCAGGCAGGCATGGTATCAGGACAACACCAGGTGCAGAAAACGCCAGGAACATCATGCTCAGGTTCTTGATTTTGTTGCCCGCGTCAGGTGTCGTCAGCCGCGAATCGGTACGCGTAAACTGCACTACCTGCTGAATACTCAGGCCGATAAAAGGCTGAATATCGGACGTGATCGTCTGTTTAACCTGCTGGATGAATACCGGCTCCTTGTGCCAGTGAAACGGGCATATCACAAAACCACCAACAGCCATCATCGCTTTTACCGGCATCCTAATCTGCTGAAACCTGGCACGGGACAGGTCACCGCCCTTGAACCAGAGCAGGTCTGGGTCGCTGATATAACTTATCTTCCGCTGCGCAGCGGCACGGCTTATCTGAGCCTGGTCACTGATGCCTGCTCCAGAAAAATCGTGGGCTACCATGTCGGGGAAAACCTGCAGACAGAAAACGTGGTAAAAGCGTTCAGACAGGCTCTGGGGCGGAGAAAAACGACAGGTCCGCTGGTACATCACTCTGACAGAGGGCAGCAATACTGTTCAGTGCTTTATCAGTCAGTCCATGAGAGAAACGGAATAACCTGTTCAATGACCGATGGTTATGACTGCTACCAGAATGCGCTGGCTGAGCGAATAAACGGGATCCTGAAAAATGAGTTTTTACTCTCGCGCCCTGCCGACCTGGCGCAGGCCCGGGAAATGGTAAAAGAATCGGTGACAATTTATAACCATGAGCGGCCACACCAGGCCCTGAAATACAAAACGCCCGATGATGTTCATCAGGCGTTTTACAGACAGAAAACTGTCAACCTATATCAGGACTAGTCACCCATTTGAGAAGGTGCAAAGATGGAGCCTGGCTTGCGGGAAAATTTCTGACGCCTGACATGGTATTTCTTTCTTTATCAACCATGCTTAAGACGAAGATAATTCAATCACTTCAGCATCACCGAAGCGGCAACGTCACTCGAGTCGAGAACCCTGAATGCGCCATGCACCTGTCTCCTTAGCTGCAGCCACGGCAATTTTTATGCTGGGCGTTTTTATCATCAATTTACAGGTTTGGTATTCTGCACGGGCTGACAGCCTTGCAGGGGCGCACTATGTCGTGCGAAACATGAACGTCATTCTTAAAGAAGCTCGTCATGCGACCCATATAGCAATGCAGCTTGCTGAGAATGAGTGTGATGCTGAAGGGCAGTATCGGCTCGGTACTGAAGCGGCATTACAACCCCATCTGAGAACGATCGTTATTCTGAAACAAGATGCGGTCTGGTGCTCCTCTTTACCGGGAAATCGCGTGTTGTTGGTTAACAGCTCAGCGCTGCCTCAGGCATCATTGCTCCTTGTTCCATCGAAAAGTACGGTCAACGGCCTGCCGGTTCTCTTATACCAGACAAACCATGCCGGAAGCCGAATCATGGTGAGCATCAGCGACAGCCATATCCGGGATGCGCTGAATATGCCATTACGTGGCGTGGCGTATTCACTGCAAGTCGGCAATCGTCGTTTAGGCCAATCCGGCGATGTGTTGACGGCACCCCATGCAAACAAAGATGTACTGACGGTAAAAGACGCTGATTATCCCTTCGCGATTCAATTTAACGCTCCGCCACTTTTTAGCCTGACGAGATTATTCGACCAGGCCGGTGGAGTGCTGTTATTTCTGCTGCTCATTTCCTCTCTTCCTGCTTATCTTCTACAACGCTATCTCTCTAAGGATATATCGCCTGAAGATTCGCTGCGCACCGCCATCTACAGAAATGAAATTATTCCCTATTACCAACCCGTCGTGAGCGGAAAAGAGGGCACCTTGCGCGGTGTAGAGGTGCTGGCCAGATGGAAGCATCCGCAATCCGGGTTTATTTCTCCCGCGTCGTTTATTCCTCTTGCAGAAAAATCAGGGCTAATTATTCCATTAACCCAAAGCTTAATGCGTCAGGTTGCAATGCAGATGAATTCAATTTCTACGCTGCTGCCGGAAGGATTCCATGTAGGAATTAACTTCAGTGCGTCTCATATCGTGGCCTCTACCTTTTTTGAAGAGTGCCTGAATTACAAGCGCAGCTTTGTGCAACAGGATCTGAACCTCGTCGTTGAGGTGACCGAGCGCGAGCCCCTCCACGTAGATGAACATCTCGTTAAGACCCTCAATGAGCTGCATAACAACGGATTTGCAATCGCGCTGGATGATTTTGGAACGGGCTATTCTGGCCTGTCCTACCTGCAGGACCTGCACATTGATTACATCAAAATCGACCAAAGCTTTGTTGCCAGAGTGAATGCCAATGAGGATTCCACCCTGATCCTGGATTCGGTACTGGAACTGGCAAAAAAACTGTCAATCCGTATTGTGGCGGAAGGGGTTGAAACCCAGCAACAGCTTGATTATCTCATCCGCAATAACATCACGTTTTTACAGGGCTACTTCTTCTACAAACCTGTTCCTTTTAAGGAGTTGATAAAAATCCTTTTGTCGAAGCCAAAGGTTAAAGTGAGGGTGGAGTGACGTTTTCCCCGGAATTGCGATAAAGAAAAAAAGGGGGGCATCATCCCCCAAATAAAATGCAGACCGTTATTGTTTTAACTACGGTGCTATTTTGTTATCTGAGTGCTTTGTGGTCAATTTAATTGTTTTCAACCTTTGCTGTAGAGATTACATACTAAAAAAAAGAATGAAGAGTCTAAGGTAAAATTTTAAAGTTGATCCTGGTCAATATTACCGCCTTCACGGCTGAATAATAGATGCAATCATGTTTAACTTGTTAAGTAACTGCTCTGGCGGTGGGTTTTGGACGTTAGGCGTTTCCGTATAATTTTTTAAGAAAAAAATGCTGACTGCGAAATGACGATGCAGTCATGCTTACATATTAACCTGGCTTGAAGATGCGTCAGCAAGATAGGGTATAATGCGGCTTCGTAATTGCTAAACAACCCGGTGGTTGGTGCTATGACCCTCAATCGCTTTTTTTATTTACTCCTGATCTTTGCTGCAATCGGCAGCCTTTTTGCCTCTAACCCTTTGGCTATGTGGTTTCTGCTGATCAATGTGCTGACGATGGCTATGTATGGCGCCGATAAACGGGCAGCGCGTAAGGGTATGCGCAGGGTACCGGAAGCCACGCTGCTGGTATTTGGCGTAACCGGCGGCTGGCCTGGCGCGATTGTGGGCCAGCAGCTCTTTCGCCATAAAACGCAAAAGCAGCCCTTTAAAACCTACTTTTTCTTAAGCATTGTCGTTAGCATTGCCGTGATGGCGGCGGTTTACCATTTCTCGCCTGTTTCTTCTTTATGAGCGTATTGACATCAAGTTAACTTGAGCTTTTAAGATGTCAGCACCACGTTGATAAAGGAGTAACATCATTAAAATGAAAGACATTGATGTAGGTTTCACTCATGTCGCGTTTATGGTCAGGGACCTGGAAAAGAGTATTGCCTTTTATCGTCGCTATGCCGGTATGGAGGTCATTCATTTACGTGAACCCGACATGCCTGATGCAAGAAAAGTCGCATGGCTTAGCGACCATACCCGTCCTTTTGCACTGGTTCTGGTACAGGCCGATACTGTGACCGATACGCCGCTGGGCAGTTTCGGGCATCTGGGAATTGCCTGTGCGACCCGCGAAGAAATTGACAGAAAAACCGCGATGGCCACCGCTGAAGGTGTGCTAAGGAAAGCGCCTGAGAATGTAGGCGATCCCGTCGGATACTATGTCTTTTTTGCCGATCCCGATGGAAATACGTTAGAGCTGTCATTCGGACAGCGCGTCGGTCTGGAAGCGATCCGAACGGCCAGTCGGAATAAATAAAGCGAAGATACGTTAGCAACAGGAAACAGACCGCGTCGCGCGTCGTTAATTGATCCTCCATCACTGCCAATAGTGGTAGGACTATTCTTAAGTTGTTGCTGTTTTTTGCACAATCTGAATAATACGTGCAACACCACGGACGATAACATTCCATGAAAATAGTCTCTATTACGCTGGCAGTGCTGGCGCTTTTTTCTGCGCCTGCCTGGTCCGCTTTTCAGGAGCGGGAATATAATACCTGGTATATGAAAAATGCGGTGCTTTATGATATGACGCAGACCTCGGAAGGTTATCCCGTCATGGTGAGCGTATCCCAGCCTGGCAGGAAATCCGCTAATTTGCTGGTGTCATATATTACGGAAGGGCGCTGTGGTGAGAATAAGCTGCCACTCAATGTGAATGGTAAAGTGCTGCCCGCCAAATATGCTTGTGTTCAGATAGGGAAGAACAGAATTGAACATTTTTCAGTTTTGGATGCGGACAGCGTCAATGGCATGGTGACGCATTTGAAATCTGATTTCACTATTCTCCTGCAAAACGATATCAAAATTTGGGCGGCAAATATCAAAACGCCAAAATACGGGCTGGCACCGAGATTCTAACGATGAAATGTCTGTCTCACGACAGGTATTATTTCTATCATGGTAATCATTTATGAAATAATAGTGTCATGGTGTTATTAATCAAAATATGGAGTAAGTGGCCCTGTTTTTTTACGTATTGAAATGGACTGTATGCTAAACGGTACGAAACCGCACAAATAATCCTTACTGACATTATGGATAAAGCTCGCTACCAGACTTACGCTTGCTAACGGCGTTTTAGTTGTTCAGCACATCTTTATTGGTAAGGAGTAGAAAATGTCACATCCTAATAGTCTGGATTTGCTAAGCCGTAAAGAAGGAATGTGTTTGTTAGAGCAAAGCATGGGTTTTGTCTGGCAGGCAGCACTTCGGGCTGTCGCAGTATTAGGCGTTGCAGATCATCTGGTTGAAGGAAAAAAATCCGTTACACAACTGGCGGAGGAGCTTAATGTCGATGGCGACTATCTTCATCGGATCATGCGCGTATTATCCTCTCGTGGAGTGTTCAACGAACTGTCCGAAGCTGAATACAGCCTTAGCCATTCAGCACAGTTCCTGTGTTCTGAGCATGAATTTTCATTACGTGCGGCGGTGCTCATGCTGACAGACCCAACATTCTGGCAGCCAGCGGCTAAAATGGATGAGATATTGCAAGGCAAACCTGTTTTTAATGACTTGTTTGGCAAGCCTTTTTACGACTACTGGCAGCATGATGACACGATGACTGACAGCAACATTTTTCATGCGGGTATGGCCTCTATGTCATCCGTAGAGAATGAAGTCATCGCAGATAGCTATTCGTTCCCTCAAAACGCTGTCGTTGCCGATATCGCCGGTGGGCTGGGTAACTTATTGTTGGCCGTTTTACGTCGAAATCCGACCTTAACGGGGATCCTGTTCGATCAAAAAGACGTGCTTGAGCGGAATCGACTGCACTTGTTAAAGGATAATCGTCGATGGAAGACCATTGAGGGTAGCTTTTTTGAAGCCTGTCCTGTTGCGGATATTTACCTGCTTAAATATATTTTGATGGACTGGCCTGATGAGAAGGCGATTCAGATACTTCAATCGTGTAGAAATGCAATGAAAGAAAATTCCAGATTATTAATTTTTGAACCACTTATAAAAAAAGAAAATAATGAACAGGGACGATTTGAAATTGACCTTCTTCTTTTAACAAGCTTTGATGGAGGGCGGGCAAGAACGGAGTCTGAGTATCTGACCTTGTTTGAAAAGACCAGTCTGAAGCTAAACAATATAATAGACACCCGTTCGTATTTGTCGATTTTAGAAGTCGTACCTGTCTGAATTACGTAAATTATATTCACAAAGCGAGTGTCCTCATTCCGTTTTACCGGATTCCTGCTACGCTTGTTTGTTGTATCAGGAGCATGAGCATGATGAACAAAGACGAACAAACAGGTTTAGTGGGGCTGGCGATTGGGGCCGCCGTCATTGGGCTGGTTTCAGCGCAGAAACCGATCCATCGCAACAGTATTGTCGATGAACTGGTCAGGCTCGGCAGGCAAAAAGGCGATGGTGTAGAAGACGAGGTTTTCGTCAAGGCCGCCGAGCTGGTGAGAAAAGGGGTATAGCCTATGGCTGAATGTCGTAATGCGCAGTGCCATTGCGGTGCGGTGGCCTTTACCGTTGCGCTCACGGATGGCCTGAATACCGCGCGGCGCTGCAGCTGTTCCTTTTGTCGCATGCGGGGCGCGGTCGTCGTCTCTGCGCCGCTGTCAGGGATTACCGTGACTAAAGGTGAGGATAAGCTCACGGAGTACCGGTTCAACACGGGGACGGCACGGCACTTCTTCTGCTCGGTGTGCGGGATCTACACGTTCCATCAGCGGCGTTCCAATCCAAACGAATACGGCGTGAACGTTGCCTGCTTCGAAAACGTCTCACCGTTCGATTTCCCTGAAGTGACGGTAATGGACGGGGTAAACCATCCCTCGGATGGAGACAGTGGGGTGTTTGGCTACCTCTCTTTTCACAAGAAAGGGGCAGTTGAGGCGTAATTGCCGCCTGGCCACTCTGTAATCAGCCTGGCTATAGTGGAGGGTGGTTATCTGAAACAGGAGAAACTATGCTCTGTGTTGAAAAAGACGATCCGCGTGAGGCCCCTGAATCAGGTGATAAAAAGCCTCAACCCGTGAAAAAATAACGCGTACTGCGCGTTTACCCGCCACCGGCACTGCTGGTGGCTTTTTATTTTCGCGGGAGCAATATTAAACGCCATCGAGGTGGTTCAACACCGCGCCCAGATGACCGACAATATCAGCAAAATCAAAAATTAACGCCATCCAGATGAGCGCTAAAAGAGTAAGTACGGCAACGGATACACGACCAAACAACGCTGTTATCCCTTGTGATGAAAAGGTTATCGTCTGAGTTTAACCAGCTTTCCCTCAACTTACCCTCAACCACACGATTCCAGAACCTGTTTTTTGTGACGAGCTTCAAAAAAGGGGGGGAGCCCGCATCATCATGCGGGCTCTGGCAATCAGAACTGGTAAACCAGGCCCAGTGCCACGACATCATCCGTGCCGATGCCGTTGTTTTTGTAGAAGCTGTCATCTTCATCCAGCAGGTTGATTTTGTAATCAACATAGGTGGACATGTTTTTGTTGAAGTAGTAGGTCGCGCCGATGTCAGCGTATTTAACCAGATCCTGGTCGCCCTGGCCGTTGCCGAGGTCCTTACCTTTAGACTGCAGGTAGGAAAGGGACGGACGCAGGCCGAAGTCGAACTGGTACTGTGCGGTCACTTCGAAGTTCTGGGTTTTGTTGGCCACGGCGTCGGTGTTATCACCGTAAGGCGTCATATTGCGGGTTTCAGAGTACATGGCTGCCAGATAGATGTTATTGGCGTCATATTTCAGGCCCGCAGTCCATGCATCCGCTTTATCGCCGCCCGCAGTGGTATTCATCACCTGCTCGTTGGTACGGTCAGAAGAGGTATAGGCTGCACCTGCGGTAATCCCCATGCCGAAGTCATAGGTGGTAGAGATACCGAAGCCGTCACCGTTCTCGTGACGCGTGTCGCGACCGTTGTTGGTGCCTTCCTGATTGTTGCTGGCATCTTCATTTTTGCCCTGATACTGCAGCGCAAAGTTCAGACCCTGCACCAGACCATAGAAGTCGGTGTTACGGTAGGTGGCCACGCCGTTGGCACGGCCGGTCATGAAGTTATCGGCTTTGGTATAGGAGTCCCCGCCGAACTCAGGCAGCATATCGGTCCAGCCTTCTACGTCGTACAGAACACCGTAGTTACGACCGTAATCGAAGGAGCCATAATCACCCACTTTGATACCGGCGAAGGCCAGACGCGTCCAGGACTGGTTATCAGACCCTTCGGTGTTATTAGCCTGAATGTTGTATTCCCACTGCGCGTAGCCGGTCATCATGTCGTTGATCTGGGTTTCGCCTTTGAAGCCCAGACGCATGTAGGTTTGATCCCCGTCAGCGCCTTTATCGTCGGAGAAATAGTGCAGACCATCTACTTTTCCGTACAGATCTAATTTGTTGCCGTCTTTATTATAAATCTCTGCTGCATGAGTTGCGCCAGCCATTAACAGAGCCGGAATCATCAGGGCCAGTACTTTTCTTTGCATTATGATATTCCTTTGCGGTTGTTTTTATTTAATTACCTGTTGAACTTCCTGAATGAGAAAGTTGTCTCATGCTAAATCACTCCTGAGTAAGAGTAATAAATTATAATTGTTACGAACTAAGTAAAATCTAAACCGAATAAATCAACGGTAATAGTCATTGGTTTGATGAATGTCTTAATGCAAAGTATATAAAATTAAAATTATTAATCAGGCGTTAAGTAAGCTATTCTTGGCGGCGTTATATGCCTTTAAGATTATTTATCCATAATTCGCGTGAATATTATTTAGGAAACTAAATAGATATTTAATGATTATCTGGATTCGCCCGGTGTGAATACACCGGGTTTTTTTATGGCATAAAAAAGCCCGGACACGCCGGGCTGAGAAACTAGTCGCTGGTCGATTTTTCGGCTTTTCCCGCCAGTTGCGCCAGGAAGTCATACCGTTTTTGCAGATCGGCCGCGGCGTCTTTCCATAGCTGTTCAGCCACTTCCGGCTGCTGCGCGTTAAGGCGACGGAAGCGCTGTTCCTGCATTAAGGTCTCGGCCAGGGCATCTGACGGCGGACGCGAATCCAGCGCCAGCGGTAATTTACCCTCATCAGCACGACGCGGGTCGAACCGGTACAGCGGCCAGAAGCCGGTCGCGGTCAGCTGTCGCATTTGATCGTGGCTGAGTGCCAGGTCGTAGCCATGCTCTTCACACGGGCTGTAGGCAATGATCAGCGACGGGCCTGGATATGCTTCCGCTTCCTGGATAGCCTTCACCGTCTGGTTAAGCTGGGCCCCCAGCGAGATTTGTGCGACGTAAACATGGCCGTACATCATCATGCTCACGCCGAGATCTTTACGTGCCTTGCGTTTGCCGTGTTCACCGAATTTCGTGACTGCGCCAAGCGGCGTCGCTTTCGACGCCTGACCACCGGTGTTGGAATAACACTGCGTATCCAGAACCAGGATATTGACGTTTTCGGTCAGGCTCAACACGTGATCCAGTCCACCGAAGCCGATATCGTAAGCCCAGCCGTCACCGCCAATCAGCCAGATTGATTTTTCAACCAGCGCGTCCGCGTCGGTCAGCAGCTGTTCAGCGCCCGCCACGCCCTGAAGCGCCTGACGTAGCTCAGCAACCTGCTCACGACGTACCTCTGGCGTCGCGTCCGCGTGAAGCGCGTCATTGAGCCCGGCGGGGATCTGCCCGGCAAACTGTTCCAGCAGGCGCATCACGCGTGCGCGGTGCTGGTCAACGGTCAGGCGGAAGCCCAGGCCAAATTCGGCGTTGTCCTCGAACAGCGAGTTCGCCCACGCGGGACCGCGACCGTTGGCGTCAGTGGTGTACGGCGTTGAGGGCAGGTTACCGCCATAGATAGACGAACAGCCGGTAGCGTTGGCAATCAGCATCCTGTCACCGTACAGCTGGGTAAGCAGCTTGATATACGGTGTTTCACCGCAGCCTGAACAGGCGCCGGAGTATTCAAACAGCGGCGTGATCAGCTGTGAAGTGCGAATATCAATGCGTTCCAGTTTGCTGCGATCGATTTCCGGCAGATTCAGGAAGAAGTCATAATTGACCTTCTCCTCTTCAACATGCTCCAGACGCGACATCATATTGATGGCTTTGATCTCCGGGTTCTGCCTGTCTTTCGCCGGACAGACCTCGACGCACAGGTTACAGCCGGTGCAATCTTCCGGCGCGACCTGCAGAACGTATTTCTGTCCGCGCATATCGCGGGATTTTACATCCAGCGAATGCAGGCTGGCCGGCGCGGCCTCCATCTCTTCCGGTGACACCACTTTGGCGCGAATGGCAGAGTGCGGGCAGGCCGCCACGCAGTGGTTGCACTGGGTACACAGTTCTTCCTTCCAGATGGGGATCGCTTCGGCGATGTTTCGTTTTTCCCAGCGGGTGGTGCCCATCGGCCAGGTGCCATCTGGCGGCAGCGCAGAGACGGGCAGGGCATCACCCAGCCCGGCGAGCATCGCCGCCGTCACGGTCTTCACGAAATCAGGCGCCGCATCGGACACGACTGGAGGGCGGTTCGGGCTTGCGGCATTGACCGGCTGCAGCGGCACCTCGAACAGCGACTCGCGCGCCAGCGCCAGCGCCTGCCAGTTACGTTCGACCAGCTCCTGGCCCTTGCTGCTATAACTTTTGGCAATCGCGCCCTGCAGTTCCGCCAGCGCGCTGTCGCCCGGCAGGATATTCGTCAGATGGAAGAAGGCCATCTGCATAACGGTATTGATACGCGCGGCAAGGCCACATTCGCGGGCAATTTTCGCCGCGTTCACTACAAAGAAACGGGCTTTTTTCTGGTTTAGCACCGCCTGCACTTCCTGCGGCAGGCGCGACCAGACCTCATCTGCGCTGTATGGCGTATTCAGGAGGAAAATACCGCCAGGCTTCAGGCGCTCGGCCATCTGGTATTTATCGATAAACTGCAGCTGGTGACAGCCAACAAAATCAGCCTGAGAAATAAGATACGCAGAGCGGATGGGCTGTTCGCTCACGCGCAGGTGGGAAACAGTCAGACCGCCAGCTTTCTTGGAGTCATAGACGAAGTACCCCTGGGCGTACCACGGCGTGGAGTTCCCGATGATTTTGATGTTGTTTTTGGTCGCAGAGACGCTGCCGTCACTGCCCAGACCATAGAACAGCGCCTCGAGTTTGGCGGTTGAGGGCAGGGTGTTTTCCGGCAACGACAGGGACAGATTGGTCACATCATCATAAATGCCGACGGTAAAGCGCGGCTTGGGCTTCGCTTCGCTGAGCTCGTTGAATACCGCCAGCACGCAGTCCGGTCCGAACTCTTTGGAGGACAAACCATACCGCCCTCCGATCACGCGCGGCAGCGTTTCACGTTCGCCATGATTAAAGGCTTCGGCCAGAGCCGTCATCACATCCAGATACAGTGGTTCCGCCTGCGCCCCCGGCTCTTTGGTGCGATCGAGAACCGCAACGGTACGCGCGCTCTCCGGCAGCGCAGAGAGCAGATGTTTCGCCGAGAACGGCCGATAGAGACGCACTTTAAGCACGCCAACCTTTTCGCCGCGCGTCAGCAGCTCGTCAACAACTTCCTCGCAGGTACCAATGGCAGAGCCCATCAACACAATGACCCGTTCCGCCTGCGGATGGCCGTAATACTCAAAGGGTTTGTATTCCCGACCGGTCGCGGCGGCAAAGTCATTCATCGCTTGTTCAACATGGTCGTAAACCGCGTTGTACCACGGGTTCGTGGCCTCACGGGACTGGAAATAGGTATCCGGGTTCGCTGACGTGCCGCGAATCACCGGGTGTTCCGGATTCAGGGCGCGGGCACGATGCGCGTCGATATCCGCCTGCGGGAGGAGTTTCAGGATTGTCTCGTCAGCCAGCGGGACGATTTTGTTAATTTCGTGAGAGGTGCGGAAACCGTCAAAGAAATGAATAAACGGCACCCGGCTTTTGAGCGTGGCGATATGCGATATTAAAGCAAAGTCCTGGGCTTCCTGAACGCTGCTGGCGCATAGCATCGCGCAGCCGGTCTGGCGTACGGCCATCACGTCTGAGTGATCGCCAAAGATAGAGAGCGCGTGGGTGGCAACGGTCCGCGCTGCGACGTGCAGAACGAAAGGGGTCAGTTGCCCGGCGAGTTTGTACAGCGTCGGGATCATTAACAACAATCCCTGAGAAGAGGTAAACGACGTGGAAAGCGCGCCGGTCTGAAGCGCGCCGTGCACCGTGGCAATCGCACCGGCTTCAGACTGCATCTCAACTACTCTCGGGACATCGCCCCAGACGTTTTTTAACCCGTTACCCGCCCAGGCGTCTGCCTGCTCAGCCATGGTAGAACTTGGCGTAATCGGGTAGATGGCGATAACTTCACTGGTGCGAAACGCGACTGAGGCAACTGCACCATTACCGTCAATAGTTTGCATAGGACAACACCCTTACATTGCGCAAAAAATAGGGGTCTGTATTACGACGACAAACCCTGAATATTATCTGTGTATTCTAGCAAACGGGGGATTTTACGATTTTCGCTTTTGTGTCCTCGGTATTCTCGCCATCAATGAGTAGATCAAACTTTTGGCGAAAAAATTGCGAGAAATTGTTTCTGGAGCGCATAAATACGCACTTCCGCTCTCGACGACACGGGATGGGATGCCTATTATGCATAGGTTTCGCATTATTCATGGGGGAGAGAGCATGCGCTCAGCATTTTGGGTAGGGTGTGCCGCATTATTGTTGTCGGCATGTAGCAGTGAACCCGTTCAGCAGGCAACGGCAGCCCACGTGGCGCCGGGAATGAAGGCGGCGATGTCCAGCTCGGGTCAGGCTAACTGCGCGATGATTGGCGGCTCGCTGTCGGTTGCCCGCCAGCTTGATGGTTCTGCGATTGGGATGTGCGCCTTGCCAAACGGCAAACGCTGTAGTGAACAGTCGCTTGCCGTTGGGAGCTGCGGTAACTACTGATTATTCTACACGCTTAAACATCAGCGTTTTATCGGCTGTCGCCAGCGTTAACTGGTCTTCCGTCAGGTCGACCTGCGCCCCTTTGCGCAGCATGTCGCCGATGGCCTGATCCAGCTCATTCAGCTGCGGTTCAGTACAGAGCTTGCGCGTCATGGCCAGCGTTTTCACTTTAAGCTCGCCTTCGGACAATTTCCCCTGTCCGTTGAAGCGATTACACATCTGGCCAGAAACGCTGATGTTATTCACCAGGCTGATATCAGGCAGGGCACTAAAACTGATCTCAGGTTGCGTTGTCGCGGTCTTAACGGCCTTACCGTTCACATTTTCCAGCACAAAGCGGTGGTTCTGAAGTTGCTCCGGCTGAACGGAGGCTTTACCCGGATTAACGCACCCGGTAAGGACAAGACTGATAACACTTAACGCAATGAGCTTTTTCATTTTTCTTCTCAAACTATAAATACTGTGAATCTTTTTCCAGTGTAACGATACTCTGCCGTGCGTTAATGGGGTTTATCTGAAAGTGCGGGGGGAAGGAGACGGGCAACGCTGCGGTTGCCCGGGATGAGTTAATGCGATTTAAACCCTGCTGCCGTCATCAGCATACGGAAGAGCATACTGACCGCAGCCAGCGCCAGTACGCTGCCGCCCCAGATAATGGCCAGCCACAGCAATCTTTTCCAGACCGGTTGTTGCATCAGTGATAACCCTCCCCATGCTGAACTTTGCCGCGGAAAACGTAGTAACTCCAGAAGGTGTAGACCAGAATTACGGGAATGATCAACAGCGCGCCGACCAGCATAAAGCCTTGGCTTTGCGTCGGTGCGGCGGCCTGCCACAGGGTGATCGACGGTGGAATAATATGCGGCCAGATGCTGATCCCCAGCCCGCTAAAGCCGAGGAAGATTAGCCCCAGCGTCAGAATAAACGGACGGCTATGGCTGTCGGGATTATTCAGGCAGCGCCACTGGTACAGACTCAACATCACGACCAGCGCCGGGACGGGCAGCAGATAAAACAGGTTCGGCAGCGTAAACCAGCGCGCGGCGATGGCCGGTTGCGCCAGCGGCGTCCAGAGGCTAATGGCGGCAATAAACGCCAGCAGCACGATTAATAGTGTTTTCGATACTTCACGCATCCGCTGTTGCAACGCGTTTTCGCTTTTCATCACCAGCCAGGTCGAGCCTAACAGCGCGTAGGCCACCACCAGGCCCGCGCCGCAAAACAGGTTAAACGCGGTAAACCAGTCAAAGGGGCCGCCGGTATAGGCCCGGCCGGTGACGGTAAAGCCGTTAATGACGGCGCCTACCGTCACGCCCTGGGTAAACGTCGCCAGAATGGAACCACCTATAAACGCCTTATCCCAGAACGGACGGTGCGCCGGCGTGGCTTTAAAGCGAAACTCAAACGCCACCCCGCGGAAAATAAGTCCGATCAGCATTAATGTCAGCGGAATGGTCAGGGCATCAACGATGACCGCATAGGCCAGCGGGAATGCGCCGAACAGGGCGGCACCGCCCAGCACCAGCCAGGTTTCATTCCCGTCCCAGACCGGCGCGACGCTGTTGACCATCACGTCGCGATCGTCGGCGTTTTGCGTGGCCGGGAACAGAATGCCGATCCCCAGATCAAAACCGTCCATCACGATATACATCAGCGTGGCAAAGACGATGATCACAAACCAGATAATGGAAAGATCGATACCCATTATGGCTGCTCCTTATGTTCAGTTGTGACGGCAGAAAGCGGGCGCGCCGGACGTCCATCGGACTCGGTGGCGAAAGACTCATGCGGCTGCGGGCCTTTTCGGATGAGGCGCACCATATAGCTGTAACCCACGCCGAATACCGAGGTGTAAACGATGAAGAAGGCCAGCAGGCTCACGCTCATATGCAAATCACCATGGGCAGAAACCGCATCCTTCGTTCGCTGAAGCCCATAGACCACCCACGGCTGGCGGCCCACTTCCGTGGTGATCCACCCGGCCAGAATGGCAATCAGCCCGGATGGCCCCATCAGCAGCGCAAACCACAGGAAAGGGCGCGATGAATAAACGCGCTTTTTATAGCGCAGCCAGAGTGCCGTTACCCCAAGCAGCAACATCAGCATGCCCAGGCCCGCCATAATGCGGAACGACCAGAAGACGATGGTGGAATTCGGGCGGTCTTCCTTTGGAAACTCTTTCAGCGCCGGAACCTGTTTATCCAGACTGTGCGTCAGAATAAGGCTGCCGAGCGCGGGGATCTCCAGTCCAAAGCGGGTGCGCTCCTGCTCCATATCCGGCCAGCCAAACAGCAGCAGCGGGGTCGGCTCACCAGGCGGGTTTTCCCAGTGGCCCTCAATGGCGGCGATCTTGGCGGGTTGGTGTTTTAAGGTGTTCAAACC
This sequence comes from Enterobacter cloacae complex sp. Mu1197, assembly GCF_040059225.1. Taxonomy (NCBI): domain Bacteria; kingdom Pseudomonadati; phylum Pseudomonadota; class Gammaproteobacteria; order Enterobacterales; family Enterobacteriaceae; genus Enterobacter; species Enterobacter cloacae complex sp. Mu1197. The sequence continues at coordinate 2,526,327 of NZ_CP157375.1, read as the reverse complement.
GTGCATATCGCCAACCAGGGCCTGAATGGGGGCGACAATCAGCGTCATCCACAGTGCCATCGAAAACATTGCCCGGATGGCGGGGGTATTATTCCCGCGCAGCAGATGCCATGCCGCGGATGCGCCGACAAACAGGGCGCTGCTCAGGAACGCGGCTATCGACATGTGCAGCAGGCGGTAAGGGAAGGAGGGGTTAAACACCACCGCGAACCAGTCCACCGGCACCACCTGACCGTTGACGATCTCATAGCCCTGCGGGGTCTGCATCCAGCTGTTTGAAGAGAGGATCCAGAAGGTAGAGATGATGGTCCCCAGCGCGACCATGCAGGTAGCGAAGAAGTGCAGCCCAGGCCCGACTTTGTTCCAGCCGAACAGCATTACGCCGAGGAATCCGGCTTCGAGGAAGAAGGCGGTAAGCACTTCGTAGGTCAGAAGTGGGCCGGTAATACTGCCCGCAAACTGTGAAAAGCCGCTCCAGTTGGTGCCAAACTGGTAGGCCATCACCAGCCCGGAGACCACGCCCATGCCAAAGTTGACGGCAAAAATCTTCGACCAGAAATGGTACAGCGAGCGCCAGACCGGATTTTTTGTTTTCAGCCACAGCCCTTCGAGCACGGCAAGGTAGCTTGCGAGACCAATGGTGATGGCCGGGAAAATAATGTGAAAGGATACGGTAAAGGCAAACTGTATCCGCGCAAGGTGAAAAGCATCTAAACCAAACATGCACAGCCTCAATGTCAAACGGTGTGCTGTTATGGTATAGGGGCGGAGATCGGACGAGCAGACGCAGAAAAGCGAATTTTAACCATAACAGTTGGCGTAAATTTCACGCTTTAGCCATCTGATATACCTTGAGGCTGTGGAATAAAAACATTCTTTTTATGAATTCTCCGCATTAAACCGCTTGCTTTGTCGTCAGCGCCGTGCGTTAATGGTCTTCTGGTTTTGAGTCCAAATAAATATCTGACGTAGTTTTTAAAGCAGTTCTCATCACGTTGTGCCTCTCCGCAGCCTCTCTTGGGTCTTTATCTACATTCCGATTCGTTTTGTTTAAAACCATTATGCCCAATCGGCCCATTAGTAATTTACGTTTTAACGTTTCAGGAGAATCCTATGACTTCTTATATCCATTTTCGCTGCCCATGCTGCCATGGTTCGCAGTACCGTACCTCAGCCTTTGACGTGTCTGAGAAAAACCCGTTTGGCGCGAAATGCATTTTTTGCAAATCGCCGATGATCACGCTCGACCACCTGGCCGCCGCGCATTCCGCTCAGAGCCATGTGACCGAATACCGTAAGTAATTCATCTTCCAGACTATAACAGTTAGCTAAATCTTCTCTTTTTCTCCTGCTGATATACACTATCGGTCATAAGGAGAATCTGATGAAAAAATACCAGCGTCTGGCGCAACAAATTATCTCGCAGATTGAACTTGGCGTATGGCTGCCGGGCGATAAGCTGCCTTCCCTGCGAGAGCAGGTGGCGAGCAGCGGCATGAGTTTTATGACCGTTGGCCACGCGTATCAGATGCTGGAAAGTCAGGGGCGCATCGTCGCCAGACCGCAGTCGGGCTATTACGTTGCCTCGCGCCCGACCGCACAACAGCCTGCGCCACCCGCTCAGGTGATGCGTGACGAAGCGGTGGATATCAATACCTATATCTTCGATGTCTTACAGGCCAGCCGCGACCCCTCCGTAGTTCCCTTTGCTTCCGCGTTTCCCGATCCCCGGCTTTTCCCGCTTCAGCAGCTCAACCGCTCGCTGGCTAACGTCAGTAAAACCGCGACGGCGATGAGCGTGATTGAGAACCTGCCGCCGGGTAACGTCGATCTCCGCCACGCCATTGCCCGTCGTTACGCGCAGCAGGGGATGAACATCTCCCCGGAAGAGATCGTGATCACCGCAGGCGCGCTCGAGGCGCTGAATCTTAGCCTGCAGGCGGTGACCGAACCGGGGGACTGGGTGATTGTCGAAAACCCCTGTTTCTACGGCGCGCTACAGGCGCTGGAACGCCTGAAGCTTAAAGCGTTGTCGATTGCGACAGACGTCCGCGAGGGGATCGATCTCAACGCCCTTGAACAGGCGCTGAATGAGTACCCGGTTAAAGCCTGCTGGATCATGACCAACAGCCAAAACCCGCTCGGCTTCACGCTGAGCGCGGAGAAAAAAGCGCAGCTTGTCGCACTGTTAACACAGCACAACGTCCCGCTGATTGAAGATGACGTCTACAGCGAACTCTATTTTGGCCGCGAAAAGCCGCTCCCGGCGAAAGCGTGGGATCGTCAGGACATGACGCTTCACTGCTCGTCCTTTTCAAAATGTCTGGTGGCCGGTTTTCGCATCGGCTGGGTGGCAGCAGGAAAACACGCGCGTCGCATTCAGCAGCTGCAGCTGATGAGCACGCTCTCAACCAGTTCTCCCATGCAGCTGGCGCTGGTGGATTACCTGGCGACCAAACGCTACGACGCCCACCTGCGCCGCCTGCGGCGTACGCTGGCCGAGCGGAAGCAGCAGGCCTGGCAGTCACTTCTGCGCCATATGCCTGCCGGTGTCAAAATTCACCATAACGACAGCGGCTACTTTTTATGGCTGGAACTGCCGGCACCGCTGGATGCGGGGCTGCTGAGCGAAAAGGCCTTAACGCACCACATCAGCATTGCTCCGGGAAAGATGTTTTCCACCTCTGACGCGTGGACGCCGTTCTTTCGTTTTAATACTTCCTGGGCCTGGGGAGAGCGGGAAGAGCAGGCGGTCATTCAGTTAGGAAAATTAATTAGCACGATGCTGGAATAATCCTTTCTCCGTTATTTAAATAATCAATTCTTATCCTGATGACGGCACTGCGAATATTTCGCGGTGACCTGTCATAGGAAATCTGCATACCGTCTCTCGCGCCTAACTCCTTGTCTATAATCCAGTTAACGGGGAATGCGCCCTCGGTCACACCTTGATGAAATTTCCTGAAGCCGTACGGTGCGGCGCATTTGCGCGGTCTACGTTTAATAAGGGAGATATTTTTACGGCACGGCTGCCGCTAAATTTCATTGCGACAGGAGTAACTCTTATGAGCAAAAATTTTGCCCGCAGCAGCCTGTGTGCGCTCGGCATGACTATCATGACAGCGCAAGCCGCAGAACCCCCCAAGGCCATTGGCGACGGGGAAGGTCGACTGGATATTATCGCCTGGCCGGGATACATCGAGCGGGGACAGACGGATAAAAACTACGACTGGGTCACCCAGTTTGAAAAAGAGACCGGGTGTGCGGTCAACGTCAAAACGGCAGCCACGTCGGATGAAATGGTCAGCCTGATGGCGAAAGGGGGATACGATCTGGTGACCGCTTCAGGTGATGCCTCCCTGCGACTGATCATGGGCAAACGCGTCCAGCCGATTAACCCCGACCTCATCCCCAACTGGAAAACCCTCGACGAACGGATTGTGAAAGGGGAATGGTTTAACGTCGGGGGCAAGGTCTACGGCACGCCGTACCAGTGGGGGCCAAACCTGCTGATGTACAACACCAAAACCTTCCCGACGCCGCCGGACAGCTGGAGCGTGGTCTTTACTAAACAGGATCTGCCGGACGGTAAAACCAATCAGGGACGCGTGCAGGCGTATGACGGCCCGATTTACATCGCCGATGCCGCGCTGTTTGTCAAAGCCACGCAGCCGCAGCTGGGTATTAAAGACCCGTACCAGCTCACCGAAGCACAGTATGCCGCCGTGCTTAAGGTGCTTCGCGACCAGCATGCCCTGATCCACCGCTACTGGCACGACACTACCGTCCAGATGAGCGACTTCAAAAACGAAGGCGTCGTGGCCTCCAGCGCCTGGCCGTATCAGGCGAATGCGCTGAAGGCCGAGAACCAGCCCATTGCCACCGTCTTCCCGAAAGAGGGGGTGACAGGCTGGGCGGACACCACCATGCTGCACGCGCAGGCTAAACACCCGATGTGCGCTTACAAATGGATGAACTGGTCGCTGACGCCGAAAGTGCAGGGCGATCTGGCAGCATGGTTTGGTTCCCTGCCTGTGGTTCCGGAAGGGTGTAAAGCCAGCACGCTGCTGGGCGATAAAGGCTGCGAAACAAACGGTTATAACGAGTTCGACAAAATCATGTTCTGGAAAACCCCCATCGCAGAAGGCGGCAAATTTGTCCCTTACAGCCGCTGGACGCAGGATTACATCGCCATCATGGGCGGTCGTTAATTGCCCGGGAGCAGAACATGACGTACGCAGTCGAGTTTAACAATGTTTCCCGCCTGTACGGCGACGTCCGGGCGGTGGATGGGGTCACCATTGCGATTCGTGACGGAGAGTTTTTCTCCATGCTGGGGCCTTCGGGCTCCGGCAAAACCACCTGCCTGCGTCTGATCGCCGGTTTTGAACAGCTGTCAGGCGGGACGATTTCTATCTTCGGTAAAGAAGCGAGCGAACTGCCCCCCTGGGAGCGGGATGTGAACACCGTGTTTCAGGACTACGCGCTGTTCCCGCATATGTCGATCCTCGACAACGTTGCCTACGGGCTGATGGTCAAAGGCGTCGACAAGAAAAAACGGCATGCCCAGGCCCGTGATGCCCTGGAAAAAGTGGGCCTGAGCTTTGCCATCGCCCGCAAACCTTCACAACTTTCCGGCGGCCAGCGTCAGCGTGTCGCCATTGCCCGCGCGCTGGTGAATGAACCGCGCGTCCTGCTGCTGGATGAGCCTTTAGGGGCGCTCGATCTCAAGCTGCGGGAACAGATGCAGTTCGAGTTGAAGAAACTTCAGCAGGAACTCGGCATCACCTTTATTTTTGTCACCCACGATCAGGGCGAGGCCCTTTCCATGTCGGACCGGGTGGCGGTGTTCAATAACGGGCGCATCGAGCAGGTGGATACCCCGCGCGATCTCTACATGCGTCCGCGCACGCCGTTTGTCGCCAGCTTTGTTGGCACCTCTAACGTTTTTGATGCGGGCCTTGCGCAGACACTTTGCGGGATGGAGGGCACCTTTTCCCTGCGCCCGGAACATATTCGCCTTAATGAACAGGGTGACGTTCAGGTTCAGGGCGTCGTGCAGGCCGTTCAGTATCAGGGGGCGGCCACGCGTCTGGAGCTGAAGCTCGCCGATGGCGCCAAACTGCTGGTGAGTCAGGCTAATTTCAGTGACGTCTCGCCGCTGAGCAGCATTGCGCCGGGGCAGGCGGTCATGGCGTCATGGTCACGCGACGCGATGATCCGCCTTCACGAGGAGAGGTGAAATGGATATGAGTGTCGCGCATCCTCCCGCCCCGCGCGGCCGCTTAAGCCGCATGACCGCACTGTTCTGGCGTAAACCGTCGCTCGGCCTGTTCCTGCTTCTGCTTGCGCCGCTGATGTGGTTTGGCATCGTCTATTTAGGATCGTTGCTGACGCTGCTGTGGCAGGGGTTTTACACCTTCGACGATTTCACCATGGCGGTCACGCCGGATCTGACGCTGGCGAATATTCAGGCGCTTTTAAACCCGGCAAACTACGACATCATCCTGCGCACGTTAACGATGGCGATTGCGGTGACCATTGCCAGCGCCATCCTCGCATTCCCGATGGCCTGGTACATGGCGCGATACACCAGCGGCAAGTGGAAGGCTTTCTTCTATATCGCCGTGATGCTGCCAATGTGGGCGAGCTATATCGTCAAAGCCTACGCCTGGACGCTGCTGCTGGCGAAGGACGGCGTGGCGCAGTGGTTTCTCAGCCATCTTGGACTGGAGACGATTCTGACTTCAATCCTGACGCTCCCGGCAGTGGGCGGTAACACCTTATCCACCTCCGGGCTGGGGCGGTTTCTGGTGTTCGTGTACATCTGGCTGCCGTTTATGATCCTGCCCGTCCAGGCGGCGCTGGAGCGCCTGCCGGCCTCGCTACTGCAGGCCTCAGCCGACCTCGGCGCGCGCCCCCGTCAGACGTTCCGTTATGTCGTTCTGCCGCTGGCCATACCGGGCATTGCGGCGGGATCTATTTTCACGTTTTCCCTGACGCTGGGGGATTTCATCGTTCCTCAGCTGGTCGGCCCGCCGGGCTATTTCATCGGTAACATGGTCTACTCCCAGCAGGGCGCTATCGGCAATATGCCGATGGCCGCCGCGTTCACGCTGGTACCCATCGTACTGATTTCTCTTTATCTGGCGTTCGTGAAACGTCTGGGAGCATTCGATGCACTCTGAACGCGCACCGCTGTTCCTGAAAGTGGCAGCCTGGGGAGGCGTCATCTTCCTGCACTTCCCGCTGCTGATCATCGCGACCTATGCCTTCAACACCGAAGACGCCGCTTTCAGCTTTCCGCCACAGGGGCTGACGCTGAAATGGTTTAGCGTGGCGGCGGGGCGCGGCGATATTATCGAATCCGTGACGTTGTCACTCCAAATTGCCGCGCTTTCCACCGCCATTGCCCTTGTGCTTGGCACGCTTGCTGCAGCAGCGTTGTGGCGAAGCGCGTTTTTTGGCAAGAATGCGATCTCTCTGCTGCTGCTGTTACCGATTGCGTTACCGGGGATCATCACCGGTCTGGCACTACTGACGGCTTTCAAAACGATCAATCTTGAGCCGGGGTTTTTCACCATCGTCGTCGGACACGCCACCTTCTGCGTGGTGGTGGTGTTTAACAACGTGATTGCCCGGTTCAGACGCACCTCCTGGAGCCTGGTGGAAGCGTCGATGGATCTCGGGGCTGACGGGTGGCAAACCTTTCGCTACGTGGTGCTGCCCAATCTGGGTTCCGCGCTGCTGGCCGGGGGAATGCTGGCGTTTGCCCTGTCGTTTGACGAGATAATCGTCACAACATTTACGGCGGGACACGAGCGCACGTTACCGCTGTGGTTGCTCAACCAGCTCGGGCGTCCGCGCGACGTGCCCGTCACCAACGTTGTTGCTCTGCTGGTGATGCTGGTGACAACTATCCCCATTCTGGGAGCCTGGTGGCTAACCCGCGACGGCGAAAACATTGCCGGTAGCGGGAAATAACAGTGAATTCAACAGGAAAATGCTATGCAAAAACATCTGCTGATAAACGGTGAGCTGGTTGCCGGAGAAGGTGAAAAACAGCCAGTTTATAACCCGGCCACCGGAGAGGTACTGCTGGAAATTGCTGAGGCGTCAGCGGCCCAGGTCGACGCGGCGGTGCTGGCTGCTGATCGTGCTTTTGCGGCGTGGGGACAAACGACGCCGAAAACCCGCGCCGAGTGCCTGCTGAGGCTGGCGGATGCGATTGAAGCGCACGGCGAGGCGTTTGCCCGGCTCGAGTCCCTCAACTGCGGCAAGCCTCTGCACTGCGCGCTGGGTGATGAAATTCCGGCGGCGGTCGACGTTTTCCGTTTCTTTGCCGGGGCCGCCCGCTGCCTGAACGGCCTCGCCGCTGGCGAGTACCTTGACGGCCACACGTCAATGATTCGCCGTGACCCGGTGGGCGTGGTGGCCTCTATCGCGCCGTGGAACTACCCGCTGATGATGGCAGCCTGGAAGCTGGCCCCCGCGCTGGCAGCAGGGAACTGCGTGGTGATTAAGCCCTCTGAGATCACGCCCCTGACCGCGCTTAAGCTGGCAGAGCTGGCAAAAGATATCTTCCCGGCGGGCGTTCTGAACGTGCTGTTTGGTCGGGGCAAAACGGTCGGCGACCCGCTCACCGGACACGAGAAGGTCCGCATGGTTTCGCTGACCGGTTCGATTGCGACCGGTGAACATATCATCGGCCATACGGCGTCCTCGATTAAACGCACCCATATGGAGCTGGGTGGCAAAGCGCCGGTGATCGTGTTTGATGATGCCGACCTCGATGCGGTGGTTGAAGGGGTGCGGACGTTTGGTTTCTACAATGCCGGACAGGACTGTACGGCGGCCTGCCGCATTTATGCCCAGAAGGGAATTTATGCTCAACTGGTGGAAAAGCTGGGCGCCGCGGTTGCCAGTCTTAAAATGGGTGCCCCGGAGGACGAGTCTACCGAACTCGGTCCGCTCAGCTCGGCCGCCCATCTTTCACGCGTCTGCCAGGCCGTCGATGAGGCGAAAACGCTCGGCCATATCCGGGTTGTCACCGGCGGGAGCAAAAAAGAGGGGGCGGGCTACTACTTCCAGCCAACCCTGCTGGCGGGGGCAAAACAGGACGATGCCATCGTTCAACGCGAGGTGTTTGGCCCGGTGGTGAGCGTCACCGAATTTGATGACGAGGCGCAGGTGCTGGCCTGGGCGAACGATTCGCAATACGGCCTGGCGTCATCGGTCTGGACCAAAGACGTGGGGCGCGCCCATCGCCTGAGCGCGCGCCTGCAGTACGGCTGCACCTGGGTGAATACCCATTTTATGCTGGTGAGCGAAATGCCGCACGGCGGCATGAAATTATCGGGCTACGGCAAAGATATGTCGGTCTACGGGCTTGAGGATTATACGGTCGTCAGGCATGTGATGATCAAACACTGATCCGCTCAGCCTGGTCGCTTGCGCGGCCAGGCGTGCTCCTTGCACGCCACACGTGTTACGTAAGATACTCAATTGTTATTAGCCGTAATTTTTAAGTGGTTATTCTGTAACGAAAAAACTTGATCTGTGTCAACATATGACGCATATTGCGTGCGGTTATTTTTTCGGCTCTGGTATACAGAATGACGTTGTATCAAAAGATGTTGGTTTTTTACGCAATCATGGCTTCCATCTGCGCATTAATCACCTGGTTCCTCTCTAAAGACCGCAAACGTATCCGCCTGCTCAGCGCTTTCCTGGTGGGGTCAACCTGGCCAATGAGCTTTCCCGTTGCGCTGCTGGTCTCGCTTTTCTGAAGCACGCTTCCAGTTTTAAAAGATGAACATAGCATTCCTGATGTGATGGCTGTATAAATACACAGTGCATCATGAAAGGAGTGCTTATGAACAGTTTTTACTCGCAGCAGGCCGGTTGCACCGTGCGCTGGCACGACTTGCCCGGTACCGGCGATCCCGTGGTGTTCATTCACGGGCTGGGCTGCGCCTCTTCCTATGAATATCCCCGCGTCGTTTGTGACCCGCTGTTTGGCGCGCGCAGAGCGATTCTCATCGACTTGCCCGGCAGCGGCTACAGCGATAAGCCTGAGCACTACAGCTATAAAACCACTGACCAGGCGCACGTTGTCGCGGAACTGATTGACCATCTTAAACTGGATTCCTTCTGGTTATACGGCCACAGCATGGGCGGCAGTATTGCTATCGAGACGGCGGGGCTGCTGGCAACGCGCGTGAAGGGACTGATGGTGTCAGAGCCCAATTTTCACGCGGGTGGGGGCATGTTCAGCCGGTCTATAGCGGCGCAATCCGAGCAACAGTTTCTGGAGCACGGATATGACGCCATGCTCAGCGCAGAAAAAACAGCATGGGCGGGATGCCTGCAGAGCAATGCCGCTTATGCCGTCTGGCGCGGTGCATCTGGCCTGGTGGCCGGTGTTGAACCGGAATGGGAAGCGCAGTTCCTGTCACTCTCTTGCCCGGTAACGTTGATTTTTGGCGAGCTCTCTCTGCCGGATGACGATGTGGAAAATCTCCAGCAGAAGGGCGTTGAGGTGAAAATTATTCCTGCGGCGGGGCACTCAATGTCCTGGGAAAACCCCTCTGCGCTGGCGCGGGCCTTAGCCGAATGTATGACGATGTGATTATTGTGCAATGTATCATCGTTGCGAAATGTAGGCCGGGTAAGCGCAGCACCACCCGGCAAGAAGGGAGGTTACTTTATTAAAGCCCGAAGTGCCTGACGTGCGTCAGGCTGAACATCATGCGGGTGGTGGTAATCAATGTTCTCTATCGCGCGGCTATAGAGTGCGACCAGCCAGTCGTAAACATATGCGGTAGCCGCATGGACCGGCTGTTCTCCCAGGCGCGTCAGGCGAGGTTCGGCGCTGCTGACCACCGGCGTGACGAAGATGGCCTGACCCTTGCGGATGCGGCTTGCCGGACGCGTCGGCACGGGCGTCTGGTCGTAACCCAGCCAGCCAACGAAATTGCCCATCACGGCATGCAGTTGCGCAGCGCTACTTTTATCTGCTTCGACAATTCGCTGCAGCTGTTGAGGCAGATTCAGCCGGTAGCTGGTGACGACCAGCACATCCGCGATTTGCTGTAACACCTCAGGATCCAGCCCAAGACGGGCGGCGGTCGCCTCGTTGCGGCTCCACTGGCGCAGATGATTTATCCATACTCTGTGCGCCAGACGCGCTTTGTCTTTGGTCTGGAACAGGCCTGCGCTTTCCTGAGCATTATCGGCAAACAGGTCAATGGTATCCGTAAACAGCCCGTTAACCTGCTCCTCGCGCGGCTGCTGAACGGCCAGCAGCGTTTCAAAGGCCTTCAGCGGCGGCAGCAGGCCTTCAAGCAGCTCGCCGTGGCGGGCGGCACTGCTTTGCAGCATGCGCACCATGTTTTCTGCCTGAGCGCGTCGGGTACCCGGTTCCTCAACCAGCGGTGCCAGGTAGCTTTGCATCAGCGCCGAGAGCTCCTGATGCAGCGCATTTTTCAGCGTGCCGAGACGTTTCTGTCGCTGCGCGGGCAACGTGGCCTGAGACAGCCACTCAATGACGCGCTGCATGCTGTGGCTGTCCAGGGCCTGGAGGGTGCCCCAGCGCAAGCCTGGCTTTCCGAGCAGATGCTGTACGGCTTCGTCGAGGTTCTGCCGGGTAGTAAAGCGGGCGTCATGCGGGGTGATCGCCCACACCAGCCCCGGCAGGGCAGATTCTTCGGCAGGCTGCGTCTCCCTGACCCAGTTCATTAACACTTTTGCTTTTTTGGCCGTCTGTTCGTGCTGCGCCGTCGCGTTGCAAATGACCAGCACATCCGGCTGGAGCTGTTGGCGATAGTGCTCAAGCAGCCACTGGGATTTCGCCTGGCGTAGCGGATCGGCATGGCGTTCTTCAAACACCGGGATATCAATGATATCAACATTATCCAGTGCGCCGCTCTCAACCGGCAGCACCAGTTCGCGGGTCAGGAAGGCCAGCACATCGACCGGGAGGCTGATGGCGTTAAGCATTTCACCGTTGTTCAGCGGATGGAGAAGCGTCTCCTGTGCATGCTGAAGCGCTATCGAGCCGTCGTGCGTCAGGAACCCTTCACCCGGCAGCCCAAAGCTGTCCACCAGCAGGCTAAGGGGGGCCGCAAGCTCGATGGCATGGCTGGTCTGGTGCAGCACATGGGCCAGGTTTAACCACTGCTGGGTCAGTTCCTGCTGTTCGCCCCAGAGCAGCGACCAGACGCTGGCTCGCGTGCTGAGATCGAGTGAAGGCACCAGTTGGGCAAACTCATGCCACAGGGCATCATCAATTTGCTGTTTCGCTGCGGGTACCATGCTCTGCCAGAAGCGGGCAATTGCCCCCACTTCCTGAGCGGTGATGCCGGGCACGCCCTGCGGCTGGCGCAGTCCGCGCCATTTCTCCAGACGTGTCTCGATGACCGCCTTATCCACCGCGCGCATCTGCGGGTGCTGCGTCGTGCGGGCAATAAACAGCTGTACCAGCTCGGCCTCGGTGACCAGGCTCAGGCGCAGCGGAAACGCCTCGCCAAGCGCTTCCGGGGTTTCCCGGGTGAAGCGGACGGCCATATTGGTCAGGGCATGTCCTGGATTGATATGCGAAAAATAGTCAAAGGTGCGCTGGCCTGGCGTCACGTTCAGACGACCATTGCCGCTGCCGCACAGCGACAAGAGCAGGTGCGCTTTCGCGCTCTGCGAATGGCCGTAAAGCCCAATGCTGCTCTGGCGGGTCATGGCGCGTTCAATGGCCTGCTCCCGCGCCTGCACCGCGTTGATGCGAGCAAGCAGGGCGTCGGCATCGTTATCCAGCACAGGGGCGGTCAGGCGCGTCTCGTTAATCCACCCGATTAAGGCCTGAGTGGTGTTCGTGGTCGCTGTCATTTCAGGTATACGCTCCCGCTGTCGATCCAGTAGTGGCTACCGCTGTGTCGGCGATCGGCCAGGGTATTCAGTTTGAAAGTTAATGCGTCAGGCGCCACCGGCGTGCCGTCCTGCAGCCAGGCATCGCTCAGCTCGAAGGCCTCCGGACCTTCCTGCTTGCTGCCGCCGCAGAGCTTGAGCCGCACGTTCAGCACGCCGTCGCCGGCAATCGCTTTTGCCAGTTCGGCCGAGTTAATGCTGAGCGTGTAGAGCGGCGTGGCCGGCCAGCGCGCATTTGCCAGCTGACGGAAGCCGAGAGTCACGTTCCCGCGCAGCGGGAAGTGCAGACGTGCATCAAGCTTCGCGCCGGGTTTATCAAGATCGATATCCTGATACCAGACGTTTTCCTCGTGCAGGGTATTGACGGTGTTATCCAGCACGCCCAGATAGCGCACGGTGGAATACGCGCCAATGTCCGCGGCTTTAAAGTTGAAGCGCGGCAGACGCAGGTCAAGCGCCAGGCTGCAGAGCATGGCCCCCACGGCAGCGGTCGATTTCGGGTTGCCAATGCGCCCTTGCTGACTGAACGGATACCACTCATGTACCTGGTATTTATCCAGCCAGACGATGCGGTTGACCGGCACCGGCTGCAGGTGACGAATGAGCGCCTGAACCCCAGGCAGGCAGCCCGGGCGTCCGGTGATCAGCAGAATGTCGCAGCTGTAATGGGAGATCGCCTCACATACCGCGTGGAGCGGGGAGGCCAGCGTAAACTGCCCGGTCAGCATCGCATCCTGCATTTCGCGGAAATTCACATGCAGCGGCACGGCGAAAAGATCGAAAGCGTCTGAACCCGCAGGCAGGGCATGATCGATCGCCTGCTGCAGATAGTTCATCACGTTGCGGGTCGGCTTCTGCGGCAGCAGATCGCCAAAGGTGGCATGCAGACCGGCCAGCGGATCGTCAACGTCGCTGGATTCCCATCCGGCAAGAATGGCATGGCCAATCGGCATAAAGAGCTGCAGCGCCGTTTGCTGGCGCAGTACGGCCTGGGTATCAATGCGCCCGGAGTCACCGAACAGCGAGGCCATCAGCAGCGAGGCATCCGCGATACCGGATTTCTGCAGCTGCGTTTGCAGAGCGGGCAACACGTAGCGCTGAATCACGTCCAGAAGCGTATCGTCGCCCGCGACCTTAAACCCTTCGCGGAACAGCAGCTGCGGGGTGATTTTGACGTTATTGCCGGAACCGTCATCCAGCTGATAATGGGTGATCGCCATATCCGTTGTGCCGCCGCCGATGTCGATGGACGCGACGCGCAGCGCGCGCCCCGGCTGGCTGCCCGGCTCAGGTTCACGGTCCGGACGGGCAAGGGAGGCGAAGAAGGCTTCGGTCTGGCCGCCAAAGCGGGAGATGGCTTCGTTATACAGCCAGACCAGCTGACCGCAGCTGGCTTCATCCCACTCCATCTGGATTTCAGGTACCGGCACCACGCTTTTTTCCTGCTGTTTGCGGGTGACAAAATCCTCATCCTGCGGGTGCCATCCCATCGCTTTCCAGACAATCGCGATGGCTTCAAACATGCGGCGACGGAAGATCTCGCGCTCCTGCTTTGGCATGGCGGAGGGCAGCGTCAGGATCAGCGTGCGCAGCTGGCGCGGCGAGGCAGGGAAGCCCAGACGCAGGCGCGTGGCGACGCTGTTGATCTGCCCCAGCGCCTGTGCCAGCAGCTCGCACAGCATATGGGTCATCAGGGTGCTGCGGCTGTATTGCGGCGAGAAGACCGGCAGGCGCTCGTCCTGCGGCAGCGTGAAGAGCGGCTCGCCGTCATCGTTCATCAGGTTCATCAGCGGGAACGCGGTGGCAAGCGGTTCACGCTGGGTCTTGCTGTTCATCTGGCTAAAGCGCCAGTCCTGCACGACCGGGGTTTCATCCCACAGGTAGCGACGCGGGCTGGAGATACCGCTGTTGCCTTCGGTTCCCAGACGCTGCATCGCCAGCTTGCGGGCCTCATCGCCGACGCGGACAATCGACGGCCAGACAAACGCGTCTTCGCGACCGCTTTCCACCGAGAAGTGCTGCTTGCCAAAACGCGCTTCTGAAAACTCGAGACGGCTGGTGAACAGCGGCTCGTTCAGGAACTGCGGCTCGCTGAGCGAGCGAACCTGCAGCTCGGCGGTCTGACGCAGCCCATCGTTCGCATCGCCGTGGTCTTCAATAATGACGCCGCAGGTGTGGGTGTTACCCACGTCAAGGATCAGGTCAACCGGAATGGCTGGCGTGCTGAGCGTATGGGTGACAAATTTCACTTCCGGTACGGTGAGCTGTTCACCGAGCATAGTCAGCAGGTTAAGCCAGTGGGCCTGATATTCAAAACTGCGCATCGCCTGCTGCAGGTCGCGTTCAGAGCGGTTCTCAACGCCGTCGGCATACTGGGTAAACGCCTCGCGCAGCCAGCCGTCAATCCAGGTCTGATCGAGGAAACTGTCTACCTCGTTATCGCGCCACGCCAGCGCGAAGCGGGTCCCGTTCAGAATATCGTTTTCCACCGGAGAGAGCGCGGACGTGGCATGGTCGGCAATCTGGCTGTCAAGCGCGAGCGTGACGCGGTGTGTATTGCCTGCCGTGTCCGGGGTTTCAAGCTTGCGCACCTGAACGCGCGCCCAGTTATCCGGCCCTTCAACAAAAGTCCGTGGTGGGTTGAAGCGCAGGAACGGAACCGGAAGCCAGACGCCATCCAGTACCGCCAGCGACTGATGCAGCGGGATAGTGGTTTCCGGTTTGACCACTTCAGGCTGCCCGCCGTTCATGCCGGGCAGGGTATAGCGACCGTTGACCAGGTCGAAATCGAGGCGCAATAGCGGGCCGTTCGCGGTTTTACGTACGAAGCGCCCGTTGCTGGCGGAGTCCTGCGGCGTCAGACCGAAATCGAGGAACTGCACGCCGCTGTTGGCAATAAGCGTGACGCTTTGTTTATAGTCGCAAAGATTTACCAGCATAGGATCAGGCACCTGCTTTCTTGAACGTCAGTGGGACGACGGTGTTGGCATCATAACGGGCGCGACATTCTGCGATATCGCTGGTGCCTGCTTTACAGGCAATTTCCGGCATCGGGTAGCGGGAACCGTCGGTGCAGCGGGCAGTGCCGCGACTCTTAATCATCAGCTCGCCATTGCTGTGCAGCCCGGAGAAGACCTCCGCGCGGCAGACAATGTTGTCGCCATGGACAACGCGGGCGAAACCTTTATTGTTCTGGATCTGATAGCGCAGCGACGGCGGCTTGCCGGTAACCGGATCTTTCACATCGAGGATGGCGCGCCAGGTGCCGTTCAGGAAACGCGTCGATCCCGCTTTTACCTGATTCGCTTCCATCACCATGGCGTCTTTTGGGATGGCGACAATCACCACCGGAGCGGGCTGTGGCGCAGGAGCGGCCGGAGCGGCTTCTTTTTCTTTGCTGGCCACGACCTCCGCCTGATGCAGCGGTAGCTTCATCGCCAGCGGCTCAACCGCTTTGATCGGTTTTGGCGCAATCTCCACAGGTTCAGGTGTGGGAGCCGGGGCGGGCTCAGCGGAAGGTGCCTGTTTTGGCCACAGCAGCGGGGCGGCAATGGCAGCGACGATCACGGCGGCAACCGGCAGGGTCCACAGGGGAACGCGGCGCTTTTTCACGACGTTCGCCGGAGCAGGCGCCTGAACAGGTTGTGCAACGGCGGGGGCCGGTTCGGGCTCATACAGCTCCTCCGGCGTAATACGCACCACCGTGGAAGGGGCGATCAGCGGCTCGTCAGCATGCTCAAAGGTCATCACCGGCTCTGGCTCAGGCTCGGGTTCAGGATCGTCAATCACAACGGGGGCTGGCTCAGGGATCAGCGATTCACGCAGGCAGTCGAGGACATCGTCGCGCGCGTTCTCGTTCAGGTTTACAAACCCCCAGAAGCTAATGACCGGCTTTCCGTCCACCAGGAAGAGGAAGTTTTCGCCCGGAAACTGAAACGCCTTTGACAGCAGAGAGCCAAAAAGCTGTTGCGCGGTTTTAGGCGACTGCAGGCATTTCTTGCTTAATGACTCGACGCTGGCGAGCGTGTTTTCCAGATAGCGCAGGGCGCGATAGCGATCATCTTCATCGGCCGCTTTCCAGCTGATTACGCTCCCTTCAACCGGGGAATACCAGTCCACGCGGTCGCCGCTGTCGTTAACCTGAGGAATCGCCAGACAGTCGACGATGGCCTGTTGTTTGCGCAAACGGAGCGCTTCCCGGATTTGCAACGCTGATTCGAAAACGGCTTGTCCGCCGCCGCCAACGGCCTGAAAATCATCCAGATTACCGCTGCGTAAAAGAGTTTTTGCCACGATTTGATCCCATATACTTCTTCACACCATTACTTTAACGAAACGAGGAAGCAACCAAACGGAGGAAGAGACGCTAAAAGCGCCGATTTCTTGCGGCATAGAAAGTGACGGTTGTGCTTGACGAATAATGGCACTTAAGGCAAATCATCTTTTTGAGCGCTGGCGGTTAAAACAGCAAAAAACGCGGCTTTAGAATAACCTGATAGTGTTTCGTTATTTGCCAGGTCAAAACGCCTGTGCTGTTATTACTGTCCTATATAATAAAACTGTCAGGGTTATAACCATGTCTACAGGGAAAACACTGCTCGCCCTTGCGCTGAGCGCGCTGTTACCAGCCGGTGCCGCATGGGCGGCAAATAACGACACCCTTATTTACTGTTCAGAAGCCTCCCCCGAGTCCTTCAACCCACAAATCGCCAGTTCTGGCCCGTCTTTTGTGGCCAGCTCTCAGGTGCTGTATAACCGTCTGATCAATTTCGACCCGGTGAAAAACACCCCGGTGCCGTCGCTGGCTGAGTCCTGGACGATTTCGCCGAACGGCAAGACCTATACCTTTGCCCTGCGTAAAGGGGTGAAGTTCAACAGCAACAAATACTTCAAACCGACGCGCGATTTTAATGCCGATGACGTTATTTTCTCGGTCATGCGTCAGAAAGACCCTAAACACCCGTACCACAACGTGTCGCAGGGCAACTACGAGTACTTTAATGATGTCGGTCTCGATAAGCTGATCCAGGACGTTAAAAAGGTCGATGATTACCATGTCCAGTTCACCCTCAGCGAACCCAACGCCGCGTTTCTGGCCGACTGGGGAATGGATTTCGCCTCGATTCTCTCCGCTGAATACGCCGACGCAATGCTGAAAAAAGGTACGCCTGAGAACGTGGACACCTGGCCGATTGGCACCGGGCCTTACGTGCTGCAGCAGTACAAAGTGGATTCGCTGATCCGCTACGTCGCGAACCCGAACTACTGGGAAGGCGAGGTGCCGACGAAGCATCTCATTTTCTCCATTACGCCAAACGTGGAAACCCGCCTGGCGAAGCTGCAGACCAACGAGTGCCAGATCATTCCTGCGCCATCCCCGGTTCAGTTTGACGCCATCAAAAACAACAAAGACCTGACGCTGCACTCGGTCGATGCGCTGAACGTCGGTTATCTGGCGTTTAATACCGAGAAAAAACCGTTTGATAACGTGCTGGTGCGTCAGGCGCTCAACTACGCGACCGACAAGAAGGCCATCGTTAATGCGGTCTTTATGGGGTCGGGCACGGTGGCAAAATCGCCGATCCCGCCAAATATGCTGGGCTTCAATAAAGACCTGAAGGACTACAGCTACGATCCTGAAAAAGCGAAAGCCCTGCTGAAGCAGGCGGGTCTGGAGAAGGGCGCGGAAGTCACGCTGTGGTCAATGCCGGTTCAGCGTCCGTATAACCCGAACTCGCGTCGTATCGCGGAGATGATCCAGAGCGACTGGGCAAAAGTCGGCGTGAAGGCCAAAATTGTCTCCTACGAGTGGGGCGAATATCTCTCCGGAATGCGTAAAGGCGAACATGACTCCGCGCTGTTTGGCTGGATGTCCGACAACGGCGACCCGGACAACTTTGCCGATGTGCTGCTCGGCTGCAACAGCATTAAAACCGGCTCAAACGCCGCGCGCTGGTGCGATAAGGGGTATGATGGTCTGGTGCAAAAAGCGAAGCTGACCAGCAGCCCGGCTGAGCGCGCCAAGCTCTATGGCCAGGCGCAGGAGATCTTCTACCAGCAGGCGCCGTGGATCGCGCTGGCCAACGGGAAAACGTTCTACGCGACCCGCAGCAATGTGACCGGGTACAGCGTAAGCCTGATGGGCAGCGATTTCTCGAAAGCGAAGCTGAACTAAGCCTTTTTAGCCGGGTGGCGGCTACGCCTTACCCGGCCTACATTTGGCACCCGTAGGCCCGGTAAGCGTAGCGCCACCGGGCACATAACAAGGAGTGACAATGTCACATTTAAACGAAGTTATTGCCCGCGTCGATGCCGCTATCGAAGAGAGCGTCATTACCCACATGAACGAGCTGCTGATTGAATTAAGCGATGATGCAGAGCTTAACCGTGAAGATCGCTACACCCAGCAGCAGCGTCTGCGCACCGCGATTTCGCACCACGGTAAGCAGCATAAAGAGGAGATGGACGCGCGTGAGGAACAGCTGACGAAAGGCGGCACCATACTGTAACCCTCAAAACTGGCGTCGCGCCACCAGCCAGGCCCCGACCACCAGCATCACCGCGCCGCACACCGGGCCGATCAGGGCGCGCAGCGGGATGCCATGGCTCCTCAGCGCGTCCAGCACCAGCCCGCCAATCAGCTGGCTTGCGACCAGCACGGCGATGGTCGTCGCCGCGCCAACATTCTGATAGCCGCTGATGCTGGCAAACACGAAAAACGATCCCAGCAGCCCCGGGATAAGCGTCCACCAGCGCACCGTCGCGGCCAGCTCGCTGAATCCGGCCACGCCCTGTTTCAGCAGCAGAATACTGACAAACAGCACGATGCCGACCAGCGAATTCAGCAGCATCGCGATAAGAATGGTGGAGGAGGACTGGGTGATACGCACCATCAGGGTGTTTTGCACCACCAGACCGATGCCCGCCGCGACCAGAAACGCCAGCGTCAGTGACTGATTCATGGGATCGCGTCCGGATCGCTGCGCTCGTCCAGCTGCAGCTGCATAAAGGTTAAGTCCAGCCAGCGGCCAAACTTGGTTCCCACCTGCGGCATTTGTCCGGTCGTCACAAAGCCGAGCGTTTCATGGAGATGAATCGAGGCATGGTTTTGCGCTTCAATGCCGGCCACCATCACGTGTTTCCCGATGGCGCGGGCCTCGTTAATCAGCGCCTTCATCAGCGTGCGGCCAATCCCTTTGCCCTGATGGGCCGGGTGGACATAGACCGAGTGCTCAACCGTATGACGGAAGCCGTCAAAGGCGCGCCAGTCGCCGAAAGAGGCGTAGCCGGTGATTACGCCGTCCTCTTCACTTACCAGAACCGGGTAGCCCGCAAGCGAGCGCGCCTCAAACCAGGCGATTCGGTTATCGGTATCGACGGTTTTATCGTTCCAGATCGCGGCAGTGTGCAGCACCGCGTTGTTGTAAATCTCGCCTATCGCAGCGCAGTCTTCTTTGCAGGCATGACGAACGATCATGATGAAGCCTCTGTGTGTTGTTCACTATAGTATTACGTTATCGCTACGATATTACACAACTGTATCGCCCGATCGCTACGGCATAAGCCATATTTTTTTGTTATCAAAAGCCCATTGAAATGCCGTTCATACACTATAGTATGACGTCATGAACACCATAACAGACACAATGAATCAACGGATTAGCGCAAGAATTCGCCTTGAACGCGAGTCTCGCGGATGGTCCTTGAGTGAGCTGGCGGACCGGGCAGGGGTCTCCCGCGCCATGATCCATAAGATAGAGCGCGGGGACAGTAGCCCGACAGCCACCTTGCTTGCCCGCCTGTCGGGCGCGTTTGGCATCAGCATGTCAACGTTGATTGCCCGGGCCGAAATGCAGGAGGGTAAGCTGCTGCGCCTGGCAAACCAGCCCGTCTGGCGCGATCCGCAGACGCACTACCTCCGCCGCCATGTTTCTCCCCGTACCGATCTGCCCATCGACCTGGTTCAGGTGGAACTGCCTGCGGGAAGCGACGTTCCGATGCCGGCTTCTTCTTACGCGCTGGCGCGTCAGCTTATCTGGCTGCAGTCCGGTGAGCTGGTGTTTCAGGAGGGCGACACCCGCCACGAGATGCACGCCGGAGACTGTCTTGAGCTGGGGCCGCCTAATGACTGCCGGTTCATCAACGAGACGAATGAAACCTGCATCTATCTGGTTGTACGCCTCAACCAGTCTGGCTCGTAATGCTAATGCGATAACGCTGAACGTGAGCCAGGCTGTAATGACATTTGTACCAGAAGGAGATCCTGATGAATCACTCTGTTTCGCATAACCGCCGCTGGGTGCTGGCCTCTCGTCCACAGGGCGCACCGGTCGCGGAAAATTTTCGTCTGGAAACGCAGCCTGTTCCGGAACCGGGTGCGGGGCAGCTTCTGCTTCGTACCGTCTGGCTGTCGCTGGATCCTTATATGCGGGGTCGCATGAGCGACGCGCCATCCTATTCACCGCCGGTTGAGATCGGTGCGGTGATGGTGGGGGGAACGGTCAGCCGCGTTGAGCAGTCAAACCATCCCGACTTCAAAGCCGGTGAATGGGTGCTGGGCTACAGCGGCTGGCAGGAGTATGAACTTTCGGACGGCAGCGGCCTGGTGAAGCTGGGCGACAATCCGTCTCATCCTTCCTGGTCGCTGGGCGTACTGGGCATGCCGGGCTTTACCGCCTATATGGTGCTGCTGGATATCGGGCAACCGAAAGCGGGTGAAACGCTGGTGGTGGCTGCGGCGACCGGTCCGGTTGGCGCGACAGTAGGGCAGATCGGCAAAATCAAAGGCTGCCGGGTGGTCGGCGTGGCCGGTGGCCCAGAGAAATGCCGTCATGCCGTTGAGGTTCTCGGCTTTGACCTATGTCTGGATCACCATGCGGCGGATTTTGCCGACCAGCTGAAACACGCCTGTCCGAACGGTATTGATGTCTATTATGAAAACGTCGGCGGGAAAGTGTTTGATGCCGTGCTGCCCCTGCTGAACACCTCCGCGCGCGTGCCGGTGTGTGGCCTGGTGAGCGGCTATAACGCGACGGGCCTGCCTGACGGGCCGGACCGCCTGCCGCTCCTGATGGCGACCCTTCTCAAGAAACGCATTCGTATGCAGGGTTTTATTATCGGCCAGGATTATGGACACCGCATTCATGAGTTCCAGGAAGAGATGGGGCGCTGGGTGCAGGAGGGGAAAATCCACTATCGCGAACAGGTGACGGACGGGCTGGAAAACGCTCCCGAGGCGCTGATTGGCCTGCTGGAAGGACGAAACTTCGGCAAAGTCGTGATTCGCGTCGCGAGTGACAATAAATAAAGCGCACAATGGCGGGGTTTCCCGCCATATTTATTTGTGAAGATACGATATATTGTCTTTAATTACTGGACACGGTTTTTCGCGCCATCATCCCGGATGAGCCCGAAAACGATAAAAAAAATGATGTTTGCTTTTTTTTTGCTGTTTTACGTACTTCCCACCACCAGGCATGACGATACAGGATATATCGTACCGGCGCCGTTTTATTAAAACTGGCGTTTAAAAATAGCATTAAGTTTTAGCTACAGGAATTCCACATGCTTGATTTGGATCACTTAGAAAAAGCCCAAAGGGTTAGCCTTACCATGCAGGTTGAACACAGTTTGAAAGGGGCGTTAATTACAGGCTCCCTCAAACCAGGAGCACGACTGATTACGAAAGAGATTGCTGATAAATTAGGCACCAGTATTACGCCGGTTCGCGAAGCGCTGCTGCGCCTGGTCTCCTCAGGCGCGCTTCACGCCACGCCAGCGCAGGCTTTTCTGGTCCCTGAGGTGACGCTGGAACGTTATAACGAGATTAACGCCATCCGAAAACAGCTTGAGCCAATGGCGGTTGCCGCAGCATGCCAGAATATGTCAGACGGCAAGCTGGAGGCGTTGCGCAAAATGTCAGAGGCCTTCCATGAGGCCATGCGCAATGGAAACGTTCAGCAGGCCTTGCATGCGAATCGTGTCTTCAGGTTTACGCTTTATCAGTATGCGGAAATGCCGACGCTTAATGCCTTAATTGAACAGCTATGGGTCCGCATCGGCCCCTGTATGAACTATCTGCACCAGGAGCTTAGCGACATCAAAACGGCAACATATCACTATGACGAGCTTCTTTCAGCCCTTGAGCGGAGAGATGTGGAGGCCAGCCAAAAGGCCATTGATAAGTTGATTGATGAAGCGGATTCTCTTTTACAGCGACAATATTTTAACTGAGAGATTATTTATCAGAGCGACTATATACCGCCGCTAATTATTTATCCGGTGAATAACTCCTGATGGCTTATTGCCATCAGGAGGGTTATTTCATTTATAAAATAAACTTTTCTTTTTTGCTTACTCGAAGCGATAAGAGACCGACAGCCCGACGCCATAGTTACGGCCTGGTGCAGGCTCGTAATAACGACCGTTGGACTCGTTGACAATAACCGATCCCGCGTACTCTTTATCGAACAGGTTATCGACGCGGCCAAAGACGTCCATTCCCCAGTTGCCGTAGTTAAACTTATACCCGGTATTCAGCCCGACTACCGTATAAGACGGCGCTTTCGCGGTGTTTTCGTCGTCGGCCATAATATCGCTCATGTAACGCACGTCCGTGCCCGCGTACCAGCCTTCCTCCGGCTGCCAGCCAAACGAAGCGAAGCCCATGTTGCGCGCAATCCCCGGCATACGGTTACCGTTACAGTCTGCGTCGCTGCAGACGTTAGTCCGGTAGGTGGCATCCAGATACGTCCACGCCATCTTA
This sequence comes from Enterobacter cloacae complex sp. Mu1197, assembly GCF_040059225.1. NCBI lineage: Bacteria > Pseudomonadati > Pseudomonadota > Gammaproteobacteria > Enterobacterales > Enterobacteriaceae > Enterobacter > Enterobacter cloacae complex sp. Mu1197. The sequence continues at coordinate 2,503,643 of NZ_CP157375.1, read as the reverse complement.
AGCTTCCAGTTCTCCGCGAACTGCTGATCCAGGGAAACTTCCACACCCTGACGGCGGGTTTTCCCGGCATTTTTATAGGTTGTGCGGCCGCCGGAACTGGAGTCCACCACGATCTCATCGTCCGTATCGGTGCGGAACAACGCCGCCGTCAGCAGACCGTTGCCGATTCGGGTTTTGCTGCCCACTTCATACGTGTTATTCGTGGATGGCTTCAGGCCAATATTCAGACCGCCCTGATTATCGGCACGATAGGAGAGTTCGTTGATGGTTGGCGTTTCAAACCCACGCCCTGCGGCAGCGTAGAGGTTCCACCCGTCAGTCACCGCATACTTCACGGCGCCCGCCGGGAGCCATTTGTGATAGCTCGCGTCACCGCTGTCATCGCCGTTGCCCGGCGTAACGTAATGGTCATTGGAATCAAACCAGACCGAACTGTAGCGAACACCCGCATCGACAGAGAGTTTCTGCGTCAGCTGCCAGCTGCTCTGCAGATAAGGATCGACGTTCCACATCAGGTTGCGTTCGTCGCGACGTTTATCGCCTTTGACGCCGTAATCCGGCACGCCATTGCTCATCACGAAGTTCTCGTAGCCGCGACGATCTTCACTCAGGTTTTCGTAGTTCAGACCGGTGGTAAAGGTCACCGGCACCAGCAGCTCGCCGCGGTGCGTCCAGCGGGTATCCACGCCCTGATAGTGGCGTTGCATATCAATCACCCCGCCGGAGTGAGTGGCTTTTAGCTGCGGCTGATACGGAATCGACTGGTACTGCGTCATTTCACGCTCGCCGGCGTACATCATCACGCTCAGGTCATCCTGGGTGCTGAGCTGGCGATCGTAGCGCAGACCGGCCTGGGTCTGCTTGATGGTCTTGCGGGTGTTGTACTGATCGCCGCGCGGCGACTGGCGCGGGTTGTCCCGCCACTCCTGATAATTCAGTCCACCCGGATCGTTGGCCTTCATGTCCACGCTGTTGAAGATCAGCGTCAGCTTGCTGACGTCATCAATACGCACGCCCAGCTTCGCGTTGGCAAGATTCTTCCGCGCGCCGCTGTGGTCGCGGTAGCCTTTGGTCGTGAAACGGGTGGTGGAAACGGTGTAATCCACATCGCCCGCGTGGGTGCCATCACCCATCGCGCCGGTGGCTTTCATGCCATAGCGCCAGGTACCGTAGCTGCCGTAATAGCTGCTCGCTTCAATAGTCGGCGGCTGCTGACCGGTCTGGGTGTTGATGTTAATCACGCCGCCAGAGGCGTTGCCGTACAGGGCGGAGAAGGGGCCGCGCAGCACTTCAACGCTCTCCACGCTGGAGAGGTCGATGTTGGAGGTCTGACCCTGTCCGTCCGGCATGGTGGCTGGAATACCGTCGACGTACATACGGATACCGCGCACTCCGAAGGTTGAGCGAGCGCCAAACCCGCGCATCGACAGCTGGAGATCCTGGGCGTAGTTCTGACGGTTCTGGATTTGCAGTCCCGGGACGCTGCCAAGGGATTCAGACAGGTTGATGCGGGGTGCAGCCTGGCGCATATCATCGCCATTGACGACGCTGACCGCTGCCGGGGTATCGAGTTCCGATACGGTTTGCGGCGTGGCGCTGACGATCATGGTCTGTTCCTCTGCGCTCATGGCGGTGAGTGGCGCAAAAATAACAGGAACCAGCAGCAGCGGGAGAGAAGCCTTACGGGCAGAAATGATTTTCATGAATAAAACCGGTTGTGGTATGTAAACGAACCAAATGGAACATGTCCATACATGTTAAAGGTTTTGTAAATGTTTTGAAAACTATAACCGCACATTGCGTTAATGAAAGACGAGAAGGGAAAGAAAAACTCCACATTCCTCTGATTAATGATTACTATTCTCATTATCAAAAGGCAATGCCATGACGTTGTCTGCCGGAAGTGATGTCAGCCCAAACCCCACTTTTCAGAAAAGGAATTGTTATGTCTTTACGTCATCTGTGCTCGCCGCGTCTGAGCCTGTCACTGCTGTCTGCCACTTTACTGCTTGCCGGGACGTTCCAGGTGCATGCCGCCGAAGAGGTGCTGCGTAAAGCGGTGGGCAAAGGGGCGTATGAAATGGCCGTGAGCCAGCAGGAGAATGCGCTGTGGGTGGCGACCTCGCAAAGCCGTAAAACCGACAAGGGCGGGGTTGTTTACCGTCTTGATCCGGTCACGCTGGACGTGACGCAGGCGATCCATAGCGATCTCAAACCCTTTGGTGCCACCTTTGACAACGCGACCCAAACGCTGTGGTTCGGTAATACGATCAACGGCGCGGTAACCGCGATTGATGCAAAAACGGGTGACGTAAAAGGGCGACTGGTACTGGACGGGCGTCAACGCAGCGAAACCGTCAAACCGCTGCAGCCGCGCCAGCTGGTGGCGGATGACGCAAGCAACACGATTTACATCACTGGTGTCGGTAAAGAGAGCGTGATTTGGGTGGTGGATGGCGCCACGCTGAAGCTGAAAGAGACCATTGCCAATACCGGTACTTACAGCACTGGCCTGGCGCTGGATGCGCAGGCGAAACGTCTGTACACCACGAATGCGGATGGCGAGCTGTTAACCATTGATACGGCAACGAACAAAATCCTGAGCCGTAAAAAAGTGCAGGATGACGGGAAAGAGCACTTCTACCTGAACCTGAGCCTTGATACAGCGGGTCAGCGCGCGTTCCTGACCGATTCAAAACAGCCGGAAGTGCTGGTGGTGAGCCTGAAAGACGGCAGCGTGATCGCGAAAATCGCCGCGCCGGAATCCCTGGCGGTCCTGTTTAACCCGGCCCGCAATGAAGCCTACGTGACGCACCGTGAAGCCGGCAAGGTGAGCGTGATTGATGGGAAAACGTATAAGGTGACTAAAACGTTCGACACGCCGGTCTACCCGAACAGCCTGGCGCTCTCTGCGGATGGCAAAACCCTGTACGTGACGGTGAAACAAAAATCCACCCGCCAGCAGGAAGCCACCCAGCCTGACGATGTCATTCGTATCGCGCTGTAAGATGGGAATTGCCCGGTGGCGCTGCGCTTACCGGGCCTACAAAATAATGAAATGTAGGCCGGGTAAGGCGAAGCCGCCACCCGGCTTTTTTATTAACGCGAGGTTTCTTCCACCAGCGGCGCGTCGTGTTTTTCATCATCAGGATGAACAGGCGCGGTGCTGTGAATTTCATGAACGCGTTTACGCACGCCGAACCAGCCCGCAATCAGCAGCACGGCCAGCAGCGGAATGGTCGCGATGGTGTAGGTGCCGTTCGGGTAGTCGAACGCCATCAGCACCAGCACGCTGAACAGGAAGAGCAGGGTGAGCCAGGACGTTACCGGCGCGCCAGGCAGCTTGAAGCTGACGTCAGCGGCTTTGCCTTCTTTAATCGCCTTGCGCAGACGCATCTGGCAGACCACGATAAAGCCCCAGGATGCGATAATCCCGAGTGCAGCCACGTTCAGAACGATTTCGAACACCTGAGACGGAACGAGGTAGTTCAGGAACACGCCGAAGACATAGACCACCAGCGTCGCCAGAATACCGGCGTACGGCACGTGCTGCTTGCTCATCCTGGACATGAACTTCGGTGCAGAACCGCCCATCGACATGGAGCGCAGGATACGACCGGTCGAGTAGAGGCCGGAGTTCAGGCTTGAGAGCGCCGCCGTCAGCACCACGATGTTCATGATGCTGCCCACGTAAGGCACGCCCAGCTTAGAGAAGAAGGTCACGAACGGACTCTGGCCCGCCTGGTAGGCGTTCCACGGCAGCAGCAGCACCAGCAGCACCACGGAACCGACGTAGAAGAGACCGATACGCCAGATCACGCTGTTGATGGCTTTTGGCACCATCGTCTGCGGATCTTTACATTCACCTGCTGCGGTACCCACCAGCTCGATGGAGGCGAAGGCGAACACGACGCCCTGAACCAGAACCAGCGCAGGCAGCAGACCATGCGGGAAGAATCCGCCGTTATCGGTTATCAGGTGGAAGCCGGTGGCATTGCCATCCAGCGGCTTACCGCTGCCGAGGAAGACGGTACCCACGACCAGGAACACCACGATGGCCAGCACTTTAACCAGCGCAAACCAGAACTCCATCTCCGCGAACCACTTCACGCCGATCATGTTCATGGTGCCGACAATCGCCAGCGCGCCAAGCGCAAAGACCCACTGCGGCACATCGCCAAACGCGCCCCAGTAGTGCATATACAGCGCAACGGCAGTGATATCGACGATACCGGTCATCGCCCAGTTGACGAAGTACATCCAGCCCGCGACGTAAGCGGCTTTTTCACCGAGGAATTCACGGGCGTAAGAGACGAAGCTGCCGCTGGAAGGGCGATGCAGTACCAGTTCGCCCAGTGCACGAAGAATGAAGAAAGAGAAGATCCCGCACACCAGATAGACCAGGGCGAGAGCCGGGCCAGCCATCTGCAGGCGTGCACCAGCACCTAAAAACAGACCCGTTCCGATAGCGCCGCCGATGGCGATCATTTGAACCTGACGGTTGCCCATCGCTTTGTGGTAGCCCTCTTCGTGGGAGTTCAACCAGCGACGTTTAGCAGCATGATGATCGGCTGCGCTTTTATTGCTTGTTTTCATTGAGTTACCTGTTTGCCTGTCTGAACCATTATCGTGATAGTCCTGCCTGGCAGAGCGCAATACAAACGATTGCTTCTGCGCAAACACATGTCGCCTTCCCAGTCATTCTGCGTATGGATAAGGCGAAACATGGCGAGGCATCCTACCTGCAATTCATAAGCGACGCAAAATATAACCGTGCCGAAAGTGATGCGCGTCGAAGGAAATCGTGTGGTCAGAGCAGACGGGGATCACAACACGCTGAAACGTGATGAGTTTTTAGTCAAAACAATGGTGGGGTTGATTATTTAATCATCAGATTCTCTTAATTATTACCAGATGGTATAAATTTTTGCTGCTGCAGGGCATCCAGAAGTAACCTGAACGCGGTTGTGTGCTGCCGACGGCTCGGATAATAGAGGTGATATCCTTCAAACGTGGGGCACCACGATTCAAGGACCCTGACCAGCCGTCCCTGATTCAGAGCGTCCAGAACCGAGGACTCGGGCACGTAGGCTAATCCGAGACCATTCTCCGCGGCGTCGATGCGCTGCGACAGGTTATTCAGCGTAAGCTGTCCGTTAACCCGCACGCGAAGCTCGCGCCCGTCGCGCTCAAATTCCCAGTCATACAATCCCCCTCGGGTGGGCAGGCGGAGATTGATACAGCGGTGTTCACCCAGCTGCTCCGGCACGAGCGGCACGCCAAAACGAGCCAGGTAATCCGGGGAGCCGACGACCGCCATGCGCATGTCCGGCGCAATCCGCACCGCAATCATGTCTTTTGCCACCTGTTCACCCAGGCGAACCCCCGCGTCGAAGCGGCCATCTACGATATCTGTCAGGCCATTGTCGACCGTCACTTCGACGTTAATGTCAGGATACTGCAGCATAAAAGGCTTCAGTACCGGCCAGAGCACGGCGTCCATCGCGTGCTCGCCGGCGACGAGGCGGATAGCGCCTGCGGGTTTGTCGCGGGTGCTGCGAAGCGCCGTGAGTTCCTGTTCGATCTCCAGCAGATGCGGGCTGAGGCGCGAAAAAAGCTGCTCACCCGCGGGTGTCGGAACCACGCTGCGGGTTGTGCGGGTTAACAGGCGAACGTCTAGTCGCGCCTCAAGCTTGCGCATCGCATGGCTCAGTGCCGATTGCGAGACGCCCAGCTGCGCCGCTGCGCGCGTAAAGCTGCGCTCGCGGGCCACCACCATAAAGGAGAGCAGATCGTTGAAATTATCTTTTAGCATCGCGGTTCTATTTATGAGTTTCAGTCATGTGTCCTATCTGATTATGCACCCTAATGCTGCGGAGTGCTTTGCGCTACTGTTAACGCAACAGTCAACGAGGAGCAAAAGATGAAAATTATCCGCAGCGGTTCATTACCGTCAGTACGAGGACCGGAAGCCTGGTTTACCGGGGCTGTTCGGATTGACGCGCCCTTTCAGGCGACCGAACCTGCCAGCGTCGGCGGGGCAACCGTAACCTTTGAGCCGGGCGCGCGCACGGCCTGGCATACGCATCCCCTGGGACAAACGCTGATTGTGACGCAGGGTCGCGGCTGGTTACAGGAGTGGGGCAAAGAGGCGGAAATCCTGAATCAGGGCGATATCGCCTGGATCCCACCCGGCGTGAAGCACTGGCACGGCGCAAGTGCGCAAACGGCGATGACGCATCTTGCCATCGCCGAAGCGGTAAACGGCAGCCCGGTAACATGGCTGGAAAAAGTGACCGACGAGCAGTACCCGAACGGCTAACCGCCAAAAACGGCAATCGCCTGCTGCAGGCGCGTCGTCCGCTGCGTCAGGTGATTCGCGGCGTGAGTGACGTTATCCACCATCCCCGTATTGCTCTGGGTCATTGCGCCGATACGGGAGAGGGAGGCGTTAATCAGCGTCAGCGCCTGAGTTTGCTCCTGCGTGGCGAGGCCAATCTCCTTAATCAAGGTGGAAACCTGCAGAACATGGTCGATCATGACCGTCAGCTGTGATTCGGTTTGTACCACCTTCTCCACGCCAGCGTTGACGCTGGCAACGTTTTTCTCGATCAGCGCTTTGATCTCTTTCGCCGCCGTCGCGGAGTGCTGCGCAAGATTGCGCACCTCAGCTGCGACCACGGCAAAGCCGCGGCCGGCTTCACCGGCGCGCGCCGCTTCCACGGCGGCATTCAGCGCAAGAATATTGGTCTGGAAGGCAATACGATCGATAACGCTGATAATATCGACGATCTGGCCGTTATCCTGCGAAACGGACTGCATCATACCGATGGTCTCTTTCATCATCGCTTCGCCGCAGTGGGCGCTGTCGCGGGTTCGATCCGCCATCTGAATCGCCTCGTTTGCGGTTTCGGCCGTCTGCTTTACGGCGCTGGCGATCTCTTCCACTGCAGATGCGGTTTGCTGCAAGAAATCTGCGGTTTCTTCAGAGCGCGTCTGCAGCGCCGCACCTTCTTTCGCGACCTGCTGGCTGATGGTGCCAATACCGCTGATTTGCGCCCCGACATCGTCAACCAGTGAATTCAGGTTTAAACCAGACTGATTCACCAGGCGCATCATCAGCCCGATATCATCGATCCTGTCAAAATGGTAATAGTCCGTTTTACGTCCTGAAACCACGCGCTGCATCTGTTGAACAATGGATTTTACCGGCCGGGCGATCTGCGCATGAAGATAACAGGACAGCGCAGAAAAAAGCAGCACCAGAGTGGTGGCCTGAACGAGACGATCGCGGAATAAATACATCGCCAGGCAGGAAAGTATCGCTGTCGCAGTAATACCAAGCTGAATTCGTTTTCCGGTACTGAGACATTTAAAGAGCGATAAAAAGGAAAATAAACCGCGCCGAACAAACAGTCCTTTATAAAAACGGTACTGTTTTAATTCATTATTACGTACTTTTGCATACAGCTTTTCACTGGCCGCGATCTCCTCCCGTGAGGGGATATTGCGCACCGAAATATAGCCGGTCAGGGATTCCCCCTGCCAGACCGGCGTCACGTTGGCACGCACCCAGTAGTGATCGCCATTATGACGACGATTCTTCACCAGCCCTGTCCAGGTCTCACCCTGCTGGAGGGTAAACCACATGTCGCCAAACGCTTCGGCAGGCATGTCGGGATGGCGGATGAGGTTATGCGGCTCACCCAGAAGATGCTCTTCTTTATATCCGCTGGCTTCTATAAAAGCGGAGTTGGCATAAGTTATATGACTTTTTGTATCGGTGGTGGACATTAACGTCGAACCAGCGTTAAGTAAATACTCGTTTTGTGTAACGGGGGTGTTACGCCTCATGAGTAACTCCATGATGTTGTGCAAGAATAAAAAATCCGGAAAGCGCTCCGGCAAGATAAAAGTGATTATTTTTAATAACGGTCTGTGCATATTCTCGCTGAAATTGAGATCCTCCGAAATACCCGGCATTCATTATTTTTAATATGTTAATGTTGTCGAATGTAATAAAATTGAAAATATTTTAGTGGGTGTTATTTTGAATCGATTTAAATAAATGACATAAGCCAAACTGCAAGAGGGAGATCGCCTCCCTGAAGAAATTGTCATGCTGAAATAGCGTTTCGTTAACAGAATGAAAACGCTATGATTTAGTCTCATTTTCGTGAATACAGGGAGGCTGAGGTGAAAATTAACGTCATAGGAACCAGCGGAAGTGGAAAAAGCACGCTGGCGAAGCAGATTGCGACCGAACTGGCTATTCCCTGTATCGAGATGGACAGACTCTACTGGCAGGCTGACTGGCAGGGCACACCGGACGACGAGTTTCAGGCAAAGCTGGCGCAGGCGCTACAGGCTTCGCCTGACTGGGTACTGGACGGTAACTACAACCGCACGCGGCCTGTGAAATGGCGCGATGTCGATGTGGTGGTGTGGGTGGATTACGGGTTTATCCGCACCCTCTGGCAGGCCGTCACGCGAGCAATAAAGCGGGCCTGGCATAAGCACGAACTCTGGCCGGGAACGGGGAATAAAGAGAGTTTCCGGCGCGCGTTCTTCAGCAGAGAATCCATTATCATCTGGACGATGAAAACCTGGCGTAACAACCGTACGCGCTATGAAGCCGATCTGCAAAACCCGCAATATAGCCATATTCGCTTCGTCCGCATTACCCGTCGGGAGCAGGTGGAATCGCTGATTGCCTCCTTAAAGTCTTATTCTTAGCAGGGTTTTATATATCTGTTTTCCGGCAAACTAAATGTAAATTAATTGTTTCTCAGTGGTGAAATGCGCCTTTAATAATGTCGACATGTTAAGTCAAACGAGAACGCAACATGTCATGGCGAATCAGCATTCTGGATAAAAGCCCCATCGCTGAAAACGAAACGGCTGCCGATGCACTGGCGCGTACCCTGGCGCTGGCGCAGCAGGCAGAAAATCTGGGCTATCACCGCTTCTGGATTGCCGAACACCACAACACCCCACAGCTTGCCAGCCCTTCGCCGGAGCTGCTGATTGCCTGGATCCTCGGGCAAACCACGCGCATTCGCGTCGGGTCCGGCGGCGTAATGCTTCAGCACTACAGCCCCTATAAAGTCGCCGAGAACTTCAACGTGCTGGCCGCGCTGGCGCCTGGCCGCGTCGATCTCGGCGTCGGGAAAGCCCCCGGCGGATTACCGCTCTCAACCCGCGCGCTGCAGCAGGGCCTGAATCAACAGGAAAAGGGCAGCTTTGCCGAACAACTGGCCCAGCTCGACCGCTGGATCCGTCCTGAGCATCACGCTATTGAAGAGGCCGTCCGCGCCACGCCGCTGCCGCCGTTGCCTGCGGAGGGTTTCCTGCTGGGCGCGAGTACCGAAAGCGCGCTGCTGGCCGCCAGGCTCGACTGGCACTTTGTGTTTGCCGCACACCTGAACGGTGACCCGGACCTGCTGCGCGAGGTGGTATCGACCTGGCGTGAGAACAGCGCGCGGGATGTGATAGTGGCGGTGCAGGCGATTGTCGCGCCGACGCAGGCTGAGGCAGACGCGCTGGCGCAGAAGGTCGAAGTGTGGGGCGTTGAGCTGGCAAACGGGCAGCGTGTCACCGTGGCCAGCGAAGAGCAGGCCTACGCGTTTGCACGCCAGGCGGGCAGTGAGCCGGTGCGCATTGCACGTCGGGCGCAGTCGCTGCTGGCGGGCACCGCTAAGTCGGTAGTGGAACAGCTCAACGCGCTGCATCAGCAGTGGGGCATTGACGAATTTATCATCGACACGCCGGTAGCGGAGGGGGCTACGCGCGTCGCGTCGCTGCGTCTGCTTGCCGGGGCGCGTCTTAACAAGGAGGTCACCGTATGAGCTTTGGCGAACAACTGATTGCCTGGCGCCGCGAACTGCACCAGAACCCGGAACTGTCCGGCCAGGAAGTCGAAACTACCGCGCGCCTGCGCCAGTGGCTGACCAACGCCGGGATCACCCCACAGCCTTACGACCTGTCGACCGGGCTGGTGGCGGAAATCGGAACGGGCAGCAGGCTGGTTGCGCTGCGCGCCGACATTGACGCGCTGCCGATCGAGGAGCGCAGCGGCGTGCCGTTTAGCTCACAGCATGCAGGGGTGATGCACGCCTGCGGACACGATATTCACACCAGCGTCATCCTTGGTGCCGCGTTAAAGCTGAAAGAACGGGAGGCCTCGCTTAACGGCCGGGTGCGTATCCTGTTTCAGCCTGCTGAAGAGAACTTTGGCGGTGCGAAGAGCATGGTGCGCGCCGGTGCCCTGCGCGATGTCAGCGCGATTTTCGGTATGCACAACGAGCCCGGCCTGCCGGTCGGTGAGTTCGCCACCCGCGGCGGGCCGTTCTACGCCAACGTTGACCGCTTCGTGATCCGCATTACCGGCAAAGGCGCGCACGCCGCACGTCCTCATGAAGGCAACGACGCGATTGTGCTGGCGAGCCAGTTGGTAACGGCGCTGCAAAGCGTCGCCAGCCGCAACGTCAACACGCTGGATTCCGTGGTGCTGAGCGTGACACGTATTGCGGGCGGCAACACCTGGAACGTGCTGCCGGAAAGCGTCGAGCTGGAAGGCACGCTTCGAACCCATCGCACGGAAGTGCAGCAGAATGTGAAAGCCCGCGTGGGTGAAATTGCCGCCGGTTTTGCCAGCGCCTTCAGCGCGCAGATTGATATCACCTGGTATGCCGGGCCTACCGCGCTGGTGAATGACGAGCGCTGGGCTGATTTTGCCACCTCGGTCGCGCGTGAGGCCGGATATGAAACCCGGCACGCGGAACTGCATATGGGCGGGGAGGATTTTGCGGTCTATTTGCAGTCTGTTCCCGGCGCGTTTGTCAGCATTGGCAGCAACAGTCCGTTTGGTTTACATCACCCGGCCTTTAACCCGGATGAAGCACTGATTGAGCCCGCCGCCCGCTATTTTGCACAGCTTGCGGAAAAAGCCCTGCAACACGTTTAATTCAGGAGAGGTAAATATGTCTGCAACCCGACAACTGCGGCTGGGCACCATTCTGCATGGTGCATCCGGGAATATGTCCGCCTGGCGCCATCCTGCAGCGATCGCCGATGCCAGTATTAATTTCGACTTTGTGAAAGCGACGGCGTTAAAGGCCGAGGAAGGGAAGCTCGATTTTCTCTTTGTGGCCGATGGCCTCTATATTAACGAGAAATCGATCCCCCATTTTCTGAATCGTTTTGAACCGTTAACCGTGCTTTCCGCACTGGCCAGCATCACCTCGCGCCTGGGGCTGGTGGGAACCTTATCCACCTCCTACAGCGAGCCCTTCACCACGGCGCGCCAGTTCGCGAGCCTCGATCACCTGAGCAACGGCCGCGCGGGCTGGAACGTGGTGACCTCGCCGCTGGAAGGGTCAGCAAAGAACTTTTCCCGTGAAAAACACCCCGAGCATGCGCTGCGCTACCGGATTGCCGATGAATATCTCGACGTGGTGAAAGGGCTGTGGGATTCCTGGGAAGAGGACGCGTTTATTCGTAACAAAGAGAGCGGCCAGTTTTTTGACCCGGCGAAACTGCATACGCTCGATCACCACGGAGACTTCTTCCAGGTCGCCGGTCCGCTGAATATTGGCCGCACGCCGCAGGGTCGCCCGATTGTCTTTCAGGCCGGGGCGTCGGACGACGGGAAAAAGCTGGCGGCGAAACATGCCGACGCCATTTTCACCCACCACGAGACGCTCGATGAGGCAAAAGCCTTTTACCGCGACGTAAAACAGCAGCTGGAAACAAACGGCCGCCGCGCGTCGGATCTCCATATTTTCCAGGGCGTCAGCGTGATTGTGGGGAAAGATGCCGATGATGTGGAAAACCAGTACCAGACCACGGCGGCGCTGGTGTCGATTAATGACGCCCTCAATTACCTCGGGCGTTATTTTGAACATCACGACTTCAGCCAGTATCCGCTCGACGAGCCGTTCCCGGATATCGGCGACTTAGGCAAAAACAGCTTCCGCAGCACCACCGATGAAATCAAGCGTAACGCCCGCGAACGCAACTTAACCCTGCGTCAGGTGGCGCTGGAGGCCGCTTCGCCGCGCCCGCGCTTTTCCGGCACGCCGGAGGAGGTGGCAGACGGTCTTCAGGCCTGGTTTGAAGGCTATGCCGCAGACGGCTTCATTATTCAGGGCGGCACGCCGGACACCTTCCCGCGCTTTGTTGACCAGGTAGTGCCCATTCTTCAGGCCCGCGGCCTGTTCCGTACCGACTACCCGGGCACCACGCTGCGCGAAAGCCTTGGCTTAGACCAACCGAAAAACCAGTACACACAACAATAAAAGAGAACCCCGCTATGCAGAAATCATCGCTTATTCTGGCGCTTGCGCTGGCCTTTACCCCTGCCGTCTGGGCAGAGAATGTGAATATTAACGGCACCGGTGTGAGCATCGAGGCCAATAAAACCCCGATTAACACCGCGAAAAATAGCGAGGCGGTAGCGCAGCTGCCGAAAGACTATCGCTTTGCCGTGCCCGGGAAATTTACCGTTGCGGTGGCGGGACTCAACCAGCCGCCGCTGACGGTCTTCTCCGACGACAACAAAACGCTGCTGGGAAGCGAAGTTGACGTCGCGCGTCTGGTCGCCGACAGCCTCGGACTGGAGCTCAACGTGGTGCCCACCTCCTGGGAGGACTGGCCGCTGGGTGTGGCGTCCGGGAAATACGATGCCGCCATCAGCAACATCACCGTCACCAAAGAACGCAAACAGAAGTTTGATTTTGCTACCTATCGTAAGGATTCCCTCGGCTTTTACGTGAAATCCACCAGCCCGATTACGTCGCTGCAGAAGGCGGAAGACATCGCGGGGCTGAAGATTATCGTCGGCTCCGGCACCAACCAGGAGGCCATCCTGCTGGCATGGAATGCCGAAAACCTGAAGAAGGGACTGAAGCCCTTTACCCCGATCTACACCAAAGACGATGCGGCCCAAACCCTGGCGCTGCAGTCCGGGCGCGCGGATGCCTACTTTGGCCCGAACGTGATTGGCGCATGGAAAGCGGCGCTGAACGGGAAAACCAAACTGGTGGGCAGCGTCGACGGCGGCTGGCCGAAGGCGGCACACATCGCGGTGACGCTGAAAAAAGGCAGCGGACTGGTTGAGCCGGTGCAAACCGCGCTGAACGGCGTCATCAAAAACGGCGATTACGACAAAGTGCTGAACCGCTGGGGAGAAGGGGTTGAGCGCATTCCTCAGTCCGAAGTGAACCCGGCTGGCCTGGGCGATTAAGGAGACGTAATGAGCGAACGATTTCGTGATGTATCACCGGAAGATGCCGAACTTCAGCCCATTATCGAGGGGTTGTTCGGGGAATATGCGGCCCGCTACGGAGACTACTTCTCTAAAGACGCGGAAGTGGAGCTCACCGAGTGGTATCTGGCGCCGCAGGGGCTGTTTATCGTCCTGGAGCGCGACGGGAAGATTATTGCCACCGGCGCGTACAAACCGTTCGACGAACGCACCGCGGAAATCAAACGTATCTGGACGGACAAAACCCTGCGTCAGCAGGGGCTTGCCGGGCGCGTGGTGCAGGAGCTGGAGCGCAGGGCGGTGCTGGCAGGGTACAGTCAGATCTACCTGACAACCGGCTTTCGTCAGCCGGAGGCGGTCAGGCTCTATCTTAGCCAGGGCTATCAGCCGCAGTTCGATCTGAACCGCGATCCGGAAGAGTATAGCCAGCCGCCGTTTGACGGTCGGCTGCGTTTCACCAAAACGCTGGTACGTGAAGCGTTCAGTAAAACCGCATGAGGAACGACGATGAGCAACGTTGAAACCATTAAGGTGGTCCCGGCGCGTTATCCGCTGCGGGCCGTCGGCGCCGCGGTGGCGCTGTTTGTCCTGGCGGTCGTGATTCAGTCCGTAGCCTTTAACCCGCGCTGGGAGTGGGCGGTGTTCGCCCGCTGGTTCTTCGACCCGGTGATCCTCGAAGGTGTCGGGCAGACCCTGCTGCTGACGCTGATCGGTACCGTGCTGAGCGTGGTGTTTGGCGGCATGCTGGCGCTGGCGAGACTCTCGTCATCCTGGCTGCTGAGCAGCCTGGCGTGGGCGTATATCTGGCTGTTTCGGTCGCTGCCGCTGATCGTCGTGCTGATTATCCTGTACAACTTTTCCTATCTCTACGACACGCTCTCGCTCGGCGTGCCGTTTACCAGCATCACCTGGGGCAGTTTTGAAACCATCAACGTGCTGGGGCAGTTCTCTACCGCCGTAGTGGGGCTAACGCTGGTGCAGAGCGCCTATACCGCCGAGATCATTCGCGGTGGTTTCCTCGGGGTCGATCACGGGCAGTATGAGGCCGCCGCCGCGCTCGGTCTGCCGGCCTGGCGCCGCACGGTGCGCATCATTTTGCCTCAGGCGCTGCGTACCATTCTGCCGTCGGGGTTCAATGAAATCATCAGCCTCGCCAAGGGCACAGCGATGGTGTACGTCCTGGCGATGCCGGAGCTGTTTTATACCATCCAGATGATCTACAACCGCACGCAGGAGGTGATCCCGCTGCTGATGGTCGGTGCCGCCTGGTACCTGGCGATCACCACCGTCCTGTCCGCTATCCAGTACGGTGTTGAACGCGCACTTGCCCGCAGCGAACGCCGCTCAGCGGTTAATCAGAACCGTGCCGCCCGTCGTACCCGTTCTGTCACCACCTCGCCAGCACAGGAGCCTATCCATGCAAGCCTCTCCTGAAGGACATATCTCGATTACCGGCGTCAGCAAATATTTTGGACGCCATAAGGCGCTCGACAACGTGTCGCTTGAGATCCCGCCGGGATCCGTGACGGTCATCCTCGGGCCGTCCGGGTCGGGAAAATCGACGCTGCTGCGTACCATTAACCACCTGGAGCGCGTCGACGAAGGCTTTATTCAGATCGACGGGGACTACATTGGCTACCGTCGTCAGGGCGACAAGCTCTACGAGCTGAAGGAGAAAGAGATCCTCAAACAGCGCGTCAACGTGGGCTATGTGTTTCAGAACTTCAATCTCTTTCCCCATCTCACGGTGCTGGAAAACCTGATTGAAGCGCCCATCGCGCATAAAAAGCTCAGCAAAAGAGAGGCGGTGGAAAGAGCGTACAGCCTGCTGGACGTGGTCGGGCTGCGGGATAAAGCCGATGCCTGGTCCCGCCATCTCTCCGGCGGCCAGCAGCAACGCATTGCGATTGCCCGCGCGCTGGCGTTACGTCCCCGCGTGATGCTGTTTGATGAACCCACCTCGGCTCTGGATCCGGAGCTGGTAGGGGAAGTGCTGGACGTAATCAAAAAACTGGCCCGGTCCGGCACTACGCTGGTGGTGGTCACTCACGAGATCGGCTTTGCCCGGGAAGTGGCGGATCAGGTGGTGTTTATGGTCGACGGAAAAATTGTGGAGCAGGGCAGCAGTGACGAGGTGCTGAATCATCCGTCGCACCCGCGAACGCGCCAGTTCCTGTCAAAAGTGCTGTAAGGAGCGCCAATGAAATACGGACTTCTGGCGGGGCTGATCTTTTCAGCCGCCAGCCACGCCAGCATTGATTTAAAAGCCAACGAGCAGCCGCTGCCGGTGAGGATCGATCCGCAGGCGGTGGCGAAGATCCCCGCGAATTACCGGTTCGTTGAACCGGGGACGCTGACGGTCGCCATTTCGGCGCTGAACTCCCCGCCGCTGGCGCTGCTGGCAAGCGATAACCGAACGCGGATTGGCAGCGACCCGGATATCGCTCGCCTGCTGGCGGGCAGCCTGGGGCTGAAGCTGAAGCTGGTGCCGACGGCGTGGGAAGACTGGCCGCTGGGGATCGCCTCCGGACGCTACGACGTGGCGCTGGTGAACATTGCGGTGACCGAACAGCGTAAAGAGAAGTTCGATTTTGCAACCTACCGCGTCGATTCGCTGGCGTTTTCGGTGAAATCCACCAGCGAGGTGCAGTCCATTAAAAACGCGGAAGATCTGGCGGGGAAAAAGGTGATTGTCGGCTCTGGTACTAATCAGGAACGTATCCTGCTGGGCTGGAACGAAGAGAACCAAAAGGCAGGGCGGGCGCCTGCGCTGCCGGTCTATCTCCACGACGATGCCTCGGGCAACCTCTATATTCAGTCCGGCAGGGCGGACGTGTTCTTCGGGCCGCAGTCGGTCTCGGCCTATAAAGCCGCGCTCACCGGCAAGACCCGCGTGGTCGGTTTAGGGCCGAAAAAAGCCTATGTCGCGACCACCACCAAAAAAGGCAACGAGCTGGTGTACGCCCTGCAGGCCGCGCTGAACGGTGCGATTACGCGCGGAGATTACCAGAAGGTGCTGGCGCGCTGGGGTGAGCAGGGCGAAGCGGTGGCGCAATCGGAGGTCAACCCGCCTGGGATAACCTACTAATGGTGCTCTACACTTAGGGTTTTCATCCCTCACCCTCAGGGGGCAACATGATTAAACTTTATGGCGTACCCGGCTGGGGCTCGGCAATCAGTGAGGTGATGCTGACCCTGGCTGAGATCCCTTATCAATTTATCAACGTGGACGGGTTTGACCAGCCCGGTCCGCAGCGTGAGTTGCTGCACAAGCTCAATCCGCTGTGCCAGGTGCCGACGCTGGAGCTGGAAAATGGCGCCATCATGACCGAAACGGCGGCGATTGCCCTGATGGCGCTCGACCGGTGTCCCGATCTCGCCCCACCCGTGGGGCAGGCTGAACGTCAGCAGTTTCAGCGTTTGCTCATCTGGTTCGTAGCCAACGTCTATCCCACGTTTACCTATGCAGACTATCCCGAACGCTGGGTGCCGGATGCGCCAGAACAGCTGCAGAAAAACTGCATCGCATACCGGAAATCCCTTTATTTGTGGTTCGAAACCCAGCTTAAGGCTACCCCGTTTGCGCTGGGGGAACGGCTGACGCTGCTGGATGTGTATATTGCGGTGGCGCGCACCTGGGGGCCCCGTCACGCCTGGTTTGCCGAAAATACCCCTAAATTCACGGCGATTGCGGACGCCGTATGCCAGCGACCGGAACTGCACAAGGTGTTAAAGGCAAACAAAATTATCTGATAACGTGGAACCCACATTCACAACCGGAAGCCTGCACATGCCACACGTAGATATTAAATGTTTTCCCCGTGATTTAAACGACGAACAAAAAGCTGCCCTGGCGGCGGATATTGCCGACGTGATTATTCGCCATTTCAACAGCAAAGACAGTTCCGTGTCGGTGGCGTTGAAGCAGATCGCGCCTGAAGACTGGAAGGCGCAGGTCTGGGATACCGAAATTGGACCGAAGCTGGAGGAGCTTATTAAGAAGCCCGGGTATTCGATGTAAGATCTTCTGCCGGGGAGCGAATAAATCCTCCCCGGTTTGTTTTCCCGTTTTTCGCAAAAATCGATAAAAATGC
The DNA here is from genome assembly GCF_040059225.1 of Enterobacter cloacae complex sp. Mu1197. Classification (NCBI taxonomy): domain Bacteria; kingdom Pseudomonadati; phylum Pseudomonadota; class Gammaproteobacteria; order Enterobacterales; family Enterobacteriaceae; genus Enterobacter; species Enterobacter cloacae complex sp. Mu1197. The sequence continues at coordinate 2,486,282 of NZ_CP157375.1, read as the reverse complement.
GTTTTGTCTTATCCGCTACAATTAACGTTTCTGACTGGCATATTATTCATCCTTAGGAAAGATCTTCAACAGAATCAATTAAGGACAGACACGTTAAAGGATAATTTTCTGATGACAAAATTACCCCGTTTTTCATTCGCCTTTCTTCATCCCCGTTACTGGCTAAGCTGGGCCGGCATTGCGGCTCTGTGGCTCATCATGCTGCTCCCTTATCCGCTTCTGTTCAGAATCGGTCATGGACTGGGGCGACTGGCGATGCGCTTACTTCCTCGCCGCGTCGAGATTGCCCGCCGCAACCTGGAGCTTTGTTTCCCGGAGATGAAAAAGGATGAACGCGAGTCATTGCTGCAACGTAATTTTGAATCGGTAGGAATGGGGGTGATTGAAACCGGGATGGCATGGTTCTGGCCAGCGTGGCGGGTGAAGAAATGCTTTACCGTGCAGGGGTATGAGCACATGGAAAAGGCGAGGGCGCAGGGAAAAGGCGTGGTGCTGGTGGGGATGCATTTTCTGACGCTTGAGCTGGGCGCGCGGATATTTGGCATGCTCAACCCCGGTATTGGGGTCTATCGTCCTAATAACAATGCTCTGCTGGACTGGCTCCAGACGCGAGGGCGCCTGCGCTCCAACAAAACCATGCTCGATCGCCATGATTTAAAGGGCATGATCCGCTCGCTGAAGCAGAATGAAATTTTGTGGTACGCCCCGGACCACGACTATGGCAAAACCAACAGCGTGTTTGTGCCGTTCTTTGCGGTGGCGGATGCCGCAACGACGGCGGGCAGCTATATGCTGGTCAAAAGCGCTAAACCTGCCGTCATCCCCTTTGTGCCGCGTCGCAGGGCGGATGGCACCGGTTACGAGCTGATTATTCTGGAGGATATCAGCGAGGCGCTGCAGGGCGGCGATAAAGAAGCCGTGGCGACGCAGATGAACAGGGCAATTGAGAAGGCCGTACTCATGGCCCCAGAGCAGTATATGTGGCTGCACCGTCGCTTCAAAACCCGTCCTGAAGGGGTACCTGATCGGTATGCCCGTCTGAAACAGGCGGCAACTCGGGGTGATAGTCTCTCCGCCAGCGATTTTTCTGACCGCTCAGGCATACAGCACTAACACCACAGCGATGCCCTCACCCTGCGGTGAGGGCATGACCGGCGCTACAGCGCGGATCGGCGGTACGGCGCATAGTCCGCCTGCCACCAGGTTTTCTCGATACGCGCCATCAGGGTTTCATCATCTAACGACGGCGCCACGCCTTGTTCAATGGCGGCCCGGGCGACGGCAACGGCAATCTGGCGTGAAACCGTTTCAATCTGATCTACCGGCGGCAGCAATCCTCCTCTTTCCGTGGTCACCAGCGGAGACTGGGCAGCCAGGCTGCGGCTTGCTGCCATCAGCATCTCTTCCGTCACCCGACGCGCGTTACAGGCCAGAACGCCAAGCCCAAGACCCGGGAAGATATAGGCGTTGTTACACTGGGCAATCTCGTAGTGCGCGTTCTCCCAGAATACCGGCGCGAACGGGCTGCCGGTGGCTACCAGCGCGGCCCCCTGGGTCCAGGCGATGAGATCCTGAGGCTGGGCCTCCGCCCGCGACGTCGGGTTCGAGAGCGGCATGATAATCGGGCGTGGGCAGTGGCGATGCATCTCTTTGACGATCTCTTCGCTGAACAGCCCCGGCTGACCTGAAACGCCGATCATCACCGTTGGATGTGCGTTCTTCACCACGTCCAGCAGGGAAATATTCTTCGCGTCTACCTGCCAGCGGCTTACGGCGTCGCGCGCGGTAAGCAGGTTTTTCTGGAAATCGAGCAGGTTGGTCATGTCGTCGGTTAGCAGGCCGAAGCGATCGACCATGAAGATCCTGCTGCGGGCTTCGGACTCGGTCAGGCCGTCATCGACCATCAGCGCCACAATTTTTTCAGCGATCCCGCATCCCGCAGAGCCGCTGCCGAGGAAGACCACGCGCTGATCGCGAATGCGCGTGCCCGCCGCGTGGGCCGCTGCGATCAGCGTCCCCGCGGTGACGGCTGCCGTGCCCTGGATATCATCATTGAAGCAGCACAGCTGATCGCGGTAGCGCTGGAGTAGTCGGGTGGCATTTTTCTGTGCAAAGTCTTCAAACTGCAGGAGTACGTTGGGCCAGCGCGCTTTAACCGTGCTGATAAACATATCCATAAATTCTGCGTATTGATCGTCGCTGATACGCGGATGACGCCAGCCCATGTACATCGGGTCGTCGAGGTGTTGCTGATTATTGGTGCCGACATCCAGCATAATCGGGAGGGTGGAGGCCGGATGGATCCCTCCGCAGGCGGTATAGAGCGACAGCTTGCCAATCGGAATGCCCATACCGCCGATACCCTGGTCGCCGAGCCCTAAAATGCGCTCTCCATCCGTCACCACAATCACCCGAACGTCGTTGCGCGAGAAACTTTGCAGCATCTCATCAATACGATGGCGGTTAGGCCATGAAATAAACAAGCCGCGCGCGCGGCGATAAATCGTGGAGAAATGCTCGCAGGCTTCACCCACCGTCGGGGTATAGATAATCGGTAACGTCTCTTTCAGATGCGAACGCAAGAGGTTGTAAAAGAGAGTTTCATTGGTGTCCTGAATATTGCGCAAATAAACATGACGGGAAATATCGCTTTTAAAATGGCAGAACTGCACCCAGGCGCGCTCGGTTTGCTCTTCAATGGTTTCAACGTTATGCGGCAATAATCCATGCAGATTAAAATTATCCCGTTCTTCTTTAATAAAGGCGAGGCCTTTATTTAATAACGGATTTTCCAGCAGTACGGCGCCATTATAAGGCGTGTACAGAACGTCTTTACGAGACATGGTCAACTCCTGAATATTTAAACGAAACAGAAATAAGACGAGCAGAAACAGTGACTTTAAGGATGATAAAGGCACGCAGTTTTCTGTGTTTTGTTGGGGAGCTAATTTAGCGCTTAGCTAACGGAGCAGGAGTGACAAGGTTCACATTCCTTCTGGTTTTATTAATTTCAAAAGAATTGCATTGAATGTAATGAATAACTTTAGTTACATAATAATGAATTAAATTATTTAAAAGGAAAGGGCTATTGTGTTCACATTTCTCTTTGGCGGCCCATGTTAATTTCACGCTGAGCCTGTTTTTAGAAAAGGCCACCAAAGTCTTTATTTTCTATTTAAGAACATTTATTCGAATCAGGAATAGTTTTTCGTTTATTCCGTTCTCTGCATATCCGAACACAAATTTCAGGTGATTATATGAAAGATAATCCTGTACCGACTTCTGAGCTGTCGACCTCGCGTTTCGCCTTTGGGCTCAACAATACCGAGGTTGGCGCAGTCCCGTTGATGCTGTTCGTGGGGATTGCCGCGATTGTGGCGACGTCCGCCTGGGCAGGGCTGTTGCCGAAAAATATGATAGGCGGACTGGCGGTCATCATGACCCTTGGCTTTGCGTTTGCCAAAGTGGGGCGTCAAATCCCCGTGCTGAAGGACATCGGCGGCCCGGCGATCCTGTGTCTGATGGTGCCTTCCGTGCTGGTCTATTTTGGCGCATTCGGGAAACAAACCCTTGATACGGTGCATCTGCTGATGAAGGAGGCGAATCTGCTCTATTTCGTCATCGCCTGCCTGGTGGTAGGCAGCATTCTGGGGATGAACCGGGTGCTGCTGATCCAGGGCATGATGCGCATGTTTGTTCCGCTGGTGGCGGGGACATTGATGGCCGTGCTGAGCGGGCTTATTGTGGGAACGCTGTTTGGGTTTACGCCTTACCATACGTTCTTCTTTATCATTGTGCCCATCATTGGCGGCGGAATTGGCGAGGGGATTTTGCCCCTGTCTCTGGCCTATTCGGCCATACTGGGGCAGACGCCGGACGTCTACGTGGCGCAGCTGGCTCCCGCTGCGGTCGTCGGAAATATCTTCGCCATTATTTGTGCGGGCTCGCTGGCGCGTCTCGGGACGAAACGTCCTGCGCTTTCAGGAAATGGCATGCTCACGCGGAGTAAAGACGACGCCAGCCTGTTCGCCGGGGCGCCGGGCGCACAGCAGACGGATTTTCACCTGATGGGCGGCGGATTGCTGATGGTGTGCGCATTTTTCATCGTCGGGGGCTTGTTTGAAAAACTGGTCCACATTCCCGGCCCGGTGCTGATGATCCTGATTGCCGTCCTGTGTAAATACTTCAGGGTGATCCCGGCCTCAATGGAGCAGGGGGCGCACAGCTGCTATAAATTCGTTTCGGCTGCGCTGGTCTGGCCCCTGATGATCGGCCTCGGGATGCTATACGTGCCGCTTGAAAGCGTGGTGTCGGTCTTCTCGGTGGGCTATGTAGTGGTATGCGGATCGGTGGTGATTGCGATGGCGCTGAGCGGCTACGTGATTGCGTCGCGTCTGAATATGTATCCGGTGGAAGCGGCGATTGTTACCTGCTGCCACAGTGGGCTGGGCGGTACGGGAGATGTGGCCATTCTGTCCGCCTCCAACCGCATGTCGCTCATGCCGTTCGCGCAGATTGCGACGCGTATCGGCGGTGCCTCGACGGTCATTTTCGCCACGCTGCTGATGGGCTGGGTTATGGCGCACTGATTCGAAACCTCAGGATACTGAATCGCAACGACATTTACAGCGTGTCGCTGCGGTTCAGTCCTTTATAAAACTCACCGCGCTGTATAGAATTACCGCAGCCACAGCGACGGGATACCACACGATGACCGGAAGAGTTGATTATCAGATTGAAAAATATCTCCTGACCGAAGCCGCCGAACCGGAGCGCCTGACGCGCCAGTGGGCGGAGGTGCTGGAGGAGTGCCGTGAGCAACAGTCCGGTGCGGAGGATCGTCTGCGTCTCGCGTTGCTTAATGTGGATTACGTCACCAGCTTCGAGCTGCCCTTCAGGCTGCTTCTCACCCGTGCGCCCCAGTTGATTGATGCTGTCAGAAAAGAGCTTCAGCTCAGTCAGAAAAATGTTCTGTTCAATGGCAAGCGCTTTGGCTGCGTCTACAGCCTTAAACGGGATCTGGACGGTATACCTGACGAGTTTACCTATCACCTGAAGACGCGGATCCAGCGCAGAGATGCCACGGGTGCGACGGAAGCGTCTTACCGGCAAATTGCCCAGCAGGTGAAAGCGCCAAAGGAGCGCCTCAAACTGGCGCTGGAAAACGGGCTGTCTGTGACCGCGCTCGACGGGCTTTTCTGGTTTGGCATTCAGCGCATCGCGGCTGATGTACAACGGCTACGCAAAACAGGGATGCGGATCGTGACGTCCAACGCCGAGGTGTTCGATACGCTCACCAAAACAACCCGGCAGATCCCGGTCTATCGCCTGGAAGGGACTGAAATTACGTAACCTGCAGCAGGATCGCCATCAACCCTGGAAAACGGGTATCCAGATCGTCTCGTCGCAATGAAATCATGTTTTCGCGTCCCTGCGGACGCTGCCAGATGACCCCGCTGTCGCGCAATACGCGCCAGTGATGGGTCATCGTGGACTTCACCACATCTTCCGGGCGCAGCGCGTTGCAGCTCAGTTCGCTGCCATCGGCGAGCCGGCGAATAATCGATAGCCGGAGCGGGTTGCCGAGGGCAAAGAGCACATTTTCCAGCAGTATTTGTTCAGTTTCAGGGTGGTTAGGGATCATCGTTTTCCTGCGTATGGCGTCAGATTGAGCTATATCAACAATAGGTCAACCCTTAAAAAATAGTTCGATAATACTCGTACAATAGGACTATTATAGCAAACGAACGAATGCACGACCATCCTGGTCGTCACAAACACGTCATAGTGACTAAGGAAATATCATGCCCCGACCCATCCCTCTCGAACGTTATCGCAACATCGGTATCTCCGCGCATATCGATGCCGGTAAAACCACCACCACTGAGCGCGTCCTGTTTTATACCGGGATGAGCCACAAGCTGGGTGAAGTACACGATGGCGCGGCAACCACTGACTGGATGGCGCAGGAGCAAGAGCGCGGGATTACCATTACGTCCGCGGCGGTTAGCTGCTTCTGGCCAGGCATGGACAGAGGCTATGAACCGCACCGGATCAACATCATCGACACCCCGGGGCACGTGGATTTCACCATTGAGGTGGAGCGTTCCATGCGCGTACTCGATGGTGCCGTGATGGTGTATGACTCCGTGGGCGGCGTGCAGCCGCAGTCGGAAACCGTCTGGCGTCAGGCCAATAAATATCACGTTCCGCGTCTGGCCTTCGTCAACAAGATGGACCGTCCGGGTGCCGATTTCTTCCGCGTCGTGCGGATGATGCAGGAACGCCTGAAGGCCAATCCGGTGCCGATTGTCATCCCGGTGGGGGCCGAAGATCACTTCACCGGCGTGGTGGATCTGATCAAGATGCGCACCATTCTGTGGGACGACGCGACGCAGGGCATGGTGTTTACCTATGCCCCCGTGCCGGACGATTTGGTCAGTACCGCCCAGGAATGGCGGGAAAAAATGGTCTCTGCGGCGGCGGAAGCCAGCGATGAACTGATGGACAAATACCTGGAAACCGGCGACCTGACGGAAGCGGAAATTATCAAAGGGCTACGTATTCGCACCATTTCGGGCGAAATCCAGCCGATGCTGTGCGGCAGCGCGTTCAAAAACAAAGGCGTACAGCGCATGCTCGATGCGGTGATTGAGCTTATGCCGTCGCCGCTGGACGTGCCGGCTATTGATGGCGTGGATGAAAAAGGGCAGCACGCGGAGCGTCACCCGAGTGATGATGAGCCGTTCTCGGCTCTGGCGTTCAAGTTGATGAGCGACCCGTACGTCGGACAACTGACCTTTATCCGCGTGTACTCTGGCGTACTGCGCAAAGGCGACGCGGTGTATAACCCGGTGAAAGGGAAGAAAGAGCGCATCGGGCGTATCGTGCTGATGCATGCCAACGATCGCCACGAGGTGGACGAACTGCGCACCGGGGATATCGCGGCCTGCGTCGGACTGAAAGACGTGACCACCGGTGACACGCTCACCGATCCGAACGCCGTCATTACGCTTGAGCGCATGGAGTTTCCGGATCCGGTGATTTCGCTGGCGATTGAGCCGAAAACCAAAGGCGATCAGGAGAAAATGGGCATTGCGCTGCAGCGTCTGGCGGCAGAAGACCCGTCTTTCCGCCTGCACACTGACGAGGAGTCCGGCCAGACCATTATCTCCGGTATGGGTGAGTTACACCTCGAGATTATCGTCGACCGCATGAAACGTGAGTTTGGCGTCGAAGCAAATATCGGTCGTCCGCAGGTGACCTACCGTGAAACCCTGCGTAAAACGGTGAAGGACATCGAAGGCAAATTTGTCCGACAGTCCGGCGGTAAAGGCCAGTACGGCCATGTGGTGCTGAGCCTGGAGCCGCTGGAGCCTGGAAGTGGCTTTAAATTTGAAGATGCCACTAAGGGCGGCGTGGTGCCGCGTGAGTATATTCCGTCCGTTGAGAAAGGGCTGCGGGAAGCGATGAACAGCGGCGTGCTGGCGGGCTATCCGGTCGTCGATGTTAAAGCGACACTGACGTTTGGCTCGTATCACGACGTCGACTCCTCGGAGATGGCGTTCCGCATGGCCGCGATCCTCGGCTTTAAAGAGGGGGCCCGCAGGGCGGATCCGGTGATTCTTGAGCCGATCATGCATGTGGAGGTGGAAACACCGGAAGAGTACGCCGGTAACATCATGGGCGATCTCTCTTCCCGACGCGGCATGGTGCAGGGGATGGAAGAGCAGTACGGCAGCCAGATTATCCGCGCCGACGTACCGCTGGCAGAAATGTTTGGTTATGCCACGACATTGCGTTCGATGTCCCAGGGACGCGCGACGTATACGATGGAGTTCCACCATTTTGCGGAAGCACCGCGGAATGTTGCGGATGAGATTATTTCACGGCGTGCGAAGTAGTTAATGAATTGCACATGGTAGTCGCTGGGCTACCATGTGCTTTTGCCGCTGTAGCAGAGGGCTTTCATAGACGTTTATTACTTGATCAGCGTGGCCGACCGAACTTTCCATTTCCCTTTTTCGTGAACGAGACAATCTGCTACAACGTGATCTTGTTTCTTACCAAATGCGATATAAACGTTTGTGCAAACGGCATCAAAATCAGAATGCAGAACGGTTATCTGATCCCAGTCCTCATCCCAGTCCTGCGCTTTAATGAACATATCAGCATCGGGCATGTCTTTTTCGTTACTGTCTCCTGAGTACATCTCCTTAATTGCATCAATTGTCCCAGAGGCAACGTATTCATTCATAATGTCTGGATTTAGCACTGGCGGTTTGTCCTGATTCAGCTGAGCGATATACCATTGATTGAATTTAAGCGCAGCCTGGCCTGGGGCATAGTCAATTTGGGCGACTGCGAACGGAGACAAGGCAAAAAGAAAAAAGCAGAGTATTTTCATTAGTCGTGCCTGAACAGTTCGTAATGAGGTTGATCGTATACCAGGCGGAATCCAGCGTTGACCAATGTACGCCCCATATCTTTTGCCAGACGCGTATTGGGAATTTTTAATTTCCCCCCCGTTCTGATCGCTTCGGTGACGTAGCGAGCACAATAACCGGTGCTCTTCGGTTGGGCGTGTGATTTGGCATAGGAGATTGCGCCATCTTTATTCCATGACATTGATATTTCCTTAACGGGAGAGTGCTAATGCAGCAACTCCGGAAATATCCTCCGTTTTACAACACAAGAGCAAACATAAAATGCCATAGAAATTTAATATAATTCAGCCATATATGATTTAAACAATCAATCCAGCGCCTTCACCATCTTCCCGCTCGCCACAAACGTCCCGGCTCCAAGATGATGCAGGGTATTGAGCTTATCCCCGTCAAACTGCCAGCGCCCGGCGATAAACGCCCGTTCATCCGCTGCCGCTGAAACCACTTCGCCAAACAGGGTGTCGTATTTCTCTGCCGCGGAGGTCACGGGTAATAACCGGCACTCCATCCACGCCAGGCATTTCTCTTCAATGACCGGCAGGCCGAGCTCCGGGCCATTCACCACCGGGATCCCATAGCAGTTGAATTTGTCTTCATCGCGCCCGCTGACGCTGCCGACCGCGTAAGTCCAGTTGGCCGCCGCCACGCCGGGGATAACGATGCCAAATTTCCCGCTGCGTTCGATCAGCTCGCGTGACCAGGTACTTTTATCCACCACGATTGCGATGCGTGGCGGTTCAAACTCAACGGGCATTGACCATGCGGCGGCCATAACGTTACGTCTGTCCAGGCTTTCATCGCGGCTGGTGATCAGCACGGTAGGGCCGTGGTTCAGCAGACGGCTGGCATGACGTAATTCAACAGGGCGAAAGTGGCTCATAGGATCTCCTCATCTGTAACGATGAGTATGACGAAAAAGCACGTAAATCAAAGTGAGTGCGTAAAATTAGTTTATAAACAGAACATCACAATCAAAGGAAACTGATTCATGTCCCCATTCCTGACCGCCTACTTCGCTCGCATCGGCTGGACGCAACCGACACGGGTGGATATCGATACCCTGCGCGCACTGCATTTACACCATAACTGTGCGATCCCCTTTGAGAATATTGACGTCGTGCTGCCGCGCGAAATCCAGCTTGACGATCGGTGTCTGGTCGACAAGCTGGTCACCGCCCGTCGCGGAGGATATTGCTTTGAGCAAAACGGCCTGTTTGAGCGGGTATTGCGTGAAGTCGGCTTCACGGTACGCAGCGTGCTGGGACGCGTGGTATTAGCGAGCCCGCCGCAAATGCCGCCGCGTACGCATCGCCTGCTGCTGGTTGAGCTTAACGGCGAGCGCTGGATTGCGGACGTGGGGTTTGGCGGCCAGACGCTGACGGCGCCAATTCGTCTGCTTGCCAGTGAGGAACAGGAAACGCCGCACGGCCTGTATCGTCTGCTGAGCGAGGGTAACGACTGGGTGCTGCAGTTCCGTCACCACGAGCACTGGCAGTCGATGTACCACTTTGACCTGACGACACAGTATTTCAGTGATTACGTGATGGGGAATTTCTGGTCAGCGCACTGGCCGCAGTCGCACTTCCGCCATCATCTGCTGATGTGCCGCCATCTGCCGGACGGCGGTAAGCTGACGCTGACCAACTTCAACTTTACCCACTGGCAGAACGGTCATGTGGAGGAGCAGGTTCACTTACCGGATGCTGAGGCGCTTTACCAGTTGATGCAGAAACGCTTTGGGCTGGGCGTTGACGATCCTAAGCACGGTTTTTCACTCGCAGAATTGACGGCGGTGATGGCGGGCTTTGATACGCATCCGCAGGCAGGGAAATAGCCCGGTGGCGGCTACACCTTACCGGGCCTACGGGTACCCAAACATAGGCCGCTACCCGGCAGGTTAGTTTAAACATCATCAAAGACATGCTGATATGGAAATCTTGTTGCGGAATAAATTCAGTTCAGTGGGAATGTTACTCGGGGTTATTGCACTGCTTCTTTCATTAGTGCAGTTCACTTTTGGTCCTTTTTCGACAAAGTCGACAGCGCTTGAAATTGTTGTGGCTGAAAAAGTTTCGGCGGTAAAAAAAGGGATCATTGCTGGCATAAAGGGAGAACAGCCGACCGTTGAAGCGAAAAAGAAAGCGGTCGATATCGACAGCATTCTTATCAATAGCGGAATAATTTTATCCGTGGTGGCATTAGGGCTTGCGTTCACGGCTGGGATGCGCAAAGAGAACAGATGGGGGGTGAGTGGTGCACTGTTTTTTTCCGGGGCCACGCTCGCTTTTCATGCGGCGTTACTGGCTTTTGGTCTGATTGTCGCAGTGTTGCTGCTGCTGTTGGTTATTTCAGTCGTCAGCGGAAGTACTTTGTTCTGACATTGCGGCCCGGTGGCGTCAACACCTGACCGGGCCTACGGGCGTGTGAACGTAGGTCGGGTAAGGCGTAGCCGCCACCCGACAAATCAACGGCGCGATCTCACCACCTGATACCGCCGCGTAAAGTACTCAAACGGCGCGCTCCAGACGTGCACCAGGCGGGTAAAGGGGAAGATGAGGAAGATCGTCATCCCCAACACCAGATGCACGCGGAAGATCGGCGCCACGCCGCTCAGCATTTCCGACGAGCCGCCCTTAAACGTCACGATCCCTTGTGCCCAGCCCACCAGCTTCATCATCTCGCTTCCGTCAGGATATTGCGCGGAGAAAGGAATGGTCGATAGCCCCAGAATGCACTGTATCAGCAGGATACTCATAATGATGATATCCGGCGTGGTGGAGGTGGCACGCACCCGCTGGTTGAACAAGCGGCGAATCAGCAGCATCGACCCGCCGATCAGCGTCAGCACGCCGCAGATCCCTCCCGCAATCATGGCCAGCTGCTGTTTAACCGCGACGGGTAAAAACCAGGCGTACATCCAGTGCGGGGTTAACATGCCGAACAGGTGCCCGAAGAAGATCCCCAGAATCCCGATATGAAACAGGTTAGAGGCCCAGTTCATCCCGCGTTTGCTGAGCATCTGGCTCGATGAGGCCCGCCAGGTATATTGCCCGTAGTCGTAGCGCAACCAGCTGCCGAGGAAAAAGACGGTGGCGCAGATGTAGGGATAAATGTCATAGAAAAACACGTTCAGGTAGTGCGTCATTTTGGGCCTCCGGCGCTGACGTCCACATACTGCGGCGCGACGTCCTGGCTAAAGCGTCGTTGATATTGCTGCATCGGCGAGCTGTCGCACGATGTGGCGTTGTCTTCAATAAACTTCACCTGTTCCTCTTCCCACACAGCGTCCAGCGCCTGACGGGTATCATCCCGTTTTTCACCGGACACCTGTTTCGCCACGCTGTCGCTGGAAAGGCGCGTTCCCGCCAGCGTCAGCAGGGCGTCAAACAGCTGATAATGCGCCACGCCGCGCTGTTTCAGGCGGCCGCCGATCAGCGCCAGGATCGGCGCGACGTTCTGCAAACCTTCGCGGCCCTCGTCCTCGGTCACGATGCTCAGGTATTCCAGGTATAGCGGCAGGTAGTCCGGCAGCTCGCGGCAGTCCAGCACCAGACCGGCTTTCTCATACTGGCTCATCAGGTCAACCATCGCCTGACCGCGATCGCGGGATTCGGCGTGAACGTGCTCGAACAGCAGCAGCGATGTCGCGCGACCGCGCTCAAACACCTCGCACCATTCGGCCTGTTTATCCAGCAGCGGGGCACTCAGGTGCTGCCGGGCAAACGGCAGCAGCATGGGCGCGTCCTGCGCAATTAACGAAAGCGCTTCATCACGGTTTTCCCACAGGGTGTCATCGGGATACTCGATCAGCAGCGCGATGATTTTCAGGATCTGCATTACTCTCCCTCCCCGTGTTCGCGCACCTCGGTGATGTTAATCGCGTCGATGCGGCTGCTGTTGAAGAGGTTGAATTTCGTGTCAGAGCCGTGGCAGCCGTCGCCAAAGGTGAAGCCGCAGCCGTTTTTCTCCGGGAAAGCGTCGCGCGCCATTTCGCGGTGGCTGGTCGGGATCACGAAGCGGTCTTCGTAGTTGGCAATCGCCAGATAGCGGTACATCTCCTCAACCTGCACTTCGGTCAGGCCGACCTCTTCAATGGCGCGTGTATCGGTCACGCCTTCCACGGTCTGGGAGCGCTTGTAGTGACGCATCGCCATCATGCGCTTCAGGGCGCGCAGCACCGGACCAGTATCGCCCGCGCTGAGCATGTTCGCCAGATACTGCACCGGAATGCGCAGGCTTTCGACTGCGGGAAGAACGCCGTCGCTCTGCGGCAGGCCGCCAGCGTCCGCGTAGGACTGAATCGGCGACAGCGGTGGCACGTACCAGACCATCGGCAGGGTGCGGTATTCCGGGTGCAGCGGCAGAGCCAGCTTCCAGTCCATCGCCATCTTGTAGACCGGAGAACGCTGGGCGGCGTCAATCACGTTCTGCGGAATACCCTGCTCCAGCGCTTCCTCAATTACTGCCGGATCGTTCGGGTTGAGGAACACGTCGCACTGGCGCTCGTACAGATCGGTTTCATGCTCGGTGCTGGCCGCCTCTTCAATACGGTCCGCGTCATACAGCAGCACGCCGAGGTAGCGGATGCGCCCGACGCAGGTTTCCGAGCAGACGGTCGGCTGGCCGGACTCAATGCGCGGGTAGCAGAAGATGCATTTCTCTGACTTGCCGCTCTTCCAGTTGAAGTAGATTTTCTTGTAGGGACAGCCGCTGATGCACAGGCGCCAGCCGCGGCATTTGTCCTGGTCGATCAGCACAATGCCGTCCTCTTCGCGCTTGTAAATCGCGCCGCTCGGGCAGGTGGCGACACAGCTCGGGTTGAGGCAGTGCTCGCACAGGCGCGGCAGATACATCATGAAGGTGTTTTCGAACTGGCCGTACATCTCCTTCTGGATCTTCTGGAAGTTACGGTCGCGGGCGCGTTTTTCAAATTCGCCGCCCAGCAACTCTTCCCAGTTGGGCCCCCAGACGATTTTGTCCATCCGCTTGCCGTCAATCAACGAGCGCGGGCGGGCGGTAGGGAGGTGATCCCCCTCCGGCGCGCGGTGCAGATCCTGATAGTCAAAGGTGAAGGGTTCGTAATAATCGTCAATCTGCGGCAGGACGGGGTTGGCGAAAATCTTCGACAGCACGCCCATTTTGCCGCCGAGGCGTGGGGTCAGCTTGCCGTGAATGCCGCGGATCCATCCGCCTTGCCACTCCTCCTGATCCTCCCAGTTTTTCGGGTAGCCGATACCCGGTTTGGTTTCGACGTTGTTAAACCAGGCATATTCCATCCCTTCGCGCCCGGTCCAGACGTTCTTGCAGGTCACCGAGCAGGTGTGGCAGCCGATGCATTTATCGAGATTCAGAACCATGCCAACCTGTGAGCGTATTTTCATTTTTTCGCCTCCTGTACCTGATCCCGACCTTCGCCGTCCAGCCAGTTAATGTTTTTCATTTTGCGGATCATGATGAATTCGTCGCGGTTGGAGCCGACGGTGCCGTAATAGTTGAAGCTGTACGCCAGCTGGGCGTAGCCGCCGATCATGTGCGTCGGTTTCGGGCAGACGCGGGTCACCGAGTTGTGGATCCCGCCGCGCCGTCCGGTCACCTCTGAACCCGGAATGTTCAGGATGCGCTCTTGGGCGTGGTACATCATGGTCATGCCCGGCGGCACGCGCTGGCTGACCACCGCGCGGGCGGTGAGGGCGCCGTTGGCGTTGAAGGCCTCGATCCAGTCGTTGTCCTCAATGCCCAGCTCGCGGGCGTCGGTTTCGCTGATCCAGACAATCGGCCCGCCGCGCGACAGGGTCTGCATCAGCAGGTTTTCGCTGTAGGTGGAGTGGATGCCCCATTTCTGGTGCGGCGTCAGGAAGTTGAGCGCTTTTTCCGGGAAGCCGTTCGGCGGGATCTCGCGCATATGGGTGACGCTTCGGGTATCAATCGGCGGACGGTAGGCCACCAGGCTCTCTCCGAACGCGCGCATCCAGGGATGATCCTGATACAGCTGCTGGCGGCCAGACAGCGTGCGCCATGGGATCAGCTCGTGGACGTTGGTATAGCCCGCGTTATAGGAGACGTGCTCGCTCTCCAGACCTGACCAGGTTGGGCTGGAGATAATTTTGCGCGGCTGCGCCTGGATGTCGCGGAAGCGGATCTTTTCGTCTTCCTTGTTCAGCGCCAGATGGGTGTGATCGCGTCCGGTCAGTTCGCCGAGCGCTTCCCAGGCCTTCACCGCCACCTGACCGTTGGTTTCCGGTGCCAGAGCGAGGATCACCTCGGAGGCGTCGATCGCCGTTTCAATCAGCGGACGACCTTTCGCCGGGCCGTCGGGCTTGACGTAGTTCAGCTTGCCGAGGAAATCGACCTCGTTCTGCGTGTTCCACGATATGCCTTTCCCGCCGTTGCCGAGCTTATCCATCAGCGGGCCGAGGGCGGTGAAACGTTCGTAAGTTTCCGGGTAGTTCCGCTCGACCACCGCGATGTTCGGCGCCGTTTTACCGGGGATCAGATCGCATTCCCCTTTGCGCCAGTCCTGAATGTCAAACGGCTGGGAGAGTTCCGCCGGGGAGTCGTGCTGTAGCGGCTGTAACACTACGTCCGTTTCGGTGCCGAGATGCCCGACGCAGACCTCGGAGAAGACTTTGGCTATGCCCTTGTAGATCTCCCAGTCGCTGCGGGACTCCCACGCCGGGTCGACGGCGGCCGAGAGCGGGTGAATAAAGGGATGCATGTCTGAGGTATTCATATCGTCTTTTTCATACCAGGTGGCGGTGGGCAGGACGATATCCGAGAACAGACAGGTGCTGGACATGCGGAAGTCGAGCGTCACCAGCAGGTCGAGCTTGCCCTCAATGGCGGCGGTCTGCCACTCCACTTCCTCAGGCTTCACGTCGTCGGTCGAGCCTAAATCCTCGCCCTGAATCCCGCTCTCGGTACCGAGCAGGTATTTCAGCATGTACTCGTGGCCTTTCCCGGACGAGCCGAGCAGGTTAGAGCGCCAGACGAACAGGTTGCGCGGATGGTTCTTACCGTTGTCCAGCTGCTCGCAGGCGAAGCGGATATCGCCCGATTTTAACGCCTGAGCGGTGTAATCCTGCGGGGACATCCCAGCGGCGTCAGCGCGCGCCTTCACGTGCAGCGGGTTAAGGTTGAGCTGCGGGGCAGACGGCAGCCAGCCCATGCGCTCGGCGCGGACGTTGAAATCAATCAGGTGGCCAGTGAACCTCGAGGCGTCCGCCAGCGGAGAGAGCAGCTCCTGTGCGGTCAGCTTCTCGTAGCGCCACTGGCTGGCGTGGTTGTAGAAGAAGGAGGTGCTGTTCATCTGGCGCGGCGGACGGTTCCAGTCCAGCGCGAAGGCCAGCGGCAGCCAGCCGGTTTGCGGGCGCAGCTTCTCCTGGCCAACATAGTGGGACCAGCCGCCGCCGCTCTGCCCGACGCAGCCGCAGAAGACCAGCATGTTGATCATCCCGCGGTAGTTCATGTCCATGTGGTACCAGTGGTTCACCCCTGCACCGAGAATAATCATCGACCGGCCGTGGGTTTTGTGCGCCGTGTCGGCAAACTCGCGGGCGATTTTTTCAATCAGCCTGGCGGGCACGCCGGTGATCTGCTCGCCCCAGGCGGGGGTGTAGGCTTTGACCTGCTCATAGCTCTCTGCGGCATTGCTGTCCTCCAGACCGCGATCGAGACCGTAGTTAGCCAGCACCAGATCGTAAACGCTGACCACTCGTTTCTCGCTGCCGTCGGCGAGGGTCAGGATTTTGCTCGGCACGCGGCGCGTCAGCACCGGCTCCTGCTTCACGCTGCGGAAATGCGGGTTCTCGTTGCCGCCAAAGTAGGGGAAGGCGACATCGGCCACGCTGTCGTGGGTAATGAGCAGCGACAGCGTCAGTTCGGTTTCGTGCCCCGCAGCCTGCGGCTCCAGGTTCCATTTGCCTTTTTCTCCCCAGCGGAAGCCAATTGACCCGTTTGGCACCACCAGATTTCCGCCTACGTCAAAGGCGACGGTCTTCCATTCAGGGTTATTAGCTTCACCCAGCCCGTCGACAAGGTCCGAGGCGCGCAGCATACGTCCCGGCACCACGCGACCGTCTTCCTGCTCGTCCAGCAGCACCAGCATCGGCATATCGGTATAGCGGCGGCAGTAGTTGAGGAAGTAGTCGCTGGGGTTATCGAGGTGAAATTCTTTGAGGATCACGTGGCCCATCGCCATGGCGAGGGCGCTGTCGGTGCCCTGTTTGGGGGACAGCCACTGGTCGCTCAGCTTCGCGACCTCCGAGAAGTCCGGCGTGATGGCGACGGTTTTGGTGCCCTTGTAGCGCACCTCCGTGAAGAAATGGGCGTCCGGAGTTCGGGTCTGTGGCACGTTCGAGCCCCAGGCAATGATATAGCTGGAGTTGTACCAGTCGGCGGACTCCGGCACGTCGGTCTGTTCGCCCCAGGTCATCGGCGACGCAGGCGGCAGGTCGCAGTACCAGTCGTAGAAGCTCAGGCAGGTGCCGCCCAGCAGGGAAAGATAGCGCGTGCCGGCGGCGTAGGAGACCATCGACATCGCCGGAATAGGGGAAAAACCGGCCACGCGGTCCGGGCCATAATTTTTGATGGTCCAGACGTTGGCGGCGGCAATCAGCTGGTTCAGCTCTTTCCAGTTCGAGCGGATAAACCCGCCGCGTCCGCGCGCCTGCCGGTAGCTCTGCGCCTTTTGCGGATCGCTCTGGATGGCGTCCCAGGCCAGCACCGGATCGGTATGCTGCGCCAGCGCCTCGCGCCACAGCTCAATCAGCTTGCGACGCACCAGCGGATATTTAAGACGGTTGGCGCTATAGAGATACCACGAGTAGCTTGCGCCACGCGGGCAGCCGCGCGGTTCGTGGTTGGGCAGGTCAGGGCGGGTGCGGGGGTAATCGGTCTGCTGGGTTTCCCAGGTTACCAGGCCGTTTTTAACGTAAATCTTCCAGCTGCAGGAGCCGGTACAGTTCACGCCGTGGGTTGAGCGCACAATTTTGTCGAACTGCCAGCGCTGACGGTAGCCGTCCTCCCAGTCGCGGTTGGTGTTATATACCTGCCCGTGCCCGTTGGCGAAGCTGTCCCCCTTTGTTTTGAAATAACGAAAGCGATCCAACAGTTTGCTCATGACATTTCTCCTGCTTCGGACGTGTAGTTATTCTTTTTTTGCGGATTTGCGGCCATACACCAGCCAGGTAACAAGCACGCAGACAATGTAAAACACGAGGAACACCTTCATGGCGCCGACCGGCGATCCGGTCATCGCCAGCGAGGTGCCAAAGGCTTTAGGAATGAAGAACCCGCCAACGGCGCCGATAGCGGAGATAAAGCCCAGCGCGGCGGCGGTCTCCGTCACCGCTTCGTGTTGCGCCTGCTCGTCCGTGCCGCCCTGCTTTTTGACGCGGTCGAGCGTGATTTGGCGGAAAATAATCGCGATCATCTGAAAGGTGGATCCGCTGCCGAGCCCGGCGGTGAGGAAGAGCCCCATAAAGACCAGATAGAACGCGACAAAGCTGCCGGAGCCAGAGCCGGGCAGCGTCAGGAAGAGCAGGGCACTAAAGAGGGCCATAAAGACGAAGTTAATCAGCGTGACCCGTACGCCGCCCAGTTTGTCAGAGATCATTCCGCCCGCTGAACGCGCCAGCGCACCGATTAGAGGGCCAAAGAAGGCGAGGTGCAGGATGTTGACGTCCGGAAACTGAGTTTTTGACAGCATGGCAAAGCCTGCCGAGAAGCCGATAAACGAGCCGAAGGTCGCCAGATAGAGCAGGCTCAGCAGCCAGAGGTGAAAGCGCTTCAGCACCGGGAGCTGGCTGGCGATAGAGGCCTTGGAGCTGGCGATATCGTTCATCCCAAAGAAGGCCGCAAGAGTGGCCAGCAACAGAAGCGGAGCCCATATCCAGGCAGCATTTGCCAGCCACAGGGTGGAACCGTCATCTTGCGGTACGCCCTCCACGCCCAGGAAGGTAAACATCGGCAGGAAGATCACCAGCGGCGCGACCAACTGCATCACGCTGACGCCCAGGTTGCCGAGCCCGCCGTTAATACCGAGCGCGCTACCCTGTTTTGCCTTGGGGAAGAAGAAGCTGATGTTGCCCATGCTGGAGGCAAAGTTGGCGCCTGCAAAGCCGCAGAGCAGGGCAATCACGATAAAGATCCAGTAAGGCGTCGCGGTGGTCTGAATGGCAATTCCCAGCCAGACGCAGGGAATAATCAGGATGACGGTACTCAATACCGTCCAGTTTCGTCCGCCAAATATTGGTACCATAAACGAATAGGGAACGCGCAATATCGCGCCGGAGAGAGAAGGTAATGCCGTTAGCATAAAAAGTTGATCGGTGGTGAAATTAAATCCGACTTTATTCAGGTTCACGGCAATAGCGCTAAATAACATCCATACGCAAAACGCTAATAGCAGGCAAGCCACAGAAATCCATAGGTTTCTTCGTGCGATATGTTTCCCTTTATTCTCCCAAAATTGCGTGTTTTCGGGTTTCCAGTTGCTCAACAGATGCTGATTGTTCTTTTCACTTTGTTGCGACATATCGCCCTCTTGCTTACCTTAATGAAGAGAAAAAAGCAGTGAAAACAAAAAGATGATCTAGAAGGTGTGGCTGGGTTTATTGGATGTTTTTGGATACATCTGAAAGGATAGATAAAAAAACGAACCCCTGAGTTTAGAAAGGAAATAAGGGTTCGCTTAATATGTTACTAATTGTAAGCCCGAAGGTTATGAATACGCCTTCAGGAGTATTAACATAATTCGAGGGAAATCAGTTTATCGAGATGCTTATTAAACGCCACATCGTCCATTTCGGGCATATTTAACGTGGTGATCCCATCAAGCCCGCAAACCAGCCCGATCAACCGCCAGGCGATACTTTCGGCGCGATCGGTAAGCGTAAAGGCGTTAGCCTCCGCCCCGGCACGGATAATCGCCACGGTCTCCTGATGCCACATCTCCATGGTCATTACATAGGCACCCTTAATGTCGGCATCACGGCTGGCCAGGATCTGCGCTTCACGCCAAAGACGAATATAAGGCTCGAACCTGCCGTCATCGCTGCCGAGCATGGCATGAAGCTGTTCCCGCCATCCGGCCTGTTCACCCGCAACATCCGCATCCAGCAGTTCGCGGATTAACCGTACGAAGGCCAGCGATTTTAACTCCCCGCCGGAGGTAAAATGATGGTGAACCTGTCCGGTCGCGACGCCGGCTTCAGCCGCAACGCGGCGTACCGTCATTGCCGCCAGTCCTTCGGCCAGCGCCACGCGCATGGCGGCCTGTAAGATGGCTTCGCGCCGTTCATCCTTGCTCAGATATCGCATCTTTACTCACTCTCAATGGGAACGAAACGAGTGTAACAAAAAGCTGGACACGCGTTCAACTTTACGTAGGATCGCAATCTGGACATGTGTCCAGGTTTAAAATGAAAAGGAAATTTATGTTTCGTCAGTGGTTAGCGTTAGTGATTATCGTGCTGGTGTATATCCCGGTCGCGATTGACGCGACGGTGCTGCACGTGGCGGCGCCAACATTGAGCATGACGCTGGGCGCCAGCGGTAACGAATTATTGTGGATCATCGATATCTACTCGCTGGTGATGGCGGGGATGGTGCTGCCGATGGGCGCCCTGGGTGACCGCATCGGTTTTAAACGGCTGTTGATGATCGGCAGTACGCTGTTTGGCCTGTCATCGCTGGCGGCTGCGTTTGCCCCCTCAGCAGGATGGCTGATCGCGGCGCGCGCCTCGCTGGCGATTGGTGCTGCGATGATTATTCCGGCCACCCTGGCAGGGATCCGCACGCTTTTTACCGACGCGAAAGATCGCAACATCGCGCTCGGCGTCTGGGCGGCGGTCGGTTCCGGCGGGGCGGCGTTTGGCCCGCTGATTGGCGGTATGCTGCTGGAGCATTTTTACTGGGGATCGGTGTTTTTAATCAACGTGCCGATCGTGCTGGTGGTGGTGTCGCTGGCGGCGC
Source organism: Enterobacter cloacae complex sp. Mu1197 (assembly GCF_040059225.1). Lineage (NCBI taxonomy): Bacteria > Pseudomonadati > Pseudomonadota > Gammaproteobacteria > Enterobacterales > Enterobacteriaceae > Enterobacter > Enterobacter cloacae complex sp. Mu1197. The sequence continues at coordinate 2,465,862 of NZ_CP157375.1, read as the reverse complement.
GTTTTGTGCCCCGTCAGCAGGGCCGCCCGGAGCAGCCGCTGAATATCAGCCATGCCATCATGCTGATTGTGGCGATTTTGCTGCTGGTCTACAGCGCCAAAACCGCGCTAAAGGGCGTACTGTCGCCGTGGCTGGTGGCCGCCGCGCTGGTTACCGGCTCGGTGCTGTTGTTTATCTTTGTGCGTATTCAGCTTCGTGCCCGCGTACCGATGATCGATATGCGTCTCTTCTGCCATCGCATTATTCTGAGCGGCGTGGTGATGGCGATGACCGCCATGATTGCCCTGGTCGGGTTTGAGCTGCTGATGGCCCAGGAGCTGCAGTTTGTTCACGGCTTTACGCCGTTTGAAGCGGGCATGTTTATGCTGCCGGTGATGGTCGCCAGCGGGTTCAGCGGGCCGATCGCGGGCGTGCTGGTTGGGCGATTAGGGCTACGCATCGTCGCGGCCGGCGGCATGGGGCTCAGCGCCGTCAGCTTTATCGGCCTGTCGACGCTCGACTTCAGCACGCAGCAGTGGCAGGCGTGGGGGCTGATGGTGCTGCTCGGCTTCAGTGCCGCCAGCGCGCTGCTGGCCTCGACTTCCGCCATTATGGCTGCCGCGCCGAAGGAGAAAGCCGCCGCCGCAGGGGCGATTGAAACCATGTCCTATGAGCTGGGGGCCGGGCTGGGGATCGCCATTTTTGGTCTGCTGTTGACCCGCAGCTTCTCGGCGTCGATTGACCTGCCGCAGGGGCTGAATGCCTCGCTCATCGATAAAGCCTCGTCATCGATTGGGGAAGCGATGAAGGTGGCGCAGGATCTGACGCCGTCCCTGGCGGAGCCGGTGATTGAGGCGGCGAAAAGTGCGTTTATTACCTCCCACAGCGTGGCGCTGGGCAGTGCGGGCGGCATGCTGCTGTTGTTGGCAGTGGGGATCTGGTTCAGCCTGGCGAAGGTGCCGAAGGGGTAAAACACGCCCGGTGGCGCTGCGCTTACCGGGCCTACGGGCGCTGTTGTCCGAGCCGCGCCACACGGTTTATTTTTCCTGGGCCGCGGCCAACACGCTGTGCAACAGCACGTTCGCCCCTTTTTCCGACCACTCCGGCAGGATCCTTTCCGCTTCGTTATGGCTGATGCCTTTCACGCAGGGGATAAAGATCATGCTGGCAGGGGCAATGTTGCTGACATAGCAGGCGTCATGTCCCGCACCTGAGACCATCGGTTTCGACGAATAGCCCAGTTCTGCCACCGCCTTCTCCGTGTGAGCCAGACATTTGGCATCAAACGCGATGGGCGCGTAGTCAAAAATGCGCTCAACGATAGCCGACACGCCGCGCAGGCTCAGGCTTTCAGCCACCTTATGCAGCGCTGCCTCCATGGCTTCCAGTGCCGCCTGCGCCGGATGGCGAAACTCCACGCTGCATACCACGCGAGACGGCACGACGTTGCGCGAGTTTGGCGTAACCTGCGCCATACCGATCGTCGCGCGTCCGTCCGGCGCATGCCGATAGCCAATTTCTTCCACCTTCAGCGCCAGCTCCGCGAAGGCGGTCAGCGCGTCGCGGCGGCTGTGCATCGGCGTGGTGCCCGCGTGGGCGGCAAATCCGTCCAGCGTCAGGGTAAACCAGCGCTGGCCCATTGCCGCGCGGACGAGCCCTATATCCAGGGCTTCGTCTTCCAGAATTGGTCCCTGTTCGATGTGCAGCTCGTAGCAGGCGTGAACCGGAAACGCGCGGGCAGGGGCTTCACCCCGGTAGCCAATGCTATCCAGCGCTTCACCCACGGTGATGCCATCGTGATCGGCGCGGGCATGGGCGTACGCTTCGCTAAACTGCCCCGTCCAGACCCCTGAAGCAAGCATGGCTGGTGCGAAGCGCGCGCCTTCTTCGTTGGTCCAGTTAACCAGCACGATGTCACGCTCCGTCTCAACGTGATGGTCATTGAGGGTACGCAGCAGCTCGAGCCCGGCCAGCACGCCGTAAACCCCGTCGTAGTTTCCCCCCAGCGGCTGGGTATCCACGTGTGAACCGGTCATGACCGGGGCAAGCTGCGGTTTTTTTCCCGCGCGGCGGACAAACATATTGCCCATGCTGTCGACGTCACAGGTAAAACCGGCGTCCAGCGCCCAGTCGCGCAGCAGGTTACGCGCAACACGATCTTCCTCGCTTAATGCCAGACGGGTGACGCCACCGGCGGGCGTGCCGCCGATCTGCGCCATCATCTCAAGCGTTGACCACAAACGTTCGGCGTTGACGCGGATCATGGCTTGTCCTTGCTGCTGCGGTAGCGGAAATCACAGCACGCACCGCCCTGCATAATGGTGGTGGTGCGGGTTAGCTCAACGTCCGGCGCATAGCCAACGATGAATTTTTCATCGCGCGCGCAGGAGAGCAGGTGACCAATCTCGCCCAGACCCATCTCGTGGTACATCTCCGCGTAGCGACAGCGGGTCACGTTGTAGTTGTACTGCTGGTCGTCGGCGTCGATCACCTTCACGTCCAGGGCGTTATCTTTCTCCCACAGATACTGCAGGGCGATAAAGCTCTTGATGTTCGCGCCGTTGGGTTCTTTGCTGGCAAACGCTTTGCCAGCGTCAATCGCGGCCTGCTCAATGGCCTCGCCAATCACCGCCTGGGCGCGGGCTTTTCCTATCTCGCGCACCAGGATTTCATAAATTGGCTTAATAATTTCGGCTTCAATTTTGCGGCGGGCGAGAATGCCCAGCTCGTTATTATCACTCATCACATTGCCTCGCTGCGTTACTTCGCTTTTGCGCCGCCCAGCACGGTCTGCGGCTGCCATTTGCCGTCGACAACCTTGTAGACTGTGAACGACGGCGATTTCAGGTTGCCCTCTTTATCAAACGCGATCTGCCCGGTGACGCCGGAATAGCTGATGGCGCGCAGGGCAGGCAGATACGCGGAGGGCTCAACGGAGTCTGCTTTTTCCATTGCCGCAACCAGCACGCGGGTGGCGTCATAGGCGAACGGGGCGTGCAGTTCGATATGGGTGTGGTAGCGGGCCTGATAGGCCTGTTCGAATGCCTTTCCGCCCGGCATCTGGTCAACGGGCAGACCCGGCTCCAGCGCCACAACGCCTTCGCCTTCTTTCTGCGCCAGCTTGAGGAACGTCTGGCTGACGAATCCGCCTGCGCCCATCAGCGTGGCATTCATGCCCAGCTGTTTGATGCGGCGAGCCAGCGGTGCGGCCTGGCTGTCGACGCCGCCGAAGAAGATCAGATCGGCGTTTTTACTGCGAATGGCGGTCAGTACGGCGCTGAAATCGACCGTTTTGTCATCCACGTACTGACGATCGACAATTTTCACGCCCTGGGCTTCCAGCGATTTAACAAACTGGTCTGCAAGCCCCTGACCAAATGCGGTGCGGTCGTCGATCACCGCAATGCGTTTGGCATTCAGGGTATTGACCGCATACTGACCGGCGAGCTGGCCGCCGTCATCGTCGTGTCCCATCACGCGGAAGCTGGTATCAAAACCTTGTTGCGTATAGGCGTGACCGGTCGCGACCGGTGCCACCTGGACGATGCCTGCATCGTGATAAATGCGGGCCGCAGGAATGCTGGTGCCGGTGTTCCAGTGGCCGACCACGCCCGCCACATCGCTGTCCACCAGACGCTGCGCGACGGCCACGGCGGTGCGCGGGTCGGACTGATCGTCTTCGGACTGCAGTTTGAAGGTGACCGCTTTGCCGCCGATGGTCGGGTGCTGCTTGTTAATATCGTCAATGGCCAGCTGCGCGCCGTTCTCCAGATCTTTCCCGATACGGGCAGATGGGCCGGTCAGCGGCCCCGCCAGACCGATGACCACGGTTTCGCTGTCAGCGGCCCACGTGGCCGTCGAGGCAAAGCTGCCGAGGAGAATAGCGGCGCTGAGCGCACTGATTTTTACTGTTTTCATTGTATTTCCCTGATGTTGGCTGGTCTGGTTAAACGGGCATTTCGCCCAAATAAATCTGTGCAATCTGATCGTCGTTAAGCAGTGCAGTCGATTCGCCATGATGAACAATGCTGCCGCTGTCCATCACCCACGCGCTGTCGGTCACTTCCAGCGCGAGCCGGGCGTTTTGTTCAATAAGCAGCAGGGCGACACCGCGCTCACGCAGCCCGGCGATCACGGCAAAAATGTTCTCGACCATTTTCGGGGCAAGGCCCATCGAGGGCTCGTCGAGGATCAGCAGACGTGGGCGGCTGAGCAGGGCGCGGTTAAGGGCCAGCAGCTGTTGCTCACCGCCGGACAACAGCCCGGCAAGCTGATGCTGGCGTTCGCCCAGACGCGGGAAGCGCTCGAATATCTCGTTCATCTCGCGTTTAACGGTGACAGTGTCACGCCTTAGCCAGGCGCCCATCTGCAGGTTTTCCAGTACCGTCATGCGGGAGAAGATCCCGCGGCCCTCCGGGACCATCACCAGTCCGTCGCGAAGCAGGGTCTCCGGGCTCTGTTTACGCACCGCTTTACCGCTGAATTCAATACTGCCGCTAAAGCTTTCCAGCCCGGTAATGGCGCGTACGGTGGAGCTTTTCCCCGCGCCGTTCGCGCCGATCAGCGTAGCCTGTTCGCCCTCGCGCAGGGTAAAGGAGACGTCGCGTACGGCCTGAATGCCGCCGTAATGCACGTCCAGACGTTCTACCTTCAGTAATTCAGACATGGGCGTTGCCTCCAAGCCAGGCGGCGATCACTGCCGGGTCGCGCCGCACGTTTTCCGGCGTGCCGCTGGCAAGCGTTTTGCCGTAATCAAGGACCGTCAGACGGTCGCAGATGCCCATCACCAGCTTGACGTCATGTTCAATCATCAGCAGGGTTTTGCCGTGATCGCGGATGCGGATGAGCAGCTCGCCGAGCGCCACTTTTTCCGCCGCGTTCATCCCGGCGGCGGGTTCGTCCAGCGCCAGCAGCAGCGGATCTGTTGCCAGCGCGCGGGCGATTTCCAGGCGACGCTGATGGCCATAGGCCAGATCGCAGGCGCGATAGTGGGCGAACTGCGCAATGCCGGTATAGTCCAGCCAGTGCCAGGCCAGTTCGCGGGTCTGTTTCTCTTCCTCACGGGCGCGTTTGTGGCGGCTCAGCGCGGCCCACAGGCCGTTACGGGTGCGCACGTGGCGGCCCACCATCACGTTTTCCAGTACCGACATGTCGTTGAAGAGGCGCACGTTCTGGAAGGTGCGCGCAATCCCGGCGGCGGTCACTTTCTCTATGTGTTTTGGGAAATAGGGCTTATCCGCTATCGAAAACTCGCCGCTGTCCGCCGGATAAAGGCCGGTGATGAGGTTAAAGCAGGTGGTTTTTCCCGCGCCGTTGGGGCCGATCAGCCCGTAGATCTCGCCTTTGTTCACGGTTAAGGAAACGTCATCTACAGCGGTAAGGCCGCCGAAGCGTTTTGTCATGTTGCGTACGGTTAACAGGCTCATGCCTTCGCCTCCTTGTGGCGTACCGGCCAGATCCCGGACGGGCGTACCAGCATGACCAGCACCAGTGCCAGACCGTAAAAGAGCTGGCGCAGCACTTCCGGGTCAATCAGCACCGTACCGAACAGCGCCTGCTGAACCGGCGCTGCCTGGCTGCGCAGCAGTTCCGGCAGGGCGGTCAGCAGTACCGCGCCCAGGATCACGCCCGGAATGTGCCCCATGCCGCCCAGCACCACCATTGCCAGTACGGCAATCGATTCCTGTAACGTGAAGGATTCCGGGGAGACAAAGCCCTGAAACGCGCCGAAAAGCGCACCCGCCACGCCGCCAAAGGAGGCGCCCATCGCAAAGGCGAGCAGTTTATAGTTACGCACGTTGATGCCCATCGCGCGCGCCACATCTTCATCCTCGCGGATGGCGTGCCAGGCGCGACCAATGCGGGAATGCTGCAGGCGCAGGCAGACAAAAATAATCGCCACAATGACCAGCATCAGCAGGTAGTACCACAGCCACAGGGCAGGCACTTTGAAACCAAACCAGTGGTATACGCCGCTGAACTTCAGGCCGAACAGGTTCAGCGTATCCACCCCGGTAATGCCCTTTGCGCCGTTGGTAATGTTTACCGGACGGTCGAGGTTACGCATCAGGATGCGGATAATTTCGCCAAAGCCGAGGGTCACTATCGCCAGGTAGTCCCCGCGCAGCTTGAGCGTAGGAGCACCGAGTAAAATCCCGCAGACTGCCGCGACGAGGGCGGCCAGCGGAATAATGAGCAGATACGAGGTGTGTAGCCCGTCCGGGAACCAGACGCCGAGGATCGGAAACACCTCCAGCAGGTGTGGGGAGGCCATCAGTGCCGCGAGGTAGGCGCCGACCGCGTAAAAGGCGATAAAGCCCATGTCCAGCAGGCCGGTATAGCCGACCACAATATTAAGCCCGAGCGCCAGCATGATGTAGAGCAGAGCGAAGTCGATGACGCGCACCCAGTAGTTGCCGCCAAGCTGCGTGGCCACCACGGGAGCAATCAGCAGCGCAAGGCAGAACAGGCTCATGCCTGACCAGAATTTGCGTGTCGTCGCCGGGGTCTGGAGTTGAAGTGTTGTCATGGTATTCCTTACGCCCTGTGCGCCACGCGCTCGCCCAGCAGGCCAGCCGGACGGAAGACCAACACCAGGATCAGCACCATAAAGGCAAAGACATCCTGATAGTTGCTGCCAAATACGCCATGGGTCAGTTCACCGAGGTAACCTGCGCCCAGCGCTTCGATAATGCCGAGCAGGATGCCGCCAATCATGGCGCCACGAATGTTACCAATGCCCCCCAGCACGGCGGCGGTAAAGGCCTTGATCCCGGGCAAAAAGCCCATCGAGAAGCTGGCGTTACCGTAGTTGCTGGCCATCATCACGCCTGCCAGCGCGGCAAACGCCCCGCCAATCGCAAACGTCAGGGTGATGATGGCGTTTGGGTTAACCCCCATCAGCGTGGCCACGCGTGGGTTTTCCGCCACGGCGCGCATGCCGCGCCCCAGACGGGTGTATTCCACCAGCAGCCACAGGCCGGTCATCACAGCTAGCGCCAGCGCCACGGTGACAATTCCGGTAACGGTCACGATGGCGGGCGGGTGCGTTTCACTTCCAGACGTCACGGCAATCGGATCCATGGGCAGGATCTGCGGGAACATCAGCGGGTTGCGTGTCCAGATAATCATCGCCACGGTTTGCAGCAGGACGGAGACGCCGATACCCGAGATCAGCGGTGCGAGCCGCGGGGCGTTGCGCAGTCGACGGTAGGCAAAGCGTTCCACGGCCATCGCCAGCAGGGCACAAACGGCCATGGCAATCACCAGGGCAATGCCAAGCTGCAACAGCAGCGGCATATGCGGGAAGGTGGTGTTCAGAGCGTTCATGGCGGAGAGCGTGGTGAGCGCGCCGACCATCAGAATATCGCCGTGGGCAAAGTTAATAATGCGCAAAATGCCATACACCATGGTATAGCCCAGCGCGATCAGCGCGTAGATGCTTCCCAGCATCACACCGTTGATCAGTTGTTGTATGAGTGTATCCAACGTCTGTACCCGAAAAGTGCTCGTTCTGCGGCTACCATCCAATAAATGAATTAAATTGTAAAATACGCATCTATTATTTCTTATGATAAATAAATATTGTTTTATCTTTATGATTTATATGAAAATAGTTTATGCCTGCTTTTGGGTGAGAAGCCTAAAGAAATCAACATATGAATAAAACAGAACAATTGGCGAATCTGGCGGCGTATGCAGAAAGCCGCCTGGCAAACGATCCGCCGCTTCGGGCCGTACGTGCCTTTGAGGCCATCGCCCGGCTGGGCAGCGTCACGCTGGCCGCACAGGAGCTGAATATCTCTCCGTCGGCCGTCAGCCATCAGCTCAAGGTGCTCGAAGGATACCTGCAAATGCCGCTCACGGAACGTCAGGGGCGCAGGCTGGTGCTGAGCCAGCACGGGCGGGAATATTACCGCTCGATCCGTGCGGCGTTTAACGTGCTGCGCCAGGCGACGGAGCATCTGGCGGAGCAGGCGCAAACGCGTCAGGTCACCATCAGCCTAATCCCGCTGTTTGGTATGGGGTGGTTTATCCCACGTTTGCCTGCGTTTATGCGCGCCAATCCCCAAACCGAGATCAACGTGGTATATGCCAACCACCGTAACTATCTGAGCGACGCGTCGGATATGTCGATTCGTTTTGGCAACGGGCAGTGGGCGGGCTATCAGAGTGAAAAGCTGATTTCCGGTCAGATGGTGCCCGTGTGCAGCCGTGCGTTTTTACGCATTCATGGCCATATCGATACGCCTGAGCAGTTGCTGCAAATGCCGCTCCTGCACGATGAAGAACGTACGAGCTGGACGCAGTGGTTTTTGTTGCAGGGGGTAAAACGTCCTCTCCGGCGCAGCGGCCCGCTGTTTGAAGACGGACTGTTGACGCTGGCGGGCGTACAGGCTGGTCTGGGCTGTGCGCTAATGCGTGAGCCGCTGATTGCGCCGTATCTTGAGAGCGGCGAGCTGGTGAAGATATTTGACCTACCGATTGATGACGGACGCGATTATTACCTCTGCGTGCGTTCAGATTCAGAGATGACCGAGGACGGCAAGCTGCTGCAAACCTGGCTGCGTCGGGCGGCGGGCGGGGAGTCGTCCGTCGGGTAAAAGAGGGCGATAAAAAAAGCCAGCTTGTTCAGCTGGCTTTTGGACAGACAAGGTTTAGAACTGGTAGGTCAGACCCAGCGCCACGATGTTGTCGGTACCGATGCCTGCCTGGCGAGTGAACTTGTTGTCGTCGAGCAGGTTGATTTTGTAATCCACGTAGGTGGACATGTTTTTGTTAAAATAATAGGTCGTGCCAACATCGATGTATTTAACCAGATCCTGGTCGCCGAAGTTTTCGATGTCTTTGCCTTTAGACTGCAGGTAAGCGATGGATGGACGCAGGCCAAAGTCGAACTGATACTGAGCCACAACTTCGAAGTTTTGCGCCTTGTTTGCAAAGCCGTAGATGTCGGTACGCTTGTTGTTAGAAGTACCGAAGCGGGTTGCGTTATAGGTCTGAGAGTACTGCGCCGCGAGGTAAACGTTGTTCGCGTCGTATTTCACACCACCGCTATACACTTCTGCGCGGTCGCCTTCACCGTATACGCCAGCCGCATTTTGGTCAGCGGTACGACGGGAAGAGGACATTGCACCACCTACGCTGAAGCCTTCGCCCAGATCGTAAGTCAGGGATGCGCCATAGCCGTCACCGTTCTGGTTCAGCAGGCTGCGGCCGCTGGTGTTTTCACCGCTTACGCTGCCGTTTTTACCCTGATACTGCAGAGCAAAGTTCAGGCCATCAACCAGACCGAAGAAGTCCTGGTTACGGTAGGTTGCCACGCCGTTAGCACGAGACTGCAGGAAGTTGTCGGCACCATAGGTGTCACCGCCGAATTCTGGCAGCACGTCGGTCCAGGAGGTCACGTCGTAAATCACGCCGTAGTTACGACCGTAATCGAATGAACCTGCTTCCGCGAATTTCAGACCTGCAAACGCCACACGCGTCCAGGACTGGTTGTCGCCTTCGTCTTTGTTGCCCTGAATCTGGTATTCCCACTGGCCGTAACCGGACAGCTGATCGTTAACCTGGGTTTCACCCTTGAAGCCGATACGCATGTAGGTTTTATCGCCATCTGCGCCAGCGTCATCAGAGAAATAGTGCAGACCTGTCACTTTACCGTACAGATCCAGCTTGTTACCGTCTTTGTTGTAAATTTCGGCAGCGTTAACAACGCCTGCTGCCAGCATGGAAGTGACTGCCACTGCAACTAATTTAAGTTTCATCTTAAATGTTCCTTATAATTTTTTTGGGTATTTCCTGAACCACTCTGAACGATTTCTAAACGAGGCTGTTCGTAAATGGCATGCTATTCTTAAAAATCTCGTAGTCTTATTTCAATAATAAGTTTCAAAATATTAGAGATAATTTCAATTAGTGTGATCTCGATCGTGTGGGAAGGGTGATATTTAAACAATATGACCGGAATTTATACGATTAATATGTATTTAATGCGTGGGATTATTGCTGTTGCTATAATTTCTGAAGGTTTTGGTATCGTGCGTTAGATTTCGGTATATTCGAGGGGTTGAGGCGGGTTCTATTGCTATTTTTCTTTAAAAGCAGTGGGTTGGTCTGAATGTTTGACGGCTATTCCGCATATTTCCACAAATGTGTCAGATCTGAATTATTGCAGTCATGGCTATCCATGGCGTTAATATTGATGGTTGACTAATTTCATTCCGTTGTCAGTTTATGTCAATTCCTTTCAGGGGGCTTTACAGATAACAGCAAATATAAACCGAATTTAAACAGACTGCCTGTTATCAGGATAAATATTCTGAAGTGCGATCACATTTTAAATTTATGTTAATTATGTTGCCGGGTTGAAATTCCCCCGGCCACGGAAGAAAACCTTATTTTCGCGTTGCGTACCAGCAGAGCAACGACCCGGCGCAGACCATCAGCGCGCCTTGCCAGAACGAGAATGAAAGGGGGGAGCTTAACACTGCGGCAGCAAGCGCAGCAGAGAGGACGGGGGTAAAATAGGACACGGCAGCCAGCACCGTGACGTTACCGTGAAGGATACCAATATTCCATGCGGCGTAACCAAACCCAAGCGCAATGCCGCACATAACGAGCTTCACCACCACCGGGAGGGTAAACACCATGTCGGGCTGATCGCTCAGGGCATATTTCACCCACAGACTTAGCGCGGTCAGCAAGACAAACAGGGTGATGCCGTTTTGTCCTTTCGCAAATTTGCTGGTGACCGTGCAGTAGGCGGCCCAGATAAAGGCCCCGGCAAACGCCAGCGCATAGCTGAGAGGGCTGGAAACGACATTGCGGGTTATTTCTTCAAGGTGTAATCCTTCTTCGCCGCCCAATACCCAGCAGACGCCCAGCAGCGAAATGACCAGGCCTGGGATCACCCACAGGGTCGATTTTTGCCCGTTGAACAAAATCGCAAATACGATCGTCAGGCTCGGCCAGAGGTAATTCACCATACCGACTTCAATCGCCTGCGCGCGCGTAACGGCATAGCCCAACGACAGCGCCAGGCATATTTCGTAGCTGACAAATAAAACGCTGCCCGCAATAAGATACCGCGGCGAGAACCGTCTGATATCAGGAAATCCTACCGTCACCAGGCACAGCAATCCGCTGAGGGTATAGATCATCGCCGCACCGCCTACCGGCCCCAGTCCCTCACTCACGCTGCGAATAAGGCCGACCATGGTGCTCCATAACAATATCGCCGCCAGCCCAATAAGCGTTGCTCTCTTTCTGTCCATTACTTCGCCATCGCAATAAAAATCAAAGGAAAAATGTATCGCATTACGCCTGTCGCTGTCGTGAATTATTCTCTTAAGCCGTTAATCAAAAAGGGGTAATGAAATATTGCGGGGGTGACTATTAAGGGGGGGAAGACAGATGACCTTGATTTGACGCAAAAAAATCAGGGGCTTTGCTGTTAGTTTGCGGCGCGAAGTCTTTTCAGATAACGAGGACAACAATGGACGTCAGCCGCAGACAATTTTTTAAAATCTGCGCGGGCGGTATGGCCGGAACAACAGCCGCAATGCTGGGATTTGCTCCCAAAATGGCGCTGGCTCAGGCACGCAACTATAAGCTGCTGCGCGCGAAAGAGATCCGTAACACCTGCACATACTGCTCCGTGGGTTGTGGGCTTTTAATGTATAGCCTGGGCGATGGCGCGAAGAACGCCAGAGAAGCGATTTATCACATTGAAGGGGATCCGGATCATCCGGTGAGCCGCGGGGCGCTTTGCCCGAAAGGGGCGGGGCTGCTGGACTACGTTCACAGCGAAAACCGCCTGCGCTACCCGGAATACCGCGCGCCGGGTTCTGATAAATGGCAGCGTATCTCCTGGGATGAGGCCTTCTCCCGTATTGCAAAATTAATGAAAGCCGACCGCGACGCCAACTTTATTGAAAAGAACGCGCAGGGCGTGACGGTCAACCGCTGGCTGACCACCGGCATGTTATGTGCCTCGGCCGCCAGTAATGAAACCGGCATGCTGACGCAAAAATTTGTGCGCTCTCTCGGCATGCTGGCGGTAGACAACCAGGCGCGCGTCTGACACGGACCAACGGTAGCAAGTCTTGCTCCAACATTTGGTCGCGGTGCGATGACCAACCACTGGGTTGATATCAAAAACGCGAACGTCGTGGTGGTGATGGGCGGTAACGCCGCTGAAGCCCATCCGGTGGGGTTCCGCTGGGTGATGGAAGCGAAAAACAACAATGATGCGACGCTTATTGTCGTCGATCCGCGCTTTACGCGTACGGCATCAGTGGCCGATATCTATGCGCCAATCCGCTCCGGTACGGACATTACGTTCCTGTCCGGTGTGCTGCTGTACCTGATCGAAAACAACAAAATTAACGCGGAATACGTTAAGCACTACACCAACGCCAACCTGCTGGTGCGGGATGACTTTGCCTTCGATGACGGACTGTTTAGCGGCTATGACGCCGAAAAACGCCAGTACGATAAAACGTCCTGGAACTATCAGTTCGATGAAAACGGCTATGCGATGCGGGATGAAACCCTGACGCATCCGCGCTGCGTGTGGAACCTGCTGAAACAGCATGTTTCCCGCTATACGCCGGACGTCGTGGAAAACATCTGCGGCACGCCGAAAGCGGACTTCCTGAAGGTGTGTGAGGTGCTGGCCTCCACCAGCGCTGCCGACAGAACCACCACGTTCCTGTACGCGCTGGGCTGGACGCAGCACACCGTCGGCGCGCAGAACATCCGCACCATGGCGATGATCCAGCTGCTGCTCGGCAACATGGGCATGGCCGGGGGCGGCGTGAACGCGCTGCGGGGTCACTCCAACATTCAGGGGCTGACCGACCTCGGACTGCTCTCGACCAGCCTGCCGGGCTACCTGACGCTGCCGTCTGAAAAGCAGACGGATCTGCAAAGCTATCTGGCGGCGAACACGCCAAAAGCAACGCTGCCGGACCAGGTGAACTACTGGAGCAACTATCCGAAGTTCTACGTCAGCCTGATGAAATCCTTCTACGGCGATGCGGCGCAGAAAGAGAACGACTGGGGCTTTGAGTGGCTGCCGAAGTGGGATCAGGCTTATGACGTCATCAAGTATTTCAACATGATGGATAAGGGCGACGTCACGGGATATATCTGCCAGGGCTTCAACCCGGTGGCCTCCTTCCCGGACAAGAACAAAGTCGTTCGCAGCCTGAGCAAGCTGAAGTACATGGTCATTATCGATCCGCTGGTGACCGAGACCTCCACCTTCTGGCAGAACCATGGGGAATCAAACGATGTCGATCCGGCCTTGATTCAGACCGAAGTGTTCCGCCTGCCGTCCACCTGCTTTGCGGAAGAGGATGGCTCCATTGCCAACTCCGGCCGCTGGCTGCAGTGGCACTGGAAAGGCCAGGACGCCCCGGGTGAAGCGCGCAACGACGGCGAGATCCTGGCCGGGATCTACCACCGCCTGCGCGAAATGTATCGCACCGAAGGCGGCAAAGGCGCGGAGCCGCTGCTGAAGATGAGCTGGCGCTACAAGCAGCCGGATCGTCCCGAGTCTGAAGAAGTCGCGAAAGAGAACAACGGCGTGGCGCTGGCGGATCTGTATGACGCGAGCGGCAATCTGGTGGCGAAAAAGGGCCAACTGCTGAACAGCTTCGCGCTGCTGCGCGACGACGGCACCACGGCATCGTCCTGCTGGATCTACACCGGTAGCTGGACCGAGCAGGGTAACCAGATGGCCAACCGCGATAACGCCGATCCGTCAGGTCTGGGCAATACCCTGGGCTGGGCATGGGCGTGGCCGCTGAACCGTCGCGTGCTGTACAACCGCGCGTCGGCGGACATCAACGGCAAGCCGTGGGATCCGAAGCGCATGCTGATCCAGTGGAACGGGGCGAAATGGACGGGGAACGATATCCCGGACTACAGCACCGCCGCACCGGGCAGCAACACCGGGCCGTTTATCATGCAGCCGGAAGGGCTGGGGCGTTTGTTTGCGCTCAACAAGCTGGCGGAAGGGCCATTCCCGGAGCACTACGAGCCGATGGAAACGCCGCTGGGGACAAATCCGCTGCACCCGAACGTGGTCTCCAGTCCGGTGGTGCGTATCTACGAAGACGACGCGCTGCGTCTGGGCAAAAAGGACAAATTTCCGTACGTGGGGACGACCTACCGCCTGACCGAGCATTTCCATACCTGGACCAAGCACGCGCGGCTGAACGCCATCGCGCAGCCGGAACAGTTTGTGGAGATAAGCGAAACGCTGGCGAAGGCGAAAGGCATTGCCAACGGCGATCGCGTGAAGGTGAGCAGCAAGCGCGGCTTTATCCGCGCGGTGGCGGTGGTCACCCGCCGCCTGCAATCGCTGAACGTGCACGGCCAGCAGGTGGAAACCGTCGGCATCCCGCTGCACTGGGGCTTTGAAGGGGTGGCGCAGAAAGGCTACATCGCTAATACCCTGACGCCGAACGTCGGCGATTCCAACTCGCAAACGCCGGAGTACAAAGCGTTTCTGGTCAACATCGAGAAAGCGTAAGGAGCGATTAAATGGCGATGGAAACACAAGACATTATTAAACGCTCCGCGACGAACCCGATTACCCCCGCGCCTCGCGCGCGGGACTACAAGGCAGAAGTCGCCAAGCTTATCGACGTCTCCTCCTGCGTGGGCTGTAAGGCCTGCCAGGTGGCCTGCTCGGAGTGGAACGACATCCGTGACGAGGTGGGGCACTGCGTAGGGGTTTACGATAATCCGGCGGATCTGAGCGCCAAATCCTGGACGGTGATGCGTTTTAGCGAAACCGAGCAGAACGGCAAGCTGGAGTGGCTGATCCGCAAAGACGGCTGCATGCACTGTGAAGATCCGGGCTGCCTGAAGGCCTGCCCGTCTGCCGGGGCGATTATCCAGTATGCCAACGGGATCGTTGATTTCCAGCAGGACAACTGCATCGGCTGCGGCTACTGCATCGCGGGCTGTCCGTTTAATATTCCGCGCCTCAATAAAGAGGATAACCGGGTATACAAATGTACCCTGTGCGTGGACCGCGTCAGCGTCGGTCAGGAACCAGCCTGCGTGAAGACCTGTCCCACCGGGGCGATCCACTTCGGCACCAAAAAAGAGATGCTGGAGGTGGCGCAGCAGCGTGTCGATAAGCTCAAAGCGCGGGGCTACAACAAAGCGGGCATTTACAACCCGCAGGGCGTGGGCGGTACGCACGTGATGTATGTGCTACACCATAGCGACCAGCCGGAGCTGTACCACAACCTGCCGAAGGATCCGGCGATCGATACCTCCATCAACCTGTGGAAAGGGGCGCTTAAACCGCTCTCTGCGGCGGGCTTTATCGCCACCTTTGCCGGGCTGATCTATCACTACATTGGTATCGGGCCAAACAAAGAGGTGGATGACGACGAGGAGGAGCATCATGAGTAAGTCGAAAATGATAGTGCGCACCAAATTTGTCGATCGCGCCTGTCACTGGACGGTGGTGATCTGCTTCTTCCTGGTGGCGGTATCGGGAATTTCGTTCTTCTTCCCGACGCTGCAGTGGCTGACCGAAACCTTCGGTACGCCGCAGATGGGGCGCATTCTGCACCCGTTCTTCGGGGTGCTGATTTTCGTGGTGCTGATGTTTATGTTCGTGCGCTTCGTCCATCACAATATTCCTGACAAGCAGGATATCCCGTGGGTGAAAGGGATTGTCGAAGTCCTTAAGGGTAACGAGCACAAAGTTGCGAAGGTGGGGAAATACAACGCCGGGCAGAAGATGATGTTCTGGACCATCATGAGCATGATTTTTGTGCTGCTGGTGACCGGCGTGATGATCTGGCGTCCGTATTTTGCGCATTATTTCCCGATTCAGGTGGTGCGTTACGCGCTGCTTATCCACGCGACGTCGGCCATCATCCTGATTCATGCCATCCTGATCCATATGTATATGGCGTTCTGGGTGAAAGGGTCAATCAAAGGGATGATTGAAGGGAAGGTGAGCCGCCGCTGGGCGCAGAAACACCATCCGCGCTGGTACCGTGATGTGGAGCGACTGGAAGCAAAACAGGAAAGTACGGAAGGGATGAAGTAAGACCTGCGCCGTCGGCTTTGCCCGGCGGCGCTGCGCTTGCGCGGGCCTACTCTTCAAAATCAGAACCGCTCCTCCACATACCGGAACGGATATTTTGTGGGTTTGATTTTACCGATTTTGCGTTTCGGTAAATCCACTTTCTCAACGTGTATTTCTTTATACGGGATCTGCGAAAGCAGATGCGAAATAATGTTCAGTCGCACGCGTTTTTTATCCTCTGAACGCGCCACAAACCACGGCGCCCAGGCGGTGTCGGTGGCTTCAAACATGGCGTCGCGGGCGCGGGTGTACTCGTCCCACAGGTTAAAGGATTTAATATCCATCGGCGACAGCTTCCAGATCTTACGCCCATCGTTAATACGGTCGCGCAGGCGTCGCTCCTGCTCTTTCGGCGTCACCTCCAGCCAGTACTTCAGCAGGATAATCCCGGCATCGACCATCGCTTTTTCCATAACCGGCGCGCCGTCTAAAAATTTCTCCGCCTGTTCCTCCGTGCAGAACCCCATCACCCGCTCAACGCCCGCGCGGTTATACCAGCTGCGATCGAAGATCACGATTTCGCCCGCCGAAGGCAGATGCGGCACATAGCGCTGGAAGTAGAGCTGGCTTTTTTCCTTTTCAGTCGGCGCAGGGAGCGCCACAACGCGAAACACGCGCGGGCTGACGCGCTCGGTGATCGCTTTAATGGTGCCGCCTTTGCCGGCACCGTCGCGTCCTTCAAAAACAATACACACTTTTAACCCTTTGGCGACGACCCATTGCTGGAGCTTAACCAGTTCGACGTGCAGGCGGCGGAGCTCTTTTTCGTACTCTTTGGTCTTCAGCACGGGTTTAACCACGCTATCTACACTCGCTTTGGTCACGGTCACTGCTTTGGTTTTATTCTGTTTTGCGTTTCCCATGATAATCCTCATCTCCGGAACGTGTGATGTGCTTAGAAGGAACTAACACTTTGAAGTGTAATGCTGAGTGGAAATCTCAGCGGACTTTTTTCGCAGTCAGGACTTTCTCTTTCGCGAATCGCTGGTTAAAATGATTAAAAATAACTGTATAAATAAACAGGGTTGTTATGACATTGATTGTTGAAGGCGAAAAAATTGGACGTAACCGTTTTACCGGTGAAAAGATTGAAAATGCTGTTTTTCGTCATTGCGATTTCTCTGGCACAGATTTGACTGGCACAGCATTTATCGGTTGTCAGTTTTACGATCGTGAACGCCAGATCGGCGGAAATTTTAGCCGGGCGCAACTTAAGGACGCGATCTTCAAAAGTTGCGATTTATCCATGGCTGATTTCAGAAATGCGAATGCATTAGGCATCGAAATCCGTGAATGCAGGGCGCAAGGGGCTGATTTTCGCGGTGCCAGTTTTATGAACATGATCACCACGCGAACCTGGTTTTGCAGTGCTTATATAACAAAAAGCAACCTGAGCTATGCCAATTTTTCGAAGGTGGTTCTGGAAAAATGCGAGTTGTGGGAAAACCGCTGGAACGGCGCGCAGATCCTGGGGGCAACTTTCAGTGGTTCGGATATGTCAGGCGGCGAGTTTTCTTCATTTGACTGGCGTGCAGCAAATTTCACACACTGCGATTTAACCAATTCGGAACTGGGTGAACTGGACGTGCGTGGCACTGATTTACAGGGCGTTAAGCTGGACAGTTATCAAGTGTCGCAAATTATGGAACGCCTTGGCATCGCGATTATCGGCTGACAATATTCACAGCCTGCGCTGTATAAATGGATTAACGTGTCAGTCTGCCAGTTTGAACTGGCTCACCATACAAGATTATTCAATAATGCCCGTTGCGAGTGATTAACCCGTGGTTGAGGTATGAAAAAGACAATATTTTCGTTGGCGCTTGGCACATTTGGCCTGGGCATGGCCGAATTTGGCATTATGGGCGTGTTAACCGAGCTGGCGCATGACACCGGTATTTCGATTCCCTCCGCCGGGAATATGATCTCGTTTTATGCCTTCGGCGTGGTGATTGGCGCCCCGATTGTGGCGCTGTTCTCAGGCAAGTTCTCGTTAAAAACCACGCTGCTGTTTCTGGTTGCCCTGTGCGCGGTCGGGAACGCTCTGTTTACGTTTTCTACGTCATATTTCTGGCTGGCGGCCGGGCGCCTGATTTCAGGTTTTCCGCACGGCGCGATTTTCGGCGTCGGGGCGATTATTCTGTCTAAAATTGCGCCGCCGGGGAAGGTGACGGTCGCGGTGGCCGGGATGATCGCCGGGATGACCGTCGCTAACCTGGTGGGCGTCCCGCTCGGCACCTGGCTGGGACACCAGTTCAGCTGGCGTTATACCTTTTTCCTGATCGCTCTGTTCGATGCGCTGGTGATCCTCTCGGTGCTGATCTGGGTGCCGGACATCCATGACAAATCAGAAATTAAACTGACCGAGCAGTTCCAGTTCCTGAAGAAACCGGAGCCCTGGCTGATTTTTGCCGCCACGATGTTTGGCAATGCTGGTGTATTCGCGTGGTTCAGCTTCGTTAAACCGTTTATGGTCAATGTTTCTGGCTTCTCCGAAGGCATGATGACCATCATCATGATGTTGATGGGCCTTGGCATGGTGTTGGGCAATCTGTTGAGCGGTAAGCTTTCGGGGCGTTTTAGTCCGCTGCGCATTGCGGCAACCACCGACATGGTGATTGTTGCCTCGCTGCTGCTGCTTTTTGTCTGTGGCGAACTGAAAACGGCCTCGCTGGTGATGGGCTTTATCTGCTGCGCCGGGCTGTTCGCGCTCTCTGCGCCGCTGCAGATCCTGCTTCTGCAAAATGCGAAGGGCGGCGAGATGCTGGGGGCTGCGGGCGGGCAGATGGCGTTTAATCTCGGCAGTGCGATCGGGGCGTACTTTGGCGGGATGATGATTACCCTCGGCTTTAGCTGGCGCTACGTCACGCTGCCTGCGGCGATACTCTCGTTCTCGGCCATGAGTGCATTACTGATCTACGGTTACCTGCGTGCCAGACAGGCTCAGGCTAACGCTCGCGCGCTAGCCTGATTGAAGTCAGGCAAGCCAGGGCTCGCCCAGGGTCAGCATCAGGCGGTTGGCCCAGGCGAAGAACGCGGCGGACTGCACCAGATCAAGCTGGGCTAAGGTGTCCAGCTCCTCTTTTTCCAGCGCGGCAAGGTGCAGCGGCGTGGCGGCAGGCGGGGTTACCGACAGCGCTGCCGCAAAATTAATCTCCGCCTGCCAGCGCGCAGATTGCCCCTCGCTCAGGGATTGTCCTGGACGCACGGCCAGCAGGGCCTCTACCGCCGCGTCATCCTTTGACAGCTGGCTGGCTTTCCGCGCATGGACAGATGCGCAGTAGATGCAGCCGTTAATTTTACTGGCGACCGTTGCGGCCAGCTCGCGCTCGGCGCGCGGCAATCCCCCCGGCGTATAAAAAATCCCTTTATCCGTTAGCGTGCGCTGTTCAAGCACCGGCAGGTTGCGCCCCAGCAGGCGGAAATAGTCGGAATCGGTGTGGCCAAACTTCGCCAGTATAGCAACCTCGTCATCACGAAAATCCGCCAGCGGTTTGGCGGCGATCCACGGCTCCCAGCCCAGTTCCTGCTGGGTGAAGGCGACGGGAGCCGCCTTTCCGGTGGCCGTGGTGGCGGTCGTGTGCCAGACGCCTGCCGCCACCGGCGCATCGCTTGTGGCGACAGGCCTGTCGTTCAGCAGCCGCAGCCCGGCAATCAGTCGGCTCTGGAAGCTGACAAAGGCGATCAACTGCGCCAGAGTCACGATGCCTTCCTTGCTCCATCCCGCCTGGGTCAGCGCCCTTAACGATGTCGGCGTGGCTTCGACGGGGGAGAAGGTCAGCAGGCGCGCGAAATTGAGCGCCGGGGTCAGACGGTCTGAGGTCGGGTCTGCCAGGCCAAACCCCGCATAGTGCGCGGCCAGCGCCTCCGCGTTGTGCCACCTCGCGACTTTTGCCGCGACGGCGAAGCGCTCGTCCAGCGCAAAATCGCTATCCTGCTGAGTAAATAAGATTTCGTAGCTGCCCTGTGCGTGGCGCGTGGCGGCGTCCCGCGTGGCGCGCGCCTCTGCCAGAGGGGAACCGGGTTTAATTTCCGCCAGTTCGGCGAGAATGTCCTGACTTAATGACATAGGTATCTCCTCAATGGATATGGGGGGCAATATGTTCGGCGATCAGTTCGATGGAGCGCAGCGTGTCTCGATGGGTGGGCTCGACCGAATGGACCTGGAATGAGATGTCCGTGGCGCGCCGGAGAACGGAATCGGCCTGCAGCGAACGCAGCACCGTCTCAGGCGAACCGATATGGGCGTCGAACTGGCGACGAAAATCTGTGACAGTGTCACCTTTAACCACGTGTCCGGCAGTGCGATGCTGCTGGGCCTGTTTCGTGAGACCCGGCGTTGCAACTTTCAGCGCATAGTCATCGCTGTCGGCGACGAATGCCGTACGAGAAGCCAGAATGCGCGGTGCGGTACCGGCGGGCAGCGCCTCAAGGTAGGCATCCACAATTGGGTTCTGGATCGCGTCAAGCGTTAAATCCAACTGGTCTGCCGGGCGCGGCTGCGTGCGGGAGAGCATTAAACCGTGTCCGGCCCGCGCGGCGCGAACGGCACCGTCGACGGAAAAGGTGGCAATCCAGATCCGGTCAGCGAGCTGTGGCGCTGGCGGGTAAAGATGGTTATCCGGATGGGTGAGCGAATCCCCGCGCCAGGCGCTCTGGATCACATGTAGATGGTCGGCAAAAGCCGCGCCGCGCTGTTCAAACGTCAGTCCGAACGGCAGGAAAGAGGTCGGTGTGCCGCCCGAACCAAAGCCGACTTCGAGACGTCCATCGGCGAGTAAGTCCAGCACGGCGGCATCTTCCGCCACACGCAGCGGGTTTTCCATCGGCAGGGTAATGATGGCCGTACCCAGCCGAATGGTTTCGGTATGCGCCGCAACGTGGGCCAGAAACAGCAGCGGCGACGGCAGGCCGCCTTCATTCTCATGGAAGTGGTGCTGCGCAATCCAGGCGCTGTCAAAACCGTGGCGTTCAGCGTGGCGGATCTGTTCTGTAGCCAGTCGATAGCGCTCTTTTGGCGTGGCATCGTCAAGCAGGCGGGTGAAAAATCCCAGGCGTTTTCGCGTCATGCGAACTCCTCCGTAGCGGGTGAAAAATGGGGAATGGCGGCAATCAGCTCGCGGGTATAGTCGTTCTGTGGCGACGTGAATAAGGTTTCGACGTCACCGTGTTCGACCACCTGACCGCTGCGCAGCACCGTGACGCTGTGGGCGATCCGGCGAACGGTGGAGAGATCGTGCGTGATGAACAGATAGGTTAATCCCAGCTGTTGCTGCAGCTGCTGAAGCAGAGCCAGAATTTGCGCCTGTACGGTAACGTCCAGCGCGGAAGTAGCTTCGTCCAGCACCAGAATAGTCGGCTCCAGGATCAGCGCACGGGCGATGGTCACGCGCTGTCGCTGCCCGCCTGAAAGCTCTCTGGCCGTACGGGTCAGGAGTTCGACGGGCAGGGCAACCCGCTGCGCCACGGTCTCCACCCGGGTCTTTCGCTCCGCCTTAGCGAGGCGAGAAAAGTTCTTCAGGGGCTCTTCGATGATGTCAAACAGCGTCTGACGCGGGTCGAGAGAGGCGAACGGGTTCTGGTAGACAAATTGGATCTTCTGGCGCAGCTGACGGCGGGCCTCGCGGCTGAGCGCGGTGGCATCAATGTCATCAATAATGACCTGTCCGTTATCCGCCTGTTCAAAACCCAGCAAAATACGGGCGAGAGTGGTCTTCCCGGAGCCGGACTCACCGACCAGCGCATGGGTGCTGCCGCGTCTGACG
Organism: Enterobacter cloacae complex sp. Mu1197; assembly: GCF_040059225.1. Lineage (NCBI taxonomy): Bacteria > Pseudomonadati > Pseudomonadota > Gammaproteobacteria > Enterobacterales > Enterobacteriaceae > Enterobacter > Enterobacter cloacae complex sp. Mu1197. Next base: position 2,443,989 of record NZ_CP157375.1, on the reverse strand, counting down.
TCAAACGTCACCCGATCCAACGCCTGAAGCTGATGACCTTTACCCAGCGAGAACCGTTTGCTGATGGCGCGGGCGCGAATGGCCGGTGACGAGAGCGGAAGACCGGCTACCGGGGCGATGGTCAGGCGCTGGCCCTGGAGATCGCTCAGTAGCTGACGGGTGTAGGCGTGCTGCGGCGTGCGAACGATGTCGGCGGTGTCGCCGTGCTCCTGAACCTCACCGTTGCGAAACACCAGCAGCCTGTCTGCGCGCTGAGCGGCCAGGGCCAGATCGTGGGTGACAAACAGAACCGCAGTACCCGATTCCCGGCGCAGGATATCCAGCAGATCAAGAATGCGTTTTTGCACCGTCACGTCCAGCGCGCTGGTGGGCTCATCGGCAACGATCACGTCCGGGCGCAGGGCAATGGCGATGGCAATCAGCACGCGCTGTTTCATCCCGCCGGAGAGCTGATGCGGATACTGCGTCATGCGCTGTTCGGGGTGGCTCAGGCCGACCTTTCTCAGCAGAGCGAGCACCTGCTCGTCGCGCTGGAGAGCCGTTACCTTTTGGTGCAGCTGAATAATTTCCCCGACCTGCACGCCGATCGTCTTCACCGGGTTGAGTGAATTACCCGGATCCTGCGGAACCAGGCTGATTCGCGCCCCGCGAAGGGTATCGAGACGCTTCGCTGACCACCGGCTAATCTCCTCGCCGTTGAGCACGATTTTTCCCGCATCGCGCCGGGCGTTATCCGCCAGCAGGCCAATGATTGCCTGTGCCGTGGTCGTTTTGCCGGATCCGGATTCGCCGACAAAGGCCAGCATTTCCCCTCGCCTGAGGGTAAAACTGACGTTATGTACCACCTCGCGCCACTGGCGCGCGGTACGGTAACTGATGGTCAGGTTTTCTACCGAGAGTACGGTCATTTCAGACCTCCGCTGAACTGCTGGCTGATACGGTTGGTGGCAAGCACCACGGCGATGACGACCACGCCGGGGAAGGTGGTTAGCCACCATGCGGTAGAGAGATAGTTACGGCCTTCGGCGATCAATAAACCCCATTCCGGTACGGGCGGCGGGGTACCGTAGCCAAGAAAGCTCAGCGTGGAGAGGGCCAGGATAGCCTGACCAAACTGCAGCGTGGCAAAGGCGAGGACGGCGGTTAAGGCATTGGGCAGGATGTGTCGCCACAGCACCGCCAGGAACGTCCCGCCGCTGCCGAACGCTGCCTCGACATAATCCGTATGGCGGATGCGCACCACTTCACCGCGCGCGAGGCGGGCGAAGCTGGCAATGGAGGCCACGCCGACGGCAATCGCGGCATTAACGGTGCCAAACCCGAGCAGAATAATGACCGTCAGCGAGAGCAGCAGAGACGGAATGGATAGCAGCACGTCGACAAAACGCATCAGGAAAGACTCGACGCGTCCGGCGAACGCCCCGGCGATCACCCCCAGACCGGTGCCCACCACCAGCCCCATCGTGACGGCAGCGAGTGCGGCGCTCAGGGAGTGGGACGCACCATACACAATACGGGTGTAAACATCGCGGCCAAGCTGATCGGTGCCGAGCCAGTGGCCCGCCTGCGGCGCCAGACGTTGCGCTCCGGCGATGCCCTCAATCGGGCTGTAGTGGGTTAACAGGCCGGGCGCCACGGCGGCAAAAAGCGCAATAATAATGACCGCCCATGCCAGCCACAGTCCCGGCTGCCACGCGACGCCCTGCCAGCCGGGAACGCGTTTTCGCGCGGCGGCAGCGTAATCGACCAGGCTCATGATGCACCTCCGGTAACGGTTTGCAGACGGGGATCCAGCAGCGGCATCAGCAGATCCACCAGCAGATTGATCAGGACAAAACCGAGGGCGGAAATCATGACCACCGCCTGAAGCACGGCGATGTCCTGGTTATTCACCGCCTGCTGAGTCAGCTGCCCGAGCCCGCTGCGGCCAAAAACGGTTTCGGTGATCAGCGCCCCGGCAATCAGCTCGCCCAGCAGCAGCCCGGCAATGTTCAGGACCGGCAGCAGGGCGTTGCCGGTGACGTGACGCCACAGCACGGCGGTTTCACTCAGCCCTTTAGCCCTGGCCACGGCGACAAACGGCTGCGTCGCCACCTGGTCGAGGCTGCGCATCAGGATTTGTGCCAGCGGGGCGGAGATCGGGATCGCGACGGTCACGATCGGCAGGATCAGCCCCTGCAGCGGCGTCGGGTTAATCACCGGGATCAGCCGCAGCTGGAAAGAAAAGAGCTGGATGAGGGCAATCCCCAGCCAGAACGTCGGTAAGGAGATAAACAGGACCGGCAGAGACTGTAGGGTATTACTTAGCCAGCGCAGACCCGGCAGGCGCGACGCAAAGGCCAGCGCAAACGCCAGCAGGACCGCGAGTAAAAAGGCGGGCAGGGCGAGGCTCAGGGTATCCGGCAGATTGCTGGCAATCAGCTCGCTGACCGGCACCCCGGCCTGTAACGAGTAGCCGAAATCCCCGCGCAGCATCGCCAGCAGCGTGTGGCCGTATTGCTGCCACAGCGGGCTGTCCGCGCCGTAGGCTACGCGCATCTCCTCGATTTGCGCCGGGCTTAAGCCCAGGTCCGGGTTCTGAAATTTAATCAGCACCGCGTCGCCCGGCAGCACCTGGAGCAACACGAACGAGAGGGTAAAGGCGGCCCACAAGACCAGCAGCCCGTGCCCAAAACGTTGAAGAAGTGCGTGGCGCATCGTCAGCTCCTCAGTGTTTCTCTATCCACGCGCCGTAGAACGACGGGCGGCCGACCGCTTCAAAATTGACGCCTTTCAGCCACGGCGCACCGGCAAAGACCTGCGGCTCTTCGAAGATCGGAATGACGTAGGCGTTATCCAGCAGGTAACGTTGGGCATCGCCGGTCAGCTGCAGGCGTTTTTGTGGATCAACCTCTGAGGAGATATTCACCAGCAGCGCATTCAGCTTGTCGTCACGGAAGCTTTTGACATTGTCGCTGGAGCCGCCTTTTTGCAGCAGGGCGTCGCGGTTAGCGGGGTAGAACATGCTTTTCACCACGTCCGGATCGGCGCGGCCCACTTCGGAGACGGTTAACGGGGTTTTCAGCGGATCAAGGTTATCCAGCGTGCGGCTGCCTGCGTCGCCGGCTTTCACGCTCAGCGCCACGCCCACCTGACGCCACTGCTGGGCAACCAGCTGCAGCACCTCTTTATTTTGTGGCTGCGGCAGGGATTCATATACCGTCAGCGCCAGCCGCTGTCCATCTTTGGTGCGGATCCCGTCGCTGCCTGCTTTCCAGCCTGCCTCGTCCAGCAGCTGGTTGGCTTTTGCCGGGTCAAAGGACAATTTGTCGCTGAGATCGACAAAGCCAGCGGCGGAATCGGCAATTACCGACTTCGCCTGCGGATAGTTAGCCGAGAAGAGGGTCTCGACCACCTGTTTTGCATTCGTGGCATGCAGCAGCGCCTGGCGCACGCGAATATCGGAGACCAGCGGGTTATCCGGGCGGAAGCTAATGCTGTCGTTCACCCCGCGGGTCGGGGCGGCGTAGATTTTATAGCCCTGATCGGTCGCCTGCTTTTCGTCATATGCCTGCACCTGGCGAATAAAGTCGGCCTGACCGGCCAGCAGGGCGCCGACGCGCACGCTGTCTTCCTGAGTCACGATAAACTTGATCCCATCAAGATTGGCTGGCCCCTGTTGCGCCAGATTTATGGGCCCCCACTGGTAGTCCTTACGCGCTTCCAGCGTCACTTCGCGACCCAGCTTCTCGTCCTTCACCACAAACGGGCCTGAGCCAATGATATGCCGGGCGTCACCCAGCTCTTCAAAATTGCGCTTGAGCGTGCTGAGCGAGACCAGGCCCGACCCGATGGTGGCGGTGCCCTGCAGGAATCCCGGTGACGGCTTTTTGAAGTAGAACTTCACGGTCAGCGGGTCGACCACTTCACTGCGATCGTAGTTATTGATCACTTCTGACACCGGCAGGCGCTGCGCCTTGTTACCTAAGCCGTAGGTATCAAAGTTTTTTGCTACGGCGTTGGCGTCCAGCGGCGTGCCGTCGGAGAAGGTAATACCGGGACGCAGTTTAAAGGTGTATTCGGTTTTATCGGCATTGGTGGTCCAGCTTTCGGCCACCCAAGGTTCGACCTGCAGCGTCTTTGGGTTCTGCCACGTCAGTTTGTCAGTAATCTGGTTCAGAATACCGCCGTTCGGGTAGAAGCCGCCGGCAGGCGGATAGAGGTTGGTGTGCGCCTGTTGCTCCAGATAAATCAGCGTGCCGCCTTTAACAGGCGCATCCGCGGACCAGGCGGCGGTGGTCGTCAGAATCAGCGCCGTCAGCAGCGGCAGACGAAATGGGGTTTGCATGGTGAATTCCTTTGTTATCTTCTTGTTAGCGTCGGATTCATCATCGGGCGCAGGGGAAAACAAGGGAACAAAGGAATTAAGATAAGGATTGCCGGAAACTGAAAATATAAACGCCCCGTAAACGGGGCGAAAGCGGGAGTTAAACGAATTTCGCCAGCGGGTCCGCGGTGGCAAACGCGACCGCTTTATCCGCTGCTGGGGGATAGATCAGCTCGTGAGTGATGGCGATCTTGATCTTTTTGGCGTCATCCTTAACTGACTTAACGACCTGATCCCAGCCCTCGGTATAAACCGCACCCCATCCGCCTAAATCCAGACAGGTGACATAGTTCGCCTGACGATAAGGGTAAGGATCAACGTTCAGCAGGCTGGCGGCCGCATTATGTCCGGCAAATTTCCCTAGCTGGATCGCGTGTTGGCAGGTCATCAGCGCCGTGTTGCCCGCATCGTCTGTTTTAGCATGAGCCATATCGCCGGTGGCATAGACGTCAGGATGTTCGGGGACCTGCAACGTCTCTGTCACAACCAGGCGGCCCTGGCTATCGTGTTCACCTTTTATCTGCAGGCTGAGGGGATTTGCCTCGACGCCTGCTGTCCAGACGACGGTCGCAGTAGCAATACGTTCACCGTTTTTCAGCGTTACGCCTTGAGCATCAATGGCTTCAACTTCACTCTTCAGCCGCCATTCAACGCCCAGCGCCTCACTCGCTTCTGCAATTGTTTTACGCAATGCGTCGCTATAACGGCCGCCAATGACTGGCCCTCTCTCAACTACGACTATTTTAATCTCCGTATTGTCACCAAAACGGGCACGAAGTCGGGCAGGTAGCTCCGTTGCCAGCTCAATGCCGGTAAAGCCGCCTCCGCAGACTACCACGGTGTTGCGCTCGGGCGTGGAGGGACGTAACGCCAGTGAATCAAGGTGACGCTCAAATACCTGTGCGGATTCCATCTGGTCGATGTCAAAGGCGTAGTCAGCCAGGCCGGCAATCGCTGGGCGTTTGGTCTGGCTGCCCGTAGCGAGGATCAGCCTATCGTAGGAAGCCGTAGCATGAGCGCCGTCGGACATCCGGTATAAAACGGTTTTCGCCGTGGTATCAATTTGTTCCGCGTGTCCGGCAATGAATGTGATATCGAGCTCGGCAAACAGGTCAGTCAACGGGGCGACCAGCGTTGACACCTTCTCCTCATAGAAGCGTGGCCGAACGCGCAGTTCGGGTAAGGGGGCCAGTACCGAAATCTCCAGACTATTATTACCCTGCAGCTCAGAGAGACGTGCCGCGCTCACGGCTGCCCACATACCCGCAAAACCACTGCCTACGATTAAAATCTGCTTTTTCATATTCGATCCTTTCTCCCGCCAGGCTTCATGCCTGACATAACTGCCACTATACTTGTCGGAGTTAACTCCGACAACTTCTTTCTGAGTTAAAAATCGTTATAATGCTCCGAACACTAATTCGGAGTTAACCATGGCGTTTTACAGTTCCGGTGTGGAATACGGCATTCACAGCCTGATGTGTATGGTGGATGCGAAGGGCAACGAGCGTGAGATGAGCGTCCGGGAGATGGCTGCCTTGCAGGGCGTGCCGTATGACTACCTCGGCAAAATCTTCACACGCCTGTCACGTGCCGGGCTGGTCATCAGTACGGAAGGCAAGGGCGGGGGCTTTAAGCTGGCGCGTCCGGCGGAGCTGATCAGCGTGCTGGATGTGGCGCATGCCATTGACGGCGAGAAAAACATGTTCGAATGTCGTGAAGTGCGCCAGCGGCTGGCCGTGTTTGATGAAGCACCGCCTGCCTGGGTCTGCGACGGCCCGTGCGGAGTACGTTCAGTCATGGACAGCGCGCAGCAGCGGATGGAAGAGGAGCTCGCGCGTCATACTATTCTCGACCTGGCGCGTAAAATGTACCGAAAAGCGCCGGACACCTTCCAGATTGAGGTTCAGGAGTGGATTTCAGTTCGTCGTTTGTCGTAGCAATAAGCCGGGTAAGGCGTACCCATTACCCGGCAAAAGGGGTTTACGAGCGTAAGTCGATCACCATACGGCCACGGATCTGGCCCTGTTCCATCTCTTTGAAGATGGCGTTGATGTCCTCGATCGGGCGCATCGTGACTTTCGGCACGACTTTACCTTCAGCGGCGAACTGGAACGCTTCCTGCAGATCCTGACGGGTGCCAACCAGCGAACCCACCACCTGAATGCCGTCCAGCACCAGGCGAGGAATGTCGAGGCTCATCGCTTCCGGCGGCAGGCCAACGGCGACCACACGGCCACCGGCACGCACGGCATCCACCGCCGAGTTGAAGGCGGCTTTTGCGACGGCAGTGACGACGGCGGCATGCGCGCCGCCGGTTTTTTCCTGCACAATTTTAGCGGCATCTTCGCTGCGGGAGTTGATGGTGAGATCCGCACCCATGCTGGCCGCCAGCTTCAGCTGTTCGTCGTTGACGTCAAGGGCGATGACTTTGGCGTTAAAGACGTTTTTGGCGTACTGCAGCGCGAGGTTACCCAACCCGCCGAGACCGTAAATCGCAATCCACTGGCCCGGTTTAATACCCGATACCTTCACTGCTTTGTAGGTGGTGACACCCGCGCAGGTAATGCTGCTGGCCGCCGCCGAATCCAGACCGTCCGGCACTTTTACCGCGTAATCCGCGGTGACGATGCACTCTTCCGCCATGCCGCCGTCAACGGAGTAACCGGCGTTTTTCACGTCACGGCACAGGGTTTCGTTGCCGGAATTACAGTATTCGCAGTGCCCGCAGCCTTCAAAGAACCAGGCCACGCTTGCGCGGTCGCCGACTTTCAGCGACTTCACGCCAGGGCCGACTTCTTTCACGATACCAATCCCTTCATGGCCCAGGATGACCCCGGTTTTATCGCCGAAATCACCGTTCTTCACGTGGAGGTCGGTATGGCATACGCCACAGCACTCCATCTTCAGCAGGGCTTCCCCATGCTTTAGCGGACGTAAGGTTTTTTCGGTAACGTTGACCTGGTGATCCTGAGTGACAACAGCAGCCTTCATGTGTATCTCCTTGTTCATGATAAGAATCTGCATAGCAGGTGTAGTACCTCTTAAGGATTAATACATTAGCCTGGTAATGCAAGGCTGCAGCAACATAATGTCATCATTTGATTCGATTTCAGATTAAGAATACGGCGTTCCTCTAATAATTAAGGGGGAAAATTCTGGCCCGGCGAGGCGCTCGCCGGGCGCAGACTTACAGCTGGGCTTCAATCTCCTCTATCTCTTTACGCCATTGCGCCTGCAGCTGCGGCTTTTGATGCTTCGGCTTACGCGCCAGATCGTTTTCCAGCAGCGTTTCCAGCGCGACCAGGCGTTCAAGCAGATCGTCATACGGCGAGGGGCGATCCGTCGGCGCCGCGATGTCAGGCGCAGTGGATGTGACCAGCCCCGCGCGTTCACGCAGCCGCTCAAACACCGCTTCTGCATTGTGCCACTCGCTCAGTTTTCCCTCTTCAATCAGCCAGAAACGGTTGCAGCTTTGGCTAATTAACTGACGGTCATGGCTGACCAGCAGGACGCCGCCTTCGAACTGCTGAAGGGTGTGCGCCAGCGCCTCTTTGCCTTCCATGTCCAGGTGGTTGGTAGGCTCATCCAGCATCAGCAGGCTATAGCGGGCAAGCGTCAGGCCAACGAACAGCAGGCGCGAGCGTTCGCCTCCGCTGAGCGTGCTGACCGTTTGTCCGTGACGCGCCCACGGGAAACCGGCGCTTATCAGGGCCATTTTGCGGTTCTGCGGATCCGCAGCGAAAGGCTCCAGCGCGTCGAGCAGCGTGGCGTTGTCGGGCAGCTGATTCAGCGTCTGGTCGTAATAGCCCGTCGACACGCGCGGGTGCAGCTTCAGCCCGTCGTGGGTCAGTTCATCGGTAAACTGTCGCCAGATAAGCTTCATCAGCGACGATTTACCGCAGCCGTTACGACCGACAATCGCCACGCGATCGCCGCTTTTTAACCGCGCAACGTCGACGCTGAACAACGCAGGCAGGCCCGGAGCTGGGGGCACGTCAAGGTTTTCCATCTCCAGTAAACGGTCGGCCCGCAGCGCGTCGCCGCGAAGGGTTAGCGTCCACGGGCTACCTGCCGTGAGTTCCGTCTGGCTCTCCCTGAGCCGTTCGACCTGCTTTTCCATCTGTTTGGCTTTTCGGGCCAGGTCTTCGTTGTCGTAAACCTTGCCCCAGGTCGCCAGCCGCTTCGCGCTGGCGGTCACGCGGTCGATCTCCTTTTGCTCCGCCTTGTGGCGCTGCGCATCGCTCTCATCTTTTGCTTCAAGCGCCTTGCGTGCTGCCGTACAGGGAAGGGCAAAGTAGTGCAGCGTTTTATCGCGCAGGATCCAGCTGCCGTTGGTGACGGCATCCAGCAGCTGTCTGTCATGCGAGACCAGCACAAAGCTGCCCGACCAGTTCTGTAGGAAGTGTTCCAGCCAGAGCATGGTCGGGAGGTCCAGGTGGTTGCTGGGTTCATCCAGCAGGAGCAGGTCCGGCTCGTGAATCAGCGCCCGCGCCAGCAGCAGGCGGGTGTGCTGTCCGCCGCTCAGCGTGGCGGATTGCAGCGCCATATCCTGCGGCGTGAAGCCCATGCCTGCCAGCAGCGTTTCGGCTTTCCAGCGCAGGCTATCGCGCTCAGCAAAAGGCAGCTGTGCGAGTACGGCATCCAGCATGGTCAGCGGAAAAATAGCGTCCGGGAGATGTTGCTCCACGCGCGCCATCAGGCAGTGCCCGGCCAGCGAGACCGTGCCGGCGGCGGGGGAGTCAGTGCCATCCAGCACCTTCAGCAGCGTACTTTTACCGCAGCCGTTGTCGCCCAGCAGGCCAATGCGGTCGCCTTTTTTCAGCGTAAAGGAGAGTGAGTCGAAGAGCGTGCCAAACGCCGTATCAACGCGTAAAGATTGTGCAGTGAGTAAAGTGCTCATTGTTGCTTACCCAAGAGTTACAGGCATGTTTATGCCTCGTCAAACATCGCTGACGATAACTCAGTAAGCCCGAGAGAAGGGATTTCAGGGGTTGGTGTCTTCGCTCAAGCAGAAGTTATCGCAGCACGATACCGATAACGCTTGAGCTGGTGCGATCACCAAATGTATGTGAAACATTGAAAATTTCACGATACAGCATAATTGGCCTCCTTATATATTCAGTGGGTTAATGGATGAAAGGAGTGTAGCGGGGGAAAAGGGGTTTGGCTAGTGGGTATTCGATGGTGCGGTTTGTTGCCCTCACCCTGACCCTCTCCCACAGGGAGAGGGAAACAGCCAGCCCGTAGGCCCGGTAAGCGAAGCGCCACCGGGCGGAGCGGATCAAATCGACGTACGGCGATAGCTGCGGTATTCAGGCTTCCAGAAGTTGTCGTCGATGGCCTGCTGCAGCGCGTCGGCAGAGGTTTTCACCGCCACGCCCTGCTGCTGCGCCATTTTACCCACCGCAAACGCGATAGCGCGCGACACCTTATGAATGTCCTTCAGCTCAGGCAGAACCAGACCTTCGCCGTCGTTGACCAGCGGTGAGTGGCCCGCCAGGGTTTCACTCGCCGACATCAGCATTTCATCGGTGATTCGGGACGCGCCGGAGGCAATCACCCCCAGACCAATGCCCGGGAAGATATAGGAGTTGTTGCACTGGGCAATCGGATAGGTTTTATCCTTCCACACCACCGGATCGAACGGGCTGCCGGTCGCAACCAGCGCGTTACCTTCGGTCCAGGCGATAATGTCCTGCGGCGTCGCCTCCACGCGGGACGTCGGGTTAGACAGCGGCATCACGATAGGGCGCTCGCAGTGCTTGTGCATCTCGCGAATAATCTCTTCGGTGAAGAGACCGGTTTGCCCGGAAACGCCGATCAGAATATCCGGCTTCACGTTGCGCACCACGTCCAGCAGGGAAAGGACTTCGTTGTCGGTATCCCAGTTTTTCAGGTTGTCGCGTTTTTGCACCAGCTTCGTCTGGAACGGCAGCAGGTTCGGCATGCCGTCGGTCAGCAGGCCGAAACGGTCCACCATAAAGACGCGGGAGCGGGCCAGCTCTTCGCTTAAGCCTTCGCGCTGCGTCTGGGCGATAATCTGCTCGGCAATACCGCAGCCTGCGGAGCCTGCGCCAAGGAAGACGATTTTCTGGTAGCTCAGCTGGCTTCCCGCTGCACGGCTGGCGGCGATAAGCGTACCCACCGTGACGGCTGCGGTGCCCTGGATATCGTCGTTAAAGGAGCAGATCTCATCGCGATAGCGGTTCAGCAGCGGCATCGCGTTTTTCTGCGCAAAGTCTTCAAACTGCAGCAGCACGTCCGGCCAGCGGTGCTTCACGGCCTGGATGAAGTCGTCGACAAACTGATAGTACTCGTCGTCGGTAATACGCGGATGGCGCCAGCCCATATAGAGCGGGTCGTTGAGCAGCTGCTGGTTGTTGGTGCCGACGTCCAGCACTACCGGCAGGGTATAAGCCGGGCTGATGCCGCCGCAGGCGGTGTAGAGTGAGAGCTTACCGATTGGGATCCCCATCCCGCCAATGCCCTGGTCGCCGAGGCCGAGAATACGTTCGCCGTCGGTCACCACAATCACTTTGATGTTGTGGTTAGGCACGTTCTGCAGAATATCGTCCATGTTGTGACGGTTCTGATAAGAGATGAATACCCCGCGGGAGCGACGGTAGATCTCGGAGAAACGCTCGCAGGCGGCACCCACCGTCGGGGTGTAGATCACCGGCATCATCTCTTCAAGATGGTTTTGTACCAGGCGATAGAAGAGGGTTTCGTTGGTGTCCTGAATGTTGCGCAGGTAGATGTGTTTGTCGATTTCAGTTTTGAAACCCTGGTACTGGATCCACGCGCGCTCTGCCTGTTCTTCAATGGTTTCAACCACTTCGGGCAGTAAACCCAGCAGGTTAAAGCTGCTGCGCTCTTCCATGCTGAAGGCGCTGCCTTTGTTGAGCAGGGGGAATTCGAGTAAAACCGGTCCGGCGTATGGGATGTATAAGGAACGATGTTTTTTCAGTTTGTTGTCCATGTCACTCACTCTTTTTATGAAGATCCGTCCCTGACACTGCTGTTTGTCATCTTTCTGGCCTGTGCGATGGGGTGCGGTCCGGCGGTATTATAAAGGAGCTAAATATTAATTACCGCAACACATAAACAAAAACACCATCGGGATTACCGATGGTGTTCTGGATCTCAGTCTGGAACTTACTTGCCCGCGTGGCGTTTTCTGCCGGTGGCGTGAGTGACTTGGGTTTCGTGGTCGCCTTCAATCACCACTTTACGCTGATTAGAAAGCTTGTAGTTCAGTCCCAGAATATGGCGTGCCTGACGGTTCGATTTCATATTAACTCCTCAATCCTGTTGATAGTTTTAAGGACCAGTTTGCTTACGCAAACGAAATGTAACCCCTTAGGTTGCAGATCCAGCTTAGCAGGTTTTTACAACGGTGCGTTTTGCCCGCTGACGACGTAGTTAATGGTCTGCTGGTAGATGTCACTGAGGATGTCATTATCTGTGGATTCCACCCACTTAGTGAGTTCCATCAAAATGTCATCTTCAGTCACAGCACCGTGCTCGGCGTGAAGACCCTGTGCAATCGCGTTAACGAGTTCAGGTTGTGCTGCTGCGGTATTTGCCGGGTAATAAGTAAACATGCTGCCTCCGTGTCGTTGTCTGTTTAATGGTACGGCTCGCAAAAAAATTAATTCATAAACAGAATGGCAAATATTTTCCCGGTTGTGGCTCAGATTCATCTTAGAAATAAAAATGACATAAGTGTATGCTTTTGTGTGATTTTGAAATGTGGGGGTAAATTGACGTGGCGTTGAGAGGATATTATGACGGTGCTCCTGCTATCACGAAAATATAGCAGGAGCAGAGTTTACATTACCACTTCATTTCGCCGGTATTCACCTTTGCGCTTAATTCCAGCGAGCTCTCTTCAGCCAGGTTCGGATACTGTTTTTTCAGGGTGCTGATGACGCCTGCAGAATCTTTATGAACGGATAAGGCCTTTTCAAAGCGCTGGAGATAGTCACGGGTAAAATCAATCGCCCCCGTCCCGGCTGGCGGGGTGCCCAGATAGTGACCCGGGATCACGCGCTCGGGTTTGTGCGCCGCCATATTCACCAGCGTTTCCTGCCACTGCTTACGGCTTTCCGCTGTCTGGGTGTCTGCCGTCCAGACGTGAATTCCCCAGGCTACCCCGGTGCCGCCGAGGATGGTTTTCGCTGACGGGATCCACACATAGGCCGCATAGCTGTCAGGCTGTTCGATATCGATCTTTTCTCCGTCCACCATAAACGTGGTGGAGGCGAGCACCTGCGGGACGACCAGCTCGGTTGGCGCACCGTCTTTCATCTGCGGACCCCAGAAGGCGAGCTTGGCGTCTTTGGTAGCCTTGATGTGGTCAACCACATGCTGTGTGGCCACCACTTTGGCGTTCGGGAAGGCTTTGACCAGCGGCTGCAGGCCAAAATAGAAATCCGGATCGCCGGAGGTGATCACAATCTTGTTCAGGGTTTTACCGCTTTGACGAATTTTCTCTACCAGCGCTTCGCCATCCTTCACGCTGAACTGCGCGTCAAACAGCACCGCTTCTTTCGGGCCGGAAACCAGCGTGGAGGAGACCGCGAAAATGCCTTTCTCCTGCGGGTTATAGGTATCAATGCTCAACGGCGCGGCAAAAACAGCCGGAGTGAAAAGCGTGGAAAGCAGGGCAAGGTGAGTGAATTTCATACTGTTGTCTCTGTTGTTCAGGAATGTCTCTATTGTACGGATAATCGCATTTGCCAGAATTCCTGAAACAGGACATGCTTAGTTTCATAAATCGAGCAGATGGAGTTGATATGGATCGCGTTATTGCCGCCCAGGTTTACAACCGGATATGCGAGCTGGGAAGTTTGAGCGCGGCGGCCCGCGCGCTGGGTATTTCCCGACCGATGGTGAGCCGCTACCTTGAACAGATGGAAAAGTGGGCGGGTACGCGTCTGGTAAACCGCTCCACGCGCAAGCTGACGCTGACTGCGGCAGGGGAAAAGGTGCTGCAAAAAACGCGGACGCTCTCGCAGATCTCGCAGGAAATTGAAGGCCAGTCAGAGAAAGATCTCCCGTCAGGTACCCTGCGGGTGGCCTGCGCGCACTTTACCGCGATGCACCTGATTGCGCCGGTGCTGCCCGGTCTGCTCTCGCGCTACCCGCAGCTGCGCATCGAACTGGATGTGAACAACCATCCGGTCAGCCTGGTGGGAGAACGCATTGATGTCGCCGTGCGCATTACCGACAATCCCGAACCCGGCATGATTGCCCGCAGGCTGGGGGAGTGTCGCTCGGTGCTCTGTGCCTCGCCGGAGTATCTGGCGCAGCACGGCATGCCCGTCAGCCCTGAAGAGTTAGCCCAGCATAACTGTCTGCACTACAGCTTTTTTGCCGGGCAGTCCTGGCACTTCCTGACGCCGGAAGGCGAAAACCTGAGCGTGGCCGTCAGCGGCAACCTGAGCGCCAGCATCTCTTCGCTGCTGATGGATGCGGCGGTTAAGCACTGCGGTATCGCCATGCTGCCGGAACGTGAGGCGCGTACTGCGCTGGCGCAGGGAATTCTGGTGCCGGTACTGGGGGCGCTGGAGCCGAAACCGCTGGCCATCCATGGCATTTATCAGTCCCGGGAATACCAGCCTGCCGCGCTGCGGGTGTTCCTCGACGCACTGGCGCACCATTTACTCAGTGACTAAGACTCGTCTGTCTTGCCCGCAGAATCCGGATAGCCTTCTATACTTAACCCTTTGTAAGCCAAAAGGAGAGCAAGAATGACTATTCATAAGCACGGTTCGGCACACTGGTCTGGCGACATTAAGCGCGGTAAAGGGACAGTTTCCACCGAGAGCGGCGTTCTCAATCAGCAGCCTTATGGTTTCAATACCCGCTTTGAGGGTGAAAAGGGGACCAACCCGGAAGAGCTGATCGGCGCGGCACATGCGGCCTGTTTTTCGATGGCGCTGTCGCTGATGCTCGGGGAAGCGGGCTATACCGCTGACGCTATTGATACCACCGCGGACGTCTCTCTGGATAAAACCGACGGCGGCTTTGCGATTACGAAGGTTGCCCTGAAAAGCAAGGTGACCGTTCCCGGCATCGCCCCTCAGCAGTTCGACGGTATCATTCAGAAAGCGAAAGCGGGCTGCCCGGTTTCGCAGCTTCTGAAAGCCGAGATTACCCTGGACTACACGCTAAATTAACTCCCTGCCGGGTTTGCGCCCGGCTATCCCTTCAGTGCGGCGGGAAAAACCTCCGCCAGCCACGCAATAAACACCTTAAGACGGTGCGTCAGATGCCGGTTCTGAGGGTAAACCACATGAAACGGATAGGCGGCAGGGCGCCAGTCGCTCAGGATCGCCGTCAGCGTACCCGCCTGTAAATACGCATTTGCCGAATACTCAAACGTCTGAACGATCCCCAATCCCGCTGCGGCAGCCGCCAGATGGGCATTACTTTCGTTCACGCCGAGATAATGCTGAATATTGATTTCCAGCGTCTCGCCGTTCTCTCTGAACCGAAACGAAAATGCCCGCCCGGTGACGGGCGAGAGGTAGCTAATGAGCTTGTGGCCGTTGCACAGCTCCTGCGGATAGGCCGGAACGCCATGGTTTTTCAGGTAACCCGGCGTCGCGCAGGTGACCATTTCGGCGTTGCCAATATGGCGGGCGATGAGGGTCGAGTCGTTCAGCGGGCCGCCGCGGATGACGCAGTCTACCTTACCGCTGATAAGATCCACCGGACGATCGGCTACCCCAAGATCGATGCGGATTTCCGGATAACGCTGCATAAAATCCGGCAGCAGGGGAATAAGCACGTCCCGAGCGGTGGAGCCGCCCACGTCAACCTGCAAATGCCCTTTGGGCGTCGCGCGGGAAACGCGAAACGCGGTGTCGATATCTTCGATATCTATCAAGACTCTGAGCGCTTTTTCATAGTAATCCGCCCCTTCCGGCGTCGCGACCACCCGGCGAGTCGTCCGGTGCAGGAGACGTATTTCAAGATGCGCCTCAAGCGATTTCACCAGCTTGCTCAGGGTGGCGATGGGCATGTTCAGCGAGTCCGCCGCGCGGGTAAAGCTGCCGGTTTCCACCACCCGGGTAAACGCGCGCATCGCCATTAGCTGGTCCATTAGGCTCCCCTGATTATTTCTGTGGGTGAATAGTCATTTTCATTTTTGCCGGTTTTTCACTAATCCCGCAAGGGCTAAAGTTTGTTCAACGCAAACCCAACAAAAGGTAAATGACATGAACACGACTCTCTCAGGAAAAATCGCACTGGTCACCGGCGGCAGCACCGGCATCGGTCTTGCCACGGCGCAGGAGCTTGCGGCACAAGGCGCGAAGGTGTACATCACCGGACGACGTCAGGCCGAGCTGGACGCGGCGGTGGCTGAAATCGCTTCAACGGCAGTGGGCATTCGCGCTGACGTGTCAAAACTGGCGGACCTGGACGAGGTCTATGCCCGGATAGCCAAAGAAGAAGGCCGCCTCGATATTCTGTTCGCCAATGCGGGTGGCGGCGATATGCTGCCGCTGGGCGCGATAACCGAAGAGCAGTTTGACCGGATTTTCGGCACCAACGTCCGCGGGGTGCTGTTTACGGTACAGAAGGCGCTGCCGCTGCTGTCCGCCGGCTCCTCGATTATTCTGACCGGCTCGACGGTGTCCATTAAGGGGACGGCAAACTTTAGCGTCTACAGCGCCAGCAAGGCCGCCGTGCGCAACTTTGCTCGCTCCTGGGCGCTGGATTTGCAGGGCCGTGGGATCCGCGTCAACGTGGTCAGCCCGGGCCCGATCAAAACCCCTGGCCTCGGCGATCTGGTGCCGGAAGAACATCGTCAGGGGCTGTACGACGCGCTGGCCGCACAGGTGCCGCTCGGCCGTTTAGGCGCGCCGGGTGAGGTGGGTAAAGCGGTGGCGTTTCTGGCCTCCGACGCGGCCAGCTTTATTAACGCCACCGAGCTGTTCGTGGACGGTGGGATGGCGCAAATTTAACCCAGACTGCGCCAGCAGCGGACATCACGGCCCTCGCGAGAGGGCTGTAACGGCTGAGGACGTTCGCACCCCTGCGCGGCCATCGGGCATCGGTCACGGAAAAAACAGCCTTCGGGCAGATGACGGTTGCCGGGAAGCTCCGTTTTGCGTAAGGCCAGCGTCTCATCCAGCGGTTCACCGGTGCGGGGAACCGAATCGAGCAGCAGACGGGTGTAAGGATGACGCGGCTCCCCAAGCACCTGAGCGGCGCTGCCCAGCTCCACAATCTGCCCAAGGTACATCACCGCCACGCGGTCGCTCATGTGCCTGACCACCGAGACGTTATGTGAGATCAACACGTAGGTCAGATTACGCTGCTGTTGCAGGGTCACCAGCAGGTTGAGGATCTGCGCCTGCACGGAGATATCCAGCGCGCTGGTGGGTTCATCGAGCACGATGATATCCGGATCGGACGAGAGCGCCCGGGCGATAGCAATGCGCTGGCGCTGCCCGCCGGAGAAGGCGTGCGGAAGCCGGTCGAGATACTCCGGGCGAATGCCCACCTGTAGCGCCAGGTTTTCAGCCAGTTGACGGCGTTCGCGCTCGCTGCTGCGCTTTTGTACCCACACCGGCTCGGTGATAATGCGCCAGACCGGCAGGCGCGGGTCGAGCGAAGAGAGCGGATCCTGAAACACCATCTGCATGCCTCCCGCATGGTGCGCCCGCTGGCAGGCGCCGGTGCTGGGCTTAAGCATGCCCATCAGCAGCTGGGCCAGCGTGCTTTTCCCGCAGCCGGACTCCCCGACAATGCCAAGCGTCTCTCCCCGACGGATCTCAAGGTCGAGCCCGTTGAGGGCATGCACCTGTTCCGTCACGCGGCCCAGCCAGTTTTTACGTGCCGCAAAATTGACGTGCACGCTATCCAGTTCCAGCAGTACATCAGACATGGGCTTTCTCCCGTTGTGGATACCAGCAGGCAGCCTGTTGGCCCTCTGCGCCATGGGGCTGTAAGCGCGGCGTTTCGCTGCATTTCGCCCCGGCGGCAAAGCAGCGCTCGCGGAACGCGCATCCCTGCGGAAGCTGGCTAAGGTTGGGGACCGTGCCGGGAATGGCGGGAAGCGGGGCGCGCGGTTGGCCGTTTTCCGGCGCGCACTGCAGCAGGCCAATGGAATAGGGATGTACAGGCTGGTGGATCAGCGTTTGCGTGGCACCGCTCTCGATCACGCTGCCCGCATACATCACGTACATTCTGTCGCAGAGCTGGGACACCACGGCCATATCGTGGCTGATAAACAGCACCGAGGTGCCGCTGGCTCGTGCCTTGTGCTTCAGCAGGCGCAGCACCTGCAGCTGAACGGTGACGTCCAGCGCGGTGGTCGGTTCGTCGGCGATAATCAGCTCCGGCTCGCAGGAGAAGGCAAGGGCGATCATTACCCGCTGACGCATCCCGCCGGATAGCTCAAACGGATAGCGCGCCATGACCGCTTTCGCATCCGGGATTTGCATCTCTTCCAGCAGGGTAATCGCCTTCTGCTGCGCCTCATGCCGGGAAAGCGGCTGATGCTGGCGGATCACCTCGACCATCTGTTTGCCAATTCGCCGCGTCGGGTTGAGGGCGGTCATGGGCTCCTGAAAAATCATCGCGACCTTTGCGCCGCGCCACTGGCGAAGCTGTTTCTCGGACGCCGTCAGGACGTTTTCGCCGAGTAATTTCACCTGACCATGATGAATGCGGTAGCTGCCTTCCGGCAGCAGCCGCATGGCGAGCATGGCGGTCACCGATTTACCTGAACCGGATTCGCCCACCACGCCGACAATTTCACCCCTGCCGATCTCCAGCGAGACGTGGTTCAGCGCGTGGACCTCGCCGCGAAAAATCGGGAAGCTCAGATGCAGGTCTTCAATCTTGAGTACCGGGTCGGTCATCACTGTTTACCTCCTGACTTCGGATCCAGCAGATCGCGGATACCGTCGCCAAACAGGTTAAAGCCCACGGCGGTTATCAAAATCGCCGCACCGGGAAACGCGCAGTACCACCACTGGTCCAGAACGTAGTTACGGCCGACGGCCACCATCGCGCCCCATTCGGCGGTCGGCTGCTGCGCCCCCAGGCCAATAAACCCCAGCGTGGCGGCCATCAGGATGGCGCTGCCGATGTCCAGCGACGCCTGCACGATCAGCGGCGGCAGGGCGTTGCGCAGGATATGCCAGCGGATCAAATGCCAGCGGGAGGCGCCAAAGGTGCGGGCGGCCTGCACGTAGGTAAACTGGCGCACCACCAGGGTTTGGCCGCGTGCCAGGCGGACGTAAAACGGAATGCGGACAATCGCAATCGCCAGCATGGCGTTAAACAGGCTCGGCCCGAGCGCGGCGGCCAGCGCCATGGTCAGCACCAGGGAAGGTATCGAGAGCATAATGTCCATCACCCGCATGATGACGGCGTCGCCGCGCCCGCCCAGCACGCCGGACAGACAGCCCAGCAGCGAACCGATGCCGCCCGCAATCACCACCACCGCCAGTCCGGCGGTAATGGACTGCTGGCTGCCCGCCAGCACGCGGCTGAACAGATCGCGGCCCACCTCGTCGGTACCAAACCAGTGCTGCGCAGATGGCGCCTGCAGGCGCGCGGTCAGATCCAGCGCGTTCGGGTCGTGCGGCACGATCCACGGTGCGGCCACCATAATGAAAAGCATCACAAGCATAATGACGCCGCCAACGATCGTGAGCGGGCTTTGACGCAGCATCCAGAACAGCTTTGCCCAGTTGATGCGTTGTCTGACGGGTTTAACCGGGACGGGCGTTTCCTGCGTTAACATCATTCGGCACCTCCGCGCCCAATTCGCGGGTCAATCCACAGGTAAAGCAGATCGACCACCAGATTAACCAGCACGTAGGCCAGCGAAACAACGACGGCAAAGCCCATCACGGCAGGGAAATCGAGCGCCTGAATGGACGTCACCACCCAGGCCCCCATGCCCGGCCAGGCAAAGACGGTTTCGGTCAGCACGGCGCCGTACAGCAGATCGCCCAGCGCCAGCCCGAGCACGGTAATCGATGGGATCATCGCATTTGGCAGGGCGTAGCGCAGGACGATATACCAGCCGGGCAGGCCGCTGGCGCGGGCCGTGCGAATGTAGTCTTCGCTAAGCTGCTCCAGCATCGCGGAACGGACCTGACGCGCCACGATGCCCAGGTGAACAAACGCCAGCGTCAGCGAGGGCAAAATCAGGTGCTGCAGCGCATTGAAAAAGACCTCTCCGTTACCTTCCAGCAGGGCATCCAGCAGATAAAAGCCGGTGACGTGGGCAGGTGGGTCGAGCCAGTCGTCCAGCCTGCCGCCGCCCGGCAGGATCTGCAGGTGCCCATAGAACAGCACAATGACGCCCAGCCCAAGCCAGAAGGCCGGGGTGGAGATCCCGGTCATCGCCATTAAACGCACCAGGTGATCCAGCCAGCGGTTGCGGTACACCGCCGACAAAATTCCCAGCGGCACGCCGATGACCAGCGCCAGCAGCAAGGAACAAAAGGCCAGCTCCAGCGTGGCGGGGAAAAAAGCCTTCAGGTCTTCCGCAACCGGACGGCCGGTCCGGATGGAGGTGCCTAAATCACCGTGGGCCAGGGCGTCCACGTAGCGGCCAAACTGAACGTACAGAGGCTGATCCAGCCCCAGCTGCTGGCGAATGTTCTGCACGATGTCGTCGCTGGCGCGGTCGCCGGCCAGCAGACGGGCCGGATCGCCGGGGATCAGGTGCGAAATAATAAAAGTGATAATACAGACACCGGCCACCACCAGGAGTAACCCCCAGCAGCGCTGGCGCACGATGCTCCAGAACGTCATACACTTTCCCCCGGCGAAACGGTTACTTGCTCATGGTGGCGATGTTAAACACCTGCTCGAGCATCGGATTAAAGGTGAAGCCTTTGACCTCTTTGTTCATCGCCAGCTGGTAGTTCTTCTGAAACAGATAAACGTAGGCCGCCTCGTCGATGACTACCTTCTGCGCCTGCTGGTAATCTTTGGTGCGTTCCGCCTGGTCCGTGGTTTTCAGCGCGGCCTGCAGCAGGGAATCGACCTCTTTGTTCTCATAGAACGAGCGGTTGCCCGGCAGCCCTTTTTTGTCCGATTCGAACCAGTAGTTCATGAACATGTACGGGTCGGCAAAGTCCGGACTCCAGTTGCCGATGGCAATGTCGTAATCGCCTTTGCCGACGCGGTCGCGCATGGTGGCATTGGCCAGTTTTTCCAGCTTGACGTTAATGCCGATCTTGCCAAGGCTGGCCTGCGTTGAGAGCGCGATAGGCTCCCAGTTCGGATCGTTGTCAGAGTAGAGGAAGGTCAGGCTGGCGGGCTTGTCTTTAACCTTCTCCAGGGCCGCTTTGGCTTTTGCCTCGTCGAGGCTGTACTGCATTGCCGTGGCGTCAAATCCCCACATGCCTTCCGGGATCGGGCCGCGCATCTGCTTGCCGTTGCCGCTCAGAATGCCTTTCACCATCCCCTGATAGTCCGTCGCCCAGGAGACCGCGCGGCGTAAATCGACCTGATTGAGCGGCGCTTTGCTGTTGTTGAGGTAGAGGTAGGTGACGCGCAGAGACGGGTATTCGGCGACGGCGACTTTCCCTTCCTGCTTCAGGGCCGACAGCTGATCGACCGGCAGGGAGTCGGCAATGTCCAGGTCACCGCGGGAAAGCTGCAGACGACGCGACGCGCTCTCACCGATAATTTTCACCGAGACGCGCTTGAAGTGCGGCTTGTCGCCCGACCAGTGCGGGTTTGGCACCAGCACCAGCTGCTGGCCTTTCTGCCAGCTCTTCAGCATAAACGGCCCGGAGCCAGCGGTGTTTTGCGCCAGATAGCCGCGCGCGTCGTCCGCAGCATTGGCCTTCAGCACCGTCGGGTTAATGATGGAGGCGCCGTCGTTCGCCAGGGTGTAGAGGAAAGGCGCGAACGGCTGGCTGAGAGTGAATTTCACCGTATGGTCATCAACGGCATCAATTTTCAGATCTTTTGGGAAGGCTTCAGACGGCCCCTGGCTGAGCTTCAGCAGGCGTTCAAAGGAGAGTTTGACCGCCTCGGCGGTGACCGGCGTGCCGTCGGAGAATTTGGCGTTATCCGCCAGGGTGAAGGTCCACTCTTTCTGGTCGTCGGAGGCTTTCCAGCCCGTCGACAGATCGCCTTCCACCTCGGTTGAGCCTGGCTTGTACTTGACCAGACGCTGGTAGGACGGATAGGTGACGGTCCAGTCGTTGTTATCAATGGTGATGGCCGGGTCGAGCGTTTGCGGGTCGGCGGCTTTACCGATGACCAGCATGTCTTTCGGGACGGCAGCCAGCGCCAGCGGTGCACTCAGGGCCAGCGTGGCGGCAATGACGGTCGAGAGAAGCGATGTTTTCATGGCAGTGCTCCAGGTTTAAAGAGGGGTGTGCGTCAGGGGAAAACAGGCAAAACGGTCATCAAGCAGCGGGTAGCTGGCGGCGTTCGGCAGTTCGAAGTGCCACCATTCACTGCCGATCCCGACAAAACCGCCGCCGAACATGATGGCGTTCAACAGCAGACGGTTGCGCTGGGCGTGGGGCGGCACGGAAGGGTGATACGGATGCGAGCGGTCATGCATTTCGTCAAAACCGGCGCCCATATCCAGCACGGCGTTATGCTCGTCCATCAGGGTCACGTCGATGGCCGTGCCGCGACTGTGGTTGGAGCCAATCGCCACGTCGACAACATATTCCGGGTTCGGGCAGGCCTCCCACAGCTGGGCCTGCGCCTGCTGCGGCCGATAGGCGTCGTAGACCACCAGCTTCAGTCCGGCTAGCGTGGCAATGCTGATGGCTTTTGCCAGCGCGGTGGCCGCGTCGGTATGCAGCAGGCACAGCGCCTCCTGGTAAATCGGGCGGCCGGTAATATTGTCGGCGGTGGCGTACTTCAGATCGATATGCAGCGTGGGGAACGTCTTCGCCACATCAATCAGTTCACTCTCTACGGGCATAGCTCCGCTCCTTTAGCGTTCGAATTGACCAAACTCTTGTTGTAATTGTCGGTTTACTGCCAGGCGCGCCGGGAGCGCATCACCCAGCGCTTCCACCACGCCCGACAGCAGCAGGTTGAACAGACAGCTCACGGGGGCAAGTGAATCCCAGAAATGACCGGTATCGGTTTTCACCTGCAGTAAATCAATCGGATAATCCCGCGCCCACGGGCACCAGATATCGGTGATTAAGGCCAGCGGAATGCCTTTCTCGCTGGCGACGCGGCAGTACTGTCGGGCCATTGTGGAGTAGGTACGCGTATCGGTCAGCACGACATAAGGGTGCGCAAACCCGGAGTTCAGGGATTCTACCCAGCTGCCGGATGCCCCTTCGGAGTAGCTCACCCGAGGGCGGAGGTATTCAAGGTGGCTGAAGAAGGCGTTGGCGATCCCGCGCGTGGACTGGATCCCCAGCACAAAGACCGCGTCCGCGTGGGCCAGATGGTGCACCACCTGACGAAAAGCGTCCGTTTGCGCCAGCTGATACACCTGCGTAATGGCGTCCACTTCCAGCGACAGGGCGTGCTGAAGGCGGTTGGGCAGGGGGCGCTGCTGCTGCCAGGAGTCGAGGCGCTCGTTCATGCCCCAGGGCTGGTAAGGATCGCGCAGGCTCTTTTTGGCATCCTCCAGGTTGCGATACCCCAGCTTGCGCAGAAAGCGTCCGACGGTGATCCCGCTGGTCCCGCTCGCCAGCCCGACGCTCTCCGCCGTTTCAAACGGGATTTGCGCGGCGTGCGCCAGCAGCCAGCTCCCGACCCGCTTCTCGCTGGGGGTAAGCTGGCTGAAGGTCGCTTCGATACGGCTCAACATCTCAGGTTTCGTCGTCATACCGCCTCGCTGTTAACAGGCTGTCAATGGCCGAAATTGTGTTACCTGGTTAACAATGCATGACGCGTGCCATGTTCACAGGCGGGCGAAAACCCGCTGCGCAGTAAACTTCATGCAATATTTGGTTAACCAATGATCAACATTTGTGCAGCGTAGTTCACTTTTGGTGCACTGGCTGACCGGACAGGTATGAATTTGGTGAATACGTCAGCCTGTTCACATTTTTGATAAGATAGAAGCACTGAGAACATAAAAGGGATCCCTCATGGCGAATTTGCCCTGGCGAGTCAGCGTGCGCCTGATCGCGCTTGCAAAGAAAACAGGAATGGTCGTGGGGATCGTCCTGGTCGTCCTGCTGGCGGTGCGGGTGTATCTCTCGCAGCAGGGGCCGGAACTGCACCTGTGGCACACCTGGCGGGCAGATGAGATGTCCGTTCGCGAGCTGGATAACGCCGATTTTGCCGGGTACCTCGCCCGGGAAAAGGCGATTTTCAGCGATCTGGATAACGCGGTGACGGCGAAAACAGCGGGCGAGGAACAAACCCCGTTAAACCGCTATTACCGCCAGAGCCTGGTGTGGCCCGGTCAGTTTGCCCCCGATGCCAACCGCTCCTTTGTGCTGATGCCAGCCGGAAAGCCCCGCGGCGCGGTGGTGCTGCTGCACGGGCTGACGGATTCGCCATACAGCGTCAGGCGCCTTGCCGTGAACTATCAGCAGCACGGCTTTGTGGCCGTGGTCCCGCGTCTTCCCGGCCATGGCACCGCGCCCGGTGCGCTGACGGACGTGGACTGGGAAATGTGGCTGGCGGCCACGCGCCTTGCCGTACGGGAAGCCACGCGCCTGGCGGGTGAGGCTGTGCCTCTGCATCTGGTGGGCTACTCCAACGGCGGGGCGCTGGCGATGAAATATGCCCTCGATGCGCTGGACGCGCCTGCACTGCGTAAACCGCAGCAGGTGATCCTGCTCTCACCGATGATTGGCGTGACGGCCTTTGCGCGGTTCGCCGGTTTCGCCGGGCTACCGGCGCTGCTGCCGCCGTTTGCCAAAGCGGCCTGGCTGAATATCTCCCCGGAATATAATCCGTATAAATACAATTCGTTCCCGGTGAACGCCGCCCGCCAGTCGTGGCTGCTGACGAAGGCCCTGCAGGAGCAGATTGGCCGCGCGGCGCGGGAAAACAGGCTGGCGAATTTGCCGCCGGTGCTGGCGTTCCAGTCGGTGATGGACTCCACGGTCAGTACCCGCGCGGTGGTCAGTGGCCTGTTTGACCAGCTTCCGGCAAACGGCAGCGAGCTGGTGATGTTCGATATCAACCAGGCGGCGAGCTTCCGTCCGCTCTTCAAACCATCGTCCTGGACGGCCACCACGGCGCTGCTACCGGTCGCGCAGAGACGTTACAGTGTCACTATTATCACCAATGCCAGCGAGCACACTTTCTCGACGGTGGTGAAAATAACCCCGGCAGGCAGAACGCAGGAGACGGTGGTGCCGCTTGCCCAGTCCTGGCCGCAGGATGTCTATTCCCTGTCGCACGTTGCGGTGCCGTTCCCGCCGGATGACGATCTCTATGGTCGCGAACCTGGGGTGAAAAACCGCTACGGTATCAGCCTGGGGACGATTGCGCTCTGGGGAGAAACGTCCGTATTAAGCGTCGGAAAAGAGGCGCTTATGCGGGTCACCTCGAACCCGTTTTACGACTTTATGCAGGAGAGGATTAACAGCCGGATCGGGGACGAGAAAAAGTAACGTTCCCCTGTAGCGTGAATATGTTAGGTCGCATTGATTAAGTATGTTACATAGTAGCTTCAAGGCACCTCTCTTTCTCATTGGAACCCCTTTTTGTGCTGACGACTCTGATCTACCGAAGCCAGTTGAATTTATCCCGCCCGTCCACCGAACTGCGGGAGCTGGTGGAGCGCGCCAGGGGCCGCAACACAAAACTGGCTATTACCGGCGTCCTCCTGGCTAATGGGAATGAGGTTCAGCAGATCCTCGAAGGGTCGGAAGAGAGTGTGGTCAAACTTTTCCATACCATCCGTGAGGACAAGCGGCACAGCGGGGTGGTAGAACTGCTGCGGGACTATGGTCCGCGCAGACGCTTCGAAAACGTCGGCATGCTGCTGTTCGATCTGCAAACGCAGTCGCCGAAAGAGGTGCTGCAGTCGGTGCTGCGCTACAGCAAGCTGGACAGCTATCTGACCTCCGACGATCGGGTGTTCAAATTTATTCAGACCTTTATAACCGGTAAACGTCCGGTCCCGTCGGGGGCACGCTACACCGCGGACAAATGGACGCTCTCGACCGAAACGCTACCCTTTGGCGAACACCTGGGCCTGATTGCCGGGCAAACCTGCCAGTTTGCGCTGCAGCCTATTGTCGAGCCCTCGGAAGGGAAGATCAGCTCCCTTGAGGCGCTTATCCGCGGCAACGACGGCGGCAGCCCGGAGCATTTCTTCAGCACCGTCAATCCAGACAACGTCTATGAAGTCGATCTCCAGACAAAAGCCTATGCCTTTGCGCTGGCGGAAAAGCTGGGCATTGGCAGCCATAAAATCGCGGTAAACCTGCTGCCCATGTCGCTGGTGAATGTCCCTGGCGCAGTGGAATTTCTGGTCGATCAGATTAAAAAACATGGCCTTCAGCCGGAGCAGGTAGTCATTGAAGTCACTGAAAACGAGATGATCTCCGGGTTCAACCAGTTTAACAGTGCCATCAAGCAGCTTCGCGGTGAGGGGATTGGACTGGCGATCGATGATTTTGGCTCGGGCTATGCCGGACTTTCGCTGCTGACCCGGTTCCAGCCAGATAAAATTAAAATCGACCGGGAAATTGTCAGCAATATCCACCTGAGCGGCCCGAAACAGGCGATTGTGCGCTCCATCATCAGCTGCTGCTCCGATCTTGAAATCACCCTGGTGGCGGAAGGTATCGAGAAAATTGAGGAGTGGTGTTGGCTCGAATCTGCCGGGATCCGCCGCTTTCAGGGATTCCTGTTTGCCCGGCCGCAGCTGAATGGCGTCGGCGATATCCACTGGCCGCATCTGGCGCGTTAAGTCAAATTTCCCTCCCGTTATTTCCCCTTAGCCTGGCCTGTGCTTAAATAGCTAAAACGGTTTAACATAGTTTAGCTACGAGGATCACATGAAGAAAATCTGGGTACTTGGCGATGCGGTAGTGGATTTGCTGCCCGATGGAGAAGGTCGATTACTGCAGTGTCCTGGCGGCGCGCCGGCGAACGTCGCGGTCGGTATTGCCCGACTGGGCGGCCAGAGCGCCTTTATCGGCAGGGTTGGCGACGATCCTTTCGGGCGCTTTATGGCGAAAACGCTCGCTGACGAGCGGGTTGACGTGACGTGGATGCGCCTTGACCCGGCGCACCGCACCTCAACGGTGGTGGTCGATTTGGACGACCACGGCGAGCGATCGTTTACCTTCATGGTGCGCCCGAGCGCCGATCTGTTTCTCGAACCCGCCGACCTGCCGTCGTTCAGCGCCGGGGAGTGGCTGCACGTCTGCTCCATCGCCTTAAGTGCCGAGCCGAGCCGTACTGCGACATTTCAGGCGATGGCCGCCATCCGGGAGGCGGGCGGTTACGTCAGTTTCGACCCCAATATTCGCCCGGATCTCTGGCCGGATGAGAACGAACTTCACCGCTGTCTTGAACAGGCGCTGCAAAGCGCTGATGTGGTGAAACTCTCGGTAGAAGAGTTGGCCTTTTTCACCGGCAGCGCGGAGGTCAACGGCGGTCTGGAGGTGCTGATGCAGCGCTGCCCGGCGCGTCTGGTGCTGGTTACCCAGGGAAAAGCGGGTGTAACCGCGTGGCATGAAGGCACTGTGAAACACTATCCGGCAACGCCTGTGCAGTGCGTTGATACGACCGGTGCGGGCGACGCCTTTGTGGCGGGGCTGCTCTACGGTCTGGCCGACGGTCAGGCGCTGCCTCCGGTTATCGCGCTCGCTCAGCGCTGCGGCGCGCTGGCCACCACCGCCAAAGGGGCGATGACCGCGTTGCCCTGGCAGCACGACCTGTAATTTCTCCTCTCCTGGCCGCCATCCGGCGGCCTGAATTGTCGCCTCGATCACACTTACTAAATCGGTTTAGCAAAAAAGATTGCCGATCCAAAATTCACAGGTTTAGTATCAGCAACCTAAACCGGTTTAGCAATTTAGCACGTTTAATGACTTCTTTTAGGGATGCGACAAAATGTATAAAAAACGCAGACTTGCCGTGATGATAGGCATGCTGGCCGGAAGTACCTCTGTTTTTGCCCAGACGGATATGTCCAGTATTGAAGCGCGTCTTGCCGCGATGGAGCAGCGCCTTCAGGACGCGGAAACGCGCGCGCAGGTAGCTGAGAAACGCGCCGCGGCA
Source organism: Enterobacter cloacae complex sp. Mu1197 (assembly GCF_040059225.1). NCBI lineage: Bacteria > Pseudomonadati > Pseudomonadota > Gammaproteobacteria > Enterobacterales > Enterobacteriaceae > Enterobacter > Enterobacter cloacae complex sp. Mu1197. The sequence goes on along the minus strand of NZ_CP157375.1, from coordinate 2,416,439 downwards.
GCAGAACAAAAAACGCAGCAGCTGGTTGCCGCTCAGCAGCAGGCGCAAACGACGACCCAGGAGGTGGCGCAGCGCACCACCGCGCTGGAGAAGAAGGCGGATCAGACCGGCGGGTTTGAGTTCCACGGCTATGCCCGCTCTGGCCTGTTGATGAACGATGCGGCCTCCAGTAGCAAAAGCGGCCCTTACCTGACGCCAGCCGGTGAAACCGGCGGTGCAGTGGGGCGTCTGGGTAACGAAGCCGACACCTACGTCGAGCTGAACCTCGAGCACAAGCAAACCCTGGATAACGGGGCGACCACGCGCTTCAAGGCGATGCTGGCCGACGGTCAGAGAACCTATAACGACTGGTCAGCCGATACCAGCGACCTCAATATTCGACAGGCCTTCGCAGAGCTGGGCAACCTGCCTGATTTTACCGGCGCGCTGAAGGGCAGCACCTTCTGGGCGGGTAAGCGCTTTGACCGCGACAACTTTGACATCCACTGGCTGGATTCCGACGTGGTGTTCCTGGCCGGTACCGGCGGCGGCGTTTATGACGTGAAGTGGAACGATTCGCTGCGCAGCAACTTCTCCATTTACGGCCGCAACTTCGGCAGCGTGGAGCAGACCGACAACAACGTTCAGAACTATATCCTCAGCATGAACCATTTCGCCGGCCCGTTCCAGCTGATGGTGAGCGGCCTGCGGGCAAAGGATAACGACGACCGTAAAGACACTAACGGCGATCTCATCAAAACGGATGCCGCCAATCACGGCGTTCATGCCCTGGTGGGCTTGCATAATGACAGCTTCTACGGCCTGCGCGAAGGGACCGCCAAAACGGCACTGCTGTATGGTCACGGGCTGGGTGCGGAGGTGAAAAGCATCGGCTCCGATGGCGCCTTGCTGTCAGAGGCGGATACCTGGCGCTTCGCAAGTTACGGTGTCACGCCGATCGGCGGTGGCTGGAGCGTTGCGCCCGCCGTTCTGGCACAAAGCAGTAAAGATCGCTACGTCAAGGGCGATAGCTATGAGTGGGTAACGCTCAACACCCGCCTGATCAAAGAGGTCACCCAGAATTTCGCGCTGGCGTTTGAGGGCAGCTATCAGTACATGGATTTAAACCCGGAAGGCTATAAGGATCGCAACGCCGTGAACGGCAGTTTCTACAAGCTGACCTTTGCGCCAACCTTAAAAGCGAGCAAAATCGGCGATTTCTTCAGCCGTCCCGAACTGCGCCTGTTTGCCACCTGGATGGACTGGAGCAGCAAACTGGATCATTACGCCAGCGATGATGCCTTTGGCAGCAGCGGCTTCAACGCTGGCGGGGAATGGAACTTTGGGGTCCAGATGGAAACCTGGTTTTAACCCATCACGCTCCCGCCTGGCGGGAGCGTTTCGCACATCATAAAAAGAAGTCAGGCAGAGGTATCTATGGATTTTAATCAAATCGCCCGCGAGCTTATTCCGCTGCTCGGTGGCAAGGAAAATATCGCCAGCGCGGCGCACTGCGCAACGCGTCTTCGTCTGGTGCTGGTCGATGACGCGCTGGCGGATCAGCAGGCTATCGGCAAAGTTGACGGTGTGAAAGGCTGCTTCCGTAACGCCGGGCAGATGCAGGTGATTTTTGGCACGGGCGTGGTCAACAAGGTGTACGCCGCCTTTATTCAGGCGGCGGGGATTAGCGAATCCAGCAAATCTGAGGCTGCGGATCTGGCGGCGCGCAAGCTGAACCCGTTCCAGCGCATTGCCCGTCTGCTCTCCAACATCTTTGTGCCAATCATCCCCGCGATTGTGGCGTCCGGTCTGCTGATGGGCCTGCTCGGCATGGTGAAAACCTACGGCTGGGTCAATGCGGATAACGCCATCTATATCATGCTGGACATGTGCAGCTCGGCGGCGTTTATCATTCTGCCTATTCTGATTGGCTTTACCGCCGCGCGCGAATTTGGTGGTAACCCGTACCTCGGCGCGACGCTGGGCGGCATTCTGACCCACCCAGCGCTGACCAACGCCTGGGGCGTGGCGTCGGGCTTCCACACCATGAACTTCTTCGGCCTTGAGATCGCGATGATTGGCTATCAGGGCACGGTATTCCCGGTGCTGCTGGCCGTCTGGTTTATGAGCATCGTGGAGAAAAACCTGCGCCGCGCAATCCCGGATGCGTTAGACCTGATCCTGACGCCGTTCCTCACCGTCGTCATCTCCGGCTTTATCGCCTTGCTGATTATCGGCCCGGCGGGGCGCGCTCTGGGGGACGGTATCTCCTTTATTCTGAGCACGCTGATCGCCCACGCGGGCTGGCTCGCCGGGCTGCTGTTCGGCGGACTGTATTCGGTGATTGTGATCACCGGTATTCACCACAGCTTCCACGCGATTGAAGCCGGGCTGCTGGGCAACCCGTCGATTGGCGTTAACTTCCTGCTGCCGATCTGGGCCATGGCGAACGTGGCGCAGGGCGGTGCCTGTCTGGCGGTGTGGTTTAAAACCAAAGACGCCAAAATCAAAGCCATTACTCTGCCGTCGGCGTTCTCTGCAATGCTGGGTATCACCGAAGCGGCCATTTTTGGTATCAACCTGCGCTTCGTTAAGCCGTTTATCGCTGCGCTGATTGGCGGCGCGGTGGGCGGGGCCTGGGTGGTCTCCGTGCATGTGTACATGACCGCCGTCGGGCTGACCGCGATTCCGGGGATGGCCATCGTGCAGGCCAGCTCGCTGCTGAACTATATTATCGGCATGGTGATTGCCTTCGGCGTGGCGTTTACCGTCTCACTGCTGCTCAAATATAAAACGGATTCTGAATAATGACGTTACCTTCCCGCTGGCCTGCGATCCTGCAGGCCGTTATGACAGGTCAGCCGCGGGCGCTGGCGGACAGCCATTATCCGCAATGGCACGCCGCGCCGGTGACGGGGCTGATGAACGACCCGAACGGGTTCATCTGGTTCGCTGGCCGCTATCACCTGTTCTATCAGTGGAACCCGCTGGACTGCGAGCATCGCTTCAAGTGCTGGGGGCACTGGAGCTCTGCGGACCTGGTGCACTGGCGGCATGAACCCCTGGCGCTGATGCCCGACGAAGCGTATGACCGCAACGGCTGCTACTCCGGTAGCGCCGTCGATAACGAGGGCGTTTTGACCCTGTGCTACACCGGCAACGTCAAGTTCGATGACGGTAGCCGCACCGCCTGGCAGTGCCTGGCCGTAGAGCAACCGGACGGGACCTTCAGGAAGCTGGGGCCGGTGCTGGCGCTGCCGGAAGGCTACACCGGTCACGTGCGCGACCCGAAGGTGTGGCGGCACGACGGGGACTGGTACATGGTGCTCGGCGCGCAGGATGTGCAGAAGCGCGGCAAGGTGCTGCTGTTTAAATCAGCCGATTTGCACGCCTGGACATCCTGCGTGGAAATCGCCGGTCACGGGGTTAACGGCCTGACGGACGCGGGTTATATGTGGGAGTGTCCGGACCTGTTTGCCCTCGACGGGACGCACGTCCTGATCTGCTGTCCGCAGGGGCTGGCCCGCGAGCCGCATCGCTACCTCAATACCTATCCGGCAACCTGGATGAGCGGGGCGTTTGATTACGCCAGCGCCGCATTCGATCACGGCGAGCTTCACGAGCTGGATGCGGGGTTTGAGTTCTACGCCCCGCAAACCACGCTGGCGGAAGATGGACGCCGCATCCTGATTGGCTGGATGGGCGTACCGGACGGGGAAGAGATGCTTCAGCCCACCCGGGCGCACGGCTGGATGCACCAGATGACCTGCCCGCGCGAACTACGCTATCGCGACGGCAGGCTCTGGCAGACCCCGGCGCGCGAACTGGCGGCGCTGCGTGAAGATGAGCAGCACTGGCAGGGGCGCGCCAGCGACGCGCCCGAACTGGACGCGACGCGTCTGGAGTTTGAGCTGGACGCCGCGCAGGTGAACGTCGATTTTGCCGGCGCGCTGCGCCTCACGCTCGATGAGCAGGGTATACGTCTGGAACGCGCGAGCCTGAAAACCGGTGAAACGCTGACCCGCTACTGGCAGGGGGACGTCCGTCATTTGCGCGTCCTGTGCGACCGCTCCAGCGTCGAAATCTTCATTAACCAGGGCGAAGGGGTGATGAGCAGCCGCTATTTTCCTGACCATCCGGCCCGGGTGCGATTCGAAGGTGCGTCCGATATCACATTACGCTACTGGTCGCTGCGCGTCTGCATGATAGAATGAGGGTTTTGGCAGCCGGATCTAAGTCGTTGTGAGAAAAACAAAACGCGTCACCATTAAAGACATCGCGGAGCTGGCGGGTGTGTCAAAAGCCACCGCCAGCCTGGTCCTGAACGGTCGCAGCAAAGAGCTTCGCGTGGCGGAAGAGACGCGCGAGCGCGTGCTGGCAATTGCAAAAGAGCACCACTATCAGCCCAGCATTCATGCCCGGTCGCTGCGCGATAACCGCAGCCACACCATTGGTCTGGTGGTCCCGGAGATCACCAACTACGGTTTTGCCGTCTTTTCTCACGAGCTGGAAACGCTGTGCCGCGAGGCGGGCGTTCAGCTGCTGATCTCCTGCAGCGATGAAAACCCGGGGCAGGAGACGGTGGTGGTGAACAACATGGTGGCGCGTCAGGTGGACGGGCTGATTGTGGCCTCCAGCATGCTCAACGATGCGGACTACCATAAGCTGAGCGAGCAGCTGCCGGTGGTTCTGTTTGACCGCCACATCAACGACAGCGCGCTGCCGCTGGTGATCACCGATTCCATTACCCCGACGACCGAACTGGTGGCGGACATTGCGCGCCAGCATCCTGAGGAGTTCTACTTTCTCGGCGGCCAGCCCCGCCTGTCGCCCACGCGCGACCGCCTGGAAGGCTTTAAGCAAGGGCTGCGTGAGGCCGGTGTGGCGCTGCGCCCCGAGTGGATCATTCACGGCAACTATCATCCGAGCTCCGGATACGAGATGTTTGCTGAACTTTGCGCCCGCCTGGGGCGTCCGCCGAAAGCGCTTTTCGCCGCCGCCTGCGGGCTGCTGGAAGGGGTGCTGCGCTATATGGGCCAACATAACCTGTTGCAAAGTGATATCAGGTTAGCCAGTTTTGACGATCACTATCTCTACGATTCGCTGACGATCCCGGTGGATACCATTCGCCAGGATAACCGCCAGCTGGCGTGGCACTGCTTTGATTTGATTAGCAAATTGATTGAGGGCGAGACCCCGGAACCGCTGCAGCGGAAACTGGATGCTACCCTGCAGCGACGCTATAAGTCAGCGAAATAGCCCGGTTCGATACTTCAATAACTTTAATTAATTTAAGTTTTGGACGCGCCGATAACCATAAGGAATAATTCTCCTTGAGGTATTGGTTTATGTCGTTGAAAAAGTCATCCCTGATTGTCCTGTTCTCGCTGCTTTTCTTCTTTGTTGTCAGCACCGTCACCAGCGTTGGCCTCATCATTAAAAGTAATAATTCGCTGGATAACGTCAACAAAGAGATCCAGGTTGTGCTGTCCATTATTGACCCTATTAACCACAGCCGTACGCTGCGCGTGCGGGTGATGGAGTATGTGAAGATGGTGGAAGCGGGCAACGCGGCGGACGGTGCTGCAAAGCTTACCGCCGTGAAAGAGGCGCTGACCAAAGCGGACCACGCCTTTGCGGCCTTTATGGCGTCGCCGCGCCTGAGCGATGAAGCGCCGCTGGTCACTGCCTATCAGGATGCCTGGCAAAACTACCGCAACCAGGGGCTGGCGCCGCTGATCGACGCCGCCGAGGCGCACGATGTTGCCAAATTCAACGCGCTGATCCCGGAAGTCTCCCGCCTCGACCGCCAGTACGAGATCGTTCTCGACCAGGTGCTTTCCGTCCACCAGAAATACGCCAAAAGCCTGAACGAGGATGCAAGCAGTAACTTCGTTTCTGGCCTGGCGATCATTGCCGCTATCGCCAGCCTGTTTGTGGTGGTGATTGTCGCCGTCAGCCTGCTGATGAAGCGCTTTGTCTTTGCGCCAGTTAACCTGGCGCGCGAGCACTGCAGCCAGATTGCGGCAGGCAAGCTGGATATTCCGGTGCCGGTGAAGGGGAGTACAGGCAACGAAATCGACCATCTGATGGGCTCGATGGAGCAAATGCGTCAGGCGCTGCTGGCGACCATCGCCCAGGTGCGCGATGCGAGCCATACCGTAACGCACGCAGCCCAGGAGATTGCCTCCGGGAATATCGACCTGGCGTCACGCACCGAGCAGCAGGCTTCGGCGTTAACCCAGACGGCGGCCAGCATGGAAGAGCTGAGCGCGACGGTGGCGAACAATACCGATAATGTGTATCAGGCCGGGAAACTGGTGCAGGACGCGGTGAAAAATGCCCACACCGGTGAAGCGGTAACCCGTGAAGTCATCGACACGATGAATACCATCGCGGCGAACTCGAAGCGCATTGAAGACATCACCAGCGTGATTAACAGCATCGCCTTCCAGACCAACATCCTGGCGCTGAATGCGGCGGTTGAAGCGGCGCGCGCCGGTACGCAGGGACGCGGTTTTGCGGTCGTGGCCAGCGAAGTACGCACCCTCGCGCAGAAAAGTGCGGTGGCGGCGAAAGATATCGAAAGCCTGATCGCGCAGTCGGTTTCCAGCGTGAAAAACGGTGCGGAGCTGGTGAGCCGCTCGGGCGAGGTGATTGACTCGATCATTTCATCGGTGAACAAAGTGAATACGCTGATGGAGCAGATCTCCGTCGCCTCCGAAGAGCAGAGCCGCGGGATCAGTCAGGTCGGGCAGGCGGTGACCGAGATGGACGGCGTGACCCAGCAGAACGCCGCGCTGGTGCAGCAGTCCGCGGCGGCAGCGGCCTCGCTGGAAGAGCAGGCGCAGCAGCTATCGCGGAGTATTTCGAGCTTTAGGTTGCCGGTGCAGGCTTGATTGAATGAAGGAGGCTCCGCAAGGAGCCTTTTATATTACTGTCATACATAAAGTCTTGCCTGCTTACTCTTTGAGTTTGTTTCAGTACCACTTATTGTATTTCACATATATAACAGAAATAACAATCACCCAAACGACGCTGAGTAAAGCAGCATGCCCCGGTATAAACCGTACAAATAGATATATTCCAATTACGATAAGCAACGCAGGAATCAGGTAAAAAAACGACTTCAAAAGCCATAAAATTGCTTGCTTCATTTCCGCAGTATCTCGTACAAGGCGTCGCCTATCACTTGCTCATTATTATCCCCAGAGTTTACCTGATAAATGATTTCAGACATTTGCGGTTCGATTAAGAAGTATAACATCTCGATATTTTCTTTATACAGTGCCTGGTAGTACTGAGGATCCTGAAATTTGAGTCGATTAGCCGCAGATGCTGCTACCTGAGCCTTTGAGTAAAGCGTTGCGCCATTAACGAACCAAGTCGAGAATGAGTTCACAAGCCTGATATGATTTTGCTTAAAATCTTTGCTGTTGATGATCAGGTTCGCAAGAGTAAAGGAGAGGGCTAGCTTGCTGGCTTTCGCCGATGCATGCTCGGCAGCTTTACCCAACAAGTTATGGATATTCGTAATCAGGTCTTTGCTCTTTTGTTCGCCCAGCCTATTGAGAGTTTTCCTAAAATAGATTTCAACCATGTCTAAAGTGACATCTTTTCGGTTGTAAATTTCACCTAAGGCAAGGACTAAGCGTTTGTCTTCACGCCAGGTATCACGGCATGCGTTACGATAATACTCGTCTGGCATCAAACATGCACCGTAGCTAACCAGACGCTGCGTTCCCTGTTTCACCTTTTCCAGAGTTGCCATATGGTCTTCATGCATGTCTCGAAGCGAGTTTGTTAGTGCAATAGCTAACTGTTTATTTGACTGCATTTTCAGTTGCAAATAGTTTTGTGCCATTTTATATAACCTTGCAGTATCATTACCTTATTATCATTGATCATGTTTGATAGAGGGGCAACATCGAAAATGGGAAAGCGCAAGAGTGCTCTGGTTTATGTCCTGACCGTCATTATTTTTTTGCTTATTATCCCTGAGATCATTCTGCGTGTTTGCACGTCCGAGCAACTTGGCCGTCTCAGCGACTTCACCAGTTTAGGTGGCTTGTTACATCCACTATTATCCTTGCTCATCTTCCTGGCATTGTTATCAATGATACTGGCCGTCATTGCTATCGCATTGGTTAAGCGACTTCTTCGTACGCGATGATTTTCCTGCAAGCGACTCATAGCATCCGTCAGCCCTTACCGCTATGAGTCCAAATTCTGCAGCACAAAAAATTTTATTCTCCCCAGCAATATTTCCCACCCTCATCCGTCTACCTCATCACAAGCCATAATCAGTTACTGCAAACGAGGTAAACACCATGAGAGATTTTGAACTGCACGGCAGAGGTCACGGGCGCGGATTTGGTCGCCACCGTATGGGCAAGGGCTTAGTCATCGGCGCGGTGATTTTCATCGTGCTCGGCCTGCTGGTGATGTCCCTGTGGAACGCCTTACTCCCGGCCATCCTCGGCGTGAAGGCCATCGGATTCTGGCAGGCGCTGGGCATTCTGGTGCTGAGCCGCATTCTGTTTGGCGGCTTAGGTTTCCGCCCCGGAATGTTTGGCGCGCACCGCCGCATGCACGAGCGCTGGATGAACATGACACCCGAACAGCGTGAGGCGTTTATTCAGCAGCGTCGCGAAGGGTTTGGTCGCCACGGACGCGGCCACTGCGGCTGGCACGGTCATCGTGACGATAAGCGCGATGAAGCCACGCCAAAAGCGCCGGACGCGGAGTGAGCGAGATGAAAGCCGGGGAGGCGGGCGGATCCATGCTGATGTCGGCGCTCAATGCCTGCCGCGCCCGGCTGAAAGCCTTCATTCGCGGACGGACCTCCGTGCGCGATGATGCCGACGACATTTTGCAGGAAGTGACGTATCAGCTGATGAAAGTGGAGCAGCCGGTCGAAAACGTCGCCGCCTGGCTGTTTCGCGCGGCGCGTAACGAAATGACCGACCGGGCGCGAAAAAAGCGCGAGGTGTCGCTCTCCGGCTATTTTACAGGCGAAGATGACGACGGTTATCCGGAAGACGAGCTGGCCGAAACCCTGTTCGGCGTACCGCACACGCCGGAGGAGGAGTACCTCAAGACGCTGCTGTGGGAAGAGCTGGGCCAGGCGCTGTCTGAACTTCCGCCGCCGCAGCGGGAGGCGTTTGAAAAGACCGAGCTCCACGGCTACAGCATTAAGATGCTGGCAGAGGAGACCGGCGCCAGCGAACAGGCGCTGTTATCCCGCAAGCACAAGGCGGTGCTGTTTCTGCGCACGCGGCTGCGGGACGTCTATGACGCGTTGACGGGCGAATAGCGGCGGCAGACAAAACCTTACACTTCCGGCACTTGTAGATTCATCACTATCGTTTATGATCGGGGCGTCTTGTCACTCTGGAATGTTATGCGCAACCGTCAGCTCCTCGGAAAATGGCTTTTGATTATCACCTGTCTCGCGATGGCGCTTTGCCTCGTGCAGCGTGCGGTGATGCTTAACCATTTTTTACAGGGACTGGATCCGCAGATTTCGCTGAGTGCAGATGCCCCGGTTCAAACCAGCAACACTGAACAACCCGGCCCGTCGCCGTGTCAGCTCGGCGCGCACTCGCTGCTTTGCGCCCAGCCGCTGTTCTTCGACGGTGCATTACCGGCCATTATTATTTTCTTCGCGCTGCTGCAGCTGTTGACGCAAGGGCGGGCACTGGCTCCGGCGGAACAGCCCGTTCAGGCACCACCTCCCCGAATACACCTTAAAAACTGCGTTTTCCGTGAATGAAAAACATCGTCACCACACGATAATTTTTCACTGTTCACGGAGTACAACATGGTTAACCTCTTCAGGAGATTCATCTTCCTGTGGCTGTCCTGCATCGGCATTGTCCATGCGGCGGACACCGGCTGGCTGGTCTCCCCACAAAACGATCACGCCCGCATCCGCTTTCAGGCGGAGAGGGAACAAACGCACGTTAAAGGCCTGCTCACCGTTGAGCTAAAGCCCGCCTGGAAAACCTACTGGCGATCGCCGGGCGAGGGCGGCGTCGCGCCGAAAATCAGCTGGCCGGAAGGCGTAACGGACAGCTGGTCCTGGCCGGTGCCGTCGCGCTTTGATATCTCCGGCATGACGACGCAGGGCTATCACGATAAGGTCACTATCCCGATCGTTCTCGACGGGGTGAAGGGCGACACGCTCGACGGGACGCTGACGCTCTCTACGTGCAGCAACGTCTGCCTGCTGACGGACTACCCGCTGCACCTCGATTTTACCCAGCCGGTTGATGAGGGCTTCCGCAGCGCCTTCGAGCAAGCGATGCGCGCCGTGCCGGGCACGTCTGGCGTATCCAAGGATCTCTCTGCCTGGCTCTCTGGCGACAAGCTGGTGATTACCGGCACGACGGACGGGAAGTGGGACAATCCGGGGATCTACTTTGACCCGCTGGAGGGTGACATTCTGCCCGGCGAGCCGGTCATTAAACATGACGGCACTGCGCTTCGGGTGACGGTACCCGTGACCGACGAATGGGGCGATAAACCCGCTTCGCTGGCAGGCAAAAGGCTGTCGTTTGTGCTGACCAACGGCGATCGGGCGCAGCAAACCACCATGACCGTTGGGGCAACGCCCGAAGAGACCTCCGTGCCGGACGGGACGGGAAAGATGGTGCTCTTTGCCCTGCTGGGCGGGCTGATCCTGAACCTGATGCCCTGCGTATTGCCGGTGATGGGCATGAAGCTTAACAGCATCTTGCTGGCGGGATCGAACAGCCGCGCCATCAGGCTGCGCTTTCTGGCCACCAGCGCCGGGATCCTCACCTCCTTTATGCTGCTGGCCGGGATGGTCACCGCGCTGAAGCTGGCCGGAGCGTCGCTGGGGTGGGGCATTCAGTTCCAGAACCCGTGGTTTATCGGCCTGATGGTCGCCGTGACCTTCCTGTTTGCGCTGAACCTGTTTGGGACGTTTGAGATGCTGCTGCCTTCTTCTGCCGCAGGACGGCTGGCGACGGCAGGGGGATCGGGGATCGGCGGCAGCTTCTGCGAAGGAATGTTCGCCACCCTGCTGGCGACGCCGTGCTCCGCACCGTTCCTCGGTACCGCGGTCGCTTTTGCCCTTGGCGCGCCGCTGCACGCCCTGTGGCTGATCTTCCTGATGCTCGGCGTGGGCATGAGTCTGCCGTGGCTGTTCGTTGCCCTGGTACCGAAAACGGCCATGCTGCTGCCGAAACCCGGCCGCTGGATGAACACGCTCAGAGTCATCCTCGGCATGATGATGCTGGCCTCCAGCCTCTGGCTGGCGACGCTGTTGAGCGTGCATCTGGGCGAGTCGGTCAGCCAAATCGTGATGCTGGCGCTGACTGCCTCTGCGCTGGTGCTGTTCGCGCTGAAGGGGCAAAAATCCTCGCCCTTGTTCTGGCTGGTGGTCATCGCGCTGTCGGCGTTTGGCGGGTATCAGGTGCGCGGTCTGCTTAACGCGCCGCCTGACGCTCCGGCACAAAACGTTGCGCAAACCGTCCCGTGGCAGCCGCTCAGTGAAGAGGCTATCGAGAATGCGCTGGCGCAGGGGAAGCGAGTGTTTGTGGATATCTCGGCGGACTGGTGCGTGACCTGCAAAGTTAACGAGCACCGCGTACTCAGTCAGCCGGACGTGATTGCCGCGCTGCGCCAGCCGGACGTGGTGGCCCTGCGCGGAGACTGGAGCCAGCCGTCCGCGTTTATCGCGGATTTTCTGGCGAAGCGAAACCGCTACGCCATTCCGTTTAACGCGGTGTATGGCCCCGGCCTGCCTGATGGCGAGATCCTTTCGCCGCTGCTCGACAAACGCACCCTGGTCACCACCCTGAACAACGCAAAAGGCTAACGGTATGATGAAAAAACTCTTTATTACGCTGCTGCTCCTGCTGGCCCCGCTTCAGGTATTTGCCGCCCAGCCGCTGACGCCGGACCAGGAGCAGCGCGCGCAGAAGATGATCGCTGATTTCCTGTTTAACGATCCAAACTCCCCGCGCATCGGCGCGAAAAACCCAAAGCTCACCCTGGTGGTGTTTACCGACTACAACTGCCCGTACTGTAAAAAATTCGATCCGTACCTGGAGAAGATTGTCGAAAAACATCCGGACGTGGCGGTGGTCTTTAAGTTTTTACCTTTCCGCTCGGAAAGTTCGCTGACCGCCGCACGAGACGCGTTAACCGTCTGGCGTGCGCATCCTGAGCAGTTTATGAAGCTGAACCACACCCTGATGGCGAAAAAGGGGTACCACGATGACGCCAGCATTCAGGAGGCGCAAAAGCGGGCGGGCGTGAGCGTGACGACGCCGGACGAGGAGAGTTTTCTGACGATCAGGCGCAGCCTCATCGTCGCGGAAAAAATGGGGATCCAGGGCACGCCCGCCACGCTTATCGGCGAGGGGCTGCTTCCCGGCTGGGTACCGTTCGAACAATTCGACGAAATGGTCAGTGAAGCACTGAAAAACCGCTAACCTGAAGGGGGCGAAAAGCCCCCGACAAACCGGAGAAGGAAATGAAAAAATTACTGTTACTTTCGGCGCTGGCGACGTCAGGGCTGGTACAGGCGGCTGAAGCCATACCGGATGTGGTGAAGCACTTCAGCGAGCAGCAGAACATCAAAATCATCAAGAAGCTGGATGCGCCGGGCGGGGCGCCAGCCTGGCTGGGGCAGTATCAGGATATGGGCGTGACACTCTTTCTTACGCCGGACGGCAAGCACGTGATCTCAGGTTATCTTTATGATGAAAAAGGGAAGAATCTCAGCGAGGGCTATTTCCAGAAAGAGATCTACGCCCCAATGGGACGTGAAATGTGGAAGAACCTCAATGCGGCGCATCCTCTGAAAGAAGGGGCGGATAACGCCCCGCGTAAGGTCTTTGTCTTTGCCGATCCGTTCTGTCCGTACTGCAAGCAGTTCTGGGCCGAAGCGCAGCCGTGGGTGAAGGCCGGTAAGGTGCAGCTCAATACGCTGCTGGTGGCGTTCCTCAACCCCAACAGCGGACGCAACGCCGCCGCCATTCTGAATGCGAAAGATCCGGTTGCGGCCTGGCGCGAATACGAGCTCTCCGGCGGCAAAAAACTGCCCAAGCCTGAAGGCGAGGCTTCACGCGAAACGGTAGCGATATTGCAGAAGCACCAGGCGCTGATGGACAGCCTGGGCGCTAACGCCACGCCGGCTATTTATTATCTGAATGCGGAAAACGAGCTGCAGCAGGTGGTGGGGATGCCGGATGCGCAGCAGCTCGAGGCGATGTTCGGGCCGAAGCCGTAAAAAAAACAGGCAGAAACGGGCGTTTCTGCCTGCTCGTTACTTAGCTACCCCAGCGTCCCCGGAGGTAGTTTACCGCCTGCTGGGTCTGCGGCTGGTTCAGGTAATCTTCCCGGAACAGGATGGTGCCGTTGACGTTGGGCAGCGAATCGTTGAGATCGAGCTGCTTTTTCAACTCCGGCACGCCGCCCTGAACCGTCCAGTCCGGCTCGTTTCTCGACGGTTCGCCCACCTTATAGAACGCAATGCCGATATACAGGCGCGTGTGGGTCGGCTTCACGACGTCGGCCCACCATCTGGTCAGTACGTCGTAGCGTGCGGCATCCCGGGAGAAGGGCCAGTAAATCTGCGGCGCGATGTAGTCCAGCAGGCCCTGCTGCACCCACTGACGCGTATCGGCGAAGGATTCATCATAGGCCGCGGCGCCCCGTGTGTCGGAGCCTGCCGGGTCAAAGGAGCGGTTACGCCATACCCCCGCCGGGCTGACGCCAAACTCAACGTCGGGCTTTGTCTGCTTGATCGCGCGGGAGACCTGGACGATCAGCTGCTGCGTGTTGTGCCTTCGCCAGTCGGCTTTTGAGGCAAAACCCTGGCCGTACTGCCGCCAGGTCTGTGAATCATTCAGTGCGGAGCCCGGCGATTCGGCATAGAAGTAATCATCAAACTGCACGCCGTCTACCGGGTAGTTCGCCACCACTTCGGTCACCACTTTGGTTATCCAGTCCCGCACCTCGGGAATGCCCGGGTCGAGCACAAAGCGGTCACCCGAAATGCGGACCCATTCCGGGTGCTGGACATAAACGCTGGACGGGGTCTGGTATGACGTCCGGTTCAGGGCGGCGATGGTAGACGGTTTGGTGTTGGTCGACACGCGATAGGGGTTAAACCAGGCATGGACCTTCATGCCGCGCTTATGCGCTTCATCGAGCATAAACTGCAGCGGATCGTACCCCGGATATTCCCCGATGTTGCCGGTCAGCATATCTGACCACGGTAAAATTTTGGATGACCAGAGCGCCGTGCTGTCCGGCTTCACCTGGAAAAAGACTGTGTTGATGCCGAGTTGCTTAAGGTTGTCGAGCTTTGCGATCAGCGCCTGCTTTTGCATCGCGATGCGCTGGTCCGCGCTGCGGCCATTCACCGACGCCACCGGGGGCCAGTCGAGACGCGAGACGGTCGCCAGCCAGATGCCGCGCATCGGCTGGTTTGCCTGCGGCGTCGGTTTGCTGACAGTGGGGAGAGGGGTAACCAGCGATTTCGGTGGTTTTGAGGAGCAGCTCACAAGTAAAAGCGCGCAGGCAGCCAGCGCACCGATCCGTTTTACGTGTCGCGTCATTTGCGTATTAGCTCTTGATAATCCGACTGTTGGCCCAGGGATTAAAGGCGGGCGCCGCCTGCTCTTTATTTCCCTCATCGTTGAGAGAGTCCAGATACAGGGCTTCCACTTCCGCGCGCGCCCATGGGGTACGGCGCAGAAATTTCAGGCTCGATTTAACGCTGGGGTCTTTTCTGAAACAGTTAATTTTGATGCGGTCGCCCAACTCGCTCCAGCCATATTTCGCCACCAGGGCGTTGACCATCATCTCCAGCGTTACGCCATGCAAAGGATCTTTGGAAATATGTGCAGTCATAGGCGTCCGGATGTCTCGATTTTTAGGGGATTGGGGTAAACGCTGAAAGGGTACAAGAAAGCAGGGGAAGCGGCAATAACATCGAGATCCCCCTTTTTTTGGGCATTAGCTCCTTCTAACTGTCTGTATAATCAACAGACTAACAATAAAAAACGGGTATACCGATGACGCATAATCAGGTGCTGGGAATCGATCTCGGCACAACAAACAGCGCGGTCAGTGTTTGGCTTGAGGGGCGGCCAGTGCTGGTTACGAATAAATTTGGTGAGGTTCTGACCCCTTCCGTCGTGGGTCTTGACGATGACGGTAATATTCTGACAGGTCGTTCCGCCCGGGATCGTTTACAAACTCACCCCCATCTCACGCAGGCGAGCTTTAAACGTTTTATGGGGACAGACGTCCAGCTTCCGCTTGGACAGCGGCAATTTCGTGCGGAGGAGTTATCCGCTCTGCTGCTTCGCCAGCTCAAAGAAGATGCTGAAGTCTGGCTTGGTCAGGCCGTCTCCGAAGCGATCATTACCGTTCCGGCTTACTTTAATGATGTACAACGCCGGGCTGTAAAAAATGCTGCGAGCCTGGCAGGACTGAATGCAATCCGCCTGTTAAACGAACCTACAGCTGCGTCGCTTGCGTTTGGATTACTGGAAAACCGCGAACAAAAATACCTTACGTTCGATCTTGGCGGCGGGACATTTGATGTTTCCATTATTGATATGTTTGAGAGCGTGGTGGAAGTTCGTGCCAGCAGCGGTGATGTACGGTTAGGTGGAGATGATTTCTCTGAGGCCATTCTGCACTGGATGTTGCAACAACATCCTGCTCTTAACGCTGCCCCCGATACGGTGAGAGCCGAGCTGCTGGCAAAAGCTGAAAGCATGAAACTGACGTTTAGCCAGTATGCAGAGGCACAGGCAACGCTATTCTGGAATGATACAGAGTGGCGTTGGTTAATGAATGAAGAGCAATTTGCTCAGTGCTGCAAACCGATTTTAAACCGGCTTCAGGCGCCTGTTCAGCAGGCTCTCCATGATGCGCGGTTCTCGGTACACGATCTGGACCACATCCTGCTGGTGGGAGGGGCTACCCGTATGCCACTCGTACGCCAGACGGTCGCACGTCTTTTCGGCCGCTTCCCACGTTACGATCTTCATCCAGATGAAGCCGTAGCGCTTGGCGCGGGCGTTCAGGCGGGAATGGTCATGTCTGATGTCGCCGTGGAGGATATTATTCTCACGGACGTGATGCCTTTTTCTCTGGGGGTTGAAGTTGCCCGACGGAGTTTGGACCGTCTTGAGACGGGCTTTTTCCTGCCACTCATCGAACGTAATACCTTTCTACCCGTGAGTAAAATGGAGACAGTCAATACCGTTGAAGATAATCAACGCACTGTCTTACTGAAGATTTACCAGGGGGAGGCGCGCAAAGTTCGCGATAATATTTTTCTGGGTGAAATGAGTATCGATGTTCCCCCTGCACCGGCGGGAGAGGTCTCTCTGGATGTCCGCTTTACCTACACCCTCGATGGTTTGCTGGAAGTTGAATGCCAGTGCCAGGGAAACCCTGCCATCTCAAGGCTGATTATTGAGAAAGTGCCAGGGCAGATGAGCGATGAACACATTGCCGAGAGCCTGCAAAAACTCGCTGCACTCAAAATCCATCCTCGCGATCGTAAGGAGAACGTCGCGTTGTTGGCTCGCAGTTCACGTCTGTATGAACGGCTTCTTGGGGACGAGCGTGTCTGCATTGACCGGCTTACAACAGAATTTGAGTGGGCGCTTGAGAGTCAGGAGCCGCAGCGGATTGAACGTTGCGCACGTGAGGTTGAACTTTTTCTCAATCACTACGAAGGGGTCAGGTAGATGAGTATCTGGCAAATTCTTGATATTGCCCCTACAGAGGATGAATCGGAAATTCGGCGAGCCTATGCCCGCCAGTTAAAAAAGAATCGCCCTGATACCGACCCCACGGGTTACCAACGGCTGCGGGAAGCATTTGATGATGCAAAACGGTTAGCACAGCAAGGCAAAGAGAAGGGGCCGCAACCTGTTTTTGTCGATGAACCGGCAGCCATGGTTGATCGTCTGGAAGAAACTGACGAACGCGTGGCCGTTGTCTTACCAGAGCGTGAAGCGTTATACACGGAACAGGAAATATCGGCTCTGGCTTATAAGCTCGTCAACGAAGAGATAACAGGCATTGCTTCTCTCAAGCGTCTCTCCGCTCGCATTAACGGGCGAGGAAGTCTTGAACAACAACGAATTTTCAGTCAACGTCTTGCCGCTGCACTGGCTGAACAGGATGGATTAACTGAAGCGCAACTTGATATCGTGGCGGAAACGCTGGACTGGCGGATAAATGATTACGACTTTAGCCATGTCATCCCGCTTTACGTTCAGCACGCCATCAATCATCAGATACGCCAGACTGAAATCCTCCGTGTCTGGCAGAAAATGGAGGCGGAAGGGAAGCATGGTTCATGGCGGGAGAGGATGGCTATTAAGCTGCTCAGAAGTGAACGTCAGAACGTCCCCTGTTGGATACGATTAGTGCCGGGTCTTATTGAGGCAATGGCAGCACGATATCAATACTTACTGCATTTTTTCCCCGAAACGCTCGCCAGGTTGAATCCCGCCATTCAGCCGTTTCTGCAGAAACCCCGTTTAGGCATCACCTCGGCGGGTCTTTTCTTATTCGCATTCTGGGGCTTTCTTTTCAGCGCTATTTTACCCTCCACAGGGGGCATTAGCCTGGTCAGCACCATTACGATAGCCACCCTTTTTTTCTACCTTTACTTCAGCGATATGGTGCTGATAGGTCTTCATTCCAGGCCCAGATTGCTCAGTGCTTTTTTGGGCATTGAGTTCCTGTTTTCACTCATCATTATTCAGTGGTTCTTTGGCGGACTCTATTTTGCTGCGCTTTCGGCCATTACTGCACCCGGTCTGGGGCCACCGCTCCTGGTGACGGCGATCTTTTTGCTGCTGTCGGCGATAGCCATATGGGCAGTATGGCCAGGCCAGAAGGTACCGGCGATACGTTTGCCGGGGATCATTATGAGCAGGCTCTTTGCCAGTCCATGGCGGATCCTGGAGGTGATGAATTTCGCATGGTATGGCTTACTCTGGCTTTTCATTCATTACTTTATTTGCGCTGCAGTTATGGCGGCGCTGATTAAGCAGTTTAGTGAGAGATGAACCGGGTATAACGCTCTCATAATAAAGGTCACCCCGGCTTAAGCCGGGTGACCTTTTTATGTTTGTCTGAAGCTTATTTTTTACCGGCAAACAGCTCCGGCGCCCATGGACGCGGATCCACCTCCATAAACGGCGCGCGCTCGAAGCGGTCCTTCAGCGCCCACGGCACCGTGCAGTCGAAGATCGTCTTGCAGGAAATGCCGTTGCCGCGAATCGAGGTGCTGTAATCCGGCGACTGGGACGGATCCAGCTGGTGGCCGCGGATCCCCGGAATATTGGTGATACTGACATCACCCTGCATGCGCGTCGTCATCGCCCACAGGATGTCGTCGCTGTCGAAAATATCCACGTCTTCGTCGACAAGAATAATGTTTTTCAGCTCCGAGTAGGTGGCCAGGGCGATAAGCGCCGCCTGGCCCTGACGCCCTTCGTCTGACGGCTGGCGTTTTTTCACCTGCAGTATCCCGAGGAACTTACCGCCGCCCGCGGTATGGGCATAGACGTTTTGCAGGAAGCCCGGAATAGCCTCTTCAACGGCATTGCGGATGCTGGCCTCGGTCGGCAATCCGGCCAGCGTGGTATGTTCTTCCCCCGGTCCCACCAGCGTCTGCAGGATGGCGTGGTTTCGCATGGTCACGGCTTTCACTTTGATCACCGGCAGGGAGGGATTCGCCTCGCCGCAGTAGCCCGGGAACTCTGGCATCGCGTGGCCGGTGTTGGTGTGCTGATCCTCTCTCACGCGCACGCCCGGAAGCAGTTCACCTTCGATGATGATTTCCGCCCGCGCGATGGCTTTCTCTTTGACCGCCACGCCCTGCACCAGCTCAACCGGCTGCTGGCGCAGCGCCCCGGCGACGCCCAGCTCGTTATAGCCAAACGGCGTGGTTGGGGCCTCAAAGCACGCGCCGATATAGATGGCAGGGTCGAGACCCATGTTGATCGTCACCGGCAGCGGCTTTCCGGCATCTTCCGCCTTTTTGCGGAACACTTCGATATGGCGCCCGGCGGCAAGGAACATGGAAAGCTCGTCGCGCTCCTGCACGCAGAGGCGGTGAATGGTGACATCCGTCAGCGAGCTGTCTTCCGGATCGCTTGCCAGCACCAGCCCCAGACAGAAGAACGGACCCGCATCAATCGGCGTGTTGGTTGGGGCCGGAAGCAGCTTGCGAAGGTCGAAGTCAGGATCGTCAGCGTAGAAGACCTGCTCCTGACAGGGGGCCTGCGAGGCCGGGACGACAACCGGCGCAACCGGCTTTTTGACTGCCTGGCCGACGTGTTTTGCCAGTTCAGAGGGCTCGCAGCCCAGAAGGAGCGCCGCGCGCTCGCGGCTGGCGTGCATACCCACCAGGATGCGGGAGTGCGGATAGCCCTTAATGCTGTTGAACATCATGGCCGGGCCCGTACGGGTTGGACGTTTGACCGTGCCGCCCGCGCCGATATGGCGATAGACGCCCGCCAGCTCCGCATTGGGATCGACCGGATGATCGGTTTCGATATACTGCCCTTCGTGGCGCTGCAGTAAGGCGATGGCGCTGCGGAGATCGTTAATCTTGTGTTCCATATTTTCCTCCCTCGGTTGAATACCTCCATTTTTATGGCAATGACCAATAGCATCAATTGCATCATTACTGTTAAATTGATAAGTAAATTCATATCAATATAAGGAGGCGTCTCGTGCAGTTTCGTCAGATGCGCCACTTCATCGTCGTGGCCGAAGAACTCCATATGCACCGGGCCGCCGAGCGTCTGAACATGGCGCAACCGGCGCTGAGCCAGCAGATAAAGGCGCTGGAAGAACGTTTAGGCGTCACGCTTTTCAGCCGTGCGAATCGCCGCTTAACCCTGACGCCCGCGGGCGAAGCGTTCCTGGTAAAAGCCAGGCTTGCCATCTCGTTAACCGAGCAGGCAGTGCTGGACGCCAGACAGACGGCAAGGGGCGAGCAGGGCGTGTTAAACCTCGGGTGCGTGTCGAGCGCGATGTTCGACGGCAGGCTATCCGCCGCGCTGCGCCAGATGCATAGCCGCTGGCCGGCCATTACCATGTCGCTGATGACGGGAAACGTACAGACGCTCTACGCTGCCGTGCAGAGCAACCAGCTGGATGTGGCCATCATCCGCGCGCCACTGCCGTCTCTGCCGGACGATCTGCAAAGCCGGCCGTTCGCCTCGGAGAAAACGGTGCTGGCGCTCTATCGTCAGCATCCGCTGGCCGCGTCCGCCGCGCTGACGCTCTCGTCGGTGAAAGACGAAAAATGGATCTCCCTGCGCGACCCGGAGGGAATGGGGCTGGAGCAGTATTTCTATGACGCCTGCAGCGGGGCGGGCTTTCAGCCGGACGTGGTGCAAAACGCGACTGACGTGCCCACGGTGATAAGCCTGGTATCGGCAGGGTTTGGTCTGGCGCTGCTGCCCGCGTCGGCAAAGGCGGTGAGCGTCGAGAACGTCGTCTACGTGGACATCCTCGACCGGCTGCGGGAGAGCGAACTCACCCTGGTTTGCCACCGGATTATACGCTCAGAAGTGCTTAAAAAGTTTCTGGTTACCCTCGATCACACCTGACGTCCGGCGGCCCGCAGGAGCTGCTCGCGCAGCCAGGCATTCGCCGGATCCTGGCTGTTTTTAGGGTGCCAGTACATGTTGATGGTAATCGGCTGGAGCGGCAGCGGCGGTGGAAAAATATCCAGCGTGCTGGCGAACCGTCGCAGCATCCGTTCCGGCAGGGTACAGACCAGGTCGGTACCGGCAACCAGCGGCGGCGCCATGGCGTAGCTCTGGGTGGACATGGCGACGTGTCGCTGATAGCCCAGCCCGGCAAGAGTTTGGTCGACAAAGCCGGTAAACGGATCTCCCGCCGACGACACCACCAGATGGGAAAGCGCGCAGTAGCTTTCCAGATCTAACGGACCTGTTCCGCGCGGATGGCCTTTACGCTGGGCGGTGGCAAACGCGTCGTCGAGGAGTTTGCGCCTCACCCAGCCGTCATGGGCGCCCGCGCTCACGCCGATGTAGATGTCCACATCCCCGTTTTCGAGCTGCTGCGGCAGGTCAGTCATCTCCGGCAGGGCGAAGCGCAGGCGGATGCCGGGGGCGTCGGTTCCCACCTGGTTAAGCAGCCCGGTGCCGAGCATCAGCGCCGGGTTCTCATGCAGCGCGATAACAAAGGTGCGGCTGCTGGTTTGCGCATCAAATGCCGTGGGGGCAAACATCGCGCTGATGCCGCGCAGTACGTTCGCCACCTGCGGCCTGAGCGCTTCCGCTCGCGGCGTGGGAAGCACCCCGCGTCCATGCGGGGAGGGAATGAACAGCGGTTCGCCAAACAGCGTGCGCAGACGGGCGAGACGGGCAGACAGCGCGGGTTGGCTGATGCCCAGCCGAGCGGCCGCATGGGTGATGTTCCTGTCCTGAAGCAGGGCGTCCAGCGTCAGGAGCAGGGCTATGTCCATCGTCATCGCTCTATTTCGCGCCGCTGGCGTCCCGGTTGGTATAGGTGACAGGGACCCAGGCATAACCGCCTTTCTCACCTTTCGTCACATAGCCGATGCCCGGGAAAGGCAGGTGCGGGGCGGCAACCAGGTCCTTGTTTTTCACAAAGTCAGCGAACGCATGCTCGCGTACGCTTGCCGCTTTGTTCTGATCTTCATCGTAGGTGATGGTCACCGCAGGCTGCGGGAACTGAACCGCCGCGGCATGAATGATGTCGCCGACAAAGGTGATCTTCTCGCCTTTACTCGTTAGCGTGTAGAAGGCTGAACCCGGCGTATGGCCGGGATGAACCGTGCCGGTCAGACCCGGGAGAATCTCCGATGTACCGCTAAACGGCACCACTTTCCCCGCATCAAGATAGGGTTTTAAGGTCTTCTGCGCGACGTCAAAGTAGTTCTTGCCGTAGCCGGTTTTCTTCTGATTGTCGTCGTTAAAGAAAAAGTCGATATCCGGTTTGCCAACGAAAACGCGCGCGTTGCTGAACACCACCTTGCCATCTTTCACCAGACCACCGGCATGATCGGAGTGAGCGTGAGTCAGCAGGACTTCAGTGATGTCCTCGGGTTTTATCCCCTGCGTAGCGAGGCTTTCAACCAGACGTCCGCCGGTATCAGGACCAAAGAGCTGGCCCGAGCCGGTATCCACCAGGATTTTATGTCCGGGTATCGCAATCAGAAAAGCGTTGATGGAGACCTCAGCCGGGTTGGTCTGAAAGTTTTTTGCGAGCAGCGCATCAATGTTTTGCGGCGTTGTCCGGCGCAGCAGCTTGTGCAGATCCTGCGCGACGGTCCCGTCGGTAAACGAGGTGACAAGCACGTCGCCGACCTGCACGCTGTAACCGCCCGCCGGTTGTTTAACGACGTGCTGCGGCGTTTCTGCCGAGGCCTGGAGCGCAGGGTAGAAAAGCAGTGAACTGGAAATCAGTGTGGAAAGAGCAAGTTTTTTCACGGTAAGCATACGAGTCTCCTTTGAAAGTGCTCATCTTACTGCTCCGTAAAATTATAAGAACCTGCCCAGAAATGATAGGACCTATAAATGGGTTGGATAGGTCCAGTGGGAAAACGGCGGCTAACGTTTCGCAACGCGAATGGAAAAATGAGAGCGTGAACCGGAATTCATGTAACGAAACAACATGTGAACTGGCTTACATTTTTGACCTCTATCACACTTTATAGTGACGTCATTGTGTAGAGGGTACATTTCATCATTATGGCTTCCATTAAAGACGTCGCAAAAAAAGCTGGAGTATCAACAGCTACCGTATCGCGGGTGCTGAACAATCACCCCAGCGTGGTACCCGAAACGCGTCGGGCGGTACGTGATGCGATGGATTACCTGTGTTATGTACCCAATAAAAGCGCGATTCAACTGAGCGGTAAATGCTCAGGCCTGATAGCCGTCGTGCTGCCGAATCTGGTCAACCCACATTTCTGTGAACTGCTGGCGACGTTTGAGGAAGAAGCCCGTTACATTGGCAAAACGGTGATCGTTAAAACGCATCAGAACCAGCCGCAGCAGGATAAACAGATCGTTCACACCCTGATCGGGATGGGTATTGACAGCCTGCTGTGGGTGCCGACGGAAGCGGAAGCTGAACTGGCGGAGTGGCTTACAGCAACACACATTCCGGTTGCCGTGGTGACGCAGGTTTCCCGTTTTTTTAACTCGGTGTCGATTGATCAGAGCAAAGGTGCGGAAAAAATTGCGGAACATTTTATCCAGACCGGACATACCGCGTTAGGTTTTATTGCACAGGAGGGCGTAGACAATCGAAAAGTATCCGCCTGGAGTAAAAAAATCACCGGACACGGCATAGCACATAATCCACAGAACCAATTCTGGATAGCAAAAGGCGAGGGTGAAAAAATATCAGGTCATATCAGTATCCTTGACGATATTATAGAGAATTTAGCCAGACGAAGAGCGATATGTACGGGCCTGATGATCTATAACGACGTCGCTGCCAGCTATATTATTGATGGGTTAAATGTCAAGGGTTTATGCATCCCACAGGACATTGCCGTCGTTAGTTTCGATAATACACTGCTGGCGCAGACCAAGAAAATTACCAGCGTCGCACAGCCGATAAATGAAATTGCGCATCTGGCATTTCAGATGGTCAATAATAACAAGCAGGAAAGTATCGAAATGGTTGAAATCGACTCTCGCCTGATTATTCGTGAGAGCAGCATTACCCTTAATATCACTACGCTTTAAGTATTTATTAATCACATGCAACTCGAAGAGGGAATGTCTCCCTGACTTCGGATGATAAACCTTGCTTTGTATTTATTATCAATATTTAAGGATATATATGACAGCCGCAGATAAACACAGCGCTTATGAAAAATTGAGTCTGAAAGAAAAGATCGGCTACGGTATGGGCGATGCTGGGTCATGTATGATCTGGAGCGTGCTGGCGCTATATCTGACCTGGTTTTATACCGACGTGTATGGCCTTGACGCCGGTATTGTTGGTACCCTTTTTCTGGTAATCCGTGTTTTTGACGCCTTCAGCGACCCCGTTATGGGCGCAATTTGTGACCGTACCCGAACCCGCTGGGGTAAGTTCCGGCCGTGGTTGTTATGGATGGCCGTACCGTTTGGTCTGGGCGCGGTATTGATGTTCACCACGCCGGACCTGAGCATGAACGGGAAAATCATTTATGCATGGGTTACCTATCTGATCATGTCGTTGATTTATACAGCTATAAATATCCCGTACTGCTCGGTTGCGGGCGTTATTACGCTTAATCAGAAAGAGCGTCTTGGCTGTCTCTCATGGCGCTTCTTCCTCAATGGCCTCGCAACGCTGATTGTATCTTCTTCTATTTTGCCGTTAACCGACTGGCTGGGTGACGGGAATAGGGCATCTGGCTTTCAACTGACCATGATGATCATGGGGGGAGTCGCCACATTAATGTTCTTGTTCTGTTTTTCCAGTATTAAAGAGCGAGTGGTCTCGATTAAGACCAATGACTCCTTAAGAAAGGATCTCAACGACATCATTAAAAATGACCAATGGCTGTTGATGATCTCCATTACCTTTCTGAACGTTTTTCCAGCATTCATTCGCGGGGCAGTCACCATCTATTACGCCACCTATGTGATGCAGGCCTCCGTAGGATTTATCACCTTCTTTATGGCTCTCGGTGTGGCCTGCAATATGCTGGGTAGCGTCATCGCTAAACCGCTGACCGATCGTTTTGATAAAGTTAAACTCTTTCGCATTATTAATATTATTCTCGGCATACTTTCCTTTGCCCTGTGGTTTATCGATCCGCATTCATTGACGCCGCTACTGACGCTTTTTATTGTCATAAATATTCTGCACCTGATTCAGTCTGGTCCAATTCTGTGGGCCATGATGTCCGACGTCGACGATTATGGCGACTGGAAGTTTGGTAAACGTCTGACCGGTATTTCTTTTGCCGGGAATCTTTTCATGCTGAAAATGGGACTGGCTGTCGCCGGGGCTATTGTCGCGTGGATACTGTCCTGGACCGGTTATGTTGCGAATCAGGCTCAACAAAATCCGCAGACCCTCCAGGGCATTATTATGATGTTTTCGTTATTGCCGATGGTGAGCTATTTCTTTAGCGCGTGGATAGTGCGTTACTTCAAGCTGAATAATACGTTCCTCGAGAAAATAAAAGTCGAGCTCGCTAAGCGTGAACTAGAAACAAACCCTACTTACGCGTAGTAATAAATTTGTTTAATGTTAATTGACTATAAGGATTTTACACATGCCCAGTAATAATTATTACGATGTCACAGAGTGGAGTACAGGTAATCCATATGATGATATTGGTGAAGTGATTAATAGTATTATCGCAGATATTAAGCGTCGGCAAACAAATACCGATGTGAATGAAGGCGGTAAACCCGGCGCGGTGATTTATATTCCACCAGGCGATTATCATCTTCTGACACAGGTTGTCATTGATATTAGTTATCTAAAAATCATGGGGTCCGGGCATGGTTTTACGTCTTCAAGTATTCGCTTTAATACCCCAGAAAGTGACTGGACAAACTGGCATGAATTATGGCCAGGTGGCAGCCGTGTCCTGGTGGATATGTCACCCGAAGCGGGAGGCGAGGAATCTACTGGAGCCGCATTCTATATAGCGCGCAGCGGTGACCCGCGGATAAGCTCGGTTGAGTTTGCTGATTTTTGCATCGACGGACTGCACTTTGTTGACGACGGTTCTGGAAGCAATGACCCGGAGAACAGCTACCTTAACGGCAAGACCGGCATTTACATAGCCAGCGCGCAAGACTCCTTCCGCATCAGCGGTATGGGTATGGTTTATCTTGAGCACGGCGTGACCATTTATAATGCTGATGCCCTGGCTATCCATAACAACTTCATCGCTGAATGTGGTAACTGCATTGAGCTACGTGGGTCCGGGCAGGCTTCAAAAATCATCGATAACCTGATTGGTGCAGGCTACAGAGGCTACTCTATTTACGCTGAAAACTTCGGTGGCCTGTTGATTACCGCTAACAATATCTTTCCGCGCGGAAAAAGCAGCGTCCATTTCTCCGGGGTGGTTCGCTCCTCAGTCAGCAGCAACCGATTCCATTCGTTTTACCCGGGCATGCTGGTCCTTGAAGAAGAGAGCGCTGAAAACCTGGTATCGTCAAACCATTTCTTCCGCGAGCGTGAACCGTGGGGGCCAATGCAGAGCTACAATAATGGGTTAGATGATTTATATGGTCTGCTGTATATCAGCGGTGATAATAATTCCGTCATTGCCAACCATATTTCCGAGACAATTGATACGCAATTTATAACCCCACCGGGCGTAACCCCGGTCATTATTCGAGTGGTAGCGGGTAAAGGAAATTATATTTCTGACAATCATATTGTCGCCACTACCGAAACGTCTGCCGTAGAGCCAGCGGCAGACGCCAGCGCGTGTTTCTCAACCCAAGTGAATGCATTACTGACGACCGATGGACTTGAAGCGCTGACGGTAACAACCGTCCAGATTGAAGCGGCATCGGTGCAAAATACCATACTGGATTCCGGTACTGACGCTCAGGTCGTGATGGATAAAACCGCGAATGCCTTCAGAGCGACGCCCACGCCTGCGTGAAAGATGTTGATGAATATTTAGCATCCCAGAAAATGTAAGTATCGCCCGGCGGCGCTACGCTTGCACGGGCCTACATTCAGGACGTAGGTCAGGTAAACGCAGCGCCGCCTGGCAAGATTCATGGTTTCCAGCTGTCCAGGGAAGCTTTGGACCAGGCGCCATAAGCGGCATTAGGCAGCACAATCCAGTCGTTGCCGAAGTGTTCGGCGCTGGCTTCAACCAGCTCACGCTGCTGCTCGCTCGGCTTTTTGTTTTTAAACTGCACGGCAAAGTCCGGCAGGCTGTCGCCGAACAGCATCACGATCTGCTGCTTTTTGAGGATGTTCTGGCGGCGCTCTTCCTTGCTGACCGTATCCAGCAGCACGCTTTCGTCAGACACCTGCGGCAGGCCGAGAGCGTTTAACGTCTTCAGCGTGTCGGCTTTATTTTCCTGCATACGATCCGAGACATAGTAGATCCGGACCTTGCTCTGATTCACGTGGTCAAGAAACGCTTTTGCACCCGGGATTAAGCCGGGTTTTCCCTGCTTCTCCCAGTCGCTCCAGGTGTCCCATTGTGTATAGTCGTGACACAGCTCCGCGTCGCGCACCAGCAGAGGGGTGTTATCCAGCACCGTTTCGTCGAGGTCCATCACCACGGCGTAGTTTTCGGGCGTTTTCAGATCCTTTAACTTTTCGTTGAAACGCTCGGTGGCAAACCGATAGGTTTGCAGCTGAAGGGCCATAATCTCTGCCGATTTCTGCTGATAGCGCAGCGCCATTTCGTACGCTTTCGGTTCACACAGGTCGCGCTCAGCGGCCGTCGCCGCTGTACTTAAAACAGGTAATGCCAGCAGTAATGCCTTCGCCATAAAATTCACGCTTCTTTCCTCAACGCCTTGTTTAAAATCCGCAAAGAGTAGTGAAGTTCAATGACAGAAATATGAAGGCCGCATCGCTAGACCAGCATGTAATACCAGAACAGGGCGACCTCGTCTTTTTCCGGCAAGGCGTTGTAGAGATAACGGTCGTATCCGCCCAGGGTGAATCCGTAGTGACGGTAAAACAGGCAGGCAGAGACGTTCACATTTTGTGTTTCGAGTCGTAATCCCGGCGCGTTTACGCTGCGGGCCCAAACGTGGGCGGCGGCCATTAATTTTTGCGCGGCGCCGGTTCTGCGTCTGGTGCGATCAACGGCAATATAATCCACTGAAATAAACTTATTCCAGCCGATTGACGCGGTAATAAATCCGGCTAATTCACCGTCATCCGTTTCCGCCACAAGAAATATGGCGTCCGGATTAACGCAATGGTTTTCAAGCGTTTGAATGTCGAGTTCGTAGGTTTTTATCCACGGCTCGGCGACGGCTTCAATATGCAAATCACAATGGATAAAGGGCTCTCGCGCAATGTGGCTAATGGTGAAAGAAAAGTCACAACATTCAAGACGGACGAGGTCCGTATTTAATCCTTTTCGAATCTGCATAGTATTCCCGATAGTGAGTTATTTCATAAAGAATAGACGAAGCGGTTAAATCCGCTGAGCTCACGCACTTTTAATCCTGAACTAAGCTTGTACTTCGTTCCGCGTAAAATGTGGGTCATTCGAGGACAATGAATGGAATTCAGGACATTTCAAAAGCAGTGGGGTGCTGAGTTTATTTCCGATGACGTTGTACGTTTTCGCGTCTGGGCAGAAGGACAGAAAGAACTTACGCTACGTCTTGCCGCCACCGACGTGCCGATGACGGCAACCGGCGACGGCTGGTTCCAGGCAGACGTCCCTGGCGTCACGCACGGTGCAGAATATCAGTTTGTTCTTCAGGACGGCATGGCGGTGCCCGATCCCGCCTCGCGGGCGCAAAAGGGCGACGTTAACGGACCCTCGGTAGTGATCGATCCCCGACGTTACCAGCCGGTCAACCGCGACTGGGCAGGGCGGCCGTGGGAAGAGACGATCATTTACGAACTGCACATCGGCACCTTTACCCCGGAGGGCACCTTCCGGGCGGCAATCGACAAACTGCCGTATCTGGCAGAACTCGGGATTACCCAGCTTGAAGTGATGCCCGTCTCTCAGTTTGGCGGTTCTCGCGGCTGGGGGTACGACGGCGTGCTGCTGTATGCCCCTCACTCTGCCTACGGTACGCCGGAGGATTTCCACGCGTTTATCGACGCCGCGCACGGGCTGGGGCTTTCCGTGGTGCTGGATATCGTGCTCAACCACTTCGGCCCGGAGGGGAACTATCTGCCTTTGCTGTCACCCGCGTTTTTCGATGCTCAGCGGATGACGCCGTGGGGCAACGGCATCGCCTACGAGCGCGAGCCGGTGAGACAGTACATGACCGACGCGCCGCTCTACTGGCTGACGGAATACCGGCTGGACGGCCTGCGGTTTGATGCCATTGACCAGATTAAAGACGGCTCGGACACGCATATTCTCGAGGAGATTGCCGCAAAAATTCGCGAGGCCATTCCGCACCATCACGTTCACCTGACCACGGAAGACAGCCGCAACGTGATTTTCCTGCATCCGCGCGATGAACAGGGCAACGCGCCGTTGTTTACCGGCGAGTGGAACGATGACTTCCACAACGCCGCCCACGTATTTGCCACCGGTGAGACGCACGCCTACTACCAGGATTTTGCCTTTGAGCCGGAGAAAAAGTTCGCCCGGGCGCTGGCGGAAGGGTTTGTCTACCAGGGCGAGGTGTCTCTGCAAACCGGAGAATCCCGAGGGGTGGAGTGCCGCACGCAGCCGCCGCAGTTCTTCGTCGATTTTATTCAAAACCACGATCAGACCGGCAATCGCGCCCAGGGCGAGCGGCTTATCTCCCTCGCGGGTGCCGACAAGACGCGGGTGCTGCTTGCCGCGCTGCTGCTCTCTCCCCATATCCCGCTGCTGTTTATGGGCGAGGAGTTTGGGGAAACGCATCCGTTCCTGTTCTTTACCGATTTTCACGGCGAACTGGCAAAGGCGGTGCGGGAAGGGCGCGCGAAAGAGTTTACTGGCCATGCCGGGCACGATGAAACCGTCCCGGATCCGAATGACGTGAACACCTTTGTTCACTCAAAGATCGACTGGAATAAGATTGCCACCGACGAAGGTAAAACGTGGCTACGCTTCACGCGCCACCTGTTGACGCTGCGCCATCGCTATATCGTTCCGCTTCTGCATCCGGGCGGGGCCGTTGAGGGCCATGTGCTCAAGACCGCGCCCGGCATGGTTGCGGTGTGCTGGCGCTTCCCGTCGGGGACGCTCTCACTGGCGCTTAATATCGGCATTAAGCCCGTCGCGCTGCCCGCTATGGCGGGGGAGACGCGTTTTGCCTCGCCGGAGGTCACTGACGTTTTACCCCCGAACGGTATTGTCGTTCGCTTTGCTGATGGAGAAGCATCGTTATGATCCCTTCCGCCACGTACCGAATTCAGTTCCGTAACGGCATGACCTTCGACCGCGTTGTGGCGCTGGTGCCGTATATGAAGGACCTCGGCATTAGCCACCTTTACGCGTCGCCCGTATTCACTGCCACGACGGGATCTACCCACGGCTATGACGTGACCAACCCGAATGAAATCGACCCTGCCATCGGCGGGCGAGACGGGTTTGACCGTATGGCCGCCGCGCTTAAGCAGGCCGGTATGGGGTTGATTCTGGACATTGTCCCCAACCACATGTCCACCTCGCTGGAAAACGCATGGTGGCGGGATGTGATTGAATATGGCCAGCAGAGCCACTATTTCCGCTACTTCGATATCGACGGGTCGCGACCGCTAACGCTGCCGTTTCTTGGCGACACCTTTGAGGCGGAGCTGGAGAAGGGAGCTATCACGCTAAAACGTGACCCTGTCACGAAAAAGGCCGCGCTGGTCTACTACGACGCCGAGTATCCGCTCAACCCCGGCACGTACAGCGAGGAGAAGAGCATTGCAGAACTGCACAACGCGCAAAGCTGGCGGCTGATGTCCTGGCGGGAGGCGCCGAAGCAGCTCTCGTGGCGGCGCTTCTTTGAGATCACCGGGCTGGTCGGCGTTCGGGTTGAAGATGATGCAGTCTTCGACGACACGCACCGGCTGATCCTTGAGCTGGTCCACGCGGGCGTGGTGGATGGTCTGCGCATTGACCATGTCGACGGCCTGGCGGATCCGCTGGGCTATCTGCAGCGCCTGCGGCAGGCCACCGGGCCCGACTGCTACATTACGGTCGAAAAGATTCTCGCCAAAGGGGAACAGCTCCCCGCTGACTGGCCGGTATCCGGTACCACCGGCTACGAGTTTATCGCCTCGCTGGCGGAAGTGCTGGTCGACGACGATAGCCTGGGACGTCTTGAGAAAATTCACGACGAGACGCTGGGCATCACGGTCGATCGCCACGCGGAACTGCGGGATGCCAAAGGCCTGATGGCCGATCGTAATTTTGAGGGTGAATTCACCACGCTGCTAAGCCTTGCTGCCGATCTGGCACGCCGCAATGAGGTTGCGCTGCCGCACGAGGAAATCCGCCACGCGCTGCGCGAACTGCTTATTGCGTTTCCGGTCTACCGCACCTATGGCACTCGCGAGGGGTTAACCCCGCCGGACGTGGCGCTGCTCAACCGCGTGGTTGCCAGCGTGGAGACGTCGGAAGCCGCGCTCAGCCTGATCGTGCGCATTCTTACCGGCGACCTGCCGGAAGATTGCCGCGAGAGCGCCGCGCTGTTCAGAACCCGCTTCCAGCAGCTCACCGGGCCGCTGATGGCGAAGTCCGTTGAAGACACGCTTTTCTTTCGCCACAACCTTGAGCTTGCGCTCAATGAAGTCGGTGCCGACCCGACCCCGCGCGCGTTTTCCTTATCCCGCTTTCATCAGGAGATGCGCATTCGTCTGGCCCGTCAGCCCGACGCGCTGCTGGGCACCTCTACGCACGATACCAAGCGCGGGGAAGATGCCCGGGCGCGTCTCTACACCCTGACGGAAGCCCCGGAACGCTGGGGGGAAAATCTGGCCCGCTGGCGGCAGATGAACCAGACCCAGGTGCGTTTTCTCAATGACGGTACCGCGCCAAACGCCGCCGATACGTGGATGATCTACCAGGCGCTCGCGGGCGTCTGGCCCGCCACGCTGTCACCGGACGACGCTGACGGGCTGGCATCACTGCAAGAACGTTTTCTCGGCTTCCTCGAAAAAGCGCTGCGCGAGGCGAAACAGCGCACCGACTGGATTGACAGTAACGAGAGCTATGAGAGCGTGGTGTTGAGCTACGCGCGGCACCTGCTTTCACCGGACAATAGCCTGTTCCTGCACGATTTCAGCGAGGCGATGCAGCCCTTTATCCGCGCCGGGCTGATGAACAGCCTCAGCCAGACGGTGATCAAGCTGACGGCCCCCGGCGTGCCGGATATTTATCAGGGCAGCGAGGCGCTTAACTTCAGCCTTGTCGACCCGGATAACCGACGCGAGCCGGACTTTCCGGCCCTGGTGCAGAGCCTCAGCGCGGCGGATGCCGGGGTGTTTGACAACCCGGCATGCTGGCGGGACGGCAGGGTGAAGCAGTTTGTTACCGCCACGCTGCTGCGGCTTCGACCGCACTACGACGCGCTTTTCCGCTACGGCGACTGGCTACCGCTAAAGGTCAGCGGCGAGCGCGAGGAGAACCTGATTGTCTATGCGCGCGTTAAGGACGACGAGGCGCTGATTGTCGCCGTGCCGCGTCTGGTTTTTGACGTCACCGATAATCATCAGCTGTGGGTCAATACCACGGTCGCGTTACCCGACGAGCTGGCCGGGAAGCGCTATCGGGATCTGTTCAGCGGCGAAAGCCGCATGCTGCAAGAAACGCTGGCGTTAACGTCAGAAAAGGGATGTGTACTGGTTCTGCTTACCTGCGAATAATCGTGGAGAACGAAAATGGCAAAGGATACATCGTTTGAAATTCGGGCCGGTCATGGCCAGCAGTTGGGGGCGAATTATGACGGGAAGGGCGTTAACTTCGCGCTGTTCTCCGCTCACGCTGAACGGGTGGAACTCTGTCTGTTTGACCCGTCCGGGAAAACGGAAATCGCCCGGCTGGAGCTGCCGGAGTATACCCATGAGGTCTGGCACGGCTATGTGCCTGACCTGAAGCCGGGGGCGCTGTATGGCTATCGCGTCTACGGCCCCTACGACCCGGAAAACGGTCATCGCTTCAACCCGCATAAGCTGCTTATCGATCCCTACGCCCGCGAACTGGTGGGTGACATCGACTGGAACGATGCCCATTTCGGCTATGAGCTGGGGCATGACGAGCTTGATTTGAGCTTTGACACGCGGGACAGCGCGCCGTTTACGCCGAAAGGCAGGGTCATCGACCCGAATGCCTTTGACTGGCAGGACAACAGCCGACCGAACGTGCCCTGGCCGCATACCGTTGTCTATGAGAGCCACGTGAAAGGCTTTACCCAGATGAACCCGGCCATACCGCCCGAGCTACGCGGCACGTTTGAAGGCATGGGGCATAAAGCCTCGGTCGATTATATCAAAAGCCTGGGCATTACCTCGGTGGAGCTGCTGCCGGTTCACTGGTTCCCGGATGACCAGCACCTGCTCGACCGCGGCCTGAAGAACTTCTGGGGCTATAACACGCTGGGCTTTTTTGCTCCTGCGTCGCGCTACTACGGTCCGGCGGGGATCCAGGGCTTTCGCGATATGGTGCGCGCCTATCATGACGCGGGCATTGAGGTGATTCTGGACGTGGTGTACAACCACACGGCGGAAGGGAACGAGCTTGGCCCGACGCTCTCGTTTAAGGGGATTGATAACTACAGCTATTACCGCACGCTCCCGGACCAGCACCGGTACTACATCAACGACACCGGGACGGGAAATACGGTCAACACCTCGCATCCGCGCGTGCTGCAGATGGTGATGGATTCCCTGCGCTACTGGGCGGAATCGATGCACATTGACGGTTTTCGTTTCGACCTCGGGACGATCCTGGGCCGCGAGCCCGAAGGGTTTGACCCGCGCGGCGGTTTTTTTGACGCCATGACTCAGGATCCGGTCTTATCCCGACTGAAGCTGATTGGTGAACCCTGGGATATCGGTCCCGGCGGCTATCAGGTGGGCGGATTCCCGCCAGGCTGGGGGGAGTGGAACGACAAATACCGCGACACCGTTCGCGAGTACTGGAAGGGGGACAACGTCTCCACGGACTTTGCCGCGCGGCTTCTCGGTTCCGGCGATCTGTACGATCTGCGCGGACGCCGGCCGTGGGCCAGCGTCAATTTCATCACCGCCCATGACGGCTTTACGCTGAATGACCTGGTGTCGTACAACGAAAAGCACAACGCCGACAACGGTGAGGACAATAACGACGGGCATAACGATAACCGCTCGTACAACTACGGCGAGGAAGGGCCAACCGAGAACCCGGATATTATTGCTACCCGCGAACGGCAGAAACGTAATTTCCTGACCACGCTGCTGTTCTCCCACGGCACGCCGATGCTGCTGGCGGGGGACGAGTTTGGCCGTACGCAGAAGGGGAATAACAATGGGTACTGCCAGGACAGTGAGATCTCGTGGATCGACTGGAAGGGGCTGTCCGAAAACGACGCTGCGCTGCGCGAGTTTACCCGTCGTCTCATTGTCCTTCGCGCGCAACAGCCGCTGCTGCGCCGTGAAAGCTGGCGCGACGGGCTGGAGATCCGCTGGTTCAATGCCGGAGGCGGTCCACAGCAGGCCGAGCAGTGGGATGAAGGCTCGACGCTTGGGGTCTCCATCAGCAGACCGGATCTGCGGCAGGAGGACGGTATCTGGCACGACGTGCTGATGCTGTTCAACCCGTTTGAAGGCACCGTGCCGTTCCAGATCCCGCAATTTGGCGAAGGGGGATGGGTGCTGGAGCTGTCTACGGCGGATGACGCTGCCACCGGGACAGCGATCACCGAAACCATTGAGTACGAACTGGCTGGGCGCAGCATTACGCTGTTCCGGCGTCCTTAGTTACAGTGACGCCGCCGCCCTTGCGGCGGTGTCATACAGGGAGGAGATCGTGCGTAACAGCTGCGCGGTCTCGCCAATCGACTTCCCGGCAATGCCGCTCTCCGCGTGGATCGCAATCAGACACGCTTCCCGCACGTCCCGGTATTTCATGCACAGCGCTTTCCCTTCCTCCGTGGTAGAGAAAAAAAGCTCTTTACCCGCTTTCTCGCTCGTCACGTAGCCTGCTTTGACCAGCTTTTTCAGGGCATAGGTCACCACGTGGGTATCTTCCACGTTGAGGACGAAGCAGATATCGGCCAGCTTTTTCTTGCGGTCGCGGTGGTTCACGTGATGCAGCAGCGAAACGTCAAAGGCGCCCATATCGGGCTCGCCGGCAGCCGTCATGCAGCGCACCATCCATTTGTTGAACGCGTTGCTGGTCATGATCAGCGCATATTCCAGCTCTGATAACTCCGCGCAGCGCTCGGATACCAGGTGGCGGGAAGAGACGATCCGGCCATCGTTGATATCGTCGCGATCGGGTGAAGCACTCTTTTCTGAGGTCATAACGTTCCTTAGCCAGAAATGTAAACTCATCGATAAAATAAGAACATTTTATTGATAATTTGTTTACATGTTTTTGAGGTTCAGATATAGCTTTTTAGCGCAGGTTTTGCGAAGCCTGCCAACAAAACACAACATCGCTCGCCGCAAATTAAAAAAATAGCCGTCGGCGCGCAACGCTCACTTTCGATAGGGTAAACGTTATGGACGGTACTACGCTGTTGCCGCTGATCGGGATACCGATCGTGGTTATTGGTTTTGCACTGCGCTTCAACCCGCTGCTGGTGGTCGTGGTGGCGGGGCTGGCGACGGGTCTGCTGGTCGGGATGGATTTCGGCATGCTGCTGGAGACCTTTGGCGAGAAGTTCGTCAACAGCCGATCGCTGGCCACTTTCATCCTGATCCTGCCGGTGATTGGTCTGCTGGAATATTACGGGCTAAAAGAGCGCGCCCAGGCCTGGGTGGCGAAGATCGCCAGCGCCACCTCAGCGCGTATTCTGATGCTCTATTTTGTCGCCCGTGAAGGTACCGCCGCGCTGGGCCTGATGTCGCTGGGCGGTCACGCGCAGACGGTGCGCCCGCTGCTGGCGCCGATGGCCGAAGGGGCGGCGCTGAACGAATATGGCGAGCTGCCGCAGCACATTCGCGACAAAATCAAAGCCCATGCCGCCGCGTGCGACAACATCGCGGTTTTCTTTGGGGAAGATATCTTTATTGCCTTTGGGGCGGTGCTGCTGATCGACGCGTTCCTGAAAGAGAATGGTATTCAGGGCATTGAACCGCTGCATATCGGCCTGTGGGCCATTCCCACCGCCATTGCGGCATTGATTATTCATATGACGCGCCTGTTGCGCCTCGATGCAAGTATCCGTCGCGACGTGATGGCCTGGCGTGCAGAGCAGGGTACGCAGGAGGCCGCGCAATGATGACGCTTATCACCATTAACCGCGTGTACTACCTGATTGGCTTTGTCGTGATGCTGCTGGTTGTGATGACCCTGCGCGATCGCGCCAATCCGAAGCGCTTTACCACCGCGCTGTTCTGGTTCTTGTTTGGCGGGATCTTCCTGTTTGGCGATCTGATGGTTCAGGAGCTCGGCAAATCGCTGGCGTACCGGATTATCGGCGGCGGCGTTATCGCCATCGCGCTGCTGGCGGGGTTTGGCCTCGTCGGGAAAGGGCACTATAAAATGTCGACCGAGGAGGAGCGCGTCGCGTCGTCAACCCGGCTTAAAAACTGGCTGTTCCTGCCCGCGCTGATGATCCCGGTGGTGACGGTGCTGGGCACGTTATTCCTGAAGGGCGTTTCGGTCGGCGGCGTGTTTCTGCTCGATCAGAAGCAGCTCACCCTGGCGGCGCTGTGCGTGGCCTGCGTCGCGGCGATCCTCACCGGCTGGTGGCTGACCAAAGGCACACCGCTGCATGCCGTTCGTCAGTCCCGTCGTCTTGTCGATACCATCGGCTGGGCGGTGATCCTGCCGCAGATGCTGGCCATGCTCGGCGGCGTGTTCGTGGTGGCCAACACGGGCGACTCGGTACAGAAGGTGGTGAGCCTGTTTGTGAACCCGCATAGCCGCTTTATGCTGGTGGTGATTTACTGCGTGGGTATGGCGCTGTTTACCATGATTATGGGTAATGCCTTTGCGGCCTTCCCGGTGTTAAGTGCCGGTATCGCCTTGCCGTTTCTGATCAACGTGCATCACGGTAACCCTGCGCCGCTGCTGGCGATTGGCATGTACGCGGGCTACTGCGGCACGCTGATGACGCCGATGGCCGCGAACTTCAATATCGTTCCCGCCGCGCTGCTGGAGCTGAAAGACAAATATCAGGTGATCAAGATCCAGATCCCGACCGCGTTAACCCTGCTGGTGGTGAACGTGTTCTTAATGTATTTCCTCGTGTTTCGCTAAGGAGCTGTCATGGAATTAACGCAACATCAGGCCGACGCGTTTGCCCGCATGCCTTTGACCTATTTGCGCCAGGAATACCCGAACCACATCATGCACCTGCTTAATGATGATGGTGACGTTCTGCCGCCGCGTGAACTGCACCCGATTTTCTACGGCTGTTTTGACTGGCACTCGGCGGTGCACGGTTACTGGCTGCTGCTGCGCTGCGTGCGCCTCTATCCAGAATTACCGTGTCGGGACGCGATCGTCGCGCTTTTTGACGAGCACATGACCGAAGAGAACGTGGCGAAGGAGTTGGCCTATTTTACCGCGCCGTTCCGCGCCTCGTTTGAGCGACCGTATGGCTACGGCTGGCTGCTGGCGCTGGCCCAGGAGCTGAAACAGTCGTCGCTGCCGCAGGCCGCAGGCTGGTACCAGACGCTGGCGCCGCTCACCCAGGATATTCGCAACCGACTGGTGGATTACCTCGGTAAGCTCACCTATCCGATCCGCGTCGGGACGCACTACAACACCGCGTTTGCCCTCGCGCTGGCGCTCGATTACGGTCGTACAGTCGGAGACAAGGCGCTTGAACAGGCGATTGTGGCAGCGGCGGAGCGGTTTTATCTCGCCGACACGCGCTATCCGGCTCATTATGAGCCCGGCGGAGACGAGTATATTTCCGGCGCGCTGACGGAGGCGCTGCTGATGAGCAAGGTGGCTGAAGACTTCCCGGCCTGGTTTGACGCGTTTCTGCCGGAGGTGGGCGCCGTTACGGCACTGATGAACCCGGCGGAAGTGAGCGATCGTACCGACCCGAAAATTGCCCATCTGGACGGATTAAACCTCAGCCGCGCGTGGTGTATGAAGCACATTGCGAAAGCGCTTCCAGCCAGCCACCCGGCGCAACCGGCATTGCGCGAGGCGGTGACGAAACATCTGGCCGCAAGCGTCGGGCATGTGGTCGGCAGCCACTATAGCGGCGGGCACTGGCTGGCGAGCTTTGCGCTGCTGGCGCTGGAGTAAACAAACGCGCCGTCTTTCTTGCCGGGTGGCGCTGCGCTTACCCGGCCTACATTGTGCAACGCTTGCCTGTAGGCCTAGCCGGGCGCAGCCTACATTTCTTTGATTTTTAATGCGATTAGCAGCGCCGAGAGGCGCTGCAACAATTTACGCGGATGCCCGAACCGCAGGGCGCAGCCTGCTCAGGCTAAATACCACCGAACCCGTCGAGGCGATGACGGCTAGCCACAGTGCAACCTGGATAGCATGTTGATGGTCCCATCCTGCCGCTGCTCCCAGCAGAACGCCCACCACGGCGGCGCCGAGACACTGGCCGAATGTCCTCACAATCGACAACACGCCGGAAGCATAGCTGGCATATTCCCGCGCGACGTTAGCGAGCATTTCCCGGTTATTGGGGCTCTGGAAGCAGCCAAATCCAATACCGCATACCAGGCTGCGCAGGCAGATATTCCACACGGAAGGATTCTCCGGCAACGTGGCCAGCAGGACCAACCCACCGACAAAGACGATAAGCCCGAGGGTCGAGATCAGCGGCGCGGAGATCGTATCCGCCCAGCGACCCGCGTGCGGCGCGATCAGCACAATGCCAATCGGCCACGGGGTAAACAGCAGTGCCGACACCACCGGGCTGTAGCCATACACGCTCTGAAACAGGAACGGCAGCGCGACAAACGTGATCCCCTGGCTCACAAACGAGGCCAGCGAGGTCAGCGCGGCGAGGGTGAAGCGCCCGTTTTTGAACATCACCGGCGGCAGTAAAGGATGTTGCGCGCGCCGGATACGCCAGGTAAAGGCGAAGGCGCTGACCAGCGCGAGAACGCCCCAGCAGACGGCCTGCCGGTTAATGTGTTGCGTCACGTGCTGAAGGCTGTCGGCCATCATGATCGCCGAACCTAACAGGACGGCGGAAAGTACGGCGCCCGGCGCGTCAAAGGGAGTGCGGTCAACGGCCGATTCCCGCGGCAAGGCCCGCCATGCCAGCAGCAGGGCGATGCTGCCCGGAATAAGGTTAATGGCGAACAGCCATTGCCAGCTCAGGGCGTCCAGTATTGTTCCGCCGAGTACCGGGGCTATCGCCGTGCTGGAGGCGATAAGCAGGGCGTGCAGCCCGAGAATACGGCCCAGCAGTCGGCCCGGAAAAACGGAGCGCAGGATCGCCGGGGCAATGCTCAGGGTCGCCGCGCCGCCGATGCCCTGCAGAATTCGCATCCCGGTTAACATTTCCGGTGTTGTTGCCAGCGCGCAGCCCAGCGAGGTGAGCGTAAAGGTGGAAAGCCCGGCCAGAAAGATTGGGCGATAGCCCACACGGGCCGCCAGCGCCGCGAAGATGGCCAACGTCATCGCCGCTGACAGCAGATAACCGTTGGCGAACCAGACCGCTACGTTCGCGGGGACCTGCATCGCGCTTGCCATGGAGGGGAGCGCGATGTTGATCATGGTACCGTCAAAAACGCCCATCAGCGTGGTGGTCATAACGGCGGCCATCACCCTGGCGCGTTCATGTCCGGGTAAACCTTCATCGCCGGGCTGGTTTGAAAAGAGCGTCATCGTCGTTACTCCGAATAAGAATCGTGATGACGAAACTATAATCATGCGGTATACAGGGCGGAAGACGCAGCATTTGCACTTAATCATTGCACGTAACGCCATATCTGAGGAGCCAACGTGTCCGACCCTGATTTTAACCTTCTGGTTGCGCTCGATGTTTTGCTGGCAGAAGCCAGCGTGGCGGGCGCGGCGCGACGTTTGAACCTGAGCACCTCCGCCATGAGCCGCACCCTGAGCCGGCTGCGGGAGGTGACCGGCGATCCGATCCTGGTGCGGGCCGGTCGTCACATGGTGCTGACGCCCTGGGCCGAAGCCACCCGGGACCGCGCCAGAAGCGCCGTGCACGAGGCGAGGGCGGTGCTGCAGCCCTCCACCGACGCGCTGAAGGTGGAAAGCCTCGAACGGCTGTTCACCATCCGGGCCAACGACGGTTTTGTGGTGGCGTTTGGGCCTCTGCTTATTGCTGCGGTGGCGAGCGTTGCGCCCGGGGTGTGCATCCGCTTCTCACCGAAACCGGAAAAAACGTCGCGCTACTTGCGGGAGGGACTTGTCGATCTGGAGATTGGCGTGCAGGGCAACATGGGGCCAGAAATACGGCTGCAAAGGCTTTTCCAGGATCGGTTTGTTGGCACGGTGCGCAAGGGGCATCCGCTGTCAGAGCAGCCGGAGGTCAGCCTGAGTGACTATGTCGCCTGGGGGCATGTGGTGGCCTCACCGGACGGATCGCTGCACGGGTTTGTTGATGAGGCGCTGGCGGAGCGCGGGATGAAGCGCAAGGTCGCCAGCGTGGTGCCCGGCTTTCCGACGGCGTTATCCGTGGCGCTGGCCTCCGATCTGATTGCCATGGTGCCAGCGTTATACCTGCTCAATCAGGCGATGACCGAGCGCGTGCACGTCTTTGAACTGCCCTTTAAGACCCGCACTATTACGGTATCCCAGATGTGGCATCCGCGCATGGAACGGGACCCGGCGCATCGCTGGCTCAGGGAAAAGGTCCTTGAAGTGTGCCGCGCGGTTTGCTGACGCTCAGAGCACTTTCCCCGGCACGGTGAGGATGAAGCGCGTCGACACCGCATCCGATTCCACGCGGACTTTTCCGTGGTGTGCCGTGACGATGGACTTCACGATGGCAAGCCCAATGCCGCTGCCTTCGCCTTTACGCTGCCTGGACGGATCGACGCGATAAAAACGGTCAAACAGCTTCGGCAGATGCGCCTGCGGGATCGGCGTGCCGGGGTTTTCTGTCACCAGCTCAACGTCATTATCCTGTTTTCGCAGTGAGACCGTCACCGTTTTGCCCGCTGGCGTATAGCGCAGGGCGTTAGATAACAGATTATTGATGGCCCTTCTGAACATCTGCGGATCGCCTTCTATCAGGCAGGGCATCCCGTTGAATGTCAGCGCGATGTGGCGTTCTTCCGCCCAGGCTTCGAAGAAATCAAACACCTTCATGACCTCGGCGCTTAAATCAAACATCACCCGATCCGGGATGAGCTGATTATTATCGGCCTGTGCCAGGAACAGCATGTCGCTGACCATGCGGGTCATCCGGTTGTACTCTTCAAGGCTGGAGTACAACACATCCTCCAGCTCCTTCGGAGAACGGTTCTGACTCAGCGCGATTTCGGTTTGCGTCACCAGGTTGGTGATAGGGGTTCTGATTTCGTGCGCGATATCGGCGGAAAAGTTAGCCTGACGGGTAAAGACATCTTCGATCTTCTCGATCATCTGGTTGAAGGAGATGACCAGCTGTTCCAGCTCAACGGGGACGCGGGACGGCTCCAGTCGTGCATCCAGGTTTTCGGAGGTGATGTTTTTAATGGCGTTGCTGACGTTACGCAGGGGCAAATGTCCCTGACGCACCGCAATGCGGATGACAAGAATAATCAGCAGGCTGATAACCGCGGCAATCGCCAGAAGGTTTTTTTTCAGCGCCTCAAGATAGTGGAGATGAAAATTAATGGAGAGCCCGATCAGCATGACGTAGTCCTGGGTTTTGCCCTGCAGCGTCGCCGTGCCTGAGGAGGCGATAATCCGGTACGTTTCCATTTTCATGTCGGACCCGGCATGCATCGGGTTGCCCGGGTCTTCTACCGTCCAGAGAAACACATCCTGTGTACGACGGTGTTCGCTAAAGTCCGCCGTCTTCATTGCCGGGCGCAATGCCGCCCCTTGCGTCGAGCTGAACAGGGTATTGCCCTGCGGATCCAGAAGCAGGACGGCCACGTTGCGGTAACTGGCGATCGACTCTTTGATCTTACTGATTTTCTTTTGGTCGGGATCTACCGGTGAGTGCAGTATGCGGTGCATCGCGGTGCTGATCTGCTGAAGGTCGCTGATATCCTGCTCGGCAAAGTGCTTCTCAACGGAGTGCAGCATGAACCAGGTAAAGGCGAAGAAGGCCAGTATGGTGGAGAGGCTGATAAAAAAGGTCAGCCGCAGCGCAAGAGAGAACGGGCGTCGGAGGGGCTTAACGCGCATCCGGTACCTCCAGCATATAGCCCACGCCGCGCACCGTCTGGATCAGCTTCGGTTCAAAGTCGTTATCGATCTTTGCGCGCAGCCGCTTTACCGCCACGTCAATCGCGTTCGTGTCGCTGTCAAAGTTCATGTCCCAAACCTGGGAGGCAATCAGGGAGCGGGGCAGCACTTCCCCCTGATGGCGCATGAAAAACTCCAGCAGGCTGAACTCCTTGCTGGTGAGCACAATCCGACTTCCGGCCCGGCTGACCTTTCTCGACACGAGGTCAACCGTCAGGTCTGCTACCTGAAGCTGGCTTTCTGCGATCACCGTATTTCCGCGTCTTAACAGCGTCCTTACCCGGGCAAGCAGCTCGGCAAAGGCGAATGGCTTGATCAGATAATCATCTGCACCCAGCTCAAGCCCTTTAACACGGTGTTCAATCGTACCGAGAGCCGTCAGAAGCAGTATGGGCATCCCTTTGCCGGCAGAGCGGAGCATGCGGACAATGTCCCAGCCGTTCACATCGGGCAGCATGATGTCGAGAATCAGCAGATCGTATTCAGCGGTCATGGCGAGATGGTAACCGTTCAGGCCATTATCAGCGTGGTCCACGACAAACCCCGCTTCAGTGAGTCCCTTGCTGAGGTACTCACCGGTTTTCATTTCGTCTTCAACGATCAGTATTTTCATCTTGCTCCCCTGACTGGCTGCTGATGACATTCTATGGCGCCCGCCACCGTTCACAATGACTTACGTTAAAAATGACAACATTGTCATTATCCCGTCACCCGTCAAACAGGAAGCGTTCAGTAGAGTAGCCCTAAAAATACTCTGGACTTCATTTGAACCGTTATGTTCCTGATAAAACGACTTAGCATCAGTACGGTATTTATCCTGGCAGGCTGCGTCTCGCTGGCTCCCGACTATCAGCGCCCGGCGTCACCGGTACCCCAGCATTTTTCGCTTTCGCGCAACGGCCTGACGCCCGCGGTGGCGGGGTATCAGGACACCGGCTGGCGCACCTTTTTTGTCGACCCGCAGGTAGCCGGGTTGATTACGGAAGCCCTGAACAATAATCGCGATATAAAAATGGCCGTCCTGAAGGTTGAAGAGGCGCGTGCGCAGTTCAACGTGACGGAGGCGGAGCGTTATCCGCAGCTGAATGGATCCGCAGGTATCACGTACAGCGGGGGACTGAAAAGTGACAAACCGGCTTCTCAGCAGTACGACGCGGGTCTTGCGCTCAGTTACGAACTCGACTTTTTCGGCAAGCTGAAGAACATGAGTGAGGCTGATCGACAAAACTATTATGCCCAGGAAGAGGCCCGTCGCGCCGTGCACATCCTGCTCGTCTCTAACGTGTCGCAGAGCTATTTCAACCAGCAGCTGGCGTATAAACAGCTGCGTATCGCGCGGGAAACGCTGGAAAATTACCGGCAGTCTTATGCATTCGTTGAGCAACAGCTGGTGACGGGCAGCACTAACGTACTCGCGCTGGAGCAGGCCCGGGGGCAGATCGAAAGCACGCAGGCAGAGATTGCCAAACGTGAGGGGGAGCTGGCGCAGGCCAATCATGCCCTGCAGCTGCTCCTCGGGACGTACCGTGCGCTGCCGGGCGACAGTGGCATGAACGCCAGCGATATTGCGCCGGTAAAACTCCCGCCTCATCTTTCCTCAGAGATACTGCTGCAGCGCCCGGATATTATGGAGGCGGAGTATCAGCTTAACGCGGCCGATGCGAATATCGGCGCCGCGCGTGCCGCCTTTTTCCCGTCGATTTCCCTGACCAGCGGGCTTTCAACTGGCAGCACGGAGTTGTCCAGCCTGTTCACAGCAGGCAGTGGGATGTGGAATTTTATTCCTAAAATCGAAATTCCCATTTTCAATGCGGGCAGGAATAAGGCCAACCTGAAACTGGCTGAAATTCGTCAGCAGCAGTCGGTCGTGAATTACGAACAAAAAATACAGGCCGCCTTCAAACAGGTCGCCGATGCGCTCGCGCTGCGGGACAGCATTAACCAGCAAATTGACGCTCAGCGTCGTTATCTTGATTCGCTCCAGATTACGCTCCAGCGTGCCAGAGGATTATATGCCAGTGGTGCGGTCAGTTATATCAACGTGCTGGACGCGGAACGTTCTCTTTTCTCCACCCGCCAGACCCTTCTCGACCTTATTTATGCCCGACAGGTTAATGAAATAACGCTCTTCACCGCCCTGGGCGGCGGTTGGGTCGAATAACTGTACTTAAAGAGGAAACTAAAATGCGTAATTCACTTAAAGCCGTGGTATTCGGTGCAATCGCCGTGACGTTTTCTGCCGGCCTTCAGGCTGAGGTTCATCAGCACGAGGCGATGAGCGCCGCCCGTGAAGGGGCCGCTGAGCAGGTTATTACGGGGACCGGTATCGTGAAAGACATTGATCTCACGAATAAAAAAGTCACGATTTCTCATGAGGCCATCCCGGCGATTGGCTGGCCCGCGATGACCATGCGTTTCACCTTTATTGAGGCCGATGAGAGCATCAACGCCTTAAAGGTCGGCAGTCACGTTGATTTTTCATTTGTTCAGCAGGGCAATATCTCTTTACTAAAGAGCATTAAATAGCGAGAAACGGCATGGCCTCATTAAAAATAAAATACGCTGCCATGATAGTCAGCAGCCTTATTGCCGGAGGGCTGATATCCGTGACGGCATGGCAGACACTTTATTCATCTGAAAAAACAGCAAAT
This sequence comes from Enterobacter cloacae complex sp. Mu1197, assembly GCF_040059225.1. NCBI lineage: Bacteria > Pseudomonadati > Pseudomonadota > Gammaproteobacteria > Enterobacterales > Enterobacteriaceae > Enterobacter > Enterobacter cloacae complex sp. Mu1197. The sequence continues at coordinate 2,371,649 of NZ_CP157375.1, read as the reverse complement.
AGCGTTGCGGAAAGAAAGGTCCTTTTCTGGTATGACCCGATGAAGCCTGACGTGAAATTCGACAAGCCCGGTAAATCACCGTTTATGGATATGGATCTGGTCCCGAAATATGCGGACGAAAATGACGATAAAAGCGGTGGCGGTATCCGTATCGATCCGACGCAGGTCCAGAATTTAGGATTAAAAACGCAAAAAGTGACGCGCGGAACGCTGAATTATTCCCAGACGATCCCGGCCAACGTCAGCTATAACGACTATCAGTTTGTCATTGTGCAAGCGCGTGCGGATGGGTTCGTTGAGAAAGTCTACCCGCTGACGATCGGCGATAAGGTGAAGAAAGGCACGCCGCTGATTGATATTACCATTCCGGACTGGGTCGAAGCGCAGAGCGAGTTCCTGCTGCTCTCCGGCACCGGTGGAACGCCCACGCAGATTAAAGGGGTTCTGGAACGGCTTAGGCTGGCGGGTATGCCGGATGAGGATATTCAGCGGCTGCGTGCGACCCGCACTATCCAGACCCGGTTTACCATCAGGGCGCCCATCGACGGGGTGATCACGGCATTTGACCTGCGCACCGGGATGAATATTTCGAAAGATAAGGTCGTGGCGCAAATTCAGGGAATGGATCCGGTCTGGATCGGCGCGGCGGTCCCAGAATCGATTGCGTATCTGCTGAAAGATACCTCGCAGTTTGCTGTTTCGGTACCGGCCTGGCCGGATAAATCCTTCCCGGTTGAAAAGTGGAGTCTTCTGCCGAGCGTGGATCAAACTACCCGTACGCTGCAGGTGCGCCTGCAGGTCTCCAACAAGGATGAGCTGCTGAAACCGGGCATGAATGCCTACCTGAAGCTGAATACCCAAAGTCAGGAAATGCTGCTGATTCCGTCTCAGGCCGTTATCGATACCGGCAAAGAGCAGCGCGTTATTACCGTTGACGCTAACGGGAATTTTGTACCGAAAAGGATCCACGTTCTGCATGAATCTCAGCAGCAGTCCGGCATTGGTAGCGGGCTGGAAGAGGGGGAGTCAGTCGTCGTCAGCGGTCTGTTCCTGATTGACTCGGAGGCCAATATTACCGGTGCGCTGGAGCGCATGCGCCACGCTGAAACCCCTGACGACGCCCATTCTGGCCATTAAGGAGACGATGATGATTGAATGGATTATCCGGCGGTCAGTGGCTAATCGTTTCCTGGTTATGATGGGGGCGCTGTTTCTCAGCGTCTGGGGAACATGGACCATCATCAATACGCCGGTCGATGCCTTGCCCGATCTGTCTGACGTTCAGGTGATTATCAAAACCAGCTATCCCGGCCAGGCCCCGCAGATTGTTGAAAACCAGGTGACCTATCCACTCACCACCACCATGCTGTCGGTTCCCGGCGCGAAGACCGTGCGCGGCTTTTCGCAGTTTGGTGATTCGTATGTCTATGTCATTTTTGAAGATGGCACTGATTTGTACTGGGCCCGTTCGCGCGTGCTGGAGTATCTGAATCAGGTTCAGGGCAAACTCCCTGCTGGCGTGAGTTCCGAGATCGGCCCGGATGCCACCGGCGTGGGCTGGATATTTGAATATGCGCTGGTGGATCGCAGCGGAAAACACGATCTCGCCGAGCTGCGCTCATTGCAGGACTGGTTCCTGAAGTTTGAGCTGAAAACGATCCCGAACGTGGCCGAGGTGGCCTCCGTCGGCGGCGTGGTGAAGCAGTATCAGATTCAGGTTGACCCGTTAAAGCTGGCACAGTATGGCGTCAGCCTGCCGGAGGTTAAGCAGGCCCTTGAATCGTCTAATCAGGAAGCAGGGGGATCGTCCGTAGAAATCGCGGAAGCGGAGTATATGGTGCGGGCCAGCGGCTATCTGCAGACCATCGATGATTTCAATCACATCGTCCTGAAAACCGGCGAAAACGGCGTACCGATCTATCTGCGTGACGTTGCCCGCGTACAAACAGGGCCGGAAATGCGCCGCGGTATTGCCGAGCTGAACGGGCAGGGTGAAGTGGCGGGCGGCGTGGTGATCCTGCGTTCGGGTAAAAATGCGCGCGAGGTCATCACGGCGGTGAAAGATAAGCTGGAGACGCTGAAGGCCAGCCTGCCGGAAGGCGTTGAGATTGTGACCACCTACGATCGCAGCCAGCTCATCGACCGGGCCATTGATAACCTGAGCGGCAAGCTTCTCGAAGAGTTTATCGTGGTGGCCATCGTCTGCGCGCTGTTTCTCTGGCACATTCGCTCGGCGCTGGTGGCGATTATCTCTCTGCCGCTTGGCCTGTGTATTGCCTTCATCATCATGCATTTCCAGGGGCTGAACGCCAATATTATGTCGCTCGGAGGTATTGCCATTGCCGTCGGTGCAATGGTGGATGCCGCCATCGTGATGATTGAAAATGCGCATAAACGGCTGGAAGAGTGGGATCACCAGCATCCGGGGGAACAGATTGACAACGCCACCCGGTGGCAGGTGATCACCAGTGCCTCCGTTGAAGTGGGGCCAGCCCTGTTTATCAGCCTGCTGATCATCACCTTGTCGTTCATTCCCATCTTTACCCTCGAGGGTCAGGAAGGGCGGCTGTTTGGTCCACTGGCCTTCACGAAAACGTACGCCATGGCGGGGGCGGCCGCGCTGGCCATCATCGTGATCCCCATTCTGATGGGATTCTGGATCCGGGGTAAAATCCCTGCCGAGACCCGTAACCCGCTGAACAGACTGTTGATTAACGCCTATCATCCGCTTCTGATTCGGGTGCTCCACTGGCCTAAAACAGCCCTGCTGGTTGCGGCATTATCCATCTTCACGGTTATCTGGCCCCTGAGCCAGGTGGGTGGCGAGTTTTTACCGAAGATCAACGAAGGCGATCTGCTGTATATGCCCTCGACATTGCCAGGCGTGTCTCCGGCAGAAGCGGCGGCGCTCCTGCAGACTACGGACAAACTCATCAAAACCGTGCCTGAGGTAGCGTCGGTGTTCGGTAAAACCGGTAAAGCCGAAACGGCCACGGATTCCGCGCCGCTCGAAATGGTCGAAACCACCATTCAGCTTAAGCCTGAGGATCAGTGGCGACCCGGCATGACGATTGACAAGATCGTTGACGAGCTCGATAAGACCGTTCGTTTGCCTGGCCTGGCGAATCTCTGGGTTCCGCCCATCCGCAACCGCATCGATATGCTTTCAACCGGGATTAAAAGCCCCATTGGCATCAAGGTGTCAGGTACCGTTCTGGCTGATATCGACGCCACGGCGCAGCGCATAGAGGCAGTCGCCAAAACGGTGCCAGGCGTGGTGTCTGCCCTCGCTGAACGTCTGGAAGGCGGGCGCTACATCGATGTTGATATCAACCGGGAGAAAGCCTCCCGCTATGGAATGACGGTGGGCGACGTGCAGCTGTTCGTCTCCTCGGCCATCGGCGGCGCGACGGTGGGGGAAACGGTGGAAGGCGTGGCCCGCTACCCGATTAATATTCGTTATCCTCAGGACTACCGGAACAGCCCGAACGCGTTGAGGCAGATGCCGATCCTGACGCCGATGAAACAGCAGATCACGCTGGGTGATGTGGCGGATATCAACGTGGTTTCCGGCCCCACGATGCTAAAAACGGAGAATGCCCGACCTGCAAGCTGGATTTATATCGATGCCCGCGGCAGGGATATGGTGTCCGTAGTGAACGACATTAAAACGGCCATCGGTCAGAACGTAAAGCTGAGGCCGGGTACCAGCGTGTCATTCTCCGGACAGTTTGAACTGCTTGAACACGCCAACAAGAAACTGAAGCTGATGGTGCCGATGACGGTGATGATCATTTTCATTCTGCTCTATCTGGCGTTCCGTCGCGTGGATGAAGCGTTGCTGATCCTGATGAGCCTGCCGTTCGCGCTGGTCGGCGGGATATGGTTCCTCTACTGGCAGGGTTTTCATATGTCAGTTGCAACCGGCACCGGGTTTATCGCCCTGGCCGGGGTGGCGGCAGAATTTGGGGTGGTCATGCTGATGTATTTGCGTCATGCCGTTGAAGCACATCCGGCGTTGTCCCGCCAGGAAACATTCACCGAACAGGGGCTTGATGAGGCGCTTTATCATGGTGCCGTGCTGCGCGTGCGGCCAAAGGCAATGACCGTCGCGGTGATCATCGCGGGTCTGCTGCCCATTCTCTGGGGGACAGGCGCCGGGTCAGAAGTCATGAGCCGGATAGCGGCGCCCATGATCGGCGGGATGATTACGGCACCGCTACTATCGCTGTTTATTATTCCTGCGGCGTATAAGTTAATTTGGTTGCGCAGACATAAAAAGCCATAAAAAAACCCGCCGGTAGCGGCGGGTTTTTACGGGATGAATGCTTAGCGCGCCTTGCTGATCAGTTTGCGCCAGGCTCTGTTATGTAGCGTAAATAGCAGCATCTTATAGAAAGCGGTAGAGAGGATACAGCTGCCGCTAAGCCCCAGCATGACAGTACTCACCATCGCAGCGGTCAGACTGACGCCCGGAGCAGCACTACCGCTCAGCGCGGCCAGCAGATAGGCTGCCGTTAATACCAGACTCATCACCGCCAGCGTAAGATGTAACCGCACGGCGCGCATGCTGCCTTTGCCAATCATAAACATCGTCACGCCGTTGATGCCTGCGAACAGGAGGGCGATCAGCACAACCCACACGAATACGCGTTCGGCTGGCTGGCCGAGTGCGGCGAGTACGCCATAGCCCAACCACAGCTGAGGAATCGCGAAGCTGACAATTACCCCGAGAGTGCTGATTGCCGCCGGAATACCCATGGTGTGTAGACCCACAGGTTTGCCCATTTCTTCAGCCAACTGAGTCTTTAGCTGTTGCAGCTGTGTCGGGGAGGTATTGCTTATGCTGGTAGCCACCTCGTTACAGTGTTGCAGGCGACGGGATGCTCTTCTAATTATTCGAATAATCAAAGTTTTGCCTCTCTCACTCCTTGAGTCCCGAAACAGGGTAGGGATTAAGCCCCTGGAGTGACAGAAATGTCACTCGCCAGTCATGCGATAAACAGCGGCCGGTTTTTATAATTCATTATAAAGAAGGCCACCAACTGTTGAGCACTTTAACTTCGGAGATACAACCATGAAAAAGTTCCTTTTAACTGTTATTGCCATCCTGGCGGTTTCTGCATCCAGCTGGGCTGCAGAGACAAACAACAACGAACAGGTAATGTCTCATGACATGATGCAAAACAACACAGAAGCTGCACACCAGAGCATGGCTGACATGCATAAGGAGATGATCAAAAACGGTCCATGCAGTACTAACGAAACAGCGACGTCGTTTTCTGCGATGAATGAACACGAGAAAGCGGCGATTGCACACGAAACGGCGAATAACGGACAGTCTTCGGCTAGCCATCAGCAGCAGGCTGAACAGCATCGTCGCCAGATGACTGAGAATTAATCGGCTGCGAAGCCTCTCAGTGATTATTGACGTTACTGATACGCTCCTTAAAAAAAGGGCGTTTGTTAGTGGGAAGGCCGGGTTATCACGTAGAGAATCGAGACTGGGTTATTGGTACACCTAATTTAACATAATATACATTATGCGCACCAATGTATGATTCCTCAAAATCTGGATTTATTCGGTCGAGATTGTCCTGGCCCATTCAGAGCTCGTGCAGTCGCCTTTTCACGCGTTCATGCTGTCATGATACCCACACAACCCAACCTCTACGTTTACACATGGTTGAAAGACGTTTGATATACTTCAGCCTTTGACCACTGCTGCCGTAAACTTATGGAAATTGTATTAGATAAAAGTGTCAGAGAAAGGATTTTCCACGCGGTCATTTTTGAAGTGACGGCCAACGTTATTATCGCGCTGTCGCTTGCCTGGCTGATGAACGTGTCGGTACTCCAGTCAGGCTCGCTGTCCGTGATATCCGCGCTAACCGCCACGGCCTGGAATTTTGTGTTTAACAAATTCTTTGACTCTCTTCAGAAAAAATACCGATTTGAAAGAACATTTCTGGTCCGCGCGCTCCATGCGGCCTGTTTTGAAGTTGGCCTTATCATCACGTTAATTCCTGTGGCAATGGTGATGCTGAATTTAACGGTGACGGAGGCTTTTTTTGTAGAGATCGGTCTTGTACTGTTTTTCCTGCCGTACACGATGCTGTTTAACTGGCTCTACGACTACCTGCGCTGGACATTTGTTGGGCGGAAACGGTCTGCTCTGTAGCGAGACATCTGTCACATAGGCACGCCCTTGATCATATTCGACTCCTCTCACCTTCTATACTCTTCATTTCTCTATCTCTTTTGAGGAGTCGATAATGTTTGACCATGTTAAATTCGGCGTCAGCGATTATGAAAAAAGTAAAACCTTCTTCCTTGAGGCGCTTCGCCCGCTTGGTGTGGAACTCATTGATGAAGGCGCGCCAGATTACGGTGTTGAAATGAGCGCTGGCGACGTTTCACTTTGCCTTTTCCAGACGAATGATAAACCTGCGCCTCTGCATCTGGCGTTTGTGGCTACTACACGTCAGCAGGTTGATGATTTTTACCACGCCGCGCTGCGCGTTGGCGGACGTGATAACGGCGGGCCGGGATTACGACCGTACGGTGAAAATTATTATGCCGCTTTTGTCATCTCACCTGATGGTCATAACATCGAGGCCGTGTGCCATGCACCGGAGAGCCGGTAGCACAACGACTTTGTCAAAATGCTCATGCGACTTTTTGCACGTTATTGCACGAAGTGTTGTATTTCAGGCCGGTAATGGCGTAAGGTATCCTCTGTAAATGTGCAGTTTCATGCAATAACGCTGACAGAGGTATTAATGACACAACAGTTGATTTTAATTGCCGGTCCCTATCGCAGCGGAACCGATGGTATTCAGGCGCGAATTGATGAGAATCTGGCGCGTCTCGAAAACGCAGCATTAGCCGTTTACCAGCGTGGCCACATCCCGGTCATTGGTGAATGGCTTGCTTTGCCGCTGGCAAAAGCCGCAGGCTCAAAAACGGTGGGTGATGAAATCAGCGAAGCGATGCTGTACCCCGTTGCTCACCGGCTCATCGCAAAATGCGATGCGATTTATCGTATTGCCGGTGCGTCTAAAGGTGCCGATATGGACATTGAGGTAGCCAGAAAATATGGTCTCAGCGTGTATACCGCGCTTGAGAACATTCCAGAAGCGTAAGCCAGGACGCCTGCCAGCCTGACGTTAAAGGCTGGCTGTCAGAGGCGGTCACGATCTGAGGTCAGCACGACGGATACCCCCTTTTCCGATACCGCGCGGATCCAATCCTTATCCGTACCGTCTTCAACGACGATGGTATTCACTGAAGATACATCGCCAATCACAAACGACGACGCTGTGTTGATCTTTTCCGGAGACGCCAGAACGACCGTTTCCGCGGCTCTGCCGGAAAATGCACGTTTGATGCATGCCTCTTCGAAATCACCGGTTGTCAGCCCCGCATCGGGATGAATACCGGTCACTCCCATAAAGAACAGGTCTGCATGTATATTCTCTATGCCTTCGATGGCCGCAGCACCGACCGCAACAATCGAGTGTTTATACAAGCGTCCGCCGATTAAAATCACCTCAATGGAAGGATGATCAACGAGCCCCAAAGCAATACTTGGGCTGTGCGTCACCACGGTGATGCGCAAGTCAGGAGGGAAAAATGTAATCAGCTCCGAGGTAGTCGTGCCACCGTCGACAATCACCACCTGGCCTGATGAAATCAGCTGTGCTCCTTTCCGGGCCACCCGTTTTTTCGCATCCATCTTCACGGATTGCCGTTCTGCAAACGGAGCTATAGCGGAAGATGACGGCAGCGCGCCGCCATGAACACGCTGCAAACGCCCTTCTGCCGCCAGCTCGCGCAGATCACGCCGGATGGTGTCTTCAGAGACGTCAAAAAGAATGCTGAGTGCTTTTGATTGGACCTGCCCTTCGGCACCCAGCTTTTCAAGGATCAATTGTTTTCGCTGACTGGTGAGCATCATGAATTCCTGATGTTGCATGTTTTATCTTGAACATGCATGATATTGCTGTTTATGATCATTACTCTACGTAAGGAGGAACAATCGTGCAATCAAAACGTGCAGATGTGCGCATCATCGACAGTGAAACCCTTTCTGACAACTGGTACATCCTTAAAAAATATACCTTTGACCTCCAGCGACGTGATGGTGAATGGCAACGGCAGCATCGGGAAGTCTATGACCGTGGCAACGGCGCGACGATTCTTCTCTATAACCGTGAGAAAAAGACGGTGATCCTGACGCGCCAGTTCCGCTTCCCTGTCTTTATCAACGGCCACCAGGACGATTTAATTGAAGCTGCCGCGGGATTGCTGGACAACATGGATCCCGAAAGCCGCATAAAAGCAGAAGCGGAAGAAGAGACCGGATTTCACGTTTCGCGCGTGCAGAAAATCTTTGAAGCCTATATGAGCCCAGGCTCCGTCACGGAAAAACTCTATTTTTATCTTGCCGAGTACCAGCCAGATGACAGAACCGGCGCAGGCGGTGGGATCAAGGCCGAGGGGGAAGATATCGATGTGCTGGAAATGACGCTTGAAGAGGCATTACGCAGCATTGAAACGGGCAAGATTGTCGACGGTAAAACCATCATGCTGCTTTATCATGTTGCCCTGAAAGGTATTCTGTAACCGACTGGTTTACATCCTGATTTGAAGGCGTACGAAATCGGTACGCTTGTGCGCTACCCGGATGAAAAGCGGAAAACCTCCTAAATTTTGCAGCCTACTATAATTAGTGAGCGATTCCGAAATTCGATAAAATCATCAACTATTCCCTGAGTCACCTGCATTTATCATTCAAAAATGCCAAACGTTCAAGAGGCTGCCTGCTGAGGTAGCCTGTCTCATCGGTTGTCTGGATTAAAATGCGACTCGCTACAGATAACGAAGCATATTATACTTGCTCCTCCACTCGAACAGGAGGCAGCAACTCACGTGAAGGATACATATTACAACGACATAACGATTAACACGCAAATTCAGAGTGAGCTGGACGCGTTTTTTGAGGATTTCAAAGGGATCGTCTTCGCCTACGCTATTATGAACAAGAAAGATCCTTCGCAGATGAGGATACTCAATAATAGTCCCGAGTGGTTTAATATCTATCTTGAAAGAAAATATCAGTTCATTGACCCTGTCATTATTCGGGCTTTGCGCTGTGTTGACGATTTTTTCTGGGAAAGTGATGTCGTCCTGTCGGATGGTTACAACCTGACACGCATTTTCGACGAAAGTGTCCAGTATGATATTTACCAGGGACAGACGTTTCCTCTCCATGACTATCTGAATAATCTTGTGGTCTTATCCGTCATCAGTCCTAAGCATTCTGGCATTGACATAGAGAAATATCGACCGCAATTTCTACGCTTCCTTGTTCAGTTACATCAGAAGACACTCAATCTTTATAGTCAGCATCAGCAGAAGAAGAATGTTTTCTTATCGCCACGCGAGCGCCAAATCCTTAAATGGGTCAGCGCCGGGAAAACGTACGCAGAAATTGCGGTTATTTTGTCTATTGCTGAGCGCACCGTTAAATTTCACATGGGCAATATAATGAAAAAACTCGGTGTAAATAATGCCAGACACGCAATAAAACTTGGAACGGAACTCCGGTTACTGGAGGACTGAGCCTCAGCCACTGGTTATAAATGGCGTAAATGCTCGAGCATTTCGCGAAGCCAGTGACTGGATTTATCTTTGCTAATAATGTCTTCAATAATGCTGGGGCTGGCAGGCATATAAATATAATAAATAACTTCCCCTTTTTCAGAGACACCGCGCTGAATTACTTCAACTTTCCAGTTTGCATGGCGAAATATGGCATACATACCACGACTGGCTACTGCGTACATCCCGTGATATTTTTTCTTTAGGCAATAAATATTCATTGCAAGAAACAATGCTTTACTGGCGGGCACGCCCTGCAGACTTGCAGAGTCTCGTGTTTCTTTATCTAAAAATAAACGACTCACTTCACAGCAGGGAACATCTGCTGGAAAAACAATGGGATTATCGAAATAGTTGTGAAAGATCTCGCTTATCATTGTCGGCTGCGTTGCGTTAATAAATCGCGCGCCGCATAACAGCTGTCCATCATACATCCCCAGCAAGTATGTCGTGTTATGGGAATCAAACTGATCCTTTTCCATACCTTCGATGCATTCCACTTTCCAGTCGAGTCGGTCCCGAAAAGTTTTTCTTCTGAGTCGGTAGAGTTCGTGTGCTAATGCTGGTGGTAAATCATCGTAGTCGTGTAAAAAAAATTCAATGACAGAATTCATGCTCTTGTTCCTGATAATAACACCTGAAACTATTATCACCTGTCTTTAAGGACAGCTTTCATTGTGCCGCATATTCCCTATACTTAAAAAGTACCTGACCACGAAGTTCTCGCAAAACTAAGCGGTCAGGAGGTCAAAGACCTACGAAACACCAGGGATATACCCATCGATGATTATCTAATATTTAAAGTTTCGGGTACAGAGCATAAGAAGCACTTTGCCGATAAAATATTAAAAAACAATAATCACAAAATAATTACAATAAAAACATTGCCCCTTAATCTTTTAAGGGGTAATATTTCCGTTTGCTTATTTTTTCTACTTTCCCTTCGTTTTACTGACTCTGCTGATTTCATCTGCCCAAAACCCTCGTCGGTACCGCTTTACAGACATCTGCCTGTGCTATTCTTGCTGAATCATGTAAGACGGAGAATTGATGATGGCCGACTGGAACCCTTCTCTTTACCTGCAATTTGGCGCAGAAAGAACGCGCCCAGCCGCCGAATTACTCGCCAGAATTCCTCTGGATGAGGCTGCGACTATCGCCGATCTGGGCTGCGGTCCGGGCAACAGCACGGCGCTGTTGAAGCATCGCTGGCCTTCTGCGCACATCACCGGGGTCGATAACTCCCCTGCTATGCTCGAGGAAGCACGCGCCGCCTTACCTGACTGCCACTTTGTTGAGGCCGATATCCGGCAGTACAAGCCTGGTCAGCCGCTGAGCCTGATTTATGCCAACGCGTCGCTGCAATGGGTTCCGGACCATTACGATCTCCTGCCGTATCTTGTCTCCCTGCTTAAGTTAAATGGCGTGCTGGCGATCCAGATGCCCGACAACTGGCTGGAACCCACTCATGTGGCGATGCGTGAAGTGGCGCTGGAGCAAGACTACCCAGACCGGGGCCGCGAACCTCTGCCGGGCGTACATGCTTATTACGATATTTTGTCGGAGGCTGGCTGTGACGTGGATATCTGGCGGACAACCTATTATCACAAAATGAGCTCTCATCAGGCCATTATTGACTGGGTAAGCGCCACCGGCCTGCGGCCCTGGCTCCAGGAACTGAATGAGAGCGAACAGAAACGTTTCCTGAAACGCTACCATGAACTGCTGGAAGAGCAGTATCCGCTTCAGGAAAACGGGCAGATACTGCTGGCTTTTCCTCGATTGTTTATCGTGGCTCAACGCCAGCCCTGATCCGATTACAGGCGGGCTTCTTTGAGCAACTGCTGGATAACCTTTTCCTGCTGCGCATAATCCCCCTCGCCAAAGGCGGTATAGCGCAGCTGCCCTTTAGCATCAAAGTAGTAATGCGCTGGCCAGTACTGGTTGCCGAACGCATTCCAGATTTGATAGTTGTTATCCGTCACGACCCGATACGGCAGTTGCCACTTTTTCACCGCATTTTTAACCGACGAAAGCGGTTTTTCCCAGGGGTATTCCGGGGTGTGAACCCCAATCACCACCAGACCCTGCGATTGATACTTTGTAGCCCACTCCCGCACATGTGGGAGCGTATGCTGGCAATTAATGCAGTCCCAGGTCCAGAAATCAATCAGAACAACCTTCCCTCGCAATGATTCAGACGTGACAGGGTCACCGTTAATCCATCCTGTTCCACCGCTTAGCGGAGGCAGCTGGCTACTGGGCTCAGCGATTGCCACCGGCTGGAGCTTCACCGTCGCAGTTGCGGGTTTTGCCAGGTTTAAGAGCGCGGTCTCAAGACGGTCTGCGACGCCGTTAGCGCCTTTCAGCAACGAGGTCATCCCCGTCGCATTCAGGACGACTGCCGCTAACATCGCCACCCCCGCCCCCTGACGCAGCTTCGCCATGAGTGCCGATTTTGCTCTCAGCGGGGTCATTAGCGTGCGGCCTCCAATGACGAGTAATCCCAGCATCAGCGCGCATCCGCTGCCATAGGCAGCCAGCAGTGCGCCGGTGGTAATGGCGGAATGCCCCGCAATGTTAATGCTGAAGATCGCTCCCAGGATGGGGCCCGCGCAGGGAGACCAGAGCAGTCCTACCGCAAGCCCGGCCAGAAATGCCGATGCCATTCCGCGCGTTTGCCCGCTTCGGGTGTTGAGGACATTTCCCGCGCTGACGGCCGGACCGGCAATACGCTGGGCGAAAGACGGGAAAATTAAGGCCAGCGCGGCGGTGGCCAGAATGACGAGCGCGATCCAGCGCCCGACAATGGTCGCCTCTGTTATCCACTCGCTGGCGACGGTGACGACCATCGCCACCAGGGTGAACATCACGACCATCCCTGCGAGCAGGGCCACAATATGTCGTCGTTGCCCCTGAAAACCGGCAAACAGGAGTGGAATAACCGGGAGCGTACATGGGCTGAGCAGGCTTATCATCCCGCCCAGAAAAGCGATTAACAGAAACATAATGACCTCACATTACACGTCCTGCGACACTGCAGTGAGGCTATTTCATCGTCCTGATGTGTTCAGGATATGTGTAAACGCTCGGTTTTTGTCTGGCTCTGTATCACCCAGGCCAGGAGATACAAAGCCGTACAATTTTACGCACGACGCGGTAGCGTAATGGCGACATCCAGTCCGCCTCCGGCGCGGTTCGCCAGCCTGAGTTTTCCTTCCAGCTGTGCGGTCAACTGCGCGGCAATCGCCAGGCCGAGACCTGTCCCGCCGGTATCGCGATTACGCGAGGTTTCAACCCGATAAAACGGCTGCAGAACCGCCTCCAGTTCGGCTTCGGGTATTCCCGGCCCGTCGTCCACAATGTGAATCACCACCTCTTCGGCAGACGAAATATCAATGGCAATGACGGCACCGCCGCCGAACTTCAGCGCATTATCCAGCAGGTTAGTCATCACTCTACGAAGCGCCTGTGGACGCGTGACAATGGGCAAGCGGGTTTCGCTTGCCTGAAACTGCACGTTTTTACCAATGTCCTGATAATCGCTGGCGATGCTGTTGACCCAGGCGTTCAGCTCCAGCTTCAGCGACGTCTCTTCCAGTGATTCTGATGACCGGGCATACGCGATACCCTCTCGCACCAGACGAGACATGCTATCAAGATCATTGAGGAGCTTGTCGCGTAGTTCCGGTTCCCCGGCCATTTCGACACGCAGCTTCATGCGAGTAATGGGCGTCTGGAGATCGTGGGAAATCGAGGCCAGGATCTGTGCGCGTTCCCGGAGATAAGACTGAATGCGCGCCTGCATGGCGTTGAAGGCATGCGCTGCCCGCTGCACCTCAAGCGGCCCCTTTTCCGTCATTGGCGTGCTGGCCGCCGGATCCAGCGCGTCCACCGCGCGGGTAAAGTGTGAAAAAGGCCGTACCACCTGCCGCACGGCGATCCAGGCGCAGACGGCCAGAACCAGCAGCTGCAGGACGAGAACGATCGGGAGCCAGCTGGCGACGGGCGGCATGCGCGGGATCAGGTCAATGGTCAGCGGCGCGCCATCGCGTAACGTAAGATGGGCCTGAATATGCGAAATGGCGCCGGGAACCGCGGTAAAGCTAAGCGGGTAATGCGCGGCAAGCGTCGCTTTTAAGGTTCGGATGGCATCTTGCGAACGCTTATCCGTCGGCGCTGCGCCGGGTTCTCCTGTGCCCAGAATATAACGATAGTTACCTCGTTCAAGCCGAGGCAGCCAGGCGGCGCGTTCGCTGGCCGGTAAGCGGTCTAAAATGGCGACGCTGGTTGCGACATCGTTTTCCAGATTACCGAGCATCACCGTGCGCGCGCTGTGCATGCGTTCAGTCATGACCAGCGTCAGGCTCAGGGCGTTAGCCAGCAGCAAACCGGACAGTACGACGATCAGCAAACGGGCCAGCAGAGAGCGTGGCCAGAGCGTCATTCGTTAACCTCTTTGATGGTCACCGGCATCGTAAAGACGTAACCTTCGCTGCGCACGGTTTTGATATAGGCGGGCGTGCGGGCATCTTCATTGAGACGCTGGCGAACCCGGCTTACCAGCAGATCGACAGAACGTTCAAACAGTTCGGCGTCACGACCCTGCGTCAGATTGAGCAATTGGTCACGGGTCAGCACGCGTTGCGGATGATCCAGGAAAACGCGCAGCAGACGATACTCCGCCCCACTGAGTGCCACAATCACCCCTTCCGGGTCGATTAAGTGGCGAGCAACGGTATCGAGCTGCCATTCACCGAACATCACCAGCCGCCCTGCTTCTGTCACCTGTAAATTGGGCGGCATCGTGCGAAAACGCCGTAAAATCGCTTTGATGCGTGCCAGAAGCTCACGGGCAACAAACGGCTTCACCACGTAGTCATCCGCCCCCATCTCCAGACCCAGGATCCTGTCCGTCTCCTCATTGCGCGCCGTCAGCATCAGGATGGGCAGATCTTTATGTTTGCCGCTGCGTATCTGCCGGCATAGCGTGAGACCGTCATCTCCCGGCATCATGACGTCCAGCACCACCAGGTCGATATGTTGTTTATCCAGTACGCTACGCATCTCTTTGCCGTTGGCCGCGCCCGTCGCGCGATAGCCAGACTTACCGAGATAATCGACAATCAGTTCACGAATATCCCTGTCGTCATCGACGACAAGGATGTGGTCAATATGTTCCACCGAACTCTCCAGACCGAAGGGTAACGTACTGAAAATAGCACATTTCACAGCTTATCCGCGTCGATAACTGCCTTTACGAAATCCTGTGGATCTTCCTGAGGTGGGTTATGCCCCACGGTTGCGCCGAAGGTGCGGTGCTCATATTTGCCGGTAAATTTAGCTGCATAGGCCTGCGGTGCCGGATGCGGCGCGCCGTTGTTGCCGCCTTCGATGGTGATCGTTGGGACGGTTATATTCGGCAGCGTGGCCAGTTTTTGCTCGTAGCGGTCGTATTTACGCTCGCCTTTTTCCAGCCCTAAACGCCAGCGATAATTACTGAGCGTCACCGCGACGTGGTCCGGATTATCGAGGGATTTGGCACTGGCGTTAAAGACCGCATCGCTAAATTTCCAGTCAGGCGAGGCCTGCGACCAGATTAAGCGCGCAAAGTCATGCGTGTTTTTGGCATAGCCTTCAGCACCGCGCGCGGTGGCGAAATAGAACTGATACCACCACTGCTGCTCTGCTTTTGGCGGCAGCGGCTGTTTGCCAATCTGCTGGCTGCTGATGAGATACCCGCTCACCGACACCAGTGATTTTACGCGCTCAGGCCACAGCGCCGCGACGATATCCGCCGTCCGGGCGCCCCAGTCATATCCTGCAAATACCGCCTGCCTGATATTCAGGGCATCCATCAGATTAACGATATCTTTCGCCATCGCCGAGGGCTGGCCGTTGCGCGGTGTGTTTGCTGACAGGAAACGCGTGGTACCGTAGCCGCGCAGAGACGGCACAATGACCCGGTACCCTTTTGCCGCCAGTGCGGGTGCAACCTCGGCATAGCTGTGAATATCGTAGGGCCAGCCATGCAGTAAAATAACCGGCTGACCGTCTTTCGGGCCAATGTCGACATAACCGACATTCAGATCGCCGGCATTAATTTGCTGAGGATGATCAAAGGCTGCGGCGACGTTTGTGCCGGTGACTTCGGCCTGACAGGACATCACGGTGCCAAGCGAAACGGTCAGTGCGAGGGTTGAGTAAGCAAGTTTGCTGAACATGTTGGTATCTCCGGTTGAGTACAATTCACGGGGATATCACAACACCTCAATGTATAGCGGATATGTGCGAAAGCGGGTTTATTGCAAGCCTGTGTATGTATCCGGGACGCTGATACAGTGTGATACAAACACAGGCGCTGAAGTTTTAGAGGGAGAGACGATAGCGGATGTAATCGTCAGCTTCACCATATTTGTCATAGAGTTTACGCGCCGGGTTGTTTTCCCGAGTGACCCAGTACAGTTTCGACCACCCTTCGCGCTTGCCTTCGTCAATCAGAGCGTCAATGAGCGCCTTACCGGCTCCCGCCCCGCGTTCGGCAGCATCAACAAACAGATCTTCCAGGTAGCAGATCGGCGCGGTTGACCAGGTGCCTTCATGCAGAACACACATTGCGAAACCGATGACCTTTTCGTCCTTCTCCACGACCCGGCAGAACATCGATGAATGCGCTGAGAGCGCCCTTTCCCACGTCGCTGCGGTGACGGATTCCTCGAGGAAGCAATCATAAAAATGGGTGTAACCCTCCCACAACGGTCGCCATTGGGAATAGTCCTCTGCGCGTAAAGGTCTTACGATAACTCTCATGCATTCCTCACTTTAGGGCGCTATAAAGTGCATGTTGTATGTTTCGCCCGGCGGCGCTACGCTTGCACGGGCCTACAATGTAACGTGCTATATATTGATATCCTGGCACTGTGTAGGCTGGGTAAGCGCAGCGCCACCCGGCAAGAAAGACGGCTAAATTGTTTATGACAGGGTTTGTCAGCAATCTCAAGCGCCCTTTAGTAAATACCAGAACGCAAACAAAAGCATAACGCCTAAATAGGGAGATCCGCGCATGACAATACCGACGCTCACGACAGAACGTTTACTGCTGAAACCGCTGGTTGCGGAAGATGCCGTCCAGATACAAACGCTGTATCCGCGCTGGGAGATCGTCCGCTATATGGTCTCTTCCGTACCCTGGCCCTATCCGGATAACGGCGCGGAAAACTATGTCAACAACGTGGCGCTGCCGGATATGGCGAAAGGGATTGCCTGGTTCTGGAGCATCCGGCGACGTGAGGTGCCGGATGAATTGATGGGCATTATTTGCCTGTACGACGTCGAGGATAACAACCGCGGGTTCTGGCTCGCACCGGAGTTCCAGGGTCAGGGATATATGCGCGAAGCCAGCATTGCCGCGACGGATTACTGGTTCAACACGCTAAACAAATCCGTTTTGCGGGCCCCGAAGGCCGCTGCTAACAGCCGCTCCCGTCGTATTTCAGACAGTAGCGGCATGCGGCTTATCAGGACGGAGAAGAAAGCCTACGTCAGCGGGATGCTGGACTCCGAGCTGTGGGAGATCACCCGCGACGAGTGGAACGCCCGTCAGGTCAGCTGATAGTGCTTATCCGGCACCAGCCTTTCCGGAATATTCTCCTCGTCGTTCATCTGCAGCAGATCGCGTTCCATCATGTTGCAGATGGCGTCCAGCGGCAGGTCGTTATCTTCTGTGCCAAACGGGTCTTCCAGCTCTTCCGCCAGGGTGTCCAGCGAGATAAAGGTGTATGAAATCAGCGCCGAGACAAAGGGCGTCATGTAGTGCAGATCCACTACCAGCGCAAACGGCAGCATGATGCAGAACAGATAGACCGTACGGTGCAAAATCAGCGTGTAGGCAAACGGTACTGGCGTGGTCGCAATGCGCTCGCAGCCGGACAGGACGATGGACATATCGTTCAGACGGTTATTCAGGCTGTGAAACAGGATGTCTGAGAGTTGCCCGTTACGTCGCCGCACGGCCAGCCACTCCCCCATGATCAGTAAAATACGGTTCGCGGGCGCGCTGGCGTTCATCACCTGACGTAAATCATCCGGAGAAAGATAGCGAGAGAGTTGCTCTGCGTTCAGCTCCCGGCGCAGGGTCATCCGCAGGCAGTTGGCAAAAGCAATCTGCAGTCGCACGAATTCGCCAAGTTGCTTATCGTCAGGCAAGGTGTTTTTTACCTCGCGAAACAGCGAGCGTGCCGCTATCATCAACTGCCCCCAGAGCAGACGAGCCTCAACGTAGCGTGAATAACAGGCGTTGTTTCGGAAACCCAAAAAGATAGCGATCGCCACGCCGAGAATGCTGAATGGCGCCACGGTAAATTTGATGCCCAGCGAGGTATACCACGGCAACATCAGGATAACGGCAATAGAAAGCAGGAAATTGAGCAGCAATCGGGTATAGATCTTAGGCAGTACCGAACCGTGCCAGACAAAAATCAGTTGTAGCCAGTGCTGTTTAGGACGAACGATCATAGTGAGTTTCAGGAAAGAAAAGAGCGAGGCTATTAAACGAGATCCCCGTCACCGTTGCAAGCTTGTTAACGGGACATTGCATTTTCTCCCCTGATTAGCGAAATTCGCACAGTGCTGCATGTGTTTTTTAAAAACAAAGACAATAGTATGTTGTAACTAAATAGATCGTATTCAAACCCGGCCGAAGCCGGGTGAACGCATTAGCAAAGCGGTTTAACCGCAGCGCGCATGCCCTTCAGCAGAATGGCATCCAGGTCCAGCGTGACCTGGTCGACAAGACCGCTTACCTGCGTCAAGTCCTGCTCCCAGTGTTCGCGTGCGCTGAGCACCGACTGTACCAGCTCACGGGTGCTCAACTGCCGATCGCGGTGCTGCGCCCAGAGCTGCTGATAGCATTCCAGCCAGCACGCATCATCCTGCACCGGATAGCTCTCCCCGTTACGCTCCGCGCGGTAGAACGCGATCAACGCGGCTAAGGCAAACGTCAGACGTGCCGGTAATTGCCCCGTTGCCTTCTGCCCTGCCAGCAGCTGCGGCAGGATGCGGGTACGGTATTTGGTCATACCGTTAAGCGCAATGGAAAGCAGCTGGTGTCTGATGTAAGGGTTACGAAAACGCCCAGTCACCGCACTGGCGAAAGATTCCAGCTCGTTACGCGGCAAATCGAGGACCGGAATGATCTCCTCATAAATTGCTTTTTCGACGAACGCGCAGATCTCCGCATCATTCATCGCCTCGCCTACCGTATCCAGCCCGGCCTGGAAGGCGACCGGCACCAGCGCCGTATGCGCCCCGTTCAGAATGGCAACTTTGCGTTCTTTGTAGGGCCTGATGTCGTCGACAATCCGTACATTTAGCGGGTACTTATCCAGTCGAAGTTCGCGGGCAAGGGATGCTGGCCCCTGAATAACAAACAGATAGAAGTGTTCGGCCGTGTCCAGGAACCCATCGTGATAACCCAGCTCAGCTTCAAGCGCAGCCGCTTCGTCACGTGGATACCCCGTCACGATACGGTCAACCAGCGTCGAGCAGAAACTGTTGGCGTCGTTGAGCCACTGAATAAAGGCGGCGGGCAGCGCCCACTCCTGCGCATAGCGCAAGACGAGTTCACGCAGTGCGTCACCGTTGTAGTCAATCAACTCGCAGGGAATGATGATCCAGCCCTTGTCAGCCGCACCGTTGAAGTGGCTAAAGCGCTCAAACAGCAGACGCGTCAGCTTCGCCGGATAGCTCACCGCAGGGGCATCGTCGAACCGGTCACCCTCGTGGTAGCTGATACCCGCTTCGGTGGTATTCGAGAAAACAAAGCGCATATCCGGATTGTGTGCCAGCTTCAGGAACGCATCATACTGGCCGTAGACGTCGATTTCCCGGTTAACGGAGCGGATAAGCCGGCTCGCGCTCACCGCCTCACCCTTCTCATTCAGACCGCGAATGAGCGTGGTATAGAGACCGTCCTGCGTATTCAGTGACGGCGGGAAGTCGCTCTGAATCGGACGGACGATAACCACGCCGGCGTTAAGATCGGTATGTTCGTTTAACAGGTCAATTTGCCAGTCGACAAACGCGCGCAGGAAGTTGCCTTCACCAAACTGAATGATGCGTTCGGGATACAGAGCACCGGGAAAATCGCGACGGTTGAGCGTGTTCACAAGAGGTTCCTTTTATGATTAGTCATACAGCCTGATAAGATTGGTACGATAACTTATCAAAACTTAACGACCAGAAACCCTGTTTTGATCAATACGTCGCGTAGTTGTGCAGAAAAATTATAAAAACTTATAAAACACGGACGTGGATGTCATGGCACCGTCCGGCATCAGGGCATAGCGCGGGATCTCACCAACCTTTTGCCAGCCAGCACGCTGGTAGAAGGTCTCGGCCCCGCTGCCGGTGGAGGTATCGAGCACCAGCACCGAAATCTCTCTGGCTCTGGCCTCAGCTTCCAGCGCTTCCATCAATGCCATCGCGGCCCCTTTCCGGCGCGCTTTCTCGTGGACCAGCAGCTTCGCCACATCGGCGCGATGCGGCTGGTTTTCCGGCTGGTCTGTGATCAGCTGCACCGTTCCGATGACGCCGTCCTGCGCATCGACGCAGGCAAGCACCAGTCGCTCGCCACGCGCGACGCTTTCGGCAATACCGCGCCAGAAATTACGGGCCTTATCCAGGCCATAAGGAAGCATAAAGCTGACGGATGCCCCGCCGTTTACGCAGTTTTCGAGGATCCCGGCCAGCGCATCAAGATGGGTGAGGATCTCTTCCCGGGTGAGATTTTTGATTTGCAGTGAGGTATTCATTGTTTTTCCTTACGTTGAATACACTCACTTTGTATTTAACAACTTATTAACGCAAGCGGATCGGACATAGGCTTTTGTTATGTCACCGGGCGCGCTGGCGCTGCTGTTTCATGGCGTACATCTTTTCATCGGCATCTTTTAACCACTGCTGCAGGTCATTGCCGTTATGATCGAATTCGCTAAGCCCCCATGAGAAATGAAGCGACCAGGGATGCAGCTTGCGGGCGTTATAGTGTTCCACCTGCTCAGCGAGATACTGCATGGCAATCCAGGCCCCCTGCTCATCCGTATCCGCAAACAGCACGGCGAACTCGTCCCCGCCAAAACGCACCAGCAGATCCGCTTCACGGAAAGAAGCACGCATCAGTTGCGCCATGGCTTTCAGCGCCTTATCGCCCTCTTCATGCCCGTATTGATCGTTGATTTCCTTAAAGCGATCCAGATCCAGCCAGCCGAGCGTGAGCGGCTCAGCCCGGCGTCGGGCAACGGAAAGCGTGAACCGCACCAGCTGATTAAAGCCCCGGCGGTTGAATAAACCCGTTAATTCATCCGTTGTCGCCGCGCTGATAGCGGCAAACTCATCTTCAGCCAGCGCGCCAAGATCCCCCAGCACGGCGAGATCGGCCGCTGAAAACTCCCTGGGCGCGTAGTCAATCAGGCAGAGCGAGCCCACGCTCGCGCCGTCACGCAGGCGCAGCGGGAAGCCCGCGTAAAAACGCACGCGAGGTTCACCGGCCACCAGCGGATTATCCGCAAAACGATCGTCCTGCAGCATGTCTCCCACCACCAGCGGTGCTTCGGTGAGGATCGTATGGCCACAAAACGAAATGTTACGCGGTACGGAATTGGGTGCCTGCCCGTCGGCCGACTTCACAATAAGTGAATGCTCATCAATCAGATTGACCATCGCCAGCGGCACCTGGAAGAAGCGCTTTGCCAGACGTGTTAGCCGGTCAAACGCCGGGGAGCTGTCGATCTCAAGCAAACCGGATTCGCGCAGCGAGTTCAGTCTGTCTGTTTCATTTTCAGGGGTTGCAGGTGCTTTCATAATGTCTCCTGACGTAAAGCGTTACTAAAAGCGTAGCTTAAACAGAGACATTGTCAGTGTTCGAACATCCTGTTAAGCCGCTTGCTATTCACGTCAATGCCTTATGACGATTAACGCAGCTATATTTCACTCCCGGAGGTCGCGGCAACCTGCTCGTCCGACATCCGGGCACTGGTACGATTTCGACCCGCTTTTTTTGAACGATAAAGATGATCGTCCGCTTCGGCCATCAACGTGTTAAAGACCTCGGTCAACTGCCATGACTCAGACTTTCCGCTTCCGAGGCCAATACTGACCGTCAGATAGAGCGTCTGGTGGCGCCACGTAAAAGGGTGGCTGGCGACGGTGGTTCTGATACGCTCCGCCAGTTCATAACCGTTTTGCGCATTACCAGAGTTTACCACCACCGCGAACTCTTCCCCGCCCATTCGCGCAACCATGCCGTCTTCGCCGACAACCTGTTGAACCTGTCTGGCAAATGACGTCAGCACGCGGTCACCACACTCGTGGCCATAGTTATCATTAATGCTTTTGAAGTAATCGATATCCAGCAGCATGACGGTCAGAAAACGCGAGTGCCGGTGCGTCTCTTCGTGTTTTAACGCCTCATAAAGCCCGGAACGCGAGTAAACATGCGTTAAGAAGTCATAATCCGCCCGCAGGGAAACCTGACGGATCAGGGAATTAATGGCAGCCATGCTGACGGAAACCATCACCGGACAGATCGCCATCGTGGCAATACCCAGCCGGGCAGAAAACATCATTGGGGTGGTAAACGGCGTCGCCACGGCAATATTAATCACCGAATTGGCGACCAGAATAATTTCTATGGCGCCCGTGACAAACGTCAGCAAGCAGGTCACAGGCAATGGGTAGCGTACCGCACACCAGATAAGCGCAGGCAGAGGAAAAGAGAGGCTCCCCGCTCCGCCGATCACCACCGACGCGACCACCGAGACAATCAGCGCAATAACCGGTAACAGTTGCTCAAGACGCAACCTGAATTCGCGCACGGGCATGCCCAGCGTGAGCATACACGGCACAACAAGCACGCCGGTTGAGAACTGCTCGCTAAACCAGTCGGCAAACAACGGCCAGAAGGTGTGACTGTCAATCCCGACCGAACCTACCGCGCCGAGCAACGCGCATAGCAGCGCGGCAATGAGACAGTAGTTGAACAGGCGTAATGCGTTAAGCGGATCGGGGGTTTTCTTCATCAACCGCCTGTCACGCTGAACCAGCACGGCCACAACGACGATAAAGACCATGTTAGACAGATTGATCACCACGGAGGCCATCCCCCAGCTGGTCGTGACCGCGTCGTACAACAGCATCGCGACATAGGATACCGCATAGTAATGCAGGCGATTCAGGAAAACATAACGGGCAAAGATCCCTGCCATCACGCCATTGAGTGGCCAGAACAGCGACAAGGCCTCCACGAGACGTAATTCCGCGCCCACAAAATAGAACAAGGTGGTGAGGATAAAGATCGTCGATGCATTTCGCAGCGGCGTGTCAGGCTGGAACGGTCTGAAAGCGGTAAGAGCAGAACGCATTAGATATCATTCCATATGAAAGCTTATGGCAATTATTGCGGTCGTCAGCACGATCGGAGCTCACTTAAGATGCATCTATAACACAAATACAGCGGGATCATAACTTGTCAAATTTAGGCGTTCATCTGCAGTACCAGCCAGTGGTGAATGACGCTGACGATATACTGCTGCTGCTGCGCGGTGAGCTGAACACCGGGTGGAATATTATGCCATTTTGCCAGGCAGCCCCGACAACAGGTGGCGGTAGCATGCTGGGCGATAAACACCGGGTGACCGCGCATGGGCGTCTGTTTCCCGTCGTTTGCAGGTTGTGCAGGGGCAAGACGCTTTTCAACAAAATCCGCGGCATGCTGGTCAATGGTATCCGGGCCTTTGTCCCAGCAGTACTGCCGTTCCTTATCGCCTAAGCGAAAGCGCGAGCGAAACGTCGATCGCGCCAGACGGGAAAAAAGAGGATCCAGGTCAGACATCAGTAGACTGAACGTCCCATACGCTGGGTCAGTTTCTCCAGAACCGCCACACCGGCAAGCGAATTTCCGGTTTCATCCAGCTCCGGGCTCCAGACCGCAATCGCCATTTCATGCGGCACAATAGCCACGACTCCGCCACCGACGCCCGATTTAGCCGGGAGACCAACGCGCCAGGCAAACTCGCCGGCGTTTTGATACATCCCGCTGGTCGCCATCAGCGCGTTAACCTGGCGAGCCTGCAGAGGTGAAACCACCTCCTGATCGAGATGCGGCGCGTGCCCCTGATGCGCCAGGAACAGGAACGTCTGAGCCAGCTCAACGCAGCTCATCTTCAGGGCGCAGTAATGAAAGTAGTTTTGCAGGACGGTCGCCACGTCGTTATGGAAATTGCCGAAGGATTTCATCAGCCACGCGATGGCCGCGTTACGGGCGGAGTGTTCAAATTCCGAGCGGGCCACCACCGGATCGTAGGCAATGTCGTCGACGCCCGAAAGCTGGCGCACGATCTCCAGCATACGCTGACGCGGCGCGCTGAGGCGGCTTTGCAGCATATCGCAGACCACCAGCGCCCCGGCGTTGATAAAGGGATTTCGCGGTTTACCCTGTTCTATCTCGAGCTGAAGCAGCGAGTTAAAAGGCTGTCCGGACGGATCTTTGCCCACCCGCTGCCAGATCTCGTCTTCTTCATACTGCCGCATCGCCGCAACCAGACTGAGCACTTTCGAAATGGACTGAATGGAAAAACGTTCTGTTGCATCCCCTGCCTGATATCGCTGTCCGTCGATGGTACAGATAGCAATGCCCAGCTTATTCCCGCTGACCGAGGCAAGGGCCGGAATATAGTCGGCAACCTTCCCCTTTCCAATTAACGGACGAACCTGCGCCAGAATCTCGTCCAACATCTCATTATGGATGACCGCAGCCACACTTTGCTCCTTGCCCTCAGGCTAAAACGGGCTGCGAGTATAACAGAGGCTTATGTATTGCGTCAGGCACTAAGACGAAAACGCGAAACGGCCTGCAATAAAAGATCGGATTGCTTTTGCAGACGTTCAGAAGCATCCGAGGCGTCAGAGACCAGTAAATCCGTCTGACGGGAGACCTGGTTCAGCGACTGAAGCTGACGCGTCATCTGGTGAATACTGTCTCCCTGGCTGAGCGTGGCGGTGGAGATCTCATTAAGCAAACTGCTTAAATTGCCCACCAGACCGGTGACCTGCTGCAGATTCTCTTCCATCAGGGTGACGGCACGAGAACCGTCTTCAATCCCCTGCACCGAGCGGTTGATAAGCTCCTGAATGGTCTGCGTCGAGTGGCTGCTCTTTCTGGCCAGCAGCCCAACCTCCCGGGCAACGACGGCAAATCCGCGCCCCTGATTTCCGGCATGGGCCGCCTCAATAGCGGCATTCAGCGCCAGGATGTTCGTCTGAAACGCCACGCTGTCGATCATCGCCACGATCCCGCGCATCTCGGACGATCGGTCGACGATCGCCTGCATCGACGCGTTTACGGTCGACATCATCTGGTCTCCCCCCACGGCTGCCTGGCGCGCTTCATCGGCCCGGGCGCTGGCGAGTCTGGCATACCCGGTGTTGCCTTCAACGTGGCTTTCCAGCGCCGCGATATGCGCCGTCACATCCTCAAGCTCTTTCGCCTGACGTGCCGACTGCTGATACAGCTTCTGGTTACCCTGTGCCAGGGCATCAATGTTCTCCACCATGGTCGCCGTGGCATGGCTGACCTGCGTCACCAGCTGCTGCAGGCCAAGCTGCATCGTGGCAATACTGTCGCTAAGCTGCCCAATCTCGCGATTGAAGCGCATAACGTTCGGCGGCGTGCCGGAGAGATCCCCTGCTGCCAGCCGGTTGATATGCGCGATGAGCCGACGCAGCGGTGTAATCACCCATCGGGACATACCGAACCAGACGACAGCGGCGATGGCGACTAACAGCACCGGGGCAAACAGGAATAACGTTTGCAGGTCGGAGAGCTGCGCCATGAGGCTCTGACGCCCCTGCATCGCCTGCTTCTCGCTTGCCTGCTGATAGCGCGCATAGTTGTCGTTAAAATCCGTCTGAAACGCCTGCGCCGGAACGGCAAAAAAAGCGTCGATGGTGTTGGTTTTGACCAGACCTTCCGCCTGCTCTTTGATCGCACCGTAGAAAAGTTGATAGCTATTCACCAGCGCGTCGTCTTTCGGTGGATTCAGCGCCAGCCAGGCCTTCCATGCCTGCTGCGAAACCGTCAGCGCCTTTTGCGCGTCATCCATCAGGCTATGCCAGCTTCCGTCGGAGCCGGTCTCTTTATCCTGCATAAACCAGACACCGGAGCGGTTAAGGAGATCGCTTGCGGCCAGCAGAGAGACGCGAGCCAAATCCAGCTTGCTCTGCTGCTGCCAGGCCAACAGGTTGTGCTGCTCGTTGCGCTGGGCTTCGTTCAGGGAGGCATTAAGCAGGAGTGACGAGGAGAGCTGCAGCGCGGAGAAAAGGCCAATGATGCAAAAGATGCCCGTCAGCAGGCCAAAGTGACGGGGGGTGAGACGCTGCGCAATACGGCGGAAAATTTGCGTTAGGTTCATAATTAGCTTCATTTACAAGGCGTTAGACGCGAGCGAGTCTACGAAATGAAAATGACAGAACCATTGCAGAATAGTGACAACGGCCCTCGTGAAGAGGGCCGAAATTCAAGATTACACGCGATCCTTCCACACCGTCTGCGCATTACAGAACTCGTGCAAGCCAAAGTGGGAGAGCTCGCGGCCAAAGCCGCTTTTCTTCACGCCGCCAAAGGCTACGCGCGCATCGCTGGCGCTAAAGCCGTTGATAAACACCCCACCGCACTCCAGCTCGCGGGAGAAGGTCTCTGCCAGCGCATCACTGGCGGTAAAGACCGTGGCTGACAGACCAAAATCGCTGTCGTTGGCCAGCATCAGGGCGTGCTCCGCGTCTTTCGCGACCGTAATGGCCGCGACCGGCCCAAACAGCTCCTGACGGAACGCCGTCATCGACGGGGTGACATTCGCCAGCACGGTTGGCGCATAATAATTCCCCTCGCCGCTGATTTTCTCACCGCCCAGCAGCAGCGTTGCCCCTTCTGCCAGCGTCGCCTGTACCTGCTGATGCAGTTCATCGCGCAGATCGAAACGCGCCATCGGGCCCAGGTAGTTTTCTTCCTGGTCCGGCGCACCCAGCTTCAGGGCCGCAACCGCATCGACAAAGCGTTGGGTAAAGGTGTCTGCAATACCTTCTTCCACAATGAAGCGTTTGGCCGCCGCGCACACCTGTCCGGTATTCTGGTAGCGGCCTGCTACCGCCGCCTTCACGGCAAGATCCAGGTCGGCATCGTTGAGAACAATGAACGGGTCTGAGCCGCCCAGTTCAAGAACGCATTTCTTCAGCGCGGCCCCCGCCTGAGCACCAATGGCTGCCCCGGCACGCACGCTGCCGGTGACGGTCACCGCCGCAATACGACGATCGTTAATCGCCTGGCTGACGCCGTCGTTGGTGGCATTCACCCAGCCGAACACGCCGTCAGGGAAACCCGCATCCGCAAAAATCTGCGCGATAAGATCCGCCGAGCCGAGCACGTTGGGCGCGTGTTTGAGCAGATAGCTGTTCCCTGCCAGCAGAATCGGCACCGCGCCGCGCAGCACCTGCCAGAGCGGGAAGTTCCACGGCATTACCGCGAGGATCGGCCCCAGCGGACGGTATTCAATAACCGCGTTCTGGTTTTCCACCTGAGTGGGTTCCGCACGCAGCATCGCCGGGCCGTGCTCGGCGTACCAGTCGCACAGGCCGGCGGATTTCGCCACTTCGGCCCGCGCCTGCTGAATGGGTTTGCCCATTTCACGGGAGATCGTCTGCGCCATCTCTTCAGCGCGATGACGCAGCGCGGCACCAAGATCGCGCAGCTTTTGCGCCCGGTGGGAGGCGCTTTCGCGACGCCACTGGCGATAGCCCGCGTCGGACTGAGAAATCGCGCGTTCAACCTGTTCCGGCGTCGCCCACGGATACGCGGCGAGGGTTTCACCCGTGGCCGGGTTGACAGAGAAGGCATGTGTTGCAGAGGAATAAGTCATGGTGTTCTCCACGTTTTTCGGTTGATTAATTGTGGCCCACTCTGCTATTTCTTAAAAATGAATAATACTAACCACCTTATTCACGAAACGAGAACATTATGGATTTAACCCAGCTTGAGATGTTTAACGCCGTCGCGCTGACGGGCAGTATCACCCAGGCGGCGCAAAAGGTGCACCGCGTGCCGTCTAACCTGACGACCCGCATTCGCCAACTGGAAGCCGATCTGGGCGTTGAGCTGTTTATTCGTGAGAACCAGCGTTTGCGTTTATCCCCGGCTGGCCATAACTTCCTGCGCTACAGCAAGCAGATCCTCGCGCTGGTGGATGAAGCGCGCATGGTTGTCGCGGGGGATGAGCCGCAGGGCTTATTTGCCCTCGGCGCGCTGGAAAGTACCGCCGCCGTGCGCATTCCTGAAACGCTGGCACAGTTTAATCAGCGCTATCCGCGCATTCAGTTTGCCCTTTCGACCGGGCCATCCGGGACGATGATTGATGGCGTACTGGAGGGAACCCTGAGCGCCGCCTTCGTCGACGGGCCGCTGTCGCACCCGGAGCTGGAAGGAATGCCGGTCTACCGGGAAGAGATGATGCTGGTCGCGCCTGCCGGGCAGACGGAAATCTCGCGCGCCGCGCAGGTCAGCGGCAGCGACGTGTATGCCTTTCGCGCCAACTGCTCGTATCGCCGACACCTGGAGAGCTGGTTTCACGCTGACCGCGCCGCGCCCGGCCGCATTCATGAGATGGAGTCCTATCACGGCATGCTCGCCTGCGTGATTGCGGGCGCGGGCATCGCGCTGATGCCGCGCTCGATGCTGGAGAGTATGCCTGGGCATCATCAGGTGGAAGCCTGGCCGCTGGCAGAAAACTGGCGCTGGCTCACCACCTGGCTGGTGTGGCGACGCGGGGCGATGACC
The DNA here is from genome assembly GCF_040059225.1 of Enterobacter cloacae complex sp. Mu1197. NCBI lineage: Bacteria > Pseudomonadati > Pseudomonadota > Gammaproteobacteria > Enterobacterales > Enterobacteriaceae > Enterobacter > Enterobacter cloacae complex sp. Mu1197. Next base: position 2,343,103 of record NZ_CP157375.1, on the reverse strand, counting down.
CGCCAGCTGGAGGCCTTTATAGCGCTGCTAAACGAACGTCTTCAACCAGCGCCTTCTCCATAAACAGGCTGAGCGGGTCGTCAACGTACGGAGCAAACGCCGGACGCAAATCGTATCCGCACTGTTCATAAAGACGCACCGCGGCATGCTGCCTGATGCCCGTCTCCAGCCGTACCGTATGGCAATGACGGCTCAGAGCTTCATCTTCCAGGGCGGCCAGCAGCGTCTCTCCCAGATGCTGGCCACGATGGGCCGGGTCAATATAGACCCGCTTCATCTCGCCCGTACCGTCGCCGTTGAGCACGATAGCGCCACAGCCAACGGCCTGAAGCTGCTGGTCGCGAATGATCATCAGGATCAGCGAGGCTTCCGGCAGCGCAGCCAGATCGAGCAGATGATTACTTTCAGCGGGATAGAGTTCGCTCTGATAGCGGTCAAGCGCCGCGATCAGGCTAAGAATGTCCGGGTGACGTGCAGATTCAGAGGTAATGGAATACATGGCAGGCTCCTTGCTTTTTTATGAGGCTAAATTTCAACATAGCGCAGGCCTGCCAGGGTGCTTCATAGTATTAACTTATGTCATGACGCCAGCGTCAACTGGACATCTAACGCCCTCAACCCGGCCTGTGTCGCTTCGTCCAGCCTGCTGTCCGTGACGATATCCGTCAGGGTATTAAGATGCGCCACGTTAAACAACGACCAGGCTCCGTACTTGGAACTGTCCGCCAGCAGCACGCGACGTTTAGCATTGGCAATCAGATCCCGCTTTAAGGCAGCCTTCTCTTCCGTTGGTGAGGTAATGCCGCGGGTGATATCCCATCCGTTACAGCTAACGAAAGCCACGTCTGGCCACACGTTCTGCAGCAAGCGACGCCCGTGCTCACCGATGCAGGACTGACTTGAATCATCAATACGCCCGCCAATTATCGTCACTTCAATCTGACGGAATTCCGAGAGAAACAGCGCGATGTGCAAGTCGCTGGTGATGACGCGAAGTGGCAGATGCGTAAGTTGGCGAGCGAGTTCAATCATCGTGGTGCCAGCATCGAGCACAATGGCGTCGCCCGCTTTAACAAAGCTTGCCGCCGCGCTGGCGATGGCATGTTTTTCTGCCAGACTGCGCTGCATTTTTTCATGCGTTGTGGGCTGGGAAGGAATAAACCGGTTAAGGGTAACGCCGCCATGGGTGCGGCTAATGACACCTTCCTGATCGAGCTTTATCAAATCCCTGCGGATCGTCGCCGGAGAGGCATCGGTAATTGCCACCAGCTGATCCACCGTCACCAGATTGTGCCCTTTCAGGTAATCCATTATCTGCTCTAACCGGTTATATCCCTTCATATCATTCCCGTGTAATTTGCATAGCCAACTGGATAGACACCGTCATGCTCTCAGACTTCGCTTTGCCGGTCCAGGCAATATCGAATGCGGTACCGTGGTCCGCAGAGGTACGGATAAACGGCAAGCCGGCGGTGATATTCACCCCGTCATAAAAGCCGAGTAATTTTAGCGGAATATGCCCCTGATCGTGATACATCGCAACGACCATGTCATACATTCCTTCGTGGCATTGCATAAATACCGTATCCGGTGGACACGGTCCGGTGACGTTTAACCCCTGCGCTTTCATCGCGTCGATAGCCGGGCCGACAATCTTGATCTCTTCATCGCCAAACAGGCCGTTTTCACCCGCATGCGGGTTAACGCCGGCAACCGCAATGCGCGGTTGTTGAAAGCCGACGCGTTTCAGGAATCTATCCGCAATCCCAATCACGGTTTTTACCCGATCCTGATTGAGCGTATCAAGGAATTTGCGCAACGCAATGTGGGTCGTGATGTGAATCACCTTCAGTTTGTCCGTATACAGCACCATGGCGTAATCTTTGCTGTCGGTCAGATGCGCCAGCAGCTCGGTATGACCCGGATAGAGATGCCCGGCCAGGTGCAGCGCCTCTTTATTCAGGGGAGCCGTTGCAATCGCCTTCACCTCACCCGCCATCGCCAGTTCGGTAGCACGCTTCACGCAGCGATAAGCCAGATCCCCGGCCTCAGCCTGAACGATACCCGGCTTCAGTGCATCAGGATCGGCCAGAGGTTCATCAAGCACGTTAATCACGCCAGCGGCAAAGCGCGCGCCGCTGACCGTGTCGATAGTGCGGATATCCGCCTGCCCGGTGATTCCTTTCTCAAGCACCCGCTGCAGCGTTCTGGCGCAGCCCACAACCACCACAGGCGCCCCTGACAACTCACCCTCGGTGAGGGATTTGATGATGATTTCCGGGCCAATGCCAGCCGGGTCACCCATGGTTACAGCAATAATTTTAGTCACTCAGTCTCTCCTCGATAAAATGCAACACCTCAAGCAGCGTCTCTTCGTTTCCGAAGCCCCCTGCTTTGGTCATTACCGGCTGCTGCCAGCCACAACCCAGAAATTTTCCGACTGGCACGCACTGTGCGACGCACCCGGTAATCTCAAACCCCCGAGCATCCAGTGCCCTCGCGACAGCCATCGCCACGTCGCCACCGGAGACGTACAGCGCGTCAGGCGTCTGCGCCGCCAGCACCTGTCGGGTCAGTTCGCCTAAAAACGTACAAATTTTTTCGCCCAGGCCTGCGCGGGTGACGCGATACTGCTGGCAGAGTTGCTCGACCTGATGCCGAGCCTCGTGGCCCGCACAGGTATGCACAATGCAGTGATGGCCAGACTGAAGTACCTGCGCAATCTGTTCGAGATACCCGGACGTGTCTCCGCGCAGCGCGTCATTCACATCAATGAGTACCGACGAGACGTCCGCCTGGCTTACCGCCAGTGCAATCTGTCGTTGCGCGATCTCACTCATCGAGCCGACGACGGCCAGCAGTTGTTTACGCCGAACCGGGGCCAGATGACGGGCCAGCGCATCGCATAGTCCGGCAGAGCCCACCAGCAGCGGCCTCTGTGAGCAGGCCAACGCGGCATCGATAATGGCGTCCATCTCCTCATCGGTGTGCGCATCCACGATGAGCCATTCCGTTCCTCGGGCAAGTTCGGCAGTGAGCGTTTTCACGGTCACGCTTTTAGCGCTCACCCCGGTAAACAGGTCAGCAATAGCGGCAGACGGGACAGGCGTTTTGGGATCGCTGGCAAATTCGGTTTCATTCACCGGAACGCCGTTTACCAGACACCTGCCGTACCGCGTGATCCGCCCTGCTGACGGGTATGCCGGCGCCACGATCACCTGCCGCCTGCCGCTTAATGCCTTAAGAACCTGAGATTCGGCTCCTGCATTGCCACGCAACGTGGAATCCATCTTTTTAATGAGCCAGCGGGCATCCACGATTTCAGCCCCGAGTGCGGCCACCCTTTCGGCCGCCTCCAATGCCTTCAGCGCCCGGGAATCGGTGTTAACGATCAGCACATCGCTCGCCTGGGTAAACGGTGTATGAAACGCCACGCTGACTTTTTTGCCGCACAGCGCCAGGCTGACACCGGCATCATTTGCGCCGGTAAAGTCATCGGCGACGACCACGACCTCTCTGTTCACATTGCTCACTTTCATCCCCACTTCGGGTTAGCCTTTCCCGTTAATGATTATATTCAATCATGATTGATTATATGTGAGCAAGATCAAGTTAATCAGTTTGCGAATAAATTATAAATTTAGCCACACGATGACCATGAAGCGTCTTGCTTGAGCGAAATCAATCATGGATACAGAGACAGGAGAAAAGCGTGGTTACGATCAACAGCACCCTGATTAGCGGGGCGAATGCCATCGCCGCCATCAGGCCATTACTTACTGATAAAACGCAGATCCTGCTGGTGACGGACGGCAATATTGCGCGTCTGGAGGCAGCAAAGCAGATCCGCGCGATCCTCGAAGAGGACCAGCGCGGCGTCACAATTATCGACAATGTCCCGCCTGAACCCACCCATCACGACGTGAACCAACTGCTCTCGACGTTAAAGGGAACGTTTGGGCTGGTCGTCGGGCTCGGCGGCGGTAGCGTACTGGATGTAGCCAAACTGCTTTCAGTACTTTGTCACCCGCTTTCTCCAGGGCTAGACAACCTGCTCGCGGGCATAAAACCGGTGGCACGCATCGCGTCACTGCTGATCCCGGCCACTGCAGGAACCGGATCGGAAGCAACGCCGAATGCCATTCTGGCCATACCGGAGCAAAGCACGAAAGTGGGCATCATCTCCCCCGTCCTGCTGCCCGATTATGTAGCCCTGCTGCCGGAGCTGACGACCAGCATGCCCGCACACATTGCCTCATCCACCGGGATTGATGCCCTGTGCCATCTGATTGAGTGTTTCACCTCAACGGTCGCTAATCCGGTTAGCGATAACGCCGCGCTGATGGGCCTGTCTAAGCTGCTCAACAACATTGAAACGGCCTGCGCCGAACCGGGCAATCTGCTGGCGAAACTGGAGATGCTGTGGGCGTCTTACTACGGCGGGGTCGCCATTGCACATGCTGGCACGCACCTGGTTCACGCCCTGTCCTACCCGCTCGGCGGCAAATATCACCTGCCTCACGGGGTAGCCAACGCGATTCTGCTGGCGCCCTGCATGCGCGTGGTTCGTCCCCACTGCGTGACAAAATTTGCGCAAGTCTGGGATTTGGTGCCCGGCGCGGATACGTCGCTGTCAGACGAAGAAAAATCCCACTTGCTGGTGGAGTACTTTGCCGCGCTGGTTCGCAGACTCAACCTGCCGGATAACCTGGAGACACTGGGTGTACCGCGTGAAGATATCGCCTCCCTCAGTGATGCGGCCCTTAACGTTAAGCGGCTCATGAACAATGCACCCTGTCAGGTTAATCACGACGAGGTGCAGGCGATTTACCGGACACTGTTTCCCCAACATTAATAGCCAAGGAGTGTGTAATGCGTAACAACATCAGGGGCGTGCTAACGGCCGTTGTAACCCCCTTTGACATGGAAGGCGCGCTGAACCTGTCGGGCCTGAAACGACAGATCGATCGTCAACTCAGTGCTGGCAACGGCATCTTCTGCGGCGGCACAAACGGCGAGTTCTTCGTGCTTAACGAAGAAGAAAAAATCGCCGTCACCCGCACCTGCGTGGAAACGGTGGTCGGGCGCGCACCGGTCGTGGCGCACATTGGGGAAATTTCGACCCGCGAAACCATCCGTCTGGGGAAACAGATCGCCTCGCTGGGCGTCGATGCCGTTTCCGTTATTACCCCTTACTTCGTTCCGCTGAAACAGTCTGAACTCGTCGCGCACTACACCGCTATCGCCGACGCGCTAGCCGTACCGGTATTTCTGTACAACATTCCAGCGCGTACCGGCAATACCATTGAACCCGCTACCGCACGCGCGCTGGCCGAACATCCCAACATCGTCGGTATTAAAGACAGTGCCGGGAGCTATGAAAGCCTGCGTGGATTCCTTAATGCGGTGAGGGACATGGATGGATTCGACGTGCTCAACGGCCCAGATTCGCTTATCCACCAGGGCTTCGTCGACGGATGTTCGGCCTGCATTTCCGGGCTGGCAAACGTGGCGCCGACGGCCATCAACGCTATCTGGTCACGCTTTAACGCGGGGGATATTGACGGTTCCCGCCTTGCGCAGGAGAGCGTCACCCAACTGCGCACCGATCTGTACAACGTGGCGTTTTCCCCTGCCGCAGTCAAAAAAGCGCTGCAGATCATGGGTGAAGACGTCGGTGAGAGCCGATATGCCGTGGCATTTAGCGAGCAGCAGTGCCAACAGATACGCCGAATAGTGACAACGTCACTTAACTAAACGGCGTTGGTTTCGTCAATAAGAATACCGGGTACCCGAGGTGCCCAGGATTCACTCGCCCTGAAGAGAGGCAAAGATGAATAATTTTACCGCTGAAGATACCCTAATCATTGTGGGCATTGTTATTGCTTACATCCTTTTCACCACCTGGCTGACCTTCCGGATCCGCAGTAAAAATTCCGGCGATTTTATGGAAGGCTCGCGTGCGATGCCGGCGTTTATTGTCGGGATCCTGCTGATGTCCGAGTATATCGGTGCTAAATCCACCATCGGCACCGCACAGGCGGCGTTTGAAGACGGCTTTGCCGCGTCATGGTCGGTCATCGGGGCCGCGATTGGCTTCCCGCTCTTTGGCCTGTTGCTGGTAAAACGCATCTACAACACCGGGAAAATCACTATCTCTGGTGCGATTGCTGAAAAATACGGTAACAGCACCAAAAACATTATCTCTGTCATCATGATCTACGCCCTGCTGCTGGTTAACGTGGGGAATTATGTCAGCGGCGCAGCGGCTATTTCCACCGTACTGAAAGTCAACCTGCCCGTTGCCGCCTTCATTACGGCCATCGTCAGTACCTTCTACTTCGCCTTTGGCGGCATGAAGGGGGTAGCCTGGGTGACCGTACTGCACAGCGCGCTGAAATACTTCGGTATCCTGGCTATCATGGGCTTTGCGCTCTCCAAAACCGGCGGCTTTACGCCAATGATCGAAAACATGCCGGCCTTCTACTGGACCTGGGACGGTAACATCGGTGCGTCGACCATTTTCGCGTGGCTCATCGGCACCATCGGCTCTATCTTCTGTACCCAGTTTGTAATCCAGGCAATCTCCTCCACCAAAGACGTGAAATCGGCCAAACGCTCTACCTGGGTCGCCTTCTTCTTCTGCCTGCCGATTGCGCTGGCCATTGCGGTGATTGGGGTGGCGGCAAAATACCTGCACCCGGAAATTAACAGCCTGTATGCAATGCCGATTTTCCTGCAGGACATGAACCCGTGGCTGGCCGGCCTGGTCACCACCTCTCTGGTGGCGTCTATTTTCGTCAGCGTCAGTACCGTGGCGCTGGCTATCGCCTCTCTGGTGGTAAAAGACTTTTACGTGCCGATGCGCAACCCAACGCCCGATCAGGAGTTTAAGGCCACCCGCTGGATCTCCCTGCTGATTGGTTTCCTGCCGCTGATTTTTGTTCTGCTGGTACCTGAAGTCCTGAAGCTCTCGTTCTTTACCCGCGCCATTCGCCTGTCGATTTCCGTGGTGGCCGTTATTGCGTTTTACGCGCCGTTCTTCCGCAGCACCCGCGGTGCCAATGCGGGCCTGATTGGCGCCTGCGTCGTCACCTCCGTCTGGTATCTGCTGGGCGATCCTTTCGGCATCAACAATATGTACATTGCCTTGCTGACCCCTGCCGTCATCATGGCGATCGACCGCCTCATTCCGGGAAAAGCGCAGGGTAAAGCGCCAACCCCCGCTCAAAATAATGGAGTCTGATATGTCTGTAACCGTAACCCGCGACGGGATTGTTCGACCACAACAGGATGCGCACGTGCAAACCGCCATGCTGCCCTCCTCTTGCCCACAAAACCACGCGGCGAATCTGCTGCCGCTGCCGGATGGCTCGCTGATGTGCGTCTGGTTTGGCGGCACTCAGGAAGGCATTGCCGATATCTCCGTGTGGGGATCACGCCTGGCACCGGGCAGCCAGCAGTGGAGTGATGCGGTAAAACTGTCGGACGATGCCACACGTTCCGAACAGAACCCGGTTCTGTTCCTGGCCCCGGACAACGTCCTGTGGCTGCTGTGGACCGCGCAGATCTCAGGTAATCAGGATACGGCTATCGTTCGCTATCGCCAGTCCCGGGATCTGGGGAAAACCTGGGGGGAGATCGCTACCCTGCTCGATAAACCGGGCACGTTTATCCGCCAGCCGATTGTCGTGGTGGATAACGGTAACTGGCTGCTCCCGGTGTTTTATTGCCGTACCCAACCAGGTGAGAAATGGGTCGGAAACGACGATATCAGCGCGGTAAAAATATCCGGGGACGGCGGCAAAACGTGGCGCGATGTTGAAGTACCGGAAAGCCTCGGCTGCGTACATATGAATATTACCCGCCTGCTCAACGGCACACTGGTCGCCCTGTTCCGCAGCCGCTGGGCAGACAATATCTATTACAGCCAGTCAACGGATAACGGCGAAAGCTGGTCCGCACCGGAGCCCACGGAGCTCCCTAATAATAACTCCTCTATCCAGGTGACCACGCTTGCGGGCGGTGAACTCGCGCTGGTCTTTAACCCCATGAGCGCCGCCGGGGCGCGGGAACGTCGCGCCTCGTTATACGATGAAATTGACGATGGTGATGACCGCAAGGAGCCGGTTGTTACCCACGGTCGGGCGGCCTTCTGGGGCGCACCGCGGGCACCGATGACCGTCGCCATTTCACCGGACGGCGGAAAAAGCTGGCCGTGGCAGCGTCATCTGGACGAGGGGGATGGTTACTGCATGACCAACAACTCTCTGGAAAAGCTGAACCGCGAATTCTCCTATCCCAGCATCAAACAGGGGCCCGATGGCGCGCTTCATATCGCGTACACCTACTTCCGCCAGGCCATCAAATATGTGCGGGTGACCCCGGAATGGGTTAAGGAGTCCATATGATTATCGGTCATCTCAACGCCCTGCCGCTGGCAGGGCTTCCGTCGGCGTTGTACGCCCTGCTATCCCGTCCGGACTGCACGCTGCAGGCGCTCAGCGAACGCGATGACGGGCGCTGGCAGCCGGAAAATGCAACCTGGTTTTGCCAGATTGGTCCGGCGCAGACGCAGCCACGTGCAGATCGGCATACGGAGTACCATCGCCAGTGGGCCGATATTCAGGTTGTCCTGGCAGGAGAAGAACATATTTATGCTGGCGCACGCCCCACTGGCAAGCCGGAGGACGAAGAGCGTAAGCCGGATCTCTTTATTACTTCACCTGCTGAACACAGCGTCAGGATCCGTCTTGCCGCAGGAGACTTTGCGGTCTTTTGTCCTGGAGAACCCCACCAGGCGCTGTGCGCCGCAGAGGCGCCGCTGAGCGTTCGCAAAGCGGTGTTTAAAATTCCCCGAGCGATGCTGGAGGTCTGACATGCGTCACGCCGTCGTCACCGGGGCCAGCTCCGGAATTGGTGAAGCCATCGTCAAGCGTTTACTGGCGGAAGGCTGGCAGGTCACCGGGCTCAGCCGCCGGGCAGTGATGCTGAATGCCCCTGGCTTCACGGGCCTGCGCGTGGATATCAGCGATCCTGCTGCGCTGTGCAGCGCCCTGCAAACCATCGCGACGCCCCAGGCGGTGATCCATGCTGCAGGGATGATGGCCGCTGCGCCCCTGGGCCAGCTCGAAAACGATGTGAGCTCCTCACTGTGGCAACTCCACGTCCGGGCCTGTGAGGCGTTGTTTAACCATTTTGCGCCCACAATGGCCGCAGGTGGACGGTTTGTGGCGATTGGCAGCAGAACCTCTCGCGGTGCAGCAGGACGATCGCAGTACGTTTCCACCAAAGCAGCAATGGTAGGTATGGTCAGAAGCTGGGCGGCGGAGCTGGCCCCGCGCGGGATCACCGCTAACGTGGTCGCGCCAGGGGCTACCCAAACGCCGATGCTCAGCGCACCGGGGAGAGAAACCTCGCCGCCGAAGTATCCGCCAATCGGACGTCTGATCGCCCCAGAGGAGGTGGCGGGACTGGTGAATTTCTTACTTAGCAATGAAGCCGCCGCTATCACCGGTCAGGAGATGGTGATATGCGGCGGCGCCTCACTCGGCTAGCGCAGGAAAACACGCCCTTTAAGATATAGGGTGGCCTGACCGCCGATCAGCACGCGGTCGCCCTTCAATTCGCAGCGCAGATCCCCGCCACGGTGTGACACCTGGCGGGCATTGAGTGACGTTTTACCCAGCTTTTCGCTCCAGTAAGGGATCAGCATGCTGTGGGCAGATCCGGTAACCGGATCTTCGGGCACCCCTTCGCCCGGGCAGAAAAAGCGGCTGACGAAGTCATATTTATCGCCCGGCGCCGTCACGCAGATCATTTTATCCAGCGGACGCATTGCCCCAATATCCGGCGTTAACGCTTCTACCTGCTGCTGGCTCTCCAGCACCACCAGGTAATCACGTCCAACTCGCACCTCTTTTGCCTCTGTGATGCCCAGGCCGCTAAACAACAGCGCAGGTGGGTTCTCGACCACCTCCGTTGACCACGCGGGGAAGTTCAGCGTCAGCCAGTCGCCGCTGCGTTTAACCGTCAGCTCGCCCACGAAGCGCGTGGTGAAGGTGATTTCAGTGTGCGGATAGTCAAGGTATTCGAAAATAACGTGCGAGGCGGCAAGCGTGGCATGGCCGCACAGGTTAATTTCATCCAGCGTGGTAAACCAGCGCAGCTCAAACCCACCGTCGGTACGGACGAAAAAGGCGGTCTCAGACTGGTTATGCTGCTGCGCCATTTTGAGCAGCGTCTCGTCCGGCAGCCACTCTTCCAGAGGACAGACCGCTGCCGCGTTGCCGCCAAAGGTTTTGTCGCTGAAGGCATCCACCAGATAAAAATCAATTTCCTGCATTGTCTCTTCCTCTCTTGTTATGGGTATTTAGCGCAGAAAAACTGTGCCTTTCAGATAAAGTGAAGCCTGTCCGCTCATCAGCACCCGCGAGCCTTTCAGCTCACAGCGCACGTCGCCGCCGCGCGCGGAAACCTGACGGGCAAGCATGGCTGTTTTCCCCAGCTTTTCGCTCCAGTACGGGATCAGCATGGTGTGCGCGGAGCCGGTGACCGGGTCTTCCGGGACGGAAACGCCGGGGGAGAAAAAGCGGCTGACAAAATCGTATTCCCCCTCACCGCGCGCCGTCACGCTCACCTTATGCTCGCCTGGCGTCATCACCGAAAAGTCCGGGGCGAGGGCCTCGACCTGCTGGCGATTTTCCAGAACGATGACCCAGGCGCGCCCTTTCCGGGCTTCAGCGTAGCGGCCAATCCCGAGCGCCGAGAGCATCTCCGGCGGGGGCGTCTCTTCATGGGTTGGGCATGCCGGGAAGTCCAGCGTCATCCAGTCCCCCTCCCGGGTGACCGTCAGGCGGCCAGAGGCGGTATCAAAGTGGATCCGCGCGTCCGGGTAATCCAGCTCGGTAAACAGAACGTGCGCCGCCGCCAGCGTAGCGTGACCGCAGAGATTGACTTCGCTAAGCGTGGTAAACCAGCGTAGCTCAATGCCCCCTTTGCTGCAGACGAAAAACGCCGTTTCCGACTGATTATGCTGCTGCGCCATCTTCAGCAAGATCTCATCGGGTAACCATGCTTTCAGCGGGCACACGGCGGCCGGATTACCGCCAAACGTGGTATCGCTGAACGCATCGACCAGATAAAAATCAATCTCCTGCATTGTCTTACCGCCTGTTTTTATTGTGTTGTTCTTTTATATTCAATGAAAACAGCGTCCCCGGCTACCGCTTTCATAAGGTAAATATTGAGAACTGCGTCACATAATGGTTGAGTTTTCGCCATTCGACGTTTTAAGATCGTCTCCTCTTCTTTTCAGCAACGAATCTCAGACATCCCTATGACAACGAACACAGTTTCCCGCAGGGTCGCGTGGCTACGCGTGGTCACGCTGGCAGTTGCCGCGTTTATTTTTAATACCACAGAATTTGTGCCGGTTGGGCTGTTGTCTGACATCGCTGACAGTTTCCAGATGGAAACGGCGCAGGTGGGCATTATGTTGACCATCTACGCCTGGGTGGTGGCGCTGATGTCTTTGCCGTTTATGCTGCTGACCAGCCAGATGGAGCGGCGCAAGCTGCTGATCGGTCTGTTTGTCTTGTTCATTGCGAGCCACGTGCTGTCGTTTATGGCGTGGAATTTTACGGTGCTGGTCATGAGCCGCATCGGCATCGCCTTTGCCCATGCGGTGTTCTGGTCGATTACCGCGTCGCTGGCGATTCGCCTGGCGCCGGCAGGTAAACGCGCCCAGGCGCTGAGCCTGATTGCTACCGGTACCGCACTGGCGATGGTGCTGGGTCTGCCGATTGGCCGCATCGTGGGGCAATACTTCGGCTGGCGCACGACCTTCTTCGCCATTGGGATGGGCGCGCTGATGACGCTGGTATGCCTGATTAAACTGCTGCCCGCGCTGCCGAGCGAACATTCCGGCTCGCTGAAAAGCCTGCCGCTGCTGATGCGTCGCCCTGCGCTGCTGAGCATCTACCTGCTGACTGTAATCGTCGTGACGGCCCACTATACGGCATACAGCTATATTGAACCGTTTGTACAGGTGGTGGCGGGCTTTAGCGCCAACTTTGCCACCGTCTTACTGCTGATCCTCGGCGGCGCGGGTATTATCGGCAGCGTGCTGTTTGGCAAGCTGGGTAACCGGCACGCCTCCCTGCTGGTGAGCAGCGCCATCGGCCTGCTGCTGGGCTGTCTGCTGTTATTGATGCCCGCCGCGGGCAGTGAAAGCTATCTGGCGATCCTCAGCCTGTTCTGGGGCGTGGCGATCATGATTATTGGCCTGGGTATGCAGGTGAAGGTGCTAGCCCTGGCGCCGGATGCGACGGACGTCGCCATGTCGCTGTTCTCAGGGATTTTCAATCTGGGCATTGGCGCGGGTGCGCTGGTGGGAAATCAGGTCATCCTGCACGTGTCGATGTCGGCCATTGGCTACCTGGGAGCTATTCCGGCCCTGGTGGCGCTGATCTGGTCGGTACTCATCTTCCGCAAGTGGCCGGTGGCGCTGGAGGAACAGGGGCAGCACGGGTGAGGGGTGTTGGTGCCGGGTGGCGGCTTCGCCTTACCCGGCCTACGTTATTACGATTTGTAGGCCGGGTAAGCGCAGCGCCACCCGGCAATGAACTTAATGATAGGTCTTAATAATCTCCAGCACGCCGTTAATAATAAACTGCACGCCCATACAGACCAGTAGGAAACCCATCAGACGGGAAATTGCCTCGATACCGCCCTTACCTACCCAGCGCATAATGGCGCCGGAGCTGCGCAGCGACACCCACACGATAAGACCGATAATCGCAAAAATCAGCGGTGGCGCAACCGTCAGTACCCAGTCCGGGAAGGTTGCGCTGTCACGCACCGTTGACGCGGAGCTGATGATCATCGCGATGGTCCCCGGTCCCGCCGTGCTCGGCATGGCAATCGGCACAAAGGCGATATTCGCACTCGGTTCGGTTTCCAGCTCTTCCGATTTGCTGGTCGCTTCCGGCGACTCATGCGCTTTTTGCGCCGGGAACAGCATGCGGAAACCAATAAAGGCCACAATCAGCCCCCCGGCGATACGCAGACCAGGGATGGAAATCCCGAAGGTATTCATCACCACCTGTCCGGCGTAATAAGCCACCATCATGATGGCAAACACATACACCGAGGCCATCATCGACTGATGGTTGCGCTCTGCGCTGTTCATGTTCCCTGCCAGCCCGAGGAAAAGCGCCACCGTCGTTAACGGGTTAGCCAACGGCAGCAAGACCACCAGCCCAAGGCTGATTGCTTTAATTAAATCCAACATAGTGCGTTGTCGTCCTTATCCATATGTAACACAGCAATTATAGGGGGAAAGTGTGACATTCAGCCATGGGGGCAACGTAACGATTATTTTCCTTCAGAAAAGATAACTGTCAGTTATCTCTATGATTTGAAAGACCTCAAAAAAAGTTCATGAAACGTTTTAGCAATTCGTGGCATCGGCTGATTCATTCAGTTGACTTATACTTGCCTGAGCAATAATATCTGCCGTGACTAACTACTTGCCAGGGCAACCATTGTGAAAAGCACCAGTGATATCTTTAACGACGTTGTTCCGCTGGGTCGTCTTATTCATATGGTAAATCAGAAAAAAGATCGCCTGCTCAATGACTACCTGTCACCGCTGGATATCACCGCAACACAGTTCAAAGTGCTGTGTTCCATTCGCTGCGAAGTGTGTATCACGCCGGTTGAGCTGAAAAAGGTGCTCTCTGTCGATCTGGGTGCGTTAACCCGCATGCTCGATCGTCTCGTCTGCAAAGGATGGATAGAACGAAGCCCTAACCCGAATGACAAACGCGGCGTACTGGTGAAGCTAACCAGCGATGGCGCGGCCATGTGCGAGCAATGTCATCAATTAGTAGGACAGACACTGCATCAGGAACTAACAAAAAACTTAACGGCAGATGAAGTGGCAACCCTTGAGCTTCTGCTGAAGAAAATCCTGCCGTAAACAGAAAAAAGAGGTATGACGATGTCCAGACGCAATACTGACGCTATCACCATTCATAGCATTTTGGACTGGATCGAGGATAACCTGGAATCGCCGCTCTCCCTTGAAAAAGTGTCAGAGCGTTCGGGTTACTCCAAATGGCACCTGCAACGGATGTTCAAAAAAGAGACCGGTCATTCATTAGGTCAATATATTCGCAGCCGCAAGCTGACGGAAATTGCCCAGAAACTGAAAGAAAGCAATGAGCCGATCCTTTATCTGGCGGAGCGTTACGGATTTGAATCGCAGCAAACCCTGACGCGTACGTTCAAGAACTATTTTGACGTGCCGCCTCATAAGTACCGAATCACCAGCGTGCCGGGCGAATCCCGATACCTGTATCCGTTAAAACACTGTAGTTAATCATCGCCTGTAACAGACGTAACCGAGGAAATCATGAAAGTTATCGCCTCCGCCGCCCTCGCCTTGCTGGTGCTGTTCTCCAGCCAGACCTTCGCGGAGCAAACCCCTCGTGCAACGCAGCAAAATAATCCTGATACGATGATTTTGCCGTCAGCACATGACCAGTCGCCTTATGATTTCAACCACATGGGTGCTGGTAGCGACAAATCCGACGAATTAGGCGTGCCTTATTATAATCAGCACGGCTTCTGATTCGTTTTTGCCCCGCCGATGCGGGGCTTTTTTTATGCCTTTTCGCTTACCCGCGTCGTCCGACGAACCCGCAGACCAAACACGTTAATGTACAGCCCGGCCATGATCAGCACGGCACCCAACAGCTGCAGCGCGCTTAGCGTTTCATCCAGCAATATCGCCGCACTGGCAAGTCCTACCACCGGCACCAGCAGAGATAACGGCGCGACGCGCCAGGTCTCATACCGCCCCAGCAGCGATCCCCAGATCCCGTAGCCCACAATAGTGGCGACAAAGGCCAGATAGACGAGAGACAGGATCGTGGTCATATCGATGTCGACCAGGCTGTTCAGCATCACCGCCGGACCGTCCAGAATACTCGACGCCAGCAGAAACGGAATAACCGGGATCAGTGCGCTCCACACCACCAGTGACATCACCGCCGGGCGCGCCTTGTGCTGCATAATCAGCTTGTTGAAGATATTCCCGCAGGCCCAGCTCAGCCCCGCCGCCAGCGTCAACATAAACCCGAGCAGCGCCACATGCTGACCATTCAGGCTGGCCTCGATCAGCACCAGCACGCCGAACACCGCAAGGGTGATCCCTGCCAGCTGTTTGCCCTGCAGACGCTCGCCAAACACGAACGCCCCGAGAATAATGGTAAAGAACGCCTGCGCCTGTAACACCAGCGAGGCAAGACCCGCCGGCATACCGAACTTGATGGCGCAAAAGAGAAACGCGAACTGGCCAAAGCTAATGGTCAGACCGTAACCCAGCAGCAGTTTAAAGGGGATCTTTGGACGAGCCACAAAGAAGATGGCCGGGAAAGCGACCAGCATAAAACGTAAACCGGCCAGCATCAGCGGCGGCATGTTGTGCAGCCCCAGCTTAATGACCACAAAATTGAGCCCCCATACTACGACCACCAGCAATGCCAGCAGCCCGTCTTTCCGCGTCATATCCCGCCCCTGAATTATTAATAATTTGTTAACACTTCAAGGTAACAGAAAAAAGTACGTCACGAGAAGATCATTATTTCTGGCAGGCAGCTGAAGCACTTAGGGATAAATCAGGTGCTATACAAGCCCCTTATGTCATGGTAATCCTGTTAACACACATCTAATAAAAGCATAAGCAACTGTCGGGCAGGAATATGAAACCATCTCTCAGGCGCTCAACCGCAGCGCTGCTGGCATCGTCATTGTTGTTAACCATCGGTAGAGGGGCAACGCTGCCGTTCATGACCATCTATCTCACGCGCGTCTACAGCATGAGCGTCGAGAATATTGGTTATGCCCTGACCGTGGCGCTGACCATTGGCGTGGTATTCAGCCTGGGATTTGGCATTCTGGCCGATAAGTTTGATAAAAAACGCTACATGCTGATCGCGATTGTGGCGTTTATCGCCGGCTTTGTGGCGATCCCGCTGGTCAATAACGTCACGCTGGTGGTGCTGTTCTTTGCGCTGATCAACTGCGCCTACTCCGTCTTTTCGACGGTGCTGAAAGCCTGGTTCTCCGACGTACTGACCTCCAGCCAGAAGGCGCGGGTCTTCTCGCTGAACTACAGCTTCCTGAACATTGGCTGGACGGTCGGCCCGCCGATTGGCACCCTGCTGGTGATGTACAGCCTGCAGCTGCCGTTCTGGCTGGCAGCCTTCTGTGCCGCCCTGCCGCTGGGCTTTATCCATTTCTTTGTGCAAAAAAGCGTGGCGTTAGATACCGCAGAGGAGAAGACGCCCTGGCAGCCGTCGGTCTTGCTGAAAGACCGCGCGCTGTTCTGGTACACGCTCTCTGGCCTGCTGGCGTCCTATGTGGGCGGGTCGTTCGCGAGCTGTATTTCGCAATACGTTCTGGCCGCGCATGCGGACAGTGATTTCGCCGAAAAGGTGGTGGCCGTGGTGCTCCCGGTCAACGCTGCCGTGGTGGTGACGCTGCAATATGCGCTGGGCCGCAAAATCTCAGCCAGCAATATCCGCCCGCTGATGACCCTTGCCACCCTGTTTTTTATCGTGGGACTGGGCGGCTTTATGCTCTCCGGGGAAAACCTGGTTTACTGGGGCATCGCTGCCGCCATTTTCACGCTGGGCGAGATTATCTATGCGCCGGGTGAATACATGCTGATCGACAACATTGCGCCACCGGGAATGAAGGCGAGCTATTTCTCCGCGCAGGCGCTGGGCTGGCTCGGCGCGGCGGCAAACCCGATGATCACCGGTATCATCCTGACCAACCTGCCGCACTGGTCCTTGTTTGTGATCATGATGGTCGCCATCGCCATGGCCTGGCTGATGATTTTGCGCGGGATGAGCGTGAAAAGTGAAGATAGCGTGTCGGGTGGCGCTGCGCTTACCCGACCTACAAAACCCTAATCGTAGGCCGGGTAAGGCGAAGCCGCCCCCCGGCAAAAGCAAAAACCTAGTGGTGCAACATCTCCTCCACCACCTGCTCTTTATACATCTCGTTCGGGTAATAGGTCGGCCAGTTGTCCATCTCTTTCAGCAGCGCCTCCTGAGAGGTGTTGCCCATGAAGATATGGAAGTGAGACGAGGCCTTCGGTCCGATGGTATGGTCGCTGAACTGCACGAACTTCGGTGCCTTGCTAGCGGCATCCTTACACTCAAACAGATAGCGAACGCCTTTCTTACCTGACGCGTAGGTCAGAATTTTGTAGCCGCTGTAATCATACTGACACCGGCTGACCGCTTTGCCCTGATGGAATTCCATCACGTTATTTTCGATGCCGATGGCATCGACGTCCGTCGCATATCCCGTGCGGTAGTAGGCTTTCACCTCATCAAAGGATTTGCTTTTATCCTTCCGCGCTTTCTGTTTAAAGACCGGATCCAGCGAACCATCGAGCAGGAACGGATAGACCGACTGCCAGGTCCCGTCCCAGTCAGACAGCGCTCTGTCCTTCACGTCTTTATCCTCAAACACGCCGTTCGCCGCTTTCTGTTCCGCTTCGGTCATCTGATGACCGTGCGAGTGAGCAAACAGCTGGCCGCTGACCAGCAGCGCCCCCAGAGTCATGGCAAATTTTCCAATATGTGCAGCCAAAGTAACGCCCTCATTCCGTTTTATAAGAATGAGGATGTTATATTATAACATTTCAGATCGCAACCAGGCCGCGCACGCCCTCCTGCTCCATGTTTTCGCCCCGCCCGCGCTGAATAATGGTGCCGCGCGACATTAGCAGATAGCTGTCTGCCAGCTCGGCGGCGAAGTCGTAAAACTGCTCCACCAGCAGGATCGCCATGTCACCTCTGTTTGCCAGGGTGCGGATCACGTGGCCGATCTCTTTAATAACGGAAGGCTGTATGCCTTCAGTCGGTTCATCCAGGATCAGCAGCTGCGGACGGCTCGCCAGCGCGCGCCCAATCGCCAGCTGCTGCTGCTGCCCGCCGGAGAGATCGCCCCCGCGACGATGCTTCATCTCTTTAAGCACCGGGAACAGCTGCCAGATCTCCTCCGGCACCTGCTTCGCCTCGCGGGTAGAAAATCGCGACAGTCCCATCTGGAGGTTCTCCTCCACGGTCAGGCGCGGGAAAATCTCCCGTCCCTGCGGGACATACGCCACACCAGACTGCACCCGCTGGTGCGGTTTACTGTGGGTGATCGTTTTTCCCTGCCAGATGACCTCCCCGGTTTTCGCCGGGATCAGCCCCATCAGACACTTCAGCAGCGTGGTTTTCCCCACGCCGTTGCGCCCCAGCAGACAGGTGACTTCGCCGGTGATGGCCTCAAAGCTCACGCCGCGCAGGATATGGCTGCCTCCGTAATACTGATTCAGTTCGTTGACCTGTAACATTCCCTCTCCTTAACGTCCCAGATAGACCTCAATCACCTGCTCGTTGGCCTGCACCTCGCGAAGCGACCCTTCCGCCAGCACCCGCCCCTGATGCAGCACGGTCACATGGTCGGCGATGGTTTCAACAAAGCCCATATCGTGCTCCACCACCATCAGGGAGTGTTTGCCCGCCAGCGTTTTGAACAACTCTGCGGTGTATTCCGTTTCCGCGTCGGTCATTCCGGCGGCGGGTTCATCCAGCAGCAGCAGATGCGGGTCCTGCACCAGCAGCATGCCGATCTCCAGAAACTGCTTTTGTCCGTGGGAAAGCAGCCCGGCGCGGCGGTCGCGCTCGCCGGTCAGCCGCAGTAAAACCAGCATCTCGTCGATCCGATCGCGCTGCTCGCCGTTGAGTTTTGCCCGCAGGCTCGCCCAGACGGACTTATCGGTTTTCATCGCGATCTCCAGGTTTTCCCACACCGTCAGCGCTTCAAAGACCGTGGGTTTCTGGAATTTACGCCCGATGCCCTGGCGCGCAATGGCCGCTGGCTCCAGCGCGGTCAGGTCGATGGACTGGTCGTAAATCGCCCTGCCGCTCTTTGGCCGCGTTTTGCCGGTGATAACGTCCATCAGCGTGGTTTTACCGGCCCCGTTGGGACCGATCACGCAGCGCAGCTCGCCCACGCCGATATTCAGCGAGAGATCGGTCAGGGCCTGAAAGCCATCAAAATTGACGTTAATCGCCTCAAGCTGCAGAACCGGGTCGGTCTGCTCGCGGTAACGATCGCCGGGTAGCTGGCGGGTGAATAACCCTTCGGCTGGCTGCATTATTTTTCTCCCTTACGAAACAGTCCGTAGACGCCGCGCGGTAAAAACAGCGTAACGGCGATAAAAATCAGCCCCAGAAACAGCTGCCAGTATTCCGGCATCGCAACGGTGAAGAAACTTTTCGCCCCGTTCACCAGCGCCGCGCCAATCACCGGCCCCACCAGCGTGCCGCGCCCACCCAGCGCCACCCAGATGGCGGCCTCTATCGAGTTTGTCGGCGACATTTCGCCCGGGTTGATAATGCCCACCTGCGGCACATAGAGCGCCCCCGCCAGACCGCACAGTACGGCAGAGAGCGTCCACACCAGCAGCTTGAACCCGCGCGGATCGTAGCCGCAAAACGTCAGCCGGTTTTCGGCGTCGCGAACGGCGGTCAGAATGCGGCCAAACTTGCTCTTCGCCAGCGCAAACCCGGTGCCCAGGGCCAGGAGCAGCAACAGCACGGTGGCCAGAAACAGCGCGATACGGGTCGTCGTTTCCGTTACTGAAAACCCGAGCAGCGTGGTGAAGCCGGTAAAGCCGTTATTGCCGCCAAAGCCGGTTTCGTTGCGAAAGAACAGCAGCATCCCGGCATAGGTCAGCGCCTGGGTCATAATCGAGAAATAGACCCCTTTGATCTTCGAGCGGAAGGCAAACCAGCCAAATACCAGCGCCAGCAGCCCCGGTACCAGCACAATCAGCACCAGCGCCCAGGCAAAATGCTGGGTGCCCCACCAGAACCACGGCACCTCGCTCCAGGAGAGAAACGACATAAACGCAGGCAGACCGTCACCTGCAGCCTGGCGCATCAGGTACATGCCCATCGCGTAGCCGCCCAGCGCGAAGAAGATCCCGTGCCCAAGCGACAGCATACCGGCATAGCCCCACACCAGATCCAGCGCCACCGCAACGATGGCATAGCAGAGGATCTTGCCAATCAGCGTCAGCATCCAGGTCGACAACGCCAACGGATGCGTCGCAGGCAGTAAGGCGAAAAACGGCAATATCAGCAGACACACCACCAGCAGGCTGCCTGCAAGTTGCGTTGTGCGTGGCGCTTTGCGCGCCAGCGTTAAGGTCAGCGGCTGGCTCATCAGTCAATTACCCTCCCTTTCAGCGCAAACAGACCCTGGGGACGCTTCTGAATAAACAGCACGATCGCCACCAGAATCACGATTTTGCCCAGCACCGCCCCCATCTGCGGTTCAAGGATTTTATTAAAGATCCCCAGACCAAATGCCGCGGCCACGCTGCCTGCCAGCTGGCCTACGCCTCCAAGCACCACCACAAGGAAGGAGTCGATGATATAGCCCTGTCCCAGCTCCGGCCCGACGTTACCGAGCTGCGATAACGCCACGCCGCCTAACCCCGCAATTCCGGAGCCAAGCCCGAACGCCAGCATATCGACGCGCCCTGTTGGTACCCCGCAGCAGGCGGCCATGCTGCGGTTTTGCGTCACCGCCCGCACATTGAGCCCCAGACGGGTTTTATTCAGAATGAGCCAGGTGAAGAACAGCACCAGCAGCACGAAGCCCAGCACCACAATGCGGTTCCACGGCAGCGTCAGGTTGGCAAAAACCTGCACCCCGCCGGAGAGCCATGCCGGGTTCGCCACCTCGAGGTTCTGGGCGCCAAAGGTCATGCGCACCAGTTGGATAAGCATCAGGCTGATGCCCCACGTCGCCAGCAGCGTTTCCAGCGGACGTCCGTACAGATGACGGATCACCGTGCGCTCCAGCATCATTCCAATGCCCGCCGTCAGGCAGAACGCGACCGGCAAGGCGATAACGGGATAGAGCGCCAGCCATTGGGGCGCAAGCCCGGCCATCGCCTGCTGTACCATCCAGGTGGCATATGCCCCCAGCATCAGCATCTCACCGTGGGCCATGTTAATCACGCCCAGCAGGCCGTAGGTGATAGCCAACCCCAGCGCGGCCAGCAGCAGTACCGATCCGAGGGACAGCCCCATAAACGCCTGGCCCAGCAGATCGCCCCACATCAGTCGGTGCTGGATCTGGCTAAGACTCTCTTCTGCGGCCGCGCGAACGCCGCTATCCGGCTCCGTCTGTGGCTGGGTAAACGGGGTGAGTCTGGACTGTACGTCCGGATCGTCGGACTGACCTAACAACGCCACGGCCTTGCGGCGCACCTCGGCCTGCGGGCTTGCCAGCTGAAGATTCGCGACCGCCAGCAGCAGCGCCTGACGGGCCACGGCATCCGTTTCATCGCTCACTCGCTTTTCCAGAAAAGCGAGCATGTCGGGCCGGGCATCGCGCTGCAGCTGACGCGCCGCCGCTCGCCTTTCGGTGACACTGTCACTCACCAGCTGATGCGTGGCGATGGCGGTCGCGGCCAGCACGCGCAGCCGGTTCGTCAGACGAACGGCTTTGGTTGGGCCCTCTGCCGTCTGACTTTCCCCCAGCGGGATGACATTACCATTGCGTTGTGCAAAGGCGTGCTTTTGCGTATCGACGTAGAGATTTTCTTTTTGCAGCGCCTCAAGGAGCGGCAGTCTTGACGCATCCGGCGCGGCGGCCCACTGCGTCAACAAATCCGCCTGCTGGCTGCGGCTGGCGGCAACAAAACGATCGGCATCCGATGCCTGCACCATCCCTGGCAGCAGTCCGGAAAGCCATACAAGAGCGATGAACAGGCGCATGGCGTTCATGACGTTTCTCCCTGCGGTGATGGCTTAGTTGCTGGCGGTTTTCATCGGCTGGTCGGGCTTTTTGTCATTCCCGGCGATGAACGGACTCCACGGCTGGGCGCGTACCGGCTGTTCGGTCTGCCACACCACGTTAAACTGACCGTTGCCTTCGATTTCACCGATCATGACCGGCTTATGCAGATGATGGTTGGTGGCATCCATGGTGAGCGTAAAGCCTGACGGCGCCTTAAAGGACTGACCGGCCATCGCCGCACGCACTTTGTCCACATCGGTAGTGCCTGCTTTTTCCACCGCCTGCGCCCACATATGAATCCCCACGTAAGTCGCTTCCATCGGGTCGTTGGTCACCACGGTGTCGGCGTTCGGCAGCTTGTGCGCCTTCGCATAGGCTTTGTAATCCGCCACGAACGCCTGGTTAGTCGGATTATCGACGGACTCAAAGTAGTTCCAGGCTGCCAGGTTACCCACCAGCGGTTTGGTGTCGATCCCGCGCAGCTCTTCTTCACCGACGGAGAAGGCCACCACCGGCACGTCGGTCGCCTTCAGCCCCTGGTTAGCCAGCTCTTTGTAGAACGGCACGTTGGAGTCGCCGTTGATGGTCGACACCACGGCAGTTTTGCCGCCCGCGGAGAATTTTTTGATGTTGGCGACGATGGTCTGGTAGTCGCTATGACCAAACGGGGTATACACCTCTTCGATATCCTTATCCTCCACCCCTTTCGAATGCAGGAACGCGCGCAGGATCTTGTTGGTGGTGCGCGGATAGACGTAATCGGTTCCCAGCAGGAAGAAGCGTTTCGCCGCGCCGCCGTCTTCGCTCATCAGGTATTCCACCGCCGGGATCGCCTGCTGGTTCGGCGCCGCGCCGGTATAGAAGACGTTTGGCGACATTTCCTCACCCTCATACTGCACCGGATAGAACAGCAGACCGTTCAGCTCCTCGAAAACCGGCAGTACGGATTTGCGCGAAACCGAGGTCCAGCAGCCGAATACCACCGCCACTTTATCCTGGCTCAGCAGCTGACGGGCCTTCTCGGCAAACAGCGGCCAGTTTGAGGCCGGATCCACCACCACCGGCTCCAGTTTCTTACCCAGCACGCCGCCTTTGGCGTTGATCTCGTCGATGGTCATCAGGGCAACATCTTTCAGCGGGGTCTCGGAGATAGCCATCGTGCCGGAAAGAGAATGCATGATCCCCACTTTGATGGTATCGGCCGCCTGCGCGCCAAAACTCATCCCCATCGCCACGACGGACGCAGATAACGCGAAGGCTTTTAGTAAAGTACGACGGTGCATATTTTCACTCCTGAAAAAGAACGCTGTGCGAAAACGTCCGTTACGGCGTGGACGCGGAAAAAATGTGTCAGCGAAGCAGGAGCAAAAAGAATGCCAGAATGGAGATAGCGCTATTTCTGGGAGGGTAACGCCGGATGTAAAGAGAACGTCTCACAATGGCACAGCGCTGCACTTTTATAATGCAGCGCTGAGGAGGAAGGTTTTACCAGACTTCGCTGGCGATCTGCGTGACCAGACGGACTTTGTCCCACTGCTGGGATTCGCTCAGGCTGTTGCCCTCTTCGGTAGAGGCAAAGCCGCACTGCGGGCTAAGGCAAATTTGCTCTTTCGCCACGTATTTCGCCGCCTCTTCCAGACGGGCTTTAATCCCCTCAGGGTTCTCCAGCTCGCCGTTTTTCGTGGTAATAAGACCCAGCACCACCTGCTGCTTGCCCGGGCGGACAAAGCGCAATGGCGCAAAATCCCCGCTGCGGTCGTTATCATATTCGAGGAAGAAGGCGTCAACGTTGACGGTTCCGAACAGCACTGCCGCTACCGGCTCGTAGCCACCTTCGGAAATCCAGGTGGAGCGGAAATTGCCGCGACAGACGTGCAGCCCGATGGTCAGGTCGTCCGGCTTGCCCTCCAGCGCCTTGTTCAGCACGCGGGCATAGATGCGCGCCAGCTCATCGGCGTCGTCGCCGCGCTCGCGGATCTGACGGCGCTGATCGTCCGAACAGAGATAGGCCCAGACAGTGTCATCCAGCTGCAGATAACGGCAGCCCGCATCGTAGAAGGCCCGAATGGCGTCGCGCCAGGTGGTGGCCAGGTCATCAAAATAGACGTTCAGGTCCGGGTAGACGGTCGCGTCAATGTCTTTGCGACCGCCGCGGAAATGGAGCACGCTCGGGCTGGGAATGGTCATTTTCGGCTGGGCGTTCCCGCTGATGCTTTTCAGATAGCGAAAGTCTTCCAGCATCGGATGCTCGCCAAAGCCCAGCTTGCCGGTGACGCGCACGCCGTGGGCTTTGGTTTGCACGCCGTTAAACTGGATGCCCTGCTGCGAATCGTAACGCTCAACGCCCTGAAGACCGTCGAAGAAGTCGAAGTGCCACCAGGCACGACGAAACTCTCCGTCGGTCACCACATGCAGGCCGCACGCACACTGCTGCTCGACGACGTGGCGAATGGCCTCGTCCTCCACCGCGCGAAGCTGTCCGGCATCAATCTCACCGCTGGCAAATTTCAGGCGAGCCTGCTTGATGGCATCCGGGCGTAAAAAACTGCCGACTACATCGGCGCGAAACGGGGCGTGGTGTCGTTGCATGGAAATCTCCTCAGTCTGCCGGCAATAATTGCCCGCAGTGATAATTCATCATTTGAAGCTTTAGACTTCTGGATGTCTAAATGTCCAAAAACAATGTCATACCTCACCGGTACCGGCAAACGAGAAAATTTCACGGGTGTTGAAAAAAATTCATCTTCACAGCGCGGCGACGGACGCCTCGCTGGCAAAAGCGTAGCGTTCATCTTCCCAGCCGGTGATCCCACCGAGCATGATTTTGACCGGCAGCCCGAGACGCGCCAGCTTCAGCGCGGCTCTGTCCGCGCCGTTACAGTGCGGCCCTGCGCAGTAGACGACGAACAGCGTTCCTTCAGGCCATTGGGCCATGCGCTCAGCGGTCATCTGGCTCCATGGCATATGCAGAGCGCCCGGCACATGGCGACGGGCAAACTGCTCCGGGCTTCCCACAACGTGCAGTAAAACAAAGTCCTGCTCATTATGCGTGATGGCATGATGCACATCGGCGCAGTCGGTTTCGACGCTCAGGCGGCGCAGGAAATGGGTAACGGCTTCCTGCGGCTCGGCAGCCGGAAATTCAGTAACATAGCTCATGATCCTTCCTCATCTTTGGCGTTTGTGTTAACACTACTCTATCCACAAATTCAGCCCGTGAATGCGCTCGCTTATGCCAGAAAACAGCAAAAAGATGACAACGTTAAGACAGATTGCCCGACCGAAGGTGGTGGTGCTGGCGTATGACGGTCTGTGTACCTTTGAGTTTGGGGTGGCGGTGGAAATCTTCGGACTGCCGCGCCCCGAGTTGGGCGACGACTGGTATCGTTTTGCCGTGGCAAGCGTTGACAGCGGAGAGCTTCGGGCGACAGGCGGGATCCGTATCATTACCGATGGCGATCTCTCCCTGCTTGAGTCTGCCGATCTGATCGTGGTGCCGGGCTGGCGTGGGCTGGACTCGCCGGTGCCGGACGCGCTCCGCAACGTATTACGTCAGGCCAGCGCGCGAGGCTGTCAGCTGCTCTCCATCTGCTCGGGCGTATTTGTGCTGGCCGCCTCGGGGCTGCTGAACGGACGTAAAGCCACGACGCACTGGCGCTACATTGAGACGCTAAAAACCCGCTACCCTGTCATCGACGTGGTCGAGGATGTGCTCTACCAGGACGAAGGAGATATACTGACTTCCGCAGGCAGCGCGGCGGGGATCGATCTCTGCCTTCACGTTGTACGAAGAGATTATGGGATGGAAACCGCCAACAGCGTGGCGCGTCGGCTGGTCATTCCCCCTCACCGGGATGGCTCTCAGCCGCAACAGCTGAGTCGACCGGTGGCGCAGCTGCGCGAAAGCCAGCGCCTTGGTCAGTTGTTTGATTTTCTGCACACGCATCTTACCGAGCCGCATAGCGTCGACTCGCTGGCGCGCCGCGTCGGTATGAGTCAGCGCACGTTTCTTCGTCGCTTCGAAGCGGCAACGGGAACGACGCCTGCCCGCTGGTTACTCAATGAGCGCCTGCTGCGGGCGAAAGATTATCTGGAAAGCAGCCGTTTAAGCATCGACAGCATCGCGGAACAGACCGGGTTTGGCCAGGCATCGACGCTGCGTCATCATTTCCGCCAGCAGTTCGCAATTTCCCCGGCTCAGTACCGTAAACAATTTTCTCATTCCGGTACTGCGCGCTGAGGCGTCAGTCTTTTGGTTTTGCTGGAATAAGGAGAACCTGATGGTCACCACACACGTTTTTATCGCAACCAGTCTTGATGGCTACATCGCCAGACACAATGACGATATCGAGTGGCTGCTGCAGCGCGATGACCCGACTGAGGATCATGGCTACGCGGCGTTCATCGCGGACAAAGAGTGGATCGTGATGGGCCGGGGGAGCTATGAGAAGGTGCTGACTTTTGACACCTGGCCCTATGACCGGCCCGTGCTGGTCCTCTCCCGACGGCTGGCCGACACGCCGGTGCCCGACGCACTGAGGGGAAAAGTACAGTTTTCCGGCCGCACGCCAAAGGAGGTACTCGACGATCTGGCGATGCAGAACGTCCATCGCGTCTATCTCGATGGTGGGCAGGTGATACAGTCGTTTCTGCGGGAAGGACTGGTCGCCGATATGGTGATCACGACCGTACCTGTCCTGCTCGGCTCGGGTAAATCGCTGTTTGGCGCCCTGCCCGGGGATATCGATTTGACGCTGGTCTCCAGCCGCAGCTTCCCTTCGGGTCTGGTGCAGTCGCACTACCGACTGATGCCGTAAAACCACGGTAAACACTGCGCAAAAAAAAACCGCCAAAAATGGCGGTAAATGCTTGCATGGATAGATTTGTATTTTGGTCTCTACGTCCCGACACGACATGGCCGGGCTGCGGATCCCATACAAGCTAACACCCGTTGTCTTAACGAAGGTTAAACAGCCTTTTTTAACCCGCTGCAGCGCGCCCGAAATCATACTCTTTGACATTTCCTTTGCGCTAATTTGAAGTTTTGAATAATAACCATAATAAATAATCGGCATGATCAAGCCGCAATGTTATTCGGCGGTGACTTCATGGTTAAAAAAGGTTTATCTCTCGTGATGCTGATCTGTGCCCTCTTTTCAGGCCAGCTTATGGCCGGGCACAAAGGACATGAATATCTGTGGGTAAAGAATGTGGAGCATCAGCTGCGTCATGAAGCCGACAGCGATGAATTGCGAAGTGCGGCGGAGGAGTCGGCGGAAGGTTTGCGCGAACACCACCTGTGGCAGAAATCGCGCAAACCGGACGCGCACGTTCGGTAATTAGCTGCCCTTGCGTTTTGGCAGCGTTTTCATCAGATCGTCCGGACTGACGGACGCCACAATACTGCCGGGCTGCGGCATTTTGAAGATGTGGTTTTTCATCTTGCCAATCACATGCATTTCGCAAGGACGGCAGTCAAATTTGAGGGTCAGTACTTCGTCACCGTTTACGAGCTGCATAGGGGTAGCCTTCCAGCTCTTGATGTTGCCTTTTGCCTGCTTAGGGCACAGGTTAAACGCGAAACGGAGGCAGTGCTTGGTGATCATCACCGGCACATCGCCCTTCTCTTCATGCGCTTCATAGGCCGCGTCGATCAATTGCACGCCGTGGCGATGATAGAATTCACGTGCTTTATGGTTATAGACGTTGGCCAGGAAGGATAAATGCGTATCCGGGTAGACGGGCGCAGGAACGGTTTCCGCTTTACGGCTAGCGCGCGGGTAGTTCGCCAGGCGCGCGTCATCCAGCATCTCGGCAGTTTCACGGCGGAACTGGTTGAGCAAACTGTTCGGCACAAACAGGGCATCCGGCAGGTTGACCTCAACGTTGCGGGCGTAGTAAATCGTCTGACCCAGCTTCGCCACACCATCCTTCAGGCTGTTGAGCGCTTTCTCCGCGTTGTTTGCCACCTCGAACAGGCCATCAAGCGTATGCGTTACGCTGATGCCGTCTTCACAGGTCATGGTCAGAATCAACTGCTCTTCCCAGCCGCCCAGTTCAATATCCACCGCAATACGACGTTCGCTGGAGGTTTTCAGCAGCGCCTGCTGCCAGTTATGATCGAGGTTACGGTTAAGCGCCGCGTTCGGTCGCGCCTTGTAGAGATCGGCCGGCATTTCATTCGGCCATACGCGGTAGCGGTTCTCGCCGGTTTTTTCGACCGTGTTGGCGCGGAAGCCCACCACTTCACGCTTAATCATCACGTTAAGGCCATCGCCGTTCGCCAGCGGCTCCGTCACCGCAACATCAAGGTGATCTTTCGCCACTTTCAGCACTTCGCCAACCGGTAAGCCGATAAACTTCGGTGAGTCAAACGCGCCGATATCCCCTTTACGGGCATTCACAAAATAGTCCGTGCTGCCGCGGTGGAACGTTTTGTCCGTCGACGGAATAAAGAAATGCTCGGTACGACCGGCCGACGCACGCGCCAGGTCACCGCGATCCTCAATAATGGCATCCAGCATCTGGCGATAGTGCGCGGTGATGTTCTTCACGTAGCTCATATCTTTATAGCGCCCTTCAATCTTGAAGGAACGCACGCCCGCGTCGATCAGCGCGCCCAGGTTGGCGGTCTGATCGTTATCCTTCATCGAGAGCAGGTGTTTTTCAAATGCCACGACGCGGCCCTGATCGTCTTTCAGGGTATACGGCAGACGGCAGGCCTGAGAGCAGTCGCCGCGGTTGGCGCTGCGCCCCGTCTGCGCGTGGGAAATGTTGCACTGACCGGAATAGGCGACGCACAACGCGCCGTGGATAAAGAATTCAATCGTCGCGTCTGTCGCCTGGTGAATATCGCGGATTTGATTCAGGTTCAGCTCGCGGGCCAGGACGATCTGCGAAAAGCCGACGTCCGAAAGAAACTTCGCCTTCTCAACCGTGCGGATATCACACTGGGTACTGGCATGCAGTTCAATGGGCGGAATATCCAGCTCCAGCACGCCCATATCCTGAACAATCAGGGCATCCACCCCGGCCTGATAGAGATCGGTAATCAGACGTTGCGCAGGCTCCAGCTCATCATCATGAAGAATGGTGTTCAGGGTCACGAACACTTTCGCCCCGAAACGGTGGGCGAACGGCACCAGTTCAGCAATATCGCTCAGGCTGTTGCTGGCGTTATGGCGGGCACCGAAGCCAGGACCACCAATGTAGACGGCATCTGCGCCATGAAGGATCGCTTCACGGGCAATGGCGGCGTCACGGGCCGGGCTTAAAAGTTCAAGATGATGGGATTGCAGGCGCATACTTCGTCGTTATCCGTTATGGTCAAAATGGCGGCTATTGTAGTCAGAAGTCTGCGTCAGCGAAACAGTTTTGCGTAGCCTCAGCGGGGATAATGAATCAGGGAGTGAAAATGCACCGTCCGGTCGCTGCTGTTGCGGTAGGCATGCGGTTTATCGCCGGCGAAACGGACGCCCGAATCGGCAGAAATCGTCTGCCACTTGCCCTCGAGTTTCATCTCCAGCTCGCCGCTGATCACCACCACATGTTCAATCACCCCTGCCTCATGCGGCGTGGATTCACTCAGGGCGCCGGGGGCCAGGGTAATGGAGAAATAATCAAACCGGAGCGCCTCGTCCCACGGAAAGAGCGGCTTGACGACCATCGCCTGCTGCTGCGGGTCAAACACCGCCTGCCGGTCCGCCTCAGGCGTGATGAAAGCGGAAAACGGCACGTTCAGTCCTGTGGCAATTTTCCACAGCGTCGACACCGTGGGGCTGGATTCATTTCGCTCGATTTGCCCGAGCATGGCCTTTGACACGCCGGTCTCGTCCGCGAGCTTCGACAAACTCCAGCCGCGTGCCTGGCGCAGCGTTTTCAATGTGGTTGCAAGATGTCGTGTGATGTCCATGTTCCCTCCTGGTGACATTCAGCATACCACTTGTACGCTATAGCGCACAGTGATACCTTACTGCGGACGTTATAACGCACAACGGAGTTTTCATGCGCCCTTCCTCTCATCTTATTCCAGTCGCACTGGCTGGATTTGTCGCCGTGCTGGTCGGTTACGCCAGCTCGGCAGCCATCATCTGGCAGGCCGCCGCCGCGGCAGGCGCCAGCGCGCAGCAGATTGCGGGCTGGATGACCGCACTGGGGATTGGGATGGGCGTCAGCACGCTGGCGCTCTCCTGGTGGTACAAAGCGCCCGTACTGACCGCCTGGTCGACGCCCGGCGCGGCGCTGCTCGCCACCAGCCTGCACGGCGTCACGCTGGCGGAAACCATCGGCGTGTTCATCTTTGCTAACGCGCTTATTTTGCTCTGCGGCATTACCGGGCTTTTTGCCCGTCTGATGAAGCTGATCCCCCATTCGCTTGCTGCCGCCATGCTGGCCGGGGTATTGCTGCAGTTTGGCCTCCACGCGTTTGCGCATCTTGAGGGACACTTTCTGCTGTGCGGCAGCATGATTGCGGCGTGGCTGATCGCCAAAGCGCTGTCGCCGCGCTATGCCATCGTGGTCACGCTCCTGGTGGGCGGTATGGTGGCATGGGTCGGTGGTGACGTTGTCACGGATAAGCTCACGCTTTCACTGGTGATGCCCGAATTTATTGCGCCCGCCTTCACCTTCACCAGCCTGGTGAGTATTGGCTTGCCCTTCTTCCTGGTCACCATGGCCTCACAAAACGCTCCGGGGTTCGCCACGATGAAAGCCTCCGGTTACCCGCTGGCGGTCTCACCGCTTATTATCGTTACGGGGGGAATGGCGCTGCTGTTTTCTCCGTTTGGCGTCTTTTCAATCTGCATTGCGGCCATTACCGCCGCCATTTGCCAAAGCCCGGATGCACACCCGGATGCGGGTAAACGCTGGCTGGCGGCCATCGCTGCGGGAGGGTTTTATCTGCTGGCGGGAATTTTCGGGGGATCCATTACCGGGTTGATGGCCGCGCTGCCGCTCAGCTGGATCCAGACGCTGGCCGGTCTGGCCCTGCTGGGCACCATCAGCGGGAGTTTATATCAGGCGCTGAGTCACGAAGCGGAGCGCGACGCAGCTATCGTCACATTTCTGATGACCGCAAGCGGCGTGACAATCCTGGGCATCGGTTCGGCATTCTGGGGGCTGGTGCTGGGCGGAGTATGCTACGCCCTGTTTTCACGCGCTCGCCGCGCGTAGCTGCGAAGGCGTCATGCCCGTCGCGCTGCGAAAGCGGTTGCTGAAGTGGCTGGCGGAGTTAAACCCGCAGGCAAGCGCGATCTCTGTTAGCGGCGTCGTCGTATGCTGGACAAGGGCTTTCGCTTTATCCATTCGCCTCTCCATCACATACTGATGCGGCGCCAGCCCCGTCGACTGGCGGAACATGCGGGCAAAATGGTATTCGCTGAGGGCAGCCTGCGCCGCCAGTTCGGCCAGCGTCAGGGGCTGCCCGAGATTCTCTTCGATAAAGGCGAGGACGTTGCGCAGCGCAAACGGCGACAACCCTCCCGTGACAACCGGCAGCTTCCACTGCACGTTTGAGTAGTTTTGCAGCAGATGGGTCAGCAGCAGCGTGGAGGCTGTGCTCAAGGTCAGCTGGTTGGCGTGCTGCTGCCAGTCACAGCCCAGTAAAAACTGGCGATACAGCGTGGTGATCTTCGGATCGCTGCCAAAAATGCGCTCGTCCAGGGTCAGCGAAAGCGGTCGCTTGTCCCAGATTTTCTCCCCCACATCGCGCAGGTGTTCATCGGTGCAGTAGAGATGCACAAACGACAGATCATCACGGATGTCCCACGTCGATTCGCTCTCTTTGGGCATCAGGCAGAAACGGTCCGGCCCCCCACCGTTCTTCCAGCCGCCCGGCGTTTTTTGATAGCTTTCGTAGCCGTCCGCCACGTACAGGCTGAGGGTGTGATGGTTACTTTTAACGGTTATCGTGTCGTGCTTGTTGTACCACGCCGCCAGCTGAATACCCGAATTCAGCGAGACGGTTTCCCGCAGGACTGCATTCTTTTGGCAAAGCGTTTCAAAGGTATCGTAAGCGTGAGACATAACCGTTAGCGCATGAATGATCGGAATATCAGTCTAAAAAGAGTTGTCCCGCGTTGCCAGACCCCAGGGAAGAAAAAAGCGCAAGATTTTGCAAGTCACCCGCAAGCAGGTGAAAGCCCGTTACGCAGTTCAGCGCCATACTGCGGGCTTCCGCGGTTTGAGAAGAGACAACTATGAACGCATTATTATATGGACTCGTGGTCATTATCTGGGGAACCACCTGGATTGCGATTTTCCTGCAGCAGGGCCCCGTCGCGGCGCCGGTGTCGATTTTCTGGCGCTTCGCCGTCGCCAGCCTCACCATGATGGTGGTGTTACTCGCCCTGCGTCGCCTGCGCACGCTGGCGCTTCGGGATCATCTTTTTTGCCTGCTTCAGGGATGCTGTGTTTTCTGCTTTAACTTCTGGTGTTTTTACACGGCAGCGGCACATATCAATACCGGACTGGAGTCGGTGATCTTCTCCATGGCGGTGCTCTATAACGCCATTAACAGCTTTATTTTCTTCGGACAGCGCCCGCCCGCGCGTTTCTGGACGGCGGCGGCACTGGGGCTGGTTGGGATTGTCACCCTCTTCTGGGACGATCTGCTGGCCAGCGGCTGGAGCGCGTCACTCCTGACCGGTATTGGGCTTTCCGCGCTCGGAACCTACGGCTTCTCGCTGGGCAATATGATCAGCATGCGTCATCAGCGCAGAGGCCTGGAAACCATGACCACCAACGCCTGGGCGATGCTCTATGGCACGCTGGTGATGGGCTGCATTGCGCTGTTCAGAGGCGATAGCTTTGTGCCGGAATGGACGGTGAGCTATCTCGGCGCGCTGGTGTATCTGGCCCTGTTTGGCTCGGTGATTGCCTTTGGCGCCTACTTCACGCTGGTGGGACGTATTGGCCCGGGCAAAGCGGCCTACAGCACGCTGCTCTTTCCGCTGGTGGCGCTCTCCATCTCCACGGTCTATGAAGGCTACGTCTGGCATGTCAACGGTATCGTGGGATTAGTGCTGATCCTGGGAGGAAATATGGTGATGTTTACCAAACCGGAAACCTGGTTCAGACGCTTACGGATGGCGTAAATAAAAAGGCCTGCATTACGCAGGCCGTTTTATTTTATTTTGCGGTTTTTTTCACATCAAACATGGTGGCGTCCGTCGCCATATCATCAACAACCTGCTTCAGCGTCGCAAAGGTCATTGGTGTGTTTTCGTTATTCAGCTCTTTACCTTCGCCTTTACGTACCACCTTCATGACCGGTTTATTGGTGGCCGCATCGATCAGCTCGCCTTCAAAGAAGAGATGCGTATCCATGGTGCGATGTCCGGTTGCCATCTGCGTCCCGGCAACCACCAGCGCAACAGGCACCACTTCATAGAACTGCAGCCCCTCTTTCTGCGAACTCACCCCGGTAATCGCGCCACGGAAAATCAGGCTATGTTTACCCGGCGTGGTCACAACCGGCTTACGCGTACCAATCGCCGTTTTCATTTTGTTATTGGTGTAATTCAACAACTCATCAAGCGTTTTTTGACCAATTTGCGTGGTCGGTTTTGGCGTTGGGTAATAGGTAATTGGTGTCCAGAGAATACTGTCGTAGTTAGCTTCATTATAAGAAGGATCAACCCAACGCAGCGTTGGTTTACCCGTCGCAGACGTTGTCTGCTGCAAGCCTGAGTAGTCTTTTAAAAAGCCGGAGTATTGCTCTGGAGCGGCGACTTTTGAAGAACAGCCCGCCAACGCCAACAGACCAGTAAGCACTGCAACTTTAAAAAAAGTTTGAGTACGCATGATAGTTTTCCATGTTATCTGCAAGTATGCATTTGAAGTTATAGCAAAAGACGGGCGGGTTTGTTGTGACAAAAAATGATGCGGTGAGCACAAATTGCAAAAAGATTGCCCGGACGCATGCCGGGCAGTGAAAAATTACTGATTTATATCCACTTGCCAGAACAGATGTTTGCCAAACGGGTCGATTTCATAGCCCTTCACCTCCTTGCGTACCGGTTCGAAAATCGTTGAATGCGCAATCATCACCGCAGGCATCTGGTCATGCATCATCTGCTGCGCCTCTTTATACAACGCCACGCGCTTATCATGATCGGTTATCAATTTCGCCTCGGCAATGAGGTTATCGAAGGGCTTGTAGCACCATTTCGCCGAGTTTGATCCGCCGTTCGCCGAGGTGCAGGTAAAGAGCGGGCCGAAGAAGTTATCCGGATCGCCGGTGGCCGTCGTCCAGCCCATCAGCGCGGCCTGATGCTCTCCGCCCTTCACGCGTTTCAGATACTCGCCCCATTCGTAGGTAACGATTTTGGTCTGTACGCCAATTTTCGCCCAGTCCGCCTGAATCATCTCCGCCATGCGTTTCGCATTCGGGTTATAGGGACGCTGGACCGGCATCGCCCATAAATCGATGCTGACGCCGCTGGCAAAGCCGGCCTCTTTCAGCAGCGCTTTGGCTTTTTCAGGATCGTAGTCGTAATCCTTAAGCTCGCTGTCGGCACTCCAGACGCCCGGCGGCAGCAGATTCTTCGCCACGGTGCCGGTACCGTGGAACACCGCATCAATAATGGCCGGTTTATTGATGGCCATCGCCAGCGCCTGACGGACCTTCACGTTATCCAGCGGCGGCTTCTGCGTATTGAACGCCAGGAAGCCGGTATTCAGTCCGGCCTTGCTCATCAGGTTGATATCTTTGTTGGCCTTCATGCGCGGCAGATCGGCCGGGTTCGGGAACGGCATCACCTGACATTCGTTCTTCTCAATTTTGGCAAAACGCACGGAGGCATCCGGGGTGATGCTAAACACCAGCCTGTCCAGCTTCGATTTCCCCTGCCAGTAGTCGGCAAACGCCGTGAACAGGATCCGGGAATCCTTCTGATACTGCGCCAGCTTAAACGGTCCGGTGCCGATGGGTTCCATATCCACCTTCTCCGGCGTGCCCGCTTTCAGCATCGCGTCGGCATACTCCGCTGAAAGGATCGAGGCAAAATACCAGGCCAGATCGGCGACAAACGGCGCTTCCGGGTGCGCCAGGGTAAAGCGCACGGTGTGGTCATCGACTTTATCAATGGCGGTAATCAGGCTGCCGAACTCCAGGCTTTCGAAGTTGGAATAGCTGCCGTTAGAGACGTTGTGGTAGGGATGATTCACGTCTTTTTGCCGCATAAACGAGAAGATCACGTCGTCGGCGTTAAAGTCACGGGTCGGCGTGAAGGATTTATTGCTCTGGAACTTCACGCCCTTGCGCAGATGGAAGGTGTAAACCTTGCCGTCGTCGCTCACCTCCCAGCGTTCCGCCAGGCTCGGCACCAGCTCCGTGGTGCCGGGTTTGAAATCGACCAGACGGTTATAGACCGGCACGGCGCTGGCGTCGACGCTGGTTCCCGAAGTGTAAAGCTGAGGGTTAAAGTTTTCCGGCGATCCTTCGGAGCAATACACCAGCGTTTTCGCAGCGACAGCGGAACTGACCGTGAGTGCCGCGAGCGCCAATGTGAAAGTTGTGAGTTTGCTTGTCATCATTTATTCCTGTCTTTTTAATTCGACGGCTAATTAATTCTTTTGCCATTTCATAAATAACATTAAAGTGATGTGGCAAACACCTGAAAAATAAATAAGGAATAAATCACTATGGGCTCGCCGCTTTCCAGACAATTAACGCACCGTTTTTTCCGCTATCTCGCGATCACCAGCCAGAGCGATCCCAGAGTCAAAACCCTGCCCTCAACGCCGGGCCAGCATGACATGGCGCGCGAGCTGGCGCAGGAGCTGGCACAGCTGGGGTTAGACGACATTGTGATAGATGAATTCGCCACGGTGACGGCGGTTAAAAAAGGCAACGTGCCCGGTGCGCCGCGCATCGGCTTTATTACCCATATTGATACCGTCGACGTGGGACTTTCACCGGATATTCATCCACAAATATTAACGTTTACCGGTGAAGATCTCTGTCTGAATAAAGAGAAAGACATCTGGCTACGGGTGAACGAGCATCCCGAAATTCTGGCTTATCCGAACGAGGAGATTATTTTCAGCGACGGAACCAGCGTATTGGGCGCCGATAATAAATCGGCGGTCACGGTGGTCATGACGGTGCTGGAAAACCTGACGGCGGAGCATCGGCATGGGGATATCGTCGTGGCGTTTGTGCCTGACGAAGAGATCGGCCTGAACGGTGCCAAGGCGCTGGATCTTAAGCGCTTCGACGTCGACTTTGCCTGGACCATTGACTGCTGCGAGCTGGGTGAGATTGTCTACGAGAACTTTAATGCGGCAGCCGCGGAAATCCGTTTTACCGGCGTGACAGCGCACCCGATGTCCGCCAAAGGCGTGCTGGTGAATCCCCTGCTGATGGCGACTGATTACATCAGCCATTTTGACCGCCAGCAAACGCCCGAGTGCACCGAGGGACGTGAAGGCTATATCTGGTTTAACGGCATTCAGGCTGGACAGAACGAGGCCGTTCTTAAGGCCAATATCCGCGACTTTGATAAGGAGAGCTTTGCCGCGCGCAAGCAGCAGATTGCCGACGTAGCCGCACTGATTGCCGCCCAATATCCGACGGCCAGCGTGGACTATCGCATTGAAGATACCTACAGCAATATCAGCAATGCGATTGGCGAAGACCGGCGCGCCATCGATCTGATGTTCGAGGCGATGGAATCGCTCGGCATCACGCCGAAACCGACGCCAATGCGCGGCGGCACCGACGGCGCGGCGCTCTCGGCTAAAGGGCTACTCACCCCGAACTTCTTCACCGGGGCGCATAACTTCCACTCGAAGTTTGAATTCCTGCCGCTGTCGTCGTTTGAGGCGTCTTATAAGACGGCCCTGCAGATCTGCCTGCTGGCCGCCCGTTAAGCGGGCTTTCGTGCCAGCATCGTGGCAAAGCGCAGCTTGATGCGGTTGCCGTTTTCATCAGTGCGGTGCAGTTCGCCAACGTCCTCGTTGTATTTGAGCAACTCCCAGCCTTCGTAGTAGTTGCTCAGCTCACCGCTCCTGAAGGCAAACGGGAAGCCGACCGTGCAGGGGTAGTCTGCCGTATCCATGGCGGCAACGATCAGATTGTAACCGCCCGGCGTCGTGCAGCGCTGCATATTGGCGATAAGGCCCGGGATGGTTTTTGCCTCCAGGAACATCATCACCACGGTAGAGAGAATAAAATCGTACTGGCCGTCAAAGCTCAGGTTGTTCAGATCCTCAATCGCGGCATGCAGATTAGCAATCCCTTCTTCCGCCTTGATGCGCTCGATATTGTCGATGCTCATCGGGTTCTTGTCCCACGCGGTCACATCGTACCCGTTGGCCGCAAGGTACAGGCTGTTACGGCCGTTGCCGCAGCCCAGATCCAGCGTTTTACCGGGCTTCACAATCTCCGCGCTGTACAGCACCTCTGAATGGGTACGGGTTAAGCCATATTTCTCTGTGAAGTAATTCTCATCGACGGTCATTATTTTTCCTGCGTTCGCATAAAGTGAAAGTGTATTTTACATGCCATTTTAAGGCGTTTACCGTCTGGTTGCCAAGCCGCTCGAAATGCGAAAACTTTGCTACGTTTAGTGAAGACGCTTATCAGAGACATGAAGATGAACAAATATCGCCTTAGCGACGAGACCCGCCTCTGGCAATGGAAAAACGGCGAAACCACCCACGCCACTACGCTGCGTCAGATTATCGCCACGGCGGACTTTAACGACGTGACAGTCGGCACGAGAGGCGGCTGGATTGACGATGAGCGCGCCCTCGCGCAGGACGGCGACTGCTGGATCTACGATGAAAACAGCGTGGTGTTCGCGGGGGCAGTCGTCTCCGGCAACGCGCGTCTTACCCTGCCGTGCATCATTAGCCATGACGCGCACATCGGCGACAGCTGCTGGCTGGACGGCGCTGAGGTCAGCCATGGGGCGCGAATAAGTGACAACGTCACCATTCAGCAATCCTGCGTACGGGGCGAGTGTCATATCTACGGCGACGCGCGCGTGCTGCATCACAGCGTGGTCATTGCCGCCAAAGGGCTGACGCCGGACCATGAACAGATCCTGCAAATTTACGACAAGGCGACGGTGAGCCAGTCGCGGATTGTGCACCAGGCGCAAATCTACGGCGAGGCGATGGTCAATTTTGCCTTTGTTGAACACCGGGCCGAGGTCTTTGACAACGCGATCCTGGAGGGTAACGAACTGAACAACGTCTGGGTGTGCGACTGCGCTAAAGTCTATGGTAACGCCCGCGTGATAGCCGGGTTTAACGACGATGCCATCCCCACGGTGCGCTACAGCTCGCAGATTGCGGAGAATGCCGTGGTCGAAGGCAACTGCGTCATCAAGCATCACGTCCTGATTGGCGGGCAGGCCTGGCTGCGCGGCGGGCCAATCATGCTGGATGATAAAGTGGTGATCCAGGGGCGCGCGCGCATCAGCGGAGATGTGCTTATCGAGCACCGGGTTGAAATCACCGACGATGCGGTCATTGAAGCGTTTGCCGGCGAGAGCATTCACCTGCGCGGCGAAAAAGTGATTAACGGCGACCAGCGCATCACCCGCACGCCGCTGCTGGGCGCGTTATAAGGTATAGATCAGGCCGTAGATATTCACATCGTCAAAGCGGCCATACAGGTATTCCGCTTCCCGCAGGCACCCTTCCAGCGTAAAACCGTTGCGCACGGCAACGCTGTTGCTGTGCTGATTCGCCACCCGACACTTGATCACAAAACGACGGATCTCACCGCGTTCAGCGTAGTAGCGCATAAACGCCTGCAGTGACTGAGAGAGAATGCCCTGACCCTGGTGGGCTTCATCCAGCCAGTAGCCGATGTAGCCGGCTTTGTTGGTCGGTTCAATGGTATTGAACGACAGGACGCCAACCAGCGCATCATCCTTGAAGATCAGAAACATTTTGGCGTAGCCGCGCTGGTGCAGCATCTGGTTGCTCTGCACGTTGCGGCGGGTATCCTCTTCGCTGCCCACGTGCTGCGCCCAGTCAAAGGCGGTTTGCAGAAAGGCTCTGTTTTTGACGACGAGATTGTGCAGGTCGGCGGTGTAGCGCTCTTCGACGGAACGTAGTTCGATGTGTTGTGAAACGGGGATGATTTCAGATGTCATGGTGCCTCGTCATCGCCCGGTGGCGCTGCGCTTACCGGGCCTACAGTACTGAAACGTAGGCCGGGTAAGGCGAAGCCGCCACCCGGCACAATCCCACAAAAGTTAACGCATTACTCGGTCGTCAACATACTGACGTTTATCCGGCGCTGGCGGGAAATACTGGTACA
Organism: Enterobacter cloacae complex sp. Mu1197; assembly: GCF_040059225.1. Lineage (NCBI taxonomy): Bacteria > Pseudomonadati > Pseudomonadota > Gammaproteobacteria > Enterobacterales > Enterobacteriaceae > Enterobacter > Enterobacter cloacae complex sp. Mu1197. Next base: position 2,303,928 of record NZ_CP157375.1, on the reverse strand, counting down.
GCCAGGTTTCGCTGATGGCGTCGCCCTGGCAGCGCAGGAACAGGCGCATATCCACCGGTTCCGTCGAATCCGACGTTGGGTACCAGTCAAACAGAATGCGATAGCCGTCAAACGGCTCAACGTAGAGGATCTCCACCTGCTTCGCTTCACCGCTGGAGAGCGTAATCACCGGCTCGATGCCTTTTGGCGCAGCGGCCTTCAGGTCGCCACCGACGAAGTCGATGGCAAAGCGACGGGCCCACACTTTCGGGTAGTTTTCGCCCGGCGCCCAGCCTTCCGGGAAGCCGCCCATGCCGGTACGGGTGGCATAGACGTTGGCCAGCGGGGAGCGCACCGGCGGCATCGCGCTCCAGTAGAGGCGATATTTGAAGTCCAGCTCGTCGCCCGCTTTGACGGCTTTTTCCGGCTGCCAGAAGCAGACCACGTTATCCAGCGTTTCACCGGTGGTCGGGATCTCCATCAGGCCAACCGCGCCTTTACCCCAGTCGTTACGCGGTTCCACCCACAGGCTTGGACGCTTGTTGTACCACCCCATCACGTCCTGATAGTGCGAGAAATCGCGATCGAGCTGCAGCAGACCGAACCCTTTCGGGTTTTTGTCCATATAGGCATTGAACTGCAGCTTCTGCGGGTTGTTCAGCGGACGACAGATCCACTCCCCGTTGCCGCGCCACATCGCCAGGCGGTCGGAGTCATGGATTTGCGGGTGAATAGTGTCACACATGCGGCGTTCGTTATTACCGCAGCTGAACATGCTGGTCATCGGCGCGATGCCGAGCTGCTTGATGTCCTTACGCGCGTAGAGGTGGTTTTCCACCTCCATGATCACCTGACTCTTCTCGCAGTGGATCACGAATTTATAGGCACCGGTGATGCTCGGGCTATCCAGCAGCGTATAGACGGTAAAGGTCGTGTCGCCGGGCTTGACGGTCTCAAACCAGAAGGAGGTAAAGTCCGGGAACTCTTCCGGCGTGTCGGTAAAGGTATCTACCGCCAGGCCGCGGGCGGAAAGGCCGTACTGGTAAGTGTCATCCACCGCGCGGAAATAGCTCGCGCCCAGGAAAGAGACGATATCGCGACGCGCCAGCTCCGGCGCCTTAAACGCGCGGAAGCCCGCAAAGCCGAGATCGCTTTGCCCTTCCAGCTGTTTGGTATCCACCCCCGTTTCACCGTAGCTGAACAGCTCCGGCCGGAAGTGGATCTCGCGCGCCATAGAGGTGGACTGGTCCAGTGAGAACATCCGCACGCGACGGCGGAACCCCATTCCCATATGGAAGAACTGCACGTCCAGCTGACGCCCTTCAATGTTGTTCCACAGTGACTGTTTTTCATCGTAGCGGATGGCGTTGTACGCCTGCGGCGTCATCGTGGCCAGCGTCTCCGGCAGCGGGCGCGGCGCGCCACCCCACGGGGTTTTCGCCAGGTCATGCGCCATGGATTGCAGGACGGAGAAGTCAAAACGACGGCTCTGGCCGTCAGCAATGTCAGAGTCAGCAGCGTATGCCGCTTTGGAAAACAGGGAAGCAAGGCCGGATGTGCCGCTCAGGGCTGCCACTGCCAGCGAGCCTTTTAGAAAACGTCTGCGATTCATGCCTGGAAAAACGTCCTTATGGTCGTGTGAATGTGTTTCGCGCTCGGCGAAATGACGGCAAGAAAGAACGCACAGCCTAAACAAAAATGGTTAAGAATCCAATTGTTGGCCGGTGATTATCTGAACAAAGTGAGAAATATTTTCTGTCGACCAGAACGGCCCGAAAGTGGTGTAAAAAACAGTAAATACACAAAATCATTCATGCTGGATCAAGGCGGCAAGTCTGAGAATCCCCAGGAGCTTACTTAAGTAAGTGACTGGGGTGAACAGACGTAGCCAACGCAGAGGCAGCTTGAAGGATGAAGTGTATTAAAAATGCCCCGTCAGGACATCAGCTGACGGGGCTAATGAGGCGGTTATTTTACGCTGACATCGATACCCGGGAAGTACTTATCAGCGAGTTTGGCGATCGTGCCGTCGGCACGTACTTTATCAATTGCGGCATCAAGCTGCTTTTTGGTGGCCTCGTCACCTTTACGCAAACCAAAGCCGATCCCACTGCCGAGGATAGTGTCGTCAGACACCGGTTTGCCGATGAAGCCAAACCCTTTCCCCTGCGGCTTGCTGAGGAAACCTGCCTGCCCGGCCGCGGACATGACCAGCGAGGCGTCGATACGGCCATTCAGCAGATCGCCCCAGGCCATATTCTGATCTTTATACGACACCACGGTGACACCCTGCTTTTCCCAGTGCTCTTTGGCATAGGTTTCCTGAATGGATCCCTGCAGCACGCCGATGGTTTTCCCCTTCAGCCCTTCTGGGGTTGCCTCAACCGCCGTGCCGGCCTTGCCGACCAGCTGCGACGGAATACGGTAAATCGGCTGGGTAAAATCAATGCTCTTGCGGCGCTGCTCGGTGATATTCATCGCCGAGTTGATGGCGTCGAATTTCTTCGCCACCAGGCCCGGGATCAGCGCATCAAACGAGGTTTCCACCCAGCTGCACTTCAGCGCTGCCGCTTTGCAGATGGCATTCCCCAGCTCAACGTCAAACCCTTCCAGTTCACCTGCCGCATTGCGGCTTTCAAACGGCGGATACTCGGCTTCCAGACCGTAACGCAGCTCGGACGCCGCGAAGGAGGAAAAGGTACACAGCAATCCCATGCCGACAACTAGCGCGCGTATTTTCATCTCAAACTCCTCAGAGCCTATCTCAGCGTGGTTTAACCCGACACAGGGCTTGGGCACCTGCCCGTAACGTCGCCTCATCTTTCGCAAAAGAGAGACGAATCAATTTATTATCCGTACCGTCCGCATAAAACGCCGACAGCGGAATGGTAGCTACACCGTACTCAACGATCAGCCGTTTCACCAGCTCGCTGTCGCGCTCGTTGCTGAATTGGCTGTAGTCCGCCAGCATGAAGAACGATCCGGCGCTGGGCAGCAGCGTAAACGGCGAATCGGCCAGCAGACTCTGCAGCAGATCGCGCTTGCGCTGGTAAAACGCCGACAGCGACAGCCAGGTTTGCGGGTCGACCATATGTTCAGCAAACGCGTGCTGCATTGGCGTATCGGCAGAAAACATTAAAAATTGATGGACTTTACAAATCTCGTCCATCAGCACCGCCGGTGCAACACAGTAACCCACGCGCCAGCCGGTAACGTGATAGGTTTTTCCGAAAGAAGAAATAATCACGCTACGCTCCGCCAGCTGCGGGTGCGTGGCCATCCCGTGGTGCGGCTCACCGTCAAACACCACGTGTTCATACACTTCGTCAGACAAAATAATGATGTCGGTATTGCGCGTCAGCGCCGCCAGCTGCTGCAGGTCGTTGGCTGAAAAAACCTGGCCGCTCGGGTTGTGCGGCGTATTGATGATGATCATGCGCGTGCGCGGGGTGATGGCAGCCCGGACTTCGTCCCAGTTGACGGCAAAATCCGGCACGGTGAGCTTGATGGCAATCGGCGTTGCCCCCTGCAGACGGACAATCGGCGCGTAGCTGTCAAATGACGGCTCAAAGTAGATCACCTCATCACCCGGGTGCACCAGCCCGCTGATTGCCGAATAGAGCCCTTCGCTGGCGCTGGCGGTCACCAGCACCTCGCTGGCCGGGTCATACCGCGTGCCGTATAGGGTGGCAATTTTATCGGCAATGCGCTCTTTGAGCGGCTGCAGACCGGTCATCGACGCATACTGGTTATGCCCCGCCTCCATTGCGCGGGTAACGCCCGCAACAAGCTTCGGGTCGCAGGAAAAATTCGGTGCGCCCTGAGAAAGGTTAATCGCGTTATGCTGCGCCGAGAGCTGGCCGATAACGGTAAAAATGGTGGTGCCCACATCGGGCAGTTTAGAGCGCGTTTGCACTGGCGTTCGTAAAGTCATCCTCTTTCCCTTCTCATGGACATTGCATAACTATTCAAACAACATCTCTGTTGTCGGGACAATCGAATTGTTGTCATAATAGCCATGAGAAAAATGCATAGCTGAGGTGTTTCCATGTCGCGCCGTTCGCTCCCGCTCAATGCCATCGACGCATTTTTAGTCACCGCGCGTCACCTGAATCTGACCCATGCTGCCGCAGAACTTTGCCTGACACAGGGGGCCGTGAGCCGCAAAATAGCCTCCCTCGAAGCGTGGTTTGGCTTTCCGCTTTTTGAACGCCACGCGCGCGGCCTGCGCCTCTCTTCGCAGGGCAGCGCCCTGCTCCCGGAACTGCAGTCTGCTTTCGAACACTTGCTGACCGTGGCCGACCAGGCCCGCAGCCAGCAGACCGTGATCCGGCTCAAGGCGCCCACCTGTGCCATGCGCTGGCTGGTGCCGCGCCTGCTGGAGGTGGAGCGTGAGCAGCCGGATCTGCAGATCGCCCTGACCACCACCACCGATCACAACGTCAATTTCAAAACCGAATCTTACGACGCGGCCATCGTGTTCGGCACGCACATGAGCGCAGGCGACCTGCTGTTCGAAGAGGCGCTCACCCCGGTGATAAGCCCGGTGCGGGCGGGTGCAGCGCTGGGATCGCTGACGTTCCTGCACCCCACAAGGGATAAGACAGACTGGTCGCTGTGGCTGACGAAACAGGAAGGTCCGGGCTTTGCCATGCACAAAAATCAACACTTCGACACGATGGATCTCGCCATCACGGCCGCCATTCAGGGGCTGGGCGTGGCCATTGCCGACGAAACGCTGGTGGCCGAAGATGTCCGCGCGGGAAGACTGATACGGCCCTATGAAACCAGCATAAAAACCGGCGCGAGCTACCGGCTGGTGCTGCGCGAAACGCCAGGGGAGGAAAATGGACTGGCGGCGTTTCGCGCCTGTTTGCTTAATCGAGGCTGACGTGGTGCTTCATTACCCGTTTGAAGAGGCTCATGCGGGCGCGCATAAAGCGGTTTTCAAGCCGGAAACCTGCATGTTTATTCACGCCAATGCGTAACAAAACATCCCGCCCTTTTCGGCATGCGGGCCAGTGCGTCGGCCCTGGCAGGATCTCACGAGGCCCTGCGTCTCGCGCAAAGCTCACCCAGTAATCGGCCACCTGCGCAGCAAACTGTAAATCCCGTTCGTTGACATACTGGCGTGAAGGCTCCACCTGGCCGAGGGTATCGAAGACATAGGGCACCTCATTGCCGTGCCAGGCGCCGTTGATATAGGTGGCATGTTCCGCTTCCGCGACATAGTCAAACCAGTAACGCCAGCACAGTCCGCCGACGCGCTGCTGCGCCTGCATCACGACATAGCCCATCGTGGTGAACGCCATGTCGCGGCATACCTGCCTGCCCAACTCCTCATCGCCTTTGACGCCCGGATAGAGCAGCTTAATCAGCCCCAGCCCGAAGCGTCGCTCCCGGCGGAGCTTCTGGATTTGCCCGGCGAGATCGATGCCAAACACCGCCATCACGCTGGCCTCATCGCTGTTCGACCCAATCATCACCGGTACGGGATGCTGGCGGGCAGCGAAAAAGACGTCCAGCATCGCTTCGGGCAGAACGCAGTCCCCGACGATGGGTGCCGGGGCGACGTTCAGCGGCGCGGTGAGCGGCCAGAACGCGTCCGGCGGAATGGCGCGCAGCTGCTCAGCAGTCGCTTTCTCCAGGCCAAAATGGGCGGCCAGCGCCTCCCCTTTTTGCAGCGCCTGTTCACGCGGCGTGTCCGGCAAGGTGTACCCGCTTTGCACAATCGCCTTGTGGAACAAGCCAGCCGCCAGGGGCGATGCCAGCAGAGAGAGCACGCTGCGCGCACCGGCGGATTCGCCAAACAGGGTCACGTTAGCGGGGTCGCCACCAAATGCGGTGATATTGTCCCTAACCCATTCGAGAGCCGCGATCTGATCCAGCAGGGAAAAATTATGCACCACGCGATCTTCCTCGCCTTCCAGCGCGGGATGGGCGAAAAAGCCGAGATGGCCGAGACGGTAGTTAATCGTGACCACAACCACCCCGCGTGTGGCCAGCGCTTTGCCGTTATAAGGCGGCAGGCCGCCTGCACCAATCGTAAACCCGCCCCCGTGCAGCCAGACCATAACCGGAAGCGCCCCGGCGCGCTCTTTGGGGGACCAGACGTTCAGATAAAGACAGTCTTCCGAGAACTGGCCGGGATCGCCCCCGCCCAGCTCCTGACAATATTCGCTGCTTTGCCAGCTTGAGGCCGAAAAGGCGGTGGCCTCGCGAACGCCATCCCACGGTTCAGGCGGCCGCGGGGAGCGCCAGCGCCACTCGCCCACGGGCGGTGCGGCGTAAGGAATGCCGCACCAGACGTGGACATTTTCATCGGTTAAACCAGACAGTGCGCCCTGGCGCGTTTCAACCACAGGGGCGGAAGGATTTTGCATAACGACCTTATTTTTTCCATCACACCCCAGCAGAGTAACGATTTCAGAGCAAACCGCAACGCTGTTTGCTGCGGGTTTCAGCCTCCTGGTAGAGCGTGAACTCGTCATACACCGGGCAGCCCAGCGCGTCTTCAAACGCATCGCGGCTGGCGTTGCCGTGGCTACGGGCCTGGGTTTCATTCCCGAGATTGGACTGGAAAATCCCCGCGGCACTGACCGGGAGGAAATCTTCGTAGGTGATCGGCTGTGCGACCACCCATCCGCGCTCTATTAGCGGCTGCGGATCGTCTCCCGGACGGAACGCATGGCGATGCGCTTCACCCGCAGGCGTCAGACGGTAGCGGAAATACGCCAGCTCCTGACGGCGCATTAGCAGTTCGCTGTCAGGGAAGGCGCTAAAGATCTCCCGCAGATGCAGCTGATGCGTCAGGTTATCTTTGCCGGTACCGGCCTGGGAAAGCAGGCTATCGTACAGTTCACGCCCTTTCGGGGTCAGCGCCACGCCGCGCTGCTCAATCTCACCGAAGCGCGCAGTGTGGGTGCCCTTATGTTCCCCGGCAAACAGCACCGGCTCTTCCAGGGCTTTAAAGCTGGTTTGACGCAGCAGGACGGGCACCTCGCGACGCGGCGGCCCTTCAATCAAAATTTTCGGCTCGATACCGTATTTCGGCATCAGCTCCTGCACCCGGTCAATATCCAGCGTGCGCGGCGTGAGGTGGTTAATATGGCAGCCCGGGAAGCAGACCACGTCGGCAATCAGGCGGTGCTCGTTATGCAGCGCCTGATAGGTTTCCTGATCGACCGTCGCATGACGGTGCCAGCGGAAGGTTTCCAGCGCTTCCTGCACAAATTCGTGCGCCTGTTCGTCAGTAAACTGCCCCTCAGATTCATACAGATCAAGCAGCGCCAGGCAGCGCGGGGTAAAGATGTTCCGGTGAGAGAGGATTTCCGCCGCCCGTTCGCGCAGCGCAACGTTGTCAATCAGTTCAAGTCGCAGCAGCGACGTAAAGATACGGAACGGATTACGGCACAGCGCCGCATCATCGATCGGGCGAAACGCCGTTGAGTGGACCGGCACCCCCGCCTGGGAGAGATCATAATAGCTGACCGGGTACATCCCCATAATGGCAAACATACGACGCAGGGTTGAAAGTTCATGTGCTGTGCCAACGCGGATCGCCCCGTGACGCTCCACGTTCAGGCGCGCAAGCTCATCGGCGTTTGCCAGTTGTTCATGTAATAGTGGGTTATTTTCCAGCACCGCCAGGTTTACGTCCGCAACCAGTTCGAGCAAGGTGCCATACTGCGGAACTTCCTGCTGGTACATCGCCGACATAGCCTGCGAAAAGTGTTCCCGAATGTCATCAGCCGTGATGGTGTTCGCCATGATGTCATGCCTCCAGTGAATATTACCTGGAGTGTAGAGAAACCCGTTCCTTCCGGGGGGAAGAATTTCTGATTTGTGATCTTAAGACGACAGTGGTCAAACCGTGTGCTACTGGTCCCTGAACAGGTCCGAACGAAACCGCCCTTTCGACCTGAACGCTTTTATCCAGGATTTTCCTTATAATTATTTAGGGTTCCGCTTGCTAGCTATAAAGGAGTATTTTTTGCTTTTTTTCTGACTGCAAATTAACCAATTTGAGCGCGCCATTATTTTTTCCTCACCTTTCAAATTTTTAGTTCGAAGTTAGGACTAATCCGAATGGTTGTTTACAAGTCCCTCCTGCCTATCCATATTTCCATTTTAAGCGAAGCGTAAATTTACAAATATTTAAAAATAACGCAGCCGCAAATAGCAAAACGCATTTGACGGATGACGCACAGCGACTAGATTTATTACTCGAACGACGAGTGATACGGAATATTTTCGTATCGTACTGACATAACCAATATATGACTATGAGGTTTAATATGGCAGAGCATCGTGGTGGTTCCGGTAATTTCGCTGAAGACCGTGAAAAAGCATCAGAAGCTGGACGTAAAGGTGGCCAGCACAGCGGTGGTAATTTTAAAAACGATCCGCAACGCGCATCTGAAGCGGGTAAGAAAGGGGGACAGAACAGTCACGGCGGAGGCCGTAAGTCTGATAACTCCTGATCTTATTTAGTACTCCTTTAATAAAACCTGAGAGCATGCTGCGGGCTGAAAAGCTCGCAGTACCCTTTCTTTATTTTACCGGAGCGTAATTATTATGAATATGAAAAGTGTTGAGGATGTATTTATTCATCTTCTGTCGGATACCTACAGCGCAGAAAAGCAGCTTACCCGAGCGTTAAGTAAACTCGCCCGTGCCGCCTCCAGCGAGAAGCTGAGCGCCGCCTTTACCGCACACCTTGAAGAGACGCAAGGTCAGATTGAACGTATCGACCAGATCGTCGAACAGGAAGACGGTGTTAAGATCAAACGCATGAAGTGCGTGGCGATGGAAGGCTTAATTGAAGAAGCCAACGAAGTTATCGAAAGCACGGAAAAAAATGAAGTGCGTGATGCCGCGTTAATTGCCGCTGCACAAAAAGTTGAGCATTACGAAATAGCCAGCTACGGTACCCTTGCCACATTAGCAGAACAACTGGGCTATAAAAAAGCCGTTAAACTTCTTGCCGAAACGCTGGAAGAAGAAAAAGAGACCGACCTTAAACTCACCGACCTGGCCGTTGGAAATATTAACCAAAAAGCGCAGAAATGACGCAATAACACAGGTTAAATAAAATGAGCATCAGTCCCAGGACAATTAAACGGTGCCATTTAACGGCAGCTATAATATGGTTCATACTCGCTATCCCTTCCGTAATATGGTGGAAGAACAGCGTGCTATGGGTCATTATCATCAGTATCTATGCCAATATTGTCGGCCATTTATCTGGCTACAGTGCCGCACGTGCCGATCAGGCTGCTGAAAGTGAGACCAAATAAGCGAACCCCTAATGAGGATACAATGATGAATCACGTAGAACACTACCATGACTGGCTACGCGATGCCCATGCGATGGAAAAGCAAGCCGAATCTATGCTGGAATCCATGGCCAGCCGTATCGATAATTATCCTGATGTTCGCGCCAGAATTGAACAGCATATCAATGAGACAAAACGGCAAATCACATTGCTGGAGGAAATCCTCGACCGTAATGATATTTCTCGTTCGGTCTTAAAAGACTCGATGAGCAAAATGGCGGCGCTGGGGCAATCCATCGGCGGCATGTTCCCTTCAGACGAAATCGTGAAGGGCTCGATCAGCGGCTATGTTTTCGAACAGTTTGAAATCGCCTGCTATACCTCCCTGCTGGCAGCGGCCAAAAAAGCCGGGGACACCGCTTCGATACCCGCTATTGAGACGATCCTCGCAGAAGAGCGCGAAATGGCCGACTGGCTGATTCGCCATATCCCGCAAACGACGGAACAGTTCCTGCTGCGCTCAGACGCATCGGGTGTCGAAGCGAAAAAATAACCCACAGGAGAGTGAGCATGTTTCGACACGTTAAACAGCTGCAATACACGGTTCGCGTCGCCGAACCGAATCCCGGCCTGGCCAACCTTTTACTGGAACAATTTGGCGGACCGCAGGGTGAACTGGCCGCCGCCTGCCGCTACTTTACGCAAGGGTTGAGCGATGACGATCCGGGCCGTAAAGACATGCTGATGGATATCGCGACCGAGGAGTTAAGCCACCTTGAAATCATCGGTACCCTGGTCGGTATGCTGAATAAAGGTGCCAAGGGCGCGCTGGCGGAAGGGGTGGAAAATGAGGCCGAGCTGTATCGCTCCATGACCGAAAACGGCAATGACAGCCACATCACCTCCCTGCTCTACGGCGGCGGTACCCCGCTCACCAACTCGGCGGGCGTGCCGTGGACGGCGGCCTACGTCGACACCATCGGCGAGCCGACGGCGGATCTGCGTTCGAACGTGGCGGCCGAGGCCAGAGCGAAAATCATCTATGAACGACTGATCAACGTGACTGACGATCCCGGCGTTAAGGACGCGCTGGCGTTTCTGATGACGCGTGAGGCGGCGCATCAGCTCTCCTTTGAGAAGGCGCTGCAGTCCATCCGTAATAATTTCCCGCCGGGAAAACTGCCGCCAATCGAGGAATTCACCAACAAGTACTACAATATGTCTGAAGGTGGAGAGGTTCGCGGAAGCTGGAACAGCGATAAACACTTCGATTACGTTGAGTCCCCCCAGCCTGCGGTGGATGGCGGCGATGGCAGTGCCAGCGTCACGCTCACAACCGAGCAGGCAACCCTGGTCAAGGCGATGTCTGCCCGCACGAAATCCGATCCACATTCCGACCCGCTGACCGGTGCCGAGCTGGGTGCCGGTAAGACTAAACCGTAATCGGTTTGCCGGGCAGGCCTGACCTGCCCGGCAATTCGCGTGCCCCATCGTCTCAGAGGTACGGAACATGTTCGAACTCGATGCGTTTCATCTGGCCAGAATTCAGTTCGCTTTTACCGTCTCGTTCCACATCCTGTTTCCCGCGATCACCATCGGTCTCGCCAGCTACCTGGTGGTGCTGGAGGGCATGTGGCTGCGCACCAAAAACGACGTCTGGCGATCGTTATACCACTTCTGGCTCAAGATATTTGCCGTTAACTTCGGCATGGGTGTCGTTTCCGGGCTGGTGATGGCGTACCAGTTTGGCACCAACTGGAGCGGGTTCTCCCAGTTCGCGGGCAGCATTACCGGCCCGCTTCTGACCTATGAGGTGTTAACCGCCTTCTTCCTGGAGGCCGGATTCCTCGGCGTTATGATGTTCGGCTGGAATAAGGTCGGCCCCGGGCTGCACTTCTTTTCGACCTGCATGGTGGCGCTCGGCACGCTGATGTCGACCTTCTGGATCCTCGCCTCCAACAGCTGGATGCACACGCCACAGGGTTTTACTATCGAGAACGGCCAGGTGATCCCGCAGGACTGGCTGGCCATCGTCTTTAACCCCTCCTTCCCTTATCGTCTTATTCATATGGCTATCGCCGCGTTTCTGAGCAGCGCGTTGTTTGTCGGAGCATCGGGGGCATGGCATCTGCTGCGCGGTAACGATACGCCTGCCGTTCGCACCATGTTTTCGATGGCGATGTGGATGGCGCTGCTGGTCGCGCCCATTCAGGCGGTGGTGGGTGATATGCACGGCCTGAACACGCTTGAGCATCAGCCAGCCAAAATCGCCGCTATTGAGGGTCACTGGGAAAATCCGCCCGGCGAGGCCACCCCGCTGCTGCTGTTTGGTCTGCCGGATATGGAGGAAGAGCGCACCAAATACGGCCTGGAAATCCCCGCGCTCGGCAGCCTGATCCTGACGCACAGTCTGGACAAGCAGGTCCCGGCGCTGAAAGACTTTCCGAAAGAGGATCGGCCAAACTCGACCATCGTTTTCTGGTCGTTCCGCGTGATGGTCGGGATGGGACTGCTGATGATTACCCTTGGTCTGGTCAGCCTCTGGCTACGCTATCGCCATCGACTTTACCACTCGCGTCCGTTCCAGTGGTTTGCCCTCTGCATGGGGCCTGCCGGGCTGCTGGCGCTGCTCGCCGGCTGGGTGACCACCGAAGTGGGACGTCAGCCGTGGGTCGTCTATGGCTACCTGCGCACCATCGACGCGGTATCGCTGCACAGTACCCTACAGATGAGCATCAGCCTGCTGGCGTTCTTCGTCGTCTACTCATCCGTGTTTGGCGTGGGCTATGTTTATCTCATCCGGCTGATTAAGAAAGGACCTCAGCCCGTCGATACGCTGACGTCAAACACCTCGGGCACGCCTGCCCGTCCGCTGTCTGCCGCTGAGTCTGTTCCGGAAGAGGAGAGAATCTGATGGGCGTCGATATCTCAGTGATTTGGTTTGCCATCATCGTGTTTGCCACGCTGATGTACATCATTATGGATGGCTTCGATCTGGGCATTGGCCTGCTGTTTAACTTCGTGGGCGATGCGAAAGAGCGCGATGTGATGGTCAACAGCGTAGCGCCCGTCTGGGACGGCAATGAGACCTGGCTGGTGCTCGGCGGTGCGGGGCTGTTCGGCGCGTTTCCGCTGGCCTACGCGGTCATTATAGATGCGCTGACGATCCCCCTCACCGCAATGCTGATCGGCCTTATTTTTCGCGGCGTCGCCTTTGAGTTCCGCTTCAAAGCCACACCCTCACACCGCCGGTTCTGGGACTACTCCTTTGCCGGCGGCTCCCTGCTCGCCACCTTTAGCCAGGGCGTGGTGGTGGGGGCCGTGATCAACGGCTTTGACGTGGAGGGCCGACGTTTTGTCGGCTCGGCGCTGGACTGGCTCACCCCCTTTAACCTTTTCTGCGGCATCGGTCTGGTCGTCGCCTACACGCTGCTGGGCACCTCCTGGCTCATTATGAAAAGCGAAGGCGCGCTGCAACAACGCATGCGCGAGCTGACCCGCCACGTGCTGCTGGCCCTGATGGTGGTTATCGCGGGAGTCAGCGTCTGGACACCGCTCGGCTGGCAGTACGTCGCCGACCGCTGGTTTACCCTGCCCAACTTCTTCTGGTTCCTGCCGGTTCCTCTGCTGGTCGGTATCTTCAGCGTGGTGATCTGGCGCCTGACCCGCAACCCGGACAGCCACGCGCGTCCTTTCCTGCTGACGCTGGGGCTGATTTTCCTCGGGTTTAGCGGGCTGGGCATCAGCCTCTGGCCAAACATTATTCCGCCGCGCATCACCCTGTGGGAGGCCGCAGCCCCGCCTGCCAGCCAGCTGTTTATGCTGGTTGGGACGTTACTGATTATTCCGGTGATCCTGGTGTACACCGCCTGGAGCTACTACGTTTTCCGGGGCAAGGTCTCGGATACTGAAGGCTATCACTGAGGAACGCTATGACGGACTGGCATACACGGGCCATTATTTACCAGATTGATACCGCACTCTTTTATGATTTGAACGGCGATGGCTGCGGGGACATCGCCGGGATAGCGGCCAAGCTGCGCTACATTCGCCGGATGGGGGCGACGGTTATCTGGATCACCCCGTTTTACCTCACCCCCTTTCTCGATGAAGGCTATGACGTCAGCGACCATCTCCAGGTAGACCCCCGCTTCGGAAAGCTGGCCGATATTATTGCCCTTATCGAACAGGCCCGCGAGCTGGGCATGCAGGTCATTATTGAGCTGCTGATCCAGCACACCTCCGACGCGCACCCCTGGTTCCAGCAGGCCCGCCGTAACCCGGCGTCACCCTACCGGGATTACTACCTCTGGTCAGATACTGACGAGGACGATACGCCCCCGATGTTTCCCGGCGTGGAGGAGAGCATCTGGAGCTCGGACGACGAGGCGGGACAATACTACCGGCACATGTTCTATCGCCACGAACCGGACCTGAACCTGACCTCGCCCGCGGTGCTGAAAGAGATTGAGAACATCATCCTCTTCTGGCTCAAGCTGGGCGTGTCGGGGTTCCGCCTGGATGCCGCCTCCCACCTGACCACGCAGGCGGGAAATGGTGATGAAAAAAAGGGTCTGTGGATCCTCGAGCATATGCGCCGTCTTATTGAGGAGCATAATCCGGAGGCGATCCTGCTGGGTGAAGTGGACGTCGAGGTGGAGGCCTATCAGGATTACTTTGGCAATAATGACCGCCTGAATCTGGTGCTCAATTTCTGGCTCAACAAATATTTCTACGTCAGCCTGGCCCGCAAAAGCGCCCGCCCGCTGCGCAACGCGGTGAAGAAGATGATTGTCCCGCCCGATTCATGCTGTTTTGCCAACTGGCTGCGCAATCACGACGAGCTGGATCTGGAGGGCATCAGCCAGAAAGACAAACAGTTTGTCCTCGATACCTTCGCCCCTGAAGAGGAGATGAACGTCTACCAGCGCGGGATCCGCCGACGCCTGGCCCCGATGCTCAACGGCGATCTGAAGCGGCTGGCGTTCTGCCACGCGGTACTCTTTTCCCTGCCTGGCGTTCCGGTGATGCGCTATGGCGATGAGATCGGCATGGGGGATGACCTCGAACTGGAGGAGCGCTACGCCGTCCGCACCCCCATGCAATGGGCAGGATCGCAAGGCGGCGGTTTTTCGGCAGCCGACCCGGAAAAATTTATCGCGCCGATTATCGACCGCGGTCCTTATCGCTATCAGAAAATCAACGTCGCTGATTCGCTGCTCCACCGCAACTCGCTTCTGCACCGGATCATTGATATCGCCAATACCCGCTCGGAGTTCCCCGAAATCGCCGTTGCGCCCTTTCGGCTCCTCACGATCGATAATGACGCGGTGCTGGGGATCTATTACGAGACCGAAGAACGCAGCATCCTGACCTTCGTCAACTTTAGCGACCAGCCGGTGCGGTTCACCGTCAAGGGGATCCGCAACGCCACCTGGACCGCCTGTCTCGAAGACAAACGCTACGATGACGCGCTGGTTTGCGGTAAAACCGTTGAGCTCAGCCTTGGCGGCTACGGCTATCGCTGGTTCTGGACGCACCGCAGCGCGCTGCGCTGATTACGGTTTCCGGCGGGTGAGCAAACGCGTTAATACAATCCCCGCCAACGCCAGCCCCCCTAACGCCACTTTGCCCGGCATACCGGAGGTCACGGACGTCGCGCGAGTTTTCGCTTCGTCAGTGAAACGGCCATGGATTTTGTGCAGGTCGTTAACCGGCTGGTCGAGATAATCCCGGCGGTCCGGCGCGTTCAGATCGTCCGTCATCTGACCTTCCCAGGCTTTCTTCACCATCAGCCGGTCCAGAAAACCCGGGAAGAGGAACTGCCCGACAATCGACTGGATGGTGCTGCTGCCTACCCACAGCTCACGCACCGGCTTTTGCGCCACCCTGAAGATGGCGCTGGCGGCGACTTCAGGCTCGAACACCGGCGGTACCGGCCGCATCGCCCACGCGAACTTGTTCCTTGCCCATTCAAACTGCGGCGTGTTAAGCCCCGGCATCTGCACCATCGAAAGCTGAACCCGGCTGTTTTCATGCATCAGCTCGGTACGTACCGCGTCGGTAAACCCGCGGATCGCCGCTTTGGCCCCGCAGTAGGCGGACTGCAGGGGAATGGAACGGTAGGCCAGCGCGGACCCTACCTGGATAATCACGCCCCTGTCGCGCGGAACCATAAGCTCAAGCGCCGCGCGGGTACCGTTCACGTAGCCGAGGTACGTCACCTCAGTCACGCGGCGAAACTCGTCCGGCGTAAGGGTGCGAAACGGTGCCAGCACGGCCCCCATGGCATTGTTAACCCAGACATCAATCGCGCCGAGGCGATACTCAATGTCGTTAGCCGCATCCACCACCGCCTGACTGTCGGCAACGTCAGCCTGCACGGCGTGTGCATTCACGCCGAAGCGGCGCAACTCTTCCTGGGTGGAGTGCAGGCTTGCCTCATCGCGGGCGATGAGGCCGACATCGTAACCTGCTTTTGCAAAGCGCAGCGCCGTGGCTTTTCCCACGCCCGCCGTCCCACCGGTAATTACTATGACAGCCATAGAACCTCCACGTGAAATCAACCGTTATGCCCGTCCGACAATGCTGTCACCAGCTCGGCCAGCGAAAAATGCACCGCTTTTTCCACCACGTCCTGACAGTCGCCGGAGAAAAGCACGGTGCGGGTTTGCGTCTCGCCCTGGATGTTCCACGCAAAGCAGACCGTCCCCGCCGCCGTGCCATCGTCGCCCCCTTCCGGGCCAGCATAGCCGCTGATGGCGATACTGATATCCGCCTGGGCGATGTCGCGGATGCTGGCGGCCATCTCGGTCACCGTCTGCTCACTGACGGCGGTATAGCGCGCGAGCGTCTCAGGACGAACGCCGAGGATCCGCGCTTTGGCTTCGTCGCTGAATACGACCAGGCCAACATCATAAAAATCGGCCGTGTTCTCTTCGGCGCAAAGTGCTACCGATAGCTTTCCGCCAGTGCAGGATTCCGCCGTGGTTAAGCGAAGCCCGAGATCGGTTAATTTGCTCGCCAGTTTTTTCGTCAGTTCACCCACGGTATAATTATTGTCGTGAAAAAGATTGCTCATCTTTTCGCCTCTTATTTCTCGAAAGGAATGATTGAAATATGTCCATTGCGCTCAAGTATGGCATATTTAATTTGGCTTATTTCGGTAATACCATTATTTTGACGCGCTGACACCAGAATATCATCGCAAGAGACATCGACCTTTTTGAGTTTATCCGCCAGGGGTACGCCGTTTTCCACCAGAATCACAGGAGTGCCGTCAAGAATATTCTCCACCGGGGAAAAATACTTCTTCATAAGGCCAAAAATAATATCCACCACCACCAGGGTGGTAATCGTAATCATCGCACCGGTGACGGAAAAATCTTGTCCGAGAAGCGCCTGCTGCGTAGCTTCACTAATTATCAGGAGCAGAATGAGATCGAAGCTGGTCATCTGCAGCAGCGCACGCCGCCCGGCCACTTTAAATACCACCACGAGGAACAGATAAATCGCCAGCGCACGAAAGACCATATCCATATCAGCCTCCTAGGGGTAAATAAATTGCCAGAGGGTTATCTCCGGCTCGTTGTTTACACGAACGGTCGTGTTCCATTTACCGGCTCTCGAAGGCGTGGTGAAGAGTAACACCGCGAAGCGGTCTGACTTTTTCAGGTTGTTATAGACAAAATAGAGGGTCTTGCCACGGCTGAACATGCTGTCCGGCTGCGGCCAGACGCTGCCAGGCTCGTAAACATCGCTGCTCTCGCTGGCCATGCTGAGAACATACTTTCCCTCTGTTCGCACCGGGAACGCCAGCGCCATTCGCGTCTCCGTCTCCCGGCGGCCAAACCGTTCATAACTTATGGTCAGTGATTTAGCGGAATTGGTTTTAACCGTATCGCTGACCCACCCGATTGAAAACAGACCGGCGATAGCGGCGATGATAATAGCCAGCAGAACAATAAAACCCACCTGACGAAACGCGTATTCAAACGTCAGCAAGCGATAACTCTCATCTATCCCGGGCAACTTTTCATTTTCACGCTTCATGGTCATCGTCACCGTTTCGCTTATTATCCGATAAGTTTGATTTTTCACGCGAATGTTTTTAGGACTTATCACATTTGCCACATAAAGAAATAGCAACAATACTTAATAAGTCAAGACACCCAAAATGAAGGATATCCGATGAAATTATCGCTTATTTCCGCTTTTATGATATTTCTGGTTCCGGCCGCCTTCGCAGATAATAATGGCGGATTACAAAAAGGTGAAGCTCCGCCGCCACCCCATGCGCTGGATAGTGGATATCGCGGAACCGATGATGCGCGTATTATGACCATCGATCAGGCAAAACAACTGCACGACGGTGCGACCATTTCATTACGCGGTAATCTTATTGATGGTAGCGGCGATAAGTTTGTATTTCAGGATAAAACCGGAAAAATCGACGTTATTATTCCCCAGGCAGTCTTCGACGGCAGAACGGTAAAACCCGACCAGATGATCAGTATCAACGGTTCGCTTGATAAAAAATCATCCCCTGCCGTCGTCCGTGTTGATCGTTTGCAGAAATAATTCAGCGAAGCGTTAACGCTGCAGTTATCCATCAAATCTCACCCCTTGGCTTAAGGAGTCAGCTATGAGTGATACTAAACAACGTACGAACGCTTACCCGCAGCCCCCGTTCCCGGAACAGCCACAAACGCCACCGGGACTGGCATCCGAAATGCAACCCGTACCCGACCACGGGGAAACCAGCTATAAAGGGCATGGCCGCCTGGCGGGCAAAAAAGCGCTGATCACCGGTGGTGACTCGGGTATCGGTCGCGCTGTAGCCATCGCCTATGCCCGTGAAGGCGCGGACGTGGCCATTAACTACCTGCCTGAAGAGGAAAAAGACGCCGCCGAGGTTATCGACCTGATCAAAGCCGAAGGGCGGAATGCCGTCGCGCTGCCGGGGGACGTCCGGGACGAAACCTTCTGCCAGAATCTGGTCGAAGAAGCCGTCTCGAAGCTGGGCGGGCTGGATATTCTGATCAACAACGCCGGTCGCCAGCAGTTCCGTGAATCGCTTGAAGAGCTGACCACCGAAGATTTTGACGCGACGTTTAAAACTAACGTGTACGCGCCTTTCTGGATCACGAAGGCTGCTCTGCGCCACCTGAAAGCCTCGTCCGTGATCATTAATACCTCCTCCGTCCAGGCGGTGAAGCCCAGCCCGGTGCTGCTGGACTACGCCCAGACGAAAGCCTGTCTGGCGGTATTTACCAAATCCTTAGCCAAGCAGTTGGGTCCGAAAGGCATTCGCGTCAACGCGGTCGCTCCCGGTCCTTACTGGACGGTACTGCAGTCCAGCGGCGGCCAGCCGATGGAAAAAGTGAAGGAGTTTGGCGGAGATACGCCGCTGGGACGTCCAGGTCAGCCCGTCGAGATTGCCCCGCTGTACGTCACGCTGGCCTCGGATGAATGTTCATTTACGTCCGGCCAGGTGTGGTGTTCTGACGGCGGTGACGGGGTAATCTAACCGCATAACCCTTTCCCCTCAGCAATGAGCAATAAATGAACAAGGATGTTCGCTCTTATTCCCCTGCCGAAAAACATGTTGTAACTCAAACAGATCAAATGTTAAAAATATTTTGCTATCAGGTTATCAAAATTAAACAACTTAACTTGTCACCCGCATCGCTCTGTTTTTAACATCGCCTATGGAAAAAAATGGTCTGTTCAGTCAGCGCATACGCTTGCGCCATTTGCATACATTTGTGGCCGTCGCTCAACAGGGAACGCTGGGGCGTGCGGCTGAAACTCTTAACCTGAGCCAGCCTGCGCTCTCGAAAACCCTCAACGAGCTTGAACAGCTGACCGGCGCCCGTCTTTTTGACCGCGGTCGGCTTGGCGCGCAGCTTACCATCGTCGGCGAACAGTTCCTGACGCACGCCGTTAAGGTGCTGGATGCGCTCAATACCGCAGGCCAGTCCCTGCATCGAAAAGAAGAACACAGCAGCGAGGTCGTCCGCGTCGGGGCCCTGCCTACCGCCGCGCTCGGCATTCTTCCGCCGGTGATTGGCCAGTTCCACAAGCAGCAACGGCATACCACGATCCAGGTTGCCACCATGAATAACACCATGCTGCTCGCGGGGCTGAAATCGGGCGAGCTGGATATCGGTATCGGCCGCATGTCCGATCCTGAACTGATGGGGGGTCTCAATTACGAACTGCTGTTCCTGGAATCCCTGAAGCTGGTGGTTCGTCCCGATCACCCTCTGCTGCAGGATACGGTGACGTTAAGCCGCGTGATGGAGTGGCCGGTGGTGGTGTGTCCGAAAGGGACCGTCCCCCGTCAGACCGCCGAAACCTTGCTGCAAATGCAGGGGTGTACGCTGCCATCAGGGTGCATCGAAACGCTGTCGGCCTCGCTTTCACGCCAGCTCACGCTCGACTATGACTACGTCTGGTTCGTTCCCTCCGGGGCGGTAAAAGATGATTTGCGCCAGGGCACGCTGACCGCTCTCCCGGTAACGGCCCCCGGCGCTGGTGAACCTATTGGTATTTTGACCCGGGTAGATACTCCGCTTTCCACGGGTGCGCAGACGCTGCTGAGCGCCATCCGCAAATCAATGCCGGTTTAAAACCTTTTCGACCCTCCCCCTAACCCTCTCCCCTCAGGGGCGAGGGGGCTGTCCTGTGCGTTAATCAAATAATGCGGAATAAATCATTAACAATTGCGTAAAACAATTTAACAGTTTTATCATAGCGGCGAATTCACCAAATGGTTCGCTAATTATTTGACAGAAACGAATTCACCGGCATTAACCATCAATCCCACCGCATTTATTACCCAACTGGTACATACCCGACACGGCGGGGGATCTAAGGAGACAGAAATGGCATTTGGCAGCGCGCCGCGCGGGATACCTCGTATTCTGCAGTGGCTTCTTGCCGGACTGATGATGCTCATCGGTCTGGCCGTCGGCGGGTTGGGCTTAAAGCTCGCCACCGTAGGCGGAAGTAGTTACTTCCTGATAATGGGCGTGGTAATGGTGATTGCCGCGATCCTGATTTTCCTCAACCGCACCAGCGGGATCCTGCTTTACGGCATCGCGTTTATTGCCTCGCTGTTCTGGGCGGTAAGCGATGCAGGCTGGGATTTCTGGCCGCTCTTCTCCCGCCTGTTTACCTTTGCCGTGCTGGCGTTCCTGTGCGCCATCGTCTGGCCCTTCCTGCGCGCAGCAAACCACACTGCGCCGAACAAAGCCCCCGCCTTTGGCGTCGCGGCGCTACTAGCGGTGGCCATGCTGGTCAGCCTGGGCTGGATGTTTAAGCCGCAAACCCTCGTGGCAGCGAACGAGCCCGTGCCGGTGAAACCCGTTGCACCCGGCGAGCAGCAAAAGAACTGGGAACACTGGGGCAACACCACCCACGGCGACCGTTTCGCCGCGCTGGACCAGATTAACAAGCAAAACGTCAACTCGCTGAAAGTCGCGTGGGTTGCGCACACTGGCGATATTCCGCAAAGCAACGGCTCGGGTGCGGAAGATCAGAACACGCCTCTGCAGATTGGCGACACGCTGTATGTCTGTACGCCGTACAGTAAAGTGCTGGCGCTGGACGTGGATTCCGGTAAAGAAAAATGGCGTTATGATTCGAAAGCGACCGCGCCGAACTGGCAGCGCTGCCGCGGTCTGGGCTACTTTGAAGATCATGCGAATGTGACGGCGTCACAGACCGGAACATCGCCAGCGGCATGCCCTCGCCGCCTGTTCCTGCCCACCACCGATGCCCGTCTGATTGCCATCAACGCGGATAATGGCAAGGTCTGCGACGACTTTGGCGACCATGGCATCGTGGATCTGAGCGTCGGCATGGGCGAGATCAAGCCCGGATATTATCAGCAAACCTCCACGCCGCTGGTTGCCGGGAACGTTGTCGTCGTCGGCGGTCGCGTCGCGGATAACTACTCGACCGGTGAACCGCCGGGCGTGGTGCGCGCCTACGACGTTCACACCGGTAAACTGGCCTGGGCGTGGGATCCGGGTAATCCGAACCTGACCGGCCTGCCGCCGGAAGGCCAGACCTACACCCGCGGTACGCCGAACGTCTGGTCTGCGATGTCTTACGACGCCAAACTGAACCTGATCTACCTGCCAACCGGCAACGCCACGCCAGACTTCTGGGCGGGCGAGCGTACCGCGCTGGACGATAAGTACAGTTCCTCCATCGTCGCCGTCGACGCGGCCACCGGTCAGGTCCGCTGGCATTTCCAGACCACCCACCACGACCTGTGGGACTTCGACCTGCCTTCCCAGCCGCTGCTGTACGATCTGCCTGACGGTAAGGGCGGCACCACGCCGGTGCTGGTGCAGACCAGCAAGCAGGGCATGATCTTCATGCTTAACCGCGAAACCGGCAAGCCGGTGGCGAAGGTAGAGGAACGCCCTGTCCCGGCGGGTAACGTTGAAGGTGAACGCTACTCCCCAACCCAGCCGTACTCCGTTGGCATGCCGATGATTGGCAACCAGACGCTGACCGAGTCCGACATGTGGGGCGCGACGCCAGTCGACCTGCTGCTGTGCCGCATTCAGTTTAAAGAGATGCGTCATCAGGGCGTCTTTACCCCGCCTGGTCTCGATCGTTCCCTGCAGTTCCCTGGCTCACTCGGCGGGATGAACTGGGGCAGCGTCTCCGTTGACCCGAACAACAGCCTGATGTTCGTCAACGATATGCGCCTGGGTCTGGCGAACTATATGGTGCCGCGCGCGAACGTGGCGAAAAATGCCAGCGGCATCGAGATGGGGATAGTTCCAATGGACGGCACGCCGTTCGGCGCGATGCGTGAACGCTTCCTGTCACCGCTGGGCATTCCGTGCCAGAAGCCGCCGTTTGGCACCATGTCAGCCGTCGACCTGAAAACCGGCAAGCTGGTGTGGCAGGTTCCTGTCGGCACGGTGGAAGATACCGGCCCGCTGGGCATTCGCATGCACATGCCAATCCCAATCGGTATGCCGACCCTGGGCGCGTCGCTCTCTACCCAGTCCGGTCTGCTGTTCTTTGCCGGTACCCAGGATTTCTACCTGCGCGCGTTTGATACCGCCACCGGGAAAGAGATCTGGAAAGACCGCCTGCCGGTTGGCAGCCAGTCCGGCCCGATGACCTACGTGTCCCCGAAAACCGGTAAGCAGTACATCATCATTAACGCCGGTGGCGCCCGCCAGTCGCCGGACCGCGGTGATTACGTTATTGCGTACGCGTTACCCGATAAGAAATAAGATGTGAAAAAGGGACCGAAAGGTCCCTTTTTTGTAGGTCAGTTTTTGTAGGTCGGGTAAGCGAAGCGCCACCCGACGCAACACGCCACTCAGAACGTCTCCCAGTTATCCCCGGAAACCGTCGCCGCCGGGCGTAACGGTACGTTCTGCGCCACCGGTGCAGCCGTCACCACGCGGCCCTGCTTTGCGCTATTCAACCGAAACGCGCCAACCGCCTCGGTCAGACGCGCGCCCTGTTCTTCCAGAGACGCCGCCGCCGCGGAGGCTTCTTCCACCAGCGAGGCGTTCTGCTGGGTCACTTTATCCATCTCAGAAATCGCCTGGCTCACCTGCACAATACCGCGGCTCTGCTCATCGGACGCCGCGGCGATCTCCAGCATGATGTCGGTAACGCGTTTCACCGCGTCGACAATCTCATTCATGGTGTTACCGGCGGCCACAACCTCGCCGGAGCCTTGGTCGATCAGCGATACCGATTCGTTGATCAGGCTTTCGATCTCTTTTGCGGCATTCGCACTGCGGCTTGCCAGGGTGCGCACTTCACTTGCCACCACGGCAAATCCGCGCCCTTGTTCACCTGCACGGGCCGCTTCTACCGCCGCGTTAAGCGCCAGGATATTGGTCTGGAAGGCAATGCTGTTAATCACGGCGGTAATTTCAGAGATCTTCTTCGAGCTGCTGGAGATATTGCCCATGGTTTTCACCACGCCGGAGACCATCTGGCCGCCGCGGGTGGCTTTGCCGGAAGCATCTTCCGCCAGCTTGCTGGCATGATGGGCGTTATCGGCGTTCTGCTTCACCGTCGCGGTCAGCTGTTCCATGCTTGCGGCGGTTTGCTCGATGGCGGCAGCCTGCTGCTCGGTGCGGGACGAGAGATCGGTGTTACCGGCTGAAATTTCGCTGGTGCCACGGTAGATTTCCTCTGCCCCCTGACGTACGGTGCCCACGGTGTTTTCAAGCGAGTGCTGCATGGTTTGCAGATCGCGCGTCAGGCGACCAATTTCGCTGCGCCCCGCCACGTCGTCCGGCATCGTCAGGTCGCCCTTAGCGATATTCTCGATACGTTTCGCTGCCCGCTGCAGCGGATTGATTACCGTGCGGCGCAGCACGACAAAGGTCATCGCCGTCAGCACCAGCGCCAGCGCAAACGCGCCCACCATAAACATCAGGCCCAGCTGCGTGCGGCTGTGCGCCTGCGCCGTCAGCGCATTGGCACGGTCGGTACGGATCTTAATCGCCTTCAGCAGTACGGCGTTATAAGCGTCATCCAGCGGACGCGCCGTTTCGTTTTCGTGGTTGATGATCGCTTCGAACATGCCGTTTTTGGCGAATTTCACCATCGGCTGCATGCCAGCGATATAGGCCTCGTAACGCGCTTTGAGATCCGCGTCCAGCGCTGCGCCCTCGGCGGTGCGCACGGCACGATTCATGTAGGCGGTAAAGCTCTCCTGGGACTGCTTAATGCGTGTTTCCGCCTCGCTGATGTTCTGCTTCATGGCGTCCATCTCCGCGATACGGCTTGCCGCACCGGCGTGGATCAGATTGATACGCGCGGTTCGCAGATGGTTTGAGCTGTTCGACAGCCCCATACGCACCTGAATTTCAGCTGTGACATCCTGCTGATCGTTATCGGCCTGCAGCAGGAAATAACCCGCAAGACCCGAGCTCAAGGCAAACAGAAGAATAATGCCACCGAGAATGGAGGAAAACAGCGGAACCAGCCTGATGTGATGCAAGAAGCTCAGCTTGCGCTGCGCCAGCATCGAAGTAGTGTTGTCCATGACCGTCGACTCTCTTGTAGGTAAGATGCGTAAAAACACGCCTGTTAAATAGTCATCGGCACGGCACAGATTAAGATTACGGCTAAAAACGCCGCACTGGTCACACTTTAGAGAAGATTATTAAAGAAACGCCAGCGGCGAAAAACCGCTGGCAGAAGAGTTACTTGTCGCCGAAATGGATAACGGTACGGATGGATTTTCCTTCGTGCATCAGATCAAACGCCTCGTTGATCTGCTCCAGTGGTAAGCGATGGGTAATGAACGGATCGAGCTGAATCTTGCCGACCATCGCATCTTCAACCATACCCGGAAGCTGGGTACGCCCCTTCACGCCGCCAAACGCGGAACCGCGCCATACGCGCCCGGTGACCAGCTGGAATGGACGGGTTTTAATCTCCTGACCCGCACCGGCCACGCCAATGATGATGCTCTCGCCCCAGCCCTTGTGGCAGCACTCCAGTGCGGAACGCATCACGTTCACGTTGCCGATACACTCAAAGCTGAAGTCCACGCCGCCGTCGGTCATCTCAACAATAACGTCCTGAATCGGCTTCTCGTGATCTTTCGGGTTCACGAAATCAGTCGCACCCATTTCACCCGCCAGCCTGAATTTCTCCGGGTTAGTGTCCACCGCGATGATACGACCGGCCTTCGCCTGCACCGCGCCCTGAATCACCGCCAGACCAATGCCGCCGAGACCGAACACCGCCACGGTATCGCCCTCTTTGACTTTTGCCGTGTTATGCACCGCGCCAATACCGGTGGTCACGCCGCAGCCCAGCAGGCAGACTTTGTCCAGCGGCGCCTGCGGGTTCACCTTCGCCAGCGAGATCTCCGCGCAAACGGTGTATTCGCTGAAGGTGCTGGTGCCCATGTAGTGATAAACCGGCTCGCCGTTGTAAGAGAAACGGGTCGTCCCGTCCGGCATCAGCCCTTTCCCCTGGGTGGCTCGAACCGCCTGGCAGAGGTTAGTTTTGCCGGATTTACAGAACTTGCATTCGCCGCATTCCGCGGTGTACAGCGGGATCACGTGATCGCCCGGCTTCAGGCTGGTCACGCCTTCGCCCACTTCCACCACAATCCCGCCGCCTTCATGACCGAGCACCGCCGGGAAGACGCCCTCCGGGTCATCGCCCGAGAGCGTAAACGCATCGGTATGGCACACGCCGGTATGGGTGATTTTGATCAGCACTTCGCCTTTCTTCGGCGGTGCCACGTCAATTTCAACGATTTTGAGCGGCTGGCCGGGGCCAAATGCAACTGCAGCGCGAGATTTCATATGCCTTCCCTTTTTTGTCAGGTATGTGGATTTATTTTAGATAAGAGCGCAGTAAATGGCCGACTTCCGCCATGCGTACGGCTCGCTGATCCGGCGTGGTGTCCCCCGCAACCAGCTCATCTTTGAGGTGAATTTCAACCATTTCGCCCATCAGGCCATTGGCAGCCCCGCGTACGGCGGCAATTTGCTGCAGGATGGCCAGGCAGGGGTCGCCCGACTCCAGCGCGCGTTCAAGGGCATCAACCTGACCCCGAATGCGACGGACGCGGGTAAGAATACGTTTTTTATCTTCGGGTGAATGCGGCATACGCCCTCCTGATACTATAGGGGGGTATGGTATTTAACTTTTATGTCGATGTAAACCTTCTGTTTCCGTTGCAACATCAGCGTATCTACCGCATATCATCAACCAAGCGAATTAAACTTCAAAAAGAGATAATGCTCTGAAATATATAATTTTTTAATGACATTATTTGCCTAACCCGATTGTAGCTTCCGTTGTTTAGTGACGATTTCATATACAACAGGAGTTAACACATGGCATGGAACAAACACGCAGCGGCCCTGCATGCACGCCAAAATGCAGGGACTTCATCGCAAAAACGCTGTGGAGAATATACGCGAAAGGCAATACGTGCAGGTGGCGTGGATATTGGCAATGCACCTAACGCAAAAGACTATGGCAGTAACCTTGAACGGGCAGGTTTTCGAGTTTTAGGGCAAGGTGAAACATTACAGGAAGGCGATGTGGTTGTTATTCAGCCTTATGCTGGAGGTAATCCTGCGGGTCACATGGCAATTTATGACGGCACTACCTGGTACTCTGACTTCAGACAAAGAGATATGTGGGGTGGCCCGGGATATCGCTCCTCACGCCCTGCTTACAAAATTTACAGGAAAAGCTGATGCGTTACGTTCTCTTGATGTGCCTGTTACTAACGGGATGTTCAACGCAAATGGATGCGCCGGAAAAACGTACTCATGACTTTTACACGTTTTACCTCACTGCTTTCGTTACAGACAGCAAAGAAGATAATCTCGATTCACCAAAAATGCGTGACTATATTGCGCAAGACACGCTCTCCCGACTGCAAAAAATTTCCTCTCTCTATGAACAAGAAATTATCGGTTCTGATTATTTTACCTATACGCAAGACTATGCGGCGGAGTGGATCCCTGACCTAAGCGTAAGCAACGCGATAAACTCGGTGTCCGGAAAAGTTGTTAACGTCGAACTGGGTGCAGGTAATGGGCAAAAACTGCGGTTAAACGTGTATCTGCGCAATGAAGACGGTAAATGGAAAATATATCGCGTCACCGATGCGAGCCATCATTTCGAACAGTATATTTTTGACGAGAGGGCGATTGCTGCGGCACAACGATATGCGGCCAGTATAACTTCACCATAATTAGCAAGATCGGTCAGGATTATGACCATTCAATGAGGCAAAGTGGGTCATCAGGAGGATGCAATGAACGATGCAATCAAAACGACCTACCTCGAGCGCTTCACGATGGTGTGCGACTATATTGCCCACCATCTCGATGAGCCACTCACGCTGGAGAAGCTCAGCGCGATAGCCTGCTGTTCGCCTTATCATTTTCACCGGCAGTTTCTGGCATTTAGCGGTCAGCCTCTGTATCGCTATATCCAGTGGCTACGCCTGCGTCATGCTTCCTGGCGACTGGCGTTTAATCCTGAGGATAAGGTGATTGATATTGCGCTCGATGCCGGTTTCCAGAGCCCGGAATCGTTCAGTCGCGCCTTCAGAAACGCGTTTGGAAAAAGCCCCCGTCAGTTTCGGCAACAGCCGGACTGGCTGAACTGGCATCAGCGCGTACCGAAAATGACCTTTCAGGAGCAAAAAACGATGGAAATTAAGATTGTCGATTTCCCACAGACCCAAGTGGCAATGCTGCAGCACCGTGGCAGTCCGGATCGGGTTAATGACAGCGCGGCGAAGTTTATTGCCTGGCGTAAAACCACGGGCTTATCGCCAGTACACGAAAGCAGCACGTTTGGCATTGCCTGGGATGACCCGGCAACTACGCCAGCAGACGCCTTTCGTTTCGATATCTGCGGCAGTATCCCGGAACCGATACCAGAGAATGAATTTGGCGTTTCCAGTGGTGAAATTGACGGCGGACGCTACGCCGTCGGGCGCCACACCGGTTCGCTGGATACCATTTCCGCCACGGTGTGGTCGATGTTTCGCGACTGGCTACCGGCCAGCGGCGAAACGCTGCGCGATGCCCCGGTATTTTTCCACTACCTCAACTTTATTCACGAGGTGCCGGAACACGCGCTGCAAACGGATATCTACCTGCCGTTAAATTGACGATCCGTTACAGACCGTCCTTTCTGCCGGGTGGCACTGCGCTTACCCGGCCTACCGTCCCCTGACAGCCTGCGCCAGCGTTTGCAGTTCCTCCTTCAGCCAGCGGGTCGCGCCCCGCTGGCCGCTGCGTTTATGCGAGTAAATTTTCACTTCAAACGTGCGTATCGGAAACGGTAACGCAAAAATCCTGAGATCCGCTGTCCTAATCAGCTTCTCCGCGGCATAGCGGGGGATCGCCATCAGCAGGTCACTTTCCGCTACGATAAACGGTGCGCTGAGCATCGACGGCGTTTTGATCGCGATTTGTCGGGTATAGCCCAGTTGCTCAAGCCGCACGTCCAGAACGCCCTGCTTCTCATTCCACGGCGTCACCACCAGGTGCCGGGCCGCGAGATAATCCTCCAGCGTCAGCCGGGTCCGGCTTGCGTTGCTGATGACCACATACTCATCTTCAAACCAGCCGATCTCTTCCAGTTCCGGATGACGGATATCCTCCGGCGTGCTGAAGCCAAGCGCCAGATCCACCTCGCCCGCCAGCAGTTCCGTCAAAGCCGGGCTGTGCGGCAGATAGCGCAATTCAAAGCGTAAACCCGGGGCTGTAAGCTGCAGCCTGTGCATCAGAGCCGGAAAGATGCAAAGCGCGGTAAAGTCCGTTATCGCAATCTGCAGGCTCTCCGTACTGCTGGCTGCATCAAACTCCGGCTGCGGGGTCAGCTCATGATTCAGGAACGACAGTGCGGAAGCAATCGAAGGCGCAAGCTGAGAGGCATACACGCTGGGGGACATGCGGTGCCCTTCACGAAAAAACAGAGGGTCATTCAGGGTGGCGCGCAGGCGCGACAGCGCATGGCTGAGCGCGGATGTGCTCATCGCCAGCTCGTCAGCGGCCAGCCGAACGGAGCGGTGGCGGTAAATCGCGTCGAAAACTGGCAGCAGGTTTAAATCAAGCCGTCTCAGGGCCGGATGCATAATATTCATCATTTGTTGATTTCATTGCACTTAATTCTTCAGACAATACGCCGTATGCTTAATGCCATCAATCAGGACACACGCTAAAAAGCAGGAAAAACAATGAGCATCACCCTTCGTCAGGCCCGTCCCGAAGATGCGGCGGCCATTTACGCCATGATTTACGAGCTGGCGGTGTATGAAAAAGCCCCGGAAGAAGTGATTACCACGCCGGAGGAGATCCGGGAAACGCTCTTTGGCGCAGGTACTAAAACCGAGGCATTGATCGCGGAGTGTGAAGGCAAGATCGCGGGCTATGCCGTGTTCTTCACCAGCTATTCGACCTGGCTCGGACGCAACGGTATTTATATGGAAGACCTGTACGTTTCTCCGGCGTATCGCGGGAAAGGTGCAGGCAGAGCACTGCTGAAACATATCGCGCAGTTGGCGGTAAAACGACAGTGCGGTCGTCTTGAATGGAGCGTGCTGGACTGGAACCAGCCCGCCATCGACTTTTACCTGAGCATTGGCGCGCTGCCGCAGCCCGAGTGGGTACGTTATCGTCTGGATGGTGAAGCGCTGCTGAACTTTGCCGAATAGCGGCACGCCTACCCGAGAAGATCCCGCCCCGCGGGATCGCGCTTTCCTGCATCCCTCCCGTCTCAACAGTTTCTGAATTTATGCTACCCTTCCATAAATTTCATCAACATAGTGCAGAACGCCATGACGACAGCCCCTTTTATCCGCCCTCAACTCACCCTGCCCATCGGCGCTGACAAACTGCTGCTGCACTCCTGCTGCGCCCCCTGCTCGGGTGAAGTGATGGAGGCTATTCAGGCGTCGGGCATTGAGTACACCATTTTCTTCTATAACCCCAATATCCATCCGCAAAAGGAATACCTCATTCGTAAGGAGGAGAATATTCGGTTTGCGAAAAAGCACGGCGTGCCGTTTGTTGATGCCGATTACGACACCGATAACTGGTTTGAGCGCGCGAAAGGCATGGAATGGGAACCCGAGCGCGGCGTCCGCTGCACCATGTGCTTCGATATGCGTTTCGAGCGCACGGCGCTCTATGCGGCAGAAAATGGATTCAGCGTCATCAGCAGCTCGCTGGGGATCTCCCGCTGGAAGAACATGCAGCAAATAAACGACTGCGGCCAGCGTGCGGCCGCGCGCTATCCGGGTATGGTGTACTGGGACTATAACTGGCGCAAACAGGGCGGCTCCTCACGCATGATTGAGATCAGCAAGCGGGAACAGTTTTACCAGCAGGAATATTGCGGGTGCGTTTATTCGCTCAGGGACAGTAACCTGCACCGTAAGTCTCAGGGTCGCCCGCTGATCCGCATCGGGAAGCTGTATTACGGTCAGGATGACAATGAGAAATAACGGGTTCCCGGTATAGAGATATATCCGAAAACCGCCCTGTCAGGTGCCGAATTTAGCCTTGCGTCTCACACATCCGCAAAGAGAGGCTATCCTTTAATTATCAACAAAAGGAGGCAAAAATGTCTGATATCGGTACTGATAAAAACACCCAGTTTGCTGAAGACAAAGCAAAAAATAAATTTGATGAACTTGCAGGTTCAGCGCAGCAGCAGTTTGGTGAATTCGTCGATTCACCAAAACATCAGGTAAAAGGTGCCGCGAAAAAATACGCCGCTCAGGCCAGCGATGCCGTTTCCGACGTCACAGAAGCGGTCAGAAATAATCCCCTCACCGGCCTCATCGCCGCGGGTGCTGTCGGTATTGTTCTCGGCCTGTTGCTGGGTCGAAAATAAATCAGAGCCCTTCGGGGCTTTATTTTTGTCATCAGCTAAATAACCGTACCATGCGGTCTAACTCATCCTCTTTCACGGCACGTGAAAGATAATATCCCTGAAAGTTTTTAACGCCCAGCGCGACGAGTTTCTCGAACTTTTCTTCGCTATCAACCCCTTCTGCAATACAGTCAGTGCCGGTCATGTCGCTATAAATCTGAATCGCTTTTATCAAATTGTAGTCATTGTCATTTGCCACAAAGTGATCGACGATGTCCCGATCCAGCTTGAGTCCATCGAAATGGACCTGGCGCACCGGGAACATGGTTTGATGGTTAGAAAAGCAGTCATCCAGAAATAAACGACACCCCGTTTTGCGTAAATGCCGCATGGTTTCAGGGATCCTTTTATCCTTCGTCACGTCGATATCCTCTGCAAATTCAAAGACCAGCTTTTCCGCCCACTGCGGTTTAAGCAGCATATCGATGGCCTTTCGTGCCATATCAGGCAAGGCATTTCCGGAAGCCAGACGAGGCGGGATATTCACAGAAAAATAATATTTCCCGTTATACTTATTAATACCTGAAACGGCAGCATGGATGACCAACGCCGTTATTTGCAGCCATATCTCATGATTGGTAATATCCGTTAAAAAACTGGCAGGCTTGACAATTTTACCGTTTTTATTCCAGCGAATCAGAATTTCAAACCCAACCCCTTTTTTATCGCGATCGGTAATGATCTGATATGCCGGGAATATTTCGCGATTTCGTAGGGCATTAAAAATGTCGGTTTCCTTCTCCGTGAGCCCCGTTTTTTGACGTGGGTGTTTAGCAGGCATTTCCGCTTTAAAATTATGCGGATCGTGTAGCCAACGCTTAATTAAGTGTAATTTAAGCACACCTTCCTTACGGTGGGTATACACCGTTTTATTCGACAACCCCATTCTATCGCACATTTCTTTTACGGACATGCCGCGGTAAAAACTTAATAATACGTCAATTTCTCTTCGTGTTAACCACTTGAGATTTTCTTGCGAGGAAATATCCATGTAGCGTTCGCGTAATGCGCGAGAGCGATCCTTAAAACTTTTGTAATGGGTATGAAAGCAGGCTATTACATCAGAAACGCTGGCTACGCGAATCAATGATAGTTGATAGCGGTTATTTAAAAGACTGCCCAGCGTGCGGTACAGCCAGCCATCGGGAATATCACCATACAGGGTGACGTGCCGAATGACGGGCAGTGCATTGAGTACCGAGGCCAGTCGCTTCAGGCTTTCCAGGAGGTTGACCACGCCTTTCCCGAGAAACACCACGATATGCGCATCCTGATTTTTAAGGATATTTTCAATATCCTGTTGTGATGCCTCATCTCCGTTAAAGTGGATCCGGGAAGCATGGATTCCGTATTTATTAAGGATCGAACAATATCCCTGGAATGTGAAACCGCAGGCTGAGATGACAAACTTATGTTCATCGCACGCCCCATTTCTGAGAGAAATTTTGTGGGTCATAACCTGCTCCTGGGCACCAAAGCGCCATTTCCATTTGAGTATGCGTAAAATTTATTGCATCTGTTGCGAAGTATAATTTTACAGTAGCACCCAGGGTTAAGAAACTGTTATCAGCCTAATTCACCGGAACATCTTTGCGTTAATCACCCGCGTTTAAATATACTTTTCTTTTCAAATAACCACGGCAAATGTTTTATTCTCAGGGTATAATGAAAATTCCGAAAAAGAAGACTGGATACTTCATCTATCGGCTCATTCAAATACGAGAAAAAATGCTATGGATAATCATATCTCATCCAGGGCCTTGCTACATCGAAGGGATGTCATAAAGAGCAATCCACGATTCGGTGAGGCAATATTAGAGCACTACACAATTAATGACACCATCTACAAAAAACAACCTTTGTTCTACAAGACAATGCTACAGGAATCCCGGTTCAACATTATCCTCTCCATGTGTTGTTTTATTTTTGGAAATCAGGCCGAGTCAGTCTCAGAAATTAAAGAGTTATGTTCTCGCTATAAGATAGCCAGCCCCAACAGCGTTATTGCGATCATCACGATACTCAGAACCACCGGGCGCATCAGGACCTGGCGCTGTACGGAAGACAGACGCAAAACGAGAATCGCACCAACCGAAAAAGGCCTGAATGAACTTAAGCGATATATGTCCGGCGCTTTTTTGCCCGTCAGCATTCTTTACCCAACATTCAATATTAACGTGAACCTGCTGGATAATGATATTTTGAGAAATAACTTCTTCCGCCGTGCGGCAGAATATCTTTTTCGGGGATTAACGTTCAGAAAGGTGTTGCCTGAAGTGGGATTATTTATCGATAAAGATGGCGGACGTATGATTATGCTTTATCTTTACCTGCAGGCTATGAAAAATAAATCTGCCCATGGTGCCGTCATCGACTATTCAGCCAGCACGCTCGCAAAAGAATTTTTTGTATCGCGTATCCACGTCAACCGGATTATCAAATCGGCTCAGGAGGCAGGCTATCTGAAAGATCGGGGTGATGGTCGGCTATCGGTCTATCCGGCGTTTATCGAACTCGTCGAAAATTATGCCGGGTTATATTTTGCGTATGTTACGCATTACATCAACGTTGTTCCTAAAGAGCGACGCCACGTTCACAACGTGACGTCAACCGTATAATCCACCAGGCGTTCGGAGTTCCGAACGCCGTTCACTTATCTTTCCCGCAGCGCCTCTTTTGCCTTGTTCAGCGGTTTCAACAGATAATCCAGAATGGTTTTGCTGCCGGTTTTAATATCAACGGTGGCAATCATGCCCGGAAAGACCGGAAACTCCTGACCTTGCTTATTGGTCAGATGGTTACTGTCGGTACGAATATAGACGCGATAGTAATAAACATCTCTTTTCACCTCATCCTGCAGGGTGTCCGGCGAAATCATGGTCACTTCCCCTTCCAGCCCACCGTAAATGGAGTAGTCATAGGCCGTCACTTTCACCAGCGCCTTCTGGCCGGGATGGATAAACGCCACATCGCGCGGCGAAATTTTCGCTTCTACCACCATCTGATCGTCAAGCGGAACCAGACTCATCAGCTTGCCGTTCGGCGGGATGACGCCGCCCACGGTCGTGACGTCAATATCCTTCACGATCCCGCGAACCGGCGCATTGAAGGTCAGTCGGGTCAGGGAGTCTTCCCGACCCTTCATCACCGAACGCTGGGCTTCAATCTCCGCATTGGCTTTCGCCAGCTCTTCGCGGGCGCGGACGTAATACTGGTTTTTCATCTCGGTGATTTTATTCTCAAGCTCATTTTTTTGACGCTCAAGACGCAGCACCTCCACCTTGCTGGCCGCCCCCTGGGTCACCAGCGGACGGGTCAACGACAGCTCGCGCTGCACCAGTTCGGCACCCTGACGTAAACCCGCCAGCCCTTTTTCAAGGCTCTCGCGACGGGACTGATAGAGCGCCGTTTCCTGCTTAACCAGCTCAACGTCGTCATCCAGCTCCTCGGGAAACGTCAGCTCCGTGTCGTTAACTTCAGCCTTCAGGCGTGCCGCCGTGGCCAGCGCCGCATTCAGACGCGACTCGCTCTCCAGCACGCTCGACTCGGTTTTTGTCCGGTCAAGCTGCGCGAGCTGCTGGCCGCGCTCGACGATGTCGCCTTCGCGCACCATCAGGCTGTGGATAATGCCGCCTTCCAGGGACTGGATGACCTGCTCATGCGAAGACGGTATCACCTTGCCGCTGCCTGTCGTCACCTCATCAAGATGGAACAGGCTCGCCCAGGCGATAAACACCACCAGCAGGGCGAACAGGGACCATGCCACCAGGGTAGAGCGCGGAAGGCGATGCTCCTTCAGTCGGCTATTAAAACGGGAGAAATCATTCATGCCGCGCCCTCCTCTGCAACCGCCGCCGGTTTCATGGTCACGGTGCGCTGTGCTGTCTTTTGCGGCGCCATACCATGCTGGTGCAGGATGGCGTCGCGCGGGCCGTCCATCACCACCTTGCCGTTTTCCAGCACGATGATGCGGTCGACCAGGTCCAGAATCGGCAGGCGATGCGTCGCCACCACCAGCGTGCGGCGCTTACCCAGCCATGTGTGAAGATGCTGAATAAACTGCTTCTCGCTCATTTCGTCCAGCCAGGCGGTAGGCTCGTCCAGCAGCAGAATAGGCGGCGAGGTGATCAGGGCGCGCGCCAGCAGCAGCGCCTGACGCTGTCCGCCCGAGAGTCCCGTTCCGCCCTCGTTGATGATAGTGTTCAGCCCCATTTTCTGTTTGCGCACAAACTCCAGCGCGCCACTGTTGACCAGCGCCTGGTGAATCTCATCGTCGGTCGCCAGCGGGTTACCCATCAGGATGTTGTCCCGCACGGAGCCAAAGAACAGACGGGCCTGCTGGCTCAGCAGCTGCATGTCGCGACGCACGTCGGCCGGATCAAGGTGATTGAGGGCAATATCGTCCAGCAGAATGGTGCCCTGCTGTGGCTCCTGCATGCCCGCCAGAAGCTGTAACAGCGTGCTTTTGCCGGAGCCATTGCGCCCGAGCACCGCCACGCGTTCTCCGGCGCGGATCTGCAGCTTGCTGATGTTGAGCACGGTGAGTTTCTCTTCCTCGTCGTAGTAAAACCCGACCTCCTCAAGGGCATAGTCGCCGCGCAGGTGGGCTTTGTGCACCTTCTTGCCGTGCTGCGGATCGTCAATCGGCCGCTGCATCAGGTCGTCCAGCCCCTTACGGGCCACTTTTGCCGACTGCCAGCGCGAGAGCACGCCTGAGATCTGCGACAGCGGCGCAATGGTCCGCGACGCCAGAATCGAGGTACCCACCAGCGCACCGGTGGTCATGTCACCGCTGATGACCAGATAGCAGCCCACCAGCAGCACTACCGCGTAAACAATGGACTGCACCTCCTGGGTCCAGGTAAGCAGCAGGCCCGTCAGCCAGCGCTGCTTCATGCCGACGCTGGCGGCAACGTCGTTGGTGTTATTCCACTGATTCTGGAAACGCTGCTCGGCGCGCATCAGCTTGATGTCTTCAATGCCCTGCACCGCTTCCACCAGCGTGGCGTTACGAATGGCGGATTCACGCATCCCTTCGCTGGAGAGTTTCCCCAGCGGGCGCTGCACCAGCAGGCCCGGAATAAGCAGCAGCGGCACGGCGAGCAGGACCACCAGCACCAGCGGACCACCAATCATCCACAGAATGAAGACGAACAGCAGGAAGAACGGCAGATCGGAGAGGGCCGCAATGGTCGTCGAGGTGATCAGCTCGCGCACCGACTCCAGCTCGCGGATCTGCGCGATAAACGATCCGGTTGATTTCGAGCGCGCACCGTTTTTAATCCGCAGCGCGTGGGCAAAGACGCGTTCAGAGATGCGCAGATCGGCGCGCTTCCCCACCACGTCAGAAATGTGTACACGCAGCATGCGCATGATGAATTCGAACACGATGGCAATCATCACGCCGCCAAACAGCACCCACAGCGTGGCTTCTGACTGCGACGGTACCACCCTGTCGTAGACCTGCATGGAGAAGACCATGCCGGAAAGCGCCAGCACGTTGGCGACCAGCGCCACCAGCATAATGTCGCTGTAGCGTCGCCAGTCCTTCAGCGCCAGCTGCCAGAACCAGTTTTTCTCATACGGTTTGATGTAGTCATCCACGCGGGCATCCGGCGTAGACTCGAGCGGGCGCAGCACCATCAGGCCCTTTAACCGCGACCCGAGCGCCTCGCGCGTCAGCGTCGTCTCCAGGCCGCCGTCGCCGCTGAACTGCAGGCTGACGTTGCCTTCGTTGTCCATTCGGTTGATCACCGCAATCTGCCCGCCGGTGAATTCCGCCAGCAGCGGCAGACGCCACGGATCGAGGGAGACCGCTTCCGCCGCCACCACACGCATCCCCAGCCCAAGCTGGCGCGCCATCTCCTCCAGCACCAGCTGGCGAGGCGACTGGCTTTCATGGTTAATCGTGACCCGAACGTGCTCCACCGAAAAGTCCAGCCGGTAGTGCTTCGCGATGATGAGCATGCCCTGCAGCCAGGGTTCGTACTGTGGATGTGTCTTCATAATCTCCGGGTTAACGCCATTCGTGTAAAGAAACGCCAAAAGGCCGCGGGGATCGCTCCCCGCGGCGTTGTTTTACGCAATTAACAGTTGATGGTTCGCCAGCAGCGTCGCCAGATCCGTCTGCACGCCGTTCAGCGTCACCAGGGTGGTTGGCGAGAACTGACCGCCGGTACCGTCCAGGTCAACCTGAATCTCGGTATTGCTGCCGTTCTGCACCACGCGGATGTAATCGCTGATATTGCCCGCGCTGCTGTCCAGCGTGGCCACGCCGTTCACGTAGCTCGCCAAGCCCGTGCCGGTATAGCCGCTGCCGGAAAGCAGATCGCGCAGGTCAATACGATCCGTGTCCGCCGTTCCTTCCCAGGTGCCGACCGTAAAGCCGTTCACCACGTCGTGACCGTTACCGCCCGTGGCATCCGAGGCGTTGATCAGCTTGTAGAGCAGCGTATCGTGACCGCCGCTGCCGATGTTGAAGGTGTCATTTCCGCCGCGGCCTTCGAACCGGTTATCACCGCTGTTGCCGGTGATGACGTCGTCGTAATCCGAGCCGTTAATCCCTTCAATGTTCAGCAGACGCGTGGTGCCGAACCCGGTGTTCTGCGCGGTTGAGAGGCGCAGATCCACGGTCACGCCAGAGGTCGCGTTGCGGTAATCCACCACGTCCATCCCACCGGTGTTGCTCCAGGTGTCATGGTCGGAATGGGTAGTCCAGCCGCCGGAACCGTTGTAGGTATAGGTACCCTGCTCTGCGATAAAGGTGTCGTTATACCCGGTCCCGGTAATGGTTCCGCTGTGGCCGCCGGTGGCCGCTTCGGCCGTCAGGACGTAGCCCTCTTTGCCGTTGCCCGCTTCCAGACCGCTCCAGGTGACGTTATCCGACACGCCGTTGGTGATCTTCAGGATCTCGGCCGAATAGGTTTCATTCGGATCCAGCCCGTAGAAGCTCACCAGCGCGGACGTATCGTTCGACCCGATACCGGACTGGGCGTTAATGATCTGCGAGGCCACCAGCACGCCCGCGGCGTTGTACAGGTTGACCGTATTGCCGTAGTAGGCGTTGATGCCCTCGCTGTCGACAATGTGCAGATGCATCGCGGTGCCGTCAGCAATGGTTTTGCTGTTTTGCACCAGCACCACCTTGCCGTTCTGCTGAGAGACCAGCAGATCCTGCGCGCCGTCCCAGTTGTAGTCCACTGCCGCCACGCCGGTGGCGTAAGCAATGCCGGACGCCAGCTGGCTTGAGGTCCAGGTAGAGCCGTAGCCGTTGTTGGTGAACAGGGTCGCCGTCTGCGAGCCGCCGTAGGTGCTGAGCTTGATGATGTCCATCTGCCCGTCACCGTTCCAGTCCACCGCCACCGACAGATAGCCCGCCGCTGCGTTAGAGGCCTC
Organism: Enterobacter cloacae complex sp. Mu1197; assembly: GCF_040059225.1. NCBI lineage: Bacteria > Pseudomonadati > Pseudomonadota > Gammaproteobacteria > Enterobacterales > Enterobacteriaceae > Enterobacter > Enterobacter cloacae complex sp. Mu1197. The sequence goes on along the minus strand of NZ_CP157375.1, from coordinate 2,265,835 downwards.
GACCGCGCTCTTGGTGGCCGAGAGCTTCCCGGTACCGTCGTTGTAGTAGATCACCCCGCCGTTGTTGTTGTAGCTGCTGCCCAGGTACAGATCCATGTAGCCATCGCCGTTGAAGTCTGCCCACGTCATGGACGCCGCCGTGGTGGTATTCGAGGCGTTGGCCACAAACACGTTCGTCAGGTTCTGACCGATGGATAACGTCCCGTTGCCGTTGTTGTTGATCACGGTTAACGAGTACGCGCCGCTGCGGTTGGTGTGCTGAACAATATCCACCGTACCATCGTTGTTCAGGTCAACGCCGGAGATTTCGCGCCCGGAATCAAACTGGCCGTAGAAACCGCCTTCCCCACCGGTGCCGTCCGGCGACAGGACACCCTTGTTGTTCACCAGATAGGTCAGGGAGTCCATACCGGCATCGCCGTAAGCCAGATCCAGATAACCATCCCCGGTTTTATCGTACGCAATCACGCCGCCGTACCAGATGGTGGTCCCCATTGCCAGCTGACTGGCGTTATAGGTGCTGCCATCGTAGGTCCACATCACCTGCGTTGACCCGGCGTAGGTATTTTCCGTCGCGAAAATGTCCTGCGTGCCGTTACGGTCAAAGTCGGCGGCGGTCTGGCTCACCACGTAGTAGTTACGGGTGTTGGTCAGCGTATTGCCGGCATAGGTCGAGCTATCGCTGCTGGAGTAAGACTGGCCGTTAGCGATGATATTCCACAGACCGCTGCTGTTCATGCCGAGGGTCATGGTGGAGTTGTTGCTGTTCCCCGCCGTGGTTGCCCAGTCGGTGTTCACCGAGGTGGTATCAATCACCATGCTACCGGTCGCCGTACCCGTGGTGTTGCCGTTACCCGCGCTGCTCTTCACCTGCGCGGTCACGCTGTAGCTCGCCACGCCCAGCACATCGCCGTCCGGGATCTGCAGATACCAGGTGTTGTGATCCGGGTCGACCACCACCGCACCGCCCGTCTGGGAGGTGTAGGTTTTGCCGTTCACCGTCACCACCAGGTATTCACCGTTCACCAGGTCAGCGGAGACGGTACCGGTGACGATCGGCGTGGTATCCGACGTGGTCTGCGCGGTGATCGCCGCCGTGGTGGTCGGGATGCTGGTATCGACGTTCAGCACAAAGCCGTCGGATTCCGTGTAGTTTCCGGCCCTGTCGGTGACGCGTACGATGTAGGTGTGATTCCCGTCGCTCAGGCCGTTGTCCTGGAAGGACCAGCTTGCGCTGCCGTTCATGGTCACCTGGCCGAGCAGAACCCCGTCACGGTAAAGCTGCACGATCTCACCGTCGTCCGGGGCACGGTTAAGCGTCCCGTTGATCAGCGGCGAGTTATCGTCCGTTGCCACCGCGCTGCCAAAGGTGCCCTGACGCTCACCTTCACCGTCGGTGTAGCTCACGACCGTGCCAACCGTGGTCGGCGGCGTGGTGTCTACCGTGACGACCTGAGACGCGGTGGAACCCACGTTGCCCGCCTGGTCGATAATCCGCACCTGGTAGGTGTAGTCTCCGTCAGGCAGATCGCGGGTATCGGTGTAGCTCCAGCGCTGGTTGGTGACCGTGGTATCGAGCCAGGTATTTCCGCCGTCCAGGCTTATCTGTACGCGCTCGTCGCTTGCCAGCGCGCTGCCCAGCGAACCGTTGATGGTCAGCGTGGTGTCCATGGTGATGAAATCACTGCCGGACTGGCCGGTATCTTCGCTGATGCTGTCGATGGTGACGCCGTACTGCGGCGCCTGCGTATCCACCGTCACCGCCTGCGAGGTGGTGGCCCCAACGTTCCCCGCCAGGTCAACGACCCGCACCTGGTAGTTATGGCTGCCGTCGGTCAGGGTACGCGTGTCGCTGTAGCTCCACTGCGTCCCGCTTACGGTGGCGTATACCCAGGTCGTGCCGCCGTCCATGCTCACCTGCACGAATTCACCCGCGCCGAGTTCTGCGCCGAGCGTTCCGTGCAGCGTGTACGAGGTCGAACTGGTCAGGAAGTCGTTATTGTCGAAGCCTGTATCGACGGTGATGTTATCCACGGTCACCGTAATCGCCGCATCCGGGGCGACCGTATCGACAGTCACCTGCTGATGGGCGCTGGCCCCCACGTTACCGGCGGCATCCACCACGCGGACGTAGTAGTCATAGGTCTGGTTACCCAGCGTGCGGCTATCGACGTAGTACCAGCTGTTGCCAGTGACGATCACGGTCTGCCAGGTGACGCCGCCGTCAATGCTGATCTGGGCGTATTCGCCGTCGGCCAGCGTCGCGCCGAGCGAGCCGTGCAACGTCAGGGACGTGTCGCGAGTGATAAAGTCGCTGCTGCTCAGACCGGTATCGTCGCTGATGCTGTCGATGGCGATCGTTTTGCTGGCGTCCGGCGCAACGGTATCAATGGTCACCACCTGAGAGGCTGTGGCGCTGATGTTGCCCGCATCGTCAATCACGCGCAGCTGGTAGTTGTAATCCCCGTCGGCCAGCGTACGGCCATCGACATACGTCCAGCTCAGGCCGCTGACGCTGACGTCGGTCCAGGTGACGCCGCCGTCAAGGCTGATCTGCGCGTGGTCGCCGCTGCCCAGCGCCGCGCCCAGCGTCCCTTTCAGGCTGATCTGGTTGTCGCTGGTGATAAAGTCGCTGCCGGACAGGCCGGTATCCTGCGTAATGGAATCCACGGTAATGGTGGTTGCCGCAGGCTTCGTCAGGTCAATCACCACGTCCTGGCTGTCCGTGGCCCCCACGTTGCCCGCGTTATCAATCACGCGGACCTGGTACTGATACGTACCGTCCGTCAGGGTGCGGCCATCGGCGTAGCGCCAGGTGGTGCCGGTCACGGTCAGGTCAATCCAGGTGACGCCGCCGTCGAGGCTGATCTGCGCCTTCTCGTTATTACCGAGCTGCGCGGTCAGCGAGCCGTTGACGACGACCTGGCTGTCGTTGGTGATGAAATCCGTTGCGCTCAGGCCGGTGTCGTTTTGCAGCGAATCAATAGCGATCCCCATCGACGGCGCAGTCAGATCGACCGTGACGGTATGGTTATCGCTGGCGCTGTTGCCGATGGTATTGCTGACCTGCGCGTTAATCACGTACGAGCCGCCGTCTGCCAGCGCGGTCACGTCAGCGCTTCCCACCGTGTAGCTCCAGGTACCGTCATTCTGGACGGTAGCCGCATAGGTTTTACCGTTTAGCGTGATGGTCACCGTCTGGCCTGCCGGCGCATCGGTGGTGCCGCTGATGACCAGCGGCGTGCCGTGCTCGGCGGCGTTGACGATGTCGTCCTGCGCAAAGGTGTTAATGGTGATGGTTGGAACATCGCCGTTCAGCGTCACGTCGTGCGTTGCGCTGCCCGGGTTGCCCGCCTTGTCGCTCACCGAAGCGGTGATGGTGTACTCCCCGTCGCTCAGGCCGAGGAAATCACGGCCCGGCACGAAGACCGACCACGATCCGTCTGCCCCGACGGTCGCCTGATAGCTGTGCCCGTTGAAGGAGACGGTCACCGTCTGGCCCTGTTCCGCCGTGGTGGTGCCGCGGATAGTCTGGCCCGCCAGCTGCTCCGCGTTGTTGACGATATCGTCATCGGCCACGGTGCTGATGGTTACGGTTGGCGCAACGGTATCCACTGTTAAGGTGTGCGTGGTCTGGCCGTTATTACCCGCTTTATCGTTGACCGAGGCAGTGACCGTCAGCGCGCCCTGGCTCAGGGCGGCCAGGTCGGCTGCCGGCACGTCGAGCGTCCAGGTGCCGTCGCTGCCGACAAGCGCAGTGTAGGTTTTTCCGCCCAGCGTCACGGTAACGGTCTGACCCGCCTCCGCGCTGGAAGAACCGTGCACGGTCAGCGGCTGCTGCGCTTCCGCGGCGTTCAGCATGTCGTCAACCGACAGCGTCCCAATGCTCACCACCGGCGCAGTAGTATCCACGCTGATGCCGTGCGTTGCCGACGCGCTGTTGCCCGCGCTGTCCTGTGCCGACACGGACACCTGATAGCGTGCGCCATCGGCCAGGGCGCCCACGTCGGCGGCCGGTACGGTGGTCGTCCAGGTGCCGTCGTTCTGAATCGTGGCGGTATAGGTCTTGCCGTTCAGAGTCACGGTGACCTGAGTCCCGCTGGCGAACTGCGCGCTGGAGCCGTTAATCACCAGTGACGAACCGGCTTCATCCGCGTTGATGACGTCGTCACCGCTAACGGTGTTTACCGTCAGCGCCACGGAGGCGGTGTTGACCACCACGTCATGGGTCTGGGTGCTGCTGTTACCCGCGCTGTCGGTAATGGTCGCGCTGAGGGTCACGGTGCCGTCGGTCAGGGCGGAAATCACGCTGGCCGGAACGCCCACGCTCCAGTTGCCGCTGGCGTCAACGGTGGTGGTGTACTGGTGCGAACCGAGGGTGATAACCACTTTATCACCGACGTTCGCGCCGGTTGCCGACCCGCTGACGATCTGCGCCTGGCCGTGCTCCACGCTATTAATCACGTCATCGCCCGCCACCACGTTAAAGCTGACGGTCGGCGGCGTGGTATCAAGCGTAATCGTCTTACCCGCGCTGCCCGGGTTACCCGCCGCGTCGCTCACGCTCACCTGCACGGTGTAGCCGCTATCCGCCAGTGCGGTCAGATCGCTGCCCGGAACGTTCACGCTCCAGACGCCGCCCTGCTGCACCTGCGCGGTATAGCTCTTACCGCCCAGCGTCACGGTGACCGTCTGCCCGGCTTCCGCCGTGGTGGTGCCGGAGATAGCAACGCCCGCAGCCGCTTCGCTGCCGTTAATCACGTTATCGCCTGCGACCGTATCAATGGTCACGGTTGGCGCCGTCGCGTCCACGCTGTACTCCCGGCCCGCCGTGGCGCTGTTGCCGTGCGCGTTGGTGACGCTCACCTGCACGCTGGCGTCACCGTCTTTCAGGCCCGCGAGATCCGCGGACGGCACGGTGGCCGTCCAGTTACCGTTAGCATCCACCTTTACGGTGTACGTCTTGCCGCCGAAGGTAACCGTAACGGTCTGGTTTTCCTCCACGTTCGAGGTGCTGCCGGAGAGCACCAGATCCGCACCTTTCTCCGCCGCGTTAATCACGTCGTCGGTGGCAATCGCATCGATGCTGATAGCCACCGCCGCCAGATCGACGGTCACGTCATGGCTGATGGTCACCGGGTTACCCGCCGCGCTCTGGCCTGCAACGGTCACGGTGACCGTACCTGCTGCGAAGGCCGCGACGTCTGCCGCCGGGATCGCCGCGCTCCAGGAACCGTCTGCCAGCACGGAGGCCGCATAGGTTTTGCCATTGACGGTCACGGTGAGCGTTGTGCCTGCCGCCAGCCCGTCGCTGGTGCCGGAGACGATCAGGTTTTGAGTATGTTCGATGCTGTTGATCACATCGTCGCCCGCCACGGTATCAACACGCAGGCCCGGCAGGTTAGCGTCGATCGCGATCTCGCGCTCGCCGGTCCCGGTATTACCATGGCCGTTGGTGACGGTTGCTGACACGGTCAAATCGCCATTGCCCAGCGCCGTCAGGACGGACTCTGGCACGTTCACGGACCAGGTCAGATCGCTCTGCACCGTCGCGGTGTAGGTGTTGCCGCCAATGGTCACGGTGACGGTATTGCCCGCTTCCGCGTTCGTTACCTTGCCGCTGAGGGTCTGGCCCGCGGCCACTTCCGCCGCGTTGATGACGTTATCGCCCGCGATGGTGTTGATGGTGACCCCCGGCAGCGCGGTATCCACCTGCAGATTCGCGGTGTTGCTCACGCTGTTGCCCACGCCGTTGGTCGCGGCCGCGCTCAGGGTGTAGTTGGCTTCGCCCAGGCTCGCCAGATCCGCCACCGGGACCGTCAGGCTCCAGCTTCCGTCTGCCGCGGTCGTCGCCGTGTAGTTTTTGCCGTTCAGGGTCACGGTCACCACGGTGCCTTCCGCCAGGTTGGCGCTGGTGCCGCTCACGCTCAGATCCTGACCTTTCTCCACCGCATTCAGCACGTTGTCACCGCTGATGGCGTTGAAGGCCACGGTCGGCAGGCCGGTATCGACGGCCACGTTATGCGTACCGGTGCCGGTGTTGCCCGCCGCGTCGGTGACGGACGCAGTCACGGTCACGGTGCCGTCGCTGAGGCCGGAAATCACGCTCGCCGGAACGCCCACGCTCCAGTTCCTCGCCGCATCCAGCACGGTGGTGTATGTCTGGCCGCCGATGGTCACGGTCACCTTATCACCCGCGGCTGCGCCAGTGGCGGTGCCGCTGATGATGTGCGCCTGGCCATGCTCAACAAGGTTAATCACATCGTCACCCGCCACGGTGTTGATGGTCACCGCCGGAACGGTGACGTCCACCGTCAGGTTGTGATCAACGGACGCCGGGTTACCCGCCTTGTCGCTGACGCTTGCGGTCACGGTCACACTGCCGTCCGTCAGGGCCGCAACATCGGCCGCCGGAACGTTCAGCGTCCAGCTGCCGTCCGCGCTGACGGTGGTGGTGTAGTCTTTGCCGTTCAGCGACACGGTCACCGTCTGGCCCGCTTCGGCAGAGCTGCTGCCGGACACGGTCAGATCGCTTTTCGCTTCGGCGGCATTAAGAATGTCGTCCGTCGCCAGGGTGTTGATGGTCACGCTCGGCGCGGTCGCATCCACGCTGTACTCGCGGCCCGCCGAGGCGCTGTTACCGTTCACGTTGGTGACGCTCACCTGCACGCTGGCATCGCCGTCCTTCAGGCCAGCCAGATCCGCAGACGGTACGGTCCAGGTCCAGTTGCCGCTGTCGTCCACTGTCGCACTATAGATTTTGCCGTTCAGGCTGATGGTCACGGTCTGCCCGGCTTCCACGTTGATGACCGCACCGGACAGCACCAGATCCGCGCCCTTCTCCGCCGCGTTAATCACGTCGTCGGTGGCAATCGCATTGATGCTGATGGCAACGGTCGCCAGGTCTACCGTCACATCGTGGCTGATGGTAATCGGATTGCCCGCAGCGCTGTTGCCAGTGACGCTGATTTTGACGCTGCCTTCCGGCCACGCGCTCACGTCCGCAGCCGGGATCGCCGCGCTCCAGGTGCCGTCCGCCAGCACCGTGGCCGCATAGTCTTTGCCGTTGATGGTGACGGTCAGCGCCGTGCCCGGTGCCAGCCCGTCGCTGGATCCGCTGACGATCAGGTTCTGCGCGTGCTCGATGGTGTTGATCACGTCATCACCCGCGACGGTATCGACGCGCAGCCCCGGCAGGTTAGCGTCGATCGCGATCTCGCGCTCGCTGGTGCCGGTGTTGCCGTGGCCGTTGGTAACGGTCGCCGTCACGCTCAGGCTGCCGTTGCCCAGCGCGGTCAGCACGTCAGACGGCACGTTGACGGACCAGGTCAGGTCGTTCTGCACCGTTGCGGTGTAGCTGTTGCCACCAATGGTCACGGTCACGGTATTGCCCGCTTCGGCATTCGCCACGGTGCCGCTCAGGGTCTGGCCTGCGGCCACTTCCGCCGCATTAATGACGTTATCGCCCGCCACGGTGTTAATGGTGACCGTCGGCAGCGCGGTGTCCACCAGCAGGTTCGCGGTGTTGCTGATGCTGTTGCCCACGCCGTTGATGGCGGTCGCATTCAGGGTGTAGTTGGCCTGACCCAGACCGGCCAGATCCGCCGCCGGAACCGTCAGGCTCCAGGTGCCGTCTGCCGCGGTCGTCGCCGTGTAGTTTTTGCCGTTCAGGGTCACGGTCACCACGGTGCCTTCCGCCAGGTTGGCGCTGGTGCCGCTGACACTCAGATCCTGACCTTTATCCACCGCGTTCAGCACGTTATCGTCGCTGATGGCGTTGAAGTTGACCGATGGCAGACCGGTATCGACGGTCACGTTATGGCTGCCGGTGCCGGTGTTGCCCGCCGCGTCGGTGACCGACGCCGTGACGGTCACGGTGCCGTCGCTGAGGCCGGAAATCACGCTTGCCGGTACGCCCACGCTCCAGTTACCCGCCGCGTCCAGCACGGTGGTGTACGTCTGGCCGCCGATGGTGACGGTCACCTTATCGCCCGCTGCCGCGCCGGTGGCGGTGCCGCTGATAACGTGTGCCTGACTGTGTTCAGCCACGTTAATCACATCGTCACCCGCGATGGTGTTGATAGTGACCGCAGGAACGGTCACATCCACCGTCAGGTTGTGGTCCACGGACGCCGGGTTACCCGCCTTGTCGCTGACGCTTGCGGTCACGGTCACACTGCCGTCCGTCAGGGCCGCAACATCGGCCGCCGGAACGTTCAGCGTCCAGCTGCCGTCCGCGCTGACGGTGGTGGTGTAGTCTTTGCCGTTCAGCGATACGGTGACCGTCTGGCCCGCTTCGGCGGTACTGGTACCGGACACGGTCAGATCGCTCTTCGCTTCGGCGGCATTAAGGATGTCGTCCGTCGCCAGGGTGTTGATGGTCACGCTCGGCGCGGTCGCATCCACGCTGTACTCGCGGCCCGCCGAGGCGCTGTTGCCGTTGACGTTGATGACGCTCACCTGCACGCTGGCGTCGCCGTCCTTCAGGCCCGCCAGATCGGCCGCTGGCACCGTGGCGGTCCATTTGCCGTCGGCGCCTACGGTCGCGGTGTAGCTCTTGCCGCCGAAGGTGATGGTAACGGTCTGGTTTTCCTCGACGTTCGAGGTCGCCCCGGAGAGCACCAGATCCGCGCCCTTCTCGGCGGCGTTAATCACGTCGTCGGCGGCAATCGCATCGATGCTGATGGCAACGGTCGCCAGGTCTACCGTCACATCATGGCTGATGGAGACCGGATTACCGGCGCTGCTCTGGCCTGCCACGGTCACGGTGACCGTGCCTGCATTCAGCGCACCCACGTCCGCAGCCGGGATCGCCGCGCGCCAGGTGCCGTCAGCCAGCACGGTCGCCGGATAGGTTTTGCCGTTGACGGTCACGGTCAGCGCCGCGCCCGCCGCCAGCCCGTCGCTGGTGCCGGTGATAATCAGGTTCTGCCCGTGTTCGATGCTGTTGATCACGTCGTCACCCGCCACGGTATCCACGCGCAGGCCCGGCAGGTTAGCGTCGATCGTGATATCGCGCTCAGCGGATCCGCTGTTGCCGACGCCGTTGGTCACGCTGGCCGACACCGTCAAATCGCCGTTGCCCAGCGCCGTCAGCACAGATTCAGGCACATCGACGGACCAGGTAAGATCGCTCTGCACCGTTGCGGTGTAGATATTACCGCCAATCGTCACGGTCACGGTATTGCCCGCTTCGGCATTCACCACCTTACCGCTGATGGTCTGGCCGGCTGCCAGCTCGGCGGCGTTAATCACGTCGTCGCCCGCAATGGTGTTGATAATCACGCCCGGCAGAACGGACTCCACGTTTACGGTGTGCGACGCGCTGGTGCTGTTACCGACGCTGTCCGTCGCCGAGGCGGTGACGGTGTAAAGCGCCTCGCCCAGCTGACCGACTTCGCTCGCCGGAACGGTGGTGGTCCATTTTCCGTTATCGTCCACCTGCGCACTGTACGCTTTGCCGTTCAGCATCACGGTCACCACCGCGCCTGCCGCCAGGCCGGAAGCCGTACCGGAGAGGGTTAGATCCTGGGTTTTCTCGGTGTTGTTGATCACATCGTCACCGGAAACGGTGTCAATGGTCAGCCCCGGCGCGGTCAGGTTCACCGCCACGCCGTGCGTGGCACTGTTGCTGTTGCCCGCTTTATCGGTCAGCGCTGCGGTAATGGTGTAATCCCCGGCGGCCAGCGCGGTGACGTCCGCCGCAGGCACGCCCACGCTCCAGTTGCCGGAGGCGTCCAGGGTGGCGGTGTACGATTTGCCGTTGAGGGTGACCGTGACCACGTCGCCCGCGGCCGCGCCCGTCACGGAACCGGTGACAATCAATGCCTGCACGTGCTCGGCGCTGTTGATCACGTCGTCGTCGGACACGGTGTGAATGGTCAACTGTGGAACGGTGGTATCCACCAGCACGTCGCGACCCGCGGAGGCCGGGTTGCCCGCTTTGTCCGATACGGCGGCGCTGACGGTGTAGTTCCCGTCGGTAATACCGTTCAGATCCGCGAACGGCACGGTCACGCTCCAGCTGCCGTTGGCCTGCACGGTGGTGGTATAGTCCACACCGTTCAGGGTCACGGTGACGGTCTGGCCCGCTTCGGCGTTGGTGACGCCGTTAATCACCAGATCCTGCTGCGCTTCGGCCGCATTGATGATGTTGTTGTCGCTGATGATTTCAATAGACACCGTCGGCGCGGTCGCGTCCACGCTGTACTCGCGGCCCGCCGACGCGCTGTTGCCGTTCACGTTGGTCACGCTCACCTGCACGCTGGCGTCGCCGTCCTTCAGGCTGCCCACGTCGGCAGACGGTACGGTAGCCGTCCAGTTGCCGTCGGCATCGACCGTCGCGGTGTACGACTTGCCGCCGAAGGTGATGGTAACGCTCTGGTTTTCTTCTACGTTGGTGGTGGAGCCGGACAGCACCAGGTCCGCGCCTTTCTCTGCCGCGTTAATCACGTCGTCAGAGGCAATCGGGTTAATGCTGATGGCGACTGCCGCCAGATCTACCTTCACGTCATGGCTGATGGTCACCGGATTCCCCGCGGTGCTTTGCCCCTCCACGGTCACGGTGACCGTGCCCGCAGCCAGCGCGCTGACGTCTGCCGCCGGAATGGCCGCCGTCCAGGTGCCGTCCGCCAGTACGGTGGCCGCGTAGGTTTTGCCGTTGACGGTGACCGTCAGCGCCGCGCCCGTTGCCAGACCGTCGCTGGAGCCGGTGATAATCAGGTTTTGAGCGTGTTCGATGCTATTGATCACATCGTCGCCTGCCACGGTATCGACGCGCAGGCCCGGCAGGTTTGCGTCGATGCTGATGTCGCGCTCGCCGGTGCCGGTGTTGCCGTGGCCGTTGGTGACGCTGGCTGACACCGTAAGATCGCCGTTACCGATGGCGGTTAAGACTGAGGACGGCACGTTAACCGACCAGCTCAGATCGTCCTGAACCGTCGCCGTATAGATATTGCCGCCGATGGAAATGGTGACAGTGTCACCGCTCGCCGCACCGCTCACTTTCCCGCTCAGTGTTTGTCCGGCAGCCACTTCCGCCGCGTTAATGACATCGTCCGTGGCGACCGGGTTGATGGTGACCTGCGGCAGCGCGCTGTCGACCAGCACGCTGTGGCCGGTGCTCGCGCTGTTGCCCGCGGCGTCAGTCACGCTCGCCGTCACGACGTAGCTCGCTTCGCCCAGCGCCGAGACGTTTGCCGCCGGAACGGTCACGCTCCAGTTCCCGCTCGCGTCGGTGGTGGCCGTATAGCTGATTCCGTTCAGGGTCACCGTAATGGTTGTTCCGTCCGGCTGGTTACTGGTGCCGGATACCTGCAGATCCTGGCCTTTCTCGGTCGCGTTGATCACGTCGTCAACCGCCAGGGTATTGAGGGCAATGACCGGCGCGGTCAGGGAGACGTCAAATTCGTGTGTCGCAGTGGCGCTGTTACCGGCTTTGTCGGTGAGGGTCGCGGAGATCGTCTGGTCACCATTAGCCAGCGCGCCCACGTCCGCCGCCGGAACGCCCACGCTCCAGCTGCCGGACGCGTCCAGCATGGCGGTGTAGTCTTTACCGTTCAGGGTCACGGTAATCACGTCGCCCGCCTGCGCGCCCGTCACCTTACCAGAGACGATCAGCGCCTGACCGTGCTCGGCAATATTCACGATGTCGTCGCTGGCAACGATGTTGAAGGTGATCTGCGGCACGGTGGTGTCCACCAGCACCGAGGATCCCGCGCTGGCCGGGTTACCTGCTTTATCGGACACGGTCGCCGTGACCGCCGCGTTGCCGTCGGTAATGCCTGCCAGATCCGCCGCAGGCACGTCGAGCGTCCAGCTGCCGTCCGCCTGCACCTGCGCGCTGTACTGATTGCCGTTGAAGGTCACGGTGACCATCTGGCCTGCTTCGGCGGTAGACGTCCCGCTCAGGGTCAGATCCTGCGCCGCCTCAGCCGCATTCAGCATGTTATCGCCGCTGATGGTGTTAATGGTCACCGTCGGCGCGGTGGTGTCGACGCTGAATGCCTGCGCCGAAGAGGCCGCGTTGCCGTTCACGTTGGTGACGCTGACCTGCACGCTGGCGTCACCCTCTTTCAGGCCGCTCAGATCGGCAGCCGGAACGGTCCAGGTCCAGTCGCCGTTGCCATCCACCGTCGTGGTATACGTTTTCCCTGCGAAGGTGATGGTGACGGTCTGGCCCGCTTCAACGTTGGATGTCGTACCGGACAGCACCAGATCCAGGCCTTTTTCCGCCGCGTTAAGCACGTTGTCGTCGGTCACGCTGCTGATGGTGATGGCGACCGGCGCGAGATCGACGTTCACGACGGTCCCGATGGTTACCGGGTTGCCGGAGGCATCCTGCGCGCTTGCCTTGATATCCAGCGAGCCATCTGCCCACTGGGACACGTCCGCCGCCGGTACCGCCGCCTGCCAGGTACCGTCCGCCAGCACCGTTGCGGAATACGCTTTGCCGTTGATGGTCACGGTCACGGCGCTGCCCGCCGCCAGATCGGTGCTGGTGCCGGACACAATCAGGTTCTGCGCGTGTTCAATCACGTTAATCACGTCGTCGCCTGCGACCGTATCAATACGCAGCCCCGGAAGCTCAGCGTCGATGGTGAAGTCGAGAGAAGAAGAACCGGTATTGCCGTGGCCGTTGGTCACGCTGGCCGATACGGTGAGATCGCCATTGCCGAGCGCGGTGAACTGGCTCTCCGTTAACGGCAGGCTCCACGTGAGATCGTCCTGCACGGTAGCCGTGTATGTCTGACCGCCGAGGATAATCGTGACAGTGTCACCTGCCGCCGCGTTCGTCACCTTACCGGACAGGGTTTGCCCTGCCGCCACTTCCGCCGCGTTAACGATATTGTCGCCGGCCAGCGTGTTGATCGTTACCACCGGCAACGAGCTGTCCACCAGCACATCGTGCGAGGTTGAGGCGCTGTTGCCTACGCTATCGGTGACGTTCGCCGTCACGGTGTAATTCGCTTCGCCCAGCGCCGAGACGTTTGCCGCCGGAACGGTCAGGCTCCAGTTGCCGCTGGCGTCAGCGGTGGCCGTATAGTGAATGCCGTTCAGGGTCACCGTAATGGTCGTGCCTTCCGGCTGGTTGCTGGTGCCGGAAATCTGCAGAGCTTCGCCTTTCTCAGCCGCGTTAATCACGTCGTCTGCCGCCAGCGTGTTGATACCGATGACAGGCGTCACGGTATTCACCACCACATCCAGCGAAGTGCTACCGGTATTACCGGACCTGTCGGTCACGGAGACGTCGATGGTCCAGGTGCCGTCCGTCAGCCCCTGTACGACAGACGCCGGGAGGCCAAGGCTCCAGTTGCCCGCCGCATCCACCACGGTGGTGTAATCGACGCTGTTAATGGTAATGGTCACAAGGTCGCCCGCTGCCGCACCGGTGACGGAGCCGCTCAGGATCTGCGCCTGTGAATGGGCGAGCTGGTTAACGGTGTTAGTGTCGGTGACAAAGTCGTTAATGGTCACCTGCGGCACGGTCGCATCCACCAGCCCAACGCGGTCGGCGCTGCTGCTGTTGCCCGCCACGTCGCTCACGGTGGCCGTCACGGTCACGATGCCATCGTTGAGGGCGCCGACATCAGCCGCCGGTACGATCAGCTGCCAGGTACCGTCCGTCTGGACCGTGGTCTGATACGTTTTGCCGTTCAGCGTCACGGTGACCGTCTGGCCGGCTTCCGCACTGCTGGTGCCACTCAAGGCTAAATCCTGCTGTGCCTCAGCCGCGTTGATGATGTTGTCGGCGGTCAGATTATCGAGCGTAATCGCTGGCGGCAGCGTATCCACCGTGACCACGCGCGACGCGTCGGCACTGTTGCCGTTGACGTTCGTGACGCTGACGCTCACCTGCGCGCGCCCGTCGATCAGGGTTTCCATGGCGCTGGCAGGCACGGTCAGGCTCCAGGAGCCGTCCTGCTGCACCTGTGCGGTAAAGGTCTGGTCGGCGAATTTCACCACCACGGTCTGCCCCGCCTCCACGCCCTGCGTCTGGCCGGAAAGGGTTAAATCGGCGCCTTTTTCTGCCGCATTCAGCAGGTCGTCGCCGGAGACGGTATCAATGGTGACCGCCACGGCGTTCAGATCGAGTTCAATCGGGTGTTCAGCCGCAACGGTATTGCCCCAGGCATCTTCAGCGCTGACGCTTACCGTCACCTCTCCCGCCGTCCAGGCCTGCAGGTCCGCGGCCGGGACGCCGATCTGCCAGTGGCCGCTGGCGTTCACCGCGGTAACGTACTCAACGTTATTGATGGTGACGGTAATCTGCGTGCCGGCAGCCAGATGGGTGCTGGAGCCGGTGACGGTCAGATCCTGCTGCTGCTCAATGGCGTTGACCACGTCATCGCCGGAAATGGTGTTCACGCGCAGACCCGGCAGCTGCGCGTTGATGTTGATATCGCGCTCGCCGGTGCCGGTATTGCCGTGCGAATTGGTCACCGACGCGGTGAAGGTTAAATCGCCGTCGCCGAACGCCTGAAGATCCGCTGACGGGATTTTTACGCTCCAGGTCAGATCGCTGCCCACCGTGGCGGTGTAGCTCTTGCCGCCCACGGTGACAGAAACGGTATCGCCCGCCGCCGCGCCGGTGACGCGACCGCTGAGCGTTTGATCCACACCCGCTTCGGCGTTATTGACCAGGTTGTCCCCCGCAAAGGTGTTGATGATCACCTGCGGCAGCACGGTATCCACCAGCAGCGTCGCCGCGGCAGAGCCGCTGTTACCCACGCTGTCAGTGCCGCTGACGCTGACGGTGTAAAGGGTGTTCGCCAGATTCAGGACGTCGGAAACCGGCACCTGGACCGCCCAGATGCCGTTTTCAACGGTTCCCTGATAGCTGACGTTGTTCAGCGTCACGGTGATGGCGCTGCCGTCAGGCAGGTTGCTGGTGCCGGTCAGGCTCAGCGGCTGCATTGCCTCCTGAGCATTCAGCACGTTGTCCTGGCTAATGGCGTCAATCGTAAATTCTGGCGGGTTGCCGCTCAGCGTAATGCCGTGTGTGGCGCTGCCGGTGTTGCCTGCCGCGTCGGTCACGGAAACTGAAATCGTATGGTTACCTTCCCCCAGCGCGCCCAGCACGGACGCCGGAACGCCTACGCTCCAGCTGCCGTCCGCCAGCACCACGCCGGTGAAGGACTGGCCGCCAACGCTCACGGTGACCACATCCCCCGCGGCGGCGCCGTTTGCCTGCCCGGAGATAATCTGCGCCTGCCCCTGCTCGCTGGTATTGAGAATATCGTCGCCCGCCACGGTATCGATGGTGACGACCGGCGCGGTGGTATCCACTGCAAAATCGGCGGTGACAGACGAGCCGTTGCCCGCTTTGTCGCTGACGTTCACCGTCAGGGTGTGATTGCCCTCGCTGAGCGCCTGCACATCGTTCGCGGCAAGCGTGACGGACCAGGTGCCGTCGCTGCCCACCGTGGCGTTGTAGTTTTTACCGTTCAGCGTGACCGTGACGATCTGACCGGCTTCCGCATTCGTTTTGCCGGTCAGCGTCAGCGGCTGGCTATGCTCGGCGGCATTAATGATGTTGTCCTGCGCGAGGGTATCGACAGAGAGGGTTGGCGCGACGGTATCCACGCCGATTGTCTGGCTGCCGCTCACGGTGTTACCCGCCGCGTCTTTGCCGCTGACGTTGACCGTCCAGGTGCCATCGCCCAGCGCCTGCGCGTCGGCCGCGGGCACGTTAACACTCCACGTCCCGTCAGCGCCCACCTCGGCCGCGTAGGTTTTACCGTTCAGCGTCACGGTAAGTTCGGTGCCCTGCGCCAGATTCTTGCTGGCGCCGGAGAGCGTAAAGCCTGCGGATTGCTCGCTGGCGTTAAGCACGTTATCGCCCGCCGTGGTGGCCAGCGTAATGGCGGCCTCGGCGGTCGAGACCGTTACGGTGATATTGCCTGCATCGGTAGTCTTACTGCCATCGATCTGCACCACCGACCAGGTGTGTTCTCCGTCCGTCTGGGTCGGTAATTTTACCGTCCAGGTGCCCTCTTTACTCACCATGGCGCTGGCGATGGTGCTGCCGCTGCTGTCTTTGATCTGGATCGTCGCGCCCGGCTGACCGGTACCGCTAAAGGTTGGCGTGTTGTCGTCCGTGATCGCGTTTGCTGTCAGCACGCCCTGCTTGTCGCCCGCTTTATCCGACAGCAGGAAGGTTGGCGTGGCGCTTTCCACCTCTTTCGTATTATCAATAACTTTTGTTTTAGTATCGCCGTCGCCGCCGTTTGCCAGCAGCGCCCCGATGGCACCGCCGCCTAATGCAGCTCCCGCAATCCAGCCCCACGGTGCGTCGCTTAATACGCTTTCCTGCTCCAGGAAAGGTTGAATGCTGCTAATCGGTGTGGCCTGCGCGGTTAACTCGGTCACCGCCACGCCTGATGCTTCCCCGGCATCGGCAAAAGAAATATGCGTCAGTTCCTGACGATCGTTGAATACCAGCTCTGACTGAGTATGCGTTTCAGGATCTTCAACAAAATAGTTATTGCAGCGAATCACGCTGCCATCTTTCATATAAATGAGGAGGTCTTTCCCCTGGCGGACATAACGCGCCACATCCTGAGCAGAACCCTGGATTTCAATCACGCTCGGGGATGAAATAGAGACCGACAAATTCCCTTCGCCGGTTAATTTCGTTTTCTCCGCCGTTTTGCGAATGATGACATCAACAACCTTTATGTTACTCATATTTCTCTCCTTGCAGGTGTACGGATTCCTGTGGATATGTCCACCAGACGGATGTAGCTATCCCTGGGAAAAAACACCCATTATTTTCAGACTTATTTTGCGCGACAATACGCGTCTTTTTTTAACTCAAATCGGGTAGTTTTGCGGCAGCGTTTTTCTCTATTCCAATAAGCGGCATTAAATTATCAACCGCGGAAGCATAATTAATTGCCGAACTCCAGCCATCATACTCAGCGATTATTTTCGCCGAGGTGGCCTGCCAGACATCCTGCTCAACGCTGAGCAGATCGTTAATGCTCCGCTTGCTCAGGGTGTACTCATTTTTATAGACATCACGGGCGCGCAGGGCATTTTCCAGCTGCTGTTTCCCGGCCTCCATTCTTCCCCGTGCACCGGTCCAGTCCGCCTGCGCGACGGAGGCTTTTTGCAGGACGTCGAAACGCGCCTGATCGACCTGAGAGGAGGCCATCGCCCGTGCCCCTTCAGCCTGCCGCACGCGTGCAGAGACCGCGCCGCCCTGATAAAGCGGTGCGTCAATATTGAGCTGGATCTGGTCGTCCCAGTACGAACGGTTGTCCGACTCGTAACGGGTACGTCCGCCCTTCAGGCTTAGGGTCGGCCAGTGCTGGGACTTCGCCGTTTCCACGCCATATTGGGCAGAGCGCTCCATGTTTTGCGCGGCCATAACCGCCGGTATCAGCGAATAATCAATGCGGTTGAGCGAATCAGGCTCAACCGCGAGATTTGCGGGTACAGGCGAAAAGTTATCGGCCTGCATTCCGGTTAATACCGCGAGCCTTGCGCGGGCGCTGTTTAAGGCGGCGTGATACTGCGCGACCGTCGCCTGCATGCCGGCAATACGCGTGCGGGTCTGGAGCTCATCGGAGGTCGAGCTCACGCCCGCGTCGGCGCGCAGCTTTGCCAGTTGCTCAACATTTTTTAGCGCCTGAACGTTCTCCTTTGCCGCCTGCAGCAGATCGGCATAGCGTTTGACCTCGACATAGCTCAGCGCCGTTTTTTCCGCCACGTCAGAGAGTGTGCTCATCAGCTGGTAGCGATAGCTATCGCGCTGGGCGGAAGACTGGCTGATGCTGTTATTGGTCTTGCCAAAGTCATATATCAGCTGCGTCAGGCTCAGCCCCCACGCGGCTGAATTCTTCAGCGACCCGCTGGAATCGGTGGTCTGGCTATGGCCCGTGCTGCCGTTCAGCGATATTTGCGGCATCCAGCCGCTGCGCGCTTCATCTATTTGCGCCTGACCAATACCGAGTTGCGCGGCCTGCTGACTAATCGACGGATCGCGATCGATAGCAAAAAGAATACTTTCTTTTAAGGTTGTCGTGGCAACCGGGGCAATACCCACCTGACTACTATTGGCGTACGCCGTATTTATGGCTAATGAAATGAATGCCAGTGCTGCTGTAAATCGACGTAACATAGGCTTTCGCAATATCGTCATTTTTATCTCCCTGACTCTGAGTGACACTGAAGCAATTACCCAAAAAGAGGTATAGATAATTAGACAAATATCTTATTTCGCATCCTTGCCGAATTTTAGGTAAAACTCCCCATACCCATTTCCTCTGGAGATGAGATCTGCCTGCGTCTTATTTAAATTAAGAATTTACTTATTTCCTAAAGTGGTTGGCAGCATAACAAAATGCGTTATAAGCCACTACACCCCCAATGTTAATGTGGTGTTACAATTAAGAAAAAAGATGGGGTTTCTGGACAAAACGCTTAAAATGACCTTTCAGATGAAACATATAAACCGACTGTTATTTAAGGAAAATTCTTAATTTGCTCCCTGCACATTTTTGCGTTAATTTCCGCGCGGGTCAGACACAAAGATTTTCAAAGAAGTGTCAATTTAAGTAGCCAAACCAGCTAAATTAGAATTTAATGCTATTAAAAAACTAATTAAAGCAATCAAAAACCACACCAAAAATATTCAACAGAATAAAAATCCAGACAATAGGAATGCAGTGGTTACATAACCCAAATCGTTAAATAAAACATAACAATAACATTGTGGTTAACATTCAAAACGGCTTGCTTATACCTGTTTAATAAAATTTTAATAATCACGCATCTGAATCATCACCTCACTCCCCGACATCAAAACCACGTTGCCCTTTTCTCTGCGTTAAAATGCTGTATTATGCAAACTATTGCGACATTTTGCAGGAACGCACACCGATGCACAAAACCGCACGACAACGCCACGTTCTGGATATCCTGAGCGAGCAAGGCCAGGCCAGCATCACCGAGCTGGCAGAAAAGCTGCAGGTTTCAGCCGATACCATCCGTCGGGATCTGACCGACCTGGAAAACCAGGGGCTGGCGCAGAAAAACCACGGCGGGGCCATCGCGCTGAATCTTTCTGCCATGAATCGCCAGAGCCGCAATACGCTGCTGCCGGAAACCAAACAGCGCCTGGGAAAACAGGTCGCACAGCAGGTTCCTGCGGGTTCTACCCTGTTTCTGGATGCGGGCAGCACGGTGATGGCTGTCGCCTCCTTTCTTCGCGGGCCGCTCACCGTCATTACCACGTCGCTGGATATCGCCCAGCATTTTAGCGACCGGGAAGACGTTGAACTGATCCTGCTCGGCGGGAAATGGGACCATAAGCAGCGCCTGTTTGCCGGAAGCGCCACCTTGTCGTTGCTGTCCCGCTATCGGGCAGATATCGCCATCCTCGGGGCGTGCGCCATTCATGCTGAACTCGGTTTGAGCGCCGGTAAAGAAGCGGATGCCGAGGTTAAACGCGCGATGCTTGACGCAAGCCATGCGCACTGGATTGTTGCCGACCACCTGAAAGTCAACCGCTGCGAACCGTATCTGGTTTCTGGGTTATCCAACATTCAACAACTCTTTTTAGATCGTCCCTGGCCAGAGCTTGGGGACCCTGGCGCATTGCAGGTCACGGTGTGCGCGAATTAACGTGGAGAAGTTCATGAGTACAGTTCGAACAATTAACATTGCGCTGATCGGGTATGGATTTGTGGGCAAAACTTTCCATGCCCCGTTAATCCAGTCTGTGGACGGGCTTAAGCTGGCAGTGGTCTCTTCTCGTGATGAAGAGAAGGTGAAACGCGATCTGCCGGACGTAGAGGTGGTCGCCACCCCTGAAGAGGCTATTCAGCATCCTGATGTTGACCTGGTGGTGATTGCCTCCCCCAACGCCACGCACGCCCCGCTGGCGACGCTGGCCCTGAACGCAGGTAAACACGTGGTCGTGGATAAGCCTTTCACTCTCGACATGCAGGAAGCCCGCGACCTGATTGCGCTGGCGGATGAAAAGCAGCGACTGCTTTCTGTCTTCCACAATCGCCGCTGGGACAGCGACTTCCTCGGCATTAAGCAGGTCATTGAGCAAGGCACGCTCGGCAAGGTTAAGCACCTGGAGTCGCATATCGACCGCTTCCGCCCGGAAGTGCGCGTGCGCTGGCGCGAGCAGAATGTCCCCGGGAGCGGCCTGTGGTTTGACCTGGGGCCTCATCTTATCGACCAGACGCTACAGCTCTTTGGTCTGCCGCAGTCGGTTCAGGGGAATATCGCGACGCTGCGCGACGGCGCAGAAATCAACGACTGGGCGCACGTGGTCTTAAACTACCCGGAGCATAAGGTGATTCTGCACGCCAGCATGCTGGTGGCAGGCGGTACGGCGCGCTTTGCCGTCCACGGGGACAAGGGCAGCGTGGTGAAGGCCAGAATCGATCAGCAGGAAGCACAGTTGCTCTCCGGGGTTATCCCTGGGAGTGAAGCCTGGGGCGAAGACAGCGACAGTATGGTGTTCTTTGGCGCTGACGGCGCATCGCAGACGATCCCTACCCCGAAAGGCGATCAGCGCCAGTATTACATCAATGTGCGTGACGCGCTGCTTGGGAAAATCACCAATCCGGTCCACCCGGTTGAGGCACTGGCAGTCATGGCCGTGCTGGAAGCGGCGGTGAAGTCGTCTGAGACGGGGTCAACCCAGGCGCTGGCATTAACAGTTGAAGAGCGTGCTTTGCTGGGTTAAAAACAAGCCGGGTGACGCGTAGCGATCCCGGCCTACGATTCAGAGCCGTTTGTAGGCCCGTGCAAGCGAAGCGCCGCCGGGCGAGAAGACTACGAACGCTTTTTCGGCATCATGCGCAGAAGGGTATTATCTTTCCAGAAATAGTGATGCATCAGTGCCGCCGCCGCGTGCAGGCCAATCACAAAATACCCCAGGTTTGCCAGCGTCTCGTGCCACGCCTTCAGCGTATCCACCAGATCAAAATTGGACTCCGCCGCATGCGGCATCGCCAGGCCAAAGGCAAACCAGTCACTGCCCCGGTTATACATCATCACAATGCCAATCAGCGGCAGCGCAATAAACAGCAGATATACCACCAGATGCCCCAGATGAGACATCCCCGTCACCATCGCTTTTGGCTTCGGCTGAATCGGCGGCGCGCGGAACTTCAGGCGAACCAGCAGACGCGTCACCATCAGCACCAGGATACCGATCCCGCATGAGACGTGGATCATATTGATCGCCGGACGCGCGGTGCGCGGGAAGAAACCTCTGAACTCCATGGCGCAGTAAGCGACGATGATTAACAGAAACACCAGCCAGTGGATGCCGATTTGCAGGCTTGTATATTTAGTGCGCATGTGATTTCTCGATTAAAAACAGTTACCGCGCCAACATAATCCCCTTTCCTTAAAAATTCATTAACTTTTCTGTATGGTTTTTCAAATACTTCCCCCCGCATGAAGCATCTTCAATTGCCGCCCTGCCCGTGATGGTCTAAGCCTGGATGAGTTCAAACTGTCGCATCGACACGTTTACAGGAGAACACCATGAGTAAAATTGGCATTAACGGCTTTGGACGCATTGGACGTCTTGTTCTGCGTCGCCTTCTTGAAACCCAGGACAGTAATACCGTCGTCGCCATCAACGACCTCACCTCCCCGAAAGTGCTGGCCTACCTGCTCAGGCATGATTCCAACTACGGCGGCTTCCCGTGGAGCGTGGATTTCACCGAGGATGCGCTGATCGTTGACGGTAAAACCATAGCGGTCTATGCCGAAAAAGAGGCAAAGCATATTCCGTGGAAAACCGCCGGTGTGGATATCGTCGTGGAGTGCACCGGTTTTTATACGTCTGAAGAAAAATCACGGGCGCACCTGGACGCGGGCGCGAAGAAGGTGCTGATCTCCGCGCCTGCGGGCGACATGAAAACCATCGTCTACAGCGTGAACGACGACACCATTGACGCCGGTGACACCATCATCTCCGTCGCCTCCTGCACCACCAACTGCCTCGCCCCGCTGGCGAAAGCCCTGAACGACGCGTTTGAAATTAAGGTGGGCACCATGACCACCATTCACGCCTATACCGGTACCCAGGCGCTGGTGGATGGCCCGCGCGGGAAAGATCTTCGCGCCTCGCGGGCGGCGGCAGAGAATATCATTCCGCATACCACCGGCGCCGCCAAAGCCATTGGTCTGGTGATCCCTGCGCTCAGCGGCAAACTGAAAGGCCACGCGCAGCGCGTGCCGGTTAAAACGGGCTCCGTTACCGAACTGGTGACCATTCTGGGCAAGAAAGTGACCGTTGAGGAGATCAACGCCGCGCTAAAAAAGGCGACGCAGGGCAATAAATCCTTCGGGTATACCGATGAAGAGATCGTGTCGTCAGATGTGATTGGTTCACATTATGGTTCAGTGTTTGACGCCACGCAGACGGAGGTGTCAGAAGCGGGAGACCTTCAGCTGGTGAAAGCCGTTGCCTGGTATGACAACGAGTATGGGTTTGTGACGCAGCTGGTGCGGACGCTGGATAAGTTTGCGGCGCTCTGATTTTTCCCACCTACCCCTCACCCTAACCCTCTCCCCAAAGGGGCGAGGGGATTGTTCCGTGCCTAAATTATATTACGTGCACCCGTCAGGACAGGATCCTGCTGCAGCTGTTTCCATGCGGCGGTGACGGCCTCGGGGAATTCAACGTGAGCAATATAATCCCGCCCGGCCGGGCCATAGCCGTTGGCGTCATCATACAGGCGCGGCAGCTCCCCCATAACCAGTGAAAGGTAACGGTCAACGGGCCACAGGCCGGTGTTGCCCTCGCTGAATTCCACGCCCTCGTTACCGTTTTGCAGTGTCGGCGTAAACCCCGGATGGCTGACCCACTGCGGTGAAACGGGCTCATCCCGACAAACGCGGGCAAATGTCGCCATGGTGCGGCGCTGCATCGTCGGATCCTGCACCACCAGCACCCGCCCGGTCGTTCGATTATGCTGTTTCAGCAAGTTCCAGCTAAAGCGCGCATTTTCACCGCAATTGGTGGAGCGATCCTCAACCCACAGCTGCGCCTCGGGGATCTGCCAGAACGCCCGCGCAATGTCGGCAAGAATGCTCGCTTCAGGCCGCCCGGTGACCGGTACGGTGTGGTAACACGGATGATTGCCAATCGCGGTATATAAAAAGCTAGTCGAATGCCCGATGCCGCCGCTAATCAGAAGCGGCACGTCTTGCTCAGAGGCCATCCGGCAGGCCGCGTCAATGGTCGGGATCACCGCGTTTCCTGCCAGAATCACCGCATCGACTTCCGGGAGCGGACGCGTCGCGCTCAGGTCATCCTGCGCCAGCCATTCACCGACAGTATTGATGGCCGCCAGCGTGGAATTCGCCAGAACGGGAAAATGGGGCTGAACCATGGTGAACTCCTCACGTTGTTGAAGCACCGAATTTATCATTTTTCTGAAATAACCAGAAACATCCAAAAATCATCGGGTTGCACCTGCCTATTATGCTTTTGATTTCCAGCCCTACAAAACATTGTATTGTTCAGGCGTCATGAAAAAGCACCCAGCGCTGCTTATTTCACCGTGATCTGACCAGTTTTATCCCCCCTGCGCTTGCCAAACGCAACATCCAACCCTAAGTTGCTTAACAATTTCACAACCTTTTTCATCATCACAGGTTGCACCTGAAGCGCGCCAGGTGACACCTCTCTCATCATCAACGTGGCGGGGTTTCAGGTCATGACAGAACATGAAAGTACGACGACGGTATTACGAAAAAATAAAAAGGTGTTAATCGCCAGCCTTACCGGGAGCGCCATTGAATGGTTTGACTATTTTCTCTACGGTACGGCGGCCGCGCTGGTCTTCAATAAGATCTTTTTCCCGATGGTCGATCCGGTGATCGGACTCATTCTCTCTTATCTCTCTTTCTCCTTAACCTTCTTTATTCGCCCCATTGGTGGGGTACTTTTCGCCCACATTGGCGACCGCATCGGACGTAAAAAAACCCTCGTGTTGACCCTCTCTTTGATGGGAGGTGCAACCGTCATGATTGGCCTGCTGCCCACGTATGAGATGATTGGCCTGTGGGCGCCCGCTCTGCTGATCCTGATGCGCATCATTCAGGGGATGGGCATCGGTGGTGAATGGGGCGGCGCGCTGCTGCTGGCCTACGAATACGCGCCCGAAAAACGTAAAGGCTTCTTCGGCAGTATTCCGCAGGCGGGCGTCACCATCGGTATGCTGATGGCAACTTTTATCGTTTCGCTGATGACCCTGTTCAGCGAGGCGGATTTCCTCTCCTGGGGCTGGCGCATCCCGTTCCTGCTAAGCTCGGTTCTGGTGTTGCTCGGCCTGTGGATCCGCAAAGATATTGATGAAACGCCCGATTTTAAGCGAGTCAAAGCGTCCGGTCAGGTGGCTAAGGCCCCGCTGCGCGATACGCTGAAGCATCACTGGCGTGAAGTGTTGATTGCCGCCGGTCTGAAGGTGGTTGAAACCGCCCCCTTCTACATCTTCTCGACCTTCGTGGTGAGCTATGCCACCAGCACGCTGACGTATCAGAAATCGCAGGCGCTGGAAGCCGTGACGCTGGGTGCGCTGGTGGCGACCATTATGATCCCGCTAATGGGGCTGCTCTCCGATAAGGTAGGCCGTCAGCGCATGTACGCGATCAGCGTCTTCGTGCTGGGCCTGTTTATCGTACCGTGGTTTATGCTGCTCAATACCGGCACCACATGGGGTATCGTGCTCGCGACGATCATCGCCTTTGGCGTGCTGTGGGCCCCTGTCACCGCGGTACTGGGCACGCTGTGCTCTGAAATCTTTAGTGCAAACGTGCGCTACACCGGCATTACTCTAGGCTATCAGCTGGGTGCCGCGCTGGCAGGCGGTACCGCGCCGCTGATTGCGACCGGACTGCTGGCAAACTACGACGGCGACTGGGTGCCGGTGGCCTGGTATCTTGCCGTCACGGTGACCATTTCTTTAATCGCGATTTTCTGCGCCAGCCGCGTTAAGCGCGCCACTCTCATCCAGGCGCAGCCCGAACGTCTCTGACCCTTCCCGGCCCGTCCTGCGGGCCGCTCTTTTTCCTTAAATTTCCCTTCACCATTTGATTAACATGCGTAAATCATATTCACTTGAATTATCATTTGCGGGAGTCGTAGAATCGCTAGCCCGCTAATTATTCAATCATTTCTAAGGTAAACGACGTTATGCGCCTGCCCGAACGCGACCCTTATGCTCCTCGCGAGTGGCAGCCACATGAGAAACCCGCCCTGCTGGGTTCGCCCTCCACGCCCGAACACAGTACGCCAAAACGCATTGCCTACGGCGTCGTGGGCCTGCTGGTCTGTCTGACGGGGGCGCTGGGGAATGCGGTGGTGACCGCCAACCTGCAAAATTTACAGGGGACTTTCGGGGCCTGGTCCACCGAAATCGCCTGGCTGCCCGCGGTCTATGTGATGACCAACATCTCCATCAACCTGCTGCTGGTGAAATTCCGCCAGCAGTACGGTTTGCGCGCCTTTACGGAAGGTTTTCTGGTGCTGTACGTGCTGGTCACCTTCTTCCATCTTTTCGTAAACGATCTCAGCTCGGCGCTGATGGTTCGCGCCGCGCACGGCATGGTGGCCGCCGCGCTCAGCTCGCTGGGGATTTACTATCAAATCCAGGCCTGGCCTGCGAAGCACCGCCTGAAGGCGCTGACCATCGGCATCACCGGATCGTCGCTCGCCATCCCGCTGGCCCGCCTGTTTTCGACCGAGCTGCTGCAGCTGGACGAGTGGCGCGGGCTCTATTTCTTCGAGCTGGGGCTGGCGCTGATCTCCCTGGCCTGCGTAATCGCCTTAAAACTGCCGCCGGGCGACCGGCGCAAGGTCTTCGAGAAAAAAGACTTTATCACCTTCTTTTTAATGGCCCCCGGGATGGCCCTCCTCTGCGCCGTGCTCTCTTTAGGCCGTCTGGACTGGTGGTTCGAAGCGCCGTGGATCGGCTGGTCGCTGGCGCTATCGCTGGTGCTGATTGTCGCAGCCATCGTCTTTGAACATAACCGCAGCAACCCGCTGCTGAACACCCGCTGGCTGTCGAGCGGCAGCATCGTCCGCCTGGGGCTAATTATGCTGCTGATCCGAATCGTGCTGGCCGAGCAAAACACCGGCGTCATCGGCTGGCTGCAGTACGTGGGCCTACAGAACGAGCAGATGACGCGCCTGGCGTGGTCTATTTTCGCCGGGATCGTCTGCGGGATTGTCACCAGCTGTCTCACCATCAAGCCGACGAAACTGGCGTGGCCAATCATCACGTCTCTGGCGCTGATGATTGTTGCCTCGCTGCTGGACAGCCAGTCCAACAACCTGACCCGTCCGGATCAGTTGATGGTAAGCCAGTTCCTGCTGGGCTTCGGCAGCGCCTTCTTCCTGGCGCCCGCTATGCTGGCCGCCATTGGCGGGGTGATCGCCGACCCGCGTAACCTGGTCAGCTTCTCGGTGATGTTTGGCATGAGCCAGAACCTCGGTGGCCTGCTGGGCTCCGCGATCCTCGGCACCTTCCAGACCTGGCGCGAGAAGTACCACTCCAGCCTGCTGGCGGACCAGCTCACCACGCTCAACCCGCTGGTCAACGAGCGAATTCAGCTTTATACCCAAATGTACAAAAGCCTGATTGGCGACAGCGCGCTGCTGGGCACCCAGGCGATAACGCAGCTGCAAACGGTCACCGCGCTGGAGGCGAATATTCTGGCCTACAACGATACTTATCTGCTGACGGCGAGCATCGCTGCCGCCACGCTGGTCTGGATTTTATGGCGCTTGCTGCGCCTGCGCATCACTGCCCGTCTGGCGCTGAAGAACGCCACCGGCAACAAATAATATAAAGAGTTCTGGAGAGTTTATGAGTCAGCAGGATGCCGCCAAAGAGCAGGCCAACACCCGCAAAAATGTGCGCATTGTTTCCGTTTTCACCGCCGCCGCCATCGGTATCGTCGGCGTGCTGGTAATCCTTTATGCGTGGCAGCTGCCGCCGTTTACCCGTCACGCGCAGTTTACCGACAACGCCTACGTGCGCGGCCAGACGACGTTTATCAGCCCGCAGGTGAACGGCTATATCACCGAGGTGAAGGTTCAGGACTTTGAGCAGGTCAAAAAAGGCGACCTGCTGCTGCAGATTGATGACCGTATCTACCGTCAGCGGGTGCACCAGGCCGAGGCGCAGCTGGCGATGAAAATTGCCGCCCTGAATAACAACCTGCAGCAGCGTAAAAGCGCCGAAGCAACGATCGCCAAAAATGACGCTGCGCTGAAAAATGCCCGCGCCCAGAGCCTGAAAAGCCAGGCGGATTTAAAACGGGTGAAAGAGCTGACGGCGGACGGCTCGCTTTCCATTCGCGAGCGCGACGCGGCGCTGGCCAGTGCCGCTCAGGGTAGCGCCGACATCGACCAGGCGAAAGCCGCGCTTGAGATGTCGCGTCAGGATCTGCAGACGGTGATTGTGAACCGCGGTGCGCTGGAGGCGGATGTTGAAAACGCGAAAGCGGCGCTGGAGCTGGCGCAGATTGACCTGCAAAACACTCGCATTGTGGCACCGCGTGACGGTCAGCTCGGCCAGATCGCCGTGCGTCTCGGGGCCTACGTGACCGCCGGAACCCATCTCACCACCCTGGTGCCGCCGCAGCACTGGGTCATCGCCAACATTAAAGAGACCCAGCTCGCGGAGCTGCGCGTCGGTCAGTCGGTGAAATTCACCGTTGATGCCCTGAACAACAAAGCGTATCAGGGCCGCGTGGAGAGCATCTCCCCGGCAACCGGCGTGGAGTTCAGCGCCATCACGCCGGACAACGCCACCGGCAACTTTGTCAAAATAGCCCAGCGTATTCCGGTGCGCATTGAGGTGCTAGGTAAGCCAGAAGATTCCGCGCTGCTGCGTCCGGGTATGTCGGTACAGGTGACCATTGATACACGGGAGGCGAAGTAATGATCCTTCGCCCGATAGCCGCGCTGG
The DNA here is from genome assembly GCF_040059225.1 of Enterobacter cloacae complex sp. Mu1197. Taxonomy (NCBI): domain Bacteria; kingdom Pseudomonadati; phylum Pseudomonadota; class Gammaproteobacteria; order Enterobacterales; family Enterobacteriaceae; genus Enterobacter; species Enterobacter cloacae complex sp. Mu1197. Next base: position 2,237,867 of record NZ_CP157375.1, on the reverse strand, counting down.
TGGCGGCGGTCATGCTGGCCGGATGCCAGTCCGTTGACGTCAAACCGGCGCAGCCGACGCTGCACATCCCCACCCAGTGGCGCACCGTCTCCGGCCCTGCCAGCCCGACGGAGCAGCTCTGGTGGCGTAATTTCCATGACAACCACCTGAACCGCTATGTGGATCAGGCGCTGCAGCATAACAGCGACGTGCTGATCGCCCGCGAACGGATAAACGAGTATCAGGCGCGGGTCTATGCGGCCGACGGTAGCCTGTTTCCCTCCCTCGACGCAGGCGTAACGGGGACGCGCGCCCGTTCACAATCCGCCGCGACCGGGCTGCCGGTTTACGGTACGCTGTACAGAGGGAGCCTGACGGCGAGCTATGACGTGGATATCTGGGGCGTCAACCGCAGCACCTCGCGCGCTGCCGAAGCCTCGCTGGAGGCGCAAAAAGCCGCCGCCGCGGCCGCGAATTTGACCGTTGCCTCCTCCGTTGCATCCGGCTATGTCACCCTGCTCTCGCTTGACGAACAGTTGCGCGTGACCGAATCCACGCTGAAATCGCGCGAGGAGGCATTTAACCTCGCGAAACGTCAGTTTGAGACGGGCTACAGCTCGCGTCTGGAGCTGATGCAGTCGGATTCCGAACTGCGCTCAACGCGGGCGCAGGTGCCCGTGCTGCAGCATCAGATTGCACAGCAGGAGAATGCCCTGAGCCTGCTGCTGGGAAGCAACCCGGGCGACGTGGCGCGCAGCGAAAGCTTTGCGGGACTGACGCCGCTGACGCTGCCGTCGCAGCTACCTTCTGCGCTCCTGAACCGCCGCCCGGATATCGTCCAGGCCGAACGCCAGCTGGTGGCGGCTGACGCCTCGCTCGCGGCGTCGCGCGCCAGCCTGCTGCCGTCGATCAACCTGACCGCCAGCGGATCGGTTCAGGATCGCACCCTATCCGGCCTGCTGGACAACCCGCTCCAGCTCTGGAGCGTCGGGGGCAGTATTCTCGCCCCGCTGCTGAACCGCCAGGCGCTGAATGCGCAGGTGGACATTTCCCAGTCCCAGCGTAACCAGGCGCTGTACGCCTATGAAAAAACCGTGCGTAACGCGTTTGCCGAAGTGAACAACAGCCTTGATGCGATAAGTCGCTATCAGGAACAGCTGACGGAGCTGCTTGCCCAGCAGGATGTGGCGCAGGAGACGCTGCGCATTGCGCAGAATCGCTATCGCAACGGTTATTCCTCTTATCTTGACGTGCTGGACGCGCAGCGCACGCTGTTCTCGGTCCAGACCAGCGTCGTGCAGGTGAAAAATAACCTGCTGCTGGCGCAGATTGATTTGTATAAAGCGCTGGGCGGCGGCTGGGTCAGTGTCTGAAAACCTGCCCGGTGGCGCTTTGCTTACCGGGCCTACATTTCGCCCCGTAGGCCGGGTAAGGCGTAGCCGTCACCCGGCAATCCCTCCCAAGGAGTCAATCTATGCAACAACAATGGTCTGCAGTTGATAATTTCATGATCTCGTCGCTTATTCCTGACGATGACGTACTGAGTCAGGTACTGGAAAACAACAAGCGCGCCGGGCTACCCGAACACGATGTCGCGGCCAATCAGGGGCAGCTGCTGGCGCTGTTCGCGCGCATGACGCAGGCAAGACGCATTCTTGAGATTGGGACGCTGGGTGCCTACAGCTCAATCTGGATGGCGCGCGCGCTGCCGCCGGACGGTAAGCTGATTACGCTTGAGGCCGATCCGACGCATGCCGGGGTTGCCCGCCAGAATATTCACCTCGCGGGGCTAGACGAACGTATTGAATTAATTGAAGGCCCGGCCCTGAGCTCGCTGGAGAATTTCGGTGAGGTTCCGCCGTTCGACCTGATCTTTATTGATGCCGATAAGCCAAACAATCCCGGCTATCTGGAATGGGCGCTGCACTACTCCCGCCCCGGCACGGTAATTATCGGCGATAACGTGGTGCGTGACGGCGAGGTAATCAACGGGGAAAGCGACGACGCGCGCGTGCTGGGCGTGCGGCGTTTTATTGAGATGATGGGGGATAACCCGCGCTTAACCGCCACCGCGCTGCAAACGGTGGGGATTAAGGGTTGGGATGGGTTTACGCTGGCGATTGTAGAACGATAACCAGCCGGGTGGCGGCTACGCCTTACCCGGCCTACCCGTTCTCCCGTAGGCCCGGTAAGCGCAGCGCCACCGGGCAAGGGTTTAACCGGAAATCTGCTCCATCGCCTGCAGAATACGCTTATCCGAAATCGGATACGGCGTACCGAGCTGCTGGGCAAAGAAGCTGACGCGCAGCTCCTCGATCATCCAGCGGATCGCCTGCACGTCTTCATCGTCGCGGCGCGCTGGCGGCAGCTTGTTCAGCCACTGCTGCCACGCCTGCTGCACGCTCTCCACTTTCAGCATCTGCGCGCGGTCGCGGTGCGGGTCGATAGCCATTTTCTCCAGCCGTTTTTCAATCGCCTGCAGATAGCGCAGCGTATCGCCAAGACGGTTGAAGCCGTTGCCGGTGACAAAGCCGCGGTAAACCAGCCCCGCCATCTGCGCCTTCACTTCAGACAGCCCCAGCGCCATGGTCATATCCACGCGCCCTTTCAGACGCTTGTTGATATTGAACACGGTGGTGAGGATCTGCTCGACCTGTTTGGCAATCTCCACCACGGTGTCGTTCAGCTCCGCACGTACCTTTTCATGCAGCTGAGCAAAGCCCTCTTCCGTCCAGACCGGACCGCCCGCCTCGTGGATCAGTTTGTCCACGCCGCAGGAGATGCAGTCGTCAATCAGATCCAGCACTTTGCCGTACGGGTTAAAGTAGAGCCCCAGCTTGGCCTTGTTCGGCAGCTTCTCGTGCAGATACTTGATCGGCGACGGGATGTTGAGCAGCAGCAGGCGACGCAGCCCGCGCCACATCATCTGCTGCTGTTCCTGCGGGTTATCAAACAGTTTGATCGCCACGCTGTCGCGCTCGTCCACCAGCGCAGGCCAGGCTTTCACCTTATAGTTGCCGCGCTTCTGCTCGTAGCTTTCCGGAAGTTGGCCAAAGCTCCAGATGTGCAGCCCGCTCTGCTCGATGCCGTCGTCGGCCACCGCAGAGAGCGTCTCCTGGACTTTGCCTTTGAGCGCCTCTTTCAGCTCGCTCAGGGAACGCCCTTCCAGCAGCTTTTTATTTTTATCGTCCACCACGCGGAAGCTGATTTTCAGGTGATCGGGCACCTGATCCCAGTTCCAGTCGTCGCGGTCGATGGTCGTTCCGGTCATGCGGCGGAACTCACGCTCCAGCGCGTCCAGCAGCGGCAGCTCCAGCGGCGTGACGCGGCCCAAAAACGCTTCCGCGTAGTTTGGCGCAGGCACAAAGTTGCGGCGAACCGGTTTCGGCAGGGATTTGATCAGCGCAATCACCAGCTCGCGACGCAGGCCGGGGATTTGCCACTCGAACCCGCTCTCATCCACCTGGTTTAACAGCGGCAGCGGAATGTGGACGGTCACGCCGTCCGCGTCTGCCCCCGGCTCAAACTGATAGGTCAGACGCAGCTTGAGGTTGCCCTGATGCCAGAAGTTCGGGTAGTCGAGTTTGCTGACCGACTCCGCACCCTCTTTAATCAGCATGCTCTTTTCAAAGTTGAGCAGGTCCGGCGTCTCTTTGCTGGCCTTCTTCCACCAGCTGTCGAAATGGCGAGCGGAGATGACGTCGTGGCTGATGCGCTGGTCATAAAACTCGAACAGCGCTTCATCATCCACCAGAATGTCGCGGCGGCGCGATTTATGCTCCAGCTCTTCCACTTCAGCACGCAGCTTCAGGTTTTCACGGAAGAAGGCGTGGCGCGTCTGCCAGTCGCCCTCCACCAGCGCGTGGCGGATAAACAGCTCGCGGCACAGGGCCGGATCGATCTGACTGTAGTTGACCTTACGCGCGGCGACCACCGGCAGGCCGTAAACGGTCACTTTTTCGGTCGCCATCACCGCGCCCTGCGCGCGCTCCCAGTGCGGTTCACTGTACGAGCGCTTAAGCAGATGCTGCGCCACCGGCTCCACCCATTCCGGATCGATACGCGCGGCAATGCGTCCCCACAGGCGGCTGGTTTCCACCAGCTCCGCAACCATGGTCCACTTTGGCGGCTTCTTGAACAGGCCGGAACCGGGGAAGATGGAGAAACGGGCGTTACGCGCGCCGGTATACTCCTGCTTCTCGGCATCCTTCATCCCTATGTGGGACAGCAGGCCGGTCAGCAGCGCGATATGGATTTCGCGGTACTCCGCCGGTTCGCTGTTGACCGGAATGCCCAGCTCTTTCACCATCTGGCGCAGCTGGATGTAGATATCCTGCCACTCGCGCACGCGCAGGTAGTTGAGGAAATCTACGCGGCACTGACGGCGGAACTGATTCGAGGAGAGCGCTTTCTGCTGCTCGCCGAGGTAGTTCCACAGGTTCACAAAGGCGAGGAAATCGGACTCTTTATCGTGGAAGCGGCGGTGCTTTTCGTCCGATGCCTGCTGTTTGTCCATCGGACGCTCGCGCGGATCCTGAATGGAGAGCGCCGAGGTAATGATCATCGCCTCGCGCACGCAGCCGTGCTTTTGTGCTTCCAGCACCATGCGTGCCAGACGCGGGTCGACCGGCAGCTGGCTGAGCTGGCGCCCCAGCGGCGTCAGCTTGTAGACCGTCGCCTGCTCGTCGGTGGTGATCGCTCCGAGCTCTTCCAGCAGACGCACGCCGTCCTGGATGTTGCGTTTGTCCGGCGCTTCGACGAACGGGAACGCCGCGATGTCGCCCAGCCCCAGGGCGGTCATCTGCAGGATAACGGACGCCAGGTTGGTGCGCAGAATTTCCGGGTCGGTAAACTCCGGGCGCGACAGGAAATCGTCTTCGGAATAGAGACGAATACAGATCCCTTCCGACACGCGGCCACAGCGGCCCTTACGCTGGTTAGCTGACGCCTGCGAAACGGGCTCAATCGGCAGCCGCTGAACCTTGGTACGGTAGCTGTAGCGGCTGATGCGCGCCGTACCCGGATCGATCACGTATTTAATGCCCGGCACGGTGAGCGAGGTTTCCGCCACGTTGGTCGCCAGGACGATGCGCCGTCCGCTGTGCGGCTGGAAGACGCGGTTCTGTTCGCTGTTAGACAGGCGGGCATACAGCGGCAGGATCTCGGTGTGACGCAGGTCGCGCTTGCTGAGCGCATCGGCGGTATCGCGGATTTCGCGTTCGCCGCTCATGAAGATCAGAATGTCGCCCGCGCTTTCGTTACCCAGCTCGTCAACGGCATCAAAAATGGCCTGCAGCTGGTCGCGCTCGGTATCATCCGCCTCTTCCACAATCGGGCGATAGCGCACTTCCACGGGATACGTGCGACCTGACACCTCGATAATCGGCGCATTGTTGAAGTGCTTCGAGAAGCGCTCCGGGTCGATAGTCGCGGAGGTGATGATCACTTTCAGATCCGGACGACGCGGCAGCAGTTCTTTCAGGTAGCCGAGCAGGAAGTCGATGTTCAGGCTGCGCTCGTGCGCTTCGTCAATGATGATGGTGTCATACTGCATCAGCAGGCGATCCTGCTGGATTTCCGCCAGCAGAATACCGTCGGTCATCAGTTTGACCATGGTGTTGTCGCTAACGTGATCGCTGAAACGGACCTTGTAGCCGATGCAGCCGCCCGGCTCCGTCTGCAGCTCTTCGGCAATACGGTTGGCAACGGTGCGCGCCGCCAGACGACGCGGCTGGGTGTGGCCAATCAGGCCTTTTATCCCGCGGCCCAGCTCCATACAGATTTTCGGCAGCTGGGTGGTTTTCCCCGAACCGGTTTCACCCGCCACAATCACCACCTGGTGGTCGCGGACGGCCTCAAGAATGTCCTGTTTCTTCTGGCTGACGGGCAGGTTTTCCGGGTAGGTAATCGCCGGGCGCGCAGCTTCGCGCAGCACAACCTTCCCTGCTGCCTGTTCAATCTCTTTCGCCAACTCCTGGTAAATGGCCTGTTGTGCATCAGGATTTTTAACCTTCTTGACGCCGTGCAGACGGCGGGCGAAGCGCTGTTTGTCGCGCAGCGTCAGAGAATCGAGCTGTTGCAGGAGCATCGGGAAGGTGAATTTTTGTTGTTCTGTCATAGCGTTAAAGGGCAGTACACGCCCTGATAAACTCTCTTTTTAATGATTGCTATAGAGTACCACACTGACGCCTTTCGCGCCTTATTCAAAAAATTCGAACATAGGCTTCGATATATTGCGCTATCTCTGTGGCAGGATTGTGAATAGAGTGTCAACAAGCAACGGGGCAACCCCCTTCAATCAAATGCAACAACAGGAATCACCCATGAGCAAAGTATTAGTTTTGAAATCCAGCATTCTGGCAGGGTACTCTCAGTCTGGTCAGCTGTCTGATTACTTCGTTGAACAGTGGCGTGAACAGCATTCTGCTGACGAAATCACCGTGCGTGACCTGGCTGCAAACCCAATTCCTGTGCTGGATGGCGAGCTGGTTGGCGCGCTGCGCCCAAGCGATGCACCGCTGTCTCCACGCCAGCAGGAAGCCCTGGCCCTGTCCGACGAGCTAATTGCTGAGCTGCAGGCACATGACGTTATCGTCATCAACGCCCCAATGTACAACTTCAACATCCCAACCCAGCTGAAGAACTACTTCGACCTGGTGGCGCGCGCTGGCGTAACTTTCCGTTACACCGAGAACGGCCCTGAAGGTCTGGTGAAAGGCAAGCGTGCGATCGTACTGACCAGCCGTGGTGGTATCCATAAAGACACCCCAACCGACCTGGTTGCGCCGTACCTGAGCCTGTTCCTGGGCTTCATCGGCATCACTGACGTGAACTTCGTGTTCGCGGAAGGTATCGCTTACGGTCCTGAAGTGGCGACCAAAGCGCAGACCGACGCGAAAGCCGCCATCGACAGCCTGGTTGCAGCGTAAGACTTCACCCTCTCACCGCCCGGTGGGAGGGTTTTTCTTTTCCCCCGCATTTCGTTATCATCCGCACCCACTCTCCAGCCGGGCGGCCTGATGTCTGCGATTATTGATTCTTTTATTGCCCCACCGTGTCACGATGACATTCAGATCCTCTGGCAGGATGAACATCTGCTGCTAATCGACAAGCCTTCCGGCCTGCTCAGCCTCTCGGGCAAAAATCCGCAAAACCTCGATTCCGTCCACTATCGTCTGGTTCAGACGTTCCCCGGCTGCACGCTGGTGCACCGTCTGGATTTTGGTACGTCCGGGCTGATGGTGGTTGCGCGTAATAAGGCCATCAACGCGGCACTGTGCCAGCAGTTTAGCCAGCGCAGCGTGGAGAAAGTCTACAGCGCCTTGCTTTGCGGCCACGTGGAAAATGATGAAGGGGTTATTGATGCGCCGATTGCCAAAGACCCGGCGCTGTTCCCGCTGATGTCGATCTGCGCCATCACCGGTAAACCCGCCCGCTCCCGCTACCAGGTTGTGGAACGGTTTTATCAGGGAGCGGGATTACCGTTAACGCGGGTGAAACTGATCCCGGAGACCGGGCGAACCCATCAGCTGCGTATTCACTGCCAGCAGCTGGGGCACTCGATTCTGGGGTGCGATCTGTATGGCGGTCTTGACGTGCCGGGTGCTGAGGAAGCGCCCCGGTTGATGCTGCATGCCTGCGAGCTGAATTTTATTCATCCCGTGAGCGGCGAGCCGGTTAACGCCCGTCACGCCGCCCCGTTCTGAACGCGGTTTACCACATCAAATCGTCAGGGATTTTGAAGTCCGCGTACGGATCGTCTTCGTCCTGCTCTTCCTGGCTGAGCGCGCTGTTTAACACGATGCTGTCGGCATCGCGCTGGGCAATTTTATCGGCCACCACTGCCGGGATAATCGCGTAGTCGCAGTCACCGTTAGCATTGAGCACCAGGCGAGCAATCGCCAGACGGCCGTTGATCAGCTGGGTCTGCGTTTGCTTATCGACTTCAATCTTTTTAATCAGCGTACCGTCGGTAAAGTTAAAGGTGATGTTGCCTTTCGCCACGGTGATGCGGTTCATCTCAATCAGCTGCTTCACCTGCGCCTTAAACTCTTTCGCCAGCACGGCCTGCTTCTGCTGCTCGCTCAGCAGCTTATCACGCTCGATCTGCGCCTTCTTGTTCTCTTCTACCGCTTCCCGAGCCTCACGCGCCTGAACGCGTGATTTCTTTGCCGTACGCTGCACTTTCGCCGCTTTCTTGCTGCTGACGAGGCCCGCTTTCAGCATCTGCTCTTGTAAGGTGAGTTTTGTCATGATTGTTTCTAAACCGGTTGGAAATTTTGGGGATTATAGCGGGAATTGAGGAAAGAGTGCGACATTAGCAGATGAAGCGTTACACATCCTGGCTGGGCGCCATATATCGCACCCAGGATCCTGATTGATAAAGATTAGCAGTAAAATCGTGATATTACGGTTTTTGTGATGCTGGTTTTGACCACGCGTCGCCATACTTAATCATGCCATCCAGGTAGTGCCATTCAATACTGTTGAAGCGTAACTTCACGGTCTCGACCATGTTATGATGATTTGAACCAGGTATATATGTGTGATTGGCATTCACTGACATGATGACAACACTCTCCATGGATATCCGATAAACTTCACGTTCAATCCCTGCATCGTTTGTCTCATAGTAGCGAATGACCGCTTTTTGCAGACGTCTCCCGTCGCAAACATACACTGCAAACAGTGGTGAAAGTTTATCCAGCTGTTTGTGTATGATAAAAGGTTCGTGTTGTCTGGTACCCCCCATTCTGCCGGTATGAGGGTCGACTGGCTGGCTAATGCCGTAGCTGCTGCTCATGACTTCAACCGCACCCTCTCGACCTAACGCGAGACATTCTCCTTTTAACTGCATTCCGTTTTCATCATAAAGAAACAGGTATGCGGGTAATGACATGCTACTTTCTCCCTAAGTCGAGTATATTGCCTTGGTTATCGATTATAAAAGTATAATAAAAATTCTTTTTATTTAACGTATAATGTGCTCCATAGACAGTACCTTTAGTTAAGTTCACGTTAAAACATGTGTTCGGATATGATAATGCTAAAAAGTCTCCCTTTAATAACTCAGAATAAACTTTTCCGTTTGATGCCAATACATAGCGACTAAGGATATCTTTTTTATCGACTGTAAAGCATACCAGACCATCATAAACGTAGATAGATTGTCTTTCCCCAGACGCAGCGCCTTCTTTTCCTTTACCCGGACACCCCGTCAGAAAAATGGCAGACAGCAACAGTGATATATATCTCAACCGGGAAACCCCTCTAAAATACGTTCATACTTTTTAATCAATATCGTTACTGGTTCAGCAGGATCATAGTTTCTATAATCAAAGAGATGACTATTACCCCAAAAACCATAGCTTTTTAATAACCAGTAATCACTGACAATCGAAGCTTGTTGCTCTAGGCCGTACTCCAGTAAGTTCGTCTTATCAAGACTGTACGCATAATCAGCAGCCCAGGAGAAAGCACCACGCATACGCACCCACATACCACGTTGATGCTGCCAGACATGCATCATTTCATGCATAAAAAGATGTTGGGCAACAGTTACTGGCTGGCTAACAGGCATAGAAAAATCATGTTCATATTTTTCAGACCTGAACCACATTTCTCCATCAGGACTCATTGCCTGTCCAGGGTTTTGAAGATTAAAAGGCAGATAACTTTCAAGGTGAATCCATACTTTATGATAGTAAATACTATACCCAAAGAGCGAACTCGCTAAATTTATTTCTCCAAGCCTAAGGCGTCGAAGTCCCCCTTCGCGAATCACTGGCCAACTGATGGAGTTTGGATAGTACACAATGGTATCCTCAGAGTTTTACTCGTCGGGTAAATGCTACACGCTTAAATAATTATGAGATAGCAAAAAATCATGTTTAAGATCGCAAAATAAATAAAACCATAAATAACCCAACATTGCTGGCAATACATATAAAATTCACACCAAAAATATTTCTATAAAATTAAATAAGCGACATCAATTAATCGCAACTGCGGGGGTTAATAGATTGCTTTCTTTCAGATGCATAATTACGGTGTAATACACCATAATTTCCGTATTAGCCTTTACAGCAATGCGTAAAACTTTTTAAACAGTCGCCACCCGCGCTACTCTTCTTTTTGTATCTAAACATGAAAATGCCTCATGTTGCATTGAAATTAAGTCACTTCCCCTGCGCCACGGGCTCAGGCATAAATTATGCATTGGTAACTTCTTAGCAACATGAACTTAGGATGCATAACCACAATGAGCAAAGCTTTCACATATACCCTTAAGCGCAGTTGCTTCGATGAGAATTACAACCCGTCAGAAAATACGCGTACGACCACCAACTTCGCCAACCTGGCCCGCGGGGAAAAGCGTCAGGAGAACCTGCGCAATACGCTGGTGATGATCAACAACCGCTTTAACGCTTTAGCGCGCTGGGATAACCCAAACGCCGATCGCTATGCGGTTGAGCTTGAGATCATCTCTGTCGATTTGAATATTGGCGCGGAAAAGCCGTTCCCGGCCATTGAGATACTGCAAAACACCATTGTCGACAAGAAAAACAACCAGCGTATCCCTGGCATTGTCGGGAATAACTTCTCGTCTTACGTGCGGGATTATGATTTCAGCGTCCTGCTGCTGGAGCACAACAAGAACCAGCAGCACTTCAGCATTCCGGAAAAGTTTGGCGAACTGCACGGCAATATCTTCCGCCATTTTGTGAGTTCACCGGAATACAAAGAGAACTTCACAAAAGGACCGGTGATTTGCCTGAGCGTCTCCAGCAAAGATACCTATCGCCGCACCGGTAACCAGCACCCCGTACTGGGCGTTGAGTACCAGCCGGATGGCGAATCGCTTACGGAGCAGTACTTCGCAAAGATGGGCCTGAGCGTGCGCTACTTCATGCCGGAACACAGCGTGGCGCCGTTCGCGTTCTTCTTTACCGGGGATTTGCTGAGTGATTACACCGTTCTGGAACTGATCGCCACCATCAGCACGATGGAGACGTTCCAGAAGATCTATCGCCCGGAAATTTATAACGCCAACTCGGCGGCCGGACTGTGCTACCGACCGGATCTGAACCAGCAGGATCACTCCTTAACCAAAATTGTGTATGACCGGGAAGAGCGAAGCCGTCTGGCGATTGAACAGGGTCGATTTACCGAAGAGTACTTCATTAAGCCTTACAAACACATTCTTGAGCAGTGGTCTGATAACTACACGCTTTAATACATCAAAAAAGGTCTTTTATTATGAAAACATTGCTCCCGACTTCAACGGCTGGCAGCCTGCCTAAGCCGACCTGGCTTGCGCAACCTGAAACGCTGTGGTCGCCCTGGAAATTGCAGGATCAGGAACTGCTGGCGGGCAAGCAGGATGCGCTGCGCCTGTCTCTGGATGAGCAGATCCGCGCGGGAATCGATATCGTCAGCGACGGGGAACAGACCCGCCAGCACTTCGTCACCACCTTTATTGAACACCTGAGCGGCGTCGATTTTGAGAACCGCCAGACGGTGCGCATTCGTAACCGCTATGACGCGAGCGTGCCGACCGTGGTCTCCGCCGTCGCGCGCCAGAAACCGGTCTTCGTCGACGATGCAAAGTACCTGCGCCAGCTCACAGACAAGCCGATCAAATGGGCTCTGCCGGGGCCAATGACCATGATCGACACCCTGTACGATGCGCACTATAAAAGCCGCGAAAAGCTGGCCTGGGAATTCGCCAAAATCCTTAACCAGGAAGCGCGAGAGTTAGAGGCCGCAGGCGTGGACATTATCCAGTTCGATGAACCGGCGTTTAACGTCTTTTTTGATGAGGTCAACGACTGGGGTATCGCCGCGCTGGAGCGCGCCATTGAAGGGCTGAAGTGCGAGACCGCGGTCCATATCTGCTACGGCTACGGCATTAAGGCCAATACCGACTGGAAAAAGACGCTCGGTTCCGAGTGGCGCCAGTACGAAGAGGCCTTCCCTAAGCTGCAGACCTCTAACATCGACATCATCTCCCTGGAGTGCCACAACTCCCGCGTGCCGATGGATCTGCTTGAGCTGATCCGCGGTAAAAAAGTGATGGTTGGCGCGATTGACGTAGCAACCAACACGGTTGAAACGCCGGAGGAAGTGGCCGATACGCTGCGTAAAGCGCTGCAGTTTGTCGACGCCGACAAGCTGTATCCGTCAACCAACTGCGGCATGGCTCCCCTCTCCCGTCAGGTGGCCAACGGCAAGCTGAGAGCACTCAGCGCTGGCGCAGAGATTATCCGCAAAGAGCTTGGCGCGTAATCCCCTTACCTTTGCCAGTAAAGCGGCGTACCAAAATGCTCGACGTAATAATCAATGACCGCCCTGACGTTCAGGGGCGGATGTCGGGCATCAGGGTAGATCGCCGCGATCGCCTGCTGTTCCGTATTGATGGCACACTCCAGCGTGGGCAGGAGGGGAATCAGCTCACCGCGCTGAAGCGGCTCGCTCACCAGCCAGTCCGGAAACAGCACAATCCCCATCCCGCCCCGCGCCGCAGCCAGCGGTTAGGCCCTGACGATCCGCGATAGACAAGACAGTGATGGCGATTCAGATCGTCCGGCCCTTCAGGCGCACCGTGTCTACGCACGTAATCTGGCGACGCGGCCAGATGATACACCTGCTGCCCGAACACCCGCGCTCGAAACGAGGAGTCCGTCAGTACACCAATGCGGAAGATAAGGTCTGCCGCATCCCGGTGGGGATCGATAAAATCATCGGTCAGCGTCAGCTCTACGCTCAGGCGAGGATAGCGTTCCGACAGGCCGGGAAGTCCTGGGGCTATGTGCTTCTGGCCGAAAAACACCGGTCCGTTAATGCGGATCGCACCGGACGGTTCCACCGCACGCGCGTCCAGCTCCCGGCGCGCCTCTTCCAGGTTTTCCGCCATTGACCGGGCGTAGCGAATAAACAGATGACCGCTTTCCGTGGGAATGACGGCCCGCGTATTGCGATAGAAAAGCTGCTGCCCGAGCGCATCCTCAAGCTGGTGGATCACACGCGATATCTGCGAGGCCGATATCCCCTGCCGCCGCGCCACGACGGAGAAGTTCTGCGCTTCATACACGTCGATAAAGATCAGCAGAGCGCGGATGTTGATGTTGCTGGCGTCAACCATTAATGCATATCTCGCAAAGGTGTTTACTGCATTATGGCATTTTTCTCATTGAACAACCCACGTAATCTTCTTCGCCTGAAAACGGAGGAAGAAGAATGCAGTTTGTTTTGATTTTACTGGTTATTGCTGGCGGGATGGGCCTCTCCGTCGAGGCGGGCCTGCTGGGACCGCTGGGGGGAAAGGTCGGGGATTTATGGGCGACGTTCAGCATTTTTGGCGTCGGCGCCGCGCTAACGTTTCTGCTTATGCTGTTTTTCAGCCCGCGCAACAGCCCGTCGTTTTTCGCACAGCCCGGCTGGCAGCTGCTCGGCGGCGTGCTCGGTCCGATGTACGTGGTCATCCTGACCGTGGCGACACCCACCATCGGCATCGCCATGACCATGATTGGCATTCTGGCCGGCCAGGTCTTTAAAAGCCTGATCATTGACCACTATGGTCTGCTGGGTTCGCCGCACAGGAAGATAAACGCGAAGCGCATTATTGCACTGGGGTTCATTATTGCGGCACTGGTTCTGGTCGCGCAGGGGTAACATATGACACTGATTATGATTCTTCTGGCCGTCTGCGGCGGCGCAACGTTGAGCATTCAGGCCGCCATTAACGGCAAGCTCGGCAGCAGCGTGGGGGTATTTAAAAGCGCGTTTCTGACCTTCTCCGTCGGCGCGCTGGTGACCGCCCTGCTGATTTTCTTCTTTGAACCTAAGCAGGCCGTCAGCCTGCTGGATGTACCGAAATGGCAGCTTCTCGGGGCAATGTTTGGCGTGCCTTATATTGTGATTATGGTCGTGGCGGTGCAGCGCATCGGCACCGCCGTCGCCACGGTGGCGGTCATCTTTGGCCAGCTCGCCATGAGCATGTTGATTGATCACTTTGGCTGGCTGGGTAACCCCGCCATTTCGTTTTCAACGAGTCGTCTGGGGGCGGTAGTCTGCCTGGGGATTGCGCTTGTCTTTATTTACTCGGGTAGTAAAACCCGCACCGACAGGACATGAGATCGCATCTTTCGGACTGAGGGCTCCCCAGAAAATTTTTACCGAAAGCGATTAAGTTTTTTTAAAGTGAAGCAATTACTTGCAGCCATGCCCTGGTCCGGCTGTAAATCGCCGAAGCGTTTCCGTAAGGCCGGGGCGAGGCGCAGGGATGCGCCGAGAGGGCGTGGCCTGCAGGGATGCAGGCTCATGCCCGACCCGATAGCCTGAAGGAATAAGCCGAAGGTACCGCGTAGCGGCGATTTACCGCCGGGAGCCCGGGTAGCCAGGGTGGTGGCGACTGCACTGAACCCCTAAACCTGGACACCATGCTTTCATTGTTGTTCTGTCAGAGTCCGGTATTCAACCGGACTCATCCCGCCCGTTTTTAAACTGATTCGTTCGGTATTGTAATAGCGAATATACCTGCCAATATCGCTTTCAAGCTCTTTCACTGAACTGTACTTTTTCCTGTAATACATCTCTACTTTCAGGTGACTGAAGAAGTTTTCCATCACTGCATTATCCAGACAGTTGCCCTTACGCGACATACTTTGTGTTATGCCTGCATCAGCCAGCATTCTGCGCCAGACAGGCGTTCTGTAAGCCCAGCCCTGATCACTGTGCAACATCGCACCTTCTTTGTTTCTGCATGCATTAAGCGCTTTTTTTAGCATCCTGCAGACCAGAGGTTGCGACTGACTGGTTGATGTTTGCCAGGCCACAATTTCATTATTGAACAGATCCTGAAGGGCCGAAAGGAACAGTTTTTGACCACCGGCACGGAACTCCGTCACGTCTGTGCACCACTTTATCCCACTGCGTTCGGCTCTGAAGTTGCGGGCAAGAAGATTATCGGAAGCCGGGCCACCACCGGCCATACAGGAACGGTATTTTCTTCGGCGCAACTGGCATGTCAGATCATACTTTTTCATCAATATACGAACCGTTTTATGGTTCAGCGTGAAGGCCTCATTACGCAGTGCCGCCGTCATTCTTCGGTAACCATAGCATTGGGCGTTTCTCTGACTGATCGTGAACATAGCACTGACAGCAGCCGCATACCGAACCGGCTCACCTGCGGGTCTGGATATCTGGTAATAATACGTGCTGCGCGCCAGCCCTGCGGCACAGAGCAGGTAAACAAGTCGGTGGTCTGCAAGCAGACTCTGTATCACTCGCGCTTTTTCTGCTGTTCCCTGAGAGTCTTTTCTTCCCTCAGGGCTTTGAGCTTTTTTAGATATGCGTTTTCCGCCCGCAGATATTCCAGCTCTCTCAGAAGTTCTGAGGGAGTCATCTCACTGAGCGGTCTGGAGTCAGGTATAAACTTTTTCTGTGACATAGCGGGCCCGGATTTGGCTGTATTAAGCGCCTGTGCGCCGCCTTTCCGGTAACGTCTTGTCCAGTCGAGAATGAGCGACTCATTTGGAATGGCAAAGCGCGCTGAAGCTTCCGCATAGCTGCACCCGTGTTCAGCAACATAACGGATTACGCGGAGCCTGAAAGCTGAAGTATAGGTCCGTGCAGGACGGTCCTCCAGCCCGGCCTTCCCCTGACGCCTGTAAGACCGTATCCAGCGGGTAAGAGGTGTTCGGCCAACACTGAACAGACGGGCTGTTTCTTTAATGCTCGACTGGCCAGTCATGTAATGCTGAACAGCCTCAAGACGGATGTGGAAGGGATATCTCATAAGGACCTCCAGATTCTATGATCTGGTGTCCTGGATATGGGGTTCAGTGCAGACTGAGCCACCCTGGCACGTTCACCGGTCATGTCGTTACAGAGTAGCAAGGAACATAAAGTGAACGGAAATACCACCTTAGCCGTATGTTCCCCTCACCCTAACCCTCTCCCCATAGGGGCGAGGGGATTGTTCACTGCTCGTATCATCACTCTTTACGGGTAAAGAACAACGTCACCGTGGCGACGGTGACGCCCAGTTTCTTCATCTCGGTTTTATTAAACAGATGGTTCTCATCCTGCAGGTACATCCAGTCGTCAAAGTTCAGTAGCCAGGTGCTGCCGTTGGCCTTCACGTTCATGCTGTAATGCCAGTTGAACGCGTTGCCTGCGGCCTGCCCCGTCGCCACCCCTTCGATATCCCCCGCCGTGCCCTCATAACGATCGTTCCCCAGGCGCCGGATATGCCAGACTCGCTGTTGCTTCTCGCCGTCGTCGTAAACGAAGTGCTCGTTCAGGGTCAGCGTATCGCCGATAACGTCCCCGGCAATCTCAACGTGAAAACGTCGGATCTGCTTGCCGCTGCGATCCTGCACCATCCCCCACGCTTCGGTTTTGCCCTGGAAGAAGTGGAAGATATCCAGCCGCGGCTGCTGGTGGCGGTATTCGGTCACCTCTGTGCTACAGCCCGCCAGCAGCATCGTTAATGCCAGCACCATCATCAGGAAACGTTTCATTTTTGGCCTCCGATTAACTGCTGACGCAGCTCAGGATATTGCGTACGGGGAGCCAGCCAGATGGCCAGAAAACGGGTACTGAACGCTTCTGACTGGCGTGGTCCCAGAGGAATAAAGGTTTTCTGAAGGGTCGGATCGCGGTACCAGAACTGCCCCTGCTGGTCATCAAGGACAAACGCCAGCTGTGAGCCAGGTCGAACATCCGGCCACAGCGACCGGAGCATCCGCAGCCAGGCTTCGCTTTGCGGTTCCTGCGCCAGGATCCCCTGCGCCTGCCACTGGTCGCGGGTCGCCTCGACCAGCTCATCGCGATCGATGTCGCGCGCATAGGTAATTATCAGCGCCTGATCCTGGTTCTCCCGACCGTAACGCCCATCCGGCGTACGCAGCTGGGAGGTATAGACGGTGAACGGCCCCCAGGTGAGCGTGGCATCGCCCACCTTACGCCACGCCAGCCAGTCGGCGGCCTGGGCCGCAGGCATGGCGATCAGCCAAAGCAGCAAAATCGCAGCTCTCATTTTTGTCTCCCCATCAGCAGGTGGAAAAACAGCATCAACACCAGCCAACCCGGCGCCATCCAACTGACGACGATAAAAGTCGGCTCCAGAAATGTGATGGCATCCAGCCGCTCGCCAATCAGGTACGCCACCGGGCCTCCCACGGCGGCCAGCAGGGTCAGCAGCCAGCCGGGCAACGTGGTGGTGCGCGTAAGCTGCGTCCAGACGGTGGCGAACATTAGCCACAATGCCACCATCCATAGCGGCATCAGGGAGTCGCCCGTGAAGGCTATCAGTCCCGTCAGCGCCCAGAGCGTATCCAGCAAACTGCCCGCCGCGGCCAGCCCGATGGCGTAAAAACGGTATACAGACGGCAAGAGCAGGCACGCCAGGATCGCCAGCGCGAGCCAGATAATCAGGCCCTTTTCGCGAAAGAGCACCACCAGCGCCCAGTAAAGATCGAACGCGACGGCCAGCAGAAAGACCTGAAGATATCGTTTCATACGCGCTCGGCGGTCAGCTGCACCACGCTGATGGTGCGGGCGTTAAACCCGGCTTCGCAGTAGCCAAAGTAGTACAGCCACATGCGACGAAACCGCTCATCAAAGCCGAGCTTTTCAATCTCCTGCCAGGCGTGGACAAAGCGCTGTCGCCAGTGCGCCAGCGTGCGGGCGTAGTCCGGCCCCATGTCGAACAGATTGCGCACCACGAAATCGGTGTGGCGCGTCATCAGATCGTTCATCGCGGTGATGCTCGGCAGGAAGCCGCCGGGGAAAATGTAGCGCTGGATAAAATCGACGCTTTTGCTGTAGTCGCGATAGCGCTGGTCCTGAATGGTGATGGCCTGAATCGCCATGCGTCCTCCCGGGCGCAGCCGCGCCTGGCAGGTACGGAAGAACGTGGGCAGATAGCGCTGCCCGACGGCTTCAATCATCTCTATCGAGACCAGCTTGTCGTACTGCCCGGTGAGGTCGCGATAGTCGCAGAGCAGCACCTCGACCCGATCCTGCAGTCCAGCGCGGGCAATTCGTTCGGTCGCCCAGACGTATTGCTCCTGCGATAGCGTGGTGGTGGTCACCCGACAGCCATAATGACGGGCCGCGTATTCCGCCATCGCCCCCCAACCAGTGCCAATTTCCAGCAGATGATCGCCCGGCTTCAGCGCCAGCTGTTTGCACAGACGCGCCATTTTGGCCTGCTGGGCCTCCGTGAGATCCTGCTCGTCCTCCGTAAACAAGGCGCTGGAATAGAGCAGCTCCTTATCCAGAAAATGGGCATAGAAGGTGTTACCCAGATCGTAATGGGCGGCAATATTTTCACGCGCCTGCGCGCGGGAGTTTCGCCGCGTCCAGTGGCGTAGCCGCTCCAGCGGCCTGCCGAACAGACGGAACCCGTTTTCCAGACGGCCAAGCACCTCGCCGTTGAGCGCCAGAAGTTCCAGTAGCGGCGTAAGGTGCGGAGTTTCCCATTCGCCATCCATCCAGGCTTCTGCCGCGGCAAGGCTCCCGCCCGTTAAGACACGCCAGTAGACGCCGGGCGTCAGGATCTGTACGTCGGCATGCAGCGCGGAGGATGCTTCGCCAAAATGAAAGGTCTGTGCCCCTTCACGCAGCGTGAGCGAGCCGCCGCGGATACCGCTTAACAGACGAAACAGCAGCCATCGCGCAAGGCGCACGTTGCGCGGGATATCGGGTTCTAACGCAAAGACGGGATCGGTCATGAGCGTTCACTCCTGCTGACAGGATGGTTATACAGCGGCACGCGCTTGAGCCACAGGCGCAGCGCCTGCCAGTAAATGGCGAAAACGGTTTTCAGGGTCATAAGCGGGATGCGCAGGAGCAGCGAGCGCAGCGCGGGGCGCGTCAAAGGCTCCCGGCGCAGCGCCAGCGTGGCGTCGAACACCTTCGCCTCCTGATGATTTTCAATGTGCATATGCAGCGTGTTATCCGGGTCGTTGAAGCGCCAGTGGTAGATCATGTCCATCGGATTGAACGGAGAAACGTGAAACGCTTTTTCCGTAGGCTGGGCATGTTGCCCGTCGACCGCGTAATAATGACGCTCGTTCCACGGCGTGTTGCGGACCTCCGCCAGCAGCCAGCGCAGGGTACCCTTCCCGTCATAGCAGTAGTAAAAGTTGACCGGATTAAAATGGAACCCGAAATAGCGCAGCTGCGTCAGGAGCATCACCCGCCCGTCCGGACGTT
This sequence comes from Enterobacter cloacae complex sp. Mu1197, assembly GCF_040059225.1. Taxonomy (NCBI): domain Bacteria; kingdom Pseudomonadati; phylum Pseudomonadota; class Gammaproteobacteria; order Enterobacterales; family Enterobacteriaceae; genus Enterobacter; species Enterobacter cloacae complex sp. Mu1197. The sequence continues at coordinate 2,218,658 of NZ_CP157375.1, read as the reverse complement.
CCCCGGTCAGGCTCTCCAGCCTGCTTAGCACGTTCTCTTTAAGCGGCGTGCCGAGCGGATAGTCCGCGTCATGGAAAGAGGCGGCAGCAAAGCGATTGCGCCGCACGCCGACGGACGCGAGCAGCGGCAGCTCATCGAGATCCAGCCAGGCCATAAAGACGCTGTAGCGAAATTCGTGGGTTTTCGGCTGCAGGCGGCGGTGGCGTAATACGCCGTGGTAGAGGCAGCTGTTCATCTCAGTTCCCCTCCCCGGCCGCTATCGCATTGACCACGTCCAGCGCGCTGCGCACCCCGTCCTCATGAAAACCGTTGTACCAGTAGGCTCCGCAGAACCAGCTCCGCCGGCGGCCGTTGATCTCGCCGCGCCGCGCCTGCGCCCGCCAGCTTTGCGGGTTAAACAGCGGATGCTCATAAACGAAGCGTTGCAGAACAAAGCGCTCATCAACCGCCGCGTCCGGGTTCAGGGTGACGCAGAACAGCGGGCTGCCCGCAGGCAGCCCCTGCAGGATATTCATGTTGTAGGTGACACAGGCGCTGGCCTGCGCCTGCCCGCTCAGGCGGTAGTTCCAGCTGGCCCAGGCGCGCGGCCGCACCGGCAGCCATCGCGGGTCGCTGTGCAACACAACCTCGTTGCGCTGCCAGCCGATATCGCCCAGCACCTCGCGCTCTGCGGTGGTCGGGTCGTCAAGCATGGCCAGCGCCTGAGCGGAGTGGCAGGCAAATATCACCTGATCGAAGGTATGGCTGCCGTTTTCGAGCTGGAGGGTGACCCCGCGCTCGTGGCGGCTCACCCGCTGAACCGGCGTATTGAGATGCAGCGTCAGCCGGTCGCCCAGTTTGTCCCGCATCGCGCGGATATACTCCCGCGAGCCGCCCGGCACCACGTACCACTGCGGGCGATGAGTGATATCAAGCAGACCGTGGTTTTGGAAGAAGCGTAAAAAGAGCGGCAGCGGGAAGCGCGTCATCTCCTGCAGCGACGATGACCAGATGGCGGCCCCCATCGGCAGAATGTAGTGGCGCGCAAAAAACGGCGTAAAGCCGTGCTGGTCCAGAAACGTCTGCAGCGTGGCGTTCGGATCCACTTCCCCGTCCAGCGCCTGTTTTGCCAGGCGGTTAAAGCGTACGATCTCGCCCAGCAGCCGCCAGAATGCCGGATTCACCAGGTTTCTACGCTGGGCAAACAGCGACGTCAGCGTGTGGCCGTTGTACTCAAACCCCGTCGCGGGGTCGTGCACCGAAAAGCTCATCTGCGTTTTTTGCCCGCTGATGCCCAGCTCGCTGAGCAGGCCCATAAAGCGCGGGTAGGTACGGTCGTTGTAGACGATAAACCCGGTATCGATCGCGTATGTACCCTGTGGCGTCGTCACGTCAACCGTTGCGGTATGGCCGCCCGGCGTGGATCCCGCTTCAAACAGGGTCACCTGATGGTGTCCGGCCAGCCGCCAGGCGCAGGTCAGCCCGGCAATGCCGCTGCCGATAATCGCAATATTCATGAACGCACCATCCTGCGCAGCAGCGTGCGCTGAAGAAACGCAGGCAGCCCGGAGAGCAGCCGCAAAATGAAGCCAAACCCGGACGGAAACGCGATGTGCATTTTCCCGGCCGCCAGTCCGATACGGATCGCCTTGACCGCCTCGTCGACGGTCACCCTGCCCGGCATGGCAAAATCGTTTTTTTGCGTCAGGGGCGTATCGACAAAGCCCGGAGAGACAACCGTGACGGCAATCCCTTTTGGCTCCCAGTCCAGGCGCAGGCTCTCGGCAAACCAGCTCAGCGCCGCTTTGGACGCGCCGTAGGCCTCTGCACGGGGAAAAGGCAGCCAGTGCGCCATCGAACTCACCAGCACCACACGGTTACCGGCAACCAGCTGCGGTTGCAGCGCCTCAAGGCAGTTCACCGGCCCGAGGAAATTAGTGTTCATGACCCGCTCCACCAGCGCCGCATCCACCACGCCACCGTCCAGGTATTCGCAGGTACCCGCGCAGAGAATAATCAGGTCGGCGTAGCTGCCGGTCAGCGCCTGGCGACAGGCGTCCCTGTCCGTCATATCGAACAGACGCACGGTGAGATTGGGGCAGGTCTGATGCAGCGCTTCCAGTCGCGCCGGATCGCGCCCGCAGGCAATCACATGGTAGCCGTCAGCAGAGAAGAATTTCGCCAGCCCGGCGCCAATCCCCGAGCTTGCGCCGGTAATCAGCACCGTCTTCATGATTTCACCCTCCGCTTCACGCCGCGAACCGCCCAGCCCAGCAGAGGAAGATGTTCGTAGATCATCTCTCCCGCATCGTAGTAGTCCCGCTGGTGCGTGATGAGATCGTTTTCCGTCTCCACCACCGAGCACCCCGGCAGATCAAGCGGTTCGCCTCCGGCAATGCGCGGATGCGACCAGTGCATCACCCAGGTGACAACAAATCGGTTCCCGCTGCACAGCGGCGGATCGATAGAAAAACGGCAGTTCTCGACGTTGGCCAGCAGATGGGTGAAATAGCGCTGAAGCGCAAAAATACCGTTGTGCTCACCGAAGGGATCGATAAGTGTGGCATTCGAATGATAAAGCCCCGCCAGCGCGGACGGTGGCTGGCTATCCAGTGCGGCGTAGTACTCGACAAACCGACTCACGACAGAGGGCAAAGTGCTCATGGGTCACATCCTGGCTGTAAACAACGTGGCGTAATCGCATAATTAAAACTTACACAATTAACGTTATTTGTCCAAGTTTGTGCAGACTTATTTTTTATTACTCATAAATATCAATAACTTGAACATTCATTCGCTTGAAGGTTTTGTAGGCCGGGTAAGGCATAGCCGCCACCCGGCTTTCACTCACTTTCAGGTTATCCTTAAGGCAAATTCAGCGGTCATCTTCCAGGCTTATCCTTTTTATTCATAAGGATGCCTGACATGAAACGTTTCTTTCTCTCCCTGTTCTCAAGCCCGGAATCCTTACTGCAGGTGATGAGTCAGCAGGAAATTATTGAAGCCGTGGAAGATGGCGACCGTATCATCATCGACCAGGACGGGAACGCCTCGGTGAACTACAAGAGCAACGAGGTGCGGCAGGACTTTCTGCGTCACGTTAACGCGCTAAAGAGGGCCTGATATGGGAACGGCGATATTTATGGTGCTGATGGTCTGCGGGTACTGGTACACCAGCCGCGACCTGTCGACCCGCTTTAAAATCAAGCGTTCCTTCGGTTGGGATGTCTATTTTCTCGTTGCGCTTTACGGCTGTATTTTCGTTCTGCAAGGGGTGATTGCCACGGGGTTGCTCTGGCTGCTGCTGCTTAGCCTTTCCGCCGCCAACAACGCTTTTCACTTTGCCTCACCGAAATACACCGACTGGCAAATCGACTTTATGAACTGGAGTTTTTTAGGCATTCAGGCGCCGGTGGTGGTAATGCTGGCGTTTGCCATCCTGTTTTGTCTCTACCGGTCTAACTGGGCAGGCAGCGCCAGACTGGACGGCGAGAGCCGGAAAAAGCTCTACAAACGGCTTGCGCAGGCGAGCGGGATCGAGCAACTGCTCTATCAGTGTATGGAGCAAGGCGAGCTGGCGCAGGTCACGCTCCGCTCGAGGCGGATATACGTGGGTATGATCCACACTGCGACGCTGGAATATGAAAAAACGGCCAATATCGTGCTGATCCCGATGTTGAGCGGGTACCGGGACGAAAAGACGATGAACCTGCGCATCGAGAATAATTACAGCCGGTGGTACGCCGAGCATGACATTACGCTCGACTCGGAACCCCGCAGCGCCATGTCATTCCGCAAGGTGATTTTACTCAATCAAATTGAGAGCATCTCGCTGTTCGATCCCGCCAGCGCCAGCGCGCTGTCGCTGGCACAGCGGGACGAGAGCCCAGGCCCTAAAGAGACATCCCCATAATTCTGAGTATGCTCTGCTGTGAGGCTGTTTCAAAAAGGACGTTCTTAATGCAGAGCATGCCCTGCTTCTGGTAGAACCGGTACGCTCCTGCGTTCTGCTCAAGCACTTCCAGCCAGAGATAGTCCTTTCCCCTGCTCCGGGCCATGTCGGTAATTTTATTGAACATGTCCTGACCATAGTTCTTGCCGGTCTCGGCAGGATCGAGGTAGAGCTTGTTGAGGAGAACGCCCCTCTTGTCCGTTTCTGGAAGCATGGCGTCCCAGGTCACTTTCATAAATCCCACAGGCCGATCGGTCTGTGCAATATACCAGGTCACATTCGGCTCTTTCAGGCTCTGTTCAAGTACAGAAACGGCATACTCGCCGTCCAGAAAGGCCTTCATCTCGGCGTCGGATACCCACAGATGCTGAAAATGGGCGGGGTATATGCGGTATCCAAGTTCACTTAAGAGCGCAGAATCGGCCCCGCTGGCCTGTCGAATTCGAAGAGTCATGGAAGGTATCCCTGGCCATTACCCGCGTTGGGCATGTTGATAGAGGTCCCAGCGGTTGCCGTAAATATCTTCAAACACCACCACCATACCGTACTCTTCCTCACGAGGTTCTTCACAAAAATGAACGCCTTTTGCTTTCATGGCATGGTAATCGCGCCAAAAATCATCCGTCTGAAGGAACAGGAAAACTCGGCCACCGCATTGATTACCGATAAAACCTTCCTGCCTCTCGTTAGACGCACGAGCCAGCAAAATATTGCAGTCGCTTTCCGGGTTGGGTGAGACGACTACCCAGCGTTTACCCGGTTGGGGCGTATCCTCTACAAGGGTAAACCCCAGCTTGTCGGTGTAGTATTCAATGGCGCGATCGTAGTCATCAACCACAATAGCCACGCAGCCGAGGCATCGTTTCTGTGTTCTCATTTCCGTTACCTTTACTCTAAATGGTTATGCTCAGCGCTTTTCCACAGAATACGCGCGCGTGAAAATATTTTACAGACTGAGAAGTCTGCTACGTACGCTTCAGGCTCAGACACACTAAAACGGGTGGGTGAAAAACCGCTTTCGATCGCGCTAATCTGCCCCTGACGAAGGGATGACAGGTGATAAAAAACATATGGAAATTATTTTGATGCGCCACGGCGAACCCGAATACAGGGGCGCGGGAAAGGTGTCGTACAGGGAAATGGCGGGATGGATCGACAGCTATAACCGCTCTTCAACGGGCCGCGACAGACCTTCGGAGATGGCTCAAATCCTCGCGTACCGCGCACTGACGTTTCTCAGCAGCCCTCTCCCGCGAGCCCTTTCATCGTTGAAAACGCTGGGGTGTGAACCGGGCTTAATTGATGAGGTTTTTCGGGAAGCAGAGCTGCCGGTGTTCCGTATTCCGGGGTTACGGCTATCGCCTTTTTACTGGGCAGCGCTATTTCGCGTTCTTTGGCTCTGCGGCCTGTCTGGCGAGTCAGAGTGCGTGAGCGTCGCAAAAGAACGTGCCGTTAAGGCGGCAGAAATCCTGGTGAATGTCGCGAAGGACTCTGACGGCCCCGTCTTGCTCATGGGGCACGGAATGATCAATCGGTTTATTGCGAAGGAACTGATCGCATCAGGCTGGAAAGAACAGACTTCCCCGGTAACCGGTTACTGGGGCGCGGGGGTTTACAGCCTTGTGTAAGGGCACATACTGACACCGAGGATTTTTTCATCCTCGGCGCTTGGGTCATAGCGTCTGGCCAAGGATAACGCGATCGAACAGACGGTCTCCCAACCAGAGACGCATGCGGATGAGCATCTTTGCATACTTGCCGGCTGCATAACGTGTACGCGGATGAGGGCTTTTAACGGCGCGGGCAACCACGTCGGCAATCACCTTCGGGTCGCTGCCTCTGCCATTCCCGTATGCATTTTTGACCGATTTAGACACCTTCTCCACGAGGCGAGCGTAAGGGCCATTTGCTGAGCGTTTAACTATATTGCCGCTGACCACATCACCAAAGCCTGTCTCGATTAAACCCGGTTCAACAATCACAACCTTAATGCCAAATTCAGCCACTTCAAGACGCAGACAGTCAGACCATCCCTCAAGCGCATGTTTCGTGGCGTGATACCAGGCTCCAAGAAGGGTGTAAATCTTACCCCCCATAGAGGTGATATTAATAATGTAACCGCTGCGTCTGGCGCGCATGGCCGGGATCAGCAGTTGCGTAAGGCGGGCCGCACCAAACACGTTAACCTCAAACTGATAGCGAGCTTCATCAATACCGATCTCTTCTACCGGTCCATAGAGCCCAAAACCCGCGTTGTTGACCAGCACGTCAACCCCACCTGTCTGCGACATGATGGTATTCACGGCAACCACAATGTCTTCATCACGTGAGATATCCATCCGCAGAGGGTACGCGCCAAGCTGGGCAAGATCGTGCATTTTCTCAACGCTACGGGCAGCAGCGTAAACCTGATAGCCATCCTGAATAAGACGACGGGCGATGGCTTTGCCCATACCTGACGATGCACCGGTGACCAGCGCAGTTTTTTTGTCCTGAGTAAACATAGATACCTCGGTGAGTAGACTGTGGCTAGTTTGCTCTCCTTTGACCTCATGTTAACTAGCGTATCGCGCCATTTGACTCGCAAACTGCGCCATCAGAGCGATAAATACGCACGTGTTTACTCAAGACGCATGGCTGTCCTGGCCGCTTCAGGAGTCTGGCCCGTCCAGGTCATAAATGCGCGATAGAATGAGTTAGGATCTTCGAAACCCAGCAAAAACGCGATCTCATACCCGGAAAGACGCGTATTGCGAAGATAATGACGGGCCAGGTGTTCTCGACACGCGTTGACAAGGTTGCGAAAGTTTTCCCCTTCCTGCTCAAGCCTTCGCTGCAGCGTGCGTTTACTCATTCCCAGACGCTCAGCCGCTTTTTCAATAGTCGCTTCGTTACCGGGAATTAGCTCCAGGAGTACCGCTCGTACGCGCTCGGCGGTTGAAGCCCGTTCATTTAACTGACCGAGACGACGCTGCAGTTCCGGTTCAAATACCTGCCACATCCCCTCATTGACCGTTAAAAAGGGTCGAAGCGCATCGGCTGCGGAAAAGCTGATGGCGGGCTGTTCTCCGTATTGCACGTCAGTACCAAAGAAACACGAAAAGTGGCTGTTCTGAACCGATGACGGTAGCGCAGAAACGCAGATCCGTAAGGGGTTAACCGGTTCGCGCGTTCCCAGCCGCAGAAGCTTGAGCAGGAAGCCCAGCTCTGCCACCTGGAGAAACGGCGGAATAGTTGTCGCAAAAAGCCAACGTGGTGAGACGGTAAGGTTGCCGCTTTGGTCGACCGTTGTCTCCAGAACCATCGGAGCAATAAGCTGTTTATATCTTGCCAGACGCTGGACAGCCTGCATCATATTGCTGCTACACAGTGCGGCAAAAAGGGGCGGATCAAACACATCCGCAGAGATCAACTCAATGAGCGGGACAGGAAAGGCAGGATCGTTCGTTTCAGCCTCCAGTGCATTCCAGAAGCGAATGTATTCATTCGTATCGAGTCCCCGCGCTTTTTGTAAAAAGAGATCGTCAGGTAATCCTGCCCTGCGGAGGATGCGTTCTGGCTCAAGCCCCGCGTCTTTCAGCAGCGTTTTCCAGCTTATATCGAGAGCGAAAGTACGGTTATAGGCCATTTGCTCATTCCGGTGTGAAGGTTATTCAACGCTTAGTGTTGTTGTGTTGCTGGCGTTTGTCAGTCGTCTCAGGTGTAAACATTATTTGCCCCCTAAAAACGCTGCTTCTAGTGCCCTCTTCAACGACGTGATGACCTCATCCGTCTCCATGCCCATCTGCGCATGAATAATGGCACCGTCAATGAGCAGCATGATTTCATTGACGACGCGCTCATCCGCGATGGTCGTCAGCGACGCAATAATATTCTTTGTTTCGATTTTATGATCGCGGCATATCGCTTTTATTTCGCTTTCAATATCTTCCGATTTTGCCTCTGCGCTGGCATTAATAAACGCGCAGCCGTGGAACTCCGGCGAAATAAACCATTCACAGAGCGTTGCAGAAATCGCATCAGCAGGTATTTTGCCTTCATCGAGATGTCGGCGCAGCGTGGATTCAAACCAGTTAATCCATATTGCATGCCGATAGTGCAAATAGGCGAGAATAAGCAAACTTTTGCTCGGAAAATGGCGATAAAACGTCACCTTCGTCACTTTCGCCTCTTTAATCAGCGTATCAACCCCCGTCGCCCTGAAGCCCGTGGAATAAAACAGATCGTGCGCCGTGAGTAATATTTTATCCCGGACGCTAATTTTTGTTTCGTTGCCTGCGTGTTCGGTTTTCATTTTTTCGACAGTCTCAAAAAGGGTGTTGACAGCGTTATTTTTCAGGCATAGATTACCCCAAGTAGACAGACCTGTCTACATAAAATCACACTGAGGTAACCGCCATGAACACACGTCCTCCTTTACCGCCCTTCACCCGTGAAAGCGCCATCGAAAAAGTCAGGCTGGCAGAAGATGGCTGGAACAGTCGCGACCCGGCGAAAGTCGCGCTGGCCTATACACTGGATACCCAATGGCGCAACCGTGCAGAGTTCGCCACCAACCGTGAAGAGGCCCGGGCGTTTCTGGAGCGGAAATGGAAAAAAGAGCTGGACTATCGTCTGATTAAAGAGCTGTGGGCCTTTACGGATAACCGCATCGCGGTCCGCTATGCCTATGAATGGCATGATGATTCAGGCAACTGGTTCCGCTCGTACGGCAACGAGAACTGGGAATTCGACCCGGACGGCTTGATGAAGCGTCGTTTTGCCTGCGTAAACGATATGCCGATAAAAGAATCCGAGCGACTGTTCCACTGGCCGCTGGGCAGACGCCCGGACGATCACCCGTCGCTGAGCGATCTGGGCTTATAGGATTTTTACATCACTCCGGGGCGCCCCGGAGTGATGGGTTTAGAGTGCGCCCAGCTGTTTCATCAGCGTCAGGTTGTCCTCAATATGCCAGTTTGCCGCAATTTTACCGTCGCGGACTTCATAAATATCCGTAGCGATGAAATCTATTTTCTGCCCTTTTCCTTTCAGCTTGCCAAATGTCCCGGTGAATGTGCCGTAAAAATGCAAATGCGAAACCACGCGAGTGCCTGAAATAATCATCTGCTCAACGTCGCAGCGCAAATCGGGCACGGCCGTGCGAAACGCACGCGAGGCTAAAATAGCGCCTTCAGGCCCTTGCTTACGACCTTCCGGGGGCGTTTTATCGATGAAATTCACCGCCAGCGCATCACGCGCCAGGGATTCTTCTCCCGTATTCCAGAACGTTGCATATTCTCTGGCAACGGCTTCATTCGCCCTTAATTGCGCCTGGGGCAAGCTCTTATCACCAATAAGCTGTTTCGGCTGAAGCCATTCCAGCGGCGCCGAAAATGTGGTGCCGGACAGACTGGCAAGAATAACCATCGCTACAGCGGAATTGAAATACGTAGAAATTTTCCTGCGGTTCAAAAGTGAGATACGTTGCATGTTTTCATCCCTTATGGTTTGGATGAAATCACTTTACAGTCGGCATCTGATTTTGATAATTACGCTAAAAATAGATGCACTTTTCGGAAAAAATGAATAATGGGTAAACTCGAAGACATGGCCTTACTGGTGGAAGTCGCCAGGGCCGGAAGTCTTTCCGCCGCCGGACGACGCCTGTCGCTTTCCCCTGCCACCATGACGGCCAGGCTGAAGGCGATTGAGGAGCGTTACCAGACGCGGCTGTTTCATCGCTCCACGCGCTCCCTCACCCTGACCCGCGCAGGCGAAGAGTTTTACCACGCCGCGCTGCGCGTGCTGGAAGAGGTGCATCACGCCGAGTCGCTGCTGACGCAAAAAGAAGGCGTGCTCAGCGGCAACATTCGCCTTTCCTCTCCCTCGGACTTTGGCAGACAGTATCTCAGCCCTGCCGTCATTGAATTTTCCCGACGCCATCCTGCCGTAAAATTTTACATCTCGCTAAAAGAACACGTTGAGGATCTGGTTGCTAACCGGCTTGATATGAGCGTGCGTTTCGGTAACCTGCCGGACAGCAGCCTTGTCGTCAGAAACATCCGCCCGAACCATCGGGTGCTGGTTGCCTCCGGGGCGTATCTTAACGACCACGGCATCCCCGCCACGTTTGCAGATTTAGCCCGACACCGGTGCCTGGCGCTGGAGTCTCAGGGCGTGGTGATGAACGAATGGCGTTTTGAAAAAGAGGGAGAGGAAATCATTGTGCGCGTCGAGCCCGCCATGGTGTGCGACGACGGGGCAGTGCTTCGTCAGTGGGCGCTCAGCGGGGCCGGCATCGCGGGGAAATCGTGGTGGGACGTCAAAGACGACGTTGAGGCCGGAAGACTCACGGTGCTGTTTGCCGACAGCTTCACCGGCTTTAGCCGCTACGATCGCAAAGATGTCGGGCTGCAGTTTGTTTATCCGCAGCGCAAGCTGCAGCCGCTTCAGGTTACGGCGTTCAGTCAGTTTTTTCTCGACTGGCTAAAAGAACATTAATTTGTCGCCAAAATAAGAGACAGCGCCCATTTCGGTGACACCCTCAGGACTACCCTGAGAGCGGTTTTCAGGAGGAACAAAACATGAAAAAGCTTCTGATATGTTGTTTGTTTGGTAATACCGCAAATTCGCTCGCCAAAAAGATGCAGTCTCTGGCAGAACGCGAAGGCTATCCGCTGATGATTAGCGCTGTTGGGCTGGATAACTTCGCCAGCGTCGCTCCCGCGTTCGATGGGTTTCTCATCGCACCGCACATTCAGTACAAACTCGATGAGATAAAAGAAACGGTGGGTAATACGCGTTCACTCGCCATCGTTGAGAGTCTTCCTTATGCCTCTCTGGACGCGAGGAAGGTATTGGATTTCGTAAAGGAACAGATGCCTGAACTGGCTGCCTGAAATATAAGGCCGCATCGGTTCTGCGGCCTCCTCTCAGCCGCCGATCAAAACACGGTTTCCTCGGACATTCTGCTCATATTGCGTCCACTCTCGGCTTAAGCAAAAAACGTCTTTGTTCAGCGCAAGGGAACTGCGCTGAAACCCTCGCGTATCGTCGGCAGATAGATGCCATCGTGCGTGAAAAACAGTGATACACTTACCCCACCGGGTTGATCGTCCCATCTGAAGGGCTCATGATGAATGACGGTAACCAAAGTACAAAATGGTCACTCGTTGTTAATCGTCGCCTGTCACGCTAAGCTTACATAATGACTAAAACTATGAACGCCCCATCAATACGTGGTCCACTTGACCATTCTGTCAGAGAGCAAATCGTCGAAGCGGCCTTTGAGCACTTCGGTCACTACGGCTATGAAAAAACCACCGTCGCCGAGCTGGCGAAATCGATCGGTTTTTCTAAGTCCTACATTTATAAGTTCTTCGATTCCAAGCAGGCTATCGGCGAGGTGATCTGCGCTAACCGCCTGGAGCTGATCATGGCGGCAGTGCTTTCCGCTCTCGAAGGTGCACCGTCAGCAAGCGAAAAATTACGCCGGCTTTTCAAAGCGCTTACCGAGGCAGGAAGCGAGCTGTTTTTCCACGATCGCAAGCTTTACGACATCGCCGCCGTCGCCGCACGCGAGCAGTGGCCGTCGACTGAACGGTATGCTGAAAGCCTGATGAAGCTGATTGAGAGCATCATTATCGAAGGTAGGCAGGCCGGAGAGTTTGAAAGAAAAACGCCGCTGGATGAGGTCACTCAGGCCATCCACATGGTGATGTGTCCTTTTATTAATCCCGTTCAGCTGCAGTACAACCTTGAAATGGCCCCTGCTGCCGCGGTGCTTCTCTCCTCACTGATATTAAGAAGCCTGGCCCCCTAATTTGTGACCATTGACATTATTGGTCACTAGTCAGAGAATGCGGATACCGTCCTGTTACTTCAATAAGGTTTCCCATGCTCAGGCTCACTTCAGCCCGCGTTGCCGTATGTCTTCTGCCGTTTGCCCTGGTGGCGTGCGGCGATAATTCCGCGAGTGACGATCCGCGCACTAAGCCACCGCTTGTCAGATCCGCCTCTGTCGAGATGGCGAACCCTACCGCACGCGCCTTCACGGGCGTGGTGGTGGCAAGAACGCAAAGCGACCTGGGCTTCAGGGTTCAGGGAAAAATCCTCGAACGCCTGGTGGATACCGGGCAGACCGTCAGACAGGGACAGCCTTTGCTGCGTCTCGATCCTGTTGACCTGAAATTACAGGCCCAGGCGCAGCAGCGCGCGGTGGATGCTGCCCAGGCGCGGGCGAGAAAAGCCACCAGCGATGAGTCGCGTTATCGCGGCCTGGTGGCGTCCGGCGCGGTGTCCGCCGCGGAGTATGATCAGATTAAAGCGGCGGCCGATACGGCCCGGGCGGATCTCAGCGCTGCCCGCGCGCAGGCCAACGTGGCGCAAAACGCCACGGGCTATGCCGTATTGCTGGCGGATTCAGATGGCGTGGTGATGGAGACGCTCGCCGAACCCGGTCAGGTCGTTAGTGCCGGGCAGGTCGTCATCCGCCTTGCCAGAGCGGGACAGCGCGAAGCGCTTGTCCAGCTTCCGGAGACGCTGCGCCCTGCCGTGGGCAGCGAAGCGCAGGCCACGCTTTATGGCAGTGAACAACACCCGGTCACCGCGACGTTGCGCCTGCTGTCTGACTCTGCGGATGCCACAACCCGCACGTATGAAGCCCGCTACGTGCTGGATGGTCAGCTGGCGAACGCGCCGCTGGGGGCGACCGTCACGCTCAGCATTGAAGACGTGAAAACGGAAGGTCAGGCGATGCAGGTCCCGCTGGCCTCACTCTACGATGCGGGTAAAGGGCCTGGCGTCTGGCGCATTTCCGCCCAGCCAGCAAAGGTCACATGGACGCCGGTTAAGGTGCTGAGCGTGGGCGAAGATGCGGTCCAGGTCACGGGTGGCGTGAAGCCCGGGGAGAAGATCGTTGCGTTAGGGGCCCATCTTCTGCACGAAGGTGAAGTTGTCAGGCTGGCAGAACAACGCCATGCCGCTCCGGCGGAGAACGCGCCATGAGCCAACGTCGCTTCAACCTGTCAGCGCTGGCCGTCCGCGAGCGTTCCGTCACGCTGTTTCTGATCGTTCTGGTGACGATTGCCGGTATTTACGCATTTTTTGGACTGGGACGCGCGGAAGATCCGCCCTTCACCGTGAAGCAGATGACGGCGATTGCCGTCTGGCCGGGCGCAACCGCGCAGGAGATCCAGGATCAGGTGGCCGAACCGCTGGAAAAGCGCCTGCAGGAACTCAAGTGGTATGACCGTACGGAAACCTACACCCGCCCCGGCATGGCGTATATCACCTTGTCACTGCAGGACAAAACCCCGCCTTCTGAAGTGCAGGAGGAGTTCTATCAGGCGCGTAAGAAGCTTGGTGATGAATCCCTGCGTCTTCCGGCGGGCGTCATTGGCCCGATGATCAATGATGAATTCTCGGATGTCACCTTTGCCCTCTTTGCCCTGAAAGCAAAAGGCGAACCGCAGCGGCAGCTGGTACGCGATGCCGAAGGCCTGCGACAGCAGCTTCTGCACGTTCCCGGGGTGAAAAAAGTGAACATTATCGGCGAACAGGCCGAGCGGATTTATATCGCCTTCTCCCATGACCGTCTGGCCACATTGGGCCTCTCACCGCAGGATATTTTCAATGCCCTCAATAGCCAGAACGCCCTGGCCGCGGCGGGCGCCATTGAGACCCGGGGCGCACAGATTTTTATCCGCCTGGATGGCGCGTTCGATGAACTGCAGAAAATTCGTGATACGCCTTTAGTCGCCAAGGGCAAAACGCTCACGCTGTCGGATGTGGCAACAGTTGAACGAGGCTACGAAGATCCCCCGACGATGCTGATACGCAATCAGCATGAACCCGCCCTGCTGCTGGGCATTGTCATGCGTGAGGGCTGGAACGGCCTGGCGCTGGGTAAAGCGCTGGATGCGGAAACGGCGAAAATCAACGATAGCCTGCCGCTTGGCATGACCCTGACCAAAGTCACCGACCAGTCCGTGAATATCCGCTCGTCTGTCGATGAGTTTATGATCAAATTCTTCGTCGCCCTGCTTGTGGTCATGGTGGTCTGTTTTGTCAGCATGGGCTGGCGCGTGGGGGTGGTGGTTGCCGCGGCGGTACCGCTGACGCTGGCGGTCGTTTTCGTGGTGATGGAAGCCGCGGGAATAAACTTTGACCGCGTCACGCTGGGCTCCCTGATCCTCGCCCTCGGTCTGCTGGTTGACGATGCCATTATCGCCATCGAAATGATGGTGGTGAAGATGGAGGAAGGTTACGACAGAATCAAAGCCTCGGCCTACGCCTGGAGCCACACCGCCGCGCCGATGCTGGCCGGTACCCTGGTGACGGCCATTGGCTTTATGCCGAATGGTTTTGCCCAGTCGACCGCCGGGGAATACACCAGCAATATGTTCTGGATTGTCGGCCTCGCCCTGATTGCCTCATGGTTTGTGGCGGTGGTGTTCACACCGTATCTTGGGGTGAAGATCCTGCCGGCGATCCCCAAAGTGGAAGGGGGTCATGCCGCCATCTATAACACGCCTCGCTATAACCGTTTTCGCCAGCTGCTTGGCCGCGTTATCGCCAGAAAATGGCGCGTGGCCGGGTCCGTGGTCGCCATTTTCATTCTGGCCGTGCTTGGCATGGGGCTGGTAAAAAAACAGTTCTTCCCGACCTCCGATCGCCCGGAAGTGCTGGTTGAAGTACAGATGCCTTATGGCACCTCGATTGCGCAAACCAGCGCCGCAACCGCAAAAATAGAAACGTGGCTGGGCCAGCAGCCGGAAGCCAAAATCGTCACGGCCTATATTGGTCAGGGATCGCCCCGTTTCTATCTGGCAATGGCTCCCGAGCTGCCCGATCCCTCTTTTGCGAAAATCGTGATCCTGACGGACAGCGAGACGTCACGTGAGGCGCTTAAGTTCAGGCTCAGGGAGGCCGTCGCCAGCGGTCTTGCACCTGAAGCCCGCGTGCGGGTAACACAACTGGTGTTTGGCCCCTACTCGCCCTTCCCGGTTGCCTGGCGCGTGTCGGGGCCGGACGTCAAACAGGTACAGGACATCGCCGAACGGGTGAAAGCCGTGCTTCAGGCAAGCCCGATGATGCGAACCGTCAACACCGACTGGGGGTCACGCGTTCCGGTATTGCATTTTACTCTCGATCAGAACCGCCTGCAGGCGACCGGCTTAACCTCCAGCGCCGTTGCCGAGCAGCTTCAGTTCCTGTTATCAGGCGTGCCTGTCACCTCCGTGCGGGAAGATATTCGATCGGTAGACGTCGTTGCCCGCGCGGCGGGTGATATCCGCCTTGACCCGGCAAAAATCGAAGGCTTTACCCTGGTCGGCAATGCGGGACAGCGCGTGCCGCTGTCTCAAATCGGCAGGATAGAGGTTGGCATGGAAGACCCCATCCTGCGCCGCCGCGATCGCACCCCCACGATTACCGTACGGGGCGATATCGCCGACAATCTTCAGCCGCCGGACGTGTCGGTCGCCATCATGAAGCAGCTCCAGCCGATCGCCGATGCGCTACCGGCCGGCTACCGTATCGACATGGCGGGTTCGATTGAGGAATCGGGTAAAGCCACGCAGGCCATGTTACCGCTGTTCCCGATCATGATTGCCCTGACGCTGCTGATCATCATTTTGCAGGTGCGCTCACTCTCCGCAATGGTCATGGTGTTCTTAACCGCGCCGCTGGGGCTGATTGGCGTCGTGCCGACCCTGCTGATATTTAATCAGCCGTTTGGCATCAACGCGCTGGTCGGTTTGATCGCCCTCTCCGGCATTCTGATGCGTAATACGCTGATTCTGATCGGTCAGATCGATCATAACCAGAAGGACGGCCTCGATCCGTTCCAGGCGGTGGTCGAGGCGACGGTCCAGCGAGCGCGACCGGTCTTACTCACCGCCATGGCGGCCGTGCTGGCGTTCATTCCCCTGACGCATTCGGTGTTCTGGGGAACGCTGGCCTGGACGCTGATCGGCGGTACGCTGGGCGGGACGATCATTACCCTCGTCTTCCTGCCCGCGATGTATGCGATCTGGTTCCGGATCCGCCCGGTTGAACAACGCGTTCAGCACGGCACGGAAAACGTGTAAACTACCATTGGTAGATAACTAATCTGAGGAAAGCATGGTTGTTAAGCGCTTAAGAAAAGAGGACCGCCGCGTGCAGCTGCTGGAGGTTGCGCGTGGAATCGTGCGTCAGCAAGGCACCGAGGCGTTAACCCTTGGCTATCTGGCAGAACGGGCCAACGTGACCAAGCCCATCCCCTACGACCACTTTGGCGATCGCGAAGGGCTGCTGATGGCGCTGTATCAGGACTATAGCGATCGGCAACTGGCGAAATTCCGCGAGACGCTGGCGGTTGACAGCAAAACGCTGGATAAGACGATCCGCTTTTTCAGCGCGGCCTATATCGACTGTGCCATTGCCGCCGGGCCTGAAACCGGGCCAATCGCCGCGGCGCTGTCCGGTTCTCGCGCGCTGCAGACGTTCCGGGAAGCATGCGTGGCCGAATGTGCCGACTGCCTGCGCACCGCGCTTTCGCCTTTTATCGTCTTAAAAGGCGTTCAGGGAGAAGCGGTACTGACGGCCATCATTGGCGCGGCGGAGGCGCTCAGCACCGCGGCGGGCAACGGCGTGCTCGCCCGAAATGTGGCAGAAGATACGCTCAGCGGCGCCATGACCGGCGTGCTTGCGACCTACGCGAATAGCACAAAATGATCGCCGGGGGTGGATTGACACTTAAGTTACCAATAGTAACATAGACATCTCTTCTCCCCCATTTTGAGGTTGCTATGTCTGCTACAAATGCCATTAAAAACGCGCTGATTGTGACGGCACACCCGATCGACAATTCGTTATCCCATACGCTGGCAGCCCGCATTGCCGGGAAATTACGCGAGGAAGGTACGCAGGTTGAGTTCGCCGATCTGCATGCTGAAGGGTTTAATCCGGCCATGGCTCGCGCCGATCTTGACTTATATCACGGGGATCCGAGCGCCCTCCCCGACGATATTCTGCGCGAGCAGCAGCGCGTCGAGCGTGCGGATATGCTGGTGTTTATCTTCCCGGTGTACTGGTGGTCGGTTCCCGCGCTGTTGAAAGGCTGGTTCGACCGCGTATTGACCCTGAACTGGGCGTATAAGGTGGCTGACGACGGCCGGATCGTGGGCAATTTACGGGATGTTCCCGTTCGCCTGATTGCCACTGGCGGTAGCGATCTCACCGGATTTGATAAACACGGCTATTCGACGGCGATTCAGACGCAGATAATCGAAGGGGTATTTGGTTTCTGCGGGTTGAAGAACGTTAAGCTCGATATCCTTTACCAGGCAGACACGGCGACGCCCGAGCAGGTTGAGGATTTCCTGCAAGGGCTCGGCCGTATTAAATAATATCAGCCAGGCGCAACACTAACGTTGCACCTACTGATGTTGGTGTATTGAAGAGAATCTCTCACCAGCGCTATAACTGAACGCGATAGTTGCGCTAACAGCGAAATAAACAAAGGTCATTGCATGTATCAGTCAGTTCAGCCAACAACCACCCTCACCACCACCGGATCCTTCGGCGGTGAGAGCGTATCTGTAGTGAACGACTGACAAACAGAACCTCAATCCCCGCCGACATGGACGGGGAAATCTCTCTCCGTTCACCACCCTCTGAATGGAGAAAGAAAATGGTTTCATCTGACAATGCTCTCTTGATTATCGACATGCAGCAGGGCCTCTTTCGGGGCCCGGTTTCCCCTCGCTCCGCCGATGCCGTTCTGGCCAATATCCGCTTGTTAATCGCCAACGCCCGAGACGCGCAGGTGCCCGTCTTTTTTGCCCGCCATACTGGGCCTGACGACTCCCCCTTCTCAGAAAAGGGGCCGTTAACCCAGCTGATACCTGAACTGGACGTGAAGGAGCAGGACGTTGTTTTCACCAAGCGCTATCCCAGCTGTTTTCGGGATACCGAATTGCTGCGTGAACTTAATCAGAGAGGCATCAAACAGCTGGTCATTGCCGGGATGAAAACAGAGTTTTGCGTCGATACGACCTGCCGGGCCGCACCGGGGCTGGGTTTCAGGACGGTATTAATTTCAGATGCGCATACCACAGTGGATAATGACTATTTATCCGCCAGCGACATTATTGCCCATCACAACAGCACGCTGGCAGGCCCGTTTGTGACGCTGTCGACTGCTCGTGACTGGCTTTTTAGTACGGTGAGTTGACTCAGGTGATCGCTTATCTCTTTACCCGGCTCGCCTTTCCGCGCGCCGGGCACATAAGAGAATAATTACAGGGTAAACCCACCGTCACCCACCTGTGCCTGAGCGTACCATTGCATCAGCTTCTCGGTGCCGGGCTCGTTTTCGGCCGGTGACCATGGGGCGGTATCATGCTCGGGCACGGGCTGATACCCCCCGTGTTTAACCTCAAAAATGACGCCACCTTTATCCAGCGACAGCACGGCATGCCAGGTTCCGGCATCCATCTCCAGCACTTTACACTCTTCACCTAACACCACGCGCCGGGTCACGTTGCCGCTGTCGTCAAAATTCAGCACCAGAAAGCGGCCGCTCAGCGCCGTCAGCAGTTCAAAGGTGTGCGGATGGCGATGGGGGCGGACATAGGTACCGGGTTCCATTGCAATGGCCAGACGCTGCACCGGGTCGCTCAGGTCAGGGTGTAAATTACGGTGCGCGCGTAAGCGAGGAGAATGTGCGGCCTGCTCGCTTTGCTGCTGCAGGTCACTGAAAGTAATCTGTTTCATATACACCTTTAGGAATGTGGGCTGTCTACGGCAACCCGATTGCCGCAAGACGTTATACCATCCTGAACGGTCGAGGAGCGATGGGATTTGTGAAACAAATCACTGCCGGATGAGTGGTCAATCCCCCGACAGGAAGCTCATCAGTAGAACTGACATGAAAACCGCCATTCCCCTTCTGATGACCGATGAAAGTAACCGATACCGTTATCCGCCCACATCCAGTTTACTTTTTCTTCTGACCCAACCTGAAAAACAAACTCTTCGATTCCCACACCGTGTTGTATCTCAGTCGGAAATCCCCCTACCTTGGTTCCCCTGTAGCGATTGAAATCTTCAAAAAAACTATCACTGGCCTGCTCATCATCATTTACGCAAGAGAGATCAATAATATCCCAGGCATCTTCCCATCCAGGAGCATCGTCAATGACACTCAGCCATTGAACTGGAAACGGCCGATACGGCGTGTCCAATTCAGGCAATGGCTGAAGCCCTTCAAGGCTGGCATACTCGCGAATTAACCATCCTTCACCGTGCGGTTCGTCAAAGGGGTGTTGTTCCAAATTGTGAAACAACACCAGAAGGGCTATGCCCTTCAACTGATCAGGAATAACAGGAAGCTCGTCGACCCTGATCTGAAGAAGTGGAAACATTGGTTTGCCCTTCCAGGTGGGTAATCCTTCATCTGCGCGAGAAACGCCCTTCAGAAACCATGACGTAATGGGATCTTCAGGCGGCCGAAACCCACCGACCTGCGCGACCGATGCGGGTCTTAGCCTGGTTCGGAGTTCTTCTAAAACTGACGCACTCTCTAATCTCATGTTTGCTCGCCTCTGTAGACGCTTGTCGGATAGATATTCTGCTGTTCATTGTAAGTTAATCATCACATCTGGAGAATCTCATTGAATAATAAAACCTATGTTGAGTAAAACTCACATTGATTCCCACTATTTCTCGTTTTTCAAACCTGATCGCATTGAAATACCATCCCTACATTCCCAATCTCTTCCTGATCTGGAACAGAGAGCGTAACTCAAATAATAAATACACCTGCATGTCTATGGAGTACGTATGACACTCGATGTTTTATTTCATCTAATGAAAATGATCTCACCTGAAAAAAACATCGCGGGTGAAAATATACCTGCGTTAATAACGTTACTTTCGTCAGAAAACGATAGCGGTGAGGTGCTTTCGCCCTTTATTCATCGCCTGCACCTGCTCTCTTTTGCCCAGAGCAATCCGCGTAATGCCGAAGAGTTGCTCTCTGCGCATTTGCCCAAAGACGACGGGCTCCTTCCGCTTCTTGACTTCGCGGACTGGCCCCGGGTGCGTTACGTGGGGTCAGGTGAAGTTCAGACGCCTGAATCTGAGGAGTACTTCCGTGAAATGACATCGGCTACCAATCTGTTACGTTCTGCGCTGATCGAAGCTGAACGCGCAAAGGGAACGCCTGCGCTTTATATACTGGATAAATTACTCAACCTGAACAGCGCCCTGCCGGAAAGATATAAAAAGATGGCAAATATTCCCTACGCATAAATACGTTCATTATGCGGAATATCCCATAATAAATATTCCGCTATTTATTAAATCCGCTTTTCATTGAAATCAAGACAGACAATATCCAAAGAGGGCACCACTGGCGCATTAAGGTTAAGCCAGGCCAGCAACCGTTCAATACTCTGTCCTCTGAGCGAATTTTTGGGCCAGACAAGGTAATAACCATCTCCTGTTGCTATCGCCTCGCTGAAGGGCAGCGCGAGCAGGCCGCTTTTCAGCGCGTCGAGCGTGAGCCGGAGATCGGCCATCGCCACGCCGTGCCCGTGCATGGCCGCAAGGCTTCCCTGCTCCAGGGTGTCGAATACGATCCCACCGCTCATGTCGAGGCCGGGGAATAGGCTCGTCCTTTTCAGCCAGCGCTTCCAGTCCCGTCTGTCCGGTGACGGATGAATAAGATCGCATTCTGGAAGCTGATGCCGGGCAGGCTCCAGTAAAGACGGCGTACAAACCGGAATAAGCCATTCGCTGAACAGCAGTCGACTCTCCGTTGACTCGCCAAAATAGCCGTTCCCGAGGAGGATCGCACAATCGTAGGGCTCGCGGCTGAAGTCAACGGTGTCGAAGTCCATCCAGACGCTGGCGATTTCGATTTTCGGCTTCGCGTGGTTCTCGCGAAAGGATTTAAGCACATTGAGGAGCCATCGCATCGTCAGGGTGCTGGGGGCTTTGAGGCGCAGAAGGTGGTTTTCACTTTTGAATGCGCGACAGGCCCACTCAATAGTCGAGAAGCTTTCGCTAAGCTGCCCGGCCAGAATGCGCCCGGCGTCGCTGACCTCCACTCTCGGACCCTGCCGCTTAAACAGCTCGCAGTCAAACCACATCTCAAGCGTCCGCACATGCCTGCTGACCGCCCCCGGCGTGATATTCAGGACTTCAGCCGCTTTGCTAAAGGAGTTCAGCCGTGCGGCAACTTCGAACGCGCGCAGTGCATACAGTGGCGGTAAAGACATACGTTCCCTTTTTGTCAGGTGTAATCATGCAGTTTTTGTATTATCGGCACTCGGTGACGTTTCCCCCCATTCCTCAGCCGGAAACGTCAGCAGCAGCCCCCTGAGCAGAGACTCAAGCTGCGCGCGCTGCGCCTCAGAGAGGTTTCTCAGCAGCGCATTTTGCGTTTCCGTGTGCACGAGCAGCGCCTGTTCGATACGAGCCTGCCCGTGCGGCGTCAGGCTTACGAGCGAGCTGCGCTTGTCATCAGGATCGGCAATCCGCCTGATAAGGCCTTGCTGTTCAAGATGGTTGAGCCGGTTCGTCATCGCCCCTGAAGTGATCAACAGGGATGTATACAGCTGCGTGGGCGAAAGGCAGTACGGCTTCCCGGCGCGACGCAGCGTGGCGAGGACGTCAAACTCGCCCTCGCGAAAGCCAAACGGTGCCATGGCCTGCGCGCGTTCTTTTCCCAGGTGCTTCATCAGCCTGAGCATTCGGCCAAAAATTTTCATCGACGAGGCGTCCAGCTCAGGCATGGCGCTGCTCCACTGGCCGACAACGAAGTCTACATGGTCTTTCATCTTCACCCCGGATAGCGTGGGAATTTATCGAGTTGTGCGGTACATCTTACACAAAAACAGATTTTATCTTAACGTTAAGATAAATGCTCGCGGCAATTTGCCTGGGCCATTCACAACCGAAAAGGATGCCATGTTGAAACGCACATCACCGTTACTCTTCGCCGTTATCGCTTTTATCGTCGGGCTGAACCTGCGCCCCATTCTGGCCTCGGTTGGCCCCCTTTTCTCCGTGCTGCAGCGCGAAGCGGGGTTGACCGCGACGCAATTCAGCCTGCTGACCACCCTGCCGGTGGCGATGATGGGACTGGCTGCCCTGTGTGGCCCCTGGCTTTTAGCCAGGGTCGGTGCCGTCAGGGGAATTATGCTCGGGCTGTTCATCCTGCTGGTAGCCTGTTCATTACGTGGTTTTAGCACCTCGCTGACGGGTTTGATGGGCACCGCGTTACTGGGCGGGGCCAGCATCGGCACGATCCAGGCGTTAATGCCTGCCCTGATAAAAAAGGCGTATACGCAAACGGCCAGCACGATCATGTCGCTATTCAGCACAGGCATTATGGCCGGTGCAGCAGTCGCCGCCGCCAGCGCCGAGCCGCTGTTTTCATGGCTCTCGCTCAAGCCCGCGCTGGCTATGGCAGGCGTGCTCGCGCTGCTGGCGCTGATGCTGTGGTTACCCCTGGTTAAACAGCCTCAAGGGGAACAAACAGCACATGAATCCGTTACGCTCTCTTCCTCCCGGACTGGACTCCTTCTGCTCTTTTTTGGCGTGGGGACGGGGGCCTACACGCTGGTCTTAGCCTGGCTGCCCCCGCTCTATATTCAGGCAGGATGGTCCGCACGCAGCAGCGGCTATATGCTGGCCTGGCTGACCTTAACCGAGGTGGCCGCCGGGTTTGCCGTCTCCGCGCTGATCGGTAAATTCCCCGACCGCCGTGTTCCGCTGATAACAGTACTGTTACTGCTGCTTGCGGGATTACTGTGTCTGGTCTTTGCGCCGGGCACCACGCCGGTCTTATCAACCTTGCTGCTTGGCATCGGTATCGGCGCCCTCTTCCCGCTGTCGCTTATCGTCACGTTCGATCATGCGCGAACGCCCGCGCAGGCCGGGAAGTTACTGTCTAAAGTTCAGGGAGGAGGATATATGATCGCCGCGCTCATGCCGCTGGTTGCCGGGATCGTTCGCGACAGTTCGGTCTCGCTGACCAGCGCCTGGCTGGTGATGAGTGCAGGAGTCGTGCTGTTGATCGTTATCGCGTTCACTTTCAAACCCACCGTGAACGTGCAGGCGCGGTGAATGCGATACCATAATTGAGAGTCGTATTTAAGACGGCTCTACGCTAAATTCCATCATTTCAGGCTATTAAGGAGTGGATATGTCGCAGACGTTACCGGGAATTGATGTCATGTTCGTCGCCGGGTTCGGGCCCATTTCACAGGATACAGCGTCCAGCACCGCGTTTTATATCCAGACTCTTGCACTGCCGCTGAAGCCGATGGAGGGCAATGCCGATTATCTGCTCACTGAAGAGGGACGCTTACCGGGCGTGAAGCATTTTGCCGTCTGGCCGCTGTCACAGGCGGCAACGTCCTGTTTTGGTGAAGCGCAGTGGCCCGTGGAGCATCCGATACCGCAGGGATGAATTGAATACGAGGTGCAGGATCTCGATTCCGCTACCCGTGTTCTGAGTGAAAAAGGCTATCGGTTATTGGTCGCCAACCGCACGGAACCGTGGGGGCAGACCGTCACTCGCCTGCTCAGCCCGGAAGGTTTGCTGACCGGTCTGACGATTACGCCGTGGCTGCGTGGATAGAGCATGTTATAAGGTGCTGGGCTATTCACGTCTGCCCGCCTGGACTGATAGCTGGGCAATGTGGGGAAACGAAAATCATCCGGATGACGAATTTAGCTTCTGCATTTGTCCTCCTTTTGACCAGCAACCCGCGACGGCGGGAAACGGGACAATGTTCGCATTCAGAGCCGATAACGCGGAAATTGTCAGACGTTTCCATGCAGCGGGCCTCCGTGCAGGAGGAAAGGATGAAGGCGTGCCCGGTACACGAACCGCCTACGGCCCCGATTTTTATGTTGCCTATCTGCGCGATCCTGACGGGCATAAACTGGCATGCGTTTACCGGAATTATTCACCTGATGCGGATACGCTCTCAGGAGAGGAAGAGTCACGTCACTAATAAAGTTTTAAAGTATGGTCCGCTTTTAGCGAAGAGCGGACCTAAAGAACTTGTGTCAAACATCTGACGATTGATCCCCCACCAGGTTTCAAAAGGACCGGTAGACACCCCGTCTCCTGCGGAGAGATCACTTCAGCTCCAGCATGCTTATCACATGGGCAATATCCGCGATATCACCAGCTGACAATGGTTGCAGAGGTCGAGGCAGGCAATCCATGTCGGTAAGCCCAAGCACACCAGCAGCAGCGGCAATAACGCGAATACTTCCCCCATGTTTCCGGAAGAGCGACCACAACGGCTCGAGGCGGGTTGTCAGGGCTGTAACGCGTTGATGATCGTTTGCCGCCGCAGCTTCGGTGATTTGTTTCGCCATCTCAGGGAACAGACCGCCACACACGGAATACCACACTTCACAACCGGCGTTTAATCCCAGCCCCGCATAAGCGTCGCCACTAATACCGATTGTTACGCCAGGGCGCAAATGTTGACGTAACGCATTCACCCGCTCAATCGCTGCAGCGGGGCTATCCGGGACGCCAGGGATCTTGACCGAGCGAACCCCCTCAAGTGAGGAGAGACGACCGTGGAGTTCATCCGTAAAGGTAAAATGCGTAGTGCCCGGATTATCATAGATACACACCGGTACAGAAACGTGCCGGGTAACGGTCTCAAAGAGTGAGAAGACTTCTTCGTCACGGAGTGGCTGGTAACTGACCGCCGGGAGTAACAGCGCATTCGCACCAGCTGCCTGTGCATCATCTGCCAGATGCAGAATGGCATCGGTACTGACCGCTCCCACACACACCATAACGGGGATGTTCCCTGCATGCTGTTTTGCCAGCGTTGCTACGCGCTTGCGCTGCTCCCGGGTCAGATAGGCGTAGCTTCCGGTTGACCCCAGGATGCCCATAGAATCAACCTGAGCGTCTGTAAGACGGGAAAGAAGATGGCTGAAACCCTTTTCATCCACGCCGCTGGCAGTGACTGGGGTTAATGGAAACGCCGACAAACCGGTAAACATAACTGTTTCTCCTGAAGGGTATTACTGCTGTTGTTCTTCGATGAGAGCAACTTCAAACCACAGACCGGGCATCATTTTTTCCAGGCCGTCGGTCAGCATCTTCCCGGCTTCGTGAAGTCTATCCAGCGGCATCTGCGGGAGACTCTCCAGAATGAACCACATTTCCTGAGCTTCCACGCCTAAGCGGGTTCTGATCCCCTGTCGCCAGTTCCAGCGACGGCAGGTCACGCCGATATCATCACACCAGATAACCTCGCCTTGTGAAGGATACTCAACGGCTGCCTCTCCCTCTTTGACGGTATCAAAAGGCTCTGTTCCTTTTGCCACAGTCAGACGCGGCGCCCCCTGATAGGCAGAGAGATTCTCTCCACCAACCGGAACGGCATAGCGGAGACTAACGGCATTATAAAGATCAACGATAGGATCGAGCGCTGGCATCGTTCCGTCACGTAACACGCGCTTGCGTAACGCATCCGCTGAGCAAGGAGTGCGTTTAGGTTTAGCACCAAACTTTTGAAAAACGTCGGCCCATGCCGCCAGATGAGAGTCCGCCCACTCTGGTTCACCGGCCAGAACGGCTTCACAGGCTTCACGCAGCGCCATTTCTCCATTGTCGGGATTAAGCACTGGCGCAGCTTTTACGCAGATGCTGAGTGCCCGAAAACCGGGAGCAATACGATAAATTTCAGGGGCAATTGACGGCGATACTGTTAGCACGTGATAATCCTGTAATGACCAATTTATTCCATGATAATGACCAATGACCAGAAAAGTCAATTTAATGACCGATGCAAATTCGATCGCCAGTTCCGTGAATGAAGCCGTATCGCAGCGAATAAAACTGTATCGTAAGCAAAAGAAAATCTCCCTTGATGAACTCTCGCGTCGGGCAGGCGTCAGCAAGGGAGCGCTGGTTGAGATAGAGGGATGCCGGGCGAATCCCAGCATTGCCCTGCTATGCCGCCTGGCTGCCGCAATGGGGGTTTCAGTGGCTGATTTTGTGGATGTCAGTTCAAAACCGACCGTGCATCTCATCGCTGAAGATGAGATCCCTGAATTGTGGGAAGGTGAAAAAGGCGGGAGAGCAAGATTGCTCGCAGGGTCAGGTGGCCCTGATATGACCGAGCTCTGGATGTGGGAAATGCAGCCGGGGGAAAAGTTTGCGTCCCCCGGCCACACGGAAGGAACGCTTGAACTGTTTTATGTGCAGTCGGGCACGCTCACACTCGGCGTACAGGAACACGTGTATCGGGTAAATACTGGCTGTTCGGCAACCGCCAGAACGGACGTTCCTCATTTCTATGAAAACCAGGGGGAGAACCCGCTGGTATTTATCATGACAGTACATGAAAAAGCATCCTGAGCATTCCCCGGCATAGAGGACAGCCCTGTGCCTCATCACAAGTAGCCCAAAAGGAGGAGTTCGGTGAATAATCAGCATCTGCGTTTTACCAAAGACAAATTTATTGTCACAACCGATCCCAGCTTTTTTCAGCTGGAAGCCATTCACGATTACCTCTCGCAATCGTCCTGGGCTCCTGGTATTGATGCTGAAACGGTCAGGATATCAATCCAGAACAGCCTTTGTTTCGCGCTCCTGGATGGAACAAGACAAATCGGCTTCGCCCGTCTGGTCACAGACTATGCCACTTTTGGTTATTTGTGTGACGTCTACGTGCTGAACGATTATCAGAAAAGTGGTCTTGGACGTTGGCTGATTGAATGCTGTCATGCCCATCCATTGTTGTCACGTCTGCGACGGATAATGCTGGTAACCGACAGCGCGCCATGGTTATACCAGAAGCTGGGGTATAACCCATTGAACCGACCAGATTTTGTCTGGCAAATCAATCGACCCGATATTTATCGTAACCCCGGGCAAAAATAAAAGTACTTTTCAGAGAGTAATGATAAATGTGAATCCGCAGGGCCTGTCACTCTGATGCAGAAGAATTTGCTCTTTTAGCCGAACGAATCTTACGACATCCGCTTCTGGCACTGAGCGGATATGCTAACTGAGCTAAAGGTCCGCTGTGAGTGAGAAGCAAACATCTTAAGTAGGTTGTTCTTTTATGCTACTACCTCTATGTAGCCATGTTATATGGCTACATTTATGCAGAAGTAAGGATTAGTCTTTTCCCGGCCCATAATTAAATTTTGTCCCTTTGCCAATGGCGTAAAACTGTCCGCCAGCAACGTAATGGACAGTACGTAATTCATCTGGTGCATCATCAAAAATCCAGTGCCCATTTTTGAAAACGCGGTCATCACTCCATGCTCCGACAATTTCCCCCATGAACAAGTTGTGCTGCTTTTCATTTTCTTCATTGGGTATGACCTTACATACTAACCAGCCAGCGCAACCTTCCACTAAAGGCAGATCAAACTCTTTCTGATAAAATAGTGGGATTTTACTATTTTTATCGGGTGTGTCGGAATAACTGTGACCTCCAGCATATAAAACCATTTCCATCTGATTTACTACTGGGATCTGTACAACGTAATATCCGCTTTTTTCTACAAGCCCGCGAGTAAATGCCTGTGGACCTATAAAAGCCATCACTTTGTTATTGCCTACTAATCCCACCCAGGCAGCTGCCATGACATTTTCAATGCCATCATTTTTAGCCGATATCATCGTCGTTGGCCCGACCTGTAATAAACGATAGGCTTTGTTTAACTCTACTGGTTGAATTGACATAGTTTACTCTTTTGAGTTCTGATAAAAAGTAAGACAGGTTACTTATTTGATTGTTCTATTATATGGCTGGAATAGTTGCAAATTAATTGCTATTATCAAAATACATTATTGCAAATTTCACAATAATCATGGACAAACTTGACGCTCTAAAATCTTTTATCATCGCCTCTGAGACCTTGAACTTCCGCGAAGCAGCCATCAAGCTGTCGGTTTCACCATCAGTAGTAACCCGAACAGTCGCTGAGCTGGAGAAACAACTTGGTGAACCTTTATTCAAACGCAATACGCGTTCGATCTTTCTCACTAGTTTCGGCGAACTATTTTTACCCCAAGCGAAGCGACTGCTTGAAGATTCTGAAAAACTATTTCAGACAGCGAAAGATGATAATGAAATGAAGGGTATTGTTCGTATCACATTACTTCGATTTCCAAATCATGAACAAATCTTGTATGAACTATTGACTGCACTACGTCCCTATCCTGAGTTATTTATCGACTGGCGTTTAGATATGATGAAACTTGATACTATTGAGCATCGTATCGATATAGGTATACGCGTAGGGAGAGAACCTAACCCAAACTTTATCATTAAAAATATCGGACAAGTTGAACATATTTTGGTTGCATCCCCTGAACTTATTGAGCGCCTGGGAGCACCTACTGATTTAGAAGATCTTCGACAGCGTTATCCATTTAGTGGTTTAATTAATCCTGAGACGGGAAAATCATTTGAATTTATGAGTGACGCAGTAAATACTTTTGTCCCTCGTCATATTGAGTTTTATACTACAGATCCATATGCCGAAATTCAGGCTGCATTGGCCGGGAGAACGGTTGTACAGTCCAGCGACTTTATCTGTAGGGAGTACTTAGCAAGCGGCCAACTTGTTCCCCCATTGCCAGAACTGCGACAGGAGAAATGGCAATTTTATTTATATCGGCCTTACCAGCTGATTACTCCAAAAAGGGTGACGGTCGTTTTCTCGCTATTAGAAAAAATATTACGCAAATATTTCGCATCAAAATAACATTCTCCTCCACGTCCGCATCTGGCACAGAGCGGACATCAGAACATCGGCTATCCCCGACAAACAGATGGCTCTAGCGACAAAAACACTCACCTTCCCAGTGCCGCAACAATTGCCTCCTCCATTTTCTCGGGCGTGGTCACCGGTGCAAAGCGCTTGAGGGGTTTACCGTCTCTTCCGACCAGGAACTTGGTAAAGTTCCACTTGATCCGCCCACCCAGCACGCCGGGCAATTCGTCTTTCAGATAACGAAAAATCGGATGTGCTGCGGCGCCGTTGACCTCGACTTTCTCGAACATGGGAAAGCTGACGCCATAGTTAATGTAACAGGTCTTTGAGATGTCGTCGGCTCCGCCAGGCTCCTGCTTACCGAACTGGTTGCAGGGGAAGCCAAGCACCACCAGCCCTTGATCGGCGTATTTTTTGTACAGCGCTTCAAGACCCGCATACTGGGGCGTAAAGCCGCACTGGCTGGCCGTATTAACAACCAGAACCACCCTACCCGCATAGTCGGCCATAGAGATCGGTCGGCCATCAAGGCTGGTAGCGGTAAACTCGTAAAAGCGCGTCATCTGTGTGGTCCCTGTTCTGCTAAATCGAGAGGTGGATACAAAAATACGAGGTTCAGGACTGACATTCCAGATCTTCGCGAGTGGGGCCCTGAAAGTAGACGGTACCAATGTGGCAGCTACGGGGCTGAGTGAGCACAAAACGCACCGTTTCCCAGACAGATCGTCCATTCATTAAACGCTCCCCCATTCGTGAGCGATCGTCGACAAGCGCGTCTAACCCGGTAAGTTCAAAATCGGGTGGATACAAGCCGGTCACCCTTATATTTTCCCGGGACAATTGTTTTGACAGTTTGGTGATAAAGCCGCTCATTCCATGTTTGCTGGCAAAAAAAGCGGGATGGGCAATGGAATCTGTAAAGTTCGGAATACCGCATGCGGATATAATCGCAATGATGTCTGCGTCGTCTGAACGTCGCAATCCTGAAAGCAACGCCTGGGTGAGCAGGATTGAACCTGTCAGGCCTGAACTGACGGTATTGACGATTTCTGCGCTCGATTGTTCGTCTATTGTCCCTGACAGCCACTGAGCAGCATTCAGTAGTAAAATATCGATTGGCCTGTCTGCATGTAAGACCTGCGAAGAGAACTGAGAAACGGATTCCGGCTGGGCTAAATCGCAGAGATACCCTCTTGCCACACCCCCTTCAGCCGCGATGAGGGCGCAGGTTTTTTCTATATCCTCGACCCGACGGGCACTAAAATCCACGTCAACGCCCTCTCGCGCCAGCCAGACGCACAGCGCCTGACCAAATCCCCCGCCGCCACCCGTGATAACAGCGCGTTTTCCTCTCAGCATAACTCTGCGTCCTTTATCGTGATGAGTCTGTGTCGGAGGATTTATAGCATGGTGAGGCAGGGTTACATCTTCCCGTTAGTGCCGTGGCGCGAACTTCCCGTCCTACACCGCCGACTTCGGCCGTAAATTCTCATCAAACGTCAGCCGCTTGCGTTCAGGCTCAACCTCGCGCAGTGGCTCTACCTGATGCATCGTCAGCTTGCAGCGCTCCACCAGTACCTGATATTCCCGCGTGCCCTGCTGCTTCCAGGCCAGTTCCTGCTCGCTCAGCTCACGGATCGCCCTGGCCGGGCTGCCGATGATCAAATGGTTGGCGGGCATCTCCGCTTTGGCCTTCACGAACGCCGCCGCGCCGACGATGCTGTTTTCACCAATGACCGCCCCGTCCATCACCACCGCGTTCATGCCCACCAGCGCA
This sequence comes from Enterobacter cloacae complex sp. Mu1197, assembly GCF_040059225.1. Lineage (NCBI taxonomy): Bacteria > Pseudomonadati > Pseudomonadota > Gammaproteobacteria > Enterobacterales > Enterobacteriaceae > Enterobacter > Enterobacter cloacae complex sp. Mu1197. Next base: position 2,188,188 of record NZ_CP157375.1, on the reverse strand, counting down.
TTGCGGCGGATCACGCAGCCGTGAAGAATGGCGCTGTGGCCGATGTGCCCGTCCTCTTCCACCACCGTGTCCTGCTCCGGGAAACCGTGCATCACGCAGTTATCCTGAATGTTCGCCCCGTCTTTCACCACGATACGGCCAAAATCACCGCGCAGGCTGGCATTGGGACCGACATACACGCCTTTGCCCAGAATCACGTCGCCAATGAGTACCGCTGTGGGATGAACGTAGCTCTCGTCCGGCACGACCGGCGTCAGGCCATCAATTTGATAAACAGGCATCTTCCCTCCTTATGCGCTTGTAAGACCACCAAAGCGTTGATAGTAGAGCGTGCCGGGCACGGGCAGTTCGCCGACAGAGGTTTCGCCCTTCTCGCTGACAAACGCCAGCGCCCCCGGCGCGACACGCTGATAGATATTAATGCAGAGCTGTCGGGCGCTTTGTCCCGCCCAGTGCGCAGGCAGTAACTCTTCCGGCAGCAGCGGGTCTTTCAGCACCACGCGACGATAAAAGTGAATCAGCAGCAGCTGGATCTGGAAGCAGCGTTCCGGCGTCAGCTCCTCCGGCGCGGCCTCTTTCAGCAGCGGCAGCAGCGGCCGGAACGAGCTGATAAACGACTCGTACATCGCGTTTTGCTCGGTTAACTGCCAGCACTCCTCCACCCGCGAACGCAGCGCGGCGCGGGAGAGCGCCAGCGGCGAGTGGGCTTCAAAGAAAATCACGTTTTCCGCCACGCCGGCATCGTGAAGCAGGGACTGCACGTCCGCCAGATGCTGTGACGGCGAGGCCATCAGGCTCGGCGCCAGCGTGCCAAACCCCTGCCAGATCAGCTGCTTTTTAACGTCGGCCAGGGTGGTTTTATCCAGCCCCTCGGAGAGCAGCAATAACCATTTACCGTCCCAGGCGGGCAGTTCCGCGCGGTAGATCTTATTCTCCGCGCGACGCGTCAGACGCAGCCCCTTATCGCTCAGGCGGTAAAAGCTGCGTCGCCCGATGCGCGAGACGTCCAGCCAGCCCTCTTTGTTGAGGCGAAACAGCGCGGTACGCACGAACCGTTCGCCAAACCCCATGCCTTCCAGTAAGGCAGCCAGGCTGCCGAGCCAAATCTCACCGCCGCGATGGGAAAGCGCGTCACCGTATAACGAGGAGATAAGCGAGGTCCCGCTGACGGGAACGGAGCTGACCGCGTGCTGGATAAAGGCGTCGAGTTTATTCATGTGATTCATTCTGTTGTTATTTTTGTCCTGGATGAATCATAGCATAGGACCCTCACCCTGACCCTATCCCCAGAGGGGAGAGGGGAAAATGCCACACCGAGCAGTCCCTTCGCCCTTTCTGAGGAGGCAAAAGACCGCACCGTACCGTCCCTTCTCCCCTTCGGGGAGAAGGCCAGGATGAGGGGGGTGTTGTTTTAACCGTTGGCCGCAACTTTACGCAGGTCAAATACCCGGCAGGCTTTGCCCTCCGAGCGCGGGATGCTGCCGCAGTTCACGATCGTCACGTCGGTGGAAATCCCCACCATCGACTTAATACGGTGGCGCAGCTGGTGGCACACCTGGCAACGCTGCTCGTGCGTCAGCGTCAGGCTGCTCTCTTTCAGCTCCACCTTCACGGAAAGTGAATCAAGATGTCCGCGACGATTCACCTCAAGCTGGTAATGCGGAGAAAGGTGTTCGAACTTCACTATTTCCTCTTCCAGCTGTGACGGGAAGACATTGACGCCGCGAATGATCAGCATATCGTCGCTGCGGCCGCTGATCCGATCCATACGACGCATGCTGCGCGCGGTTGCCGGGAGCAGACGCGTCAGGTCGCGGGTGCGGTAGCGGATCACCGGCAGCGCCTCTTTGGTCAGCGTGGTGAACAGCAGTTCGCCCTGCTGACCGTCATCCAGCGGCGTGCCGTCGTTCGGGTTGACGATCTCCGGGTAGAAGTGATCTTCCCAGATGGTCGGGCCGTCGACGGTTTCGATACACTCCATCGCCACGCCCGGCCCCATCACTTCGGAGAGGCCATAGATGTCCAGGGCCGTAATCCCTAAGCGTTTTTCAATTTCACGGCGCATGGCCTGCGTCCACGGCTCGGCGCCGAAGACGCCCACTCGCAGGGAACAGGTGCTGGCATCGCCGCCCATCTGGCGCTCCAGCTCTTCAATCAGGTTGAGGCAGTAGGACGGCGTCACCATGATCATGTCCGGCTGGAAGTCACGGATCAGCTGCGCCTGTTTCTCCGTCTGGCCGCCGGACATCGGGATCACCGTCGCGCCTAAACGCTCGGCGCCGTAGTGCGCCCCCAGCCCGCCGGTAAACAGGCCATAGCCATACGCCACGTGAATTTTGTCCTTCGCGCTGCCGCCCGCGGCGCGAAGGGAGCGCGCCACCAGGTTGGCCCAGTTGTCGATGTCGCTCTGGGTGTAGCCGACAACCGTCGGTTTGCCGGTGGTGCCGGATGACGCGTGAATGCGCACCACCTGCTCCATCGGCACGGCGAAGGTATCGAACGGATAGTTATCCCGCAGGTCCTGCTTGGTGGTGCACGGGAACTTACGGATATCCGCCAGCTCTTTGAAATCGTCAGGATGAACGCCCGCAGCATCAAACTTGCGTTTGTACATCGGCACGTTGTTATAGGCATGATGCAGCGTCCATTTCAGACGCGCGGTTTGTAGCGCCTGTAACTCGTCAAGGGAGGCCGTTTCAATCGGATCAAGCTTTGTTGTATTTGTCATTGTAGGGTACTCACATTGTTTTTATGCTCAAACACGCTCAAGGATCATGGCAATGCCCTGACCCACACCGATGCACATCGTACACAGCGCGTAGCGCCCGCCGCGTCGGTGCAGTTCGTTACTCGCGGCCAGCGCCAGCCTGGCGCCGCTCATGCCCAGCGGGTGGCCCAGCGCAATCGCGCCACCGTTCGGGTTGACGTGCGCGGCATCATCCGGCAGGCCCAGCTGACGCAGCACGCCCAACGCCTGCGCGGCGAAGGCTTCGTTAAGCTCAATGACGTCCATATCGTGAATACTGAGTCCGGCGCGCTCCAGCACCCTGCGGGTGGCCGGCACCGGGCCGAGCCCCATCAGACGTGGCTCCACGCCCGCCGTCGCCATCGCCACGATCCGCGTGCGAGGAACTAACCCCTGCGCCAGCGCCATCTTCTCGCTGGCGACAATCAGCGCCGCCGCGCCGTCGTTAACCCCGGAGGCATTTCCGGCCGTGACCACCCCGTTCTTACGGAACGGCGTTTTCAGCCCGGCAAGCTGTTCGAGCGTGGTGTCCGCGCGCGGATGTTCATCCACGCTGAACTCAGTGATCGCCCCTTTTTTACCCGGCACCGGCACCGGGACGATCTCCTGCGCCAGAACGCCGTTCTGCTGCGCCTGCGCGGTACGCTGCTGGCTGCGCAGCGCGAAGGCGTCCTGATCGGCACGGCTGATATTTAACAATTCAGCTACATTCTCTGCCGTTTCCGGCATACTGTCAGTTCCGAATTGCTGATGCATGAGCGAATTCACAAATCGCCAGCCGATGGTGGTATCGAAGATCTCCGCCTGTCGCTGAAACGCCGCGGTGGCTTTGCCCATCACAAACGGCGCGCGGGACATCGACTCCACGCCGCCCGCGATCAGCAGGTCGCCGTCGCCCGCCTTAATGGTGCGCGCGGCAAAACCAATCGCGTCCAGCCCGGAACCGCACAGGCGGTTGATCGTCGTGCCGGAGACCGTCTGCGGCACACCGGCCAGCAGCGACGACATGCGCGCCACGTTGCGGTTATCTTCCCCCGCCTGGTTGGCGCAGCCGAAAATCACGTCGTCAATCCGCTCCAGGTCGAGCTGCGGGTAGCGGGTCAGCAGCGCGCGCAGCGGCACAGCACCGAGATCGTCAGTTCGAACAGCGGAAAGCGCGCCGCCGTAACGGCCCACCGGGGTTCGAACGCCATCACAAATAAATGCGTCACGCATCAGGCCTCTCCTGTCACGCTGCCGCCGATGCGGTGAGATTTTCCGCGAAAAAGGGCGACGGTTTTCTGTTGTTGGTTCTGGATTTCAATGTCATACACGCCGGTCAGCTTGCCCTGATGCTTCACCCGCGCGGTGGCAGTGAGTGTGTCCCCGGCGAAGCCCGGACGCAGAAAGTCAATCGAGCAGCCGGAGGCTACCGCCGCCAGCCCCTGGCTGTTGCAGGCGTAGGCAAAGGCGGTGTCCGCCAGCGAAAACAGCTGGCCGCCGTGGCAGGTTTTGTGGCCGTTCAGCATCTGCGGGGTGATGGTCATGGTCACCACCGCGTAGCCCTCGTCCATCTCGACAATGTCCATTCCCATCGCCTGCGCGCAGGCGTCCCGTTCGTACATGGCGCGGGCGTTATGCCAGGCGTTATGACTCATAGCTACTCTCCAGAAGCGCGCGCTGGCGCAGCAGTGAACAGGGGCGATAGCGCTCTTCGCCGTAATGACGCTGCAGGTTCTCCAGCAGCGTCAGCAGGCGCTGCCAGCCCAGGCGCTCGCCCCAGGCGATCGGCCCGCTCGGGTAGTTCACGCCTAGGCGCATGGCCGTGTCGATGTCCTTCTCGCTGGCGACCCCTTTTTGCAGGGCATCCAGCGCCTCGTTGGCAATCATCGCCAGCGTCCGCCAGATCAGCAGGCCGGGATAATCGGCAATTTGCACCACCCGATGCCCCTGCTGCTGCAGGTAGCGGATGGCTTTTTGCGTCGCGGTATGCGGGTTGCTGGCGGCAGCGGCAATGACCGCCACGTCGCGCTCAATGCGGTCAACCACCACCACCGGGCCGTTGAGCCGCAGCGCCAGCGCCTGCGCGGTCTCGCCCTGCGTTTCAACCAGATAGACATCATCTATTTCCGTGACGCCGTCACGTCTTTTTTCCACGCGCATCGGGCTATAGCGGTCGTTCACCGACTCAACCCACTGCACGTCAGGTTTTTCACCCTGCCAGTCGTACACGCCCTTCCCACTCTTTTTGCCCAGCCTTCCTGCCAGCACCAGTTCCTGCTGAACCAGCGAAGGCAGAAAACGACGCTCCTGCCAGAAGGCGTTAAATACCGAGCAGGTCACCGCAAAGTTGACGTCCTGACCAATCATGTCGGTCAGCTCCAGCGGCCCCATCGGGAAGCCGCCGCCTTCACGCAGGGCGGCGTCAATCACCTCCGGCGGAGCGACCTGTTCTTCCAGCGCGCGCCAGGCTTCGGAATAGAACGGACGCGCGACGCGGTTGACGATGAACCCCGGCGTTGACTGGCAGCGAACGGGCTGTTTGCCCCAGTTCAGCGCCAGCTCGCACAGCGCGTCGGCCACTTCCGGGGAGGTCGCCAGCCCGCTGACCACCTCCACCAGCTTCATGACCGGCGCCGGGTTAAAGAAATGCAGGCCTGCGACGCGTTCCGGGTGGTGGACGTCCGCCGCAATCGCCGTGACGGAGATGGAAGAGGTATTGCTGGTCAGCACCGTCTGCGGCGGGCAGATCTCAGCCAGTTGAGCAAACAGCGCCTTTTTCACCTCCAGACGCTCTGAGGCCGCTTCTATGACCAGATCGGCCGCACAGAGCGCGTCGATATCCGTGACGGGAACCAGCCGGGCCAGGATCTGGCTCCCGGCATCGGCGGAGAGTTTCCCGCGCGTTACCCGGGAGGCCAGACGCTGGCGGATCCCGTCGATGGCGCGCGATATCGCATCGCTGGAGATGTCGTAGATCAGCACCTGATGACCGTGGCTGGCGGCGACTTCGGCAATCCCTGCGCCCATCGTGCCGCTGCCGATCACGGCGACAGTCCGTATATTCAGCATCTTATTTCCCCGTAAAGTTCGGCGCGCGCTTCGCCAGGAAGGCGCTGACGCCCTCGCGGTAATCGTCGCTGCGCCCGGCCAGGCGCTGAAAGTCGCGCTCGAGATCGAGCTGAGCGTCCAGAGTATTGGTTTCCGCAGCGTTGATCGCCTGCTTGATCAGCCCCAGGCCGAAGGTCGGCTGAGACGCAAAATGCAGGGCCATCTGCTGTGCCGTGGTGGAGAGCTGCTCGTCATCGACCACCTGCCAGATCATGCCCCACGCCTGCGCCTGTTCGGCGCTGAGTTTGTCCCCGAGCAGCGCCAGCCCCATGGCGCGGGCGCGCCCGGCCACGCGCGGCAGCAGCCAGGTGCCACCGCAGTCCGGCACCAGGCCGAGCTTGCTGAAGGCCATCACAAAGCTGGCGGAGCGCGCCGCAATCACCATGTCGCACCCGAGCGCCAGCGTGGCGCCCGCGCCCGCCGCCACGCCGTTAACGGCACAGATGACCGGCTTCGGCAGCTTTGCCAGGCGGCGCACCAGCGGGTTGTAGAAGGTTTCAACGGACATGCCCAGATCCGGCGCCGGGCCGTTGGGGTCGACGTTGCGGTCATTCAGGTCCTGACCGGCACAGAAGCCGCGTCCAGCCCCGGTGATCAGCAGGCAGCGGATAGTGTCATCGCGCTCGGCCTGTTTCAGGCACTCAGCCAGCTGCTGGTGCATCACGTCGTTAAAGCTGTTCAGACGCTCCGGACGGTTCAGCGTAATGGTCATCACGCCCTGTTCTACATGACTGAGAATAAATTCCACAATTAGCGTCCTTTAAAGTCGGGGGTGCGTTTTTGTAAGAAGGCGTCGATGCCTTCCCGGCGGTCTTCAGTGGCGGAAAGCAGCGTAAACAGCTGGCGCTCCTGAGCCAGACCGGCCTGGAGCGGCACCTCCTGTGACTGCCTCAGCGCCTGTTTGGCCGCCTGCAGCGCCAGCGGCGAGTGGCGCGCCATCAGGGCCGCCTGCTTCAGGGCATACTCCAGCGTCAGCGCCGCCGGGAAAACATCGCTCACCAGCCCGGCGTTCAGCGCCTGCTCGGCGGAAATGCTCTCGCCGGTCAGCACCATTTTGCTGGCGAGCGATTTCCCGACGCAGCGGATGAGACGCTGGGTGCCGCCCGCGCCGGGCATGATGCCGAGCGTGATTTCCGGCAGGCCGAAACGGGCGTTGTCACCGGCAATCACCACGTCGCACAGCAGCGCCAGCTCGCAGCCCGCGCCCAGCGCGAAGCCGTTCACGGCGGCGATCAGCGGTTTAGGAAAAGCGTTGATACGCGCCCACAGCTGCGGGCGAATATCGTTCAGGGTGGCAGGCAGGTCTTTCTCCGCCATCTCATTGAGATCGGCCCCGGCGGCAAAACAGCGCTCGTTGCCGTAAATCACGCAGACGGTGATGTCGGCATCCACAGCGGCGGCCTCAAGCTGTTCCGCAAGCTGGGTCAACAGCGCGTTGTTGAGGGCGTTGCGCGCCGCCGGACGGTTTAGCGTCAGCTGCAGCACGCGGCCATGACGGGTAACAGTCAGCTCGCTCATGCCATCCCCTTCGCGTCGAAGTCGACGATCACGTCGGCGGTTAACGGTAATGACTGGCAGCTCAGCACATACCCGGCGGCCAGCTCGTCCGGCTCCAGGCTGTAGTTGGTCGCCATGTCCACCTTCCCGCGCAGCACTTTGCATTTGCAGGTGGCGCAGACGCCGCCCTTGCAGGCATACGGCAGATCTGCCCCCTGACGCAGGGCGGCATCAAGAATGCTTTCGTCGTCCGCCGTCAGGGTAATTTCACGGTCGCGCCCGTCCTGGCGAACGGTCACTTTCTGTCCGCCCGCCTGCACGTGCGCCGCGCGCTTAACGGTGATTCCGGAGGTGTTAAAGCGCTCAAGGTGAATGGATTTGTCCGGCATCCCCAGCGCCTTCAGCGTGGCTTCCGCGTCATCCATCATCGCCGACGGGCCGCAGATAAAGGCCTCGTCATACTGGCGAAAGTTGATCAGGGTTTTCGCCAGTGCCTGCAGTTTTTCCCCGTCGATGCGGCCATAGAGCAGATCGCTGTCCAGCCGCTCCTGGCTGAAGATGGAGACCAGCTGCAGCCGCTGCGGGTATTTGTCTTTCAGGTCCGCCAGCGCCTGGCGGAACATCATGCTCTGGCTGCTGCGGTTGCCGTAGATCAGGGTGAAATGGCTGTTGGGTTCGGTCGCAAGCGTCGCGGAGATAATCGCCAGCATCGGGGTGATCCCGGAGCCTGCCGCAATCGCCAGGTAGTGGCCTTCGCGTTCGGCCTGTGGCTGGTAGCCAAACTGCCCCTGAGGAACCATCACCTCCAGCGCCATGCCCGCTTTGATCTCATCCCGGGCATAGCGGGAGAAGCGCCCGCCGTCGATGGCTTTGACTGCCACGCTGATTTCGCCCGGAGCGGTACTCCGGCAGATGGAGTAGCAGCGGCGCAGCTCGTCTCCGCCAAGCGTCGTTTTTAACGTCAGGTGCTGGCCGGGACGAAAGCGGTAAGCCTCCTGCAGCGCCTGCGGCACCGCAAAGGTAATGGTCACCGCGTCGCGGGTTTCGGGTTCCACTTTTGCCACTGTTAATGAATGAAACGTTGTCATGGCAGCCTCAAATACATTTGAAATAGTCGAAGGGCTCACGGCAGGAATTGCAGCGGTAGAGCGCTTTGCAGGCCGTCGAGCCAAATTCACTGATAAGCGAGGTGTCGGTGCTGGCGCAGCGCGGACAGCTCACCTCCACCGGCGTGTGCGCGTGACAGCTATGCCCCACCGGCGGACTGATGCCGTACGCCCGCAGGCGCTCACGCGCGTCGGGGGTCATCCAGTCGGTGGTCCAAGCGGGTTCAAGCTGGAGCACAATGTGCACCGGAGTAAAGCCGTGCGTGGTCATCGCCTCGCGGATCGCCCCCAACAGGTGTTCCGTCGCCGGACAACCCGAGTAGGTCGGCGTAAAGCCAATGACCCAGCCTTCCCCCTGCGCCTTCACGCTGCGCACCATGCCTAAATCGGTGATGGTTAACACCGGCACTTCCGGGTCCGGGATCTGGCTGAGCAGCGCCCAGATCTGCGGGATTTGCGCGGGCGCGATGTCGACGAGGCGTTGCATAGCGTTCTCCTTTACCACTGCTGACCGGGATACGCGCGCTGGAGATACTGCATTTCCGCCAGCATCGGGCCCAGATGTTCGGTATGCAGCCCCTGCTTGCCCCCGGTGCGGTACGCCACCTCGGCGGGCACCTGCAGGCAGGCTTCATTCAGACCGGCATACACTTCGCTTTCCCACGGCTGGCGCAGAAGGCGCGGGTCAACCGCCACGCCGGACTCAATCAACTCCCGTTCGACGTCATCGGCTTCAAACAGCTCGGCCGTAAAACGCCACAGGTTGTCGATGGCCTGCTGCATTTTTTGCGCGGACGTTTCGGTCCCGTCGCCCAGACGCACCAGCCAGCCGCGGCTGAAGCGCAGGTGGTAGCGCGCCTCTTTAATCGCTTTGGCGGCAATGGCGGCAAGCTGGCCGTCGCGGCTTTGGGTCAGGCGTTCATACAGCGCCACGTTCCAGGCATCCATCAGGTACTGGCGGGCAATCGTGTCGGCGAAGCTGCCGTTCGGCAGCTCCACCAGCAGCACATTACGGAACTGGCGCTCGTCGCGGCCAAACGCCAGCGTGTCTTCATCGCCCTGGCCTTCTAATTCCGCGGCATAGGTCAGAAAATTGCGCGCCTGTCCCAGCAGGTCGAGACCGATATTGGCGAGCGCGAGATCGATCTCCAGCTCCGGCGCGTGGCCGCACCAGGCGCCGAGACGCTGAGAAAGCACCAGACCGTTGTCGCCCAGACGCAGGGCATAGGCAGTCACTGAATTCATTCTTTGCCTCACATATGCTCGATGCCGTCAGGAATGGTGTAGAACGTCGGATGGCGGTAAACCTTGCTTTCCGCCGGGTCGAAGAATTCGCCGCGCTCTTCCGGCTGGGAGGCGACAATCTCGCTCGCCTTAACCACCCAGATAGAACAGCCTTCGCTGCGGCGGGTGTAGGCATCACGCGCATTTTCCAGCGCCATGCGATCGTCGGCGGCATGCAGACTGCCCACGTGACGGTGGGATAACCCTTGTTTGCTGCGTACGAACACTTCGTACAGCGGCCAGTAGACATTGCTCATCGTGATTCCTCTTAAGCCACTTTGCGGGCGTGTTGTTTTTCGGCGTGCGCCAGTGCGGCTTCCCGCACCCACGCCCCCTCTTCCCAGGCTTTACGTTTGGCGGCCAGGCGTTCGTGGTTGCAGATGCCGCGCCCGTTAATGACCTCGTCAAACTCGTGCCAGTCGATCTCGCCGAAGCGATAATGACCGCTCTCTTCATCAAAACGCAGATCGGGATCGGGCACCGTCATGCCCAGCATCTCCACCTGCGGCACCGTGTTGTCGACAAAGCGCTGGCGCAGCTCGTCGTTGCCGAAGCGTTTGATTTTCCACGCCAGGCTGCGGGCGCTGTTCGGCGAATTGTCGTCGTTCGGCCCGAACATCATCAGCGCGGGCCACCAGAAGCGGTTGATGGCGTCCTGCAGCATCTGGCGCTGGGCTTCACTGCCCTGCGCCAGCGCCATGCAGGCTTCAAAGCCCTGACGCTGATGGAAGCTCTCTTCTTTACAGATTTTCACCATCGCGCGGGCATACGGACCGTAGGAGGTTCGGCACAGCGCCACCTGGTTGACGATGGCCGCACCGTCCACCAGCCAGCCGATTACGCCGATATCGGCCCAGCTCAGGGTCGGATAGTTGAAGATGGAGGAGTATTTCATCTTGCCGTCGAGCATCTTCTGGTAGATGTCTTCCCGCGCGCAGCCCAGCGTTTCCGCCGCGCTGTAGAGGTAAAGCCCGTGTCCGGCTTCGTCCTGCACCTTCGCCAGCAGGATCGCTTTTCGGCGCAGCGTCGGGGCGCGGGTGATCCAGTTCCCTTCCGGCAGCATGCCGACAATTTCGGAGTGCGCATGCTGGCCAATCTGGCGGATCAACGTCTTACGGTAGGCGTCAGGCATCCAGTCCTGAGGCTCAATCGCCGTCTCCTGCGCTATGCGCTGCTCAAACCGTTGTTCTTGCGTCACGTCATCACCTTTATGATTCGTTAGTTTGCAAATTAAAGCGTAATGTTGAATCACTTTGTTTTTTAAAAGTTACACAAAGGTTAAATATAACCCCAAGAATTGTTTCCTGATTATGTGACGATGCTCGCAAGGCTTTTACTACAGGCCCGCTAAAGAGCGTCCTGGCGCGCCGCGTTTCATCAGAGCGGATCACAATGTTAACAATTCATTAAAACTCAGCTTGATTTTTATGATTCATGATCAAACTATTAATGGGTAAATTACGTAACATTTGGAGATAAGCGATGCAGCAGTTAGCCAGCTTCTTATCCGGTACCTGGCAGTCTGGCCGGGGCCGCGAACGCACTATTCATCACGCCATCAGTGGCGAAGCACTGTGGAGCGTGACCAGCGAAGGGCTGGACATGGCGGCCGCCCGTCGCTATGCGATTGAGCGCGGCGGCGAAGCGCTTCACGAGATGACCTTTATCGAACGCGCGGCCATGCTGAAGGCGGTGGCAAAGCACCTGCTTAGCGAGAAAGAGACGTTTTATGCCCTGTCCGCCCAGACCGGGGCGACAAAATCAGACAGCTGGGTCGATATCGAAGGCGGGATCGGCACCCTCTTCACTTACGCAAGCCTGGGCAGCCGCGAGCTGCCGGATGACACCGTGTGGCCGGAAGACGAGCTGATCCCGCTGTCAAAAGAAGGCGGCTTTGCCGCGCGTCACGTCCTGACCTCCAAATCCGGGGTGGCGGTGCACATCAACGCCTTTAACTTCCCCTGCTGGGGAATGCTGGAAAAACTGGCCCCGACCTGGCTTGCCGGCATGCCCGCCATCATCAAACCCGCCACCGCCACCGCACAGGTGACGCAGGCGATGGTGAAATCCATCGTCGACAGCGGGCTGGTGCCGGACGGCGCCATCAGTCTGATCTGCGGCGGCGCGGGGGATCTGCTCGACCAGCTCGACAGTCAGGACGTGGTGACCTTTACCGGCTCCGCCAGCACCGGGCAAAGCCTGCGCGTGCACCCGAATATTGTGGCGAATGCCATTCCGTTCACGATGGAAGCCGACTCCCTGAACTGCTGCGTGCTGGGGGAAGACGTCACGCCGGAGCAGCCGGAATTTGCCCTGTTCATTCGGGAAGTGGTGCGCGAGATGACCGCCAAAGCCGGGCAGAAATGTACGGCCATTCGCCGCATTATCGTCCCGCAGAGCCAGATTGACGCCGTGAGCCAGGCGCTGGTTGCCCGGCTGGAAAAGGTAGTGGTGGGCGACCCGGCTCAGGAAGGGGTAAAGATGGGCGCGCTGGTCAACGCCGAACAGCGTGCGGACGTGCAGGAGAAAGTGGAGCAACTGATCGCCGCAGGCTGCCAGGTCCGCCTGGGTGGCAAAGCGGATTTGCAGGCCGCGGGCGCGTTCTACCCGCCGACCCTGCTGTTCTGCCCGCAGCCGGATGAAACTCCGGCAGTGCACTCAACCGAAGCTTTTGGCCCGGTCGCGACGCTGATGCCGTATCGCAACGCGCGCCACGCAATGCAGCTTGCCCGCGCGGGCGGCGGCAGCCTGGCGGGCACGCTGGTTACCGCAGACCCGGACATTGCCCGCCAGTTTATTCTCGGCGCGGCGCGCGCCCACGGGCGTATTCAGATCCTCAACGAGGAAGCCTCGAAAGAGTCCACCGGCCACGGTTCCCCGCTGCCACAGCTGGTGCACGGCGGCCCGGGCCGCGCGGGCGGCGGCGAAGAGCTGGGCGGCCTGCGTGCGGTGAAGCACTACCTGCAGCGCACCGCCATTCAGGGCAGTCCGACGATGCTGGCCGCCATCGGCAAACAGTGGGTGCGTGGCGCAACGGTGCAGGAAGATCGCGTGCATCCGTTCCGCAAATACTTTGAGGAGCTGCAGCCGGGCGACAGCCTGCTGACGCCGCGCCGCACCCTGACGGAAGCGGACATCGTGAACTTTGCCTGCCTGAGCGGCGACCACTTCTACGCCCATATGGACAAGATCGGCGCGGCAGAGTCGATCTTTGGCGAGCGCGTAGTGCACGGCTACTTCCTGATTTCCGCCGCAGCAGGGCTGTTTGTTGATGCGGGCGTCGGGCCGGTGATCGCCAACTACGGCATGGAAAACCTGCGCTTTATCGAGCCGGTTAAACCGGGCGATACCATTCAGGTGCGTCTGACCTGCAAGCGTAAAACGCTGAAGAAACAGCGTACCGGCGAGGAAAAACCAACCGGCGTGGTGGAATGGGCGGTTGAGATCTTCAACCAGCACCAGCAGGCCGTGGCGCTCTACTCCATCCTGACGCTGGTGGCGCGCCAGCAGGGGGATTTCTGACACCTTCCCTTCACCGCCTTTCCTGCCGGGTGGCGCGATGCTTACCCGGCCTACGACGACCAGCCGGGGTGTGACATCGCCCCGCTCTTTTTTTAACCTGGCAAGACTGACAAATAATCTGGCAGATGCAGGCAAACGCTTTTCTCAGGTGCCTGTCAGGATAAGGCTGTCACAACACAATAAACACAACAAGATGAGGTCTACGATGGGAAGCAATTCTTCTTTTTCTGCCCGTAGAACGGCGCTGGCTATGGCCGTTGCGCTGTGTTGCGCCTGGCAATCCCCTGTTTTCGCCCACGGCAGTGAGGCGCATATGGTCCCGATGGACAAAACGCTGCAGGACTTTGGCGCCGACGTTCAGTGGGATGATTACGCACAGATGTTCACCATTGCGAAAGACGGCGCCTTTGTGAAGGTCAAACCGGGCGCTAAAACCGCCATCGTCAACGGGAAAACCCTCAAGCTCGAGGTGCCGGTGGTGATGAAAGGCAAAAAAGCCTTTATCTCTGACAGCTTCATCAACGATGTTTTCCAGTCCGGTCTTGACCAGACTTTCCAGGTTGAAAAACGCCCTCACCCGCTAAACGCGCTGACGGCAGACGAAATTAAGCAAGCCGTTGAGATTGTCAAAGCCTCAGCGGATTTTAAACCGAATACCCGCTTTACCCAGATTGCCCTTGCTGAGCCAGAGAAAGCCAAAGTGTGGGACTTTGTGCTTAACGGTACGGCTGTGGATGCCCCGCGTCAGGCAAAGATTGTGATGCTCGATGGGAAGCACGTTATCGAAAGCCTGGTGGATCTGAAGGATAAAAAAATCCTGCGCTGGGAGCCTGTGAAAGATGCGCACGGCATGGTGCTGCTGGATGATTTCACCGCGGTACAGCAGATCATCAACGACAGCACGGAGTTTGCCGAGGTGCTTAAAAAACACGGCATCACCGACCCGAAAAAAGTGATTACCACGCCGCTGACCGTCGGCTATTTCGACGGTAAAGATGGCCTGAAGCAGGAAGATCGCCTGCTGAAAGTGGTGAGCTATCTGGATGTCGGCGACGGCAACTACTGGGCGCACCCGATTGAAAACCTGGTGGCCGTGGTCGATCTTGAGCAGAAGAAAATCCAGAAGATTGAGGAAGGTGCCGTTGTTCCGGTTCCGATGACGCCGCGCCCCTACGATGGCCGCGACCGTATAGAGACGCCGAAAAAACCGCTCGACATCATTGAGCCGGAAGGCAAGAACTACACCATTACCGGCGATATGGTGCACTGGCAGAACTGGGACTTCCACCTGAGCCTGGACTCCCGCGTCGGCCCGATGATTTCAACCGTCACCTATAATGACAACGGCAAAAAACGCCAGATTATGTATCAGGGGTCGCTCGGCGGCATGATCGTCCCCTACGGCGATCCAGATGTGGGCTGGTACTTTAAGGCCTATCTTGATTCCGGCGACTACGGCATGGGCACCCTGACCTCGCCGCTGGTGCGCGGTAAAGACGTGCCGTCCAACGCGGTGATGCTCAATGAAACCATCCCGGACTACACCGGTGCGCCGATGGAGATCCCGCGCGCAATCGCCATTTTCGAACGCTACGCAGGCCCGGAATATAAGCATCAGGAGATGGGCCAGCCTAACGTCAGCACCGAGCGCCGCGAACTGGTGGTGCGCTGGGTGAGTACCGTGGGCAATTACGATTACATCTTCGACTGGGTGTTCCATGAAAATGGCACCATCGGCATTGACGCCGGTGCGACGGGTATCGAAGCGGTGAAAGGCGTGCAGGCGAAAACCATGCACGATGCCACCGCCAAAGACGATACAAAATACGGTACGCTGATCGACCACAACATCGTGGGCACCACGCACCAGCACATCTACAACTTCCGTCTTGATATGGACGTGGATGGTATCAACAACAAGCTGGTGGCCATGGATCCGGAAGTGAAGCCGAATACCGCTGGTGGCCCGCGCACCAGCACCATGCAGATCAATCAGTATGATATTGATACCGAGCAGCAGGCAGCGCAGAAGTTCGACCCGGGCACGATTCGCCTGCTGAGCAACACCCGTAAAGAGAACCGCATGGGCAACCCGGTTTCGTACCAGATCATCCCTTACGCGGGCGGCACGCACCCGGTGGCAACCGGCGCGAAATTTGCGCCTGACGAGTGGATTTACCATCGCCTGAGCTTTATGGACAAACAGCTGTGGGTGACCCGCTACCATCCTGATGAGCTCTACCCGGAAGGAAAATTCCCTAACCGCTCCGTGCACGACACCGGCCTGGGGCAGTACAGCAAGGATAACGAGTCGCTCAACGATCAGGATGACGTGGTCTGGATGACCACCGGCACCACCCACGTGGCACGTGCGGAAGAGTGGCCGATCATGCCAACGGAATGGGTGCATACCCTGCTTAAACCGTGGAACTTCTTCGACGAGACGCCAACGCTCGGGAAGAAAAAAGACGAAACGAAATAAATAACGTACCGGGCGCAATGCCCGGTTTTTCATCTATTTACTTGCTGAATATCTCTCCCCGCTTATAGTTATTTCTACCTCGTTTATTCCCATTGCATTTCTTGAACCACTTTCAGCCAGGACACGAAGTTTCCACAAGCGACGTAATACACCACTGAGAGGTTTAGGATGAAATTCAATTTGATCGTCAGGAGTCTTGCTCTGGCAGGACTTGTTATTTCCGTCAGTTCCGCGTATGCCGCAGAAGCCCAAAAGGACGCCACCGCCGCAACGCAACAGGCCAATAACGCCCTGTTTAATCAGCTTCCCTTCTCCGATAACACCGATTTCACAGACGCCCATAAAGGCTTTATTGCGCCGATTCCTCAGGACATTATCAAAGGGGAACAAGGCAATATCATCTGGAACCCGCAACAGTATTCCTTTATTAAAGAAGGCGATAAAGCCCCGGATTCCGTTAATCCAAGTTTATGGCGTCAATCTCAGCTGATTAATATCAGCGGTCTGTTTGAAGTGACCGACGGTATTTATCAAATTCGAAATCTTGACCTGTCGAATATGACCATCATCGAAGGGAAAGAAGGTATTACCGTGGTTGATCCGCTGGTGTCGGCAGAAACGGCGAAGGTCGGGATGGATCTCTATTTTAAAAATCGCGGCAAAAAACCGGTCGTCGCCATCATTTATACCCACAGCCACGTTGACCACTATGGCGGCGTGCGCGGCGTGGTGGATGAAGCCGACGTGAAGTCCGGTAAAGTGAAGGTCTATGCCCCCGCCGGATTTATGGAAGCGGCCGTTGCCGAGAATATCATGGCGGGTAACGTGATGAGCCGCCGCGCCAGCTATATGTATGGCAACCTGCTGAAGCCAGATGCCAAAGGTCAGGTGGGCGCGGGCCTGGGTACGACCACCTCCGCCGGGACGGTGACGCTGATAGCCCCGACCAATATTATCGAGAAAGATGGGCAGAAAGAGGTTATCGACGGCCTGACCTACGACTTTATGCTTGCGCCTGGCTCCGAAGCGCCATCGGAAATGCTCTGGTATATCGAAGAGAAAAAAGTCATTGAATCCGCAGAGGACGTTACCCACACCCTGCATAACACTTACTCGCTGCGCGGGGCCAAAATTCGGGAACCGCTACCGTGGTCAAAATACATCAACCAGGCGATTGTGCGCTGGGGTGATAAGGCCGAAATCATCATGGCACAGCACCACTGGCCGACCTGGGGCAACGAAAACGTGGTCAAGCTGCTGAAAAGCCAGCGTGACCTCTATCGTTACATCAACGACCAGACGCTGCGTATGGCTAACGAAGGGCTGACGCGCGACGAAATCGCCGCTAACTTCTCGCTCCCGGACTCACTGGCCCATACCTGGGCTAACCGCGGCTATTACGGCTCGGTGAGCCATGACGTAAAAGCCACCTACGTGCTGTATCTGGGCTGGTTTGACGGCAACCCGGCGACGCTGGATGAGCTGCCGCCGGAAGAAGGCGCGAAGAAATTCGTGGAGTATATGGGCGGCGCGGATGCCATTCTGAGCAAGGCGAAAACTGACTTCGACCAGGGGAATTACCGCTGGGTGGCGCAGGTGGTGAGTAAAGTGGTCTTTGCCGATCCAAACAACCAGGCGGCACGTAACCTGGAGGCGGATGCGCTGGAACAGCTTGGCTATCAGGCTGAATCCGGCCCGTGGCGTAACTTCTACCTGACCGGTGCGCAGGAGTTGCGTAACGGCGTGGTGAAAGGTCCAACCCCGAATACCGCCAGCCCGGACACGGTACGGGCAATGACGCCTGAGATGTTCTTCGACTATCTGGCTGTCCATATTAATGGTCAGAAAGCCGGTGAGGCTAAATCAGTGTTTAACATTGATTTGGGCAGCGATGGCGGGAAGTACAAACTCGAGCTGGAAAACGGCGTGCTGAACCACACGGCGAACGCTGAAGCGAAAGATGCTGACGCGACGCTGACGCTGAACCGCGACACCCTGAATAAAATAATCCTCAAGGAGATGACGCTAAAACAGGCTCAGGACAGCGGAAATATTAAAATCAGTGGTGACAGCGCTAAACTTGATGCCATGCTTAGCTATATGGACAAGTTTGATTTCTGGTTTAACATTGTGACACCGTAACGGTGTGTGCATAAGGGCGGTTTAGCCGCCCTTTCCTGCTTCACGTGTGGCCAGGACAGGGTGGAAAACGTCAATGGAAAAAAGAAAACAACCGACGCTGGAACGGGCAACCTGGTCCACGCGCCATGCCATGGTCATGCATGGGCTGGCGATGAACCTGCCGTGGCTCGCTTTCGTCAACGTCAGTTTCGCGGTGATGATCCTGCTGCGACACATCCTGCTTAAGGCCAGCGATCCCCTTTATCCCCACTCGCCGCAGCTGACGAGAATGGTCGATGCCTCCATGCTCGGCATTATTATTCTCTCTGCTGCGCTGATCCTGATGGCCTGGCGGCGTATCGCCGGAATCAGCGTGGTGTTGTTTATCTGTAGCGCCATCTGGTCGGTCTCCTGTTTCTGGTTCATCACGCAATTGCTGCTGCCCCACGTCTGGCCGCTGTGCGTCATTCTGTTACTCGCCGGGTTAACGGCGCTCTATTTTTACCCTGAGGGGCTGCTCGCCTTCGTGCTCCCGCTCTGGATCACCCTGCCGGTCGCAAGCTGGGTACGCAATGATGGCCTAAACCTGCACTTCATCATCATCTGGAGCGTGTTTACGCTGATCCTGGTCTGCGGGCGTTTCATTCTGCTGAGCTGGTTTGACGAAGCCTGGCGACGTAACCAGCAAAATCAGCTGCTGATATCACGGCTGGACGCGCTGGCGCACCAGGACCCGTTAACCAAGACCGCCAATCGCCGGAAAATGGAGGTAGTGCTGGAGAACGCGGTTGAGCAGAAAAAAACCTTCTCGGTGATCATGCTGGATATCGACTACTTCAAGCGCTACAACGATACCTACGGGCACCAGGCAGGCGACGACTGTCTGACCCGCGTGGCGCGCGTGCTGAAGCAGTCGGTGCGCACACCTGATGATGTGGTGTCACGCTATGGGGGTGAGGAGTTCGTGGTCATCCTCTTCAATTGCCCGGCAAACATCGCGGAAAAGGTTGCCCTGCGTATTCAGGACGGCCTGCGTACGGAAGCCATACCGCACGACGCCTCCACGGTCAGCAACCATGTCACCGTAAGCATGGGGATTGCGAGCATGGCAGAGGGGCTGGCCGGCACCGAGATCATCGCTCGCGCCGATGCGGCGCTTTATCGTGCGAAAGAGGCCGGGCGGGATCGGTGGTCGCTCTAAATAAAAGCCGGGTGACCCGGCCTACGGTTCGAGTCGTTGTAGGCCGGGTAAGGCGTAGCCGCCACCCGGCTTGCTTTTTAATACCGCACGCAAACCGACTTGGTTTCACACCAGCCGTCCAGCCAGTCCGGACCAAAGTCGCGCCCTGTCCCGGACTGCTTCATGCCGCCGAACGGCAGGTTGGCGTCGATCAGCGTATGGCTGTTGACCCAGACGGTGCCCGCCTGCAGCCGGTCGGTATATTCCAGCGCCTTGCTGATATTCTGCGTCCAGACGCTGGCCGTCAGGCCATAGTCGCTGTCGTTTGCCAGCTGGAGCGCCTCTTCCCCGTCGGCGACGCGCACCACGTTGACCACCGGGCCAAACACCTCTTCGCGGGTCAGGCGCAGCGAGGCATCCGGGTTCACCACCAGCGTAGGCGAAACGTAATAGCCTTTGCCTTCCGGCCCACGGTTACCGACAATCAGCTCCGCGTTGCGCGACTTCGCCTCATCGAGGAAGGTCTGCACCTTGTCACAGTGCGCACGCGACACCAGCGGGTTGATAAACGCCTCTGGCGACATGCCCGGCCCGACGCTGAGGGATTTCACCGCCTGTTCAAACCCGCTGACCAGCGTGTCAAACAGCGGTGCTTCAATATAGATACGCGAGCTCGCCGCGCACACCTGCCCCTGGTTCAGGAAGCTGCCGGTCATCAGGCCTTCGATTACCCACGCCGGGTCCGCATCCTTGAGTACAATTGCCGGGTTTTTCCCGCCAAGCTCCAGGGTCACGCCGGTGAGCGTGTCCGCCGCCGCGCGGGCGATTTGCTTACCCGTCGCCGTTGAGCCGGTGAAGCTCACCTTTGCAATATGCGGATGCGAGGTCAGCGCTGCGCCGCACACCGCACCGCTGCCAGTCACCACGTTGAACACCCCGTCCGGGATGCCCGCTTCACTGGCCAGTTCCGCCACGCGCAGCATGGTCAGCGGCGTGGTTTCTGACGGCTTGATGACAATAGAGCAGCCCGCGGCCAGCGCTGGCATCACTTTCCACATCCCGATCATCAGCGGGAAGTTCCAGGGCACAATCCCGGCCACCACGCCAACCGGCTCTTTACGCGTCCACGCCTGATAGCGGGCGCCCTGCGGTAACGGGATGGAGAGGTCGAGGGTCTTACCCGTAATTTTGGTGGTCAGCCCGGCGGTATAGCGCATCCAGTTCAGGGTGCAGCTGACTTCAAACATACGGGAGATGTTGATGGATTTGCCCTGCTCCAGCGTTTCAAGCTGGGCCAGCTCCTCACTGTGCTGTTCCACCAGATCGGCGAAATGGAGCAGGATCCGCTCGCGCTCCGCCGGGAGTTTTCCGGCCCAGGTACGGGCCACAAAGGCGCGCCAGCCGGACATGACGGCACGATCAACGTCGTCGACGCTGGCATCGGCAGTTGAGGAAATCACCTCGCCCGTGGCCGGGTTGTAGACATTAAGCCGCTTTTCACTGTCCGATGCGGCCTGACGCCCTTCAATCCACAGGCCATGCTGTCGGTCTAAAAATTGCTGCACGGCAGGCTGAATAGCTACCAGTGATTCAGACATAGGATACTCCTTCGTTATTCTTCGCAGGGTGTTCATCCAGTCTAAGTGGGGTTTAGCATTCTCGCTTTTGTCTCTGTGACATTCGCTTTGCCACCTGTGACAGGCTCCGCAAATCACGATAATTGCCGCTTATATCGCTGTTACCGGTGAGTGTTCTTTCCTATAGTCAGCCTCATAGCTCTGACAAAATGCAACACAAATGCAACAATGCGAAAACGTTGACGGTGCAGTGAGAGAAACGATGGCGTGTGCAAGCGAGCAGGAACAGTATCAGCAGTGGCTGGCGCAAATTAACCAGGTTTGCGGGCGTTTTAACGCGCAGCCCACCGAGGGAAAATTCTACGGCGAGCTGGAGACCAGCTATGCGCGCAGCCTGAAGCTCAGTACCGTCACCGCTGGCGGCGTCAACCTGTTCCGCTCCCGTCAGGAGATCAAACAGAGTAACGACGCCTGGTTCTATACCGTGTTCCAGCTCGAAGGGAGTGCGGAAATTGAGCAGGATGACCGTCGCGCGGTACTCAGAACCGGTGATATTACGCTGATTGATGCCTCACGCCCCTGCTCGATCAACTGGCAGGAAAAATCCCGCCAGATTTCGCTCCTGGTTCCCCGTCAGATTATTGAGCAGCAGTGCCGCTTTCAGGAGATAAGCTGCGCCACCGCCCTTTCCCGCACGCTGCCCACGGTCCAGCTGAGCCATCGCCTGTTGATGGAGAGTATGAGCAATACCAGCCTGAGTGACCGGGAGAGCGAAGCGGCGCTCGAAGCGATGATCTGCCTGCTGCGCCCCGCTTTCCAGCAGCGCGAAATCATTCAGCCGCGTAAGGAACGCCAGTTCCAGCATGTGGTGGCGCTGATTGACGACCACATTCAGTCTGAATCGCTGCGCCCGGAATGGATTGCCGCCGAAAGCGGTATGTCCGTGCGCAGCCTTTACCGCATGTTTGCCGAGAAGGGGCTGGTGGTTGCACAGTACATTAAAAACCGCCGCCTGGACCGCTGCGCGGAGGTGCTGCGTGCTGCCGGTGATGACGAAAAGCTGGCGGGCATTGGCTACAGCTGGGGGTTCACCGACCATAGCCATTTTTCAACAGCGTTTAAGCAGCGCTTTGGCGTTTCGCCGGGTGAATACCGCAAGCGCTACCGCTAGCTATTTTTTGAGCCACTTTCCGTTAATGCCCTTCACGTACTCGCCCGGCTGCGCGCGGGCAACCAGTTTCTGCCCTGCCATTTTGGCCACTTCATCGACCGGCAAATTATTGCTGTCAGCCAGCTTCTGGTAGCTTTCCGTGCGCGCCGCGTTAATGCGATTAACCAGCGCCAGCGTTTCGGCGTCCTGTTGAAGCGGGGCAAGATAACCGCTGAGGGTTTCCCCCACGCGCCCCTGTGCCCGGGCGTCATTTAGGGTCAGCGTAGCCGCCTGCACGTTCATCCCCAGCGCCAGTAAAATCAAAGCAACTCGTTTCATGGCGTCCTCAGAACAGATCGCTGCGCGATTTCAGCAAAGTTTCAACGTCTTTATCGACCTTAATGTGGATCTCATGTTCGATTTTGACATTCATATTGATGGTAATCGGCTCCTTTGGTGCAGCGACTTCAATTCGCGGCGTACAGCCGGACAGTAGCGCGGCAACGGCAACGGTGAGCGCACCAGCCATCTTTTTCATTGTTGTTCCTCACTTTCCTTGCCAGTCGAACTGCGGAGACCGGGTATCGCCGCGTGTTGCTCAAACCAGGTTTGCAGATTGTCTCCAAAACGCAGGCTGCGCCAGAGGGTAAAGACATTCTCGTCATGGGTATAGTTCAGGTTGACGGAGCTGCTCTTGCCATCGACCCGGCTGGTCCCCTTGATGGTCGCCTGCATGGTTAATTCACCCAGGTTATCTAAATTGATTCTCGTCCA
Organism: Enterobacter cloacae complex sp. Mu1197; assembly: GCF_040059225.1. Classification (NCBI taxonomy): domain Bacteria; kingdom Pseudomonadati; phylum Pseudomonadota; class Gammaproteobacteria; order Enterobacterales; family Enterobacteriaceae; genus Enterobacter; species Enterobacter cloacae complex sp. Mu1197. The sequence goes on along the minus strand of NZ_CP157375.1, from coordinate 2,165,659 downwards.
CGAACGCGAAATTTCCATATAGCGGAGCCAGTTAATCGCGGCGCCCGCGACCATATTGTCTTTGACGATGGCGTCGGCCGTATCTTTGTCGATGCGCAGCGTCATTGGGCCCGGGTTAGTCAGCCAGCCATCCTTAATGATCCATTTTTCGTTGTCCAGCCAGAACGGCAGCGCCCCGCTGACCGGCCCCGACATGGCAAACTGTTTTGGATTGACGGCGCTAATCAGCTCGCTCGAAGAGATATTGTCTACCCGCAGCAGGGCCGGATCGTGCTGCGGCATCCGCAGCTGCTGCATGGTGATTTTCCCGCCGAGGGTTTCCACCTTCACGTTGGTGAGCAGCAGCGGATTGTCCTCCGTCCAGGGATAATCGCCCTGTAAATCCGCGGTAATGTTGCGCGCGGTCACCAGGTTTACCACTTCGCCTATGCGCAACGTGACCGGTCCGCGCGTGCCCAGAGACCAGGTTCCCTCGCTGAAGCGGAACGGCAGCACAAAATCGACGCCGTTTATCTGGTTGTCCGGCATCCAGGCGCTGCCGGATTTCAGTACCCCGTGCCCACCCGCTTCAAAGCCCTGATCGGCCGCCGCCGAGAAGGCAACCTGCGCATAAAGCTCACCGTCGCGCAGCGTCATTTTCCAGTCCGGCGGGATAAGCGGCTGGAATACGGTGAGGGACTGTTTCGGCCACCAGGCCTGCCCGCGAAGGCGCACGCCATCCCACCTTCCGTTGACCTGTACCGGGCCGATGTTGTCCGCATGGAGGTCACCCTTAAACTGAAAAATTGTCGGGTCGGTGCCGTCGACGCTGAAGGTCAGGACCGATGGCGGCAACACGCTGCCGCCGGAGAACCGGGTTTGCCCGGCCTTCAGCGACAGCGCACCGCTGAAGGCCGGTTTTTCGGCATCGCGCAACCAGCGTACAGGCTGATCCAGCACCAGACGCGGCTTGCTGACCTCCATCGTGCCGTACTGGAGCTTGTCAAAACCGGTGGAGAGCGCCGTCAGCTCAATAAGGTTGTCGCGCCACTCGCCTTTCCCGGCGACATCCCAGCGGGCATGCATCGGCGTAAAGCCGCCTTTCCCCCAGTATCGCCACTGCCACAGGCCGTTATCAGGTAAAAAGTCGTTGGCCTGACCGTCCAGGTGGAGTTCAAAATCGCCCATCTCGTTTTCATGGGCGCGTAAAATCGCCTGTAAACGACCGTCCACGCCCTTCTGGGTGAGCTTCACGCCCGCCAGTGGCCAGCGGATTTCATCGATATCGAGTGAGTTAATGATGCGTCCGCGCGAGCGGAGCAGCGCGCCCGGCTCAAAGGCCAGCTGCGGTTCATACAGGCTGCCGGTCAGTGTTGCGGGTAATTTGGCGTAAAGAATGAGATCGTTTTGCTTCGCCTCGCCGCTCAGATGCAGCGGCATGTCGCTGTTTTCCATACTGAGCCTGCCGGGCCCGATATTCAGTACCGCGTTGCCTTTCCCCGCATCGCCTTGCGTCAACACGTTCAGTCGTCCGGTCAGCGTGGCTTTCTCCAGCCCCTGCTGCCAGTTGTCGGCACGAAGGGACACCCGCCCGCTCAGCGGCATACCCGAGAGATCCCAGTTCCAGCGTCCGTCGCTGATGTTGAGCTGCTCCGCCGTGATCTGCCACGGCAGGTCGAGAAGCGGTTCGGGGTTGTCTCTCGCCATCACCACCAGCTGTCCCTGATTGTCTTCCCAGTCGAGATCGGCATCGACCAGAGACGTTAACTGTGGCACGTTAAAGGTCGCCACCGCGTGGCCTTTCACCGGCACGCCGTCCGGCACCAGCGGCAAGGTAAACTCGCCCACCAGCTTAATCGGCTGCGGCTGATCCGGGAGCTGAACATCGAACTGGCTGACCGAGAGCGTCTGACCGCGAAGCGTGCCTTTAATGCTGACCTGCTCGCCTTTATAGGCGATCTCCTGACTGGACGGGGTCAGCGACGCACGCAGCTCGCCCTGCCACTGCTGCCAGGGAGAGAGCGTCAGACGGTGAATCGTGAGCCAGGTATTGGGTAATACTGCCTGCCATTCCGCCAGCGTTTTCGGGGCGACCGTTGAAGGCGCTGACTGGGGAATTTTGCTCAGGCAAACGGAGTTAAGATCCAGCGCGCCGATATCCAGCTTCCAGCGGCTGGGATGTGACAGCGTCACGTTATCGATACGGGCAATTTCGCAGTCTTCCACCAGATAGCGAAGGTCGGGGATCACCAGCGCGTGGCGAGTCAGTTTCGGGCTCTCTTCGAAAGCGATGCGCGTCCCGACGGGAAGCCAGATCCCAGCGAGCGTCGGCACCCACTGGGCGAGCGTCATCAGCAGCGTCAGCGGCAACAGTATGAACAGCAGTAAAAGCGCAAGAGCGGCTTTGTATTTACCCTTCATGGGCAGTTAATATCCTGATTTAGCGAAAGAATTAAGCCGGCAGTGCCGATCATTGTCGCATGTTTAGCGGTTGAGTTGAAGTTAACGCCAAGATTAAGGATAGATGCTGTAAATAGTATGAGGTAACTTTTTTGCTATGCGTAACCTAAAGAACACAATTTAGATTCAGTGGGTTACGCATAATTTCAGGCGAAGAAGCCGGAATAACTGCGTAATTAATACCTGTTCCTGGGCATTGCCAGCAGGTAAAGCATTGCGAATATCAATAACCCCCAGTACACCGAGTCGTACCGCCAGGGATCAAAATCGATATGTAAAAAACCGCGAACAAAATCATAGCCGTTGGCAAAAACGTTAATCTGGATGGCTGCAATGGCTATCACAAACAGCGTATAGGCAATGAACAGTGGGTATTTTCGTAGCCGGTTAATCTTCTGTTTCCCGATATATAACAAGAAAAAAACTACTATAGATACAATGAAATAGTACAAAGCGGGCAGCATTGGCGGAGATAAGGACAACCCCAGTTGTTGCGACATGCATCATTCTCCCTCTTTATCAGAAACTCACCCGGTTCCTGATATCGTCCCATCACATCCAGAAGGATTGCAGTTTTCACACCCTCTTGCCATTCTTTAACGTAATTCAGACAGGCTTTTTTCGCATCCTCAACCCACTGCATTTTTCTCTACACGCCCTGACCAGATTCACGCCAAAGATTCCTCGTAGCAAGAATATCATGGAGTTAGGGTGGACATATGCTCTAGAATAATTGATAGAACTTATTGAATTCAATAATATTTTAGAAATTGTAAGATAATTTTAATCATGCTAACGTGAATGCAAAATCACTGGAGAAAGTCTTATGAAACTCGCGGTATACAGCACAAAGCAGTACGACAAAAAGTATCTGCAACATGTTAACGAGGCTTACGGGTTTGAGCTTGAATTTTTCGACTTTCTGCTGTCCGAAAAAACCGCTAAAACGGCGCACGGCTGTGAAGGCGTCTGCATTTTCGTAAACGATGATGGCAGTCGTCCGGTGCTGGAAGAGTTGAAAAAACAGGGGGTGAAGTACATCGCCCTGCGCTGCGCGGGCTTTAACAACGTGGATCTCGACGCGGCAAAAGAGCTGGGTCTGAAGGTGGTGCGCGTCCCGGCGTACTCCCCGGAAGCGGTGGCGGAACATGCGATTGGCATGATGATGTCGCTCAACCGTCGTATTCACCGCGCTTATCAGCGCACCCGTGACGCCAACTTCTCGCTGGAAGGGCTGACCGGCTTTACCATGTACGGCAAAACCGCGGGCGTGATCGGCACCGGTAAAATTGGCGTGGCTGCCCTGCGCATCCTGAAAGGCTTCGGCATGCGTCTGCTGGCATTCGATCCGTACCCAAGCGCCGCAGCGCTGGATCTGGGCGTGGAGTACGTCGACCTGCCGACGCTGTTCTCGCAGTCCGACGTGATCTCCCTGCACTGCCCGCTGACGCCGGAAAACTACCACCTGCTTAACCAGGCGGCATTTGACCAGATGAAAGATGGCGTGATGATCATCAACACCAGCCGCGGCGGGCTGGTTGATTCTCAGGCTGCTATCGAAGCGCTGAAGACCCAGAAAATTGGCGCACTGGGGATGGACGTCTATGAGAACGAACGCGACCTGTTCTTTGAAGACAAGTCTAATGATGTCATCCAGGACGACGTGTTCCGTCGCCTCTCTGCCTGCCATAACGTGCTGTTTACCGGACATCAGGCGTTTCTGACTGCCGAAGCGCTGATCAGCATTTCGGAAACCACGCTGGGCAACCTTCAGCAGTTAGAAAAGGGTGAACCGTGCCCTAACGAGCTGGCTTAAGTGCTACGCCGGGTGGGGTTAAGCCTCACCCGGCGCGTTTGTTTCCCAGCTCCGGTGCGCAACGCGCCACCAGAGCAGAACGGCGGCCAGGGCAATGGCGCTCAGGACACTGAATGCCGTCGCAAACGAGTAATGTCCGGCGATCGTCCCTGTTAACGCCGGGCTCATGGATGCCCCTACTCCCTGCATCAACATCACCACACTCTGCCCGGCATTGACGTGCCCGCTTCCACGCAGCAGCACCACAATAAACGACGGTACGACGACTCCCAGGATCCCGGCGGCCAGGCCATCGAGAATTTGTACCGGGATCATCATTAACGGCGCGTCCGTGGATGCCGCCAGCGCCGCGCGCACCGGCATAACCAGCAGCGCCAGCATAATCAAGCGCCAGTAGCCATAGTGTTCGATCCGGCGCGAGGCCCAGATGGCGACGGGGATCATCACGGCCTGAGAGATGATGACGGTACCGGCCGCATACAAACCGGGGTTGATCGCGGCAGGTGCCGCGGCAACCCTCATGCTCAGCATCGGCAGCAGCGCGGCGTTCGCCAGGTGGAACAGCAGCAGCGTCAGTCCGGTCACAAACAGCGCCCGGTTTTTCATCAGCACGGCAAAACCGGGGACCGGCAGGCTCGCTGAAGAGGACAGCCCGCGCGCCGCGTCGTTATCGATATCACTGTTGCGAATGGCAAGCAGCGCACACAGCGTTAGCAGCGTGGTGCTGGTCATCAGCAGGAAAATCCCGCCCACGCCCCAGTACCACGCAATGCCACCCGCAATCAGCGCGGTGACAAAATTTCCGCCGTGATTGAACGCCTCGTTTCTGCCCATCTGCGAGCTGAAGCCCCTCTGCCCGGTCAACCCCAGCGTAATCCCGGCGATCAACGGCCCGACAAATGCCGCACAGATACCGGTGACGATTTGCGACACGGCGACAACGCCGCTCTGCTGGCTAAACCAGAGCAGAAGCGTACTTAGTGTGATCAGAATGCACAGCAGCGCGAGTACAGCACGCTTGTTGCGCGAGGTGTCGGTGATGAACCCCGCCGGCAGCGTGGCCAGTAACCCCGCCAGCCCGCCGGCCGTCATCAGGATGCCGATATCATCAGGGGTCCAGTGGCGTTCGGTCAGAAAAATACCGAGAAAAGGCCCCAGGCCATCGCGGACATCTGCAATGAAAAAACTTGTCAGGCATAGCGCCCGCAGCGAACGAAGAGACATACTTCCTGCCTTGCCTGTTATCGCCTGAAAAAAAGAAAATGTAGTATACCGGGTATTTTTGAAAATCAGATGACGTCTTAAAAAAGATGCCTTCCGAACTTAAACAATTCATAACGGACGTTGTTTTTTCACTTTACTCATAATCGGCCCTGACTATACTGGCAATAAATTTTCACAGGAGTCCTTCGTTGGAAAGTTATTTTATCGTCGATACGAAGGTAAGCTGACGCGATTTTCTCGCTGCTTACCTTAAGGGTGGGCAGCAATCCTCTTGACGTGATTGCATCCCAATACATTAAGAACGACCAAATTTTTGGGGCATCGCGATGTTCATGTTTCATCATTCACTCTTTCCACCGCCCTCGCGCTGACATGCTTTGCGTTTTAATGGCGTCATACTGTGCTTTGTGAATCGCTGACGCTTATCGTTTAATCTTGTTAACAGGCGACAGGCTGATGTTCCCTTATATCTCTCATCTGCTCGCAGCGATGCTGCTGGGCGCAATTATCGGCGCGGAAAGACAATGGCGCCAGCGTATGGCGGGGCTTCGTACCAATGCACTGGTTGCGACGGGCGCGGCCGTGTTTATTTTAAGTTCCCTCTCGACCTCACCCGATAGCCCGGGGCGAATCGCAGCGCAGATTGTCTCCGGCATAGGTTTTCTTGGCGCAGGCGTTATTATGCGTGAGGGAATGAATATCCGGGGTCTCAATACCGCCGCGACGCTGTGGTGTTCGGCCGGAATTGGCGTACTATGCGGATTAGGTCAATTCTGGAATGCCGGTATGGCCAGCGTGATTATCCTTTGTGCCAACATATTGCTTCGCGAAGCTGCGCAACGGATTAATCAACTGCCCGCGCTCCATGAAGGCGAAAAATGCTATGTCCTGAAAATCACCTGTAATGACGAGCATGAAGATGCGGTGCGGCAGAATATTGTCAACATGGCGAAAGAGTTGACGTTAAGCCTGAAAGCCATTTATTGCGATACGGCGCAAGCAGAAGGTAAAACCGAAATACGGGCCGAGGTGATGACCCGTGAGGAATACCGGAAATTACTCGAGCTAATTATGGGTAATATTGGCGGGAATAAAATTATGGCTTCCGTAAGCTGTCACGCAATATGAATACGATACCGGGCATTGCGCCCGGTTGAGGCTTTGCTGTTTTGCAGAAAAGAGCAGTGACACGGAGAGAGTCATAGAGAAGCGCTGATTCTGGCAAGACTTTTCATCATTTTCGTCGTGAGGCTAAGCTGCTCGCTGCCCACAAGTTGGGACAATTCCTGCTTAGCGGATTGCCATACCGGAATGACCTGTTCAAGCAGACGCCAGCCTTCCCCCGTCAACATGAGTCGTTTTCCTGAACGTCCACGCCCTCCAGTAGAGCCAATAATGCCTCGGGACTCCAGACTACGGATATTACGACTCAGTGTTGTCGCATCCACCCCTGCTCTGGCGGCGAGTTCCGCAACGGTTTCATTAGGAGAACCCCCGATGCCAACTATCAGACTGAACTGCTCAGCGGTCAGATCAAACGGTCTGAAGCAGGCGTTGTAATAGCGCGTAATAGCCCGAGCAGTAGCGCGCGCCTGAAACGCCGGGCAGACTTCCGGAATGGCCTTCAACAACGTTACATCAATGTTGCTCATCATTTCATCTCGACATTCAATGCTAAAGTTAATAGTGTATATACACTATTAAGCATGTTTGAGGAACGGTTATGCCAGCCTTTGTTCATATCAACTTACGCGTTATTGACCCAGCCAGACAGGCCAGACTTGCCCCCCGCTTCACGTCAGCATTAGAGGAAGCAGGCGGTAAAATTGTTCATTTTGGTGCTGTCGCACAGGTACTGGAAGGTGATGAAGAGCCGTTACCCTATGCGGGCATTTTTGAATTCCCGACGTTAGATCAGGCCCTTGCCTTCTATCATTCGGAAAAATATGCGCCGATTAAGGCTGAACGCCAGCTCGTCCAGGAAGCAAGAATGTTCATTGTCACGACGGAATGACAGGCAGGTTCAACTGTACCTAAATCACAGAACCGAAATTTGTCCCCGTTATGACAACCTGCTCTCTGTTTTGCTGGAAATAACGGTTTACCCTGAGTTGTGCAAAAAACACTCAGGAGGGACACATGTACAATTCAATTTTGGTTCCCATTGATATCTCCGAGGATAGCCTGACGCACATGGTTATCCCTTTCGTTCAGGCACATACCGCACTTAACACGGCCAAAGTCCACTTTCTTACCGTTATTCCTTCGCTTCCCTATTATTCATCATTAGGTTTGGCCTACCCCGCAGAAATGCCGAAGATGAAAGAATTCCAGCACGCGGCGTTAGCAAAACTGGATGAAATAGTTAAGCAATTCAAAATCCCTGCAGACAAGATACAGACGCATGCCGTGACGGGGTCTCCGAAGGATCAGATCCTTAAGCTCGCAGATACGATCGGCGCCGACCTGATCATTATCGCCTCCCATAAGCCGGACATCTCGACCTATCTGTTGGGCTCAAACGCTGCGGCAGTGGTTCGGCATGCGAAATGCCCTGTGCTGGTGGTAAGATAAAAAAACCGGGCGTAACGCCCGGTTTTTTAAGCCAACACCATGAGCCGCTCCTGACAGATAGCTACTCAGGAATGTGAGCAGGTTCACAATGCCTGACCTGCCTTACCTGTTCACGCAAAGCGCAAATGGCGACTGCAGATTGCCAATCAGCCAGCCATTACCTGCAGGTTCAATCTTCAGCTGGCGAACGGTTCCCTCGGGAACATAAAAGAAGCTGCTTTTAAAACTGTCATCATCAGCTGTATCACGTAGATTTTTAACGTAGCGCGTATCTGTAAGGGCAATCTCACCGGGTCTGTTCACCTCATAGCTAAAGAGAATTGTACGTGAGATGACATGAACGCCTTTGTCTGACTGGATATTCCCCGACAGGACAGCCTGACCCTCGTGGTTTTTATCTAAACGGAAAACAAACTCCAGCGTAGCGATGAAATCAGGTTCATAGTGATTATAACGTAAAATTGTGGAACAGTTAACACTTAACGCACTCTGTTTATGACGCATGTGAACATAGAACCAGACCGAAAACGCCAGGATGAGGAGTAAAATTACGGCAGGGATCCCTGTTTTCTTATTGATTGCGTTCATAACCACTCCAGTAGTTATTCAGACAGGAGATGTAATTATTATTTTTTTGCGTGCATCGACTGATAAACGCCCTCCCCTTATTGCCGTACAGATAGGACTCTGAAACCTGATAGAGAAAAGATGTGCCTTCCAGACACTGAATATGACTTGAGTTAGCCAGTTCTAAAAAAAGTTCTTTTTTTTGCTCTGACAGGGATGCAGAGTTACTCTGGATTGTATAGACAGGACAGGTGTCGTAGTTAAACAAGAAATGGGGGTTAATCTGTTTTATTTCCATTAAGTCTTTCGACGGAGTTACTAGACCTGGCACAACTAACGTAGCGCTGATTAAAAGCACAATCAGTGCCAGCGTATAATGAAGAGCCCTGTACTTACCCACTAATGCCGTACGGTGGACTAGAGTTATTACCTCCGACTGCTCAATTTCTTTGAGTCGTCCATCAGCAATCGAAGATTCAGTGATATCCCTGACGTCAATATCGCTGTTAAACATAAAGCCGACCCTAGGCACTGTGGTAATACATTCATTGGTAATACCTAACTGGACGAAATGTTTTCTCAGTTCTGAAATGTATTTATTTAATGTGTGATTCGATGAGCGCAAGCCATGAGCATCCCAGACATTATCCAGGAGTTCATTCCGTGTCAGGACTTGACCATGCTTTTCGAGAAGGCATGTTAACAGCCTCTTCATTGTCAGGGTCAGAATGACAGTAGAGCCCTCGTCTCCGGATGGCCATATGGCACCATCTTCAGAGCGATAAAAAACCCTATTATCAATCACAAAAACCATCTCTGACTCCTTATCCATGATGGTAATTGAATGGATCCTCACGTTTATCCAACCTGCGAAAACCCATTAACTTCTTTCTCGCATCTTAGCACAGCCAGACGTGACAACGTCTTCAGCAGACTTATTACTTGTAAATGCAACATCAAACAGAACATAAATTTGTATTTTGATAAATTAGCAATACATGTACCTAAACACCATTTTTAGTTGATAGGATTTCTCGCAGAAGTGAATGAGCAGGTTCTTATTTTTCAGGTGCAGCCATCCTACCTACCGCCATTCACAGTTCGGGGAAAGAAGAAAGAAGTGGTACCCCGGGTAGCGAATCCAGTAGATAAGGAGCGACATTATGATAAGCACCAAAATGCTCATTAAGGCAGAACGTTTCTTCATCAAAGCCCGTACATTGATTAGAGAAAAAATCTTATCAGCGGAACTGACCGGCGCTGAATTTGTTCCCTTCATCCAGCCGGTATGTAAGGGCGATGAAATTGTAGGCGGAGAAGTATTACTTAGAGTTCTTAAAGATGGGATTTACCACTCTCCCGAAAAATACCTCTCTGCAATGGAATCATGCGAGGTGATTAATGATGTCACATGCAGCCTGATGTCTGATGTTAAAACATTTTTTGAAGACTACGAAGGAACGCTACCTGATGATTTTTATCTCTCCTTCAACATCTGTGCGAGACAGTTGAACTCTTCAAGAGTTATTGAAGCAGTTACGGACTTTAAGAAAGTGTTCGACGGACGCATTGCTGTCACACTGGAAATTGTCGAACGTGGAACAATGAACCTGGACGACTTTGCACTCGAGGCTATGCAGCAACTTACTGAGTCAGGTGTGCGATTTGCGATTGATGATTTCGGCAGCGGAAGTTCATGTCTCAAATACATTGAACATGCAGGTTTCTCAACACTCAAGATTGATAAAGGCCTCACAATTGCGAGCAATGGATCATTAATCTATTCCGCGGTAATTGATGCCATTGTAGCTCTCGCAGAGCGATTGCAAATTCATGTTATTGCTGAAGGTATAGAAGATAAAGAACAACTATCTCTTTTGAAAGATAAAGGAGTGAATATTTTTCAGGGTTATCTATTTTCAAAACCTGTAAGCATGCGCGAGTTTTGCTCGCACATATAACACTTTTCAAAAGCGTAAACACAGCAATTCGCAATCAATTATGAAAAAGCATTACTTAAATAACAGTAGTGCATTCCACCTGATCATTACAAATTTAAAATTGCCACCAAGGACAAATTATATATGTCAGCTAACTTCCCAAACCCTCCAGAGCTTCCGTCCTGGACAGGACCGGACGGAATTCTTTATGACTTTAACTATGGCGCGCGCGTTTTGCTTCCGGAAGGAAAATGGCACGTTATTTTAATGGACGACGACAGCGGTAATATTCTTTTCAGCTGTGATTCAGAAGGCGGCTGGGTAACCAGTAATAAAAAATATTACGTCCGCTTCCGCATTCAGGTATTCCACCAGGGATCGATGAGCCCGGTCCTGGATGAAACGCTGGATATGAAGGACAAGCCCGTCGTCATCTTTTTCCCGACGGGGACGCTTGGCGACATGCTTGGCTGGTTCCATTACGCAGAGCGTTTTCGCCAACTGCACCGCTGTCAGCTTGAGTGCGTCATGGGGCAGGAAATCATCGAACTGCTTAGCGCGCAGTACCCAGAGATCACATTCTCCACAAAGGACGCTCTCCAGACGGAAAATCCCTACGCGTCCTGGTATATCGGCCTTTTCTTTAAGGGCGACACCACTCATCAGCCCATCGATTTCAGGAAGGTCGGTTTCCACCGCAATGCCGGCTACATCCTCGGGGTGGATCCGCGTGAGTGCCCTCCCCGCCTGAAGCTGGATGCGGAGCGGAAAATTGCGGAGCCGTACGTCTGTATCGCCGCGCAGTCCACCAACCAGGCGAAGTACTGGAACAACGGCCATGGCTGGGCTGAGGTCGTCGCCCACCTTAAATCTCTGGGATACCGGGTGCTTTGCATTGATCGCCAGGCGCATTACGGACAGGGCTTTATCTGGAACCACATTCCGCATGGCGCCGAAGACTTTACAGGCGATATCCCGCTCCAGGAGCGGGTGGACCTGTTAAAGCATGCGAGCTTCTTTATTGGTCTGGGCAGCGGGCTGTCATGGCTTGCCTGGGCATCCGGTATCCCGGTGGTGTTAATCAGCGGATTCAGTCTTCCCAACAGTGAATTTTACACCCCCTGGAGGGTGTTCAGCAGCCATGGCTGTAACGGCTGCTGGGATGACACGTCCGTTGATTTTGACCACGTGGATTTTTTGTGGTGTCCGCATCACAAGAACACCCCCCGACAGTACGAGTGCACAAGTCTGATAACCGGTCGTCAGGTTATCGGCATGGTGGACCGTCTGCATTCAGGATTAGTTGATAAGTAAAGGACGTAAATATGAACAAGATATATACCACGGTCTGGTGCGAGTCGCGCCAGCAATGGGTGGTAACTTCTGAACTTGCGACCGGGTCCGGTCGTCCGAAGTTGACGCCGAAGAAAAGCGCACTGGCGCTACTGCTGGGGGCCATATTACTGCCTTCCGGATCGGTCATGGCTGCGAATTATGTAGGTGAGACGGTAACGGGTATACAGGGTATTCATGCAGGCGATACGGCCAACTCTACCACCATTAACAGCGGTGGTAGTCAGTTCATCACCAGTGGCGGTTATACCTCTGCCACTACCATCAACACTGGTGGCTCTCAGCTCGTCTCCAGTGGCGGTTTTTCGACTGCCACCATCATCAACAGCGGCGGCTCTCAGCGCGTCTCTAGCGGCGGCATGGCCAATGTCACCACCATCAACAACAGCGGCAACCAGAACGTCTATGATGGAGGCTGGTCCTATTCGACTATCATCAACAACCGTGGCACGCAGACCATCTTTAATGGCGGTACTGCCACCATTACTACTCTCAGCGGGGGTAATCAGCACGTCTCCAGTGGCGGCTCAGCAACCTCTACGACTATAAATAGTGGTGGTTATCAGTATGTCTCCAGTGGTGGTTCGGCAACCTCTACTACCATCAATAGTGCTGGCGTTCAGAACGTCCTCATTGGCGGCACGGCCTTCGAAACAATAATAAATAGCGGTCGACAAAACGTAGACGGACTTGGCTCGGCAACCTCTACTACCATCAATTCAATGGGAATACAGTTCATCAGCGCAGGCGGATCGGCGACCGCCACGACCATAGATGGTGGTTTTCAGAACGTCTATGGTGAGGCCACTTTAACCACTATCAACGACGGTGAACAGGATGTCTTCGGTAAGGCCATCTCCACCACTATCAACGGAGGTGTACAGTTCGTCTCCGGCACGGCAACCACCACTATTATTAACGGCGGCACGCAGCGTATCTCCGATGGAGGAACAGCCACCTCTACGACCATCAACAGAGGTGGCGAACAGCGACTCACTGCTGGCGGCGCAGCAACCACCACAACCATCAACAGCGGTGGTCAACAGTATATTTCCAGTGGTGGCTCTGCCATCTCCACCACCATCAACAGTGCCGGAGAGCAGCACGTATACAGTAGTGGTCTGGCCACTGACACCACCCTTAACAGCGGTGGTTTTCAGCTAATTTCTAGTGGTGGCCTGGCCACCTCCAGCACCATCAACAGTAGTGGTCGACAGTATGTTTCCAGTGGCGGTTCAGCAACCTTCACCACCATCATGACGGAGGGTCAGCAGTATATCTCCACGGGTGGCACTGCCACCGCCACTACTATCAACAGCGGTGGTGTTCAATTCATTGATGGCGGTTTAGTCACCTCTACGATAATTAACGGTGATGGTTATCAGTATGTCTCCAATGGCGGTACGGCTACCTCTACAATAATCAACAGCGGTGGTGTTCAGTACGTCAGCAGTGGCGGTAGTGCTACAGATGTCACAATGAATGGTGGCTCACAGATTATCTGGGAGGGCGGAACGGTCACCAGTGTCGGCATCAATAGTGGGGGCTTGCAGACCTTAGGAAGTGGCGGTGCAACCATTTTTACTACCATCAACAGTAATGGTCTGCAGCGCGTCTTCGGCACTACCACCTCTACAACCATCAACAATGGTGGCAGTCAGTACGTCCATGCTGGTGGCCTGGCCACCTATACTACGATAAAAAGTGGTGGTGAGCAGGAGGTCACAGGTGAGGCTAATCAGACCATAATCAGCAGCGGCGGTGCTCAGTATGTCTCCGCTGGTGGCAAAGCCACCTCTACTACCATCGAAAGTGATGGCCAACAGAAGGTCTTCGGCACAATCACTGATACCACCATTGATGGCGGCCAGTCGTGGCTGTGGGCCGGAGCAGTGGCCGACGGCGAAACCAGAGTAAACGTCGGTGGCGAACTGCTGATGAATGCCGGCTCTCTCGCAACGGACGTAAACATCCAGGGAGGTACCCTTTCTGTTAACGACCTTTCCGATGCCATATCCGGCCCGGACACGGCTCAGGTTGGTAAGCTCACCATGGTCGGCGGCAACGTCAACTTCCTGCGCAACAGCGACGGTGAATTCGCGAAGCTGACGATTACGGAGCTGAGCGGCACCGGGAACTTCCTCCTGAACACCTCTCTCGCAGACCGTAAAGGCAACTTCGTCACTATCGAACAGGGCACAGGCCAGTTTGGTATTGCTGTGGCTGACTCCGGTAAGGAGATATCAGACCACACTGACCTGACGCTGAACCTCATCCACGAGAAAGGCGGTGACATTGACTTTGAAATGGTCACGGCATCCGGGCGAAGCACCCGCTTCGTAGACGGCGGGACTTATATGTACACCCTGTACAGCCAGCAGGATAAGGACGGTCTCAATGGAGGTAACGTCTGGTATCTCGGCGCATTGGACGGCGGCGGCGAGAACCCTGGCGGTGAGAATCCGGGCGGTGAGAACCCTGGCGGCGAGAATCCGGGCGGTGAGAACCCGGGCGGCGAGAACCCTGGCGGCGAGAACCCTGGCGGCGAGAACCCTGGCGGTGAGAACCCGGGCGGCGAGAACCCGGGCGGTGAGAACCCTGGCGGCGAGAACCCTGACGGCGAGAATCCGGGCGGTGAGAACCCGGGCGGCGAGAACCCTGGCGGCGAGAACCCTGGCGGCGAGAACCCTGGCGGCGAGAACCCTGGCGGTGAGAACCCGGGCGGCGAGAACCCGGGCGGTGAGAACCCTGGCGGCGAGAACCCTGACGGTGGTGACAACGGCAACGCAGGAGGTAACGGAAATGGCGGTAAGAAGCCAATGACCACACCTGCAACTGATGCCATTCTGGCCATGTCTAATGCCGGTCTGAACGTTATCCATTCTGAGCTGGATGGCCTGCGCACGTATCGCGCGAGTCTGGATAAAACCGGACCAGAAAGCAACGTATGGGGACACTACCTCGGCAGTAAAAGTGACATTGATACAAGCAATGGCGCGGCCTATCAGCTTAGCCAGAACGGTATGGAGATCGGCGCTGACACCAGGACAGACTTTGCGGGCGGCAGCCTCGTCACTGGCGCGTTCATGTCCTTTAGCGATAACAAAGTGAAACATGCCCGCGGCGGCACAAGCAAAATCGACAGCTACGGCCTCGGCCTTTATGCCACCTGGTACGACGCTAGTGGGTTCTACGCTGACAGTGTCGTTAAAGGTAACCGTCTT
Source organism: Enterobacter cloacae complex sp. Mu1197 (assembly GCF_040059225.1). NCBI lineage: Bacteria > Pseudomonadati > Pseudomonadota > Gammaproteobacteria > Enterobacterales > Enterobacteriaceae > Enterobacter > Enterobacter cloacae complex sp. Mu1197. Next base: position 2,150,522 of record NZ_CP157375.1, on the reverse strand, counting down.
AACAACAAACTGAGAGCGGTCATGACCAATGGCGGTAGAACCGGCGGTGACTGGAAGCAGTATGCACTCAGCACAGCCGTTGAAGGAGGTTATCAGTTCGATCTCAAAAACGATGTAAGCATCACGCCTTATGGACGCCTGGCGTTTGTTCAGATGACCAGTGAGGATGTGAAACTCAGTAACGGCATGAAAGGCAACACGGGCACTCCACGTTCTGTCACAGGTGAAGCCGGTGCGAAGCTTTCCGGTAAGTTCAGTCTGAGTTCGACTGAGTTCAAACCTTATCTGTCAGCTGCGGTGGTGCAAGAGTTTGCTAACTCAAACGAAGTCACGATCAATGAGCGCAATCGCTTTGACAACAACGTCAAAGGCACGTCAGGCAAGTACGGTCTGGGTACATCGATCACCGTTGGTAAAGACGTAACCTTGTACGGTGAGGCTAATTATCGTCAGGGCAGCCAAATCGAAACGCCGATCCAGGGTGTGGCAGGTGTCCGTATCGGATTCTGATGTTACCACAGGGGCCTTAGGGCCCCTTTTCACTGTGTTCTGAAATGTTCTGGTTATGTTTATGCCTCACATAATTTTGACGAAAGATGTTTTTTTGAATAAAGCGCTGTCTGTCATCCTTCAGCAAGCGTCCCCCAGCAGAAAGGTTTGCATCGTAGATATTGAATCATTCCGAAGCCTGGGCGCCATTTTCAACCTTCTGAAAAGAAAGAAACTCACTGAAAAGCATGAAATGATCTTCATCGGTGGCAAGGATGTCAGTTCAAGAGTTCTCGAACCGCTTGTGACAATCTACAGGAAATCGTGCTTTATGGAGTTTCGAAAGCAGCTTACGGGCGGTCGGACGTATTCATCAGAATATGCCTTGAACCACATCGCGCGCTGCAGGAGTCTGAGCATGCTTTCAGAACAGGAGAAAAAGACACTTTTCGCCCTTCTGGATACTGATGACACGGTTGCTGCTGCAAGAAAAATTTACCTGTCCCCCAAAACTGTCTATACCTACACCAATAATATTGGGCAAAAACTTAACCTGAATTCGATACTTCAGGTCAGGCAATTTATTCATTCTGAATTCGAATAGTCGTTGCGGGAAAAACAATAAAAACCGGGCGCGAAGCCCGGTTCTGTTATTTGCTAACGGCGGTTTTACGCGCTCAGCCCGCGATTTTCCAGCATCGGCTCAATCTTCGGATCGTGCCCGCGCCAGTTGCGATACAGTTCGGCTAAATCCGTGCTGTTACCACGGGACAAGATCGCCTCGCGGAATGTCTGCCCGTTTTCACGCGTCAACCCGCCCTGTTCGACAAACCACTGGTAGCCGTCGTCAGCGAGCATCTGCGTCCACAGGTAGGCGTAATACCCCGCCGCGTAGCCGCCGCCGAAGATATGGGCAAAATAGCTGCTGCGGTAGCGCGGCGGCACGGCAGGCAGATCCAGCCCCTCTTTTTTCAACGCAGCCGCTTCAAAATCCTCCACGCTCGAAACGGCCTCGCCGATGCCGTGCCAGTTCATGTCCAGCAGCGCGGCAGCCAGCAGTTCGGTCATGTCATAACCCTTGTTGAAATGGGTCGCGTTGAGCATGCTTTCCCGCAGCGCGTCCGGCATCGGCTCACCGGTTTCGTAATGGCGCGCATAATGGGTAAACACCTGTGGATGGCTGGCCCAGTGCTCGTTGATTTGCGACGGGAACTCAACAAAATCACGCGGCGTATTGGTGCCGGAAAGCGTGGCGAACCGCTGGCTGGCAAAGAGACCGTGCAGCGTATGGCCAAACTCGTGGAACAGGGTTATCACGTCATCCCAGGAGAGAAGCGCGACACCGCCATTCGCCGGTTTTTGATAGTTACAGACGTTGTAGATCACCGGACGGGCAGCAAACTCGAAGGATTGCTCGACGAAATTCCCCATCCATGCCCCGCCCTGTTTGGAATCACGGGCAAAGAAGTCACCGTAAAACAGTGCCATGCCCTCACCGGTGTGGTCGAAAATTTCCCATACGCGGACGTCCGGGTGATACACCGGGATATCGAAGCGTTCGACGAAGCGAATGCCAAACAGCTGGCTGGCTGCCCAGAATACGCCATCCTGCAGCACGGTATTGAGCGCAAAGTAGGGCCTGATCTGCGACTCATCAAGGGCATATTTTGCCTGGCGCACGCGCTCCGCATAAAAGGTCCAGTCCCAGGCCTCCACGGTGAAACCGCCCTGCTCATCATTGATAACGTTCTGAATGTCGGCCTGCTCACGTTCCGCGCGGGCGCGGGCGGCAGGCACAATGCCGCGCATAAATTCCAGCGCGGCGGCCGGTGTTTTCGCCATCTGATCGGCGATGCTCCAGCTGGCGTAATCCTCAAAGCCCAGCAGACGGGCCTGCCGCGCACGCAGCGCCGTCAGACGCAGGATCAGCGCGCGAGTATCGTTTTCATCCCCTTTCTGGGTACGCGTCCAGCCTGCGTTGAAGAGGTTTTCGCGCGTCTGACGATTGCGCAGCGCGGAAAGCGCGGGCTGCTGGGTGGTGTTCAAAAGCGGGATCAGCCAGCGATCGTTTAGCCCTCGCTCCGCGGCAGCCTGCGCCGCGTCAGCGATCTCACCGGCGCTGAGCCCGTCAAGCTGGTGCGCGTAATCCACCACCAGCCCACCCGTTTTATCGGCAGCCAGCAGACGCTGGTTAAACTGGCTGGTCAGGGAGGCCGCCTCGGTATTCAACGCCTTTAGCTCGGCCTTTTCTGTCTCATTAAGACGCGCGCCGGCCAGAATAAACCGCTGATACGTCTCTTCGACCAGACGACGGGATTCGGCGTCCAGCGCGGCACGGTCCTGCCAGACGCTCTCCACGCGGGCAAACAGCACGTCATTCAGCCAGATATCGTTTGCCAGCGCGGCAAGCTCGGTGGAGAACTGTTCCTCCAGCTCCTGTAAATACGGATTGGTGTGCGCGGAAGTCATGGCGAAGAACACGCTGCTGACGCGCGCGAGCAAAGCGCCGCTTTTCTCCAGCGCCAGCACGGTGTTAGCAAAGTCAGGCGCAGCGGCCTGAGCGACAATTGCGTCAATGTCCGCCCGCTTCTGGCGAAGGGCTTCATCGAAGGCCGGACGATAGTGGCTGTCGTTGATCTCATCAAAATGGGGGGCCTGGTAAGGCAACAGGCTGATGTTAAAAAAGGGATTCGTGGCCGTCATCTTTCGCTCCTGAGTACGGGTATCCTCCCAGAGTAGGCCAGGCCGCCATCCCCTGCAACGCTGTCATACAAATGTTGCCTTAACGCACCCTCTGCGGCCGTGCTATGTTAGTACAACACAAAAAGCGTTGAGGAACAGTGAGATGATTATTTTAGTTACCGGGGCAACGGCAGGTTTTGGTGAAAGCATCACGCGTCGCTTCGTCGCCAACGGGCACAAGGTTATCGCGACCGGCCGCCGTCAGGAACGTCTGCAGGAGCTGAAGGACGAACTAGGCGACAGCATTCTGACCGCGCAGCTGGACGTGCGTAACCGCGCGGCGATCGAAGAGATGATTGCGAATCTGCCAGCAGAATGGCGCGCCATCGACGTGCTGGTCAACAATGCCGGTCTAGCACTGGGCATGGAGCCTGCCCACAAAGCCAGCGTGGAAGACTGGGAAAACATGATCGACACCAACAACAAAGGGCTGGTCTATATGACCCGCGCGGTGCTGCCGGGCATGGTCGAGCGCAATCGTGGCCACATTATCAATATCGGCTCCACCGCCGGAAGCTGGCCCTATGCAGGCGGTAACGTCTACGGGGCGACAAAAGCGTTTGTGCGCCAGTTCAGCCTTAACCTGCGGACCGATCTGCACGGCACCGCCATTCGCGTCACCGACATCGAGCCGGGCCTGGTGGGCGGCACCGAGTTTTCCAACGTGCGTTTCAAAGGCGATGACGCGAAAGCAGACAAAACCTATGAAAACGCCAACGCCCTGACGCCGGAAGATGTCACCGAAACGGTCTGGTGGGTGGCGACGCTGCCAAAACACGTCAACATCAATACCGTAGAAATGATGCCGGTCAGCCAGAGTTTTGCCGGACTTAGCGTCCATCGTGGCTAACGCTGCCCTTCCCGGCCTGCGGGCCGGGTCTGTTTCGGGTTATAAAAGAATGGTAGTATGTTCAGGCTAACTCTCTGAGAAATGACAACTCATGGCCGCTGAATCGCAACTCAATCCCACCCAGCCCGTAAACCAGCAAATCTATCGCATTTTGCGACGTGATATTGTCCATTGCCTGATCCCACCGGGAACGCCGCTTTCTGAAAAAGAGGTATCAGTGCGTTTTGACGTTTCCCGTCAGCCGGTGCGTGAAGCGTTTATTAAGCTTGCTGAAAACGGTCTGATTCAGATCCGCCCGCAGCGCGGCAGCTACGTGAACAAAATCTCCCTCTCTCAGGTGCGCAACGGCTGTTTTGTTCGTCAGGCCATTGAATGCGCGGTGGCGCGCCGTGCCGCAACGCTCATCAACGACAAGCAGTGTTACCTGCTGGAGCAAAACCTGCATCAGCAGCGGATTGCGATTGACCGTAAGCAGCTGAATGATTTCTTCCAGCTTGATGATGAATTCCACCAGAAACTGGCGCAGATTGCGGATTGCCAGCTGGCCTGGGACACCATCGAAAACATCAAGGCCACCATCGATCGCGTACGTTATATGAGTCTCGATCACGTCTCCCCGCCGGAAATGCTACTCCGACAGCATCACGATATTTTCAGCGCGCTGGAAAAACGCGACCCGGACGGCGTGGAAAAAGCGATGACGCTGCATCTGCAGGAAATTAGCGAATCCGTGCAGCTGATTCGTCAGGAAAATAGCGAGTGGTTTAGCGAAGAGTAATATTACGCCGCCCCCTTTCGGACGCGGCGATGGGTTTAGCGAACGACTAACACCGGAATTGTGGCGTAGCGCAGGATTGACTCCGCATTTGATCCCAGCAGATGGGTGGTGATGCCCGGATTTTTCGACCCGATGACAATCACGTCATATTCCCCCTCCTTGCTCAGCCTGATGATTTCATCGCGGACGTTGCCAAAGCGCACCAGGCTGTCAATTTTCTCCGGCGAGATATCGAACAGTCTTTTTAACGCGTTCATTTTCTTACCGGATTCCTCGGTCATATACTCTTCGAACTTTTTAATATCCGCATTAAATCCGCGCAGCAGGGATCGGCTGCTGGCCGGCAGAATATTGACCAGGGTAATCGAGGCGCCCTCTGCCTTCGCAAGGTTTGCCGCGTGGCGAACCGCTTTGTCGCTCAAATCCATTTCAAACACATCAACAGGCATCAAAATCTTCTTATACATAAGCCTGACTCCTTATTCCGATGAAAGGGTTATTTCCTGTACCCAGAATGGCACCGGGAATATAAACCAACCCTCAACGCTTCCCTGCTGAAACTATCAATAAATGAAAATAACGGTCTGCTTTGTCAATTGCTGTCGTGAACCGTCAGCGCCCGACACAATAAAGAAAAAAGTGTGAGTTTGATCAAAAACAAAAACATGTGATGCAGACAGGCGTATTTATATGCTCCGTGAACGGCAACCCTGAAATAACGCCGTAACGAAAAGGTTAGAGAGGAGAAAATACCATGATGACATACGACCGTAACCGCAATGCAATCACCACCGGCAGCCGCGTCATGATTAGCGGCACGGGCAAAACTGGCGTGATTAAAGCGATCCACAGCGACGGGCTGGATGCCGCGCAGGTGCGCCGCAGCAAAACGGTTGAAGTGGAAGGATGCGAAGGTAAGTTCGAACCGATTGAGCTGATTCGCCTGGGTATGCACTAAACGGTGCGCAGACATGCCGCCGCGAGCGGCGGCATGTGCTGAATTACCGTTGAGACACGTACTGTGCCACGGTCGCTTTCGCACCCTTTTGCAGCAGCGTCTGGTACGCCTTCATCACCGCATCAACAAAGACGGCTTCACGCGGTAATTCCTTGCCGAAGATGGCCTCGATGCCGAGCAGCGCCTTGACCCGGCTTTCCCCTTCCGCACTGCCTTTAACCGCCGCCTGAATCACCGCCAGCTGCGGATCGCTCACGTCAATCGCATTACCCTGCTCGTCCACGCCGCCGACATAGCGCATCCACCCTGCCACGCCCAGCGCCAGCAGCGGGAAAGGCTTCTGATGCACCAGGTGCCAGCGCACGGAATCCAGCATGCGCTGCGGAAGCTTCTGGCTGCCGTCCATCGCAATTTGCCAGGTCCGATGGCGCAGGGCCGGGTTACTGTAGCGGGCAATCAGGAGATCGGCATAGCGTCCCAAATCGACGCCTTTGACCTTCAGCGTAGGCGCCTGCTCGTTGAGCATCAGCGCGTGCGCGGCGATGCGGTAATGTTCATCTTCCATACAGTCGTTGATATGCTGGTAGCCCGCCAGATAGCCCAGGTAGGCCAGAAATGAGTGGCTGCCGTTAAGCATGCGCAGCTTCATCTCTTCAAACGGGATCACATCCGACACCAGTTCGGCACCAGCTTTTTCCCACGCAGGACGCCCTGCCACAAAGTTATCTTCGATTACCCACTGGCGGAACGGTTCACAGGCCACCGCCGCCGGATCGCGCACGCCGGTCAGCCGTTCAATTTTATCCAGCGTGTCGGGGGTGACCGCAGGCACGATGCGATCCACCATGGTTGACGGGAAGGTGACGTGGGATTCGATCCAGTCCGCCAGCTCACCGTCTACCGCACGGGCGTACGCGCAGGTGACATTGCGCATCACGTGACCGTTCTCCGGCATGTTGTCGCAGGACATCACGCTAAACGCCGGCAGACCTGCCGCCTTACGTCGCGCGAGCGCTTCCACGACGACACCCGGCGCAGATTTTGGCTGGTGCGGGTTTTGCAGGTCGGCGACGATAAACGGATGATCGAGCATCAGTTGCCCGGTCGCCGGCGAGTGGCAGTACCCTTTCTCGGTGATGGTCAGAGAGACAATCGCGACCTGCGGGTCACACATCGCCGCCAGCACCGTCTCCAGCCCGTCAACCTGCGCATGAAGGGCCTTTTTGACCACGCCCACCACGCGGGAGGTCCACGCATCGGCAGACATTTCCGCCACGGTATAGAGGTTATCCTGCGCGTTCAGATCGGCAATCTGCTGCTCGCCGCCAATCAGGTTAACCTCACAGTAACCCCAGTCGCTGCCGTGCTCAGCGGCGAGGATATCGGCATACACTGCCTGATGCGCCCGGTGAAATGCGCCAAAGCCTAAATGAACGATGCGTGCTTTAAGGCTGTCGCGATCGTACTGAGGCAGCGTCGCGTTGGCCTGTAATAACGTGTTTTCCATGATTAAGACTCGTTAATTAGAAAGCTGTGGTTCGCTGCCGCTCATGTTGAAGCGGCAGCGCCTGCTGACTACACCAACTAGAATGGCAGTTGGGGTAAAAAAATAACTGCCATCAACCATACTGATACTGACGTTTGAGATTTTGATTTATATTAACTTTTGCTCATGTGGTGTGACATAAAAACAAAGTTGTGTGACAGGTCACGAAAGCTATAAACCATTAGCGACGCGAGGAGATCGCGCCGTAACCCACACGCTCTTCTGGTGAGAACTCCGCTGCGTCTTGCGCCGCGCTCAAATCACGGTCGCGCACTTCCGGCATCAGGATCGCCGAGAACAGCCCAATCACGGAATAGGCCACCAGCATGGCAACAATCGGCCACCAGGAGCCGGTCATGTTGCAGAAGATCCCCGCCAGTACCGGACCAAAGCCCACTGCCACCAGACCGCCCGCCTCTTTGGAAATGGCCATACGCGTAAAGCGATTTCGCGAGCCAAACATCTCCGCCATGGTGATATTTTCCAGCGCGAACAGCCCCAGAACGGCGAAGTTATGGATAACGATGATAGAGAGCATGATCGTCCCTGGCGCATAGCTCTTATCGACGATGATCGACAGCATCGGGTACGCGAGCAGAATGGCGGAGATATTGAGAATAATGTACGGCAGACGGCGCCCCACTTTATCGGAAAGCCAGCCCAGCAGCGGGATAGAGATAAACCCGAGAATGGAGCTGATCATCAGCGCATCGGTAGGGATGGCCTTATCGAACAGCAACGTCTGGACCAGATAGCCCGCGAGGAACGTCTGGATCAGACCCGAGTTGCCCGCCTGGCCGAAACGCAGGCCGGTCGCCAGCCAGAAGGATTTACTTTTCACCATTGAACCGAGCGATGTATCCGGCTGCACGGTTTGTGCATCGTTCACTTTCTCAAAGACCGGGCTCTCCTTGAGGTTCATACGCAACCAGATGGCAAAGATCATCACCACGACGCTGGCGAGGAACGGCACGCGCCAGCCCCAGGCGAGCAGCTCTTCACGGTCAAGGGCAAAGAACATGATGGCCCAGATCGCCGTTGCGCTCAGCGTCCCGCAGTTAGTGCCCATCGCCACCAGCGAGGAGATGATGCCGCGCTTTCCTTTCGGCGCGTACTCCGCCAGCATGGTCCCGGCCCCGGAGATTTCAGCCCCGGCGCCCAGGCCCTGAATGATGCGCAGCGTCACCAGCAGAACCGGGGCAAAAATCCCGATCTGCGCGTAGGTCGGCAGGACGCCAATCAGCGTGGTGCAGATCCCCATCATGGTGATGGTGATGAACAGCACCTTCTTACGGCCAATGCTGTCGCCCATTCTGCCAAAGATAAAGGCCCCGACGATGCGCGCAATATAGCCTGCGCCGTAGGTCCCCATCGCCAGGATCAGCGCCATCGCGGCAGACTGTTCGGGGAAGAAGATCTCATGGAAGACCAGGGCGGCCCCCAGCGAGTAAAGCTGAAAGTCCATGAACTCCAGAGCGGTGCCAAGCCAGCCGGAAACGGCGGCTTTCACCAGATCGGCGGTGGATCGTTGCGGTTGTACTTGTGTCATGATGGCTATCTCTGAAAGGTAAGATGCGAACCACATAGAGCCTGTCTGCGCAGGCTCTTAATCGCGTAAATGATTATTGGCCGAACGTGAGTAAGACTTTGCAGCACTGCCGCTGATCTTTCTCAAACAGTTCGATGGCGTCTGTTACGTGGTGATAGTCAAAAGTATGGGTGATCAGTTTTTCCGGGTCGATCAGCCCCCTCTTCAGCCAGTCGATGACGACCGGGAATTTGTTGGCATTGAGGCGCGAGGAGAAGATCGCCAGCTCTTTGCCGGTAATGCCCTGCTGAACAATCTGGCTCGGCTCGCTAGAGAAGCCCATCAGCACGATGCGCGCCGCCGGAGAGGCCAGGGTTACCGCTTCCTGCAAAATAGATGGATGGCAGGCGGCATCAATGATTAACGTCGGTTTGATGCCTTTTTCCTCCAGCGCGGCCTGCAGCGACTGCTCGCCATTATTAAAGACCCAATCCGCGCCGCTGCGCCGGGCCATCTCAAGGCGCTCGTCTATGCGGTCTACCACGATAACCTGCTTCACCTTATATACGCCTTTCAGCGCCTGCACGGTGACCAGCCCCATCGGGCCAGCGCCGTAAATAAGCGCGACGTCCTGTTCCATCGGTTTCGCCTGCCCCGTTACGTTGGCGGCAATGGTGAAGGGTTCAACCATGACGGCATGCCGGTCGGGAATGTCATCCGGGATAGGCCAGGCATTTTTAGCGGGCACTGCCGCATATTCGCTGAAGCCGCCGTCGCGGTGAACCCCCAGCACCACCAGCGAGGTGCAGACGTTCGGTTTTCCCACGGAGCACGGGTAGCAGTGTCCGCAACTGATCACCGGGTCAACCGAGACGCGCTGGCCCAGGCGCGCGCTGTCAACGCCCTCGCCTGTGGCGTCAATCACGCCAAAGAACTCGTGGCCGATCGTGCGTGGGTATTTCGCAAACGGGTTATGCCCGCGATAGATGTGGCTGTCCGACCCGCAGATACCCGCCAGCGTGATTTTCACGCGGACTTCGCCTGCGCCTGGTTCCGGGCGTGGCCGCTCTTCAATCATCAGTTGGTTTGGCTGCTGAATCACTACGCTTTTCATCGTTCGCTCCTCGTTTACCAGTTCCACAGCGTGCCGTCTTCAAGACGGGCCACCGGCAGATAGGCCGGATCGTACGGGTATTTCGCCGCCAGTTTTTCATCAAACTCAATGCCCAGCCCCGGCTTGTCGCCCGGATGCATATAGCCGTTATCAAAGCGCCAGCTGTGCGGAAAGACCTCCAGCATCTGTTCGGAGTAGCCCATGTATTCCTGCACGCCAAAGTTCGGTACCCACAGGTCGAAATGCAGCGCGGCGGCATGGCAAACGGGCGACAGATCCGACGGACCGTGTGAACCGGTACGCACCTGATAGAGCGAGGCAAAATCGGCGATGCGACGCATCCCGGTAATGCCGCCCGCGTGGGTAATGGTGGTGCGGATATAGTCGATAAGCTGCTCTTCGATAAGCTGCTTGCAGTCCCAGATGCTGTTAAACACTTCGCCTACCGCAATGGGGGTGACGGTGTGCTGGCGGATCAGGCGGAAGCAGGCCTGGTTTTCCGCAGGCGTTGGATCCTCCATCCAGAACATGCGGAATGCTTCGATGCTCTTGCCGAAGCGCGCCGCTTCAATTGGCGTCAGGCGGTGGTGCATGTCGTGCAGAAGATGCTCATTGAAGCCAAATTTACTGCGCACCGCGTCGAACAGCTTCGGCGTGAAATCGAGGTATTTTTCGGTAGACCAGAGCTGCTCTTCCGGCCAGTCGCCTTTGGTCGCAGGCTCGTAGGCCAGCCCCTTTCCTTTGGCCATGCCGTAGGTGGTTTTCATGCCCGGCACGCCGCACTGCACGCGGATCGCCTTAAAGCCCATCTCTTTATGACGGGCGTAATCTTCCAGCACGTCGTCAATGGTGTGGCCGGTGGTATGGCAGTAGACCATCACCCCTTCCCGGGAGGCGCCGCCCAGCAGCTGGTAGAGCGGCATGTTGGCCGCTTTGGCTTTGATATCCCACAGCGCCATGTCCACGGCGGAGATGGCAGACATGGTAACCGGACCGCGACGCCAGTAGGCGCCTTTATAAAAGAACTGCCAGATGTCTTCGATGCGGTGCGCATCGCGGCCAATCAGCTGGGGGCAAAGGTGATCCTTCAGGTAAGAGGCCACGGAGAGCTCGCGTCCGTTTAGCGTAGCGTCACCGAGACCGACAATCCCCTCATCGGTGGTGATTTTAAGGGTGACAAAGTTCCGCCCCGGGCAGGTAACAAACACGTCAGCCGCGACAATCTTCATAATTCCTTTCCTTACATCGTTCGTTGTGATGCTGGAAATTTACCCATCAACCCTACTACCATACAAGTATAATGATCATAAAATCAGCTAACGATCACAAAACCACGGGGCTCACGCGCGCCCCCATCCCGCCACAATAATCAGCATACCGCACAGGGCAATCAGCGCCCCGGCCCAGTCGTATGCGCTGAGTTTGACGCCGTCCACCACGCGTAACCACAGCAGCGCCGTGCAGACATAGACGCCACCGTAGGCCGCGTAAATGCGCCCACTGGCCGCCGGATGCAGCGTTAACAGCCAGACAAACAGGGCCAGTGCGACGCTTGCCGGGATGAGCAACAGTACGGATCCTCCCTTCTTCAGCCAGAGCCAGGGCAGGAAGCAACCGATGATTTCGCATAGCGCGGTGGCAAAAAAAAGCAGCGTCGTTTTAAGCATATTTCACGTCAGGTGAGGATTTATTTAACCATCATACCTGATGATGCCCTTTACTTTTCCATACTTGCTCCGCGGGTATGCCGTCATTTCGCTTTAGTGTAGAATCTGTACGGGGTAACTTGATTATCTGCACCCATTTAAAAGGAAACGCTATGACCACATTAAGCAAACGCCTTTGTCTGACAGCCCTGCTGGCCCTGTCATCGTTCGCCTTTGCCGCCTCTGCGACAGCGGAAACCAGCAAGCTCATTATTGAGTCTGGTGACAGCGCGCAAAGCCGTCAGAACGCCGCCATGGACAAAGAACAATGGAATGACACCCGTAACCTTCGTCAGAAGGTCAACAAACGTGCTGAAAAAGAGTGGGACAAAGAAGATGTCGCTTTTGACGCGCGCGATAAGTGTCAGCAAAGTGCAAACGTCAATGCCTACTGGGAGCCAAACACCCTGCGCTGCCTGGATCGCCGCACTGGCCGTACGGTAGCCCCATAATGTCGGTTTCCTGCGACGTTAAACTCCGTCCGCTGGAGCGTGAGGACCTGCGCTTTGTCCACCAGCTCGACAACAATGCCAGTGTGATGCGCTACTGGTTCGAAGAGCCTTACGAGGCGTTTGTCGAGCTGTCCGATCTCTACGATAAGCACATTCACGATCAGAGTGAACGTCGTTTTGTGGTGGAGTGTAAAGGTGAAAAAGCGGGTCTTGTGGAGCTGGTTGAGATCAACCACGTTCACCGCCGGGCGGAGTTTCAGATCATCATCTCCCCTGAGCATCAGGGAAAAGGCCTTGCGTCACGGGCGGCTAAGCTGGCAATGGATTACGGATTCAACGTTCTGAATCTCTACAAGCTTTACCTGATTGTGGACAAAGAGAACGAGAAAGCGATCCATATCTACCGCAAGCTGGGCTTCATGGTGGAAGGCGAGCTGATTCACGAGTTCTTTATTAACGGTGAATACCGCAACACCATCCGCATGTGCATTTTCCAGCATCAGCACCTGGCCGGACACAAAACGTCAGGCGCCAGCCTGCTGAAACCTACCGCGCAGTGAGATTGATGACAAACCTTGTCATGAACCATTGCGCTGTCTTTCTTGCCGGGTGGCGCTGTGCTTACCCGGCCTACAAGGTGCTTCATTGTAGGCCCGTGCAAGCGTAGCGCCGCCGGGCGAAACGTACAAAATGCACGTTACTCTCAGTAATATTCAATCGTGTTCTTGATGGTGTACTTGCGCTCAACGGCAGGTTTGACGCTGTCGTCCGTAATCGTCAGATCGCAGCTCACCGGGTTATTGTGCCGGTCGTAATCGCAGCTCTGCTTCACGTTGCCCAGCGGCTTATCATTCAACATGCTCACTGCCGAGTAATCCATTCTTTTGCGAAGATCTTTAGACGGCGTCGACTGGACGGACAGATGCTGATCCCCGGAGACGGTGGTTTTGCCCAGCGGGTAGCCATCCGCGTCGTAGCGATACTTCACTTCCATCTCTTTGCCATGCGCCGCCACCACAAAACCGTTGTCGTCGGTATCCCACGTCACCCCGGCTGACGGCAGTTCGGCCAGCTGGCATTTCCCCTGCAGCTTCACTTTGCGCTGCTGGGTTTCTGCGTCGAGATAGTAATTGGCATCCAGCACCAGCGCCACGCCAGTGTTGGCCTCCAGGTCGTGCAGCTCCAGCGTATCGAAACACCCTTCCGTCGAGACGGTGCCGGTGACCCGTTTGGACACTTCGCCCTTCTCGTTGAACAGCGTCTGGGTAAAGTCTTTGACCGGTCCGCGCAGCGGATCAAAATCAAATTCGTTTGAAAAACTCGCCATCTCGGGCGTAAACGACAGCGGCGCGGAGCTGTTGTCGCACCCCATCAGTGTTGCTGCCAGTAGCGTTATCGCTGCGTATTTCTTCACATTTATTACCGTACAGGGAGATTATTCCCAATCATATTAGCAAATACAGTTGTTTACACGAAGCCTGCTAAAATTAATCTCTACACAGAGAAAAGGAGCTACAGATGAAACGGTTACCCTGGATTACCGCCCTGCTGTTAATGAGTGCCTCAACGGCCGCGCTGGCGGCACCGGATTCCTGCGAGCGCGTGAAAAGCGACATTCAGCAGAAGATTATCAACAACGGCGTGCCTGAATCAGGGTTTACGCTGAGCATTGTGCCGAACGACCAGGCCGACCAGGCGGGCACGCAGGTGGTGGGCCACTGCGCCAACGACACCTTTAAAATTTTGTACACCCGTACAGGTAGTGGTGCGGCAGCTGAACCTCAGTAATTGACCCTCAATCCCCTTTGATTTGATGAGGATTAAGATTTAATACCCCCAAATAAGTAACACTCACTCCATCATTAGCCCGGATATCATTTCGGGGAAAATAATACGCAATTATATACCCTAAATAATTCGAGTTGCAGGAAGGCGGCAAGGGAACGAATCCCCGGGAGCGTACATAAGTACGTGACTGGGGTGAGTGAGTGCAGCCAACGCACCTGCAACTTGAAGTATGACGGGTATAATGATGGGGTGAGCCATGTCCGATACTGAACATCACGGCGGAATTAGCCGTCGAACTCTCGTGAAATCTACGGCGATAGGTTCTCTGGCGCTTGCCGCTGGTGGGATCTCGCTGCCTTTTGGTTTAAAAAGCGCCGCCGCGGCGGTGAAGCACGCCGTCCAGCCGCCTGAAGATACCGTGGTGTGGGGCGCCTGCTCGGTCAACTGCGGCAGCCGCTGTGCGCTGCGTCTGCACGTGCGTGACAACGAAGTGTACTGGGTCGAAACGGATAACACCGGTGAAGATGTGTATGGCGATCACCAGGTGCGCGCCTGCCTGCGCGGACGTTCTATTCGCCGCCGCATCAATCACCCTGACCGTCTGAACTACCCGATGAAGCGCGTAGGCAAACGCGGCGAAGGTAAGTTTGAACGCATCACCTGGGATGAAGCGCTCGACACGATCGCCGCCAGCCTGAAAGACGTGGTGGCCAACTACGGCAACGAAGCGGTGTACATCAACTACTCGTCCGGGATTGTCGGCGGCAATATCACCCGCTCCTCCCCTTACGCTTCGCTGGTGGCTCGTCTGATGAACTGCTACGGCGGTTTCCTGAGCCACTACGGTACCTACAGCACGGCGCAAATTGCCTGCGCGATGCCCTACACCTACGGCAGTAACGACGGCAACAGCACCTCGGACATCGAAAACTCCAAACTGGTGGTCATGTTCGGCAATAACCCGGCAGAAACGCGCATGAGCGGCGGCGGGATTACGTACTATCTGGAACAGGCCCGCTAGCGGTCCAACGCGCGCATGATTGTTATCGACCCGCGCTACACCGACACGGCAGCCGGACGTGAAGATGAATGGATCCCGATCCGTCCGGGTACCGATGCCGCGCTGGTAGCGGGTATTGCCTGGGTATTAATCGACGAAAACCTGGTCGACCAGCCGTTCCTCGACAAATACTGCGTCGGCTTTGACGAAAAAACGCTGCCGGAAGGCGCGCCCGCTAACGGTCACTACAAAGCGTATATTCTCGGCCAGGGTGATGACCACACGGCGAAAACGCCGGAGTGGGCCTCACGCATCACCGGCATTCCGGCGGATCGCATCGTTAAGCTTGCCCGCGAAATCGGCTCCGCGAAGCCGGCCTACATCTGTCAGGGCTGGGGACCACAGCGCCAGGCAAACGGCGAGCTGACCTCCCGCGCCATTGCCATGCTGCCGATCCTCACCGGAAACGTGGGGATCAACGGCGGGAACAGCGGCGCGCGTGAGTCCACCTACACCATCACCATCGAACGTATGCCGCTGCCGGATAACCCGGTCAAAACGCAAATTTCCTGCTTCAGCTGGACGGACGCTATCACCCGCGGTCCGGAGATGACCGCCCTGCGCGACGGCGTGCGCGGCAAGGATAAGCTGGACGTGCCGATTAAGTTCATCTGGAACTACGCGGGCAATACCCTCATCAACCAGCACTCCGATATCAATAAAACCCACGATATCCTGCAGGATGAAAGCAAGTGCGAGATGATTGTGGTCATCGATAACTTCATGACGTCGTCAGCGAAGTATGCCGATATCGTGTTGCCGGACCTGATGACCGTCGAACAGGAAGACATTATTCCTAACGATTATGCGGGCAACATGGGCTACCTGATATTCCTTCAGCCCGTGACCGCGCCGAAGTTTGAACGCAAGCCCATCTACTGGATCATGAGCGAAGTGGCGAAACGCCTCGGGCCGGATATCCATCAGAAATTTACCGAAGGACGGACGCAGGAACAGTGGCTGCAGTATCTGTATGCCAAAATGCTCGAAAAAGACCCTCAACTGCCGTCCTATGACGAGCTGAAAAAAATGGGCATTTACAAGCGCAAAGATCCGAACGGCCATTTTGTGGCCTATAAAAAATTCCGCGAAAATCCGGAAGCCAATCCGCTGAAAACGCCATCGGGTAAGATTGAAATTTACTCCAGCAAGCTGGCGGAGATTGCGGCCACCTGGGAGCTGGAAAAAGATGAGACCATCAGTCCGCTGCCCGTCTACGCATCAACCTTCGACGGCTGGGATGCGCCCGAGCGTGCGCAGTTCCCGCTGCAGCTGTTTGGTTTCCACTTTAAGGCCCGTACCCACTCGAGCTACGGTAACGTTGACGTGCTGAAAGCCGCCTGTCGCCAGGAGGTCTGGCTTAATCCTGTCGATGCTGAAAAACGCGGCATTAAGAACGGCGATACGGTACGCGTCTTTAATGACCGCGGCGAGGTGCGAATTGAAGCAAAAGTGACGCCGCGCATCATGCCCGGCGTGAGCGCGATGGGCCAGGGTGCCTGGCACGACGCCAATATGAGTGGCGATCGCATCGATCACGGCTCATGCATCAACACCCTGACCACGCACCGCCCTTCACCACTGGCAAAAGGCAACCCGCAGCACACCAATCTGGTGCAGATCGAGAAGGTGTAGCGAGTGAATGGCGTGGCCGTGGTTTATTCTATGATTTGTATTATCGGTTAACACAGTCGCGCGGACACTCTCCGCGCGAACAAGGAAGATGTAATGAAAGATGTCTCACATCGTGAATCGTTCGCGTTCAGCGCCCGGGTGCTGGGCGCGCTGTTTTATTTCTTGCCAGACAGCGAGCAGGCCGCGCCGCTGGTGCAGGCCCTCAGCGCAGGGGATTGGATACAGGACTGGCCCCTGCCATCGGAAACGCTGCAGCCTGTAGCTGACACCTTTGCCGCGTCTGCCGATGAGCCGCTGAGGGACGCCTGGCAACGGCTGTTTATTGGCCCTTACGCCCTGCCCGCGCCACCGTGGGGCTCCGTCTGGCTGGACCGTGAATCCGTGCTGTTTGGCGACTCGACCCTCGCGCTGCGCCAGTGGATGCGGGAGAACGCTATCGCATTTGAAATGCAGCAGAATGAACCGGAAGATCACTTCGGGACGTTGCTGCTGCTGGCGGCCTGGCTGGCCGAGAACGGCCGCGATGCGGAGTGCGCTCAGCTTCTGGCGTGGCACCTGCTGCCGTGGAGCACCCGCTTCCTGTCCGTGTTTATCGACAACGCCGGACATCCGTTTTATACCGCGCTGGGTAAGCTTGCGCAGCTGACGCTCGCGGACTGGCGATCCGGGCTCCTTATTCCGGTTGCGGAAAAGACGCTGTATCGCTAAGGGGTGTGGCTTGCTCGCGGATAGCGGGCAAGCTGCAGTCAGAAGATAGCGTTTAAAAATTCATATCGAAACATGAGTTATGTTAAGATTGATGATATATAATGGCCTTTCCTAAAAAAATGATGCTATCTGTTGATACATACAAAATAAAAAATGACTGGAAAACACCCTTCCGAAAATAAGTTTAAAAGGCTACTTATAACAGCCATAACATTTACCATTTTAGGTGCATGGATCTGGTATATGTCATGGATAACAAGCATCTCCAATTATACCATTTTGAAAAAATCGGTTCCTGAATGGACCACGTATATTTCTGTTGGAGTCGTGATTGGCGCGTTTTTGGTTATACGTGCTTTTTTTGTGCACGCCTTTAACCAAACTTTAAAATACTTTGCCAATACTTTCTTATGCGGTTTTTGCCTTGGGTTTGTATTGAGCTTAAATGGTTATGATATTTATGTCTATCTCTTCCCGGACAAAATAATTGGCTATGAATCTGAATATGAGGTTGTCTTTCCGGGGCCTTCGAGAGGTAAATATGGCCATTGTGAAGCGGGTCTCTGGTTAAAAGATCAGAACACCAACAGATGGATTCAGCTTTGTACAAACAAAGAATATCTGCACAGCCACCGTAAGCAGGGAATGACTGGGGTGTGGGTGACAGCCCGTGTGAATAATATTGGAAGTTACATTGTGAATTATGAGTTTATTTATTTGTAGGCACTGCCTATCTATTTTTGTTCCGGCAAAAATGAATGGTACTCAAGGTCCGCTCCTTGCTTATAGCCGTCAGCCTGATACGTCGCACCAAAGATTGCGCATTCACAGCGGAGAAACCGGCTATGGGCAGGGTCATCTCAAAATCGAATCAGGGTAAATTTCATTCATACCCCCACATTTAGTGGTGGATACGTGACGACTGTTCATCTATTCTGCTTTTTCAGCGAGCAAGCCGGAGTCATTTCTAGTGGATAATCCCATATTTCTGAAAACTATCATTATCTTTATTCTCATCCTGTGGGTAATAGACGTAGTCAGGAGAAAGAAAAAAAAGCGTTATGACTCCGCTATAGCAGAGGCTAATGCCAGAGAACGCTATGAATGGCGCTATCTCAGATGGGGTTGGCAGGCAATACGAGTGGCGGCGGCAGTGTATATCTTTGTTCAGCTGATTCAGTTTTTACTGAGATAGATGGCAGAAGAAGGTAAGACAGGCAAGGAACATCTCACTGTCCAGGCCAACAGTAGTTGCGCCTCGGTGGTAGAAAGTGTGAGTGTTCCCTGCCTGCCAGTAGCATGCGTTACAAGCCTTTAACCAGTATTTGGTTATGTATCACCGACTGATTCCCCCTCACTCGCACTCTCTTTACTTTGAATGAACCGAAGTGCCAGGTAGAGGTCTGGCGCCAGAATCATGTCATCATCATTCATTGTTGGCCGACTGTCTTTAAACCAGCGTGTTAACTCCGTTTTCCTGCCCGCCAGGATTAATTTAATCTGTCGGCCTTTCAGATCGCGCTTTAACTCATTAATGGTTGCCAGGACACTGATGTCTGAATAGGTGAAGCAGGCAACGGCATCAATGACCACCCATTTAGGTTGTATGGCTGCCCCATCAACCAGGTTCAATACCCGACGTTTAAAATAAGCCACATTAAAATAGGTCAACGGTGAGTTAAATCGATACATCAGCACGCCCGGGACCATTTTAATATCGGTGGTATTCCCTAACGAATGAATCATTCCCTCTTCATCAGTGCCCAGCAGGTGCTCAGAGGGACGAAATACTGTACGAAGGAATTGTAACAACCCAAGCAACACCGCAAGGCCAATCCCCTGGATAACGCCGATAATTAAAACACAGCCAAACGTGAAGAAGGCCAGGCGAAATGCCTGTTTATTTCTGCGTCTCAGGTTCCATAGTCCACGTAAATCGATTAATGACCACGATGCATACATTAGAACAATACCTAACGCAGATACCGGAATGTATTGTAATGGCTGAGTGAAAAACACCACGACAATACCGATGATCACGGCGGCGACCACGGAAACCAGCTGGCTTTTCCCCCCAACCGAATCATTCACCGCGGTCCGGGAATCGGCGCCACTGATAGCAAACCCCTGAGATAACCCCGACATAATGTTCGCAATACCCAGCGCACGGAACTCTGCATCCGCATTAATTTCGTAGCCATTTTTCGCGGCAAAACTGCGGGCGGTCAGCATCAGACTGACAAAACTGACCAACGCCAGGTTCAGCGCCGGGATCACCAAATCACGCATCGGGCCCGGCTGGAACGCCCTCCAGTGAACGACCGGTAAACCAGGCTGGAAGCCATCTCCCCCTATCGTGGCAATACCGTACTGTTGCGCAGAGGTCACCCATACCAGTGCCGTTGTTATTACAATGGCGATTAAAGGTGCTGGCCACTGGCTGCGATACGTTTTGATCACCATTAAAATAATTAACGTAAAAAGGGATATTCCTACGGTTAATAAATGGCTATCTGAAAGTCGACCTGGCAAGGCGATTATTTTTTCAATAACCTGCGCCTCATCAAGCTTGATCCCCAACACCTTGCCTAATTGCCCGACGATAATCGTCACGGCTACGCCATTAAGTAAACCGGTAAGAATGGGGTGAGAAAGCAGATCGGCAAGCGCGCCCAGGCGAAATTTACTGGCAAGGAGGCACCACCCGCCCATCATCAATGTCATGATGATCGTCAGCTGCCAGTGCAGTTCGGGATTACCTGCAGAAAGCGGAAATACGACGGCCGCAATCACCGCGCAGGTTGTGGCATCAGGGCCCACAATAAGCTGGCGTGAAGAGCCAAATAGTGCGTAAGCTATCATTGGTAAAACGCAGGAATAGAGCCCTACAATTGCCCCCACACCCGCCAGCTCAGCGTAAGCAATCGCAACAGGGAGCGCGACAGCAGCAACGGATAACCCCGCTTTAACATCATGTTTTAGCCAGCTTTTATCGTAGGCCAACAAATTTTGTAGCCCTGGCATGTAGTTCAACAATAGCTTTCCGAACACGTTATTCTCCGGACATGAATATTACCCACGAAATGTTGCCACACTTTTAAGTGAGGTTCTGGCTTTCAAATGCTCCGGAGGGAGGCCCCGCCGCTCAGGTCCTGTAAATACTTAACCATTTTATTATTCTGACTGGTGTTAAACATAGTTCAAAAACGAACGGTTAGTCGGAGGTGGAACCGGCAGCAAGGTCACCGACGTTGTAACCCGTTATTGGTAGTTGAAAAGAGGCCAGGAGGTACGGAAGAATATTTAAACATTACTGAAGCTAAAATGGATTGCGGGGTAAGAGATGGGAATGTCTCAAGCTGTAAAGAAAATCGCTGTGGTGGCTATATTGGTGAACCTGTCCCCTGGATAGAGTTACTGACAACATTTTCTGGGCTGACATGAGTGCCGCTGACACCAGCTATGAGAGCGATTGCAAACTTCCGCTCCTCGATCCAAACTGACCTACTATTTCTGCAATGTCAGTTTTGTGCCAGGGGCGGACAGTGAGAACAAGAGTCTTAGTTGGTCAACGGGGAGCTGGTCAGCGGTTGTTATCAATGTCAGGCTTCAAAGTTTTAAATATTGCATTCATAATGGTAGGGATTCTACACATGAAAAAACAATTGTTACTGCTTATATTACTCGTCACTTCCCAATCGTGGGCAAATCAATCCTCCCCTGGGGAGCAAGCTAAACAAATGGCTGAAGCAACATGTCTATACCAATACAATGTTATCTACTCTCGCTTTACTTTGGGTTTTTCTGAGGAAAAAGCAATTCAAGTATCTTCTCAAATACTAACTAATTATTTGGAGAGTCATAAAGAAAATGCAGGGGACTTTTTTCTCTCCTCGATTCGTAGAAGTACAATCGCACAGTTACGGGAGTTAGAAGTAAATAAAGCGGCAGTGCAGCAACTAAAAACTCCCCCATCAGATTTTAAAGATAATTTTTTATCCTCTTGTAATGAAATAAAAAAAGAGCAATTGGAAACTATGCATGTTTTTGGTTAAATCCACCATACATGCTGATATGCTTATTTTTCGGCCATCGCATTTGTTACTTTTAGGCGTCCCTCATAGCATATTTCGCGGCGCTTCAGGCGGTCCGTTGCGTGCCAAAAGCAGACGTTGATAACGTTGAGATATGTTAATTTATGGGGATCAGGACAACACATAAAAGGAGAAGAAGATGCAAATCAAGTTCGGGGTGTTGTTACTCGTGGTGCTTGTGCCATTGACATCGACTGCAGCAAAAGGGAGTTTTGTTTTTTCGGTCGGTAATGAGAAAACTTCGTTTGACTCTGGATGTGTAAAGTCAATTGATTATGTAGAGAAGGATGAGACAGGTGCAGAGAATTTAATCTTTAGATTCTCCGATGAATGTGGCAAAAGGTTGTCGGACATGACCCGACAGAATATCGGAAAGCATATGACCATTGTCTACGATGATAATAAAATTACTTCCGCTATGATTGCCTCGCGCCTGAGTACCAGTTTCAGAATATCTACAAAAGACATACCAAGAATAATGTTAATGCAAATACTTAATGATTAAGATGGTGTTCGTGATTAACCAGGAAAAAGCGGCAAATAATAATTTATTTGGCAATGTAAAAGTCATCCATAAATACAATTTCCGCTCTTCGCTCACTGCGAACCTTAAGCTCAGTCAGATCGTCCGCATCGAACCAAAGGCGGACTGTGCCAGCCGTGTACTGAATTGAGATGACCCGCATAGAACTGTCTGACAAGGTCCGCGTTGTCTGCACTTAAAGCGAACATTGTCCCGTTCCCGTGACGCAAGATCTCAACTTTCCGTATGTATGCTAAAATTTGTACAGCTGCAGGCCAAAAATTAGTTCTTATAAATTTAGTACGTTAGCCGAAGTGAGCGATTATGGATAATATTCCACATAAGCAGACAGCACGTAAAAGATACCCCGCATGGCTGTGGAGCGGAAGTTTTTGTCTGGTTACATGGAATTGCTCTGCAGATGAAATAAATCTGTATTCTATAAACACGGGCTCATACGTTTATCATCTGACAAATAATCACGGACAATACACGGAGAACTTTGAAAACAAGTTTATATCCGTGGAGAGGAAATTTTCGGATACATCGAAATATAGTGTTGTGCTAGGCACAATGAAAAACAGTTTTGATGACAGATGTCTGGCTGCCGGCGTAAGAAGAGACTGGGCTGGGTGGAATAACGGTTGGGTTTTTAAGGGAATCTATGGATATGTAGGCGAATTTTTCTTTGATACATTCGATGATTGTGGCGACCATGGTTCATACCATGATTTTAAAAAAGTAACCGGGATAGGATTTTCTCCCTACATATATCACGGATTCCAGTATAATTTTACGTCTTATTTTGGCATGGATGTGGGTATTATCATCCCCTCCGTGTTTGTCATCACAGCACAATGGAGCTTTAGATAAAACCGTCAACCACATGTGCTGTAATTATCAGCAAGAGGTTCCGCCCCGCCATCTAACTCGGAGCGGCTTATATACGGCTCAAGACCACCAGCCGCCGCAACCCACTATTAAAAACTGTACGTCACCTTCAAACTCCCCGTAGGCGACGTTTTGCGTTGCACAATAGGGCTGTCGCCTGCATCCCCCGTCAGTTGCGTCACGCCTGCAGAGGCAAGTACGCTCCAGCGAGAGGTGAGCTTGTGGGTCCAGTCAAGGTTCATCGACCAGGCATAAATCCCGGCCCCGGCGTCATGTCGGGCAAAGCCCGATGCGGCCGACTGGGTGGCGTTTACCCCGTAATACGTCTGCATATACTTGTCGGATCCCCAACTGCCGGTCAGTGCCAGCGTCACCGCATTTGTTGGTGAGGTATAGAGCGGGCTGCTCAAGCCGAAATGCACCGCCTCTCCGTTGTCTCTCTCTGACACAGGAACCTCAGCCTGCAGCTGCAGATTCAGCCAGTCGGTCACCTTGTACCCCAGCCCGGGCACGATGATTGCCGAGCCTTTAATCTCTCCCATCCCTCGCAGCTCGTCGCTGCCGGAGCTGATCGAATCGCTGCTCACGTCTTTATCTTTACGGCCAACTCGATAGCTCAGCGCTGCGCTGTAATCCAGGTTGCCAACGTTGTTACCGTAACCGATCCCTCGCGTGGTGCCGATAAAGAAGCCATTTGCCATGGAATAATCCACTACCTGAGCCGCTGAGACGCGGGTTTTATCTGACCCCGAGTAGCGCGGCCCCACATCCACGCCGCCCCCCAGGGTTAAGACGTTACCCTGACGCTGTTCTTCCGCCAGTACAGGCGTAGCCAGTAACGCCAGAACGACGCCCGGCACGAGGGTTTTCAGGCAGCGGTCCGAAAGTAAATGAGGGAACGTATGAAGCAGTTCGATATTTCTCATTAAGGAAGCCCTTATGGATTCAAATGATGACGATGCAGGCGGTTAAACGCCGGAACGCCCATTTTGAAGAGTGACCCTAAGGTTCTTATGAGCCGAAAATGAAGAAACACTGAAGCGCGGGCAGGTGCTGTCATCCGGACAGATTTCCTGCTACCGTTTTTTTCTTAAGTTATTCTTCATTCACGGTTGATACCGTTACCAATGTGAAAATTCTACTTATCGAAGACGATCTGGATCTCGGCAATGGCGTACGTATCGCCCTCTCAGATCAAGGATTTGACGTCATATGGGTTCGCCGTAAAGAGGATGCGCTGCATCAGCTTGACGTCTGCGTGCCGGAACTTATTTTGCTCGACCTGGGGCTGCCCGACGGCGATGGCATGAGCCTGATGACGCGTTTGCGTCACCAACTCAAGGGGATCCCCGTCATCATCCTGACGGCGCGAGGGACATTGCAGGATCGCCTGTGCGGGCTGGATGCCGGCGCGGACGACTATCTCGTCAAACCCTTTATTCTCGCCGAGCTGCTGGCGAGAGTGCGAGCCCTTGCACGACGCAGCTACGGTTTTGAAAATGAGGCGATAGAAATTCGTGGGCTATCCCTTCATGTCCCGACGCGCCGCGTGACGGTGAGTTCGCGGCATATCGATTTAACGGCCAGTGAATACGCGCTGCTGGAAACGTTGATGCTGCGCGCGGACCGCGTGCTGACCCGGCGGTTTCTGGAAGAAAGGATATTCGGCAACAAAGAGAACCTCAGCAACGCGCTCGACGTGCATATGGGAAATTTACGGCGAAAAATCGGCGACGGCTATGTGCGAACGGTCCGGGGCGTCGGGTACGTTATTGATACCGTCTCAATACAAAAGGTGACCGGTTAATGCAAAACGTCTGGTATCACCTGAGGCGTCCGACGCTGGTACGGCGAATTATCATCGCCCAGATGCTGCTGCTTACCCTGCTGTGGTGTCTTTTTTTAACCTTTATTCTGTGGGAGGACCTGCGTAGCCCCCCTATCCTCACGGGCAGTAAAACGTACGAAACCGTTTTTAACCTGGCTGAGCGTATGGATGGACGCCCGCAGGATCGTACCGCCGTGCTGGAGGACTTCAGCAAGGCGCTGCGTGAAGGTTACGGCGGAGGGGAAGATCCCGTGCTGTCGATTAACCTCATCGTTCGCAAAAATAATACCGTTATTTTTGCCTCCGACGGTGCGCCCGCGGGGATAACAAACACCCGGTTCGGCGAACTGGAGCATGTTCAGAGTGGAGATCGTACCTGGACCAGCCGCACCCTCAAATCCCCGCACTCCGACGTGGAGGTTACCCTTTTCACCCCGGCCAGCGGCTGGAACTTCTTTATTTACCTGAACTCACGCGGGTACTACATCCTGCCGCTGCTGGTCTGCTTCCCTTTTCTGCTGTTTCCCGCGTGGCTGTCAATACGCATTGCGATGCGTCCCTGGAATAAGGTGGTCAATGAGATTACGTTACGCACGCCGGACGATCTCTCCCCGTTAAAAGCCGTACCGAAGCACAGAGAGCTTCGCCAGATGGTGGACGCGATCAATGACTTCCTTGCCAGGGTGCGCGAAAGCGCGGAAAGGGAGCGGGTTTTCATCGCGGATGCCGCGCACGAGCTGCGTACGCCCCTCGCGGCGATGCGCATCAACGTGGAGGCGCTGCAGTCCTGGGTCATCAGCGAAAGCCAGCAGGAGCTGCTTGCCGGCGTGATCCGCAGCAACAGCCGCGCCGCGCGTCTCGTCAATCAGCTGCTGCTGATGATGCACAGCGAAGCGCGTATTGATACGGCCATGGAGCCCGTGCCGCTGACGACGCTCATCCAGGCGCGTATGGCCGAGCTGGAGCCCTTAGCGTCTGCGCGGAGGATCGAGCTGGAATTCTTTGCCGAGAATGAAGTGTGGATCTCAGGCGTCAGGGAACGCCTGGTGTCGCTGATTGATAATCTCATTGAGAACGCCGTGAAGTACAGCCCCGAGGGCGGGCGGATTCAGGTCGACGTGCGTGCAGGCGATCGCGTCGTTCAGCTGCGCGTCTCCGATGCGGGCCCCGGTATTCCGGTCGAGCTGCAGGAGCGCGTGTTCGACCGCTTTTTCCGCGATCCCAATCAGGTGCAAAGCGGCAGCGGGCTGGGGCTTGCCATCGTCAAAGCGGTGGCGCAGCAACACAACAGCAGCGTAAATCTGGGTTCATCTGCAGAAGGTGGCCTTCTGGTGACGGTTGACTTCCCGAACCGCACGTTTAGCTAAAGCAGAACAGGGGGTTTGATCGCAAATGCCGCAGATTGCTTCAAAATAATTACCGTATTTGTTATATTGTTGTTTATTGCTTATTCACCTCTGCGGTGCCAAAAAGAACAAGATTCACCGCAACCCAGGACAGAGAAATGTTAGATTACCGCTTCCCGACAGCTTTGCAGATGGTTCTCAGCGTAGCGATGGCGGAGCGGGTGAACGTTCAACGAGTGCGATTCTGGCCTACGGCCTGGAAGCGAACCCGAGCTTCATCCGCAAATTGATGGTTCCGCTGACGCGAGACGGCATTATCGTCTCAACGCTTGGCCGTAACGGCTCCATTCATCTTGGTCGCCCGCCGGAAGAGATCACCCTGCGCGACATCTACCTGTCGGTCATCGAAGATAAAAAGCTGTGGGCGTCGCGCCCTGACGTACCGGCCCGCTGCGTGGTCAGCGCTAACGCGTGCTGGTACTTTAAATCAATTTCCGAAGAGGCCGAGCAGGCGTCGTTAGCGGTACTGGCCCGCCATACCGTAGCAAGTGCCCTGGAAGCGGTGAAAAACGCCGACAGCAGCGGCTGGGATCCGCTCCCCGACCTCATCGCCCAGTATCAAAAAACGTCGTAACGTTTTACCTGATGCGAAAAAAAACCGCCTTCACTGTGAAGGCGGTTTTTTATTATCAGCAACGTCCCTACGCAGGCAGCACGTCCCTTTCCTCTTTCTTCCCACGCGTGACAAACTTACGCAGCGTCACATAGAACACCGGCGTCAGGAACAGACCAAACAGCGTCACCCCCAGCATACCGGAGAACACCGTGATCCCGGTGACGCCACGTACTTCTGCGCCCGCGCCGTGGCCGAGGATCAGCGGAATGGTCCCGGCAATAAAGGCGATGGAGGTCATCACAATCGGGCGTAAACGCAGGCGGCACGCCTCCAGCGCGGCCTCCATGATGCCTTTACCCTGAATTTCCAGCTCGCGGGCAAACTCCACGATAAGAATGGCGTTTTTACAGGCCAGCCCCATCAGCACCACCAGCCCCACCTGCACGAAGACGTTGTTATCGCCCCCGGTCAGCCAGACGCCAAACAGCGCGGAGAGCATGGTCATCGGCACGATGAGGATCACCGCCAGCGGCAGCGTCCAGCTTTCATACAGCGCCGCCAGGACCAGGAATGCCAGCAGCACCGCGACCGGGAAGACGATCAGCGCCGTGTTGCCCTGGGTGGCCTGCTGGAAGCTCAGATCCGTCCATTCAATGTTCATCCCGTTCGGCAGGATCTGCTTAGACATCGCGTCCAGCTGCGTCATCGCCTGCGCTGATGAGAGCACGCGCGGGTCGGCATCGCCAATCAGGTCCGCCGCCGGGTAGCCGTTGTAGCGGATCACCGGATCCGGCCCGTAGGTGGTCGTGATGTTCACCATACTGCCAATCGGCACCATTTCGCCCTGGCTGTTACGGGTGCGCAGATTCGCAATATCTTCTACGCTGTCGCGGAACTGCCCGTCCGCCTGTGCCATCACGCGCCAGGTACGTCCGAACTGGTTGAAGTCATTGACGTACGACGAGCCCAGATAGGTTTGCAGCGTCCCGAAGAGATCGGTCAGCGACACGCCCTGCGCTTTCGCCTTATCGCGGTCAACCTGCACGTCCAGCTGCGGCACGTTAGCCTGGTAGGTTGAGATCGGGAAATGCATCCCCGGCGTCTGCATAATCGCACCGGACATGGTGTTCACCGCATTTTGCAGCGCGCCATAGCCCAGACCACCGCGGTCCTGGATGTACAGGGAATAACCGGACCCCTGACCCAGCCCTAAAATCGGCGGCGGCAGGATGGAGAAGCCAAAGCCCTGCTGGATTTGCGCGATTTTCGCGTTAATCTCCGCATTAATTTCCGCCGCGGAATGTTTACGCTGGTCGAACGGCTTCAGGCCGAAGAAGACCGTCCCGGTATTCGGCGTATTGGTGAACTGCAGCGCATTCAGCCCCGGAAACGCGACCGCATAGTCCACGCCTTCGGTATTCATCCCGATTTCGCTCATTTTGCGGATCACCGCATCGGTGCGGGCCAGCGAAGAACCTTCCGGCATTTTCACGCCGCCGATCAGGTAAAGCTTGTCCTGCGTCGGAATAAACCCGCCGGGCACCGCTTTAAACATGACGCCTGCGGCACAAAGCAGCAGCAGATAAACCACGAATACCGCGCCGCGTCGTCCCAGCGTTTTGCCTACCAGCCCCTGATAGCCGTTTGAGCTGCGGAGGAAGAAGCGGTTAAACGGACGGAAAATCCAGCCGAACAGACGATCGATAAGCCGGGTCGGGAAATCTTTCGGCGCGCCGTGCGGCTTTAACAGCAGTGCCGCCAGCGCCGGAGAGAGCGTCAGCGAGTTAATCGCTGAAATCACCGTAGATATCGCGATCGTCACCGCAAACTGCTTGTAGAACTGGCCGGTAACGCCCGACAGAAACGCCATCGGCACAAACACCGCGCACAGTACCAGCGCAATCGCGATAATCGGCCCGGACACTTCACGCATCGCCTGGTGCGCGGCCGCAAGCGGCGCAAGCCCCTCTTCGATGTTTCGCTCGACGTTTTCCACCACCACGATGGCGTCGTCCACCACGATACCGATGGCCAGCACCAGCCCGAACAGGCTAAGGGTATTCAGCGAGAAGCCCAGCAGGTAGAGAATGCTGAAAGTACCCACCACCGACACCGGCACCGCGATCAGCGGAATGATCGACGCGCGCCAGGTTTGCAGGAACAGAATGACCACCAGCACGACCAGCACCACGGCTTCCAGCAGCGTCTGCACCACCGCACGGATCGAATCACGCACGAAGACCGTCGGATCGTAAGGTGCCGCCCACTTCATGTCTGCCGGGAAGCGCGTGGACAGTTCGTCCATTTTCGCGCGCACCGCGTTAGACAGATCGATGGCGTTCGCCCCAGGAGACTGGAAGATACCAATCCCGACCGCGTCTTTATTGTTCAGCTGGGAACGCAGGGCATAGCTCCCGGAGCCCATTTCAATCCGCGCCACGTCGCGCAGGCGGACGACCGTACCATCCTGCGTTGTTTTCAGGACAATATTGCCAAACTCTTCTTCGGTATGCAGGCGGCCCTGGGCGTTAATGGAGATCAGGAAATCGCTCTCTTTCGGCAGAGGCTCGGCGCCAAGCTGACCGGCGGAGACCTGTACGTTTTGCTCCTGCATCGCCGTGACCACGTCCGAGGCGGTCAGCCCGCGCGCCGCCACTTTATTTGGGTCCAGCCAGACGCGCATCGCGTATTCGCCGGAGCCGAAAATCTGGATCTGGCCGACGCCGGGCAGGCGCGCCAGCTCATCCTTCACCTTCAGCGTGGCGTAGTTGCGCATATACAGCGAATCGTACTTACCGTTTGGCGAAA
Source organism: Enterobacter cloacae complex sp. Mu1197 (assembly GCF_040059225.1). Classification (NCBI taxonomy): domain Bacteria; kingdom Pseudomonadati; phylum Pseudomonadota; class Gammaproteobacteria; order Enterobacterales; family Enterobacteriaceae; genus Enterobacter; species Enterobacter cloacae complex sp. Mu1197. The sequence continues at coordinate 2,121,062 of NZ_CP157375.1, read as the reverse complement.
ACAGATGCACCACCAGCGTCAGCGTCGGGGACTGTTTCTGGGTGGTAATGCCCAAACGCCGCACGTCTTCCGGCAGACGCGCCTCGGCCTGCGCAACGCGGTTTTGCACCTGAACCTGCGCCTGATCGGGGTCAGTTCCCGGACGGAAGGTGACGGTGGTCACCAGCACGCCGTCCGAGCCCGCGACGGATTTCATGTACATCATGTTCTCAACGCCGTTGATCGCCTCTTCCAGCGGCGTCGCCACGGTCTCGGCAATCACTTTCGGGTTGGCGCCCGGGTACTCCGCGCGCACCTGCACGCTTGGCGGCACGACGTCAGGATATTCGCTCACCGGCAGCAGCGGGATGGCGATTAACCCTGTGATAAAAATCAGAATCGACAGGACGGCAGCAAAGATCGGCCGGTCGATGAAAAAGCGGGAAAAGTCCATGGGTTGGATTCTCAGGTCAAGGGATCAGTTGAGGGCGCTGGTGGCGGTCATGGCAACGGTTTTGGCGTTAACCGGCATACCCGGCATAAACACTTTCTGTAAACCCTCGACGATGACTTTGTCGCCAGGGTTCAGCCCCTGCCGCACAATGCGTAAACCGTCTGCCAGACGTCCCGGCGTAATGTCACGACGCTGCGCTTTCCCCTCTTTATCCACGATATAGACGTATTTACGATCCTGATCGGTCAGCACCGCCTTGTCGTCGATAAGCGTGGCTTTGAACTCCGCGCTGCCCGGCAGACGTACGCGGGCAAACAGTCCCGGCGTAAACTGACGCTGTGAGTTATCCAGCAGCGCGCGCATGCGGATGGTCCCGGTACTCGGCGTGAGCTGGTTATCCAGGAAATCCACTTTGCCCTGATGGGGATAGCCCTCCTCGCCCGTCAGGCCAATCTCAACCGGCAGCGCCGTGTGATTGCTGGACGCCCCCTGCCCGCTGCGGGCCAGGTTTTGATAGTGAAGATAGGTTGACTCGTCCACGTCAAAGTAGACGTAAACCGTTTTCTGCGAGACCAGCGTGGTGAGGACGCTGGCGGTGTCGCCCGCGGTCACCAGGTTCCCGCTGGTGATCAGCGCCCGGCTGGCGCGACCATCGATAGGCGCGGTCACTTTGGTGAAGTCCAGGTTGAGCTGGGCTGCGTCAACCGCCGCCTGCGCGGCGCGAATGTCGGCCTGCGCCTGAACGGCAGCCGAGCGGCGCTGCTCCCACTCTTCCCGTGAGACCAGATGGGTATTGATCAGCTTATCGGTACGGTTAGCCTCACTTTGCGCCAGGCTGGCCTGCGTTTTGGCTCTCGCCAGGTTCGCCTGCGCCTGTTCCAGCGCGGCGCGATAGGTACGATCATCAATGGTGAACAGCACCTCGCCCTTCTTCACTTCCTGGCCATCGGTGTAATTCACCTTATCAATGTAGCCGGACACGCGCGGGCGCAGCTGAACGCTCTCCACCGCTTCAATCCGGCCGTTAAAGCTATCCCACTGGCTAATCGATTTCACCACCACGTCAGCGGCACTCACGGCAGGCGCAGGTGGCGCGGCATTTTGCGCGACGCTGTTATCGCATCCGACGAGCAGCACGGAGAGCAACATGGCCCCCAGCGCGCTCAGATGAGAATTACCCCAGGTTTTTTGCAGGCTCATTATTTTTATTCCGATAATTGTCGCCACCGGGCAAGACGCAGCAGGAGGCACCGCGCCACTTCCTTTGTCCGGGGGCTGTCTTAAGGCCATTTGTGTCGTTCATCGCCACAAAACTGTAACAGTTGCGAATACACTATTCGCGGCGATTGTAGGAAGGCGCTTAACTAAGTGCAAGAATAATTGTTGCACTTTATGTGCTATTTGAGTGGATGTGAAAAGACCCGTTTCGGTCAGGGATTTAAATGCAACAATAAAACTTGCAATTACTGCAAAAACGCGCCACCTTTAAATGCAACAGACAAAGATACTTTTTCATCCGCTGCGTGGGGGTAACCAGATGAACACTGGCGCATTTATGCATGATTTACTCGACTGGATCGACAACAACCTGGACAGCCGCCTGGACATTGAGACCGTCGCCAGGCGTTCCGGCTACTCGAAATGGCACCTTCAGCGCCTGTTCAAAGAGCATACGGGCTACCCTCTCGCCGGGTATATTCGCGCGCAAAAGCTGCAAAAATCGGTTGAGCGGTTATCCCACAGTGACGAACCGATTCTGAACGTGGCGATCGCGCTGGGCTTTGACTCCCAGCAATCCTTTAACCGCAGCTTTAAGCGTCAGTATGGTCAGGCGCCCGGAGCGTGGCGGCGCAGTATGGGTAGCCCGGAAACACAGCAGCTTCGCCAGTAATGCATATTTTGCTGCAACATCGATCTGTTGCTGCTATACTGTATATAAATACAGTATAGCGAGGTGCACGATGGCTGTTGAAACAAAATTTGTTGTCGTAAGAAAAGGTGAAGAGAAAATGACATTTGCCAGTAAGAAAGAGGCTGACGCTCACGACAAGCTGCTCGATATGGCCGACGCGTTCACCGACTGGCTGTTGCAAAGCGGAATGCAGATGGATGAAACGCAGGCTGAAAATCTTGGCCTGTACCTCGCCGAGCAGAAAGAGACCGTGCAGCATATTCTGCGTACCAGCAAGCTTCCCGATCTCACTGCTCCTGCTGTAGCGGATACAACTGACTCCGATGCGGCTGACACGAAAAAAATCAGGGCTGTGAAAGCGGCCTGATTGTCAGAAAATCATCACCGTTCTGGAAGCCGTAAGCAGATAACTGCTTACGGCTTTTTTTAGCCCGAACACAAGCCCTTATAATCATTAGCATATCCTCTTTTGGTGATAAGAATTTAACAATACCAGCAAAAGTCACTTTATGGCGTATTTTCCAATAAGCATGCTTCGTTACTCAAAAACTAATTATTGGAATAAACCAGCTTCCCTCTTCCTGTATGCCCGTTCCTCGCTCTTAGCTGCCGGTTAACCACAGTGATTTTCTGAAAGTGTAACGGGTGCCATTTTGCATACCACGAAGCGCCACGATAAAAAACCCGGCTTTGACGTATAGGGGATTATTATGGCTGAAGCTGTAGTGCTTTTTTTTATTCTCGTTGGAGCTAAGGGAGTTTTGTCGTTAAACTCCTCCAATACCCCGACGGGTATAGACAGAATGGCTGGGCTTACAGAACAAATAGATATGAACATGAAAGGATCAGTGATGTATAATTAATCATGAAATAATTAATGTTATGCGAAAAAGCTAAAAGGGAATTTATTAGTAATTTTTTTGGTTATACCCCGAATTTTGGTTGCGGCATTTGAATTAATTGTGTTTTGTAGTATGGGGACTGCCTACCTTGGCTTTTCTCCTTTTGATTTTTATGGTTTTGAAATACGGCTCCAGCCTTGGAAAAATATCACTAGTAGCATTTACTTCTCTGGTTGTGGTTGTGGTTGTGATTGTGATTGTGATTGTGATTGTGATTGTGATTGTGATTGTGATTGTGATTGTGATTGTGATTGTGATTGTGATTGTTTAATATAGAGTTTTTCGAACTGATATGTTATCAGTATCAGTGGATAGAAAATATTTTATGTCCAAGTGATTAAGGGAAATTTAAAGAGTGAAAAAAAACAACTGGTGCGGCTCGATGGCTGCAGCCAGCTCTTATTGGAAATATCTTTGGTGGGTTCGCATGATAGATTAACTTTTAATCAACATTGCGAGTAGTGTTTATACAAATCCTGCCCTCCCCTTTGCACTACTTTGAAAACATTACCCGGTTCATTACACATGCGACTTTCATAAAAGTTATCCGTTGTTATATTATATAAACAGATAAGACGTATTCCATAAGTAATATCTTCGCGATCACGAGGAATTACTTCATGTTCCGTTCCATACCAATATAGTTTGGCTTTATCGCCCTTTGCAATAAATGGAGCGGGCTCACCAAAAGACTCTTCATACTCAAATGTAAATTTTTCTCCACCACAAACCATATTAATCATGCATTTTGTATAGCTTGTGCTATAAGATAAGTCTGATCCAGTATTGGGTTCGTATACAGTTACACTTTTTCTCTCACGATATACAGAGTCTATGGTAACTGTTCTGCGGTTAAGTTCCTTAGGTAACCTTAGGTTTAGCTCATAATCTTGTTTATGCTGGCAACTTGATGGTAAGTTTGTAAAGGGAAAAAATAAACCTTTTTCTTGCATAAGGTTTTTTCGCATCAAATCTCGAAATTGGATGAATTCAACTGAGTATGTATGAAAAAAAACAAGGAGTGTCAGGATAAAACCAAACAGGCTCAGTAATAAAAATGGTACATAACATATAAATATGTCTGTGCTGGATGAATAATATGCACCTATAGAAAGTGAAAATAAAATCAGACCAAGTAATACAGCTAAACATGCAGAACTTCCACGACTTCCTTCAGTATCCATTTTTCTGAACTCGATGCAATCGCAATCTCCTAGCCAGCATATCCTATAGCTATTAGGTGATATTTTATATGCTATAATAAAAAGATATCCGGTTTTGGGAATGCATTCAATTGAATTAAAATGTGGTGTAACTGGTCTCAGATCATAGTAACTTAAATAAAAGTAGAACTCATTGTAGGTGATTCTTACATATGAGGCATTGTTACCTTTCTCATCACACATCCTGTCGATTTTTACCTTATCAAAAGGCAACCTGAGGCACTTATACATATCTTAGCGACCTAAATTATGTTGGATATTTATATTGTAACACAAATTATATAACAAACAGTACATGAAAACAATTTATGCATTTTAAGTATGAATCCATGAAATACATTCACAAGATGAATTGTTCATTACCAGAAAACTGAACTTACCAACCTGAGCGTCAAAGCTGATAATTTCTCCGTTCCGTCTGACTTGCATCCAGCAGCGGACCTTTAATTATTGTCAATGTGATGATATTTCAGCAAAATGAGGTTGCCTTTAAGTATGACATTTTTATACAGTCACCAACTATTGAATCTAGCTCCTGCAGAAGTTACTGACTCACAAAATAAAGGATACACGGGGTCGGGCTTTGCGGACTCCTCCACTGAATAAGCCCCGCAAACTGTATCGCAGCGTCTACAAAACTACGCGGCACCATTCTAATAATCCAGGTGCTGAATATCGCTGGAAATGTAATCGTAAAAGAGCCGGGGATGGACTACTGGCCAAGCGCGAGACTATGCATGGCGGACAGAAGCGTGGCCGAGACTACACACCATTGCTTTATTTTCCGATCAAAAAGATTGGCAAACCGTTGAATGAAATATTCAGCGAAGTATATGGCCGTCTTGATGCCACCGATCCTGTATTCTGGTTGGTCCCGCAACATGAGCATCAGCGAAGGGAATTAGTCTGAATTGGCGAAAACAGTTTTTATCCGGGTCTGGTTGTTGATGAGAACGGAATTCTGCAACAGGTAAATACTTCAATTACGAAAACGACGTTAAGGTTAAAACAACACCTCTTTCCTGCTACGGGTGCGGCCATCATCCGCAATGAGAGCTATTGCAAACTTCCGCTTTTCGCTCTTAGCAAACCAAACGTTACCTCCATACCTCTTCCCCAACGCTACCAACCACAAAACCTGGTAGCTATACAAACACGCAAGACTGTTAAGTTAATACACTTCCCCCTCTCTGAGGAAATACGCATGACCCCACATCCGCTACACCACATCATCGAATCTTGTGACCACGCCATCACCACCAAAAACTATGACGCGCTGATGGAATACTACGCCGAAGACGCGGCTCTTGTCGTTAAGCCCGGCATGACGGTGAAAGGCAAAGAAAACATCCGCAGCGCGTTTATTGCCATCTCGGATTATTTCCAGGACCAATTGATTGTGGAACAAGGAGAGATGCAGGTGATCGAAGGCGGTGACAATGCCCTCGTTATCATGGAAACCGTTCTGCGTTTTCCTGATGGTCAGGGTGGGATAACGGAAATGTCGCGCCGCGCGACCTATGTTTTTCGGCTGGAAAGCGACGGTCGCTGGCTTTGTACTATCGACAACTCCTACGGTACGTCGCTTCTGGATACCGGGAACCGATCGCGTTAATCACGGCTTCAAAGGGGCGCTGCCGCCCCTCCACGCCAGCCCCTTAATGCGCAGTAATGCGCGGCTCCTTTACAAACTCAGCCAGCAGCCACACCATATCGTGCAGCAGGCCCGTCAGCTCTTTCGCTACGTGAGCGGGTAGCGTTCCACCCATAACTGCTTGCGTCAGCGCCAGAACATAGTCCACCTGCGTTAAGGTGTCCTGCCAGCAGTCGGGCACGCAGGAGTTGGTTTTCTCACCCATGATCAACTGTTCAATCAGGTATGGCGGAAGATCGACATCACAGAGTTCACGCAGCCTGCGCATGGCCTGAAGGAGACGCTCGCACAGCGCTGTACGGCTCGCGATATCATCGGTTTCGACCAGCACGCTCACCAGCGCGGCGCAGTTGTCGGCGACGACAAAGAGATCGGCATCGGCCGGAAGCGGCCGGGAGATAAGTTGCAGAATGACGTTTTCGTCAGACGGGAGATAAGTCAAGGTTGGGATAGTCGCCATACTAGGCTTCCTTCTATATGGAGTTTATTTAACCACCCTTTGAGTTCCTACGCTCGGGGGGTAGCGCTGACAGAGGTAGGAATACCGCCCATATAGAAAACGGCCAGCCTTACGGCTGCTCCGTCAGCGCCACCGTTATTGTAACGAGATCGGCACTGCTGCGACATACGTAATGTCACTATATGGTTGACGGGTTCCTACGCCCGATTGCGGATGTGCCGCAACGCAGGCACTTTACGACCGCGCCCCGTCGAGGAAAAGACATAACGCTGAATTTCATAAGGTTACTTTGCGGATTGCGAGGCGCCTTCCAGAATGACAACGCTGCCCTAAATTTTAAGGGTATCAATCACCGCTCTCGCCGGGCTTTGACTCCCGGCAGTCCTTCAACCGCAGTTTTAAACGTCAGTATGGTCAGGCGCCTGGGGCATGGCGGCTAAGTATTGGCTGTCGTGAAACATTAACCGAACGTTTCTAGGGTCAACGAACTTACCGTCGGCGGTAACATAGGCGCTATTCACCACTTCTCCACTTTCTTTGTCTGTTAAGGCAATATGCGGTGCGTCGTGCAGTATGTTTTTATGACCCCACTCCATCAAAGAGAAAAGAATCGGCGCAAGGCTGCGGCTTTTGGCGGTAAGAACATACTCATACCGTTCACGCGCCCCTTCTTCCTGATAAGGGATTTTGCAAAGCAGGCCGAGTTCAGTCATTTTTTTTAACCGGTTCGCCAGCGTCTGCCTGGTGATTTTTGTATGATCCCGTATCGTTTCAAAGCGTGTAACCCCATAAAACGCCTCTCTCAGAATCAACAAAACCCATTGATCGCCAAGAAGCTCAGCGGCCGCCGCTAACCCACAAAGCTCAGGTAATAAGTACGGTAATGATTTATTTTTTGACATCTCTTCGTTTGCCTCGTAATCTGAGTATGATTTAAAGACTCAGTTATTTAAGGAGAATACAATGCCCTTCGTCAATGTGCAAACCATTAAAGGAATTATGAATTCGGAGCAAAAAAAAGAACTACTACGTCGTATGACTGACCTTATTGTTGAAATTGAGGGAAACGGCGATCCTGAATTCCGGCGTTCAGTATAGATCCGTATTGACGAGCATGAACCGGAACAGTGGAGTCTTGGGGGAATACAGCCCACATCTGAAATGATTGCTGCAAAATTTGCCTCACCACAGCGGTCCTGATTTATTTTTAGGCATAGCTCACCGGCGGGCAGTTTGAATGTCCGCTCTCGTGATGTTATGCCGCCCTAAATTTTCAGCGTATCGATCACAGCCCTCAGGGCAGGCGACACGTTGCGGTGCGGATAATAGAGATACAACCCGTCCATGCGCAGACTATAGCGCTGCAACACCCGGATAAGCGTTCCGCGCTCCAGATCGTCAGCCACCAGCTCCACCGGGACATAGGCCAGCCCAAGCCCCAGCCGGGCGGCCTCGGCTTCCATGTAGCTGTCAGACAGCGCCCATTGCCCCTCTGGCCGATGGGTGATTTTTTTCCCGTCCTGCACCAGTTCCCACTGATAGTCACTACCGTCGGCAAACTGGTAGGCAATGCAGGGATGAGCCACTAAATCGGCTGGCGTCTGCGGAAAACCGTAGCGTCTGAAATGTTCCGGGGCAGCCACCGCGGCCATTTCCATATCAGGCGTGATACGCACTGCAATCATTCCCTGCCCCACTTCCGGCCCCAGTCTGACACCCGCATCGAACCGCTCGGCGATAATGTCGACGAAGCGACTTTCATTCATCAGTTCCAGCCTGATGTCCGGGTAACGCTGTTTAAAAATGGCGAGCTTTGGCAGCAGACATTTATCGATAGCGTGCTGGCTGGCATTAATACGCACCGTGCCGGACGGCGTCTGACGATAGTGTGCCAGGGTCGCCAGACCCGTATCGAGCGTATCGAATGCAGACTCGGCGGTCTGATAAAGCTGTTCCCCGGCATGGGTGAGCGAGAGCTTGCGCGTGGTGCGGACCAGAAGTTGAACGCCCAATCGCTCTTCCAGCTCGCGAACCGAGCGGCTGATCCCGGATTGCGCCAGCCCAAGCCGCTGCGCAGCCGCCGTGAAGCTCCCCTCCCGTACCACCTGCATGAACAGGTACAGCTCATTATAGTTTTCCCGTTTCGCCATCATCCCCACCCATTTATAACAATATGATATGAATCCTAGCAGCTTTCGCCCTCTAATCAGCACTATTTCTGCTAACTATAATGACCGCAACACAACAACCCAGGGTTCATTTCTATGAAAACATTTACCCAAAAACTGTCCGTTGCGATGCTGCTATGTGCATCATTAAGTGGAGTGACAACAATGAGTTATGCAGAAACCACCAACCCAAACGCGCCTGTTTCGATGGTGAGCACATGGGATAAAACCTTCGCCGAAAGTGACAAAGTCGATCACCGTAAAGTGTCCTTCCAGAACCGATACGGGATCACTTTGGTAGGCGATCTGTATCTTCCCAAAAACCGCGGCGACCGCAAGCTGGCGGCGATTGCGGTCAGCGGGCCATTTGGCGCGGTCAAAGAGCAGTCCAGCGGCCTGTATGCGCAAACCCTGGCAGAAAATGGGTTTGTGACCCTGGCGTTCGACCCGTCGTATACGGGCGAAAGCGGTGGCCAGCCGCGCAACGTAGCGTCTCCGGATATCAACACCGAAGACTTTAGCGCGGCGGTGGACTTCCTCGGGTTGCAGAAAGAGGTTGATCGTAACCGCATTGGTATTCTCGGCATCTGCGGCTGGGGCGGTATGGCGCTCAACGCAGCATCCATGGACACCCGCGTGAAGGCGGTCGCCACCAGCGTGATGTATGACATGAGCCGGGCGATGGGCCACGGCGTGGGCGACGGGAAAGATCGCTATTCAACGTCTGACCGCCGTGCCGTTCTGCAGTATCTGAACGCACAGCGCTGGAAAGATGCTGAGAACGGTACCTTCGCGCACGGCGGCCATGACCTTTATGTCGATGAGAACGGCAAGGTGACGGCAGCTGAACGTATTCTGCCGGAGGCGTTACCTGACAACCCGAATCCGGTACTCAAAGAGTTCTTTGACTACTACCGTATGCCGCGCGGCTTCCATGCGCGCTCCGTCAACTCCACCGGCGCGTGGACCGCGACTACGCCATTATCATTTATGAATATGCCGCTGCTGAGCTACGGCGGGGAAATTACTATCCCAACGCTTATCGTAACCGGTGAAAAGGCACACTCCCGCTACTTTGCTGAAGATGCGTTTAAAGCGGTCGGCAGCAAGCAGAAGGAACTGGTGATTGTTCCGGGCGCAAACCATGTCGATCTCTACGATAATGCTGCCGGGAAGATCCCCTTCGGCCAGTTTGAGCAGTTCTTCAAAACCAACCTGAAATAAACCTCTACGCCACCCGCCCTGTACGGGTGGCTCTTTGTGAAATCTGACTATGTCTACACTGAGCCGCACCACATCACAGAACACAGAGCATGCACACTGGAGTGGCGTTTTTGCCATGACCCTGTGCGTATTTGTCCTGATTGCCTCGGAATTTATGCCCGTCAGCCTGCTTACCCCCCTTGCCAGAGATTTGGGCGTTACGGAGGGTCTCGCTGGCCAGGGGATCGCCATCTCCGGCGCGCTGGCGGTGCTGACCAGCCTCTTCCTTTCCCGGCTTGCCGGGAATATAAACCGCAAACACCTTCTTCTGGGCATGACGCTCCTGATGGCGCTCTCGGGGATGATTATCGCTTTCGCCCCAAACTATCTGGTTTACATGACAGGCCGCGCGCTGATCGGTATCGCTATAGGCGGGTTCTGGTCCATGTCTGCCGCAACGGCCATTCGCCTTGTTCCGCCGCATAAGGTTGCGCGCGCGCTGGCCATTTTCAACGGTGGTAACGCGCTGGCAACGGTGGTGGCCGCCCCGCTTGGCAGCTATCTTGGGGCCACTATTGGCTGGCGCGGCGCATTTCTTTGTCTGGTGCCCGTGGCGATAGTCGCGTTCATCTGGCAGTGTTTAAGCCTGCCTGACATGAACGCGCGTAAAAACGGTACATCACGAGGAAGTGTTTTTCGGTTATTCCGCCAGCCTGCCGCTTCCGTTGGTCTGCTGGCCTGCGGCCTGTTCTTTATGGGGCAGTTTGCGCTGTTTACCTATCTGCGCCCGTTCCTTGAAACCGTCACCCGGGTGAGCGGAGCCGGGCTGTCGCTGATTTTGCTCACCATGGGCGTTGCAGGTTTTGTGGGCACCCTTTTCGTTGCCCTGGTGCTTAATGCCGCGTTTTACATAACGCTGATCGCGATCCCTCTACTGATGGCAGCCATCGCAGTCGCGTTGATTCTCGCCGGGCATAACGTGTGGATTGTGGCCCTGCTGTCAGGCCTATGGGGGATGCTGGCAACATCAGCGCCGACGGGGTGGTGGACGTGGATTGCGCGAACGCTGCCGAAGGATGCTGAAGCCGGCGGTGGACTGATGGTGGCGGTGATCCAGCTCGCCATTGCGCTCGGTTCAACGGCGGGCGGTATAGCGTTCGATCGTTACAGCTGGCAGAGCACGTTTGCCCTGAGTGGCATCGTGCTCATCTGTGCGGCAACGCTGACGTTTCTGCTTTCGCGTCTTCACAAATAACGCGCCGGAGGATTTTTTGACGCTTTTCTTCACCGTTCGTGTATTGTTTTTAAACAATAACATCCATTAAAGGACACCTGCGCAATGATCAGCATCCTCGGCAAAACCACCTCCATCAACGTTCGAAAAGTGCTCTGGACCTGCGAAGAAGCGGGCATCGCTTATCAGCAGGAAGATTACGGCAGCGGTTTTGCCTCGACGGAAACGGATGCCTTCCGCGCCCTGAACCCCAACGCCATGGTGCCGGTGCTAATAGATGGTGATTTCGTGCTGTGGGAGTCCAATTCCATCTGCCGTTATCTGGCGCGCAAGGCCGAACGTCACGATCTGCTGCCCGCAGAACCGCAGGCCTGCGCCAACGTTGAGCGCTGGATGGACTGGCAGGCCACTGAATTTAACAACGCCTGGCGCTATGTCTTCCCGGCGCTTGGGCGTAAAAACCCGGACTTTAACGACCCTGAGCGCATTGCGGCAGGAATCAAAGAGTGGAACCACTGCATCACCATTCTGGAACAACAGCTGCAGCGCACCGGGGCCTTTGCGGCGGGCGAGACGTTTACCCTTGCGGACGTGGTGCTTGGGCTGTCGGTGAATCGCTGGAAAATGACGCCGTTTGATAAGCCAGTCGTGCCCGCCATTGAGGCCTGGTTCGATCGCCTTAACCAGCGTCCGGCATTTTTGCGTCACGGCAATAACGGCATGGTGTAAAACTTAATGCCTGAATGAATACCGCAACGAGGCTGTTTTTTTAATTACGAAACCCTGATTGTCGTCAGAGGGAATAATAATTAAGCCATATCCTGGACAGCCCGTTGCACCGCTTTGCTAGCCTGAATAGTCAGGCAAAGCTCAACCCGGAGGTATTCTTGCTGATTAAACTCAAGAAAGAACGAACGCATCAGGAGGATCGCCGGCTTGCTCTCTGGCTGGCGACCTCAGCAGGTTTGCTGAACGCCATCGCCCTCGGGGCATTTGGCTTTTTCCCCTCACACATGACCGGCAACACCTCACAATTATCCAGCGAAGTTTCTTCTACCGATCTGAGCGATATTATTTTCTTCGGCTCGATAATTCTCTCTTTTGTGGCTGGCGCCATTATTGCGCGCACGATTGTGATATGGGGAATTATCCATAACGTCAGGCTGGTTTTTTGCCAGATCCTTTTTGTCGAGGGGATATTACTGACCGGCGTTTCCTTCTACGAAATGTATTTCCATGCGCTCACCAGCAATCGCGAGATTATTCTTTTTCTCTGCTTTCTGATGGGCATTCATAATTCCACCTCCACACAGCTTTCCGGCGGACGGGTAAGATCGACGCACATTACCGGCACGCTAACGGACGCGGGGATTTCCCTGGCCTCCGTAATGGTGGCGATGCTGCGCAGGGATTACTCCAAAGATACGGCGGCGCAAAAAAGTCAGCTAACAACCCACTTAACCACCCTGTTTTCCTTCATTACGGGCGGTATTGCGGGGCTGCTGCTGTTCAGATGGATTGGCTTCAACGCCATGCTGGCGCTGGGGTTGATGCTCGCGGTTGTCGCCACCGTCTCAATTATCACCGTCTCGTCGCGGGTTCGACGGGTTCGCGCTGGCGTCTGAGGGTTGCAACTGCCCCAGCAGGCGCTGCATGTTGTCATCACAGGTGATGCCCTCCGGCCTGTGGGTGATACTCGTGACCAGGTCCAGCAGCTCCCTTCGGTTTTCCTCCAGCTGCTTCTGCATCGCCTCTATTTCAGCAATGCGTGTCTTCAGGGACTGGATCAGTCCCTCATGATCCCAGCGCTGTTGCGGCTGCGGCAAGAAGCGCCGTATTTGCTCAAGGGTGAACCCGGTCCGTTGTGCATTGTCGATAATGTTCAGCAGCGCAACCGCATCAGCGGAATAGGTACGGTACCCGTTCCCCTGCCTGACGGGTCGCGGCAGTAAGCCTTCCGCCTCATAAAATCGAATGCGCGACGGGGTAATTCCCGTCATTTTCGACAGCTCGCCAATTTTCATTTCGTCCGCTCTGGCATATTGACCTTAAAGTTAACTTTAAGCTTAAACTTTTTATGCGGTCAACCGGATCGTCATCTCATCAGGAGCTAAAATGCACACTATTCTGGGCGCCAGCGGGCAAATTGCCCGTGAACTTGCCCGCGAGCTTAAACGCGAATATACCGACGAAATCAGGCTGGTCAGCCGCCATCCGCAGAAAGTCAACGCCAGCGATAGCACGGTTGCAGCCGATCTCCTGGATGCGCAGCAGACGCAGGTGGCGATTAACGGTAGCGATACGGTCTATTTTACCGCCGGTCTGCCGCCTGATTCCGCGCTGTGGGAGCGTCATTTTCCGACCATGCTGGACAATGCCCTGGAGGCCACGCGTAAGGCGGGGGCAAAATTCGTCTATTTCGACAACACCTATATGTACCCCCAGAGTAACGTGCCGCAAACCGAAGAGACGCGCTTTGCGCCCCGGGGGCGGAAAGGCCACGTGCGCGCCCTGATGGCAAACCGGGTGCTTGACGAAATGCAACGGGGCGACATTCCCGTCCTCATCGGTCGGGCGCCGGAGTTTTACGGGCCTGAGAAAACGCAGAGCTTCACCAATACGCTCATTATCGACAGGCTGAAGCAGCATAAGCGTCCGCGCGTTCCGGTGCGTGACGACACGCTTCGCACCCTCATCTGGACGCCGGATGCCAGTCGCGCGCTCGCTCTGCTGGGCAATACCCCTGAGGCCTACGGGCAGACGTGGCACTTGCCCTGCTGCGATGAAAGGCTGACGTACCAGCAGTTCGTCACTCTCGCCTGTGAGGTCTTTGGACAGCCAGCGGACTACTCCGTCCTCGGCAAGTTGGCCTTCGCCGCGACGGCGCTGTTTTCGCAAGGCGCGCGCGAAATGCGCGAGCTGTTGCCCCGGTACGAGGCTGACAACCTGTTTGATTCGACGAAGTTTAAAGAGCATTTCCCTGCGTTCACCGTTACGTCATACCGGAAGGGACTCGAGAACATCTGGCAAGAGTGGAAATCAAAAGAGCCCGGTGCAGCGTAATTACGGCGCCGCGTCACCGGGAATGCGGTGTATTATTCGTGACAACGTCACATTCAAATCTCTTCTTTAGGACTATTCTGCCCGCCCCACAATGAGGCCTTACGCCATAAGGCCTGACCTGAGGTTGCCACTAGTTTCATAGGGTTACTGATTTTCCCCCTTCGCTGGAACCCTTCCCAAACGCTTGCTATAGGTCATCTACCCCTGCCGAAACATGGCATAACAACAGGCAACCGGTGGTTGCTATAACGCATGCGCACAGGGAGACACACCGCAATGCACCTATTACTCAAACGTTCGCTGCTGTTTGTCGGCGCGATTATCGTGGTTCTCGCCCTCCTCGTCTGGGGGATCGGGCTGGAGACCATCAAAGCGCGACAGGTTGATCTGATCTATCTCGGGCAACAGCATATGATTCTGGTTTTCTCATCAATGTTCTTTGCCCTGCTGGTGGGTATTCCGGCGGGTATTCTGCTGAGCCGCCCGGCCGCGCGGGGTATCGCTGAATATGTGATGCAAATCTTCAACGTCGGCAATACGCTGCCACCGCTGGCCGTGCTGGCCCTGGCGATGGTGGTGATCGGCATCGGCGATACGCCCGCCATCATCGCCCTGTTCCTCGCCTCGCTGTTGCCGATCGTGCGTAATACCTATGCCGGGCTGTGCTCGGTCCCGCCGTCGCTGCTGGAAGCGGCAAACGGCATCGGGATGACCAAATGGCAGCGTCTGCGCCAGGTTGAGCTGCCTGCCGCCTGGCCGGTTATGCTCTCAGGGATCCGCATCGCCACCGCCATTAACGTCGGTACCGCACCGCTGGCGTTCCTGATTGGTGCCAGCAGCTACGGCGAGCTGATTTTCCCCGGCATTTACCTGAACGATTTCCCGACCCTGATCCTCGGCGCGGCGGCCACCGCCCTGTTCGCCCTGATCCTCGATACCCTGCTGGCGGCGCTGGGTCGCGTGATGAGTCCCCATCTCGCTCGATAACAATAACAAGGAGCTTTTATGAGACTGTTTTCCGGCCTGACGGCGCTGTGTGCAGCGGTGCTGTTCACCAGCCAGACGATGGCGGCCCCGCTGATTCTGGCAACCAAGAGCTTTACCGAGCAGCATATTCTCTCGGCGATGACCGTGCAGTACCTGCAAAAGAAAGGATTCCAGGTTCAGCCGCAAACCAATATCGCCACGGTGATTTCCCGTAACGCGATGATCAACAAACAGATTGATATGACCTGGGAGTACACCGGCACGTCATTAATCATCTTTAACCACATCAACAAGCGCATGTCGCCAGAGGAATCTTACGAGACGGTGAAACGCCTGGACGCGAAGCACGGTCTGGTCTGGCTCAAGCCCGCCGACATGAACAACACCTATGCGTTCGCCATGCAGCGCAAGCGCGCCGAGGCGGAACATATCAACACCATGTCGGACATGGTGGCGAAGATTGAGCAGATCCGTAAAACCAACCCGGACAAAAACTGGCTGCTGGGCTTAGACCTTGAATTTGCCGGGCGCAGCGACGGCATGAAGCCGCTTCAGGCCGCCTATAAGATGGACCTGGACCGCCCGCAGATCCGTCAGATGGACCCCGGACTGGTCTATAACGCGGTGCGTGACGGCTTCGTCGACGCAGGGCTGATTTATACCACCGACGGGCGCGTGAAAGGCTTCGACCTCAAGGTGCTGGAAGACGATAAAGGCTTCTTCCCGAGCTATGCGGTCACCCCGGTGGTCCGTAAGGACACGCTGGAGGCCAATCCGGGCCTTGAAGAGGCGCTCAACACCCTCTCTGCCCAGCTCAACAACGACGTTATCACCGAACTGAACAAGAAGGTGGATATCGACCATCAGTCACCGCAGCAGGTCGCCCGTGATTTCCTGCGTAGCAAACAGCTGCTGTAGGAGGCGCTATGGAGACGATTCACTACATTCTGGACAACTGGGACTACCTGTTAACCCTGACGCTGCAGCATCTGTGGCTGGTGGCGCTGGCCGTGGGCTTAGCCATTCTCATCGGCGTACCGCTGGGCATTCTGATTGTTCGCCACAAGTGGCTGGCAACGCCGGTGCTGGGGATTGCCACCATCGTGCTGACCATTCCGTCAATTGCGCTGTTTGGCCTGATGATCCCGCTCTTTTCGCTGATCGGTCAGGGGATTGGCGCCCTGCCCGCGATCACGGCGGTGTTTCTCTACTCGCTGCTGCCGATTGTGCGTAACACCCATACGGCGCTCGACAGCCTGCCGCCGGGCCTGCGTGAAGCCGGACGCGGCATCGGCATGACCTTCTGGCAGCGCCTGCGCTGGGTCGAAATCCCGATGGCGCTGCCGGTGATTTTCGGCGGGATCCGCACCGCCGTGGTGATGAACATCGGCGTGATGGCGATTGCCGCGGTGATCGGCGCGGGCGGTCTGGGCCTGCTGCTGCTCAACGGCATCGGCGGAAGTGATATCCGCATGTTGATCGCGGGCGCGCTGATGATTTGTCTTTTAGCGATTGTGCTCGACTGGCTGCTGCACCGTCTGCAGGTGGTTCTGACTCCAAAGGGGATTCGATAATGATAAAACTGCAAAATCTCACCAAACACTTTTCACAGAAGCACGGCCAGACCTTTAAGGCCGTCGACAACGTCAACCTGAACGTACCCGAAGGGGAAATGTGCGTCCTGCTCGGCCCCTCCGGCTGCGGGAAGACCACCACCCTGAAGATGATTAACCGCCTCATTACCCCAAGCAGCGGGACGATCCTGATTAACGGCGAAGACACCAGCGGGATGGACACCGTCACCCTGCGCCGCAACATCGGCTACGTGATCCAGCAGATTGGCCTGTTCCCGAACATGACCATCGAGGAGAACATTACCGTCGTGCCGCGCATGCTGGGCTGGGATAAAGCGCGCTGTAAAACCCGCGCCGAAGAGCTGATGGATATGGTGGCGCTGGATCCGCATAAGTTCCTGAATCGCTATCCGCGTGAGATGTCCGGCGGCCAACAGCAGCGCATCGGCGTGATCCGCGCCCTGGCGGCGGATCCTCCGGTACTGCTGATGGATGAACCCTTCGGCGCGGTGGACCCGATCAACCGCGAGGTGATCCAGAACCAGTTCCTGGAGATGCAGCGCAAGCTGAAAAAAACCGTCATGCTGGTGAGCCACGATATCGACGAAGCCCTGAAGCTCGGCGACCGTATTGCGGTGTTCCGTCAGGGGAAAATCGTGCAGTGCGCCAGCCCGGACGAACTGCTGGCGAAACCGGCGAACGAGTTTGTCGGCTCGTTTGTCGGTCAGGACCGCACGCTGAAGCGCCTGCTGCTGGTCTCGGCGGGCGACGTCACCGACCAGCAACCGACCATTACGGTGCGGGGCTCTACTCCGCTCCCTGAAGCCTTTGCGACCATGGATGATAACGATATTCGCGCGATTACCGTAGTTGACGAACACGGCAAACCGCTGGGCTTTGTGAAGCGTCGCGAAGCGCGTAACGCCAGCGGAACCTGCGCCGACATCCTGCATCCGTTCCGCATGACCGGCAAAGCGGAAGACAATCTGCGCGTGGTCCTGTCACGCCTGTATGAGAGCAACACCAGTTGGATGCCGATCGTGGATGAGGACGGTCGCTACAACGGCGAGATTTCTCAGGACTATATTGCCGAGTATCTCAGTTCAGGGCGTACGCGCCGGGCGCTGAATATTCATAGCGACAGTTAATCTTTCAGGCCGGGCATTGCCCGGCTTTTTCGCACGCATTCCTTTTGCTAACCCCGCGATTTCCCGCCACAATATTGTATCGTCCCCGTTTACTCGCGACCCATGCAACGTCTTCATACGTACCCCGACATCCGCGCGATGTTTCGCCGACTGCTGATTGCCACCGTCACCGGCGTGCTGGCCGCGCTGGCCGTTGCGGTGTTCCGCCACAGCATGTACCTGCTGGAGTGGCTGCTTCTCAGCAACGACAGCGGCAGCCTGGTGAATGCCGCCGCCTCGCTCTCGCCCTGGCGGCGCGCGCTGACGCCCGCGCTGGGCGGGCTGGCTGCCGGACTGTTGCTCTGGGGATGGCAACGGCTGACTGCCCAGCGGCCTCATGCCCCTACCGATTATATGGAAGCGCTGGAGACCGGCGACGGCCAGTTTGATTACGGCGCCAGCCTGGTGAAATCCCTTGCCTCACTGCTGGTCGTCGCCAGCGGAAGCGCCATCGGGCGTGAAGGGGCGATGATCCTGCTTGCCGCCCTCGCCGCCTCCTTTTTTGCCCGGCGATTTACGCCCAAATCTGAATGGAAGTTATGGATCGCCTGCGGCGCCGCGGCCGGGATGGCCAGCGCCTACCATGCTCCGTTAGCCGGAAGCCTTTTCATTGCGGAGATTCTGTTTGGCACCCTGATGCTGGCCTCGCTCGGGCCCGTGGTTATCGCGGCGGTGGTGGCGCTTCTCACCACGCAGCTCCTGGCACCGGGTGCCGGCACGCTCTACGCGGTCCATTTGAGCGGCATCCTCACCGCGGCCGATTATGCCCTGCTGGCCGCGATGGGGCTGGTGGCGGGTCTCTGCGGGCCGCTGCTGATGTGGCTGATGGCGTTCAGCCACGGTCTTTTCCTGCGCCTCAAACTTTCGCCGCCGTGGCAGCTGGCGCTCGGCGGTGCGATCGTCGGGCTGCTGTCTCTTCTGACGCCGAAGGTATGGGGGAACGGCTACAGCGTGGTGCAGGCTTTTCTGCTCGCGCCGCCGCTGCTGTCGGTCATTGCGGGCGTCTTCATCTGTAAGCTGCTGGCGGTGCTGGCGAGCAGCGGGTCGGGCGCACCGGGCGGGGTGTTCACGCCGACACTGTTTGTCGGCATGGCGACAGGCATGCTGTTTGCACAGCTTTTCGCGCTGTGGCTGCCGGGTTCTGAGACGGCAATTTTGCTGGGGCTGGCAGGGATGGCAACGCTACTCGCCGCGACCACGCATGCGCCCATTATGTCGGCGCTGATGGTCTGTGAAATGACCGGACAGTATTTTTTACTGCCCGGTTTGCTGGTCGCCTGCGTGCTGGCGTCCGTGCTGTCGCGGACGTTACGCCACGACTCTGTCTACGGTCAACACGCCACCGAGGGCAGAGAGATCGATGTACTGCGCTAGCTCGCGCTGCTCGGCGCGAGGCAGATAAGGCAGCTCACCCACCAGCGGTCCGGGCAGTTTAGCGCTCAGCACGTCGATGATCTCCGCATAGTGCGCGAGGCCAGGGTTGATGCGGTTGGCCACCCAGCCCATCAGCGGCAGGCCGTCATTGGCAATCGCCTGCGCCGTCAGCAGCGCGTGGTTGATGCACCCTTCCTGGATCCCCACCACCATCACTACCGGAAGCTGTTCCTGCACCACCCATTCCGACAGCGGGCGCAGGTCGTTCATCAGGCTGCGCCAGCCGCCCGTCCCTTCGACCACCACGTGATCGACCTTCTCGCTCAGGTTCGCCAGGCCGTCGGACAACAGGGGATAATTAATCAGGCCGCTGTGCGCCACGCTGCTCTCCTCTTCGCTTAACGCGATGGGATTGACCGCATGATAAGGCAACTCCAGTGACGAGACGCTTTGCAGCACCAGGGCGTCTTTATTACGCAATCCCTCTGGCGTCTCTTTACTCCCTTTTGCGACCGGTTTGTACCCTGCAACGCGTTTACCGCTTGCTGCCAGCGCCTGCAGCAATGCGCGGGATACGACGGTCTTGCCGACAGAGGTATCAGTACCAGTAACAAAGAAACGCTTAAGCATGACTCACTCCACCTCTTGGGTATGCTTCGAAAATATAAACCAGGTAAATAATTCAGTGGAGGAAGTCTACGGGATGCGTGCGCTACCCGGCTTGAGATAGCGCAATTTTTCTTACATCTGCGGAAAAGAGTTAACCCTGTAACAGGCGGATCAACAGCGAGCCGTTATACATGGCATCTTTGACCAGCGCCGCGCCGGCCATCGTGCCCTGATTGGAAAACTGGGTGCTTTCCACCGCAATATTCCGGCTGTAGGCGGGAAGCGACTGCTGCTGAATACAGGCCGTAATCGCCGGGAAGAGGATCTCCGCCGCCTGGCTGAGCGGTGAGCCAATGAGGATTTTTTGCGGGTTGAAGAGGTTCACCATAATCGCCAGAATGCGGCCAACGTTATTTCCCACCCCGGTAATAATGTCCTTCGCCAGCAGATCGCCCTGACGCGCGGCGGCGCAGAGAGAATCCACCGTTAAGGGTTGTCCGTGCAGCGAGGAGCTCATGGACTGGCTGAGCCTGACCTGCGCCAGCTCCAGCACGCTTTCCACGCTGGCAATGGTCTCCAGACAGCCGTGGTTGCCGCAGTAGCAGCGCTTGCCGTACGGGTCGACCTGGGTGTGGCCAATTTCAACCAGGCTGCTGCTTCCGGCGTGGAGAAGACGTCCGTCGGTGATCACCCCCGCCCCGACGTTATGATCGATAACCACCTGAATCACATCCCGCGCGCCGCGGGACGCGCCAAACAGCGCCTCCGCCATCGTCCAGGCGCTGATGTCATGCTGAATGTAGACCGGTACGCCAGTATGGTTTTTCAGCACCTCTCCCAGCGGCATCTCTTTGACATCGTCATAAAACGGCATGCGGTGGACAATACCATTTTCGGTATCAATAATGCCCGGCATGGTGATGGCAATCGCCGTTAAGCGTTCAAGCCGCTGCTGATGGCGGATAAAGAAGCGATCGATGTGCGAGACAATCGCCTCGAGGAGCGATTCCTCGGCGTTGAGCGGCAGTTCAAGACGGTCCTCTACCACCAGCTTGCTGCTCAGATCGCGCAGCGCAAGGAAGATCTCGCCGCGGCTGATGCGCAGCGACAGGTAGTGCCAGGCTTCCGTTTCCACCACCAGCCCGACTGCCGGACGGCCACGGCTGCCCGGCTCCTGAATTTCCGTTTCCTGAACCAGGTGCGCTTCCAGCATCTCGCGGACAATCTTGGTGATACTGGCGGGTGCCAGCTGTGCCAGGCGCGAAAGATCGATACGCGAAACCGGACCAAGCTGATCGATCAGGCGATATACCGCGCCAGCGTTGGTCTGCTTAATCTGATCAATGTGCCCTGGCTGACTATCAGCGACCACCTCGTACTCCCTTATTTTCGAGCTTCGAAATAAACTGTTGGCTATGGTGAAGCACTTGCATGGCTGCCGTCAAATATTTACTTAGCCATGTGATTTACTGCACATTTTTGCCCACTTTTCCCTGAAAATGCCCCCCGGCGGAGGCGTTCATCAACTGCTGTTTGAAGCGCTGCGCGGCATGGCTCTGTTCGCGATGTTTTGCCCAGACCAGCCACATCTCTGAAACGGCATCCTCTTCGGCGATGGTCACCCAGCGCATTTCGCGCAATTGTACCCGTTTAAAGGAGGCCGGAAGAATAGAGACGCCCAGCCCGGCGGCGACCAGCCCGATAATGGTCATCGCCTCCCCGACTTCCTGGGTAATGACCGGGGCAAGATCGTAGCGGCGCATCAGCCCCAGGATATCGTCATACAGACCCGTTCCGACCTGCGGATCAAAAAAGACAAACGGCTCTTTTGCCAGCTCTGCCAGCGACACCGTCGGACGCGACGCCAGCGGGTGATCGTGTGGGATCATGGCCATCAGCGGCTCGCGCAGGATCACCTCCCACGCCAGCGAGTCCGGCAGCTGGGTATTACGCATCAGCCCCAAATCCAGCGAACCTTCATTTAGCGGCGCAATCTGCTCGCGGGTATTGATCTCGCGCGTCTGAATATGAACATCCGGGAAATGGCGGCGGAATGACGACAGCGTTTCCGAGACGGCGCTGATAAACGGCGCGGACGAGGTAAACCCGATGCGCAACTCTCCGGTTTCCCCGAGATACAGCCGTTCTGCCCGAGCGGCGGCGTCCTCAACCATGCTCAGAATTTGTCGGCTGTCGATGAGAAATTGCTTGCCCGCCGCCGTCAGGCTCACGCTGCGGTTGGTGCGGGCCAGCAGGCGCGCGCCGACCTGCTGCTCCAGGATCTGAATCTGCTGGCTTAACGGGGGTTGAGAGATATTCAGTCGTGCCGCCGCGCGGCCAAAATGCAACTCTTCGGCGACGGCGACAAAGTAGCGAAGATGACGCAGCTCGATATTCATATTTCTAACGTATCATTTGAGATTATTAATATATTAGACAGAATATTTACATTTTCCTACCCTGAAGAGGTGGTCATACCCGTCACCAGAAATCACGGGGATGTTTAAGCAAGGAAACTGTGTGAGTCGTACAACTGCCATTGATATCGATCCGGCAAGCGATATCAATGATTTACCAGCAACATCGCAGCCGGTTCAGTTCATTAAACGTGGTACCCCCCAATTTATGCGCGTCACGCTGGCGCTCTTCTCCGCCGGTCTGGCCACCTTCGCCCTGCTCTATTGCGTTCAGCCGATCCTGCCCGTGCTCTCCCATGAGTTTGGCGTATCGCCTGCCAGCAGCAGCGTTTCACTCTCCATTTCCACCGGCATGCTGGCGATTGGCCTGCTCTTTACCGGCCCTCTTTCCGACGCCATTGGGCGTAAACCGGTGATGGTAACCGCGCTGATGCTGGCCTCGGTCTGTACGTTACTTTCAACCATGATGACCAGCTGGCACGGCATTCTGGTGATGCGCGCGCTGATCGGGCTTTCGCTCAGCGGCGTGGCGGCGGTCGGGATGACCTACCTCAGCGAGGAGATCCACCCGAGCTTTGTTGCCTTCTCTATGGGGCTTTACATCAGCGGGAACTCGATTGGCGGGATGAGCGGACGTCTGCTGAGCGGGGTATTCACGGACTTCTTTAGCTGGCGGATTGCGCTGGCGGTCATTGGCTGTTTCGCGCTGGCATCTGCCCTGATGTTCTGGAAAATTCTGCCGGAATCGCGTCATTTCCGCCCGACATCGCTGCGCCCGAAAACGCTGTTTATCAACTTCCGTCTGCACTGGCGCGACAAGGGGCTGCCGCGCCTGTTCCTGACCGGCTTCCTGCTGATGGGCGCCTTCGTCACGCTGTTTAACTATATTGGCTATCGCCTGATGCTCTCACCGTGGCATCTGAACCAGGCTATTGTCGGTTTACTCTCGGTGGCTTATTTGACCGGTACGTGGAGTTCACCGAAGGCCGGGGCGATGACCGCGCGCTATGGACGCGGCCCGGTCTTGCTGTTCTTCACGGCGGTGATGCTGGTCGGCCTGCTGCTGACGCTCTTCTCCTCCCTGTGGCTGATTTTTGCCGGCATGCTGCTCTTTTCTGCAGGGTTCTTCGCCGCCCACTCGGTCGCCAGCAGCTGGATTGGCCCGCGCGCGCGTCGCGCCAAAGGTCAGGCATCGTCTCTTTATCTGTTTAGCTATTACCTGGGGTCCAGCATCGCCGGGACGCTCGGCGGCGTGTTCTGGCATCACTACGGCTGGAACGGCGTGGGCGGGTTTATCGCGCTAATGCTGTGCGCGGCGCTGCTGGTGGGGGGGAACCTGCATCAGCGTTTGAAATGAAGAAATTTTTCCATTACTTTTTTACAAGCTAATTGTCAATTTTATGGTGGAGGAAAACAGGGATGAATAAATTTTACCTCTTAAAAATTACATTGAATGGCATAACCCCCCCTATCTGGAGAACATTTTCCGTACCAGCCGATATTTCGCTGGTTCGCCTGCATGATGTTATTCAAATCGTGATGGGCTGGGATGACAGTCATCTTCACCAGTTTACTTTCAAAAATCGCGTCCTTACCGAACTCCCGTCCTCTGCTGAAGATGAATACGAAAGCGAAATTCGCCTGAGCGAATTACTTAAAAAAAGAAAGAATACGCTTACCTATATTTATGACTTTGGTGATGACTGGGAGCATACGCTATTCCTTGAAGACAGCGACTTTAAGCCAGAGGATCCGGACATGCTCTTCGAATGTTTTGCCGGTGAAAATGCGTGTCCACCGGAAGATTGTGGAGGGAGTTATCAGTATCAACGCATGATTGACGCAATGAACAACCCTGCAGACAATCCGCAAGACTTCGAGGAGTTCTCTGAGGTACTGGATATCGCTGATGACGTTACCCATGATGACTTCAAAGAATTTATCCGTTTCTTCAATCCAGATGCGGTGACCAGTGCATTGATGCTTTATGCGCGTTGGTCACGAGAGAGACCGTTACCCCTTTTCAGTGATGATCTGTTGTATTAAAACGTGTGACTATGAAGCGCAAACAAACCTCTATATGTGCAAACTTATAGAGGTTTGTTATTTTGGAACACCGCCAACTGAACGAGAACAATAACGATGACGAAAAACGTATCTTATCAGCAACTCACCCGCACCTTCCAGCGTCTCTCCCGCTTCTCGCACCTCTCCTCCATCGCCAGCTGGGACATGTTCACCATGATGCCGCCCGGCGGCAGCGCCGCGCGAGGTGAGGCGCTGGCGGAGATGAGCGTCCTGCAGCACCAGCTCCTGACCGATAAAAAAGTCGGCGACCTGTTAGCCGCGGCGGCAGGGGAAGATCTGAATGACGTCGAACAGGCCAACCTGCGGGAAATGACGCGCCACTATCAGCAGGCCTCGCTGCTGCCGGAAACGCTGGTGGAAGCCAAATCCCTGGCGGGCAGCAGGTGTGAACACGCCTGGCGCACGCAGCGTCCCGCCAACGACTGGCAGGGTTTTTCCGCCAACCTGAAAGAGGTGGTCAAACTCAGCCGTGAAGAGGCGCGCCTGCGGGCGGAAGCCAAAGGCTGTACGCCGTACGATGCGTTGCTGGATATTTTTGAACCCGACATGACCAGCGCCCGTCTGGACGTGCTGTTCGGCGACATGAAGTCCTGGCTGCCGGACCTGCTGGCAAACGTCGTGGAAAAGCAGGCTCAGCGATCGTTTGTTCCTCCTCAGGGGCCTTTCCCGACGGCAACACAGCGTGAGCTGGGCCTGGAAGCCATGAAGATGCTCGGCTTCGATTTTAACAGCGGTCGCCTCGACGTAAGCGCGCACCCGTTCTGCGGCGGCGTACCGGAGGACGTGCGCATCACCACGCGCTATGACGAGGATGAACTGCTCAGCGCGCTGTTTGGCGTGATCCACGAAACCGGACACGCGCGCTACGAACAAAACCTGCCGCGCGCATGGGCAGGACAGCCGATCGCGCTGGCCCGCTCAACCGCGATCCACGAATCTCAGAGCCTGTTCTTCGAGATGCAACTGGGACGCAGTGAAGCCTTCCTCAAGCATCTTCTCCCTGCGGTGCATGCCCGCTTTGGCAGCCAGGCGGCGTTCAGCGAAGAGAACTTTATCGCCTGGAACCAGCGCGTGAAGCCGGGCTATATCCGCGTCGATGCGGACGAAGTGAGCTACCCGGCGCACGTGGTGCTGCGCTATGAGATTGAGCGGTCGCTGATCAACGGCGAGATCGAAGTGGACGATATCCCTGCCCTGTGGGACGAGAAAATGCAGGCCTGGCTCGGGTTATCCACCAAAGACAACTACCGCAACGGCTGTATGCAGGATATTCACTGGACCGACGGCGGTTTTGGCTACTTCCCGTCGTATACGCTGGGGGCCATGTATGCCGCACAGTTGTTCCATGCGGCTAAAACGGCGCTTCCGGGCCTGCAGGCCTCCATCGCTGAGGGCGATTTTTCTGCACTCTTTGAGTGGCTGCGTCAGAACATCTGGCAGCACGGCAGTCGCTTCAGCACGTCGCAGTTAATCACCCAGGCGACGGGCGAGGATCTGAACATCCGTTACTTCCGCGAACATCTGACCTCCCGCTATTTGTAATCTGTTTGGCCGGGGATGAGGGATCTCAGGTAAAAGAGCCGTATTTTCCCCCTCACCCCAGCCCTCTCCCTCAATGGAGAGTGGGCCGTCTGTGCTAGCCCCCCGGCAATGTACATATGGTTACACGCCGATACCAATCACTCACGGAAACCCCGAGTTTACAGGGATATAGTTATTTCAACGGCCCCGCAGTGGGGTTAAATGAAAAACCAAATTCGAGGGTATGAGAATGAATAAAGTATTAGCTCTGGTTGTTGCCGCTGCTATGGGTCTGTCTTCTGCTGCATTTGCTGCTGACACTACCGCAACTGCTGCACCGGCTGCCGCACCTGCTGCAACCACCACCGCTGCCCCAGCAAAAGCGGTTCATCATAAGAAACACCACAAAGCTGCAGCGAAAAAAGAAGCCGCTACACCTGCAACCGCAGCATCAACCGAGCAGAAAGCGCAGGCTGCCAAAAAGCACCACAAAAAAGCCGCTAAACCGGCTGTAGAGCAGAAAGCGCAGGCCGCTAAAAAGCACCACCACAAAAAAGCCGCTAAACCGGCTGTAGAACAGAAAGCGCAGGCTGCTAAAAAGCACCACCACAAAAAAGCCGCTAAACCGGCTGTAGAACAGAAAGCTCAGGCTGCTAAAAAGCATCACAAAAAAGCAGTAAAACACGAAGCTGCTAAACCAGCTGCACAGCCAGCTGCGTAAGAGTACAAGCTAAACCGTGCCCTTCGGGGCACGTTGGTAAACCGGCGCCGAACCGGAACAGGTTCCGCGCCGTTTTTTTTATCCGGAGGGCGTATGCTGCGACGCTATCGGTTTGAGCTGATTCTGATCCTGCTTATTTTATGCGCGCTCATCGCCAGCCACTTTTATCTTTCCTGATTGTAGCACGCTGATTTTACTCCCACTTTAGCGCTGTCCCGTCTATAGTATTTTCATAGGGTTCACTTTTAATAATCATAATTACCCCCACCAGAGTGTGATATGCGTAAATCTGTTGTGTTGTTACTGGGAACGTTTGGTCTTTTTTCTGGATTCTCACATGCGGATGATGGCGGTGATGACACCATTAGCGCGAAAGAGCTAAAGACGCTTTTTTTCGGTCATGACGATCGCACGCGCGTCGCCGATCCCACCCAGGCGCCCTGGGATGCTATAGGTCAACTGGAAACCGCCAGCGGTAACTTATGTACTGCGACGCTGATTACCCCACAGCTTGCCCTGACGGCAGGCCACTGTCTGTTAACGCCGCCAAACGGCAAGCCGGATAAAGCGGTTGCCTTGCGGTTTGTGTCGCAAAAAGGCACCTGGCGCTATGAAATTCACGGCATTGAAGGCCGGGTCGATCCGTCTCTCGGCAAACGCCTGAAACCGGATGGTGACGGCTGGATCGTGCCACCGGCGGCCGCCTCATGGGACTTTGGCCTCATCGTTTTACGCTATCCCCCTTCCGGCATTACGCCGCTGCCGTTATTTGACGGCGACAAAGACGCCCTCACCGCCGCGCTGAAAGCCGCCGACCGGAAAGTGACGCAGTCCGGCTATCCTGTCGACCATCTGGATACGCTTTACACGCACTCCGACTGTATTGTGACGGGCTGGGCGCAAACCAGCGTACTCTCGCACCAGTGCGATACGTTACCGGGTGACAGTGGCTCACCGCTGATGCTGAAAACAGATAACGGCTGGCAGTTGATCGGTGTGCAGAGCTCTGCCCCGGCGGCGAAAGATCGCTGGCGCGCAGATAACCGGGCCTTGTCCGTGACCGGTTTTCGCGACAAGCTGGAAGCGCTGGCGCAGCAGTAAATCAGCATCGTCTGACCTGATGTAATGCCCTGATTGACTCAATCGGCATCGGCTGGCTGAACCAAAAACCCTGCAGTTGATCGCAGCCAGCCAGCCGCAGCAGTTTCATTTGTCTTTCGGTCTCGACCCCTTCGGCGACCACCGCCATCCCCAGCGCGTTGGCGATCCGCACCGTGCCGCTTACCAGCGCGGCCGCCTGTTCATCGTTGTCCACCAGCCCGGCCAGCGATTTATCAATCTTGATGGTGTCGAAGTTAAAACGCCGCAAATAGCCAATGCTGGAATAGCCAGTGCCAAAGTCATCCAGCGCCACCGCGGTGCCCAGCGCTTTAAGATTGGCTATCGCCATGCGGGCACGCTCCGGGTTTTCCAGCACATAGGACTCCGTGACCTCCAGTTGCAGTCGGTTAGCAGGGAAATGAGTGGTCTCCAGCACGCTGGCCACTTTGTCTTCGAAGGCGGGATCGCGGAATTGCGCGGGAGAAATGTTAACGGAAAGCGTTAAGTCACCGTACGGCTGGAGATCCTGGCAGGCGCGCTGCAGCACAAATTGGCCCAGCTTGTAAATCAGACCGCTGGTCTCCGCAATGGCGATGAAGGTATCCGGGCCCAGCGGCCCGTCCGGGCGACGTGGCCAGCGGACCAGCGCTTCGACACTGCTCATTTTCTGGCTGCGGGCGTCAATAATCGGCTGATACCAGACCTCAAACTCATCGCGCTCCAGACCGTTACGGATCTGATTTTCAATCGCCAGCTTGCGCTCCCGGGCGCTGTTCAGCTCGGCGTCGTAGTGGGTGATACGCCCTTTCCCGCTCATTTTGGCATGGTACATGGCAATATCGGCGCGGCGAAACAGCTCGGAGCTGGTGCATTCAATCAGGGTTCCGCTGGCGATACCGATACTGGCCCCGATATGGATCGTGCGTTCCCCCAGCTGAATCGGGGTGGTGAGAAAATCCAGCACCGAAACGGCAAAGGCGGTGGCCTGTGTTTCTGCCTCATCACCGCCGATGGTCATGGCAAACTCATCCCCGCCCATACGCGCCAGCATTCCCCCTGGCGGCACGCGTTCACTCAGCGTTTTCGCAATCGCCACAATGAGATCGTCTCCCACGCTGTGGCCGTAGATGTCATTCACGTCTTTAAAACCATCCAGATCGATAAACACCACGCTTTTGACGTCGATATCCCCGCGTAGACTCACCCGATCCAGCGCTTCGATGAGCGCTCGTCGGTTCGGCAGATGGCTTAGCCAGTCCGTTCTCGCCACCAGACGCGCCTGGCTTTCTCCCCGCGCAAGCTTGTACAGCCCCACGCTGCTCACCAGAATAAAGAGTAGGATCAGGGCCGATGCCAGCACAACAATCTGCGTGATATCAGAGGATGCCGCCCGGGCGGCCTGCGCCCCCGGAAGCCGTGCCTGCCAGTTAAGATAGCCCAGCAACTCCCCTGCCGAACTGCGCAGCGGCATACTCATTTCGTTAATTTTTTCCGGCGTAAAGTGCAGGTTATCGATCTGAAAGGTCGCCCCCAGGTCGGCTAAGATTCTTGCGTTCAGATGACGGGTGATCACCAGATAGCGGCGCGTTTCGTCGGTGACCTGTAATCTTCCAACCATCGGGCGAATCAGCCCAATGCCCACAAAGGCGACGCCGCTTCGCGTTTTGCTGATCCCGGCATAGATATTTTTATCGCTTGATAAGGCGCGCGCGTGCTGAGCAATCAGGGCTTTCAGCCCCTTACCGAAAAAATCCAGATTCGTCTCCTGAAAAGGCTGACTTTGAAACGATCCCCAGATGACATTGAAATGCTCATCAAGCACGAAGGTGCCATCATAGAGGTTGTTGATTTTAAAGCCGGCGCCCCAGGTGTTATACAGCCAGTCGGTATCGAGCGTGGGACGGTAGACCTCCCGCACCGCATCGTCCCAGACGGCGTTATCCAGCACCAGCGAGGAGACGCGGTTAACCGATGTCTGAATGGCCCCCTGCACGGAGAGCGCCGTGCGGTGTTCATCAATTTCATTGGTTTTGGTGCTGATAAGATGCAGGGAAAGATAGAGGAGTGCGACGACGGAGATGATTAAGCCGATGCCCGCCATAAAGACCATGGCAAACAACGTTCTCGCGGTGGGAATATTGCGCCAGCTTAATGTGCGATACATCAGCCATCCTCTTTAAGGTTTTGCTTTTCTAAGCGTAATACAGGCAGCGAATTTCGCTGCCTGTAAAGGATGGCTTTATGAACGTCAGGCAAGTTTTATCATAATCATACCTGCAAGCAGCAAGATGAGTCCCATCCAGCCCTTGTTATTTAAACGCTGACCGAAAAGCACCCAGCCTGCAGCCAGCGTCGCGGCGATACCAAAACCGCCCCACAACGCATAGGCGACCGAAAGATCGATCCCTTTTACCGCCTGGGACAGCGCGCTGAACGCCCCCAGAACCGCGGCAATCGACATCAGGCCGTAGAATTTACGACGAAAACCATCGGAGAATTTCAGCAGAACGTTCGCCAGAATTTCCAGCACGATGGCGAACCCCAGCCAGGCCGCATGAACCCACTCAAACTGTTGCATGGTTCTGCTCCCTCTGCACTTTAGACGGCTTACGGGTACCTGATTTAATCAGCACAATACCCGCGACCAGCGTCGTTAACCCGGCGACCTTCATTGTTGTTAATGTTTCGTCAAATATCAGCACGCTGAACAGCGTAATCAACAAAATACCGATCCCTTCCCACAGGGCATACGCGACGCCCAGCGCAATTTTTTTCACCGCAAACGAGAGGAAAATATACGAAAGCGAAATCATCACCAGCATCAAAATAAAACCGGTGTTGCCATCGCTGACGCTAGCCCACTTCATCGACAGCGTGCCGGTAATTTCAGCGATAATAGCCAGGGCTAATAAAATCCAGTAAAACATGTTTTTCTCCTGCTTGAGAATATAATCCATCGTGGCCCGCTGCGTGCAGCAAACCCAAAAATACGAATTGAAATCAGTCAGCTAAGCGCTTAGCGCCAGCTCAGGCAGAAGAAATGACTATAGTGCGGTGCGCCAGTGTTGCTCACCAGAAAGCAGGCAGAAAGAGGTGGAGTATACAGCAGTATTGTTTGAAGAGTACGTCCTGAACATATTGTCCATAAAATTACAATTATCCGCGTTGTTGCTTCTCGTCTTTGCGGATGAAAATTGTCCTCGGTAGTTAAACACACCGAATTTGTACCATAAGCCAGGATTTTACTCAAAGTCTTTGCAATTCTTTACCCACTCCGTTTGATTTTGGTTAGTTTATTGCAATGCCTTTCACCTTTATTATAAATATAAAGAAAATTTCGGAGTCACCATGGCTAAACCCATCATTACCCTGAACGGGTTAAAAATTGTCATCATGCTGGGCATGCTGGTGATCATATTGACAGGCGTGCGCTTTGCCGCCGACATTATTGTGCCCTTTATTCTGGCCCTGTTTATTGCGGTGATCCTCAACCCGCTGGTGCAGCGCATGACGCGGCTACGCATCCCACGCGTGCTGGCCATCACGCTGCTTATCAGCATCATTATTGTGGCGATGGTACTGCTGGTGGCTTATCTGGGAACCTCGCTCAATGAACTGGCGCGAACGCTGCCGAAATACCGCTCTTCGCTGGCAATACCGCTGCTGCAGCTGGAACCCTGGCTGCAGCGCGCGGGTATCGAAGTCTCGGTTGAAGAACTGCTGAAATATATCGACCCCAATGCGGCGATGACGATCGTCACCAGCCTGCTGGCTCAGCTTTCTAATGCCATGACCTCCATTTTCCTGCTGTTTTTAACGGTGGTGTTTATGCTGCTGGAGGTGCCGCAGCTTCCTGCAAAGCTGCAGCAGATAATGGTCCGTCCGGTCGAAGGAATGGGGGCGATTCAACGCGCGCTGGACAGCGTCTCCCGCTATCTGGTGCTGAAAACGGCCATTAGCCTGGTGACGGGCGTGGTCGTCTGGGTGATGCTTCTGGCGCTGGACGTCCGCTTTGCGTTCGTCTGGGGGTTACTGGCGTTTGCGCTTAACTACATTCCCAACATCGGCTCCGTGCTGGCGGCGATCCCCCCTATTCTTCAGGTGCTGGTTTTCAGCGGGCTTTATGACGCGCTGCTCCTGCTGGCCGGATACCTGGTCATCAATCTGGTGTTCGGTAACATACTGGAACCCCGCATGATGGGCCGGGGTCTGGGGCTGTCCACGCTGGTGGTCTTTTTGTCCCTGATATTCTGGGGCTGGCTGCTCGGGCCCGTTGGGATGCTGCTCTCCGTTCCGCTCACCATCATTGTCAAGATTGGTCTGGAGCAGACGGCGGGCGGGCAAAGTATCGCCGTGCTGCTGAGCGATATGAGCCATCACTAGCCGTCATTCCGCCATCGACAGGAGGGGCTTGTGGGTCCTTCCACCTTCACGATAAGCGCTGAGCGCCCTTCGCCACTCCGCCAGCGGGTACACCGTAACGTCGCTGTACTCACTGTCGGGCAACCTCAGCCAAATGCGATCGAACTCCGCGCGCCACGCCTCAACGCTGAGCGCATTCAGACCGTTTCGGATATGGAACCACGCCACGCGCGGCGCAGGCCGCTGCTGTGTGAAGGTTTGCCCGGAGAGCAGCCCGTAGCAGACAAACATGCCCTGCTCGGGCATCACGCTGAGGATCGTTTCCGCAAGCGGCCCGCCGGTGGCATCGTAGACGATATCGCTACGGGCAGCGACGGTGCCGATTCTGTTTGCGTCATGCTGTGCGACAGGCGTGATGCCCATCGCCTCCAGTCGTTCAGCATGCACGGCAGAACGGTGAATGCCATACACCGCTTCCGCCCCCGCCTGACGCGCCCACTGCCCCAGCAGAATGGCGCAATCCGATCCGGCAGCCGTGAGCAAGACTCGCTTTCCACGCGGCGGGTAGCGGGTCAGCATCATCTGCGCCGCCAGCGGGTTAATATAGGCCCGCGCGGCCAGATGTGCGTCGACGGTGTCCGGAACGGGTATCGCATACTCTGCCGGGCATTCCACATAGCGCTGCCAGGTGCCCTGACCGCGCAGCGGCAGAACGCGCTTGCCCACCAGATGCTTAAACGAGGCGGGCGCCTCGGTGACAACACCGACACCTTCATACCCCGCGACCGCCGGTAACGGGGTTCTGTGGCGATAGGCACCGGTGATGGGGATAAGATCGGACGCATTGACCGGAGAAAACAGCATCCGCACGCGGAGCTGTCCCGGCGCAAGCCCGCCCGGCGGCGCGGTTTCAGGTTGCAAAACAGATTCTGGCTCGCCAAACCGGCGATACCAGAGGGCCAGATTTTCCATTACGATCTCAAGGCTGATAGCGGAACTACTCGCGCCAGCCCATTGCCGGCGCGACATGTTTGAGAATAGACTCAATCACGTGCGCATTATAATCCACACCCAGCTGGTTCGGCACGGTCAGTAAGAGCGTGTCCGCCTCGGCAATCGCCTCGTCCTTTTTCAGTTGTTCAACCAGCTTGTCCGGCTCCGCGGCATAGCTGCGCCCGAAGATGGCGCGCGTTTTCTCATCAAGATAACCCACGCTATCGCTGTCGTTGCGGCTGGCCCCGAAATACATCCGGTCACGGTCGTCCATCAGCGCAAAAATACTGCGGCTGACCGACACCCGCGGCTCACGCGTATGCCCCGCCTCTTTCCAGGCCTGACGGTACGCGCGGATCTGTTTTGCCTGCTGAATATGGAACGGCTCACCGGTTTCATCGTCCTTCAGCGTTGAGCTTTGCAGGTTCATGCCCAGTTTTGCGGCCCACACGGCCGTCGCATTGGAACCCGCCCCCCACCAGATACGCTCGCGCAGCCCTTCTGAATAAGGCTCCAGACGCAGCAGCCCCGGCGGATTCGGGAACATGGGCTGCGGGTTCGGTTTGGCAAACCCTTCCCCACGCAGCACCTCAAGCAGCACCTCGGTATGACGACGCGCCATATCCGACTCGTTTTCCCCTTCCTGCGGGACATAGCCGAAATGACGCCAGCCATCAATAACCTGCTCCGGGGAGCCACGGCTGATGCCCAACTGCAGGCGACCACCGGAAATCAGGTCCGCCGCGCCCGCATCTTCAGCCATGTACATCGGATTTTCATAGCGCATATCAATCACGCCGGTGCCGATTTCGATGGTCTTCGTTTTTGCGCCAATCGCGGCCAGCAGAGGGAACGGCGAGCTAAGCTGTCGCGCGAAGTGATGCACGCGGAAATAAGCGCCGTCTGCCCCCAACTCTTCAGCCGCCACAGCTAAATCGATGGACTGCAGCAGCGTGTCAGCCGCCGAGCGCGTGCCGGACTGCGGCGAAGGCGTCCAGTGACCAAACGATAAAAACCCGATCTTTTTCATAACCCTGTGTCCTGATAATGCATTGCGTTCTGTCCACTTTACGCATTACCCGGTAAGAATAAATGCCGTTTATTTAACGGAATGATTCAAATAAATTGATTGAAATAGTTTCATGTCCCTCAGGTAAAAACCCGTTGGTTATCCGTTTGAATTAACGTTACTACTATAGGTCGGGACCTTTCACACTGGATAAAAAATGAAAAGACGCTATGTTGTGGCGGATGTTTTTACTGACACGCCGTTTCTGGGTAATCCTGTTGCCGTCGTACTCGATGCGGAGGGCATGAGTAAAGCACAAATGCAGCAGGTCGCCGTTGAGTTTGGTTACAGCGAAACGACGTTTGTGCTGCCGCCAGACAACCCATCCAATACAGCACGCGTCCGAATTTTTACGCCCTCGCGCGAGATCCCCTTCGCCGGGCACCCGAATGTGGGTACCGCCTACGTGCTCGCTCATCACACTGCGATGAATCATCAGCACCTGCCTGATACACTGCACTTCGAGGAAATCGCTGGCCTGGTGCCCGTGCGCCTGCTGCGTGACAACGATACGGTGACGGGTGCAGAACTCCTGGTACCAGAGGCACTCTCCTGCCGCTCTGAAGTTAGCCCGGAAAACGTGGCTGCCTGCTTGTCCCTGAACGCAGAAGATATCCGTACCGAGGTACATATGCCCGTCGTCGCGTCGGTGGGTCTGCCCTTCCTGATAGCCGAGCTGGCCTCTCGCGAGGCGCTCCGTCGATGTGTGCCCAATTTACAGGGTTTTCGTGCGACGTTACCGCTGGACGGTGCAGTTTCACTCTATGCCTATACCCTGGATTCAGATTCCGATGCGCCCTGCGATGTGCAAGCACGCATGTTTACGCCCCGAATGACGGAAGATCCTGCAACAGGCAGCGCGACCGCCGCTGTTACGGCGCTACTGGCATTACACCGCGATAAAACGACGCTTGACCTGACAGTCAGTCAGGGGGTCGATATGGGACGAGCAAGCGTACTGTTCACGGGATACGATGCCTCCTCAGGAAAGGCGGTGGTTCGCGTCGGCGGAAAATGCGTCATTACGCTTGAAGGCACATTCTCACTCTAACGGAGGAAGCGTATATACATTTACAGTGCCTGATGAGATATATTGGCTCACTATTTTATGACAGGTAAAACCGGCAATGGCTTTGATCCCCAAAAACTACGCGCGGCTGGAAAGCGGCTATCGCGAAAAAGCATTAAAAATCTATCCATGGGTGTGTGGACGCTGTTCGCGCGAGTTTGTCTATTCCAATCTTCGTGAACTCACGGTTCACCATATCGATCACGACCATACCAACAACCCGGAAGATGGCAGCAACTGGGAGCTGTTGTGCCTGTTTTGCCACGATCACGAGCATTCGAAATACACCGAAGCAGATCAGTACGGCACCACCGTGGTGGCCGGGGAAGACGCGCAAAAAGACGTGGGCGTTGCCACGTTTAACCCGTTTGCCGATTTAAAGGCGATGATGGATAAGAAGAAGTAATCCTCTCGCCCCCTCGCTCACATCGTGCGGCGCGAATTTAAAATGTCCAGGTGATAGCGGCGGTTGCAGACCCCTCATTGCGCCGCATCACGATCGGACTTTCATTGGCATGGTCGCCAAGCCAGGTATAGTCCGCGCTGAGGACAGTTCCCCAGTGAGCATCGAACTGATGGCTCCAGGTCAGGCTGGTGTCGACGCCATAAAATCCACCCGGCGCTGAATAGCGGCGATAGCCGGTGCGGCGGCTCTGCTGCTCACTGACGCCATACCAGGTATTCATATAACGGCTGTCGCCAAACAGGGCCGCAGACTGAAAGGCTATCGTATCCTGGTTATTTTGTACCGGGATCAGCGTAACGGAGGCCTGATAGCTTGCCCCCTGACTGTCGGTTAACGGCAGCGTCGCTTTGCCTTCCATGCTCAGCCATGGCGCGGCCTGCCAGCCCACGGCAAGGCCGGTATTCAGGGTGGCATTAATGTCCCCCATCCCTTTCAGGTTGTTTGCACCCTCACGCCAGCCAGAATTTTTATCAGCCCTTCCGGGGTCGTAGCCCAGCGTATGTTCGAAATACCAACCGCTGTCGTTTTGCAGGTCATATCCCACCCCTTTTTGTGCATCAACAAAGAAAGCGCCTTTGCGTCCCTGCAGCACTGGAACCACCTGCCACACCTGCTTGTCTGAGCCTGAGTAACGCGGGGCATATTGCCCTCCCAGCCCGACGGTTAAGGAATCGGACGCGGTGCCATCATCCGCCTGCGCGGCGGATGCCACGACCATCAGAAGCGGGACGGACATATACAGGACTTTTTTTATCGCTATCATACTGCTCTCCTTACAGACGCTGGCGTCTCCTGAGACAGGGACAGCCATACAATGTTGGCGCAGTATGATTTGGCTGAATCAATGAATCGTCGGGATAGTGTTAAGAAATGGTCAAGGTGAACGGATGTTATCCAGAAGAGTGCTGATTATTGAAGATGACGCCGACGCGGCTGGCGTGCTCGAAGCCTATTTACGGCGTGAAAATTACGACGTGACCATCACCGGGGACGGTCTTTCCGGGCTGGATATGGCGCAGCGGTGGAAGCCCGACCTCATCCTGCTGGACGTAATGCTGCCGGGACTTAATGGCACCGAGGTGCTGGCGGGCCTGCGTCGTAAAAGCGATGTGCCGGTGATCATGGTCACGGCCATGGGAGATACTCCCGATCGCATTGGCGCCCTGCGTTACGGTGCCGATGATTACGTTGTGAAGCCATATCATCCGGGCGAAGTGGTGGCACGGGTGCAGGCGGTGCTGCGGCGCAGCAGTAAAAAAGAGACAGAGGAAAAGATCCTGCGCTGGCAAACGCTGGCGGTGGATGTTGCCGCCATTGTGGCGTGCGTGGACAACGGCGACGACGCGCCTGTGATGCTCGATCTTACGCCAACGGAATTCTCGCTTCTGGCAACGCTGCTGCGCTCGCCTGCGCACCCGTTCTCCCGCCAGTATTTACTGGAACACTGTTTGCCGGAAAGCGAGGCGCTGGAGCGCGTGGTGGACACCCATATTTATAACCTGCGTAAAAAACTCGAAGCGGTGGGTATTTCCGGCGTGCTGATCAACGTGCGCGGCGTGGGTTACAGGTTCAGACAGCCATGATAAAAAACCGACACGCCTCTCTGTGGCGCTGGATTTGCGCACGCATTTTAGCGCTGGCCATCGGCAGCGTGATCGTCATTGCCACCTGCATGTGGCTGCGCTATGCGGTCCAGAACTACTGGATCATGGGCAGGATGCCGCCAGCGATCCGGCAGGAGTTTCTTATGCTCAGCCAGAACCCGCAGGCCAACCCGGCCCGCTTCCACTCGATTGTGGACACCTGGTGGGGCCTGAGCTATTCCACGCCGTCCATCGCCTCAGCGGACTGGGTCACGGTGGCCCTGCTGGTGCTGGTGATGATCCCGTTTATTGTGGTGATGGGGCTCAAACACGCCCGCCCGCTGGCACTGCAGTTCAGCCGACTTCGCGATGCGGCAAAGGATGTCGCCGAAGGTCAGTTTGGCCGTCAGGCAGAGCTGATCAAAGATGCACCGGCAGAAATGGTCAGCTTTGCGACCGACTTTAACTCTATGACGGGACAACTCGCCCGCTATGAGAAAGAGCTCCGCGCCTCGCACGTCGCGATGGCGCATGAGCTGCGCTCGCCCCTGACGGCCGCCATCGGGCGTCTGCAGGGCATGCTAGACGGCGTGTTTGATGCCAGCCCGGCGCAGCTGGGCATGGTGATGAAACAGCTCCAGCACCTCAACCGCCTCACCGATGAACTCCACCTTCTCTCTTTGGCAGACGCGGGTAACCTTGTGCTGGAGGACCAGCCGTTCTGTCTGGATGAGCTGATTCAGGAGCGGGCTGCCTGGATCATGCCCCAGGCGGATGCGCATC
Organism: Enterobacter cloacae complex sp. Mu1197; assembly: GCF_040059225.1. Lineage (NCBI taxonomy): Bacteria > Pseudomonadati > Pseudomonadota > Gammaproteobacteria > Enterobacterales > Enterobacteriaceae > Enterobacter > Enterobacter cloacae complex sp. Mu1197. The sequence continues at coordinate 2,082,906 of NZ_CP157375.1, read as the reverse complement.
ATTTCAGGATAACGCTGCGTAACCCGCACACCAGCCCCTTCCGGGGCGATGCGTTCCGTATGGGGCAGGTCGTTACCATCCTCATGGAAAATGCGCTACGTTACGGACGCGCAGGCGGCCACCTTGAGGTGGCACTGCATTACGCCAGCGGGCATTACATCCTCGAATTCACCGATGACGGGCCGGGCGTGTCGCCCCAGTTCTTACCGGAAATGTTTAAACGCTTTAGCCGCGAGGAGCAGTCCCGCGCGCGGCATTCCGGCGGCAGCGGCCTTGGTTTGTCCATCGCCCGGGCGATTTGCCAGGCACATGGGGGTGAGATTAGCGCGTCATTACCGGAAACCGGCGGCCTCGCGGTGTGCATTTTGTTGCCCTGGCATCCGTCCGATAATGAAAATCTTCACTCTTGATAAAGCCTTGACAGAACATCGAATCTTTCTCGACGTAGCGCGCATTTAATAACGCCATTCCCTTTATGGAGCGGCGTTATGTCAGACGAATTTTTTCTCTCCCTCCGCCACTGCCTGCATCATTTGTACGGCGTGGCGCGCACCCTTTCCTGGCTGCATTTTCTTCCCCTGGCCCTGCTTGCGCTGGCGATTTTTCCGCTGACCGGCTGCGGTGATAAACACGAAAACAAACCTGACCCAGTGCGTAAGGTACGCTACGTCGTCGTTGGCACCGCCCACTCCCTTCCCGCGCTGGAAAGAACCGGTGAGATCCATGCCCACGATGAAACGACCCTGAGCTTTCGCACCGGAGGCCGGATACTGACGCGTAGCGTTGATATTGGCGACCGGGTCACTGCCGGACAGCTGCTGGCCACGCTTGATAATACGACCGGGCAAAACCAGCTCGACAGCGCCGCGGCCGACTATGAAGGCGCGAAAGCCTCAGCGCAGGTCGCCGCGCTTAACGTCAGTCGCATGCAAAAGCTTATGCCAACAGGCGCGATAGCCCGCACGCAGCTCGACAGCGCCCGGGCTGACTGGCTTGTCGCTCGCGCGCGCTTAAAAAGCAGCGAGGCCGCATGGCGAAATGCCCGCGAAAGTCTCGGCTGGACGCGCCTGATCGCGCCGCAAGCGGGCGTCATCACGGCTGTGAGCGCCTCTGCGGGACAGGTTGTCAGCGACGGCCAGTCCGTGCTGACGCTGGCGACCGGGGAAGTCCGCGACGTGGCGTTTGACATTGCCGCGCCCGATGCGATCCCGTCTCTGGATAAAGCGGTTTTGCAGGTTTCCCTCCTCAGCGACCCGTCGGTGCAGGCGTCTGCCGTACTGCGGGATATCACCCCGCAGGCCGATCCTCAGACCCGCACGTGGCGCGTCAGAGCTACCCTGCAAAACCCGCCGGAGACCATGGCGCTGGGCGCCAGCGTCACCGTGACGTTGCCCTCCGCCGCCCCGCACGGGTACGCGCTTCCCGCGTCGGCGCTGACCCGCGTCGGCAACAAACCGGCCGTTTTCGTCATTACCCCGCGGTCGCAGGCGCAGCTGCGCGTGGTGGTGCCCGTCGGCTATACGGCCTCCTCCGCCATGATTGCCTCCGGCCTTGAGCCCGGCGACAGGGTGATTACGGCGGGCGTGAGCACATTACGATCCGGCGAGCTGGTGATGGCCGGAGAGGTTCAGCCATGAATACAGGATCGGAAACCAAATTTAACCTCTCTGCCTGGGCGCTGAAGAACCAGCAGATGGTCAGCTTTTTCATGCTGCTGGTGATTGCGATGGGCGTGTTCTGCTATGAAAAGCTGCCGCGTAACGAAGATCCGGCATTCACCATTAAAACGGCCGTCGTCTCCGCACAGTGGCCGGGAGCCTCCGTGACGGATACCACCCGCCTGCTGACCGATACGCTTGAAAAAAAGCTGCAGGAAACGCCCTGGCTGGACTATCTCGAAAGTGAAACCCGTGCCGGACGCACCGTTATCCACGTCAACCTCCGTGATGATACGCCCCCGCAAAGCGTGCCCGATATCTGGTATCAGGTTCGCAAAAAAATGCAGGACATCGCGCCGTCCCTGCCCGAAGGGGTGCAGGGTCCTGCCGTGGATGACGAGTTTGACGACACGTTCGGCACAATTTACGCCTTTATTCCCGAAGGTTTTACGCTGCGGGAGGTGCGGGATCGCGCAGAGACAATACGGCGCGAGCTCATGTCTCTGCCGGATATGGGCAAAACCACCCTTCTGGGCGAACAGCAGGAGCAGTGGGTTCTCGCCTTTTCTCCGGCGCGCCTGGCCGGTATGGGGCTGGATATTCAGGACGTTGCCGACGCCCTCCGGGCGCAAAACGCCGTTGTCCCGGCAGGAACGATGCGTACCGGGCAGGAGAACATGGCGATAAAAGTCAGCGGGGCGCTCACCACCGAAGAGAGTTTACGCGCCGTCACGCTGCACGTTAACAATCGCTATATTCCGCTGACCGACATTGCCACCGTCACTCGGGAAATCGCTGAGCCACCGGCCCCGGCCTACCGGGTGAACGGCAAACCGGCTATCGGTCTGGCGGTGTCGATGGCGCCGACAGGCAACATGCTGCGTTTCGGTGCTGCGCTGAACGCAAAAATGGCGACTCTCAGCGCCGGGCTGCCGCACGGTATCGAGATGGTGAAAGTCGCCGATCAGTCAGCGGTGGTCAGTGACGCGGTAAGCGGGTTTATCCGGGTACTTATCGAAGCCGTTGTTATCGTGCTGGCGGTTTCATTTGTCTCGCTGGGTTTGCGGGCCGGACTGGTGGTGGCGACGGCCATTCCGCTGGTGCTTGCCATGACGTTTGTCGGCATGATGCTCGCCGGTATTGGCCTTCAGCGTATCTCGCTCGGGGCGCTGATCATTGCCCTGGGCCTGCTGGTGGATGACGCCATGATCGCCGTCGAAACGATGGTCTCCCGGCTGGAAGCGGGGGATTCCCGTAGACACGCGGCCTCCTATGCATTCAAAACGACGGCCTTCCCGATGCTCACCGGTACTCTGGTCATGATTGCCGGTTTTATTCCCGTTGGTTTTGCGGCCTCCAGCGCCGGTGAATACTGCTTCTCCCTGTTTGCGGTGGTGCTCATCGCCCTGCTCTGTTCCTGGGCCGTCGCGATCCTGTTTTCGCCGCTAACGGGCACGTGGCTGCTGCCGGAAAAAGTCAGACATCACGCGGCAGGACCGGGAAGGATCGCGCGCGGGTATGGACGGCTTTTACGCCTGGCGCTCCGCCACCGGCTCGCTACCGTACTGATTGCGCTTGCCGCGCTGGGGCTGTCAGCGTATGGCACGACGTTTATGCAGGGCGAGTTTTTCCCCGCCTCGGACCGGCCCGAGTTGCTGGTCAGCCTGACGCTTCCGGCCAACGCGTCGCAGCCGGAAACGCTCAGAGAGGTGGAAAAGCTGGAAAAAGCGCTGGCCGACAACAGCAATATCGATCGCTTTTCGACCTACGTCGGGTCGGGTGCCATCCGTTTTTATCTGCCGATGGACGTGCTGCTGGAAAATGAAAATATCGCCCAGATGGTTGTGGTCGCGAAGGATCTTGCGGCGCGGGATCGTCTGCACGCACAGCTCAACACGATCCTGGCGACGCAATTTAGCGACATCATCACGCGCGTGTCGCCTCTTGAGCTGGGGCCTCCCGTCGGCTGGCCCATCAAATACCGGGTGAGCGGGCCGGATTATCTGCAGGTTCGGGCGCTTGCGAACCGTCTCACGGACGCGATTGGCCGCTCCCCGTTCTCACGCGACGTTAACCAGACGGCCGGAGAGCCGGAGAGAGTCATTACCCTTGAGGTAAATCAGACGGCGGCCAGAGCGGCGGGAATATCGTCAGAAAGCCTCGCCCGCACGCTGAATACCGTCTGGTCCGGCAGCGTTGTCACGTCCATAAGAGATAATGACCGTCTTGTCGACGTGGTGCTCAGGGCCGAGGACAGCGCGCGCCAGAGCACCGCCACCCTCTCCTCACTCACGATTCAGGGGAATGACGGTAACAAAATTCCGCTCAGCGCCGTCGCAACGCCGGTTTGGGGCGTGGACGATCCGGTCATCTGGCGTCGGCAGCGTGTGCCCTTTATCACGGTGCAAACCGACCTCGCCCCGGGGCTGAGGGCTGAAGCGGTATCCGCCGCGCTGCGTCCGACGGTGGATAAACTGCGCGCGAGCCTGCCCGCAGGTTACAGCATTGAAGAAGGCGGCGCGGTTGCCGAATCGGATAAGGGGAACAGCTCCGTCTTTACCGTTCTTCCGGTAACGCTGGTCATCATGCTGTTGCTGCTGATGCTTCAGCTGCGGCGATATTCCCAGATGCTGCTGGCGCTCCTGATGGCCCCGTTTGGTTTACCGGGGATCGTGCTGGCTATGCTGCCTGGCGGAACGCCGATGGGGTTTGTCGCGCTGCTGGGCGTTATCGCCCTGGCGGGGATGATCGTGCGTAACGCGGTAATATTGATTAGCGAGGTTGACAGCAATCTTGCTCAGGGGATGGCAAATGATGCCGCGATTATGGCGGCCGCGGAGCACAGGGCCAGACCCATCTGTCTGACCGCCTGTGCCGCCATTTTGGGGATGATCCCCATCTCTCACCAGGTCTTCTGGGGCCCAATGGCCTATGCCATCATCGGCGGGCTGCTGGCTGCGACGCTGGTGACGCTGACCGTGTTACCCGCGTCGTTTAGCCTGCTGTTACAGTGGGGGGCTCAGCGCAAAGCCGAAGTCGACGGGCCGGGCTGAGTCCCCATTTTTCTCCGATTACGCGGCGGTGAGCGCAAAACGGTCTGTCAGGACATGGCGGATTTCATCCTCCGCCAGCCGCCGCGTTTCAGTGCCGTTCGCCGTGATGGTTTTCAGCATATCGCCCAGTAAAATCTGGCGTCCTTCCGGGCTGTGCTGCACCACCACCCGCTTCTGCACAAAGATCGCATCCGGGTGCGTGGAGTTCAGGTAGTTGGCCGGGACGAAATCAATCCACTCCTGAGGCGTGAGATCGAAGCCGTATTGTCGGGCCCATTCGCCTTCCACCTTCGCCTCGAGCAGATACTCACCCTCTGCGCTGCGGCTCAGGCGAAACGTGTCGAAATCCTGGGGGATATCCACGTCAAGCGTGTCCAGCGCCATTGGCGCGCGGATGCCGTAGCTGCCGAACCCGAGATCGCAAAGCCACTGCCTGCTCTCCACTTCAGCGATTAACGCCATATGGGTTTTTGGCCGCCGTGCCGGGTAGAACATCGGACGCGCCGCCACGAAACGGTAAGGAATACCGAGTGCCTCCAGCGCCATGGCGAAAAGCCCGTTCACCTCATAGCAGTAGCCGCCGCGCCCTTTCTTTAACACCTTATCGGCAATGTCGTCTGGCGCCAGCGAGACAATTTTACCCGCCTGCACGTCCAGATTTTCAAAGGGAACGGAAAAGAGCTGATGACGCATCAGCGCATGCAGGGTGGTCGTATCGGCCGCCGCCGGTCCGGTGTAGTTTATGCGTTTGAAATACGAGGAAATGTCGAAATTATCGCTGTGCATATTGCCTCCTTGTCCTGAACATGCCGGACACTATAGATGGCGCGCATCATTGGCTGTATAGTCAGTTTTATCGAAAATTAGCCTGAACAGATACCCATGTCTGCCCCGTCCAACTCCTCACCACACTATCGCCGGATTGCTGAGAGTCTACGCCTCACGCTCTCTTCAGGAGCATTGCGAGCCGGTGACCGGATGATCTCCGCGCGAAAACTGGCCGAGCGCGAGCACGTTAGCCTTCCGACAGCGCTGGAGGCCCTTCGCTGCCTTGAGGCCGAGGGGCTGATCGTTGCGCGTCCGCGTTCGGGTTATTACATTCGCCAGATCAGCCAGCCTCAGCGTGCGGAGCCCGCGCGTTCCCCGGCAGGCCCGGTCCCCGTCACCCTGTCCGCCGTGGCCCGCTCGCTGTTCAGCAGTGCAGAAGCCCGTCTTGTCCCGCTGGGCGCCGCCCTGCCCGATCCCGCGTGGCTGCCCGGGGAGGCGCTGCAGCGGGCGTTGCACTCCGCGGGTCGTCGTCTGGACGCGCATGGGCAGAGCTACAGCCTGCCTCCGGGAAGAGCAGACTTGCGAAGTAAGATTGCCGCGCGCGCTGCGCAGTGGGGAGCCCGCTTCGGCGCGGACGATCTTATTATCACCGCGGGCGCGACACAGGCGCTGCGCCTGGCCCTGCGGGCCGTGTGTCAGCCAGGTGATGTGGTGGCGATTGAGCAGCCCGCCTACTTCGGCACGCTCCTGCTGCTGGAGGATTTAGGCCTGAAGGCCTTAGAAATCCCCACCGATCCTGCTGAAGGCCTGTTACTGGAACCGCTGGCTGACGCCATCCGCTGCCACCGTCCTGCGGCCGTTCTGGCCTCGCCCACCGTGCAAAACCCATTGGGTGCCAGCATGCCCGTCGCGCGCAAGCAGGAACTGGTTGCTTTGCTTGAAGAAGCCGGTATTCCTCTGATTGAGGACGACGTTTACGGTGACCTGGTCGGTGACGGGCAACGTCCTCCGGCCTGCAAAGCCTTCGACCAGAGCGGGAATGTGATTTACTGCAGCTCCCTGTCAAAAACGCTTGCGCCGGGGTGGCGAATCGGCTGGATTGCCGCCGGACGCTATTACACGCAGGTCTTGCAGGCCCGCATGGCCGGAGAGTGGGCAGGTGCGCCGCTACTGGAAGCCGCGACGAGCGAGATGCTGGCAAGCGGCGACTACGACCGTCACCTGCGGCGGCTAAAGCGGCGGATCGCAGAGGGAATAGACGCCGTCGTGGCGCAGGTCGGGGCCAGTTTCCCCCCCGGTACCCGCGTAAACGTCCCCGCAGCTGGTTTTCTGCTGTGGGTCGAACTTCCTCCGCAAGTCAACGCGCTGGAGGTGCATCGTCGCGCGCTGGCGCGGGGTATTGGCGTCAGCCCCGGTCCCCTGTTTTCTCCTGGCGCAGAACTCACGCACTTTCTGCGGCTAAACTGTGCAAACGAACCGACGCCCCGCCTGCTCAATGCCGTGGAGCAGATTGGTGCGCTATGCCATGAGCTGGCCGCTTTCACACCAGACTCTCCAGCCACTCGGTAAATACCCGCACCTTGCGGGAGAGATGGCGGTGTGGGTAGAGCAGTGACAGTTTGCGGTCCGGCGAGCGATAGGCTGGCAAGACCTCAACCAGCAGGCCGCGGTCAATGTAAGGCTGGAGAAAGAGATTCATCCCCTGCATTACCCCAAGCCCGGCCAGGCCTGCCGCGATGTAGGCCTCGGAGTTATCCACCACCAGCTTACCGGGTAGCGCGATCTCCGCGACGCCCTCTGGCGTGGTAAACGTCCACGGCTGAATGTGCCTGCTGCTGTTGTTAATCCAGTTGATGGCCTGATGCTTGCGTAAATCCTCCAGCGTTTCTGGCGTACCGTGTTTTGCCAGCCAGGCCGGGCTGGCACAGGTCGTGATTTTAATGTTCCCGACTTTACGCGCGATATAGTCGCCATCGTCCAGCTCGCCCACCCGCAGCACGCAGTCCAGGCCATCCCGCAGCATATCCCGACGGCGGTCAGAGCTGCTCAGAATGATCTCGATCTCGGGATGCTGGCGATAAAAATCAGGCAGATTGGGTATCACCCGCAGCGTTGCAAAAGAGACAGGCATATCGACTCGCAGCTGGCCGTGTATTGCACGGTCCGTACCAAACGACTCCAGTAATTCATCCGCCTGCGCCAGCAGGGGTTTACTGCGGCGATAAAACGCTTCCCCATCCGGCGTCAGGCTAATCCGACGCGTTGTGCGCTGCAGCAGCCGCGTGCCGCTGTGTTGTTCCAGAAGCTGCAGCGCTTTGGTCACTGCCGGTCGATGGACCTGCAGATTCTCTGCCGCCTGGGTAAGGCTCCCCGAGTCGACAATTTCAATAAAAATCCGAATAGATTCAAAGAGGTTTATTTGCATAAGGGATGTCTTGCCGCGAGCGGGAGAAAATGATTGTTATTGATCTTATAACAGTGATGAATCTTTCTGGCTATTTTTCCTAACAATCTTACTCTCTACACTCTCCCTCATTCAAACGTAAGGGAGAGTCTGCTATGAAAAATAACCGTATCTGTCAGATCCTGGGTATCGAAAAGCCCGTTATTCAGGGACCGTTATCCTGGCTTACTGATGCCCGTTTAGTGGCCGCGGTCAGCAATGCCGGAGGACTCGGCGTGCTGGGTCCCAACGCAGGGTTAACCGCCGATACCGCGGTCTCCACGCCGGAAGCAACCGCCGAAAAAATGCGGGAAGAAATTCGTAAAACCAAACGGCTGACCGAAAAACCCTTCGGCGTCAACCTGATCCCCACCGCCGTTAATGACGTCTGGACCGGGCCAATTCTTAAGGTGGTAAAAGAGGAAGGCGTCAGGGCCGTGGTGTATACGGGCTACGGGGAAGGCAGCATTATTCCCGCGCTGTTTAGTGAGTTAAAAGAGGCGGGTATTGCCATTATCTACCGCGACATCAATCCCACGCCGGAAAACACCCTTCTGGCTGAAGAGATGGGGGCAGACATCATCGTCGCCACCGGTTTTGACGAGGGTGGGACGTTACCCGCGACGGCGCTGGGGACCTTTTCCATCGTGCCGCTGATTGCCGACGCCGTGAAGCACGTCCCGGTGATGGCCGCGGGCGGTATTACCGATAATCGCACCGCCAGAGCGGCGCATGCATTGGGGGCGGAAGGCGTGTTTGCCGGTTCGGTCTTTATCAGTACCGAAGAAAGCCGCGTGCCGCAGGGGGTCAAAGAGAAAATTGTTGCCGCCAACGGCCTGGACCTGCTGCTTTTCCGCACCGTCCCCCACTACTATCGTTCTCTTCCCGGCAAGCTGGCGGAAAAACTGGCGGCGATGGATAAAGCGGGCGCAAGCAACGAAGCGCTGGGCAAGGCGATGGGCGGATTACGGGGCCTGCGCCTGGGCATGCTGGAAAATAATACCGATGAAGGGTATATCGCGCTCGGCACGGGGATCGGGAATATCCACAGCGTGAAAAGCGTGGCCGAGGTTGTCGATGCATTAACGGTTGAGTAAGTCCTCGGCGTCCTGACGGTTATCAGGACGCCCTGTGTTCTCAGGGAATAATCCGCGCGGCTCTCAGTTGCGCAAACAGGCGGAAAAACATCTCATCGGTCGCCTGCATTTGCGTAAAGCCCGCCCTGCGCAGCTTGCTCCCGTCACCAAACATGTCGTAGTTCCAGCTAAAGACAAAATCGGCAAACCGCCCGTCGCTCAGCTGCAGAATATCCGCTTCCACCAGCCGCTCTCCGGCAAGCTCGCGCCATACGCCGCGATAGTCCGTAAACAGCTGATGAAATGACAGCCTCACCGGCGGTGCAGAGTCCAGGTCAAACCAGTGTGCGATGCGCGGCCAGAGCTCGCTCCAGCGCCAGATATCGCCATTATTCACGTTGAACGCCTGATTCTGTGCCGCAGGTGACGCGGCGGCCCACAGAGTGGCGTCGGCCAGCAGCCCGGCGTCGGTATAGTCAACGATACTGTGCCAGGTCTGTTCCGAACCGGGAAAACGCAACGGTAAACCCAGCGCCTTGCACAGGGAGGCGTACAGGGCAATGCTCAGCGCAAGGTTCATCGCATTGCCCGGTACCGCACTCCCTACCACGCCCGGCCTGATGGCATTCCAGTGCCAGCGCTTTCCCCGCTGAAACTGGCTGAGCCACGCAAGCTGCGCGGCGTTAAATTCGGCACCCGGTACGCCGGGATCGCTTTCGCGCGCCGGGGTTTTAAACGGTCCCAGATGCGCGCCGTAGACCTTGTACCCCTGCATCAGGCTTACCGTCTGCAAAGGTGCCGTTTTTTCGAGGATGCTGACCAGATTACGCAGCATGGTGACGTTCGGCTCAACCATGTCTTCCCAGTTCGCCGCGTTCGCCCAGGCGCTGTAAAAGAGATGGGTGGTACCGTCCAGGGAGCGCAGCGCCCGGGCGCTGTCCTTTTCATCCAGTAAATCGATCTTGACCATCGGAATGCCGTCAGGATGCGACCCGGCATGGCGGCTAAGGCCGATCACCTGCCACTGATGGTGCAGGAGCGTGTTGACCATCTGTCTGCCGACAATGCCGCTGGCGCCCGCGACCAGGGCGACGTTGTGTTGCTGCCTATTATTCATGGTATTTCTCCGGAAAGGGTGACAGACGCAGTGTGATATATTATTTTTTCTGGAGATATCCCATGAAACCGATGGCACTTATAAGCAAAATCATTAAATGAATAATAAGCTCAATGCCATTTCTACTTTTCTGCGCGTCGCTGAAGCGGGCTCGTTTTCAGCGGCTGCCCGTCAGACCGGTATTAAGCAGTCCGCCGTCAGTCAACAGATCGCGGCGCTTGAGGAATCGCTGGGTGTGGTACTGCTGCACCGTACGACGCGTACGATGAAGCTGACCGAACAAGGGGAACGCTACCGGCGTGATATGCAGCTCGTGCTGGACGCCATGGGGGAAGCGGAGAGGCGTTTACATCCTGTCGATCATAGCGTTCAGGGACGCGTCCATGTCCAGTTGCCGAGCGGCCTGGGGCAGATCATTTTGCCGCATCTGCTGGCGCTACAGCGCCTGCATCCCGAACTGCAGCTGATGCTTTCCCTGGATGACCACCTTGCCGATCTGGTGGCGGAGGGCGTGGATGTCGCGATACGGCTGAGCAGCGAGCCTCCGCAGGCGCACGCGGCTCGCGTGCTGGGGCGTATTGAAGCTGCACTGTTTGCCGCTCCCGGTTTTCAGGCGGTACACGCGGTCAGCGAACTGGCGACGCTGCCACACGTACGGTTCAGCGGCATTCCGCTGGATGCGCCCCTGCGCCTGATGTCTGACGAGGAAACGGTCGAGGTCAACGTGAATACCGTTTTCCGTGCCAACACCAGTGAGGCGCTGCTGCAGGCGCTGGAGTCAGGCATCGGTATCGGCGGCATGCAGCGACCGCTCGTGGCCAGGGCTCTGCAGGCGGGCACGCTGGTACCGGTGCTGCCCGACTGGCGGTTACCCGATCGCTTCCTCTATGCCGTTTATCCTGATGCCCGCTTTATTCCGCAGCGCGTCAGAAAGGTCGTCAGCGTGATTGAGCAATTACTGCCTGAGATCGCGACCCACAACGCCACAAAATAACCGCCTTTTACCTCGCCACCGGTAAATCCGCGTACCGCGTCGTATAGGCCGGTGACAACATCTCTCGCTTCATCGCCCACGGTTTCTCAATCCCCTGCCCGGCGAACCATATCTTCCCTTTGCCGGAGTGATTGACGCTGTCGATCATCTCCATCAGCGCCGCGCTGTTGGCGCGCAGGCGATTGTCGTCAAACAGATTAAGCTGAGCGACACCGCTGCTGAAAAAGTCCGCCAGCATGACCCCGGCCTTCATATAGCGATACCCGTCGAGCCATATCCGCCCCAGCGCCTCCGTGGCGGCACGGATGATATCCCGCGAGTCATTGGTGGGCGTCATCAGGGTGACCGAAGCCTGATTACCGTAATAAATTTCGTTGTCCGCATGCGGGCTGGTGCGCACAAACACGCTGATAAAACGACAGTATTGATGCTCGCCGCGCAGTTTCTCTGCGGCGCGTTCCGCATAGGCGCAAATCGCCTGGTGCATCTCTTCATATTGCGTAATGCGATGACCAAACGAACGGCTACAGATGATTTGCTGCTTCGTGGGGGTGTACTCTTCCAGGTCAAGGCAGGGCTCGCCACGAAGCTCGCGCGCCGTACGCTCCAGCACCACGTTAAAATGTTTGCGAATGACCCACGAGGAGGCCTCCGCCAGCTCCAGCGCCGTGGTAATCCCCATCGCGTTCAGTTTTTTCGTGATGCGCCGCCCTACGCCCCATACCTCCTCTACCGGAACCTTTGCCAGCAGTTTACGCTGCCGCTCGCGGCCCGACAGATCGACCACGCCGCCGGTACTGGCCCAGCGTTTCGCCGCATAGTTGGCCAGCTTCGCCAGCGTTTTTGTCGGGGCAATGCCGACGCCAACGGTTAAGCCCGTATTTTTAAAGACCTGCGTGCGCATCTGGTGTCCGAACGCTTCCAGTGCAAGGCAGTTACCGATCCCTGAAACGTTCACGAACGCCTCGTCGATCGAGTAAATTTCTATGGCCGGAGCGAGATCGGTCAGCGTCTGCATCACCCGACTGCTGAGGTCGGCATACAGCGCATAGTTTGAACTGAAGACGTAAACCCGTTCCGGAAACCGTTTTTCTTTGAATTTAAAATAGGGCTCACCCATTTTTATGCCGAACTGCTTTGCCTCCCGCGACAGTGAAATAATGCAGCCGTCGTTGTTGGACACCACCACGATGGGCTTCCCCTCCAGATCGGGGCGGAATACCTTCTCGCAGGAGGCATAGAAGCTGTTCACATCAACCAGCGCGAACATGTTTATGCGTTTTAAGCGTGTGGGTAACGACGCCGAAGATCTGCAGTTCCTCTTCGGAATGAAAGGTAATCGGCTGATAGCGGGCATTATGCGGCAGAAGTCTCAGAGCCGGGCGCGTCTGTAGCTCCTTCACCGTAAACTCACCGGCGACCGACGCCACAACGATGTCCCCATGTTCGGCATTTAACGAACGATCGACCACCAGCAGATCACCGTCGCCGATCCCCGCCCCAATCATGGAGTCTCCACTCACCTTGATAAAATAGGTCGCACTGGGATGTCTTACTGCCAGCCGGTTAAGATCGAGACGATCCTCCACATAATCCTGAGCCGGACTGGGGAAACCACAGGCTACACGCTCTGCAAACAACGGTAATTCAATAGATTGGTTTGGATGATAAGAAAAGAGAGTGTCCATAATGCCTTTCTCGCCAGATACTGTATATAAATACAGTATTACGGATTATGGCCAGGGATCAAGGTCATTTCCGGAAGCGAACCCAAACGCGTTGAAGTGTCAGAAGATTTAAAACGCGCAAAGCCCGGAAGCACATGTCGGGCTTTGCGCCTGTGACGATCAGTCCATCAGCGTATTCAATGTTTCCAGGGCGTCAGGCGGCAGCTGCAGGTCCCCCGCCGCGAGGTTTTGCCGCAGATGCGCCACGGAAGAGGTGCCCGGGATCAGCAGGATATTCGGGGAACGCTGCAGCAGCCATGCCAGCGCAACCTGCATTGCCGTGACGCCCAGTGAATCCGCCACAGCCTTCAGCCCGGACGATTGCAGCGGCGTAAAGCCGCCCAGTGGGAAGAACGGCACATACGCAATCCCCTGCTGCGCGAGCAGATCCACCAGCGCATCATCACCCCGGTTCACAATGTTGTACATGTTCTGCACGCACACCACCGGCACCATCTTCTGCGCTTCCGCGACCTGGGTGGCCGTGACGTTGCTCAGGCCAATATGCCGCACCAGACCCTGCCGCTGTAATTCTGCCAGGGTGGAGAGCGGTTCAGCAATCGACCCTTCCGCCGGCCCGTGTGCGCTAAACATGATCCGCAGATTCACCACGTCCAGCACGTCCAGCTGCAGATTACGCAGGTTGTCATGCACCGCCTGCGTCAGCTCCTGCGCGGAAAAGGCCGGCAGCCAGGCGCCTTTGTCGTTGCGACGGGCACCAATCTTGGTGACGATCGTCAGATCGTCCCGATAAGGATGAAGCGCCTCGCGGATCAGCTGGTTGGTGACATGAGGGCCATAAAAATCACTGGTATCAATGTGGTTCACCCCCGCCGCCACGGCCTCGCGTAACACGTCCAGCGCGGCCTGCTTATCCTTCGGCGGCCCAAAGACGCCCGGCCCGGCCAGCTGCATCGCGCCGTAGCCCAACCGTTTCACCGTCCGCGTCCCAAGCGCGTATGTCCCGCTTTTATCAATGCTGCTCATGTTGACCTTCCTCATAAAAATGATCCGGATTTACAACAGGTTCCCTCTGGGAGCCTTTAGTTAAGCGCGAGTTAATTAAAGTTTACATTCTCTACGACGATAGTAATGAAGTAACCCTGCATCTTCTCTAACGGACGACCGCTATGCTGAAAAATCTGCACGTGATTACCGGTATTATCTTTGCCCTCACCATATTCTGTCTGCTGCAAGTTGTCACGGGAGGGTTGTTCTACTCTGCCGTCAGCAACGATCGCCATAACTTCCAGAACTCCGGCGTGCTCAACGCCCAGCAGGAAAGCCTGAGCGACAGCGTGAACACGCTGGTGAAAACGCGCGTCACCGTCACCCGCGTGGCGATCCGCTACCTGAAAAACCAGCGTGACCCGGCTTCCCTTGCGGCGATCAATAAACTGCTGGGCACCGCAAGCGACTCGCTGGCAAAAGCCGAAGCCTATAACAAAGAGTGGCAGAAACTGCCGCAGGTTAAGGGCCAGGAGGCGGCATTGACCGACGAGATGCAGAAATCCTGGAACCAGATGCACGAAGTCATGCGTTTATCGATTGAGTATCTGCGCGCCGATAACTATCAGGCCTATGGCGATCTGGACGCGCAGCAGGCGCAGGACGATATGGAAGCGGTCTATAACCGCTGGCGCGCCGAAAACAACACCCTGCTGAAGGCCGCAACCGAAGAGAACCAGAGCAGCTTTACGCAGATGCAGTGGACGCTGGCGGCCATTCTGCTGGCCGTTATCGCGGTACTGGTGGTCATCTGGCAGGGTTTACAGCACCTGCTGTTAAAACCACTCCACTCCATTATGAACCATATTCGCGCCATTGCAGGGGGCGACCTGACGCAGGATATCGCTATCTCGGGCCGCAATGAGATGGGTCAACTGGCCGCAGGCCTGCATGAAATGCAGCAGTCGCTGGTAACCACCGTCAGCGCCGTGCGCGGAAGCACCGATTCCATCTACACCGGCGCAGGCGAAATTGCCGCAGGAAGTAACGATCTTTCCGCCCGCACCGAGCAGCAGGCCGCCTCGCTCGAAGAGACCGCCGCCAGCATGGAAGAGCTGACCGCGACGGTTAAACAGAACTCCGATAACGCCCGTCAGGCCACGCTGCTGGCGAAAAACGCCTCTGAAACGGCCGCGCGCGGCGGTCACGTCGTGGATAACGTGGTTCGCACCATGAACGAAATCGCCGACAGTTCGCAGCAAATTGCGCATATTACCAGCGTGATCGACAGCATTGCGTTCCAGACGAACATTCTGGCGCTTAACGCCGCGGTGGAAGCGGCACGCGCCGGGGAACAGGGGCGTGGCTTTGCGGTTGTCGCGGGCGAGGTCCGTACGCTGGCGAGCCGCAGCGCGCAGGCGGCGAAAGAGATCAAAGGACTTATTGAAAACTCCGTCAGCCGCGTGAATACCGGTTCTGAGCAGGTTAGCGAGGCCGGCACCACCATGAAGGAAATCGTCGCCGCCGTGACCCGCGTGACCGATATCATGGGCGAGATTTCCTCTGCCTCTGACGAGCAGAGCCGCGGCATTGAGCAGGTGAGCCTGGCCGTTTCGCAGATGGACAGCGTGACGCAGCAAAACGCCGCGTTGGTGCAGGAGTCCGCCACGGCGGCAGCGGCGCTGGAAGATCAGTCCGAACAGCTGCGCCAGGCGGTAGCCGCGTTTCGTCTGAACGGAAAAGAAAAAGCGGTCACCCCGCGCCCGGCCAGCGTGAAGACGCCCCAGCTGTTGCGCCCGGCAACCGCAAACGCCGCCACCGACAGCAACTGGGAAACCTTCTGAGTTTCAGGCGGGCGAGAATATCGCCCGCTAGCGGCTGCGCTTGGCGTGCCGCTCCCAGTTCTCCTGTTTTGCTTCATCAGATTTACGCAGTGAAACGTAGCATGCCCCGCTGCCGCCGTGATGCGGCAGCGCCACGCAGAAGGCCTGTACATCCTCGAACTCGGTTAACCAGCGCGCCAGATAGCTGCGCACCACATTAGGATGTGAGTTCTGCTCCCGCCCTTTCCCGTGAATAATAATCAGGTTACGTAACCCGTCACGTCTGGCCTGGCAGATAAAAGAATAGAGCATCTGACGGCAGCGTTCGGCAGGCTGGCGCAGGAGGTTTAAACTGGCCTGGCGGGCATATTTACCCGAGCGCAGCTTATCGATAACGCCCTGCTGCACCCCTTCGCGCTGGAACGCCAGCGGTTCTTCCAGGGGAAGAAGGTCTAGAAAATCCAGCGTCAGGAAGTTATCCAGCTGTTCACTATCCACCTCCTGGCGCGTCCGCGTATTGCGGCTGGGCTGCCAGTGAATATCCGGGCCACGCTTCAGCGGCTGGACATCTTCCATGGCGTCAAGAAAAAAGGATTTGTCGTCAGGGTTCATGGATATCCTCCGGCTACAACTGAGGACGGTACTATACCTGCGCCCGAGACAGGCCTCAATCACCGTTACAGGCCGTCATGCGCAACAAATATTAACCTGATGAATATATATAGTATTTATAAAATAAAGTTAAATATGACTTAACTAAAATTTCAGCAAAGATGAAATAAGTGATTTGTGTTAAATTTTCGTAAAATCAAACACTCAATATCCTTTCATTTTGCGGGAAAGGTGTTATACCTAAATATACCTGCTTCATGGATATAATACTCAGGATTGGCGAAAGGACGCACTGCTGTGTGTACTGGAGGATCTGTCTGATGTCGGGCAGATCCTGTTTTTTTATTATCTCACTTTCACGCCACGATTATTTTCCTCGCTTCCCGCCTGAACTGTGTAATTAATGATTCAGCCAGGGGCGTCTGACGTGAATCGCGGCGCTGAATTAAATAATATGCTGCTTTTGGAAGCGATTCGATAACCGGCAGCATGACCAGGCGGTGCGCCAGCAGCGGGTCACACCCTAGCTCCTGCGGCAATATGCTTAGAAAATCACTTTGCGCAACCAGGCTAATACAGGAGGAAAAGGTTTCACAGACCACACCAATTCGCGGTATTTGCGAGCGATGGCTAAATACCTCTTCTAACTGCTTATAATAACTTCCCCGCGGCGTCGGCATTGTCCAGTTATAATGCAGAAGTTCATTAATCGACGTTGCCCCTGTTGCCGGATGCCCTTCGCGACAAAATACCGCAAACGGCTTCTCGAAGAGTTTTTCAAACGTAAATTCCTGGTCGTAAGGTCCCTGATAATAGGTGTTGATGGTGAAGTCCAGTTCGCCCTGCCGTAATTCGTTAATCATCGACACCAGCTGTCCTTCCATTATCCGCACTTTGACCTGCGGATGTTGGGCATGAAAGCGGGTGATGACGGCGGGCATCAGGCTGCGCGAAACGCTGGCCCCCATCCCGATGTTGATCTGCCCGGCCTGTTCCCCCTGCCGCTGACGAATGTCATCCTGCGCCGCGCGCAGCTCTTCCAGAATTAGGCGGGCGCGCTGGTAAAAGCCCTCGCCGCATTCGGTCAACGCGACGCCCTTACTCCTGCGCACGAAAAGCTGCGCCGCCATGCCCTCCTCCAGCTCTTTGATGGATTTGGTCAATGCCGGCTGGGAAAGATTCAGCGTCCTGCTGGCACCGCGAATGCTGCCCTGACGAGCAACTTCAACAAACGCCCGGAGATGATGGAATTTAACCTGAAATGACATAGCCCGACCGATAACCGTTGTTTATCAGAGTAAAGAAACTGTCATCTACTTTACTGGAAAGGGATGTGCGAGGGTAATTCCTGAACGGTTAAAACTGTGAAAAATCGGTTAGTGATAAGTAAAAACTATCACAGCGTGAAGCAGTTCACATATTTTAATGATGACAGGAACAGATATGGACACACTGGCGCACTACATCCAGACGTTAACCCCGCAGTTGAGCGCGTGGCGTCGCGATTTTCACCATTTTGCGGAATCCGGCTGGGTAGAGTTTCGTACCGCCGCGAAAGTCGCGGAGACCCTGGACTCGCTGGGTTACGCGCTGGCGATGGGGCGCGACGTCGTCGATGCCGAAAGCCGGATGGGGCTGCCCGATGACGCGACCCTGGCGCGAGAATTTGCCCGCGCGCGCAAGCAAGGCGCGCCTGAGAAATGGCTGGCGCCGTTTGAAGGCGGCTTTACCGGCATTGTTGCCACCCTGAATACCGGCCGCCCTGGCCCAACCCTGGCGTTTCGCGTTGACATGGACGCCCTTGATTTAAGCGAAGCGCTCGACGACAGCCATCGCCCGTTCCGCGACGGGTTTGCCTCCTGCAATCCGGGAATGATGCACGCCTGCGCACACGACGGCCACACCACCATTGGTCTGGGGCTGGCACAGGTGCTTAAGCAGAATGAAGCCCGGCTGAACGGCACCATCAAGCTGATCTTCCAGCCTGCCGAAGAAGGAACGCGCGGCGCGCGCGCCATGGTTGCCGCCGGGGCGCTGGATGACGTGGACTATTTCACGGCTATCCATATTGGTACTGGCGTCCCCGCCGGTACGGTAATCTGCGGCAGCGATAACTTTATGGCCACCACCAAGTTCGACGTGAGCTTCACCGGCGTGGCCGCACACGCGGGCGGTAAACCGGAGGACGGTCGTAACGCTCTGCTCGCCGCCGCGCAGGCCGCCCTCGCCCTGCACAGCATCGCCCCACACAGCGACGGCGCATCCCGGGTGAACGTCGGCGTGATGCAGGCGGGCAGCGGACGCAACGTGGTCCCCGCGAATGCGCTGATGAAGGTTGAAACCCGCGGTGAAAGCGAAGCGATTAATCAGTATGTCTTTGAACGCGCGCAGGCGGTGATTACCGGCGCGGCGGCGCTCTACGGCGTGAGCGCGGAGATGCGCCTGATGGGGGCAGCCACCTCCAGCGCGCCGACGCCGGCCTGGGTTGATTATCTGCGCGAACAGGCGAGCCAGGTTTCCGGGGTTGTTCACGCCATCGATAAGGTGAAAGCCCCGGCCGGATCCGAAGACGCCACGCTGATGATGGCCCGCGTGCAGCAGAACGGCGGCATGGCGTCCTATATGGTGTTTGGCACGGATTTGAGCGCCGGACATCACAACGAAAAATTCGACTTCGATGAGCAGGTGATGCCTGTCGCCATCGAAACGCTGGCGCGAACTGCGCTGAATTTCCCGTGGACGCGAGGTGTGTAATGCAGGAGAACTACGCTTTTATTGCCGATGCGATCGATACGCGATGTCGGATGTTAACCGATATTGCCGACGCGATCTGGGATCGCCCCGAAACCCGCTTTGAAGAGGTCTGGTCCGCCGAACGGCTGGCCAGCGAGCTGGAAGCCGAAGGCTTCACGCTGACCCGCGAGGCAGGCGGTATTCCAAATGCCTTTATCGCCAGCTTCGGCAGCGGAAAACCGGTTATCGCCCTGCTGGGCGAGTACGACGCGCTGGCCGGGTTAAGCCAGCAGGCACACTGCGCGACCGCGCAAACCGCCACGCCGGGGGCTAACGGCCACGGCTGCGGGCATAACCTCTTAGGCACCGCAGCACTTGCGGGCGCGGTGGCGGTGAAAAGCTGGCTGGAGCAGCACGGTGGCAGCGGAACGGTGCGTTTTTACGGCTGTCCCGGTGAAGAAGGCGGCTCCGGGAAAACCTTTATGGTGCGCGAAGGGCTGTTTGATGATGTCGATGCCGCCGTCACCTGGCACCCGGAAGCCTTTGCCGGGATGTTTAACGTCAGCACGCTGGCGAATATTCAGGCCGCCTGGCGTTTTCACGGCGTGGCGGCGCACGCGGCCAACTCCCCTCACCTGGGACGCAGCGCGCTGGACGCCGTGACGCTGATGACCACCGGCACCAACTTCCTTAACGAACACATTATCGAGAAAGCGCGCGTCCATTACGCCATTACCGATACCGGCGGGATTTCGCCCAACGTCGTGCAGGCGCAGGCCGAGGTGCTGTACCTGATCCGCGCCCCGGAGATGGCGGATGCGCAACAGATCTACGAGCGCATCGAGAAAATTGCCCAGGGCGCGGCGATGATGACCGAAACCACCGTCGAATGCCGCTTTGATAAAGCCTGCTCCAGCTACCTGCCGAACCGCACGCTTGAGGCGGCGATGTATCGTGCCCTGCAGCACTACGGCACGCCGGAGTGGACCGACGAAGAGCGAGAGTTTGCCCGCGAGATCCGCGCCACGCTGACGCCCAACGATTTGCAAAACAGCCTGAAAAATATTGCCGCCACGGGTGGCGAAGCGGGTAAAGCCTTTGCCCGTCGTCATCAGGCGACGCTGCTGGTGGATGAAGTCGCGCCTTATGCCGTCACCGACAACGTACTGGCGGGTTCAACCGACGTGGGTGACGTCAGCTGGAAAATGCCGGTCGCCCAGTGCTTCAGCCCCTGCTTTACCGTCGGCACGCCGCTGCATACCTGGCAACTGGTATCTCAGGGGCGAACCTCTATTGCCCACAAAGGCATGCTGCTGGCCGGGAAAGTGATGGGCGCGACCGCGCTCAATCTGCTTCAGGACGCCGCGCTGCTGAAAAAATGCCGTGAAGAGTTCGAACAACAAATAGAAGAAAAACCGTACGTGTGTCCGATCCCACGAGGCGTGACACCGTCACCTTTAAAATAAAAAAACACAACACAACAACACAACAGTCCCGAGGAACGCCCATGAGTATGTCATCCATACCTTCGCATTCCCCATCCGGTAAGCTCTATGGCTGGGTTGAAAGGATCGGCAATAAAGTGCCGCACCCTTTCCTGCTTTTTATCTATCTGATTGTGATTTTGATGGTCGCCACCGCCGTGCTCTCCGCCTTTGACGTCAGCGTGCGCAGCCCGGCCGACGGCAGCCTGGTGGCGGTGAAAAACCTGCTGAGCATTGAAGGGCTGCACTGGTTTTTACCCAACGTGATTAAAAACTTCAGTGGATTCGCCCCGCTCGGTGCCATTCTGGCGCTGGTGCTGGGCGCCGGTCTGGCTGAACGCGTCGGCCTGTTGCCTGCATTGATGGTGAAGATGGCTTCTCACGTCAGCGCGCGCTACGCGAGCTACATGGTGCTGTTTATCGCCTTCTTCAGCCATATCTCCTCCGACGCCGCGCTGGTGATCATGCCGCCGATGGGGGCGCTGATCTTCCTCGCCGTCGGGCGCCATCCCGTGGCGGGTCTGCTGTCCGCGATTGCGGGGGTGGGCTGCGGTTTTACCGCTAACCTGCTGATCGTGACCACCGACGTGTTGCTCTCGGGCATCAGTACGGAGGCGGCGAAAACCATTGATGCGGCCATGCACGTCAGCGTGATCGACAACTGGTACTTTATGGCAAGCTCGGTGATTGTCCTGACGATTGTCGGCGGGCTGATTACCGATAAGATCGTCGAGCCGCGGCTGGGTAAATGGGAAGGCCGCAGTGATGAAAAGCTGGAAACCCTGAGCAAAGAGCAGCGCTTCGGCCTGCGCGTAGCGGGGATTGTCTCGCTGGCGTTTATTGCCGCGGTGGCGCTGATGGTGGTGCCGGAAAACGGCATATTGCGCGATCCGGTTAAACATACCGTCCTGCCCTCGCCGTTTATTCAGGGCATCGTGCCGCTGATTATTCTGTTTTTCTTTGTCGTCTCGCTCGCCTACGGTATCGCCACCGGTAAAATTCGCCGCCAGGGCGATCTGCCGCAGCTGATGATCGAGCCGATGAAAGAGATGGCGGGCTTTATCGTGATGGTGTTCCCGCTGGCCCAGTTTGTGGCGATGTTTAACTGGAGCAACATGGGCAAGTTTATGGCCGTGGGCCTGACCGACGCGCTGGAGGCGGCCGGGTTAAGCGGCGTACCGGCGTTTGTCGGCCTGGCGCTGCTTTCGTCGCTGCTGTGCATGTTTATCGCCAGCGGCTCCGCCATCTGGTCGATTCTGGCCCCGATCTTCGTGCCGATGTTTATGATGCTGGGATTCCACCCGGCGTTTGCCCAGATCCTGTTCCGCATTGCCGACTCCTCGGTTATTCCGCTGGCGCCGGTTTCGCCGTTTGTTCCGCTGTTTTTGGGCTTCCTCCAGCGCTATAAACCCGAGGCCAAACTGGGTACCTACTATTCGCTGGTTTTACCCTACCCGCTTATCTTTTTAGGGGTATGGCTGGTGATGCTGGTGGCATGGTATCTTGTCGGCCTGCCGATTGGACCGGGGATTTACCCGAGGCTGAACTAAAGGAATGAGGATGCTGAGATTACTCGAAGACAAGATTGCGACGCCGCTTGGCCCGCTGTGGGTGATCGCGGACGAGCAGTTTTGCCTGCGCGCCGTTGAGTGGGAAGAGCACAGCGACCGCATGGAAGAACTGCTTGCGATTCACTACCGCTCACAGGGGTATGAACGTATCCGCGCCACCAATCCGGGTGGACTGAGCGACAAGCTAGCGGCGTACTTCGAAGGCGATCTCAGCATCATCGACACGCTGCCCACCGCCACGGCTGGCACCCCTTTTCAGCGCGAAGTGTGGCAGGCGCTGCGGGCCATTCCCTGCGGACAGGTCATGCATTACGGCCAGCTCGCGGAGCAGTTAGGTCGCGCTGGGGCCGCACGTGCCGTAGGCGCCGCGAACGGCTCTAATCCGGTCAGCATCGTGGTGCCCTGCCATCGCGTCATTGGCCGCAACGGTACCCTGACCGGCTATGCCGGTGGCGTGCAGCGAAAAGAGTGGTTACTGCGTCACGAAGGGTATCTTTTGCTCTAGTTCCCAGGCTTTTTGTGCTTAATTTTCTACCGGTTAGGCTAAAAATCCATAATCAAGCTGTGGAATTTCAAGAAGATGGCGACGCATTGTCGTCTCTTGTCCTTATTGAGGGTTTGTCAGGCTTACGTACTTACCAAAAAGATGTTAAAATTGACCAATATCAATTAAGGCTTGAGCAAACCTATGATCCCGGAAAAGCGAATTATACGACGCATTCAGTCTGGCGGTTGTGCTATCCATTGCCAGGATTGCAGCATCAGCCAGCTCTGTATCCCGTTTACCCTGAATGAGCATGAACTCGATCAGCTTGATAATATCATCGAGCGTAAAAAGCCTATTCAGAAAGGGCAGACGCTGTTTAAAGCGGGAGACGAACTGAAATCGCTCTATGCTATCCGTTCTGGCACCATCAAGAGCTACACCATCACCGAGCAGGGTGATGAGCAGATCACCGGCTTCCATCTGGCAGGTGACCTGGTAGGCTTTGATGCCATCGGTACGGGCCATCACCCGAGCTTTGCTCAGGCACTCGAAACCTCGATGGTTTGCGAAATTCCGTTTGAAACCCTGGACGATCTGTCCGGCAAGATGCCTAACCTGCGTCAGCAGATGATGCGTCTGATGAGCGGTGAGATCAAAGGCGATCAGGACATGATTCTGCTGCTTTCTAAAAAGAACGCAGAAGAGCGCCTGGCCGCGTTTATCTACAACCTCTCCCGCCGCTTCGCCGAGCGTGGCTTCTCGCCGCGTGAATTCCGTCTGACCATGACGCGTGGCGATATCGGTAACTACCTGGGTCTGACCGTGGAAACCATCAGCCGTCTGCTGGGTCGTTTCCAGAAAAGCGGGATGCTGGCCGTTAAGGGTAAATACATCACTATTGAAAACGGTGAAGCGCTGGCCGTTCTTGCCGGGCACGCCCGCAACGTGGCGTAAACGCCATACGTATACAGCCAGACCGATAAATTTTCCTGATTTAGCGGTCTGGCCTGTCACCCCGTCCTTTATCTGACCTTTTCACCGTAGCACGTCCCCACACAGCACCCAAAAGGTTCTCGTTGAGGTTA
The DNA here is from genome assembly GCF_040059225.1 of Enterobacter cloacae complex sp. Mu1197. Lineage (NCBI taxonomy): Bacteria > Pseudomonadati > Pseudomonadota > Gammaproteobacteria > Enterobacterales > Enterobacteriaceae > Enterobacter > Enterobacter cloacae complex sp. Mu1197. The sequence goes on along the minus strand of NZ_CP157375.1, from coordinate 2,059,327 downwards.
TGAATTGAGAGAAAGTTTGTTTTTCGTTTCAGTCGTGATTGCCTCCGTGACCTTTATCTTCATCTGGATCATGCTTGTCGGCCCAATGAAGGGGGAGGAAAAAACCTACGTTCAGGATTCCACGACCTTTGCGATAGCGGTGATGGTGCTGCTGTTTATTGCGTTTGTTGCGGTAACGACCACGGTGCTTTTCCTCTGATAAATTTTCATGAATTATTGATCTGGCAAAACCTCCCCTCTGTTTCATTCAGGATATATAGGTTACTCTTTTAATTACAGACTGTGGTGACAGTAGTAAGGAGACCTGTATGGCCAAGTATCAAAACATGCTGGTAGCAATCGATCCGAATCAGGACGATCAGCCAGCATTACGACGTGCTGTGTATTTACATCAACGGATTGGTGGCAAAATCAAAGCGTTTTTGCCGATCTATGACTTCTCGTATGAGATGACCACCCTTCTGTCGCCTGACGAGCGCACCGCTATGCGTCAGGGCGTCATCAGCCAGCGTACCGCGTGGATCCGCGAACAGGCGAAGTATTACCTGGAAGCGGGTGTGCCCATTGATATTAAAGTGGTCTGGCACAACCGACCTTTCGAAGCCATCATTCAGGAAGTCGTTGCCGGTGGGCACGATCTGCTGCTGAAGATGGCGCACCAGCACGACAAGCTGGAATCCGTGATCTTCACCCCGACCGACTGGCATTTGCTGCGTAAATGCCCTTGCCCGGTCTGGATGGTGAAAGACCAGCCTTGGCCTGAAGGCGGGAAAGCCGTTGTGGCGGTAAACCTCGCCAGCGAAGAGGATTACCACAATTCGCTGAACGAGAAGCTGGTGAAGGAGACTATCCAGCTTGCCGATCAGGTCAATCATACCGAAGTGCATCTGGTTGGCGCCTATCCGGTCACCCCGATTAACATTGCCATTGAACTGCCGGAATTTGACCCGAGCGTGTACAACGACGCGATCCGCGGTCAGCATCTGCTGGCCATGAAAGCGCTGCGCCAGAAATTCAGCATCGATGAGAAAATGACCCACGTGGAAAAAGGGCTGCCTGAAGAGGTGATCCCGGACCTGGCTGAACACCTGCAGGCGGGGATTGTGGTGCTGGGTACCATTGGCCGTACCGGTATTTCTGCCGCCTTCCTCGGCAATACCGCCGAGCAGGTGATCGACCATCTACGCTGCGACCTGCTGGTTATCAAGCCGGATGAGTACCAGACGCCGGTTGAGCTCGACGATCCGGAAGACGATTGACCCCTAACGCCCGGCGGCGCAAGCTTGCCGGGCCTACAAAACCGTAGGCCGGGTAAGCGTGAGCGCCACCCGGCAATAAAAAAACCGCCGGATTCGGCGGTTTTTCGTTTCAACGCAACTTACAGCGCTTTCAGAATCGCATCCACGCTGGCTTTGGCATCGCCAAACAGCATGTGGGTGTTCTCTTTGAAGAACAGCGGGTTCTGCACCCCGGCATAGCCGGTATTCATTGAACGTTTAAACACGATCACGTTCTGCGCCTTCCACACTTCCAGAACCGGCATCCCGGCGATTGGGCTACGTGGATCGTCCTGCGCCGCCGGGTTAACGGTGTCGTTTGCGCCAATGACCAGCACGGTGTCGGTGTCGGCGAAATCATCGTTGATCTCGTCCATCTCCAGCACGATGTCGTAAGGCACTTTCGCCTCCGCCAGCAGCACGTTCATGTGGCCTGGCAGACGCCCCGCCACCGGGTGAATACCAAAGCGAACCTTGATGCCGCGCGCGCGCAGCTTCTCGGTGATTTCCGCCACCGGATACTGCGCCTGCGCCACCGCCATGCCGTAGCCCGGGGTGATAATGACCGAGTGCGAGTTTTTCAGCATCTCGGCGGTATCTTCCGCGCTGATCTCACGGTGCTCACCCACTTCCTCATCGGAACCGGTAGACGAGCCGTCAGAACCAAAGCCACCGGCAATGACGCTGATGAACGAGCGGTTCATCGCCTTACACATGATGTAAGACAGGATCGCACCCGAAGAACCCACCAGCGCACCGGTAACGATCAGCAGGTCGTTACTCAGCATAAAGCCCGCCGCCGCCGCCGCCCAACCGGAGTAGGAGTTCAGCATGGAGACCACCACTGGCATATCCGCACCACCGATCGACGCCACCAGATGCCAGCCAAAGGCCAGCGCGATGATGGTCATCACCAGCAACGCCAGCACCTGCAGACCGACGCTTTCGGTACGCACGAAGACCACCAGCAGCACAAACGACACCACCAGCGCAGCCAGGTTCAGCTTATGACGGTTTGGCAGCATCAGCGGCTTAGAGGAAATCTTCCCGCGCAGCTTGCCGAACGCGACAATGGAGCCGGTGAAGGTGACCGCACCGATGAAGATACCGAGGAACACTTCCGTCAGGTGAATATTCACCAGAATCGGTTCCAGACCCGGCGTGTGGTAAAGGTAGCTGTTGAAGCCCACCAGCACCGCGGCCAGCCCCACAAAGCTGTGCAGAATCGCCACCAGCTCCGGCATCTCGGTCATTTCAACGCGTTTCGCCAGGCGAATACCAATCGCACCGCCGATGATCATCGCCACCAGGATCCACGCTACGTTGCCAGTATCCGGCCCGAAGATGGTGGCAATCAGCGCAATCGCCATCCCGGCGATACCAAAGTTATTCCCCTGCTGAGACGTTTCGTGTTTGGAAAGCCCCGCCAGACTGAAAATAAACAGGATTGCAGCAACAATGTATGCGGCTGTCACTAATCCTCCAGACATATGCTACCCCTTAGCCTTTACGAAACATTTTCAGCATGCGCTGAGTCACGGTGAAACCACCGAAAATATTGATACTGGCGATCAGCACCGCGATAAAGCTCAGGAAGCTGATCCAGCCGCCGTGGCCAATCTGCAGTAACGCCCCCACCACGATGATCCCGGAGATGGCGTTGGTTACCGACATCAGCGGCGTATGCAGCGCATGGGAGACGTTCCACACCACGTAGTAGCCCACGACGCAGGAGAGCGCGAAGACGGTAAAGTGGCCGAGGAACTCTTTCGGCGCGACGTCAGCCAGCCAGCCGAAGAGAATAATCACCAGCGCCATGATCGCGTATTTGCGCCACGGGGAAGCCGGTTTGGCAGGTTCTTTTGGCTCAGGCGCCGCTTTAGGCGCTGCCTGAGGCTGGGCCGAAACCTGAATCGGCGGCGCAGGCCAGGTAATTTCACCTTCACGCACCACGGTCACACCGCGCACCACCACGTCGTCAAAATCGACGGTGATGTTGCCGTCTTTCTCTTTGCAAAGCAGCTTCAGCAGGTTGACGAGGTTGGTGCCGTACAGCTGAGAAGACTGGGTCGGCAGGCGACCCGGCAGATCGGTATAGCCGATCACCTTCACGCCGTTCGCGGTCGTGGTCACCTGATTCGGTACGGTATAGTCACAGTTGCCGCCGTTTTGCGCAGCCAGGTCGACAATCACGCTACCCGACTTCATGGAGTCAACCATTTCACGGGTAATCAGCTTCGGCGCCGGTTTGCCCGGGATAAGCGCGGTGGTGACAATGATGTCGACATCTTTCGCCTGCGCAGCGAAAAGTTCCATTTCGGCTTTGATAAAGGCTTCAGACATCACCTTCGCGTAACCATCACCGCTGCCCGCTTCTTCCTTGAAGTCCAGCTCAAGGAATTCGGCGCCCATACTCTGGACCTGTTCCTTCACTTCAGGACGGGTATCGAACGCGCGCACGATAGCGCCCAGGCTGTTTGCCGCACCGATGGCGGCAAGTCCCGCCACGCCCGCGCCAATCACCATCACCTTCGCCGGAGGGACTTTACCCGCCGCGGTGATCTGACCGGTAAAGAAGCGTCCAAATTCGTGGGCCGCTTCAACGATGGCGCGATAACCCGCAATGTTTGCCATCGAACTTAAGGCGTCCAGCGACTGGGCGCGCGAAATACGCGGCACGGAGTCCATCGCCATGACGGTAACGCCGCGCGCGGCCAGTTTTTCCATCAGCTCAGGATTTTGCGCAGGCCAGATAAAGCTCACCAGCGTGGTGCCCGGATTCAGCAGCGCTATCTCACTCTCTTCCGGTGCATTGACCTTCAGAATTACCGGCGACTGCCATACGTCGGCACCGTCCACCACTTCCGCGCCAGCCTGGATAAAGGCCTCGTCATCGAAACTCGCCAGTTTGCCTGCGCCGCTTTCAACCGCGACGGTAAAACCCAGCTTAAGCAGTTGCTCCACCGTTTTCGGTGTTGCCGCTACGCGGGTTTCATTGGCTAACCGTTCTTTTGGTACCCCAATACGCATAGTTTTCCCTTCCATCGGTTTTTGATGATGGTTTATCGATAAATGCCCGCGGTTTGTATCATTTTTCGCCATCACACAAGCAATGAGACACAATTCACCCCGGAAAATAAAACAGTAACAAACTGTCTATAACCTACTGAAAATACCGGCCGTGATCTACCGCCAGAAAACACTATTTCTTACTTTATCTGTGAAAAATAAGCGATCGGCGTCACTGACAGTGATATTTACCTTAAATTCATCGCCAGAACCGATAATTCGCGCAAGCGAAGCGGTAAAAACATGATATAGCGCCATAAGAGAACAACTTATTAACATTAAATTAACTTGTAAAAGTCATAAGCTTTATCAGTTTTACTTGTCAAACGCGTGTTTTTTCAACATATCACTAAATGTTATCGAATAAGGTGATTCAGTGAGCACAGGCAGTGAAAAATGGCGCAGACAGCGACGGGTTTTAAATGCCATAATCGGGACCGTCTCAAATTAACAACAATACCAGTACATGGTTTGCGCAAGGCGAAGGATCATTTTTATGAAGCTTAAGAACACACTCCTGGCGTCCGCACTTCTCTGTGCGACCGCCCTGTCTGCGAATGCCGCAACAGAGTTAACGCCGGAGCAAGCGGCAGCGTTAAAACCTTTTGACCATAAGGTCATTGTGGGTCGTTATAATTCTATTGGCGACGCCGTCGCCGCTGCATCAAAGGCCGCTGATAAAAACGGGGCAGCCTCGTTTTATGTTGTTGACCAGTCTGATAACGGCAACAGCGGTAACCAGCGCGTGACTATTGCGCTGTATAAAGACAACGCGCCAAAAGCTGACGCACCGAAAAACCGCGTGATCAACGGTGTTGTTGAACTGCCGAAAGATCAGGCAATTGCGCTGGAACCGTACGACACCGTCACCGTTCAGGGCTTCTACCGCAGCCAGCCTGAAGTGAACGATGCCATCACCAAAGCCGCGAAAGAGAAAGGGGCCTACTCGTTCTACATCGTGCGTCAGGTCGATGCTAACCAGGGCGGCAACCAGCGTATTACCGCGTTCATCTATAAAGAAGATGCGAAGAAACGTGTTCTGCAGAGCCCGGATGCGATTCCGGCGAACTCAGAAGCCGGTCGCGCGGCGATAGCGAAAGGCGGCGAAGAAGCGAAGAAAGTGGAAATCCCAGGCGTCGCAACGACGGCTGCGCCAAGCGCTGAAGTGGGCCGTTTCTTTGAAACGCAGTCCACGAAAGGTGGCCGTTATTCGGTTACGCTGCCAGACGGTACCAAAATTGAAGAGCTGAACAACGCCACTGCCGCGCAGATGGTGCCGTTCGACAGCATCAAATTTACCGGCAACTACGGCAACATGACGGAAGTCTCTTACCAGGTCGCGAAGCGTGCGGCGAAGAAAGGGGCGAAGTTCTACCACATCACCCGCCAGTGGCAGGAACGTGGTAACAACGTGACCATCAGCGCCGATCTGTACAAGTAACAAAATCGTTTAAGAAAGGCGGCGCAATGCCGCCTTTTTTGTTACTTTTTTTGAATTTCTGCCACACGTCATTGCATGCTTTCGTTACACTCCGTAAAATCCCGCGCCTTAGTGTGATCCACCATTTTTATGCGCCTGAGCGAAATAATTATTCTGGATTTTGACCTTTCATAACAGGAAGCCAATGGAAAAGAAACTTGGCCTGAGTGCTCTGACTGCACTCGTTTTAAGCTCAATGCTGGGTGCGGGCGTATTCAGTTTGCCGCAAAATATGGCTGCCGTCGCCAGCCCGTCTGCGCTCATCATTGGCTGGGGCATTACGGGAGTCGGAATATTGCTGCTGGCCTTCGCCATGCTGCTGCTGACCCGCATTCGCCCGGACCTGGACGGCGGCATTTTCACCTATGCCCGTGAAGGCTTCGGCGAGCTGATTGGCTTCTGTTCCGCCTGGGGATACTGGCTGTGTGCGGTTATCGCCAACGTCTCCTATCTGGTGATTGTCTTCTCGGCGCTCAGTTTCTTTACCGATACGCCTGAATTGCGCCTCTTTGGCGACGGGAATACCTGGCAGTCTATTGTGGGCGCTTCGGTATTACTGTGGTTCGTCCACTGGCTGGTGCTGCGTGGCGTACAAACGGCCGCCAGCATTAACCTGGTGGCGACGCTCGCGAAGCTGGTTCCGCTCGGTCTGTTTATCGTTCTGGCCTTTATTGCGTTCCGTCTCGACGTGTTTAAGCTCGATTTCAGCGGCGTTGCGCTGGGCGTCCCCGTCTGGGAGCAGGTGAAAAACACGATGCTGATTACCCTGTGGGTATTCATCGGCGTTGAGGGTGCGGTTGTGGTTTCTGCCCGGGCCCGAAATAAACGCGATGTAGGCCGCGCCACGCTGCTGGCCGTACTGGCTGCGCTCGGGGTCTATCTGCTGGTCACGCTGCTGTCGCTCGGCGTGGTGGCGCGTCCTGAACTGGCTGAAATGCGTAACCCGTCAATGGCAGGCCTGATGGTGAAAATGCTCGGCCCCTGGGGCGACGTGGTGATTGCGGCGGGTCTTATTATCTCCGTCTGCGGAGCCTACCTGAGCTGGACCATCATGGCGGCTGAAGTGCCCTTCCTGGCCTCTACGCACAAGGCGTTCCCACGGCTGTTTGCGCGTCAAAACAAAAACAGCGCGCCGTCTGCCTCACTCTGGCTAACCAACATCAGCGTTCAGATCTGCCTGGTGCTGATCTGGCTCACAGGTTCAGACTATAACACGCTGCTGACCATCGCCTCGGAGATGATTCTGGTACCCTATTTCTTAGTGGGGGCGTATTTGTTAAAAATTGCCACTCGCCCCGCGCATTATGTCGTGGGTGTCGGAGCCTGTATTTACGGCCTGTGGTTGTTGTATGCTTCCGGACCTATGCATCTGCTGCTGTCGGTGGTGCTGTACGCACCGGGCCTGCTGGTGTTTATCTACGCCCGCCGCACGCATCAGCTGGAGAACGCGCTGAAACGCCGCGAAATGGCATTAATTGGACTCTTACTGGTTGCTGCCGTGCCGGCAACCTGGATGTTAGTGGGATAGCATCGCCTTTCCCATTGTTGAACTGTAAAGGAGAATACGATGGGAAATGCACCGCTTCGCCCCATACTGATCACCGGTGGAGGCCGCCGTATCGGCCTCGCTCTCGCCCATCACTTTCTCAACCTTCGCCATCCGGTCATTGTGAGCTACCGTACGGAATACCCGTCGATTGAAGGGTTACGCAAAGCCGGGGCGGTCTGCATTCAGGCTGATTTTTCAACCGATGAAGGCATTCTGGCCTTTGCGGAAAAGGTGAAATCCACCACTGCGGGGCTGCGCGCCGTGATCCATAACGCCAGCGCATGGCAGGCCGAGAAATCCGGTACCTCACTCAGCGAAACGCTTGCCGCCATGTTGCAGATCCATGTTAATACCCCTTATCTGCTGAACCATGCTCTGCAGGATCTGCTTCGCGGCCACGGGCATGCTGCGGGCGACATCATTCACTTCACTGATTATGTGGTGGAGCGCGGCAGCGACAAGCACATCGCCTATGCGGCCAGTAAAGCCGCGCTGGATAACATGACCCGCTCGTTTGCCCGCAAGCTCGCCCCCGAGGTGAAGGTGAACGCCATTGCCCCGGCGATGATTTTATTCAACGAAAACGATGATGCGGAGTATCGCCAGCAGGCACTGAATAAGTCGCTCATGAAAATTGCCCCAGGTGAGAAAGAGGTCATCGACCTCGTGGATTACCTGCTCACCAGTTGCTACGTCACCGGCAGAACCTTTGCCGTGGACGGCGGCCGACCGCTGCGTTAGTGAAAGCGGCTCCAGAAGAAAATTAACAGCCAGGCGCTGAGCCCCCAGCAGACCACCGCCCCGCTCAGCGCCAGTGGGAGACGCAGAAAACCGGTGAAATACCACAGCGAAAGCAGGTAGAGAAAATACGGAATGATTGACCACATGCCAAACACGATGGTCGTGCGTAACGCTTCCGTACCGCGTTCAGATGCCACGATATAGTGGGCAATGAGCGCAAAGGTCGGGAAGAGAGGGATCAGCCCGGCAATATAGTAGTTTTTCGTTTTCGCCAGCATGCCAATCAGCAACACCACCAGCGCGCCCAGCCCGGCTTTGATCACCAGCCCCATCGTTTTCCCTATAATAATCAACTCACAATATCAGCCAGAATAACGGAACCGGCGTTAATTTTGAAAGATTAATGGAAGGTTAAGGTTTCGCGGTGTATGTTGGCTTTTTTCACGAAAACAGACGCTGTATGAATAAGATTGTTTATGTTGAAGACGAACCCGAAGTCGGGCAGCTGATCGCCGCCTATCTGGGTAAACATGATATGGACGTCATTGTTGAACCTCGCGGCGATCGTGCCGAAGAGGTGGTCGTCCGTGAAAACCCGGATCTGGTATTGCTGGATATTATGTTGCCAGGCAAAGACGGCATGACGCTCTGCCGGGACCTGCGCGCCCGTTGGGAGGGCCCTATCGTCCTGCTCACCTCACTGGACAGCGATATGAACCATATTTTGTCGCTGGAGATGGGTGCCAATGATTACATTCTGAAAACCACACCGCCTGCCGTCCTGCTCGCTCGCCTGCGCCTCCATTTACGCCAGCACGCCAGCATCGAACGCGAAGCACCGGCGCCGTCTCTGACGCCGCACAAAGCGATGCGCTTCGGTACGCTGTCTATTGATCCGATTAACCGTCAGGTGCTGCTCTCTGGCGAGCTTATCGCCCTTTCCACCGCAGATTTTGACCTGCTGTGGGAGCTGGCAACGCATGCCGGGCAGATCATGGACCGTGACGCGCTGCTGAAAAACCTGCGTGGCGTAAGCTATGACGGAATGGACCGCAGCGTTGACGTGGCGATTTCGCGTCTGCGCAAAAAACTGCAGGATAACGCCACCGAGCCCTACCGCATTAAAACCGTGCGTAACAAGGGCTATCTGTTTGCCCCACATGCGTGGGAAACCTGATCGCCGGATAAGATAACCTGCGCGAAATGAAGGCATTGCGCGACAATGCCTTCTTTTCGGGCGTTTATTTTTACGTTTGCGCAACAATTAACTTGCTAAGCACGCGAACTATTCCATAATTACCTTCTCGACTCTCCTTTCTTCAGCTCGCCCCGCTCTTGCGATTGTTTTACTCATTTTCGCCGTGAAGCTTTCACGACATCTCTCCCATAAATCTTGAAATGAGGATTTAAGCTCATGAATTATGTATAGCTACGGTCAGGTAGAAGCGATAAAAACTAATCTTGAGTGGATTGTTAATCAGGCAACCCTGAACCACGCCTCCCCCTCACGCACCGATCAAAAAGCGCTCTTTGACCTGCTGGAACTCATCCAGTCTTACGAAATACTGCTGGACCTCATCAGCGAATACGGAACGGATGTGATTGATACGCACATTGCAGAAGGCCTGGCCGTGACGGAAAAATTCATCGCCAAGGTAAAAAACAGCGCGAAAGCCATGTAACACGCTCGACAGACGTGAAAAACTCGAAGGGTTTTCATGTATATTCTGCATATAGCGTTTTTTCGGTGAGACCCAATGAAAAAGCTGTTTGTGCAGTTTTATCTTTTGCTGTTTGTCTGCTTCCTGGTGATGACCATGCTGGTCGGGCTGGTGTATAAATTTACCGCCGAACGTGCGGGCAGGCAGTCTCTGGATGACCTGATGAAAAGCTCGCTGTATCTGATGCGCAGCGAGCTGAGAGAGATCCCACCCCACGACTGGGCGAAAACCCTGAAAGAGCTGGATCTCAATCTGTCATTCGATTTACGCATTGAGCCGTTGAAAGATTTCGATTTGGACCCGCCCGCCATGCAGCGTCTGCGCGACGGGGATATCGTCGCGCTGGATGAGAAATACACCTTTATCCAGCGTATTCCGCGCAGCCATTACGTGCTGGCCGTCGGGCCGGTGCCCTATCTCTATTATCTGCATCAGATGCGCCTGCTGGACATGGCGCTGATGGCCTTTATCGCCATTTCGCTGGCGTTTCCGGTTTTTATCTGGATGCGCCCGCACTGGCAGGACATGCTGAAGCTGGAATCCGCCGCGCAGCGTTTTGGTGAGGGACACTTTACCGAGCGCATTCACTTCGACAGCGGTTCCAGCTTTGAACGTTTGGGCGTGGCCTTTAACCAGATGGCCGATAACATCAATGCCCTTATCGCCAGTAAGAAACAGCTGATCGACGGGATTGCGCACGAGCTGCGCACGCCGCTGGTGCGCCTGCGCTATCGTCTGGAGATGAGTGAGAATCTGACAGAAGCAGAGTCTCAGGCGCTTAACCGCGACATTGGCCAGCTTGAGGCGCTGATTGAGGAGCTACTGACCTACGCGCGCCTCGATCGTCCGCAAAACGAGCTTAACCTCAGCACGCCGGATCTGCCCGCGTGGCTGCAAACCCACATTGACGACGTTCAGAGCGTGAACCCGCAGCGTACGCTGTTGACGCGCGTTACGCCGGGTGACTACGGCGCACTCGATATGCGCCTGATGGAACGCGTGCTGGACAATCTGATGAACAACGCCATGCGCTACAGCGAAAGTACGCTACAGATTGGGCTGGATTTGCAGGGCAATCAGGCCAGCCTGACGGTAGAGGATGACGGGCCGGGGATTGCGCCGGAGGCACGCGAAACCGTGTTTGAACCGTTTGTCCGCCTCGATCCCAGCCGCGATCGCGCCACCGGAGGCTGTGGTCTGGGGCTGGCCATTGTCTACTCTATCGCGCAGGCCATGGGCGGCACGGTACATTGCGAGGAGAGCGAGCTCGGCGGTGCGCGCTTCTGCTTTAACTGGCCGGTGTACCATAACATCGCCCTTCCCGTTCCTGCCTGACCTTAACCGCACGCTGGCCTGATCCGGCGTGCTGTGCTATATGATAAGTATGTTGTAACTAATGAGGGTACTTATGGCGTCCTACGATCTGATTGAACGGCTGAACAGCACGTTTCGGGAAATAGAACACGAGCTGCTGACCCTGACAGAACGTTTGCAGACCTGCCGCCTGCTGGCCGCGCGCGTTTTTACCCTGCCCGAGGTGGTCAAAGGGGCCGAGCACGATCCGCTGGACACCATCGACGTGAAGCAGCACATCGGCAAGGCCGCGCTGGATCTGGCGATGAAACACTATCGCCATCTTTTTATCCAGCAGCAGTCTGAACAGCGCAGCAGCAAGGCGGCCGTGCGGCTGCCGGGCGTGATCTGCCTGCAAACCGATGCCGCCGCGCGCGAGGCGCTGGAAAGCCAGATTGCCCATATCAACAGCCTGAAAGCGGCATTTGAGAAGATCGTTACCGAGGAGTCGGGCCTGGCCCCTGCCGCCCGGTTTGAATGGGTACACCGTCAGCTTCCGGGGTTAATTACGCTGAATGCCTATCGAACGCTGACGGTACTGCGCCATCCCGCCACGCTGCGCTTCGGCTGGGCGAATAAGCACATCATTAAAAACTTCACCCGGGATGAAATTCTGGCGCAGTTGGAAAAGAGCCTGAAGACGCCGCGCACCGTAGCGCCGTGGTCGCGTGAGCAGTGGATTGAGCGCCTGGAGCAGGAGTACCACAGCATCGCCTCGCTACCGGCGGATACGCGCCTCAAAATTAAGCGCCCGGTGAAGGTTCAGCCTATCGCCCGCGTCTGGTATTCCGGCCAGCAAAAACAGGTGCAGTATGCCTGTCCAACGCCGCTGATTGCGCTCTATGATGCCGATCAGGGGGCTATCGTGCCGGATATTGGTGAGTTGCTGAATTACGATGCTGAAAATGTCCAGCACCGTTACCGACCTCAGGCGCAGCCGCTGCAGCTGATTATTCCGCGGCTGCACCTGTACGTGGCGAGTTGATTATTTCAGGCTGCCGACCATCGCCTCAGGGCGCACCCAGGCATCGAACTCCGCCTCCGTCAGATAGCCCAGCGCCAGGGCGGAGGCTTTCAGCGTCAGCCCCTCCTTATGCGCTTTTTTGGCGATCTCGGCGGCTTTGTCGTAGCCAATGTGGGTATTGAGCGCGGTCACCAGCATCAGCGACTCATTTAACAGCTGGCTGATGCGCTCGCGGTTTGGCTCGATCCCCACCGCGCAGTGTTCGTTAAAGCTCTCCATGCCGTCTGCCAGCAGACGAATCGATTGCAGAACGTTGTGGATCACCATCGGGCGATAGACGTTCAGCTCAAAGTTGCCGGATGCACCGCCCAGGTTAACGGCCACGTCGTTGCCCAGTACCTGACAGCAGAGCATGGTCATGGCTTCGCACTGGGTCGGGTTGACTTTACCCGGCATGATGGAGCTGCCCGGCTCGTTTTCCGGAATGCTGATTTCACCGATGCCGCAGCGCGGGCCCGAGGCCAGCCAGCGCACGTCGTTGGCGATTTTCATCAGCGACGCCGCCAGCCCTTTCAGCGCGCCGTGGGTGTGGACCAGCGCATCGCAGGTCGCCAGCGCTTCGAACTTGTTGGGCGCCGTGACGAACGGCTGCCCGGTGATATTTGCAAGCTCCTCCGCCACGCGCACCGCATACTCCGGATGGGTGTTTAACCCGGTGCCCACCGCCGTGCCGCCGAGCGCCAGCTCCGCCAGGTGCGGCAGGCTGTTCTCAATGTGCTTCAGGTTGTGTTCCAGCATCGCCACCCAGCCGGAAATCTCCTGGCCGAGCGTCAGCGGCGTGGCGTCCTGCAGGTGCGTACGGCCAATTTTGACGATGTCGCGGAAGGCCTGCGCCTTCTCGTTGAGCGTAGATTTCAGGACGTTAAGCTGTGGGATTAGCTGTTCGCGAATCGCAATCACCGCCGCCACGTGCATGGCCGTGGGGAAGACGTCGTTAGAACTCTGGCTCTTGTTGACGTCATCGTTCGGATGAACCTTACGCTCCATGCCGCGCACGCCGCCCAGCAGTTCGCTTGCCCGGTTCGCCAGCACTTCGTTCATGTTCATGTTGCTTTGGGTGCCGGAACCGGTCTGCCAGATGGCGAGAGGGAATTCGTCGGGATGCTTGCCCGCCAGCACTTCGTCGGCGGCATTAATAATGGCGGTGGCCTTGTCTGCCGCCAGCAGGCCTAAATCCTGGTTCACTTTTGCGGCCGCGCGTTTGGTGAGGGCCAGCGCCTGAATCAGCGAGACGGGCATTTTTTCAGTCGAGATACGGAAATGCTCCAGCGAACGCTGGGTTTGCGCGCCCCATAGCTTGTCGGCCGGGACGTCGATGGCGCCCATCGAGTCTTTCTCATGGCGTACCGTTGTCATTACTTTCTCCTTGATAACACTGTCGGGATTGCTCACATGCTTAAGGGATAAGTATTGATGACTTCTGAGAAACGTTATGGCGCTTTGTGCGCTCTTTTTGGTGTCGGGTGTCGGGTGGCGGCTGCGCCTTACCCGACCTACGAGAATCCAGGCCGGGTAAGCGTCAGCGCCACCCGGCAATTTACAGAATTACTTCACACACGCCGAACATTGGGACGACTGGATCTGCTTGAAGAAGTCGTTGCCTTTGTCATCCACGAGGATAAACGCCGGGAAATCTTCCACTTCAATTTTCCAGATCGCTTCCATACCCAGTTCCGGGTATTCCACGCACTCCAGGCTCTTGATGCTGCCCTGCGCCAGAACCGCAGCCGGGCCGCCGATGCTGCCGAGGTAGAAGCCGCCGTGCTTGTGACAGGCGTCCGTCACCTGCTGGCTGCGGTTGCCTTTCGCGAGCATGATCATGCTGCCACCGTTGGCCTGCAACTGGTCGACGTACGAGTCCATACGGCCAGCCGTAGTCGGGCCTAACGAGCCAGAGGCGTAACCTTCAGGCGTTTTCGCCGGGCCCGCGTAGTAGATCGGGTGATCTTTAATGTACTGCGGCAACCCTTCGCCGTTGTCCAGGCGCTCTTTCAGCTTCGCGTGCGCGATGTCGCGGCCCACGATAATCGTGCCGTTGAGGGAGAGACGGGTCGAAACCGGATACTGAGACAGCTGCGCCAGGATCTCTTTCATCGGACGGTTCAGGTCAACGCGAACCGCTTCCCCCTCACCCGCTTTACGCAGCGCTTCCGGAATGTATTTACCCGGGTTGTTTTCCAGTTTTTCGATCCACACGCCTTCGCGGTTGATCTTCGCTTTGATGTTGCGATCCGCAGAGCAGGAGACGCCCATCCCGACCGGGCAGGAAGCGCCGTGACGCGGAAGACGGATCACGCGCACGTCGTGAGCGAAGTATTTGCCGCCAAACTGCGCGCCGAGGCCCAGGTTACGCGCTTCTTCCAGCAGCTCCTGCTCAAGCTGCACGTCGCGGAACGCCTGACCATGTTCGTTACCTTCGCCAGGCAGGCCGTCGTAGTATTTGGTTGAGGCCAGCTTCACGGTTTTCAGCGTGCTTTCCGCCGAGGTACCGCCAATCACAAACGCGATATGGTACGGCGGGCACGCCGCGGTGCCGAGGGTGCGCATCTTCTCAACCAGGTAGTTCTTCAGCTTGCCCGGGGTAAGCAGCGCTTTGGTTTCCTGATAGAGATAGGTTTTGTTGGCCGAACCGCCGCCTTTGGCGATACAGAGGAATTTGTACTCATCACCGTCGACGCTGTAGAGGTCAATCTGTGCTGGCAGGTTGGTGCCGGTGTTGACCTCTTTGTACATGTCCAGCGCGGCGTTTTGCGAATAGCGGAGGTTGTCTTCGGTGTAGGTGTTATAAACACCGTGCGCCAGCGCCGCTTCATCACCGCCGCCGGTCCAGACGCGCTGGCCTTTTTTACCGACGATGATCGCCGTACCGGTATCCTGGCAGGTTGGCAGAATGCCTTTCGCCGCGATATCGGAGTTACGCAGGAACTGCAGGGCAACGTACTTATCGTTTTCGCTGGCTTCCGGGTCACTCAGAATATCGGCAACCTGCTGCTGATGCGCAGGACGGAGCATAAACGAGGCGTCGTGGAAAGCGTGCTGCGCCAGCAGCGTCAGCGCCTGCGGATCCACCTTGAGGATCTCTTGTCCTTCAAACTCAGAGACGGAGACGTGATCGCGGGTTAACAGGTAATACTCGGTCTGATCCTTACTGAGGGGAAAAGGATCCTGATAATGGAAGGGTTTATTCGACATTGTTCTCTCACTTACTGCTTCGGTCTGTTTATTCAGGGCAGATGTTCCGCTGCCCGGCTTAAAAGCGAGTCAGCTTATCCTACACAATTTTTTAACAAAAACTGAGACTAGTACGACTTTTTACATCCACAGGTTACTTCCATGTGGTTTATTGCTTTAATACCCGAAGTTAATTCCATCATTGAATCAGGGCTTGATAATGCAAAAACTCATTAACTCAGTGCAGAACTACGCCTGGGGAAGTAAAACTGCGTTAACGGATCTCTACGGTATCGCGAACCCGAACAACCTGCCGATGGCAGAACTGTGGATGGGGGCGCACCCGAAGAGCAGCTCAAAAATTGAAGACGCCAGCGGTCAGGTACGCAGCCTGCGTGACGTAATCGAGGTCGATAAAGCCGCGCTGCTGGGCGACAAGGTGGCTCAGCGCTTTGGCGAACTGCCGTTCCTGTTTAAAGTGCTGTGCGCAGACCAGCCGCTCTCCATCCAGGTTCACCCGAACAAGCAAGCGTCTGAAATCGGCTTTGCGAAAGAGAACGCGGCAGGTATTCCGTTAGACGCCGCCGAGCGTAACTACAAAGATCCTAACCACAAGCCGGAGCTGGTGTTCGCGCTGACGCCGTTCCTGGCGATGAACGCGTTCCGCGAGTTTTCAGAAATTATCTCCCTGCTGCAGCCGGTCGCGGGTGCCCATAACGCTATCGCGCATTTCCTTGAAAACCCGAACGCCGACGCGCTTAGCCAGCTGTTTGCCAGCCTGCTGAATATGCAGGGTGAAGAGAAGTCCCACGCGCTGGCGGTACTGAAAGCCGCCCTGGACAGCCAGCAGGGTGAACCGTGGGAGACCATCCGTCTGATTTCCGAATTCTATCCGGACGACAGCGGCCTGTTCTCCCCTCTGCTGCTGAACGTGGTGAAGCTGAATCCGGGTGAAGCAATGTTCCTGTTCGCTGAAACCCCGCACGCCTACCTTCAGGGCGTGGCGCTGGAGGTGATGGCCAACTCCGATAACGTGCTGCGCGCGGGCCTGACGCCAAAATACATCGACATCCCCGAGCTGGTTGCCAACGTGAAGTTTGTGGCGAAACCTGCCGCAGAGCTGCTGACTCAGCCGGTGAAAAACGGCGCAGAGCTGGACTTCCCGATTCCGGTGGACGATTTTGCCTTCTCCCTGCACGACCTGAGCAGCGCCGAAACGTCGGTCGCTCAGGAGAGCGCGGCGATCCTGTTCTGCGTCGAGGGCGAAGCGACGTTGCGCAAAGGCGAACAGCGTCTGGCGCTTAAGCCCGGTGAGTCAGCATTCGTTGCTGCCAATGAGTCTCCGGTTAGCGTAAGCGGCACCGGTCGTCTGGCGCGCGTTTTCAATAAGCTATACCCTAAATAATTCGAGTTGCATGAAGGCGGCGACGCAGCGAATCCCCAGGAGCGTACATAAGTACGTGACTGGGGTGAGCGAGGAAAGCCAACGCACAGGCAACTTGAAGTATGACGGGTATTAGGGACTTACTGATTTTTTTAACAACTCTTGCTAAGCTAGTTGCAGGCTTAATATCTCCAGGCGGTTTTTACCGCCTGGTTTCATTTTAGGGATAGTCGCAATGAAAAAATCGGTCGTAGCGGTAGGAGTGATTGTAGCGTTAGGCGTGGTCTGGACGGGTGCCTCCTGGTTTACCGGGAAACAGCTGGAAGGCCGTCTGGCTGAGATGGTGGCGCAGGCTAACGGAGAGATTAAGCGCAGCGCGCCGGAAGCGGGCCTTGAGCTGAGCTACCAGAACTATGAGCGCGGTGTGTTTACCAGCCGTATGCAGGTTGTGGTGAAGCCGGTTGCCGGTACGGAAAACGGCTGGCTGAAACCGGGCCAGAGCGTGGTGCTGGATGAAGTGGTAAGCCACGGTCCATTCCCGCTGGCGCAGCTGAAGTCCTTTAATCTGATCCCGTCGATGGCGTCCGTTCACACGGTCCTGGTGAATAACGACGTCACCAAACCGCTGTTCGATCTGGCAAAAAATACCTCACCTTTCGAGATCGACACCCGCATCAGCTATGCCGGTGACACGAGTTCTGATATTGCCCTGAAAGCGCTGAACTACGAGAAAGAGAATGAGAAAGTCGCTTTTAGCGGCGGTCACTTCAAACTTGACGCGGACCGCGACGGGAACGTGTTCTCCTTGACGGGTGAAGCGGAAAGCGGCCTAGTCAATGCCGTGAACGAATACAATCAAAAAGTTCAGCTCACCTTCAACAACCTGAAAGCCGACGGCAACAGCCGCATGACCGATTTCAAAGAGCGTATCGGCGATCAGAAACTGTCTCTCGATAAAGTTGCCATTGCGGTTGAAGGGAAAGAGATGGCCGTGCTGGAAGGCATGGACGTAAACGGAAAATCCGACGTGTCCAAAGACGGTAAGAGCATTAATACCCAGTTGGATTACACGCTGAAGAGCCTGAAAGTACAGAATCAGGATCTGGGCACCGGCAAACTGTCGCTGAAGATCGGCAATATCGACGGCCAGGCGTGGCACGAATTCAGCCAGAAATACAGCAAAGAGAGCCAGGCGCTGCTGACCGATACCGCACTGCAGCAGAATCCGGAAGTGTACCAGCAGCAGGCGATGGCGGTACTGTTCAACAACCTGCCGATCCTGCTGAAAGGCGAGCCGGTGATCACCGTTGCGCCGCTGAGCTGGAAAAACAGCAAAGGCGAAACCAGCTTCAACCTGTCTCTGTTCCTGAAAGATCCGGCCACCGCAACGGGTGAACCGCAGACGCTGGCGCAGGAAGTGGATCGCAGCGTGAAGTCGCTCGACAGCAAGCTGACCATCCCGATGGATATGGCGACCGAGTTTATGACCCAGATTGCGAAACTGGAAGGCTACGGCGATGAAGATGCCGGCAAGCTGGCGAACCAGCAGGTGAAAGGTCTGGCGGCAATGGGCCAGATGTTCCGCATCACGAAGGTGGACAACAACACGATTTCCACCAGCCTGCAGTACGCCAACGGCCAGGTCACGCTCAACGGCGACAAAATGCCGCTGGAAGACTTCGTCGGCATGTTTGGTATGCCTGCTCTGGGGATGCCGGAACCGGCTGAGCCTGCAGCGCCAGCCGAACCGGCGGCACCGCAACAGTAAACGTCAAAACCCCTCGCATGAGGGGTTTTTTATTGCCGGGTGGCGCTGACGCTTACCCGGCCTACGATTCAGAGCCGTTGTAGGCCCGTGCAAGCGCAGCGCCGCCGGGCGTGACCTCAGTGCTGCAGATAAGGTTCTCTGACAAAGTCGGCCAGGAGATAAACCAGGTCATGCAATAAGCCAGCAAGTTCTTGCGAGACAGCACTTGCCAGAGTCTGACTCAACAGGGCCTGATTAAGTGCCTGAGCATATCCCACCAGCATCGCAGTATCTTGCCAGCAATCCGGAACGCAGGATTGCGCAGATATTTCGGTACTCAGTTGCTCTACCAGATGAAGAGGTAAATCTTCATCGCATCGGTTTTTTATCTCATCGAGAGTAAAAGCCAGACGGCCACACAGCGCTAAGCGCTCTGCTTTGTCGTGGTTTTCCAGCAGCACATTAACAAAAGCGCAGCAGCAATCCGTCAGTTCGAAGAGATCCAGCGTTGAGGATATCGGCAGGTCAAGAAGTTGGCAGGCAATACTGTCAGTGGATTGAGGGTTAGCAAGGGTTGGGATCGTAGCCATAGGGCAGCCTCCGTGTGATGTTTTAAGGCCACCGTCTAAGTTTCCACGCTCAGAGGGTGGCGGCGCTGACAGGGGTGGAAACTGAATCACACGGTCTTCAGCCAGTCTTTCGACTGCCCTATCAGCGCCACCGTTGATTTTACAAGGATATGCGCTGCCTCGACACTAAAACTGTGTCGTCGTGTGATAGATCAGGTTTCCACGCCTGACTGCGGAATTTGCCGCAGTGGGGGCACCTTATACGGAATGGAAAATTTAAGGAACTAATTTTATGTATTTGCACAGGATTTATCAAATTTATGCGAGCATGATTCCAAAAAAGGGAGTCGTGCATTCGATAACACTTCCATCCAAAATATATTATAAATTGCAATACACCCTATAATTAAAAAACCAAACTCAAACTTTTATACACTCATCCATCATTTTGGGGTTTGTATTGTGTAACTTTGATCACATAGTACTCTCTTTATATCAGCACTTGGTATATTTAATATTTCCTCAGCCAATTCAAAGTCAAGTGGCACAGTTCTTTTTTGCAAGTTCTTCACTAACTCTGACTCATTTTTGTATCCTTGAACCATTTTATAATATTTAGATTTATCCTTCCCGATTAACTGACTTGCAGTTTCAGGAAAATTCCTTAAGAAGTCATTTGCCGAGATCGTTAAGTTATCAATCATGTTAATAATAATTTCAGTTAACTCTATGTATTTGTGCAAATCTACAGGATTGACATTAGAGAGTATCTCGTCCACGCTAAAGGATTTACGTTCGTATTCACGAGCCAAGCTATCTTTTATTTTATAATCATAAGAATTCCGTTCCTGAATAACCTTATCTAACTGATTAAATTGATCTTGCACTGACACGTATGATGAGATACTTAACCACGGTTGATTTTTAATGCTTATATCATTTGTCATTATAACTTGAAGAAGATGCTCATAATTTAGATTTAACGGTGAGAATGAATAGATCATTTGCGGTACTGCAATAGTGCGTTGTAATGGATGTTCAGATAAATTATTTGCATAATTCCCCTTGAGGCTTAATAATATCCCCTGCATATTCTGAAAGCCCAATATTGTCTTGTTGACAGTATCTATCTTAAGCTTATTTGTAAGAAGTTTATCCTGCCACCTATAACCAGACTTAGCACTCAAGTAAGCAACAGCGGCTGAGAGCAAAAGCGTTAAAAATGGCATAATATAATCTTTAGACCAATCGATATTATTAACCTGCTTTACTATTTCTTGAGTTTCCTTCACGGAATCGGATAGATGATTGATAGCTATAACAATAGAAAAAAGATCTGGGCTGGGCATAGAATTCCTCCATAAGAGTTAGCATCATTATATAAAAGTAATGACTTATGAACATATCATTTATTCCACTTAAGCGCAGCACATAAGAATCATGCATATAAGATATAATAAATAGCAGATAGTACTATTACACATAATTTCTAGCCGGGTGGCGGCTATGCCTTACCCGGCCTACGATCCCGAGCCGTTGTAGGCCCGTGCAAGCGCAGCGCCGCCGGGCGATGTGCAGCGGAGATTATTTCACCGTCACTAACCGCGCCCCCACAATCTGGTGCCCGGCCTGCACATCCGCATTGTCGATACGCTGCATGATTCTGTCAGCCAGGGTGTAACCCATCTCCCGCGCAGGGGTGGTGGCCCAGACGATCGGCAGGTCGTCGAGGGCGTTTTCACCAACGTCGGCGAACGCCCCCAGCGCCACCTGGTGGCCGAAGAAGGTTTCCACCCCGCCCTCGCCGCTCTGACGCCCGGCGCGGATCAGGCCAAACCAGGCGCCCATGGCGATCACATCGTTATAGCAAATAACGGCGCTGATGGTCGGGCTGCTTCGCAGCAGCGCGCCTATCGCTTCCGCCGCCATCTTCTGGCTGGACTCACACTCAACAACCCACTCGCTGTGGAACGGCAGGCCGTATTTAATCAGCGTCGCACAATAGCCGCCGACCCGCTCGGCGCGGGTAAGGGACGAGCTTTTACCGCCCAGCCAGGCAATGCGCTGATGCCCACGACGAATAAGATGCTCGGTCAGCATTTGCGCGGCCTGCATGTTATCCGGGCGCAACGTATCGGCTTCGTCGAGGTAGCTGGCGCGCGAGGCAAACACCAGCGGCACGCCTTTTTCGGCGGCGCGCTCGCACAGTTCACTGCCCACGCCCGATGCCCCGGCGACGATCACCCCGTCCACCCCCTGGTTCAGCAGCATATCGAGCCGGGAAAGCAACTGCCCGGCCTCGCGCCCGCCGTGCAGCAGAAAGACCATCCGCCCCTGCGCTTCAAGCGCTTCGGTTAACCCGGCGGTTAACTCCGCATAGAACGGTGACGTCAGGTCACGAACAATCAGGCCAATCACCCCGCTTTGCCCACCGCGCAGCGCCGACGCCTGGCGGTTACGCACAAAGCCCAACTGTTCAACCGCCTCGTTCACCCGCTGACCGGTCGCGGGAGAGATGCGCCCTTTTCCGCTCAGTACCAGAGAAACGGTGCTGACGGAAACCCCCGCCGCCAGCGCGACATCGTTGATGGTGACTTTCTTCGCTACAGCCATGTCCTGGAGTGACTCCCTGAAAAATGAGATCGGTAAAACGTTTTATCAATACGTTATCTTTATACTACCAGTCAAAGCCTGAGAATGTGATTTAGCGCGCACTAAACTTTGATAAAACGTTTTATCTTCTCGCAGCATTGAAGCAGACAAACTGATTTTAACAATAAAGGAGTCGTTTTATGACGGCGAAAGCAGCACAAAAAATATCGCTGTGGGAATTTTTCCAGCAACTGGGTAAAACCTTTATGCTGCCCGTGGCACTCCTCTCGTTCTGCGGGATCATGCTGGGTATCGGCAGCTCCCTCAGCAGTAAAGACGTCATCACGCTGATCCCGTTCCTCGGCACCCCCGTGCTGCAGGCGATCTTTATCTGGATGAGTAAAGTCGGCTCCTTCGCGTTTAGTTTCCTGCCCGTGATGTTCTGTATTGCTATCCCGCTGGGCCTGGCCCGCGAGAACAAAGGCGTCGCGGCGTTTGCCGGTTTTGTGGGTTACGCGGTGATGAACCTCGCGGTTAACTTCTGGCTGACCGCGAAAGGCATTCTGCCGACCACCGACGCTGCCGTACTGAAAGCTAACAACATTCAGAGCGTGATTGGTATCCAGTCTATTGATACCGGGATCCTCGGGGCGGTGATCGCCGGGGTGATTATCTGGATGCTGCACGAGCGCTTCCACAATATCCGTCTGCCGGATGCCCTGGCCTTCTTCGGCGGTACCCGCTTTGTACCGATTATCACCCTGGTGGTGATGGGCCTGTTTGGTCTGATCATTCCGCTGATCTGGCCGGTCTTCGCGATGGGCATCAACGGCATTGGCCGCATCATCAACGGCGCGGGAGATTTCGGTCCGATGATCTTCGGTACCGGCGAGCGTCTGCTGCTGCCGTTTGGCCTGCAGCATATCCTGGTGGCCCTGATTCGCTTCACCGAAGCGGGCGGGACGATGGAGGTGTGCGGTCACGACGTGAGCGGTGCGCTGACCATCTTCCAGGCGCAGCTGAGCTGCCCGACGACACACGGCTTCTCCGAAAGCGCCACCCGCTTCCTGTCTCAGGGTAAAATGCCTGCCTTCCTCGGCGGCCTGCCGGGTGCCGCACTGGCGATGTACCACTGCGCACGTCCGGAAAACCGTCATAAAATTAAAGGCCTGCTGATTTCCGGCGTGATCGCCTGCGTCGTGGGCGGGACCACCGAGCCTATCGAGTTCCTGTTCCTGTTCGTTGCGCCGGTGCTGTATCTGATTCACGCTGTGCTGACCGGTCTGGGCTTTACCGTGATGGCGGTGCTGGGCGTCACCATCGGTAACACCGACGGCAACGTGATTGACTTCGTGGTCTTCGGGATCCTGCACGGCCTCTCCACCAAGTGGTATCTGGTCCCGGTCGTGGCGGCAATCTGGTTTGTGGTGTACTACGGGATCTTCCGCTTCGCCATCACCCGCTTTAACCTGAAAACGCCAGGCCGCGATACCGATACGGCCACCAGCGTGGAACAGGCGGTTGCCGGTACCGTGGGCAAATCCGGCTACAACACCCCTGCCATTCTGGCGGCGCTGGGCGGTGCGGATAACATCACCTCGCTGGATAACTGCATTACCCGCCTGCGTTTGTCGGTGGCGGATATGTCAAAAGTGGATACCAACGCCCTGAAAGCCAACCGGGCCATCGGCGTGGTACAGTTAAATCAGCACAATTTGCAGGTGGTTATCGGCCCGCAGGTACAGTCAGTGAAAGATGAGCTGGCAACCCTGATGCGAACAGTAGAAGCCTGATGCCTCCGCCCCCTCACCATGAGGGGGTTTTACGTTAAGGATTTAAGCATGTTTGATTTCTCCACCGTCGTGGATCGACACGGCACCTGGTGTACGCAGTGGGACTACGTCGCCGACCGTTTTGGCGCGGACGATCTGCTGCCCTTCACCATCTCGGATATGGATTTCGCCACCGCCCCCTGCATAATCGACGCGCTGCATCAGCGCATTCATCACGGCGTGTTTGGCTATAGTCGCTGGAAAAACGACGAGTTTCTCGCCGCCGTCGCGCACTGGTTCCAGCAGCGTTTTAACAGCCGGATTGATACTGAAAGCGTGGTTTATGGTCCGTCAGTCATCTACATGGTCTCTGAACTGATACGCCTCTGGTCAACCCCTGGCGACGGCGTGGTGGTGCACACCCCGGCTTACGATGCGTTTTATAAAGCCATTGAGGGTAACGCGCGTCGTGTTGTGGCGGTTGAGATGGAAAAGCAGGCTGCAGGCTGGCAGGGCAATATGGCGGCCCTCGAAGCGGCGCTGGCGAAACCGGAAAACAAAATTTTGCTGCTGTGCAGCCCGCAGAACCCGACCGGCAAGGTCTGGACGCGGGATGAGCTGACGCACATGGCGGAAGTGTGCGCACGCTATGACGTGGCGGTTATCAGCGATGAAATCCATATGGACATGGTGTGGGGAGAACATCGTCACACGCCGTGGAACGCCGTGGCGCGGGGCAAATGGGCGCTTCTGACCTCCGGCTCGAAAAGCTTTAACATTCCGGGGCTGACGGGGGCTTACGGCCTGATTGGCGATGAAGAGAGCCGTAACGGCTATCTCAGCGCGCTAAAAGGACGGGACGGGCTCTCTTCCCCTTCCGTGCTGGCGCTGACGGCGCATATCGCCGCCTACCAGCAGGGGGAGCCGTGGCTGGATGCCCTGCGGGGTTATCTCGAAGGGAATTTGTCGTATATTGCGCAGGAAGTAAACCGCGCTTTTCCGAAACTGAACTGGCAGCCACCGGAAGCGACCTATCTGGCCTGGATCGATCTGCGCCCACTGAACATTGACGATCGGGCGCTGCAAAAAGTGCTGATCGAGCAGCAAAAAGTCGCCATCATGCCGGGATATACCTACGGGAAAGAGGGAAATGGCTTCGTGCGCTTAAATGCGGGCTGCCCCCGCAGCAAGCTGGAGCAAGGGGTTCAACGCCTCATCGCCGGGATTAACACGCTCCTGTAATTAACTTGCGCAACGGAATATTCCCTTGCGCAAATAGCTTTTTACCCCGTTTTGTTTTTATAATATGGCGCACTTTAACCAGAAAAGAGTGCGACCATGATTGATACACGCCTGCCTTTAACTGATATTCATCGTCACCTTGACGGTAACATTCGTGCCCAAACCATCCTCGATCTTGGCCGCCAGTTCAATTTAACGCTTCCTGCTCAGACCCTTGAGTCCTTGATCCCTCACGTACAGGTGACCTCTAATGAACCGGACCTGGTGAGCTTCCTGAGCAAACTCGACTGGGGCGTGAAGATGCTGGCGTCGCTGGATGCCTGCCGCCGCGTGGCGTTTGAGAACATCGAAGATGCCGCCCGCAACGGCCTGCACTACGTCGAGCTGCGCTTCTCGCCGGGCTACATGGCGATGACCCACAATCTGCCCGTTGCAGGCGTGGTGGAAGCCGTTATTGAAGGCGTCCGCGAAGGATGTAAAACCTTCGACGTTCAGGCCCGTCTGATCGGCATCATGAGCCGTACGTTCGGTGAAGCTGCCTGCCTGCAGGAGCTGGAAGCGCTGCTGGCCCATCGTGATGCCATCACCGCCGTCGACCTCGCCGGTGACGAGCTGGGCTTCCCGGGTAGCCTGTTCCTCTCCCACTTCAACCGCGCGCGCGATGCCGGCTGGCGCATTACCGTACATGCGGGTGAAGCGGCTGGCCCGGAAAGCATCTGGCAGGCCATCCGCGAGCTGGGCGCAGAACGTATTGGTCACGGCGTGAAGGCGGTCGAAGATCGCGCGCTGATGGATTTCCTGGCGGAGCAGCGTATCGGTATTGAGTCGTGCCTGACGTCTAACATTCAGACCAGCACCGTAGCATCGCTGTCGCAGCACCCGCTGAAAACGTTCCTTGAACACGGCGTGCTGGCCTCTCTGAATACGGACGATCCGGCGGTTCAGGGCGTGGATATCATCCACGAGTACAACATCGCAGCTCCGCAGGCGGGGTTGAGCCGCGAGCAGATCCGTCAGGCGCAAATTAACGGGCTGGAGATCGCCTTCCTGACGCCTGCTGAGAAGCAGGCGCTGCGGGATAAGGTGGCAACCGCGTAAACCCTTTTGCCGGGTGGCGGCTACGCCTTACCCGGCCTACAACAACGTCAAAACTTATGCCAGACAGAGCGTGGCGCGATGTTTGGCAGATTCGATGCCCAGCTCAATCAGCTCCATAATCTGTATCGCCTGGCTGGCCGGAACCGGGTTCTCCCCCGTGCCGTTTAGCGCATCGCGGATAGCGGCATAATACGCCGGATAGTTACCCGGTATCGTCAGCAAGGTCTCTTCGACCAGCTCCTCGCCTTCCACCCGCGTGATGACGCCGTCGCGCATATCATAGCCCCAGTCTTCCTGCGGCAGACGCTCACCGTTTTTCAGCCTGTCTTCCTGCGGGTCGAGACCAAACTTCACGTAGCTCCCGCGCGTGCCGTGAATAATATAGCGGGCAGATTCTGCAGCCGCGACCATCGTACCGTGGAGCACAATCCGCCGCTGCGGGTAACTGAGCACCGCGTGGAAGTAATCGGTTGTCTGTGCCCCGGGTCTGAGCTGGGCCAGATCGACCGTCATGCTCACCGGCAGGCCAAAAAGATTGACGGCCTGATCCAGCAGATGCGGGGCTAAATCATACCAGATGCCGCTGCCAGGGCCGGCCTGCTCGCGCCAGCGGTTTCGTACCTGCGGGCGAAAACGGTCAAAGTGGGATTCAAAAAAGAGGATCTCCCCTAACGCGCCTTCACTGAGAAGCCGTTTTACCGTCAGAAAATCGCTGTCCCAGCGGCGGTTATGAAACACCGACAGCAGCCTGCCCAGACTCTTTGCCAGCGCATCCAGCTCGCGTGCCTGTGACAGCGTCACGGTGAAGGGTTTATCGACAACCACATGTTTCCCGGCTTCCAGCGCGGCCTTTGCCAGCGGAAAGTGGGTATCGTTCGGCGTGGGGATGACGATTAAATCAATATTGGGATCGTTGAAAAGATGTTTCGGCTCTGAAACAACCGGCACGGAAGGCCAGTCGGCATGGACTTTTGCAGCGTCGCTGCTGGATACCGCCGCCAGCGCCATGCCCGGCGTCCCGGCTATCAGAGGCGCATGAAACGTTTTGCTCGCGTACCCGTAACCGATAAGCCCAACGCGGATATTATCACTCATAGTGCCATCCTCTGTTATGTCGTTCTTATTTCACACTGGCTAGCCTGGCATTACCACGGATTAATAATGTGCCCTATGACGTAAAATAGCAGGTTATACGGATTGTTTTTGTTACATAGTATTAACCTACTGATTTTGTTTAAGGGAACCGTTCCCAAAGCCCTTGCCGTCAGGGAAACGTCGCTGTAACATTTGCGCCCTGTCTTTATGGATAAAGTACAATTACGTATCATGACGTCAATTATTAATCGAATCATTGAATTAGCGGGATGGATTGTCCTTGGGGTTTCGGTCATTTTGCTGGGCGTTGCCAGCCATATCGATAACTACCAGCCGCCGGAGCCTGTCACCGTCGCTCAACCTAAGTAACCGGTTACTGCAATAAAGAGTGACATAATATGTCAGTTACTTATTGCCAGCCCTGGTGAACACGGTTAACCTTCTCTTCCAGGCATCGTCTGATGCCTGAATTTCAGCAAAGAAAACTCCTAATTTCGTCGCGTTACCTGAGTGGGCTGTTTACGTCTTTATTAATCCGTTTATTATTCGAACGAATTACCTTAACTGGTATTACTCACTTTTATATGGAAACTTATTAATATGACAGTTCAGGACTATTTATTAAAATTTCGCAAGATCAATTCGCTTGAGAGCCTGGAAAAACTGTTTGACCATCTGAACTACACCCTGTCGGATAATCAGGACATCATTAATATGTATCGCGCCGCTGATCATCGCCGTGCGGAGCTGGTCTCTGGTGGTCGTTTGTTCAACGTCGGCGAAGTGCCTAAGTCCGTATGGCGTTACGTTTTATAAGAAAGTAGCCATCCGCGCGAAATGTTATATACTCTCCGCCCTGCCAACTGGCTGTACAACATTTCGCGCAGATTATGGGAGAGTTCATGACCGCAACGCCTGGAGAACGCATTGGAGGCTGGTTAATCGCCCCACTGGCATGGCTGCTGGTTGCCTTATTAAGCGCATCACTTGCGCTGCTGCTTTATACCACCGCACTGATTACCCCCCACGCCATCCAGACCCTGATGTCGCAAAGCGTGCTTAATATTGCGTTGTGGTTTGTGTCGTTCGTTTTCGCGATCGGGATGTGGTACTACACGCTGTGGCTGACCATCGCCTTCTTTAAGCGCCGTAAGAATGTGCCTAAGCACTACATTATCTGGCTGCTGGTTTCGGTCCTGCTGGCGGTGAAGGCATTTGCTTTTTCGCCCGTTTCAGACGCGCTGGCCGTTCGTCAGCTGCTTTTCCCGTTGCTGGCCGCGGCGCTGCTGGTGCCCTACTTCAAGCGTTCGACACGGGTGAAAAACACTTTCGTGAACCCGTAATAACCCTACAGATAACCTGTTGTCGCCTGCGTGTGTTTGTCCGATAATAGGCGGCTTTTTTATTTCAGGCTAAATAATGACCGATTACTTACTGCTCTTTGTCGGCACCGTGCTGGTTAACAACTTCGTTCTGGTGAAGTTCCTTGGCCTGTGTCCGTTTATGGGCGTTTCCAAAAAACTGGAAACGGCAATGGGCATGGGGCTGGCGACGACCTTCGTCATGACGCTGGCGTCCATCTGCGCGTGGTGGATTGATACCTGGATCCTCATTCCGCTGGGGTTAACCTATCTCCGTACGCTGGCTTTTATTCTGGTTATCGCGGTGGTGGTGCAATTTACCGAAATGGTGGTGCGCAAAACCAGCCCGGCGCTTTATCGCCTGCTGGGTATCTTCCTGCCGCTGATCACCACCAACTGTGCGGTTCTCGGCGTAGCGCTGCTGAACATCAACCTTGGTCATAACTTTATGCAGTCGGCGCTGTATGGTTTTTCTGCGGCCGTCGGTTTCTCGCTAGTCATGGTGCTGTTTGCCTCTATTCGCGAGCGCCTGGCAGCAGCGGATATCCCTGCGCCCTTCCGCGGTAACGCGATTGCGCTGGTGACCGCCGGTTTAATGTCTCTGGCCTTTATGGGCTTTAGTGGTCTGGTGAAGTTGTAATGAATGCTATCTGGATTGCCATCGCCTCTATCAGCGTCCTGGGGTTGGTGTTTGGCCTTATCCTGGGTTACGCCTCCCGCCGTTTCGCGGTAGAGGACGATCCCGTTGTAGAGAAAATTGATGAGCTTCTGCCACAAAGCCAGTGCGGGCAGTGTGGCTACCCGGGCTGCCGCCCCTATGCCGAAGCGGTAGGGGTTCAGGGTGAGAAAATTAACCGCTGTGCGCCCGGTGGCGAAGCGGTGATGTTGAAAATTGCGGCCCTGCTAAACGTTGATCCGCAGCCTGTTGACGGCGAGGCGGATGTGCAGGAGCCGGTCCGCGCGCTGGCCGTGATCGACGAAGCGAACTGCATCGGCTGCACCAAATGTATTCAGGCCTGCCCGGTCGATGCCATTGTTGGCGCAACGCGCGCCATGCACACCGTGGTGGCGGACCTGTGCACCGGCTGTAACCTCTGCGTAGCACCCTGCCCGACGCAATGTATCGAGCTGCGCCCGGTTGAAACGACTACCGAAAGCTGGAAGTGGGATCTTCAAACCATTCCGGTTCGCAATATTCCTGTGGAACAACATGCTTAAGTTATTTTCTGCTTTCAGAAAAGAGAAGATTTGGGACTTTGACGGGGGGATTCACCCACCGGAGATGAAAACCCAGTCTAACGGCACGCCGCTGCGTCAAATTCCGCTGGCGACCCGTTTCGTTATGCCGCTCAAGCAGCACATCGGCGCGGAGGGTGAGCTGTGCGTGAAAGAAGGCGATACGGTTCTTCGCGGTCAGCCGCTGACCTTTGGTCGCGGACGTATGCTGCCGGTGCACGCCCCCACCTCCGGTAAGGTGGTCGCCATCGCGCCCCATACGGTGGCCCATCCGTCAGCGCTCTCAGAGCTGAGCGTGATGATTGAAGCCGACGGCGAAGACCGCTGGATCGACCGTGACGGCTGGAGCGACTACCGCTCCCATAGCCGCGAAGCGCTCATCGAGCGCATTCATCAGTTCGGCGTTGCCGGCCTCGGCGGCGCAGGCTTCCCGACCGGCGCCAAACTGCGCGGCGGTGGCGATAATATTCAGACGCTGATTATTAACGCCGCCGAATGCGAACCGTACATCACCGCCGACGATCGTCTGATGCAGGACTGCGCCGCCCAGGTGGTGGAAGGCATCCGCATCCTCGCGCACATTCTGCAGCCGCGGGAAGTGCTGATCGGTATCGAAGACAATAAACCGCAGGCCATCTCAATGCTGCGCGCCGTGCTGGCGGGCAGTCACGATATTAGCCTGCGCGTTATCCCGACCAAGTACCCCTCTGGTGGTGCTAAACAGCTGACGCAAATTCTCACCGGTAAGCAGGTTCCGCACGGCGGACGCTCTTCGGATATCGGCGTGCTGATGCAGAACGTCGGCACCGCGTACGCCGTGAAGCGCGCGGTAATCGACGGCGAGCCGCTGACCGAGCGCGTGGTAACGCTGACCGGGGAAGCGGTCTCTCGTCCGGGCAACGTCTGGGCGCGTCTGGGTACGCCGGTGCGTCACCTGCTGGAGCAGGCTGAGTTTTGCCCGTCAAGCGACCAGATGGTGATCATGGGCGGTCCGCTGATGGGCTTTACCCTGCCGTGGCTCGATGTGCCGGTAGTCAAAATCACCAACTGCCTGCTCGCCCCTTCTCCGACCGAGATGGGTGAAGAGCAGGAAGAAAAAGGCTGTATTCGCTGCAGCGCCTGTGCCGACGCCTGCCCGGCGGATCTGCTTCCGCAGCAGCTGTACTGGTACAGCAAAGGCCAACTGCACGACAAGGCGAAAGCCCATAACCTGGCCGACTGTATCGAATGCGGTGCCTGCGCCTGGGTCTGCCCTAGCAACATTCCTCTGGTGCAGTATTTCCGCCAGGAGAAGGCTGAAATTTATGCCATCTCCATGGAAGAAAAACGCGCAGCAGAAGCCAAAGCGCGCTTTGAAGCACGTCAGGCGCGACTGGAACGCGAAAAAATTGCCCGTCAGGAGCGCCATAAGCAGGCCGCCGTTCAGCCTGGCGAGAAAGATCAGGATGCGATTAACGCCGCACTGGCGCGCGTTCGCGAGAAAAAAGCCACTGCGGCACAGCCTGTGGTGATCCCGGCCGGCGAGAAGCCGGACAACAGCGAAGCGATTGCTGCGCGTGAAGCGCGTAAAGCTCAGGCCCGCGCCCGTCAGGCAGAAAAAGCGCAAACGACCCAGACGGATACGACCCAGACGGATGCTGAGGTTGACCCACGCAAAGCCGCCGTTGAAGCGGCAATAGCCCGCGCCAAAGCACGCAAAGCCGGTGAACAGAATGTGGTGGTCGAGCAGGACGCTGTCGACCCTCGCAAAGCGGCCGTTGAGGCGGCGATTGCCCGTGCCAAAGCGCGCAAGGCGGCACAGCAGACGCAAACCGCAGAACCCGAAGCGCCGGTCGACCCGCGTAAAGCCGCCGTCGAAGCGGCGATTGCCCGCGCTAAAGCGCGCAAAGCGGCGCAGCAGGATGAACAACCGCAGGCCGCCAACGATGACCCGCGCAAAGCCGCCGTCGCCGCCGCCATTGCGCGCGTTCAGGCAAAGAAAGCCGCACAGCAAGCAGTTAACGAGGATTAAATGGTTTTCAGAATCGCAAGCTCCCCTTACACCCACAATCAGCGCCAGACATCGCGCATTATGATGCTGGTCTGCCTGGCGGCGCTGCCGGGCATTGCCGTTCAGTGCTGGTTTTTCGGCTGGGGAACCCTGTTCCAGATAATCCTGGGCTGCGCCAGCGCCCTGGCGGCGGAAGCGCTTGTCCTTAAGCTGCGCAAGGCAGCGGTCTCCCGCATTCTTGCCGATAACTCCGCGTTGCTGACCGGCCTGCTGTTGGCTATCAGTATCCCGCCGTTTGCCCCGTGGTGGATGGTGATCCTCGGCACCGTGTTTGCGGTG
Source organism: Enterobacter cloacae complex sp. Mu1197 (assembly GCF_040059225.1). Lineage (NCBI taxonomy): Bacteria > Pseudomonadati > Pseudomonadota > Gammaproteobacteria > Enterobacterales > Enterobacteriaceae > Enterobacter > Enterobacter cloacae complex sp. Mu1197. Next base: position 2,027,517 of record NZ_CP157375.1, on the reverse strand, counting down.
ATCATTGCCAAACAGCTGTATGGTGGACTGGGCCATAACCCGTTTAACCCGGCGATGATTGGCTACGTGGTGCTGCTGATCTCCTTCCCGGTACAGATGACCAGCTGGCTGCCACCGCACGAGATTGCGGCCACGGTTCCGGGCTTCATGGATGCTCTGCACGTGATCTTTACCGGCCATACGGCACTCGGTGCCGATATGAACGCGCTGCGTATGGGCGTGGACGGTATCAGCCAGGCGACGCCGCTTGATACCTTTAAAACGTCCCTGCATGCCGGGCACAGCGTTGAGCAGATCATGAAATCGGCGATCTACAGCGGCGTGCTGGCGGGTGCCGGCTGGCAGTGGGTCAACCTGGCGTATCTGCTGGGCGGCCTGTTCCTGCTGCAGCAGAAAGCCATCCGCTGGCATATTCCGGTCAGCTTCCTCGTGACGCTGGCGGTCTGCGCCACGCTGGGCTGGGTATTCTCTCCTGAATCACTGGCCAGCCCGCAGATGCACCTGCTCTCCGGCGCGACCATGCTGGGTGCCTTCTTTATCCTTACGGATCCGGTGACGGCCTCAACGACTAACCGCGGACGCCTGATCTTCGGCGCGCTGGCAGGCCTGCTGGTCTGGCTCATTCGCAGCTTCGGCGGCTACCCGGACGGCGTGGCTTTTGCCGTCCTGCTCGCCAACATTACCGTTCCGCTCATCGACTATTACACGCGTCCACGCGTGTACGGTCATCGCTAAGGGTTTCGCCATGTTAAAAACGATGCAAAAACACGGCGTCACGCTGGCTGTCTTCGCCGCGGTCCTGACAGGGCTGACGGCGCTGGTTAATGCGTTGACCAAAACGACCATCGAAGAGCAGGCCTCGAAGCAGCAAAAGGCCCTGTTCGATCAGGTGATCCCGTCTGACTTCTACGATAACGACCTGCAAAAAAGCTGCTTTGTGGTAGACGCGCCCCAGCTTGGGAAAGGCCCGCACCGCCTCTTTATTGCCCGCAAAGGGGATAAACCGGTCGGCGCAGTGATGGAAGCGACGGCGCCTGACGGCTATTCCGGTGCCATTCAACTGCTTGTGGGCAGCGATTTCTCCGGCACCATACTGGGCACCCGCGTGACGGAACACCATGAAACGCCGGGTCTTGGCGATAAAATTGAAACCCGTCTGAGCGACTGGATTTTGCACTTTGCCGGTAAAGTGATCCATGGTGAAGATGACACCGCGTTTGCGGTGAAGAAAGATGGCGGCGAGTTTGACCAGTTCACCGGTGCGACCATCACCCCACGTGCGGTGGTGAATGCCGTAAAACGAGCCGGGCTGTATGCTGAAACGCTGCCCGCGCAAATCAACAATCTTCCGGCCTGTGAGGAGTAATCATGAGCCAGGTTAAAGAGGTCATTGTCCAGGGGTTGTGGAAAAACAACTCCGCGCTGGTTCAGCTTCTGGGTATGTGCCCACTGCTGGCGGTGACATCCACCGCCACCAACGCGCTCGGTCTGGGTCTGGCAACCACGCTGGTATTGACCCTGACCAACCTCTCCATCTCTGCCCTGCGCCGCTGGACGCCGTCGGAAATTCGTATTCCGATTTACGTCATGATCATTGCGTCGGTGGTCAGTATTGTTCAGATGCTGATTAACGCCTACGCGTTCGGTCTGTACCAGTCGCTCGGGATCTTCATTCCCCTTATCGTCACCAACTGTATCGTGGTCGGGCGTGCGGAAGCCTTCGCGGTGAAAAACAGTCCGGCCATGTCGGCGCTGGATGGTTTTTCCATTGGCATGGGCGCCACGTGCGCCATGTTCGTGCTGGGATCCCTGCGTGAAATCCTCGGCAACGGTACGCTGTTTGACGGCGCAGATGCGCTGCTGGGCGGCTGGGCCAAAGCGCTGCGCATTGAAGTGTTCCACACCGATACGCCATTCCTGCTGGCGATGCTGCCGCCCGGTGCGTTTATTGGCCTTGGCATGATGCTGGCGATAAAATACCTGATTGATGAGAAACGTAAGCGCCGCGCGGCTGAGCGCAGCGTTCTGGAAGGGACACCCGAGAAGGCCTCATGAATAAAGAAAAGCGCATTGCGATCCTGACCCGTCTGCGGGACGAGAACCCGCACCCGACGACGGAGCTGAATTTTACCTCCCCGTTTGAGCTGCTGATCGCGGTGTTGCTCTCTGCACAGGCTACCGACGTGAGCGTCAATAAAGCCACCGCCCTGCTCTATCCGGTCGCCAATACGCCGAAGGCCATGCTGGAGCTGGGCGTGGAAGGCGTGAAGTCGTATATCAAAACCATCGGCCTGTTTAACAGCAAAGCCGAGAACGTCATTAAGACCTGCCGGATCCTGCTGGAACAGCACGGAGGCGAAGTGCCGGAAGACCGTGCTGCGCTGGAAGCCTTACCGGGCGTAGGTCGTAAAACCGCGAACGTGGTGCTCAATACCGCGTTTGGCTGGCCTACTATCGCCGTCGATACGCATATATTTCGCGTGTCTAACCGGACCAACTTTGCGCCGGGGAAAAATGTCGAGCAGGTCGAAGAGAAGCTGCTTAAAGTGGTTCCGGCTGAATTTAAGGTTGATTGCCATCACTGGCTGATTCTGCACGGCCGTTACACGTGTATTGCCCGTAAGCCTCGCTGCGGCTCCTGCATTATTGAAGATCTCTGCGAATACAAAGAAAAAGTGTATCCCTGAGCCACACAAGCCCACACCAAAAGAAGGGTGATGGTACACGCTTCTTTTGGCCGTTATTTGTTCGCCTTTCGTCTCCCCCAGGCTGTCACTTGTTCGGTGCTTTAACGCTCAAACAGGTTAATACTTTTTTCATAGCCGAAAATTTCTATACATCTGTGATCGCGATCACCCTGATAACTTCATGTTGTTTTTTTGTTGTCAAAATCGAGCTAAAGCCTTTGTCTGACAAGACACTCTTCTTTTTTTACCGACGATAAGACCAGCTATTTTTCAGAATTTGGGCTATATCACTACCAGAGACGGCAAATAGCAGAACATATCGCCAAGCACCGGTCCTGATGGGTCTCTGCCAGTCGAAAAAACTACCTTTACACATCGTATAAAATTTAACGCTGAATAACATTTGCATGAACCGACGATTATACCAACCCAGATATATGTAACAGATTATTACAAACGTATTGCCAGATGGGGCAGGATAGTGAACATTACCCGCCGTTTCTCCTCCCAATATAACTATAAGGCGTATGGACTACGGCCATCACGCTATGAACACCCCCGTTAATATGGGATGTAAAAAAAGAGGTATATGTGTCTACTGCAAACAATAAACCAACAGATGAAAGCGTGAGTCTTAACGCTTTTAAACAACCAAAAGCGTTCTATCTCATCTTCTCTATCGAGTTATGGGAGCGTTTTGGTTATTACGGCCTGCAAGGGATCATGGCAGTTTACCTGGTGAAACAGCTGGGTATGTCCGAAGCCGATTCCATCACGCTGTTCTCCTCCTTCAGTGCTCTGGTGTACGGTCTGGTCGCGATTGGCGGCTGGCTGGGCGATAAAGTCCTCGGCACTAAACGTGTCATCATGCTGGGCGCCATTGTCCTGGCAATTGGCTATGGTCTGGTTGCATGGTCAGGGCACGATGCCGCTGTCGTGTATATGGGTATGGCGACGATTGCCGTCGGTAACGGTCTGTTCAAAGCGAACCCGTCCTCCCTGCTCTCTACCTGCTACAGCAAAGACGATCCGCGTCTGGACGGTGCATTTACCATGTACTACATGTCCATCAACATCGGTTCGTTCTTCTCAATGCTGGCCACCCCATGGCTTGCAGCAAAATTCGGCTGGAGCGTGGCGTTTGCGCTGAGCTTCGTCGGTATGCTGATCACCGTGGTGAACTTCCTGTTCTGCCGCAGCTGGGTTAAAAACTACGGTTCAAAACCGGACTTCGAGCCTGTGCATATGGGCAAACTGCTGGCGACCATTGTGGGCGTTGTTGCGCTGGCGGCGATCGCCACCTGGCTGCTGCACAACCAGGGCATCGCACGTGCCGTTCTGGGCGTGGTTGCGCTGGGTATCGTGGTCATCTTTGCGAAAGAAGCATTCGCCATGCAGGGTGCTGCCCGCCGTAAGATGATCGTGGCGTTCATTCTGATGCTGGAAGCGATTATCTTCTTCGTACTGTACAGCCAGATGCCAACCTCTCTGAACTTCTTCGCCATTCGTAACGTTGAGCACTCCATCCTGGGTATTGCGTTCGAACCGGAGCAGTATCAGGCGCTGAACCCGTTCTGGATCATGATTGGTAGCCCGATTCTGGCCGCGATCTATAACAAGATGGGCGACCGTCTGCCAATGCCGCACAAGTTCGCTATCGGTATGGTGCTGTGCTCCGGCGCGTTCCTGGTGCTGCCGCTGGGTACCAAATTTGCTACCGACGCCGGTATCGTATCCGTTAACTGGCTGATCCTGAGCTACGCGCTGCAGTCTATCGGCGAACTGATGATCTCCGGTCTGGGTCTGGCAATGGTTGCACAGCTGGTGCCACAGCGTCTGATGGGCTTCATTATGGGTAGCTGGTTCCTGACGACTGCGGGTGCAGCCATTATCGCAGGCAAGATTGCGAACCTGATGGCCGTACCGGAAAACGTCACTGACCCACTGGTTTCTCTGAACGTCTACGGTACCGTGTTCATGCAGATTGGTATCGCGACTGCCGTTATTGCCGTTCTGATGCTGCTGACTGCACCGAAACTGAATCGAATGACTCAGGACGACGACAAGACCGCTAAGGCGACCAAAACCGCTACCGCGTGATATCCGTGAGAAACGACTGACCAGAAGCCGCTAATCTATTAGCGGCTTTTTTTTTATCCGTTTGCGCACTAACATAGCTGAAACCTCAGCGAAAAGGAGTTACCGATGAAACTGTTCTACAAACCGGGCGCGTGCTCTCTTGCTTCCCATATCACCCTGCGCGAGAGCGGCAAAGATTTCACGCTGGATGGCGTTGATCTGATGAAAAAACGTCTGGAAAACGGCGATGATTTTCTTGCCATTAACCCGAAAGGACAAGTTCCGGCGCTCCTGCTGGATGACGGTACTCTGCTGACCGAAGGCGTGGCGATTATGCAGTTCCTGGCCGATAGCGTGCCCGATCGCCAGCTGCTGGCCCCGGTCAGTACCATTTCTCGCTATAAAACGCTGGAGTGGCTGAACTACATTGCCACCGAGCTGCACAAAGGCTTTACCCCCCTGTTCCGCCCGGATACGCCGGAAGAGTTTAAGCCTACCCTGCGCGCCCTGCTGGAGAAAAAGCTGCAGTACGTTAACGAATCGCTGAAAGACGAGCAGTGGATTGGCGGGTCACGCTTCACGATCGCTGATGCGTACCTGTTCACCGTGCTGCGCTGGGCGCGTGCGGTTAAGCTGAATCTGGAAGGGTTAGACCACATTGCATCGTATATGAAGCGTGTGGCAGAGCGTCCTGCGGTGGCTGCGGCGCTGAAAGCCGAAGGGTTGAATTAACCGAGCAGACTGTGTTGCCGGGTGGCGCTGACGCTTACCCGGCCTACGAATTCCGTAGGCCCGTGCAAGCGCAGCGCCGCCGGGCGGTGTTTAAAGCTGGGTTGCGCTGAAATAGTGCTCCGGCTTCGCGATTCGATCCTGTGCTGCGACCACCTGCAGCTCATATTCCTGCATCTCTTTCGTCGCCATCATAATTTCGTACACTGCCGCAGTAACATGCTCCAGCGCATCGCGCAGCGTTGCCCCTTGCAGTAATTTCACCAGCAGCAGGCCGCTGGTCACATCCCCCACGCCCACCGGCTGGCGCAGGCCAAAATCCACCAGCGGACGGCTGATGTGCCAGGCATCCTCTTTCGTCACCAGCAGCATCTCAAAGCGATCCTGACTTAGCCCTGCGAGCGCGAGGTGTTTTACCAGCACAACCTCAGGCCCCTGCGCAATCAGCTCGCGAGACGCGCTTACGGCCTCTTCTACGCTGTTAACCGGATGCTCGCAGAGAATTTCCAGCTCAACCAGGTTTGGCGCAATGATATCGCTGGCGGGCAGCGCGTGGCGGACGTGGAACTCCGCGACACCCGGCGCCACGATGCAGCCTTTCTCCGGATGGCCCATAACGGGGTCGCAGAAGTATTTTGCCGACGGGTTGGCAGCCTTTACCTGACGCACGATGCCAAGGATATGTTCCCCCTGCTCCGCAGAACCAAGATAACCGCTCAGTACGGCGTCACAGCGCTTGAGCTGGCCGATATCGGCAATGCCCTGCACCACCTCGGTGAGGTGTGAAGGCGGCATTACGCAGCCGGTCCATTTGCCGTACTGCGTGTGGTTGGAAAACTGAACGGTATTGAGGGGCCAGACGTTGACGCCGAGGCGGCGCATCGGGAATTCCGCTGCGCTGTTGCCAGCATGTCCAAAAACAACGTGGGACTGAATGGCGAGGATGTTCTTCATTTTATGCTTACCCAACCCTGAAAAAACAAAAGGGGCGTGGTTTCCCACGCCCCTGGAGACTGTGACTTATTTCCAGCAGACAAGGCAGTAGTTTTTCTTACCGCGACGCAGCAGGGTGTAGCGACCATACAGACGGTCGCCGTCAACAAAAGTGTATTCCGGGTCGGCCTGCTTTTCACCGTTGATGGTGATGGCGTTGGACGCGATGGTTTTACGCGCCTGACCGCGTGAAGGCTGGAGTTCAGAGTCCACCAGCGCCTGCATCAGGTCAGCCCCTTTCTCCATCTCAACCATTGGCACGCCGTCCTGCGCCAGCTGTTCGAAGTCCGCTTCGCTCAGATCGCTCAGGGTGCCGTTAAACAGGCTAGCAGTAATGCGTTTTGCCGCGGCCAGACCTTCTTCACCGTGAACCAGTTTGGTCACTTCATCTGCCAGCACGTACTGCGCGCGCGGCGCTTTCCCGCTGTTCTTGTCTTCTTCTTCCAGCGCGTTGATCTCTTCAATATCCATAAAGGTGAAGAACTTCAGGAAGCGATAAACATCGGCATCCGCCGTGTTGATCCAGAACTGGTAGAATTTGTACGGGCTGGTTTTCTTCGGATCGAGCCATACCGCGCCGCCTTCGGTTTTACCAAATTTGGTACCGTCGGCTTTGGTAATCAGCGGAACGGTCAGACCAAAGACCTGATTCTGGTGCAGGCGACGGGTCAGGTCGATACCGGAGGTGATGTTACCCCACTGGTCAGAACCGCCAATCTGCAGGGAAACACCGTGCAGTTTGTTCAGGCAGGCAAAGTCATACCCCTGCAGCAGGTTGTAGGAGAACTCGGTAAAGGAGATACCCTGGTCGTCACGGTTCAGACGCTGCTTCACGGCCTCTTTGTTAATCATCTGGTTAACAGAGAAGTGCTTACCGATGTCACGCAGGAAGGTCAGCACGTTCATGCTGCCAAACCAGTCGTAGTTGTTCGCGGCAATCGCGGCGTTATCGCCACAGTTGAAGTCGAGGAACGGTGCAACCTGTTTGCGGATCTTATCGACCCACTCCTGCACGGTATCTTCGGTGTTCAGTTTACGCTCAGCGGCTTTGAAGCTTGGGTCACCAATCAGACCGGTCGCGCCGCCCACCAGGGCAACAGGCTTATGGCCCGCCATCTGGAAGCGTTTCAGGCATAACAATGGAACAAGATGCCCCAAATGCAAGCTGTCAGCGGTGGGATCGAAGCCGCAATAGAGCGCGATCGGGCCTTGCGCCAGTCGCTCTGCTAACGCTTCCTCGTCCGTCACCTGGGCCACGAGGCCCCGCTCTTGCAATTGTTTAATCAAGTTACTGCTTGCCATCAAATTCTCCATGTATAAACGACTGCACCTTTGCCGGTACACGACTTTTCGCCTGATGCGAAAGGACCATAGAATAAAGCGCAAGCGCGGTGTGCGCTAGCGCTTAAATCAACAAATTTCGGGGATTACGGCGCCAGTCTGTCGATTTTCCAGCCGCCATTCTCGCGCTGGTATAAAAAGCGGTCGTGCAGGCGATGTTCGCCCCCCTGCCAGAACTCGATTTGCTCAATCGGGATGCGGAAACCACCCCAGAAGCTCGGCAGCGGGATTTCGCCCTGCTGGAACTTCTGCTTCAGCTCGAGGAATTTACTTTCCAGCACCCCGCGGGCGGAAATGCGGCTGGACTGTTTTGATACCCAGGCACCAATCTGGCTGTCACGCGGGCGGCTGTGGAAATACTTCACCACTTCCAGCGTCGAGAGACGTTCCGCTTTGCCGGTCACCATGACCTGACGTTCCAGCATGTGCCAGGGGAACAGCAGGCTGATACGCGGATTGTTTTCCAGATGGTGTGCTTTGCGGCTGCCAAGGTTGGTGTAGAACACCAGTCCTTTCTCGTCATAATGCTTGAGCAATACGATGCGCTGATAGGGTTGACCATTTTCATCCACCGTCGCGACGACCATGGCCGTGGGGTCGGCAAGTTTCGCTTCGCAGGCCTGTTTCAGCCAGCGTTCAAAAAGAACGAGGGGTTCAGCGGGAAGATCCTGGCGACGCAGGCCGCCTTTGGTGTATTCACGGCGCAGATGCGCAATTTGCTGCAGTTCGTCGTTATCTGACATGGCGTTAGCTGACATTGAGAGTGGGTGGCGCTATTGTGCGCCGCCCCTGTAAAAATCTCAACGCTTCGGATTTTCGAGCTGGCAATTGTTCAGCACAATACGGTCACGTTTGTAGACCGTGGCGCTGTCGCCTTTCGACCAGAAGACATAGATACCGTCGGTGTAACGCGCGCCCGAGGCTGAAATGCCCTGCTTCAGCGTCAGCAGTTTATTGTCATAAACAAAACTGGCTTCCTGGCGTGGATTGTTCAGCTTCACGGTCAGCGGTTTTTCGTCGCAGCGATACTCAAGCGTATCGGTCTGCATGCGCTCAAGGAGCTGGTTGTAGACGCTGCATCCTGACAGCAACAAAGGGGCGGCAATAAGAAGAAGTTTTTTCATGGGCGTATTCCGAAGACTTTCCTGGTCCTGGAGGGCATGGCTGCCCCCCTGTTTCGTTCCATTTTAACGACGACGCGCCGCGCTGAATTTCAGTTAACTCTGATTATGACGCGGATTTGCCGCGAAAATCGCCCCAAGGACGCTCGCCTCGCGCGCGCCGGTTACCGACGGTAAGTTGCCCGGCAGCCCGGCAATGGTGCGCCAGGCAAGCCAGGCGAAGGCCAGCGCCTCCATATCATCACCGCTGATGCCAGCCTCATCGGTCGTCGACACTTCGGTGCCCGGCAGCAGCCCGGCAAGACGCGCCATCACCAGCGGGTTACGGCTTCCCCCGCCGCACACCAGCAGGCGTTCACATCCGCCGCTGAGGAGCACCTGTTCGGAAATCGACACGGCCGTAAGCTCGGCAAGCGTCGCCTGAACATCCTGCGGCGCGAGTGCCGGGAATGACGCCAGCTGGCGCTCAAGCCAGCCAAAGTTGAAGTATTCACGCCCCGTGCTTTTCGGTGCCGGTAAAGCAAAATAAGGATCGCTCAGCATGGACTGCAACAGCGGGATAATCACCTTACCCTCGCTCGCCCACTCCGCGTTTTTATCATACGGTTGACCGCACTGTCGCCAGATCCAGGCATCCATTAACATATTGCCCGGGCCGGTATCGTAGCCGCGGACCGGCTGCCCAGGGATAAGCATCGACAGATTGGCGATCCCACCAATGTTGAGCACCATACGCCGTTCTGAAGGGTGTGCCAGCAGCGCCTGATGAAACGCGGGCACCAGCGGGGCGCCCTGTCCGCCAAGAGCAATATCGCGACGACGGAAATCGCCGACCACCGTGACGCCCGTCTTCGCCACAATCTGGTTGTTATCGCCGATTTGCAGAGTATGCGGGGCCTCTCCGATGGGCTCATGCCAGACCGTTTGTCCGTGACACCCGATGGCGACCACATCCTGCGGGCGAAGATGTTCTTTTTGCATCAAAGCCTGCACCGCATCCGCAAACAGCGCCCCGAGGCGGACATCCAGTTGCCCAAGCTGGGAGAGGGTCAGCTGCTGCCCCTGACAGATACTGAGAATATCCTCTTTCAGTGAAATGGGGATTGGCCAGGTCAGGCTCGCCTGCTGTGCCACCATGTTTTCATCAATGGCGGCCAGAACGACATCTACCCCATCCAGACTGGTGCCTGACATCACACCAATGTAGCGACCCGATTTCATGCGCTTTCCTTACGTTGCGTGGGCTAAGGATATCCACTCAACCATAAACGACGTCGCTTTGCCATCCGGCAATAATATTTTTTAACAATGTCAGACGGGTAGCGCGGGCGGATCCTGTTTATGTCTCGTTAAGTCAAATTCAAGTACAATTTTCCTATTGTTAGTGCAAAGATATGAACTATGGCTCCTTATGCCATATAATTTAGCCATAACGGATGCCCCCAACCGGGCGTTTTTGGTGAACAGGAGATTCAAATGATTTTACGTGTACTGGGCGTTTCGCTGATTGGTTTAACTCTGGCTGGCTGTGTGAATGACAGTTCACTTTCTGGCGACGTTTACAGCGCTTCTGAAGCGAAACAGGTTCAGAACGTGACTTACGGTACCGTTGTTAACGCACGCCCTGTACAGATTCAGGGTGGTGATGAAAACAACGTGATGGGCGCAATCGGCGGTGCCGTTCTGGGTGGTTTCCTGGGTAATACCGTCGGCGGTGGTACGGGTCGCTCTCTGGCGACAGCCGCAGGTGCCGTTGCGGGTGGCGTAGCCGGCCAGGGCGTTCAGGGTGCGATGAACAAAACGCAGGGCGTAGAACTGGAAATTCGTAAAGACGACGGCAGCACAATCATGGTTGTTCAGAAACAGGGCAGCACCCGCTTCTCTGCAGGCCAGCGCGTTGTACTGGCGAGCAATGGAAGCCAGGTGACCGTTTCTCCACGTTAATTAAAAGTGGATGTGGTCTTCGGGCCACATCCATTTACAATATATATCACTTTCACAAATATAATTACAAAATACATTCACACCATCCATTATTAATCACCCCTTATATTGTTTCTGCGCAAAGTATTTATTGCACTAATTGATTAGACTCTTCGCAATCACTTTCTCTTTATTCATTATAATTTGTAAAAATTCTATGCTTGCGAATCGTCGTGCTCTAACGAGCCGTTATATCGCGTTCTGTCTCGGTTGCCTTGTTGTTATCGGGATATTGCACGCGCTGTTTTTAAAACTCGTTGAATGGGTTCCGTCCTTTTCACCGCTTTTATTCCCTACGCTCACCATTTTTCTTCTGGTGTTTCACCTGTTTATTGCCTGCTTTATGGCGATGAAATACGGGTGTGACAAAAGACGACTGTATCTGGTCGCAATCGCCTTTGCCTTTGCCGGATCCGCATTGCTGATGGTCGGAACGCTGACCAGCTTCCCCGCCTGGCTGGATCTCTATCAGTTCAACGTCGTGAACTACAACGATGCGATGATCTACTATATGTTCCGCCACTTTTTAATGGCGGTGCTGTTCATCGTGGCGGCAATACTCTATCCCATGCGCAAATACCCTCTTTCACGGCTGGCGCATATCTCAATTGTGAGCGGGGCGTCTCTTTTTACCGCCTGTGCCGTGGGACTGGCCTGGATATATTCCAGCCACTCGCCCTTGTTATCGATTGACCTGGTTGATAATGAAACCCGGCAGTTTATGGTCCTCTGGAGCCATTGCATTAATATCTCTTTAATTGTTTTCTGGGTGATAACATTAGTAGCGCTGATGTTTGTCACGCGCGTGCGCAATTTATTCTGGGTAGGCGGAAATTTTCTGTGCGTTTGCTATATCGTCACGCTTTCAATGCTGTTAGCGGGTGGACATGCCGAAGATATCTCCTGGTACCGCGCCCGGTTATTTGAAACTGTCGCCACGCTGCTGATTATTTTTGTTCTGCTTTACGATGTCTTCAGACTGTATCGCGACTCGCACGTAAAATATCAGCAGTCCTATCAGAACTCGATCCGCGATCCGCTCACGCGCCTTTATAACCGCAGCTATTTTTATGAATCGTTAAACCAGGCGCTGGATATCGCCAGACCTAACCGCCCCGTTTCCGTCATTGTCAGCGATCTCGATCGCTTCAAGCGCATTAACGACACCTACGGGCATCTCCAGGGCGATAAAGTCCTGCAGTTTGTCGCCAACCTGCTGATGGATTCCGTGCGCCCGCAGGACATCGCGGCCCGTATCGGCGGCGAGGAGTTTGTGCTGATGCTGGCCAACACGTCGTCAGACTCCGCGTACCAGGTGGCCGAACGCATACGTCTGAAGCTAAGCAGCTTTGATAAAACCAGCAGCGGCGGTCAGTTGCCGGAGCCCATCACCATCAGTATGGGGGTGTTTACGGCAACGTCATCAACGATAACCGCAGAAGCGTGCGTGGAAAGTGCCGACAAGGCGATGTATGAAGCGAAAGAGACGGGTCGTAATCGTGTGGTCGTCTTTAAGTAAAAAAAGGCCTTGCTGGTGCAAGGCCTTCGTGTTTATCAGTCGCGAGACTGCAGCTCATGGATATTTTGCTCAAGGCGAGCAATGAGGCTGATGAGCATTTCCAGCTCCGCCGGTGAAACGCCTGAGAGGATTTCACCGCGCGTTTTGGTGATGACGGCTTCCATTTCGGTGATGATAGGCGCCGCTTTCTCAGTGAGTTTAATCCGCTTAGCACGACGATCGCTGGCGCAGGTTTGTCGGGAGATCAACCCCTTCTCTTCCAGCTGATCAAGCGTGCGCACCAGCGACGGTTGCTCAATGCCTATCGCTTTTGCCAGCTGAATTTGTGACTGATCGGGCGGAAGCTGATGAATGTTGTGCAGCGTGACCCAATGCGTCTGTGTTAATTCCAGAGGTTTCAGGCGATGGTCAATCAGAGCACGCCAGACGCGTACCAACCTTGCCAGATCAGAACCTAATGGCGATTCCAATTTCATCTCCTTATAATTAGCTTGCTAAGTTATTATACTGATTTTAGAATAGTGTGCAGCATTTGTATTGCCAAAACAAATGCAATACTGCATTCATCGAACTTAAAAGTATGACTTACACTGAATTGTGATGCTTCATCATACTAAGACAAGCCAACGCGGCATTCTGTTCACTGCAAAGGATTTCTGCCCGTGACGTTTTTTCATCGCTCAGAGGGGTTACCCCTTCAGGATCTGATCTTCGGTGCGTCAGTCTACTTTCCTCCCCTGTTTAAGGCCGTGCTGGTGGGCTTTATTCTCTGGCTCATCGCGCATCGTCTGCTTCGCGACTGGATGTACTCCGGCGAAATCTGGCATCCCATGCTGATGGATCTTTCCCTGTTTGCCCTCTCCGTATGTCTGGGCCTTGCTGTCTTGATGGTGTGGTGACTATGCCTCTGAAAACGCTGAAGTACTTTTCCACCCTCTTTGTTCTTGCCCTCGCGCTGGTTGCAGGCTGGTGGATGTGGAATTTTTATATGCAGTCCCCCTGGACCCGTGACGGCAAAATTCGCGCTGAACAGGTCAGCATCACCCCTCAGGTGTCGGGAAGCATCACGACGCTGCTCGTTAAAGATAACCAGTACGTCAAAAAGGGTGAGGTACTCTTCCGGATCGACGATACCCCGTACCACATCGCGATTCTGAACGCCGAGGCGCAGCTGGCAAAAGCCCAGTCAGACTTAGCGAAAGCGAATAACGAGGCCAACCGCCGCCGGCATTTATCGCAAAATTACATCTCAGCGGAAGATTTAGACACCGCCAACATCAACGTGAAGGCCATGCAGGCGAGCGTCAACGTGGCCGAAGCCACGCTGAAGCAGGCCCAGTGGGAGCTGACCCAAACGGTGATTACCGCGCCGGTTGACGGGTGGGTAACCAACCTTTCCGCTCGCGTGGGGAATTATGCCACCACGGGCCAACCCGTTTTTGCCCTCGTCGACAGCCACTCCTTCTACGTGGTGGGCTATTTTGAAGAGACCAAGCTTCGCCATATTCGCGAGGGATCGCCCGCCGCCATTACGCTTTACAGTGGCTCGCAGAAGTTACAGGGTCACGTATCCAGCATTGGCCGCGCCATTTACGATCAAAGCGTCGAAACGGATTCCGGCCTGGTGCCGGACATCAAGCCGAACGTGCCCTGGGTGCGTCTCGCTCAGCGCGTGCCCGTTCGCGTGGAGTTTGACCATTTACCGCAGGACATCACGCTGGTCTCCGGCACCACCTGTACTGTCTCCATCGGAAACCGGTAATGAAGCTGCCGGCACTCTCCTGGCAAAACACGCCGTGGATCAAAGCGACGCGCCCTCAGTGGCGCTACGCGCTGCGTAACGGCATTGCCATGTGTCTGGCGCTGACCGTCGCCTATTACCTGAACCTGGATGAACCCTACTGGGCGATGACGTCTGCCGCGGTGGTGAGTTTTCCTACGGTCGGCGGGGTGATCAGTAAGAGCCTTGGGCGCATCGCCGGCAGCCTGCTGGGGGCCACGGCGGCGTTAATTATTGCCGGCCATACGCTGAACGATCCGTGGATGTTCCTGCTGAGCATGGCGGCGTGGCTGGGGTGCTGTACCTGGGCCTGCGCCCATTTTACCAATAACGTCGCCTACGCTTTCCAGCTGGCGGGCTACACCGCCGCCATTATCTCCTTCCCGGTCGTCAACGTGCTCGACACCACCGAGCTGTGGGATATTGCGCAGGCGCGCGTCTGTGAAGTCATTGTCGGGATCCTCAGCGGCGGCTTCATGATGATGATCCTCCCCAGCACCTCCGACGGCACCGCGCTTATCACCGCCCTCAAGACCATGCACACCCGGCTGCTTGAGCACGCGAGCCTGCTGTGGCAACCGGATACCAGCGATGAGATCCGCCTCGCGCATGAAAAGGTGATCGGACAGATCCTGACGATGAATCTGTTGCGTATTCAGGCGTTCTGGAGCCACTACCGCTTTCGTCGTCAGAACACCCTGCTAAATTATTTACTGCACCAGCAACTGCGTATGACCAGCGCCATCTCCAGCCTGCGCAGAATGCTGCTCAACTGGCCGACACCGCCGGAAAACACCCGTGCCGTCATCGAAACACTGCTCGCGGCTCTCGCGCGCCCGGATGCGGACATCTACACCGTTGCGAAGATCATCGCCCCGCTCGCCCCGGTTGATGAGTACGACTATCGCCATCGCGCCTTCTGGCAGCGTCTGAATTACTTTTGCCGACTCTACCTGCGCAGCAGCCGCTGGATTAACGCGGTTGAGAATGCCACGCCGGTCACGGAGTTCAACGTGCCCGGGAGCCCGGCTCTCGCCCGCCATACCGATTACCTGGAAGCGCTGTGGAGCGGTTTTCGCACCTTCTGCGCGCTGATGCTGGTGGGGGCGTGGAGCATCACCACGCAGTGGGAGTCCGGTACGGCGGCCCTGACGCTTGCTGCCATCAGCTGCGTGCTTTACTCCGTCGCGGCCTCGCCGTTCAACTCGCTGACGCTCCTGCTACGCACTCTGGTGCTGCTGTCGTTGTTCAGTTTTGTGGTGAAGTTTGGCCTGATGGTGCAGATAAGCGATCTGTGGCAGTTCCTGCTGTTTCTGTTTCCGCTGTTGACCACCATGCAGCTACTCAAGCTGCAAATGCCAAAACAGGCGGGCCTCTGGGGGCAGCTGATTGTCTTTATGGGCTCGTTTATCTCCGTGACCAATCCGCCGGTTTATGATTACGCCGATTTTCTTAATGACAACCTGGCGAAAATCCTTGGCGTGGGGCTGGCGTGGCTGGCTTTCGCGGTGTTGCGCCCCGGCTCCGATGCCCGCAAAAGCCGCAGGCATATCCGGGAGTTACGCCGGGGGTTTGTGGACCAGCTCAGCCGTAAACCGTATCTTCGTGAAAACGAGTATGAATCGCTGGTTTATCATCACGTGAGCCAGCTCAACAACAGCCAGGACGCGCTCTCCCGGCGCTGGCTGCTGCGCTGGGGCGTGGTGCTGTTGAACTGTTCACACGTGGTCTGGCAGCTTCGCGGGTGGGAAACACGTTCCGACCCGCTGTCGCAGGTTCGCGATGTATGCATCTCTCTGCTGCGCGATGTGATGAGCGAACGCGGTGTCCAGCAGCGACCGCTGGCAACCACGCTGAATGAACTGCAGCGGATCTGCGATACGCTTGCACGACATCATCTCCCCGCCGCCCGTGATTTGGCCTCGATAATCTGGCGGCTGCACTGCTCGCTGTCGCAGCTGGAGCAAGCACCACCGCCGGGTACCATTGGGGATCAGATCACGCCGCAGGCATAACGCGCCCCGCCGCCGCCAAGCGGTTTAGGCTGATCGGACATATTGTCGCCGCCGACATGAATCATTAGCGCTTTACCTTTTACCTCATCCAGCTTTTTCAGACGCGGCGCGACAACGGGATCGGTGGCTTTACCGTCGTTATTGACCACCAGCACGGGCAGATCGCCCAGGTGTCCCATGCCATCCGGGCCCTCATGCTTGCCAGTATGCTGGGGATCCAGGTGCCCCCCTGCCGCTTCCGCCGCTGACGCTTTACCCTCTTTTAATGCGGGCTGACAGCTGCCTTTGGCGTGAACATGAAAACCATGCTCACCGGGAGGGAGTGCTTTGAGGTTGGGAGCGAACTCCAGCCCTTTGTCGGTTTCCGTGATTTTCACCGTACCGATGGACTGACCCACACCCTGAGAGGTGACGAGATTCATTTCCACTTCGTCGCTGGCTGCCTGCGCCCCTGCGCAAACAACCAGCGCGACCATTGCCAGAGCAAAACGCTTCATATGACCTCCGCTGGTTATTTTTTGCCCCTTAAGTGTATACCAGGGGCAAAGATTTCACCGGAAAGTCACCTTCTGGCGGTTTATGGCACGTCGTAACCCAGCGCGGCTTTGCGGATGCGGAACCACTGCTGGCGGGTCATCTGCAGCTCTTCAGCGGCCAGTGCAGAACGCACGCGTTCTATTTTGCCGGAACCAATAATGGGCAGCGGTTTTGACGGCAGACGCAGGATCCAGGCGTAAACCACCTGTTCGATGCTCTCCGCGTTCAGCTCGCGGGCGATAGTGTCCAGTTCGTTGCGCAGCGGCTGGAATTCATCATCATTAAACAGGCGTCCGCCTCCCAGGCACGACCAGGCCATCGGGCGAATACGCAGCTGTTGCAGCTGGTCGAGGGTACCGTCCAGCAGCAGCGGCTGGTGTACCGGGGAGATCTCCACCTGGTTGGTGGCCAGGGTAAACGGCAGACGAGACTGAAGCAGTGCAAACTGCGCCGGGGTAAAGTTGGAAACGCCAAAGTGACGCACTTTGCCGCTCTGATGCAGGTTCAGGAAGGCTTCTGCCACCTCATCGGCATCCATGAGCGGATCCGGACGGTGGATTAACAGCAGGTCGATACGGTCGGTCGCCAGATTGACCAGCGACTGCTCAGCGCTCTTGATGATATGCGCGCTGTCGGTGATGTAATGCCCAAGGGCGTGTTCCGGTTTTGCCGTGGTGGCAATCCCGCACTTCGTGACGATCTCCATGCGGTCGCGGAGTGCCGGAACCAGCTTAAGCGCCTCGCCGAATGCGGCTTCACACTGATAGCCACCGTAAATGTCCGCATGGTCGACCGTGGTAACGCCCAGATCGATATGCTCTTCAATAAAGCTCGCCAGCTGGAGCGGGGACATATTCCAGTCCATCAGGCGCCAGTAGCCCATCACAAAACGGGAGAATTCTGGCCCCTGGGGGGCAAGGGTAATTCGCTGAACCATAACATTTTCCTCAAGGACGTGATGTCATGAGTATACGCAATTACCGTGTTAAAAAAGTGAAGGTTGCTGGGGTTCTTCGGTCTCACCGGCTTTGTTTGCGCGTATTTTGCGCAGAAGACGCTGTCGGCAGAGGCGTAGCACCTCCTGCTTTTGCGTGTCGCTAAAGTTTTGCCAGTTGAAACGCTCGTCGCGGGTACGCATGCACCCGCGGCAATATCCGCGTTCATCCACCTGACAAATCCCCCGGCACGGGCTCTGGATGGGGAAAAACTCCAGCTGCTCTGCCACACTCACCTCCGGATAACCACTCTCACCTACAGTGAAGACGCTAAACGCGCCACGTGCAAGGCCTATACCACAGATTTGTGGCATTAAGGTTTCACTAATCTTCCCACTTTATACTCGGCCCATCATGACAATGACAGGTTTACCGATCGATGTGGTTAATCAAAAAGTTACAATGTAACGACATTAAATTTACTCTGGGCTGTGCACTCTTCTTTACGCTAATCAACGGGCTGTTTATCCAGCGCAGCTGGGCCATTATTGCCCCTGCGCACCTGCACGACATCCTCTTTGCCGCGTCCGTACCGCTGGTGCTGTTTTGCGGCTGGGTGATTGTGTTTAGCCTGCTGAATATCCCCTATATCCGCAAGCCGCTGCTGGTTGTATTGACGATCGGATGCGCCGCGGCAACCTACTTTATGTACACCTACGGCGCGGTGATCGATCAGAACATGATTGTGAACGTGTTCGAAACTAACTCTCAGGAAGCGACAGCCCTGGTGACGCCGCAGATGATTCTGTGGATTGTTATTGCTGGCCTCGTGCCTTCCGTGGTGCTGGCGCTGACCCGCATTCATACCGGGAAATGGTGGTATGCCCTGCTGACGCGCGTTGCCGCGATGCTTGGCGCCCTGCTGGTGATTATCCTGATTGCCGCCGTGTTTTATAAAGATTACGCCTCGCTGTTTCGCAACAACAAAAGCATCGTCAAAATGGTGACCCCGGCCAACTATGTCAGCGCCGTGGTGAAGTACAGCAAAATGCGCTGGTTTGCCGGCGATCAAACGCTGGTACGGATTGGCGAAGATGCCCATAAAGGACCGTTGATTTCAGGTCAACAAAAGAAAACCGTTCTGGTACTGGTCGTTGGGGAAGCCTCTCGCGCGGCGAACTACTCCCTGAATGGTTACGATCGTGAAACGAACCCGGAGCTGAAAAAACAGGATGTGATTAACTTCCCGCAGGCCTCCTCATGCGGCACTGAAACCGCCGTTTCCGTTCCGTGCATGTTCTCGGGCATGACGCGTAGCAAATACGATGCCGACCTGGCGCACCATCAGGAAGGTCTGCTCGATGTGCTGAAGCATGCGGGGATCAACCTGCTCTGGCGCGACAACGACGGCGGCTGTAAAGGCGCCTGCGATCGCGTGCCGCATACCGATATGACGCAGTGGAATCTGGATCAGTTCTGCAAAGACAAATCCTGTATTGATGATGTGAATTTCTACCGTCTGGACAACGTGCTGGATGGTCTGAAGCAGGACACGGTGCTGGTTATCCACCTGATGGGCAGCCACGGTCCGGCGTACTATCGCCGTTACCCGGACACTTTCCGGAAATTCACCCCAACCTGCGACACCAATGAAATTCAGGATTGCGATCATCAGGCGCTGATGAATACCTATGACAACACCATCCTGTATACCGACAGCATGGTCAGCAAAACCATTGATGCCCTGAAAGCACGCCAGGCAAGCATGAATACCGCGCTGATTTATCTCTCGGATCACGGTGAGTCACTGGGTGAAAGCGGCATTTATCTGCACGGGACGCCGTACATGCTGGCGCCGGAGCAGCAAACGCACATTCCGTTTATGTTCTGGCTGTCACCGGACTACGCGAAAAACTTTGGCATCAATGAACAGTGTTTACGCGACCATGCAGCAAAAAATGCGGTCTCCCAGGACAATTTATTCTCAACCGTATTGGGTATGATGGACGTGAAATCAACGGTTTATCAACAGCAGCTGGATATTCTGAACGCATGTCGCCATTAAACTCGCTTGCATTAGACCGAACGGTCTATTAGAGTGCGGCCATGAGCAGAAATACTGAACACGATACCCGCGAACATCTACTGGCAACCGGCGAGCGTCTTTGCATGCATCGCGGGTTTACCGGTATGGGGTTGAGCGAGTTATTAAAAACCGCTGAGGTACCGAAGGGGTCGTTTTATCACTACTTCCGGTCCAAAGAGGCCTTTGGCGTGGCAATGCTGGAGCGTCATTACGCGGGATACCACCAGCGTCTGGCCACCCACTTTGCGTCGGGTGAAGGAAACTATCGGGATCGTGTTCTGAACTACTATCAGGAAACGCTGAACCAGTTCTGTCAGCAGGGCATTATCAGCGGATGCCTGACGGTCAAGCTGTCTGCCGAGGTGTGCGATCTTTCCGAAGATATGCGCTCGGCGATGGATAAGGGTGCCCGCGGCGTGATCGCCCTGCTGGCCCAGGCGCTGGAAAAAGGCCGCGACGAAAAAACGCTGGCCTTTTCTGGCGATCCCTTAATGCAGTCTCAGGTGCTCTACTCCCTGTGGTTAGGGGCCAACCTGCAGGCAAAAATTTCACGCAGTGCCGTGCCGCTGGAAAGCGCGCTGGCACATGTGAAAAACAGCATTACTGCGCCTGGCGTATAACGGGCGCTTTTTATTTACCTTATTACTAGTCGACTGGTCTACTCAGGAGTCTTTATGTCAGCTGAAAAACTGTTTACCCCATTGAAAGTGGGTGCCGTCACGGCGCCAAACCGCGTGTTCATGGCTCCGCTGACCCGTCTGCGCAGCATTGAGCCGGGTGACATCCCAACCCCGCTGATGGGCGAATACTATCGTCAACGCGCAAGCTCTGGCCTGATTATCACCGAAGCCACGCAGATATCTGCGCAGGCGAAGGGTTACGCCGGTGCGCCGGGCCTTCACAGCCCGGAACAGATCGCGGCATGGCAGAAAATCACCGCAGGCGTTCACGCTGAAGAGGGTCGTATTGCGGTCCAGTTGTGGCATACCGGTCGTATCTCACACAGCAGCATCCAGCCTGGCGGTCAGGCACCGGTCTCTGCGTCGGCCCTGAGCGCCAATACCCGTACTTCCCTGCGCGATGAAAACGGCAACGCGATCCGCGTGGATACCTCTATGCCTCGCGCGCTGGAGCTGGACGAAATTCCGGGGATTGTTAACGATTTCCGTCAGGCCGTGGCCAACGCCCGTGAAGCCGGTTTTGACCTGATTGAGCTGCACTCCGCGCATGGCTATCTGCTGCACCAGTTCCTGTCACCGTCGTCTAACCATCGCACCGACCAGTACGGCGGCAGCGTCGAAAACCGCGCCCGTCTGGTGCTGGAAGTGGTGGATGCGGTATGCAAGGAGTGGAGCCCGGACCGTATCGGGATCCGCGTCTCCCCAATCGGGTCTTTCCAGAACGTCGACAACGGCCCGAACGAGGAAGCGGATGCTCTGTACCTGATCGAAGAACTGGCTAAACGTGGCATCGCTTATCTGCACATGTCCGAGCCTGACTGGGCTGGCGGTAAGCCTTACACTGAAGCCTTCCGCCAGAAAGTGCGCGAGCGCTTCCACGGGGTGATCATCGGTGCAGGTGCCTATACGCCTGAGAAAGCCGAAGATCTGATTAATAAAGGGCTGATCGATGCCGTCGCGTTTGGCCGCGACTACATCGCCAACCCGGATCTGGTTGCTCGCCTGCAGAAAAAAGCGGCGCTCAACCCGCAGCGTCCGGAAAGCTTCTACGGCGGCGGCGCGGAAGGCTACACCGACTACCCTTCACTGTAATCTCGCCATTGTTCATTGATAGCGGCGACACTTCGCCGCTATACTAAAACATCGTTTCTGATCAAAAAGCTTTTTTATTCCATTGGTTAATGAGGAAATTATGCGCCTACTTCACACCATGCTGCGCGTTGGCGACCTGCAACGTTCTATCGATTTCTACACTAACGTCCTGGGCATGAAGCTGCTGCGCACCAGCGAAAACCCGGAATACAAATACTCGCTGGCGTTCGTGGGTTACGGCCCGGAAACGGATGAAGCGGTGATCGAGCTGACCTACAACTGGGGTGTTGACAGCTATGAGCTGGGCACAGCCTACGGCCATATCGCGCTGGAAGTGGATAACGCGGCCGACGCGTGCGAACGCATTCGCAAAAATGGCGGTAACGTCACGCGCGAAGCGGGCCCGGTAAAAGGCGGCACCACCGTGATTGCGTTTGTGGAAGATCCGGACGGTTACAAAATCGAGCTGATTGAAGCCAAAGACGCCGGTCGCGGTCTGGGCAACTGATCCCTCAGGGCGCAACGTGCGCCCGTAGTTTTACTGCATCACCCCGCAAAATTTGCCATAATGCGCTCTGCTTTTTCCCCATGTAAGAGACCCTGATGTCCGATAACGCTCAATTTAGCGGTCTGTGCGACCGTTTTCGTGGTTTTTATCCCGTTGTCATTGATGTAGAAACAGCCGGATTTAACGCTAAAACCGATGCGCTGCTTGAAATTGCCGCCATCACGCTGAAGATGGATGAACAGGGCTGGCTTACACCGGACACCACGCTGCATTTCCACGTTGAACCTTTCGAAGGGGCAAACTTACAGCCGGAAGCGCTGGCGTTTAACGGTATCGATCCGCATAACCCGCTGCGCGGTGCCGTCAGTGAATATGACGCGCTGCACGCCATTTTTAAAATGGTGCGTAAAGGCATGAAAGAGAGCAACTGCAGCCGCGCCATTATGGTGGCCCATAACGCCACCTTCGATCACAGCTTTACCATGGCTGCCGCGGAGCGCGCGTCGCTCAAACGCAACCCCTTCCACCCTTTTGTCACCTTCGACACCGCCGCGCTGAGCGGCCTGGCGCTGGGACAAACGGTGTTATCAAAGGCCTGTATTACAGCTGGCATTCCGTTCGACGGCACGCAGGCGCACTCCGCGTTGTATGACACGGAGCGTACCGCAGAGCTGTTCTGTGAGATCGTCAACCGCTGGAAGCGTCTGGGCGGCTGGCCGCTGCCGATGGGCGATGAGGCCGAGCGCCAATCGTAGGTCGGGTAAGCGCAGCGCCATCCGACAAAAAAAAGCGACCACATAGCAGGTCGCTTTTTTATTTCCGCAGAAAATTACTCTGCGTCCGGCTCTTCCGTTTTGTACTTCGCCGCGGTTTCTTTGATCAGCTGCTGCAGTTCACCGCGCTGATACATTTCAATCAGAATATCGCAACCGCCAACCAGTTCACCGTCTACCCACAGCTGTGGGAACGTCGGCCAGTTCGCGTACTTCGGCAGCTCAGCGCGGATGTCCGGGTTCTGCAGGATATCAACGTAAGCAAAACGCTCACCACAGGCAGACAGCGCCTGAACCGCTTGCGCGGAGAAGCCGCAGCTTGGCAGCTTTGGAGAACCTTTCATATACAGCAGAATCGGGTTTTCAGCGATCTGGCGCTGGATTTTTTCAATA
Organism: Enterobacter cloacae complex sp. Mu1197; assembly: GCF_040059225.1. Classification (NCBI taxonomy): domain Bacteria; kingdom Pseudomonadati; phylum Pseudomonadota; class Gammaproteobacteria; order Enterobacterales; family Enterobacteriaceae; genus Enterobacter; species Enterobacter cloacae complex sp. Mu1197. The sequence goes on along the minus strand of NZ_CP157375.1, from coordinate 2,004,266 downwards.
GTGGTGCTCATGTCTTGCTTCCTTTAACTTCTGTTACGGCATTCGTCTGACATTGTAGCGGTTCAGACTGGCATCGGAAAATAACATTTTTGTCACGTATAGACATTTTACGCCGAGTCACGAAAAGTTGCATTGCAAATGGTGTTTACCCCTGCGGCGGCCAGGGTTTTGCTTAGGGAATGGGCAAATGTACGACAGAACGATGAATTTTTTTGCACTTGCTAACGAAACAGGATTAGAGATTGAAAAATGGTATTAACTTTCTGGCTTTTTATGGATTAGAATCGACGGGCTTTGTAAATCACACGCGGGTATTATTGATGACCTGCATTTATCAGGGGACTGCCCAGTGGCGCGGATAAATAAAATCTCGATCACGCTCTGTGCTTTACTGTTTACTTCACTCACCTTCACGCCAGTGGCAAACGCCTCTCAGCAGGCGCGGCATTCTGCTGTACAAAAAAACCATCTGGTGAAAGCCACAGAACGTAAGAAAAAAACCACCGCTAAGAACGACAAGAAAAAGACAAACACACAGACTAAAAAAACCGCTTCCAGCAAGACGAAAACCACTTCTTCCCGCACTGCCCACACCGCCAAAAGTAAAGCTTCGCAAACCGCCGCTAACCTCGTGACTGAAAAATGCATCGCGCGTAAAGGCCATAAGGCGAAATGCACCAAGGTCACCAAAATAGCGGAAGTGCATAAAGTGCGCGTCCAGAAAGCGCAAAAAACCGCAATGAACAAGCTGATGGGGCAGATTGGCAAACCTTATCACTGGGGCGGGACTTCACCGCGTACCGGTTTTGACTGCAGCGGCCTCGTCTATTACGCCTATAAAGATCTGGTCAAGTTCCGCATTCCGCGCACTGCCAACGAAATGTACCACCTGCGCGACGCGTCCCCGGTCAACCGTGGAGAGCTGGAGAACGGCGATCTGGTCTTCTTCCGCACGCAGGGCCGCGGGACAGCTGACCACGTTGGCGTCTATGTCGGCAACGGAAAATTCATCCAGTCACCGCGTAGCGGCCAGGATATTCAGATCACCTCTCTCAGTGAAGACTACTGGGTACGCCATTACGTTGGCGCACGCCGCGTGATGACGCCGAAAACCATTCGCTAACCCCTGCCCTGCCACCCCCGTGGCAGGGTAAGTTCCTCTTTTGCATACCCTTTCAATTTGCTATCCTGTCCTTGTTGTCTGTGTGGTTATTGACAACACAAAATACAATAAGGAGAGAAGCAATGTCGTTCGAATTACCTGCACTACCGTATGCAAAAGACGCCCTGGCCCCGCACATTTCTGCGGAAACCCTGGAATATCACTACGGCAAGCATCACCAGACGTACGTCACCAACCTGAACAACCTGATCAAGGGCACCGATTTTGAAGGCAAAACGCTGGAAGAGATCGTGCGCAGTTCTGAGGGTGGCGTATTCAACAACGCCGCTCAGGTGTGGAACCACACCTTCTACTGGCACTGCCTGGCGCCAAACGCCGGTGGCGAACCTGTCGGTGAACTGGCTACCGCCATCAACGCCGCCTTTGGCAGCTTCGCGGATTTCAAAGCGAAGTTCACCGATGCCGCCATCAAGAACTTCGGTTCAGGCTGGACGTGGCTGGTCAAAGAGGCGGATGGCAAACTGGCTATCGTGTCCACCTCTAACGCGGGCACCCCGCTGACCACCAGCGCGAAGCCGCTGATGACCGTGGACGTATGGGAACACGCTTACTACATCGATTACCGTAACGCGCGCCCTAACTACCTGGAGCACTTCTGGGCACTGGTTAACTGGGACTTTGTGGCGAAGAACTTCGCCGCGTAAGAGACACGCAGAAGGGTTCGCCCTTCTGCGTTTTTGGTTTATTCCGCAGCGCAGGCTGCTTCTGGCTGTTTACGACCCGATATCATCACCAGCAGCAGGCCGAGCGCGGCAATAATCGCCCCCATCACCGGCACAAAACTGTACCCCAGCCCACCAGAAATCACGGCCCCACCGGCCGCCGCACCGAGCGCATTGCCCAGGTTAAAGGCACCAATATTGACCGAGGATGAGAGGCCCGGCGCTTCATGCGCGACGCGCATCACGCGCATCTGCAGCGGTGGCACCACAGCGAACGTTGCAGCCCCCCAGACGACCATTGCCACCGCGGCGCCAAACTCGTTACGCGCCAGCCACGGAATGGCGATCATGATAACAATCAGCAATGTTAAGAACCCCTTCAGCGTTCCGCTCACCGAACGGTCGGCAAATTTCCCGCCGAGATAGTTGCCAATCGAGAAGCCCACGCCAATCAGCACCAGCATCGCGGTCACAAAGAGAGGCGTTGCGTGGGTGATGTCATGCAGCACTGGTGAAATATAGGTGTAGAGGGTAAACATCGCCCCTGCCCCCAGCACGGTGGTCAGCAGCGCAGAGAGCACCTGCGGGCGCACCAGCACCGACAGCTCTCTGCGTACGTCAGGGCGTTCACCCGCGCTGCCTTTTGGCAGGGAGAAGAACAACGCCACCATCGCGACTACGCCCAGTCCGGCCGTCGCCAGGAAGGACATCCTCCAGCCAATGACCTCGCCCAGCCAGGTTGCCGCAGGAACGCCGCCGATGTTAGCAATGGTCAGGCCCATAAACATGGTGGCCACGGCGCTGGCCTGCTTATGTTTTGGCACCACACTTGCCGCCACAACCGACCCCAGCCCAAAGAACGCGCCGTGGTTGAGGCTGGTCAGAATACGCGACAGCATCAGCGTGGTGTAGTCCGGCGAAATGGCCGAAAGCACGTTACCGAGGGTGAAAATCGCCATCAGGAAAATGAGCGCATTGCGGCGCGCGCGGTGCGAAAGGAGAAGCGTCATCAGCGGCGCCCCCACCATCACGCCGATAGCGTAGGCGCTGATTAACATGCCTGCCGCAGGGATCGAGACGTCCACGCCGCGGGCGATGACGGGCAGTAACCCCATCGGGGAGAATTCAGTGGTGCCAATCCCAAAAGCGCCAATCGCCAGGGCCAGCAGGGGAAAATTGATTTTCATGCGTCAACTCCGGATGCCGTGTCATGTGGTGACACAGAACAAAGAAGCGGAAAGCATGACATCAATCACAAAAAATGAGAAGTTAACAAAATGGCAAAAGATTTTTGCCTTAGGAGTAACAATCGGGGTGAGCGGGAGGGAGAAGGCTCTCCCTCCGCGTAAATCAGTGCAGCGCGGCCGTCAGACCCGCCGCGACAATCAGAGCCAGCACAACAACGGTGGTGAACAGCGAAAACTTCAGATCGGAACTCATCAATTTTTCTCCTTTTAATCCCCCCACGAAAAGTGAGCCTGCTCATTTTTGCATAATTTACGTCAAAAATCTTCCTGGATTTAGGCTGATAAACACTTTACCTCTTCCCCTTTTCATCAAGATAGGACAAAATTCCACGCTAAATTTATTAGCGTACCGGCCATTGACCCCCTCCTGACGTCCCGTGTCGTTTTCCCGGCGTGCCGCAATTCAAGATTGCGTGATAAGGGTGAGAGAAGGCAAACGTTTACCTTCAAGTTTTTCAGGAGTTTAGGATATGGTCTGGAGTGACATTTAATGGCAACAATTAAAGACGTAGCAAAACGCGCAAACGTTTCCACTACAACCGTATCACATGTAATTAACAAAACCCGCTTCGTGGCGGAAGAGACGCGCAACGCCGTCTGGGCAGCGATCAAAGAGCTGCACTATTCGCCAAGTGCGGTTGCGCGCAGCCTCAAGGTTAATCACACCAAATCCATTGGATTGCTGGCCACCAGCAGTGAAGCGGCCTATTTTGCCGAGATCATTGAAGCGGTAGAGAAGAACTGCTTCCAGAAAGGCTATACCCTGATTCTGGGCAACGCATGGAACAGCATAGAAAAACAGCGTGCCTACCTGTCGATGATGGCGCAGAAGCGCGTGGATGGCCTGCTGGTGATGTGTTCCGAGTACCCGGAATCCGTGCTGTCGATGCTCGAAGAGTATCGCCATATCCCCATGGTGGTCATGGACTGGGGTGAAGCGCGCGCGGACTTCACCGACTCCGTTATCGACAACGCCTTTGAAGGCGGTTACATGGCGGGTCGTTACCTGATCGAACGCGGTCACCGCGAGATTGGCGTGATCCCGGGTCCGCTGGAGCGTAACACCGGCGCGGGCCGTCTGGCCGGTTTTATGAAAGCGATGGAAGAAGCGCTGATCACCGTGCCGGAAAACTGGATCGTGCAGGGCGACTTTGAGCCGGAATCAGGCTACCGCGCAATGCAGCAGATCGTTTCCCAGCCGCACCGCCCGACCGCCGTTTTCTGCGGGGGTGACATCATGGCCATGGGTGCGCTCTGCGCCGCCGATGAGCTGGGTCTGCGCGTACCGCAGGATATTTCCGTGATCGGGTATGACAACGTGCGTAACGCGCGCTTCTTCACCCCGGCGCTGACAACCATTCACCAGCCAAAAGATTCGCTGGGCGAAACGGCCTTCAATATGCTGTTGGACAGAATCGTCAACAAACGCGAAGAGTCGCAGTCCATTGAAGTTCACCCGCGTCTGATTGAACGCCGTTCCGTTGCGGATGGTCCGTTCCGCGACTACCGTCGTTAATCCCTTGACGGGGCCAGCTACGCTGGCTCCCGTAACCATTCCCGGTTTAGCGTTTCGCTGTCTCCCAGATAATCCAGCAGCCAGGCCATGGCGGGCGAGACATCATTTTGTTGCCAGGTCAGGCAGCAGGCCGCGTCCGGGAACGGATTCTCCAGCGTCAGTTCAACCCATTCTCCGGTATCGATGCGCGGACGCGCAAAATGAACGGGCACCATCGCGACGCACAGCCCGGCGCTGAGGCACGTCGCCGACGATTCCCAGTCAGGGGCCACCACCCGCCGCTGGTTGTCCAGAAGCCAGGTGATACGCTTGGGCAGTGAACGGGACGTATCCTCCAGCACCAGCGAGGGCCAGTTACGCAGCGTATCGTCGCTCAGCGGCCCGTCCATTGCCGCCAGGGGATGATCGCGTGCCACCACGCATTTCCAGCTCAGCATCCCCATGTCGCGAAAGGCGTAACGTCCCCCAACCGGGATCGCCTGCGTCGCGCCAATCGCCATCTCCGCCCTGCCGTCCGCCAGCGCATCCCACACCCCGTTGAACACCTCCTGCGAGACCCGCAGCTCAACGTCAGAGAAATGACGATAGAAATCCACGATCATCTGCCGGGTGCGTTCCGGCTTCACGATGTTATCCACCGCGATGGCGAGATGTCCCCGCCAGCCGTTGGCGATCTGCTGACACTGTTCGCGGGTGATCTGCATTTTTTTGATAACAGAACGCCCTTCCTTCAAAAACCACGCGCCTGCCGGCGTTAATTCCACGTCGCGATGCCGCCGCTCAAACAGCGGAACCGCCAGCCACTCCTCAAGCTGACGCACCGTGTAGCTGATGGCCGAAGGGACGCGGTGCAACTCCTGCGCTGCACCGCTAAAGCTGCCGTTACGCGCAACAGCATCGACCACTTCAAGAGAATAATCTGACCACATTTTCTGCCTGCAAAAAATTTGAATGCACCCGCCAAATATTAGCGTTTCACAAGCCGCTTTGCACTCCCTACACTCTGCGCCAACGTACACCTGCCTCCTCAGGAGAATAAGAGAATGCAACCCAGGAAAGGATTTTTAGTCTGGCTCAGCGGCTTAAGCGTGCTGGGCTTTTTGGCCACCGACATGTACCTGCCCGCGTTTGCTGCGATGCAGGAAGACCTGCAAACCCCTGCGGCGGCCATCAGCGCCAGCCTGAGCCTGTTCCTTGCCGGTTTTGCTTTCGCGCAGCTCCTGTGGGGACCGCTCTCGGATCGCTTTGGCCGTAAACCGGTACTGCTGCTGGGTCTGGCCATTTTTGCCGTGGGCTGTCTGGGGATGCTGTGGGTGCGCGATGCTACCTGGCTACTGGTGCTGCGCTTTATTCAGGCCGTGGGCGTCTGTGCTGCGGCGGTGACCTGGCAGGCGCTGGTGACCGACTACTATCCGGCTAACCGCACAAACCGTATTTTCGCCACTATTATGCCGCTGGTGGGTCTTTCCCCTGCCCTGGCTCCGCTGCTGGGCAGCTGGATCCTCGCGCACTTTGACTGGCAGGCCATTTTTGCCACGCTGTTTGCCATCACGCTGGTGCTGATGCTGCCGGCGTTTGCCCTTGAGCCCGCGCATAAAAAAGAGGCGCATGCCGACGCGAAGCCGATTACCTTCACCTCCCTGCTGAGCGCCAAAGCGTATCGCGGGAATGTCCTGATTTATGCCGCCTGTTCGGCCAGCTTCTTCGCGTGGCTCACCGGCTCGCCGTTTATTCTGCACGATATGGGCTACAGCCCGGCGGCCATCGGTCTGAGCTATGTTCCGCAGACCATCGCGTTCCTGGTGGGCGGGTACGGCTGCCGCGCGGCGCTGCAAAAATGGGAAGGTCAGCAGATGCTGCCATGGCTGCTGGTGCTCTATGCGCTGAGCGTCATCGGTACCTGGGCCGTCGGGTTTATTCCGGGCGCGGGCCTGGCTGAAATTTTGATTCCCTTCTGCGTGATGGCCGTGGCGAACGGGGCGATTTACCCGATCGTGGTGGCACAGGCGTTACGTCCGTTCCCGCAGGCGACAGGCCGCGCCGCCGCGCTGCAAAATACACTGCAGCTGGGTCTGTGCTTCCTGGCAAGCCTGGTGGTCTCGGCGCTGATTGCGACGCCGCTGTTAACCACCACCAGCGTGATGCTGGTCACCGTTGCGCTGGCGGTATTGGGTTACCGCATGCAGGCTTCCGCGCAGCGTGAGCAGGATAGCGGTGCGCAGGTGGAAACCTCGCATGCCTGATTGCGCCAGAAATCATGTTACATTTCAGTGATTAGGTTGCTAACAATTTTCTATTGAATCACCAAATTTTGAGGCCTATACTAAATTTGGTTCGATTAAATACGATAAATATTAAGTGTTAACGGGAGCCGGAGTGCTCCCGTTTTACCATGGAAGGCATTTCGGCAAGGGTTATCTCCCTTCCTCTGTTCTACGTCGGATACTAGCCTCGCGGTATTTACCGTGAGATTTCTCACAAACCAAAAAAAGCGTCTACGCTGTTTGAAGGTTCTGATCACATCAGGGTGATGGAGAAGCTATGAGTTCATCGTGTATAGAAGAAGTCAGCGTTCCGGACGACAACTGGTCCCGGATCGTCAGTGAACTGTTAGGTCGAGCAGGCATCACTATCAACGGATCTTCGCCATCCGATCCCCAGGTTAAACATCCCGACTTTTTTAAACGCGTGTTGCGGGAAGGGTCGCTAGGCCTGGGAGAAAGTTATATGGATGGCTGGTGGGAATGTGAACGGCTGGATATCTTTTTTGCCAGCGTGTTGCGTGCCGGTCTGGAAAATCAACTCCCCCGCAATCTGAAAGACACCCTGCGTGTCGCCTCTGCCCGACTGTTTAACTTGCAAAGTAAAAAACGCGCATGGATCGTCGGCAAAGAGCATTACGATCTCGGCAATGACCTGTTCAGCCGCATGCTGGACCCTTTCATGCAATACTCCTGCGCCTACTGGAAAGACGCGTCGACGCTTGAGGAAGCACAGCAGGCCAAGCTGCGTCTGATCAGTGAAAAGCTGCAGCTACAGCCCGGCATGCGCGTGCTGGATATCGGCTGCGGCTGGGGCGGGCTGGCGTATTTTATGGCGAAGCACTATGGCGTCAGCGTGGTCGGCGTGACGATCTCAGCGGAACAGCAAAAAATGGCGCGGGAGCGTTGCCAGGGTCTCGATGTGGATATCCGGCTGCAGGACTACCGTGACCTGAACGAGCAGTTCGACCGGATCGTTTCCGTCGGCATGTTCGAGCACGTGGGGCCAAAAAACTACGATACCTACTTTGAGGTGGTGGATCGTAATCTGAAACCGGACGGGCTCTTCCTGCTGCACACCATCGGCTCTAAACGGACCGACAATAACGTTGACCCGTGGATCAATAAATACATCTTTCCGAATGGCTGTTTACCATCCGTTCGCCAGATCGCCAACGCCAGTGAATCCCATTTCGTGATGGAAGACTGGCATAACTTTGGCGCGGACTACGACACCACCTTAATGGCGTGGCATGAACGTTTCCAGAAAGCCTGGCCCGAGATTGCGGACAACTATTCAGAACGATTCAAACGGATGTTTAGCTATTATCTGAATGCCTGCGCGGGGGCGTTTCGCGCACGGGATATTCAGCTCTGGCAGGTGGTATTCAGCCGGGGGATTGAACACGGACTGCGTGTCGCACGCTAAAAAAATAACCCCGGCTATCCGGGGTTATTTTTTTATTCTTCTTCTGCGGTCTTTATTATTGCGGCTTCTTTAGCTGCCAGCACGCGTTCAACCGTATCCACCACCGCCTGGGTTTGCGGATCGATTTCGATATTCACGCGATGCCCCAGTTTTTTGGCGCCCAGCGTGGTGCGCTGCAGCGTTTCAGGAATTAAATGCACGCAAAAACGCGTTGGCGTCACTTCTCCCACGGTCAGGCTAATCCCGTCAATGCCAATAAATCCTTTATAGAGGATGTATTTCATTAATGACGGATCCTGCATTTTAAACCAGATTTGACGGTTATTTTCCGAGGTCACGATTTTCGCCACTTCGGCAGTGGTCATGATGTGCCCCGACATCAAATGGCCGCCAATCTCATCGCTGAACTTCGCCGCGCGCTCAACGTTGACGGTATCGCCTACCACCAGCTCGCCCAGGTTAGTGATCCGCAGCGTCTCTTTCATTAAATCAAAGCTAATCTGGTTGCCGTTAATTTCGGTCACGGTCAGGCAGCAGCCGTTATGGGCAATCGAGGCGCCGGTTTCGATACCCTCAAGCATATATTCCGGCAGCTCAACAACATGAGTACGGAAATTAGGTTTTTCATCAATGGACACCACTTTGGCAGTGCCCTGCACAATACCAGTAAACATGCTTACAACTCCTGTTTTTTCCGAACGGTGATGACACCGTTTAATCCCTCCACAATAACAGTTGGAAAAACAGGTTGCCAGCGGAGCGCATTTTCTGGCGATTTTTTCACTAGATAAATAGCTAAAGCCCGCTACAATAGCTGGCACCCCCCTGCATTTTCTTCTTGCTGCCCGTTTCGGCGGCTTTTTTAGTCTCTCAAATAACTACAAAATAAAGGTGTTCACGTGCAGAAGTACATGAATGAAGCGCGCCAGTTATTGGCACTGGCTATACCAGTGATCGTCGCGCAAGTGGCCCAGACCGCAATGGGATTTGTGGATACGGTAATGGCAGGTGGCTACAGCGCCACCGACATGGCGGCCGTGGCTATCGGCACGTCAATCTGGCTTCCGGCCATCCTGTTCGGCCACGGTCTGCTGCTCGCGCTCACGCCTGTTATCGCTCAGCTCAATGGCTCGGGCCGTCGCGAGCGCATCGCCCATCAGGTTCGCCAGGGTTTCTGGCTGGCAGGGTTTGTCTCCGTGCTGATCATGGTGGTGCTCTGGAACGCGGGCCATATCATTCGCGCTATGCATAATATTGACCCGGCGCTAGCGGACAAAGCCGTGGGCTATCTGCGCGCGCTGCTCTGGGGCGCGCCGGGCTATCTCTTTTTCCAGGTGGCGCGTAACCAGTGTGAAGGCCTGGCGAAAACCAAGCCCGGCATGGTGATGGGTTTTATCGGGCTGCTGGTCAACATCCCGGTTAACTATGTCTTTATTTACGGTCATTTCGGGATGCCGGAGCTGGGCGGCGTCGGCTGCGGCGTGGCAACGGCAGCCGTTTACTGGGTCATGTTCTTCTCGATGCTTACTTTCGTGAAGCGCGCCCGCTCCATGCGCGATATTCGTAACGAGAACAGATTCAGCACGCCGGACTGGAGCATCATGACGCGTCTGGTGCAGCTAGGGCTGCCGATTGCCCTTGCGTTGTTCTTTGAGGTGACCCTGTTTGCCGTGGTCGCCCTGCTGGTCTCCCCGCTGGGCATTGTGGACGTCGCCGGGCACCAGATTGCGCTGAACTTCAGCTCCCTGATGTTTGTCCTGCCGATGTCGCTGGCCGCGGCAGTGACGATCCGCGTGGGCTTCCGCCTGGGGCAAGGCTCGACGCTCGACGCGCAAACCGCCGCGCGCACCGGGCTGGGCGTCGGCGTCTGCATGGCCATTTGCACGGCGCTTTTTACCGTGGCGCTGCGCGAGCAGATTGCCCTGCTCTATAACGATAACCCGGAGGTCGTCGCGCTGGCATCGCACCTGATGCTGCTGGCCGCGATTTACCAGATTTCGGACTCCATTCAGGTGATTGGCAGCGGCGTGCTGCGCGGCTATAAAGACACGCGCTCCATTTTCTTTATCACCTTCATCGCCTACTGGGTGCTGGGTCTGCCGTGTGGGTATATTCTGGCCCTGACCGACCTGGTGGTGGACCGCATGGGACCGGCGGGGTTCTGGATGGGCTTTATCATCGGCCTGACGTCGGCGGCGATTATGATGATGATGCGCATGCGCTTCCTGCAGCGCCAGCCATCCACGATCATTTTGCAACGCGCTGCACGTTAAATACGCAGTAGCCGCCACCCGGCGGCTACTTTCTCTTCACTTTGCGCGGTAATACAGCAATCGCGTGAAATCAGAGAGAAAATTGCATTTTCCCTCTTGCCACCTCGGTGCTGTGCCGCTAATATTCGTCCCCGTTGTCACCGACAACACGTTGCGTTCATAGCTCAGTTGGTTAGAGCACCACCTTGACATGGTGGGGGTCGTTGGTTCGAGTCCAATTGAACGCACCATTCTGCGTCCGTAGCTCAGTTGGTTAGAGCACCACCTTGACATGGTGGGGGTCGGTGGTTCGAGTCCACTCGGACGCACCATTTCAGTCCTGAAATGGTGCAAATTCTCCTCTGATAGCCTGAATTTTCTTAATCCTTTATTTTCATCATTATTCTCCTGCTACGCTTTTCCTATGGAAAAAAACACAGGAAACGTGTCGATGAAGAAGATCGCGATTATCGGCTCCGGCCCCACAGGGATTTACACCTTTTATCACCTGCTTCAAAACAGCACGCCGCTCTCCGTTTCCGTCTTTGAACAGGCCGATGAAGCCGGCGTGGGCATGCCCTATAACGACGACGATAATTCCCGGCTGATGCTGGCGAACATTGCGAGCATTGAAATCCCGCCCATTTTTATGACCTACCTCGACTGGCTTAAGGAACAGAGCGACGCCCATCTGGCACGCTTTAAGGTGGATAAAGCCAGCCTGCATGACCGACAGTTCCTGCCCAGGCTCCTGTTGGGAGAGTACTTTCGCGACAGCTTTCGTTCAATCGTAAAAGAGGCGAAAAAGCTGGGGTTCGAGGTTAAAGTCCATGAATCCGCGAAGGTCACCGACATCATCCCTTCGACAACCGGCGTGACGATTTCGGTCAACGACCGCACCTTACCGGATCAATTCGACCTGACGGTTATTGCCACCGGCCACGTCTGGCCAGAGGAGGATGAAGCCACGCGCACGTTCTTCCCAAGCCCGTGGTCCGGTCTGATGGACGCCCGCATTCCCCCTTGCCGAGTGGGCATTATGGGCACCTCGTTGAGCGGCCTGGACGCGGCTATGGCGGTGGTGATGCAGCACGGTGCGTTTCGTGACGGTAAATTCATCCTCGACAACGGCAGCGAAGGGTTACACATTACGCTGATGTCCCGGACGGGCATTCTGCCGGAAGCCGATTTTTACTGCCCTATTCCTTACGAGCCGCTGTCGGTATTGACCGAATTCGTGGTGGAAAGCGAGATCGCCAAAGGACCGGATGGCCTGCTTGACCGCATTTTTGCCCTGATGGTCAAAGAGCTTCAGCTTGCCGATCCGGCGTGGTGCGAGAAGATGTCTCTGCATACGCTGAATGCGGACACTGTTCGTGAGGCCTGGTTTGAGGATCGTCAACGCCACGGCCCCTTTACCTGGGCGGAAGAGAATCTCAACGAGGTTGAACGCAACAAACGGGAACGCCGTACCGTGGCCTGGCGCTATACCGTGCTGCGGCTGCATGAGGTCGTTCAGGAGATCGTTCCCCATCTCAGCGAGCAGGACAGAAAACGCTTTAAGCAGGGGCTGGCTCGGGTATTTATCGACAACTATGCCGCCATTCCTCCGCAGTCTATCCGCAGGCTGCTCGCACTTCGCGAAGCCGGCATCATCAGCGTGGCCGCACTCGATGACGACTACACGCTCGACGTTGGCAGCGATCGAACGGTGATAACCACAAAAGAGACCGTCTATCGTTTCGACGTATTTATTGACGCACGCGGACAAAAGCCGCTCAAAACGAAAGATCTGCCCTTCCCGACGCTGCGAAAACAGCTGGAAGCGACCGGCGATGAGATACCCGATATCGGCGAGGATTACACCTTAAAAGCGCCTGACACCGTTCGCGGGCGCATCGCCTTCGGTGCGATACCGTGGCTGATGCACGATCGTCCCTTCGTTCAGGGGCTGGTGGAGTGTGCAGAGATTGCAGAGGCGATGGCGAAAGCGGCGGAAAAAACCGCGTCACGCGTGCGGCGGAGATTACCCTATTTTGAAAACTGACAGGGCATCCGTGCCCTGCTGTTGCGGATTACTCGAAGAAGACTTCCGGGTTTTCCGACAGCGAGACGAAGCTTTTCGTCGCTTTATCCAGCGCGAGGATTTCGCCGCTTTCAATGTCGTACACCCAGCCGTGCAGTCGGATGGAGTTATTACGCAGGCCCACCGCGACGGACGGATGGGTCTTGATGTTGCTCAGTTGCGCAAAGACGTTTTCCTGCACCATCGCGTTAACTTTATCGATCGGCTTATCCCAGGTTTTCTTCTCTACCACGGCTTTTGCCGCGTCGGAATAGCGCAGCCAGTGTGACACGGCAGGCATCGGCTCCAGGTTCGCGTTATCGGCAATCGCCTTCATCGCGCCGCAGTTGGAGTGACCGCAAATCACGATATCCGTGACGCCCAGCGCCACGACGGCGTATTCGATGGTAGCGGACACACCGCCTGGCTCCGGTCCGAACGGCGGCACAATGTTGCCAGCATTACGAATGACAAAGAGTTGTCCTGGCTCTTGCTGGGTGACCAGTTCCGGGACCAGACGGCTGTCGGAGCATGAGATGAACAGCGCTTTGGGATTCTGGCTGGACGCTAAACTGCGGAAGAGTTCTTTACGTTGCGGGAAAATCTCTTTTTGAAAGCTGAGAAAACCTTCAATGATATGTTGCATAGCAATGTCTCTTTTATCTGTTTTAGTTTAGGTATGATCGAGATCACACTCGTAAAGTTTACCCATCGTGGTTTACTTCAGACAAGCAATATATTTCTGGCCCGACCGCTGCACAATTTCGTCCGCGTTAGCGAGGATGTTCTGCCCTTCGAACGCGCCATACAGACGTTCAAACGTTCTGCCTTCCAGATGACTCACGACGGACGCCACGGTGCGGGCAGGCAGCGGAAGATAGTTCGGGTAGCTCCACATAAACGAGACGGCGTCTTTACCCGGCGTGACCTGCAGAATATCGCCCACCAGCAGCACCCCGTCCCCCTCCTGCCAGTGCAGCACCGTTCCCCCGGCAAAATGCCCGCCCAGACGCAGCAGGGTAACAGACGGGAAAATCTCCAGCGCATCGCCTTCCCAGAAATGAATGGCTGGGCTGTCGCGCATCACCCACTCTCTGTCGCTGGCGTGCAGGTACACCGGCGCGTCAAACGCCGCAGCCCACTCCTGCATCGTGGTGTAATAGTGCGGATGTGAAATCGCAATCGCGCTGATGCCGCCAAGGGCGTTAATAAGCGTTTTGGTTGCCGGGTCAATGTTGGCGATACAGTCCCAGAGAATGTTGCCGTGCGGCGTTTGCAGAAGCAGCGCCCGCTGGTTGATAGCAAACGCCGGAACCGTTTTGATACCGAACAATCGCGGCTCCAGCTGCTGCCATTTGTTGCTGTGCGTCGCGTTGACGGTATCGAGATCGGTCCACACCTGCCCCGTGATGGGCACATACTGGCGTTCATCCTCACAAATTGGGCATCTGTCCGGCTGCGTGTCGTAGGCGGTTCCACAGGTTTTACAGAGTGTAATCATGTGCTCTCCTCAGCGATAAAGCACTGAGTATGGCAGGGATTATCCTTATGTGCTGCGAGGTACATTGCTGGCTTTTTTTGCCCTATACTGTGCCAGTATCGAAAACTGAACAGAGCAGGTGCAACATGGAAATTGATCTCGATAACTTAGTGTTTAACGGTCTGGATGAAGCAGAAGAGCGTAATGCAGAACGTCTGGACGACGCGGATAAAAAAGCGCAGGCGATTGTCGCCGACGACGACTGCGGCGACGCCTGCAAGATCTAATAAAAAAGCACCGGGAAACCGGTGCTTTTTTATTTCACTCGTTAAACGTCACGCACACTTCGTTCCAGTACGTTTCGCGCGTGCGGCGCAGTTCAGCGTGGCGTTTTATCATGGAACCACTCCGGGTCAATGTTGGCAACGTCTACGCCATACAGGCTGGCGACAGGCAGTATCGACTCAAGAACACGTTGCGCGCTGTTCTCCGCATTCGCTGGCCGGGCCGCAAAAAACCGCCGTAACGTGCTGATCCATTTTTTCATCGTCTTACCCTCTCTCGCCGTATCTGCCTTCAGTTAAGCACCCCAATCCCGTGCAGGGGAAATACCAAAATCCACTGTCGATGTGCAGGATCTGCAAATAGCACCCTCGTCCTTTTCACTCTTCATTAACACCTTGTTCACTAATGCTTTTTTGCTCATAGCAAAGAACGATTTCTTATTTGGCGATAGCTTTCCCTTATGGGAGCGTAACGGGGTAAAACAAAAACAACGGGATGGCGTATGACTATGGCAGCAAAAATGAAAGGGTTTAAAAAACGGACGCTGGCTCTGGGCGTAGTGGCAGCCTGGGGCCTGTTTTCAGCGCAGGCGCAGGCCGATCAGCTGGCGGATATCAAGGCAGCAGGGGTGGTGAAAGTGGCCACGTTTGATGCCAACCCGCCGTTTGGCTCGATTGATGCCAAAACGCATGAGATCGTGGGTTACGACGTAGACTTCGCCAAAGCGCTGGCAAAATCGCTCGGCGTGAAGCTTGAACTGGTTGCCACCAATCCGGCCAACCGCATTCCGCTGCTGCAGTCCGGCAAAGCCGACCTGATCGTGGCGGATATTACTATCACCCCGGAACGCGCACAGGTCATTGATTTCTCGACGCCTTACTTCGTCACTGGCCAGCAGTTCCTGGTTCCGGCGAAATCACCGGACAAGCTCGATGACTATAGCCGGGCGCGCATTGGTGCAGTCAAAGGCACAACGGGCGAGCAGGCGCTGCACCAGCGTTTCCCGCAGTCCCGCGTCCTCTCTTATGACGACATTCCCCTGGCGCTGACCGCACTGCGCAACGGCAACGTACAGGCCATCACTCAGGACAGCACCATTCTGGCCGGTCTGCTGGCGCAGGCGCCGGACAAAGCCAACTTCAAAATCCTGCCCGACCTGCTCAGTAAAGAAGAGATCGGCGTGGGGGTGAAGAAAGGTGAAACGGCACTGCTGAAAGCCGTCAACGACGAGCTGGTTAATCTCGAGAAGACCGGTCAGGCGGCAAAAATCTATGATGTCTGGTTTGGTCCTGGCACCCCTGCTCCACAGCCTCGCGGCTTTAAAATAGAAGCCAGGTAATTATGCTCTCAGGTTTATTTTCACACTCCGCGGCCGGTGCCGCGGATTTTTCACATCTGGAACAGGCCAGCGTCGAGTTTCGTCATGTGGACAAACGCTACGGTGACCATCAGGTTTTGAACGACATCAACCTCACCATCACGCCCGGTGAAGTGGTTGCTATCCTCGGCCCGTCGGGTTCCGGTAAATCCACCCTGATTCGTCTTATCAACCAGCTTGAACCCCTGAGCGGCGGAGAGATCCTGGTCGACAACAAGCCTACCGGAAAGCTCTCCGGTAGCGGGTTGCGCCAGCTGCGAAGCCGCGTGGGGTTTGTATTCCAGCAGTTCAATCTTTATGCCCATCTCACCGCCAGCCAGAACATCACCCTGGCACTGGAGCACGTTCACGGCTGGAAGCCACAGCCAGCCCAGGCGCGCGCGCTGGCCCTGCTGGAGAAAGTGGGGATGCTGGAAAAGGCCCACCATTTCCCGGCAGAGCTATCCGGCGGACAGCAGCAGCGCGTGGCGATAGCCCGCGCCCTCGCCTCTTCACCGCAAATCATTCTGTTCGATGAACCCACCTCCGCGCTGGATCCGGAGATGATTGGTGAAGTGCTGTTCGTGATGAAAGCCCTCGCCCACAGCGGGATCACGATGATCGTAGTGACCCATGAGATGCAGTTTGCCCGGGAAATCGCCGACCGGATTGTCTTTATCGACGGCGGGCAAATTCTGGAAACCGCGCCGCCAGCGCAGTTTTTCAGCCAGCCAGCGCATCCGCGCGCGCAGCGTTTCCTGCAAAAGGTGCTGGATCCGCTGCATCAGGAGCATCTGTAATGCCCGCGCTCGACTGGCAGGGGGTACTGACCGGACAGCCTCTGCAGTGGATACTTTCCGGATTTCTCACCACCTTGTGGGTGACGCTGGCGGGGATCGCGCTGGCCAGCCTGCTCGCACTGCTCTTTATGCTCCTGCGCCTGTCCGGTGGACGCGTCGGGAAAGCGATCGTCAGCGGCTGGGTATCGCTGTTTCGCAATACGCCGCTGCTGGTGCAGCTGCTGTTCTGGTATTTTGCCGCCTGGAACGGGCTGCCGCAGGCGTTTCGCGACGTGGTCAACGCCGATCACAGCTGGTCCATTCTGCCCGGCGACGTCTGGTGGTTTACGCCCGAATTTTTATGCTCTGCCTGGGGGCTGGGCGTTTTTACCTCGGCGTTTTTAATCGAAGAAGTGGAAGCCGGGTTGCGTTCTGTGCCAGTCGGGCAACGGGAGGCGGCGCTGGCCCAGGGATTCTCAGCATGGCGCGTGTTTCGCTACATCCTGCTGCCGCAGGGGCTGGCTAACGCCTGGCAGCCCGTTGTGGGCCAGTATCTCAACCTGATGAAGCTCTCCTCACTCGCCAGCGGGATAGGCTTCGCCGAGCTCACCTACCAGGTCAGGCAGATCGAAAGCTTTAACGCGCACGCGCTGGAGGCATTTACCCTCGGTACTGCACTCTATCTGCTGACCGGTCTGGTCATGGGAATGGTGTTGGTCCGCCTTGGGCCGCAGGCGAAACGTAAACGCCCGATCGTCGCCACCACAGGGAGTGAAAAACATGATTGCCGGACTTAATGTCATCACCGATAACCTCGATTATCTGCTGTGGGGACGCGCGGCAGCCGGTGAACCGGGAGGCGTACTGCTTTCGTTAATGATGGCAGCAGGCGCTGCGGTTATCGCTCTGCCCGGAGGGATACTGCTCGCGTGCCTGGCCTGGCGCTTTACCGGGCTCGTGCGAAAAGTCCTCTTTTTATGGGCAGAGCTGATTCGCGGGATCCCGCTCATCTTCGTGATTTTCTGGATGTGGTATCTCCTGCCGCTCATGACCGGGGGCGATCTACCCGGGGCGCTGACCGTCACGCTGGCGCTGGCCTGGTTTACGGCGGCCACCGTGATGCACTCGGTGCTGGCCGGGCTGAGCGCGCTGCCGACCGGGCAGTTCGAAGCCGCGCTGTCACAGGGATTCAGCACGCAGCAAACCCTGTGGCGCGTGCTGCTGCCGCAGGCGCTGAGGAATATTCTGCCGTCGCTGGTGGGGATTTTTATCAGCCTGCTGAAGGATACGTCGCTGGCGTTTATCGTGAACGTCCCGGAGCTGACCACGGTGGCGGGACAGGTCAACAACCGGGTGCAAATCTATCCGGCGGCCATTTTTATCTTTACGGGCGTGGTCTACTACCTGCTCTGCTGCTCGCTCGAGCAGCTTGCGAAACGCTGGCGCCTTACCCGGCCAGCGCTTTAACCACCGTTTCCATTGCCTCGGTTGTCAATGCACTGCGTTTCACGCGCTGGTTCGCCAGCGCGGTACGCAGTACCCCGGCAATGACAATATGCTTTGGCTCCTGCCCTAAATCACGCATCTCAAGCACGACCTTCCCGACCACCCGGCACATCTCCTGATACAGCGCTTCATCTTTGGTCACGTTACCCATCGTCATCACTCCATTGCCTGTTAAACGTTGAGCTTAAATGATTCTCCTGCCGGATACAAAAAAGAAGCCCGGCGAGGAACTCGCCGGGCTTCATCTGTAAAATCAGCTAATTAGTTGTTTACTGGAATGACCGCGCCTTTGTACTTGGTGCGGATCCAGTCCTGAATCTCTTTCGAGTGCAGCACGTTCACCAGCGCGACGATGTCTTTCTTCTTCTCGTCACCGCGATGCACGGTGATGATGTTGGCATACGGGTTGTTTTCACCGCTCTCAACCGCAATCGGGTCGTGAACCGGATCCAGACCGGCGTCAATCGCGTAGTTGGCGTTAATCACCACCGCATCGCCTTCGTTGTTGTTGTACATCTGCGGCAGCAGAGACGCTTCAACGTTAGGCGTGAACTTCAGCTTTTTCGGGTTCTCGACGATGTCGCTGATGCGCGCGGTCACTTTATCGATGCCCGGCTTCAGCTTGATCACGCCCTCTTTCTCGAAGATGGAAAGAATACGACCCTCTTCAGAAACCGCGTCACGCATGATGATCTTGCCACCTTCCGGCAGATCTTTCAGCGACTTGTATTTTTTGGAGTAGATGCCGATTGGCTCAATGTGGATCGCGCCCGCACTGACAAAATCGTAGTCCTTATCGCCCGCATGATCTTTCAGCACGCTGTTCAGGTAAGGAATGTGCTGGAAATAGTTCGCATCGATGTCATGACCTGCCAGCGCGGTGTTCGGCAGAATGTAGTCCTGGAACGGTTTAATCTCCAGGTCGATACCCTGCTTCGCCAGAATCGGCTTTGCCTGCTCCAGAATTTCGGCGTGCGGCGTATTGGATGCGCCCACGGTCAGGGTGTCGGCCCAGGAGGCGAAGCTCAGGGCACTCAGGGTTGCAGCGGCGATCAGTGTCAGTGTCTTTTTCATGATGTGGTTCCTGTGTGTATTTATTAGCGTTTATCTAACAGTGAAGTAATGACATCGCCGCAGAACTGGATAATGAAAACGATGATCAGAATGGTCACCGTTGCCACCAGCGTGACGTCACCATGGTTGCGCTGGAATCCTTCCAGATAAGCCAGATTTCCCAAACCACCGGCGCCAATCACCCCCGCCATTGCGCTGTAGCTCACCAGCGCAATCAGCGTTACCGTAATACCCGATACCAGTGCAGGTGATGATTCCGGCAGTAAAACCCGAAACACGAGCGTGCTCAGTCGTGCGCCCATCGAGCGCGTCGCTTCAATCACGCCTTTATCCACTTCACGCAGGGCGATCTCCACCAGGCGTGCGTAGAATGGTGCGGCACCCACAATCAGGGCCGGCAGCGCCGCGTTGGCACCAAGAATGGTGCCGACAACGGTCTTGGTGAACGGGATCAGCAGCACAATCAAAATGATGAACGGAATCGAGCGGAACACGTTCACCACAATCGAAATGACGCTATACACCGTGCGGTTGTGGAACAATCCGCCGCGCGCGGTTAAAAACAGCGCCAGACCCAGCACGATGCCCAGCACAAAGGTCGCTATGCCGGAAAGCGCGGTCATGTACAGCGTCTCCAGCGTCGCCGCCCAGAGCTGATCCCACTTGAGATGCGGAAAGAGATTCTCAGCCATGTTTAATCACCTCGCCTTCAATATCGCTGTGCTGCAGGTCGGCGAGGATATTGTTCAGTTGTTCATCAGATGCCACGACGTGCACCCAGAGTTGACCAAACACGCCGTGAGCGGTTTGGGTCATTTTTCCGTGCAGGATGTTAAACGGCAGGCCGTAGCGCAGCGTCAGTTCGCCCACAATCGGTTTGTGCGTGCTGTGCCCGGTAAAGGTCAGCCTGATAACCGTGCCTTCCAGATCGTTTGCCAGTTCGGTATTGAAGGTTTCTTCTTCAGCGTACTGGCTCACCTGACGAACAAACTGCTGCGTAATCGGCTGCTGCGGATGGGTAAAGACGCTCAACACGTCTCCCTCTTCCACCACTTTACCGTTCTCCATCACCGCCACGCGGTCGCAGATTTTGCGCACCACGTGCATCTCGTGCGTGATCAGCACGATGGTCAGCTTGAACCGACGGTTAATATCCAGCAGCAGATCGAGGATCTGATCGGTGGTCTGCGGGTCAAGCGCGGAGGTGGCTTCATCGCAGAGCAGCACATCCGGGCGATTAGCCAGCGCACGCGCAATGCCCACGCGCTGCTTTTGCCCACCGCTCAGCTGTGACGGATAAGCATGCTCGCGACCTTTCAGGCCAACGAGTTCAATAAGCTCGGCCACGCGGGCCTTAATTTCGGCTTTCGGTACGCCAGCAATTTGCATCGAGAACGCAATATTCTCGCTGACCGTGCGCGACCACAGCAGGTTGAAGTGCTGAAACACCATGCTGATCTTCAGACGCGCCTGGCGCAGTGCTTCACCTTTTGCGGCAGAAATGTTCTGCCCGTTGATGGTTACGCTGCCGCTGCTCGGTTTTTCCAGACCATTCAGCAGGCGGATAAGCGTACTTTTACCTGCGCCGCTGTAACCAATGATTCCGTATATTTGTCCCTGTGCTATCGTCAAATTGACATTATCAACGGCTGTGAGTGCCACCTTTCCGTTATCAAAAACCTTCGAAATATTGCTCAGTACAATCATTCTTATTCGTTATCCGTGCCGCCCGTGGCGGTTTAGCAGTATGGATGTCCAAACGATAGTAAACAGGCGTTATCAGCTTTTAAATGAACAAAAAAGAATGTGTTATAACTTTCGGCAATAAACAGCGGATTTACCGGGTGGGAAGCATTTAGACCAATTTCAGCAATGATTATCTGCCGGATGCATATCTGCTGGCGGACGGGCGCAAAAAACGCTCATTTTTGCAGCATTTTATCCCGATATAGCCATCCTCACATCCAGACAACTTTACGTCTTGCTGTCCTGCCATCCAGAAATAGCATTTATATTCCTTTCTGTTCTAAACGGCAGTGAATGGTTCTTTATTGAGAAAATTTCACCGCCCTATCATCCCGTCATGACATCCAGAAAGGAAAACATCATGACGATTTATCACTCCGTCACCGAACTGATTGGTCGTACCCCGCTGATCCAGCTGCATAAGCTTGATACCGGTCCCTGCTCGCTGTTCCTGAAGCTGGAAAACCAAAATCCGGGCGGGTCGATTAAGGATCGCGTTGCGCTGTCGATGATTAACGAAGCGGAACGTACCGGCCAGCTGCAGCCAGGCGGCACGATTATTGAGGCCACGGCGGGCAATACCGGTCTCGGCCTGGCCCTGATCGCCGCCCAGAAAGGCTACTCGCTGATCCTGGTGGTGCCGGACAAAATGAGCCGCGAGAAGATTTTCCACCTGCGCGCGCTGGGTGCCCAGGTGGTGCTGACCCGCTCCGACGTCAACAAGGGCCATCCTGCCTATTACCAGGATTACGCCCAGCGTCTGGCGAACGAACTGCCCGGCGCGTTTTACATCGACCAGTTCAACAACGAAGCCAACCCGTTGGCGCACCGCACCACCACGGCGCCGGAACTGTATGAACAGCTTGACGGCAAAATCGACGCCATCGTGGTGGGCGTCGGCTCAGGCGGCACGCTGGGCGGCCTGCAGGCGTGGTTCGCCGAGCACTCTCCGCACACGGAATTTGTCCTGGCTGACCCGGCTGGATCCGTTCTCGCCGACCAGGTGGAAACCGGACGCTACCACGACGCGGGCTCCTGGCTGGTTGAGGGAATTGGCGAAGACTTTATTCCTCCGCTGGCCCACATTGAAGGGGTGAATCGCGCCTGGCGCATCACCGACCGCGAGGCCTTCACCACCGCGCGCGAGCTGCTGAAAACGGAGGGCATTCTGGCGGGCTCCTCCAGCGGCACGCTGCTGGCGGCCGCGCTGAAGTATTGCCAGGCACAAACCACGCCGAAGCGGGTGGTGACCTTCGCCTGCGACAGCGGCAACAAATATCTCTCGAAGATGTTTAACGACGACTGGATGCGACAGCAGGGGCTCATCACGCGTCCTCAGGCCGGCGATCTCTCTGACTACATCGCCCTGCGCCACGATGAAGGCGCCACCGTCACCGCTGCCCCGGACGACACGCTCTCTACCGTCCTGGCGCGCATGCGTCTGTATGACATCTCCCAACTGCCGGTGCTGGAGAACGGCAAGGTGGTGGGCATTATCGACGAGTGGGATCTCCTGCGGCATATCGGCGGCGACGGCGATAGCTTCGCGCTGCCGGTGACGGCAGCCATGACGCGTCAGGTCGAGTTCCTTGATAAACACGCGCCGGAAAGCGCCCTGAACGCCATCTTCGACCGCGGCCTGGTGGCCGTCATTAATGACAACGACCGTTTTCTCGGTCTGATTACGCGCAGCGACGTTCTGACCGCCTGGCGCAACCGTCTACAGCAATAAAGGAATCAATGATGAAAAATCTGGCCACCCTCAGCGTACACAGCGGCGAATTCAACGACCAGCACGGCGCCGTCATGCCGCCGATTTACGCCACCTCGACGTTTGCGCAACCCGCGCCCGGGGAGCATACCGGTTATGAGTACTCCCGCAGCGGCAACCCTACCCGCCATGCGCTGGAAACGGCGATTGCCGAACTGGAAGGCGGCACGCGCGGCTACGCTTTTGCCTCCGGTCTGGCGGCCATCTCCACGGTGCTCGAACTGCTGGATAAAGACAGCCATATTGTCGCCATTGATGACGTTTACGGTGGGACGTACCGCCTGATCGAAAATGTGCGCAAGCGCAGCACCGGGCTGCAGGTCAGCTGGGTTAAACCGGACGACCTGGCCGGGCTCGAGGCCGCCATTCGCCCACAGACGCGTATGGTGTGGGTCGAGACGCCGACCAACCCGCTGCTGAAGCTGGCCGATCTGGCGGCCATCGCGGCCATTGCCCGTCGTCATAACGTCATCAGCGTGGCGGACAACACCTTCGCGTCGCCGGTGATCCACCGTCCGCTGGAGTCTGGTTTCGATATCGTGGTGCACTCTGCCACCAAATACCTTAACGGCCACTCTGACGTGGTGGCCGGGCTGGCGATTGTCGGGGACAACAAGGAACTGGCGGACAAGCTGGGCTATCTGCAAAACGCGGTGGGCGGCGTCCTGGATCCGTTCAGCAGCTTCCTGACGCTGCGCGGTATTCGCACGCTTGCGCTGAGGGTCGAAAAGCACAGCACCAACGCGCTGGCGATTGCGCAATGGCTCGAGCAACACCCTCTGGTCGAAAAGGTGTTCTATCCTGGCCTGGAATCGCATCCACAGTATCAGCTTGCCCGCACGCAGATGGCGCTGCCCGGTGGCATGATTTCCATCGTGGTAAAAGGCGATGCGCAACGCGCCACCGAGGTGATTCGCAACCTGAAGTTGTTCACTCTTGCGGAAAGTCTGGGCGGCGTGGAGAGTCTGGTAAGCCAGCCTTACAGCATGACGCACGCCTCGATTCCGCTGGAACAACGGCTGGCGAACGGCATTGTGCCGCAGCTGATCCGCCTGTCGGTGGGAATTGAAGATCCAAAAGACCTGATTGCGGACCTCAGCCAGGCGCTGCAAAAATAAGCAAACGGCGGCAGGTTACTCACCTGCCGCCATAAGTTGTCATCATGGCTTAACGCCTTGATAACAATATTATGTGAAACAGCATTGATTATTTCTGAAACACCGTTTCCATTTTCCTTTTATCTTAAAATCAGCGTATAATGCGCGCCAAATCCCTGGTGAATGGTTTCAGCGCTTGGAATACAAAAAACAACGTACAACTTCTTCTCTCCTTCGTTGGGCTGTCACTCAGGCACACTTTCTTCTGCACGCTCATTTGATGTCTCCTATCCTTAGTGCGTGTCATATACTCTTTTGCAACACAGGTTTGACTCCGCGGCGGTGCGCCCCCGGAGCGAGATTTCCATATCCTTCCCAACTTAAAGACTAAGACTGTCATGAAAAAGACGAAAATTGTTTGTACTATCGGCCCGAAAACCGAATCTGAAGAGATGCTGAGCAAAATGCTGGACGCCGGCATGAACGTGATGCGTCTGAACTTCTCCCACGGTGACTACGCAGAGCACGGCCAGCGCATCCAGAACTTGCGCAACGTGATGAGCAAGACCGGTAAAAAAGCGGCCATCCTGCTGGATACCAAAGGTCCAGAAATCCGTACCATCAAACTGGAAGGCGGTAACGACGTCTCTCTGAAAGCGGGCCAGACCTTCACCTTCACCACCGACAAATCCGTCGTCGGCAACAGCGAAATCGTTGCAGTGACCTACGAAGGCTTCACCAGCGATCTGTCCGTCGGTAACACCGTGCTGGTCGACGATGGCCTGATCGGTATGGAAGTCACCGCTATCGAAGGCAACAAAGTTATCTGTAAAGTGCTGAACAACGGCGACCTGGGCGAAAACAAAGGCGTTAACCTGCCGGGCGTCTCCATCGCGCTGCCAGCCCTGGCTGAAAAAGACAAACAGGACCTGATCTTCGGCTGCGAGCAAGGCGTTGACTTCGTCGCGGCCTCCTTCATCCGTAAGCGTTCCGACGTGGTTGAAATCCGTGAGCACCTGAAAGCGCACGGCGGCGAGAAGATCCAGATCATCTCCAAAATCGAAAACCAGGAAGGCCTGAACAACTTCGACGAAATCCTCGAAGCGTCTGACGGCATCATGGTTGCACGTGGCGACCTGGGCGTTGAAATCCCGGTTGAAGAAGTGATCTTCGCGCAGAAGATGATGATCGAGAAGTGTGTGCGCGCGCGTAAAGTGGTTATCACCGCAACGCAGATGCTGGACTCCATGATCAAAAACCCACGCCCAACCCGCGCTGAAGCAGGCGACGTGGCAAACGCCATCCTCGACGGTACTGATGCAGTTATGCTGTCCGGCGAATCCGCGAAAGGTAAATACCCGCTGGAAGCGGTCGGCATCATGGCGACCATCTGTGAACGTACTGACCGCGTGATGACCAGCCGTCTGGACTTCAATAACGACAGCCGCAAGCTGCGTATCACCGAAGCAGTATGCCGCGGTGCAGTAGAAACCGCTGAGAAACTGGAAGCCCCACTGATTGTGGTTGCCACTCAGGGCGGTAAATCTGCGCGCGCCGTGCGTAAATACTTCCCGGATGCGACCATCCTGGCCCTGACCACCAACGAAACCACCGCTCGTCAGTTGGTGCTGAGCAAAGGCGTCGTTGCGCATCTGGTTAAAGAGATCGCCTCTACTGACGATTTCTACATTCAGGGTAAAGCACTGGCTCTGGAAAGCGGTCTGGCACAGAAAGGTGACGTTGTGGTCATGGTTTCTGGCGCGCTGGTACCAAGCGGCACCACCAATACCGCATCTGTTCACGTGCTGTAATAATTCCCGAACGAATTAATTTGGATAAAAAGCGCCCGTCGGGCGCTTTTTTTATTCCTGGCATTAGCCAAAGTCATTCAAAATGCAAATCGGGTTTTTCTATTTAATTGCGAATTATCTAAGATGAATCCGATGATAAATGCCTTTTTTTCCTTAGATTTTTACCCGAAACCGGCTGATTCGATGCTTCTTTGAGCGAACGATCAAAAATAGGTGTATTCCCATCAAAAAAATATTCTCAACCCAAAAAACTTTGTGTAATACTTGTAACGCTACATGGAGATTAACTCAATCTAGAGGGTATTAATAATGAATCGTACTAAACTGGTACTGGGCGCGGTAATCCTGGGTTCTACTCTGCTGGCTGGTTGCTCCAGCAACGCTAAAATCGATCAGCTGTCTTCTGACGTTCAGACTCTGAACGCTAAAGTTGACCAGCTGAGCAACGACGTGAACGCAATCCGTTCCGACGTTCAGGCTGCTAAAGACGACGCAGCTCGCGCTAACCAGCGTCTGGACAACCAGGCTACTAAATACCGTAAGTAATAGTACCTGTTAATAAAATGGCGCACATTGTGCGCCATTTTTTTTGCCTGCGTCAAACGGCTACTGCGTCACCTTCTCCCCTTCATCTTCCGCTACCGCAGCAGATACCCGGCTGTTCTGCACCGACAACACGCTATTGCTGGCTGACGGGCCGCTACCGGCCGACACGATAACCGGGATCCCGGCGCGACGTGACAGCGCTTTATCAATTAGCGCCTTATCGCTTCCCGCCTGGGAAACAAAGGTCGCAAACTCGGCGGAATGGGTAATGGGCGAGACCTGTGGATTTTCCCCTTCTACCTGCGCCAGCGGACGGTGGACCTCAATATAGCGTCTACCATCCGGCTCAACGGAAAACTTCACGGGTTCATTAATAATCTGCACCCGCGTGCCCACCCGCACCTGTTCGAACAGGGCCTTAATGTCCGGAGCGTTCATCCGCATACAGCCAGAACTGACCCGCAGGCCGACGCTGTCCGGCGCGCTGGTACCGTGGATAAGATATTCCCCATTCCCCACGCCTAAACGCAGCGCGAAGCGTCCCAGGGGGTTATTTGGCCCGGCAGGAACAACCGGAGGCAGTTTAATGCCCTGCTCCAGAGAGCGTGCTCTGATGCCAGGCGTGGGTGTCCAGGTCGGATTAGGGATTTTCTGGCTTACCCGCGTGGTCGTCACCGGCGTTTCCAGCCCCAGCTGACCAATGCCCAGGGGGAAAACCTGAACAATGTTTTGCCCCGGCGGGAAGTAGTAGAGCCGAAGCTCAGCGAGATTCACCACAATTCCCTCGCGGGGCGTATCCGGCAACAGCATTTGCGACGGAATGGTTATCACGGTTCCCGGCGCAGGGTTTACCGGCGCAATGGTATTGTTGGTTTCCAGGATCACCTGCGCCGCCGTATTAAACCGACGGGCAATGGTCTGCAGCTTATTATCCCCTTCCTGTATCGTGTAGGTTTGATTTTGCCCAATCAGACGACTGCCTGCGGGCGGCAACGGATAGTCCATCGCACGGGCCGAATTAACGGCACCGAGCGAACTGAGGAGTAATAGAGTAATGAGAGACGCGCGCTTCATGCTGAGATTCCTTATTCACTGACAGAACGCCAGAAAGCTGAAAAACCAGCGAGGTGGGAACCACCTCGCGAAACAGAATGAATGCAGTTCTGTAAGTCTAGCTAAGGATTGCAGCTTTGGCGCGGATGGCGCGAATCATCGCTTCCAGTCCCTGAGAACGGGACGGGGTGAGGTGTTGGGTTAAGGCCATTTTTTCAAACCATGGACGGACATCGAACGCGACGATATCCTGCGCCGACATCTGCTGGTAAAGGCTAAAAACGACGGCAATAAGCCCTTTAACAATGGCGGCATCGCTGTCGCCGCGCAATTCGATCGTGCCGTCATCAGACTGCGCCATCACGATCCACACCTGGCTCTGACAGCCCCGAATACTGTTCTCTGCGCTGTGCGCCTCTTCACCGAGCGGTGGTAAGCGTTGTCCCAGCTCAATGATATAGAGATACTTCTCTTCCCAGTTTGCGCAACGCGAGAAGTTGCGCAGTAATTTATCTTTGTCCGGCAGCTCTGCCATCTTTCGCCTCTCCGTTAGCCCAGCAGCTGGTGAATGCGCTTAAGCCCCGCCACCAGCCTGTCGACCTCTTCCGTCGTGTTGTACATCACCAGCGATGCGCGGCACATTGCCGGTACCTGGTAAAACGCCATCAGCGGCATGGCACAGTGGTGCCCGGTACGGACCGCCACGCCGTAGTTATCGAGAAAACTGCCCACGTCATAGGCATGGTGTTTCCCGAGATTAAACGCAATCACCCCTTGCCGATCGGCAGGCCCGTAGAGGGTCAAATCCGGCACGCTGGCAAGTTCCGCCAGCGCGTAGCGCATCAGCAGCTGTTCGTACTCCTGAATGGCGTCCAGGCCGATGGCAGAGACGTAGGAGACCGCCGCCCCCAGCCCGATAATCCCCCCGGTGTTGGGCGTGCCCGCCTCAAAACGCCACGGCGCGCGCGCGTAGGTCGTGCCTTCCGTCAGGCTGACGGTGGCGATCATCGACCCGCCTCCTTCCCACGGCGGCATCGCCTGCAGGATCTCTTCTTTCACATACAGCACGCCGATCCCGGTCGGCCCATAGAGTTTGTGGCCTGAAAAGACGTAGAAATCACAGTCCAGCGCCTGGACGTCAACCGCGTGGTGCATCACCGCCTGGGCACCGTCAATCAGGACCTTTGCGCCTGCCTGATGGGCCTTTTCGACGATCTCTGCCACCGGGTTTTCTGTCCCCAGCACGTTGGAGACCTGGGTAACCGCCACCAGCCGCGTACGGTCATCCAGCAAGAGGTCAAGCTGCTCAAGCTGAAGCGTTCCGTCAGCGTTTAGCGGGATCACCCGCAGCTGGGCGCCCACGCGCTCGCAGAGCATCTGCCACGGCACGATATTGGCGTGGTGCTCCATCTGGGTGATGATGATGTTATCCCCCGCGTGGACCTGCGCGTTGCCCCAGCTGTTAGCGACAAGGTTGATCCCTTCGGTGGTCCCGCGAACAAAGACCAGTTCTTCCGGCGAGCGGGCATTAAGGAAGGCGGCAAGCTGCGTGCGCACGTTTTCCATCCGCTGGGTCGCCTCGGCGCTCAGGGTATGAATACCGCGATGCACGGCAGCATAGCCGTGGCGATAGAACTCGGCTTCGGCATCCACCACCTGATTCGGCTTCTGCGCGCTGGCCGCGCTGTCCAGGTAGGCCAGCGGCAGACCGTTTACTTCACGGGTCAGAACCGGGAAATCTGCCCGCACTTTCTCGACGGGAAAACTCATGCTTCGCCTCCAGGCAGGCGCTGACCGATCCGATCCAGCACCTGCAGTTTTAACTGACCATCGTGCAGCGCTTCCGTCAGTTCGGCGGCAAACGCGTAGATAATCATTTTCTGCGCCGCCTGCTTGTCGATGCCGCGCGAGCGCAGGTAGAACATCTGCTCGTCGTCGATTCGCCCGACCGTCGCACCGTGGCTGCATTTGACGTCATCCGCGTAGATTTCCAGCTGCGGTTTGGTGTCCACCTCCGCCAGTCGCCCTAACAGCAGATTGTTGTTGGTCATCTGCCCGTCGGTTTTAATGGCGTGCTGCGCCACGTTAATCAGGCCGTTAAACACCGCGCGCCCTTTATCACTGACGATGGTTTTGTGCAGCTGGCGGCTGTTGCAGTAGCCTTTGTTGTGCTCCAGCCACGTGCGCGTGTCACACACTTCCGATTTAACCGGCATCGCCAGGCTGTTGATGCGCAGCGTGGTGTTTTCCCCGTTAAGCTGCGTGCTGGTGTTGTGGCGCAGCACCGCCCCGCCGAGCAGGAAGCTGTGGCTGTACGCGGCGGCATCCTGTCCCAGGACAATGTCGTTATGGGCAAAGTGGTGGCTCTGGGCATTCTCAAACGCCAGTTTGATGTGGTGTAGCTGGGCATTGGCCGCCACGTTCATCGTCAGACGCGACCCGGTAAAGTGACGCGTCTCATTGAGGCTGACGTAATGTTCGATGACCGTGGCCTCCGCGCCCTCCGCCAGCTCAAGATGGTGACGATAGTGCGCGGTATTGATTTCATCGCCGTCCAGACCCTGAGTGATATGCATCAGCAGCAGCGGCTTTGACGGACGCTGGTTACGCTTCACGGCGATATGCGTCACGCTGCGGGCCAGGCTCTCGGTCAGGTGCAGAAAAACCTCGGGCTGAACCGGGGCGCTCAGGCGCTGGCGATCGTCGTTTATCTCAATCTCAAAGCCGCTCTCCTGGAGCGTGTCGCTCAGTTCCGGACGGAACTGGCCATCGACAAACACCAGGCTCACGGCATCGACACGCAAGGCCAACGCGTCGCGCTGCGCTGGGTTGAGATCCGCCAGACGGGTAACAAACTCGGCGTTCAGCAGGCCATCAAGCGGGGTATATTTCCAGTTCTCATGCTTACGCGTCGGCAGGCCAAGACGCAGCATCTGCTGCAGATGCTGCTGCGCCTGCGCCGAGCGCGTGCCGCCCTGGGCTTCAAACAGCCGGTGCCACTGCTGGAGCGCATTACTGCTGTTCGGTAAGCCAGCCATAACCCTGCTCCTCCAGTTGTTTAACCAGCGTAAAATCACCGGATTTCACAATGCGCCCCTGGTAAAGCACGTGGACGTAATCCGGCTTGATGTAGTCCAGAATGCGCTGGTAGTGGGTGACGATAATAAACGAGCGATTGCCGTCGCGCAGGGCGTTGACGCCGTCAGCGACAATCTTCAGGGCGTCGATATCCAGACCGGAATCGGTCTCATCCAGAATGCACAGCTCGGGCTCGAGTACCGCCATCTGTAGAATGTCGTTACGCTTTTTCTCGCCGCCGGAAAAACCGACGTTCACCGAGCGGGTCAGCAGATCTTCCGGCATTTTCAGCAGCCTGATTTTCTCTTCCATCAGATCCTGGAAGTCGAAGCGGTCGAGCGCCTCCAGCCCACGGTATTTGCGCACCGCATTCAGCGCCGTCTGCAGGAAGAACTGGTTGCTGACGCCAGGAATTTCGACCGGGTACTGGAAGGCCATAAAAATGCCCTCTCCCGCACGATCTTCCGGCGACATCTCCAGCAGATCTTTGCCGTTAAACTCGACCGAGCCGTGGGTCACCTCATAATCTTCGCGCCCGGCCAGCGTTGCAGAAAGCGTACTTTTCCCGGAACCGTTCGGCCCCATGATGGCGTGGACTTCGCCCGGCTTAACGTCAAAATTGAGGCCACGCAGGATGGCTTTATCTTCTACGCTGACCTGTAAATCTTTAATGCTTAACATGTGCTTTCCTTAACCGACGCTGTGTTCAAGACTGATGGCGAGGAGTTTCTGGGCTTCAACGGCAAATTCCAGCGGCAGTTCAGAGAACACGTCCTTACAGAAGCCGTTGACAATCATTGAGATGGCGTCTTCTTCGCTGATCCCGCGCTGCAGGCAGTAGAAGAGCTGGTCTTCCCCAATCCGTGACGTGGTCGCCTCGTGCTCCAGCTGGGCCGTGTTATTGCGGCATTCGACGTACGGGAAGGTATGTGCACCGCAGTCTGCGCCAATCAGCATCGAGTCACACTGGGTAAAGTTTCGCGCATTGGTGGCCGTCGGCATGATTTTCACCAGCCCGCGATAGCTGTTCTGGCTGTGTCCGGCGGAGATACCTTTCGAGATAATGGTCGATTTGGTGTTTTTACCAATGTGGATCATCTTGGTGCCGGTATCCGCCTGCTGATGACCACTGGTGAGCGCCACCGAGTAGAACTCGCCGATGGAGTTATCCCCGCGCAGGATGCAGCTCGGGTATTTCCAGGTGATGGCCGAACCGGTTTCGGACTGGGTCCACGACATCTTGCTGTTTTCCCCTTCGCACAGCGCACGCTTGGTCACGAAGTTCAGGATACCGCCAGTATTGCCGTCGCCCGGGAACCAGTTTTGCACCGTTGAGTATTTCACCTCGGCGTCTTTATGGATGATGACCTCCACCACCGCCGCGTGCAGCTGATAGCTGTCGCGGACCGGGGCGGAGCACCCTTCGATGTAGCTGACGTAGCTCCCCTCATCGGCCACCAGAATGGTACGTTCGAACTGGCCGGTTTTTTCGGCATTAATACGGAAATAGGTGGAAAGCTCCATCGGACAGCGCACGCCTTTCGGCACGTAAATAAAGGTACCGTCCGAGGCCACCGCCGCGTTAAGCGCCGCAAAGAAGTTATCATTTGAAGGCACAACGGTCCCGATGTACTTTTTCACCAGTTCCGGATGATCGTGAATCGCTTCGCCGAAGGAGCAGAAAATGATCCCCTGCTCTGCCAGCTTCTCGCGGTAGGTGGTGGCCACCGAGACCGAGTCAAAGATAGCGTCCACCGCCACCTCTTTCCCGTCGCGCACCGGTACGCCCAGCTGGTTAAAGGCTTCTTCCACCTCTTTGCTGAGGAAACTGTTCTCCGCGCCGGTTTGCTGCACCGCGCCGGGCTGCGAGGCGCAGGTGTCATCACAGCTGCCGCAGGACGGCGCGGAGTAGTAGCTGTAATCCTGGTAGTTCAGCTTGTCATAATGCGCTTTCAGCCAGTGCGGCTCTTCCATCTCCAGCCAGGCGCGGTAGGCACTCAGGCGAAACTCCAGCATCCACTCGGGCTCGTTACGTTTCGCCGAAATCGCCCGCACGACATCCTCGTTGATGCCTTTTGCCAGCTCATCGGTCTGCAGCTGGGTGAAGAACCCCTCTTTATAGTTGAGGTGCCCGCCGCTCCAGGTATTTACTTCACTCGTTGCTTCAGTATTACGAGACATAGTTCCGCCTATACCCCAAAGCTTTCGCCGCAGCCGCATTCGTTCTGGGCTTTCGGGTTATGAAATTTGAATAACTGATTTAAGCCTTCGCGGACGTAGTCCACTTCGGTGCCATCGATAAAGGGCATGGCCTGCAGCGCGACGTACAATTTTGCGCCGTCGGTCTCGAACACCAGGTCATCTTTCTCGGGTTCGGTGACGGTATCAAGCACGTAACCGAAACCTGCGCAGCCGGTCTGTTTGACACCCAAACGCACACCCAGGATCTCGGGCTTTTTCGCCACCAGCTCGTGAATATGTGCCGCCGCCGCTGGCGTGAGCGTTAACCCGCGCCAGGCGAAATCGGCAGGATTAAAGGTTTCTGAATGCAGTTCCATAGGTCCACCTCATCTGATAAGCCATCAGGGCATAACACCATGTTAGTGATAACGATTATCACTTCAACCCTCTGTCAGCAGGGGCATTCGGTTAAACCGCCCTTTTTGCCTACTTTTATTAAGCATAGACCCTGTGACAAGATGCAGGCAGGATGGATTTAATTGTTCAATGCATTGATTAATAATGCATTTCGTCGTGGGGTTTGTGGCGGAGAGGTGAAAAGTAAAATATGCATCGGAAATGCCTATTTTTGAGATAGCCTCTTTGATTGTCGTGAACTCAGTCTAACAGATGCGATTTGGCGCACTAAAAGAAGGCCAGGGCTTCAGGTGCCCGGCCAGCAAGCGCTCCTCAGCAGTAGACAACCTGTTGATGTGAGTCTTTTTCTGAAAATCATACACTCACTCTGGATCACATTATTAATCACTGTAGCATTAACCACACTCTTGCAAAGGAATTAAGGTGGCATATGGCGTTACAGGGAAAGATGATTCTGAATGGCGCAGATTACGCGCCTTTCAATCTGTATGGTGTGGGCGTGTTCATGGCGCATTCCGGGTTGGGAGCCAACAGAAACAATGCCAGTTGCGGACATGTCGCCAATACTGGCCCTATTCCCCCGGGGAAATACTGGATTGTTGATCGCAGGGAGGGTAACTGGTTCTCCCAAAAAAAAGAGGAGATTCACGATGCAGCTAACAGATTTATTGGCCGAAATGCTTTTGGTAAATCTGACTGGTTTGCTTTGTGGCGTGATGACTGGGGTATAGATGATTACGCATGGATAGAAAATGTAAAACGTGGAAATTTCCGACTACATCCCGGCACGGTTTCAAAAGGATGCATAACTATCGCCAACATGTCTGATTTTGCGATGATTCATAACGCGCTAATGAGTACATCGCTTATTCAGGTTCCATGCATACGGTCACTGATGGCGCGAGGATGGGTGGAGGTAGTAGTGGGTGGCTACATTAAAAATCCTTGCTCGTAGGTCAAGTAAAATTATTTATTTTCTCATTTTATTATTTGCGATAGGCCATATATTACCGGGTCCTGAGTCATATATTAACTATGATTTAGCCCGAACAACAGCAATCACTATCACCGGAAATGAAAATGCTGAATCTATGTATGATGCTTATTCATTCATTGACTGGCTTGCAATGCTAATCATCACTACCTCTTTCTATATTTTAACAATGAAGTTAACCAAAAAACTAAGGAAATAATAAAATGCCTATACCTCCCTATATGTGGCTTAAAGACGATGGCGGTGCAGATATCAAAGGATCTGTTGACGTACAAGATCGTGAAGGAAGCATTGAAATTATCGGCCTGAGCCATGGTATAAATTTGCCCGTTGACAGCGCTAACGGCAAAATCACCGGCACCCGCCAACATTCGTCTATGATGATTGAAAAAGAAGTTGATAGCTCTACGCCATATCTTTACAAGGCTGCAGCAACCGGGCAAACGCTGAAAAGCGCAGAAATAAGGTTTTATCACATCAATGATGCAGGCCAGGAGGTCTGCTACTATACCGTTCTTATGGAGAATGTGAAATTAACTGGCGTCCACTGCAGCGTTCCAAATGTTAAGCTGGCGGGAAACGATAAAATGAATCACATAGAAAGCGTCAGCATTCAATATGAAAAAATCACCTGGAGAATTCTTGACGGTAATATTCAATTTTCAGATGCATGGAATGAGCGCCATACTCGCTGAGTATTAATAAGGGGACACAGTCCCCTATTGAACAAGTAGCCAACTGCAAAGCCCCAGAAAAAATTAGATGTTCTTTAAAATTAGCCGCGTAAATCTCATCTGCAGGAATAATGCCTATTCTTGAGATAGATTTTGCATGGAAAGTGACAAAAACAAAAAAAGGCCCTCAAGGCCTCTTACACTCAATGATGGAATGAGACAGCAAACCCCTGCTCACGCCAGTGGTCGAGCTGTTCCTGCTGTCGAGGCGTTGGCGATTTCCCCGTCCAGACGAAGATTTTTTGCCCCGGGAAAAGCTCGGGACGTGGCGAATCAATCGGTTCTGCCAGGACATCAATGTGCCAACCCTTCTGCGATAAGCGCGCGGCTTCAAGCCACAGATGGGTGCGGTCATCACACTCCCAGCCAATCAGGAGCGCATCTTTACCGGCTTTTTTGCGAGACTCCGCCAGGCTTGCGATCGCGAATTCGATCAGGACCCCGTCAAACAGGCTCGCCATGTGACGCACGGTATTTTGGTCCTGGTTCATCCGCTGACGGACGGGAGAAATAATATTGTCAATCAGGGCGTCTATCGGGTGATCGCGGCGGAACTCACCGACTTTGGCGCGCAGCTTTGCCGGGCTGGCATAGCGCAGAACGGTCATCATCTCTTCCTGGAACGAGACCCAGTTACCCTGAGTCAAAACTTCCTTGTTTTCCAGCAAGGCTTTTACTTTCCCGACCGAAACGCCGCTCTTCATCAGGCGTTTGATCTCTTCGATACGCAGGATATCTTCATCGTCAAACTGACGATGACCCCCTTCGCTGCGCTGCGGCTTCAACAATCCATAACGGCGCTGCCAGGCACGCAGCGTAACGGGGTTGATACCGCATCGTTCGGCCACTTCGCCGATACTGTAATAGGCCATTAACTCCCTCACGCTCAGAACTTCCATACCTAACTGCACCAACCTTATCAGATTGTACACACCATTTGTATAACTAAGACCGCATTTTGAACGGGTGAATGGCTTACGACGCCATTCGCCTGTTAATACATTGTTGTATAAAATTTACCGTTCGTACAGTTACGTCTGTCCGATTGCGTACAGCTTTATCACAATTCGAACTTTTTCTCCGGCCACGCAATGGCTGGAATCCCGCCGTGCCGGGGGCTGGCAAAAAGATGCCCCTGGAACTGGGAAATCCCCGCAGATTCCAGCCACATCCACTCTTCCGCCTTCTCTACTCCCACCGCGCAGAACTGGATTTCAAGCGAGGAACAGCATTTGATGATGGCCTGAATAATGGCCTGTCGGGGGCCACTTTTATGCACGTTCGCGACCAAATCACGATTAATCTTAATTCTGTCAGGCTGGAAGTGGGCCAGTAGCTGCAGCCCGGCAAAACCGGCACCAAAGTGATCGATCGTCACGCTGATACCCGCGCTTTTTAACTGCCTGACCGAATCCGTGAACTCATCAAAGCGGGAAATGGCTTCGCTCTCGGTGAACTCCACCACGATTTGTTCAGGTACAAAACCGTTTGCTTCGATCGCGGTAAGCAGAAAATCCACGGCGTTGGGAATGTTAACCAGCGTCATAGGAAGCAGGTTAAGGGATAACGTCTGGTCCTGTAACCCCAGCGCGCTGGCCATGGAGAGCGCCACCTGCTTGCTTTGCAAATCAGACGCGTACACTTCCTCATGCGGAAGGCTGGCGAAATAAGCCCCCGGCGAGTCGCCGGACGGGGTGCGGAGAAGCGCCTCCCAGGAGACAACCTGCTGCATAAATGGATCGACTATCGGCTGGAACGCGAAGCTGCAATCCGCCCCCTTCGCGACCACCTCAGGTTGCGCGGACAAGCGCGTTTCTTCGCGAACGAATTCCCATGAGTCCGCAGGCGGCAGTTCAAAATAGTTCGCTTTTTCCGTGGCCTCGACAAAGGTGCGGAAAAACTGCAGAGGGCGGTCGTTATACGTCAGCTGGTAGCGTGTCGTCCCCTTATTGAGCACCTGCTGCAGTACCTCGTCCCTGTCGAAGTGGCGCAAATCAAAAAGCTCCATACCCACGTTGCCAAAACGCCGGACAGGTCCGTGATCGCGCATTAACTCGACCACGTTATGGTGGCGCGGGTCGTTGCAGATCTGCTCATAGATAGCCGAAACCTGCTCAACCGGCCCTTCCAGCAGTTGAAAAAAATGTGTGCCGTTAAACAGCAAGATCCCCGTGACATTGGATTGCCGATTTTTACGATTTGCAGCAGCGACCATTGCTTCCAGCGCTTTCACTGGAACGTCCTCGCAGATATGACTGCGGTAAATGATGGTTGTGAGCATGCTATTCCTGGGGGTTAGGGTTTTGGCCACGAAAGACGTGGGTAATGTTCATTTATAGCACATTAATTGCCTGACAAATAATTTACATCTCAACCATTTACGGCAGTTAACGAGACCTTTTGACTCGGCTGTACAACTTACCAGCAGCGGCGCTTTTTGTACAATATATCCTGCACTCTACCCCCATCGCAACGCCAACCCAACGCAATGAAAAATAAATGATTTATAAGATATATCGTAAAAAATCTAAAAAATTGTACATTTTACATGTACAGATTTGGAAATTATGTATACCTTAAATGTAACGTTACTGATTACAAAATTTTACAGGAGCGAAACATGCAGCAGAAAGGTTACGTCGCAGATTCCGCAGCAGCAATCGCACAGTACTTCGAAAAAGCCACGCTTCCTACCCAGCAGGAAACGCTGGGCCAGGTGGTTGTTGAAATTCTCAGCGACGGGCGAAACCTTAATCGCAAATCGCTTTGTACAAAATTGCTCAGTCGCCTCGAAAAGGCCGACGGCCCGGAAGAGGAAGAGCATTACCACATGCTTCTTGGTCTGCTCTTCGAACGGTAAGGATATGAATAGCAGTAACGCAGACCGACTGATAGACCAGCTTATCGGTGAAGCCGTTCTCTCTCTTCTGAAAGAGCGGGGACCGGTGACAACTGAAGGCTTGCTACAGCGTCTGCGGGTCATGAAAGAACATGAAAAGGATCCCCAGCGGCGGGAGACACTTGCGGTGGTGATTGCCGAGATCGGCTCAAACAGCACCGCCTTTACACGTCGCAGAACCGCGCAAGGACGAACGAAAAGAGAGGGATCTCTCAACGATAACCGAGACAATGTTGTGCCGTTATTTGGAAGTGGAAAACCGTCCGATCCCAAAAAAATACATTGACTGCAATTTAACAGCTACGGTGAGAACAAATGAGACAAAATATTCAGCTTCAACCCGAATACCACTCTGCTTTTTTAGACAGTGCGCTGGCGGAGTATTTCCGCCATGCAGGCGATCGTTTTGCTGAAGAGTCCGCTATTTTTTCTACGGCAGTACGCTGTGTTCTGGCCTCCGAAGGTCATCTTTCCAATAAAGCGATCATCCTCTGGCTCATTCAGACGCTGGAAGCCACCAATGACGTGGTTCAGGCGGATGTGATTCGTAAGACGCTGGAAATCGTGGTGGGTTACACGATGGACGATCTCTGAGCTCCTGCTCGCCACGCCCCCTAACGTGTCATCGTCAAAACTGACGATCGGCCTGACGATGACACGCGCCCTCCCCGCATAACCCCCTGTAATCCACGCAAAACCAACCTGGCACGGTTCCTGCTTATTTCCGCATACGGGACTGGGTTTCCAGTCAACTTTGCTTCATTTCTTAACAGGTCTGTTATTGATGAAAAAGATCGCCAGCGTCTGCCCGTACTGCGGTGCAGGCTGTAAATTGAACCTTGTCGTTGAAAATAACCGTATCATCCGTGCCGAAGCAGCAGCGGGAGTCACAAACCAGGGCACTTTATGTCTGAAAGGATTTTACGGCTGGGACTTCCTTAACGATACCCGTCTGCTCACCCCCCGCCTCACCCAGCCCATGATCCGCTACCGCAAAGGCGAAGCCTTCACCCCCGTTACCTGGGAAGAGGCGATCCGCTACACCGCCCACAGGCTCAGCAGTATTAAAGCGCAGCACGGGCCGCGGTCGATCATGACCACCGGATCCTCTCGCGGAACCGGCAATGAAACCAATTACGTGATGCAAAAGTTTGCCCGCGCGGTGCTGAACACCAACAACGTGGACTGCTGTGCGCGCGTCTGTCATGGCCCGTCCGTCGCCGGTTTACAGGAAACGCTCGGTAACGGCGCGATGAGCAACTCCATTAGCGATATTGAAAACTCAAAATGCCTGCTGGTCTTTGGCTATAACTG
Organism: Enterobacter cloacae complex sp. Mu1197; assembly: GCF_040059225.1. Lineage (NCBI taxonomy): Bacteria > Pseudomonadati > Pseudomonadota > Gammaproteobacteria > Enterobacterales > Enterobacteriaceae > Enterobacter > Enterobacter cloacae complex sp. Mu1197. Next base: position 1,965,529 of record NZ_CP157375.1, on the reverse strand, counting down.
CGCGGACTCCCACCCTATCGTCGCCCGCCGCGTGCTGAAAGCGCGTGAAAACGGCGCAAAAATTATTGTCTGCGATCCGCGGCGTATTGAAACGGCACGTATTGCCGACCAACATCTGCAGCTGAAAAATGGCAGCAACATGGCGCTGGTGAACGCCTTTGGCTATGTGCTGCTGGAAGAGGAGCTGTACGATAAAAGCTACGTGGCGCGCTTTACGGAGGGGCTTGAGGCCTACCGGCAAACGGTAAAAGACTATGCGCCGGAAAAGGTCGAACATCTTACCGGCATCCCCGCCCGTGACGTCCGCCAGGCAATGCGCACCTTCGCGGCGGCCCCTTCCGCCACCGTGATGTGGGGGATGGGCGTGACCCAGTTTGGTCAGGCTGTGGATGTGGTCAAAGGGCTGTCCAGCCTGGCGCTGCTGACCGGGAATCTCGGTCGCCCCGCCGTCGGCGTCGGGCCGGTGCGCGGTCAAAACAACGTCCAGGGTGCCTGCGATATGGGCGTTCTGCCGAATATGTTCCCCGGCTATCAGGATGTGACCGATCCGGCGGTCAGGCAGAAGTTCGCCGACGCCTGGGGAATTGACGTCAATGCGATGGACGATCGCGTCGGGACGCGCATTACCGAAGTGCCTCACCTTGCGCTGGAAGGCAAGGTTAAGGCCTATTACATCATGGGAGAAGATCCGCTTCAGACCGAAGCCGATCTCGGCCTGGTGCGCAGCGGTTTTGAGGCGCTCGATTTTGTCGTGGTTCAGGACATCTTTATGACCAAAACGGCAGAGGTGGCGGACGTTCTGCTCCCGGCCACCTCATGGGGTGAACACGGCGGCGTCTTTACCTGTGCCGATCGCGGCTTCCAGCGTTTTGGCAAAGCCATCGACGCCAGCGGCAACGTGAAGCGCGACTGGGAGATCATCAGCCTGCTCGCCACCGAGATGGGCTATCCGATGCATTATGACTCCAACCAGCAGATCTGGGATGAGATGCGCGCGCTGTGCCCGCTCTTCTACGGCGTGACGTATGAAAAAATGGGCGAGATGGGCCACGTGCAGTGGCCCTGCCCGACGCTGGATCACCCCGGTACGCCGTACCTGTACAAAGACAATCAGTTCGACACGCCGAGCGGTAAAGGGCAACTCTTTGCCGCACCGTGGCGCGCGCCGGCGGAAACCCCGGATGCGGATTTCCCGCTGGTGCTGTGTACGGTACGCGAGGTGGGACACTACTCCTGCCGCTCCATGACCGGGAACTGCGCCGCGCTGCAAAGCCTGGCCGACGAGCCGGGTCGGGTGCAAATGAACCCTGCCGATGCAGAAAAGCTGGGCATTACTGACGGGCAGCTGGTCTGGGTACGTTCACGTCGCGGGAAAGTGATTACCCGCGCCAGCATCAGCGAGCGTATCAACGCCGGGGCCGTCTATATGACCTATCAGTGGTGGATTGGCGCCTGCAACGAGCTGACCCAGGACAACCTCGATCCCATCTCCAAAACCCCGGAAACGAAGTACTGCGCGGTGCAACTGGAGGCGATTGAGGACCAGCGCTGGGCGGAGGACTATGCCGCGTCGGCGTATCAGTCCATGAAGTCGCGGCTGATTAACGCGGTGAATATCTAAGGAAAACACCCTGTAGCTTCTGGTCTACCCGGCCCAATGATAAGTGTTTTTGGAGCCGGGTAAACGCTAACGAAACTGCTCTAATGCTTCGCGAAACAAATTGGGGTTACACCGTTTTTCCAGTAAGCGGTTCAGGAGCTCAAGCAACTCGTGTTCACTGCTCAGGTTGAACTTATGCATAACAGCATACTTATGGGCATAGATCGTCTTTGGCGTGAGCATCATCTCTCTGGCTATGTTTTTGACGGACTCCCCCTTGTAAAGACCGGCCATAATATTGAGTTCGCGCTGTGATAACGTTTTATGCTTACAGCTTTCACAGGCTTTTAAAAAGACAGGGATAGCTGACGCACTGTAGGCCACCCATGCCTGACGGAATACCCTTTTCAACAGATAGAGTGGCGCTGAGCGTGATACAAAATAAGTCTGCTGAATGCAGAACGGTAAAAACGATGATGACGGTTCTTCCGCTTCAGTAATACCAATGATGACGCATTTACGCGCGCTTTTTAATTCTGGAAAGCAGGTATGATGTTCACCCTTACTGAACGCATAAACGATAATTTCCGCCCGGGAAATATTCTCAGGCGCGTAGCCTTTGAGAAAATGGACATTTTTCGCATATTCATTTTTAAAAAAATCGCTAATAAATGACCTGAGGCTATGGTGATATAAAAAATCTTCTTCTTTAATTAAAACATTTATCATTTATCAGACCGGGACATAATCAATACTCAACCTTTTCTCAGGCCAAAGAAATCCTTGCATTAAATTGCATCCTGTACCCTGAGCCAAAGCAAGTAGTTCGTTATCTTCGATGCCTTCTATAAGCACCTGCTCTACCATCAACGAGCAGTAGGCAATCATTGACTTTAATACCCATGGGGAACCTCTGTTTTCCCATAGACTCATTTTATCTACCTTGACACCGTCAAATAAACAAATGCGTTCACCCAGCAGTGACAAATGCTCATGTTTAATATCATCCAGCCATATCTTTGCACCTGTATTTTTTATTTTTTGATGCATGGAGTAAAAAATCTCCTGTTCTTTTTTTGACAATGAAATAAAATTACAGGGATCTTGTATCTCAATAACAATGCCAGAATGCAGGCTGGGCAATAGTTCATCAATCAAAACTGAACGACAGAGTAATTTCGCAGGCACATTAATAAAATACGCTTCACTGTCTACACAAAGAGAAGCTATACGCAACTGCCAGCATAATAAACGAAAGCTAGCATTTAACGACATCTTTTCAAAAAAGGTTTCGCAGTCGATCCCCTGGCGTAAGGCACTTAGCATTTCCCATGCCTTTATCTTTTTTTCCTGTGAAGAATAGATAGGCTGGAACCGAACACCACATATAGCATGCTCAAGCAAGGAATTTATCAGCATGGAAGTCTCAAACTTATTTTTCTTGGAAAAGATATTTCAGCCGTTATTGATAGGTAAAATCAACGTTCATTACCGACAGGAACGTTCCGGCAGTGGAATTTCCTTGCGGCGTAAACATTCTCGCTGACAGCGGAAAGGTTGAACTGCGCGTGCTGCTATCGACATTCACCTGCATTGTGCTGTTTACGCTATATGTTGTCGCATGATCCCTGCTGGCGATACGTAATGCAACATTGTTGCTGGTCCCGCTGTTTTTCCATGCGGTGGGATCTTGCGTATCGGCATTACCGGTAAATTTGGCCGTTACGCTGCTGGTGCCTGCAGGGCAGCTTTGCACCAGCAGATCAAAGTCAGACCAGACGCCCCCATCACCGGCATTAATGAGATTCTGCTTGGTATCTTCCCCCAGATTGACCACTTTAGAAACGGTGCCCGTGTCAACGACACACGGGCTGGCAATGACCTGGCCGGAAATATTAATATTGGAGTCCGCTCTACCCATTAGCGGTAAGGTTAAAAAAACCAATACGACCGAATAATTTTTTATAAACATAGCACACCTCTGGCACCCGCTTATAAGCGGGCGTTCAGCTTTAATCATAATTAATCAGTTATATTGCATGGTGGCAACAATAACGGAATTAATGGTTCCCGGCATGACGCTACCCGATGCAGAATAAGCTTTTGCCTGCATAGCTAACGAGGCGGTACGATCGCCTTGAACGGTTTGGGTCACAGAACTCCCGTTCCCCAACAGATTGCCATTGCTGGCCTGATACAGCCCCACCGCTACGTTAGTCGCGGTCCCTGTGCTCTTATAATAGTTGGCACCTGCGACAGGGTCCGGCGTTCCGCTGAAGGTTACTTGCACACTACTCGTTCCTACAGGGCATGCTGTTATCGGAAGAGTAAATGCCACGGGGGTAGAGGTTGCTCCCGCACTGGCAAGTGTAGAGGCCTGAATAGTCGAACCTAAATCCACGTTCAGGTTGGCACTTCCTCCATTGATTACGCAAGGAGAAGCAACAATAGTACCCGTAACGTTAATATTTACCGTATCAGCCGCCATGGATGAAAAAGATACCATCGCCGCAATAGCCATAAGTTTAAAATTCATGATTTACCCTCCTATTGATAAGTAATATTTAATGTTGCGGTTGCATTCGCCGTACCTGGACTCACTGCCGTCTTAGTTTGATAATAACGGGCTACGATTGGGAATGACTCCAGCCCACCGCCAGATTGCTTAAGGAAAACGGTATTATTAAGATTGAGAGGTGTGCCACCATATAATATTTGCACCCCCACTCCCTGTGCCACCCCCGGACCACCCTGGCCCGATAAGGCTAAAACGCTGGTATTGGCCACATCAGGGTTTTGCTGTCCACTTAAAGAAATGTTGATATTTGCGCCAGGATTGCAGCTCAATCCGAGATTCTGGGCAACCTGAGCATTGGCTGGCGTTGTACCCACTGTTGAGCCAAAGCTTGTCGCAGGGATATTACCTATCGGAAAACTCAGCGAGCCCGAAGAAAGACTGCAGGCAAGTGTTGTAATGCTTCCGCCAGTAATGTTCCATGTCGCAATGAAAAATTGGTTTGAAATAGATATGTTAGCAATTTGTCCACTGCGAAGTGCACCTGATACAGCTGGAGCGGTAGTCCTGACCAACTCAACTTTATACATATAAGAAGCACTATAGCTGCCAATAGTAAATGACATCGGAAAGTAATGATGGAAACCGCCGCCTGAATCATTTTCTGACACACGAATGCCGTATCCACTTACGCCTATATCATAGAGACTATTCCCAAGGGAACTACCACTCATCGCTTCCTGATAATTATTCGTGGAATCAGTACATGAGAAATTCACATTGTAAATACCCGACTGTGCAGCGACAACCGTTCCCGGCGCCACATCGCGCTGCGCAGTAATTGTACTAAAATTCAAATTAAAGTTTTGCGCAGAGATATTGTTCGTACAGCCTGCAAAGCTTTCTACGGATATTAATGTCAAAAGCAACAGCAAAAAATATTTAAATGCATTCATTTTCTTTCCTATCGACAGACAGTACTGACAACCGCAATGTTATTTTTAACATCGGTAGGTTTTAAAATATATGAGGCTTTACACTGTTTATCACTACCCTCACCCCACTGAGCAATAAGGTCGACATTCTCGCCTAAGCCTGTGAGATAAACCTGTCCATTATCACCGACAATAAAGCCACTGTTTTTAATCCCATTGACGCTGACAATCGCCCCAAATGGAACAGGCTTTCCGTTACCACGCAATAACGTAAATAATGCACGTTGACCGACGTTGGCAGTGTATTCAGCGCGAACAACAGCCCCACGCGTTGGCACAACGGTTCGGGTCGTGAGATCCAGTTCTACATCATCGGACATACTTTCTGGATCGATTACAATATCGTTTTTACGGTAGACGTTGACGTTATTTACCGTTGTATATCCCCGATAGTCCGTTTTCGCGCCCGTTTGGTTTCGCACCGTCAGACCTTTCGCCCCCGGGACTTTTACCAGGACGTTCGTTTCACCCAGCGGTTGCGATAACGTCACGCCGTCAGCATGCGCGATGACGCCGCCCTGAATACCATAGTTCAGACGCTCATTGTTCTGGTCGTAGCTGTACCCTGCCGTCACCTCACCATAGGTACCCTTGTAATCACCGTTCACGTTGCCGCTGTATCCGACATTATTGCTGCCATACCCCTGTTGAACGTTCCAGTTCAGGGCATTGTTTTCCAGCGCGGTCCCGTTGATGCCAACTGTATGGGTCGTTCCGTTATTTTTACTGTTATTAACGCTGTAGTTTGCCCACGTCTGCGGCAGGAATTTATCCAGCGGCACGCTGATGTTAAACGCCACCATTCGGTCTTTGTCATAGCTCGTAGGGTTACCGTATGTTCCAGGGTTCCCGTTTCGCGTGGAGGTATAGGTTAAACCGTAGCTGATGCCGTTCCAGAAATTGTTATACCCCAGACTCCAGGACTCCATCGCTCGCCCGGAATTCCAGTAATCTTCACGGACAGCGCTCACCATGATCGAGCCTAACGAGCCGCCCAGAGACTGGTTCATCGTCAGCTCCATACGGTTACGACGCCGGTTCTGCAATGAACCCGTATCACCATAGGAATCAAGCACTTCCTGCATTCCGTAATAACCTTTTGTCGAATAGCGGTAGCCTGCAATAGCAAAGTTAGTGCCAGTTTCGACAAAGTTTTTACTGTAGCGGGCGCGCCAGGACTGGCCACTATCGCTCGGCAGATTTTGTGGGGTGGACCATGCCTGAATAACGTCGACAGAAACTGCGCCGAGATCCCCCATATTCTTACCCATACCGGCAGCGACCGACTGGTAGTGGCTCGACGTTTGACCACCGCCGTAAGCCGTTAAGCCATACGGTAAGCCATAGATGCCCGTAATTTGCGCAAACGGCGTCTTATCTACACTACTGTTGTAGGAACGATATTGCCCACCCGTGACGGCGTACTTGAATCGCCCTTCTCGCTGCAGTACAGGCAGTGACGCAAAGGGAACGGTAAACTGTTGAATGCTACCGTCGGCCTCTTTTATCGTGACCTGCAGATCGCCAGCTCCCCCTGTCGGATACATATCCGTAATCTCGAAGGCGCCAGGCGCAACGTAGGTCTGATAAATCTCATACCCATTCTGACGGACAATAACCTGCGCATTGGTACGCGCGATACCTCGGACGACGGGTGCGTACCCTTTGAGGGAGTCAGGTTGCATATCATCATCGGATGCCAGCTGCGCACCGCGGAACGGCATGCTGTCGAAAACATCAGCAGGCGCAGTGCTGTCCCCGAGCGTCATCTGCGCTTTTAGCGGTACGATCGCGCGCTGGGCGTAGGTATAAACGCTATCCCATTTGTCCTTGCCATCTTCATCTCGTGACCAGGTCGTGTAGTTGCGCAGACGCCATGGCCCGATGTTGATTCCCGGACGCAAATTAGCGTACTGCGTGTTGCTGGTATCACTGCTCCCGTTGCGCGAGCGGTTATTGGCCCCACTCAGGCTGTAGTTGAGCAGTGCAGCCGTGATTCCGTCATCCCACTGTTCCGGTGGAACGTATCCGCGGGCCTGACGAGAAATTGCCGCCTGAGGGATACTGATAAGCAGACGCTGCGCGCCAAACTGAAATTCAGTGGATCCGGAAGGTATCGCGTGCAGGTTCGCACAACGCTCGTTGTCCACTGCCAGCGCCGGGAACAGCTCGGTTTTTACGCCCCATTCTTTAAGCTGCTCCACGGTCAGACAAGGTTCTAATTTCCCCTCATCATTGGGAGCACCTGAGGTTTTGAATTCGATATCTCGCGTATCAACGAGTTCGTTATCCAGCATCACATCGACGTGATAGGTTCCCGGCGCCTGCGAGCCCGCTTCAAACGCAGCGAGATCGGCTTTACCCCCATTTTGCGGATTATCGAGTTCAACCAGGTCCGGGTTGAAGTAATCACGCGCCATGGTATTCTGCATTGAGCCAGCAAGGGCAAATGCAATTAATAAAGCCAATCGCGCAGGTTTAAAATTATTATATTCCCTTACTATCATCATTCACGTCACCTTGGAAACGACATTCCAAAACCAATTATTTTCACAAGCTTGCGCTTTGCACGTCACTCACCGCCCCATAATCATTAATGACTTTATAATTAATAGAGGTTGAGTTAGCGCCAGCAGGCAGCGTGAAATTCATTGATTCCCCAGGAAGTACATACGAAACATTTTCAATTTTTTTACCACCCAGACTGATTTCATTGAAGTTAATGACATAGCTGGTTGGGTTGGTAACCTGAAGTTGGTTTCCATTGCGGCGCCAGGTTAACTGATGACTCAACTCCTGCGGCTGCTGAGATTTTAATCCTGCCGGACGATAAATCAGCTTAATGCGCGTTTTGATCGCAATTTGCAGCGTATTATCTTTTTTGGGCGCTGACGGTATCGCTTTAATATTTAGCCAGTAAAGACTTTCCTTATCCTGTGGCAAGTTGCCGGTCACTACGACACGCTCAATATTTTGCTGGCCACCATCGAGTCGATACAACGGAGGGGTGATAATAAAAGGAGCTTTCTCAGCGCCACCATTTAATGTTTCAACCCACGACTGAATAAGGTACGGCGTCTTATCCGGGTTGTTAACATCAATGGAAGCTTCTTTTTTATTGCCATCATAGACGACACGCGTTCCGCCAATAATGACACCCGCATTGGCAAAGGACACGCTTGCTGAAATTACTGCGCAGGCAATTAAAGTTTTGCTAAGAAAATTCATTTTACACCTCGATAAAAAAGGGCCGTATACCGGCCCTCATATATGTTTCCGGTCAGGAAGATTACTGGTAGCTAACGGAGAAGTTCGCTACACCGTTTGCTGGACCTACGCCGACAGTTGCAGACGTTGCTTCGTACTGAGCAAAGAAGTCCAGTGTGTTTGGTACAGTTTCAGCCAGGCTGTATACGTGGCTGTTTACGCCCGCCAACGGCAGATCCTGGCTATCAGCCGTCATCAGGTTAATAGCAACGCCCGTTGCGCCACCGGTTACAGCCAGCAGGTTGGAGTTTGCTGGGTCCGCAGAACCGTCAAACTTGATAGTTGCACCTGTTACGGTTGCCGGGCAGTCGGTCAGAACGATAGAGAATTTAGTCGCAGCGGTTTTATCGCCAGCAGCGGTAAATTCAGATTTGCTGTAACGGCCCAGATCAACGGTCTGGTTTACAGAACCCGCGTCAACGGTGCACGCTGCATCGATGATTTCGCCGGTGAAATTAACGGTACCAGCAGCAGCGAAAGCATTAGACATGGTCAGAGCAGCAGTCGCAGCGAAAGCAGCAGCAATAATATTCTTTTTCATGAATTAATTTCCTTAATAACTTTATAAATTACCGAAATTTAGGCGGCAACATCCAGATGGATTTAGACCATTTATTTTTTGCGCCAGATATCTCATTTCCAACGTGCAGTAAGCAGAACGCAAAGATATTTATTCGATAACTTTGTTTTCATCCTCTCACTTGCTGAGGCGAAATTTACAGAAGTTTAATTTTCCCGACAAATGCTTTTTAGCCCAACCGTAGACTTTAATGTTAACATTTCCTTAACGCGAAAAAATTATTTTAAACGCCCCTCGCCAGATTATTAAATATTTGTTAATGGCCGGGTCCATTATGAAACCAACCTATTATTTATTTACACTCTTCGCGGTTAGATAATCCCTGACACATCTTTTTGACTGACTCAAAGAGCGTCTGGAGTGATTAATATGAATACTAAAATTTCAACGGGGGAATTTACTGAGGTTACACCTGCACATGCATTCAAGCCCGTGAGTGATATCGATAAAATGATTGAACAAATCGCTCCCTTTGCCACACGTTTTAATGCGAATAAAGGCGAAATCCTGCGCTATCATTCCGGTAAAAAAAGAACCTGCTATATACTTCATCAAGGCGGCGTCACGCTGAATCGTCGAGGCGATGGTATGGTGCTTAACTCTGAACAAGCGACTTTCATTATGGGGATCAGTAATCAGTTCTCTCAGACCGAAAACCTTTACGTCCGAGTGAATGAAAATGCTGTGATGAGTCGCCTTCCACTGGAACGATTCAATCTGCTTATCGAGAGTTTTGGACTGTGGGAAAGCTTATGTAAGTTAGTGATTTACACCGCTTCTCGCGTTTACGAGCATTGCACGTTGATATCGCAGATGTCCTCATATGAGATAATCCGGTTCCAGTTGCTTGAGCTGATGAACGAATCGGAGCGAATTCGCAGCAATATTACCGCAGCGAATTACATCCAAAGCAGAACCTACCTGTCTCGTAGCGGTATAATGCGGATTCTTGCAGATCTTCGGGATGCCGGATGCGTTGAGCTTAAACGCGGAATTTTGATTTCTATCAATCACTTACCGCTGAAATACTGAACAAAATTGGCGCCTCAGGAAGACTCAGCAGGATCCACGCTATACTGAATCCCATGACTACTGGAAGGTTTGACGGACAGGCGCACGTATGCTCGATGAGTTCTCCACAAAATGGGTATGTGATCCTTCATCAGCGACAAAATTGCTGATCGATTATCTTAAACACGGTTCAGATTTGAAAAAAGTGCTGCCACGCCGTCGATTAAATTTTGTGGTTGGCAATGAACGTCTCTGTTATGTATTACTCAAAGGACGCGTCATGATTCACCGCGGCAACGACGATTTAGCGATGGCAACGGTTCAAGGACCCGCGGTGATCGGCCTCAGTAATCTGCATCAGACCCAGATGCGCGGCTATATCAAAACGTTTAATAACTGTGACATCGTTACCCTCAAAACGGATTTTGTTAATGAGACAATTAAGAATCATAACCTTTGGGAGCCCCTGGCATATCATCTGATGGGCCTGGCAGGTAAGCTATTTCACAGTTATGAAGATTTAACGGGACCTTCCGCTTATGACATTGTAAGCGCACAACTTTATGCCCTCTCAAACGAAGAATCCTCATTCAGACTCAACGTTACTGCAGAAAGCTATATCAGAGATAAAACCCACCTCTCCCGTAGTGGCGTGATGCGCATACTGTCGGCATTAAAAGAAGGCGGCTATATCGAAATGCAAAGAGGAGTGTTACTCAATATTGTTAAGTTGCCTGATAGATTTTGATAGAAAGTTGCCTGGTCGTGCATCATTGTTTTCCAGCAATTCGCGAAGCAGGTTCGGCCGGCTCTTTTTCTCCATCAACCTTCTCAGCAATGCGATCATCTCGTAATCGTTTCGCAGATTAAATTTTTGCATCATCATATATTTGTGGGTAAAGACCGTTTTCTCGCTCATATCAAGCGCGTGAGCGGTCTGCATAACCGACAGTCCTCTGTAAAAATTCACCATAATACGAATTTGTTGCCGGGATAAACTTTTATGCTGGCAGTTGAAACAGTTCCTGTTAGTCCACGTGTAACCCGGTAGTCGCGTCCTGAACCACGCGATAAACAGTTCGCCACTGATACGATCAATCGATGCACGGCGAGGAAGTAAAATGATGTCCTGAAAGCAGGAGGGCAACGCCGAAACCGACTGCTCATCGTCGACGAACCCTATCACAATCCCTTTTTGCCGGGCCAGTAACTCGGGAAAACAGGTCAGTGTCTCACCCTGACATAATGACAGGATAATAATATCGGCCTGACTGACATTTTCATGGGTTAAGCCAGGTTTAAATGTGATAGTGCGATGAAAGTTATGCTTAAAAAAACTCTCTAAAAAATCCTGCAGCCCTGCCTGAAAAAACAGATCCGTTTCCTGAATCAGAATATTTAACATAGTTCATACCAACATCTTTAATAAACAGGTATCACTGACATTCAGTTGTACTGCATCGTCATCACGACAACGGCACTGATGCTTCCGGGCGTAGTACCGCCTGAAGCGGATTTTACCCAGGCCTGCATAGGCATTGTTGCAGTGCTGTCTGCCGCAATGGTCTTTGTGATGCTGGAGCCCGTCCCTTTAAGCGAGCCGGTTGCGGCGTCACTCATGGCGACGGCAACGCCGGTGGCCGAGCCGCTGTTCATGTAGTAGTCCGCGCCTGCTGCGGGATCAGGGGTTCCTGCGAACGTCACCGTGACGCTACGGGTTCCCAGCGGACAGCTTGTAAAGAGCAGATCGAACGCAACCGGGTCTGACGTGGACCCTGGCGTCACCATATTGGAAGCCTGAATATTGCCGAGGTTGATATCCAGATTCGTATTCCCCCCGTTAAATACGCAGGGCGACGCAACGATATTTCCCGTTACGCCGATATTGACCGCATCGGCGGAAAACGCCTTCCAGCTCAACAGGGCAAGCAGGAGAGTTTTTTTGTTCGATATTTTCATCTTCTCACCGGCTACTGGTAGGTTAAATTAAGCGTGGCCGAGGCGTTTGCCGTTCCCGACTGAACGGTCCCCAGCGTTTGATAATAACGGGCCGTTAATGGGAGTGTTTCGACCCCACCCGCGGACTGTTTTAATAGCAGGCGGCTGTTCATGGCTAGCGGAGTACCGTTATAGAGGAGCTGAACGCCCACCCCTTTTGCCGTTCCGGTATTACCCTGCCCCGTAAGGGCCATCACGCTGGTATTGCTGATATCCGGGTTTTGGATGCCGCTTAACGTGACGTTGATATTGGTCCCGGCGCTGCAGTTTAATCCGAGATTCTGCGTATTTTGCGCCCCTGCCGGCGACGTTCCCACGCCTGCGTTAAAGGAAGAGGCAGGTATATTTCCAATGGCGAAGGTCAACTGTGGCGTATTGATCGTGCACGCCAGGGCATTGATCGTTCCGTTGCTCAACTGCGTTATCAGACCATCGCGATAAATAGCGTCGCTGCCCTGAAGGGTTACCACACCGATTACGCCGGGCGTGAGCGCCCCTGAGGAAACCGGCCCGGTCACCACCAGTTCAATTTTTCCGCCATACCAGTCGACGTACGAGGTTTGTGCGTTATATGAGAAGGTATTGCTCGGGTTTTCGAAATAATTATTCGATGAAAATCGGATCCCAATCCCGCTGACGTTGGTGTTGTAAACATGATTCCCATAGGTACTGAGCGTGGCGCCGTTATAACGCATGCTAAAACCTAGCATTAATGGATTGCTGCAGCCGGTCAGATAGGATCCCGTGTTTGACGCTGCCCCGGAAAATATCACCGTTCCCACAGGCGCATCGCGCTGCACGGTGAGGGTACCTACCGACAGCGTAGACGTCTGCGGTACGATCGTCGTGCACGTCCCGGCGTGGGCATAATTCCAGCCCGCAAAAAAACAGAGCAACAGCATAAATTTCATCGTTTTCATCTTAAAGTTCCTGACGGCAAAGGGCGTTAATGAGGGTGACGCCACCGTAGGTGGCCTGTTTCGGCAGGGTGAAATCCACGCGACACTGCTGGGCGGACTGATTTCCCCATGCCACGATCAGTGTCCCCTGCTCGCTCATGCCGGTTAAATAGACCTGTCCTCGATCGCCAACGATAAAGCCACCGCGACCGTCTTCGGCGAGCGTCACCACCGCCCCAAACGGAACGAAGCGGCCGTTGTCCATCAGGGTCATCAGCACCTTGCGCCCCACTTTGGAAAGGTAATCAGCCCTGACGACCGCCCCTCGCGTCGGCGTGACCGTACGCGTATTGATCTCCAGCTCAACGTCGTCAGGCATATTTTCTGGATCGAGCGTGAGGTCGTTTTTACGGTACACGGAGAGATTGCTGACTACCGTAAAGCCCCGGTAGTCCGTTCGCATACCTGACTGGTTTCGAATATCCACCCCGTGGGCGCCGGGTGCCTTAATCAGGGCATTGGTTTCCCCCAGCGGCTGGGAAAAGGTGATACCGTCCGCGTGGGCCAGGATCCCCCCCTGCAGGCCGTAGTTCAGGCGCTCGCTGCTCCTGTCGTAGCCATAGCCCGCAGTCACTTCGCCGTAGGTACCTTTGTAGTCACCGTTCATGTTGCCGGTATAGTCGACGCCGTCCGTACCGTAGCCCTGCTGCACGTTCCAGTTCAGGGCATGGTTTTCCAGGGCCACGCCGTTCATACCCAGGTTGTGCGTGGTGCCATTATTCTTGCTGGCGTTCATGCCATAGTTTGCCCACGTCTGCGGGAGGAATTTATCCAACGGCACACTGACGTTAAATGCCAGAAGCTGGTCGTGGTCATACGTTTTGCTGCTCCCGCTACCATAAGAGGCTGTGCTAGCGTTTCTGCTGTATGTCCAGGTCACGCCATAACTGATGTTATGCCAGTAGTTGTTATACCCGACGCTCCACGACGCCATCGATTTATCCGAATTCCAGTAGTCTTCCCGCGCGGCGCTGAGGGTCAGAGAACCTAAATCCCCGCCCAGCGTCTGGCTCATGGTCAATTCGGCGCGGTTACGCCTCCTGTCCTGCAGCGCGGTACTGTCTCCCCAGGAATCCAGCACTTCCTGCATCCCGTAGTAGCCGCTGGTCGAATAGCGATACCCCGCAATCGAGAAGTTCGTTCCGGTATCGATAAAGTTCTTGCTATACCGCGCGCGCCAGGACTGCCCGCTGGTTTTTGCCGTGTTATCCGGTGTAGACCAGGCCTGGGTGACGTCGGTGGAGAGCGCACCAAAATCCCCCATGTTTGTTCCCCCCCCAACGGCGAACGACCGGTACTTGCCCGATCCCTGCACGCCACCGTATAGCGTCAGGCCATGCGGGAGACCATAAATACCTGTCAGTTGCCCGAAAGGCGTCTTTTCCACGCTGCTGTTGTAGGCGCGATACTGACCGCCCGTGATGGCATACTTCAGACGCCCTTCGCGCTGCAGCACCGGCAGTGAGGCGTAAGGCAGTGTGAAATGCTGTTCGCTTCCATCCGCCTCTTTGATTGTCACGTCAAGATCCCCGGCACCGCCCGTCGGATACATGTCGGTAATCTCAAACGCCCCCGGGGCGACGTAGCTCTGATAGATCTGATAGCCATTCTGGCGCACCACCACCTGCGCATTCGTGCGCGCAATACCGCGAACCACGGGCGCGTAGCCCTTCAGAGAATCCGGCAGCATGTCATCGTCGGATGCCAACTGACCGCCGCGAAAAGGCATACTGTCAAACACGTCAGCCGGGGAAGAGCTGTCGCCGAGTGTCAACTGCGCCTTCAGGGGAATAACAGCCCGCTGTGCATAGGTGTATACGGTGTCCCATTTATCCTGACCCGACGCCTCCCGGGACCAGGTTGTGTAGTTGCGCAGGCGCCACGGCCCAATGTTGATCCCCGGACGCAGGTTGGCATACTGGCTGTCAGTTCTGGCAGCCTCACCGGTTTTCGCCCAGGTATTGGCCCCGCTCAGGCTGTAATTGAGCATGGCGGCATTGATACCCTCGTCCCACATTTCCGGCGGCACATAGCCACGCGCCGGTATATCGATAGCGGCCTGCGGAATACTGATAACCAGACGCTGCGCGTTGAACTGGAAATCCGTCGAGGACAGCGGAATGGCCATAAGATCGGCACAGGTGCTTTTCGCTGAGGCCAGCTGAGGAAACAGCGCTGTCTTCACGCCCCACTGTTTTAATTGTTCAATGCTCAGGCACGGCTGTAATACGTCATTTCCGTCGGGCGTTTTCGCTGCGTCAAAGGTAATATCCCGGGTCTCAATGAGCCGATCGTCAAGAATAATATCAACATGGTACGTACCCGGCGCCTGAGAGCCTGCTTCAAACGCGGATAAATCGGCTTTCCCCATGCCTGGGTTATCCAGCTCAACCAGTTCAGTATTAAACGTTTCGCTGGCATAAAGCGTGGGAGAAGACCCCGTCATCGCCAGAGCGATGAGTGTCGCCAGGCGTCGTACTTTATGATGTTGTATTTTCATTGCGGATGACCTGAGTAATGCGGGTATTACCGTTTGCCAAAATCACAAACTGGCTTGATGCAACGCGCCGGGGCTTCCATAATCGTTGATAACGTTAAACGTCAGCGTATTTCCGCGGGTTCCATGAGATAACGGAAATCGGGCCGACGCGCCGGGTAATACATACGAAACATCGTCCAGTTTTTTTCCGCCCACGGATATTTCATTAAAATTGATGACATAGGGAGTCGGATTCATTACCTGAATTTCATTCCCGTTGCGTTGCCATGTTAATTTTCCGGCCTGATCTTCGGGCGTTGACGCGTGAAGACTTGCCGGGCGATAAATCAACTTGATACGCGTTTTAACTGCAATTTGCAGTGAATTAGCCTGTTTCGTTGCAGAAGGAATGGCTTTTATATTGAGCCAAAATAAACTTTCTTGTTCCTGAGGGAGTGACCCGGTCATGACAATGCGTTCGATATTTTTCTGGCCACCATCCAGTCGATAAAGCGGAGGCGTAATGATAAAAGGCGCTTTATCTGTTTTCCCCTCCGGCACGTCAATCCACGACTGAATTAAAAAGGGCACGCTATCGGCATTGTCCACGCTAATGGATGCTTCTTTTTTTGCACCGTCGAAAATAACGCGTGTGCCGCCAATAATGACGCCAGCATTGGCCATTGAAAATGTCAGCGGTAACGCTGCCGCGGCCAGGCCAATTGTTGTGATAAAACGCATTGAATACCTCATAAAACAAAGGGGCCGGGTGGCCCCATACTGATTACTGCAAAAGACTTAGTTATAAACCACAGAGAAGTTAGCAACCGAGTTAGCCGGGCCCGCGGTCACTGATGCCGCAGTTGAAATATACTGAGCATAGAAATTGAGCGTATTATCAGCGGTGCTGCTCAGCACATAGGAATAGCTGTTGCTACCATGCAGCGGCAGATCGGCCTTATCGGCCGTCATCAGGTTGATGGCCACGCCCGTTGCTGCTCCCACAACGGAGGAATCAATCGCCAGCAGGTTTCCGTCGGTTAAATCTGGCGTGCCGTCAAAACGCACCTTCGCGGAGGTAACGGTCACCGGGCAGTTTTTCAGTACGATATCGAACTGCGTCGCTGCGGTTCTGGAACCCGTTGTCGGAAATTCTGTTTTATAATAATCGCCGAGAACCACGACCTGATTCTGAGATGCCACATCTACATCGCAGGCATTATCCAAAATATTACCGTTAAAATTAATCGTACCTGCCGCCGCGAAAGCCTGAGTCATTGTCAATGCAGAGCCTGCCGTAAAGATGGCAACAATAATTTTCTTTTTCATAAAGCCATTTCCTGTATTACTTTATTTATTACTGATATTCAGGCAAAACAGACGTTCCTCATTCTGCCATTCTTTTTCAGAGGCCATCAGAAACAAAATATAGCTCTCATCGTGTCGAGCGTTTCAGATTTGTGTTTCTGTCGACGAGTCAAAATTTATACAACACTTTTCTACGAAACAATCTTTTTTCAGGTCTAGCTGTAGACTGGGGTTTAACAAATAATAAACATTTTGATTGCGTGTTTTATCGCCAGTCTACTTTTAGACCTTCACCGTTTAACGATAAAATTCATAGCGTTAAGATTCTCAACACCTCCGGTCTATTATTAGACTTTTGAGTGTTATTCCCTGCTTCGCAGCTTTTTAAGATAATTCTCCATGTCGATTGGAAAACGATCGCATCTGTTGACGTGAGGTATATTATGAACACGCGAATTGCAGCCGTATTAGACAATGAGAAATCGTTGGTGCTGGGATTAAAACCCTTAAGACACATAGAGCGTTTAATTGATAATGTCCTTCCTGGCGCAGAGAAGATCATTCTTTCGAAAAGTGAAGTCGTACAGTATTACCGAAATGACGAACGCCACTGTTTTATGCTGTTACACGGCAGCGTGGCGTTGCACCGCCGCGGCGACGGTATTGTGTTAAATTCGGAATCGGCTCCCTTTATACTGGGTGTCAGCAGTCAGTTTTCATCGGAACATCTTTACGTCAGGGCCCTGGAGACATCAGAACTCGCTTGCGTGTCGCTGGATGCGTTTAATAAAGTGGTTGCACAGCACGATCTCTGGGAACACTTTTCTAAATTGCTGATTTATACTGCATCGCGGGTGTACGAGCACTGCGCTCAAATTTCACAGATGTCCGCATACGATATCATCCGCTTTCAGCTGGTTGAATTAATGCAGGAACCTGAGACAATTAGACAAAACATCACCGCAGCGGCCTATATTAAGAGCCGTACCTATCTCTCCCGCAGCGGGATTATGCGGATTCTGGCAGAACTGCGTACGGGGAAATACATCACCATGGAACGTGGCGTGCTGATAGAAATTAACCATTTACCTCGGAAGTACTGAAATCACAATAATATCTGGAGATAGCGCGAGAGAAGAGCGAAACTATAAGCATAAGATTATCTTCCAGGTTTACGGCTATGTCCTATACAGATAAATCGTCTCGCGGCTCCCCTTACGCCCAGGAACTGATCGCGCATCTGGAGCCCTATTGCACCGTGCGTCGAACGGGCCGCGGCGAACGACTTAACCTAGAGGTTGACGGTCAGGGGATCTGTTATTTAATCCTTGAGGGAACGATTGCCATCTACCGCAGCAGCGATAACATGATGCTCTCGACCTCCCGCAGCCCTACCCTGTTTGGTCTGGCTAACCTGACAGACATCTATTTTAATGATTACCTCATCACGGTGAGCCCTTGCCTGATTGGCAGTATCCCTACTGAACAGGTAGCTGACATTATTAAAGAAAAAGGGCTATGGGGACTGCTCTCTCAACAGCTGATGTTTGTCTATAGCCGTCTTTATAACAACGTGATGCCGCAGGGCGCGCCCACGGCGTATGAGATGATTCGCCAGCAGCTCATAAAACTGATGGATGAAGATGAGAGCTATCGCGGCAGCGTGACGGCGGAAAGGTATATCAGGGAGAAAACCCAGCTCTCCCGCAGCGGCGTGATGCGCATTCTGGCGGATTTAAAAACCGGCGGATTTATCGAAATGGAAGAAGGCAGGCTTATTAAAATCAACAAGCTCCCCGCTAAATACTGAACGTCAGACACAAAAAAGGCCGCTCTTGCGGCCTTTTCAACATTACTCTCTCAATGGACGTGAACGCCCAACCGCCAGGCAAAGTAGATCTCTTCTTTCAGCTCATTCGAAGAGAGCGCCAGCAAATCTGTAAATTCCAGCTCAAGCTGTTTCAGCTTTTTCAGGTACTGCGCCGGGGACAGATTGCTCTTATCGCGACGTAAATATTCAATTGCCAGCTGTGTTGGGGTTATTTCAGTATCCATGATGTCCTCGCTTATGTACAAAACCTGACCAGTATATCACAACCCACTGACTAGTTTTTGACCAAAGGCAAAACATCTGAAAACTTTACACGACCGCCGTCGTCAGCCGCGACGAGCAGCACAGGCGATCCTGCTCGTCGAGAATGTCAATCTGCCATACCTGATGGCGGCTACCGGCGTGCAGCGCGCGGCAAACTCCGCGCACGCGCCCGCTGCGTACCGAGCGGATATGGTTAGCATTCACCTCGAGTCCGACCACTTTCTGCTCCCCTTCGGTACAGAGATATCCCGCCACCGAGCCCAGAGTTTCGGCCAGCACGACGGACGCCCCGCCGTGCAATAAACCAAACGGCTGATGTGTGCGACGATCGACGGGCATGGTGGCCTCGATATCATCGTCGCCAATGCGGGTGAACTGGATATCCAGCAGCCCCACCATATTCCCCTCGCCCATGGCGTTCAGCGCCTGCAGCGTCACGGCACGTTTCCAGATCATCCAATTATCTCCAGTAAAGCCTGCAATGGGTGACGTACCCCGTTACCTTCTACCCGTTTCACCTGGCTTCGACAGGAGTAGCCCGTTGCCAGACAGCGGTTTCGCGGCAAACGCTGCATCGCCTGATGCCAGGACAGCTCATAGATACCGAGCGAGTTGGCGTGGTTTTTCACTTCGTGCCCGTAGGTGCCGGCCATGCCGCAGCAGCCCACGCTGACGCTCTCCAGCTTCGCGCCGAAGCGGGCAAAGACGGACGCCCACTGCGCGGGGGCGCCCGGCAGCGCGGTGACTTCCGTGCAGTGTCCGAACAGATACCACGGCTCACCGCTGACGTCCTGAACAGCTTTGTCTTCCAGGGCCATCGGCAGCCACTCGTGCACCAGCATAACGTGGAAATCACCGCGCTTGTCGCCCAGCGTCTGCTTGTATTCATCGCGATAGCACAGCACCAGCGCCGGGTCGACGCCGACCATCGGTATCGCGAGTTGCGCCACGCGGTTTAAGAAGTCAGCGGTTTTCTGCGCGGTCTTCGCAAAGCGCGTCAGGAAGCCTTTAATGTGCTGCGCCTTACCGTTGGGTGAGAACGGCAGGACCACCGGCTGATACCCCAGCTTTTCGGTCAGGCGGATGAAATCCGCCACCACCTGGGCATCGTAGTAGCTGGTAAACGGATCCTGCACCACCAGCACCACCTTCGCTTTTTGCTCAGGCGTGAGTGCCTCCAGCTGCTCCAGGGTCATGTTCGCCGAGCGATGCCCGACGAGCTGGCGCTGCAGAGACGGCACCGACAGCAGCGGCAGATCGACCATGCCGATATGTTTTTCGGAGAGCTTGCGCACCAGCGGCTGGTTGATAAAGAAGTTGAAGGTCTTCGGCGCGCGCGCCATCAGCGGCGCGTAGCTTTCCACCGTTGCCACCAGATGGTCGCGCACCGGGCGGAGGTAGCGGGTGTGATACAGCTGCAGGAAGCGCGAGCGGAATTCCGGCACGTCGATTTTAATCGGGCATTGGGTTGAGCAGGCTTTACAGGCCAGACAGCCGGACATCGCCTCTTTCACCTCATGGGAGAAATCATACTCGCCCTTGTTGGCATGCCAGCTGTTGCGGGTGCGTTCAATCAACGAGCGCAGGCTGGCCCGTTTTTCCGGAAGCTGCTGCTCAAGCCTGAGCGGGTCAACCCCGCGATCGGCCAGCAGACGCAGCCATTCACGCACCAGCGTCGCCCGCCCCTTTGGAGAATGGATACGGTTGCTGGTGATTTTCATTGACGGACACATCGGGCTTTTCACATCAAAGTTAAAGCACAGGCCGTTGCCGTTACACTCCATCGCGCCGCGCCAGGAGGAGCGCACCGCAATCGGGATCTGTCTGTCGTACGTGCCGCGCTTGACGGCATCCACCTGCATCATTGGCGCGTCCACGCCTTCAGGCGGGCAGATTTTACCCGGGTTGAGGCGGTTATGCGGGTCGAAAGCCGCCTTCACCTTGCGCAGCTCCGCATAGAGCTGTTCGCCGAAGAATGCCGGGCTGTATTCCGCGCGGAATCCTTTCCCGTGCTCTCCCCAGAGCAGACCGCCATATTTGGCGGTTAAGGCCACCACATCGTCGGAGATCTGCTTCATCAGGATCTCCTGCTGCGGGTCGCACATATCCAGCGCCGGACGCACGTGCAGTACCCCGGCATCGACGTGGCCGAACATGCCGTAGCTCAGGCCGTGGCTGTCCAGCAGGGCGCGAAACTCGACGATATAATCCGCCAGATGCTCAGGCGGCACGCAGGTATCTTCGGCAAAGGGAATCGGCTTCGCCGCCCCTTTCGCATTGCCGAGCAGGCCCACGGCTTTTTTACGCATCGCATAGATACGCTCAATTCCGGCCAGATCGTTACAGAGCTGCCAGCCAATCACACCGCCTTCGCCCTGCGCAATCAGCTCATCCAGCCGCTGGCAGAGCGTGGTGACCTGGCTCTCAATCAGCGCCGCATCGTCGCCGGCAAATTCCACGATGTTAAGACCGAGCATCTCTTTATCCGGCACGTCGGTAATGAGATCGCTGACGGAGTGCCAGACAATATCTTCCCGCGCCAGGTTAAGCACTTTGGAGTCAACCGTTTCCACCGACAGCGCTTTCGCTTCCACCATAAACGGCGCATTGCGCAGCGCGGAATCGAAGGAGTCATATTTGACGTTCACCAGCCGACGCACCTTCGGCAGGCGGGTGATATCCAGCCGCGCCTCGGTGATAAACGCCAGCGTCCCTTCGGAGCCGGTGAGCACGCGGGTTAAATCAAACTGGGTCAGGTCGTCGTTAAAGACGTGACGCAGGTCGTACCCGGTCAGGAAGCGGTTCAGTTTGGGGAACTTATCGAGAATAAGCTGGCGGTTGTCGCGGCAGCGCTCCAGCACGGTACGATAGATGCGTCCGCTGGCCGTGTTATCTTTGCCCAGCGTTTCCGCCAGTTCGACCGGCATCGGCTGCGTATCGAGAATATCGCCGCCCAGCAGAACGGCACGCACGCCCAGCACGTGATCGGAGGTTTTCCCGTAGACCAGCGAGCCCTGACCGGAAGCATCCGTGTTGATCATCCCGCCAAGGGTCGCGCGGTTACTGGTGGAAAGCTCCGGGGCAAAAAAGTAACCGTAAGGCTTGAGGTACTGGTTAAGCTGATCTTTGATAACGCCCGCTTCGACCCGCACCCACCCCTCTTCCGGGTTGATCTCAATGATGCGGTTCATATAGCGCGACATATCAACAATGATGCCCTGGTTCAGCGCCTGACCATTGGTCCCGGTGCCGCCGCCGCGCGGCGTAAAGACCAGCGAGGCGAAGCGCTCCTGCGTGGCCAGCCGGGCGATAAGCGCCACGTCGGCCGTTGAACGAGGGAAAACCACGGCATCGGGAAGAAGCTGGTAAATACTGTTATCGGTCGCCATCGTCAGCCTGTCGGCATAGTTCGTGGCGGTATCACCTGTAAAACCCTGTTGCTCCAGTGCTTGCAAAAAATTAAGCACCAGCTGAACGACGCCAGGTGCCTGAGAAATCTGTGGGATCATAACTGTCGACCCTAATTAGAGTTGTATATACACGTCATCCTTCGAGCTGCCTCTGCGTTGGCTGCGTCTGCTCACCCCAGTCACTTACTTCAGTAAGCTCCTGGGGATTCTCAGACTTGCCGCCTTGATGCAACTCGAATGATTTTGTGTATAAAATCGTTTGCGTTGTGTCTGGAAAGTTTTATCACATTTTTTTCTTATAATCTCTGCCGAATTACAGGCAAAATCCGCCTGTCAAAAACCGCTGAGATCATCAATGATTAGAGAGACGCGGTTTTCCGTTCCCGCCAGCCATGCTGGCGTTCTTTTAAGGAAAGTTTCATTTATGGTCAATCTTCGCCAGCCCAGGGATGTTGCGCAAATTTTGCTGTCGGTGCTGTTCCTGGCCCTCATGATTATTGCGTGTCTGTGGATTGTTCAACCCTTTATTCTCGGCTTCGCCTGGGCCGCGACCGTTGTCGTTGCCACGTGGCCTCTGCTGCTGCGTTTGCAGAAGCTGCTGTTCGGCCGCCGCGGGTTAGCGGTGCTGGTCATGACGCTCCTGCTGTTCCTGCTGTTTATTATTCCGATTGCCCTGCTGGTGAATAGCCTGGTGGATTCCAGTGGCCCCGTTATTCGCGCTATTAGCAGCGGTGACCTGACGCTGCCGGATCTCGCCTGGCTGAACAGCATTCCGGTGGTGGGCGCCAAGCTCTACAGCGGCTGGCATAGCCTGCTGGAGATGGGCGGCAGCGCGCTGATGGCAAAAGTCCGCCCGTACATTGGCACGACCACGACCTGGTTTGTGGGTCAGGCGGCGCATATCGGCCGGTTTATGATGCACTGTACCCTGATGCTGCTCTTCAGCGCCCTGCTCTACTGGCGCGGCGAGCAGGTGGCTTTAGGCGTTCGTCACTTCGCCACCCGCCTGGCGGGCAAACGGGGTGACGCGGCGGTTTTACTGGCTGCGCAGGCCGTGCGCGCGGTGGCGCTGGGCGTGGTGGTGACCGCGCTGGTGCAGGCGGTGCTGGGCGGTATCGGTCTGGCGATTTCCGGCGTACCGTACGCTACCGTGTTCACCCTGGTCATGCTGATGACCTGTCTTGCGCAACTGGGACCGCTGCTGGTGCTGGTCCCTAGTATTATCTGGCTGTATTGGACGGGTGATACCACGTGGGGAACGGTGCTGCTGGTCTGGAGTTGCGTGGTCGGCACCATGGATAACGTCATTCGTCCGATACTCATCCGCATGGGTGCTGACCTGCCGCTGATCCTGATCCTCTCCGGGGTCATTGGCGGACTGATTGCCTTTGGCATGATAGGCCTGTTTATTGGCCCGGTGCTGCTCGCCGTCACCTGGCGTCTGTTCTCCGCCTGGGTACATGAAATTCCGCCTCCGGGAACAGACCCGGACGTGATTTTGAGCGAACTGGAAGAGCTGGAAGAGAAGAACACGCATTAAGTTTTTTTGCCGGGTGGCGCTAACGCTTACCCGGCCTACATTCCCCCTCACAATACTTTAACGCCGCTAAAGTATTTATTCGTTGCTCACTGGTCAGACCCGCCTTTTTTGCTCTAAGTCCGCTATTCACCTTAAAAAATCTTTACGTCTCTTTAACTATTGAG
The DNA here is from genome assembly GCF_040059225.1 of Enterobacter cloacae complex sp. Mu1197. Lineage (NCBI taxonomy): Bacteria > Pseudomonadati > Pseudomonadota > Gammaproteobacteria > Enterobacterales > Enterobacteriaceae > Enterobacter > Enterobacter cloacae complex sp. Mu1197. The sequence continues at coordinate 1,941,608 of NZ_CP157375.1, read as the reverse complement.
ACGAATCCGATCGACGCTAAAAGATGACATGCCTACTATTAGGACACGGTTATAGATCAACACCTTGATTTATAAGCATGGAAATCCCCTGAGTGAAACAACGAATTGCTGTGTGTAGTCTTTGCCCATCTCCCACGATGGGCTTTTTTTTATCCTGACTACGCGCGCTTAACCTCACAGGTACTGAGCATCCGCCACTCAGCAGGCAGCACCCGCGTTTCCCCTGTCACATTAACCGTTACCGCCGCGCGGATATCCGCCGACGATGCGCCAACCTGCAGTTCAAACTCGCCCGGCTCAACGATGCGTTTCCCGTCCCGGCGGGTAAAGTTGAACATCTCAACCGGTAGCGTAAAGCTGACCGTGGCGGTTTCGCCCGGCGAGAGCGTGACGCGCTGGAAGGCCTTCAGCTCCTGAAGCGGTCGCACCTGGGTGGCGACCTTATCCCTGACGTAAACCTGCACCACCTCGCTGCCGCTGTGTTCCCCGGCATTGGTGATATCCACGCTCAGCGTCACCTCGCCGTCGACCGGCACGCTGCTTTCACCTACGCGGGCAGCCCCCCAGCTAAACGTCGTCCAGCCAAGGCCGAAGCCAAACGGATAACGTGAACCGAAGTGGAACGCAAACGGCGTGCCGCCGCTTTTGAGCTTGTGATTGTAGTAATACGGCATTGCCCCGGCGCTTTTCGGCACGCTCACCACCAGACGCCCCTGCGGCTCAGCGCGTCCCGTTAGCACGTCCGCGATCGCCCAGCCCCCTTCCTGCCCGGGCGCCCACGCCACCAGCAGCGCTGCGATCTTATCCTCCAGCCCCTGCAGATTGTACGGGCGCCCGCCAGTCATCACGACAATCACCGGTTTGCCCGTCGCCACCAGCGCCTCCAGCAGCTGTTGCTGCACGCCCGGCAGATTCAGGGAGTCGGTGTCGGAACCTTCCCCCACGGTTCCGCTCTGGAACAGCCCGGCGAGATCGCCCACGCAGGCCACCACCACGTCACTCTCCTGCGCCGCGTTCACGGCCTCGGGGATCAGCGCGGTGCTTTGCGAGACCGGCGACTGCTGCATCGGCTTACCGCCGCTGTCGCCCGGGAAGACCGGCGCACCCGCCATCCGTTTCTCGATGATGTGACACCCTTTGGCGTAACGGACCTGCGACGCGCCGAGGTAATGTTCCAGCGCCGCGCGCGGGGTCGTTACCTGCGAGGTCTCTTCAACCATATCGCTGATGATCAGATGCACCGGGAAGCTGTAGCCGCTGAGCAACGCCAGCGGATCGTCTGCCGTCGGCCCCACCACCGCCACGCGAGGCTTACCGCCGAGCGGTAAAATACCGTTGTTTTCCAGCAGCGTGACCGATTTCGTCGCCACCTCCCGCGCAACCTGTCGGGTGGTGTCATTTTGCAGATCGATACCATTTTCATCCGCGTACGGGTTTTCAAACAGGCCCAGGCGGAATTTTTCGGTCAGCACGCGCGCCACGATCTCATCCACCCTGGTCATAGAAATCAGCCCGCGCTCAACGGCGTCCGCCAGATGGCGCGCGCAGTCATCTTTCGGCAGCTCGACGTCCAGCCCGGCGTTAAAGGCCAGCGCGGCGGATTCGGCCGCATCGTGGGACACCCCGTGATGCTGGTGCAGCAGGCTGACGCCGCCGTAATCCGCGACAATAATCCCGTCGAAGCCCCACTGTTCGCGCAGGACGGTGGTCAGCAGGAAGCTGTCGCTGTGCCCCGGCTGATTGTCGATATCGTGGTAGGCCGGCATCACCGACCCGGCATTGGCCAGCTTCACCGCCATTTCAAACGGCAGCAGGAAGGTGTCGTTCAGTTCGCTAAAGCCCAGATGTACCGGCGCATGGTTGCGCGCCCCTTCGCTGAACGAGTGGCCCACGTAGTGCTTGAGCGTCGCCAGCAGATCGCGCCTCTCGCCCTGCAACCCTTTCACGTAGGCGGTTGCCATCACCCCCACCAGCCAGGGATCTTCCCCGAAGGTCTCTTCGGTTCGCCCCCAGCGCACGTCGCGGGAAACGTCCAGCACCGGCGCCAGCCCCTGCTGACAGCCGACGGACCGCGCCTCTACACCGATCTGCTCTGCCGCGCGCTGTACCAGTTCAGGGTCCCAGGTAGAGCCGTAGTTCAGCGACGACGGGAACAGGGTGGCGTCTTTGCACAGCAACCCCACCAGGCACTCTTCATGGAACAATGCCGGAATGCCGAGGCGCGTCTCTTCCATCATCATGCGCTGCAGGCGGTTAGCGGCGCGCACCCCGGTTTTCGCGTCAACGATATGGGTACCCAGCGGACGGGTGATCTGCCCGACGCCCAGCTTTAGCCGTTCACTCAGCGCTGCCTGCTCGCTCACGCCGGCGAATTCATCGCTGAGGTCGCTGCGTTCGCGATGGTTGCCGTTTTCATCGAGGATCAGCCAGTACGCATGCATCTGGGCGAACTTCTCTTCCGGGGTCATACGCGCCAGTAAATCGGCGACGCGCTCGTGCACGGGACGTCCCGCGTCCTTATAGATAGCTGTCATGTTTTACTCCTGTAGTGCGGAAGGGATTGTTGGGCTGAGCTGCCCCGCGTCGGGTCTCACCTCACGCTTGCTGGCCAACTCCCGGGCGATGGAATCCACCAGCCGACTGTTGAGCTTGTAGATAGCAAGCAGCGCGACCATGCAAAGGAACAGTGCGCAAGGGATAAGGGTGAACAGCGCGTTAATCGTAGAGAGTACGTGGGGTGCCTGAGTTGCCTGTCCCGGGGCGTAATCCACCATGCCCAGCACCCAGCCGACCACCGCGCCACCCAGCGCCAGGCCGAATTTGATGGCAAACAGTGCGGTGGAGAAGACCAAGCCGTCCAGGCGGCGGCCGCTGCGATGCTCTTCGTAGTCGACCACATCGGAGAACATGGTCCACTGCAGCGGCGTGGTCAGGTTTTGCACAAAGCTAAAGACGATGTTGAGGCAAAAAATCAGCCACACCTGCGAAGGCGGCAGGAAGAAAATCAGCGCGCCGAAAATAACGAAGGAAATAATGGTCCACTGATAGGCGCGCACGCGGTCAAATTTCCCCAGCAGCCGTTCAGATAATAATGCGCCGCTTAAGGAGGCGACCATTCCGGAAACAATAAAGGCAAAAACCAGCTCCGGGCGCAACAGCACGTAGTTCACGTAATACATCGTGGCGGAACCGCGCGTTACCACCGCCGTTAACAGCAAAATATTAAACAGGAAAACAATGCGCCACTGGCTGTTTCCGGCCAGCAGTTTTAAATCGGTGAGCATCGAGCCGGAGGTATCATTGCGCGGCGAATAGCGCTCGCGGGTCATGAGGAAACAGCAGAAAAAGAGCACAATGCCCAGCAGCCCCATCAGGCTCATGGCATAGAAATAGCCTTTCTGCACGTTGCCCTGGCCTAACAGTGAGACCAGCGGCAGGGCAATCACCGTTACAATCAACCCGCCGATAAACGACAGGCCAAAGCGCCACGACTGCAGTGAGTGACGCTCGCGCGGATCCAGCGTCAGCGCGCCGGGCATGGCGCAGAAAGGGACGTTAATGGCGGAGTAAATCAGGCTTAAGATCGCGTAGGTCACACAGGCATAAACGATTTTCGCCGTCGGCCCCACGTCCGGTACATAGAAGGTGATGAGGCAGCTTACGCCAAACGGAATGGCGAACCACAGCAGCCAGGGACGGAAACGACCGTGACGCGTCTGGGTGCGATCCACCAGGGCGCCAATGCACGGGTCGACAAACGCATCAACCACACGCACCACTAAAAACATGGTGCCCATGATGGCGGCGGGGAGCCCAAAAACGTCCGTATAGAAATAAGCGAGAAATAAGGTTGCCGTTTGCCAGACCAGCGCGCTGGCCATATCACCTAAGCCATAACCTATTTTATCTTTGGTACGCAATACAGAGGAGAGTGTCATTGTTATTTGCCTTTTTATCAGGTTAAAACGTATTTCAACCAGTTGCGCATCACTGAAAGGGAAATGCGCAGTAAGGCTCAAGTATTAGCAACGTGTTGCGCGCTAACAATTGTCTAAATTGACAGACAAATTATGATATTTGGTTTTTTACTTTATTTGTGATGGGGAGCAAATATGAAATGAAATAAAAAAGGCGAGGAATAATATCCTCGCCTTTTCGGGTCAGCGTGGCGTTACTTGTTCAGTTCCGCCAGGCTCAGCCAGGTTTGCACCACCGTATCCGGGTTCAGGGACAGGCTATCAATCCCCTCTTCCATCAGCCAGGCAGCGAAGTCTTCATGGTCGGATGGACCCTGACCACAAATCCCGACGTATTTGCCCTGCTTCTTCGCCGCGCGGATGGACAGGGAGAGCAGCGCCTTCACCGCCTCGTTACGCTCATCGAACAGCTCGGAGACCACGCCGGAGTCGCGGTCCAGACCCAGCGTCAGCTGCGTCATGTCGTTCGAACCGATAGAGAAACCGTCGAAGTGCTCCAGGAACTGCTCGGCCAGCAGGGCGTTGGACGGAATTTCACACATCATGATGATCTTCAGCCCGTTCTCGCCGCGCTTCAGCCCCTGACGCGCCAGCTCGTCCACAACCGCTTTCGCCTGATCCACGGTACGTACGAACGGGATCATGATCTCCACGTTGGTCAGCCCCATGTCGTTGCGCACGCGCTTCACCGCCTCACACTCCAGCGCGAAGCAGTCGCGGAAGCTGTCGGACACGTAACGTCCGGCCCCGCGGAAGCCCAGCATCGGGTTCTCTTCTTCCGGCTCGTAGCGTTCGCCGCCGACCAGGTTGGCGTATTCGTTAGACTTAAAGTCAGACAGACGCACAATCACGCGTTTCGGATAGAAAGCGGCACCCAGCGTCGCGATCCCTTCGGTCAGACGGCCGACGTAGAACTCTTTCGGCGAGTCGTAACCTTTCATCATCTCGCGGATTTCGTTCTGCAGCTTCGGATCCTGGTCGTCAAACTCCAGCAGCGCACGCGGGTGAACGCCGATCATACGGTTGATGATAAATTCCAGGCGCGCCAGGCCTACGCCTTCGTTCGGCAGGCAGGCGAAGTCGAACGCGCGGTCCGGGTTACCGACGTTCATCATGATCTTCAGCGGCAGGTCCGGCATGGTATCCACGCTGGAGCTCTTCACGCTGAAGTCGAGGATATCGGCATACACGTAGCCGGTATCGCCTTCTGCACAGGAGACGGTCACGTTCTGTCCGTCCTTCATGCGCTCGGTAGCATCACCGCAGCCGACAACCGCAGGAATACCCAGTTCGCGGGCAATGATCGCCGCGTGACAGGTACGGCCGCCGCGGTTGGTGACGATAGCCGCCGCTTTCTTCATGATCGGTTCCCAGTCCGGGTCGGTCATGTCGGTCACCAGCACGTCGCCGGGCTCAATACGGTTCATCTCGCTGATGTCGTGGATCACTTTCACCGGACCAGCACCGATGCGGTGACCGATAGCACGGCCTTCCGCCACGATTTTGCCCTGGGCGTGCAGCGTATAACGCTCCATCACCTGGCCGCGAGAGCGGACGGTTTCCGGACGCGCCTGCACGATAAACAGCTTGCCGGTGTTCCCGTCTTTCGCCCATTCGATATCCATCGGACGGCCGTAGTGTTTTTCAATCTGCACCGCTTGCTTCGCCAGCTCCTGCACTTCGGCGTCGGTCAGGGAGAAGCGGTCGCGCTGCTCCTGCGGTACGTCTTCAATTTTAACCTGCTTGCCATGCTCCTGGGTCGGGGCATAGATCATGCGGATTTTTTTCGAGCCCATGGTGCGGCGCACCACCGCCGGACGGCCAGCGGCCAGCGTAGGCTTGTGAACGTAGAATTCGTCAGGGTTTACCGCACCCTGCACAACCATCTCACCCAGGCCCCACGCGGAGGTGATAAACACCACCTGGTCGAAGCCGGATTCGGTATCAATGGAGAACATCACGCCGGATGAGCCCACGTCCGAGCGCACCATGCGCTGCACGCCAGCGGAAAGTGCCACGCCGCGATGGTCGTAGCCCTGGTGCACGCGATAGGAGATGGCACGGTCGTTAAACAGGGAAGCAAACACGTGCTTCACGGCCACCAGCACCGCATCGTAACCCTGGACGTTCAGGAAGGTTTCCTGCTGCCCGGCAAACGAGGCGTCCGGCATGTCTTCCGCGGTCGCAGAGGAACGCACGGCAAAGGAGGCCTGAGCATCGTCAGCAGAAAGCTGGTTGTATGCGTCGTGAATGGCTTTTTCCAGTTCCGGCTGGAAAGGTGTGTCGATGATCCACTGGCGGATCTGCGCCCCGGCTTTGGCAAGCTCGGTGACGTCATCAATATCCGTTTTATCCAGCAGGTCGTAAATGCGCTGGTTAACACCGCTCTGGTCTAAAAACAGGTTAAAGGCATCGGCGGTGGTGGCAAACCCGTTCGGTACGGAGACACCCATACCCGACAGGTTTGTAATCATTTCACCCAGGGAGGCATTTTTGCCCCCAACTCTGTCTACATCATTCATGCCGAGTTGGTTATACCAAAGCACCAGCGGTGACGAGCCATTGTTGGACATCGAAACAATCCTTTTGTGATATTTGATCGGAGTAAGTAACACCTGACTACGTATTTATACTGGCATATTTATTTCCGCTAAAAAAACGGTGAATCGTGTAAGCAATTTAAAATTTCAACTTTTCGGATACTTTCCCATCAACGATTAACCCGATGATTCCTCTATATTCAGCCAGAAACCCCAAAAATAAAGTCGCTATTTGAAAAATGAAATCCACTTTTCAGGAAAATCAAAAACAGCGTTTCATTCATAATTAGGATAAGTTCTTTGCTGTGTAAATTACTTTTTTAATTTATGCTTTCAGACAATTACGTCTGATATTCAGGGTGGGTAAAATGGATAGTGCTGTCGATCGTCACGTTTTTTATATTTCTGATGGTACGGCGATCACCGCCGAGGTGCTGGGCCACGCGGTGATGTCGCAGTTTCCCGTATCGATCAACAGCATTACGCTGCCGTTTGTCGAAAATGAGAGCCGCGCCAAAGCGGTGAAGGACCAGATCGACGCCATTTACCAACAGACCGGCGTCCGCCCGCTGGTGTTCTACTCCATCGTGATCCCCGAGATTCGCGCCATCATTCTGCAGAGCGAAGGCTTCTGCCAGGATATCGTGCAGGCGCTGGTGGCTCCGCTGCAAAGCGAGCTGAAGCTCGACCCGACGCCTATCGCCCACCGTACCCACGGGCTGAACCCCGGCAACCTGACCAAGTACGACGCGCGTATCGCCGCCATCGATTACACCCTCGCGCACGACGACGGTATCTCTCTGCGTAATCTCGACCAGGCGCAGGTGATCCTGCTTGGCGTGTCGCGCTGCGGCAAAACGCCGACCAGCCTCTACCTGGCGATGCAGTTCGGCATTCGCGCCGCCAACTACCCGTTTATTGCTGACGATATGGATAACCTGGTGCTGCCCGCCGCCCTTAAGCCGCTGCAGCACAAACTGTTCGGCCTGACCATTAATCCGGAACGCCTTGCCGCCATCCGCGAAGAGCGCCGCGAGAACAGCCGTTACGCCTCCATGCGCCAGTGCCGGATGGAGGTCTCCGAAGTGGAAGCCCTGTACCGCAAAAATCAGATCCCGTGGCTGAACAGCACCAACTACTCTGTGGAAGAAATTGCCACCAAAATTCTCGATATCATGGGGCTTAACCGTCGCATGTACTAATATGCTAGTACATTAGCTCAGATTCAGGTATCATCATCGGCAACCACGGGGCGGTGTTGCCCCGAACTTGAAATCAGCAGGGATTGGTTTAAGGTGATGCCCATCACTTCCCGGTAGTCTGCCGATGAAGCAAAAATTTTCTGAGACATTCCATGAATAAAACCGATGAACTCCGCACTGCGCGCATTGACAGCCTGGTCACGCCGGCTGAACTGGCCCAGCGGCATCCTGTTTCCGCTGCCGTTGCGGAACACGTAACGGCCTCCCGCCGCCGCATTGAAAAAATACTGAATGGTGAAGACAAGCGTCTTCTGGTGGTGATTGGTCCCTGCTCCATCCACGATCTGGATGCCGCGATGGATTATGCAAAACGGCTTCAGGGCCTGCGGGATAAGTATCAGCACCGCCTTGAGATTGTGATGCGAACCTACTTTGAAAAACCGCGGACCGTGGTGGGCTGGAAAGGGCTGATTTCCGACCCTGACCTGAACGGCAGCTATCGCGTGAACCACGGCATCGAGCTGGCACGTAAGCTGCTTTTGCAGGTCAACGAGCTGGGCGTGCCGACCGCCACCGAGTTTCTTGATATGGTGACCGGGCAGTTTATCGCCGATCTGATCAGTTGGGGCGCGATTGGCGCACGCACCACCGAAAGCCAAATCCACCGCGAGATGGCCTCCGCCCTCTCCTGTCCGGTCGGCTTTAAAAACGGGACCGATGGCAATACCCGTATTGCGGTTGATGCCATCCGCGCTGCCCGTGCCAGCCACATGTTCCTGTCACCGGACAAGAGCGGTCATATGACCATCTACCAGACCAGCGGTAACCCGTACGGGCATATCATTATGCGCGGCGGCAAGAAACCCAATTACCATGCACAAGATATTGCGGCAGCCTGTGAAACCCTGGCCGAGTTCGACCTGCCGGAACATCTGGTGGTGGACTTCAGCCACGGCAACTGCCAGAAGCAGCATCGCCGCCAGCTGGACGTCTGCGATGAGATCTGCCAGCAGATCCGCAGCGGTTCAACCGCCGTAGCAGGGATTATGGCGGAGAGCTTTATCAAAGAAGGCACGCAGAAAATCGTTGCTGGCCAGCAGATGGTATACGGCCAGTCGATCACCGACCCGTGCCTGAGCTGGGAAGACAGCGAGCTGCTGCTGGAGAAACTTGCAGCAGCCGTGGACACACGCTTTTAATATCCTGCCGGGTGGCGCTGCGCTTACCCGGCCTACGATTCTTGCCGTTGTAGGCCCGGTAAGGCGAAGCCGCCACCGGGCTTTTCATTGCACAATATTGATCCTCTCACCCTTTTTTCACAAAAACGCTTGCCGTGAATTTGCAGTTTATTGATAATGATTATCATTGTTACATTGATTGTTATTTATAAACATTATGTCACGTACGGATAACAGCGCGGCAACGCCAGCAAAAACAGACACAGCACCAGCCCCAACCGAGCGTCGGATTGACAGCAAAACCCTGCTCGGCGATGAGGGCCGGGTCATTATCGAGCATGACGGCCAGCGCTATCTGCTGCGCCAGACCCATGCCGGAAAACTGATCCTCACAAAATAAACAACACAAAAAACTACGCCAGCCACCCAGGTAAACCCCAGGCAGCCAGCGCTTTTCAATTCTAATGGAGAGTTGCTATGCCACACCTGCCTTCCGCGTCTTTACGCCCGTCACTTCTGACGCTGGCGATTGTCAGCGCCCTGCCGACCGCGGCGTTTGCTGCCACAGATGACATTACCGTCACCGCCACGGGCAACGCCCGCAGCGCCTTTGAAGCTCCCATGATGGTGAGCGTGATTGACGCCAGCGCACCGGAGAAGCAAACCGCCAGCTCGGCGGCCGACCTGCTGCGTAACGTCCCCGGACTGACGCTGGACGGCACCGGGCGCACCAACGGGCAGGACGTGAACCTGCGCGGCTATGACCGTCGCGGCGTGCTGGTGCTGGTTGACGGCGTGCGTCAGGGCACCGACACTGGTCACCTGAACAGCACGTTCCTCGATCCGGCGCTGATTAAACGTATCGAAGTGGTTCGCGGCCCGTCGGCCCTGCTGTACGGCAGCGGCGCGCTGGGCGGCGTGATTTCCTATGATACCGCCGATGCGAAAGATCTGCTGGAGCCGGGTAAGAACAGCGGCTACCGCGTGTTTGGGACGGGCGCGACGGGCGATCACAGTCTCGGCATGGGGGCCAGCGCCTACGGCCGCACCGACAGCCTGGACGGTCTGGTGGCCTGGTCCAGCCGGGATCGCGGTGATATTCGCCAGAGCGACGGAGCAACCGCCCCTAACGACGAATCCATCAATAACATGCTGGCGAAAGGCAGCTGGAAAATCGACCCGGCCCAGACCCTGAGCGGCTCCCTGCGCTACTACAATAACGACGCTCAGGAACCGAAAAACCCGCAAACCCCCGGGGCGGACAGCAGCAACCCGATGACCGATCGCTCCACCATTCAGCGTGACGCGCAGGTGGGCTATCACATCGCCCCGGAAGGTAACGACTGGCTGAACGCCGACGCGAAGGTCTACTGGTCCGAAGCGCGCATTAATGCCCAGAATATCGACAACAGCGGTGAGTTCCGCAAGCAGACCACCAAAGGCGGCAAGGTGGAAAACCGCACCCGCCTGTTCAGCGACACCTTAGCATCACACCTTCTGACCTACGGCGGGGAATATTATCGTCAGGAGCAGCATCCGGGCGGGGCAACCACCGGCTTCCCGGAGGCGAAAATCGACTTCAGCTCCGGCTGGCTGCAGGACGAAATTACCCTGCGCGATCTGCCGGTCACCCTGCTGGGCGGCACGCGGTATGACAACTACCGCGGCAGCAGCAATGGCTACGACGATGTCGATGCCGACAAGTGGTCATCCCGCGCCGGGTTAACCGTCAGCCCGACCGACTGGCTGATGCTGTTTGGCTCTTACGCACAGGCGTTCCGCGCGCCCACCATGGGTGAGATGTACAACGACGCCAAACACTTCTCTATTGGCCGCTTCTATACCAACTACTGGGTGCCGAACCCGAACCTGCGCCCGGAAACCAACGAAACGCAGGAGTTTGGTTTCGGTCTGCGCTTTGACGATCTGCTGCTTGCCAACGATGCGCTGGAGTTTAAAGCCAGCTATTTCGATACCAAAGCCAAAGACTACATCTCCACCACCGTCAATTTCGCGGCGGCAACCACCATGTCGTATAACGTCCCGAACGCCAAAATCTGGGGCTGGGACATGATGGCAAAATACTCTGCCGACCTCTTCAACCTCGACCTGGCCTACAACCGCACGCGCGGGAAAGATACCGATACGGGCGAGTACATCTCCAGCATCAACCCGGATACCGTTACCAGCAAGCTGGACATTCCGGTGGCGCAGAGCGGTTTTTCCGTCGGCTGGATTGGGACCTTTGTCGATCGCTCAACGTATATCAGCAGCAGCTACAGCGAGCAGCCGGGCTATGCGGTCAATGACTTCTATGTCAGCTATAAGGGCCAGGAACGGCTCAAAGGCGTGACCACGACACTGGTACTCGGCAACGCCTTCGACAAAGCGTACTGGTCACCTCAGGGCATTCCGCAGGACGGCCGTAACGGGAAGATTTTCGTCAGTTATCAATGGTAATCCCTTCGCCCCGGCTGACCGGGGCATTGCTTTGAAAGGAAGAGACAATGAATCACTACACACGCTGGCTTGAGCTAAAAGAAGAAAATCCGGGTAAGTACGCGCGCGACATTGCAGGGCTAATGAACATCAGCGAAGCGGAGCTGACCTTTGCCCGCGTGGGCCACGACGCCTGGCGACTGCACGGTGAAGTCCGCGAGATCCTGGGCGCGCTGGAGGCGGTGGGCGAAACCAAATGTATCTGCCGCAACGACTACGCCGTTCACGAGCAGGTCGGGAACTTCACCAACCAGCACCTGAACGGCCATGCCGGGCTGGTACTGAACCCGCGCGCGCTGGATCTGCGCCTGTTCCTCAATCAGTGGGCAAGCGCGTTTCACATCAGTGAAGCCACCACCCGCGGCGAGCGGCAAAGCATCCAGTTCTTCGACCATCAGGGCGATGCCCTGCTGAAGGTTTACGCCACGGACAACACCGACCTTTCCGCCTGGGGCGACGTGCTGACCCGTTTTATCTTTGCCGATAATCCACCGCTGGCGTTAAAGGCGCCCGACGCGCCTGCTCACGCGGAAAGTCCGCAAGCCGCCCTCGTGGACAAAGAGTGGCGCGCCATGACCGACGTGCATCAGTTCTTTAGCCTGCTCAAACGTCATAACCTCAGCCGCCAGCAGGCGTTTCGCCTGGTAGGGGACGATCTGGCCTGTCGGGTAGAGAACAGCGCGCTGGCGCAGCTGCTGGAGACGGCGCGTCGGGACGGCAATGAAATCATGGTCTTCGTCGGCAACCGCGGCTGCGTGCAGATTTTCACCGGCGTGGTGGAAAAGCTGGCGCCGATGAAAGGCTGGCTGAATATCTTCAACCCAACCTTTACCCTGCACCTGCTTGAAGACGCGATTGCCGAGACGTGGGTCACGCGCAAACCGACCGCGGACGGGCATGTCACCAGCCTGGAGCTGTTTGCCGTCGACGGGACGCAAATCGCCCAGCTGTACGGCCAGCGCACCGAAGGCGAACCGGAGCAGAGCCAGTGGCGCAGCCAGATTGACGCCTTAACGGCGAAAGGGCTGGCCGCATGAAACGGTGGCTTGCCCTGATCGGCGCCCTGCCCCTGCTGGCGTTTGCTGCGCCGCAGGAGAAAATTATCACGCTCGGCGGCGACGTCACCGAGATCGTCTACGCCCTCGGCGCGGCCTCTTCCCTGGTGGCCCGCGACAGCACCAGCCAGTGGCCGCAGGCGGCAACCGCGCTGCCGGACGTGGGCTATCTGCGCCAGCTCAACGCGGAAGGGATCTTATCCATGCGCCCTACGCTGGTGCTGGCCAGCGCCCAGGCGCAGCCGTCTCTGGCGCTCAAGCAGGTTGAGCAAAGCCACGTCAGGGTCATCGCAATTCCTGCCGGTAACGATCTGAGCGTCATTGACGAAAAGGTACGGATCGTCGCTGAAGCGACGCACCGCGAGGCCGAGGGGGAAGCCTTGCGCAAGACGCTGCGTCAGGCGCTGTCGGCGCTTCCTGCGTCACCGCTCAATAAGCGGGTGCTGTTTATTCTCAACCACGGCGGAATGACCGCCATGGCTGCCGGACAACAGACCGGCGCGGACGCGGCCATTCGTGCGGCGGGGCTGCAGAACGCGATGCAGGGATTCACCCGCTATCAGCCGCTGTCTCAGGAAGGCACGATTGCCAGCCGGCCCGATCTGGTGGTGATTTCGCAGGACGGCATCAACGCCCTGGGTGGGGAGGCGAATCTGTGGACGCTGCCCGGCCTGGCGCAAACCCCGGCAGGACGGAACAGGCAGGTGCTGGCGATTGATGACATGGCGCTGCTGGGCTTCAGCGTGCGAACGCCGGAAGCCATCCGGGAGTTGCGTGCCAAAGCGGAGCAACTGCCCTGATGTCCCGGCGAGCCGCCCTGTCATTATGGATGCTGGCCGCGCTGCTGGTCGTCACGACGCTGACGGCCAGCGGCATTGGCGCGCTGCGCCTGCCGGTCAGCCTGCTGTGGAACGGCACCGACGAGGCCCTGCGCCAAATATGGCTGACGATCCGCCTGCCTCGCGTGCTGCTGGCGCTGACGATCGGCGGTTCGCTGGCGCTGGCGGGCTGCGTGATGCAGGGGCTGTTTCGCAACCCGCTGGCGGACCCGGGCCTGCTCGGCATCAGCAGCGGCGCGGCGCTTGCCGTCGCCCTGTGGGTGGTGCTTCCGCTCTCGCTGCCAGCGCTGGTGATGCTGTATGCCCCGATGCTGGCGGCGTTTCTCGGCGCGCTGGCCGCCACCGTCGTGATTTTCCTGCTCAGCCGACAGCGTGACGCTTCCCTGTCGCGCCTGCTGCTGGTAGGGATTGCCATCAACGCCCTGTGCGGCGCCGCCGTCGGCGTGCTGTCATGGCTCAGCAATGATGCCCAGCTTCGCCAGCTTTCCCTCTGGGGAATGGGCAGCCTCGGCCAGGCGCAGTGGTCGACGCTGCTGGCCGTCGCGTCGCTGATGATCCCCACCCTGCTGGCGATCTGGCGTCTGGCAGGGCCCCTCAACCTGCTGCAGTTGGGCGATGAAGAGGCGCACTATCTCGGCGTGGAGGTTGCCGCTGTGCAGCGCATCCTGCTGTTGTGCAGTGCCCTGCTGGTGGCTGCCGCCGTTGCGGTCAGCGGCGTGATCGGTTTTGTCGGCCTGGTGGTGCCGCACCTGGTGCGCATGTGGCTGGGAGCCGACCACCGGGCCGCGCTCCCCGGCTCGGTGCTGGCCGGTGCGCTGCTCCTGCTGGTGGCCGATACGCTGGCGCGTAGCCTGGTCGCCCCGGCGGAAATGCCGGTCGGCTTATTGACCAGCCTTCTCGGCGCGCCGTGGTTCCTGTGGCTAATCTTTCGTCGCGGAGGTGCGCATGGCTGAACGCTATTGTGCAGAAAACCTTGTTTTTCGCGCCGGGCAACGCACGCTGATTAAAGACGTGTCGCTGACCTTATCTCAGAACGAGCTGGTGGCGTTGATTGGCCCCAACGGCGCCGGGAAATCGACGCTGTTGCGGCTGCTTACCGGCTACCTTAAACCTGCGGGCGGACGGTGCAGCCTGGCGGGCACACCGCTTGCGGCCTGGTTGCCGGACAAGCTCTCCCGCTACCGGGCGGTGATGCGCCAGAACACGCAGCTCGGATTTGACTGGCCGGTTGAGGCGGTCGTCGGTATGGGCCGAGCGCCCTGGACCCGCACGCCAGAAGCGTCGGTGATCGAGGAGGTCATGGCCATCACCGGCTGTTTACCGCTGGCGGGCAGGCAGTTTGCCGCGCTCTCCGGCGGCGAGCAGCAGCGCGTTCAGCTCGCCCGCGCGCTGGCTCAGCTCTGGTGCGACGGTGCGCCGCGCGGCTGGCTGTTTCTTGATGAACCCACGTCTGCGCTGGATCTCTATCACCAGCAGCATCTCCTGCGCCTGCTGAAATCCCTGACCAGCCGGGGACATCTGCACGTTTGCGCGGTGCTGCACGACCTCAACCTGGCAGCGCTGTGGGCGGATCGCCTCATGCTCCTGCACAGCGGCAGGATCGTGTCTCAGGGAGCGCCGGAAACCGTTTTGCAGGCCGATGCGCTGGCGCACTGGTACGGCGCACAGGTTCATGTCGGCAGGCACCCGGCTCACGCCGCGCCGCAGGTGTTTCTCGCCCCTTAATCGGGCTGATAAAAATCCTTCAGCGTTTCCAGCAGGGCATGCGCCGCTTTTGAAAGCTGCGTATGCCCGGGATGGATCACCCCAATACACTTTTCAATGGGCGGGCTGTCCAGCGGAATACAGACCGCGCCCAGCGACGCCATTTGCGTCTTGCAGAGCGCTGGTACGGCGCTGCCGCCCAGCCCGCTTGCGACCATCCGCCCGACCGTCACCAGCTGATGACTTTCAAGCGCGACGTCCAGCTTTCTGCCGCTTCGCGCCAGCTCCTCTTCCATCATCAGACGCACCGCCGACGGGCGCTGCAGGGTGATGAAATCCAGCGTCAGCAGCGCTTCCCATGTCAGGCGCTTTTTGCCCGCCAGCGGGGAATCTTTCGGCACAATGGCAACAAAGCGGTCGAGACCCAGCGGGGTAAACAGCAGGTTGTGTGTGGGCGCGGGCTCAAAGGCGATGCCCATCTCGACCCGCCCTTCCCGCACCATCTCAATCACCTGCTCGTTAATCACGTCATGCACGGTGACGTTGATCCCGGCATGGCGATCGCGAAACGCTTTCAGCACCTCGGGCAGGACATTCGCGGCAAACGACGGCATCGCCGCGACCGAGATTTTACCGCGCTGCAGGGTAAAGCACTGGTGCATCGCCTCTTCGACATTATCCCAGTCGGCAAGCAGCTGCCGCGCCATCGGCAAAAACGTCTCGCCCTCCTGCGTCAGCGCGACCTTGCGCGTGCTCCGCTGCAGCAGCGGTCCGCCGAGCGCGTCCTCCAGGGCTTTAATCGTCAGGCTCAGAGCTGGCTGGGAGAGATTCAGCCGTTCGCTGGCGTGGGCGAAATTCAGAGTGTGAGCTACCGCTAAAAACGCGCGTAACTGTTTGACACTCATTCTCATTTTTCATCCTGTTAACTAATTGAAAAAATTTAGTTAACAGGAAATTAATAAAAAAACCAAATGAGTGGGTCACAAATTCAAAATTAACAAATGAGTTGCCGCCCCTAATGATACCGCCACGGTTAAGAGGAGGAATGACGATGGCGGGACTGGATAAGCGCGTCGACAGCTATGCGCAGGCGCTGGATGGGCTGACGGACGGGATGACTTTGCTGGCGGGCGGCTTCGGCCTGTGCGGTATTCCGGAGAACCTGATTGCAGAGGTCAGACGCCGTCAGGTGAAAGATCTGACGGTGGTATCAAACAACTGCGGCGTGGACGGCTTCGGTCTCGGGCTCCTGCTTGAGACGCGGCAGGTTCGTAAGGTAGTGGCTTCTTATGTCGGCGAAAACGCGCTGTTCGAGCAGCAGGTACTGAGCGGTGAACTGGAGATTGAACTCACGCCTCAGGGCACGCTGGCGGAAAAGGTGCGCGCGGGCGGCGCGGGTATTCCGGCATTTTACACGGCCACCGGCTACGGCACGCCCGTGGCTGCAGGCAAAGACGTGCGCCAGTTTGCCGGTAAGCATTACATCCTCGAAGAGGCCATTACGGGGGATTTCGCGCTGATCAAGGGCTGGAAAGCGGACTGGTACGGCAACGTCGTCTACCGGCATACCGCGCAAAACTTTAATCCGCTGATGGCAACGGCGGGCCGGATAACGGTCGTCGAGGTGGAGGAGATTGTTGCGCCGGGTGAGCTTCCCCCGTCGGCCATTCATACCCCGGGCATTTACGTCGACAGGCTGATTGTTGGCCAGTTTGAAAAACGCATTGAACAGCGCACGCTGCGCGCGGAAGGAGTGTGACGATGTTAACCCGTGAACAGATGGCCATGCGCGTCGCCCGCGAACTGCGCGACGGATATTACGTCAACCTGGGGATCGGCATTCCTACCCTGGTGGCGAACTACATTCCGGAAGGAATGGACGTGATGCTTCAGTCGGAAAACGGGCTGCTGGGGATGGGCGCGTTCCCTGACGAACAGAGCCTCGACGCCGACATGATCAACGCCGGTAAACAGACCGTGACCGCACGCACGGGCGCGGCCATTTTCGACTCGGCCCAGTCGTTTGCCATGATCCGCGGCGGCCATGTTGACCTGACGGTGCTGGGCGCGTTTGAGGTGGATGTCGAAGGCAATATCGCCTCATGGATGATCCCCGGAAAGATGGTCAAGGGAATGGGCGGCGCGATGGATCTCGTCGCCGGGGCGCAGAACATTATCGTGGTGATGACCCATGCGTCAAAAAGCGGTGAGTCAAAGCTGCTGTCGCGCTGCACGCTGCCGCTTACGGGCGCGGGCTGCATCCGCCGGGTCTTAACCGACCTCGCGCTGCTCGAGATCGCGGACGGCGCGTTCATCCTGCGGGAATACGCCCCCGGCGTCAGTATCGACGAAATAGCAGCTAAGACGGCCGGAAAAATGATTGTGACGGACGACGTTCGCGAGATGCGCTTTAGCTGAGGACTCAGGATGAAAGAGGTCATGATTGTCGGGGCAACGCGGACCCCCATTGGCAGTTTTCGCGGATCGCTCGCGCCCCTCTCTGCGGCTGAGCTGGGGGCCGTCGCGGTTCATCGTCTGCTTGAAAACAGCGGTCTTCCTGCTGAGACGATAGATGAGGTGATTTTCGGCCAGGTGCTGACGGCGGGATGCGGACAAAACCCTGCGCGTCAGACGGCCATCGCCGCCGGGTTACCCGTCAGCACGCCAGCGACAACGGTCAACCTGGTGTGCGGCGCGGGATTAAAAGCGGTGCAGCTCGCCGCGCAGGCGATCCGCTGCGGCGATGCCGGGGTAGTGATTGCCGGCGGACAAGAGAGCATGAGCAACGCCCCCTATCTGCTGGACGGCGCGCGTTCAGGGCTGCGTTTTGGCCATACGGGCCTGCAGGACAGCATGATCACGGACGGTCTGTGGGACGCGTTCAACGATTACCACATGGGGATCACCGCTGAAAACGTCGCCCGGCAGTACGGCATTTCCCGCGAGCAGCAGGACGCCTTCGCTGCCCGGTCGCAGCAAAAAGCGGCCTCCGCCGCCGAAGCGGGCCGGTTTGATGCCGAGATAGCCCCGGTGACGGTGAGGCAGGGTAAAAAGCCGCCGCTTATTGTCAGCCGTGACGAGCAGCCCCGGCCAGGCACCACCGCCGAGCAGCTTGCGCAGTTGCGCCCCGCCTTTTTGCAGGAGGAAGGCACGGTCACGGCGGGAAATGCCTCCACGCTCAACGACGGCGCCGCGGCGGTGCTGCTGATGAGCGGCGAAAAGGCGCGGGAGAGCGGTTTGCCGATTCTGGGGCGCATCGTGAGCTATGCCGTGACGGGCGTTGACCCGTCGGTGATGGGCATCGGGCCGGTCAGCGCCTGTCAGAGCGCGCTGGCGCGGGCGGGCTGGACGCTCGATGACGTGGACCTCATTGAAGCCAATGAAGCCTTTGCCGCGCAGGCGCTGGCGGTGGGCCAGCAGCTCGGCTGGGATGAACGCAGGGTGAACGTTAACGGCGGCGCGATCGCCCTCGGTCATCCGATTGGCGCTTCCGGCTGCCGCATCCTCGTGACGCTGCTGTACGAAATGCAACGCCGTGACGTCAAAAAGGGGCTCGTCACCCTGTGCGTAGGCGGCGGGCAAGGCATTGCCCTCACCGTCGAGCGTTAAACATCTCGTTGGTACCCGAATAATAATGACAGTGAGGAGTCGTGATGAGTGTATTAATTGCCCTGGCGGCGCTGGCGCTGCTGATGCTGGCGGCCTATCGCGGATATAGCGTGATTTTGTTTGCGCCGATTGCGGCGCTCGGTGCGGTACTGCTGACCGATCCGGGCGCCGTTGGCCCGACGTTTACCGGTCTGTTCATGGAAAAAATGGTGGGCTTCGTCAAGCTCTACTTCCCGGTGTTCCTGCTGGGGGCGGTGTTTGGCAAACTGATTGAGCTTTCCGGCTTCTCGCGCTCCATCGTTGCCGCCGCGATTCAGATCCTCGGTCGTCGCCACGCCATCCCGGTGATTGTCCTGGTGTGTGCGCTGTTAACCTACGGCGGCGTGTCGCTGTTCGTGGTGGCGTTTGCAGTTTACCCGTTCGCCGCGGAACTGTTCCGCCAGAGCGGCATCCCTAAACGTCTGATCCCGGCCACGGTAGCGCTGGGGGCATTCTCGTTTACCATGGATGCCCTGCCCGGCACGCCGCAGATCCAGAACATCATTCCCACCAGCTTCTTTGGTACCAACGCCTGGGCCGCGCCGTGGCTGGGGCTTATCGGCTCTCTGTTCATTATCGTCTTTGGCCTGCTCTGGCTGGAACGCCAGCGGCGTAAGGCGCTCAGCAACAACGAAGGTTACGGTACGGATCTGAAAAATGAACCGGAGACGCCGGACAACATTAACCTTCCGCATCCGCTGATTGCCATCGCCCCGCTGCTGGTGGTGGGCATACTCAACCTGCTGTTTACCCGCTGGATCCCCGGCTGGTACGGCACGAGCCACGAGCTGACCCTGCCCGGTCTGGCGAAACCGATCGTGACCGAGGTGAGCAAGATCACCGCCATCTGGGCCGTGGAGGCGGCGTTGATCGCCGGTATCGTGCTGGTGCTGATTTTTGGCTTCCGCAACATCCGCGGACGCCTGGCAGAAGGCAGCCGGACGGCGGTGAGCGGTGCCATTCTGGCGGCGATGAATACCGCCTCGGAGTACGGTTTCGGGGCGGTTATCGCCGCCCTGCCCGGTTTTCTGGTGTTATCCCACGCGCTGGCGGCCATTCCGAATCCGCTGCTGAATGAAGCCATCAGCGTGACCGTTCTCGCGGGGATCACCGGCTCGGCGTCCGGCGGGATGAGTATTGCGCTCGCCGCCATGTCCGACACGTTTGTCGCCGCCGCGCACGCCGCCAATATCCCGCTTGAGGTGCTGCACCGCGTGGCGTCAATGGCGAGCGGGGGAATGGATACCCTACCCCATAACGGGGCGGTGATTACCCTGCTGGCTATCACTGGCCTGAGCCATCGCCAGGCCTACGGCGGCATTTTTGCTATCACGATTATTAAAAGTCTGGCAGTGCTTTTTGTCATTGCCGTGTTCTATCTGACCGGCATTGTGTAAGGAGAGAAAGATGAATCTGAACGGTAAAACCGCCCTGGTCACCGGCTCGACCAGCGGCATTGGCCTGGGGATCGCCCGCGTGCTGGCGAAGGCCGGGGCGCAGCTGATCCTCAACGGTTTCGGCGACAGTGAATCAGCAATAGTTGAGATTGCGCAACTGGGCAAAAAGCCGGGCTATCACGATGCGGACCTGCGTGACGTCCTGCAAATAGAAGCCCTGATGCGCTACGCCGAATCGCAGTTTGGCGGCGTGGACATTCTCGTCAACAACGCTGGCATACAGCACGTGGCGCCGGTTGACGCGTTTCCGGTGGAGAAATGGAACGACATTATCGCCATTAACCTCTCGTCGGTGTTTCACACCAGCCGGCTGGCGCTGCCAGCCATGCGCGAGAAAAACTGGGGGCGCATCATTAATATCGCCTCCGTTCACGGGCTGGTCGCGTCAAAAGAGAAGTCGGCCTACGTGGCAGCCAAGCACGGCGTGGTGGGCTTTACGAAATCGCTGGCGCTGGAAACCGCGCGCACCGGCATTACCGCCAATACGATCTGTCCCGGCTGGGTGCTGACCCCGCTGGTGCAGCAGCAAATCGACAAACGGATCGCTGACGGCGTACCGCCGGAGCACGCGCGCGAACAGCTTCTGGCGGAAAAACAGCCTTCGGGCGAGTTTGTTACTCCGGAGCAGCTGGGTGAACTGGCGCTGTTTTTGTGCAGCGACAGCGCCGTTAACGTTCGCGGCGCCGCGTGGAATATGGACGGCGGCTGGGTCGCGCAGTGATGTTCAGGCCGGGTAAAGCGAATCCGCCCCCCGGCCAAAAGACTAGCTTGAGCAGCTGACCTCCAGCCGCTTGCCCCAGTCAGGCGGGCGGCTGACGTAATCATCATCCCGGTCGGCAAACGGCGTGCGCAACGCCACGTGCAGACGGTGTAATTCGTCGTACTCGCCCTGTTCTGCCTGCTCAATCGCCCGCTGCGCCAGCCAGTTGCGCAACACCATCGCCGGGTTCGTGGCGTTCATCTGCGTCTGGCGGGTCGCGTCATCCACCTGCTCCTGCTGCAGCCGCGCGCGGTAGGATGCAAACCAGTCGTCAAACGCCTGTCTGTCAATAAACTCATCGCGCAGCGGCGAGGCGGCGCTGTGCTGCTCCGTCTGCCCCAGCATCCGGAAGGTGCGCGTGTAATCGCTGCCCTCGCGCGCCATCAGGGCAAACAGGCCATTGAGGATGTCGTTATCGCCCTTCTCCTGCGTCACCAGCCCCAGCTTATTGCGCATCAGCGTGCCATATTCCCGCAGTAAGATCTCCTGATAGCTGTCGAGGGCATCATTCAGTGCATCAACGTCGATAAACGGCGACAGGGTTTGCGCAAGCCGCTGCAGGTTCCACAGGCCCACCGCGGGCTGATTGTCAAAACTGTAGCGCCCCTGATAGTCGGAGTGGTTGCAGATATAGCCTGGCTGATAATCATCCAGGAAACCAAACGGGCCGTAGTCAAAGGTCAACCCGAGAAGCGACATGTTGTCGGTATTCATGACGCCATGGGCAAAGCCTACGGTTTGCCAGCGGGCAATCAGGGCTGCGGTACGGGCCACCACGTCCCGGAACCAGAGAACGTATTTATCCGCCTCGTCCTGCCAGTGCGCCCAGTGGTGACGAATGGCAAAGTCTGCAAGCTGGCGCACCTTTTCCGGCTCGCGACGATAGTAAAAGTGCTCAAAATGGCCGAAGCGCAGATGGCTTTGCGCGATACGCATCAGCATGGCGCCCTTTTCCACGGTTTCGCGCACAACCGGCGTGTCGCTGGTCACGATCGACAGCGCTCGGGTGGTGGGGATACCCAGGGCATGCATCGCTTCGGAGCCCAGGCACTCGCGGATCGTTGAACGCAGAACTGCACGCCCGTCGCCCATCCGCGAATACGGCGTCAGGCCCGCGCCTTTGAGGTGCCAGTCAACCGTCTCCCCGTTGGGAAGCTGTTGTTCACCGAGCAGGATCCCCCTGCCGTCGCCCAGCTGTCCTGCCCAGACGCCAAACTGATGTCCGCTATAGACCTGAGCCAGGGGTTGCATACCGGCGAGAAGCGTTTCGCCTCCCCAGACGCCAGCGCTCTCTGAACGCTGAAACAGCTCAGGCGGAATGGCCAACTCTTCTGCCAGCCGATCGTTATGCCAGATAAGACGTGAATTTTGTAATGGTGTGGGTTTGAGTGCGGTATAAAATCCCGGCAACTCGTCATGCCAGCGAGCAGTAAAAGACAGGGTCATAAGTCCTCCTGCTTTTAGTGTAGAGGGTTTACCCGGACTTAAACACGGGCGAAAGCAAGGGTTATCGCTGCTGAACCAGCGTAGTGACGTGTTCCGCCGAGACGGCAGGCCAGAGTGTCCCCTGCATGGCGCCAAAATTAAAGGACAGCACGCGCTGTAAGAGGCCGTGGTCATCAATGCCTGAGACAATCACAGACTGGCAGTGTGGCGTGATTTGCCAGAGGATGGCGCGCATAAAGGGCTCAAAAGAGAGTTCCGCCGCACGCTGCTGAATGAAGCCTTTATCGAGAATGACCCGTTTAAATAATCCATCGTAGACCGCCTTGAGCGATGCCGCGCCTGCGCCAAAGTTTGCCAGCACCAACGGAAAATGGATCGCCATTCTTGCCAGCTGAAGATCGTCCTTTCCGTTATTTAAACCTGGATAATTCTCATTAACAGTAAACTCAAGAAACGGATAACGCTCAAGAATTGAAACAGCGTTTCCATTACTTAATAAAAATTCAACTATTGCAGGTGTAATATTGATCCATGCAATTAACTGATGCTGAATAAAAAACAGTTTACAGGTATCAAGCAATTGCAATTTTTCGTTAAACAGCGTTAACTCTTCAGCCGCTGAAAGTCGTGGGATAACAAGCTCAGTGGGGATCCGCACATCGCTGCCGACGCCAGTAAAGTTAACCAGAATTTCTAAACCTTTAAGCTCCCCTGCGCTATTACGGGCAGGCAGAAGCAGCAGTTCAGACTGGTAAGCATTATCTAGCGTAATTATCATTGCACTCGCCCCGCATTAAAGATGAGAGAGGACATCCTGGAGCAATTGCCGACACAATTCCACTGTCTTGATTTTAATAAGATTAATTTCATTAGTTCCGTATTAATTTTCAGATTTATCCCTGAATCTAAAATAATCTTATCCTGGTTGCAGAATAATAGCCAGTTTTAGATAAAACAGACACATGCGGGATTCGCTAATTTTAGATAAATTTAACTTTAATCATCTTATTTGAGAAAAAACGGCATGTTTTATTCGTTTCCATGCCGTCATAAGAGAGGTATACGACGAAGACTATATACGTCGTGCCTGCCAGAAATTTTTACGCCAGTAGACATTATCCAGGGAAGAGCGCATCACGCCGCGGCTGGTTGACGCGTGAATGAACTGGTTGTCAGTGTCATAAATGCCCACATGAAGACCGCTTTCCCCCGATCCGGTTTTGAAGAAAACCAGGTCCCCGGGCAGAAGATCGTCTTTATCAATTTCCGTGCCGATTTCTGCCTGTTTGCGCGTTTCGCGCGGCAGCTGTAAGTCAAACTTGTCGCGGAAGGTCATCAGAACGAAGCCGGAGCAGTCCACACCGCCACGGCTCATACCGCCGTAGCGATAAGGCGTGCCGCGCCAGTTGCTCAGCTGATCGTTGAGGCTGGCGATGACGGTGATCGAATCTGAAAGCCGTGGGTTAGGCGGCGGTGCACGATGGCTACTGCATCCCGCAAGAAAAAGTGCGGCCATCAGGAGAAACCAGAATCGCATTTTCAGACGAATCCTCTGCTTTTTTTGTTCTTTTCGTAATTTAGCGTGCAACTGTACTCACAGGCAAGAAACGCTTACTCCTGCCCGGTCGAAATCAGCATCTTATGGCCCTCGATATCCAGCCTGCGGAACGACATGTTGTACGCGCGGGCAAGATTGGGCGGCGTCAGAACCTGATCCCGCGTACCGCTGGCGATCATCTTCCCCTTCGCCAGCAGCCACACCCGGTGGGCATGTCGCAAGGTGTGGTTGAGGTCATGACTGCTCATCACCACGGCGATGCCTTTTCGGCTCAGCGCGCTTAGCAGCGTATCCAGGGCCGCCTGCTGCGCCACATCCAGACCGCTCATCGGTTCATCGAGAAGCAGCATCCGACCATGCGGGTTACCAGCCGGGTGGATCTGGACGATGACAGCCGCCAGACGCACCCGCTGCCATTCACCGCCGGATAGCTGGCTGACATGCCGGGAGAGTTTATCTTCCAGCCCCAGCGCCGCGGCCACGTCCGCCAGCAGCGCCGAACGTTGTTTGTCGTGCAAATGCAGCATCAGATACTGCCAGACCGGCATCGCAAAAGGCGGCACCTGCTGCTGCACGAGATAGCTGCGCCGATGCGCCAGTGAGACCGGAGACCAGTCGGCCAGCGTATGCTCCAGCAACGTTATCTGCCCTTCTCCGGCAGTCATGCCCGCCATCCGTGCCAGCAGCGTGCTCTTTCCGGCGCCGTTTGGCCCGACAAGATGCAGGATTTCTCCCGCATTGACGGTGCCGGTTATCGGCTCCAGACGTCCCTTCTCGGCAACGTCCGTGAGCTGCATCAGCAGTGACATTATTTCGCCAGCGCCAGCTTGATAGATTCCATGACGATCGGATCTTCAGGGGTCATATCCGGTGAAAAACGCTGAACGACCTGGCCGTCGCGACCAATCAGGAATTTTTCGAAGTTCCAGAGTATATCGTCCGGGTAAAGCGGCGCGCGGCCTTTGCTGGCCATGCGTTCATAAAAACCGCTGCCCTCCGGCGCAACGGCTTTCGGTGCGGCAGCGATCAGCTTCGCATACAGCGGATGGCGGCCTTCCCCGTTGACATCGATTTTGCTGAACAGCGGGAACGTCACGCCGTAAGTGGTGCTGCAGAAGGTTTTAATCTCCTCTTCGCTGCCCGGCTCCTGGCCCAGGAACTGGTTGCAGGGGAAGCCCAGCACGGTGAAACCGTCTTTTTCCCAGGCCTTCTGAATGTTTTCCAGCTGCTCGTACTGCGGCGTCAGGCCGCATTTGGATGCCACGTTGACGATCAGCAACACGTTGCCTTTGTAGCCTTCCAGCGTGGTTTTATCGCCATCAATGGTGGTCACTTCAGTATTCAGGATATCTGACTGCATAGCATTTCCTCAGGTTGTCGATTTAACGTCCAGCTTTTAATAGTAGCCAGATAAAGACCGGCGCGCCCAGCGTGGCGGTCACCACGCCGATGGGCAGCTCTGCAGCCGTCAGGGCAAGCCGGGCGATGATGTCAGCTACCAGCAGCGTGACGGCCCCGGCAACCGCCGAGGCCGGAAGCAGGGTTCGATGGTCCGTGAGGCCGCACAGACGGAGCATGTGCGGGATCACCAGGCCAATAAAGCCAATCGCACCCGCCAGGGCCACGCTGACGCCGACCAGCCAGCCAATGGCGATCACCAGCACATTACGCCAGAACCCAATCGGCATGCCCAGCTGGCGGGCTGAGGTTTCACCCAGCGCGAGCATATTCAACGGCTGCGCCTGCAGGGCAGCCCACACGATGACCGGCACCAGCAGCGCCATCAGCCAGCCCTGCTGCCAGTCGACGCCGCCAAAGCCGCCCATCATCCAGTACATGAGCTGCCGCAGGTCAAAGGAGGTCGAGAAGTAGACCGCCCAGGTCATCAGCGCGCTACAGATGATCCCCAGCGCCACGCCAGCAAGCAGCAGACGGCTGGTCGATAAATGCCGTCTGGCAAAACGAAGCAGGATGAGCGTTATCAGTAATGCGCCGAGAATCGCGCTCAGGCTAATACGCCATCCGGAGAGTTCGCCTCCGCCCAGCATTACCGCCGCAATCAGCCCCACGCCCGCACCGTTGGACACGCCGAGCAGCCCGGGCTCCGCCAGGGGATTCTCAAACAATGCCTGCATTATGGTGCCGCACAGCGCCAGCGCGGCGCCCACCAGCATCACCGCGACGGTACGCGGCAGACGAATTTGCCAGACGAAGAGCTGTCCGTCAGGCCCCCACCAGCTTTCGGGCCCTATCCATCGGTCACCGGCGCAGAGGCTAACGCCTGCGGCAATAATGAGCAGCAGCGCCAGCAAAAGCAGGCGACGCCGATCGGAACGGTGCTGGTGATGGGCATAATCAAGCATGTGTACGGTTTTAGTAGCGTGAGATGTAATTGATTTTACGGCGGGTTTACCAAAGAGCGCAAAGAAAAAAGGCCGCGTGGGCGGCCTTTTTAGTTAGTTCATATTACTCTGCTTTGGGCGTTGCGTTTTCGACACGGCTTTTTAACTTCTGGCCGGGTCTGAAGGTCACCACGCGGCGGGCTGTAATGGGAATATCTTCCCCCGTCTTCGGGTTACGGCCCGGACGTTGGTTTTTGTCGCGCAAATCAAAATTGCCAAAACCGGAGAGTTTTACCTGCTCACCATTTTCCAGAGCACGACGGATCTCTTCGAAAAACAGCTCTACCAGCTCTTTGGCATCCCGTTTGCTAAGCCCAAGCTTATCAAACAGATATTCTGACATTTCAGCTTTTGTAAGCGCCATAGGTTCAATCCCTCAATGATGCCTGGAATCGCTCTTTTAATGCCTCTACACATTTGGCGACGGTAGCGGCAATCTCCTCTTCTTCGAGTGTACGGCTGGTATCCTGAAGGATCAGGCTGATAGCCAGGCTCTTAAAGCCCTCTGCTACGCCCTTGCCGCGGTACACGTCAAATAAGTTTACGCCAACTACCTGATTTACGCCAACTTTCTTACATTCGGCCAAAATATCTGCTGCGGGCACATTTTCCGCGACCACAACCGCGATATCACGGCGGTTTGCCGGGAAGCGGGAGACGTCCTGAGCCTGAGGAATCACGCGGTCTGCCACCAGGTTCCATTCCAGCTCGAACACGATGGTACGGCCGTTCAGGTCCAGTTTACGCTCCAGCTCAGGGTGAACAACCCCAATAAAACCAATGCGTTTGCCGTCTAAATAGAGGGCAGCGCTCTGGCCTGGATGCAGGGCCGGGATGGCTTCTGCGCGGAATTCAATTTCAGATAATTTACCGGTCAGATCCAGAATCGCTTCCAGATCGCCCTTCATATCGTAGAAATCAACAGTGCCTTTTGCCAGGTCCCAGTGTTCTTCATAGCGGTTACCGCTGATGGCGCCAGCCAGCATGAGATCCTGACGGATGCCTAAATTTGCCTGATTATCCGGTACAAAGCGCAAACCGCTTTCGAAAATTCGCACGCGGTTTTGCTGGCGATTCTGGTTATAAACGACAGTGCCCAGCAAGCCCGTCCACAGGGACAGACGCATCGCGGACATTTCGCTGGAGATTGGGCTTGGCAGGATCAGCGCTTCCTGACCCGGGTGGATCAGCTGCTGCAGTTTTGGATCAACAAAGCTGTAGGTGATCACTTCCTGGTAGCCTTTGTCGTTCAGCATGGTTTTCACACGCTTCAGGGACAGGTCGGCTTCACGGTGGGTGCCCATCACCAGACCGGCCTGTACAGGCTCGTCAGGGATGTTGTTGTAGCCATAAACACGGGCCACTTCTTCCACCAGATCTTCTTCAATTTCCATGTCGAAACGCCATGATGGCGCAACGGCTTTCCACTCGCCCTGACCTTCGGTCACGTCGCAGCCCAGACGCTTCAGGATATCGGTCACCTGCGCATCGGCAACATGGTGCCCAATGAGACGATCCAGCTTGCTGCGGCGCAGGGTGATGGTCGCACGCTTCGGCAGCGTGGCTTCGTTGGTGACGTCGATCACCGGGCCCGCTTCGCCGCCGCAGATGTCGATCAGCAGGCGGGTGGCACGCTCCATTGCTTTGTACTGCAGCGCCGGGTCAACGCCACGCTCGTAGCGATGAGACGCATCGGTGTGCAGACCGTGACGGCGTGCGCGACCGGTGATAGAGAGCGGGCTGAAGAACGCGCACTCCAGCAGCACGTTTTGGGTTTCGTCGTTGACGCCCGAATGTTCGCCACCGAAGATACCGCCCATTGCCAGCGCTTTGCTGTGGTCAGCAATCACCAGGGTGTCGGCGTTCAGTTTCGCTTCGCTGCCGTCCAGCAGAACCAGGGTTTCACCCTCTTTCGCCATGCGCACAACAATACCGCCTTCGATACGATCTTTATCGAACGCGTGCATTGGCTGGCCCAGCTCCAGCAGAACGTAGTTGGTCACGTCAACCACGGCGTCGATAGAGCGGATACCGCAGCGGCGCAGCTTCTCTTTCATCCACAGCGGAGTTGGCGCCTTAACGTTGATGCCTTTCACCACGCGACCGAGGTAGCGCGGGCAAGCATCCGCAGCGTCAACCTGAATAGGCAGCACGTCACTGATGGTCGCTTCAACCGGCGCAATGTCCGGCGCGTTCAGTTCGGTCTGGTTCAGCACGGCAACGTCGCGCGCCACGCCGATGATCCCTAAGCAGTCGGCACGGTTTGGCGTGACGCTGATTTCGATGGTGTTGTCATCAAGCTTCAGGTACTCACGGATATCGGTGCCGATTGGCGCATCCAGCGGCAGCTCAATGATGCCGTTGTGATCGTCGGAAATACCCAGCTCGGAGAAGGAACACAGCATGCCTTCAGACGGCTCGCCGCGCAGCTTAGCCGCTTTGATTTTGAAATCGCCCGGCAGTACCGCACCGACGGTCGCCACGGCCACTTTCAGCCCCTGACGGCAGTTTGGCGCACCGCAGACGATATCCAGCAGACGGTCACCGCCTACGTTTACTTTTGTTACGCGCAGTTTGTCCGCGTTAGGATGCTGGCCGCACTCCACCACTTCGCCGACGACCACGCCGTTGAATGCGCCAGAAACCGGCTCAACGCCGTCCACTTCCAGACCTGCCATGGTGATCTGGTTAGAAAGCGCGTCGCTGTCAAGCGTGGTGTTCACCCACTCGCGTAACCACAGTTCACTGAATTTCATTGTTCTGTCCTGCCCTTATTTAAACTGTTTGAGGAAACGCAGATCGTTTTCGAAGAATGCACGTAAGTCGGTCACGCCGTAGCGCAGCATGGTCAGACGCTCCATGCCCATACCAAAGGCAAAGCCGGAGTAAACTTCCGGATCGATACCCACGTTGCGCAGTACGTTTGGATGCACCATGCCGCAGCCCAGCACTTCCAGCCATTTGCCGTTTTTGCCCATCACGTCAACTTCCGCAGACGGTTCGGTGAACGGGAAGTAGGACGGACGGAAACGAACCTGCAGATCTTCCTCAAAGAAGTTGTTCAGGAAATCGTGCAGCGTACCCTTCAGGTTGGTAAAGCTGATGTTTTTATCAACAATCAGGCCTTCCATCTGGTGGAACATTGGGGTGTGGGTCTGATCGTAGTCGTTACGATAGACGCGGCCCGGCGCGATAATACGGATTGGCGGTGCCTGATCCTTCATGGTACGGATCTGAACGCCGGAGGTCTGGGTACGCAGCAGACGCGTCGCGTCGAACCAGAAAGTGTCGTGGTCAGCGCGTGCCGGATGATGGCCAGGAATGTTCAGGGCATCGAAGTTGTGGTAATCATCTTCGATTTCCGGGCCAGTCGCCACGGTAAAGCCGAGCTCACCGAAGAAACTTTCAATGCGATCGATGGTGCGGGTAACCGGGTGCAGACCGCCGTTCTCGATGCGGCGACCCGGCAGAGAGACGTCGATCGTCTCTGCGGCCAGACGCGCATTCAGCACCGCGCTTTCCAGCTCGGCTTTACGTGCGTTCAGCGCCTGCTGTACCTGCTCTTTGGCTTCGTTAATCACCGCCCCCGCTGCCGGGCGCTCTTCTGGCGGCAGCTCACGCAGGGTTGTCATTTGAAGGGTCAAGTGCCCTTTCTTCCCAAGATATTCGACGCGGACATTGTCTAACGCGGCAACATCTGAGGCCTGATTAATGGCGGCTGTTGCACTGGCAACCAGCTCTGCGAGATGTGACATGATTTTCCTCATTATGTCGGTGCAGACACCGATTTGGTGGAGTTATTCTCTCAAATTCAGGCACAAAAAAAGCCTCCATCGGGAGGCTTATCTGGCGCTGTTTTTCGTTTCATCTTTCACGCGCTAGCCTCCTGAAGTCAGGTGCTAAAGTAAAAGAAGAAGCGGAAAATAGCAGCATTCATGCTTGCGTTACCTTGTTGGGTAAAAACCGTTGAGACCTTATTGAAAAGCCTGCACGGGTAAATGTCAATCTTCTTACAGGGTTATATGAAAAGAGGGAGCCAGGCCCCCTCTCTCAACTGGCTTATGCCAGTGCTGCTTTCGCTTTTTCGACCAGAGCGGTGAACGCTACTTTGTCGAATACTGCGATGTCAGCCAGGATCTTACGGTCGATTTCAACAGAGGCTTTTTTCAGGCCGTTGATGAATTTGCTGTAAGAAATACCGTTCTGACGTGCTGCTGCGTTGATACGCGCAATCCACAGTTGACGGAACTGACGCTTACGCTGACGACGGTCACGGTAAGCGTACTGACCTGCTTTGATAACAGCCTGGAAGGCAACGCGGTATACGCGTGAACGCGCACCGTAGTAGCCTTTAGCTTGTTTCAAAATTTTCTTGTGACGTGCACGTGCAATTACACCACGTTTTACGCGAGCCATGTGTGCTCTCCTGTATCTATTCTAAGTTAAAAAAGTTAAACGAAACGACTTATGCGTACGGCAGGCACGCGATGACCAGGCCCAGATCGCCTTTAGAAACCATGGCTTTTGGACGCAGGTGACGTTTACGCTTGGTAGCTTTCTTAGTCAGAATGTGACGCAGGTTAGCGTGCTTGTGCTTAAAACCACCTTTACCGGTTTTTTTGAAGCGCTTAGCAGCACCGCGTACGGTCTTAATTTTTGGCATTTTAATAACTTCCACTTCGCATTGTTAAATAAACGAAACATAGGCGAACAAAACCTATGAAACCCGAAGGCTCCACAGATTTTGCTGCTTGAAGGCCTTACTGTTTCTTCTTAGGAGCGAGCACCATGATCATCTGGCGGCCTTCGATCTTCGTAGGGAAGGATTCGACTACTGCCAGTTCACTCAGATCGTCACGGACGCGGTTAAGCACTTCCATACCAATCTGTTGGTGGGCCATCTCACGACCGCGGAAACGCAGTGTGATCTTGGCCTTATCGCCATCTTCCAGAAAGCGAATCAGGCTGCGGAGTTTTACCTGATAATCGCCATCGTCGGTACCAGGACGGAATTTGATTTCCTTAACCTGGATAACTTTTTGCTTCTTCTTCTGTTCCTTAGAAGACTTACTCTTTTCATAAAGGAACTTGCCGTAGTCCATGATACGACAAACTGGCGGTTCGGCGTTAGGGCTGATTTCAACTAAATCTACTCCAGCTTCTTCAGCCTTTTCGATTGCTTCTCTCAGACTCACAATCCCCAGCTGCTCGCCTTCCAGACCTGTTAAGCGAACTTCCTGGGCGCGAATCTCGCCATTGATACGATTCGGACGTGCCGTTTGAACTCGTTTTCCGCCTTTAATACCTTATTCCTCCAGTTGTTGAAGACTGCGGCTGCGAATCTCTTGTTGCAGCTTCTCAATCACTTCACTTACGTCCAGGCTGCCCAGGTCTTTACCACGGCGGGTGCGAACGGCAACTTTGCCTGCTTCCACCTCTTTATCACCACAGACCAACATATACGGGACACGACGTAAAGTGTGCTCGCGGATTTTAAAGCCAATCTTCTCATTTCTCAAGTCTGCTTTTACGCGAATGCCCGCATTT
This sequence comes from Enterobacter cloacae complex sp. Mu1197, assembly GCF_040059225.1. Taxonomy (NCBI): domain Bacteria; kingdom Pseudomonadati; phylum Pseudomonadota; class Gammaproteobacteria; order Enterobacterales; family Enterobacteriaceae; genus Enterobacter; species Enterobacter cloacae complex sp. Mu1197. Next base: position 1,909,796 of record NZ_CP157375.1, on the reverse strand, counting down.
TGTAGTTTCTGCGTCAATTCTTTAACGTAATCTGCCTGAGAATCGGTAATGTTCATCACCACCACCTGCACCGGCGCAAGCCAGGTTGGGAAGAAGCCGGCGAACTCTTCGGTCAGGATGCCGATGAAGCGCTCCAGAGAACCGAGAATGGCACGGTGAATCATTACCGGCACCTGACGCTCGTTGTCTTCGCCAACATAAGAGGCGCTTAAACGCTGCGGCAGGGAGAAGTCCAGCTGTACAGTACCGCACTGCCATGCGCGATCGAGGCAGTCATACAGGGTAAATTCAATTTTCGGACCGTAGAATGCGCCCTCGCCCAGCTGGTATTCGAACGGAATGCCGTTCTCTTCCAGCGCCACGGCGAGATCCGCTTCTGCGCGATCCCAGGTCTCATCGCTACCGATACGTTTTTCCGGACGCGTTGAGAGTTTGACCACGATCTTCTCGAAGCCAAAGGTGCTGTACATATCGTAGACCATACGAATACAGGCGTTAACTTCGTCACGAACCTGATCTTCGGTACAGAAGATATGCGCATCATCCTGCGTAAAGCCACGCACGCGCATCAGACCGTGCAGCGCACCTGATGGCTCGTTACGGTGGCAGCTACCGAACTCCGCCATACGCAGCGGCAGGTCACGGTAGGATTTCAGACCCTGGTTGAAGATCTGAACGTGTCCCGGGCAGTTCATTGGCTTGATGCAGTATTCACGGTTCTCAGACGAGGTGGTGAACATCGCATCTTTGTAGTTGTCCCAGTGGCCGGTTTTTTCCCACAGCACACGGTCCATCATGAACGGGCCTTTCACTTCCTGATACTGGTACTCTTTCAGCTTGGAGCGTACGAAAGTTTCCAGTTCACGGAAGATGGTCCAGCCGTCGTTATGCCAGAACACCATACCCGGCGCTTCTTCCTGCATGTGGTACAGGTCAAGCTGCTTACCGATTTTACGGTGGTCACGCTTCGCCGCCTCTTCCAGGCGCAGCAGGTAGGCGTTCAGGGCTTTTTTATCGGCCCACGCGGTACCATAGATACGCTGCAACATCTTGTTGTTGCTGTCGCCACGCCAGTAGGCGCCGGCGATCTTCATCAGCTTAAAGTGATGACAGAAGCGCATGTTCGGCACGTGCGGTCCACGGCACATGTCGACGTATTCTTCGTGATGGTACAAGCCAGGCTTGTCATCATGCGAAATGTTTTCGTCAAGAATCGAGACCTTATAGCTCTCGCCACGCTTCACGAAGGTTTCACGCGCTTCGTGCCAGCTGACTTTCTTCTTGATGACGTCATAGTTTGTTTCGGCGAGCTCGTGCATACGTTTTTCGAGCGCGTCGATATCTTCCTGAGTCAGGGTGTGGTCAAGGTCAACGTCGTAGTAGAAACCATTATCGATAACCGGACCGATCGCCATTTTGGTGTTTGGCCACAGCTGTTTGATGGCATGGCCTAACAGGTGCGCGCAGGAGTGACGAATGATCTCCAGACCTTCTTCATCTTTTGCGGTAATGATCGCAAGCGTCGCATCGTTTTCGATCAGATCGGAGGCATCTACCAGCTCACCGTTAACGCGGCCGGCGATAGTCGCTTTCGCGAGACCAGGACCGATGTCCAGGGCAACATCCATTGGGCTAACAGCACGGTCGAAATGGCGTTGGCTGCCATCAGGAAGAGTAATTACAGGCATTTTATATCCTTATTTGCAGTGATGCCCCACACATAAGAGCATATACAAAGAAAATAATCGTGATTTGACAATAGATTACGACACCATCTGACCAACAATCGTCAAATTGGTTCGTCATCATTCACCTGCCGGAAAATCAGACAACGCCGGATATACGGCAAGCCTTGCAATGTTAACACTAACAAAAGGGAGATTGCACCCTCTGCTGGCAGATTGATGTGCTGGCACTTTCGCATGAATTTGCAGGTCGCATGATCCCGGTGCTCGCATTTCAAAGATGCTGGGCTAATCTTGAACAGGTCTTTAAACCCAAAGGTGCATACTATGAACGTATCCAGTAGAACGGTTGTGATTTTAAACATCCTTTCCGCCACAGGTTTATTGTTGATTCTCGCCGAACGATTCCACTGGTTCTGAGCCGAACCCTGCGCTGGCATAACCCAATCGTTCCTGAGTAGGGGCATATTTCGGCCCTGTTTGGTAGACTGTGGGTATCAACGAACAAGGATTAGGTTATGCCAACAAAACGATTTGCCGTAAAACACTGGAAAATGGTGCTGGTGCTGATCGCCATCTGCGGCGCAATGCTGTTACTCCGTTGGGCGGCAATGATTTGGGGTTAGGGGCGAATACAGCTCATCAGAAGGGACGTCACAAGACCAGACAGAATAAACGGGCCGACATGATCATCGGCCCGTCTTCATTACATTCTATAACCCAGTGAAACCGTGGTTCTGCGGTCGGTGTGATCCGGTGCAGATTCGGGTGGTGAAGAGTTCCAGGTCACGTTGTAGGCGACTTTCAGACCAAAGTGTTCGTTAATGGCCACGTTCAGCGCCGTCTCAGAGTTCAGCGTCGTATCGTCGGCACCAAATACAGAAACACCCTGGGTAAATTTGGTGTTGTCAGTCATCTGCCAGGCATAGGTGCCGGAAGCGTAACCGAGCGGTTGGGTTTTGGTATCGCCATTGGTGTACTCGTCATAACGCACACCCGGACCGAATTCAAAACGGAGGCTGTGTACCGGACCGTTCAGGAACTGACGACCATAACCCGCGGTGAACACGTCACGCTGGCGATAACCATTGTAACGGTCGGTTAACCAGCTTGCCTGACCAAACAGGTAATCATAGTCGGTCATGTTGTAACGGCTACGTCCGCCTACCGCATATTTCTCGGAAGAACGTTCGTCATTAGCGGACGTATTGCTGGCATTACCCCACAGAGACCAAGCGGTGGTATTACCGTACCAGGTAAGCGTACTGTCCGCCGTCAGAGAAGAGCTTTTCGTGTTACCGGATTGTGCCAGGTACCCAGCGTTCAGGTTACCTTCAAACGGTTTTTTCGCGGTGGAGGGATCGTCCATGACAGTAAAAACGGAATCATCGGCGGTCGCGTTCATAGCCGCAAACACGCCACCCGCCAGCATCAGTGCAGCGGGAACTGTCTTTAAAAGCTTCATTTTATTAAGGAGTCCGTACAACAAAAAAAGAGACCACACGGTCCCGGAATCTTTCTTGAGGATCAATGACAAGGCGTCCAGAGAAAGGTAACAAATTATAAAAAGCCGCAAATAACATAGCAATGTTTTCTTATTTCATTTTTTGAATAAGAACGATCCCAAAAAGCGTTTTATTTTATATATCTCCGGTCTTACTTTTATTCAGTATTCATATTTAAAATCATACTGTTATTTACGTTGCCTTCCTGACAAATGGTGCCAGACTAAAAGGAACCCATGCTAAAAGGAGGTAATGATGGTTTCTATCTACACCCTGACGCTCTCCCCTTCCCTTGATTCCGCCACCCTGACGCCGCAGATTTACCCGGAAGGTAAATTGCGCTGTAGCGCCCCGGTCTTTGAGCCCGGCGGTGGCGGTATCAACGTGGCGCGCGCCATTACCCACCTCGGCGGCAAGGCCACGGCCATTTTTCCCGCAGGCGGTGCCACCGGCGAACACCTGGTCTCTCTGCTGGCAGATGAACAGGTTGCCGTAGAGACCGTCGAGGCGAAAGACTGGACGCGGCAAAACCTGCATGTCCACGTTGAATCCAGCGGCGAGCAGTACCGGTTTGTCATGCCGGGCGCGAAACTCACCGATGACGAGTTTCGTCAGCTTGAAGAGAAAGTACTGACCATTGAAAGCGGCGCGCTGCTGGTGGTCAGCGGCAGCCTGCCCCCCGGCGTCAGCACGGAAAAATTAACCGCGCTTATTCAGGCGGCGCAGCAACGCGGTATCCGCTGCATCGTTGACAGCAGCGGCGAGGCCCTGCAGGCGGCCTTAGTGCCGGGCAATCTTGAACTGGTCAAACCCAACCAGAAAGAGTTAAGCGCGCTGGTCAACCGCGACTTGACGCAACCTGACGATGTGCGCACCGCCGCGCAGGAGCTGGTGCGCAGCGGCAAAGCGCGGCGCGTGGTGGTTTCCCTTGGTCCGCAGGGGGCACTGGCCGTCGATGAAACGTCGTCCGTTCAGGTTGTTCCACCGCCGATGAAGAGCCAGAGCACGGTTGGCGCGGGTGACAGCATGGTGGGCGCGATGACGCTTAAGCTGGCGCAGGGCGCGTCACTGCTGGAGATGACGCGCTACGGCGTGGCGGCGGGTAGCGCCGCTACCATCAACCAGGGCACGCGTCTCTGTTCGCTGGCCGATACGCAAAAAATTGTCGATTACCTGTCCCGAAATTAACCCCTGTTCCCCTTCATCCTTATGGAGGGGAATGTCATCACCGAGTCGCCAAACGCAAACTATCGACTATGCTAAGAAAACTTCCATGATAACAATGAGGTGAATTATGAGCAGTGGTGACATCACCCGCTACGTCGTAACCGTCAACCTTCATGAAGCATCGCTGACCGAGCTGAATGAGCTCAACAACGCCTTCACCCGGGCTAATTTTCTCCTCACGCTCACGGATGACGAGGGCAATATTCATGATTTAGGCACCCTGGCATTTGGTCTGATCGGTGCCCTGAATAAAGAAGAGGTTCATGCGCTGGCCGCCAGTCTGGTGGAAAGTGTGACCGACAAGCCAGCCGAAATTGACGTCGACACCTGGGAAAACTGGCAGAAAAAAGAACAATAAGTGCCCTGTATGAAATTAAACCGCTCAGGTGTGCGTTAGTTCGTATTTTTTTACCGCAATAATGCGCTAACTTTATGATCTGGCAGACAACATGGGAGAGTCAACATGTGGCAGGCTATCAGTCATCTTTTAAGTGAGCAGCTGGGTGAAGGTGAAATTGAACTGCGTAACGAACTGCCAGGCGGAGAGATCCACGCCGCGTGGCATTTACGCTACGCAGGGCGCGATCTCTTCGTAAAATGCGATGAACGTGAGCTGTTGCCGATATTTACCGCCGAAGCCGATCAGCTTGAACTGTTGTCGCGCAGTAAAACGGTGACGGTCCCGCAGGTGCTGGCCGTCGGTAGCGACCGCGATTACAGTTTTCTGGTCATGGAATATCTCCCCGCCCGTCCGCTGGATGCCCATAACGCTTTCATTCTTGGTCAGCAGCTAGCACGCCTCCATCAGTGGAGCGACCAGCCGCAGTTTGGTCTCGATTTTGACAATGACCTCTCCACCACGCCACAGCCCAATGCCTGGCAGCGTCGCTGGTCGACCTTTTTTGCCGAGCAGCGCATTGGCTGGCAGCTTGAGCTTGCCGCCGAGAAAGGGCTGGAATTTGGCAATATAGACGCCATCGTCGAGCACGTGCAGCAGCGTCTGGCCTCCCACCAGCCTCAGGCGTCTCTGCTCCACGGTGATTTGTGGTCCGATAACTGCGCGCTGGGGCCCAACGGCCCCTATATCTTCGACCCGGCCTGCTACTGGGGTGACCGAGAGTGCGACCTTGCCATGCTGCCGCTGCACCCTGAACAACCGCCGCAGATATATGACGGTTATCAGTCGGTTTCTCCCCTGCCGCCCGGCTTCCTCGACCGTCAACCGGTGTACCAGCTTTATACGCTGATGAACCGCGCCATACTTTTTGGTGGGGAACACCTGGTTAACGCACAGCGTGCGCTTGAGCGCATGCTTGCCGCCTGAGACGCGAACGGGTGGCCTTGCCGCCACCCGTATCGGTTACAGAAAACCGAGCAGTGAGAAGAAGAAGTATCCTGCCACGATGATCATCACGGGAAGGATATAGAGCGGGAAGATCTGCAGGAAAATGGTGTGACGCGGCACAACAATGCGGGATTCAATCTGCTCCCGGCTCATGCCTTCCGGGCCTTTGGCCTGCTCCAGAATGAGCTGGTCCTCAACGCCCTCGCGTAAAAAGCGCGTCTGACGGCTCATTCGCGCGCCAGAGGCCTGCAGCGCCAGCGCAACAAAGATCAGGGCGTATATCACCCAAAAGCCGATATTCAGCTGATGGTGAAAACCCGGGGTGGGTGAGTTAAACCAGAAGACATTCAAGAATGGCGTATTAAAACGCATCATCTCAATCATCACATGCGCAAAATCAAGCATAACCGCATTGATACCCGGCTGTTTTTCGCTGTGATCGTACATAAATTTGAGTACAGAAATCAGCGTAGAAATGACGGCAGGAATAAAAATCACCCAGCCAGCAATACGTTTTAAGACCGCAATGCGTCCAGCTTGTTGATACGTCATCAGTTCCTCTTCATAAAGACGCGTTATTTGTGCCTAAGTCTACCTGCTGGTCATCAATTTCGCCCGCTCTTTAAAAGCAATATGCTAAATTGCAGAGTGTGCTTAGCACTTATCGTCTGTCGAACACCCTGGATAAGGAGACGTTGTGATGTCGACACCGCGCCAAATTCTTGCCGCAATTTTTGACATGGATGGATTACTGATCGATTCCGAACCGTTGTGGGATCGCGCTGAACTGGACGTCATGGCCAGCCTGGGCGTGGATATCAGCCGTCGTAATGAACTTCCCGATACGCTGGGCCTGCGCATCGATATGGTGGTTGACCTGTGGTATGCCCAACAGCCGTGGGCTGGACCAGGTCGTGATGAAGTGACCGCGCGCATTATCAGCCGCGCCATTTCGCTGGTAGAAGAGAGCAAGCCGCTGCTGCCCGGCGTACGTGAGGCGGTCGCGCTGTGTAAAGCCCAGGGACTGAAGGTCGGCCTGGCCTCGGCGTCACCGCTGCATATGCTGGAAAAAGTGCTCATCATGTTTGAACTGCGCGACAGTTTCGACGCGCTTGCCTCCGCTGAGAAATTGCCTTATAGCAAGCCGCACCCGCAGGTCTATCTGGACTGTGCCGCTAAGCTCGGCCTGGATCCCCTCAACTGCGTTGCGCTGGAAGATTCCGTTAACGGCATGGTGGCCTCTAAAGCCGCGCGGATGCGCTCCATTGTGGTGCCTGCGGAAGAATGCCGCCACGATCCCCGGTTCGCGCTTGCCGATGTGAAGCTATATTCACTGGCAGAACTGACGGCGCGCCATCTGCAGGGCGGTTAACGCCCTCCTCCGGTTTGTGACAAACAGTTACACCGTCACCTCTTCCGCCTACTGTATAAAAACCCTATACTGTATGAATTGACAGTTTTGTGGGTTTTATCATGACGGCGGAAGGCCACCTGCTTTTTTCTATCGCGTGCGCAGTATTTGCCAAAAACGCTGAACTCACCCCCGTGCTGGCACAGGGGGACTGGTGGCATATCGTCCCTTCCGCCGTATTGACCTGTCTGCTGCCCGACATCGACCACCCCAAGTCCTTCCTCGGACAGCGTCTGAAGTGGGTATCGAAACCCATCGCCCGCGCGTTCGGCCACCGGGGGTTTACGCACAGCCTGCTGGCCGTGTTTGGCCTGCTGACGCTTTTCTATTTAAAAGTGCCCGAAAGCTGGATCGTCCCCGCCGATGCCATTCAGGGGATGGTGCTGGGATATTTAAGCCATATTCTGGCCGATATGCTGACGCCCGCAGGCGTACCGCTGCTGTGGCCCTGCCGCTGGCGCTTCCGTTTTCCCATCCTCGCACCGCAGAAAGGGAACCAGCTGGAGCGCGTCTTGTGCATGGCGCTGTTTGCTTACGCCGTCTGGATGCCGCAAACGTTGCCCGAAAACAGTGCAGTCCGCTGGTCTTCCCAGATGATTAATTCGCTGCAATTTCAGTTCAATCGCTTTATTCATCACCAGATTGAACAGTAAACCAACAAAATTATCCCATTTGTCATAACCCATTCCATTTGGATATAAGCGCTACATCACACTTCTGCTAACCTTCCGCCAACAGGATCGGTAAAAACCGACCCGATAATAAATCAGGAGAACGGGGATGAATTTTCCACTCATCGCGAACGTCGTTGTGTTCGCTGTATTGCTATTGCTTCTCGCGCAGGCGCGCCACAAACAGTGGAGCCTGGCGAAAAAGGTGCTGGTTGGTCTGGCCATGGGTGTCGTATTTGGTCTGGCATTACAGGCAATTTATGGCTCCGATAATCCAGTTCTGAAAGATTCCATTCAGTGGTTCAACATTGTCGGTAACGGCTATGTCCAGCTGCTGCAGATGATCGTTATGCCACTGGTGTTCGCCTCTATTCTGAGCGCCGTTGCCCGCCTGCATAACGCGACTCAGTTGGGAAAAATCAGTTTCCTGACCATCGGCACGCTGCTGTTCACCACGCTGATTGCCGCGCTGGTGGGTGTGCTGGTCACTAACCTGTTTGGCCTGACCGCAGAAGGTCTGGTTCAGGGTACCGCTGAAACGGCGCGTCTGACCGCGATTCAGACCAACTACGTTGGGAAAGTGGCTGACCTGACCGTGCCGCAGATGGTGCTCTCCTTCATTCCGAAGAACCCGTTTGCTGACCTGACCGGTGCGAGCCCAACCTCGATCATCAGCGTGGTTATTTTCGCCGCGTTCCTGGGCGTAGCGGCGCTGAAGTTGCTGAAAGACGATGCGCCAAAAGGCGAACGCGTGCTGACCGCAATTGACACCCTGCAAAGCTGGGTGATGAAGCTGGTTCGTCTGGTCATGCAGCTCACTCCTTACGGCGTGCTGGCGCTGATGACCAAAGTGGTTGCCGGCTCTAACCTGCAGGACATCATTAAGCTGGGCAGCTTCGTTGTCGCCTCTTATCTGGGCCTGGGCATTATGTTCGTGGTGCACGGCATCCTGCTGGGCGTGAACGGCGTCAGCCCGCTGAAGTACTTCCGTAAGGTCTGGCCGGTGCTGACCTTTGCCTTCACCAGCCGTTCCAGCGCCGCATCTATTCCGCTGAACGTGGAAGCGCAAACCCGTCGTCTGGGCGTGCCTGAATCTATCGCCAGCTTCTCTGCCTCCTTTGGTGCCACCATCGGTCAGAACGGCTGTGCGGGTCTGTACCCGGCGATGCTGGCGGTAATGGTTGCTCCTACAGTCGGCATCAACCCGCTGGATCCGGTCTGGATCGCCACGCTGGTCGGGATTGTCACCGTAAGCTCCGCAGGCGTTGCGGGTGTTGGCGGCGGTGCAACCTTCGCCGCACTGATTGTGCTGCCTGCGCTGGGTCTGCCCGTGACGCTGGTCGCCCTGCTGATCTCCGTTGAGCCGCTGATCGACATGGGTCGTACCGCGCTGAACGTGAGCGGCTCCATGACCGCCGGTACGCTGACCAGCCAGTGGCTGAAGCAGACCGACAAAGCGATTCTGGAAAGTGAAGACGACGCCGAGCTGGCGCACCGCTAAACACGTTAGAAATAAAAAAACCGCCTGATGGCGGTTTTTTTATGACTGTTATTCTTCAACCTCTTCATCCTGGCGGATTTGCATCGCCCACCGCTGTGCGGACTCCGGCACCGTAAAAGTGGGAGAGCGACGGAAATGCTCGCCGACCAGCACAAAGGCCACGTATTTCCCCCGTAACTGCCACACATCGCGAAAGCCCTCCACTTTCAGGGCATGGTCTGGCGGCGCGGGCTCAACGCGTGGCACATAGCTAATAACCTGGCGGTTTTGTTGACGAAGAGGTTTCATAAGCAACGGATTCACTAAAGCAAATTCTTGAAGCAGGAAAATTCTATGATAGCCGATCCTGCTGCCTTCCGTCGCGCTCCGAGTGGGTGAGATGGCTCCTTTCGCTAATCACGGCATATGAAAACTCTTAGTTCGCGAACCATGTCGCGACATTGTTCTATCCTTAATAGGGTTTTTAGCAATGGATAAAGGAGAAGCGTGCAATGTCGAACAAAGATAAAACACATCAATCACCCATTCATGGCACTGAAGAATCTCAACCGGGTATGGACTCTCTCGCCCCTGCTGACGGCTCTCACCGCCCCTCCCCTGGTCCCTCCGCACCGGGCGAACAGCCTACCGCACCGGGAAGCATGAAATCGCCGGACACGGGAAACGAGAAGCTGAAATCTCTTGAACCACACCGAAAAGGCGGTGAAGGTTTCGCGCTCACGACCAATCAGGGCGTACGCATTGCTGACGATCAAAACTCCCTTCGCGCAGGCACGCGCGGGCCGACCCTGCTGGAAGACTTTATCCTGCGGGAAAAAATCACCCATTTTGACCACGAGCGGATACCGGAACGCATCGTCCACGCGCGCGGTTCCGCGGCGCACGGCTACTTTCAGCCCTACAAGAGCCTGAAAGCGATCACCAAAGCGGATTTCCTCTCCGACCCGGATAAAATCACCCCGGTGTTTGTGCGTTTCTCCACCGTGCAGGGCGGCGCGGGGTCAGCAGATACCGTCCGGGATATCCGCGGCTTTGCCACCAAGTTTTATACCGAAGAGGGTATTTTCGATCTGGTCGGCAATAACACGCCGGTGTTTTTCATTCAGGACGCGCATAAATTTCCTGACTTTGTCCATGCGGTAAAACCGGAGCCCCACTGGGCCATACCGCAGGGACAAAGTGCGCACGACACCTTCTGGGACTATGTTTCCCTGCAGCCTGAAACCTTACACAACGTGATGTGGGCGATGTCAGACCGCGGCATTCCGCGCAGCTACCGCACCATGGAAGGGTTTGGTATCCATACCTTCCGTCTGATCAATGCCGAAGGGAAAGCCACTTTTGTCCGCTTCCACTGGAAGCCTGTCGCGGGTAAAGCCTCGCTGGTGTGGGACGAGGCGCAGAAGCTGACCGGGCGCGATCCGGACTTCCATCGCCGCGAGCTGTGGGAATCCATTGAAGCGGGCGACTTCCCGGAATACGAACTTGGCCTGCAGCTCATCCCGGAAGAGGACGAATTTAAGTTCGATTTCGACCTTCTGGACCCGACGAAGCTGATCCCGGAAGAGCTGGTACCGGTGCAGCTGGTGGGTAAAATGGTGCTTAACCGTAACCCGGATAACTTCTTTGCCGAAAACGAGCAGGCCGCGTTCCACCCGGGGCATATCGTGCCGGGGCTGGACTTCACCAACGATCCGCTCCTGCAGGGACGCCTGTTCTCCTATACCGATACGCAGATTAGCCGACTCGGCGGGCCGAACTTCCACGAAATTCCGATTAACCGCCCAACCTGCCCGTATCACAACTTCCAGCGCGACGGGATGCACCGTCAGGATATTGATACCAACCCGGCAAACTATGAGCCGAACTCCATCAACGATAACTGGCCGCGTGAAACGCCTCCCGGACCGAAACGCGGTGGATTCGAATCGTATCAGGAGCGTATCGATGGCAATAAAATTCGCGAGCGCAGCCCCTCGTTCGGTGAGTATTACGCCCACCCTCGCCTGTTCTGGAACAGCCAGACGCCGATTGAGCAACAGCACATCATCGGCGGCTTCAGCTTCGAGCTGAGTAAAGTGGTGCGCACCTACATCCGCGAGCGCGTGGTCGATCAGCTGGCGCATATTGATGTTCAGCTTGCCCAGAGCGTCGCGGACAACCTGGGCATTACGCTGACCGACGAGCAGCGTAACCTTGCTCCGCCGAAAGAGGTTAACGGCGTGAAGAAAGATCCGTCGCTGAGCCTGTATGCGGTGCCAGGCGGCTCGATTAAAGGCCGCGTGGTCGCCATTCTGCTGAACGACAAAACCCGCGCCAGCGACGTGCTGGGGATGATGCAGGCGCTGAAAACTCAGGGCGTACATGCCAAACTGCTCTATCCCCGCATGGGTGAAGTGACGGCCGACGATGGTTCTGTGCTGCCGGTCGCGGCGACCTTTGCCGGTGCGCCATCGCTCACCGTCGATGCGGTGATCGTGCCGTGCGGGGATATTGCCAGCCTGCTGACCAACGGGGACGCCGTCTATTATCTGCTGGAAGCCTATAAGCACCTGAAGCCGATCGCGCTGTCCGGCGACGCGCGACAGTTCAAAGCGCAGCTGAAGGTGGCCGATCAGGGTGAAGACGGGATTGTCGAAGGCGATAACGTTGACGATGCCTTTATGACGAAGCTGTTTGATTTGCTCGCCGCGCACCGCGTCTGGTCGCGAAGCAGCAAGATCGATCAGATTCCGGCGTAAAAAAAGCCGGGTGGCGCTCGCGCTTACCCGGCCTACATTCGATTGGTTTTGTAGGCCCGGTAAGGCGAAGCCGCCACCGGGCGTTATTTCAAAGATCCCCGAACGTCCCCAACCGATACCCGCGCTCGGCAATCGCGTATTTCAGCGACGGCGACGTCAGCACATCCAGCTCCGCCAGACGCGGCCAGCAGTAGGCGCTTTTACGCACGGTGTTATCGACGAAGGCAGGATGTGCCATGACCTCCAGCGACCGTTCACCCCGTGCGGCGGAATCATCCAGCACCTTAAGGAACAGCGCGTCGTCAATCTCGTCGCCGTAAAACGCGCTGCTGAACCCCTCAGTGGATGTAACGGTGCAGTCCGGCAATCCGTGCACCTCGCGATCCACGCGCATCGCCACGCCTTTGCGCTGTGCAAACCCGGCGACAAGCGGGAAAATCGCCGGGATCATATGCACGTGGTGATGGCTGTCGATATGCGTCGGCGTCTGACCAAACACATCAACGAAGCGGTTGAACTGACAGTCCAGCTCGCGGGCAATCTCTTCGAGCGGCAGAGCCCCCTGCTCCGCCAGCTCCCAAATCCATTTACCCAGTTGGCCATCGCGCGTCAGGCCCGGCATTGGCGAAAGCGGCATCCCGAGCGTCAGCACAAAATGCATGCCGACGCCCAGCTCCGGCACTTCGCGGCTCAGCTGCGCCGCGTGTTCAACCGCCTCACCATTAACCAGCGCCGTTGTAGAGGTCACAACCCCCTGGCGACAGGCTTCAATAATGCCGTAGTTCTGGCCTTTCGAGAGGCCAAAATCATCAGCATTAACGATCAGCAGGTTTTCCATTGTGCGTCCTCTTATTGCTGTTTGAACTTCAGCTTTTCGATCGTGGCGGCAAAGTTCGGCAACCATTTTTCATGCGCCAGGATCATCTCGCTGGCCAGCTGCTCCGCGTCGCGGTCAGAATGCACCAGCGGGCTGAGATTCAGGGCCAGCAGCACGTCATTGAGCTCACCGCTCAGCGCCGCGTTGCTTGCCGCCACTTCAAAGCCTTTGATGGTGTGGATCAGCCCCATGACCTTGTCATCGAAGTGGGTGATGCGTGGATGCGGTTTAGCGCCCTCGCGTCCCAGGATGCAGGTCATTTCGACGGCCCAGTCAGCCGGAATATTGTCGACATGGCCGTGGTGCGGCACGTTGACATAGTGCTCCGCCTGCTTGTCGTTGTAGATGGCGTTGATCACTTCACACGCCGCATCGGAGTAGTAGGCCCCGCCGCGCTGCTCCAGCTCTTTCGGTTTGACGTTCAGGTTCGGGTCTTTATACAAATCGAACAACTGCTTCTCAACCTTCTGAACGATCTGCGCACGCGCGCCGCCCTTATAATACTCGCCCATTTCGATGGCCAGCATCTCTTTCTGCTTGAAGTAGTAAAGCAGGTACGAGCAAGGCAGCAGATTCAGCGAGCGGATCAGCCCTTCGCTGAACGGCAGGTCAAAGATGTTTTTCACCGATGCCGCCGTCAGACGACCGGAGGCTACGCCGTCGAGGAGCTCGGCAAAGCGCGATTTTCCGTTCACGATGACATCTTTAATAAACACCATGTGGTTCAGGCCGAATAGATCGATGGAGAGATCGTCGCTGTCGGTCAGCGCCAGCACGTCGCGGATAAACATCTTCATGCCGATCGGAATGTTGCAGACGCCGATAAAACGTTTGAAACCGGTATGACGATAGACCGCTTCAGTGACCATGCCGGCCGGGTTGGTGAAGTTAATGACCCACGCGTTCGGGCAGATCTCCTGTACGTCTTTGACGATGTCGAAAATGACCGGGATAGTACGCAAGCCTTTAAACAGGCCGCCCGCGCCGTTAGTCTCCTGCCCCAGATACCCGTGGCTCAGCGGAATACGCTCGTCCAGCTCACGCGCTTTCAGCTGGCCGACGCGCAGCTGGGTGGTGACGAAATCCGCATCTTTCAGCGCCAGACGACGATCGAGGGTTTTATGCACGGTCAGAGGCACGCCCGCTTTTTCCACCATGCGCTTGCACAGATCGAAAATAATATTCAGCTTCTCCTGACCTTCCTCAACGTCCACCAGCCATAATTCGCTGACCGGTAATTCATGATAACGTTTCAGGAAACCTTCAAGTAATTCCGGGGTATAGCTGCTGCCGCCACCAATGGTTACGACTTTTAATTTCTTCTGCATAATATCTCCCTTAGCGTATCAGGTTAATCGCCTGCAAGGTATAGCGTGCTCTTCCCGCTATTTGGGCAAGCCATTAAAGCAATATTCGTAGCGGGTAATCCGCCGAAAGTTAATTAATTACCGTCAAATTTTTCCGGTAACTGTTCGGTGTGAATGACGTCAATTTCTTAAAGGTTTTAATAAACAGGCTGGGACTGCTGTATCCTGACTCGTAAGCAATATCGGTGACAGAATAGTTGGTAATTTCCAGCTGTTTTTTAGCAAAATTAATGCGAATTTCATTAATAATTTGCACGGGCGTTTTACGATAATAACGCTGCGTCGCACGGGTCAGATATTCCTGGGATTTGCCCGACAGGGAGACCATATTTTCCAGCGCATTTTCGCTGAACTGGCCTTTGTCGTGCATCAGCTCAACGGTGCTGCGTAGCCATTGCGGAATATCATCCGTCACCTGCTGCTCTTCACGATGATGACGCAGCCGGTTCATCACGTAGAAAGTCACCGTTTCAATAAACTCATCAAATTCATTGTCGCGGAAGTTAAGCGAGGCGATCACCGTTTCAATCCAGGTCATGAACTCGTTTTTGACCCGATAGACCTGAGAGGCCACAAAGCAGAACGGCACCAGCGGCAGATAGTGCTTCTCGAAGAAACGTCTGCTGACGCCCACATTCAGAATGCGGGTGGCACCAAATTCGTAAAAGCTCTGGTGATAAGACCCCATCGGCAGGAAGACGAAATCCCCTCGTTCAAGCAGGACGCGCTTACCGTTGATCTCCTGATAGTAGCGACCGGTCAGAACAATCGTGAACTCGTAGTAGTCATGCTGATGCAGACCACTGGCGCTCTCCGTTTTGTTGTAGATAACCACGTGAAAATTTTTGCCATTAAACAGCTGCTGTTCAAGTGCGGTTTTAATTTCCATCGTGCTGACCTCCTGCTACTCAGTCTGACTTACTGCATCTTCTCGTGAAGCTCAATGAGCTCCGCCACCAGCTCACGTGCCAGCATCGAGGTCATCAGGTGATCCTGCGCGTGAACCAGCACCAGGCTGACTTTCATCTTCCCTTCGCCCTGATCGCTTTCAATCAGCTTTGTCTGCACCAGGTGCGCTTCGTTCAGCGCCGTGCGGGACTGTTCCATCATGGTTTTTGCCGCGGCGAAATCCCCCTGCTTGGCCTGCTTCAGTGCGGCATAGGCCAGGCTGCGGGCCTGCCCGGAGTTGATGATAAGCCCCATCACCACTTCTTCCAGATCGTTCTCGGCGGCGTCGTCTGCGACAATACTATCTAAATCTAACATCTTTAAGCTCCTTGTGGCTGGCGCGGGTTTCCCCGCGCCGTCAATCTTAGAATTTCAGTGAGAGGGCAATATCCTCTTCGCTCTCTTCTTCATCAATGATGGTGGCGGCTTTGTTCGCAATCGCCACGAATGGCATGTACAGCAGGGTGGCAATCCCGAGGTTGAATATCGCCAGCAGGAAGGCCGCGACGCTGCCGTTGGTGTTGAAGAAGGCACCCAGGCCCGCCGGCATGGTCCACGGTGCAATGTTGGTAACCGGTGGAATGATGCCCATGTAGTACGCCGTCAGGGTGATAGCGGCCAGCAGCGGCTGAATCAGGATGAACGGAATGAACATGACCGGGTTCATGATGATTGGCAGACCGAACAGGATCGGTTCGTTAATCTGGAAGATGCCTGATGGCAGCGCCAGCTTCGCGACCTGACGGTAATCAGCACGACGAGAGACAATAAAGACCGCGATGATCAGACCCAAGGTCGCCCCGGTACCGCCCAGGAAGATATAGGAGTCAAGCATCGGCTTCGCCCACACATGGAAGGTTTTACCCGCTGCCAGCGCCGCGTCAACGGAGCCGTACTGCTGATAAAGTGCAACGTTTTCCAGTGCCCATGGGGTCATAATTCCGCTGTCCAGCGCAGCCAGTGCCAGTGAACCATGCACGCCAAAGAACCACAGCAGAGAGGTGAAAATCACATACGCCCAACCGACCACGCCACCCATCGACGCCAGCGGCGTAGAGATAGAGTCCATGATGATCTGGTGGAAGTTTGTGCCCCAGTGAGAGAGCGCCCAGGCAATAATCCCCATGATGGAGAGAATAATGAAGCCTGGAATCAACGCGGAAAATGAACGGGATACAGAAGCCGGTACGCTATCCGGCAGGCGAATCACCCAGTTTCGACGGATGATAAAGGTGAACATCTCTGCCACCACCAGGCCGATAACAATACCGGAGATGATGTTAGCCCCACCCAGCCAGTTGGCGCCAACGGCATAGGCTTCACCCACGCTGTAAGGCGTGACGGTCATAAAGGCGGCGACGGATAATAACCCGGCGGCCAGCGGATCGACCTTACGCTCTTCTGCCAGCGCCATCCCAATAAAGAAAGGCGCCATCAGCGACATAATTCCCAACGTACCGTTATAGACGTTGCCGCCGATGGCTTTAAAACCATTAAGGGTTTCAATAGTGGAAGCGTCTAACCGAATTCCTAATGAATAAAAGAAGGAACCTTCACCAAAGCTCAGAAAAACGTTGTTAATTAAAACGAACATGGCCCCGGCCAGCGTCAACGGCATTAATTTAATAAAGCCGTTTTTGATGGCATTAACGTGAGGCTGCTTTCCTATTTTAACAGCAAAAGGAAGGAGTACCTTTTCAAGTGAAGCGATGACTTTACTCATAGGAAAATACCCTTAAATGCCGTAACGCATGTTACGGCGTATTGTGTGTGAAATAACTCTTTGACGGGAAAAATAAAAATTAATTAGCAGCTTTTTTAATGGCTGCCACAGCAGCTTTAAGAACACCTAAACCATCAATCTTGCCGTACAGCCCCGAGTCGATCACTTCGACCGGTTTATTAGGTAACAGTCGTTGAATTTCGGGCAACATATAAGCAATTTGCGGTCCCAGTAAAACAACATCGGCTGTCTGACCTTTTTCGCCCGCCAGCGTCTCTGGGAACGCTTCGATCACCACAGGGACTTCATACTTTTCAGCCTGCGCACGCATCTTTGAGACCAGAAGCGAGGTTGACATGCCCGCTGAGCAGAACAGGTAGATATGTTTCTTTTCCATCGTGATTTCCCTCTTGTATGACTACCTGCCATCGCGCTATCACTCGACTCGCTGTCCCGGCAGACAGGTAGTTTGCGTACTGTTGTTTATCGTTGGAGTGAGTATACGCAATGGTACAGACAGGGGATAATTCTGGATAGACTAGAATTGTCTCTCATTGACCTGGCTTGTTGACTACCCTCACATTTCGGGCAAATAATTCGCGAAAAGAAATAAGATTTTCTGATGCATAAAAAAACCGGCCCCGGGGCCGGTTTGTTAACATCCTCAGGCAAGCAGGTTGACTACGCCTTAGGTGCCTGCGGATCGGTGTCGTATTCAGCACAGGTCTGATAGCCGGAGTTGATCACATGACCGGTATCATCCAGGGCGACAAAGTAGGTTTCTGCCTTACCATCACGTTGACCCAGGATATAGGTCTGGCAGGTCCCTTTCGCATGAATCATGGTGACTTCAGAAGAAGGTTTACCGGCAATCGCAGCCACCTGCGAACGGGTCATCCCCTTTTTAACGTCTTTTACTACGGGCTGCGTAAACTGATCCTTGGTGCGATCGTAAGCCGTACACCCTGCCAGCATAGTCAGTACCGCCGCTGCGCTAAGAATTCCTGCTACGTTCTTGTTCATATTCCGTCCTCTTGTTTATCAGCGTGTTATCTAAGCATGGGATAAAAAGTACTATTGTTCAACTTTGTGCGTTACGCCAGACGAATTTCGGAAAATTCTAATAAAACAACGATAAGCTGCTAAATCGGCGCAAAATAGCGCGCTCGAAACTGTGATCCTTGTCGTTTCTCGCCCAAAGGGTTAGTTTTAACAGTTAACACATTCTGTTTATGGAGAGCGTGATGACTCTGCAACAAGAGATTATCCAGGCGCTGGGCGCGAAGCCTGCGGTAGATGCACATGAAGAGATCCGCCGCAGCGTGGATTTTTTAAAAGCGTATTTAAAGAAGAACTCTTTCCTGAAATCTCTGGTGCTGGGCATCAGCGGCGGCCAGGATTCAACGCTGACTGGCAAGCTCTGCCAGATGGCCATTTCAGAGCTCCGCGAAGAGACGGGCGATGAGACGCTGCAGTTTATCGCTGTGCGCCTTCCTTACGGCGTACAGGCAGACGAGCAGGATTGCCAGGATGCCATTGCCTTCATTCAGCCTGACCGCGTGCTGACCGTGAATATTAAAGGCTCGGTGCTGGCAAGCGAGCAGGCGTTACGCGAGGCGGGCATTGAGTTAAGCGATTTCGTTCGCGGCAATGAAAAGGCACGCGAGCGCATGAAAGCGCAGTACAGCATCGCCGGGATGACCAAAGGCGTCGTGGTCGGCACCGACCATGCGGCCGAAGCGATCACCGGCTTCTTCACCAAATATGGCGACGGCGGCACCGACATTAACCCGATCTTCCGCCTGAACAAGCGTCAGGGCAAGCGGCTGCTTGCCGCGCTGGGCTGTCCTGAGCATCTGTATAAGAAAGCGCCGACAGCCGATCTGGAGGATGATCGCCCTTCCCTGCCGGATGAAGCGGCCCTTGGCGTCACCTACGACAACATTGATGATTATCTGGAAGGCAAAAAGCTGGATGAAGGTACTGCGAAGATCATCGAAGGCTGGTATCTGAAAACCGAGCACAAGCGTCGCCCACCGATTACGGTGTTTGACGACTTCTGGAAATAAATGCAAAACGGTAACCCCGTTTTGTAGGCCGGGTAAGGCATCGCCGCCACCCGGCTCTTTTTTAACCACCACACTCCTGCTACACTGTATACCTGAACAGTATATGGAGCAGTATGTGAGCAGGCGTCAATCCGCCCCGCGTCTTGAGTTTGAAGCGGCGGCTATCTACGAATATCCCGAGCACCTTCGCCCCTGGCTTGAAGCATTGCCTAAACAGCCGGGCGTGTACATCTTTCACGGCGAAAGCGACACCCTGCCGCTCTACATCGGTAAGAGCGTTAACATTCGCAGTCGGGTGTTATCCCATCTGCGTACGCCGGACGAGGCCGCCATGCTGCGCCAGTCGCGACGCATTACTTGGTTCCAGACGGCGGGAGAAATGGGCGCGCTGTTGCTGGAGGCGCGGTTGATAAAAGAACAACAGCCGCTGTTCAACAAGCGCCTGCGCCGCAACCGTCAGCTCTGCTCCCTGCAGATCAACGAAGGCAAGCCGCAGGTCGTCTATGCGCGCGACGTCGATTTTTCTCATGCCCCGAATCTCTACGGGCTGTTCGCCAATAAACGAGCCGCACTCCAGGCGCTGCAGACGCTTGCGGACGAGCTCCAGCTTTGCTACAGCCTTTTGGGCCTTGAGGCAACCACGCGCGGACGCGCCTGTTTTCGATCCGCGCTGAAGCGCTGTGCTGGTGCCTGCTGTGGGAAAGAGAGCGTTGAGGCGCACCATGCACGGCTCCTCTCCGGTCTGGGGGCCATCAGCGTGAAGTGCTGGCCCTGGGAAAGCGCCGTTGCGCTCAAAGAAGTGGGTGACGCGATGACCCAGTATCACATCGTCAATAACTGGCTCTGGCTGGGCGCTGTCGACGATATCAACGACGCGGCAACCCTGCTGCGCACGCCCGCCGGATTTGACCACGATGGCTACAAAATTCTCTGTAAACCTGTGCTGGCCGGTAAGTTTGAGATCATTGAACTCAATGGCCTGGCAGCCACGTGATTTCGCTGAACAATAAGGTACCCTGCGCCTCCAGCAGACGCAGCGTATGGGTACCCTCCTCCCAGCTGGCGCCCTGATCGGCCGTCAGCAATTTATCACCCAGCTGCCACGCCCCGCTTAACACAAACACCACCCCCCCGCGTGTGCCAAAGGTGGTAAAGGTACGGTCAGCCACGCGCACCTTCGCCCGGCAACAGTCGCGACGGGTCATGATGTTGAAGTCCATCGCCATCCGCCCATCGGACAGCAGCGCTTTCACCGGCAGGTCGCCGGCAAAACTATAGGGCTGATGGTGCTTCAGGGTATGGAAGAACGCCTGACCGGCATCCAGCGTCACCTCCCCGCCTTCCAGCAAGGTAATCACCCGATCGACGCCGGGGAAAGAGGAGAATTCGCCGTTGCTGGCGATAGTCGCGATACTGGCACGCCAGTGAAAATCACGCGTCGCGGGAGGGAAACAACAAATCTCACGCGTTTCACCCGCACCATTGCGCCACAGGCTGACCGGCATTTTACGGATATCAAAGAACTCCATCACCACTCCTGAATGGCACAACCCGTGCCAGGGCAAGGATATTGCTATCGTTGCTGTCTTGTTTGTTATCGTTAGGTATTCACAGACACAGTATCGGCAGCAGAGCGGGCAGGCCTTAGCGGAACGTTAATAAAAATGCTAACGCCATGACTCTACAAACATTCTCTGATGCGACTACAGGAGCATACCGCGCTGGCGGCGGCAGACAAGAGGGCAGGAAAGAAAAACCGCCGGTCCTGTCCACAGCGTTTTCGCTTTTGTGGACAGGATCCCGGCGGTCTTAAGAGAGTGAACCGATTATTCGGTTGGTGCTGGCATTTTACCTTCCATCGCCGGACGTTCTGTCAGACGCTTCTCAAAATTCGCATTAAATTGTTTTTTCTGTTCCGGGGTCAGAATGTTGTAGATCTTATTCTGGGTTTCCAGGTGAGCCAGCATGCGGGCTTTGTGCTGCTCGGCCATTTTGTCGATCTGCGCTTCGGCTTTCGCCTTGTCGAAGCTGTCGCTGGCGATGATGTCATGCATGGCACGACGCTCTTCCAGCGGCGGACGTTTCATCTGGTCGCGTTCGCTTTTCCGGATATCGCGGATCTGCTGTTTCTGCGCATCCGTCAGGTTGAGATCCTTAAACATCATCATCTCGTTGTGCATACCCGGGCCTTTATGATGCATCATCATTTTGCCTTCAGCAGGCGCGGCAGCGGTTGTGGTCGCAGTATCTGCGGCGAACGCCATGCTGGTAGCGCCCAGAGCCAGGGTAGAAGCAACAAACAGTGCAGTAAACTTACGCATAATTTATTTCCTTTCTTTCAGTTATTCTTCGGCGCTATGCCGTGTTGACGAGATTAACTTTACGGGGTTTATCGTCAATTAGTCAGAGCAACGGTAAAACAATGAAAGTGTAAAAAACAAATTTTCGCCAAATGTGGAGGAAATAAGGATAAAGCGTGGAGAGTTGCAACAAAAAAATATTCAATGCGATGATTTTAAAGCGATTTGGAAAAAGTATAACGGAGTGAAGGTGAATAATAAAGCAATTCACCAGGAATATTCTGCAAAACACGTACAGGCGCTTTAATTGCTCAGAAAGGGTATTTTACTTCCCCTCCCGGATGAAGAGAGGGGAAAGGTTCAGGATATTTTTTCCAGCATCAGTCCGGCACGCAGGCCAAACGCCACGGTGGGATTAGGAAATAAAACATACTCGGTGGTTTTCTGCACCTCATAACGCTCCTCGCCATCCTCGGCCAGCAGCGCCCCTTTGCGGAACGGCGTGAAGTTCAGGGTATGCGCGGCCATATGGAGCAGGAAGGCATCGCTGCGGCGCGTGATCTGCTGGACGACCCGGTACCGCTCGACGGGCTGATGCGTAGGCTCGGGAGCCTTTCCTCCCAGCAGCGCCCGCAGGGCGAGATGCGTGGGCGCAAAGCGAGAGAGATCGTTTTGCCCAAACGGCAGCGCTTTCCCCAGCTCCAGCGTACAGGACAACGCACCAAAGTGCTCACAGGTGAAGTGCGTAAAGGTTCCGCCCGGCGACTGGTGAAACACCAGCGCCTCCAGCCCGGCGTCTCCCAGCCAGCTCAAAAAATCTTCCTCCCACGGCTGATTGCGCTGCGGCAGCACGCCGAAGCGAACATGGTAGGACGCGCGGATGGCCGTATGCAGATCCAGATGCCAGCGCGCCGGTCCCGCAGCGGCAAAAAACGCGGTCACGACGTTCTCCAGCCACGCTGCCCGCGCCGTTTCGTCACTCTGTGGAAACTGCGACCAGCGCCCGCCGAACATGCGGTTAATGTCGCTCACCAGATACCGTTTGTTTTCCGCCAGCGCAGGCGGATTGCCGAGCACCACCAGCACGCGGCACGTCAGGGCAATCTCATTGCGATACAGCGCGCGCAGCAGCAGATCGACAATCTCAACCGGTGCCGTTTCATTCCCGTGAATGCCCGTTGAAAGCAGCAGCGACAGATCGCTTTTTGCGGTCGGCGTCAGCTCAAGCACCCCGCGCCCCAGCCACCGCCAGCGAAATGAGGGACCGTCCCCCTCTTTCTGTTCCGGCGTTTCATCGGCCAGGGTCAACGCCAGTAAATTTTCCATATCCACTCCTTTAGCGCTGGAACGGATAAACCGATCCCAGTTGCAGGATTGTCGACAACGCGTCCAGCGCCTCGCGTCCTTCACGCAGAAGCTGCGGGTCAACCAGATCGGCCTGCGTTAGCCGGTCGCGATAGTAGCGATCGACCCAGTCATTCAGGCGCGTAAAGAGCGTATCGTTCATCATGACCGCCGGATTAACCGCCTGCATTTCGTCCTGAGTCAAGACCACGCGCAGACGTAAACAGGCTGGACCACCGCCGTTGGCCATACTTTCGCGCAGGTCAAATACGCGCAGTTCGTCAATCGGGTTATCGGCCTTCACCAGTTCGGTCAGGTAGCGCCACACGCCCTGATGATCCCGGGACTCTTGCGGCAGAACCAGCATCATGCTGCCGTCATCGCGGCTCAGCAGCTGGCTATTGAACAGATACGTTTCGACCGCGTCCTGCACGCTTACCGCCTCCGTTGGCACCTGAATGGGCGTAAAGCCGCGTACGCGCTCATGCAGCGTGGCGAGCAGCTTTTCCTGATGGGCAAACGCCTGCTCGTGGCAGAACAGCACCTGGCGGTTGGAAACGGCAATCACGTCGTTGTGGAACACGCCCTGGTCGATCACATGCGGGTTCTGCTGGGCGAAAATCACCTGGGAAGGATTGACCTGGTTCAGGCGGGCAACGGCCTGGCTCGCCGCCAGCGTCTGACGCGCAGGATAACGGGTTGGCGCGGCGTGGCCCCCCTCTTCGCGCCCGTAAATAAACAGCTGCAGGCCCGGGTCGCCATAATCGCCCCCCAGGCGGTTATGGTTGGCCGCGCCTTCATCGCCAAACATCGCCACCTGCGGCAGGGCCTGATGCACCGCGAAATGGGCGTCCTGGTTGAAAATGGCGCGCAGCACGCGCTCGGTGGTTTCCGCTTCGGTGGCGCGGTGGAACTTGTTATTCAGGTTCGCCACCGTCAGATGGACTTTGCCATCCAGCGTATCGGCGGACGGCGCGACGGTTGCCGCGTTGGCGACCCACATCGAAGAGGCCGAGCTTGCCGCCGAGAGCAGATGCGGCGTCTGCGTACCCGCTTTTTCAACCACCTGCTCATCGGTGCCGCTAAAGCCGAGCTGACGCAGCACCGCCACGTTCGGACGCTCCTGCGGCGGGATCACCGCCTGCGGGAAACCGGCATCCGCCAGCGCTTTCATCTTCAGCAGCCCCTGCTTCGCCGCCAGCTTCGGGTTGGAGACCTGAAAACGGTGCTTCGTCGAGGCTTCATTACCAAAAGAGAGACCGGCATAGTGGTGGGTCAGCCCCACCAGCCCGTCAAAGTTGACTTCACGCGCTTTCATGACGATCCCCTCCGGTAAAGTCCAGCCCCGGATTAAGCGTCTCCGGCAGCGTCAGCGCCGGGGTTTCCAGGCTCGCCATCGGCCAGGCACAGTAATCAGCGGCATACCACGCGCTGGCGCGATGGTTGCCCGACGCGCCCACGCCGCCGAACGGCGCGGTGCTCGCGGCCCCGGTCAGCGGTTTATTCCAGTTCACAATCCCGGCGCGCGCTTCCAGCAGCAGCCGATCAAACTTCTCGCGATGCGGCGAAATCAGACCGCTCGACAGGCCATAGCGGGTGTTATTCGCCATCGCAATGGCCGCATCGAAATCGTCATAGCGCCAGACGCACAGCAGCGGGCCAAAGACCTCTTCATCCGGCACGTTGCTCGCGCCGCTCATCTCAACGATGCCCGGCGTCAGCAGCGAGGTACCCGGCTGAACCTGCTTCGGCTCGAGCAGGGTTTTCGCGCCGCGCGCGACGTGGTCCTGCCAGGCCTTCAGCACGTTCAGCGCGGCCTGCTCGGAAATCAGCCCGCCGATAAACGGCTGCGGATCGGCATCCCACGCGGCTGGCACCAGGCGCGCGCTTACCTCTACCAGACGCTTCAGGAAAGCATCACCCTGCGCGCCTGTTTTCACCAGCAGGCGACGGGCGCAGGTGCAGCGCTGTCCGGCGGTAATAAAGGCGGACTGAATCGTCAGGTGCACCGCGGCGTCAATATCATCCGGGTCTTCCACAATCAGCGGGTTGTTGCCCCCCATCTCCAGCGCCAGAATTTTTTCCGGCTGCCCCGCCAGCTGGCGATGCAGTTGATAGCCCGTCCCGGCACTGCCGGTAAACAGCAGGCCGTCGATATCGCTCAGCGCGCTCAGCGCCTGGCCGGTTTCACGTCCGCCCTGCACCAGGTTCAGCACGCCCGGCGGCAGGCCAGCCTGTTCCCACAGCTTAACCACCGCCTCGCCAGTGAAGGGCGTGAGCTCGCTCGGTTTAAAGATCACGGTATTGCCCGCCAGCAGTGCGGGCACAATGTGGCCATTCGGCAGATGCCCCGGGAAGTTGTACGGCCCAAACACCGCCAGCACGCCGTGCGGACGGTGGCGCAGCGTGGCCGCGCCGTCCGGCATCTCGGTGTGCTGTTCGCCGGTACGGGTGTGGTATGCCTTCACCGAAATGGCGATTTTGTTGATCATCGCCGTCACTTCGGTTGCCGCTTCCCAGCGCGGTTTACTGGTTTCTGACGCGATGATGCGCGTCAGCTCGGCCTTGTTTGCCTCCAGCAGTCCGGCAAACTTTTCAACAATTTCCTGGCGCACCGCGAAAGGCTGTTTTGCCCACGCCGGAAACGCGCGGCGAGCGGCATGGCAGGCTTTTTCCACCTGCGCAGCGCTGGCGTCATTCCCCTTCCAGAGCGCCTCTTTTCCTACCGGATTGGTCTTTACGCGCTGTTCGCCTTCGCCCGTGACCCAGTCACCGTTAATCCATAATGTCATGCTGTTTTCTCCTCAGGGCAGAGACGCACCAGGCGAACCTTATCGCCGGCGTTACATTTCAGGGCATCCAGTTCTGCAGCCGTCAGCACCAGACGTTCACATTTCGGGCTGGTCCGCACCAGCATGGCGCGGAAGTTGGCATAATTTTCGTTCGCCACCAGGCACGCCGGCCAGTCGCCCGGCGCGGGCTGGCCTTCAGAGACCTCAACCAGCCGGCTCTTACGGATCGCGCGCACGCGGTCGATATCGCACTCAAGCGTAGGCCCACCGTCAAAGATGTCGACATAGTTGCGGTAGCGGAACCCCTCTTTCTCCAGCACCGCGCGGGCGGGTGCGGTTTGCGGATGCACTTCGCCGATCACCGCCTGCGCTTCCGGGCTGAGGAAATGGGTATAGATAGGATGCTTCGGCATCAGTTCGGCAATAAAGGCCTTCTGACCGGTGCCGCAAAGATAGTCTGCCCGGCTGAACTCCATCGAGAAGAAGCGCTCGCCCAGGCTCTCCCAGAACGGTGAGTAGCCGGTGTCGTCGATCACGCCGCGCATCTCCGCGACCACTTTTTCGCTAAAGCGATCGCGGAAGGCGGCCATAAACATAAAGCGCGATTTGGAGAGCAGATAGCCGTTGCCCTCTTTGCGCCACGCCGGATCGAGGAACAGCGTGCAAAGCTCGCTGGCGCCCGTGTGGTCATTGCAGAGAAACAGCGTGGGCAGCGCGTTATAGACGTTCAGCTCTTTCGAGGCGTGAACCATGGTACCCACGCGGTAGTTGTACCACGGGTCGTTCAGCCCGACGGCCACTTCAATGGCGCAGATCCCGGCCACAGTTCCCGTGTCGGTGTCTTCCAGCACGAACACATACCCCTGTTCGCTTTTTGGCAACGTCCCCTGCCAGGTTTGCAGGGCGCGCTCAATGCGCGCCGACAGCGTTTTTTCATCAGCAGGAAGCGAGGTCAGCCCGCCTCCCGTCTTACCGGCAAGCTGCATGAGCCCGGCGAGATCGCCGCGCTCAACGGGACGGATGACCATCATGATGACACCCCGGATTTCACTTTTTCACACGCCAGCGCAAAGCGGTCCAGACCGGTTTGCACCTCTTCCTCGCTGACAATCAGCGCGGGAGCAAAACGCACGACGTTGGCACCGGCAATCAGCACCATCACGCCCACTTTTGCCGCTTCCTGTGAAATAAGTTTAGCTTTTCCGGCAAACTCAGCGGTGAGCTCACAGCCGATTAACAGCCCCAGGCCGCGAATTTCTTTAAACAGGCCAACCTTGCTGTTGATGGCATTCAGACGCTCAACAAACCAGTCGTGGCGCTGCTTAACGCCCTTCAGCACCTCAGGGGTGTTAATGATGTCGAGCACCTGTCCGGCGACGGCGGTGGCCAGCGGGTTGCCGCCGTAGGTGGTGCCGTGGGTGCCGACGGTCATCACGCTGGCGAATTTATCAGTGGTCAGCGTCGCGCCAATCGGG
Organism: Enterobacter cloacae complex sp. Mu1197; assembly: GCF_040059225.1. Taxonomy (NCBI): domain Bacteria; kingdom Pseudomonadati; phylum Pseudomonadota; class Gammaproteobacteria; order Enterobacterales; family Enterobacteriaceae; genus Enterobacter; species Enterobacter cloacae complex sp. Mu1197. The sequence continues at coordinate 1,882,815 of NZ_CP157375.1, read as the reverse complement.
AAGCCGCCGCCCAGCGCTTTGGCGGTCGACAGCACGTCCGGCGTCACGCCGTAGTGCATATAGGCATACAGCTCGCCGGTGCGGCCCACGCCGGTCTGCACTTCGTCGAAAATCAGCACTGCGTTGTGACGGTCGCACAGCTCGCGCAGCCCCTGCAGGAACGCTTTTTGCGCAGGAAGCACGCCGCCCTCGCCCTGCATCGGCTCGACGATCACCGCGCAGGTGGTGTCGTTAATCAGCTCGCTGGCGGACTGCAGATCGTTATAAATACCGTGACGAATATCTGGCGGCAGCGGTGCGAAATCCTGCGAGTAGGAGGGCTGCCCGCCTGCGCTGACGGTAAAGAGCGTGCGTCCGTGGAAGGCATTTTTGAACGCCACGATACCGCTCTTGTGGGTTCCAAATTTATCGTGCGCATATTTGCGCGCCAGCTTCAGCGCCGCCTCGTTGGCTTCCGCCCCCGAGTTACAGAAAAAGACCTTCTCCGCAAACGTCGCGTCGATCAGTTTTTTGGCCAGGCGCAGCGCGGGCTCGTTGGTGAAGCCGTTGCCGGTATGCCAGAACTTCGCCGCCTGATCGTTCAGCGCCTGACGCAGCGCCGGGTGCGCATGACCCAGCGCGTTCACCGCAATCCCACCTGCAAAGTCGATATACTCTTTACCCTGCTGATCCCACAGGCGCGAGCCTTCCCCACGAACCGGAATAAAAGCCGCCGGAGCGTAAACCGGCATCATCCATTCATCGAAATTTTCACGCGTAATTGACAGAGACATAGCGACCTCATCCGGTAAATAAAAGGTTATTTGAATGTTAAATAATTGAGTGTTTGCACTGTGAATGTAGATTGCAGCCTTCGTGCCAGCCAGCGATAAAAATGCATAAACGGATTGAGGTAACAGAATATCAATGAGTTACAATATGGAGTCATTCACTGTTAGTGCATAAAAAGTGAATATTTTACGACAAGCGGCGCTTTGCCGCATGAAAATCAGAAAGAGTATGCACAGGCCAAATATAATTCTGGAATTGTGATCGCTCGCGAAATTTATCGGCCATTTACGCCCTGTTTGAGGGCGAAGCGCGTCAGAATGGTGCAAATATTGCACCACCGGCATTATCTGTTGCAGTTATTGGTCGAAGCCGATAACAGTTGACGCAAATTCTGCTACCATCCTTGCACTATTCACCTTGCACTGGCAGCGACTATGAAATTTGTCTCTTTTAATATCAACGGCCTGCGTGCCCGCCCTCATCAGCTTGAAGCTATCGTTGAGCAACATCAGCCAGATGTGATCGGCCTGCAGGAGACAAAGGTTCACGACGACATGTTCCCCCTCGAAGAGGTGGCGAAACTCGGCTACAACGTCTTTTATCACGGCCAGAAAGGTCACTATGGCGTCGCGCTGCTCACCAAAGCGCCGCCGGTTTCCGTGCGTCGCGGCTTCCCGGGCGACGGTGAAGAAGCGCAGCGTCGTATTATCATGGCGGAAGTCCCTTCTGCGATCGGGAATATCACGGTCATCAACGGCTATTTCCCGCAGGGTGAAAGCCGTGACCATGAAACCAAATTCCCGGCGAAAGCGAAGTTTTATCAGGATCTGCAGGACTACCTGACCACCGAACTCAAAAAAGAGAATCCGGTGCTGATCATGGGCGACATGAATATCAGCCCGACGGATCTCGATATCGGTATTGGCGAAGAGAACCGCAAACGCTGGCTGCGCACCGGCAAATGCTCCTTCCTGCCGGAAGAGCGTGAGTGGATGGAGCGCCTGCTGGGCTGGGGCCTGGTGGATACCTTCCGCAATGCCAACCCGGAAACGCAGGATCGCTTCTCCTGGTTTGACTATCGCTCTAAAGGCTTTGACGACAACCGCGGCCTGCGTATCGATCTTCTGCTCGCCAGTACACCGCTGGCCGAGCGCTGCATCGAAACCGGGATCGACTACGACATCCGCAGCATGGAAAAACCGTCTGACCACGCGCCAGTGTGGGCTAAATTCAAGCTGTAATGACGCGTGAATATTCCAAAAACACTCTTCCTGTGCGCCCTTCTGGGCGCATTTATGTTGACGTTTGTCATGCTTCCCCCGGGAACCCTCTCCCTGGAAGGGATTAAAACGCACCATCAGGCGTTACTCGCCTATGTCGACCACGCGCCGCTGCGCAGCGCGCTGATCTTTTTTGCGGTCTATGTGGCGGTCTCCGCCCTCTCGATACCCGGCGCGGCGGTCCTGACCCTGCTGGGCGGGGCATTGTTTAGCCTGTGGGAAGGCACCGTGCTGGTCTCCTTTGCCTCCACGCTCGGGGCCACGCTGGCGATGCTCGCCAGCCGCTATTTTTTGCGCGACTGGGTGCAACGGCGGTTTGCCCGGCAGATGAGTACGGTGAATACCGGCATGGCACGCGACGGCGCGAACTTTCTTTTTGCCCTGCGCCTGATGCCGCTGTTCCCGTTTTTTCTGGTGAATTTGCTGATGGGGCTAACCCGGATTGGGGTATTTCGCTACTGGTGGGTGAGCCAGGTCGCCATGCTGCCCGCCACGATTATCTTTCTGAACGCCGGGCGCGAGCTGGGAAAAGTGACCTCGCTGCGCGATATTTTGTCGCCGGGCATGGTATTCGCCTTTACACTACTGGGGTTATTACCGCTGGTCACCCGCCAGCTGTTTTCCCGTTTTCTCCCGTCTGCTAAAAAGTGAGGCATTATGCGCCGTGTGCGTTTTTGCACGTTTCTGACCGGTCTGCTGCTGGCAGCCCCCCTATTTGCCGCCGACGGCTGGCAGGCCATTCAGCAACAGGCTAAAGGCCAGACCGTCTGGTTTAACGCCTGGGGCGGCGATCCGGCGGTCAACCGCTATCTGGAGTGGGTCAGCGGTGAGATGCAAACGCACTATGCCATTACCCTTAAAATTGTCCCGCTGGCGGATGCCGCCGACGCGGTAAAACGCATTCAGACCGAAGCCGCCGCGGGGCGTAAGACCAACGGCTCCGTCGACCTGCTGTGGGTTAACGGCGAGAACTTCCGCACGCTGAAAGAGGCAAACCTGCTGCAGACCGGATGGGCGCAGACGTTGCCCAACTGGCGCTATGTTGATACCCGCAAGCCCGTCACGGAGGATTTTGCTATCCCCACAGACGGCGCGGAATCGCCGTGGGGCGGCGCGCAGCTGACCTTTATCGCCCGCAAGGCCAGCATGCCGACGCCGCCAGTGGATCCTCAGGCGCTGCTGGCTTACGCGCAGCAGCACCCCGGCAAGATCAGCTATCCTCGCCCGCCCGATTTTACCGGCACGGCATTTCTTGAGCAGCTGCTGCTGACGCTGACCGCTCACCCGGACGCGCTGCAAAAGGCCCCCGATAGCACCTTTGCCGAGGTGACGGCACCGCTCTGGGATTATCTGGACACGCTCCACCCGCTGCTGTGGCGCGAAGGGAAAGATTTCCCCCCTTCTCCTGCACGGATGGATGCCCTGCTTGCCAGCGGCAGCCTGAACCTGTCCCTGACCTTTAACCCCGCACATGCGCAGCAAAAAGTGGCGAGCGGCGAACTGCCCGCCGACAGCTACAGCTTTGGTTTCCACGGCGGAACGATTGGCAACATCCATTTTGTGGCGATTCCGGCCAATGCCAGCGCCAGCGCAGGGGCGAAAGTGGTCGCCAATTTCCTGCTTTCACCGCAGGCGCAGATCCGCAAAGCTGACCCGGCCATCTGGGGCGATCCGAGCGTGCTGGATGCCAAAACGCTGCCTGAAGGTGAAGCCAGACAGCTGCTGGCCCACACGCCGCAGGGGCTGCCGAAGGTGCTTGCAGAGCCCCAGTCCGCCTGGGTAAATGCGCTGGAGCAGGAATGGCTGCGTCGTTACGGCACCCGCTGAGCGGGCTTGTCTGGCTGGCGATGGCGGTAATTTATCTGCCGCTCCTGCCCGCCGGCGCCATGCTGTTTGCCCCGGCGTTTTCGGTGACAAACTGGCAGCGGCTGCTGAACGATCCGCAGCTGCCTCAGGCAACCATTGCCACGCTGGTCTCAACGCTCATCGCCACGCTGGGGGCGTTGCTGATTGCCCTTCTCCTCGTCAGCCTTGTCTGGCCCGGGAAACGCTGGCGACGTCTCACAACCCGCCTGCCGTGGCTGCTGGCGATCCCCCATGTGGCGTTCGCCACCGGCGCGCTACTGCTGTTTGCCGAGGGCGGTCTGTTTTATCAGGTCTGCACCGTCTGTTCCCCACCGTTTGACCGCTACGGCGCCGGGCTGGGGCTGACGCTCGCGGTCAAAGAGAGCGCCTTTGTCCTGTGGGCGATTTACGCCGTGCTGCCGGAAAAACGGCTCGCGCAGCAGAAAATCGTCCTGCAGACGTTCGGCTACGGGCGTTTTCAGACGCTCAGCTGGCTCATCCTGCCGGCTATCGCGCCCGTTCTCGGCGCGGTGATGCTGGCGGTGCTGGCGTGGTCGCTGTCGGTCGTCGATGTGGCGATCGTTCTCGGGCCGGGCAACCCGCCTACCCTGGCCGTGCTGGCCTGGCAGTGGCTGAGCCAGGGCGACGCACAGCAGCAGACAAAAGGGACGCTGCTGTGCCTGCTTCTCCTTCTGCTGCTGGCCGCGCTTGCCGCTCTGGGATACGGCCTCTGGAAGGCATGGGTTCGCACGCTTGCGGACTTCTCCGGAACGCGTCCCCGGTCTCAGCTCGCCCTGCCTGAGCGGGCACTGAGCGGGTTCCTGCCCGCGTGCGGCGTGCTGTGCGCCGCGGTGCTGCTGATGCTGGCGCAACGGGAAGACGTTGGCCCGGTGGGAACCAGCCTGTCATTCGGTCTGCTTTCAGCCCTGATTGCCCTGGTCGTCGGCTTACTCTGGCTGGAATGGGGTCCGCAGCGCGGCACGCTGTGGGTATGGTTACCGCTCGCCCTTCCGGCCCTCCCGCTCGTCACCGGCCAGTATGCGATTGCGTTGCACCTGGGCGTCGACGGGCACTACGCCGCCGTGCTCTGGAGCCACCTGCTGTGGGTATTGCCGTGGACGCTGCTGGTGCTGCAACCCGCCTGGCGCCGGATCGATCCCCGTCTGCTCCTCACCGCCAGAACCCTCGGCTGGCGACGGGCCAAAGTCTTCTGCCTGGTGAAATGCCCCCTGCTGGTGCGCCCTGCGCTACTGGCCTTTGCCACCGGCTTTTCCGTCAGCATGGCGCAATACATACCGACGCTGTGGCTGGGCGCGGGGCGTTTCGCCACGCTGACCACCGAAACCGTCGCGCTGAGCAGCGGGGGCAGCATCCCGATTCTTGCTAACCGGGCGCTGGGATTACTGCTGGTCACGGGCACGGTGTTTGGTCTTGCCGCCCTGTTATCCCGGCTCGTGGGCCGCTACCGACAAGGGTTACGTTAATGCTGAAGGTAAAAAATCTCACCATCGAACCGCTTTTCCGCGAGGTCAGTTTTTGCGTGCCCCGGGGGGAGATCGTCACCCTGATGGGGCCGTCCGGCAGCGGCAAATCGACCCTTTTTGCCTGGATGGTCGGCGCGCTGTCAGACGATTTCCAGGCGCGGGGTGAACTGTGGCTCGACGCGCGTCGCTGCGACGCGCTTCCCGTGGAGTCCCGCGGGCTGGGTATTCTCTTTCAGGACGCGCTGCTGTTCGATCAGTTCAGCGTCGGGCAAAATTTGCTGCTGGCGCTGCCTGAGCGGATCGCCGGCAGCGCGCGGCGGGAAGCGGTCGCGCAGGCGCTGGATTCCGCCGGGCTGAGCGACCATTACGCCAGCGACCCGGCTACCCTTTCCGGCGGGGAGCGCGCCCGGGTCAGCCTGCTGCGGGCCCTGCTCGCGGAGCCGCAGGCGCTGCTGCTGGATGAACCGTTCAGCCGCCTCGATAAAGCGTTGCGGGCCTCATTTCGGGCATGGGTGTTTGACGCCGTCCGCGCGCGCAATATTCCGGTGGTGCTGGTCACGCACGATGAGGACGATATTCCACCCGGCGGCGAGCTGATTGAGATTTCTCGCTGGCAATAATGTGCTAACGCAATGTTTTCCGATTCGGGAGAGACGACAATGCCCCCCTCTTTTACTGACGTCAGGTTATTCGATGAAACGTGTTTCTCAACTGACCGCGCAGGCCCTGCTCTGCGGCCTCGCTTCTTTTTCCTCGCTGGCGGCTGATATGCCCAACGCCATCACGCTGTCTCAGCTTCAGGCACAGCACGGCACGCCTGTCGACACACGCGCCAGCGCCTTCTATAACGGCTGGCCGCAGACGCTCAGCGGCCCCTCCGGGCATGAACCCACCGCACTCAACCTTGCTGCCGCCTGGCTTAGCGCCATGAGCGACGAGCAGATTGCGCTGTGGGCCAAACAGCATCAGCTTACCCCTGCGACGGCCATCGCGCTGTACGGCGACGAAAACGATAACCAGGCGGTGAAAGCCCGCCTGGAGAAAGCCGGTTACCGCCACGTTTCGCTGCTCAGCGATGCACTGCAGACCCCAGACCGCCTTCAGCGTCTGCCCCACTTTGAACAGCTGGTTTACCCGCAGTGGATCCACCGGCTCCAGCAGGGTAAACCCGTGACTGCCGCACCGGCGGGCGACTGGAAAGTGATCGAAGCCGCCTGGGGCGCGCCGAAGTTTTACCTGCTGAACCACATTCCCGGCGCGGGCTATATCGACACCAACGAGGTGGAAAGCGAACCGTTGTGGAATAAAGTCTCCGACGACAAGCTGAAAGCGATGCTGGCGAAGCACGGGATCCGTCACGACACCACCGTCATCTTGTATGGCCGCGACGTCTACGCCGCCGCGCGCGTGGCGCAGATTATGCTGTATGCGGGCGTGAAGGATGTGCGTATTCTCGACGGCGGCTGGAAGGCGTGGTCAGATGCAGGCCTGCCGGTTGAGCGCGGCACGCCCGGTAAAGTAATGCCAGCCCCCGATTTTGGCGCGCCGATCCCCGGTCAGCCGCAGCTGATGGTGGATATGGAACAGGCGCGCGGCATGCTGCACCGTCAGGATGCCTCCCTGGTCAGCATTCGCTCGTGGCCGGAGTTCATCGGCGAAACCAGCGGCTACAGCTACATCAAGCCAAAAGGTGAAATTGCCGGTGCCCGCTGGGGTCACGCGGGCAGCGATGCTACCCATATGGAGGATTTCCATAACCCGGATGGCACCATGCGCAGCGCTGACGACATCGACGCTCAGTGGAAGCGCTGGAATATTCTGCCGGAACAGCACGTTGCGTTTTACTGCGGCACCGGCTGGCGGGCGTCTGAAACCTTTATGTACGCCCGGGCGATGGGCTGGAAGAATATCGCCGTCTATGACGGCGGCTGGTACGAATGGAGCAGTCACCCGCAGAACCCGGTGACGACCGGTGAACGCGGGCCTGAAAGTGCGCTCTAAGGGTTGAGTGACTTCAGCGTCACGTAGCCGCTCCAGATGCGCGTTGTGGTGGTCAGCCAGCACAGCGCGCCAAATACCCACGCGAAGAGCGTAAAGTGCGCCGGAAAGAGGCAGCACAGCACAAACAGCGCGAGGGTCTCCGTTCCTTCCGTTAACCCGCCGATGTAATAAAACGACTTGTGCGCATAGCCGGGGTTGTCGATGTCGTGCTTCGCGGCCAGCGCCGCAAACGCCAGAAAACTGCTGCCGGTCCCGATAAACGCAAACAGCAGCCAGGCCGCGGCCAGCGCATTCTCAACGGTTGCTGCCAGCGCAAAGCCAAACGGCACCAGGGCGTAGAACAGAAAATCGAGCGCAATATCGAGAAATCCCCCCGCATCGGTCAGCCCTCTGCGGCGCGCCAGCGCCCCATCCAGACCGTCCAGCAGGCGGTTCAGCACGATGACGACCAGCGCCGCCGGATACCAGCCAAGGGCCAGAAACGGCAGCGCCAGCACGCCGATGGCAAACCCGGTCAGGGTTAATCCGTCGGGCGTTATTCCCGGTCGGTCCAGCACGGAGACCAGACGATTCAGCGCCGGTTTTATCTGCGGATGAAGGTGGCGATCAAGCATGAGGCGTCTCGTTAAAGGTGGCGCACAGCCCCTGCGCCGGAATATCCAGCGCGGCGTTAAAGCGGGCAGAGAGATTCTGAAAGGCAATGAGCGCCGTCATCTCGGTGATAGTGTCATCCGTAAAGTGACGCTTCAGCGCCGCTCTGATGGCCTCATCCGCCCGGGGCGGCGTGGCGGTTACCGCCTCGGCGTAGGCCAGCGCCGCGCGCTCCTGCTCCGTGAACAAGGCGGAACCCTGCCAGTCGCTCACGGCCTGCACCTTATCCAGCGCCCCGCAGCGCTCGGCCAGCCGCAGGCTGTTGGCATCAATACAGAAAGCGCAGTGGCAGAGCTGGGACACCCGCGTCATGAGCAGGGAACGAAGCACGGGCGTCAGGCGCGCGCGACGACGCTCCAGAAAACCGACGAACAGCGCCACCAGCCAGAACAGACGCGGCATGCGCCCCCACCAGCGCGTGGGATTCAGCACGGCGCCAAAATGCTTTTTCTGCATCACGGCAATGGGTTTAAGGCTGGCGGGAAGGGATTCGATAGGGGCAACCCAGGCGGTAGTCTCTTTCACCTGATTCTCCTGATAGCTGGACTCTGAGAAAGGGCACGATAATATGTCTTTTTTTGCTATCAATTATTGACGACCATGCTGAAAACACTCGATGTCGTTGCCGCCATCATCGAAAAAGACGACAAAATTTTACTGGCACAGCGCCCTGCCCACGCCGACCAGCCGGGCATGTGGGAATTTGCAGGCGGCAAAGTCGAGGCGGGAGAAACCCAGCCCGAGGCGCTTATCCGCGAGCTGCGTGAAGAGTTAGGTATTGAAGCACGCCCTGCGCAATACGTGGCCAGCCACCAGCGCGAAGTCTCGCAGCGCTTAATCAACCTGCACGCCTGGCACGTTCCTGCGTTTAGCGGCGAGCTCACGGCGCACTACCACAGCACGCTGGCGTGGTGTACGCCGGAAGAGGCGTTCGGCTACGCCTTAGCCCCCGCGGATATTCCCCTTCTGGAAGCGTTTATTGTTTTACGCGACGCCAGACCAGCGGGTTCGTGCCAATAACGCGCTCGTCGCGCTGGCACTGCAACAGCACGCCCTCCGCTTTCACCACGGCCCCTTCCGAGTAGTTCTGATTCTGATAGATGCAGCACTGATTACAGGGCTGCACCGTTTGATTCTGGCCGCTGGAGCTAAACACTTCCGGCGGCACATTCACTTCCACGTCCGGGCGAATGCGGTCAGCCTGCGCACCTGCGGTAAAGATCACACATAATGCGGTCAGTAGATAACGGTTCATAGACACATCTTCCTGTTGTTCCCTTGATAATGACTATAACGGTAAACCAGCGCGGAACCTTTAATATATCTCATCATCGCTTTTGGTTATGACGCAGCTCATTTCATTAATTTCCCTTTCGCCCTGAATTTCTGCTTGCCAGACAAAGCAGTACGGGTGGTATAGTCAAAAAAACAACACAAAACGCATAAGTCATATACAAACATTATTATAAGAGGCTCTTATATCTATGGATCAGACACGCTCTCTGGAAAGTTTCCTTGCCCATGTTCAGCAGCGCGACCCGCACCAAAGCGAGTTCGCCCAGGCCGTGCGTGAAGTGATGACCACCCTGTGGCCCTTCCTTGAACAAAACCCGCGCTATCGCCAGATGTCTTTGCTTGAACGCCTTGTCGAGCCAGAGCGCGTGATCCAGTTCCGCGTGACGTGGGTGGACGATCGCAACCAGGTGCAGGTTAACCGCGCGTGGCGCGTACAGTTTAACTCGGCCATCGGTCCGTTTAAGGGCGGCATGCGTTTCCATCCGTCCGTGAACCTGTCGATTCTGAAATTCCTCGGCTTCGAGCAGACCTTTAAAAACGCGCTGACCACGCTGCCCATGGGCGGCGGGAAAGGCGGCAGCGATTTCGACCCGAAAGGCAAAAGCGAAGGCGAAGTGATGCGTTTCTGCCAGGCGCTGATGACCGAACTCTATCGCCATCTTGGTCCTGACACCGACGTGCCTGCCGGTGATATCGGCGTGGGCGGGCGTGAAGTAGGCTTTATGGCCGGGATGATGAAAAAGCTCTCCAACAACAGCGCCTGCGTCTTTACCGGCAAAGGGTTGTCGTTTGGCGGGAGCCTGATCCGCCCGGAAGCGACCGGGTACGGTCTGGTTTACTTCACCGAAGCTATGCTCAAGCGTCACGGCTTAGGCTTCGAAGGTATGCGCGTCGCGGTGTCCGGCTCCGGTAACGTGGCGCAGTACGCGATTGAGAAAGCGATGCAGTTTGGCGCTCGCGTAGTGACCGCCTCTGATTCCAGCGGAACGGTGGTGGATGAAGCGGGCTTCACAGCAGAGAAGCTGGCGCGCCTGTGTGAAATCAAAGCCAGCCGCGATGGACGCGTGGCGGATTACGCCCGGGAGTTTGGCCTGACCTACCTGGAAGGGAAACAGCCGTGGGGCGTGCCGGTGGATATCGCCCTGCCGTGCGCCACGCAGAACGAGCTGGATGCTGAAGCCGCGCGCACGTTGATTAGCAATGGCGTAAAAGCGGTGGCCGAAGGGGCGAACATGCCGACCACGATCGACGCGACGGACCTGTTCCTGGAGGCGGGCGTGCTGTTTGCACCGGGCAAGGCCGCTAACGCGGGCGGCGTGGCGACCTCCGGCCTCGAGATGGCGCAAAACGCCGCGCGTCTCGGCTGGAAGGCGGAAAAAGTGGACGCGCGCCTGCACCATATCATGTTGGATATTCACCATGCGTGCGTGGAGTACGGCGGTGAAGCATCGCAAACCAATTACGTGCGCGGGGCGAATATCGCCGGGTTCGTGAAGGTAGCGGATGCGATGATTGGGCAGGGTGTGATTTAAGTTTTCGCTGCGTTCTCGCCCTGTAGGCCCGGTAAGGCGTAGCCGCCACCGGGCTTTTTTCAAGCCGCAGAGCTGTCTTTCGCCGGGTGGCGGCTTTGCCTTACCCGGCCTACGGGTTAAGGGGCGGCCGCGCTCTTCTTCTTTTTAAACGGTTTCTTCGCACCCGCGCCTGGTGCAACCATCCCTCTGAAGCGCTTCACCGGCGTGCTGCGCGCCTGATCGATCAGCTGGTAAAGCGTCCCCACCAGCGGCTGCATAAAGTCCTGATAGCGGCACTGCTTCTCGCTGATCTGCGTCAGCACCAACTCCCAGTGCGCGGTCATGTCCGGCCTGGCGGCCAGCTCAGGCAGGGAGTGAATCAGCGCGCGGCCCGGCTCGGTCGAATGGATATAGCGCCCCTTTTTCTCAAGAAAACCGCGCTTAAAGAGCAGCTCGATGATCCCCGCGCGGGTCGCCTCCGTGCCCAGACCGTCGGTGGCGCGCAGGATCTTCTTCAGATCTTTATCCTGCACGAACCGGGCGATGCCGGTCATCGCGGACAGCAGCGTCGCATCGGTGAAATGGCGCGGCGGCTGGGTCTGACGTTCCACCACTTCCCCTTTTTCACACAGCAGCTCATCGTCTTTGGCAACGACGGGCAGCGGCGTGCCGTCGTTCTCCTCGTCACGCTCTTTATTCCCCAGCAGCGTGCGCCAGCCTGCTTCAGCAAGGAAACGGGCTTTCGCAATGAATTTCCCTTTCGCGATTTCCAGTTCGATCACGCATTTGCGGAACACCGCGTCCGGGCAGAACTGCATCAGGTACTGGCGGGCGATCAGGTTATAGACCTTTGCTTCGTTGTCGGTCAGATTGACGTTGCTGGCGCGCGCCGTCGGGATAATCGCGTGGTGGGCGTCCACCTTTTTGTCGTCCCAGCAGCGGTTATGGGTGTCCGGGTTCACCACCGGCTGCGGCAGCAGATCCGGCGCATGCACGCTAATGGCGTTCATCACCGAATGACGACCGGCAAAATGCTCTTCCGGCAGATAGCGGCTATCCGAACGCGGATAGGTGATCAGCTTGTGGGTTTCGTAGAGCTTCTGGCAGATATCCAGCACATTCTGCGCGCTCAGGCCGAAGCGCTTCGCGGCCTCAATCTGCAGGGCCGACAGCGAGAACGGCAGCGGCGCGGGTTCTGATTCCCGTTTATCGTTATAGCTGGTAACGATAGCCGGCTGTCCGGTAATGCGGTTAACCACATGATCCGCCAGCGGGCGGTGCAGCAAACGCCCCTCTTCATCCTGATACGACTCGCAGGCATCGCTCGGCTGCCAGACGGCAGTGAAGCGCTCGTCTTTAGGCGTGACGATATGCGCTTTCACCTCAAAGAAATCTTTAGCGACGAAGTTCTCAATCTCTTCGTCACGACGCACGACCAGCCCCAGCACCGGCGTCTGCACGCGCCCCACGGAGAGCACGCCCTGATAGCCCGCGTTGCGCCCGAGGATGGTGTAGGCGCGGGTCATGTTGATACCGTACAGCCAGTCGGCGCGGGCACGCGCGAGCGCCGAGACGCACAGCGGAATAAACTCGCTGTTGGCGCGCAGGCGCGAAATGGCTCGCTCGACCGCCTGTGGGTTGAGGTCGTTGATCAGACAGCGCTGCACCTGCTGGCGCTTTTCCGGCGCCAGCTCCAGATAGTCCAGCACCTCATCCACCAACAGCTGCCCTTCCCTGTCCGGGTCACCCGCGTGCACGATTTCTTCGGCTTCATGCAGGAAGCGCTTGATCACGTTGAGCTGTTTGGTGACTGAAGGCCGGGGCTGCAGGCGCCATTTTTCAGGCACAATGGGCAGATCGTTCAAATTCCAGCGGGCGTAGCGGCTGTCATAGACATCCGGCTGCGCCTGCTCAAGCAGGTGACCGATACACCAGGTGACCACCTGCCCGTTACCGCATTCGATAAAGCCGTCGCCTTTGCGATGCGGCTTGGGCAGCACATCGGCAATGGCACGGGCCAGGCTCGGCTTTTCGGCAATAAACAACCGCATCGAATTAACGGATCTCAATCATCGGTCGGCCACCGCGCGCGGTTACCAGCTCGCCGATCGCCGTCAGGGTAATGCCGAACTCGGCGGCCGTGGCCTGGACCTCGGCTTCGGATTCCGGCGTCACCGCCAGCAGCAGGCCGCCGGAGGTTTGCGGATCGCACAGCAGATTGCGCCATTCTTCTGGCATTTCGCCCATCAGGTGACCGTAGCTGGCGAAGTTACGCTGGGTACCGCCCGGGACCGCGCCCTGAGCAATGTACTCCTCCACGCCCGGCAGCTTCGGCACGTCCTGATACCAGACCTGCGCCTGCACGCCCGCGCCCTGACACACTTCTGAGAGGTGCCCCAGCAGACCAAAACCGGTCACGTCGGTCATCGCCTTCACGCCGTCGATATTGGCGAACGCCGCACCGGCGAGGTTCATCTGGCACATGACTTCGGTTGCCAGCCCTTTGTGCTCCGGTTTCAGCAGGGACTTTTTCTCGGCGGTGGTCAGCACGCCAATACCCAGCGGCTTGGTGAGGAACAGCTTGCAGCCCGCCTGTGCGGTGCTGTTGCGCTTCACGCGTTCGGTCGGCACCACGCCGGTGACGGCCAGGCCGAAGATAGGCTCCGGCGCATCGATAGAGTGACCACCGGCCAGCGCAATTCCTGCCTGCTGGCAGGCGAAACGGCCGCCATCAATCACTTCACGGGCCACTTCCGGCGGGATGGTGTTGATCGGCCAGCCCAGAATGGCGATCGCCATAATCGGCTTACCGCCCATGGCAAAGATATCGCTGATGGCGTTGGTGGCCGCAATGCGCCCGAAATCGAACGGATTGTCGACAATCGGCATAAAGAAGTCGGTGGTACTAATAATGCTGGTGCCGTTACCTAAGTCATAAACTGCAGCATCGTCGCGCGTTTCATTGCCGACAAGCAGGTTCGGGTCGACAAACTTCGCCTGTTCACTGTGCAGGATGGTCTCCAGCACTTTCGGGGAAATTTTACAACCGCAACCGGCTCCGTGGCTGTACTGCGTTAAACGAATGGTTTGCTCGCTCATGGACGTCTCCTGTCATCTCAATCGCGCTATGGTAGCGCTCATTCCATAAAGAGGTAAGTATGACTGTCTGAATTCTGCGGCAGATGCTCAGAATCCAGACAGTTTAGCGTGCGTTATCAGAAGCGGCTGACGAAAGGCGTGGTGTCCGGCACGCTGATGGTGCTGGAGGCTTTAAGCTGCGGGGTGCCGAGGTAGAGGAAACCGACAATTTTGTCATGCTCACCGCAGCCAAAACCGTCACGGACCGCCGGGCTTTCGGTCAGCGCACCGGTGCGCCAGATACCGTTGAAGCCTTGCGCGACGGCGGCCATTTGCATCGCCATCACCGCACAGCCCGCGGACATTTCCTGTTCCCAGACCGGGACTTTATGATCCGCCTGGCATTTTGCCACGACAGCGATGATCATCGGGGCGCGGAACGGGGCATTACGCGCCTTATCGATTCCTTTCTCATCCTGCCCTGCGGCCACCGCCCCCTGCTCCAGCAGTTTACTGAAACGATCGCGGCCTTCGCCTTCAATTACAAAGAAGTGCCACGGCTGCAGTGTGCCATGATCGGGGGCACGCATGCCGGCACGCAGAATGTTCTCCAGCTGCTCGCCTGCCGGGGCAGGTTCGGCCAGACGGGAAGCGCTACGGCGGTTAACAAGCAGTTCGAGTGCGTCCATTGGTTAACTCCTTTCTTGAAATTTACTCACAAAATTAACACGACGGCAGATTTTGTTACAGCCTGGCAGGCGATTCCTGCTGACAAGTGGCGGTTGGGTCATTACGATAACCCAACATTACCGTCCAGTGGCGACGGAAACAGTCATTTTCTGGTTAGGGAGAATACATGCGAACCCTTTGGCGAATTATTGCCGGTTTCTTTAAATGGACGTGGCGACTGCTCAACTTCGTCCGCAACCTGGTGATGAACATCTTCTTCATCCTGCTGGTTCTGGTTTGCGCGGGTATCTGGATGCACATCAGCAACGCGAATCAGGCGCAGCATTCGACTCGCGGGGCCCTGCTACTTGATATCACCGGCGTAATCGTTGATAAACCGTCAGCCAGCAATCGTCTGGGCGTAATCAGCCGTCAGCTGTTTGGCGCCACGTCAGACCGTCTGCAGGAAAATTCCCTGTTCGATATCGTCGATGCCATCCGTCAGGCCAAAGATGACCGCAACATCACCGGCATCGTGCTGGATCTGAAAGATTTTGCCGGCGGCGATCAGCCGTCTATGCAGTACATCGGTAAAGCGCTGCGCGAATTCCGCGACAGCGGCAAGCCGGTCATTGCCGTGGGCGACAGCTACAGCCAGGGACAATATTATCTGGCGAGCTTCGCCAACAAGATCTGGCTCTCCCCACAGGGTACGGTCGATCTGCACGGCTTTGCCACCAACGGCCTGTACTACAAATCGCTGCTCGATAAGCTGAAGGTCACCACCCACGTCTTCCGCGTCGGTACGTACAAATCTGCCGTGGAGCCGTTTATCCGTGACGATATGTCCCCTGCCGCCCGCGAAGCGGACAGCCGCTGGATTGGTGAGCTGTGGCAGAACTATCTGGGCACCGTTGCCGCGAACCGTCAGATTACGCCTGAGCAGGTGTTCCCTGGCGCGCAGGGCGTGCTGGCAGGCCTGCGTAAGGTTGACGGCGATACCGCGAAATATGCGCTCGATAACAAACTGGTTGATGCCCTGGGCACCAGCGCAGAGATTGAAAAATCCCTGAGCAAACAGTTTGGCTGGAGCAAAGAGGACAAAAATTACAGCGCCATCAGCATGTATGATTACTCGACGAAGAAACCGGATGAGAACGGGGACAGCGTCGCGGTGGTCTTTGCTAACGGTGCGATCATGGACGGTCAGGAGACCCCGGGGAACGTGGGTGGCGATACCACCGCGTCACAAATCCGCGATGCGCGCCTGGATCCGAAAGTGAAGGCGATTGTCCTGCGGGTCAACAGCCCTGGCGGTAGCGTCAGCGCCTCCGAAGTGATCCGCGCTGAACTGGCCGCGGCGCGCGCCGCCGGTAAGCCGGTCGTCGTCTCAATGGGCGGAATGGCCGCCTCCGGAGGTTACTGGATCTCCACGCCAGCCAACTACATCGTGGCGAACCCAAGCACGCTGACCGGCTCGATTGGTATCTTCGGGGTGATCAACACCGTAGAGAACAGCCTGGATTCTCTGGGCGTGCATACCGACGGCGTAGCGACTTCTCCGCTGGCGGATGTCTCGGTGACCAAATCCCTGCCGCCGGAAGTCTCTGAGATGATGCAGCTCAGCATTGAGAACGGTTATAAACGCTTTATCACCCTGGTCGCAGACTCGCGTAAAAAGACGCCTGAGCAGATCGACCAGATTGCACAGGGCCACGTCTGGACCGGTCAGGATGCGAAGAGCAACGGACTGGTGGACAGCCTGGGTGACTTCGATGACGCGGTGAAGAAAGCCGCCGAACTGGCGAAGCTGAAGCAGTGGCATATCGAGTATTACCAGGACGAACCGTCGTTCTTCGATATGGTCATGGACAGCATGTCCGGCTCGGTACGCGCCATGCTGCCGGAGGCGCTGCAGGCTTACCTGCCTGCGCCGGTCGCCACGGCGGCAAAAGCGATGAAGGCGGAAAGCGATAAGCTTGCGGCCTTTAACGATCCACAGAGTCGTTACGCGTTTTGCCTGACCTGCGCGAACGTCCGTTAAAAACCGTCCCCTCTTCCCGCGAAGAGGGGATTTTTTTCTTTTGAAGAACAAGAACTCACTACCATGCAGAAGAAATCGATTTATGTAGCCTACACTGGCGGTACCATCGGTATGCAGCGCTCCGAAAACGGCTATATCCCTGTCTCCGGCCACCTTCAGCGTCAGCTTGCGCTGATGCCCGAATTCCACCGTCCGGAAATGCCTGACTTTACTATCCACGAATACGAGCCGCTGATGGACTCCTCCGACATGACGCCGGAAGACTGGCAGCACATCGCGGATGACATTAAAGCCCATTACGACCAGTACGACGGCTTCGTGATCCTGCACGGTACCGACACCATGGCGTTTACCGCCTCGGCGCTCTCCTTCATGCTGGAGAACCTGAGCAAGCCGGTTATCGTCACCGGGTCGCAAATTCCGCTGGCGGAGCTACGCTCCGACGGACAGATCAACCTGCTGAACTCCCTGTACGTGGCGGCGAATTACCCGATTAACGAAGTGTCGTTGTTCTTTAACAACCGTCTGTATCGCGGTAACCGCACCACCAAAGCCCACGCCGACGGCTTTGACGCCTTTGCCTCACCTAACCTGCAGCCGCTGCTGGAGGCCGGTATTCATATCCGTCGTCTGGGAACCCCTCCTGCGCCGAACACCGCGGGCGAGCTGATTGTTCATCCGATTACTCCGCAACCGATTGGCGTGGTCACCATCTATCCGGGTATCTCTGCGGACGTGGTGCGTAACTTCCTGCGCCAGCCGGTGAAGGCGCTGATCCTGCGCTCCTACGGCGTGGGCAATGCGCCGCAGAACGGTGAATTCCTGAAAGAGCTTCAGGAAGCCAGCGAGCGTGGAATTGTGGTGGTGAACCTGACCCAGTGTATGTCCGGTAAAGTGAATATGGGCGGCTATGCCACTGGCAACGCGCTGGCGCATGCGGGGGTGATCAGCGGTTTCGATATGACCGTTGAGGCAACGCTGACTAAACTTCACTATTTACTGAGTCAGGATCTGGACATTCAGTCCATTCGCAGCGCGATGATGCAAAACCTGCGCGGCGAACTGACGCCTGACGAATAAGGAGGTCTCATGAAGCAACGCGCCCTGCTCCTGGTCGATTTGCAAAATGATTTCTGCGCGGGCGGTGCGCTGGCCGTCGCCGAAGGTGACAGCACCGTTGACGTGGCCAACACGCTGATTGACTGGTGCAAAGCCCGCGGTGAAGCGGTTGTCGCAAGCCAGGACTGGCACCCGGCGAATCACGGCAGCTTTGCCAGCCAGCACAACGTCGAGCCGTTCACCCAGGGTGAACTCGACGGGCTGGCGCAAACCTTCTGGCCGGATCACTGCGTACAGCAGACGGAAGGCGCGGCGCTGCATCCGCTCCTGAATCAAAAGGCCATCGATGCGGTGTTCCACAAAGGCGAAAACCCGGCTATTGACAGCTATAGCGCGTTTTTTGATAACGGGCATCGTCAGAAAACCGCTCTCGATGCGTGGTTACGTCACCACGAAATCACGGAGCTGATTGTGCTGGGGCTGGCAACGGACTACTGCGTGAAGTTCACCGTGCTGGACGCGCTTCAGTTAGGCTACACCGTCAGCGTCATCACCGACGGCTGCCGCGGGGTGAACATTCACCCGCAGGACAGCGCCCAGGCGTTTATGGATATGGCAGCGGAAGGCGCGACGCTGTATACGCTCGAAGACTGGCTGGAAACGCAGGCTTAGGCCTTTTAAGCCGGGTGGCGGCTGCGCCTTACCCGGCCTACTTCTTTGGTTTTGTAGGCCGGGTAAGCGTCAGCGCCACCCGGCAAACCCCCTCCGATCTCCCATAAAGTGAACTCCCTCGCAACCTCAGCGAAGCGGCAATGCTATTCTCTTTAGGCTGTTTTTTCGCCACGCCTTTTCCGTGGCGTGGTTAATTTTATTAAGTCAAAGAGGAACTTGTATGAAACGTTTGCCCTTGCTGGCAGCATTACCCTTGCTTTGCGCGTCAGTTGCCTCCGCCAGTTCCCTGATGTCCGTGGGCTACTTTAACGGGGGTGGCGATGTCACCGCCGGACCGGGTGGCGATATCAATAAACTGGACGTTCGCCAGATCACCCACCTGAACTACTCGTTTGGTCTGGTCTATAACGACGAAAAAGACGAAACCAACGCCGCGCTGAAAGATCCGGCGAAGCTGCATCAAATCTGGCTATCGCCAAAAGTGGCGTCCGATCTGGCCTTAATCCCCACTCTGCGTAAGCAAAACCCAAATCTTAAGGTCCTGCTCTCCGTCGGCGGCTGGGGCGCGCGTGGCTTCTCTGGCGCAGCGGCAACCCAAGAGAGCCGCGCGGTGTTCATCCGCTCCGCACAGGAGATTGTCGAAAAATATGGTCTGGACGGGATCGATCTCGACTGGGAGTATCCGGTCAACGGTGCCTGGGGGCTGGTGGCAAGCCAGCCCGCCGACCGGGATAACTTTACCGCCCTGCTGAAGGAGATGCGCGACGCGTTCGGGCATAAAAAGCTGGTGACCATTGCGGTAGGCGCGAATGCGGAAAGTCCGAAAAGCTGGGTGGATGTGAAAGCCATTGCGCCCCTGCTCGACTACATCAACCTGATGACCTACGACATGGCGTACGGCACGCAGTACTTCAATGCCAACCTGTATGACTCCAGCACCTGGCCGACGGTGGCCGCCGCAGACAAATACAGCGTCGATTTTGTGGTGAACAACTATCTGGCCGCCGGGCTGAAGCCGCAGCAGATGAATCTCGGGATTGGTTTCTATGGCCGCGTACCGAAACGCGCCGTGGAGCCGGGCATTGACTGGACGAAACCCGATGCGCAAAAAAATCCGGCCACTCAGCCCTACTTCGGGCCGCAGGAGATTGGGTTGTTCAAGTCACTCGGCTATGACCTGACCAAAGATACCTACGTGAAGTACAACGATATCGTCAAAAAGCTGCTGAACGATCCGCAGAAACGCTTTACTGAACACTGGGACGACCAGGCAAAGGTGCCGTGGCTCTCGGTGAAAGGTGCCGATGGCAGCGCGCTGTTTGCGATTTCGTATGAGAACCCGCGATCCGTGGCGATCAAAGCGGACTACATCAAAGAGAAAGGGCTCGCCGGAGCGATGTTCTGGGAGTATGGCGCGGATGACGAAAACCAGTTAGCGAAGCAGCTGGCGGCGTCGCTCGGGATCCCACACTAAGGTGTAGTGTGCCGGGTGGCGCTAGCGCTTACCCGGCCTACAGGGAGAGCCTTATTTGAAAGTCGCAATCGGCTTCGGCGTGATACCGAAGTCCTCTTTCAGCTCACGCTTGCTCTTCATCACCATCTGGCCACGGGTGTCGATCGTCATGTGCTGCGCGTCGGTGTTGTTGCGCGCCTGCCACAGCATCACCAGCTGCAGGCTGTTCTCTTTCTGCTCCGGGGTCAGCGCGACGCCATCGGGCCATTTTCCCAGCTCTACGGCGGTGACCAGACGCTGATAAATTTCCGGCGTCATCCCGCTAATCATGTCTTCAATATTCACAATCCCGCCCTTTCGAAGGAATAATTTGCTGAATCGTTTTTTCAACCCTTGATCTGGTCGCCGTTTTCGTCGTCAGTGAAGCTCATTGAGGCTGAATTCACGCAGAAACGCTCGCCCGTTGGCTGAGGGCCATCCGGGAAGACGTGGCCAAGGTGCGCATCGCAGTTGCCGCAGCGAATTTCGGTGCGCACCATACCGTGCGACGAGTCGGTCAGATAGCGGATAGCCTCATCGCTCACCGGCTCGTAAAAGCTCGGCCAGCCGCAGCCCGAATCAAATTTCGTTTGTGAATTAAACAGCGGGGCATCACAGACCAGGCAGTGGTAGACACCGTCCCGCTTGTTGTGCAGTAAACGCCCGGTGAACGGGGGTTCCGTTCCGTGGTTCTGCGTCACGTAAAACTGCATTTCTGTGAGGTTTTTTTTCAAATCGTCAGGGTTACGTTGGTTCGACATATGCTT
This sequence comes from Enterobacter cloacae complex sp. Mu1197, assembly GCF_040059225.1. Taxonomy (NCBI): domain Bacteria; kingdom Pseudomonadati; phylum Pseudomonadota; class Gammaproteobacteria; order Enterobacterales; family Enterobacteriaceae; genus Enterobacter; species Enterobacter cloacae complex sp. Mu1197. Next base: position 1,862,195 of record NZ_CP157375.1, on the reverse strand, counting down.
ACATCTCGCTGTAGAAACAGACATCTTTTACCCCGCATTCTAACAAAACATTAACACCCTTGCGTGCACTTTTGATCTAAACTTATGTGTCGCGAAAAGGCGGTCAGGCAATTGTGATCACATTCACATTTTTATCCTGCGAGGACTTTAAAATTCCGGGCGCAGCCCCCATGTGGTTGCAAGCTCAAAGGGAAAGTGAGGCGAGTCAGTCGCACAAACGTTAGTCACAGGATTGATTTGTCGCAATGATTGACACGATTCCGCTTGACGCTGCGTAAGGTTTTTGTAATTTTACAGGCAACCTTTTATTCACTAACAAATAGCTGGTGGAATATATGACTATCAAAGTAGGTATCAACGGTTTTGGCCGTATCGGCCGTATTGTTTTCCGTGCTGCTCAGAAACGTTCTGACATCGAAATCGTTGGTATCAACGATCTCCTGGACGCTGAATACATGGCGTACATGCTGAAGTACGACTCAACTCACGGTCGTTTCGACGGCACCGTTGAAGTGAAAGACGGCCACCTGGTTGTAAATGGCAAAACCATCCGCGTTACTGCTGAGAAAGACCCAGCTAACCTGAAATGGAACGAAATTGGTGTTGACGTTGTTGCTGAAGCAACCGGTATCTTCCTGACCGACGAAACTGCACGTAAACACATCACTGCGGGTGCGAAGAAAGTTGTTCTGACTGGTCCTTCCAAAGACAACACCCCAATGTTCGTTCGTGGTGCAAACTTCGAAACTTACGCTGGCCAGGATATCGTGTCTAACGCATCCTGCACCACCAACTGCCTGGCACCGCTGGCTAAAGTTATCAACGACAACTTCGGCATCATCGAAGGTCTGATGACTACCGTTCACGCAACCACCGCTACTCAGAAAACCGTTGATGGCCCGTCTCACAAAGACTGGCGCGGCGGCCGTGGCGCGGCTCAGAACATCATCCCATCCTCTACCGGTGCGGCTAAAGCTGTAGGTAAAGTACTGCCAGAACTGAATGGCAAACTGACTGGTATGGCGTTCCGCGTTCCAACTCCTAACGTATCCGTTGTTGACCTGACCGTTCGTCTGGAAAAAGCTGCTTCTTATGAAGAAATTAAGAAAGCAATCAAAGCTGCTTCCGAAGGCCCAATGAAAGGCGTTCTGGGTTACACCGAAGACGACGTTGTTTCTACCGATTTCAACGGCGAAGTGTGCACTTCCGTGTTTGATGCTAAAGCAGGTATCGCACTGAACGACAACTTCGTTAAACTGGTATCCTGGTACGACAACGAAACCGGCTACTCTAACAAAGTACTGGACCTGATCGCTCACATCTCCAAATAAGTTGAGATGAGTGTTTGATCCAAAAAGGCGACTTCGGTCGCCTTTTTTATTTATAAGACAGAGGATTGCTTAATGATTAATAAAATTTTTGCACTTCCGGTAGTCGAACAACTTACCCCTGTGCTCTCCCGCCGCCAGATTGACGGTGCTGACGTTATCGTCGTTGACCATCCACGCGTTAAGGCCTCCGTGGCGCTGAACGGCGCCCACCTGCTCTCCTGGAAACCCGAAGGTGAAGCAGAGGGATTGTGGCTGAGCGATGTGACCTCTTTCAAAAAAGGGGCGGCGATTCGCGGCGGCGTACCGATCTGCTGGCCGTGGTTCGGCCCGTCCGCACAGCCGGGTTTGCCTTCTCACGGTTTTGCCCGTAACCAGCAGTGGACCCTGAAAGCGCATAACGAAGACGACAACGGCGCCGTGCTGACCTTTGAGCTGCAGGCTAACGATGAAACTCGTGCCCTCTGGCCGCACGATTTCACCCTGTACGCCCGCTTTAAGCTGGGTAAAACTTGTGAAATCGAACTGGAAGCCCACGGCGAGTTCGAAACCACCTCCGCCCTGCACACCTATTTCAACGTGGGTGACATCAGCGCAGTGAAGGTGAGCGGCCTTGGCGATACCTTTATCGACAAAGTCGATAACGCCAAAGAAGGGAAGCTGAGTGACGGCGTTCAGGCGTTTCCTGACCGTACCGACCGCGTCTATCTGCATCCGGAAGCATGCAGCATGATCCACGACGGTGCCCTGAACCGCGGCATCGAGGTGGTACATCACCACCATAGCAACGTGGTGGGCTGGAACCCGGGTCCGGCGCTGTCTGTCAGCATGGCCGACGTGCCTGACAACGGTTATAAAACGTTCGTCTGCGTGGAAACCGCCTGCGTAACCACCCCTCAGAAAGCGAGTGAAGAAAAGCCATCTCGTTTAGGGCAGACGATCCGCATTGTTAAGCGATAATCTCGCTGCACCACACTAAAGCAAACGGGGCGCATGCGCCCCGTTTTAATGCATCAATTGCACACTATGAGTGCACAATCAGAACTTGTAGGTCACACCGACAGAGAAGATGCCTGCCCAGGACTTGTCGACCATCGGGCTATCCTTCACTTCATCGCTCAGACGCTCATAACGGCCAGTACCGTACACGCTCCAGTCGCCGAGGAAGTTATAGCTCGCGGTCAGCTCCAGGTACGGATCCCAGCCGTCATCTGCGCTGTAACTCTTCAGACCGCTACGACGGGACTCGTTTTTAGAGACGCCATAATAGTAGTCGTTGTAGTTCTCGCTGTTGTACTGCACACCAATCCCCGGGGTCAGAGTCAAAGCACCGTTGGTATAGCGGTACAACCACGCCAGGTCCCAGATAAAACCGTTGCTGTTATCCAGCGTATCGCCTGCCAGGGCCGTACGCAGGAAGCCATACTGGGTGTTATGCACATAAGAGAGGCCAGCCATCATTGAGCTTTTACGCTTGTCGAGCTGGCGAAGCGCGTGGCTGTCGCTATCACCCGGCTTGAAGTGCGTCGGATCATAGTAAGCCATGATGGAGAGCTTATCGGCCGTATCGTTCCACAGATAGTAGCCGCCACCGAGCCCACGGAACCAGACGTTATCCCCTTCATAGGTGATAACGGGAACAGGGTAAACATCACGGTCATACTGTTTGTACGGGCTGTTAATGACGCCAACACCCGCGCCAACCGTCCACTGACTTTCCGCCTGTGCGGTGCTTACTGCGGTCGCGGCAAGGATGCCTAATGCCAGAAGTTTGAGTTTGGTCACAATCCATTCTTTCCTGTAGTCAAATAATCAGCGGGTGAAGTGTAACCGCCATTCCCGTACATCCCAAAATTTTTTGCCTGCTAATCAGTCCGATTAACCCATTATTTTTAACTTATCAGATGACAACCTGCTTTCATTTACATGAACGCTGAATGAAAAACGTGCTTTTGCCTTATTACCAGAGTGGAAATTTTTGGATGAGTTATTGATATGTCATTGAAAGTAGATTTTATGGGCATGCAAGTTTTGCAAATGCCATCTACGCTTTAATTTAAGAAGAGTTTTCCTGAACACCTGCGGTTCTTAGCGTCTGACCTGGCACACAGGTTGCTGCTCTGGCAGTGAGGTGCGAGAGATTCTCTTCCGGGAGCCTCCACTACTCATACGAACGGCTCTTATCCTGTGCTAAAAAACGAAAGGACGGCATGCCATGAATATATTCGATCACTATCGCCAGCGCTATGAAGCTGCCAAGGACGAAGAGTTCACACTGCAGGAGTTTCTTACCATCTGTCGGCAAGATCGCAGTGCCTATGCCAATGCGGCAGAACGGCTATTAATGGCTATTGGTGAGCCAAACATGGTTGACACTGCCCTGGAACCCCGGCTTTCCCGTCTCTTTTCGAATCGGGTGGTCGCCCGATACCCGGCGTTTGAAGAGTTCTATGGTATGGAAGATGCCATCGAACAGATTGTCTCCTACCTGAAGCATGCCGCTCAGGGTCTGGAAGAGAAGAAACAGATCCTCTATTTACTCGGCCCCGTGGGCGGCGGTAAATCCTCGCTGGCGGAACGCCTGAAGTCGCTGATGCAGCGCGTGCCTATCTATGTGCTGAGCGCCAACGGCGAGCGCAGCCCGGTGAATGACCATCCGCTGTGCTTGTTCAATCCGCAGGAAGATGCGCAGATTCTGGATAAAGAGTACGGCATCCCGCGTCGCTACCTCGGCACCATCATGTCGCCGTGGGCGGCCAAACGCCTGCACGAATTTGGTGGCGACATCACCAAATTCCGCGTGGTGAAAGTCTGGCCGTCGATCCTGGAACAGATCGCCATCGCCAAAACGGAACCCGGTGATGAGAACAACCAGGATATTTCGGCGCTGGTCGGTAAGGTCGACATCCGCAAGCTGGAAAACTTCGCGCAAAACGACCCGGATGCCTACGGTTACTCGGGTGCACTGTGCCGGGCTAACCAGGGGATTATGGAATTCGTCGAGATGTTTAAAGCGCCCATCAAGGTGCTGCATCCGCTGCTGACGGCGACTCAGGAAGGAAACTACAACGGGACGGAAGGTATCTCTGCCCTGCCGTTTAACGGGATCATTCTTGCCCACTCGAACGAATCTGAATGGGTGACTTTCCGTAATAACAAAAACAATGAGGCCTTCCTTGACCGCGTGTACATCGTCAAGGTGCCTTACTGCCTGCGGATCTCCGAAGAGATCAAAATTTACGAGAAACTGCTTAACCACAGTGAGCTGGTGCATGCGCCGTGCGCACCAGGCACCCTGGAAACGCTGTCACGCTTCTCCATCCTTTCGCGCCTGAAAGAGCCGGAAAACTCCAGCATCTACTCGAAAATGCGCGTGTATGACGGTGAGAGCCTGAAGGATACCGATCCGAAAGCGAAATCGTATCAGGAATACCGCGACTACGCCGGGGTTGATGAAGGGATGAACGGTCTGTCCACGCGCTTCGCGTTTAAGATCCTCTCCCGCGTCTTTAACTTCGACCATGCGGAAGTGGCGGCCAACCCGGTTCATCTGTTCTATGTGCTGGAGCAGCAAATTGAACGCGAACAGTTCCCGCAGGAGCAGGCTGAACGCTACCTTGAGTTCCTGAAAGGTTACCTGATCCCGAAATACGCCGAGTTCATTGGCAAAGAGATCCAGACGGCCTACCTGGAATCCTATTCAGAATACGGGCAGAACATTTTCGACCGTTATGTCACCTACGCTGACTTCTGGATCCAGGATCAGGAGTACCGCGACCCGGATACCGGCCAGTTGTTTGACCGTGAATCCCTGAACGCGGAGCTGGAAAAAATCGAGAAGCCTGCCGGGATCAGTAACCCGAAAGACTTCCGTAATGAGATTGTGAACTTCGTCCTGCGCGCCAGAGCGCATAACAACGGGCGCAATCCGAACTGGACCAGCTACGAGAAACTGCGCACGGTCATTGAGAAGAAAATGTTCTCCAATACCGAAGAGCTGCTGCCGGTGATCTCGTTTAACGCCAAAACCTCAACCGATGAACAGAAAAAACACGACGATTTTGTCGACCGTATGATGGAAAAAGGCTACACCCGCAAACAGGTCCGCCTGCTCTGCGAATGGTACCTGCGCGTGCGTAAATCGTCTTAAAACAAGTGCCCGGCGGCGGTTAGCGCCTGCCGGGCCTACAAAATGCAAGTTGGCAAATGCAGTACGGGGGGTATATGACCTGGTTTATTGACCGGCGTCTTAACGGCAAAAACAAGAGCACGGTGAACCGCCAGCGCTTCTTGCGTCGTTATAAAGCGCAAATTAAACAGTCTATCTCCGAGGCCATCAACAAACGCTCGGTGACCGACGTCGACAGCGGCGAGTCTGTCTCCATCCCCACCGATGACATCAGCGAACCGATGTTTCATCAGGGGCGAGGCGGCCTGCGCCATCGCGTACACCCAGGTAATGACCACTTCGTTCAGAACGACAGAATTGAGCGCCCTCAGGGCGGCGGTGGTGGTTCAGGAAGCGGTCAGGGACAGGCCAGCCAGGACGGTGAAGGTCAGGACGAATTTGTCTTCCAGATTTCGAAAGATGAATATCTCGACCTGCTGTTCGAAGACCTGGCGCTGCCGAATCTGAAAAAGAATCAGCATCGTCAGCTTAATGAATATAAAACCCACCGCGCGGGTTATACCGCCAACGGCGTGCCCGCCAACATCAGCGTAGTGCGTTCGTTGCAGAATTCGCTGGCGCGACGCACGGCCATGACGGCAGGCAAACGTCGCGAACTGCGCGAGCTGGAGAGCAGCCTCAAGGTAGTAGAAAACACGGAACCGGCGCAACTGCTGGAAGAGGAGCGCCTGCGTAAAGAGATTGCAGAGCTGAGGGCGAAGATCGAACGGGTACCGTTTATCGACACCTTCGACCTGCGCTACAAGAACTACGAAAAACGCCCTGAGCCCTCCAGCCAGGCGGTGATGTTCTGTCTGATGGACGTGTCCGGCTCGATGGATCAGGCCACCAAAGATATGGCGAAGCGTTTTTATATCCTGCTCTATTTGTTCCTGAGCAGAACCTATAAGAACGTGGAGGTAGTCTATATCCGCCACCACACCCAGGCGAAGGAGGTGGATGAACATGAGTTCTTCTACTCGCAGGAGACCGGGGGCACCATCGTCTCGAGCGCGCTGAAGCTGATGGATGAAGTGGTCAAAGAGCGCTACGACCCGGCGCAGTGGAATATTTATGCCGCGCAGGCGTCGGATGGCGATAACTGGGCCGACGACTCGCCGCTGTGTCACGAGATCCTGGCGAAGAAAATTCTGCCGGTCGTGCGTTACTACAGCTATATCGAAATCACCCGTCGCGCGCACCAGACCCTGTGGCGGGAGTATGAGCATCTGCAGGCGATGTTCGATAATTTCGCCATGCAGCATATCCGTGACCAGGATGACATTTATCCGGTGTTCAGGGAGCTGTTCCACAAGCAGTCTGCTACCAGCAACGCATAAACCCACAGCCAGCGAACCCGCTGGCTGTTTTCTTTCGACCCTGTTCATCCCGTGCTAATGTAGAAGGCTGCATACTGGATTATCACCGGGAAAATCGTTATGACTGACGACGTTATTGGAACAGGAACCCACCAGCAGCTCATTACCTTACTTACCGAGCAGGGCGCGCGTTTTCGCGTCATGGAGCACGAGGCGGTCGGGAAATGTGAAGCGGTAAGTGAAATTCGCGGAACCGATCTGCGGCAAGGCGCCAAAGCCCTGGTCTGCAAGGTGAAGGGAAACGGCGTGAAAAAACACGTTCTGGCGATTCTGGCCGCCGACCTGCAGGCTGACCTGAGCCAGCTTGCCAGCCATTTTGGCGGGCTAAAGGCTTCCCTCGCCAGCCCGGCCGAAGTCGATGCCCTGACCGCCTGCGTTTTCGGTGCTATCCCGCCCTTTAGCTTTCATCCTGACCTGGCACTGGTTGCCGACCCGCTGCTGTTCGAGCGCTTTGACGAAATCGCGTTTAACGCCGGCCTGCTGGAGAAATCCGTGATTATGGATACCCAGGATTACCTGCGCATCGCCCGTCCTGAGCTCGTCACCTTCCATAAAGCGTAACTGCGATGGCTGACGCCCTGTCAGCCTTTTCGTTCCAGAAACAGCACGGAGGCAACGAGAATAACGGCAATAGCGAAAAACGATGAGGAGATAATCAGCGTTTCCACAAACATGTGATCGTTCATGATGGCGACCCCTTTTGCGATATCTGCTTTCGTTTTAATCCGCGTAAATGACAAGGTTATGACAACGACAAAATCTTTTTAACACTGTTCTCTGCCGCGTTTGCGCGTACAGTAAACAGAACAATTTTTCTGGCAAGGATTCCCTATGTTTGACCCTACTCTGCTCATTCTTCTGGCACTCGCCGCGCTCGGCTTTATCAGCCATAACACTACCGTCGCCATCTCGATTCTGGTGCTGATTATTGTGCGCGTGACCCCGTTAAATACCTTTTTCCCTTGGATAGAAAAACAAGGCCTCACCATCGGGATTATCATCTTAACCATTGGGGTGATGGCGCCGATTGCCAGCGGTACCCTTCCCGCCTCAACGCTGCTGCACTCGTTTGTAAACTGGAAATCGCTGGTGGCGATCGCGGTGGGGATTTTTGTGTCGTGGCTGGGCGGTCGCGGCGTCACGCTGATGAGCAGCCAGCCCTCGCTGGTGGCGGGTCTGCTGGTGGGTACCGTGCTGGGCGTGGCGCTCTTTCGCGGCGTACCGGTCGGCCCGCTGATTGCGGCTGGCCTTGTCTCGCTGTTTATTGGGAAGTCGTAGTCAGGCTGGCCATATAACGCGCTGGCGTCTGGCCCAGCCCCTTCCTGAACATGGTGATAAACGCGGTGGTCGAGTCATAGCCCAGTGACTGGGCCACCTGCTGCACCGATTTCCCGCTTATTAAATGCTGTAACGCCACAATCAGCTGCAGCTGGTGGCGCCAGCGACGAAAGCTTAAGCCGGTCTCTTTCACCACCAGCCGCGCCAGATTGCGCTCGCTCATGGCGAAGTGGCTCGCCCACTGCGTTAGCGTCTGCCAGGCGGCGGGCTCTTCCGCCATCTTCTCGCTCATCAGCCTGATTTTGGGATGGGGCGACACGGGCAGCTGCAGATGTTCCTGACGCTGGAGCGGCAGCTCGTCAAACAGCACGTCCACCAGGCGCGACGTGGTCGCAAGAGAGAGCTGCTCACGTGATTTTTCCGCCAGCGATAAAATCAGCTCCCGCACCAGAGGGGAGATTTTCAGGGTACAGCAGCGCTCGGGCAGGCTGACGGCCCCCGGCTCAATAAACAAAAAGCAGAGCTGCGCGCCCGGCGTGGCCCTGTTGCTGTGCGGCATCTGGCCGGGGATCCAGACGGCATACTGAGGCGGCACCATCAGCATCGCATTTTCCACTTCACAGGTGATTGCGCCGCCGAGAGCCAGAATCAGCTGCCCCTTACGGTGATGATGCCGGGGAATATACTGTTCCTCCGCCACCACCTGAATGCGAAATGCGACGGCCGCATCGTGCTGGCTATCTGGATCGTAGCCTTCCAGTCCCAGACCAATCATCAGTTTGTCCGATATTAGCGATAAACTGTCATTTTAGCCTGATTTCAACCGCTGAGAAAATCGGTATTGTGTGCGCTCGCTTGAACGTATGAGAACATAATGACTACTGCTATTCGCACCTCAGGAAAACACGGCGCGCTGTTGATTGCAGGCATCCTGATGATTGCCACTACGCTTCGCGTCACCTTTACCGGCGCAGCGCCGCTGCTTGATACCATTCGTCTTGATTATGGCTTAAGCACGGCGCAAACCGGTCTGCTGACCACCCTGCCCCTGCTGGCTTTCGCCCTCGTCTCGCCGCTCGCCGCAGGCGTTGCCCGGCGTATCGGCATGGAGCGCAGCCTGTTTATTGCCCTGCTGCTGATTTGCGCCGGGATTGCCGTTCGCTCGCTGCCCTCCGCCGCTTTGCTTTTCACCGGAACGGCGATCGTCGGCTGCGGTATTGCGCTCGGGAACGTGCTGTTACCCGGATTAATTAAGCGTGATTTTCCGGGCCAGGTGGCGAAGCTCACCGGCGCCTATTCCCTGACGATGGGCGTCTCGGCGGCGTTTGGCTCAGCGATGATCGTTCCCCTTGCACAGGGGAGTGCGGGCTGGCATGGCGCGCTGCTGATGCTGATGGCGTTTCCGCTGGTCGCATTGCTGCTCTGGCTGCCGCAGTGGCGTCAGAAACACGTCGCAACGGTAACGGGCGCAGGCGCGCTGCATAACCGCGCGATCTGGCGCTCGGCCCTCGCCTGGCAGGTCACGCTCTTTTTGGGGATAAACTCGCTGATTTACTACGTCATCATCGGCTGGCTGCCGGCAATACTGCTGAGCCACGGCTACAGCGAAGCGCAGGCTGGCTCGGTGCACGGTCTGTTGCAGCTGGCCACGGCCGTGCCGGGACTCGCCGTTCCGCTGATCCTCCACCGTCTGAAAGACCAGCGGGCGATCGCAGGCGCGGTGGCGCTGATGTGCGCGATAAGCGCGGCGGGATTATGGTTTATGCCGGGCATGGCGGTGATGTGGACGCTGGTGTTTGGCTTTGGCACAGGGGCAACGATGATCCTCGGCCTGACGTTTATCGGTCTGCGCGCCAGCACTGCACACCAGGCGGCGGCGTTGTCCGGCATGGCGCAGTCGATTGGCTATCTACTCGCCGCCTGCGGCCCTCCGCTAATGGGGAAAATTCACGATAGCGCGGGAGACTGGCGGATCCCGCTCTTGGGCTGCGCGCTGGCCGCCGTGATTATGGCCCTCTGCGGCATCTTAGCCGGGCGAGACCGGGAGATCGCGCCCCGTTAAACAGTGTGGCAGACCCTTGGGTCTGCCTTTTTTACCCGCGCGCCGCGCGCAGCATCGCCTGTACCAGCACGACCGGACGTCCTTCCAGTGCAGCACGCTCGTGCTGGAATAAGGTGATCACGAAGAACGGGTGCGTGACCAGTTCCGCGGCACGGATTTCACCCTGATCGTCCCAGCCCGTCACATGCATATCACCGTTTTCCAGCGCCTGTGCAAACGCTGGCGACACGCCATAGTTACAGTGATATCCCTCTTCAATTTCCGGCTTGCCGTACGCTTTGGCAATCAGTGTATTCCTGCGCAGTTCAATCGCATCGGTTTTTTCCACCAGCGAGCAGGTCAGCGGCGCAATCACCATGGTGCCTTCGGTATCCGTCTCAGCGTGTGCCGCATCAGCCCAGCCCAGCACGTTTCGGGCATACTCAATCAGCGCATGCTGGAACCCGCCGCAGGTGCCCAGGAACGGGATGCTGTTTTCACGGGCGTAGCGCGCGGCAATAAAAGCGGCCTCGGTGTTTTTGTAGGGGCTGGCAGGAACCAGCCAGATGGCATCGTAGCCCACCAGATCTTCAGAGCTTGTCAGCTCCGTCGTGGCCAGCCAGTCGTAATCGGCGGTGAGGTCAAGCACTGCGGCGGCGTCGTCAATGGCCAGCGGGATCGCCTGATGCGCAATAACATTGGGATTGTAATCGCCAACCAGCGCAATGCGCAGCGTCGTTTTAACCGGGAGGTGTTCCATGAAAGGTTCCTTATGCCAGAGTATTATCAGATAACATAAGGAACCTCAGACTACCGATCTTTTGCAATTATCACAATACCTTAAATTGGGAGGGTGAAATCATGATTCAGTGCAAACGGGTCTACGAACAGGCAGGCTCTGATGACGGCTATCGGGTACTGGTAGACAGGCTGTGGCCGCGCGGCGTTAAGAAAACGGACCTTGTGTATGACGAATGGTGTAAAGCGCTCGCGCCCTCAACGGAACTACGCAAGGCCTTTCATAGCGAAACGATTGATTTCACCGCCTTCAGCCAGGCCTATCGGGAAGAGCTGGCGCAGCAGGCTTACGAGGGCGCGCGTCTGGCGACGCTGGCGCGCAGGCAGACCGTCACCCTGCTCTTTGCTGCCAAAAACACGGAGCAAAATCACGCCCTGGTCTTAGCCGACTGGCTGCGCCATCTGTGATCAGCCGATCGTCAGTTCATCCAGAATTTGCGGCGCTTCATCCGGGGTGAGCGGCATCAGATGTTCGGCGCGGACAAACGCAAAGCCGTGCTGATTATCGAAGGCGTAGACATCACCCGTCACCAGCCAAAGTGCGCGATCTGCGGTAGTGGGTAATTGCGTCATCACGCCGTTGACCGGGTTAACGAAGCGCAGGCCAGGCTGGCAAAGGCCAAACAGCTCAACAGATTTACCAATATTGCGACGGCCTGACGCCGTGCGGGCACCCACGATCATCGCCATGCTGCCCGGTTTTAACTGAAACATACTTCTCTCGCGGAAACGAACGCCAGATACTGGCTAAGATTAATCCTAAAGAGAAGTGTATCGCAGGCGGTATCCGTCTGTCACCTGGTGGGTTGCGGATGATCGCGACGATAGAGCGTCCATTCATCGATCACTTCCCCGCCCGGTAATTTGCACTCGGTGCGAACGCCCTGCGGGCTTTGAACCGGGATCTGTTCCCCACCTTTCTCCAGGCAGTAGACGGAGGCCGGGTTCGCCATACCGATAACGTGCGGCGGTTTCGGCGCATCGGGTGGCGTGGTTTTTGCGGTGCAGGCGGCCAGGGGAAGCGCCAGCGTCAGAAGCAGAAATCTCATCTCATTGATCCTTTTGACATCATTACACCCTAAGGGTAACGGGTCATCGCCGCGTTCTCCATGATTTCTCCATTTTAACTGCACTTTTCAGCATTATAGTGTGGCATGTTCTCGATATGACCAGAGAACATCATTCCGTAATCAAGATGTCTTTGCCCCGGTCTCAACAACGGGGCTTTTTTTCGCGCCTGCTCCCCGCTTCCTGCATATATTAAATTTTCTGTATTCATGTTTTACTATGCCTGAAGCCTAAAAACTCAGCATAACATGCAGATGCAGACGTCTTCTGCCTGGGAGTCATTCTACGTCATGTCGGACCTTATCCTCGCTCGCGTTTCAGAAACCCTTGCCACCGAGCAATCCCTTGAAAGCCTCGTTCGCCAGCTGCTGGAGATGCTGGAAATTGTCACCGACATGGAGTCGACCTACCTGACGAAGGTGGATATCGAGGCGCGGCTGCAGCACATCCTCTACGCCCGCAACAGCAAACAGATGACGATCCCGGAGGGGCTGAGCGTCCCATGGGATGAGACGCTGTGCAAACGCGCGCTGGATAGTGACACGATGTTCAGCAATGACGTGCCCGAGCGTTGGCCCGAGTGTGAAGCTGCGAAAGCACTTGGCATTACCACCTACATGAGTATTCCTGTCCATCTTGCGGATGGTTCACTTTACGGAACGCTCTGCGCCACCAGCACGGCCAGAAAGCCGCTGAGCGAGCGCGCTGAACAGGTGCTGAAGCTCTTCGCCGGGCTGATTGCCCAGTCCATTCAGAAAGAGTCGCTGGTGACCCAGCTTCGCGAAGCCAATGCGGCCCTCATCGCGCACTCCTATACGGATGCCCTTACCGGTTTACCCAACCGTCGCGCCATTTTTGAAGATCTGACCACCCTCTTTTCTCTGGCCCGGCACCTGAAGCGTAACGCCATCATCGCGTTTATCGATCTGGATGATTTCAAGCTGATCAACGATCGTTACGGCCACGAGGCTGGCGACCAGTTCCTGATAGAAGTGGGCAAGCGTTTGACCGAAGAGAAACAGCAGGACGATATTATCGGTCGTCTGGGCGGGGATGAATTTCTGGTCGCGTCGCTGAGCCAGCCCCACCTGGACGGGGATAACGCGCAGCTTACGCTGCTCAAAACGCGCCTCAGCGCCTGCATCGCCAGTGAATACTGGCTCGGCAGCGTTCATATTATTTATACGGGCGCCAGCTTCGGCGTGATCGAAGTGGACCCTGCCGCAACCGATCCTGACAGCGCATTACGCGCTGCGGATGTGGCGATGTATCAGGATAAGAAAGGAAAAAGCAAAACACGCTTTCTCACTATGGATTAACCCCGTACACTCTACGGCGTTACAGAAACCGAAACAGGTGATGGTATGAGAATAGGGATCCTCTTCCCGGTCGTTATATTTATAACGGCGGTGGTTTTTTTAGCGTGGTTTTTTGTTGGCGGCTACGCGGCGCCGGGGGCATAAATGCGGAAGACAACCGTCATTATGCTGATCGTTGCCATTGCAGCGTTTGCCGGCACGCAGCTTGGCTGGTGGTAAACCCAATACGTAAAAAGGCCGCCATCCGGCAGCCTTTTTCAACGCTTTCAGAACTTAGCTTTTGATCTTTCTGTAGATAAACAGAACAACCAGCGCACCGATCACCGCGACGGCGAAACTGCCGAAGTTAAAGCCATCGACCTTGCCAAAACCGAACAGCGTACTGATCCAGCCGCCGACTACCGCGCCGACAATACCCAGTATTACGGTGACGATAAACCCACCGCCATCTTTGCCCGGCATGATCCACTTCGCCAGAATACCCGCAATAAGCCCAAAGATAATCCAGGATAAAATTCCCATAACTTTCCTCTCTGTATGGTTTTTGTCATTAAATCAACGACACAAAAAAGAATAGCACAGGATTCCAGAAAGGAAATTTGTGATAAGCATCACAGTGAGAGAGTGCGTCATTTTTCATCAGCAAAAAGAATGGGCCACATAAACTGTGGGGTTGCATCTTTTATTGAGAAAGATTATCTTTCTCAACACTGAATAGTTGAGAGAAACACTCAGGTATTCAGTACGACATTGCTCACATTGCTTCCAGTATTTTTTGCCCACTCCTGAGTGGGCTTTTTTTTAGCTCATACCCCAACAAACGCGTACCGGTTACGTCCCGCACGTTTCGCCTGATAGAGGGCCTGGTCTGCGGCAATAATGATATTTTGCTGGCTGCCCGCGATGTCGACGGCACGGGCGGAAGAAATCCCGACGCTTACCGTCACCCGGCCGAAGGGGCTAAAGGCATGGGCGATTTGCAGCGAGAACACATTGCGAATAATCGTCTGGGCCAGACGAAGCGCCTCCTGAATATCCGTATCCGGCAATATCAGCGCAAACTCCTCTCCGCCGTATCGCGCCACAAGCTGATTATCACGGGTAAGGCTCTCCCTGAGGCTGTTTCCAAGCATAGCCAGACACCGATCCCCTTCCGGATGGCCGTAGTTATCGTTGTATTTTTTGAAGTAGTCCACGTCCACGATCAGTATCGAAATCGGGGCGTCATGCGCGGCACACAGAGCGATGTCCGAGAGAATTTTTTCATCAAAGACGCGGCGATTGTACAGCCCGGTCAACGCATCTTCTGAGGCAATAATCTTCAGCGCTTTGTTATCCCGTGTTTTACGGGACAGGTCGGAATAGAGGAAGTATGACGCGACGATGAGTATCGCCGTGAACACGAAAATGAGTACCGCCAGCTGAATCGCCTGCTTGCGCCAGGGGGCAAGAGCTTCATCAATGCTAACCGCCACGGTGGTGACCAGTCCGTAGCGTCTGTTTTTCTCATAGGCATAAATGCGCTCGATTTTATCAAACCGTGAGATGGAGCTGGCTATCCCCGTATTTTGTACCTTGAGATATTTCCTGAAGAGCGGTGAATCAGAAACAATCGTGCCGATATAGGTATTTTTAAAGGGATACCGGACCAGCAACACGCCTGATTGCGTCGTTAAGCCGATGACGCCCGAGTGACCGATATTAATCTGCCCGTAGAGCGCCAGAAAATTTTCGATACCCAGCGTCACCACCACCACACCGTTAAATGCCCCGGTCTGGGTTTCAAGGCGCCGGCTGATGGTGATAACCCATTTGCCATTGGTTCTGCTTACCACCGGCTCCCCAATAAAAATCGCCTGATTTTTATTTTCTTTGTGATAGATAAAAAACTCTCTGTCCGAGCCTTTGCGTGGCCCCGTAAAACTTTCATGCAGCGCGGTAAAGATATCGCCCTGAGCATTGTAAACAACCACATTATTAATCTGGGTAAGAAGGTTATCCTGATTATTGATCATGTGCTGAATATTGGTCGCCTGCTGCGGGGTCATGCCATAAATTTCGATTATGTCGGAAACGGTAGTAATTAACATTTCACTCTGGCGCATGATCCCTTCGGTATAGACATCAAGGGTATGGCTCAGGTTAGCGACGCTGGTATTAATTTGCTGGATTGACTGCTGTCTGGACGTGGCAATTTGGACAGCAAGCGCCAGCGAGATGATCAACGAGACAATGATGACGGTAATGGTTGTTGTGTAAAAAGTATTTTTCACATGCACGAGCTTTTCCACCTTATCACGCCTGATATCCCTGGCTGACAACTCTTGTCACTGTAACAAAGCTCAGGATAAGAGGAAAATAAATTGCACTTAAGCATACAACAGAAGCTCGTCTTTATTTTGTTTTTCACCGACTGGTAACCGGCGCTATTCCTGACGCTCAGCAACGCCCGGCGTTTTACACCATCACGGTCTCCCTGGGCTTAGATAAAATGACTTTAATAAAATCGATATAGGAGACGGGTTTACCAAAATAATAACCCTGCAGCAGGGTAATCTCATTACGGTTGAGATACTCCAGCTGCTCTTTCGTTTCTACGCCTTCGGCCACGATCCGCAATGAAAGTTTTTTCGCCAGGTCAATAACGCAGTCCAGCAGGATCGTTGAGTCCTTCTCCTCTGATACACGGTTAACAAAGCTTTTATCAATTTTAATATAATCTATGGCAAGCGCATTGAGACATGACAGCCCGGAATACCCTGTACCAAAATCATCCAGTGCTATGACAAAACCGGCGTTATGCAGCGCGTTGAGGTTTTCCACCAGATGAGGATTATCGATCAACGGTTCACGTTCGGTCACCTCAAGCACCAGCTTCACGGCTTTACCCTGAAACCCCTTGCCGAAGATTCGGCAGTCACCGATGAAAGAAGGGGCATTGATGTGTCTGGCGCTGATGTTCACCCCGATATGGAACCCGTCCGGCAGCTTAGGCAGGAGCGGCTTAAGCTGTGTGACCACTTTCGCCATCAAGCCTTTGGTCAGTGGAATAATCAACCCGCTACGTTCAGCTATCGGGATAAAGACGTCCGGCGGGATAAAGCCTGACTTAGGATGCTTCCACCTTGCCAGGACTTCAACACCGTATAACCCGCCGGTATCGCCGTTCACGATCGGCTGGTAATAAGGCACGATCTCTCCCTGCAAAATGGCCTTACGCAAATCGTCTTCAAAGCTGGTGCTTTTCCCCTTGTAGCGGCGGATCAAAATGCCCACCGCCACGGATAGCGCGAGAATCAGCAGAATCAGGCTCCATCCCTGTTGCAGTAGCCGCGTCAGGCTAAAAAAGGCAGGCGGTCGCCAGGCCAGACTGAAGGGGAAGTGCGAAGAGGTCGTCAGTGACCCCGCCCACGAGGCCGCTTTCCAGCCGGTCACCTCACCGTTGCGCGTAAACATCCTGTCGCCGACAACCAACCCCAGGTTAACGCTGTTTGATGCGTTTGCGATGACGTCCTGCAAATGCGCATCACTGACGCTGACGATGACGCGCCCTCCCGCAATGGGCATCTGGAAGACAAGCACCGGGATGCCATTCACCAGTCGATTACCGGGTAGCAGCATTAATTTTTGTTCAGGTAACGTCTCCGGATGCACAATCAAAACGCCATTCCCGGGAAGGGATGTACAGATGATTTGCCCCTGCTGCTGGATCATGATGGCGCGCAGATGCGGTTTTAGCGCGGCTTCTGTCCCCAGCGCCAGCTGTCCGCTGCTGCTACACCCCTGCTCCGCAACGCGCTTCGCCGTGCTGGCCGCACTGACGGCTTCCGACAGAATGCTTTCTATTTTCTGGGTGCTTACCGTGGCGGTATGAACGTTATTCATTTTCGTCATCTGCCATAACTGCCAGTTAATAATCAGTATGCCGATCAGAAAAAGAAACAAGGCACTGAAAACAGGGATCATCACGTTACGCACGATGTTTTCCTTAATAGAATAAACAAGCATGGAGGATCGGAAAGAAGAACCCGTGGTTTACCCGGCGTTGCTTATCACAATGAAAATAGCTTAGCTGAGAATTATCTTAAAAAACTGATGCTTTCGTATGAGTTCACCCGCCCAAATTTGCTCACCCGACGTGACTATCAGGCTTGTGCCTTGCCCTGGCTGTGTTAAGCTTTGTGAAATCAGGGAGCGGACAGGATAACTGGAAAATGAAAAAGCGCATTGCCGTTGCGATCGTTTCAACGCTTCTGGTCATCCTGTCTCTTTATGCGGTCAACGTGGTTATCATCGGCCAGCAAAAAACCAAACAGCTTGAAATATCCCAAACCCTTTTACATTATTCAGAAGATCTGTCCCAAAGCGTGGCGCTGGGCCTCAAAAGCATAACGACACAGGGATGTGATAAAGCCAGCCTTGATAGCTACAGGCAAATAAAGCTTAATAACCTCTATTTCAGCGATATCGGTTTTATCGAAAAGGGAAAAATTGTCTGTACCGCTTTTTGGGGTAAACTCGCGACGCCCGTTCCACTTCCTGCGGAACTGCATAAAACGCCGAGAGGTTTTCTCCTGGCGCAGTTTTCCAGAAAAGACTTTTTCACCGGCAATGCGGCCATTTATAATAATATTATTATCTTCACCTCCCGCTATGCTTACGATAAATTTACCCCGGTAACCGCAAGCTATTCTCTGAGCGCCACCACGAAGGACTTTGGCCGGATCTTTTTTTCAGCCGCCCCTGAGCTGCAGCCGCAGAGCTGGCTGCATGCGACATTGTTCACCCTGACCATTACACAGTGCAGCGCCTTGTGGGATCTCTGCGTGATAGTAAAACACCACGATGCGGGACTGGCCTCGCTCCCCCCGTTTATCTTTACGTTTCTCGCGGCCATACTCTTTTTTATCTGGGTCGCGATAACGTTATTTATCTTCCGTCTCTATGAAGACCGTTATTCGCTGGAACGCACGCTGATCAAAGCCGTAATAACGAATACCTTCAGCGTTAATTATCAGCCCATTATTCGTATTCGCGATCAAAAAATCGTGGGTGTCGAAGTTCTGTCGCGATGGCGCGATCAAAAGCACGGAGACGTCTCGCCGGAGCTGTTCATCCCATTAATTAAGAAAATCGGTCTGTATAAAAAATATTACAGCAATATTATCGCGAAGTCCCTTTCAGAAATTGCCCCGCTGGCGATTAAGCATCAGCTGATCGTTTCAATCAACGTTGGGCGAAAAGAAATTGAAGACGGACAGTTTATTAACATTTTGCGTCGCGAGTGCTTAGCCAATCGCCTCCCCCTTTCCCTGATGAAGGTCGAGCTTTCTGAGAAAGCCGTTTCCGCGGCGGGTATCCTCGAGGAGTTCTGTCAGGAACTGAAGTCGCTTGGCGTAAAAATATCAATCGATGATTTTGGCGTGCAAAATTCAAATCTGGCCCGGCTGTCGCAGCTTGAATATGATGAAATTAAAATTGATAAATCGCTGGTGGATGGCGTCAGCGAGCATTATAAGCAAAACATCTTTGTTATCTTCAGCGATGCCCTTGCGAAGTTGAATAAAACCCTTGTTTTCGAAGGCGTGGAAAATGAAATTCAGTATCGCTTTATTGCGGACAGATATCCCGATGCCCTGATCCAGGGATGGTATTTTTCAAAAGCACTGACCCGGAGCGAACTGGCGAAGCGACTCACCGGCGTCGCCCCGTAATCAGAAGCCTGCCATGCACGTTTTTTTACACGCAGGCGTTTCCATTTTTTCCGCCAAAACATATAGTCGTCATATTCAGACGGTAGATTACCCTGAAGCACACTCTTATTTTGGTTAAAAACGTGAAATTATCCTTATTTTTTCCAGTGGTACTGTTCTTTCTGATCGTTATTTTCGCGCTGTTTATTGATAAACCCACTTCGCCTATTCTGCGGAAAAAATGCATGTGGTCCGATAGCGTGATGCTGAGCTGTATCGCAAAGCATCAGCATAACGGTTTCTAAGGCAGGCTATTCATTTCCCCACTGATTGAGGAAGTTCGCAACATCATCAATGCGACCCGCACGGATCCCGGCTTCAGTGGCCATCTCCTGCTGGGCTTCCTCGCTGATCTCCTCATTATTCGCTAAGCGGGTGAGCAGCAGCTGGAAATAGTGTGCCAGCGCGTCGCGCTCTGACTCAGCGACTTGCTCTGCGGCTTCCGTCGCGTACTCGTCGGCAATGTCATAATATTTCAGTGGGATGTCGTTGTGCATAACAGTCTCGTCTCAGGTCAATAAAGGTAACGTCACGAGTATATCGGAGGCGTTATCTCAACCAAAGCATTGCTTCAGAGGAGTAACGCAAGCAGCGCTGCGAGCGCGGGTATGGCCTGCACATACAAAATTTTACGGCTGGCGGTGGCTGCGCCAAAAAGTCCGGCGATCAGTACACAGGTCAGGAAGAAGATGGCTACCTGAATCCCCTTTTCGCCGAGCCAGAGGCTCCAGAGCAGACCGGCTGCCAGAAAACCGTTATACAGCCCCTGATTCGCGGCCAGCACGCGGGTGTCGCGCGCAAAATCAGGACGCAGATTAAAAGCCTTGTGCCCTGTTTTGGTATTCCACAGGAACATTTCCAGCACAAGAATGTAGAGATGGATGAGTGCAACGACAGCGATAAGGACAGTGGCTAACATCGAGTTGTCTCCCGCAGGCAGAAGCAAAAAAAACGGGAACCCTCAGGCCCCCGCTCTTGTTTAACCCAGAATCTGGATTACATGTTCGCGATAATCGCGTCGCCAAACTCTGAACATTTCAACAGCTTAGCGCCTTCCATCAGACGTTCGAAATCGTAAGTTACGGTTTTCGCGTTGATCGCGCCTTCCATACCTTTAACGATCAGGTCTGCGGCTTCGAACCATTCCATATGACGCAGCATCATCTCTGCGGACAGGATGATAGAGCCTGGGTTCACTTTGTCCTGACCTGCGTATTTAGGTGCCGTACCGTGGGTTGCTTCGAACAGGGCGCACTCGTCACCGATGTTCGCGCCAGGGGCGATACCGATACCGCCAACCTGCGCTGCCAGGGCGTCAGAGATGTAGTCACCGTTCAGGTTCATACAGGCAATCACGTCGTATTCTGCAGGACGCAGCAGGATCTGCTGCAGGAACGCATCGGCGATCACATCTTTAATGATGATCTCTTTGCCGGTGTTCGGGTTTTTGATCTTCTGCCATGGGCCGCCGTCGATCAGCTCACCGCCGAACTCTTCTTTCGCCAACTGGTAGCCCCAGTCTTTGAACGCGCCTTCGGTGAACTTCATGATGTTGCCTTTGTGAACCAGGGTCACAGAGTCACGGTCGTTGGTGATCGCATATTCGATGGCCGCGCGCACCAGACGTTTGGTCCCTTCTTCGGAGCACGGCTTAATGCCGATACCGCAATGCTCAGGGAAGCGAATTTTCTTCACGCCCATCTCTTCGCGCAGGAATTTAATCACTTTTTCTGCGTCAGCAGAGTCCGCTTTCCATTCGATACCCGCGTAGATGTCTTCTGAGTTTTCGCGGAAGATAACCATGTCGGTCAGTTCCGGGTGCTTAACCGGGCTTGGGGTGCCCTGATAGTAACGAACCGGACGCAGACAGACGTACAGGTCCAGCTCCTGACGCAGTGCCACGTTCAGGGAACGGATACCGCCGCCGACTGGGGTGGTCAGGGGGCCTTTAATAGCAACGCGGTAGTCGCGGATCAGGTCCAGCGTTTCTGCTGGCAGCCAGACGTCCTGGCCATAAACTTGCGTCGATTTCTCACCGGTGTAAATTTCCATCCAGGAAATTTTACGCTCGCCTTTGTAGGCTTTCTCAACAGCGGCATCAACCACTTTCAGCATTGCCGGGGTAACGTCTACACCGATACCGTCGCCTTCGATGAACGGAATAATCGGATTGTGAGGAACGTTAATCTTGCCGTTTTGCAGGGTGATCTTTTTACCTTCCGCCGGAACAACTACTTTGCTTTCCATTAACCTCTCCTTCGAGCGCTTCTGGTTGTTACTGATCTTATGTTAATAAATTGTAATGAGCCCTTCGATAGTACCTGATTGTCCGACGCCATGAAAGGTCTTCGTTATTAGGCTATAATGCGGCAATTGATAACGCCTGAAAATACCATGAAGAAAACTTCTTTTACAAAACACCGGGTTGAGCGATTCAGCTCGCGACAAGCCGCCAGACGACCGCAAGAAACCCAGCCAAAGCGGGTGATTCTGTTCAATAAACCTTACGATGTTTTGCCGCAGTTCACCGACGAAGCCGGACGCAGCACGCTAAAGGACTACATCCCTGTTCAGGGGGTCTACGCGGCCGGGCGTCTGGACCGGGACAGCGAAGGCCTGCTGGTCTTGACCAACGACGGCGCGCTGCAGGCGAAGCTCACGCAGCCGGGAAAACGCACCGGCAAAATTTACTTCGTCCAGGTCGAAGGCGAGCCGGACGAAGAAACGCTGGATAAATTACGCAAAGGCGTCACGCTGAACGACGGTCCCACCCTGCCGGCAGGTATTGAACGCGTGAATGAACCGGAGTGGCTGTGGCCGCGCAATCCGCCGATCCGCGAACGCAAATCCATTCCGACCAGCTGGCTCAAAATCACCCTTTATGAAGGCCGCAACCGTCAGGTTCGGCGGATGACCGCGCACGTCGGCTTCCCTACCCTGCGTCTGATTCGCTACGCTATGGGTAACTACACCCTGGAAACGCTGGCAAACGGTGAATGGCGAGACGTTACCTTTTAAGGAGTCACTATGTTTAAACCTCATGTCACGGTTGCCTGCGTGGTCCACGCCCGGGGTAAATTCCTGGTTGTCGAAGAGAGC
The DNA here is from genome assembly GCF_040059225.1 of Enterobacter cloacae complex sp. Mu1197. Taxonomy (NCBI): domain Bacteria; kingdom Pseudomonadati; phylum Pseudomonadota; class Gammaproteobacteria; order Enterobacterales; family Enterobacteriaceae; genus Enterobacter; species Enterobacter cloacae complex sp. Mu1197. The sequence goes on along the minus strand of NZ_CP157375.1, from coordinate 1,839,964 downwards.
ATTAACGGCAAAGCGCTGTGGAACCAGCCAGCCGGGCACCTTGAAGCTAATGAGACCCTTCTTCAGGCCGCAAGACGCGAGCTGTGGGAAGAGACCGGCATTCACGCTGAACCCCAGCACTTCATCCGTATGCACCAGTGGATTGCACCCGATAGCACCCCTTTCCTGCGTTTTTTATTTGCCGTTGAGCTTAGCGAAACGTGCGCCACTGAGCCGCAGGATGACGATATCGACCGCTGTCTGTGGGTCACCGCCGACGAGATCCTGAACGCGCGAAACCTGCGCTCGCCCCTGGTTGCGGAAAGCATTCGCTGCTGGCAGTCAGGCGCACGCCTGCCGCTGGATGTCATCGGCGCATTTAACTGGCCGTTTACAGAGGGTGCCAATGGTGGGGGGGCGTGATAGAATACGCCGCCTTGAAGTTCAATGTCGTGAGTATTCCATGTCAGATAATAGCCAGAAAAAAGTGATCGTCGGCATGTCCGGCGGTGTCGATTCCTCCGTTTCCGCCTACCTGTTACAGCAACAGGGCTATAAGGTGGAGGGCCTGTTCATGAAGAACTGGGAGGAAGATGATGGCGAGGAATACTGCACTGCCGCAGCGGATCTCGCCGATGCGCAGGCCGTGTGCGATAAGCTCGGCATTGAACTGCACACCGTTAACTTTGCCGCAGAATACTGGGACAACGTGTTTGAACTGTTCCTCGAAGAGTACAAAGCGGGCCGCACGCCGAACCCGGATATTCTGTGCAACAAAGAGATCAAATTTAAAGCCTTCCTGGAATTCGCCGCGGAAGATCTGGGCGCAGACTACATTGCGACCGGTCACTACGTGCGTCGCGCTGACGTGAATGGCAAAAGCCAGCTGCTGCGCGGTCTGGACGGCAACAAAGATCAAAGCTACTTCCTCTATACGCTGAGCCACGAGCAAATCGCCCAGAGCCTGTTCCCTGTCGGCGAGCTGGAAAAGCCGCAGGTGCGTAAAATCGCCGAAGAGCTGGACCTGATCACCGCGAAGAAAAAAGACTCTACCGGCATCTGCTTCATCGGCGAGCGCAAATTCCGCGATTTCCTCGGACGTTACCTGCCCGCACAGCCGGGTAAAATTGTCACCGTCGACGGGGAAGAGATTGGCCAGCATCAGGGGCTGATGTACCACACCTTAGGCCAGCGTAAAGGCCTGGGTATCGGCGGGACGAAAGAAGGTAGCGAAGATCCGTGGTACGTGGTCGACAAAGATGTCGAAAACAATATTTTGGTTGTTGCTCAGGGTCACGACCATCCGCGTCTGATGTCCGTTGGCCTGATCGCGCAGCAGCTGCACTGGGTCGATCGTGAGCCGCTAAAAGGCACGCTGCGCTGCACGGTGAAAACACGCTACCGTCAGACCGATATTCCTTGCACCGTTACCGCGCTCGATGACGATCGCATTGACGTGCGCTTCGACGAGCCGGTCGCCGCCGTCACCCCAGGCCAGTCTGCTGTCTTCTACAGCGGCGAAATCTGCCTGGGCGGCGGGATCATTGAACAGCGCCTGCCGCTGCCCGCTGTTTAACAGCGATTGCACACATAAAGGAGACCGTGTGGCGAAGAACTACTATGACATCACCCTGGCGCTGGCGGGAATTTGCCAGTCAGCCCGTCTGGTGCAACAGCTGGCGCATCAGGGTCATTGCGACGCTGACGCCCTGCACGTTTCACTCAACAGCGTTATCGACCTCAACCCCGGTTCAACCCTGGGCGTGTTCGGTGGCAGTGAAACCAATCTTCGTCTCGGTCTTGAAACCCTGCTTGGCGTGCTCAACGCCAGCAGCCGTCAGGGGTTAAACGCAGAGCTGACCCGCTACACGTTGAGCCTGATGGTGCTGGAGCGTAAGCTGAGCGCAGCAAAAGGCGCGCTTAATACCCTGGGCGATCGCATTGCCGGGCTACAGCGTCAGCTCGATCATTTTGACCTGCAGTCCGACACGCTGCTGAGCGCCATGGCCGGCATTTATGTTGACGTCATCAGCCCGCTGGGACCGCGTATACAGGTCACCGGCTCCCCTGCCGTGCTGCAAAGTCCGCAGGTACAGGCAAAAGTGCGCGCGTCCCTGCTGGCTGGGATCCGCGCTGCCGTGCTGTGGCACCAGGTTGGCGGTGGCCGCCTGCAGCTAATGTTTTCTCGTAATCGCCTGACCACTCAGGCAAAACAAATTCTTGCTCATTGTTAACCTCCCGGAGTTGCGAATTATGGAATTATCCTCACTGACCGCCGTATCCCCTGTCGATGGACGCTACGGCGATAAAGTCAGCGCGCTGCGCGGGATCTTCAGCGAATATGGTTTGCTGAAGTTCCGTGTTCAGGTTGAAGTACGCTGGCTGCAAAAGCTGGCCGCCCAGGCAGCAATCAAGGAAGTTCCTGCTTTTGATGAAAAGGCAAACGATTACCTTGATAAAATCGTTGCCGACTTCAATGAAGAAGATGCCGCGCGCATTAAAACCATTGAGCGCACCACCAACCACGACGTGAAGGCGGTCGAGTACTTCCTGAAGGAGAAAGTGGAAAGCGTTCCTGCGCTGCACGCCGTGTCTGAGTTCATCCACTTCGCCTGTACGTCTGAAGACATCAACAACCTGTCGCACGCCCTGATGCTTTCTACCGCGCGCAAAGAGGTGGTGCTGCCTTACTGGCGTAAAATCATCGACGCGGTGAAAGCGCTGTCCGTGGAATACCGCGACATTCCGCTGCTCTCCCGTACCCACGGCCAGCCAGCCACCCCATCCACGATGGGTAAAGAGATGGCGAACGTCGCGTACCGTATGGAGCGCCAGTATCGTCAACTGGAACAGGTTGAAATTCTGGGCAAAATCAACGGCGCGGTCGGTAACTATAACGCCCACATCGCCGCGTATCCGGAAGTGGACTGGCACCAGTTCAGCGAAGAGTTCGTGACCTCTCTGGGCATTCAGTGGAACCCGTACACTACCCAGATTGAGCCGCACGACTATATCGCCGAACTGTTTGACTGCATCGCGCGCTTCAACACCATCCTGATCGACTTCGATCGTGACGTGTGGGGCTACATCGCCCTGAACCACTTCAAACAGAAAACCATCGCGGGTGAAATCGGCTCTTCCACCATGCCGCACAAAGTGAACCCGATCGACTTCGAAAACTCCGAAGGCAACCTGGGTCTGGCGAATGCCGTGCTGCAGCATATGGCAAGCAAACTGCCGGTATCCCGCTGGCAGCGCGACCTGACCGACTCCACCGTGCTGCGTAACCTGGGCGTGGGCATCGGCTACGCGCTGATTGCGTACCAGTCCACCCTGAAAGGCGTGAGCAAGCTGGAAGTGAACCGCGATCGTCTGCTGGACGAACTGGATCACAACTGGGAAGTGCTGGCGGAGCCGATTCAGACCGTGATGCGTCGTTATGGCATCGAAAAACCGTACGAAAAACTGAAAGAGCTGACCCGCGGCAAACGCGTTGACGCCGAAGGTATGAAGCAGTTCATCGACGGCCTGGCGCTGCCGGAAGAAGAGAAAACCCGCCTGAAGGCGATGACTCCGGCGAACTACATTGGCCGCGCCATCACCATGGTTGACGAGCTGAAGTAATCTCCTCTCCCCCCTTTCCGCCCGGAAAGGGGGTTGCTTTTCCCCGGTTTACTCAATGTTTATCCCCACAGCAACATAATCAGCGTTAAACTATTCATACTATTTATTCTGGGAGAAAAGATGATGCGCGTACTGGTTGTTGAGGATAACGCATTGCTACGTCATCACCTGAAGGTTCAGCTTCAGGAGATGGGACATCAGGTGGACGATGCTGAAGATGCAAAAGAAGCCGATTATTATCTCAATGAACACCTGCCGGATATCGCCATTGTCGATTTAGGGTTGCCTGATGAAGACGGTCTGTCGTTGATTCGTCGCTGGCGCAGCCACGATGTTTCTCTGCCGGTTCTGGTGCTGACCGCCCGTGAAGGCTGGCAGGATAAGGTCGAAGTGCTCAGCGCGGGTGCGGATGATTACGTCACCAAGCCGTTCCATATTGAAGAGGTGGCGGCCCGCATGCAGGCGCTGCTTCGTCGCAACAGCGGGCTGGCGTCTCAGGTTATCTCCATCCCGCCTTTCCAGGTCGATCTCTCCCGCCGGGAATTATCCATCAATGATGAAGTGATCAAGCTCACCGCTTTCGAATACACCATCATGGAGACGCTGATCCGTAACAACGGCAAGGTCGTGAGCAAAGACTCCTTAATGCTACAGCTCTATCCTGATGCTGAACTGCGTGAGAGCCATACCATTGACGTGCTGATGGGACGTTTACGTAAGAAAATTCAGGCGCAATATCCACAGGATGTGATTACCACCGTCCGTGGTCAGGGCTACCTGTTCGAATTACGCTAAATGAGACGGATCTTGCGCCATATTTTGCCCCTCTCGCTGCGGGTGCGCTTTTTACTGGCAACGGCAGCCGTCGTGCTGGTGCTGTCGCTCTCCTACGGCATGGTCGCCCTGGTGGGCTACAGCGTCAGCTTTGATAAAACCACCTTTCGCCTGCTGCGTGGCGAAAGCAATCTGTTTTATACCCTGGCGAAGTGGGAAGACAATAAAATCACCGTCGAAATGCCGGAAAACCTCAATCAGCAGAGCCCCACGCTGGCCCTGATTTATGACGAAAAGGGGAAGCTACTGTGGGCACAGCGGGACATTCCGTGGCTGGTCAAAAGCATTCGTCCGGACTGGCTTAAAACCAACGGGTTTCATGAAATTGAAGCCGATCTCAACACCACCAGCTCGCTGATCCGTGAAGATCGCTCCCTGCAGCAAAAGCTGAACGAGATCCGCGCCGACGATGCCGAAACGGAGATGACGCACTCCGTCGCAATTAACCTCTATCCGGCGACGCTAAACATGCCGCAGTTGACCATCGTGGTGATCGACACCATTCCGGTCGAGCTGAAGCGTTCTTATATGGTCTGGAGCTGGTTCATCTACGTTCTGGCGGCAAATCTGCTGCTGGTGATCCCGCTGCTGTGGGTGGCGGCGTGGTGGAGCTTGCGCCCTATTGAATCACTGGCGAAAGAGGTTCGCGAGCTGGAAGAACATCATCGCGAAAAGCTTAATCCGGAAACCACCCGCGAGCTCACCAGCCTGGTGCGAAACCTCAACCGCCTGCTGAAAAGTGAACGCGAACGCTATGATAAATACCGTACGACGCTTACCGACCTGACCCACAGCCTGAAAACCCCGCTCGCGGTCATGCAAAGCACCCTGCGTTCCATGCGCAGTTCGAAGCTGAGCGTTGACGATGCCGAGCCGGTGATGCTGGAGCAGATCAGCCGTATTTCCCAGCAAATTGGCTATTACCTCCACCGCGCCAGCATGCGTTCCGGCAGCGCGCTGCTGAGCCGCGAGCTGCATCCGGTCGCCCCGCTTCTGGATAACCTCACGTCTGCCCTCAACAAGGTGTATCAGCGTAAAGGGGTGAACATTAGCCTCGATATCTCGCCAGAGATAAGCTTTGTGGGTGAAAAAAATGACTTCATGGAAGTGATGGGTAACCTGCTGGATAACGCCTGCAAATACTGTCTGGAGTTCGTGGAAGTGTCGGCGCGGCAGACGGATAACGAACTGCATATCATCGTTGAGGATGATGGCCCGGGGATCCCGCGCAATAAACGTGATGTGGTGTTCGATCGCGGCCAACGCGCCGATACGCTACGTCCTGGCCAGGGCGTTGGATTAGCCGTCGCGCGTGAGATTGTCGATCAGTACGACGGGAAAATCGAAACCAGTGAAAGTTTGCTGGGCGGCGCGCGAATGGAGGTCATTTTTGGTCGCCAGCAGCCCACATCGAACGATAGTTAACCCGTTATGTGAAAAATGCGAGGATCTCGCAGCCGGGGGGCTGAGCTTCCGTTATAATCCGAGTCAGTAAGAGCCTGCGGAATAAAAAAATATGGATTATCACTTAACGCTTAACTGGCCCGAGTTTATTGAACGTTACTGGCAAAAACGCCCGGTCGTTCTGAAGCGCGGGTTCAGCAATTTTGTCGACCCCATCTCGCCTGACGAGCTGGCCGGTCTGGCCATGGAAAACGAAGTCGACAGCCGTCTGGTCAGCCACCAGGACGGGAAATGGCAGGTTAGCCACGGTCCTTTCGAAAGCTACGATCACCTCGGTGAAAACAACTGGTCGCTGCTGGTGCAGGCGGTCAACCACTGGCACGAGCCAACGGCCGCCTTAATGCGTCCGTTCCGCGCCCTGCCCGACTGGCGCATGGACGATCTGATGATCTCCTTCTCCGTTCCTGGCGGTGGCGTCGGTCCGCATCTGGACCAGTACGACGTGTTTATTATTCAGGGTACGGGTCGCCGCCGCTGGCGCGTGGGCGAAAAAGTCCCCATGAAGCAGCACTGCCCGCATCCGGACCTGCTTCAGGTTGACCCGTTTGACGGGATTATCGACGAAGAGCTGGAGCCGGGTGACATTCTCTACATTCCACCGGGATTCCCTCACGAAGGCTACTCCCTGGAGAACTCCCTCAACTACTCCGTCGGGTTCCGCGCGCCAAGCGGCCGCGAGATGATCAGCGGATTTGCCGACTATGTTCTGCAGCGCGAGCTGGGCAGCTATCGTTACAGCGACCCTAATGTGCCTGCACGCGAGCATCCGGCCGATATCCTGCCCGCAGAGCTGGATAAGCTGCGCGGCATGATGCTGGATCTGATTAACGAGCCGGAGCACTTCAAACAGTGGTTTGGCGAGTTTATCAGCCAGTCCCGCCACGAGCTGGACGTTGCACCACCGGAGCCGCCTTATCAGGCTGACGAGATTTATGATGCGCTTCAGCAGGGCGACAAGCTGACGCGCCTGGGCGGACTACGCGTGCTGCGTATTGGTGAGGACGTGTTCGTCAACGGCGAGAAGCTGGACTCTCCACACCGTCCGGCGCTGGAAGCGATTGCCAGCCATCTGGTGCTGACTGCCGATACCTTTGGCGATGCGCTGGAAGACCCATCCTTCCTCGCGATGCTGGCCGCACTGGTCAACAGCGGGTACTGGTTCTTTGAGGACTGAGTCGTGATATTTGCCGGGTGGCGGCTTCGCCTTACCCGGCCTACATTCGGATCGTAGGCCCGGTAAGCGTAGCGCCACCGGGCGTTTTTATCGACGCTCACCCGCCGCAAAATCCTCGATCTCTCCTGCCCAATCCACCGGATACAACCCTTCAGCCACGTCCCGATGAAACGTTGAAAACGGCCAGTCGCTGACTTTACCCACAAAGCCGTGCTTCAGCGGATTGACGTAAATGTAATCCACATGCCGTCGGTAGTCCTCTTCGTTTCGGATAGTGTGTTCCCAGAATCGTGGCTGCCAGATATGGCGCATGTCGACGTTGCGGCTGAACGTCTTTTTGATATCCCGCCAGCGAGCAGAAAAATCACTGTCTCCTTCCGGTAGGGTCCAGATACAGTGCATGTGTTCAGGCAGAATAACCCACGCGTTGATGGTGAAGGGCTTCGCACGCTTAACCGTTGAGACGGCGGAACGCAGGCTATCGATATGACGGGTAAGCAAATCGCTCTGACGATTTTGCAGGTTGACGGTGAAGAACCCGGTTCCACCGGGGACGTAATGGCGACGGTAGTTTGACATGGGCACTCCTTGCCTCAATGCCGGGTGGCGGCTTCGCCTTACCCGGCCTACATTCGGATCGTAGGCCCGGTAAGCGTAGCGCCACCGGGCGTTTTTTTAGCGTTTCGCGGTCAACTCCGCGATCCGCACAATCACCTGCACCGCCTTTTCCATCCCTTCCAGCGTCACAAACTCATGTTTGCCATGGTAGTTATAGCCACCGGTAAACAGGTTCGGGCACGGTAGCCCCATGAATGACAGCTGAGAACCGTCGGTGCCGCCGCGAATCGGCTTCAGCTGCGGTTCAATATCGCAGTCGCGCATCGCCTGCTGGGCGATATCGAGAATATGCGGATGCGCCATCACCTTCTCGCGCATATTGTAATAGCTGTCTTCGATGATGAGCTCAATATAGCAGTCAGGATGCAGGCCCTTGCCCACCTTCCTGGCGATCTCCATCATCTTACGCTTGCGCGCCTCAAAGGCTTTACGGTCGAAATCGCGGATGATGTAGTGCATCTGCGCGCTGTCCACGGTGCCTTTGATGCTGGTCAGGTGATAGAACCCTTCATACCCCTCGGTCTGTTCGGGGCTCTCTTCCGCCGGGACTTCCGCATGAATTCGCGACGCCAGCGACAGCGCATTCACCATGACGCCTTTCGCCGAACCGGGGTGAACGTTGTTGCCGACAATTTTGATCGTCACTGAGGCAGCGTTGAAGTTTTCATACTCCAGCTCACCGACGCCGCCACCGTCAACGGTGTAGGCCCACTGCGCGTTAAAGGCGTCAACGTCGAAGTGCTTCGCGCCCTTGCCGACCTCTTCATCCGGCGTAAAGGCCACGCGGATATCGCCGTGCGGGATATCTTTGCCCTTCAGCACCGCCAGCGCCGTCATGATTTCTGCGATCCCCGCTTTATCATCCGCCCCCAGCAGCGTTTTTCCGTCGGTGGTGATCAGCGTCTGGCCCAGCAGCTGGTGCAGCACCGGGAACATGACGGGCGAGAGCACTTCATCGCCTATGCCCAGCGCAATGTCGCCGCCGCGGTAGTTTTCAACAATCTGCGGGTTCACATGTTTACCGCTAAAATCCGGAGAGGTGTCGACATGGGAGATAAAGCCAATCGCCGGAATGTCACCCGGGACATTCGCCGGCAGCGTTCCCATCACAGTGCCTTTCTCGCTTAACGTGACGTTGACCAGCCCCATGGCGTCAAGCTGCTCTTTAAGCAGGTTTAATAACTTCCACTGGCCTTCGGTGCTCGGCACCTGGCGAACACCCGGTTTAGATTGGGTATCCAGCGAAACGTACTGTAAAAAACGCTCAAGTAATTTATCCATGCAGTCACCCTCACTTTTTGTGACAACATTATCAATAAGCATCAAAACGCAAATATTGCGTCAGGTCACTTTTATCCCGCAAACGAGAATATTTTCCGTTTATATCGTTATGCGTTAGTAAATGTAGCTTATGAATCAGTGACAAGGATTGGCGATTGCAAGGGATTGCCGTAGAATGTCCGCCCTCATTACGAGTCACCAAGGTGGTTACACACAAACCCCGCTTCAGTCTGCTGCCTGAGGCGTCTATATGGGACAGCGCAAAAATTGAATACACAAACCCGTTCACCGCTGGTGAAACTGGAACGAATTCGTAAAAGTTTTGATGGCAAGGACGTCATTTCCGACCTCACTCTCACCATCAATGACGGTGAGTTTCTGACGCTGCTAGGCCCCTCCGGCTGCGGCAAAACAACCGTACTGCGCCTTATCGCCGGGCTGGAAAGCGTCGATAACGGCCATATCCATCTTGAAAACCAGGACATCACCCAGGTTCCCGCCGAAGACCGCCACGTCAACACTGTCTTTCAGAGCTATGCCCTCTTCCCGCACATGACCGTGTTTGAAAACGTGGCGTTTGGCCTGCGGATGCAAAAAACCCCGGCGAATGAAATCGAACCGCGCGTCACCGAAGCCCTGCGCATGGTGCAGCTCGAGACGTTTGCCCAGCGAAAACCGCATCAGCTTTCCGGCGGCCAGCAGCAGCGCGTGGCCATCGCCCGCGCCGTAGTCAACAAGCCGCGTCTGCTCCTGCTGGATGAATCCCTCTCCGCGCTGGATTACAAGCTGCGCAAGCAGATGCAGAACGAGCTCAAGGCTCTGCAGCGCAAGCTCGGCATTACCTTTGTCTTCGTCACCCATGACCAGGAAGAGGCCCTGACCATGTCCGACCGCATCGTGGTGATGCGTGACGGTAAAATCGAGCAGGACGGCACGCCGCGTGAAATCTACGAAGAGCCGAAGAACCTGTTTGTCGCCAGCTTCATTGGTGAAATCAATATCTTCGACGCCACGGTGATCGAACGTCTGGACGACCAGCGCGTCCGGGCCCGCGTCGAAGGACGGGAGTGCGCCATCACAGTGAATTTCCCCGTCGAAAAGGGACAAAAGCTCAACGTTCTGCTGCGCCCGGAAGATCTGCGCGTCGATGAAATCCACGGCAACGCCGAGGCCGAAGGGTTAATCGGCTATATCCGCGAGCGCAACTACAAAGGGATGACGCTGGAGTCTGTCGTCGAGCTGGAGAACGGCAAAATGGTGATGGTCAGCGAGTTCTTTAACGAGGACGACCCTGATTTCGACCACTCTCTCGACCAGAAAATGGTTATCAACTGGGTAGAAAGCTGGGAGGTTGTACTGGCTGATGAAGAACACCAGTAAGTTCCAGAATGTGGTGATTGCCACGATCGTCGGTTGGCTTGTGTTGTTTGTCTTTCTCCCCAACCTGATGATTATCGCCACCAGCTTCCTGACCCGCGACGATACCCATTTCGTTTCGCTGGTCTTTACGCTGGACAACTACGTGCGCCTGCTCGATCCGCTCTATTTTGACGTGCTGCTGCACTCGCTGAATATGGCGCTGATTGCCACGATTGCCTGCCTGGTGCTGGGTTATCCGTTCGCATGGTTCCTCGCGGGTCTGCCGCAAAAGGTGCGGCCCCTGCTGCTGTTTTTACTGATTGTGCCGTTCTGGACCAACTCGCTGATTCGCATCTACGGGCTGAAAATCTTCCTCAGCACCAAAGGCTACCTCAATGAATTTCTGCTGTGGCTGGGAGTGATCGATACGCCGATCCGCATCATGTTCACCCCAAGCGCGGTGATTATCGGTCTGGTCTATATCCTGCTGCCGTTTATGGTGATGCCGCTCTATTCCAGCATTGAGAAGCTGGATAAACCGCTGCTGGAAGCGGCAAAAGATCTGGGTGCCAACAGGTTCCAGACCTTTATCCGCATTATCATCCCGCTGACCATGCCCGGCATTATCGCGGGCTGTCTGCTGGTGATGCTCCCGGCGATGGGCTTGTTCTACGTTTCTGACCTGATGGGCGGGGCGAAAAACCTGCTGATTGGGAATGTGATCAAGAGCCAGTTCCTCAACATCCGCGACTGGCCGTTCGGGTCCGCCACCAGCATCACGCTGACGGTGGTGATGGGTCTGATGCTGCTGGTCTACTGGCGCGCCTCACGGCTGCTGAATAAGAAGGTGGAACTCGAATGATCGGTCGACTGCTTCGCGGCGGTTTTATGACCGCCATTTACGCTTACCTGTATATCCCGATCATTATTTTGATCGTGAACTCGTTTAACAGCTCGCGCTTTGGGATTAACTGGCAGGGCTTTACCACCGACTGGTACAGCCTGCTGATGAACAATGACAGCCTGCTGCAGGCCGCTCAGCACTCGCTGACGATGGCGATCTTCTCCGCCACCTTCGCCACGCTGATTGGCTCCCTGACCGCCGTGGCGCTCTATCGCTATCGCTTTCGCGGTAAGCCGTTCGTCAGCGGCATGCTGTTTGTGGTGATGATGTCGCCGGACATCGTGATGGCGATTTCGCTGCTGGTGCTGTTTATGCTGCTGGGTGTACAGCTTGGCTTCTGGTCGCTGCTGTTTTCCCATATCACCTTCTGCCTGCCGTTTGTGGTGGTGACCGTCTTTGCGCGCCTGAAAGGGTTCGACGTGCGCATGCTGGAGGCGGCGAAAGATCTGGGCGCCAGCGAAATGACCATCCTGCGCAAAATCATCCTGCCGCTGGCGATGCCCGCCGTGGCGGCCGGATGGCTGCTGAGCTTTACCCTGTCGATGGATGACGTGGTGGTTTCCTCCTTCGTGACCGGGCCGAGCTATGAAATTCTGCCGTTGAAAATCTATTCGATGGTGAAAGTCGGCGTTTCACCTGAGGTGAACGCGCTGGCGACCATTCTGCTGGTGTTTTCGCTGGTTCTGGTGATCGCCAGCCAGGTTATTGCTCGTGATAAAACAAAATCTCAGGGGACAATGAAATGAAAAAAATGCTCGCCGCTGCGGCGCTGGTGCTTGGCATGGGTGCCGCGCACGCTGATGACAGCAAAACACTCTACTTCTACAACTGGACCGAGTATGTGCCGCCGGGACTGCTGGAACAGTTCACCAAAGAGACGGGCATCAAGGTGATCTACTCGACCTACGAGTCGAATGAAACCATGTATGCCAAGCTCAAAACCTACAAAGACGGCGCATACGATCTGGTGGTTCCTTCCACCTACTTTGTCGACAAAATGCGCAAAGAGGGCATGATCCAGAAGATCGATAAAACGAAGCTAACCCATTTTTCAAACCTCGATCCGGAGATGCTCAACAAGCCGTTTGACCCGAATAACGACTACTCCATTCCGTATATCTGGGGGGCAACCGCGATTGGCGTTAACAGCGAGGCCGTCGACCCGAAATCGGTGACAAGCTGGGCCGACCTGTGGAAACCGGAGTACAAAGGCAGCCTGTTGTTGACCGACGACGCACGTGAAGTGTTCCAGATCGCGCTGCGCAAGCTGGGCTACTCGGGCAATACGACGGATCCAAAAGAGATTGAAGCGGCGTATACCGAGCTGAAAAAGCTGATGCCTAACGTGGCGGCATTCAACTCCGATAACCCGGCAAACCCGTATATGGAAGGCGAAGTGAACCTGGGGATGGTGTGGAACGGTTCCGCGTATGTCGCCCGCCAGGCCGGTACGCCGCTTGAGGTTGTCTGGCCAAAAGAGGGCGGGATTTTCTGGATGGACAGTCTTTCAATCCCGGCCAACGCGAAAAACGTGGACGGGGCGCATAAGCTGATCGACTTCCTGCTGCGCCCTGACGTGGCGAAACAGGTTGCCGAGACGATTGGCTACCCGACGCCCAACCTGGCCGCACGCAAGCTGCTGAAGCCTGACGTGGCTAACGATAAGTCGCTCTACCCGGACGCCGAAACCATCAGCAAAGGTGAATGGCAGAACGATGTCGGCGACGCCAGCCGCCTCTACGAAGAGTATTACCAGAAGTTAAAAGCGGGCCGCTAAACGGTCTCGCGCCCCTCCTCACGCCGCCTGTACGGCGTGAGGGGGAATTAACTGACCGCATTCTCTCCTGCCCAGATCGTCGCCTTTCGCATCGCCTCCACCACCTCCTCATCAGACAGACCCAGCGCCTGACGAACCCGGGTTGCCTCGTCCCAGCGCTGCTGTTCATAGTAGCGACAGAGGTTGATCATGTCGGCTAACTGCCCCTCCTGATAGCACAGCGCGTTGCTCACGCTCTGCGGTACCGCAATTTGCTTCATCAACTCGGCCATCGGCAGCTCAAGAAGGGTATCGAGCAAAGAAAACAGGCCGCACATGAACGCATTTTCAGCCAGAATCGGGTCTTTCATCGTCTCTGCAATCAGTTCGCAGAACTTGCCGCGCATCATGCTTAACGGGTAAAGCTCGCTGACGGTGTCATTACCCGCACTGGCGAGGACCACGACGGCAACAAACCGTCGGAGCTGATTTTCGCCAAGATACCTGAGCACCTCGCTCAGGGTTAACTTGCTGAAATTACAGGCGCCGACATGTTTAAACGCCGTATGCTTCATATAGCGCATGATTTTATAAGAGAGCGTCAGATCCGTTTTTATCAACGACTCGATGATTCGAAAATCAGGTTTATTGCGTCCGACCTCCATTTGCAGCCGGAAAATCGCCAGCTGATTTTGCGACAGCCGTTTATATTTAATGACCTCAGGACGGCAGAAAAAATAGCCCTGAAACAGAGAGAACCCCTCGTCCCTGTATTGGTTGAATTCCTCTTTAGTCTCAACTTTTTCAGCGAGATATTTAATATGACCGGTCAGATGTTTACGTGCTTTCAGATACGCTTTAATTTGCGCTAAAGTATAATTTCTGACGTCGAATTTCAGGATCGAAATATAGGGTAAAAAAGCATCCCATTCTGGCGCAAGGGTGAAATCATCAAGCGCAAACTGGTAGCCATGCGCATTCATCTCCCTGACGGCCTGCAGCAGTTCGGCCCCCGGCACAGCATCTTCAAGGATCTCAATCACCACGCTCTCTTTATCAAGCGCTTCGCCACTGCGGTCAATGACCATCCTTGAAGGGAAATTAATAAACGACGTATGTGCCCCGGCGATGCGCTGGGACGGCACACATAAAAACTGATCGGATATCATCCTGGACGTGGCATATTCCGCCGACACATCCGGAAAACGATTTGTCATCCCGTCTCTGAAAAGCAGCTCATAGGCCACGGTATTCATCTCTGGGTTAAAAATGGGTTGTCGCGCGATAAATCCGTACATATCCCATCCTCCTCTACCACTTAATATTTATTAGCATCCTCTTTCTACACGATGATAACGAGCATTATCGAGCGCTATTTTGATTGAATGCACAAAATAAAAGCATCCACACTAATTAACGGGATTTAATATTCTGGAATTTAAATTAAATATATCCGGCGCTCTACAGAAAGAGAACGAAATATCCGATAAGTACTGTGTGCCTGCCCGACATGCACGACATTACGGGAGATGAGAATGAAAGACGCCATGGTCCGAAAACAAAAAATAAGAGTCAAGACGTTGATGCTATTGTCCATTTTCCTCACCGTGACGGTGGGCTTTACGGCAACGATCGGGTTTATGATGTGGCAGTGGATGGCGCAGCAAGAGGTGCTGGCCAAAAAACATATCCGCCAGATAGCCGAGGTACAGGCTTTACAGGTCAGCAAACAGCTGGATTCCGCCCTGACTGCCGCCCGGGATATGGGCAACAGCGCCCTGGCGCTGCGCGAGGCGGGGGTATCCGATCGCCAGAGCCTGAACCAGCTGCTCATCCACTACCTCTCGGCTCACCCGTCGTTTCTCTCCATGTCGATGGCCTTTGAGCCCAACGCGTTTGACGATAAAGATGCCGCCTTTGCCGGTCAGAGCGGTGAAGATCCTGCCGGGCGCTACGCCCGCTACGTCGACCGCGATGCCACCGGCAAACCGGCGTTGCACCTGCTGACGGACATCGAAACGCCCGGCAGCGGTGATTATTATCTGCTGCCGAAACAGCGGCATAAAGATGTGATCATCGAACCCTATATTTACCCCTACAACGGCGTGGACGTGATGCTCACCTCGATTGCCGCCCCCATCATGCGTGACGGTCAGTTTCTGGGCTCGGTCACCTCTGACTTCTCGCTCGCCACGCTGCAGTCCACGATCGGCGCAATTAAACCGTGGAACGGCACAGGCTACGCCCTCCTCCTGTCTGCGGGCAATAACGTGGTGTCCAGCCCGGACAAACGGGCTGCAGGCAAGTCTTACGCGGGTCAGATTGCCGGTCATGACGTCACCCGGGTAAACGATCCGCTGCTGAAGGAAGAGGTGTTTATCACCTGGCAGGACATCGCCGTCGGCAACAGCCAGACGCCGTGGAAACTGGCTATTATCACCCCGGTCAGCGAAGTGATGGCCGAAGCGCGCGCATTTTTACTGAAAGCCATCGTCCTGATGGTGTTAAGCATCATTGCGGTCAGCCTGGTGATGGCCCAGATCTTTACCCGCAAGGTTGACCGTCCGGTGGGGGGAGAACCTTCCGAGGCTGCCGGTATTGCTCTGGCCGTCGCCCGGGGAGATCTGAACAATGTCATCCCGGTACGTTCCGGGGATACCCACAGCATTTTTTATGCCCTGCACACCATGCAGACGCAGCTCAAGCGCATCGTCGGCAACATCAGCGAAGCCAGCCATTCGGTGCACGGCGGGACCAGCGAAATTTCGGCGGGCAACCTTGACCTCGCCTCGCGTACCGAAGAACAGGCGGCGGCGATTGTTGAAACAGCTGCCAGCATGGAAGAGATTTCGGTTACGGTGAAGAATAACGCCGACAACGCCCACAAGGCCACCACGCTGACCGATCGCGCCGCGAGCCTCGCCGGGCATGGCGAAACGCTGGTAAACGACGTGGTAATGGTGATCGGGGAGATTGATGAGAGCGCGCGTAAGATCGGTGAGATTAACAGCATCGTCGACGGCATCGCCTTCCAGACCAATATTCTGGCGCTGAATGCGGCCGTTGAAGCGGCGCGCGCAGGCGAACAGGGGCGCGGTTTCGCAGTTGTCGCAGGTGAAGTGCGCAATCTTGCCCAGCGAAGCGCTAACGCGGCCAAAGAAATCTCTCAACTGATTGCCGAGTCCTCAGGCCGCGTCAGCAAAGGCGTTGAGCTGGTCAATGAGACCGGCGTAATGATGAAACAGGTGATTGAGGCGGTGTCGCACGTGCATCTGGTCATCAACGACATTGTTCAGGCGCTGGACGAGCAGAATCGGGGGATTAGCCAGGTCAGTACCGCCGTTAACCAGATGGACAGCACCACCCAGCAGAACGCTTCACTGGTTCAGCAGATCTCAGCGGCGGCGCTCTCGCTGGACGAGCAGGCTAAATCGCTGGAGAAGACGCTGGCGTTCTTTCATTCTTAAATAAAAAGGCACCCGTCCAGCGGGTGCCTTTTCACGCGATTCGCGTTACAGCCCTTTCAGCAGCTTGTCGACAAACTCCGGAACAACCGTGCTTGCCAGGCCGTAGTGTTTCTCTTCAAATTCGCTACCCACCTGGCTTGGCTCAAGATTGAGTTCTACCGTATGCGCGCCGTGCAGTCGCGCTTCGTGGACAAACCCCGCCGCCGGATAAACATGACCGGATGTGCCGATGGCGATAAAAACGTCGGCCATAGCCAGCGCGCTGTAGATCTCATCCATTCCCAGCGGCATTTCGCCGAACCAGACCACGTGCGGACGCAGGCGCGACGGGAACTGGCAGCAGTGGCACTTATCCTCTGGCAGCACGTCCTCTTTCCAGTCCAGCACCTGACCGCTCCAGGCGCAGCGAACCTTGAGCAGCTCGCCGTGCATATGGATGATGTTCTTGTTACCGGCCCGCTCGTGAAGGTTGTCGATATTCTGCGTTACGAGCAGAAAACGATCGCCCAGCGCCTCTTCCAGCTTCGCCAGTGCCAGATGTGCCGCATTCGGCGCGACGTCAGGCTGCTGAAGCTGACGACGGCGGGCGTTATAAAACGCCTGCACGAGATCCGGGTCGCGGGCAAAGCCTTCCGGCGTGGCGACATCCTCCACGCGGTGCTCTTCCCACAACCCGTCCGCCGCGCGGAAGGTTCGAATTCCTGACTCGGCGGAGATCCCCGCCCCGGTCAGCACCACCACTCTGGGTTTATCCATCGCTTCTGGCATCATTCTGTCTCTGAAAAAGATCCGCTGGCGCAGACGCTCACGCAAGCGGCGTTTGTTTTTGCGAAAACGGCTGAGTCGACCCTGGCGACGCGACAGCATAGTAACCTCGTAAACTAATCGGTGAGATGAAGGAATGCGGCTCCGCGCATGCCTCCTGCGTCCCCGTGTCGCGCGCGTTCAATACGCGGCACGCGGGCAACCGGCAATAAGTGTCGGGGCAAACGCCCGGACAACCGTTCCGTAATCGCGGTAAAGTTTGAGAGCCCTCCCCCGATCACCAGCAGATCCGGGTCGACGATAGTGAGAATATTGCCCAGACATACCGCCAGCAGATCCAGATAGCGCTCGACGTGCTCACGCGCCTGCGCATCCCCTTGCTCCCAAAGGGTAATGATTTGAGGGGCCTCAAGTTTCTGATGATAGAAGTGTTCGTAAAGCCATGCAAACCCGCGGCCGGAAAGGTAGTTCTCAATACAGCCGTGCTGGCCACAGCCGCAGCGGGTTAGCGGAAAATCACGTCCCACCACCTCGAGGGCATCCACCGGCAGGCGAATATGACCAAACTCGCCGGTGATGTAGCTGCGGCCGGTGATGGGCTTACCGTTGATGACGATTCCGCCGCCGACGCCGGTACCGAGGATCAGCCCCATCACCAGCGGGTAGCGACGGAATTCATCATCCCAGGCTTCAGAGAGCGCGAAGCAGTTGGCATCGTTGTCTAAACGCACGTCGCGTTCAAGGAGAGCAGAGAGATCGGCGCGCAGCGGTTTACCGCTGGCGGCAGGCACGTTGGCCGCGTAAAGCGTACCGTCGTCGGTTTCCGGCATGCCCGGAATACCAATGCCGACGCTGCCTTTCACGCCAAAGCGTTCATCGGCCTGCGCCACCAGCGCGGCAATGGCGGTTAAAAATTCGTCGTAGCTGTCGCGCGGCGTGGGAACGCGGGTTTCCCACTGCAGTTTGAGGTCTTTATCAAACACGCCGAGCGCAATCTTGGTGCCGCCAATATCAAATCCATAATACATAACGCATTCCTCTTTCGATCTGGCGACCCGAAAGCCGCTAGATCATGACGTAATTACTGGCCACTTAATACCCTCGCCGGATCAATTCGGCTTGCGCGACGCGCCGGATACCAGCTTGCCAGCAGACTCAGTAAAAGTGCTGTAAGCAGCACATAAAAAACATCCAGCCAGTGCAGTTCAGACGGCAGGAAGTCAATAAAATAGATATCACCCGACAGGAACTGGTGACCAATAAGCTTTTCAATCCCGTTGATAATCGGCGTCAGCTGCAGGGAAACCACCACGCCAATCACCACGCCGCACAGGCTGCCGAACAGACCCGCCAGCAAACCGTACCAGACGAAGATGGCGCGAATAAGACCGTCTTTTGCTCCGAGGGTACGCAGCACGGCGATGTCGCCGCTCTTGTCCTTGACCGCCATGACCAGCGTCGAGACGATATTAAAGCACGCGACGCCAATCACCAGCACCATCGCCAGATACATAATGGCGCGGATCATCTGGATATCACGGTACATATACCCGTAAGTGCCGATCCAGCTTTTGATGTAGACATAGTTATTGGTCACGCTGCCCGCGTCGCGCACCAGTTTGTTGGCGTTAAAGACGTCGTTCACCTTAATCGCAATGCCCGTCACGCTGTCGCCCATGTCGAGATACTGGCGCGCATCCTCCATCGGCACCATCGCAAAGCTGTGGTCAAGCTGGCCGCTCAGCTGAAGAATACCGGTAACGTGCAGGCGCACGCGTTTTGGCTGCTGCAGTTTGTGATCGGCGCTGGCGTTGGGGATCATGATTGACACCCAGTCGCCCTGCTTCACCTTCAGGGCATCAGCAACGCCTTTACCCATGATGATCTGCTGCTCGCCCGCCCTGAAGTTGGCCCACGCGCCGTTTTGCACATAGTTCGGCAGCGCGCTGAGACGCGCTTCCTGCGCCGGGTTCACCCCTTTCACCTGAATGGCGCGCAGGTTAACCCCGCTCTCCACCAGCCCGGTAAAGTTAATGTAGGGCGCGGCCGCGGCGATGCCCGGCACTTTTTCAACTTTGGTGAGCGCATCGCTCCAGTTCGTCCACGGCTGGTTAACCGGTTCGATCTCCCCGTGCGGCACCACCGCCAGAATGCGGTTATTCAGCTCGCGCTCAAAACCGTTCATGGCGCTCAGGCCGACAATCAGCACCGCCACACCCAGCGCAATACCGATGGTCGAGATGACGGAGATCAGCGACACCATGCCGCCGCGACGGCGGCCGCGGCTAAAACGTAAACCGATGAGTAACGATAACGGTGACGCCATTACTCAGCTCCCATCAGGGTCAGTTCCGCGTTCAGATGACCGTCGCGCATCTCAAGCTGGCGCCCCATGCGTTTTGCCAGCTGCAGATCGTGGGTCACCACCAGGAACGCGGTACCCTGTGAGGCGTTCAGCTCGCCCAGAAGCTGGAAAATACTGTCCGCATTGCGGGCGTCCAGGTTACCGGTGGGCTCATCCGCCAGCACCAGACGCGGGTTGTTGACCAGCGCACGGGCAATCGCCACGCGCTGGCGTTCGCCGCCGGACAGCTCCGACGGACGGTGGTTACCGCGATGGCCCAGCCCTACCGCTTTCAGCATGTCGCTGGCGCGGGCGTTAATTTCTGCGGGTTTCTTTTTGCCAATCAGCAGCGGCATCGCCACGTTTTCCAGCGCCGTGAAATCCGGCAGCAGGTGGTGGAACTGGTAGATAAAGCCCAGCTCGCGGTTGCGCAGCTCGGCCTTCGCCGCCGAGGACATTTTGCTCATCGGCTGGCCGGAGAAAATCACGTCGCCATTGGTTGGGGTATCCAGCCCGCCCAGCAGATGTAATAAGGTACTTTTACCGGAGCCGGAGCTGCCGACAATCGCCATCATCTCGCCTTCGCCCACGCTAAAACTCACATTGTGCAGCACGTCGGTTTGCACAGTGCCTTCCTGATAGCGTTTGGACAGGTTGTCGCATTGCAACAGGATCTTATTCATAACGTAAAGCCTCAGCGGGTTGAGTGGCGGCGGCGCGCCAGGAAGGATAAAGCGTTGAAAGCAGCGCAATGGCCATCGCGGCCAGCGCAATACCGACCACCTGCAGCGGCTCGATAGCCACCGGCAGCGCTGCGCCGTCGAGCAGCGCGCCGATAATCGGCATTAAGTTGTTGAGCTGGCTGGCAAGCAGTGCCCCCAGCACGGCACCGAGCAGCGCACCGATGATACCGGCGCTGGCGCCCTGCACCATAAACACGGCCATGATCTGGCGCGGCGTCAGCCCCTGGGTTTGCAGGATAGCGACCTCGCCCTGCTTCTCCATCACCATCAGCCCCAGCGAGGTGATGATGTTAAATGCTGCCACGGCGACGATCAGGCTCAGCAGCAGCCCCATCATGTTTTTCTCCATCCGCACGGCCTGGAACAGCTCGCCTTTACGCTCGCGCCAGTCCTGCCATTTGGTGCCGTCCGGCAGTTTTTGCTGGCTGAGGGTATCCACCTTCAGCGGCGCGTCAAGCCACAGGCGCCAGCCGGTGATATTTCCGGCCGGGTAGCGCATCAGGCGTGACGCGTCCTGGATGTTAACCAGCATCTGGTAGCCATCGACTTCGCTGTTGGCGGCAAAGGTACCAATTACGTTGAACAGGCGCTGGCTTGGCAGGCGCCCCATCGGCGTAAACTGGCTGGCGGAAGGCACCATCACGCGCAGCTGGTCGCCACGGTTGACGCCAAGCTGACCGGCAAGCTGCTCACCCAGAATCACGTTGTATTTCCCGGCTTCCAGGTCAGTCTGCTTCACGTTAACGAGATACGGCGTCAGCGGATCTTTTTG
This sequence comes from Enterobacter cloacae complex sp. Mu1197, assembly GCF_040059225.1. Classification (NCBI taxonomy): domain Bacteria; kingdom Pseudomonadati; phylum Pseudomonadota; class Gammaproteobacteria; order Enterobacterales; family Enterobacteriaceae; genus Enterobacter; species Enterobacter cloacae complex sp. Mu1197. The sequence goes on along the minus strand of NZ_CP157375.1, from coordinate 1,818,880 downwards.
TGCCGGGTCGATACCCAGCATCACGCCGACCGCCACGCTGCGGGCGCTTTGCAGCACCACGTCACCGGTGGTCAACGGCGCAACGCGCGTGACGCCCTGTAACTTCGCCGCGCTTTCCGGCAGCTGCTGCGGGTTAACCGAACCGTTAGTCGATGAGAGAACGGCCTGCGGCATCAGCCCCAGGATGTTGTTTTGCAGCTCGCGCTCAAAGCCATTCATGACGGAAAGCACCGTCACCAGAGCCATCACGCCAAGCGTAATGCCAATAGTCGAAAGCCAGGAGACAAAGCGACCGAAGCGGTCCGCGGCGCGCCCACGCATGTAGCGTAAGCCTATGAAGAGTGCGACAGGTTGATACATGAAGTCCGTCTGTTTGCTGATAGCAGACCCACGAGTATATAAGCGAATCCGTTAAGCGTAAATGACTGAAACCGTAAGCTTTGGTAATCATTTTTCCGAAAAATTCAGATAAATCAGGGTACTAATGTCTGAAACCGCCCCTCGCAACCTCCACCTTTTCCGAAAAACCTCCTGATACAGACTGTTACCCATTACAGCCCGGTTTCGTTTAACAACAATTGTTCGTTCGTCTATGGCAATAAGGTAGTTGCGAACAATGAAGCAAAAAGCATTATGGATTAACCAGATAAAAGGGCTGTGTATCTGCCTGGTGGTTATCTATCATTCGGTTATCACGTTTTATCCGCACCTGATCGGGCTGCAACACCCGCTCTCCGGCCTTCTCGCCAAATGCTGGGTCTATTTTAATCTCTACCTCGCCCCCTTCCGTATGCCGGTCTTTTTCTTTATCTCCGGCTATCTGATCCGTCGTTATATTGATGAGGTGGACTGGCGAACCAGCCTCGACAAGCGAGTCTGGAGCATTGTCTGGGTCCTAGCGCTGTGGGGAATTCTGCAATGGCAGGCGCTGACCCACCTGAACGCCTGGCTGGCGCCCGAGCGTGAGCTTGCCACCTCGTCGAACGCGGCCTACGCCGATTCCCTCCGGGGATTTGTGCGAGGCATGCTCACCGCCAGCACCAGCCTGTGGTATCTGTATGCCCTGGTTGTGTACTTCACGCTGTGTAAACTGCTGAGCCGCTGGAAGCTGCCGATGCTGGGGCTGCTGGCGCTGGCAAGCATCGCGATCAACTTCCTGCCGCTGCCGTGGTGGGGAATGAACAGCGTGGTACGCAACATGATCTACTACAGCCTCGGGGCGTGGTATGGCGCAGCGCTGATGACGTGGATGAAAAACCTCAGCCTGCGCCGCAACTGGCTGACAACCGGCGCTTTCGCCGCCGTCTCCGTGGTGCTGTGGTTTGCTAACGTTCCACTGCTGCTCTCATTGCTGTCGATTGTGCTGATCATGAAGCTGTTCTACAGCTTTGAGCAGCGCTATGCCGTTCACCCTGACAACCTGCTGAACGTGATTGGCTCTAATACCATTGCGATTTATACCACTCATCGCATCCTCATTGAGGCCTTCAGCCTGTTCCTGATCGGCGAGATGAATGCCGCTTACTGGCCGGTCTGGGCCGAGCTATCCCTAATTCTTGTCTATCCGTTTGCCAGCCTGCTGATCTGTACCCTTGCCGGACTCGGGGTCCGTAAGATCTCCACCGCGCTGTTTGGCGACATTTTCTTCTCTCCTCCCGCTACGCTGACCCTGTCACCTTCGACCCGTTAATGCCCTCACCGCCCCCCTTCCGGGGGCGTATAATCCCGCCGTGCGGTTACGATTTGCTTATGTAAAACGATCGAGGATAATAAAGACATTGCGTATCAGTGATATGCCCCAATACTGTTGGTATATCCATAAGAGACTCTGACATAGCCATGCCTGAACACTATCGTTATTCCTTGCCTGTCAAAGCGGGCGACCAGCGCCAGCTGGGTGAACTCACGGGCGCAGCGTGCGCCACGCTGGTAGCGGAAATCGCCGAGCGTCATACTGGCCCGGTGATCCTGGTTGCCCCGGATATGCAAAACGCCCTGCGCCTGCACGACGAAATTCGCCAGTTCACCGATAATCTGGTGTTCAGCCTGGCCGACTGGGAAACGCTGCCCTATGACAGCTTCTCTCCGCACCAGGAGATCATCTCCTCGCGCCTGTCGACGCTCTATCAACTCCCGACCATGCAGCGCGGCGTGCTGATTGTGCCGGTGAATACCCTGATGCAGCGCGTCTGTCCGCACAGCTACCTGCACGGCCACGCGCTGGTGATGAAAAAAGGCCAGCGCCTGTCCCGTGATGCCCTGCGCGCGCAGCTTGACGGTGCCGGCTATCGCCACGTCGACCAGGTGATGGAGCACGGGGAATACGCGACCCGCGGCGCGCTGCTCGACCTTTACCCGATGGGCAGCGACCAGCCGTATCGTCTGGACTTTTTCGATGATGAAATCGACAGCCTGCGCGTCTTCGACGCCGACACGCAACGCACGCTGGAGGAAGTGGAGTCCATCAATTTACTGCCCGCACATGAATTCCCGACGGACAAAACCGCTATCGAACTGTTCCGCAGCCAGTGGCGCGATAAGTTCGAGGTGAAGCGCGACGCGGAACATATTTATCAGCAGGTCAGCAAAGGCACGCTGCCTGCCGGGATCGAATACTGGCAGCCGCTGTTCTTCAGCGAGCCGCTCCCTGCCCTGTTCAGCTACTTCCCGGCGAATACCCTGATTGTTAACACCGGGGATATCGACGCCAGCGCCAGCCGCTTTGAAAGCGAAACCCGCGCTCGCTTCGAAAACCGGGGCGTTGACCCGATGCGTCCGCTGCTGCCGCCGGAAGCGTTGTGGCTGCGTACCGACGAGCTCAACGCCGAGCTGAAGCGCTGGCCGCGCATGCAGCTGAAAACCGATTCGCTTGCCGATAAGGCCGCCAACACCAACCTCGCCTTCCGGACGCTGCCGGACCTGGCCGTCCAGGCGCAGCAGAAATCCCCGCTGGATAATCTGCGCAAGTTCCTGGAGTCCTTTACCGGCCCGGTGGTGTTCTCCGTTGAGAGTGAAGGCCGCCGCGAAGCGTTAGGTGAGCTGTTGGGACGCATTAAGGTGGCGCCGAAGCGCATCCTGCGCCTGAGCGAAGCGACCGGAAACGGCCGTTACCTGATGATTGGCGCCGCCGAGCACGGTTTTATCGACACGCTCAACAACCTGGCGCTGATTTGCGAAAGCGACCTGCTGGGTGAGCGCGTCGCGCGCCGTCGTCAGGACAGCCGTCGAACCATCAACCCGGACACGCTGATCCGCAACCTGGCCGAACTGCATCCGGGCCAGCCGATTGTTCACCTGGAACATGGCGTTGGACGCTATCAGGGGATGACCACGCTGGAGGCGGGCGGCATTAAAGGTGAATACCTGATGCTGACCTACGCTAACGACGCCAAACTGTATGTCCCGGTGTCGTCCCTGCATCTGATCAGCCGCTACGCGGGCGGTGCTGAAGAGAACGCGCCGCTGCACAAGCTGGGCGGCGATGCCTGGGCGCGCGCGCGCCAGAAGGCCGCGGAAAAAGTGCGCGACGTGGCCGCCGAGCTGCTGGATATTTACGCCCAGCGCGCGGCCAAAGAGGGCTTCGCGTTTAAGCATGATAAGGAACAGTATCAGCTGTTCTGCGACAGCTTCCCGTTTGAAACCACGCCGGATCAGGCTCAGGCCATCAACGCCGTGCTGAGCGACATGTGCCAGCCGCTGGCAATGGACCGCTTAGTCTGCGGCGACGTCGGCTTCGGTAAAACCGAAGTGGCGATGCGCGCCGCTTTCCTTGCGGTGGAAAACAACAAGCAGGTGGCGGTGCTGGTGCCGACCACCCTGCTCGCTCAGCAGCACTTCGACAACTTCCGCGACCGCTTCGCCAACTGGCCGGTTCGCATCGAGATGCTGTCGCGTTTTCGCAGCACCAAAGAGCAGACGCAGATCCTGGAGCAGGCCTGCGAAGGCAAGATCGATATTCTGATCGGCACCCATAAGCTGCTGCAAAGCGACGTGAAGTGGAAAGATTTGGGGCTGCTGATCGTCGATGAAGAGCACCGCTTCGGGGTGCGTCATAAAGAGCGCATCAAAGCGATGCGCGCCGACGTCGATATCCTGACCCTGACCGCAACGCCGATACCGCGAACCCTGAACATGGCGATGAGCGGCATGCGCGATCTGTCGATTATCGCCACGCCGCCGGCGCGCCGTCTGGCGGTGAAAACCTTCGTCCGCGAGTACGATAATCTGGTGGTGCGTGAGGCCATTCTGCGTGAAGTGCTGCGCGGGGGTCAGGTCTATTACCTGTACAACGACGTGGAAAACATCCAGAAAGCGGCGGACAGGCTGGCGGAGCTGGTGCCGGAAGCGCGCATTGCTATCGGTCACGGGCAGATGCGCGAGCGCGAGCTGGAACGGGTGATGAACGACTTCCACCACCAGCGCTTTAACGTGCTGGTGTGCACCACCATCATCGAAACCGGGATCGACATTCCGACCGCGAACACCATCATCATTGAACGTGCGGATCACTTTGGCCTGGCGCAGCTTCACCAGCTGCGCGGTCGCGTCGGACGTTCGCACCATCAGGCCTACGCCTGGCTGCTGACGCCGCATCCAAAAGCGATGACCACCGACGCGCAAAAGCGTCTGGAAGCCATCGCCTCTCTGGAAGACCTCGGTGCAGGCTTCGCACTGGCCACGCACGATCTCGAGATCCGCGGTGCCGGTGAACTGCTGGGTGAAGACCAGAGTGGCTCGATGGAGACCATCGGCTTCTCGCTCTATATGGAACTGCTGGAAAACGCGGTTGATGCCCTGAAGGCCGGGCGCGAGCCGTCGCTGGAAGATCTCACCAGCCAGCAGACCGAGGTCGAGTTGCGTATGCCTTCCCTGCTACCGGACGATTTCATTCCGGATGTGAATACCCGACTGTCGTTCTACAAGCGCATCGCCAGTGCGAAGACGGAAAACGAGCTGGAAGAGATTAAGGTTGAGCTGATCGACCGCTTTGGTCTGCTGCCCGATGCGGCGCGAAATCTGCTGGATATCGCTCGCCTGCGCCAGCAGGCGCAGAAGCTGGGCATTCGCAAGCTTGAAGGCAACGAAAAAGGCGGCGTGATTGAGTTCGCGGAGAAGAACCACGTCAACCCGATGTGGCTCATCGGTCTGCTGCAAAAACAGCCGCAGCATTTCCGTCTGGATGGCCCAACGCGTCTGAAATTTACCCAGGAGCTGACGGAGCGCAAAACCCGCATGGACTGGGTGCGTAACTTTATGCGCCAGCTGGAAGAGAACGCGATCGCCTGACCTCCATTCCCCTCTTAACTGAGGAATTTCATGTAGTTTATTAACCGGAAGCGATGAAAGTTGCTTCCGGAAAATGAATAGCTTACAGCGACACCCTGGTCCGGCTGTAAATCGCTGAGGCGTTTCCTGCAGGCCGGGGCGAGGAGCAGGGATGCGCCGAGAGGGCGGGCTTTACAGGGATGTTACCTCCGCCCGTCCCCGAAAAGCCGGAAGGAATAAGCCGAAGGTACCGCGTAGCGGCGATTTACCGCCGGGAGCCCGGGTCGCCAGGGTGGTGGCGACTGCACTGAGCCACCCTGGCACGTTCACAGGTCATGTCGTTACAGAGTACTAAGGAACATAAAGTGAACGGAATGACCACCAGAGTCGTATGTTCCCCCTCACCCCAGCCCTCTCCCTCAAGGGAGAGGGGGTCGTCCGTGCAGGCATTATTTTATGGGGATCCCTTCCCCTGTTAGCCCAGCGCTACGGGGGGACAATTTACAAACTCTTTGCACTTCACCCGATCTTCCCGACACACCCATTCGCCATAATTATCATTAACGCTTTATAAAACAATAACCTTATCATTTGCATGGATTATGGTGATGATGACCTTTTCGCGTTTTACTCGCTGGTTAACCCTGTTTGCGCTGGCAGCCACCGTCGCGGTGGCGCTTCCTGCTCGCGCAAATACCTGGCCTCTTCCTCCGCCCGGCAGCAAAGTGGTGGGGGAAAACCGCTTTCATGTGGTTGAAAATAATGGCGGTTCGCTGGAAGCCATTGCCAAAAAATATAACGTCGGTTTTCTGGCTCTGCTGCAGGCGAACCCTGGCGTCGATCCCTACGTCCCGCGTGCAGGCAGCGTGTTGACTATCCCGTTACAGACTATCCTGCCGGACGCCCCGCGCGAGGGGATTGTGATAAACCTGGCGGAGCTACGTCTGTACTATTACCCGCCGGGTAAAAATGAGGTGACCGTCTACCCGATTGGTATTGGTCAGCTGGGCGGCGACACCCTGACGCCGACGATGGTCACAACCGTCTCGGATAAACGCGCGAATCCAACCTGGACGCCAACGGCCAATATTCGTGCCCGTTATAAAGCTCAGGGCATCGATCTTCCGGCCGTGGTGCCGGCAGGCCCGGATAACCCGATGGGTCACCACGCGATCCGCCTGGCGGCCTACGGTGGCGTTTACCTGCTGCACGGAACGAACGCGGACTTTGGCATCGGCATGCGCGTCAGCTCCGGCTGTATTCGTCTGCGCGATGACGATATCAAAACGCTGTTTAACGTTGTTACGCCGGGTACCAAAGTGAATATCATCAATACGCCGATTAAGGTTTCTGAGGAGCCGGGCGGCGTGCGGCTGGTCGAAATTCACCAGCCGCTATCGAAAAACATTGGCGATGACCCGCAGACGCTGCCCATTAACCTGAATGCCGCAATGGTAAGCTTCAAAACGAATGCGAATACCAACAGCGTGGTGATGGAGCGCGCAATGGAGGCCCGCTCAGGCATGCCGACCGATGTCACCCGGCATCATGATGTAATCCAGCAATCGATGTAAATCATAAATAAAAAAACGCCCTGCTCAGCAGGGCGTTTTTTATTGCAGTGGCATAAATGAGGGTTTATGCCCGACTTATTTGTAGATGACGGCGGTGCCGTGCAGGGTGTTAGGACCGGTCACAGAGGTGATGCGGTAAGATTTAGCACCCATCTCTTCCGCTTTTTGTGCCAGCTGATCTTCCAGTGAACCCAGGTTAGTACCGGCAGACGCAGAGATCGTCCCGACTTTATGCTGATCGACCGGGGTGGACTGTACTTGGACAGCCGCAAAGCTTGCGAAAGAAAGTGAACTCAGAACAGCAGCAGCGATGAGGGTTTTTACGTTTTTCATGATGTTTACCTTTAGCAGATGAATTTGGAGGTCGTTATCTATTTAGTTAACGATCGATATGTAAATCATAAATGTGATCCAGGTCACGCGTCAACATAATTTTATAACGACCATTAACTTAATTTTAAAGTCGTTATTTTTCATATAGATATGATTAATATATTTTTAAGCATTCAGCACTGGTGGTAGGTTGCGTTTATTTTTATAATGGTTATTCACCAAACCAACAGAGGACCAACGGCACATGACAACCGACGTCACGAGTTGTGCGAAGAAAAGCCGTGGCCGACCAAAAGTGTTTGACAGGGATGCAGCGCTTGATAAGGCCATGACTCTCTTCTGGCAACATGGGTATGAAGCAACCTCGCTTTCCGATCTGGTAGAAGCTACCGGAGCCAAAGCGCCGACGCTGTATGCCGAATTTACCAATAAAGAGGGGCTGTTCAGGGCGGTGCTGGACAGATACATTTCGCGTTTTGCGGCGAAACATGAAGCCCAGCTATTTTGTGAAGAGAAAAGCGTCGAACAGGCGCTTCGGGATTACTTCACCGCCGTCGCGACCTGCTTCACCAGTAAAGATACGCCTGCGGGCTGCTTTATGATTAACACCTCTGCCACCCTGGCGGCGTCCTCGAAAGAGATTGCCAATACGGTGAAATCGCGTCATGCGATGCAGGAGGAGACGCTGAGCGCCTTTCTGGCACAGCGCCAGCAGCGCGGTGAAATCCCTGCGCAGTGCAACCCCCAACTGCTGGCACAATACCTGAGCTGTATTTTGCAGGGGATGTCGATCAGCGCCCGTGAAGGGGCAACGCTGGAAAAACTGCAGAATATTAGCGAAACCACGCTGCGACTGTGGCCTGAGCTCCTCAAAATCTAAAGCAAAAAAAAGCTCCTCAGCCTGAGCGCATGAGGAGCTAAATTCAGAGAACATCTTTTTTACACTTTGTTATTCAGAACCAGCTGACCATTTCCATCCAGTGGAATTTGCGTGCCAGGGTCTTTGTCCATGCGGATTTTGCCCTGCTGATCGCCAATTTTGTACGTCACGTCATAGCCCAGCATTTTTTCCGACTTGTCATAGACGGTTTTGCAGCGTTGCTGAGTCGTGGTGTAGGTATCGTTATCCTGCATCGCGCCCTGCACCTGGTTACCGGCATAGCCGCCACCCAGCGCGCCGACTACGGTCGCCACATCTTTACCCCGGCCGCCCCCGAACTGGTGACCAATCACGCCACCCGCTACCGCGCCCAGAACTGAACCGGCGATACGGTTTTCATCCTGCACCGGACGACGATGCGTCACGGAGACGTTACGGCACTCCTGACGAGGCGTTTTTACCGTTTCTTTAATCGGTGTAGCAGAAACCACCTGCGCATACTGCGGGCCGCGATCTAATACGTTGAGACTGGCAACGGCAGCCACACCTAACGCAGCCGCGACGCCAATCCCTATACCCGCCAACATTGATTTATTCACGGGACTTCCTCCTTTGTTGCTATTGGTAACAATTTTGCAATGGAGGCACGGCTTCGCCAATCAGATAAAGGATCAAAAAAGGGACGTTCAGAGGAGATATATTGTATTTAGGAGAACTCTTAAGCACTCAATCTGTGATCTACAGCATGAAATGCTAAAAACTCCCTCCGGAGAGCCCGGAGGGAGTGAAAGATTAGTGCAGCTTCAGACGCGGACGGATCACGCGGTTGATTCTGCCCACCAGCATCATCAGCCCGGTTTTGAAGTAGCCGTGCAGCGCAATCTGGTGCATACGGTAGAGGGAGATATACACGAAGCGGGCAATGCGCCCTTCTACCATCATCGAGCCGCGCATCAGGTTACCCATCAGGCTGCCGACAGTAGAGAAGTTTGACAGAGACACCAGAGAACCATGGTCTTTGTAGACATAGGCCTTCATTGGCTTGCCTTTGTACTGCGCCAGAATGTTGTGCAGGACCAGGCTTGCCATCTGATGTGCGGCCTGTGCGCGCGGCGGCACGAATCCACCTTCAGGACGGGCGCAGGAGGCGCAGTCACCGATAGCAAAGATTTCAGGATCACGCGTGGTTTGCAGCGTTGGCTCCGTGACCAGTTGGTTAATGCGGTTGGTTTCCAGGCCGCCGATATCTTTCATAAAGTCAGGCGCTTTGATACCGGCCGCCCAGACCATCAGATCCGCTTTGATATACTCGCCGTCTTTGGTGTGCAGGCCGCCTTCGTCGGCGCTGGTCACCATGGTCTGCGTCAGCACCCGCACGCCCAGCTTGGTGAGTTCATTGTGCGCCGCACCGGAAATACGCGGAGGCAGCGCAGGCAGAATGCGTTCACCGGCTTCGACCAGCGTGACGTTCAGCGCTTCATTCGTTAACCCTTTGTAACCGTAGCTGTGCAGCTGTTTCACCGCATTGTGCAGCTCCGCAGACAGCTCAACGCCCGTCGCACCGCCGCCGACAATGGCGATATTTACCTTACCGTTCGCACCCATATTGCTGGTGTACTTCAGGAACAGGTTCAGCATTTCCTGATGGAAACGACGCGCCTGGTGCGGGTTATCGAGGAAGATACAGTGCTCTTTCACGCCCGGCGTGTTGAAGTCGTTGGAGGTACTGCCGAGCGCCATGACCAGCGTGTCATACGGCAGCTTGCGCTCAGGAACCAACAGCTCCCCTTTTTCATCACGCAGTTCTGCCAGAGTGATGGTTTTGCTTTCACGGTTGATGTCCACCACCGAGCCCAGCTGGAACTGGAAATGGTGGTTGCGCGCGTGCGCCAGATAGCTGAGCGCGTCCACGCCCTCGTCCAGAGAGCCGGTCGCCACTTCATGCAGCAGCGGTTTCCACAGGTGGCTGTGGTTACGATCCACCAGCGTGATTTTGGCTTTTTTACCGCGACCCAGCTTCTTACCCAACTGTGTCGCCAGCTCCAGCCCGCCAGCACCACCGCCTACAATCACTATCTTTTTCAATGGCGTAGTCAACGTGACCCCCTCAAATTATTAACCAATTGTTAATTAAAAGTTATAAAAATAACCCTTAATTAACAACAGGTTACAGCACTGAAACCATTCAGGTGCATTGAGAATACCACGTCAGGCGCATTGGTCATACCAAAATTGATATGCATCAAGTTTTGATGGCTTAAAAGTAGACAATTCTGGTCAAAAAGAAAGCCCGGCACGCTTTCGCGGCCGGGCTTCGACGCCTGCAGGCAAGGAATTAACCCAGCGTTTTAAACGCTTTGATACGCTGCAGGTGTGGGGAGATGTTTTTGAACTTGTGGGTCTGTTCTTCGTCCCAGACGATCTCATAGTAATGATGCAGAAGTTCTGCAGCCCGGTGGCTGTTGAGCGCCTCATCGTGACGCGACAGGATCACCAGACAGCGGTCACGGTTTTTCTCACGAAAATTGCTGACGCACTTGGTCGCAATATCGACATACTCTTCCGGGCGGTCGATTTTGCCTTCCATGTTTTCGTTCGGGAAAAGGTTGGGATTGAATACCACCTGACGGATGTCACACAGGAAGCCAATCCGCTCTGCCCAGTAGCCGCCCAGCCCCACGCCGCAAATCAACGGCCGATCGTCGACGTTGAGCTGCAACATCTTGTCCACCTCTTTGAGCAGATGCTGCATATCATGCTTCGGATGGCGCGTGCTGTAGCTGATCAACCGTACATCCGGATCGATAAACTGCAGCTGCAGCACCTTCTCATGATTACCAGGACTGTTTGAGTCAAAACCGTGTAAATAGATGATCATCGTCTTCTCACCACGCTACGCCTTCCGGGAGGGTTTACAGGCTGGCTTTATGTGCCTGCCAGCGCTCATTCAGGTCTTCAAGCCGGGCGTTGACCGTCTTCCAGCGCGCCGAATCCATCAGCTCCTGACGGCTAAATGAACCTTTATGATACAATTGTGTAACACGCTCTGCATTGATCGGCGACAGGTTATCCAGCACGCTCACGGCACCTTTACGATTATTGCAGACCAGGATCATATCGCAACCTGCATCCAGCGACGCCTGACCGCGTTCAGCGTAGCTGCCCATAATCGCCGCCCCTTCCATCGACAGATCGTCAGAGAAGATCACGCCATTGAAGCCCAGTTCCTGACGCAGAACGGTTTTCAGCCAGTGCGGAGAGCCGCTGGCAGGGCGCGGGTCAACGTCGCTGTAAATCACGTGCGCAGGCATGATGGCATCCAGCTTGTTGTCAGTGATAAGCGACCTGAACACCGACATATCTTTGGCGCGAATTTCCGCTTCCAGGCGCGGATCGCGCGGGGTCTCTTTGTGTGAGTCCGCCGTTACCGCCCCGTGACCCGGGAAGTGTTTCCCGGTGGTTTTCATCCCGGCATCGTGCATGCCGTCAATGAACCGGGTCGCCATGGTCAGCGCAATGCGCGGATCGTCATGGTACGAGCGCTCGCCAATGGCGGCGCTGATATGCCCCACGTCCAGAACCGGGGCAAAACTGATGTCGATATCCATGGCAATCATTTCGCTGGCCATCAGCCAGCCGGCCTCCTGCGCCAGTTTCCCGCCCTCTTCCGTGCCGAGCAGCGCGGCAAAAGACTGGGCCGCCGGCAGGCGGGTAAACCCTTCGCGAAAACGCTGCACGCGGCCGCCTTCCTGATCGACGGCGACCACCAGATGATTGCGCGACGCGGCGCGGATCTGACGCACCAGCTCACGCAGCTGCGCCGGATCGTGATAGTTGCGGGTAAACAGGATCAGACCACCCACCAGCGGATGCGCCAGAATTTCACGCTCCTCCGCATCCAGCTCAAACCCTTCTACATCCAACATGACTGGACCCACATCCACCTCTCTTATCCTTTCGTTTGTAACTGACGCCAGGCATCGTCTGCCAGCGCAATAAAGTGTTTGTCTCTGGACTGCTGATAGCGCATTTCAAACCAGCCAGCCATTAACATGACGACCCAGGGCCGCCAGCGTTTGACCTGACGCCTCAGCGCGTCGGCGTTGATATGTGCCGCCTCGGCGTAGTCCCTGATCAGCGCCTGCTGCGCAGCGTCACTCTCCGTCCAGACTGCCGCCAGCTCCAGCGCCACATCGCCATCTCCGGCATATTCCCAGTCGATGAGCCTGATGCCCGCTGACGTATGCACAATATTTCCGGCATGAACATCCATGTGCAGCGGCGAGAGCCGAATCGGCTGCGGCTCGCCCGTTTTACGCAACCGCTTGAGATGCGCCAGCCACAATGGGGTGCGTCTGTCAGGCGCGGCCTGCTGCCAGTAGCGTTCCAGCAGCGGGTATAACGTGATTCGCCATCCCAGACGTGGCTGTCGGTGCAGATGATACAGTATCGCCGCGAGCGCCGGCGTGTCCGGCAGCGCGCTTTTCACGTCACCGTCCAGATAGTCGACGGCCATCCAGCTCTCTCTGAAAAAACGGGGGGCAGGCACGAGATCTGACGGAAGACGCCTCAGGGCGCGAAACTGACGACGGAAATGGGAGGCAGGCGCATAGGGGTCGTGATGTTGCCGCAAGACCAGACGTCGTTCGCCCTGCGCTATAATGCAACTCGCGCCGCCAAGCCCGGAGTGGGCCTGCGGCGCGATAAGGCGGTACTGAGGAAAATAGCGCGTCAGAATCTCTTCACGCGTGCTGTCATTGTTGCGTAACCGCACCTTTACCTGACCAGATAATTTCGCCTGTCTGAACCAGCATCAGCTGCATCTGCAGGGCCGGTGTATTCACGTTACCGGTGGCGTTAGAGTACAGCACATACTGTGCGCCAACGTTACGGGCAATGCCGATCGCCTTGCTGCGTGTGCCGAGGCTATCTTGCGGCGACAGGCCCAGCTGCTGTTTGGCTACCGCGAGCTGCTGAGCCGAGACCAGCGTAAACTTACCGTTGTTTGCCAGGGCATTGCGCAGCGTTTCTGTCGCTTCGCCCGCGTTCAGCGAACCGTTGGTACGGTTGTTCACGCTATCAACCAGCAACACGCTACCTGCCGTCACGCCCTGTGCCTGCAGCATTTTGCCGACCATGGGCTGCATTGCGCCGTTCCAGTCGTAATGGCGCACGCGCGGCGTGGGCTGCGACGTCTGGTCCGGATGCTCAATCGGGCCTGGCTGTGCCGGTATAGACGGTACGGACGGCACGGTTGGCTGCGGCTGCGTTGGCTGTGTCGGCTGTTCAGTGCCCGGTTTCGCCTCTTCCACAGGCGCTGGCTGTTCAGTTCGGGTCACACACCCCGCCAGGAACAGCGCGAAAGCTGTCACGAGCGCATAGCGGCTCAAGTTTTTAATCAAGGTTCACCCCTTAGAGATAAAGATAAAGTCTCACCTTATGCGCACCCAGATAGTTGGCGCTGCCATAGAGCGTTACCGACGATCTGGCCGGAATGGTGACGCTGCGCGGCGCCTCCAGCGGATGCATTTCGAGACCTCTTACGTCATACCAGAAAAAACGGTAGTGGACCGTCACGGGTTCGTGTCTTTCATTAAAGAGCGTAGAGGAGGCAGATGAATTAATTTCACTGATGGTCAGCGCGGGTTGTTGCGCCGTGATGCCCGCGGCAAGCACGGAGGATTCCATCACCAGCGTCTGTTCATCGTTCACGGGGATCGCCGGGCGCGAACTGCACCCCACAATCATCATCGTCATTACCAGCGCTGCAATACGCCCTTTACGCATGTCAAAGACCTTTATGTGCCAGCATCGGCCCCAGAGGACGTCCACCCAGCAGATGCATGTGAATATGATAAACTTCCTGGCCGCCATGGCGGTTGCAGTTCATGATCAGACGGTAACCGTCTTCTGCAATCCCTTCCTGTTCGGCGATTTTCGCGGCCACCGTCAGCATACGACCTAATGCCACTTCATGCTCGGTTTTTACGTCGTTTACGGTCGGAATCAGAATATTGGGAATGATAAGGACGTGCGTCGGAGCCTGAGGTGAAATGTCCCGAAAAGCCGTTACCAGTTCATCCTGATAGACGATATCCGACGGAATTTCGCGACGGATAATTTTACTGAAAATCGTTTCTTCAGCCATGACCTATTCCTTTTTTGATTAATCAGGCGCGATGCGTCCGCTGTTAACACACGCTCTGGATGAGGGTGTGACACAATTCAAGAGTATGAGCGAGTTTCTCCTGTCCTTTCAACCTCCTCCCTCGATTTCTTTCCTTAATGTTTATCAGCTGAGTGAAGAGTGACCGCTCGCGGGCCTTAATGGGCTGAAACATTATTTCAGTTCCGGTCGACACATCTGTTTACAGCATTAATAGCAATGCGTATATTTCGCATTTGCATTTTCATGCGCATTTTTAACATAGAAAACGACGCCAGCCCGCGTCCGCGGGACTGACGCATACCCTCTTCATCGTTCATAAGGGTTTAATCATGTCTTTCATTCATCACACCAGGGATGGGCAACGTCAGCCTGTCGCAACGCCTTCGTTGCTGGCAGGCTGCATTGCTATGGCACTGACGCCAGCCGCCGCTTTCGCTGCATCAACAGCCGAAGATACCGTTGTTGTTGACGGCGGTTTTGACCAAACGCAGGATCCTTCCGCAAGTCAGGAGCGGGATTACAGCGTCAAAACCACCACCACCGGCACGAAGCTGTTGCTGGTTCCCCGCGATATCCCGCAGTCCGTCAGCGTGATTAGCCAGCAGCGCATGGCCGATCAGAACCTGCAGTCCATCGGCCAGGTGTTAACCAACACCACGGGCGTAACGGCGCAGGTGCAGGACAGCGACCGTACCGTGTTTTACTCGCGCGGATTTTTCGTCAGTAATTACGCCTATGACGACCTGCCAACCTCCATCAGCGAAGTGTGGAACTTTGGCGATACTGCCGCCGATACGGCGATTTATGACCGCATCGAAGTGGTACGCGGCGCCACCGGCCTGATGTCCGGGACGGGCAACCCGGCAGCGTACGTCAACATGGTGCGTAAGCATGCGGACAGCAATGAATTCAAAGGCAATGTTTCGGCCAGCTACGGCAGCTGGGATAAACAGCGCTACGTGCTGGATCTGCAGGCGCCGCTGGTGGAGTCAGGTAAGCTACGGGGCCGGATGATCGCAGGTTATCAGGACAACGACAGCTTCGTGGATAACTATCACTACCGAAAGAAATTCCTCTATGGCGTGATGGATGCGGACGTCACCGACAGCACCACCCTTTCTGTGGGATACGAATATCAGGAAAGCCATACCGCCGACCCAACCTGGGGCGGACTCCCGACCTGGTACAGTGACGGGAGTAAAACCCATTACGATCGCAGCCAGACCGTCGCGCCTGACTGGGCCTGGTCTGATAAAGACAGCACCCGCATCTTCGCTAACCTGACTCAGCGTTTCGATAATGGCTGGGAAGCACACATTAACGGCATGCATGCTGAAACCAACTTCGACTCTAAGCTGATGTATATGTCCGGCTATCCGGATAAAGAGACCGGTGCAGGCATGGTTGGCTACGGCGGCTGGAACCGTGGCGAACGGAAACAGGATGCCGTGGACGCTTTCCTGCGCGGCGATTTCGATCTCTTCGGCCGTCAGCACGAAATGATGTTCGGCGGCAGCTTCAGTCGCCAGCGTAACCATTACGACAACTCAATGCCTGACGCGGTTTACGGCATGGTTGATGTGGGTAACTTTAAGAACTGGAACGGTAACATTGCCGACCCGCAGTGGACGCCGTGGAAACTCTACAGCCAGGACGACATTCGCCAGTCCTCAGGGTATACCTCCGCCCGCTTCTCACTGGCCGATCCGCTGCATCTGATCCTCGGCGCGCGTTATACCCACTATAACATTCGCTATAACCCTGCGGGCTCCCCGGACACTCGTCTGGAAAGTACCAAAGATGACGTAACGCCCTACGCGGGCCTGGTCTACGACATCAATGAAGACTGGTCGACCTACGTCAGCTATACCTCTATTTTCCAGCCCCAGGACAAGCGGGACGCCAGCGGACGCTATCTCGACCCCACTACGGGCAAAAGCTACGAAGCCGGTGTGAAAGCAGACTGGTTCAATACCCGTCTTACCACCTCGCTGGCAATATTTCGCATTGAGCAGGATAACGTAGCAAGCAATACCTATACCTATATGCCGAGCGGTGAGTCAATTTACCAATCGCTGGACGGCGTAGTGAGCAAAGGGATTGAGTTCGAGCTCAACGGTGCGTTGACCGATAACTGGCAGCTGACCTTCGGCGCGACCCGCTACATTGCGGAAGATAAGAATGGCAACGCCGTCAGCTCCGATCAGCCGCGTACAACCATGAAGCTGTTCACCCGTTATCAACTGCCAATGCTGCCGGAACTGACCGTGGGCGGTGGCGTGAACTGGCAAAACAAGGTGTGGACGGATGTGGATGGCGCGCCGGCTGGCCGTACCCGCGCGGAGCAAGGCAGCTACGGGCTGGTTAACCTGTTCAGCCGTTATCAGGTCACCAAAGATTTTGCTGTTCAGGCGAACGTCAACAACCTGTTCGACAAAGAGTATTACGATTACGTCGGATCTTATGTGGTTTATGGCGCGCCGCTGAACGTCTCGGTGAGCGCGAGCTACGACTTCTGAGTGTTAAGCCGGGTAGCAGCTACGCCTTACCCGGCTTACATTTGCATTTCGTAGGCCCGGTAAGCGCAGCGCCGCCGGGCATGACAAACAGCACAAATAAAAAAGGCAGCCATTCGGCTGCCTTAGTCTCCCCAGGGTCACAACTTAGTTGTTGCGGATGTACTCATCCATTTCGGTTTTCAGGTTATCGGATTTAGTACCGAAGATCGCCTGTACACCCGAACCTGCAACAACTACGCCAGCTGCACCCAGTTTTTTCAGACCCGGCTGGTCTACTTTCGCGACGTCAGCAACGCTCACACGCAGACGAGTGATACACGCGTCCAGGTTCGTGATGTTCTCTTTACCACCGAACGCAGCAACCAGTGCAGGAGCCATTTCGCTGGTCGCGCCCGCTTTGCTGTCTTCTGTCGCATCTTCACGGCCTGGGGTTTTCAGGTCCAGTGCTTTAATCAGCACGCGGAAGATGGTGTAGTAAACAACGGCATAGCACGCACCGACGATTGGGAACAGCCACAGTTTGCTGCTGTTACCGGACAGAACGATGAAGTCGATCAAGCCGTGAGAGAAGGACGTACCGTCACGCATACCCAGCAGAATACAGATTGGGAACGCCAGGCCCGCCAGAATCGCATGGATAACGTACAGGATCGGCGCAACGAACATGAAGGAGAACTCGATCGGCTCGGTGATACCGGTCAGGAACGAGGTCAGCGCTGCGGAGATCATGATGCCGCCCACTTTTGCACGGTTCTCTGGCTTCGCAGAGTGCCAGATAGCAATCGCCGCTGCTGGCAGACCGTACATTTTGAACAGGAAGCCACCAGACAGTTTACCTGCAGTTGGGTCGCCCGCCATGTAACGTGGGATATCGCCGTGGAATACCTGACCTGCTGCGTTGGTGAATTCACCAATCTGCATCTGGAATGGAACGTTCCAGATGTGGTGCAGACCAAATGGCACCAGGCAACGCTCGATGAAGCCGTAGATACCAAACGCCACAACCGGGTTCTGGTAAGCAGCCCACTGAGAGAAGGTCTGGATAGCGGAGCCGATTGGTGGCCAGATGAAGGACAGGATCACGCCAGTGAAAATCGCTGCCAGACCAGAGATGATCGGAACGAAACGCTTGCCCGCGAAGAAGCCCAGGTACTCAGGCAGCTTGATGCGATAGAAGCGGTTGAACATATACGCTGCAATCGCACCGGAGATGATACCGCCGAGAACACCGGTGTCTGCCAGGTGTTTCGCAGCGATCTCTTCTGCCGGTAAATGCAGAACCAGCGGCGCAACCACAGCCATGGTTTTTACCATGATGCCGTAAGCAACCACTGCAGCCAGCGCAGATACGCCGTCGTTATTGGTGAAGCCCAGAGCCACACCGATCGCGAAGATCAGTGGCATGTTAGCAAAGACAGAACCGCCTGCTTCGGCCATCACATGGGACACCACGGCTGGCAGCCAGCTGAAGTTAGCAGAACCGACACCCAGCAGGATACCTGCGATAGGCAGTACGGATACTGGCAGCATCAGCGATTTACCGACCTTTTGCAGGTTAGCAAATGCATTCTTAAACATAATTGAGAGTGCTCCTGAGTATTTGTGCTTTTTTTACGCTTTCACGCATTGGCCCGGGGGGAGTACCGTGCCGTGGACAGGACATCTAAGCGCCCTTTATTTATTACACAGAGTAAAATAATTCCCTCTGAGTTTGTTTGACGGCTATCACGTTTCAGCTTAAGACGGTCGAAAAACTTTCAGTTATTTACAAAAAGCATGTCCGGATGTGTCAAAAAACAGCATCACCGCCCCAAATGAGGCGGTGAACTTTACTCGGTTTATTTATTAATTACGAGCCTAAAAAAAACAGGTGTATCAGACAGATTGCAGGCGGGCAGGGTCAATATGGAACAGCGTGGAGAAGTTTTCTGTCGTCACGCGGGCCAGCTCTTCGATGCTGACGCCCTTCAGGACGGCCATGTACTCAGCCACATCTCGCGTCATCGCGGGCTGGTTCTCTTTACCGCGATGCGGAACCGGCGCCAGATAGGGAGAATCGGTCTCTACCAGAATGCGATCGAGCGGAACATAACGTGCAGCATCACGCAGCTGCTCAGCGTTACGGAACGTCACAATCCCGGAAAACGAGATATAAAACCCCAAATCAAGCAGTTTACCCGCCGTTTCTCTGTCTTCTGTGAAACAGTGTAGTACGCCACCGCAATCCGTCACGTTTTCTTCCCGGAGGATCGCCAGGGTATCCGCACGCGCATCGCGGGTGTGGACGATAACCGGCTTGTTCAGTTCGCGGCCAATGCGAATATGGTTGCGGAAGGACGCCTGCTGGCGCGGTTTGGTTTCCGGCGTGTAGAAATAGTCCAGCCCGGTCTCGCCCATTGCCACCACGCCCTCTTCCGCCGCCAGACGACGCAAATCGTCAACGTCATATTCTTCATCCTGGTTCAGCGGGTGTACGCCGCAGGAAAACACCACGTTATCGCGAACGCCCACCAGCTCGCGCATCGTGCGATAGCCCGGCAGCGTCGTCGCTACCGCAAGGCAGAATTTCACATCGCGGGCGGCGGCTTTTTCCAGCACGTCATCCACGTTTTTATGCAGGGATTGATAATCCAGGCCATCAAGATGGCAGTGTGAGTCGACTAAAAACATAATGTCTCTCTCAGAGATGGGAAACCGGCGGTGTGGTGCCGGGTTGCAGGTAGTGTTCAATACGCAGTAACTGGTCGGTCAGTAAAAGCTCGCGATTAAGACCCGTCACGGTTAAAAGCTGTTCTCGGCTCTGGCAAATTTCATGAAGCATCGCATGAAGAATCCTCCCTGAGAGGCGGTTCGCCAGCGTATTCACCAGTGTCCACGCGTCCGGGTTGGTCAGCAGCGTTGCCCCTTGCTGAAGTTTGAGGGCATCCAGCAGCAACGAGGCCAGCCAGTGCAGACGCTCAACGGCCTGATCGCTGTTAAGCGCAGGCAATACGCTTAGCCAGTCGTGGTTATTCAGTGCCGTTTCGACGGCCCGGCAAAGCGTTTCTCGCTGCGACCAGACGTCAGGTTGCAGCAATGCCAGCGCCGCTGCGGGCGCGCCGCTGCTCAGGCGCAAGGCGGCCAGCGCACTCTCAGGTGACGTTGTCACCTCTCGCTCCAGCCAGCTCAGCGCCCACGATTCCTGAGGCACAGCAAGGTGATGGAGACGACAGCGGCTGCGCAGCGTCGCCAGCAAGCGTCCCGGGTCACGGCACGAGAGGAAAAACCACGTTTTTACCGGCGGCTCTTCCAGGGTTTTCAGCAGGGCGTTAGCTGCCGCCTCGGTCAGCTGCGTGGCGTCTTTAAGCCAGACCACTTTAGCGCCGCCCAGCCGCGCGTGTTCGTACAATTTTTCACTGACTTCCCGCACGGCATCGATACCGAGCGCGCTTTTCCCCTTCTCAGGCTCAAGCGTGTAGTAGTCAGGATGTGTGCCCGCCTGCATCAGCTGACAGCCGCGGCATTTGCCGCAGCTTTTATGCCCTTCCGGCTGCTGGCACATCAGAAAACGGGTGATGGCATAAATCAATGCATCATCGCCCATTCCCGGCAATGCCTGAATCAGTAACGCATGATGCCCCCGCCCCGCCTGATAGCTGCCGATCAGCTGTTCAAAGTGCGGGCGCAACCATGGATACCATTTCATGCCTGCTGCTCCTGCACCCACTGCGTCACGGTTTGCTGAATGTCACGCGTGACGTCGTCCAGGGACTGCGTCGCATCGATGGTACGAATGGAGCTGTCCTGTGCGGCCAGCTCAAGATAGCGGGCACGGGTGCGGTTAAAGAAATCGAACGACTCTTGTTCAATGCGGTCAAGTTCGCCGCGCGCGCGGGCGCGTTTAAGACCCACTTCCGGGGTCACATCCAGATAGAGCGTCAGGCCGGGACGAAAATCCCCCAGTACGGCATTGCGCAGCGTTGCCAGCATGGTCTGGTCAATACCGCGTCCACCGCCCTGATAAGCCTGAGTCGACAGATCGTGACGATCGCCGATGACCCACTTGCCATCGGCCAGGGCGGGTTTGATCACCGTCTCAACCAGCTGTACGCGCGCCGCGTAGAACATTAATACTTCGGCTTTGTCAGTGATAACTTCGTCGCCAACGGATTTAATGTCCAGCACCAGGCTGCGCAGTTTCTCCGCAAGTTGCGTACCGCCCGGCTCGCGGGTGAAGACCATGTCGGCGACGCCAAGCGATTTCAGCGTATCCACCACCACGTTGCGGGCGGTGGTTTTACCCGCCCCTTCGAGTCCCTCAATGACAATGTATTTACTGAGCATTTTTTTCCTTAAGTGCCTTCAGATAGTCCTGAACAGAGCGATTGTGGCTGGCAAGGTTGGTGTTAAAGGTGTGTCCCCCTTTTCCATCAGCCACAAAATAGAGATACGGTGTTTTCGCCGGATGCGCGGCGGCTTTGAGAGAAGCCTCGCTCGGCGTGGCAATCGGGCCAGGCGGTAAACCGCTAATCACGTAGGTATTATACGCCGTTGGCGTCTCCAGATCTTTTCTGGAGATCTTACCGGCATAGCTCTCGCCCATGCCGTAGATGACGGTAGGGTCGGTTTGCAGGCGCATGCCAATGCGCAGACGGTTGATAAATACTGACGCCACCCGATCGCGCTCGGCGGCAACGGCGGTCTCTTTCTCGATAATCGAGGCCATGGTGACAAACTGGTTTTGATCTTTATAAGGTAAACCCTCCATTCGCCCTTCCCAGGCCGCATCCACGGCGGCGACCATTTTTTTGTGCGCCCGCTTCAGGATCGCCACATCGGTCGTACCGGCGGTGTACATCCAGGTATCTGGCCAGAACCAGCCTTCCACCCATTCGGGATGCTCAAACTTGAGCACGTCGGCCACCGTCTGGTAGCTGTCATCCTTCAGGGTATGTTTGATATACGGCGCATCGCGCAGCTGTTTGAGGTAATCACTCAGGCGCATCCCTTCCACAAATCGCAGAGGGAACTGGGCTTCTTTGCCGCTTTCCAGCAGCTGCAGCATCTCTCTGACGGTCATTCCCGGCGTAAAGCGATAGGTACCGGCTTTGAAATGTGACAGTTCAGGCTCCACACGCAATAACCACTGGAATACCCGTGGACGATTGATAATTTTATCGCCATAGAGCTGTTCCCCAAGCGCCTGGCGGCCGGTTCCCGCTTTCAGGGTAAAGATCGTTTCGTCTTTAACCAGGATCTTGCTGTCTGCCAGCTGGCGAACTTTCCATACGCCTGCTCCGCCAGCAACGCCCAGCGCAACAATGAGGAGAAGGACAAAGCGCAACATTTTTTTCATGACTATCTGGTTTGCTCACATATCGGGGCTAAAAACTGAAACAGCTCGCGCGACGACCAGCGTAGCTGGCCACAGGCGCGAACGGGCACAACAGGCATCAGCGCGTTGCAAATGATGACTTCATCAGCAGTCTGTAGCACCTCTTCCTTTGCGTTAACTTCGACAACGTGAAAGTCAGAGTGTGCCAGCTGCTGCAAACAAAATTGGCGCATTATGCCATTCACGCCAGCCTGATCCAGCGCGGGGGTGAACACGTTCCTGCCCTGTCGCCAGAACAAATTAGCCGCACAGCATTCCGTAATGAACCCTTCGCTGTCAAGGACCAGCGCCTCATCGGCGTCCGTCTGTTCAAGATGAGTACGAATTAGGACCTGTTCAAGGCGATTCAGATGCTTGAGACCCGCCAGATAAGGATTACGCCCGAGTGGTACCGGGCTGGGCGCCAGCGTCACGCCGTCCGCTTTCCAGCGGACATAGTGAGAAGGATAAGGGG
The DNA here is from genome assembly GCF_040059225.1 of Enterobacter cloacae complex sp. Mu1197. Taxonomy (NCBI): domain Bacteria; kingdom Pseudomonadati; phylum Pseudomonadota; class Gammaproteobacteria; order Enterobacterales; family Enterobacteriaceae; genus Enterobacter; species Enterobacter cloacae complex sp. Mu1197. Next base: position 1,796,312 of record NZ_CP157375.1, on the reverse strand, counting down.
AAACATGAAGGATGCGCGTTGGATGCTGACACCCTGCCGTACTGTAACCTCGCCCCCCCGCCCCGCGGGTGATCGTCACTTTCAGGACGCCCTCCGGATGAGGTTGCGCCAGGCGACGCATTTCGTCACTGAGTAATTCCCAGTCCTGGAACGGGATAGCCAGTCGGGTACAGGCGTCCTGAAGGCGAGCCAGATGACGCGCTAACATCACAACATTTCCGGCATCAATACGTGCAGTGGTGAAACAGCCGTCACCAAACTGAACCCCACGATCGTTTGCTGCCAGTTTATCAATCACTTCGCCATTAATCAGAAACATTTGCCCTCCATACACAGCCGTACCAGAGTGTCAGGTGAAGGACAGCATCGCAAGCTTTTTGACCTCAATATTATGATAACCCTATAGAATTTCGGAGTTTTTAAGCATAGCCACAACTCGCGTTATTTCTGGGCAATGGAAAAAATACAAAGGAACAGCAAATAAATATATTAAATGCCGCATTATTTATAATGTGAATATTTTAAGGAAATTTAAATTTGTATTTTAAATTTAGTTGGTTGTGAGAATCACCCTATGTGAATTATAGTTCCGATCAATAATTCCACCCAGGATGAAATCAAGCTTTGCAGATGGAGTAACATGCAATTCGTTATTAATCAAGCTCACTTACTAAGTGGTCTTGATTAATATTTGCAAAGAAAATAAACCAAAAAGGAACTTTTGAAATGAAAGGAAAATTTGCTGCTGCGGTACTGCTCACCACGATGGGAATGGCATCTTCCGTTATGGCACAGGATGGTACCGTTAACTTCACGGGCAAGATCATTGAAGCAGGTTGTCAGGTCGACAGCAGCGTCACTAACCCACAGGCTGTTAAAATGGGTGAAGTGGCAAAAACCGCATTCGCCGCTGCAGGGGACACCGCCGCGACGACCAAATTCTCACTGGTATTAAGCGGTTGCCCGGCAGACTTGCTGGGTAAACCTGTCTCTGTTAAGTATGACGGAACGCCGGATGCCGCCAATAATGAATATCTGCAGCTAACAAACTACGGCACCGCGGGCATTGCCGACGGTGTCGCCATTCAGCTTCTAAACGCAGACAGCTCCGCTCTTCCGCTCGGTACCGCGTCTAAAGCCGTCACCATCAAAGGCAGTTCAGCCGCGCCGGAATCAACCAAGCTTGATTTCTTCGCACGGTATATTGCTACCAAAGCTGCGGTAACGGGCGGTGATGCTAATGCTTCCGTCAATTTTACGCTGACCTATAACTAAACACTGAAAACGGTTTTTCCGTTGAAAAAAGCATAAAGCCGGAAGCGCTCCGGCTTTATTTTTAAGGTAACACCATGAATAAATACATCCCCATTATTGCTGCAACCTTGCTTAGCGTTACGGCATCCGTTCAGGCAGGCGTTATTGTTGGTGGAACGCGCGTTATTTATAACGGCGAAAAAAAGGAGACCTCTCTTAGCGTTAAAAACCCTGATAAATCATCCTATCTCATTCAGTCGTGGAGTGATGCGGGTGAAAACAGCGCGGATAAATCCCCTTTCATGGTCACCCCGCCGCTCTTTCGTCTTGGTTCAGGCCAGGAAAACACACTGCGTATTATACGCACAGGCGGTAATCTGCCAGAAGATCGCGAATCGCTTTACTGGATGAATATTAAATCCATTCCGGCAACCGAAAAACTGGACAATGCCAATACCCTGCAAATTGCGGTGAAGACACGAATCAAACTGATCTACCGACCAAAATCACTGACGCAACAGCCGGAAACACTCACCGGCAAGCTCACATGGCAGCGCAGCGGCAACACGCTGACGGTCAGTAATCCTACGGCGTACTACATGAACTTCAGCAAACTGAAGGTCGGTACTGGCATGGTGAAGGACGCGACCTACGTCGCACCGATGAGTTCAGCCAGCTTTACCCTGCCTGTCAATGCCACCGGGGATGTGACCTGGACTCTGATTGATGATTTTGGCTCCGTCGGCGTCGAGCATCGCGCGCGCCTCTAATACCATTACCGAAAGGATATCGGGATGCATGCAGACGCATACAAAAAAACGCTGACTTTAAGTCAGCTCGCCTGCTTTATCGCTTTGCAGTGCGCCATGCCGTTAAGTAATAGCGCAATGGCCCGCGAATACTTTGACCCTGCACTGCTGGGCATTGACGGGCCAGGGAAAGATCTGACCGATCTGTCCGCTTTTGAAGAGGGCGTCGGCCAGATGCCGGGTACCTACCGTGTTGACGTCATACTCAATAATACCGCGGTTGGCACGTATGATATCGACTTTATTATGAATAAAGACGCCGCTGGTAAGAGCTCCCTGCAGCCATGTCTGAATCCAGAGATGTTGCGTGAGTTCGGCATTCGTGTTGAACAATTTCCTGCTCTGGCGGGCAACTGTGCCGATTTAAGCGCGATCCCCCAGGCCAGCGCCGAATTTATCTTTGAGCGCCAGCGTCTGCAGCTTTCTGTACCGCAGGCGGCCGTTAACGCCCAGGCGCGTGGCTATGTCGCACCCGAGCAGCTTGATGAAGGGATAAATGCCCTGCTGCTTAACTACAGCTTCAGCGGCGATAATACGCAAGGGCGTCGCAGCGATATCCCGGATTCTGACAACTACTACCTGAGTCTGCGTCCAGGGCTAAACGTGGGGCCGTGGCGCATCCGAAACTACAGCACCTGGAACCGTAGCAAAAGCGGCAGCGATGCTCAGGAAAGCTGGGATTCCATTTATACCTACGCGCAGCGCAATGTTATCCCCTTAAAAAGCCAACTGACCGTGGGTGACAGTAATGCGCCGTCGGATATGTTCGACAGCGTACCGTTTCGCGGCGCACAGCTCGCGTCTGATGATGACATGCTGCCAGACAGCCTGCGCGGCTATGCACCGGTGGTGCGCGGTATCGCCCGTACGAACGCTCAAGTGATTATTAAGCAGAATGGCTACACCATCTATCAAAGCTACGTTTCGCCAGGCGCGTTCGAAATCACCGATATGTACCCGACAGGGAGCAGTGGCGATCTTGATGTCACCATTAAAGAGGCTGACGGCAGCGAACAGCATCAAACCGTCGCGTTTGCCTCATTACCCGTACTGCAGCGTGAAGGTCGTTTCAAGTACAGTCTGACCAGCGGTCAGTATCGTCCCTATGATGGCGATATCGACAAAGAAATGTTTACCCAGGCTACTGCCATTTACGGTCTGCCAGCCGGATTTACAGTGTATGGCGGCGGTCAGTTCTCGCAGCACTATCAGTCTTTGCTTTCCGGCCTTGGGAAAAACTTCGGCACAATCGGTGCAGTATCGGTAGATGGCACCCAGGCATGGTCCATTCAAAAGGATCAGGATAAAGAAACCGGCCAGTCGTGGCGCGTTCGCTACAGTAAAAACATCCTGGAAACCGGGACGAATATTTCCATCGCCGGGTATCGCTATTCCACCTCGGGCTACTACACCTTGCCTGAGGTGCTGGATACCTGGCGTAACGACGAATCGCGTAACAATTACGACCGTCGACGTAACCGCGCCGAGTTTCTTTTAAATCAGAACATCGGTGAAAACCTGGGCTCACTGTCATTAACGACAATGAGCGAGGACTACTGGAACAGCGACCGTAAAATGCGCTCTATCGGCGTTGGCTATAGCAACAGCTGGGCTGGCATCACCTATAACCTTAACTACAGCTATAACCGCAATACAACGGATTCCGAAAACGACAAAATCTACGACGAAGATCAGATCTTCTCGTTAAGTATCAGCATGCCTCTCGACCGCTGGTTAAGTAATAGCTACGCCACGTACAGCATGAACGCCAGTAAACGCGGTGATACCAGCCATAACGTCGGGTTGAACGGTTCCCTGCTTGAAGATCGTAACCTCAACTGGAACGTGCAGGAGAGTCAAACCAACCACGGTGAAGGCAACGGTGGCTATGCCAGCCTGGATTATCAGGGCACCTACGCCCGGGCGAATACCGCCTACAGCTACGACCATGACCAAAAGCGTGTTAACTACGGTATTGAAGGCGGTATTGTCGCCCATGCCCACGGCGTAACGCTGAGCCAGGCGTTGGGTGAAACCGCCGCACTGGTAGAAGCCCCTGGTGCGGATGGCGTAACCATCAGCAACCAGACCGGGGTCAGAACCGACTTCCGCGGTTATACCGTCGTGCCTTATGTCACACCGTATCGGGAATCCACGCTGTCGCTGGATACAGCGACCCTGCCAGACGGTGCTGACGTAGAACTCTCCAGTCAGAAGATCACGCCAACGCGCGGTGCGATTGTTCGTGCTCGTTTCGACACACGCGTTGGTAAGCGTGTGCTCATGACGCTGACGCGCAGCAACGGTGAGCCTGTGCCGTTTGGGGCGATGGTGACAAATTCCGACAATGCGTCAGGCAGCATTGTTGGCGACAGCGGACAGGTTTATTTAACCGGCATGCCGCAGAAGGGTTCCTTGTTGCTGAAATGGGGTAATGCTTCAAAAGAACAGTGCAGCATCAGCTACCGTCTTCCGGAAGAGACCCCGGCAAGCGGCGTGATTGAACTCAATGCCACCTGCCAATAGAGAGACTCAAGTAATGAAGAAGCTACCTATATTCACCGCGATGATTATGAGCACTTTTTTCGCCATCATCCCTGCCCATGCTGACTATTTTTCGGTCGTTAACTTCCATGTGATGACTTATGACCTTGATGATTTCACCGTTCCCGCTGCAGTGGGTGAAACCAGCAGCACCTGGAGCGACTCGGGTTCTATCAAATATGAAATCAACAGCAGTGAAGGTAACCACTCCTATATGGAGCTCTCGGTCAATGGCACGCTGAGCGGTGATGGCGTCTCATGGGTAACAAATAATCCAGGGATTGGTATCCAGTTTAAAGTTGTACCAGGTATGAGCGGGTTTACACCCGCTCAAACCACAACGGCGCCTAATTACCGGCTCGACCTGACGACCGTGACCAGCGCTACCTGGATATCAACTTACTACCATTTGCAGTACCGGCTCGTCAGACTGTTAGATAAGGTTCCTGCGGGTCGCATTACCTCAGCACCCACGGTGACCCTTAATGTCTATAACCCGGACGGCGAAGGTCCCGCGGTAATGTCAGGCGTTATTATGGCTGGAATAGGCACGCAGCCTAAGGTGGATGCATGTACAGTCAGCGCACCGACTGAAATCAGTCTACCTACGCTTTATGGCAATGTCCTCAAAAATGGGGCGCAGTTAGCTACCGCTTCGCCATCTATTTCTTTAACAAATTGCCCGGGAGCCGTTGACGGGATCTCCTATAACTTCTCAGCTGTATACGGTACCCACGATGCTGCAAACGGCGTGATGAATACCGTGAGTGGCGAGGGCTATGCGCAAAATGTATTTGTCCAGGTGCAGAATGCTGATGGGTCACCACATATTGTCAACGGCCCCGTGCCGCTAAACGACTACAACGGTTCCGGTGACTATAAAATTCCGGACTTCAAAGTGGCTTATTTTGTTGACGACGCCGACAGCGTCAGGCCCGGCAACGTCAAATCAGCTATCGAACTCAAAGTAACATACAACTAATAAGGATTGTTTATGCAAATTATTAATGGAAAGAAAATCGTACTGTGTATCCTTGCTTTAGGTGGACTTTATTCCACGGCCAGCCAGGCGGTCAATATTGATATTACGGGTAAGGTTATCGCGTCTCCCTGCGAGGTAAATGGCAGTGACGAATCGCTGACCGTGAACCTGGGTGATAATATTCAGGCGGACTCGCTGTCAACCAGCGGCAGCGCCACCCCCTGGACTAACGTCACGCTTCGCCTTACCGGTTGCCCCGCCTCAACCACCTCTTTCAGCGTCGCCTTTGCCGGTACCGCTGACACCGACGGGAATTATTATAAAAACACGGGAACGGCCACTAACCTGAAACTGGAGCTGACGGACAGCGCCAGTAATACTGCCTACAAGAATGGCGCAACATTGCAAAACGTTGCGATTCCCGCGTCTCACAGCTATGACCTTGCCATGCGCGCTCGCGCCGTATCAACCGGCAGCGTAATGCCGGGGACTATCGTTGGCCAGGTGCAGGCAACCTTTACCTACCAGTAAGTCGGGACAGGACAATGGCGCAACAAAAAACTAAACGGCTTCTTGCTCTTGCCTGTCTGTTAGCAGTCAGTGGAACGCATGCAGTGTACGCTGCCAATATCAATTTAAGCGGAACCGTCGTCGCTTCCGCCTGTACGGTAGATACGGGCACCAAAGAACAGACCGTCACATTTGATCAGGCTCGCGCCGTTGACTACACGAAGGTTGGCAATACCAGCGAGTGGCAGGACTTTGAGCTCACACTTACAGGCTGCCCTCTCTCAACCACGCAGGTGACCGCGCTGTTCAGCGGCAATGCCGATCAAGATGACGGCACGAAATTTGCCAACGCACAAGGCAGTGCAACAGGTATGGCGCTCCAGATCATGACCCGCGATCATCTCAAGGAGATCCCGCCCGCGGGCAAGCTGGCGGTGAATATCGACGGTACCAGTCGCCGTGCGGTATTCCCGCTTTCTGCACGAATGTATACCCCGACGGGGCTGGTAACAGCAGGCGAGTTCAGGACGGTCGTTCAGCTCACCTTTACGTACCAGTGATCAAGTGAAAAAAAAACGGAGCGCAATGCGCTCCGTTTTTTTGGCTTCAGGATCTGCTAGACACGCTTGAAGATCAGAGAACCGTTGGTACCGCCAAAGCCGAAGGAGTTACACAGGGTATACTCCATTCCACTAACCTGGCGCGCTTCGTGAGGAACGAAGTCCAGATCGCAACCTTCATCCGGGTTATCCAGGTTGATGGTGGGTGGAACAGCCTGATCGCGCAGCGCAAGGATGGAGTAGATTGACTCTACTGCACCCGCCGCACCCAACAGGTGACCGGTCATGGATTTCGTGGAGCTCACCATAACGCGGCTGGCAGATTCGCCGAAGATAGACTTAACCGCCTGAGCTTCCGCTTTATCGCCTGCAGGTGTAGAAGTGCCGTGCGCGTTGACGTAGCCAATCTGAGCCGGGGTAATACCCGCATCACGGATCGCGTTTTCCATCGCCAGCGCAGCACCTGCACCGTTCTCCGGAGGAGACGTCATGTGATACGCATCGCTGCTCATACCAAAGCCAACGACTTCAGCATAAATTTTCGCACCGCGTTTTTTCGCGTGTTCGTACTCTTCCAGTACGATCATGCCCGCACCGTCGCCCAGCACGAAGCCATCACGGTCTTTATCCCACGGACGGCTTGCCGCCTGTGGATTATCGTTGCGGGTAGAAAGCGCACGGGCCGCGCCGAAACCGCCGACACCCAGTGGGGTACTGGCTTTTTCAGCACCGCCGGCAACCATAGCATCTGCATCGCCGTACGCAATAATGCGCGCGGCCTGGCCGATGTTATGTACGCCAGACGTACAGGCGGTGGCGATAGAAATGCTTGGCCCACGCAGGCCGAACATGATGGTCAGGTGACCTGCCACCATATTAACAATCGTGGACGGAACGAAGAAGGGACTGATCTTACGCGGGCCGCCATTCATCAGGGATGTATGGTTTTCCTCGATCAGGCCAAGACCGCCAATCCCGGAGCCGATAGCGGCGCCGATACGGGTTGCGTTCTCTTCCGTAATCACAAGGCCAGAATCCTGCATGGCCTGAACGCCAGCGACAATTCCATATTGAATGAAGGCATCCATCTTGCGCTGCTCTTTGCGCGAGATGATCTCTTCACAGTTAAAATCCTTTACTAAGCCAGCAAATTTCGTTGCATAGGCGCTAGTATCGAAATGGTCGATTAGGCTGATGCCGCTCTGACCGGCAAGGAGAGCTTTCCAGGTGGACTCTACGGTATTGCCGACAGGAGACAACATGCCAAGTCCGGTCACAACTACACGACGCTTAGACACGTTTGTCCTCCAGGGAGGGATAAAAAAAGAGATTCGTGGGACTAAAAAAGATAAAACTCAGGCGGTCGAATGACCGCCTGGAGATGTTCACTTACGCCTGGTGACCGTTGATGTAATCAATGGCAGCCTGAACGGTGGTGATCTTCTCAGCTTCTTCGTCCGGAATCTCAGTATCAAACTCTTCTTCCAGAGCCATTACCAGCTCAACGGTGTCAAGAGAATCTGCGCCCAGGTCTTCAACGAAGGAAGCGGAGTTCACAACTTCTTCCTGCTTAACGCCCAGCTGTTCGCCGATAATTTTCTTAACGCGTTCTTCGATAGTGCTCATACTCTTAAATTTCCTATCAAAACTCGCTTTCGCGATGGTTTTCGTAGTGTATAAAATGTTGAAAAATTTGCAACTAAATCCCGGCAGTTCTTACCACGATTTTACGTTATTTTGAGGCCATTCGCCCTAATAACGCAAATATTTTTCATCGTGGTTAAACCATATACATCCCGCCGTTGACGTGGAGGGTCTCACCAGTGATGTAACCCGCTTCGTCAGAGGCTAAAAATGCAACCGCACTGGCGATTTCTTTAGGGTCGCCAAGACGACCCGCCGGAACTGCCGCCAGCGTACCCGCACGCTGCTCATCAGTCAGCGCACGCGTCATGTCCGTTTCAATAAAGCCCGGAGCAACAACGTTTACCGTAATACCGCGGGACGCGACTTCACGCGCCAGCGACTTACTGAAACCAATCAGACCGGCTTTCGCCGCAGCGTAGTTAGCCTGACCAGCATTTCCCATGGTACCAACCACAGAACCGACAGTGATAATACGACCATGACGCTTTTTCATCATAGCGCGCATTACCGCTTTTGACAGACGGAATACAGATGACAGGTTGGTTTCGATAATATCGTTCCACTCGTCGTCTTTCATTCGCATTAACAGGTTATCGCGAGTGATCCCGGCGTTGTTTACCAGAATATCCACTTCGCCAAACTCTGCGCGAATATTTTCCAGAACAGATTCGATAGATGCAGGTTCGGTCACATTCAGTACCAGACCTTTACCGTTTGCACCCAGATATTCACTGATAGCCTGAGCGCCATTCTCGCTGGTTGCTGTCCCAATCACCTTCGCGCCGCGCGCAACCAGTGTTTCAGCAATTGCACGCCCGATACCGCGGCTTGCGCCAGTGACCAGGGCAATTTTTCCTTCAAAACTCATGGTATTCCTCTTTTATTGCGAGAGTGCCGCTGACATCGCTTCCGGCTCGTTAATCGCCGAGGCTGTCAGGGTGTCAACAATACGTTTTGTCAGACCGGTGAGGACTTTCCCTGGGCCGACTTCATACAGATGCTCAACGCCCTGAGAGGCCATAAACTCAACGGTTTTGGTCCACTGTACCGGGCTGTAGAGCTGGCGAACCAGCGCGTCGCGGATAGCTTCCGGCGCGGTTTCGCATTTCACATCGACGTTGTTCACAACGGAAATTGTCGGTGCGTTAAACGTAATTTTTTCCAGCTCAACCGCCAGTTTCTCGGCAGCGGGCTTCATCAGCGCACAGTGAGACGGCACGCTGACCGGCAGCGGCAGCGCACGTTTCGCCCCCGCCGCTTTACAGGCTGCACCGGCACGCTCAACCGCTTCTTTATGACCGGCGATAACCACCTGGCCCGGCGAGTTGAAGTTAACCGGAGAGACAACCTGACCTTCAGCAGACTCTTCACACGCTTTTGCAATCGCGGCATCATCCAGACCGATGATGGCTGACATGCCACCCGTGCCTTCTGGCACTGCTTCCTGCATGAATTTACCGCGCAGTTCCACCAGACGAACCGCGTCAGCGAACGCGATCACACCGGCACAAACCAGCGCTGAGTATTCACCCAGGCTATGTCCTGCGAGCAGTGCGGGCGCTTTACCGCCCTGCTGCTGCCAGACACGCCACAGCGCAACGGACGCGGTCAGCAGCGCGGGCTGGGTCTGCCAGGTTTTGTTCAGCTCTTCGGCAGGACCCTGCTGGGTCAGCGCCCATAAATCATAACCCAGTGCATCAGAAGCTTCACGGAAAGTCTCTTCAATGACCGGATAGGTTGCTGCCATTTCAGACAACATCCCAACGGTTTGAGAGCCCTGCCCCGGGAACACAAAAGCAAATTGCGTCATTTTTTATTCCTTATCCTAGAAACGAACCAGCGCGGAACCCCAGGTGAACCCGCCACCGAAGGCTTCAAGCAAGACCAGCTGGCCCCGTTTGATTCGCCCGTCGCGTACCGCTTCATCAAATGCGCACGGTACTGACGCCGCAGAGGTGTTGCCGTGACGATCCAGCGTCACCACAACGTTATCCATCGACATGCCCAGCTTTTTCGCGGTTGCGCTGATGATACGCAGGTTCGCCTGATGCGGCACCAGCCAGTCGAGCGCGGAGCGTTCAAGGTTATTCGCTTCCAGCGTTTCATCAACGATGTGCGCAAGCTCAGTCACCGCCACCTTGAACACCTCGTTCCCTGCCATCGTCAGGTAAATCGAGTTGTCCGGATTTACGCGATCGGCGTTAGGCAGGGTCAACAGTTCGCCATAGCTGCCATCAGCATGCAGATGCGTAGAGATGATACCCGGCTCTTCGGACTGCCCCAGCAGCACCGCACCCGCACCATCACCAAAAATAATGATCGTTCCGCGATCGGTCGGATCGCAGGTACGCGCCAGCACGTCCGCACCGATCACCAGCGCATATTTAACGGCACCGGACTTCACGTACTGATCGGCTACGCTCAGCGCATAGGTAAAACCTGCGCATGCGGCAGCGACGTCAAACGCCGGGCAGCCCTTAATACCGAGCATGTTTTGCACCTGGCACGCCGCGCTTGGGAAAGCATGCGTGGCAGACGTCGTGGCCACCACGATCAAACCGATCTGTTCTTTATCAATGCCCGCCATTTCGATAGCACGCTGTGCGGCTTCGTAACCCATGGTCGACACGGTTTCGTCTGGCGCGGCAATACGACGTTCACGGATACCTGTGCGCGTGACAATCCACTCGTCAGACGTATCTACCATTTTTTCCAGATCGGCGTTGGTACGCACCTGTTTTGGCAGGTAGCTGCCGGTACCTAAAATCTTCGTATACATGTACGCTCAGTCACTTTTAGCTAATACAGATCCCAGGCGAGCGGCAATCCGCTGAGGGACTTGTCGCTGCACCGCCTGCACTGCCTGTTCAATCGCGACAGCAAATGCTCGCTGATTGGCGGCGCCATGACTCTTAATCACGATGCCGCGCAATCCTAACAGACAGGCGCCATTATACTGGTCGGGGTTGAGGTGACTGAATCGCCGCGTCAGGCTCTTTTGTAACCAACGCTTCAATAAAATCAGCCACCAGGCGCTTTTTTTGCCCTCTCCCTGTGATTTCAGCAGAGAAAGAAACATCCGCACGACCCCTTCCATGGTTTTCAACGTCACGTTCCCGGTGAAGCCATCGCACACCAGAACATCCGTTTTACCCGTCAACAACTCATTGGCTTCGAGATAACCAATATAGTTGATGGAGGGAACCTGTTTGAGCAATTCAGCTGCTTCGCGAATGCTGTCCAGGCCTTTGGTCTCTTCTTCACCAATGTTCAGTAACGCAACACGGGGAGTGTTGATCCCGACCACTTCTTCTGCCAGCACCGATCCCATGACGGCAAACTGAGCCAGCATTGTACTATCACAATCGACGTTTGCGCCCAAATCGAGCACTACCGTCTTGCCCTTCTGCTGATGCGGCAACACCGTCACCAGCGCCGGACGCTCAATACCGTCAATCGGTTTGAGCAATAATTTCGACAGCCCCATCAGCGCGCCGGTATTTCCCGCGCTAACGCAAGCCTGGGCTCGACCTTCTTTCACCAGCTCCAGCGCTATCCGCATCGAGCTGCCGCGGCTATTACGAATCGCCTGCGAGGGTCGGGCATCACTGGCAATAACTGACTGCGCAGGAATAATCTGCAGACGTGAACGTTGTTCAAAGTCAGCTTTTGCAAGTAATGGCGTGATTGTGTCGGGATTGCCGACTAAAAGAAGAGTGAGTTGCGAATTAGAATTCAGTGCCTGCAATGCTGCAGGCACTGTCACGGAAGGGCCAAAATCTCCCCCCATGACATCTAACGCCAGGGTTAGACGTGTCAAGGTATCGTCGCAGCCTGGTTCGGTAAGTTCCCCGTTTGCACGGGGAGCTCCTCACTAAGCCTAATCACGCTGACGCGTGATTACTTAGTGATAACCTTGCGGCCGCGGTAGAAACCGTCAGCGGTGATGTGGTGACGCAGGTGTTTCTCACCAGAAGTCTTGTCTACAGACAGGCTGGTAACTGCAGTCAGCGCGTCATGGGAACGACGCATGCCACGTTTGGAACGGGTTGGTTTATTCTGTTGTACGGCCATGGACCTTACTCCTCAATTACTTACGCTTTAAGCTGGCTAATACGGCAAATGGGTTTGGTTTTTGCGCTTCATCAGGCAGTTCCCCAAAGACCATGTCCGCCTCGGACACTTCACAGTGTTCAGAATCATGCACCGGAACCACTGGCAAGGTGAGGATGATTTCATCTTCAACCAGAGCCAGAAGATCGATTTCACCGAATTCGTTAACCTCAATCGGCTCATACGCTTCCGGGAGTGCTTCAGCCTGTTCGTCAGAACGAACCGGACTGAAACAATACGTTGTGTGAACATGCTGTACAAACGGTTTCCCGCAACGCTGACACTCGAGCGTTACCGTCACCTTTGCATCACCGGTTAAAACGGCGAGACGCTGGTTGTCGATAGCGAACGACATGGAGCATTCTACATCACTGTCCACACTGACTACGGATTCGGCAATACGCTCAGCCTGATCGGAAGTATAGATACCTTCGTAATCGAGGCGTTTTTGAGCCGTACGAACCGGATCAAGAGTCAGGGGTAATTTTACCTTTTGCATAGGGCGCGCATATTAACTTTGTAACGTCATAGAGTCAAAGAAAAAGGCAACCAGAGCTGCCTTTTGCCAATTATTCGCACACATTGCGGCCTGTAGTTTAAAATGGCTGGCATCGATACGCTATATCTGGTGATAAAAATATGCCAAATCTCGTCCTTGCTTCCACGTCTCCCTACCGCCGAATGCTGCTGGAAAAGCTCGGGATCCCGTTTGAATGCGCCGCGCCAGAGGTGGATGAGACGCCACAGCCGGGCGAGTCACCGCGCCATCTGGTGACGCGTCTTGCTAAGGAGAAGGCGCAATCGCTGGCCACACGCTATCCTTCGCATTTGATTATAGGCTCCGATCAGGTTTGCGTGCTGGACGGCGAAATCACCGGCAAGCCCCATACAGAGGAAAATGCCTGCCAGCAGCTTCTGCGTGCGCGCGGTACTATCGTGACCTTCTATACGGGCCTGGCCCTCTATAACTCCGCGTCAGGCCATCTGCAAACCGAGTGTGAGCCGTTCGACGTACACTTCCGTCATCTCAGCGAGCAAGAGATTATGGATTATGTGCGCCGTGAGCGACCGCTGAACTGCGCGGGGAGCTTTAAAAGTGAAGGATTAGGGATTGCGCTGTTCGACAAGCTGGACGGTCGCGATCCCAACACCCTGGTGGGGTTACCGCTGATTGCCTTGTGTCAGATGTTACGGCGAGAAGAGTGTAATCCGCTGATCATGTGACTTTTGCCCAGCGGCGCTTCGCTTGCATGGGCCTACGGGTTTTGTAGGCCGGGTAAGCGCAGCGCCACCCGGCACAAAATCAGCCGCGCAAAACCTTAAGACAGCGTTTCAGCTGCTCATCCAGCGGCGCTTCAATACGGATCACTTCACCGGTATTCGGATGGGTAAACTTCAGCGCTGCCGCATGCAGGAACAGACGCGACAGTCCTGTCCCCGCCAGCTGCTTATCAAACTCGCGGTCGCCATAGCGGTCATCAAAGGCGATGGGGTGCCCTGCAAACTGCGTATGCACGCGGATCTGGTGGGTACGACCGGTCACCGGACTGCAGCGCACCAGCGTGGCAAACTCATAGCGCTCTTCAACCTTAAAGCGCGTCTCAGACGGTTTCCCTTCCTGACTCACGCGGACAATACGCTCACCGCTTTGCAGAATGTTCTTCAGCAGCGGCGCCTGCACCACTTTTACATGGGACTGCCACTGACCGCGCACCAGCGCCAGATAGTCTTTCTGCATCCCTTTTTCACGCAGCTGTTCATGCAGGGAACGCAGCGCGGAACGCTTTTTCGCCACCAGCAGGACGCCTGAAGTGTCGCGGTCAAGACGGTGCACCAGCTCAAGGAAGCGCGCTTCCGGACGCAGGGCACGCAGCCCTTCAATCACGCCGAAGCTCAGACCGCTACCGCCATGGACTGCCGTTCCTGACGGTTTATTCAACACCAGAATATGGTCGTCTTCGTAAAGGATGACATCGCTCAGGGCCGCCACTTTCTGCAGCTTTGGTGAAACGGTCTCTTCTTCACGCTCTGCCACGCGCACCGGCGGAATACGGACTTCGTCACCGGCTTCGAGTTTATACTCAGGCTTCACGCGTTTTTTGTTAACCCGCACCTCGCCCTTACGCAGGATGCGATAAATCATGCTCTTTGGCACCCCTTTCAGCTGGGTACGCAAAAAGTTATCGATACGTTGCCCCGCTTCATCGTCGGCGATGGCAACCATTTTTACGGCTGGAGTCTCTGTTTTCATGGTTGGCGATTCTAAATATCGACAGCCATTAGCGCCACTCATTTTTCTATGCTTATATTTACTTTTATCCGGCCTGTCCCCCGTTTCGCGCAACCGATTTGGTGGTTATTAAACCAATCGCCATTCTGAAGTGAAGAAACTGTGAGTAACCGGGTGATAATTGGTAAAAGTCATCTTGCTATAACCCGGCGAGCAGTGGAATAATGAGGCTGTTTTCCGTGTTAAATCCTGGTTAAGTAAGGATGTTGACGGAATGACCAATTTTGTCTGACCGATCATCCACGCAGCAATGGCGTAAGACGTATTGATCTTTCAGGCAGTTAGCGGGCTGCGGGTTGCAGTACTTCCCGGTATAAGGATTGTTCTCTGGAGAGTTCTACCCAGGCAATTCCCCTGATAATTGCGCTGTGTTTCCGTATGAAATACAGGCAACCGACACTCTGCGCCTCTTAAGCGAGCGACAACCGTGAGGTTGGCGACGTGAACAGACACGAGGCCATCGGTTCATACCCCGGAAAGCGTCACCTTGCCCGCAGCTTTGTCGTCAATGTAAGAATAACGAGTAAGTTACGATGAAAAGAATGTTAATCAACGCAACTCAGCAAGAAGAGTTGCGTGTCGCCCTTGTGGATGGGCAGCGCCTGTACGATCTGGATATCGAAAGTCCTGGACACGAACAGAAAAAAGCGAACATTTACAAAGGTAAAATCACCCGCATTGAACCAAGCCTTGAAGCTGCATTTGTCGATTACGGTGCTGAGCGTCATGGTTTCCTCCCTCTGAAAGAAATCGCCCGCGAATATTTCCCTGCAAACTACAACGCCCATGGCCGACCAAACATCAAAGATGTTCTGCGTGAAGGTCAGGAAGTTATCGTTCAGATTGATAAAGAAGAGCGTGGCAACAAAGGTGCCGCACTGACTACCTTTATCAGCCTGGCAGGGAGCTATCTGGTGCTGATGCCTAACAACCCGCGTGCGGGTGGCATCTCTCGCCGTATCGAAGGTGATGACCGTACCGAGCTGAAAGAAGCGCTGGCAAGCCTTGAACTGCCTGATGGCATGGGGCTTATCGTGCGTACCGCGGGCGTCGGCAAATCCGCCGAAGCGCTGCAGTGGGACCTGAGCTTCCGTCTGAAGCACTGGGAAGCCATCCAGAAAGCAGCGGAAAGCCGCCCTGCTCCGTTCCTGATCCACCAGGAAAGCAACGTGATCGTGCGTGCCTTCCGTGACTACCTGCGTCAGGACATCGGTGAGATTCTGATCGATAACCCGAAAGTGCTTGAGCTGGCCCGCCAGCACATCGCCGCGCTGGGTCGTCCGGATTTCACCAGCAAAATTAAACTGTACACCGGTGAAATCCCGCTGTTCAGCCACTATCAGATCGAATCCCAGATTGAATCCGCCTTCCAGCGTGAAGTGCGCCTGCCATCCGGCGGTTCTATCGTTATCGATACCACTGAAGCGCTGACCGCTATCGACATCAACTCCGCTCGCGCTACGCGCGGTGGCGATATCGAAGAGACCGCCTTCAACACCAACCTTGAAGCCGCTGATGAAATCGCCCGCCAGCTCCGCCTGCGCGACCTGGGCGGTCTGATTGTTATCGACTTCATCGACATGACCCCTGTTCGCCACCAGCGTGCGGTAGAAAACCGTCTGCGCGAAGCGGTGCGTCAGGATCGTGCGCGTATCCAGATTAGCCATATCTCACGCTTTGGCCTGCTGGAAATGTCCCGCCAGCGTCTGAGCCCGTCGCTGGGTGAGTCCAGCCATCACGTCTGCCCACGCTGCTCCGGCACCGGTACCGTGCGTGATAACGAATCGCTGTCCCTCTCGATTCTGCGTCTGATTGAAGAAGAAGCGCTGAAAGAGAATACCAAAGAGGTGCACGCGATTGTCCCTGTGCCAATTGCCTCTTACCTGCTGAACGAAAAACGTGCAGCGGTCAGTGCGATTGAAGCGCGTCAGGGTGGCGTTCGCTGCATCATCGTGCCAAACGATCAGATGGAAACCCCGCACTACCACGTGCTGCGTGTCCGTAAAGGCGAAGAGACGTCAACGCTCAGCTACCTGCTGCCGAAGCTGCACGAAGAAGAGATGGCCCTGCCTTCAGATGAAGAGCCAGCAGAGCGTAAACTGCCAGAGCAGCCTGCGTTAGCCACCTTCATCATGCCAGAAGCCCCACCGGAAGCAGCCCTGGAAAAACCAGCGGCCAAACCTGCGGCGCAGAAACCAGAAGCAACGGCAGCGAAAGCCCAGCCGGCGCAGCCGGGTCTGCTGAGCCGCTTCTTCGGCGCGCTGAAGAAGATGTTTGCCGGTGAGGAAGTTCAGCCAGAGCAGCCGAAAGAAGAGCCAAAAGCGGCCAAGCCTGAACGTCAGCAGGACCGCCGTAAGCGTCAGAACAACCGCCGCGACCGTAATGACCGTAGCGATCGTAATGACCGCAGCGAGCGTCGTGACAACCGTGACAACCGCTCTGAGAACAATGAAGGCCGTGAGCAACGCGAAGACAACCGCCGCAACCGTCGCGAGAAACAGCAGCAGAATGTTGAAGATCGTGAAATTCGCCAGCAGGCGGGCGATGAGTCTGAGAAGAGCAAACAGCGTGACGACCAGCAGCCGCGCCGTGAACGCAACCGTCGCCGTAACGACGAGAAGCGTCAGGCACAGCAGGAAGTCAAAAACCTGAACCGCGAAGAGCCGGTTGAACAGCAGGACGGCGAGCAGGAAGAACGTACTCAGGTCATGCCGCGTCGTAAGCAGCGCCAGCTTGCTCAGAAAGTCCGCTTCGCCTCTGAAGCAACCGAAGAGTCAGCAATCGTCGCGGTTGAAACCCGCGAGAGCGCAACCGGCACGCAGCTGGCAAAAGTTGACCTGCCAGCGGTCGTTGATAACAACGTTGAGCAGGATGAAAACGGTGAAAACCGTGATAACGCCGGCATGCCGCGCCGTTCACGTCGTTCCCCACGTCATCTGCGCGTCAGCGGTCAGCGCCGTCGCCGCTATCGTGACGAGCGTTACCCGACTCAGTCTCCAATGCCGCTGACCATTGCCTGTGCTTCGCCAGAAATGGCGTCCGGCAAAGTCTGGATCCGCTACCCGGTAGCGCGTCCGGAGCAGGTTGTTGAAGAACAGCCAGTTGCGGAAGAGATCATTGCACCTGCGGCAGCGGTAGAAGACGTTGTGACTGAAGCGGCAACCGTGGTTGAACCTCAGGTTGTTGAAGCGGAAGCACCTCAGGCAGCTGATGTCGAAACCACGCATCCGGAAGTGATTGCCGCGCCGGTTGATGCCGCACCGCAGCTTATTGCTGAAGAAGATGTCGTGGTGGCTGAGGAAATCGCTGAAGAAGCTGCACCTGTAGCCGCCGTGGAAGACACCGCTGAAGCCATCGTCGAAACGACCACTGAAGAAATCGTTCAGGACGTTGAGATTGAGGTTGAACCGGTTGTTGAAGAACCGAAAGCGCCTGAAGTGAAACCTGAGCCGATTGTCTCTGCACCAGCCGCTGCCCACGTGGCGACAGCACCGATGACCCGCGCTCCGGCGCCGGATTACGTGCCAGAAGCACCGCGTCACAGCGACTGGGTTCGCCCGGCCTTCAGCTTCGACGGTAAAGGCGCTGCAGGCGGCCACAGTGCAACGCATCAGGCGACTGCACCCGCGACGCGTCCACAGTCTGTCGAATAACGACAAACAACGCTGAAAGTAAAAAGCCGACCTTAAGGTCGGCTTTTTTTATGGCTGCTGTACGGGCTTCCTCATCCCGGTCACCTCCGGCATGACCTGCCGCATCAGCTCCAGAAAACGCCGCAAGCGTGCCGGATAATAACGGGACCAGGGATAGACCAGATGCACCGGTAGCGCCGCTGGCTGCCACTCCGGCAGCAAATGCACCAGCCGCCCTTCCCGAATATCATCCTGTACCGTCCAGCTTGATACGACCGCCACACCGAGCCCGGTGAGTGCCGTATTGCGTGCAACATACAGGCTGTCGGTGCTGAGGCGTGGCGTAATAGCAATCCGCGCGGTGGCGGGCGAAGCATCGTGAAATAGCTCCACGTGGCGCTGGTAGAAAGAGCTGATGGCTATCCAGGGAAACTGCTGCAAATCCTCCGGCGTATTCACCGCCGGGAAGCGGGCCAGCAGCGCTGGCGCGGCCACCACCGAGCGAGGCACTTCCGCCAGCAGCACGGATACGGTCGCCGGATCGACCTCCACACCCACCCGAATAGCGCAGTCAAGATTGTCACCGAGAAAATCTGCCGACCGATCGTTGAGCATCCACTCAATCGAAAGCTGGGGATAGCGTTGCAAAAATTCGGTTACAGGTTTCAGAAGCTGATCCTGACCAAACGCGTGGGGAGCGCGCACCCGCAGCACGCCTACCGGCTCATCTTCCGTCTGCCCCACCTCATCTTCCAGCGCCAGCCAGCTGTCGATCACCCGACGGGCGTGCTGATAGCAGCGCTCGCCGTCATCCGTTAGCCGCGTCGTGTGGGTGGTGCGCAACATCAGGCGCACGCCCAGCATGGTTTCAAGCGACTGCAACCGTCGGCTTACCGTGGCCTGGGTTGTCGCCAGCTGCCGTGCCGCCGCAGAAAGCGAACCCGCCTCGACAATGCGGACAAACGTCCGCATTAGCTCTACCCTGTCTATACGCTCAGCTCTTTTCATCGCATTTTCAGTTATACGTTTAACGTATAAGCGTTTTACCACCGGGCCCGCTACCGTCGCAAGGCGTACTGATAAAAAATAGCCGCACACGACGAATGAGGAACAACTTATGAACACAACAACAACTCCCCATGCTGTAAGCCGCTGGGTGATTTTTATGCTGGCTCTGGGGGCTGGCTTCAGCGTGGCATCAATCTATTACGCGCAGCCCCTGCTGCCGCTGATGGGTGCTGACCTGCATCTGAGCATTGAAGGTATGGGCCTGGTGCCAACATTAACGCAGGCAGGCTACGCGCTCGGCATCCTGTTCCTGCTTCCTCTGGGCGATCGCCACGACCGCAGGACGTTAATTCTGATCAAAAGCGCGGCGCTGGCGCTATTTCTTCTCGGCTGTAGCCTGACCGGGCAGATCCATTCTCTTCTGCTGGCAAGCCTGCTCATCGGCATGGCCGCCACCATGGCGCAGGATATCGTCCCCGCCGCGGCCATTCTCGCACCGGAAGGTAAACAGGGGAAAACCGTAGGCACGGTAATGACCGGACTGCTGATGGGTATCTTATTATCCAGAACCGTAAGCGGCGTGGTGGGCGAAGCGTTTGGCTGGCGCGTCATGTACCAGCTGGCGGCGGCGAGCATCGCGTTCATCGGGGTGATGATGTGGTTTGTGCTTCCCCGTTTTGCCATTCACTCCACGCTGAGCTACCCCGCGCTGATGCGTTCGATGGAGCACCTGTGGCGTCGTTATCCGGCACTACGCCGCGCGGCGCTGGCTCAGGGCTTCCTGTCGATTGCCTTTAGCGCCTTCTGGTCAACGCTGGCGGTCATGCTGCTGGAACGCTACCACCTGGGTAGTGCCGTCGCAGGTGGTTTTGGTATTGCCGGTGCCGCGGGTGCGTTAGCTGCCCCACTGGCGGGAGGTCTGGCGGACAAACTGGGGGCAGGAAAAGTCACGCAGCTTGGTGCCGTTCTTGTGACCGTCTCTTTCGCCCTGATGTTCCTGATGCCCGCATTGGGCGTTCATGGACAGCTGATGCTGATCGCCATCTCTGCCGTCGGGTTCGACCTGGGCCTGCAGTCCAGCCTGGTCGCCCACCAGAACCTGGTGTACAGCCTAGAACCGCAGGCGCGTGGTCGTCTCAACGCCCTGCTCTTTACGGTGGTCTTTATCGGGATGGCGCTGGGATCCGCGTTAGGCAGCAATATCTACTCGCTGGCTGGCTGGACGGGTGTGGTCGCACTGGCCACCGTCTGTGGCGTCATTGCGCTGGCCATCCGTCTGATAGAAAGCGCGCGTGTCGCCTCCGTACCGGCGGAAGCCGCATAAAAAAATGCCCAATCCAGACGGATTGGGCAGTAAAACATGCCCAGTTTCAAGGCATGTTCCAAGAGGTCAAGATGTTATTTGTTCAGCTGGAACAGAGACATGCCCTGCATATCGCTAAACGCTTTATAAGACGCCTGCAAGGCCGCCTGCTGCATGGTGTAAGAGGAAATCGCTTCGTTCCAGTCGACATCAACCAGGTCGCTCATCTGCTTGGTCTGACCCAGCGCGCGGTCATCGCCCAGCGTATCGAGTTTTTCCAGCTCGTTCATCTTGGTGCCCACATCCGCAACGACCGTCAGAATATTGTTCTGGGCGTTTTTGATGCCGATTTGCGCATTGGCAATCACCTGGCTTTGCGCCGTTGCGGCAGCCGGATCGTTCTCAATCGGCGTCTTCAGTGACGCAATCGCAGAATCCAGGATTTTGAACATGTTCGTCTCGCCATATCCACCGCCCGGCAGCTGTTCCGCATTACTGGTAATGCTTTCGAAGATTTGCTGCCCGGTATGGCTAATGGCCATATTACGCGCCGTATCAACCTGCTGCGTGATGGCCTCAGCGCCGCCGTTATAATCCCCGGTCGCGGCATCAAACGGTGCGCTCTCGGTTTTGTATCCCGCAAAGATAAAGCGACCATTACCATCCGTTGTGTTGGCCAGGTTCATAAGCTGATCGCGGATCCCCTGAATATCGGTCGCCAGAGAAAGACGGTCGTCATCGCTTAATGTGCCGTTCGAGGCGTAAACGAGCTTCTCGCGCACGCTTGAGATCGCGGTGTTCACCTGAGTTAACACGTTATCTTCCAGCGAGACTTTTTGCGTGGCGAAGGTACGCGCAAGCGCGAACTGGCTATTTTGCGACTGCGATTGTGACAGAACGATGGCCTGCGACGCGGCGATAGGATCGTCCGACGGACGGTTGACGCGCTTGCCGGTGGACATCTGTTCACCGTAGCTCAGCCATCTGCTCTGGGAATCGGTGATCCCACGCATGTTCTGCTCATACATCATCTGGGTGCTAATACGCATTGTTCACCTCAACCTTAACGAATGTTGATAATTGCATCGAAGAGCGTACTGGCAGTCTGGAGAACCTGGGCGTTCGCCAGGTAATACTGCTGATAACGCTGCAAATTGCCATACTCTTCGTCGAGGTTTACCCCAGAGATGGTCTGCTGCTGCTTGATTAACTGCGTCTCCACGTTGGCTTTCGTCTGGCTACTCACCTTCAGTGACGCCGTTGAGCTACCCACGGTACTGACGAGAGAGGCATACGCATCGTTGAAGGTTTTGTTGCCCCCCACGACTTTCGCGTTTTGCAGATCGAGCAGTTTCTGGCCGTTACGGTTATCACTTTCGCCGCCGTTCTGCACTGACGCCATCGCCAGTTTGGACTCGTCGCTGATCGCCAGATCCATGTTCATGATGACGTTGGAAACCGGCTTCACGGTAAAGCTGTCTTTGGTATTTGCTGTGCCGCTCACGTTGACGTTAAGACCATCAAACGACAGATTGCCGCTGGCATCCGGGCTCATCGTAAAGCTGGTTTTGTCTGATGTACGGGTGATCGTCCAGTCAGTGCCGTTGAACTGCAGCTTATAGTCTGTCGCCTGGACCTGTTTGCTGTCCGTCACAGAGGCCGTAACAACCGCCGATCCGCCGTTCTTGCTGTTGGACAGCACCGCCGGAGAACCAAAGTTGAACAGCTTACCGCCCGCATCACCGTTAGCGTCAAAACCGGCTTCATGCTGCGTGTTCATCGAATCGGCAAAGGCCAGCGCCATCTGGTTCAGGGTATTACGGGCTTTATCCAGATCTTCCGTACGGAAAGTCAGTAAACCGCCTAATGAACCGGTGGTGATCATTTTTTCCGGGATCTCGACGTTCCCGGCCACATCATCGACATAGGCCACGGTAGTACGGGCCGGATCGGCACTCGACTTCACGGCAGCCAGCTGGTTGGCTTTGCTGCCCTGTACCAGGCTGTAACCGTTGCCGAAAGAGATGTTAAACGTGCCGCTATCCTGGACAGAGACTTCCACGCCGACGATTTTGTTCAGCTCATTGACGAGCTGATCGCGCTGATCAAGCAGATCGTTAGGCGATGCGCCCGCGCCGACGCCGGTCAGACGGGAAATCTGATCGTTCAGATTGGCAATCTGTTTGGCATAGTTGTTGATCTGAGAAACGCTGGTGCTAATCGCGGTATTCACCTGCGTATCCTGGTCGCGAAGATACTGATCGTTGGTTTTAAACTGATTGACCAGACCGCCCGCTTTACCCAGCACCGTCTGACGTGCCGCCGGGTCTTCCGCGTTGCTCACCAGCGTTTGCAGACTCTTGAAGAAGTCCTGCAGCGTGGTGGAGAGCGAGTTGGTGGTATCGGAGAGCACGTCGTCGATTTTTGACATCTGCTGGTAGCGCGTCGTCAGGCCGCTGCTCTGCGTCTGCGCGGCGCGCAGCTGGTTGGTGATGAAGGCGTCATACTCACGCTGGACACCGGAGACATACACCCCGTTACCCACCCAGCCACCGCCGGTCAGCGTGCTGTTAGATGCGCCCAGCACCGTGGTCTGGCGGGTATAGCCTGCCACGTTATAGCTTGAAATATTATTACTGACGGTATTGAGTGCCGACTGCGCAGCACTGAGGCCACTCATGGCGCTGTTAATCAAACTGGACATGGGGGTTCCTTTTATACGTTCAGACACGAGTCCTGATGAAGGTTATCGGCAACCTCCACCGGGACTTGAGAACTTTCAGAACAGATTTTCAATATCTGTGCTATAGGCTTTGCTGACCTTCTCGCCCATTGATTTCAGCTGCTGGATCATGCTGGTGAGCTTACGCGCATAGTTCGGGTCGGTCGCGTAGCCCGCGTTTTGCAGCGCCTGAGCGCCCTGCTCCGCCGTCGCCGCCTGCGTCACGGCGGTATAGCGCGGATTTCGGCTCAGCAGGCCAACATAATCGGACAAGGCTTCCAGATACGAGCTGTAGACGCGGAATTTGGCTTTCACCTTCACCGCCGCACCGTTCTCGTATTCCGTGGTCGTGATCTCCGTGGTTGGCCCCTTCCAGCTGGAGGTAGCCTTCACGCCGAAGATGTTGAAGCTCGGCTCGCCGTTTTCCTTGCGGATCTGGCGCTGACCCCAGCCCGACTCCAGCGCGGCCTGCGCCAGAATCAGGTGATGCGGCACGCCGCTCTGTTCGCTGGCAAGACGCGCAGGTAGAGAAAGCTGAGCCAGGAAGTCTTTGCTGTCACCGGAGAGCGGCTCATCGCCGCTGCCCGTGGCTTTCGGCATGGCTTTACGCACCATTTGCGTCAGAGCCTGGTTCTGATAGCTGGTCACCGTTTCCAGGTCGAATTTCATCGGTACCTGCTGCGGCTGATCCTGAGGCTGAATGCCCTGCGCGGCTTCGGTCTGCTTGACAATCATGTCAGCCAGACCGAGGCCTTTCCCGGCGGTCATCTGCTGCGCAATCTGCTGGTCATACATGCTGGTGTAGAGACGCGTTGAATCACTGCTGAACATCCCGTCTTTCGGCAGGGTTTCGCGCATGCTTTTCAGCATCATCTGTACAAACATCCCTTCCACCTGGCGGGCGACCGGGCGGATATTCGCCGCCGGGTCTTTTCCTGCTTTGGTTTTCAGTTCGTTGAGCGACTGGGCGTCCCAGGCTGCACTGGTCAACAGTTTGCTATCGGTCAGCATTAGATGATTTCCAGTTTGGCGCGCAGGCAGCCCGCGCTTTGCATCGATTGCAGGATGGACATCAGATCCATCGGCGTTGCCCCCAGGGCATTCAGGGCACGAACCACGCTGTTCAGGTTGGCGCTGGAGCGCACGCTTTGCAGTGACCCGCCGCTCTGGCGCATATCAATCTGCGTTTGCGGCGTCACCACCGTCTGACCGCCACCAAATGGCGTATTCGGCTGGCTCACGTTCGCGGAGCGGTTTACCGTCACGGAGAGGTTCCCCTGCGCCACGGCGCAGCTGTCGAGCGACACTTCCCGGTTCATGACCACCGAGCCGGTACGGGAGTTGATGATCACCTTCGCATCCTGGACCGGAACGTTCACTTCCATATTCTGGATATCGGCCAGCATACGCACCTGGTTGCTGCTACCGGTGGAGGTGCGGATCTGCACGGTGCGCGCATCGAGTGCCGTTGCATTACCGTAGCCGCGGCTGCGGTTGATGGTATCGGCAATCTGCTGCGCCATCGTGAAGTCTTCATTATTGAGCTGCAGGTTGATGGTGTTGCCCGCGCCAAACTGGGTCGGCAGTTCACGCTCAATGATCGCCCCGTTGGTTATCCGTCCACCGTTAAGCTGGTTCACCTGCACGCTGCTTCCGCCTGCGGATGCTCCCGCACCGCCGACCAGAATGTTCCCCTGCGCCAGCGCATAAACCTGGCTGTCGACGCCTTTCAGCGGGGTCATCAGCAGCGTACCGCCGCGCAGGCTTTTGGCGTTACCCATTGAGGAGACCACCACGTCAATGGTTTGTCCCTGGCGCGCAAACGCCGGGTAGGACGCGGTGACCATTACTGCCGCCACGTTTTTCAGCTGCATGTTAGTTCCCGCTGGCACGGTAATGCCGAGCTGGGAAAGCATGTTGTTCAGGCTTTGGGTGGTAAAGGGGGTCTGGGTCGTCTGGTCACCGGTACCGTCCAGCCCCACCACCAGGCCATAGCCAATCAGCGAGTTTTCACGCACGCCCTGGACGCTGGTGAGATCGCGAATACGGTCAGCTTGGGCAAAGGTAGCCACCAGCGCGAGCGCCACGGCGAAGATCGATTTAAACATGGGTCACCTCGCTTACATCGGCGATAAATTAAGGAAGAAGCGCTGCAGCCAACCCATATTTTGCGCTTCATTGATATAGCCGTTCCCGACGTACTCAATGCGCGCATCCGCCACCTGAGTGGACGGAACGGTGTTGGTGCCGCTGATGGTGCGAGGGTTAACCACGCCCGAGAAGCGAATGAATTCAGTGCCCTGGTTGATGGCGATCTGTTTTTCACCCACAACATGTAGGTTGCCGTTAACCAGTACCTGGTCAACCGTCACCGTCAGCGTACCGCTGAAGGTGTTGCTGGCATTCGCGCCGCCTTTACCGTTAAAGGTGTTGCCGCCAGAGGCATCGACATCAGCACGCGCGTTGCCGAACAGTCCCTGCAGGTAGCGTGGCACGGTGTCGAAGCCAAAATTCGTTTTGCCATCGCGGCTGGCGTTCGCCGACGAGCTTTTGCTCGCGCTGACGTTTTCCTGCAGCACAATGGTCAATGTATCGCCGACGTTACGTGGGCGGCGATCTTCAAACAGCGGCTGATAGCCGTAATTAATCGGCTGCGCGGTCTGGAAAATGGAGCCGTTTACCACTGGCGCAGGGCCAGGAACGGGTTGGGCAGTCGTCGCACCCTGGACCAAAGGTTTAGACGGGATCCAGGCACACCCGCTGAGGGTGACGGCCAGAACAGTCAGTATCGGATAACGAAACGCCGCGTTTTTTTGCATTGCCTTCATCTTCGAAAACAGGGAGCCGGCGCGGCGTTTACCGCACCGGGCTACACCTTAGAGTTGCGTCAGTTTCTGCAGCATCTGGTCGGTCGTCGACACTGCTTTACTGTTAATTTCATACGCGCGCTGGACCTGGATCATATTCACCAGCTCTTCCGCCACGTTCACGTTGGAGGTTTCAACATAGCCCTGATACAGCAGGCCCGCGCCGTTCAGGCCCGGGGTACTTTCATTTGGCGTACCGGAGGATTGCGTCTCGGTGTAGAGGTTCTCACCAATGCTTTCCAGACCGGTATCGTTCATGAAGGTGGTCAGGTTGAGCTGCCCAACCTGAACCGGCGCGGCCTGCCCCTGCTGGGTTACGCTGACCACACCGTCACGACCGATGGTGATGCTCAGGGCGTTCGCCGGGATGGTAATCGCAGGCTGGACCTGGAAACCGCCCGCCGTCACCAGCTGGCCGTTCTGATCGACCTGGAACGAGCCGTCGCGGGTGTAGGCAGAAGTCCCGTCAGGCAGCTGCACCTGGAAGAAGCCCTGGCCTTTGATCGCCACGTCTTTGCTGTTGTTGGTCTGAGACAGGTTGCCCTGACTGTGCAGACGCTCGGTAGCCACCGGACGAACACCGGTACCGATCTGCAGACCCGATGGCAACGTCGTCTGTTCAGAAGACTGCGCCCCCGGCTGGCGGATGGTTTGATAAAGCAAATCTTCGAAAACGGCGCGCTGACGCTTGAAACCATTGGTGCTGACGTTTGCCAGGTTGTTGGCAATCACGTCCATATTGGTTTGCTGGGCGTCCAGGCCAGTTTTCGCGATCCATAAAGAACTGATCATAAGGAATCCTGTTAGCTCATAGCCAGAAGTTGGTTAGCCTTGCCCGCGTTTTCATCCACGCTGCTGATGATCTTCATCTGCATTTCAAAGCGGCGGGCGCTGGCAATCATGTCGGTCATGGCTTCGACCGGCTTGACGTTACTGCCTTCCAGGACGCCGGACATCACGCGGATGCTCGGGTCGGCCTGTAAGGTGGCACCCCGCGTCGCCTGCGCCGCCTGGGTCAGACGGAACATACCGTCGTCGCCGCGCTGCACCTCTTTGCCTTCCGCTTTGACCAGCTTCAGACGACCGACGGGCGCAACGGTATTGGCCGGGTCGCCCGGGTTGAGCGCCGAAATGGTGCCGTCCGCAGCGATAGTCAGCTCAGAGCCTTCCGGTACGGTCAGCGGACCCGCTTCCCCCATCACCGGATGCCCCTGAATCGTCAGCTGGCCCGTCGCGCTCACCTGGATGTTCCCGTTACGGGTATAGCCTTCACTGCCGTCCGCCGTTTGCACCGCCAGCCAGCCGTCCTGCTGCAGAGCAACGTCCAGCGGGCGTGAGGTGTAATCCATCTGCCCTGGCGTCATATCGGCGCCAGGGGTCGATGCGGTCACCAGTGTACGGGTCGGCAGGGAAAGCCCTTCTACCGGCACCGCGCGCAGCGCATTAAGCTGCGCGCGAAAGCCCGGCGTTGAGGCGTTTGCCAGGTTGCTGGCGGTAACGGCCTGCTGATTGAGCGTCTGACTTGCTGCGCCCATCGCGGTATATATTGCGTGATCCATTGCGCTTTCCTGTTAGCCGCTTAACGCAGGTTAACCAGCGTGTTGAGGATCTGGTCCTGGGTTTTGATGGTCTGCGCGTTCGACTGATAGTTACGCTGCGCGACGATCATGTTCACCAGTTCTTTACTCATATCCACGTTGGAAGCTTCCAGCGCGCCGTTGGTCAGCTTGCCAAAGTTACCGGTGCCTGCGGTACCCAGCAGCGCCACGCCAGAGGACTGGGTGGCAGACCAGACGTTGTCGCCTTCCGATTTCAGACCTTCGTTGTTGGCGAAGTTTGCCAGCACGATCTGACCCAGAACCTGAGACTGTTCGTTAGAGTAGCTTCCCACCACGGTGCCATCGTCGTTGATCTGGTAGCTCACCAGATCGCCTGGCTTGTAGCCGTTCTGATTGGTTGCCACCACGCTGTTCGCGCCGGTGTTCTGCTGCATGGAGTTCTGGAAGCTCAGGGAGAAAGTCGCCGCCGTCGCACCGCTGACAGAGCCCGTGGTGATGTTAATGGCCGGCGTGGCGTTTGGCGTTGCGCTCAGCACACCCGCCGCGTCGTAGTTATACACACCCGCCAGGTTGCCGTTCGCATCAAAGTTCATCTGCGCCGCTTTCGTCGCAGCAGAACCCGCTACGCTGCCGTCCTGAGTGTAAAGATCCCATTTATTGTCAGCCGTCTTAACGTAGTAGACGTACATGTTATGGGCGTTACCCTGGCTGTCGAATACGGTCACGGTCCCTTTTTTGTTGTAGGTATCCGGGTTAGTCGCATCGAAGGGAGCGGTTTGAACAGGATCGGTTGAGTTCAGGTTGATCTGCTGCGTCGCGGTGGTGGTCGATTTCGCCGCCATCAGGGTATTCGGGATGGTAATTGCCTGAGGGTTCGCACCGGTCTGAACGGTAGGCGGCGTTCCCGCTACCGGGTAGCCCGTCAGCTGCATGCCCTGCATGTTCACCAGCGTACGGTTTTCATCCAGCTTGAACTGGCCGTTACGGCTGTAGAACACAGAGCCGTTGGAGTCGACCATACGGAAGAAACCGTTCTGACTGATGGCAACGTCCAGACCACGACCGGTGTTGGTGGTGGTGCCGTCGCTAAAGTCCTGAGTGATGCCCGCAACTTTCACGCCCAGGCCGACTTTGGAACCGGCAAACATGTCTGCAAAGGATGCAGAACCGGATTTAAAACCATAGGTCGCGGAGTTGGCGATGTTGTTGCCAATGACGTCCAGGTTGGTGGCCGCAGCATTCAGGCCGCTGACCGCTTGAGAAAAGGCCATGACTTACTCCTGATAAGTGTTAAGGCTTAGATAATCTGCCGAACTTCGTCGAGTGTGGTGGAACCAGAGGTTCCCAAATCCAGTTTGTTGCCGTCGCTTCCTTTAATCACGCCCTGGACCAGCGCGAACTGCAGCGGCTGCGCTACCAACTGGGTCGTCCCGTTGCTGGCGCTGATTGCCACTTTGTAGGATCCGTTTGGTGCTTTGGTGCCGTCGGTCAGGCTGCCATCCCAGGTAAAGGTGTGAACGCCCGCCTTCAGCTCGCCGATATCAATGGTGCGAACCACCACGTTATTGGCATCCGTGATCGTTGCCGTCACCTTCTCAGCCGGCTGCTGGAGCTCAACGCCAAACGGCGTGGTCGTCGTGGTGGTATTGCCGTCGGTGGTGCTGGTGCCTGCCAGAATCGTGGTTCCCGGGATCATCACCCCGTGACCAATCAGGCTTGCCGCCTGCAGAGACTGGGCGCTGTTAATCTGCCCAGAGACGGAACCGAGGGTGGTGTTCAGTTTCTCAATGCCGCTCACGGTACTGATCTGCGCAAGCTGCGTGGTCAGTTCGTTGTTCTGCATTGGGTTGGTGGGATCCTGGTTCTTAAGCTGCGCCACCAGCAGCGTCAGAAAGCTGCCCTGAAGGTCGGCGGCGTTACTCCCCGTCAGGGAGTTAGAACCTGTCGTACTCTTTGTGTTGTTAACACCCGAGTTCGTAGGATCATTCACATTTACGGCGATGGACATGCATGTCTCCTTTACTGGCCGAGAGTGAGTGTTTTGAGCATCATGCTCTTCACGGTATTAAGCACTTCGACGTTGGCCTGGTAGCTACGGGAAGCCGACATGGAGTTCACCATCTCACCCACCACATCCACGTTTGGCATCTTCACGTATCCGCTGGCATCCGCAAGCGGGTTACCCGGCTCATACACCAGCCTGTCCGGCGCCTGGCTCTCTACTACATCAGAGACCTTCACGCCGCCCGTCGCCGCGCCTGGCGCAGCATCGACCTGAAAGACAACCTGTTTGGCACGATAGGGCTGGCCGTCGGGTCCGGTGACGCTGTCGGCGTTCGCCAGGTTACTGGCGGCCACGTTCAGGCGTTTGGACTGTGCGGTTAACGCCGAACCGGCGATATCAAAAATATTCAGCAAGGCCATCTATCAGTTCCCCCCCTGCAGGACGTTCATCATGCCTTTGATTTGTCCGCCGAGTACGGTCAGACCCGTCTGGTATTTCAGGCTGTTGTCGGCAAACTGGGTACGCTCCCGGTCCATATCCACGGTGTTACCGTCGAGTGAGGGCTGATCGGGAATGCGATAAAGTAAATCGGTCGCTGGCGCGGTCATCGCCTGAGCAGGAATATGGCGAGAGGATGTCATGGCAAGTGCAACACCCGTTCCTTCGGCACGTCCACGCTCCATCACCTTTTTGAGTTCACTGGAAAAATCAATATCGCGCGCCTGATACCCCGGGGTATCGGCGTTAGCGATATTGGCGGCTAAAATCTCCTGCCGCTGGGCGCGTAAGTTGAGCGCTTCCTGCTGAAAACGTAACGCGGCGTCGAGTTTATCGAGCATGTCTCCTCCGCTGATGGCAAAATTTCAGTTCACAGCTTAAATCTCACCCGGTCTCCCCTATCGACGGAATAAGCGCAAAATGCGTCGCTATTTATTCCGTTGATGCAAAACCACTGCAGGTAGAATTCGTTCAACTCTGGAAACGGTGGAACTTGCGATGCAAACGTTAAAACGTGGTCTGGTGGCGGCTCTCTTGCTGTTAAGCCCTCTGGCGCAGGCTGAAGGGTTACAGGATCGGCTAACGGCTTTTTTTGCTGAAAAACTGGCAGGCTTTAGCGATGACGTGACCGTTACCGTGCGCACGCCACCGAATCTGTACCCGACGTGTGACCAGCCGTCCTTCAGCGTGGTGGGGTTCACAAAGCTTTGGGGGAATGTGAACGTGCTGGCACGCTGCGCCAACGAAAAACGCTATTTACAGGTTGCCGTTCAGGCAACGGGCAATTATGTTGTCGCTGCCGTGCCCATTGCGCGCGGCAGCGTGCTGCAGACAAACAGCGTGACGCTGAAGCGCGGCCGTCTGGATCAGCTGCCGCCACGCACCATGCTGGATATTAACCAGGCACAGGACGCCGTCAGCCTGCGCGACGTCGCGCCAGGCCAGCCGATACAGATCTCCATGCTGCGTCAGGCATGGCGGGTAAAAGCAGGCCAACAGGTGATGGTGGTGGCCAACGGAGATGGCTTTAGCATCAACAGTGAAGGGAAAGCGTTGAACAATGCCGCGGTGGCGCAAAACGCCCGCGTCAGAATGTCCTCAGGCCAGGTGGTGAGCGGAACCGTCGATGCTGATGGGAATATTCTGATTAACCTATAATCTTTTTAAAGATTTCGCGGCGCGTGCCGATAAATATTCCACTAATGATGATGTCAGGCGCAAACGCCGCGAACCCTCGATGAGGACAACACTATGAGCATTGATCGTACATCAGCCCTGAAGCCGGTAAGCGCTGTACAACCTCGCGAAACGAATGACGCTACGGCGCAGAAAACGCGTCTGGAAAAACCGTCAACGTCCAACAGCACCAGCGTGACCCTGAGCGACGCACAGGCAAAACTGATGCAGCCGGGCAGCAACGATATCAATATGGAACGTGTTGAAGCGCTGAAAACAGCTATTCGTAACGGTGAGCTGAAAATGGACACCAGCAAAATCGCTGACGCCCTGATTCAGGAAGCACAGAGTTTCTTACAGAGTAACTAACCGT
Organism: Enterobacter cloacae complex sp. Mu1197; assembly: GCF_040059225.1. Taxonomy (NCBI): domain Bacteria; kingdom Pseudomonadati; phylum Pseudomonadota; class Gammaproteobacteria; order Enterobacterales; family Enterobacteriaceae; genus Enterobacter; species Enterobacter cloacae complex sp. Mu1197. The sequence goes on along the minus strand of NZ_CP157375.1, from coordinate 1,764,460 downwards.
ATGAGTCGACTGTCAGAAATACTGGATCAAATGACGGTTGTCCTGAACGACCTGAAAACGGTAATGGACGCTGAACAGCAGCATCTCTCTTCCGGTCACATCAACGGCAGCGCGCTGCAGCGTATTACTGAAGACAAAAGTTCGCTTCTGGCAACGCTGGATTATCTGGAGCAGCAGCGACGCGCTGAGCAGGATCCTAAGCGCAGCGCCAATGACGATATTATTGAGCGCTGGCAGACCATTACCGAAAAAACCCAGCACCTGCGCGATCTTAACCAGCATAACGGCTGGCTACTGGAAGGTCAGATTGAGCGTAATCAGCAGGCGCTTGAGGTATTGAAACCGCATAAAGAAACCGGACTGTACGGTGCGGATGGTCAGACAGCGACTGCACGTATTGCGGGTGTGAAAAAGATTTCGATTTGACGCTAAAGCGACAAATTATGCAGTGGGGAGCACCCTAAGGTGAACTCCCCTTTTGGCGTTTATGCCGTCCGGCGGGCAAACTCTTTGACTTTGAAACCCAGCACCGCGAGCGTGGCAAAGTACGCCACCACCCCGACGCCTACTACGGCCATCAGCCGCATCAGACGATAAGGCATGGTACCCAGGGACCATTCCGGCATCACGTACATCATGCCGAGCAGCGCGGCAGACATCACCAGTACCGCAACGATCAGACGCGCCAGGAAACGCCCCCAGCCCGGCTGCGGCGTGAAAATATCCTGCTTGCGCAGCTGCCAGTACAGCAGCCCGGCATTCAGACAGGCCGCCAGACCAATCGATAATGACAGGCCTGCATGCTTCAGCGGACCAATAAACGCCAGGTTCATCAGCTGCGTCATAATCAGCGTCACGATGGCAATTTTTACCGGCGTTTTGATGTCCTGACGCGAATAAAAGCCCGGCGCCAGCACTTTCACCACGATCAGCCCCATCAGTCCCACCGAGTAGGCAATCAGTGCGCGCTGGGTCATGGCGGCATCGAAGGCGGTGAACTTCCCGTACTGGAAGAGCGACACCGTCAGCGGTTTGGCCAGAATACCCAGCGCCACCGCGCTTGGCAGGGCCAGCAGGAAGCAGAGACGCAGGCCCCAGTCCATCAGGCGGCAATACTCATCATGATTACCGCTGGCAAAGCTTTTCGACAGCGACGGCAGCAGGATGGTCCCCAGCGCCACGCCCAGCACCCCGGATGGGAACTCCATCAGGCGGTCGGCATAGTACATCCAGGAAACCGAGCCGGACACCAGGAACGAGGCAAAGATGGTGTTGATAATCAGCGAGATCTGGCTGACGGAGACGCCGAGAATGGCGGGCCCCATCTGCTTGATGACGCGCATCGCCCCGGCATCTTTGAGGTTGATGCGCGGCAGCACCAGCATGCCGATTTTTTTCAGATGCGGCAGCTGATACGCCAGCTGCAGCACGCCGCCCACGGTGACCGCCCAGGCCAGCGCCAGTACCGGCGGGTTGAAGTGCGGCGCGGCGAACAGGGCAAAGCCGATCATACTGACGTTAAGGAACGTCGGCGCAAACGCCGGTACAGAGAAGCGGTTCCAGGTGTTGAGGATCGCCCCCACCAGCGAGGCCAGCGAGATCAGCAGAATATAAGGGAAGGTGATGCGCAAAAGCTGCGAGGTCAGAGCAAACTTGTCGGCCGTATCGGCAAAGCCGGGCGCGGTCACCATAATCACCCAGGGCGCAGCCAGCATCCCGAGGACGGTCACCACCGCCAGCGCCAGCGTCAGCAGGCCGGAGACATAAGAGACAAAGACGCGCGTTGCGTCCTCGCCCTGCTTGCTTTTATATTCCGCCAGGATCGGGACGAATGCCTGAGAAAACGCCCCCTCCGCAAAAATACGACGCAGCAGGTTCGGTAATTTGAACGCGACGAAAAAGGCGTCCGTGGCCATCCCTGCACCAAATACCCTTGCCACAATGGCGTCGCGCGCAAAACCCAGCACGCGGGAAAACATGGTCATCGAGCTGACGGCCGCCAGCGATTTTAATAAGTTCATTAACGTGAATTTCCAGAACCATACGGATTTCCAGGACGGGCAAGCGTAAGCGCCACCCGGCAAAGCCTACAAGCGGCGCTTAGTCTACCCGGATTTCAACGAATTACTATCCGCAGATGTTACAGCGAGTTATTCACTCATGGCCTCGCGCCAGAGCCTTTCCACAACGCGCTGCGCCATGATGGCCTGCTCGCCGGACGTTTCAGGAACCGTCTGATTTTGCACGCAGGAGATGAAGTGACGGGCGCAACCGGCAAAACCGCGCTGTTCAAGCGTGCTTTGCCAGCCAGGGGCAGGTAGCGTCACCACGCCGCTGCCCTTCTCCTCCCGCCATTCACGCATGTCGGTAATGTCGTACAACGCGCCGTCGGTGACGGCCTGGACGCATTCTCGCTGGCTGCCTGCACGACGATGCATACTGGTGGTTACCTGCAGATGGTCAATCGAGAAATGATGTTCGGCGTAGACCATTTCACCCTGCTCGTTCGTCAGTAGCGTGCCACTTTGCAGCTGCGCATTGCCGCTGGCGAGCCACAGCGCCGTATCCACAACGTGCAGATAGTCATCCAGCAGCGTGAAGCGCAGATCGTTCGGCCCGATGCTGTCTGTGCGGTGTTTATCCATCCGCAGCGAGGAAAGCGTGCCCGACTGTGCCTTAAGCTTTTGGTAAAGCGGTGCGAAGCGGCGGTTGAAACCCACCATAAGCGTCAGTTTTTTACGCGCGGCCAGTTCAATCAGCCGCTCGGCATCCTGAACATTTTCAGCCAGCGGTTTGTCCACGCAGACGTGAACCCCCACATTGAGCAGTTCACTCACCACCTGATAATGGGTTGCCGTTGAGGTATGGACAAAGACCGCATCGCACTCGCGGGCCAGATCCTGCAATGAGGCAGCATACGGCATGCGCCAGGTTTCGCAGATACGTTCTGCCTTTTCTCGGGTGGGTGACCATGCCCCTTGCAGGGTCCAGTCCGTCGCCGCACCTAAAACAGGCAGCCAGGCTTTTTGTGCGATACCGCCCAGCCCCACCACGCCTACGCGTAATTTTTTCACCGTCAGTCTCCCAAATGTGCCAGCAAGGCATCCAGACGCTGTTTCAGCCCTGCGACCTCGTCTTCCAGCGCCTCTACGCGGGCAACCAAATCGTCATCTCCAGCATTCATATCGGTTGCGCTGGATTTCACTGAAATATCAACGTCACCGCTGAACAGATGCATATAGCGGCTTTCACGCTTGCCCGGCTCGCGCGCCAGACGTACCACGTATGGGCCGTCTTCTCGAGAAGCCAGCCCTTCCAGGGTCTGCTCGACCTCCTGCATGTCGCTGAACTCATGCATGCGGGAAGCACGGGTGCGCAGTTCCCCCGGCGTCTGCGCCCCGCGCAACAACAGCGTGGTGATGACCGCCACTTCCGCACTGCTCAGCTTCAGGTCGCCAAATTCGGAGTTACAAAAGCGCTGTTCATATTTGGTCACGCGGTTGCCGAATCCGCTGACGGTGCGCAGATAGTGGCGTTTTACCAGGGCGTCCAGCACCTCCTGAACGTCATGTTCACTGAGGTTCATCACCGGCTCGCGGTTGGTTTTCTGGTTGCAGGCCATGGTCACGGCGTTGACAGAGAGCGGATACTGCTCCGGCGTGGTGACCTGTTTTTCGAGTAAGCACCCAATCACGCGCGCTTCTGTACCGTTTAGCTGATACTTCATCTTTTCTCCTTAACGACCTGCAGTCCAGTCCCGGGTGGTTAATGCCGTCAGAACGTGGTCGCGCCACTCTCCGTCTATCAGCAGATAGTCTTTGGCGTAACCCTCTTTCTCGAACCCTAAACGCGCCAGCAGATTTCCGCTGCGCTGGTTATGCGGCATATAGTTCGCCATAATGCGATGGATGTGCTGCGTGCGTTGCATATAGCGGATCGCTACCGTCAGCGCCTCGTACATCAGCCCCTGTCCCTGCCATTTCTGACCGATGGAGTAGCCAAGGTAGCAGGCGTGAAACGATCCCCGCACCACGTTTGAAAAATTGGCGATCCCGATAATCTCTTTCTCTTCAGGATCCAGCAGCGCGAAATAAAACGCGCTGCCCTGCTTGTGAAATTCCGTAATCATGCTGAGGCGCGCCTGCCAGCCGGAAGGGTAACAATGGCTCTCATCCCGAACGGGTTCCCAGGGTTTTAAAAACTGGCGATTCTCGGCGTAATAATCCGCCAGACGCCAGGCATCACGCTCATGCACCAGACGAACGACCAGCCTGTCCGTTGTCAGACGCACTTTTGGCACATTACTGCGATAGCCAAACATCGATACCACTCCTTCCCGTCACTTCAGCTTACCCATTAGCTTTACTATACCTGCGCCTGCGCCGTCTGTGAAAACAGTGACATACCATTTTCACCTCTTTTCTCACTTTTCGATGAGAACTCTCTATCAAAGCACCCTTTTGATAAAAAAATATTGTCGCGTTCAGGGGTGGGAAAAAACGCGGCGACACCGCAGAATGTTAGCGTGCTCACCATCTTATTTTCCCTGGAGGGAAAATGTCCCGCGTATCACAGGCCAGGAGCCTGGGTAAATATTTCCTGCTCGTCGATAACATGCTGGTCGTGCTCGGCTTTTTTGTCGTTTTTCCGCTTATTTCGATCCGCTTTGTCGATCAGATGGGCTGGGCGGCACTCATGGTCGGCATTGCCCTGGGGCTACGCCAGTTTGTCCAGCAGGGCCTGGGCGTCTTTGGCGGAGCCATCGCCGACCGCTTTGGTGCTAAACCGATGATCGTAACCGGTATGCTGCTGCGCGCGGCAGGCTTTGCCACGATGGCGGTCGCTCAGGAGCCGTGGCTGCTCTGGTTCTCCTGTTTCCTCTCCGGTATCGGGGGCACGCTGTTCGATCCGCCCCGCACCGCGCTGGTGGTAAAGCTGATTCGCCCGCAGCACCGCGGCCGCTTCTTCTCGATTCTCATGATGCAGGACAGTGCCGGGGCGGTTGTCGGCGCCCTGCTGGGAAGCTGGCTGCTGCAGTATGACTTCCGTCTGGTCTGTGCGGCTGGCGCGGTACTCTTTATTCTGTGCGCGCTGTTTAATGGCCTGTTCCTGCCGGCGTGGAAACTGTCGACGGTGAAAGCGCCGGTCCGGGAAGGGCTTGGTCGCGTCCTGCATGACAAGCGCTTTGTCACCTATGTGTTGACCCTGACGGGATATTACATGCTGGCCGTGCAGGTCATGCTGATGCTGCCGATCATGGTTAACGACATTGCAGGTACCCCTGCGGCGGTGAAATGGATGTACGCCATCGAAGCCTGCCTGTCGTTAACGCTGCTCTATCCGATTGCCCGCTGGAGCGAGCGACGTTTTCGTCTGGAACATCGTCTGATGGCCGGACTGTTCCTGATGACGCTGAGCATGATGCCGATCGGTCTGGTGAACACGCTCCAGCAGCTGTTTACGCTGATTTGTACATTCTATATTGGCTCGATCATCGCCGAGCCTGCCCGCGAAACGCTGAGCGCCTCGCTTGCGGATGCGCGTGCTCGCGGCAGCTATATGGGGTTCAGCCGCCTGGGGCTGGCACTCGGCGGGGCATTAGGTTACGCCGGGGGCGGCTGGTTGTTTGATGCCGGCAAAGCGTTAAATCAACCTGAACTCCCGTGGATGATGCTTGGCGCGGTGGGCTTTATGACGCTCCTTGCCCTGTGGTGGCAGTTCAGCCAGAAACGCAGCGCGAGCGGCATGCTCGAGCCTGGCGCGTAACTTTTCCCTCGGGCGGGCGCCTCTCCCGCCCCACTTCTCAGTTTTTTCTGCTGGTTTCTACCCATTCACGCTGACATACTGGCGTAACAGGACAGAAGCGCCGATTTTTCGTTGAGGAACACTATGAAGAAAATTGTCTTAGCCGCGGCATTGGTTGTCAGCGGTCTGCTGGTTGGCTGTAACCAGCTCACGCAATATACCGTCAGTGAACAGGAAATTAATCAGGCGCTGGAAAAACATAACAATTTCTCGAAAGACATTGGCGTACCCGGTCTTGCCGATGCGCATATCGTGCTCACAAATCTCACCAGCCAGATCGGACGTGAAGAGCCAAACAAAGTCACTCTGGCCGGTGATGCGGACCTCGATATGTCCTCCCTCTTTGGTAACCAGAAAGCCAACATCAAGCTCAAGCTGAAGGCACTCCCTGTTTTCAACAAAGAGAAAGGGGCAATTTTCCTGCAGGAGATGGAGGTCGTCGATGCGCAGGTGTCTCCGGACAAAATGGCGCCGGTTCTGCAAACCCTGATGCCCTATCTGAATCAGTCGCTGCGGAATTACTTTAACCAGCAGCCCGCGTACGTCTTAAGTGAAGACAAAAGCAAGGGTGAAGCCCTGGCGAAAAAATACGCAAAAGGGATAGAGGTTAAGCCGGGTGAAATTATCATTCCTTTCACCGATTAACCTGAAGGGCGCTGCGGCGCCCTTTTTTTTTACGGAAAAGTGTGCAAACGAAAACGTTTCCGCTTATGATTTGTGTCCGGCAAAAACAGCCATCCTAATGACTGATTCCTGACAAGCCGGAGCTTCCATGACTGCACAACCCCAGGTTCTTAAAATCCGCCGCCCTGACGACTGGCATATTCATCTGCGTGATGGTGATATGCTGAAAACCGTCGTGCCTTATACCAGCGGAATTTATGGCCGCGCGATTGTCATGCCTAACCTGGTGCCACCAGTCACCACCGTCGATGCCGCGATAGCCTATCGTCAGCGCATCCTCGATGCCGTTCCTGCGGGACACGATTTTACCCCGTTGATGACCTGCTACCTGACCGATTCACTGGATCCGAACGAAGTGGAGCGCGGCTTTAACGAAGGCGTGTTTACGGCAGCGAAACTCTACCCGGCGAATGCCACCACCAACTCCAGCCACGGCGTCACCAGCATTGATGCCATCATGCCGGTTCTGGAACGCATGCAGAAACTGGGTATGCCGCTGCTGGTTCACGGTGAAGTGACGCATGCTGACATTGACATCTTCGACCGTGAAGCCCGTTTTATCGAGACCGTGATGGAGCCTCTGCGCCAGCGCCTGCCCGAGCTGAAGGTGGTCTTTGAGCATATCACCACCAAAGACGCGGCAGAGTACGTGCGTGACGGCAACGATCTCATCGCCGCCACCATTACGCCACAACACCTGATGTTTAACCGTAACCACATGCTGGTGGGCGGGGTGCGCCCTCACCTCTACTGTCTGCCTATCCTAAAGCGTAACATCCACCAGCAGGCGCTGCGTGAGCTGGTCGCCAGCGGGTTCTCCCGCGCGTTCCTCGGTACCGATTCCGCGCCTCACGCCCGCCATCGTAAAGAGGCAAGCTGCGGCTGTGCAGGCTGCTTCAACGCCCCAACGGCGCTTGCCAGCTACGCAACTGTATTTGAAGAGATGAACGCGCTGGAACATTTCGAAGCATTTTGCTCTCTTAACGGCCCACGCTTCTACGGCCTGCCGGTCAATGACACCTTCATCGAACTGGAGCGTAAAGCGAGCCACGTTGAGGAGTCCATTGCCCTGACGGATGACACGCTAATCCCATTCCTGGCGGGTGAAACCGTAAGCTGGACGGTAAAACGTTAAAAAATCAATGCCCCTTGTTGTCAAACTGATAATATACCTGTATAAATAAACAGTATATTACACAGGGGGCATTTATGCGTATTGAAGTCACCATAGCCAAAACTACCGTTCTGCCTGCCGGCGCGCTTGATGCACTGGCAGGCGAATTATCCCGTCGTATTAACAATACCTTTCCTGACAACGCCGGTGCCGTCACGGTGCGTTACGCCTCGGCAAACAACCTCTCCGTTATTGGTGCCGCAAAAGAAGATAAAGATCGCATCAGCGAAATCCTGCAGGAAACGTGGGAAAGCGCTGACGACTGGTTCATCACGGATTAACACTGCTCCCTCATTGTGTTTTTTTGCCGGGTCGCCCCGGCTTTTTTTTTGCCTAAAAATCCCGTAAGTTCAAATTAATTCGGCATCTTCTTTAAAAATCGTGAACGAGATGGTGTTTTATTGTTCGAACAATCCTAAAAAGCAGAAAAATGTGTTGCCACCTGTTTATTTTTCCCTTCGGAACCCTTATTACTTGGTATACTGAAGTTGCTTTCAGAAAAACATGCATTGAACCTCAAAGCCGTTGTCTTCTAACACGCATTAAGGGGGTTATAATGGAAAAGAATAGTGAAGTCATCCAGACCCACCCACTCGTTGGCTGGGATATCAGTACCGTAGATAGCTACGATGCGCTGATGCTGCGTTTGCACTACCAGACCCCAAATCAACTCAACCGTGAAGAAGCGGAAGTTGGACAGACGCTGTGGCTAACAACAGACGTCGCCCGTCAGTTTATTTCTATTTTAGAGGCAGGTATTGCAAAAATAGAATCTGGCGACTATCAGGAAAATGAGTATAAACGGCACTAAGCTTATGCCCACTTTTCACTCAACAGGCACCCTCGCGGTGCCTTATTTATTTCTCCCTTGTCTAACCCCGCGTTGTTAATTACTCTGCTAACAAAACATCAGTTTACGAGATGCATATGAGATACGACTTAATCATTATTGGCAGCGGATCCGTGGGTTCTGCCGCCGGTTATTACGCGACGCAGGCGGGCCTGAAGGTCCTGATGATCGATAGCCATCTTCCGCCTCATGCGGAGGGCAGCCATCATGGCGATACCCGCCTCATCCGACATGCGTATGGCGAAGGCGAGCGCTATGTTGCGCTGGTGCTTCGCGCCCAGACGCTGTGGGACGAACTGGCGAAACAGACTGAAGACCGCATTTTCGAACGTACCGGCGTTATCAACCTGGGCCCGGCCCATTCTGAATTTCTCGCCGGCGTCGAACGCAGCGCGAAAGCGTTTAATCTGGACGTAGAGAAACTGGACGCGACGGGCATTAGCGCGCGCTGGCCCGAAATTAGCGTCCCGGACGATTATATTGGCCTCTTTGAAGCCCACTCTGGTGTGCTGCATTGTGAAACGGCGATCAAGACCTGGATCGAGCTGGCCGAGAAGGCAGGCTGCGCGCAGCTGTTCAACTGTCCGGTGGACGCCATCACCCATGACGATAATGGCGTCACGGTAACGACCCTTGACGGTGAATATTCCGCGGATCGCCTGCTGGTCAGCGCGGGAACCTGGGTTACCCGCCTGCTGCCCGATCTGCCCATCCAGCCGGTGCGCAAGGTCTTCTCCTGGTTCCAGTCGGATGGTCGTTACAGCGTCCAGAATAAATTCCCGGCCTTCACCGGCGAATTACCCAACGGCGACCAGTTCTACGGCTTCCCGTCAGAAAAAGACGCGCTGAAAATCGGTAAACACAACGGGGGCCAGGCTATCACCTCCCCTGAAGAGCGTAAGCCTTTCGGCGCCTTTCCTCAGGATGGTTCGGAAGCCTTCTCGTTCCTGCGCACTATTCTTCCGGGCATCGGCGGCTTGCTGTATGGCGCGGCCTGTACCTACGACAACACGCCGGATGAAGACTTTATCATTGATACGCTGCCGGGGCATGACAACACGCTGCTCATCACCGGACTGAGCGGCCACGGCTTTAAGTTTGCTTCCGTGCTGGGTGAAATCGCCGCGCAGTTTGCCCAGGGTATTGCACCGCAGTTTGATCTGACGCCCTTCTCCCTCTCGCGTTTTAACGGATAATTCGCCACGGGCGCCGGAGGTCCCGGGGCCCGTTTCATTCACACTGCATTACGGGGCGTTATGCGCAGGATCGTTAGCTTTCTGATGAATAATATTCGCGAGCATTTTATGCTCTATCTCTTATTGTGGGCGCTGTTGGCCATTATTGATTTTGTTTACATTGTATTTTACTGAAAAGCCTTACTGACAATAATTGACGTTAATTTATCTTTATTGAAACTCACCATTTCGCTTGCACGAAGAGATTGAATTAGCGCTAGCGATCCTTTTCAAAATTGCTGAAATAAATAAAATAAAAATCAATAGACAATTATTTCAGTTGCAATATCCCGCCTTCCCGTTCATTTTTACTTTCCGGTTAATTTGAAAATGGACATTCTGATGCAATTGCGTAACTCCTCCCGGCGCTACGGAATAATATCCATAGGTTTGCACTGGATATTTGCTCTTGCCGTCTACGGTATGTTTGGACTTGGGCTCTGGATGGTCACGCTCAGCTATTACGATGGCTGGTATCACCAGGCGCCGGAGTTGCATAAAAGCATTGGTGTCCTGCTGATGCTGGGGCTGGTCTTCCGCGTGATCTGGCGACATATTTCCCCGCCGCCCGCTGCGCCAAAGACCCACAGTAAATTTACCCGCCTCAGTGCAGTCACCGCGCATATTGCCCTCTATGCACTGCTGTTTGGCATCCTGATTAGCGGCTATCTCATTTCGACGGCTGACGGTAAGCCGATTAACGTCTTCGGCCTGTTCGACGTTCCGGCAACACTGAGCGATGCCGGGGCGCAGGCCGACACGGCGGGGGTCATTCACCTCTGGCTTGCCTGGAGCGTGGTGATCCTGTCCGTACTTCACGGGTTTGCCGCCCTCAAACACCATTTTATTGATAAAGACGATACGCTAAAGCGCATGCTTGGCCGCTCGTCAGTTGACTCTGGAGCATAAAATGAAAAAACACCTGCTGGGTATCGCACTGGGTTCTCTGTTATTCACCGCCGGTTCCGCCGTGGCGGCGGATTATAAAATTGATAAAGAGGGCCAGCACGCTTTCATCAATTTCCGTATTCAGCACCTGGGATATAGCTGGCTGTACGGCACCTTTAAGGATTTTGACGGCACGTTCACCTTTGACGAAAAAAATCCCGCGGCCGATAAAGTCAATGTGACGATTAATACGAACAGCGTCGACACAAACCACGCAGAGCGCGATAAACACCTGCGCAGTGGGGAGTTCCTCAACGTCGCGAAATTCCCGCAGGCAACCTTCACTTCTACTGAGGTGAAGAAAGACGGCGATCAGCTGAATATTACCGGCAACCTGACGCTTAACGGCGTAACCAAACCGGTCACGCTTGATGCGAAATTACTGGGTCAGGGTGATGATCCGTGGGGAGGTAAACGCGCAGGTTTTGAAGCGGCAGGGAAAATTCACCTGAAAGATTTTAATATCACAACGGATTTAGGCCCGGCGTCTCAGGACGTGGAGCTGATTATTTCCGTTGAAGGTGTACAGCAGAAATCGTAATAATGTCGCCCGGCAGGCTTTCACCGTGCCGGGCGTTATTATCATTCCGGGTCAGGGATACCCAGTTTGGTATTCAGACGACCGCGTGATTTATTGAAAATCTTGTTGCCGTTTTCACGCCCTGCGCGACGGCGACGCTGCTCTTCTTCCGGCAGGATGCTCTCTTCGCTGCACAGCTCGCTACAGCAGCCGTTAAACTTCTCGGCACAGGCCGGGCACTGAATGAACAGCAGATGGCAACCGTCATTTTTGCAGTTGGTGTGAGTATCACACGGCGCGCCGCACTGGTGGCACTGGGCAATGACGTCGTCCGAAATACGTTCGCCCATACGCTCGTCAAAGACAAAGTTTTTCCCGATAAAGCGTACCGGCAGCCCCTGCTCACGGGCGCGGCGAGCATACTCGATTATGCCTCCTTCAATGTGCCAGACCTTATTAAAGCCGTTGTGCTTCATCCACGCGCTGGCTTTCTCACAGCGGATACCGCCGGTGCAGTACATAACGATCTTTTTATCTTTATGCTCCTGCATCATCTCAACCGCTTTCGGCAGTTGCTCGCGGAAGGTATCGGCCGGGATTTCCATCGCGTTCTCGAAATGCCCCACCTCATACTCATAGTGGTTACGCATATCAATAAACACGGCATCCGGATCGTCCAGCATCGCATTCACTTCCGCCGCCTTCAGGTATTCACCGACGTCCGCCGGGTTAAACTCAGGATCGTCGATACCGTCCGCCACGATGCGTTCACGCACCTTCATGCGCAGCACCCAGAAGGATTTCCCGTCATCATCCAGGGCAATGTTCAGGCGTAAGCCGTTAAGGGCCGGGTCAAACTGATAAAGTACGTCACGGAAGGCGCTGACTTTGCTTTCCGGTACGCTAATCTGCGCGTTAATGCCTTCACGGGCAAGGTAGACGCGGCCGAAGACGTTCAGCGCCGTGAACGCCTGATAAAGCGCATCGCGGGTCGCCTGCGGATCGTCGATCGTGAAGTATTTATAGAATGAGATGGTGGTGCGCGGTTCGGTTTCAGCCAACATACGCGCTTTTAACATCTCATTCGACACGCGGTTGTGTAACACTGGCATGGTGTACAATCCTGGAATCGTTAGAGAGAATGAAAATTCGGTCGGCATCATATAGCAAACAAAACCAATTTACATCCACACAATTTACGCTACATTTCACACACCCTGATTAATCAGGCTTAACAATTGCTGTATTCGTGCACGCTTCGAAAGCAGATATTTTGGCTACGCCTCAAAAAATGAGACACTAGCAAAACAGGACGTTTGAACACAGGAAAGACATGACCCAGTTACCAACATTTACTGCCGCCCTTTTGCATCCCCGCTATTGGTTGACCTGGCTTGGCATCGGCTTTTTATGGCTTCTGGTACAGCTTCCCTACCCTGTTATTTTTCGGTTGGGTAAATTTCTGGGCCGTTTCGCACAGCTGTTTATGAAGCGTCGCGCCAGAATCGCGTACCGCAACCTTGAGCTGTGTTTTCCGCAGATGAGCGAATCAGAGCGTCACGACATGGTCGCGAAGAATTTCGAATCCGTCGGGATGGGGCTTATGGAAACCGGCATGGCGTGGTTCTGGCCGGACAAACGCATGGCTCGCTGGAGTGAGGTGACGGGAACCGGCATGGATCCGGTGCATACGCTTCAGGCCAACCAGACGGGCGTTCTGCTGATCGGCGTCCATTTTCTGACGCTGGAAATCGGGGCGCGTATGTTCGGCATGCAGGCGCCCGGCATTGGCGTTTATCGCCCTAACGATAACCCGGTCATCGATTTAATCCAGACCAACGGCCGCATGCGCTCTAACAAAAGCATGATCGACCGTAAAGATCTGAAGGGAATGATCCGCGCGCTGAAATCCGGTGAAGTGGTCTGGTATGCCCCCGACCACGACTATGGTCCACAGGCCAGCGTTTTTGTCCCTTTCTTCGCCGTTGAAGAGGCCGCGACAACCACCGGTACCTGGATGCTGGCGCGGATGTCCAAAGCCGCCATCGTGCCTTTTGTTCCCCGCCGTAAGCCGGACGGTTCGGGCTACGAGCTGATGATGCTGGAGCCGGAACTCGCACCGCCGCTTGACGATGCAGAAACCACCGCACGCTGGATGAACAGCGTTGTGGAGAAGTGCATCATGCTCGCCCCGGAGCAGTATATGTGGCTGCACCGTCGCTTTAAAACCCGGCCAAAAGGCACGCCGTCACGCTATTGATTTTCAACGTGCGGCCCTCAGGGCCGCATGCTGTTTTAGCTTTAAAAGCTCCCCCTCATTGCGGCAATCATAACCCAGGCGCATAATTAGCAGGCTTATTACTTCATGCTTCAGGTGCTCAGCACCTCATTATGCGGATTGTTATGTCACCCTCAGATGCCCCCATAAACTGGAAGCGTAACCTCACGGTTGCGTGGCTTGGCTGTTTTCTCACCGGCGCAGCGTTTAGCCTGGTCATGCCTTTCCTGCCGCTTTACGTCGAACAGCTGGGCGTGACGGGCCACAGCGCGCTCAATATGTGGTCCGGCCTGGTATTCAGCATCACGTTCCTGTTTTCCGCGATGGCCTCGCCCTTCTGGGGTGGCCTTGCCGACCGTAAGGGGCGAAAAATCATGCTGCTCCGCTCGGCACTGGGGATGGCCATCATCATGGCGCTGATGGGCGTGGCGCAAAACGTCTGGCAGTTCCTGATTTTGCGCGCGCTGCTGGGCTTGCTGGGAGGCTTTATTCCCAATGCCAACGCCCTGATTGCCACACAAATTCCTCGCCATAAGAGCGGCTGGGCGCTGGGCACGCTCTCAACCGGCGGCGTGAGCGGTGCCCTGCTGGGGCCACTGGCCGGCGGACTCCTGGCCGACAGCTATGGCCTGCGCCCGGTGTTCTTCATCACCGCCAGCGTGCTGTTCCTGTGCTTTATCATCACCCTGCTCTGTATTCGGGAAAACTTCACGCCCGTTGCGAAGAAAGAGATGCTCCACGCCAGGGAGGTGCTGACCTCGCTCAAAAATCCCAGACTGGTGCTGAGTCTGTTCGTGACGACCCTGATTATTCAGGTTGCAACCGGATCGATTGCCCCTATCCTCACGCTGTACGTTCGCGATCTGGCGGGCAACGTCAGCAATATTGCATTTATTAGCGGGCTGATCGCATCCGTGCCCGGCGTGGCGGCATTGCTCAGCGCCCCGAGGCTGGGGAAACTGGGAGACCGCGTCGGCCCGGAAAAAATTCTGATCTGTGCGTTGGTGATCTCTGTTCTGCTGCTGATCCCCATGTCGATGGTGCACTCGCCCTGGCAGCTTGGTGTTCTGCGCTTTTTACTGGGCGCCGCTGACGGCGCGTTACTGCCCGCCGTCCAGACCCTGCTGGTCTACAACTCCACAAACCAGATTGCCGGGCGTATTTTCAGCTATAACCAGTCGTTTCGCGACATCGGTAATGTCACCGGGCCGCTCCTCGGGGCTGGCATTTCCGCCAGCTTTGGTTTTCGCGCCGTCTTTATCGTGACGGCAGGCGTAGTGCTGTTTAATGCGATCTATTCGTGGTTCAGTTTATCCCGCGCGCTACGGCCGGTGGCGGAATAAGACGAACGCCTGAAGCTTATTTTCGTATTCATACTTGCAGAATCAGATATTCAGCTATTCTTTCCCTGAAACCTTCTGGAAAACAGGGAGACACCAATGACCATGTACGCCACGCTGGAAGAAGCTATTGATGCCGCTCGTGAAGAGTTCCTCGCCGACAACCCCGGCGTTGAAGAAGAAGATGCTGACGTGCAACAACTTAATATCCAAAAATACGTTCTGCAGGATGGGGATATTATGTGGCAGGCCGAATTCTTTGCCGATGAAGGTGAAGAAGGGGAATGTCTGCCGGTCCTGAGCGGTGAAGGTGCGCAGGCCGTCTTTGACGGTGACTATGATGAAATCGAACTGCGGCAGGAATGGCTGGAAGAAAACACCCTGCACGAGTGGGATGAGGGCGAATTTCAGCTCGAGCCACCACTCGATACGGAAGAAGGTCAAACCGCAGCCGATGAGTGGGACGAGCGTTAATTTACGCTACTCGTAAGGGCCGTGGCTGGCATCGATCGGCAGCAGCAGCGTGTCGAAAATTAGCGAGAATGGCAGATCCAGCACGGTGAGGTAGCGCCATGCGGAGTCACGGAGATCCCATTTCACGCCCGGGTAATACTGATTCCCGTGGCCTTGCCCTGGAATGGTGCGGCTGATGATGCTGCCGCAGCCGCTGAGCAGGCACGCCATCAGAACGACGATGATTATTCTCATGAGTAACCTCTAAAAAAATACCGGCGATTAAGCCGGTATTTTATTTGGCGGGTGGCGCTTCGCTTACCCGCCCTACTTAACCCCTTACTTCGCCTTCAACGCCAGCGGGTTCAGCTTCAGTTCTTTATAGTAGTTTACCCACGAAGAGTATCTCTCCGGAGCGGACCACACGCGGTAGTGAAGACGCGCCATCGTGACCGGGTCGCTCAACAGGACCAGACGACGGTCACGGTTGAGTTTTTCCGGGGTCTCGTTCAGCGCCTGCTCAACGTGACGATCGCGGGCAATCTCCAGCACCTGGCTGGCACGGTGGCGCGCGGTGGCCATCGCCGTTGCCAGGGCGTTGAATGACGGGTTAAACACGGCGTGCATAAAGCCGTCATCCAGCGTGCGATTGCGGTTCTGCTCGAGATAACGATCGGTGTCCACCAGCACCTGCGGCGGGGAATACTCTTCCGGGATCAGGAACAGCTTCCAGCGTTTGGTCCGCAGCCCCACCGTCGAACGGCTGGAGATCACGGAGACAAACGGCGACAGGATCAGCGAGAAGACAATCGGCGCCAGCCAGAACAGGAAGCGCAGATCCAGCCACGCCATCCCGGCCGCCCACACCAGACCCAGCAGCAGCTGAGAACCGTGGCGCATAAAGGCTTCGCTCCACGGCGTGGAGTCGTCATCACGCTGCGGTGAGTTCCAGACCACTTCCCAGCCCAGGAACGCACTGACCACGAACACGGTGTGGAACAGCATACGCACCGGTGCCAGCAGCACGGAGAACAGCACTTCCAGCAGCAGTGAAAGGGTCACGCGGAAGAAACCGCCGTACTCTTTCGAGCCTTTGCACCAGATCAGGATGATGCTGAGCAGCTTAGGCAGGAACAGCAGCACCATGGTGGAGGCAAACAACGCAATCGCCAGTTCCGGGCGCCACTGTGGCCACACCGGGAACAGCTGCCGCGGTTGCAGGAAGTATTGCGGCTCCGTCAGGGCATGCACGACCTGCAGCGCAGTGGAGAGCGCCAGGAACATAAACCACAGCGGTGCTGAGAGATAAGACATCACGCCCGTCAGGAACACTGCACGGTGAACCGGGTGCATCCCTTTCACCAGGAACAGGCGGAAGTTCATCAGGTTACCGTGACACCAGCGGCGGTCACGCTTGAGTTCGTCCAGCAGGTTCGGCGGCAGCTCTTCGTACGATCCCGGCAGGTCGTAGGCAATCCAGACGCCCCAGCCAGCACGACGCATCAGCGCCGCTTCCACGAAGTCATGCGACAGAATAGAACCGGCAAACGAACCCTCGCCCGGCAGCGGCGCCAGCGCACAGTGTTCAATGAACGGCTTCACGCGGATAATGGCGTTGTGACCCCAGTAGTGCGATTCACCCAGCTGCCAGAAGTGCAGACCCGCCGTAAACAGCGGCCCGTAAACACGGGTGGCGAACTGCTGGCAGCGCGCATAGAGCGTGTCCATACCGGAGGCTTTTGGCGAAGACTGAATGATACCCGCGTTCGGGTTGGCTTCCATCAGACGCACCAGACCGCTCAGGCAGTCACCGCTCATGACGGAGTCCGCATCCAGCACGACCATATAGCTGTACTGATTACCCCAGCGACGGCAGAAGTCATCGATGTTACCGCTTTTACGCTTCACACGACGGCGGCGACGACGGTAGAAGATCTGCCCTTCGCCCTGCACTTCCGCAATCAGCTCCATCCACGCTTTTTGTTCCGCCACGCAGATATCCGGGTTGTAACTGTCGCTCAGGATGTAAACGTCGAAATGCTCCGCGTTGCCGGTCGCCTTTACGGACTCCCAGGTGGCACGCAGGCCCGCAAACACGCGGTCAACGTCTTCGTTACAGATAGGCATAATCAGCGCGGTACGGTGCTCAGGATTGAGGGGTTCATCCCCGACCGTTGACGCCGAAATGCTGTATTTGTCACGCCCCATCAGCAGCTGCAGGAAGCCCATCAGCGCGGTCCAGAAACCAGCCGAGACCCAGCAGAAGAGAACCGCGAACAGCAAAAGGATGCCGCTCTGCAGGATGTACGGCAGCAGCTGCATGAAGGAGACCCAGAGATCCTGGCCCATCATGTCCGTCGGGTTGATAAACGCCCAGCCCTGATAAGGCAGGATGGTTTTCATATACCAGGTCGCAACGACCGTCTGCGCCAGCGTCAGCAGCAGCAGGATGTAGCGACGGATGGTCCCCACGGTACGCCATTTCTGTTCGGAAGCCTGCTCTTCTTTCGTCAGGCGTGACAGATAGCGGGGCGTCACATCACGCCCGCGCAGGCGATCCCAGAAGCGGCCCACCGGGTTGGTGCGCCATGGATCGGGAAACATTGAGGAACGCGTGGCCTTCGGCATCGCCTGAAGCTGATCGCGCCCTTCGTCGTCTTTAATCAACTGCCCTTCTGCCAGCGAGTCCGGCCAGGCCTGCTCCAGACGTGCCTTTACTGACCCCAGCGGCGTATCATCATCACGGGAAAACTGACGATGTTCACCATCCAGCGCGGTGTGAACCGCGCGGATGTCGCTCTTAGGCAGTGCCGCTTTTTCGATATCCGTCAGCGGCATGGCATCAATATATTCAGATGTATTATTCATTGGCAGGTAGCTGATAGCTCCAGGTTTCACTCAGTGGCTGATCGTTACTGACCAGCGCTGCACGCATTTCAGTGGTCTGTTTCGGATCTTTCACTTTCACGCGCAGGGTCAGACGCCAGCCTTTGGTTACCGGGTTGTAACGCACGGTATTCTCAACGATTTCACCGTTATCACCGATGCTGGCCTGAGCGGCAACGGCAGTGTCCGGCGACAGTTTCTTCATATCCTGGCCTGTGAAGTCCACGACAAAGGCCACGGTACCGTCAGGCTGACGGATAAGATTAGACTGCTTCACATCACCCGTTGAGCGGCGAGTCTGCATGACATACGCGTTATCCGGCGCATGCAGCTTATCTTCGTCGCGGCTGAAGGTGATGGTGTACTTGAAGTTCATCTCTTTACCGGCTTCCGGCAACTGATCCGGCGTCCAGTAAGCGACGATGTTATCGTTGGTTTCGTCATTGGTAGGAATTTCTACCAGCTCGACCTTACCTTTACCCCAGTCACCGTTTGGCGTGACCCAGGCGCTTGGGCGCTGGTCATAGCGGTCGTCCAGATCTTCAAAGCGGGAGAACTGACGACCACGCTGCAGCAGGCCAAAACCTTGTGGGTTTTCCATTGCGAAGCTGCTCACCGCCAGATGTTTCGGGTTGTTCAGCGGACGCCAGATCCACTCGCCGTTACCGGCGTGAATAGACAGACCGTTGGAGTCATGCAGTTCCGGGCGGAAGTTGGTGGCCGGTGACGGCTGGTTCGGCCCAAACAGGAACATACTGGTCAGCGGCGCAACGCCCAGTTTGCCCACTTTATCACGCAGGTAAACCTTAGACTGCACGTCAACCACCGTGTCACGACCCGGCATGATCACAAAGCGATAGGCACCGGTCGCACGCGGAGAATCCAGCAGCGCATATATAGTCAGACGTTTGTCCGTTGGTTTTGGACGTTCAATCCAGAACTCACGGAAACGTGGGAATTCTTCACCTGATGGCAGCGCGGTATCAATAGCCAGTCCGCGCGCAGAAAGCCCGTATACCTGCCCCGCGCCAATCACGCGGAAATAGCTTGCACCAAGCATGCTGACGATTTCGTCGTTTTTATCTTTGCTGTTGATCGGGTAAAGCACCTTAAAGCCAGCGAAGCCCAGGTCTTTCACCGTATCTTTGTCGTGTTGCACATTGCCAAAATTGAAGTAATCCGGGCTGTACTTGATCTTGCGTACCGCGGTTGCCGTCACTTCATTGATGGCAACAGGCGTGTCGAAGTACATACCCTGATGATAAAATTCAAGCTTGAACGGGGTTTTAATATTGCTCCAGTACGCTTTATCGTGATTGAACTGGATCTGCTGATAGTCCGCATACTTCATGTCGCGGAAAACGGAGGGCAAGTTACTTTTCGGCGCTTCGTAGCTCTTGCCTGCCATCGATTTTGCCTGTTTTGCGACATCGTCGATGTTAAAGGCCAGTGCCGATGAGGTATACAGTGATAACACCACTGCAGCACCTAACCAACGCATTTTCATCATCTGTGGTTTATGTTTCATAATAAGTAAGCACTTCCCCCTTTGTGTGCTTATATCGATCCGATCCATTTTAATGGAAACTCAGGCAATCCGACAACATTATCACTGCTTTGTTCAGCTGCTGGCTCATGGATTAAGCAAATGAAAGAACCCATTATTCACTTTGCGTGCTTATCCTGGAGACAGGGTGTCGGTCTTGGTGTAGGGTTGCTTTCGAATGTAACCATTATGAGTCTTAGGGATAAGACGAAAAGTCTGAGAATGCACAACGTTATATGAGCACAACACCAACAGAACGTGAATATTTCCTCGACTCGATCCGGGCATGGCTGATGCTATTGGGGATCCCTTTTCACATATCACTGATTTACTCCAGCCACACCTGGCATGTGAATAGCCAGATGCCGTCCTGGTGGCTGACGCTGTTTAATGACTTTATTCACGCCTTCCGTATGCAGGTGTTTTTTGTCATCTCCGGCTATTTCTCTTACATGCTGTTTCTGCGATACCCGCTTAAACGCTGGTGGAAAGTGCGCGTCGAGCGCGTGGGGATCCCCATGTTGACCGCGATTCCGCTGCTGACGCTGCCTCAGTTCATTATGCTGCAGTACGTCAAAGGCAAAGCGGAAAACTGGCCGAATCTGTCGCTGTATGAAAAGTACAATACGCTGGTCTGGGAGCTGGTGTCTCACCTGTGGTTCCTGCTGGTCCTGGTGGTGCTCACCACGGTGAGTCTGTTTATTTTTAGCCGCCTGCGCCACCACCTGAGTTCGACAGCCGACGCCTTTTTCGCCAACGTTACGATGGGCAAACTGTCAGTGCTCTTCTTGCTGTTGGGGATCGCTTATGCTGCCGTGCGACGGACCCTGCTTATCGTCTATTCGCCGATTTTAAGCGACGGGCTCTTTAATTTCGTGGTGATGCAGTCGCTGTTCTACATCCCGTTCTTTCTAATCGGCGCGCTGGCGTTTATTTATCCGAAGCTGAAAGCACTGTTTACCACTCCGTCACCGTGGTGTGCGATAGGTGCGGCCTTCGCGTTCGCAGCCTATCTGCTGAATCAGCGCTACGGCAGCGGCGACGCCTGGATGTACGAAACGGAAAGCGTGATCACCATGCTGCTGGGTTTGTGGATGGTGAACGTGGTATTCGCGCTCGGCCACCGCCTGCTGAACTTTAAGTCCAGCCGTGTGACCTACTTCGTCAATGCTTCGCTGTTTATTTATCTGGTGCATCACCCGTTAACGCTTTTCTTCGGGGCTTATATCACCCCGCATATCGCCTCCAACACGCTGGGGTTCTTTACCGGTCTGGTGTTTGTCGTGGGGATTGCGATCGTGCTCTATGAAATCCATCTGCGGATCCCGCTCCTGCGTTTCCTCTTTTCAGGAAAACCACAGGTAAAAGCCTCATAAACAACCGCAGCGCACTGAGTGCGCCGCGCTGTCTTCAGGTGTCCAGTTCCTGCCCGCGCTGGGTCAGCAACCGTTGATAAAGGTGGGTAGTTTCTTCGTCGAAACAGACAAAGATAACCTTCTCAGGCATCGGTTTTAGCGACAGGTAGCGGTAAACGGTTTCGACGGCGATCGTCGCGGCCGCCGCCTTAGGAAAGCCATACACACCGGTACTTATAGCCGGAAACGCCATTGTTTTATAGCCGTTGTCGGCAGCCAGCCGCAGACAGTTCCGGTACGCCTCTTCCAGAATACTCGCCTCATGCCGATCGCCACCGTGCCAGACAGGCCCTACGGCGTGAATGACCGCTCTGGCAGGCAGATCGCCCGCAAGCGTAATGACCGCATGACCGGGAGGACATTCACCCTGCTGTTGCCGCACGGTTTTGCAGGCTTCCAGCAGCTGCGGTCCGGCAGCCCGGTGGATAGCCCCGTCCACACCGCCTCCCCCCATCAGGGAGGGATTGGCCGCATTGACGATGACGTCGACGTGCATGGTCGTAATATCGCCATGAATAACTTCAATTTGCGGTTTCATAAAGCCCCTCTGCAACCCGCCTTTTTCTTAAGTGTATCGCAGGGCTGCCCGGGAGAAAAAACTATCAGAAAAAATCCTCTTCCGCACAAAGCGGAAGAGAGAGCGTTATCGATACTGTATTTCGACAACCGCGAGCGTTTTTTCAGGGTTGAGGTATTTCATGCGCAGCGATGCCAGGTTCGAATCGGACACGTGGCCATTAAGCGCCTCTTCATAGCTGACCATGCGCGTTTGCATACGATTATTATCCGGGCAGGACATGGCAAACTGTCTCTGCTGCGGCGTAACTTCACAGGGGTCGGCAACAATGGCACCGCGAAAATGAATGACGCCACCGTTCACAATGGTAGCGGAATAAACCGGGAGGCTAAAAACAGAAACGATCAGGCCCAGACCCGTCACGAGTCGAACGAAAGAGTGGTTCATTATAGGTACTCCTCAATGAAAATCGTCCTTGAGGGGTAAACGCACTTCATTATGACAAACGAAGTCTCACGTTAAGGAACATAATGACCTGGTCCCTGATATCAGCATAGCTCAACGGTACAGACCCGCCACATTCACAAGCCATTGATTCCATGAATGTTTAGATCGAACTTCCCGCTGGCGACCACTGTTGTGATAAATGAAGCGATTTTCCATCTGAGACGGTGACAACGATTTTTACCGTGTCTCCTGCGCTTATATTTAAACTCAGGCGCATTAAATCAATCGTCTGATTAGCGGGGATAAAAAGGGTATTTTGCTGTCGGGACGAACTTTGTCCCCCCTGCCCTTCCCGAACGGAAACAATCTGAACCTGACAATCACACGGCTGCGCCAGAGTGACCTGGGGAATAATGGTGGTCATATTTTCCTGCTGCGACGTTTTGAAGGTTATCTGGCTGGAAAGCGCGGCGAGGAGAATTAAGGTATTCATGATGAACTCCCGAAAAAAAACAGGGCATCAGCCCTGTTTTTTTGTAGCACAGATTTCAGTATCAGTACTGATGAGCTGTCGCGTGGTTACCGAAGCCGATCTGGGTAACGTTGACAGTAGAGTTAGAAGCAGTCTGGTCTACGAGGGCACCGTTAAAGCCGCCGGACTGGCTAACGTTCATAACAGATTTTTTACTGTTCCACTGATCAAGTGTTGCACTGTTGCCAAATCCTTTCTGGGTCAGGTTGATTTTACTGTCATCAGAACCCTGACCAACGTCAGCGCCGTTACCGCCACCTTTCTGGGTAATATTCAGCACAGAATTTCTGGCGTCTGTCTGCAGAGCAACCGCGGAGTTACCGCCACCGTCCTGATAAATATTCAGGGTTGAATTTGGGCCACTGTATCCGCCATGACCATGTCCATGACCCCAGCCGCCCTGATTAATAGAACCCGCCATAGCACTACCAGAAACTACGATTGCTGCAAGCGCTGCCACTTTGAGAAATTTCATGGTAAACCCCCATCGGATTGATTAAAGTCGTCGCGAAGGCGCTAATGTTGAATAACGTTAATCGCCATTTGCGACTGTTTCTGCACTACAACTGCGGTTTTCTGCGTACCGTACTGCGTAATATTTGCTCTATTACCCGACCCTTTCTGGATAATTTTCGCGCTATTACCGTATCCATCTTGCGTAATACCTGCATCATTCGCGTTACCGCTCTGATCGATCCAGGCAATATTGTAACCCCCTGATTGATCAACTCTCGCTCTGTTACCTGCCCCCTCCTGGGAAACAATGGACAAGAGTTTTGAACCCTCCTGGCGAACCTGAGCGTCATTGAAAACACCCTGTTGACCAATAATGGCTGCCTGATTGAGTGATGAAAGACTTAATTCGTTAACCGCAAAGTTATATTCAGGATTGGCTAAATCTGAATTCGCTGCGGTTACAAATCCAGGCGCACCCAGTAATGTAAACACCATAAATAACGATGTGTATTTCATGTTGTCACCCTGGACCTGGTTATTGAATCACGCCATAACCGTATAACTGTGTTAATTGTAAAAACGATTCGTATTGTGTTAACGCGTCGTTACGGTGAAGAGTATGTCCGCTGAAACATTTTAAATATCTCACCCGCGCGGCTTATTTTTATTTTTCAGATCACCACAAAGTCGTAATTTACATCAATAAACACTTTATTCAGGCCAGCTTATATTTTTTATTACAGGTGTTTTGCGAAAGGGTTGTACAGCGAGGCGAAGGCTGTCCACGGGTCTTGCCGGGGTGTTTAAACGTAACGGCTGAAGAACATTTTTTCTCAGTGCGTGACACGACACCTATTTTCTTAAGCCAGACCACGGCTCATTCCCGGACTTAGAACCAACCTGTAACTCATACTTAATTATCGTTTCATCAAAATAACAAATAACTTTATAAATCAAATAATTATAAATATTTGTATGATTTTTAAAATCTGTGCACCTCTATTAATATGTACAACTTTCTCATCATTTCTCGCCATTCATTACAAGCTAATTTCACAAATTAATATTGATTTTTACATTCAGTTACATGTTTAACACTTGCTTTAAACTTCGTAAAAGCTAGATTGAAATTAGATGTACGAAATTGGTTTTATATTTACCTCCCTGTGGAGGTTATGGTCTGATTCTACACACAGCAGTGCAACATCTGTCAGTACTTCTGGTGTCCTCTAATAAACAGGAGGGCAGCTGCCAGGTGCCAAAAAAAGTGGGGTTTCATCATGTATAATGAAGTCCATAGTTTACATGGTCATACATTACTGTTGATCACAAAACCTTCTTTGCAAGCGACAGCGTTATTACAACATTTAAAGCAATCTTTATCACTGAACGGGAAATTGCATAATATTCAACGTTCTTTTGATGATATTGCCCCTGGCAGCATCATTCTGTTCGATATGATGGAAGCTGATAAAAAGCTTATCCATTACTGGCAGGATATTTTAAGCAGGAAAAACAATAATATCCGCGTGCTATTGTTGAATACACCTGACGAATATCCCTTCAGAGATATTGAAAGCTGGCCGCATATCAATGGCGTGTTCTACGTCACGGAAGAAGAAGACCGGGTGGTTGAGGGCCTGCAAGGTATATTGCGCGGCGAGTGTTATTTTTCGCAAAAGCTTGCAAGCTATCTCATTACGCACTCCGGAAATTATCGCTATAACAGCTCAGAGTCAGCACTGCTCACGCACCGTGAGAAAGAGATCCTGAATAAGTTACGCATTGGTGCTTCAAATATTGAAATCGCCCGTTCGTTATTTATCAGCGAAAATACGGTAAAGACGCACCTTTATAATCTTTTCAAGAAGATAGCTGTGAAAAACCGAACTCAGGCGGTTTCGTGGGCTAACGATAACCTCAGGCGTTAATCACATGAAACGCACGTTGAGTTGGATCGCCGCAGCGAGTTTCCTGCTCGCTGCAGGGAATCTGAAGGCCGTCGAGGTCGAAGTTCCCGGATTGTTAACAGACCACACTGTCTCATCGGTCGGGCACAGTTTTTACCGGGCCTTCAGTGACAAATGGGACAGTACCTATACCGGAAATATAACAATCAACGAGCGGCCCAGTGCACGATGGGGAAGTTGGATAACAATAACGGCCAATCAGTACGTTATTTATCAAACGTTTTTATTCCCCACAAAAATGGACTTCGATAAAAACGTAGCCTTAGCACTGGCACAATCAGAAGACGCTATTAATCGCCTGCAAATAGATAAAGCCCTATTAAGCACCAGCGATTTAGCAAAAGACGAGTTCTAGCGAACCGATATGCGGAGGCTGTCATGCGTATTGCATATGCAGTTGTTTCGATAATGCTGATCACCCCCATAAGCTGGGCCGGAAACATGACGTTTCAGTTCCGTAACCCTAACTTTGGCGGTAACCCTAACAACGGTGCGTTTCTGCTGAATGAGGCTCAGGCGCAAAACTCCTATAAGGATCCAAGCTTAAAGGATTTTAGCATTGATACCCCATCCGCCCTGGACAACTTCACCCAGGCTATCCAGTCGCAGATTTTAGGCGGGTTATTGACCAACATTAATACCGGTAAACCCGGCCGGATGGTGACCAACGATTTTATCGTTGATATCG
This sequence comes from Enterobacter cloacae complex sp. Mu1197, assembly GCF_040059225.1. Lineage (NCBI taxonomy): Bacteria > Pseudomonadati > Pseudomonadota > Gammaproteobacteria > Enterobacterales > Enterobacteriaceae > Enterobacter > Enterobacter cloacae complex sp. Mu1197. The sequence continues at coordinate 1,738,716 of NZ_CP157375.1, read as the reverse complement.
CCAACACTGATGGACAGCTTCAGCTGAACGTGACCGATCGTAAAACCGGAAGAATATCCACCATTCAGGTTTCCGGTCTTCAAAGTAATTCAACTGACTTTTAAACAATAGCTAAATAAGGACAACGATCATGCAGCGCTTCCTGATATTTGTTGCAGTGTGCTTATTGAGCGGTTGTTTAACTGCTCCACCTAAAGAAGCTGCAAAACCAACATTAATGCCTCGGGCCCAGAGTTATCGTGATTTAACACATTTACCTGCTCCAACGGGGAAAATATTTGTCTCCGTATACAACATTCAGGATGAAACCGGGCAATTCAAACCTTACCCGGCAAGTAACTTCTCCACGGCTGTGCCGCAAAGCGCCACCGCGATGCTGGTTACCGCACTCAAGGATTCGCACTGGTTTATTCCGCTGGAACGTCAGGGTCTTCAGAACCTGTTGAATGAACGGAAAATCATTCGTGCCGCACAGGAGAATGGTACCGTCGCGGCCAATAACCGCACGCCTCTGGAATCTCTGGCGGCAGCAAACGTGATGATTGAAGGATCGATTATTGGTTACGAAAGTAACGTTAAATCGGGTGGTGCGGGCGCGCGGTACTTCGGTATCGGTGCGGATACCCAATACCAGCTCGACCAAATCGCCGTTAACCTGCGTGTGGTCAACGTCAGTACAGGCGAAGTGCTCTCTTCGGTGACCACCAGCAAAACCATACTGTCCTATGAAGTTCAGGCAGGGGTATTCCGCTTCATCGATTACCAGCGTTTGCTTGAGGGTGAAATTGGTTACACCTCTAACGAGCCGGTCATGATGTGTCTGATGTCAGCCATTGAAACCGGCGTGATCTTCTTAATCAACGACGGTATTGACCGCGGGCTGTGGGATCTGCAAAACAAAGCAGACGTGCAGAACCCGATACTGGTGAAATACCGCGATATGTCAGTCCCTCCGGAATCCTGACAGGAAGCGCATAAAAAAGGCGAGATGATTATCTCGCCTTTTTTTATTCGCTCACCGCCGTGATGTTTTGCGCTTTTTCCCGCCGCGACGCCAGCCAAAGACCGCTGTTTTTCATGGCATAGCCAAACAGCAACCCCAGCGCCAGGGAAGGCACCACCAGCTTCCAGTCACCCTGCCCTGCAAAGGTGGCGCACGCTCCCATGAAGGTTCCCGGCACAAACGAAAGCAGCAGATGCTTAGCCTGAACGCACATCAGGAAGGCAACCACGCCCGTCATGACGTACCCCAGTATCTCCAGATGCGGCGCCAGCGCGCTGCCTTTCATGATCACCAGCGCCCAGATAACCCCGCTCATCAGCGTGCAGCCTGAGATGAAGAGCCCTTTGACGCCCCCCTGCGGGCAGGCGAAATAGGCCGTACAGCCAAGGAATCCGGCCCAGCTGAGCAATCCGAGAGACACGGCCACCCATCCCCAGAGTCCGGAGAGAATGCCCGTCGTTATTGCGATACAAAGTAATATGTTCATGGCGCGCATCTTAGCAGAAGCGCACCATAGAAATGCGATCAGAAGCACATTATGTGCAAATTGAAATGCGGAGTTGCAGAATTTATGTGATCTAAATCACTCTTCATTCTCTTCTTCCAGCTCATCCCACATCGCCGCGATCGCGTCGCGGGTCAGCGGTGCCAGCGTTCTCCAGAATGGCGAGGTGGCATGGGCTTCGACTTTACCCAGGAATGTGCCGACCCACGGCAGCAGGTACGTTTCGAACAAGGTTTCGATGGCTTCGTTCTCATCATCCCCGGCGTTGTCTTCGATCCAGGAGGCAGCAAGCAGCAGCGTACCGATATGATCGGCTGGCGTATCGCTTAGCGGCATACCGCGGGTGGAGAGGAAAGCTCGGACTTCCGCTTCCGTCGCCCCTTCCTGCCAGGCAGAACGGTATGGCGAAACGCGGCACTCTTCACCGACGAACAGCGCATTGTAATCGGTCGCAATCTGCTGCATGTCGCAGCTTTTTTGCAGACGCGCCAGTAAATCATCCTGTTCCAGCGGCCAGTTCTCCGCCAGTTTGCCTTCACGAATTAACGTAAAAAGCGGAACCAACAGCGGGTCTTGCGGCTGGCGATAATAGAGCGTACCCAGCACGCGGCAAAGGATGGAAAACTCGTTCATTTTTATTATTCCATTACACAATTAAAGATCGGCAAATTCGGCAATCGGCTCCATGCCGCGCGATTCGAGGAAATCGAGCATGCGGCGCGGGGTGACGTTCAGGATTTGCGCTTCCGGGAAGTTAACGTCATTCAGCACCTTCAGGCACTCGCTGAAATCGCCCAGCGTGAAGGCGGTATGGGAATCCGAACCCAGCGCCACCATGCCGCCCGCATCGCGGACGGCGGCCGCCACTTCGCGGCAGTTGGCTTCACTGCCCTTACGCGAGTGAACAAAGGAGGAGTTGTTAATCTCCAGCGCCACGCGGTGCTTCGCTGCCGCCTGCGCGACAGCCTGAATATCAATCGGGTACTTCAGGTTGCCGGGGTGGCTGATAATGTGCACATTGCCGCTGGCAATGGTGGCAATCATCGCCGCGGTGTTGGTCTCTTTATCCTGAGGTGCAAAAACCGGCTCGTGGAAACCGGCGAGGATAAGGTCCAGAGACGTCAGCATCGGGCCGGTGCAGTCGATCTCACCGTCGGTATTTTTGATGTTCGCCTCGATGCCGCGCAGTATCCCAATGCCGTCCACCAGACGTGGCCAGATCCGCATATTCACAAAATGCCAGTAGTGCGGCGCATCCGCCATGTCCGGGCCATGATCGGTGATTGCGAACAGCTTAATCCCCTTAAGCTTCGCCTGGGCGATATAATCATGGAGGTTGCTATACGCGTGGGTACTGGCGACGGTGTGCATATGCAGGTCAACGGGATACATCTCTCTCTCCTCTGCGGTTTTTCCAAAGGATAGCAGTTATCAGCGGCGAATATTAGCAAAAACCCGGCGAACGCCGGGTTTCTCTCAGTAGCCGCGCTGTCTGTCGACCTGGCCGGTGACCGCGTTACCCTTCTCCATTTCCCTGATGGTATGGGATATGTACGCCACCGCTTCTGCCGGACGCGTCACGGCGGCCACGTGCGGGGTCATCGCCACACGCGGATGTGCCCACAGCGGGCTTTCCACCGGCAGCGGCTCACGGCTATAGACATCCAGCATGGCGCCTTTTAGCTTTCCGCTGTCCAGCGCCTTCAGCAAATCGGACTCGACCAGATGCACCCCGCGCGCCAGATTCATCAGGTAGCTCTCATCGGCTAACTGGTTGAGCAAGTCTTCATTGATGATACCGACCGTTTCCGCCGTATTGGGCAGCAGGTTGATCAGCACGCGTGTGCCGTTCAGAAAGGCCGGGAGTTCATCCGTGCCGGCAAAGCTCTCGACACCCGGATAATCTTTGCGGCTGCGGCTCCAGCAGCGCAGCGGAAAGCCCCACGGTGCGAGGGCTTCAGCCACCTTTGAGCCCAGCACCCCCGCCCCGAGGATGCCGATGGTAAAGTCTTCACGACGGTAATCCGGCAGCGGCTCCCAGTGGGCCTGCTGTTTAAATGCCTGATAGTCATCGAAGCGGCGAAACCAGTGCAGCACCTGGCTGACGGCATATTCCTGCATCTGCTGCCCCATTCCGGTATCTTCCAGGCGGAACAGGGGAATCGCTTCCGGCAGCATGTCAGGGTGCGCCTTCAGCTTGCTCAGAATGGAATCCACGCCCGCCCCAAGGGCAAAAACGGCCTTCAGTTTACGGCCCTGGAGCATTTCTACCGGCGGATGCCAGACCAGCGCATAGTCAGCATGTTCGTTATCTCCACGCTTCCACTCGCGAACGCGTGCGCCGGGTAATGCCGCCGTGAGCGCCTCGATCCAGTAGGCCGTATCAAACGTGGGGTGATAGAAAAGTATATCCATAGTCATTCCTGCCTTTTATTGCGCTGATTTATTTTGTTTTTTAACGAGGTTGTCAGCATAACAAATTTATTGCACGGCTGTGTTGTTGATAAAAAAGACGCTTTCAGCACATTTAAGAATCATGTTGTCTGAAGTTTGTCTAAACGCGCTAAATTACTGAAAAAGTGAGTTGACGGCAGTTCGGCTTTTCCTTACATTAGCGCCCGTCCCGTCAACAACGGGATGACAATATGGTGAGGTGTCCGAGTGGCTGAAGGAGCACGCCTGGAAAGTGTGTATACGGCAACGTATCGGGGGTTCGAATCCCCCCCTCACCGCCATCTTTAAAGAAGAGCTCGCATGAAAATGCGGGCTTTTTTTTCGCATATTGCACGCATGCAGGGGGGATTCGAACCTTGAAACTCCCTGCGCTCTTTATGTCGGGTGGCGCTGCGCTTACCCGACCTACAAAAAGCTACTCCTCCACCATCTTCGCATACTCTTCAGTCAGAAAATCCACCAGCGTCCTGACCGACGGCAGCATGCCGCGCCGCGAAGGATAAACCGCGTGAATCACTTCCCGTCGGGGTTCCCACGCGTCCAGCACCCGTACCAGTTCCCCTGACGCAAGCTGATCCTTCACCATCAATATCGGCAACTGTACAACGCCCACGCCCGCCATCGCTGCTTCCCGCAGTGCCAGCATGTCGGTGGTAATAAAGCGCGGTGCGTAGTGGATCTCCGCTTTCGCCCCTTCTGGACCACTGAGCTCCCATTTATGCACCTGTTTACCGGCCCCCATACTTAATCCAGGCCATTCACTGAGCTCGGAAGGCATTCGCGGTTTACCCATACGTTCAATCAACTGCGGACTTGCCACCAGGCAATGCCCCCTGTCAGCCAGCACCCTTAACACCAGATCGCTGTCATCAAACGGACGCGGACGCACGCGGATAGCCACATCAATACCTTCGCCAACAAGATCGACCCGACGATTGGTGGCCTCAAGCTGGAGATTAATCCCGGGGTAGCGCGCCATAAACCGCGCCAGCATCGGTCCCACGTGGACGTGCAGTAACGTGACGGGACAGGTGATCCTGACGACGCCGCGCGGCTCAGCCTGCAGCGCAGCAACGGCCTCCTCTGCCGCTTCTGCTTCTATCAGCATTGCCTTACAGTGCTGATAGAAAGTGTGCCCCACTTCCGTCACCGTAAACTGCCGCGTCGTGCGCTGTATCAACCGTACGCCGAGACGCTCTTCCAGCTGCGCAATCCTGCGGCTCAGTTTGGACTTGGGTTGGTCAAGCGCCCTTCCCGCCGCCGCAAACCCCCCGTACTCCACAACCTTCACAAACCAGACGAAGTCATTGAGATCCTGCATAAATCCTCATCGTTCTATTTTCAGAACAGTGAATGCCATTTTCACTATCTACCGGGATATTAACCCTGAATATAAGCTAATTACATCAACAGAACATCAGGAATTAATCATGAAAAACATCACTGGCGTTTATACCGCTCCACGTCAGCACTGGGTGGGCGATGGTTTCCCGGTCCGTTCAATGTTCTCTTATCAAACCCACGGCGAGCCACTCAGCCCGTTCCTGCTGCTGGACTACGCGGGTCCATACACCTTTCCGGCAGATGGTGCGAAACGCGGCGTCGGCCAACACCCTCACCGGGGTTTTGAGACGGTCACTATCGTCTATGCCGGAGAAGTGGAGCATCGCGACTCCACGGGGAAAGGCGGTGTGATTGGGCCCGGCGACGTGCAGTGGATGACCGCAGGCGCAGGCATTTTGCACGAGGAGTTCCACTCCAGCGCGTTCTCGCAGAAAGGCGGGGAACTCAAAATGATGCAGCTTTGGGTCAACCTACCGGCGAAAGACAAGATGGCCGCACCGGGCTACCAGAGCATCACGAAAGCCGACATCCCGGTGGTGACGCTGCCTGACAGTGGTGGAACGCTGCGGGTTATTGCCGGTCGCTACGACACGGTGACCGGCCCGGCGCACACCTTCTCGCCGCTCAACGTCTGGGACATCGCGCTGAACCAGGGAAGCCATCTGACGCTCGCTCAGCCGGAAGGCTGGAGCACGGCGCTGGTCGTGCTTGAAGGCAGTATCACGGTAAACGGTACCGCTCAGGCGGGTGAAGCCCAGCTGGTCGTGTTAAGTCAGGAAGGCGACAAACTGCACCTGGAAGCGAACAGCGACGCAAAAGTGCTGCTGATGGCCGGTGAGCCGCTGAATGAACCGATCGTGGGCTATGGCCCGTTTGTGATGAACAGTAAAACCGAAATCAACGAAGCCATTCGTGATTTCAATTCCGGCCGCTTCGGCCAGATCTGAACGTAATAAAGGAGAAGAAGATGTCTACACCTGCGAATTTTAACGGAACCCGTCCGGCCATCGATGTAAACGATGCGGTGATGTTGCTTATCGATCACCAGAGCGGTCTGTTCCAGACCGTTGGGGATATGCCAATGCCAGAACTGCGTGCCCGTGCGGCAGCGCTGGCAAAAATCGCAACCCTGGCGAAGATTCCGGTGATCACCACCGCGTCCGTCCCACAAGGACCAAACGGACCGCTTATCCCGGAGATCCACGCCAACGCGCCGCATGCGCAATATGTTGCCCGTAAAGGCGAAATCAACGCCTGGGATAACCCGGAGTTCGTGGCAGCGGTAAAAGCCACCGGGCGTAAGACGTTGATCATTGCGGGCACCATCACCAGCGTCTGCATGGCCTTCCCGTCAATCAGCGCGGTGGCGGACGGGTATAAAGTGTTTGCGGTGATTGATGCCTCCGGCACCTACAGCAAAATGGCGCAGGAGATCACGCTGGCGCGCGTGGTGCAGGCCGGTGTGGTCCCGATGGATACGGCGGCGGTGGCCTCTGAGATCCAGCGTACATGGAACCGTGAAGATGCAGCGGAGTGGGCGGAAGTGTACACCCACATCTTCCCGGCTTATCAGCTGCTGATCGAAAGCTACAGCAAAGCGCAGGAAGTGGTTAAAAACAGCGAAGTGCTCGATTCACAGCGTTAATCCCCTGCTCCACGGCGTAAAAACCGTGGAGCTGATTATTGCTTAACCGAACAGGCACTAAAGCTGAAAATCTGCTTGACCGTGTCAGCGCAACTCCCTATAGTAGCGCCCCGTTGCCCCCCAAGCGGTCAGGCAGCAAAACAATATGGTGAGGTGTCCGAGTGGCTGAAGGAGCACGCCTGGAAAGTGTGTATACGGCAACGTATCGGGGGTTCGAATCCCCCCCTCACCGCCATATTTAAAGAAGAGCTCGCATGAAAATGCGGGCTTTTTTTTCGCATATTGCACGCATGGAGTATTGTAGGTCGGGTAAGCGCAGCGCCACCCGACGACATGCCCGCAAAAAAAACAAAGCCCGGTTTCCCGGGCCTTGAACGCAACAGCACACTCAGTAATACGCTTGCAGCGTGCGCTGGCAGAGCGCCGAGCGCACGCAGTCATCTTTGGTGAAGCGTACCACCCCAATCATCTCATCTTCCTCAAAACGTGACATGGCGTCGCTCAGTCCGGATTTCACGCCGGACGGCAGGTCACACTGGGTAATATCGCCGTTAACGATAACCGTCACGTTCTCCCCGAGGCGCGTTAAAAACATCTTCATTTGCGCAGCGGTCACGTTCTGAGCCTCGTCAAGAATGACGACCGCATTTTCAAATGTACGTCCGCGCATATAGGCGAACGGCGCGATTTCCACCTTGCCAATCTCTGGCCGCAGGCAGTACTGCATAAAGGATGCACCCAGCCGCTTCACCAGCACGTCATAGACGGGCCTGAAGTACGGGGCAAACTTCTCCGAAATATCACCGGGCAAGAAGCCGAGATCTTCATCAGCCTGCAGTACCGGACGGGTAACAATGATTCTCTCCACGTCCTTATGGATCAGCGCTTCCGCCGCTTTGGCTGCACTGATCCAGGTTTTCCCGCATCCGGCTTCACCGGTTGCAAAGATGAGCTGTTTACTCTCGATAGCATTCAGGTAGTGCGCCTGAGCCTCATTGCGCGCCACAATTGGAGAATTATCACGGCTGTCACGGGCCATGCCAATTGCTTCTACGCCACTCATCTGCACAAGCGAGGTGACCGATTCTTCTTCACGCTGTTTATGGCTACGTGAATCCCGTCTCAGCACACGTTTTGCTTCGCGACGAGCTTTGATCACTGCTTTTTGTCTTCCCATGGATAGCACCTTGAGTTGTTGGTATTCATCACACGCGCCAGCGTCGGCACGATTATGCGCACGAACATCAGAGGGTTGGCTTCCTTGTAAGCCATTGCTTGCACTATCGGATGACGATACGGAACAGCTACGCGCACCGTTCTGCACGTCGGTCGAATCAGATTCTTGAGGAAGGGGGGAAAATTTAGTGGTGAGGAAATCGCTGCCGGAGTCTGAGCCTCCGCGCCGGGTGCTGCGGTTGTTATGTTTACCTTGTCCAGTACAGGACGCAACCATTCGCGATCTCCATAGTGATTCAGCATCACTGCCGGGAACTACCGCTGTCTTATCTTAAGTACATCAGGAGTTATCATAAATGCAACATTTATTTTACCTGAATGCAACGTTTAAGACTGTCCCTACAGTTGAAATCAGTCTCATATAGAAATATTACAGAAATATAACAGCAGGATAGTCATATGAAAAAATAATGTCCCTGCGAATCGTCGCAGGGACAATTATCAGGCTTCAATAAGACCTTGAGCGAGATACGCGTTGCTGTCGCGCACGCCTGGCAGGGCAAAGAAATAGCCGCCGCCGATGGGTTTAATGTACTCTTCCAGCGCTTCGCCGTTGAGCCGCTTCTGCACAGTCAGGAAGCCCTTTTCCAGATCGTGCTGATAGCAGACGAACAGCAGCCCCATATCGAGCTGACCGGAATTGGTGACGCCGAGCGAGTAGCTGTATCCCCGACGCATCATCAGGCTCGACTGCGTCTCTTTGGTGCGCGGATTGGCCAGACGAATATGGCTGTCCAGCGCAATCACATCGCCATTCGGATCGCTGGCGTAGTCAGGCACATCATGCTCGTTCTTCATGCCGAGCGGAGCCCCGCTTTGCTTATCGCGACCGAAGATCGTCTGCTGCTCTTTCAGCGGCGTGCGGTCCCAGAACTCCACGTGGAACTGAATAATGCGCACCGCCTGATAGCTGCCGCCCACAGCCCATGCCGGTTCATTCTGGTCGGCAGTGACCCACACCACCTCCTTCATGAGCGCGCTATCATGGCTGTCCGGGTTGGCCGTGCCGTCCTTGAAGCCCAGCAGGTTCACCGGGGTTTCTTTGCCTTTGCTGCGGGCGGCGTGGTCAGAGATAAACCCTTCCCGCTTCCAGCGCACGCTCAGCAGATCCGGCGTGTGCTTGATGATGTCGCGCAGGGCGTGGATCACCGTGTCCTGGGTGTTGGCGCAGATCTGCAGGAGCAGGTCGCCGTGACAAAGGGCGGCATCCAGGGAATCATTCGGGAAGCGCGTCATTTTTTGCAGCGCTTTCGGCTTCTGTTTTGCCAGCCCGTAGCGCGCGTCAAACAGCGATTCTCCCAGCGAAACGGTTATGGTCAGGTTATCCGGGGCAATGAATGGCCCCAGAATGCCGGAGTCCATTGGCGGCAGACGCGGGTTCGGCGTATCGGGCGCCGGTCCACCGGCGGTAAGAAACGCGATGCGCGTCGTCAGCAGGCGGAACAGACGTTCCAGATCGGCTTTATCACTGGCCAGCGAATCAAAGGCCACCAGCATCATCGACGCCTGCTGCGGCGTCAGGATACCGGCCTGATGCTCGCCATAAAACGGCTGCGTCTCCATGCGGGCATTGGGTGACAGCGTGCCGGGCGCGCTTTGCGGTTTCGCCGCGTGCGCCACCGGACACCCGCCAGCCAGAGCAAGCGCGCCCCCCAGCGCCCCTACCCCTTTTAACAACCGGCGACGGGAAGGCTCAGCCACGTCGCTCTCGTTATGCTTATTCATCGTGCTTAGTCCAGACCCAGTACGCCACGCAGCAGGGAGAGATCTTCCGCCAGGGCGGTAATCGGGCCTTTCAGCGCATTACGGTCGGCATCGGTCAGCTTGTCGTAGGTCTCAAACCCGTCTTTGGTGCGGTACTTTGCCAGGATGGTGTCGACTTTTTTGAAGTTGGCATCCACTTTGGCCAGCAGCTCGCCGTTCTCTTTCTGCAGCTGAGGACGCAGCAGGTTAACAATTTTCTGCGCGCCGTCGACGTTAGCCTGGAAGTCCCACAGGTCGGTATGGCTGTAGCGATCTTCTTCGCCGCTGATTTTGCTCGCGGCCACTTCTTCAATCAGCCCGGCCGCACCGCCCACCACTTTTGATGGCGGGAAGGCCAGCTCGCTGATGCGCTTTTGCAGCTCCAGCACGTCGCTGTTCAGCTGGTCGGCATACTTCTCCATCCCTTTGGCAGAATTATCGCCAAACAGGGCTTTCTCCAGACGGTGGAAACCGGTGAATTTCGGATCGGCCGCTTTCTGCTCGAAATCATCTTCACGAGCGTCAATGCTGCCATCAAGGTCAGAGAACAGCTCGGCGATCGGCTCAATGCGCTCGTAATGCTGACGGGTTGGCGCGTAGAGGGATTTCGCTTTTTCGATATCACCGGCCTTCACCGCATCGGTAAAGGCTTTGGTTGCCGCTGCCAGATCCGCCGTCTCTTTCGTGACGTACGCTTTATACGCGGTAATCGCATCGCCCAGGCTCAGTACCGCAGCGCCTTTCGCCGCATCGGCCGTCGCTTCACCTTTGACGATGAGCTTCCCTTTCGGGTTGGTCAGCAGACCGCAGGTCATCTCATACTCGCCCGGCTGCAGGTTGGCGGTCATCTTCTGGCTGAAGCCAGGAGCGATATTTTCGCGCTCCTCCACCACCAGAACGCCTTTCAGGATCTCCCACTCCAGCGCCTTCTGGCTGTGGTTCTGAATAATAAACTGGGTTTTTCCGCTGTTCACCGTGAGGGTCATCGGCTCACACTGCTTGTCGTTGACGGTAACCTTAACCTGTGGAACATCCGCGCCCCAGGCGGAGAATGCAGAAGCGAACAGCGCGGCAATGCCTGCGCATAACGCACTACGACGGAACTGAATTGCCATGACTCTTCCCTTTAAAAGTATGTTGTTACTCAATCAAAGATTACGGCGCAACGCGCGACGCCTGCGTGCCGGTACGCGGCGGCATTGCGAACAGCACCAGCGCCGGAACCAGATAGATAAAGTACATCGCTACTTCGCTGACGCTCGGCGTTTCCTGATAGCCGAAGATACCTTCGAGCAGGGTGCCGGTCAGAGAGTGCGTGGAGAGAACGTTGCTGAGGTCGAACGCCACGTCCTGGAAATGGTTCCACAGGCCCGCTTCATGGAAGGCGCGAATCGCCCCTGCCGCCAGACCCGCGGCTACCAGCAGAATAAACAGGCTGGTCCACTTGAAGAAGGCGCCCAGATTCAGGCGGATACCGCCCCAGTAGAGCAGGAAACCGAGCACCACGGCCGTGGCAAGGCCCAGCATGGCCCCCAGCGGCGGCCAGATCCCCACATCCTGCTGAAACGCCGCAAGCAGGAAGAAAACAGACTCCAGCCCTTCGCGCGCCACGGCGAAAAAGACCATCATAATGAGCGCCCAGCCGTGGTTGTTCCCCTTCTGTAGGGCGTTATCCACCGCCTGCTCCAGCTGCACCTTCACGTTACGGGAGACTTTACGCATCCAGAACACCATCCAGGTGAGGATCACCACCGCAATCACGGCGACGATACCTTCAAACAGCTCCTGCTCTTTCTGCGGAAACTCGCCGGTGGTTTCGTTGATGAGGACACCTAAGCCCAGGCAGAGCGCCGCGGCAAGGAAGACCCCGATCCACATGACGCCAATCCAGCGCCCGCGCTGGGTTCGCTTCAGATAACTGGCGATGAGGCTCACGATAAGGGCGGCTTCGAGCCCTTCACGTAACATAATGAGAAATGGAACAAACATGCCGACACCTTAAATGTTTATCGCGGTCAACTGATGCAAAGAAAGGTAAATTCTTGTGATAGTGATTATCATTACGGCAGAAAGAAACACAAGCGAAATGTGCGGTGTTTTGATGACGAGTTGTAAACGCAGAGCCTGATAATAGTTACATACGTAACGGTCAAGTTTATAAGTTATAACGAAAATGCCCATTTACGCTGATTCAGGGCTGTGGCTAAATATCCGCCTCAAACACCTGGTGAAAATAAATTATGTTTAAAATTGTCCATTTCCTGCTGGCGCTGGTCATTATTCTCGCGCTTGCCTGGCTGGTAAGTTTCGACCGCCGAAAAATTCGCATTCGTTTTGTTTTACAGCTGATTGTCATTGAAATTGCCCTGGCGTTCTTTTTCCTGCACGCCGAAAGCGGGTTATTCCTGATTAAATACGTCTCGGGATTTTTTGAGTCACTGCTCAAATTTGCTGGCGAAGGGACTAATTTCGTCTTTGGCGGTATGGGAGAAAAAGGGCTGGCGTTCATTTTCCTCGGCGTACTTTGCCCGATTATTTTTATTTCCGCGCTGATTGGTATTCTTCAGCACTGGCGGATCCTGCCGATTTTTATTCGGGTGATCGGTACGCTGCTGTCCAAACTGAACGGCATGGGCAAGCTGGAATCCTTTAATGCGGTGAGCTCGCTGATCCTCGGCCAGTCGGAAAACTTCATTGCCTACAAAGGCGTGCTGGGCGATCTCTCCTCGCGTCGTCTGTTCACCATGGCGGCCACGGCCATGTCGACGGTCTCCCTGTCGATTGTCGGGGCGTATATGACCATGCTCGATGCCAAATTTGTCGTCGCGGCGCTGATTCTGAACATGTTCAGCACCTTTATTATTCTCTCCGTCATCAACCCGGCGCGCCCGGAAGCGGAGCCGGATATCAAGCTTGAAAAACTGCATGAATCGCAGAGCTTCTTCGAGATGCTCGGCGAGTATATTCTGGCCGGTTTTAAGGTGGCGATGATTATTCTGGCGATGCTGATTGGCTTTATCGCCCTTATTAGCGCCGTTAACGCCCTCTTCTCCAGCGTATTTGGCATGAGCTTCCAGCAGATCCTGGGCTATGTATTTTATCCCCTGGCATGGCTGGTGGGTATTCCGCTGAGCGATGCCTTAAACGCGGGCAGCATTATGGCGACCAAGCTGGTGGCGAATGAATTTGTGGCGATGATTGAGCTGCAGAAAATAGCGCACCAGATGTCCCCGCGCGGGCTGGGGATTTTATCCGTCTTCCTCGTCTCGTTCGCTAACTTCGCCTCCATCGGCATCGTGGCCGGGGCGATTAAGGGCCTGAACGAGCAGCAGGGTAACGTGGTATCGCGTTTCGGGCTGCGTCTGGTCTACGGTGCGACGCTGGTGAGTTTGCTGTCGGCGAGCTTTGCGGGGTTGGTGCTCTGATGCAATGCCGGGTGGCGCGTAGCGATCCCGGCCTGCAAAACAACAACGGCGGGCATTCCCGCCGTTTTCATTAAAACTGCACGCACACCGGCTGATCGACACGCATCACCGACTCCTGCGCGAAGCGTGACTTATAAATCCCGCGTAACGCTTCGATGTTCTTCTCACTCTGCGCATCTTTACCGTGGATCAGCATCAGCGCCTTGCTCGGTTCACGCGCCACTTTTCCGTCGTTCCCCAGCCACTGCCCGCGGGCATCAAATACCGTTAAGCCATCGCGAAAGCGCGGCGTCACGTCCTGGTCAACAAACTGCTGCCACTCGTTGGGGGTAATCTGCGCCCCGGCAGGACGGTTTAAGCCGAAATAGAGCGTGGTTTGCTGCATCTGGTTATCCGCTTTGCAGGTTTCCACCGCCGCGTGTTGCGATGGCGCGTTGCAGCCCGCCAGCATCAATAATGCCGTCGCCATTAACCCTGTTTTGATTGTCATGCTTCGCTATCCTCATTGTTATAAGCACAGGGATATCACAGGAAAAGACGGATTTTGGCAAGAAAAAAGCCGGGTGCGCTTGCGCTTACCCGGCCTACGGTACTGCGTGAGAAAATTATTCTGGCTGCAGCTTAGACGGCGGTGCGGAGTGGTAGTGCGCGTCTGCTTCCGCAAAGCGTTTCTGCATGGAGGCAGACGGTGCTTTACCCAGCAGGCTGAAGACCACGATACCGATGCTGCCGAAGATGAAGCCTGGGATGATTTCGTACAGGCCCAGCCACGCGAACTGTTTCCAGACGATAACGGTCAGCGCACCGATAATCATTCCCGCCAGCGCGCCGTTACGGGTCATACGTGACCACATGACGGAGAACAGCACGACCGGACCAAACGCCGCACCAAAGCCCGCCCACGCGTAGCTCACGAGACCCAGCACGCGGTTTTCCGGGTTGGCCGCCAGCGCGATGGCAATCAGCGCCACCACCAGCACCATAAAGCGCCCTACCCACACCAGCTCTTTCTGGCTCGCGTTTTTACGCAGGAAGGCTTTGTAGAGGTCTTCGGTGATCGCACTGGAGCAGACCAGCAGCTGGCAGCTCAGGGTGGACATTACCGCGGCCAGGATCGCGGAGAGCAGAATACCGGCAATCCACGGGTTAAACAGAATCTGCGCCAGCTCGATAAACACGCGTTCGGCGTTCTGGTTCACCGCGCCCGCCTGCGCCGGGTTATTGCTGAAGTAGGCGATCCCGAAGAAGCCGACCGCACACGCCCCCGCCAGACACAGAATCATCCACGTCATACTGATGCGGCGCGCATGAACGATGGTGTGGTGAGAATCCGCCGCCATAAAGCGCGCCAGGATGTGCGGCTGACCGAAGTAGCCCAGACCCCAGCCCATCAGGGAGACGATGGCGACAAAGTTCAGCCCTTTCAGCATGTCGACGTTTTCGATGCTCTTCTGCTTGATCACTTCCAGCGAATCGCCAAAGCCGCCAACGGTGAAAATCACAATCACCGGGGTCAGGATCAGCGCGAAGATCATCAGGCTCGCCTGCACGGTGTCGGTCCAGCTTACCGCCAGGAAACCGCCCACGAAGGTATAGAGAATGGTTGCCGCCGCACCGGCCCACAGGGCGGTTTCGTAGCTCATGCCGAAGGTGCTTTCGAACAGGCGCGCACCGGCCACGATGCCGGAGGCACAGTAGATGGTGAAGAACACCAGGATCACCACCGCCGAGATAATACGCAGCACGCGGCTGTTATCTTCAAAGCGTCCGGTGAAGTAGTCAGGCAGCGTCAGGGCGTTGTTGTTGGCCTCGGTGTGCACGCGCAGGCGGCCTGCCACCAGCTTCCAGTTGATCCATGCACCGACGGTCAGACCGATGGCAATCCAGCTTTCCGAGATACCGGAGATGAAAATCGCGCCCGGAAGCCCCATCAGCAGCCAGCCGCTCATGTCGGAAGCGCCCGCAGAGAGTGCGGTCACCATTGGGCCTAAACTGCGTCCGCCCAGAATGTAGTCGTCAAAGTTCTTTGTTGAACGCCATGCCAAAAACCCTATCAGGATCATGCCAAAAATATAAACGAGAAATGTCACCAGCATCGGTGTGCTAATTGCCATTCAAATTCTCCAAAAGTGTCGAGCGACAACCGTCCGGGTTGCCTTGTTATATGATCACCGGAACGAGGTGACGGTATCTTGTGTTTCGGTGAGGCGCGCTATCCTGCCGTATGCGCCCTCCGCTGACAAACGATTTAACACTGCATTTACATCAATTTCATCCCCGGTTTGATACGAGTTTCCTATAGGTTGCACTCGCTCACGCTTTTACGGGTTGCACCTTTTAAAAGTGTTAACTCCCGCATAAAAACAGGCTTCCCGGGACAAAGGCAGCACGTTTTTCCAGCTAACCATCCGTTAACAATTCATTCATTTCCCGGGTTGCAAACCAGGTCACATTTAACACGGTTGCACAAAGTTGCAACATGGTGGATATTTCACGCTAACGACCAAACACGATGAAAGCACAACAGGAGCTTTGGCATGGGTATGACCACCATGGGGGTTAAGCTGGATGACGCAACCCGCGAACGGATTAAGACCGCAGCAACCCGCATTGACCGCACGCCGCACTGGTTAATTAAGCAGGCGATTTTTAACTATCTCGAAAGACTCGAGAGCGACGAGGGCCTGCCGGAGCTGCCTGCCCTGCTCGCTGGCGCCGCCAATGAAAGCGAGGAAGCGCCGGCCGCTGGTGACGAGAGCCATCAGCCGTTCCTGGAATTCGCCGAGCAGATCCTGCCGCAGTCCGTCAGCCGCGCCGCCATTACCGGCGCGTACCGTCGCGCCGAAACCGACGCCGTGCCGATGCTGCTGGAGCAGGCTCGCCTGCCGGAAGCCGTTGCCGCGCAGGCGCACAGCCTGGCGTACCAGTTGGCTGACAAACTGCGTAACCAGAAGACCGCCACCGGCCGCGCCGGGATGGTTCAGGGTCTGCTGCAGGAATTTTCCCTCTCCTCACAGGAGGGCGTGGCGCTGATGTGCCTGGCGGAAGCGCTGCTGCGTATTCCAGATAAAGCCACCCGCGACGCGCTGATCCGCGACAAGATCAGCAACGGTAACTGGCATTCGCACATTGGCCGCAGCCCGTCGCTGTTCGTCAACGCCGCGACCTGGGGTCTGCTGTTTACCGGCAAACTGGTCTCCACCCATAACGAAGCCAACCTGTCACGCTCACTGAACCGCATCATCGGCAAGAGCGGCGAGCCGCTGATCCGCAAAGGCGTGGATATGGCAATGCGTCTGATGGGCGAACAGTTTGTGACCGGAGAAACCATTGCCGAAGCGCTGGCGAACGCCCGCAAGCTGGAAGATAAAGGTTTCCGCTATTCGTACGACATGCTCGGCGAAGCGGCGCTGACCGCCGCCGACGCGCAGGCCTACATGGTTTCTTACCAGCAGGCGATACACGCCATCGGTAAAGCGTCCAACGGTCGCGGTATTTATGAAGGCCCGGGCATCTCGATTAAGCTCTCCGCCCTGCACCCGCGTTACAGCCGCGCGCAGTACGACCGGGTGATGGAAGAGCTCTACCCGCGCCTGAAGTCCCTGACCCTGCTGGCGCGCCAGTATGACATCGGCATCAACATCGACGCCGAAGAGGCCGACCGTCTGGAGATCTCCCTCGATCTGCTGGAAAAACTGTGCTTCGAGCCGGAGCTGGCGGGCTGGAACGGCATCGGTTTCGTTATCCAGGCCTACCAGAAGCGCTGCCCGTTCGTCATTGATTACCTGATTGACCTGGCCAGCCGTAGCCGCCGTCGCCTGATGATCCGCCTGGTGAAAGGGGCCTACTGGGACAGCGAAATCAAACGCGCCCAGATGGAAGGGCTGGAAGGCTATCCGGTTTATACCCGCAAGGTCTACACCGACGTCTCTTACCTCGCCTGCGCGAAAAAGCTGCTTGGCGTGCCGAACCTAATCTATCCACAGTTCGCCACCCACAACGCCCATACCCTGGCGGCAATCTACAGCCTGGCCGGGCAGAACTACTACCCGGGCCAGTACGAATTCCAGTGCCTGCACGGCATGGGTGAACCGCTGTACGAGCAGGTGACCGGTAAAGTGGCCGACGGCAAGCTGAACCGCCCGTGCCGAATTTATGCCCCAGTAGGTACCCACGAAACCCTGCTGGCCTACCTGGTGCGTCGTCTGCTGGAAAACGGCGCGAACACCTCCTTCGTTAACCGCATCGCCGACACCACGCTGCCGCTCGACGAGCTGGTCGCCGATCCGGTGCAGGCCGTTGAGAAGATGGCGGCGCAGGAAGGCCAGATTGGCCTGCCGCATCCGAAGATTGCCCTGCCGCGCGAGCTGTACGGCAAGGGTCGCGTCAACTCGGCGGGGCTGGATCTCGCCAACGAACACCGTCTGGCGTCCCTCTCCTCTGCCCTGCTCAACAGCGCGCTGCAGAAGTGGCAAGCCAAACCGATGCTGGAGCAGCCCGTTGCTGACGGCGACATGCAGCCGGTCATCAACCCGGCGGAGCCAAAAGACATCGTCGGCTACGTGCGAGAAGCCACCGATGCGGAAGTGGATCAGGCGCTGGACAGCGCGGTGAATAACGCCCCTATCTGGTTCGCCACCCCGCCGCAGGAACGTGCCGCCATCCTGGAGCGCGCGGCGGTGCTGATGGAAGACCAGATGCAGTCGCTCATCGGCATTCTGGTGCGCGAAGCGGGTAAAACCTTCAGCAACGCCATCGCCGAAGTGCGCGAGGCGGTCGACTTCCTGCACTACTACGCCGGTCAGGTGCGCGATGATTTTGACAACGAAACCCACCGCCCGCTCGGCCCGGTCGTCTGTATCAGCCCGTGGAACTTCCCGCTGGCGATCTTCACCGGCCAGATTGCCGCCGCCCTGGCCGCTGGCAACAGCGTGCTGGCAAAACCGGCAGAGCAGACCCCGCTGATTGCCGCGCAGGGCATCAACATTCTTCTGGAAGCAGGCGTACCGGCGGGCGTGGTCCAGCTGCTGCCGGGCCGCGGTGAAACCGTGGGCGCCAAACTGACCTCCGATAACCGCGTGCGCGGCGTGATGTTTACCGGTTCGACCGAAGTGGCCTCGCTGCTGCAGCGCAATATTGCCACCCGTCTGGATGCGCAGGGTCGTCCTACGCCGCTCATCGCGGAAACCGGCGGCATGAACGCCATGATCGTTGACTCCTCCGCCCTCACCGAGCAGGTGGTGGTTGACGTGCTGGCCTCCGCCTTCGACAGCGCCGGTCAGCGCTGCTCCGCCCTGCGCGTGCTGTGCCTGCAGGATGACGTGGCTGACCACACGCTGAAGATGCTGCGCGGGGCGATGGCCGAATGCCGCATGGGCAACCCGGGCCGTCTCACCACCGACATCGGGCCGGTGATCGACGCGGAAGCCAAAGCCAATATTGAAAACCACATTCAGGCCATGCGCGCGAAAGGCCGTCCGGTGTTCCAGGCGGTGCGAGACAACAGCGAAGACGCCCGCGAGTGGCGTTCCGGCACATTTGTGCCGCCTACGCTTATCGAACTGGCAAGCTTCGACGAGCTGAAAAAAGAGGTCTTCGGTCCGGTGCTGCACGTGGTGCGCTACAACCGTAACAACCTCAACGATCTGGTTGAGCAGATCAACGCCTCCGGCTATGGCCTGACGCTCGGCGTACATACCCGTATCGACGAGACCATCGCGCAGGTAACCGGCAGCGCCAAAGTGGGCAACCTGTACGTTAACCGCAACATGGTTGGCGCGGTCGTGGGCGTGCAGCCGTTCGGCGGTGAAGGCCTCTCCGGCACCGGCCCGAAAGCGGGTGGTCCGCTCTACCTGTACCGTCTGCTGGCGAACCGTCCTGAGAACGCGCTGGGCGTCACCCTGGCACGTCAGGATGCGGAGTATCCGGTGGATGCACAGCTGAAAACCGTGCTGACCCAGCCGCTGGAAGCGCTGATCGCCTGGGCGGAAAAACGTCCTGAACTGCGTGCCGTGGCGCAGCAGTATGGCGAGCTGGCACAGGCCGGTACGCAGCGTCTGCTGCCGGGGCCGACCGGCGAGCGCAATACCTGGACGCTGATGCCGCGCGAGCGCGTTCTGTGCGTGGCGGATAACGAGCAGGACGCGCTGGTACAGCTGGCCGCCGCGATGGCCACCGGGTGTGAAGTGCTGTGGCCGGAAGATGCGCTGCATAGCGATCTCGCCAAACAGCTGCCGAAAGCGGTCTCGGCCCGTATCCACTTCGCGAAAGCCGATGCGCTGCTGACGCAGCCGTTTGATGCCGTCATATATCACGGTGATTCCGACCAGCTGCGCGAGCTGTGCGAGCAGGTTGCGGCCCGCAGCGGGGCAATTGTTTCAGTGCAGGGCTTCGCGCGCGGGGAAACCAACCTGCTGCTGGAGCGTCTGTACGTGGAGCGTTCCCTCAGCGTCAACACCGCGGCAGCGGGCGGTAACGCCAGCCTGATGACCATCGGTTAATCCGTGTAAACTCTCCCCGGTGGCGCTATGCTTACCGGGGCGACAAAACAACCGTAGGCCGGATAAGCGCAGCGCATCCGGCTTTTTTACACTGAGGGAAAGATGAAAAGAGTATTTCTCGCAGGCGCAGCACTGCTGCTGAGCGCCAGCGCGCTGGCCGACGAGTGCGACAAAGCGACCACTCAGCTTGAACTGAATACCTGTAGCGCGCAGCAATACCAGGCTGCCGATAAAAAACTCAACCAGACCTATCAGGCCGCCGTCAAGCGCGCGGAAGCTCCCCAGCGCGAGCTGCTGAAAAAGGCGCAGCAGGCCTGGATTGCCCTGCGCGACGCGGACTGTGCGTTTATCGGTTCGGGAACGGAAGGCGGCAGCGTTCAGCCGATGATCGTGAATCAGTGCCTGGCGGAGAAAACCGTGGAGCGCGAAGCGTTTCTGGCCTCGCTGATGCAGTGCGAAGAGGGCGACTTAAGCTGCCCTCTCCCACCGGGGAACTAGCGCAAGCGGATCCCTTCGATAATCATCCGCTGCACGTTTTCCAGGGTGCTGTGGAAAAACGCTTCGTCCTGGAGCGTTTTTCCGGTCACCGCCTCGACCTGGGCCGCAAAGTCAGCGTAATGCTGGGTGGAGGCCCAAATCATAAAGATCAGATGATGCGGATCGACCGGAGCCAGTTTTCCGCTGGCCACCCATCCGGCGATAATGGCCGACTTATCGTCCACCAGCTGTTTCAAATCTCCGGTCAGCTCCGCCTGCAACAGCGGCGCCCCTTGCAGCATCTCAAGGCAGAACAGCCGTGATGCCTGCGGGTAGTCGCGCGACACCTCCAGCTTCAGGCGTATGTACTCTTTGATCGCCACCAGCGGGGCCAGCTCTTCGCGGAACGCTTTCAGCGGCGCCAGCCAGATATCGAGGATCTGCTGCATCACCGCAACATACAGCGCCTCTTTCGACGGGTAATAGTAGAGCAGATTGGTTTTGGATACCCCGGACTGCTCCGCCACCTGCTCCAGGCGCGTGCCGTGAATGCCAAACTGCGAAAAGGTCTCCAGCGCCGCGCTGAGGATCGCCTGCTTCTTGGCGCTCACCGCCTGCGAACGTTTACCTGGTGTTTTCACTGCGCCTTGTGTCATTCCCGCTCTCCTTATTCTGCGTTGCCCTCAGCATAGCAAAACCCCCGTCTCGCCACGACATCCTGCACTCCGATCGCGCATGAATGCCTGTTTTCTGTGCAATGTTTTTGACCAGCTAGTCCACTTTTAGCCGCATCAATCCATCAACCTCTGATTAACACATTAATAACACTGCCATTTTTAAAACTGGCACTGCCTTTGCAAAAACACCGTTACACCTGCGACGTAATGAAGAGAGGTTCGTGATGAAAATTGGCGTATTTGTACCCATCGGCAACAACGGCTGGCTTATCTCGACCACTGCACCGCAATACATGCCGACCTTTGAGCTGAATAAAACCATCGTGCAGAAAGCGGAGCACTACCATTTCGACTTTGCGCTTTCGATGATCAAGCTGCGCGGCTTCGGTGGCAAAACCGAATTCTGGGACCACAACCTGGAGTCCTTCACCCTGATGGCCGGACTGGCCGCGGTCACCTCGCGGATCCAGATCTACGCCACCGCAGCCACCCTCACCCTGCCCCCGGCGATCGTGGCGCGCATGGCCTCCACCATCGACTCCATCTCCGGCGGACGCTTTGGCGTCAACCTGGTGACCGGCTGGCAAAAACCCGAGTACGAGCAGATGGGGCTCTGGCCGGGTGACGATTACTTCTCGCGTCGCTACGACTACCTGACCGAGTACGTGCAGGTCCTGCGCGATCTGTGGGGTACCGGCAAAAGCGATTTCAAGGGTGACTTCTTCACCATGAACGACTGCCGCGTCAGCCCGCAGCCGTCGGTGCCGATGAAGGTGATTTGCGCCGGGCAGAGCGACGCGGGAATGGAGTTCTCGGCGAAATACGCCGACTTTAACTTCTGCTTCGGTAAAGGCGTTAACACGCCAGCCGCCTTCGCCCCGACCGCCGCGCGCATGAAAGAAGCCGCCGACAAAACCGGGCGCGACGTGGGCTCCTACGTGCTGTTTATGGTGATTGCCGACGAAACCGACGACGCCGCGCGCGCAAAATGGGAGCGCTATAAGGACGGCGCCGACGAGGAAGCCCTGAGCTGGCTCACCGAGCAGAGCCAGAAGGACACCCGCTCCGGGGCGGATACCAACGTTCGTCAGATGGCCGACCCGACCTCCGCCGTCAATATCAACATGGGCACGCTGGTCGGCTCGTACGCCAGCGTTGCCAGAATGCTCGATGAAGTGGCGGCCGTTCCCGGTGCGGAAGGCGTCCTGCTGACCTTCGATGACTTCCTCACCGGTGTGGAGACCTTCGGCGAGCGCATCCAGCCGCTGATGCAGTGCCGCGCCCACATCCCTGCCGTCACGAAGGAGGTGGCGTAATGACAACCCTTAACGCACGCCCGGAAGCCATTACCTTCACGCCCCAGCAGAGCGCGCTGATCGTGGTGGACATGCAAAACGCCTACGCCAGCCCCGGTGGTTATCTTGATCTGGCGGGCTTCGACGTCTCCGCTACGCAGCCTGTGATAGCGAATATCAAAACCGCCGTCGCCGCCGCGCGCGCTGCGGGCATGCTTATCATATGGTTCCAGAACGGCTGGGATGACCAGTACGTTGAGGCCGGTGGCCCCGGTTCACCGAACTTCCACAAGTCGAACGCCCTGAAAACCATGCGCAAGCGGCCCGAACTGCAGGGCAAGCTGCTGGCAAAAGGCGGCTGGGATTATCAGCTGGTGGATGAGCTGGTCCCGCAGGCGGGTGATATTGTCCTGCCGAAACCGCGCTACAGCGGCTTTTTCAACACGCCGCTCGACAGCCTGCTGCGCAGCCGGGGCATTCGCCACCTGGTCTTCACCGGCATTGCCACCAACGTCTGCGTGGAGTCGACCCTGCGCGACGGCTTTTTCCTCGAGTATTTCGGCGTGGTGCTGGAAGACGCGACCCATCAGGCCGGGCCGGATTTCGCCCAGAAGGCGGCCCTGTTCAATATCGAAACCTTTTTTGGCTGGGTCAGTAACGTTGCGGATTTCTGCGACGCCCTGAATCCCCCGCTCGCCCGTATCGCCTGAGGAGACGCACGATGCCGAAATCCGTAATCATCCCGCCGGGCACCAGCACGCCCATCGCCCCGTTTGTCCCCGGCACCCTTGCCGACGGCGTGGTGTATGTCTCCGGCACGCTGCCGTTTGATAAAGACAACAACGTGGTGTTTATCAACGACCCAAAGGCGCAAACCCGCCACGTGCTGGAAACGATCAAAACCGTGATCGAAACGGCGGGTGGCACGATGGAGGATGTGACCTTCAACAGCATCTTTATCACCGACTGGAAAAACTACGCCGCGATTAATGAAATCTACGCGGAGTTCTTCCCCGGCGATAAGCCGGCCCGGTTCTGCATTCAGTGCGGGCTGGTGAAGCCAGACGCGCTGGTTGAGATCGCCACCGTTGCGCACATCGCGAAGTGAGGCGGCCATGAAACTCTCCGTCTCACCGCCCCCGTATGAGGGTGCGCCCGTGGTGGTCCTTATTGCCGGTCTCGGCGGCAGCGGCAGCTACTGGTTGCCCCAACTGGCCGCGCTGGAACCGGAGTATCAGGTGGTGTGCTATGACCAGCGTGGAACGGGCACTAACCCCGACGCCCTGCCGGAAGGCTACAGCCTGGCACAGATGGCGGACGAACTGGCCCAGGCGCTGGCAGAGGCCGGGATTGCGCGCTACAGCATTGTCGGCCATGCGCTGGGGGCACTGGTCGGCCTGCAGCTGGCCCTCGACAGGCCCGACGCCCTCACCGCGCTGGTGTGCGTCAACGGCTGGTTGACCCTCAACGCGCATACCCGCCGCTGCTTTCAGATCCGCGAGCGCCTGCTGCATTACGGCGGCCCGCAGGCGTGGGTTGAGGCGCAGCCGCTGTTTCTCTACCCGGCAGACTGGATGGCCGCTCGCGCTCCCCGCCTGGAGGCCGAAGAAGCGCTGGCGCTGGCCCATTTCCAGGGCAAAGCCAACCTGCTGCACCGGCTCAGCGCCCTGAAAAAGGCCGACTTCAGCCGCCACGCCGCACGCATCCGCTGCCCGGTACAGATCATCTGTTCCGCCGACGACATGCTGGTGCCCTCTGTCTGCTCGTCTGAGCTGCAGTCAGCGATCCCGCACAGCCACAGCGCGGTGATGCGTCAGGGCGGCCATGCCTGCAACGTCACCGAGCCGGACACCTTTAACACCCTGCTGCTGAACGGGCTGGCCAGCCTGCTACACAGTCATGAACCCGCTTTATAAGGAGCTGTAATGAGCGAAGCCATTAATCCTACCGCGCTGGAAACGCTGTTCACCGGCGCCCGCACCCATAACGGCTGGCAGGATATTGCCGTCAGCGACGAGACGCTGCGCGAAATCTACGACCTGATGAAATGGGGTCCAACCTCCGCCAACTGCTCCCCGGCGCGCATTGTGTTTGTGCGAAGCGCGGAGGGAAAAGAGAAGCTGCGCCCGGCGCTCTCCAGCGGCAACCTGGAGAAAACGCTCACCGCCCCGGTCACGGCGATTGTGGCCTGGGACAGTGAATTCTACGAGCGCCTGCCTGAACTGTTCCCGCACGGCGATGCCAGAAGCTGGTTTACCGCAAGCCCCGCGCTGGCGGAAGAGACCGCCTTTCGCAACAGCTCGCTGCAGGCCGCCTACATGATTTTCGCCTGTCGCGCGCTGGGGCTGGACACCGGCCCGATGTCGGGCTTTAACCGCCAAAAGGTCGACGAGGCCTTTTTCACCGGCACGACGCTTAAAAGCAATCTGCTGATCAACATTGGCTACGGCGACCCGGGCAAAATTTACGGCCGCCTGCCGCGCCTGACCTTCGACGATGCCTGCGGTCTGGCGTAAGGAGCGATGATGACGACACCGGATAAACAAACCTTTCGCGATGCCATGGCCTGCGTCGGCGCGGCGGTGAATATCATCACCACCGACGGTCCGGCGGGGATGGCAGGCTTCACCGCCAGCGCGGTGTGCAGCGTCACGGATTCACCGCCCACCCTGCTGGTGTGCCTGAACCGCGGCGCGTCCGTCTGGCCGACGTTCAGCGAGAACCGCACGCTGTGCGTCAATACCCTCAGCGCCGGACAGGAGCCGCTCTCAAACCTTTTTGGCGGCAAAACGCCGATGGAAGAACGCTTTGCCGCCGCCCGCTGGCAAACGGGCGACACCGGCTGCCCGCGTCTGGAGGATGCGCTGGCCTCGTTTGACTGCCGCATCAGCCAGGTGGTGAGCGTCGGTACCCATGACATTCTGTTTTGCGACATCGTTTCGATTATTCGCCACCCCGCGCCGCAGGGCCTGGTGTGGTTTGACCGCGGCTACCACGCGCTGATGCGACCCGCCTGTTAAGGCGCTCTAAGGAGACAGACCATGTTCGGATTTCCCCACTGGCAGTTGAAATCGACCTCCACAGACGCTGGCGTGGTCGCGCCGGATGAACGCCTCCCGCTCGGGCAGACGATGGTAATGGGCGTCCAGCACGCGGTCGCCATGTTTGGCGCCACGGTGCTGATGCCGATGCTGATGGGACTGGATCCCAACCTCTCGATTTTGATGTCGGGTATCGGCACCCTGCTGTTCTTTTTTGTCACCGGCGGGCGCGTGCCCAGCTATCTGGGATCCAGCGCCGCCTTTGTCGGCGTGGTGATCGCCACCACCGGATTTAACGGCCAGGGAATCAACCCCAACCTGAGCGTGGCCCTCGGCGGCATCATCGCCTGCGGTCTGGTGTATACCCTGATTGGTCTGGTGGTGATGAAAATCGGTACGCGCTGGATAGAGCGAATGATGCCTCCGGTCGTGACGGGCGCGGTGGTGATGGCGATCGGCCTTAACCTTGCGCCGATCGCGGTGAAAAGCGTCTCCGGCTCGCCGTTTGAAAGCTGGATGGCCGTCGTGACCGTGCTGTGCATCGGCCTGGTAGCGGTGTTTACGCGAGGCATGATCCAGCGGCTGCTGATCCTGGTCGGGTTGATTGTCGCCTGTCTGGTGTATGCCCTGCTGGCGAACGTTTTTGGTCTCGGCAAGCCGGTTGATTTTACCCTGCTGCATCAGGCCGCCTGGTTCGGCCTGCCGAAGGTGACCTCGCCCACCTTTAACACCCAGGCGATGATGCTTATCGCCCCGGTGGCGGTGATCCTGGTGGCGGAAAACCTGGGTCATCTGAAGGCCGTCGCAGGGATGACGGGACGCAGTATGGACCCGTACATGGGCCGCGCGTTCGTCGGCGACGGGCTGGCGACCATGCTTTCAGGCTCAGTCGGCGGCAGCGGCGTCACCACCTATGCCGAGAATATCGGCGTGATGGCGGTGACCAAAGTCTATTCGACGCTGGTCTTTGTCGCGGCGGCGGTGATGGCGATGCTGCTCGGCTTCTCGCCGAAATTCGGCGCGCTGATCCACACCATTCCGTCACCGGTGATCGGCGGAGCCTCAATCGTGGTGTTTGGGCTGATCGCCGTGGCCGGCGCGCGGATCTGGGTGCAGCATCGGGTCGATCTCAGCCAGAACGGCAACCTGATTATGGTGGCCGTTACGCTGGTGCTGGGCGCGGGCGATTTTGCCCTGACGCTGGGCGGGTTTACGATCGGCGGGATTGGCACGGCGACCTTTGGCGCGATCCTGCTTAACGCCCTGCTGAGCCGCCGGAAAGGGGATGAAACGCAAGGAGAAGCCATCAGTCCCTCCACCTGAAATAAATGTCGCTTTCTTGCCGGGTGACGCTACGCTTACCCGGCCTACATGCCTGTTGTAGGCCCGCGCAAGCGAAGCGCCGCCGGGCAAAACGGGCAGCACGCTGCTAGCGATCTGCTCCTTGTTCTGCGCCCAACCCGGCAATCGCCTTACGTCGTTTTTTTAACTTCAACTCGCTCACCAGCACCCCGGCGACAATAAACGCCGCGCCCACCAGGGCCAGCAGCGGCAGACGTTCCCCGGCCAGTCGCCCGAAAATGCCCGCCCAGACCGGTTCACCGGTGTAAATGACCGTTGCCCGGGTCGGCGATACGCTACGCTGCGCCCAGTTCATGGTGACCTGGATAATGGCGCTGAAGATCCCCAGCCCCAGCGCCACCGCGACCAGGCCGGTGGACATCGGCGGTACGGACTCCCCTGCCGGCACCATGGTCGCAAAGGCCACCAGCGAGGCCGTGGCGAGCTGCACCACCGTCACCCGTTTGACGTCCACCTTGCCCGCCCAGGCGCTGATCAGAATAATCTCCGCCGCAATGGCAATGGCCCCAATCAGGGTGATGATTTCACCCTGTCCCAGCGCCAGAAGATTGTTTTCCGGCCCGGCCAGTAAGATCAGGCCGATAAACGCCAGCACGATGCCAATACAGGACATCAGACCCGGCAGCCGCCCCCGGGCACAGCCATTGTAGTAGCGGCACCAGCGGCACATACATAGCAGTGATAAACGCGGATTTGCTGCTGGAGATGGTCTGCAATCCCCACGTCTGCAGGCTGTAGCCCATGGCTATCGCCACCCCAATCGCCACGCCCGCCTTAAGCTCTTTCAGCGTCAGACCCCGCAGCGTGTTAAGGGATATCAGCCCCACGGCTATCGCCGCCGTTGCAAAGCGCAGACCAACAAAAAAGAACGGATCGCTAAGGGTCACCGCGTACTGAACGGCCAGAAACGTCCCGCCCCAGAACATGGTGATGAGAATAAGGATGGCTTCCTGCGGTTTAACGGAGAATTTAAAGCGTGAGACAGACATGCGGCACCAGCAAGTGAGAACAATCCTGTAGTGTGCGTTGCCTTTGGTTACAGTTCAATGTTGCAGAAATAAAAAACCGCCGGGATATCCCGGCGGCAGGGGTTCAACCCGGCGTGTTACTTACTGCTGCCGTGGCTGTTTTTCCCCCCTTTCTTGCCAGCTTCAGATGCGCGTTGCGGGTCATTCTTGAAGTTCCCCCCGCTATGCTGGCCACCTTTACGGCCTGCTTCTGATGCTCTTTCACGGTCTTCTGCGAAATTACCTGAACCACCACGATGGTTTGCCATCTCTAACCTCCAGAATGTGAAACATTAGACATCATATTGCATTCAGTAAAAGAGGATTCTTTCACCTCGCGGCTCAAGGACAACGCCTTTATCTGTGCCGCGTGAAACTAAGCTTAGTGGAATGAGGTTATCCGGCAAGCCGAAGGTAATATCCTGCAACATGATCTCAGTCTTTCGGGTGAGATGACGCGGCGGCAATCCATAAGCCTTTCTTATCATTTTAAAAATCCGCACCGGGAAAGTTGTATCATTTTGCTACAAAGCCATTTTTCTCCTCATGTTGTTATAAATCAAATAAATGGCGTTCATTTTTGCAGTCTGGCTGTGATGACATATCTTTAAAAGAGCGCAGCGATCCGCTGTCAGAGAAACCAACGAGGAGTGAAGCAAAATGGCAAAAGTTCTGGTGCTCTATTATTCCATGTATGGACACATTGAAACCATGGCTCACGCGGTAGCAGAAGGTGCAAACAGGGTTGATGGCGTAGAGGTTGTGGTGAAACGCGTACCGGAAACCATGCAGGCGGAAGCCTTCGCGAAAGCCGGGGGGAAAACACAAAACGCCCCGGTCGCCACCCCGCAGGAGCTGGCGGATTATGATGCCATTATCTTCGGCACCCCAACCCGCTTCGGCAACATGTCAGGCCAGATGCGTACCTTCCTCGATCAAACCGGCGGACTTTGGGCATCCGGGGCGCTCTACGGCAAACTCGCCAGCGTATTCAGCTCTACCGGGACCGGCGGCGGCCAGGAGCAGACGATTACCTCAACCTGGACTACCCTTGCTCATCACGGGATGGTGATTGTGCCGATTGGCTACGGCGCGCAGGAGCTGTTTGACGTTTCCCAGGTGCGCGGCGGTACGCCGTACGGCGCAACCACCATTGCCGGTGGGGATGGCTCACGTCAGCCAAGCAATGAAGAACTGTCTATCGCCCGCTATCAGGGTGAATACGTCGCGGGTCTGGCCAAAAAACTGAACGGCTAACACCCAACAGGAGGACAAGCATGCCAACTCAAGAATCCAAAGCTCACCACGTGGGCGAATGGGCAAGTTTACGCAACACCTCTCCGGAGATTGCCGAAGCTATCTTTGAAGTCGCGAAATACGATGAAAAGCTGGCCGAGCAGATTTGGGAGGAAGGTAACGATGAGGTGCTGGTGCGCGCCTTCGAAAAAACGGACAAAGACTCGCTCTTCTGGGGTGAGCAAACCATCGAACGTAAAAACGTCTAAGCGTTTCCCCCCGCCGCAGCGGGGGGTTCTCTCTTACTTCGCCGCGTTATTCATCACCGCATTGAATTTATCAACAGGACAGAAACCGTTCGCATCCACCGGGCAGCCCTTCAGCTCCAGCGTCACGCGCTGTGCCGGAGACTGCAGCGACAGCACGCTGGCGTTGCGCAGCTGCTCTGAGCTCTGATAGACATACTCAATTTTCATCAGCTCCTGGTTGGCATTTTTGTCATGCCAGCGCTGGAAGACAATCTTGCCGCCAATCGGGGTGCGCTCCTGCTGGTCGTGCAGCTGGTACGGTTTGAAATCGAGGGCTGTAAGCAGGGAAGCAATGTTCGAATCATGCCCCACCAGCAGGGTGATTTTCGGCGCTTTCGCCTGGTCGGTAACCAGCGTTTTATCGATATATTTCACCAGCGGTTTCGCCACGTTTTGCGCCACTTCGGTGGAGGTAAACAGGGAGTCCTGATAGCCGTTTTTCAGCTTCGACAGCACGCGCCACTGCTGGTCGGTTTTGATTTCTCCCCAGGCGACCTGGTCGGCCGGGAAGCCTTCGTAATACTGCAGCGTGAACGCATCCACCAGCGAGTTGCCCACCTTCAGCGGCCCGGATACGCCAGGCTCTTTTTCATAGTCAGCGCTGAAGGTATCTTTCGCGTCCGCCAGCGAGCAGACCTTTTTCTCTTTGCAGGACGGCGAGTCGGCGTAGTTCGTCATCTGCTCCAGCAGCTTATAGCTTTCGCCAAGCTGCATTTTCTGCCGTTCCGCCTCCATCGCCTTCAGCGCTTTTTCGCGGAATTCCGGCGAATTATCGGTGATCACCGGATTAAATGTCGGATCCATGGTGCCCATTTTTTCCTGATGGTGCACGGGCACATCGCAGCCCGGGAACGCGCCGGTGATAAAGAATTGCGCGGTGGCGACGGTGCGCTGCAGGCTGTTAGCATAGGCGTAAACGCTCTCCGCCGGTGGACATTCTCCCGTCTTTACCATCCCCTGCTGCGCCAGCCATTCGCGCATGTAATGGCCCATATAGACCTCCAGCACGCCCCCTTTAGTCGTGAGCTGGCCGCCCGGCACCTCCCACTCCGGCCACTGCTTCGGCGTGGACTGCTCCAGCACGCTGCCGTTGTTAGCCAGCGGCGCGCGCAGGTTATGGCGACTCATGATTAAAACTTGCTCCAGCTGATACCCTTCCGGCGTCTCTTGCGCCTGCACGCCAAACGTTGCTGAAATGGAACCGGCGACTGCCAGCGCGAGTAGTGCTTTTCTCATCCCTAATTCCTCACTCGTTTTAAAATGTCGCGCTCAGTGTGACAGATTCGTCACAATTTTCCGGGAAGCATTTCTCAAACTGATGATTAACGTGCTTACGGTGTGTATGGATTAGTTTTATAATAAAACCATACCCCACCGGAGAATTCGCTGTGAAACGTACCCGCCTTGAAGAGAGCACCTGCCCCGTCGCCCGTTCGCTGGATATCATCGGCGACTGGTGGTCGCTGCTGATCGTCCGCGACGCGCTCCGCGGGATTAAACGCTTCGGCGAGTTTCAGAAAAGCCTCGGTATCGCGAAAAACATGCTGACCACGCGGCTCAAGCTGCTGGTAGACGAAGGCATTCTCCGGCTACAGCCCGCCTCCGACGGCAGCGCCTGGCAGGAATACGTCCTGACCGACAAGGGACGGGCCCTGCAAACCGTGCTGGTTGCCCTGTCCCAGTGGGGCAATGAATTTTTGTTCGCGGAAAACGAATGCGGCACCGTGCTGGTCGATAGCGAACAGCGCAAACCCCTGCGTAAACTGATGCTTATCGCCGACGATGGCCGCGAACTGATGCCTGAAGAGATCGTGGCTAAACTCCCCTCCTGACCGTTCCCGACGGCAAAAGCACAAAATGATCGCCAATATGGTTGCATTATAAAACCAAATAGCCGAGAGTTAATTCAGTTTCATATTGAAACCAAATAACCCACTTTGCCTGAGGTAATGCACGATGACTACGCAAATCACCACCGCCCTGATTACGGGTGCCTCTTCCGGGATCGGTGCCGTCTATGCCGATCGCCTTGCCGCGCGCGGTGCTAACCTGGTCATGGTCGCCCGCCGCGAGGATCGCCTGAAAGCCCTCGCCGCCGACCTGCGCGCACGCTATGGCGTGGCCGTCGATATTCTGGTGGCCGATCTCACCGATGAAGCCGGGATCCGCGCGGTGGAAGACGAACTGCGCAGCAATACCGCCATTGATACGCTGATTAACAACGCGGGCACCGCGCAGATGGCACCGTTCCTCGCGGGCGAGGTGGCGCAGCATCAGGCCATTAACACCCTGAACACCACGGCGCTGATGCGTCTGACCTACGCCATCCTGCCGCGCCTGGCGCAGAATAATCGCGGCACGCTGATCAATATCGCGTCCGTGCTGGCGCTGCATGTTCGGGCGGGCAGCGCGCTCTACAGCGCCACGAAGGCGTGGGTATTGAGCTTTACCCGTGGGCTACAGGAAGAATTTGCCGACAGCAGCGTGCGCATTCAGGCCGTGCTGCCCGCCGCTACCGCAACGGAGATCTGGAGCCATTCAGGCGTCACGGTGGACGATCTGCCGGAAGGATCGGTAATGACCACCGACGATATGGTGGATGCGTCGCTGGCGGGTCTGGATCAGGGCGAACCGATCACCATCCCGCCGATGCATGATGCAGGCCTGTGGGACCGCTACGAAGCGGCGCGCCTTGAGCTGTTTAGCAGCGCGCGCACCGGCATCCCGGCACCGCGCTACGTAAAACAGTAGCCTAACGTTGAAGCTGGTCGCCGTACTCGCTCATCCAGGCGGCCAGCGGCGCGAGCGCATCCTGCAGGGTTAACCCCAGCCCGGTAATCTGATACTCCACGCGCGGCGGGATCTCAGGGTAGACCGTCCGCGTCACCAGCCCGCGCTGTTCAAACAGGCGCAGCTGCTTCGTCAGCTCTTTCTGGGTGATGGGGGCAGCCGCCCGCAGCAGATCGCCAAAGCGGACAGGCGTGTTAATCACAATAAGACGATAGAGGATCGGGATCGCCCATTTGCCGGAAATCAGGTTTACAAACTGCGTCATCGGGCAGGTATAGGCCTCAGATTTTTTTTCACAGTACTCTTCCAGCATTTCTGCCATAGCACACCTCTTGCCTCTTTAGTATCCATTTGGTACCTGGTTTCCTTTCGATACTAACGTTTCTATAGTGCTTTCTCCAGTGACATTTCAGGAGAAGAACATGGGTCGTTTAACCGATAAGTATACGTTGATTACCGGCGGCACCAGCGGTATCGGTCTCGCCACCGCGCAGGCATTTATCGCCGAAGGGGCGCACGTCGCCGTGACCGGACGCAACCCGGACACCCTCGCCGAAGCAGAGCGCATTCTGGGCGATAAGGCCTGGGTGATCCCAACCGATGCGGGCGATATCGCGTCGCAAAAAGCGCTGGCGGCAACCCTCGCCGCCCGTTGGCCACGCCTGGACGCGGTCTTTCTCAACGCCGGCGACGTGACGCACGCGCCGCTGGAAGCCTGGCAGGAAGAGACCTGGGACCGTCTGATGAACATCAACCTGAAGGGACCGTTCTTTTTAATCCAGGCGCTGCTGCCGCTGCTGAATAACCCGTCGTCGGTGATCCTCTGCGGCTCCGTGAGCGCGCGCATCGGACTGCCCACCAGCAGCGTGTATGCCGCGAGCAAGGCCGCCCTGCTGTCGCTGGCGCGCACGCTGTCGGCGGAGCTGCTGCCGCGCGGGATCCGCGTCAACGGCCTGAGCCCCGGTCCGGTGGAAACCCCGGCCTTTACGAAAACGGGCTTAAGCGAAGAGGCGCTTAACGCAATGATGGCGGAGATCATCACGCTGGTGCCGCTGGGCAGAATGGGCTCGACGACGGAGCTGGCAAAAGCCGCGCTCTATCTCGCCTCCGACGAGTCGAGCTACACGGTAGGAACAGAACTGCTGGTGGACGGCGGAATGGGGAGCCTGTAACTCAAAAGGCGCTGATGCCGGTGACGATGCCGACATACAGCGCCGCCCATACGGCGGCAGAGGCCAGGCTCACGCCGTAAACTTTCACCACGTTCAGCCTGAGCATGCCTGCCGCCAGCGGCACGATGTAGCGCAGTACCGCCAGGAAGCGCGCGGTGAACAGCACCAGCACCCCGTTTTTTTGTAGCTGATGCTGCACCCGCAGAAATTTACCGGCGTGTTTTGCCGTGAAGCGGGTCATCCAGCGCGTGTGCCCCATCCGCTGCCCTAAGTGGTAGTTCAGCGCCGAGCCCGCCGTTGCCCCCATCACCACGGCCAGCCACGCCAGGGCAGGATGCATGCTTGCCTGGCTGACGGTAATGCCCGCCAGCAGCATGACCGAGGCAGGAGGCAGCACGGAGGAGATCAGCACCGTGGACTTGCTCAGCGCCATCATAAATAATAGCGCGAACAGATGTGCCGGATACAGCGCAAAATGATTCAGCAGATTATCAAGCCACGCCATTTTCCCCTCCCCCGTTAATTATTTAATTCTCCATTTAAAATGAATAACCTTAAATAAACCCTCAACATTCTATTAATAATATTCTCCTAAACCGTTCTTAAACATTTTTTAAATTCCTGAGCGGCAACGTTAAATAAGCGTATTATTCCTCTCGTTTTACAACGATCTCGTTATGGCGAGGCTCCTGTACAAATACACGTTATCGCTCTGGTAGGTTCGAGAGAATCGACACAGGGTAAAACAGGCACTGTCGAATCAAGGCTTTGTCAGTATAACTTCCCTCGCGGGATACGGTGTACAGTGCTGAACCCAGGACGTGGGGATCTCCTCTTCGACATGCCCTGTCTTGCTCGCCCCTGAGAGATTTTATTATTCAAAGGGAATTCACTATGTCTTACGCTATTCACAACCAAAACCTGGCATTCAATGACAGCGCGATCGCGCAATATATGAATACCGATTTTATTGTCCTCGATATGGCATTATGCGTGGCGCTGGCGCGCGAGCAATTCTTCGAAAAATTAAAAGACGACGATATTCCGTCGCATATTTTTATCGAAGATAACGGTCGCCTGGCGGGCATGATTGCCGTGCGCAAACTCTTGCAGACTACCGATACGCTGCAGTCCGTTAAGGCGCTGATGATTTCGGAATTTATTCAGGTTAAACCCGAAGATGAACGTGCGGACGTGGCAGGCGTGCTGGCCCACGCAGGGGCGGATGTGGTGCCCGTGGTCACCCACGGCAAGCTCGTCGGCTGCCTGACCGAGCGCGAGATCGCCCATCTGCTGGAAGATGACGTCACCGAAGATGCTCAGCTTCAGGGTGCAACGCTGCCGCTTGAAAAGCCGTATCTCGAAACCAGCGCCTTTAGCCTGTGGAAAAAACGCTCCGTCTGGCTGCTGCTGCTGTTTGTCGCGGAAGCGTATACCAGTTCGGTGATCCAGCACTTCGAAGAGGCGCTGGAGTCCGCCATTGCGCTGGCGTTCTTTATTCCGCTGCTGATTGGCACGGGCGGCAACAGCGGGACGCAGATCACCTCCACGCTGGTGCGCGCGATGGCGCTGGGAGAAGTCCACCTTCGCGACGTCGGGCGCGTGCTGCGCAAAGAGATGACCACCTCGCTGATGATTGCCGCCACACTCGGTATCGCCGGGTGTATCCGCGCCTGGATGATGGGTATCGGCCTGGAGATCACGCTTATCGTCAGTCTGACGCTGGTGTGTATCACGCTCTGGAGCGCGATTGTGTCGTCCGTGATCCCGATGGTGCTCAAGCGCTGCCGGATCGACCCTGCCGTGGTGTCCGCGCCGTTTATCGCCACGCTGATTGACGGGACCGGGCTGATTATCTACTTCAAAATTGCCCAGTACACGCTGGGGCTAGAGTAAGCTTGCGAGCACCTCATTCACGTGATTGAGGTGCTCACTTCGCTACGCATCGCCGAGCTGATGCGCGATCTCACGCAACTGCTGGGCAAGCGCCTGCAGGTTTTTCCCCTTCTCCCCTTTTGGGCCGGTGGACTGACGCACCACCAGACGGGCAGGTAAAATCGAGGACATGCGCTGGGCATTCTCTTCACCGCTGTCGAGAATACGGCGCACCGCCTCTTTACCCTGCAGATCTAAATCCAGCGATACCGTCGTCAGTGCCGGGTAGAAGAACGAGCTTTCATAGGTGTCATCGTAGCCAATCACCGACTTCTCGCCCGGAATTGAAATCTGCTGCTGATGGAACGCGCTCAGCACCCCGAGCGCCATCTGGTCGTTAGCCACCAGCACGGCGGTAAACTGCGCCGTCTCCCGCAGCATTTGCAACGCTCCCGAATAACCGCTTTGCGCATCCCAGTTGCCGCGAATGACCGATGCGGGCTCCAGGCCGTAGCCCTTCAGGGTCTCGATCCAGCTTTTCAGCCTCAGCTGCGCCGAGACGGAAGACGTCGGCCCCGCCAGCAGGGCGATGTCGCGATGCCCCAGTTCGTAAAGATATTTGACGCTGGCGCGGGTGCCGTCCGCCGGGTTAAACGAAACGTTAAACACGGAACTGTACGGGTCCACGTCGAGGAACAGGCAGACAATGTCATCGTTGTCGGTGGCGATTTTCTGCGCCGCTTCAGCCTCCAGCGGCACGTTGATGATCACTTTGCTCACCAGCTGGGATTTCAGCTCGTTGATGGAATCCTGGATGCTGTGGTTGACGTTCTCATCAATCATTGAGATCAGTACCTGGTAGCCTTCCACATTGGCATAGCGTTTCACCGCCGCCGCAACCTGCGAAGGCGCGTGCAGCGCCAGCGAAATGGTCACCAGCCCAACGGTCTGGCTCTGCTTGCCCACCAGCTGCTGAGCCAATCGGTTGGGTACATACCGCAATAACTCTATGGATTTCTCCACCTTGCTGCGCGTGGCGTCGGATACATTGGCAGACTTATTCAGTACCCTGGACACGGTCTGATAGGAGACGCCCGCATGGCGTGCCACGTCCTCTAACGTTGCGCTTTTCGACTTCATGGTCCGGTTCCTTATGTTGTTATGCGCTGATTGTAACAGGGGTGCTGAAAAAAAACGCTTATCACCCTCTCGCTGCGGGCATAACACCATCAAAAAGTATGACGCTCACAATGCCATAATTTGTGTCCAATCTCATTACTCGTAACAAAATTGTCTATTTTATTTGCAGTTAATCACACATTTCAGATCGTGTAATTGCCAGCCAACGGGTTTAGGCATTTTATGACAGCGGATTTGTGAACGTATTACAAAACAATAAGAGGGTTACAATGAACACGACGATCCGCTCTGTATCTGTTGCGTTGGCTGCCGCGCTGGCATCGCCTTCGCTGTTTGCAGCGTCTTCAGTACCGATTGATTTTCATGGATATCTTCGCTCCGGTGTGGGCGTCTCACGGGATGGTGGGATGGAGGAGTGGCAAAAAAACAAGATTGGCCGTCTGGGTAACGAGGCCGACACCTACGGCGAGCTGGAGCTAGGCTCCGAGGTATACAAAAAGAACGACGTCAGTTTCTATCTCGACAGCATGGTGAGCATGGTATCAGACGGCTCCAACGACAATGAAACCACCTTAGATGACGATGCCCAGTTCGGCCTGCGCCAGCTTAACCTGCAGATCAAGGGGCTGATCCCCGGGGATCCCAATGCGGTGATTTGGGGCGGTAAGCGCTACTACCAGCGCCATGACCTGCACATCATTGATACCAAATACTGGAATATTTCCGGCTCCGGTGCGGGTATCGAGAACTACACTCTTGGCCCGGGCGCAGTCTCCGTTGCGTGGATCCGCGGCGATGCTAACGACGTGGACTATCGCGTGGATGGCGACAGCGACGTTAACATCAACTATATCGACCTTCGCTATGCGGGCTGGAAGCCGTGGGCGGGCGCGTGGACGGAAGTGGGTATTGATTACGCCATGCCAAACCCGACCAACAAGCAGAAAGAGTATGGCGGGCTGTACGAGGCCGATAACGGCGTGATGGTCACCGGTGAGATCAGCCAGGATATGTTTGGCGGCTATAACAAGCTGGTGCTGCAGTACGCCAATAAAGGTCTGGCCCAGAACATGGTGTCACAGGGTGGGGGCTGGTACGACATGTGGAACTACGTGAACGACGCCACCGGCTACCGCGTGATTAACACCGGCTTAATTCCGATTACCGACAAGTTCTCTTTTAACCACGTCCTGACATGGGGTTCGGCAGACGACACCACGCAGTATACGGACAAATCACGCCTGGTATCGCTGGTGGGGCGAGCACAGTATCAGTTTACCGAGTACGTGCGTCTGATTGGCGAAGTGGGCGGATTCTACCAGGAAGATACCTACACCGACGGCACTAAGTACAAGCAGAGCGGCGAGAAGTACACCCTCGCGCTGGGCCTGGCAGACGGTCCTGAGTTTATGTCACGTCCTGAACTGCGCGTATTCGCCTCCTATCTGAATGACTCCGAAAAAGGGCAATCCTTCGAAGATGGCACGGCCAACAATACCTGGAACTTTGGTGTGCAGGTCGAGGCCTGGTGGTAAGTCTTAATTCATAATTTGCGTTAATCGTTATCGTATCTCCAGCAACCTGCAGTCTATTTTACTGCTTTGGGATAGCCATTACTTTGGCTATCCCTTTTTTATATTTACTGATTAAAATGTTCGTCTAATAATTTCCGTAATGTATCAGACTGCCTGCCGAATATAGCGTGCACCTGCTGACCGATAATAATCACCCCCAGCGCCCCCTCACTCTGTAACGTCTGTGAATCGACCTTATTTAAATCTTTTACCGTCACGCGCAGGCGGGTAATACAGGCTTCGACGTGCTCGATATTATCGTCGCCGCCAAATGCAGGAATTAAACGCTGAGTAATTTGACTGTCCATAATACGCCTCTCTTTTATGCAGATAAAAAAATGCCTGCTCGGGGAGCAGGCGTTTTGTGCCTTGTTGCCGGGTGGCGCTGCGCTTACCCGGCCTACGGGTTTTGTAGGCCCGTGCAAGCGCAGCGCCGCCGGGCGGTTCTTACGCTTTACGCCTGAGCACCCGACAGTCCCACGCCAGCAGCACGGTATCGCCCGCCGCGGCGGCGTCGGTCATGCAGTCGGTATACCCCTGCGGCAGCGTGATGAGCTGCTGCTGGGCCGTGTAGTTCTGTACAAACACCCAGGCGGTTTCGCCATCCGTGCGCGCCGCGGCGACCACGCCCGGAGGGAAATCTCCTTCGACTGCGCGCGGCAGCGCCAGCTCGTCGATAATCCCGGCGAAGAAATCGCGCTGGAACGGCAGGTCGTTGCGCGACGCCACGTGCCACGCCTTGCCTTTGCCGAAGCGGTTGACCGTCACCGCCGGGCGACCGGCGTAGAAATCATCCCGGTAGGTCGCCAGCGCCTGCGCGGATTCAGTATGGATCAGCTCGCACAGATGCCTGACCTGATACGGTCCCTGCAGGCCCGCCGCATTGCCCGCCAGCCCCTGGACCAGGTTTCGCTCCCCCTCGCCCAAACAGTCAATCTCTTCCGCCCAGATGCCGAGGAGCTTGCGCAGCGGGCCCGGGAAACCGCCGAGGTGGCAGAGATCGGTCTCATCCACTACCCCGCTCCAGTAGGTCGTCACCAGATGCCCGCCCGCGGCCACAAAGGCTTCCGCCCGCTCGGCGAAACCTTCGCGCACCATGTAGAGCATGGGGGCAATCACCAGCGCGTAGCGGCTCAGATCGCCGTCAGCGTCGATGACGTCGACCGCGATGCCCTTTTCCCAGAACGGACGATAGTGTTCGTTGACGGTTTTTTCGTACTCCAGCCCCATGTTCCGCGGGCCTTCAGCATCGTCCAGCGCCCAGCGGTTTTGCTGGTCAAAGATAATGGCCACGCGCGCGTCGGTGCGGCAACCCACCACCTCAGGCAGACGTGCCAGCATCTCCCCCAGACGCGTTACTTCGCGCCCGACGCGGGTATCAAGATGCCCCACGTGATCGATAATTGCACCGTGGAATTTCTCCACCGATCCGCGGCTCTTACGCCACTGGAAGTACTGCACCGAATCCGCCCCGTGCGCTACCGCCTGAATAGAGGAGAGAATATGCATCCCCGGCTTTTTCAGCTTGCTGGTCGGCTGCCAGTTGGTGGTGCTCGGCGTGGACTCCATCAGCACAAAGGGTTTACCGCCCTTCAGGCTGCGCATCATGTCGTGGTACATGGCGGTATAGCAGGCCAGCTGCGTTTCGTCTTTCTCCTTGTGCCACATCGGGTAGCTGTCCCAGGAGATGAAGTCGATCGCTTTCGCCAGCTGCCAGTAGTCGTAATCGTAGAAATACTCCATAAAGTTGGTTGTCACCGGCAGTTCAGCATTGGCGGCCTTCAGCGGTGCCACCTCATGCTGGCAAAAATCGGTGACCTGCGCGGTATTGAAGCGGCGCCAGTCGAGATTCAGGCCGTGAATCGACATTTCTCCCTGCGGCGCGGGGGACTCAATCTGCGACCAGTCGGTGTAGGTATGGCTCCAGAAGGTGCTCCACCACGCATGGTTCAGCGCGTCGAGGGTTTTGTAGCGCGCCTTTAGCCAGTCGCGGAAGCGTTCCTGGCACAGGCTACAGTGGCATTCGCCGCCGTACTCATTGGAGATATGCCAGCCCAGCACCGCCGGATGATGCGAATAACGCGCCGCCAGCAGGCTGTTAATTTTCATCGTCTTTTCGCGGTAGACCGGAGACGACATGCAGTGGTTATGACGCCCGCCGTGCAGCGCAGGGACGCGGTTGCGCCCGACGCGCAGCACTTCCGGATATTTTTGCGACATCCATGCCGGACGCGCGCCGCTCGGCGTAGCGAGAAATATATGAATGCCCGCCGCATAGAGTTTTTCAATAATGCTGTCCAGCCAGGCAAAATCATATTCCCCTTCCTGCGGCTCCAGTTTCGCCCAGCTAAATATCCCCACCGACATGACATTACATTTCGCCTGCTGCATCATGGCGATATCTTTTTCAATAATACCGGGGTAATTCTCCCATTGCTCCGGGTTATAGTCGGCGCCATGCAATAACGCCGCGACCTTTGGACTTAAAGGCGCAAATTTATTCATATTTAAAACGTCCTGAATGGAGATAAAAACTAGTTAAATACCGTTATTGACGGCAGCACTTTACCCTGGCAATCAAATAACGCCTGATTCTCGCGGGCATTACCCTCTTTCCATTCGTCATGGATATATTTCATGCCGGTTTTGGTGGCCCACGTGGTGCCCGGAACGGCAATCCAGGTCGGTTCCCAGTAAAAGATGCCCTTGCCGCGATGGTCAGGCACATCAATAACGGACTGCATTAAATCGTGAATATAGTCGTACTGACCCTGAACGGTGCCGGGATAGCCGCCGTCCTTTTCTTCTTTGGCCTGGAAGCTGTTCTCGGCGTTATCGCAGTTCTCCAGCGTATAGCCATAGGCCGCTTCCACCACAATCACGTCTTTGTTATAGCGCCTGCTGATATCATCCATGTTGGTCTTCAGCGCGCTAATCGGGCCGTTCCAGTAGGTGTACATCGACAGGCCGATGATATCGAACGGCACGTCGCGCTTCGTGATTTCATCAAACCACCAGCGGAAGGTGTCATTTTTGGTGCCTTCGGCCAGATGGAGCATGATTTTCACCTGCTCGCCATCGGTCAGGTTCTCCTTTAGCCCACCAATCGCGGCCTTGAGCAGCCCGGCCAGGCGGTCGAATTCGCCGCCGCCCTGCCCCCAGCTTTTCCCTTCCGGCCACAGCATGCCGCCGTTAATTTCGTTTCCTATCTGCACCATGTCCGGCAATACGCCCTCTTTCTTAAAGCGGGCGATCGTGTCGCGGGTATAGTCATGAATAGCCGTTTTCAGCTGCGGGTAGTCCATCTTCTCCCAGGCTTTTGGCTTGAACTGTTTGCCCGGATCGGTCCAGAAATCGCTGTAGTGGAAATCGAGCAGCAGCTTCAGGCCCTGCGCCTTTACGCGCTTCGCCAGCGCGAGGGTGTTTTCGAGATTATTACTGCCGCCGCCGTAGGTGTTACCGTCGGCATCCTGCGGATCAACCCACAGGCGCAGGCGCACGGTGTTCACACCGTTGGCTTTGAGGATAGCAATCGCGTCCTGCTGCTGGCCGCTCTGGTTATAAAATTTGGCGCCATGTTGTTCCGCTTCCAGCAGCGTCGAAATATCCGCGCCCTTGATAAAGTCCGCGGGCATGGCGTTAAAAGGACGCGTTTGCACCCCGTCCGCAGCAAACACGCTCGCGGCCAGGCCACATGAGAGGCAAACGGCAAGTAAAGCAGGTTTGAGTCTTTTCATGATTATCCTTTGGTACTCCCGGAGGTCAGGCCGGAGACGAAGTATTTTTGTAATGCCAGATAGAGGATCGCTACCGGCACCGCAATCAACACCGCGCCTGCCGCGTAGGTGGTGTAGCTGGCACCCATTTTTTGCGCCACCAGGTTATAGAGCCCGATGGGTAAGGTATATTTGTCCGGGGTGCGCAGAATCGTGCTGGAGAGGATGAAATCCCCCAGCGGCCCGGTGAAGGAGAACAGCGCCACCACCGCCACAATCGGCTTCGATAGCGGCATGATAATTTCGATGAAAATCCGGAAATTACTGGCCCCGTCCATGCGCGCGGATTCATCCAGATCTTTCGGGATGGCGTCGAGGTAGCCTTTCATCAGGTAGGTATTCATCGGGATCATGCCGCCCACGTAGATCAGCACCAGCGCCAGATGGCTGTTGATGAGGCCCAAAAGCTGCGACAGCACGAAGATGGCAATCAGCGCCGAGAACTGGGGGATCATCTGCAGGAGCAGGAACAGCATCAGCCCGTTCTGGCGTCCCTTAAAGCGAAAGCGCGAAAAGGCATAGGCGGTAAAGCTGACGCTGATTAAGGTCAGCACCATCGTCAGGAAGCTGATTTTCATCGAGTTCCAGTACCAGGTCATGTAGTTCACCTGGCCGTTAAACAGGTCGGCGTAGTGCTGCACCGAAAAGTTCTCAGGAATAATTGAGGAGCTGAGCAGGCTATTACCCGCGTTAAACGACGCGCCGACCGTCCACACCAGCGGGTAGATGATAATCGTCGACACCAGCACGATAACCAGCCAGGAGAGCGAGAGGCGTACCCACTTCTCACGTTTAATACTTTGTGATTGAGCCATTGTTACGTCCCTTACGCCATGTCGTCGTTTTTGAAAGATTTGGTGGCGCGGAACTGCCACAGCGCCAGGCCGACGACAAAGATCGACAGCAGGATAGTGATGGTCGCCGCAATCGCGTACTGCGACGACGACATGGTGAGCTTGTAGATCCACGACACCAGGATATCTGTCCCACCCGCATTGGAGCCCACCACCGCCGGCCCGCCGTTGTTGAACAGGTAGATGATGTTGAAGTTATTGAAGTTGAAGGTGTATTGGGTGATCAGTATTGGCGCAATGGAATAAAGCACCAGCGGCAGCGTGATGGTGCGCAGTTTGGTCGCGCTGCTGGCCCCGTCCATGGTGGCGGCTTCGTACAGATCGTCAGGGATCGCCTGCAGCACGCCGGTGGTCATGGCGAAAACAAACGGGAAACCGAGCCAGGTCTGCATCAGGATCAGCGCCGTTTTGGTCCAGAACGGATCGGTCATCCAGGCTTTCGGCGCAATGCCGAAGAAGGCCAGAATGGCATTGTTTATCACACCGAAAGAGTCGTTGAACATTCCGGCAAACACCAGAATGGTGACAAAGCCCGGCACCGCCCACGGCAGAATGAAGATGGTGCGGATAAGCGGCTTAAATCGCAGGTCTTTCTGGTTCACCAGAATAGCCAGCAGCACGCCCACGGTACATTGCAGCGTGGTGGCGAGCAGCGTCCAGACCACCGTCCACTGCAGGACGTCAAAGAAGGTTGAGCGCCAGATGGAGAGCGTGAAAATATTGATGAAGTTCTTAAACCCAACCCAGTCCACCAGCTTAGCCGGCGGCGTGTGGTAAAGATTGTAGTTAGTAAAGGCGATGGCAAAACCGAAGAGGATCGGGAAAACCACCACAAACACCAGCAAAATAAAGCCCGGCGTGATCATCAGATACGGAAAGCCGTCGCTCAGCAGCATCTGATACTGCTTACGCACGCTGTTTAGCCCCAGCCCTTCATCGCGTTTTCGACCGTTGACCCAGGCATCACGCATCGACAGGTAATACACCATCACGCCAAATGCGGCGATCAGTACGCTAATGATCCCTTCTGCCAGCAGGAAGATGGAGTTATCACGCGGCACTTCCTCCCCCAGCGTCACCAGCCCCCAAAGTCCTTCGCGCAGGAAATCGGCAAAAACGCCGATAAAACTGGCCAGCAGCACCAGGAAGATAACGCCCTTCAGCCACTGGCGGTGATAGAACTGGCCGAAGCCGGGGATGACCGCCAGCAGCAGGCCGGTCCAGGCGTGACGCCCGGCCCCGTGCGGTCTGGCAAAATTTTCCGGGATGATACTCACAGACAACTCCTTTCAATAAAACGGGAGAGTGGCCTCCCGTTCTGCGACGTCAGAAAATTACTGGTTGCTGGCCTGCATGGCTTCGATTTGCATCTGGACCTGTTTCTCTGCGCTGTCCAGCGCGGCTTTGGGATCCTGTTTGCCGGTCAGGCTTAGCTCCAGCGCGGCGTTGGCCGGCCCCCAGACTTCGCCCATTTCAGGGATACCCGGCATGGCGGTGGCTCGCGCGGCCTGCACCGCAACGGCGCTTGCCTTCTCGTCGTTCTTGATTACCGGGTCGTCGATCATTGCGGTCAAAGGCGGGATCTCACGCGTGGCCACGTAGCGGGTTTTCACGTACTGCGGCTGGTTGATGAATTCGATAAATTTCTGCGCCAGCGCTTTGTCCTTGCTCCAGGTGGAAACGACGTAGCCTTTCACGCCGAGGAAGGAGCTCATTGGCTTGCCGTCCGGCAGCGTGGGCAGCGGCGCCACGCCGTAGTTGATGCCTGCCGCTTCATACGGCTGGAACGCCCACGGGCCGTTGATGACGGCTGCCGCTTTCTTCTCAGTAAACAGGGAGTCGATAGCATTCAGGCCGTTGTCACCGACTATCCCGGCCGGGAAAATATCGTCAGCGTAGAATTTTTTCAGGTACGTCACGGCTTCTACCGCGCCCGGCTTGTTAAGGCCGACGTCGCTGGCGTTATAGCCGCCTTTGCCGTTTTGACCGAAGATG
The DNA here is from genome assembly GCF_040059225.1 of Enterobacter cloacae complex sp. Mu1197. Classification (NCBI taxonomy): domain Bacteria; kingdom Pseudomonadati; phylum Pseudomonadota; class Gammaproteobacteria; order Enterobacterales; family Enterobacteriaceae; genus Enterobacter; species Enterobacter cloacae complex sp. Mu1197. The sequence continues at coordinate 1,694,282 of NZ_CP157375.1, read as the reverse complement.
TAGCCGCCCATCGGGGAGATCGCGCCCCAGCTGTAGTAAATCTGATCGAACTTGGCGAGCAGACCGTACTGGTTTTTTGCGCGCTGCTGTTTGGAAAAGTCATACCAGTCCTGCAGCGAGTTGAGCGGCTTGTCGATGAGATCTTTGTTGTAGATCAGCACCAGCGTCTCAACCGCTTTCGGCACGCCGTAGAGGGCGTTATCCATTTTGAAGGCGTTAATCGAGGCCGGGGTGTACTGTTCGGTCTGCTTAGCCTCCAGATTCAGGGGGGCCAATAACCCTTGCACGACGGCGCCGCCCAGCTGATCGTTAGGAATGACCAGCACGTCCGGGCCAATGCCTGCCGGGCCGTCCAGGCGCAGTTTTTCCAGCTGCTGTGCGTAAGGAGTTTCCTGCACGTTGACCTTAACGTCGTACTGTTTTTCAAAGTCCGCGACCGCATCTTTAATACCGGACGACTTCTTGATGTCTTCCCAGACGTTAAGCTGCGCGGTGGCGTGAGCCTGTACCGCGAGCGTAGAGAGGATCAGAGCAGCGAGTATGTTCTTTTTCATTATCAACCTCATGTGAAGGTATAACAATTTTATGGTTGTTATCGCATATGACGCCCTACAAACCCCGCTATATATCCTGATTAAACTGGCGTTGTACGTCTGACACCAAATGCTTTTGGTTTGTTATACGCTACCCTTCACATCATGATAACTCTACATAAAACTGTAAGTTGTGTGATCGTCATAACATTAATGGAATATCTATATAGGGCGCATGAATGCTGGAAGTTATAGTCAAGGCAGACAAATTGCACCGTCCGGCCACGTTGAACACAATTGTTATACGTAAAACATACTCGGCGGTTTACCTGGGGAACACTGATGTCGAACATACAATTGAGGAATGTCACCAAGCGCTTTGGCGACACCGTCACGCTCCACAACGTTAATCTTGATATTGAGGACGGTGAGTTTGCCGTATTCGTCGGGCCTTCCGGCTGTGGCAAATCCACTATGCTGCGTATGATTGCCGGGCTGGAGGAGATAAGCGAGGGTGAAGTGCTGATCGGTAACGAGGTGATGAACGACATCGCCCCTTCCCATCGGGGTGTGGCGATGGTCTTTCAGTCCTACGCGCTCTATCCGCATATGACGGTGGCCGAAAACATGGGCTACGGGCTGAAGGTGAATAAAGTGCCGAAAGATCAGATCCGCCATCAGGTCGAGATGGTCGCCAAAACGCTGCAGCTCTCCCACCTGCTAGACCGCAAACCTAAACAGCTTTCCGGCGGCCAGCGCCAGCGCGTCGCGATTGGCCGCGCTATCGTACGTAACCCGCGCGTCTTTATGTTCGATGAGCCGCTTTCCAACCTGGATGCCGAACTGCGCGTGGAGATGCGCCTGCACCTCGCCCGCCTGCATCAGGAGCTGAAAACCACCATGGTGTATGTCACGCACGACCAGATCGAAGCGATGACCCTGGCCGACAAAATTGTGGTCATGAACTACGGCAAAGTGGAGCAGATGGGCGCCCCGATGGATCTCTATTACAAACCGGCGAATAAGTTTGTCGCCGGGTTTATCGGTTCTCCGAAGATGAACTTTCTGCCGGCGACCGTTGAGGCCTGGCAGCCGGGCAAGTTCACCGTCAGGTTGTCGCAGCAGAAGTCGCTCACGCTCGCGATAACCACCACACCGCTGCAGCCGGGCAGCCAGGTTACGCTGGGCATCCGTCCGGAACATTTAACCACTGACCTTCACCGCGGCACGCGGCTGGAATTTAGCTGTGAAGTAGTGGAGCGGCTGGGGAACAATACTTACCTGTTTGGACAATGCTACGGCCATGACAACGTGAAGATCTTGCTGCCGGGCGACGTGAAGTTCGCGCCCTGGCAGAAGATAGACGTGGCCTTCGACGATCGCCACTGCATGGTCTTTGACGAGCAGGATGTCCGGGTGAGCGCGGATATCGAAGATGCGGTGCGTTCGGTGGCTTAACGCGCGCCACCGTCAGCAAGCTTTCTCACCGCCCGCCCAAACGCCTCAATCGCCAGGGCAACATCCTCAGCCATCACCGATTCCGCCGGATGGTGGCTGACGCCCCCCCTGCAGCGCACAAACAGCATCCCGACCGGCCAGCGCTCTGCCAGCGCGATGGTGTCGTGCCCGGCACCGCTCGGCAGCGATAATGAGCGCCCCTGCACCGACTCAACGGCCTGTCCCAGCAGATCCTGCAAACGCGCATCGCACGGCGTGGCAGCGATACGGTAAAACTCCTCGGCGCTGAAGCTCAGCCCGCGACGAGCGGCAATCGCCTGCGCCTGCGCCAGCAGCTCAGCGAGCAGCGCGTCAAGCGGGGCATCCTGCGGGCCGCGAATATCCAGCGAGAGCGCAACCTCGCCGGGGATGACGTTGACCGCACCGGGCAGGCAGCGCAGTTCACCGACCGTTGCCACCCGGTTGCCGCCCTGCTGTCGGGTGGTGTTTTCAATCAGCACCATCCATTCGGCGGCGGCGGCCAGGGCATCCTTACGGTGATGCATCGGCACAGTACCCGCGTGCCCGGCCTCGCCGGTGAAGCGGCAGTTGAGGCGGCGCGCGCCGTTAATGGCTTCCACCACGCCCAGCGCCAGCCCTTCCTGCTCCAGACACGGTCCCTGTTCGATATGCAGTTCCAGGCAGGCGCTAAAATCCTCCTGATGACGTGCCGCGAGCGCCACGCGGGCAGGATCGAGCCCCGCCTGCACCATCGCCTGCGCCACGCTGATGCCCTGAGCATCACACGTCTCCAGCCAGCCCTGCGGCCAGGTGCCCGTCAGCCCCCGGCTGCCTAGCAGGGTGATCCCAAAACGGGTTCCCTCTTCGTCACCAAAGCCGACAATCTCTATGGCCTGCGCCAGATGCACACCCTGCTGGTGCAGGCTATCCACCACTTCGATGGCGGTAAGCACCCCCAGCATGCCGTCGTAGCGCCCGGCGTTGCGTACGGTGTCCAGATGCGAGCCAAGCAGCACCGCCTGGGCCCCCTCCTGCGCGCCTTCGTAGCGTCCACAGATGTTGCCCACGCTGTCCTGCCAGACGGTCATGCCCGCCTGGCGCATCCACTCCCCGACCAGCTGGTTGACCTGCAGATGCTGCGTGGAGAGATACACCCTTGTCAGCGCATCCGGGGTTTCGCTGATGGTGGCCAGCGCGTCGGCGCGCGCCATCACCCGTTCTGCCGCCGGGCTCATTGCGGCGTCTCGCGGCGATAGTGGTCCCACGCGGCCTGCATGGCGGCCCCCTGCGTGGTGGTAAATTTGAGGTAGTTCAGCACCGACTCAAGCGCGCTCAGGGTAGTCATCACGCAGTCCTTGCGCGCGTTATAGCCCATGGTGCCAATGCGCCACACTTTGCCGTGCAGCGGGCCAAACGAGGTGCCGATTTCAATCCCGAAATCTTCCAGCATCAGCTTACGCACCTGGTCACCGTTGACGCCCTGCGGTATCACCACGCCCAGCACGTTGTTCATCTTGTGCTTCAGGTCGCCAAAGGTCTCCAGCCCCATCGCCTGAATCCCCTTAAGCAGCGCATCGCCGTGCAGCTTATGACGCGCGATGCCGTTATCCAGCCCTTCCTGCAGGATCAGCCGCGCGCATTCGCGGGCGCCAAACAGCGCGGTGGTGGCTTCGGTGTGGTGGTTCAGCCGCTCCGGCCCCCAGTAGTCCATCACCATGCCGAGATCGAAGTAGTTGGAGTAGATCATCTCCTCGTCGCCGTCGCGGTGGGCGTCGGTGCGAATGCCCTCCTCCACGCACTTGCGGCGGCGGATCGCCTCTTCCATCCGCGCGCTCAGGGTGATCGGCGACGTGCCCGACGGGCCGCCGAGGCATTTCTGCATCCCGGCCGAGACGGCATCCAGCCCCCAGGCGTCGGTCTCCAGCGCGTTACCGCCGAGCGACGCGGTGGCGTCGGTGTAAAACAGCACGTCGTAGCGGCGGCAGATCGCGCCCAGCTCCGCGAGCGGCTGCAGCATGGTGGTGGAGGTGTCGCCCTGCACGGTCAGCAGCAGGCGCGGACGAATACGTTTTATCGCATCCTCGACCTGGTCCGGGGTAAACACCTCGCCCCACGGCACCTCGATGGTATGCACCTCTGCACGGCAGCGGCGGGCAATTTCGCACAGCAGGTGGCCAAAGCGGCCAAAAACCGGCACCAGCACCTTATCTCCCGGTCGAATGGCGGAAACCAGAATGGCTTCAATTCCCGCGCGGGAGGTGCCGTCCACCAGCATCGTCCAGCGGTTTTCGGTGCGGAATACGCCGCGATAGAGCGCCATCACCTCGTTCATGTAGTGGGTCATGGCCGGATCGTACTGGCCGATCAGCTGGCTCGACATGGCGCGCAGCACGCGCGGGTCGGCGTTGATCGGGCCCGGGCCCATCAGCAGGCGCTGCGGCGGGTTGATTTGCGGAAAGTGTGCGATATCCATTGTTCAGTCCTTATCAGTTGAGGCCGCGCACGGAGGAGATGAACTGCTTCAGTTCCGTGGTCTGCGGGTTGGCGAACAGCGTTTTGCTGTCGCCCTGCTCCCAGACTTTCCCCTGGTGCATAAACACCACGCGGTCGCCCACTTCGCGGGCAAAATTCATTTCATGGGTAACCAGTATGAGCGTCATCCCCTCGGCCGCCAGTTGCTCCAGCACTTTGAGCACTTCGCCCACCAGCTCCGGATCCAGCGCGGAGGTGATCTCGTCGCAGAGTAATACTTTCGGCGACATCGCCAGCGCGCGGGCTATCGCCACGCGCTGCTGCTGGCCGCCGGAGAGGCTCGACGGGTAGTAATCCAGACGATCGCCAAGGCCAACCTTCTCCAGCATCTGCTGCGCCAGCGCCCGGCATTCGGCGGCGCTTTTTTTCAGCACCCGACGCGGGGCGAGCATCACGTTCTCCAGCGCCGTCATGTGCGGGAACAGGTTGAAGCTCTGGAACACCATCCCGACCGAGCGGCTGATTTCACGCGCCTGAGAATCCCGGTCGGTAATGGTCATGCCGCCCAGCTTGATGCTGCCGTCCTGATAGCCTTCCAGGCCGTTAATGCAGCGCAGCAGCGTGCTTTTGCCCGATCCGCTGCGCCCGATGATGGAGATCACCTGGCCCATGTCGATATCCAGATCGACGCCCTTGAGCACGTGGTTATCGCCGTAGTACTTCTGCACCTGATTAATGGTGATGAGAGGCATTGAATTTCGTCTCCAGATAGCGGCTGTAGCGCGACAGCGGATAACACAGAATAAAGTAGCCCAGCGCCACCAGCGCAAAGACCTTAAAAGGCTGATAGGTCACGTTGGTCAGCATGGTCCCGGCCTTGGTCAGCTCGACAAAACCGATAATCGACGCCAGCGCGGTGCCTTTGATCACCTGCACGGCAAAGCCGACCGTCGGCGCAATGCCGATGCGCAGCGCCTGCGGGGCGACCACGCGAAACAGGGTCTGGCCGAAGGTCAGCCCCAGGCAGCGCGAGGCTTCCCACTGCCCCTTCGGTAAAGCACGAATGCTGCCGTACCAGATATCGAGCAGAAACGCGCTGGTGTAGAACGTCAGCGCCAGCGAGGCGGCGGTCCACGGCGAAACGTCGATGCCGAACAGCGCCACGCCGAAGAAGGCCAGGAACAGCTGCATCAGCAGCGGCGTGCCCTGAAACAGCTCAATATAGCCGCGGATAATGCGCTTCACCGTGCGCCCGCCCGTCAGGCGCAGCAGCAGGAGCGGCAGCGTTACCACCGCCCCGCCGACGAACGCCACCAGCGACAGCAGCACCGTCCAGCGTCCGGCCAGCAGCAGATTGCGAATAATGTCCCAGTCGGTAAAGGTGGTCATCATGCCTGCACCCCCAGCCATTTGCGTCCTGCCGCCATCATCAGCTGGCGCAGGGTAATCGACAGCGCTAAGTAAATCCCGGTGGTCACCAGATAGACCTCAAAGCTTAAAAACGTTCTGGACTGGATCAGGTTGGCGGCGAAGGTCAGCTCTTCATAGGAGACCTGCGACACCACCGACGAGCCGAGCATCACGATGATGCACTGGCTCACCAGCGCCGGGTAAATGCGCTGCAGCGCGGGCGGCAGCACCACGCGGATAAAGGTCTGCAGGCGGGTCAGCCCCAGCACGCGACCGGCCTCCCACTGCCCTTTCGGCGTGACCTGAATGCCCGCGCGAATAATCTCGGTGCTGTAGGCGCCCAGGTTGACCACCATGGCCAGCAGCGCCGCTTCCCCCGCCGTCATCTTCAGCCCCAGATTCGGCAGGCCGAAGACGATGAAAAACAGCTGCACCACAAACGGCGTGTTGCGGATGATCTCTACATACCCGCCCCAGATCCGGCTGTACCAGGTGGTGCGTCCGCTGCGGATCGCCGCCCCGACAATCCCTGTTGCCAGCCCGCCGACGGTGGCCATCACCGTCAGCTGAATAGTGACCCACAGCCCGGCCAGCAGCTCCGGCCAGTGCGGCCAGAGGGCGGAAAAATCAAGTTGCTCAGTCATCGGCTCAGGCGCCAAGGTTTGCCGGCAGCGGGGCCTTCAGCCATTGCTCAGACAGACCGTTCAGCGTGCCGTCCTTAATGCCCTGCTCAATCAGCGCGTCCACTTTTGCCTTCAGGGCCGGTTCGTTTTTCTTCAGGCCAATGAAGCACGGCGAGTCTTTCAGCATAAAGCTCGGCACCGGGGCTTTCGCCGCGTTCTGGCGCGAAATGGCCGCCACCACGAGATTGCCGGTCGCCACGTACTGCACCTGGCCGGAAAGATATGCCGACAGCGTGGTGTTGTTGTCTTCGTAGCGCTTCACGTCCGCGTCTTTCGGCGCCAGGCCGGTCAGCACCATGTCCTCCACCGCCCCGCGCGTCACGCCGATGGTTTTTCCGCTGAGCGCAGCGGCATCCTTCAGTTCAGCCCCTTTCGGACCAAACACGCCGAGGAAGAACGGCGCGTAGGCGCGGCTGAAGTCGATTACCTTCTCACGCTCCGGGTTTTTACCGAGGCTGGAAATGACCAGGTCCACCTTGTCGGTTTGCAGGTACGGCACGCGGTTGGCGCTGGTCACCGGCACCAGCTGCAGCTTGAGCTTCATCTGTTTAGCCAGATAGCGCGCCATGTCGATGTCATAGCCCTGCGGCTGCAGATCGGTTCCCACCGAGCCAAACGGCGGGAAATCCTGCGGAACGGCAATGCGAATTGTGCCGCGTTTCTCAATATCCTGAAGCTGGTCAGCCTTTGCCGGCAGCTGTGTGAAGAGGCATGCTGCCCCGGCCAGTGCAATCAACAATTTTTTCATGGTGCTTCCCCGTAACGTTAACATGAAACAAAAGATTCTTTGAATGTGATTTTGCAACTAATGTGCCAGGTCAGGCGAAACGGGGGATATTGTCATAAAGCCTGATAAAGCGGGGAATGGCGAAAAGGGGGCGCTCTTTTACGCCCCGTCTGATTGCACTGTTTTAATGCAAAGCACCAGCCTGATGCCCCATTATCGCTGTTCCAGCTCGTCCAGCTGCTGGTAGAGGGAGGCAATCTCGTGAATGCGCGGGCGGCCCTTATCGAGAATGTCATGCAGGAAGGCGTTCGCCAGCAGGTTGATCAGACTGTTGACCGACGAATAGCTGTCATAGGCGGAGACGCTGTCCAGCGGGGTGCAGAGCTGCCAGCTCGCCAGCGGGAACAGGCTGTGGGCCTGCGGCTCGCACATCAGCAGCACCGGAATACCGCTGCTCTGAAGCTGCTGCATCAGCGGGCGAATGATGCGTGGGCGACGGCGAAAGGCCATCATCACCACCAGATCGTCCGGCGTTAAGTCTACCAGCTCCTCGCTCAGGCTCTGCCCCGGCTGCGGCAGCACCAGCACCTGACCGCGCGCCTGCAGCAGCTGCTGGCGCAGGTGCAGCGCCGCCGGATAGGCGTTACGCATGCCGATAATGACGATGCGCCGCGCCCTGACCATGCAGGCCATGACGTCGGCAAATTGCTGCGCGTCGAGGGCATTGACCCACTGGGTCAGGTTTGCCATCTCCTGCTTATAGTGGCGCGCCAGCAGCGTATTGCCCTGCACCGCATCGCGATTGTCGGTGAGCGGCATCCCGCTCTGGCGCAGGGTGCGCAGCTCTTCGCGCATGTCCTTATATTTCTCATAGCCCAGACGCTTAAACAGACGGCTCACCGTGGCTTTCGACACCCCGCTCAGCTGCGCCAGCTCGGCGCTGTTGTAGCTAATGAGGTCGTCAAAATGATCGAAAATAAAATCCGCCACCCGCTGCTCCTGCGGCGACAATGACGCGTATTGTGCTTTCAGTCGTTCATCAAGCTGTTCCATAACGCCTCTGTAACGTTTGTTTCATCTCATGCTCATTATTCATTAAGCATGCCAGCTTCTGCGGCAACTGGCATGAAACTTTTTATTCAGAACTGGAACAGCTTTTGCAGCACCTTGTGACTTTCAGGGTTACGAGGACTCTTCATGCAAAGTAATGTCTCCACACACGGTATGGCGGTTGCGCCCCACCACCTCGCCAGCCAGAGCGCGCTGGCGGTGCTGCGCGAAGGCGGCAGCGCCATCGAAGCGATGGTCGCGGCGGCGGCCACCATCGCCGTGGTCTATCCGCATATGAACGGGCTGGGCGGCGATGGCTTCTGGCTTATCGTGCCCCCGGAAGGCGATCCCATCGCCATCGATGCCAGCGGCGCGGCGGGATCGCGCGCGACGCTGGCCGCCTACGACGGGCTCACGCAGATCCCCCATCGTGGCCCCCGTGCGGCGCTGACCGTCGCCGGAACCGTCAGCGGCTGGGACGAAGCGCTGACGGTTTCGCGCGAGATGACCGGCAAGGCGCTGCCGCTGGCCCGCCTGCTGGCCGATGCTATTGACTATGCGCAACACGGCACGCCGGTCACGGCTTCTCAGGCCCACGCCACGGCCAGCAAGTTCGACGAGCTGAAGGACGTCCCCGGCTTCGCGGAAACCTGGCTGGTGGACGGCAAGCCGCCGCAGGTCGGGAGCCGCTTTTACCAGCCCGCCATGGCCACGACCCTGACGCACCTGGTGGAGGATGGTCTGGACAGCTTTTATCGCGGCCCGCTGGCGGAAGTTCTGGCGCAGGGCATGGAGACGCTGGGCCTGCCCGTGACGCTGGCCGATCTCAACGCCCACGCCGCCCGACGCACCGTGCCGCTGAAGCTCAAGCATCAGCAGGGAGAGATCTTTAACCATGCCCCGCCGACGCAGGGGCTGGTCTCGCTGGCGATACTCGGCATTACCGACCGCCTGAACATGGCGGAAGCCGACGATGCCGACACCCTGCACCGCATCGTGGAAGCCACCAAGCTGGCCTTTGGCTTGCGGGATGCCCACATCACCGACCCGCGCGCGCTGAAAACCGATGTTCAGCAACTGCTGGATACCGCCGCCCTGCAGGCGCTTGCCGACAGGGTTGACGACGGACGCGCGGCGCCGTGGGGAACCGGAAAAGGTCCCGGCGATACGGTGTGGATGGGGGTGATGGACAGCAGCGGGCTTGCCGTGTCATTTATCCAGAGCCTTTATCACGAGTTCGGCAGCGGCGTGGTGCTGCCCGATACTGGCATCGTCTGGCAGAACCGCGGCGCATCCTTCAGCCTCGATCCGGCCCATCTTCTGGCCCTCGCGCCGGGCAAACAGCCGTTCCACACCCTGAACCCGGCGGCGGCACGTCTGAAGGACGGTCGCGTGATGGTCTACGGATCGATGGGTGGCGACGGACAGCCGCAAACCCAGGCTGCGCTCTTTACCCGCTACGTTATCCAGGGCGTCCCCCTGCAGGAGAGCATTACCCGCCCGCGCTGGCTGCTGGGGCGCACCTGGGGACAAACCTCGGACACCTTAAAGCTTGAAGGGCGTTTTTCACCCGAGACGGTCGCGCGCCTGCAGGCACTCGGCCACGAGGTGGAGCTTTTCCCTGACTTTAGTGAAGCCATGGGTCACGCGGGCGCGATTGTCCGCCACCCCAACGGGCTGTTCGAAGGGGCATTTGACCCGCGCAGCAACGGCACAGCCGCCGGATTCTGAGGAGAAAATAATGACGACACACCAACCCGACTGGCAGGCGTACCTGGCGCAAATGGAAACCGTACTCGGCGTTGAGCTGGATGACGCCCGCCGCGCCGAGCTGCAGCTGCAGTTCAGCCGCATTGCCAGCATGGCCGCCCCGCTGATGGCGCTGCCGCTCGACGACCGTCTGGAGATTGCAGGAGTGTATAAAGCATGACGCTACACGAGATGAGTATCAGCGCGATCCAGCAGGCGCTAAGCGCGGGAGAGCTGAGCGCCCACGAGATCGCCCAACAGACGCTGGAGGCGATTGCGCGCGTTAACCCGCGGATCAACGCCTGGACCACCGTGACGGAAGCACGCATGCTCGCCGAAGCCGATAATATTGATACCCTGCGACGGGAAAAGCGTCCCCTGCCGCCGCTGGCAGGTGTGCCTTATGCGGTGAAAAACCTGTTCGACGTTGCCGGTCACACCACCCTCGCCGGGGCCGAGCTGTTCAGCCAGCGCCCTGCCGCCGCGGCTGACGGCTTTGCGGTACGCCAGCTGCGCAGCGCGGGCGGGCTGCTGACCGGGATGGTCAATATGGACGCCTACGCCTACGGCTTTACCACCGAGAACAGCCACTACGGCACGACGCGTAACCCGCACGACCTGGCGCGCATTGCGGGCGGGTCGTCCGGCGGGTCAGCGGCCGCGGTGGCTGCCGGGCTGGTGCACTTTTCACTCGGCACCGACACCAACGGGTCGATTCGCGTTCCGGCCTCCCTGTGCGGCATCTACGGCCTGAAGCCCACCTTTGGCCGCCTGTCGCGCGCAGGAAGCCATCCGTTTGTCCCGAGTCTGGATCATATCGGCCCCTTCGCCCGCCGCGTGTGTGACCTGGCGTCCGTGTATGACGCCCTGCAGGGACGGGACACCAGCGACGGTTTTCAGGCAGAGAGCTCCCGGGAACAGACGCGCCCCCTGCTCGATCGCGGGCTTGACGGCCTGCGCTGCGCTGTACTCGGCGGCTACTTCACCACCTGGTGCGACGCGGATGCCAGAGAGGCCGTGGCGCGGGTGGCGAAGGCGCTCGACGTGCAGGATGAACTGGCGTTCCCGGACGCCGAGCTGGCGCGTTCGGCGGCGTTTATCATCAGCGCCGCCGAAGGGGGAAATCAGTACCTGCCCGCGCTTCGCCAGGAGCCAGCGCGTTTTGAGCCTCACTCCCGCGAACGCCTGCTGGCCGGGGCGATGATCCCCTCCGCCTGGTACATTCAGGCCCAGCGGTTCCGCGCTCACGCCCGGCAGGCGTTTAAAACCCTATTCGCGCAGGCCGACGTGCTGATCGCCCCGGCCACCCCGCGCAGCGCCACGCTGGCGGGCGAGCAAACCATGGAAATTAACGGTCAGCCGCTGCCCATTCGCGCCAGCATGGGGATGCTGACCCAGCCAATTTCGTTTTTGGGCCTGCCCGTGACCACCGTTCCGCTGCGCACCGCGCAGGGCGCGCCCATCGGCCTGCAGCTGATTGCCGCGCCGTTTAACGAGCAGGCCTGCCTGCGCGTCGCGCGGGTTCTGGAGGAGAGCGGCATCACCGATGCCCGTCCGGCGGAGATAGCAGCATGATGAATCACGATGACATTAACCTCCCGTGGGTGGTTGCCGAGGTGACGGCCGCGTTTTACCGCTATGAGGACGCGCTGGTGAGCAACAACGTTGCGGTGCTGGACGAGCTGTTCTGGCACGACAAAAACACGGTGCGGCTGGGGGCGGGGGAAAACCTGTACGGAATTGATGAAATCCGCGCCTTTCGCGCGGCGCGCCCCGCCACCGGGCTGCAGCGGACGCTGCGCCACACCGTCATCACCACCTTCGGGGAGGATTATGCCGTGTGCAGCACCGAGTTTACCCGGGAGAGCACAGAACGCATTGGCCGCCAGCAGCAGACGTGGGTGCGGTTTGCTTACGGATGGCGCATCGTGGCGGCGCAGGTGAGTTTGATGGTGTAACGCTGAAAAACCTGCCCGGTGGCGCTGTGCTTACCGGGCCTACGATGTCCCGTATGCCCTGTGGGCCCTGTAGGCCGGGTAAGGCGCAGCCGCCACCCGGCAAAACACGGCACACTTATTTCTGAAACGGATGCACGTCCCGCCAGTGGTCGGCAATCTGCTGGCGGGTACAGACCCACACCCGCTCGTGCTGCTGCACATAATCCAGGAACCGCTGCAGCGCGCGAAAACGCCCCGGTCGCCCCAGCAGGCGGCAGTGCATGCCGATGGACATCATCTTCGGCGCGCTTTCCCCCTCTTCGTACAGCACGTCAAAACTGTCCTTCAGATAGGTATAAAACTGCTCGGCGGTGTTAAACCCCTGCGCGGTCGCAAAGCGCATGTCGTTCGCATCCAGCGTATACGGCACAATCAGGTGCGGTTTACGGGAGCCATCGCTGCAGGCCACCTCCGTCCAGAAGGGCAAATCGTCGCCGTAGTAGTCGCTGTCGTAGTCGAAACCGCCGTGCTCTACCACCAGCTGGCGGGTGTTGGGGCTGTCGCGCCCGGTGTACCAGCCCGTTGGCGGCTTGCCGAACAGGTCGGTCAGAACGTGCACCGCCTTGTGCAGGTGTTCGCGCTCCTGGCTGATGTCCATATTCTGGTAGTGGATCCAGCGCCAGCCGTGGCTGACCACGTCGTAATCCGCGGCTTTGATTGCCTCGACTATCTCCGGGTGACGCGCCAGCGCCATCGCCACGCCGAAGACCGTCAACGGCAGGCCGCGTTTCTGAAATTCACTGTGGATCCGCCAGAACCCGGCGCGACTGCCGTATTCGTAGAGAGAGTCCATCGACATGTGTTTGTCCGGGTAACTGGCCGCGCCGATGATGTCCGACAGGAACTGTTCGGATCCGGCATCGCCGTGCAGAACGTGGTTTTCTGCCCCTTCTTCGTAATTGAGCACAAACTGCACAGCGATGCGCGCCTGATTCGGCCACCGCGCGTGCGGCGGGTTGCCCGCATAGCCGCGCAGATCCCGCGGATAATCCTGTTCAAAAAGCCCCATTGCCACCCCCAAAAAATTAAAATGGATTCAATGCCTGAAAATGCCCGCTTAACGGTTTGTTCTCCGGGAACGCCAGATCCCCGTGCTTGCTGGTCGACAGCCCCAGCGCCACCAGCGATTCCACCATCTTCACCGCCGCGCTGACGCCGTCGATCACCGGCACGCGCAGTTCGCGGGTCAGCTCCTGCGCCAGCGTCGCCATGCCGCCGCAGCCCAGCACGATGGCGCCACAGCCATCCTCTTTCAGCGCCTGTATACAGCGCGCGCGCACTTTCTCCTGCGCCAGACCGCTACCGTCTTCCAGCGCCAGTACCGGAAGGTCGATGGCATGCAGCGCCGCGCAATGGTCCTGAAAGCCATACTGGTGCAGCAGATGACGGGCAATAATCAGCGTGCGCGGCAGCGTGGTGACCACCGAAAAGCGCGTCGCGACCAGCGTCGCCATATGCATAGCGGCTTCGGCGATGCCGATAACCGGCCCCTGCGCCAGCTCGCGCGCCGCCAGCAGGCCCGGATCGCCAAAGCAGGCGATCACGTGACCGTCCACGCCCTGCTCCCTGCCTTTTTTGATCTGTTCCAGGACACCAACGGCGGCGATGGCCTCATCAAAGTGGCCTTCTATAGACGGCACGCCCGCGCTCGGGCAGACCGCGAGGATCTCCGTCCCGGGTGCCGCCACCGCGCGGGCCGCCGCGCCGATGGTTTCCGTCATCGCGAGGCTGGTGTTGGGGTTGATCACTTGTATACAGACAGACATTACGACTCCTTGTGGCCGGCAAACAGCCGGGCAAAATCAGGCAGGCACTCGCCCGCCCGCTCGAAGCAGAGGCTGGCGACGATATGTTCAAAATGGTGCATTAAGGCATCGCTGAGCGGTTCAAGCGCCTTCTGGCGCAGCAGATCCACCAGCTGCTCGTGATCGTTGCAGCGGCAGCCCTGACGCCACGGCGCACCCCAGGTGGCGATCACCAGCGACGAGCGCTGGCTCAGGCCGGTCACCATCTCAGTGAGCACCTGGTTGCCGGAGATGGCCTGCAGCTGAATGTGGAAATTGGCGGAGTGGCGAATCGCCGCCGGGCCGTCATAGGCCTCGTGCGCCTGCTGCTCCTGGCGAATAATGGCCTCCAGCGCGGCAAGATGCGGCGGCTGGCAGTGCGCCAGCACGTCCGGCAGGTTGGCGACCTCCAGCAGGGCGCGGGTGCGAAAGATGTGCTGCGCCTCTTCCACCGTCGGGCTGGCGACGTGTGCACCACGCTTGGGCGTCAGGGTGACCATTTGCACAGCGGCGAGTCGTTGAAGCACCTTGCGGATGCCCGTGCGGCTCACGCCAAAGACCTCGGCCAGCGCCTCTTCCGGCAGTTTGCTCCCCGGCAGCAGCTGGTGTTCGACAATTGCGGTCATCAGCGCCTGAAAGATCGATTCGTCTTTGTCATGCAGGTCTGGCGCGGTCTGCAGGGCGTTTATGTTGTTCATTTGCCACTCCGAATTTTACTTTCCGTTATCGAATCGTATACATAAAAATAAAATATTGCATACAAGATTTATTATTTTGGCCTGGATCCTGCAACACCGTTTGCACTCCCACTCAACGGGTTTTCATTCACAGGAGCAGGTTTCATGCCAAACAGTCAAAACGCACAGCAAGGTACGGCCGCTGATTCCGGTGCGGTTTACAGCCCACGTCTTTGCAATGAGGATCTGGCACCGACGCGTGACCAGAACTGGAGCTGGTACAACATCTTTTCGTTCTGGATGTCGGACGTTCACAGCATGGGGGGTTATGTTGTCGCCGCGAGCTTCTTTACGCTCGGGCTGGCAAGCTGGCAGGTGCTGCTCTGCCTGCTGGTGGGGATTTGCATCGTGCAACTGTGCGCCAACCTGGTGGCCAAACCGAGCCAGATGGCGGGCGTGCCCTACGCGGTGATCAGCCGTCAGGCGTTTGGCGTGTTCGGGGCCAATATTCCGGCGGTGATCCGCGGGCTGATTGCCTTCGCGTGGTACGGCATTCAGACCTATCTCGCCGCCAACGCGCTGATGCTGGTGGCGCTGAAGTTCTGGCCGTCGCTCTCTTCACTCACTACCGGCGCATTCCTGGGCCTGTCGCACCTGGGCTGGATCTGCTTTGCCATTATGTGGGTCCTGCAGGCGATGGTCTTCTGGCACGGCATGAGCGCCATCAAGCGCTTTATTGATATCGCCGGTCCGGCGGTCTATGTGGTGATGCTGGCCCTCGCCGGCTGGATTGTATACAAGACCGGTTTTGACGGGATCTCCTTTACCCTCGCCAGCAAATCCCTGAGCGCGGGCGAACAGACCTGGCAGATGATCACCGCCACCGCGCTGGTGGTCTCCTACTTCTCCGGCCCGCTGCTCAACTTTGGCGATTTCTCCCGCTACGGCAAAAGCATGGGGGAGATCCGCCGCGGCAACCGCTGGGGGCTGCCGTTTAACTTCCTGCTGTTCTCCATCGTCACCGTGGTGATCGTCTCCGGCACCCAGTCGCTGTTTGGCCGCATGATCACCGACCCGATTGAGACCGTCAGCCGCGTGGGTAACGATCTGGCCGTGGCGATTGGCCTGCTGACGATGATCACCGCCACCATCGGGATCAACATCGTGGCGAACTTCGTCTCACCGGCGTTTGATTTCTCTAACTGCTCGCCGCAGAAAATCAGCTTCCGCACCGGAGGCATGATTGCCGCCGTCGGCTCGATCCTGCTCACCCCGTGGAACCTGTTCAACTCGCCGGAGCTTATCCACTACACCCTGGACGTGCTCGGGGCGTTTATCGGCCCACTGTTCGGCATCCTGATCGCCGATTTCTACCTGATTAAACGCGGCAAGGTGTCGGTTGACGATCTGTTCGACGACACGCCAAAGGGCAAATACTGGTACCGCAACGGCTTTAACCCGAAAGCCATTGGGGCGCTGATCCCGTCCGTTGCCGTGGGCCTGGTCATTAGCTTTATCCCGGCCCTGCATGAGGTGGCAAACTTCAGCTGGTTTATTGGCGTCTTCCTCGGCAGCGTCACCTACCGCTGGCTGGCGCGGGAAGAGCGCGAGACGGCAGGTGCGACGTCGTTTGGCTCCCGCGTGGCGACGCAAAAAGAGTAACTCCCTCCCTCCGGCCGCAGCATCTCTGCGGCCCGTTCATTCTGGCACCGTTCTTGCTGAGCCTTCTCACCCCCGCTACGCACACACGAAGGCAGGAACCATGATGGAATACCAGACTGCGATACGCGGTGCTTTTTTTGATATTGCCCGGGTCTGCGACAGCGCAGACGCCATTGCCCAGCACGCGCGCTACCTTGAGGACGGCCTGCTGTTTATCCAGCACGGAAAAATTCTGGCACAGATGCCGTGGCAGGAGGGCGAGCAGTATCTTGACCCGCACAAAGGCTATACCGACCTGCGCGGCAGGCTGCTGCTGCCCGGTTTTGTCGACACCCACATCCATTATCCGCAAACGGAGATGATTGGCGCCTTTGGCGAACAGCTGCTGGAGTGGCTGACCACCTACACCTTCCCGGTGGAGAGCCAGTTTGCCGATGAGGCCTACGCAAAAGAGATCGCCGAATTTTTCATTAACCAGCTGGTGAGCAACGGCACCACCACCGCGCTGGTGTTTTGCACGCTGCATCCGGAATCGGTCGAGGCACTGTTTACCGAGGCCCTGCGCCTGAACATGCGCCTTATCGCCGGAAAGGTGATGATGGACAGGCACGCGCCGGACTACCTGAGCGAAGACGCGAAGCAGAGCTACCGGCAGACCCGGGCGCTGATCCAGCGCTGGCATCACCGTGGACGGCTGGGCTATGCGATTACGCCGCGCTTTGCGCCGACGTCATCACCCGAGCTGCTTGCGGCGGTCAGCCTGCTCAGAGAGGAGTTCCCGGACACCTGGCTGCAGACCCACCTGAGCGAGAACCCCAACGAAGTGGCCTGGGTGAGCGATCTCTGGCCGGAGCATGAGCGCTATCTGGACGTTTATCACCACTACGGCCTGACCGGCGAGCGCAGCGTGTTTGCCCACGCGATCCATCTGCACCACAGCGAGTGGCAGTGTCTGCATGACACCGGCTCGGCGGTGGCGTTTTGCCCCACCTCGAACCTGTTTCTCGGCAGCGGGCTGTTTCGCCTGCCCGCCTGCTGGCAGCACAGGGTGCGGATGGGCATCGGCACCGACGTCGGGGCGGGCACCACATTCAGCATGCTGCGCACGCTGGGGGAGGCCTACAAGGTGGGCCAGCTTCAGAGCTACCGCCTGCGCGCCAGCGAGGCGTTTTATCACGCCACGCTGGGCGGTGCGCACGCCCTCCGGCTGGACGATAAGATTGGCAACTTCGCGGCAGGCAAAGAGGCGGATTTCGTGGTTATCGACCCCGATGTGACACCGCTGCAGCGCCTGCGCAATCGCCGCTGCCAGGATATCTATGAGCAGCTCTTTGTGCTGATGACCCTCGGCGACGAGCGCAACATCAGCGAGACCTGGGTCAACGGCGAGCGGGTGTGGTCAACTGCCCCGGTAGGTTGACCATCCGCCGGGAGCAATCACAAACGGCAGATGGAAATGCTCGTCTGCCGTTTCTCCCGTGACAAACTCAATGTGCGCGCAGGGATAGATCGTCTCCCGGCCGGTATCACTAAACCAAACCCCAATCTCCGCCACCAGCCGATAGCGGCCCGCGGACAGAGAGGGAACGAACGCGGCGATGCGTCCCTGGACGTTGGTCACGCCCGTGGCCAGCGTCTTCCCGTCCTGTTGCAGATGAACCGTCACGCCCTCTGCGGGTTTGCCCGTCGAAATATCGAGGATATGGGTGCTGAGTGTGCTCATTCGTGAATGACTCCTTCCAGTCGCAGCAGCGTAATTTCCCGCAGCTGTTCCAGCGCGGCACGGTTTTCCTGCGCGTCGCTGTTCTCCAGCCGTGCGTGCAGGGCCTGTAATATCTCCTCGCCGCTGCGTCCTTTCGCGCGGATCAGAAAGACGCGCCCAAAGCGGGCTTCATAGCGGGCATTACCTTCACGCAGCGCCTTTGCAAGGGCGGTATCGCGATCGTTCACCGCGCCCTGTTCCTGGCGCGACAGTGCCGCCTCCGTCGCTGAACCTGCGGGCTTTTCCCCGATGCGCGGATGGGCGCTCAGGGCTTGCGTTAAGGCCGCTTCATCCCAGCGTTGCGTCAGAGCCTGCGCCGCAATGAACAACGCGTCCCGGCTCGAATAAGGCCGCCCACTCACCAACGCGTCGGCCCAGCCGGGTATCGTCACGCAGGGCTGAAGCAGCGTAAAAGCGTCTTTCTCAGGCAACTGATTGAAGTCGTGCAGTGCGATCATAGGTTCTCCTTGATTATCCTCCTTCAGGTTAGTGCACAAACCACGCCACTCTTGAGACAAACGTGAAACAGTCGATTCCGGATGGCTGACCAGGAAATTTTTGATTCATAAAAAGGCACGCTCACCGCGTTTGCGCACCTTAGCAGTGCAAACATCTCTCTCACAACGCCGTTTTCACCACTCTGCAGCCTGGTACGCAAATTGCTGAATGTCGTTACACCCTGCAAAAGGAGAGAAGCATGAGAGCAATCGTTATTGGTGCGGGTATTGGCGGCCTGAGCGCCGCCGTCGCGCTCAAGAAAGCGGGCATCGACTGTACCGTGTTTGAAGCCGTAAAGGAGATCAGGCCCGTCGGGGCGGCCATCTCCATCTGGCCGAACGGCGTGAAATGCATGCAGCACCTCGGCATGGGCGACATCATCGAGACCTGGGGCGGGCCGATGCGTTTTATGGCCTATAAGGATTACCGGCGCGGCGATACCCTGACCCGCTTTAGCCTTGCCCCGCTGATTGAGCGTACCGGCGGGCGTCCCTGCCCCGTCTCGCGCGCTGAGCTTCAGCGCGAAATGCTGGACTTCTGGGGGCGCGACAAGGTGCAGTTCGGCAAGCGCGTCGAACGCGTCCATGAAGACGAGGCTGGCGTGAGCGTCACCTTCACCGATGGCAGCACAGCTGCCGGGGATTTCCTGATTGCCGCCGACGGCAGCCACTCGGCGGTTCGCCCGTACGTGCTGGGGTACACGCCGGAGCGCCGCTACGCGGGCTACGTGAACTGGAACGGGCTGGTGAAGATTGACGAGGAGATCGCCCCGGCGCACCAGTGGACCACCTTCGTTGGCGAAGGCAAACGGGTGTCGCTGATGCCCGTCTCCGGCGGACGCTTCTACTTCTTCTTTGACGTGCCGCTCCCTGCGGGTCTGGCGGAGGATCGCACTACCCTGCGCGCCGATCTCACGGGCTACTTCCGCGGCTGGGCACCGCCGGTGCAGACGCTTATCGCGGCGCTGGATCCTGAAACCACCAACCGCATTGAAATCCACGACATTGAGCCGTTCGACAGCCTGGTACGCGGCAACGTCGCGCTGCTGGGCGATGCCGGGCACAGCACCACGCCGGATATCGGCCAGGGCGGCTGCGCAGCGATGGAAGACGCCGTGGTGCTGGGGGAATGCCTGCGTGAAAACCACAACATCACGCTGGCGCTTCGGCAGTACGAGGCGCTGCGCTGCGACCGGGTGCGCGACCTGGTGCTGAAGGCGCGTAAGCGCTGCGACGTCACCCACGGCAAAGACATGGCGTTGACGCAGGCGTGGTATCAGGAGCTTCGCGAGGAGACCGGAGAGCGCATCATCAACGGTCTGTGCGAGACCATTCAGGGCGGCCCGTTAGGCTGAACGTAAGAGGGATAATGATGAAAAGAGAACCGACTCCACCCGCCCACTGTACGTTTGAGCCAGAGGACTGGCTGCGTCTGGCGAAATGCTGGCATCCGGTCGCGCGTGCCTGCGACGTCGGTCCGGCGCCGGTCAAAGCGACGCTACTGGATGAACAGCTGGTGATTTACCGCATTAACGACCAGGTCGTGGTCGCCCGTGACGTTTGCCCGCACCGCGGCGTGCCGCTGACGCTCGGCTTTCACGACGAGCACGGGATTATCTGCCCCTATCATGGCTTACGCTTTGGGGAGGACGGGCGCTGCAACCGTATTCCCTCCAGCCCCGACCAGCCTGTTCCGGCGAAGCTGAACCTGATTAACTACGCCGTGGAGGAGCGGTTCGGACTCATCTGGACCTGCCTGGCCTATGATCCGGAAAACCCCGCGCCGCTGCCCACCATGCCGCACTGGGATGACGACGGATTTCAGCAGATTAACTGCCCGGCATTTGAGGTCAACGGCTTTGCCGGACGTCAGGTAGAGGGTTTTCTGGACGTGGCGCACTTTGCCTGGATCCACACCGATACCTTTGCGGACCCCAATAACCCGCTGGTGCCCCACTATCAGCCGCAGGAGACGCCGTTTGGCTTCGTGGCGGATTACTGGAGCTCCGTGAGCAACTATCCCGCCAGCTCCCCCGTGCAGGCCCCAGAAGGCTTCCAGTGGTTGCGCCATTTTGAGATGCACCTGCCGTTCACCGCCACCCTGACGATTCATTTTCCGGGTGAATCGAGACTGGTCATTATGAACGCCGCATCGCCGGTGTCATCCCGCGTGACCCGCATGTTCGCCCCTATCGTCCGCAATTTTGACCTGCATATTCCGGTGGAAGATGTGCATGCCTTCAATCTGCGGATTTTTGAAGAGGACCGTCTGATGGTGGAAACCCAGCGTCCGGAAAGCCTGCCGCTGGACCTGACCCTGGAAGCGCATATCCCCGCAGATAAAAGCTCGATTGCCTACCGTCGGGGACTGAAGAAGATGGGCTTTGGCGAGTTTTTCCTGGTATGACGGAGGCCGATATGCTGAGCGTGATTGTTGACGGGTTGTGGCGAGAGGGCGACAAAAGCCTCGCCGTCAGGCTGGTGGCGGAAGACGGCGAAGCGCTGCCACCGTGGCAGCCCGGTGCGCACATTGATGTTCACCTGCCCTGCGGCGTGGTTCGCCAGTATTCCCTGACCGGAGCGTGTGGCGGTGAGAGCTACCTGATCTGCGTGGGGCGAGAAACCGCCTCGCGTGGCGGGTCGCGCTACGTTCACGAGACGCTGCGTCCCGGGCAGAAGCTGATGATATCGGCCCCGCGCAACCTGTTTCCGCTTCAGCAGGCAGAGCGGGTTTTGCTCCTGGCTGCGGGAATTGGCATAACGCCGCTGTATGCGATGGCTCTGCAGCTGAAGGCGACCGGAACGCCGTTCACGCTGCACTACTACGTCAGGAACCGGGAAAGCGCGGCGTTTACGCGCGAACTCTCGCTGTGCGATGAGTGCCTCATTCATACCGCCAGCCCGCGCACCGCGCTGGCGGAACATCTCCCCGCGGCCGAATCGGGCCTTCACGCCTGGATCTGCGGACCTGCGGGGTTTATGGAAAAAGTGCGTGAGGTCGCCACGGCAAAGGGATGGGATGACGCCCATCTTCACAGCGAGGCGTTTCAGCCCGTTGCGCCCGCCGCAGGCGGTGAAACCGGGGAGATCTTCACGGTCAAGCTGGCCTCCACCGGTGAGCACTGGCCGGTGCCTGCGGATAAAACCATCGCCCAGGTGCTGCAGGAAAATGGCGTGGCGGTCCCGCTTTCCTGTGAGATGGGGATCTGCGGAGCCTGCCTGACGCCGGTGATTGACGGCGTGGTGGATCACCGGGATAGCGTGCAGTCGGAGGCGGAAAAAAGCGCAACGGACCAGCAGGTGGCGCTGTGCTGCTCGCGGAGCCATTCCGGGGAGCTGGTGATTGGGCTGTAAACCGTCTGCACACGCTTTCTTGCCGGGTGGCGCTGCGCTTACCCGGCCTACAATCCGTAAAAATATCAATATATTGCACTATTCATTGTAGGCCCATGCAAGCGTAGCGCCGCCGGGCGAAACTTACAAATCGCGCTTTGCCAGCCCGTAAACGGGCTCGCTATCCTGCCACGCATAATCAATATGGCTGGCCTGCTCGCATGCCAACGCATCATCGCCATGCAATCGCGCCGCCAGGGTAAAGGCGAAATCAAACACTTTACCCAGCCCACGGCCGCTCAGCAGATTGCCGTCTTCGACAACGTCGGCATCAACGTAGATGCCATCGCTGACTGTTTTCCACAGATCGCCGGAACAGACATAGCGACGCCCCTTCAGCAGTTCATTGCCGCCCAGCACGCGGGCGGCGGCGGAACAAATCGGGCAGATATATTTGCCCGCGTCATCGTGGCGGCGGACGAAGGCAATGACCTCCGCGCTTTTCGCCAGGTTAACGCTGCCTTGCGGGCCGCCCGGTAACACCACGGCGTCAAAGGTCCGGTCGAGACTGGCCTGCAGAGTACTGTCCGCCACCATAGGGATGGCGTGATAGCTCACCACTTCGCGACTCTCGCCGCAGGCAATCGTCTGCACCGTAATATTCAGGCGGCGCAGGATATCGATAGTGACAATCGCTTCCCCCTCTTCAAAACCAGGGGCTAATAGCACGGCTACGCTTTTCATTTTGCTCTCCATTGCTTAAGGGTTACCAGTACGGGTGCCAAATCTGTCGCAGCCGCGCCAGCAGTTCAAGATAGAAATAGTCTCCCCAGCTACAGCATTGATCGACGCCCTTACCGCTGCCCATATGATAAACCGAGTGCTGCAGCAGCCCTTCGGTCGGATCGTCGTCGTGAGCAAGGTAGTTATCGGTCAGCGACAGCGCAATACGCAACGCCATCTCTTCATAATATGCACGGTTTGCGTCAAGCGTCGGCAGCGCCTTGACCAGCTCCAGCAGGCCACAGGCGGCAATCGCCGCCGCTGAACTGTCGCGCACGGCGTCAGTACCGAGCAGCGCCAGATCCCAGTGGCAAACATCATCTTCCGGCAGACGGTTGAGGAAGTAATGCGCCAGGCTGCGGGACAGCTCCACCATCTGCTTATCGCCGGTGTGCTGATAGCTGAGCAGAAAGCCGTAAATGCCCCATGCCTGGCCGCGCGACCAGCACGAGGTATCGCTGTAGCCCTGATGGGTGTTGCCAAAGCGCGGCTCACCCGTCTGCACATCCATATAGTAAGTGTGATAAGTCGAGGCATCTTCACGCACGATATAGTTCGCGGCCTGTCCGGCATGAGCCGTCGCCGCCTTCGCATAGCGCGGATCCCCGGTCTGTTCGCTGGCCCAGTACAGCAGCGGCAGGTTCATGTTGCAGTCGATGATCATTCTCCCCTGCTGCTCCGGGTCGTTTAAATCACCCCACGCCTGAATAATGTTGGCCGTCGGGTTAAAACGCTCCATCAGGCGCTCGGCTGCCAGCAGCGCCGACTGGCGAGCGGCCTCGTTGCCGGTGAGGCGCCATGCGCTGATGCAGGAGAGCGAATAGAGGAACCCGAGATCGTGCGTTGCGGTATCGATGCGCTGCTCAATACGCCGGGCGAACGACGGTAAATAGCGTTCGGCGGCTTCGCGATAATGCGCTTTGCCAGTCATCTCCCACGCCAGCCAGAGCTGGCCTGGCCAAAAGCTGGTGGTCCATTCCACGTTATCGGTGCGCGGCCAGACCCCCTTCTCACAGGCCTCACCGGGGAACTTATCGCCGAAGGCGACAATATTGTTGTCGAGCTTGCGCGTGACGCGGGCTAACGCCGCTTCCAGCTTCTGGCTCAGTGCCAGGCGATCGACCTGATGCAGTTCGATCGGCCGCAGCGCTTCGGTGATAACAGATTTGGTCATAACAACTCCTGAATTAATGTTTGGCCGGTTCAACCGGGGCGGTATCTAAAGCCGGAGCAAAGGATCGTGAGTCATCGCGCGTCGACTGGCAGCGCGACAGCGTAAAGGCGGAAATCAGCGTAAATACCAGGGCGCAGCTGCCCATCAGCAGATAGGTATGCTCAAAGCCAATCTTGTCGTACAGATAGCCGGCAGGTGGGGCGACCACAATCGAACCCACGTAAATCATCGCCTGGTAGCCCAGCAGGTACATCGTGGCGTTAACCCGACGATGGAAATGTTCGGCAATGTATTTGAAGACGGAGATGAGCAGCAGCGCGATCTCGACGCCATAAAACGGTTTGATGATGGAGATAACAATCGGGTCACTGGTCAGCCCGGAGGCGATCAGCCGTGCCCCGACCACGCAGCCGCAGAACAGCAGGCCGCGCTTAGCACCGTAGTGGTTCACCAGCCACGGGATAAACATCATCATCACGAACTCCATCCCCGACTGGACGGTACTCAGGTAGCCGTACCAGGCATTCCCCTGCTCTTTGGTGGCGAAGAACGAGACGAAGTAGCGCGGGAACTGCTGTTCGGCGATAAACATCATCCACGCCACCCCGGCGACATAGAGGCTGAACATCCAGAATTTGCGGTTTTTCAGGAGCATCAGCACATCGGCGAAGACGATCTTATTAGCGGAAATGACGCTGTTATTGCGCAGCTGCTCATCGCCGATTTTGAGGCTAATCAGCACCAGCAGCATCAGTACCGAGGTACCGCTGCTGAGGAGAAAGTTGGCCAGCGGGGTGACGTTAAACAAGAGCCCGGAGACCGACGCCGCCATCGCCCAGCCCAGTGACCCCCACATTCTGATGCGGCCAAACTCCAGCCCGTACAGGCGGCTAAAGCGGTCGGCGTAAGATTCAGACGCCGCCACGCCGGCGTACCAGCCCAGGCTCAGATACAGCGCGCCGATGATAATCCCCGCCATCGCATGGCTTTGCAGCAGCGGCTGGTAAACCAGCGCAAAAAACGGCGCCATCAGCGCAGAAATGGCGCAGACAAAATAGAGCAGCCACTTGCTCATGCCGATTTTGTCCATGATGTAGCCGTACACCGGCTTCAGGACCACCGCGAAGACGCCATTTATAGCGAACACGCTGCCGATGGTGACGCTATCGAGGCCCACTTTCTGGCTCAGCCACAGGGCGTAAAGGCCAAAGCTGGATGACCACGTGAAGAAGTAAAGGAAAATAAAGGTACTCATTTTGTACTGCGCGGCGCGTACGGACGATGATGTGCTCATAGCGATGCCTCCGGAGCCAGAAGGAGCGTCGTTTCTTGTCGTGCCGTCACGAAGCGTACCGCGTCATCGCTAATGAAGGCCTGCGGGCAGCGTTGCGGATCGAAGTCGGCGGCATTTCCCGCCCACACCGCGCTGATTAACACATGCGTACCGGGGTCGAGCTCGCCGCGCAGCACCGGCACCGCTGCGCGCTCGGCGAACAGCAGATTACTGTTTGGCGGCGTCAACACCGTCTCGCCGCGGCGAGCGTGCGGATGTAAACAGAAAATGGCTGAGACATCCCGGGCATTGCGTAGCCAGCAGGCGCCGTCACTCTCGTGTACCTGCGGCTGCGGGCGGTTTGCCAGGCTAAAGCCGCCTTCCGCGCAGTCCAGCGCGCGTCGGGTATTGATACGATGGACGCGCAGCTGCCAGTCGCCCAGCGCCAGCAGCCAGCTATCAATCACCACGTCGTGCCACGGCAGCCAGCGGCTATAAATAGTGCCGTCAGTGGTGACCACGTGCTGACATTCGCGACGGCCACGCCAGTAGTTGTCCTTTTCGGCCAGCAGCAGCATCGAATCGGACGCGGCATGGTTCAGGCCGTAGCGGCCGCGTTCGATGGTGAAGCCAAAGCGGGTGGAATAGGCAAATTTGCAGTATTTCGCTTCGGTGTTCACGAAGTTGTTCAGCTCCAGCTGGCCGGACGTCAGCATCCACAGGTGGTCGGCCTGATGTACCACCACCTGATCCGCGTGGGCTATCGTGTGCTGCGCGGGCAACGGCGGCAGCGGCAGCTCAGCCGCCTGCCAGAAGGCATCGCCCTCATCTAATGCCAGCACCAGCAGGGTCTTCAGGCCCCAGTACGGCGACCCCGGCGCGTTGTAGTCTTCCGCCATCGCCAGGTTCGGATAGCTGTAACCGACGCTCAGTATGCCGTCGCGGTCGAATATCGGCTGCTTCAGCCACCAGCGCAGATGACGCAGGACGATCCCCTTCATCACGCCGGGCGAAAAGACTTCCAGCCCGGCGAAGGCCGCCGCACTCCAGAACGCCGCCTCGGCAAAGCGGTAGGTCAGGCTACGGCCAAACGGGATCGCCGCGCCGTCTTCGGCAAAGAAATGGATGAAGTCAGAGGAGAAACGCGCGGCCCGATCGCGCAGCGTTGCACAGCGCTTCGGATCGACCCCGGCCATGAGCTTCGTGTAAATCAGGCCATAGAAATGGAAGCCCATCGAGATGTAATAGTCGCGCGGCCGTCCCGGACCATCGGAATACCAGCCATCGCCGAGGTAGTAGTGCTCCATGGCAGCAAAATGATCTTCCAGCGCCTGCGGGTTGGTCGGCATACCGCAATAATGGAAGCCGACCTGCACCAGAATCGGGAAGAAGTGCCAGTTGTTATCGGGGATTTCCTGGGTCTCGCACTGCTTTAGCCAGCGCCATAAATGCTCTTTCTCCGTCTCAGTGAAGTGTGCCAGTACGGTTTCACCCGCCAGCGCCAGCAGCAGCCCGTAGGCCGCCATTTCGACGATTCGCTGATCGTAAGGCCCGACATCGCCCCAGTAATCGGCATGCTGCGGATCGGTGCCGTTTTTTATCGCCTGTAAATAGAATGAGAAGTGCTGCGGCTCGCTGCCGCCAGCCAACAGCGGCGTCACGCCCCACAGCAGGCGGGAAAACGTTTCCATGCTCGCCACCTGCTGACCGTAGTGAGCGGTAAAGTTCGCTAAATCAATGCGGCTGGCGTCTTTTTTAAACCAGGGCGCCACCGCGTTCAGCATGTCGTTGACCAGCCGTAGCACCTCTTCCCGGCTTGTCAGTGGATTATCCAGATGAATATTTTCAGGTTGCACAGGGTCCTCCCGCATTACACGAGGGTAGAGATAAGTTATTGTTATTAGGCTTTTTTAAAGCCACGAGTGCGACGTCTGAATGAAGAGTAACTGCTTTTATTCCTGGCGCTGAGTGAGCAGACTCACAAAATTAAACCGCCATTTCATTTTTTCTGGATTTTGTCGAACGCGAGGGGGATAAATTACAAATGATGGCCTAAAAATTTAAATCTGTTGTTCTGGAGGTAATATGGGTGAAACGCAACTACTGGAACGCATTACGCTCGATCGGCAGGCCATTTCTTTTAACCGCATGTACACCACCAGCGCGATTTACTACCACTGGCATCAATGCGTTGAATTGCTCTATATCTCCAGCGGCTACGGCATCGTGGTGGTGGATAACCAGCACTACACCGCCCGTCCGGGGCGACTCTTTATCTTCCCGCCCTTCCGTTTGCACAAAGTGCAGGTCGATCATAGCGATAAGAACCTCTATCACCGCACGACGATGCACATTGAGCAATCGGTCGTCGAAAGTGCGCTCGGCGCCTTCCCGCGCCATCAGGCCCGGTTCGCCGCGCTGGCCGCCAGCAATCTGCCAGCACAGATTTACGATCTCAGCACTCACGCGGCATTTATTGAGAGGATTCTTGAACAATTTCAGCGCCTGGAGGGCAACGAGCAGACAGAGGCCTGCGAGGT
Source organism: Enterobacter cloacae complex sp. Mu1197 (assembly GCF_040059225.1). Taxonomy (NCBI): domain Bacteria; kingdom Pseudomonadati; phylum Pseudomonadota; class Gammaproteobacteria; order Enterobacterales; family Enterobacteriaceae; genus Enterobacter; species Enterobacter cloacae complex sp. Mu1197. The sequence continues at coordinate 1,666,718 of NZ_CP157375.1, read as the reverse complement.
GGCCTTTCTGATGATGCAGCTCATGACGTTTCTGCCCGAGCAGCCGCAGCCCTACCCGCCGCGCCAGCAGACCGTCGCCTCGCGGATTATGAGCTGGGTCGAAGCCCACTATGCCAGCAAGTTTTCGCTCGACCAGTTAGCCCACGACCTGGGGCTTTCACGCAGCTATACCTCACGCATTTTCCGCCAGCAGACCGGCGGTACCATCCACGAATATTTGCTGACCCGGCGAATAAAAAGCAGCTGCGAGCTGTTACGGTACAGCGATGAGCCTGTTGACGCTATTGCCCTGGCAGTCGGGTTTAGCGAGGTGACCTATTTCATTACCTGCTTTAAAAAGATGATGCGTCAGACGCCACTGCAGTATCGGCGCAGTATCCGCTGCACCAGGATTCCCTCTCAGGGCGATTTTGGACAGGTTTGCTGAACCTCCAGCCTGGCCGGGGGTTTTATGCACAAAAAAAAACCCAGGTCCATAACGACCTGGGTTTCGAATTTGGCGGAAGCGTAGAGATTCGAACTCTAGAACCCTTTCGGGTCGCCGGTTTTCAAGACCGGTGCCTTCAACCGCTCGGCCACGCTTCCAAAGTGAGGCGCACTATAAACATCTATTAGCGCCTTGTAAAGCAGGAATTTTTCTATTTTTCCCCACACGCGTTTGACTGCGCAAAAAGTCACCCGCGCGCTGACCTTACGTCACTCTCCACGACCTTGTACATACCGTAACATAGCAACGCTCATCCTTTTAAATCGCTCTGGTATAGAATGCCACAAAAATAGACGGTCATTTGTAGTGTAATTGTTATAAATCTGAATTCCCGCAGATTTTAGACATTACTGCCATGCAGTTTTACGGGTTGATGATGAAAATCAAGAATACGCTTTGCTTACATATCCTGATGGCAACCCTGGCCATTTTGTTCCTTTGTATTCACCCGCTGGTGACGAGCTTCGATCCACCGCTCGCCTTCCAGCCGCTGATTAAATCAATGGCGGGCACGCCTAAAGAACAAGCGGAAAAAATTGCCACTATTTCTCATGCCTTAGAAGGGCATGCGATATTCTTCATTGGTGCGTCTGAGGTAGCGACCTCAGAAGATGAACATTACGCTGTCTATAATTATTTTAATAAGCAATTACACAAACCCGTCGTGGCGTATGGCGATGCGTTTGTTGATGACGAAACGCAGTTTTTACTGTTCTCACGTTTTAAAAATAGCCTTAACGCAAACAGTAAAGTTGTTTTGCTTCTGGCACCCGACAGCTTTTACTCAAAAGGTCTGCCACCTGCTATCTACGCCGATAATTTCCCGGGCTCTATTTTTAATCCTTTGATGAAGGATCCGCAGGCGCGACCAATATTAGTCAATTATTTAAAACATATTGATAGTAAAGAAATAAGCCATTTAACCTTTGGTCAAATGCGTGTCTTTGGCTGGCACCCCGATCTGATATGGGACGAGGTGAGTTTCCAGTTTGCCAACGTCTGCACCATGATAAAAAACGACTGGCTGGCGCTGCTCAACGTTATGCCCCGGACGGTACAGCCGTGGCCGCCGCAGCCAACCACCCATATAGCCCCAGACTGGGATAAAGAGCTGGCGAATGCCCGCGAGTTAAATAAAAAACGCCAGCAGAGCGCGGCCACCCTGTGGATGGACAAAACGATTTACGAGGAGGACGGTACGCGGCAGCAGTGGGATGACACGCCGGTCGTACCTGCGCAAATCGCCGCGTTCAGAAAAACCGTCCAGCTGCTGAAAGACCGTCACGTGCAGGTGATTGCTATCGTCGACCCGGTTAACCCCTGGGCGCTTTACAATACCGATACCTTCCGCCCGGTTGATAAGCAAATTCAAACCATTCTGGAAGCGAACCAGATCCCCTATTTAGATATGTACGCCATGCCTTATCAGAATGGCTGGAACTGGGATCGTTTGCACCCTTCCGAGCTGGCCTGGGTTCCTATGATTCGCTTTATTGCACAGAGCTTTAAATAATGAAAATCGCGATCCGTCTTTTTTTCCTTTATCTCCTGCTGGCGATCACCATCGTCGCGTGGACCTCTGTCGATGACAGCATGAGTATGCAGCTGCATTTTGAATATCAAAAGTTCTGAGGCCGAATGATGTATAGCTCAGGCATGTTTTTTGTCTATTTATTTTCATCCGCCCTGGCGTTTGCGCTGGTCAATCGCGTATTACGTCATCGCCTGACGTATTTATCGGCGTTATCCGTCCTCGCCGCATTAGGCTGGGGCTATATTTTTCAGGGTGATTACCGTGTTCCCGCGGTCGTTTTTTTCAGTTTTTACCTTGTCGCCACGTTAAAAGAAAAAGGATGGTTAAAAACATGGCAGGCGATTGTGTTAACGCTGCTGCCTTTATTTTTGGTGAAATTGCACCTTAATCATCATCTCGGCATGATCGGCCTCTCTTTTATGACGTTCCGCGCGGTGGACGTGCTGCTCTATCGCAGTAAAAAAGAAGGGCAGAATTTCCTGCATTATTTCTGCTATCTGTTTATGCCCTTTATTATTCTGGCGGGCCCAATGTATCGCTGGCGGACATGGATGAGCGACGTCAGTAAGCCCGTCTTTGCCCTTAACCGCGAACAGTTTTTAGTGGCGCTGGAGCAAATCATTACCGGCATTGTCCAGAAGTTCCTGTTTGCCATGCTGGTTGATTCACTTGTCGTGCAGCCCTGGAGCCATAAGCCGTTTACGCTGACCGTGGGCGTGGTGATGTCGATTGCCTATAGCGCCTACCTCTACTTTGATTTTGCGGGCTACAGCAATATGGCCATCGGTGCGGGCCGCCTGTTTGGGTTGAATATTCCGGCAAACTTCAATATGCCGCTTCTGGCAAAGAATCCGCAGGACTTCTGGCGCCGCTTCCACATTAGCCTGTCTGAATGGCTGCGCGATGTGGTCTTTATGCCCGTTTATATGAACCTGATGAAGTTCAACTTTTTCCGTCAGAACAAAACGCTGGCGCAAAATATCGGTATTTTTTGCACCCTGTTTTGCATGGGGGCATGGAATGGCCTGGAACGCCATTACGTCATCAGCGGCGCGCTGTTTGGCGCCATTTCTGTCGCTCACAACATGCTGCTGTGGTCAGCCAAACGCAGCCCGGCGTTACACCGCGGGTTGCAGTATCCGGCTGTTGCGTTTTTGGGACGCATTCTGACGCTGGGAAGCGCCGCGGGCTCCCTTTACATCTTTAGTGGAATGTCACCTCTATGAAAAATCACTCCGATCTTCAGGAACTGCAGGATTTCTTGCGTGCGGCATTATACGATCCCGCCTCCCCGCAGCAGCTGGCCATCAGCGGCAGCGACGAAGCCTTAAGCTGGCTGCAGCTTTCCGCTGCCGTGACGGACTGGGCTCAGCGCTATCAGGGTTGCCAGCCTGTTGCCGGTACGCCGGTCGTCTTGTACGGACACCAGCAGGCCGAGTTCGCCGTGGCGATTTATAGCTGCCTGCTGCACAACATTCCGTACATTCCGGTGGACTGCATTTACCCGCAGGAGCGCCTGCGGGAGATCTGCCATCTGGCCAGCGCCCCTTACTATTATGACGTCGCGACCCGGCAGTTCATCGCCACGGGTGAACCGGGCAAAGTGCTGGAGGAGCAGGATCTGGCCTATATCATGTTTACCTCAGGCAGCACCGGCAAGCCTAAAGGGGTGCAGATTGGGCGTGAAAGCGTGTGGCACTTCATGAAATGGGTCAGCCAGGACTTTTCGCTGCCGGAAAAACCGGTCCTGATGAACCACGCGGTGTTCAGTTTTGACCTCTCCCTGATCCCTTTGCTGGCGAATCTGGCGATGGGTGGACACATCGTGCTGAACGCCAAAGAGGATATTCAGAAAGAGAACTGGCTGGAGCGACTGAAAAGCAACGCCGTCTCCGCCTGGGTTTCCACCCCCTCTTTCGCGTATCAGCAGCTACTTTCCCCACAGTTCAACACCGAGTATTTGCCTGCGCTGAGCGTCTTCATCTTCATTGGTGAAGTGTTGAATAAAGCGCTGGTCAAACAACTGCGCCGCCGTTTCCCGCAGGCCAAAATTATTAACTCCTATGGCCCAACGGAAGCGACCATCGCAACAACCGTCGTCGAGATCACGGATGCGATCCTGAACAGCGACAGCGCCGTGCTGCCGGTGGGGGTCATGATGCCTGAGAGCAGAATGGAAATTTCCGCTGAAGGCGAGCTGATCATCTGGGGAAAAAACGTCATGCGCGGCTATCTCGGCCTGCCGCAGGAGAACGCGGCGAAATTACTTCGTCGGGAAAATGAGGCGTTTCGCGGCTACCGGACCGGCGATCTGGGTTATGAAGCGGGGCTCATCTACTGTCAGGGCCGCAACGACAGCCAGGTCAAACTGAATGGCTACCGTATTGAAATTAACGAGATCGAAAACCGCCTGCTGGCGATGTCCGGCATTAACGAAGCGGTGGTTCTGCCGCTGATGAAATCCTGCGGCAGCGTGCTGCGCATTGCCGCGTTCTGCGTGACGGAGCTGGCGCCGGATACCATCAAAAACTCGCTGTCGAAGGTGGTTCCCCACTATATGGTGCCATCACAAATTATCGTAAAAGACGCTTTGCCGCTGAATCCTAACGGCAAAATTGACCGTAAGCTGCTGGACGCTTACGCCCGCACAAATTAATGACCCCAGGAAAAATTATGGAACAAGAAATTCTCGCCCTGTTCGAAAAAGTGTTATCCCGCAAGGTGGGCTTTCACGATGAACTGATTGAATCCGACATTCTCGACTCCATCCTGGCGGTCGATATGGTTCTGGAAGTGCAGGACGTTTACAGCTGCATGATCCCGCCGACAGACGTAGCGACGGTGCTGAAAACCCCGGCGGACCTGGCCCGCTATATTGAAGAAAACCGCTAAACGCCCCTGCTGTTAATCCTGTCCTGAAGGCTCTGGCGCATCGCGCCAGAGCCCAGACGCAAAATGAATATCCATCACCGGAATTAAACCAACCGCTTTTGTGATTTCTCCTACACTTTAGGGGTCGTGTTGTTCTTAACAGAGGAGTCTGCGGTATGGCATTCGTAACCACGAAAGACGGCGTCAATATTTACTACAAAGACTGGGGCCCAAAAGAGGCCCAGCCCATTGTCTTCCACCACGGCTGGCCGTTGAGTGCCGATGACTGGGATAACCAGATGCTCTTCTTCCTTGCAGAAGGCTATCGCGTTATCGCTATCGATCGCCGCGGACATGGACGATCGGACCAGGTGAGTGAAGGCCACGATATGGATCATTATGCGGCCGATGCGTCAGCCGTGGTTGAAAGCCTGGATCTGCACAATGCCGTGCACGTCGGCCACTCCACCGGCGGCGGCCAGGTCGCCCGCTATGTTGCGCGGTATGGACAACCACAGGGGCGCGTCGCCAAAGCGGTGCTCGTGAGCGCCGTCCCGCCTCTGATGGTCAAAACGGAGACGAATCCCGGCGGAACGCCCATCGAGGTCTTCGACGGCTTCCGCAAAGCGCTGGCGGCTAACCGCGCCCAGTTTTATCTCGACGTTGCCAGCGGTCCTTTCTACGGTTTTAATCGCGATGGCGCCGAGGTTTCGCAGGGTACGATCCAGAACTGGTGGCGACAGGGTATGATCGGAAGCGCCAAAGCCCACTATGAGGGGATTAAGGCGTTTTCAGAGACCGACCAGACGGAAGATTTGAAAACCATCACGGTTCCCGTTCTGGTGTTGCAGGGCGATGACGATCAGGTTGTACCGTATAAAAATGCCGCCCTTCTCCAGGACAAGCTGCTGGCGAACAGCGTGCTGAAAATTTATCCGGGCTTCCCGCACGGGATGCATACCACCCATGCGGATACTATCAACGCGGACATTCTGGCTTTTATTCGCTCATAACGCTGCGTTTCTTGCCGGGTGGCGCTGCGCTTACCCGGCCTACATTCCGCTACGATATTCCATTCAATGCATGAACGCCACCCGAGGGTGGCGTTGTTTATTCTGCTTAGCGATTATCCAGCTGGGCGCGAACGTTGTTCAGCCCGGTGGTGTTGATGCGGTAAGGCTGCCCGTTCACGGATCGGATCAGCTTTTTGGCGCGGAGTTTTTTGAAGACGTTCAGCGTGCAGTCGCTCAGCACCAGCCCTTCACGGGTATAGCACTCAACGGACGTGACGCGGCCAGAACTGTCGCGGACGTGCACAATACGTCCACCTTTGGCGAGAACGTGTAAGGTACGTTGTTCCTGACGGGATAAATTCATACTGGAAAACCTGTGTAATCATCATGCGTAAAAACGAGCCCACACCCGCAGGTGCGTGCGTAAGGTTTAAGCGCAGCGATAACCAGTCCGTCCTGAAAAGGGCGGGAAGCTGATTATCTGATGAAAACATTCTCCAGCATCAAAGCCTCGGTAAGCGATGAAAAGATATTTACGGGGTGAATGATAACGCCTGTTTTTTACGGGGAAATATCGGAACCTGAAAAGTGTGACCTGAATCATTCAATCCAAAAGAAAACCCCCAGGTTAACAAGTAACCTGGGGTTTATATCTGGCGGAAGCGCAGAGATTCGAACTCTGGAACCCTTTCGGGTCGCCGGTTTTCAAGACCGGTGCCTTCAACCGCTCGGCCACACTTCCTGAGTGAGGCGAACTATAAACACCTCACCGCGTGCTGTAAAGAGTGCCAGCAATCGTTCGCTGTAAAAATAGTCAAAACGTGTTTAATCGGTTGAACTGACAACACATCGACGATTTTATCAGCACAGGCCTAGTGTTTTTTGATGTACATGTCTTTCGTGTAATAGTACCCCAGCTTATCCGGCGTAAATCCGCCCACCCACGGTTTAACCAGGTGCGTACGAACGTAGTGATAAACCGGAATGGCGGGCACATCGCGTCCCAGCAGATCTTCCGCCTGCTGGTAGAACTTACCCCGCTCTTCCGTTGTTTTGGCTTTTGCGGCATTCACCAGCGCCTGGTCATATTCCGGATTGCTGTACTGGCTGGTGTTTTCGCTGTCGCCGGTGCGGAAGTTGTTCAGGAAGGTCGCCGCATCGTCGTAGTCGGCAATCCAGGCGTAACGCACCGCGTCAAAGTTGTGGGTGTGCATGGTATCCAGCATGGTTTTCCACTCCTGATTTTGCAGCTTCGCCTCCACGCCGAGGTTTTTCTTCCACATAGAGCTGGCCGCAATCGCGATACGCTGGTGCGATTCAGAAGTGTTATAGAGCAGGTTGAAGCTCAGAGGGTGGCTTTCGTTGTACCCGGCCTCGTTGAGCAGTTTTTTCGCCTCAGCGATGCGCTTGTCCTGCGGCCAACTGGCGTAGTCTGGATTCTGAAGCTTAACGCCGCCGATATCCGGCTGGCTGATGAGCCACGCCGGGCGTTGCCCCTGCCCTAATACTTTTCCGGCAATGATGTCTTTATCGAGCGCCATGTTCAGCGCCTTGCGCACGCGGGCGTCGTTGAACGGCGGCCGGGTGGTATTGAATTCGTAGTAGTAGGTCGCCAGCTGCGGAGAGACATCGAGCTGGCTGCCCAGGGTTTTCTTGAGCTGAGCGAACTGGTTGATCGGCACCGTGTAGACAATATCAATTTCGCCCGCTTTATAGCGGTTCACATCCGCGGCCTCGGAGGTGATAGGCAGATAGATGACCTTATTAATCACGGTATGCGCGTTATCCCAGTAGCGCGGGTTACGCTCCGCCACGATGCGTTCGTTGACCACCCACTGGGATAGCTTATAGGCCCCACTGGTGACGATATGTTCAGGCTTGGTCCACTTGTCGCCAAAGCGGCCAATCAGCACTTTATCCACCGGCACCAGCGACGGGTGCGCCAGCATCGCGAGGAATGCCGCATTAGGCTGCGTCAATGTCACTTCCAGCGTGGTGTCGTTAATGGCTTTCACGCCCAGCGTATCGGGCGCTTTTTTCCCCTGGGCGATATCCGCACCATTTACAATGTGCATGTTGCCTGGATAGCTGGCATACGGTGAAGCGGTTTTAGGATCAACCAGACGCTGCCAGCTCCAGACCACATCTTCCGCGGTAATCGCAGTGCCGTCGCTCCAGGTAATGCCTGGACGCAAATGGAACGTCCAGACGGTGTTGTCCTTGTTCTCCCATTTTTCCGCCAGCCGTGGCTGAACTTCACCCGACGGGGAAACGCTGACCAGCCCGTCGAATAAATCACTGATAATATTGAATTCGACGTCGCTTTCGACTTTATGCGGGTCGAGCGAAGCGGGCTCATTACCGTTGTTCCTGACCAGTTCCTGCTTATCGGCCAGCTGCATACCTGCCGGCACGTTAGCCGCCCAGGCTGCCGTGCTGGCGCACAGGATCCCGGCGGTAAGTAAAGAGAGCGTAAAGCGCGTGCGTGTTTGTGGTTTCATTTCCTTCGCCTTATTGTCTGTTTTTGTGACGATCCGGAAATAACTCTTAGCGGCCTTATGGTAATAACGCAATAATTTTCAGTAACCTATAAGAGGTTGATCTGATTAATCGCGTCAAACCGCTGTTCATACTGGTGAAACGTATTTATGCAGAAGAAACAACCAGCTCCCGCGCTAACCTGCTGAGTAAAGATGGGTAAAACCACTTTGAGAGTGGCGCGCCGTTTCCTATTCTTTCCGTTAATTACATCTGTCATAAGAGAGTGACTCATGGATCGTATAATTACTTCCTCACGCGACCGCACATCGCTACTCAGCACCCACAAGGTGCTGCGCAATACCTATTTCATGCTAAGCCTGACGCTGGCGTTTTCCGCGATCACCGCCACCGCCAGCACCGTGCTGATGCTGCCGTCTCCGGGGCTGATCCTGACCCTGGTGGGTATGTATGGTTTGATGTTCCTGACCTACAAAACCGCTGACAAACCGGTCGGTATTCTGTCCGCGTTTGCCTTCACCGGCTTCCTGGGCTACATCCTGGGACCGATGCTGAACGCGTATCTGTCTGCCGGTATGGGTGACCTTATCGGTATGGCGCTGGGCGGTACTGCACTGGTGTTCTTCTGCTGCTCGGCCTACGTGCTGACCACCCGTAAGGACATGTCCTTCCTCGGCGGCATGCTGATGGCGGGTGTTGTGGTGGTGCTGGTGGGTATGGTGGCCAACATCTTCCTGCAACTGCCTGCCCTGCATCTGGCGATCAGCGCCGTGTTTATTCTAATTTCTTCCGGCGCGATCCTGTTTGAAACCAGCAACATCATTCGCGGCGGTGAAACGAACTATATTCGCGCCACCGTGAGCCTGTATGTGTCGCTGTACAACATCTTCGTCAGCCTGCTGAGCATCCTGGGCTTCGCCAGCCGCGATTAAGCACAACGGATATGAAAAAGGAGAATGCCCCGGCATTCTCCTTTTTTTTATGCCCTACTCACCCCGGCAAATGTAGGTGGGATAGCGCCGGTCCTGAATCAGCCACACGGAAGGCGAGAGTTCAGAGATGGTGAGATAGTAGCGTGCGGTCGGACTGGCAAAGCTCCCCCACTGGGCGTCGGGTGTATTGTCGTTGTGTCGACGCCAGGTTTCGGTGTAGCTCAACACAATGACGTTATCATCGTCCCGCTGCTGCCAGGTAAAATCCACGTCCCTGTCAACGATCAGATTTTGCCCGTCAGCCCTTGCCGCGCCTTTATAGGTGGTCACTCCGGTACCGTCCCGATGAAAATAGAACTGGGCAACGGTATTGACCTTCACTTCGCTGGATTTTCCCTCATTGCGCGTAAAGTTAAATTCGGTGCTGCAGGCCAGCACATCCTTTTTAAACACACAGCCGGAATAGTAAAACAGCGCCAGGGCACTGCCGACCAATGCACCACCCAGCCCAAAAAGAAGTTTTATTTTCATTTTTGTGCCCCGCTTTTATAACGGATGGTTTTGCACAGGCTGGATTGACTGACCGGGCAGGCGCCAATGAACACCTCATCTGCGGCGGCAATAGAAAAACGGGCGCTGAAATAATAAATGTCGTACTCCTCACGTTCGCACGCCACGTTATTGGCCGCCAGCTGCGCCGCTAATTTCGATAACACCAGCGGTCTACCGTGATCGTTGATAATCCAGAGACGACAACGCGCGATTTTCTCCTTAACCGGCATGAGTTTCGCCGGAACGAATATCCCCTGCTGCCGGCTAAAGTAGAAGCTCGCCCCCAATGCAGCAATAATCAATACGGCCGTCATCCCCCACCGTTTCAGGGAAGCGCGTTGTGGCTTTTCCACTTTCGCTGCAGACGGAGGCTGCGGTTCGGCGGGTTGAATACGCTCTCCGGGCTGAAAAATCACATCGGCCTCAAAACGAAACCCATAACGGGGTACGGTTACGATAAATTCGTACCCCTCTCCCAGTGCCTGGAAGCTTTTACGTAATTCGCTCACCGCTTTATTGAGATTATTTCCCGATGGCGTAAAGCCAAACTCCTCCCACACGCGGGTAATCAATTCCTCCCGACTCAGGTCGTGCCCTTTGTGCTTAATAAATTCCTGTAAAAGGCGAACGGCGGGGGCCGAAAGCGTTAATACAGATTCCGGTTGCCCAACAAGACTTATTGCATGTGCTTCAGGATCAAATAACAACGAATTATTGCATATAAAAAACATCTTTTATTCTCGGCTGTTACCGCATGCTTTTTAATCCCTGGTACATCGAGATGAAAACCCCCTCCTGACTTGCTTATTTTTTCATCAGAAGGAATTTTCTCTCCATCCCTGGTCGCGGTATTTTCGCTTAACTATACAACCTTAAAGCCAGAAAATCAGGATAAAAAACTGTATATAACGAGTTAATTAATACAAATTTTCACAAGCCGCTGTTCTGGTTAAAGTTTCCCTGCCCTGAAGCGATACGAAAGCAGACGGTGTCCTGGTGTTAACGCGCCGCCTTTAAACTCAGAGCAGGCAGACTTGATCGTGAAACAGAAAAAAAGAGTGAGCGTCACAACCGCCTTTTATGTCGCCGCGCTGTCATTGCCATTTTTCCCGGAAATGGCACTGGCCAATATGAGCGTGTATCCCATGGAACTTAACGTGGATAAGTCCGGTGCGGCGCAAATTAAGGTGGCGTCAAAAACGGATGATATTCAGTTCATTCGGGTGAGGCAAAAGAAAATTCTTAATCCCGGCACGGCCCTGGAAAAAGAGATTGATGTGGCGTCGTGGAAAGAGGGTGGCGTTGTTGTCACGCCGGAAAAATTCGCCCTTGCGGCAGGCGCAATGCGCGTGGTTCGCCTGGTATCGCTTACGCCCCCGGAAAAAGAGACGACCTGGCGCGTCTATTTTGAAGGGGTCAAGCAGCCTGACAGCATTATTCCGGGCAAGGCAGAAAGCCCTGCTGCGACGGCAAGACTGGGCGTCAATGTAATCTGGGGCGCCCTGATCCATCTCGCACCGGAAAAAAGCGTGGTTTCGCTGTCGATTGACCCTCAGAGGGGAACGTTAAAAAACAACGGCACGTTGCGCGTGCCGCTCAGAGAGATCGGTATTTGTGATGCGGATTCGTCGTGCAGATGGATTAAAGAAGACGCGACGATTTATCCGGATACCGAACGGAAATTAAAGACGCTCGCGAAGGCACAAGGCCAGAAATATAAATTCCGCTACTTCAACTGGCTGAATAAAACCGCTGAAGAAGCTGATTTACCCGTCGTGCAATAACACGACGTTACCGTAAAGACCCCAAAGGGTTTGTTTAAAGAGCCAGGGTGCTCATTTGTAAATATGGAGATATCAATGCGTAAGTATTTTAAACCTCTGATGATTGTTGCCGCGATGACCACGTCCGTTAACGCGCTGGCGATTCAAAAAGATATTACCGTCAACGCCAGCGTTGATTCACAGCTGGATATGACCCAGGCCGATAACACGCCGCTGCCGGCAAGCATCGATATGCAGTACCTGCCTGGCCGTGGCCTGGAAAGCTACCGCCTGAATACCAAGGTGTGGTCTAACTCCGCGACCAGCAACGTAAAAGTCCGTCTGGTAAGCGCCGCGAAGCTGGCGAATGCCGACGGTGCTGAGACCATCCCAATGACGGTGATTCTGGGTGATAAAACCCTCTCTACCGCAGATGTGGAATATACAGGCGCCGAACTGTTCCCGGGGAGCATTGAAAACGGTTCTGCGGTACTGCCGCTGACCATTTCCCAGACCACCAAAGGCATTCTGAAAACCGGTCAGTACAGCGGCGTTGTCAGCCTGATGCTGACGCAGGCGACGACCACGGAAGGCGGTGCGTAACACCACAGCACCTAAGGAATAACGTCAGAGGGTGCTCACCCTCTGACGTCAGGATGATGTCGAGGCTCGTTCATGGCGTTTCACAGAAATACCCTCCTCTTTGTTGCTTTGTTACCCGCTTCAATCCAACTCGCCTGCGCAGGGATGGCCGTCCCGCCAGGTTTTGAAGACCTGGCGAAGACGCAGCGCCTGTGGACAGAGGTGAACCTCTACGGCGAGGCGCTTGGCCTTTTTGAAACGGATATCACGCTTGAAACGGTCAGCTTTGTCGCACCTGAAACCGTGGTAGCGGCCATCAAACGCCGGTTTAATGACGACCCATCCCTCGTTGCCACCGTGTCTGCCGCGCTGGCCGTTCCGCTTGCCCGTAACGGCAACCTGGCCTGCAGCAGCAACGGCTCCGCAACGGGCTGTGATTACATCAATACCGACCGCGCGGCCATTATTTATGACGAGAATAACGCCCGCATTAACCTGTTCCTGGACAAGAAATTTCTGCCTAAGCAGACGGCAGAGAATCAATGGTATCAGCCCACTCAGGGCACCGAAAATGCGCTGATCCATCAGCAGAACATTAACTTCGTTGCCGACAGGGATTATCAGTCGGCAACCGTGCAGGGCAACGGCGCGCTGGCGCTCACCCAGGACGGCTATGTGAATCTCGACTGGGCCTGGCTGGGGCAGCGTTCACGGCACCAGCAGCAGCAGGAGGTCACCGTCAACAACGCCTGGTTCCGCCAGGATATCCTGCGTCAGTACTATGTCCAGTTAGGTGAGATGGATACCCGCGATCTGTTCAGTAACGCTGGCGGAAATATCAACCTCAGCCAGCTGCCGCTGGGCAAAATTCGCGGCCTGCGCACAGGTTCAACACGGGCATGGATGAACCCGGTTCAGCAGTCGAAGGGAACCCCTGTTACCGTGCTGCTTTCCCATGACGCGCGTATCGATGCCCGCCGTGGAAATCAGCTGCTGGCGAGCTTTTATCTGAATGCCGGGGCGCAAACCCTGGACACGCGTTCGTTCCCGGACGGGAGCTACACCGTGACGCTCTCCATCTATGAAAATAACCGGCTGACGCGCACCGAGCAGGTGCCGTTTACCCGAACCGGCATTACGCCATTTGACCGCGTCGAGTGGTTCCTGCAGGCGGGCGAAACCGACAACAGCGATCAAAACGAAGAACGCCGCGCGGTTGCGCAGGCGGGCGTTCGTCTGCCCGTGACCCCGACGCTGGCGCTGACCAGCGGCGCAACGTTCAAGAAAAACCAGCGTTTCCTGGAGAACGCGCTCGACTGGAGCCTGGGCTTCAACGCGGGCCCGATCGATGGCGTGCTGAGTACCCGGTTTAGCTACCTCTACGGCAGCGAAGGCCAGCGCGGCAATATTCAGCAAATCAGCTACAACGACGGTTTTTCTTTGAGCGTCTATCGCAACGCGTTGTCCGCTGAAAACTGCAACACCCAAAGCGCGGGATTTGACGCCGTGAACGGCTGTTATCGCACCCTCTCGGTGATGTTCTCCGTCCCGGTCGGCGCCTGGTATGCAAGCCTGGGGTATTCGGATAACCGCAACGAAGGCCGGTACGTTTCACGCCGGGAGCTGCCGGACAGTGACGATCGCCACGATGCGGGTCTGCCGTGGGAATCAGTCTATATGACCCGCTCGCGCACGCGGGCCTGGCAGGGTGGCCTGAGCAATGCCTTCAGCACCCATGGCCTGAACATTAACAGCAGCATTAACCTGTTCATGCGTAACGATGACGCCCGCGACGGCAGGGATAAAGGCGGCTACCTGAGCGTGAGCCTGTCCATGGCGCATAACCGTCAGGGCGATGCCTCAAGCTACACCTCTCTGGGCGCGACATGGCAGCATCAGCAGCGTGAAAAAAACCAGCTTAGCTACAGCGTGGCGCATAACTGGTATGCCGATGCCCGCGGTGAAAATGAGTATGGCCTCAGCGCGTCGGGCATTAATAGCGACTCGCTGAATACCTCAGCCTATACGCGCCAGGGCGGACGATATGGCAACGGAAGCCTGACCGTCAGCGACGCCAGGGATCGTCAGGATCGTCGCCATACGCTAAGCAGCAGCGGCAACTACAGCTCAACGCTCGCGCTGTCCCGCTCTGGCCTGTGGCTGGGCCGCTGGAGCGACGGTCGCCCTGCTTCCGCCGTCGCGGTGAACGTGGCGACGCCGGAAGATGCTCAGGATCCGCGCGTCGCCGTGTCGCTGGATAACAGCGGGAGCGCAGACATTCCGGGCAACAGCCGCGCGCTTTTCGCGGTACCGGGCTATCAGCAGACGACGTTGACGATTAACGAATCGCTGGACGTCTCCCGGGGAGCCAGCAGTGAAATCACGCAAGGGTCAGGCAGCAGAACGCTGTTTATGGTGCCAGGCAAACTGCTGCGCCGGGACGTGCAAACGACCGCAAGCTACACCTGGCTTGGCCAGTTAACCGACGAGCACCATTCGCCGTTTATCGGCGGCGTGCCGCTGAACGTGAACGGCTGGAGTGACCTTGGCAACGGCGGGTTTAGCGCGCAAAGCGACGCCCTGCTGCATAACCTCTACCTGGTGCGTCAGCAGCAATTTTATCAGTGTGCGCTGAACGTGAAGAGTATGCGCGACGTCGTGCGTTACGTCGGTTCGATTCCCTGTAAGGAATTAACTTTCTCCGCCCTGCCGGATGCCGTCCAGCAGCAGGCGCAGCTGATGCTGGCCGGACGGTCGGTCCCTGCTGGCCCGACTGCCATGAACACCGATAGCCTCACTAAAGGGAAATGATGTGATTAAACGCCTCTTTATTTTACTGCTGTTAAGCCTGTGGGCTGGCCAGACGCTGGCGGGCGCCCCCGCGGGACGAAACTCCAGCGTTGGGATCAGCTTCGATCGTATGGCACCGCCTGCGCGTTTTGACATCTGGTTTCATGAATCGGGTGGTTATGACCCCGCCGATCCTCAAAAGTGGGGACGTAACACCCTGACCTGTGAGTCCCGGACTGACACCACGAACGGCGCCTGCATGAACGCCCCGGTCTGGTTCTCGGCGAACCCGGCCGCGCCTTATGCCATCAACTTGCGTTTTACGCATGCCCTCACCAGCAAGACGGTGGATATCAAGGTGTATGGCGATCACTACATGTTTATCAACAATAAAGTGTTTACTTTCGCCAGCTTCGTGACAGGAGGAACGGTCGACGTCTCAGCCTGGAACAGAGAGCCCTACTTCGATTTCTATATCGTAAAAAGTGAACTGGATAAGCTCGCCCTGCCGGGGATCTGGACCGCCACGCTGAAGCAGAACCTGCGCCAGTGGGGAAGCGCCGACTGCGGCGGGAACTTCAATGACGTGAATGTCGGCTGTCCTGGTTATCTCACCATCGCCAAATGGCAGGCGAATATTCGCATTGAGGTGGTCGATCCAGGTAATCAGCAGATCTATCTGCCGGCCTTTCCGCACTCCACGCCCATCGTTAACCTCAACCTGACCAACTTCCCGGGGCGCCCCGGGGGGAGCGAGATCCGGGGGGAAAACACGCTGGATATGTGCCTGTACGACGGCAAAAACAGCACCAGCACCCGCGCCTATCTGCGCTTTGAGGATGACGGACTTCCCTCAGAGGGGCGTGCCGAAGGGGCGTTTTCTATCCGGCGGCGCGGTGGAAGCCAGACCGATGCGCGGGATCGTCTCGACTATCAGGTCTCCGTCACCCATCCCGTCACAGGCGCAACCGAAACGGTCGCGAACGGTAAAACCGTGGTCTGGCAGGGCACGAACGATCCGCAGTATCTGCGTCAGGTCGTGCTGCCGGGCGGACGCGAGAGCGTACTGTGCATTCCTGCGCCGATTATCCTGAAAACGCCCGCGTTTGCCGCCAGCAGCAAAAACGCGGGCGACTATACCGGCACGCTGCGCGTTATCTATACGCCCAGCACGTTATAACGAGGTCACCGTGAGTTACGCCATTCTCGACAATAATCGATTTTACGCCGAAGGACTGCGCTATGCGCTGCTGCGTCGGGGCGTTCAGTTAGAGGTCCAGAGCGATACCGTACAATGGCAGCCAACGCTGCTTACCCGCCGCGTGGTCGTTGTCCGCTGTCGCTTTTCCGTTGCGGGTACGCATCAGGCGCTGATCAACATTTTGCTCAGGCTGGAAGCCGCCCGCTGGAAAGGCAGCCTTTATCTGGTCTGCAACGAAAAGGGGTGGGCGCTGGCGACGCATTTACGCAAGCGTTTCAGTACGCTAACGCTTTATATCATCGACGACAGGATCGCCGTTGCCGATGCGGCGTATTTGCTGGCAAAAGAGCCACGTCGCGTTCGAAGCCTGGACTGCTGCCTGACCGTTCCTGAATTCAACGTGCTCGATCTGATGCTGACCGGGTTGCCGGTCCGCCACATTGCCATCGTGACGCACATGTCGGAGAAACAGGTTTCAACCCATAAATGCAACGCGCTGAAGAAGCTCAATGCCAACAACCTGCTTCAGCTGCTCCTGTAGGTCACGGTTTATCCTGGGCCCGCTTTTTTGCTACACTGTCGCCGATTTTTCACCTACGACAGAAGATTATGTTCATTTTTGCAGGCCAGGAAATTGAGACCGATAGCGAAGGCTATCTGAAAGATACGACGCTCTGGAGCGAACCGCTGGCGGAGAAAATTGCGGAAAACGAAGGGATTACCCTCTCCCCCGAACACTGGGAAGTGGTGCGTTTTGTCCGCGAGTTCTACCTTGAATTCAACACCTCTCCGGCCATCCGCATGCTGGTCAAGGCGATGGCCAATAAGTTCGGTGAAGAGAAAGGCAACAGCCGCTATCTCTATCGTCTGTTCCCGAAAGGCCCGGCAAAACAGGCCACCAAAATTGCCGGCCTGCCTAAACCGGTGAAGTGCATTTAGTAGCGAATACCGAAGTTAACGTACTCCCGGCCGGGTTGATGCGGTTCCGTTAGCACCTTATCAACCCGCGCGCTGCGCGGCCCGCCCGCTTTCAGCCACGCCACCAGCTTGTCGACCTGCTCCGCTTCGCCGCAGGCGACCACCTCAACGCTGCCGTCATCCATGTTGCGCGCGTATCCCGTTAGCCCAAGCTGAATGGCCTCGCGCTGAGTGCTGTAGCGGAACCCGACGCCCTGAACAACGCCGTGAACCCAGGCAATAGTACAGACTTTAGACATTCTTCTTCTCCTTAACGTAGCGTTTTCGGCAAACAGCCGTAGTGTTGCCGAAAACGGGCGGTGAAACGAGAGCTGGACAGATACCCACATTGTAATGCGATTTCGCCGATCGGTAATCGGGTTGACTGTAACTGTGACAGCGCAACGCCCATCCTCACCTCCTCCACAATCTGGCGAAAACTCTGTGACTCCTCACGTAACCGTCTGCGCAGCGTCGGCACGCTTAATGCGAGACGGCTGGCGACATCCTGCGCGGTCCAGGCTCGGGCGGGCGACAGCATGATGAACTGTCGCACCTGCTCGGTCAGGTTATTGTTTCGCTCAATAAGCAGCGGACCTGCCACGCCGTCATGCAGCAATGCCAGCAACAGACCGAAGGCCTGATGTTTTTGCAACGCCTCCGGTAGATCCTGACGCACTGCGTGCAGCAGGTTATCCCACATAAATGCCAGCCCTTCGCTCAGCGGAGCACAGAGCGAATGTAACGTCATGCGCGGCCAGGATTTCAGGTAATGCGCTTTAAACTCGGCAACGATTTCCGGCGATAACATCAGCAAGTCCGAGTGAAACAGACCGTTTGCAGGCTGATTAATGATCTCCATCGCCGTATTGGCAGGGATAATGATGAGCTCATCCCGGGTGGCCACCAGGCGGTTGTCGTCCTGCACAATCACCTTACTGCCGTGAGTGATATGACAAATCGCCGGAAAAAAGAGCTTAACCTGGTGCAGGCGATGCATTTTGCTGGCACTCACTTCACCCGCCGTGAGATGTTTATGTCGAAAATGGAACTCCTGCACCCCGCCATCCTTATCTGCTGTAGGTTGCTGTTAACTGAGCCTTTGCCAGAACGTGACTATTGAGCATAAAACCGACCAGCGCGCCGCTGGCATTTTTGTCGACGGGCAGTTTATCCACGTCCAGCGCCCAGACGGTAATCTGATAGCGGTGAGGCTTGTCCCCGGCAGGGGGACATGCGCCGCCGAATCCAGAATAACCGAAATCATTACGCCCCTGCACAGCGCCAGCAGGTAATTTTTCGCCATTTGGGTTACCGGCACCAGCGGGCAGCGTCATTGTCTTCGCGGGAATGTTGGCTACGGTCCAGTGCCACCAGCCGCTGCCGGTAGGCGCATCCGGGTCATAGACCGTAATGGCAAAACTTTTCGTACCCGCGGGCGGATGTTCCCACACCAGCTGCGGTGAGGTATTCCCACCGTGGCAGCCAAATCCCTCAAACACCTGCGGTAACGCTAACCGCCGATCGCCGGAAATATCCCGGCTGGTCACGCTGAAAGACGTTGCTGCGAAAACCTGAAAACTCATTGCCGTCAGAGCGGCTATTGTGATGACACTGCGCTTTTTCATGGGTATTTCCTTTGCTGAACCGGAAGCCCTAAGATAAAGCACGCAACAATGCCTCAATGTGCCTAAGCGATTTGATTTTGTGCCGAAACGCTCAACGGCATCCGCAGATGATTGCGCCTTGCTGAATGTGGTAATCTACGCGCCATTTCCCTGAAATCGACAGAACAGCAAATTATGAGTGTACGTTTAGTGTTAGCCAAAGGGCGCGAGAAATCATTACTGCGCCGTCATCCCTGGGTCTTTTCCGGCGCGGTTGCCCGTATGGAAGGCAAAGCCAGCCTCGGTGAAACCATTGATATCGTGGACCACCAGGGGAAATGGTTAGCGCGAGGCGCCTACTCGCCAGCGTCCCAGATCCGTGCCCGCGTCTGGACCTTCGATAAAGACGAAACCATCGACATCGACTTCTTCGTGCGTCGTCTGCAGCAGGCGCAGCAGTGGCGTGAGTGGCTGGCAAAACGCGACGGGCTGGACAGCTACCGCCTGATTGCCGGTGAATCTGACGGCCTGCCGGGCGTGACCATCGATCGCTTCGGTAACTTCCTGGTGCTACAGCTCCTGAGCGCCGGGGCGGAATACCAGCGTGCCGCGCTGATTAGTGCCCTGCAAACCCTGTTCCCGGAATGTGCTATTTACGACCGCAGCGACGTGGCGGTGCGCAAAAAAGAGGGCATGGAGCTGACGCAGGGCCCGGTCACGGGTGAGCTGCCGCCTGCCCTGCTGCCGATTGAAGAACACGGCATGAAGCTGCTGGTGGATATTCAGGGCGGGCACAAAACGGGTTATTACCTCGACCAGCGCGACAGTCGTCTGGCTACGCGTCAGTACGTTGCCGACAAACGCGTGCTCAACTGCTTCTCCTACACCGGTGGTTTCGCCGTTTCGGCGCTGATGGGCGGCTGTGCCCAGGTGGTTAGCGTGGATACCTCGCAGGAAGCGCTGGACGTGGCAAAACAAAACGTCGAGCTGAACAAACTGGATCTGAGCAAAGCCGAATTTATACGCGACGACGTCTTCAAGCTGCTGCGTAAATACCGCGACCAGGGCGAGAAGTTCGACGTCATCGTGATGGATCCGCCAAAGTTTGTGGAAAATAAAAGCCAGCTGATGGGCGCCTGCCGTGGGTATAAAGATATCAACATGTTGGCCATCCAGCTGCTGAACCCGGGCGGAGTTCTGCTCACGTTCTCCTGCTCCGGCCTGATGACCACAGATTTATTTCAGAAAATCATCGCCGATGCCGCAATAGATGCTGGCCGTGATGTACAATTTATAGAGCAGTTCCGTCAGGCAGCCGATCACCCCGTGATTGCTACCTACCCGGAAGGACTGTATCTGAAAGGGTTTGCCTGTCGCGTCATGTAACTTGAAAAGAGAAATATTGCCCGCACATAACGTGTAAGTCGTATTTCCCGGGAGGTGACTATGATTGCCAGCAAATTCGGTATCGGCCAGCAGGTCCGCCACACTTTGCTCGGGTATTTGGGTGTGGTCGTGGATATCGACCCGGAGTATTCCCTTGATGAACCGTCAGCAGACGAACTGGCGGTGAACGCAGAGCTTCGCGCCGCACCCTGGTACCATGTGGTGATGGAGGGGGATGATGGACAACCCGTTCACACCTATCTTGCTGAAGCGCAGCTAAGCAGCGAGCTGCAGGAAGAGCATCCGGAGCAACCCACTATGGATGAACTTGCTCAGACTATCCGCAAACAGTTACAGGCTCCGCGCCTGCGGAACTAAGCGTGTAAAAAAAGCCCGATGAACGGGCTTTTTTTTATTATTTCGCCAGCCCCAGACGGGGGATGTCGATCGCCGGACAGCGATCCATGACGACGTTTAACCCCGCATCCCGCGCCAGCACCGCAGCCTGCTCATTAATCAC
The DNA here is from genome assembly GCF_040059225.1 of Enterobacter cloacae complex sp. Mu1197. Lineage (NCBI taxonomy): Bacteria > Pseudomonadati > Pseudomonadota > Gammaproteobacteria > Enterobacterales > Enterobacteriaceae > Enterobacter > Enterobacter cloacae complex sp. Mu1197. The sequence continues at coordinate 1,646,024 of NZ_CP157375.1, read as the reverse complement.
GCCCAGCTGCATCCACAGCGTTTTCGCCCCGACGGCAATAGCGTCCTGCGCCACTTCCCACGCCGCCTCGGAGTTTCGGAAGACATCAACCATATCAATTTTTTCCGGCACGTCAGCGAGCGTGGCATAACCCTGCTGGCCCAGTAAGGTTTTCCCCGCCACTTTTGGCGAGACCGGGATGACGTGGTAGCCCTGATCGAGAAGGTATTTCATCACCCGATAGCTTGGACGATCGGGTTTATCGCTCGCGCCCACCAGCGCAATGGTACGCGTGGATGTCAGAATCTCGGCAATATCGTTCTCTTTCATGGTTTTTCTCCTGGCTTTTTTAAAAGTGTACGCCAAACCGCACATCTCAACCATCCATCCCATACCGACGCATGAGGGCAAAACGGCGAAATATGTCTATATGTTAGTAAACATGATTCTCGAAAAATTTAGATACATTAATGCGGCGACAGGATTTCTGACGGGAGCCTTCTATGAAAACCGGTATTGCCACTGCTCTGATTGCGTTAGTGATGCCGGTCTGCGTTTTTGCTACCACGCTCCGGCTCTCTACCGATATTGATCTCCTGGTACTGGACGGAAAAAAGGTCTCCAGTTCCTTATTGCGCGGTGCGGACAGCATCGAATTGGATAACGGGCCGCATCAGTTGGTATTCCGGGTGGAAAAATCGATCGGTCTGGCGAATCACGAGCAAAGGATGTATATCTCCCCGCCGCTGATTGTCAGCTTTAATACCCGGCAAATCAGTCAGGTCAATATTACCCTGCCTCGTCTTGAAACCGAGAAGGAATCGGCGGCCTTCGACGCTTCACCCCGCATTGAACTGCTGGACGGGGATGCGATGCCGATTCCGGTGAAGCTGGATATTCTGGCGCTGACGACCTCACCGAAAGGTCCGGACTACGAGGCCGCGACGCAGACCTATAACAAAGCGGGTAAACGCGCGTCGCTTCCTCAGTTTGCCACCATGATGGCTGACGACAGTACGCTGCTTTCCGGCGTCTCAGAACTGGACGTCATTCCTCCCCAGTCCCAGACCCTGACGGAACAACGCCTTAAATTCTGGTTCCAGCAGGCCGATGCCGACACGCGGGCCCGATTTTTACAGTGGGCAAAACAACAACCTTCATCATAAGCCACATTTTTTACGCCTTTCTCTTGCAGCGTCAAACGGTTCCCGTCATCGTGTAGGCAGTTAACCTGATGGATATGATTATGGAACTGACAACACGCACGCTCCCGGAACGCAAACACATTGCTCTGGTGGCGCACGATCACTGTAAACAAATGCTGCTTAACTGGGTTCGCCGCCATCAGTCTTTGCTGGAAAAGCACGCCCTGTCGGCAACCGGCACCACCGGTAACCTGATCCAGCGCGAAACGGGTCTGGAGGTGAACGCCATGCTGAGCGGCCCGATGGGTGGCGATCAGCAGGTCGGCGCGCAGATCTCCGAAGGGAAGATTGATGTGCTGATCTTCTTCTGGGATCCGCTGAACGCGGTTCCGCACGACCCGGACGTCAAGGCCCTGCTGCGCCTGGCGACGGTGTGGAATATTCCGGTGGCGACAAACCTCTCGACGGCGGATTTCATCATCGAATCGCCGCAGTTTAACTCACCGGTAGATATCCTTATTCCGGACTATCAGCGTTATCTTTCAGAGAGATTGAAGTAGCTTTTTTGCCGGGTGGCGGCTACGCCTTACCCGGCCTACCCATCCTTGCCCGTCTTCGTTAAGGCTTCCGCGCCACCGGCACATCAATACTCTTCAAAATATCGACAAACACGGATGGCTCCTCTTTATTGAACAGCAGCCACACGCGATGGCGCGCGCGGGTCATGGCCACATACAGCAAACGCCGCTCTTCGGCATCCGGGAAGTCTTCCGGCACCGGCAGCAAGGCCTGCTCCATGACCGACTCGCGGGCCGGAGCCGGGAAACCGTCGCTGCCCTCTTTCAGCCCCATGACAATCACATAGTCGGCCTGCTGCCCTTTGCTGGCGTGAATCGTCATAAATTCAAGCTGCAGTTTCGGCCAGCGGGTGGCCGCTTTTTCCAGCGCCTCGGGTTTGAGGTGATGGTAACGCGCCAGCACCAGGATACGCTCATCGGGCTTGGCGTAACCGCTGAGCTTGTCCAGCAGCGGTTCCAGCTGATCGTCCGCCAGCAGGGTCACGGCTTTTTTATCCCCTTGCCGCAGGCTATTGAGCGGTTTTGCCAGCTGATGCGGGTTCTGCTGGATAAAGCGGTTGGCGATTTCACCAATCCGTGAATTGAAGCGGTAGGTCGTGTCCAGATCGCTGCGATCGCCTTCGCCAAAATAGTGGTGGAATGCGGTCGTCAGCGAAAGCTGTGCCCCGCTGAAGCGATAGATGGCCTGCCAGTCATCCCCCACCGCAAACAGAGAGGTATGCTTATTTTGCGCCCGTAGCGCTGAGAGCAACGCTGCGCGCTGCGGAGAGATGTCCTGGAACTCATCCACCAGAATATGCTTCCACGGGCTGACAAAACGTCCCTTCTCAAGAATGATGATGGCCTGATGGATCAGGCCGGAGAAATCAACGGCATTTTCCGCTTTCAGCGCGGTTTTCCAGGCCTTCAGCAGCGGTGCCATCAGCTTGACCCGTTTCGAAAACAAATCGCGGATCGCCTCCGGCGCGCTTTCAATCATCTCTGCCTGCGTTCCGCCGTGCATTCGCATCAGGCTAACCCAGCGGTCAAGCCGTGAACCCAGCCGACGCGCCAGTTTGTCATCCTGCCAGAAGCTACCTTCCGGTACGCCCCAGTTGAGTTCCTCCTCGAGCCACTGACGCCATCCTTTCGCCTGCGCCTTTTTCTCACTGCACTGCTGGCGCCACGTTTTGATAAACAACGCCTGACGCGCCTGCGCGTCGTTTTCCAGCTTACTGATAGCAGGCACTTTTTTACTGCCCTGCTGAATAATATGCAGGGCAAGGGCATGGAAGGTTCTGGCCGTGATATCTCGGGTATGCAGACGTTCCTGGATCCGTTCGTCCATCTCCTGGGCCGCCTTGCGACCAAAGGCCAGAAGCAGAATTTGATCGGCGACCGCTTCCCCGGTCGTCAGCAGCCAGCCGGCACGGGCTACCAGCACCGACGTTTTACCGCTACCGGCGCCCGCCAGCACCAGCAGCGACTGCTCGCCGTTAACCACCGCGCGCGCCTGGGCCGGGTTGAGCGGAGAAGACTCCACCGTACTGAAAAAGTCGGCGTATTGGGTGAGCATGGCGTCCGTCCAGGCCTGATTATGGGCGAGCCGACTTTTATCCTTATCATTCAACCAGGCCTGGCACTGGCGCCAGGCGTCGCGACAGTTGTCAAACTCCTCGAGACGCGTCACGGAGATCGGCAGCGCCGAGAGTGCCTGCCGGATTTTTTGCTGTAGCCCGGCGGTCTGCTGACGGGTGAGCCACGAATGCTGCGCGTTGCTTTGCGCGATATCGTCCAGCACCTTCTGAAGCACCCCGGCGGCAATCACGCTCATATCCTGACTCCACCGCTGCCAGAGCGCGTTCAGGTGATGATGAAAACGTTGGGTTTCTGCCCACTCGGTGCCGTGAAGACGCACGACTTTATCGTCAGGCAGTACGAACTCCAGTTCGCCCCACACCAGCCCGCGTTTGCAGTGGATAGCCAGAAGCTGATTAAACGGAATAAGGTATTCGTGGCGTTCTCCGGAGACTTTTACCCCGGCATTGAGGAGAACCACCCGGTCGTATGGGTGTTGCGCCAGACGTTTGCCTAACGACGTTGCTTTCAGTTCCATGTTCCGCCAAATCCACGAAGAGATAATTTACCTGACAGTGTAACTGCCAGTTTTAAGGTGCTCCAGCCTAAAAAAACGTTACAATCATTGGGCGTTAATTTTATCGAAAGGAAGTGAGGGTTTATGCGTACCGTTCTGAATGTGTTGAATTTTGTGCTGGGCGGTTTTGCCACCACCCTTTCCTGGCTTTTTGCCACACTGGTGAGCATCGTCCTGATTTTTACGCTCCCCCTGACCCGCTCCTGCTGGGAAATCACAAAACTCTCCTTCGTCCCCTACGGGAATGAAGCCATCCACGTTGACGAACTGAATCCGGAGAACAAAAACGCCCTGATGAATACGGGTGGAACCCTGCTGAACATTCTGTGGCTGGTTTTCTTCGGCTGGTGGCTCTGCATCATGCATATTTTTGCGGGGATTGCGCAGTGCATCACGATTATTGGTATTCCGGTGGGGATCGCGAACTTTAAGATCGCCGCGATCGCCCTTTGGCCCGTCGGGCGCAGGGTTGTTCCGGTCGAAGTGGCCCAGGCGGCGCGTGAAGCCAATGCGCGTCGTCGTTTTCAGTAACTAAGGACTGGCCGCGTTTATGCTAAGCCCACTGCTTCGCCGTTATACCTGGAACAGCACCTGGCTTTATAACGTCAGGATATTTATCGCGCTTTGCGGCACGGTTGCCCTGCCCTGGTGGCTGAATGATGTCAAGCTCACCATCCCACTCACGCTGGGCGTCGTGGCCGGGGCGCTGGCGGACCTGGACGATCGTCTGGCCGGGCGTTTACGTAACCTGGTCATCACGCTCGTCTGCTTTTTTATTGCATCAGCGTCCGTTGAGTTACTTTTCCCCTGGCCCTGGCTGTTTGCCCTGGGTCTGACGCTCTCAACCAGCGGGTTTATTTTGCTGGGCGGCCTTGGGCAGCGCTATGCCACTATCGCGTTTGGCGCCCTGCTGATTGCCATCTACACCATGCTGGGCGCATCCCTCTACGACCAGTGGTACCAGCAGCCGGTTCTGCTGTTGCTCGGTGCCATCTGGTATAACCTGCTGACCTTAACCGGTCATCTGCTCTTCCCGGTTCGCCCTCTGCAGGACAACCTTGCCCGCAGCTTTGAGCAGCTAGCCCACTATCTGGAACTGAAATCCCGGCTGTTCGACCCGGATATCGAGGAAGAAAGCCAGGCGCCGCTCTACGATCTGGCGCTGGCAAATGGCCAACTGGTCGCCACACTTAACCAGACAAAAGCCTCTCTGCTGACCCGTCTGCGTGGCGATCGCGGTCAGCGCGGAACGCGAAGAACCTTACACTACTATTTTGCCGCTCAGGACATTCATGAACGTGCCAGCTCCTCGCACGTTCAATATGCCGCCCTGCGCGAGAAGTTCCGCTATAGCGACGTGATGTTTCGCTTCCAGCGCCTGCTGTCCATGCAGTCCCAGGCGTGCCAGCAGCTCTCGCGCTCCATTCTGCTGCGCACGCCCTATCAGCATGACCCACGTTTTGAACGCGTTTTCAGCCATCTTGACGCGGCGCTCGACCGCGTTCAGGCCAGCGGAACGTCACCGGAACACATCAAAGCGCTGGGCTTTCTGCTGAACAACCTGCGGGCGATTGACGCACAGCTGGCGACCATTGAGTCCGAGCAGGCGATGGCGCTTCCGGGCAGTGAAGTGGACAATCAGCTTGCTGATGACAGCGTGCACGGTTTTAGCGATATGTGGCTTCGCCTGAGCCGCAACTTTACCCCGGAGTCAGCTCTCTTCCGCCACGCGGTGAGAATGTCGCTGGTGCTGTGCGTGGGGTATGCCTTTATCCAGATAACCGGGCTGCATCATGGCTACTGGATCCTGCTGACCAGCCTGTTCGTCTGTCAGCCGAACTATAACGCCACCAGACACCGTCTTGCGCTGCGCATTATCGGCACGCTGGTCGGCGTCGCAATCGGCCTACCGGTGCTCTATTTCGTGCCTTCCGTCGAGGGGCAACTGATTCTGATCGTGATCACCGGCGTACTGTTTTTCGCGTTTCGCAACGTGCAGTACGCCCATGCCACCATGTTCATCACGCTGCTGGTGCTGCTCTGCTTTAATCTGCTGGGTGAAGGGTTTGAAGTCGCCCTGCCCCGCGTGATTGATACGCTGATTGGCTGCGCGATCGCCTGGGCCGCGGTCAGCTTTATCTGGCCGGACTGGCGTTTTCGCAATTTGCCGCGCGTGGTAGACAGGGCGATGAATGCCAACTGTCGTTACCTTGACGCTATTCTGGAGCAGTATCACCAGGGCCGCGATAACCGTCTGGCTTACCGGATAGCACGTCGCGACGCGCATAACAGTGATGCTGAACTGGCTTCCGTTGTCTCTAATATGTCAACGGAGCCGCGCGCCACGGCAGAGATTCGTGAGACCGCGTTTCGCCTGCTTTGCCTTAACCATACGTTCACCAGCTATATTTCGACGCTGGGGGCCCACCGTGAGAAGCTCACCAACCCGGGAATTCTCAACCTCCTTGATGACGCCGTCTGCTATGTCGATGATGCACTGCATCACCGCCCAGCCGATGAACCGCGTGTGCAACAGGCTCTGGATGAACTGGCTCAACGCATTGCGCATCTTGATCCGGGAAACGACAGCAAAGCGCCGCTGGTTCTTCAGCAGATAGGCCTGCTTATCGCTCTGCTGCCTGAAATTTGCCGGCTGCAACAGCACATCGCTACCTGGAGGAACGACTCTCCTGTGGCTCAGGCAGCGCATTAAACCACTCCGTCAGCTCCCGGCGGATGCCAGCCGGGAGTGCCGCCTCATGAAGCCCTTCGATAGCCCCTTCCAGCGCAAAGAGAACTTTAATACTGAGCGCTTTATTCTTTGCCCGCATCTTCAGCCAGCTCGCTCTGGCGCCCAGCGCCCGCAGCGTTTCTTCATTGGTGATACCGGCTTCAAAGAGCAAGACTTCAAGCTGAAAGGTCAGGTTCGGCAGATCCTTAAGACGGTTTCGTTGATGACGCTGGTAGCGCTCTTTCCTTGCCGCACTGAGCGCAAACGAGGAGAGCTGAAGCAACCGCTCCCTGTCCTGCCATAATCCGTCATCCACACGATAATAGTTGAGCAGCACCGGGCGGCCTCGCTTCATCAACGTCAAAAAGGAGGAGGCGTTTTTAACACAGTATTTTGCACTCTCCTCACACGCACGAAGATAAAGTTCGCCATCGGACACCATGGCAAAGACCGCATCATCCACCGCCAGGGTGTAGCCTCCAAACAGCGCGCGATGATGAATCTCGCCCAACGGGGACAGGTATTCCTGGGATTTATAAATCCGTTCATAAGATATCTTTTTCATGATATTTTCCTTCAGAATCATAGACTAACAACAAAATTTCTTACTAGCGGATCCGTTAGCAGGAAAATAGGCAACTTATCGTCGTTGAGCAAGATGATTTTTCGAGGGGCATCAAGATTGAATGAATTTTGCGAGTCGCTTTCCGAAAATGAGGTTGATCTTTGGGCATACAGGGGTTACTGTATATCCATACAGTAACTACAGGGCTGGAATGAATATGCACACTTCAGGCTATGCAAATCGCGCAATCTCTCTCTCTTCTGCCGCAGGCAATGTCGCGCAGAATTCCGTCGAGCGTGTTTCCACAGGGCTTATCAGTGAAGTGGTTTATCGTGAAGACCAGCCCTTGTTAACGCAACTTCTGTTACTACCGTTATTACAACAGCTCGGTCAGCAATCGCGCTGGCAGCTTTGGCTCACGCCACAGCAAAAGCTGAGCCGCGAGTGGGTTCAGTCCGCTGGCCTGCCGCTGACCAAGGTCATGCAGATTAATCAGCTTTCGCCTTGCGATACCGTTGAGTCGATGATCCGCGCGTTACGCACAGGGAATTACAGCGTGGTGATTGGCTGGTTACCGGAAGAGTTGACGGAAGAGGAACATTTCCGCCTGACTGAAGCTGCTGAAGAAGGGAATGCGATCGGGTTCATTATGCGTCCGGTTCGATCGGATTCTTACCGCAGAGGACAACTTTCTGGGTTAAAAATTCACTCAAATTTGTATCATTGAGTGAAATTAAGATTTTTCCTGGAATTTTTTTTGACCGCAAGATGAGGTTTTAGTTCCCGACCTCAAAATTGCGGCAAGGCTTGTCTGGTGCGGTTCTCCTTAATTTTATTGCACAAAATTCGTTCGAAAAATGTTAAATAATCGGTATACGGAACTTTTTTTTTCATATGCCTGACGGACTTCACACTTGTAAGTTTTCAGCTACGTTGTAGACTTTACATCGCCAGGGGTGCTCGGCCTAAGCCGAAGATATCGGTAGATTTATATTTGACCACGCCCCCCGGTGAAGGATTTAACCGTGATTCTCTCTTGAGACTTTCATGGCGAATTTTGGATGATAACGAGGCGCAAAAAATGAAAAAGACAGCTATCGCGATTGCAGTGGCACTGGCTGGCTTCGCTACCGTAGCGCAGGCCGCTCCGAAAGATAATACCTGGTATGCAGGTGGTAAACTGGGCTGGTCTCAGTTCCACGACACTGGCTGGTACAACAGCAGCCTGAACAATGATGGCCCAACTCACGAGAGCCAGCTTGGTGCAGGTGCGTTCGGTGGCTATCAGGTTAACCCGTATGTTGGTTTTGAAATGGGTTACGACTGGTTAGGTCGTATGCCATACAAAGGCGACACCGTAAACGGCGCTTTCAAAGCACAGGGCGTTCAGCTGACCGCTAAACTGGGTTACCCAGTAACTGACGATCTGGACGTGTACACCCGTCTGGGCGGCATGGTATGGCGCGCTGACTCCAGCAACAGCATCGCTGGCGACGACCATGACACCGGTGTTTCCCCAGTATTCGCTGGTGGCGTTGAGTGGGCTATGACCCGTGACATCGCTACCCGTCTGGAATACCAGTGGGTTAACAACATCGGCGACGGCAACACCGTTGGTGTTCGTCCAGACAACGGCATGCTGAGCGTAGGTGTTTCCTACCGTTTCGGCCAGCAGGAAGAAGCAGCACCAGTTGTTGCTCCAGCGCCGGCTCCAGCTCCAGAAGTACAGACCAAGCACTTCACTCTGAAGTCTGACGTTCTGTTCAACTTCAACAAAGCGACTCTGAAACCAGAAGGCCAGCAGGCACTGGATCAGCTGTACACCCAGCTGAGCAACCTGGATCCTAAAGACGGTTCTGTAGTGGTTCTGGGCTTCACCGACCGTATCGGTTCTGACGCTTACAACCAGAAACTGTCTGAGAAACGTGCTCAGTCTGTTGTTGATTACCTGATCTCTAAAGGTATCCCAGCTAACAAGATCTCCCCACGTGGTATGGGCGAATCTAACCCAGTTACTGGCAACACCTGTGACAACGTGAAAGCTCGCGCTGCACTGATCGACTGCCTGGCTCCAGATCGTCGCGTAGAGATCGAAGTTAAAGGCATCAAAGACGTTGTAACTCAGCCAGCGGCATAAGTTATCGTCTTATAAAAAAACCCCGCAATGCGGGGTTTTTTATTGTCTGAAGAAAAGTAAAAAAATCTACTTTTTACCCAACAGCGCCTGAAGGTCGTTCTTCAGTGTCGACATCTGGTTGGCGTATTTCTCTTTATGTTCTGCATCCTCAATCAGCTGCACGATGGTTTCCGACAGCGTTTTGCCCCGTCGTTGTGCCAGCCCGGCCAGGCGCTGCCAGACAACAAATTCCAGGTCGATTGATTTTTTGCGCGTGTGCTGATGCTCAGCATTAAAATGCCGTTTGCGTCGCGCACGGATAGTTTGCTTCATCCGGTTTAACAAGGCAGGGTTGATGTGTTTCTCAATCCAGCCGTTAACCTGTACCGGTTCATTTTCGAGGGTCAGCAAAATATCCACGGCTTCTTGTGCAGCGCTGGCTTCGATGTAGCAGGTGATCAGTTCCCCTTCACGGTGCTTTTTGACCAGGTACTTCCATTTCCAGCCGCTTTCGAGATTTTCCAGTTGTTGATATTTCATTGCGATCTCAGTGTTACCACGTAACTCTGTTCAGAATATCAGTTTTTTAGCAATCTGCTGAAAAGAAATCATATCCTGTGAGTGAATGCAGCCAATCACCCTGTCGAAATCCCCAATCCTGCTTGGGTACAGCCCCCCGCTTACGGTATACTCCACGCTTTTACATCTGACTAAAAAACATCAACTTTGACCATTACGAAACTTGCATGGCGTGACCTTGTTCCGGATACCGAAAGTTATCAGGAACTGTTTGCACAGCCAGATCTCGCAAAAGAACACGAATTCATCCTTAGCGATACGCAGCCCCGTTTGCATTACGCGCTGGAGCAGGTATTAAGCCCATGGGCAACTGCGCCTTTCATGCTGCTCAAAGCCCCGGAAGAAGCGGAATACCTGACGTTGTTCGGGGATGCCGTGCGTCAGTTAAAGCCGGAAGCGAATGCCGTTTTTGGCGGCCAGTATCGTATTACGGGACATGATGTCACTTTCGAACCGGCGGCACAGGCCGACGGCCGTTTTGCCGCTAAGGGCGAGGTGATTACCGCGAACTGGGTCGAGGCAGAACAACTCTTTGGTTGTCTGCGCCAGTTTAACGGCGAGCTTTCGCTGCAGCCGGGGCTGGTACATCGCGCAAATGGCGGTGTCCTGATCATCTCGCTGCGTACCCTGCTCTCCCAGCCGCTGCTGTGGATGCGTCTGAAAACCATCGTGCACCAGCAGCGTTTCGACTGGGTCGGCTATGATGAGTCCCGTCCTCTGCCCGTCTCTGTTCCGTCTATGCCGCTGTCGTTAACCGTCGTGCTGACGGGCGATCGTGAATCGCTGGCGGATTTCCAGGAAATGGAGCCGGAACTGGCTGAGCAGGCGGTATATAGCGAATACGAAGACAATATCCAGATTGCCGATGCCGACGATATGGCGCAGTGGTGTCAGTGGGTGATGGCCGTTGCCGAACGTTTTGCGCTGCCAACGCCTGCGGCTGACGCGTGGCCAGGCCTGATCCGCGAAGCGGTGCGCTATACCGGTGACCAGGAAACGCTGCCACTCTGCCCGCTCTGGATCGGCAAGCAGCTGCGTGAAGTGGGTGTGATTAGCGGTAATGGTGCGTTCACCGGAGAACAACTCACCCAGATGCTTGCTCAACGAGAGTGGCGAGAAGGCTATCTTGCTGACCGTATGCAGGATGAAATTCTGCTGGAACAAATTCTGGTGGAAACTGAAGGCGAACGCGTCGGTCAGATTAACGCCCTGTCGGTGATTGAATTCCCTGGCCATCCGCGCGCGTTTGGGGAGCCGTCCCGTATCAGCTGCGTTGTGCATATTGGCGATGGTGAGTTTACCGACATCGAACGCAAAGCCGAGCTGGGCGGAAACATTCACGCCAAAGGCATGATGATCATGCAGGCATTTTTGATGTCTGAACTGCAGCTTGAGCAACAGATCCCTTTCTCCGCCTCGCTGACGTTTGAGCAGTCCTACAGCGAAGTGGATGGCGATAGCGCCTCTATGGCTGAACTGTGCGCCTTAATCAGCGCCCTGGCGGAAGTGCCTATCAATCAGAACATCGCGATCACCGGTTCGGTGGATCAATTTGGTCGTGCGCAGCCTGTGGGTGGCCTCAACGAGAAAATTGAAGGCTTCTTCTCTATCTGTCAGCAGCGCGGTTTAAACGGCAAGCAGGGTGTGATTATTCCGGCTCCCAACGCACGCCATTTAAGCCTCAGTCAGGAGATCCTGGATGCGGTTGAACAAGAGCAGTTCGCTATCTGGGCGATCGAAGGGATTGAGGATGCACTACCCTTACTGACAAACCTGGTATGGGATGGCGAAGGGCAAACCACCCTGATGCAGACTATCCAGGAGCGTATTGCTCAGGCGACACAGCAGGATGCTCGTCATCGTTATCCATGGCCGTTACGCTGGCTGGGCTGGTTTAGTTCTAACTGATCGGACTTGTTCAGCGTACACGTGTTAGCTATCCTGCGTCCTTCACTAAAATAAGGCTTACTGAGAACATGGTAGATAAACGCGAATCCTATACAAAAGAAGATCTTCTTGCCTCTGGTCGCGGTGAACTGTTTGGCGCGAAAGGCCCACAGTTACCGGCCCCGAACATGCTGATGATGGACCGAGTCGTGAAAATGACCGAAACCGGCGGCAACTTCGATAAGGGTTACGTAGAAGCAGAACTCGATATCAACCCGGACCTGTGGTTCTTCGGTTGCCACTTTATCGGCGATCCGGTAATGCCTGGCTGTCTGGGTCTGGATGCGATGTGGCAGCTGGTTGGCTTCTATCTGGGCTGGCTGGGTGGTGAAGGTAAAGGCCGCGCGCTGGGCGTAGGCGAAGTAAAATTCACCGGCCAGGTTCTGCCTACAGCGAAGAAAGTGACCTATCGTATTCACTTCAAGCGCATCGTTAACCGCCGCCTGATTATGGGCCTGGCAGATGGCGAAGTGCTGGTTGACGGTCGTCTGATCTATAGCGCAAGCGACCTGAAGGTTGGCCTGTTCCAGGACACGTCCGCGTTCTGATCGTGCTTTTTGCACCCCCGGAAAGGCGAAACCTCCGCATTGCGGAGGTTTCTTTTTTAAAAGAGACGTTATCAGGCTATGAGTGCCCTGTCGCCGATGGCTTCTCGCCAGCCTCCAAGCCATTGTGACCTTTGATTTATCGTCTGATAAGGACACATTTCTTTAGAACGTCCAGCGATGCCGGCCTGATAACCACGTTGATGAGCCCGTTCCAGGCGATCTCGTTTCTGTCTCTTCATGCCTCGTTTCCCTCATTCTTTTGTCTGGTGGAAAGAAAACAGTGTCTGCACTATCTGCACAGGCACAGATAACGAATACCCCGAATTAGTCGCAGCGTCAATGTTCAAAATTCATACGGGTGTCATATTTGTGAGCTACCTGGAAGATCATTTGTACAAAAATTGTGACGTGGCACAAGTAACGGCCTGAAGTGAAAACGAAAAAAAACCGCAATCAGCGACAGACCGATTGCGGTTTTTGATGATGAATTTTACTTATGGCAGCCGGGAAATCTCTCTCGCGATACTGGCCGACTCCTGCGCCCAACCCTGAGCCAGGACTTTCACCATTTCGTCATAGCCATCCTTCTGCTGCTTCAGCTCCAGATGGAAAGGACGCTTAATCAGCTGCCCCTGATGATTCAGCAACCACTCCCCGCTGATCACCACTGCACCGTCATAGCGGCCGTGGAAGCCCGTTACGGTGACGTTCAGCGTATCCTGATCGTTACCCAGCGGCTGCGACGCGACAACCCAGCCAGGAAGCTGGCTACCCAGATTGGCCACCAGCGTGTTGCGCAGCTGCTGATCCAGCGGGCTGGCCCACAGGTTGTTGGTCGCAATCACGTATTTAACGTCACTGGTCTGATAGACCACGCCGTTTCCTGCCAGATAATCCGGCACGGCAACCTGCTCAACCCACAGCTGACGGTTTCCCTGACTCGCCGTGCTTTGCCCGCCGCTGTGGGTCGCCACAGGCAGCTGATAGTAGCTTTTATTCTCTACCCCTGAACTGCACGCCGTTAACAGCAGAGCGCCAACCATCAATAGCCACTTTTTCATTCTTTTGCCCTCTTCGGCTCAGGATCCTTTTTATCTTTCGCTTCGAACACCAGCGCGTTGCTCTTCTCGTTGAGCGTTTTCAGAACAGGCTGCAGTTCACGCAGGACCTGATCAAGACGCTGCATATCTGCCACCATCTTGTTATAGGCTGCTGAACCCGGCTGGAAGCCCTGCATACTGCGGTTCAGCTCACGCAGCGTTTTCTGCATGTCCTGCGGCAGCTGCTGCATGCTCTGGCTCGCCGTGATCTTGTTGATGTTATCCAGCGTGGTTTGCAGGCGCTGCATTGTCTCCTGGCTCTGATGTAACGACCCGGTCGCCGCTTCAATCATCGGATTCAGTGGCAGATTGTTGATCTTATCCAGCGTCTCCATCAGACGCTGCTGGATCTGCGCCAGGCCGCTGCTCACCGTTGGGATGATCTTATAGCCACCGAATTCACGGATACCGGTAATTGGCGGTGCTTTCGGGTAGAAGTCCATATCCACATACAGCGCACCGGTGACCAGGTTGCCGGTTTTCAGCGACCCGCGCAAACCGCGTTCCATCAGCTGAGAGATATGGGCTGCAATATCCTGATTTTCGCCAATCTGGTTTAGCAGACGCTCCGGCTCAATGCGGATCAGCACCGGAATGCGATAGTCATCATCCAGCATCTGGCTCAGACCCGGGACGAAGAACGGCACTTGCCCAACCGTACCGAGGCGAATACCGCGGAACTCAACGGGCGCCCCCGGCTGCAGGCCGCGAACGGAGTCTTTAAAGAACATCAGGAAGTCAACGTGATCGGTATAGAGCGCATCCTGAATGCTTTTTTGATCGTCAAAGAGACGGAAAGCGGTGTTCTCTGCAACCGGCTGGCCCAAATCCAGGCCTTCTGGCACATCAAAACTCACGCCGCCGCCAAACAGCGTGGTCAGCGAACCCATTTCAACGCGCATACCTGCCGAAGTCAGATCCACCGCGATCCCGCTGTCTTTCCAGAAGCGGACGTTGCTGGTGACCAGGCGATCGTTTGGCGCATTAATGAAGAGCTGATAGCTGATCGCACGTTTCTGCGGATCAAACGTGCTTTTCTCAACCGACCCGACCCGGTAGCCGCGGAACAGAACCGGGTCGCCCGCCGTGAGCTGACCTGCTTTTTTACTGTCGAGGATCACGCGGATACCCTTGGCATCAGGCGGCGCAAGCGGCGGTGAGTCCAGGAGCTGGTATTTGGCTGGCTGGTTACCCTTAGCACCGGGCTGCAGCTCAATGTAGGCGCCCGAAAGCAGCGTCCCTAAGCCGCTGATCCCTTCTCGCCCCACCTGCGGCTTAACGACCCAGAAAACGGAATCGCCGTGCAGCAGTTTTTCCATGCCGGCATTAAGGCGCGCCTTAATCTCCACATGGGTTAAATCGTCCGTCAGGGTTGCGCTTTCGACCACGCCCACATCCACGCTACGGCTTTTGATGGTCGTTTTACCGCCCTCAATCCCCTCGGCATTGGTGGTTATCAGCGTCACTTCCGGTCCCTGATGACTGTAATGATAAAACAGGATCCAGGCACCGATCAGCGCAGTCACGATGGGAAAAATCCACACCGGAGACCAGTTTTTGACCTTCTGCACTTTCGCCTCTCCACTCTTATTTTCCATGCTCTTACTCTTCCTCATGGCTTGATTCAGGCTCACGATCCCACGATAAACGAGGGTCGAAGGTCATGGCCGCAAACATGGTCATGATCACGACCAGTGCAAACATTAAAGCCCCCATCGCAGGATAAATACTCATCAAACCGCCCATCCGCACCAGCGCAGAGAGAACGGCGATGACAAACACGTCAATCATTGACCAGCGTCCGACAAACTCGACCACTTCATAAATCAGGTGCATGCGTTCGCTATCGCGTTTCCCATGCCCTTTCGCATCCCAACAGAGCCAGGCGATGGCGATCATTTTTAAGGTGGGCACCATAATACTGGCGATAAAGATGACGCCAGCGACCGGATAGGAACCTTCGCCCCAGAGCAGTATCACCCCGGCGAGGATCGTCGAGGGCATTTTGTCACCGAGCAAATCGGTGATCATGATTGGCAGAATATTGGCTGGCAGATACAGCATGACGGACGTGACCAGCAGCGCCATCGTCCACTGCAAGCTATTTTTACGCCGTACGTGCCCCTTTGTTTCGCAGCGCGGACAGACGTCGAGATCGGCGGGCAGCACGGCGGTACAGCACGGGCACGAGCGAAGCCCCTGGCGAATGCCGGGCACCCCAACCTTCACCGTCTGTGAAAGCGTCGGCGCTGGCGCGATATCGTCCCACGCCCAGCGCCTGTCCACACACTGGAAGGCGCGCAGCTGCAGAACGCAGTACAGACACCAGGGAATAAAGCTGCTGCCAATCCCCACGTCGCCGTACGCCATCAGCTTCACGAAGCTGACCAAAATCCCCGCCAGAAAGATCTCGGCCATCCCCCAGCTTTTGAGCTGAAAAAGAATACGCGCCAGTCGGATTTTCAGCGGTGCCGGCATCCTGACGCGGTTCACCAGCAAAAGGATGACGACCAGGCAAAAAGCCGGGACTATCTGGACAAACAGGAGAAAAAAGGTCCCCAGGCTGGCGTAATCTTCCGAGAACATCACGCCCGGGATTTCAAGCAAATCCACCTGGCTGGTGATCCCCCCCACCTTCATATAGATGAAGGGGAAGAGATTGGAGAGCAGCAGCATAAACAAGGCTGCCAGAGCGTAAGCAGTGGGACGCTGCCGCGGCGCGTCCCACTCGGTTGTCAACGTCGCACCGCAACGTGGACACAGGGCTTTATGTCCGTGACCAAGCTCTGGCAACGCCACGAGCATATCGCATTGCGAGCATAAAATATGCCTGTCGGCATGGTGCTGGTCACACATATGTTATCCCTGTTTATGCGCCGTTTTTCAGAGACTCAAGGTACTCCCAGCGCTCAAATGCTTCTTCCAGGGCTTTTTCAGCCGCGGACAGTTCTGACAGTACTTTCTGAGTATAGTCATGCGATTGAGTAAAGAATGACGCATCAGCAACCTGTGTTTGCAGATCCTCAAGCGCGGCCTCCAGCTCTTCAAGACGCTGCGGTAGCCCCTCCAGTTCGCGCTGCAGGTTATAGCTTAGTTTAGCCGAGGTTTTCTTGACAGTTTCTGCTTTTGTTACAGCAGGTTCAGAACTTATTTTGGACTTTGACTGCTTCGTCGCCAGCGACTGTGCCTGTTGCCCTTTTGCATCGTGATAACCGCCGACATATTGACCAATTCGCCCTTCACCTTCGAAGATCCAGCACTCGGTCACGGTGTTATCAACGAACTGACGATCGTGGCTGACCAGCATCACGGTGCCCTGATAGCCGTCAATCAGCTCTTCGAGTAATTCCAGCGTTTCGACATCCAGGTCGTTCGTCGGTTCATCGAGGATCAGCAGGTTGCTTGGCTTCAGGAACAGGCGCGCAAGCAGAAGACGGTTTCGCTCACCGCCGGACAGCGCGCGCACCGGCGTCATGGCGCGTTTCGGATGGAACAGGAAGTCCTGCAGGTAGCCCAGCACGTGGCGAGGCTTACCGTTCACCATCACTTCCTGCTTACCTTCGGCGAGGTTGTCCATCACCGTACGGTCCGGATCCAGCTCCGCGCGGTGCTGGTCGAAGTAGGCGACCTCCAGCTTGGTCCCGCAGTGAATGCGTCCGCTGTCGGCCTGCAGCTGGCCCAGCATCAGTTTCAGCAGCGTGGTTTTACCGCAGCCGTTCGGGCCGATGAGCGCAATTTTATCGCCGCGCTGAACCTGCGCGGAGAAATCGTTCACCAGCACTTTACCGTCAACCTGATAGTTGACGTTTTCCATTTCAAAGACAATCTTGCCGGAACGGGACGCCTCTTCAACCTGCATTTTGGCGCTGCCCATCACTTCACGGCGTTCGCTGCGCTCGCGACGCATCGCCTTCAGGGCGCGCACGCGGCCTTCGTTACGGGTACGGCGGGCTTTGATGCCCTGGCGGATCCAGACCTCTTCCTGCGCCAGCTTGCGGTCGAACTCGGCATTCTGCAACTCTTCCACGCGCAGGTTTTCTTCTTTTTCCAGCAGATACGTATCGTAATCGCCGGGATAGGTGACCAGCTTGCCGCGGTCGAGGTCGACAATGCGCGTCGCCATATTGCGAATAAACGAACGGTCATGCGAGATAAAGATGATGGTGCCGCTGAAGGTTTTCAGGAAACCTTCCAGCCAGTCGATCGCTTCGATATCCAGGTGGTTGGTCGGTTCGTCCAGCAGCAGCACCTTCGGCCCGCTGACCAGCGCGCGACCCAGGGCCGCTTTACGCAGCCAGCCGCCGGAGAGCGCCGACAGCTCCATATCGGGTTCCAGGCCGAGCTGCGCCAGTACTTCATTAATGCGGTTTTCAAGCTGCCACAGACCGTGGTGATCGAGCATCTCCTGCACTTTCGCCAGTTCGTTGAGGTTTTTGTCGCTCGGATCGGTCATCACCAGATGCGAAATCTCGTGATAGCGCTTCAGGTATTCAGCCTGCTCGGAGATCCCTTCCGCCACGAAATCGTAAACGCTGCCGGTCACGTGACGCGGTGGGTCCTGCTGCAGGCGGGAGACAATCAGATCCTGCTCGTAAACAATACGCCCGTCATCCAGCCCCTGTTCACGGTTAAGGATTTTCATCAGCGTGGATTTACCCGCGCCGTTACGGCCCACCAGACAGACGCGCTCGTTATCTTCGATGTGCAGTTCTGCATTGTCGAGAAGCGGTGAGTCGCTGAAAGAGAGCCACGCGCCGTGCATACTAATTAAAGACATTTATTTTTCCTTTCAGACCGCGGTAATCAACCAGCAGTTATGAATTTGACGGTTACGGGCAAAGTCCTGAGACAGCGTTTTTTGGCTGATTTCTTGTGCTTTCAGTCCCAGGGCTGCTAAGCCGTCATGATCCATACGGAAGCCGCGTTTGTTGTTCGAGAACATAATGGTGCCGCCTTTGCGCAGCAGGCGCTTCAGGTCGGTCATCAGGCGCAGGTGATCGCGTTGTACATCAAAGCTATCTTCCATACGCTTGGAGTTGGAGAAGGTCGGCGGATCGATAAAGATCAGATCAAACTGCTCGTCGGTATCGCGCAGCCAGCCCAGCACGTCAGCCTGCATCAGGCGATGCTGACGTCCGGTTAAGCCGTTAAGACGCAGGTTGCGCTCCGCCCACTCCAGATAGGTACGGGACATATCCACCGTGGTGGTGCTGCGCGCGCCGCCCAGACCGGCATGCACGCTGGCGCTGCCGGTATAGGAGAAGAGATTCAGGAAGTCCTTGCCTTTACTCATCTGGCCCAGCATGCGTCGGGCGATACGGTGGTCGAGGAACAGACCGGTATCCAGATAGTCGGTCAGGTTGACCCACAGGCGCGCGTTGTATTCGCCCACTTCGATAAAGTCGCCCTTCTCGCCCATCTTCTGGTACTGGTTTTTGCCTTTCTGACGTTCACGCGTTTTCAGCACCAGCTTGTTTGGCGCAATACCCAGCACGGCGATGGTGGCGGCAATGACGTCCAGCATGCGCTGACGCGCTTTTTGCGCATCAATGGTTTTCGGCGGCGCATATTCCTGAATCACCACCCAGTCCGCGTAGCGGTCAACCGCCACGTTATATTCCGGCAGGTCGGCATCGTACAGGCGATAGCATTCAATGCCCTCCTGCTTCGCCCACTTCTCAAATTTCTTCAGGTTCTTGCGCAGGCGGTTGGCGTAATCTTCCGCCACGCCGGACGGCTTGCTGTCGGCCGCCTTCTCCGCCAGATGGTAGTTTTTCTGCACGCAGTCCAGCGGGCCGTTTTTCGCTTTAAACTGGCGATCGGCGCGCAGCTGCAGGCAGCTCAGCAGTTCCGGCGAGGCGCTGAACAGAGACAGGTTCCAGCCGCCGAAGTGGTCCTTCATATTGCGGCCCAGCAGGCTGTGCAGGGCAATCAGCGCCGGTTCGCTGTCGAGACGTTCGCCGTATGGCGGGTTGCTGATGACGGTACCGTACGGGCCTTTTGGCAGCGGGTTGGTCAGGTTCGCCACGTCTTTCACTTCAAAGGTGACCAGCTCGCCGATACCGGCACGGCGGGCGTTGCTGCGCGCACGCTCAATGACGCGAGGGTCGCTATCGGAGCCGTAGAAATGAGAGGTATATTCCGCCAGCCCCTTCCGCGCGCGGGTCTGCGCGTCGTCTTTGACCTCTTTCCAGAGCGCTTCATCGTGCTGCGCCCAGCCCTTGAAGCCCCACTGGCCGCGGTGCAGTCCCGGCGCGCGGTCGGTAGCCAGCATGGCCGCTTCAATCAGCAGGGTACCGGAACCACACATCGGGTCGAGCAGCGGCGTGCCCGGCTGCCAGCCGGAGCGCATCACAATCGCGGCCGCCAGGGTCTCTTTGATGGGTGCCATACCGGTACGATCGCGGTAGCCGCGCAGGTGCAGGCCCGCGCCGCTCAGATCGAGGGAGATACTCGCCGTGTCGCCGTTCAGCCAGACGTTAATACGCAGATCGGGGTTTTCACGATCGACGTTGGGACGTTCCTTATTTTTACGCGTGAAGCAGTCCACAATGGCGTCTTTTACGCGCAGGGCACCGTACTGGCTGTTGCGGATCTCGTCGTTCACGCCGTTGAAATGCACCGCAAAGGTGGCATTCGGGGTGAAGATCTCTGTCCAGTCGATCATCTGTACGCCGGTATAGAGATCAAGGTCGCTATAGACCTTGCACTCCTTCATCGGCAGCATGATGCGCGACGCCAGGCGGCTCCACATCAGGCTCTGGTAAATAAGCCGCGTGTCGCCCTCAAAATGGACACCACCCTGAACCACCTGGCACTCTTGCGCGCCCAGGCTTTCCAGTTCAGTTTTTAACAGCTCTTCCAGCCCACGGGCCGTACTGGCAAACAGAGAATTCATATCGTCACTTTTACTCTTAGAAAATTGTCGCGCATTATAGCTAATATGGCGTGTATGTCATAAAGTTGAAGGCTTATTTTCATTCGAGGGAGTGTGCAGTGGCGACGTTATCCAGGCTTTTTATTCATCCGGTGAAATCCATGCGCGGCATCGGCGTCTCTCACGCGCTGGCCGACATGAGCGGATTTGCCTTCGATCGTATTTTTATGGTCACCGAGCCTGACGGTACGTTCATTACCGCACGCCAGTTCCCGCAGATGGTTCGCTTTACCCCTTCCCCGCTTCACGACGGTTTGCACCTTACTGCGCCGGACGGTTCCAGCGCGGTGATTCGCTTTGCTGATTTTGCGCCCGTCGATGCGCCAACGGAAGTGTGGGGTAACCATTTTACCGCGCGCATCGCCCCGGATGAGATTAACCGCTGGCTGAGCGGCTTCTTTTCCCGTGACGTGCAGCTGCGCTGGGTTGGGCCTGAACTGACGCGTCGCGTGAAGCGCCACGACGCCGTTCCTCTCTCCTTCGCCGATGGCTTCCCGTTCCTGCTGACCAACGAAGCCTCGCTGCGTGATTTACAAGGCCGCTGCAAAGCCAGCGTTCAGATGGAACAGTTCCGTCCGAATCTGGTGGTGACGGGTGCAGAGGCCTGGGACGAAGATACCTGGAAAGTGATCCGCATTGGCAGCGTCATTTTTGACGTGGTGAAGCCGTGCAGCCGCTGCATTTTCACGACGGTCAGCCCTGAGAAAGGCCAGAAGCACCCTTCCGGCGAACCGTTGAAGACGCTGCAGTCATTCCGCACCGCGCAGGATAACGGTGATGTCGATTTCGGCCAGAACCTGATCCCGCGCTCCAGCGGCGCGATCCGCGTCGGTGATGAGGTAGAAGTGCTCGCCCGTGGGCCAGCAAGGGTGTACGGCTCGGGTCAGGAAGAGGAGTTTGTCGACGTTGAGACAAACGTCGCCGCTGCGGTAGAGATTCACTGGCAGGGCAACGTGATCCGGGGTAATAACCAGCAGGTATTGCTTGAGCAGCTGGAACAAGCAGGGATCCGCATCCCCTACTCCTGTCGCGCAGGAATTTGCGGATGCTGCCGCATCAGGCTGGTGGATGGCGAAGTGAGTGCGTTGAAAAAATCGGCAATTGGAAATGACGGCACAATTCTGTGCTGTAGCTGCGTCCCGAAAACGTCCGTACAGCTGGAAGCTTAAACCGCCTGCTCGAGGCTGAAGGCATCCACGCGAAGCTGGGGCTTCAGCCTGTCGTTCATAACCTTAATGGCATCCCCAAGCTGCATTGTCCGCCCGGCAATCGTCACGCCGGGCTGGGCCAGCAAACAGAGCGCGGCATTTTCGCCGGGCTCCACCACCAGCAGGCTCACCTCTTCTGTGGTATCGCTCAGATTGACGCTGGCCGCATCACCCGTTGCCGGGGTCCAGTTCATGCCGTGCGGCAGGAAATGCCAGCTCTTTGGCATTTGCGGTTTCAGGAAACGGATAGCCACCAGCGCATTTAATACCAGCTCGGCACGCTGCTCTTTCGAGAGCACCAGATCGCGACATTTTTCCTCAAAGGAGAAATACAGCGCAGCGTCATCAACGCAAAAGCCTGACGGGGAAAAGGCGTCCGGGGTTAACATTCGGCGGGCAAAACGAGAGCGAAACAACATGCCATTGGCTAAGTCGAGCATCATTCGGTCATGCTCGTCGCAAAAATACCAGCGCCAGTTATCGTCAGGTTTAATTCGCATGTTTCTCTCCCGTCCCCGAAACGTCCTGTACTAAAAATGTCCTGATCGCCGCTTCGTTTATAACACCATTAATAAAAGACTATAATGTCTAAATAAGCAACAGTGACGGAATATAAAACAACCAGGGCTGGAAATAAAGCCCTGGTTGTCTGATTAAGAGAAAAGATTAGATATGAGTAACGATTTCTTTAATCAGCGGCGGCCCTTTAAAAATAAAGCCGGAATAGATTTGCACCAGCGACGCACCCGCTGCCATCTTCTCGCGCGCAGCAATCACCGAGTCAATGCCACCGACGCCAATAATCGGCAGACGGCCATTTAATTCCGCAGACAGAGCACGAATAATTTCGGTGCTTTTTAATTGCACCGGACGCCCGCTTAACCCACCCGCTTCGTCACAGTTTTTCATTCCCTGCACGAGGGAGCGATCGAGGGTGGTATTGGTCGCAATCACACCATCAATATTATGACGAACTAAACTGTCGGCAACCTGGATCAATTCTTCGGCAGAAAGATCCGGCGCGATCTTAACCGCGACCGGAACATATTTATGGTGGATCGACTGGAGTTCATTTTGTTTATTTTTAATGGCACTCAGAAGATCGTCCAGCGCCTCACCATATTGTAAGGATCGCAGTCCCGGGGTATTGGGAGAAGAAATATTCACCGCAATATAACCGGCATAGGCGTAGACTTTTTCCATACAAATCAGATAGTCATCTTTACCCTGCTCGACCGGCGTGTCTTTATTTTTGCCGATATTGATGCCCAGAATTCCGTCAAAGTGGGCTTTTTTAACGTTCTCGACGAGGTGATCAACACCGTGGTTATTGAAGCCCATGCGGTTGATCAGCCCTTCGGCTTCCACCAGTCGGAACAGGCGCGGCTTGTCATTTCCCGGCTGCGGGCGCGGGGTAACGGTGCCGATTTCAATGGAGCCAAAGCCCATCGCGCCCAGGGCATCAATGCACTCGCCGTTTTTGTCCAGACCGGCCGCCAGACCCAGCGGATTTTTAAAGGTCAGCCCCATGCATTGCACAGGTTTTACCGGCACATGCTGGCGCACCAGCGCGGCCAGAGGCGTTCCGGTAATACGACGTAATTGCTGGAATGTCAATTCATGAGCGCGCTCAGGGTCGAGCTGGAAAAGGGCTTTACGAACGAAGGGGTAGTACATGAACTCTCCTGGATTCCCGGTGTGCAAACCGGGAGGGGATTATGGGCGATCCCGGCGCGAAAGGGAATTGACCTGCGGCAAAAAATCAGCGCAAAACGCAATCGTTTACCTCCCCGCCTATTTCTTATGCACTTTTTCGCATTTTAATTGCAGATAAATCATTTAGTGGAATAAACGCGCGGTGTCACACTCCTTAAAATTGTTATGAATGTTAGATAAAAGCAAACAATTAGTTATAAGGAGGAAGTATGCGCGTCATTACCCTGGCCGGAAGTCCACGATTCCCGTCGCGCTCCAGCGCCCTGCTGGAATATGCCCGTGAAAAACTGAATGCTCTGGATGTGGAAGTGTGCCACTGGAACCTGCATAACTTCGAACCTGAAGATTTGCTCTACGCCCGTTTCGACAGCCCCGCCCTGAAAACCCTTATTGAGCAACTTAACGGCGCGGACGGCCTGATCGTGGCCACGCCGATTTATAAAGCCTCTTTTTCCGGGGCGCTGAAAACCCTGCTCGATCTGCTTCCGGAACGCGCGCTGGACGGAAAGGTGGTGCTGCCGCTGGCAACGGGCGGTACGGTTGCCCATTTACTGGCCGTGGATTATGCCCTGAAGCCGGTGCTGAACGCGCTGAAAGCGCAGGAGATCCTCCACGGCGTTTTCGCCGATGACTCACAGGTTATCGACTATCAGCACAAACCCCACTTTACGCCCAACCTGCAAACCCGCCTCGATAACGCTCTGGAAACCTTCTGGCATGCCCTGCATCGCCGGGATATCCAGGCCCCGGCGTTTGGTCAGCCTCAAGGAGTCGCCCATGTTTAAAACCTTAACCCGTATCGGACTGGCCGGTTTGATGGCATTTACCTCGCTGGCCCATGCCGCAGAAACGGCTCCGGAAAGCTTACGTATCGGCTATCAGAAAGGCAGCGTCAGCATGGTGCTGGCAAAAAGCCACCAGCTTCTGGAAAAACGCTTCCCGGACACCAAATTCTCCTGGGTGGAGTTCCCTGCCGGCCCGCAGATGCTGGAGGCCCTTAACGTGGGCAGTATCGATCTCGGCAGCACGGGCGATATTCCGCCAATATTTGCCCAGGCGGCGGGAGCGGACCTCGTCTATGTAGGCGTTGAGCCGCCCAAGCCGAAGGCCGAGGTGATCCTGGTGCCTGAAAACAGCGATATCAAAAGCGTCGCCGATCTCAAAGGCCATAAGGTCGCATTCCAGAAAGGTTCCAGTTCACACAACCTGTTGCTGCGTGCCCTGCAAGAGGCCGGGCTCAAGTTCACTGACATTCAGCCTGTTTACCTGACGCCTGCCGACGCGCGCGCCGCGTTCCAGCAGAAGAACGTTGATGCCTGGGCCATCTGGGATCCGTACTACTCCGCCGCATTGCTGCAGGGCGGCGTTCGCGTGCTGAAAGACGGTACCACGCTGAAGCAAACCGGCTCGTTCTATCTGGCCGCGCGCCCTTATGCGGAAAAGAACGGCGCATTTATTCAGGGCGTGCTGGATACCTTTACCCAGGCCGATGCCCTGACTCAGAGCCAGCGTCAGGAGAGCATTGCCCTGCTGGCGAAAACCATGGGCTTACCTGAGCCGGTGATCGCGAGCTATCTCAACCACCGTCCGCCGACCACCATTACGCCCGTTGACGCACACGTCGCCGCGCTTCAGCAGCAAACGGCCGACCTCTTCTATCAAAACCACCTGGTTCCAAAACAGGTCACTATTCGCGAACGCATCTGGCAACCCGCAGGCAAAGAAGGAGCTAAATCATGAGTCTGAATCTTTTCTGGTTTTTACCCACCCACGGTGATGGACACTATCTTGGCACAGAAGAGGGTTCACGCCCGGTTGACCATGGCTACCTGCAGCAGATTGCACAGGCGGCGGACCGAATCGGTTTCACCGGGGTGCTGATCCCGACCGGACGGTCTTGTGAAGATGCGTGGCTGGTCGCCGCGTCGATGATCCCGGTCACTCAGCGTCTGAAATTCCTGGTGGCGTTACGCCCGAGCGTGGTCTCTCCTACCGTGGCGGCACGTCAGGCGGCAACGCTCGACCGACTGTCCAACGGCCGCGCCCTGTTTAACCTGGTGACGGGTAGCGATCCGCAGGAGCTGGCGGGCGACGGCGTGTTCCTCGACCATACCGAACGCTACGAAGCCTCCGCCGAGTTCACCCGCGTCTGGCGACGTCTGCTGGAAGGGGAAACCGTCACCTTTGAAGGCAAGCATATTCACGTTCGCGACGCGAAGCTCTACTTTCCGCCGGTGCAGCAGCCGCGCCCGCCGCTCTATTTTGGCGGGTCGTCGGATGTGGCGCAGGATCTGGCCGCAGAGCAGGTCGATCTCTATCTGACCTGGGGCGAACCGCCAGAACTGGTAAAAGAAAAAATTGCCCAGGTTCGCGCGAAAGCGGCCGCCCATGGCCGCAAGGTGCGCTTCGGTATCCGTCTGCATGTGATTGTGCGCGAGACCAATGAAGAAGCCTGGCAGGCGGCGGACCGCCTGATCTCCCATCTGGATGATGAAACGATCGCCAGAGCCCAGGCCGCGTTTGCCAAAACCGACTCCGTCGGGCAGCACCGGATGGCGTCCCTGCACAACGGCAAGCGCGAGAACCTGGAGATCAGCCCGAATCTGTGGGCAGGCGTCGGCCTGGTGCGCGGCGGTGCGGGCACAGCGCTGGTCGGCGACGGCCCGACCGTGGCCGCGCGTATCAATGAATACGCCGAACTGGGCATCGACAGCTTCATTCTCTCCGGTTATCCGCATCTGGAAGAGGCGTACAAGGTGGGCGAACTGCTGTTCCCGCACCTGGATGTCGCCATTCCGGAGGTGCCGCAGCCGCAGCGGCTCCAGCTTCAGGGCGAAGCCGTGGCGAACGAATTCATTCCACGCAAAGCCGCACAGAGCTAAGGAGTGACCATGTCTGCCACCTCACAAAAATGGCTGCTGCGCGCCGCGCCGTGGTTTTTACCCGTCGGCATTGTGGCGCTCTGGCAGCTCGCATCGTCTACCGGCTGGCTGTCGAGCCGCATTCTGCCCTCTCCGGAGGGCGTTGTAGAAGCGTTCTGGTCGCTGAGCGTTAGCGGAGAGCTGTGGCAGCACCTGGCGATCAGCTCCTGGCGCGCCGTGATCGGGTTTTCCATCGGCGGCAGCATCGGGCTGGTCCTGGGCCTGATCAGCGGCCTTTCACGCTGGGGTGAACGGCTGCTGGATACCTCCATCCAGATGCTGCGTAATGTGCCGCATCTGGCGCTGATCCCGCTGGTCATTTTGTGGTTTGGAATTGATGAGAGTGCCAAGATCTTCCTCGTGGCACTGGGCACGCTGTTCCCGATTTACATCAATACCTGGCACGGCATCCGCAATATCGATCGCGGTCTGGTGGAGATGGCGCGCAGCTATGGCTTATCGGGTTTTTCCCTCTTTATTCATGTGATTCTGCCGGGTGCCCTGCCCTCCATTATGGTCGGCGTGCGTTTTGCGCTCGGCCTGATGTGGCTGACGCTGATTGTAGCGGAAACCATCTCAGCTAACTCCGGGATTGGCTACCTGGCGATGAACGCCCGTGAATTCCTGCAAACGGACGTGGTGGTGGTTGCCATTATCCTTTATGCCCTGCTCGGCAAACTCGCTGACGTCAGCGCCCAGTGGCTGGAGCGCAACTGGCTGCGCTGGAACCCGGCCTATACCCTTCAGGAGGTGAAAGCATGAATACGGCACGACTGAATCAGGGGACCCCGTTACTGCTGAACGGCGTCACCAAACGCTACGGCGAAAACACCATTCTTAACGGACTGGATCTGCATATTCCCGCCGGACAGTTTGTGGCCGTTGTCGGGCGCAGCGGCGGCGGCAAGAGTACGCTGCTACGGCTGCTGGCCGGACTGGAAGCCCCCAACGGTGGCGACATTCTGGCAGGGACAACGCCGCTTGCGAATATCCAGGACGATACCCGCATGATGTTCCAGGACGCGCGGCTACTGCCGTGGAAAACGGTTATCGACAATGTCGGGCTCGGCCTTAAGGGCAGCTGGCGGGATGAAGCCCGCCAGGCGCTGGCCGCCGTTGGGCTGGAAAATCGCGCCGATGAGTGGCCTGCTGCCCTTTCGGGTGGACAGAAGCAGCGCGTGGCGCTGGCGCGGGCGTTAATTCACCGTCCGGGCCTGCTGTTGCTCGATGAACCGCTGGGCGCGCTCGACGCCCTGACGCGAATCGAAATGCAGGATTTGATTGGTTCCCTCTGGCAAGCGCACGGCTTTACGGTACTGCTGGTGACGCATGACGTGAGTGAAGCCGTCGCAATGGCCGACCGGGTGCTGTTAATAGAGGAAGGGAAAATCGGTCTGGATCTGACGGTGGATCTTCCGCGGCCTCGTCGCGTGGGTTCGGCAAGACTGGCGGAGCTGGAGGCTGAGGTATTGGATCGGGTGATGAAGCGAGGGGAAACGGAGTTGCGGCGAGTTAAGGCTAATGTCTGATCCCCTCACTCCGTCCCTCTCCCACGGGGAGAGGGAGAAAACACTAAAAACGGCAACCGAGGTTGCCGTTTTGCTTTTACCTGCCCACCGTTTTTTTTTCTACATCACGCTAAGGCTTTAGCAATCTTCTCGTACAGATCGCCAGACAGGTTTTCCAGCCCTTTCAGCTGCTCAAGCGCGGCACGCATCTTCGCCTGACGCTTCGCATCGTAGCGTTTAAGACGGATCAGCGGCTCAATCAGACGCGACGCCACCTGCGGGTTACGGCTGTTCAGCTCGGTCAGCATTTCCACCATGAACTGATAACCGCTGCCGTCTTCGGCGTGGAACGCGGCCGGGTTGCTGCTGGCAAACGCGCCAATCAGCGAACGCACGCGGTTTGGGTTGCTCAGGGTAAAGGAACGATGCTTCAGCAGGCTGCGCACGTTGCTGAGCGCATCGGCCGCCGGGCTGGTCGCCTGCAGGATGAACCACTTGTCCATCACCAGGCCATCCTGATGCCACTTGTCGTCGTACTCCTGCATCAGCGCATCGCGGCATGGCAGTTCGGCGGCAACGCTTGCGCCCAGCGCGGCCAGCGCGTCGGTCATGTTATCCGCTTCGTGATACTGCTTGCTCACCAGGGTGTTCGCCAGCTCGGTTTCACCAAACGCCAGATAGCGCAGGCAGGTGTTGCGCAGAGAACGTTTACCGATGTCCGCGTGCTCAACGCGATAAGCGTCAAGCTTGTTGGCGTTATAAATGGCGAGGAACTCGTCTGCCAGCTCAGCAGCCAGCGTACGGGTCAGCGCTTCACGCACCGCCACGATCGCGATCGGATCGATAATCTCGAACAACTCCGCGATTTCCGTTGCTGACGGCAGGGTCAGAATTTCAGCGGCGAGCGCCGGGTCAATCTTCTCATCCAGCAGGATCGCGCGGAACGCATCAGCCACGTGAACAGGCAGCGACAGCGGCTGGCCCTGCTGATGGCGGTTTACGTTGAGCTTGATGTAGGTCGCCAGCAGGCTTTGTGCGGCATCCCAGCGGGAGAAGTCGTTACGCGCGTGACGCATCAGGAACGTCAGTTGCTGATCGCTCCACTTGTACTCCAGCTTCACCGGCGCGGAGAATTCACACAGCAGCGCAGGCACCGGCTGGAAATAGACGTTATCGAAGATAAAGGTCTGCTCGGCCTGGGTCACGTTAAGCACGTGGTGTACCGGGTGACCGCCCTTCTGCAATGGGATCACTTTGCCTTCGTTATCGTACAGCTCAATGCTGAACGGAATATGCAGCGGGTATTTCTCTTCCTGCTCTGCCGTCGGCGGCGTGCGCTGGCTGATGGTCAGGGTGTACTGCTCGGTTTCTGGATTGTAATCGTCTTTGACGGTAACAATCGGCGTACCGGCCTGGCTGTACCAGCGGCGGAAGTGGGAAAGATCGACATTAGAGGCATCTTCCATTGCCTGCACAAAATCGTCGCAGGTGGCCGCGCTGCCGTCATGACGCTCGAAGTAGAGCTGCATCCCTTTCTGGAAGTTCTCTTCACCCAGCAGAGTGTGGATCATGCGGATAATTTCAGCGCCTTTCTCATACACCGTCAGGGTGTAGAAGTTGTTCATTTCGATGACTTTATCCGGGCGGATCGGATGCGCCATTGGGCTGGCATCTTCCGCAAACTGCAGGCCGCGCATGGTTCGCACGTTGTTGATGCGGTTCACTGCGCGTGACCCCAGATCGGAGCTGAACTCCTGGTCACGGAAGACGGTCAGGCCCTCTTTCAGGCTCAGCTGGAACCAGTCGCGGCAGGTGACGCGGTTACCGGTCCAGTTGTGGAAATATTCGTGGCCGATGACGCGTTCGATATCGAGATAATCTTTATCGGTGGCGGTATCGGTGCGCGCCAGCACGTATTTGGAGTTAAAGACGTTCAGGCCTTTGTTTTCCATTGCGCCCATATTAAAGAAATCAACGGCGACGATCATATAGATGTCGAGGTCATATTCGAGGCCGAAGCGCTCTTCGTCCCACTTCATGGAGTTGATGAGCGAGGTCATCGCCCACGGCGCGCGGTCCAGGTTACCACGGTCAACAAACAGCTCCAGCGCCACCTCGCGGCCTGAGCGCGTTTTGAAGGTGTCGCGCAGCACGTCGAAATCGCCCGCCACCAGCGCAAACAGGTAGCACGGTTTCGGGAAGGGATCCTGCCACTGAACCCAGTGACGGCCATTCTCCAGCTCGCCTTCACCTACGCGGTTGCCGTTGGAGAGCAGGAAGGGATACAGGGTTTTATCGGCGATGATTTTAGTGGTGAAGCGCGCCAGGACATCCGGGCGATCGAGATACCAGGTAATGTGGCGGAACCCTTCCGCTTCACACTGGGTACACAGCGCCACGCCAGACTGGTACAGCCCTTCCAGCGCGGTATTGGCGGCCGGGCTGATTTCATTCACGATGCGCAGCGTAAACTGATCCGGCAGGTTGTCGATGACCAGCTGGTTGTTTTCTTCTTTATAGTCCGACCAGGCTTCATCATTAATATGCAGGGAGACCAGCGTCAGGTCTTCACCATCCAGACGCAGCGGCACGGCAGTTGCGCTGTGGCGCGTCACCTGACTCACCGCCGTGACAACGGTTTTAGTGGCATCCAGATCAAAAGTCAGATCGATTTCGCTAATCAGATAATCCGGCGCACGGTAGTCGTGGCGGTATTTGGCTTGTGGCTGTTGTGTCATAGAAAACCTTATGCATCGTTTGTCGAGTAACGTTTCAATATATTCCTGTTGCGCAAAACGCGCTATGCAGAATGTTCATCTTTTCAGGGTCAACACCTTTTTTTGCTACATTTGTATAACACGGGGCACAAAATGCCCTCGACCATAAAACGCGCTTATGTTGTGATCGGGGTTCAATAAATCACTAAACAAGGTATACTCCGGAGTTGTTTATTGTACTAAACGCTCCTGTGAGAGGATGCTACTGCGCACCTATGACTCAATTCGCTTCTCCAGTTCTGCATACGTTGCTGGATACCGACGCGTATAAACTGCATATGCAGCAAGCCGTTTTCCACCATTACTATGACGTTCATGTCGCGGCGGAATTCCGCTGCCGTGGCGACGACTTGCTCGGTATCTACGCAGACGCCATTCGTGAACAGGTCAATGCTATGCAGCATCTGACGCTGCAGGACGAGGAATATCAGTGGCTTTCTGGCCTGCCTTTCTTCAAAGCCGACTACCTGAACTGGCTGCGCGATTTCCGCTATAGACCGGAGCAGGTCACCGTGGTTAACGATAACGGCAAGCTGGATATTCGCCTTGAAGGTCCGTGGCGGGAAGTGATCATGTGGGAAGTGCCGCTTCTGGCGGTGATCAGTGAACTGGCTCACCGCTATCGCTCACCGGAAACGGGCGTAGCGCAGGCGGTCGCCTCGCTGGAAAACAAGCTCGCTGACTTCTCCACGCTGACCGCAGGGCTGGACATGTCCCGCTTCCGCCTGATGGACTTTGGCACCCGTCGCCGTTTTTCGCGCGACGTCCAGGAGGCCATCGTTAAACGTCTGCAACAGGAGCCATGGTTCGTGGGCACCAGTAACTACGATCTGGCCCGCCGCCTCAACCTGACGCCAATGGGTACCCAGGCACACGAGTGGTTCCAGGCGCATCAGCAGATCAGCCCTGACCTGGCAAACAGCCAGCGCGCGGCACTGGCCGCATGGCTTGAGGAGTACCCGAATCAACTCGGGATCGCCCTCACCGACTGCATTACGATGGATGCCTTCCTGCGCGACTTTGGACCTGAATTTGCGGAGCGTTATCAGGGGCTACGCCACGATTCAGGGGATCCGATTGAGTGGGGCGAGAAGGCTATTGCCCATTACGAGAAACTGGGCATTGACCCGATGAGCAAGGTGCTGGTCTTCTCCGATAACCTCGATCTGGCGAAAGCCGTCGAACTCTATCGCCATTTCAACGCCAGAGTGAACCTGAGCTTCGGGATTGGTACCCGGTTAACCTGCGACATTCCTCAGGTAAAACCTCTGAATATCGTGATAAAGCTGGTGGAATGTAACGGCAAGCCGGTGGCGAAACTCTCCGACAGCCCGGGCAAAACCATCTGCCATGACAAGGCGTTTGTCCGCGCATTGCGCAAAGCCTTCGATCTTCCCCAGATCAAAAAAGCCAGTTAAGTGCTTAAGGGAGCCTTCATGGCTCCCCTCTTCTTATTTATTTCTCAATTCTTCTCTTTTGACTGCGAAATTTACTTGTCTGATAGCGGATGGCAGGTAACATAGATATCCCCCCATAAGGGTGGACAAGTGTTTATTTTTTCCGACTATTAACAGAGAGAATATTATGAGCGTTGTGCCTGTAGCCGACGTACTCCAGGGCCGTGTCGCCGTTGACCAGGAAGTCACCGTGCGCGGATGGGTGCGTACCCGCCGAGATTCTAAAGCTGGCATCTCCTTCCTTGCCGTCTATGACGGTTCCTGCTTTGATCCTGTACAGGCCGTCATTAATAATTCTCTGCCCAATTACAATGATGACGTTCTGCACCTGACGACGGGCTGTTCCGTTATTGTCACCGGCGTGGTCGTGGCATCCCCGGGTCAGGGTCAGAGTTTCGAAATTCAGGCTTCTGCCATTGAAGTCACCGGCTGGGTTGAAGATCCGGATACCTATCCGATGGCGGCTAAACGTCACAGCATTGAGTATCTGCGTGAAGTGGCGCACCTGCGTCCACGTACCAACCTGATTGGTGCGGTTGCTCGCGTACGTCATACGCTGGCGCAGGCGCTGCATCGTTTCTTCGATGAGCAGGGTTATTTCTGGGTGTCTACCCCGCTGATCACCGCGTCCGATACGGAAGGCGCCGGTGAGATGTTCCGCGTCTCAACGCTGGATCTCGAAAACCTGCCGCGCACCCCGGAAGGTAAAGTGGACTATGACAAAGACTTCTTTGGTAAAGAGGCCTTCCTGACCGTATCCGGTCAGCTCAACGGCGAAACGTACGCCTGCGCGCTGTCTAAAATCTACACCTTTGGCCCCACCTTCCGTGCCGAAAACTCCAACACCAGCCGTCACCTGGCGGAATTCTGGATGCTGGAGCCTGAAGTGGCGTTCGCCAACCTGGACGATGTTGCGGGTCTGGCGGAAGCGATGCTGAAGTATGTCTTCAAAGCGGTGCTGGAAGAGCGTCCGGACGACATGAAATTCTTCGCCGAGCGCGTAGACAGCGACGCAGTAGCCCGTCTGGAGCGCTTCGTCTCTGCCGATTTTGCGCAGGTGGACTACACCGACGCGGTGGCGATCCTCGAAAAATGCGGTGAGAAGTTCGAGAACCCGGTTTACTGGGGCGTAGACCTGGCGTCTGAGCACGAGCGCTATCTGGCCGAGAAGCATTTCAAAGCGCCGGTTGTCGTTAAAAACTACCCGAAAGACATTAAGGCCTTCTATATGCGCCTTAACGAAGACGGTAAAACCGTGGCAGCGATGGACGTCCTGGCGCCGGGCATCGGTGAAATCATCGGTGGTTCACAGCGTGAAGAGCGTCTTGACGTGCTGGACGCGCGTATGGAAGAGATGGGTCTCAACCCTGCGGACTACAGCTGGTACCGCGATCTGCGTCGTTACGGTACCGTACCGCACGCTGGTTTTGGTCTGGGCTTCGAGCGTCTGATCGCCTACGTGACCGGTGTGCAGAACGTTCGTGACGTGATTCCGTTCCCACGTACACCACGTAACGCCAGCTTCTAATCAGTAAAGACTAAAATGGCCAGCTTATGCTGGCCATTATTTTATTCTGCATTGTCAGTTTTCGTCAGCGCAAAGTCAGCTTCTTTAAACCATCACCCCGTCACAACCCCTGGTTGTTACGTTTTATTTCCACGAAATATCCAGCCACAAAAAATAAACCCCATTCTTATTGCGATTATTACATTCTCAAGCGATAGCACAAATTTCAACCCGTTTTACAGCCATCCAGAAGGCTTTTCGGCGCCATAAGAAAAAACGAGTCGTTTAGCATCTGTTTATATGAAATGCCTTTATCCAAATTAATCATAAGGAATTCATATATATAGGATATGCCCTGTCGCTTAATTCGCCAGGACGCTCTGAAGTTTGAGGTGGTTCACAAAGTTCCCAAAAATACATATTTGGTTACACATATTTTCTTTTGGTTACCTAATCTTGAGAATTGTAGCACTTTCAGGCTAGCGAAACGCTTCGGCGAATGGAAAGATGCCTGTCAGATACATAAAGACACCAAACTCTCATCAATAGTTCCGGAAATATTTATTGACAGAATTTATTGACGGCAGTGGCGAGTGTCATAAAAAAACCAATGAGGGTAATAAATAATGATGAAGCGCAATATTCTGGCAGTGGTAATCCCTGCCCTGCTGGTAGCCGGTGCAGCGAACGCTGCAGAAATCTATAACAAGAACGGCAACAAACTGGATCTGTACGGGAAAGTTAATGCTGAGCGTGACTTCGTTACCAATGGTGATAACACCAATAACTCAGATTCAACTTACGCGCAGATCGGTTTCAAAGGCGAAACTCAGATCAACGACCAACTGACCGGTTATGGTCAGTGGGAATACCGTGCACTGGCAAGCTCTGCGGAAGGTGAACAATCTGCAAACAACTCTACTCGTACTCGTCTGGCTTTCGCTGGCCTGAAAATGGCTGACGCTGGTAGCCTCGATTACGGCCGTAACTACGGCATCGTATACGATGTAGAATCCTACACCGACATGGCGCCAACCTGGTCCGGCGAAACCTGGGGTGGTGGTTATGTTGATAACTACATGACCAGCCGTTCTACTGGCCTGCTGACCTACCGTAACAACGATTTCTTCGGTCTGGTTGATGGTCTGAGCTTCGGTCTCCGTACCAGGCTAAAAACGAACGCGCTGACCTGCGTCGTGCGAATGGCGACGGTGTTGGTTACTCTGTAGCTTATGACTTCGGCAGTGGCTTTGCTCTGACTGGTGCGTACAGCAATGCGAACCGTACTGTTGACCAGAAGGCCGATGGTAAGGGCGACAAAGCTGAAGCATGGGCAATTGGCGGTAAATACGATGCCAACAGCCTGTATCTGGCAGCTGTGTATGCAGAAACCCGCAACATGAGCATCCTGGGCAACAGCACCGGTTCTAATACTCCGAATGCTGATGGTGACGTGTTCAACGTAGCGAATAAAACCCAGAACTTCGAAGTCATTGCTCAGTACCAGTTCGACTTCGGCCTGCGTCCATCCCTCTCCTACGTCCAGAGTAAAGGTAAAAACCTGAACACCGTATCTGGCGGCGATGCAGATCTGGCTAAGTACGTTGAAGTTGGTGCTACTTACTACTTCAACAAAAACTTCAACGTATCTGCTGACTACCGTATCAACCTGATCGACGAAGATCAGGCCAAGCGCACTGGCGGCGGCTGGGTTGGTACCGACGACCAGGTTGGCCTGGCAGCTGTTTACCAGTTCTAATCAGTACACCTCTTTGTTATATGCTTAATGAACAGGGCTTCGGCCCTGTTTTTTTATGCCTGACAGAAAATAATGGCGACTTTTGAAAAGCCGCACGCTTTTCGTCGCAAACGGTTGGCATTTTGTAAATCTACCGTTAACCTGATAGCGGATTTCACTTCTGTAATCACAATGGAACTTCGTCATGTTTGAGAACATTACCGCCGCTCCTGCCGACCCGATTCTGGGCCTGGCCGATCTGTTTCGTGCCGACGACCGCCCTGGCAAAATCAACCTGGGTATTGGTGTATATAAAGATGAAACCGGCAAAACTCCGGTACTGACCAGCGTTAAGAAAGCTGAGCAGTATCTGCTGGAAAACGAAACCACCAAAAACTACCTCGGTATTGATGGTATCCCTGAATTTGGTCGCTGCACCCAGGAGCTGCTGTTCGGTAAAGGCAGCGCAATTGTGAGTGACAAACGTGCCCGTACAGCTCAGACCCCGGGCGGTACCGGCGCGCTGCGCGTGGCGGCAGATTTCCTTGCGAAAAACACCTCTGTGAAGCGTGTCTGGGTAAGCAATCCAAGCTGGCCGAACCACAAGAGCGTGTTTAACTCTGCGGGTCTGGAAGTGCGTGAATACGCCTACTACGACGCAGCAAACCACTCTCTGGACTTTGACGGCCTGCTGGCAAGCCTGAGCGAAGCGCAGGCGGGTGACGTGGTGCTGTTCCACGGCTGCTGCCATAACCCAACCGGTATCGATCCAACGCTTGAGCAGTGGGAACACCTGGCGAAGCTGTCTGTAGAGAAAGGCTGGCTGCCGCTGTTTGACTTTGCCTACCAGGGCTTCGCCCGTGGTCTGGAAGAAGATGCTGAAGGCCTGCGCGCGTTCGCCGCCGTGCATCAGGAGCTGATCGTTGCCAGTTCCTATTCCAAGAACTTTGGTCTGTACAATGAGCGTGTAGGTGCCTGTACGCTGGTTGCGGCTAACGATGAGACCGTCGATCGCGCGTTCAGTCAGATGAAATCCGTTATCCGCGCTAACTACTCTAACCCACCGGCACACGGTGCATCTGTTGTTGCGACTATCCTGAGCAACGATGCGCTGCGCGCTATCTGGGAACAAGAGCTGAACGATATGCGTCAGCGTATTCAGCGCATGCGCCTGCTGTTTGTGAACACCCTGGCGGAGAAAGGCGCGGACCGCGACTTCAGCTTTATCATCAAACAGAACGGCATGTTCTCTTTCAGCGGCCTGACCAAAGAGCAGGTTCTGCGTCTGCGTGAAGAGTTCGGCGTGTACGCCGTGGCGTCTGGCCGCGTGAACGTTGCAGGCATGACGCCTGACAACATGGCGCCGCTGTGCGAAGCGATTGTCGCCGTACTGTAATTTGCGCCTATAAAAAAGCCTGCATTATGCAGGCTTTTTTTATGCGGGTTACCAGACAGGCATTTCATCCTGAAGGAACGGATTATGGAGCCGTTCATAGCCCAGCGTCGACATCGGACCGTGCCCAGGGATAAACGTCACATCATCACCCAGCGGCAATAACTTCTGTTTAATCGACTGAATCAGCTGTCCGTGATCGCCGCGCGGAAAATCGCTGCGTCCTACGCCACCTTTGAAAATCACATCGCCGGAGATCAGCAGACGGGACTGGTCATCAAAGAAGACGATATGGCCTGGCGTATGCCCAGGACAATGCAACACCTGTAAAGTCACATTCCCTATGCTAACGCGCTCTCCTTCATCCAGCCAGCGATCGGGCGTCAGAGGCTGACACTCATCAAGGCCAAACATGCGGCTTTGGGCAGGTAACCCCTGCAGCCAGAACTCATCTTCTTTTTCCGGACCGACAATCGGCACGCCGTAGTGTTCAGCCAGTTCAGCCGCTGCGCCCACATGGTCGAGATGACCATGCGTCAGTAAAATCTGCATGAGCGTCACGCCGCTGTCGGCGACTTCCTGCTTGATCTTCTCAGCGTCACCGCCGGGATCGACAAGCGCGGCCAGTTTAGTTTGTTCGCACCAGATGAGTGAACAATTCTGGGAGAACGCGGTAACCGGAATAATACGATAGTTCATACTGCTCCTGTGTTTCGTTATTACCAGTGCCGAACCGGACCGGTATCAATATGCACAAAGTTGCTGCTGGGGTAATATCCTACACCACCTGCGCGCATAGATAACGCAGCTTTGCGAATATTGGCTAACGAAACGCCCTCAATATGGAAATCCATTGCCTGGCCCTTCGTGTGATAGCTTTTTTTCGCTACCCCGCGACTGTGGGCGCGCAGTTCATTATTGGTATCAACCGAGCGATAACCAGAAATAAGCTGCACCGGCTTGCTGGTACCCAGCAGGCCCTGAAGGCGGAAAAGCTGATCAAACAGTCCTGGGTCGATGGCTTTAATTTTATTCGCGCGGAAATCACGGAAAAAATGGTTAAGTCTTGCTAATTCATCCTGAATATAGCCTCTGCCATCGAAGAACTCCGCTTTTAACGACTCACCGGTATGAAGATTGTTGAGCGTTAAAACTCGCGGACGAGGTGTCGAGAGGGTGGCAAATGCTGGCGTCGGCAAGATGGCCGCTGCGCCAAGCGCAACACCACCTAACGCCAGCAGTTTGCGGCGATTAGCGTCAAATTTGTCCATGATAATCAGGTCTACAGGTAAAAGAAATCGTAATATGCTTAGCGCACGAAGGGCACCATAACTGGCAAAACCGGGTACGTCAAGGCGCCCAACCCCAGTGAATACGCGGCTTGCAGCGATAT
This sequence comes from Enterobacter cloacae complex sp. Mu1197, assembly GCF_040059225.1. Lineage (NCBI taxonomy): Bacteria > Pseudomonadati > Pseudomonadota > Gammaproteobacteria > Enterobacterales > Enterobacteriaceae > Enterobacter > Enterobacter cloacae complex sp. Mu1197. The sequence goes on along the minus strand of NZ_CP157375.1, from coordinate 1,608,047 downwards.
AGCCCCTTATTCACTCTAACTTACGACAATCATTTTTCCCGAACTGCTTCATTTACCTGATTAATTGTTCCGCTTTTGGCAAAATTTGTGCGCCAGATCGCGCGGTGAGATCATAATTGTAAATATCTGTACGGTACTGAGTACGCCCGTCTTCGCCAACAAACGCCGTCAGATAGTAAAGATTGACCGGAATATTGTGTCGAATATTAACGTAACGCGTATCCCCCTGCTTCAGGGCATACGAAATGCGCGTATCGTTCCAGCCCGCATCCTGCAGCAGCATATTGGCCAGCTCCGAGGCTTTGTTCACGCGCACGCAGCCAGAACTCAGCGCGCGCGTATCTTTCTGGAACAGATTGTGGTTCGGCGTATCGTGCAGATAGATAGCGTCAGAACTCGGCATATTGAATTTGTAACGCCCTAAAGAGTTATGCGCCCCCGGAGCCTGCTGGAAACGGAACGGCAGGTTAGAAGCCGTGATTGTTGACCAGTCGACCATATAAGGATCGATGGCCTCATTACTGTTCCAGCCACGCATCACCGTATAACCATGACGTTCCAGATAACCCGGATCGTTCCAGACCTTCGGCAGAATGTCTTTACGCGCCAGCGTCGGTGGCACGTTCCACGGCGGGTTAACCACCACATTATTCAGCGCGCTGCTCATCATCGGCGTTTTGCGATCCGGACGCCCGACAATCACGCGTGACGCCAGTTTTTCGCTACCGTCCTGGTAATAGACCAGTGAATACGCAGGAATGTTAACCATAATCCCGGTAGAGAGGGTTCCAGGCAGCAGGCGCAAACGCTGGATATTGAGCGCCAGCACCCCAGCCCGCTGCGCAGGCGATACGTTCAACCAGTCTCGTGTCGTCTGGCCAATGACGCCATCGGCTCCCAGTCCCTGAGCGGCCTGGAATTGCTTCACTGCCGCAACCAGCTCACGATCGTATGCTGCGGGTTTATTGCTGACGGCAATCGCTTTTTTCTCTTTCACGGGCGCTGACGGGCTGACCGCCGCGTTTTGTGGATCGTCACCAGGCAGAGCGATATGTGGCCCGCCATCAAGAAGACCGGAGCGCGTCAGGATCTCACGCAGAGCAGGCACATCGCTGCTCCACTGCCCCGGACGCAGCGTCGCGGTGCCGCGCATCTGCGGCCATGGACGCGAGTCGCCCACCAGCGCGAGAAGCGACTCGTGCAGAGTGGCATATTGTGGATGTGCCGGTGCGAGGCTGGCAATAAAGCGCGGCAGTTCGCCGTTATCCAGGGCTAACTGCCACTGGTTAATCACCGACAGCGCCGGCGTCGCCAGCTTATACGGCTTGTCGCTGTACAGCCAGCGGTTGCCATTGACCGGAATACCCGCCACGAACTGCAGATAGCCCATCATGGAATCGGAAAGCACGACGTCCCGTGCCTGACCGGACACGGCAGGATCGGTTAACAGCTCAACCCACTTTGTAAACTGTGGCTGAAACCCTGCAATCGCGACCTCCGCCAGCTGCTGCTGGAAGGCGCGCACGGCATCGCGGTTTTCCCACATCGGTTTCATATCGCGGGCAGCATAGAGGAGCGTGAGCTGATTGATATAGACCGGCGTGTAGCCTGACGGCAACCCTGACTGCAGCTGCTGGCTGAGCGATTCGGCATCGATACCTTCCGGCAGCGGCTTAATACCGGCCATGATAGCCGTCGCCGGAGACTGTTCCAGCGGCTGGGACAACGACGTAGGCTGCGTGCCTGTCGTTGCCGAGCTGTCAGTCGGCACAATTTCAGGCTCGTCGGCCTGGGCGGTTAACAGTGGAGCAAACATCACTGCCAGGCATAAACTAAGCGCCGACAGCTGACGACCACATTCTTTCTTAAGCAACATCCCTTGCCCCCTGTTTTCACGACATGCCCATCACGTTGGGGCTTTCTTTCATTATAGGTAGACGGCTAAGCTGTTGCCTTACCTTATGTAAAGAAGTTTAAAGATAACGCAGCCCTAAGCACAAGTTAAGTTTAAAAAAAAAGCGGCGCCAGGGCGCCGCTTCGGATCGGAAAACGCGTCAGGAAGCGTCCGCCGAGGTTTCTGGCAGTGACTCTGGCGGCTGCGGCGCAAAGCCACGCAGCCCCACAACGTGCACGTGTTCGCTGTTCTGGAACACTTTACGCACCAGCTTGTAGGTTGTCCCTTTTTCAGGACTGATGTTCTCCGGTGCCGCAATGATGAGCTGCATATCGAGACGTTCGCAAAGCTCAAACAGCGTAGCAATGGAGCGCGCATCAAGACGCGCCGCCTCATCCAGGAACAGCAGTCGGCATGGGGAGATGTCTTTGCCGCGCAGGCGGCGCGCTTCGTCTTCCCAGCTCTGTACCACCATCACCAGAATTGACATACCGGTACCGATCGCTTCACCGGTTGAGAGCGCTCCGGATTCCGCACGCAGCCAGCCGTCTGAACCACGGTTTACCTCTACCTCCATTTCCAGGTAGTTACGGTAATCCAGCAGCTCTTCACCGATGGTTTGCGGCGTACGCTGGCCCATATCAATCTGCGGGTTCAGGCGCTGATACAGTTTCGCCAGCGCTTCAGAGAAGGTCAGACGGTTACTGTTGAACAGATCCTGATGCTGTTCGTGCTGCTCAGACAGCACTTCCAGCAGGGTGGCATGCGCTTCGCGCACGTTAACGTTGAGGCGCACGCTGTTCACCTGGCCAAACGACACGCTCTGCAGACCCTGGTTGAGCTGGCGGATACGGTTCTGCTCGCGCTGAATGGTTTTACGGATGATGTTCGCCACGCTGCGGGAGCTGATCGCCAGCTTCTGCTCGCGGGAGGTCAGCTCTTCCGTCAGGCGACCCAGCTCGATTTCCATCTGTTCGATAGCCTCGACCGGATCGTCAGTACGAATGATGTCCTGACGAATACGTTCGCGCAGGTGCTGGTAAACCGCCACGAAGAACTGGATTTTACGTTCAGGACGTTTCGGATCTTCGGACATGCGCAGGACATCGCGCAGGTGTTCGTTATCCGCCACCGCCAGACGCAGAGCACCCAACGCCTTATCCGACATGGAACGCAGCTCATCGGCAGAGAGATACGCCAGTTCGCGACGGTGCAGGCGACGCTCAACGTTATTGTCTTTCACCATGCGCATCACCGCGCACCAGCCCGCCTTCGCGGTCACGACCTGCTCGCGCATCTCAAAGTAGTCGCGCTCCAGCTTGCGCAGGCGACGGGTCAGGTTATCCATTTCTGCTTCGCAGAAGGTCAGCGCTTTTTCCAGCTGATTGCGACGCGCACGGTTGTTGCTCAGCTGAGCATGCAGTTCGTCACGACGAATGCGCGCGCGCTCCTCTGCCCCGCTGTCGGCACGAACGCCGATGTCCTGAAGCTCTTTCTGCAGGTCGTTTAACAGCTCTTTCTTGGTATCGAAGGAGCTTTTCAGCGAGGCCAGCACCTGGTTGTACTGGTTCAGCTGAGCGGAATGGCTGCGCATCGCCTCGCGGGCGCGGGTACGTTCCGCTTCCGCCTGCTCAAGGCGCTGACGCAGCTTTTCATTCAGATCGCTGTTACCGCTCAGCATTTCTGCCGAATCGGAGTAGCCGAAGTGGGCGCGACGCTGCACCACCTCCGTCAGGGCGAACGCCTGCTGACGCGCCTCGCGCTGCACCTGCTGCGACCAGGCATAGTCTTCTTTCAACTGCTCAAACTGTTCCGGGTCGCTCTGCAGGACAGAGACAACCGGCTCCAGCTTCGCCAGCTGATTGCCGTGCTGCTGCACGAAGCGCGCGGCTTCCTGCGCTTCATCCAGGCGCTCCTGGATCTCGTCCACGCGATCGGCCAGCGTGTCATCCGCCAGCAGATTCAGGCGCGGCAGAATACGGTTAAGGGCCGCGACGCCCTCTTTCGCCTGCTCGAACTGGACGCGGCTCTGCTGGTTGTCGCTTTCATGACTGGCAATCGCCCGCTCCAGCTCGCCGCGACGGGTATTGAGCTTGCGAATTTCCGCTTCCGGGTCAGCTTCAAAGGCCACGGCCAGATGGCTGCCGATAAAGCGGCTAAACGCCTGATGCAGGCGCTGGGTTTTCTGCACGTCAAACGACAGCGTCGCAAAACGTTCAGATAGCGCTTCACGCTCGGCGTGCAGGCTTTCGATGCGGCTTTCGCGCGCGGCGCGGCCAAACAGCGGCAGTTCCGGGAAGCGGGAATAGCGCCACTGACGGTCAGCGATTTTCACCACCACCGCTTTTTCCAGCTCGTCGACGCTGAATACGCTGTCATCGAACGACTGCGGATCCCCTTCGATCAGGTAGAGATCTTCCGGACAATCTTCCAGGCCGGCAAGCTGCTCAGAAATCAGCGACAGATCCGGCACCACAATCGCATTACGGGATGGACCGTACAGCGCGGAGAAGTATGGCGCATCGTCCAGACCGACATCGTCGTAAATCTCGGACAGCAGCACGCCGCCAAAACGCTCCGCCAGGGCATTGAGACGCGGGTCTTCCGCACCGCCCGGCTGGCTTAAGCGTTCAATTTCTTCGTCGACTTCACGCTTGCGCGTGCCGACTTCATCACGCTCAACAATGGCTTCGCGCTCACGCTCCAGCAGCTGCTGCAGGTATTCGGTCACTTCCTGACTGGATTCAAACTGCTCGCCGCACTGTTCGCTGAGCTGGTTAAGGCTACTCTGGGCCGCCAGCCAGACCGGTGCACGCTGCAGAAGCGCTTGCGAACGGGACTGCAGCTGTTCCAGCTCCTGACGCAGGGTCATACGCTGTTCGCTGGCGCTGGAGACTGTGTCTGAAAGCGCAGCGATACGCGCCTCGAGTTCCTGATGCAGGGCCTCAAGCTCGTCAAAATCGTAATTTTTGCCCTGACGTTTGCAGAATTCCGCCAGCAGACGCTCGGCTTCCTGCTGCTCGCGCAGGCGCTGTTCCAGCTCGTTCAGACGCATACGCAGCGGCTGAACCTGCTCGGCCAGATGGCGCTGGTTCACGCCGTCGCGCAGCAGTTCACGGGCAACGTCCCAGGCTTCGTTACGCGCCAGCGGGCCGTTAATCGCCACAACCAGCTGATAAGCCTGCTCAAACTGGCTGTGTGCCGTTTGCGCAACGCTCATTTTCTGTTCGAGGGACAGCAGTTTCTCAGTGGCTTCCTGCTCTTTGGCCTGGAAGGTATCCAGCCACTCGTCGGCGCTTTCCGGCGTCAGGTCAGGCAGATGGCACAGCTCTTTCGCGCGCTGTAATGCCTGCAGTGCCTGGGTGTACTGGATCGCACGCGTCTGCTGCACGTCCAGCGCCTGCTGGTAATCGGCAAGCTGGCTTTTCAGCTCATCCACTTCCAGCTCGGCCGCTTCGGCGCGGGCTTCGTTCTCTTCCTGCATCTCGGCGGCTTCGGCCACCACTTCATTTTGCTCTTCGAGACGGATCTGCAGCTCATCGAGGTCCGCTTCATAGCGCTCGATTTTTTCCTGCTGACGGAGCGCAGTTTGCACCAGGTTCAGGTGATCGCTGGCGGCCTGGTAATCGGCTTCCAGGTCGCCCTCGGCACCGTTGTGCTCACCGAGCTCGCGCGCCATTTCGACGTGCTTGTACTGCTCGGCCACCAGCTGTTTACGGGAGGTAAACAGCTCGCGGCGATATTCTAATGCCTGATCGAGGTGGACGCGGCGCTCGTTAGCGTGGCGCATGTAGTCCGCCGCCACGTAGTTGGTGGCTTCGCTGATCAGGTGTTTAAACAGGTCACGGTCAGACTGGGTCACGCGAATCGCTTCCAGCGTCATGCGGTTTTCACGCAGCGCCGCTTCCATATCCTGGAAGGCCTTACGCACGCCGCTGTTTTCCGGCAGCAGGTAGTCGCGCAGGGAGCGGGTAATGGCGCTGGAGATACCGCCGTACAGGGACGCTTCGATCAGGCGGTAGTATTTGCTACGGTCTGATGCGGTACGCAGACGACGCGCCACCACGCCGAGATCGAACATCAGCGAGTGGTAGTCAGTAATCGAGTTGAACTGTTTGAACTGCACGCCTTCTATCGCTTCGAGCTTATCTTTCAGCTCCTGGAGCGTCAGCACGCGCGCCTGGCGTTCGTTCAGGGTTTCCGTCAGCAGCGCCGTTGGCTGCATGGACGTTGGCAGCCCCTGGATGGCGAACGGTTTAATATCGACTTTACGATCGCGACCGGCAACCTGCTGCAGGCGTACGCCCACCACCACGCGCTGATGGCGGGAGTTAATGACGTCCAGAACCGAATAACAGACGCCGGCCTTCAGCTTCCCGTGCAGACCTTTATCACGGGAACCGCTTGTGGCCCCCGCTTCAGTGGTGTTACGGAAGTGAAGCAGCGTCAGGTCAGGGATCAGCGCCGTGACAAAGGCCGCCATGGTGGTGGATTTACCCGCCCCGTTACCGCCGGAGAGCGTCGTGACCAGCTCATCCAGATCGAACGTTCGGGCAAAGAAGCCGTTCCAGTTAATCAGCGTCAGTGAGCGAAATTTACCGCGTTCAATCATTACTCTTCCTCCCCGCTATCCGGCAGATTCTCTTCATGCTCATCATTGAGCTGCAAATGGTTTTCCACCGGCATCGCTTCACCGTCGCGGATCATGCGAAGCTGCGCTTCACGCGCGTCATCGCCCGCACGCACGTCGGCGCCGAAGCGGAAGACAGATTCCGTAATGCGGAATTTGCTGCTGTCGTGACCCATAAACCAGACCATCCCCAGACGACGCAGACGGTTCAGGGAAGAGCGAACCTTTTCCTGTAATTTCTGACGGTCAAGATCCGACCCCGTGGAGCGGTTGTTCACCAGCTTGAGCAGCTTGCTCTCATCTGCCAGCGTCAACAGCTCGTCGTAAAGCTCCTGCTGGGTGAAGATCCCTTCATTCGCCAGACGTTCCGGGCTGAGATAGAGGTAGCAAAGAATTTTGCCGACCATCATATCCAGCTCGGAGAGCACGGAACGCGGAATCAGCGTCGTGGAGCGCGGGCGCAGGTAGAAAAACCCTTCCGGCGCGCGGATAAGCTCCACGTTGTAGCGTGCGTAAAACTCTTCCAGGTACTCCTGGAAGTCCATCAAAAAGGCGTGATTATCCAGCTCGTCTAAGCCAATGTGACGACCGGCACGCAGCTGGCTGTCCAGCGCCGGAAATAACGGATTCGCCAGCGCCTGTGCCAGCTTAACCGGCATCACTTGTTCAATATTTGTCAATGACATGCGCCTGTACCTTGGCTCCGTAATCGTTAATTGGCTGCCACTTCGGCGGCAGTCCGGTGAAGTCTGCTTGCGCGATACCCAGGCGAACCGCCTGGTCTACCACAATGCGGGCAACGTCGAAGTGGCGCGCGCGCGGATATTGCGCCAGATAGTCGCGCACCACGAGTCCAAGATCCAGCGGAGCTTGTCTGGTTTTGTAGACCGCGAGCTGTTCTTCGATCATCGCCGCAAGCTGCTCGCGAATTTCGTTAAATTCTTCATATTCCAGATCCGGCGGCAGTTCACCGGTCACCTCTTCATCACGCAGCGCCATCTCTTCGTCGCGCATATCCAGCAGACGATCGGCATTGGCGTAGGTCAGCGCCCACGGCGCATCGAAATAGGTCTGCACCGACTGGCGCAGACGCTGGGCAAAGACGCGGTTCTTATCCATATCGATCGCGGTACGGATAAATTTATGCACGTGTCGGTCATAGCCAATCCACAGGTCGATCGACTGCTGACCCCAGCTGATAATACGGTCCAGTTTGCTCTGCAGGTCGAACACTAAACGATCGATAAAGTGCAGATCGTCGTGCGCCAGCGTCGCGTCCTGGATGCGCAGCAGGTTCGCCTGCAGCTTATCCCCTGCGGCTTCCAGCGTATCCTGCAGCTCACGCAGCGTACCGGAGGTTTCTGACAGCAGAAGTTCACAGCTGGAGATGGCCGCTCGCCAGTCTTTATTCAGCAGCTGTGCGATATCGTCTTTCACCTGCTGCTGCTGTTCGTCCATCAGGCGCTGGGTCAGATCGATACTGTCGAAGATTTCCGCCACCGAATATTTCAGCGGTGCATAGACGTTTCGGTGCCAGTGGAATTCGTCACCGTCTTCATCTGCCGCATCGGCGGCGCGCTTAAGCTCACCCGCCACGATCGACAGCTGCATGGAAAGACGCAGCGTGGAAAATTCACGCTGGCGGATATAATAATCGGTGATGCCGATGCCCAGTGGCGTCAGGCGATAGATGGCGTTTCCTTCCGCCTGCTCGCTGGTAAAGCGGTTCAGCAGACGTTGACGCACCATATCGTTGATCGCGTTGTTGGCACGGACGCTAATGGTTTCGCTGGTTTGCTCAAACGCATCACTGACGTGGCGGAACGCATCCACCAGTTCACCCTCGCTCATTTCACCATCCAGCCGCTCGCCGTTCAGCGTGGCGACCGCCAGCAGGAATGAAAGTCTGTCTACCGGCAGCGAGATGGAGAAATCGTTTTTCCTGGCCCAGGCAACCAGTTCGGGGACTGTCTGGGAAAATTCACTCATAGGTTATCCTTGCATCTGCGGCTTGTGCGCGGTGACGTGAATATAGCGGCCAAGGCTGACAAAAGGCTCCTGACGGCAATACCGCGTTTCCAATTCTGTTAAGGTGTCAAAACAGTCACGCTGTTTGTGTTTTTCACGCAGATAATCATGAAACACCCTGACGCCCGTTTTCCCGACAATCTGCCAGCCAATCGCTTCCAGCCAGCCATAAACCTGCTGTGGATCGCGCGGATAGTCCGGGGAAAGCGTGCGCTTTTTCTTTTTGGGCATCCCGACCTGAACATAGTCGAAGTTTCCCGCAACCATGTTGTGCATCAGGAAGCCGTTAGCATTGTAGAACATCAGCGACAGCGTGCCGCCCGGGCGCAACATCGACCACAGGGTTTGTAACACGCTTTGCGGATCGGCAACCCACTCCAGCACCGCATGAAACAATATCAGATCAACCTGGGTTTCCAAATGCTGTGCGATGTCCTGAGCGGCGCATTGTATAAAATGCATGTTGTCGCTCACACCTTTCTCTTCTGCCGCACGCGTCGCGCGGGCGACCATTTCAGCAGAAAGATCGCAAAGCGTGACGTGATGACCGCGTTCAGCCATTTTTATGGCCGTCTGCCCTTCACCACCACCGGCGTCCAGCACGCGCAACGTTTGGCCGCCGAACGTAGCCAGAATGGTGTCCAGATCCTGCCAGAGGATCGTCTGACGGAGCTGCCCCTTCGTGGTGCCATAAATGTTGCGCGAAAATTTTTCCGCGATGTCATCAAAATTGCGATCCCGCATTGGGAGAGTTCCACTCGCTAACTGCAAAACCGCTATTTTGTCACACCCGCGCGGAGAATGAACCTCTCTGGTGTAATATCACCGGCAATCACCTGCTATATGGTCAAAAAAGGAACCAAAAAGGATGCTTTTTACCCTTAAGAAATACATTGGAGGGATGATGCTTCCCCTTCCGCTGCTGCTCATCATCATCGCGCTGGGGCTGGCGCTGGTGTGGTTCAGCCGCTTTCAGAAGAGTGGCAAAACGCTTATCACGCTCGGCTGGCTGGTCTTGCTGCTGTTGAGCCTGCAACCGGTCGCGGATGGCCTGTTACGCCCCATCGAAAACAGGTACCCAACATGGCAGGGAAATCAGAAAGTGTCGTACATCGTGGTGCTGGGCGGTGGATATACCTGGGATCCTGACTGGGCTCCGAGCTCAAACCTGATCAACAACAGCCTGCCACGGCTGAACGAAGGTATTCGCCTGTGGCTGGCAAATCCGGGATCAAAAATGATCTTCACCGGCGCGGCGGCCAAAACGAACCCGGTGAGTACGGCTGAAGCAGGCGCCAGGGTCGCGGAATCTCTCGGCGTGCCGCGTTCCTCAATCATCACGCTGGACAGCCCGAAAGACACCGAAGAAGAGGCTGCTGCAGTGAAGCAGGCGATTGGCGATGCCCCGTTCCTGCTGGTGACTTCCGCCTCGCACCTGCCGCGCGCGATAATTTTCTTTGAGAAGCAAGGCCTGCACCCGCTTCCCGCACCGGCAAACCAGATGGCCATCGACGCACCGCTCAACCCGTGGGAACGGGCGATCCCCTCCCCGGTGTGGCTGATGCACAGCGACCGCGTCGGCTACGAGTCGCTCGGACGTCTCTGGCAGTGGCTGAAAGGATCCTCAGGCGAGCCAGGGCAAGAGTGATTTTGTTGCCAGATCGAAGTTTGCGCGATTAAATCGTCCGGTGTTCACCAACTGCGCGACTTCGTCCCAGAGCAGGTATAGCCAGCGTCGCCAGAGAAACGCTTCCGCAACGGGGGCGCGTTGAAGGTAATGCCACAGTAAGCCTTCCGCCGCCCCGCTGTCGCTGAGCCTGAACAGCTCATATTCGCGCGGTGCCCAGAGCATGATGCCCGGCCCCACCATTGCCAGAAGCTGATCGCTGCGGGCGTCTTTGAGCATGCTGCGCAGGGTAAAATTGCCGTGGATCAGCACGCAGTTGTCATTAAAACCTTCGAACAAGGCTGGTAAGCACTCCCGGGTGCGAAACAGGATACGTTTGTCCTGCATGGTTAAACCGGTATTGTTGAACTGGTTAAGCGTTCCCCACAGCACTTCAACCCGCTGGCGGTACCACAGCGGCCAGAGGTTTTCCTGGGTGCTGTCAACCGGTCCGACAAGTCCACGGCTATCCTGACGGTGCCAGGCCAGCAGCGCCTCGACAATCTGGTCTTTCAGCTGCTCCCAGCGTTCCGGCGTTCGCGCGGGCGCTTCAACGGGCACACCGCGTAAACGTTCAATCAGCAGTACGTCCGGGCCGGGGTGTTCCTCATGGGTCATCACGCCATACACCGTCGGCATACGCACGGTTCCCTCCCGCGCCAGCATCGACATTTTCCATGCAAGCTGCCTGGCAACGCCGGGTGACGTGAAACTTCTTGCCATTAGCGGCATCGGGTTACCCTGACTGTCGTAAAGCGACCAGAGCGCGGTATCGGCTTTTTCACTCACGCATTCGACCCGGCTTAACTTTTCACCCAGCAGATGGCTAAGTTCGGCACGCAGCTGTTCCATATGAGATTACCCCCATTAAGACTACTGCTTTTATAATGAGCGTCCTTAATGAAGATGTCACCCGGAAGAGATCAATCAGGAAAAAGAAAGTGAAAAATAAAGCGGAGAGTGCATCCCTCCCTGCGGAGAGATGCCGGTAAGATTAACGCAATTCGGCGCGAACGCGCTCAAGATCTTCAGGGGTGTCTACGCCCGTGCCGGGGACTTCCACAGCAACGGCAACGTGAATTTTCTCGCCGTACCAGAGCACGCGAAGCTGCTCCAGCATTTCGATATGCTCCAGCGGGCTCGGCGCCCAGGCCACATAGCGGCGAATAAAGCCCGCGCGATAGCCGTAGATCCCAATATGACGCAGGAAGGTATCACCGATGGTCTCTTTAGAGAGCGCAAAGCGATCGCGATCCCACGGGATCGTGGCGCGGGAGAAATAGAGCGCATAGCCTTCCGCATCCATGACGACCTTCACCGCATTCGGGTTAAACGCTTCTTCTGCATGATGAATGGGTACCGCCAGCGTCGCCATTCCGACCTGACGCTGCGCCAGGTTTTCGGCCACCTGACGGATAATGACCGCGGGGATCATCGGCTCGTCACCCTGCACGTTTACGATGACCGTATCATCACTGAAACCGCATTTCTCAACCACTTCCGCCAGACGTTCGGTGCCGGACTGGTGATCGGCGCGAGTCATGCACACCTCTCCGCCTGCGGCCTCAACCGCACGAGCGACATCCGGATGATCGGTGGCAACAATCACGCGGTCAGCACCCGATTCACGCGCGCGCTCAAGGACATGCACAATCATCGGCTTGCCGTTGATATCCACCAGCGGCTTACCCGGCAGACGCGTTGAGGCATAACGCGCAGGAATAATGACAACAAAACTCATGGTTTGCTCTCTTCTGCCACCAGGGAACGAGCTTCATTTTCCAGCAATACCGGAATACCGTCACGCAGCGGGAAAGCCAGACTGTCCAGCTTGCAAATGAGCTCTTGTTTGTCCTGGCTGTAGTACAGTTTGCCGTTGCATACCGGGCAGGCAATAATTTCAAGTAAACGGTGATCCATAGTTCCTCCGTATGGGTAATCGCTAAAGCTTAACACATTCCCTTTTCAGGGCGTGCCTGTTTACCAGCCACTTCGACAGGATGTAAACAATCCATCAGGTACCCGGCCCAGCGTCACGTCGTCGGCACCCTGCCAGCGCGCGAATTCGCTAATGGCGGACGTTAATCCTTTTTCCAGGCTCGCCGTCACCCTGACGCCCTCTTGCAGATAAAGCGCAATGATTTCAAGCGTGCCTGTCTTGCGGTGCATTTTGGCATCCATGCGCCCGACCAGCTGTCCCTTATGCAGCAGCGGTAAAACAAAGTAGCCATACTGGCGCTTTGGGGCCGGGGTATAACATTCCAGCCGGTAGCTGAAATCAAAGAGCTGCTCGGCGCGTTTTCTGTCCCAGACGACCGGGTCGAAAGGCGACAATACCGCGCTGTGAGTTGCCTGAAGTTTCCCCTCCAGAGCCTGAGGCAATAACGGGAGGAGATCCGCATGAAGCCACATTTCGCCCAGCGTTTCCACGGTAACGGGAATAACGCGCTGTTCGCGTTGCCACATGTCCAGCAGCGGTTTCAGCGCGGGCTGGCGCAGGCGATAATAATCTGCCAGCCACTGCGTGCGAAAAATCCCCAGACTACGGGCGCTGTTCTCCAGCATAATGGCCTCGGCCGCCTCCTGGGTAAGCAGGTCGCGCTCGTCGTCCCAGTGCGGCATCACGCGATGCGTGAGGTCGTAGACGCGTTGAAAATTACGCCGCTCAATCACCATAACTTTGCCTGACGTGAACAACCCTTCGAGATGACGCTTGTGCGGCTTCCACTCCCACCAGCCGCTTGTTCCCTTGCGCGGGTGTTCAAAATCGGCAGAGCGTACAGGGCCGTTTTCCTGAATATGCGCGATGAGCTGCTCTATTTCAGCCACATGTTCCTGCATCCAGGCCTGTCGGTATTTCCAGCCCATCTTTTCCGGCGCAAGCATGCGGTGACGCACCAGGGCAAAATCGCTACGGGGCAGGAAGCAGGCTTCATGCGCCCAGTACTCCATCAACTCCCCCTTGCTGAGCGCCTCATCCAGCCACTGGGAAGGATAACTCCCCAGGCGGCTGAACAGCACCAGGTAAGGGCTGCGGGCCACAATATTAATGGTGTCGATCTGGAGTAGCGACATGCGCTGTACGGTAGAGAGGATATCGGCAGGCTGCGCGCGGCGGCGGGGCTTTTTGAGCAGCCCCTGCGCGGCCAGGTGGAGATTACGTGCGGCTGAAAGCGAGAGTTGCGGTAGAGACATGCGTTTTCCTGTCAGTCAAAGCGTCACCAGAACCGCGTAAGCCTTTAGTGCACCAACGCAATCAGTTCCTTGAGCAAATGTTCCGGCTGCTCACCGCTGAGTTCGGCGTCAACCGGCAGATACCACCAGTTATCTTTCGCAAAGGCGCGGCATTTCACCGCATCTTTTTCGGTCATGATCAGCGACTGCCCGGGTGCGGTCAAGGCGTCTACCTGCCCTTCCACCAGCGCCTGATGGTCGGCCAGCGGAACGCGTTTTTCCAGCCGGGCACCACACTGTTCCAGCGTCGCGAAGAAGCGCGGCGGATGACCAATGCCCGCCATCGCTACCAGTGAGGGCAACTCTGAAACCGACCGGCGTTCCCCCGTCACCAGGTTGATCGCCAGACCCGGCTGCAGGTGCATCGGGATTTCACCCGTTTTCGCCTCACCCCCGTTCACAATCACCGCATCCACAGACTTCAGACGTGAAGCGCGTTCGCGCATGGGCCCGGCAGGTAACCACCAGCCGTTACCAAAACGGCGAACGCCGTCGATGACTACAATCTCTTTATCACGCGCCAGGGCGTAATGCTGCAGACCATCGTCAGTGATGATGATTTGTACCGCGTGTTCGGCAAGCAGTGCCTGTACGGCATCGCTGCGCACCGGGGAAACCGCGACCGGTACGCCGGTACGCTGGAAAATCAATACCGGTTCATCACCCGCTTCAGCCGTCGTGGTTTCCGCCGTCAGCAACAGCGGGTAATGCGCCGCTTGACCACCATATCCGCGCGATACCACGCCCGGGCGTATACCGCGTTTTTGTAACTGCTCTACCAGCCAGATCACCACCGGCGTTTTGCCGTTGCCGCCCGCCGTAAGATTACCGACAACCACAACCGGCACCGGCGCGCGCCAGGCCCGCTTCACCCCCAGACGATAAAGCAGGCGGATGATGCCGCTCACCAGGCCGTAGAGCCAGGAGAGCGGCAAAAGCAGCAGCCACAGCGGGGATTCACCGGACCAGATGCGTGCAATCATTCGCCGAACTGCATCTTATGAAGCTGAGCGTAAACGCCGCGGTGTTCCAGCAGGTCAGCATGGCTTCCACGCTCAACAATGATACCGTCCTCAACCACGACGATTTCATCAGCCTGCTCGATAGTCGACAGACGGTGCGCAATCACCAGCGAGGTACGGTTCTTTTGCAGCTCATCCAGCGCGGACTGAATCGCGCGTTCAGATTCCGTATCCAGCGCAGAGGTCGCTTCGTCCAGGATCAGGATCGGGCTGTCGCGCAACAGCGCACGGGCAATGGCGATACGCTGACGCTGCCCACCGGAGAGCAGTACGCCGTTCTCACCGATGATGGTATCCAGACCGTTATCCATCTTGTTGATAAAGTCCATCGCGTAAGCCATACGCGCGGCGTTTTCAATCTGCTCGCGGCTGTACTCTTCAGTACGCGCATAGGCAATATTGTTTGCCACGGTATCGTTGAAAAGGTGCACGTTCTGAGAGACCAGCGCTACCTGGTTACGCAGCGACTGCAGGGTATACTCCCGCAGGTCGTGGCCGTCTAACAGAATTTCACCTTCGTCAATGTCGTAGAAACGGGTGATCAGACTGGCAATGGTCGATTTACCCGAGCCAGAACGGCCTACCAGCGCAACGGTTTTCCCCGCCGGAATGGTCAGGTTGATATTGCGCAGAGCCGGTGTTTCGCGGCCAGGATAGGTAAAGGTCACATTGCGGAACTCAACGTCGCCGTTCGCGCGCTCAATGACGCGTTTGCCTTCATCTTTTTCCTGCTCGGAATCCAGAATGCTGAACAGGGTCTGGCAGGCGGCCATCCCACGCTGGAACTGGGCGTTTACGTTCGTCAGTGACTTCAGCGGACGCATCAGGGCAATCATTGAGGAGAAGACCACGGTAATGGTACCCGCCGTCAGCGTCTCCATGACGCTCGGGAAGCTTGCTGCATACAGGACGAACGCCAGTGCCAGCGAAGCAATCAGCTGAATAATCGGGTCAGAGATGGAAGAGGCCGAGACCATTTTCATCCCCTGCAGACGCATTTTGTTACTGACTTTATCAAAGCGTTTGGTTTCGACGTCCTGACCACCAAAAATCAGCACTTCTTTATGCCCTTTCAGCATCTGCTCTGCGCTGGTGGTCACCTGCCCCATCGTGTTCTGCATATTCTTACTGATATTGCGGAAGCGCTTTGACACGACGCGGATAGCAATGGAAACCACCGGTGCCAGAACGATAAGGATAAGCGACAGCTGCCAGCTGTAGTAGAACATCATCACGAACAGGCCGATGATCGACGCGCCCTCGCGCACAACGGTAATCAGTGCGCTGGAAGAGGAAGAAGCAACCTGCTCGGAGTCGTAGGTAATACGCGACAACAGCGTCCCGGTTGACTGCTTATCAAAGAACGCAACCGGCATGCCCATCATATGACTGAACAGTCGACGGCGCATGGTCATCACCACTTTCCCGGATACCCAGGAAATGCAGTAGCTTGAGATATAGCTGGTGATACCGCGTAAGATCATCAGTCCGATAACCACCAGAGGCATCCATAGCAGCACTGAGCGATCCGTTTTACCAAAACCGTCATCCAGTAACGGTTTAAGAAGCGATAGCATAAAAGTATCGCTGGCTGCGTTGAGGATTAACGCTACACCCGCCACGATCAAGCCTGCTTTAAAAGGGGCAATCATCGGCCAGAGTCGGCGGAACGTTTGCCACGTGGAGAGATCTTTGTCGTTATGCATTCAAAAAACCAGCATTGTTGAAATAGCCGCATATTCTACCCGTTATCGACGGGCGCGCCAAACCACTGATGATACCAACGTGGTAAAATTTGCTCTCGCAAGCGCCGGATTTGCCAGTGATGTTGCGAGAATGTCACCGATATTTGTCCTGAGTGAGGGGTATCGTGCCAGATATACCCCTCTTTTCGATAGCGTCGGACAACTTTTGGCGACGGGAAATGCCATGCGTTATAGCGGGCCGCGGAATCCAGGGCAATCTGTCCTCCCACCCGCTGTACCAGCGGCAATGAAGACGAGGTATTGCTGCCATGATGGGGCACCTGTATCAACGTGGACGTCATATAGCGCCAGTAATGGCTAAGCATAGCCTGTTCCGCTTGCGCTTCAATATCTCCTGTTAACAGAACACTTTGCTCCCCGTCGTCCACCTTTACCACGCAGGAACGGTTATTCCCCTGGGCCGGGTAATTTTCAGGGGGCCAGTGGACGGTGAAGGTTAACCCCTGCCATAACCATTTCTGCCCACGAAAACAGGGACGGTGTCCCGTCCTGCGCAACGGGCTTCTTATCCATATATCCGGCCATGCTTTTTGCAACGAAATGAGGCCTCCTGCATGGTCGAGGTGTTCATGACTGAGAATCACCCCGTCTGGCTGCAGGTGATGCCAGCGAAGCCAGGGAATTATTAACCGCTGCGCGCTGTCTCCGTCCGGCCAGGCGAGCCCGGTATCATAAAGAATGGCTTTTCCCTGCCTTTCAATGACCATGGCCAGCCCCTGCCCCACGTCCAGCATATGCAGCGTCCAGCTCTCGCTTTTTGACACTCGCCAGAGGGGAAATGTCAGTAAGACACTGCCTGCAAGACAAACGGCAGGAACGGTTTTCCAGGCACGAAAACGCCAGGCAATGATGATCAACCACGGCAGTAATGCCATGGTTTGCCAGCGTTGATCGACATTCTGCCAGCCATCAGGCAGGCGCATCAGTAGCCAGAAGAGTCCCGCAAGCGACTTATCGGCAGCAAACCAGATGGCACTTTCAACCGCTGCCAGCGGTAGCAGATGGAGCAGCATACCGAGCAGGATCAGCGGGACGGAGACAAACGTTACCAGGGGCACGGCAAAGAGATTCGCGACCAGGGATGAGAGGCTGAAGCCATGGAAAATCAGAACCTGTAACGGCATGAGCAGAAGCAACATGCCGACCTGCAGATAAATCAGGTTCACTAGCGGCCGTATACGTCGTGTCCGCTGCCAGTCAGGAAGCGGCAGCCACTGAAACCAGAAAATCAGCGCGGCGACGGCAAAGGCTGACAAAGCCAGACTCTGCGAAAGTACGGCTAACGGATCGTTTAACAGTATCGCCGCGATACAGCACCCCCATACCTGCCAGGGAGACCATTGACGACCAGCGATCCGCAACATGGCAAGCACAGCAAGTGCGATGACCGTCCGCAGCGCAGGCGGTTGCAGGCCGGTAAGCCAGGCGTAGAAAGCAGCAAAGATTAACCCGGCAAGGAGAGGCATTTGCCAGCGGACCCGATGGCTGGGTAATAAAAACTGGAGTCCACGTGCAAGTAACCAGACGAGAGAGGCTGCCAGCGCGATATGCAGACCCGAAATCGCCATCAAATGCAGCGTGCCGGTTTCCCGCATCAGATCTTTTATTTCCCGCGGTACATCCAGGCGTTCCCCCATCCCAAGGCCCAGGATAACCGCTCCCCATGGATAAGCAGAAAGTCGGTTTTGCAGCGACAGCAGATATTGCGCTCGCAGGCTGCAGCGCCCGTCGACGAGTTCCGCACGGGTGAAGCGCCCGCTCAACGTTTGATGTCGGGCAAAAGCGCTGCGCTGAGCATCATAACCGCCGTCGTTCAGTTCGCCGTGTGCAGGCCTGAGCCTGAGCGTCATGGTCCAGCGCTGACCGGCACAGGCTTTCTGCGGCAGATAATTGCCATACAGCGTTACGCCGGTGGAGGCCCACCAGCGCTTGCCATCGACGCTGCGAATGTTTCCCTGATGCAGAGTGGCGCCGTCGGTCGCGGTGAGCTCTACCTCAGCCTGCACGGCCCCCGTTGTTAAATGCTGCATCGGCCAGACGCTCTCTTGCGCGGCCAGAATGCCCCACGCACAAAATAACAGCGTGATACCAGCATACTTCACTCGACGGTTTTGCCATGCAGCAAGCACTATCCCCCCAGCCACCATGGCCCACACAGTGTAAGGTGACGGCAATTCAGGTAACCAGAGTAACGGAACTATCGCCAGCATGGCGCAGACACTAAGCGTGGGAATTCCCATTGCTACCTCCCTGTTTCAGGGTGGCAGTATGCAAGCAGGGTGAGCGGGTCGTCAGGTGTGAAGGATGCGATTTACAGCAAGCGCAGCAAGGTATTTTACGGGTTGCAGAAAACGAAACGGCAAATGCGGGGCACCTTCAGAAAGAAAGCGACAGGCACAAAAAAAGCACCCGCAGGTGCTTTCTTTCGAACCCAGTTTAACCGGCTGGCTAAACTCAGTTGCCGTAAATATTGGCGCGATCGCGCAGTTCTTTACCCGGCTTAAAGTGTGGAACGTACTTACCTTCCAGCTCGACTTTATCGCCAGTTTTCGGGTTACGCCCGGTACGTGGAGCACGATAGTGCAGAGAAAAACTACCGAAACCGCGGATTTCAATGCGCTCGCCCTGGGCAAGAGTGGAGGCCATATGCTCCAGCATCTCTTTTACGGCATCTTCCACTGCTTTGGCAGGGATATGCGGTTGCTGACTGGCAAGTCTTTCAATCAATTCTGACTTGGTCATGATTCCTCCGGTTCCTTTCAAACCAATTAGCTGAACAGCTCATTAAACAAGGGCGGCCGTAGCCGCCCTTTGTTATTGATTACAGGACGAATCCTGTAATCTGTCAAGTTTGCTCCTCATCCTTCACGCTGTAAATGCATTACAGCGCACATGATGCTGAGAACCTGATATTACTCGCCTTTAGCTGCTTTGAAAGCTTCAGCCATTGCGTTGTTAGAGAAGTTTGCATCTTCCTGTTTGTTAACAGTTGCGATTGCATCTTTCTCATCAGCTTCGTCTTTAGCACGAACAGACAGGCTGATTGCACGGTTCTTACGGTCAACACCGGTGAACTTAGCTTCAACGTCGTCGCCTACGTTCAGAACCAGAGTGGCATCTTCAACGCGGTCACGGGAAGCTTCAGAAGCGCGCAGGTAACCTTCAACGCCGTCAGCCAGTTCTACGGTTGCGCCTTTAGCGTCAACTGCAGTCACTTTACCGTTTACGATTGCGCCTTTCTTGTTCAGTGCAACCCAGTTGTTGAACGGATCTTCTGCGAGCTGTTTAACGCCCAGGGAGATACGCTCACGCTCTGCGTCAACCTGCAGAACAACTGCAGCGATTTCGTCGCCTTTTTTGTATTCACGAACTGCTTCTTCGCCTGCAACGTTCCAGGAGATGTCAGACAGGTGAACCAGGCCATCGATGCCGCCGTCCAGGCCGATGAAGATACCGAAGTCAGTGATAGACTTGATTTTACCTTCAACACGGTCACCCTTGTTGTGGGTTTCCGCGAACTGCTGCCATGGGTTGTTTTTGCACTGCTTCAGGCCCAGGGAGATACGACGACGTTCTTCGTCGATATCCAGAACCATCACTTCCACTACATCACCAACGTTAACAACTTTGGATGGGTGGATGTTTTTGTTGGTCCAGTCCATTTCGGAAACGTGCACCAGACCTTCAACGCCTTCTTCGATTTCAACGAAGCAGCCGTAGTCAGTCAGGTTGGTTACGCGACCAGTCAGTTTAGTACCTTCTGGGTAACGCTTAGCGATAGCTACCCATGGATCTTCGCCCAGCTGTTTCAGGCCGAGGGATACACGAGTACGCTCGCGGTCGAACTTCAGCACTTTAACAGTGATTTCGTCGCCCACGTTCACGATTTCGCTTGGGTGCTTAACGCGTTTCCACGCCATGTCGGTGATGTGCAGCAGGCCATCAACGCCGCCCAGGTCAACGAATGCGCCGTAGTCAGTGAGGTTCTTAACGATACCTTTGACTTCCATGCCTTCCTGCAGGTTTTCCAGCAGCTGATCGCGTTCTGCGCTGTTTTCGGATTCGATAACGGCACGACGGGAAACAACAACGTTGTTACGCTTCTGGTCCAGCTTGATTACTTTGAACTCAAGCTCTTTACCTTCCAGGTGCAGGGTGTCACGAACTGGACGAACGTCTACCAGAGAACCTGGCAGGAACGCACGAATACCATTCAGCTCAACAGTGAAGCCACCTTTAACTTTGCCGTTGATAACACCGACCACAGTTTCAGCTTCTTCGTAAGCTTTTTCCAGCGTGATCCATGCTTCGTGACGTTTCGCTTTCTCACGAGAAAGCAGGGTTTCACCGAAGCCGTCTTCTACTGCGTCCAGAGCAACGTCAACTTCGTCGCCAACCTGGATTTCCAGCTCGCCCTGGGCGTTTTTGAACTGCTCTGCCGGAATGGCGGACTCAGATTTCAGACCGGCGTCAACCAGTACTACGTCTTTGTCGATAGCAACAACAACACCGCGAACGATGGAACCCGGGCGGGTTTCGATTTCTTTTAAGGATTCTTCAAACAGTTGAGCAAAAGATTCAGTCATGTTTAATCTTCAGGTTAATATTAACGTCCACCTGGCTCCGTGCCGGATGGGGTTGTTTCACATACCCGCCGTCAATCCCTTGCAGCGGGGGTACTGCTAAATCGGTCGCGATTACGCGAGTGCCAGTTTTTGGCGCGCATATTGTAGCGCTTTTTCAATCACTTGCTCAATAGTTAAACTGGTTGAATCCAGAACTAATGCATCTTCTGCTGGAACAAGTGGGGCGACGGCGCGGTTACGATCGCGGTCATCGCGCTCTTTTATCTCGGATAAAAGGCGATCAAAGTTAACACTAAACCCCTTTTCCTGCAACTGAAGCATGCGGCGTTGAGCACGTTCTTCCGAAGAGGCGTCAAGGAAAATTTTCACAGGTGCATCAGGGAATACCACGGTTCCCATATCGCGTCCGTCTGCGATCAAGCCCGGGGCTTCACGAAACGCGCGCTGACGACGTAACAGCGCCTCACGAACGCGCGGGAAGGCCGCGACCTGGGAGGCCGCATTCGCCACTTCCTGAGTACGGATTTCCCCGCTCACGTCTTCCCCTTCAAGGATGACTTCCAGGTTGCCATTGGTCGATACGAAACGCACATCAAGATGCGCAGCCAGCGGTACCAGCGCTTCTTCTGACGCCACGTCTACATGATGATGCAGCGCAGCCAGAGCCAGCACGCGATAGATTGCTCCCGAATCTAAAAGATGCCATTGCAATGCTTCCGCCATCGCTTTGCACAGAGTCCCTTTCCCTGCGCCACTCGGCCCATCAATGGTGATTACCGGGGCAATTGCCGTCATCTTTTTCTCCTTAAATAAGGCATACCGTTTACATGAACGCCGCGCATTATACGCGTCAACGTGCGCAACTGTTACCTTTGCGTGCAAATTACGGATTGATTGAAGCAGAGTGTAGAAGAAATGAACGGAAGTGTTCGTCAGGAAGCGTAAGGAAATGCCGCATCGGGTGATGCGGCAGGCGTTATCAGGCCAGCGTGCTAATGCGTGCCAGCTGTTCGAAGTAGTCCGGGAACGTTTTCGCCGTACATTTTGGATCAAGAATGGTGACAGGCGTGTCTGACAACGCCACCAGCGAGAAGCACATCGCCATACGGTGATCGTTGTAGGTTCCGATCTCGGCAACCTGCAGTTTTGCAGGAGGCGTGACGCGAATGTAGTCTTCGCCCTCTTCCACCTCAGCGCCGACCTTACGCAGCTCAGTCGCCATCGCGAACAGTCGGTCGGTTTCTTTTACGCGCCAGTTGTAGATATTACGCAGCGTGGTGGTGCCTTTTGCAAACAGCGCCGCTGTGGCAATGGTCATCGCCGCATCCGGAATATGGTTCATGTCCATGTCGATGGCCTTCAGCTCGCCGCGGGTACAGGAGATGAAATCATCGCCCCAGGTCACAACCGCGCCCATTTTCTCCAGCACGTCCGCAAAACGGATATCGCCCTGCACGCTGTTGCGGCCAATACCGGTCACCTTCACGGTACCGCCTTTGATCGCGCCCGCCGCCAGGAAGTAAGAAGCCGACGAGGCGTCGCCTTCAACCAGATAGCTGCCCGGCGACTGGTACTGCTGCGCCCCACGCACCACAAAGCGCTGATAAGACTGGTTTTCCACCTCGACGCCGAAGGTTTTCATCAGGTGCAGCGTAATATCGATATACGGTTTGGAGACCAGCTCGCCTTTAATCGTAATTACCGTATCCTGCGGCGCCAGCGGTGCGGTCATCAGCAGCGCGGTCAGGAACTGGCTGGAAACGCTGCCGTCAACCTCGACGTGACCGCCGGTAAAGCCCCCGCGCAGACGCAGTGGCGGATAATTTTCCTGCTCCAGATACTCAATCTGCGCGCCGCCCTGACGCAGGGCATCCACCAGATGGCCAATCGGACGCTCTTTCATGCGCGGCTCACCGGTCAGCACAATGTTGTTGTGCCCAAGACACAGCGCCGCGGCCAGCGGACGCATCGCGGTACCCGCGTTGCCCAGAAACAGCTCAAGCTCTTCACCCGTCTGCAGCGCGCCGCCATTGCCGGTCACTTCGCAGCGGGTGCGATCGTCGGAGAGAGTGTAATGAACGCCCAACGCTTTCAGCGCATTGAGCATATGGCGCACGTCATCGCTGTCCAGCAGGTTTGTAAGGACGGTGGTGCCGTTTGCCAGTGCTGCCAGCAGCAGAGCGCGGTTCGAGACACTTTTTGAACCAGGCAGATTAATGGTGCCATCTACCCGCGCGATCGGTTGTAACGTCAGGGATTCCATGAAAACTTAACTCTCAACTCAACATAATAAAAACCCCGCAGCAGGGCTACGGGGGTGAAAACAGCGCAATTAACCGTGGCGACGTTCGAAGTCGATCATGAAATCGGTCAGAGCTTTAACGCCTTCCAGCGGCATCGCGTTATAGATGGAGGCACGCATGCCGCCCACGACACGGTGACCTTTGAGCGCGTGCAGGCCTGCCGCGAAGGACTCTTCCAGGAACACTTTATCCAGGTTGCTGTCCGCCAGCTGGAACGGCACGTTCATGCGGGAACGGTTAGCTTTCGCCACATCGTTGCGGTAGAAATCGCTCTTGTCGATCACGCCATACAGCAGTTCAGCTTTCTGCTGATTCACTTTGTCCATCTGCGCCACGCCGCCGTTTTGCTTCAGCCATTTGAAGACCAGGCCGGAAAGGTACCAGGCAAACGTCGGTGGGGTGTTGAACATAGAATCGTTGTCGTTCAGCACGGTGTAATCAAGAATCGACGGGCAGGATGTATGCGCTTTACCCAGCAGATCTTCACGCACGATAACAATCGTCAGGCCTGCAGGGCCGATATTTTTCTGTGCGCCCGCGTAGATCACGCCATAACGGCTGACGTCAATTGGCGCAGACAGAATGGTGGAGGAGAAGTCAGCGGCAACCACGACATCGCTGCCGAAGTTTGGCGTCTCGTCGATGGCAATGCCGTCAATGGTTTCGTTCGGGCAGTAGTGCAGATACGCGGCGTTATCAGAAAGCTGCCACTCGCTCATTGGCTTCACAGCGCGCAGGCCGTCAACGGTCACTTTGGCGTCGATCACATTCGGCGTGCAGTATTTGTGCGCTTCTTTCACCGCACTGGCCGCCCAGTAGCCTGCGTCAACGTAGTCTGCCGTCGTTTTATCGCCCAGGATGTTCAGCGGTACGCCCGCAAACTGGCCGCGCCCGCCGCCGTGACAGAACAATACTTTGTAGTTCGAGGGAATATTCAGCAGATCGCGAAAATCCTTTTCTGCCTCTTCCGCCACCTGAATAAACTCTTTACCCCGGTGGCTGATTTCCATCACCGACGTTCCCAGACCGTTCCAGTCACAAAGTTCCTGTTGAGCCTGTTTAAGCACGTCTGCCGGTAACATTGCCGGACCTGAACTGAAATTAAAGACTTGAGCCATTTCCCCTCACCACGCTAAAAGCCATAAGTTATAACTGTGGATATCGGTTTTATCATTCAGTGACACGCGCCGCAATGTCTAAAACTTATGACCCGTGAAATGTGCCCCACGTCACACAAAACAATCTGCCGCCTCGCCAGGACAAAACCGACAAAATGGCTGTCAGGTGATGCGTTTAGCCCGGCTAACCTTCGTCCATTCCGGATTTGCACAGCGGGGGCATAATTGACGATCCCCCGGCTGCATCGCGACGACATGGCTACATCTCACGCAGGCATACTCGCCTGACTCAGGTACGGTTCTGAAACGCTCGATCAACATATCCGGCAGGATGCACAGTCCCGGCCTCACCTCATCGTCAGAATAGTAATAGACACTAATCTGCCCGTTGGTTTCCATGATCGCCAGACGCACCTGCCCGAGCTGTTCCACGCTGTTGAGGCGTAGCTCCATAAAGAACTCAAACTCGGTCATATTGGCGCTCTGAACGTTTTCCCAGGCCAACTGACCGTCCTCGACGATAACGACCGGCTTCCCTTCAAGCAGATCTTCCAGCTTTTCGCTTTTCGACATCAGCCACATGACAAGCCGGTAAAGCAGCGCCAGGGAGACAAAAACGATGAAGACCGGCACCATCGGCACATCATCATAGAAGGCGACATCCCCCGCCGCAGAACCCAGCGTCAGGATGATCAATACTTCAAAAAGCGACATCTGCCGCACGCCGCGACGGCCCGTAATTTTGAGAAACAGGAACACGAGGACGAAGGTATACAAGCTGCGAAGCGCGACTTCGCCTAAAAACTCTGGAGGGACTTTATCAAACGCCATCCGCTGGAGATCAAACGCTTTCATTTTTCTATGCCTTAACAGTAGGTTACTGAGTGTAAGCATAGCTCAGGCATTTATTTTCGCCGAAGATAGCACCCGTCACACAAAACCCGTATCATTGCGCGCTTTACGTACGATAAAAGTGAACGCCATGACTCAAACGTTTATCCCCGGCAAAGACGCCGCTCTGGAAGATTCCATCGCTCGCTTCCAGCAGAAACTGACCGACCTGGGTTTTAACATCGAAGAAGCCTCCTGGCTCAATCCGGTGCCTCATGTCTGGTCCGTGCATATTCGCGATAAAGACTGTGCCCTGTGCTTTACCAACGGTAAAGGCGCGACGAAAAAAGCGGCACTGGCCTCCGCGCTGGGTGAGTATTTTGAGCGTCTGTCCACCAACTATTTCTTCGCTGACTTCTGGCTGGGCGAAACCATCGCCAACGGCCCGTTCGTTCACTATCCAAACGAAAAGTGGTTCCCACTGACGGAAGACGACGAACTGCCGGAAGGTATTCTCGACGCGCGTCTGCGCGCTTTCTACGATCCGGAAAACGAACTGACCGCCAGCATGCTGATCGATCTGCAGTCCGGAAACGACGATCGCGGTATTTGCGCCCTGCCCTTTACCCGTCAGTCTGACGAGCAGACCGTCTATATCCCGATGAACATCGTCGGCAACCTGTATGTGTCTAACGGCATGTCCGCCGGTAACACCCGCAATGAAGCGCGCGTGCAGGGTCTGTCTGAAGTCTTCGAGCGTCACATCAAAAACCGCATTATTGCCGAATCCATCAGCCTGCCTGAAATTCCGGCAGACGTGCTGGCGCGCTACCCGGGCGTGGTGGAATCCATCGCCAAACTGGAAGCAGAAGGTTTCCCTATCTTCGCGTATGACGGCTCGCTGGGCGGCAAGTATCCGGTGATCTGCGTCGTGCTGTTTAACCCGACCAACGGTACCTGCTTCGCCTCCTTCGGCGCGCACCCGGACTTCGGCGTGGCGCTGGAGCGTACCGTCACTGAGCTGCTGCAGGGCCGTAGCCTGAAAGATCTCGACGTGTTTACGCCGCCAACGTTTGACGATGAAGAAGTGGCCGAGCATACCAACCTCGAAACCCACTTCATCGATTCCAGCGGCTTAATTTCCTGGGATATGTTCAAGCAGGACGCGGACTATCCGTTCGTGGACTGGAGCTTCGCCGGTACCACGGAAGAAGAGTTCGCCACGCTGATGGCGATCTTCAACGCGGAAGACCAGGAAGTGTACATTGCCGATTACGAGCACCTGGGCGTTTACGCGTGCCGCATCATCGTGCCTGGCATGTCTGATATCTATCCAGCGGAAGACCTGTGGCTGGCAAACAACAGCATGGGCGCCCA
Source organism: Enterobacter cloacae complex sp. Mu1197 (assembly GCF_040059225.1). Taxonomy (NCBI): domain Bacteria; kingdom Pseudomonadati; phylum Pseudomonadota; class Gammaproteobacteria; order Enterobacterales; family Enterobacteriaceae; genus Enterobacter; species Enterobacter cloacae complex sp. Mu1197. The sequence goes on along the minus strand of NZ_CP157375.1, from coordinate 1,581,592 downwards.
TCTGCGCGAAACGCTGCTGGCTCTGCCGGGCAGTGAATGGGAGAAAGAAGATTACCTGAACCTGATCGCCCAACTGGACGAAGAAGGCCACGATGACTTCACCCGCGTACGCGAACTCCTGGGTCTGGCGACCGGTAAAGATAACGGCTGGTATACCCTGCGTATCGGTGAACTGAAAGCAATGCTGGCACTTGCGGGTGGCGATCTGGATCAGGCCCTGGCCTGGACCGAGTGGACCATGGAGTTCAACCAGTCGGTCTTCTCTGCCGAGCGCACCAACTATTACCGTTGCCTGCAAACCCTGCTGCTGCTTGCACAGGAAGAGGATCGCGAACCGCTGCAATACCTGAATGCTTTCGTGCGTATGTACGGAGCTGAGGCCGTTGAAGCAGCCAGCGCGGCCCTGAGCGGCGAAGCGCCGTTCTATGGCCTGCAGGCTGTTGATAGCGATCTGAAAGCCTTCCCGGCGCATCAGTCACTGCTGAAGGCCTACGAAAAGCTGCAGAAAGCAAAAGCCGCTTACTGGTCAAAATAAGCGCACATAACATTACCAGCAGTAGGCGTATTCAATCGTCTGGGCTATATTACGGGGCAATTTCATTGCCCCGTTTTTTATTTTCTTCGGCAATGATTGTTGATTGTAATAATAAAGTTAAACACGGGTAAATATAATAATATTGATCTGGGCTTTACTGTTACTTTTTATGGTTAATACTCCATATTAATTAACTGATAAAGAGGTGGCCGAACGAAAAAATTCAACTCTTTTCATAACTTTTAAAATTTATTTTTATACGGATAATCAAACACTTAATCCGCATTTGCTGTAAAACCATACACACTGCGGGCCTATAAGCCAGGCGAGATATGATCTATATCAATTTCTCTTCTATAATGCTTTGTTAGTATCTCGTCGCCGACTTAATAAAGAGAGAGTTAGTGTGAAAGCTGACAACCCTTTTGATCTTTTACTCCCTGCTGCGATGGCCAAAGTTGCCGAAGAAGCAGGTGTCTATAAAGCAACGAAACACCCGATGAAGACGTTCTATCTGGCGATCACGGCTGGTGTGTTCATCTCTATCGCTTTCGTCTTCTACATCACCGCCACCACCGGTACTGCCGGAATGCCTTTCGGCATGGCCAAACTGATTGGCGGCATTTGTTTCTCACTGGGTCTGATTCTTTGCGTCATTTGCGGCGCCGACCTCTTCACCTCAACGGTGCTGATTGTCGTGGCAAAGGCCAGCGGAAGAATTACCTGGGGTCAGCTGGCACGTAACTGGCTTAATGTTTACGTGGGTAACCTGGTTGGCTGTCTGCTCTTTGTTTTGTTGATGTGGCTTTCTGGCGAGTACATGACCGCCAACGGTGGCTGGGGCCTTAACGTCCTGCAAACCGCCGACCACAAAATGCACCACACATTTATCGAAGCCGTTGCTCTCGGCATCCTCGCTAACCTGATGGTCTGCCTGGCTGTATGGATGAGCTACTCGGGTCGTAGCCTGATGGACAAAGCCTTAATTATGGTTCTGCCGGTTGCGATGTTCGTTGCCAGCGGCTTTGAGCACAGTATCGCGAATATGTTCATGATCCCAATGGGCATTGTTATCCGCGACTTTGCGAGCCCGGAGTTCTGGACCGCAGTTGGTTCATCCCCGGAAAGTTTCTCTCACCTGACTATTATGAATTTCATTACTGATAACCTGATCCCTGTCACTATCGGGAACATTATCGGTGGGGGTCTGTTAGTTGGGTTGACATACTGGGTCATTTACCTGCGTGGCGACGATCATCATTGATGGTTTTCTCAGGCAGTAAATAAAAAATCCACTTAAGAAGGTAGGTGTTACATGTCCGAGCTTAATGAAAAGTTAGCCACAGCCTGGGAAGGTTTTGCGAAAGGTGACTGGCAGAATGAAGTAAACGTACGTGACTTCATTCAGAAAAACTATACCCCGTATGAAGGTGACGAATCCTTCCTGGCTGGCGCAACTGACGCGACCACCAAGCTGTGGGACAGCGTAATGGAAGGCGTTAAACTGGAAAACCGCACTCACGCGCCAGTTGATTTTGACACCTCCGTTGCTTCCACCATCACTTCTCACGATGCTGGCTATATCAACAAAGCCCTTGAGAAAATCGTGGGTCTGCAGACTGAAGCACCACTGAAACGCGCAATCATCCCGTTCGGTGGTATTAAAATGGTTGAAGGTTCCTGCAAAGCGTATAACCGCGAGCTGGACCCAATGCTGAAAAAAATCTTCACCGAATACCGCAAAACCCACAACCAGGGCGTATTCGATGTTTACACCAAAGACATTCTGAACTGCCGTAAATCTGGCGTTCTGACTGGTCTGCCAGATGCGTATGGCCGTGGCCGTATCATCGGTGACTACCGTCGCGTTGCGCTGTACGGTATCGACTTCCTGATGAAAGACAAGTACGCGCAGTTTGTTTCCCTGCAGTCCGATCTGGAAAACGGCGTAAACCTGGAAGCGACTATCCGTCTGCGTGAAGAGATCGCTGAACAGCACCGCGCGCTGGGTCAGATCAAAGAGATGGCGGCTAAATACGGCTGCGATATCTCTGGTCCGGCTACCAACGCTCAGGAAGCTATCCAGTGGACCTACTTCGGCTACCTGGCCGCAGTTAAGTCTCAGAACGGTGCAGCGATGTCCTTCGGTCGCGTATCCACCTTCCTGGATGCTTACATCGAACGTGACCTGAAAGCAGGCAAAATCACCGAGCAAGACGCTCAGGAAATGATTGACCACCTGGTCATGAAACTGCGTATGGTTCGCTTCCTGCGTACGCCTGAATACGATGAGCTGTTCTCCGGTGACCCAATCTGGGCAACTGAATCCATCGGCGGTATGGGCGTTGACGGCCGTACTCTGGTGACCAAAAACAGCTTCCGCTTCCTGAACACCCTGTACACCATGGGGCCTTCTCCGGAGCCGAACATCACCGTTCTGTGGTCTGAAAAACTGCCTCTGAACTTCAAGAAATTCGCCGCTAAAGTGTCCATCGACACCTCTTCTCTGCAGTACGAGAACGATGACCTGATGCGTCCGGACTTCAACAACGACGATTACGCTATCGCTTGCTGCGTAAGCCCAATGGTTGTTGGTAAACAAATGCAGTTCTTCGGTGCGCGTGCAAACCTGGCGAAAACCATGCTGTACGCTATCAACGGCGGTGTTGATGAAAAACTGAAAATGCAGGTTGGTCCTAAGTCTGAGCCGATCAAAGGCGACGTTCTGAACTTCGACGAAGTGATGGACCGCATGGATCACTTCATGGACTGGCTGGCGAAACAGTACGTCACTGCGCTGAACGTTATCCACTACATGCACGACAAGTACAGCTACGAAGCTTCTCTGATGGCGCTGCACGACCGTGACGTTATCCGCACCATGGCGTGTGGTATCGCAGGTCTGTCCGTTGCTGCTGACTCCCTGTCTGCAATCAAATATGCGAAAGTTAAACCAATTCGTGACGAAGACGGTCTGGCTATCGACTTCGAAATCGAAGGCGAATATCCGCAGTTTGGTAACAACGACTCTCGCGTTGATGACATGGCGGTTGACCTGGTAGAACGTTTCATGAAGAAAATTCAGAAACTGACTACCTACCGTAACGCTATCCCGACTCAGTCTGTTCTGACCATCACCTCTAACGTTGTGTATGGTAAGAAAACCGGTAACACCCCAGACGGTCGTCGTGCTGGCGCGCCATTCGGCCCAGGTGCAAACCCAATGCACGGTCGTGACCAGAAAGGTGCAGTTGCCTCTCTGACTTCCGTTGCTAAACTGCCGTTTGCTTACGCGAAAGATGGTATCTCTTACACCTTCTCTATCGTGCCAAACGCGCTGGGTAAAGACGACGAAGTGCGTAAAACTAACCTCGCGGGTCTGATGGATGGTTACTTCCACCACGAAGCGTCCATCGAAGGTGGTCAGCACCTGAACGTGAACGTCATGAACCGTGAAATGCTGCTCGACGCGATGGAACACCCTGAGAAATATCCTCAGCTGACCATCCGCGTATCTGGCTACGCAGTACGTTTTAACTCCCTGACTAAAGAACAGCAGCAGGACGTTATCACCCGTACTTTCACTCAGTCCATGTAAGTGGAATTGACTGAAATCACGCGTTAACAAGCGTACAATAAAGGCTCCACGTCAGTGGGGCCTTTTTAGCACCCTCTCCACCTCAGTCTCTTTTGTCCGCTATCTATACTGAATGGATAACAGCCAAAACAGACTTAACACAGCCGGCTTTGAGCTGTGCATACACAGGCCCGGGACGGGCCGATGATGGAGATATCACCGCAATGTCAACTATTGGTCGTATTCACTCCTTTGAATCCTGTGGCACCGTCGATGGCCCGGGTATCCGCTTTATCACCTTTTTCCAGGGCTGCCTGATGCGCTGCCTGTACTGCCATAACCGCGACACCTGGGATACGCACGGCGGTAAAGAAGTCACCGTCGACGATCTGATGAAAGAGGTGGTGACCTATCGCCACTTTATGAACGCCTCCGGTGGCGGTGTGACCGCATCCGGCGGTGAAGCCATTCTTCAGGCTGAATTTGTCCGCGACTGGTTCCGCGCATGCCACAAAGAAGGCATTCATACCTGCCTGGATACCAATGGCTTTGTACGTCGCTACGATCCGGTGATTGATGAACTGCTCGAAGTGACCGATCTGGTGATGCTCGATCTCAAACAGATGAACGATGAGATCCACCAGAACCTGGTGGGCGTCTCCAACCACCGCACGCTGGAGTTTGCCAAATACATTGCCGATAAAGGCATCAAAACCTGGATCCGCTACGTGGTGGTACCAGGCTGGTCAGATGACGACGACTCCGCGCACCGCCTGGGGGAATTCACACGCGACATGGGCAACGTCGAGAAAATCGAACTTCTGCCCTATCACGAGCTGGGTAAACATAAATGGGTGGCCATGGGTGAAGAGTACAAGCTCGATGGCGTGAAGCCGCCGAAAAAAGAGACGATGGAACGCGTCAAAGGTATTCTTGAACAGTACGGTCACAAAGTGATGTATTAAAGAAAAGGCCCGGTAAAAACCGGGCCTTTTTTATTCTATTTAAAGACGCCGTTAATAACGGACGTCACAATCGCAGTACTCAGCGCAATTAAGACCAGGTCGTCACCCACTACGCGCCATTCATAGCCGGGATAGGAAGGAAGCTGGTCCAGCATTGAGGCCGGCACGGCCTTCTTCGCAATACCCGGAGGCAGTGGTTTACCGCGCGCCAGGTTTTTTGCGATCCCCGGAGGCAGAGACTTATAGCCCGTTAAGCCGTAATTCACGGCCAGATGACGGGCATGATCGAAGCTCACGCGAGCATCAACGTCATTACCGACATCTTTGCTGCTTTTGAAGTTCTTATCCGATTTACCAGGGTTATCCTGTCCGTTATTTTGTTTATTACCATGGTTACCGGCGTTACCAGAATTCCCGTTACCATGATTGCCGCTGTTACCCTGTCCGCCTCCGTTTCCGTGACCATTGCCATTCCCGTTGCCAGGATTAGCCATGACCGGAGCCGTTGCAAACGTTAAAGACAACACTACGGCCAGTGCGGTAGTGGAAAAACGACGAATAGACATGATTGCTGCCTTATTGTGGTAGGACTCACCTGAATTATCGTCCGGCGCAATAAACAAACAATAAGTAAAACTCTGAGTTGTGATGGGGACAAAAAAGCCTGTCATCGACAGGCTTTTAATTCATCAGGCATGTGCCACCGGCGTTGGATGTTCGCCTGCTTTACGCAGCAGCATTAACAGATAAATAAACGACACGCTGGCGATCATGATAAACAGTAAATTGTCGGAGTAATTCTGCATCAGCATCGCGGTAAACGTCGGCCCTAACAGGCTGCCGATGGTATAGCTCAGTAACAGCGCCTGGTTCATTGCCACCAGCTGGTGATGCTCAACTTTCTCACAGGCCCAGGCCATCGCGACGGGATAGAGCGTAAAGCCAGCAGCCCCGAGAATGAACAGCGCAGGCGCCATCGCGGCGTTGCTGAGCATCGCAAGACAGCCCATGATCACCACGAAGACCTGAACGCGCAGCACCAGCAGACGGCCAAAGCGATCAGCCAGACGGCCAATTGGCCATTGTCCAACAATACCCGCACTCACCATCACCGCCATCCAGAAGCCAATTCCGGAGTCGCTGACGCCCTGATGGTTAAGATAGAGTGGCATCAGGCCATAGAGCGAGCCCAGTACAATCCCCGAGATAATGCAGCCGTTAACGCCCAGACGCGCCTGACGTAGTCTCAGCATTGGCCAGACGTGGGTTGCTTCCTGGTGTTCGCTGTTCTGGTTCACAATGCGCGTAAAGAGCAGCGGCAGGATCGCGGCCAGCACCATGCCCGTTACCCACGGCAGAACGCTCATCAGGTCAGTTGGCAGCTTGCTCACCATCAGTTGTCCCAGCACGGTGCCGACATAGTAAACCATCATGTAGGCAGCAAGCAGGCGACCGCGGTTGCGGGAGGTGCCGCTGCACATCAGCGCACTTTCAACGACCACCCAAATCATCGCGCAGCCAACACCGGCGATAAAGCGCCATGCCATCCAGCTCCAGAAGCCGACCATCAGGCCCAACCCCGCGCACCCGGCAGCGAAAATCAGCGAAGCCAGATAATAGCTGCGGTTAAAGCCAAAGCGCTTGATCAGGCTCCCGGTCACCAGCGTACCCAGCAGGTTCCCGGTAAAAAAGGATGAGCTGACCATACCCACCTGCCAGGTCGGTAAGTTTTCATGGGCGAGCCACAGCGGGACGAGCGTATTTAACACTGCGATCGCCAGGGTCAACAGAAGCAGGCCACAGAGCAACAGCAGCACTGGCCGGGTATAGGTGGTCATGGATTAAAAAGCCGTGAGGAAGTTCAGATTTCGTGCGCATCATGCCACTGGCAAAAACAAAGTCAATCCACTGATTTAGCCGCCTCGCACAATATGTTCCCTGTCGATTTAAAAAACTTATCCTGCTAATGCCACGCCTGCTATAGATATTAATTATGTCTCTGTTTTCATTTATTAATGGGCAAAATTAAAACAAAACGACAGTCGAAAAATTTCATGATCGAAAAAAGAAAAAGCCGGGCACTCAGGCCCGGCTTGATATAACCAAATACAACGTTAACTGGCGATAGCCATACCTACAGTCATATGCAACCCGTAGAACACGCCGCGACCAATCAGTTCACCCGCCAGTACCAGCACAAAAGCCAGTGACAACAACGGCAGCGCAGGCTGATAGCCTTTGAGCTGAGGAGCAATCCAGAATACCAGCGCAGCGACCAGCAGGACGATACGCCAGGCCATCAGCGCACCGTAGTCCGGCACCAGGGCAGAGGCCTGCTGGATAGAGCTGTGAATGGTTGCCAGTTCAGAACCCTGCATCAGGGCGACCATCGCACTCACTACCAGCGCCAGAAGCGAAACAGCGGGCAGCAAACGCATAGCCCATCCGTCGACACCCGCCACGCGCAGCAGCAGGTAGCCCAACAGCGGCCCGCCGATTAACATCGTCAGGAAGAAGCTCATTGGCGTCCAGACGCTGTACCAGGTGGGGACGGTATCAATGGTGTTATAGACACGCACCATCATCCACACGAACACCACACCCAGCACCATGGTCAGGATCAGCCACAGGCTGCGCAAACCCGCAGGCAACTTCTTCATAGCGGCCAGCAGCCAGCCTAGCCCACCGACGGCAAAGAAAATTGCGCCACTGGCAATCTCGTTACTCAGTGATGAGGCCCCCACGCGGTTCAGAGAGTTAAACGCGCGCATCGGCGAGCCCAGGTGCAGCGTTGAGGCGATAAAGCCAATCCCCATTAGCACCCACAGGCCAAACATGCTCAACACTAAACGCTGCTGCTGTTCAGCATTGAGCTGACCTTTCAACAACGCCAGCGCGAGAACAATGAAGCCGCCCGCCACGCACTGACCAAAGACCGTGAAGATCATCAGCGGCCATTCATGCCATCCACTTCCCATCTCACACCTCCTTCGGGTTTGCCAGGTAGCCGGTGGTGTCACCTGTAGGACGGCTGTTGGCGTTAGGTTTAATCACAATACTCGGCTTCGTGAAGTGCGCAGACGGCAGCGGTGCCACGGCGGCGAGCTGACCGTGTTTCTGACGCAGCTCTTCAATCGGGCCGAAGTCCAGCGCGCGCAGCGGACAGGACTCGACGCAAATCGGCTTTTTGCCATCCGCTACGCGGGTGTGGCAACCGTCGCATTTGGTCATGTGACCTTTGGCGGCGTTGTACTGCGGCGCGCCGTACGGGCACGCCATGTGACAGTAGCGACAGCCAATGCAGACATCTTCATCCACCACCACAAAACCGTCTTCGCGCTTGTGCATCGCTCCGCTCGGACAAACCTTCGTGCAGGCAGGATCTTCACAGTGGTTACAGGCAATCGACAGGTAATACGCAAAGACGTTCTGATGCCAGACGCCGTTATCTTCCTGCCAGTCGCCCCCGGCGTATTCGTAGATGCGACGGAAGCTCACGTCCGGCGTCAGGTCTTTGTAATCTTTGCAGGCCAGCTCGCAGGTTTTGCACCCGGTACAACGGCTGGAATCAATAAAAAATCCATACTGAGTTGTCATCGGTTACTCCTTAAACCTTTTCAACCTGGACAAGGTTAGTGTGGGATGGGTTACCCTTCGCCAGCGGCGACGGACGCTGTGTGGTCAGTACGTTAATACTGCCTGCCTGGTCGATGCGGTTGGCATCCGGGCTGTACCAGGCCCCTTCCCCTAACGCCACCACGCCGGGCATCATGCGTGGGGTGACTTTGGCTTCAATATGCACCTCGCCGCGACCGTTGAAGATACGCACGCGATCGCCATTGCTGATGCCGCGCGCTTTCGCGTCCATCGGGTTAATCCACATTTCCTGGCGGCAGGCGGCCTTCAGCACGTCGACGTTACCGTAAGTAGAGTGAACACGCGCTTTGTAGTGGAAGCCGGTCAGCTGCAGCGGGAATTTCGCCGTCAGCGGATCGTTATAGTTTTCAAAGCCCGGCGTGTAGATCGGCAGCGGATCGATGACGTCCCCTTCCGGCAGCTCCCAGGTTGACGCAATGTTTGCCAGCGCTTCGGAGTAGATTTCGATTTTGCCCGACGGCGTGGTCAGCGGGTTCGCCTGCGGATCTTCACGGAACGCTTTGTACGCCACGTGGTGCCCTTCCGGATCGCGCTGTTTGTACATCCCCTGCTTGCGGAAGGTATCAAAGTCCGGCAGGTCAGGAATCGCCTTACGGGAGAGTTCATGCAGATGGCGCATCCACCCTTCCTGAGTACGTCCCTCGGTAAACTGCTGCTCAACGCCAAGACGTTTCGCCAGCTCAGAGGTCATCTCATAAATGGTTTTGCACTCAAAGCGCGGTTTAATCGCCTGGTCGGTAAAGATCACGTAGGACATGTTGCCGCAGGAGGCGTCCAGCGCGAAATCCATCTGCTCAGAGGCGGTGCAGTCCGGCAGCAGGATATCGGCATATTTTGCCGAGGAGGTCATGTGGCAGTCGATCACCACAATCATCTCGCACTTCTTGTCGTCCTGCAGGATTTCATGGGTGCGGTTGATTTCAGAGTGCTGGTTGATGAGACAGTTACCGGCATAGTTCCAGATCATCTTGATCGGCACGTCCAGCTTGTCCTTGCCGCGCACGCCGTCGCGCAGAGCGGTCATTTCCGGGCCGCGTTCAATCGCATCGGTCCACATAAACATGGAGATGCTGGTCTGAACCGGGTTATCCAGCGTCGGCATACGTTCGAAGGGCACTTCATATGAACCTTCACGCGCGCCGGTGTTACCGCCGTGAATGCCGACGTTGCCGGTCAGAATGGAGAGCATGGAGATGGCACGGGTCGCGATTTCGCCGTTCGCATGACGCTGCGGACCCCAGCCCTGGCTGATATAGGCCGGTTTGGCTGAGCCAATCTCACGCGCCAGCTGAACGATACGCTCTGCCGGGATGCCGGTGATGGTGGAGGCCCACTCCGGCGTTTTCGCCACGCCGTCGCTGCCCTGTCCGAGAATATACGCCTTGTAGTGACCGTTTGCCGGCGCGCTGGCGGGCAGCGTTTTCTCGTCATAGCCGACGCAGTATTTATCCAGGAAAGGCTGATCAACAAGGTTTTCGGTGATCATCACCCACGCGAGCGCGGAGACCAGCGCGGCATCGGTACCCGGACGGATTGGGATCCACTCGTCTTCACGTCCGGCACCGGTGTCGGTATAGCGCGGATCGATGATGATCATGCGGGCATTGGATTTAGCGCGAGCCTGTTCGAGGTAGTAGGTCACCCCGCCACCGCTCATGCGGGTTTCACCCGGGTTGTTACCGAACAGCACGACCAGCTTACTGTTTTCGATATCGGACGGGCTGTTGCCGTCAGCCCAGCCGCCGTAGGTGTAGTTCAGTCCTGCCGCGATCTGCGCAGAGGAGTAGTCGCCATAGTGATTGAGATAACCGCCGCAGCAGTTCATCAGGCGCGCCACCAGCGTTTTTCCCGGTGGCCAGGAGCGGGTCAGCGTGCCGCCAAGCGTCCCGGTACCGTAGTTCAGGTAGATGGATTCGTTACCGTACTCTTTAATCAAACGCTGCATGTTGGTGGCGATGATATCGTAGGCTTCGTCCCAGCTAATCCGCTCGAATTTCCCTTCCCCACGCTTACCGACGCGCTTCATCGGGTATTTCAGGCGGTCCGGATTATAGACGCGACGACGCATGGAACGACCACGCAGGCAGGCACGGACCTGATGTAACCCTTCGTAGTTATCGTCACCGGTATTGTCGGTTTCGACATATTTAATTTCACCGTCCACCACATGCATACGCAGCGGACAACGGCTACCGCAGTTGACGGTACAGGCACTCCACACCACTTTTTCCGGCGAAGTGGCCGGAGACAGAGCCTCTGCCGCCGACGCCAGTCGGGTAAAGGGGAGCGTGAAGGCACTGCTGGCTACGGCCAGGCCGCCTATGGCCGTGGTTTTCATCAACCCACGGCGAGTGACCTCGGCAGCCATTAATGCTTCAGGCGCGTTGATTTTCATAGAGACTCACTTTGGTTGCTCACAAAGAAAAGAGAGGCGGCGCAAACCGCTATGTAGTTTTATATATAACGAATTTTTTCGTTATCAGCGTTTTATGCTGACTTTCATTCGGAGGAGTATTACTACTTTAGAGGGAGGGGTTATTGCGTCGTATCAAATCAAAGGCATAAAAAAAGCGCCCTGAGGCGCTTTTTTGTTTTAAGGCAAATATTAACCTATGTACTGCAGGCCTTTCATGTATGGGCGCAGCACTTCAGGGATCTCGATACGACCGTCTGCCTGCTGGTAGTTTTCCAGCACGGCAACCAGGGTACGGCCCACAGCCAGACCAGAACCGTTCAGGGTATGCACCAGACGGGTTTTCTTGTCAGATTTGCTGCGGCAGCGTGCCTGCATGCGGCGCGCCTGGAAATCCCAGACGTTAGAGCAGGAGGAGATTTCACGGTAGGTGTTCTGCGCAGGCACCCACACTTCCAGATCGAAGGTTTTGCAGGCGCCAAAGCCCATATCACCGGTGCACAGCGCCATACGACGGTACGGCAGACCCAGCAGCTCCAGCACTTTCTCCGCGTGGCCGGTCATCTCTTCCAGCGCGTCCATGGACTCTTCAGGACGGACGATCTGCACCATCTCAACTTTGTCGAACTGGTGCATACGGATCAGACCGCGCGTGTCGCGACCGTAAGAACCGGCTTCAGAACGGAAGCACGGAGAGTGCGCCGTCAGTTTGATCGGCAGATCGTCTTCGTCGATGATCTCATCACGCACGAGGTTAGTCAGCGGCACTTCCGCGGTTGGGATCAGCGCGTAGTTGCTGCTGTCTGCTTCTTCGTCCAGCGGACGGGTATGGAACAGATCGCCGGCAAATTTCGGCAGCTGGCCCGTACCGTACAGCGTATCGTGGTTGACCAGATACGGCACGTAGGTTTCGCTGTAGCCATGCTGCTCGGTGTGCAGATCCAGCATGAACTGCGCCAGCGCACGGTGCAGATGGGCAATCTGGCCTTTCATCACCACGAAGCGAGAACCGGTCAGCTTAACCGCTGCCGCAAAATCCAGGCCCGCGTGCATTTCGCCCAGCGTCACGTGATCGCGCACCTCGAAGTCAAACTCACGAGGCGTACCCCAACGTTTCACTTCAACGTTGTCGTTTTCATCTTTGCCGACAGGCACGCTGTCGTCAGGAATATTCGGGATAGCCAGGGCAATATCACGAATTTCGGCCTGAAGAACATCCAGCTCCGCTTTCGCCTGATCCAGTTCTTCACCCAGCTTGTTCACTTCCAGGCGTAATGGCTCAATATCTTCCCCGCGCGCTTTCGCCTGGCCGATGGATTTCGATCGAGAGTTACGCTCTGCCTGCAGATTTTCAGTTTGTACCTGCAGAACTTTACGACGCTCTTCAAGAGCGCGCAGCTTATCTACATCCAGCTTAAAGCCCCGGCGTGCCAGTTTTTCAGCGACTGCGTCTGGCTCATTACGCAGCAGATTGGGATCGAGCATGCTTATCCTGTGCTTATCGAATTAAAATAGGAAATGTGACCACAGCCTGCGGTCACAAGGATACAATTGCCAACATTACCGCAACGACTGAACTAACGGTAGCGTTTTATAGGGCTATTTTGATCCTGTCCGGCGAGCCAGGTGAGCTTTTCACCAATCTTGCCTTCAAGACCTCTGTTTGTGGGGTGATAATAGCGCGTTTGTGCCATCTCCTGCGGGAAATATTCCTCACCGGCAGCGTAGGCATTGGGTTCATCATGAGCGTAGCGGTACTCCTGCCCATACCCCATCTCTTTCATCAGTTTGGTCGGCGCATTACGCAGATGAACCGGTACATCGTAGTCCGGGCGTTCGCGTGCGTCAGACATCGCGGCCTTAAACGCGGTATAGACGGCATTGCTTTTCGGCGCACAGGCCAGATAGACAATCGCCTGCGCAATGGCACGCTCGCCTTCCGCAGGTCCAACCCGGGTGAAACAGTCCCAGGCCGACAGCGCGACCTGCATGGCGCGAGGATCGGCATTGCCGACGTCTTCTGAGGCAATTGCCAGACAGCGGCGCGCGACGTATAACGGATCGCCGCCCGCAGTGATAATACGCGCGTACCAGTACAGCGCTGCATCCGGCGCGCTGCCGCGCACGGACTTATGCAGGGCCGAAATGAGATCGTAAAAACGGTCACCTTTATTATCGAACCGCGCGCTGCGTTCCCCGGCAATTTCGGTGAGCAGTTCCGGCTTCAGCACCCGCTTGCCGGCATCGTCGACTTCGGCCATATCGGCCATCATCTCCAGCGTGTTCAGCGCCCGACGCGCATCGCCGTTAACCAGTTCCGCAATCGCACGACGCGTCTCGTCAGGCAGAACGATATCCAGCCCCCCGTAGCCGCGCGATTTGTCGTCCATCGCCTGAGTAAGAACCTTTTCGATATCCTCGGTCGTCAGCGATTTGAGCAGGTAAACGCGCGCGCGGGAAAGCAGCGCCGAGTTCAGCTCAAACGACGGGTTTTCGGTGGTCGCCCCAATGAAGAAGATCGTGCCGTCTTCAATGTGCGGCAGGAAAGCATCCTGCTGGCTCTTGTTGAAGCGGTGGACTTCGTCCACAAAGAGAATGGTGCGCCGCCCGGCATTGCGGTTCTGCCGCGCACGCTCGATCGCTTCGCGGATCTCCTTCACGCCGGACGTCACCGCCGAGATACGTTCGACGTCTGCGTTGGCATAGCGGGCAATCACTTCGGCGAGGGTCGTTTTACCGGTGCCGGGTGGCCCCCAGAGGATCATGGAGTGCAAATGCCCCGCCTCAATGGCGCGCGGCAAGGGCTTACCTGCAGCCAGCAGGTGCTGCTGGCCGATGTACTGCGCTAAATTTTCTGGCCGCATACGTGCGGCCAGAGGTTGAAACGCGTTATCTGAAAAATCGAGCGACAGATTGCCCACTCACGCCTCTTACTTATTGCGTTGGTCGTCCACCGTTACGCCCTTCGGCGGGGTAAAGGTGAATTTCGATACATCAACGGCGCCGTTCTGCTGAGACTTGAGCTGATAGCTGCTGCGCTGATCGTCCTGCTCAACCGCGCCGAACTGATTAATGGTACCGTTGGTGCTGACATTGATGGTGAACTGCTTCAGGTTGCCGTTGCTGCCTTTCGGGGTCAGGACAAATTCGTCACCTGTCTGTTTAATATTGTACTGCTGCCAGTCGCTGGCCTGGTTACGGGCAATCAGCATAAACGGCGTATTGCTGGTCGCATCCTTCAGCCAGGTCGCCGTGGCCTGCTCAACGAACGGGTTGAAGAACCATAAGGTTTTACCGTCAGAGACCAGGATGCTCTCATCCGGTTGGGTCATGTGCCAGTTGAACAGATTGGGGCGTTTTACCCACAAATCTCCCTGACCTTCCTGCACCGCGTTGCCGCTGCCGTCCGTCACTTTTTGGGTGAAGCTGGCGTGGAAGCTACTTACTTTATCCAGTCGGCTTTTAAGGTCGCTGGCTGCATCAGCCCAGACGCTGCTGGCGACAAAACTGGTGAGTAATGCACAGGCGATGGCGATTTTTTTCATTGTTATTCCTTAAAATACGTCTTCCCGATAGGGGGTTTCCGTCTTCTATTCTGGACCTGCCCGAAGGCAGGCGACAGAAGAAAATGCTTAATTTTGGCTGATTTACCCTTCTTTGCAATTGCGGAAGGTTAATCAAACGGTGGCGGTGCCAGCACCTCGCGGTTACCGTTATGCCCCTGCTCGCTCACAATGCCCTGCGCTTCCATCTGCTCGATGATGCGCGCAGCGCGGTTATAGCCGATGCGGAACTGACGCTGTACGCCGGAGATAGACGCTTTACGTTTTTCGGTAACGAAGTTGACCGCCTGATCGAATAACGGATCCAGCTCTTCACCGCCGTCAAAGCCACCGCCGCCGCCTTCACTTTCCGTGTCGCTGGTGATGCCATCGACGTATTGCGGACGACCGCGCGCTTTCCAGTCCTGCACAACCGCGTGCACTTCCTGGTCGCGCACGAACGCGCCGTGAACACGCACCGGAGAGGTAGAGTTCGGACCGGAATAGAGCATGTCACCCATACCCAGCAGCGATTCTGCACCGCCCTGGTCAAGAATAGTACGCGAGTCAATTTTGCTGGATACGGTAAAGGCGATACGCGTCGGAATGTTCGCTTTAATCAGACCGGTGATAACGTCCACGGAAGGACGCTGGGTCGCCAGCACAAGGTGAATACCGGCCGCACGCGCTTTCTGCGCCAGGCGGGCAATCAGCTCTTCCACTTTCTTACCGACGGTCATCATCAGGTCAGCGAATTCATCGACCAGCACCACGATATAAGGCAGTTTTTCCAGCACCGGATGCTGGGCATCCATGCTGTCACCCGGCTTCCAGTACGGATCCGGAATCGGACGTCCCATGCGCGCCGCTTCGGCGATTTTCTCGTTATAGCCGGCCAGGTTACGTACGCCCAACGCAGACATCAGCTTGTAGCGACGCTCCATCTCATTCACGCTCCAGCGCAGAGCGTTGGCGGCGTCTTTCATGTCGGTGACCACTTCGGTCAGCAGATGAGGAATACCTTCATAGACCGACAATTCGAGCATTTTCGGGTCAATCATGATGAAACGCACATCTTCCGGCTGCGCTTTATAGAGCATGCTGAGGATCATGGCGTTCACGCCGACGGACTTACCGGAACCGGTAGTACCCGCGACCAGCAGGTGAGGCATTTTTGCGAGGTCTGCCACCACCGGATCGCCAGCGATATCTTTACCCAGCACCACGGTCAGCGGGGAGGGGTTATCGCGGAACTTGGTGTTATCCAGCACTTCACGCAGGTAGACGGTCTGACGTTTTTTGTTCGGCAGCTCAAGACCAACGTAAGGTTTACCCGGTATCACTTCCACCACGCGCACCGCCACGGTCGACAGCGAACGCGCCAGGTCGCGGGACAGGTTGGAAATACGCGCGGCTTTTACGCCCGGCGCCAGGTTCAGTTCAAAACGGGTGATCACAGGACCCGGAGAGTAGTTCACCACGTCCGCCTTGATACGGAAGTCAGCCAGACGGGCCTCCACCAGACGCGCCATCTGCTCCAGTGCGAAGGTATCAACCGGTTCAACTTCTGACGGCGGCGGCGTTAACAGATCCAGAGACGGCAGCGGCGTGCTTGGACGCTGCAGCGGACGGCTGTCACCGTTACGCATCAGCAGCGGGTGAATCAGGCTCTCCTGAGGCTGAGTCGCAGGCTGCTGGAACTGCGGCGGCTGTGGTGGCTGCTGCGGCTGTGTATACGGCTGCTGAACGGGCTGTTGCGGCTGCGCGTAGGCCTGTGGTGCCGGTGGCTGGCGCACAGGCTCAGCTTCCGGCATAACGCTCGGGGTAAATAAGGGCTCGCTTGGGCCATCATCCACCAGATCTTTCATCGGCGAGAATTCAAAGTCGGACAGCGAGAACGGATTTGCACCAGCCGGTTGTTCACCGGAATAGCGCTGCTGCTGGGTGGCGGCAAACTGACGCGCCAGTTCCGCTTCTGCGGCGTCATCGTCGTCTTCCAGCGCCGGTTCATCGTGCTGATACTCTTCACCGTAGCGCTGATTCTGCTGCGCAGCGAACTGGCGGGCCAGCTCGTCCTGCTGCATTTCATCAGCATCATCGTCGTACTCAGACTCGCGGGCTTTTTCTTCAGCCATACGCTGGGAAGGCAGCTTGATGCCATAAGAAGCAAGCTCACGGCGGGTGGGCACGCGGACGCGGTTAGGACGAGGCAGCTGCGGACCGATCCCCTCTTTCACCTGAGGACGAGGTGCCCCCCCGGTTGCCAGGCTAAAGACGGGTGCAGCCACGGCCGCCGCCGCGGTAGCCTGCTTCACGCTTTCCGCTACGGGTGCAACAGCAGGCGTCGGGTCGACAGGTGGAACAGAAGGCGCTTTCGTAACCGGCTCCTGCACCGGTTCAGGCACAGGCTGATACCAGGCGGCCAGCTGTTCGCGTTCACGCGCGCGGCGCTCTTCAACTTCTTCAAAATAGTACAGCGGTGGACGGGCAGGCTTCACCTCTTCCACGATTTCAGGCTCAGGCTCAGGCTGCGGTGCGGCATAAGACTGTACAGGCTCGACCGGTTCAGGCACATACTCCTGATACGGTTGAGCCACTGGCTGCTGATATTGCTGCGGCTCATACTCAGGCTGCGGCGGCTGATAAGGCTGCTGCCACTGTTCCTGCTGCACGGGGATGTAGCTTTCAGGTTCAGGCGCAATAACGGGCTCTGGCGTGTGAACACCCGGCGCAGTCTGCCACTCAACCTGAGGCTGCTGAATAACGGATTCCGGTGGCGGGACCGGCGCGGATGGCATCACGGCGTCGACAGGCGCGGCATACGCCTGGGCTGCAGTCGTCGCGGCAGCCGCGGCTGCTACCGGTTCGGTGACCGAGTGGCCGTTTAACAGCGGGTCGTATTCGTCAAAGTCCCCGGGCGTGGCCCGGCTGCCGGAGAAGAGCACATCGTCAGGATCGACGGCGACACCCGCAGCGCGATACGCCACCTGCTCGTCTTCATCCATGCGTTTACCGGAGAAGAGCGCCGCATCGGTTTTACGGCCGAGCGGGTTGGCAAATTTCTCAGCAACACGCTGGCGACGCGCCAGCGCGCCGCGCAGAATTCGGGCACGACGAGACTCGCGACGCTGCACAGGCGCATCGTCTTCCTCTTCATCTTCGTATTCGTCTTCATCCACCCACGTATCGTCACGGCGGGTACGATTGCTGGCAAAAGTCAGAATGGTGAGGATAAAGCTGCCAATTTTCTCGGCAATGCTCACCCAGGACCAGCCGGTAAACAGCGTCAGCCCGGCGGCCCAGATGCACAGCAGTGCCAGCGTGCCGCCGCTGCTGTGCAGCATCGGCTGGAGCGCAGAACTTAATAAGCTGCCGATCACCCCGCCAGAGGCGAAGTACCAGATATCATCGGCGTTAATCGCCGCCAGCCCGCAGGAGGTGAGGATCAGCGCCAGCGCGCCAATCAGGCGCAGCGAGACGGCGAAATAGTCGATGTAATCATCGTTCTGACGATGACGCCACGCAAACCAGCATCCGCCAATAATAATGACGGGAAGGGTGTAGGCCATCACACCGAAAATGAAGAACAGTGTGTCCGCAAGCCAGGCACCGGGGACACCGCCTAAATTATGGATAGGCTCATGCCATGCAGTTTGTGACCAGCTGGGATCCGAGGGGTTGAAACTGAGTAAGGCTGCCATCAGCCAGACGGCAAAAAGGGCAATAACAATCAGCAAAGCCTCGAGGAGACGACGTCCGCTGCTTAGCTTCGATAGTGTGACTTCTTTGTCTTCAGTGTATTCCTGGCTCAAGAAAGGCTCTCCAGGTATCAGGCATATCCTGCCTGTTTGCTAAAACGGACAACAGCGCCGGGACTCCCCGGCACTGTTGCTGTATGGATTAACAGGAGTGTAATCAAACTACGCTGATTTTGCACCTGTTCCGTGTTAGCGCGTCTTAATAACCAGACGATTGCTCTGTTTGACCTCTTCCATCACCACGTACGTACGGGTGTCGTTCACGCCCGGCAGACGCAACAGGGTTTCCCCCAGCAGCTTACGGTAGGCGGACATATCAGGCACACGGGTTTTCAACAGGTAGTCGAAATCACCGGATACCAGATGACACTCTTGAATTTCTTCAAGTTTTTGTACAGCGGCGTTAAATTGCTCAAACACATCCGGCGCACCACGATTCAGAGTAATCTCAACAAATACCAGAAGTGAGGCATCCAGATAATGCGGGTTCAGCAGAGCCGTATAGCCCTGAATAAAACCCTGTCTTTCCAGTCGGCGCACACGCTCAAGGCACGGCGTCGGGGAAAGTCCCACACGTTTTGAAAGCTCGACGTTGGAAATACGCCCATCCTTTTGCAATTCATTAAGAATGTTACGATCGATACGGTCGAGATCTTTGCCAGGGCGCTTCTTGCTATCTACCATTATTATTGTCTCTCTGTATTCCTTCCCTACTCCTGCCTGGACCCTGTGCACATCACTGTTCAGAGCCTGTACCCGTTAGTCATCACATCGCCTGATTATGTAATAGACGCGATGCGGATTCGGGTTCTGTTGGTAAGAAGACCGTTGCCCGAAGGCAGTCACCGACATCACGTATGGCGTCTGTCCACGCCATGCGTAGATTTCACTGACCCGGTAAAAATGGCATTTACGTGCATGCCTATGCGGCATACGGTTAACGCGGTTTTTTTTCTTCCTTGAATGTTTTCGCAAAAGCGCAGGGGATTGTCAAAGCAAAACATCGTTTTTTAGTACAACATGCCGGATATTCATTGCGGCAGGGTATTAATCCTCATTTTATTGCCTTACAAACGACCGCTTTTCTGGAGAAAGCGTGATGTTATCGGGCGCGATTCATCGTCCATGGCTATTACACAGATTGATATCAAAATTGCTGCGCTCTTTTTTTACGGCAACAAATTCCCTACAATCCAGCCAAATGTCTGCCAACAACAATGGGGATCTCATGGGCACGGCCAAACACAGTAAGCTGCTAATCCTTGGTTCTGGACCTGCGGGATATACCGCGGCGGTCTATGCTGCACGCGCTAACCTGCACCCGGTATTAATCACCGGCATGGAAAAAGGCGGTCAGCTGACCACCACCACCGAAGTGGAAAACTGGCCAGGCGACCCGAACGACCTGACCGGGCCGCTGCTGATGGAGCGTATGCACGAGCATGCCGCTAAATTCGAAACCGAAATTCTGTTCGATCACATCAATAAGGTCGACCTGCAGAACCGTCCGTTCCGCCTGACGGGTGACAGCGGTGAATACACCTGTGACGCACTGATCATTGCAACCGGTGCCTCTGCCCGTTACCTCGGCCTGCCATCCGAAGAAGCGTTTAAAGGCCGCGGGGTTTCTGCCTGCGCCACCTGCGACGGTTTCTTCTATCGCAATCAGAAGGTCGCGGTCATCGGCGGCGGCAACACTGCCGTGGAAGAAGCGCTGTATCTGGCGAACATTGCCTCTGAAGTGCACCTGATCCACCGCCGCGAGACCTTCCGCGCGGAGAAGATCCTGATCAAACGTCTCATGGACAAAGTGGCAAGCGGCAACATCGTGCTGCACACCAACCGTACGCTGGAAGAGGTGACGGGCGACCAGATGGGCGTTGCCGGTCTGCGTATTCGTGATACCCAGAACACCGATAATGTCGAAACGCTGGAAGTGGCGGGTCTGTTTGTGGCCATCGGTCACAGCCCGAACACCGCAATCTTCGACGGTCAGCTTGAGCTGGAAAACGGCTATATCAAAGTGCAGTCCGGCATTCACGGTAATGCGACTCAAACCAGCATCCCGGGCGTATTCGCGGCTGGCGACGTGATGGACCATATTTATCGTCAGGCGATCACCTCTGCGGGCACCGGCTGTATGGCCGCGCTGGATGCTGAACGCTACCTCGATGGACTGGCTGAACAAGGTAAATAATCTTTACAAGTCAGTAACAAACGTAAATAAAGGCGGCGATAAGTCGCCTTTATTGTCTCCCCGTTGTAACATTGCGCTGCCCAACTTCTAATAACGTCACCTGCAAAGTACGCAATGGAAAAAACCCGTCAACAAGAGTTAACACGCTGGCTGAAACAGCAAAGCGTTCTTTCCCGCCGCTGGCTTACGATTTCCCGTCTTTTGGGTTTCGTCAGCGGTCTGTTGATTGTTGCCCAGGCATGGCTGCTGGCCCGCATTCTTAATCACATGATCATGGAGAACATTCCACGCGAAGCGCTCCTGCTGCCCTTTATTGTCCTGATCCTGATTTTTATCCTGCGCGCCTGGGTGGTGTGGCTGCGTGAGCGCGTCGGTTTTCACGCCGGACAACATATCCGCTACGAGATCCGCCGTCAGGTGCTCGACAGGCTTCAGGAGGCCGGGCCCGCGTGGATCCAGGGTAAACCGGCCGGTAGCTGGGCGACGCTGATCCTTGAGCAGATTGACGATATGCATGACTACTACGCGCGCTATCTGCCGCAGATGGCCCTTGCCGTCTTCGTTCCGCTGCTGATCGTGATCGCCATCTTCCCGGTGAACTGGATGGCGGCGCTGATTCTGATGGGCACCGCCCCGCTGATCCCGCTGTTTATGGCGCTGGTCGGCATGGGAGCTGCAGATGCCAACCGCCGTAACTTCCTCGCACTGGGTCGCTTAAGCGGTCATTTCCTCGATCGTCTGCGCGGCATGGAGACGTTACGCATTTTTGGCCGCGGTGAAGCAGAAACTGAAAATATTCGCCTGGCGTCACAGGACTTCCGTCAGCGCACCATGGAAGTACTACGCCTCGCCTTCCTGTCTTCAGGCGTTCTGGAATTCTTCACCTCGCTGTCGATTGCCCTTGTGGCGGTCTACTTCGGCTTCTCCTACCTCGGTGCGCTGGATTTCGGCCACTACGGCACGGCGGTGACCCTTTCCGCCGGTTTCCTGGCGCTGATCCTGGCGCCGGAGTTTTTCCAGCCGCTTCGCGATCTGGGAACTTTCTATCACGCCAAAGCTCAGGCGGTTGGCGCCGCCGATAGCCTTAAAACGTTCCTGGAAACGCCGCTGGCCCACCCGGAGCGCGGTGACGTGACGCTGAATGCGAAAGATCCGGTGACCATTGAAGCGCAGGACTTTTCCATTCTGTCGCCCGAAGGCAAAGTGCTCGCCGGTCCGCTGAACTTTACCTTACCTGCCGGACAACGCGTGGTCCTTGTCGGCATCAGCGGTTCCGGGAAAAGTTCTCTGCTGAACGCGTTGTCCGGTTTTATGGCCTACACCGGTTCACTGCGGATCAACAAAACCGAACTGCGCAATCTCGACCCTGACGCCTGGCGTAAACAGCTCAGCTGGGTAGGCCAAAACCCACAGCTTCCCGCCGCCACGCTGCGTGAAAACGTGCTTCTGGCGCGCCCGGACGCGCGTGAAGATGAACTGCAATCGGTTCTCGACCGCGCCTGGGTCAGCGAGTTTCTGCCGCTGCTGCCGCAAGGGGTGGATACCGTTGTCGGCGACCAGTCCGCCGGGCTGTCGGTCGGGCAGGCGCAGCGTGTAGCCGTTGCCCGCGCGCTGCTCAACCCATGCCAGTTGATGCTGCTGGACGAGCCTGCTGCCAGCCTTGACGCACACAGCGAGCAGCGCGTAATGGAAGCGCTTAACGCCGCCTCCCTGCAGCAAACCACACTGATGGTCACCCACCAGTTGGAAGGGATTGCCGACTGGGACCAGATCTGGGTCATGGAAAACGGCCGTATTGTTGAGCAAGGCGATTACGCCTCTCTCGTTGCCGCCCAGGGGCCATTTGCTACCCTGCTGGCGAACCGTCAGGAGGATATCTGATGCGCGCTCTGCTGCCTTACCTGGCGCTCTATAAACGCCACAAATGGATGCTGACGCTGGGGATTGTGCTGGCTATTGTCACGCTGCTCGCCAGCATCGGCCTGCTCACGCTTTCCGGCTGGTTCCTGTCGGCCTCGGCCGTCGCGGGGTTCGCCGGATTATACAGCTTCAACTACATGCTTCCGGCTGCCGGGGTTCGAGGTACCGCCATCACCCGTACTGCCGGACGCTATTTCGAACGGCTGGTCAGCCACGACGCCACTTTCCGCGTGCTGCAGCACCTGCGTATCTATACCTTCAGCAAACTGTTGCCCCTCTCCCCTGCCGGGTTGGCGCGTTTTCGTCAGGGCGAATTGCTTAACCGCGTGGTGGCGGATGTCGACACGCTGGATCACCTTTACCTGCGGGTGATTTCCCCGATCGTGGGCGCGTTTGTGGTGATTGTGGTGGTCACGCTGGGGCTGTCTGTTCTGGATGTCCCCGTTGCGCTGACGCTGGGTGGGATCATGCTGCTGACGCTTATCATTCTGCCGCCGCTGTTTTACCGCGCCGGGAAATCCACCGGGGAAAACCTGACACGCCTGCGCGGGGACTACCGCCAGCAGCTGACCGCCTGGCTTCAGGGGCAGGCGGAGCTGACCATTTTTGGTGCCAGCAAGCGCTACCGCGCGCGGATGGAAAGCACGGAGCTGAACTGGCATGAAGCCCAGCGCCGCCAGTCGGAACTGACGGCCTTCTCTCAGGCGCTGATGATGCTGATCGGCGGCGTGGCGGTAATAGCCATGCTCTGGCTGGCATCCGGCGATATCGGGGGAAATACACAGCCGGGTCCGCTTATTGCCCTTTTCGTCTTCTGTGCGCTGGCCGCGTTTGAAGCGCTGGCCCCGGTGACGGGCGCATTCCAGCATCTGGGGCAGGTCATCGCCTCTGCCCTGCGTATCACCCAGATTGCCGAGCAGAAACCTGAAGTCACGTTCAGTGCCGGGCAGACAGCTGTACCTGAGCAGGTTGCGCTGACGCTGGAAGATGTCACTTTCGCCTACGACAAACAGGCGCAGAACGCGCTGGACGGTATTACCCTTTCTGTTAATGCCGGTCAGCGGATTGCGATCCTCGGCCGTACCGGCTGTGGTAAATCGACGCTGCTGCAGCTACTGACCCGCGCGTGGGATCCGCAGCGCGGCCAGATTCGTTTTAATAACACGTCGCTGACTGATTTCAGCGAGCAGGCTCTGCGCAAAACGGTCAGCGTCGTTCCGCAGCGCGTGCATCTGTTTAGCGCCACCCTGCGCGATAACCTGCTGCTGGCAGCCCCAGAGGCCACGGATGATGCGCTTTGCGCCATGCTGGAACAGGTCGGTCTGCATAAGCTGCTTGAGGACGAGGGATTGAACAGCTGGCTGGGCGAAGGCGGTCGTCAACTCTCCGGCGGTGAACTGCGCCGTCTGGCGATTGCGCGCGCGCTGCTGCACGATGCGCCGCTGATGCTGCTTGACGAGCCCACCGAAGGGCTGGATGCCACGACCGAGAGCCAAATCCTTGATTTGCTGGCCAATGTCATGACCGGTAAAACCGTCCTGATGGTCACGCACCGCCTGCGCGGACTGGCGAGTTTTGATCGGATAATTGTGATGGACAACGGACACATTATTGAGCAAGGTAGTCACGCAGAGCTGTTGGCGAAACAGGGTCGCTACTACCAGTTTAAACAGCGTCTGTAGACTATATTTGTAGCGTCCTCACTCGCGTACTGGAGTTTTGCTGTCATGCGCCTGGTCCAGCTTTCTCGTCATAATATCGCGTTCCCTTCTCCGGAAGGGGCGCTGCGTGAGCCCAATGGGCTGCTGGCCCTTGGCGGTGACCTCAGCCCTGCACGGTTATTGATGGCGTACCAGCGCGGTATCTTCCCCTGGTTTTCTCCCGGCGACCCCATTTTATGGTGGTCTCCCGATCCGCGTGCCGTGCTGTGGCCAGAGCAGTTTCACCTGAGCCGCAGCATGAAGCGTTTCCATGCGAAATCCCCCTACCGCGTCACCCTGAACCACGCCTTTGGACAGGTCATTGAAGGCTGTGCCGAAGACCGCTTTGAGGGAACATGGATAACCCGCGATATCATTACCGCCTACCACCAGCTTCATGAGCTTGGCTACGCTCACTCCATCGAGGTATGGGACGGTGGAGCACTCGTCGGCGGCATGTATGGCGTGGCGCAGGGGACACTGTTTTGCGGCGAGTCGATGTTCTCCCGTGCGGTAAATGCCTCGAAAACGGCGCTGCTGGTCTTCAGCCAGACATTTGCCCAGCGCGGTGGACGCCTGATCGATTGTCAGGTGCTCAATGAGCATACGGCTTCCCTCGGCGCCGTTGAGATCCCGCGACGCCAGTACATCGAGCATCTGGATGCCAGCCGTCAGGAGAAGCTCCCCCGCGACTTCTGGATACCGAGAACGCTCTTTATGCCCAATGCCTAAATGTTTTCCGCATATTTTTTGTGAGGGTGTTATAATTATGCCGCAGAGTAGCTTCTGCCTGTTGCCCCGCCGCCGTTTGGGACCCTCGCTTCAGATAACGTCCTGACGTTTATCCTGTTGTCTCCCCTTTACGAATGCGCTTCCTGTTCGGTTGTACCGTGACGCTTGGGCAATGCGCCGAAACTGTTTTGCTGCGTTTTAATCGCGCAATTCTTTACTTAATTGATGAATTTCGGCATTATCTTGCCGGTTCAAAACTTGGTAGTGATACCCCAGAGGATTAGATGGCCAAAGAAGACAATATTGAAATGCAGGGTACCGTACTTGATACGTTGCCTAATACCATGTTTCGCGTAGAGCTGGAAAACGGTCACGTGGTAACTGCGCACATCTCCGGTAAAATGCGCAAAAACTACATCCGCATTTTGACGGGCGACAAAGTGACTGTTGAACTGACCCCGTACGACCTGAGCAAAGGCCGCATTGTCTTCCGTAGTCGCTAATTGTTTTCGCCTGTAATGGCAGATGAATATTAAATAAGGCCGGGGCTTTCCCCGGCTTTATTTTTTTGTGTTGCAGTTGATTATTTGAACAATTATTTAGCCGTTCGTTCCAGCTTCAGGGCTGTCTGTTCAACAGTGTAGAGAGTAAAGGGAGACCTTATTTTCTATTTTGCTAAACTGCGTGTACGGCAGTGCACCTTCTTTCCCTACGCGTGAGCTGGCTGTTGCCTTTCTAATCTGTCTGTACGGCAGTGCACGGGCGGGTTACCGAATACGAACAGATGCGCTATTTCTAAGCTGCCTGTACGGCAGTGCACGTTTTGATGCTGTGGAAATGGAAGACGAACACTTTCTAAGCTGCCTTTACGGCAGTGCACCTTTTCGCCCCGGCTACCGCTAACCGTGCTTCTTTCTAAGCTGCCTGTACGGCAGTGCACAAAAGACGGGCAACTCTGACTGATGAACAGGTTTTCTAAGCTGCCTGTACGGCAGTGCACACCGCTATGGCAGTAAATGCCAGTGCTGGCCATTTCTAAGCTGCCTGTACGGCAGTGCACCCGTAGTCGTCGTCAGTGCCGGCGCGCTGGCCTTTCTAAGCTGCCTGTACGGCAGTGCACTTGCGGTCGGGCAAATTAGGGGATCTGGACGTTTTCTAAGCTGCCTGTACGGCAGTGCACCTACCTGGCAGAGCCGCGATTGCTCTTGCAGTTTTCTAAGCTGCCTGTACGGCAGTGCACGGATATGCCACGAAATCCGCTGAGCGTTGAATTTTCTAAGCTGCCTGTACGGCAGTGCACCTCACGGCGTCATGACGGATGACATCCGTTCCTTTCTAAGCTGCCTGTACGGCAGTGCACAGATATTTTTGCCGGGGCGATGTCCGACTTAGTTTCTAAGCTGCCTGTACGGCAGTGCACAGGCGCGGTAACAGTGATTGCAAATGGTTTTTTTTCTAAGCTGCCTGTACGGCAGTGCACATTAGGGAGGGGCAAGGCGCGGCGCAGCGTGCGTTTCTAAGCTGCCTGTACGGCAGTGCACGTCCAGGGCATGCGCTACCGCCAGGACTCGACTTTCTAAGCTGCCTGTACGGCAGTGCACACTGGTTCGGATTGTCGGGTTAATCTGGCTCTTTTCTAAGCTGCCTGTACGGCAGTGCACAAATCGCCTTGGGGGCGTAAAGGGGGCATGTTTTTCTAAGCTGCCTGTACGGCAGTGCACGAGGCGTTCAGCGACCAGGTTAAGCGCAGGATTTTCTAAGCTGCCTGTACGGCAGTGCACCCATGCCGCGCTTTTCTACGTAGCACTGTATTTTTCTAAGCTGCCTGTACGGCAGTGCACAATGGCCATGCGGCCAGACCTCCTGTAGAAGTTTTCTAAGCTGCCTGTACGGCAGTGCACGGTGCCTGCCGGCACTGGAAGGTAAGCGTGTCTTTCTAAGCTGCCTGTACGGCAGTGCACACAAATCGAATCCCGATGTGCGCCAGATGGTTTTTCTAAGCTGCCTGTACGGCAGTGCACGAGGAAGCAGTTGCTGCTGAACGCCGCCGTCATTTCTAAGCTGCCTGTACGGCAGTGCACCAATAGCTATTCGCATAATTTGTTACCTGCTATTTCTAAGCTGCCTGTACGGCAGTGCACTCACTGGTACAACGTTCAGCTCGAATGATTCTTTTCTAAGCTGCCTGTACGGCAGTGCACTTATGCGAGCAATAAAAAAGCCGCTCAATGGCTTTCTAAGCTGCCTGTACGGCAGTGCACTGAAATAATATCTCCACACCCTTATGATTTGCATACAAAAAAAGCTAAAAACCCTTCGCTCACCCTCTTTTTCACCCACCAAAAATAATCATTTAAAATCAATCCATTACACAACCGCTAAAAATTAGGGTCAAAACACTTTTCTTCGCATTAACCACCCGCACAAAAAACGCCCATTCCACTCCCTCTGACAAATGACTATACTTGCCTATGACAAATGACATCACTCAGGAGGTAACATGAGAACATGGATCCCCGCACAGAAACCTGCTGATAACGCACTTTGGCGTTACGCCGGTTTACCTGCCAACCGAGGTATGCGGTTGATTGAATTTCTCAATCAGGGACTGCCCGTCAGCGTGCTCGACAACATTCACGAGTGGACGTCCATGTCGAAAGCGGACATTTTACGTGTCACGGGTATCAACGAACGTAACGTGGCCCGCCGCAAAAGCGCGGGACGGACGTTAACGCCCGACGAGAGCGAACGCGTGGCCCGTTTCGTTCGGGTGCTGGATGCTGCCGTTGACTATTTTGGCAGTAAAGAAGAAGCATGGACCTGGCTGCAGGCACCGGTGCGCGGGCTGGGGAACGTGGCGCCCGTCGACTTAATAGCGACGGAAACCGGTGCGCTGGAAGTCACCGATTTAATTGGCCGCCTGGAACACGGAGTGTTCGCATGATTTTTTATCGTCTGGTGACAGGCCGCTATGCCAGCGAAGCGTGGAGTGGAAGTGGCGCAAATCAGTATGGCGGACGGTGGAATCATAAAGGCCATCCAGCTGTCTATGTCTCCACCTCCATCTCGCTGGCCTCACTGGAGATTTTGGTACATGTCAGAAAAGATACCGTACTGAATCAGTACCAGCTTTTCAGCATTGATATCCCGGATGACCAGATAGATTACCTGGATAAAGCGTGGCTCCCTGAGGACTGGCAGGAAAATCCGGCGCCGGTATCGACAATGGATCTGGGAACCGGTTGGTTACAGGCTAACAGTGCCCTCGCGCTCATCTTACCTTCCTGTATCATCCCTTATGAAAACAATGCCATCCTTAACCCCTTACATCCGGCGTTCCACCCGGCGCTAAATTCAGTTCAGCAACTCCCCTTTGTTTTTGATACCCGCCTGACAGAAAAGACCGCACCCTGAACGCGGATGCGGTGATGCATATCAGAACCAGGGAACCGTCGCCGTCGCGCTAAGACCGTAGGTCGTAAACGTCCCCACGACAGGTGAGGAGAGCAATTCTCCATGACAAATAAAGAGCTTAAACGTCTGGCCCGTAGAAAGGCTGCGCAAGTTTAGCCAGGGTAAATCCGTCCTCGCCTCCTGCATCGTCAAAAGACGTTGTTGCGCCTCCTCCTCTGTCAACCATCCTTTTTTCACTGAACGCCGCATAAGCCGATGCGCGCTGCTTTTAACCTGAACGCGACTCACGCAGCGCCATTGATTGACGGCAGGTACAGGCTGTATTCCCGAGGACAAGCAGTAGTCACTTAATCCTTTTCGCCAGGACAATGCTTCAAGATCGCTTAATGCCAGATGATGACCGTGTACGCGTAATACGGGGCCAGGCTTAAGGCCATATGCCGGGAAGCTGATCCCAATATCCCCCTGCCCTCGTTGTCCCAGCGCGCGGTGCAGTTTGGCCACCAGCGCAGCCATCAGCATCTCCTCGCTGAACTCCGGATCGGGCAGAACGCGGATCTCAAGATAGTGATCCATAGTCACTCCTTAGTCGCCCTTCTCACCGAAAACGCCACCGCGGATCAGAACAGCCATGACGTAATGCTGCTGCTCAACCTCAGGTTTCAGTCCTTTCGTCACCCAGTTATCCAGCAAGGTGTAGAAGTCCATTTTCTCTTTCGGTTGACGACAAGCCACACCGCGACTGGTGACTGAGCCGTACGGCTCAACGGCGATAGCGCCCAGCGCATCTACCTGAGGATGCCAGGTATCGATAGTTCGAATGGCATTCCCGATTTTCTGCGAATGCATGCCCGCAACACTGTCTACCTGATACAACAGACGGCTTTTGCTACTGTTGCTGTCCAGAACCAGCTCCTGCGACGGGAAGATCTCCTGCCCGGCACCGAGCAGTACCTGCGCTTCGACGTTCAACAGCACAAAACCTTCACCGCTAAGTCCTTTTTCGATTTCCTGCGCCAGTGCGTTTAGGCTCTCGTCGCTGGCTGTAAAATCTCGCAGCGCATAATTGTATGCATCAAACGTCCACGACTTACTGCCCGTCACGTTCACGATGATTTTTTCAGCACCGACGCGGTTGCGCCATAAAAAACGGCCGTTCGCCAGGTTAGTTGCGTAACGGCGCGCCAGTTCGGCAAAACCGTGATCATTGATGTAGCCATCGATAACCTGCTGAAGTTCATCCTGATACGCGCGGTCATTACACACAGAAGGCGTCGACAGGTTTCCCAGCACGCGCAGGGTAAATTTCACCTTCAGGGTATCTGCATCGGCAGGCAGCGCCGCCACATCCACACGCTGCAGGTTCGCTTTCTGGATCTCAGCATCCAGTTTTGCCGGATCGTTGGTTAGCGCGTTTTTCAGACGGTTAGAAATGGTGCCACGCACCGCTTTTTCCTGGATGCGGATCGGTTGCCACTGCTTGCCCTCCCAGCTTCCGGAATACATCACCGCATCCGAGGTTGCCAGCTTACGTTCAAATGCCAGTACGGATGCCGTTTTAACGGCAGTTGGAGCCTTTGCCATAGATAAGTCCTTTTTAATTAAGATGTTCAGTTGTCACCGGCGCGCCCGCGCCCTGACAGTAGTAGCCTGTTTCTGTCGTGCGATAACGCCAGAAAATCTCTTCCAGTGACCGAATCCGGTGCAGACCGCACCACTCGCCCACGCCATACACCGCTTCGGTAAATGCAAAGGGCGTTTCTGCATCGCGTGCGTTTGCCACGACGCCCGGCGCGTAGAGTTCAGAGATGCGCTGATAGCCCGTCATCAACGGCACCAGATAACCGGGGTGGGGTTTAGGAACAACGTGCCAGTTGGCCGGTTCGCCTTCCTGGATATTGCTATCCTCTGGCGTTTCTGCCTGTATTTTTAGCGCGGCAAAATCCAGCCAGGCGTCGAGAAGCGTTGCATCCGGGTTATGTTCAAGCAGAGTCTTATGATGCTCGCCCAGCCAGCTGCTGCGATCCCGCAAGGCAAAGCCCGGCATCAGTTGCCACTTTAATCGCCCCATCTCCTGACCGCTGGCAGGCATCGCCATAACCGAAATGCCCTGGATATCGACGATGATTCCCCCCGCCAGTCGGAGCGTCGGACATACCTGCCTGAGATGCCCGGCAAGGTCGCGCTGACCGTATTCGCCATTTGGAATTTCCCCGTGACACTCCAGCAGCAGTGAAACCGTCATGTGCATGCGCCCCTCTTCGTTAAAGGAGGCCGTTTTCGCTTCCCGAGTGAGCGGGTTGCGGGTCAGGGCAAATTGATAATCGCGGCCAGAGGTATGCGCGTGGATCTGGTGCTCGTGACTGACGACAGCACAGCCATCAATGCGCAGCCCGTGCGTTTCCTTCAACCTGCGGGACAGCACATGGGTAAAACCCAGGAAATGGGTAATGGCGGGGAAACCGAAAGTCAGGCCAGCAATTGTGTTGGCGTTTTCGACGCTGATATGGCGAAGCAGGATCAAGGAACTCATTTCAGCGCCTCCCGGATAATTTTTTCCATCTCACGTAAGTTGCTGCGTAAACGTTCACGGGTTTGCCATTCACGCTGTTCCACATACCCCACATCCTTTAATGCCTTGCTCAGGCGCGCGTTAAGCCACAGGGCAAAATCTGTCGCGACGCTTACCTGCCAGTCGTCTTTATCCCGCTCGAGACGAAAAGCCTCATCGGTTTTGGTGCGCCAGGGATCGAGCCAGAGTTGTTGATGACTGACTAGTCGTTCGCACGAGAGCGTCCAGTTTTGCCACGTATCACGCTGTAGTTCCGACGCGACCACAAAGAGCAGATCGATAAGCGCATCAATGTATTCATCACGCGCTTCGCGAATACGGACGTTGGTGTAATCACCGGTTCTGGTCAATAAAGACACAAGCAGTTGAACAGTGCTGTTTGCACGCCGATCAAACTGACCACCTGAAGTGAAAATCGAACGTAACGTCGTCGGCGGCTTTTCTGCTTTTTTCCACTGCGGCGGCTGACAGGAAAGCAGCCAGCTACGCCCGCCGCGGACACTGTTGAGATAGGAGATGTTTTGCGGTTTGGTGCCACCAAAGTGTATTTCCGCTGAATCCGGGAAAAGCGTCAGCGGAGTGGGATGCCAGGTTTTTTCCCGGCGTGCTTTCCAGATAGCTTTAACATTGTCGCCAAAACGGAAGGCAATCATTTTCTGATGCATGGCGTGAACAAGCGAGGTGGCAAATAACGGGCTCAACAGATGGTAATTTTCACCTACCGGGAAATACCCCTGTTTAGCCAACTTGTGCGAAGCGGGTTCGCCGGGCGTTAACGCACGGGAAAAACCCGCAATCCATTCACTCAGTTGGTTCGCGTCATCGGTAAAAGCGGCCAGCGCAGCGTGATGCCCACGTTTCAGGCACGCCAGTAGAGAATCACCACCGTTAACCCGTGTTTGCAGCAATTTCGCCACGTCCAGCGCAGCAGCGTTTCCCACGGCATCCGGTTCCAGACCTGACAACGCAGCGGTGCAGAGATACCCTTCCTGCGCCACTGCCTCGCTGTAAATACTGCTACTTTTTGAATCCCCGTGGGTAAATTTCGCCGCATGCGTCACGAGGTTAATTTGTCCGGCTCGCTTCGCGGCATCCGTCAGCCAGGCTTTCGGTTCATAGCGAAGCTCCAGATCCCGCCGTTCTGCCGCAATCGTCGCGCTCTCTTCAGCGCTACGCTTTGCGGCCTCTTTATCAAATGCTTCCAGCTTTGTTTGCCGTCGTCCGGCAATGTACTCAGCGATGAAAGCGCTTAGTGCTTCAACTGACATACTCGCTCCTGGCTCTTTATCGATATTCCCTGAACACACCCAACACCGGGTGATACAGCCATTGTTCTGTCTCCTCCTGCCTGCTGATTCTCAATGTGATTTCGCCATACCGTCGCGATACCGCGGCCAGCTCCATCTGTCTTGCCTCGGCCAGGGCCTGTAATACCTCGCCATAATCAATCGCCATCCACGGTTCTACGCCGCGAGCCATCGATAAGGTCTTCTCGCAAAACCGTCCCGCAGGCTTTAACACTCCGTTTTCCTGCATCAGGCAAAACTCAGGTTGATCACCTTCCTCTTCCATTCTCAAAAAGAAAGTGTCCTGCGGCGACGAGCGGCGAAACGGTGTACGTCTCTGAAGCTCGCCGTTCCACGTCAGCGACAGCCGCCACCACGACGCGGCAACTGCATCTGTGCCCTGCTCTGCGCCCAACAACGCGGCGCGCAAGCGAGCATGCTCCAGCGCCGCCAGCGCATTGCCGGGAAACTTTTCAACGATGCGCGGGATCGCATTCAGCGTGCGATAGCTCTCTTCGCTGAGCAGCTCACGGAGATCGTGGTGAGGCAGAAGGTGATGCTCGGTTTCAAAACCGGGTCGGCAGTAGGCGATCTTTTCTCCGCGAAGCGCGCGAACGTTACGTTCCAGAATCACCAGATTTTCGTTGTCAGGAACGATCTGACGATGGCGCTGAATACGCCCCGCAAACTGAATAAGCGAACGCATTGAACTCGGCTCAATAATCCCCCAGTCGGCATCAAAATCGCGCCCGACCTCCAGAACAGAAGTCCCCAGCACGACAAAGAGGTGATGTTGTTCCGGTGACATCAGCGCCTGCTTAACGTCAGGCAACTGCCAGACCTGCTCCGGTTCGTGTCGCGTGAACGCCGCGTCGAGACGTTTTTCAATGGCCGCCCGCACCGCCAGCGGGTGCTGGCTGTGGTACACGCAATAATGAATGCGATGGTTATCCGGGGATGGTAATGCCATCAGCGCCTGCGCGACGGCAACCAGCGGGTTGATATTGGCCATCCTCACCAGACCAAACGACACGGTTTTGCCGCTTTTGTGCGTGCTGCGATGATCGCCGTGCAGCGCGATCATTTGCTGGTGCAATGTCTGTGCCAGCGCAGAGACAACATCGGCATTACGGCAAGATTGCGGTATTACTGCGGCCAACTTACCCAGACGAAGCCGGGGTTGGTCTGGCAGACGTTTAATCCGCTGCCTGACAAAATCGTCATGCGCCTGACGAAATTGAGCATCGTCGGCCACATCCTGCGACTGCGCGCCATACTCATCAAACCAGGCGCAGCAGATACTCGTCAGTCTGTCCGACTGGCCGGACGCCGTCTGCCAGGCTTTGCGCCCTTCCCGATAGGCTTCAAACAGCGCTTCCGTTAAGGCGGGGGGTAATGTTGCAGAGGAAAGCAGCACGCGCGAGCCGAGCATTCCCGCCCAGTTCACCAGCCTACAAAGGGCGTGCAAATCATCAACGTCAAAATCGTCAGGCTCATCAAGCACCAGATCGCTGGTCAGCAGGCGCAGCATGGCAGGGATCTGCCTGCCGCCGCGCACGCCTTCCGTTGCCGGCATCAGATGATCGATAGTTGTCACCAGCACCGGGGCACTGACCAGACGATTGAGCATCGGTTCTTTCGCCAGCCACTGCTGCGCGATACCGCTACTGGTGGCACCTTCGTAATGCACGTAATGGTGGCTGGCGAAGAATGTTTCGTCGCTGGCGCTGTTGGTATCTTCAGCATCATTGCCCTGATACAGTTCCTTCACTGCCGCAGCACCGGTCACCACGGCCAGCGTGTCGTCATCCAGCCCCAGGCGCGACTGCAGAGCCTGACCCGTCTGCAGCGTCAGCGTGCGTAACCCCAGCGCGACGCTGAAACGGCACCCTTCCTGCTCATCCGCCAGAGCGTACATAATTCGGGCATTGGCAAAGGTTTTACCGCATCCGGTCGAGGCCATATTGATGCCGAAGAAGCCTTGCCCGGCACTCTTCTCGCGTAGAGAAGACGCCACGTCCCACGCCTTGTTTTGCCAGTGAAAACGCGGATCTTTCGCCCTCTCCCGAAACGTTTTATGCCGGGCGATGGCGGGTAATGAACGGCGCAACGCCGGAAGAGAACGTCCCATCAACAGCGCCTGATGGGCGACACCGACATTGTGCTCATCCAGTTTTTGCTTAAGCAGCCCGGCCTGGCGGTCGCTGTTGGCCCAGCACGGGACGGCATCATCCTGCCATCCGGAATAAGCGGGTTGCGAGGAGTAAACGTGATCGGCCAGCATCAGCGACAGGCGGGCGAGATGGAGGATAAAAAGATTATCCAGCGATCCCGCCTGAAGCAGCGCGGGCAGGTTCCGGATGCGTTTACCAATCTGGCGGGCCTTCTCGCGCCAGGTTTGACTTCTTAGCGGTGTGCCGTGGGGGAATTTCCAGACATTTTTAAAATCACGCTCTTTCCACTGATGTTTTTCATTGGATTTATGATTAAGCGCGTTCCAGTCTGCATTTAGCTGCCGCTCAAGCCAGCCTTCGCTGTACAGTAACGAGGATTTTGCCGGGTACGGTTGAGGTAAACGATGGTGCGATAGTATTAGCCACGCCACCACCCTGGCGACAGGGGGCAATTTTTCGAGTGGGCTATTGCTCCACTCTACCCTGTCCATCTTCAATACTTTCAGCATGCACTTTTCATCAGCGGCTTTAAGCTGTGTCAACGATGCCAGCCACTGCGCATCCGTTTGCTCTCCCACAAACGCCTCGAACAGACGAACCGAGATCCACTCATGTCGATACGGCTGGCAAACGTGCTGGCTTTCCCCCTTAAGCGTTTGCTGGAAGCACATCCCCGCTTTGCCAAAATCATGAAAAAGCCCGGCGATAGCCGCCAGCAAGGCGATACTTTCCGCACTTTGCCAGCGGTGTTCCCCGTCATTGCGGATAATTTGCATCGTCGTGCGATTCGTAGGCACGCGCCCTTGCGCGTTAAAGCGACGCAAATTCCCGACTATCCACAACAGCTCGCTTTGACCGTTTTTTTTCAGCCAGTGGCAGGCCACAGCGGTATTACGGCGTGCCGTTTTACGCAGCAGCTTGCGCAGCGTGTTAACGCCTTCCATCGTTATCGTCGTCTGCCACGCGGCATCCCCAGTACGTTCAGCAAACTGATCGATAATCTGACAGCTTTGCTCGCGCGCGCGTTTGGTGCACCGGGAGATAATCAGCACATTCATTTTGCGACGCCAGCCAGTAATTGCGAGGTGTCCTGCAAGGTGGTGATCATCACATCCAGCGCATCAGACTGTTGAAACACGTTGATGCAGCGCTGACGAAACTGTTGACTATCCTCACCCTCCATAGCCGCAATAAACGCCTGCGGCATAATGAGGGCGTCTTTGATTAGATCGGCAATATCAAAAACCAGCCCGCCGCGCCGCGTTTTACCGTGCATGACTGCCAGACCGTGAGGAATGCCCGTGACCCAGGCCGCGACGGCCGCCAGCCCGTAGGCCAGATAGTTACCCTGATCGAGAAAACGGTTGGCCACATCCGCCCCACCACCGCGTTTGGCGCGGGTAAAGCTGCCATAACCCACCGTCTGACTGGTCAGTTTGTAGAGCGATTTTGTAAGCTGCGCTTCCTGGAGCATCAGTGAGGTGTGATCCTGTGCGTTTTCCATGCCCGTTCTGGCCCGATCCAGAATAGTCTTCAGCGCGACCTTATCAGGCTGAAAAGGCGTTTCCCGATGCATCCGCAGCCTCTCCCACTGTTTTTCAATTTGATGTAAACGGATAAATTGAAAATGCTTTGCTGCCTGCAGACGTTTTTCTTCATCAAACCAGAATGAGACCCAGTTTTGTAAATACGCCGTCGGGCGGTATTCGCTTTGCGGGCTGAGCCATGAGACGTCAATGTCCACCTCGTTCGCAGAATAAAGCGGCGTGCCATCCGTTCCACAGAAACCGACCATCACGCCAGCCCGGGCAAACTCCCGCATTGCCATTTGCGTAACGGATGTTCCCATTCCCAGCATCACTGCCGTGGTATTCGCGATGGGAATATTCCAGTAAAACGACTCCCTGCCTTCCTGGGTGACATATTCAACACGCCCACCATTTACCTGGATGCGACATTTCTCCAGATAATAAATGTTGGCGCGTTTCGAATGCAGGATAGTTTTTAAATCTGTTGGGGCAATGCTGTTTGCAGGCATAGCAACGGCTTTTATTTCAAGGTGTTGAATGCGGGTATGTTATCGGAGATAAGATGAAAACAAATGTGACGGGTATCAAATGATACAGTAATTACCGTGATAATAAAACTGAAGATCACTTTTCCATTTAATGCATTATTTTTACAGATAATATATTGGCTAGAATATAATTAGTGCGTGAATGAATTTTTTATTTATTGTGAAAAATAGAGAGTGTGGATTTGATGGTATTAAGGTTTAAATAGGTAGGGTGAATGTTTTGGAGGGTTGGTTTTAGATGTGCTGCCTGTACGGCAGTGAACGATCAGCTCTACCTGGCGCTCGTAGTGCAACTTTTCTAAGCTGCCTGTACGGCAGTGAACAATGGAACGGAAGTTATTTAAAACGTTCCAAATTTCTAAGCTGCCTGTACGGCAGTGAACCTTCAGGCAGCAGAATGTCGGCGTCGTCTGCCTTTCTAAGCTGCCTGTACGGCAGTGAACATCCTGGCTCAACATTCATGCAGGTTCCGTGTTTTCTAAGCTGCCTGTACGGCAGTGAACGTACCGCCTTCAGGCAGGTTCTCATCATTATATTTCTAAGCTGCCTGTACGGCAGTGAACCAGCTACAGCAAGTGCCAGCCAACATGACGCATTTCTAAGCTGCCTGTACGGCAGTGAACCCGGACAAGTATGTCGCGTTCATGAGCGACCCTTTCTAAGCTGCCTGTACGGCAGTGAACTTTCCGGCGTGGGCGCTCAAAAAAGTTCGTCATTTCTAAGCTGCCTGTACGGCAGTGAACAAGGCGTTCAACCCCTGGGTAAAAGAGTTTTTTTTTCTAAGCTGCCTGTACGGCAGTGAACGCCAGTTGCCGCGAGAAGCGGGGAGGCGGGGTTTTCTAAGCTGCCTGTACGGCAGTGAACTGCAACCAGGTGACGTTGTGTTGGTCCATTCGTTTCTAAGCTGCCTGTACGGCAGTGAACATAGTAGTCGTCAATCTTCATGGCTGCGGTGTTTTCTAAGCTGCCTGTACGGCAGTGAACTCATTAGCTCCGGCGCTTGATACGCTGGCTTTTTTCTAAGCTGCCTGTACGGCAGTGAACATTGACCTCGCTACAGACCGGGCAATCACTTTTTTCTAAGCTGCCTGTACGGCAGTGAACCATTGTTGAGTTGCCGCCGCCGTGGGATTCGTTTTCTAAGCTGCCTGTACGGCAGTGAACAATCATTGATTACGTTGTCCTGGTGCTGACCGTTTCTAAGCTGCCTGTACGGCAGTGAACGAAGCATTTCGAGGGACATCCTCAGCGCTTATTTCTAAGCTGCCTGTACGGCAGTGAACTTGAAACTCTGACATTATATTCTCCTGAGCGGTTTCTAAGCTGCCTGTACGGCAGTGAACCTACTGTTCGCGATTCTATTATGACGTCTTAATTTCTAAGCTGCCTGTACGGCAGTGAACTGCATCGATATGCATTTATTGGACGAGTGCACTTTCTAAGCTGCCTGTACGGCAGTGAACAACCTGGTGAACCGCTGGGCCCGCGGGCAGAATTTCTAAGCTGCCTGTACGGCAGTGAACGAGCGCAGACCTCAGCATGTCTTTGGCGAACATTTCTAAGCTGCCTGTACGGCAGTGAACACCGTTCGAGCTGGCAGACTTCATCACGTACTTTTCTAAGCTGCCTGTACGGCAGTGAACCGTGGGTTTGGCGAGAAGGCGGCCCACACCATTTTCTAAGCTGCCTGTACGGCAGTGAACTGAAAGGAAACAACGCCATCTTATTGTTAGCAAACAAAATAATCAACTTATACGCATAAAACCCTTTTTTCTGGAACGCAAATCCACACCATATAAATCAATATGTTACGTAAGCATCAGAAAAAAGGGTTTAAACCAATGGCGTCAGAGGCCCTCCCGACGCCTCGGATAGCACTCAGGAAATAATGTGAATTACCGTTTCTGCACTTTGAGGCGCAACGACATCCGCGGCCATTGAATGCGTAATGTCATGCAGTAACCCCGTCAGGTGCGGCAACATATCGCGGTCAAAATGCGACACCAGCAGCACATGGTTTAACGCCCGGCAGTAATCGCATTTCGTTTCTGTATCTTCCAGCAGCCATTCCTTTTGTTGCGGTGGTTCCGATTCGTCCTCAAATTCCACTATCTGAAAATCACGCATGGATTCTGTGAGGCCGGATTTTACCTCTTCCAGATAAGCCGCGAGGCAAAGACATACGGGCTGCGTTTGTGGGAGTGATTTGCAATCCAGCAGGATTTCGGTGAGCAGGTTGCAGCGCTCGGCCAAGGTAGGAAGATCGGGATTGAGGGAGAGTTCGCTGTATAAATGGGCGAAATTGTTTTCTGTATTCATTGGGTAATTCCTTCACACACTTTGAATTTACCACCGCAGTAAACGCCAATTTGCTGGCGGCGGACGAAAAGGAATTGGCGTACCAGTGTGTGTGCTACTGGCGCTTCAATAGAAGCTTCCGATTCGCCCGCCAGATGCAGAATTATACCCTTTTCCTGAGGGCGAACGAAGCCTGCAGCATTACTGCTGCTCACACACTTTCAGGACGCCAATCCCGGCACCTGATTTTGCAGGTGCGCCGCTATTTTATTACTGTGGATTTATCCAGCAACCAACGTCGTACGAAACTGGAAAGCGCCTCGCAAAATTCCTCTGCGGTCTGTTGCCCTCTCCCCAACCCTCTCCCACAGGGAGCGGGAAATAAGCAGGCATAAAAAAACCGGGCATTCGCCCGGTTTTTAACATTAACGTTCAACTCACTCAGTGAGCCGCTTCCGGCTTGTGCTTCGCCGCACTCTGGAAATCGTACGTCAGTTCGTTCTTCGCCTGGTCCAGCGCCACGGTCACCTGGCCGCCGTCCACCAGCGAGCCAAACAACAGCTCGTTCGCCAGCGGTTTCTTCAGGTTGTCCTGAATCACACGCGCCATCGGACGGGCACCCATCGCACGGTCGTAGCCTTTCTCAGCCAGCCAGTTGCGGGCCTCCTGGCTCACTTCCAGCGACACGCCTTTCTGATCCAGCTGAACCTGCAGCTCGACGATGAACTTGTCCACGACCTGATGGATCACCTCGGTAGACAGGTGATCGAACCAGATGATGTTGTCCAGACGGTTACGGAACTCCGGCGTGAAGATCTTCTTGATCTCCTCCATCGCATCGGTGCTGTTATCCTGGTGGATCAGGCCGATAGATTTACGCTCGGTTTCACGTACCCCGGCGTTGGTGGTCATCACCAGCACCACGTTACGGAAGTCCGCCTTGCGCCCGTTGTTGTCGGTCAGCGTCCCGTTGTCCATCACCTGCAGCAGGATGTTGAACACGTCCGGGTGCGCTTTCTCGATTTCATCGAGCAGCAGTACCGCGTGCGGATGCTTGATCACCGCGTCGGTGAGCAGGCCGCCCTGGTCAAAGCCCACGTAGCCCGGAGGCGCACCGATCAAACGGCTGACGGTGTGACGCTCCATATACTCGGACATATCAAAGCGCAGCAGCTCAATGCCCAGCGCTTTGGAGAGCTGAACCGTCACCTCGGTTTTCCCCACGCCGGTCGGGCCGGCAAACAGGAAGGAACCGACAGGCTTGTGCTCATGCCCCAGCCCGGCACGGGCCATCTTGATCGCTTCGGTTAAGGCCTCAATGGCTTTATCCTGACCAAAGACCAGCATTTTCAGGCGATTGCCGAGGGTGCGCAGCGTGTCGCGGTCGCTCTGAGAGACGCTTTTCTCAGGGATACGCGCGATGCGGGCTACCACGGACTCAATATCCGCCACGTTAACGGTTTTCTTACGCTTGCTGGCTGGCATCAGGCGCGCACGCGCCCCTGCCTCATCAATCACGTCAATCGCCTTATCCGGCAGATGACGGTCGTTGATGTATTTCACCGCCAGCTCCACCGCCGCACGTACCGCTTTCGCGGTGTAACGCACGTCGTGGTGCGCTTCGTACTTCGGCTTCAGGCCGTTGATGATCTGTACCGTTTCCTCGACGGACGGTTCGGTCACGTCGATTTTCTGGAAGCGGCGCGCCAGCGCACGGTCTTTCTCAAAGATGTTGCTGAACTCCTGGTAGGTGGTGGAGCCAATCACGCGGATCTTGCCGCTGGAGAGCAGCGGTTTGATCAGGTTAGCCGCATCCACCTGGCCGCCGGAGGCCGCACCCGCGC
Source organism: Enterobacter cloacae complex sp. Mu1197 (assembly GCF_040059225.1). Classification (NCBI taxonomy): domain Bacteria; kingdom Pseudomonadati; phylum Pseudomonadota; class Gammaproteobacteria; order Enterobacterales; family Enterobacteriaceae; genus Enterobacter; species Enterobacter cloacae complex sp. Mu1197. The sequence continues at coordinate 1,540,931 of NZ_CP157375.1, read as the reverse complement.
CGATGATGGTGTGGATCTCATCGATAAACAGGATGCTGTTGGTGTCCTGCTCCAGCTGTTTTAACAGTGCCTTGAAGCGTTTTTCAAAATCACCGCGGTATTTCGTGCCCGCCAGCAGCGAGCCGATATCCAGCGAGTAGATGGTGCAGTCGGCAATCACTTCCGGCACGTCGCCCTGCACAATGCGCCAGGCAAGCCCTTCGGCAATCGCGGTTTTACCCACGCCAGATTCCCCCACCAGCAGCGGGTTGTTCTTGCGGCGACGGCACAGCACCTGGATCGCGCGCTCCAGCTCTTTATCGCGACCAATCAGCGGGTCGATACCGCCAACGCGAGCAAGCTGATTAAGGTTGGTGGTGAAGTTTTCCATACGATCCTCCCCGCCTGCTTGCTCTTCATTGTTATTGACCTGATTGCTGGAATCCGATGCCTGGTTAGGTTCGTCTTTGCGCGTTCCGTGAGAGATAAAGTTAACCACATCGAGGCGGCTGACTTCGTGTTTGCGCAGCAGATAGGCAGCCTGTGACTCCTGCTCGCTGAAGATGGCGACTAAGACGTTTGCGCCAGTCACTTCGCTACGTCCGGAAGACTGGACGTGGAATACCGCGCGCTGCAGCACACGCTGGAAGCTGAGCGTCGGCTGCGTGTCGCGCTCCTCTTCACTGGCTGGCAGCACCGGTGTGGTTTGTTCGATGAAGGCTTCGAGTTCCTGACGTAGCGCCACCAGATCCACGGAGCAGGCTTCCAGCGCTTCGCGGGCAGATGGGTTGCTAAGCAGTGCGAGCAGTAAGTGCTCGACGGTCATAAACTCATGTCGGTGCTCACGCGCTCTGGCGAAAGCCATGTTTAAACTGAGTTCCAGTTCTTGATTGAGCATAGGCACCTCCCCCAATTTTATGCCTTATCAGGCCTTTTCCAGCGTACACAGCAACGGATGCTCGTTCTCCCTCGCATAGTCGTTCACCATCGCCACTTTGGTTTCCGCCACTTCGGCAGTGAAGATGCCGCAGATAGCTTTGCCACGATAATGAACGGTAAGCATCAGTTGCGTTGCACGTTCTACATCATAAGAAAAGAACTTTTGTAGCACGTCAATAACAAATTCCATCGGCGTGTAATCATCGTTCATTAACATAACTTTATACATAGATGGCGGTTTTAGCGCGTCACGCACTTTGTCTTCCGCCAGCTGGTCAAAATCCAGCCAGTCGTTGGTCTTACCCATTTTGCATAACCACTTTGAATCTACCTCAGATGTTAGATAACAATCATCTATTACTGTCATCCGCGATGTCTGTCACAAACTGTTGCAATAGCGTTAACTGCTTCAAACTTTGGTTGATTATTGTCCCATCTCCAGCGCCAAACGCTTGACGACTTCTTTCGTTTCTCTAAATTGTACAAGCGTGAGATGGCGAGGTTTTGAACAGCCCCCACTCCACCACCGGTTCATTCCATCTTAACTTATAAGATTTACGAAGGATGTCGAAGCATGGAAATGGGTACTGTTAAGTGGTTCAACAACGCCAAAGGGTTTGGCTTCATCTGCCCCGAAGGCGGCGGCGAGGATATCTTCGCTCACTATTCCACCATTCAGATGGATGGTTACAGAACGCTCAAAGCCGGGCAGTCCGTCCGGTTCGATGTCCACCAGGGACCAAAAGGCAATCATGCAAGCCTTATCGTCCCCATTGAAGCAGAGACGGTTGCATAGCTCTCTGTTTTATTGTGTACATCCCGCAGTCAAAATGCCAGCCCGATCGGCTGGCATTTTTATTTTCGGGTTATTCCCGAGCCAGCGCATCCACCGGATCCAGCCGCGCCGCGTTGCGGGCGGGCAACCAGCCAAACAAAATGCCGGTAAAGGTCGAACACAAGAATGCGGTAATAATGGCCACCGGCGAGAAGCCAATCTCCCAGCCGGGTAAAAAGAGCTGGAGCGCGAAGGCGATCATCATCGAGAGCGCAATCCCCATCGCACCGCCGACCAGACACACCAGCACGGCTTCAATCAAAAACTGCTGCAGCACGTCGCTGGCTCTGGCCCCGACCGCCATGCGGATGCCAATCTCCCGAGTTCGCTCGGTTACCGACACCAGCATGATGTTCATCACCCCGATACCGCCGACGACCAGCGAAATCACCGCCACCAGCGTGAGGAACAGCTGAAGAGTACGTGTGGTCTTTTCCGCCGTTTTCAAGAGGCCGTCCATATTCCAGGTGAAGAAATCCTTCTTCCCGTGGCGCAGGGTTAACAGCCGCTCAAGCTGCTGCTCGGCCAGCGCACTGTCATAGCCCTCCTTCACGCGCACGGTGATGGAGTTGAGCCAGGACTGCCCCATAATCCGCCCGGAGATAGTGGTATAGGGCAGCCAGACGCGCAGGATCTTGCTGCTGCCAAACATCGACTGTTTCTCTTCCGCCACACCGATGACTGTGGCAGGCATGTTGCCGACCAGGATCACTTCGCCCACCACGTTGGCTTTATTGGGGAAGAGCTGTCTGCGCGAATTCGCGTCCAGCACCACCACCTGCGCCCTGCCCGCCAGCTGCTCGGCGTTGAAGGTGGCGCCTTCGCTGAAGGTCATGCCGTAGACGTTGAAATAATCCCCGCTGACGCCGTTCGCGCTGGCCGCCACGTCAACATTGCCCACCCGCAGGCGCAGGTTCTGCGACACCGCAGGCGTGGCGGAGTTGACCCACGGCTGCTTCTGAATGGCCGCCAGATCGTCGTATTTTAGTGCCTGCTGATACTGCGGCTCGTCGTCCCCGAAGTCTTTGCCGGGATAGACGTCAATGGTATTGGTGCCGATTGCGCGGATATCGGCCAGCACCAGCTGCTTGGCCGCGTCGCCCACCACCACAATCGACACCACTGAGGCAATACCGATGATGATGCCGAGCATGGTCAGCAGGGTACGCATTTTATTGGCCGCCATCGCCAGCCAGGCCATGGTCAGTGCTTCACGAAAGCCGCTGGAAAACTGTCCCCAGCCGGTTGATGCCGGAAGCACTTCTTTCGGCGCCGCCGCCCTGGACTCACGCGGCGGCGGGTTGCTGACCAGCTCGCCGTCATGGATCTCAATGATTCGCTCCGCCTGCGCCGCCACCTGCGGATCGTGGGTCACGATGATGACGGTGTGCCCCTGATCGCGAAGCTGGTGCAGGATCGCCATCACCTCTTCGCCGGAATGGCTGTCGAGCGCCCCGGTCGGCTCATCCGCGAGGATCACCTGCCCGCCGTTCATCAGGGCGCGGGCAATACTCACGCGCTGCTGCTGGCCGCCGGACAGCTGCGAGGGCTGGTACTCCACCCGCTCCGCCAGCCCCAGACGCGTCAGCAGCATCTGCGCGCGTTCGAGCCGTTTTTTCCGCTCGACGCCCGCATAGACCGCCGGAACTTCCACGTTCTGCGCGGCATTGAGGTGAGAAAGCAGATGGTAACGCTGGAAGATAAAGCCGAAGTGCTCGCGACGCAGCTTCGCCAGCGCGTCGCCATCCAGCGTGGAGATATCCGTCCCGGCCACGCGGTACGTGCCGCTGGTCGGCTTATCCAGACAGCCGAGGATGTTCATCAGCGTCGATTTACCGGAACCCGATGCCCCGACAATCGCCACCATCTCGCCCGCTTCTACCCGAAGGGAGATGCCTTTTAGCACCTCCACCGGCCCATCGCCCGACGGATAGCTGCGGCGAATGTCCTTCAGCTCAAGCAATGCCGTCATTTCGCGGCTCCGGGCAGGCTTTCACTGACAACAACCTCCTCACCCTCTTCCAGCCCTTTCACCACCACCACGTCAGTGTCGTTGCGCGCGCCAATCACCACTTCGCGCTCGCGCGTTTCGCCGTTGCGCAGCACTTTCACTTTATAGCGGCTCTCCCCGGCGGATTCACCCAGCGCAGAGAGCGGAATGGTCAGCACGTTCTTCAGACCGGTCAGCTGAATATGCACCTGCGCGGTCATGTCGAGACGCAGCACGCCCTTCGGGTTCGGCACTTCAAAACGGGCATAGTAGAAGATGGCGTCGTTCACTTTTTCCGGCGTCGGCAGAATGTCCTTCAGCACGCCTTCGTAGCGCGTCTGCGGGTCGCCCAGCACCGTAAACCAGGCGTTCTGCCCCGGCTTCAGATGGATCACATCCGCCTCGGAGACCTGGGCTTTGACCAGCATGGTGCTCATGTCCGCCAGCGTCAGAATGTTTGGCGCCTGCTGCGCGGCAATCACCGTCTGCCCCTGCAGCGTAGTGATCTGAGTGACCTCACCGGCCATCGGCGCCACGATCTGGGTGTAGTCGAGGTTGGTTTTTGCCGTATCCAGCGAGGCCTGATTGCGTTTGATTTGCGCGTCAATCGTGCCAATCTGCGCCTGCTTCACCGCCAGTTCCGTGGTGGCCGTGTCTAAATCCTGCTTCGAGATCGCCTGGGTTTTGGCCAGCGCCTGCTGACGGGTCAGCGTCACCTGGGCCAGGTTACGCTCTGCCTGCGCCTGCGCACGCTGCGCGCGCAGTTCCATCAGCGTGGCTTCCACCTCGCGGATCTGGTTCTCAGCCTGTTCAGGATCGATCACGCCGAGCAACTGGCCTTTTTTCACCTTATCGCCAATCTCAACCGACAGCGTTTTCAGCTGACCGCTGACCTGCGCGCCGACGTCAACCTTGCGCAGGGCATCAAGCTTACCCGTCGCGAGGACGTTTTGCTGCAGTTCGCCCGGGCGAACAATCAGCGTCTGATACTGCGGCACCGGCGCATTCAGCACCTGCCATAGCCAGTATCCACCGGCTAACACCACGACCGCCAGCAGCAGAAACAGCGTTCTGCGTTTTCCCTTGAGGTTCATAAATATTCCAAATAAATGTTCTGGCAATGATAAATGCTGATTCTATCTAAACGACTCCTCAACGAAACCCCTGTTCTCCGAAATCGTCACAATTTGTTTACGAGACGTTGAACGTTCGCCTGCTGAAATAGAAATCTTCATCAAGAAGCAGGATCTAACATGTCTTCCATCGTCGATACACCTTTTTCAAACCTGCCACAGCCTGCATCGGGTTGGCAGCTCTTCAGTCATCTGGCTTCCGGTAAGCTCACGCCAGGGCTGGCGTGGCAAAACCCCGCCTATCGACGTAAATTCATGCTACGTTCGCTGGCGACGCCTGTAAGTACCGCTCGCCTGTTGACGAGCCTTGCAAAACAGCCGAGCCTGATGCAAATGCTGCAGGTACAGCCAGGACTGCCGTGCCGTCTGCATCGGCCCTGGCTGACGGTGAATATGCATCGCCAGCAGGCCCTCGAGTCCCTTAACTGGCACTATCAAACGATGAGCCGCCATATGCCGGCGACGCTGCTCTCGGGCTATCTGTCGAAAAAGGGCTTCACGCTGCTCACCTTAACCGGTAAAGATGAAGAGCAATTTACCGTCCGCCTGTGCGCCGATGCGTTTCTGGATAAAGAAGGGGAAGCCACCCTCGCCTTCTGCGACCATCAGAATACGGTGCTGGCCGAGATGACCTTCACCCTGTGCCAGTTTGAGGGAAAATCGACGCTCTTTATCGGCGGCCTGCAGGGCGCAAAAGCCCACGTTCCCCATGAGCTGATCCAGGGCGCGACGAAGGCCTGCCATGGTCTGTTCCCGAAACGTCTGCTGGTCGAAGCCGCCATGACCCTCGGCACCGCTTTCCCGGTAGAACAGATTGTCGCCGTCAGTAACGACACCCATATTTATCGCAGCTGGCGCTACCGCAAGAAAAAAGAGGGGAAACTGTTGGCCGATTACGACAGTTTCTGGATCTCCATCGGCGGTGAAAAGCAGGATAGCGGCAACTTTATGCTGCCCCTCGTCATGCCGCGCAAACCGATGGAAGAGATCGCGAGCAAAAAGCGTTCCGAATATCGCCGCCGCTACGCGCTGCTGGATAGCCTGATTCAGCAGGTGAACCAGGCGACTCAACGTTAATCCGCTCTCCCGCGTGCCAGCCACAGCACGCGGGAGAACATCTTCCGCAGCAGGGTCGGCACCGCCTCCACGCCCCGTCTCCCCGCTTCCGTCGCCACTTCAATGGCTAAATCCGGTTTTGAAGAACGATGAATAGCTTTGGCGATCACGCGCCGCATGTTCATCGGGACATCGACCGGCACCATGGCAATTCGGTGGAATACGTCGTCGAACCCCTGACGATACATAAAGTGCTCCATGTCCATGGCGGGCAGCATGGTTAAATGGTCGCGCTCTTCTTCTCGCTCGTTATTCAGCAGGCTGCGTACGGTCGAGGCATATTTTTTGCCCGCCTCATCACCGTCGACCAGAACGTGCCACTCGATCCCCATCCGGCGGGCAAATTTTATCAGCGGCTTTAATCCCGACTGGGCAAATTCAATCACCTTAATGCCTTCTGCATCAAAATGGTGGCCGCACTGGCGCGCCAGTTCGTTGATGACCCAGGTTTCCGTCTCGCCTTCCACCAGCAGCCAGCAGCGGGCAAAGAGCGACGACGCGCGGTTAAAGCGAATATGAAACGCGATGCGCCGCCCGTCTTCCGCGTTCAATCCTCCCGGCCCTAAGCGGTAGGCGGAGACGCGGGAAGATTCACGCACCAGACGACAGACGTGCTCTACCGGCGTCAGCGATAATAATTCACCGGAATTGGTGGTCGTAATGCGCTGGAGCGGCAGCAGGTTCAGCAGATGCCATGCCACGGAGAGCATGATGGGATGCAGGCGCGTTTCCGGGTCTTCCACCAGCAGCAGCGGCCGGGCGTCCCGGTCAAGACGAACGGTGCCTTTGGCCTGCAGAAGCGTTGAAAACAGCCCCAGCAAAATCACCCGATGGGTACGACCGCCGGGCCGGTCGATCATCCGGTTAATGATATCGAGGTAGCGCCAGCTGCGCTGCTCGTCATGAGAGCGGCGGCGCATCAGGCGATGGCGCGACTCCGACGTCCCCTGCTCGGAAAAATAGTGCTCCAGAAGCTGTACCATGGCGGACAGCCCCTGACGAATTTGACCATCGGTCAGATTTTGCGGACGCGACACCAGCTCTCTTGCCAGAAAATCCAGCTCGCGGGCGGTAACTTCCACTTCCGGCATATTCGGGACGGTACCGTTACGTATGCGCCGCATAAAACGCGCGTCGCGCAAGCGCAACACCGGCGTCAGGCGGATCAGGTGGCGGGCCAGATCGTCGATATTGTCCAGCGGGATCGGGCTGGCCTTCTCATCAAGAAAATCACGCAGGGTCAACACGCCCTCGTTTTCCGCCATCTCCCCTTCCAGCCGGTAGAATATCCGGTGGAAACCGTCATCGCACGGCACCCAGCAGGGTGACAGCGGGCGGAAGCGACGCACCCGATGGCGTCCGGGCTCGGATTCGCGGAACGTCAGGATGATATGCAGGTGCTTCTCGCGCCCCGTCACGTCGCCGGGCGGGAACCAGAAATCATCGCGAACGAAGTGATACAGATCGTCTTCGGGCGAAAGCAGTAACGTCAGCGCATCCAGCAGGCTGGACTTACCCCACGCGTTCTCGCCGATCAGGACGTTGTTCTGTTCCAGCTGCAGCGACAGGCGGTTAATACCGCGAAACCCGACAATTTCCACACGTTCGAGAAGCATAAATCCCCCGCGCAATGATCACTTTTTCCTTTAAGTTATCAGCAGTATAGCGGGAGGCGCCCTGTCACGACAGCACAACATTCACCGTGGCGAGAATTGGTCTATGCTCTATTTACCGCTGATTTGAACAAGGATTGACATCACATTGCCTTAAATCAAATTAATCGAATTTATTTAAGTGGCGAAGGGGTGTTGTTGGTTTTTAAAATACGGACTCTTTGAGTCGTCATCCCTTTATGGCGATATATCCCGCGCGCGGGAAAGCGTGCGGAAAATTATTTGAGGTGGTTATGTTTAGAAAATTGGCTGCAGAATGCTTTGGTACATTCTGGCTGGTATTTGGTGGCTGCGGTAGCGCCGTTCTGGCAGCAGCATTCCCGGAATTAGGTATCGGTTTTGTCGGCGTCGCGCTGGCATTTGGTTTGACCGTATTAACCATGGCCTTTGCCGTGGGGCATATTTCCGGCGGTCATTTTAACCCGGCAGTAACGTTAGGTTTATGGGCCGGCGGTCGTTTTCCGGCGAAAGAGGTGATTGGTTATATTGTCGCCCAGGTGGTTGGCGGTATTATCGCAGCGGGCGTTCTGTACGTGATTGCCAGCGGTAAAGCCGGGTTCGACGCGGCAGCCAGCGGCTTCGCCTCTAACGGCTTCGGCGAGCATTCTCCGGGCGGTTATTCCATGCTGTCTGCCATCGTGATTGAAATTGTGCTGACCGCAGGCTTCCTGCTGGTGATCCACGGCGCAACCGACAAACACGCGCCAGCAGGCTTTGCCCCTATTGCGATTGGTCTGGCGCTGACCCTTATTCACCTGATTTCGATTCCGGTCACCAACACCTCCGTTAACCCGGCACGCAGTACCGCCGTCGCCATCTTCCAGGGCGGCTGGGCGCTTGAGCAGCTGTGGCTGTTCTGGGTCATGCCGATTATTGGCGGTATCCTGGGTGGCGTGCTGTACCGCACCCTGCTGGAAAAACGCGATTAATTGCGCGCGGTGTCGGGCGGCGCTAACGCTTCCCCGACCTACGTGAGAGTGCACTTGTAAGCCGGGTAAGGCGCAGCCGCCACCCGGCTTTTTTATTGCTCCTTTACCTGACAGCCTTTATTGGGTAGTGTCTCTGGCGCTCAACAGATACTCAAAAGGACCGGCTGTTCATGTTTTCAGGACTCCTCATTATTCTGCTGCCCCTGATTGTGGGCTACCTTATTCCGCTGCACAGAGAATCCGCATTACGGCTCATCAACCGTTTTCTCAGCTGGATTGTTTACGTCATTCTTTTCTTTATGGGGATAAGCCTGGCCTTCCTGGATAATCTGGCGACGAATCTGCTTTCCATCCTGCATTATTCGGTGGTCACCGTGGTGGTTATTTTGCTGTGTAATATCGCCGCATTATTCTGGCTTGAGCGCACCGTTCCGTGGAAAAACCATCATCATCAGGAAAAGCTACCTTCCCGAATCGCGATGGCGCTGGAATCATTAAAACTGTGCGGCGTCGTGGTGCTCGGTTTTCTGCTTGGGCTGACCGGCTGGGCGTTTTTACAGCACGCGACAGAGGCCAGTGAATATACGCTGATCTTCCTGCTGTTCCTGATCGGTATCCAGCTGCGAAATAATGGCATGACGCTGAAGCAAATTGTTCTGAACCGTCGGGGAATGATGGTCGCGGTCATTGTTATCGCCAGTTCCATGGTGGCGGGCGTGATTAACGCTTTTATTCTCGACCTGCCGCTGAAAACTGGCCTCGCGATGGCGTCAGGTTTTGGCTGGTATTCCCTCTCCGGTATCCTGCTGACCGAATCCTTTGGCCCGGTGATCGGCAGCGCCGCCTTCTTTAACGATCTGGCGCGTGAACTGATCGCCATAATGCTGATCCCGGGACTGGTTCGCCGCAGCCGCTCTACCGCGCTGGGCCTGTGCGGCGCGACGTCGATGGACTTTACCCTGCCGGTGTTACAACGCTCTGGCGGGCTGGAGATGGTGCCCGCCGCCATCGTTCACGGCTTTATTTTAAGCCTGCTGGTTCCGGTTCTGATGGCCGTCTTCTCGGCCTGATACTTCTTTGGCGGTAGGGTTCCTGCCGCCAAAATTGCGCTAAATCAATCTCCCTCTATTTTGTAGTAAAAAGCCCTTTTCACCGTTCTGGCACAGGCATAACCTTAAACATGTATATTAAATATAACTTTAACAGGTGTGATTATGTTTTGTGTGCAATGTGAACAAACCATCCGTACCCCGGCAGGCAATGGCTGCTCTTACGCACAGGGTATGTGCGGCAAAACCGCAGAAACATCTGACCTGCAGGATCTGCTGATTGCGGCCCTGCAAGGCCTTTCCGCATGGGCGTTTAAAGCCCGCGAATATGGCATCATCGACCACTACGTCGACAGTTTCGCCCCGCGCGCCTTCTTCTCCACGCTAACCAACGTTAACTTCGACTCTCCGCGCATTGTTGGCTATGCCCGCGAAGCCATTGCCCTGCGTGAAGCGCTGAAGGCGCAGTGTCTGAAGGCGGATGCCTGCGCCCGCGTGGAAAACCCGATGTCAGACCTTCAGCTGGTGAGCGACGATCTGGGCGAGCTGCAGCGTCAGGCGGCAGAATTCACGCCGAATAAAGACAAAGCGGCGATTGGCGAGAACATTCTCGGCCTTCGCCTGCTGTGCCTGTACGGCCTGAAAGGCGCGGCAGCCTATATGGAGCACGCGCACGTGCTCGGTCAATACGACAACGACATTTACGCGCAATACCATAAAATCATGGCGTGGCTGGGCACCTGGCCTGCCGATATGAACGCGCTGCTGGCATGCTCGATGGAAATCGGGCAGATGAACTTCAAGGTGATGAGCATTCTGGACGCCGGTGAAACCAGCACCTACGGCCATCCGACCCCAACGCAGGTCAACGTCAAAGCGACCGAGGGTAAATGTATCCTGATCTCCGGTCATGACCTGAAAGATCTCTACAACCTGCTGAAGCAGACCGAAGGCACCGGCGTTAACGTCTATACCCACGGTGAAATGCTGCCGGCGCACGGCTATCCGGAGCTGCGTAAGTTTAAGCACCTGATCGGTAACTACGGCAGCGGCTGGCAGAACCAGCAGGTGGAATTTGCCCGCTTCCCTGGCCCTATCGTGATGACCTCTAACTGCATCATCGACCCGACCGTGGGCGCGTATGACGACCGCATCTGGACCCGCAGCATCGTCGGCTGGCCGGGCGTGAGCCATCTTGAAGGTGACGATTTCGGTCCGGTGATAGCGCAAGCGCAGCAGATGGCTGGCTTCCCGTACAGCGAGATCCCGCATCTGATCACCGTCGGCTTCGGTCGTGAAACCCTGCTCGGTGCCGCCGATTCGCTGATTGACCTCGTCAGCCGTGAAAAGCTGCGCCACATCTTCCTCGTCGGCGGCTGCGACGGCGCGCGCGGCGAGCGTAACTACTTTACCGATTTCGCCACCCGCGTGCCGGAAGACTGCCTGATCCTGACCCTGGCGTGCGGCAAATACCGTTTCAACAAGCTGGAATTCGGCGACATCGAAGGTCTGCCACGCTTGATCGATGCGGGCCAGTGTAACGATGCCTATTCGGCCATCATTCTGGCCGTTACCCTGGCAGAGAAACTGGGCTGCGGCGTGAACGACCTGCCGCTGTCGCTGGTGCTCTCCTGGTTTGAGCAGAAAGCGATTGTCATCCTGCTAACCCTGCTCTCTCTGGGCGTGACCAACATCGTGACTGGCCCGACCGCGCCAGGCTTCCTGACGCCGGACCTGCTGGCGGTGCTCAATGAAAAATTCGGTCTGCGCTCCGTGACCAACGTTGAAGACGATATGAAGCAGCTGCTGAGCGCGTAAGGAGTAACTCATGACCATGCCAACCTCACACTGCCCGTGGCGGATGCAGGTGCATCACATCCATCAGGAGACGCCGGATGTGTGGACGCTGTCGCTGCTGTGCCACGACTACTATCCGTACCGTGCGGGTCAGTATGCGCTGGTTAGCGTTCGCCATTCGGCAGACACCCTGCGCGCCTACACACTTTCTTCCACGCCGGGCGTGAGCGAGTACATCACGCTTACCGTCCGTCGCATTGAAGGCGGAGCCGGTTCAGAATGGCTGACCCGGGACGTGAAGCGCGGGGATTATATCTGGCTGTCCGATGCGCAGGGTGAATTTACCTGTGACGACAAAGCGGAAGAGAAATTCCTGCTGCTGGCGGCAGGCTGTGGCGTGACGCCGATTATGTCAATGCGCCGCTGGCTGGCAAAAAACCGCCCGCAGGCCGACGTGCAGGTGATCTTCAGCGTGCGCTCTCCGGAGGATGTGATTTTTGCCGAGGAGTGGCGTGATTATCCGGTGACGCTGGTAGCGGAACGTCACGCGACGCACGGTTTTATTCCCGGTCGCCTGAGCCGCGAGCTGCTGCAAAGCGTGCCGGATATCGCGAACCGCACCGTGATGACCTGCGGCCCGGCGCCGTACATGGCTATCGTGGAAGAAGACGTGAAAGCGCTCGGCGTGACCCGCTTCTTCAAGGAGCAGTTTTTCACGCCGGTGGCGGAAGCAGCAACCAGCGGGATTACGTTTACCAAACTGCAGCCTGCGCAGACCTTCTTTGGCCGCGTGGGGAGCACGCTGCTGGAGGCGCTGGAAAGCAACCACGTGCCGGTGGTAGCGGCCTGCCGTGCCGGGGTCTGCGGCTGCTGTAAAACGAAGGTAGTGTCCGGGGAGTACACCGTGACCAGCACCATGACGCTGTCCGACGCGGAAATTGCCGAGGGTTACGTGCTGGCATGTTCGTGCCATCCGCAGGGGGATTTGGTCCTCGCATAAACGATAAACGTTCGTTCGTAGGCCCGGTAAGCGTCAGCGCCACCGGGCTTTTTTGCCGGGTGGCACTGCGTTTACCCGGCCTACTACCGCCCTACCGCCACGCAGGCGCTTTTCCCAGCGCAAACCGCCCTGCGCCTAAAAACGCCACCGCCAGCGAGCCGATAAAGAAGTACACCAGGCTTTCAATCGCCCATGCCCCAACCTTATCAAGGGCGAGCGTTTCCCCCATTCCCACCATCAGCCATGCCACGATCATCGTAAACGCCAACACCAGCGCGGCCGGGCGCGTAAAGAGCCCGACAATAATCAGGATCGGCGCCACCACTTCGCCAATCAACACGCCGTAGGCAATAAACCCCGGCAGCCCTTTCTCCACCAGCATGCCGCTGATAAAGCCCACCCCACCAAACAGCTTATGCAAACCGTGAAAGAGCATCAGCCCGCCGACGGCAAGTCGTAACAAGAGTTTGCCAAGATCGTCGCACGATAGCTTTTCATTAACAGCAATTAACAATGATTTAACCATTTGAAATGATTCCTGTTTTCACTGAGGTATCACCAGATTATGCCGAATAATTGCGCGTGAAAAGCACCTTTTAATTGGGGGGATTTGACGGGCAATACGGAGACTTTCTTCTAAGCTTGTAAGCGTTATCACAAAAAGGAGACGGACAACCATGAAACAAACCGTGGCTGCATATATAGCGAAAACGCTCGAACAGGCTGGCGTAAAACGTATCTGGGGCGTCACCGGCGATTCCCTGAACGGACTCAGCGACAGCCTTAACAAGATGAAGACCATCGAATGGATGCCGACCCGCCATGAAGAGGTTGCCGCGTTCGCCGCAGGTGCTGAAGCGCAGCTTACCGGTGAACTGGCCGTCTGCGCCGGATCCTGCGGCCCAGGTAACCTGCACCTGATCAACGGCCTCTTTGACTGTCATCGTAATCACGTGCCGGTGCTGGCGATTGCCGCCCACATCCCCTCGTCCGAAATTGGCAGCGGCTATTTTCAGGAGACGCATCCGCAGGAGCTGTTCCGTGAATGCAGCCACTATTGCGAACTGGTTTCATCCCCGGAGCAGATCCCGCAGGTTCTGGCGATCGCCATGCGCAAGGCCGTGCTGAATCGCGGCGTTTCGGTAGTCGTTATTCCGGGCGATGTAGCCCTCAAGGCCGCGCCGGAAGGGGCCAGCACCCACTGGTATCACGCGCCGCAGCCGGTGGTGACGCCAGCCGAGGAGGAGCTGAAAAAGCTGGCGCAGCTGCTGCGTTACGCCAGTAATATTGCCCTGATGTGCGGCAGCGGCTGCGCGGGCGCGCACAAGGAACTGCTGGAATTTGCCGGTAAGCTGAAAGCGCCGATCGTCCACGCCCTGCGCGGCAAAGAGCACGTCGAATACGATAACCCTTACGACGTGGGCATGACCGGACTGATCGGTTTTTCTTCCGGCTTCCACACCATGATGAACGCCGACACGCTGATCCTGCTCGGCACCCAGTTCCCGTATCGCGCGTTCTACCCGACGGATGCCAAAATCATTCAGATTGATATCAACCCGGCCAGCATCGGCGCGCACAGCAAGGTCGATATGGCGCTGGTGGGCGACATCAAATCCACCCTTGCCGCCCTGCTGCCGCTGCTGGAAGAGAAAACCGATCGCAAGTTCCTCGATAAAGCGCTAAGCGACTATCGCGATGCCCGCAAGGGTCTGGACGATCTCGCCAAACCGAGCGACAAAGCCATTCACCCGCAGTATCTGGCGCAGCAGATCAGCCATTTCGCGGACGACGATGCCATTTTCACCTGCGACGTAGGCACGCCAACCGTCTGGGCGGCACGCTACCTGAAAATGAACGGCAAGCGCCGTCTGCTCGGCTCGTTCAACCACGGCTCGATGGCCAACGCCATGCCGCAGGCGCTGGGCGCAAAAGCGACAGCGCCGGAGCGCCAGGTGGTGGCGATGTGCGGCGACGGCGGGTTCAGCATGCTGATGGGCGATTTCCTGTCGGTGGTGCAGATGAAGCTTCCGCTGAAAATCGTGGTCTTTAACAACAGCGTGCTGGGCTTCGTGGCGATGGAGATGAAGGCTGGAGGCTATCTGACGGACGGCACCGAGCTGCACGACACCAACTTTGCCCGCATCGCCGAGGCCTGCGGCATCACCGGCATCCGCGTGGAGAAAGCCTCCGAGGTGGATGAAGCCCTGCAGCGCGCCTTCTCCATCGACGGCCCGGTACTGGTGGATGTGGTCGTCGCCAAAGAGGAGCTGGCGATCCCGCCGCAGATCAAGCTTGAGCAGGCCAAAGGCTTTAGCCTGTACATGCTGCGCGCCATCATCAGCGGGCGCGGTGACGAGGTGATCGAACTGGCAAAAACCAACTGGCTCAGGTAAAACATCTGGCATCGCCTTTTTAAATATAAGGACATGCCATGATTGATTTACGCAGTGATACCGTTACCCGCCCGAGTCGCGCCATGCTCGAAGAGATGATGGCCGCCCCGGTCGGGGACGACGTCTACGGCGACGACCCGACGGTAAACGAACTGCAGCGCTATGCCGCAGAGCTGAGCGGAAAAGAGGCCGCCCTGTTCCTGCCCACCGGCACGCAGGCCAACCTGGTGGCGCTGCTGAGCCACTGCGAGCGCGGTGAAGAGTACATTGTCGGCCAGGGCGCGCATAACTACCTTTACGAAGCCGGCGGTGCCGCGGTGCTCGGCAGCATTCAGCCGCAACCGATTGACGCCGCGCCGGACGGCACTCTGCCGCTCGACAAGGTCGCGGCGAAAATCAAAGCCGATGATATTCACTTCGCCCGCACCAGGCTGCTCAGCCTTGAAAACACCCACAACGGCAAAGTGCTGCCGCGCGAATACCTGAAAGCCGCATGGGAGTTTACCCGCGAACGCAGGCTGGGCCTGCACGTGGACGGCGCGCGCATCTTCAACGCCGTGGTGGCGTACGGCTGCGAGCTGAAAGAGATTACGCAATACTGCGACTCATTCACCATCTGCCTCTCTAAAGGGCTAGGTACCCCAGTGGGTTCCCTGCTCGTCGGCAATGCGGACTACATCAAGCGTGCCAACCGCTGGCGCAAAATGACCGGCGGCGGCATGCGTCAGGCGGGTATTCTGGCAGCTGCGGGGCTGTATGCCCTGAAAAACAACGTGGCGCGTCTGAAGGACGATCACGACAACGCCGCGTGGATGGCGGCGCAGCTGCGTGAAATTGGCGCCGACGTGATGCGCCACGACACTAACATGCTGTTCGTTCGCGTGGGCAATGACCACGCCGCTGCGCTTGGCGAGTTCATGAAAGCACGTGGCGTGCTGATCAACGCCTCGCCTGTCGTGCGTCTGGTCACGCATCTCGACGTCAGCCGCGAGCAGCTGACCGACGTGGTGAAACACTGGCAGGCGTTTTTACAGCGATAAGGAGCATCACGTGCCGCAACGCATTCTGGTGCTCGGCGCCAGCGGGTATATCGGTCAGCATCTCACCGCGGCGTTAAGCCAGCAGGGGCACCAGGTGCTGGCTGCGGCACGCAACACCGAACGCCTGCAAAAACTCAGTTTAGCGGGCGTTACCTGTCACAACGTTGACCTCAACTGGCCGAAGTCACTTCCCACGCTACTGGACGGGGTCGACACCCTTTACTACCTGGTGCACAGCATGGGCGAAGGCGGGGATTTTATCGCCCACGAGCGTCAGGTGGCGATGAATGTCCGCGATGCCCTGCTGCAAACCCCGGTGAAGCAGGTGATTTTTCTCAGTTCACTCCAGGCACCTGAACACGAGCAGTCCGATCACCTGCGCGCCCGCCAGCTGACGGCGGACATCCTGCGGGGGGCCGATATCCCCGTCACCGAACTGCGCGCCGGGATCATCGTCGGCGCAGGCTCTGCCGCCTTCGAAGTGATGCGCGATATGGTCTACAACCTGCCGGTGCTCACGCCACCGCGCTGGGTCCGTTCGCGCACCACGCCGATTGCGCTGGAGAACCTGCTGCATTATCTGGTAGCCCTGCTGGATCACCCGGCGGAGCAACACCGCGTGCTTGAGGCGGCAGGCCCGGACGTGCTGAGCTATCAGGAGCAGTTCGAACATTTCATGCGCGTCAGCGGACGCCGCCGCTGGCTGATCCCCATTCCCTTCCCGACCCGCTGGATTTCGGTGTGGTTTTTGAATGTCATCACCTCGGTGCCGCCGACGACCGCCAAAGCGCTTATTCAGGGGCTGAAGCATGATTTACTGGCCGACGATCGCGCGCTGCGCGCCTTAATTCCTCAGGACCTGATCCGCTTTGACGATGCCGTGCGCAACACGCTCAAGGAAGAAGAAAAGCTGGTGAACTCCAGCGACTGGGGTTACGACGCCCAGGCCTTTGCCCGCTGGCGGCCGGAGTATGGTTATTACCCGAAACAGGCGGGCTGTACGGTGAAAACCGGCGCCAGCCTGGCCGCGTTGTGGGAGGTGGTGAACCAGATTGGCGGCAAAGAACGGTATTTCTTCGGTAATCTCCTCTGGCAAACGCGCGGGGCAATGGACCTGCTGGTGGGCCACCGACTGGCAAAAGGCCGCCCGGCACGCCCGTATCTTGAGGTGGGTGACGCGGTTGACAGCTGGAAGGTGATTATTGTCGAGCCGGAAAAACAGCTGGCACTGCTGTTCGGCATGAAAGCCCCGGGGCTGGGCCGACTCTGCTTTACCCTGAAAGACAAAGGCGATCATCGTGAACTGGACGTCCGCGCATGGTGGCATCCGCACGGAATGCCGGGTCTGTTCTACTGGCTGTTGATGATCCCTGCCCACCTGTTTATCTTCCGGGGCATGGCGAAACGCATTGCGCAACGGGCAGAACAAAAGACGGAAAAGATCTAAATAAAACTCTCTTTCTTTCACCTTTCCCATTGCATAGCGCCGTAATTCACGAAAGAATGCGCACGAAATTCTTTTCAACACAGTGGATAGCTATGAAGGTACTGGTTACCGGGGCGACCAGCGGCTTAGGCCGAAATGCGGTCGAATTTCTGCGCAATAAAGGCATCAGCGTCAGGGCTACCGGTCGCAACGAAGCGATGGGTAAACTGCTGCAAAAAATGGGCGCAGAGTTCGTCCATGCCGACCTGACGGAGCTCGTCTCCTCGCAGGCGAAAGTGATGCTCGCCGGTATCGACACGCTATGGCACTGTTCCAGTTTTACCTCCCCGTGGGGCACCCAGGAAGCCTTCGATCTCGCCAACGTGCGGGCCACCCGCCGTCTGGGTGAATGGGCCGTTGCCTGGGGCGTGCGTAACTTTATTCATATCTCGTCACCGTCACTCTATTTCGACTATCACCACCATCGCGACGTGCAGGAAGATTTCCGCCCTGCCCGCTTTGCCTGTGAATTTGCCCGCAGCAAGGCGGCCAGCGAAGAGGTCATTGACCTGCTGGCGCAGTCAAACCCGCATACCCGCTTTACGGTCCTGCGTCCGCAGAGCCTGTTCGGGCCGCACGACAAGGTGTTTATTCCGCGTCTGGCGCAGATGATGCACCACTACGGCAGCGTGCTGCTGCCGCGCGGCGGCGATGCGCTGGTGGATATGACCTATTACGAAAATGCCGTTCACGCCATGTGGCTGGCCAGCCAGCCGGACTGCGATAAGCTGATTTCCGGTCGCGCCTATAACATCACTAATGGCGAACCGTGCACGCTGCGCAGCATTGTGCAGCGGCTGATCGACGAGCTGCAGATCGACTGCCGTATCCGTTCTGTTCCCTATCCCATGCTGGATATGATTGCCCGCAGCATGGAGCGCTTTGGCAGTAAAACAGCCAAAGAGCCTGCGCTGACGCATTACGGTGTCTCTAAACTCAACTTTGACTTCACGCTGGATATTTCGCGGGCGGAGAATGAGCTGGGGTATAAACCGGTTGTGTCGCTGGATGAAGGGATTATGCGCACGGCGGCGTGGTTACGGGATCACGGGAAGCTTCATCGCTAGCCTTTTTGCCCGGTGGCGGCTTCGCCTGACCGGGCCTACAACTGCTCATTACTGTCCCCTCGCCCCTTTAGCCTCATGTACGAAAACGGCAACCCGAGGGTTGCCGTTTGCTTTTACAGAGCTGTCCAGGCATCTGCCCACGCCAGGCCAGCGCCTGGTTCGTAGTATGCCGGAGCGTTGTTACACCAGCCGCTGTACGGGAACGGTTTGCACTGGAACAGTTTACCGTGGTTGTTCACGATATCACCTGCGTTGTACTTGCTGTTCGCGCTCCACGCGGCGTAAGAGCCGGAAGTGCCTTCGTCCTTAGACGTGGCTTTCGCTTTCACGTTCAGCAGGTAAGACGTGGTGCTGGTCAGTTCGCCATCGCTGACGGTCAGGCCGATTTCGTACTGCTGAGCCGTTGCAGACTCTGGTGCCTTGAAGGTCACCACCGCTTTGTCCTGACCGGTCACGGTCTGGCCATCCTGGGAACGCCAGGTGTAGGTCAGCTTGTTACCGTCGGCGTCTGTGGAGCCTTCCGCGCTCAGGGAAACCTGCGCACCCGCTTCAACTGCCCCGATTGGGCCCGCAATCTGCGCCACAGGGGCGTGATTCACGGTTGCCGGTTCAACAGGGGTGGTATCTTCCGCTGGCGTGGTATCCGCTGGCGGTGTGGTGTCTGCCGGAGTTTTGTCTTCGCCTGGGGTCACTGCCGAGCCGTCATCGTTAATGATGTTCACGTTATAGAACTTCTTAACGCAGTTGGTGTAGTCACCCTCTTTGAACGCGCTGAACGGCGTCTGGTAACCCACCAGCTGGCAGGAGTAGGTCTTACCGTCCGGCGTATCCGGACTCCATCCCCAGTCCTGCTCCCAGTAGATCTTCAGCGCGCCGGAGCCGCCTTCATCGAACTGCTTCATGTTGGCGCAGCCCAGCACTTCATTCGCCGGAACTGGCACTTTCAGGTAGTTCGCGAACTCTTTGTAGTACTTGATGCGGTTTTCAGACTGGGCAATCTCAGTCGGGCCGCCGCACTCTACGCCACCGTTGATGATCTGGGTGGTCACGCCGAAGCCCGGAACCAGGCCGTTGGCTTTATCGTGATCGTTTGGCTGCCAGGTGCCGTCGATAACCTGCAGCATGCTTGGTTTTGGCGGCTGCGGATAGGCGAAGAAGAAGATCGCACTCGCCAGGTTCAGCCAGGTATCCGCCACCAGCTCAGGTTTGTCGAGCAGGGTGCGGACGGTGCCAAACATCGCTTCCGAGAACGGACCGTAGTTGTAGTTGTAAGACAGCTGCTTCGCGCCGCGGCCAAAGTAGCTTACGAAGTCGCCGTCTTTGTCCTTACCGCATGGCCAGGTCTGTCCCTGCCAGATGTCAGGGTTACATTCGCCGTTATAGCCGCCTTTCTGGCCTTCAGTCCAGCCCATTTCACGAACGTGAACCAGGGCCTGACGCCATTCGGCTTCCGGACGCCAGCTTTCATGACCGCCGGTTTCCTGCGCAAAGTGGGCAAACATGGTCGCCAGCTCTTTGCGGCAGATGGCGTCGCTGTCGCGACCATCGTTATAGGTCTTACACAGTGCCGGGAATTTACCAACAGCCTTCAGGAAGTTACTGTAGGTGTAAGACTGAGCGCGCAGCGGGAAGAGATATTCCCAGTCGCTGGCCTTCACGATCCCTTCAACGCGCTTGACGTTGTCAGGGTTCGACGCACGACCTGGCTCAATCTGCTCAACGAGGCTGTTGTCCAGAGTCGCAATGGTGTCTTTCACCGAAACCATCAGCGGGAAATTGGTCAGCTCTTTTTCCTTTTTCGCCAGATCGCTGGCTTTCATGGTGTACGGCTCGCTACTGGCCGCCTGCAGTGATGCAGCCTGCGCCATAAAGGGTGCAATGCATGCTCCCGCCACGAGAACGCTCAGTAATGTCCTTTTCGTCATTTCAAATAATCCTGTATTTAAGCAACTAGGGTGAGTACATTCCCGGCTTATGTATTACTCCCTTAATAAATAAGCCTGAGAGTGTGGTTCTTTTTCATTTTCTGAAGAACACCAAAAGGAATTCTTCAAAAAACAAAAATGACATTATCGTTATTTACCCGACTTTATTTGCTGATACTTCGCCCACACTTTATGGGCATAACGCATGCGCTGCGGATAATTTTCTTTTTTCAACCCGGCGTTATAGGCGCCTACCGCTTCCCAGTTATAGCCATACACTTTTATCATCCCGGACAGAATGGAAGCGCCGACCATAATGGAGGTACAGGGCTCCGTCACAAGCTGGTTCTCATCAATCCCCTGACGCTCTAACTCGCTGAAGTGCGAGCTGTTAATCTGCATCAACCCGACGTCACGCGTGCCGTCGTGGTTCCAGCCTACCGCGTAAGGATTCATTCCGGATTCCACTTTGGCAATCGCATATAACAGCCACGGATCGACGTGATAATAATGTCCGGCGTTATCCCAACAGTTCGCAAATACGCTTTGACTAAACAGCAGTAAAAATAAAATCACGCGTTTCATGAGCACCTGCTCTTAAATACTGAACCTCTTCCTGCTCATAATTAGCGATCATTCTGAAGTGTTGGTCACACCCGAAGTGGGGTGTGACCAACCATTGCGGGTTGATATCATTCCCGCCATTCACGGTTCAGAAGGTTATTTGCAATCGGTTGATGCGCCTTCTTTCACCCATACGTCGCTGTTGGCCGGGTTATCACCCTGCGTCCACCATTTCGCACGGTAAACGTTACCCTGGTAGGTCGTGGTTTCGCCGCCGTTGTAAACCAGGTCAGAGCGCCAGTTCATCTTCACGTTGCTTACCATTTCCCATGCGTCCACACCGAAGTCAGGCTGGTTGCCCTGCGTCCAGTATTTCGCTTTCCACACCAGATGGTCGAAGCTGACGGTATCGCCCGTGTTGTAGATTTTGCTGGATTCCCACGCCGGATATTTGCTGGCGTTGGCGTCAACAGGCTTATCGCAGCTGCCGGTCGCCGTACCTTCATCAGATGGCGGGGTCACCTCGTCTGACGGTGGCGTCACTTCATCCGCAGGCGGGGTGACGTCTTCTGCCGGAGGCGTTACTTCGTCAGCCGGTTTTGGTGTGACCACGACCTGGACGTTGGACTGAACGCTGGTCTTGCCATCGCTCACCACCACGCTCAGGGTATAGGACGACTCAGAGCTCACCTCAGGCGCGGTGATGTTCACGTTCGCGCTATCGGTACCGGTCGCGTGCATATCAGCCGGTACGCTCCAGGCGTAGGTCAGCGCATCACCGTCTGGATCCGCCGCCTGCGCGTGCAGGGCATAGGTTTCGCCTGCCTGCAGGGTGACGTTCTGCATTGGGTTAATCACCGGCGCCTGGTTCGCTTTTGGCGCTTTGTTAACGACCTGAACATCAGCGGAGCTGCTCAGCCCTTTCGCGTCGGTCACGGTCAGTCGGAACGCCAGCGTCTGGTTGCTGGTGACGGCCGCCACGTTGAAGGAAGCCTTCGCTTTGGTGCTGTTGGTGAGGGTCACCGATGGACCAGAGATCTGGGTCCATTTGTAGGTGATGGCATCACCGTCTGGATCGGTTGAAGCCGAACCGTCCAGGGTCACGGTAGCCGGACCGGTTACCGCCTGGTCAGCCGCGGTGGCAACCGGCGCATGGTTGGTCACGACCGGATCAACCGGCGCAGAGCCGCCCATCAGGCTTTCGTTCATCGCGTTCAGAATGTCGCCGGTATCGGAGTCGATAGACCAGGCGAAGAGGCCGCCCAGGTTTTTCGACAGCACGTACTTCCCTTTTGCCGTGGTAGAGCGCGCGTCTTCATAGGAGATCAGGTCACCCGTTGACTTGTTGAAGACGTACGGCGCTTCGGCGGTCGCATCGTAGCCGGATTCCCAGCCTGGCTTGCCTTTGTACTCGTTCACGATCTGACGATAGTCCACCACGCCCGGTTCCCAGGTGCCTTTCACCATGCCGGTTGCGGTACCGGTGAACGGATTGTCACCGGTGTAGCCATGCACGCCCGTCCAGCCGCGGCCATACATGCCCGCACCCACCACGATCTTGCCTGGCTGTACGCCCTGAGCAAGCAGCGCGTCTACGCCGTTCTCGGTGGTGTAGTTCGTGTCCGGACGCCATGACGGCGCGCGCAGCGCGGCCTGGTGGCCCAGCTCGGTGTTGCTCCAGCCGCCGTAGAAGTCGTAGCTCATCAGGAAGATATGGTCGAGATCGCGCTGAGCGGTGGTGTAATCCACGTCTTCGATCTTATCGCGACCTGCGCCAATGGCACTGGTCAGCTCATAGGTACGACCCGTCTGCGCGGAGAGCTCGTTGAGCATGGTACGCAGATCGTGAATCAGCGCCGTGTAGGTGGCTTTATCCTGCTGCGGGTTGCCTTTGGTTTCATTCACGCCGCCGCCGCCCGGGAATTCCCAGTCGATATCCACGCCGTCAAAGAATTTCCAGGTCTGCAGGAACTCCTTCACGGAGGCCACGAAGCGAGAGCGGATTGCCGGGTCGCCCATGTGGTAGAACGGATCGGACAGGGTCCAGCCGCCGATGGATGGCAGCACTTTCAGGTCAGGATGCGCTTTTTTCAGCGCCATCAGCTGGCCAAAGTTCCCTTTGTACGGGTCGTCCCAGTCGGCGACGCCCGCCTGCGGTTTTTGCAGAGCAGCCCACGGGTCATGGATGGCCACGGTGAAGTCCGGACGTCCGGCGCAGTCGCGCTGCAGCACGGAGAAGCTGTTGCCGCCCTCAACGGTTTTCAGACCGTCGTTAATGCCGTCGCCGCCACAGATTGGAATGAAGCCATAGAGGATGTGGTTAAGGTTTGCAGCCGGGATTTTATCAACCGGGAAGTTACGATCGTAAACGCCCCACTCAGGGAAGTACGCCGCGACCACTTTATCAGTATGCTTCGCGAACGTTTTGTTGTTCTCCTGCAGCGGTGCGTTCAGCGGCAGCAGATGGCTGCCGTCGGTGTCCGCCACGATGATCAGCTTGCTGGCGCTTTTGGTACAGCCGCTGGCGTTACAGGCTTCCACCTGTTCCTGATAACGTCCGCCTTTTTTCACCTTAAAGGTGGCTGAGCCGCTTGCACCGGCTGCACCGGTCCACACGGTTTGCCCATCGAGCAGCACTTTTGCAGAGGTTGGCGCGTCGCCGCTCCACACGTTCCACTCAACTTTCACATCCACGCCGTCGTTATGCACCTTGACGAGGCTGTTGTAATCCTGCGCGGCCTGATCCACTTCCACCAGCGCAAATTTGTCATTGCCGTAGCCGATGGTCGGTGCACCTGGCGCAGCTGCGAATGCAGAACCGGTTGCCGCTGCAATAAAGAGCGCCAGATATTTAGGCTTAATAAATTTCATTTTTATTTCCTGATAAATTTATTCGTAAACGTAATTGGCCCATGTCTTCCTTTAAAACATGGAATATTATTCACATAGTGCGTTTTTAAATACGCAGACAGCCGTTACCCAAACCTTAAAGACGCGTTGTATTCCTCCATTAAAAGATACAAGCTAAAACTCCGTGTAGCTTATGCCTTTTACGATACACTGAGGATAAAAGATCGTCCTTCTCTTTCCTCGTCGAAAAAATTGATAAAAAAACTTGACCCGGTTATTTAATATGTGGGCGCAAATAACTGGCTGGTATAGAGTACTATTCCAGCAAAAGCCAGATAAGGTCCGAAAGCGATGGTGAGGTTATTTTTATTTAATTTATTTAAAAGCAAATAACCCACGATGCCGCTTAATGCGGCAATTAATTCAATTTCAGGCAGCGCCTGCCAGCCGCACCAGGCGCCCAGCGCCGCCAGCAGCTTAAAATCGCCGTAGCCCAGCCCTTCCCGGCGGGTGAGCAGACGAAACGCCCAGTACACCAGCCAGAGCGAAAGATAGCCCGCCACCGCGCCCAGCAGCGCATCGCGCAGGGGCAGTCCGTGGCTGAAGGCGTGGAACAGCAGCCCGGCCCACAGCAGCGGCTGCGTCAGGCAGTCGGGCAGCAGCTGGTGCTGTCCGTCAATCATCGCCAAAGGCAGCAGAAAGGCCGCCAGCACCCACAGCGAGAAAAGGGATGCTAAGCCCGGTATCCACCAGGCGGTGACGCCAAAGAACAGCGCCATCACCAGTTCGAGTAAAAATAACCGCAGCGGAATCGCCGACTTACAGCAGCGGCAGCGTCCCCGCAGCGCCAGCCAGCTCAGCAGCGGGATATTCTCCCAGGCGCGCAGCGCATGCTGGCAGACGGGACAGTGCGATGCAGGGAAAAGCAGGTTGCTGCGGCACGCCTCTTCCATCACCATCCCCGGCACGCGATCCACCACGACGCCGAGGAAGCTCCCCAGGATCGCGCCAAGCACGCCGCTCATCGCGGCAAACCCGACGGGATAACTTTCCCGGACGAGCATCAGCCCGTTCATGCCGCTTTTTTCCAGGTCAGCTGGATTTCGGCCTTCACGTCGCTCAGGTGATCCACCGGCGTGAGGTTCATTTTCTCCAGCCTGACGCCGGAGGCGAGGTTCATCTCACGCAGCCAGTTTTTTAATTCATAGACGTTGGCCCGGTTTACCACAAAGGCCAGGGTCTGACCGTCCTGGCGAATATCGGTCAAGGTCAGGTTAATTTCATGCGCGCTATTCTCCACCACGCTGCGTGGATTATCGGTTTTCACCTGTAGTACCGGCAGATGGTTTTTATCAATTTCTGTTTTCATCCAGTTTACCGTTTCAGTTTGTCGCGCCAGCGTCGCCTGACTATTTTTTATCATGCTATCCAGGGGTATTACCCCCGCGTAATAGATAACGGCACCGCATAAGGCTCCCGCCGCTATTTTTAAAATGCATTTTTCTCTGACGCTGTATTGTTGATAACGAGATTTAAGCTGTGCAATTCGCGCTTTCATTTATATTTCCCTGTAATCATGGCCGTATACGGCGCGTCCTTTGAAATCGGCTGTAACGTAAAATCAAAGTTTGTACTGGCCTGATGAATGAATTCCTGTAACGCCTGCTCGTTTTGCGCACTCACGCTTAACGTCAGGGTCCCCTGCGTGTCGTCATATTCAAGCAGCGTAATTTCCATTGACGGAACGGACTGACGGATCGTTTCCAGCTCGTCCATCTGCAAAAAAATGCCCTTAGGCTGCTTCTTGATGTTCTGCCCGAAGTGGTACTTGATGTTGGTCTGCTGGCGCATGCTGGGAAAATGGTGCTGATAGAGCTGGACCATCTCCTGCTGGACCTGATTTTCCTGATCGACCAGCATCCACGCCAGGGCGATGCGGGGGCCGAGCAGCAGACCCAGAGAGAGAAGTCCCATCGCCGCGAGGGCGGCCTTCATCCCTTTCGCCGCCCTCGCGCTGGTCGCCTTCGCGCTGAACGCACCGTGCAGCACGTTGACGCGGCACGCCTGCCACTGGGGCTGGATCAGCACCAGCGGATGTTCGCCCGCCAGCTGTTCGTCAACGTCAACGCCCGGCGGGATCTCCCCGTAGCAATGCACCTCGCCGTCTCCGGCTTTTTGCATCAGCAGCGGCAAGAGGCCCGCCTCAACGTTACAGGCGGTATGCGGGGATAAGCGCAGCCAGTAGTTCTCCTCCTGCGCGACCAGCGTGCTTCCGCCCGCCGTCACCGGCAGCAGCCAGGCGTCCGGCAGGGCCTGAATCACCTTCAGACCCGCCTCGTGAAAGCGGATCAGCCACTGCTGCAGGCGGGCGGTATCTATCGCCACGGCGTCCACCTCGGCGCCTTTTTTGTTCAGCACCGTCCAGTGGAGATCGTCCACCTCGCCGATCAGGGTCTCCTCCGCCATCCACGAGAAGGCGGTCGCCTGCGACGCGACTTTCTTCGGCAGCGTAAAGTGGCGGAAGATCATCTCGCTGGCGGGCAGCAGCAGACAGACGCGTGCGGCCAGAGGATGATCGGCAAGGGTATGCAGCGCCTGCGGGGTGTCCAGGGTTGTAACCTGTTCGCTTCCCGACTCACACCACATGATTTTCCCGTCCTCACGGCTGTCGGGACGAACAAAAAGGACCTGTTTCATAGCGTTCTACTTTTCTTATTCAATCATTCGGTAACGACGTTGCCACGTCACAATTTCACCGGCTTCGTTATTCACCTGAAGCTGGCTCACCACGCGAAGCGTTAACTCATCGGTATTGCCGGTATAGTTGACGCGGAAATACCGGCTGTTGATGGAGAGAAACTCAGCCACCTGCGGGAGATCGTCCTTCAACTGCGGGAAAGCCTGTTCCAGCGCTTTGCTGAAGACTTCCATACTTTCCCAGCCGCTCTCCGGCCGCGACGCAATCAGGCGAACGGCATCGTCCGCGGTCAGTTTTCCCGGGAACAGGGCTGCCAGTAAGGGAGCCTGCTCCGGCGTCAGGGTATTGACATCCACCTTGCTGGCGGAGTCCGGCAGCGCGCATAACAGCTTGCTCACCTTCGGGTACGCCGCAGCAGGAAACGCCGGCAGCAGCTTTATCTCGGCAAGGGTGCGCATCATCTGATTCGCTGGCTGACGCGCCGGCACCACGCCAGCCCAGGCGTCCGTCTCCGCGCCCTCTTTCACCGTTGTGGTGTCGCCGTCGAGATAATCCATCAGTTGCTGATAGACCTCTTCCGCCGTCGTCTGGCTGACGCCGCCGTCCGTCAGGATCTGCTCGACAACCTTCTCTTTTCGCGGCTTTTCCGGCACGGCTGACGCAGTTTGATCCTGAGCCACTTTGTCTGCGGCCAGCAGGTTATTGACGTTGAAGCAGTCCTGCGCGTCCTCGACCTGACTGACCACCGTATAGTCTTCACCCTGCGTCTCCAGCGGCTGGTGCCAGTCGCCCTCCGGGTCGAGCGGTTTGCTCTCGCCGCTGGCGTCGCTCTGCAGGCGGTCTTTCACCACCTTTTCCTGCGCCTGCATTGCCCAGCGCAGCTGCTGCTGGCTCACCTGATAGTGGGTTTTCTGCAAATTACGGCAGAACTGCTGGCTGATTTTGGCCGCCAGGGCCGACATCATGACCAACAGGATCAACACAACCAGCAGGGCAACGCCGCGTTGTTGATGTATCCGGCTCATGGCTTCACGTCCGGCGCAGGCGCACGTTGCGGGGCGGGTGCATTTTCCGCCGCCGGTGCCGCCGTTTCGGTGCCCGGCTGCGGTGCCGCCGCTTCCGGCATGTCTCCCGGCGTGGTAAACACCCAGCGCCAGGTCTCGCCATTTTCCATGGTCAGCGTGAGCTCCACGCCGTCTGGCAGATGGGCGGACTCACCCCAGCTTTTTTGCCAGCCCTTGCGATAAAACCGCCACTGCATCGATTTCACCTCGCTGACAATCGGTACTTCATCGGGTTTGACCTCTGCCGGGCTGTCAATCACCGGCCAGACGTCGCGATACAGGCGCCCCTCTTCCAGCCGCCAGCGCACGCGCTCCAGCTGGACCGTGCCGCTCACGCCGTTCAGCGTGGTGAATTCAACCGCATCGCCATCCTGCAAAAACAGATCCGGCTCGTTGCGCGGCGCCCGCGCCTGCAGCTGGAAAAAATCGCGCTCCATCAGGCTCCAGGCACGCTGAAGCTGGTTGAGCTTTGCCGCACTGGCATCCGTGGCTGAACTGGTGCGCATCGCGCCGTCCAGAATTTGCCAGGCCAGGGTGCTGATGACCGCGAAGATGGTCAGCGCAATCATGATCTCCAGCAGGGTAAAACCGCGCTGGCGTCGGATCGTCTTCACTTGCTCTCTTCTCCCGGCCCGATAATCTGAAGCGAAATGACCGGCTGGCTTTCATCACCTTCGGCGTAAACGCGGATGGCATTGGCCCAGCCGCTATTGGCGGTTTTCACCCGCTGCTTGTGCCAGTACCAGCTGCGTCCCCCCATAATTTCCGTCCCCTGCTCCTCGGCATCGGGAAAATCGGCTTTAGCAAGCTGGGCTTCTGCCAGCTGATTTTCCGCAACCCAGCTGGCCTGCAGCGTTTCGGCCAGCCCGTGGGTGAAGCGTACGTTCAGGGAGACGGAATTCATCAGCGCCAGCGCGGCGGTGGAGAAAATGACCAGCGCCACCATCACCTCCAGGAGCGTCATCCCGTTTTGCTTAACCTTGCCTTTAGTCATCGTTTTCTACCGATACCGGGGCAGCGCCCTGCGACACCACGCGGAAGTGATGCTGTTTGTCGTAACTTTGCAGCGTCAGCGTAAAACGGCCAATCTCCCCGTCCGGCAGAAAGAGGATCTGGGGGTCGGCCTCGACGGTCGCCGCCAGACGCTGAGGCGAAAGCGATACGTGCATCTCTTCCGGGAAATCGCCCTTCGTGGTAATACGGCCTGCGGATAATGGCACCCAGCGACGTTCGCCGTTTTTGTCGTCGAGCGTGACCAGCTGATAGTTATCGGTAGTGATGACCAGCCCGACAATATTTCCGTCCATTACCGCGCGGTCTGAACCATAATCAACGAGGGCTTTTAATTGCTGACCAAATATATCCGCACCGCTGCGTGAGGGTATTGTTGATACAACCATCATGGCGCAGCTGGCAAATATCACCAGCGCCAGAATAATTTCCAGCAACGTAAAGCCGCGTTGATTCTTCATTATTTCTCTTTCTTATCCAGAGACCAGTTCGTAATATCGTCTGCGGTATTGGCTTCGCCATCGGGACCGGCAGAGAAGACGTCTACGGCGCCGTGTTCACCCGGGCTGACGAGCAGATAATCGTTACCCCACGGGTCCTGCGGCAGGCGGCGAATATAGCCGTCTGCGCGGTAGCCGTTGGGAATGGGCGCGATCTCAGGTTTGGTCACCAGCGCCTGCAGGCCCTGCTCGGTGGTCGGGTAGCGGTG
This sequence comes from Enterobacter cloacae complex sp. Mu1197, assembly GCF_040059225.1. Lineage (NCBI taxonomy): Bacteria > Pseudomonadati > Pseudomonadota > Gammaproteobacteria > Enterobacterales > Enterobacteriaceae > Enterobacter > Enterobacter cloacae complex sp. Mu1197. The sequence goes on along the minus strand of NZ_CP157375.1, from coordinate 1,511,681 downwards.
GTTATCGAGCTTATACATATCCAGCGAGCCTTCGAGCGCAACAATATCGCTGGTCGCCTTTTGCGCGTCCGCTTTTTCTTTATTACCCATTAAATTTGGCACCACCATACTCGCTAAAACGCCGAGAATAACGATCACCACCATTAATTCGAGCAAGGTGAACCCCGCCTGGCGAGCCAGACGTTTTGTTTTTATAGCCATGATTTAACCTACCATATTATTAAGTTGCAGAAGCGGCTGTAATATTGACAGCACGATGAATAAAACAATCGTCGCCATGGAGACCACCAGCGCCGGTTCAAATACCGACAGCGTTAACGTAATACGATGCTGTAGCGCCGACTCCTGGTTTTCCGCCGCGCGGTCCATTAAGTTGCCTAATTCGCCGCTCTCTTCACCGGAGGCAATCATGTACAGCATGGTGGGCGGGAATAATTTCGCCTGCTCCAGCGCGGCATAGAGCGATGCCCCCTGGCGCACGGTATCCGCCGCCTGCTCCAGCACCTGCCGGGCGTAGAGATTTTCGATACCGTCCATCGCGATATACATCCCTTCAAGCAGCGGCACGCTGCTCGCCTGCAGGATGCTGAGCGTGCGGATATAGCGGGCGCTGTTGATGGCGCACACCAGCTTTTTAATCGGCGAGCCGTTCACCAGCCAGCTGTGCCAGCGAAAGCGGTTTTTAGCGTTTCTGAGCCAGGTCTTAAAGCCGATAATCCCACCGGCCAGGATCCCGACAATATAGATGCCGTACGCCTGCAGGAAATCGCTCACCGCAATCAGCGTGCGGGTGGTGATCGGCAGCTGCTGCTTCATGTGGGTGAACTGCTCGATCACCTGCGGCACCACCGCCACCAGTAGAATGCTAATGACCGCGATGGCCACCACCGTCAGGGTGATCGGGTAGACCATCGCCTGCGTCAGCTTGCTCTTCATCTTCTGGCGCTGCTCGTTGTACTCCGCCAGCTTCTCCAGCACGTCGCCGAGGTGGCCGGTTTTTTCACCGGCCATCACCAGCGTGCAGTAGAGCTTGTCGAAAGTGCGCGGGAACTGGCTGAAGGCGTCGAACAGCGTATGCCCTTCCACCACCTTCTCGCGGATCTCCACCACCATCGCCGCCAGCTTTTTGTCCTCCGTCTGCTTCGAGATCGCCTTCAGCGCGCTCTCCAGCGGCAGTGCGGCGTTGACCAACGTGGAGAGCTGACGGGTAAACATCGACAGCACCGGCGTGGAGAGCTTCGCCCCGGTTTTCGCTTTCCCGGACGCCGCCTCGCGCGTTTCGGAGATGCTGACGGGCATCAGCTTTTGCTCACGTAACGTCTGGCGAACCTGCTTTTGCCCTTCGGCCTGCAGCGTGCCGCGCCGGGTTTTGCCCGCCGCATCCGTTGCCGTCCATGCGTAGAGGGCCATTACTCATCCCCTCCACGCTCGGCGGTGACGCGCATCACCTCTTCCAGAGAGGTGACGCCGCTGATCACCTTCAGCAGCCCGTTTTCGCGCAGGCTGTAGGCCTGCTTAAAGAGCTGCGTTTCGATGGACATCTCATCTTTATCTTCATGGATAGCGCGGCGCATGGCGGTGTCCACCACCAGGAATTCATGGATACCCGCACGTCCCTGATAGCCGCTCTGGCGGCAATGCTCGCAGCCCACCGCGCGATAGATCGCTTTCGGCGGCGTCGCCATGAAGCTGAACAGCGCTTTTTCATTGGCGTCCAGCGGACTGGTGGTGCGGCAGTGCGTACACAGCCGACGCACCAGACGCTGGGCAATGACACCGAGCAACGATGAACCGATTAAAAACGACTCCAGCCCCATATCCCGCAGACGGGTGATGGCCCCGGCGGCGCTGTTGGTGTGCAGCGTAGACATGACCAGGTGACCGGTGAGCGAGGCCTGCACCGCAATTTGCGCGGTTTCGCCGTCGCGAATCTCCCCGATCATCACCACGTCCGGGTCCTGACGCAAAATAGCGCGCAGCCCGCGGGCAAAGGTCATGTCCACGCGCGGGTTCACCTGGGTCTGCCCCACCCCTTCCAGCTCGTATTCAATCGGATCTTCGACGGTCAGGATATTGCGCTCATGACCGTTCAGCGCCGAGAGAATGGCGTACAGAGTGGTACTTTTCCCGGAGCCCGTGGGCCCGGTGACCAGGATGATGCCGTGCGGGCGGTCAATCAGCCCTTTTAACTTCTCCAGCTCTTCATCAATCAGACCCAGCTTGTTGATGTCGGGCTTCAGATTGCTTTTATCGAGCAGGCGCATCACCACGCGCTCGCCGTACTGGGACGGAATGGTCGAGACGCGCACGTCGATGGCCTTGCGGCCAATGCGCAGGGAGATACGACCATCCTGCGGCAGACGTTTTTCGGCGATGTCGAGTTTTGACATGACCTTGATGCGCGACACCAGTAGCGGCGCGAGCTTGCGCGCGGGCTGGAGCACCGGGCGCAGCACGCCGTCAACGCGGAAGCGAATGCTCAGCGTCCGTTCGAACGTTTCAATGTGAATATCCGACGCGCCGTCCTTCACCGCCTCGCCGAGAATGGCGTTGATCAGGCGGATCACCGGCGAGTTTTCGTCGTTATCGAGCAGATCTTCGTTATCCGGGATCTCCTCGGTTAACGCCATCAGGTCGATATCCGCGTCCATATCGTCCACCAGCTGCTGGGAGACGCCGCTGCTCTGCTGCCAGATTTTGGCCAGCATCTCCTCAAAGGCCTCAGGGGCGAGGATCGTCGGCTCGAAGGGGCGTCCCAGTACCCGGCGCATCTCCAGCAGGGCAAATGCGGGAGCATCCTCGCGAATGTAGACGTCGTTGTTGTAAAACAGGACGCCGTTATCCTTTGCGTAACTGCTGCTGCAGAGCGTTTTACTCAGTTCATCCACGTTGCGCCCTCCGCCTTAGTTTTTAAACGGATTGCGCGACGTGCTGGCGCGGGTTGTGACCGGCGCGGCGCTGGCCGACGGGAAGGCTGGCAGCACCGCGCTGTCGGACGGTTCAATAATACCGAGCTTCTTCTCCTCCACGCGCTGCTGCTGACGGGCGCGGATCTGGTCATATTTCTCTTTCGACGCCGCGCTGAAGTTATCGTCGTCGCGCAGGACGGTGGTATGGATAAACACCATCAGATTGCGCTTCGAGGTATCCTGCGAGGTGTAGCGGAACAGCTGGCCGACCAGCGGGATATCGCCGAGCAGCGGCACTTTGGAAACCGACTGCTTGGTGACGTTTTCCATCAGGCCGCCAAGCACCACCGTCTGGCCGCTGTGTACCATCACTTCGTTGTTGATGGTGCGGGTGTTGAAGGTTGGGCCGAGGCTGGCGTCCTCCGTCGCGCTGTTGTCGACGCTGGAGACTTCCTGCTCAATCTTCAGGTGGATCATGTCGCCATCGTTGATCTGCGGCACAATTTTCAGCTTGGTACCGACCGTCTTACGCTCAACGGAGTTAAAGACGTTGTCGCCGCTGGTGGTCTGCGAGCCGGAGAGCACCGGCACATCCTGCCCGACGTTGAATGACGCTTCTTTGTTATCCAGCGTGACCACGCTTGGGGTGGAGAGAATGTCGTTCTTGCCGTCGGTGGAGAGCGCGGTCATCAGGGCACCGAAATCGCCGTTAAAGAAGCCGGTCGCAAGGCCAGTGAAGCTCGCCCCCTTCATGGTGCCGTTTTTAATCTGGCTGATAGGCAGACCGGTTGAGCCGAACTGTACGCCGCCGTGCTTGCTGGTCCACTGCACGCCGAGATCCAGGCCGTTACCGTCCTGCACTTCCGCGATGATGGCTTCCACCAGCACCTGTGGACGACGGATGTCGAGCTTGTCGATCACCTTCTCCAGAGAGTTCATCACGTTAGGCTGGGCGGTGATCACCAGCGAGTTGGTTGCCTCGTCGGCGGTAATGTTCAGATCGCTGGACGCAGGCGCGGCTTTCGACTTCGGCGCGCCCGCCTTATCCTTCAGCTGCTCGCCAATGCCGGTCAGGACCGGAACCACCTTGGTGGCGCTGGCATACTTGAGATAGAAGACGCGGGTATTCCCCTCGTTATTTTGCTCGCGATCCAGCTGATGGATCAGGGAGCGGGTACGCATGCGCGCGTCTTCCGAGCCGCTGATCACCAGGCTGTTGGTTTCGTCATCTGCCACCACTTTGGTGGCCAGCTGCGGCGCGTTCTGCCCTTTCTGCTCTTCATTGTTGAGGTTGTTCAACATGTCGGAGAGCTCTTTAGCGGACGCAAAGCGCAGCGGCACAATCTCGCGGCGCTGAATACCGTCTTTGTCCACGCGCTGAACCAGATCCACCAGGCGATTGACCACCGAGGCTTTACCGGTCAACAGCAGCACGTTGGACGGCTCGAAGTGCACCACGTTCCCGATGCCGGTGGCATCGTTGAGCTGGCGCAGCAGCGGGGCCAGCTCGCGCACCGGCACGTTTTCCATGCGCACGACGCGGGTGATGATTTCGTCGCCTTTGCCCGGATTTTTACCGTCGGCCAGCGGCGCACCGGCGGTGCGGGCAATGCTTGAGCGCACCACCTTGACCATGCCGTTATCCATCGGGATCACCGACAGGCCGTACAGGTCCAGCACGCTCAGGAAGAACTGGTAATACTCATCTTCCGTCAGCACGTTATAGGTTCTGACCGACACCGTGCCCTGAACGGACGGATCGACCAGAATGGTTTTGTTCAGATTGCGGCCTACCGTATCAATAAACTCGCGGATATCGGTATTTTTAAAGCTGGCGCTAAAGTTAGCTGCAAGCAGCGAACTGGAATATAACGACAATGCGGTCAGCGCCACGCACGCCCAAGGAAATTTCTTCATGTCTGTACACTTGTTAATTGTTTAGAACATTGACCCGAATATTTTCAAGGTGAGCGTGACGTCTGACGACGACCTCCGCTTCTTTCATTTTCGACCAGTTGGCAATAATATTTTTTGCCTTTGCTGCATCGGTCATATCGACAGAATTGACTTTTACCGCCACATCGCCTTTTTCCAGCCCGGAATGGCTGTAGAAGGCAGAGGCATTCCTTGGATTAATGTTGTAGCCTTCCAGTTGGCCCTTTTCGATAAGTGGTTTTAACACCAGATAATCATCCAGATGCACGCTTTCCGCACCTGCATCTTTCGTCGATTTGGTTACCGGACCGCTGTCAACGCCGCCCTTAAAATAATCAGGTTTATTTAACGCCAGTACCTGCGTAGCACCTTCGTAATTAACCACCACATTGTCTTTGTTAATTTCCTGAATAAAGGCATCGTTAAAACCGGTCAGCGCCTCGCCTTCGCGATAGCTCTTCTGTCCCCCCGGCGTTTTGATCACGGCGAAGGAGAGCCAGGCATCGTCGCTGCGGACGATCCCCTCAATTTCGGCGGCGAGCGGGGCTTTCGCGGCCGCAGGCAGGCTATCCTGACGCACGGCGGCGGTGAAAAGTGAAAAAGCCTTTTCTTCCTGACGTCTTTTTTGCGGTTTCGCCGCTGCGTTCGCCAGCTTATTCGTCACTTTTTTATAATCTTTAAAAATGACGTAGCCTTGCTGACCGCAAAAAATCAGCAATACAAACATAATACAGGGCGTTATCCACCGTGAAAGAAGTGAGAACCTCATTATTCATCTGGCCTTTAGCAAAGCGAAAATAAGCAGCATCATGCTGCGCCAATATGTGGCATAAATAGTAATTAGCGGCCAGATAATCGACCACCTGCTTCGCCGTTAACTTTGATAAAGAAAAAGATTGACCGTCAAAAAGACCGGTGTTAGAGGTAGCCAACAGGTTATTTTTACCCTGTCCGTAAATTGACCATGATGCAGCCTTGCCGTACTTTTCCGGACCATTGCTATTCATGTCCAGAGACGGTAAGTCGCTATGTATCAGAGTCATTTTAAATTTAATCACCCGCCTTTTCGAAAAATCACCCGCGCCTCGGGCGATTTCTTCGTGCCGTATCATCAGGATATTTTCAACCTGCTGAAAGAGAAAACCCAACAGGCGGGGATTATTGGGCTCTTTGCTGACGATGCCCCGCTGCTGGGCCAGTTCAGCGACGTCCTGAAATCCACTTCCCCTGGCGTTATTGCTATCAATGCGTTTCCAAAACTGAGTGCCAGTAGCCTGCTGTATAAACTCAACCCGGGAACGAAAGAGAGCAAAAACCGGCTTCAGGCGGTGGATACCATCCTGCACCAGTGGCAGGGAGGAAAAAGCAGGACGAAAGTGCTGGTGATTAGCCATACCGATGCCATGAAAGAGACCTGTCGGGAGGTGCTGGCTCTGCTGCTGACGCGTGCGCAGGAGCTGGAGTTTCGCCTGTCCGTCGTGCTGATGGGGCCAGCGGATCGGGATGCCGCGCTGATGCAGCAGCCTGAACTGCGTGAATATGCGCATACCTGTCACACCCTGCGTCCCCTTACCTGCCGGGAGTTTCTCAGCTACGTTCAGGCGCAGTGTGAAGCGCACGGGTGTGAGCACGCGCCGTTAACCCCGGCGCGGGTGCGTAAAATGCATGCCCTGACTAAAGGGAATATCAGCAAGCTGAACGAGCTGGCGCACCTGTCGATGCTTGCCGCCTGGACCGAACGTGCAGCCCAGGTCAGCCCGCGTCATTTGCGCCTGGCGGCAGGTGAGATCCTGCCTGCGAAAAAACACGTTAAGCGCCTGGCTACCGTGGGCTTATTCGCCTCCGTGCTGTTCGCCGCCTGCGGCTGGTATTTGACCTCTTCGATCGGTGCAAGACTTCCGATTCAACTGCCGGTGCCTGCAAGCTGGAAACAGCAGACGCCAAAAGTCCAGGCGCCGGTGGTGCCGGTTATCGACAACGAGGTGGTTAATCAGCCGGATGCGATGCATCAGCTCTATCTGATGTGGGGGTATGACGCCTCGGCGGAGGATGCCCTGTGCCAGAACGCCGCGAAGGTGAACCTGATGTGTAAGCAGGGGAATGCTTCCCCGGATGCGCTGGCACAGGAAGGGTATCCGTGGGTGAGTGAACTGAAAACCGGCAACCACCTTAACTATGCCGTGGTCGCCCGCGTCGGGGATAACTCACTCGACCTGCTGATGAACAACCGCACCTGGCAGGTAAGCCGTCACTGGTTTAACCAGCATGCCACCGGCAACTATACTCAGCTCCACCGCCTGACGCCGGAAGGCAAAGACGCCATCAGCGCCGCCAGCGATGCGAAAGACCTGAGCTGGCTCGATCAGCAGTTAAGCCAGGCACTGGCTCAGCCTGAAACGCATTCACAAACCTGGACGGCGGAACTAATGAAACGCACCCGCGAGTTCCAGCAAAAAATGCATCTGCGCGTCGACGGCATTCCCGGGGAAGATACGCTGATGCAGTTAATGCGTGACACCAACACCACGCCGAGCGTACTAATACAGGCCTCGCGTTCCACGCCGGACGCGAAAAAGCAGGAGAAGCATTCCTGATGTCTACCATCTGTCTTGCGGCTCAGCGCAGCTACGTTTCCGGGGAAGCGGTCTGGTTTTCGTACCGCATGCCCAGCCTGAGAAAGATCGTTTCTAACACCTTGTTAGGAATAGTAAGCCTCTGCGTCATGCTGATGGCGGGGCTGTACGCCCACGTTTACTGGCAACTGCGCCACCCTGCGCCGGAGCCGGTAAAAAAAGTGCACGTGGCGAAGCCTGAAACGCAGCTTTCCGACATGCACTACGTGTATGTGAGTAAGCCGTTCCCGCATCCGCACCCGAAACCCGCGCCGGTGCAGGCCGACGTCCCTGCCATGCAGGATCTGCCGATTAACAGCGACGACGCCGACTGGCAACAGGCGCCGGACGGCACGGTGCCGCACGATACCTCGCGGGATACCCTCCCCGGCACGCAAGCGCACGACGATGCAGCCCCCGCCCGCACGGACGGTGACGACGGTTCATTAACCGAGCTGTTTAAGCAGGCGTTAAAAGAACAGGAGCAGGATTATTCGCAAGGCAAAATACCCGCGCCGCCGGTTGACGAAACGCAGGATAATGCTCAGGCCAGCACATTACATAAAGAAAATTCCCGGTCTCCGTTAAGTGAAAAAGGAGACCGGCTGGAATAGTTAATATTTTTCAGGCAGGTTGGTGATGTTAAGGAGTCGACCCTTTTCCACCACAATATATTGACCTTTTTTCAGGTCGGAAAGAATTTTGATAATGGTGCTGCGTGCCAGGTTGGTGTATTCCTGAATATAATCATAAACGTTGATATCGCGTTGATGATGAACAATCAGTTCATTAATCTCCAGCAAAAACTCGCGCACAACAGAATAGGCGCTGCGGGCGACCAGCACGTCATCACGCTTGCTCAGCATGCAGATATACCAGGCCAGCACTTTGGTAAGCTCAGGCCATAAGCCTTTCTCCGTCATAAGCTGAGAAAAGGCGTCTTTAGGAATCGAACGCACCACGGTGTTCGAGCGGACCAGGCCATACATATGGGATGAATGATAAAAAATGGAAGAGAGTCCATACACGCACTGCCCCTGCAGGGTGAACATACAGAGCTCGTCGGATTCGCGGCGAAATTCCACCTCACCGCTGACGATAACATGAATAAATTCATTGTCGACGGTGGTAATTTTTTGCCATTTCTTTAACGTTTTTTCTTCATATCCTTCTGTTGCGGAAATAATGTTTTCCATTTCATGATGCGGACGTAATTTTCTGCCATATATGCTTAACATTGTTATACCCGAATTAAGATGTTAATTTTAGATAAAAAGGGGCCACGGTGGAACCACCGAACTATTTGTATAATCCTGATAAAAACTTCTGGAAGAAGTGAAGTAAGAGCAATAAGCAGGTGTTATTTTTTGTTATTACTTAGCAAGCTATACGTCTATCTTAAATGAGGGTATTTTTAAGTCAATTAACTAAAAATGAATTGAGAATGTACTTAAGATTAATCTCAAAGAAAATAAGGTAATATGACCTGGTCAGGGGGCAGTCCTGAAGGACTACCCCTGCCCGTATTTCTCTAAAAGCGCCTCGGCGATGGCCAGGGTTTCTACGTCAGCCACGCCGTTCCACAGCGCGGGGCGGAAGTGCATCTGAAACGCGCAGATCACCCTCTTCTGCTGCTGTTCCGTGGCGTTGTCCGGCACCTCATAGCCATAGCGCGTCAGCACATCGAGCAGCGCCTCTCGTTCGACCTCCTGATAGCGCGGCCGTCCATTGATATAGAACGCCACGCGGGCAGGATCGGGCCAGGCACCTATCCCCTGCTGAGCCAGCTGCTGCCACGGAAACAGCGGACCGGGATCGTCTTTACGCTGCGGGGCGATGTCCGAATGGGCCACCACATTTTCAGGTCTGATGTTGTAGCGGGTAATAATGTCTTTGGCGAGCGGCACCAGCGCTGCAATCTGCGCAGGCGCAAACGGAGTAAACGTTTTCACGCCGTCGCGCATTTGCCAGCCGCGGTTCTCGAGCTCAATGCCGACAGAGGTATCGTTGATGCGATTCGTGCCGCGCCAGAAGCTGATGCCCGCATGCCAGGCCAGCTCGCTCTCGGGAACCAGCTGCCAGATGCGCGGCTTGCCGTCCGGCGCCGGGGGGCTGGCTGGGATCAAATAGTGAGAGCTGACGTTTTTATCCGTCAGCGTGGCCAGCGAGCTGTCAAAATCATCCGCGGTGTAGTGGATCACCAGCACCTTGATGCGCGGGTAAGCCGCCTGCGCCTGATGACGCGTATCCAGCTCGTAGGCGCCTTTATCAACGATCCCCTTTTCCGTGACGCATCCTGCCAGCAGCAGCGCCAGCAGGAGGGTGGCAAACAAACGCGTCATCGCAGGGTTTTCACCGCCGTACCGCTTACGCTCACCATCAGCATGCTGGCATCTTTACCGACCGTTTCGTAGTCGATATCAATCCCCACGACCGCATCCGCGCCGAGGGCTTCCGCCTGCTCGCCGAGCTCTTTGAAGGCGATTTCGCGGGCTTTGCGCAGCTCTTTTTCGTATGCACCCGAGCGGCCACCCACGATATCGCGGATACCGGCAAAAAAGTCACGGAAGATATTGGCGCCGAGAATCGCTTCGCCGGTGACCACGCCGCAGTACTCGGTAATTGTCTGCCCTTCCAGGGTTGGCGTTGTTGAAAACTGCATGGTTTCTCTCCTTCTTTAGCGTTCAATGCCTTAGGCACAGCATTATCGGTTCGTTACGCTATGATTGAAAGGATAGTTAATAAATAAGGAAATCAACATGCGCTATTCAGCTTTAACACTTTTCGTGCCCTGCGCGCTGGTGCTCAGCGCCTGTACCACCACGGTCACGCCTGCCTTTAAGGATATCGGTACCCGCAGCGGCCCCTGCATTGAGGGCGGCCCGGACACCGTGGCGCAGCAGTTCTATGATTATCGCATCCAGCACCGCAGCAACGATCTCACCGGCCTGCGCCCGTATCTGAGCGATGGCCTGGCAAAACTGCTTAATGATGCCACCCGCGATCCGCAGCACAACGCGCTGCTGAAATCCGATCCGTTCTCCAGTCGCACCACGCTACCGGACAGCGCCGAAGTGGCCAGCGCGTCAACCATCCCGAACACGGATGCCCGTAATATTCCACTGCGCGTGAAGCTGACGCAGGGTACCCAAACCTGGCAGGACGAAGTGCTGATGATCCGTGAAGGACAGTGCTGGGCGGTGGACGACGTACGCTACGTGGGCGGCAGCGTTCATGCCCCGGCGGGCACGCTTCGCCAGTCGATTGAGAACCGCTGATTCATCAATGATAAAAATGTTACCCCCGTAAAATGTCCGGCATTTCTTGCGGAATGCCGACATTTATACTCGCCGACCTTGCCGTTCGCTATTTTGTGCTATGTTTAAGAGGAAACACGGGTTATATTTAACTTTTAACGCAGAAATATTGCATAACTATTCTGTCAACGGTACTATCTGCGGCCTCAATTGCTATAGATTGCCTGGATGAGTAAAGACTGCCCCGATGAGTATTAAACTAAACGGCATTAACTGCTTCTACGGCGCACACCAGGCGCTGTTTGACATCACGCTAAACTGCCCGGAAGGCGAAACGCTGGTTTTGCTTGGCCCAAGCGGTGCAGGTAAAAGCTCCCTTCTGCGTGTTCTTAATCTGCTTGAGATGCCCCGTTCAGGTACGCTGGCGATTGCCGGTAACCATTTTGATTTCGCGAAGACGCCGTCTGATAAGGCGATTCGCGAACTGCGTCAAAACGTCGGCATGGTCTTCCAGCAATACAATCTCTGGCCGCACCTGACCGTGCTGCAGAACCTGATTGAAGCCCCGTGCCGCGTGCTGGGGTTAAGCAAGGATCAGGCGATTGCGCGTGCCGAAAAGCTGCTGGAGCGTCTGCGCCTTAAGCCCTACAGCGACCGCTACCCGCTGCACCTGTCCGGTGGTCAGCAACAGCGCGTGGCCATTGCCCGTGCGCTGATGATGGAACCCGCGGTGCTGCTGTTTGATGAACCGACGGCGGCGCTGGATCCGGAAATCACCGCCCAGATCGTGAGCATCATTCGCGAGCTGGCGGAAACCAACATTACGCAGGTTATCGTCACCCACGAAGTGGAAGTGGCGCGCAAAACCGCCAGCCGTGTGGTCTACATGGAAAATGGGTATATCGTTGAGCAAGGTGATGCGAGCTGCTTCGCTAACCCGCAAACCGATGCCTTCAAAAACTATTTATCTCATTGATTGTGTCAGGGGAAATATAATGAAAAAAGTATTACTTGCCGTGCTGCTTGCTGGCGTTACCCTTTCTGCTACCGCAGCCCAGACCATTCGTTTCGCAACGGAAGCCTCTTACCCTCCGTTTGAGTCCATTGATGCGAATAACAAAATTGTGGGCTTCGACGTGGACCTGGCTAACGCCCTGTGTAAAGAGATCGATGCAACCTGTACCTTCAGCAACCAGGCGTTCGACAGCCTGATTCCAAGCCTGAAGTTCCGCCGTATCGACGCCGTGATGGCCGGTATGGACATCACCCCCGAGCGTGAAAAGCAGGTGCTGTTCACTACCCCTTACTACGACAACTCCGCCCTGTTCATTGGTCAGAAAGGTAAATTCACCTCTGTCGATCAGCTGAAAGGCAAAAAAGTGGGCGTGCAGAACGGTACCACGCACCAGAAATTCATCATGGATAAGCATCCGGAAATCACCACCGTTCCGTATGACAGCTACCAGAACGCGAAGCTGGATCTGCAAAATGGCCGTATCGACGGCGTATTTGGTGATACCGCGGTGGTGACCGAGTGGCTGAAAGCCAACGACAAGCTGGCGCCAGTGGGCGACAAAGTGACCGATAAGGATTACTTCGGTACCGGTCTGGGGATTGCCGTTCGTCAGGGCAACACTGAGCTGCAGCAGAAATTCAACGCTGCGCTGGAAAAAGTGAAGAAAGACGGCACCTACGAAACCATCTACAAAAAATGGTTCCAGAAGTAATTCCTGATGAATGAAATTTTTCCTTTAGCAAGCGCCGCCGGGATGACCGTCGGCCTTGCCGTTTGCGCACTGATTATCGGCCTCGTGCTGGCGATGTTCTTTGCGGTGTGGGAATCCGCGAAATGGTTCCCCGTCGCCTGGACAGGCTCCGCGCTGGTCACCGTGCTGCGTGGGCTACCGGAAATTCTGGTGGTCCTGTTTATCTATTTCGGCTCCTCACAGCTGCTGCTGACGCTGTCTGACGGCTTCACGATCAATCTTGGCTTTGCGCAGATCCCGGTGCAGATGCAGATCGACAACTTCGACGTCAGCCCGTTCCTGTGCGGCGTGATTGCCCTCTCCCTGCTCTACTCCGCGTACGCGTCGCAAACCCTGCGCGGTGCGCTGAAAGCCGTGCCGCAGGGACAATGGGAGTCGGGTCAGGCGTTAGGGTTATCGAAATCCGCCATCTTTTTCCGTCTGGTCATGCCGCAGATGTGGCGCCATGCCCTGCCGGGGCTCGGCAACCAGTGGCTGGTGCTGCTGAAAGATACCGCGCTGGTGAGCCTGATAAGCGTTAACGATTTAATGCTGCAAACCAAAAGCATCGCCACCCGTACCCAGGAGCCGTTTACCTGGTACATTGTGGCGGCGGCGATCTACCTGGTGATCACGTTGCTCAGTCAGTACATCCTCAAGCGTATTGACCTGCGTGCGACGCGCTTTGAACGGAGACCAGGCTGATGCTTGAATACTTTCCCGAGTTGATGAAAGGGCTGCACACCAGCCTGACGCTGACCGTGGCGTCCATTATCGTGGCGCTGATCCTGGCCCTTATCTTCACCATCATCCTGACGCTGAAAACGCCGGTGCTGGTGTGGATTGTGCGCGGGTACATCACCCTGTTTACCGGTACCCCGCTGCTGGTGCAGATATTCCTGATTTACTACGGCCCGGGCCAGTTCCCGTCGCTGCAGGAGTATCCGGTTATCTGGCATCTGCTTTCTGAGCCGTGGCTGTGTGCCCTGATTGCCCTTTCGCTGAACAGCGCGGCCTATACCACCCAGTTGTTCTACGGGGCGATCCGCGCCATCCCGGAAGGCCAGTGGCAGTCCTGCGGGGCGCTGGGCATGAGCAAGAAAGACACGCTGGCAATCCTGCTGCCGTACGCCTTTAAGCGCGCGCTCTCCTCCTATTCCAACGAAGTGGTGCTGGTATTCAAAAGTACCTCGCTGGCCTACACCATCACCCTGATGGAAGTGATGGGCCACGGACAACTGCTGTATGGACGCACCTATGACGTGATGGTGTTCGGCGCGGCGGGCGTGGTGTATCTGGTGGTGAACGGTCTGCTGACGCTGATGATGCGCCTGATCGAGCGTAAGGCGCTGGCGTTTGAGCGCAGAAATTAACCACGCGAATGCATAAAACGGTATTCATGAAGCGGGTAACCTGATGGGTTATCCGCTTTTTTTTGCGATAAAAATAATATTTAATCATTTTTATTGCATATAAATTCATTAACTGGCATTGTACATCCAGGCCGCAGACACGGCGCATCAATAAGACAGACGGGAGCATTACAATGAAAAAGTTAGTTCTGGCCGCATTACTCGCCACCTTCGCCGCTGGCGCATCCGCTGCGGATAAAATCAATTTCGGCGTGTCCGCCACCTATCCGCCGTTTGAGTCGCTGGATGCCAGCAACCAGATCGTCGGTTTCGATATCGATCTGGCGAAAGCGCTGTGCAAACAGATGCAGGCCGACTGCACCTTTACTAACCATGCTTTTGACAGCCTGATCCCGTCGCTGAAGTTCAAAAAATACGACGCGGTGATCTCCGGGATGGACATCACGCCTGAGCGCAGCAAGCAGGTGGCGTTCACCGACCCGTACTACGCCAACTCGGCGGTGGTGATTGCGAAGAAAGGCGCGTATACCTCTTTCGATCAGCTGAAAGGCAAACGCATCGGGATGGAAAACGGCACCACGCACCAGAAATACCTGCAGGACAAACATCCTGAAGTGAAGACCGTGGCCTATGACAGCTACCAGAACGCGATTATCGACCTGAAAAATGGCCGTATCGACGGCGTCTTCGGCGATACCGCCGTGGTGAACGAGTGGCTCAAAACCAACCCGCAGCTGGGCACGGCTACCGAGAAAGTGACCGATCCACAGTACTTCGGCACGGGCCTCGGCATTGCGGTACGTCCGGATAACAAAGCCCTGCTGGAAAAACTGAACGGCGCGCTGAAAGCGATTAAAGCGGACGGTACGTACCAGAAAATCAGCGATCAGTGGTTCCCGCAGTAATGTCTTTTGCCGGGTGGCGGCTTCGCCTTACCCGGCCTACGGGGGGATTTGTAGGCCGGGCAAGCGCAGCGCCGCCCGGCACTCTCTCATAACGGCACAAAGAACCTGAACCGCGCCCCGCTCACCGACTCCATTAGCCTGATCCCGCCCCCGTGCAGCTCCAGCATCCGTTTCACGATTAATAGCCCCAACCCGCCGCGATTCTCCCGCGAGGCCTGGGTATTGAGCGCCGACGGCCGCTGGAACAGATCGTCGCGCAGCGAGGCATCCACGCCCGTTCCGCTGTCGGACACTTCGACCTGCAGCTGTTCATTTTCCTGCCACACCGCCAGGCGAATTTCTCCGCCGCCCGGCGTATGGCGCATCGCGTTATCCAGCAGGTTGGTCACCACGCGTTCAATCATCGACACATCGGCGTTGACCATCGGCAGCGGCCCCGGCACGTCAATATGCAGATTGACCTCTCGCGTGCGGGCCGTGAGCTCAAACTTCTGCGCCACGTCGGAAATCAGCTCCGCCATTGCGAACCGCTCGCGCTGGGGTTTAATACCGCCGTGCTCAAGGCGTGCCAGCTCAAACAGCTGCTGCGAAAGATGCCGGACTTTTTGCCCCTGACGCAGCGCGGTGGCGAGATACTGCTGGTGCTCCTGCGGCGTCAGGGTGGCGGATTTGAGCGACAGGGTTTCGAGATACCCCAGCAGTGAGGTCAGCGGCGTGCGGAGATCGTGCGAAATATTGGCGATAAACTCCCGGCGCTGGCGATCGCTGTCGGCCAGCCGATCCCACTGTTGGGTGATTTTGCGCGCCAGCTCAATAAAGCTGTTGCGCAGGATCGCCACTTCATCTTTTGCCGCCGTGTCCGGCGTCTGTGCCGCCAGCAGCCTGATTGCGCTCATGCTGTCTTGCTCCAGCCCGGCGACCTCCACCGTCAGCTGTTTGACCGGACGCGTGACCCAGTACCAGACCAGCAGCCCTGCCAGCAGCCCAAACAGCGCGACCCACAGCAGTGACCACAGGACGGTACTCCACAGCGCCTTGTGCCAGGCCATTTCCGCCAGAGCGTTTGACTCCTCGCCCTGCAAGATAATGTACAGATAGCCTTTTAGCTCGCCGTCCTGCCGCAGCGGCATGGCGCTGAAGACTTTTTGATTTTGACTGCGCGGATCGTCGCCCAGTACCGGCATGGCGGTGCCGCTCAGGAAGCTCTGCACCGGCGCCAGGTCGATTTTTTGCCGCTGAATATGGCCCGGCGGTGCGGCATCGGCGAGGATATCGCCGTCAGGAGAGATAACGTACAGCTCAACGCTCGGATTAAAGGTCATCAGCCGGCCAAACAGCGGTTTCAGCGCGCTGCGGTCGACCCGGCCCTGCGCGTCCAGAATCGGTTCGCGCTGGACGATCTGCTGCGCCAGCCCACCCGACAAACGCTGCACCATTGCGTTACCGTACTGCATGCTGCTGTAGAGCTGTACCGCGCAGGCGACGGCGGCGCAGAGCATCATCAGCAGGATGAAGAGCAGCGTCAGGCGCTGGCTCAGGCTAAAGCGACGCATCATGCTGCGGCTCCGCAAATTTGTAGCCCTTGCCCCAGACGGTGCGAATGATCTCCGGCTCGGCGGCGTCCTTCTCTATCTTGATGCGCAGGCGGTTGATATGGGTGTTGACGGTGTGCTCGTAGCCTTCGTGCTGGTAGCCCCAGACCTGCTCCAGCAGCGCCAGACGGGAGAACACCTCGCCGGGATGACGGGCAAAGAAGTAGAGCAGCTCGAACTCGCGCGGGGTGAGGTCCACCACCTGGCCGTGTAGCAGCACGCTGCGCGCCAGCGGATCGATGGTCAGTCCGTGCGCCTGAATGTGTCCGTCGGTTTGCGCCTGCCCCATCGCCTGCTGGCGACGAAACAGTGCTTTGATACGCGCAATCAATTCCTGCACGGAGAACGGTTTTGCCAGATAGTCGTCGGCGCCGGTTTCCAGCCCGGTGATGCGGTCGGTTTCGCTGCTGCGGGCGCTGATGATGATCACCGGCAGGTAGCGCGTCATCTGACGGATGCGGCGGCAAATCTCCAGACCGTCCACGTTGGGCAGCATCAGGTCGAGGATCACCGCATCCCAGGTCTGGGCTTCAAGACGCTGCAGGGCATTGCCCCCGTCGGGCTCGTGGGTGATGGCGTAGCCTTCGTCTTCTAAATTGAGTCGCAGAAGCGCCGCGATATCGTGGTCGTCTTCCACCAGCAGGATCTGCTTCATGGGTAAGCCTTCAATCATTTCTTATGACGTAAGCTTACCTGATTTCGAGCGGGGGAAGAGTTCACATTTTGTTGAACATTGTGCGGAGGTCATGCCGGGTGGCGGCTACGCCTTACCCGGCCTACCCGAACCCGTAGGCCCGGTAAGCGCAGCGCCACCGGGCGATGTTGAGGATTAGTGCGTTTTCACCAGCAACGTCAACACTTCATAATGCGCGGTATGCGGGAACATATCAAAAAGCTGAACGCGTTCAACGCGATAGCCCGGTAGTTGCGCAATGTCTTTCGCCATGGTCTGCGCATTGCAGCTGGAATAGATGATGTATTCCGGCGCCATCTGGCTCAGGTAGTCGCACAGCGCATTGCCGATGCCGCGGCGCGGCGGGTTGACCAGCACCAGCTCCGGCACGTTGCCCTGGCCGGTCGCGAACTGCGTGGAGTCGAGCGCCTGGAAGTGCAGATTCGTTAACCCCAGTTCGGCAGCGGACTGCTTCGCGCAGGCAATCGCTTCGGCAGAGATCTCAATGCCGGTGAGCTGCATCTCCGGCGTGGCGCAGTGCAGGCCAAACCCGCCCACGCCGCAGAACAAATCCCACATGTGGTGAACGTTCAACGCACGCACCCAGTCGCGGGCGGTGGCGTACAGGCTGCTTGCCACGGTCGGGTTGGTCTGGAAGAAGCTTTGCGGGCGGATCCACAGCGGCACGCCGTTGAAGCTCTCCGCCAGCGCGTGCTGGTCGGTGAAGAAAATCTCTTTCTCCCCTTCCATGATCGCCATATGTACCGGCTGAATGTTCGCCGTAATGACCTTAAGCTGCGGAAGCTGTTCCTGCAGCCACGGCAGCGCCGCGCGCAGCTGCTCAAGCTTAGTTTCAGAGCGCAGCACGAAGCGCAGCATCATGCCGCCGTCTTTCTGGCTTTCGGTCAGCAGAAGGTATTTCAGCTCGCCACGCTTACGGGCCACGTTATAGGGCGTTAACCCCGCCCGGGCAATAAACGGCTTGAGTGCGGCAAAGACCGGCGCAAAGGAAGCGGGATACAACGGGCAGTCGGTTAAGTCTTCCGGCGTGCCGTCGCGGTGCAGCATCCCCAGCAGCGGTTTTTCCACGCTGCCGCTGACCACCATTTTGGCTTTATTGCGAAAACCCTGCTCAGGGCCGCTGACGGGTGCGCACCACTCGCCCACCGCGTGTTCTGCCAGCAGCTGTTGCAGGTCGGCCATTTTGGCGGTGAGTTGTTGAGAGACCGGTTGTTCTATCCACTGACAGGAGCGGCAGCGTCCGGCGTCATAGAGTGCGCACTGCATATGAAAACCTTAAAAATCACGAGGGCTGCGATTATACACATTATTGCAGGCGGAAGAACCGCCGACTGGAGGCCGGAACGAAGAGAAGAAAGAGCACCAGCATGTCCGGCAGTTTTTGCATAAACAGCGCGCGCAGGATCTCGCGTTTGGACTCACCGGCAATACTGAACAGCTCCGGGTAGCCATACCCCAGCGAAGCGGCCCACAGATAGCTCGCCGCGGTAATCTGCGTCAGCATATAGACCCAGCGCGCCCAGTTGCGCCCTTTAACCAGCGAAAACGCGCAGTAGATCTCGATAAACACCAGCACCAGACTGCTCAAAAAGACCAGCGTCAGATTCCACGTCTGCACGCTGCGGTGAATGAATTCACCGATGCCGCGCACGCCCAGGGTATTCAGAATCATCAGCACGTCCAGGCAGCGGATCATAATAATGGCGAGCGCCGCCACCTGAACCAGTGCAGGTACGTTAGGACGTGCGTGCGTAATACGTGATTTTTTTAATAATCCCAATGTTTTACTTCCCTGAAAAACAGTGCCGCGTCATGCGCGGCACATCACTGGAAATTTTAAATCCTTCAGCCGCGTCTTGCACGTTGGATATCGCGCACGCGCTGTTTTTCCGCGCGCGCCATCAGATACCAGGCGATAAATCCGACAATTCCGACCACGCCGAGGATGATAGAGGCCAGGGCGTTGATCTCCGGGTTGACCCCCATGCGCACGCTGGAGAAAACCAGCATCGGCAGCGTCGTCGCCCCCGGGCCGGAGACAAAGCTGGCGATAACCAGATCGTCGAGCGACAGGGTAAACGCCAGCAGCCAGCCGGAGATCACCGCCGGCATAATCATCGGCAGCGTGATGATGAAAAAGACCTTCAGCGGCGTCGCGCCGAGATCCATCGCCGCCTCTTCAATGGAGCGATCCAGCTCGCGCAGGCGTGAGGCGATCACCACCGCGACATAGGCGGTACAGAAGGTGACGTGCGCCAGCCAGATGGTGAGCATCCCGCGGTCCGCCGGCCAGCCGATGGCGTGCGCCAGGGCCACGAACAGCAGCAACAGCGCGAGACCGGTGATCACGTCCGGCATCACCAGCGGAGCGGTGATCATAAAGGCGAAGCCGTTTGAACCGCGAAAACGCCCGAAGCGCACCATCACCAGCGCGGCGATCGTGCCCAGCACGGACGCCATGGTCGCCGCCAGCGCCGCAATGGTCAGGCTCAGCCCCACCGCGCTCATCATCGCATCATCGTGGAACAGCTCGCTGTACCAGCGCGTCGACCAGCCCGCCCAGACCGTCACCAGTTTGGAACTGTTAAACGAGTAGATCACCAGCATCAGCATCGGCGCATACAGGAAGGTAAAGCCGATGACCAGGATCGCAATTCGCCACGGGGAGCGCACTACCGGTAAGTTGTTCATCCGTGATCTCCCATCTGTTTCTGCTGATGCTTGTGGAACCACATGATCGGCACGATCAGCAGCAGTAGCATCACGATCGCCACCGCCGAGGCCACCGGCCAGTCGCGGTTATTGAAGAACTCCTGCCACAGCACGCGGCCAATCATGATGCTGTCAGGCCCGCCGAGCAGTTCCGGGATCACAAACTCCCCCACCGCCGGGATAAAGACCAGCATCGACCCGGCGATAATGCCGCCCTTGGTCAGCGGGACAATGACGCTGAAGAAGGTTTTTAACGGACGGGCACCGAGATCGAGCGACGCTTCTACCAGCGAGTAGTCGATACGGGTCAGCGCCGTGTAGATCGGCAGCACCATAAATGGCAGATAGGCGTACACAATGCCGATATAGACCGCGAGATTGGTGTGCAGGATCGTCAGCGGCTGATCGATCACCCCGAGCCACATCAGGAAGTTGTTCAGCACGCCGTTGTTTTTCAGGATCCCCATCCACGCGTAAACGCGGATCAGGAACGAGGTCCACGACGGTAAAATCACCAGCAGCAGCAGGATGTTACGCGTTGACGGCTTGCTGTGCGCCACCGCCCACGCCAGCGGGTAGCCCATCACCAGACAGCAGAGCGTCGAGATCGCCGCCACCTGCAGCGACTGCAGATAGGCTTCGAAATAGAGCGGGTCGTCGGTGAGTTGCAGGAAGTTACCCAGGTTTAAGGTCAGCGTCAGCTGCCCGTCGGCCCAGTCCAGCAGGTTGGTGTAAGGCGGGATCGCCCGCGCCATTTCCGCCAGGCTTATCTTGAAAACAATCAGGAACGGCAGCAGGAACAGCAAGATCAGCCACACGTACGGCATGGCGATCACCAGCTTGCGGCCGTGCTTCATCTGCATGCGCGTCAGCCAGTGGGCAAAGCCGCCCGGTTTTTCGACGCGGGCTGGAGGTTCAAGTGTACTCATTGGCCGCTCCTTATACCGTCAGCACAACGCAACTGTCTGCATCCCAACACAGGCGCACTTCGTCGCCCCAGGTCGGCTGTCCCTTGCGATAGCGATGTTCGTTCTGTAACTGCGCGCTGAGCATCTGCCCACTTTTCAGGCGCACGTGATAGATAGAGAGATCGCCCAGATAGGCAATGTGCACCACTTCCCCGACGGCAAAGTTATAGCCATCAGCAGGCGGATCCTCACAGAGCATGATCTTCTCCGGGCGTAGCGCAACGTAGACCGGCACGTTATCCACCACCGAGTTATCCGGATCGACCTTAAGCGGATGCTGCAGCCCCGGCGATTCGATGACCAGACCGTCTTCCTGACGATCTTTCAGCAGCCCTTCGAAGACGTTAACCGAGCCGATGAACTCCGCGCTGTAGCGGGTGGTCGGATGCTCATAAATCTCTTCCGGCTCGCCAATCTGCACGAACTTGCCGCGGTTCATGATCGCAATACGTCCGGCCATGGTCATGGCCTCTTCCTGGTCGTGGGTCACCATCACGCAGGTCACCCCCACGCGCTCAAGGATATCGACCACTTCGAGCTGCATACGGTCGCGCAGCTTTTTATCCAGCGCGCCCATCGGTTCGTCAAGCAGCAGCAGTTTCGGGCGTTTTGCCAGGCTGCGAGCCAGGGCCACGCGCTGACGCTGGCCGCCGGAGAGCTGGTGCGGCTTACGCTTGGCGAACTCCTGCATGTGCACGAGGCTCAGCATCTCGGCCACGCGCGCGGTAATTTCGGCTTTCGGCAGCTTGTCCTGCTTCAGGCCGAAGGCGATGTTCTGCTCCACCGTCATGTGCGGAAACAGTGCGTAGGACTGGAACATCATGTTGATCGGGCGCTGATACGGCGGCACGCTGGAGAGATCCACGCCGTCGAGCACGATCTGCCCGGCGGTGGGCTGTTCAAAACCGGCCAGCATACGCAGCAGGGTCGATTTACCGCAGCCAGAGGCCCCCAGAAGGGCAAAAATTTCGCCTTTATAGATCGTCAGGCTGACGTCATCCACGGCATGCTGGCCATCAAAAGATTTGGTGAGGTTACGAATTTCAAGCAGCGGGGTCAGCGCTTTACGGACTTTCGCCTGCGGGCGGGGGATCGCGTCATTCACGGGGTGTTCTCCGGTAGAGATCAAAACTGGTGCAAACGCACCGTCAGGGTGCGCATCGCCGGGCGGCACTAATGCTTGCCCGGCCTACGGGTTGTAGAGGCCCGGTAAGCGATAGCGCCAGCGGGCAGCAATACCAAACGCCGTTATTTACCGCTTTTCACCTTGGTCCACGCGCGGGTACGCACGCGGTCAATTTTTGGATCCTGAACTTTCAGGGTGAAGAGCTTGGCGAACACATCCGCTGGCGGATAGATAGCCGGGTTATTACGGATCTCTTCGCTCACCAGCGGCACGGAGGCCTTGTTACCGTTCGCATAGTAAACGTGGTCGCTGATGTGGGCGATAACCTCAGGACGCATCAGGTAGTTGAGGAACTGATACGCTTCGTCTTTGTTTTTCGCGTCAGCCGGCATCGCGAAGACGTCAAAGAAGGCCAGCGCCCCCTCCTTCGGAATGAAGTAAGAGACGTTCACGCCGTTTTTCGCCTCTTTCGCGCGGTTAGCCGCCTGCCAAACGTCCCCTGCCCAGCCAATCGCGACGCAGATGTCGCCGTTCGCCAGGTCGTTAATGTACTGGGAAGAGTGGAAGTAGCGAATGTTTGGACGCAGCTTCAGCAGCAGATCGGTCGCCGGGCCGGTGTAATCATCCGCCTTATTGCTGTTCGGGTCTTTGCCCAGGTAGTTCAGCACGGTCGCGAAAATCTCTTCCGGCGCATCGAGGAAGGAGACGCCGCAGCTTTTCAGCTTCTCAAGGTTTTCCGGCTTCAGTACCACGTCCCAGCTGTCCAGCTTCACGTCCGGGCCCAGCGCCGCCTTCACTTTATCAACGTTAAAGCCGATACCGGTGGTCGCCCAGAGATACGGCATCGCGTATTTGTTGTCCGGGTCATGCTTGGCCACCAGCTTCAGCACTTCCGGATCGAGATTTTTCCAGTTCGGTAATTTGCTCTTATCCAGCGGCTGGAAGACGCCTGCCGTCAGCTGGCGCTCGAGGAAGCTTGCGGAAGGCACCACGAGGTCAAACCCGGTGCTGCCCGCCATCAGTTTTCCTTCCAGCACTTCGTTGGAATCGAACACGTCGTAGACCACTTTAATGCCGGTCTCTTTTTCGAAATTTGCGACCGTGTCCGGCGCAATATAGTCAGACCAGTTATAAACGTGCAGCGTTTTTTGTTCCGCAGCGAGCGTGCCGGCAGAGACGGCCATCAGAGCACCCGCAACCAGACCCGATAACCATTTTTTATTCAAGGCGATCATAGTGTTATTCCTTCTGAAAGCTCGTTAACAAACGAACTAAAACTGTGCAATCTGGATATATGCAAAAATCATGCATAGTTTGTCGCTCTGCTCAAAATAAAAAGAAACCTCTTTACCCGGCAGCTTCCGCTCGCTTTTTGAAGCATCGCAAGAATAACTGTAGCCCGTGTCTCCGGCTATAGCCCAGACGAAAAAACGCCTTTTATCAATTTTTTATGCAGGTTAAGTCTACGTGATAAGCCGAAACAGCCTTCAGGGAGGTGAATAATTCTTTAAAGGAAGGTTAAAAGCAGCAGAAAAAATGGCCTTCTGCAGCCGCCATGGCAGCGACTGCGCAAAAGTCAGACAGGCTTAGTGAAGAAAATTGGGAGATGCATCATTATTCTCTGCATCATCTTCCGCGCTATACAGCAGATGGTGTGCATTGGCTTCCATCATGACCATCGAAATTTGCTCTTCGCTCAGGCGCATAAACCAGGCGAACTGCTTGAACGACAGCCCTGCCCCGGAGAATAAAGACTGGCAAACGACCAGTTTTGGCAGATTATCATCCTGTATGTCGAGAAATGCCTTCACCGTCAAAGAACTGGCATTGATGGCCGACAGGTCGGAGGCCAGCGCCAACAGCGCGGACGGCTTCACTTCGGCCAGCGCGGAGAAAAGGATCACGTCGTTAATCAGATCGATTTTGGCATCGAAAATGCCGTCGAAATTCTGCATATGAGGCAGATGCAGCGCCTGGCAGGAATCGCATTCGAAGAACGTAATTCCGGCATCATCAAGCCATTGACGTAACGTATCCAGTGTAGGTACGACCTGTAAATCCATCGCGATGCAGCCTCTTTAATAAAAACTTCGCATAGGGTACTCAAAAAGCGCGCGGTAATCCATTTAACCACCCGTTTTCAGACAGTAGCCCGGCGTCGCATGACGCTCGATCCATAAGATCATTTTACCCGCAATATCGACCCCTGTGGTTTTTTCCACGCCTTCCAGCCCCGGCGAGGCGTTCACCTCCATGACCAGCGGCCCGCGCGTCGCGCGCAGAAGATCTACACCCGCCACGTCCAGCCCCAGGGTTTGCGCCGCTTTCACCGCAATCTCTCGCTCGCGGTCGCTGATATCGGCTACACGCGCGACGCCGCCGCGGTGAAGGTTAGAGCGGAAATCACCCTCTTTGGCCTGGCGCTCAATGGCCGCCACCACCTCGTTTCCCACGACGAAGCAGCGGATGTCGCGCCCTTTGGCCTCTTCGATATACTCCTGCACCAGAATGTGGGCATTCAGCCCGCGGAAGGCGTCAATCACGCTCTCCGCTGCCTGACGCGTCTCCGCCAGCACCACGCCAATGCCCTGGGTGCCTTCCACCAGCTTGATCACCAAAGGGGCGCCACCCACCATGTCGATCAGATCGCTGGTGTCGTCCGGTGAATGGGCAATTCCGGTGACGGGGAGATCGATCCCCTGACGGGCAAGGAGCTGCAGCGAGCGCAGCTTGTCGCGGGCGCGGGAAATGGCGACGGATTCGTTGAGCGGATAGCTGCCCAGCATCTCGAACTGGCGCAGCGCGGCGGTGCCGTAGTAGGTAATCTGGGAGCCGATGCGGGGGATGACCGCATCAAAATGCGGCAGCTTGCGGCCTTTGTAGTGAATCGACGAGGCGGCCGGGTCGATGTTCATATAACAGGACATCGGGTCGAGGATCTCAACCTGATGCCCGCGTTTCGCCGCCGCTTCTCTCAGGCGCTTACATGAATAGAGCGTTCCATCCCGGGACAATATGGCAATTTTCACCCTGCACCTCTCTGAAGACATGGAAAAAGCCTGCGTATCATATACGCAGGCAGGCGCAGGATAAATGGACTATCGCGTCGCCCAGCCCTGTTTGTGCAGATAATCAAGAATAAACGGGCGATTTTCTTTAATGATGGTGCGACGAATATGGTCAGTCCAGGTATCACGACGGTTATTGCTGCCGCGCGTCAGGTAGTAGTTCGCCAGCTCTTCATCGTATTGATTCAGGACATCCTGATCGACCGGCTGGTAGTGGTTTTCATGCACCAGCATCGCCGCAGGAATGCGCGGCTTCAGATCCGGGTTATCCGCAGGCCAGCCGAGGCACAGGCCAAACAGCGGCAGCACGTGTTTTGGCAGCTTCAGCAGCTCGGTCACGCTTTCGATGTTATTACGCAGACCGCCGATGTAAACGCCGCCTAACCCCAGCGATTCCGCCGCCGTGAAGGCGTTTTGCGCCATCAGCGCGGTATCCACCACGCCCAGCAGCAGCTGTTCGGCCAGCCCGAGTTCGGCCTCAGGGCAGATCTGCAGATGACGGTTGAAGTCGGCGCAAAACACCCAGAACTCGGCCGCCTGGGCCACATGCTTCTGCCCGCCGGTCAGCGTCACCAGTTGTTCACGCATGGCCGGATCGGTGATGCGGATAATGGAGCTGCACTGCAGGAAGCTGGAGCTTGAGGTCGCCCTGGCGCTGTCAATAATCGCGGCACGCTGCGCCTCGGTAATCGGCTCATCGATGAAGTGGCGAATGGAACGGTGGGAACGGAGCAGGTCAATCGTGGGTGTCATCTTGTCTCTCTTTGTCTTGCTTAATACGTATTGCAGCCAGTATAGGCAATGATTTGCGCGATGTAATTGGCGAAACATAGCCTGACTGTATCAAAGCGACAGGCGAAACCTTCTTTAATGGCGGCAGGTTATCGGGCACTATATGTCTTATTCGCCGTCAGGCTTGTTTTTTGAGGAGAGAGAAATGTTTGCAGTAATTTTTGGTCGTCCAGGGTGCCCATACTGTGTACGCGCGAAAGAGCTGGCTGAGAAACTGACCGAAGAGCGCGATGACTTCAACTTCCGCTACGTGGATATCCACGCGGAAGGTATCACGAAAGCGGATCTCGAGAAAACCGTCGGTAAGCCGGTTGAAACCGTACCGCAGATCTTCCTCGATCAGAAACACATCGGCGGCTGCACTGACTTTGAAGCCTACGCCAAAGAGCATCTGGGCTTGTTTGCCGCCCAGTAATGTGAAGACGCCCTCACCGAGAGGGCGTTTTTATTTGTGGTGCCGTCGGTGCCGAAGCAGACTGCGCACAAATAAGTAGCAGAGCGCGCCAAGGGCGCACCAGAATACAGCGCTCATCAACCATGCCAGCTCCTGCCAGAAACTCCGCGTTGAGATATAGAGCAAGCGCATCAGCAGCAAACAGAGCGGCGCGGCCAGCATGGCACCCAACAGCGGCTTCACCACCTCCCCTTTACGGGAGAGAAAACTGGCAGCAGCCCCCGGCAGCGTAAAAAAGAGCAGCCCCAGCTCCGGATGACCCGATGTCCTGAATGCCCCTTTCACGTTAAAAGCAAGCGACATGCATACGACCGTGAACAGCAAAAAGCAGCTGATCACCCCCGCCCAGTTTCGTTTAATGTTCAAACTATCCTCCTGACTTATCTCTATCAAATACACTTTCGTCGGGTAGACGCCCAGTCAGATAAAGCAATGCGGCAATCCTTGCCAAAGTACGCACAGGGTGATGCGATAATCAGTAGCTGTCAGTAGCTAATACGATTAAACTACACGCCAGCTAATGTTTTAGGGAATAAAGCAGGAAACAGGGAGCGTTAACGCCTTTCCCTGACCCAGAAAACAGTAGCCCAAAAAGTCCTTTCATTCAACAACTTACTGGTAAACAAGAAGTTAGCCTCCGTGAATATAAACGTCGCAGACTTGTTAAATGGGAATTACATCCTGTTATTATTTGTGGTACTGGCGCTGGGCCTTTGCCTGGGTAAATTGCGCCTGGGTTCAGTTCAACTTGGTAATTCCATTGGCGTTTTAGTCGTCTCCTTATTATTAGGCCAGCAGCACTTCAGCATTAACACGGACGCGCTCAACTTAGGTTTTATGCTGTTTATTTTTTGTGTTGGCGTGGAAGCAGGACCGAACTTTTTTTCAATTTTCTTCCGCGACGGCAAAAATTATCTGATGCTGGCGCTGGTAATGGTCGGCAGCGCGCTGCTGATCGCCTTAGGGCTGGGTAAACTGTTTGGCTGGGATATCGGGTTAACGGCCGGTATGCTGGCAGGCTCCATGACGTCCACCCCTGTGCTCGTGGGCGCCGGTGATACCCTGCGCCATTCCGGCATGGCCGGCGCGCAGCTTTCTACCGCACTCGACCACCTGAGCCTCGGCTATGCCCTGACCTATCTGATTGGTCTGGTGAGCCTGATTGTCGGCGCACGCTACTTGCCAAAACTGCAGCATCAGGATCTGCAGACCAGCGCCCAGCAAATCGCACGCGAGCGCGGTCTCGATACCGACTCCAAACGTAAAGTCTATCTCCCGGTGATCCGCGCCTATCGCGTCGGGCCAGAGCTGGTTGCCTGGGCTGACGGCAAAAATCTGCGTGAGCTGGGGATTTACCGCCAGACGGGTTGCTACATCGAACGTATCCGCCGCAACGGCATTCTGGCGAACCCGGACGGCGACGCGGTGCTGCAGATGGGTGATGACATCGCGCTGGTGGGTTATCCGGACGCCCACGCCCGTCTCGACCCGAGCTTCCGTAACGGCAAAGAGGTGTTCGACCGCGACCTGCTCGACATGCGCATCGTCACCGAAGAGATCGTGGTGAAAAACCATAACGCCGTGGGCCGCCGCCTGGCGCAGCTGAAGTTGACCGACCACGGCTGCTTCCTCAACCGCGTGATCCGCAGCCAGATTGAGATGCCTATCGACGACAATGTGGTGCTCAACAAAGGCGACGTGCTGCAGGTCAGCGGCGACGCCCGCCGCGTGAAAACCGTGGCCGACCGCATCGGCTTTATCTCCATTCACAGCCAGGTCACCGACCTGCTGGCCTTCTGCGCCTTCTTTATCGTTGGCCTGATGATCGGGATGATCACCTTCCAGTTCAGCAACTTCAGCTTCGGCATCGGTAACGCCGCCGGTCTGCTGTTCGCCGGGATCATGCTGGGCTTCCTGCGAGCGAACCACCCGACCTTCGGCTACATTCCGCAGGGCGCACTGAACATGGTGAAAGAGTTCGGCCTAATGGTCTTTATGGCGGGCGTGGGCTTAAGCGCGGGCAGCGGGATTGGTCACAGCCTCGGCGCCGTCGGCTGGCAGATGTTGGTTTCCGGACTTATCGTCAGCCTGGTACCGGTGGTGATCTGCTTCCTGTTCGGTGCCTACGTGCTGCGCATGAACCGCGCCCTGCTCTTCGGGGCAATGATGGGCGCGCGTACCTGTGCGCCTGCTATGGAAATCATCAGCGACACCGCGCGCAGCAACATCCCGGCGCTGGGCTATGCGGGCACGTATGCTATCGCTAACGTGCTGCTGACACTGGCGGGTACGCTGATTATCATCATCTGGCCCGGACTCGGATAACTCCTAAGAATGCGCGTAGCGGAAAATATTTTTGTTACGCGCAGAACTTTTTTATCAGGGGGCAGTCATAACTAGTGCCACTGCTTTTCTTTGATGTCCCCAATTTGTGGAGCCCATCAACCCCGCCGTTTTGGTTCAAGGTTGATGGGTTTTTTGTTGCCTGAAAATTACCACTCTGTAAATTAATGCTTTATGCCGCCAGGTTCCCCTGCATAGCGACATCGTCGCGGCAGAACTTTTATATAGCTGTAACAGATAATAAAAAACCAGCCAGCGGCGGGTCTGTATCAGTCAGCTAATTGTTCCTGCAATTCTTCCGGATTTTGGAACGCGCCACTCAGTATTGAACTCATCGATTCGCACTTAAAGCTCCCGATAAATCGTATTTTGATTAAAAAAATCAGGTCATTATCCTAAAAATCCCGTGCTTTTCATAAACATGATCTGCTTTGAACTTCCATATTAGTTACAGGCATACGCTGGAGCGGATAGAAACACTATGGAGGGGACAGGAATGCAGTTTTCAAGTTCAGTAATAGCAATACCGGTCTTAGGGAATGCAGCAAAAGATCGCACAATTGAACTGAAGTGCGAGGTCAGTAAGCATGTACCATTCTGAAGAGATCATCCGCCAGCTTCAGAGCCAAAAGATACTGGCCATGAAGCTGGACCAGGCGGTACGCGCGGTAGGTGAAGAAGTAAAGAGCCAGTTGAGTAATATAGGTGCCGGTGCCCAACGCCTGCTGTACTACACCTCCTGCTTTACTGATGAATATTACGATGTATGCACCCGACAAAACCTGGAGGACGCTCGCTTCCGAAAGGGCATATTCCATCTCGTTTCTCGCTGGAACATCGTCTTTGACCTAATCAACACATACGTTGAGGAGCTGGTTAAGAATTATTCCCCGGCAGAATTATCAGCGATACAGCATGCTCTAATGCGCACTAACGTTTATATATCCACCAGCACGCTAACCTCATATTCATTCTCTGCAGGTGTCACATCGACTGTTTGCCTTTATGTAACCCTTCCATCTTCAGGGTTAAAGGTCGTTTCAGGATTAACGGGCGCGGCTATTGGCGGGCTGGGGATATATGGGATTGTGCAACAGGCCGCTGACAGCGCTCATCGCTTGCAAGTGATGCATCCTGCCTACTATCAAGCGTTGTACCTGCGAGAACTGGAAATGATGTATTTCCTGGTGGAACCTGCTTTTATGCGCGCGGGCGTGCTAACGCAGCAATGGACTGACAGTCAAAGCCCTTATGATGCTGCTGACACTATCCTGAAGCTCATGGGCAGGCACTAATGGGCTTTCTAAGACGCTGGCTCAAATCTCAGGCCCAGTTTTTCTTCTGGACTTATATACCCATTATCCTCGCGTTCATTTTTGGCTATGTCCTTGACGTTTACTTCCCTGAGGTTAGCCAGGGATTCATCCTCCTGTTTTACCTGGTCACAATGGGGCTGGCTTACTGGATATGGCATTGAGGACCATAAAAGCTTCACGTTTGCTAATAAGGAAATGACATGTCTACACCCGCACATCTCTGGCTTGAGGACGAGAACGGCTCGCCAATTGTTGGTAGCTGCATGATGCCCACCCGTCATGGTTCCATAGAACTGAAATCGTTCTCACATGGCGTAACCATTCCGGTTGACCCAAGTTGGGGCAAGCTCACCGGCACGCGCGTCCATCGCCCTATTACGATAATCAAAGAATTTGATCAGACTACCCCACTTCTTTACCGAGCCGTGTGCGAAGGGCGAGTGATGAAGAAGGGGATTATTAAGATGTACCGTATTCTGGAGTCCGGTATCGAGGCCGAATATTTCAATATCGTGATGGAAAACGTTAAGTTCACGACAGTGGCACCCTTCCTGACCCCTAACGGGATGAGCAGCACCCATCTTGAAACGCTCGAATTGCGTTATGAAGCCATCTCATGGAAGTACACGAAGGGGAATATCATTTACCGTGACACCTGGAACGATCGCTGTTGCGCCTGAGCGCAGAAGAGTGTTGAAAGTGAGCAGATAAAAAGAGACCGTTCCAGGGGACGGTTTCTTTCTCATGACTGTCAGGATTGCTCCGGGCAAGCCATAAAGACTTTTTTGACCTTCTACAAGCCCTCCCTGAGTTTTTCTATCCTTGCTGCTTTTTCCTCTTCTCTCGCCAGCTATAAACATATATGATTTAATGAATATGACAAAAGACATTCAGGATGACCGAATGCTCCACCCACTCCACCTCTTCAAAACCCTCTCCGACGAAACGCGGCTCGCCATCGTCATGCTGCTCCGCGAAGCGGGCGAACTATGCGTCTGCGATCTCTGCTCCGCGACCGCCGAATCTCAGCCGAAGGTTTCCCGCCATATGGCGCTGCTCCGCGAGTCCGGGCTGGTTATCGACCGCCGTGAGGGGAAGTGGGTCCATTACCGTCTCTCTCCCAACATGCCTGCATGGGCGGCAGCCGTTATCGACACCAGTTGGAACTGCCTGCGGGAAGAGACGCGCCTGAAGCTGAAAAACCGGCTTCCGGGCTCGTGCTAAGCACAACACATTCACAAAAACAGATATAACGGAGTAAGCGATGTTTCTGGCAGGGACTATTTTTCTGTTTACGCTGGTACTGGTCATCTGGCAGCCCAAAGGGCTCAGTATCGGCTGGAGCGCCAGCATTGGCGCCGTGCTGGCGCTGGCCAGCGGCGTGATTCACATTAACGATATACCGGTAGTCTGGAATATCGTCTGGAACGCTACGGCAACGTTCATCGCCGTCATCATCATCAGTCTGCTGCTGGATGAGTCCGGCTTTTTCGAGTGGGCGGCGCTGCACGTCGCCCGCTGGGGGAACGGTCGCGGGCGATTGCTGTTTACCTGGATTATCCTTCTGGGCGCAGCCGTCGCAGCGCTATTTGCCAATGACGGCGCAGCGCTGATCCTGACGCCTATCGTTATCGCCATGCTGCTGGCACTGGGGTTCAGCAAGCAGGCTACGCTGGCGTTTGTGATGGCGGCAGGTTTTATCGCCGATACCGCCAGCCTGCCGCTGATTGTGTCGAACCTGGTCAACATTGTCTCGGCAGACTTCTTCACGCTGGGGTTCAGCGAATACGCTTCGGTGATGATTCCCGTTGATGTCGCTGCGATTGCCGCAACGCTGGTCATGCTCCATCTGTTCTTCCGTAAGGAAATTCCGCCGGAATATGACCTGGCGAAACTGCGTGAGCCTGCACGCGCGATAAACGATCTTCCAACGTTCAGAACCGGCTGGATCGTGCTGCTCCTTCTTCTCGTCGGTTTCTTTGTGCTGGAGCCGCTGGGTATTCCGGTCAGCGCCATTGCGACTGCGGGCGCGCTGGTTTTGTTTGCCGTTGCAAAACGCAGACATGCGATAAATACCGGAAAAGTGCTGCGCGGCGCACCGTGGCAGATCGTCATCTTCTCACTGGGGATGTATCTGGTGGTGTATGGCCTGCGCAATGCCGGGCTGACGGACTCTCTTACAGGCGTACTGAATAGCCTGGCCGGGCACGGATTGTGGGCCACCACGCTGGGTACCGGGTTCATCACCGCGTTCCTGTCATCCATAATGAACAATATGCCCACGGTGCTGATTGGCGCGCTCTCCATTGAGGGCAGCACGGCAACCGGGTTGATTAAGGAGGCGATGATTTACGCCAACGTGATTGGCTGCGATCTGGGTCCGAAAATCACGCCTATCGGCAGCCTCGCCACCCTGCTCTGGCTCCACGTGCTGGCGCAGAAAAACATGACGATCACCTGGGGTTACTATTTCCGGACGGGCATCATCATGACGCTGCCGGTCCTGTTTGTGACGCTCGCCGCGCTGGCGCTACGTCTCTCCTTCACACTGTAATGAGCCACTGATATGAGCCACATCACCATTTACCACAACCCCGCCTGCGGCACCTCGCGCAACACGCTGGAGATGATCCGCAACAGCGGCACGGAGCCAGAGATTATCCTCTATCTGGAAACCCCGCCGTCGCGCGATACGCTGACCACCCTGATTGCCGATATGGGCATTTCGGTGCGGGATCTGCTGCGTAAAAACGTGGAGCCCTATGAACAGCTCGGCCTTGCCGAAGATAGCTTCACCGACGACCAGCTAATCGAGTTTATGTTGCAATACCCGATTCTGATTAACCGTCCGATCGTGGTCACGCCGCTGGGCACCCGCCTGTGCCGCCCGTCTGAAGTCGTCCTAGATATTCTGCCGGATGCGCAGAAAGGGGCATTTACGAAAGAAGATGGCGAAGCGGTGGTGGACGCCAGCGGGAAAAAAATCTCACAAAAGTAACCCATTGATAATGGCACGGTAAGATCTGCCAACCGCATACCCCGCCCAACGGCTGAGTTGCATCCGCCGAAACCCGGCACATACTTTTGAGGGTTAAGTCTGGTGAGGGTATGCAGGCATGGGTCTTAAAAACAAAACCGCCGTCATCTTCGGCGGCAGCGGCGCCATCGGCAGCGCTGCGGCACACGCTCTTGCGCGTGAAGGCGCGGAGGTGTATCTCGCCGCACGCACCCACGCCAGGCTGGAGCAGGCCGCCAGCAGCATTCGCGCCGCGGGCGGTTCTGCCAGCACGTTTGTTTTCGATGCGCTTGAGGAGTCCTCGCCGCTCCCCGACCTTGCCCGCATTGATATCGTCGTCAACGCCACGGGCTTTATGCACGATCAGGGCAAACGTCTTGAGGCATTAACGCTCGGCGAATTCCGTCAGGGCTTCGACCCTTTCCTGGCCGCGTACTTTAACATTGCGAAAGCCGTGTCATCCCGCATGGGCGGCGAGCATGGCGGGACCATAATTACCGTCGTCGCCCCCGCCGCAAACATGACGATGGCGGGCCACCTCGGACATATCGTCGGCTGCGCGGGAACGGAAGCCTTTACCCGGGCGCTTGCGGCTGAGCTGGAGACTCAAAATATTCGTGTGCTGTGTCTGCGCTCGCACGCAATAGCCGACGCGGTGCAGGCGGGTTCGTATGTGGGGGCCATTTTCGCCGCCAAGGCGCAGGCGATGGGGATAACGGTTGAGCAGTTTCTCGGCGGCGCCGCGCAAAGCACCCTGACGCATCGCCTGCCGACGCTGGCGCAGATAGCAGACACGATTGCGTTTCTGGCTTCAGATGCGGCAAGCGCCATCACGGGAACCACAGTCAATATGACCGCCGGTGCAACCTAGCTCTCGCCCGCAATCCTGCCCACCATGGCCCGGATCTCTTGGCGGGTTAAGGGCGTCCGGTCAGTAACGTAGTGCAGCGTCATCCCTTCGATAAACGCATCCAGCGCGCGGGTGGTAACCGGGTCGAACCACTGCTCCAGCGTGGCCTGGCTCATCTTCATCCAGTCCTGCATCACCGTTTTGAGCGCCGCGCTGCGGTGCATAAAAGCGTAAAGCTGATACATCAGCGCCATGTTGTGCGGCGTGGTCACCTGTGAGCTGTGGATCAGGGTAGTGATGGATTCGCATGCCATTTCCGGCCCGGTGACGCCCGCGAAGAAATCCCGGTACTGCTGCGACATCTGGCGGGTAAACCACGTGAAGGCCTCCTCCAGCAGCGGCTCCATACCGTCGAAATAGTAGGTCATCGACCCCAGCGGCACGCCCGCGCAGGTGGCGATTTTACGGTGTGTGACGGCGTGAATACCGTGTTCAGCAATGGTGTCGAGCGTCGCCTGCAGGATTTTCTCCCGGCGATGCGGATCGTTGGGTGGTCTGCTCATCAATTCCTCACCTGGTTTGTGTACAAATGTACACAAACTTGCTAGTGTTGTCGCTATTGTTGTACTTCTGGTGCTACCCCAATGACGCTGACCTCTCCCCGCAAAGCCCTGCAGCTCCGCATGTGGGCGCTGTTTATGTTCTTCTTTATTCCCGGTCTGCTGATGGCCTCCTGGGCCACGCGCACCCCCGCCATTCGCGACATTTTGTCCGTTTCTACCGCAGAAATGGGCATCGTGCTGTTCGGCCTGTCGATAGGCTCCATGAGCGGCATCCTCTGCTCCGCCTGGCTGGTGAAGCGCTTCGGTACGCGGGCGGTGATCCGCACCACCATGTGCTTCGCGGTGTTCGGGATGATGGTGCTGAGCGTGGCGCTGTGGTTTGCCTCACCGGTGCTGTTTGCGCTGGGGTTGACGGTGTTTGGCGGCAGCTTCGGCTCGGCGGAAGTGGCGATAAACGTTGAAGGGGCGGCGGTCGAGCGCGAGATGAACAAAACCGTGCTGCCGATGATGCACGGCTTTTATAGCCTCGGCACGCTGGCCGGGGCGGGCGTGGGGATGGCGCTGACGGCCTTCGGCATGACCGCGAATCTGCATATCCTGCTGGCGGCGCTGGTGTGCATTATTCCGATTCTGACCGGCATCCGGGCGATCCCGGACGGCACCGGCAAGAACGCCTCAGATGAACAGCATTCGGCCGAAAAAGGGCTGCCCTTCTACCGCGATTATCAGCTGATGCTGATTGGCGTGGTGGTGCTGGCGATGGCGTTCGCGGAAGGGTCCGCCAACGACTGGCTGCCGCTGCTGATGGTGGACGGTCACGGCTTTAGCCCGACCTCCGGCTCGCTGATCTACGCCGGGTTTACGCTGGGGATGACCGTCGGGCGCTTCACCGGCGGCTGGTTTATCGACCGCTACAGCCGCGTGGCGGTGGTGCGCGCCAGCGCCCTGCTCGGCGGGCTGGGTATCGCGATGATCATCTTTGTGGATGTGGACTGGATTGCCGGCGTCTCGGTGATCCTCTGGGGGCTGGGCGCGTCCCTCGGCTTCCCGCTGACCATCTCCGCCGCCAGCGACACCGGCCCGGATGCCCCGACGCGCGTCAGCGTGGTGGCGACAACCGGCTATCTCGCCTTCCTGGTCGGGCCGCCGCTGCTCGGCTTCCTCGGGGAGCACTACGGGCTGCGCAGCGCCATGCTGGTGGTATTAGGGTTGGTGATCGTCGCGGCGCTGGTGGCGCGCGCGGTGGCAAAGCCGGAAACGAAACACACGACACTGGAGAAGGGATATGAGCGTTAAACTGATCGCCGTCGACATGGATGGCACATTCCTGAGTGATGCCAAGACCTACAATCGCCCGCGCTTTCTGGCGCAGTACGCGCGCATGAAGGCGCAAGGCATTCGCTTCGTGGTCGCCAGCGGCAACCAGTACTACCAGCTGATCTCCTTTTTCCCGGAGATTGCGCATGAAATTTCATTCGTCGCCGAAAATGGCGGCTGGGTCGTGAGTGAGGGTGAAGACGTCTTCAACGGTGAACTGTCGAAAGCCCATTTCGAGACCGTCGCGAACGTGTTAAACGACGTGCCGGGCATTGAGATCATCGCCTGCGGGAAGAGCAGCGCCTACACGCTCAAATGCTATGACGAGGGCTTTAAGGCCATCGCGGCAAAGTACTATCACCGTCTGGAAATGGTCAGCGATTTCGACAACCTGAACGATATTTTCTTCAAGTTTGGGCTTAACGTGTCTGATGATGAAATTCCGCGTATTCAGGCGCTCCTGCATGAAAAACTCAGCGACATCATGGTGCCCGTCACCACCGGTCACGGCAGTATCGACCTGATTATCCCCGGCGTGCATAAGGCCAACGGCCTGCGGATCCTGCAGCAGCGCTGGGGGATAGAGAACAGCGACGTGGTGGCCTTCGGCGACAGCGGCAACGACGTGGAGATGCTGCGCCAGTCCGGGTTCAGCTTTGCGATGGCGAATGCCAGACCGCATATCAAAGCGGCGGCGCGTTTTGAAGCGCCGCATAATAACGAGGAAGGCGTGCTGGATGTGATTGAGAAGGTGTTGAACGGGGAGGCACCGTTTAATTAACACTGTGCGGTCTGGTGCCCTCACACTAACCCTCTCCCACCGGGAGAGGGAATAAAGATTAAGGTTGCAGGGCGTTTCCGACGCGCTTGTCTTTCAGGAACACCACCATCAGGCCAACCCACAACACGCCGTTGGCGAGGTTAAACAGGCTGAACAGCCCGTTACCGCCCATCGCGTAGGCATGCTTGCTCACCTCGATACCGACGGTAAAAATCAGCATCTGCAGCATCCCCATCGCCGCGGAGACCGTGCCTTTACTCATCTCGCTGGCAAACAGCGTCAGGCGCACCAGCCCGGCGTTCGCCACGCCAATCCCGAAGGCGTAAATGCTGAGTCCTGCCGTCATCCATAAGTAAGCATGTGATGACGCGACGGTCGCCACCGCCGCCAGAATCAGCCCGGCCGCAATCGGCCAACCACCCATGATAATCAGTGAACGCACGGTGCGGCGTGACGTCAGACGCGCCAGCACCAGGTTACCGATAATCAGCGCGCCAAAGATCGGCACCTGCAACAGGCCGTACTCGTAGCTGCTGAGCTTTTCACCGCTGATGATAATGACCGGTGACTGGGCAATCCACGCCAGCAGCGGCAGGCTAACGAACCCGGTCGCCAGCGCGCCCGCCACAAAGCGGCCATTCTTCAGCACTTCTTTGTAATCCCGCCCCAGCTCTTTCAGCGAGAGTTTCTCGCCGATGCGGGTGGCGGTTTCCGGCATTGCCCGGTGCAGACCAAAGAACGCGATGGCGGCGAGAACCGCAAAGAGCACAAACATCCCTTCCCACGGTGCAACATGCACCCATGCGGCGCCTACCAGCGGCCCGAGCAAGGGAGCGATCAGCGCCACGTTCGCCATCAGCGCGGTAATTTTGATACACACCGCCTCTTCAAACGACTCCTGAATAGCGGCATACCCCACGGCGCCGATAAAGCACAGGCTCACCCCCTGCAGGAAACGCACCAGGGTAAATTGTTCAATGTTTTGCGCCAGCAGCGTGGCAAGGCAGGTGACGATAAACCACACCACGCCCGTCAGCATCACCGGACGACGGCCAATACGATCCGACAGCGGGCCTAACAGCCACTGCAAAAACATGCCGCCGGCCAGATAGGCGGTCATGGAGGTCGGTACCCACTCGATTCCGGCGTTGTACTGCGCCACCACGGCCAGCATTCCGGGCTGGATCATATCGTTACCGATATAGGTAGAAAATTCGTAGAGCACCAGACACAGAGGGAAAAGCAACGCCTGACGACCCAGACGTGAACCTGAAGAAGAACGGTTTAACATGCAATCTCTTTATAATGACAAAATCGCGACGAGTGTAATGAAATGCCGCAGCCCGAGATAGTGATTTATCGAGGATAAACAGAAATAAAGCACATATCGTCTTCGTTTAAGGTTTCCTTAATTTGACAGATTTATGATAGCCCCATTACTCGTCAACGACCCCAAATTATGGCACTCACCTCCAGCCGTTCAGAATTGTCTACGTTACAGACAAATAAGACAAAACGCCTTTACCGCTTACCGGCCCGCTTTTATGGTTATCAGCTTTTCATACTGATAGCCCTTGCCGTGGTGTTTACGTGGCTATCGCGCAATGAAGCGCTCGACAGATGGGTAACCGGCTTCTGGTATGACGCGGCGACGCAGAGCTTCCCGCTGCAGAAAGACCACCTGCTGGATCTGCTCAACCATCGTCTGGCGAAGTACATCGCCATCGCCTTAGGCGCCGTGGCGCTGTTTTACGGCGCTTACAAGCGTAACGCAAGGCTGGTGACGGCAGCGCTGCTGATGGGCGTTGGCGCGCTGGTGGTGGGCCTGCTGAAAAGCATGAGCCATCACAGCTGCCCGTGGGACCTGGTGGAATATGGCGGTAAGGCTGTCTCTTATCCCCTGTTCAGCGCCGTTCCTGCTGACAGCGGTCCGGGGCGCTGTTTCCCCGGCGGTCATGCCTCCAGCGGCTTTATGGTGATGGGGCTGTTTTTTGCCTTCTGGCGCGAGCGTCCGCGTCTCGCCTGGAGCTTCGTTGCGCTGGGCGTGGTGTTAGGTCTGGTGATGGGTTATGGCCAGATCATGCGCGGGGCACATTTTTTCTCTCACAACCTGTGGGCTGGGTGGTGGGTCTGGTTTTCTCAGGTGGTGGTCTACGGCCTTGTTTCCACCCGGTTTGCTAAAGAGTGATAACGCTATGCTAGAGAATCTGAATTATCAGCTGTTCTATCTGATCAATGCCACCCCGGCCTCGCCCGAGTGGATGATCGACTTTGCCACCTTTCTGGCAAAAGATCTGATCAGCATCGTGCCCGCGCTGGCCGCCATCCTCTGGCTGTGGGGACCTCGTAGCCAGGTGAAAGCGCAGCGCCAGCTGGTGATCAAAGTAGCGATGGCGCTGGGCGTGAGCGTTCTGGTGAGCTACATTCTGGGCCACGCATTCCCGCACGATCGTCCGTTTGTCGATCACGTGGGCTATACCTTCCTGCACCATGCGCCAGATGACTCTTTCCCGAGCGATCACGGGACGGTGATCTTCACCTTTGCGCTGGCCTTCCTGTTCTGGCATCGCCTGTGGTCAGGTGCGGTGCTGATGGTGGTCGCGGTGGCCATCGCCTGGTCTCGCGTTTATCTGGGCGTCCACTGGCCGCTGGATATGGTGGGTGGCTTCCTGGTGGGGCTGATTGGCTGCGTGAGCGCGGCTATCCTGTGGAGCCTTATCGGTGAGGCGCTCTATAGCGGGCTCTCTACCCTCTATCGCGCCATTTTCGCTATCCCGATCCGCAAAGGCTGGATACGTGACTAACCCCGACCTGACAGGTTACACTTGAACCCCCGCCCTGCGGGGGTTCACTTTTTTATCCCGAGGAACTATGGAAACACGTCGCGATGACCGCATTGCTCAGCTGCTTCAGGCGCTGAAGCGCAGCGATAAGCTGCATCTTAAGGAAGCCGCCAACCTCCTCGGCGTC
Organism: Enterobacter cloacae complex sp. Mu1197; assembly: GCF_040059225.1. Lineage (NCBI taxonomy): Bacteria > Pseudomonadati > Pseudomonadota > Gammaproteobacteria > Enterobacterales > Enterobacteriaceae > Enterobacter > Enterobacter cloacae complex sp. Mu1197. The sequence continues at coordinate 1,472,383 of NZ_CP157375.1, read as the reverse complement.
TCAGAGATGACCATTCGTCGGGATCTGAACAGCGAGAGCGCGCCCGTCGTGCTGCTGGGCGGATACATTGTGCTTGAGCCACGCAGCGCCAGCCATTATCTGATCAGCGACCAGAAGACACGCCTGGTGGAGGAGAAACGCAAAGCCGCGCGGCTTGCGGCCTCACTGGTACAGCCGCACCAGACGCTGTTTTTTGACTGCGGTACCACCACGCCGTGGATTATCGAAGCCATCGACAGCAGCATCCCTTTCACTGCCGTGTGCTACTCCCTGAACACCTTTCTGGCGCTTCAGGAGAAACCCGAGTGCCGGGTGATCCTCTGCGGCGGTGTGTTTCACGCCAGCAACGCGATCTTTAAGCCGCTCAACCTGCAGGACACGCTCAGCAATCTCTGCCCGGATATCGCGTTTTATTCCGCCGCCGGCGTTAATGTGCGCCAGGGCGCGACCTGCTTTAATCTGGAAGAGCTGCCAGTAAAACACTGGGCGTTAAGCGCCGCGCAGTATCATGTGCTGGTGGTCGATCACAGCAAGTTTGGTAAGGTACGTTCGGCAAGAATGGGCGAGCTGGCGCAGTTCGATGCCATCGTCAGCGATTGCCGCCCGGACGACGAGATTGTGGCCCACGCGAAGGCGCAGCAGGTGAAGTTGATGTATTGAGGTTATGCCGGGTCGGCCTACAACGGCTCGAACGTAGGCCGGGTAAGCGCAGCGCCACCCGGCAAAAAACTTAGCTAAACCAGCTGCCAAACCACCCGTGGAATTTCATCATCACGAAATCCCACATCCGGCTGAAGAAGCCGCCCTCTTCCACCGCTTCCATCACAATCAGCGGACGCTGTTCAATCGACTTACCGTTAAGCTGGAAATCAATCGTCCCGACCACCTGGCCCTTTTTCAGCGGAGCCGTAAGCTGCGGGTCAGTCAGGGTGTAGCTAGCCTTCAGGTTTTTCAGCTGGCCGCGCGGAATGGTCACCGAGCCCGCCTCACCCGCGCCCAGGTTCACTTCGCTCTTGTCACCAAACCAGACGCGCTGGCTGACGAACGTGGCATCCGGTTTAATCGGCGTCACGGTTTCATAGAAGCGGAAGCCCCAGGTCAGCAGTTTTTCGGATTCATTAAAGCGAATGCGGTCGGTTTTGGTGCCCAGCACCACCGAAATCAGGCGCATGTCGCCCTGGGTCGCGGAGGCCACCAGGTTGTAGCCAGCCCCCGCCGTGGTGCCGGTTTTCATCCCGTCCACATTGACGTTGCTGCTCCACAGCAGGCGGTTGCGGTTCGGCTGGCGAATTTTGTTGAAGGTAAACTCTTTCTCTTTGTGGATGGCGTATTCATCCGGCACGTCGTGGATCAGCGCTTTCCCCAGCAGCGCCATGTCGCGTGCGGTGCTGAACTGGCCCGGCGCATCCAGACCGTGAACGGTTTTAAAGGTTGTATTGGTCAGGCCCAGCTTTTGCGCGTAGCCATTCATCAGGCCGATAAATGAATCCTGACTGCCGGCGACGTAATCGGCCAGCGCGATGCACGCATCATTTCCCGACTGAATAATCACCCCTTTATTCAGATCGGAAACGGAAACCTGATCGCCAGGCTTCAGGAACATCACGGAAGAACCCCGCAGCGCCGGGTTGCCGGTCGCCCACGCGTCCTTCCCGATGGTCACCATATCGTCCAGCTTGATCTTGCCCGCTTTCAGCGCCTGGCCCACCACATAGCTGGTCATGATTTTGGTCAGGCTTGCCGGATCGAGTTTCTCATCCGCATTCCCTTCCGCCAGCACTTTACCGCTGGCGTAGTCCATCAGGATCCAGGCGCGCGCATCCACGGGCGGCGCTTCGGGCGCAGCCTGTTCAGCTGCGTAGAGCGTTGGTGCAAACAGGAAAAGAAGCGCAGAGCCTGCCGCCAGGCTGCGCAGAGAAGTCATTTTACGCGTCATAAATGCCACCCGAGTGTCCATTCAAAAATTACGTCACATCACCGTGTCGCAAGAAGCGATGAGTAATAGCGCACTAAAACCGTTAAAGAAACCCAACGAGGGTAAAGTTATTAAAGTTTATGCAATAACATTCAGATACGCTTTGATTAAGACGATTTTTTTGTCTTCTGTTGCGTAATTGTTAGGTTTATCTCACCATGGCGAAAGGCTGACTCGGATTCACATCTCATCGGGAGTAAATATGATTACGCTGTGGGGCAGGAATAATTCGACCAACGTTAAGAAAGTGCTCTGGACGCTGGAAGAGCTGGATTTACCGTTCAATCAAATCATGGCTGGCATGGCGTTCGGCGTGAACAAAGAGGCCGACTATCTGGCCATGAACCCGAACGGCCTGGTGCCGCTGCTGCGCGATGATGAAACAGACGCGACGCTTTGGGAGTCCAACACCATTGTCCGTTACCTCGCCGCCCAGTACGGTCAGGGCCGCCTGTGGGTTGAAAACCCGGCCCGGCGCGCCCAGGGCGAAAAGTGGATGGACTGGGCAAACCAGACGCTGTCCCCAACCCACCGCGTGATCCTGATGGGGCTTATCCGCACGCCGGAAGCTGAACGCGACTATCCTGCGATTCACGCCGCGCAGGATGCCTGCGAAAATCTGTTTGCGATGATGGATGACGAGCTGGCGAAGCACGCCTGGTTCTCCGGCGAGGCGTTCGGCACAGGCGATATCGCCGTGGCGCCGTTCGTCTGGAACCTGACCAACATGGGTCTGAAGTGGACGCCGCGCCCTCACCTTGAGCGCTGGCTTAAACAGCTGAGCGATCGCCCGGCTTACCGTAACGTCGTGATGATCCCGGTCACCTGATTACGCGCCGGACGGGCTGACTTTCAACAGTTGCCCGTCCGTCTCGTCGGTCAGGACATAGAGATACCCATCCGGCCCCACCCGCACGTCGCGAATACGCTGGTCCCGGTCGCCCAGAATGCGCCCGTCCTCCGTCACCTTGTTTCCCTCCACGCTCAGCACGATCACGTCCTTCTCCTTCAGCGCGCCGATAAACAGCTTGTTTTTCCACTGCGGGAAGACGTCGCTGTTGTAAAACGCCATGCCGCTCACCGCGGGTGAGACTTTCCAGACGAACAGCGGCTTCTCGGTGCCCTCAACATGCTCGCCTTTGGCTTCCGGGATTTTCAGGCCGCTGTAGTTAATGCCGTGCGTGGCCAGCGGCCAGCCGTAGTTCTTACCTTTCTCCGGAATATTGATCTCATCCCCGCCGCGCGGGCCATGCTCGTTCAGCCACAGCGTATCGCTCCAGGGGTTCATCGCCATCCCCTGCGGGTTGCGAATGCCGTAAGACCAGATTTCGGGTCGCGCACCGGGGGTGTTCACAAAGGGGTTATCCGACGGGACTTTCCCGTCTTCTGTGAGGCGCACCACTTTACCCTGCAATTTATCCAGATCCTGCGCCGTCGGACGCTGATTGTTCTCGCCGAGTCCAATAAAGAGAGAGCCTTTGCCGTCGAACACCAGCCGCCCGCCAAAATGGTTACCGGTTGAGAGTTTCGGCATCTGGCGGAACGCCACCTGGAATCCCTCGATGCGGGAATAGTCGTCGCTCAGGCGGCCATAGCCCACCGCCGTTCCGGCTTTGCCGTCATGCCCGGCCTCGGCGTAGCTCAGCCAGACGCGGCGCGACTTCTCAAAATCCGGCGCCAATACCACATCCAGCAATCCTCCCTGACCGTTTGCCCAGATCTTCGGTATGCCGACAATCGGATCGGAGAGCCCTTTTCCGGCCTGCCAGCGTTTGAGCTGCCCCCCCTTCAGGGTCACCAGCAGCCCGTCATTATCCGGCAGGAACGCCAGGGACCAGGGGTGATCGAGTCTGTTTTGCAGCACCTCGACCTTCACCGCCTCTGGCGCAGCAAGAAGTGAAAACGAAATAAATAACGCAGGCAGGGAAATCAGCGAGGATCGAGGCATAACGCACTCCTTTATCGGCATATGGCATAAAGATTAGCCACTGCGTCCGGGCGCGTTATCACTTTTACAAAAGCTTAAGCAGAAGGGGGAGTTGCCTCCCCCGGGATCAGTGCTGTTCAAGCTGTTTGTGCTCGTTCAGACACATGATGCATAGAGAGAGCGTTGTCAGGCAGTTTTCAAGCTTCTCCGCGTTTACGGCGATAAAGTTCGGGCAGTCGTGGCGTCCGTTCATCAGACACACCCCTGCGATGGAGAGCACTTCGGTGGCGCGGCGTAGCGCGATTTCTTCGCTTTCGCCGCCGTTCGCCTTCAGGGTCGGTGCTTTTTCACGCATGAAATTACACAGTTCAAACAGGTTATCACGCAGATGTTCGCTTTCGCTGACTGACATATACCCTTTTGCCTTCCTCAACTGCAGGTACGCGGCCAGGTCGATTCGGGCGTTGATCAGCTTGTTCAGCAGATCGCGTTTTAGTCTGTCAACGGTCATGCTCTTTCCTCCTCTGTCAGCCATGGTGCATAGTCAGGATAAGTACATTTTTTGTACAGTTTAATGCCTGGGATCAATTTTTATTAACTGATTAACATTATTTACAATGTTACAACCTCGGCCCGACGCATCCGCCTTGCAAAGAGTGTATAAATCCCCCGCGATACGCTGTAAAATCCCGCCCTGATAACTCCATAATTGATGAATTTTTAACCTATGAGCAATGTTACGCACCAGCCGAAAATCGGCTTCGTCTCCCTGGGCTGCCCGAAAAACCTGGTGGATTCAGAACGCATCCTGACCGAACTGCGCACCGAGGGCTATGACGTGGTGCCAAGCTACGACAACGCCGATATGGTGATTGTTAACACCTGCGGGTTTATCGACAGCGCGGTCCAGGAGTCACTGGAAGCCATCGGTGAAGCGCTGACCGAAAACGGCAAAGTGATCGTGACCGGCTGTCTGGGCGCGAAAGAAGACCAGATCCGCGAAGTGCACCCTAAGGTGCTGGAGATCACCGGCCCGCATAGCTACGAGCAGGTGCTGCAACATGTTCATCACTACGTGCCAAAACCCAAACACAACCCGTTCCTGAGCCTGGTGCCGGAACAGGGCGTGAAGCTGACGCCGCGCCACTACGCGTACCTGAAGATTTCCGAAGGCTGTAACCATCGCTGCACCTTCTGCATCATCCCGTCCATGCGTGGCGATCTGGTGAGCCGTCCCATTGGCGAAGTGCTGGCTGAAGCCAAACGTCTGGCCGACGCGGGCGTGAAGGAGCTGCTGGTCATCTCCCAGGATACCTCTGCCTACGGCGTGGACGTGAAGCACCGCTCCGGTTTCCACAACGGCGAGCCGGTGAAAACCAGCATGGTGGGCCTGTGCGAACAGCTGTCTAAACTCGGTATCTGGACGCGTCTGCACTACGTCTACCCGTACCCGCACGTTGACGACGTCATCCCGCTGATGGCGGAAGGCAAGATTCTGCCGTACCTGGACATCCCGCTGCAGCACGCGAGCCCGCGTATCCTGAAGCTGATGAAGCGCCCTGGCTCCGTTGACCGTCAGCTGGCGCGCATCAAGCAGTGGCGTGAGATCTGCCCGGACCTGACCCTGCGCTCCACCTTTATCGTCGGCTTCCCGGGTGAAACCGAAGAAGACTTCCAGATGCTGCTCGACTTCCTGAAAGAAGCGCGTCTGGACCGTGTCGGCTGCTTCAAATACAGCCCGGTGGAAGGCGCAACCGCCAACGAGCTGGCGGACCAGGTGCCGGAAGAGGTGAAAGAGGAGCGCTGGAACCGCTTCATGCAGTTGCAGCAGCAGATCTCTGCCGAGCGTCTGCAGGAGAAAGTGGGCCGCGAGATCATGGTTATCATCGACGAAGTGGACGAAGAAGGCGCGATTGGCCGCAGCATGGCGGACGCCCCTGAAATCGACGGTGCGGTGTACCTGAATGGCGAAACCAACGTTAAGCCGGGTGATATTATTCGCGTGAAGGTTGAAAACGCGGACGAGTATGACCTGTGGGGTAGCCGGGTTTAATCGCCCCACTCCGCTTTTGTAGGCCGGGTAAGGCGTAGCCGCCACCCGGCACATTTCACTGCACTACCCCTTTATCCTCGGATCCAGCGCGTCGCGCAGCCCATCACCTAACAGATTAAACGCCAGCACGGTCAGGAAAATCGCCAGGCTCGGGAAAATCGCCACGTGCGGCGCAATCACCATATCGGCCCTCGCCTCGTTCAGCATCGCGCCCCACTCCGGCGTCGGAGGCTGTGCCCCTAACCCCAGAAACGACAGGCTGGCCGCCGAGATAATCGACACGCCGATACGCATGGTGAAATAGACCACGATGGACGACACCGTCCCCGGCAGAATATGGCTGAAGAGGATGGTCGCATCGCTGGCCCCCATACTGCGGGCCGACTCGATAAAGGTCTGCTGTTTCAACACCAGCGTGTTGCCGCGCACCAGGCGGGCAAAAGCCGGAATCGAAAACACCGCGACCGCGATGATGACGTTGGCCATACCGCTGCCCATGATCGCCACCACGGCAATCGCCAGCAGAATGCCGGGGAAGGCAAACAGCACGTCGCAGATGCGCATGATGATGCGGTCCCACCAGCCTTCATAATACCCGGCAACCAGCCCCAGCACGATCCCGATGGCCGCGCCGATCAGCACCGCGAACACCCCGGCGGCGAGCGAGATCTGCGCCCCTACCAGTACCCGGCTAAAGATATCCCGCCCGAGGGAATCCACGCCGAACCAGTGGAGCATCGAGGGCCCGTCGTTCAGGCGGTCGTAGTCAAAATAATTTTCCGCATCAAACGGCGCCACCCACGGTGCCACGATCGCCACCACAATCAGCAGCAGCACGAACAGCCCCGCGGTCATCGCGACCGGCTGGCGGCGGAAACGCCGCCAGAATTCAGACCACGGGGTGCGGATGTGGTCCGGTTTGAGCCCCGGCATGGCGTTTAAAACGGCCTGACGTCGCCAGTTCAACAATCGCATCTTACTTATACCTGATGGCCGGGTTAATGGCGGCGTAGAGCACGTCCACCACTAAGTTGATAAGAATAAACTCCAGCGAGAAAAGCAGCACTTCCGCCTGGATCACCGGGTAGTCGCGCATCTCGACGGAATCGACCAGCAGACGTCCCAGCCCCGGCCAGTTGAAGACCTTTTCCACCACGATAGAGCCGCCCAGCAGGAAGCCAAACTGAAGCCCCATCATCGTCACGACCGGGATCATCGCATTGCGGAACCCGTGCTTAAGGATGACCCACTTCTCGCTGACCCCTTTCGCCCGCGCGGTGCGAATATAATCTTCGCTCAGCACGTCAACGAACGAGGCGCGGGTAAAGCGGGCCATCACCGCCGACACGGCAGCCCCCAGCGTCATCGAGGGCAGAATGTAATGCTTCCAGGTATCGGCCCCGACGGTGGGCAGCCAGCCCAGCTCAACGGAGAAGATCTGCATCAGCAGCATCCCCAGCGCGAACGCCGGGAAGGAGATGCCGGTCACCGCCAGCGCCATGCCGAGCTTGTCCGGCCAGCGGTTACGCCAGACGGACGCCACAATCCCGGCGCCAAGTCCGAACACCACGGCCCAGCTCATGCTGGCTATCGTTAACCAGAACGTGGGCATAAAGCGGCTGGCGATCTCCTCCGACACCGGACGACGCGACACCATCGAGATACCAAAGTCACCCTGCAGAACGTTGCCAATATAGTGCAGAAACTGCCTATACAGAGGCTGGTCAAGACCCAGCTGTTTACGCACCAGCTCAATGACCGTGGCATCCGCTTCGGGCCCGGCAACCAGACGCGCCGGATCGCCCGGCAGCATATGGACAAACAAAAACACCAGCACTGCCACAATCAGCAGTGTCGGGATAAGCCCCAGCAGGCGTTTACAAACATAGTTCAGCATGGGCGTTATTTTAAATCCGCATCGTCAAAGCTAAAGCCCGTATCCGGCATGATGTAGAACCCGGTCAACGCTTTGTTATGGGCTGACACGAGTTTTTCCACCACCAGCGGCACCCACGGCGACTCTTTCCAGATGATGTCCTGCGCGTCCTTGTAGAGGCGTGCTTTCTCCTCCGGTTTGGTGGTTTTCAGCGCGTCAGCAAGGTCTTTGTCCACCTGCGGGTTGCTGTAGAACGCGGTATTGAACAGGGTTGGCGGCCAGTTCTGCGAGGCAAACAGCGGCGACAGCGCCCAGTCGGCTTCACCGGTCGAGGCCGACCAGCCGGTGTAGAACATCCGCACGCCGCTCTCTTTCTGCCCTTTCCCCTCAACCTCGGCCGCACGCTGCCCGGCATCCATGGCGGTCACCTGCGCCTTGATACCCACCTGCGCCAGCTGCTGCTGGGTGAACTGCAGCACCTTCTGGGCGGTACTGTGATTATGCGACGACCACAGCGTGGTGCTGAACCCGTTCGGGAAGCCCGCCTCTTTCAGCAGCTCGCGTGCTTTAGCCGGATCGTACGGCCACGGCTGATAGCTTTGCGCATACGCGATAGCTGGCGGCAGCACGCCGGTGGCCGGGGTGGCATAGCCCGCAAAAGCGACTTTCACCAGCGCCTGACGGTTAATGGCGTAGTTAATGGCTTCGCGCACCTTCGGGTTATCGAACGGCTTTTGCGTGACGTTCATGCTGATGTAGCGCTGCATGATCGACGGGCTGGCGACCAGCTCCAGCTTGCTGTTTTTCTCCAGAATGGCGGCCTGCTCATACGGAACAGGGAAGGCAAACTGCGCCTCGCCGGTTTGCAGCATCGCCGCACGGGTGTTGTTGTCCACCACCGGGCGCCAGGTGATGGTGTCCAGCTTCGGCAGCCCTTTTTGCCAGTATCCCGCGTATTTCTTCACCTTCACAAAATCGGTCTGATTCCAGGTGACAAGCTCATACGGGCCGGTGCCGACCGGGTGGAAGCCGATCTCCTTGCCGTATTTCTTCAGCGCGGCAGGGGAAATCATTGCCGTCGCCGGATGCGCCAGAATATTGATAAACGCGGAGAACGGCTCTTTCAGGGTAATTTTTACCGTCGCCGGGTCGACCACCTCAGTTTTGGCGATGTTTTTATAGAGGTTATAACGCTTGAGGCTGTTTTCAGGATTGCTGGCGCGATCGAGGTTAACCTTCACCGCGTCTGCATTAAAGTCGGTATCGTCCTGGAACTTCACCCCGGTTTTGAGCTTAATGGTGTACACCAGCCCGTCATCCGAAACGGTGTACCCCTCCGCCAGCACGTTTTTAAGCTTCATCTCTTTATCCAGGCCAAACAGGCCCTGGTAGAACGATTTCGCCACCGCCTGGGAGAGCGTGTCGTTAGCGTCATACGGATCCAGCGTGGTGAAGTTAGAGCCGACGGCGACCACCACATCTTTGGCAGCGAACGCGGGGGCAGCGGCCAGGGCTGCCGTCACGCTCGCGGCTAACAACCATCTACGCGCTACAAATGTAACCATTATGTTCTCCTGCCTGTTGAAAGTTATAACCGCGAAAAAGCATTGTCCTGACGCGGGGGAGCCACGAAATGACCCGGCCCGACCTCACGCAACGCCACGCGCTCTACGGCCTCGCCGCGTTTACGAATATTGCTCGGCATTTCATCCTGCAGCAGCACGCGCTGGCCGTGACGATGCGCCGGGTCGGCGACCGGGACCGCCGCGATGAGCTTGCGGGTATACGGGTGCTGTGGGTTCTCGAACACCGCTCTTCGCGGACCGATTTCCACAATTTGCCCCATAAACATCACCGCCACCCGATGGCTGATGCGCTCAACCACTGCCATGTCGTGCGAGATAAACAGGAAGGCGATCCCCATATCCCGCTGTAAATCCAGCAGCAGATTGATGATTTGCGCCCGGATAGAGACATCCAGCGCCGAGACGGATTCATCCGCAATCACCACTTTCGGATTCAGCGCCAGCGCGCGGGCGATGCAGATACGCTGCCGCTGCCCGCCGGAAAACTCGTGCGGATAACGCCAGGCGTGTTCCGGCTTCAGGCCAACGCGCTCCAGCAGCCAGGCGATGCGACGCTGCGCCGCCTCGCCGTCGAGCAGGTTATGCACCCGCAGCGGCTCCATGATCGAATACCCCACCGTATGGCGCGGATCGAGGGAGGCATACGGATCCTGGAAAATAAACTGAATATCCCGCCGCACCGCCTGCAGCCTGCTGTCCGGAAGGGTATCAATGCGCTCGCCGTTAAAGGTAATGCTGCCCTCCTGAGAGGCCACCAGACGGAGCAACGCGCGCCCGGTAGTGGATTTACCGCAACCGGACTCCCCCACCAGCGCCAGCGTTTCGCCCGGCCAGAGATCGAAGCTGACGTTTTCCACCGCGTGCACTTCGCGCTTCACCCGGTTCAGTACACCGCTGCGCAGCGGAAACCGGGTGACAAGATTGCGCACTTCCAGAATGGGCTTGCCCGGCACCACGGTGTCCTGCTCGCGTTCCTCCTCCTGCGGCTCAGACGCCGCCAGGGAAATCAGCGGAAAACGACGCGGCAGATCGCTGCCGTTCATCGCCCCAAGACGCGGGACCGCCGCCAGCAGCGCTTTGGTGTAGGGATGCGCGGGCGCGTGAAAAATCTGCTCAACCGTGCCGGTTTCGACCGCGCTGCCCTTGTGCATCACCAGTACGCGATCGGCGATATCGGCGACCACGCCCATATCGTGGGTGATAAAGATCACCCCCATCTCCATCTCCTGCTGCAGCACGTTGATGAGCTGCAGGATCTGCGCCTGAATCGTCACGTCCAGCGCCGTCGTCGGCTCATCGGCAATCAGCACCGCCGGACGGCACGAGAGCGCCATGGCGATCATCACCCGCTGGCGCATGCCACCGGAAAGCTGATGCGGGTAGCGGCCGAGAATGGCCTGCGCCTCCGGAATGCGTACCAGCTCCAGCATGCGTCTCGCTTCCCTGAGCGCCTCATCGCCGCTCAGCCCCTGATGCAGGCGAATGGACTCGGCAATTTGTTCCCCGACCGGGAACACCGGGTTCAGGGAGGTCATCGGCTCCTGGAAGATCATCGCAATATCCGCCCCACGCACGCCCTGCATCTGCGCGCCGCTCAGCTCGTTTAAATCAATGACCTGGCGGTTACGGCGGCGCAGCAGCATTTTCTCGCTGCTGATTTGACCGCCCGTCTGTTCCAGCAGGCGCATCAGCGCCAGCGCGGTGACCGATTTCCCGGAACCGGACTCGCCAACAATCGCCAGCGTCTCGCCGCGCCTGAGCGTGAACGATAAATTCTGTACTGCGGGGATGAACTGCCGCTCTTCCTGAAACGCAATATTCAGCTGATGGACAGCCAGCACTTCGCGGTTGTCCAGCTCTTCACTGTGCGGCACGCGCTGCCCCCTTATTCACGATAAATCCCCGTGCTCGGCTCATCGCCGGCATAGCCCCAGGCGCGGTACATGCCTTCGCTGTTGAACGGCAGGGCCACGTTGCCCTCACGATCCACCGCAATGAGTCCGCCGATGCCGCCCAGGGCAGGTAATTTTTCCATCATCACACGCTCGCAGGCCTCGCTCAGGCTTAAGCCGCCGTAATCCATCAGCGCGGTAATGTCATAGGCCGCGAGAGCGCGGATAAACACTTCTCCGGTGCCGGTACACGACACCGCCGCCGTCGCGTTATTGGCATAGCAACCCGCGCCAGGCAGCGGGCTATCACCCACGCGTCCGGGCAGCTTGTTGGTCATCCCGCCCGTGGAAGTTGCCGCCGCGAGGTTGCCGGCTTTATCCAGCGCCACCGCGCCGACGGTGCCCATTTTGCTGCGCTCATCCAGCGGCGCAGTATGGTCAAGCTGCGTCATGCCCGCCGAACGGGCGTCCAGCAGCTGCTGATAGCGGGCTTCCGTGGAAAACAGGTCGGGCGATACCGGCTCCATTCCGTGTTCGAAGGCAAACCTCTCCGCCCCCGCGCCCGTCAGCAGCACGTGCGGGCTCTCTTCCATCACCAGACGCGCGGCCAGCACCGGGTTACGCAGGTGGCTGACGCCTGCCACGGCCCCCGCTTTCAGGGTGATACCGTCCATCACGCAGGCATCCAGCTCGTGCGTTTCATCCCGGGTAAAGACCGAACCGATCCCCGCATTAAATAACGGGCACTCTTCCAGCAGACGCACCGCCTCGGTGACCACATCCAGCGCGCTCTCGCCCGCTTCCAGCATTTTCTGGCCCGTTTCCACAATGGCGTACAGCGCGTCGATGTAGCGTTTTTCCTGCTCAGAAGTGAGCTGTGCACGGGTGATTGCCCCGGCCCCGCCATGAATTGCGATTACCGCCTTAACCATTCGCATCACCCGTTAGCCTGTTTTGCGGCTTTTTCTATAAATATCATTATCGTCGACGAAACTTCAGATGATTTTTGAATATAGAAAGACGTAACAGTGATGTAAAGCGTGCACCCTTCGGTCATACAGTTAGCCGCACTTTTCTGCCATAATGGACGCTTTCGTTGTTACTCCGCAGGAGCCCACCATGGATTTTACCGCCGGACTGATGCCGCTTGAGACGGCACTCACGCAGATGCTTGACCGAGTTTCCCCGCTGCATGACGTTGAGACGCTGCCCCTCGTGCGCTGTTTTGGCCGTATTGCCGCACGCGATATCGTCTCTCCGCTTAACGTGCCGGGGTTTGATAACTCCGCGATGGACGGTTACGCGGTACGCCTGGCGGATCTCCAGACGGGTAACGCCCTGCCGGTGGCGGGTAAAGCCTTTGCGGGTCAGCCGTTTAGCGGCGAATGGCCTGCAGGCACCTGCGTGCGTATCATGACCGGCGCACCGGTTCCGCCAGGCTGCGACGCCGTGGTGATGCAGGAAGAGACCGAACAGACCGACGACGGCGTGCGTTTTACCGCGAGCGTCAAAGCGGGCCAGAACATCCGTCGCACGGGCGAAGACATTACCCTCGGCGCGACGGTCTTTGCCGCCGGGCAAAAGCTGACGGTGGCGGAGCTGCCGGTGCTGGCGTCGCTCGGCGTTGCTGAAATCGACGTAATCCGTAAAGTGCGCGTCGCCGTTTTCTCCACCGGCGACGAGCTGCAGCTTCCGGGCCAGCCGCTGCAGGACGGCCAGATTTACGACACCAACCGCCTGGCGGTACACCTGATGCTGGAGCAGCTGGGCTGCGAGGTGATTAACCTCGGCATCATTCCAGACGATCCGGAAAAACTGCGCGCGGCGTTTATCGAGGCGGATAAATCCGCCGACGTGGTCATCAGCTCCGGCGGCGTCTCCGTGGGCGAAGCGGATTACACCAAAACCCTTCTTGAAGAGCTGGGTGAAATCGCCTTCTGGAAGCTGGCGATCAAGCCGGGCAAGCCGTTCGCGTTTGGCAAGCTTTCACACAGCTGGTTCTGCGGCCTGCCGGGTAACCCGGTCTCGGCGGCACTCACCTTCTACCAGCTGGCGATCCCGCTGCTGGCGAAGCTTTCCGGCAACAAGGCCAGCCCGCTGCCGGAACGCGTGCGCGTGCGTGCCGCCACGCGGTTGAAAAAATCACCGGGCCGTCTCGATTTCCAGCGCGGCATTCTGACCCGCGGTGCGGACGGCGAGCTTGAAGTACGCACTACCGGACATCAGGGCTCGCACATTTTCAGTTCCTTCAGTCTGGGCAACTGCTTCATCGTGCTGGAGCGCGAGCGCGGCAACGTGGAAGCCGGCGAATGGGTTGAGGTCGAGCGCTTTAACCACCTGTTCGGAGGCTGACATGACGGTGGAACTGAGCGACCAGGAGATGATGCGCTACAACCGCCAGATTGTGCTGCGCGGATTTGATTTCGAAGGTCAGGAAGCGCTCAAGGCGGCCAGCGTGCTGGTCGTCGGGCTGGGCGGGCTGGGCTGCGCCGCCGCGCAGTACCTTGCCGCGGCGGGTGTGGGAAGCATGACGCTGCTGGATTTCGATACCGTGTCGGTCTCCAACCTGCAGCGCCAGACGCTGCACAGCGACGCGACGGTGGGCCAGCCGAAAGTGGAATCCGCCAGGGCTGCGCTGGCGCGCATCAACCCCCACGTTCAGTTCACGCTGATTGACGCAATGCTGGATGACGACGCGCTGTTCGCACAGATTGCCCGGCACGACCTGGTGCTGGACTGCACCGATAACGTCACCGTCCGCAACCAGCTCAACGCGGGCTGTTTTGCTCACAAAACCCCGCTGGTCTCCGGCGCGGCGATCCGCATGGAGGGGCAAATCAGCGTCTTCACCTACGCCGAGGGTGAACCCTGCTACCGCTGCCTGAGCCGTCTGTTTGGCGAGAATGCGCTGACCTGCGTTGAGGCGGGCGTAATGGCGCCGCTCGTCGGCGTGATTGGTTCATTGCAGGCAATGGAAGCGATCAAAGTGCTGGCGAATTACGGCACGCCCGCAGCGGGTAAAATCGTGATGTACGACGCGATGACCTGCCAGTTCCGCGAGATGAAGCTGATGCGTAACCCGGGGTGTGAGGTGTGTAGCCAGTAAAAAGTCGGGTGGCGGCTTCGCCTTACCCGACCTACAACGGCTCGAACGCAGGCCGAATAAGCGCCAGTACCATCCGGCAACCGCGATGCGAACGTAGGCCGGGTAAGCGTTAGCGCCACCCGGCAACAGCAATGCGAACGTAGGCCGGGTAAGCGCCAGCGCCACCCGGCAACCGCATCAGATGGACGTCCGTCCAAACGCCCCCTGCCAGTCCTGCTCAAACTTCACAATCGCCGCATCCACAGCCGGAGAGGTAATAAACTGCTGCGCCACGTCCAGCGGCAGCGTGATGGACTCGCACCCAGCCAGCAGGCAGTCCAGCGCCTGACGCGGGGTTTTAAAGCTCGCGGCCAGCACTTTTGACTGCGGGGCATGCAGCGTCAGCAGCTGCTGTAATTCCACCACGGTCTGGATCCCGTCCCCGCCCTGCGCGTCCACGCGGTTAACGTACGGGGCCACATACTCCGCCCCCGCCAGCGCGGACAGCATCCCCTGCGCGGCACCGTATACCGCCGTACCCAGCGTCGGGATCCCTTCCGCTTTGAGCATCTTGATCGCCGCCAGCCCTTCTGCGGTTACCGGCACTTTCACCACCAAATCGTTAATGATAGCGCGCAGCTTACGCGCGTCCTCCACCATCCCTTCGGCGGTTGTCGCCATCACCTGCGCGAACAGACGGCCTTTACCGCCCAGCGCATCGTGCAGCGCGGGCAGCAGTTCATCGAGCGGCGTTTTACCGGCCGCAACGATGCTTGGGTTGGTGGTCACGCCCGCCAGCGGGAAGATACGCGCCAGCTTTTTAACTGCCGCAACGTCAGATGTGTCGAGATAAAGTTCCATGATGTCACCCTCAAAATTAGCCTGCACTTACCCTATCACGACAAAACCTGCTCAAGAGTTGACCTGCATCAAGATAACTTTCATTCGAAAGTCATTTAATCTTCGTATGCAAGATGAGAGGCGAAAACATGATCTTCAATATTCAGCGTTACTCTACCCACGATGGCCCCGGTATCCGTACCGTGGTGTTCCTGAAAGGCTGCTCGCTGGGCTGTCGCTGGTGCCAGAACCCGGAAAGCCGCTCCCGCAGTCGGGACGTTCTGTTTGATGCGCGTCTGTGCCTGGACGGCTGCGACCTGTGTCAGCAGGCGGCACCGGGCTGTATCGAACGTGCGCTGAACGGGATGGTCATTCATCGTGAGAAATTAAGTGAAGAGACGCTTAATGCCCTCACCGACTGCTGCCCGACGCAGGCGCTGACCGTCTGCGGTGAAGAACGGCAGGTCGAGGAGATCATGGCGACCGTACTGCGCGACAAACCCTTCTACGACCGCAGCGGCGGCGGGATCACCCTCTCCGGCGGCGAACCGTTTATGAACCCCGAGCTGGCGCAGGCCCTGTTTAAAGCCAGCCATGACCAGGGGATCCACACAGCCGTCGAAACCTGCCTTCACGTGCCGTGGCACTATATCGAGCCGTCATTACCGTACGTCGATCTGTTCCTCGCCGACCTGAAGCATGTCGACGGGGACGTTTTCAAGCAGTGGACGGACGGTTCGGCTAAGCGCATCCTGGACAACCTGAAACGCCTGGCCGCCGCCGGGAAAAAGATCATCATCCGCGTGCCGCTGATCCAGGGCTTTAACGCGGATGAAGCCTCCATCACCGCCATCACCAACTTCGCTGCCGATGAGCTCGGCGTCGACGATATTCATTTTCTGCCGTATCACACGCTGGGCATGAACAAATACACCCTGCTCGGCCAACCCTACTCTGCCCCTGACAAACCGCTGGATAACCCTGCCCTGCTGGACTTCGCGCAGCAGTACGCCTGCCAGAAAGGGTTAACCGCGACCTTACGAGGATAAACTTATGACAACCCTGAATCTCAATACCCTCAGCGAGCGCATTAAGGCGCACAAAACGGCGCTGGTGCATATCGTTAAGCCGCCGGTCTGTACCGAGCGTGCCCAGCATTACACCGAAATGTACCAGCAGCACATGGACAAGCCGATCCCGGTCCGTCGCGCCCTGGCGCTGGCGCATCACCTGGCCGAGCGTACCATCTGGATCAAACACGACGAGCTGATTATTGGTAACCAGGCCAGTGAAGTACGCGCCGCACCGATCTTCCCGGAATACACCGTCTCCTGGATTGAGAAAGAGATTGACGACCTGGCGGATCGCCCGGGCGCGGGCTTTGCGGTGAGTGAAGAGAACAAGCGTGTGCTGCATGAGATCTGCCCGTGGTGGCGCGGCCAGACGGTGCAGGATCGCTGCTACGGCATGTTCACCGACGAGCAGAAAGGCCTGCTGGAAACCGGCATCATCAAAGCCGAAGGCAACATGACCTCCGGCGACGCGCACCTGGCGGTGAACTTCCCCCTGGTGCTGGAGAAAGGTCTCGACGGCCTGCGCGCCAAAGTGGCCGAGCGCCGCTCGCGCATCAACCTGACGGTGCTGGAAGACCTGCACGGCGATCAGTTCCTGAAGGCAATTGATATCGTGCTGGAAGCGGTGAGCCTGCACATCAAACGCTTCGCCGATCTGGCGCGCGAGATGGCCTCCACCGAAACCCGCGAAAGCCGCCGCGACGAGCTGCTGGCGATGGCAGAAAACTGCGACGTGATTGCTCACGAGCCGCCAAAAACCTTCTGGCAGGCGCTGCAGCTGTGCTACTTCATTCAACTGATCCTGCAGATTGAGTCCAACGGCCACTCCGTCTCCTTCGCGCGTATGGACCAGTATCTCTATCCGTACTACCGCCGCGACGTGGAGCTGAACCAGAGCCTGGATCGCGAACATGCCATCGAGCTGCTGCACAGCTGCTGGCTGAAGCTGCTGGAAGTGAACAAGATCCGCTCCGGCTCGCACTCCAAAGCCTCCGCCGGCAGCCCGCTGTACCAGAACGTCACCATCGGCGGCCAGAAGCTGGTCAACGGTGAGCCGATGGACGCGGTGAACCCGCTCTCCTACGCGATTCTGGAATCCTGCGGTCGCCTGCGCTCCACCCAGCCGAACCTGAGCGTGCGTTACCACGCGGGCATGAGCAACGACTTCCTCGACGCCTGCGTGCAGGTGATCCGCTGCGGCTTCGGGATGCCCGCGTTCAACAACGATGAAATCGTGATCCCGGAATTCATCAAGCTCGGCGTTGAACGAGACGACGCCTACGGCTACGCGGCGATTGGCTGTATCGAAACCGCGGTGGGCGGCAAGTGGGGCTATCGCTGCACCGGCATGAGCTTCATCAACTTCGCCCGCGTGATGCTGGCCGCGCTGGAAGGCGGCCGCGATGCCACCAGCGGCAAGGTGTTCCTGCCGCAGGAGAAAGCGCTCTCTGCCGGTAACTTCGACAATTTCGACGAGGTGATGGCGGCCTGGGATAGCCAGATCCGCTACTACACCCGCAAATCCATCGAGATTGAGTACGTGGTGGACACCATGCTGGAGGAGAACGTTCACGATATTCTCTGCTCGGCGCTGGTGGACGACTGCATCGAGCGCGCGAAAAGCATCAAGCAGGGCGGCGCGAAGTATGACTGGGTCTCCGGCCTGCAGGTGGGGATCGCCAACCTCGGCAACAGCCTGGCGGCGGTGAAGAAGCTGGTGTTCGAACAGGGCGTCATTGGCCAACAGCAGCTGGCGGCGGCGCTGGCGGATGACTTCGACGGCCTGACCCACGAGCAGCTGCGTCAGCGTCTGATCAATGGCGCGCCTAAGTACGGTAACGATGACGACAGCGTGGATATGCTGCTGACCCGCGCCTATCAGACCTACATTGAAGAGCTGAAGCAGTACCATAACCCGCGCCACGGCCGCGGCCCGATTGGCGGTAACTACTACGCGGGCACCTCCTCGATTTCCGCGAACGTGCCGTTTGGCGCGGCGACGATGGCGACACCGGACGGACGTAAGGCGCACACGCCGCTGGCGGAAGGGGCAAGCCCGGCTTCCGGTACCGACCACCTGGGTCCAACGGCGGTCATCGGTTCCGTGGGTAAACTGCCTACCGAGGCGATTCTCGGCGGCGTGCTGCTGAACCAGAAGCTTAACCCGTCAACGCTGGAAAACGACAGCGATCGCCAGAAGCTGATGGTGCTGCTGCGCACCTTCTTCGAGGTGCATAAGGGCTGGCATATTCAGTACAACATCGTCTCGCGCGACACGCTGCTGGAGGCGAAGAAACACCCTGACCAGTATCGTGACCTGGTGGTGCGCGTCGCAGGTTACTCGGCGTTCTTCACCGCCCTGTCGCCGGATGCGCAGGACGATATTATCGCCCGAACTGAACATACGCTGTAAGAAAAACGCCCGGTGGCGCTGCGCTTACCGGGCCTACAGAGTCTCCCCGTAGGCCGGGTAAGGCGAAGCCGCCACCCGGCTTTCTGACTTTCATTCGAAATTAAATTTGTGCTCCCCGTCACCTTGTTATTAGAATGTTTCAAAACGCAGTGACCCAGGAGCACAGTATGACCGTTAAAGTTATCGTCACCGATATGGACGGAACTTTTCTTGATGATGCCAAGCAGTACGATCGTGACCGCTTCCAGGCACAGTTTGAACAGCTTAAAGCCCGCAACATTGAATTCGTTGTCGCCAGCGGCAACCAGTATTACCAGCTCATCTCCTTCTTTCCGGAGCTCAAAGATCGGATCTCCTTCGTGGCGGAAAACGGCGCGCTGGTGTTCGATCGCGGGGAGCAGATTTTTCACGGCGAGCTGACCCGCCATGAATCGCAGATCGTGATTGGCGAACTGCTGAAAGATAAAGGGCTGAACTTCGTGGCCTGCGGGCTGGAGAGCGCGTACGTCAGCGATAAAGCCCCGGATGCGTTCGTGGCGCTGATGTCAAAGCACTACCACCGCTTAAAGCGCATTAGCGATTACCGTGAAATTGACGACGTGCTGTTTAAGTTCTCCCTGAACCTGCCGGACAGCGATATCCCCAATTTGGTGGATAAGCTGCACGTCTCGCTGGACGGCATCATGAAGCCGGTCACCAGCGGCTTTGGCTTTGTCGATTTGATTATCCCCGGCCTGCACAAAGCTAACGGCATCAGCCGTCTGCTGAAGCGCTGGAAAATCTCCCCGCAAGAGTGCGTGGCGATTGGCGACAGCGGCAACGATGCCGAGATGCTGAAGCTGGTGAAATATTCCTTTGCGATGGGTAACGCGGCAGAGAGCATCAAAGAAATCAGCCGCTACAGCACCGATGACAACAACCATCAGGGCGCGCTGAACGTCATTCAGGCCGTGCTCGACAACCATTCCCCGTTCGACGCCTGATCCTTTCTTCGCCGGAGCCTGGCTCCGGCCTCTCACTCTTTTTCCGTCCTGTGGCGCACGTCAAGTTTTTAAACTTGCATTAACTTATTTTTAACTTAAAGTATCACTTGTAGACACTTTTACTTTCGAATGAAAGATGCGAGGCAGTTATGACCTTTACCAGTGAAACCTTGCCGGCGGATCACAAAGCGGCAATCCGTCAGTTGAAACGTGAGTTACGCGCGCAGATCGGCGACGTGCAGGCGGTGTTTAACAAGCTCAGCGACAAAATTGCCACCCGCGTGGCGGAAATTAACGCGCTTAAAAATAAAGGTGAATCCGTCTGGCCGGTGATCCCGTTTACCGATGTGAAAAACGGCACGATTACCGACGCGCAGCGCGACGCCGTTAAACGCCGCGGCTGTGCGGTGATTAAAGGTCACTTCCCGCGCGAGCAGGCACTGGCGTGGGATCAGTCGATGCTCGACTACCTCGATCTGAACAAGTTTGACGAGGTGTACAAAGGGCCAGGCGATAACTTCTTTGGCACCCTGACCGCTTCCCGTCCGGAGATTTACCCGATCTACTGGTCGCAGGCGCAGATGCAGGCGCGTCAGAGTGAAGAGATGGCGCAGGTGCAGTCGTTCCTTAACCGTTTATGGACGTTCGAGAGCAACGGCAAGCAGTGGTTCGACCCGGACGTGAGCGTGATTTACCCGGATCGTATCCGCCGCCGTCCGCCGGGAACCACCTCGAAAGGGCTGGGTGCGCATACCGACTCCGGCGCGCTGGAGCGCTGGCTGCTGCCGGCTTACCAGCAGGTCTTTGCCCGCGTGTTTGACGGCAATGTCGACAAGTACGATCCGTGGAACGCCGCGCACCGTACCGAAGTGGAAGAGTATACCGTCGATAACACCACTAAATGCTCGGTGTTCCGCACCTTCCAGGGCTGGACCGCGCTGTCGGATATGATCCCCGGACAGGGCTTGCTGCACGTCGTGCCGATCCCGGAAGCAATGGCGTACATTCTGCTGCGTCCGTTGCTGGACGACGTGCCGGAAGACGAGCTGTGCGGCGTGGCGCCGGGGCGCGTGCTGCCGATTTCCGAGAAGTGGCACCCGCTGCTCATCGAGGCGCTGACCAGCATTCCGGCGCTGGACGCGGGCGATTCGGTGTGGTGGCACTGCGATGTGATCCACTCCGTCGCGCCGGTGGACAATCAGCAGGGCTGGGGCAACGTGATGTATATTCCTGCCGCACCGATGTGCGAGAAAAACCTCGCCTACGCGAAGAAGGTCAAGGAAGCGCTGGAGACCGGCGCATCGCCGGGGGATTTCCCACGCGAAGATTATGAAAAGAGCTGGCAGGACCGCTTTACCGTGAACGATCTCAATATCCACGGCAAGCGCGCGCTGGGCATGGTCTAACTGTCGTACAGCCCTTCCCGCTCAACGGCGGTGCGTCGTTTTCCCTGACGTATCCGCCGTACCGATTCTCGCACGGTCAGCGTGCCGTTAAGCAGTAACGTCCCCACCGGCGCGTCCGGGCGCATGAGCCGCTGCTGGAGCATGTGTACCGCTTCCGTCCCCAGCTCGTCGCGGGGAACATGCACGGCCGTCAGCGGCACATCCTGGATCGCCGCCAGGTTAAACCCGTCAATGCTCATCACCGAGACGTCCTGCGGCACGCGCAAGCCGTGGTTTTGTAATGCGCTGATGGTCCCCGCCGCCATAAAATCGCCGCCGACCAGGAACGCGGTTGGCAAATCCTTGCCCTGCATTTCGCTGAGCCAGGCGCTGACCAATTGTTCCGTTTCGCGCGCGCTGAAGCTGGGCACCACCAGCAGATCGCGCCTGTCGTTGAACGCCAGGTTGTGAGACTGCCACGCGTCACGGATCCCCGACAGGCGCAGCTCCATGGTGTAGCGACGCAGGCACAGCACGTTCATCACCTCACGGTGTCCCATCTCGAACAGGTACTCCGCCGCCCGCTCGCCAATGGCGCGGTGATCCGGCGCAACGGCAGGCAGACGCATGTGCCGGTCGCGGCAGTTAATCAACATGCAGGGTTTGCCGACATCCGCAGCCAGATCGTGGATATGCGGGTCGTCGATACCGAGAAGAATGGCGGCCTGGGTGTCCGACTCGTTCATCCGCGCCAGAAAAAGCTGGGCGTCGCTGTCGTTCTCTTCCAGCGCGCAGTAGCGCAGGCGCACATCGTGGGATGCCAGGCCTTTACTCACGCTCTGGATCACGCGGTAGTAAAAGATGTCGGACCGCTCGTCGAAAGCGCGCTGAGGAGCAAAAACCACCAGGCTATTGAGCAGCAGCCGTCCCGCCGCCATGCCCTCCATCACACCCAGTTCCCGCGCGCACGCCAGCACCTTTGCGCGCGCTTTTTCACTGGTATTCGCTTTCCCCGCCAGCACGCGTGACACGGTGCTGATCGAGAGCTGCGTGCGGGCAGCGATTTCGGTGATTTTTAGCCTTTTGTCCATTTTGTGATCTGGCTCCATTTGCGAAATGAAAAAATTTTCATAGCGTGTTTGTCAGGCAATAACTGATATCAATACCATCTTGCCAGAGTGTTTACGTCAGTTATGAGAAATTTTGCACAAAATAGACTATTGCCCGCTCATTTTCTCCCTTAAGGTGAACCTGTCACACAACTTCCATACTAGTTGTATACCAACTTAAGCAGTTTAAACGGATAGAAATCAAAGGCATAAAAATCTGTGTGACACCTGAACCTCCGTCCCCTTACCGTCCGTCTTGTGGAGAGTAAAATGAGTCAGGACATCAATAACACCGTTGCGACAAGCAAAACCCGTCGCGTCATCAAGAACCTGCGCTGGTACGTGCTGGTGCTGTTTTTGCTGGGCGTCACCGTTAACTACATCACCCGAAATTCCTTAGGTATTCTCGCTCCGGAGCTAAAAGAGAGCCTCGGGATCACCACCGAGCAATACTCCTGGATCGTCGGTGCGTTCCAGATCGCCTACACCATTTTCCAGCCCCTGTGCGGCTGGCTGATTGACGTCATTGGCCTGAAGATTGGCTTTATGGTCTGCGCCGGGATCTGGGCGCTAATGTGTATTTTCCATGCGGGCGCCGGAAGCTGGCTGCACCTGGCCATACTGCGCTTCTTTATGGGGGCTTCAGAAGCCGCCGCTACCCCGGCGAACGCCAAAACCATCGGTGAATGGTTCCCGAAATCAGAGCGTCCCGTTGCTGCCGGCTGGGCGGGCGTGGGCTTCTCTATCGGCGCGATGCTGGCTCCGCCTATCATTTACTTTGCTCACGCGTCGTTCGGCTGGCAGGGGGCGTTCATGTTTACCGGCGTGCTGGCGCTGCTGTGGGTGATCCTGTGGTGGGCGTTCTACCATAACCCGGAGCAGCACCCGAACCTGAGCAAGGACGAGCTGGCGTTTATCAAGCAGGATAACGAACCGCCTGCCGTCAAACTGCCCTTCCTGACCGCGCTGAAAACCGTCTCGAAGAACAAACGCTTCTACGGTATCGCCATCCCGGCCTTTATGGCGGAACCGGCCTGGGCGGTGCTGAGCTTCTGGGTGCCGCTGTACCTTGCCAAAGAGCACGGCATGGATCTGAAGCAGATTGCGATGTTTGCCTGGCTGCCGTTCCTCGCCGCTGACCTCGGCAGCGTGGCGAGCGGCTACCTGACGCGTCTGTACACCCGCCTGTTCGGCTGCTCCCGCGTGAACTCTGTCGTCGCCAGCTCCGTGACGGGCGCGTTCCTGATGATCTCGCTGGCCATCGTGGCCATTACCCGCGACCCGTACATCACCATCGTGCTGATCTCCATCGGCGGCTTCGGGCACCAGATCATCTCCTGCATGCTCAGCGCCCTGGTCGTGGAGTCGTTCGACAAAGGCCAGATGGCGACCGTCAACGGCATGCGCGGCTCGGCGGCGTGGATCGCCAGCTTCCTGTTCTCGCTGTTAATCGGTGTGACCGCCGACAAAATCGGCTTTAACCCGCTCTTTATCGCCATGGGCTTCTTTGACCTGATTGGCGCTCTCTTCCTGGTAGCATTTATTGCTGAACGTCGCGCCAAGCGCGCCTGATAGTGGATGTATTGCATATGAAAACCCTGAAAAACTGGACCGTTGATACGCAGTCGGCAAACCATCTTGAACTGCTGGTCGATAACCAGCACCGTCTGTGCCTGTATGTGCTGGAAGAGAACCTGTTCCGCGTGCTGATCAAACGCAAAGGCGAGCTGGCGCTGGACCGCACCTGGAGCATCGCCCCGGAACAAGACGTGCCGTGGGAAGGTCGCCGTCGTGACGATGTCAGCGGCTTCACCTGCCCGGCCTGGACGCTGACGCAGCAGGACGACACGTTAACTGTGGCAACCGAACAGCTGCGCGTCACCGTGCACCAGCCGCTGTGGCTGGAGTGGCACTACCGCAATGACGCGGGCGAGTGGCAGCCGTTGGTCAACGACCGCCCCACCAGCGCCTACCTGCTGAACGCCCATGGCGACGGCGTGGCGCACTACCTGAGCCGCCGCAAGGACGAGCGTTTCTACGGCCTGGGTGAGAAAGCGGGCGATCTGCAGCGCAACGGTAAACGCTACGAGATGCGCAACCTCGACGCCATGGGCTACAACGCCGCCAGCACCGACCCGCTGTACAAGCACATTCCGTTCACCCTTACCCGCCGCGACGACGTGAGCTACGGCCTGTTCTACGACAACCTGAGCAGCTGCTGGCTGGATCTGGGTAACGAAATCGACAACTACCACACCGCCTATCGCCGCTGGCAGGCGGAAGCGGGCGATATCGACTACTACATCTTTACCGGCAGGCGCGTGCTGGACGTCACCAAAGCCTTTGTGCGCCTGACCGGGAAAACGCTGTTCGGACCGAAATGGAGCCTGGGCTACAGCGGCTCGACCATGCACTACACCGACGCGCCGGACGCGCAGAATCAGCTGATGAACTTCATCCGCCTGTGCGAAGAGCACGCCATTCCGTGCGACTCGTTCCAGCTTTCGTCTGGCTATACCTCCATCAACGGCAAGCGCTACGTCTTCAACTGGAACTATGACAAGGTGCCGCAGCCGAAGGTGATGAGCCAGGCGTTCCACGACGCGGGATTGAAGTTGGCCGCAAACATCAAGCCGTGCCTGCTGCAGGATCATCCGCGCTACAGCGAAGTGGCGGAGAGCGGCCTGTTCATTCGCGATTCAGAAACCGATGCACCCGAATGCTCCAGCTTCTGGGATGACGAAGGCTCGCACCTCGACTTTACCAACCCGCAGACGGTGCAGTGGTGGCAGAACGGCGTCACCACGCAGCTGCTGGAGATGGGCATCGACTCCACCTGGAACGACAACAACGAATATGAAGTGTGGGACGGAGAAGCTCGCTGTCACGGCTTCGGCAAGGAGATCGCCATCAAGCATATTCGCCCGGTCATGCCGCTGCTGATGATGCGCGCCTCGCTGGAAGCGCAGCAGCGCTTTGCGCCGGAAAAACGCCCGTATCTCATCTCCCGCTCCGGCTGCGCCGGGATGCAGCGCTACGTTCAGACCTGGAGCGGTGACAACCGCACCAACTGGGACACGCTGCGCTATAACATCCGCATGGGGCTGGGCATGAGCCTGTCCGGGCTGTTCAACGTCGGCCATGACGTCGGCGGTTTCTCCGGCGACAAGCCGGACGCCGAGCTGTTCGTGCGCTGGGTGCAGAACGGCGTGATGCACCCGCGCTTTACCATTCACTCGTGGAACGATGACCACACGGTGAACGAGCCGTGGATGTATCCGGGCGTCACGCCTGCCATTCGCGGCGCGATTGAGCTGCGCTACCGCCTGCTGCCGTATCTCTATACCCTGCTCTGGCAGGCGCACGCCGACGACGAGCCGATGCTGCGCCCGACCTTCCTCGACCACGAGCACGATGCGCAGACCTTCGAAGAGTGCGACGACTTCCTGCTGGGCCGCGACCTGCTGGTCGCCAGCGTCGTCGAAGCCGGGCAGCGCGAGCGCCGGGTCTGGCTGCCGGATAACGAAACGGGCTGGTATGATTTTTACACCCACGCGTGGTATGCAGGCGGGCAATCCATCGTCCTCGATGCGCCGCTGGAAAAACTGCCGCTGCTGGTGCGCGCCGGAGCCGGTCTGCCGCTGAGCGAGCGCATCACGCATGTGAGTGCCGAAAAAGATACGACCCGCGAGTTGAAGCTGTTCCCGGTGAAAGGCGTCGGCACGACCTCGGGGCTGCTGTTTGAAGACGACGGTGAAAGCTGGGGCTATCAGAACGGCAATGCGCTGTGGGTGGAATGGGAAATGGTGTGCGACGGCGCAACCATCAACCTGAAGGTGAACGCGCGGGGGGATTATCGTCCGGCGTGGAAAGCGCTGAAGATGTCATTACCGGCGGGGGAAAAACGTACGCTGCGGGTGAACGGGGTTGAAGGGAGTGAGTGGGTGCTCTGAACATTGCCGGGTGGCGGCTTCGCCTTACCCGGCCTACAAAGTCACCCGTAGGCCCGGTAAGCGAAGCGCCACCGGGCTTTTTTTTAGCCGTCGATACCTTTGCTGCGCAGGTAATCTTCGTAGTTACCGGTGAAGTCCACCACGCGCTCTGGCGTAATTTCGATCACGCGGGTCGCCAGCGAGCTGACGAACTCACGGTCGTGAGAGACGAAGATCAGGGTGCCCTGATACATCTCCAGCGCCATGTTCAGGGATTCGATCGATTCCATGTCCAGGTGGTTAGTCGGTTCGTCCATCACCAGGATATTTGGTTTTTCCATCATCAGCTTGCCGAACAGCATGCGTCCCTTCTCACCACCAGAGAGCACTTTAGCAGGCTTTTTGATGTCGTCCTGGCTGAACAGCAGACGACCCAGAATGCTGCGCACCGCCTGCTCGTCGTCGCCTTCCTGCTTCCACTGGCTCATCCAGTCGAAGACGGTCAGATCGTTTTCGAACTCGTATTCATGGTCCTGCGCGTAGTAGCCAACCTGCGCGTTTTCGGACCATTTCACGGTGCCGTTGTCCGGCTGCAGTTCGCCGACCAGGGTTTTCAGCATGGTAGATTTACCCACGCCGTTGGCGCCCAGAATGGCAATCTTCTCGCCCACTTCCAGCAGCAGGTTGAAATTTTTAAACAGCGGGCCTTCATCGAAGCCTTTGGTAAGGGCTTCCACTTCCAGCGCGTTACGGAACAGCTTCTTGTCCTGCTCGAAGCGGATGAACGGGTTCTGACGGCTGGAGGCTTTAACCTCTTCCAGCTTGATTTTATCAATCTGACGCGCACGCGAGGTTGCCTGACGCGATTTAGAGGCGTTAGCACTGAATCGGCTGACGAAGGACTGCAGGTCGGCAATCTGCGCTTTTTTCTTGGCGTTGTCCGCCAGCAGACGCTCGCGCGCCTGGGTGGCCGCCGTCATGTACTCGTCGTAGTTGCCCGGATAGACGCGCAGCTCGCCGTAGTCCAGATCCGCCATGTGCGTACAGACCATGTTCAGGAAGTGACGGTCGTGCGAAATGATGATCATGGTGCTGTCGCGATCGTTAAGCGTCTGCTCCAGCCAGCGGATGGTGTCGATGTCCAGGTTGTTCGTCGGTTCGTCGAGCAGCAGGATGTCCGGGTTAGAGAACAGCGCCTGAGCCAGCAGCACACGCAGCTTCCAGCCTGGCGCGACTTCGCTCATCGGGCCGTAATGCTGTTCAACCGGAATACCCACGCCCAGCAGCAGCTCGCCCGCGCGCGCTTCCGCAGAGTAACCGTCCATCTCGCCGTACTGCGTTTCCAGCTCGGCCACTTTATAGCCGTCTTCTTCGCTCATCTCGGCCAGCGCATAGATGCGATCGCGCTCCTGCTTCACTTCCCACAGCTCCGCGTGCCCCATGATCACGGTGTCGAGCACGGTGAACTCTTCGAAGGCGAACTGATCCTGACGCAGCTTACCGATGCGCTCGTTCGGATCGAGCGACACGTTGCCGAGGGTCGGCTCCAGATCGCCGCCGAGGATCTTCATAAAGGTGGATTTACCGCTACCGTTGGCACCAATCAGGCCGTAACGGTTGCCGCCGCCAAATTTGACGGAAATGTTTTCGAACAGCGGCTTACTGCCAAACTGCATAGTGACGTTGCTGGTAACTAACACGGGGAGATTCCTGCGAAAAGTGTGATAAACACGGCATTATGCCACAATTCCGAATTGAGATCCCGCGTTGCAACCATCCACTAAACTTTAACAAAATCGAAAAAAATGTGATTTCGTACACATCTGAATTCCCAGTGAGCGGGAATGCACATATAATGCGCTCCCATCACAGATTCAGACTTATCAACTCATCGCCAGAATGGCTTAGATACCTCGCACAACATGAACATGAAATTAACAGCGCTTTTTGCGGCGGCGTTAGCCGTAGTAGGTTTTTGTAAGACCGCGTCTGCGGTGACGTATCCCCTGCCGACCGACGGAAGCCGTCTGGTGGGTCAAAACCAGGTGGTGACGGTTCCTGAAGGTAACTCTCAGCCGCTGGAGTATTTCGCGGCGCAGTACCAGCTGGGTCTGTCTAACATGCTGGAAGCGAACCCGGGCGTTGACCCGTACCTGCCGAAAGCAGGTACCGTGCTGAATATCCCTCAGCAGCTGATCCTGCCGGATACCGTTCATGAAGGTATCGTAATTAACAGCGCCGAAATGCGTCTGTATTACTACCCGAAAGGCACCAACACCGTGATCGTGCTGCCAATCGGTATCGGCCAGCTGGGTAAAGACACCCCGCTGAACTGGACCACCAAAGTTGAACGTAAGAAAGCGGGCCCAACCTGGACGCCAACGGCTAAAATGCACGCGGAATACATCGCTGCGGGCGAACCGCTGCCAGCCGTTGTGCCAGCCGGCCCGGATAACCCGATGGGTCTGTATGCCCTGTACATTGGTCGTCTGTATGCGATTCACGGCACCAACGCCAACTTCGGTATCGGCCTGCGCGTGAGCCACGGCTGCGTGCGCCTGCGTAACGACGACATCAAGTTCCTGTTCGAAAACGTGCCGGTCGGTACGCGCGTGCAGTTCATCAACGAACCGGTGAAAGCGACGTCTGAGCCAGACGGCAGCCGCTACATCGAAGTGCACAACCCGCTGTCCACCAGCGAAGACCAGATCAACAACAACGAAGTCGTTCCTGTTACGCTGAACAGCGCGGTACAGGCGGTAACGTCTCAGCCAGACGTTGAAACGGCGATTGTTGACCAGGCCGTTCAGAACCGTTCCGGTATGCCGGTGCGTCTGAACTAATCACGCGCATTAAAAAAGCGGGCTTCGAGGCCCGCTTTTTTTTACCCGTTATTCACGATCACAATCCCGCCGTGGTCGTACCGATAGTGACAGTGGGCATACTCCAGCGGCGTGCCATCTTCCAGATAAATGACCTGCTCCACCTCCAGTACCGGATCGGTTTCCTCGCAGACCAGATGCTCTCTGTCCAGCGCGCTGGGCTTAAGCGCCCGCACCACCCGATACGAGCCCATAATTTTCAGCCCCAGGGTCTCCTGAACGTACTGAAACACTGAACCTTCAAGATGGTTTTTCGTCAGGCCCGGCACCAGATTCATCGGCATCACCGTGGAATCCAGCGACATCGGTTCGCCGTTCAGCAAACGCAGGCGAATGAAGTCGTAGATCGGCGCATCGGCGTTAATCATCAGCGACGCCTGCTCTTTTTCGTTCGGGAAGCGCAGTTCGAAATGCACCACCCGGCTCGTAACCGTACCCAGATGCGCCCAGGTTTTGGTCGCGCCAAAGTAGTCGCTGCCGGAGAGATCCCACTGCGAAAGCTGGAGGAAATTTTTGCGGATGAACGTCCCCTGCCCCTGGCGGGTATAGACCAGCCCTTCGACGATCAGCTGGCGCATCGCCTGCTGGATGGTCATCCGGCTGGTGCTGAACTCCGCCGCCAGCGCAAACTGGTCCGGCAGCGGTTCATGGGCGGCGTACTGCTGGCTGATAATGCGTTTCTTGATTTCCCGCGCTATGGTGATGTACTTCGCCGCCATCATCCTTCCTTTCTGTTAGTTTTCTATCCCGCTGTTTTTCAAGGCCACTCGCTCGGCAATTTTGAGGAAAGGCAGGTAGAAGAATACACCAAATACGATGATTGCCAACTGCACCACCACCGCCCGCCAGTCTCCCGCCGTGGCCAGCCAGGCACTGAGAATCGGCGGCGTGGTCCACGGGATCATCACCACGCAGCGCGACATGAATCCCAGCGTGGTACAGAGCCAGGCAAAGTAAATGCCTATCGCGGGCAGCAGCACGAATGGGATCATCAGCGGCAGGTTAAACACGATCGGCAGGCCAAAAATCACCGGCTCGTTGATATTAAACAGGCCCGGCGCCAGCGAGAGACGCGCCACCTGCTTCGCCGACTGTTGTCGGGAGAAGATAAAGATGGCGATCAGCAGCGATATCGTGCTGCCCGTCCCGCCCACCATGCCAAAGGTCGGCACGAAGATGTTATTGATGATGTGCGGAATGGGCTGGCCGTTGGCGAAGGCCAGCATGTTCTCGTTGGTATTGATCAGCAGGAACGGCTCCAGCACCACGCTGTTGACCACTGACTGATGAATGCCGAGCGTGAACAGGAAGTTGCCGAAGCTGTAGATGAAAATCGTCCCCGGCAGGCTGGTGTTGATCAGCCGCAGCGGCTGCTGGATGAAGGTCGTAATGAGATGGATCAGGTCCGTATGCAGCACATTTGCCAGTATCGCCGCGAGCACCGCGAACAGGGAAAGCGTGAGAATGGTTGGGATCAGCGCGGTAAAGGATTTGCTCACCGCCGGGGGCACGTTTTCTCCGAGCGAAATGTGCAGCGCCTTCAACCGCGAGATGGCGATGAATACCTCCGTTGAAAGCAGCCCAATCAGCACCCCGGCGAAAATCCCGGTGGAGCCGATATTGGCGAAGGTCAGCACCTGCGTCACGCTGACCGCAGCGTCGCTGCCGACGGGCGTAATCTGTAAGCGCATCGGCATCATAATGATAAAACTGCTGACGGCGATAACCACTGCCGAGACCGGATTGTCGAAATCTTTGTTGCGCGCCAGCGACCAGGCAATCATCGGGGCCAGCAGCAGCGCGGCGATGTTCAGCGTGCCGTTGATAATCGCCTCGCCCCACACCTGAAAATGCGCCAGCGTATCGCCCTTAAACATCCACGGAAACACCACGTTGTTCACCAGCACCGCCAGACCGGCGAGGATGAAAATGGGCATTACCGTGGCGAAGGCGTCGCGTAGGGAGCGCAGGTGCACCTGGTTTGCCAGGCGCGCCGAAAACTCGACAAATTTATCGACAAAGGACTGCATGTGCGGTGTGATTTTTGTTTCAGACATAGCGGCGTGTTCCCATCAATCAGTCACAAAAACGGCCCGGCAGCGTACGGCTTACATCTCGCGTCCGTTGGTATGGATAACCTGTTTTAACCACGCGTAGCTCTTCTTCGGTACGCGCCTGAGGTCTTTCAGGTCGTGGTTTTCCCGGTTGACGTACACCACGCCGTAGCGCTTACGCATGTCGCCCTGGGAGCTGAGAATGTCGATTAACCCCCAGCCGAGGTAGCCAATGACCTCTGCCCCGTCCTCGAACATCGCCGCTTTCATCGCCTCGATGTGCGCCCGGTGGTAGTCGATGCGGTAGGTG
This sequence comes from Enterobacter cloacae complex sp. Mu1197, assembly GCF_040059225.1. NCBI lineage: Bacteria > Pseudomonadati > Pseudomonadota > Gammaproteobacteria > Enterobacterales > Enterobacteriaceae > Enterobacter > Enterobacter cloacae complex sp. Mu1197. The sequence continues at coordinate 1,441,008 of NZ_CP157375.1, read as the reverse complement.
TCCTCAATCGGGTTCACCCCATCCCAGGACTCAATCACGCCGATGCCGTTCTCGATCGGGAACACCGGCAGGCGCCAGTCGTTGGCGTAGCGGGTGATGATGGTGCGGAAGCCCAGCGGATCGATCTGCCAGTTCCACTCGGTGGCCTTCAGGTACGGGTTATTTTTCTCGCCGTGCAGCAGGTAATAGTTGACCGGCGTGCCTTCCGGGATCGCATCGCTGTCCAGCGTTTTGCTGGCGTAGTAGCTGAAGGCCATATAGTCGTTTTGGGTGCGCGCCAGCAGCGCGAGATCGTCTGCGCGGTAGATATCGCCAAAGCCCTCCTGCTCCACCACCGCCATCACCGCCGGGCTGTAGCCCTGCCCGGCAAAGACGCGCAGCAAATTCTGGTTGAGGAATTCGTCATACTGCTGGGCGCAGAAGATATCGCGCGGTTTGCAGGTGGCCGGGTAGATCAGCTGGTGCGCCAGCATGCCGCCCATCAGCTGGCCCGGTTTCGTCTGGTGCAGGTATTCGGTCAGCGCCATGTGCGCCACCATCGTATGGTGCTGGAGCAGGTACAGCTCGCGCAGGGTTTTCTCGCCTGTCATATAGCCGGAAATGCGGAAGGCTTCCGGCATATGGAAAATATTCTGCTCGTTGAAGGTCAGCCAGTACTTCACGCGGTCGCCAAAGCAGTCGATCATCTTTTTGCCGTAGCGGACAAAGGCGTCCATCACGCAGCGATCGATAAAGCCGTTGTACTCCTGCGCCAGCGCGAGCGGCATATCGAAATGGTACAGGCAGATCATCGGCTCGATGCCGCGGGCGATCAGATCGTCTATAAAGCGGTCGTAAAATGCGATGCCTTCGTCGTTGAACGGGCCGTCACCCTGCGGGCAGACGCGGCTCCATGAGATCTGGAAGCGGTAGCAGTTCATGCCCAGATCCTGCATCAGGTCAAAATCTTCCCGGTAGCGGTGGTAGGAGTCGGTCGCCACTTTCCAGTCGGAGACGTTCTCCCCGGCTTCACGAATGTCATACACCGACATCCCCTTCCCGCCCTCGTTCCAGGCCCCTTCCGTCTGCATGCTGGAGACCGAGTTGCCCCATAAAAAGTTGGCCGGCAGCTGATTGTTCATGTTCCCTCCCTATATGACTAGTCATTTAAAAATTCATGACTAGTCATATAGGCAAAGATGTAAAAACGATCAAAGAGGAGGATCGTTTTTTGTGAGCAATGCGGGAAAAAAAGCCCCGGTAAGCGATGCACTACCGGGGCAAGAAAGGTTACTGCTGCGCGAGCTGATTGCGGCGATACTCCCCCTGCCGCTCCAGCATCCAGCCAGGATATTCCCGCGGCAGCGCGCTCACCGCATCAAGCTGCTGAAGCTCGTCTTCGCTGAGAAGGATCCCGGTGGCGGCAATGTTGTCGTCCAGCTGTTCAACGCGTTTCGCGCCAATGATGACGCTGGTCACCGCTTTCTGGTGCAGCAGCCAAGCCAGCGCGATTTGCGCGACGGAGACACCCTTGCTTTCGGCGATCGTGCGCATCACGTCCACGCAGTCGAAGGCGCGATCTTTGTTCACCGGCGGGAAGTCAAACTCCAGACGACGACCACCGGCTTCGCTCTGCCCGTCGCGGCCATATTTTCCGCTCAGCAGGCCGCCTGCCAGCGGGCTCCAGACCATCAGCCCGACGCCTTCGCTCTGCATCATCGGCACCAGCTCGCGCTCAAGATCGCGTCCGGCGATGGTGTAATACGCCTGGAGGGATGCGAAACGCGCCAGCCCGAGACGCTCGGAAATGCCCAGCGCTTTGGCAATCTGCCACGCCGCCCAGTTTGAGACGCCGATATAGCGCACGTGGCCGTGCTGCACCAGGTTATTCAGCGCATACAGCGTCTCTTCAATCGGCGTGGCCGGGTCGAAGCCGTGCAGCTGATAAAGATCGATATGATCGAGCTGCAGGCGGCGCAGGCTCTCCTTCACGCTGCTGATGATGTGATAGCGCGAGCTGCCGCGCGAGTTCACCCCTGCCGTTCCGGTTTCGCCGAACACTTTGGTCGCGACGACCACGTTCTCGCGGGGGATTTTCAGGTTTTTCAGCGCCTGGCCGGTGATCTCCTCCGAACGCCCTTCCGAGTAAACGTCCGCGGTATCGATAAAGTTGATCCCGGCATCCAGCGCGCGGCCCACCAGCTGTTCTGCTTCGCTTTGCTGGAGCTGACCAATCTTGCCCCACATGCCGCCTTCACCGCCGAAGGTCATGGTGCCGAGGCACAGTTCAGAAACGAACAGACCGGTGTTGCCCAGTTTTTGATAACGCATAAGATAATCCTCGCATGTCGTTTAAGGGGTACCCAATAGTTATACCCGCCCCTCAGCCATCGCGAATGTGGCGTTCCTGTCCGTTTCTTGCCCAATCCTCTGAAAATTTATCCGCGCGGGGCGTCGCCAAAGACGCTGTAGTCCGGTAATTGCACCTGCTGATACGGCTCCCAGCCGCCGCCGAGCGCCTTGTAGAGCGCCACCAGATCGAGCGCGCTTTGCACCTGCGCCTGCGCGCGCTGCTGCTCGGCCTGGGCCAGCTGCCGCTGGGCGTCCAGCACGTCAATGAAGCTGGCGATCCCCTGACGATAGCTGTCGCTCGCCAGGTCAAAGGCGTTTTGCAGGGCGTCGATCGTTTTTGCGAGACCCGCTTCACGCTGCTGGTCGGTGCGATAGCTCACCAGGGCGTTTTCGACATCGCCAAGCGCGGTGAGCACCGTCTGACGATAGTCCAGCACCGCCGCCCCCTGCTGCGCGCGCGCCACCTTCACGCTGGAGACCAGCCGACCGCCCTGGAAGATGGGAATGGAGACCTGCGGGCCAAAGCTGTAGAAGTGGCTGCTCCAGTCGGTCAGCCAGTTGGTTTCGCTGTTGCGCAGGCCAAACTGCCCGGAGAGGGTAAAGCTCGGGAACAGCTCCGCCACCGAGACGCCGATTTGCGCCGTGGCGGCATGAAGGTTCGCCTCCGCTTCGCGCACGTCCGGACGGCGGCGCGCCAGCGTCGACGGAATGCCGGTCTGCACGATATCCGGCAGCGCAGGCATCGGCTGCACGCTTTGCAGTTCCGCATCCAGCGCCCCCGGCGGCTTGCCCAGGAGGATTGCCAGGCCATTCATCGCCTGACGCGCCTGCGCCTGGTACTGCGGCAGCTGCGCCTCCAGGTTACCCAGCTGTGCACGCGCATTCTCCACGTCCATCTGCGGCGACAGCCCGCCGCGCTGGCGGCTCTCGGTCAGATCCAGCGTCTGCTGCGCGCTTTTAATCTGGGTGTTCAGCGTGGCGATAACGCTCTGCGCCCCGCGCAGCTGGAGCCACGCGCGCGCCACTTCCGCCTCCAGCGACACCAGCGCGTCGTTACGCTGCTCGATAGCCGCTTTCTGCTGCGCTTCAGCGGCTTCCACCTGACGACGCACCTTACCCCACAGGTCAATTTCCCACTGGGCGTCGAAGCTGCCCTGGTAGAGGTTGATCGGCTGCGTCAGCGGTCCCAGCGCGCCCTTGAGAGCGGGATCGATGCTATCCACCTGGTCATACACGCCGTGGGATTTCAGCTCCCCTTCCAGCCCGAGCTGCTGGCGCGTCGCCTGTAGATTGCCGTTCACCGACGGGTAAAATGCCCCGCCCGCCTGGTTAATCTGTTCGCGCGCGCCGGCGATGCGCAGCACCGTCTGCTGCAGCGTCAGGTTCCCGGCGATGGCGCGTTCCACCAGGCTGTCGAGCTGTGGCGAGCCGAAGGTCTTCCACCAGCGAGGGTTGGTCGCGGCGGAGGTCGTCTGCGATTTTACCGCGCTGTCGCCCTTATCGTTCCAGTGCGTGACGGCAGGTGGCGCGGGCGGCTGATAGTCCGGTCCGACGGCGCAGCCTGCCAGCAGCATCATTATCATCAGGGGGTGTAAACGTCTGTGTATCATCAATGTGCTCCTGCACTCCCCTCGCTCTTAACCGGCGAGAGCAACAAACAAAACGGAATCAATAGCAAGGCCACGGCGCTCAGGATGGTGAAGACGTCGATGTAGGCCAAAAAGCGCGACTGCTCGATCATGGTCTGGTACAGGCGTCCGGTGGCGATGCCGGTGGGGTCTCCCACCTGGGTCGTGAAGTTCTGGATCGCCTGGGCGCTTTCGCGTATCGCCTGCTGGAACTGCTCGTTAAACGGCGAGGCGTGGTACGCCAGATGCGCGCTGTGCGCCTGGGATCGTTCGGTGATGGCCGCCGTCGACAGCGAGATCCCGACCGAGCCCGCGACGTTACGGAACATGGTAAACAGCGCCGCCGCATCGGCATTCAGCCGTCTTGGAATCGAAATAAAGGCAATGGTGGTCAGGGGCACAAACAGGAACCCCAGCCCCAGTGACTGGGCGCTGCGGAACAGCACCAGCGTCTCGAAGTCGATATCCGGGGTCAGCGTGCGCGACCAGAAGAACGACACCGCCAGACAGGTAAAGCCAAAGGCGATAATCCAGCGCGTTTGCACCACCGGCATCAGCTTCAGCACCAGCGGAATAGTCAGCACAATCAGCACCGCCCCGGGCGACAGCACCAGCCCGGACCAGGTGGCGGTATAGCCCAGGTCCTGCTGCGCCAGCTGCGGGATCACCACGGAACTGCCGTACAAAATCATCGCCATCCCCGCCATCAGCAGGCTGGAGATGGCAAAGTTGCGGTCCTTCATGCAGTGCAGATCCACCACCGGTTTTCTGGCATACACCAGCCAGTAAATGGCACCGATAATGCCGATAAGCGTTAATACCGCGAAGGTACGAATAAAGTTTGAGTAGAACCAGTCCTCATCTTCCCCCCGGTCAAGCATCACCTGCAGGCAGCCCAGCCCCAGGGCAATCAGGCCGATCCCCGTCCAGTCGATGGTCAGCTTCTCTTTTGACTTGCTCTCCCACGGCGGATCTTCCAGCAGTTGGTAGATCGCCAGCACCGTGACAATCCCCACCGGGATGTTGATAAAGAACACCCAGCGCCAGGAGTAGTTGTCGGTGATCCAGCCCCCCAGCGTCGGGCCGAGGACCGGAGCAACGATAATCGCGATGGACGAGAGCCCAAAGGCTTTGCCCCTGTCCTCCGGCTTGAAGTAGTCGAGCAGTACCGACTGCTGCGTGGGCTGTAGCCCGCCGCCAAAAAAACCCTGCATCACGCGGAACAGGATGATCTGCCACAGCTCGGTGGCGATCCCGCAGAGGAACGAGCAGACGGTGAACATGACGATGCAGATCAGGAAGAACTGCTTGCGGCCGAAGACGCGGCTCAGAAACGCCGAGATGGGCAGCACGATGCCGTTCGCGACCAGGTAGCTGGTTAACACCCAGGTGGATTCGTCATAGCTGGACGAGAGCGAGCCTGCCACGTGAGGCAGCGCCACGTTGACGATAGTGGTGTCCAGAATTTCCATAAACACCGCCAGGGTGACGACAATCGCCACCGCCCACGGATTGCTGGCGGGCTTCCAGCTGTCGTGGCTGTGATCCGTCATTCCACCGTCACCTTCGGCGCAACCGACAGCCCCAGCGGCAGCGGTTTGTTCGGATCGAGCCCCTTATCAATCACGATTTTGACCGGCACGCGCTGCACAATTTTGACAAAGTTACCGGTGGCATTTTCTGCCGGGAAGGCGGAGAAGCGCGAGCCGCTGCCCTGCTGGATACTATCAACATGGCCCTCAAGCGCCATATCCGGCCACGCGTCGACCGACACGGTGACCTTATCGCCGGGCTTCATGCGCTCAAGCTGGGACTCTTTGAAGTTCGCCACCACCCACACGTTCGGCGAAACCAGGGAGAACAACGCCGTTCCCGCCTGTACCAGCGTGCCGGGCTGCACGTTGCGTTTGGTGACAAACCCGTCGAACGGGGCGCGGACTTCGGTGTAAGAGAGGTTCAGATTGGCCGTTTCCAGCTGCGCTTTCGCCTGATCGACCTGGCGCTCGCGCGCTTCAACGTTGGTTTCCTGCTGGCGGATTTGCAGCTGGACCTGCTCTGCCACCTCCAGCTGCGCCTGGGCGCTGGCCAGCCCCGCCTGCGCGCTGCGCAGCTGAGCGTTCGCGGAATCAATGCTTTGCTGGGTAGTTGCCCGCGGGTCGACGCCGCGCTGGCGACGGTACTCCGCCTGCGCGTTCGCCAGATCGGCCTGCGCTTTCAGCACCTGCGCTTTGGCTTCGTCACGCTGGGCGGGATACTGCACTTTTGAGAGCGCCAGCTGCGCCTGGGCCTGGTGCAGCTGCGCGATAGCCAGCCCAAGCTGGGCCTGAGCCTGATCGCGCTGAGCGGTGGTATCCCGCGGATCGATGACCACCAGCAGATCGCCCTTTTTCACGCGCTGGTTATCGCGCACCCGCAGCTCGGTGACGTAGCCTGCCGTTTTCGGGGCAATCGTCACCACGTCGCCGTCGGTAAAGGCGTCGTCAGTCGTCTCTTCGTTACGGGTTAAAAACCACCAGACCAGCGCCACGACAACCATCACCACCACGACAATGCCGAGGATAATTAACGGTTTTTTGCCCGGGCGCTTACGCTCATTATTATTTTTGTCCTGCTCGTCAGCAGGCTTATTTTGATCTTCAGCCATAGTTCAGCAACGGTCCTGTCAGTGAGCGGCATCACACTATGCCGTTCACTAAAGCTAGGACGTTGCTATACGTTTGCCAGGAAAAACTGACAAATTGCGCACTATATGAGAAGGAATATTCCGAAACCGATCGCCGCAGCCCAAACCAGCATCGGGATCGACCAGAGATGGAAGCGCCACCAGATACGACGGTCGTTGGCCATGCGCAGAGCAATAAGGTTAGCCAGCGAGCCGGGCAACAGCCCAAACCCGCCGATATTCACCGCCCAGGCCAGCAGCGTATCCGGCGGAACGTAGTTGAGCAGCAGAATAGTGGACGGCACGTTGCTGATAACCTGCGACAGGCCAATCGCCGTCAGCCACAGTCCCGGCTGAGACAGCGTGCTGACGCTGTGCAGCACGTTCTGCAGCACCGGAAGCTGGATGAGAAGATGCACATCAATAAACATCACCATAAAGACCAGCAGCAGTGTCCAGTCCACGCTGACCAGCACGCGCCGTGCCAGGACGACAAAGCCTGCGGCGACCAGCAGGACACCCGCCAGCTCATACTTCAGCTCCAGCGCGAACAGAAAGACGATGTATAACCCGAGACAGCTCCAGACCAGACGCGGCTGCCACTGCGGGCCCGTGGTGCCGCTGTGGTATTGCAGTTTTTTATCCGGAAACGCAAACCAGCACACCGCCATCAGCGACAGCATCATCACCAGCGCCAGCGGCGCCATCTGCCAGGTAAAGGCGGCGAACGACAGCCCGGAACGTCCCCAGAGGAGGATATTTTGCGGGTTGCCGATAGGCGTTAACAGAGAACCGGCGTTAACGGCGAGCGCTTCAAAGATGATCAGCCGGCTGACCGGGATCTCGCAAAGCTTACGCAGCGTGAGCGTGAGGGGCACGATGATAAACAGCGCCACGTCGTTGGTCAGAAACGTCGACAGCACCGCGGCGGAAAACACCATAAACAGGGACAGCCTGCGCTCGGTGGCAAAACGGCGCACCATTTTACGGCCCAGCACGTCAAAATAGCCGCTCAGCTCGACCCCTTTGGTGAGCATCATCAGGCCGCTCAGGGTAATGATGGTGCGCCAGTCAATGGCGGCGGGCCAGGCCTGCGGCGCAAACGGCACAAAGAGGCTTAACCCTGCGCCAATGAGTAATAAGAGATGGAAGAAACGATCGCGTGCCAGGGCCTGCAGTCCAGGGATTTTCATTCAGCGGAGGGACCATATTTAAGCGTAAACTCACGAAACTTCACCAGCGTCTCTTCGCTGACGTGGTGTTCCATTCCTTCCGCATCCCGGCGGGCAATCTCCGGGCTAACGCCCAGCACCAGCAAAAAATTCTCGACAAGCTGATGGCGCTCGCGGCTCTCCTGCGCGAGTTTCTCCCCTTCTGGCGTCAGAAAGACCCCGCGCCAGGGGATCATTTCGATTAGGCCCACGGAGGCGAGACGTTTTAACATTTTTGCGACAGTTGGCTGCGATACCCCCAGCCTGGCGGCCATATCGACCTGACGTGCTTCCCCGACCTCACGAATCAGATCGGAAATGAGTTCAACATAATCATCAATCAGTTCACGCCGGTGCGCTTCACGGACCTGGCGAAAACCTTCGACATGCTCTTCAACATTCACCAGTTGCGTCGTTTTTTTAATGGTTGGCTTACCTGCGCGACGGTTCATTGTACTTCCTCAGTGGGGTGACGCTTCCAGCGCCCGGTATCGAGAGCGCACATTGTAAACCATCCCTCCACAAGCACAAAAAATTAACGAAATAGCCATAGCTATACAATATAGCCTGTGCTATATCTGTATGTAATGCAGTCACCCTTCACGGATCGAAGGGATCAAAAATCAGGAGGTCTTATGAACGAATTCAAGAGGTGCATGACCGTGTTTACCCACTCACCCTTTAAAGTGCGCTTAATGCTGCTGAACATGCTGTGCGATATGTTTAACGGCAAACCGCATCAGGATGACAAACCTTCCCACTAAGCGGCGTCGCGGTACGCCGCTTCATTTTCCCGTCACATTTTCGCTGTAAACTGGCTTCCAGCCGCCCTATTCCCGATCTTTTTTACGGATTTGCAATCCCCTTCGCAAAACATCTGCTTAGCAACTGTTGATATTATTTAGCGCTCGCACTATCTTCTTGCAGCCCTGCACAATTTGCGGCTCGCTGAAGCGGACCCTCATTCCCTCTCCACGCACTGTCAGGCAGGTTATGACCCTTGACGCCAGGGTGAGCACATGGCGTTTTCATCCATGATAGTGACCTATGAATTTAACCCTGATAGATACCGTTGTGACCCGCAGCCGGGCCTTAAGCCCGTGGACGGGGTTTTACTTTTTGCAGTCATTACTGATTAACTTTGCGCTCGGTTATCCCTTTAGTCTGCTCTACGCGGTGGCCTTCACCTGCATTCTGCATGTGCTGTGGCGAGCCGCGCCGCGCGCGCAAAAAGCATTAATCGGCATCTGTTCGCTGGTTGCGGCACTCTATTTCCCGTTTGGTCAGGCCTACGGCTCGCCAAACTTTAATACCCTGCTGGCGCTGCACTCGACCAATATGGAAGAGTCGACGGAGATCCTGACGATCTTCCCGTGGTACAGCTACGTGGTCGGGCTCTTTATCTTCGCGCTGGGCGTTATCGCCATTCGCCGTCAGCCGGGCGAGAAAAAATCCTGGGGTAAGATCGACATACTCTGTCTGGTGTTCAGCGTTGCCGTGGCGTTTGTCGCCCCCATCCAGAATATTCCCTGGGACGGTAAGCTAAGACTTATTAACATCGGCTATCCGGTTTTCCGCTTCGTGAAAGACGTCGTTGTAAATAATAAAGAGGTTCTCGACGAACAGGCCCGCATGGCTGAGCTTTCCAATATGAAAGACACCTGGAACGTGCTGGCCGTTAAGCCGAAATATCACACCTATGTGGTGGTGATTGGCGAAAGCGCACGTCGCGATGCAATGGGGGCGTTTGGCGGCCACTGGGACAACACCCCGTTCGCGAGTTCGGTCAAAGGCACCCTGTTTACCGATTATGTCGCGGCCAGCGGCTCAACGCAGAAATCGCTCGGCCTGACCCTTAACCGGGTGGTGGATGGCAAACCGCAGTATCAGGATAATTTCGTCACCCTGGCAAACCGCGCAGGTTTTCAGACGTGGTGGTTCTCGAATCAGGGGCAAATTGGCGAATACGATACGGCCATCGCCAGCATCGCCAAACGGGCTGACGAAGTGCAGTTCCTGAAAAACGGCGACTTTGAAGCTGACAAAAACACTAAAGACGAAGCGTTGCTGAAAATGACGGCGCAGGTCTTCGCCACCCCGCGCACCCAGCCTCAGCTGATCGTCTTGCACCTGATGGGATCGCACCCGCAGGCCTGCGATCGGACCGGCGGGAAGTACGCGGAGTTCGTGCAGTCCAAAGAGACCTCCTGCTATCTCTACACCATGACGCAAACTGACGACCTGCTGAGCAAGCTCTACGATCAGCTGCGCAATACGGGCGACAGTTTCTCCCTGGTCTATTTCTCGGATCACGGACTGGCGTTTAAAGAGCGCGGCAAAGAGGTGCAGTATCTGGCGCACGATGACAAGTTCCAGCAGAACTTCCAGGTGCCGTTTATGGTGCTGTCGAGTGACGATAAAACGCATCGCGTCATTAAAGCGCGTCGTTCAGCGAATGATTTCCTGCAGTTTTTCTCGCAGTGGACGGGGATTACCGCCGGGCAGATAAAAAACGCTTACCCGTTTGTCTCTAACAAGAAAGCTCCCCAAGTGTACGTTACCAACTTCAAGTTACAGAAAGTTGACTACAACCATCTGGGTACGGATATTTTTGATATTAAGAGTAAGTAGCGGTCTGATGTCCTCTCCCAGGCCCTCTCCTACAGGGCTGAGGCCTGCACGGACGACTCCCTCTCCCTTGAGGGAGAGGGATGGGGTGAGGGGGAACATACGGCTCTGGTGGTCATTCCGTTCACTTTATGTTCCTTGCTACTCTGTAACGACATCACCGGTGAACGTGCCAGGGTGGCTCAGTCTGCACTGAACCCCATATCCAGGACACCAGATCATAGAATCTGGAGGTCCTTATGAGATATCCCTTCCACATCCGTCTTGAGGCTGTTCAGCATTACATGACTGGCCAGTCGAGCATTAAAGAAACAGCCCGTCTGTTCAGTGTTGGCCGAACACCTCTTACCCGCTGGATACGGTCTTACAGGCGTCAGGGGAAGGCCGGGCTGGAGGACCGTCCTGCACGGACCTATACTTCAGCTTTCAGGCTCCGCGTAATCCGTTATGTTGCTGAACACGGGTGCAGCTATGCGGAAGCTTCAGCGCGCTTTGCCATTCCAAATGAGTCGCTCATTCTCGACTGGACAAGACGTTACCGGAAAGGCGGCGCACAGGCGCTTAATACAGCCAAATCCGGGCCCGCTATGTCACAGAAAAAGTTTATACCTGACTCCAGACCGCTCAGTGAGATGACTCCCTCAGAACTTCTGAGAGAGCTGGAATATCTGCGGGCGGAAAACGCATATCTAAAAAAGCTCAAAGCCCTGAGGGAAGAAAAAACTCTCAGGGAACAGCAGAAAAAGCGCGAGTGATACAGAGTCTGCTTGCAGACCACCGACTTGTTTACCTGCTCTGTGCCGCAGGGCTGGCGCGCAGCACGTATTATTACCAGATATCCAGGCCCGCAGGTGAGCCGGTTCGGTATGCGGCTGCTGTCAGTGCTATGTTCACGATCAGTCAGAGAAACGCCCAATGCTATGGTTACCGAAGAATGACGGCGGCACTGCGTAATGAGGCCTTCACGCTGAACCATAAAACGGTTCGTATATTGATGAAAAAGTATGATCTGACATGCCAGTTGCGCCGAAGAAAATACCGTTCCTGTATGGCCGGTGGTGGCCCGGCTTCCGATAATCTTCTTGCTCGCAACTTCAGAGCCGAACGCAGTGGGATAAAGTGGTGCACAGACGTGACGGAGTTCCGTGCCGGTGGTCAAAAACTGTTCCTTTCGGCCCTTCAGGATCTGTTCAATAATGAAATTGTGGCCTGGCAAACATCAACCAGTCAGTCGCAACCTCTGGTCTGCAGGATGCTAAAAAAAGCGCTTAATGCATGCAGAAACAAAGAAGGTGCGATGTTGCACAGTGATCAGGGCTGGGCTTACAGAACGCCTGTCTGGCGCAGAATGCTGGCTGATGCAGGCATAACACAAAGTATGTCGCGTAAGGGCAACTGTCTGGATAATGCAGTGATGGAAAACTTCTTCAGTCACCTGAAAGTAGAGATGTATTACAGGAAAAAATACAGTTCAGTGAAAGAGCTTGAAAGCGATATTGGCAGGTATATTCGCTATTACAATACCGAACGAATCAGTTTAAAAACGGGCGGGATGAGTCCGGTTGAATACCGGACTCTGACAGAACAACAATGAAAGCATGGTGTCCAGGTTTAGGGGTTCAGTGCAGTCGCCACCACCCTGGCGACCCGGGCTCCCGGCGGTAAATCGCCGCTTCGCGGTACCCTCAGCTTATTCCTTCAGGCTATCGGGTCGGGCATGAGCCTGCATCCTTGCAGGCCACGCCCTCTCGGCGCATCCCTGCGCCTTGCCCCGGCCTTACGGAAACGCTTCGGCGATTTACAGCCGGACCATAGCATCGCTGAAGGTTAATCATTTCACTTCAAAACCTGAATCGCTTCTGGTTTAAAGTTACCTGGGATCTTTCCCCACAGCGGGAGGGAACAAAATAAAAAAAATCCGCCACAGTGGGCGGATTTTTCATTTAATCACCGAAGTGATTAGAAGCGGTAACCTACGCCCGCGATCCAGGTGCCAACGTCAACGTTGCGGATACGGCTCTGCTCATAGGAGAAGTCCAGAGCAACGTCCTGGATTGGGTTGAACTGCAGGCCTGCGCCATAGGAGAAGCCGTAGTCGCTGTTGCTTGCAGTGCGGTTCAGACCTTCGTTTTCGGTCTGCTGGAATTTACCGTAGCCAACACCTACAACACCGTAGATGCTTGCCCAGTCGTTCAGACGGTAAGCTGGGCCCGCGGTGATACCGTAGTACTGGCCTTTGTTGTATGCGCCGTTTTCAGAACGATCTTTCTCGGTGTAGGTGAAAGAACCGATCACGCCCAGTGGGTTGTTATCCTGCTCGTAACGATACTTCAGGTTGAAACCGTTAGCTTTGTTCATCACGCCCTGATAGTCGCTCTGAGCGTAACCACCAGTAACAGTAGAAGTAGCAGCTGCAGCGGTACCTGCGGAAACAGCCAGTACAGCGGCCAGTGCTGAAAGACATGCAATTTTTTTCATAACCACCTCAAATGTGATCCAAGTAAGTCCGTAAGTTTTAAATATATCAAAAAAATTTGCGAAACTCTTTGTGATTCGTGATGTCTAATGAAACCTTTCCTGTAACAGAACGTTTCCAGCATCAGCTATCTCTTTCAAATCACATGCAATTTTCACTACTAAATGCGCATAGTGCGCGTCTGCGCAGTTACATTCATCCAGATTATTCCTAATCTGACAGGCGATAAATCCACCAGCGCTTAACCATTTTACGGATTTCACCTGTTTTTTTTTCAACAGTACCTCAACCGTAGCCGCATATTTCCTTTACACTGCAACCTTTACCTCATTTGACATAAGCTGACAGGAGAAAGGATGCCTGGGTTATCCCGCACGTCGTCGGTCTGGTTGCCGGTAGCCGTCATACTCATTGCCATGTTGTCCATTCAAAGCGGCGCCTCGCTGGCAAAATCGCTTTTTCCGCTGGTTGGCGCGCCCGGGGTGACCGCCCTGCGTATTGTGCTGGGCACGGCAATACTGGTGGTCATTTTTAAACCGTGGCGTCTGCGCTTCAAAAAGGAGCAGCGTTTACCGCTGCTGTTTTATGGACTCTCCCTGGGGGCAATGAACTACCTGTTCTACCTCTCCATCCAGACGATACCGCTGGGTATTGCCGTCGCGCTGGAGTTTACCGGCCCGCTGGCGGTGGCGCTGTTCTCCTCCCGACGTCCGGTCGATTTTATCTGGGTCGTGTTAGCCGTACTGGGCTTATGGTTCCTGCTGCCGTTGGGCCAGAGCGTTTCTGAGATTGATCTGACGGGCGCAGCGCTGGCGCTGGGCGCAGGTGCCTGCTGGGCTGTCTATATCCTCACCGGCCAGCGCGCAGGGGAAGAGCACGGTCCGGCGACCGTTGCGTTGGGCTCCCTGATTGCGGCCATCGTGTTTGTGCCCATCGGTATGGCGCAGGCGACAGAGTCTATCTGGCAATGGTCCGTCATGCCCATCGGTCTGGCGGTCGCGATTCTCTCTACCGCACTCCCCTATTCTCTGGAGATGATTGCGCTGACGCGTCTGCCGACACGCATATTTGGCACCCTGATGAGTATGGAGCCTGCGCTTGCCGCGATTTCCGGGATGGTGTTTCTCGGCGAAACCCTGACATTGACCCAAACGCTGGCGCTCTGCTCGATTATCGCGGCATCAATGGGCTCGACGCTTACCATGCGTCCGGAGCCAAAAGTTGAGAAAGTGGATATCAACTAAGGCCATATATTCTGCATGGCTTCCACGCCATGCAGAATAAAGGCCAGAAACACAGGCGTTATAATTTCTTACACACTCACGCCTGCCAGCAAAATATTCCTCTGCGTTAACTTCCCCATTCAGCAATTAAGATTGATCTGTATCAATTTATAAATTATCCAATACTTTCAATAAATTAAATTCTCAACCTCCTTCTCGCTATTAAACCGATAGGCACAGCCAAACCGCAGAGAAAAAATCCGGTGCTATACTTAGTTCCGTAATTACCTGGGACATAAACATCAAGAGGATATGAGATTATGAGTACCGCTAAACTGGTGAAAACGAAAGCGTCTAATCTGCTTTATACCCGTAACGATGTATCGGACAGCGACAAAAAAGCGACCATTGAGTTGCTGAATCGCCAGGTGATCCAGTTCATCGATCTTTCGCTGATCACCAAACAGGCCCACTGGAATATGCGCGGTGCAAACTTTATTGCCGTTCATGAAATGCTGGATGGCTTCCGCACAGCACTGGTTACCCACCTCGATACGATGGCTGAACGTGCCGTTCAGTTAGGCGGCGTGGCGCTGGGCACCACACAGGTGATCAACAGCAAAACCCCGCTGAAAAGCTATCCGCTGGATATCCACACCGTTCAGGATCACCTGAAAGAGCTGGCGGACCGCTATGCGATTGTGGCGAACGATGTGCGCAAAGCGATTAGCGAAGCGAAAGACGAAGATACCGCAGACATCTTCACCGCCGCGTCCCGCGATCTGGATCAGTTCCTGTGGTTCATCGAATCTAACATCGAATAATTCATACGAATTTTCTATCAAACCCTCGCCCTTCGGTGAGGGTTTTGCACATCTATGGTGCACGTTTTTTGCCTGAGAACGTGCAAAAGTGAAGAAATTGTAATAATCACCTCACACAACCGTTAACGGAAGATTGTTTTTTCGTCAGAATTTACGCTAAATATCTCCCCGTCAGTTGAGCCAAACGAAGCGCACCAAAACAGTGCTCCACTTTGGTGCAATAAGACCTCATTGCCCCATTTATTGTGCAATGCATGACATCATCCCCTTTGCAAAACAATAGCTTGTAAAGTTGGCACGATTTTTTCATTGTGCCACCTGTTCTCGCAGGGGATCGCCCCGTGGATATAAAAGGAAATGCTATGAAGTCTGTATTAAAAGTTTCACTGGCTGCACTTACCCTGGCTTTTGCGGTGTCCTCTCAGGCTGCCGACAAACTGGTTGTGGCGACCGACACGGCGTTCGTTCCGTTTGAATTCAAACAGGGTGATAAATACGTTGGTTTCGATGTGGATCTGTGGGCCGCCGTCGCAAAAGAACTCAAACTGGATTACACCCTGAAGCCGATGGACTTCAGCGGCATTATTCCGGCACTGCAAACCAAGAACGTTGATCTGGCGCTGGCGGGTATCACCATTACCGACGAGCGTAAAAAAGCGATCGACTTCTCTGATGGCTACTACAAAAGCGGCCTGCTGGTGATGGTCAAAGCCGATAATAACGACGTAAAAAGCGTGAAAGATCTCGACGGCAAAGTGGTAGCAGTGAA
Organism: Enterobacter cloacae complex sp. Mu1197; assembly: GCF_040059225.1. Lineage (NCBI taxonomy): Bacteria > Pseudomonadati > Pseudomonadota > Gammaproteobacteria > Enterobacterales > Enterobacteriaceae > Enterobacter > Enterobacter cloacae complex sp. Mu1197. Next base: position 1,425,256 of record NZ_CP157375.1, on the reverse strand, counting down.
GAGCGGCACCGGTTCGGTTGATTACGCGAAAGCCAATATCAAAACCAAAGACCTGCGTCAGTTCCCGAACATCGACAACGCGTACATGGAACTCGGCACCAACCGTGCTGACGCTGTTCTGCACGACACGCCGAACATCCTTTACTTCATCAAAACAGCCGGTAACGGCAAGTTCAAAGCCGTTGGCGAGTCTCTGGAAGCCCAGCAGTACGGTATCGCGTTCCCGAAAGGCAGCGACGACCTGCGCACGAAAGTTAACGGCGCGCTGAAAACGCTGAAAGAGAACGGCACCTATAACGAAATCTACAAAAAATGGTTCGGTACCGAGCCTAAATAATTTCACCTGAATTCAGGTTTGTAACGCCCGGTGGCGCTGCCGCTTACCGGGCCTACGTTTTTCGTTTTTCACCACGGTATACAGGAATACATCATGCAGTTTGACTGGAGCGCCATCTGGCCTGCCATTCCACTCTTGCTTGAAGGCGCTAAAATGACCCTGTGGATTTCGGTCCTGGGTCTGGTTGGCGGGTTGATTATCGGTCTTGTCGCCGGTTTCGCCCGTACCTACGGTGGCTGGATTGCAAACCACATCGCACTGGTTTTCATCGAAGTGATCCGCGGCACCCCTATTGTCGTGCAGGTCATGTTCATTTACTTCGCCCTGCCTATGGCATTCACTGACCTGCGCATCGACCCGTTCAGCGCAGCCGTCGTCACCATTATGATCAACTCAGGCGCCTACATTGCGGAAATCACCCGCGGTGCGGTGCTGTCGATTCATAAAGGTTTCAGTGAAGCCGGTCTGGCATTAGGCCTTTCGCGTCGCGAAACGATCCGCCACGTTATTCTGCCGCTGGCGCTGCGTCGCATGCTGCCACCGCTGGGTAACCAGTGGATCATCAGCATTAAAGATACGTCGCTGTTCATTGTTATCGGCGTGGCCGAACTGACCCGTCAGGGGCAGGAGATCATTGCTGGCAACTTCCGCGCGCTGGAAATCTGGAGTGCGGTGGCCGTGGTCTACCTGATCATTACTCTGGTTCTGAGCTTCGTTCTGCGTCGTCTTGAAAGAAGGATGAAAATCCTGTGATTGAATTTAAAAACGTTTCCAAGCACTTTGGTCCAACCCAGGTGCTGCACAATATCGATCTGAACATCCAGCAGGGTGAAGTGGTGGTCATTATCGGGCCGTCCGGCTCCGGTAAGTCGACCCTGCTGCGCTGCATCAACAAGCTGGAAGAGATCACCAGCGGCGACCTGATTGTCGATGGCCTGAAGGTGAATGACCCGAAAGTGGATGACCGTCTGATTCGCCAGGAAGCCGGCATGGTGTTCCAGCAGTTCTACCTGTTCCCGCACCTGACGGCGCTGGAGAACGTGATGTTTGGCCCCCTGCGCGTGCGCGGTGCCAACAAAGCGGCGGCAGAAGCGCTGGCCAAAGATCTGCTGGCGAAAGTCGGCCTGGCTGAACGCGCGCACCACTACCCTTCCGAGCTGTCCGGTGGTCAACAGCAGCGCGTGGCAATTGCCCGCGCGCTGGCGGTCAAACCGAAACTGATGCTGTTTGATGAGCCTACGTCCGCACTCGACCCGGAGCTGCGCCACGAGGTGCTGAAGGTCATGCAGGATCTGGCGGAAGAAGGGATGACGATGGTTATCGTGACCCACGAAATCGGCTTCGCTGAGAAAGTGGCGTCCCGCCTGATCTTTATTGATAAAGGCCGTATCGCGGAAGACGGTAACCCGCAGGAATTGATTGCGAACCCGCCGAGCCCGCGTCTGCAGGAGTTCCTGCAGCACGTCTCCTGATCCCTCGCTTGACGCTAAAGCCGGGCTTGCCCGGCTTTTTTACGCCAGATTGTTCCCAAAAATCCCCCTCCGCGTCCCGACTTCTATACTTATCATTTTGTTCGACATTTTCACCGGAGGACGCCGTGCCGTGGATCCTGTTGCTGTTGATTAGCCTGTTTAGTGCGCCATCGTTCGCCGTCGCGATCCCCGGCGTGACCACCGGAACAACCGCCAGTCAGCAAAGTACGCCCCCTCCTGAACCCGATGTCGAACAGAAAAAAGCCGCCTACAGCGCCCTCGCCGACGTCCTTGAGAACGACACCTCCCGGCAGGAACTCATCAGCCAGCTGCGGAAAGTGGCCGCCACGCCGCCGCAGGAGCCAGTGCCTGTCATCACCCCTCCCCAGGTGGAGGAACAAAAAACGGTGCTGGAAAATGTCACCGACGTGAGCCGACACTATGGGGAAGCGCTCTCCTCGCGCTTTGCTCAGCTCTACCGCAACCTGATTGGCTCACCGCATAAGCCGTTTAACCCACAAACGTTTACCGCCGCCGCCACGCAGTTCCTGATGCTGGCCGGTGCAGTCTTCCTTTTTTACTGGCTGGTGCGCCTGTGCGCGTGGCCGCTGTACCGCAAAATGGGGCAATGGGGACGCAGAAAGAATCAGCAGAAAAGCAGCTGGCTGCACCTGCCGTTGATGATAGCCTCAGCGTTTATCATTGATTTACTGCTGCTGGCGCTGACGCTGTTCTTAGGCCAGATGCTGGCCGACAGGCTGAACGCGGGCAACAAAACCATCGCCTTCCAGCAGTCGCTTTTCCTGAATGCCTTTGCCCTGATTGAGTTCTTCAAGGCGCTGCTGCGGCTACTCTTTTGTCCCCACGTGCCGGCGCTGCGTCCTTTCGCCATCCGGGATGAAACGGCGAAGTACTGGGCGCTGCGCCTGAGCGTGCTCAGCGGGCTGATTGGCTACGGTCTGCTGGTTGCCGTGCCGATCATCTCCAACCAGGTGAACGTCCAGTTTGGCGCGCTGGCAAACGTCATTATCATGCTCTGCATTACCGTCTGGTCGCTGTACCTTATCTTCCACAATAAAAAGACCATCACTGAGAGCCTGTTGCATCTGGCCGATCGTTCCCTCTCGTTCTTCAGCCTGTTTATTCGCGCATTCGCCCTGGTGTGGCACTGGCTGGCAAGCGCCTACTTCATCGTATTGTGCTTCTTCTCGCTGTTCGACCCGGGAAACAGCCTGAAATTTATGATGGGGGCAACATTCAAAAGCCTGGCGATTATCGGCATTGCGGCGTTTGTGTCGGGGCTGCTGTCGCGCTGGATCTCGAAAACCATCACCCTGTCGCCGCAGGTACAGCGTAATTACCCGGAACTGCAAAAACGGGTAAACGGCTGGATGTCGGTATCGCTGAAGGTGGCGCGCATCCTCACCGTCTGCGTGGCGATTATGCTGCTCCTGAATGCGTGGAGCCTGTTTGATTTCTGGAACTGGCTGCACAACGGTGCGGGTGAGAAAACGGTCGACATCCTGATTCGCATCGCGTTGATTTTGTTCTTCTCTGCCGTCGGCTGGACGCTGCTGGCGAGCCTTATCGAGAACCGTCTGGTGTCGGATATTCATGGCCGTCCCCTGCCCAGCGCGCGGGCAAGAACGCTGTTAACCCTGTTCCGCAACGCGCTGGCGGTCATTATCAGTACCATCACCATCATGATTGTGCTGTCGGAAATCGGGGTGAATATCGCCCCGCTGCTGGCAGGTGCCGGTGCCCTGGGGCTGGCGATCTCCTTCGGGTCGCAAACGCTGGTGAAGGATATTATTACCGGCATCTTTATCCAGTTTGAGAACGGGATGAACACGGGCGATCTGGTGACCATCGGGCCGTTAACCGGCACCGTTGAGAGGATGTCGATTCGCTCGGTGGGCGTGCGCCAGGACACCGGGGCGTACCACATCATTCCCTGGTCCTCGATAACCACCTTCGCCAACTTTGTGCGCGGCATTGGTTCCGTGGTGGCGAACTACGATGTGGATCGTCATGAGGATGCCGATAAAGCGAAGCAGGCGCTACGCGATGCGGTAGAAGAACTGATGCAGATGGAGGACATTCGCGGACTGGTGATTGGCGAGCCGTCATTTGCCGGCATTGTCGGGCTGACGAACACGGCCTTTACCCTGCGCGTGTCGTTCACCACCCAGCCGCTGAAGCAGTGGACGGTGCGCTTTGCGCTCGACAGCATGGTGAAAAAACACTTCGATCTGGCGAACGTGCGGATGCCGGTCCAGACCTATCAGGTACTGCCGCCGCCCGCAGCGCCGCTGCCACCGCAGGAGCCGACGCTGTAGCCTCGTGGCCGGGTGGCGGCTTCGCCTTACCCGGCCTACGACGGCGTTCTATTTGCGACGTTTGTTATTGTCCATAAACGTCCAGGCAATAAAGCGGCTTTGCTTCTGGCCCTGCGCCATCTCTTTTTTCACCACTTTTACGGCACCCGCTTCGGTGAGCGCGCGGTAGAGTGGCGGCAGGTTATCTCCGCGGGAAACCAGCGTCGTGAACCACTTCACCTGACGACCAAACTGTTTGCTTTCCGCAATCATGCGCAGGATAAATGCCACTTCGCCGCCTTCACACCATAATTCCTGCTGCTGACCGCCGAAGTTCAGCGCGGCATCTTCCGCCTGACCCAGGTTGCGGCGCTTGCGCTCGCTGCCCGCACGGGCCGCGGCCGCCGAATCATGGAACGGCGGGTTGCACATCGTGGCGTCATAACTTTCATTTTTGTGAATGATACCGTTGAAGATCGACGCCGCCTCTTTCTGACGACGCAGACGAATGGCGCGGCTTAACCCAGGGTTCGCGCTGATAATCGCCTGGGCGCTGGCAAAGGCCTCGGCACCGATTTCGCTTCCGGTAAAGCGCCAGTGGTATTCATGCGCGCCGATCAGCGGGTAAATCAGATTCGCCCCGGTGCCAATATCCAGAATGGTGGCCTGCTCTGGAACAACGCCCTCATTACCTTCGGCAAGAAGGTCGGCAAGGTGATGCACGTAATCCGCGCGGCCCGGCACAGGTGGACAGAGAAAGCCTTCGGGAATATCCCAGTTCGCCACACCGTAATAGTGTGCAAGCAGCGCTTTGTTCAACATTTTAACCGCCTGGGGGTCAGCAAAGTTGACCGAAGGTTCACCCGCGGGGGTCTGGACAATGTAGTCCTGCAGCGGCGGGCAGCTCAGGCATAACGCATTCATGTCGTAGCGGCTGCGGTGGCGATTTCGTGGGTGCAATCCCGGCTTTTGGGAAGTCATGGCGTTCTCCTTTAAACAGCGGCGTAAGATACCCTTTGCTGGCCCAACGGTAAATCTTTCTCTGCATCGATTAAAAATTCGACATAAATCAAACACCTTTATGTCTATGATCTGTCAGCGAAATGTCAACTGATGTTGTTCAAAAAATAAGCAGATCATCATCAAATATTTGCGCTAAGTCACACTCCTCCGGCTTCTAAACTTAAGGGGAATCACCTGTTGTTTCCTCATGAGGATGTGATTATGAAAAAGTATCTGACCCTTGCTGTTATCGCTGCCGCCCTGGCGACCGCGTCATTCTCTGCGATGGCCGTTCAGTCGCTGACCCCGAGTACCGACACCAGCCAGCTCCGGCCTGCGGGCACCGTCTCGGTAAGCCGTGCCAGCAACCTTGACGATCTCCAGTCTAAACTTGCCGAAAAAGCCCGTCAGGAAGGTGCAAAAGGCTTCGTGGTGAATTCCGCTGGCGGCGATAACCATATGTACGGCACAGCGACCATTTATAAATAATCTGCTTTTTTCCCCAGACTGCATCTGTCCAACGGGTGCAGTTCCCTTCCCCCTCGCCTTGACTGTTCGTTTTTTAACCCCATATTAAAAGCAGGGCTGAACCAATATCAGGAGGGCATAATGGCTTCCGGCTGGGCAAATGATGATGCCGTTAACGACCAGATCAACAGTACAATTGAAGATGCGGTAGCGCGTGCTCGCGGTGAAATTCCGCGCGGCGAAAGCTTAACTGAATGCGAAGAGTGTGGAGACCCTATTCCCGAGGCGCGCCGAAAAGCCATCCCCGGCGTAAGGTTTTGCATCACCTGCCAGCAGCATAAAGATTCGAAAAACTCATCGCACTCGGGATATAATCGCAGGGGTTCGAAAGACAGCCAGTTACGTTGACTTTCCTTTACCTAAGTTAACCGCACAGGCCCTTACCTTTACGCTCACGATTTTTAGCGAACCGCGTAGCAAAATGTGCCCTTCATCTTTCTTCTGTAAAGCGCATCAACAAGAAGTGTAAATCGCCAGTTTGAATTTATTAATATTCAATAAGTTATTTGTCATTCAATTTTTTTGAGCAACCACGTCAATTCTCTTCGATTTTATCCCTCGCAAAAAACCGTGATACTTATCACATCGACGGAACATCGTCCCCTTAACAGAAACACCTGCGAGAGATTAATTATGAAAACCATCAAATATGCTGTAGCTGCTGTTGCCCTGTCCGCTCTGTCCTTCGGCGCTTTCGCCGTAGAGCCAGTCTCTTCAACTCAGGCACAGAACATGAATAAAGTCGGTGTGGTAAGTGCTGATGGCGCGACCACGCTGGACGGTCTGGAAGCCAAACTGGCTGAGAAAGCGGCTGCTGCCGGTGCAAGCGGATACACCATTACCTCCGCTAACGGCAATAACAAGCTGAGCGGTACCGCGGTTATCTACAAATAATCGCCTGAACGAATGCTGTCCCCTCGCCAAACCCTCTGGTGAGCTGCTCCAACCCTCATTGACCCTGTTGTTTGTTACCCTTGCTTGCCCGTCCGCCACTGGACGGGCTTTTTTTTAGTTAAAAAGACTGCGCCACGCGCGCCAGACCATCCTCTATCGAGTCCACCTCGCCCGTCGCCAGCAGACAGCAGGCCATCTGCTGCGTAATGGCGTGCGGAACAGGGACCTGGCCCGCCAGACACTGGGTGATCCAGTGGGCGGTGGTGTGCGGATCTTTGGCTTCGGGCAACGCCACATCACGATTATCCGTCCCGCGCTCCAGAATGACGCGCGCGCCGGCAGAATCAATGTGCACAATCTGCGGGCAGCGCTGCGGGTTGGCATACACCTCCCCTTCGGTGCCGTGCATCAGTAAAGCGCGCCCGCCAACCTCTTCAAAGAACTTGCCGACTCGCGTCACGTACTCCGGATGAGAGACGCTGGAAAGCCGCAGCGCGGCATCTTCGCCAAACGGCGTTGCCAGTTTTGCCAGCGTGTGGGCGCTGTTACGCACCCCCATACGCCAGCGCATATCCAGTTGCTTTTCCAGCGGCGGGCAGAACGCACCAACCGGAATATAGACCGGCTGATGCCCGTCAAGCTTCGCCTGTGCCTGACCCGCATGAAGGGTCGGCTTGATGTCCAGCAGCTCAAAGATGGTTTGCGTCAATACGCGCGTGGGATCTTCACTTACGCCGTGTACGACAACCGGGAATCCAAGCTTGTGCAGTAAAATCGCCAGCAGCGGCGTCAGGTTTGCCTGTTTACGCGCCCCGTTATAGCTGGGGATGACAATCGGCATCGGCTTTGCGACTGGCGGCGTTAAGCGCATCGTTTGCGCCTGCATCGCCTCGTAAAAACCGCGCATCTCCGCTTCACCTTCCCCTTTAATACGCAGCGCGATCAGGATGCCGCCCATCTCCAGATCTGGCACATCGCCATTCAGCATGTGCGTATAGAGTGCCTTAGCCGTTTCGTAATCCAGGTCGCGCGCATGATTTTTGCCCCGCCCTACCTCTTTGATAATTTTGCGATAATCCACGTCTTTTCTCCTGACTACGTCATCTTGTGAACACTATAGTCCTGAAGAAGCGCTGGCCGATAGTTTTTTATGAAGACAATCAACCCGCTGATTTTTTAGCAGTTAACGAAAGACAAGCTTTATTTCAATTATTTGTGATTTCTATAGAAGATTCTAAAGCATATCTTTTTTGATTAAATAGTCGCCGAAACACTATTGAGGGTCACGGTGAAAACGTCCAGGCAACGTTTTTACCCGAAACACACCAGGATTGACTATGAACAAGGTTGCTTTAGGTTTATTTATCGCTGCAACGATAGGGTGTTCTGCATCCGCCTTTGCGGCAACAAACGGTGAAGGACAGATTAACTTTACCGGCGAAATTATTGATTCTGCCTGTCAGGTAGTAAATGGATTAAGCGATCCACTCAACGTCCAGTTAGGCAAAGTTTCTAAAACGGTATTCACCGGTGCAGGCTCCACCAGCACACCAACAAAATTTGATATTCAGTTAAAAGATTGTCCGGAGACGGTCACCTCTGCAGCAATTAATTTTGGCGGTACGCCAGATGCGAATAACAGCACCACGCTGGCGTTAACGGCAGATGCGAATGCCGCAACCGGCGTCGCCATTCAATTGCTTGACTCATCTGAACAACCCGTCAACTTATATACGCCTTCCCGCGCGTATCCACTCAACGCAGGAAGTACGGTTAACGATCTGGAATTTGCAGCGCGATATATTCAGACGCAGGCTGCCGTTACGGCTGGCCCTGCTAACTCCGTATCGACCTTCACCGTTATTTATAACTGATATTTTCAATCTGAAGATATTAGCTTTGTGTCAAAGCTAATATCTTTTCTTTATGTTGAGAAATATTTATGCGCCATGGTTATTTACTGAGCACTCTGTTACTGGTAGCCGCGACCGCTCATGCGGGAGTCATTATTAATGGCACCCGCCTGGTCTACCGGGGAGATAAAAAGGAGTCATCTCTTGGTATTTCAAATCCAGATACAACGGATTATCTGGTGCAGTCCTGGGTTGAAACCGACAGTAAAAATCATGCCGCTGCGCCATTCCTGATTACACCGCCCCTGTTTCGTCTTGATGCGAAAGAGGATAACGTACTGCGCGTCGTTCGCACCGGCGGAAATTTACCGGAAGATCGCGAATCGCTGTACTGGTTAAATATTAAAGCGATTCCCTCATCAAAGCACGTGGAGGGGGTGAATACGCTGCAAATTGCGATTAATACGCGCATCAAATTACTCTACCGTCCATCGTCCGTTAAGGGCAAGCCGGAAGAGATGGCGGATAAGCTGGAATGGCATCGTGAAGGCAACGATCTGGTCGTTAATAATCCGACCCCCTTCTATATGAATTTCCAGAGCGTGGCGTTGAATGGTCATAAAATCACGAAAGCCACCTGGGCCGTGCCTGAAACCGGAACGCACATTACCCTGCCAGCCAATACGGGTGGCGATACTGTGACGTATTCCATTATTACGGATTACGGCAGCATCAGCAAAACCTGGACAAAATCCGTTCATTAATTTCATATCTGATAACGCATTAAAATAATCATGTACAGCCATAAAAAGCCGTTCACCTGGCAATTATTCACGCTGCTGACCCTGCTATGTGGTCTGGCAGCCGTGTGTTTTGCGCAGTTCGCGTGGGCTGATGATTATTTTAACCCGGCACTGCTGGATATTGACAACCCTCAGCAGACCAAAACGGATCTCTCCGTATATGAAAAAGGGCCTGGACAGGCGCCGGGGAAATACCAGGTCGCGATCTATATTGATAATAATAAAATCGACACCCGTGACGTGACGTTTACATTGCAGCAGGATAGCCGGGGCAACAGTTCGCTTCAGCCTTGTTTTAGCCTCGAAGAGTTAAAAAGTTTGGGCATCAAAACCCAAAAATACCCGCAGTTAATGGCAAAGGGTTCGTGTGCCGACTTAAGCGCCATCCCTTCGGCATCGGCCTCGTTCCACGTTCGGAATCAACAGCTGCTCCTGAGCATACCGCAAACGGCACTGGGCCAGGTGCCACGCGGCTATATCGATCCCAAAGAGTTTGATGAAGGGATCACCGCAGGCTTATTAAACTACAGCGCCAACGCCAGCCAGAGCCACGCTCGCCAGCAGGGCGAAGAGGATAACAGCAGCCAGTACGTCAATTTGCGCCCGGGCTTTAATGTCGGGGCCTGGCGCGTACGCAACTATTCCACCTGGAATCGCAGCACGACGGGCAAGGAAGAACAACAGAAGTTCTCCTCCGTCTATACCTATGCCCAGCGCGATATCGTGTCGATGAAAAGCGATCTCACCGTCGGGCAGAGCTCTTCGCCTGCCGATGTGTTCGACAGCGTGCCCTATACCGGGGTGCAGATTAACTCCGACAGCGACATGCTGCCGGACAGCGAAAAAGGCTATGCGCCGATTATTCGCGGAACGGCGCACAGTAACGCGCTGGTGATGGTTCGCCAGAACGGCTATGTCATTTACCAGAACACCGTTGCCCCCGGCGCGTTTGAAATTAACGATCTCTACCCTACCGGCAGCAGCGGCGATCTGCAGGTGACCGTAAAAGAGACCGACGGAAGCGAAAGCCACTTTGTGGTGCCCTACGCGTCGGTGCCGGTATTGCAGCGTGAAAAAAACCTGCGCTACAGCGTAACCGCAGGCCGCTACCGCTCGTATGACAGCGACGTCGAGAAAACACCGTTTGCCCAGGGGAGCGTAATTTACGGCTTACCTTACGGATTCACCGCCTACGGCGGCGTGCAGCAGAGCAGCCATTATCAGTCTCAGGCGGTGGGCGTCGGTAAAAACATGGGAGATTTAGGCGCCTTCTCGCTCGACGTCACCCGCGCAAAAGCGCTGCTGAAAAAACAGCAGTCCAGCAAAGGGCAGTCTGCGCGCCTCCGCTACAGCAAAGATTTTGCGGGATCGGGGACGAATTTTTCCGTGGCGGGCTATCGCTACAACAGCAAAGGGTTCTACACGCTGGAAGACACCATGGAATCCTATACCCGCTCGGATGACTGGTCGGCACCGCAGCAGCGCCGCGAGCGTGAAGAAGCCACCATCGACCAAACCCTGCCCGAAGGCTGGGGCTCAATGACGCTGAGCCTGGTCAAAGAGACCTACTGGAGCCAGAGCCAGGACATGACCTCAATGAGCGTCAGCTACAACAACAGCTGGCACGGCGTGAGCTACAGCCTGAGCTACAGCATGAATAAGAATACCGACGACAGCGATGAAAACGGGAATTCCGTCTCCAACGACAACCAGTTTTCACTGAGCGTCTCCGTGCCGCTCGATCGCTGGATGCATAACACCTGGGCAACCTACAACCTGAACAATACCAAAGACGGCACGACGCAGAACATTGGCCTTAACGGCACGGCACTGGCCGAAGATAACCTGAACTGGAACATCCAGGAGGGGCTTAGCCGCACCGGTAGTGGAAACTCGACCAGCATGAACGCTGACTACAAAGGCACCTACGGCGAGCTCAGCGGCGGCGTGAGTCAGGACAACTATCAGCAGAGCGTAAACGTCGGCGTGCAGGGCGGCGTTATCGCCCACGCCAACGGCATAACGCTGAGCCAGCCGCTCGGCGAAACGATTGCACTGGTCAAAGCGCCGGGCACCCACGGTACGCACATTGCCAACCAGACCGGCGTTGAAACCGACTTCCGCGGCTATACCGTGGTGCCGTTCGTCACGGCCTACCGCCATAACACGATTGCCCTGGACACCGAAACACTGCCGGACGACGCCGACGTTACCCACGCCGCGCAGGTTGTTACCCCGACCCGCGGCGCGGTGGTGCGCGCCAGCTTTAACACCCGCGTGGGAAACCGGGTACTGATGGTGCTCACGCAAAACGGGAAACCGCTGCCCTTTGGCGCAACGGTGACCACCGACGATAAGGACAGCGAATTTATCGTGGGCAGCGGCGGCCAGACCTACCTCTCCGGCATGCCACAGCACGGCACGCTCTCCGTTTCGTGGGGTGAAGGTGCCGGCGAACATTGCGTCGCTGAATACGCCCTCACGGATGAGAAAGACAAAAACAGCATCATTAACGCTGCCGCGCAGTGTCATTGATTCACCGTGAAGGCTTAACTATGCAGATAATTAAACAGTGTTTTTTCTTACTGGTTCTTGGAACGGCGGCATTGTTTATGCCGCATGCGAAGGCATCATGCGATACGCCCGCTCTGCCAAAGCTGATTGACGTCGCCTCTATATCCGTCCCTTCCTCGCTGCCCGTTGGCGCAACCATTGAGGGGACGGAACAGAGCGTCCATATTTCAGGAGCCTGCTACGGCACAAGTAACTTTGGGCTGCCCATTGTCGCTTGCTATTACGGCACGGGCTCGGAAATTCCTGGACTTGCAGGTGTATATGATTCAGGTGTAAAGGGTATTGGCGTCGCGCTGATGAATGATAAAGGTCAACGCATTACCGGCGCTGGCGGTATTTATTGTAACTCGACCAGCACGCCGCTGGGGTATATCACTGACGATGCAAATCAGTCCTTTGATTTTAATGTGACGCTTGAGTTGGTCAAAACCAGCGATAACATCCAGTCAGGCGCGCTGTCCATGGCGCAAACGGAATTCGGCATCGGCGTTTATCAACACGAAGGGATTGGTAATCCGAATACCATCTCCTATGCCGGAAACGTGAATGTTCAGACTGTCACCTGCTCCGTTTCCCCTAAAAACCTCACCGTTAATTTAGGTGATTTTCCGGTCAGCGATTTTATCAGCATCGGCACGCTCTCCATGCCAGCACAGGAGTTTAACGTAACGGTCAACTGTAACGCCACGGTGCAGCCTGAAGTGAAAATCACCAGCGCTAACGGCTATGAGACCGGCTACGCTGGCGTGATCAAACTCACTCAGCAGCCCGGAATGGCCACCGGGGTCGGGGTGCGAATGTTGTTCGACAACGATATCGCCACCTTCGATCAATACGTCACGACCTCCAGCGAGGCCGTTGCCAACCAGACGCTGGATATCCCTTTCCAGGTGCGCTACCAGCAAATCAGCGACGAGGTCACGCCCGGCCCGGCCAACACCGTTGCCACCATAACTCTGGCCTATAAGTGACGATGATGAAAAAAATAGTGCTTTTCATTGGGATGGCCCTGATGACGCAGGCCTGGGCGGATGATATCCAGGTTCAGATGGTCGGGAATATCTATGCCAATACCTGCGTGATCGACAGCGCCAGCAAAAACTTAACCGTCGACCTCGGCCAGACAGCGTCCGGCAATTTTAAAGACGTGGGGGATACGGGCGAATGGAAAGAATTTTCGCTGAACGTCTCGCATTGTCCCAAAACGCTGACGCTGGCAACGGCCTTTTTCTATGGCCAGGCAGACAGCCTGCACCCGACAAAATTTGCCAACATCGGCAGCGCAAAAGGGCTAGCGCTTGAGCTGGCGGATCGGCAGGACAATATTCTCATCGCCCCGCAGGCGAGCTTTAACGCGCTGATTAATCAAAACGATCATACGGCCACCTTCCCACTCGCCGCACGCTACTACGCCACCTCCATGCCGGTGAGCGCGGGGACGTTCAGCAGCGTGGTGCAGGTGACCTTCACTTACCAGTAGGACCGCGCCCCTTAGCACGGATGCTTTTCCTGCGCCCGGCGGTCAGTGTTGCCGGGCGTTTTTTTACCTCGGGCACCTCTGGCTGTTCTATCGGAAAGATCGGCAGCGCGTTTAACAAACGTTGGCCGTAATTTTTGGTGAGCAGACGTTTGTCATAAATCACCACCTCTCCCCAGCAGCCGTGGCTACGGATCAGACGCCCGACCTGCTGAATGAGGTTAAACGACGCCGCAGGTAAGCTTTGCACCTCAAAGGGATAGCGATTGAGGCTTTTCAACCACTCGCCTTCGGTGATGACGACCGGGCTGTCGATGGGCGGGAAGGCAATTTTATGAATATGCACCTGCGTCAGGTAATCGCCCTTCAAATCCAGACCTTCCGCGAAGGACTGTAATCCCACCAGCACACTGCGCTCGCCGTTATCGATACGTTTGCGGTGCGTTTCCACCAGCCGGTAACGGGGCTGATCGCCCTGGACCAGCAGTAATAAACGCAGATCGGTGACGTGCTCCAGGAAGCGCTGCATCGCGCGCCCGCTGGCAAACAGCACCAGCATGCCGGGGTATTTTCTGCTCTCAACCTGTTCGCGGAAGTAGGCCGCCATTTCCGCAATGTGCTGCTCTTCGTTGTCGATCAGCGGCTCGAATTTCATGCGCGGGATCACCAGCTTCCCCTGCTCGCAGTGGTTAAACGGCGAGTCCAGCGCGACAAAACGATCGCCCGCTTTCTCTTTAAGCCCGCTCATTTCCTGCAAACGCGAAAAACTGTTCAGGGAGCGCAGCGTGGCAGAGGTGACCACCACGTGCGGCACGCTGCGCCAGATGAGCTTTTCCAGCTGATCGGCCACGCGGATGCCCACGCAGTGGAAAAACAGATGGACCTGCCCGTCGCGCACTTCCCGGGTGGCCCATTTGGTGACCGGCGCGCCCGACGCCTGCGCCATCGAGGCCAGCCGCCAGAGCTTGCTCTGCGCTTCAAACATGCCGAGCGCACGGTTCATTTGCAAAAGAATACGGTGCAGGCGAACCACGTCGTGCGAGCCGGTTTTCTCGCTGAGATCGTTTAAGAACATCTCCGCCAGCCCGCGTAGCTTTTCGAGATGCTTCGCCAGCTGCTGGCAAATCTCCATCACCTCGTCCGGCAGTTCGCCCATCGCAAAGCGGTGTTCCGCCTCCTGGGTTGCGGGAAGATAAAGATTCAGGATGTTGTTCAGCGATGAGATAAGGCTGTAAACCTCTTCGCAGTGGTCGCTCAGACGCTCCGGCACCGCCAGCGGCGGCGTGGTTTTCGGCCGGAACTGCTCCATGCAGGTGGCGACAAGCTTGCAGAAGAGATCCAGTTGCAGGCGGAACCAGGGGGCGGTAATTTCTGCGCTCATCTCCAGCGCGTCGCGCGCCACGTCGGGCAGATGGTGGCCTTCGTCGAGCACCAGCAGCAGGTTTTTCGGCTCCGGCAGCACCGCTTCGCTCTCCAGCGCCGCCATCACCAGGGCGTGGTTAGCCACAACCACCTCCGCTTCCTGAATTTCACGCCGGGCGACAAAAAACGGGCATTCGCGATAGTAGTGACAGTTGCGGTTCAGACAGCTGGCTTTGTCCGTGCTGAGCCTGCGCCACAAATCGTCGCTGATGGCTTTATCGGTGTGATCGCGCAGGCCGTCCCATTTATAGCCATCGAGATCGCCTTTCAGCGTTGCGCAGAGCTCCTGCTCGGCTTTGTTGTTTGGCGTGAGATCGTCGTCGAGGAACGCCAGCAGATCCTGCTGCGACGCCTCGCTGCTGGCAAGACCTGCCAGGTTACGCGGACAGACGTAGCGACCGCGACCAAAGGCGGCCGTAAACCGCAGGTCGGGGATGATTTTGCGCAGTAGCGGTAAATCTTTGCTGAAGATCTGATCCTGCAGCGCCACGTTGGCGGTGCTGACCACCAGCGTTTTGTCCTCTTCCCGCGCGATGGCAATGCCTGGAATGAGATACGACAAGGTTTTCCCGACGCCGGTCGGGGCTTCAATCGCCAGATGTCGCCCGTCGTCCCCGGCGAGCGTTTTTGCCACGTCAGCAATCATCTGCCGCTGCGGCGCTCGGGGGATGAAATCGGGGATCTGCTGTTGTAGCGCCTTATACCATGCGCCAATTTGCGCCTTGAGCGCAGCGGTTAAAGCCATCGGAAAACCTGAAATACTGTATAAACAGCCACTATTGTGGCACTTTCTCTTCGCAGCCGCAAAAAGAAAAGCCCGGCTTTATGACCGGGCTTCCAGATTACTGCGGGTTAGCAGGCTTGCGCGGGCGGCGTCGGCGCTGCCCTTCTCCTGCCGGCTTGCCTTCGCCGCTGCGCCACGGATTGTCACCGACCGGTTTGCTGTCGTTGCTACGACGCGGCGGTTTGCCCGCTGACTTCGGCGCGCCGCCTTCGGCACGGCGCGGCTGCTGACCGCGACCACCGCCGCCCTGACCGCGACCGCCCTGGCGACCGTTCTGAATCGGCTCGGCTTTGATCGACGGATCCACTTCATACCCCGGGGTTTCGATACGCGGGATCTCTTTCTTCAGCAGACGTTCGATATCACGCAGCAGCTTGTGCTCGTCCACGCAAACCAGAGAGAGCGCTTCGCCGGTTGCCGCCGCACGACCGGTACGGCCAATACGGTGCACGTAGTCTTCCGGCACGTTTGGCAGCTCGTAGTTCACCACGTGCGGCAGCTCTTCAATGTCGAGGCCACGGGCAGCAATGTCGGTTGCCACCAGCACGCGGATGTCGCCAGACTTGAAGTCCGCCAGCGCACGGGTACGCGCGCCCTGGCTCTTGTTGCCGTGGATCGCAGCGCTACGGATGCCGTCTTTATTCAGCTGTTCCGCCAGGTGGTTCGCGCCGTGCTTGGTGCGGGTAAAGACCAGCACCTGCTGCCAGTTACCCTGGCCGATCATCTGGGAGAGTAGTTCGCGCTTGCGCTTTTTATCCACAAAGTGAACGTGCTGCGTCACCTGCTCAGAGGCGGTGTTGCGGCGCGCCACTTCGACTTCCAGCGGGTTATGCAGCAGCTTTTCCGCCAGCGCCTTGATCTCGTCGGAGAAGGTCGCGGAGAAGAGCAGGTTCTGACGACGCGGCGGCAGCTTGGCCAGCACGCGACGAATATCGTGAATAAAGCCCATGTCGAGCATGCGGTCGGCTTCGTCCAGCACCAGAATTTCGATGTTATCCAGCTTCACCGCGTTCTGGTGTTCCAGATCCAGCAGACGGCCCGGCGTTGCCACCAGCACGTCCACGCCGCCGCGCAGTTTCATCATCTGCGGGTTGATGCTGACACCGCCGAACACCACCAGCGAGCGAATGTTGAGATAGCGGCTATAGTCACGCACGTTCTCGCCAATCTGCGCGGCCAGTTCGCGGGTTGGGGTGAGGATCAGCGCACGAACCGGACGACGGCCTTTAGCGTGCGGCTGGTTTTTTACCAGCAGCTCTAACAGCGGCAGCGTAAAGCCCGCGGTTTTACCGGTGCCGGTCTGGGCGCTGGCCATCAGGTCACGACCCTGAAGAACGGCAGGAATAGCCTGCTGCTGGATTGGGGTTGGCTCAACGTAGCCCTGCTCTGCGATCGCGCGCAGAATTTCCGGGTTCAGGCCAAGGGAATCAAAAGACATAAAAACTCCGAACCGCCCCGACCATCACAGGTGTAGTTTTCAGGGAGATATAACAATTAGGAGGACAAAAACCACAATGTCGCGAAGGGGCGGAGTGTAGCAGCTTTTGTGACGTGGCGCATAAAATATCCCTCCGCGTTCCCTCGACGTAAGCGTGAATCAGGCATAATCTTAATCAATCGATTGATTAATTTTTAATGCCGCCATGAATACAACACCCACAACAACCAAAGGTGAACAGGCCAAAAACCAGCTTATTGCCGCCGCGCTGGCGCAGTTTGGTGAGTACGGGCTGCATGCGACCACGCGCGATATCGCCGCGCTGGCCGGGCAAAACATTGCGGCGATTACCTACTATTTTGGCTCAAAAGAGGATTTATATCTCGCCTGCGCCGAGTGGATTGCCGATTTTATCGGCACGCAGTTTCACCCTCACGTCGAGGAGGCCACCGCGCTGCTCAGCCAGCCGTCACCCGATCGCGAGGCCATCCGCCAGCTGATCCTCACTGCCTGCCACAACATGATCCGCGTGCTGACCCACGACGATACGCTCAACCTGAGCAAGTTTATCTCCCGCGAGCAGCTCTCCCCCACTGCCGCCTATCAGCGGGTACACGATCGGGTCATTGCCCCGATGCATACCCACCTGACCCGGCTGATCGCCGCCTATACCGGGCGGGATGCCAACGATACCGCGACAATTTTGCATACCCACGCCCTGCTGGGTGAAATCCTTGCCTTCCGTCTGGGCCGGGAAACCATCCTGTTACGCACCGGCTGGACACAATTTGATGAGGATAAAGCCGCGCAGATCGGTGAGGTGATCGCCTGTCATCTCGATCTGATCCTGCAAGGCTTAACGCAAAGGAGCCTGAAGTCATGAAAAAACCTGTCGCCATCATTCTGGTGGTTGTTGTTTTACTTGCCGCGGGCGTCGGTGGATGGCTGTGGTACCAGAGCCATCAGGATAAAGGCCTGACGCTGTACGGTAACGTGGATATTCGCACGGTAAACATGAGCTTCCGCGTCGGCGGCCGTCTCGCCGCGCTGAGCGTTGACGAAGGCGATGCCATTAAAACCGGGCAGACGCTGGGGATGCTGGACAAAGCGCCCTATGAAAATGCGCTGCTGCAGGCCAAAGCGGGCGTCTCCGTTGCGCAGGCGCAGTATGACCTGATGCTGGCCGGCTATCGCGACGAAGAGATCGCTCAGGCCGCAGCGGCCGTCAAACAGGCGCAGGCGGCCTATGACTACGCGCAGAACTTCTACGCTCGCCAGCAGGGGCTGTGGAAAAGCCGAACCATTTCCGCGAATGACCTGGAAAATGCGCGCTCCTCCCGCGACCAGGCGCAGGCAACGCTGAAATCCGCGCAGGATAAATTAAGCCAGTACCACACCGGTAACCGCCCGCAGGATATCGCCCAGGCGAAAGCCAGCCTTGAACAGGCGCAGGCGCAACTGGCCCAGGCGGAGCTGGATCTGCACGACACCACGCTCATCGCACCGTCTGACGGCACGCTGATGACCCGCGCCATGGAGCCGGGCAGCATGCTCAGCGCGGGCAGCACCGTGTTAACCCTCTCCCTGACCCGCCCGGTCTGGGTACGCGCCTACATTGATGAGCCCAACCTCGGCCAGATGCAGCCGGGCCGCGAGCTGCTGCTCTATACCGACGGTCGCCCGGACAAGCCGTATCACGGCAAGGTGGGCTTTGTCTCCCCTACCGCCGAATTCACACCGAAAACAGTAGAAACGCCGGACCTGCGTACCGACCTGGTGTATCGCCTGCGCATCATCGTGACTGATGCGGATGACGCTCTGCGCCAGGGTATGCCCGTCACCGTAAAAGTGAACAGCGGGGAACGACATGAATGATGCGGTTATCCAGCTCAACAATCTGGTCAAACGCTTCGCAGGGATGGACAAACTGGCGGTCGCGCCGCTGAACTGCACCATCCAGAAAGGCTATGTCACCGGCCTGGTCGGCCCGGACGGTGCGGGAAAGACCACGCTGATGCGCATGCTGGCGGGGCTGCTGAAGCCGGATGAAGGCTCGGCCAGCGTGCTTGGCCTGGATCCGATTAAAGACGACGGCGCGCTCCACGCCATGCTCGGCTATATGCCGCAGAAGTTTGGCCTGTATGAAGACCTGACGGTGATGGAAAACCTGAACCTGTACGCCGACTTGCGCAGCGTTACCGGCGAAGCCCGACAGAAGACCTTCGCCCGCCTGCTGGAATTTACCTCCCTCGGCCCGTTCACCGACCGGCTGGCGGGCAAGCTTTCCGGTGGGATGAAGCAGAAGCTGGGTCTGGCCTGCACGCTGGTGGGCGAGCCAAAAGTGCTGCTGCTGGACGAGCCCGGCGTGGGCGTCGACCCGATATCGCGCCGCGAGCTGTGGCAGATGGTGCACGAGCTGGCGGGCGACGGGATGCTGATCCTCTGGAGCACCTCCTACCTCGATGAAGCGGAACAGTGCCGGGACGTGCTGCTGATGAACGAAGGCGAACTGCTTTATCAGGGCGAGCCGACGACGCTGACGCAGAGCATGGCCGGGCGCAGCTTCCTGCTGCACAGCCCGCAGGCGTCCAACCGTTCGCTGCTGCAGCGGGTGCTCAGGCTGCCACAGGTCAGCGACGGGATGATTCAGGGCCGCTCGGTGCGGGTGATCCTCAAAAAAGAGGCCACCGTCGACGATATTCGCCATGCGCCCGGCATGCCTGAGATCGACATGGAAGAGACGGCGCCGCGCTTCGAAGATGCGTTTATCGACCTGCTGGGCGGCGCGGGGACATCTGAGTCTCCACTTGGCGCAATTCTGCACACGGTGGACGGCACGCCGGGCGAAACGGTGATCGAAGCCAAATCCCTCACCAAAAAGTTCGGGGATTTCGCCGCCACCGATAACGTCAATTTCGCGGTAAAACGCGGCGAGATTTTTGGCCTGCTTGGACCGAACGGCGCGGGAAAATCGACCACCTTTAAGATGATGTGCGGCCTGCTGGTGCCGACGTCCGGCAAAGCGCTGGTGCTGGATATGGATCTGAAGGTCAGCTCCGGCAAGGCGCGCCAGCATCTGGGCTATATGGCGCAGAAGTTCTCGCTGTATGGCAACCTGACGGTCGAGCAGAATCTGCGCTTTTTCTCTGGCGTGTATGGCCTGCGCGGACGGGCGCAGAACGAGAAGATCCGCCGCATGAGCGACGCCTTCGGGTTAACGACGATTGCTTCTCACGCCACCGACGAACTGCCGCTCGGCTTTAAGCAGCGGCTGGCGCTGGCCTGCTCGCTGATGCACGAGCCGGATATTCTGTTTCTGGATGAGCCGACCTCCGGCGTTGATCCCCTCACCCGCCGCGAGTTCTGGCTGCATATCAACAGCATGGTGGAAAAAGGGGTGACCGTGATGGTGACCACCCACTTCATGGACGAGGCGGAGTACTGCGACCGCATCGGGCTGGTGTATCGCGGCAAGCTGATTGCCCACGGTACACCGGACGACCTGAAAAACCAGGCCGCCGACGATGAGGTCCCGGACCCGACCATGGAGCAGGCGTTTATCACCCTCATCCACGACTGGGATAAGGAGAATGCCCATGCGCAGTAACGCCATTTCCTGGCGCCGGGTGCGCGCGTTGTGCATAAAAGAGACGCGGCAGATCGTGCGTGACCCCAGCAGTTGGCTGATTGCGGTGGTGATCCCCCTGCTGCTGCTGTTTATCTTTGGCTACGGCATTAACCTGGACTCCAGCAAGCTGCGGGTCGGGATTTTGCTGGAGCAGCAGAGCGAGGAGGCGCTGGACTTCACCCACGCCATGACCGGCTCGCCCTACATTGACGCCACCATCAGCGACAATCGTCAGGAACTGATCCAGAAGATGCAGGCCGGGAAAATTCGCGGTCTGATCGTCATTCCGGTGGATTTTGCCGCCAATATGGCGCGGGCGAATACCGATGCGCCGATCCAGGTGATCACCGACGGCAGCGAGCCAAACACCGCGAACTTCGTGCAGGGCTACGCGGAGGGGATCTGGCAGCTCTGGCAGATGCAGCGGGCGGAAGATCGGGGTGAAGAATTTAAACCGCTCATCGACGTGCAGACGCGCTACTGGTTTAACCCCGCCGCCATCAGCCAGCACTTTATTATTCCGGGCGCGGTGACGATTATCATGACGGTCATTGGCGCGATTCTGACCTCGCTGGTGATCGCCCGCGAGTGGGAGCGCGGCACCATGGAAGCGCTGCTTTCAACTGAAGTGACGCGCGTCGAGCTGCTGCTGTGCAAGCTTATTCCCTACTACTTCCTCGGCATGCTGGCGATGCTGCTCTGCATGCTGGTGTCCGTCTTTATCCTCGGCGTGCCGTATCGCGGCTCGCTGGTGGTGCTGTTCTTTATCACCAGCCTGTTTTTACTCAGCACGCTAGGGATGGGGCTGCTCATCTCCACCATCACCCGCAACCAGTTTAACGCGGCCCAGGTGGCCCTCAACGCCGCCTTTTTGCCGTCGATTATGCTGTCCGGCTTTATCTTCCAGATAGACAGCATGCCTGCCGTGATCCGCGCCGTGACCTACGTGATTCCGGCGCGCTACTTTGTGAGCACGCTGCAGAGCCTGTTCCTGGCAGGGAATATTCCGGTGGTGCTGATCGTCAACACGCTGTTTTTACTGGCGTCTGCGGCGATGTTTATCGGGTTAACGTGGATGAAAACCAAACGGCGGTTAGATTAAGGAGCGCGCATGTTTCACCGTTTATGGACGTTAATACGCAAAGAGCTGCAATCCCTGCTGCGCGAGCCGCAAACCCGCGCCATTCTGGTGTTGCCGGTGCTGATCCAGGTTTTACTGTTCCCGTTTGCCGCCACGCTGGAGGTGACCAATGCCACCATCGCCATTTACAACGAAGACAACGGCAAACACGCCGTTGAGCTGACGCAGCGTTTTGCCCGCGCGAAAGCCTTTACCCACATCCTGCTGCTGAAAAGCCCGCAGGAGATCCAGCCTACCATCGACACGCAAAAAGCGCTGCTGCTGGTGCGGTTCCCGGCTGATTTCTCCCGCAATCTGGATACCTTCCAGACCGCGCCGCTGCAGTTGATCCTCGACGGACGCAACTCCAACAGCGCCCAGATCGCGGCCAACTATCTGCAGCAGGTCGTGAAGGATTACCAGCAGGAGCTGATGGACGGCAAACCGAAGCCCAACAACAGCGAACTGGTGGTGCGCAACTGGTATAACCCGAATCTGGACTACAAGTGGTTTGTGGTGCCGTCGCTGATCGCCATGATCACCACCATCGGGGTGATGATCGTCACTTCCCTCTCCGTCGCCCGCGAGCGCGAACAGGGCACGCTGGATCAGCTGCTGGTCTCCCCGCTCGCCACCTGGCAAATTTTCGTCGGCAAAGCGGTGCCGGCGCTGATTGTCGCGACCTTCCAGGCCACCATCGTGCTGGGGGTGGGAATTTGGGCCTACCAGATCCCGTTCGCCGGATCGCTGGCGCTGTTTTACTTCACGATGGTGATTTACGGGCTGTCGCTGGTGGGGTTTGGGCTGCTGATTTCCGCACTCTGCTCGACGCAGCAGCAGGCGTTTATCGGGGTATTCGTCTTTATGATGCCCGCGATCCTGCTCTCGGGGTACGTCTCACCCGTCGAGAATATGCCGGTGTGGCTCCAGGATCTGACGTGGATAAACCCGATACGACACTTTACGGATATCACCAAGCAGATCTATCTGAAGGATGCGAGTCTGGATATTGTCTGGGGAAGTTTGTGGCCGCTACTGGTCATCGCGGCCACGACGGGCTCAGTGGCGTACGCGATGTTTAGACGCAACATCGCGTAGCTTTTTCTCTTTGGTCAGCAACGAGACCACCGCAGGCCCTGCGAGGATAGCCAGACCCGCCAGGGCCAGCAGCAGGTTGTTCTGTAGGACGCGTGACAGCAGCCACAAGACAATCATCGCTGCACCAAAGTACCAGGTGGTGGTGAGCTCTTCGAGCACATCACCCACCTCACGCCAGCGCGCGTCATGGTGGCGCTGTAAGAACAGCATCGACAGCACGGTGACGCCGTAAAGGACGCATAGCCCCAGGCCAACACGCACCAGCGTGCCGCTCATCCAGCCCATCACCAGTACGGCCACGACCAGTAAATGCAACATTATCTGCCAGCAACTCAGGCCAGTTGCGACACGAACACGTTGTTGCCACTTCATGGCTTCTCTCCTGAAGGATTTTTCTCTGCTTAATCAGACTACCGCACTTTACGGAAAATTCCGTAACGCCGCATCTTTTTGTGACGCCGACTACACTTTATTTTCATTGGGATAGTCACTCAGGAAGGAGCTTATGACGAAAAAAATGCAGCATTTCTCGCTTAAAGTGCTGACGATAAACATTCATAAAGGCTTCACAGCATTTAACCGCCGCTTCATTTTACCGGAGCTGCGCGACGCGGTGCGCACCGTCAGCGCGGATATTGTCTGCCTGCAGGAAGTGATGGGCGCACACGAAGTGCATCCGCTTCACTTTGAGAACTGGCCCGACACGCCGCACTATGAATTTCTGGCTGACACCATGTGGAGTGATTATGCCTACGGCCGCAACGCGGTCTATCCGGAAGGGCATCACGGCAACGCGGTGCTGTCCCGCTACCCCATTGAACATTACGAGAACCGCGACGTTTCCGTCGGGGAGAGCGAAAAACGCGGCCTGCTGTACTGCCGCATTACCCCGCCCGACCTTGAGCTGCCCATCCACGTCGGCTGCGTTCACCTGGGCCTGCGCGAAGCCCATCGTCAGGCGCAGCTGAAAATGCTGGCCGAATGGGCCAACGCGCTGCCTGACGGTGAACCTGTTGTCGTGGCAGGCGATTTCAACGACTGGCGCCAGCGGGCAAACCACCCCCTGAAGGTGGAGGCAGGACTGGAGGAAATTTTCACCCGGGCGAACGGCAGGCCTGCGCGCACGTTTCCAGTCCGTTTCCCGCTGCTGCGGCTTGACCGCATCTACGTAAAAAATGCCCATGCCAGCAGCCCGACCGCCCTGGCGCTCCTTAACTGGCGGCATCTTTCCGACCATGCCCCGCTCAGCGCGGAGATCCACCTATGAAATGTTCCTGGCAGGAAGGCAACCGGATCACGTTGCTGGTCAACGGGGACGAGTATTACCCGGCCGTGTTTAAGGCGATTGATCACGCCCAGCAGAAGGTGATCCTCGAAACTTTCATCTGGTTCGAAGACAACGTCGGCAAGCAGCTGCACAGCGTGCTCCTGCGCGCCGCCCAGCGCGGCGTCAAAATTGAAGTGCTGCTGGATGGCTACGGCTCGCCGGACCTTAGCGATGCGTTCGTCAATGAACTGACCGCCGCGGGGGTGGTGTTCCGCTACTACGATCCCGGCCCTCGCCTGTTCGGCATGCGTACCAACCTTTTCCGCCGGATGCACCGCAAAATTGTGGTGGTGGATGAGACGGTGGCGTTTGTCGGCGGCATTAACTACTCCGCTGAGCATATGTCCGACTACGGCCCGGAAGCGAAGCAGGATTACGCCATTCGCATTGAAGGCCCGGTGGTGCAGGACATCTTGCTGTTTGAGCTGGAGAACCTGCCGGGGAAAGAGGCCGTTCGCCGCTGGTGGCGACGCCGCCATCGCCCGGAAGAGAACCGGAAGCCCGGTGAAGCGCAGGCGCTTTTCGTCTGGCGCGACAACGGCGAGCACCGGGACGACATTGAACGCCACTACCTTAAGATGCTCGCCAACGCCAAGCGCGAAGTGATTATTGCTAACGCCTACTTTTTCCCGGGCTATCGCCTGCTGCATGCCATGCGCAATGCTGCCCGTCGCGGCGTGCGCGTGAAGCTGATCGTGCAGGGCGAGCCGGATATGCCGATCGTCAAAGTAGGGGCGCGGCTGCTGTATAACTACCTGGTGAAGGGCGGCGTCCAGATCTACGAATACCGCCGTCGGCCGCTGCACGGCAAAGTCGCGCTGATGGACGATCACTGGGCCACCGTGGGCTCCAGCAACCTCGATCCGCTGAGCCTGTCGCTGAATCTTGAAGCCAACCTGATCATTCACGACCGCCAGTTTAATCAGACTCTGCGGGATAACCTGCAGGCGTTGATCGTTAACGACTGCGTGCGCGTGGATGAGTCCATGGTTCCCAAACGCACCTGGTGGAACCTGGGCATCAGCGTGGTGGTGTTCCACTTTCTGCGGCATTTCCCGGCGATGGTCGGCTGGCTGCCAGCGCATACGCCGAAGCTGGCGCAGGTGGACCCGCCGGTACAACCCGAAATGGAAACCCAGGACCGCATAGAAGCGGAAGACGGAGGCAAACCCTGATGTCGAAATCGCATCCACGCTGGCGTCTGGCAAAAAAGATCCTCACCTGGGTATTCTTTATTGCCGTCGCGGTGCTGCTGGTGGTCTACGCGCAGAAAGTGGACTGGGAAGAGGTGTGGAAGGTTATCCGCAACTATAACCGGATGGTGCTGCTGGGCGCGACGGGGCTGGTTATCGTGAGCTACCTGATGTACGGCTGCTATGATCTGCTGGGTCGGGCCTACTGCGGCCACAAGCTGGCCAAACGTCAGGTAATGCTGGTGTCGTTTATCTGCTACGCCTTTAACCTGACGCTGAGCACCTGGGTCGGGGGGATTGGCATGCGCTATCGCCTCTACTCGCGGCTCGGCCTGCCGGGCGGGACCATCACGCGCATTTTTTCCCTGAGCATTACCACCAACTGGCTGGGCTATATTCTGCTCGGCGGGGTGATCTTCACCATCGGCGTGGTGCAGCTGCCCGCGCACTGGTATATCGATGAGGCTACGCTGCGCATTCTGGGCATCGTACTGCTGCTGATTATCGCCGTTTATCTGTGGGCCTGCGCCTTTGCCAGACGCCGTCATATGACCATTAAAGGGCAAAAGCTGGTTCTGCCCTCGTGGAAGTTTGCGGTGCTGCAGATGGCGGTTTCCAGCGCCAACTGGATGGCGATGGGAGCCATCATCTGGCTGCTGATCGGCGAGGACGTAAACTACTTCTTCGTGCTGGGCGTGCTACTGGTGAGCAGTATTGCCGGGGTGATTGTGCATATTCCGGCGGGGATCGGCGTGCTGGAGGCGGTGTTTCTTGCCCTGCTGGCCGGGGAGCATGTTTCTCAGGGAACGATTATCGCCGCCCTGCTGGCGTACAGGATGCTGTATTACTTCTTGCCGCTGGCGCTGGCAACGGTCTGCTATCTGGTGCTGGAAAGTCGGGCGAAGAAGCTGCGGGCGAAGAATGAGAGGATGCTAGCGAAGTGAATAAGTCGGGTGGCGGCTTCGCCTTACCCGACCTACGGTTCGCGATTCGTAGGCCGGGTAAGGCGAAGCCGCCACCCGGCAAAGCAATCTTAGCGACGGTTGCCTAAAATCCGCAACAGCATCAGGAACAGGTTGATGAAGTCCAAATAGAGCGTCAGCGCGCCCAGAATCGAATATTTGCGCAGGTTTGAACTGTCGCGCACGTCGATCTGCTCGCCGATGTTTTTCAGCTTCTGCGTGTCATACGCCGTCAACCCGACGAAGAGCACCACTCCGATATAGGTCACGGCCCACATCAGCGCTTCGCTCTTCAGCCACAGGTTCACCAGCGACGCCAGCACAATCCCAATCAGCCCCATAAACAGCATGCTGCCGAAACCGCTCAGATCGCGCTTCGTGGTGTAACCGTACAGGCTCATCGCACCAAACATCCCGCCGGTGACCACGAAGGTGCTGGCGATGGATGAGTAGGTATAAACGATAAAGATGCTGGAAAGCGTCAGCCCCGTTAGCGCCGAATAGAGCATAAACAGGGTCGTTGCCATGCCGGCACTCAGCTTGTGCACCAGACCCGAAAGCACAAACACCAGCGCCAGCTGCGCGATAATCAGCCCAAAGAAAGTGATCTTGCTGGAGAAGATAAACATCATCAGCTCCGGCGTGTTCGCCGCATACCACGCGATAAACGCGGTAAGCAGCAGGCCAACCGTCATCCAGCCGTACACCTGAGCCATATACGTCTGCAGGCCGCTACGGGTCTGCTGTACTATTGAATCGGAACGCGGAAATCGGTCCATGATTCACTCCTGATTAAGATTAAGTAGACACACTAGTTAAGAGTAACACATCCACGTAAACCGACTACCAACGGCTGGCGGCCTGCTTATCGCTGTCGCGAGATTCTACCCAGCGATCGCCTTCCGGCGTGGCTTCGCGCTTCCAGAACGGCGCTTTGGTTTTGAGGTAATCCATAATGAACTCCCCTGCGGCAAACGCGCTGCCGCGGTGGGCGCTGGTCACCCCGACAAAGACAATCTCCTCGCCAGGCCACATCTCACCGATGCGGTGAATCACCGTGACGCGCCCGAGCGGCCAGCGGCCTCGCGCCTCGTCCACAATCTCCGCCAGCGATTTTTCCGTCATGCCGGGATAGTGCTCCAGCGTCAGCGCCTTCACGCTGTCGCCGAGGTTGTGGTTGCGCACCTTGCCAGTAAAGGTCACGACCGCGCCGTCTTCATCGCGTTCCGCCAGCCAGCTGTATTCGGTCCCCACGTTAAAA
Source organism: Enterobacter cloacae complex sp. Mu1197 (assembly GCF_040059225.1). Taxonomy (NCBI): domain Bacteria; kingdom Pseudomonadati; phylum Pseudomonadota; class Gammaproteobacteria; order Enterobacterales; family Enterobacteriaceae; genus Enterobacter; species Enterobacter cloacae complex sp. Mu1197. The sequence goes on along the minus strand of NZ_CP157375.1, from coordinate 1,397,765 downwards.
CGCTCGGGGCTTACCAGAATTCGGGTTTCAGCCATCTTAGCCCCCTGTCACCGGCGGGAAGAAGGCCACTTCATCCCCGGCCTTCAGCGGATGGGTAAGCTCCACCAGCGTCTGGTTAACGGCGGCCAGCAGCTTGCCTTCGTCCAGCGCCAGCGCCCAGCGGTCGCTCTGTGCCGCCAGATGCGCGCGCAGGGCCGCAACGTTTTCAAAAGAGGCATCCAGCGTCAGGCTGTCGGTATTCACCAGCTCGCGCACCTGCGCAAAAAAGAGCACCTTAATCATGGCTGTCCACCTTAAAATCACCGGATTTGCCGCCGCTTTTTGCCAGCAGGCGAACCGGGCCAATCACCATATCTTTCTGCACCGCTTTGCACATGTCGTAGATGGTCAGCGCGGCAACGGAGGCCGCCGTCAGCGCCTCCATCTCCACGCCGGTTTTGCCGGTTAAGCGGCAGAGTGACTCAATGCGCACGCGACTCTGCTCCGGCTGGGCCTGCAGGTTCACCTCCACCTTGCTCAGCATCAGCGGATGGCACAGCGGGATGAGATCCCAGGTGCGCTTGGCGGCCTGAATACCCGCGATGCGCGCGGTCGCAAAGACATCACCCTTGTGATGGCTGCCGTCGATAATCATCGCCAGCGTTTCCGGCAGCATGGTGACGAACGCTTCGGCGCGCGCCTCGCGCACCGTTTCCGCTTTGGCGGAGACGTCCACCATATGCGCTTCGCCAGCGGCGTTAATGTGGGTCAGTTGTGACATAGCTTATTTCTTTAAATGGGGATGGAAATTACACGGACGGGTACGGGCGTCCAGCTGCGGGGCGATAATGTTTTCCCACGCGGTGCGGCAGGCTTTTGTCGAGCCCGGCATGGCGAAAATCAGGGTTTTGTTCGCCATCCCGGCAACGGCGCGCGACTGCAGCGTGGAGGTGCCAATCTCTTCAAAGGAGAGCATGCGGAACACCTCGCCGAAGCCTTCCACCTCGCGGTCGAACAGCGGGAGCAGCGCTTCAGGCGCCTGATCGCCCGCGGTAAAGCCGGTGCCGCCGGTGATCAGCACCACCTGCACCTCATCACTGGCGATCCACTGCGAGACCTGCGCGCGAATGGCGTAGCGGTTCTCCTTCACGATCGCTTTATCAACAATGTTATGCCCCGCGTCATGGGCCGCCTCGCGCAGCCAGTGGCCGGAGGTATCATCCTCTTCGCCACGGCGGTCGGAAACGGTAAGGATCGCAATGCGTGTCGGGATAAATTCTGCGCTGACCTGACTCATCTTCTGATTCCTTCTTAAGACTGGTTACCCGCCAATATAAGACAGGTTCTGAGTAATGCCGGTATTGCCCTGATGCAGGAAGTGGGTCTGTTTTTTATGCGTCAGTGCTTCAGAAATGCGCGCTTCAAGCGCGTCCTGCTGCGCATCGTCTTCCAGCAGATCGCGAAGGTCCACGCCGCCGTCGCCGAACAGGCAGAGATGGAGTTTGCCCACGGAAGAGACGCGCAGGCGGTTGCAGCTGGCGCAGAAGTCTTTCTCGTAAGGCATGATAAGCCCGATCTCGCCTTCATAATCAGGATGGCAGAAGACCTGCGCCGGACCGTCGCTGCGCTGGCGGATCTGGTGGATCCAGCCGCGCCTGAGCAGTTCGTCGCGCAGCACCATGCCGGAGATGTGATGGCGGCGAAACAGCTCGCTGCCCTCGCCGGTTTCCATCAGCTCAATAAAACGCAGCTGAATGGGGCGGGATTTGATCCACGCCAGGAAGGTATCAAGCTGGTGATGGTTTACATCACGCATCAGCACCGTGTTGACTTTGACTTTTTCGAAGCCGGCCGCAAATGCCGCATCGATACCGTCCATGACCTGCTGGAATTTATCCTGGCCGGTAATGGCGTGAAACTGGCGGGCGTCCAGACTGTCCACGCTGACGTTAATAGCGGTTAAGCCCGCATCGCGCCAGGTGGCCACGTCGCGGGCCATACGGTAGCCATTGGTCGTCACCGCAATCTGGCGGATACGTTCGTTTTCACGCACGGCGGCAATGATGTCGGGGAAATCGCGGCGCAGCGAGGGTTCACCGCCGGTAAGGCGCACTTTTTCGGTGCCGAGCTCAGAGAAGGCGCGCGTGACGCGGCGCACTTCATCCACGGAGAGAAAGCCGTTATTGGTGACGCTGCCCGGTTTGTAGCCGTCGGGCAGGCAGTAGGTGCAACGGAAATTGCACACATCGGTAATCGACAGACGTAAGTAATAAAACTTACGCGCGAAAGCATCAGTAAGTTGTGAAGCCATGTACACCTTTCCAGATCGGGAGGCACAGTCATTTCTTTCTGTACCCTGGTGGCAAATTCGCCACGGCCAGAGCGCCATATCTTTCGACACAGGCACAAGGGCTAGAGTGTATGTTTTCAATGTTGAAAACGTGGTTAGGGCGATAGTAGCGCGGAAATTCGGACAGCGCCATTGTCGCTTTTCGCTATATAATTACGTATATAGCGAATCATTCGTCCATTTTCGCTACAGAATACCTAAAAATCGCACTTTCACATTGATATACGTCATTTTGCATCGGGTGAGGCATCGTCTTTTAGGGGTAGTTAGGTTACTGTTACGCGATCGAACGTGATAAGGAATACGTATGCGCAATCGCACTTTTGCGGATCTTGACCGAGTGGTCGCTCTTGGCGGAGGCCACGGCCTGGGCCGCGTCATGTCTTCATTGTCGTCACTCGGCTCAAGGCTGACAGGGATAGTGACCACCACCGACAACGGCGGCTCAACCGGGCGGATCAGACGTGCCGAAGGCGGCATTGCCTGGGGCGATATGCGCAACTGCCTGAACCAGTTAATTACCGAGCCGAGCGTCGCGTCGGCGATGTTTGAGTACCGTTTTGGCGGTAATGGCGAACTTTCCGGACATAACCTCGGAAATCTGATGTTAAAGGCGCTGGATCACCTGAGCGTAAGACCTCTCGAAGCCATCAATCTGATCCGTAATCTGCTCAAAGTGGACGCATTTCTGATCCCCATGTCTGAACAACCGGTTGACTTGATGGCTATCGACGCCGAAGGGCATGAAGTTTACGGCGAGGTGAATATTGACCAGCTTCTGCTGCCGCCCAAAGAGCTGATGACTTACCCGAGCGTGCCGGCGACGCGTGAAGCCGTAGAAGCAATTGGCGACGCGGATTTAATTCTGATCGGCCCGGGCAGCTTTTACACCAGCCTGATGCCGATCCTGCTGGTGAAAGAGCTGGCGCAGGCGCTGCGCCGCACCCCGGCGCCAATGGTTTACATTGGTAACCTCGGGCGTGAACTGAGCCCGGCAGCCGCAAGCCTGTCGCTGGCGGATAAACTCAATTTGATGGAGCATTACGTCGGTAAGAAGATCATTGACGGCGTGGTGGTGGGGCCGAAGGTGGATGTATCCGGTATCGGCGATCGTCTGGTGGTGCAGGAGCCGCTGGAGGCCTCAGACATCAAGTATCGCCACGACCGCCATCTGCTGCGCGAGGCGCTGGAGAAGGCGATTCAGGCGCTGGGTTAGATTCGTTTTGTGCGGCCTGATGCCCTCACCCCAGCCCTCTCCCACGGGGAGAGGGAGAAAACAACGCTTTACTCACGATGCCGCGATAAACAGATCTCGCAGCTGATGAAGCTGGTCGCGGATCTGCGCCGCCTCTTCGAACTCCAGGTTCTGCGCATGCTGCATCATCTGCCCTTCCAGCTCGTGGATTTTCTGCTGCAGCGCTTTTGGCGTCAGCACGACGGTATCTTCTTCCACCACTGAACGCGCCTTGCCGCGGCCTTTCGCTTTGGTTTTGGCGATGTTCTGACCCAGCGCCAGAATATCCACCACCTTCTTGTTCAGCCCCTGCGGGGTAATGCCGTGTTCTTCGTTGTAACGCTGCTGTTTCTCGCGGCGGCGCTCCGTCTCACCAATCGCCTTCGCCATCGACGGGGTAATTTTGTCACCGTACAAAATCGCTTTACCGTTGACGTTACGCGCGGCGCGGCCAATGGTCTGAATCAGCGAACGCTCGGAACGCAGGAAGCCCTCTTTGTCCGCATCCAGAATCGCCACCAGCGAGACCTCCGGCATATCGAGACCTTCTCGCAGCAGGTTAATCCCTACCAGCACGTCAAACTCACCCAGACGCAGGTCGCGGATAATCTCCATGCGCTCCACGGTATCGATATCCGAGTGCAGATAACGCACCTTTTCACCGTGCTCTTCAAGATACTCGGTCAGGTCTTCCGCCATACGCTTGGTGAGCGTGGTCACCAGCACGCGCTCGTTGATGGCGGAACGGGCGCGGATCTCAGAGAGCAGGTCGTCCACCTGCGTGGCCACCGGACGCACCTCGATAACCGGATCCAGCAGCCCGGTCGGACGTACCACCTGGTCAACCACCTCATCGCCCGATTTTTCCAGCTCATAGTTGCCCGGCGTGGCCGAGACGTAGATGGTTTGCGGCGCCAGCGCCTCAAACTCTTCAAACTTCATCGGACGGTTATCCAGCGCTGACGGCAGGCGGAAACCGTACTCCACCAGCGTCTCCTTACGCGCCCGATCGCCACGGTACATCCCGCCGATCTGCGGGATCGTGACGTGGGATTCGTCGATCACCAGCAAACCGTCGGCCGGAAGGTAATCAAACAGCGTCGGCGGCGGCTCGCCCGGCCCGCGCCCTGAGAGGAAGCGGGAGTAGTTTTCAATGCCGGAGCAGTAGCCCAGCTCGTTCATCATCTCCAGGTCGAACTGGGTACGCTGACTCAGGCGCTGCTCTTCCAGCAGCTTATTGTTCGCCAGCAGCACCTTACGGCGCTCGGCCAGCTCCACTTTGATCTCTTCCATCGCCTGCACGATACGCTCGCGCGGCGTCACGTAGTGCGTTTTCGGGTAGATGGTGAAGCGCTGGATCACCGACTCAACGTGTCCGGTCAGCGGGTCGAAGAGCGACAGGCGTTCGACCTCCTCGTCAAACAGCTCGACGCGCAGCGCCATATCGTCCGATTCTGCCGGGAAGATGTCGATCACTTCACCGCGCACGCGGAAGGTGCCGCGCTGGAAGGCCTGGTCATTGCGGGTGTACTGCAGCTCCGCCAGGCGACGCAAAATCGCGCGCTGGTCGATGATCATCCCCTGCGTCAGGTGCAACATCATCTTGAGATAGAGATCCGGATCGCCCAGGCCGTAGATCGCGGAAACCGAGGCAACGACGATCACATCGCGACGCTCCAGAAGCGCCTTAGTGGCCGACAGTCGCATCTGCTCGATGTGTTCGTTCACCGAGGCATCTTTCTCAATGAAGGTGTCAGAGCTCGGCACATAGGCTTCAGGCTGGTAGTAATCGTAGTAGGAGACGAAATACTCTACCGCATTTTCCGGGAAGAACTCTTTCATCTCGCCGTAAAGCTGCGCCGCCAGGGTTTTATTGGGCGCCAGCACCATCGTTGGGCGCTGGAGATCCGCAATCACGTTGGCAATGGTAAATGTTTTACCCGAGCCGGTTACCCCCAGCAGCGTCTGGTGCGCCAGCCCATCCTCCAGCCCCTCTTCCAGACGACGGATCGCCTCAGGCTGATCGCCAGATGGACGGAAAGCAGAATTCAATTTGAACGGTTTACTCATGGGCGACAACCTGATGACGTTATAAGCGGCAGGTGAGTAATTTTACTCCTTGTTGCCAGGAATGCCAGTAAAAAACACTGGATGAAAAACCAGTAGCATGTCAGGATATTTAGAGTAGCGCCTGAATGATTAGCGCGATAGCGACCAAAATTTGGACTGTGACAACATAAAACACCAGTCAGGTCAGGTTATCCCCAGAACTTTTTCTTTTTTAACATTTGTCAAGCCAGGTAATGATAGTTTTGTGGCAACCGGTGACACTTTCATGACGGGAATTGCTTTTATCTAAGCAATTAAAAACTAAACGATATTTTCTAAAGCCGCGTTTCGCGTCAATTTGGGCGTAAGCCGCGTCTTCTCTCGCTTATCGCGTGTTTTCTAACTCTAATGCACATGGTTATCCACAGGAATAGTGGATAACTGCTTCCAGCCCATACAGACTGGCGCTCCGCAAATTCCCGGATTTTCCCACGAGACGGCGGCAAAAAATTTTTATAGCTATTTTTTGCTGATTAACAGTTGCGTCATTCATAACCAACCGATGCGATCTTGCTCACATTTTCACCCTTTCAGGCTCTGCACCACAACTCACCACCGCCAGCACCGTCGATGTGCAAGCCCGGTTTTTATCCGCCGCGCTTCCGTGACTTATTCCTAAAAAAGTCGCTTTTTTAACCACTTTCCGCTTTATGGCAGGGGTTTTGCAGATTCATCCACGAGCCACACCTACACACATTTTTAAGGAGAGAAAGATGTTGAGTCTGCGTGCAGTGAATCAGTTTTACGGAAGTCAACATACGCTATGGAATGTGGATTTAGATTTTCCGCAAGGGATGTGTACAGGCGTCGTTGGCCTGCCGGGGATGGGGAAAACCACCCTCATGAATTGCATCGCCGGAAAAGTGCCCGTCGAAAGCGGCAGCATCATCTGGTATGAGGCGGGCGCGCCGCCGCGTGATTTGCTCCACCCGCCGTCAGAACAGCGCTCCGGGCCGGGGATTGGCTATGTCTCGCAGGACAGGCGGATCTTCTCTCAGCTAACGATTGAGGAGAACCTGCATATCGCCATGCGGGCGACGGGGAAACCTAACCCGGAGGCGAAAAATGACGTTTACGACCTGTTTCCGGCGCTCTATGGGGTGCGGCAAACCCGCGCTAACACGCTCTCTCCGGACGACCAGTATCAGCTGGCGCTGGCTAATGCGCTGGTAAACCGCCCTCACCTGCTGATACTGGATGAACCCCTGCACGGCGCGGGGCACAGCGTTGCCCAGAAGCTTGTGCAGCTGCTGGGGCGATTAAACCGGGAGCTGGGTATGACGGTGCTGTTAGCGGAGCAACAGCTGTCGTTTATCCGCCGGGTGGCGGACCGTTTCTGTATGCTCTATCGCGGGCGTAACGTGGCGCAGGGCCACGTTACCGAACTGGATGATGAGCTTATCGCTCACTGGATGTCGCGGGAAGCAAAACGCTGAGATCGAGATAACGTCCGGTTTCGGCATTTTCCGCGCCGTCAGCAAGCCAGGGGATCTCCCCAAGGCACGGCGCGGGCAGGACGCGCCTGAGCGTCGCCAGATACTCCAGGTGTCGTTTACCCGGCGCAACCACGTCGTTGGCTATCCAGCCCGCCAGACGCAGTCCGGCCTGCTGTATGGCCTGCGCAGTTAACATGGCGTGATTGATGCAGCCCAGCTTGACGCCGACGACAAGAATGACCGGAAGCTGCTCGGCCTGCACCCAGTCAGCAAACGTCTGCGTGTCAGAAAGCGGCGTAAACCAGCCGCCAGCCCCTTCTACCAGCACCCAGTCGGCCTGATTTTCCAGCGTCCTCAATCCGGCAGACAGCACGGCGAAATCAATCGGACGACCTTCATCGGCGCTGATAATGTGCGGCGAGGTCGGCTCGGCAAAGGTGTACGGATTCACCGCGGAATAGGCGAGTTCACGCGTGCTGTTACGCTGGAGCGCCAGCGCGTCGGTGTTGCGTAACCCTTCCGCCGTCATCTCGCTGCCGGACGCCACGGGCTTATACCCGGCGGTGTTTTTCCCGAGCAGCCGTGCCGCCTGCAGCAGCGCCGAGCTGGCCACCGTTTTGCCCACTTCTGTGTCCGTGCCGGTGACAAAATAACGTTCAGTCACGTTCGATAATCCCATGAAAAAGTTGATAGGAGAGCGGGAATTGACCCCGCTGCTGCGGCCAGGCCAGCTCAAGGCGCTGCAGCTGACCGCGGGTGAGCGGCTTTTTCTCGCGTCCGGTATGCAGGTGCGTAGCGCCTATGCCCTTCAGCGAACGCATGGCGCTGAACGCATCGCTAAAATTGAGCGTGATGGTCTGCACCACGCTGCGAGCGCGCCAGCCTGCCAGCGCCTGCGTCACCTGATCATGCGATAAAAACCGGTTAGCGTGCGGCTGTTCATCGACTGCCTGCCAGGCCTGATTCAGCTCCGGCAGCGAACTTTCCAGCAGGGTGGTAAACGCCACCTTCCCGCCCGGTCGCGCCACGCGATAAAGCTCGCGCAAGGCCTGCGGCAGGCTGCTGCACCACTGAACCGCCAGATGGCTCCAGACCAGATCAAACTGCGCATCTGCCAGCGGGATCGTCTCGATATCGGCCAGCAGATAACGATCTGCAGCCTGCCGCTGGCGCGCCTCTTCCAGCATCTGTGCTGAGAGATCGATAGCCGTCACCTGGCTCCCCGCTCCGCGCCAGTAGCGGCTGTTGCTGCCGGGACCACACCCGGCGTCCAGCACCTGGGGAAAACGGTTCTCGCCAAGCGCGGCCAGAAGCCCCTGCGCGCTCAGACGCTGCAGCTCATCATGCTGCGAATAGCTCTGCGCGGCGCGGCCGAATGCCGCCGCGATGGCCTGCTTATTCACCGGCATCATGGAGCGCCTCCAGCAACGTCTCAATATCCTGTCGTTCATGCGCCGCCGTCAGGGTTAAGCGCAGCCGCGCCGTGCCCGGTGGTACTGTTGGCGGGCGGATGGCGGTCACCCACATGCCGCGCTGGCGCAGCGCCTGTGCCAGAGCCAGCGCGCGGGCATTTTCATCGACAATCACCGGCTGGATAGCGCTCTGCGAATCGGTGCTGCGGAAGGGCAGCGCCGCGAGTCCCTGACGGAAGCGGGCGATATGCTCTGCCAGCCGCTGGCGACGCTCATCCCCTTCCGCGCTGCGGATGACTGCCAGCGACGCTGACAGCGCCACGGCCTGCGCCGGAGGCATGCTGGTGCTGTAAATCAGGTGGCGGGCAAATTGCAGCAGATAGTCGGCGATAGATTCGCTGCACAGCACGGCGGCGCCGCTGACGCCAAAGCCTTTGCCGAAGGTGACAATCAGCAGTTCCGGCTTCACGTTTTGCTGATACGCGCTTCCGCGTCCTTCGTCGCCCATCACGCCAGTGCCGTGGGCATCGTCGACCAGCAGCCAGGCATGCTGCCGCTTTGCGGCCTCGTGCAGCGCGGCAAGCGGCGCGCTGTCGCCGTCCATGCTGAACACCCCTTCCGTGACCGCCAGCTGTTGTCCTTCGCAGGGTTTATCCAGCAGCGCAGCGAGCTGTCCAGCATCGTTATGGGCAAAACGCCGCAGCTGCGCCGGGCTTAAATTTGCCGCCTCCAGCAGGGAGGCGTGGCTCAGGCGGTCGGCGACAATGCGGTCCGCCTTCCCCATCAGGGCCGTGATGACCGCCTGGTTGGCGGCAAAGCCGGAGATAAACAGCAGCGCGCGCGGGTAGCCGAGCCAGTCAGCCAGTTCCTCTTCCAGCGCCTGATGCGCCGTGGTGTATCCGCTGACGTGTCCCGATCCGCCGCTGCCCACGCCAAACCGCTCCGCGCCCTGCTGCCAGGCGCGGATAATGGCCGGATGCTGGCTCAGCCCGAGATAGTCGTTGCTGGAGAAATTGCAGAACCGCTGGCCTTCACGGGTAAGAAAACGACCCGCGCCGTTTTCCACCACCCTGCGAACGCGAAATGCCTCTGCCGCCCGACGGTCGTCGAGCGCAGAGTTGATCCGTGCCTGCCAGGTCATACGGCTGCCGCGTTGTAGAACTGGTCGGTGTCGGCGTTGAAAATCTGCTGCTCCAGTTGCTGCTGTTGCTCGTTATCGCCCGTCAGCACCTCGGTCTGATGCGGGTTCAGCCCCAGCTTGCGGAACAGCTGAACGTCTTTGTCCTCTTCCGGGTTCGGCGTGGTCAGCAGCTTGCAGCCGTAGAAGATGGAGTTGGCGCCGGCCATAAAGCACATCGCCTGGGTCTGCTCGTTCATCTGCTCGCGGCCCGCTGAGAGGCGAACGTAAGACGTTGGCATCATGATGCGCGCCACCGCGATGGTGCGGATAAAATCAAACGCATCCACATCCTCGTTATCCGCCAGCGGCGTGCCCTTGACCTTCACCAGCATGTTGATCGGCACGCTTTCCGGCGGGGTCGGCAGGTTCGCCAGCTGCAGCAGCAGGCCCGCGCGGTCTTTCACCGTTTCGCCTAAGCCCACGATGCCGCCGGAGCAGACCTTGATCCCCGCATCACGCACTTTATCCAGCGTATCCAGACGCTCCTGGTAGGTACGCGTGGTGATGATATTGCCGTAAAATTCCGGCGAGGTGTCGAGGTTGTGGTTGTAGTAATCCAGCCCCGCGGCCGAGAGGCGCTGCGCCTGCTCTTCGTTGAGCGTACCGAGGGTCATACAGGCTTCGAGGCCCATCTCCTTCACGCCCTTCACCATCTGCTCCAGGTACGGCATGTCGCGATCGTGCGGGTTCTTCCACGCCGCGCCCATGCAGAAGCGGGTTGATCCAGCGTTTTTCGCCTTGCGCGCGGAGTCAAGGACCTGCTCCACTTCCATCAGGCGCTCTGACTCCAGACCGGTTTTGTAGCGCGCACTCTGCGGGCAATATTTGCAGTCTTCAGGGCAGGCGCCGGTCTTGATCGACAGCAGCGTGCTGACCTGAACATGGCGGGGATCGAAATGCTGACGATGCACCTGTTGGGCTTTGAACATCAGCTCAAGGAAAGGTTTGTTGAATAATTCAGTAACTTGCGACATCGTCCAGCGTGCGTGGTGAGCCATCGGGCTTCTCCAAAGGGTTTTGTTAATTTTCGGTTCGGTTTATACTCGTAAACCTAAAACTTTTCAAAATGGTTTACAAGTCGATTATGACCCAGGACGATCTCGCCTTCGACAAGCAGCATATCTGGCACCCTTACACCTCCACGACCCGCCCCCTTCCCGTCTATCCGGTGGCCTCCGCCCACGGCTGCGAGCTGCACCTCGCCAGCGGCGAGCGGCTCGTTGACGGGATGTCCTCCTGGTGGGCGGCGATTCATGGGTACAACCACCCGCGCCTGAATGCGGCGATGAAGGCCCAGATTGAACAGATGTCGCACGTGATGTTTGGCGGGATCACCCATCAGCCCGCGGTGGATTTATGCCGCCGTCTGGTGGCGATGACGCCTGACTCGCTGGAGTGCGTGTTCCTGGCGGATTCCGGCTCCGTGGCGGTGGAAGTGGCGATGAAAATGGCGCTGCAGTACTGGCACGCCAAAGGCGAATCGCGCCAGCGTTTCCTCACCTTCCGCAACGGCTATCACGGGGATACATTCGGGGCGATGTCGGTGTGCGATCCGGATAACTCCATGCACAGCCTGTGGAAGGGGTATCTGCCGGAAAACCTGTTCGCCCCTGCGCCGCAGAGCCGCTTCGACGGCGAGTGGAACGAGATGGACATGGTCGGCTTCGCGCGGCTGATGGCGGCACATCGTCACGAGATTGCTGCCGTCATTCTTGAACCGATCGTGCAGGGCGCGGGCGGAATGCGGATGTACCATCCGGAATGGCTGAGGCGTATTCGCAGAATGTGCGACCGCGAGGGCATTCTGCTGATTGCCGATGAGATCGCCACCGGCTTTGGCCGCACCGGCAAGCTGTTTGCCTGCGAACATGCGGGTATCGCCCCGGATATTCTGTGCCTCGGTAAAGCGCTGACGGGCGGCACCATGACGCTCTCCGCCACGCTCACGACCCGCCAGGTCGCCGACACCATCAGCGACGGCGAAGCAGGCTGTTTTATGCACGGCCCGACGTTTATGGGCAACCCCCTGGCCTGCGCCGTGGCGAGTGAAAGCCTTGCGATTCTGGCGAGCGGCGAGTGGCAGACGCAGGTTGCGGCGATTGAAGCGCAGCTGAAAGCGGAGCTGAGCGCCGCCTCGGGGGCGAATTTCGTGGCGGACGTGCGAGTGCTGGGTGCCATCGGGGTGATTGAAACCACCCATCCGGTGAATATGGAGGCGCTGCAGCGTTTCTTCGTGGATCAGGGCGTGTGGATACGGCCTTTCGGCAAGCTTATCTACCTGATGCCGCCGTACAGCATTACGCCGGAGCAACTGCGTAAATTAACCGACGCGGTCGTAACAGCCGTTAACATTCCCGCGCATTTCACGATTTAACCCTATGCATTACACTTGCTGAACGAGCGATCAACGAGGGTAAACCGTATGAAAATCATCAGTAAAGATCTGCGCGACGGTGAAAAACTGCCGGAACGTCACGTTTTTAACGGCATGGGGTATCAGGGAGACAATATCTCCCCGCACCTGGCGTGGGACGAGGTTCCGGCAGGCACCAAAAGCTTTGTCGTGACCTGCTACGACCCGGATGCGCCAACTGGCTCCGGCTGGTGGCACTGGATTGTGGCGAACCTGCCTGCCGACACGCGCGTACTACCGCAGGGTTCCGGTTCAGACCTGGTTGCTCTGCCTGAAGGTGCCATTCAGACGCGCACTGACTTTGGTAAAGCGGGCTACGGCGGCGCGGCGCCGCCAAAAGGGGAAACCCACCGCTATATCTTCACGGTGCACGCGCTGGATGTGGAGAAGATTGAGGTCGATGAAGGCGCGAGCGGCGCAATGGTCGGGTTTAACGTGCATTTCCATTCCTTGGGGAGCGCATCGATTACAGCGATGTATTCCTGAAAAAAGCCGGGTGGCGGCTACGCCTTACCCGGCCTGGATTTTGCACGCGTAGGCCCGGTAAGCGCAGCGCCACCGGGCAAAAAAATCACAGCACCGAAGGTAACAGTCCTACCAGCCGCCCTTTTTCCAGAAGCTGCATCGCCTTATCGATATCCGGGGCAAAGAAGCGGTCATCGTCGTAATGGGTGACGTGCTCCCGCAGTACCTGACGCGCCTGCTCCAGCAGCGGGCTGGATTTGAGCCCCTCACGCAGATCGATACCCTGACTTGCCGCCAGCCATTCCACCGCCAGCACGCCGCGGGTGTTGGAGGCCATTTCCCAGAGACGACGCCCGGCAGCCGGTGCCATCGAAACGTGATCTTCCTGATTCGCCGAGGTTGGCAGGCTGTCCACGCTGTGCGGATGCGACAGCGCCTTGTTCTCGCTTGCCAGCGCTGCGGCCGTCACCTGAGCAATCATAAAGCCTGAATTGACCCCGCCGTTACGCACCAGGAACGGTGGCAGCTGGGACATGTGTTTATCCATCATCAGCGCGATGCGGCGCTCGGACAACGCGCCGACTTCGGCAATCGCCAGTGCGATATTATCCGCCGCCATTGCCACAGGCTCGGCGTGGAAGTTACCGCCGGAGACCACCTCGTTTTCCTGGGCGAACACCAGCGGGTTATCGGACACCGCGTTGGCCTCCACCAGCAGCACCTCCGCCGCCTGGCGCAGCTGCGTCAGGCACGCGCCCATCACCTGCGGCTGGCAGCGCAGGGAATACGGATCCTGCACCTTTTCACAGTTGTGGTGTGAATCCGCGATCTCGCTGGTGTCGGTAAGCACGTGACGGTACATCGCGGCAGCATCGATCTGCCCGCGCTGACCGCGCACCTCGTGGATGCGGGCATCGAACGGGCGACGCGAACCCAGCACCGCTTCGGTAGTCAGCGCACCGCACACCACCGCCGAGGCAAACAGATCTTCCGCTTCAAACAGGCCGCGCAGCGCGAAGGCGGTCGACGCCTGGGTGCCGTTCAGCAGCGCCAGCCCCTCTTTCGCCGCCAGCGTGATCGGCGTTAAGCCAGCCTTTTTCAGCGCCTCTTTCGCCGGAAGCCACTCGCCCTGCCAGCGCGCTTTGCCTTCACCCAGCAGCAGCAGCGACATGTGCGCCAGCGGTGCGAGATCGCCGGAGGCCCCGACGGAACCCTTCGCCGGGATCCACGGATAGACTTCCGCATTAACCAGCGCCATCAGCGCCTGGATCACGCTCAGGCGGATGCCGGAGAAACCGCGCGCCAGGCTGTTGATTTTGAGCACCATCATCAGACGGACAATCTCATCGTCAAGCGGCTGGCCGACGCCCGCCGCGTGCGACAGCACCAGAGAACGCTGCAGGTTTTCCAGATCGTGTGTCGCGATGCGGGTCTGCGCCAGCAGCCCAAAGCCGGTATTAATCCCGTAAGCCGTGCGCCCTTCGGCAACGATGGCTTCAACGCAGGCCACGCTGTCGTTAATGGCGGCGTGGGCGCTTTCATCCAGCGAAAGGGTGACCGGCTGACGCCAGACGTTACGCAGCTGTTTGAGCGTCAGTGAGCCGGGAGTGAGGGTTAATGCGTTCATTCATGCTTTCCTTGTGTGGCAGGGATCATCGGCAGGTTAAGGCCCTGCTCTTTGGCACAGTCAATGGCAATCTCGTAACCCGCATCCGCGTGACGCATCACGCCGGTGGCCGGGTCGTTGTGGAGCACGTGAGCGATACGCGCGGCGGCTTCATCCGTTCCGTCACAGACAATAACCATCCCGGAATGCTGGGAGAAGCCCATCCCCACGCCGCCGCCGTGGTGCAGCGACACCCAGGTCGCGCCGCTGGCGGTATTCAGCAGGGCGTTCAGCAATGGCCAGTCGGACACCGCATCCGAGCCGTCGCGCATGGCTTCGGTTTCGCGGTTCGGGCTGGCGACGGAGCCGGAGTCCAGGTGGTCGCGGCCAATCACAATCGGCGCGGAAACTTCACCGCTGCGCACCATTTCGTTAAAGGCGAGGCCGAGTTTTTGACGCCACTCCAGCCCTACCCAGCAGATACGCGCTGGCAGACCCTGGAAGTTAATGCGCTCGCGGGCCATGTCCAGCCAGTGGTGCAGGTGTTCGTCATCGGCGACGATCTCCTTCACTTTGGCGTCGGTTTTGTAGATATCTTCCGGATCACCGGACAGGGCAACCCAGCGGAACGGACCGATACCGCGGCAGAACAGCGGGCGGATATAGGCCGGAACGAAGCCGGGGAAATCGAAGGCGTTATTCACGCCCATCTCTTTCGCCATCTGGCGAATGTTGTTGCCGTAATCAAAGGTCGGAATACCCATCTGGCTGAAGGTCAGCATGGCGGAGACGTGCTCGGCCATGGAGCGTTTCGCGGCAAGCACCGTGCCTTCCGGATCGGTTTCCGCTTTTTGCTGGTAGACTTCCCACGTCCAGCCTTTTGGCAGGTAACCGTGCAGCGGGTCATGGGCGCTGGTCTGGTCGGTGACCAGATCCGGGCGCACGCCGCGGGCGACGAGTTCAGGAAGAATGTCCGCCGCGTTGCCGCACAGGGCAATCGACACCGCTTTGCCTTCGGACGTGTATTTTTTGATGCGCGCCAGCGCGTCATCGAGATTCTCGGCCTGTTCATCGACGTAGCGGGTGCGCAGTCGGAAATCAATGCGGCTCTGCTGGCACTCAATGTTCAGGGAACATGCTCCGGCCAGCGTGGCGGCCAGCGGCTGCGCGCCGCCCATGCCGCCCAGACCGGCGGTCAATACCCAGCGGCCTTTCAGCGAGCCGTTATAGTGCTGGCGACCGGCTTCCACGAAGGTTTCGTAGGTGCCCTGCACGATCCCCTGGCTGCCGATGTAGATCCAGCTCCCGGCGGTCATCTGGCCATACATCGCCAGCCCTTTCGCGTCCAGTTCGTTGAAGTGTTCCCACGTTGCCCAGTGCGGCACGAGGTTAGAGTTGGCGATCAGCACGCGCGGGGCGTTTTTGTGCGTTTTAAACACGCCCACCGGCTTGCCGGACTGCACCAGCAGGGTTTCGTCGTGTTCGAGTTCGGTCAGGGATTTTACAATTGCGTCATAGCATTCCCAGTTGCGCGCGGCGCGGCCTATGCCGCCGTAAACCACCAGCTCGTGGGGGTTTTCCGCCACCTCCGGATCGAGGTTGTTCATCAACATGCGCAGCGGGGCTTCGGTGAGCCAGCTTTTGGCGGTAAGGGTGGTGCCGCGCGCGGCGCGGACGTCCTGCTGGCGGTATTTACCTGACGACATTGTGTGCTCCTATACGGGACAGATGATGCATTTAGATATACTTGTATAGACAAGCACACACAAGGTCGGATTTAACAAAAAAGATACAATTTTGTTATATTGCGTTAGCGATCACGCTTATAAAACTTATGACATAAAGTGGCCCTGCAGCCGGTAACGGTTACCCGGGAAAAGCAGCCGGGCATGCGACACAATGTGCGACGAGGACCAGGTTCGACGGCGGATCAGCAGGCACGGGTCGTGCTCTTTAATGCGCAGCCGCTCGCACTCCTGCGGCGTGGCGCGCACGGCTTCCACAATGTGCTCCCCTTCCGTCAGCGGTGCGACAAGCGAAAGATAGGCATGCGGCGTGGTGTGGGTGTAATCCTGGTTCAGATAGTCCGGTATCCGTTCGGCGTTAACGCAGCGATCTTCAATCTGCACCGGAATGTCGTTTTCGAAATGCACCATCACGGAGTGGAAGATGCGGCTTCCCTCTTTGACATTCAGCTCTACCGCCTGCTCGGCGCTGGCCTGGGTCTCTTCGAGCACCAGCACCTCACAGCGGTGCTGATGATTACGCGCGGCAATTTCGTCCGCAATACTGCGGATTTCAAACAGGGCGGATTGCCCTTTCGGTTCCGCCACAAACGTCCCAACGCCCTGCAAACGCACCAGAAGCCCTTCGTCGGTCAGCTCGCGCAGCGCGCGGTTGACGGTCATCCGGCTAAAGCCAAACTGCGCCACCAGATCGGCCTCCGAGGGAATGCGGTCGTGCGGCCGCCAGACGCCGGTGGCGATTTTTTCGCTGATCGCCTGCTTCACCTTTTCGTAGAAAGGTGCGGGAGAGCTCGACTGCGGCAGGGGTGAGCGTGAAAACATCGTGACTCCTTGAATAGTGTTATGCCCACCAGTGAGCAATTTGCCAGGCCAGGCGGGCGGCGAGCTTAGCGCCCTGCCCGTCCCGATCGTACTGTGGGTTAAACTCTACCAGATCGGCGGCCTGGAGCTTACCGCTACGGCAGATATGTTCGATGACGGGGAGGAGATCCAGTGCCGGAATGCCTAACGCAGCCGGAGCGGAAACGGCAGGCATCTCGCTGGCGGGCAGGACGTCCAGATCGATCGTCAGGTAAACGCGATCGGCCTGCGCCAGCATACTTTCCAGCGCGGACAGTGCATCGCGCCTGAAATGGAGATCCTCCACCAGCGTGACGTTCAGGCGTTCGGCCTCATCCCACAGCGCCTGCGTGTTTGCCGCCCGGCTCACGCCAAAGCAGGCGTACTGAAATGCCCGCCCGCGCTCATCGCAGTAGTGCGCCAGCTGGCGAAACGGCGTGCCGGACGTCGCCCGCTCGGCCTTGCGCAGATCGAGATGGGCATCAAGGTTGATGATGACAACCCGCTCGTTCGGGAAGGCGTCCAGCACGCCGCGACCGTGCGCCCACGCGGTTTCGTGTCCGCCGCCAAAGACCAGCGTGCGCATCCCGGAGCGCTGGCAGGCTGTCACGGCATCGCTTAACGTCTGCTGTGCCGCCTCAAGCTCGTCACCTTCAACGTAAACCGAGCCCATATCCGCCAGCCGATCGTGTCCCTGATGGCTGGCCATATTCGCCAGCGCCTTTCGCAGCATATCTGGCGCCTGCACGGCGCCGGGCCTGCCCTGATTGCGTTTTACGCCTGCATCACATTCAAAGCCTATCAGCGCAATGCCGGATGATAGCGGCGTGAACGCTCCCTGCTGCCGTATCGTCTGGAAAATGCGCGTTGCGTTGCTGGCCTCGGCGCTGTCGTCGCGCCCCTGCCAGACCGTTTCGGCTACGGGCCGCCATAACCTCATACTTCCTCCCCACGGAAAATACGTTGATACAGCGGATTGCGTCCCGGCTCGTAGACCATCTCTACCGGATGGTGTGCATCCCAGACGATGAAATCAGCGACAAACCCGGCCCGCAGCTGTCCGTGGGTTTCCCCGCGGCCCAGCGCCTGTGCGGCATGCCGCGTGACGCCAGCCCAGGCCTCTTCAGGCGTCAGGCCAAACTGAACGCAGGCCATGTTCATCGCCAGGTGCAGGCTGGCAAACGGGCTGGTACCGGGGTTATAGTCGGTAGCGACCGCCATCGGCACGCCCTGTTTTCTGAGCTGTTCAACCGGCGGACGCTGGCGCTCCTGCAGAAAATAGAACGCGCCCGGCAACAGGACCGCAACCGTGCCGCTTTGCGCCATCGCCTGAACGCCTGCATCGTCAAGATACTCGATATGATCGGCGGAGAGTCCCTTATACCGGCTGACCAGCGCCGCACCGCCCTGATTCGACAGCTGCTCGACGTGCCCTTTCACCGGAATACCGAGCGCGGTCGCCGCCTTAAAGAGGCGCTCGGTTTGCGACGGGGTAAAGCCGACGTTTTCACAGAACACGTCTACTGATTCGTATAACTCTTTTTGCCACAGCGTGGGCAATACCTGCTCACAGACCAGCGTGAGGTACGCATCCGGATCCTGTCGGTATTCCGGCGGAACCGCATGAGCTGCCAGCAGCGTTGGGCTGATATCAACCGGATTATTGAGGCTCAGCTGGCGTGCGACCTGCAGCATCTTCTCTTCGGCCTCGGCGTTGAGACCGTATCCGGATTTGATTTCAACCGTGGTGACACCTTCATTCATCAGACGCTGAAGCCGCTGCTGCGCCAGCTTAAGCAGGGTTTCGGGCGAGCTGCTGCGCGTCGCCGTCACGGTAGCGTTAATCCCGCCCCCCTGGGCGCTGATGGTTTGATAAGAGACACCGTTCAGACGCTGCTCCCACTCCGCCGCGCGATCGCCGCCAAACACCAGGTGGGTATGGCAGTCAATCAGGCCCGGCGTGACCAGACGTCCCTGAAGATCGACACAGTGACGGTGTCCGGCCGGAATGTCAGATTCAGGGATCACGGCCAGAAGGGTGTGGCCGCGTACGACCAGGGCGTGTTGCTCTTTCAGTCCATAGGGCGCACAGACGTCCGGCGCCATCGTAGCCAGTCGCGCATTTCGCCATATCACATCGTCGGGATGAATCTGCTGCATGGGCATTCCACTTGTCATAGGTTGTATAGACATTTATTTTCATCTGTTGTCTGCTGTCAACCGACTTTGCGGAAAATGTTATTTATTTGTGATCACTTACCCGCCGTCCCTGGGCTAAAAATGCAACTTTTACCCTTTTTATCTTCCCGTTTCGCTCAACTTAGTATAAAAAAGCAGGCTATTTCGTCTATCCCGTAAAGACTTGCATACCCAGGAGCTTCACCTTGAACATTTCCAGGATTTCCCGTCTGGCGTTAGCACTCGCCTTTAGCGTGACATTATCCGCATGCAGTTCAACCCCACCGGATCAGCGGCCTTCTGAGCAGGTCGCGCCCGGTACGGCCTCCCGCCCGATTTTGTCTGCTGATGAAGCGAAGAACTTCGACCGTGCGCACTACTTCTCGTCGATGGATCCTAACGCTGCGCCGTGGACCCCGTCTTCGATTAACCTGCCGAAACAGCCTGACTTCGTGGTTGGCCCGGCGGGTGCGCAGGGCGTAACGCATACCTCGATTCAGGCTGCGGTAGATGCTGCCATCACGAAACACAGCGCGTCTCGCCAGTACATCGCGATCCTGCCAGGTGAATATGAAGGCACCGTCTATGTTCCGGCGGCACCGGGCAGCATTACGCTTTACGGTCTGGGCGAAAAAGCGATCGACGTAAAAATTGGCCTGGCGATTGATTCCGAAATCGACAGCAACACCTGGCGTCACCTGGTGAACCCAGCCGGTAAATATATGCCGGGTAAACCGGCGTGGTACATGTTTGATAACTGCCAGAGCAAGCGTGCCGCCACCATTGGCGTGATGTGCTCAGCGGTGTTCTGGTCCCAGAATAACGGTCTGCAGCTGCAGAACCTGACCATCCAGAATACCCTGGGTGACAGCGTTGACGCCGGTAACCACCAGGCCGTCGCGCTGCGCAGCGATGGCGATAAAGTGCAGATTAACAACGTCAACATCCTGGGTCGTCAGAACACCTTCTTCGTGACCAACAGCGGTGTACAGAACACGCTGCAGAATAACCGTCTGACCCGTACGCTGGTGACCAACAGCTACGTTGAAGGTGATGTGGATCTGGTGTCCGGCCGCGGCGCGGTGGTATTTGATAACACCGATTTCCGCGTGGTGAACTCACGCACTCAGCAGGAAGGTTACGTGTTTGCTCCGGCAACCCAGTCGAACCTCTTCTTCGGCTTCCTGGCCGTGAACAGCCGCTTTAACGCTGCCAGTGACGGCGTGGCGCAGCTGGGACGCTCCCTGGACGTGGACGCTGCGACCAACGGTCAGGTTGTGATCCGTGACAGCGTGATCAACGAAGGCTTCAACATGGCGAAGCCGTGGGCGGATGCGGCAATCTCCAAACGTCCGTTCTCCGGCAATACCGGTGCGGTGGACGATAAAGGGAACGTGCAGCGTAACCTGAACGACGCTAACTTCAACCGCATGTGGGAGTACAACAACCGCGGTCTGGGTAGCAAAGTGGTTGCTGAGCCGAAGCAGTAAGCAGTCCTTTTGCCGGGTGGCGGCTTCGCCTTACCCGGCCTACAGGTTATGTAGGCCCGGTAAACGCGGTGCCACCGGGCATAAAAAAACCTCGCATTCGCGAGGTTTTTTGTTTTAAGCCGCTTAGTGAGCGTTAACCACCACCCACATCGGCCCCTGGCCTACGGCGTAGCGCCCTTTCTCTTCCAGCAGACCCTGCTCGCCTTTAATTTCATACAGCGCGATATGGTGGGATTTCTGCCCCGCCGCAATCAGGTATTTGCCGCTGTGATCGATATTAAAGCCGCGCGGCTGGGTTTCCGTCGGCTGGAAGCCTTCAACCGCCAGCACGCTGCCGTCTTCGGAAACGCTAAACACGGTAATCAGGCTGGAGGTACGGTCACAGGCGTACAGATGACGGCCATCTGGCGTAATGTGGATATCTGCCGCCCAGCGGGTGTCGGAGAAATCAGACGGCATCATGTCCAGCGTCTGCACGCACTCAATCTGACCGTTTGGATCTTTCAGTTCCCATACGTCCACAGAGCTGTTCAGTTCGTTAACCACGTAGGCGTACTGCTGGTTCGGATGGAAGACCATATGACGAGGACCTGCGCCTTCTACCGTCGTGACTTCAGCTGGATTCTGCGCCACCAGGTGACCATCGTCGCTCAGGGTGAACAGGCAGATACGATCCTGCTTCAGCGCAGGCACCCACAGCGTGCGGTTATCCGGAGAGATATTCGCCGAGTGGCAGCCTTCAAGCCCTTCCACCACATCCACGGTTTCAACCGGAATGCCATCTTCAAGACGGGTTACGCTGACGCAACCCGCGTTATAAGAGCCGCTGAAGACAAAGTTGCCTTTACGATCGGTTGAGATATGGGTTGGGCTGCCCGGCAACGGGGCTTCGGCAGTGTAAGTCAGCGCGCCGTCGTCCGGAGAGATGCGATAGGTCAGCACGCGAAACTCCGGGCGCACACCCACGTACAAGAAACGTTTATCCGGGCTGATAACCATCGGTTGCACCTGACCTGGCACATCAACAACCTGAACCAGCGTGAGTGTCCCTTCGGTATTTAAACGCCAGACGTGGATCTGCTGGCTTTCAGGACTGGCGGTATAAACGGTTTGTTTCATGAATATTCACTCCTCACTGCGCATGAAAGTAGTTAACTTTTGACGGTGAATGCTGAATTGTCGACAGGAGTTTTGAAGCGTTCGCCTCTCGGTGTACCATCCCATCAAAACGTAAATTCAATATTAACCCGGAAAAACAAATGACCTCGCGTGTGATTGCTCTGGATTTAGACGGTACCTTACTGACGCCGCAAAAAACCCTTCTCCCCTCTTCTCTGGAAGCGCTTAAACGCGCACAGGAAGCGGGATATCAACTCCTTATCGTAACGGGTCGACATCACGTTGCCATTCACCCTTTTTATCAGGCACTGGCGTTAGATACACCTGCAATTTGTTGTAATGGCACTTATTTGTATGATTATCAGGCAAAAAAGGTTTTAGCCTCCGACCCGCTGCCGGTTCCCCAGGCGCTGCAACTGATTGATCTGCTGGATGAGCATGCCATTCACGGCCTGATGTACGTGGATAACGCGATGGTGTACGAGCGCCCAACCGGCCATGTGGTGCGCACCAGCAACTGGGCGTTGTCCCTGCCTGAAGCGCAGCGTCCGGTCTTTACTCAGGTAACTTCCCTGCGTCAGGCAGCCCAGGACGTTGAGGCTATCTGGAAATTTGCCCTGACGGATGAAGACACCACTAAACTGAATGCCTTCGCGAAACACGTGGAACAGACGCTGGGTCTGGAGTGCGAATGGTCCTGGCACGATCAGGTGGATATTGCCCGCAAAGGCAACAGCAAAGGCAAGCGTCTGACGCAGTATGTGGAATCGCAGGGCTGGTCAATGCAGGACGCGATCGCCTTCGGCGACAACTACAACGACATCAGCATGCTCGAAGCCGTCGGTACGGGCGTGGCGATGGGCAATGCCGACGACGCGGTAAAAGCGCGCGCTAACGTGGTGATTGGCAACAACACCACCGACAGCATCGCGCAGTACATTTATACCCACCTGCTGTAATCAGGCGGTGATCGAGACGCTCTTGATTTGCGCGTAGAGCCACAGGCCAGGTTTGATCCCTAACTCATCCCTGGCCCACGGGCTGATGCGTGCCCAGAGCGTTCTGCTTCCCACCTCGAGCTTCACTTCCACCTGGCCGTTATCATCAAAACATTCCGCCACTTTGGCGCGCAGGATATTTCGAATACTGGTTTGCAGCGGCGGCTGCAGCACCAGCGAAACGTCCGACGCCTGAATACGAATACGCAGCGCGGACTGTAATGGCTTGTCGATCTTATTGACCCACAGGTGCTGATCGCCCAGCGCCAGCGCCGTCATCGCGTAGTGCGGGTGGTGTTCCAGCACGCTCACTTTCAGGATGCTGCTCTGCTGTTCCCGGGGCAGCCAGGGGTGCATCACGCTGCTGCCCCAGACCTCTTCCAGGTTGCCGAAGGCCTTGACGCTGCCCTCTTCCAGCACCAGCACTTTGTCGGCCAGATGCAGGATCTCATCCAGCGAATGGCTGACGTAGAGCATCGGAATATTAATTTCCCGCGTCAGGCGCTGTAGATAAGGCAGGAGCTCACGTTTGCGCGGAATATCCAGCGAGGCCAGCGGTTCGTCGAGCAGCAGCAGTTCGGGTGCGGTCAGCAACGCGCGGCCAATGGCCACGCGCTGTTTTTCTCCGCCGGAAAGCGAGGATGGCAGCCTGTCGAGCAGTGGCTCAATGCCTAAAAGCGTCACCAGTTTATCAAACTGCCCGGTCATGCTTTTCGCCATGCCGTAACGCAGGTTGCCGCGCACGCTGTAGTGCGGGAATAAGCGCGCGTCCTGGAAAACATAGCCAATGCGGCGTTTATCCGGCGACAGATACACCTTGTTTTCCACGTCATTCAGAACGCGGTTATTCAATACAATCCGTCCTGACTGCGGGCGCGTCAGGCCGCTGATGGCATTTATCAGCGATGTTTTTCCCGCCCCCGACACGCCGAAAATGGCGGTGATACCGCTTGCAGGCAGCGTCTCGTTAAGCGTCAGGGTATGGTTTCCCAGCGTCTGAGTGAAATTCAGTTCCAGCATGCTTATTTCCCCATCCGCTCACGGCTGAGCCGCGCCAGCCATTCCGACACCAGCAGCGATACCAGGGCTAATACGATTGAGATAATACAGAGCCGCGCCGCCGCGCCCTCTCCGCCCGGCGTTTGAATCAGGGTATACATGGCCGATGGAATGGTTCGCGTCTCGCCGGGAATGTTCGAGACAAAGGTGATTGTCGCGCCAAACTCGCCCAGCGAGCGGGCGAAGGCCAGTACCGTCCCGACAATAATGCCGGGTAACGTCAGGGGAAGCGTGATGGTGAAAAAGACGCGCCAGCGCCCAGCACCCAGCGTACGCGCCGCCTGTTCGAGCTTCATGTCCACGCCTTCCAGCGCGAGACGGATCGCCCTCACCATCAGCGGAAATGACATTACCGCTGCCGCCAGTACCGCACCGCGCCAGCTAAAAGCGAACGTCAGCCCAAACCAGTCGTAGAGCTTCTCGCCGATAAAACCGCGCCGCCCCATCGAAACCAGCAGCAGATAACCGACCACCACGGGCGGCAACACGAGCGGAAGATGAAGCACGCTGTCGAGCAGCGCTTTGCCGGGAAACTGACAGCGAACCAGTAACCAGGCAAAGAAGATCCCAAAGGGCAAACTCAGCGCAACCGCTAGGGAAGAGACTTTAAGGCTCAGCAGAACAGCCTGCCATTCAGGATCGGTCAATATCATCAGTGAGTCGTAAATCCGTAACGTTTAAAGATTGCGGACGCTTCAGGCCCCTTCAGATAATCGCGGAAAGCCGTCACGGTCGCATTTTTATGTCCATCAACAATCGCAACAGGATATTCCACTTTCTTGTGGGAGTCTTCCGGGAACGTTGCCACCACTTTCACACCCTTACTGGCGACGGCATCAGAGCCATACACAATGCCCAGCGGGGCTTCGTTGCGTTCCACCAGCGCCAGCGCGCCGCGGACATCTTCCGCCGGAGCCAGCTTCGGCGACAATGTCTCCCACGCGCCCAGCTTTTGCAGCGCTTCTTTGGCGTAGATCCCGGCCGGAACGTGCTCCGGATCGCCCACCGCCAGACGCCCGCCGTTCAGCAGACTTATCCAGTGGGTCTCTTTGTTGATGGTGAAGTCAGCCTGGGTGCTGGCTTTTGGTGCCACGACAACCAGGCTATTCCCCAGCAGCGTTTCGCGGGTTGCCGCATCAATCGCTTTCTTCTCCACCGCGTAATCCATCCACTTCTGGTCAGCCGAGATGAACAGATCCGCCGGTGCGCCCGCTTCTATCTGGCGCGCCAGCGTCGAGGAAGAGGCAAACGAGGAGACAACCTCGACGTTTTTCTCTTTTTTATACGCCGCCGCGATATCCTGCAGCGCGTTGGTCAGCGACGCCGCCGCAAAAACCGTGATTTTACCCTCGTCCGCCAGCGCGTGGCCGGTAAGTGAAAGCGTCAGCGTTGCCCCTGCGAAAAGGCGTACCCAGGTACGTGCCATTTTTAACTCCTGTGAGTAGCGTTATATACACATTAATATAACGGTAACATCAGGGAGATCCCAGCGTTAAATCGTACCGCTGAAGAGGTAAACCGGTGTGATACGTTAAATATTATCGGCGAAAACGGGAAAATCTTGAGAGCAAAACGCCCGGGCAAGCCGGGCGTTTTGGGGGGAATCAATGCTGCTTTTTAGCCTGGTCTCTGTGACCAATGTTCGAAAAGACGTTGAACACTTCACCCAGGCCGTAGATGGCACCGAGGATGATGGCCATCACTACTGGTACCATGATCACGGCGAATACCAGACTTTTCAACAACTCTAACATGGTTTTCTCCAGATATTGTGAATAGCGTATTCTACCCTTTCAACTGAGAAAAACATCCCCTTTTGTGCGGTACCCTTTGCGCCCTGCACCATTTGGGTCACAATACCCTTTTTGCCAGGACACTGTTATGCAGGCCGAAATTCTCCTCACACTCCGACTTCAGCAAAAGCTTTTCGCCGATCCGCGACGTATCGCCCTGCTTAAACAAATAGAACAAACAGGCTCGATTAGCCAGGGGGCGAAAAACGCGGGCATCAGCTATAAAAGCGCCTGGGACGCCATCAACGAAATGAACACCCTGAGCGAACAGCCGCTGGTGGACAGAGCCACGGGCGGCAAAGGTGGCGGCGGTGCGATCGTGACGCGTTATGGCCAGCGCCTTATTCAGCTTTACGATCTGCTGGCCCAGATTCAGCAAAAAGCGTTCGATGTGTTAAGCGATGACGATAACGTGCCGCTGGACAGTCTGCTGGCCGCCATTTCCCGCTTCTCGCTACAAACCAGCGCCCGCAACCAGTGGTTTGGAACGGTGACGGCGCGCGATAATCTGCAGATACAGCAGCATATTGAGATCCTGCTTGCCGATGGCACCACCCGGCTAAAAGCCGCCATAACGGCGCAAAGCGCGGAACGTCTTGAACTGGATGAAGGTAAAGAGGTGCTGGTGCTGCTGAAAGCGCCGTGGGTCACTATTACGCGCGATCCCGACGCGGCAAAGGCAGCAGATAACCAGGTGCAGGGAACAATCAGCCACATCGAACGCGGCCAGGCGCAGTGCGAAGTGCTCATGACCCTGGCAGACGGGCAACCGCTTTGCGCGACCCTACCGCTCAGCGAGTCGGACGACTTAGAAGAAGGTGCTGTCGTCACCGCGTATTTCAACGCGGACCGGGTGATTATCGCCACTTTGTGCTGAGCGCATTGACAATCGTACCGACAGTGCGTATCCCTGATATCTATTGCTGCAAAAACAGGGATAAATCATGTCATCATTGCATATTTCGCAAGGCACGTTTCGTCTTAGCGATACCCGAACGCTGACGATTGCTGATTTGACACTACGCGCGGGTGAAAGCTGGGCGTTTGTCGGCACCAACGGCAGCGGTAAATCTGCGCTGGCCCGTGCGCTGGCGGGAGAGCTCAACCTCCTCAAGGGCGAATACCAGAGCGACTTTACGCGCCTGACGCGCCTGTCGTTTGAACAACTGCAAAAGCTGGTCAGCGACGAGTGGCAGCGCAACAACACCGATTTGCTCAGCCCTGGCGAAGAGGATACCGGCCGTACGACCGCAGAAATTATACAGGATGAGGTGAAAGACCCCACCCGCTGTGAGCGCCTGGCAGAACAGTTCGGTATCACCCCTCTGCTGGACCGGCGCTTTAAATACCTTTCGACCGGCGAGACGCGAAAAACGCTGCTTTGTCAGGCGCTGATGAGCCAACCTGAACTGCTTATTCTGGACGAACCGTTTGACGGTCTTGACGTGCAGTCCCGGGCGCAGCTGGCGTCCCTGCTGGCATCGCTTAATCAGCAGGGATATACCCTCGTGCTGGTGCTTAACCGCTTCGATGAAATTCCGGACTTTATCCAGCACGCGGGCGTCCTGGCCGACTGTAACCTGACAGAGACCGGCGAAAAAACCGCGCTGCTTAAGCAGGCGCTGATTGCCCAGCTCGCCCACAGCGAACAGCTCGATGGTATTACCCTTCCGGAACCTGACGCCCCTTCGGCCCGCCATGCGCTTGACCCCCACCAGCCGCGCATCGTGCTGCGTGACGGGATGGTCGCTTATGACGATCGCCCGATCCTTAACCGCCTCAGCTGGACGGTCAATCCGGGCGAGCACTGGCAGATTGTCGGCCCCAACGGCGCGGGGAAATCCACGCTGCTGAGCCTGATCACCGGCGATCACCCGCAGGGCTATAGCAACGATCTGACGCTGTTCGGTCGGCGTCGCGGCAGCGGCGAAACCATCTGGGATATTAAAAAACATATCGGCTATGTAAGCAGCAGCCTGCATCTGGATTACCGGGTCAGTACCACGGTACGCAACGTGATCCTCTCCGGCTATTTTGATTCCATCGGTATTTATCAGGCGGTGTCGGACAAACAGCACAAGCTGGCCCAGCAGTGGCTGGATATCCTGGGCATGGACAACCGGGTCGCTGACGCGCCGTTCCATAGCCTGTCGTGGGGGCAACAGCGTCTGGCACTGATCGTTCGCGCGCTGGTGAAACACCCTACGCTGCTGATCCTCGACGAACCGCTGCAGGGACTCGACCCGTTGAACCGACAGCTTATCCGCCGCTTTGTGGACGTGCTGATTAGCGAAGGTGAAACGCAGCTGCTGTTTGTTTCACATCATGCCGAAGATGCCCCCTCCTGCATCACGCATCGCCTGGAGTTTGTTCCGGATGGTGAGCACTATCGTTATCTGCAAAGCAAAATCGATTGACCCCCGGAGGGCACCGCCCTCCGTTTTTCAGATAACCTGCACTAATACATTGCTATCCCGTTGATCTACAATGCCTCATGGCAGCTGAAAATCGAATTTTAAAAACAGTGTAAACGATTCCACTATTTTATCCCATGTCACACTTTTTGCGTCTCTGTTATGCTATGGTTATTACATACCATAAGCCCAATGGAGCGAAATATGCGAGTTCTGGTAACAGGTGGTAGCGGTTACATCGGTAGTCATACCTGCGTGCAGCTGCTGCAAAACGGCCATGACGTCATCATTCTCGACAACCTGTGCAACAGTAAGCGCAGCGTGCTGCCTGTGATTGAACGTCTTGGCGGTAAACAACCGACTTTCGTGGAAGGCGACATCCGCAACGAAGCGTTGATGACCGAGATCCTTCACGACCACGCTATTGAAGCGGTGATCCACTTCGCGGGTCTGAAAGCCGTCGGGGAGTCCGTTGCAAAACCGCTCGAGTATTACGACAACAACGTCAACGGTACCCTGCGTCTCATCTCCGCCATGCGTGCGGCCAACGTCAAAAACTTCATCTTTAGCTCTTCCGCCACCGTCTACGGCGATCAGCCCAAAATTCCTTACGTTGAAAGCTTCCCGACCGGGACGCCGCAGAGCCCGTACGGCAAAAGCAAGCTGATGGTGGAGCAGATCCTGACCGACCTGCAAAAAGCCCAGCCGGAGTGGAGCATCGCGCTGCTGCGCTACTTCAATCCGGTCGGTGCCCATCCGTCTGGCGATATGGGTGAAGATCCGCAGGGAACTCCGAACAACCTGATGCCGTATATCGCGCAGGTTGCCGTCGGTCGCCGCGATTCGCTGGCGATTTTTGGCAATGACTACCCCACCGAAGATGGCACTGGCGTGCGCGACTATATCCACGTGATGGATCTGGCAGACGGCCACGTTGCCGCCATGCAGCAGCTGGCGGATAAACCTGGCGTGCATATTTACAACCTCGGCGCCGGGGTCGGCAGCAGCGTGCTGGACGTGGTCAATGCCTTCAGCAAAGCCTGCGGCAAGCCGGTGAACTACCACTTCGCACCGCGTCGTGATGGCGATCTGCCTGCTTACTGGGCCGACGCCACCAAAGCCGACAAAGAGCTTAACTGGCGTGTTACGCGCACGCTTGATGAAATGGCACAGGATACCTGGCACTGGCAGTCACGCCACCCGCAAGGCTATCCAGACTAAGGATCCGTCATGACGCAATTTAATCCCGTCGATCATCCGCATCGTCGCTTTAACCCGTTAAGCGGGCAATGGATTTTAGTTTCTCCGCATCGCGCCAAGCGCCCCTGGCAGGGGGCGCAGGAGACGCCTGCAAAACAGACCTTGCCGCAGCACGACCCGGACTGCTTCCTCTGTCCGGGCAACACGCGCGTGACCGGGGATAAAAACCCGGACTACAAAGGCACCTTCGTGTTTACCAACGATTTTGCCGCCCTGATGACCGACACGCCGGACGCGCCGGAAAGCCACGATCCGCTGATGCGCTGTGAAAGCGCGCGCGGTACCAGCCGCGTGATCTGCTTCTCTCCCGATCACAGCAAAACGCTGCCGGAGCTGAGCGTTGAGGCTCTGAAAGAGGTGGTCAGCACCTGGCAGGCGCAAACTGCCGAGCTGGGTCAAACTTACCCATGGGTGCAGGTGTTTGAAAATAAAGGTGCGGCAATGGGCTGCTCCAACCCGCATCCGCATGGCCAGGTCTGGGCGAACAGCTTCCTGCCTAACGAAGCCGAGCGTGAAGACCGTCTGCAAAAAGCGTATTACGCGGAAAACGGCTCGCCGATGCTGGTGGATTACGCGCAGCGTGAGCAGGCAGACGGCAGCCGTACCGTGGTGGAAACCGAACACTGGCTGGCCGTCGTCCCTTACTGGGCCGCCTGGCCGTTTGAGACGCTGCTGCTGCCGAAAGCACACGTGCAGCGCATCACCGAACTCAGCGACGCGCAGCGCGATGACCTTGCCCTCGCGCTGAAAAAACTGACCAGCCGTTATGACAACCTGTTCCAGTGCTCCTTCCCGTACTCCATGGGCTGGCACGGCGCACCGTTTAACGGGGAAGAGAATCCGCACTGGCAGCTGCATGCCCATTTCTATCCGCCGCTGCTGCGCTCTGCGACGGTACGTAAATTTATGGTGGGCTACGAAATGCTGGCGGAAACCCAGCGTGATCTGACGGCGGAACAGGCGGCAGAACGTCTGCGTGCCGTTAGCGACGTCCACTATCGCGAATCAGGAGTTTAAAAAATGAGTCTGAAAGATAAAACACAATCCCTGTTTGCTGAGAAATTTGGCTACCCTGCCACCCACGTAATTCAGGCACCTGGCCGCGTTAACCTGATCGGTGAACACACCGACTATAACGACGGTTTTGTGCTGCCGTGCGCCATCGATTACCAGACGGTCATCAGCTGCGCGAAGCGCGACGACCGTCAGGTTCGCGTGATTGCGGCGGATTACGGGAATGAGACGGACGCGTTTTCCCTCGATGCCCCGATTGTGACGCACGACAGCCAGCAGTGGTCTAACTACGTGCGCGGTGTGGTGAAGCATCTGCAGAAGCGTAATAAAAACTTCGGCGGCGCCGATTTGGTCATCAGCGGCAACGTGCCGCAGGGGGCGGGCTTAAGCTCCTCTGCGTCTCTGGAGGTCGCCGTGGGCACCGTGTTCCAGCAGCTCTATCATTTACCGCTGGATGGCGCACAAATCGCTCTGAATGGTCAGGAAGCGGAAAACCAGTTCGTGGGCTGCAACTGCGGCATCATGGACCAGCTGATCTCCGCACTGGGCAAAAAAGAACACGCGCTGCTGATCGACTGCCGCTCGCTTGGCACCAAAGCCGTTCCCCTGCCAAAAGGCGCGGCTGTCGTGATCGTCAACAGCAACTTTAAGCGCACGCTGGTGGGCAGCGAGTACAACACCCGCCGCGAGCAGTGCGAAACCGGCGCCCGCTTCTTCCAGCAGCCCGCCCTGCGCGACGTGACGCTCAATGAATTCAACAAAGTGGCGCACGAGCTGGATCCGGTTGTCGCCAAACGCGTTCGTCACGTGCTGACGGAAAATGCCCGTACCGTCGAAGCCGCCTCCGCGCTGGCGAAAGGTGACCTGAAACGCATGGGTGAGCTGATGGCGGAATCTCACGCCTCCATGCGCGATGATTTTGAGATCACCGTTCCGCAAATCGACACCCTGGTGGAGATTGTCAAAGCGGTCATTGGCGACAAAGGCGGCGTACGCATGACGGGCGGCGGTTTTGGCGGCTGCATCGTTGCGCTGGTCCCGGAAGAGCTGGTCCCTGCCGTACAGGACGCCGTGGCGAAGCAGTACGAAGCGAAAACAGGTATCAAAGAAACCTTCTATGTTTGCAAAGCATCACAAGGAGCCGGACAGTGCTAAACGAAACACCTACCCTCGCACCGGATGGTCTGCCGTATCGCCTGTTAACCCTGCGCAACCGCGCGGGGATGGTGGTTACGCTTATGGACTGGGGTGCAACCCTGCTTTCAGCCCGCGTACCGATGCCGGACGGCAGCGTGCGCGAAACCCTGCTCGGCTGCGCATCGCCCGAGCAGTATGTTAATCAGTCCGCCTATCTGGGCGCATCCGTAGGACGCTATGCTAACCGCATCGCGAAGAGCCGCTTTGAGCTCGACGGCGTACAGTACACCCTGCTTCCAAGCCAGGGTGAAAACCAGCTGCACGGCGGCCCGGAAGGCTTTGATAAACGCCGCTGGAAAATTGTTAGGCAAAACGACGGCGAAGTGCTGTTCTCGCTGGATTCGCAGGATGGCGATCAGGGCTTCCCGGGTAACCTTATCGCCTCCGCGCGCTTTACGCTGACCGACGACAACCGTATCGCCATTGAATACCGTGCGACGGTCGACAAGCCGTGTCCGGTCAACCTGACCAATCACGCGTACTTTAATCTGGACGGCAACCAGTGCGACGTGCGTGAGCACAAGCTGCAGATCCTGGCGGATGCGTATCTGCCGGTTGACGAAATGGGCATTCCGTATCAGGGGCTCAAAGACGTGAGCGGGACCAGCTTTGATTTCCGCCGCGCGAAAACGATCGCCCAGGATTTCCTGAGCGATGACGATCAGCGCAAGGTGAAAGGCTACGACCACGCGTTCCTGCTGCAGGCCAAAGGTGATGTGAAACAACCTGCCGCACAGGTCTGGTCTGCGGATGAGAAGCTGCAGATGACGGTTTATACCACTGCCCCTGCCCTGCAGTTTTACTCAGGTAACTATCTCGGCGGCACAACGGCGCGCGAACACGAAGAGTACAGCGACTGGCAAGGCCTGGCGCTGGAGAGCGAGTTCCTGCCGGACAGCCCGAATCATCCGGAATGGCCGCAGCCAGACTGCGTGCTCCGTCCGGGTGAAGAGTATGTTAGCGTGACGGAATATCATTTTATTCCACATTAATATTCAGCCCTCCCTCTGGAGGGCTTTTTTCTGCGCGCCTTGCTGAAAATAGCGCCGATCGCAGACAAAATCATAACCCTGGATTCACAAGCATCTTACACTCAGAGACTATTTTCGCTATGGTTAGGGTTAAGCGTTGCTGCTGGCACGGCCACGGCAATATAATGAGAATTGTTATCATTCTAAAAATGCTTGAGGAGTAAGAGATGGCTATTACTAAGCTGGTTCTGGTGCGTCACGGCGAAAGCCAGTGGAACAACGAAAACCGCTTTACCGGTTGGTACGACGTTGATCTGTCCGAGAAAGGCGTAAGCGAAGCAAAAGCAGCAGGTAAACTGCTGAAGGAAGAAGGCTTCAGCTTTGATTTTGCTTACACCTCTGTGCTGAAACGTGCCATCCACACCCTGTGGAACGTGCTGGACGAACTGGACCAGGCCTGGCTGCCGGTTGAGAAATCCTGGAAACTGAACGAGCGTCACTACGGTGCGCTGCAGGGCCTGAACAAAGCGGAAACCGCTGAGAAATACGGTGACGAGCAGGTTAAACAGTGGCGTCGCGGCTTCGCGGTCACCCCACCAGAGCTGACCAAAGATGACGAGCGCTACCCGGGCCACGACCCGCGTTACGCGAAACTGACCGACGCTGAGCTGCCAACCACCGAGAGCCTGGCGCTGACCATCGACCGCGTTGTGCCTTACTGGAACGAAACCATTCTGCCACGCCTGAAAAGCGGCGAGCGCGTGATTATCGCGGCTCACGGTAACTCCCTGCGTGCGCTGGTGAAATACCTGGACAACATGGGTGAAGACGAAATTCTCGAACTGAACATCCCAACTGGCGTACCGCTGGTGTATGAGTTCGACGAAAACTTCAAGCCAATCAAACACTACTACCTGGGTAACGCGGACGAAATCGCAGCGAAAGCGGCGGCCGTTGCGAACCAGGGTAAAGCGAAGTAATTTCGCTGACCATAAAAAAAGCGCGGAACCATCCGCGCTTTTTTATTTGAGCCGTCAGAATTAACCGCGACGCGCTTTCACTGCGTTAGCCAGCTGGCGCAGGATGGCGTCGGTATCGTCCCAGCCGATACAGGCATCGGTCACGCTCTTGCCGTACACCAGCGGCTCGCTGCCTTCCAGGTTCTGGTTACCTTCAACCAGATGACTTTCGATCATCACCCCAATTACCGCCTTCTCACCGCCGGCAATCTGCTGACAGACATCTGCGCCCACTTCCATCTGCTTTTTAAACTGCTTGCTGGAGTTGGCGTGGCTGAAATCGATCATCACCTGCGGTGGCAGCCCGGCTTTTTCCAGCCCGACTTTGACTTCGGCCACATGTTTTGCGCTGTAGTTCGGCTCTTTGCCGCCGCGCAGAATGATATGGCAGTCACCGTTACCGCTGGTGTTAACGATGGCAGAGTGACCCCACTTGGTCACGGACAGGAAGCAGTGCGGTGCGCCCGCTGCGTTGATGGCGTCGATAGCCACCTTAATGGTGCCGTCAGTGCCGTTTTTGAAGCCCACCGGACAAGAGAGACCGGACGCCAGCTCGCGGTGAACCTGAGATTCAGTAGTGCGGGCACCAATTGCCCCCCAGCTCATCAGGTCTGCCAGGTACTGCGGCGTAATCATATCCAGGAATTCACCGGCCGCAGGCAGGCCGCTGTCGTTGATCTCCAGCAACAGCTTGCGCGCAATGCGCAGACCGTCGTTGATCTGGAAGCTGTTATCCATATGCGGATCGTTAATCAGCCCTTTCCAGCCCACGGTGGTGCGCGGTTTTTCAAAGTAGACACGCATGACGATTTCCAGCTCGTCCTTCAGCTCTTCACGCAGGGTGAGCAAACGGGCAGCGTATTCTTTCGCGGCAGCAGGATCGTGAATCGAGCACGGGCCAATCACCACCAGAAGACGATCGTCATTACCTTTCAGGATCTTATGGATCGCTTTACGAGCATGAGAAACCGTGTTTGCGGCATTTTCAGTGGCGGGGAATTTCTCAAGGAGTGCTACAGGAGGTAATAACTCATTGATCTCTTTAATGCGTAAATCGTCGTTCTGATAATTCATCTTCGTTCCAGCTCTGCCATATCTTTAGTAATGAAAGCAATCCTTTCAATCTATCTTGTCGACCAGGAAGTGTAAACACGGTTTTACACTTCACGCAGATAATTCCTGGAATTCGCCTAAAAATCGCCACAAAATAGCGAAAAATGAGATCTAACCTAAGCTTTTTAACTGTAACAACCAATTTTAAACGCTTAAACGCGATTCCCTACTGACGTAAGTCCGTAAGGCGGAATCTTTCGCCTCAAAAAAGATGCACTGTTGGAGAATGTTATCCAGCGTAACGACAAGAACAGGAGCACCATGATGAAAATGACAAAACTGGCAACCCTCTTCCTGACCGCCACCCTTACCCTGGCAAGCGGCAGCGTCCTGGCCGCCGAAACGGGCACCTCAGACAGCAACGGTGACGCGAATGCGGCTGCGGCGGCAGGTCAGCCTGCGCCTGATGCAAAACAGAATATTGCCCCGAATAACGTCGACAACGGCCAGATCAATACCGGCAATACCAACACGGGCGGCACCATGCTGCATCCAGACGGTAGCGGTTCCGGCACCATGAACCATGACAATATGAGTTCAGACGAGGTCCACAAGAACTCCATGTGTAAGGACGGCAAATGCCCGGACCCTAACGACAAAGTAGGTGACGACGCCAATACCAAAACGGATGGTACCACCCAGTAATTTGTATGCACCGTCAGAAAAAGGAGAGCCCAGGCTCTCCTTTCTTTTTGGAGTAACCTATTAAAAACGCTACACTAAAAACAATAACACTTCAGGAAAGCAGACATGGCGCACTCCCATTCCCACTCGCATGCACCCGGCAACGACAACGCTAAACGACTGATGCTGGCCTTTGGCGTCACGGCAACGTTTATGATTATCGAGGTCATTGGCGGCCTGGTTTCCGGCTCTCTGGCGCTTTTGGCCGATGCCGGACATATGCTGACCGATGCCGCCGCCCTGCTCTTCGCCCTGCTGGCCGTGCAGTTTGCGCGCCGCCCACCGAATGCGCGCCACACCTTCGGCTGGCTGAGGCTGACCACCCTGGCCGCGTTTGTTAACGCCATTGCGCTGGTTGTCATTACTGTGCTTATCGTCTGGGAAGCCATACAGCGCTTTCGGCATCCACAGCCGATCGCCGGGGCGACAATGATGGTCATTGCCGTGGCAGGGTTGCTGGCGAATATTCTGGCCTTCTGGATCCTGCACCGCGGGAGCGGGGAAAAGAACCTCAACGTGCGCGCGGCGGCACTGCATGTGCTGGGGGATTTGCTCGGTTCAGTCGGGGCGATTGTCGCCGCGCTGGTGATCCTCTATACCGGCTGGACGCCTGTCGATCCGATTCTGTCCGTACTGGTGTCGTGTCTGGTCTTGCGTAGCGCCTGGCGGCTGCTGAAGGAGAGCGTGAACGAACTGCTTGAAGGGGCGCCAGCATCCATGGACATTGATGAGCTGAAGCGTAACCTGCGCCGCACCGTCCCGGAAGTCCGTAATGTCCATCACGTGCACGTCTGGCTGGTGGGAGAGAAACCGGTCATGACGCTACATGTCCAGGTGATCCCACCTCACGACCACGATGCGCTGCTCGATCGCATTCAGCACTTCCTGGAGCACCACTACGACATTAGCCACGCTACCGTTCAGATGGAGTATCAGCCCTGTAGCGGACCGGACTGCCATCTTAACGAGGCGCAGTCCGGTCATTCACATCATCATGACCACTAGCTGGAAAGCGCGCGAGAGCCTCGCTCACGCGCGCTGTTAATCCACATTCGGCTGCCGTTCAGCGCGATGAAGGTCAGCAGCAGATATTCCAGCGACATGGCATAGACGCCCTGCAGGGCGAAGATCGCCACGCTGATCACGTTGATGATGACCCACAGCAGCCAGTTCTCAACGTATTTACGGGTCATCAGAATCATTGCCGCAATCGACAGCACCATCATGCAGGAATCCCAGAACGGGAAAGCATCCGGCTGGAGTTCTGGCATCGTTACGTTCAGGCCGATGCCGGACATGACCGAAACAGCAACGCGGGTCAGGAAGGCAAACACCGGGTTGATGTAAACGGTCATTAAGCCAATGGCCACCACGCAGGCGACGAACCAGGCGATGGCTTTCGGCAGGGGCAGCCAGCGGATCTGCAGCTCGGCCTCCTGCTGGCTGTTCTGACGCGACCAGGCATACCAGCCGTAAATATTGGCGGCAAAGAAGAACAGCTGCAAAAGCAGGCTGGCGTACAACTGGATCTGGAAGAAGATAATCGCAAACAGCGTGACGTTAATCAGCCCGAACGCGTAGTTACTGATCTTCTCCAGGCTTGCCAGCCAGATACACAATAAGCCCGCCAGCGTACCTACGGCCTCAATCCATGACAGGTCATAGCCACCTGCACCAATCGGTATATGAACCAGAATGTTATGTGTGCTAAAAAAATCCATCTTTTCCCCGGGGCGAGTTGAATTAAGTACGTAGTGTAGCCGCAAAATCCAGCATGCGGTTAAGCGGAATTAACGCGCCTTCACGCAGGGCGGCATCCACATGGATTTCATGCGCCGCACCACCGGTTTCTAACCCTTCGGCAATTGCTTTCAGGCCGTTCATCGCCATCCAGGGACAATGCGCGCAGCTGCGGCACGTTGCGCCCTCGCCCGCCGTTGGTGCTTCAAGAAGCTCTTTCTCCGGCACGGCCTGCTGCATCTTATAGAAGATACCGCGATCGGTCGCGACAATGAGCTGCTTGTGAGGTAACGTCCTGGCCGCGTTGATAAGCTGGCTGGTTGAGCCCACGGCATCCGCCATGTCGACAATTGACTGCGGTGACTCGGGGTGAACAAGAATGGCGGCGTCAGGATAAAGCGCCTTCATGCGCGCCAGCGCCTGAGTTTTAAATTCATCATGCACAATGCAGGCACCCTGCCAGCAAAGAACGTCAGCCCCCGTCTGCTTCTGAACATAATTGCCGAGATGACGATCAGGCGCCCAGATAATTTTTTCCCCCAGGCTGTCCAGATGTTCAATCAGCTCGACGGCGATGCTCGACGTGACCACCCAGTCAGCCCGCGCTTTTACCGCCGCTGAGGTGTTAGCGTAGACCACCACGGTCCGGTCAGGGTGAGCGTCACAGAAGGCCGTGAATTCGTCAATCGGACAGCCGAGATCCAGGGAACACTCCGCGTTAAGCGTGGGCATCAGAATGGTTTTTTCCGGGCTCAGAATCTTTGCCGTCTCGCCCATAAAACGCACGCCGGCAACCAGCAGCGTGGAAGCGGGATGTCGTGCACCGAAGCGCGCCATCTCCAGTGAGTCAGAAATGCAGCCGCCGGTCTCTTCCGCCAGCTGCTGGATTTCCGGGTCGGTGTAGTAATGGGCCACCATTACCGCATCGCGCGCTTTAAGAAGACGTTTGATCTTCTCGCGGTAAAATTGCTTTTCGTCCTGGCTCAACGGGACAGGCTTTGGCGGAAACGGATAGATTGCGGCTTCAGGATCAAACATCACACTCATTATGGCTTCTCGTTTTACGGGCTTAACAATATTGCCTTTCATTTGCCTGACATAGCAAAACGCGTGGCAATTGTGTTTTGTATACTAAACAAGATAGCGAATCTGGCGTGAAAAGTCACCGGGAATAGATGGGCGGAGCATTTGTTGTATCGCAGATAGCAAAAAGGCGCCTTTAGGGCGCCTTTCTACACTGGTGGGTCGTGCAGGATTCGAACCTGCGACCAATTGATTAAAAGTCAACTGCTCTACCAACTGAGCTAACGACCCCTTGCGGGATTTTTTTCTTCGAAGTGGTGGGTCGTGCAGGATTCGAACCTGCGACCAATTGATTAAAAGTCAACTGCTCTACCAACTGAGCTAACGACCCATTCGGGTGCTGACTTCGAAGATTTTTACTCGGTACCACTTTAAAGTGGTGGGTCGTGCAGGATGACTCGGCTTCGCCTCGCCCTTCGGGCCGTTGCTAAAGCAACGTTATCCTTCACGTTTAATACCTGAGTAAGATATTAAAATTGGTGGGTCGTGCAGGATTCGAACCTGCGACCAATTGATTAAAAGTCAACTGCTCTACCAACTGAGCTAACGACCCGAGTGGTGGGTGATGACGGGCTCGAACCGCCGACCCCCTCCGTGTAAAGGAGATGCTCTACCAACTGAGCTAATCACCCACTCTGTACTGCCAGAACTGCGTTAAGTGGTGGGTCGTGCAGGATGACTCGGCTTCGCCTCGCCCTACGGGCCGTTGCTGACGCAACGTTATCCTTCACGTTTTACTACTACTTCCACCTGACTTAGTGGTGGGTCGTGCAGGATTCGAACCTGCGACCAATTGATTAAAAGTCAACTGCTCTACCAACTGAGCTAACGACCCACTTTTATGCTGCTTTCACGTTGTTTGATATCCCGTGGCAACGGCGGCATATATTACTGATTTAAGAATTCTGCGCAACAAAAATTTCGATGAAGATCACTTAACTGCTTAGTAATCATGCTGCACGACCAGAAATAACGCGATTTCTGGTCATGCGATAATCATCCCATCGAATTCAGACGTTTTTGCGCCTGCTTAGCACCTTCGGTACCCGGGAATTTTGCAACCACCTGCTGATAAACCGCTTTGGCTTTCGCGGTGTCGCCTTTGTCCTGCATGATCACGCCAACCTTATACATCGCATCTGGCGCTTTCGGCGATTTTGGGTAATTTTTCACCACTGAGGCAAAATAAAACGCCGCATCGTCCTTTTTACCCTTGTTGTAATTCAACTGACCGAGCCAGTAATTGGCATTTGGCTGATAAGTGGAATCAGGGTATTTCTTAACAAAGTTCTGAAACGCAGCAATCGCGTCATCCTGACGAGATTGATCTTGTACCAGGGCAATGGCCGCATTGTAGTCCGTATTCGCGTCACCGCTCTGTACAGGCGCGCCTGTTGAGGCTGACGTATCAGCAGATGGCGCTGGCGTAGACGTCGCCGCACCGCTCTGATCGCCTGCGGCTGGCTGTGCTGCTGCACCACCACTACTCAGGCTATCGATCTGCAACAAGATTTGCTTCTGACGTTCCACAACCTGGTTAAGCTGATACTGGCTTTCCTGAATCTGACCGCGGAGAGAGTCAATATCATTCTGGTTATCGGAAAGTTGTTGCTGGAGTTGGGTTAAAAGCTGGCTGTGAGCGTTAGAAATACGCTCGAGTTGAGTGACCCGGTCTTCTACCGAGCCTGAGCCGACACTACTGATTGGTGCCTGAGCAAAAGCGGCCCAGGGGGCCGCTATTCCAACCAGTAACGACAGACTCAACAGATGATGTCTGAAGTTACTGCTCATGCAATTCTCTTAGTAAACCAGTACGGCACGACGGTTTTTGGAGTAAGCCGCTTCGTCGTGACCCAGTACTGCAGGTTTTTCTTTACCGTAAGAAACGATGGAGATCTGGTCAGCAGAAACGCCTTTACCCTGCAGGTACATTTTAACAGCGTTAGCACGACGTTCACCCAGGGAGATGTTGTACTCTGGAGTACCACGTTCGTCCGCGTGACCTTCTACGGTGACTTTGTAAGATGGGTTGCTACGCAGGAAGTTAGCGTGCGCATCCAGCATCGCAGCGAAGTCAGAACGGATGTCGTATTTATCCAGATCGAAGTAAACGATGTTGTTCTGCTGCAGCTGCTGCATCTGAAGACGCGCCTGCTCTTCAGAAGACATGTTGCCATTGCCGTTCGCGTCCATACCGGTGCCGGCACCCATCATGCCTTCGCCGCTCTGGTCATTGCTGGCGTTCTTGTTAGAAGAACACGCTGCGATTGCCATTACAGGCAGAGCGATCATCAGCCCCTTCAGCACTTTGTTCAGTTGCATTTCTATGATTCCTTTAGTAATCAATTAATTATTATTTACAGATACGGCGACCAGGCAGGTGATTTTACCTGTCCATCAGTAGCCGGAATACGCGCTTTGAAACGCCCATCTGTAGAAACCAGATTCAGCACAGATCCCATCCCCTGAGAAGAGCTGTAGATTACCATCGTGCCGTTAGGTGCCAGACTTGGCGTTTCATCCAGGAACGTTGACGACAGAACTTGAACGCCACCCGCTACCAGATCTTGTTTGGCAATGTGCTGCTGCCCACCGTTAGAGCTGACCATTACCATAAATTTACCGTCGCTGCTCACGTCTGAGTTCTGGTTCTGTGAACCTTCCCAGGTAATACGCTGCGGAGCACCGCCGTTGATGTTGACTTTATAGATTTGTGGACGGCCGGCCTGGTCAGAGGTAAACGCCAGGTTTTGACTGTCCGGGAACCATGAAGGTTCGGTGTTGTTGCTACGACCGTCGGTCACCTGACGGATCTGGCCAGAGCCAATGTCCATCACGTACAGGTTCAGGCTACCGGTTTTAGACAACGCAAACGCCAGTTTAGAGCCATCTGGAGAGAACGAAGGCGCACCGTTGTGACGTGGGAAAGACGCCACCTGACGAACCGCACCGTTTGCCAGCGTCTGGATAACCAGCGCAGAACGGCCGCTTTCGAAGGTGACATACGCCAGCTTAGAACCGTCCGGAGACCAGGCTGGAGACATCAGTGGCTGCGAAGAGCGTTTCACCAGGAACTGGTTGTAGCCATCGTAATCAGATACGCGCAGCTCATACGGGAATTGACCACCGTTGGTCTGCACCACGTACGCGATACGGGTACGGAACGCACCTTTAATGCCGGTCAGTTTTTCAAATACCGCATCGCTGGCAGCGTGTGCCGCGTAGCGCAGGTACTGCTTGGTGACCTTGTAAGAATTCTGGGCCAGAACGGTACCTGGTGCACCGCCGGTATCCACCAGCTGCCAGGCCACGTTGTATGAACCGTCTGGATTAGGGGTAACCTGACCCACAACCACGGCATCAATACCCAGTGCAGACCATGCTGCAGGCTGTACTTCCTGCGCGCTACCCGGCTGCTGAGGCAGACGAGAACGATCTAACGGGTTGAATTTACCGCTGTTACGCAGGTCAGCCGCCACGATGCCACCGGCATCTTCAGGTGCAGCGCCAGGACCGGCCCACTGGAACGGAACAACACCGATTGGGCGTGCCGAGTCCACCCCCTGGGTGATCTCGATACGTACTTCTGCGTGCAGTACTGCTGCCCACAGCATTAAAAAACTAAATGCTACACGTAATGCCTGCTTCATCATATCTCCCTTATCCGGGTAACCTTACCCACGATAATTTAGCAGAATGTTAACAAACTCAAATAGACAAAACTACCCGAACCCTGTGACTAAACCTGGTCTATTTTTCCCCGTTTGCACGGGGAAAATGTAACTTAAGGTTTGAAGTCCAGCGGCGCATTTTTGAAGACTTCGTAGACTGCCTGCGAAGGCGGTTTAGGCATCTTCGCCTGA
Organism: Enterobacter cloacae complex sp. Mu1197; assembly: GCF_040059225.1. Taxonomy (NCBI): domain Bacteria; kingdom Pseudomonadati; phylum Pseudomonadota; class Gammaproteobacteria; order Enterobacterales; family Enterobacteriaceae; genus Enterobacter; species Enterobacter cloacae complex sp. Mu1197. The sequence goes on along the minus strand of NZ_CP157375.1, from coordinate 1,356,001 downwards.
CGCGCTGCAGCCAGGGCCGCAGTACATAAAGCCGGGTCGCCACCTTCAGACTTAATATCCAGCAGCATGCCATCCGGAGCCAGTTTTATACGTAACGTACACGTTTTACCGGTATAGGAAGACGCATCATAGAATCGGCTTTCAATAGCGGATTTAATCTGCGCGGCATAACCGTTGATTTCAGCCCCTGTCGCACCGTTACTCTTAGTGTTACCACTTCCGGTCGGCGCTGCGTTGTTTCCTTTCGCCCCACCACCCGTTTTCGGCGCATTCTTACCGGAGCTCAAATCGCCCAGCAGATCGTCAACCCCTGCGGCAGCAGCGGCTTTTTCAGCGGCGGCAGCCTTTTTAGCAGCCGCTTTTTCAGCTGCTGCTTTCTTATCGGCAGCGGCCTTCTCAGCTGCAGCTTTTTTGTCAGCAGCGGCTTTTTCGGCGGCTGCCGCTTTTTCTGCCGCGGCTTTTTCTGCTGCAGCTTTCTCGGCAGCAGCCGCTTTCTTCGCGGCCTCGGCAGCAGCTTTCTTCTCTGCTTCCTGAGCGGCCTTCTTCGCGGCTTCCGCTTCTGCTTTCTTCTGAGCATCAGCTGCGGCTTTCTTTGCGGCTTCGGCTTCCGCTTTCTTCTGAGCATCAGCGGCGGCTTTCTTCGCGGCTTCGGCTTCCGCTTTCTTCTGGGCATCAGCAGCCGCTTTCTTCGCCGCTTCTGCCGCTAATTTCGCCTGGGCATCAGCCTGTGCTTTCGCGTCCGCTGCGGCTTTTGCTGCCGCCTCTTCCGCCTGCTTTTGCTGTTCCTGTGCTTTTTTCGCGGCCTCTTCGGCTTGTTTCTGCTGTTCTGCCTGCGCTTTCGCGGCTTCCTGCGCCTGCAAACGTTCTTTCTCAAGCTGCTTCAGACGCTCCTGCTCGGCGGCCTGCTTTTCACGCAGTTCTTCCGCTTGCTGTTGCGCCTGTTTTTCACGCTGTTCTTCAGCCCGTTTTGCACTCGCCTTCTGCTGTTGTTGGCGATTATAGTTCTGTACTACCGCACCGGGATCCACCATCACGGCGTCAATGGAAGACCCTCCACCGCCGCCGGCTGATGCATCAATATGCTCGTCGAACGAACTCCAGATCAGCGCTGCAAAAAGAATAACGTGCAGCACTGCGGAGACGATTATCGCTCGCTTAAGCTTGTCGTTCTGTTCGGTTGCCTTTGACACTATCGGTTCCCAAAAACTACGCGGATGATCAAATAGGTTGGGTCATTAAGCCAACTGACTTAACACCCGCACTATGTAGCAAGTTCAGCGCTTTAATAATTTCATCGTAGGGTACGTCTTTCGCGCCACCGATTAAGAAGACCGTTTTCGGATTTGACTCCAGGCGACGCTGCGCTTCGGCAATAACCTGCTCAGGTGGCAGCTGATCCATACGATCCTTCTCTACCACGACGCTGTATTGCCCTACGCCGGAAACCTCAATGATAACCGGAGGATCGTCATTGGTGCTCACCGCCTGTGATTCTGTCGCATCCGGCAGATCCACTTCCACGCTCTGGGTAATGATTGGCGCTGTTGCCATGAAGATCAGCAGCAGTACCAGCAGGACGTCCAGCAGTGGAACGATATTGATTTCGGACTTGAGCTCGCGACGACCTCGTCCACGCGATCTGGCCATGGTTTACCCCTTGTTGCTCTCGGTGCTGGTAAACGCCTGACGGTGCAGAATCGCAGTGAACTCTTCCATAAAGTTGTCGTAGTTCAGTTCCAGTTTGTTCACGCGCTGGTTCAGACGGTTATAGGCCATAACTGCCGGAATTGCCGCAAACAGACCGATAGCGGTCGCAATCAGTGCTTCAGCGATACCCGGTGCAACCATCTGCAACGTCGCCTGCTTCACCGCGCCCAGCGCGATAAAGGCGTGCATGATCCCCCACACGGTCCCAAACAGACCAATATACGGGCTGATGGAACCGACAGTACCGAGGAAAGGAATATGCGTTTCAAGGTTTTCCAGCTCGCGGTTCATCGAGATGCGCATCGCACGCGAGGCACCTTCCACCACCGCTTCAGGCGCATGATTGTTTGCACGATGCAGACGGGCGAACTCTTTGAAACCGCTATAGAAAATTTGCTCGGAGCCGGTCAGGTTTTCACGGCGTCCCTGGCTCTCCTGGTACAGACGAGAAAGCTCAATGCCCGACCAGAACTTATCTTCAAACGCTTCAGCTTCACGGCCAGCGGCATTGAGGATACGCGTTCTCTGGATGATGATGGCCCAGGATGCGATTGAAAAACCAATCAAAATCAACATGATAAGTTTAACCAGAAGGCTTGCCTTCAGGAACAAATCAAGGATATTCATGTCAGTCACTGCTTAAACTCCGCGACAATAGACTTAGGAAGCGCACGAGGCTTCATTATGGTTGGATCAACACAAACAATCAGTACTTCAGCTGAGTTCAGTACGGTGTTCTCTGCGTTGACTATCCGCTGCGTGAAAACCAGTGAGGTTCCGCGCATTGATGTAATTTCAGTTTGGACTTCGAGCATATCGTCGAGTCTGGCAGGCGCAAAATACTCAAGCGTCATCTTGCGTACCACGAAGGCAACTCGCTCAGCCAACAGCACCTGTTGACTAAAGTGATGATGGCGCAGCATCTCTGTGCGTGCCCGTTCATAAAAAGCAACGTAGCTGGCGTGGTAAACCACACCACCGGCATCGGTATCTTCGTAATAGACACGAACCGGCCATCGAAACAGCGTTGTATTCACTTTACATCCCAGTAATGCAACAAAAGTTAGAGCTTTTAAACTTCGCTACTATACGCGCGGGAAAGATGGTTTGGAATGGGGGAAAGTAAACGGAGAGTAAATTTTTATGGGCTCGGGTAAGCCCATAACGTTAACGGACATTTCTTATTCAGAAGAAGAAGAAAATCAAACCGGCGAGAAGCACCAGCTCGGCAATCAGCGGGCAGAAAATTCCCTGCCAGTGAACGGCTTTCGGACGAAAGCCCACGCCGTGGATCACACCTGCGCACACCGCCCACATAATGAGGAAGCCGTGCCAGATTTCAAGCTCGCTGGTTTTCGCTGCAAAGCGCGAAGGGTCCCAGAAGATACAACCTGCCAGCAGTAATGCCATCACTAAAGAAAGCGCCCGTAACGGGCGCTTGTCCATTACCGCGTAAAGTTTCGCGATAATATTCATCAGTGTTTTTCTTCACCCGCTTTGGTCGCTTCTACGTGCTCAAGCGCCAGGGCAGTGATGACACCAAATGCACAGGCAAGAAGCGTCCCTAAAATCCATGCGAAATACCACATATTCAGCTCCTTACTTAGTACATAGAGTGGGTGTTGCTTTCGATATGTTCTTTCGTGATACGACCGAACATTTTCCAGTAACACCAGATGGTGTAGGCCAGAACGATCGGAACGAACACGCAAGCAACATACGTCATCAGGTTCAGCGTCATATGGCTGGACGTTGCATCCCACATGGTCAGGCTAGCATTCAGCATGGTGCTGGATGGCATGACGAATGGGAACATCGCAATACCCGCCGTCAGGATAATGCATGCCAGGGTCAGTGAAGAGAACACGAACGCCAGCGCGCCTTTTTCCAGACGAGACGTCAGCACGGTCAGCAGCGGCAGCAGCACGCCCAGCGCCGGGATCGCCCACAGCACAGGGGTATTGTTGAAGTTCACCAGCCATGCCCCCGCCTGACGCGACACTTCTTTGGTCAGCGGATTAGACGGTGCAGTGTGGTTGATCGCAGACGTCACCACGTAGCCATCAATACCGTACACCACCCACACACCGGCCAGCGCGAAGCAGACCAGCGTAACCAGCGCAGCAACCTGAGCCGTCGCGCGCGAACGCAGATGCAGCTCACCCACGGTACGCATCTGCAGATAGGTTGCGCCCTGAGTGATGATCATCGCCACGCTCACGACACCGGCCAGCAGACCAAACGGATTCAGCAGCTGGAAGAAGTTACCGGTGTAGTAAAGACGCATGTATTCGTCCAGGTGGAACGGTACGCCCTGCAGCAGGTTACCAAACGCCACGCCGATCACCAGCGGTGGAACGAAGCTACCGATGAAGATGCCCCAGTCCCACATGTTGCGCCAGCGGGTATCTTCAATCTTGGAACGGTAGTCGAAACCGACCGGACGGAAGAATAAAGAGGCCAGCACCAGAATCATCGCCACATAGAAACCGGAGAACGCAGCCGCATAGACCATCGGCCAGGCGGCGAACAGCGCGCCGCCTGCGGTGATCAGCCACACCTGGTTACCGTCCCAGTGCGGGGCGATGGAGTTGATCATGATTCGACGCTCGGTGTCATTACGACCGAGGAAACGGGTGAGCATCCCCACCCCCATGTCGAAACCATCCGTGACGGCGAAACCGATCAGCAGAACGCCAACCAGCAGCCACCAGATAAAACGCAATACTTCATAATCGATCATTTGATGACTCCTGTCTTAGCGTGCCGGCTGAGTAGTCGCAGTGGACTGCTCGTAGTGATAGCGACCGGTTTTCAGGCTGCTTGGGCCAAGGCGCGCGAACTTGAACATCAGGAACAGTTCAGCCACCAGGAACAGGGTGTACAGACCACAAATCAGCAGCATGGAGAAGATCAGGTCGCCTGCGGTCAGGGACGAGTTCGCTACCGCCGTTGGCAGCACCTCACCGATCGCCCATGGCTGACGGCCATACTCCGCCACAAACCAGCCGGATTCAATTGCGATCCACGGCAGTGGAATACCGTACAGCGCAGTGCGCAGCAGCCATTTTTTCTCGCCGATACGGTTGCGAATCACGGACCAGAAGGACGCCGCAATGATCAGCAGCATGATGATGCCGCAGCCCACCATGATACGGAATGCGAAGTACAGTGGCGCAACGCGTGGAATCGAGTCTTTGGTTGCCATCTGGATCTGCGCTTCCGTCGCATCAGACACGTTCGGGGTATAACGCTTCAGCAGCAGACCGTAACCCAGATCTTTCTTCACATCGTTAAACTGGTCGCGAACGGCCTGGTCGGTAGAACCGGCACGCAGCTGTTCCAGCAGCGAGTAGGCTTTCATACCGTTACGGATACGCTCTTCGTGCTGCACCATCAGCTCTTTCAGACCCGTCACCTGCTTATCAACAGAACGGGTGGCGATGATACCCAGCGCATAAGGGATTTGAATGGCGAAGCGGTTTTCCTGCGCGTCCTGATCCGGAATACCGAACAACGTAAAGGCAGCAGGCGCCGGCTGGGTTTCCCACTCGGCTTCGATGGCGGCCAGTTTGGTTTTCTGCACGTCACCCATTTCGTAACCGGATTCATCACCCAGAACGATAACGGAGAGGATAGCAGCCATACCGAAGCTTGCAGCGATAGCAAAGGAGCGCTTAGCAAACGCGAAGTCACGACCGCGCAGCATATAGTAAGAACTGATGCCCAGTACAAACATCGCGCCGCACACATAGCCAGAAGCGACGGTGTGAACGAATTTAACCTGAGCAACCGGGTTCAGGACCAGCTCGGCAAAGCTGACCATCTCCATACGCATGGTTTCGAAGTTAAAATCAGACGCGATAGGGTTCTGCATCCAGCCGTTCGCAACCAGGATCCACAGCGCGGACAGGTTCGAACCTAATGCCACCAGCCAGGTCACCGCCATATGCTGGACTTTACCCAGACGGTCCCAACCGAAGAAGAACAGACCTACAAAGGTGGATTCGAGGAAGAATGCCATCAGACCTTCAATGGCCAGCGGCGCACCGAAGATATCCCCGACATAGTGGGAATAGTAAGACCAGTTAGTCCCGAACTGGAACTCCATGGTCAGACCGGTGGCCACGCCCAGTGCGAAGTTGATACCAAACAACTTGCCCCAGAACTTGGTCATATCTTTATAAATCTGTTTGCCGGAGAGAACGTATACCGTTTCCATGATGGCCAGCAGGAACGCCATACCGAGCGTCAGTGGCACAAACAGGAAGTGGTACATCGCGGTCAAGGCAAACTGTAAGCGCGACAGTTCGACTATATCTAACATTATGACTCCTTGCTCATCGCATGAAGACTCCGAGAGTGAACCCCGTCAAAGCGATCCACACGCATGCCCCAATACAAATTATTCGCATCCTTGTCGTCGTTATTACCCTGAAGGAGGATAAAAACGATGACGTGAGGTTACAAATACGTTAATAAAAAACTCAAATTGATCCCGCAAATATAATACGCTGCAAAACCCTTACAATAAACAGGTTTTTATAGAGTCACATTTACGTTTTTCGACGGTGATCAATTTATAGCAAAATTACCACTTTTCGGCCATTTTGATCGGGGACAATTTAGCGCTTTTCAGCACCTTTTTCCAAGGATTAAACTTTGATTTAAATCAAAAACAATCCGTTATGTTAATTGTGTTTTGATGTGGTGAACATGGTAAAAACCATGTTAAAGATATGTATATGAAATACAATTAAGGTTATCGAATCGAATGATGAATATAAACAGAAGTGATTTTTATTAACTCAGTAGCGCTTAATGACTGATTTATTCAGGACATAAATTTTAGTGCGTTTTTCATTTTTTTCCATCTGCCCTCTTAAAGGCAAATAAATAACAATTATTTTACTTTTGCATCCTCTGTAATTAACACCACTTTGTGACTATTGCATGACACCCGGCAGGCAATAAAAAAGGCCGCTTTACAGCGGCCAACCATGTCGAAACGGACATTTTTATACTGCAACGCCCCCCTTTCGGGGAGCAGAGAGGACTTACTTAATGATGGATTTCAGTGCTTCGCCGATATCCGCCAGGCTGCGAACGGTCTTCACGCCTGCGGCTTCCAGCGCTGCGAATTTCTCATCAGCCGTACCCTTACCACCGGCAATGATCGCGCCTGCGTGACCCATACGCTTGCCTTTCGGCGCGGTCACACCCGCGATGTAACCCACTACTGGCTTGGTCACGTGTTCTTTGATGTAAGCAGCCGCTTCTTCTTCCGCGCTACCACCGATCTCACCGATCATCACGATCGCTTCGGTCTGTGGATCTTCCTGGAACAGCTTCAGGATGTCGATGAAGTTAGAGCCCGGGATTGGGTCACCGCCGATGCCCACGCAGGTGGACTGGCCGAAACCGTAGTCGGTGGTCTGCTTAACCGCTTCATAGGTCAGGGTACCGGAACGGGACACGATGCCCACTTTACCCGGCTTGTGAATGTGGCCCGGCATGATGCCGATTTTGCATTCGCCCGGGGTGATAACGCCAGGGCAGTTCGGGCCGATCATACGCACGCCAGCTTCATCCAGCTTCACCTTCACGGTCAGCATATCCAGCGTCGGGATGCCTTCAGTGATGGTGATGATCAGTTTGATGCCTGCGTCGATCGCTTCCAGAATAGAGTCTTTGCAGAACGGCGCCGGAACGTAGATCACGGTCGCGGTTGCGCCCGTCGCTTCTACCGCTTCACGCACGGTGTTGAACACCGGCAGGCCCAGGTGGGTGGTGCCGCCTTTACCTGGCGTTACGCCGCCAACCATCTGCGTGCCGTAGGCAATCGCCTGTTCGGAGTGGAAAGTCCCCTGGCTACCGGTGAAGCCCTGGCAGATAACCTTGGTATCTTTATTAATTAAAACTGACATTATTTCCCCTCCACTGCGGCAACAACCTGCTGAGCTGCATCCGTCAGACTTTTCGCTGCAATAATATTCAGGCCGCTGTCAGCCAGTTTTTTCGCGCCGAGTTCAGCGTTGTTACCTTCCAGACGCACAACCACCGGAACGTTAACACCTACTTCTTCTACCGCGCCGATGATACCGTCGGCGATCAGGTCACAACGGACGATACCGCCGAAGATGTTAACCAGAACGGCCTTCACGTTGTCGTCGGAGAGAATGATTTTGAACGCTTCGGTTACGCGCTCTTTGGTTGCGCCACCGCCCACGTCGAGGAAGTTTGCTGGCTCACCGCCGTGCAGCTTAACGATGTCCATGGTGCCCATCGCCAGGCCCGCACCGTTAACCATGCAGCCGATGTTACCGTCCAGCGCCACGTAGTTCAGTTCCCACTGTGCCGCCTGCGCTTCACGCGGGTCTTCCTGAGACTGGTCGCGCATTTCGCGCAGATCCGGCTGGCGGAACAACGCGTTGCCGTCAGCGCCCAGCTTGCCGTCGAGGCAGATCAGATCGCCCTGGGTCGTGATCACCAGCGGGTTGATCTCGATCAGCGCCAGATCGCGCTCCAGGAAGATGGTCGCCAGACCCATGAAGATCTTGGTGAACTGCTGAACCAGTTTGCCTTCCAGACCCAGTTTGAACGCCAGCTCGCGACCCTGGTACGGCATTGGGCCCGCCAGCGGATCGATAGCCACTTTGTGGATCAGGTGCGGAGTCTCTTCCGCCACTTTTTCGATTTCCACGCCGCCTTCGGTAGATGCCATGAACACCACGCGACGGGAGCTACGATCAACCACCGCGCCCAGATACAGTTCTTTCGCGATGTCGGTTGCCGCTTCAACCAGGATCTGGTTAACCGGCTGGCCGTTCGCATCTGTCTGGTACGTTACCAGACGCTTGCCGAGCCAATGTTCAGCAAACGCACGAATCTCTTCTTTGCTCTTAACAACCTTCACACCGCCCGCTTTACCACGGCCACCAGCGTGAACCTGACACTTAACTACCCACGGGCCGGAACCGATTTTAGATGCGGCTTCTTCTGCTTCACGCGGGGTAGTACAGGCATAACCCACCGGAGCCGGTAAGCCATACCGGGCAAACAGCTGTTTGGCCTGATATTCATGTAAGTTCATGTGTTCTATCCATCCTTCAGGGTAATCGTTATCTTCAAACCTGTAGACCGGCGCAGCGTGTGCCGGTCCACGGGGCAGGTGATGCTAAATCGTGACTAGACGTCCAGCAGCAGACGCGTTGGATCTTCCAGCAGCTCTTTAATGGCAACCAGGAAGCCCACGGACTCGCGGCCGTCGATCAGGCGGTGGTCGTAAGAGAGCGCCAGGTACATCATCGGCAGGATCTCAACTTTACCGTCTACCGCCATAGGACGATCTTTAATGGCATGCATACCCAGGATCGCGCTCTGCGGCGGGTTAATGATCGGGGTAGACATCAGCGAGCCGAATACGCCGCCGTTGGTAATGGTGAAGTTACCGCCGGTCAGATCGTCTACGGTCAGCTTGCCGTCGCGGCCTTTCACAGCCAGCTCTTTAATGTTTTTCTCGATGTCAGCCATACCCAGGGTATCCACATCACGCAGAACCGGCGTTACCAGGCCACGTGGGGTCGAAACCGCCATGCTGACGTCGAAGTAGTTGTGGTAAACCACGTCATCGCCATCGATGGACGCGTTCACTTCCGGGTAGCGTTTCAGCGCCTCAACCACCGCCTTCACGTAGAAGGACATAAAGCCCAGACGGATACCGTGACGTTTTTCAAACGCGTCACCGTACTGCTTACGCAGGTCCATGATTGGCTTCATGTTTACTTCGTTGAAGGTGGTCAGCATCGCGGTAGAGTTTTTCGCTTCCAGCAGACGCTCTGCCACGCGCTTACGCAGGCGGGTCATTGGCACGCGTTTTTCACTGCGCGCGCCCAGAGCAGGCTGAGCTGCCGGTGCTGCCGCAGGGGCTTTCGCTTCCGCCTGAGCTGGCGCTTTCGCCAGATGCTTGTCGATGTCTTCGCGGGTCAGACGACCGCCCACACCGGTGCCTTTAATGGCTGCCGGGTCAAGGCTGTGTTCCGCCAGCAGGCGACGGATCGCTGGGCTGAGGGCGTCGTTGGACTGCTCTTCCAGAGAGGCCTGCTGGCGCTGAGCCGGCGTAGAGGCTTTCTCTTCAGACTTCGCGCTGGACTCTTTGCCCGCGCTGTTGCCTTCACGCAGGCGACCCAGGATCTGACGAGAAGTCACGGTGGTACCTTCATCTTCCAGCACCGCGTCCAGAACGCCATCCGCCGAAGCCGGTACTTCCAGTACCACTTTGTCAGTTTCGATTTCTACCAGCACTTCATCGCGCTTAACGGCATCGCCTGGTTTTTTGTGCCAGGTAGCGACGGTCGCATCTGCTACAGATTCAGGCAGGTCGGGAACAAGAATATCTACGCTACTCATTATGTATCCTTTAATTAATCGACGTTCAGCGCGTCATTGACCAGATCTTGTTGCTGCTTCTGGTGAACGGACATATACCCTACCGCCGGAGAGGCGGAGGCCGGGCGACCTGCATAGCGCAGGGCTGACCCAAATGGAATCACTTCACGGAAATGATGCTGGCTGCAGTACCATGCGCCCTGGTTGAGCGGCTCTTCCTGGCACCAGACAAAATCATGAACGTGAGCGTACGGTTTCAGCGCTTCCTGCACCGCCTGGTGCGGGAACGGATAAAGCTGTTCGATACGCACGATGGCGACATCTTTCTGATCGTTCTTACGGCGCTGTTCCAGCAGGTCGTAATAAACCTTACCAGAACACATCACCACACGCTTCACGGCCTGCGGATCCAGCTCGTCAATTTCACCGATGGCTGGCAGGAAGGTACCGTTCGCCAGCTCTTCCAGGCTGGACACCGCCAGCGGGTGACGCAGCAGGGATTTTGGTGACATGACCACCAGCGGACGACGCATACCGCGCAGCGCCTGACGACGCAGCATGTGGTAAACCTGCGCCGGGGTGGACGGTACGCAAACCTGCATGTTCTGCTCAGCGCAGAGCTGCAGATAACGTTCCAGACGCGCGGAGGAGTGCTCCGGACCCTGGCCTTCATAGCCGTGCGGCAGCAGCATCACCAGGCCACACATACGGCCCCATTTCTGCTCGCCGGAGGAGATGAACTGGTCGATAACCACCTGCGCACCGTTGGCGAAGTCGCCGAACTGCGCTTCCCAGATGGTCAGGGTGCGCGGTTCTGCCGTGGCGTAACCGTACTCGAAAGCCAGCACCGCTTCTTCAGACAGCACGGAGTCCCAGACCTTGAACTGGCCCTGACCGTTGTGCACGTGCTGCAGCGGGGTGTAGGTTGAACCGTTAGACTGGTTGTGAACGACCGCGTGACGGTGGAAGAAGGTTCCACGGCCCGCATCTTCACCGGACAGACGCACAGGAATGCCTTCGTCAACCAGCGTCGCGTAAGCCAGCGTTTCCGCGCCGCCCCAGTCGAACAGCTTCTCGCCTGCCGCCATGGCCTGACGGTCAGCATAAATTTTCGCTACGCGAGATTGCATTTCGATAGCGTCCGGCACGGTGCTGATGCGTTTAGCCAGCTCCTGCAGACGCTTCATCTCCACCTTGTTCGGGTAGCTCTCATCCCACTCGTGGTTGAGGTACGGCGACCAGGTAAAGGAGTGCATGTTCATCGGGCGCAGCTCTTTCACTACGCACTCACCCGCATCCAGTGCGTCGCGGTAAAGGTTGACCATTTCGGTCGCATCTTCCAGCGTCGCCACTTTGTCGCTCTCCAGCTTGTCAGCATAGATTTTGCGCGGGGTCGGGTGTTTTTTGATTTTCTGGTACATCAGCGGCTGGGTTGCACTTGGCTCATCCGCTTCGTTGTGGCCGTGACGGCGGTAGCAGAAGAGGTCAATGAACACATCGCGTTTGAAGGTGTTACGGAAGTCCAGCGCCAGACGGGTAACGAAAGCCACGGCTTCCGGGTCATCCGCGTTAACGTGGAAGATCGGCGCCTGCACCATCTTACCGATGTCGGTGCAGTACGGGGTAGAACGCGCGTCCAGCGGGTTAGAGGTGGTGAAGCCCACCTGGTTGTTGATCACGATGCGAACGGTACCGCCCACTTCATAACCACGCGCTTTCGACATGTTCAGGGTTTCCTGCACCACGCCCTGCCCTGTCACCGCCGCATCACCGTGGATGGTGATTGGCAGAACTTTATTGCTGCTCGGCTCGTCCAGACGATCCAGACGCGCGCGCACGGAACCGATAACCACCGGGCTGACGATTTCCAGGTGTGACGGGTTAAACGCCAGCGCCAGGTGAACCAGACCGCCTTCGGTTTCGATATCAGACGAGAAGCCCATGTGGTACTTCACGTCGCCGGTGCCGAGGTGTTCTTTATGTTTGCCCGCGAATTCGTCGAACAGGTCCTGCGGTTTTTTACCCAGCACGTTGACCAGTACGTTCAGACGACCACGGTGTGCCATGCCCAGCACCACTTCACGGGTGCCGCTCTTGCCTGCGTGACGAATCAGCTCTTTCAGCATCGGCACCAGGGCGTCACCGCCTTCCAGCGAGAAGCGTTTTGCGCCCGGGAACTTCGCGCCCAGATAGCGCTCAAGGCCTTCCGCTGCGGTCAGTTCGCTGAGGAAGCGTTTTTTCTCGTCAGCCGAGAAGGTCGCGTGGCCCGCTACGGATTCGATGCGCTGCTGGATCCAGCGCTTCTCTTCGGTAGAGGTAATGTGCATGTATTCCGCGCCGATGGAGCCGCAGTAGGTTTGCTTGAGCGCGTCAATCAGATCGCCCAGCTTCATCGTGTCTTTGCCGATGGCAAAGGAACCTACGTTAAAGCTTTCCTGGAAATCGGCCTCGGTCAGATCGTGATACGCCGGATCGAGATCGGCTACACGGTCTTGTTTCCACAGTCCCAGCGGATCGAGATTCGCATGCTGGTGACCACGGAAGCGATAAGCGTTGATAAGCTGCAGGACTTTAACCTGCTTCGCATTGGTGTCAGGGTCGGAAATCGCAGAAGAGTAACGTGAGGCATCCTTCGCCAGACGACGGAAATAATCACGTGTTTTGGAATGGAATTGATCCGGTTTGACCCCTGTACCAGGCAACTGCTGGAACATGGAACGCCAGTTTGCGTCCACTGAGTCAGGATCGGTTAAGAAGTCTTCATAGAGCTGTTCTATCCAGCTCTGGTTGGCACCAGAGAGGTAAGAAGAGTCCAGCCAGGCTTTCATTGCGCCGTTCTGCATCGTGATCCCTTAAGCATTTTTATGCTTACTTTCGCCGTAGAAACTACCACGCACACCATGTGTACGTGCCGGGGTTCACCTGCGAGCTCTTTGTGGCCCGCGAAGGAACCTTTAGAAACTGTCTAGACTTCAGGGCAGTTTTTAAAGGTTTCTGCATTTTGCCCGGTGGCGCTACGCTTACCGGGCCTACAGTTTCGTAGGCCGGATAAGCGCAGCGCCATCCGGCAAATTTACTTACGCACTGCGCTGCAGCAGCATCGACTTAATATGGCCGATGGCGCGCGTCGGGTTCAGCCCCTTCGGACACACACTGACGCAGTTCATGATGCTATGGCAGCGGAATACGCTGAAAGCGTCACTCAGTCCTTCCAGACGGCTGTCGGTTTCGGTGTCGCGGCTATCGATCAGGAAGCGATAGGCAGCCAGCAGACCGGCCGGGCCGATAAACTTGTCCGGGTTCCACCAGAACGACGGGCAGGACGTAGAACAGCATGCGCAGAGAATACACTCGTACAGACCATCGAGTTTTTCACGCTGCTCAGGAGACTGTAAGTGCTCACGAGCCGGTGGATTTTGCCCATTATTCAATAAGTAAGGCTTAATCTTCTCATATTGTGCATAGAATTGCCCCATGTCTACCACCAAATCACGCACGACCGGCAGGCCAGGCAGAGGACGGATAACAATTTTCTGACCAGGACGCTGCAACGCTGAAATTGGCGTGATGCAGGCCAGGCCATTTTTGCCGTTCATGTTCACACCGTCAGAGCCACACACCCCTTCACGGCAGGAGCGGCGGAACGACAGGGTTGGATCTTTTTCTTTCAGCTGGATTAAGGCATCCAGCAGCATCATGTCACGACCTTCTTCCGCTTCCAGCGTGTAATCCTGCATGCGCGGAGCGTCGTCTACATCCGGGTTATAACGATAAACTGAGAATTCGAGTTTCATTATCCTGTCTCCGCATTAGTAAGTACGAATCTTCGGCGGGAACGCCGGACGCAGTTTCGGTTCCATATTGACGCTACGACGCGTCATGGTTTCCGACTCTGGCAGATACAGGGAATGGCACAGCCAGTTTTCGTCATCACGCTCCGGGAAGTCGAAGCGGCTATGCGCGCCACGGCTTTCGGTACGGAAGTTTGCCGACATCGCGGTCGCGAACGCGGTTTCCATCAGGTTATCCAGCTCCAGGCACTCGACGCGCTGGGTGTTGAACTCGCTGGAGGTATCGTCCAGACGGGCATTTTTCAGACGCTCGCGGATCGCTTTCAGCTGCTCAAGACCTTTAGCCATCGCGTCGCCTTCACGGAATACCGAGAAGTTGTGCTGCATGCATTCCTGCAGCGCTTTGCGGATTTCCACCGGATCTTCGCCGTTACGGTTGCCGTTCCAGCGGTTGAGGCGCTCAAGAGAGGCATCAATTTCGTCGTCGGTTGCGTCACGCAGCGCGCCCTGCTCGGCAATGGATTCCTGCAGATGCAGACCCACCGCACGACCAAACACCACCAGATCCAGCAGCGAATTGCCGCCCAGACGGTTTGCCCCGTGTACGGATACGCAGGCAATTTCGCCCACCGCGAACAGGCCAGGAATGACCACGTCTTCGCCCTGCTCGTTCACGGTCAGCGCCTGACCGGTCACTTTGGTCGGAATACCGCCCATCATGTAGTGGCAGGTTGGGATAACCGGAATCGGCTCTTTCACCGGATCGACATGCGCGAAGGTGCGGGACAGTTCCAGGATGCCCGGCAGACGGGACTCCAGCACTTCTTTACCCAGATGGTCGAGTTTCAGCTTCGCGTGTGGACCCCATGGGCCGTCGCAGCCGCGGCCTTCACGGATTTCGATCATGATGGAACGCGCCACCACGTCACGACCCGCCAGATCTTTCGCATTCGGAGCATAACGCTCCATGAAGCGCTCGCCGTGTTTGTTCAGCAGGTAGCCACCTTCACCACGGCAGCCTTCCGTCACCAGAACGCCCGCACCGGCGATACCGGTTGGGTGGAACTGCCACATCTCCATATCCTGCACCGGCACGCCCGCGCGGATAGCCATACCGACACCGTCACCGGTGTTGATGTGGGCGTTGGTGGTGGACTGGTAAATACGGCCTGCACCGCCGGTCGCCAGCACGGTAGCGCGGGCTTTGAAGTAAACCACTTCACCGGTTTCGATACACAGCGCGGTACAGCCAACAATTGCGCCATCGGCGTTTTTCACCAGATCCAGCGCATACCACTCGGAGAAGATGGTGGTGTGGTTTTTCAGGTTCTGCTGATACAGCGTGTGCAGCAGCGCGTGACCGGTACGGTCAGCCGCCGCCGCGGTGCGTGCCGCCTGCTCGCCGCCGAAGTTTTTCGACTGGCCGCCAAACGGACGCTGATAGATGGTGCCATTTTCCAGACGGGAGAACGGCAGACCCATGTGGTCCAGCTCCAGAATCGCTTCCGGGCCGGTTTTACACATATATTCGATGGCATCCTGGTCGCCGATGTAATCGGAACCTTTTACCGTGTCATACATGTGCCATTCCCAGTTATCTTCATGGGAGTTACCCAGCGCAACGGTGATACCGCCCTGCGCGGACACAGTGTGGGAACGGGTCGGGAAAACTTTAGAGAGCAGCGCACAGCTCTGGCCGCTCTGGGAAATTTGCAGTGCGGCACGCATACCTGCGCCACCGGCACCAATCACAACAGCATCAAATTCTCTGACTGGCAATTTCATTACACACCCCACACCACAACGAATCCATAAATAACGTAAACCACCAGTGCAACGACAATGGCCAGCTGCAGTGGGAGGCGAATCGCCAGCGGTTTAACGTAATCGGTCAACACCTGCCACATGCCAATCCAGGCATGAATAAGGATGGAGAACAGGGCCAGCAGGGTGAACACTTTGGTGAAGGCGGATCCGAAGAACCCACTCCAGATTTCCCACGTCAGCGTGCCGCTGGTCGCAAAGAAACCGATCATATAGATGATGTAGAGGGTGAGAACGATGGCGGTAGCACGGACCAGAATGAAGTCATGTACGCCGTTGCGTCCTAATGCGGAGGCGTTGCTTACCATACGAGAACTCCTGCGAGAAGTGAAAGCACGACTGTAATCACAAATGAAATGTTAGCGGAGCGAATCCCTACTTCGAAGGTTTCTTCCAGGTAGCCAAAGTCCATCAGCATATGGCGAACACCCACCACAACGTGGTACGCCAGTGCGGTCAGAATGCCCCACATGATGAATTTCACGAAGAAGCTGTTCATGATGGCTGAGGCCTGGAGGAATCCTTCAGGGGAAGAGAGGCTGGTGCCCAGTAACCACAGCAGAATACCGACCGCCACAAACGTAATCACACCAGAAACACGGTGCAGAATGGACGCTATTGCTGTTACGGGGAACCGGATCGTTTTGAGATCCAGATTGACAGGTCTTTGTTTTTTCACATTTCTTATCATGAATAACGCCCACATGCTGTTCTTATTGTTTCCTTCCTCCGGACTGCGATGCGGGTCAGACAGCGTTCCTTTTCTATAACTGCGCGTCATGCAAAACAGTGCTTCCAGATGCTTAAACGACACATTACAACGCTGGGTGGCTCGGGATTGCAGGGTGTTCCGGAGACCTGGCGGCAGTATAGGCCGTTCACAAAATCATTACAATTAACCTACATACAGTTTGTCGGGTTTTCTCTGGAACAGTGATCAGGGTCACGATAACAACAT
Organism: Enterobacter cloacae complex sp. Mu1197; assembly: GCF_040059225.1. Taxonomy (NCBI): domain Bacteria; kingdom Pseudomonadati; phylum Pseudomonadota; class Gammaproteobacteria; order Enterobacterales; family Enterobacteriaceae; genus Enterobacter; species Enterobacter cloacae complex sp. Mu1197. The sequence continues at coordinate 1,339,333 of NZ_CP157375.1, read as the reverse complement.
CTTTTTAATTTTTAATCATCTGATTTGACAAATGTTAAACAATATTGTTACAAACGTCATCAGAAAAGGCATATAATGCGCAAAAGTTATGAGGTCTCTCTTTCACCTGACAAATAGTTATGTAACAGTGTGATGGTATTGACCGAAGTTATCAGGACAGTTATTAGTGATATACAGGTTTGAATAATTCGGACTGCAAAAACGCTGATTTGCTGTTGTTTCACTGATATTTCATTCGTTTACCTGCAAGGCGCCATAGCTCTGTACCCTGGTTTGTCCTCGTGAGCTGAGCGGTAAGCCAAATAACAATCTGGTAACGGTGATTAACAGCTGAAAGCAAATCCGGTAAAGCGCAGTCTTAAGCATAAGGCGCTAAGGAGACCGTAAATGGCTGATACAAAGGCAACGCTCACCCTAAATGGTGACACTGCTATTGAACTGGATGTGCTAAAAGGCACGCTCGGTCAGGATGTTATTGATATCCGTACGCTGGGTTCCAAAGGGATGTTTACCTTTGACCCTGGATTTACCTCTACCGCATCTTGCGAATCCAAAATCACCTTCATTGACGGTGACGAAGGTATCCTGCTCCATCGCGGCTTCCCTATCGATCAGTTAGCCACCGAATCCAACTACCTGGAAGTGTGCTACATCCTGCTGAACGGCGAAAAACCGACGCAGGCCCAGTTCGATGAATTTAAAACCACCGTGACCCGTCACACCATGATCCATGAGCAGATTACCCGTCTGTTCCATGCGTTCCGTCGTGACTCTCACCCTATGGCGGTGATGTGCGGGATTACCGGTGCGCTGGCAGCGTTCTACCACGACTCCCTTGACGTGAATAACCCGCGTCACCGTGAAATCGCCGCTTACCGTCTGCTGTCCAAAATGCCTACCATGGCGGCGATGTGTTACAAATACTCCATCGGTCAGCCGTTTGTGTATCCGCGCAACGACCTCTCCTACGCGGGCAACTTCCTGCGCATGATGTTCTCCACGCCGTGCGAAGAGTATGAAGTGAACCCGGTTCTGGAACGCGCGATGGACCGTATTCTGATCCTGCACGCTGACCACGAACAGAACGCCTCGACCTCCACCGTCCGTACCGCAGGCTCTTCAGGCGCGAACCCGTTCGCCTGTATCGCTGCGGGCATCGCCTCCCTGTGGGGACCGGCGCACGGCGGCGCGAACGAAGCGGCACTGAAGATGCTGGAAGAGATCAGCACCGTTGAGCATATTCCTGAGTTCGTGCGTCGCGCGAAAGACAAGAATGACTCCTTCCGCCTGATGGGCTTCGGTCACCGTGTTTACAAAAACTACGACCCACGCGCCACCGTGATGCGTGAGACCTGCCACGAAGTGCTGAAAGAGCTGGGTACCAAAGATGACCTGCTGGAAGTAGCGATGGAGCTGGAACACATCGCGCTGAACGATCCGTACTTCATCGAGAAGAAACTCTACCCGAACGTCGATTTCTACTCTGGCATTATTCTGAAAGCGATGGGCATTCCGTCTTCCATGTTCACCGTCATCTTCGCGATGGCCCGTACCGTAGGCTGGATTGCGCACTGGAACGAAATGCACAGCGAAGGCATGAAGATCGCCCGTCCTCGTCAGCTGTATACCGGCTACGAGCAGCGTGATTTTAAGTCTGACCTGAAGCGCTAAAAGTTAAGCCCGGTGGCGCTACCGCTTACCGGGCCTACAAATAAATGCGAAACGTAGGCCGGGTAAGGCGTAGCCGCCACCCGGCTTTTTTACATCTGGCACCCTGGACACCAGTAAAACGGTCTGGAAGAGATCGTAGCCTTCTCAATCACGCCGCCGCACCGCTCGCACTTTTTCCCCGCCCGATGAAACACCTTGAACCGGAACAGCGCCCCGTGGTGCTTGTTTTCATCTACGATGCCGCGCGTGTTGTACGACAGCCGCGGGATGTCCAGCAGCGCGTGGGACAGCGCCTCCAGCTGTTCATCGCTCAGCTGAGAGGCTTTGTGCTGCGGCGCCAGCCCGACTTCCCAGAGGATTTCCACCCGCAGGTAGTTGCCAAGCCCGGCCAGAAACGCCTGGTCAAGAAACAGGCCGGAAAACTGCCGGTTGCGGAATGTGGGCGATAGCAGTCGGGCCTTCACATCGCTCGCCGTCAGACGCATATCCAGCACGTCCGGCCCCACTCGCTGTAGAAACGGGTGCGTGAGGAGTTGCTCCGGCGTTAACATTTCGATATCAGAGGCGCTATAGAGCAGGATCGCCTTATCGGCCGTTTGCAGCCTGACGCGCAGCACGCGGGTAGTCTGCGGCTGTTCACCCGCCTCCACCACTCGCCAGACGCCGTAAAGCTGGTTATGGCTATATAACGTCAGGTTATGGGAAAAATGCGTGAGCAGCGCTTTGCCGCGCGTTTCAATATGCGTTACCGACTGCCCTACCAGCTGTGATTCAAACGGTTTCAGTTGAGGAAAAGCAAACCAGACCTCCGTCAGGGGTTTGCCCTTTATCGCCGCCTCGAGGCTATCCGCCGCGCGGCGGATCTCCGGGCCTTCTGGCATTTTTCTGTCCTTTCATGATTAGTCTGCGCTGACAAGAATGCCCTCTTCAGAGAACGCTGCCCGCAAGCGGCGCGCGAACTGGAGCGCATGCTCGCCATCACCATGTAAACATACCGTATCAGCCTGAACGTGCGCCGTTGTGCCATCCACGGCGGTCACTCGCCCGGCGCGCACCATCTCCAGCGTCTGCGCCAGCGCTTGACCTTCGTCCGTTATCAACGCACCAGCTTGCGTACGCGGTACAAGACTGCCATCGGGTTGATAACCCCGGTCGGCAAAGACCTCCTGCCGCGTGGTTAACCCCAGACGCTGGCCGGCGCGAATAAGCTCGCTGCCTGCCAGCCCCACAAGGATCAGCTGCGGGTTGCAATCGCGTACCGCGCGGGCAATCACCTCCGCCAGCGCCGGATCTTTTGCCGCCTGGTTATAGAGCATGCCGTGCGGCTTCACGTGGCGCAGCACGCCCTTCCCGGCGCGAACCATCGCCTCCAGCGCGCCAATCTGGTAGAGCACCTGAGCGTAGACCGTCTCAGGCGGCAGGTCCATCGCGGTGCGGCCAAAGTTTTCCCGGTCAGGGAAGCTCGGGTGAGCGCCAATCGCCACGCCATTTTTGATGGCATAACGCACGCTCTCTAGCATGGTTTGCGCATCGCCTGCGTGAAAGCCGCAGGCGATATTGACCGAGGAGACCAGCGTCATCAGCGCCGCATCGGCGCTGCCGCCCTCGCCCAGATCGGCATTCAAATCAATCTTTACCATCGAGCCTCCACGCCAGCTGTTCGAGATAGCGCTGCTGATCCTGCCGCGCCTTTAGCGCCTCCTCCAGCGAACACTGCACGAAGTGAATCGGCTGTCCGAGGGGAATTTGCGCCAGATGGTAGCGATCGGCTTCAATGATGCAGGCAATTCGCGGATAACCGCCCGTCGTCTGCGCGTCGTTCATTAACACAATCGGTTGCCCGTTGCCCGGCACCTGAATAACCCCAGGCAGTAAACCGTGGGAAAGCAGTTCCCTGTCGGTCGTCCGGATCAGCGGCTGCCCCTGCAGGCGGTATCCCATACGGTTACTCTGCGGACTGAGCTTCCACGGCGAGCGCCAGAAGGACTCTTTGGAGGCCTCGTCGAACTCATGATATTCCGGCCCCGGTAAGGCGCGGATCTGGTTTCCCCAGAGAAGTTGTTTCACCCCCTGCGCCGTCGAAAAGTGACGCGAGGAGGGCTTAATCGCCAGGCGATCGCCATCGCGCAACAAACGTCCTTCGTGACCACCAACCCCGGCTTTCTGATCGGTACTGGATGAGCCCAGCACCACAGGCACATCAATGCCGCCAGCCACCGCGAGATAGCTACGCACGCCGTGCAAAGGACGCTTTAAGGTCAGACGCTGTCCGGCTTTCGCCCGCAGACGCCAGCCGGTCCACACCGCTTTGCCGTCCAGCGTGGCATCACAGCCTGCGCCGGTGAGTGCGAACCACGTCTCCTGACCAAACTCAATGACACACTGGCCGAGCGTAATTTCGAGCGCCGCCGTGCTGCCGGGGTTGCCCACCAGCACGTTAGCGATTTCCAGCGCAGGACGGTCCAGCGCGCCACAATAGCTCACGCCCGACTGGCGCATGCCAAAGCGGCCGGCATCCTGTACGGAGGTATAAAGCCCGGCGCGAATAAGCGTTAACATACCCCCTCCTTCTGCGGGATAAAGCGAAGGGTATCGCCCGGGCGCAGGAGTATTGGCGACGCCAGCCCGGGGTCAAATAACGGGGTGGCGGTATGCCCAATAAGCTGCCAACCACCGGGCGAAGTCAGCGGATAGACGCCGGTCTGCTCGCCACCAATCGCGACCGTCCCCGCCGGTACGCTCAGGCGCGGTTCAGCGCGGCGCGGCGTATGCAGCCGGGGAGATAATCCCCCCAGATACGGGAATCCGGGCTGGAATCCCAGGAACCAGACGACGTAATCCACCGAACTGTGCAACTCAACAACCTGCTTTTCGGTGAGTCCGCAATGGTCTGCGACCACACCAAGATCCGGTCCCCCCGTACCGCCATAAACGACCGGGATCTCAATGGCACGCGATTCCGGCTCCAGCGCCTCGCTCTCTTCCCACCAGCGCTGTAAACGTTCAATGGCATCCAGTGCCAGCGTATGCGGACTACGCAGCACCACCGTGATGTTATTCATCCCCGGAATGGCTTCAACCACGTCCGGCAGTTCGACCAGACGCTGGGTTAGCCGCCAGATACGCTTTTGCGTGGCAAGGGTTACCGGCGGCTCGAGCTCCAGAACCACTGCCGTTTCTCCCAGAAGATAACAACGCGCTCGCTGCACTCAGGCACCTCTCATCAGGCCGGATTAGGGATATCAATAAAGGTTACATCCAGATCGGTATTTTCCGTCAGCCACTCGCTGAGGGCACGAATACCGCCGCGCTCGGTGGCATGATGCCCGGCCGCGTAGAAATGCAGCCCCTGTTCACGTGCCGAATGAATGGTCTGCTCGGAAACCTCGCCGGTGATAAAAGCATCGACACCGAAGCGCGCGGCGCTGTCGATAAAGCCCTGCCCGCCTCCGGTGCACCAGGCAACACGCTTCACCGTATCCGGACCGGTATCGCCGCTCCACAGCGGACGACGCCCCAGGCGCGCTTCAATCCACGAGGCCAGCTCCAGTCCGGGAACCGGCATCGCCAGCTCGCCCCACGGCACCAGCGGCTCAATTTCGCCCATTACGGTGATCCCCAACAGTCGGGCAAGCTGAACGTTGTTGCCAAGCTCCGGGTGCGCGTCCAGCGGCAGGTGGTAACCGTACAGGTTGATGTCATTTGCCAGCAACGTTTTCAGGCGGTTGCGCTTCATGCCGCGAATAATCGGTGATTCGTTTTTCCAGAAGTAACCGTGATGGACAATCACCGCATCGGCTTCCTGACGGACAGCCTCGTCCAGCAGCGCCTGGCTTGCCGTGACGCCGGTGATAATTTTCTGCACCGTTTCGCGCCCTTCTACCTGCAGGCCATTTGGACCGTAGTCGCTAAAGGAGGCGGTATTGAGTTTTTCGTTAATCAGGCGTTCCAGTTCGCTGTTTTTCATCATCACTCTCTTATGCTTTGCGGGCCGCTTCGTACGCTGCCAGCGTGGCGACACGCGCCTGTTTATGGTCAACGATCGGACGGGGATAATTCAGTTTTACACGCTGTTTATCCGCCCATGCCCACGGTTCGTGGATCGCTTTAGCCGGTATCTCTTTTAGTTCAGGGAGCCAGCGGCGGATAAACTCGCCGTTCTCATCAAATTTTTGTCCCTGAGTGGTTGGATTAAAAATCCGGAAATAGGGAGCCGCATCGGTGCCCGTAGAAGCCGCCCACTGCCAGCCGCCGTTATTCGCGGCGAGATCGCCGTCGATCAGCTGAGAAATAAAATAGCGCTCTCCGATACGCCAGTCGATAAGCAGATCCTTCACCAGAAAACTCGCGGTAATCATTCGCAGGCGGTTGTGCATCCACCCCGTCTCATTGAGCTGACGCATCGCGGCATCAACAATCGGATAGCCCGTCGCCCCTTTTTTCCAGGCCTGTAAAAGTGCCTCATCATGCTGCCATTTTACGTTGTCGGTCCAGGGAATGAACGGACGATGCTTACAGAGATCGGGATGATACGTCATCAGATGGCGGTAGAACTCACGCCAGATAAGCTCGTTCAGCCAGACAGAACCGGTGCCCCCATCCAGCGCCTGCGGCTGCTCGGCCAGAAGGCGGTGTAAACACTGGCGAGGAGAGATCGCGCCCAGCGCCAGACAGGCCGACAGGCGGCTGGTGCCCTCGATGGCCGGAAAATCCCGCCGCGCGTCGTAGTTGGCCGCGTCCTGTTTGCAGAACTGGCGGAGCTGCGCGATGGCCGCTTTTTCATCGGCGGGGAACAGCGCTTTGTCAAACGGCTCCTGTGGGTAATCGAACGTCAGTTCAGGCAGGTCCTTTATGGCTTCGCCTCTCACGGCAGGCGCGGCAACGCACTCCGGCAACGCCTCCTTCAGACGCTTGATAAAGGCATTTTTAAACGGAGTGAAAACTTTATACATCTCACGGTTGCCGGTCATCACGCTGCCCGGCGCCAGCATCACGCTGTCATCAAATCCTTCACAGACCACATCTTCCAGTATCTTCTCCAGCTGACGGTCGCGCTGCTGCTCGTTGAATTCGTACTGATAATTGTAAAAAAGATGCGTGACGTTGTGTTGCTTACAGGTCTCCTGCACCGTCTGCAGCTGTGCGGCAAAATCACTTACCTCTTTATAAATCAGCGGTATGCCTTTTCCGGCAAGCGAATGCTGCAGATCGGTCAGATACGCACGCAGCAAGGCCGCCTGGCGTGGCGCCATATCATGCTGCCGCCACTGCTCGGGCGTAGCCACAAACAGAGCCAGTACGTTAGCGTCTTTGGCGCGGCAGGCCGCCGCCAGGGCGATGTTGTCATGTACGCGCAGGTCCGCGCGAAACCAAACCAGATGGGTGGGCATAAAACTCCAGGCAAATATCCATTATGTCCGTAAGGGCATGCCGTAAAAGGAAAAAGCATGCATTGAACTACTTTGCCATGAAGTGTAGACGGGATGAAATAAAAAAGGCCGCCCAAGGCGGCCTTAACGCTACTTGTCCTGCGCTATCGTGGTAAATGCAACAAACCCGATCGGTTCATCACTTTTGACAACGAGTACGCTGGCGACAATGAACGCGATGCAAAAATAGCGTTTCATTATGCGGTCCCTGCTGCTAACCGCTCCACCGTTCACCACCGGTGATAAGTCGGTGGACACAAGCTCTGACGAGAGCCTGACTTACGGTTGTGGTCACGCCTTTCCCGGGACCGGTGCCCATGTGCGAGATGGCGGAAAGGGACGCTGCATAGTAGTTGGCCCTGGCGTAAAACGTAATCCACCGAAAAGGTTTTTGAGAATATATTTAGGGAGTTGCAGTTTGATTACTTAAGGACCCGAGATATTCTTTTAAGCCTCTGACGAGGGCTTGAAAACCACCCAACGGACCGCGAATCCGGAGGGACAAAAAAACCGCCACATTGCTGTTGGCGGTTTTTTTATTGCTGTGTGTAGTCTTAGTAGAAATCGCAGGTCGCTTTCTCGGCCTGATCCATCCATACCGGCTTCTCGCTGGTTTTCGCCCAGACGCGGTGCAGATAGCTATAAAAACGTGCACGATCTTTCCAGAACAGCATCACCGGCAGAGCCAGCACGCCAGCCACTACGGCGAAAGCGCGGCGCATGAACACGATATGAGCCGGAAACTCTTTATAAAGATCCATATTTTTCTCCCCTATAGTTGGCCGGAAACGTCATCCGGAAAATTCAAAATCTGTGACCTGGCTAAAATAATATCGCTTTGTTTGTAATTTTACTACTCATCCGACCACTTATTTTCGCCCGTTTAGCCAAAATTTACATTCACGCCGTAATTAAGTTACAAAAAAGTTAACGATTTACTTATCAATAGTTAAATTGTGGACTTTGCCATTTTTATACTTTTTTTACACCCACCCTTCTCATTTTTGCGAAATCTTTGCGCCATAAATCCTACCGTTAGCACAACAACAAAAGTCACCCGGAGGTGGATTGTGAGTGCAGGTCTTATTGCCGGTATCGTGCTGGTGTTCCTGTTATTGGGTTATCTGGTTTATGCCCTGATTAATGCGGAGGCATTCTGATGGCTGCTCAGGCGTTTTTGCTTATTGCCAGTTTCTTAGTGGTGTTGTTCGTCCTGGCAAGGCCACTGGGCTCGGGGCTGGCACGGCTCATCAATAACGTTCCCCTGCCCGGCACGGGAAGCGTTGAAAAAGGGATCTGGCGTGTACTGGGTGTAGACGATCGGGAGATGAACTGGCGTGACTATCTGATCGCCATTCTGCTGCTGAACATTGTCGGACTCATTGCGCTTTTTGCCATGCTGATGTTGCAGGGTATCCTGCCGCTGAATCCGCAACAATTACCGGGCCTGTCGTGGCATCTTGCGCTGAACACGGCAGTCAGTTTTGTCACCAACACCAACTGGCAGTCCTATTCCGGTGAAACCACGCTCAGCTACTTCAGCCAGATGGTCGGATTAACTGTGCAGAACTTCCTCTCTGCCGCCAGCGGTATTGCGGTGATCTTCGCGCTGACGCGTGCGTTTGCACGTCAGAAAGTGAGTACGTTAGGTAACGCATGGGTAGACCTGACGCGCATTACGCTGTGGATCCTGCTGCCGATTGCGCTGCTGATCGCGCTGTTCTTCATACAGCAGGGCAGCCTGCAAAACCTGCTGCCTTACGCACCTTATACCTCGCTGGAAGGCGCAAAACAGCTCCTGCCGATGGGGCCAGTGGCGTCGCAGGAAGCCATCAAAATGCTCGGGACGAACGGTGGCGGCTTCTTCAACGCCAACTCCTCGCACCCGTTTGAAAACCCTACCGCCCTGACCAATTTTGTGCAGATGCTGGCGATTTTCCTGATCCCCGCCGCGCTCTGCTTTGCCTTTGGCGACGTGGTTAACGATCGCCGTCAGGGGCGCACCCTGCTCTGGACCATGTCGCTTATCTTCGTGGTCTGTGTTGCGCTGGTGATGTGGGCCGAATGGCAGGGTAATCCGCACTTCCTCTCACTCGGGGCCGATAGTGCAATCAATATGGAAGGTAAAGAGAGCCGCTTTGGCATTCTTGCCAGCAGCCTGTATGCGGTGGTCACCACGGCTGCCTCGTGCGGGGCCGTCAACGCCATGCACGATTCCTTTACGGCGCTGGGTGGCATGATCCCGATGTGGCTGATGCAGATTGGCGAGGTGGTGTTTGGCGGCGTAGGCTCTGGTCTTTACGGCATGCTGCTGTTCGTGCTGCTGGCGGTGTTTATTGCCGGTCTGATGATTGGCCGCACCCCGGAATATCTGGGTAAAAAAATCGACGTTCGCGAGATGAAATTAACCGCGCTGGCGATTCTGGTCACCCCGGCGCTTGTGCTGCTCGGCACCGCGCTGGCGCTGATGACCGAGGCCGGACGCAGCGGCATCTTTAACCCCGGCATTCACGGTTTTAGTGAAGTGCTGTATGCCGTCTCCTCTGCCGCCAACAACAACGGCAGCGCCTTTGCAGGCTTAAGCGCCAACTCTCCGTTCTGGAACTGTCTGCTGGCGTTCTGCATGTTCGTGGGCCGCTTCGGGATCATTGTGCCGGTTATGGCGATAGCCGGATCGCTGGTGAACAAAAAAATCCAACCGACCACCACCGGGACATTACCGACCCACGGCGCGCTGTTTATCGGCCTGCTGACGGGCACCGTGTTGCTGGTCGGCGCCCTGACCTTTATCCCCGCCCTCGCGTTAGGCCCGGTCGCGGAATACCTCTCTTTACGCTGATTTTGCGGAGAAATTGTCATGAGTCGTAAACAACTGGCCCTGTTCGAACCGTCATTAGTTCGCCAGGCGCTCATGGATGCGGTGAAAAAGCTGAGCCCGCGCGTGCAGTGGCACAACCCGGTGATGTTTATCGTCTGGGCGGGAAGCGTCCTGACCACCGCCCTGGCGATTGCCATGGGAACGGGCCATATGCCGGGAAATGCGATGTTTACCGGCGCCATCAGCCTGTGGCTGTGGTTTACCGTGCTGTTCGCCAACTTTGCAGAAGCGCTGGCGGAAGGCCGGAGTAAAGCCCAGGCCAACAGCCTGAAAGGGGTGAAAAAAACCGCCTTCGCGCGCAAGTTACGTGAGCCGAAATACGGTGCCCAGATGGACCACGTTCCGGCGGATGAACTGCGTAAAGGCGATGTGGTGCTGGTGGAAGCCGGTGACATCATCCCTTGCGACGGCGAAGTCATTGAAGGGGGCGCATCGGTGGATGAAAGCGCCATCACCGGCGAATCCGCGCCGGTGATCCGTGAGTCCGGCGGCGATTTCGCCTCCGTGACGGGCGGGACGCGCATTCTCTCCGACTGGCTGGTGATCCAGTGCAGCGTTAACCCGGGTGAAACCTTCCTCGACCGGATGATCGCCATGGTGGAAGGCGCACAGCGCCGGAAAACACCAAACGAGATTGCCCTGACCATCCTGCTGGTGGCCCTGACCATTGTCTTCCTGCTGGCAACCGCCACGCTGTGGCCGTTCTCCGCCTATGGCGGTACCGCAGTCACCGTCACGGTGCTGGTGGCGCTGCTGGTTTGTCTGATCCCTACCACCATCGGCGGCCTGCTGTCGGCCATCGGCGTGGCTGGCATGAGCCGTATGCTCGGTGCCAACGTCATCGCCACCAGCGGGCGTGCCGTAGAAGCCGCCGGTGACGTGGATGTATTGCTGCTGGATAAAACCGGCACCATTACCCTCGGTAACCGCCAGGCGTCTGATTTCTTACCCGCCCCGGGCGTGGATGAAAAAACGCTGGCGGATGCCGCCCAGCTCTCATCCCTTGCCGATGAAACCCCGGAAGGCCGCAGTATTGTGATCCTCGCCAAGCAGCGCTTTAACCTGCGCCAGCGCGACGTTCAGAGCCTGCACGCCACGTTCGTGCCCTTCACGGCGCAAACCCGCATGAGCGGCATTAACATTCAGGATCGCATGATCCGTAAAGGTTCGGTTGACGCGATTCGCCGCCACATTGAGGCCAACAATGGTCACTTCCCGCCTGAAGTGGACAGTCTGGTCGAAAGCGTGGCCCGTCAGGGAGCGACGCCGCTGGTGGTGGCCGAAGGCGCTCGCGTGCTCGGGGTGATTGCGCTGAAGGATATCGTCAAAGGCGGCATCAAGGAGCGCTTCGCCCAGCTGCGTAAGATGGGGATCAAAACGGTGATGATCACCGGGGATAACCGTCTTACCGCCGCGGCGATTGCCGCCGAAGCGGGCGTGGATGATTTCCTTTCTGAAGCCACCCCGGAAGCCAAGCTGGCACTGATTCGTCAGTATCAGGCGGAAGGCCGTCTGGTGGCGATGACCGGCGACGGGACCAACGATGCCCCTGCCCTCGCACAGGCCGACGTGGCGGTGGCAATGAACTCCGGTACCCAGGCAGCAAAAGAGGCGGGCAACATGGTCGACCTCGACTCTAACCCGACCAAGCTGATTGAGGTGGTGCACATCGGCAAGCAGATGCTGATGACGCGCGGGTCGCTGACCACGTTCAGCATCGCCAACGACGTGGCGAAGTATTTCGCCATCATTCCGGCCGCGTTTGCCGCGACCTATCCGCAATTAAACGCGTTGAACGTGATGCACCTGCACTCTCCAGCCTCGGCGATTCTGAGCGCAGTCATCTTTAACGCCCTGATTATTGTCTTCCTGATCCCGCTGGCGCTGAAGGGCGTGAGCTACAAGCCGCTCACGGCGGCCGCCATGCTGCGCCGTAACCTGTGGATTTATGGCCTGGGCGGGCTGGTGGTGCCCTTCGTCGGTATCAAGGTTATCGACCTGCTGTTGACGCTGTTCGGCCTGGTTTAAAAGGTGAATCAAATGACCATGTTACGCCCCGCTATACTTCTGTTTATTCTGCTGTCTCTCATTACCGGCGGGCTGTACCCGCTGGTGACCACCGCGCTGGGTCAGTGGTGGTTTAAGGATCAGGCTAACGGCTCGCTGATACTGCAAAAAGGTGAAAACCGCGGCTCTCGCCTGATTGGTCAGAACTTTACGGATGCCCGCTACTTCCAGGGACGCCCTTCCGCCACTGCCGAAAGCCCGTATAATCCGATGGCATCCGGCGGCAGCAACCTGGCGGGCAGCAACCCTGAACTGGACAAAGCCGTCACGGAGCGCGTAGCAGCCCTGCGCGCCGCAAATCCACAGGCCAGCCGTGACGTTCCCGTGGAGCTGGTGACCGCCTCGGCCAGCGGGCTGGACTACAGCCTGACGCCGGCAGCGGTGGCATGGCAGATCCCGCGCGTTGCTGCTGCCCGTCAGCTGACCATCGAACAGGTGAGCAGGCTTGTGGCAGAGCACACGCAAAAGCCGCTGGTCAGCTTCATCGGCATGCCTGTGGTAAATATTGTTGAGCTGAATCTGGCGCTGGACGCGCTAAGGAAAAACTAAATGACCGACGAGCCCATGCGCCCGGATCCGGACAGGCTGCTCGAACAAGCAACTGAAGCCCATCGCGGCAAACTGAAAATTTTCTTCGGCGCCTGCGCGGGCGTCGGGAAAACCTTCGCCATGTTGACGGAAGCCCAGCGGCTTCGGGCGCAGGGGCTCGATATTCTGATCGGCGTGGTTGAAACCCACGGACGTAAAGAGACAGCATCACTGCTGAAGGGGCTGGCTACCCAGCCGCCCCGCCGCATCAGCCATCGCGGTCGGTTAGTCACTGAATTCGATCTCGATGCCGCCCTCGCCCGCCGTCCCGCGCTTATCCTGATGGACGAGCTGGCGCACAGCAATGCGCCTGGCTCACGCCATCCAAAACGCTGGCAGGATGTTGAAGAATTACTTGAAGCCGGTATCGATGTGTTCACCACGGTTAACGTTCAGCATCTCGAAAGCCTGAACGATGTGGTCAGCGGCGTGACCGGCATTCAGGTGCGCGAGACGGTGCCCGACCCCTTCTTTGATTCCGCGGACGAGGTGGTACTGGTCGACCTGCCGCCCGATGATTTGCGCCAGCGCCTGCACGAAGGCAAAGTGTATATCGCCGGCCAGGCCGAGCGCGCCATCGAACATTTCTTCCGCAAAGGCAACCTGATTGCCCTGCGCGAGCTGGCCCTGCGCCGAACCGCCGACCGGGTGGACGATCAGATGCGCGCCTGGCGGGACCTGCAGGGCCAGGAACGCGTCTGGCACACGCGGGATGCCATCCTGCTGTGTGTCGGTCATGGCAGCGGCAACGAAAAACTTGTCCGCACCGCCGCGCGTCTGGCGGCCAAATTTGGCAGCGTCTGGCATGCGGTGTATGTCGAAACGCCGCAACTGCACGCGCTGCCCGAAAACCAGCGTCGTGCGATCCTGAGTTCGCTGCGCCTGGCGCAGGAGCTGGGCGCGGAAACCGCCACCCTTTCCGATCCGCAGGAAGATAAAGCGATTCTGCGCTACGCGCGCGAGCATAACCTGGGGAAAATCGTCATCGGCCGTCGCCAGCATCGCCGCTGGTTTAGCCGCGAATCCTTTGCCGACAAGCTGGCCCGTCGTGCGCCGGATCTGGATCTGGTGATCGTGGCGCTGGATGACAAACCTACCCCCTTACCCAATCGCGCGCCGGACAGCCGCACCTTCAGCGACAAATGGCGCATTCAGCTTCGCGGCTGTCTTGTCGCCGTCGTGCTCTGCGCCCTGATTACCGTGATTGCCAGCCAGTGGCTGATTGCGTTTGATGCCGCCAACCTGGTGATGATCTACCTCCTGGGCGTGGTGGTGGTGGCGCTCTTTTACGGGCGCTGGCCGTCGGTCCTGGCGACGGTTGTTAACGTCATCAGCTTCGATCTGTTCTTCATTGCCCCCCGCGGGACGCTGGCCGTCTCGGACGTACAGTACATCCTCACCTTCGCGGTTATGCTCACCGTCGGGCTGGTGATCGGGAATCTGACGGCGGGCGTGCGCTATCAGGCGCGCATCGCCCGCTATCGCGAACAGCGCACGCGCCATCTTTATGAGATGTCGAAATCGCTGGCGGTGGGCCGCACGCCGCTGGATATCGTGCAGACCAGCGAGCAGTTTATCCGCTCGACCTTTCATGCCAGCAACCTGATTTTGCTCCCGGACGAACACGGCAAGCTGCGCCCGCTGACCTCGGCTACCGGCATGACGCCCTGGGACGAAGCCATCGCGCGCTGGAGCTTTGACAAAGGCTTACCGGCGGGCGCAGGGACCGACACCCTCCCCGGCGTGCCCTATCAAATTCTGCCGCTGCGCAGTGCCGATAAAAATCAGGGGCTGGTCATCGTGGAGCCTTCCAACCTGCGCCAGCTGATGATCCCCGAACAGCAGCGACTGCTGGAGACCTTTACCCTACTGGTGGCCAGCGCGCTGGAACGACTGGCCCTCACCGCCAGCGAGGAACAGGCCCGTCTGGCGAGCGAGCGTGAAAGCATTCGTAACTCGCTGCTGGCGGCGCTGTCTCACGATCTGCGTACCCCGCTCACCGTCCTGTTTGGTCAGTCAGAAATTCTGACGCTGGACCTGGCGGCGGAAGGCTCTAAACATGCCCTTCAGGCCAGCGAGATCCGCCAGCACGTGCTGAATACCACGCGCCTGGTGAATAACCTGCTCGACATGGCGCGTATCCAGTCGGGCGGTTTTAACCTCAAAAAAGAGTGGCTCACGCTGGAAGAGGTGGTGGGCAGCGCGCTGAAAATGCTCGAGCCGGGCCTGGGCGGGCGACATATTGCGCTGAACATGCCCGAGCCCCTGACCTTAATTCACGTTGATGGGCCCCTATTCGAGCGGGTGCTGATCAACCTGCTGGAAAATGCCGCCAAATATGCGGGTGCCAGTGCTCAGATTGGGGTGGATGCGACAGTGGAAGATGGCACGCTTCGCCTTGACGTCTGGGATACCGGCCCCGGCATTCCAGCCGGGCAGGAGTTGGCTATTTTCGAGAAATTCGCACGCGGCAATAAGGAGTCGGCCATTCCGGGCGTGGGGCTGGGGCTGGCAATATGTCAGGCGATCATTGACGTCCACGGCGGGGCCATTTCCGCAGAGAATCGTCCCGAAGGCGGCGCACGTTTTTGTGTTACACTTCCTCTGGAAACCCCGCCAGAACTTAATGAATTACCAGAGGATTTGTGATCAACGTTCTGATTGTTGAAGATGAGATCGCCATTAGCCGTTTTCTGCGCGCTGCGCTGGAAGGAGACGGTCTACGCGTCCATGATGCGGGTACGCTTCAGCGGGGTTTAATTGAAGCCGCCACCCGCAAGCCGGACCTGGTGATCCTCGATCTTGGACTCCCGGACGGCGACGGCATCGATTTTATTCGTGAAGTCCGGCAGTGGAGCCAGATGCCGATCCTCGTGCTCTCCGCCCGTACTGAAGAGACGGATAAAATCGCCGCGCTGGATGCCGGGGCGGATGACTATCTGATTAAACCGTTTGGTATCGGCGAGCTACAGGCTCGCCTTCGCGTGGCGCTGCGTCGCCACAGCGCCACCACGCCTGCCGATCCAACCTACACGTTTGGGGATATCCGGGTTGACCTGGCCGCGCGGCGCATTGTGCGCGGCGAAGAGGAAATTCACCTCACGCCCATTGAATTTCGCCTGCTCGCCGTGCTGCTTAACAATCACGGCAAGGTTCTCACCCAGCGCCAGCTGCTAAGTCAGGTGTGGGGACCCAACGCCGTGGAACATAGTCACTATTTACGCATATATATGGGACACCTTCGTCAGAAACTCGAAGTCGACCCCGCTCGCCCTCGCCATTTATTAACTGAAACCGGTATCGGTTATCGGTTTATGCTCTGAATAACTATTCATTTTATTTTTAAATAGAATCTAAACCTCTCAGAAAATATGTCAAAAATAATCCAGTTAGTGTTTATTCGGATTATTCACGCCCTTTTAAAACATTGATAAAACGTCCTGTTAACTCATCGATAACAAATCAGAGTTTTGATCTGCGATATTCATCAAAAACGACTATTTATTTCTAAAATGATCGGTTAACGGTGATCTTCTTCACAGTTAATCGCCTTTTCCTGGATAAAATGACCGTGCTTTCAATTACTGAAAGGAAAATGAATCATGGAAAACAACAATCGTTTAATGCCCCATATAAGGCGGACAACACATATCATGATGTTTGCCCACCGAAACTGCTTTGACTTTCATCTCTTTAATGCCCGGTAGTCCTTCGACTTCTGGCGCACTCGCTTACAGGTTACCCTGAAACATCTTATTTTACAGGCTATTGCCTGTGAACTCGTGCGCTCATTCATTTTAATTCAGACTCATCCGCACCGGGCGGACTGAATTTCAATCATCAAAAAAGCAATGTACTGATTTTAATCAGCGGCCACCTTTTGCTTTTTTTCCGGAAAATTATCGATTTCTTTCTTGCAAGAAATCGAGGGACGCTTATTACCTAAAATAAAGAGAGAAAGATGAAAAGTTTAAAAATCGCAGCCAGCCGTGCATGTCCGGATTGCTTTACCACCCAGCGTGAACTGGTGGATGTCAGAACCTCTGATTATATCGACGTTGCCGCTATTGTGCTGGCGGTCAGTGATATTACCGACGGCATACTGGAGGAAATAGAAGCCACCGGATTTGGTATTCCTGTTTTTGTTGCGACGCATAAAGAAGAGATCATTCCGGCAGACTATTTATCGCGCATTCATGGCGTATTTGAGTATTCAGACACCAGCAACGACTTTTATGGACGCCAGCTGGAAGCAGCTGCCCTGCGGTATGAAACCCAGCTGCGCCCGCCGTTTTTCCGCGCCCTGGTCGACTACGTGAAGCAGGGCAACAGCGCGTTTGACTGCCCGGGCCATCAGGGCGGCCAGTTCTTCCGCCGCCATCCTGCCGGTAATCAGTTCGTTGATTTCTTTGGTGAGACGCTTTTCCGCGCCGATCTGTGTAACGCCGACGTCGCAATGGGCGATCTGCTGATTCACGAGGGCGCGCCGTGCATTGCGCAGCAACATGCGGCGAAGGTGTTTAATGCCGATAAGACCTATTTCGTGCTGAACGGCACCTCGTCATCTAATAAAGTGGTGCTTAACGCCCTGCTCACCCCGGGCGACCTGGTACTGTTCGACCGTAATAACCACAAATCCAACCATCACGGTGCCCTCCTCCAGGCAGGCGCAACGCCGGTCTATCTGGAAACGGCGCGCAACCCGTACGGCTTTATCGGCGGCATTGACGCCCACTGTTTTGAAGAAAACTATCTACGCGAGCTGGTAGCCGAAGTTGCACCGGGCCGTGCGCGCGATGCGCGTCCGTTCCGTCTGGCGGTGATCCAGCTGGGTACCTACGATGGCACCATCTACAACGCCCGTCAGGTGGTGGATAAGATTGGGCATCTGTGTGATTACATCCTGTTTGACTCCGCCTGGGTGGGTTACGAGCAGTTTATTCCGATGATGGCCGACTGCTCTCCGCTGCTACTGGAGCTGAACGAAAACGACCCGGGGATTTTGGTTACCCAGTCCGTGCATAAACAGCAGGCAGGCTTCTCGCAGACCTCGCAAATTCACAAGAAAGACAGCCACATCAAAGGCCAGCAGCGCTATGTCCCGCATAAGCGGTTGAATAATGCCTTTATGATGCACGCCTCCACCAGCCCGTTCTATCCTCTGTTCGCCGCACTGGACATCAACGCCCGCATGCATGAAGGCCAGAGCGGCCGCAACATGTGGATGGACTGCGTGGTGAACGGTATTGAAGCGCGTAAGCTAATCCTGGAGAACTGCCGGTATCTGCGCCCCTTCGTGCCGGAGACAGTGGATGGCCGTCCGTGGGAAAGCTGGGACACGGCGGAGATTGCGACCAATCTGCGCTTCTTCCACTTCGTACCGGGTGAAAACTGGCACGCTTTTGAAGGCTACGCTGAGCATCAGTATTTTATCGACCCGTGCAAGCTCCTGCTGACCACGCCGGGCATTAACGCCCGCACCGGGGAGTATGACGATTTCGGCGTGCCCGCCACCATCCTTGCCAACTTCCTGCGTGAAAACGGCATCGTGCCGGAGAAATGCGATCTCAACTCGATCCTGTTCCTGCTCACGCCAGCGGAAGATATGGGCAAACTGCAGCAGCTGGTGGCGCAGCTGGTGCGCTTCGAAAAACTGCTTGAGAGCGATGCTCCGCTGAAAGACGTCCTGCCTTCTCTCTACAAACAACATCCGGAACGTTACGCGGATTACACCCTGCGCCAGATCTGCCAGGAGATGCATGACCTGTACGCCCGTCACAACGTGAAACAGCTGCAGAAAGAGATGTTCCGCAAGTCCCATTTCCCACGCGTGATGATGAACCCGCAGGACGCGAACTATGCCTATCTGCGCGGAGAAGTGGAACTGGTCTCCCTTCGCGACGCGGAAGGCCGCATCGCCGCGGAAGGCGCCCTGCCTTATCCGCCGGGGGTGCTGTGCGTTGTCCCTGGGGAGGTCTGGGGCGGCTCCGTGCTGCGCTACTTCACCGCGCTGGAAGAAGGCATCAACCTGCTGCCGGGCTTTGCGCCGGAGTTGCAGGGTGTGTACGTCGAGGAGTGTGAGGGCCGTAAACAGGTTCGCTGTAATGTCATCAAACAACCCGCCGCTCAGCCCGCGCTGCTGAAAGGAGAGAAATTATGAGTAAGTCCAATAAGATGGGCGTGGTGCAGCTGACCATCCTCACCATGGTGAACATGATGGGCTCCGGCATCATCATGCTGCCCACCAAGCTTGCCGAAGTAGGAACCATTTCAATCATCTCCTGGCTGGTGACCGCCGTCGGCTCAATGGCGCTGGCATGGGCATTTGCCAAGTGCGGGATGTTCAGCCGCAAGTCAGGCGGCATGGGAGGCTACGCCGAGTATGCCTTTGGCAAGTCGGGCAACTTTATGGCCAACTATACCTATGGGGTATCACTGCTGATCGCCAACGTGGCGATTGCCATCTCCGCCGTGGGCTACGGTACGGAGCTGTTTGGCGCGACGCTCAGCCCGGTACAGATTGGCCTGGCCACCATCGGCGTGCTGTGGATCTGCACCGTGGCTAACTTTGGCGGGGCGCGTATCACCGGACAGCTCAGCAGCATCACCGTCTGGGGCGTGATTATTCCGGTTGTCGGCCTGTGCATCATCGGCTGGTTCTGGTTCAGCCCGACCCTGTACGCCAACTCCTGGAACCCGCACCATGTGCCGTTCTTCAGCGCAGTCGGCTCTTCTATCGCCATGACGCTCTGGGCCTTCCTCGGTCTGGAATCCGCCTGCGCGAACGCAGAAGTCGTTGATAATCCGGAAAAGAACGTCCCGATTGCGGTCCTCGGCGGTACGCTGGGCGCGGCGGTGATCTATATCGTCTCGACGAACGTCATTGCGGGCATCGTTCCGAACATGGATCTGGCCAACTCCACGGCGCCGTTCGGGCTGGCCTTCGCGCAGATGTTCACGCCGGAAGTCGGGAAAGTGATTATGGGTCTGATGGTCATGTCGTGCTGCGGTTCACTCCTTGGCTGGCAGTTCACCATCGCGCAGGTGTTTAAATCCTCGGCTGATGAAGGTTACTTCCCAAAAATCTTCTCCCGCGTCACCAAAGCCGATGCGCCGGTGCAGGGCATGCTGGCGATTGTCATCTTCCAGAGTGGATTGTCGCTGATGACCATTAGCCCGTCGCTGAACAGCCAGTTTAACGTGCTGGTCAACCTGGCGGTCGTGACGAATATCATTCCGTATATCCTGTCGATGGCGGCGCTGGTGATTATTCAGAAAGTCGCGAAGGTGGATCCACGCAAAGCGCGAGCGGCCAATATCGTGGCGCTGATTGGGGCAATCTACAGCTTCTACGCGCTCTATTCCTCCGGCCAGGAAGCGATGCTGTATGGCGCGATGGTGACCTTTATGGGCTGGACGCTGTACGGTCTGGTGTCACCGCGGTTTGAATTGAAGAATAAGCACAGTTGAAAAAAAGCCCGGTGGCGCTAGCGCTTACCGGGCCTACGATCGTTGTTGTAGGCCGGGCAAACGCAGTGCCGCCCGGCACACAAACCGCACTTACGCGTTTTTCAGCACTTCGCTGACAATCTCTACCGCTTCTTTCTCAATCTGCTGACGATGCTCAGCGCCGAGGAAGCTTTCGCAATAGATTTTATACGCATCTTCCGTGCCGGATGGACGCGCAGCGAACCAGCCGTTTTCGGTCATCACTTTCAGCCCACCAATGGAGGCGCCGTTACCCGGTGCCGCCGTCAGACGCGCGGTGATCGGGTCGCCGGCCAGGGTGCTTGCGCTGACCATCTCCGGAGAGAGTTTGGACAGGGCCGCTTTCTGAGCTGACGTCGCGCTGGCCTGAATACGGTTATAGCTTGGCGCACCAAAGCGTGCCGCCAGGTCGTTGTAATGTTCCTGCGGGTTCTTACCGGTGACCGCGGTGATTTCCGCCGCCAGCAGGCACATGATGATGCCGTCTTTATCGGTTGACCATGGCGTGCCGTCGAAGCGCAGGAAAGAAGCTCCCGCGCTCTCTTCACCACCGAAGCCAAAGCTGCCGTCGTGCAGACCGTCAACAAACCATTTGAAGCCCACCGGCACTTCCACCAGCTTGCGGCCCAGCGCGTCCACCACGCGGTCGATCATCGCGGAGGAAACCAGCGTCTTACCGACAGCCACCTCTTTGCCCCACTGCGGACGGTGCTGGAACAGGTAGTTAATCGCGACTGCCAGATAGTGGTTCGGGTTCATCAGCCCGGCAGGGGTGACGATACCGTGGCGGTCGTAATCCGGGTCGTTAGCAAACGCCAGATCGAATTTATCACGCAGCGCCAGCAGGCCCGCCATTGCGCACTCGGAGGAGCAGTCCATGCGGATCGCGCCGTCTTTATCCAGGTGCATAAAACGGAAGGTCTGATCGACGTGATCGTTCACGATGGTCAGATCCAATTTGTAGTGCTCGGCAATACGTTTCCAGTACTCAATCCCGGAGCCGCCCAGCGGATCCACCCCCAGCTTCAGGCCGGCTTTCTGGATGGCCGCCATATCGACGATATCCGCCAGACCTTCCACGAACGGCTGAACCAGATCCTGCTCTTTTACGTGGCCGGACGCCATGGCCGCATCCAGAGAGATGCGCTTCACGCCTTTCAGACCATCGGCCAGCAAGGCGTTCGCACGATCTTCAACCACTTTAGTGACGTTGGTGTCTGCCGGGCCACCGTTAGGCGGGTTGTATTTGATACCACCGTCTTCCGGCGGGTTGTGGGATGGCGTGATAACGATACCGTCAGCCAGCGCGCCACCTTTTTTGTTGTGTACCAGGATGGCGTTAGACACCGCAGGCGTTGGGGTGAAGCCGTTGTTCTCCTGAACAATCACATCAACGCCGTTCGCTGTCAGAACTTCCAGCACGGAAATAAAGGCCGGTTCAGACAGGGCATGGGTATCTTTCCCCACGTAGCACGGACCGGTAACGCCGTTTTTAGCGCGCTCTTCCGCAATGGCCTGAGCAATGGCCAGAATGTGCGGTTCGTTAAAGCTGTGGCGCGCCGCGCTGCCGCGGTGACCAGATGTACCAAACTTCACTGCGTGTTCTGCGTTGCCCACGACCGGCTTCAGCACGTAATACTGCGCGGTCAGCTGAGCGACGTTAATCAAATCGCTTTGTTGTGCAGGTTGGCCTGCACGGCTGTGATTTGCCATTACCGGGTCCTTCTGATGCAAGGGTTAAATTGTACCGCAAACCTTTTCAATCAATTCCGCCGGGAACTGCATGGACTGCATGATGTGTTCAATCATGCTGCACTTGCGGCCCGTGTTGGTATTGGTGATCACCCAGTACGGGGTGCCAGGAACATGTTTGGGTTTGGTTTGATTGCCATTTTGCAGCAGCGTCTGCTCGTCGCCCGCGAAGTAGACGCGAGTACGACCATGCAGCGACTCGGTCGCTTCAGCAAACGCTTTGTTATCCAGTGAATAAAGTGTAGACAGCACCAGCATAAAGCGGTTGACCGCCTTTTTCTGCTCCGCGTATTCATCGGAGAGCAGCAGCTCGCGCATCGCGCGCACTTTATCTTTTGCCGGCGTCACGGCAGGTTTTGCTTGTGCAACAACGCTTGGCTGAGACACGACATCTTTGGTGACTGGGGTAGCAGGCTGTGAAGCGGCGGAAATTTTAAGCATGCGCCGTAAAATGTCGGACGCGCTCTCCCCGATATGCCGCGTCTGGCTGGCAATATACTGATAGAGTTCGTCATCAACTTCGATTGTTTTCATCTTAATCCAGTGCGATATCTTATCTGAATACAAGTCATTGGGATTATAAGGTCAAATCCCAACAGCGGATAGCGTCAAACCAGGTTGGCGGCAAAAGTCAGATTAAACTGGAACCTTGCAGCCGGGCGGCAGAATGGTCAACATGATACCCTAACCTGACATACGTAAAAAAAGAACTTTGCCATGAAATTGAATACCCGAGCGCAAACTGCACAATCGCCGAACAATAATTCTCCCATCGTACTGGTTCACGGGCTTTTTGGCAGCCTGGATAACCTGGGCGTGCTGGCGCGCGATCTGGTTACCGATCACGATATCTTACAGGTTGATATGCGCAATCACGGTCTTTCCGGCCGTTCCGACGAGATGACCTACGCCGCGATGGCGCAGGATCTGCTGGATACGCTGGATGCCAACGATCTGCAAAAGGTCACCCTCATCGGGCATTCAATGGGCGGCAAAGCGGTGATGGCCCTGACGGCGCTGGCCCCGGAGCGTATTAACGGCCTGGTGGTGATTGATGTTGCGCCCGTGGATTACGACGTGCGCCGTCACGACGAGATTTTTGCCGCCATCAATGCGGTCACCGAAGCGGGTGTCGCGACCCGCCAGCAGGCCGCTACCGTCATGCGTGAGCATCTTGATGAAGAAGGCGTCGTGCAGTTCCTGCTGAAGTCGTTTGTTGACGGGCAATGGCGTTTTAACGTGCCGGTGCTCTGGAACCAGTACAACAATATTGTGGGCTGGCAAACCGTGCCTGCCTGGCCGCACCCTACCCTCTTTATTCGCGGCGGTAACTCCCCTTACGTTACCGACGCGTACCGCGACGCCATACTGGCGCAATTCCCGCAGGCTCGCGCCCACGTCATTGCCGGAGCCGGGCACTGGGTGCATGCGGAAAAACCTGACGCCGTACTGCGCGCCATTCGCCGCTATCTTGCTGATACTGCAAATTGATTAAAAAGAGAGCGACTGGAAGGCTGCGGGCTTCCAGTCGTTGGCGCGCCGTTTTTGGTGATGTATGATGGCGCGCTTATCGCCCGGGCATTAGCAGGGCGGCGTGTTTCCCCCGAAGTCTCAGAATCATGGCCAAAGAACAAACGGACCGTACGACACTAGATCTGTTCGCGAATGAGCGTCGCCCGGGACGACCGAAGACGAATCCGCTTTCGCGCGATGAACAGCTGCGTATCAATAAACGCAATCAGCTTAAACGCGATAAAAATCGTGGGCTTAAGCGTGTCGAACTGAAGCTCAACGCCGACGCGGTCGATGCACTTAACGAGCTGGCCGAGGCGCGCAATATCAGCCGCAGCGAGCTCATTGAAGAGATGCTGATCGCCCAGCTTGAGACATTGCGCGGCCAGGCATAAGTCTGAAAATTCCCTTAATTACCCTTTTCATGTAGCACAGAGTGCAGTCCTGCGCGATAGCTGTTTCCGCAGGGTTGCCAGTTCTGCTATTATTGCCCTTATCCGTGGCCGAATTGCGCCACCATACTATTAAGTTTCAAGAGGTTATTTTACTCATGGCAATCATCGGCATTTTCTTTGGCAGTGATACCGGCAATACCGAAAATATCGCGAAAAACATTCAAAAACAGCTCGGTAAAGACGTTGCTGATGTGCATGACATCGCCAAGAGCAGCAAAGAAGATCTCGAAGGCTATGACATTCTGCTGCTGGGTATTCCGACCTGGTACTACGGTGAAGCCCAGTGTGACTGGGATGATTTCTTCCCGACGCTGGAAGAAGTGGACTTCAACGGTAAGCTGGTCGCCCTGTTTGGCTGCGGCGATCAGGAAGACTACGCCGAGTACTTCTGTGACGCGTTGGGTACCATCCGCGACATCATTGAGCCGAATGGCGCAGTGATCGTCGGCCACTGGCC
Organism: Enterobacter cloacae complex sp. Mu1197; assembly: GCF_040059225.1. Taxonomy (NCBI): domain Bacteria; kingdom Pseudomonadati; phylum Pseudomonadota; class Gammaproteobacteria; order Enterobacterales; family Enterobacteriaceae; genus Enterobacter; species Enterobacter cloacae complex sp. Mu1197. The sequence continues at coordinate 1,315,036 of NZ_CP157375.1, read as the reverse complement.
GACCGCCGGTTACCACTTCGAAGCGTCTAAAGGTCTGGCCGATGACGATCACTTTGTGGGTCTGGCCATCGACGAAGACCGTCAGCCAGAACTGACCGCAGAGCGCGTAGAGAAATGGGTTAAGCAGATCCGTGAAGAACTGCACCTGGACGATATTCTTAACGCCTGATTTTTCTCGCGGCGCAACGGCGGTTGCGCCCGTGCACCAGGTCAAACCGATTAAATTAATTGCTACAATCTTTTAACTTTTTCGCCCAGACCTGTACAATGTCTCCCTGATAAATGTGGTTTTCCATCGAGCAAGTTTGTTGGTGATACCCCATTTTTATAAGCATATTTTGCCTGAGACTTGCAGTTTTCATTTAGCCATGGCAGTTCTATAATGAGACGCATTATCCCAGGTGCATTTTCTGTCACTTCCTACAGAAGTGAATCGTTTAGCAACAGGACAGATTCCGCATGACTGACAACAATACCGCATTAAAGAAGGCTGGCCTGAAAGTTACGCTTCCTCGGTTAAAAATCCTCGAAGTGCTTCAGGGTCCAGACAATCACCATGTCAGTGCGGAAGACCTTTATAAACGTCTTATCGACATGGGTGAAGAGATTGGGCTGGCTACCGTCTATCGCGTGCTGAACCAGTTTGATGACGCGGGCATTGTCACCCGTCATAATTTCGAAGGCGGTAAATCTGTATTCGAACTGACCCAGCAGCAGCACCACGATCACCTGATCTGCCTCGACTGTGGCAAGGTCATTGAATTTAGCGATGATTCCATCGAAGCGCGTCAGCGTGAAATCGCCGCGCGTCACGGTATCCGCCTCACCAACCACAGCCTGTACCTTTACGGTCACTGCGCTGAAGGCGACTGCCGTGAAGATGACCACGCGCACGACGCAAAATAAGCGAGTATTCATACTCTGAGCCAGCCGCAAGGTTGGCTTTTTTTTGCCTGAAAAAAAGCCCGGTGGCGCTGCGCCACCGGGCGTAAAGCAACTTATTTATTGTTATTGCGTATCTCGTTCCAGATCTTGTCGCAACGCTTCGCCACTTCCTGATCGTTACCGGTTTTACGCGCCTGGATACAGGCCTGGTAATCCATCACCCGGACATTTTCCTGCGTCGCAAACTGCTCGTGCGCTTTTTCTTTCTTCAGCACATTCAGCACGCTCTGGCAGGCTTCAATTTTCTCCGGCGAGCCTTCCGCAGTATTAATACAGGCGCTGTAGGCCTCCCTGAGACGGGAGTCCTCTTTCGGTGCCTGAGTCTGGGCACACGCCACCAGCCCCGATGCCAACAGCGCGACGATTACGATTTTTTTCATCATATGCAGTCTCCAGTCCGGCGGGAGCTGACCCGCCGGACGATTCATCAGAAGATGGTGAACGGTGCGATAACCATGAATTTCACGTCACGTTCATCCTGGAAGATGTTGCCGTAACCGCCCGCGTAGCTCGGGATATCGGAGTGGTTGTCGTACTGGGTGAAGTGCAGTTTGAACATCGTGCCTTTCGCGCGGCCATCCTGCAGGGTATAGATTGCATCCAGGCTGTAGGAAGACTCTTTCAGGCGATAGTTTGGATCGTAGTAAGCATCCGGTGTTGCCATGTCGGCAGGTTTTGCATCCCAGGCGTAAGCGTAAGACGCGCCCACCGCCCAGCCAGGCAGGTTCCAGTTTTTCAGATCGTACATTGCGCCGAAGAAGACCGCTTTCTCACCGTCGGCGTTGAAGTCGGAGCGGTTATCCCACCAGATATCAAGACGACCGTTGGAGGAGGCGTAGGTCGGGGTCATACGCTGCAGGAAGTAGCCCTGCTGCCCTTCCGCTTTCACCCATGTGCCTTCCAGACGCAAATCAACCTGACCGACCTTGTAGCCAAAGGTGAGCGCCTGCAGCCACGCGGTGCCGTCGTAGATGTCGTTGACACCACCGTTACTGACTTTGTCGCGCGTACCGTAGAACTGGTAGCTGGTACTCAACGGGCTACCCGCGATATCGAACTTATAGCTGGCCTTGGCAAAGTATTGATCGATATACCCTTGCGCCTGGCCAAATGCCGCTTCGAGAACCAGATCGTTTTTGAAGTCGTATTTCGCCCCCAGCGAGTGGAGGTAATCGACTTTGGTTTTCTTATCGTTCTGGTAGAACTTGTCCATTTCAATGTGCCACGGTGCTTTGTACTCGTTGGTCCACATATAGGAGAAGCTCAGCGCACCTGCGTCACCGTAGTCAAAGTTAGCCCCGGCTTCTGCACCCTGATAGGTACCCGGCATAAAGCTCCAGTGTGGGGCTAACAGCGTCTGGCCAGTTGGCTGAATATACCCCCCACGCGCCCAGACCGGGCCGTATTTGAATTTCGCTGCGGCTTTGTAAAGGCTGATACCGCTCTTATCCCCGGACCAGTCTTCATCATAGGCTTTGTTGCTGGAGGAGAAGGCGATTTCGTTCGGGTGGCCGCTGTCGCCGTTTTCCGCCATTTCGATCGCGGTGAAGGCGGCAATATCCAGACCGAACATATCCGCGGCGTAGCCTGACTGGAAGTCCAGGTTGGCGTTCCAGGTGGAGTGCGAGAGGTTGGTTTTGTATTTATCTTCAGTGACGTCTTTACGGTCACGCTCACGCTGCCAGTAATAAATACCGCCCGTGAGGGTAGAATCTTCGATGAAACCCGCTGCTTTTGCCTCTGGCGCAATCACCAGGCCCGACATTGCTGTCACACCGGCAATAGCCAGCGCCAGCGCACTACGTTTGCCACTGAACGTACGCATAGATTATTCCTCTTTGACGAATTAAAACGCCTGAAACGGCGTAAATAAAAAAGACCAAATGGTCAGGGGTAGTTTTAAATACCCTCGAATTAACTACCGTCTTTAGGTTATTTTTCGCGACGCGAATTATCAATGCTTTTCAGCGGGCAAAAGTCAGGATTATGACGAAGTGCACATAATTGGTAGTGCTTTGTAACATTTACAGGAAGGCGAGGAATGACGGGTAATTCTCAGGTTTTTCAGTGGCCAGGCGCGGGATCGCTTTCCTTTTTTATCACATTTTTAATTTTGGCAATGATACAAACTTTTTTTAAAAAAATAAGTAGCACCTCATTGACCTGTTATTTTCAGAACGCCTCTTTAGTCCCTGGCTTAATACTCTGATCGTTAAATAAAAAAACGCCGCATAATGCGGCGTTTGTCTCTCATTGACCAGAGCAGGAATATTATTCGCCGATCTTCGTCCAGGTATCACGCAGGCCTACGGTACGGTTAAATACCGGTTTTTCCGCCGTGCTGTAACGGCTGTCCAGGCAGAAGTAACCTTCACGTTCGAACTGGAACGCTTTGCCCGCTTCAGCCGCTTTCAGGGACGGCTCCGCATAACCCTGCTTAATCACCAGCGATTCCGGGTTGATGGTCGCCAGGAAGTCTTCCGCCGCGCCTGGGTTAGGCACGCTGAACAGACGATCGTAAAGGCGGATCTCGACCGGCAGCGCGTGGGTTGCGCTCACCCAGTGGATAACGCCTTTCACCTTGCGGCCATCCGCCGGATCTTTACTCAGCGTTTCAGCGTCATAAGAACAGAAGATGGTGGTGATATTCCCTTCCGCATCTTTTTCTACGCGCTCGGCTTTGATGACGTAAGCATTACGCAGACGTACTTCTTTACCCAGCACCAGACGCTTGTACTGCTTGTTGGCTTCTTCACGGAAGTCAGCGCGGTCAATCCAGATCTCGCCGCTGAACGGCACGTCACGGCTTCCCATTTCCGGTTTGTTCGGATGGTTAGGCATGGAGACCAGCTCGCTCTCGCCCTGCGGATAGTTCTCGATCACCAGTTTCACCGGATCGATAACGGCCATCGCGCGCGGGGCGTTTTCGTTGAGATCTTCGCGAATGCAGGATTCCAGAGAGGCCATCTCAATGGTGTTGTCCTGCTTGGTCACGCCGATACGCTTGCAGAATTCACGGATTGACGCCGCGGTGTAGCCACGACGGCGCAGACCGGAGATGGTCGGCATACGCGGGTCATCCCAGCCTTCAACGTGCTTGTCAGTCACCAGCAGGTTCAGCTTACGCTTGGACATCACGGTGTATTCCAGATTCAGACGAGAGAACTCGTACTGGCGCGGATGCACCGGAATGGTGATGTTATCCAGCACCCAGTCGTACAGACGACGGTTGTCCTGGAACTCCAGCGTACACAGCGAGTGGGTGATGCCTTCCAGCGCATCGCTGATGCAGTGGGTGAAGTCGTACATCGGGTAGATGCACCACTTGTTGCCAGTCTGGTGGTGTTCAGCGAACTTAATACGATACAGCACCGGATCGCGCATTACGATGAACGGCGATGCCATGTCAATTTTGGCACGCAGGCAGGCTTTGCCTTCTTCGAAACCACCGGCACGCATTTTTTCAAACAGCGCCAGGTTCTCTTCCACGCTGCGATCGCGGAACGGGCTGTTTTTGCCCGGCGCGGTCAGCGTACCGCGGTACTCACGGATCTCATCTGCAGACAGTTCGTCAACATACGCCAGACCTTTGTTGATAAGCTCTACCGCGTAGGCATACAGCTGATCAAAGTAGTCAGAGGAGTAGCAGATATCGCCAGACCAGTTGAAGCCCAGCCATTGCACGTCATTCTTGATAGACTCAACGTATTCGATGTCTTCTTTTACTGGGTTGGTGTCATCGAAACGCAGGTTGCACTGTCCCTGGTAGTCTTGCGCAATGCCAAAGTTCAGGCAGATGGACTTCGCATGCCCGATATGCAGGTAGCCGTTCGGCTCCGGCGGGAAACGGGTATGAATTGTGGTGTGCTTACCACTGGCCAGATCTTCATCGATGATCTGACGAATAAAGTTACTCGGGCGGGCTTCTGCCTCACTCATCGTGGATTCCTCAAAGCGTAAACAACGTATAACGGCATATGATCTTATAAGCCGGACGTAGTGACAACCCTTAAAACGTCTCTGAATAAAATAATGGGGGCTTTTGCTGCAAAAAAAAGCGGCGGAGGATATCCCCCGCCGCTTAAGGCATGACTCTACTCAGGAGCGATTACTTGCCTTTAATCTCGTACAGCGGGGTTTGACCCGCAACAACCTGACCTTTCGCCTGGATGACCAGACCGCTGAAGTCGTCGATGTTGCTGCAAACCACCGGGCTAATCATGGAACGCGCGTTGGCATTCAGGAAGTCCAGATCCATTTCCAGAATCGGCTGCCCGGCCACCACTTCAGCGCCCTCTTCCACCAGGCGAGTAAAGCCCTGACCATTCAGCGCAACGGTATCGATACCCATGTGGACAACGATCTCCGCGCCCTTTTCGGTTTCGAGGCAGAACGCGTGGTTGGTGTTAAAGATTTTCACGATGGTACCGGCAGCAGGAGACACCACGGTTTTATCCGTTGGTTTCACCGCCACACCGTCACCGACCGCTTTGCTGGCGAACGCTTCATCAGGTACCTGCTCAAGGTCAACCACGTCACCCGTTACCGGAGAGACCAGCGCGGCCACCGTCACGGCGTTAGGCACGGCCTGCGGCTTCGCTACCGGGGCAGCCGTCGACGCAGGTGCGCTGTCGGTTGATGCCGCCGCGACCGGTCCACGGGCAACCACTTTCTTCATTTCGTCACCGATGGATTCCGCTTTGGCGCCCACGATAACCTGGATAGTTTGTTTGTTCAGTTTAACCACGCCCGATGCACCAAGGCGTTTACACATTGCGTCGCTGACGCGCGCAGAGTCACCCACCGTCAGACGCAGACGGGTGATGCAGGCATCAATGGCTTTCAGGTTGTCAGTCCCCCCAACGGCAGCGATATAGCTGGTCGCCAGTTGAGTCAGACCCTCTTCGGTATTGCTGTTGGCTTCGTTGGTCACCACGTCGTCATTGGTGTCTTCGCGGCCCGGCGTTTTGAGGTTAAACATACGAATAACCGCAGTGAACAGCACGAAGTAGATGACGAAGAAGACCAGACCCATTACCACCAGCATCCAGACGTTCTTGCTTGCCGCCGGCAGGTTGTACATCAACACGTAGTCGATCGCGCCTGCAGAGAAGGAGAAGCCAGCATGGATACCCAGCAGGGTCGCCACAAACAGGCTGATACCGGTAAGCACCGCATGCATGAGGTACAGCACCGGCGCCAGGAACATGAACAGGAATTCCAGCGGCTCGGTTACGCCGGTCAGGAACGCGGTAATCGCAACGGACAGCAGCATGCCGCCAACCATTGGGCGACGCGCTTTTGGCGCAGCCAGGTACATTGCCAGCGCAGCGCCCGGCAGACCAAACATCATGATTGGGAAGAAGCCAGACATGAACATGCCTGCGGTGCCGTCACCCGCGTAGAAGCGGTTGATGTCGCCGTGGAATACGGTGCCCGCAGCATTGGTGAACTCACCAATCTGGAACCATGCGATAGTGTTCAGCACCTGATGCAGACCGGTTGGGATCAGCAGACGGTTGATAAAACCAAAGATACCTGAGCCCACTGCACCCGCTGAAACAATCCACTCACCGCCCGCATGGATCGCATGCTGTACCGGTGGCCAGACGTAGCCAAAGATAGCGGCCAGAACCAGACAGAAGAAGCCCGTCGCGATCGGCACGAAACGTTTGCCGCCAAAGAAACTCAGGAAGTCTGGCAGCTTAATGTTTGCCCAGCGGTTGTACACCGCGCCACCGACCAGACCGGTAATGATACCTGCCAGCACGCCCATGTTGATTTCTGGGTTAATCGTTACCATCGCTTTCGTCAGGATGAAATAACCGACTGCCCCTGCCAGCGCTGCAGCACCCGCGCTGTCTTTTGACCAGCTTGAGGCAACACCGATGGCGAAAATCAGCGCCAGGTTGTCAAAAATAGCACCGCCAGCCTGAGCAATAAACGGTACGTTAAGAAGATCGGGTTGCCCGAATCGCAGCAGCAATGCTGCAACCGGTAGCACGGCGATAGGGAGCTGCAAAGCCCTACCGAGGCGCTGGAAAAAACCTAAAATATTCATCCTATTCCCCCTACGAGACCCGTTTTTCAGGCTCGCGCATAAACTATGTTTTTATTGTGTCACGAACGATAGATACCGTTGATAATTCACTGGCAGTCTGAGTGTGTGAAAAATTAATTCGTATCGCAAATTAAACACCTATTTTTTGTGATTTTTGTCACCAAATATCGTATTCAGCCCTCCCTTACACTGGCTAACAGCGAAAACTTATTTTATCATTCAAAAAATCAAGACGGATTGATCCGGCCTGAAAGTTTCCAGGTTACGCTTTAGTATCAGGTTCCGAAGCCATCCGCCCACTCTTCTACTTAAACTTTGAGGTGAACAATGAGACTGATTCCCCTGGCAACTGCTGAACAAGTCGGTAAATGGGCCGCTCGCCATATCGTAAACCGCATTAACGCGTTCAAGCCGACCGCCGATCGTCCTTTCGTTCTTGGCCTTCCGACCGGCGGCACGCCGCTGACCGCCTACAAGGCGCTGGTTGAGATGCATAAAGCAGGCCAGGTTAGCTTCAAACATGTTGTGACCTTCAATATGGATGAATACGTTGGCTTACCGAAAGACCACCCGGAAAGCTACCATAGCTTTATGCACCGCAATTTCTTTGATCATGTTGATATCCCAGCTGAAAATATTAACCTGCTGAATGGAAACGCGCCGGATATTGACGCAGAATGCCGTCAGTATGAAGAAAAAATCCGTTCCTACGGTAAAATCCACCTGTTCATGGGTGGCGTAGGTAATGATGGTCATATCGCGTTTAACGAACCGGCGTCCTCTCTGGCTTCTCGTACCCGTATTAAAACGCTGACCCATGACACGCGCGTGGCAAACTCCCGCTTCTTTGACGGTGACGTTAACCAGGTTCCAAAATACGCCCTGACCGTAGGCGTAGGCACCCTGCTGGATGCCGAAGAAGTGATGATTCTGGTGCTGGGCGGCGTGAAAGCGCAGGCGCTCCAGGCTGCTGTTGAAGGCAACGTTAACCATATGTGGACCATCAGCTGTCTGCAGCTGCATCCTAAATCAGTCATCGTCTGCGACGAGCCGTCCACGATGGAGCTGAAGGTTAAGACGCTGAAATACTTCAACGAGTTAGAAGCCGAGAACATCAAAGGTCTGTAATTGAATAACCGCCTCTTTCTCAAGAGGCGGCCGCTTTTTTTAACCGGGGGTCGTTATGTACGCTTTAACCCACGGTCGGATTTATACCGGCCATGAAATTCTGGATGACCACGCGATTGTTATCGCGAATGGCCTGATTGAACGTGTTTGCCCGCTGGCAGAACTGCCGCCGGAGATTGAACAGCGCTCACTCAATGGAGCAGTAATCTCCCCCGGTTTCATCGACGTACAGCTCAACGGCTGCGGCGGTGTGCAATTCAATGATACCGCCGATGCGGTAACGGTCGAAACGCTGGAGATCATGCAGAAAGCCAACGAGAAATCGGGCTGCACCAGCTATCTGCCGACGCTCATCACCAGCAGTGATGACCTGATGAAGCAGGGTATCCGCGTGATGCGCGAATATCTGGCCAAACACCCAAATCAGGCGCTCGGTCTGCACCTTGAAGGGCCATGGCTGAACATGGTCAAGAAAGGAACGCATAACCCGGATTACGTGCGTAAGCCCGATGCGGAGCTGGTTGACTACATGTGTGCCAACGCCGATGTGATCACCAAAGTGACGCTGGCACCGGAAATGACCGGCACGGACGTCATCAGCAAGCTGGCCGCCGCCGGAATTGTGGTTTCAGCAGGCCACTCAAACGCCACGCTGAAAGAAGCGAAAGCCGGTTTCCGCGCGGGCATTACCTTCGCGACGCACCTGTATAACGCCATGCCGTATATCACGGGGCGTGAACCGGGTCTGGTCGGGGCGATTCTGGATGAGCCAGACGTCTACTGCGGCATTATTGCTGACGGCTTACACGTCGATTACACCAACATTCGCAATGCCAAGCGGCTGAAAGGTGACAAGCTTTGCCTGGTGACGGACGCTACCGCGCCGGCAGGTGCAAATATTGAGCAGTTCATTTTTGCCGGTAAAACAATATACTACCGCAATGGACTGTGTGTGGATGAAAACGGTACGCTGAGCGGTTCCTCTTTGACCATGATTGAAGGGGTACGTAACCTGGTTGAGCACTGCGGGATTGCGCTTGAGGAAGTCCTGCGCATGGCAACCCTTTATCCGGCCCGCGCAATCGGCGTGGATAAACAGCTCGGCGGAATTGCACCAGGTATGGTTGCAAACCTGACGGCATTCACACACGATTATAAAATTATTAAGACCATCGTTAATGGTAACGAGGTCGTCACTGAGTAAGTAAAAGTATGACACCTGGCGGACAAGCTCAAATCGGTAATGTCGATCTCGTTAAACAACTTAACAGTGCGGCGGTGTATCGCCTGATTGACCAACACGGACCCATCTCGCGAATTCAGATAGCCGAACAAAGCCAGCTTGCTCCCGCCAGCGTGACAAAAATTACCCGCCAGCTCATTGAGCGCGGTCTGATCAAAGAAGTCGATCAGCAGGCCTCCACCGGGGGCCGCCGCGCCATCTCTATTATTACCGAAACCCGCAATTTCCAGGCGATTGGCGTCCGGCTCGGCCGTCATGACACCACGCTCACGCTGTACGATCTGAGCAGCAAAGCCATTGCGGAAGAGCATTATCCCCTTCCGGAACGCACCCAGGAGACGCTGGAGCATGCGCTGCTGAATACTATCGCGCAGTTTATTGAAAGCTGTCAGCGTAAGATCCGCGAACTCATCGCCATCTCGGTGATACTGCCCGGTCTGGTCGACCCGGAAAGCGGCGTGATCCGCTATATGCCGCACATTCAGGTTGAAAACTGGGGGCTGGTCGACGCGCTGGAAAAGCGCTTCAAGGTGACCTGCTTTGTGGGCCATGACATCCGCTCTCTGGCGCTGGCAGAGCACTACTTTGGTGCGAGCCAGGACTGCGAAGACTCTATTCTGGTGCGCGTCCACCGCGGTACGGGCGCAGGCATTATCTCTAACGGCCGAATCTTTATTGGTCGCAACGGTAACGTCGGTGAGATCGGCCACATTCAGGTTGAGCCCCTCGGGGAGCGCTGCCACTGCGGCAACTTTGGCTGCCTTGAAACCATCGCCGCCAACACGGCCATCGAGCAGCGCGTTCGCCATCTGCTTGAACAGGGTTATCAAAGCCGCGTCACGCTGGACGACTGCAAGATAGGCACCATCTGCAAAGCCGCTAATAAAGGCGACGCGCTGGCCTGTGAAGTGATCGAGCAGGTGGGGCGCCATCTGGGGAAAACCATTGCCATCGCCATTAACCTGTTTAACCCACAAAAAGTGGTAATCGCCGGTGAAATTGTGGAAGCGGAAAAGGTGCTGCTCCCCGCGATTGAAGGCTGTATTAACACCCAGGCGCTGAAAGCATTCCGCCAGAATCTTCCGGTGGTTCGTTCAAAGCTTGACCATCGTTCGGCGATTGGCGCGTTCGCGCTGGTCAAACGCGCCATGCTCAACGGAATTCTGCTGCAGCATTTGCTGGAAAGTTGATCGGACCTTATAGTAACGCCTTCTTTTTTTTAATGTCGGACTGTCCATGACCATTAAGAATGTAATTTGTGATATCGACGGCGTGCTGATGCACGACAACGTTGCCGTGCCGGGTGCTGCGGAGTTTCTTCACCGCATCATCGACAAAGGAATGCCTCTGGTTCTTCTCACGAACTACCCTTCTCAGACCGGTCAGGATCTGGCAAACCGCTTTGCCACGGCAGGGGTCGACGTCCCGGACAGCGTGTTTTATACCTCGGCGATGGCCACGGCGGATTTTCTGAAACGTCAGGAAGGAAAAAAAGCCTATGTGGTCGGTGAAGGCGCGCTGATCCATGAGCTGTATAAAGCGGGCTTTACCATCACCGACGTCAACCCGGATTTTGTGATTGTGGGTGAAACGCGCTCCTACAACTGGGAGATGATGCATAAGGCATCCTTCTTTGTGGCTAACGGCGCGCGCTTTATTGCGACCAACCCGGATACCCACGGTCGTGGTTTTTATCCGGCCTGCGGTGCGCTGTGTGCCGGTATCGAGAAGATCTCCGGGCGCAAGCCGTTCTACGTCGGCAAGCCCAGCCCGTGGATCATCCGTGCCGCACTCAACAAGATGCAGGCCCACTCAGAAGAGACCGTGATTGTCGGCGACAACCTGCGCACCGATATTCTTGCCGGTTTCCAGGCAGGTCTGGAGACGATTCTGGTCCTGTCAGGCGTCTCTCAGCTTGATGACATTGATTCGATGCCGTTCCGGCCAAGCTGGATTTACCCCTCCGTCGACGAAATCGACATTATCTGATTCCGAACCACGCCTCAGGGCGTGGTTTTTTATTTTCTCGCCTGTAAAACACAACTGCATCTAACGGAAAAGCACTTTCATTGCATAATCATCAATAAAAGCGCTCACGACATACGCATTTTTCACCGATCCGCAACCACCATTGCACTATTTCCGTTTTCACCCGTAAAACGCTTGCGCACCCTGCCCCTTTGCGGCATTTTCATAAGCAAGCAACATTACAAAGCAACAGGGTTAACGGAGAAGGTTATGTGTTCAATTTTTGGCGTACTGGATATTAAAACTGACGCGGGCGAACTGCGTAAAAAGGCACTCGAACTGTCCCGCCTGATGCGCCATCGCGGACCGGACTGGTCAGGCGTTTACGCCAGTGACAAAGCGATTCTGGCTCACGAACGTCTGTCTATTGTTGACGTCAACGCCGGTGCACAGCCGCTGTATAACGAGAAAAAAACGCACGCGCTGGCTGTCAACGGTGAGATCTACAACCATCAGGCGCTGCGCGCCGAGTACGGCGACCGCTACGCGTTCCAGACCGGGTCCGATTGTGAAGTGATCCTGGCGCTGTATCAGGAGAAAGGCCCCGAGTTCCTGGACGACCTGCAGGGTATGTTTGCCTTTGCTCTGTACGACAGCGAAAAAGACGCCTATCTGATTGGCCGCGACCACATCGGTATTATCCCGCTGTACATGGGCCACGATGAACATGGCAACTTCTACGTTGCCTCTGAAATGAAAGCCCTGGTGCCGGTCTGCCGCACCATCAAAGAGTTCCCGGCGGGCAGCTACCTGTGGAGCAAAGACGGCGAGATCCGTCCATACTACCAGCGTGACTGGTTCGATTACGACGCGGTAAAAGACAACGTCACGGACAAAGCCGAGCTGCGTCAGGCGCTGGAAGATTCCGTGAAAAGCCACCTGATGTCAGACGTACCTTACGGCGTGCTGCTCTCCGGCGGTCTGGACTCCTCCGTGATCTCCGCGATCACCAAGAAATTTGCGGCTCGTCGCGTGGAAGATCAGGAGCGCTCAGAAGCCTGGTGGCCACAACTGCACTCCTTTGCCGTGGGCCTGGAAGGCGCGCCGGATCTGAAAGCCGCGCAGGAAGTCGCAAACCACCTCGGCACCGTGCACCATGAAATTCACTTCACCGTGCAGGAAGGCCTGGATGCGATCCGCGATGTGATCTATCACATCGAAACCTATGACGTAACGACCATCCGCGCTTCAACGCCGATGTACCTGATGTCGCGTAAGATCAAGGCGATGGGCATCAAAATGGTGCTCTCCGGTGAAGGTTCTGACGAAGTGTTTGGTGGCTACCTGTACTTCCATAAAGCGCCAAACGCCAAAGAGCTGCACGAAGAGACCGTGCGTAAACTCCAGGCGCTGCATATGTTTGACTGTGCGCGTGCCAACAAAGCGATGTCGGCATGGGGTGTCGAAGCGCGCGTGCCGTTCCTGGATAAGAAATTCCTCGACGTGGCGATGCGCATCAACCCGCAGGACAAGATGTGCGGCAACGGAAAAATGGAAAAACATATCCTGCGTGAATGTTTTGAATCCTACCTGCCAGCGAGCGTGGCATGGCGTCAGAAAGAGCAGTTCTCCGATGGCGTAGGCTACAGCTGGATCGACACCCTGAAAGAGGTGGCGGCGAAACAGGTTTCTGACCAACAGCTGGAAACCGCAAGCTTCCGCTTCCCGTACAACACGCCGGGATCGAAAGAAGCGTATCTCTACCGTGAAATCTTTGAAGAATTGTTCCCGGTACCGAGCGCTGCGGAGTGCGTACCGGGTGGCCCGTCCGTCGCCTGCTCGTCTGCCAAAGCGATCGAATGGGATGAATCGTTCAAATCCATGAACGATCCGTCAGGACGTGCGGTAGGCGTTCACCAGTCAGCCTACAAATAATCGTGCATTTCATCATCAGGCCCTGCGGGGCCTGATTTTTTTTGCCCCGCTTTTGCACAGCTAAAACCGATTAATAACCAATAATTGCCGAATATTCGGTCACGCTGTTCGCAACCTAACCAAACAGTCACATTCCGGCTATTTTCGTTGAAAAAGGTGTTGACGCTGCAAGGGTCTATACGCATAATGCGCCCCGCAACGCCGATAAGGTAACGCGAAAAAAGATGGCTACGTAGCTCAGTTGGTTAGAGCACATCACTCATAATGATGGGGTCACAGGTTCGAATCCCGTCGTAGCCACCATCTTTTTTGCGGGAGTGGCGAAATTGGTAGACGCACCAGATTTAGGTTCTGGCGCCGCAAGGTGTGCGAGTTCAAGTCTCGCCTCCCGCACCATTCCCGGGTAAGCGTTGCACGGATGGGGTATCGCCAAGCGGTAAGGCACCGGTTTTTGATACCGGCATTCCCTGGTTCGAATCCAGGTACCCCAGCCATATTTCTTCGATTTTGCGGTTCTCCGCGGTATTGGGGTATCGCCAAGCGGTAAGGCACCGGTTTTTGATACCGGCATTCCCTGGTTCGAATCCAGGTACCCCAGCCATCGAAGATTGCAGTACTGGCTACGTAGCTCAGTTGGTTAGAGCACATCACTCATAATGATGGGGTCACAGGTTCGAATCCCGTCGTAGCCACCAAATTTAGATTATCGATGTTGTTCGGTAATGAAAAAAAATTGTTGGGGTATCGCCAAGCGGTAAGGCACCGGATTCTGATTCCGGCATTCCGAGGTTCGAATCCTCGTACCCCAGCCAATTTAAAAAGTCGTTAAGCAGCTTGTTTAACGCAATTGGGGTGTCGCCAAGCGGTAAGGCTCTGGTTTCTGATACCAGCATTCCGGGGTTCGAATCCCTGCACCCCAGCCACTTAGTAACAAAAAAGCCCGCTCTGCGGGCTTTTTTGTTTTTGTACAAAATTGTGCGGCCTGATTCCCCCTCACCCTTACCCTCTCCCCAAAGGGGCGAGGGAAAAGTCGGAGCAAAGATTAAAGTCCGAGAGCGTACTTAAGGGCCTGACGCTTCAGGCCACCGGCGCGTTCCGCTGCCATCAGGCCTATGTTACGCAGAATACGCACCGGGGCTACGTCATTGCTAAACCCGGCATAGAACAGATCCATTCCCGACTGCATGAGGAAGTTATCCGCCATACGCCGCGTCTGATAACGCTTCAGCACCTGATGGCTGGCCCAGTTTTCCGCGTGTCCGCGGGCGAAGCCCAGCACATCCAGTAAGGCATCGACATCGCGATACCCCAGGTTCACGCCCTGCCCGGCCAGCGGATGAATGGTGTGTGCCGCATCCCCCACCAGCGCTAAGCCTTCGCGGGCATACTGCAACGCATGACGGCGTGTGAGCGGGAACGCCCCGGCGGCGACCGGCGTGACGTGTCCCAGACGGCTCGGGAAGTGCAGCAGAATTTCGCGCTGCAGCTGTTCCATGTTCATTCCCTGCAGCTGGCGAATGCGCGCCGGTTTGTCGTACCACACCAGCGATGCCCAGTGATCGAAGAGCGGTAAAAAGGCGTGCGGGCCGTTCGGCGTAAAGTGCTGCCAGGTGCTTTCACCCGGCGCATTCTCGCACCTGGCGGTAATCAGCATACAGGACTGTTCATACTGCCAGGCATGAACCCCGATCCCCGCCATCTGTCTGACCTGCGAGTTAGCGCCATCCGCCCCGATGACCAGCTTCACGGACAGCTCATCGCCGCTGTCGAGCGTCAGTAGATAGCCGCTCTCGTGAGGATGCAGCGCCTTAAGCGACGCAGGAACGCGCAGCGTCATCTTCGGGTGCGCCTCCAGCGCCTGCCAGAGCGCCAGCTGGAGCACATTGTTTTCCACCATATAGCCCAGGCGCGGCAGCTTCAGCTCAGCGGCATCAAACGCGACGTGGGCATTTTCCCATTCCCAGGTTTCAAGACGGCTGTAAGGATGAGCGCGCATCGCCAGCACCGTCTCCCAGACGCCCAGCCCGCGCAGCAGATCGACGGACGACGCGCTGATAGCGGAAATGCGCACATCCGGTTTACTGGCGGGATCGAAGGCTGGCGGAGCCGCCTGTTCGATTACCGTTACCTCAAATCCCTGCTGCGCCAGCCCCAGCGCCAGCGCGCCGCCGACCATACCGCCGCCGACAACGGCAACTTCGGTGTGTTGGAGTGTCATGGTCAATTTTCCTTATTGGAGAATCCCTTAAGTTTACCGGATTTTTGCGGTCCTGAGACACACAACCTTCATACTGGTCACAACCCCACCAAAGCATTACAATACGCGGCTTGCAATCCTGAGCTGAGCAAGTCGATGACTAAAAAACTCCATATAAAAACCTGGGGCTGTCAGATGAACGAATACGATTCATCCAAGATGGCCGATCTGCTGGATACCACCCACGGATACCAGCTGACTGAAAATGCGAAAGAAGCCGATGTGCTGCTGCTGAACACCTGTTCAATTCGTGAAAAAGCGCAGGAAAAAGTCTTTCATGTGTTAGGCCGCTGGAAACTTCTTAAACGAAAAAATCCGGACCTGATCATCGGCGTGGGCGGCTGCGTCGCGTCGCAGGAAGGCAAGCTGATCCGCCAGAGAGCCCCGTATGTGGACATCGTCTTTGGCCCTCAGACCTTGCACCGTCTGCCTGAGATGATCAATCAGGTTCGCGGTAACCGTAGCCCGGTCGTTGACGTCAGCTTCCCGGAAATCGAAAAATTTGACCGTCTGCCTGAGCCACGTGCCGATGGCCCGACCGCCTTCGTCTCCATCATGGAAGGCTGCAACAAATACTGCACGTACTGCGTGGTGCCGTACACCCGTGGTGAAGAGGTCAGCCGCCCGGCAGATGACATTCTGTTTGAAATCGCGCAGCTTGCCGCGCAGGGTGTGCGCGAAGTGAACCTGCTGGGCCAGAACGTTAACGCCTGGCGCGGTGAGAACTACGACGGCACGACCGGCAGCTTTGCCGAGCTGCTGCGTCTGGTGGCCGCGATTGACGGCATCGACCGCATTCGCTTTACCACCAGCCATCCGATGGAATTTACCGACGACATTATTGACGTCTATCGCGATACGCCAGAGCTGGTGAGCTTCCTGCACCTGCCGATCCAGTGCGGCTCGGACCGCGTGCTGAACCTGATGGGCCGCCCGCATACGGTGCTGGAGTATAAATCCACCATCCGCAAGCTGCGTGAAGCGCGTCCGGATATCCAGATTAGCTCTGACTTTATCGTCGGCTTCCCTGGCGAAACCGCTGATGACTTCGAGCGCACCATGAAGCTCATCGGCGAAGTGAATTTTGACGTCAGCTACAGCTTCATCTTCTCCGCGCGTCCTGGAACACCGGCGGCCGATATGGTTGACGATGTGCCGGAAGAAGAGAAAAAGCAGCGTCTGTATATTCTGCAGGAGCGTATCAACCAGCAGGCCAACGCCTGGAGCCGCCGCATGCTCGGCACCGTTCAGCGCATTCTGGTGGAAGGCACTTCCCGCAAGAGCATTATGGAACTCTCTGGTCGTACCGAAAATAACCGCGTGGTGAACTTTGAAGGCACCCCGGATATGATCGGTAAGTTTGTGGACGTCGAGATTGTCGAAGTGCTGACCAACTCGCTGCGCGCGAAGGTCGTCCGCACCGAAGACGAAATGGGCCTGCGTATCGCAGAGTCACCGCAATCCGTGATCTCGCGTACCCGCAAAGAAAACGATTCTGGCGTTGGGATTTACCAGCCCTAATCCTTCAGGCCTGCCTCTTTTGGCAGGCCTTGTATTTCCTCTCATCGCCCCCAATATCTTCCGCAACGCTTGCGCCTTTATTGTGTGGCGTGAATAATTTCGGTAATGACCGTTTTATTGCGCCGTGTGGCAGCGGGTCAGTTAATCAATCAAAGAGGAACAGTTTGAACATAGATACGCGTGAAATTAGCCTTGAGCCAGCAGACAACGCTCGCCTGCTGAGCCTGTGCGGGCCGTTTGATGACAACATCAAACAACTGGAGCGACGTCTGGGTATCGAAATCAATCGTCGCGATAATCATTTCAAACTCACCGGACGCCCAATCTGCGTCAACGCCGCTGCGGACATTCTGCGTAGCCTGTATGTCGACACCTCCCCCATGCGCGGCGAAATTCAGGATATCGAACCGGAGCAGATTCACCTCGCCATTAAAGAGGCGCGCGTGCTTGAGCAGAGCGCGGAGAGCGTGCCGGACTATGGCAAGGCGATCAACATTAAGACCAAGCGTGGCGTCATCAAGCCGCGTACGCCAAACCAGGCGCAGTACATCGCCAATATTCTCGACCACGACATCACCTTCGGCGTGGGGCCGGCGGGTACGGGTAAAACCTATCTTGCCGTTGCCGCAGCGGTCGATGCGCTGGAGCGTCAGGAGATCCGCCGTATCCTGCTGACCCGCCCTGCCGTTGAAGCCGGTGAAAAACTGGGCTTCCTGCCAGGCGATCTGAGCCAGAAGGTCGATCCGTATCTGCGTCCTTTATACGATGCGCTGTTCGAAATGCTGGGCTTTGAGAAGGTCGAGAAGCTCATTGAGCGTAACGTGATCGAAGTGGCCCCGCTCGCCTACATGCGCGGCCGCACGCTGAACGATGCGTTCATCATTCTCGATGAGAGCCAGAACACCACCATCGAACAGATGAAGATGTTCCTGACGCGTATTGGCTTTAACTCGAAAGCGGTGATTACCGGTGACGTCACCCAGATTGACCTGCCGCGCAGCACCAAATCGGGCCTGCGCCACGCCATCGAGGTGCTGGCCGAGGTCGACGAAATCAGCTTTAACTTCTTCCACAGTGAAGACGTGGTACGCCACCCGGTGGTCGCGCGTATCGTTAACGCCTATGAAGCCTGGGAAGAGGCGGATCAGAAGCGTAAGGCCGAACTGGCCGCAGAACGTAAGCGCGAAGCGCAGGAGCAAGAACAGAAATGAGTCAGGTGATCCTCGATTTACAGCTGGCCTGTGAAGACAATTCCGGCATGCCAGATGAGGCACAGTTTCAGAAATGGCTGGATGCCGTTATCCCGCAGTTTCAGGAAGAATCAGAAGTCACGATTCGCCTGGTGGATGAAGCAGAAAGCCATGAGCTTAACCTGACTTATCGAGGGAAAGATAAGCCGACCAACGTGCTCTCTTTCCCGTTCGAAGCCCCACCGGGCATCGAGATGCCGCTGTTGGGCGATCTGATCATCTGCCGTCAGGTGGTTGAACAGGAAGCCAAAGAGCAGCAGAAACCCCTTGAAGCCCACTGGGCGCACATGGTGGTACACGGCAGCCTGCATCTGCTCGGCTACGATCATATCGAAGACGACGAAGCGGAAGAGATGGAGTCCCTCGAGACAGAGATAATGCTTGCTCTGGGCTATGAGGATCCGTACATTGCCGAGAAAGAATAGTCCGTCACCTGACTGACTCACCTGCCGCCACGAAAGGATATCGCGTGGCGGTAAACGTTGAACTAACAAGAGAACCCTTAACAAACGCCATGAGCGACGACAATTCACACAGTAGCGACACGACAACCAGTAAAAAGGGATTCTTCTCCCTCATTCTGAACCAGCTTTTCCACGGCGAACCCAAAAACCGTGATGAACTGCTGGAGCTGATTCGTGATTCCGGGCAGAACGACCTTATCGACGAAGATACGCGCGAAATGCTCGAAGGGGTTATGGACATCGCCGACCAGCGCGTTCGCGATATCATGATCCCCCGCTCGCAGATGATCACCCTGAAACGTAACCAGACCCTGGACGAGTGCCTTGATGTGATCATCGAATCCGCCCACTCGCGTTTCCCGGTTATCAGCGAAGATAAAGATCACATCGAAGGGATTTTGATGGCGAAAGATCTGCTGCCGTTTATGCGCAGCGATGCCGAAGCCTTCAGCATGGAAAAAGTGTTACGCCAGGCCGTGGTTGTGCCGGAAAGTAAACGTGTGGATCGGATGCTGAAAGAGTTTCGCTCTCAGCGTTACCACATGGCGATTGTTATTGATGAATTTGGTGGCGTCTCCGGTCTGGTCACGATCGAGGATATCCTTGAGCTGATCGTGGGCGAAATCGAAGATGAGTACGACGAAGAAGAGGATATCGACTTCCGTCAGCTCAGCCGCCACACCTGGACCGTGCGCGCGCTGGCCTCCATTGAGGACTTCAACGACGCCTTCGGGACCCACTTCAGCGACGAAGAGGTCGATACCATTGGCGGGCTGGTGATGCAGGCCTTTGGCCATCTCCCGGCGCGCGGTGAGACCGTTGACATCGACGGTTACCAGTTCAAAGTAGCCATGGCCGACAGCCGACGTATTATACAGGTTCATGTCAGAACGCCGGACGACTCACCGGTGCCAAAACTGGAAGATTAATGTAAATGGCATTTGCCCCATTGCTTGAACGCCAGCGCGTCCGTTTGCTGCTGGCGCTGTTACTCGGAGCCAGCGGTACGCTGGCTTTTTCTCCTTACGACATCTGGCCTGCGGCCATACTCTCCCTGATGGGGCTTCAGGGTCTGACCCTGAACCGTCGTCCGGTACAGGCTGCCGCTATCGGCTACTTCTGGGGACTGGGGCTGTTTGGCTCAGGTATTAACTGGGTCTACGTCAGCATCGCCCAGTTTGGCGGTATGCCGGGCCCGGTAAACGTCTTCCTGGTGGTACTGCTCGCCGCCTATCTCTCGCTCTATACTGGCCTGTTCGCCGGCATCCTTTCTCGCCTGTGGCCCAAAACCAGCTGGCTGCGCGTCGCGATTGCCGCACCGGTGGTCTGGCAAATCACGGAATTCCTGCGCGGCTGGGTGCTGACCGGCTTCCCGTGGCTGCAGTTCGGCTACAGTCAGATTGACGGCCCGCTCAAAGGCCTGGCGCCGGTCATGGGCGTTGAGGCCATTAACTTCCTGCTCATGGTGGTCAGCGGCCTGTTGGTCCTGGCGCTGGTCACGCGTGGCTGGAAGCCGCTGGCTGTGGCGCTGGTGCTGTTCGCTCTTCCCTTCCCGCTGCGCTATATCCAGTGGTTCACGCCTGAGCCCGCACGCGCTATGCAGGTTTCCATGGTTCAGGGGAACATCCCGCAGTCCATGAAGTGGGACGAGAAAGAGCTGTTGAATACGCTGAAGATCTACGCTAACGCCACCGAAGAGGTGATGGGTAAATCGCAGCTGATTATCTGGCCGGAGTCTGCCATTCCCGATCTGGAGATCAACCAGCAGCCGTTCCTCAACATGATGAACGACCTGCTGCTCTCGCGTGGCAGCACGCTGATCACCGGGATTGTCGATGCGCGTCTGAATCAGCAGAACCGCTACGACACTTACAACACCATCATTACGCTCGGCAAAGACAGCGAATACAGCTACCACTCCACTGACCGGTACAACAAGAACCACCTGGTGCCGTTTGGTGAATTTGTGCCGCTGGAGTCGATTCTGCGCCCGCTGGCCCCGTTCTTCGATCTGCCGATGTCCTCCTTTAGCCGCGGCCCGTACGTTCAGCCTCAGTTGCACGCGCACGGCGTTGCCCTGACGGCGGCCATCTGCTACGAAATCATTCTCGGCGAGCAGGTGCGCGATAACTTCCGCCCGGATACGGACTATCTGCTGACCATCTCTAACGATGCCTGGTTTGGTAAGTCAATCGGCCCGTGGCAGCACTTCCAGATGGCACGCATGCGCTCCCTGGAGCTGGCGCGTCCGTTACTGCGCAGCACCAACAACGGTATCACCGCCGTGATTGGTCCGCAGGGTGAAATCCAGGCCATGATCCCACAGTTCACCCGTGAGGTACTGACCACTCACGTCACCCCGACCACGGGGCTGACGCCATACGCCCGTACCGGCAACTGGCCGCTGTGGATCCTGACCGCGCTGTTCGGCTTTGGCGCGGTGCTGATGAGCCTGCGCCAGCGTCGTAAATAACCTTCCCTTCTGTTGCCGGGTGGCGGCTACGCCTTACCCGGCCTACATTCAACATTTCCGTTCCCGTAAGTCGTGTAAGGCGCAGCCGCCACCCGACAATTCCTTCCAGACTCCAATTCTGGCACGCCTATTGCTTTGTTTATTCAGGTAAACGCAGTTTGGCTTAACGTGCAACTTTGTCGCACCAGCGTAGATCATCGGTAGCACCGAAACGGTGCAACGGGAGATATTTGCCTCTGAATGGTGCGGCGCGCTTCGCAAAAATAAACAATAACGCAGCAAAATCTTTACATTAAGCCAGACTAAATGTTAACAAGCTTGCATAACACTGCACTCGCATTGCGCGAGATATAACAACATCACAATGGGTATCAATGCGTCTCTGGCGCTGATAAGAAAGGAGTTGGGTATGCAATTACGTAAACTGGCCACAGCAATGCTGGTTATGGGAATGTCTGCAGGCGTGGTTCACGCTGAAGATGCGCCAGCAGCAGGCAGCACTCTCGACAAGATTGCCAAAAACGGCGTCATCGTGGTCGGCCACCGTGAATCTTCTGTCCCGTTCTCTTACTACGACAACACGCAAAAAGTCGTGGGCTATTCACAGGATTACTCCAACGCTATCGTTGAAGCCGTGAAGAAAAAGCTGAACAAACCTGACCTGCAGGTGAAGCTGATCCCAATCACTTCACAGAACCGTATTCCACTGCTGCAAAACGGCACCTTTGATTTCGAGTGTGGCTCCACCACCAACAACCTCGAGCGTCAGAAACAGGCAGCCTTCTCTGACACCATCTTTGTTGTAGGCACCCGCCTGCTGACGAAGAAAGGCGGTGAGATTAAAGACTTCGCTGACCTGAAAGGCAAAGCGGTCGTTGTCACCTCCGGTACCACGTCTGAAGTGCTGCTGCACAAGCTGAACGACGAGAAGAAAATGGATATGCGCATCATCAGCGCGAAAGACCATGGCGACTCCTTCCGTACCCTGGAAAGCGGCCGTGCCGTCGCGTTTATGATGGATGATGCCCTGCTGGCGGGCGAGCGTGCGAAAGCGAAGAAACCTGACAACTGGGATATCGTCGGCACCGCGCAGTCGAAAGAAGCCTACGGCTGTATGCTGCGTAAAGACGATCCGCAGTTCAAAAAGCTGATCGATGACACCATCGCTCAGGTGCAGACCTCCGGCGAAGCGGAAAAATGGTTCGACAAATGGTTCAAGAACCCGATTCCACCTAAAAACCTGAACATGAATTTTGAACTGTCTGACGACATGAAAGCGCTGTTCAAATCTCCAAATGACAAGGCTCTTAACTAATTAGAACAACAGGGGCGGGATCTCCTGCCCTCTCGATTGTCGGGAAGCATGGACAGACTATACGTTGAGTGGTCGTTCCCCACTCAGCGCGAAAAATGAGCTTCTCACCAATCTTCGAGGGTAGCGCTGCTACCCTTTTTTTTCTGGAGTTTATTATGTCAATCGACTGGAACTGGGGCATATTTCTGCAACAAGCCCCGTTCGGCAACACCACCTATCTTGGCTGGCTGTGGAGCGGCTTTCAGGTCACCGTGGCATTATCGATAACGGCGTGGATCATCGCGTTTCTTGTCGGTTCTCTGTTCGGTATTCTGCGCACCGTCCCTAACCGTTTTCTTTCAACGCTTGGCACCCTCTATGTGGAACTGTTCCGTAACGTTCCGCTGATCGTGCAATTCTTTACCTGGTATCTGGTTATCCCGGAACTGCTGCCGGAAAATATTGGCATGTGGTTCAAGTCGGAACTGGATCCGAATGTGCAGTTCTTTGTCTCCTCCATGATGTGTCTGGGGCTGTTTACCGCTGCGCGCGTTTGCGAGCAGGTGCGTGCCGCCATTCAGTCATTACCCCGTGGACAAAAAAATGCGGGTCTGGCGATGGGATTAACCCTGCCACAAACCTACCGCTACGTGCTGCTGCCTAACGCCTACCGCGTCATCGTTCCACCGATGACCTCCGAGATGATGAACCTGGTGAAAAACTCGGCCATCGCCTCAACCATCGGCCTGGTCGATATGGCTGCACAGGCGGGCAAGCTGCTGGATTACTCCGCTCACGCGTGGGAATCCTTCACCGCGATCACGCTCGCCTACGTTCTGATTAACGCTTTCATCATGCTGGTGATGAACCTGGTTGAACGCAAAATTCGCCTGCCGGGCAACATGGGGGGCAAATAATGTACGAATTTGACTGGAGTTCTATCGTTCCATCCATGCCTTATTTGCTTGATGGACTGATGATTACCTTAAAAATCACCGTCATTGCCATTATTGTCGGTATCGTCTGGGGCACCCTGCTGGCCGTCATGCGCCTGTCGAGCTTTAAGCCGCTCGCCTGGTTCGCGACCGCCTACGTTAACGTGTTCCGCTCCATCCCGCTGGTAATGGTGCTGCTGTGGTTTTACCTGATCGTGCCCGGCTTCCTGCAAAACGTGCTGGGGCTGTCGCCGAAAACCGATATCCGTCTGATCTCGGCGATGGTGGCGTTCTCGATGTTTGAGGCCGCTTACTACTCGGAGATTATCCGTGCGGGCATTCAGAGTATCTCCCGCGGGCAATCCAGCGCCGCGCTGGCGCTGGGGATGACGCACTGGCAGTCCATGCAGCTCATTATTCTGCCGCAGGCGTTTCGCGCCATGGTTCCGCTCCTGCTGACCCAGGGTATCGTGCTGTTCCAGGATACCTCTCTGGTCTACGTGCTGAGCCTGGCAGACTTCTTCCGTACCGCGTCAACCATCGGTGAGCGTGATGGAACGCAGGTTGAGATGGTGCTCTTTGCGGGTGCGGTCTATTTTGTGATTAGTTTAAGCGCGTCGCTGTTGGTCAGCTGGCTGAAGAAAAGGACGGTACAATGATTTCCCTGAAAAATGTTTCTAAATGGTATGGGCACTTTCAGGTGCTGACCGACTGCTCCACCGAAGTGAAAAAAGGCGACGTGGTAGTGGTGTGCGGACCGTCCGGTTCCGGTAAATCGACGCTGATCAAAACCGTCAATGGTCTGGAGCCGGTCCAGCAGGGCGAGATCGTCGTCAACGGTACCAAAGTCAACGACAAGAAAACCAATCTTGCCCAGCTTCGTTCTCACGTTGGTATGGTGTTCCAGCATTTTGAGCTGTTCCCTCACCTCTCCATTATTGAGAACCTGACGCTGGCCCAGGTGAAAGTGCTCAAGCGTGATAAAAAAGCGTCGCGTGAGAAAGGCCTGAAGCTCCTGGAACGCGTTGGCCTCTCTGCGCATGCCGATAAGTTCCCGGCGCAGCTTTCCGGCGGCCAACAGCAGCGTGTGGCGATCGCCCGCGCGCTGTGTATGGATCCGGTTGCCATGCTGTTTGATGAACCAACGTCGGCGCTCGATCCGGAGATGATCAACGAAGTGCTGGACGTGATGGTCGAACTGGCGCACGAAGGGATGACCATGATGGTGGTGACCCACGAAATGGGCTTCGCCCGTAAGGTGGCCAACCGCGTAATCTTTATGGACGAAGGGAAAATTGTCGAAGATTCCCCGAAAGAGGAGTTCTTCGCCAACCCGAAATCCGAACGTGCGAAAGATTTCCTCGCCAAAATCCTGCACTAATCTTCTTGGTGCGCAATCTGCGGATTGCGCACTGCTTCACGCTTTAGCTGTCTTTATCTATTCTGCGTCACATTGCAGCGTTAACCTTGTCACAAAATAACGCTATGAATGGAGAACGCTATGGCACAACCCATCATTTTCGATTGCGATCCGGGTCATGATGACGCGATCGCGCTCGTTCTTGCACTTGCCTCCCCTGAACTCGACGTCAAAGCCGTCACCTCTTCCGCCGGAAACCAGACGCCGGATAAAACCCTGCGTAACGTTTTGCGCATGCTGACGCTGCTCGGGCGCACCGATATTCCCGTCGTCGGTGGCGCCCTCAAGCCCCTGATGCGTGAATTAATTATCGCGGATAACGTGCATGGTGAAAGCGGGCTGGACGGTCCGGCGCTGCCTGAGCCGGGCTTCACGCCGCAAAACTGCACCGCCGTGGAGCTGATGGCGAAGGTGCTACGCGAGAGCGCGGAACCCGTGACGCTGGTGGCTACCGGACCGCAAACCAACGTCGCGCTGCTGCTGAACAGCCACCCTGAACTGCACAGCAAAATCGCCCGTATCGTCATCATGGGCGGGGCCATGGGTCTGGGAAACTGGACGCCGTCCGCAGAATTCAACATTTTTGTCGACCCGGAAGCGGCGGAGATCGTCTTCCAGTCCGGTTTGCCCGTCGTGATGGCAGGGCTGGACGTGACCCATCGCGCGCAGATTATGGCTGACGACATTGAACGCTTCCGCTCAGTTGGTAATCCGGTCGCGACAACCGTGGCTGAGCTGCTCGACTTCTTTATGGAGTATCACAAAGCCGAGAAATGGGGATTCCACGGCGCGCCGCTGCACGATCCATGCACCATTGCCTGGCTATTAAAGCCGGAGATGTTTACCACCGTCCACAGGTGGGTTGGCGTCGAAACTCAGGGGAAATACACCCAGGGGATGACGGTGGTGGACTACTACTCGCTGACGGGAAATAAGCCGAATACCACGGTGATGGTGGATATTGACCGTGAGGCGTTTGTGGATTTGCTGGCGGAGAGGCTGGCTTACTATAGTGCGTAGTGCGGCCTGATGCCCTCACCCCGGCCCTCTCCCACGGGAGAGGGCGCAAACCTGCGCTTTTACCTAGGGCTCAAACGGCCGACGCTGGAACTGATCGTGGCCGCATTTCGGACACAGCGACAGAACCTCCGGCGTATACACCGCAATATGGTGGTGGCAATTCTCGCACACCAGATTTCCCAGCCCGACCACCTCACCGCTGTGGTACACACCGTGGTGGTTCAAATCCTGAAAGACTTCACGCCACTCCAGCTGCGTTTTATCCGTGATATCGGCCAGCTCCTGCCACAGGCTCTCTTTGATCACCCGCATGAAAACGCTGTCCGTGACCTCCTCCTGGCTCTCCTGGTAGCTGCGCGCGAACTCTTCCAGATCGCGACGCACGGCACGCGTCACCTCTTCCACTTCGGTTCGCGTTAACTCACCCGTTTGCGACACGCGGGCACGCGCCTGCTCCACCAGCGCATCGATATCGCGCTCGCCGTTACGCAGCCGTTCCGTCAGTGTCGCCACCAGTTCGCGGTAAAATTGAGCAACCTTGTTCATCATTTTGCCTCCCGGGTAAGTAACTATTTCTAATAATAGACCTTATTTCATCGCCGCTTTGTCAGGTGAAGCACAGACCCGGTAAATTCCTGCAAAGCGCATTTGTGCGAAAGGCTGTTTTGACGCGGGCGTTTGGGCTATGCTATGCGGATCTGAATTACCACATCCATTGGCTACATTTGTAGCTGTATTGAAAACAGGACCACTGGCTGCCATGCAAGAGCAATACCGCCCGGAAGAGATAGAATCAAAAGTCCAGCAACACTGGGACGAGAAGCGCACCTTTGAAGTAACCGAAGACGAGAGCAAAGAGAAGTATTACTGCCTGTCGATGCTTCCCTATCCTTCTGGTCGACTACACATGGGCCACGTGCGTAACTACACCATCGGTGATGTGATTGCGCGTTACCAGCGCATGCTGGGTAAAAACGTTCTGCAACCCATCGGTTGGGATGCGTTCGGTCTGCCTGCGGAAGGCGCGGCGGTAAAAAATAATACGGCGCCGGCACCGTGGACGTATGACAACATCGCGTACATGAAAAACCAGCTCAAAATGCTGGGCTTCGGCTATGACTGGAGCCGCGAGCTGGCAACATGTACGCCGGAATACTACCGCTGGGAACAGAAATTCTTCACCGAGCTGTACAAAAAAGGCCTGGTGTATAAGAAGACCTCTGCCGTTAACTGGTGCCCGAATGACCAGACCGTTCTCGCGAACGAACAGGTTATCGATGGCTGCTGCTGGCGCTGTGACACCAAAGTAGAGCGTAAAGAGATCCCGCAGTGGTTTATCAAAATCACCGCTTATGCTGATGAGCTGCTGAACGATCTGGATAATCTGGACCACTGGCCAGATACCGTTAAGACCATGCAGCGCAACTGGATCGGCCGTTCCGAAGGCGTGGAAATCACCTTCAACGTTGAGAACTACGACCAGACTCTGACCGTCTACACCACCCGTCCGGACACCTTCATGGGCGCGACCTACCTGGCCGTGGCCGCAGGTCACCCGCTGGCGCAGAAAGCGGCAGAAAACAATCCGGAACTGGCTACCTTCATCGACGAATGCCGCAACACCAAAGTGGCCGAAGCCGATATGGCAACGATGGAGAAAAAAGGCGTTGATACCGGCTTTAAAGCCATTCACCCGCTGACGGGCGAAGCGATCCCTGTCTGGGCCGCCAACTTCGTACTGATGGAATACGGCACGGGCGCCGTGATGGCCGTTCCGGGTCACGACCAGCGCGACTACGAATTTGCCACCAAATATGGCCTGACCATCAAGCCAGTTATCCTGGCGGCTGACGGTTCTGAACCAGACCTGTCCGAACACGCGCTGACCGAAAAAGGGACCTTGTTCAATTCCGGCGAGTTCAGCGGTCTGAGCTTCGAAGAGGGCTTCAACGCCATCGCCGACAAGCTGGCCTCCCTTGGCGTGGGCGAGCGTAAAGTTAACTTCCGTCTGCGCGACTGGGGTGTTTCCCGTCAGCGTTACTGGGGTGCGCCAATTCCGATGGTGACGCTGGAAGATGGCACCGTGATGCCAACGCCAGAAGATCAGCTGCCGGTGATCCTGCCGGAAGACGTCGTCATGGACGGCATCACCAGCCCGATCAAAGCCGATCCTGAGTGGGCTAAAACCACCGTCAACGGCCAGCCTGCGCTGCGCGAAACCGACACCTTTGACACCTTTATGGAGTCATCCTGGTACTATGCACGCTACACCTGCCCGCAGTATCAGGACGGCATGCTGGATTCCAACGCGGCGAACTACTGGCTGCCGGTAGATATCTACATCGGTGGTATCGAACACGCCATCATGCACCTGCTCTACTTCCGCTTCTTCCACAAGCTGATGCGCGATGCGGGCATGGTGAACTCTGACGAACCTGCAAAACAGCTGCTGTGCCAGGGCATGGTGCTGGCGGATGCCTTCTATTACGTCGGTGCAAACGGCGAGCGTAACTGGGTGTCTCCGGTTGACGCGATCGTTGAACGCGACGAGAAGGGCCGTATTGTGAAGGCCAAAGACGCCGAAGGTCATGAGCTGGTCTACACCGGCATGAGCAAAATGTCTAAGTCGAAAAACAACGGTATCGACCCGCAGGTGATGGTTGAGCGATACGGTGCGGATACCGTGCGTCTGTTCATGATGTTTGCATCTCCGGCAGACATGACGCTGGAGTGGCAGGAGTCTGGCGTAGAAGGCGCAAACCGCTTCCTGAAACGCGTCTGGAAACTGGTTTACGAGCACACCTCACTGGGCGATGCCCCGGCGCTGAACGCCGCCGCCCTGACTGAAGATCAGCAGGCGCTGCGTCGTGATGTTCATAAAACGATTGCGAAAGTGACTGATGATATTGGTCGTCGTCAGACCTTCAATACCGCAATTGCGGCTATTATGGAACTGATGAACAAGCTGGCGAAAGCTCCGCAGGACGGCGAGCAGGATCGTGCCTTAATGCGTGAAGCACTGCTAGCCGTCGTTCGCATGCTGAACCCGTTCACGCCGCACGTTAGCTTTACCCTGTGGCAGGAGCTGAAAGGCGAAGGCGATATCGACAACGCGCCGTGGCCGCAGGCTGACGAAGCCGCGATGGTGGAAAACACCACGCTGGTCGTAGTCCAGGTGAACGGCAAAGTCCGCGGTAAAATTACCGTGGCGGTCGATGCAACCGAAGAACAGGTTCGCGAGCGCGCGGGCCAGGAACCACTGGTCGCTAAATATCTTGAGGGCGTTACCGTACGTAAAGTGATCTACGTACCGGGTAAACTGCTGAATCTGGTCGTTGGCTAAGCGCGGGAGGAAACGTGCGACAACTGGCAACAATACTCTTATCACTGGCGGTGCTTGTCACCGCTGGCTGTGGCTGGCACCTGCGCAATACCACGGCGGTGCCTGCTCAGATGAAAACCATGATCTTTGATTCCGGGGATCCGAATGGTCCACTCAGCCGGGCAATTCGCAATCAGCTGCGCCTCAACGGCGTTGAGCTTGTTGAGAAACAGACCCTGCGTCAGGATGTACCGTCCCTGCGTGTGACAGGAAGTGGTCTGTCGAGAGATACCGCGTCAATCTTCCAGGATGGCCGTACCGCAGAGTATCAAATGGTGTTGACGGTCAACGCGGCAGTTCTGATCCCGGGTAAAGACATCTATCCGATCAGCACGAAAGTGTACCGTTCGTTCTTCGATAACCCGCAGACGGCGCTGGCAAAAGATGCCGAACAGCAGATTATCATCAACGAAATGTACGACAAGGCGGCGGAACAGCTGATCCGTAAACTGCCAAGTATTGCAGCGTCAACCAAACAAGGATCTGACATTGTTGATAAACCGGTTGATGGCACGCTTCCTGCTGCTAACTCTCTGGGTAAATGATGATCAGGCTGTATCCTGAACAACTCCGCGCGCAGCTCAATGAAGGGCTGCGCGCGGCGTATCTGCTTCTTGGAAACGATCCGTTATTGCTTCAGGAAAGCCTGGATGCCGTGCGGCATGCCGCCGCCGCGCAGGGTTTTGATGAACATCACACCGTCCAGTTGGATAACAACACCGACTGGAACGCCCTCTTCTCGCTCTGTCAGGCGATGAGCCTGTTCGCATCGCGCCAGACAATTCAGATCCTGCTGCCGGAGAACGGCCCTAACGCGGCGATAAACGAGCAGCTCGCAACGCTGGTCAGCCTCTTACACAGCGATCTGCTCCTTATTGTGCGTGGCAACAAGCTGACCAAAGCGCAGGAAAACGCGGCCTGGTTTACCCAACTCGCGACCCACGCGGTGCTGGTCACCTGTCAGACGCCTGAGCAGGCACATCTGCCTAAATGGGTCGCCGCGAGAGCGAAACAGCACAACCTTCAGCTGGATGACGCGGCAAATCAGCTGCTCTGCTACTGCTATGAAGGTAACCTGCTGGCCCTGGCGCAGGCGCTTGACAGACTCTCCCTGCTCTGGCCGGACGGCAAGCTGACCTTGCCGCGCGTCGAGCAGGCCGTTAACGACGCGGCGCACTTCACGCCGTTCCACTGGGTGGACGCGCTGCTGTCGGCAAAAAGTAAACGCGCCCTGCATATTCTGCAGCAGCTGCGCCTCGAAGGCAGCGAACCGGTTATTCTGCTGCGAACCCTGCAGCGCGAATTACTGCTGCTGATTACGCTCAAGCGTCAGTCTGCCCATACGCCTTTGCGTTCGCTGTTTGATAAACACCGGGTGTGGCAAAATCGCCGGGCTTTGACCACCGAGGCCATCAACCGCCTGAGTCATGAACAGCTTCGCCAGGCGGTACAGCTTCTGATGCGCGCCGAGCTTACGCTCAAGCAAGATTACGGCCAGTCGGTCTGGGCGGAGCTGGAAAGCCTTTCTCTGCTGCTCTGCCACAAGGCGCTGGCAGACGTTTTTATTGATGGATAGTATGCATTCTTTACAGGCCCTGTATGGCGGCACCTTCGACCCGGTACACTACGGGCATCTGAAGCCGGTTGAAATTCTGGCGAATCTGATCGGCCTTCAGCGCGTTACCATCATGCCCAATAATGTCCCGCCCCACCGTCCACAGCCCGAGGCGACCAGCGAGCAGCGAAAAGAGATGCTTGCCCTGGCCATCGCAGATAAGCCGCTCTTCCGGCTTGACGAGCGTGAACTGCGTCGCGACACACCCTCATGGACCTCGCAGACGCTCCAGGAGTGGCGCGCAGAACAGGGGCCAGACCAGCCGCTGGCTTTTATCATCGGTCAGGATTCCCTGCTGAACTTCCCCACATGGCATAAATATGAAACCATTCTGGAGAACAGCCATCTGCTCGTCTGCCGCCGTCCTGGCTATCCGCTGACCATGCGCGAAGCGCAGTACCAGCAGTGGCTGGAAGATCATCTCACCGCCAATGTTGAAGATCTCCACAATCAGCCTGCCGGGAAGATTTATCTGGCGGAAACGCCGTGGTTCGATATCTCTGCGACCCTCATTCGCGAGCGTTTACAGCAGGGTTTAGCATGTGACGATCTGCTCCCCGCACCGGTGCTGGCCTATATCCATACGCACGGTTTGTATCAGAAAAGCGCAGATGAATAGCGGGAAGGCATAAAAAGCGGCTTATTGTTTATCCTGCCTTGACAGGGTAAGCCATACTGTTATTCTCCGCTGCCAGACTTTCCCGCCAGTCATTGCTTTACAGAAATTGTTTTACAAAAATGGCGATGCAATCTCAGGCGGAGGGTGGGATGATACCCGCCTTCAAAAGCCCGGCCGGAGACATTTGTCCCGACACAGGCATGAGTTCAGGTATACTGCCTGGCTACGAATTCAAAGTTTTACAATCTCATTCACCCCAGGGGGAAAACTTGCAGGGTAAAGCACTCCAGGATTTTGTTATTGACAAAATTGATGACCTGAAAGGTCAGGACATCATCGCGATTGACGTGAAGGGTAAATCCAGTATTACCGACTGCATGATTATCTGCACCGGTACGTCCACGCGTCATGTTGTTTCGATTGCCGATCACGTGGTTCAGGAATCACGTGCAGCAGGGCTGTTACCGCTGGGTGTTGAAGGTGAAGCGACGGCTGACTGGGTGGTTGTCGATCTCGGCGATGTGATTGTCCACGTCATGCAGGACGAGAGCCGTCGCCTGTATGAACTGGAAAAACTCTGGGGTTAATGCGTGAAGTTGCAGCTGGTCGCCGTCGGCACCAAAATGCCGGACTGGGTACAAACCGGTTTTACTGAATATCTGCGCCGTTTTCCAAAAGACATGCCGTTCGAACTGGTGGAAATTCCCTCCGGTAAGCGCGGCAAGAACGCCGATATCAAACGTATTCTCGATAAAGAGGGCGAACTGATGCTGGCTGCCGCAGGCAAGAACCGCATCGTCACCCTCGATATTCCAGGAAAACCCTGGGATACGCCGCAGCTGGCGCACGAACTGGAGCGCTGGAAGCAGGATGGTCGTGACGTCAGTCTGTTGATTGGCGGGCCTGAAGGGTTATCCCCTGCCTGCAAAGCGGCAGCAGAACAAAGTTGGTCCCTCTCCGCGCTGACGCTTCCCCACCCGCTCGTTCGGGTACTGGTGGCAGAAAGCCTGTATCGCGCGTGGAGCATTACTACCAACCACCCCTATCACCGCGAGTAATGACTGACCAGGGTAGATTAAGCAGCGGATGAAACTACAGAATTCTTTTCGCGACTATACGGCTGAGTCCGCGCTGTTTGTGCGCCGGGCGCTGGTCGCCTTCACCGGGATTTTGCTGCTTACCGGCGTGCTGATCGCCAACCTTTATAATCTGCAAATTGTCCGCTTTACCGATTACCAGACGCGTTCCAACGAAAACCGTATCAAGCTGGTGCCTATCGCACCCAGCCGCGGCATTATTTACGATCGTAACGGCACCCCGCTGGCGTTAAACCGCACCATCTATCAAATCGAGATGATGCCGGAAAAAGTCGATAATGTTCAGGATACGCTGGAAGCGCTAAAAAGCGTTGTTGACCTTAACGACGACGATATCGCCGCCTTTAAAAAAGAGCGCGCCCGCTCACACCGATTCACCTCCATCCCGGTTAAAACCAACCTGACGGAAGTCCAGGTGGCCCGCTTTGCGGTGAACCAGTACCGTTTCCCCGGCGTGGAAGTAAAAGGTTACAAACGTCGCTACTACCCCTACGGCTCCGCGCTGACGCATGTGATTGGCTACGTCTCCAAGATTAACGACAAAGACGTCGACCGCCTCGATAAAGACGGCAAGCTGGCGAACTACGCCGCAACGCATGATATCGGTAAGCTGGGCATTGAACGCTACTACGAAGATGTCCTGCACGGGCAAACCGGCTATGAAGAAGTTGAGGTTAACAACCGTGGCCGCGTGATTCGCCAGCTTAAAGAGGTACCGCCGCAGGCGGGGCATGACGTCTATCTGACCCTCGACCTTAAGCTGCAGCAGTATATTGAAACCCTGCTGGCGGGCAGCCGTGCAGCCGTTGTGGTCACCGATCCTCGAACCGGCGGCATCCTGGCGATGGTGTCAATGCCAAGCTATGACCCGAACCTGTTTGTTGACGGCATTTCCAGTAAAGACTACTCCGGTCTGCTGAATGACCCCAACACGCCGCTGGTGAACCGCGCGACGCAAGGGGTTTACCCACCGGCATCAACGGTTAAACCGTACGTGGCGGTCTCTGCTCTGAGTGCTGGTGTCATCAACCGCAATACCAGCCTGTTTGACCCGGGCTGGTGGCAGCTGCCGGGTTCAGATAAGCGCTATCGCGACTGGAAAAAATGGGGCCACGGTCATCTGAACGTCACCAAATCGCTGGAGGAGTCTGCGGATACCTTCTTCTATCAGGTGGCGTATGACATGGGGATCGACCGCCTGTCAGAGTGGATGAGCAAATTCGGCTACGGACACTACACCGGCGTTGACCTTGCGGAAGAACGCTCCGGCAACATGCCGACGCGCGAATGGAAGCTGAAGCGCTTTAAAAAGCCGTGGTATCAGGGCGACACCATTCCGGTGGGTATCGGTCAGGGCTACTGGACGGCAACGCCGCTTCAGATGAACAAAGCCATGATGATCCTCATCAATGACGGCGTGGTGAAAGTGCCGCATCTGCTGCAGAGTACGGTTGAAGACGGCAAAAAAGTGCCGTGGAACCAGCCGCACGAAGCCCCGGTGGGTGACATTCATTCCGGCTTCTGGGAAATCGCGAAAGACGGTATGTACGGCGTGGCAAACCGCCCGAACGGTACCGCACATAAGTATTTCGCCGGGACGCCGTACAAAGTGGCGGCGAAGTCCGGTACTGCGCAGGTATTTGGTCTGAAAGCCAACGAAACCTATAACGCGCACCGCATTGCCGAACGTCTGCGTGACCATAAGCTGATGACGGCGTTTGCCCCTTATGACAACCCGCAGGTCGCGGTGGCAATGATTCTGGAGAACGGCGGTGCCGGGCCTGCAGTAGGGACCATCATGCGCCAGATCCTTGACCACATCATGCTGGGTGATAACAACACCGAACTGCCGGCTGAAAACCCGGCCGCCGCTGCGGCGGAGGACCAATAATCATGACGGATAATCCAAATAAAAAATCGCTGTGGGATAAAATCCACATCGACCCAGCCATGCTGCTGATCCTGCTGGCTCTGCTGGTTTACAGTGCGCTGGTTATCTGGAGCGCCAGCGGCCAGGACATCGGGATGATGGAGCGCAAAATCGGCCAGATCGCCATGGGCCTGATCATTATGGTGGTGATGGCGCAGATCCCGCCGCGCGTTTACGAAGGCTGGGCGCCCTATCTCTACATCTTCTGTATTATTTTGCTGGTTGCGGTCGATGCGTTTGGTGCCATTTCAAAAGGGGCGCAGCGCTGGCTGGATTTGGGTATTGTCCGCTTCCAGCCCTCGGAGATTGCCAAAATCGCCGTGCCATTGATGGTGGCACGCTTTATCAACCGCGACGTCTGTCCGCCGTCGCTGAAGAATACCGCTATCGCGCTGGTGCTGATTTTCCTGCCAACGCTGCTGGTTGCGGCACAGCCTGACCTTGGCACCTCAATCCTTATCGCGCTCTCAGGTCTGTTTGTCCTCTTCCTGTCGGGCCTGAGCTGGCGCCTGATTGGCATCGCGGTGGTGCTGATAGCGGCGTTCATCCCTATTCTCTGGTTCTTCCTGATGCATGATTACCAGCGCCAGCGCGTCATGATGCTGCTCGATCCGGAAACCGATCCGCTGGGCGCGGGCTATCATATTATTCAGTCCAAGATTGCGATTGGCTCCGGCGGCCTGCGCGGGAAAGGCTGGCTGCACGGTACGCAGTCGCAGCTGGAATTTTTACCGGAACGCCACACCGACTTTATCTTTGCCGTACTGGCGGAAGAGCTGGGGCTGGTGGGTATCTTAATACTCCTGGCGCTATACGTTCTGCTGATCATGCGGGGATTGTGGATTGCAGCACGCGCGCAAACGACCTTTGGTCGCGTCATGGCTGGCGGGTTGATGCTGATTTTATTCGTTTATGTCTTCGTAAATATTGGTATGGTGAGTGGTATTCTGCCGGTGGTAGGCGTACCGCTGCCGCTGGTGAGTTACGGGGGCTCGGCACTGATCGTGTTGATGGCCGGGTTTGGTATCGTGATGTCGATCCATACCCACAGAAAAATGTTGTCAAAAAGCGTATAAAAATAAGGGGATCGGAATGCGTAAGCAGTGGCTGGGGATCTGCATTGCGGCAAGTTTACTTGCGGCCTGCACAAGTGATGATGGTCAGCAACAGGCAACCGTCGCGCCGCCGCAGCCTGCGGTGTGTAATGGCCCAATCGTTGAAATCAGCGGTGCCGATCCCGTTTATGAACCGCTGAATGCCAGTGCCAATCAGGATTACGAGCGCGACGGCAAAAGCTATAAAATTGTTCAGGATCCTTCCCGTTTCAGTCAGGCGGGCTTTGCCGCCATTTACGATGCCGAGCCAGGCAGTAACCTGACGGCCTCCGGGGAGACGTTCGACCCGATGCAGCTGACGGCAGCACACCCAACGCTGCCGATCCCGAGCTACGCCCGTATCACCAACCTGGCAAACGGCCGTATGATTGTCGTGCGTATCAACGACCGCGGCCCGTACGGAAATGACCGGGTGATCTCCCTGTCTCGCGCATCAGCCGATCGTCTGAATACCTCGAACAACACCAAAGTCCGTATTGACCCGATTATCGTGGCACAGGATGGTTCGCTGTCCGGGCCAGGTACCGCGTGTACGACGGTGGCGAAACAGACCTATGCCCTGCCCGACCGCCCAAATCTTGACGGCGGAATGGGCAGCGTCTCTTCTCCGGCCGAGCCTGCTCAACCGGGGGGAGAAATACGCCCAATCAGCAATGACACGCTGCAAAGCGACGATTCAACGGGCGCACCGGTAAAGAGTAGCGGCTTTCTTGGCGCACCGACGACCTTAGCCTCGGGCGTGCTGGAAGGCAGTGAGCCTACCCCAGCCCCAGCCCCCGCTCCCGTTGCTGCGCCAGCGACCCAGTCGGCTCCCGTAACGTCGCCCGCGGCCACGCAAAGTGCAGCGGTGACGGCTCCAACAGCAACCAGCGGCAGCTATGTGGTTCAGGTCGGCGCAGTGAGCGATCAGGCCCGGGCCAAACAGTATCAACAGCGTCTGAGCCAGCAGTTTGGCGTACCAGGACGCGTTGAGCAGAACGGTGCGGTCTGGCGCATTCAGATGGGGCCGTTTGCCAGCAAATCGCAGGCAGCCTCCCTGCAGCAGCGTCTGCAGAATGAAGCTCAGCTTCAGTCATTTATCGCTGTTGCGAAATAATTAACCGGCGGTATCCGAATTGTCAGTTTGTGTAAAACACATTCACAAACTCATGCTTAAAGTCGGATGCCTGCCTGAATAGCATTTGCTATAGTAAGGCACTTTTTTTAATTCCATCACGGATGTCGTAGTTCTGACCATGAAGACCACTTTTTCTGCTCGTTTTGTGCAGCGCATGGCGCTGACCACGGCCCTTTGCGCGGCTGCGCTCTCTGCAGCTCACGCCGATGACCTGAATATCAAGACCATGATCCCTGGCGTTCCGCAAATCGACGCGGAATCCTACATCCTGATCGATTACAACTCTGGCAAAGTGCTGGCAGAACAGAATGCCGATGCCCGCCGTGACCCGGCCAGCCTGACCAAAATGATGACCAGCTACGTTATCGGCCAGGCGATGAAGGCAGGTAAATTCAAAGAAACGGATCTGGTCACCATCGGTAACGATGCGTGGGCGACCGGGAACCCGGTCTTTAAAGGTTCCTCTCTGATGTTCCTGAAACCGGGTATGCAGGTTCCTGTTTCCCAGCTGATTCGCGGTATCAACCTGCAGTCGGGTAACGATGCCTGCGTGGCGATGGCCGATTTTGCCGCCGGTAGCCAGGATGCTTTCGTGGGCCTGATGAACAGCTACGTGAACGCGCTGGGTCTGAAAAACAGCCATTTCCAGACCGTACACGGCCTGGACGCAGACGGTCAGTACAGCTCCGCTCGTGATATGGCGCTGATTGGTCAGGCGCTTATCCGCGATGTCCCGAATGAGTACTCTATCTATAAAGAGAAAGAGTTCACCTTCAACGGTATCCGTCAGACCAACCGTAACGGCCTGCTGTGGGATAACAGTCTGAACGTTGACGGCATCAAAACCGGTCACACCGACAAAGCGGGCTACAACCTGGTCGCCTCCGCCACTGAAGGCCAGATGCGTCTGATCTCTGCCGTGATGGGGGGTCGCACCTTTAAAGGCCGCGAAACAGAGAGCAAGAAGCTGCTGACCTGGGGCTTCCGTTTCTTCGAAACCGTGAATCCACTGAAAGCAGGCAAAGAGTTTGCGTCTGAACCCGTCTGGTTCGGCGACAACGACCGTGCTTCTCTCGGCGTTGATAAAGACCTCTACCTGACCATTCCGCGCGGTCGTATGAAGGATCTGAAAGCCAGCTACGTACTGAACAGTACCGAGCTGCACGCCCCGCTGCAGAAAAACCAGGTTGTGGGTACCATCAACTTCCAGCTGGATGGCAAAACGATCGATCAGCGTCCGCTGGTGGTCCTGCAAGAAATTCCTGAAGGCAATTTCTTCGGCAAAATCATTGATTACATTAAATTGATGTTCCACCACTGGTTTGGTTAAAAATTGAACACTTGAAAGTGTGATTTTGATCCCCATATACTAAGTATCCTGATAACTCCCACCTGACGTGGGAGTTATTATTTTTTGACGTTACGCCGGAGCTGACATGAAAACCAAACTTAACGAACTGCTTGAATTCCCTACCCCATTTACCTACAAAGTAATGGGTCTGGCGAAACCTGAGCTGGTTGATCAGGTGGTTGAAGTGGTACAGCGCCATGCGCCGGGTGACTACTCTCCGTCAGTAAAACCAAGCAGCAAGGGCAACTACCACTCGGTTTCTATTACCATCACTGCGACACACATTGAGCAGGTTGAGACGCTGTACGAAGAGCTCGGCAATATCGAAATCGTTCGTATGGTGCTGTAGTCCCTTTGCGGTTACCCGGTTTGCCGGGTAACCCCTCTCCCCGCTGTGATATACTCCCGCATACCTTTTGTCCCTCGTCTTCGGAGACGCAGTTTTGTATCAGGATAAAATTCTGGTCCGTCACCTCGGGCTGCAACCTTACGAGCCTGTCTCCCAGGCTATGCATGACTTCACCGATTCACGCGATGATACAACCCCCGATGAGATCTGGCTGGTCGAACACCTGCCGGTCTTTACGCAGGGTCAGGCGGGAAAAGCAGAACATTTATTAATGACGGGCGATATTCCGGTTATCCAGAGCGATCGCGGCGGTCAGGTCACGTACCATGGGCCCGGGCAGCAGGTGATGTACGTCCTGCTCAATCTGAAGCGCAGAAAGCTGGGCGTCCGTGAGCTGGTTACCCTACTGGAACAAACCGTCGTCAACACGCTGGCGGAATATGGTATTGATGCGCATCCGCGTGCCGATGCGCCTGGGGTTTACGTTGGGGAAATGAAGATCTGCTCTCTGGGGCTGCGTATTCGTAAAGGCTGCTCATTCCACGGCCTGGCATTGAATATTAATATGGATCTTGCCCCTTTCCAGCGCATAAACCCCTGCGGCTACGCCGGTATGGAAATGACGCAAGTGCGCCAGTGGGTTGAAACCGCTACGCCAGACACTATTCGTCCCGTGCTTTTGAAGAACGTGTTAGCACTACTTAACAATCCCCCGCACGAATATATCCCTGCTTAATATATCCTACAACAGGGCTCGCTAATTTGGCGGGCCACCGTTTATTTACCGTTTTTGCACTTTACAATAATCCATAGATTCTATATTTTCGAAGCGCCCGAATATTACCGCTACATATTATTTAGCCTCCAGCAAGCACGGCAAACACGGCATAAGTAACGTGAGCAATTATCACACAAGTGTTTGCTTTTGATAAACAAGTGAAACAAAACCAACACTTTACGAATCTCTACAAGCATAATAAATAAATTCAACTATCATTCATATTGTGAATGTATACGGAGTGAAAGCGTGGAGTATAATAATTTACCAGCCAAACGACTGAATGAACCTGGTGGCGAAGACAAGCCGCAAATTTTTCGGACTTTACGTAATATTGATCTCAATTTACTGACTATTTTTGAGGCAGTATATGTCCATAAGGGTATCGTTAACGCTGCGAAAATTCTTAATCTCACGCCATCAGCAATTAGCCAGTCCATCCAAAAGCTACGCGCTATATTTCCTGACCCGTTATTTATCCGTAAGGGTCAGGGGGTAACGCCGACGGCCTACGCCACGCATCTCCATGAGTACATCAGCCAGGGGCTGGAGTCGATTCTGGGCGCACTGGATTTAACCGGGAGCTACGATAAGCAGAGAACCATCACCATCGGCTGTTCCCCTTCGGTGGGTGTGCTGGTCATGCCTGCGATCTTCCAGGCCGTGAAAGAGCATGCTCCGCAGCTCCTGCTTCGCAATGTGCCTCTCCATGAACCTGACGTTCAGCTTGCCCAGTTCCAAACGGACCTGATTATTGAAAGCGGCAGCTTCAGCGCCAGAGCGCTGGGACAAAATGTGCTCTATACGGATAACCTGGTGCTGGTTTGCCGGCATCAGCATCCGGTTCTCAGCGAACCGCTGACCCTCGAAAACCTGCGCAACTACGACCACTCGTCTTTTATGACCGAAGGGCAGTCTAACCATGCCCTTCGTCAGCGTATTGATGAAATTTTCCCGGAACGTCAGATCAGCTTCAGCAGTTACAATATGTTCACCACCGCCTCTCTGATTGGCAGCAGCGATATGCTGTGCGTGATGCCATCGCGCCTGTATAACCTGCTCCGGAAATGCTGGCCGCTGGACAGTATTCCCCTCAGTCAGCTTAATGCGGAATCAGTTGAGATTTCACTGCATTATAACAAGCTGAGTTTGCGCGATCCGGTCCTGGAAAACGTCATCCGCATTATCCGTCAGGCCTTCTGACAGGTTGAGCCAGCATAAGCCCCTGTGACAGGCAGGGCAAAAGGCACAAAACAACAACTATTTTACAAATTGGCGATCTGGCAGGCTGCTTTAACGACCGTTTCAATGATATACTGCCTGTCGTTCGTTCAAAAATAGTTGATAAATACAACATTCCCTTGAATTGAAACGCTTTCCTTCGATATTCGCAACTGGAACACGCACGCTATGAGTAAACCCATTGTGATGGAACGCGGTGTTAAATACCGCGATGCCGATAAAATGGCCCTTATCCCGGTTAAAAACGTGGCTACAGAGCGCGAGGCGCTGTTAAGAAAACCGGAATGGATGAAAATCAAACTTCCGGCCGACTCTTCGCGTATCCAGGGGATCAAAGCGGCGATGCGCAAGAATGGCCTTCACTCCGTTTGTGAAGAAGCCTCTTGTCCGAACCTTGCTGAATGTTTCAATCACGGTACCGCGACGTTTATGATTCTGGGTGCTATCTGTACCCGCCGCTGCCCGTTCTGCGATGTTGCTCATGGCCGTCCGGTCGCACCTGATGCTAACGAACCTCAGAAGCTGGCGCAGACTATCGCCGACATGGCGCTGCGCTATGTGGTTATCACGTCCGTTGACCGTGACGATCTGCGCGACGGCGGAGCGCAGCACTTCGCTGACTGTATTACGGCCATTCGCGAGAAAAGCCCAAACATCAAAATCGAGACGCTGGTGCCTGACTTCCGCGGCCGTATGGACCGCGCGCTGGATATCCTGACCGCGACGCCACCGGATGTGTTTAACCACAACCTGGAGAACGTGCCGCGTCTCTATCGTCAGGTCCGCCCGGGCGCTGACTATAACTGGTCTCTGAAACTGCTGGAGCGTTTCAAAGAAGCGCATCCGCATATTCCGACCAAGTCAGGCCTGATGGTGGGTCTGGGTGAAACTAACGATGAAATCATCGAGGTGATGCGCGATCTTCGCCGCCACGGTGTGACCATGCTGACCCTGGGCCAGTATCTGCAGCCAAGCCGTCACCACCTGCCGGTACAGCGCTACGTGAG
Organism: Enterobacter cloacae complex sp. Mu1197; assembly: GCF_040059225.1. NCBI lineage: Bacteria > Pseudomonadati > Pseudomonadota > Gammaproteobacteria > Enterobacterales > Enterobacteriaceae > Enterobacter > Enterobacter cloacae complex sp. Mu1197. Next base: position 1,273,520 of record NZ_CP157375.1, on the reverse strand, counting down.
CCCGGACGAGTTTGATGAAATGAAAGCCGAAGCGATGGCGATGGGCTTCACCCACGCAGCCTGCGGCCCATTCGTTCGCTCCTCATACCATGCCGATATGCAGGCTAAAGGCGAAGAAGTTAAATAAAGCTGTAATATTCATTTACAGTAATACAAAAAAACCGGCCTCATGAGCCGGTTTTTTTTCGCAAGCCCTCAGGCGTTGCTGTCACTCTTTGTGAGAAAGCTTATCTGCCGGGACGTCATCCTCAGCGCTTTTCTTCGCGGCTGCATCATCGTCGTTCATCGCTTTCTTAAAGCCTTTGATGGCAGCCCCCAGGTCACCACCCAGCGTGCGTAACTTCTTGGTACCAAACAGCAGGACGACCAGTGCGGCAACCACCAGCAGTTTGGTAATACTAATCTCACCCATAGATACCTTCTTTACTTAAAACAGGCTGCATTCAGCGCCAAAACCTGATTGTATTAACGGTCATTTAGCGCGTGCACACAATAGCAATCTGTAACAAGGTGAATCAAGCATTGTTGAAAAAAACATCACAATAATTGCGGTGGCGCAAACCGACGATTGCGAAGAACAGGTAATTGCTGACGTGCAAGCGCAATTCTGTCTATGTTTATCTCCGCCACCAGCAAATCCGGCGCTTCCGCAGCGGCGGCAATCGTCACACCCAGCGGATCGACCACCCTGCTTTGCCCGATGTTTTTCGTGCCGCACTCTCCTGCAGCAGCAACATAGCAGGTGGTATCCAGCGCGCGTGCCGCCAGCAGCGTTGCCCAGTGGTGCTCTTTTAACGGTCCTTTGACCCACGCGGCAGGCAGTACCAGTACGTCCGCGCCTTGCAGCGCCAGATGGAGCGCCAGCTCCGGAAAACGCAGGTCATAGCACGTCATCAGCCCGATCTTGAATCCGTCAATCTCCAGAAGCGGTGGGATACTGTCTCCGGGGTCAACGCGCCGCGACTCCTGAATGCTGAACGCATCATAGAGATGGAGCTTGGCGTAACGTGCGACAATGTCTCCGCCGCGAATCGCCACCAGCGTATTCACTGCACGGCCCGGCGTGGAGGGAACATGGATCGTTAAGATCGTCGTCATCGTATTGCCCATGCTCTGGGCGAGCAGTTGCTGTAAAAATTCACCGTCCAGCGGTTGCGCAGACTTCACCGATAAATCCGGGTCGTTATCATCCCTGGCCAGCAGCGCCTCGGGGAGCACCAGCAGCGATGCGCCTTTCTGCCGGGCCTGCATCATCAGGTTGACGCATGTTATCGCGTTCGCCTGCCAGTCTGGCGTGACCGCAAATTGCCCTACCGCAACATACATATTTGTCCCCTCATCATAAACGGCGTTAAACTCGCTTCTCTTACACATCAAATAGCAGGTATTTAGCGTGTTACAACTACTTTTAGCCGTTTTTATTGGTGGGGGAACGGGTAGCGTTGCGCGATGGTTTCTGAGTATGCGGTTTAACCCGCTGCATCAGGCGATTCCCATGGGGACACTGGCTGCAAACCTGATTGGTGCCTTTATCATTGGCATGGGGCTGGCCTGGTTTAATCGAATGACACACATTGACCCAATGTGGAAAGTCCTGATTACCACCGGATTCTGCGGCGGATTAACCACCTTTTCGACGTTCTCTGCGGAAGTGGTGTTTCTCTTTCAGGAAGGCCGTATCGGCTGGGCGCTGGCGAATATCGCAATTAACATGCTCGGCTCGTTTGCGATGACGGGGATCGCATTTTGGCTCTTTTCCTCCGCAAGCACGCATTAACAGACGGACCGTTAATGTTGGCTTAATTTTTCTCTGTCACTCTGAGTGCAGTACTGAACGAGGGTGACAGAATGAAACAGAGTCTGATGAGCGCAGGCATGGTGTTGTTGAGCGTGCTGATCGTTGCAAGCTTCCTGAAAATGTATCTGCTTGGCTGATTCAAAACGAAAAAAACCCGCTCAGTGAGCGGGTTTTGAAATTCTTGCTGACGCGTCTGAATTACAGAGCGATTACGTTAGCAGCAGAAGGGCCTTTGGCACCGTTAGTGATTTCGAACTCTACACGCTGACCTTCAGCCAGAGTTTTGAAACCATTAGACTGGATTGCAGAGAAGTGTACGAACACGTCTTTGCTGCCATCTTCAGGAGTAATGAAACCGAATCCTTTGGACTCATTAAACCACTTAACGTTACCTTTAATCTTAGACATCAAAATTACCTTTACATTAAAAAACGACACAAATGCTGTGTCGGTTACCAGTACATCAATTGTGAGACCTTTTGTCCAGCGGATCTTTGATAAAAAGTGACTAAAGTCGCGTTAATTTTCACTGGCCGATTTTTATCGTTTATGAATCAACGCCTGCACGTTTTTTAACCAGACTATGACGTTTTTTCAGTTAAAACTGAAAACGCATCCAGGCGAAGTAAACGTTACCGTTGTTATACGTGCCCGGAATGTAGGTCATCTGGAACGTTGCGGGACCGTAGCCGATAGAAGCCAAAGGCAGCAGCACCGGGATCGGAATGTAGTTCCAGTTGTCACGCGCGGTGACCCCCGCGGTATAGCCCAACCCAACATGGAAGTTCTCGTCGGCTAGCGGGCGCCAGGTTTTCTCCCAGCCGTAGCCTCCAATCGGCTCCCATTTATTAAAGGAATCTTTAAAGGCCATCAGATAGATGCCATGCCAGTTTCCCTTTTCATCCCAGCGCGACTGACCAAAACCCGCGCCCCACGGACGCTCGTTGTATTTATCGGTCTTTTCTTTGTCGTATGCAAAACGCGCATGCCACGTTATTGCCGGAACATAGAGATCATAATGTTCGGGCGCCGTCCAGGTCTGAGAGACATTATCCGTAAAGGTTGAGAACCACCCTTTATCCGTCGCGTTGCCCTCTGCCTGTGCAACAGAAGAAAACGTTAACTGCCCAAAAATAAACAATAAAATTGAGAAAAATGTATTACGTACGATCACAATGCAATTACCATTCTTAGTATTCGAGGCAAAGTTTACCATAAAGTAGTTGAATCAAGGCTTAACGACATCAGCGTTATTCCTAATTATTCGGCCTTTTTCCGGGAATATTCTCAATAAACTGGACCGCAAGTCTGAATAAGCACATTCAGAGTGAGCCTTTAACCTGTTTAGCCTTGTATATCAGCAATATGCTGCATTACACAAAATATTAACAATCTGTTATCATTGTAAGGACATATTGCGCTATTTCTGACGGTCAAGACCCGCATGGCATAAATGTATGAGCCATGGCAAAAACACGGTTGTTCTGCTCTCTAGTCGTCTGTTTATTGATTTTAATCAGCAAGAACAGGCCATTTATTCGGCACATTTTCATCCTTCTTTTTTTTATTGATTTTTTGTGCTCCATAGCAGCAGAGATACAGGGGAAATCATGCTTACGTTATTCGAGCTCCTTATTGGAGTCGTCGTCATTGTCGGTGTCGCACGCTACATCATTAAAGGCTACTCGGCCACGGGCGTATTATTTGTTGGCGGTTTAACGCTGCTGATTATCAGCGCACTGATGGGGCATCAGGTGTTGCCTGCCAGCGCAACCAGCACCGGTTACACCGCCACCGATATTGTGGAATATATTAAAATATTGCTCATGAGCCGCGGCGGTGACCTGGGCATGATGATCATGATGCTGTGCGGTTTTGCGGCCTACATGACTCATATCGGCGCCAACGACATGGTCGTTAAGCTTGCCTCCAAACCCCTGCAATACATTAACTCGCCGTATCTGCTGATGGTCGCCGCCTATTTCCTCGCCTGCCTGATGTCACTGGCCGTTTCGTCGGCTACCGGACTTGGCGTACTGCTGATGGCCACGCTGTTCCCGGTCATGGTGAACGTTGGTATCAGCCGCGGCGCAGCAGCAGCCATTTGCGCGTCTCCGGCTGCGATTATTCTCTCTCCGACCTCCGGCGACGTCGTGCTGGCGGCAAAGGCTGCGGAGATGTCGCTCATCGACTTCGCCTTTAAAACCACGCTGCCGATCTCCATTGTTGCCATTGTCGGCATGGGTATCGCGCATTTCTTCTGGCAGCGCTATCTCGATAAGAAAGAAAACATCAGCCATGAAATGATGGACGTGAGTGAAATCACCACCACCGCTCCCGCGTTTTATGCCATTCTGCCCTTCACGCCGATTATCGGGGTGCTGATTTTTGACGGCAAATGGGGCCCGCAGCTGCACATTATTACCATTCTGGTGATCTGCATGCTGCTGGCAGCCGTGCTGGAATTTGTGCGTGGTTTTAACACGCAAAAGGTGTTCTCGGGTCTGGAAGTTGCCTATCGCGGCATGGCGGATGCCTTCGCTGGCGTGGTGATGCTGCTGGTGGCAGCGGGCGTTTTTGCCCAGGGTCTGAGCACCATCGGCTTTATCCAGAGCCTGATCTCTATCGCCACCTCGTTCGGATCGGCCAGTATTATCCTGATGCTGGTGCTGGTGGTACTCACCATGCTGGCGGCGATGACCACCGGTTCCGGTAATGCGCCTTTCTACGCTTTCGTTGAGATGATCCCGAAACTGGCCCACTCCTCCGGTATCAACCCGGCCTATCTCTCCATTCCCATGCTGCAGGCGTCAAACCTGGGCCGTACCATCTCCCCGGTATCAGGCGTGGTGGTTGCCGTTGCCGGGATGGCAAAAATCTCACCATTCGAAGTGGTAAAACGCACCTCCGTACCCGTTCTGGTTGGGCTGATTATCGTAATTATCGCCACGGAGGTGCTGGTTCCCGGTGCAGCCTAACCTAAATTAGGGATATCCAGAAAGCGCCTGCGGGCGCTTTTTGTGCTTTAATAACCCCCAGAAATTAATCACGCTCATTCGATCAGGAAATCATATGTTCAGGAAGGATATTGTTATCCCGTCCGGCGCAATCGCGCTTGCACTCTGTGTCTTCTCCACACAGGCAGAACCGCTCAAGGCAACCCAGTATGGCGATTTCGATCGCTATGTGCTGGCTCTGTCCTGGCAAACCGGGTTTTGCCAGAGCATGGTCGAGCGCAACCGCAATGAACCTGACGAATGTCGTCTGCAAAAAGAGCGCGAAAATAAAGCCGATTTTCTGACCGTTCACGGGTTATGGCCCGGCCTGCCGAAATCCATTGCCGCACGCGGGGTAGATGAGCGTCGCTGGATGCGTTTTGGTTGCGCCACGCGCCCCATACCGAACATGCCGGAAGTGAAGGCCAGCCGCAAATGCGAAGCCGCCGAAACCGGGCTGTCGCTTTCCGCTGCCGCAAAGCTCAACGACGTGATGCCGGGCGCGGGCGGTAACTCCTGCCTGGAGCGTTACGAATACGCTAAACACGGCGTCTGCTTTGGTTTCGATCCCGATGCCTATTTCGGCACGATGGTGCGGATGAATCAGGAAATTAAAAACAGTGCGGTCGGTAAATTCCTTGCCGGTCACTACGGGAAAACCGTCACTCGCAGCGATTTTGACAGTGCCGTGGCCAGGAGCTGGGGCAACGAGAACGTCAAAGCGTTCAAGCTGACCTGCAGCGGCAACCCGGCTTATCTGACCGAGATGCAGATTTCGCTGAAGGCAGGCACCATTAACAACCCGCTTTCTGCGACCTCATTTGCCCCGCAGCCACATCCGGGTAACTGCGGTAAACAATTTGTGATTGATAAAGCCGGCTACTGATCCACCGTTGGGCGCACCATATCAAACCGGTTTTCATCGCTGATGCCATAGTACGCCGTCGGCCCACCCGCACGCAGGATGGGCTGCGCTTTCGCCGTCTGGTATATCCCCTCTTCCAGCAGCGTTTCGGCAATATGGATACCGACCACTTCCCCCAGCACCAGCCACGTGTCTACCGGCGTACCGTCAGCCCCCGTCAGCTGAATGCACTGCGACAGGCGACACTCAAAATTCACCGGGCTTTCTGCAACGCGAGGGGCGTTCACCAGCTGGCTGGCCGCTGGCGTGAGCCCGGCAAAGCTAAATTCATCCCGGTCGTGGGGAAGCATCGCGGAGGTTTGATTCATCGCCTGGGCAAGATCGCGCGTTGCCAGATTCCAGACAAACTCTTTTGTCTCAGTAATATTACGCACGCTGTCCTTCCAGCCGTTGCTGGAAAAGCCGATGATCGGTGGGCGATAGTTAAAGCAGTTAAAGAAGCTGTACGGTGCGAGGTTCAGCTGACCGGCCTTATCGCATGAGGAGATCCAGCCTATCGGACGCGGACCAATAATGGCGTTCAGCGGGTCATGCGGCAGGCCGTGCCCCTGAGACGGTTGATAGAAGTACATAGTGCTCTCTCGTTGGCGGGCAACGCCCGGATTCAGGACACTCAGCGTAACGTATTCCGCCAGGAATGAAGACTGAATAAATTTCAGCAAAATTCATATGGCCCATGAATGTGACTTTCATCACTTCAAACTTGCGCGCTCAGCCAGTATCATCGGGAGAGTTAAACCCTCGCTGCCAGACGGCGAGGGTTTTCTTTTGGATCAGTTTCTGCGTAAGACGCAGCATTAACGACATGGAGTAAAAAATGTCCAGACCTACCATTATCATCAATGAGCTCGACGCAGAACGTATCGACAGGCTGCTGGAAAAAGCGGAGTTCGCCTCGCTCCCCGTGGCCGACGCCCTGAATGAGGAGCTCGACCGGGCACAGATGTGCACGCCTGAGACGATGCCGCATAACGTGGTCACCATGAACAGCCAGGTGAAATTCCGTAACCTGACCACCGGTGAAGAGTTGACCCGTACGCTGGTTTACCCCGCTCAGATGACCGACAGCAGCGCACAGCTATCTGTTCTGGCCCCTGTGGGTGCCGCACTGCTGGGGCTGCGTACGGGGGATACGATCCACTGGGAATTGCCGGGCGGTGCCTCGACCCATCTGGAAGTGCTGGAGCTGCTCTACCAGCCAGAAGCCGCGGGCGATTACCTGCGTTAATCTCTTCTGAATAAGCGCCTACCCGCTTTGCACAGAGGATGCAGCCGCATCCTCTTTCCGCAAATTCACCCGATTTTCCTATACCGCGCAAAATGGCCTTAATCCACGCTTAATCTGTTTTGGTGCCGCGGGGACGGTCATGAGTGAGATAGGCGTTATCACACTTATCTTTCTGATATTTGTGGCGATTATCGTCACGGCCGTGCTCTATCTTGAACGCCACTGGTAAGCGAACATTCTCAGGCCACCCCACCCGGGAAGGCATTCACCAGGCCCTTAACGGTCTGCTCTGCGGCTTCGGGCGTGTCTGCCCCCGGGACCAGAATCACCTTTCGGCACTCCTCCTCCCGTTTTTCGAAAATCTTATAGGCGCGCTCCGCATCCGCAAGGGGGAGATAGTGGGTCACGATCTCTTCCGGCGTAAGCAGCCCTTTTTCGATCAGCGGTAACAGTTCCCCCAGCCAGGCATGGACGTGCGTCTGGCCCATCTTAAACGTCAGCCCCTTATCAAAGGCATCGCCAAACAGGAAGCCATGGATAAACCCTGCGTATACGCCGGGTACGCTGACCACCCCGCCGCGCCGCACGGCAGCAATGCACTGACGCAACGCTTTGCCGCTGCTGCCTTCAATTTTAAGATTGCTGAGGATCGTTTCCGTGGTGCTGCCTTTCGCTTCAAACCCGACCGCATCAATCACAGCGTCAACGCCGCGCTGGCCCGCGGTCTGCTCGATGATTTTTTCCGCGGCGTCGTTGTCATCATCGAAATTGATGGGAATTGCACCGTATCGTGCCTCGGCAAATCGTAACCGGTAAGGATGGTGATCGATGACAAAGATCTGCTCAGCCCCCAGCAGCCGCGCGCAGGCAATGGTCAGTAGCCCCACCGGCCCGGCGCCGAAAACGGCTACGCTTGAGCCTTTTTCAATCTGCGCATTTTTTGCCGCCTGCCAGGCCGTGGGCAAAATGTCGGACAGGAACAGTGCTTTATCATCAGAAAGAAGCTGCGGGATTTTAAACGGCCCGACGTTCCCCTTTGGCACGCGAACGTATTCCGCCTGTCCCCCCGGCACACCGCCGTAGAGGTGGCTATAGCCAAACAGCGCGGCCGGCGCGGGGATTTGCTTTTTATTCAGTGCAGCACCCTGCCCGGCGTTGGTATTCTCACAGGCCGCGTATTGCTGCAGACGACAGAAGAAACAGTCTCCGCAGGCGATGACAAAAGGGATCACCACGCGATCGCCTTTTTGCAAATTCTTGACCTCTGCACCGCACTCGACGATTTCCCCCATAAACTCATGGCCAAAAATATCGCCGTGCTGCACCTTCGGGATCTTTCCGCGGTAGAGATGCAAATCGGAGCCGCAGATAGCCGTGGCCGTGACACGCAGAATGATATCGTCGGGCTGTTCGATGATGGGGTCGGGGACATTCTCGACGCGAACATGGTGTGGACCGTGATACGTAAGTGCTTTCATGCGACCTCCGAAAGGTTCCAGGTAAGTGTATAAGGGTAGCTACCCCTGAAGGTCTGCCCGTGAATACGGTTCTTTTGAGATTTATCCTGGCAAGATAAGAAAACTGACGGGGCGCTTACAGAAACCATGACGATTTTGTGGTTGAATGAGTACAGCGTTTATAAACAAGGAGAAACGGGTATGTATCAGAGAATCATTATGCCGGTTGATGTTTTTGAGATGGAGTTGAGCGACAAGGCCGTACGCCACGCGGAGTTCCTGGCGCAGCAGGACGGGGTCATTCATCTGTTGCACGTGCTCCCGGGCTCCGCCAGCCTGAGCCTGCACCGCTTTGCTGCCGATGTGCGCCGCTTCGAAGAGCACCTGCAGCACGAGGCGGAAACGCGCCTGCAAACCATGGTCAGCCACTTCAGCATCGACCCTTCACGGATCAAAACGCACGTCAGATTCGGCAGCGTACGTGATGCGGTAAATGAACTGGCGAACGAGCTGAAAGCAGACGTGGTGGTCATCGGTTCGCGCAACCCTTCCATTACCACGCATCTGCTGGGATCTAACGCCTCCAGCGTGATCCGCCACACGCATATACCGGTGATGGTCGTCAGATAAAAAAAGAGGCCACCTTTCGGTGGCCTCTCGCTATTGCAGGTGTAGCCTTACTTTCTTTTCTTATGCGGTTTTGGTGCGGATCAGGTAGTCAAACGCGCTCAGAGACGCCTTCGCCCCTTCACCCGTGGCGATAATGATCTGTTTGTACGGCACGGTGGTGCAGTCGCCCGCCGCAAACACGCCCTTCACGCTGGTTTCACACTTCGCATCAATGATGATTTCGCCCATGCGGTTGCGCTCAATCGCGCCTTCCAGCCAGGTGGTGTTTGGCAGCAGACCAATCTGCACGAAGATCCCTGACAGCTGCACGCTGTGCACGTCGCCACTCACGCGGTCGCGGTATTCCAGACCGGTCACCTTGCTGCCGTCGCCCTTCACTTCCGTGGTCTGCGCGTTCAGTATGATGTCGACGTTTTTCAGGCTGCGAACTTTGTCCTGCAGCACCTGGTCGGCTTTCATTTCTGGCGCGAACTCCAGCAGGGTTACGTGTTCAACAATCCCCGCCAGGTCGATCGCCGCTTCCACGCCGGAGTTTCCGCCGCCGATCACCGCCACGCGCTTGCCTTTGAACAGCGGGCCGTCGCAGTGCGGGCAGTAGGTCACGCCTTTGGTGCGATACTGATCTTCACCCGGGACGTTCATGTTGCGCCATTTCGCACCGGTGGCAATGATGATGCTGCGTGCTTTCAGCACCGCGCCGGAGGCGGTTTCAATCTGGTGTAACCCCCCCTCAACCGCAGCAGGTACCAGCTTGCTGGCGCTCTGGCTGTCGATCACGTCTACGTCGTAATCGCTGACGTGCGCCTTCAGCGCGCCGGCCAGCTTCTGGCCTTCGGTTTTCGGCACGGAGATATAGTTTTCAATGTCCACGGTATCCAGTACCTGACCACCGAAGCGCTCGCCCATCAGGCCCGTGCGGATCCCTTTACGCGCGGAGTACACTGCCGCCGCCGCGCCCGCCGGACCGGAACCGACAATCAGCACGTCATAGGCATCACGTTTGTTCAGCGCTTCTGCGGCACGTTTTTCGGCACCGGTATCCACTTTGGCGACGATTTCCGTCAGCGTCATACGACCCTGACCGAATTCCTGACCGTTCAGATACACCGCCGGAACGCCCATCACGTTGCGATCGGTGATTTCATTCTGGAAGGTACCGCCGTCAATTGCCGTGTGCTTGATGCGCGGGTTGAGGACCGACATCAGGTTCAGCGCCTGCACCACGTCCGGACAGTTGTGGCAGGAGAGCGAGTAATAGGTTTCAAACTCAAAATCACCGTCGATATCGCGGATCTGCTCCAGCAGCGCCTGCGCCTCTTTCGACGGATGACCGCCGGTCCACAGCAGCGCCAGCACCAGCGAGGTAAATTCGTGCCCCAGCGGCGAGCCGGCAAAACGCGGCCCCAGCTCAGAGCCTGGGTTAGTAATCAGGAAAGAAGGCTTACGGACGTTAAGCGAGTTATCTTCTTTGAAGGTCACTTTTGGCGACAGTTCGGCGATCTCAGCCAGCAGTTCTTTGATCTCTGCCGATTTCGCGCTGTCGTCCAGCGTGGCAATCAGCTCAACGGGTTTAGTCAGTTTCTCAAGGTAGGCCTTGAGCTGGGTTTTCATATTTGTGTCGAGCATTGTTCTTCCCTCTCTTAAGACGTCATCATGCAAGCTGCCTTATGTGGGCGGCCTGAATGCAACTTGCATCATGGTGCTGGAATAAAATGGGCGCGGATGCGCCCATTGATTGCCGGGTGGCACTTCGTTTACCCGGCCTACGATACTGTAGGCCTGTGCAAGCGCAGCGCCGCCAGGCTTTACAGACTTAGATCTTGCCGACCAGGTCCAGGGATGGCGCCAGCGTTGCTTCGCCTTCTTTCCATTTAGCCGGGCACACTTCGCCTGGGTGAGAAGCGACATACTGCGCTGCTTTCACTTTACGCAGCAGGTCAGACGCATCACGGCCGATACCTTCAGCGGTAACTTCGATAGCCTGGATAATGCCCTGCGGGTCAACGACGAAGGTCGCGCGGTCTGCCAGGCCTTCATCTTCACGCATGTTGTCGAAGTTACGGGTCAGGGCGCCAGTCGGGTCACCGATCATCGCGTATTTGATTTTGGCGATGGTTTCAGAGCTGCTGTGCCACGCTTTGTGGGTGAAGTGGGTATCGGTAGACACAGAGTAAACGTCTACGCCCAGCTTCTGCAGTTCGTCGTAATGGTCAGCCACGTCGCCCAGTTCGGTCGGGCAAACGAAGGTGAAGTCAGCCGGATAGAAGAAGAAGACGCTCCAGCGACCTTCGGTATCTTTCTCGGTTACTTCGATGAACTCACCGTTTTTGAACGCCTGGTTTTTGAAAGGTTTAATTTTAGTGTTAATCAAAGACATCTGTACTTCCTCCGTGTTTTCGTTGAGAGGTAAGGTAACCAACTTTATCCATCGGGGCTAATGCGTATGCTTTATCAAATCAATCAGCCAAACCTTACAACACCAACAAGACAACGTTGTGAACTGAATTAACGGAAAGCCTGAACGTAAAAAGGCCGCCCTGGTGGGCGGCCCTGATACCTGAACTTTCCACAGGAACTTTCAGTGCCAGCCTGGACTGGCGTTGCGTTGCGCTCTACATACCTTGTATCAGGCCGTAACAGCGGTTTGATTACAGCACCGGTTAACAGTTTGGGCAATCCGTCACGCCGGCATTCCGCCCTATGGCTGCGATAGGTTTTACCGAATAGTGTGCTATTCTGCCGCGCTCAAACGGTTCATGAACAATGAGAAGGAATGGCAATCAGTCTCCGGCCCGGTTATCAGCCATAAAGTAGCAATAATATTTCACGTAGGATGTATAACAGAAAGTGCTAATTTGAGAGCAACGCCGACGTTTTAAAGATAAAAATATCTTAATAACGGCTGAAGCTCTATTTCAATTATCGAGCCTCGTGATATATTAAGCTCATATACAAAATAAATTAAGCAAGTTAATCACAAGGATTGTAAATGATTAACTTCGAACTATAGTTATCAGTAATGTTATAACCACAACAACACGCTCAGGATGACCCATGGCAAATCTTTATGACCTTAAAAAATTCGATCTCAATCTGTTAGTCATTTTTGAGTGCATTTATCAGCACCTCAGCATTAGCAAGGCTGCGGAAACACTCTACATCACCCCCTCTGCGGTGAGCCAGTCCCTGCAACGCCTGCGCACGCAGCTGAATGACCCGCTTTTTATTCGTTCGGGTAAAGGTATCACCCCAACGACCGTGGGGATCAATTTGCATCACCATCTGGAAGAAAACCTTAACCAGATCGAGCAGACTATCAATATCCTGAATAGTGCGCAGATCAAAAAGAGCTTTGTTGTCTATTGTCCGCAGATCATGGTCCGTGGACGTTTAGCCGACCTGTTAAACACCTTGCTTGCCGATGATAATTACCAGGTAGAACAGAACGATATGGTTTTATCACCAGAAAGCGCTGAAGATTTGTTAGCCTACCGTAAAGCCGATCTTGTGTTCACCTTCGCGCCTATCAACAACCGATCGGTCGTCTGCACACATTTTTCTCGTTTCTCCGTCGTCCTGACCTGTCGCAACAACCATCCCCGTCTCCGGGATCATGCCACCGCCGAAGACCTACGTCATGAAAAGTTCACACTTCTGCGTAGCCAGGAAAACGGAATAAAAGAATTTCAGTCACTTTCTAATACGCTTTTAGCGGAAAGAAACATCTGCTTTCGCAGCGACTCGCTTATTTCTATAATGAGCATTATAAGCTCTACCGACCTCGTTGGATATATACCTGATGCTATGTTTGAACGTTATAAAGAAACGCTTAATATTAAAAGCATCTCCACAACTTTCAAAATGCCTGAGATGGATATTTATCTCAATTACAACCGAGCCGCACTCAACAGCACCATTTTCACTCAATTTATCGAAAAAATCTCCGCGGGATAAGTGAAATTATTGTTTAATATAATTAATCACTTTACAGCAACAAAGCAGTCATTGCTTTTTTATTACAAATTATCTGATTAACTCATAATAATTTCGTTTATTATCAATAAATAAGTCCCCGACTGTCACACTCAGGAAGAGATTGCACATGTCACTGTATAAACATCCCCTGCAGCTTAACGTGCTGGAGGCCGCGCAGGCGCGCATCGACTGGACGTTCGCCACGTTTTCCCGCATCTGCGTCTCCTTTTCCGGCGGCAAAGACTCCACCGTCATGCTGCATCTCACCGCGCAAATGGCCCGGGCGCAAAAGCGAAAAATCAGCGTGCTGTTTATTGACTGGGAGGCTCAGTTCTCCTGCACCATTGAGCACGTTAATGCGCTGCGCGAAGGCTACCGGGACGTCATCGAGCACTTTTACTGGGTGGCGCTTCCGCTGACCACGCAAAATTCGCTCTCACAGTATCAACCAGAATGGCAGTGCTGGGCGCCGGGCGTGCGCTGGGTGCGCCAGCCGCCGGAGGACGCCATCACCGCTGCCGATTATTTTGATTTTTACCAGGCGGGAATGACCTTTGAAGCGTTTGTCCGCTCGTTTTCCGACTGGTTTGCCCTGCACCGGCCAGCAGCCGTACTGGTGGGCATCCGCGCCGATGAATCCTACAACCGGTTTTTGACCATCGCCAACAACCGCAAGCAGCGCTTCGCGGACGATAAGCCCTGGACAACCACCGCCCCCGGCGGGCACGCGTGGTACGTCTATCCTGTCTACGACTGGAAAACCGCAGACATCTGGACATGGTTTGCAAAATCCGGGTGCAGCTATAACCCGCTTTACAACCTCATGTTTCAGGCGGGCGTCCCGCCGCGCTATATGCGCATCTGCGAACCCTTCGGCCCGGAACAGCGCCAGGGGCTCTGGCTCTATCACGTTCTTGAGCCCGAGCGCTGGGCCGCGATGTGCGAGCGCGTCAGCGGCGTGCGCAGCGGCGGCATCTACGCCGGGCAGGACAACCATTTTTACGGCCACCGCAAAATCCTCAAACCCGAGCACCTCGGCTGGCGCGACTACGCCATGCTCCTGCTGGACAGCATGCCGCAAAACACGGCTGAGCATTACCGCAATAAAATCGCGATCTATCTGCACTGGTATCAGAAGAGAGGCATGCCGGATATTCCCGAGACGCAGGAGGGCGATATCGGCGCCAAAGACATCCCCTCATGGCGCCGTATTTGTAAGGTTTTACTTAATAATGACTACTGGTGCAGGGCGCTGTCGTTCAGCCCAAATAAACCCAAACATTATCAGCGCTACAGCGACAGAGTGAAGGCGAAACGCAAGGAGTGGGGCATTTTATGCGACAAAGAATAATTACCGAGATCGAAACGTACCTGCAGTCACTTTCCGAAGAGGATCGGATTAACGCCATCAATGCCTTTCGTGAAGCGATCCATCGACACAGTCCTTTTCGTGAGCAACCGATAGACTGCGTGCTCTGGATCAAACAGGACGCGATTATCGCTAACGACTACAACCCCAATAACGTTGCCCCTCCAGAAAAACGGCTGCTCACCAGGTCGCTGGAACTCGATGGTTTCACCCAACCTCTTGTCGTAACGGAAAGTGAACCGCAACATTACGAAATTGTGGATGGTTTCCACCGCCATGAAATCGGCAAAAATCGGGCGGCGTTGAAGCGTCAGCTCAAGGGATATCTCCCCGTCACCTGCCTGCGCCAGGACCGACAGGAAAAGCATGACCGTATGGCTGCCACGATCCGTCACAACCGGGCGCGGGGTCGGCACCAGATTAACGCCATGTCAGAGATCGTGCGCGAACTGGCACAGCTCGGCTGGAATGATGAGCGAATTGGCAAAGAGCTCGGAATGGACAGCGACGAGGTGCTGCGCCTCAAGCAAATCAACGGTCTGCTGGCGCTGTTTGCAGACCGTCGCTATTCCGAAGCCTGGACGGTGAAATAATCAGAGCGTGTTTAAACGCTCTGCCGCCGCCAGCAGCGTCGATTCCTGCTTGGCAAAGCAAAGACGGATCAGCTTATGTGGGAAGGGATCGGCGCAGAATACCGACAGCGGAATGGCGGCCACTCCCACCTCTTTTGTCAACCACTGGCAAAAGCTGACGTCATCCAGATCGGAAATCGCACTGTAGTCCGCGAGCAGGAAATAGGTTCCTTCAGACGGCAAAATTTCCAGACGGCTTTTACTCAGCGCCGTCACGAACAGATCCCGACGTTCACGGTAGAAACGCGGCAGCGCGCGATAATGCTCGGGCTCCGCGCGCAGCATATCCGCCAGCGCCAGCTGAGCCGGCGTGTTCACGGCAAAGGTCAGGTACTGATGCACCTTGCGCAGCTCAGCGCTAATGGCGGCCGGTGCGACGCAGTAGCCCACTTTCCAGCCGGTCATATGGTAGGTCTTACCGAACGACGAGACGGCGATAGCGCGCTCGCGAAGCTGCGGATGGGCCAGCACGCTGGCGTGTCCCTCTTCTGCAAAGCAGATGTGCTCGTAAACTTCATCGCTCAGCACGTAAATTTCACGTTCAGCAATGGCCTGCCACAGCGCGGCGAAGTCCGTTTTCTGCCACACCGTCGCGGATGGGTTATGCGGGGTATTCAGGATCACCAGACGGGTTTTATCACTCAGCAGCGCAGCAAATGCCTGCCAGTCAGGGCGGAAATGCGGTGGCTGTAACGCCACGCGTTTCACCACGCCGCCGGAAAGTTCAACCGCAGGCGCATAGCTGTCGTAGCTCGGGTCAAAGCAGATCACTTCATCGCCCGCGCGCACCAGCGCGGTGATGGCCGCGTACAGCGCTTCGGTCGCCCCTGCCGTCACCGTGATGTCGCTGTTCGCATCGGGCTTATGACCATACAGCTCAGCCGTTTTGTCGGCAATGGCTTCCCGCAGCGCCTGTACGCCCGTCATTGGCGCATACTGATTCGCCCCCTGCGCCACGTGATACGCTAAACGCGCCTGCAGATAAGCCGGGCCGTCGAAATCCGGGAACCCCTGCGAAAGGTTAATGGCGTTGTGCTGCTGCGCCAGAGCGCTCATCTGCGTAAAGATGGTGGTACCGAGATTGGGAAGTTTACTTTGCGGAATCAAGGCGTTAATGCTCATTGTGTTGTGCCTGCTTGTAATACTTATGTTGCTGCCACTATAACACGATGTTAGTCTTTGGCAATCAAGACGCTTAGACGTCTAAACAATATGAATATTCCTGTCCGAGAGGGTAAAAGGAAAATGACAGACAACCTGCAACTCACGCATCTGGTCGACGCCTGCCGCTGGATCGGTGCCAAAGGCTGGGCGCCCGCTACCGGCGGTAACATGTCGGTGCGTCAGGACGAACATCTCTGCTGGCTTAGCGAATCCGGCAAAGACAAAGGTAGCCTCACAACCGATGACTTTCTGCAGGTGGAGATCGCCACCAACCGCGCGCCGTCCGGTCGTAAACCGTCGGCGGAGACCGGGCTGCACACGCTGATTTATCGTCTGTTCCCTGAGGCCAACGCCGTCCTGCACGTTCACACGATTAACGCCACGGTGCTGTCACGTCTGGTCAAAGAAGCCGAGCTCAACATCAGCGGCTTTGAGATGCAAAAATCCCTCACCGGACAGACCACGCATCTGGACACGGTGGCTATCCCGGTCTTCGATAACGACCAGAATATTGACGCCCTCGCCTCGCGAATCGCCCATTACGCGCAGGAACGTCCGCTTAATTATGGTTTTCTTCTGCGTGGTCATGGCTTAACCTGCTGGGGGCGCGATGTGGCCGAAGCCCGCCGTCACCTGGAAGGACTGGAGTTCCTGTTTGAATGTGAAATGCGTTTACGACAACTGGAGAGAGTATGATTCGCGCGATTGTGACGGATATTGAAGGGACCACCAGCGATATTCGTTTTGTCCATGATGTTTTGTTCCCCTACGCGCGTGAGCGGCTGGCGGCCTTCGTGACCGCTCAGCAGTACGCCGAGCCGGTGAAATCCATTCTGGACAACCTGCGTGATGAAATCGGTCACCCACACGCCAGCGTCAGCGAACTTATCGACGCCCTGTTTGCCTTTATGGATGAAGACCGTAAATCCACTGCGCTTAAAGCGCTGCAGGGGATCATCTGGCACGACGGCTACGTCAACGGCGACTTTACCGGCCATCTCTACCCGGACGTGCTGCCCGCGCTGGAAAAATGGAAAGCGCAAGGGATTGATCTCTATGTTTATTCCTCTGGCTCCGTCGCTGCGCAGAAACTGTTATTTGGCTACAGCGACGAAGGTGATATTACTCATCTGTTCAGCGGCTATTTCGACACCCACATCGGCGCCAAGCGCGAGGTGCAGTCTTATCAGAACATTGCGGCGCAAACGGGCATAGCCCCGTCGCAGATCCTCTTCCTCTCCGATATTCATCAGGAGCTGGACGCGGCTGAACAGGCAGGTTTTCGTACCCTGCAGCTGATTCGCGGTGATGATGACGGCGCAAGCCACCACCATCAGGTCCACCAGTTTGACGAGATTAACCCGGAGCAGATCCCTTCATGAGCGCATTGACCATTTATTCCGACAAAGACGCCAGTCAACACCAGTGGCACAGCACCGACGCCGCCGAGATTGCCCAACAGCTCAACGCGAAAGGCGTGCGGTTTGAACGCTGGGCGGCGGATCGCGATGTAGGACACGATCCCGCCCCTGAAGCCGTGATCGCGGCGTATCAACATGCGATCGACAAACTGGTCGCAGAGAAGGGTTACCAGAGCTGGGACGTGATCAGCCTGCGCGCCGACAATCCGCAAAAAGACGCGCTGCGCGCGAAGTTCCTGAACGAACACACCCACGGCGAGGACGAAGTACGCTTTTTCGTGGAAGGCGCGGGCTTGTTCTGCCTGCACATTGGCGATGAGGTGTATCAGGTGCTGTGCGAGAAAAACGACCTGATCTCCGTGCCCGCGGGCACGCCGCACTGGTTTGATATGGGCTCAGAGCCGAACTTTACGGCGATTCGTATTTTCGATAATCCGGAAGGCTGGGTGGCCCAATTTACCGGTAACGCCATTGCGGATGCGTATCCGCGCCTGGCATAGGTGAAAGCAAAACGGCAGCTATAGCTGCCGTTTTTAGTGTTTGCTCCCTCTCCCTGTGGGAGAGGGCTGGGGTGAGGGCATCAGGCCGCTCGAGCTTCAACGCTTCAATCCCTTCACATACTCCACCAGCTGATCCAGCACGATCCCCCACCCTTCGTGGAAGCCCATCTGCTCGTGCTGCTCGCGGATTTCCTTCGTGGGGTGGCGCGCAATCGCCGTATAGCGGGTTTTGCCCTCGCCCACCTCTTCCAGCAGCAGGATCGCCGTCATAAACGGCCTCTCGGTTGGTTTCCAGCCTTCGGTATAGCCGTCGGTAAAGACCAGCTTTTTTCCCGGGTCGATTTCAAGGAACACACCCCGGTTATCCATCCGCTGACCGTCCACCTCAAACACGGTGTTGAACCGTCCGCCCACGCGGAGGTCAAGGTCGCATTCGGTCACCTTATGGGGAGCAGGAATGAAGAAGTTTTTGATGTGCTCGGGCATAGTCCAGCAGAGCCACAGCAGGTCGCGCGGGGCATCCACCACGCGCTCCAGTTTTAAGTCTGTTTCAGGATCGAGCGTCACGATATTGTCCTCTTAAGGGAACCCCTTAAAGGATAGCCGGACTCAGGCGAATTTGCCGTTTGCCACCGCTTCCGGCGTGACCACACCCATATCCAGCACCCAGCCGCTAATCAGCGAGGCGGGCGTTACGTCAAACGCCGGGTTATAGACCTGCGCGTTTTCCGGCGCCCACAGCACCGCGCCAAAGCTTCCGGCGACGCCCGTCACCTCGCTGGCGGCGCGCTGCTCAATCGGGATCGCGTCGCCGTTCGGGCAGTCCGGATCGAGGGTCGTTTGCGGCGCGGCCACGTAGAACGGAATGCCGTGGAATTTTGCCAGCACCGCCAGGGAATAGGTGCCAATCTTATTCGCCACGTCGCCGTTGGCGGCAATGCGGTCTGCACCCACCCATACGGCGTCCACCTGCCCTTTCGCCATCAGGCTGGCGGCCATGGAATCGGTAATCAGCTGATACGGCACGCCCAGCTCGCCAAGTTCCCACGCGGTCAATCTACCGCCCTGCAGCAGCGGACGGGTTTCATCTACCCAGACGTTGCTGACCTTGCCTTCCTGGTGCGCGCGAGCAATCACCCCCAGCGCGGTGCCGACACCCGCCGTTGCCAGCCCGCCGGTGTTGCAGTGGGTCAGCAGGCGGCTGCCGGGCTTCACCAGCGCGCTGCCCGCTCTCGCAATGGCGTCACAGAGTCGTTTGTCTTCGTCGATCAGGCGCAGCGCCTCCGCCACCAGCGCCGGAACATACTCTTCCTGCCACAGCGCCAGCTTCATGCGGTCAAGGTTGTTCATCAGGTTCACCGCCGTCGGGCGGGATGCGCGCAGGGTTTCCAGCGCAACCGCCAGCTCGTCACGGCTTTTGCCGTTTTCCGCCAGCAGCGCCAGCAGCAGACTTGCAGAGAGACCGATCAGCGGCGCGCCGCGCACCCGCAGGGCGTGAATATGCCCCACCAGCGCCTCTACCGTTGAGGCATCCAGCCAGCGTTTCTCCTGCGGAAGGGCCTGCTGGTCGAGAATAAAGAGCTGATTATCCGCTACCCGCAGGCTGGTCGTCTGTAATGTCTGCATGTCGTTAATTCCCTGTTGCGTTGTTGTAGCACATTGTGTCAGGATGAAATCCAGATGTATAGACGTCTACATGTCTTTATTAGCAAACCCGTGAGGAGCAGGCCATGTCGCAATACCGTACCTTTACCGCTCAGGACGCCGTGGAATATGCCAGGCAGTTTGGCGGCCTTGACGATCCTTCATCGCTGGTGGAGGCGCAGGAGGTAGGCGACGGCAACCTCAATCTGGTGTTCAAAATCTTCGACAGCGCGGGCGTGAGCCGCATCATCGTTAAGCAGGCGCTGCCCTACGTGCGCTGCGTCGGCGAGTCCTGGCCGCTGACGCTGGACCGCGCCCGTCTGGAGGCGCAAACCCTGGTCGAGCACTACCGGCACAGCCCGCAGCACACGGTGAAAATCCACCACTTTGACCCGGAACTGGCGGTGATGGTGATGGAAGATCTCTCCAGCCATCGCATCTGGCGCGGCGAGTTGATCAAAAATAATTATTACCCGCAGGCGGCGCGTCAGCTGGGTGAATACCTCGCGCACGCGCTGTTCCACACCAGCGATTTCTACCTGCACCCGCACGAGAAAAAAGCGCAGGTGGCGAAATTCATCAACCCGGAGATGTGCGAGATCACCGAAGATCTGTTCTTCAACGATCCGTACCAGATCCACGAACGCAACAGCTACCCGGCCGAGCTGGAAAATGACGTCGCCGCGCTGCGCGACGACGCCCAGCTGAAAATTGCCGTGGCCTCCCTGAAGCACCGTTTCTTTTCTCAGGCTGAAGCCCTGCTGCACGGGGATATCCACAGCGGCTCGATTTTTGTGGCCGACGGCAGCCTGAAGGCCATCGACGCCGAGTTCGGTTATTTCGGGCCGATGGGCTTTGACGTCGGCACCGCTATCGGCAACCTGCTGCTGAACTTCTGCGGCCTGCCGGGACATCTGGGCATTCGCGATGCCGCCGCCGCCCGCGAACAGCGCCTGACCGATATTCAGGAACTGTGGAACACCTTCGCGGAGCGCTTCCAGGCGCTGGCACACGAGAAAACGCGCGACGCCGCGCTCAGCGCGCCGGGCTATGCCTCCGCGTTCCTGAAAAAGGTCTGGCATGACGCCATTGGATTCTGCGGCACCGAGCTGATTCGCCGCAGCGTCGGGCTTTCCCACGTCGCGGATATCGACACCATTCAGGACGAGGCGATGCGCCACGAATGCCTTCGCCACGCGATAACGCTCGGCAAGGCGCTGATTGTTATTGCCGACCGTATCGACAGCGCGGAAGATCTGGTGGCGCGGGTACGGCAGTACAGCTGAGAACGTTTGCCCGGTGGTGCTGCGCTTACCGGGCCTACGGCTGCAAAATGTAGGCCGGGTAAGGCGAAGCCACCACCCGGCAAAAACTCACCCCAAATACTCAATCACGGACAGCCCGCCGTTATAGTCCGTGCTGTAGATAATTCCCTGCGCATCCACGAACACGTCACACGACTGGATCACCTGCGGGCGATTCGGGCGGGTATCCATCATTTTCGCCGGCGCGGCAGGCACCAGCGCCCCCGTTTCAACCGGACGATACGGATTGGAAATGTCATACGCGCGCACGCCCGCATTCTGATACGTGGCAAAAATCAGCGTGGAGCTGACAAAGCTCCCCGGCCGGTTCTCGTGCAGGTTATGCGGGCCGAAATGCGCCCCTTTCGCCACGTAGTCAGTTTCGTCCGGCTGTGGGAAGGTAGAGATGCTTACCGGGTTCGACGGCTCGCGGATATCAAACAGCCAGATCAGCTTCTCCCCGTCCTCTTGGTTGTCGAGCACCGCTTCATCCAGCACCACCAGCAGATCGCGGTCCGGCAGCGGTAGCGCGGTGTGCGTGCCGCCGCCAAACGGCGGACTCCAGTTACGGTGGCTAATGAGCTTAGGCCGGGTACGATCCTTCACGTCCAGCAGCGTCAGGCCGCCGTCGCGCCAGCTGCCGTACGCAGTATCGCCGGCAATAATCGCATGGTGGAGCGCGTAGCGTTTCCCTTCCGGCCAGTTCGGCTGTTCACCTTCGGCCTGGTTCATCCCCGGCAGCCACCAGCGCCCTGCCACCTCAGGCTTACGCGGGTCGGCCAGATCGATCGTCAGAAAGATGTAGTCGGTAAAACCGTCGATCAGCGCCGACACGTACGCCCAGCGGCCACCGACGTACCAGATGCGGTGAATGCCAATTCCGCTCAGCGACAGAAAGCCGATTTCGCGCGGCGCGTCCGGGGTGGAGATATCAAACACGCGCAGCCCGGCGCTCCAGCCTTTGTCCTGCACGTCGCGGACAGTCTCGCCCACCTGGCGGGTGTAGTAGACCTTCTCGTCGGCAAAGCGGGCATCGGCAAACAGATCCCGGGCGTTGATGACCAGCAGCAGGTCATCATGCGCCTGCAGATGCACGTTCCAGGTGCCGGGCGGCGCGGGCACGTAGCCCGCCGCTTTCGGGTTTTTCGGATCGCGCACGTCGACAATCGAAAAGCCCTGCGACACCATATGGCCGATATAAGCGAAACCGCGGTGCACCATCAGTTGCACGCCGTCCGGGCGACCACCCTGAACGCTATGGCCAATCAGCCGCATGTTGCGGCTGTATTCGGGTTGAGGTAATGCAGACATAGTTGAGTCCTTTCGCCGGATGGCGGCTTCGCCTTATCCGGCCTACAACACCGTAGGCCCGGTAAGCGAAGCGCCACCGGGCATTATTTTGACCTGGCTTCCAGCGTCGCAAACCACGGCGCGATAAAATCTTCCGTCTGGCCCCAGCCCGGAATGATTTTCCCCAGCGACGCCACATTCACCGCACCCGGCTGGGCGGTCAGCAGCGCCTGCGGAATAGCGGCCGCCTTAAAATCGTAGGTCGCAGGCGTAGCTTCCCCGGCAATTTTGTTCGCCACCAGACGCACGTTGGTCGCCCCAATCAGCTTCGGATCCACCGCCACGCTCACCTTCCATGGGCTGCCCGGCTCGCGCATCAGCTGCAGATCCTGGTTGGAGATGTCGATGCTGTAGAGTTTGATCTCGGTACGGCCGTTCTCTTTCAGCGCTTTGTAGGCGCCCTGGCTGAAGGCGTCCCAGGTTCCCCAGATGGCGTCGATTTTACCTTTCGGGTATTTCGCCAGAATCGCACCTACCTTGTTGGCGGTGTCGCCCTGCACGTCAGAAGAGACCGCGCCGATAGACTCCAGCTCTTTGATGTCCGGGTACTGTTTTTGCAACTCTTTATACGCCGCCTGACGACGCTCCATCGGCGGGAAGCCCGCCACCCACAGCTTGACGATATTGGCCTTGCCGTTGAAATCTTTCGCCAGCTGGCCGAAGGAGAGGTTCGTCAGGGAGGCATCATCCTGCTGGGTGACGGTCACGCCCGGGATCTCGCCGTTGACGGCGGTATCAAATACCGCGACCTTAATCCCGGCGTCCACCGCCTTCTTCACCAGCGCGGTGGAGTACGGATCGCGGCCCTGAGAAAGGATAATCCCGTCGTACTTCTGGCTGATGGCCTGGTTCACGAAGTCCTGGAATTTGGCGTCGTCCCCGTTGCTTAAAAAGGTGCTGACCTTAAAGCCAAGCTTCTTCCCTTCCTGAATGGCCCCGGCAATAAACTGCGTGGTGTTGTCGTCTGAGCCGAGGTTACGGATCACCGCGATGCGGATCGGGCCGTCGTGGTTGGCAATGGCCGCCGGAAGCGGTGCGGGCGTGGCCGCGAAGCCAGGCAGAGCGGTGAATAACCCTAATGCCACCAAAGAGAGTGCAATCTTTTTCATTTTTTATCCCGTTGTGTTGTCAGCGTTTTTGTATGTAGGTAATCGCCAGCGCTACCGCGAGCACCAGCCCTTTTATAATGTCCATGGCGTAATACGGCACGGAGAGCATCACCAGCCCGTTCGACAGCACGCCGAGAATAACCGCCCCGACCAGGGTCCCCAGCGCATTAGGCTTCCCGGACCCGGCCAGCGAGAAGCCAATCCACGCCGCCGCCACCGCATCCATCAGGTAACCGCCGCCCGCGTTCACCTGCGATGAGCCAATACGCGAGGCCAGCAAAATCCCGCCCAGGCCCGCCAGCAGGGAGGCAATCACGTAGGCCGCCACCTTGTAGCGGGTGGTGCGAATGCCGGAGAGGCGCGCCGCCTCCGGGTTGCCGCCAATGGCGTACATCCGACGACCGTGAGTGGTGAGCGACAACCCCAGCTGCGCCAGAACTGTCACCACCAGCATGATGATCACGATCGTCGGCACCTGCCCCAGCAGGCTGAACGTCGCCGGAATGGTGCCTTCCACCATGTCACCGCTCGGCAGCACCATGTTCTCGGTAATCGACCCGCCGTAGCTGTAGGTCATCGCCACGCCCTGGATCACAAACAGGCTGGCCAGCGTCGCGAGCATGTCCGGAATGCGCAGGATGACGATCAGAAAGGCGTTAAACAGCCCCACCAGCGTGCAGAGCGCGAGGGTGATCAGAATCGACTCGGTGGTGCCGAAGCCGTGCCAGACGAAAAGGGAAATCACCAGCGCATTCGCCAGCGACGCGGTAGACCCCACGGAGAGATCGAACCCGCCGATGGTCAGCGAGATCGACACGCCGATGGCTATCACCGTCACGATGGCAATCGAACGCAGAATATTGATGATGTTGTTTGGATCGAGGAAGCTGTCCGACGCCAGGCCAAAGACGGCCACCAGCGCGACGACGGTTAACAGCATGCCCCACTTGTAGAGAAAATCGAAAATCTGCTGACGGCCAGACGCCGTCGCGTTTACTGAAAGGGCCTTGCTCACGACGCCGTTCCTCCGGTTGAATAATAAAGTAGTGTCTCTTCACGGGCCTCGGCCCCGGCGATTTCCGCCACGATGCGCCCGTCCCACAGCACGCAGATGCGGTCGCACAGCCCGACCAACTCGGCAAACTCGCCGGAGGCGTAAATCACCCCTTTGCCCTCGCGCGCCAGGCCGTCAATCAGCTGGAACAGATCGGTTTTGGCCTTCACGTCCACGCCTTTGGTCGGCTCGTCGAAGATCAGCACGCTCGCGTCATTGCGCAGCCACTTGCCGATGGCGACCTTCTGCTGGTTGCCGCCGGACAAACGTCGCAAAACCTGTCCGGGACCGCGGGCGCGCACGCCGACGCGGGCGATCACCGCCTCCGCCCAGCGCCACGCCTGACGATGGCCGAACAGGCTCCAGCGCGAGAAGCTGTTATCGGCGCATACGGCAAGGTTCATGCTCACCGGCTCGTCGATAAAAATGCCCTCTTTGCGCCGCTCTTCCGGCACCAGCGCCAGGCCGCGCAGCACCGAGTCCGCCGGATCGCGCGGCTGCCAGGGCTGTTGATTCAACTCACCGCGCGACACGCGGCTTTTGCTGGCGCCAAACAGCGCCTTACAGAGTTCGGTTTTGCCCGCGCCCGCCAGCCCGGCAATACCGAGAATTTCGCCCTTACGCAGGTGCAAGGAGATATCTTTCAGCAGCGCGTCGTCGTGCAGCCCTTCAACCCGCAGCAACGTTTCGTCGCCGTGCGGCGGCCGTGTGGGCGGGTAGATATCGCTCAGGACGTGGCCGAGCATCTTCTCGACGATCGTTTCGCCACTGAGATCGGCCATCGGGCCGGACTCAATCAGCTTGCCGTCGCGCAGCACCGTCAGGGTGTCGCAGATGGCCTTCAGCTCGTGAATGCGGTGGGAGATAAACACCACGCCGATGCCCTGCTGCTTTAACCGTCTCACCACCGCAAACAGGCGCTCGCTCTCGTGCGCGTCCAGCGGCGCAGTGGGCTCATCAAGAATGAGAAAACGGCAGTGGTGTGACAGGGCGCGCGCCAGCAAAATCTGCTGCTTTTCGGCAAGCGTGCAGCTGTCGATGGAACGGCGTACGTCCAGAGCAACATCCAGCTGCGCCAGCGCCTGTCTCGCCTGCTGGCGGACGGCGCGCCAGCGGAAGCGATGCCCCGGCTGCGCCAGCTGGTCGAGCATGATGTTCTCGGCGATGCTTAACCCCGGGATCAGCGCCACGTCCACCTCCTGCTGCACAAGGTGGATGCCCAGCCGTTTGGCGTCGAGCGGCTCGCGGATGCTTACCGGCTGGTTATTAATGGAGATTTCGCCTTCATAGTGGTCGTGCGTCCCGCACAGCACTGCCATCAGCGTCGATTTCCCCGCGCCGTTGGCGCCGGTCAGCGCATGTACCGATCCGCCGGTTAAGGTGAAGTTCACGCGCGACAGCGCCTGAAAGCCGGAAAAGGCCAGGCTGATACCGCGCATCTCAAGGCGACTGGAAACCATCCGCGTAAATCCTTCATTACTCTTCTGATTTATCGAATTTTTCACAGCTCCGGTTGACTGACAACGACGGAAAAGGCATAAGTTAAAGCGAAATATTATTAGCCATCCGGATGTCCAGACATAACATCGGGTTAGCGCTTGCTAAAAAAGGACAACACCATGAGCAACACCGATATCCGCGTCGTGCCTGGCCCGGCGAACTACTTCTCCCATCCCGGAAGCCTTGCGCATCTGAATGACTTCTTTACCCCGGAACAGCTTTCCCGCGCGGTGTGGATTTACGGCGAGCGCGCTATCGACGGCGCGCGCCCGTTCCTGCCGGAGAGCTTTCACGCGCCGGGGGCGAAACACCTGCTGTTTAAAGGCCACTGCAGCGAGCGCGACGTCATCCATCTGGTGAACGAATCCGGCAGTGACGCCAGCGTGGTGATTGGCGTCGGCGGCGGTGCGGTGCTGGATACCGTCAAGGCCGTGGCGCGTCGTCTGGGCGTGCCGTTCGTGGGTATCCCCACCATTGCCGCTACCTGCGCGGCGTGGACTCCGCTCTCCGTCTGGTACAACGATGCCGGGCAGGCGCTGCATTTTGAGATCTTCGATGACGCCAACTTCCTGGTGCTGGTAGAGCCACAGATCATTCTCAACGCGCCCGCGGAATACCTGCTGGCGGGGATCGGCGATACGCTGGCGAAGTGGTACGAAGCGGTAGTGCTTGCTCCGCAGCCTGAAAACCTGCCGCTGACCGTGCGGCTGGGCATCAACGGCGCGCTGGCGATCCGCGACGTACTGCTGGAGCACAGTGAGGAAGCACTAGCCGACCAGCTGCGCGGCGAACAGACGCAGGTCTTTCGGGACGTGGTGGATGCGATAATCGCTGGCGGCGGGATGGTCGGCGGTCTGGGCGAACGCTATACCCGCGTGGCGGCGGCGCATGCGGTGCACAACGGTTTAACCGTGCTGCCGCAGACGGAAAAATACCTCCACGGCACCAAGGTGGCCTACGGCATTCTGGTGCAGAGCGCCCTGCTCGGCCAGGACGACGTGCTGGCGCAACTGGTCTCGGCGTATCGACGTTTTAACCTGCCGACCACGCTTCGCGCGCTGGAGGTCGATATTCACAACCGCGACGAGCTGGATAGGGTGATTGCCCACACCCTGCGTCCGGTGGAGTCAATTCATTATCTGCCGGTGACGTTAACGCCTGAGGTTCTGCGCGCGGCGTTTGAGAAGGTGGAATACTTCAGCCGTTAATCTCCCTGACCGTCTATACCTAATGATGATTCTTATCACTCTCGTAACGAGGTCATCATGCAGATCGATTTAACAGGTAAAAAGGCGCTGGTTACCGGTGCCAGCCGCGGGTTGGGTCGGGCTATTGCACTGTCGCTGGCGCGCGCCGGTGCGGATGTGATTATTACGTATGAAAAATCCGCCGATAAAGCCCAGGCGGTCGCAGAGGAGATTAAGGCGCTGGGACGACACAGCGAAGCTGTGCAGGCCGACAGCGCCAGCGCGCAGGCGATTCAGGATGCCGTCACCCATGCAGCACGTTCCCTTGGCGGGCTGGACATTCTGGTCAACAACGCGGGTATCGCGCGCGGCGGCCCGCTTGAGTCCATGACCCTGGCGGACATTGACGCGCTCATCAACGTCAACATTCGCGGCGTGGTGATCGCCATTCAGGAAGCGCTGGTGCACATGTCCGACGGCGGGCGCATTATCAACATCGGCAGCTGTCTGGCCAACCGCGTGGCGATGCCGGGTATTGCCGTTTACTCGATGACCAAGTCTGCCCTTAACTCCCTCACCCGCGGCCTGGCGCGCGATCTGGGCCCGCGCGGTATTACCGTTAACCTTGTCCACCCCGGCCCCACCAACAGCGATATGAACCCGGAAGACGGCGAACAGGCGGAAGCCCAGCGCCAGATGATCGCAGTCGGTCACTACGGCCAGCCGGAAGACATCGCGGCGGCGGTCACCTTCCTCGCCAGCCCGGCCGCCGGGCAGATCTCCGGTACCGGTCTCGATGTGGACGGTGGTTTGAACGCCTGATCGCACATTTCCTGCAAGCCTCTGTCGTCCGGCAGAGGCATTCCCGAGCACCCTCGACGGTTCCCGTTTTGCCGCTTTCTTCCGGTTTTTCTCCGCTCTACAGTACCCCATTAGAAATTCGGAATTTATCTAATAGTCTTATTATTTCCTTATATTCTGTGTGGGCGTACAGTGGAGGTACGGATGAAGATTGTCTGGTCCAATGGTGCAAAGAAGGCGTTTTCAAAGATTGAAGAGCGGTATCAGCGACGCATTGAGGTAAAGCTTACTGAGCTGGATGACCGCTCGGCTCCCCGGCCCGATATCAAAAAAATATCGGCGACAGAAGATCATTTCCGGCTACGCGTTGGCGATTACCGCATCATCTATACGCTTCGGGACGATCCCGATGACCATTGTTATGTTTTGGCCGTCAAGCGCAGAACTTCAACGACTTACCTGCATGAGGAGAGTGCCACCTATGGCTGTACAGCTAATCAAGGATGATAACGGGAAAACGCAGTACGCCGTTATTCCCTATCACGAATATTTTCGTATGCTCTTACAGATGTCAGAAATTGACGACGAAACCGATGACGATCTGGAGGATATTGAGGTCGAACACGATAGTCTGGATGACGTGGAATTGCCCGGAGAAGTGTGCAGCATCATGACCTGGCAGAACGTCAGCCTGCAGGCCGCGTGGCGTATCCTGCGCGGGCTATCCCAGCAGGAGGTGGCGGAGAAACTCGGCATCAGCCAGTCCGCCGTGTCACAGCTGGAAGCGCTGGACTCCCGTCCGCAAAAGCGCACCCGTGAAAAGCTGGCAGCGATCTACGGCTGTAAGCAGGAGCAGATCAGCCTCTATCTCCCGAAAGAGGGTTAACAGCACTTCGCCCCGCCCTTGCCGCCGTAGCGGGCGTCCTGGCGGTCACGGAAAAACTCTTCGTAGGTCATTGGCGTCTGGTCCGGATGATTGACGCGCATATGCTCGACGTAGTTGTCGTAGTCCGGCACGCCAATCATCATTTTGGCGGCCTGGCCCAGGTACTTACCGGCTTTGGAAAGGGTGTCGAACATGATTCTGATCTCACAGGGAATGTAGGCCGGGTAAGGCGAAGCCGCTACCCGGCACAAAGGTTAGTGCGCCCCTTTCGCCTGGGTCACAATCTCTTCCAGGTTTTCAGGCATTGGCTCATACGGCGTCTCTTTCGCCGTTGGCGTGTCGACTTTCAATGCCGCCAGCGCGGTCTTGAGAGAATACAACGCCAGCACCACGACCACCACCATAAAGAAGATGGTCAGCCCGGCGTCCAGACGGTTGTTAAACACCAGCTGCGACAGCTGTGATTCGGTGTACTGTGCCGGGATCTTGCCGCTGTCGATCATCGCCTGGAACTTGTTGGCAATTGCCAGGAAGCCCACCTTATTATCCGGACTGAAGGCCTTCTGCCAGCCCGCCGTCAGGGTACAGATCAGCAGCCACGCGGTAGGCACCAGCGCCACCCACGCATAGCGCTGGCGCTTCATCTTGAACAGCACCACCGCGCAGAGCATCAGCGCCATGCCCGCCAGCATCTGGTTGGCGATACCGAACAGCGGCCACAGGGTGTTAATCCCGCCCAGCGGATCGACCACGCCCTGATGCAGGAAATAGCCCCACGCCAGCACGCACAGCGCCGTCGCCAGCAGGTTAGCCGGGAGCGAGTCGGTCCGCTTCAGGTTCGGGGAGATGACGCCCAGCAGATCCTGCAGCATAAAGCGCGCCGCACGGGTTCCCGCATCCACCGCCGTCAGGATAAACAGCGCTTCAAACAGAATGGCGAAGTGATACCAGAACGACACGTCCATCAGCCCGCCCAGCGCGCCGTGGAGAATATACGCCATGCCCACCGCCAGCGTCGGCGCCCCGCCCGCGCGGGAGATAATGGACTGCTCGCCCACTTCGCTGGCGATGCTCGTCAACGTATCAGGAGTAATCGCGAAGCCCCAGCCGCTCACCACCTGCGCGGCAGATGCCACCACGTCAACGGTACCGGCCGGAGCCAGGACCACCATCGGGCTGTTCATCGCGAAGTAGACGCCCGGGTCGATAATGCAGGCTGAGACCAGTGCCATGATGGCCACGAAGGACTCCATCAGCATGCCGCCGTAGCCAATCAGGCAGGCCTGATTTTCATTCGCCAGCATCTTCGGCGTCGTCCCGGAGGCGATCAGCGCGTGGAAGCCCGACACCGCACCGCAGGCGATGGTGATAAACAGGAACGGGAACAGATTCCCGGTCCAGACCGGGCCGGTACCGTCGATAAATTTGGTCAGCGCCGGCATGGTCAGCGTTGGGCGCATAATCAGAATACCGATTGCCAGCCCGACGATGGTGCCGATTTTCAGGAACGTTGAAAGGTAGTCGCGCGGGGCCAGCAGCAGCCACACCGGCAGCACCGCCGCCACAAAGCCGTAGCCCACCAGCATCCAGGTCAGCTGTACGCCGGTAAAGTCGAAGAACGGCGCCCAGGTCGGGCTTTCCGCCACCCAGCCGCCGGAGATAATGGCGAACACGAGCAACACCAGACCAATCACCGACACTTCACCAATGCGGCCCGGACGCAGGTAGCGGATGTAGATCCCCATGAACAGCGCCAGCGGAATGGTAAAGGCTACGGTATACGTTCCCCACGGGCTGTGGGTCAACGCTTTCACCACGATCATCGCCAGCACCGCGAGGATGATCACCATGATCATAAAGGTCGCCACCAGCGCAATCACCCCGGCAGTGGCCCCCATCTCCTCTTTCACCAGTTCCCCCAGCGAACGTCCGTCGCGGCGGGTGGAGACGAACAGCACCATAAAGTCCTGCACCGCCCCCGCCAGCACCACCCCGGCGAGGATCCAGATCATCCCCGGCAGGTAGCCCATTTGCGCCGCCAGCACCGGGCCCACCAGCGGGCCTGCTCCGGCGATCGCCGCAAAATGGTGACCGAACAGCACTTTCTTGTCGGTCGGCACGTAGTCCAGACCGTCGTTATGGCGGACGGCAGGCGTCATGCGGGTGCTATCGACCGCCAGAACATTTTTAGCGATATAGCGGCCATAAAAACGATAGGCGATCAGGTAAACGCAGACCGAGGCAACGACGATCCAGAGCGCGTTGATCTGCTCCCCCCGGTTGAGGGCGATGTAGCCCAGGGCAAAGGCTCCCACAACGGAGAGCCCTGCCCATGTAAGGTATTTCCCTGAGTTGTTCATAGTTGTTGTCCGTTGTTGTGAAACAGTGAGATGTTACATTTTGTTTCTAGAACAACCGGAAAAATTTAACAACTTTGAAACGCAATAATGCGTGGTCAAACCAGAGATTTACACCACAGTGTTAAGCCGATCACTTTGATCTGCCTGGGCTAGCCCAGCACCATCGTACTCAACCGGCAGGTACAGCACCGCCGCCCCTGCTCGTCGAAAACCACAATTTCCCAACTCTGGCTCGAACGCCCAAGATGCAGCGGCTGACACACGCCACGAACCGTGCCGTGGGATACCGCCCGATGATGCGTGGCGTTCAGCTCCGTTCCCACCACGCTCTGCCCGTCGCGGGTCATCAGAAATCCGGCCATTGAGCCGAGCGTTTCCGCCAGCGCCGCCGAGGCCCCGCCGTGGAGCAGGCCAAACGGCTGATGGGTACGCGCATCCACCGGCATCTCCGCTTCCAGCGTGTCGTCCCCGAGGCGGGTATAGACGATGCCCAGGTTCGCCACCAGGGTATTCACGCTGGTGGCGTTCAGTTCCTCAAGCGATAAATGACGTTTCCAGATCATTTACGCCCCCAGCGTGGAGCCGCCGTCCACCACGATGTCCTGCAGGGTGATATGGCTGGCGGCATCGGAGGCAAGGAACAGCACGGTCTCAGCTATCTCCTGAGGACGGGCAATTTTGCCCAGCGGAATACCGAGCTTAAACTGCTCGCCGAAGCCGCGAATGCGCTGCTGCTCCGCATCGTCGCTTTTCCACAGAGTGCGCTGCATATAGGTGTCCGTTGAGCCCGGCGACACCAGATTGCAGCGCACGCCGCTGCCTGCCAGCTCCAGCCCGACGGTCAGGGCCAGGCTTTTCAGCGCCGCTTTCGATGCGCCATAGGCGCTCATGCCGATGCGCGGCGTGTGCGCCGCGTCGGACGCCACGGTAACAATCGCCCCGCCCTGCTGACGGCGGAACTGCCCCATGGTCTGCTGGAACAGATTGAACGCGCCGCCAACGTTGACCGCAAAGGTGTCCTGCCAGTCCTTGTGCGAGAGCTGGTCCGTCGCCCCCATGCGCAGAATGCCCGCCGCGTTGACCAGCACGTCCAGCCGTTCGAGCGAAGCCAGCACGCGCCCGCACACCTCATGCACCTTCGCGGCATCCGCCACGTCCAGCGTTTCGGTGGCAAACGGATAGTGATCCTGCGGGAAGGCCAAATCGAACCCGGTCACCTGCGCGCCGGCTTCGGCAAACGCCAGTGCGGTCGCGTAGCCAATCCCCTTCCCCGCGCCCGTCACCCAGACGGTTTTACCGGTGAAATCCCATCCCATCACTTCACCTCGCGGGAAAGCAGCGCCCACCAGGCGTCGAGGGTCGGATTTTTCGCCAGCATCACGAAGTCGATATCGCCGTGTACTTTGCGCCAGCGGGCGGCCAGCGCCATCATGCGCACTGAATCCAGGCCGTAGTCGATCAGGTTTTCGTCATCCATCGGCTCGTCGGACTCGTCCAGCAGCGGCAGAATAAGCTCGCGCAGTGCGGGCTTCGAGGCCGGAACGGACGGCAGCAGTTCGTCGGTCATCACCACGCGGCCCGAGCGTCCGGCTACATAGTTCAGCGACATCAGGTGCTCGTCGCGGGTGAAATCCGCCAGCGCGTCGGCAATGAAGAACGGCTTAATGTCGCGCATAAAGGCATCGGTGGCGGTGGTCATGCAGCCGATGTGGGCGTAGACGCCGGTAATCAGCAGCTGGTTGCGGCCCGTCTCTTTCAGCATCTGCTCCAGCGGCGAGCGGTGGAACGCGCTGTAGCGCCACTTCACCAGCACCGTGTCCGCTTCGTCCGGCGCCAGCTCGGCGACGATGCGCTGCTGCTCCGGCGAACGGGTCAGGCCCGGGCCCCACATGTCGTTCAGCAGGGCGCGATCGTCGTCGCTCTGCTCTTTTGGCTGCGCGGTGTAGTACACCGGGATATTGTGTTCTTTGCACCAGGCGCGCAGTCTGGCGATGTTCGCCACCACCTGCTGCATCATCTCGCTGTTTTCGCCCCAGAAGTTCAGGAAATACTCCTGCATATCGTGGATCAGCAGCGCCGCGCGCTCGGGTTCAAACGCCCAGTTCACCTTGCTGGTCGGCAACTCTGCGGCGGTCGGCAGCGCGTAAGCGGTTAATTTTGGAATGGCCATACTCTTTTCCTCAGCCCCGGGCGCGTTCAGCAAGCCACAGGCGCAACTGTTTCTTATCGACTTTGCCGACCGGCGTCAGCGGGAGCGCATCCACGCTCTCCACGCGGTCCGGCAGCTTGAATTCGGCGACGCCCTGCTCGCGCAGGAAGCGACGCACCTCCACCGCACGCAGGGGCTGTTTCACCACCAGATACGCGCAGCTCTTCTCACCCAGCAGGCTATCCTCCATGCTCACCAGCGCGGCGTGGATCACCGACTCATGGCGCAGCAGCAGGTTCTCGATCTCTTCAGCAGCAATCTTCTCGCCGCCGCGGTTGATCTGATCTTTCTCGCGCCCCTGCACGGTGATGTAGCCCTGCTCGTCAATGGCAATCAGATCCCCGGAACAGTAAAAGCCGTCGGCGTCGAAGGCGCTGGCGTTGTGTTCCGGGCTGTTGAAATAGCCGCGGAAGGTGTACGGGCCGCGCGTCATCAGGCGCCCGACTTCCCCGCGCGGCAGCGGGTTGCCGTGCTCGTCCGCCACCCACACTTCGTCGTCCGGGCACATCGGTCGGCCCTGGGTGTTGATGATGCGTTCCGGCGCGTCGTCGAGCGCGGTGTAGTTCACCAGCCCTTCTGCCATGCCGAACACCTGCTGAAGCTGGCAGCCGATTTCTGCCGGAATGCGCGCCGCGAGCGTGGCGGAGAGGCGTGCGCCGCCCACCTGCAGCAGCTTCAGGGAGTTAAGCTGCGCGTTCCCCGCACCGTCGGCAATCGCCTGCAGCCAGAGGCTGACCGCCGGCGGGACCAGCGAGGTGACGTTAATCTGATGCTGTTCGATCAGCGGGAAGCAGAGCGTGGCGCTCGGATCGTTCGCCAGCACCACGCAGCCGCCCGCGGTAAAGACGCCTAACGACCCCGGCGAGCTCATGGCGTAGTTGTGCGCCGCGGGCAGCGCGTTCAGATACCGGGTATGCGCAGTGATACCGCAGATCTCGTTGCTGCGGCGAATGCTGTAGTCGTAGTCGTTGTGCGTCCGCGGGATCAGCTTCGGCGTGCCGGTGCTGCCGCCGGAGAGCTGGAAGAACGCCACTTCGTCGGCGGGCGTCGGGTTAGGGATAAAATTGTCCGCCGGGCGCGCAATCGCCGCGTCCAGGGCATATTCACCCTTATCGCCACGCAGGAGCACGACGCGCACCGAGCGATGTTCATCCACAAAGGCATGAAGAAAATCATCGCCCGCAAACAGCGCATGGTCGCGATCGGCGATCAGCACGGCGGGGTTGATCTGCGCCGCGTAGGCGTACAGCTCGCTGCGCTGGTGGCTAAAGAGCGCGTTGACCGGCGCGACGCCGATTTGCAGCAGCGCGAAGAAGGTCATGTAGAACTCGGCCACGTTGCCAAGCTGCACCAGCGCCGTCTCGCCACGCTGCAGCCCACGCGCCTGAAGGGCTGAGGCCAGGTTGTTTACGGCCTGATTCAGCGCGCGGTAGGTAATGTGGCGATCGCCATCGATAATCGCCACCGCATCGCTGTCCGCCCGATCCGTCAGGATGTGGGTCAACGGCAGATCCTGCCAGTAGCCTTTTTCACGGTAGCGGCGGGCAAATGCCTCAGGCCAGCGGGTAAAGGGAATGGTCATGAGTCTTCCTTAGTGCAAACCAAACACGTTGAGCATGGTGGAGAGCTTCACGCCCGTCTCGCGCCACTCGCCCACCGGGGAGGAGGCAGGCACAATGCCCGCACCGGCAAACAGGCGAACGGTATTTTCACGAAGACGCGCGCAGCGGATGGTCACCACCCACTCGCCGTTGCCTTCGCTGTCGCACCAGCCAACGATGCCGCCAAACAGCTCGCGGTCGAACGGCTCCAGCTCGGCAATCAGCTCTTTCGCCGCCTGATGCGGGAAGCCGCTCAGCGCCGGGGTCGGGTGCAGCAGGCAGGCCAGGGTCAGGGCATTCTCGTTTTCACGCGCCTCGCCTTCCACCGGCGTCGCCAGATGCCACAGCGTCGGCGTGGTAATCAACTGAGGAGAATCAGGCATGCTGAGATGGTGGCTGCGCGGTGCCAGAATGGCCTTCATCGCCTGGGTGACCAGGTCGTGCTCGTGACGGTCCTTTTCGGAGGCCAGCAGCTTGTTGCCCGCTTCGCGATCCAGCACGTCGTCCGGCTGACGGCGCGCGGAGCCTGCCAGCGGCAGCGAGCTAAAGTGCGCCCCCTCTTTGCGCAGCAGCAGCTCCGGGCTGGCGCCCAGCAGCACGCCGCCGTCTTCCAGCGGCACGTGGAAGTTGAAGCTCGCCGGGTTCTGGGCGATCAGGCGCTCCATCAGGGCACCGCTGTCCATGCGTTTGTCGGTCGCGATATCAATCAGGCGCGACAGCACCACCTTGTTCACCTGCGGCGTGGCGGTCAGCGACGCGGCGCGAGCGACCATCTCTTCGAAGACGGGCTGCGGCGGGACCTCGGTGCGTTGTGCCACCTTCAGCGCCTGCGCGCCGGAAAAATAGCGTGCGGACTGCTGACGTGCGGGACGGGAAAAGGTTTCCCAGCGTTGCGGAATAAACAGCGACGAGGGCTTGCGGGTGTCGAACGGGATCGCCCCCACCATCACCGGGTGAGCAATACCGCTGGCTTTTGCCGTGCGGAAGGCCTGGGCTAATTTTTGCTGGAAGCGACCCGCCGGATCGTCACCGCCGACGGCGGGTTCACTGAAGCGGGCAAAGCAGCCGGACGTGGTAAAGCTGCGGTAAGGCGACATAAAGAAAAAACGGTCTGATTCCAGCGTGGTTGCGGCGTGCTGAACTTCCTCAGCCAGGGACGTATCCATATCATCCTCCTAAAAATGATAAAAGAAGCAATAATGATTATCATTTATATTTTCGTCGGCTAACCTAATCCCACATCGCTTCGCTGTCAACCGTCGGGCAAATAACTTGTGCGACAAAAGCTTGCATCCCGATGCGTCAACCATGAAAATGAGAAGCATTATCTTCAACGAAAACAGGATCCCGCGCTGTGAAATTCCCTGCCGTTTTCCGTAATCCCCTGCTTTTATTATCACTTTTTGTTTTAGGACTTACCTCAGCCGCTGCCGCCGACTGGCCGCGTCAGGTGACTGACAGCCGCGGGGTACATACCCTTGAGCACAAACCGACGCGCATTGTCTCCACCAGCGTGACCTTAACCGGCTCCCTGCTGGCCATTGACGCACCGGTCGTCGCCAGCGGCGCGACCACGCCAAACAACCGCGTGGCGGATGGACAGGGTTTCCTGCGCCAGTGGGGCGATATCGCGAAGCAGCGCAAGGTAGCGCGGCTGTACATTGGCGAGCCGAGCGCCGAAGCGGTAGCCGCGCAAATGCCGGACCTGATTTTGATCAGCGCTACCGGCGGGGATTCCGCGCTGGCGCTGTACGATCAGCTCTCAGCTATCGCGCCGACGCTTATCATCAACTACGACGACAAGAGCTGGCAGGCGCTGCTGACCCAGCTGGGCACGATCACCGGCCATGAAAAGCAGGCCGCCGGGCGCATAGCCGCGTTTGATACACAGCTCGCGCAGGTGAAACAGCAAATGACGCTGCCGCCGCAGCCGGTGAACGCCATCGTCTACACCGCCGCCGCGCATTCCGCCAACCTGTGGACCGCGGAATCGGCGCAGGGCAAGCTGCTGCACCAGCTGGGCTTTACGCTGGCGGAGCTGCCTGCCGGGTTGCAGACCTCAACAAGCCAGGGCAAGCGCCACGACATTATCCAGCTGGGCGGTGAAAACCTGGCGACGGGACTTAACGGCGAAGGGCTGTTTGTGTTTGCCGGTGACGAGAAAGACGTGGCGGCGATTTACGCTAACCCACTCCTGGCGCACCTGCCGTCGGTGAAAAACAAGCGCGTGTGGGCGTTAGGAACCGAGACGTTCCGCCTGGATTATTACAGCGCGATGTTGGTGTTGCAGCGTTTGAACGCGATATTTAAATAAGAGGCACGATCCCCGTAGGCCCGGTAAGCGCAGCGCCACCGGGCGTTTTGTCGGGTGGCGGCTCCGCCTTACCCGACCTACAAGGTCACCACACTCTCCTGCCTGAACCGGCGCAATTCCACCAGCGCCACCAATAAGATCGCCCCAACCATTGCTAACACAAACCCGCTGCTGCTCGCCGACGCCACCGGGCTCATTATCGCCCCCAGCCCGCCGAGGATCGCCGCGCCGATGGCATCGCCCGTGACGTTCTGCGCGGTCCACAGGCCGTTGATGCGTCCGAGCATCCCTTCCGGCGTCTGGGTCTGGATCAGGGTGTACTGCAAGAGCGAGCTGATGGCGCTCAGCCAGCCAAAAATCACCAGACACATCACCCCGAGCGCCCAGACCGGCATCAGGCTGAAGAAGCCAATGGCGATAAACGAGGCCAGCGTGGCAAGCAGCATAATCAGCCCCGGACGCGCGCTCTGCGCCAGGTTGCCGCTGGTCAGCGCCCCGCAGGCCGCACCGAGCGGAATCGCGGCGTACAGCAGGCCAATCTCCGAGGCGCTCATCCGCCACTCTCCCGCTAACGCCGGATACAGCACGCGCACGGCGCTCGCCATGGTCAGCAGGCCACCAAGCAGCGCAATGCCGCCAATCAGCGGGTTACTGAACAGAAAACGAATAGCGGCCATCAATGATGTCAGCGGATGCTCGCGCGGCTGCGGCGGGGGTGGCAGCAGCGGCAGGCGCAGCAGCGTCAGGGTGGTGATAAACGTCCCCGCCGCCGCCAGGCCGTAGTTCCACGCCACGTTGCCGGTCGCCAGCAGCAGGCCGCCGACCATCGGCGAAATCACCGAGCCGAGGCGCACGGTGAGCATGGTGATTGCCCCCGCCTGCATCAGATTCTCGCGCCCGACCAGCGCGGGCGTCGCCGCCAGCAGCGCCGTCACGCCTAAGGAGGCAAAGAAACCGTCCCACAGCCCGAGGGCATATATGGCCATCAGCGACGGCTCCGGCAGCATGGCGTTCAGACACAGCCCGATAAAGCCCACGCCGCAGGTGCCGCGTGCCAGCAGGATCAGCTTTTTACGCTCGTAGCGGTCCGCCAGCACGCCGCCGACCATCAGACCGATGAACATCGCCCCGCCGGTTAACGTCACCGATAACCCCACCAGCCAGCTGGAGTGCGTCATAGTCTGGATCTGGACCGGCACGGCCACGCCGAGCAGACCAAGGGATAAAATGGAGATAAAACGAGCGATAAAGACGGCGCGATACGCCGGGTGCGTTTTGAGCAGGCTGAGGTTGAGCAGCCAGGATTTTTGATTCATGACAAAGCCTTGAGTGTAATTCTACCCATTCCATGGGCGCACATGCTAACATAGCCAAATAAGATAGATAACGATAATCACTATCATTATCAAATCATGGATGTTGCTATGTCGTTTTCCTCTTCTTCGGTGCGCGCCATTGCCGTGCCCGTTTTATTGCTGCTATTGAGCCTGGCGATTGCACTCAGCCTGCTGGTCGGCGCGAAGCCGCTGCCCGCCTCCGTTATCGTTGATGCGCTCTCCGGCACCTGTCAGAGCGCCGATTGCATCATCGTGCTCGACGCCCGCCTGCCCCGCACCCTTGCCGGACTGCTGGCCGGTGGCGCGCTCGGCCTTGCCGGTGCGTTGATGCAAACCCTTACCCGTAACCCGCTGGCGGACCCCGGCATTCTCGGCGTGAACTCCGGTGCCAGCTTTGCCATCGTACTCGGCGCGGCGCTGTTCGGGTTGACGTCGCCCTCTGAACAGCTGGTGATGGCCTTTTGCGGCGCGCTGGCCGCCTCGCTGGTGGTGGCGTTTACCGGCAGCCAGGGCGGCGGACAGCTGAGCCCGGTACGCCTGACGCTGGCGGGCGTGGCGCTTGCGGCGGTGCTGGAAGGCTTGTCCAACGGCATCGCCCTGCTCAACCCGGACGTTTACGACCAGCTGCGCTTCTGGCAGGCCGGCTCGCTGGATATCCGCACCCTTGAAACCCTGAAAGTGGTGGCGATCCCGGTGATGATTGCCGTCGTCGTAGCGCTGTCGTTAAGCCGGGCGCTGAACAGCCTGAGCCTCGGCAGCGACACCGCCACCGCCCTCGGCAACCGCGTGGCGCGCACGCAGCTGACGGGCCTGCTGGCCATCACCGTACTGTGCGGCAGCGCGACCGCCGTGGTTGGCCCGATTGCCTTTATCGGCCTGATGATGCCCCATATGGCGCGCTGGCTGGTGGGGGCGGATCACCGCTGGTCCCTGCCCGTCACGCTGCTGGCGACCCCTGCCCTGCTGCTGTTTGCCGACGTGCTGGGCCGCCTGCTGGTGCCCGGCGAGCTGCGCGTCTCGGTGGTCAGCGCCTTTATCGGTGCGCCGGTGCTGATCTTCCTGGTACGACGCAGACGCGGAGGTGGCGCATGATGGCTCCCTCCCGGCGTTTAGTCGCCTGCGTCTCCCTGCTGGTTATCGCCATTCTGCTGCTGGCGGTCTGGAGCCTGCGCAGCGGCGCGGTGACGCTTGATTTCACTCAGGTGCTTAACGCCCTGCTCGGCAGCGCGCCGCGCAATATCACCCTGGTTGTCACCGAATGGCGACTGCCGCGCGTGGCGATGGCGATCCTGGTGGGCGCGGCGCTCGGCGTCAGCGGCGCGATCTTCCAGTCGCTGATGCGCAACCCGCTCGGCAGCCCGGACGTGATGGGCCTCAATACCGGGGCCTGGAGCGGCGTGCTGGTGGCGATGGTGCTGTTCGGCCAGCACCTGACGGCCATCACTTTTACGGCGATGGCGGGCGGCATTCTGACGTCGCTGGTTATCTGGTTGTTGGCCTGGCGCAACGGCATCGATACCTTCCGGCTGATCATTATCGGTATCGGCATCCGTGCGATGCTGATGGCCTTTAACACCTGGCTGCTGCTGCAGGCCTCGCTGGAAACGGCGCTTTCCGCCGGGCTGTGGTACGCGGGCTCCCTCAACGGCCTGACGTGGGGCAAAACCTGGCCCGCGGCACCACTGATTGTGCTGATGTTTATCGGCGCGCTGCTGCTGGTACGGCGCATGCGGCTGCTGGAGATGGGCGACGACAGCGCCTGCGCGCTGGGCGTGGGCGTTGAACGCTCGCGCCTGATGCTGATGCTGGTCGCCGTACTGCTGACCGCCGCCTCCACCGCCATCGCCGGGCCGATCTCGTTTATCGCCCTCGTGGCGCCGCATATCGCACGACGTCTAAGCGGGACGGCGCGCTGGGGATTAACTCAGGCGGCGCTGTGCGGCGCGCTGTTGCTGCTGGCCGCCGATCTCTGCGCCCAGCGGCTGTTTATGCCTTACCAGCTTCCGGTGGGCGTGGTGACCGTCAGCCTCGGCGGCATTTACCTTATCGTCTTGCTCGTTCAGGAGTCTCGCAAGAAATGACAGATTCAACCACCCGCTTGCGCGGCGAAAATCTCACCCTCGGTTACGGCAAAAAAATTATTGCCCGTGATTTATCCGTCGCCATTCCGGACGGCCACTTCACGGCGATTATCGGCCCGAACGGCTGCGGAAAATCGACTCTGCTGCGCACGCTGAGCCGCCTGATGACGCCGGTTGCGGGGAGCGTGCTTCTCGACGGCGAGCAGATCCAGCGCTTCGCCAGCAAAGAGGTGGCCAGGCGCATCGGGCTGCTGGCGCAAAACGCCACCACGCCGGGGGACATCACGGTGCAGGAGCTGGTCTCGCGCGGGCGCTATCCGCACCAGCCGCTGTTTACCCGCTGGCGCAAGGAAGATGACGAGGCGGTGAACCGCGCGATGCGGGCGACGGGCATTACCGATCTCGCTCAGCAAAGCGTGGATACCCTTTCCGGCGGACAGCGTCAGCGCGCGTGGATCGCGATGGTGCTGGCGCAGGAGACCTCCATCATGCTGCTGGACGAGCCGACAACGTGGCTGGATATCAGCCACCAGATTGACCTGCTGGAGCTGCTGAGCGAGCTGAACCGCGCGCAGGGGTACACCCTGGCGGCGGTACTGCACGATTTAAACCAGGCGTGCCGCTATGCCACGCACCTGATTGCCTTGCGAGACGGGGAGATTGTGGCCCAGGGTGCACCGAAAGAGATTGTCACGCCGGAGCTGATCGCGCGGATCTACGGCCTGCGGTGCATGATAATCGACGATCCGGTGGCGGGCACACCGCTGGTGGTGCCGTTAGGTCGGCGGTAATTGCCGGGTGGCGGCTACGCCTTACCCGGCCTACACTCGGCTCCCGTAGGCCGGGTAAGGCGTAGCCGCCACCCGGCGCTTTTGACGTTACCCCAAAATATTCTTCAACACCGGCCCTATCTTCTCAAACGCCTGCGGTGAAATGATATCCACGTGGGCGCAATCCTGGCTGTACACCTCAAGCTCCGACACCCACGGCGCCCAGGCCGCCTGCGGATCCATAGTTCGCGTGCGCTCGGCGACAAACAGCGTCGCTTTGCCGTCAAAGCGCGCGCTGTGCGCCGTGGTGAGCAGCCGCACCGCGTCGGCGTAGTTGCCTTCAATCGCGTTAAACAGCTCGCTGGAGCCCTGCCCCTGCTGGGCGGCGATAAACGCCTGACGTTCCCGCTCGATCTCTGCCAGCACCGCCGGGTCGAGGCCGTTAGCCTCTTTTTCCGCCCAGTTCTGGGTTTCCGGCGGCCAGGTATCCAGCAGGCCGAGGAACGAAACCGCTTCACCCTGCTCGCGCAGGCGGGCCGCAATCCCCTGCGCCAGCGTACCGCCGAGGGAATAACCGAACAGGTAATACGGCCCCTGCGGCTGCTGCTTACGTAACGTAAACAGGTGGCGCTCAATCACCCCATCCAGATCCGCACATTGCTGCATCGGCCCGTCCGGGCGCGGCGACTGAATGCCGACGATTGACCAGCGCGGGCAGAGGTAGCGCGCCAGCACGCTAAACTGCCAGGCGAAGCCGGATGCCGGATGGAAGCAGAACAGTGTCGGGCCGTCGCCCTCACGCAGCGGCAGAAGCGTTTCATACCCCAGACGCTGCGCCTGCTCGTCGCTCATCTGCGAGGCCAGCAGGGCGCTAAGCTTGCTGACCGTCGAGGCGACCATAATTTGCCCCGGCGTGACCTTGCGGTTGAACGCACGGCTGAGCTGCGCCGCCAGACGCATAGCCAGCAGCGAGTGGCCGCCGAGGGCAAAGAAATCCGCCTCAATGTCATTGATCTCGCAGCCCAGCAGCGCGGCAAACGCCTGCGCGACGGCGATTTCGGTTTCGTTTTCCGGGGCCCGTCCGGACGTTTTACCGGTCAGTTCCGGCAGCGGCAGCGCCTTGCGATCCAGCTTGCCGTTGGCGCTCAGCGGCAGCGCGCTGATTTGCAGCAGCACCACCGGCACCATATGCGGCGGCAGCTGGGCTTTGAGCGATTCCAGCAGCGCGTCGCGGTCCAGCGGTAAGCCGGATTCAGAAACCACGTACCCCACCAGCTGGCGGGCATCGCCGCCCGTTGCCGCCGCTTGGTTGAAGACGCAGGCGTGCGCCACGGCCTGGGCCACGTCCGGCAGCGAGAGCATCGCTCGGTCGATTTCACCCAGCTCGATGCGCTGGCCGCGAATTTTAAGCTGGTCGTCGCTGCGGCCCAGATATTCCACCGCGCCGTTATCCAGCCAGCGGGCAACGTCTCCGGTGCGGTACATCCGCTCGCCCGGTGCAAACGGGTCGGCGATAAAGCGGCTGGCGGTGAGATCGGGGCGTCCTAGATACCCCTGCGCCAGCTGGATGCCGGTGAGGTAGAGATCGCCCGCCACGCCGAACGGCACCGGGCGCATCATCGCATCCAGAATGCGCAGCCCCGTGTTCCACACCGGGAAGCCGATCGGCACGCTGTTGCCTTCCACCGCCGCCAGCTCAGGCCCAAACGCCGGATACCAGCTGACGTCCACCGCCGCTTCCGTCGGGCCATAAAGATTGTGCAGCGGCACGCGGGTCAGCTGTTCCCACTCGCGGCACAGTTCGGTTGGCAGCGCTTCGCCGCTGCAGAACACCTGCTTAAGGGTTTTACAGCAAACCACGTTTTCCGGCGTCAGCGAGGCAACAAACGCCGCCAGCATCGACGGCACGAAGTGGGTAGTGGTCACGCCATAGTGGGCGAAGA
The DNA here is from genome assembly GCF_040059225.1 of Enterobacter cloacae complex sp. Mu1197. Lineage (NCBI taxonomy): Bacteria > Pseudomonadati > Pseudomonadota > Gammaproteobacteria > Enterobacterales > Enterobacteriaceae > Enterobacter > Enterobacter cloacae complex sp. Mu1197. The sequence continues at coordinate 1,229,975 of NZ_CP157375.1, read as the reverse complement.
AACTTTGCATCGCCTGCGGATCGCGGTGCGCGTCCGGCTCGGCCATCACCAGCTTCGCCCCGGCGATAAACGGCCACCAGAACTCCCACACCGACACGTCAAAGCTGCACGGCGTTTTCTGCGCCACTACGTCAAACGCCGTCAGTGGATAATGATCCTGCATCCATTTCAGGCGGTTAACGATGGCGGTATGGCCGACCATGACCCCTTTTGGACGCCCGGTCGAGCCGGAGGTAAAGATGATGTACGCCGTCTGCTCCGGCTTCGCCAGACGCAGCGGTTCAGCACCCGCGGTCGGTAATAGTGTGTTGTAACTAAACGTCTCGACGGAGAGATCGCTAAAGCGCGGAAGCTGTTCGTCAGTGGTAATGAGCAGGGACGGCTTCGCGTCCTCGAGCATCATCCGCAGGCGATCGTCCGGGTAGCCGGTGTCGAGCGGTAGCCACGCGGCGCCCGCCTCCACAATGCCGTGCAAGGCTAACGTCAGGAATACCGAGCGCGGCAGGGCCACCGCCACGCTGTCGCCCGGCTTCACGCCGCGCGCGCGCAGCAGGTTTGCCAGCGCGACGACCTGCTCGCGCATCTGGCGATAACTGAGTTTAACGTGCGCATCCGCCAGCGCCGGGGCGTCCGGCGTTTTGCTCGCCTGTTCCGCCACCAGATCCGCGAGCGTGCTGGACGGCAGCGCCAGTCCGGTATCGTTGATGCGCGCGAGCTTAGCGTATTCCTGCTCTGAAACGGTTTCCACCTCGCTGCAGCGCAGGTCCGGATTGACCGCAAATTGCCTCAGCATCGCGTTCAGGCGCGCGACGTGACGCACCAGCGTCGCCTCGTCGTAGCGCTGTTTGTTGGCGAGGATCTCAATGCTCAACCCGCCCTGCTCGTCCGGGAACAGCGCCAGCTCCAGATCGTTCACCGGGCCGGTCGCCAGCGTGTGGGTGATGGCCTCCACGCCGTCGATATCCAGCTGGTAGTCGAACACTTTCACGTTCAGCACCGGGCCAAACAGCGCTTCATCGCCCGCCGCTTTCCCACTGTCGCGCACGATCTGCTCGGCGTCGTAGCGCTGGTGGCGGCGCATTTTTTTCAGCTGGTTCGCCAGGCGCAGCGCCAGCGAGGGCAGGCTCTCCTGCGGATCGATATTGACCGCCAGCGGCAGGACGTTAAGCACCGGTCCGGTCGCGGTCAGGGCTGCGGACCCCATCCTTCGCATAAAGATAAACCCGGCGGCGTAGTCCAGCCGTCCGGTGAGGCGCCCCAGCCACAGCGCCACCAGCGCAAGCGCCAGGTCGGTGCGCTGTACCTTTTCTGCCGCCTGCGCAAGCTGGCTAAAAGCACGACCGTCGGCGGCGATTTTCAGGCGCAGGATATCCGTTGTCACGGCACGACCCGGCAGCGGTGCGGAGGAGAGCGAGACCGGAGAAGGCAGCTGTTTGCGCTGCTCGGCCCAGAACGCGCCGTCGCGCGGGTACGCCTCGCTGTCGCGATAGCGCTGGTACTCGTCCACCACCTCTGCAAATGGGGTAAACGGGGATTCAGGCGTGGGGTCGCCCTTTTTCCACGCGGCATAAATCGCGGCGATCTGGCGGGTAATGGCCGGGAAGCTGAAGCCATCCACTACCAGATGATGATAGCGCTGATACCAGTACCAGTGGTTGTCACCGACCTGAATCAGCTGGTGAAATGCCAGCGGCTGACCGCTGTCGACGCGCAGGTTCTGGTTAAGATCGGATTCCATCAGCGCCACGGCAGCGGCGTGGGAATCAACGCGAACAACGGACGGTTCCGGCAGAATGAAGGTCTCATCCACCCACTGCCACACCTCACCGTTTTCTTCTGCAAAACGCATGCGCAGGGTATCGGCCTGCAGCATGCCTTCCGCAATGGCTTTAACCAGCAGTGGCGCATCGATATCGCCTTTCAGCTCGGTGTAGTGCGCCACGCTCCAGGCGTTTGGCAGCGTGGACAGCTGTTCCGCCATCCAGATCCCCGGCTGGGCGGCGACGAGAGGAAGACGGTTCATGCTTTCTCCCCCACAAAGTAAGACGGCTCAAGCGTTTGCCAGTGCCCGGCAAGCCACTGCTGGCACGCCTCCTGCGACTGTGCTTCGCACACCACGCACCACCCTGCCGGCAGTTCGCACTGCTGAGGCCACAGGCTGTACTGCCCCTGGTCGTTTTGCAAAATGGCGAACTGTCCCTGCGGATTATCGAAAGGATTGCTGAATTCCATACAGACTCCGTTAGTGAATAAGCGGCTGCCAGAGGATCATCAGCCCCTGTGTCAGCCCACCGCGCCAGCAAAGCGCATCGTGTCCGCCGTCAACCTGACGCCAGATAACCGGTTGGTGTGTGTGCAGTTCGGCGTAAATCGCCTGATTCGCGCGGAAGATGAGCGGCTCGTTGCGCCCGGCTTCAAGAATGATGCGTAGCCCGCGAGGAGATATTTCACCGGCTTTAAGTTGTTCGATTAACAGCCCGTCCTGCTGGCCGCCGCGGTGTGGCCACCAGTAAGAGCCGGACTGGCTAAGCACGCAGCCAAAACGCTGCGGCCAGTGGAGGCCAGCATAAAGCGACGCGAGACCGCCAAAGCTCTGGCCAGCCACCACCGTACGGTCGGCGCGGTCGCTAAACGGCACGCGTTTTTTAACAAGGGGGAGAAGTTCTTCCTGCACCGCCAGCCAGAAATCGGGATTGCACGGCAGCTCGCGGTTGCGATGCTCCATATCGATAACATCAATTAAGACGTAGACCGCAGGCGGTAATTTGCGCTCGGCGGTGAGCGACGCCAGCGCAGGCCAGACTGGCATACTTTCGGCCCAGAACTGCCCGTCGAGCAGCACCGCCAGCGGACGTTCCGGGTCGTCGCCCCCGGTAGTGAAAATCCAGACGCGACGGCGATTTTTCAGGCGCGCGCTTTCCCACTCAATGCAGACTGGCGGCTGATACGGCGTATCGGGATGATTCCAGCCCGGCTGAACGGGCGCGCCCGGCATCTCCAGCGCGGAGACGGCATGGCCGCGCCCGCCGCGCCAGCTTTGCGGATTCAGCGGGTCGGAAACCGCGTGCGGCAGCAGCTTGCGCCACCCTTCGCGCAGCGCCATGCGCTCCGGCTGCTCGCCTTCAAACACGACACTGGCAAAATCGTTTTCATTCACGGAAGGGATAAAACAGTAGCTTCCGCGCCACTCGGGGCTGAACTCGCCCTGCCACTGCCAGACGTCGGTATCGGGAATGCGTTCGAGAGACTGCGGGCGGGCATTTTGGTGGTGATCGGTCACGCCGGTGACGTAGAGCCAGACGCGTTTGATCGGTGACGTTCTTTTCGTTCCTGCCGGGTCACGCCACCAGAACGTGACGCGATAGTTTCCCTTTTCCGGCGTCCATTCAGGCCCGTTTTTCGACTGCCACCACGCTTCACTTCCCGTTGTTAACGCCGTCACCCTTATAACCTCATGTTTAACAGTCTTTTTTGTTTCAGAGCAAATTTTATTGATAATATTATTGATAACTATTTGCATTTGCAATAGCGTAGTGCCCGCGCTGTGGGAAGCGCTCATAAAACAACCGCAAAAGCAGGACGTACAATGAATAAGAAGATTCACTCTCTGGCCTTGCTGGTCAATTTAGGGATTTACGGCGTCGCGCTGCCCGCTCTGGCAGACGACAACACCGCCTCTGCGCAGCACGAAGACACGATGGTGATCACCGCCGCCGAGCAGAATCTGCAGGCGCCGGGGGTATCGACCATCACCGCCGATGAGATACGTAAAAACCCGCCCGCGCGGGACGTGGCTGAAATCATCCGCACCATGCCGGGCGTTAACCTGACCGGTAACTCCACCAGCGGCCAGCGCGGGAATAACCGTCAGATTGATATCCGCGGCATGGGGCCAGAAAACACCCTGATCCTGATCGACGGCAAGCCGGTGACCAGCCGTAACTCCATCCGTCTGGGCTGGCGCGGCGAGCGCGACACCCGCGGCGATACCGGCTGGGTGCCGCCGGAGATGATCGAGCGCATCGAAGTGATCCGCGGTCCGGCAGCCGCGCGCTACGGCAACGGTGCGGCAGGCGGCGTGGTGAACATCATCACCAAAAAATTCGACGACCAGTGGCACGGCTCCTGGAACACCTACCTGAATGCGCCTGAGCACAAGGATGAAGGTTCCACCAAACGCACCAACTTCAGCCTGAGCGGCCCGCTGGGCGGCGACTTCAGCTTCCGCATGTTCGGCAATCTGGACAAAACCCAGGCCGACGCGTGGGACATCAACCAGGGTCACCAGTCTGACCGTACCGGTGCCTACGCCGACACGCTGCCTGCTGGCCGCGAGGGTGTAGAAAATAAAGACATCAACGGCGTGGTGCGCTGGGACTTTGCGCCGATGCAGTCTCTGGAATTTGAGGCGGGCTACAGCCGCCAGAACAACCTCTACGCCGGTGATACCCAGAACACCAACAATGACAACAGCTCCAGCGGTCTGGTGAAAAAGAACTACGGCAAAGAGACCAACCGTATCTATCGCCAGAACTTCGCGGTGACCTGGAACGGCGGCTGGGATAACGGCATTACCACCAGCAACTGGGCGCAGTACGAGCACACCCGCAACTCCCGTCTGGGCGAAGGGCTGGCGGGCGGTCTGGAAGGCCTGTTCAACAGTAATAAATTCACCGACACCGATCTGGCCGACGTGATGCTGCACAGTGAAATCAACCTGCCGATTGATTTCCTCGTTAACCAGAACCTGACGCTCGGCACCGAGTGGAATCAGCAGCGCATGAAGGACTCAACCTCCTTCACCCAAACCCAGCAGGGCGGCACCATTCCGGGCATGAGCAATGACCGCAGCCCGTACACGTCGGCAGAGATTTTCTCTCTGTTCGCCGAAAACAACATGGAGCTGACCGACAGCACCATGCTGACCCCTGCCCTGCGCTTCGACCATCACACCATCGTCGGCAACAACTGGAGCCCGTCACTTAACCTGTCGCAGGGTCTGGGGGATGACTTCACGCTGAAGATGGGGATCGCCCGCGCCTATAAGGCGCCGAGCCTGTACCAGACCAACCCGAACTACCTGCTCTACAGCAAAGGCCAGGGCTGCTACGCCAGCTCCGACGGCGTGGGCTGCTACATGATGGGTAACGACGACCTGAAGGCCGAAACCAGCATCAACAAAGAGATTGGCCTGGAGTGGAAACACGACGGCTGGCTAGCGGGCGTCACCTGGTTCCGCAACGACTACCGCGACAAGATTGAAGCGGGCTACGCGCCGATTGGTCACACCTCTTCCGGTAAAGTGCAGACGGATATCTACCAGTGGGAAAACGTGCCGAAGGCGGTGGTTGAAGGTCTGGAAGGCTCCCTGAACGTGCCGGTCAGCGACACGATTAACTGGACCAACAACATCACCTACATGCTGCAGAGCAAGAACAAGGAGACTGGCGACCGTCTGTCGATCATTCCGGAGTACACGCTGAACTCCACTCTGAGCTGGCAGGTGCATCAGGACGTGTCGCTCCAGTCGACCTTTACCTGGTACGGCAAGCAGCAGCCGAAGAAGTACAACTACAAAGGTCAGCCGGTGACCGGGTCTGAAAAAGACGAAGTCAGCCCGTACAGCATCGTGGGTCTGAGCGCAACCTGGGACATGACCAAAAACGTCAGCCTGACCGGCGGCGTGGACAACGTCTTCGACAAACGCCAGTGGCGCGCGGGTAATGCCCAGACAACCGGGAACGCCACCACCGGTGCGTATATGTACGGCGCGGGGGCTTATACCTATAATGAGCCAGGCCGCACGTGGTATATGAGCGTGAATACGCGTTTCTGATAAAGGCAACAACGCCTCCCTCTCCCTGTGGGAGAGGGCTGGGGTAAGTGCATCAGGCCGCACTATTATTGATAGAGGGGAAACCATGCACACCACCCACCGCACGTTCATTCTCGCCGGCCACACCGTTCACCACGTCACCTTCGACCCAACCACCTTCACCGACGCCGATCTCCTCTGGCTCCCCCACCACGCCGAGCTTTCAAACGCCGGGCGCAAACGCAAAGCCGAGCATCTGGCAGGCCGCATCGCCGCCGCGCATGCCTTACCTGACCACACCGTGCCCGGCATCGGCCCCAGCGGTGAACCTCTCTGGGCTGACGGCGTTTCAGGAAGCATCACCCACTGCGGCACGCAGGCGATGGCGGTTGCCGTCCGTCATCCTGATGCGCTTGTGGGTATTGATTGCGAAGCCATTCTTCCTGACCGTGAAGCCCGAGAAATCCAGGACGGCATCATTGATGCACAGGAAGCGATGTGCCTGACACGCTCGGGCTACCCCTTTGCGCTGGCATTGACGCTTGCATTCAGCGCCAAAGAAAGTTTGTTTAAAGCCCTGTTCCCTACGGCAAGGCGCTACATGGGATTCGATTGTGCACGGGTCACGGCGTTGAATCAGCAAACTATCGCGTTGACGCTCAGCCTTCCGGCGGGCCGTTATCAGCAGGGAAAATGCTTTAGCCTCGCCTGGCAACGTGTTAATGGAGAGGTATATACAATGATTGTCGTTCAGGAATAATGCTGCCCTGTTTATTGCTCCAGCCATTTAGTTTTAATTAATACCAGATGAATAATAACGAAACCATCCTCCCCTATAGCCACCGATCAAATAAACGTACACCCACCGGGAAAAAATGTTAAGCCCCTCCCTACCATTTATAATAGCCACCAAAATTTTCCTTGAGCATTTAAAAGTATGCGAGCAGGTTTTTTTCATAACAGAACTCAGCCATAAAACCTCGAGCCAGATCAAAAATGCCAAGATAAAAAAATCAACAAACACAAAATAAATCATTTCAATTTTATAATTTTAGGAACATTATGCTTTCGCTGTTTTACATTAACTCAATATCACTAAGGAAAGTATAATGCGTGAATTAAACCAAAATGAAATGAGCAGTGTCGCTGGTGGAATTGGTGCTGGTAACGGGAACGGTAATCACAGTGGTAACGGCAATGGTAACAGTGGTGGTAACGGTGGTACCTGTAACGGCGGCAATGGTGGTAATGGTGGCCGTGGGGGTAATGGCGGCAACGGCGGTAATGGCGGAAACTGTGGTGGTGGTAATAATGGCGGACGCCGTTAATCACCCTTAACAGCGAATACGACGGCTCACGATAGATTTTTATTGTGGGCCATCGTGAAGGATGTACTTATTTCATCAGGAGATGAAAATGCGAAAATTACTGAATTCTGAGATGCAGCTTATTTCCGGAGGATCACAATGTGACGGCGGTAATGGCGGCAACGGGGGCGCCGGTGGGAACGGAGGTCGTGGAGGAAACGGTGGCACGTGTGGGTCAGGCAATGGCGGCAACGGCGGCAATGGTGGACGTGGAGGTAACGGAGGAGATGGCGGTAACGGTGGCCCAGGCGGGAAAGGGGGCAAAGGCGGAAAAGGAGGTCCCGGCGGACATGACGGACGCAATGGAAAAGATGGCTGAATCTTTTCCGGGTCAACATTACTGACTGAGAGCTAATGGCCAGGACAGTCAGTGAACGTTTTGGAACAGGTGGAATAACCAGGCGCCATTCAGCTAAAAATGATCGCCTGGAATCAGGCTAAATCTAAAGACTTGCTTTACAAAAGGAATAGCATGCGTGTATCGCCAACAAGCGGTTGAATACAAAAAAATGCGATGGCAGGGAAAGGCCTTATTACTACCTGGTATTCCAATTTGGCTTGTTGCCGGATTATCTGCTTTTTTTATTGTTGCCTTTATCGTTTTCATTTTGACATTCAGCTATACAAGAAGGATCACAGTGATGGGTGAGATATCCACGTATCCCCGCTCATCAAATGTGTATGCCAGTGTCCAGGGCGTTGTAGTTAAACAGTTTGTCACTGAAGGTCAACTGCTCAAAACAGGCGATGCTATCTACATGATAGATGTTAGTAAAAGCACGCGTAGCGGTGTTGTGAGTGATAACCAGCGAATGGATGTCGATAACCAACTTACACGTATTGCTCAAATCACGGATCTTCTTCAGGAGAATAAAAGAAACACCCTGGAAATGCTAAAAAAACAAAAAGAGCAATACAGTGCTGCCCTCAAACGATCCTCAGACATTATCGCACAAGCCCAGGAAGGCATTCGCGTCATGAAAACGAACATGGAAAACTATCGGCATTATCAAGCGCGCGGACTTATCACGCAGGATCAGTTGATAAACCAGATAGCCTTATACTACGAGCGACAAAATAATATGCTTAATTTGTCTGCTCAAAGCGATCAGAACGCGTTGCAGGTGACCACTCTCGAAAGCCAGATTCAAACTCAGGCTGCCGAATTTGATAACCAGATCCACCAGATGGAGCTTCAGCGCTACGAGCTGCAAAAAGAGCGTCTAAATATTGATGCCGGGGGCGCAATTATCATCCGGGCAATGTCTGACGGGCGGGTAGACTCCCTGAGCGTTACTGTTGGGCAGATGATCAAACCTGGCGACAGCCTCCTGCAAATTATCCCTCTGACTATCGATCATTTTTCTCTTGTCACATGGGTGCCTAATGATGCCGTCCCCTACCTTTCTCCTGGCGACCGGGTGAACATTCGCTATGAGGCGTTTCCGGCACAAAAATTTGGCATGTTTGGGGGCTCCATTTCGGTTATCTCGCGTTCCCCTGCCTCCCCTCAGGAGATGCAAACCTATCAGGGGGCACTTAAAGCGACCTCACCCGGGGCCGCCCCTTACTACAAAATTATTATCAGGCCTGACAGACAAAACATTGCCTATGCGGGCAAACGTCTGAGTTTAGGCAATGGTATGCAGGCTCAAAGCACCTTATTTCTGGAAAAAAGAAAAATCTACCAGTGGATGCTTTCCCCCTTCTACGATATGAAAAATAGCGCCGGGGGTCCGGTAAATGAGTAAACGCTCTCTTAAAACCCTCATCGAACAGCTGGATCTCCAGTTGCGCTCCCGGGTTCCGCTGGTCCACCAGACGGAATCGTCAGAGTGCGGCCTGGCCTGCCTCGCGATGATCTGTAGCCACTATGGCAAACAGAGCAACCTCATCGCCCTGCGTCAACAATTTAACCTGTCGGCACGGGGCACCACACTGGCAGGCATGACGCAAATTGCTGAACAGCTTGGACTCGCAACACGCTGTTTATCCCTCGATCTCAATGAACTCAGCGCGCTTAAGACTCCTTGCATCCTGCACTGGGATTTTAACCATTTTGTGGTACTCGTCAGCGTGAAGCAGAATCGAGCCATACTTCACGACCCCGCTCGGGGGCGAAGAAAAGTAGGTATGGAGGAGATGTCGAAATACTTTACCGGCATAGCGCTCGAAGTATGGCCCGGAAGTACATTTGCCGCACAGCCAACAAGCCATCAGTTCAGCCTAAGGTCCCTGGCCGCGAAGGTGCACGGCCTTAAGGGAATGTTAGGCAAAATATTTTTCTATTCGCTCATTATTGAAACCATCAACCTGCTTATACCGATAGGCACTCAACTCGCCCTGGATCATGCTATTCCCGCCGCAGATATGGGCTTGTTAACGGTGATTTGTATCGGCCTGTTTCTCTTTACTTTACTGCGCGTGGCGTTGAGTGCTTTACGTTCATGGTCCTCGCTGATAATGACGACGCTTATCAATGTGCAGTGGCAGTCCGGGCTTTTTACCCATCTCGTGCGGCTGCCTCTAAGCTATTTTGAGCGACGCAAGCTGGGCGATATTCAGTCGCGCTTTGGATCACTGAACACGCTTCGGGAAACTTTTACCAGCAGCATCATTGGGGCACTTATCGATGGAACCATGATGATGGGTGTCATCGTGATGATGATACTTTATGGCGGCTGGCTGACTGGCGTAGTCATAGGCTTTACTGCGCTGTATGTTCTGACCAGACTAATGACCTACAGTACCTATCGCGAGTTATCGGAAGAAACCCTCATCAGAGATGCCCGCACCCGGTCCTATTTCATGGAAACGTTGTACGGTATCGCGACCGTAAAAATGCAGGGTTTGAGTGAGAGACGCGGCACTCACTGGTTAAATCTGGAAATTGACACGATCAATACAGAGATAAAAATCACCAAAATGGATCTGCTTTTTGGTGGGGTAAACGCTTTTATTATTGCCTGCGAACAAATAACAATGTTATGGCTGGGTTCGAAACTCATCATAGAAAACGCGATGACAATTGGGATGTTCATCGCTTTTGGCGTGTTCAGAGAACAATTTGCCGACAGAATCTGGTCACTGACAAATTTTCTGATGAAGTTGCGCATGATGCATCTTCATAACGAACGCGTATCCGATATTGCGCTTAACGTAAGAGAAATGAAAAAGCCTGACAGAGAAATCATAAATACCATGCAACCTGTTACTCTTGAAACCCATGCGCTGAGCTATCGCTATGACGAGCATTCCGCCGATGTTTTTCGCAATCTCTCATTCAAGGTTTCAGCAGGTGAAAGCGTGGCGATTACAGGACCGTCAGGAGCGGGGAAAACCACGCTTATGAGAGTACTTTGTGGGTTATTTGAACCACTTTCGGGCTCCGTCACAATCGACGGTTATGACATTCAACAGCTGGGTTTAAACAACTATCGTAAAATTATCGGCTGCGTTATGCAGGATGATAAGTTGTTCTCTGGATCAATCAGGGAAAATATTTGTGGCTTTGATGACAAAGGCGATAAGGAGTGGATGGAAGCCTGCGCCCGCGCCAGCTATATCCATGACGTGATTATAAAAATGCCTATGGGATACGAGACCCTAATTGGTGAACTCGGTGAAGGATTATCAGGTGGACAAAAACAACGACTCTTTATTGCGCGCGCGCTATATCGCAAACCCGGAATATTATTTATGGATGAAGCGACCAGCGCACTGGATGAAGAGAGTGAGAGCTATGTCAATGCAGCCATCAAAAAGTTAAACATCACACGCATTATCATCGCGCACAGAAAATCAACTATCGCATCCGCTGAACGTGTGATTCAACTAACGCCACTAACAGAACAACATGAGCCCAGCCAGAAATGAAACATTGCCTGATACCGAGAATAAAACCTATCAGCAAGCAGATAATTATTACGATCCTCGCATTTTTCGGCTGTCTCTTTTTCGCTCATGCTAACGCAAATCCCTATGAGGATGGCATGGATCCTTATCATTGGATGGAAACTCACCCCCAACAGACTGCTCGCTGGTTAAATCAACGCTCAAACCAGACGGTTAAGACACTCCACGCCCTTCCATGGAGAAACGCGCTGGCGAAAAGGTTAAGCGAGCTGGAGAATACGGCCCCCACTATTTCTGATATTTATGATGCGGGACAAAATCGTTTTTATCTACGCTCAACGGTCGAACACCCATACCTGCGGCTGTTTGTAAGACAGAAGGGAAAACCGGAACGGGTGCTCATCGATCCGCCTGTTGGCTATGGGATTAATTTTTTTAGCCCTTCACATGATGGTCGCTACGTGGCTTTTGGGCTCTCAAAAAACGGGACTGAAAGCACGAGAATTACCGTTATCCGGGTTGTGGATAATGTCGTATTAGATACGCATATCCCCGACGTTCGCTATCCCAGCGTTGTCTGGGCCGCGGATAATCAGTCCTTTTATTATAGTCTCAACACCATCACTCAGGATTCAGGACGACAAACCTGCGGCAAGGTCTACCTCCATCGTATAGGGCACGACAGAGACGTTATGACGTTTGACTGGCGCACGCTCCCTGAACTCGCACAAAAAGCCTGCGAAAACGTAAATCTGTACACCTCTCCTGATTCTGAATATCTGATTGTTAACGTTTCAAAATCCATCAGTGGTTATGGAGGCTACCTTTTTGCCGCTAAAAAAGACCCGGATGACAACAGCACACTCACCTGGAACAAAATTGTTGATACCGATAAAAATGTTTCTGCCTTTGTTTATTCCGGGAAGTGGATTTATCTGGCGAGCTATAACGCCTCCTCAGGCTATGATATTTCACGCATCAATCTGGCGGCTCCTGCCTCCACCAAAGAACCCGTGATGAGCTGGTCGAACGGAGAGTTAACACAATTAAGCCTGAGTAGGGATTCACTTTATGTGGCTTATCATAACGCCGGAAGCAGTAAATTCATGCGTATTCCGTTTGCTGATATCCGTCACCACCAGGCAATTCCGGTCCCTGCAGATGAAGACGTGAGTGCGATATTTGCCAGCAGCGATAGTCAGGACATTCTCTTCACCCGTCAGGGCTGGCTTAATCCCCCCGTCATTTATCATTATCAACCTGCGGATAACATTCTCCAGAAAACAGAGTTAATACCGCCGTTAAGCCAGCCCCTGACAGACTATGTGACGGAAGAAAAATGGGTCACTACAGCAGAGAATGTTCGCGTCCCACTGACTCTCATATACCGTAAAGGCATTGCGCGCGATGGTTCGGTCCCTACCTGGTTGACGGCTTATGGCGCGTACGGCGTGAGTACGTTTCCTTCATTCGATCTGACCCGTCTGCTCTGGCTGGAACAAGGCGGTATTCTCGCTATCGCGCATGTACGCGGAGGCGGTGAAATGGGCCCTGAATGGCACGAAGCAGGAAGAGCGGATAAGAAAGAAAATTCCATTACCGATTTTATCCGTTGCGCGGAATATCTTATCGACAGTCGCTACACCTCACCGTCAAAACTGGCAATCGGGGGTGAAAGCGCGGGGGGAATTATCGTGGGTATGGCGATGACACGTCGCCCGGAACTGTTTTCCGCAGTGGCCATAGACGCCGGGATGCTGAATACCAGCCGACTGGATAACATTCCGATAGGCGTGATGAACTATGACGAACTGGGATCGCCGCTGACGCCGTCAGGCAGGCTAAACTTATTGAAAATAGATGCATACCGGCATCTGGTCACTGAAAAACGTTATCCTCCCGTGCTGTTAACCGTGGGCCTGCATGACCAGCGCGTTTCCCCGTGGCAAACAGCAAAATTCGCCGCCCGTTTAGAGGAGATCGGCTCGCCGCGTAGCGTGCTGGTTCTGGCTTACCGTCAGGGAGGACACAGTGCGGCAACCTATGCCGAGGCCGATTCAAAATTAGTCGACACGGTAAGTTTCTTCATCTGGAAAACCGGTCTTCACGTTCACGACAGGTGAAAGCGGCACCCGTTACGGGTGCCCTGTCATTCATACACGAAATGGTTCAAACATCCGGGAACATCACGCTATTCCCCGGCGCTTCCCTGTGCAGGTGGATAAAGTTCAGGTGCCGTTCATACTGGTCCAGAATATCCGTAATCACCTGCTCCTTGCTGTAGTCCATCAAATCATTCCCCTGACTTCCTTCCAGCAGGAAGGTCTCAAGCCGGTAGTAGGTCGACTTCCCGCTGCGCGCCCGGTAGGTAAAGCCGGGCACCGAATACTGCTGCGGCCAGATCTGGTAGACAAAGTTCTGCTCGTCGCCCATGTGCACCAGCAGGTCCAGGTGCCCCAGGGTCTCGCCCTCCTCCGGTGGCAGGTTTTTCAGCTCCACGTAGGCGCCGCGCAGCTTCAGCTCCTGCGCCACCTCTTCCATCGCCGGGAAGCAGACCGTCTCCATCATCTGTTTGGTGTAGCGCGTGCCCGGGTAGTTCATCAGGCGCGACAGGCGTTTCTTCCAGCTCAGCCTGTCCTGGGCCCCCATCGGGCGCGGCGCGGTGTCGCGGCTGGCGCTGACGCGGCGGTAGTCTTCCACCTTGAGGGACTTATACAGCCCGGCCATCACAAAGAAGATAACGAAGCTGAACGGCAGCCCCATGATCACCGTGGTGTTCTGCAACGCCGAGATGCCATTGGTCATCAGCATGCCGAGCGTCAGCAGGCCGATGGCGACGGACCAGAAGATGCGCAGCCAGTTCGGCGCGTCGCTGTTAATGTCCTTCAGCTTCGAGGTGAAGTTGCCCAGCACCAGCGCGCCGGAATCCGCTGAGGTGACGTAAAACAGCAGGCCGGTAATGGTCGCCACGGAGGCGCTAAAGGTGAACGCCGGGTACTGCGCCAGCAGGCTGTAGAAGCCGCGCTCCGGGTGCGCCATCGCTTCCTGTGCAAAGGTCGCGTTGCCGTGGATAATCTCATGCAGCGCGCTGTTGCCAAACACCGACAGCCACAGCAGGGTAAAGGTGAACGGGATAATCAGCGTGCCCATCACAAACTGACGGATGGTGCGGCCACGTGAAATACGCGCCAGGAACAGGCCGACAAACGGCGACCACGCCACCCACCACGCCCAGAAGAAGAGCGTCCAGCTGTTCATCCACTCCACCGGGCGGTCGAAGGCGAAGCTGTTCAGCGTCATGCCCATAAAGCGGTTCACGTAGTCGCCCACGTTCAGCACTAAGGCATTGAGCAGGAACGAGGTGTCGCCCATAAACAGCACGAACAGGATCAGGCCCAGCGCCAGCGCCACGTTCAGCTCGGAGAGCACGCGGATGCCCTTATCGACGCCCGACGTCACCGAAATGGTGGCGATAATGACGGAGAGCGCAATCAGCGCCGCTTTCGCCGCCATCGAATCCGGAATATCAAACAGCACGCTCAGCCCGTAGTTAAGCTGCACCACGCCAATCCCGAGCGTTGTCGCGATGCCGAAGATGGTGCCGATCACCGCCGCAATGTCGACGCTGTGGCCAATCGGGCCGTTGATCTTTTTACCGAAAATCGGGTACAGCGCGGAGCGGATGGTGAGGGGCAAATTATAACGATAGCTAAAGTATCCCAGCGCCATCCCCATCAGGGCGTACATTGACCAGCCGGTCAGGCCGTAGTGGAACAGCGTCCAGACCATCGCCTGGCGCGCGGCCTCCATTGTCTGCCCTGCCCCTTCCGGGGGCTGCATATACTGCGTGACCGGTTCCGCCACGGAGAAGAACATCAGGTCGATGCCGATGCCTGCGGCAAACAGCATCGCGGCCCAGCTCAGCAGGCTGAACTCGGGCTTGGACTGCTCGGGACCGAGCTTAACGGAGCCGAAGCGCGAGCAGGCAATGCAGACCACAAAGACGATATAGAGCGTCGCCGCCAGCAGGTAGTACCAGCCGAAGGTCTTTGACACCCAGTTCAGGGTGCGCCCAATCCACTCGGCAGAAAAATCGCGAAAGAAGATCGTTGTCAGGGAAAACAACAAAATCAGCCCGGCGGACGTATAAAAAACGACCGGGTTGATTTTGTCTTTTTCTCTGTCCTGTGAAAGGTCTGTCATCCAGTATCCTCACTGTTTTTGTAACTATTAAAATCCAAATCCGCAACAATTAAGACACATTTTATATTGAACGTCCAATCAAAAACCGCTTTAATGGTTAACTAACGCTGATGAATGGAGTGGCAAAAATGCCCAAAGTGGGGATGCAGCCGATCCGGCGCAGGCAGCTTATCGACGCCACGCTGGAAGCAATAAATGAAGTGGGAATGCATGACGCGACGATCGCGCAGATCGCCCGTCGGGCAGGCGTTTCCACGGGGATCATCAGTCACTATTTCAAAGACAAAAACGGCCTGCTGGAAGCGACCATGCGCGACATCACCGGCCAGCTGCGCGATGCGGTATTAAGCCGCCTGCACGCCCTGCCGAACGGCAGCGCGGAGCAGCGTCTGCAGGCGATTGTCGGCGGTAACTTTGATGAAACCCAGGTGAGCAGCGCGGCGATGAAGGCCTGGCTGGCCTTCTGGGCAAGCAGCATGCACCAGCCGATGCTCTACCGCCTGCAGCAGGTGAGCAGCCGCCGCCTGCTGTCGAACCTGGTGTACGAGTTCCGCCGCGAGCTTCCGCGCGAGCAGGCCCAGGAGGCGGGCTACGGGCTGGCGGCACTGATCGACGGGCTGTGGCTGCGCGCCGCGCTGAGCGGCAAGCCGCTGGATAAGACCCTGGCTCAGTCACTGACCAGCCACTTTATCAGCCAGCATTTACCGACCGAATAACCGAGGAGAATTTATGTCCCGAATGGCAGAACAGCAGCTTTATATCAATGGTGGTTATACATCGGCCACCAGCGGTCGCACCTTCGAGACCATCAACCCGGCCAACGGTGAAGTCCTGGCGACCGTTCAGGCCGCCGGGCGCGAAGACGTCGATCGCGCCGTAGAAAGCGCAACGCGCGGGCAAAAAGTCTGGGCAGCGATGACCGCCATGGAGCGCTCTCGCATCCTGCGTCGCGCCGTCGACATCCTGCGCGAGCGCAACGACGATCTGGCAAAGCTGGAAACCCTCGACACCGGTAAAGCGTATTCCGAAACCTCAACCGTGGATATCGTCACCGGTGCGGACGTGCTGGAGTACTACGCGGGTCTGATCCCGGCGCTGGAAGGCAGCCAGATCCCCTTGCGCGAGACCTCATTCGTCTATACCCGCCGCGAGCCGCTGGGCGTGGTGGCGGGCATCGGCGCATGGAACTACCCGATCCAGATCGCCCTGTGGAAATCGGCCCCGGCGCTGGCGGCGGGCAACGCAATGATCTTCAAGCCGAGCGAAGTGACGCCGCTTACCGCCCTGAAGCTTGCCGAGATCTACACCGAAGCGGGCCTGCCGGACGGCGTGTTTAACGTCCTGCCGGGCGTGGGCGCGGAGACCGGCCAGTACCTGACCGAGCATCCTGGCATCGCCAAAGTCTCCTTTACCGGCGGCGTCGCCAGCGGCAAAAAGGTGATGGCGAACGCCGCGGCCTCCTCCCTGAAAGAGGTGACGATGGAGCTGGGCGGCAAATCGCCGCTGATTATTTTTGACGATGCGGATCTGGATCTCGCGGCGGACATCGCCATGATGGCCAACTTCTTCAGCTCCGGCCAGGTGTGCACCAACGGCACCCGCGTGTTTGTTCCGGCTAAGTTCAAAGCCGCGTTTGAGCAGAAAATCGTTGAGCGCGTGGGCCGCATCCGCGCGGGCGATCTGTTCGATGAAGCGACCAACTTTGGTCCGATGGTCAGCTTCCCGCACCGCGACAGCGTGATGCGCTACATCGCCAAAGGCAAAGAGGAAGGCGCGCGCGTGCTGTGCGGCGGCGACGTGCTGAAGGGCGAAGGCTTCGATAACGGCGCGTGGGTGGCCCCGACCGTGTTCACCGACTGCACCGACGAGATGACCATCGTGCGCGAAGAGATCTTCGGCCCGGTGATGTCCATCCTCACCTATGAGTCCATTGAGGAAGCGATTCGCCGCGCCAACGACACCGACTACGGGCTGGCGGCAGGCATCGTCACGGCCGACCTGAACCGCGCCCACGGCGCCATTCATCAGCTCGAGGCGGGCATCTGCTGGATCAACACCTGGGGTGAATCCGCCGCAGAGATGCCGGTCGGCGGCTACAAGCACTCCGGCATTGGCCGCGAGAACGGCGTGATGACGCTGCAGAGCTATACCCAGGTGAAGTCCATCCAGGTTGAGATGGGTAAATTCCAGTCCATATTTTAACCGGGAGGTTTATTTGCAATTTGACTACATCATTATCGGGGCCGGCTCTGCCGGCAACGTGCTGGCAACGCGACTGACTGAAGATCCGAACACCACCGTCCTGCTGCTTGAGGCGGGCGGGCCGGATTACCGCTTTGACTTCCGCACCCAGATGCCCGCCGCGCTGGCGTTCCCGCTGCAGGGCAAGCGCTACAACTGGGCGTACGAAACCGAACCAGAGCCGTACATGAACAACCGCCGCATGGAGTGCGGACGCGGCAAAGGGCTGGGCGGCTCGTCGCTGATCAACGGCATGTGCTACATCCGCGGTAACGCGATGGACCTCGACCACTGGGCGAAAGAGCCGGGCCTGGAGCACTGGAGCTACCTCAACTGCCTGCCCTACTACCGCAAGGCAGAGACCCGCGACGTGGGGCCGAACGACTATCACGGCGGCGACGGTCCGGTGAGCGTCACCACCTCGAAACCGGGCGTGAACCCGCTGTTTGAGGCGATGGTGGAAGCGGGCGTGCAGGCGGGCTATCCGCGCACCGACGATCTCAACGGCTATCAGCAGGAAGGCTTCGGCCCGATGGACCGCACGGTCACGCCGCAGGGCCGACGCGCCAGCACCGCGCGCGGCTATCTGGATCAGGCGAAACCGCGCCCAAACCTAACCATCCGCACCCACGCCATGACCGATCGCATCCTCTTTGAGGGCAAGCGCGCGGTGGGCGTCGAGTGGCTGGAGGGTGAAAGCACCATCCCATCCAAAGCGACGGCAAAAAAAGAAGTGCTGCTGAGTGCCGGGGCGATTGCCTCCCCGCAGATCCTCCAGCGCTCCGGCGTGGGCAACGCTGACCTGCTGAAACAGTTCGATATCCCGCTGGTACACGATCTGCCCGGCGTGGGGGAAAACCTGCAGGATCACCTGGAGATGTACCTCCAGTACGAATGCAAAGAGCCGGTCTCCCTCTACCCTGCCCTGCAGTGGTGGAACCAGCCGAAGATTGGCGCCGAGTGGCTGTTTGGCGGCACCGGCGTGGGCGCGAGCAACCACTTCGAAGCGGGTGGGTTTATCCGCAGCCGTGAAGAGTTTGAGTGGCCGAACATTCAGTACCACTTCCTGCCGGTGGCGATTAACTACAACGGCTCGAACGCGGTGAAAGAGCACGGCTTCCAGTGCCACGTCGGCTCCATGCGCTCCCCGAGCCGTGGGCACGTGCGCATCCAGTCGCGCGATCCACACCAGCATCCGGCGATCCTGTTCAACTACATGTCCCACGAGCAGGACTGGCAGGAGTTTCGCGACGCGATCCGCATCACCCGCGAGATCATGCACCAGCCCGCGCTGGACAAGTACCGCGGCCGTGAAATCAGCCCGGGCGTCGAGTGCCAGACCGACGAGCAGTTGGACGAGTTCGTGCGCAACCATGCCGAAACCGCTTTCCACCCGTGTGGCACCTGCAAAATGGGTTACGACGAGATGGCGGTGGTCGACGGCGAAGGCCGCGTTCACGGGCTGGAAGGGCTGCGCGTGGTGGATGCGTCGATTATGCCGCAGATCATCACCGGCAACCTGAACGCCACCACCATTATGATCGGCGAAAAGATTGCCGACGTCATTCGCGGACGCGAGCCGCTGGCGAAGAGCACGGCCGCGTATTATGTGGCGAACGGGGCGCCGGTTCGCCGCTGAGGATATTTCTCCTCACCCTGGCCCTCTTCCATACGGGAGAGGGCTTCCAACAAAATAATGCCTGCACAGACGGCCCCCTCTCCCTTGAGGGAGAGGGCTGGGGTGAGGGGGAACATACGGCTGTGGTGGTCATTCCGTTCACATTATGTTCCTTGCTACTCTGTAACGACATGACCAGTGAACGTGCCAGGACGGCTCAATCGCCGCCGCCCTGGCGACCCGGGCTCCCGGCGGTAAATCGCCGCTTCGCGGTACCCTCAGCTTATTCCTTCAGGCTATCGGGTCGGGCATGAGCCTGCATCCCTGCAGGCCACGCCCTCTCGGCGCATCCCTGCGCCTCGCCCCGGCCTTACGGAAACGCTTCGGCGATTTACAGCCGGACCAGGGCATCGCTGTAAGTTATTCATTTTCCTGAATCACATTTATCGCTTCTGGTTAAAAAATGAATGGAGATCCCTTACCCCATAAGGGAGAGGACGTTTATCTCCCCACCCAAAATTTTTTTATTTACCTGCATCCAGTTTCCCCCCGCCTCTCGTATATGAGTCTGTGAGCAACCCCTTTGCTCCCCAATCCGAGGAAAGATGATGAAAAAGCTAACCCGTGTTGCATTCTTAACCAGCGCTTTACTCTTCTGTGCAGGCGCATCAGCCGCCATGACGTCAGGCTCCGTGATGGTGGGCGGAGCGGAAATGTTCCCGAGCAAAAATATTGTTGAAAACGCCATAAACTCGAAAGATCACACCACGCTGGTGGCCGCCGTCAAAGCGGCAGGACTGGTGGATACGCTTCAGAGCAAAGGGCCATTCACCGTCTTTGCGCCGACCAATGCGGCGTTTGCGAAATTGCCTGCCGGCACGGTCGAGAACCTGGTCAAACCCGAAAACAAAGCCACGCTCACCAGCATCCTGACCTATCACGTGGTCGCCGGTAATTACGATATGAAAGCGCTGGAGCAGAAAATTAAACAGGGCGGCGGCCACGCGGAGCTGAAGACCGTTAACGGTCAGCCACTGTGGATCATGAGCAACGGCCCGCACAATATTCAGCTTAAGGACGGTAAAGGCAATGTGGCGAACATTAGCACCTATGACGTTCATCAAAAAAACGGCGTGATCGATGTGATTGATACCGTCCTGATGCCTAAGTAGTTGTCTATACTTCGGAAGTGTGACGTTGCCTTCCGGGAAAAACATGGATAACGCGCTGGCTGAACAGCAACTGAAATTAATGCAGGCGGTCGCAAACGGCGATCGCAAACGGCGATCGCCGTGCATTTGAACAACTTTATCGACTCACGTCGCCACACCTGTTTGCCGTCGCGCTGCGCATGCTGCGTGACCGCGCGTGGGCAGAAGAGATCCTTCACGACTGTTTTATCACCGTCTGGAGTAAAGCCGAAACCTACAACGCTGCACTGAGCTCCCCGATGACCTGGCTTACGCACATTGTGCGCAACCGCTGTATTGACTGGCTGCGCAGCGGGCAAACCCGCGCTGCCGACCGCGAGACGGCGTATAACGACGCGATTCTGCCTTGCGAGAACGATGAGCAGAATAACTGGCACGACGATGTGCAGGCAGAGCGGCTCAGACAGTGTCTCGAACATTTGAGCAGCGAACAGCGCCAGAGCATTATGCTCGCCTACTATCAGGGAATGTCTCACAGCGACATTGCCGACTGGCTCCAGCAGCCTCTGGGCTCGGTGAAAAGCTGGATACGTCGGGCAATGGACCATCTTCGGGAGTGTGTCGGGCTATGAATGACGCAGAAAAACGCGACGACATGCTGGCAGCAGAGTATGCCCTCGGCACGCTGCGGGGAGGAGCGCGGCTTCAGTTCCAGAAAAGGGTCCTCCATGAACCCGCTCTGGCCGCCCGCGTGGCGTACTGGCAGGACATGTTCAGCACGCTGGATAGTCATCTTGTGCCCGTCCCGCCACCCGAGACGGTGTGGAAGAGAATCGCCCTCGATCTGCCGCCCAAAAAGCCTTTACGCAAAAGTCGGCCTTATGTCGGCTGGATGGCTGCGGCCTCCCTCGCCGCCCTGTCGGTCGTTGCCTGGTATGCCATCCGTACCCCGGAACTCGCTCCGCTGATGGTACTCAACGATACCCAACAGCACGGACAGTGGGTCGTCAGCGCGGACGCCAGCCGTCAGCACCTGAGCATTGCCCCTCTTCGACCAACGGCCGTCGCGGCGCAACACAGCCTGCAGCTTTGGCTGATCCCTGGCGGGCAGGCGCCGGTATCCATGGGACTGCTGCATAACGACATCCCCACACGCGTCACCCTCAGGAACACAACGCTCCCTCCTGACGCCACGATAGCCATAAGCCTTGAACCAGAGGGCGGATCGCCCACTGGACTTCCCACTGGCCCGGTGCTTTACAGTGGCAAATTATAATCCTCAGGCCCTGTTCGCAGGGCCGCTATCGTGACCCCATTTCATTTATATACTATTCTCGGTTACCTATAAGAATTAAATATTAAGCCTGTAATTAATTTAATTATTAAAAAACGACATTGACAGACTCTCCCGCACTCCATTAAGTTTTAAACGAACATCATTTTATTCCCGATACACAATATATCCAAAACCGCGTTAATGAATTTGTCATTATTCATTAACGCTTCTCTGCCTTTTATTTTTTGCATCACTCAATAGCGAGATAAGATCATGAATAATAGTGCAAACAAGGTTGTTGTCATTACCGGTGCCAGCAGCGGTATTGGTCAGGCAATTGCCCTCCATTTAGCGAATAACGCGTTTTCGCTGGTGCTGGTGGCGCGCCGTCTGGACAGAATTAATGCCCTGGTGGATCAGATTATTCAGCAAGGCGGCAAGGCTATTGCCGTCAAGGCCGATGTCACCCGTCAGGAAGAGGTTCAGCGCGCCATTGACGCTGCCGTTGACGCCTACCAGCGCGTGGATGTGCTGATCAACAACGCGGGCTTTATGGCTATCGCCCCGCTTAGCGAGCTGAAAACCGACGAATGGGACAAGATGATTGATACCAATCTGAAAGGGGTACTGTACGGCATCGCTGCCGCTTTTCCGGTGTTCCAGCGTCAGGGCAGCGGGCATTTTATTAACGTTGCCTCCGTCGCGGGCATCAAGGTGCTGGCGCCTGGCGGCGTGGTGTACAGCGCCACGAAATTCGCCGTCCGCGCGCTGAGTGAAGGCTTACGTCAGGAGGCGGGTAAAACCCTCCGCACGACGCTTATTTCGCCCGGTGCCGTCGAGAGCGAACTGCAATTCGGCAGTTCTGACGAAGAGAGCAAAAAATTTCTCCATGAGTTTTATAAGCAGGCTATTCCGGCTGACGCGATTGCCCGCGCGGTTTTATTTGCCATAGAACAGCCTGGCGACGTTGATATTAATGAAATTGTTGTTCGTCCAACGCAGGAAGAATTTTAGCCTGGGTTAAATAATACTGAATGAGGTGTCAGTATGATTAAATCATTAACGTCCTTATCAGATCTCAATATGCGAACGGGTGCCGATATTCTCCTTGAAGTGCTGGAGAGTGAAGGCGTGGAATATATTTTTGGCAACCCCGGTACCACCGAGCTTCCACTCATTGATGCCCTGCTTCGCCATGAAAATATTCACTATATTCTGGCGCTTCAGGAGAGCACCGTGGTGGCAATTGCTGACGGCTATGCGAAAGCCTCCGGCAAGACCAGTTTTATCAATTTGCATACCGCCAGCGGTCTGGGGCACGGGATGGGGAATCTCATTAATTCGCGGATCATGAAAACCCCGCTGGTGGTCACCGTTGGACAGCAGGATACGCGACACTACGTGCGCGACCCGCTCCTGTACGATGACATTGTCTCCATTGGCTCCCCGGTCATGAAATGGGCGCAGGAGGTCACCAGCGCCGACCAGCTCCCGGTGCTGGTGCGCCGGGCGTTTCACGCTGCCAGCTACCCTCCGGCTGGTCCGGTGCTGCTCTCTCTGCCAATGAACGTAATGGAAGAGCTCAGCGACGCCGGGATACAAACGGCCTCTAAAGTGAACTACCACACCGTGGCGGGCTCGCTGGACGAACTGGCCGAAGAACTGAGCCAGGTTACGCCCGGCAGGATCATGATTGTGGCGGGCGATGAGGTGCACTCCAGCGGCTCGACGCAGGAGATTGTCCAGCTGGCGGAAGCGCTCAGCGCCCACGTCTATGGCTCCTCCTGGCCGCTGAATTTGCCTTTTCCCACTCAGCACGCGCTCTGGCGGGGCAATATGCCCACCACCGCCAGCGAAATCGCCAGCATCATCAATGCCTACGATGCCGTATTCATCATCGGCGGCAGAAGCCTGATCACCATTTTGTACAGCGAGGGCGAGGCCATTCCGGCGACCTGCGCGGTGTATCAGCTCTCGGCGGATATGCACGAGCTTGGCCGTACGTATGCCACTCGCCTTTCGGTGATGGGGGATATCAAGCTCTCCCTGCACGAACTGTTGCCGAAGCTTGAGCAGCGCCTGATCGCCAGCAGACTGGTCCACCAGCGGCTGCTGGTTGCGGCCCGCGACGAACGGGAGAAGGAGTGGCAGCAGCAGGAGGAACGTCTGGCCGCCGAGCGGCTACGCCCGGCGATCTCCCCGATGGTCGCAGCCTGGGAAGTCATCCGATCCATTCCGGCGGGTACCACCATCGTTGATGAGGCGATAGCGACCGCCAGGCATGTCCGCCGGTTCATCTCTGACCAGCAGCACCAGCGCTACTACTTTATGCGCGGCGGCGGACTGGGCTGGGGGATGCCTGCCTCAGTAGGGCACTCGCTGGGACGCGGACGGGAGCCGGTGGTCTGCCTGATAGGGGACGGAGCCTCCCTGTACTCGCCGCAGGCGCTCTGGACGGCGGCACACGAAAATCTGCCGGTCACCTTTATCGTCATGAATAACAGGGAGTACAACATCCTGAAAAACTTTATGAAGAGCCAGGCTGACTACAGCTCAACGCGGCTGGGGCGTTTTATCGGGATGGACCTGGTGAACCCGCATATCGATTTTCAGTCGCTGGCCACCGCCATGGGCGTCCACTGCTGCCGGGTAACCGAAGCTGCCGATATCGCCGAAGCGGTAGCGCGCGGGCTACAGTCAGGAAAAACCAACCTGATTGAAATCGCGATTTCCGCGGATTAGCCGCGCGTTTACGCTGTACCCTACATAAAAAACTTATAACCGAAACGCCTCAAGACGCTTTATCTGACGCCCGTCGTCGTCAAAATTCTCCGCCGCCAGCCAGGCGCGCAGCTCCGCATCTCTTTGCGGCCATTCGCCGTCAATAATAGAAAGCATATCGCTGTCGCGGTTGCGCCCTTTGCGCACCAGCTTCTGGCGCAGGCGCCCTTCCCAGACAAACCCCAGCCGCTCCGCCGCCCTGCGCGACGCCACGTTCATCGAATCGCACTTCCACTCCAGCCGCCGGTAGCCGTGCTCAAACGCATTTTTCAGCAGCAGCCACACCGTTTCAGTGCCGATGCGGGAACCTTTCATTTTACGCGACCAGGTGACATGTCCTATCTCCACCGACCCCAGCAGCCGCTCGTTGGCCATATAGCTCACCAGCCCCACCGCCCGTTCGGAGCGTAAGTCAATGACGGCAAACGGCACCAGCTCATCATCCATGACCTTCGCCATGATCCAGTGCGCGGTGGCTTCCACGCTCGTGGGCTGCGTGCTGGCAAGCCACGTCCAGTCGCTGTCGTCGCCCAGCGCGTAGGCCTCATAGAGATCGGCTGCGTGGCGGTCGGCGTCCAGCGGCTCCAGGCGACAATACTGGCCGAACAGCGGCGTGCGGGTTAACGCGCGCGCGCCTTTCCAGCCGGGAACGATATCGTTAACGGTTTGACCATGTTGATTGATTTCGGGCACGACGGTGACTCCCTGAAAGGTAAGGCATTTGTTATAGCAGGTTAAAAAGAGCGCGAAAAGCAGCGTGTTTTAATAGCCCGAGCGCATGCGATATTCCCGGAAGGCATAAGTAAAGCTGAATTTCGACTTTGTGGAATGTCACAGTCGCCCTAACGTAGCGGAGCATAAAACAATCACAATATATTCTTCTCAGGGATCGCTATGACAAAAAAACTGTTGCCGTTACTGGTGCTGGCTGCGCTCTCAGGCGCAGCCCACGCCGCTACGCCGCCCAACACGCTGGTGGTTGCCCAGGGGCTTGATGATATCGTGAGCCTCGACCCGGCCGAAGCCAACGAGCTCTCCAGCATCCAGACCGTGCCGAGCCTTTACCAGCGTCTGGTACAGCCGGACCGCGATAATCCGGAAAAAATCACGCCGATTCTGGCAGAAAGCTGGGAAGCGGACGCGGCAGCAAAAACCCTGACCATTAAGCTTAAACCCGATGCGAAATTCGCCTCCGGCAACCCGCTGCGCCCGGAAGACGTGATCTTCTCTTATACCCGCGCCGTGACGCTGAACAAATCCCCGGCCTTTATCCTCAACGTGCTGGGCTGGGAGGCGAGCAACATCGCCAGCCAGCTGAAAAAGGTGGACGATCATACCCTCCAGCTTCACTGGACGGCGGACGTCAGCCCGTCGGTGGCGCTGAATATTCTCTCCACGCCGATTGCCTCTATCGTCGATGAAAAAGAGGTCGCCGCGAACGTGAAGGATAATGACTTCGGTAACGCGTGGCTGAAAATGCACTCGGCGGGCAGCGGCGCATTCAAAATGCGCGTCTATCAGCCGCATCAGGCCATCGTGCTGGAAGCTAACGACGCCGCGCCCGGCGGCGCGCCGAAGCTCAAAAGCATCATCATTAAAAACGTCCCCGATCCGGCTTCACGCCGCCTGCTGATCCAGCAGGGGGACGCGGACGTGGCGCGCGATCTGGGTGCAGACCAGATTAGCGCCCTGGACGGCAAGCCGGGCGTGAAGGTGCTGAGCATTCCGTCCGCCGAGCAGAATTACCTGGTGTTTAACACCGGCAACAGCGCCAATCCGCTGCTTAATAACCCGGCCTTCTGGGAAGCGTCGCGCTGGCTGGTCGATTATGACGGCATCACGAAGAACCTGCTGAAAGGCCAGTATTTTGTTCACCAGAGCTTCCTGCCGGTCGGGCTACCGGGCGCGCTGGAAGATAATCCGTTTAAATTTGACCCGGCAAAAGCGAAAGCCATTCTCGTCAAAGCGGGCATTAAGGACGCGCACTTCACGCTGGACGTGGAGAACAAGCCGCCGTTTATCACCATCGCCCAGTCGATGCAGGCGAGCTTCGCTCAGGGTGGCGTGAAGGTGGATCTGCTGCCTGCCGCCGGGAGCCAGGTCTATGCCCGCGTGCGCGCTAAGCAGCATCAGGCGGCGATTCGTCTGTGGATCCCGGACTACTTCGATGCGCACTCTAACGCCAGCGCCTTCGCGTGGAACGACGGGAAATCCAGCACCGTGGCCGGCCTGAACGGCTGGAAAATTCCGGAGCTGAACAAGGCCACGCTGGCGGCGGTTGCCGAACCGGATCCGGCGAAGCGTCTGGATCTGTACAAGAAAATGCAGGAACAGCTGCAGCAGAGCTCGCCGTACGTGTTCGTCGATCAGGGCAAAACCCAGATCGTGGTGCGCGATAACGTGAAGGGGTATCAGCAGGGGCTGAACGCGGATATGGTCTGGTACGATCGCGTCACGAAGTAGCCCTTGTTGCCGGGTGGCGCTGCGCTGACCCGGCCTGTGTTCTCGGTTTTTGTAGGCCGGGTAAGGCGAAGCCGCACCCGGCATGAAGAGATTTCCCATGCCACATCTTTCCACCCGCGTGCTTCAGGGCCTGCTGACCCTGCTGCTCACGCTCTTCGGGCTGCTGCTCGTCACGTTTGCGCTCTCGGCGTTTTCCCCGGTCGATCGCGTGCTGCAGATCGTCGGCGATCACGCCAGCCAGTCAACCTACGATCAGGTTCGCCACCAGCTTGGGCTGGATCGTCCCCTGCCCGTGCAATTCTGGCACTACCTGCAAAACCTCGCCCACGGTGATTTGGGCACCGCCAGCGCCACTGGGCAGCCGGTGCTGCTGGATCTGCTGCACGCCTTCCCCGCCACGCTGGAGCTGGCAACGCTGGCGCTAATTATCGGCACGGTACTCGGCGTGATTGCGGGTGTACTGTGCGCCCGCTACGCCGGTTCGCCACTGGACTTAGCGATCAGAACGCTCACCCTGCTCGGCAACTCGGTGCCGATTTTCTGGCTTGGCCTGCTGATGCTGGCCCTGTTCTACGCCAGGCTGCAGTGGAGCGCAGGCCCCGGCAGGCTGGACGATATCTGGCAGTTCACCGTCGAGCCACGCACCGGCTTTGCGCTGATAGATACCTGGCTTTCCGGCGATCGCGAAGCATTCCGCAACGCCCTCAGCCACCTGGTGCTACCGGTGGTGCTGCTGGCCTATTACTCGCTGGCGAGCATTACCCGCCTGACCCGCTCCGCCTGCCTCGGCGAAATGAACAAGGAGTACATCCTCCTTGCCCGCGCCAAGGGCGCCGGGGAGATGACCATTCTGCTGCGCCACGTGCTGCCAAACATTCGCAGTACCCTGCTGACGGTGATTGCCCTGGCCTACACCAGCATGCTGGAAGGTGCGGTATTAACAGAGACCGTGTTCTCGTGGCCGGGCATCGGACGCTATCTCACCACCGCCCTGTTCGCCGGAGACACCACCGCGGTCATGGGCGGCACGCTGCTGATTGGCGTCTGCTTTGTGCTGATCAATAACCTTACCGACCTGCTTGTGCGGGCGACCGATCCCAGGGTGCGCTGATGCCGTTTTATCTCTTCTTACGTCGCCTGCGCCGCTCCCCTGCCGCCGTTTGCGGACTGATTGCCATCGTGCTGCTGGTGTTTATTGCCCTGTTCGCCCCGTGGCTGGCACCGGTTGATCCGAACTGGCAGGACGCCGCCGCGCGCCTGCAGGCACCGACCGGCCAGCACTGGCTGGGCACCGACGGCTACGGGCGGGATCTGCTCTCGCGCCTGATTTACGGCACGCGTCCGGCGCTCGGGCTGGTGGCCCTGGTGACGGTTATTACCCTGCCCGCCGGGCTGCTGGTGGGCATTTTGTCCGGCTACTACGGCGGCTGGATGGAGCGTATCCTGATGCGCTTCACCGACGTGGTGATGTCAATGCCGCGCCTGATCCTCGCCTTCGCATTTGTGGCGATGCTCGGTCCGGGGCTGGTCAACGCCGCGCTGGCGCTGGCCTTAACCACCTGGCCTGCTTACGCGCGGCAGGCGCGGAGCGAGATCCAGCGTCTGCGCCACAGCGATTATCTGGCCGCCGCCGAGATGATGGGGATCCGCGGCCTGCGCCTGCTGGTCGGCCATATTCTGCCCCTGTGCCTGCCCTCCGCGATTGTGCGGCTGGCGCTGGATCTGGCGGGAATTATTCTGGCCGCCGCCGGTCTCGGCTTCCTCGGCCTTGGCGCACGTCCGCCCATGGCCGAATGGGGGGCGATGATTGCGGACGGCATGCAGGTCATTTTCGACCAGTGGTGGATTGCCGCCATTCCGGGCGGGGCGATTCTGTTTGCCAGCCTGGCCTTTAACCTGCTGGGCGATGGCCTGCGCGACGTACTGGAGCCACAGCATGACTAAACCCCGCGTCATCGTCGATGCGCTGAATATCGACTACCCCGCCGCACGCGTGGTCAACAACCTGAGCTTTACGCTTGGCAACGAGCGGCTGGCGCTGGTGGGGGAATCCGGCTCCGGCAAGTCCATGTCCGCCCGCGCCCTGATGGGCCTGGTGCGTAAACCCGGTATCGTGAGCGCCAACCGGCTTAACGTACTGGGCAACGACCTGCTGACCCTGAGCGCCCGCCGCTGGCAGGCGCTGCGCGGCAACGGCATTGCGATGGTCTTGCAGGATCCGCGTTACGCCCTTAATCCCGTCAAAAGCGTCGCCGCCCAGCTTGATGAGGCGCTCACGCTGCATCAGCGCCTGCCGCGCCCGGAGCGTGCGGCGCGTATTCACTACATCCTCCGCGCCGTCGGGCTGAGCGAGAACGTGCTGTCACGCTACCCCGGCGAACTTTCCGGGGGCATGGGCCAGCGGGTGATGATTGCGATTGCGCTGATCAACAATCCGCAGGTGCTGATTGCCGACGAACCGACCTCCGCGCTGGACGCGCGCCTGCGCAACCAGATCCTCGAGCTGCTGGTGCAGCAGTGCGAAGAACGCCAGATGGCGATGCTGTTAATCAGCCACGATCTGCCGCTGGTGGCGGAGCACTGCGACCGCGTGTTGGTGATGTATCAGGGCGAAAAGGTGGATGAGATGACAGCGAGCCAGCTCCCGCAGGCGACGCATCCGTACACGCGAACCCTGTGGACCTGTCGTCCAGACGCCCATACTTATGGACAGATGCTGCCGACGCTCGACCGTTCACAGCCGTGGAAGGAGGCCAACGATGGCGCTCGTTGAGGTTAACCAGGTGCAGGTCACCTTCGGGGAAAAAACGGCGGTCTCTGCCGCCAGCTTTAGCATTGAGAGAGGCGAAACGTTCAGCCTGATTGGCGAATCCGGCTGCGGCAAATCGACCCTTCTGCGCGTGCTGGCTGGGCTGCAGCGCGAGTGGCGTGGCAGTATTGCACTGCTGGGAGAAACGTTAACGCCAGGGCGACGTTTTGAAGGCGAGCTTCGCCGCAACGTGCAGATGGTGTTTCAGGATCCGTGGGCGTCGCTGCACCCGAACCACACCATTGCGCGCACGCTGTCGGAGCCGTTAAGCATCCACGGCGAGACGCAGATCGCGGAAAAGATGGCCAATGCGCTGCTGCAGGTGGGGCTCTCCGCCGACGCGGGCAGGCGCTATCCGCACCAGCTTTCCGGCGGCCAGCGTCAGCGCGTTGCGATTGCCCGCGCGCTGCTGCTGCGCCCGCAGCTTCTGCTGCTGGATGAACCGACTTCGGCGCTGGATATGTCGGTACAGGCGGAAATCCTGAACCTGCTTAACCGCCTGAAGGCCGAGCACGAGATGACCTATCTGCTGGTCAGTCACGACGCGGATGTGATTGCCCATATGTCCGACCGGGCAGCGTTTATGGCGCACGGGGTGATCCAGAAGGTGTTTGACCGTGAGGCGATGTTACGGGGCGAGCACAGGATGGGTTAAGTGCGTGCGGCGGTGCCCGGTGGCGCGTTGAGGTTATTTTGTAGGCCGGGTAAGGCATCGCCGCCACCCGGCAAAACGTTACTTCAGCAGCTTCACCGTGGCATCAATATCGATCTCATCTTCGGTGAAGATCAGCGTCGTGTTCTGGAAGGTGGTGATCGCCAGCTTCTTTACCGTGCGCATTTCGCCCGGTTTTTTATCAGATTTCGGCTTGATGCTGTTCATCAGCAGCCCCACCGACAGCACCGCATTTTCTTTGTCGATTTTGGTATCCGCGGGCTCTTCTTCGTTGAACACCACGAAGGATTTGATCGAGGTGAGCTTCACGCGCTCGCCTGCGATATAGAGATGTTTGCTTTCGGGGATCACCTTCACCGCGTAGGCGGAAAGGCCTTTGTTGTTGGTGGTTGGCTCGAAGGTCACCGCGGCATCTTTCTTAATCAGATCGGGGTTCGCGACCTTAATCACATGAAAATAGCGGTTGTCGCCGTTTTCATCTTTGATAAATCCAAAGCCTTTATCTTTAAACCACGTTGTGATTGTACCGTTCATCGCTGTTACCGCCTGTCAGATCGTAATGACTAAAGTTTTGCAGCGCGCAGTGTAATGCACAATGGCGGAGGAGACAAAAAAAAGCCCCTGCACGGGTGCAGGGGAAAACTCATGTCAGAGCTTATTAGTATTGAATTTTTAGTTGAACACCATCCCACCATCGATGAGCAGCGACTGGCCGGTCATGTAGTCGGAATCCGGTCCCGCCAGGTATGAAACGCAGGCAGCGACATCTTCCGGTTCAGACAGGCGGCCAAGCGTGATGCGTTTGGCAAAGGTTTCGGTCCCGTAGCCCAGCGGTTTACCCGCCGCCTCGGAGACCTGACGGTCGATCTCTGCCCACATCGGCGTTTTCACGATGCCCGGGCAGTAGGCGTTAACGGTGATCCCCAGCGGCGCAAGATCCCGCGCGGCGGTCTGGGTTAAGCCGCGTACCGCAAATTTACTGGAACTGTAGACGGCCAGCTCCGGGTTGCCGGTGTGACCCGCCTGGGAGCAGGCGTTGATGATTTTGCCGCCGTGCCCCTCTTTGCGGAACGCGTCAATCGCGGCCTGGATCCCCCAGATCACCCCTTTCACGTTAATGTTGTAGACCTTGTCGACAATCTCCGGCGTGATGGACTCGATCGGCGTGGACGGCGCAACCCCGGCGTTATTGACGATCACGTCGAAGCCACCCAGCGCGGTGCGGGCTTTCTCCACCGCCGCAAATACCTGCTCGCGGTCAGAGACGTCCACCTTCACGGCGACGGCGTTACCGCCGTTACGGATGATTTCATCGGCGACGGCTCTTGCCGTTTCCACGTTATAGTCGGCGATGGCGACGGCAAACCCATCCTTCACCAGGCGAAGCGCAATCGCTTTACCAATCCCCTGGCCTGAGCCTGTTACGAGAGCAACTTTTTGCATTTCTCTGTCCTTATGTTGAGTCACAAAATCTGGCTGAGATGGAGCTGGCCCATCAGCAGCGGGTTATCGCTGTAGTCGACGGGAATGGCCACCACGGCCGGGCCATCCACATCCATTGCCGCACGCAGCGTGGGTTCGAGCGCGTCGGCGCTCTCCACGGCAAAGCCTTTCGCGCCAAAGGCGTCGGCATAGACTTTGAAATCGACCGGGCCGAACTCGACGCCGGAAAGACGCTGGTATTTTTTCTCCTCCTGAATGGCAACCATGTTGTAGCCGTTATCCACCCAGATGATGTGCAGCACGTTAGCGTTGAGGCGCACCGCGGTTTCCAGCTCCATGCTCGACTGCAGGAAGCCGCCGTCGCCGGAGACCGACACCACCTTGCGGCTCGGGTTGACCAGCCACGCGCCAATGGCCCACGGCAGCGCGACGCCCATGGTCTGCTGACCGTTGGAGATCATCACCTGACGCGCCCGGAAGCTGTAGAGGTAGCGGGCGATCCAGATGTGGAAGCTGCCCATATCCACGGTGAGCGTCACGTCGTTATTGACGATGTCCTGCATGGCGCGCACGATGCGCAGCGGATGCAGGGCAAACTGATTAAGCGAGGCGCCGCGACGATCGAGCAGATCGCGCTGATGCTGGCGGTCGACCAGAATTTCGGAGGCCCGCTGGCTTAGCTCAAGCTTGTGGTCGATACGGTTAGCGAGCTGATTCAGGGTTTCGGCGATGTCCCCCACCAGCTCCAGATCCGGCACGTAGTTACGTTCTTCATAGGCTGGCAGCACATCAATGTGCACCAGCGTGGCGTCGCCGCTGTTCCACATGGACGGCTCGTACTCCACCGGGCTGTAGCCGATGCAGATAATCAGATCCGCCAGATGGAGCAGCCGGTCACCCGCCTGGTTATTGAACAGACCGACGCGTCCGGCGAAGCGGGTGAAGTGCTCCTGATTCACCGCCCCGGCTGCCTGATAGGTGCTGGTGACCGGAATACGGCTTTTCTCCAGCAGCTTGCGCAGCGCCGCGCTGTTGGCGGGCTGGCTCGCCATCAGCCCCAGCAGGATGACCGGGTTTTTGGCCTTTTCGATAAGCTTCGCCACGTCGTTGATGGCGGATTCCGGTGCCGGCCCCATCAGCGCCGGACCGCTGGCGGGTAAAATCGCCCCCGTGGCGGGCTGATCGACAATATCCTGCGGCAGGCTGACGAAGGCGCCCCCCGGCCTGCCGTGCTCGGCGGCGCGAAACGCGTTGGAAACCACCTCCGCAATCGCGTCCGGCGCACTCACCTCCACGGCGTATTTGGTGACCGGGCTGAACATGGCGACGGTGTCCATGCTCTGGTGCACCAGCTTCGCTTTATCCGCCCGCTTCACCGCCCCGCCCAGCGCCACCACCGGGTCGCCTTCGCTGTTGGCGGTGGCAATGCCGGTGATCAGGTTGGAACAGCCGGGCCCGGAGGTGACCAGCGCCACCCCGGCCTTGCCGGTCAGACGCCCTACCGCCGCCGCCATAAACGCCGCGTTGGCCTCGTGGCGCACCGGAATAATCTCGATGGAGGAGTCCAGCAGGGAGTCAAAGACTTTGTCGATTTTCGCCCCCGGGATCCCGAACACCTGCTTCACGCCCTGCGCTTCCAGCTGGCCGACAACCAAATCGGCGCCGTGCGCCCACTGACGTGACTGTTTCTCACTGTTCACGGTAGTTCTCCTGTTAGTTTTCGACGGCACGGATCGCCGCATCCAGATTGCTGGGGTGAAGGTTGGCCTGTAAAAACGCGCTGTCGGCGGGCAGGTCGATCATCAGCTTGTGAATTTCACCGAAGGTGAGCACGCCGCTCTCCAGCTGGTAGTCGAGCAGATGCCCCCCGCCCTGACGGTCGTCGGTAATGAAATGTTCGTGGTAGCCCGCCACGTTGATGCCCTGCATATGCTGCGGCGTGCGGAACCCGACCAGCACCCCTTCGCGCTGGTTAAAGCGGAACACCGGCTGGTCGTCCAGCACGTCGGTCATCGCGCGGTAAGGCGGCTTCTGGCGCGGTACCGTGCGGGTGTGGGCGTGGCGGAAGTTGCCGTCAATGCGCAGCGCGCAGAACAGGTTATCGGAGGGGATCTGCTGGTCGATCGCGTCGTGGATCTGCTGACGGCTGACCGGCGCATTGAAGGTGATCCGATACTGCGGCTGGAACCAGGTCATCACCGCAAACGGCGTTTTTTGCTCCGGCTTCGCGGCCCGGGCGCTGCCATCGGCGCGCAGCTGGTACACCTGGCTGCTGAAGGCGATCATTTCGCCGTCCAGCTCGTTGAAGGTGCCCAGACCAAAATCACCGTGTGCCAGCAGATCGGCGATGGTGGTCTCTCCTTCATACACGCCGCTTAGCAGGGCGCTCATTAGCGATGTCTGATAGATCACGCTGTCAGGATGCTGAGCAGAGAACCCGCGCAGGGTCTCGCACAGACTGGCTTCACAGTCGCAGGCAGATGAATGCACCATCATGCTCGTCCTCTTCAACTTTATTTAGAAAGGTTAAATAAATGTTGACCCGATTCAGCAGAGAGTTCCAATATAGAAACCATGCTGGTTTGAGACGTTTTAGATATGGAACTTCGTTATCTGCGGTATTTTGTCGCGGTTGCACGCGAGCGACACTTCACCAGGGCGGCCGAAGCGCTGGGTATTTCGCAGCCTCCTCTGAGTCAGCAGATCAAACGGCTCGAAGAGGAAGTGGGCACGCCGCTGTTCAGGCGCCTGACGCGAGGCGTGGAGCTGACCGAAGCGGGAGAAGCCTTCTATGAGGATGCCTGCAAGATCCTGGCGCTGAGCGATGCCGCGCTGGAGAAAGCCCGCGGCATCGCGCGCGGGCTGAACGGTAACCTGTCGATTGGCATCACCAGCTCCGACGCTTTTCATCCCAAAATTTTTACCCTGATTCGCCAGTTTCAGGTGCAGAACATGGCGGTGCAGGTTCACCAGGTGGAAGCCAATATGTCGTCGCTGACGACGATGCTGGCGGAGGGCGAACTGGATATCGCCTTCGTGCGCCTACCGTGCGAGAGCAGCAAGGCGTTCGAGTTAAAAATCCTCGACCGGGAGCCGATGGTGGTGGCGCTGCATCGCGATCATCCGCTGGCGGCGTGCGATTCGCTGGCGTTAGAGCAGCTTCGGGATACGCCGGTGGTGCTGTTCCCGCAGGAGGTCGCGCCGGGCCTGTACGACCGGGTTCACGGCTGCTGCGAGCGGGCCGGGATTGACATGCAGCACGCGCTGCAGTCGTCGCAGCTTTCCTCCTCCCTGAGCATGGTTTCCGCAGGCGGCGGGTTCGCGCTGGTGCCGAAATCCATGGCGGCTATATCTCCGCCGAATGTCACCTATCACACGCTGAGTTCACCGGAGCTTTATACCGACATCGCGCTCTGCTGGCGCCGTTTTGAACGCTCGCGGACGGTGAAGCGGTTTTTGACGATGCTGAGCGAAGGGTGACGGCAGCGCGCAGTGCCCGGCGGCGCTGCGCTTGCGCGGGCCTACGGTTGGGGACGCGGTCAGGTTGGGTTTCACACGCCTGATGCTCTCTGTTCAGCTCCCCGTTGACTTATTTGCGCTGTGTTTTCATCATCCGTTTCAGGGACAACGCGAGTCCGTTCAGTCTGCGAAGATCGAACGTCACTTGACAACAGCAGCGCTAACCTTAAACAGCGGGACTATTTGCTATGAATCCAAGGGAAAATATTGTCAGTACATTCAGTGAGTTGTCTGCGGAATTACAGCGTGCTGCCGAGTTCTCGCTACAGAATACCAATCAACTGGTCGTGCTATCGATGCGTGCCTTCGCCAGTGAAGCCGGTGTAAAACCCGCTACGCTGCTGCGGCTAGCGCAACGATTAGGCTACAACGGCTGGGGTGAACTCAAAGACGCATTCATCGATGAACTCGGGCTGCGCAATGATACATATGTATCCAAAGCCGAGAAGCTGATCGCCAAAGGGACTCAGCCGCAGCTGTATGAAGAGGTGTTTCAGGCGCATCAGGCCAATTTGGCTTTCACACAGCATGAAAACCATCAGGCCATGGAGCAAGCTGTAACGCTGCTGGACGCGGCTGAGAATGTCTATATTTGCGGCTTCCGGGCCAGCTTTCCTATCGCCTGGTCGCTGTTTTATGTCTATCGACTGTTCAATCGGCAGGCGTCGTTAATTGATGGTCTGGCGAGCAATATCGAGGTGTTCACCCGCGAATTAACAGCACAAGATTGCCTGTTACTCACCAGTTTTGCCCCCTATTCGCGTGAGTCGCTCGATGTCCTGCGCGCGGCCCAGCAGGCAGGCGCGACGATCGTTGCCATCACGGATTCTCCCGTCTCGCCATTAGCCCAGGCTGCCGATTGCACGCTGCTGTTCTCCATAGACAGCCCGTCGTTTTTCCCCTCCGTGGTGTCCGGCATGGGGCTGGCCGAGTGTTTACTGGCGATGCTGGTCGCGCGCCATGGTCGAGATGCAGTGAATAAAATCGAAAATGCTGAACGCTACCTTATTAACTCTGGTGCCTATGTGGTGCCCGGGAAACCCTGAAAAATAATTCATTTGCATCCGGCATAAGAAAACTGAATACATTTGAATCAAAATGAAATTGACGTGATACAAATGAATCCTGCATGATGCGCTTCATTAGCACAGCGCATTCAGGAGCAGGACCAGCATGACCCATATCATTCACCGCAGTCTACGCAGCACGCCCGCCGTAGCGGTACGCGCCCAGGGGGCGTACATTTTTGATGCACAGGGAAAACAGTATCTGGATGCCTGCGGTGGCGCCGCCGTTTCCTGTTTAGGCCACGCGCATCCTGACGTGCTGGCTGCGATGCATCGCCAGATCGATCAACTGGCCTATGCCCACACCAGTTTTTTTACCAGCGACACCGTTGAGCAGCTTGCTGAACAGCTGACGCGCACGGCGCCTGGCGATCTTAACTATGCCTATTTCGTTTCGGGCGGTTCGGAAGCGGTTGAAACCGCGCTCAAGCTGGCGCGCCAGTATTTTGTTGAGATCGGCCAGCCGTCGCGCACCAAATTTATCGCCCGTAAGCAGAGCTATCATGGCAATACCCTTGGGGCGCTCGCGGTGGGAGGCAACGAATGGCGCCGCCGCCAGTTTGCTCCCTTGCTGATCGACGTGATCCGCGTTTCGGCCTGCAATGAATATCGCGACCGCCGCGCTGACGAAACCCAGCAGCAATACACCACGCGTCTGCTCAACGAGCTGGAGCACGCCATTATTGAGGCCGGTCCCGACACCATTATTGGTTTCTGTGCAGAAACCGTGGTGGGGGCCACCACCGGCGCCACCCCGCCTACCCCGGGCTATCTAAAAGGTGTACGCAACCTGTGTGATAAATACGGCATCCTCTACATCGCGGATGAAGTCATGTGCGGCATGGGACGCACCGGCACATTGCATGCGTTCGAACAGGATGATGTGGTGCCGGATTTGGTGACCATCGCGAAGGGGCTGGGGGGCGGCTATCAGCCGATTGGCGCAGTATTAGCGAGCGAGAAGATTGTCTCAGCCCTGCAGGCCGGTAGCGGTCTGTTCCAGCACGGGCACACCTACATTTGCCACGCGACCGCCGCGTCCGCAGCCCTGGCCGTGCAGCAGGTGATTGCGCGCGATAATTTGCTGCAGGCGGTGAGGCAACAGGGGGATTACCTGCACAGCGCATTGCGTGAAGTGCTGGGGGAATTACCGCACGTCGGTGATACGCGTGGACGCGGCTTGTTTGCGGGCGTTGAGCTGGTACGCGATAAAGAGAGCAAAACCCCCTTTGATCCTGCCCTGAAGCTGCATGCAGCCATCAAAGCAAACTGTATGTCACGTGGGCTGATGGTCTATCCAATGGGTGGAACCATTGACGGGCAGTATGGCGACCATATCCTGATCGCACCACCGTTTATTGTCACGCCTGGCCAGCTCGACTTTGTGGTAGACACGCTGAACACCGTAATTCGCGAAGAGACCAGCAAATTATGATCAATCGTTTACCGCCGCTGGCGGAGCATGAGTGGGACGACCAGCAGCGCGCGTTGGCCGAAGAGATAATCAACGGGCCCCGCGGTGCGCTGCTGCCACCTTTCGAGCCGCTGCTGCGCAGCCCAGAGCTTATGGCGCATGCACAACGCATGGGGGAATACCTGCGTTATCGCAGCGCACTGGGGCAGCGCCTGTCTGAACTGGCGATTTTGATGACCGCGCGGCACTGGTCGCAGCCTGTGGAGTGGGCGATTCATGCGCCGATAGCGCGCGAGAAAGGTATATCTGCCGCGGCGGTGCAGGCGATTAATGAAAAGCGTCTTCCAGAGGATCTGCTGCCGGATGAATGGGCGGTCTATCACTTTTGCAAGGAATTGCAGGAGCAGCAGAAGGTCAGCGATGCCACCTGGCAGCACGCTATCGCGCTGTGGGGCGAGAAAGGCGTGGTGGACCTGATCGGCATCAATGGCTATTACAGTTTTCTCTCAATGGTAATGAACGGCGCACAGACGCCGGTACCCGACACCCGGGATGAGATTATTCCCGCATAAGCTTTCGCTTTAAATTTGGCGCATGAAAGTGCGCCCTGCATATCAACATTTTATTTCCCCACCCCGCAGATGTATTTCGCCGGGTGACATTCATGCACGCTACTTCACTGACGCCGAGGGTTATCATGTCTGGATTATTAACTAAATTAAAAGTTACGTTAGCGCTGGTCGCTTGCTCCGCCAGTTTTGTGGCACAAGCGCAGGATAAATTAACGGTTGGCGTTGATACCGCCTTTGTCCCCTTTGAATTTAAACAAGGCGATAAATACGTCGGCTTTGATATTGATTTGTGGGATGCCATCGCAAAAAAAATGGATGTCAGCTACGAATTACGCCCGATGGACTTCGGGGGACTGATTCCGGGTTTGCAATCACGTAATCTGGATGTCGCCATGGCGGGCATTACGATTACCGACGCGCGTAAACAGGTCGTCGATTTCAGCGACGGTTATTATGATGCTGATTTATTAATGGCAGTGAAAAGCAGCGATAATACCATTAATAAATTCAGCGATTTAGCAGGAAAGAAAGTGGGATTAAAGCAGGGAACGGCGGCGGCCAGCTTTATGAAAAGCAAATATAAGGCGAACTATGTTGAATTCCCGAATATCGACAACGCCTATCTTGATTTGCAGGCAGGTAACCTTGATGCCGTGGTACATGATTCCCCCAACGTGCTCTATTACGTAAAAACGGCGGGTGATGGCAAAGTGAAATCGACCGGCGAGACTGACAGCATTCTGCCGCAGCACTACGGTTTTGCGATGCAGAAGAACAGCAGCCTGACGCCGAAGATCAACGCCGCACTGCAGGCGTTACGTGCGGACGGAACTTACAACAAGATTTACGTGAAGTGGTTTGCTAAACAGCCAAAATAATCCCGCCAGGTCGGAGCGATCCGACCTCGTTGCATCTTAACGGGTAACATATGAATTTCGACAGTAAATATATTTGGGAGTCCCTGCCGCTGCTGTTGCAAGGACTACAGCTGACGCTGATTATTTCATTATCAGGTTTATTGGGTGGTTTTGTTATTGGCCTGCTGGCGGGAACCTGCCGGGCGCTCGGAGGGAAAATATCAAAAACAGTCTCGTTAGTTTTTGTCGAGTTAATCCGCGGAACGCCTATTATGGTGCAAGTGATGTTTATTTACTTCGCACTCCCCATGGTGTTACCGATTCATATCGACCCGGTAACGGCGGCCATTACGACCATTGTGATTAACTCGGGTGCTTATATTGCAGAAATCACCCGAGGGGCGATCCTCTCGATTAATAAAGGTTTTAGAGAGGCCAGCCTGGCGATGGGATTATCCCAGCGTAGCACGCTATGGCATGTCATTATGCCGCTGGCACTACGCCGTATGATCCCTGCGTTGGGTAATCAGTGGATTATCAGTATTAAAGACACCTCGCTGTTTATTGTGATTGGTGTGGCGGAATTGACTCGTCAGGGGCAAGAAATTATTGCCGGTAATTTCCGCGCGCTGGAAGTCTGGACCGCAGTGGCAATGATCTACCTGCTGGTGACGCTGTGCCTGAGTTTCCTGCTGAAGCAACTGGAGAAGAGGATCCATATTTTATGAGCATGGTTGAATTTAGCGCAGTGTCGAAAAATTTCGGCGCCACTCAGGTACTGCACGACATCAATTTAAAAATTGATGCTGGCGAAGT
The DNA here is from genome assembly GCF_040059225.1 of Enterobacter cloacae complex sp. Mu1197. Taxonomy (NCBI): domain Bacteria; kingdom Pseudomonadati; phylum Pseudomonadota; class Gammaproteobacteria; order Enterobacterales; family Enterobacteriaceae; genus Enterobacter; species Enterobacter cloacae complex sp. Mu1197. The sequence continues at coordinate 1,190,035 of NZ_CP157375.1, read as the reverse complement.
CGTGGTGATCATCGGCCCTTCCGGTTCTGGCAAATCGACGCTGCTGCGCTGCATTAACAAGCTGGAGGAAATTTCCTCCGGCACGCTGCTGGTAGCGGGAATGCATATTACCGATCCTCACGCTAACGAATGTGATATCCGCCGTGAAGCCGGGATGGTGTTTCAGCAGTTCCATCTGTTCCCCCATCTGACGGCGCTGGAGAATGTGATGTTTGGTCCGGTTCGCGTACGCAAACAGAGCAAAGCCGCCGCGCGGGAACAGGCGCTGGCGCTGCTGGACCGCGTTGGCTTACGCGAACGCGCCAGTCACTACCCATCAGAGCTCTCTGGCGGTCAGCAGCAACGCGTGGCCATTGCCAGAGCCCTGGCGGTGAAACCGAAAATGATGCTGTTCGATGAGCCGACCTCAGCGCTGGACCCCGAATTACGGCATGAGGTGCTGAAAGTCATGCGCTCGCTGGCCGAAGAGGGCATGACCATGGTGATTGTGACCCATGAAATCGGCTTCGCCCGCGATGTGGCATCCCGGCTCATCTTTATTGATGGCGGTACCATTGCCGAAGATGGTCCACCTGATATGCTGCTGAATAGCAGTCGCAATCCCCGCCTGAAAGAATTTTTGCAACACGTATCCTGAACAGAAGTGAATGATAACACTATGAAAAAAATAGACATTCGTGGTTCCGCTTTTGCAGTAGGTCAGGCGCTTGGCGCGTTCGGCCACGAGGCCTGGCATGCAAAACTGACGCAAACGGCGTTGTGGCAAACCGTTACCGCCATGAAAGACGCAGAACAGACCCGGTGCATGCGCTCGCGGGTCCAGTCTCAGTATCCCCTGATCTGGCAGGAGCTGGAGGGATTGGCCGAGGGCCTGGAGGCACCGTTTGATGAGGTGTTTGCCTGGAACTGCCGCGGCGATCTGGTGCGCTCAACCTCTGATGGCTGCACCACGGTAGCGGGAAGCACCGCGGAGGGAGAGCTGATTATCGCGCATAATGAAGACGGTTTCCCGCAGCTTCGCAATGACTGCGCCATCGTCAGCATCACCCCGGATGACGGCCTGGCGTTCACCAGTTTCACTTATCCGGGATCGATTTGCGGACACACCTTCGCCGTAAACGAAAAGGGTGTGGTGAACACGGTGAATAACATACGCGCTTTGCACCGTCCGGACGGCATGCCGCGCCAGATACTTGCCCGCGCTGCGCTGAATGCCGCCAGCCTGGATGAAGCTATCACTATACTGACCTCATCACCACGCGCCGGAGCCTTTCATCATACGCTGGGACAAATGGGAGACAGCCGGCTGTTTAGCGTGGAGGCGACGGGAACAGGCTGTTCCGTCACGCCGCTGCGGGACGTTTTCGCCCATGCTAATCACCTTATCCACCCTCAGCTTGATGCGGTTGAGCAGGTGATCACTGACAGCTCCCGGTCACGCCAGCAGCGGCTTAACGCCTGGCTGGAGACGCAATCTCACCTTGATGGTGCAGCGGCTCTGGGGATTCTTTCAGACCAGCATGATCCTGCGCTCCCGATTTATCGTCTCTCGCCACACGACCCGGATGAAGAGAACACGCTGGCCACGGCCATTTTTACCCTGAGTACGTCGCAGATAAAATGGCAGATATTCACACACGATCGGCAAAAACCCGTTTTACAGCAGTAATGCCCGACGGCGCTGCGCTAGTGCGGGCCTACAGGCTGTGATTTTTGTAGGCCGGGTCAGGCGTAGCCGCCACCCGGCAATGCCCTTCTGGAAGCCGCCTCGCAAACCTGCAAGCAACCTTATGTAATTCAGGGGCATCCCCTTTCCTTCCTTTTTTCACCGCCGTAAAGTGCCTGCGTTGCGGCACATCCGTAACCGGGCGTAGGAACCCGTTAGCATAACATGACATTTTTTGGACAAAGAGGATGCTAAATGGCGACTACCCCTAAATTTTCCTACGCGCTTTCTGAGGAAAGCGCTGTTCATCAGCTCATCACCCACCCCATTTCCGATTCTGCGGATCTCTTCGAGCTGGCCGATGCCTGCGCCGCTTACGTAAGCGTACTGGTGGAAACTGACGATGCGGTGACGTTTGCCGCGCTTTGTAAGCAATTGCTGGCTGCGCTCAAACGGCTGCGCAAGTGCTGTGACTCGGAACTTCCGCCGTATCTGGTTGAACAGCTGATTGCGGGGGAAAAGATTGCTTCCTGCGTGCCGGACTGCTGGCAAGAGACGACGTTGCAGGTGGATTATGCCGTAGCATTAACGCTGGCGGTGATGGGCGGGACGCTCCCTGTAAACGTGGCGAAAGAACTGACCGGACTGCTGCATGATATGGTCTGGCTGCTGGCGGAGTTTGTGAAGGAGCCGTATATTACAGCGCACTGAGGTGAGTGATGGGAGGCTGGAATTCTGCTGGGTAAGAAGCAGGATTTCGGCCTCATACAAAATACAATGTTATTTATTGATTGTCTGTTAAGAGCGAAAAGCGGACGCTGACCCGGACACCTAAGTTATGCTCAATGAAGACAAATAATGTTACTGCATCAAATTATCGAAATTGAATTGCAATCAATGTGCCATCTCAAATGTCACATCAATATTACCCGTATGCCTTAAAATCCCAACTCCAGAGTGGATACGACCCACTTTCTGAAGGTTACCTATCCGTTCATTGTTCTGTTCGTACATGATCACGAAACTGTGGCGGGGAGCCCAGTAAACAACATCGCCCACTTCATAACCGCTGGTCTGCGTTTCGTTTGCAGGCAGGGCATCCGGGAACCGGTAGCACATTTCGCGTCCGTAAAGATCTTCCATGGGCAGCGTCAGCGGAAAGCGAGAGACCAGCGCCCGGGTGGTGGCATTGTCATAAAACGTTGCCGTCATCACATGGTCACCTGCGGTGATCTTGACCCGGATACCTTCGGCCTCAGCCCCCAAAGATGAAAATGACACCGCCGTCAGGGAGGCCAGAGCAAGCATGACTGGTTTGAACATAAAACTCTCCGTTGTTTTTATATTTTCAGGAATAACGGCACTGCAATAGTGCCGTTCAGAAACATTATTTATCTGATTTCAAATTGGTGTTAAAGAATGAGACCAGCTTGTCCCACGGGATGAGTTCAGTGCGGTCATACAGGTCGATACGGTTAGCCCCCTTAATCTCCACGAGCTCTTTCGGCTCTGCGGCCATTTTGTAAGCTGTATCGGTATAGGTGCGGGATGGTGCAGCATCACCCACGACAAAGAGTATTGGTCGCGGTGAAATGGACTCGATATCGATAAACGGATGGAAGTTCATGAACTTCGCATAGGTCGCCGGTGTTGAGCGGCGATCGTTGGATGCCACCTTACCGCGCTCCGTCTGATAAAAGTCATTAGACTCTTTACCTTCGATGAACACCGGATCGTTTTGCCCCGGACCATAAACGGGTTGCCCGGTTTCAGCGGTTTTGTAGCGTTGTTCTGCGGCAATCGCCAGGTCCTTGTTTCTCATCTCCACGGTCCGCTCATGGTTCAGGCCGGTACGGAAATATTCACCCATGTCGTACATGCTGACGGTGGCGAGCGCCTTGATGCGGGGATCCATTTTTGTCGCGGCGATGGCAAAGCCGCCACTACCACAGATGCCGATTACACCAATTTTTTCACGGTCTACAAACGTACGGGTTCCGAGGAAATCAACGGCAGCGCTGAAGTTTTCTGCATAGACATCAGGCAGCACGGCCCCACGCGGCGTACCCGCACTCTCACCCCAGAAAGACTGGTCGAAGGACAGCGCAACAAAACCGGCTTCCGCCATTTTGGTTGCGTAGAGGTTAGCAGCCTGCTGTCTTACTGCAGCAAAAGGATGGCCGACAATAAGGGCGTCATATTTTTTACCGGCTTCCATATTGCGTGGAGTAAATAACGTACCGGTAACTTCCATACCGTAAATATTTTTGAATTTAACGGTTTCAGTCTTCACCTTATCGCTTTTATAGAAATTATCCGCACCGTGGGACATATCCGCCGCGACAGCTGTGTTTGCCCCCATACCCAGAGCGACGCTAAGTATCGCCAGCGCGGCCAGGGTTTTTAATTTCCCTTTTGAATGCAATTTCATATTACCTCCTGAATTAAATAACGGTGTTAAGACAAACGGAGTGAAAAATCCGGAGAACAATAAATCTCCGGACAGCAGGACCTATTCAGGCCGAATTTTGTTTACTCTGGCCCGGGCGTTTTAACAGCAGGAACGCCACCACAGCGGTGGACAGCACTGCCAGCGCGCCGGCCAGGAATATCGCGTTCAGCCCCAGGTGGCTTCCTATCCAGCCGAGCGCAGGACTGCCGATCGCCATCGCCACGTCAAGAAATGCTGTGTAGATGCCCATCACCATGCCGCGGTTCTGGGGTGTTGAACCACTGATGGCTTCAATACCGAGGCCCGGGTAAACCAGTGAGTAGCCAAAACCGGCTAAGGCAGCACCTGTCGTCGCAATCAGGGACGTACCGGCAAGCCATATCAGGAACAGCCCGGCGGCCTGTACGAGCACAAAAATCAGCGCAATACGCGCGCCACCAAAGCGATCTGGCAGATGGCCAGCAACGGTCCGGGCAGCAATCAGCGCAACGCCAAAGGCAGTGAATGCCATCCAGACGGGCTGCCAGTTCATGGCGCTGTAATACAGTGAGCTGAAGGCCAGGATGGTACAGTAGCCCGTGCTGGCAAGCGCGGCGCCCAGTCCGGGTAACCAGACCGCGTGCATGACCGAGCCAAAGGTTGCCTGCGCGGCATGTGGATGGGGCGCAACTGCGGGCATGCGAGCAAGATACGCCAGTACCAGTAAAGGAAGCAGAAACGTCAGCAGTGCGATCGCCTCAAAGCCGAAGGCTTCAAACAACATAGTGCCCACCGGCCCGCCGAGTGCCATAGCAGCAAACATTGCGGTGCCCACCCAGGCGATAACCTTACCTGCGTGCTCTTTATCCACGAGGGCCAGACCCCATGCCACGGCGCCGGTAATGATGAAGCTTTCCGCCCCACCAAGGATCGCGCGCCCGGCAAGCAGTACACCCACTGACAGTACCGGCATGCCAACCAGCCAGAGCGACACCTGGTACAGTAGCCCTGAAACGGCCGCGGCGATGAGCCCGGCCACCACGCCCTTTTTGGCGCCGCGCTTGTCTGAATAACTTCCGGACCACACCCGGGAAATCAGCGATGCCGCAAACTGTGCCCCGGCAACCAGGCCCACGATAAACGTCCCGAAGCCCAGGTCATTTTTGACATGCAACGGCAGGACGGGCAGCGCGACGCCGATAATGATAAAACCGACCAGAACCGCGGCCATTACCGGCATCAGCGCTGCGACAACCCGGGCACCGGAATTATTTTGAGAATGTTTTACAGGCATATAATGCAGCCCCTTACCTTTTAATGAACAGAATGTCGTATACGCGTATGTGATTTTTGGGCGCGAAGTAGCCCGCAAAAAATTCAGGTTTGAATTTCCTGTGTTGAAAGATGCGTTATCTGGTAATGCTTTTTTTATATCCGGATGATATAAACCATCCGGAAATAAGGTAGATGTCAGCTACCCGCCTGGTTGTGTTTCAATAAACCTGTACGGTCGGCCGGAAAAGTATTTCGTTAACATCCACGTCGTCAGGCTGGCTGATGGCAAATGCAACGACCCGCGCAAAAGCCTCTGCCGGGATCGCATTCTCGTAGGTTTTCGACATACCTTTCGCAATATCTTCGTCGGTGATGGTTTTAGTCAGTTCGGTATCTACCGCGCCGGGAGAAACAATAGTTGTGCGGATATTCCAGGGCTTCACTTCCTGACGCAGGCCTTCTGAAATAGCCCGTACGGCCCATTTGGTACCGGCATAGACAGCTCCGCCGGGCCCAACTTTGTGTCCGGCTACTGATGACACGTTGATAAATTGTCCGGACTTCTGGGCTTTCATATACGGCAGAGCGGCGGCAATACCGTAAAGTACGCCCTTAATGTTCACGTCGATCATCCGGTCCCATTCATCCACCTTCAGCTTGTCGAGCATGGAACTCGGCATTAAGCCGGCGTTATTGATGATGACGTCAATACGGCCGTGCAGCTCTACCGCCCGGTCAACAAGGGACTGGACTTGTGTACGGTCCGTCACGTCGGTGCGGAGTATGGCTCTGGCATCCAGCCCCAGTTCGCCGGCAAGTTGCTCAAGCTTCTCCATACGGCGCGCGCCCAGAACAACTTTTGCGCCCAGTTTCGACAGGTGTCGGGCTGTTTCTGCTCCCAGGCCGCTGCTGGCACCGGTGATGACGATGATTTTATTTTCGATACCCTGAGACATACTGTCCTCCTGTAAAGAGTGGTTATTTCGATTCACGTTGCTCAAACACCGTTTTGAAAACCGGCGCTGCTGAGAAAGCATTTGGCCACCCGGCATAATATGCAAGGTGACTCAGTGCGCCTGAAGCCTGCTGCCGGGTCAGGCCGTTATCCATAGCCCGGTTAAGGTGCGGCGGAATTTGCTGTACCTGCCCATTTGCAATCAGGGCAGACAGGGTCACCAGACTTCTGTCCCGAGGAGCAAGCCCGGGGCGCAGCCACAGCTCCCGGAAAAGCACATCGGTAGTGTCGCTGACAAGCCCCGGTGCAGCGCTACCGATACTCTGTTCAACGCGTGCAGCGCGAGCTGCTTCAGCTTTTTCATCGATCGGCAGCAGCGCCTCCTCCGCGTGAGGAAGCTGTTCAGCGTTAATTCCTTTTTGCAGGTATATCTCTTTCGTTACCGCTGCGGCGGCAATGGCATTGCCCCAGCCGGCATAGAACGCCAGCTGCATGATGGTCTCAGAAAGCTCCGCCGGCTTGACACCGTTTTTCAGCGCCAGCTCCAGCTGCTCCGGTAAAAGTACGGTCTGATTCCGGGCAATAACCGCTGCAACGGTCACTAGGCTGCGATCGCGTGGCGACAAATCGTTTCTTTTCCAGAGGTCTCCTGCCAGCCTGGTGCTGGCATAGCGTCCGAGCGCGGGGGATACTGCCTCTATGTCGGTGTCTGACAGCGGGCCCCGCTGCGCCCCCGTTTCTGCAAGGGCGCCAGCCGATCCGAGAGAAAGCGCCAGCGCAACTGCCGTTGAAGTTTTCATATTATCCCCCTTACTGGTACTGTGCGTCTGAGACGGGCTCCTGCCAGTCCACGTTCTTACCGTCCACCATATACGTCATGGCCAGATGGCTCATGGGGGACGTCGCCGTGGCACCATGCCAGTGGCGTACAGTTGCAGGGATCCATACAACATCACCCGGAGCGATATCCTGGCGCGCTTTACCTTCTTCCTGAACCCAGCCTTTACCGGCCGTAACAATCAGCAACTGCCCGGCGGGGTGAGTATGCCAGGCCGTGCGCGCACCCGGGGCGAAATCCACCTGGCCCAGATTGGCACGCGTGGACGCGTTTGGCGGCAACAACGGGCTGACAACCGCATGACCTGAGAAGTTATCGGCCTTGCCGACGACAGAAGGGGTCTGCCCGTTACGGCGAATTTCAATGCCTTCGGCAGAAACCTGGGCGGCCCCCAGTACGGATATGGCTGCAGCAGCAATAATCGCTTTCATCTTTCACCTCGCTGGTTACTTTCGGCTAAATGGCGTAGCGGATTACATTAATTCCCTGCAAATGAAAACGCCTTTTGTCGGGAGGAATGGTTATTTAGTGAACGAAGAAAGTATATCTGAGGACGTATTAAGTGATTAGATGGTAAAATGAGATTGAAATTATAAGGAGAACCTCTAAATGGCTGATGATAATCTGAATGCCCTTGCTGCATTTATGGTGGTGGCTAAGGAACAGAATTTCACGCGAGCGGCAAAACGTCTGGGTGTTTCACAGTCAGCGCTCAGTCAGACTGTTCGTGTTCTGGAAGCACAACTCGGGATCCGGTTGCTTAACCGAACTACCAGAAGAGTTGTCCCAACTGAAGCTGGGGAACGTTTACTCGCTTCAGTCGGACCTCAGATAGAGGATATTCAGCGGCAGTTAATGGTGCTGAGTGAATTACGTGATAAGCCAGCCGGTACAATACGACTTACCGCAACAGAATATGCAGCAGAGTCAATACTCTGGCCAGCAGTGTCGCGTCTCGTAAAAAAATACCCCGATATTAAAGTCGAAATTCTTACAGATTATGGGCTGACTGACATCGTAAGAGATCGTTTTGATGCCGGTGTACGTCCCGGAGAAACTATTGCCAAAGACATGATTGCCGTTCGTATTGCACCAGATATGCGGATGACAGTGGCGGGATCTCCAGATTATTTCAGTAACAGGCATGTGCCCATTACTCCACAGGAATTGACAGAACACTGTTGTATAAACCTGCGCCTTTCCGGGCATGGAGGACTCTATGCATGGGAGTTTGAAAAGGACGGGCGAGAGCTGAATGTGCGAGTTGATGGTCAACTGGTTTTTAATACGGGAAGCATGATACTGAAAGCGGCGCTTGAGGGTCGAGGGCTAGCCTATCTACCAGAAGGGCAGCTTGAACCCTATATAGCATCCGGGGCTCTTGTTCGCGTACTTGAGGATTGGTGTGAACCTTACTCTGGATATCATCTTTACTATCCAGGCCACCGACAACCCACTCCAGCATTTAGCCTTCTAGTTGATGAACTTCGCTATTCAACACGCGAGAAGCATCAGAGTTAATCTTTCCTGATAAATGACGGTCAGCTATGAGCGAAGAACGGACTTATCCGTACAAGGCCTACCATCCAGAAATGGAAGTTCCCCCAAAAGGAAAACACTCGCAAACCTTCTAGACAACCTTTTCCCGAGCATTTAGCCTGAATTAAAATTTTAATATCTGTCAGGCTAGTTCATTATGAAAAATGATATCAGAACCCTCGACCTTAACCTTCTTAAGGCCCTTGATGCATTACTGGATGAGGGAAGCGTGACTCGGGCTGCACAGCGCCTCTCACTGACGCAGCCTGCCGTCAGTGGTATGCTTATTCGCTTGCGTGATTACTTTGACGATCCACTCTTTGTTCGCACCAGCCACGGTATGGTCCCCACAATGCGGGCCAACGAACTTTCTACGCCGGTAAAACAAATCCTCACCGATATCGCTATCCTGCTGAAACCAAAGAAATTTGATCCCGTGACGGTGGAACTGACTTATACCATCGTCGCAACGGACTATGCACTTAAGGCTGTTGTCGTTCCGTTGATGGCTGAGCTAAAACAACGTGCACCGTATATTAAAATCGCCGTGCGGCCCGTGGACAATGAGCGAATGTATCAGCAGTTATCTCGGGGTGAAGTTGATCTGGCTTTGATAACACCGCAAACAACCCCCGAAGACCTGCATGGAAGAGCGCTCTATGAAGAAGATTATGTCTGCGTAGCACGACGTCATCATCCTCTGGCAGCGAGTTCAGAAATGACGCTCGAACAATTTTGCAAACAGGAACATATTCTGGTGTCTTCAGAAGGTAACTTCACCGGTGTTACAGATGAAGCACTGGCTAAGCTCAGTCTGACACGACGAGTAGGCATGTCAGTTAATAGTTTTCAGGTGATACCTGATATATTGCAAGTGACTGATATGATTGCAGTTGTACCTCGCCGCATGGTCCTGACTAACAACGATCTCATCATTCTCCCTTTGCCCCTGAAAGTACCCGGCTTTACCAAGAGCATGGCCTGGCATGAGCGAACCCATCGTGACCCAAGTCATCAGTGGATTCGTGCTTTATGCGCAGAAGTAAGCCAACATCCCGCGTCCTGATATAATTTATCTTATTAAGAATATAAGTAATGACAATTCGCCTTATAACTCCATTGCACCAATAATCACTGTCATCACGTTACTGCCGTAATGACACACGCAGTGCACTCAACTATAGCAATTGGAGAAATTTATGAACGCGATTAACTGGCCAGAAGGCTTTGTTCCGGGTTTTACCGATAACTTTGTTTCTAATGAAATGATCATCTCAGGTCTGAACGTCAATGATGTCTGGCCGCTCCTGAGTCAGCCATTGCTATGGCCGGAATACTATAAAAATTCCGCCAATGTGCGCTTTTATGACAACAAAGGTCCAGAATTGGAAAATGGGGTTCGCTTCTACTTCAGCACGTTTGGTTTCCCAGTTGAAGCTCAGGTTGTGGAGTTTGTTCCACCTGCTGAAGGTAAACCTGCTCGTCTGGCATGGCACGGATGGGCCGGTGAAAAAGATACCCCTCAACGACTCGATGTCCATCATGCGTGGCTACTGGAGGATCTTTCCGGTCACAGGGTCCGTATCCTAACGCAGGAAACACAGAACGGAGTCCCGGCAAAAGATCTGGCAAATACCCGCCCGAACCCAATGCTTAATGGTCATCAGGAATGGCTTGACGGCCTGATTCGAGCAGCAAAGAAATAATAAACCGCTTTCCACAGTCATATCACTGAGGCTGCACTTCCCCGCAGCCTCAAGAATATTTGCCCGTTTGCTATTGCACTTGATTACAGGTAAATCATGTAACCCCCGCAAGTGACACCGCGCGGCCATATCTGTAATGTCCCCTCCTGGCACAAAGCGGACTCATCTTTCGCACACTTCCATAAGATATTATTAGTAAAACTAACCTCCACCAGACTCCTTTTCAGCAAACAATTTCTGAATACGCTACGCAAAGTAAACAAATCCCCCTCGTCGAACGATATCTACCCCTTTAATCTCAAGCCACCCCTACATTAAGTAGTCGGGCGCAATACACGAGCACCACTATCAATAACATGTAGAAGCTACGTATCTCCGCAGTTTCCGCATTGTCAACTCACCACCCACCACCTATAATGTTTCCATCCTGGAAACAAGGGGCATGGATGCACGTAGTCTCAAGAGCGCCTTTCGATACGGCGACCAGACATTTTCCCAATCAAGCACTCGCCCTGGACGATCTTTATCGGGTACTAAAAAAGGAGCACTACCCCTCACCAGGCGACATGCGAAAGCGCTTTCCCAGCCTGGACCGGATGAAATACCGGGAAAAATGGTGGGTCATTGATGTAGGTGGCGGACATTTAAGAATAATATTTTTTGCTGATTTTGAGCGGGGAAAGATCTTCATTAAACACATCAGCACGCACGCAGAGTATGACAAGCTCACGGACCTCTACCGGAGAACGAAAGAATGAATTATGCAGCAGCCATCAAAGCGGCAAACGAGCTGACTAACGAGCTTCCCTTCCTGGGCTCAAGCCCGTCGCGACAAGATTACGAGGATGCTCTGGCGATGGTGGAACACCTTATTGAGCACGACCCCGATAGCCCGCTGGTAGAGATGCTTACCGCGAAAATCGATAAATACGAAAACGAGTCTCCGGAGTTTGCAGAATTTAACGCGCGTGTTGCCCGCATTCCGTCAGGCGTTGCGTTATTACGAACGTTGATGGATCAGTACCAACTCACTCAGAGCGATTTCGAGAATGAGATTGGTAAGAAGTCTCTGGTGAGTCGGATCCTTAATGGACAGCGCACATTGACCCTGGATCATATGCGGGCGCTGGCGAAGCGTTTCGGTTTGCCGTTAAGTGCGTTTGTGGGGAAGTGAGCGCGAGCAGACTCTGTGTACCCATTCTGCGATAAAGAGTGGTTCACATAAAAGAACAAAGGAATGCTGATGAAAACGATAGAAGAACTACGAAACGAGCTTCTAAAAATAGGTGAGCAACTTGGGGGAGGCACAAGACCAAATCATTACTTCTTTATCCCTGACCAATCTGATGGGGTTGCAACTCCCTATCTGGAAATTCATGGGAAAGAATATCATTTTATCATCAGTGAAAGGGGTCTTGAAATACAGCGAAAAGTAACGCTCAGTGACGATGAAATTCTTTATTGGTTTGTGGAGAGTGCCGTGGCGGGGCTGGCCTCAACCTATGCAGCAAAACATTCATCTGAACGGGAATACAGAGAGGTTTATTTCAGAAAGGAATACAGTTTAATGCTCTCAATCAAGCCCGAATGGGCAACAAGAAAGCGCAAAGAAATCACTCAGCTTCTCCATTCGCAAAGAAGCGAACATCGTTAACCCAACCGGCTCGTTACATTTACTGCCCTATCCCCCTCTCTTTTCCTGGTGATTGCCTGCAGCACGCCATCTGATACTCTGGCTGCACTCAAGGGATGACAAGGAAGAGAAATGCTGAATCCTGGATTCGTAACCCGCAAAGCACTTGCTCAGTGGCAGGATGTCCCCGCTTTTTTACCTCAGTTCCAGTTTCATGAAAAACACCGAACGGTCATTCATACTGCGCACCCTGAACATATTCTGCCGTTGATTGCCAACTTTGACGTCCGGCAAGATGCTGTGATTCGTCGGTTGATGGCTTTGCGGCAATTACCGCAAAAACTTCTGCGCGATCAGCAGGCTGACTCAATCAGCAACTTTGGTCTGCACACTTTTACCCTTTTGCAAGATTCAGCATCGGAGCTTTGCTATGGCTTAAGAGGGCAATTCTGGCGTGCAGATTTCGGTCTGGAAAACGTGCCGGATGCCAGCACGTTTCAGACGCCTGCCGTGCCGGGCAGCGCGACACTGTTGCTGCGCTACCAGGTAAAGGAACTGGCACCAGACCAGCATGAACTCAGTACGGAAACGTTCGTCTTCTGCCCGGACAGAAGCACCCGGCTCAGGATGGCGGCTTACTGGCTGGTAATACGGGCGGGCAGCGGCTGGATCCGCAGGAGAACGCTGAAAGCGGTTAGGATGAATATTGAGAAGCTGGACTGAAGTGCAACAGAGAACCTTATGGTGTTCAGCGTTAGCACTTTACTTTAAATATTCGTTTCCGGTCGGGAACTGTCGGGCAGAAATGTTTGAGGAACCGTTATTAGCAAAGAGCGGTCCCGGGTAGGGACTTAGAATGAATATCTGTGCTGCGGGAATCTCCCCTTAACACAAATTTACTCGAAAAAGTTACCTGCAGAGCATACTTATTTATCAGTCAGTTGCGTTTGTAACATACTTCGTTTAATCTATTGTAAATTATAAAATACTTCAAAGGTCCATATATGGAATGGGGATGCATAAAGTGTGGGGTCGAAATACCTCAGGACAGAGAGTTTTGCGACAGTTGTGAAGATAAAAACTTCAGGAAAATTGGAGGTTTTCTTTTTTTACCCCTTATAGGATTAGTGGTTACTGCTGCTTCCTATCTTTTTGCAATGACAGATGCGTTTAAATTTATGATAGAAAATTATTCGCACCTGAATGCAAATGCAAAAATTTTCTTCATAGTTTCCCTGGTTATTTATATTGGCGAATTTCTTTTTACAGTCACTGTTTTTTCATTTTTCCTAAGAAAGAAGAAATTGCTACCAAAGCTTTACATTTTGTTTTTAATATCAATCGTGACGACAATGTCATTTAATACCTATTTGCTTTACATATTAATTCCTGGCGCTGAAATTGGCTATAATGAACTTGTACCTGTTTTTAGAAACGTGATTACGGCTTTAATTTGGATTCCCTATTTCATAACCTCTGTTCGTGTAAAAAGAACGTTTATCCGATAAAAAACACGATGGCTTCATCATTTTGATGACAGAAGATGCATGGCTATACTAATGCACATACAGTCATCAACACTGAGCGGACGCTATCATCGTCCGCTCATGATACGGAAAGGGCAGAAAAGTGGGTAAGGTCCGCACTGAGTTAAGAACGGACACTCTTGTATAAAGCATGGCGTCGGATTACAGTGAGAGCATTGATTGATAAGTGAGTACAATCAGAACAGTAGCCAATGAAACAAAAACTTCGCAAACGTAACCAGGACTGGATATCAAGGCAATTACAACGTGCGCGCAAAGAGAAAATGCCGTTAAGTTTCTTTATTAATTTTCCTTCAATACGAGCAACTGCGTGTAATGGTCAGCGCCTTAAACGGCGTGGTCGTCTCAAGCCTGACTGGAGTCGCGCATTGTTTTATCCGGGGTGGGGAGAAGTGCCGATTATTGGACAGCAAGGCTCTGTGTATTGGTTTGAGGGGTTTGATAAGGAACAATTACCTGGAGAATTGATGCCGCTATGGGAAGATGTCTGATTGTATTGACTTTGAATTAATAAACTTTCAGTGTAACGCTTAGACAGTGAGGAGTAGAGGCCAATTCTACGCAAAGACTAACGTATTCCTGTTAGCCATTAAACGATTTTATCTGGTTAAATATAATCTACATAGCTGACCGAATCTGCGTATCCCCAAATTCTATAACCGGTTGATACCTCGATTCCAGGGAGATGAATAGCGCGAAGAATAGTACCTACCATGGTATGTTGTTCAACTGAGTTTGTCATAATATCAAGATACTTGATATCCAAATAGCCACCTTCACAGAAATGGTAAAACCACTCGCCATCAACTGCAGATTCATAGCCATTGAGAAAAGTGATTTTCCATAAGGGGGGAGATTCCATGCTAACCATTGCCATGCGGATCTCATACCATTTTGTATTATTCATGCAGCTATAAAGCATTTGAACCTCCCGGGATCTGCTCCCGACAGATCAACACGCTACCAGGATAACCACGTAAAATTATGGCACAAAGCTGATATTCATATTCACTTATCTTCCCCCTCTCTATCGCCCCACCGCCACTCTCAGGTACGAATCCGTGAACGCGTTTATCACCATGTTCAGAAAAGCGATGGGCAGCGCGCCCGCCCATTACTTTGCCGAACGGAAAAACAGCGTCCGTTAACCCGGCCCCTCGCTCCCTGCCGCCAGCAGCGGCACCACCACGTCGTTGATGGGCACCGCAATGCCGTGTTTGCGGCCGTAGCGCTGGATCACGCCGTTGCGGATATCCCACTCCATCGGGCGATCCGCCTGACGGTCAGCGAGAATCGACGTACCCAAATCCACTGGCGCGCGCTGGAAGTTCGCCAGAATCTCCTGTGCCACGTCATCGGCCAGCTTCGCCCCTTCGGCGCGGGCGACGGCAAGCCCTTCCCGCAGGTAGGCCAGCGAAAGTTCGCTGATATCCTCGCGCCTGAACATCCCGGCACGGCGGTTGGCCAGCACCATCAGCCCGGCGACCGCATTTTGCAGCAGCTTGCGCCAGGCGACGGTGGGGAAATCAGCCGAGAGTTCAACTTCACAGCGCGTACCGCGAAGCGCCTCGACCACCCGCTGCGCCTGAGGCACGTCCGGCAGCGTCAGGCGCGGTTTGGCGCGCAGCCAGACGGAGGCATCCGGCTCGCGCTGCGCCGGGAACCAGACCACCGACGGCAGCACCGTTGCGCCACTGACCAAAGGCTCAAGCTGAGCCTTCTGCTCTACGCCATTTTGCAGGGCACACACCACCGTATTTTCATCGCACAGCGCGCGCAGCCACCCGGCGCTGTCGGCATTTTGCGTCGTTTTCACCGCGATAAACACGAGGTCAACGGGGCGCGTGATGGCCGCCGGATCGGTTAATACCGGACCGGGCACCACCGTTTCCCCCTCATCGTGACGCAGGCGTAATTCCGGATGCGCGGTGCGTCCGCAGAGCAGCGGCGTGCGGCCAGCGTCATGCAGTACCGCGGCAATGGTGGTGCCAATCGCACCGGGACCAATCAGCGCAATGGTTGGATAGTCAGACATGGGTCACTCCCCTTTTGCTAAGCCTGCTATCAGTTATACCATCCTGAGACGAGCGCGCCACACCCGTTGTCTATACTCAACATTCACAGACAACGGAGTGCGCCATGCCTTTACCCGATTTTAAATCCTCTGAACCGTTCACCCTTGGCATCGAGCTCGAACTGCAGGTGGTTAACCCGCCGGGGTACGATCTCAGCCAGGACTCCTCCGCGCTCATCGCCGCCGTCAAAGACGACATCAAAGGCGGTGAAGTCAAACACGACATCACAGAAAGCATGCTTGAAATCGCCACCGGCGTGTGTCAGACCATCGACCAGGCGGCGGCGCAGTTCTCGGTGATGCAGCAGAGCATTCTGCGCGCGGCGGCGGAGCAGCACATTCAGATCTGCGGCGGCGGGACGCATCCGTTCCAGAAATGGCAGCGCCAGGAGGTATGCGACGACGAGCGCTATAACGTCACGCTGGAGCGCTTTGGCTATCTGATTTTGCAGGCGACGGTGTTCGGTCAACACGTTCACGTCGGCTGCCGGACCGGGGATGACGCCATTTACCTCCTGCACGGCCTGTCGCGGTTTGTGCCGCACTTTATTGCCCTGGCGGCCGCCTCGCCTTACATGCAGGGCACCGACACAAAGTTCTCCTCGTCGCGGCTCAATATCTTCTCCGGGTTCCCGGATAACGGACAGATGCCGTGGGTCAACAGCTGGCAGGAGTTCGAAGGGCTGTTCCGCCGCCTGAGTTCCACCAGCATGATCGACAGCATCAAGGATCTGCACTGGGATATTCGCCCCAGCCCGCATTTTGGCACCGTTGAGGTGCGGGTGATGGATACGCCGCTGACGCTCGACCACGCGATTAACATCGCCGGGCTGATTCAGGCCACGTCACACTGGCTGCTGACCACGCGACCGTATAAGCATCAGGAACGGGATTTTCTGCTCTACCGTTTTAACCGTTTTCAGGCGTGTCGCTACGGGCTGGAGGGGATCCTGACGGATGTGCACACCGGCGAGCAACGAACCGTGGCGGAGGACATCGCCTGGCTGCTGGAGCAGGTGGCGCCGTCGGCCGATAAGCTCGGTGCGACAAGCGCAATCAATGAAATTGCCCTGCTGTTAAAGCAGGGCAAGAGCGAGGCGCAGCGCATGCGGGACTTTATCGCCGACGGCGGCTCGCTGATTTCTCTGGTCCAGAAGCACTGCGAGCTGTGGGCGACGAGTCCGTAAGGCCGTGGCCCCACTCACGCAGGCGCTGGAACAGCACGAACAGCGCGGGGATGAACAGAATCCCCACCACGGTCGCTACCAGCATGCCGCTGAAGACCGTGGTGCCGATGATGCGGCGGCTCTGGGCGCCTGCACCGGTCGCCAGCATCATCGGCAAAACACCGATAATGAACGACACGGCGGTCATCATCACCGCCCGGAAGCGGCGCGAGGCCCCTTCCCGCGCGGCATCGACAATCGCCATTCCGTCCATACGCCGCGCGCGGGCGAACTCGACGATAAGAATCGCGTTCTTGGCCGCTAACGCGATCAGCAATACCAGACCAATCTGCACGTACACGTCGTTGGCGTATCCGGCCATCCACAGCCAGACCAGCGCCCCGCCGATGGCAAACAGCACCGAGAGCATCACGCTCGCCGGAAGCGTCCAGCTCTCGTACTGGGCGACGAGGAACAGCCATGCCATCACCACCGCCGCCAGCACGATCCAGATCGCCTGATTGCCGGTCTGCTGCTCCTGGTACGACATGCCGCTCCAGGCGTAGTCGTAGCCAGCCGGCAGGCTTTCCGCCAGGATCTCGCCCATCGCTGCCATCGCGGTGCTGCTGCTCACCCCAGCCGCTGCCGAGCCGCTCACCGACACGGACGGGAACTGGTTGTACTGCTGCAGGAACGGCGCGCCGACGGTTGGCGTGATGGTGACGAGGTTGCTCAGGCGCACCCGCTCGCCGCTGTTGCTGCGCACGAACAGCTCGCTGATCTGCTCTGCACGCTCGCGCCACTGCATCTCGTTCTGCATCACCACGTGGTAGACGCGGTTGTTGATGCTGAAATCCCCGGCGCGCGTGCCGCCAAAGGCGGTTTGCAGGCTGCTGAAGATGCGCGACACCGGCACGTCGAGACGGGCGGCGCGCTCGCGGTCAACGGTCAGCGTCAGTTGCGGCACGTTGCTGCTCCAGGTGGTGAACACACGGCTCAGCTGCGGGTGCTGGTTGGCTTCCGCCAGCACCTCACGGGTGACGCGCTCCAGCTCCGCCGGGCTCTGCCCCGCCTGGGCCTGGATGCGCAGGTCAAAGCCGGAGGCGTTGCCCAGCCCCGGCAGCGTCGGCGGCGCGAAGGTCATGATGGTCGCTTCCGGCAGGGCCAGCAGCTGGCGCTGCAGGGTGCCCATCACCTCCTCCAGCGGCGGACGCGCGCTCCAGTCCTTCAGCATGATGGAGATAAACCCGCCGTTGGAGGCGCTGGTGCCGTTGAGGATGTTAAATCCGGAGACCTGAATGACGTCCTCCACCGCCGGATTTTGGGCGATCAGCTCCCGCGCGGTGGTCATCACCGCTTCGGTGCGCTCCAGCGAAGCCGCTTCCGGCAACTGAACGCTGGCGAAGAAGTAGCCCTGGTCCTCCTGCGGCAGGAAGCCTTTTGGCATCGACATAAAGCTGAACAGCACGACTGCCGCCGCGCCTGCGGTAGCCAGCAGCGCCAGCCACGGACGCAGGTTTAAGACATGCACGAGGCGGGTGTAGAAACCGCGTGTAGCGTCCAGCCCGCGGTTGAAGGCGCGATAAATGGCCGCGGGTTTCTCCGGGCGCGGACGCAGCAGCATCGCGCACAGCGCGGGCGTCAGGGTCAGCGCTACCAGGCTTGAGAGCGTCACGGCGGTGGAGAGCGTCACCGCGAACTGGCGGTAGAGTTCGCCGACAATCCCCGGCAGCAGCGCCACCGGCACAAATACCGCCAGCAGCACCAGCGTCGTCGCAATCACCGGCCCGGCAATCTGGCGCAGCGCCAGCGCGGTTGCCGCCATGCGGCTCTGTCCTTCCGCCATCAGCGTTTCGACGCTCTCCACCACCACGATGGCGTCATCCACCACCATGGTCAGCGCCAGAATAATGGCAAACAGGCTGAGCGTGTTGGCGGAGTAGCCGAGCGTGTAGAGCACCGCAAAGGTGCCCACCAGCGACACCGGAATGGCGAGGGCGACAATCAGCGTCGCGCGCCAGCTCTGCAGGAACAGGGAAACGACCACCACCACCGCCAGCATGGTCAGCGCCAGCGAGACGCCGATCTCTTTAATGGTGGCGGCCACAAAAGAGGTGGTGTCGAATTTCACCTCATAAACCAGGTCGTCCGGGAAGCGCGTTGAGAGGCGTTCCAGCTCCGCGCGTACCGCATCGGCCACGCGCAGGGCGTTGGCGGACGGCGTCGGGTAGATACCCAAATAGGCGGAGTCGTGCCCGTTCAGCTGCGCGCCGGAGCTGTAGCTGCGCGAGCCGAGCTCGATGGTGGCGACGTCCTTCAGGCGCACCAGCTGGCCCATCTCCCCGGCGCGGATGATGATGTCGGCAAACTCTTCGGCCTGGCTTAAGCGCCCCAGCCCGTTGATGGTCAGGGTCTGCTGCTGGCCGTTAAACACCGGCGGCGTGCCCACCTGACCCGCAGCGCCCTGTACGTTCTGCTCACGCAGCGCCTGCGCCACGTCATCGGTGGTGACGTTAAGGGCGTTCATGCGGTCCGGGCGCAGCCAGATGCGCATGCTGTAGTCGCGTGCGCCGAACATCTGCACCTGCCCCACGCCGGGCAGACGCGACAGCGCCTCGCGCACCTGGGTGCTGGCGTAGTTGCTGACGAACAGCGGCGTGTGGGTGTTATTCGGTGAGTAAAGACTTACCCCCATCATCAGGTTGGTGGCCCGCTTGCGCACCTGCACGCCGTTTTGCTGCGCCTCGGTCGGCAGCTGCGCCACGGCCTGCGCCACGCGGTTTTGCACGTCGATGGCGGCAAGATCCGGATCGGTGCCCGCCGCAAAGGTAATGTTCAGGCTGTAAGTGCCTTCGTCCGAACTGGTGGACTCCATGTAGAGCATATGGTCCACGCCGTTCAGCTGCGTCTCCAGCGGCGTGGCGATGGCCTCCGCCACGTCAGCCGAACTGGCACCCGGCCAGCTTGCAGAGACGTTCACCACCGGCGGCGTGATCTGCGGGTACTGCTCCACCGGGATAATCCTCAGCGCAATGGCCCCCAGCAGGGTGATGACCAGCGCAATCACCATCGCGAAGCGCGGGCGTTTGATGAAAAACGTCAGCATGATGGCTCCTTAATTCAGTATCTGGACAGCAGCGCCGGGCTGCACGCGCTGCGCGCCGTCAGTAATCGCTCGCTCACCGGACTTCACGCCAGAGGTGATCTGGAACTGCTGGCTAATCTGACCAGCCACGTTCAGCGGGCGCATTTCGGCGTTGCCGTCGGCATTAACGACCCAGGCAAAGTAGCCGTCGCCGTTCTGCTGGACCGCGGCGGCAGGCAGGGTCAGCACCGGCTGCTCGCTTGCCGGGCGCAAAAACACGTTCACATTACCGCCGGGCAGCAGCTGATGGCGCGGATTGGCAAACTCGGCGCGCAGCATCACGCTGGCGGTACGCGGGTCAACGCGGTTATCCACTGATGTCAGCTCGCCGCTGACGCGCTGGCCGTTGCTGTCGATCAGCGCCTGCCAGGCACGCTTCATGGCGTTGATATCCGCATGCTGTCCGGCTTTGGCGGCAAACGCCCCCTCTTCCAGCGCAAAGGCGATGCGGATCGGGTCAAGCTGCACCACCTCCACCAAAACGCCGCTCGCCGGGTTGACCAGGCTACCCACGTGGAAGCTGCTGTGCCCCACGCGGCCGTCAATCGGCGAGGTGATGCGGGTGTAGCTCAGGGTGACGTTGCGGGCTTCGAGCCGGGCCTTCGCCTGCTCGAGAGCGGCGCTGGCGACGTCGCGCTGCATGCGGGCGTTGTCCACGTCGTGACGGCTGATGGCGTTGCTGCTGCCGAGACTTTCAAAGCGGGAAAGCTGCTGCTGCGCCTGGCGCAGCGTGGCTTCGGCGCTTTTCACTTCGGCCTGCGCCAGGCGCAGGGCGGCGCGCGGCTCGGCGTCGTCCAGCTCAAACAGTACGTCGCCTTTTTTCACGTACTGCCCGTCGCGGAAGTGGATTTTGGCGATCGCGCCTTCCGTGCGCGCCCGTAGCTCAACGGTGTGAATGGCTTCGATGCGGCCCGGGATCTGGCGCTCGGCGGCGTGGGCGGTTTGCTCCACGGTGGCGACGCGAACGGGAATGGCGGCGAATGCGGGTTGCAGGGTACTGACAAGAAGTGCTAACAGGACCGGGAATTTCATGGGAGTACCTCAGCGTTGTTTCTCCCCTCACCCCGGCCCTCTCCCCAAAGGGGCGAGGGAGAAAACCGGGCGGTCCCCTCTCCCCTTTGGGGAGAGGGTTAGGGTGAGGGGTAAGGTTTTCGTTATGCAGCCTTACGGAACCTGCGGGTCAGTCGCTTCTCGATTTCGACGACGAAGAACATCACACCTGCAACGGCCAGGGTCACAAACCAGTAGCGCAGCGGCAGGGCTTCGGTACCGAACAGCATCTGCATAAACGGCAGGTAGATAATCGCCGCCTGGAGCAGGAACAGCACGCCCGTCACCAGCCAGATCCCTTTGTTCGCCAGCAGACCGCGGTTGAGGGAGAACCCTTCGGTGTTGCGGCAGTTAATCATGTATACCCACTGGGCGCAGACCAGCATCTGCAGCAGTACGGTGCGGATGAACTCCGCGCTGTGGCCGCGCGGAGCCAGCCAGGCTTCCAGCGCAAAGGCGGCGATGGCAATCATGGTGCCGACAAAGGCCACGCGCCAGACGGCGTAGGCGTCCATCACGTGCTGCCCGGTCTGACGCGGCGGACGGCGCATGATGTTGCGCTCGGCGGCCTCAAAGGCCAGGCCGAAGGAGAGCGTGGCGGAGGTGGCCATGTTCATCCACAGAATCAGCACCGGCGTCAGCGGAATGATGTTCCCCGCCAGCAGCGCAATCACAATCAGCAGCCCCTGCGCCAGGTTGGTCGGCATGATGAACAGGATGGTCTTCTTCAGGTTGTCGTAAACGCGACGCCCCTCTTTCACCGCGCTGGCGATGGTGGCGAAGTTATCGTCCGTCAGGACCATGTCCGCCGCCTCTTTGGTCACTTCCGTGCCCTTAATGCCCATCGCAATACCCACGTCCGCCTGACGCAGCGCCGGGGCATCGTTCACGCCGTCGCCGGTCATGCCGACGATTTCGCCTTTGTCCTGCAGCGCTTTCACCAGGCGCAGCTTATGCTCCGGGCTGGTACGGGCGAAGATGTCATACTTCACCGCCGCGTCCGCCAGGGCGGCGTCGTCCATCTTCTCCAGCTCGTAGCCGGTAACCGCCTGCTCGCTGTTGCTGATCCCCAGCATCTGCCCGATGCTCATTGCCGTCTGCGGGTGATCGCCGGTGATCATCTTCACGCGGATCCCCGCCTGCTGGCAGGCGTTAATCGCGTCAATGGCTTCCGGGCGCGGCGGATCCATCATCCCGGCGATGCCGAGGAAGATCAGGCCGTGGCTCAGGTCATCGTGCGTCAGTTCCTGCTCGCCGTTCGCTGACTTGAACGCCGCGGCGACCATGCGCAGCCCCTGACGCGCATAGCGCTCCATCTCACTTTCCCAGTACGTGCGGTTGAAGGCTTCTGCACCGTGACGGGTCTGCTGCTGCGCACAGAGGGCGAAAATGACGTCCGGCGCGCCGGTGATCAGGATCTGCTCCTCACCGCCAATCTGGTAGTGGGTGCTCATGTACTTGTACTGCGAGTCGAACGGGATCTTGTTAACCAGCGCGGTCATCACCGGCTCAAGGCTGGCTTTCGCCGCCAGCACCTTCAGCGCGCCCTCGGTTGGGCCGCCGGTGATGCCCCACAGCCCGCGATCGTCCTGAATCAGCTGGCTGTCGTTACACAGGTCGATGGTGCGCAGGTACTGCTCCAGCACGGTGCCCGGCTGGATCTGCACCGGCTCGTCGCTGCCTTCCAGGTAGATGTTGCCTACCGGCTCGTAGCTGTTGCCGTCCACGCGGTAGCAGGCGTCGGCGGTGATGATGGCTTTAGCCGTCATCTCATTCATGGTCAGGGTGCCGGTTTTATCCGAGCAGACCACGGTCATCGCGCCGAGCGTTTCAACCGTCGGCAGCTTGCGGATAATCGCCCGCTTGCGCGCCATCGCCTGCACGCCCAAGGAGAGGATGATGGAGATAATGGCCGGCAGACCTTCCGGTACGGAGGCCACCGCCAGGCTAATCAGGGAGAGCAGGAGCTCCCCCATCGGGATCTCGCGGAACGCCAGGCTGAAGACAAACAGCGCGGCCATCATTGCCAGAATAATCGCGAAGATCGCTTTACCCAGCTTGTCCATCTGCACCAGCAGCGGCGTGCGGTGCTTTTCGATACCCGCCATCATCTGGTTGATGTGGCCGAGTTCCGTATCCTGACCGGTCGCGGTGACCACACCGATGCCGCCGCCCGCGCTGACGGTCGTCCCGGAGAAGACCATATTGGTGCGATCGCCCAGCGGTAATTCGCCGCTCAGCGGATTAACGTGTTTATCCACCACGGTGGATTCACCGGTCAGAATCGCCTCTTCCACGCGTAAATTATGCGCTTCAATTAAACGCATATCCGCCGGAATACGATCCCCCGCGCGCAAGACAATAATATCGCCCGGGACTATTTCAGTTGTGGGGATTGTTTCATGGGTGCCGTTACGAATAACGCGCGCCTCGCTGGCGAGCATATTACGAATACTCTTCAGGGATTTTTCCGCGTTGCTTTCCTGAATATGACCAATTAAGGCATTGATTACCGCCACGCCCAAAATAACCAGCGTATCAACCCAGTGGCCCATTACTGCCGTTAATACGGCGGCGGCCAGCAGGACATAAATCAGCACATCATTAAAATGGGCCAGGAAACGCAGCCAGGCGGGTTTGCCTTTTTTCTCCGGCAGCGCGTTCGGCCCTGTTTTTTGCAGACGCGCCTGCGCCTCTGCACGGTCCAGACCGCTGGCCTGGCTCTGCGCGTGTGCAAGCACCTGCTCTACGGTCTGCTGGTATGCCAGCCCGCCGGAAGGCGGCACGTTCGGAATCACTTTTTTTTCAGTCATCGTATTTTTCCTTCAATTTCCGGTGAACAGAAGCCTGAATTCCTTTCGGGCTTAAATAAATTCATTTTAAAGTCTTGCGGGTAAAATTGATCTACCGCAATATAATGACTTCTCGGTTATTCAAAACTGATTAAAACTATTTCGATGATCTGATTTTTACAAAATATTTCTAAACCAAAACTAAACGAGGGGGAACCATGTGGGGTATTTATCGCGGGCGCAGACTGGTGTTATACGTTATCGCGGCCATTGTTATTGCCACGTTAATTGGTTATAGCACCTATACATTTGTAAAATTATTTTCCTGATGCGGACGTTTATTTACATAACGCGATATTAATATAAACGCCGGATCGTATGTTGTTATTTGTGCGCAGTAATAATGTCTTTGTTTTATTCAAAAAGGTCAGAGGGGCTGATATTGCTTTACGTTACAGAATGCCGGACAATGACATTTTTAACTGACGATTAACATTACGATGAAACACCCGCTAGAATCGCTGCTCACCGCAGGCGGCATTTTATTACTGGCCCTGCTTTCGTGCCTGCTGCTCCCGGCGCCTTCGCTTGGGCTGGTGCTGGCGCAGAAGCTGGTCCAGACCTTTCACATGGTCGATCTTAACCAGCTCTATACCATTCTGTTCTGCGTGTGGTTTTTACTGCTCGGGGCGATTGAGTTCTTCGTGCTGCGTTTCGTCTGGCGACGCTGGTTTTCACTCGCGTCCTGAGCCCATAAAAAAGCCGGGTGGCGGCTACGCCTTACCCGGCCTACACGCGACAGGTTAATGTGTCTGGCTATGGTTCTCTTTACGGTACGCACCCGGCGGCTGGTTGAACGTACGGGTGAAGATACGGGTAAACGTCTGCTGCGAGTCAAACCCGTAACGCAGGCAGATGTCGTACACCCGGGCGTCGGATTCTCGCAGATCGCGCGCCGCCAGCAGCAGCTTACGTTCACGAATATAACGCCCCAGACTCTCCCCTTTGTACTGCATAAACAGCCGCTGCAGGTGCCATTTCGAGTAACCCGCGTGACGGGCAATCTCTTCTATTCGTAATGGCTGGTGCAGATTGTCGTCGATCCATTCGACGATAGTGTCGATGACTTGAGCGGAAATGGTCATACTGCTGTCCCCCTCTGCTTCTCGCTTAAACATTATTCCCACCACGCACGAAAGGTTTGTGCGCTGTCGCTTACCCGGACGGGCTCGCCCAGTTCCGGCGTCAGCAACCGATACTTTTTATCCTTGCTGGCTTTTGCCAGCTGGATCAGCGGATCGTTCCAGGCGTGTTTCGCCAGCACGAAACGTCCGTTATGCCCGGGCACCACGGCTTTCGCGTTCAGATCCGCCGAGGCCTGCGCCGTTTCCTCCGGCAGCATGTGGATGTACTTCCAGTCCTGGTCGTACTGGCCGTTTTCCATGATGGCGACGTCCACTTCACCAAACTGTTCACCGATGGCCCTGAAGTGCGGGCCGTAACCGGAATCTCCGCTGTAGTAAACCTTCTGCTCTGGCGTGACGAACATGAAGCTGCCCCACAGCGTGCGATCGCGTTTGATGCCGCGACCGGAGAAATGACGCGCTGGCAGAACGTGCACCGTCAATTCATCGCTGATGCGTACCGACTGGTTCCAGTCGCGCTCGTCAATAATCTCGGGCTTCATCCCCCAGTAACGCAGGTGGGACCCCACGCCCAGCGGCGTCACTACGCGCTTCACCTTCGGCAGTAGCGCCTTGATAGTGGCGTAATCCAGATGATCGTAGTGATCGTGCGAGATAATCAGCAGGTCGATCGCCGGCATGCGTTCCGCGCGCCACGGATACTCCCCGGCAAAGGCCTTATTGAGGAATGAGAACGGCGCGGCATAGTTGCCAAGAACCGGGTCAATCAGGATGCGTTTGCCCGCGAGCTGCAGATACCACGAAGAGTGACCGAGCCACACCAGGGTGTCCTGCTCCAGCGGCAGGCTCGCAAGATCGGTTTTCACCAGCGGCAGCGGCTGGGCCGGGCGGGCGTTTTCGGTTTTTTTAGTCAGAAACTCCCACATCGCGACCAGCATATTTTTGTCACCGTTATATCCCGGCGTCGGCAGCGTATTGTGGAATTTCCCCTCGCGATACTGTGGGGAGGCCTCCACTTCGGTGAGGCGTTCACCCTGCGGCGGCTGGCCGAATCCGGCATTCAGAACAAACGGTAAACTCGCGGCTGAAGCAATAATCATGATTAACACCACGCAGATGAAGAGAGGTTTTTTCATATCCTGACCCGAAAACGCGCCCCATCCGATAGCGTGCGCAGGGTAAACTTGATTATGAGTGAGTAAGCACTCATTATAGATATGATGATAAAGTCGTCAAGACGTTTTCGATCTTTGACATTCCGCGTTGCAGCGTGTCAAAGCACGTGTTTCAATCAGGGTTTTTATAATTGACAGGAGGAAAAATTTAGTGGCACGTCCGAAGAGTGAAGATAAAAAACAGGCCTTACTGGACGCCGCAACGGCGGCGTTTGCACAGTCAGGTATTGCCGCCTCAACGGCGCTTATTGCCCGTAAGGCGGGCGTCGCCGAAGGCACCCTGTTCCGCTACTTTGCTACGAAAGACGATCTGCTGAATGCCCTCTATCTGCATCTGAAGCAGGATCTCTGCCAGACCATGCTGGCAAACCTCGATCGCACCATCACGCTGCCTAAAGAACATACCCGCAATATCTGGAACAGCTATGTGGACTGGGGTATTCGTAACCCCGTTGCACATGCGGCGATCCGCCAGATTGGCGTCAGTGAAAAGCTGAGCGTCGAAACGGAACAGGCGGTGAAAGAGATGTTTCCGGAGCTGCATGAACTCTGCCGCCGTTCGGTGCGTCAGGTGTTTATGTCTGATGAATTTAAAACGTTTGGCGATGCGCTTTTCTTATCGCTGGCCGAAAGTACGATGGAATTTGCTACCCGCGATCCGTCCCGCGCCGTTGAGTTTAAAGCGCTCGGCTTTGAGGTGATGTGGCGCGGGCTTGCCCAGGAAGAGAGCGATGGACAGTAAAACGTTGCAGGAGCACGCAAAACGCGTGGCGCTGGAACTGCCATTCACCGAACACTGCTGGCCGTTTGGGCCGGAGTTTGACGTGTTTAAAGTGGGCGGAAAAATTTTCATGATTGTGGCCGTCGCGCACGGGCGTCCACACGTCAGCCTGAAGTCAGACCCGGAGAAATCGCTGTTAAATCAGCAGATTTATCGCGGCGTTGAACCGGGCTATCACCTCAACAAAAAGCACTGGATTTCCCTTTACGGCACTGACGACGTGACGCCGGAACTGGTTACCGACCTCATCAATGATTCCTGGCATCTGGTGGTGGATAAACTGCCGAAAAAAGACCAGAAGTGGATCCGGCCGGTCTGATTGTTCGTCTGAGACGAACAGATTAAACGCTCGAATTGCCCTTATCTTTTTCCCCGTCCCGCTGTAATCTGCTCATCTTTCGCGCCCGCACGCGGGCGAATTTCATCATCAGGAGTTGTTATGGATATCATTTCTGTTGCGCTGAAACGCCACTCCACCAAGGCGTTCGACGCAAGCAAAAAACTGACCGCTGAAGAAGCGGAAAAAATCAAAACCCTGCTGCAGTACAGCCCGTCCAGCACCAACTCCCAACCGTGGCACTTCATTGTGGCCAGCACCGAGGAAGGAAAAGCGCGCGTGGCGAAATCCGCGGCAGGCACCTATGTGTTTAACGAACGCAAAATGCTGGATGCCTCTCACGTGGTGGTGTTCTGCGCGAAAACCGCGATGGACGATGTCTGGCTGGAACGCGTTGTCGATCAGGAAGAAGCCGACGGTCGCTTCAACACCCCGGAAGCCAAAGCCGCGAACCATAAGGGCCGCACCTATTTCGCCGACATGCACCGCGTGGATCTGAAAGATGACGACCAGTGGATGGCGAAGCAGGTTTATCTGAACGTCGGCAACTTCCTGCTGGGCGTGGGCGCTATGGGTCTGGACGCGGTACCGATCGAAGGTTTCGACGCCGCGATCCTCGACGAAGAGTTTGGCCTGAAAGAGAAGGGCTTCACCAGCCTGGTGGTGGTGCCGGTTGGGCATCACAGCGTGGAAGATTTCAACGCCACGCTGCCGAAATCTCGCCTGCCACTGAGCACGATTGTGACCGAGTGCTAATCCCTCCTGGCACGCTGGGTTCCGGCGTGCCTGTTTCAATAAAGCGTAATCTGCGGGTGTTTAATCCCACACACCAGCGCATAACGCGTTAACGTATCAAGGCTTGCCCGGGTAATATTCGCTTCCATTCTGGATACCGTGGGTGCGCTGACGCCCATCCGCTCAGCCACCTGCGCGCGCGTCAGGCCAGCATGGTCTCGCCATTGCGCCAGCATCTCTCGCAGGCGTTCCTTGCGCTCTTCTGCATCAAAAGAAGCCTGCACTTCTGAATTGCTTAACAGTTCCGCTCTGAGTTCATCCCAGTCAATAATCTTTTTGCTCATCCAACATCTCCTGTTGTCGTTTCAATGCCAGACGGAGTTCAGCAGAGGGTGTTTTTTGCGTTTTCTTGATAAATACCCGCAGCAGAAAAATTGTCTTTTCCCGCTGATAAACGTAGATCCCACGAGTGTGGATCAGCCCGACGGTTCTGATTTCAAACAAACCATAGGGTAAGGGTTTGCTGTCAGGTTCTCTCAGTACTGTCGGATTGGTGCGTAATTTATCAAGCTGTCGAATCAGCTTCGCCTGCACCCCAGCAGGCAGTGAGAGAATCTCTTCCCTTACCGCCTCATGAACGATAAGTCTGAACACGATATTTCATCCCTGAGAATATTAGCACATAAGGCAATTTGCATTAAAGGCTAATTTAGCTTTTCGTGTCCCACCTTATCCGTTTTTAACAGACAGAACCGGATCTGCTTTGATTACATGAAAGCCCCTCGCAAAAAACTTACTTTCCCTGCGCCGCCAGCCACTCCATCGCCCGCTCTCCCGCCTCATCCACCGGCAGATACACCAGCAGCCGCGATCCGTTTCGCGGCGCGGAATACCAGTACATCTGCTGCAGCGTAAAATCCCCCAGCTCGGGATGGGTAAACAGCTTGAGCTGGTTCTCCACGCCGCGCACGTCGTTGCGCTGGTGCCACAGAGTTTTGAACTCTTCGGACACCGCGAAGAAACGCGCCAGTTTGGCCTCCCACAGTGGGTCACCCCGGTGTTCGGCCATCGCCGCCCGGAAATAGGAGACAAAAATGGGCAGCACGTCGTCGCGTCTGCCGAGGCGCGCGCGCCACGCCGGATGCGTGAGGAACAGATAAATACAGTTGCGATCTTCGGGAGGGATGTCATTGAAATCGACGCCCATCAGATGCCCGAAGCTGTCGTTCCACGCCACGATATCGAAGTTCGGTTTTTGAATGCTCGCGGGTTTCGGCATCAGCGTATCCAGCAGGCGTCGGGTGCCTTCGCTGATGCCTTCGCAGCAGACCGCCTGCGGTGCTTCACCCGGCGGCAAACCCGCTAACACAAACAGGTGCCGGGCCTCGGTTGGGGTGCATTGCAGCGCTTTTGCCACGGCCGCCATCACCGCGCTGGACGGATTGACGTCCCTGCCCTGCTCAAGCCAGGTGTACCAGGTCACGCCCACGTCAGCAAGCATTGCAACCTCTTCCCGGCGCAGACCCGGCGTGCGGCGACGACCGCTGCGCGGCAAGCCGAGACGCTGCGGATCGAGGCTTTCACGCCGGGCGCGTAAAAATGCCCCGAGCTGTTTTCGGGTGTCATCCTGAAGTGAGACGACAGGTTCAGACATCAGCGCCATAAATCCCCCTGCATGGTAGTGCCAGTACCAGTATAAGCAAGAACTGGTACCCGTTTATCTGATGGTAGATGCTACGACCATCTGTTGAATGACGCAATGGAGTTACCATGAATACGTCAGTTGTTTCACCGGGTCGCGCTGGCCTGATATTGCTGTTAACCGGCCAGATGCTGCCGATGATTGATACCTCAATCACCAACGTGGCGCTGGACGCCATTACCCATTCACTGCACGCTACCGCCACCGAACTGGAGCTCATCGTCGCACTCTACGGCGTGGCCTTTGCCGTCTGCCTCGCGCTCGGCAGCAAGCTGGGGGATAATTTTGGCCGTCGCCGTCTGTTCATGTGGGGTGTGGCGAGCTTTGGCCTGGCCTCGCTGCTCTGCGGAATAGCGGGGAACATTGAACAGCTGCTCGCCGCGCGCATCGTTCAGGGCGCAGGTGCCGCACTGATCATGCCGCAAATTCTTGCCACGCTGCACGTGACGCTCAAAGGTACGGCGCATGCAAAAGCCATCAGCCTGTTCGGCGGCATCGGCGGGATTGCGTTTATCGTCGGGCAGATGGGCGGCGGCTGGCTGGTATCGGCGGATATCGCCGGACTGGGCTGGCGTAACGCCTTCTTTATCAACGTGCCGATTTGTCTGGTGGTGCTGGCACTGAGCCGCCGCTTCGTACCGGAAACCCGTCGCGAGACGCCGTCACGCATCGACTGGCCGGGTACCGTGTTGCTGGCCATCATGCTTTGCTGCCTGCTGTTCCCGATGGCGCTCGGCCCGCAGTGGCACTGGTCCTGGCCGCTGAAGACGATGCTGCTCGCCCTGGTCCCGCTGGCCTGGCTGATGGCGCTGAATGCGCGCAAAAAAGAGCGTGAGAATGCCCACCCGCTGATCCCGCCGCGCCTGCTTGCGCTTCGCAGCGTGCGCTTTGGCATTCTGATTGCGATGCTTTTTTTCAGCGTCTGGTCCGGGTTTATGTTCTGTATGGCCCTGACCATGCAAACCGGTCTGGGGATGGCGCCGTGGCAATCCGGGAACAGTTTTATCGCCCTGGGCGTGACCTACTTTGTGTCGGCGTGGTTCGCACCTCGGCTGATTGCCCGCTACAGCACCAGCACCATCCTGCTGACGGGTCTGGCGATCCAGATTACCGGCCTGCTGGCGCTGATCGCCACGTTCCGCGTTTGGGGCATGGAGAATACCACCCTGACGCTGGCACCCGCGACCGGACTGGTGGGCTACGGGCAGGCGCTGATCGTGAACAGTTTCTACCGCATCGGGATGCGCGACATTCAGCCTGACGACGCGGGAGCCGCGAGCGCTATTTTAAGCACCCTACAGCAGGCCGCACTGGGTCTTGGCCCGGCCATTTTTGGCGCCATTTTGCTGCACGCGCTTCAAAACCATCACGGGGATTACACCCAGGCGGTTAACGTCTTCCTCATGGTGGAAACAGCCATGATGGTGGTGCTGGCTCTGGCGACGCTGCGCATCCGCCATCGCCTGTGCCTGCCGGTGGTAAAGGTCTGCCAGGCCGCCAAATAAGTTCGTGAATTTGCATAATAGATCCGCAGCCGCCATTATGGGGCTGCAAAAATACAGGAGACGTTATGCAGGAATTGATTGCTCAGGTTGAAGAGTTAGGCATTGAAATTAATCACACCACCTCTTTAGTGATTATCTTTGGTATTATTTTTCTTACCGCCATCATCGTTCATTTTATTCTACACAAAGGGGTACTTCGCGCATTCGAAAAGCGCGCGCAGGCCAGCAGCCATTTATGGCTGCAGATCATCACCCAGAATAAATTATTTCACCGTCTGGCCTTTACCCTGCAGGGGATAATTGTCAATGTCCAGGCGGTACTGTGGCTGCAAAAAGGCAGCGAAGCAGCGGAAATACTCACCACCTGCGCGAAGCTGTGGGTGATGGTGTATGCCCTGCTCTCCTTCTTCTCGCTGCTGGACGTGATTTTCAATCTGTCGCAGAAAATGGCTACCGCGTCACAGCTGCCGCTGAAAGGGATCTTCCAGGGCATCAAGCTGGTGAGCGCCATCCTGGTGGGGATACTGATTATCTCCCTGCTGATTGGCCAGTCCCCGGCGATTCTGATCAGCGGTCTGGGCGCCATGGCCGCCGTGCTGATGCTGGTGTTTAAAGACCCGATACTCGGGCTTGTAGCGGGTATTCAGCTTTCTGCCAACGACATGCTCAAGCTCGGCGACTGGCTGGAGATGCCGAAATACGGTGCCAACGGCACGGTGACGGACATCGGCCTGACCACCGTGAAAGTGCGCAATTTCGATAATACGATTACGACCATTCCGACGTGGGCGCTGGTCTCCGACGCCTTTATCAACTGGAGCGGCATGTCGGCCTCCGGCGGGCGACGCATTAAGCGCAGCCTGAACATTGATACCACCAGCATTCATTTCCTCGACGAGCAGGAACAGCAGAAGCTCATTCAGGCGAAACTGCTGAAGCCTTATCTGGCCGCACGTCATGAGGAAATTAACCTGTGGAATCAGCAGAACGGTGAAGGGGAATCGATATTAAACCTGCGCAAGATGACCAATATCGGCACCTTCCGCGCTTACCTGAACGAATATCTGCGCAACCACCCGCGTATTCGTAAAGATATGACGCTGATGGTGCGCCAGCTAGCGCCTGACGCGAATGGTTTGCCGATTGAAATATATGCCTTCACCAATACCGTGGTCTGGGCAGAATATGAGGAGATTCAGGCCGACATCTTCGACCATATTTTCGCGGTGGTGGATGAATTTGGTCTGCGTATTCACCAGTCGCCGACGGGGAATGATATTCGCTCGTTGACCCCTCAGCATCGGTGAGGTGGGTTGCCGGGTGGCGGCTTCGCCTTACCCGGCCTACTTTGATTTTGTAGGCCCGGTAAGCGAAGCGCCACCGGGCATGAAGGCAAGTGTGGTCTGGTGCCCTCTCCCACAGGGAGAGGGAGAAAACCGCGCTACTTTTTGCGCGAGAGCTTAAAAGCAATAAACAGGAACACCACCCACACCGGCAGCAGCATTGCCGAGAGGCGCATCTCATCCATGGTGCACATCAGCACCAGAATCAGCCCCAGGAAAGCGATACAGAGGTAGTTCCCCGCCGGGTAAAGCAGCGCTTTGAACTGCGTTTCGCGCCCCTTGCGGCGCATCGCGGCGCGGAATCGCAGGTGCGCCAGGCAGATCATGATCCAGTTCAGCAGCAGTGTAGCGACAACCAGCGCCATCAGCAGGCCAAAGGCCTCTTTCGGCAGCAGGTAGTTGATCAGCACCACCAGCGACGTGATGGCACCTGACAGTAACAAGGAGTTCACCGGCACGCCGCGACGGCTGACGCGGGTTAAGAAGCGCGGTGCGTTGCCCTGAACGGAGAGGCCAAACAGCATACGGCTGTTGGAGTATACGCCGCTGTTATAGACCGACAGCGATGCCACCAGAATGACGAAGTTCAGCGCAGAGGCGACCACATTGCTGTTCAGATCGTGGAAAATCATCACGAACGGGCTGCTGTCGGATTTCACTTCCACCCACGGATAGAGCGCCAGCAAGACCACCAGCGAGCCGATGTAGAACAGCAGGATACGGTACACCACCTGGTTAACCGCTTTTGGAATGCTTTTATGCGGGTCGCGCGCTTCAGCAGCGGTAATGCCAATCAGCTCCAGTCCGCCGAAGGAGAACATGATCACCGCCAGGGAGAGGATCAGCCCTTTCCAGCCGGTGGCGAGGAAGCCGCCGTGCTGCCACAGGTTGTCGATCGTGGCGCGCTCGCCGCCGTGGCCTGAGAAAAGCAGCCACAGGCCAAAGCCGATCATGCCGATAATCGCCAGCACCTTGATCAGCGCAAACCAGAACTCGGTTTCGCCATACAGGCGGACGTTGACGAGGTTAACGGCGTTAATAATGATGAAGAAGGCCGCCGCCCAGATCCACGTCGGGACATCCGGCAGCCAGTACTGCATATAGATGCCTGCGGCGGTCAGCTCCGCCATCCCCACCAGCACGAACATCACCCAGTAGTTCCAGCCGGACAGGAAGCCGGCAAACGGGCCCCAGTATTTATAAGCAAAGTGCGCGAAGGAGCCTGACACCGGCTCTTCGACAACCATCTCGCCGAGCTGGCGCATGATCAGGAAGGCGATAATCCCGGCGATACCGTAACCCAGCAGCACCGCCGGGCCCGCCATCTGAATAGCGGGGCCGATGCCGAGAAAGAGCCCGGTACCGATTGCGCCGCCAAGGGCAATTAACTGAATATGTCGATTTTGCAAACCACGTTGCAGCGTCGGATTCTGATCCGACGAGGCTTCGGCGCTACCATGGCCTGAAGCGGATGACGCGTCTTTCACGTCCTACCCCTGTCTCTTTTTTAGAAGGGGCACGTTTTAACACTTCATGCTGGAGGTAGCAAGGGATTGGGGCATCCGTGCCCCGGATAACGAGATGGAACGCTTAGAATTCGTAGCCAACCGCGATCTTAAAGGTACGCGGTTCGCCCTGCGTGATGTAGGTACCGGAATCGTCCACGCTGGCCCAGTAGTTTTCATTGGTCACGTTGTCGATGCCCGCGCGCACCGTCATCTGGTTTGCATTGTGGTTCACTGCGAAGCGATAGCGCATCCCCAGATCCAGCGTGGTGTAGCTGTCCAGCTTTTTGGTGTTTGCCAGGTCAGCGTACTGCGCACCGGAGTGGTTGACGCGGGCGGTCGCCGTCAGGCCATCAATCGGCTTGATGTCATACTCTGCACCCAATACGGCGTAAAAGTTCGGAATACCGATCGCATCGTTACCCTGATTGACACCATTTCTGGTTTTGGTCAGCTCGGCCTGCAGCCAGGTGGCGCTGGCGTTGAGGCGCATCCCGAGCATGGGTTCGCCGAAAATGTTCAGCTCCACGCCGCGGTTACGCTGCTCGGCGTCGAGGCCGTAGTGATTGTTGCTGTCGAGGATCGCCGACGGCATCTTGATCTCAAACAGCGCAAGCGATCCGCCTACGCGGCCAAAGTCCGCCTTTACGCCCACTTCGTTCTGCTTAGAGTGAACGATACCGGTGCTCTGGCCGTAGTTGGTGGCGGTATTAGGCGCGGTTTTGCCCGGCTGCAGCGCTTCGGTATGGTTAGCATAGAGCGAGATTTCCTCCCACGGCTTGTAGACCACGCCGTAGGTTGGCATCCAGCGGCTGCCGTCGAAGCCGTCTGCCGCGTTTTCCGCACCGGTAATTTTGTTATACCCGCGAATGACCACTTTCTGGTAGCGTGCGCCAGCGGTGAACAGCAATTTGTCGTCCAGCACGCCCAGGGTATCGCTCAACAGCCAGCCCTGGGTACGGGTGCGTCCGCTGGTCAGCGGGTCGCTGTACTTTCCGCCAGATCCGTTGAAGTTGCTGCTGTCTGGCATATCCACGCCGGTGTTGTGGTAGATGTTGGTCGTCGGGTTATCCTTCGTCGCCGACATTTTCCACGCGATTTTTTCGTTTTTGGTCATCGCCGAATAGCCAACGTTGACCTTGTGCGAGATAAAACCGGTATCAAAGTTACCGCGAATGCCCGCCATGCCGCTGACGGAATCGCTGATGCGGTTGGTATCAAGGCGGCTGACCGTTGCCTTACCGCTTTTATCCACCAGCTTCGGCGCGCTGTAGATCCCTTCCTCGTGCGCGTGCTGCGCGCCAAGTCCGGTATAGGCGGTCCAGCCGTCGGTGATGTCGTACTCGCTGCGCCACATCCCGAACTCGTTTTCGATGTTGCTGTAGGCCCACTTCTGCGAGAAGTTGCGATCGTTTTTCGGCGGTTCGGGCACGAAATCCACCGCCGAAATGTTGACGCTGGTTGGGCTGCCGTGGAAGGTTTTTTTCTGATAGCCCAGATCCAGCGAGGTGCGGAAGCGGTCACCGCTGTAATCCAGGCCGGTAGAGAGCAGCGTGGTGCGGCGGCGATCGTTCGGTATGCCGGTTTCCCCTTCGCGGTGCACCAGGTTCACCCGCGCGCCAAACTGGTCGTTGTCGCCGTAGCGACGGCCCGCATCCAGCGTGGTGCCAATTTGAGAATCGGAAGTGTAGTCGACGCCCACTTTCGCCTGCGGAAGTTCGCCCGCGTGTTTTGGCTCAAGGTTGATCATCCCGCCCACGCCGGAGCTCGCCGCGCCGTTCATCAGGGCGTTTGCCCCTTTGAAGATCTCAATGCGCTCAACCATCTGCGTATCCACCACCTGCCGCGGCAGCACGCCGGACAGACCGCCAAAGGTCATGTCGTCACCGTCGAACTTCAGACCACGGATACGGTAGGTTTCCGCGCTGTTGCCGAAACCCTGAACGAACTGCACGCCCGCATCGTTGGCGACTACGTCAGCAATGGTTTTCGCCTGCTGATCTTCCACCAGCTTTGAGGTGTAGCTGATGATGTTGAACGGTACGTCCATGGCGTTCTGCTGGCCCAGCATCCCCATCCGTCCGCCGTTTGCCACCTGTCCGTCGAGGAAGGCCGGTATCAGCCGATCGCCACCGGGTTTGAACTCGCTGGCAGGCTTAGCCTGCACGACGAGGGTATCTTCTTTTTGATCGTCCGCTGCGAAGGCGGAATGTGTTACCGCGCCAACGGCGAGCGCCAGCAGCGTTTTGTGTATGTTGGTGTTGTTCATCGTTAACTCATTTGAAAGTGCGCGCAAAAATGACCCGTTGTCGGGCCTTAGAATGTATTGATAGCAATGCAAATGAGAACTATACGCATTATCTATGCGTTAGCAA
The DNA here is from genome assembly GCF_040059225.1 of Enterobacter cloacae complex sp. Mu1197. NCBI lineage: Bacteria > Pseudomonadati > Pseudomonadota > Gammaproteobacteria > Enterobacterales > Enterobacteriaceae > Enterobacter > Enterobacter cloacae complex sp. Mu1197. The sequence goes on along the minus strand of NZ_CP157375.1, from coordinate 1,153,615 downwards.
GCGTAACTGCGAACAACAAGAAGAGATGGGGAGACAGGGTGAGGAACAACCACCCCGTTTCGGGGTGGCTGCAATGACGTTATTTTTTCTTGTAGATATTGGCCGTACCGTGAATTTTATTGTTGGTGTTCCCTGAGGTGAGCACCAGGACATCCGCGCCTTGCTTATCGGCTTTCTCAATCAGTTCTTTTTTTGCATCATCAACCGATACTTCATTTGAAGTGCTTACCGTACCGATTTTTTTATACTGAGACTCGACTTTCTTGAACTCATTTTTAGTCAGCAGTTGGGCAGCAAAAGCATTGGTTGTAAACAGTAACGCCGTTCCCAACAAAATAGCAGTCGTCTTTTTCATAACCTTTTTTCCTTGAGATTAATCAGCAACTACGAAAAACCTCACGCATTGTGGTGAGGTTTTATGAGCATGGTAGAGAATCTCAGGAAATGCCATACGTTCAGGAAAATTCTTTTATAACAACCCGTTGCATGAAATTACTAACGAATATTAAGAATAGTCGAATACACGCGCGACCCCAGCAATATCAATGCGTACCGCCGTGCCTGGGTTCCATCCTGGCTGGCTGACGGTCTTCAGAATCACGGGCTGTTGCTGCCCGGCTAATCCGAGGGTGAGCGTCGATAGCTGTCCGGTGAAGTCCACATCAAGAATCGAGATCGGGCTTTCATGTGAGGCACATGCCGTCACGCGTAATTGTTCAGGGCGCATCATCACTCTGCCCTGTCCTGTCGCCTGCGCGTTGTCCGTCGGCACTTCACCCAGCGCGCACACAGCATACCCGGCAGTGAGCTGAGCTGGCAGGATCACGGCGTCGCCAAGAAATAGCGCCGTCTCTTCGTCAACGGGACGGGTATAAACCTCATAAGGCGTCCCGACCTGCGTGAAACGTCCGGAACGCATGACGGCAACCTGCGTGGCAAAAGACAACGCTTCGTTCTGGTCGTGGGTGACCAGAATCGAGGCCACGCCCGCTTCGGCCAGCAGATCGGCCGTTGCCTTACGCGTCATCGCGCGCAGGCCGGTATCCAGCGCCGAGAACGGCTCATCCAGCAGCATCAGTGAAGGACGCTGGGCCAGCGCACGAGCAAGCGCCACGCGCTGCTGCTGTCCGCCGGAAATCTCGTGGGGCCAGTGTGTTGCGAGCTGCCTGTCCAGCGAGACCATCTCCATCAGCGCCTCAACGCGCTGGCGCTTCTCGTGGCGGGTCCCGTCCAGCCCCCAGGCAATGTTATCTGCCACGTTGAGGTGGGGGAACAGTGCGCCCTCCTGCGGCACAAAACCGATCCCGCGCTGGTGGGCAGGGACAAAACGGTTTTCATCAAACAGCGTTCTTTCCTGCATGACAATACGTCCAGTGTCGGGCGTCTCAAACCCGGCAAGAATACGCAGCAGCGTGGTTTTACCCGACCCCGACGGCCCGACAATGGCCGTTCTGCTCCCCGGCGCAACGCTCAGGTTTAAGCTGTCGAGCACCTGCACATCAGCAAACGATTTAGAAATGGCGGTTAATTCAAGCATGTCATAGCCCTGCAATTTTCTTCGACTGCATATAGAGAATGGCGGTCAGCGGGAGGGAAATCAGGATCATCAGCATCGCGTAAGGTGCCGCTGCCACATAATCAATCTCGCTGGTCAGCGCCCAGAATCCGGTGGAGAGCGTGCGCGTGCCCAGGGGAGAGAGCAACAGCGTGGCGGTCAACTCGTTGCTGACGCCGAGGAAAACCAGCGCGGCTCCCGCCGCCGCACCCGGCGCGGCCAGCCGCATCGTGACGCTCCAGAGCGCCTTCGCGGGCGTGCTGCCAAGGCTGCGCGCCACGTTTTCCAGCTCAACCGGTGCCTGCGCAATTCCCGCCCGCAGGTTGATAAGCGCACGGGGCATAAACATCAGCAGATAGGCAAGGAACAGGGTTATTTCCGTCTGGTAAATTGGACGGGCGTAGTGAATGGTGACGGTGACCAGGGCCAGCGCCGTGACAATGCCCGGCAGCGAACTGGTGATATAGATGCAGCCTTCCAGCATCCGGAAGATACGATGCGGATAGCGGATACCGAGCCACGCAATGGGGATCACGCACGTCGTCGTCAGCAGCGCGCCGCCCACACCGAGCATCAGCGTCTGGCGCAGCGAGTGCCAGAGATCGGCGCTCATCCAGTTTTCCACACCGCCGAGCCAAATCCAGCGACACAGGACAACCAACGGCACGCCCAGCGCCAGCACGATCAGCACGATGAAAAACAGCTGCCCCAGCGCGGCAGCCGCAGGCTTCAGCGGCCAGCGTTTCTGTTCGCGCGCGGCACCGGCGCCAATGCGCGCGTAGCGTGCTTTTCCACGCGTCACGCCTTCCAGCACTAAGATAGCCAGGCAGCATAACGCCAGCACGCCCGCCAGCATGTTTGCCGCCGGGCCGCTGAAGGTAGACTGAAACTGGTCATAAATTGCCGTGGTGAAGGTATCAAAGCGGATCATCACGTACAGGCCATATTCCGCCAGCAGGTGCAGCGCCACCAGCAGCGCGCCGCCGCAGATAGCCAGCTTGAGCTGGGGCAGCACCACGCGGAAAAAGACCCGCCACGGCGGGGTGCCGAGCGACGCGGCCACATCTTCGAGCGTCGGGTCAAGGCGGCGCAGCACCGCCGCAACCGGCATGTAGATAAAGGGATAGTAGGCCAGAACGGAGAGAAACACGCCCGCGGAGAGCCCGTGCATGGACGGAACAACGCTCACCCAGGCATAGCTTTGCACAAACGCGGGGATCGCCAGCGGGGCGACCGCCAGTGCAGACCAGATCCCTCGCCCGGCAAGCTGCGTGCGCTCTGTGAGCCAGGCTATCGCCACGCCCGTCACGATACACAGCGGAACCGCCAGGGTTGTCAGCCACAGCGTGTTGCTGAGCAGCTCAGCCACACGCGGGCGAAACACCAGCGCCTTTATCGTTTCCCAGCCCGTCTCAATGCCAATGGCAATGATAAAACCCAAAGGCAGAAGCGCCAGTAATGAAAATAAGACAGCTAACGCAACCATCGGCAGTGCAGGACGCCTGCGGGCAGGCTCCTGCACTCTGTTTTTTCCGATGTCGAGACTCAGACCAGACATAAGACGTTCACTTCACTCTCAGGATCACAGCAGACCGGCTTGCGTCATCAGCTCAATAACTTTCTTACTGTTGAGCGTTGAAGGTTCAACTTTCGGCGCATCAAGATCTTTCAGCGGAACCAGTTTCGGGTTGGAGGCCGCGTTCACACCCACGGCGTATTCAAAGGCGTTGTTGGTACGCAGACTTTCCTGACCTTCTTTGCCGGTAATGTATTTGATGAAGGCCTGCGCCTGCGCTTTGTGTTTGCTGGACGCCAGCACGCCACCGCCGGAAAGGCTTACGAACGCGCCCGGATCCTGGTGTTTGAAGTAGTAGAGCTGGGTGTTTTTGCTGTTTTCACCGGTTTTGGACTGATCGACAAAGCGGTAGTAGTGATAAATCACCCCGCCATCAATCTGACCGGCATTGACCGCTTTCATCACCGTGCTGTTACCTTTATAGGCAACGAAGTTGGCTTTCATCGCCTTGAGCCATTCCAGGGTGGCTTTTTCGCCTTTCAGGGCCAGCATCGCGCTCACGATGGCCTGGAAATCTGCGCCTGAAGGAGATGCCGCCCAGCGGCCTTTCCACTCGGGTTTCGCCAGATCCATCAGCGATTTAGGCAGCTGCTGTTCACTCAGCTTCGCCGGGTTATAGACGAATACGGTGCTGCGGGCGGCAATGCCGATCCAGCGGCCGTGCGCCGGACGATACTCTGCCGGTACCTGCTTCAGAGTGTCGGCATCCAGCGGTGCAAACAGGTTGGCGTTATCCACCAGCACCATGGATGGCGAGTTTTCCGTCAGGAATACGTCTGCCGGCGATGCGCTACCTTCCTGAACCAGCTGGTTACCCAGCTCGCTGTCATCACCATTACGCAAAGTCACTTTAATCCCGGTTTCTTTGGTAAAACCGTCAACCCACGACTTCACCAGGTTTTCATGCTGCGCGTTATAGACAACGATACCGTCGTTGTTATCGGCGGCAACCGATTGTGTGGAAAGGAAAAGAGATGAAGACAACAAGGCAAGCGAGAAGCAGGACAGCAGGCGAGAATTCATGAACATATCCTTAATAGACCAACGGGAGTAACCACTCATAGCTTTGTGGGACAGGATTAAAGCATACAACAACGCTAATGATAATTAGTATCAATCCAGTTTACGCGTAAAAGTGTAAAATTTCTTTATTGCGAAGTTTAAAATGATAAAACTCCAGATGGATAAGGGAGTTTAACTCAATATTAAGAAAACCTTAAGATTGTACATAGGAAGGATTCATTAGCCTTCTATTTATTATAGTGACATTTAATGCAAGGTTAACCACTCTCCCGCCAGAGAAGCGGGAGAAATTAATGCGGGGTATTATTTTTCGATTAAATTAAAATCACTCTGGTTATATCTTTGCCCCTGGATATTGTCAGGCCTAAAGATATGGTCAATAAACTTAATATCCGAACCTGAAAGATTCAGACTGACCGCACCTGCATTATCCTGTAAATGCGCTATTTTTCGAGCCCCCGGTATGGGAACAATGTCATCTCCTTTACTCATCACCCATGCGAGAGCCAGCTGTGCGAGGGAACAGCGGTATTTATCCGCGACATCCTGCAGTTGGGCAAGCAACTGTTGGTTTTTCTGCATCGCTGCCTTCTGGAAGCGAGGCAGGTTTCGCCGAAAATCATCCTCGCCAAAGCCTGAGCTGTCCGTGATTTTTCCGGTTAAAAATCCGCGACCCAACGGACTATAGGGTACAAACCCAACGTCTAGTTCGCGGCAAACGTTAAGCATGCTTTCCTCCGGCTCGCGAGTCCAAAGCGAATATTCCGTTTGCACGGCGGTAATCGGATAAACTTGGCAGGCCCGGCGTAACGTGTCGGCAGACACTTCTGAAAGCCCGATATGGCGAATTTTTCCTTCCTTGATTAAATCAGCCATGGTTCCCACAACGTCTTCAACAGGCACAGACGGGTCGACGCGGTGCTGATAAAGCAGATCGATAGTCTCGATATTGAGACGTTTAAGTGAACCGTCTACCGCTTCACGAATATGTTCAGGGCGGCTGTCAACACCTGCCATACGCTCCAGCCCCTGCCCCGAGGGCAGGATACGAAAACCAAATTTAGTCGCAATCTGTACCTTTTCGCGAATGCCTTTAATCGCTTTTCCGACCAGGACTTCATTATCATAGGGGCCATAGACTTCCGCGGAATCAAGGAAGGTAACGCCCAAATCCACCGCTGCGTGAATGGTATTGATCGCCTCCGATTCTTCGGCGCCACCATAGGCAAAACTCATCCCCATACAACCCAACCCCAGTGCTGACACCTGAAATTTATCTTTTCCCAGATAACGTGTTTTCATCTTATATTCCTCTTTTGATAAATAGCAGGAAATATATACTTTCATTCTTAATGTAGAACAATTAGTATATTTTTAATGCAGTGTTTTATGAGAACTAACAATGAAAAATGCACCAGAACTGCAACATATAGAAATATTACTTCTTATTTTAAAACATGGGAGTTTTCGTCAAGCCGCAAGAGAATTAAATGTTTCAGCGCCGACGTTAACTGTCGCCATAAATAATCTTGAAGAAAAACTTGGGGTTAGACTTTTAAATCGCTCCACCCGAAGCTTGTCTTTGACTGCCATCGGTAAAGCATTTCTTGATGACGTGACGCCCGTCCTGAATGACTACAGACGCGTCATTGATAATCTTAATGACTACAAAGAAAAACCTGAAGGTGTCATCAAAGTCAACTTACCCCGGATCGTGCTTGATCTCTTTTTTCAAAGCCACTTCGTGAAGTTCAAAAATGATTACCCGGGTATTAAATTAGCGTTGTTCACCACTGACAGAAAAATCAATATTATCGACTCAGGTTTCGATGCCGGAATACGTTATACACAAGATGTTCCTAAAGAGATGGTCGCCATTCCCTTTGGTGGCAAGATGTCTCTTATTCCCGTTGCCAGCCCTGATTTTCTGAAGAAATCAGGTCAGCCTGACTCACCAAACGATCTGGTCAATTTCAGGTGTATAAATCGCTGTTTTCCTGATGGAAAGCTGTATCGCTGGGAGTTTATGGATCCACAAGGGGAAACGATGGAGGTATCTGTAAATGGCGATCTGGTTGTCGATTCAGACGCGGCAATGATCCAGGCTGCTGAATATGGGTTAGGGATTGCGTTTGTTTATGAGAATCTGGTTGAGGATAAAATTAGCGAAAACAAACTTGTCCGTTTGCTATCTGATTATACCTATCCTGCTGATAATTTTTGTGTTTACTACCCGAGTCGTAAACATCTGCCAGCACCGCTGAGAACCTTCATAGCGTGGGTGATGTCGATGAATAAAGACGTGCGTTGAGAGGAAATGGCGCCCTGTAGGATTCGAACCTACGACCTACGGTTTAGAATAACGAAGAGTACTATTTAACACACTGTAATTTCATTAATTTTTCCGCGCTCACCCCGGGTTTGTGTCATTACGTGTCATTATATTCTTCTGCGTTTCGTTATGGTTCATCCTTGCATGACACCAGTCACACAGAGAGCATAGCCATACCTCATGGCATAGCTATGCCTTTTCCCCCATCATATTGATCAAGCAATGATCCGTCACATGGTCCCAGTGAAGCGTCGACAACCAGCAACGCACCGCTAAGGATTCCTTCACGATAGTGAGTAGAACCCGCTCGTATGAAGTACGTAGCCGCTGGTCTGGTGATGATGCGCTGGTCGAGTGATATGCGTTCTTCAACGTAGTCTGTTACTGGACTCGGGAATCCCATAATGCACCTCCGGTAAATACTATGAATGCATAAAACATTAAAAAGGTGCACTTAGATCAAGTTTTGATCACGTAGCCAGCCCAGCGGTTAGCCGCATAATGATACGCATGCTACGATAGGATTAATCTCAATTTAATTGACCTGAATGGTCAAAACTCAACCAGTATAATTTAATGAAAAAGAATAATGACATAGAAGTTTTAAGGGCTGTCGGTATACTTTATGTAATTATATCCCACTTTCCAGTGTTTATGCCCTGGAATCCCTCATGGCATGGATGGCTATTTAATCACACTTACTTCTGGAGTGGTGTTGATTTATTCTTTGCAGTCTCTGGTTTTGTAATAATGAAGAGTATTTATCCGTGGGTATTTAGTTCAGAAAAAGATGCTTACATATCAGCAACAATTACTTTCTGGATAAAGAGATTTTACAGGCTTATTCCTGCATCCTGGACCTTTCTTTTATTGACATATCTCGCATCTATTTTTTTCAACTCAATGGGTACACTTGGCGTACCATCTAATAATCTTGCCGATGCGATAGGGCAATTCTTTTATCTTTCTAATTGGCGATCATATTATTGCACTGCTGGTCAGGCAGCATGCGGACTCAATAATCATTATTGGTCATTATCATTAGAAGAGCAATTCTATTTTATTTTACCAATTGCCATCCTTATTTTAAGGAAAAACGTTGTTTGGTTTTTTGCGGCGTTGATAGTAATTCAATTCCCGACGTCACGCATTCCAGGGGAATGGTTATGGCTTAATAGAGTAGATTCAATGATGTGGGGGTGCTTAATCGCTATGGCAACCGAAACTAAGTTTTATCAAAAGATTAAACCTACATCATTAAAATCAATACCTTACAAGGTGCTAATTGCGTCTGTGCTTCTCTATTCTTTGGCATTTTTTGCCAGAGGTGAAATCGTAAGTTTCAATATGGGTGTAGTTGCGCTAGTTTCTGCAAGCATGGTATGGATTTCATCTTATGATGAAGGTCTATTGTTTGGTAAGTATATTTCTAATAATAAAGTTGTTTTGTGGATTGCCTCAAGATCTTACAGTATCTATCTCAGTCATCCATTGGCTTATGTTTTGATGATGGAGTATTGCAAACAAACACGTGGACAGTTGAATAACGATGCCATGTTCACGATTATGTTTTTCGGCACTTTACTGACCATAGCACTTTCCGAGCTCTCATTTAGATTTATTGAGTCCCCATTAAGAAAACGAGGCGCTCAGATAGTTCAGCCAGCAAGATAGAGTGTAAAAGCCAACCTTCTTAGAAGGTGGCTTTCCTCCGGCGGTCCGAAAATACGTATGGACGATAACAGCGCATGATGCATTGGCCTGGCAAAAGCAGGTATAGAGAACTTCCGTTTTCACGACTTCCGGCATACCTGGGCGAGCTGGTTAATTCAGTTCGGCGTTCCGCTGTTCGTTCTGCAGGAAATGGAAGGCCAGGAGTCAATAGAAATGGTCAGTCGTCACGCTCATCTGGCGCAAAATCATTTAAGCGAACATGCACGGAAAATAGATGCCAATTTGGCAAGCATGACACAAATACGACACAAGGAGAGAATCAGGCTGGCTTGAAACTGGCGTAAATGCCTGTTTTTAAATGGCACGCCCTGTAGGATTCGAACCTACGACCTACGGCTTAGAAGGCCGTTGCTCTATCCAACTGAGCTAAGGGCGCACTGAGAAGCGTGTACTTCGCGGCGGTGAAACGCGAAGAATTATACGGTCAATGGCAGGTGAGTCAATGCCTTTTCCGTTTTAAGGAGCAATTACCGCTAGCCGATTGTAAATACGGCTATTTTCTCAACATTTATCCCCGTTTTACCGTAAAATTTAGCGCTGCGAAAAGGCTTAGTTGCATTTAAGTAACGCCTGCTGTTTTCCTGTACGTCAGCTCGTCACACTAGAGTCAGGTATCCCGGCCGCCTGGAGGCTGACAGACAACAGGACAATGGAGTGACAGCGCAAAACCTGATCGATACGCCCCCCCGGTTACAGTACTTATCTCAGGACATCGTCGGCATTAAGCTTGAGCCCATCGTCGCCCTTACCTCCTTGCGCCAGGTTGGCGTCGAGGTCCTTAGCGTTCTGGCCGACACGCGGCACAGTGAGGACTTTTTTTGCGATCGGTCCGCTGAGTGGTCGATAACGCTGCTTGAAGCGCAGCTTGCCACGTTAAAAAATATGCCGCACGGTCATAACCTTTTTATTAATCTGCCGATAACCGTCCTGACAGAGCCTGCGTCCTTTCAGCGTCTTATCAGACTCCCCTGCGTGCCGCTCAATATTGAGTTTGTCGACCCTGCGGCTTTTTTGGCGCTGTCTGTCGCGCGCAAGCAGCTTGTGGTTCAGAATCTGCTGCAGCTGAGCAGACAGGGGCACGCAATCTGGCTGGATGACATCGATGACGTCTTAGTGCAGTCGTTTTTATCCTGTCGACTCCCGTTAAGCGGCATCAAAATAGATAAGGAAGCATTCTGGCGTTTACGCGACACCCCTGCGCTGAGGCAACTGGTTTCCCTTTGCTTTCAGCTTGCCGGGAAAGTGCTTATCGAAGGTATTGAGACTGAACGCGATCGTACCTGGGCACTGCAGGCAGGCGCAGACTTCGGCCAGGGATATTACTGGCCGTCCTGGACATAGCCGGAGGATTAAAACGCCATTTCCAGGAGGGAGACCATGCGAATGACAGTGCGCCGTTACCGGCGGCGGCGTACAGGAAGTGATGCACTGGGATTTACGCGCTCACCTTTTGCCCCCCCCTTTTTCGACCGGCTCGAATTCTTGAGCCAGTCCATCAGCCAGCCCCGCAAAACAGACGCCCCGTTTATCCTTCTGGTGACGGAGGATCACTATCTGCGCACCGGTTTTCTCAACGGGCAGTTCCCGCTGAGCAGCTGCTGTGACTACGCCACGCTGGATGACGCCCTTGTCGCGCAGACGCAGTGGCCTTCTGCCCGTCTGGTCGTGGATATTGAAAGCCGGTCCACGGGGCTTCTGGAGAAACTGGATCAGTTGAGACGCCACAGCCTGTTTCCGCCTTTCCTTACGCCCTGGCTGTTAGTCCGGGCCGATAATTACGACACTCGCCTCTTCTGCAAAGCGGCGGGTCCTTTTCATGTGCTCGAACGCCAGCTGAACGCCGCAGCACTCCAGCACAGCCTGCTGGATACCCGCCCCCCACAGGGCTCCGACAAAGACTGGTTCTCCCGCAACGAATGGCCGATCCTGCAGGAACTTTCCCGGGGCAAGACGTTACGTCAGATTGCCCTTATGCAGAATCGTCCCTATAGCCGCATTATCTATCGTCTCAGCTGCATCCTGGTGAAACTGGGGCTGAGTCATCGGCAGGAATTACTTCACCTTCTTAATAACCTCTCAGACTGCACGTTTACACTCACGTCCTAACCCCTTATTTCCTAAAGCGCTTTAGGAATTTACTTACCATTCGTGTTTCAAAAATGTTAATTTTTAACAATAAAGTCGAAATTATAACTATTCCTAATTTATGGCCGCGAACCTTGCGAAATGCCACAAATTGAACGAACGGCAGCACTTTCCTCCATCCGTTAAGTGAATGCAGACGGCGTTAACAAGATGATAATGATGTAAAAACAAGCAGGTTAGCGGGAACGCTCAGGAGAAAAAAGCGAAGCGGATAGCATGTTCTCCTGTGCATGAGATGTGGGCCTTCGGGTCAACCTGCGCGCTTTCAGATGAAGGTCTGACGGCCTGCGAGGGCAATTGTTGTCCTCATCAGCGTGGGTTTGTCCCCCTGAATGATGCGTATTTTTGTTAACAATTGATCAACATAAAGAGATATGTGTTATTTTTTGTTATTACATAAAGATGAAAATATGCGGTAAATGAGATAACAGGATATTTCCGCTAAATTTAAAAAAATAGCGATTCAGATCCAGAAGATAATACAAACCCATAAGCGGATATTAATTTACAGGGTTTTCGGAAAAAACTTACCCTGTATAATAAGATGCGTACCAAATCTGAATAAGAAAAACCTTTTTGCCAACACCAGCCAAATGAGATGACCGCGCTGAGGCATAGTTCTTTTCATTACGTAAACAAGGATGCTTTCGCTCTTTCCAGGGAAATACTACGGTATAGGGATCTGCACATTATATCCTTCCGGCATTTCGAGAGTTTTACCAAACTCTGCATAACGCTTTTAACAATCTGAGGCATTAAAAATGAAACCGGCATCCGTTATCATTATGGACGAACATCCTATCGTCAGAATGTCGATAGAAGTCCTGCTACAGAAAAATAAGAATATCACAGTCAAGCTCAAGTCTGGCGATAGCCATGAAGTTCTTGACTGTATCCGTAATCACCCTATCGATCTGGTGATCCTTGACATTGAACTCACGGGCACGGATGCTTTCGCTTTACTTAAGAGAATCAGAAACTTAAACAAAGACATTAAGGTTCTGTTCCTCTCGTCTAAATCAGAGTTATTTTACGCGGGTCGCGCTATTCGCGCCGGGGCAAATGGCTTCGTCAGTAAACGTAAAGATTTGGGTGAGATCTACAACGCCGTAGAAATGATCCTGATGGGCTATTCCTTTTTCCCGTCGGAAACACTGAACTTTATAAACCATTTAGGTTCAGGGAAAGGGATGGCTGTCGATATGCCATTATCGAATCGCGAGGTCACGGTATTACGGTATCTGGCGAATGGATTATCCAATAAGGAAATTGCTGAACAGCTACTATTAAGCAACAAAACCATTAGCGCGCATAAATCCAATATTTATTCCAAACTGGGTGTGCAAAGCATCGTGGAATTAATTGATTACGCCAAAGCGCACGAGCTGCTTTAACCTGAATTCACTCCCTGCAGCTTATCTGAGCTGCAGGGAGTGCGGTCAGTGCTAATTATAGTTAATCATAAAGGTGGCATCCGCATCGGCTCGTCCGGGCTGAGGGTTATCTGCAGTGGCAATATAATTGGCATAAAACGACAATGTTGCATTCCCCTGCGCATCAACCGAGACCGGCTGGCTGGCCTGCTGGAGAGCCAGACGCGTTTTATCCGCATCCCTGATCTCTACCGCGACACGGCTCGCTGTACTGGCGTCGTTCAGCGCCAGCAATCCGTTATTGCTCCCGTCGGCTTTGCCCGAAAACGTAATGGACGCCGCCCCTGGCGGACAGCCGGTCAGCTTCAGCGTAAACGGCATGGGCTGCGTTCGGCTCCCGGTAGTGCTGAGCTGTTTCGTGGGCCAGGTGCCCAGCGTAACGGTCTTGTCGCTGTCGCTCCCCTCGGCAACGCAGGTAAAATCGACAATGTTGCCGTAGAGCCGAATGTTAATTTCGCCCAGCGCGGTGTCCGCCTGAGCCTGTGTGCAAAGCGCAAAAAGCGCCACGGTGATAAAACGGATCCCGTTTCGCATATCGGCTCCTTAGTCGTAATCCACACGCAGATACCCGCGCGAGGTAAAACGCCCTTCCGCTGGCTTATTGCCCGTCACACTCACCGGCCAGACCCGGATCCCTACCTGTGCCTGCGCGCTATCGTCAAGGCGGAACGGAATTTTGCTTGTCAGGTTGTTAGGCATCAGCGGCGCCCCGCTCTCGTTAGCGATGATAAATCCGACGTCCGGGTTATCCGACACCAGCACATTATCAGAGACTTTTTCCGCCTCAACGCGCATCGTCAGCATGGCGTTCGCCTCCACGTTGGTGCATTTGATCGCAATGGTTTTGCTTTGCGATGAGACGCCCTCCGGTTTGTTACCTACACCCGCCTTGCTGAACAGGGAGGCGCCAATGTCACCGAAATCAAACTCCACCACGTTACCGGCATTGATGGCGCAGCTTTGCGGCACCTGGATGGTACCGCTGTAGCTGATGGTATAGACCGGCGTGGTGAGCGGATCGGAAGAGGTGGTGGTGACGTAAACGCGGAACATGGTGGCGCGCGGGATCACGACCATGTTAATAAAACGCCGGGTCACCTTAAGGCGGAAGACAAGGCTGGAGTCCTGCACGCCAAACGGTTTGTTTTTCGAGACGTTAGGGTGGCTCCCCATCTGGATATAGTTTTTGGGCGGATAAAACACGCCAGCATAGCTGTCCGTGATTTTCATGGCCCCGTCCAGATAGTCGTTAAGCTTCAGATACTGATAGCCATCGCTCGTGCCCGTTACCGGGTAGTCGGTCACATAGCTACGCTTGGTGGTATTCCCGACGGTGCCCTTCGGGCAGACGGCATTCACCCCTACCCACTGCGACTTCTCGCTGAGCGTCACGACCTGTCCAATCTGGTTATTCGAGCTATTGAATTTATCCGTCAGGTCGTAATGCACCTCCGTCGGCACGCCCTTTTCATTGACGCACACGGTAGCGAATGCGTTTGTCGCAGGCAGTAACGCCAGAAGCGACAAGGCAAAGATGTGGGTTTTATTCACAGCGAATCCCCTTCAGTGTGATTGCCTGTTGCAGGCTCTTTTCAGGCAAGCTGTAAGGCGCGCGACACTGGGACTGCGCCCCGTCGCCCCACTGGATCAGCAGTTCGCCTTCCAGCGGCAGCCCGCTCAGGTAAATTTGCCCGTCATCCCCCACCATGCTGGTGACACCGCTCCGGGTCTCACGGACCACCGCGCCGAACGGCACGGGCTGGTTACCGCGCATCACCGTCAGCAGGGCGCGCACGCCAATGCGGGTATCAAAGCTGGCGCGCACCAGCGCGCCTTTGGTCGGCACCACGCTGCTCACGTTGTTTTCGATGTCGGTGTTGTTGCTCATGGTGTTGGTATCCAGCGCCACGCGGTTATAGCGGTAGACGGTGGCATACGGCATTACCGCGTAGCCTCGCCAGTCGGTTTTCACGCCGGTCTGGTTTTCCACGCTGACGCCGGATGCCCCCGGAGCTTTGATCAGCACGTTGGTGTCGCCCAGCGGCTGGCTGAAGGTCACGCCGTCGGCATGACCGACGACCCGGCCGGAGAGCTGCCAGTTAAGATCGTGCTGATCGTCGCTGTAGTTGTAGCCCACGCCCAACGTGCCGTAGGTCGCCTGCCAGTTGGCGCTGGCGCTTCCGCTTGCGCCGTTGGTGCTGGTGTGTCCCTGGGTCACGCTGTAGTTCAGGTTGCGGTCCTCCAGCAGCGTGCCGCTGACGCCGGTTTGCCAGCTCGTGTCGCCATCGCTGTTCCGGCTGGCGGATGCCGTGGCATAGGCGCGGTCAATCGCGCTGTCCCGGCGATAGCCCTGGCGAGTAAAGATACTGAACGGCACGGAGACGTTAAACGACGCGATCCGGTCGGTGCCGTCGATCCCGACGGATTTGTTCCACGACCACGAAACGGAGTAGTTGATCCCCTTCACGCCCCCCGCGTAGCCCAGCTGGTACCAGAGGTTCGACTCGTCGGTTCCCCAGTAGGTCTGCTCGCTGCCGGAGATATAGACCGAGCCGTAGTCCCCCAGAGACTGAGATACGTTGAGCTGGAAGCGGCCTTTTTTATTCCACGTCAGGTTGTGATAACTCTGCACGTCCGGCACACCGTCATTATCCTGGCTGTCGGCATACTGATAGCCTTCCATTGAGCGCCAGGCGACATCGTCCAGGGTGTAAAATCCTTTTGTGGAGTAGCGGTAGCCCAGCAGCTGGAAGTTGGTGCCGAAACCGTTAAGGGATTTCGCATAGAGGAAGCGCAGGGACTGTCCTTCATGCTTGCTGTCGTCCGCGAGCTGGCTGCGGGCGTGGGTGATATCGAGCGAAACCGCGCCCCAGTCGCCCAGGTTTTTTCCGGCCCCGACGGCGACCGCGGTATAGCGTGAGGCCAGCTGCGTTCCGCCGTAGAGCGTAAAGCCGTTGGCAAGTCCGGTAATCAGGGTGCCCTGGGTGAAGAACGGCGTGTCCTGATCGCTGTTACCGCTGCGGTAATCCCCCGCGACGAGGTCATACTTCCAGCGCCCTTCACGCTGCAGAAGCGGCACGGTGGAGTACGGCACGGTATAGCGCTGCTGGGTACCGTCTTTCTCTTCCACCGTCACTTCCAGGTCACCGCTTGAAGAGGTGGGGTTGAGATCGGTAATCGCAAAGGCGCCCGGCTGCACATAGCTTTGATAGATCACGTAGCCATTCTGACGGACCACCACTTTGGCGGGCGTACGGGCGATCCCGCGCACGGTGGGCGCGTAGCCCTGCAGGCTGTCCGGGTACATGCTGTCAGACGAGAAGAGCCGTCCGCCGCGGAACCCCATGCTGTCGAAGACGTCATTGCCGGTATTGCTGTCGCCCAGGACCAGTTCGCTTTTCAGCGGGATCACGGTGCGCTGCGCCCAGGTGCCAATATTCTGCCACTCGCTGTGTCGCTGCCCGTTGGTCTGCGTGTATCGCCATGCGCCGTTGTTACGCAAGCGCCAGGCGCCATAGTTCAGCCCGCTTTGCAGGTTGAGATAATAGCTGTCGTCTTCGCTTCCCCGGTTGCCGGAGAAACTGTAGTTCAGCAGCGCGGCGGGAATGCCCTCATCCCACTGTTCAGGCGGAATGTAGCCCCGGGCGCTGTTCTGCAATGCCACCTGCGGCAGGCTGACGTTCAGGCGCTGTGAGGCAAAGTTGAATACCGTTTCGCTACCGGGAATGGCCGTGGTCAACGGGACGCACGCCTCACCCTGGACTTTAGCCAGCTCGGGAAACGCCACAACGTTGACGCCAAAGCGGTCGAGCATCGCCCGCGTAATACACGGCGATAACCCGCCCGCCACCGGCGGCGTGTTCTCAGCCTGCTCAAAACGCACGTCCTGAGTTCCGATAAATTCATCGTTACGCCAGATATCCACGCGATAAACGCCGGGTGCCTGCTGGTGCCCTTGTTCAAAACGCGACAAATCCGCCACGCTGGCGGTGTCGTCGGACAAAAAGGCCGGGTTGAAATAGCTTTCGCTCCAGCCAGCCTGTGGCCAGAGCGCAGCCATCAGCGCCAGCGCAACCGGGCAGTAACGTCTCTGGTGGTTTTTCATCGCCCTGACTCTGCTCACAGGTTGACGCTACGCGCCGGCGTGATGGCACCGTAGTCATTCACGCTCTGCCAGGAGAGCGTGCCGCTGGCACCGGCTGGCAGTACCTGCTGAGCCGCGCTTTTCGGCGCAACCATCAGGTTATCCAGCGTCTGACCGCCCAGCTTAAGATTGACGAGGGTGATGTAATACGGGGATGCGTTGCTGACTTTGAGATGGTTGCCGGCGCGCTCAAACCGCAGCTGGGAAAGCGCCTCTTCTGGCTGCATCGCCAGGTTGTTCGGTCGCACAAACAGCTTGATGCGCGAGAGGATAGCCAGCTGCAGCACGTTATTGTTTTCCGTTTTGGCTTTGTTCACTGACGGGATCGCTTTCACGTTCATGTAAAACAGCGATTCACGGTCGGCAGGCAGCGCAGGACCGGCGTAAATAATGCGCAGCGTGTTTTCACTGTCCGGCTCGCTAACAAACAGGGGCGGCGTGACGGCAAACGTTTTTTCTTTTTGCCCGTTTGCATTTTCAATCCACGCGTTAATTAAATAGCGTTCCTGTTTATTGCTGTTGGTGATTGCCAGCGACGTTTGCTTCGCCTCTGCGGGATAAATAACGCGGGTGGCTCCCAGCGCAATACCGCCGGATGCATTCGCGCATGCAGAAACCATCATTAAAATAAACGATAAAAAAAGTCCTGGTTTAATTAGGGTATTCATCACAACCGTACCTTTAATAATGTGTTCGCAGGTGTTATGGATAAATCAACGTAAACCAGACATCCGACTGAATTTTGCCTGGCTCGAGGTGTTCGGAAATAGCCCGATAGCGGGCGCTAAAATGGAACGCCAGCTCGCGGGTATCGATCGGCAGCCAGCTGACGGCCGTGGCATTCGGGATAATCTGACGTTGCTGTTCGTCAAAGAGCGCCAGCCCGACGCCGCTGCTGACAGGCGTTTCCCCTGGCCGCGATGTCGCCAGAAAGACCTGCGGATCCTCTGCGGGTGTGACGCCCTGAAACTGGATCCCCACGGTGCGCGAAACATCAACGCTGCAGTCCAGCAACCGCACGGTGAACGGCACATTCACCGTGGAAAAACTGCCCACGCCGGAAAATGAGTTGGTTCGGTACTGCCCCATATCGATGCGCATATTCTGGCTGTCGGGCGCCACGGCGCAGCCGCCGTTCACCAGTTCACCCCGGAGATGAACCTTGCCGCCTTCGATCACCACGGTATGCGCCGATGCCGGGCAAGCCATCGCAAGGGTTAACAGCAGTAGTGTTCCTGTCCTTGTCATCCTTCGTTCCTGGCAATAGCGTATGACGGGCCTCGTCCCTGAGGCCTGAACATCCCTGTGCGGAGGAATTATTCGTATTTCATTACGAAGGTGGCATCGGCGTTCGCCTGGCCTGGCTCGGTAGTCGCAGCCGTTGATTTATAACGCGCGGTGAACTTCAGGGTGTTTGTCCCTTCGATCAGCGTCTGCGCAGCAGAGAAGGTCGCACCGTCTGGGGTCAGAACGCTGGATTTGCTGTCGAGGATCTCGATACCCACGCCTTTCGCGGTGTTGTCGTTGCTGCCGGAGGTGACGGCCAGCAGGGTTTTGTCGGTTGGGTCGATCTGACCGGTGAACGCAACGGCTGCGGTTTTGGCGACCAGCGGATCGCAATCGTTCAGTTCAATGTTGAACGGAATATTAGAGGTGGTGTCGCCCACTTTGGTGAATTTCGCGGTGCGATACTGACCCAGATTAACGGTCTGCTCGGAAGAATCAGTATTGACTGAACAAGCCGCATTAACCAGCTCACCTTTAAAATGTACGGTACCGCCATTTACGGAAACCGGGGCAGCAGGATCTGCTGCATTTGCGGCACCCGCAACCAGGGCCAAAGTTGCAATAACAGTAGAAGCAATGTTGCTGAGTTTCATGTCTATTCCTTTAAAATGTAAATAACCCTTCCCGCGAATAATCGGGAATAAGAAATACGTTCAATTGATGAATTGAAAGCTTATTTCGGAGGAGACAAAGTAGCTCAGGAGGCGATTTTTAAATATGTCAAAACGCTGCCATTTCGCCAGGTCACATCCTAATCCCGCCTAAGAAATTGACCATCCCTTAAGAAGGGTTTTTGCGGCTTGCTGATAAAAACGCGCAAAGGGTGACTGACAGCGAGGCTCGCTTCTGACAAAATACACGCATCCCCCTTTTCGAACGTTACAGACGGAATCTTCTCTCTGATGGCAGCAAAGATTATTGACGGTAAAACGATTGCGCAGCAGGTGCGCTCTGAGGTCGCGGAAAAAGTGAAGGCGCGTAAAGCGGCCGGAAAACGCGCCCCCGGGCTGGCCGTTGTGCTGGTTGGCAGTAACCCGGCATCGCAGATTTATGTCGGCAGCAAGCGCAAAGCGTGTGAAGAGGTCGGCTTCGTCTCCCGCTCTTACGATTTGCCGGAAACCACCAGCGAAGCAGAACTGCTGGAACTTATTGACACTCTGAATGCCGATAAAGAGATCGACGGTATTCTGGTTCAACTGCCGCTGCCTGCCGGTATCGACAACGTGAAGGTGCTGGAGCGTATCGCACCGGATAAAGACGTGGACGGTTTCCATCCGTACAACGTGGGCCGCCTGTGCCAGCGCGCGCCGCGTCTGCGTCCATGCACGCCGCGCGGTATTGTGACGCTGCTGGAGCGTTATAACATCGATACTTACGGCCTGAACGCCGTGGTCATTGGCGCGTCCAACATCGTGGGCCGTCCGATGAGCATGGAGCTGCTGCTGGCCGGCTGCACCACCACCGTTACCCACCGCTTCACCAAAAACCTGCGCCACCACGTTGAGAACGCCGATCTGCTGATCGTCGCGGTCGGTAAGCCGGGCTTTATTCCAGGCGAGTGGATTAAAGAGGGTGCGATTGTCGTGGACGTCGGGATTAACCGTCTGGAAAACGGCAAAGTGGTCGGCGACGTGGTGTATGAAGATGCCGCCGCGCGTGCCTCTTACATTACCCCAGTACCGGGCGGCGTAGGCCCGATGACCGTCGCAACGCTGATTCAGAATACCCTGCAGGCATGCGAAGAATATCACGACGTAGAGGACGCGTAAGATGGCCACATTTTCATTAGGCAAACACCCGCACGTTGAGCTGTGCGATCTGCTCAAGCTGGAAGGCTGGAGCGAAAGCGGTGCGCAGGCGAAAATCGTCATCGCCGACGGGCAGGTAAAAGTCGACGGCGTGGTGGAAACCCGCAAGCGCTGCAAGATTGTCGCGGGGCAGACCGTGAGCTTTGAAGGCCAGAGCGTAACCGTTACGGCCTGAGCCCCCTCACCCTACCCCTCTCCCCAACGGGGAGAGGGTACAGTCCGAACGCCGTTTCCAGGCCGGGTAAGGCGAAGCCACCACCCGGCAATGTCTCTCATCATCCCCTCACACCCATCACGGTTATTTATCGATCAACTTCAAATAATCACTATTTCATCTGTTGAAAAGTGAAAATTCAGTTGCGCGTTTTTCACTCTTTGCCCACGATAAGTAGAACGTTCTACTAAAACGTTCTACTTACAATAACAGCGCCAAAAAAGCGCTACTCGGGGGAAATCAGCATGAGTCTGATATCAGGGTTTGTTAAATCGCTGTCTAAGTTATCGATGATTGGTCGCGCCTTAATGCTGCCAATTTCACTGCTTCCCGCTGCGGGCCTGCTGCTGGCCTTCGGCGATAAGTTCCATCTGCCGCTGATGATGAACGCGGGCGGGGTTATTTTTGATAACCTGCCGATGCTGTTTGCCATTGGTTCTGCCGTGGGCCTGGCGTCAGAATCCGGCATTGCGGCGCTGTCCGCGGCGGTCTCGGTGTTTGTCACCAATATCACCATCAGCACCGTGCTGAGCATCACGCCGGAAATGGCCTCCCAGGGCGGGAAATACGCCATGGTAGTGGGCATTCCGACGCTGCAGATGGGCGTCTTTGGCGGCCTGATCTGCGGTATTCTCGCGGCCTGGTGCTACAACCGCTTCCACACCATGCAGCTTCCGGAATTCCTGGGCTTCTTCTCCGGCAAGCGCTTCGTGGCGATTGCAACGGCGTTCCTCTCGTTCCTGATGGGGCTGCTGCTGCCGTACGTCTGGCAGCATATCCAGGCCGGTATCGACGCCCTCTCCGTGGTCGTTAACGGCGATAATCAGGCGGCCTCGACCTTTATCTTCGGTCTGGTGGAACGCGCGCTGATCCCGCTCGGTCTGCACCATATCTGGTATCCGTCGTTCTGGTATTCGTTTGGGGATTACACCACCCAGGCAGGCCAGGTGATCCACGGCGACCAGACCATCTGGTTCAAGATGCTGGAAGAAGGGGTGAAATCCTTCAGCAGCGACACCTACCAGAACGCCGGCAAGTTCATGCAGGGTGAATTCCCGCTGATGCTGTTCGCGCTGCCTGCGGCGTGCCTGGCGATGTATCACGAAGCCCATACGAAGAATAAAAAAATCGCGGCCGGTATTCTGTTCTCTGCGGCGCTCACCTGCTTCCTGACGGGGATCACCGAACCGGTTGAGTTTACCTTTATCTTCGTGGCACCGATTCTGTACGTCTTTAACGCCATCATGGCGGGCCTGGCCTACATGACCATGTACCTGCTGCATGCGCATATCGCCAAGTCGTTCTCTGCGGGCTTTATCGACTATCTGTCATTCGGGATCCTGCCGTCGTTTAACGGCTACCAGACCCACTTCCTGAGCGCCATTATCATCGGCATTCCAATGGGCCTGATTTATTACTTCACGTTCCGCTTTGTGATCCGTCGTTTCGACGTGAAAACGCCGGGCCGCACTGAAGTAACCGCTAACGCGGATGAGAAATCGGATTCCGAACTCGCGACCGAGATCATCACCCTGCTGGGCGGCGCGCATAACATCGACTCCGTCGGCGCCTGTATCACTCGTCTTCGCCTGGAAGTCACAAAAAGCGAGGCGGTGGATAAAGACGGCCTGAACGGGCTCGGCGCGCGCGGCGTGGTGTTTGTCGGCGACAACGGTATTCAGGTGATTTTCGGTGCCAGAGCACAGTTTATCGCCCAGACCATGTCCACCATGATCGGCAAATAATAAGATGCCTGAACGACACGTCTCCTGTACGCTGGGAGACGTGTTTTATCTGGCTGATAATCGGTAAATTTCAGGGAGCGGTTTTGAAGAAAGTCAGCATTATTGATGTCGCGAAGCACGCGGGCGTGTCGGTTTCCACCGTCTCGCTGGTGCTGCGCCAGAAAGGGAAAATCTCAGAGGCAACGATCGAGAAGGTCAACGCTGCCATCAATACCCTGGGCTATGTTCATAACGTTGCCGCTGCCAACCTTCGCGCCAATACCTCCAACCTGATTGGCCTGATCCTCCGTGACTTTAGCGACAGTTTCTCCATCAAGGTGATGGCGAGCATCGTTCAGGATCTTGAAAAACAGGGGTATATGGTTTTTCTCGGTCAGCCCCAGAACGACCATGACCATCTTGAGCGCTGCCTGCTGTCGTTTAAGCAGCAGGGCGTCGCAGGGGTGATCTATCTGGCCTCGGATACCCGCACCGCCACCCTCCCGGAAAAGATTCGCCACTGCCCTCTGCCGCTGGTGGTGGTCTCGCAGTCGCTGCTGGATGAAAAATGCAATCTGGTGATGCGCGATAACCGACAGGCGGCCAGTCTGGCGGTGCGTTATCTTATCGAACGCGGTCATCGTAATATCGCCTATATTGGCGGACGCGAAGGCTGCCTTATCCGCGAACAGCGCCTGCTCGGTTTTCGCAGCGCGATGGCGCAAAACGGGCTGGTCTGGCGCGATGAATACTCTCCGGCCTGCAGCGATGACACGCTGGCAGCCGGTTTCGCGACCCGCCAGTTGCTGGAAAAAAACAATACCATCACCGCCCTGCTCTGCCACTCGCCGGATGCCATGATCGGCTCCATCTCCGGTATTCATCAGGTCGGGCGTACGGTGGGTAAAGATGTGTTTCTGACGCAGCAGGTCGCCCTGGTCGGTTTCGAAGATATGCTCCACGTTAACCTCACCTCGCCCTCGTTTACCTACGTTTCGTCCGCCAGCGAAGAGACGGGGCGTCAGGCGGCCGGGCTGATTATTCGCACGCTGAAGGAGCCGACGCTGCAAACCCAGCGCATTACGCTTTCCGGGCAGCTTATCGCACGCGAGTCGGCGTAAAATCAGAATTTCGCACAGGTTTTTTAGCGCGGAATGACTGCTATATTTCCATGATTTGCCATGGATAATCACAATGCCTACCGTCATTACACACGCTGCTGTTCCGCTTTGCCTGGGATTAGGCCTGGGGACAAAAGTTATCCCACCCCGTCTGCTGTTTGCCGGGATTGTTCTCGCCATGCTGCCGGACGCCGACGTGCTGGCGTTTAAGTTCGGCGTCGCGTATGGCAACGTTTTCGGCCATCGCGGCTTTACCCACTCCCTGCTGTTTGCCTTCGTGGTGCCGATACTTTGCGTACTGACTGGACGACGATGGTTCAGGGCCAGCCTGATGCGATGCTGGCTGTTTTTAACCGTGTCACTGCTGTCGCACAGCCTGCTGGATTCGATTACCACAGGCGGGAAAGGCGTCGGCTGGCTGTGGCCGTGGTCGGATGAACGCTTCTTTGCGCCGTGGCAGGTGATTAAGGTCGCGCCGTTTGCGCTCTCACGCTATACCACACCGTACGGGCATCAGGTGATTATTTCAGAACTGCTTTGGGTGTGGCTGCCGGGGGTCGTGCTGATGGGAATGTTGTGGTGGAAAAGAAGGTAAAAAAAAAAGCCGGGTGGCGGCTGCGCCTTACCCGACCTACTTTTGCCTGTAGGCCCGGCAAGCGTGAGCGCCACCGGGCGTTACAGACTTACTTACGGCGCCAGGTGGTGCCCTGCGGGCCGTCTTCCAGAATAATACCCATCTCGGTCAGACGGTTACGCGCCGCATCTGCCGCCGCCCAGTCTTTCGCCTGACGCGCTTCCAGACGCGCCTTGATCAACGCTTCAATCTCCGCCACTTCGCCGTCGTCCGCCTGCGCACCGCTCTGCAGGAACGCGTCCGGCTCCTGCTCCAGCAGGCCAAGCACGGCAGAGAGCTTACGCAGATGGGACGCCAGCGCATTCGCCGCGGTCATATCTTCTGACTTCAGGCGGTTCACTTCGCGCGCCATGTCGAACAGCACGGAGTAGGCTTCCGGGGTGTTGAAGTCGTCGTTCATCACCTCAATAAAGCGCGCTTCGAACGCTTCGCCACCTGCCGCCGGAACAGACCTGTCGGTACCGCGCAGCGCGGTGTAGAGACGCTCCAGCGCCGAGCGCGCCTGTTTCAGGTTTTCTTCGCTGTAGTTCAGCTGGCTGCGATAGTGGCCGGACATCAGGAAGTAGCGCACGGTTTCCGCGTCGTAGTATTTCAGCACATCGCGCACGGTAAAGAAGTTACCCAGCGATTTCGACATCTTCTCGCGGTCAACCATTACCATCCCGGAGTGCATCCAGTAGTTCACATACTCGCCGCCGTGGGCGCAGGTGGACTGCGCGATTTCGTTTTCGTGGTGCGGGAACATCAGATCTGAGCCGCCGCCGTGAATGTCGAAGTGTTTGCCCAGCTGCTTGCAGTTCATCGCAGAACATTCAATGTGCCAGCCCGGACGGCCTTCGCCCCACGGGGATGGCCAGCTTGGCTCACCCTCTTTGGACATCTTCCACAGCACGAAGTCCATCGGGTTACGCTTGACGTCAACCACGTCGACACGGGCACCGGCCTGGAGCTGATCCAGATCCTGACGGGAAAGCGCACCGTAGGTTGGGTCCGTCGGCACGGAGAACATCACGTCGCCGTTGTCGGCAACATACGCATGACCGCGGGCGATCAGCTTTTCGGTGATCTCGATGATTTCGTGAATATGGTGGGTCGCGCGCGGCTCGCTGTCCGGACGCAGAATATTCAGGGCGTCGAAGTCTTTGTGCATCTCAGCGATCATGCGATCCACCAGCGCGACAAAGCTTTCGCCATTTTCATTCGCGCGCTTGATGATCTTATCGTCGATGTCGGTGATGTTGCGCACGTATTTCAGGTTGTACCCCAGAAAACGCAGGTAGCGTGACACCACGTCGAAGGCGACAAAGGTACGGCCATGGCCAATGTGACAGAGATCGTAAACCGTAATACCACACACGTACATGCCGACTTCCCCGGCATGGATAGGTTTAAATTCCTCTTTTTGGCGCGTCATTGTATTAAAGATTTTTAACATCGAAGATTCCATGTAAACACGTGTGTGGTTGAAAACCGGCTATTCTACCCGTAATTCAAACCCGAAGCAGCACACAATGCAAGGTGATCGCATCCTGTGGTTATGCTATAACAAGCCCCTATAGATGACCCGAAGGCGGGTCGACGTACCACAATAACGGAACAGGATGCAAAAATGGTTACTTTCCACACTAATCATGGCGATATCGTAATCAAAACCTTTGATGACAAAGCGCCTGAAACAGTTAAAAACTTCCTGGACTACTGCCGCGAAGGTTTCTACAACAACACCATTTTCCACCGCGTGATCAACGGTTTTATGATCCAGGGCGGCGGTTTCGAACCTGGCATGAACCAGAAAGCCACTAAAGAGCCGATCAAGAACGAAGCGAACAACGGCCTGAAAAACACCCGCGGCACGCTGGCGATGGCACGTACTCAGGCGCCTCACTCTGCTACTGCACAGTTCTTCATTAACGTGGCGGACAACGACTTCCTGAACTTCTCCGGCGAAAGCCTGCAGGGTTGGGGCTACTGCGTATTCGCAGAAGTGGTTGAAGGTATGGACGTGGTTGACAAGATCAAAGCCGTCTCTACTGGCCGCAGCGGTATGCACCAGGACGTTCCAAAAGAAGACGTTGTGATTACAAGCGTGACCGTCAGCGAGTAATTGGTGGCGACACTCTTTATTGCGGATCTTCATCTGCAAACAGAAGAACCGGCGATAACCGCCGGTTTTCTGCGTTTTTTACGCGGTGAAGCGAAAAGCGCCGATGCGCTGTACATCCTGGGCGACCTCTTTGAAGCCTGGATTGGCGACGATGATCCTAACCCGCTGCACCGTGAAATGGCCGCCGCCATTCACGCGCTGGTGGATTCGGGCGTCCCCTGCTACTTCATTCACGGCAACCGTGATTTCCTGATCGGTAAGCGCTACGCCCATGAAAGCGGCATGACGCTGCTGCCGGAAGAACAGGTGCTCGACCTCTACGGCCGCAAGGTGCTGATCATGCACGGCGACACGCTCTGCACCGACGATACCGGCTACCTGGCGTTTCGCGCCAAAGTCCACACCCCGTGGATCCAGAAGGTGTTCCTTGCCCTGCCGCTGTTTATCCGCAACCGCATCGCCGCCAGAATGCGCGCAGGCAGTAAAGCTGCCAACAGCAGCAAATCCATGACCATCATGGACGTCAATCCACAGGCGGTCGTGCGGGTGATGGAAAAGCATGACGTTCAGTGGCTCATCCACGGTCATACTCATCGTCCTGACGTGCATTCCCTTATCGCCAACGGCCAGCCCGCACACCGCGTGGTATTAGGTGCCTGGCACACCGAAGGCTCCATGGTCAAAGTCACGCCTGAGGGTGTGGAGCTGATCGCGTTTCCGTTTTAACCCCCTTCATATCATTCTATTTTTTTGAACAATACTGGCAAATTGTTTCGATTTTAATCAGCCCGTGGTCGGCCTATTATTTATCACATCAGGGCAACATGCCCTATCCCAGACAAAACACTTAAGGAATACGACCATGAAATCCATCAAAACTTTCGTTGCAGTTGCGGCTCTCTCCCTGGTTTCTTTCGGTTCTTTCGCGCAGAGCGTGAGTGCAACCGCCTCTACCCTTGACCGCGCAGAAGCGAAAATCGCTGCACAGGCTGCTGAACAGGGCGCGTCTTACAAAATCACCAGCGCGAAGGTCGACAACCGCGTGTATATGACCGCAGAACTGACGAAATAATGATTGCCCCTCGACAAAAACAGACCGCCAGAATGCGGTCTGTTTTGTTATGAATTGATGGCAACAACGGCTCAAGATTTAACCGCGCAACCGTTTTCCTTGCCCGTATAACATGCTATTCTCTGTGCCCTCGAAAGCAGTGTGTTTCGCACCACAGGAGTTTTAAGACGCATGTCTTCCCGCAATAATCCGGCGCGTGTCGCCATCGTGATGGGGTCCAAAAGCGACTGGGCTACCATGCAGTTCGCCGCCGAAATCTTTGACATCCTGAATGTTCCGCACCACGTTGAAGTGGTCTCCGCGCACCGTACACCGGACAAACTGTTCAGCTTCGCCGAAATCGCCGAAGAGAACGGTTATGAGGTGATCATTGCCGGTGCGGGCGGCGCAGCACATCTGCCGGGCATGATTGCCGCCAAAACCCTGGTGCCGGTGCTGGGCGTCCCGGTACAAAGCGCCGCGTTAAGCGGTGTGGACAGCCTCTACTCCATCGTTCAGATGCCGCGTGGCATTCCCGTCGGCACGCTGGCGATTGGTAAAGCGGGCGCCGCCAATGCCGCCCTGCTGGCCGCGCAGATCCTGGCGACGCACGATAAAGACTTACATCAGCGTCTGGCGGCGTGGCGTAAAGCCCAGACCGACGAGGTGCTGGACAATCCAGACCCGCGGGGTGCCGCATGAAGCAGGTTTGCGTTCTCGGTAACGGCCAGCTAGGCCGCATGCTGCGTCAGGCTGGCGAACCGCTGGCGATTTCCGTCTGGCCCGTCGGCCTGGACGCCGAGCCGGAAGCGGTACCGTTCCACCAGAGCGTCATTACCGCTGAGATCGAACGCTGGCCGGAGACCGCCCTGACCCGCGAGCTGGCGCGTCATAACGCCTTCGTTAACCGCGACGTGTTCCCGATCATTGCCGACCGTCTGACGCAAAAGCAGCTTTTCGACAAGCTGGGCCTCGCAACCGCACCGTGGCAGCTCCTGTCTGATAAAAGCGAGTGGAACGACGTCTTCGCCATGCTGGGCGAGCTGACGATCGTGAAGCGTCGCGTGGGTGGCTACGATGGCCGCGGCCAGTGGCGCCTGCGCGCAGGCGACACCGCCGAGCTGCCGGATGATTGCTACGGCGAGTGCATTGTTGAGCAGGGCATCAACTTTAGCGGTGAAGTGTCGCTGGTTGGCGCGCGCGGTCATGACGGGCATACCGTCTTTTATCCGCTGACGCATAACCTCCATCAGGACGGCATTCTACGCACCAGCGTGGCCTTCCCGCAGGCCAATGCTGACCACCAGGCGCAGGCGGAAGAGATGCTCTCTGCCATCATGCACGAGCTCGGGTACGTGGGCGTGATGGCGATGGAGTGCTTTATCACCCCGTCTGGTCTGCTGATCAACGAGCTGGCACCGCGCGTGCACAACAGCGGCCACTGGACGCAAAACGGCGCCTCCATCAGCCAGTTCGAGCTGCACCTGCGCGCAATTACCGACCTGCCGCTGCCGCAGCCGGTGGTGAACAGCCCGTCGGTGATGATCAACCTGATCGGAACCGATCTGAACTACGACTGGCTGAAGCTGCCGCTGGTGCATCTGCACTGGTATGACAAAGAGGTTCGTCCGGGTCGTAAGGTTGGCCACCTGAACCTCAACGACAGCGACACGGGCCGTCTGAGCGCCACGCTGGAAGCCATGATCCCGCTCCTGCCGCCGGAATACGCGAGCGGTATTGTCTGGGCACAGTCAAAGCTTAAATAGTTATCCCTCCGCCGGGGAGTTGACCTCCTCTTTCCCCGGCGTACAATTCCCGCCCATTGCTGCTTAGCTTTCTTCTGGAATAACCATGAACGATGGAACGGACTATCGCGCGATCCTCGCGTCCGATACCCCTTTAATCGACGTTCGCGCGCCGATCGAATTTGCCCAGGGCGCGATGCCAGCGGCAGTCAACCTGCCTTTAATGAATGATGACGAGCGCGCCGCCGTCGGCACCTGTTATAAACGTCAGGGACCAGACGCCGCGCTGGCGCTCGGCCATCGCCTGGTGAGCGGCGACACGCGTGAGGCCCGCATCAACGCCTGGCGCGAAGCCAGCCTTGCCCATCCTGCGGGCTTTCTCTGCTGCGCGCGCGGCGGCCAGCGCTCGCATATCTCGCAGGCCTGGCTGAAAGAGGCGGGTATCGACTACCCGCTGATCCGCGGTGGCTATAAGGCCCTGCGCCAGACGGCAATTCAGGTGACCATTGAGCAGTCGCAAAAGCCGATGGTGCTTATTGGCGGCTGTACCGGGAACGGTAAAACCCTGCTGGTGAAGCAGCATGCACAGGGTATCGATCTGGAAGGACTGGCGCACCATCGCGGTTCATCGTTTGGTCGCACGCTGACGCCGCAGCTTTCCCAGGCCAGCTTTGAAAATCACCTTGCGGTTGAGCTATTGAAAAAAGATTCCGCGCGCTGGGTGCTGGAAGATGAAGGCCGGATGATTGGCTCTAACCACCTGCCGGCCTGCCTGCGCGACCGCATGGTTGAAGCCCCTATCGTGGTGGTAGAGGATCCGTTTGAGATCCGTCTTGAACGCCTGCGCGAAGAGTATTTCGACCATATGTGGGCGGATTTTTCTGCTGCCTACGGCGAGGAAGCAGGCTGGAAAGAATACAGCGAGTACCTGCATCACGGCCTGTTCGCCATTCGTCGCCGCCTGGGGCTGCAGCGCTTTGCGGAATTTACCGCGCTGTTAGATTCCGCGCTGTTGGAACAGCAACGATCTGGCCGCACGGACGCGCACTTCAGCTGGCTTGCGCCGCTGCTGAAGGACTATTACGACCCGATGTACGGCTATCAGCTGGAGAAAAAGGCGGAGAAGATTGTCTATCGCGGGACGTACGGCGAGGTTGCTGAGTGGCTTAATCGCTGAAAAATAAAGCCGGGTGGCGGCTACGCCTTACCCGGCCTACGCGTACTGTTGTAGCCCCGGTAAGCGCAGCGCCACCGGGGAACAGACGGCTTAGAAGTCGTAACGCAGACGCACCAGGTTCATGTCGCCCAGGTTGTCGGTGCTGGAAGTGAACACGTGTTCGTAATCCACGCGGAAACCGTAATCCAGCTGGAAGCTGATACCCACGCCGTTGTCGATGCGCTGGTAGTTACGGCCGTTCACGTACTCAATGCGGTCACCCATGAAGTAAGGCTGGATGGATTTAACCGCATACTGACCGATTGGGAATTTATAACCTGCGAAGTACTCAATACCCCACGCGTCGCCCGCAAAGTAATCGTTAACAGACACTTTTTTGGTGGTCAGGAAGTTCTGGTACCAGCCGCCGCCTGCGGAGAAGGTCCAGTTGTCCGGGGTCCAGCTCAGCGCGGTACCGAGAATGTTCTGGTCGTAGGTTTTGCTGTCGCCGTTGTCCGGGTTACGCATGTCGGCGCGGGTGTAGTTCCACGCGGCGCCCCAGGTCAGGTCGGTAGTCAGGTGGTAATCCAGGCCCAGTGAACCGCCGCCTTTACGCTTGTAGCGCAGGCCGTTGCCCGGCAGGTATTCGCTGTCTTCAAACAGGTAGGATGCATAAATATCAGCATCGCCCACGGTTTTCTTATATTTCAGCATCTGGCGTGAACGGTAAGAACCGTCGTAGTCGCCGTTGATCCCGTTACCTGGCGCCTGAGCGATCATGTCGTAGTCCCAGATATCGGTTTTCGCGCCCACCACATCATAGTAAACGCTGTTCTGTTGACCGAAGGTCAGCGTACCCCAGGTGTCGCTCTTCAGACCGGTGTAGAGCATACGACGCGTGGTGTCGTGTGCGCCTTCGGCGTAGTGGTGATCCCAGTTAAACTGCGCAGGAATGTTCACACCCAGCTCGTAGTAGCTGATCCAGCTGATGTCATCAAACAGGTAGTAATCTGCAGCGAAACGGAAACGGGTGCCGCCGTCAAAGCCGTTACGCTTGTAGCTGTTTTTACCGTCGTCGCCGGTCATGTTCTGGAACTGAGGACGAATACTACCGCCAACGGTGAAGTTCAGGCGGCTCAGCGGGTTACCCGCCTGAGGATCCTGCTTAAGAACGGTGATTTCCGCCTGAGAA
Organism: Enterobacter cloacae complex sp. Mu1197; assembly: GCF_040059225.1. NCBI lineage: Bacteria > Pseudomonadati > Pseudomonadota > Gammaproteobacteria > Enterobacterales > Enterobacteriaceae > Enterobacter > Enterobacter cloacae complex sp. Mu1197. The sequence continues at coordinate 1,123,637 of NZ_CP157375.1, read as the reverse complement.
GCGAAGGTCGTTAATGCCACTGCCGCGCCGATCGTTGCCGCAAGCGCTGATTTTTTTATAGTCATTATTTTTCCTTAATAGACACGCTGCTAAATATTTAGCGGGTGAATATTAACTGGAAATAATCGGGCTGTGTGGTTGGGTTTTTAATGTTTTGTGCTACTAAATGAGTGGGTATTATCACTTTGTGCTATTTAAACACTACGCACCGGCATAAAAATCCGGTGCGTAATTATCACCATACTAAATCAACTCGCAAACTGACGGAACAGGGCTTTGCCCTTTAACAGCCGCGTGCCGAGCCAGCCTCCGCAGAGAGAAAGCAGCGCAGTGCCGCACAGAGGCAGGATCAACCAAAGACGCCAGTCAGGCTCCCACGGGAAGTCGAAGACCTTTGTCTGCAGCACCGCCAGCGCCGTCTCTGCGCCAATGGCGGCCACCAGACCGGCCACCAGCCCCAACAGCGCAAACTCGCTCCAGAGCGTCATTCGCAGCAGCCGCTTACCGGCCCCCAGCGTGCGGTATACCACCAGCTCCTGATGGCGCTGGCGCATGCCCACCTGCACCTGGGCCAGCAGCAACAGCACGCCGCAGATCGTCACCAGCACCACCATCATCTCCAGCGCGCGGCTCACCTGCTCCAGCACCTGCCCCACCTGCTTCAGGATCGCCCCAATATCCAGCAGGCTGACCGTCGGAAACTCCCGGTTAAGCTGGGTCAACATGCCGTTACCGTTTTCCCAGCGGAAGCTGGTCAGCCAGCTCTGGGGCTGCCCGTCCAGCGCCCCCGGCGGGAAGATAAAGAAGAAGTTGGGCCGCAGGCTTTCCCAGTCCACTTTACGCAGGCTGGTCACTTTCGCGGTGAAATCCTGGGTATCCCCTGTGAAGGTGACGCTGTCTCCCAGCTTCACGTTCAGGCGCGTCGCCAGCCCCTCCTCCATCGACACCTCTCCCGCTTTCGGCGGCCAGGTGCCGGCGGTTATCGGATTGTGGTCAGGGCGTTTCTCCTGCCAGGTGAGGTTCAGCTCGCGGTTCAGCGACTCGTCCTTGTTCCCCTCCGTTGGCTGCCCGTTGATCTGCGTCAGACGCGCGCGAACGATGGGATAGAACGACTCAGGGATGATGTGATGCTCCGCCAGGAAGCCCTTCAGCGGCGTAACCTGCTCAGGGGCGATATTGATCAGGAAATAGTTCGGGCTTTCCGGCGGAAGCTGCTGCTGCCAGCGATCGAGCAGATCGCCGCGCAGCACCAGCAGCAGCGCCAGCAGCATAAACGACAGCGAGAACGCCGACAGCTGGCTGAGCGTAGACCAGGGCTGGTGCAGCAGACGGTTAACCGCCAGGCGCACGGGCAGGGATTTTACCGTCACCCTTTTCAGGAGGTTAAGCAGTATCCAGCCCAGCACGCCGCACAGCAGCGCCAGCACAACCGCCCCGGCCAGCACCGCCCACAGCAGCGTGCTGCCGCCCATCAGCCACGCCAGCAGCCCCACCGCCACCGCAATAATCACCGGAAGGTAGAACTTCAGCGGCCAGACGTTCGCCACGACATCATTGCGAAGCACGCGCAGCGGCTGCGTGGCGAGCAGCAGGCGGTAAGGCCGGAGCCCCACCAGCACCGAGATCACCGTCATCGCGCCCATCGCCCACAACCACGGCCAGAGACTGGCCGGCGGCAATGCGGCCGGGAGCACCGGTTTTAGCATCACCATCAGCAGTTTTTCAAACAGCAGCCCCATTATTCCGCCGGTCAGCGCCGACAGGACCAGCAGCATCAGCCACTGGCCGACGATCAGCTTGCGCAGCTGCGCCCGGCCCGCCCCGAGGGTTTTGAGGATCGCCACCAGGTCGTAGCGGCTGCGGCAGTAGTGCCCCATCGCGACGGCCACCGCCGCCACCGCCAGCAGCAGGGTCAACAGGGCCGACAGCAGCAGGAACTGCTGAGAGCGCTCCAGAGATTTACCGAGCGCCCCCTCGTCCTGCTCCAGCCCGTACCAGCGGTGTTCCGGTTTGAGCTGCGGCAGAAGCCATTTTTCATACGCGTCAAGCTGGGCGGGCGTGCCGCCAAATTTATAGCGCCAGGTAACGCGGCTGCCCGGCTGTACCGCATGGGTGGCCGCGACATCCGCGGTGTTCATCAGCAGACGCGGCGCAAGCTGGAACGGGTTAAATCCGCCGTCGGGCTCCTGCACCACTTCCCCGGCAATCCTGAGGGTAGCGTCACCGACGTCGATACTGTCGCCGGGTTTCAGGTTCAGCAGCGCCATCAGACGCGATGCCAGCAGCACCGTACCGGGCGTCGGCTTTAATCCCGGCGGGCGGGTCTGCAAATCACCGTACATCGGGTAGATATCATCGACGGCCTTGACGCTCGCCAGCTGCGGCGTGTCGCCCGCGAAGGTCATGGTCTGGAAGGTGAGCTGCTCTCCCACCTTCAGCCCTTCTTTGCGCGCTGCTTCAATCCAGTCCGGCGGCACGGGGCGGGAGCTTTCCAGCGCCCTGTCTCCCGCCATAAACTCCCGGCTCTGCTGGCTGAGCCCTTTTTCCATGCGGTCACTGACGCTGCCGAGCGCCAGCACGCAGGCCACCGCCAGGCTGAGCGCCAGCCAGACAATCAGCAGCGAGGGCGAGCGCCACTCGCGCCAGAACCAGCGGGTAATCATGCTTCCTCCTGCAGAACACCGTTGACCAGCCGCAGGCGACGGTCGCAGCGCGCCGCGAGCTGCGGATCGTGGGTCACGAGGATAAGCGTCGTGCCGTGCTCGCGGTTGAGCGAAAACAGCAGGTCGGCAATCCTGTCGCCGGTTTTACGGTCAAGGTTGCCGGTAGGCTCATCGGCAAACAGCACCTCAGGGCGGCCGTTAAACGCGCGGGCCAGCGCCACGCGCTGCTGCTCACCGCCGGAAAGCTGGGCGGGAAGATGGTCGAGACGTTTCCCCAGACCGAGCTGTTCCAGCAGCGCCTTCGCGTGAGCGCGGCTTTCACGGCTATTTTCACCGCGCAGCAGCGCCGGGAGCTCGACGTTTTCCAGGGCGTTCAGGGTCGGGATCAGCATAAAGGACTGAAAGACAAAACCAATGTGACGCGCGCGCAGCGCGGCCCGCGCCTCTTCATCAAGCTGATGCAGCGGCTGCCCGACAAGGTGGACCTCACCGCTGCTGCCGTCGTCCAGACCGGCTAAAATCGCCAGCAGCGTGGACTTACCGGAACCGGATTCGCCAATCAGCGCAATGGTTTCAGCGCGTTTGACAACGAGTTCAACTCCGGTAAGGATGGAAAGCTCGTGCTCCCCCTGACCGACGGACTTCTTAAGATGATGAACTTCAACACTGTTTTCCGCTGGCATTTGCCCTTCCTGTTTTTGATTCTGATGACTTTCCGCGCGGCGGCAGCGGACACGTTACTGGTTCTCGGCGACAGCCTGAGCGCAGGCTATCGTATGGCGGCCAGCGCGGCCTGGCCCGCCCTGCTTAATGACAAATGGCAGAGCAAAACGGCTGTAATCAACGCCAGCATTAGCGGCGACACCTCGCAGCAGGGGCTGTCGCGCCTGCCTGCGCTGCTCAAACAGCATCAGCCACGGTGGGTGCTGGTTGAGCTTGGCGGTAATGATGGCCTGCGCGGTTTCCAGCCTCAGCAAACGGAGGATACGCTGCGCACCATTTTGCAGGACATCAAGGCGGCAAACGCCCAGCCGCTGCTGATGCAAATTCGCCTGCCCGCCAACTACGGTCGCCGGTATAATGAGGCCTTTAGCGCGATCTACCCCAAGCTTGCCAAAGAGTTTGATATTCCGCTGCTGCCATTTTTCATGGAAGAGGTCTATCTCAAACCCCAGTGGATGCAAGACGACGGGATCCACCCCAATCGCGATGCGCAGCCGTTTATTGCCGACTGGATGGCAACGCGGCTGGCTCCTTTAGTTAAACATGACTCCTGATTAAGCGGAGATCCTGACAGGTAAAGTTATGCAAAAATCGGTCTTAATTACAGGATGTTCCAGCGGAATCGGCCTGGAAAGCGCGCTCGAATTAAAGCGCCAGGGGTTTCGGGTTCTGGCGGCCTGCCGCAAACCCGACGATGTCGAACGCATGAACGGGTTGGGCTTTACCGGCGTGCTGCTGGATATGGACTCGCCGGAGAGCGTTGAGCGCGCCGCGGACGAGGTGATCGCACTGACCGGTAATCGTCTGTACGGCCTGTTTAATAATGCCGGCTACGGCGTGTATGGCCCGCTGGATACCCTCTCCCGCGAAACGCTGGAGAAGCAGTTTTCGACCAACTTTTTCGGCGTGCATCAGCTCACCATGCGTCTGCTCCCCGCGATGCTGCCGCACGGTGAAGGGCGCATCGTGATGACGTCGTCGGTGATGGGGCTAATTTCCACCCCGGGCCGCGGCGCCTACGCCGCCAGCAAATATGCGCTGGAGGCCTGGTCCGACGCCCTGCGTATGGAGTTACGCCACAGCGGCATTAAGGTCAGCCTGATTGAACCCGGCCCGATCCGCACCCGCTTTACCGAAAACGTTAACCAGACGCAGGCGGATAAACCAGTCGAGAACCCCGGCATCGCCGCACGTTTTACCCTCGGGCCAGAGGCGGTGGTAGCCAAAGTGCGCCATGCTTTTGAGAGTGAACATCCCAAAATGCGCTATCCGGTGACGCTGGTCACCCATGCCGTCGGCTGGTTAAAACGCCTGCTGCCGGGCCGGATAATGGACAAAATTTTACACGGTTGAGTTGAAGCGCCGACGCGCATCCCCATGTAAAGAACAAACCGACAAAAGAGAAAGCCGCATGTCCGTACAGAATATCGTCAATATCACAGAAGCTAACCTGCAACAGACGCTTGAACAGTCGATGACCAAACCGGTCCTGTTCTACTTCTGGTCTGAACGTAGCCAACACTGTCTGCAGCTGACGCCGGTGCTGGAAAGCCTTGCCGCCCAGTACAACGGTCAATTCATTCTCGCGAAGCTGGACTGTGACGCCGAGCCGATGGTCGCGTCTCAGTTTGGTCTGCGCGCCATTCCTACCGTCTATCTGTTCCAGAACGGCCAGCCTGTTGATGGCTTCCAGGGGCCACAGCCGGAAGATGCTATCCGCGCCCTGCTGGATAAGGTGCTGCCGCGCGAAGAAGAGCTGAAAGCGCAGGAAGGCATGGCGCTGATGCAGGAAGGCAAATACGACGAGGCGCTGCCGCTGCTCAAAGAGGCGTGGCAGCTGTCAAAACAGAACAGTCAGATTGGCCTGCTGCTGGCGGAGACGCAGATCGCCCTGCACCGCTCAGAAGACGCGGAAGCCGTACTCAAGACGGTTCCGCTGCAGGATCAGGACACCCGCTATCAGGGGCTGGTTGCACAAATTGAGCTGCTTAAGCAGGCGGCGGATACCCCGGAAATTCAGCAGCTGCAGCAGCAGGTTGCCGACAACCCGGCGGACGCCGCGCTGGCAAGCCAGCTGGCGCTGCAGCTGCATCAGGTGGGGCGTAACGAAGAAGCGCTTGAGCTGCTCTTCAGCCATCTGCAAAAAGATTTAGCCGCCGCAGACGGTCAGGCGCGCAAGATGTTCCAGGAGATCCTGGCCGCGCTCGGCACCGGAGACGCGCTGGCGTCGAAGTATCGTCGTCAGCTTTACGCGTTGTTGTATTGATGCACTTTGCCCGGTGACGGCTTCGCCTTACCGGGCCTACAAAAGCACGAATCGTAGGCCGGGCAAACGCAGTGCCGCCCGGCACAATCACCGCACCTTTTTCAACTGCGTCACCACCAGCTGGTGACGCGCGTTGTAGAACTTCCGATAGGTCAGGTAGCAGGCAATGATGGTGGACAGGCTTGCCGTGGAAAGCAGCATAAACGTCACCATGATCTGATACTTAATCGCTTTTACCGGATCGATACCGGCAAAAATCAGCCCCGACATCATGCCCGGCAGGCTCACCAGCCCCACCGTTTTGGCAGAATCTACCGTAGGGATCAGCGATGAGCGAATGCTCTCGCGAATCAGCCGCGCCGAGGCCACTTTTGGCGTTGCCCCCAGGCTTAGTTTCTCCTGCAGCTGCTGCTGTTCGCTGCTGAAACGCTGGCCGAGGTTGTTATAACAGAGCCCAACGGCCACCATCGCGTTCCCCGCAATCATCCCGGAAATAGGGATAACCTGCATCGGCGTAAACTCAATCGAGCCGGAAAGTACCAGCACCGCCAGCGTGAGCGCCGTTCCGGTGGTAATCGCGATAAACGATGAAATAAACGCCTTATCGATGTATTTACTGCGCTTTTGCGCATTCCACGCCGCGTTAAAGCAGATAAAGAGCACCATCAGCAGCGTCAGCACCGCGTGGTTAACGTTGAAGATATACTTCAGCACATAGCCGACGATGATGAGCTGAATCACCGCGCGGCAGATACTCCATACGATATCTTTTTCCAGCCCAAGCTTTTCGCGGTAGCTGACCACAATCGCAATCAGCACCAGCACCATCGAAAAGGCCAGCGATTCGTTGGTAATGTTGTGTTCACCCACGGTTTGCCTCCTGCATTTTCCCGCCGTGCGGCTGGAGCGTAATAACGTCATCCGCATGGGTTATTTCGTTAGCGTCGTGCGTCACCCACAGCACGGCAATGTTCTGCTCCCGGGCGTAACGATGAATAATCTCGTTAACGTTGCGCTTGTTGACGTCATCGAGCGCGCTGGTGATTTCGTCCAGCAACAACACCTTCGGTAAAAACTGCAGGTTGCGGATCAGCGAGACCCGCTGCTTTTCTCCGCCCGACAGCGCGTTGATGGATTTGCTCAGCGTCTCCTGCGCCAGGCCAAAGCGGGCCAGATCCTGGATAAACTTTTCCGGCTCCGGCGTTTTATTGCGGATTTGCCACGGGAAAATCAGGTTGTCATAGACCGTATCGCCAAAAAGCACGGGCGTTTGCACGCAGTACGAGACCTGCTGGCGATAGCTTTCCGGAGAAAGCGAGGCGATATCCTCGCCTTCAAACAGAATGGCGCCCTCCGTCGGGCTGAGGAGTGACGCCACAATCTTCAGCAGCGTGCTTTTACCACAGCCTGAGGGACCCGTGATTAATTTAAACTCGCCCGGCGACAGGCTAAACCCGACGTGCTGCAGGATCGTGTTTTCCCCGACTCGAAATCCGACATCCCTGAGCAGTAATACGTTTCTTTTATCGTTCATCGCGCTTCCGTTGACCGCTTCGTGTAATAACCGCCTGTAGCATAATCCTTTCGCCCGCACAGCGCGAATAGCCTCACGCTGAAGCAAGTGTTAAACTTTTTGTTTGCAAATTGTCACCTCCATCACTACAGGAAGTATGCGACATGGCACATATCTTTTATGAGTTTCCCTCCCTGAAGCCTGGTGTTCCTGATGTCGAAACATTAATGGAAGTCATCAAATCGTCGGAGCTCACGCGTTTTGTGATAGGTGCAGAGGTGGTGGACTTTGTTAAGAAGGCGCTCATCGTGAACACCACGATCGGCAGCTTCAAAAATTGCTATTTCGCCTTCGACAACGGAACACACTTCCTTGAATTTGACGGTGAAGGCAAATCAAAACGCTTCAATGAGGTGCCGGACTGGTTCGTCTCTCCGGCGGAATTTTCACGCACCCAGTGGCTTATCAACCACAATCTTGCGGATGTGAAAGCCACACAGTTCATTGACGTCCTGATGTCCTACCCGCTGAAAGCGCGCCGCGCGCACTGCAATTTGCTGTTCGGACTGGAGCTGGAAAAGGTGAACGCGGTTCCGGCCGCGGCATCAGCGGCAGGTAAAATCGGCAATAAAAACGGTAAAACCACCAAGCCCCGCGTCACCGATCTGGGCTCGTTCGAGCTGTTCAGCCAGTTCTTTGCGCGCATGAAAACCGCCGTGCTGGCCGATGAGTTCCCGACTCTGCAGATCCTGACGGGCATGGATAACCTGGCAAAAGCGCCGCATAATTTAAAGCAGGGCATCAGAACCTGGTTTAAAGCCATCGCGGGCGACCTTCCACCGAATAACAAACGCGTTGAAGCGGGGAATGCCGTTCTGTTCTGCGCCCCCATTCGCGAACAGATCCAGCGTATCGAAGCGCTGGGGCTGGAGAATTACTACCAGGGATTATCGAAAGCCATTGCTGAAGCGGGTGATGGATTCATCTCTGACTTTACCTATACTTACGAGCAATAAACACACACTTTCACTCGCCACAGCATGCAAAACAGGAGGTTTTTATGCTTATCGTTGTTCCCGTCCTTATTTTCGTTGCGCTGGTTATCGTGGGCGCCGGCGTCAAAATTGTCCCTCAGGGTTATCAGTGGACCGTCGAGCGTTTCGGCCGATACACCAATACACTCCAGCCAGGCTTAAGCCTGATTGTTCCGTTCATGGACAGAATTGGTCGCAAGATCAACATGATGGAGCAGGTTCTGGACATTCCGTCCCAGGAAGTGATCTCCAAGGATAACGCCAACGTCACCATCGACGCCGTCTGCTTTATTCAGGTGATTGACGCGCCGAAAGCGGCCTATGAGGTCAGCAACCTGGAGCTGGCGATCGTCAACCTGACGATGACCAACATCCGTACCGTGCTCGGCTCGATGGAGCTGGACGAGATGCTTTCCCAGCGCGACAGCATCAACACCCGCCTGCTGCACATTGTCGACGAGGCTACAAACCCGTGGGGGATCAAAGTTACCCGCATCGAGATCCGCGACGTGCGCCCGCCGGCGGAGCTGATCGCCTCCATGAACGCCCAGATGAAAGCCGAGCGAACCAAGCGCGCCTATATTCTGGAAGCCGAAGGGGTGCGCCAGGCGGAGATCCTCAAAGCGGAAGGGGAAAAACAGTCGCAGATCCTGAAAGCGGAAGGTGATCGTCAGTCCGCGTTCTTACAGGCGGAAGCGCGTGAGCGTTCCGCCGAAGCGGAAGCCCGCGCGACCCAGATGGTGTCCGAGGCGATTGCCGCCGGTGATATTCAGGCCGTGAACTACTTTGTCGCGCAAAAATATACCGACGCGCTGAAAGAGATTGGGTCGGCGAACAACAGCAAAGTGGTGATGATGCCGCTGGATGCCAGCAGCCTGATGGGCTCTATCGCGGGCATAGCCGAACTGATCAAGGACAGCGGAAACGAGCGTAAAAAATGATTGAGCTCATCGTTGCACATCCTCATGCCTTCTGGCTAAGCCTCGGCGGCTTATTGCTGGCGGCGGAGATGCTGGGCGGCAATGGCTACCTGCTCTGGAGCGGTGTAGCCGCCGTCATTACCGGTCTTCTGGTCTGGATCCTTCCCCTGGAGTGGGCGTGGCAGGGCGCGCTGTTTGCCGTGCTGACGCTGGTGGCCGCCTGGCTGTGGTGGCGCTGGCTCAACCGGCGGGTTAACGAGCAGAAACCGGTGGACGCCCACCTTAACCAGCGCGGGCAGCAGATTGTCGGCAAGCGTTTTACGCTCGACAGCACGCTGGTGAACGGACGTGGGCACATGCGGGTAGGTGACAGTTCGTGGCCGGTGGTGGCCGACGATGACCTCAGCGCCGGCACGCGGGTGGAGGTCATCGCGGTGGAGGGCATTACCCTGCGGGTAAAAGCCTGCTAAGCGTGGGTTTTGCGGTGGCAGCAGCCGGCAAGATTATCGATAATCGGGCAGTCGGCGCTGTCATCCCCCGGACAGGACGCCGCGAGCTGCAGCAGCTGTTCGCGCATCGCCTGTAGCTCGACGATGTGGCGTTCAATTTCGGCCACCTTTTCCAGCGTGCGTTTTTTCACGTCGGCGCTGTGACGCTTTGGATCGTTGAACAGGTTAACCAGCTCGCCGCACTCTTCCAGATTAAAACCGACCTGTCTTGCCTGGCGCAGCAGCGTCAGTTCATCCAGATGCAGCTGCGTGTAGCTACGGTAGCCGTTTTCACTGCGCAGCGGCGGCGTCACCAGTCCCTTCTCTTCATAAAAGCGAATCGCTTTGCTGGTTAAGCCGGTTTTTTTTGCCACATCACTGATATTCACATTTCCCCCTTGACCTTCCCCTTGATGGAAGGTTTAACCTTCATAACAGTTAGTGAAAAGCGTTACTCCGGTCAACAACTGACCAAAATATTATACGGGAGTTTTGTTATGTCTCACACTATTGACCTGACGCTGGACGGCCTCTCCTGCGGCCACTGCGTCAAACGCGTTAAAGAAAGCCTGGAACAGCGCCCTGATGTGGAAAGCGCTGACGTGACTATCGATCATGCGGCCGTGACCGGCAGCGCCAGCGCGGATGCGCTGATCGATACCATCAAGCAGGCCGGTTACGGGGCGGAGTTAAGCCACCCAAAGGCTAAACCGCTGGCAGAGTCATCATCCCCGTCGGAAGCACTGACAGCGGCCACTCCTGATCTTCCGGCAGCGGATGATATTGATGACAGCCAACAGCTGCTGATCAACGGCATGAGCTGCGCCAGCTGCGTCTCCCGGGTACAAAACGCCCTGCAGGCGGTACCGGGCGTCGCGCAGGCACGGGTGAATCTTGCGGAGCGCACTGCGCTGGTAATGGGCAGCGCCTCCGCCGCAGAGTTAGTGCAGGCCGTTGAAAAAGCGGGCTACGGCGCGGAGGCCATCGAAGATGATGCCGAGCGCCGCGAGCGCCAGCAGGAAACGGCTATCGCCACCATGAAGCGCTTTCGCTGGCAGGCGATTGTCGCCCTGCTGGTCGGTATTCCGGTGATGGTGTGGGGCATGCTCGGCGACAACATGATGGTCACCGACGACAACCGCACGCTGTGGCTGGTGATTGGTTTGATTACCCTTGCGGTGATGGTGTTGGCAGGCGGACATTTCTATACCAGCGCCTGGAAGAGCCTGAAAAATCGTACCGCGACGATGGATACCCTGGTCGCCCTCGGGACCGGCGCGGCGTGGCTCTATTCGATGAGCGTGAACGTCTGGCCCCAGTGGTTCCCGATGGAAGCGCGGCATCTCTATTACGAAGCGAGCGCGATGATTATCGGCCTGATTAACTTAGGCCATATGCTGGAAGCCCGCGCCCGCCAGCGCTCCTCGAAAGCGCTGGAAAGATTGCTCGATTTAACCCCACCGACGGCACGCGTGGTCACGGACGAAGGGGAAAAAAGCGTTCCGCTGGCCGAGGTTCAGCCCGGCATGACGCTGCGCCTGACCACCGGCGACCGGGTTCCCGTTGACGGCAAGATAACCCAGGGCGAAGCCTGGCTGGATGAAGCGATGCTGACCGGGGAGCCTATCCCTCAGCAGAAATCAGACGGCGACGCCGTGCATGCCGGTACGGTCGTGCAGGACGGCAGCGTGCTGTTCACCGCCAGCGCCGTCGGCAGCCACACGACGCTGTCGCGTATTATCCGCATGGTGCGCCAGGCGCAGAGCAGCAAGCCGGAAATTGGCCAGCTTGCTGATAAAATCTCGGCCATTTTTGTGCCGGTTGTGGTCGGCATTGCCCTGCTGAGTGCGGCGATCTGGTACTTCTTCGGCCCGGCGCCGCAGATTGTGTATACCCTGGTGATCGCCACCACGGTGCTGATCATCGCCTGCCCTTGCGCCCTTGGTCTGGCGACGCCGATGTCGATTATCTCCGGCGTAGGCCGCGCGGCCGAATTTGGCGTGCTGGTGCGGGATGCGGACGCGCTGCAGCGGGCCAGCACCCTGGACACGCTGGTGTTTGATAAAACCGGCACGCTGACGGAAGGTAAACCGCAGGTGGTCGCCGTCCACACCGTGGGCATTACGGAAGAGGACGCGCTGCGTCTCGCCGCCGCGCTGGAGCAAGGCTCCAGCCATCCGCTGGCGCGCGCCATTCTCGATAAAGCCAATGCATCTGCCCTGCCGCAGGTGAGCAACTTCCGCACCCTGCGCGGACTCGGCGTGAGCGGTGAAGCAGAAGGCCACGCGCTGCTGCTGGGCAACCAGGCATTGCTCAATGAAAACGGTATTGATACCGCCGCGCTGGAAAACGAGCTTAAAACGCAGGCGTCACAGGGCGCCACCCCGGTTCTGCTGGCGGTGGATGGCAAAGCCGCCGCGCTGCTGGCCGTGCGCGATCCGCTTCGCCAGGACAGCGTGGATGCCTTACAGCGCCTGCACCGTGCGGGATATCGTCTGGTGATGTTGACCGGGGATAACCCGACCACCGCCAACGCCATCGCGAAAGAAGCCGGTATTGATGAGGTGATTGCGGGCGTACTGCCGGACGGCAAAGCGGACGCCATTAAAAACCTGCAACGTCAGGGCCGTCAGGTGGCGATGGTCGGCGACGGCATCAACGATGCCCCGGCGCTGGCCCAGGCGGATGTGGGGATCGCAATGGGCGGCGGGAGCGACGTGGCCATCGAAACCGCGGCCATCACGCTGATGCGCCACAGCCTTATGGGCGTGGCCGATGCGCTGGCTATTTCGAAAGCTACACTGCGCAACATGAAGCAGAACCTGCTGGGGGCGTTTATCTACAACTCGCTCGGTATTCCGATTGCTGCCGGTATTTTGTGGCCGCTGACCGGCACGCTGCTTAATCCGGTCGTCGCGGGTGCGGCGATGGCGCTCTCCTCCATCACCGTGGTCAGCAACGCCAACCGACTGTTGCGGTTTAAACCGAAGGATTGAACCTTGTACCCGTACGCGCTAGCATGAACCTTTCCGTTTATGGAGCGCGTATGGGTCTGTTTCATCGTATAAAAACATCGTTTCGCGCCCTTTTCCCTCGCCGTTACGCCTGGCCCGGTCTGGATATTTCGCTTCCCGGCGGGCAACACCTGCACCTGGTCGGCAGCATCCATATGGGCACGCAGGATATGTCTCCCCTGCCTCCCGGCCTGATTAAACTGCTGAAACACGCCGATGCGCTGGTCGTTGAGGCGGACATTTCGGGTCAGGAGTCACCGTTTGCCGGGCTCGAGAGCGATCTCACCCTGGCGGAGCGCCTGGATGAAACCCAGCTTGCGGAACTGACGCGCGTCGCCGAGGAAACCGGCGTCTCGCTCTCCATGATTGACACCCTGCCGCTCTGGCAAATCGCGATGGTATTGCAGGCTACGCAGGCGCAGCGTCTGGGCCTGCGCGGTGATTATGGCATTGATTACCAGCTGCTGAACGTGGCAAGGGCGCGCAGTTTGCCCATCATCGAGCTGGAAGGAACGGACAGCCAGATTGCGCTCCTGCGACAGCTTCCCGACGACGGTCTGATGTTGCTGGATGATACGCTGACCCACTGGCACACCAACGCGCGCCTGCTGCAAACCATGATTGGCTGGTGGCTGGATGCGCCGCCCGCGGACGGCAGGCTGGCGTTACCGTCGACGTTCAGCGAATCGCTGTATGATGTGCTGATGAATGCGCGTAATAAAGCCTGGCGGCAGACGCTGCATGCCTTACCTGCGGGGCGTTACGTGGTGGCGGTCGGGGCGTTACATTTGTACGGAGAAGGGAACTTGCCGTCGTTGCTGAAATAAAAAAATGGCCAATATTTCTATTGGCCCGTCAAAGAGGAATTTCATCGTTTTTATTATGCCGAAGGAGACCTTCGGTTGAGCCGATTGTCGCTCAAAGTGACCATCACTGCCAACACTATTGCGCAAGATGGTGCTATTTTTTAGACAAACGTCAGGCGTATGCTGTTGGCATGATTTGTCTGTCGTAAGAAGGATAGCTATGACTCCCGCCGTTAAATTACTCGAAAAAAACAACATTTCTTTCCGGATCCACACCTACGATCACGATCCGAATGAAACCAACTTTGGTGATGAAGTGGTGCGTAAGCTGGGGCTGAACGCTGACCAGGTTTATAAAACGCTGCTGGTGGCGGTGAACGGCGATATGAAGCACCTCGCCGTCGCGGTGACGCCCGTGGCAGGACAGCTGGATCTAAAGAAGGTCGCCAAAGCGCTGGGGGCGAAGAAGGTGGATATGGCGGATCCGATGGTTGCGCAGCGCACCACGGGCTACCTGGTGGGCGGCATCAGTCCACTCGGGCAGAAAAAACGCCTGCCGACGCTGATCGATGCCCCTTCACAGGAGTTTGAGACCATCTTTATCTCCGGCGGCAAACGCGGGCTGGACATTGAGCTTGCCGCGGGCGATCTGGCGAAAATGCTGGACGCGAAGTTTGCGGATATTGCCCGCCGGGAGTAAAAAAAGCCGGGTGGCGGCTACGCCTTACCCGGCCTACATTTTGCACCCGTAGGCCCGGTAAGCGCAGCGCCACCGGGCAACACAACGGCACTACTGCCAGCTCACCTCACCTTTCGGCTCATACGCATTCACGTCAATCGGCGAATTCTGCTCGATATACTGCTTCAGCACTTCCGCGTCGATAAAGCCGGTGTTCACGTATCCCGGTTTATTATCAATATGCGGATAGCCGTCGCCACCGGTAGCGTTAAAGCTTAACGTCGCCAGACGGTAGGTTTTCGCCGGGTCAATCGGTTCGCCTTTGATCTTCAGGTCGTTAAGCTTGCCGTCTTTCGCTACGAAGCTCACGTTGGCAAACTGCGGATAGGCCCCGGAATCCGGCTTCATCTGCGCCACGGCGGTCAGGTACTCAACAACCTCCTTCCCGCTCATGTCGGCATAGACCACCACGTTACCGAACGGCTGCACCTTCAGAACGTCTTTATAGGTGATGTTTCCGCCTTCGATGGAATCACGAATGCCGCCGCCGCTCATCACGCCAAAATCAGCCCCGGTGCGCGCCATTTGCGCCGCGAGCACCAGGTGGCCCATGTTGGTCTGCACGAAGCGAACTTTACTGCGGTCCCCCTCCAGACGACCGTTCAGCGTACCGATTTTAACATCCAGCTGCGCTTTGCCTTTGTTCTGGAACGGCGTCAGCAGGGAGAGCATCTGCTGGTTTTCTGGAATCTCTGGGGTGTAAAGTACGCGCTCGCTTTTCCCGTCAGGGTAAGTGACTTTCTTCTTCAGGTTGACCGGGATGAGTTGGTAGTGGACCAGCTTCATCTCGCCGTTACGGAACTCAAAGTCTGCCCGCCCCACGTATTTGCCCCACTCGTGCGCCTGCACAATCCAGATACCGTTTTGACGGTCTGGCGCACACGGCGTGCCCGGGACGTAGTCCACCTGCTTTTTGTTCTCGGATGCCATGCACACCGGATCCTGTGAGTGACCACCCACAATCATCGCCAGCGAGCCCGCAGGCAGGCTGCGCGCCATCTCCACGTCACCGGGCGCGTTAGAGCCGTGCTCACCGTTGTCGTAGTGCCCCATGTGCGTGGTGGCGATAATCACGTCCGGCTTTTCGTTTTGCTGCAGCTCCTGAATCACCAGCTTCGCTTCGTCTGCCGGTTTGCGGAATTCGATATCGGTGAAGAACTCAGGGTTGCCAATTTTCGCCGTATCGTCGGTGGTTAAGCCGATGACCGCGATCTTCAGATCCTGACGCTTAAACAGCGCCCACGGCTTAAACAGGCGCTCGCCGGTACTTTTCTGGTAAATATTGGCGGAGAGGAACGGGAATTTGGCCCATTTTTCCTGCTGACGGAGTACGGTCAGCGGATTATCAAATTCATGGTTACCGACGGCCATCGCGTCGTAGCCAATCAGATTCATGCCGCGAAAGTCGGGTTCGGCGTCCTGCAAATCGGATTCCGGCACGCCGGTGTTGATATCGCCGCCTGAGAGCAACAGCACGCTGCCGCCCTGGGCTGCGACCTCTTTACGAATGCCGTCCACCAGCGTTTTTTGTGCCGAGAGGCCATATTCGCCGTATTCACTGCGCCAGAAATGACCGTGGTGGTCGTTGGTATGCAGAATGGTAATTTTATAGGTTTTGTCTTTTTCATACGCCTGCGCGGGCAGGCTTACCAGCCCCCACGCTGCGATGAGCGCCAGCGCGACGCCCCGCTTCATTAACTTCATCTTCTCTCTCCCTGACCAATAGACAAAGGCAGAAATTACAGTGACTAATAAGAATAGACAAATAAGTTTTCATAATTGCGACTTTCTTCAAATGTCGCAGGCAGGTATGTTAGTCGGATAATAATTACTCCCTGCACTTCTGCTAACAAAACGTGGTATTTATGGCAATCAGTGAATCAACCCAGCCCGTTCCGGGCGCGCCGGCTTCGCGCACCTCCTTTAAAGTCTTAGGGGCAATCAGTCTTTCACACCTGCTCAACGACATGATCCAGTCGTTGATTCTGGCAATTTATCCGCTACTGCAGTCCGAGTTTTCGTTAACCTTCGTGCAGATCGGGATGATCACCCTGACCTTCCAGCTGGCTTCCTCGCTGCTGCAGCCGGTGGTGGGCTACTGGACGGATAAATACCCGATGCCGTGGTCGCTGCCGATCGGCATGTGCTTTACCCTAAGCGGTCTGGTGCTGCTCGCCATGGCCGGGAGCTTTGAAGCCGTGCTGATCGCCGCCGCGCTGGTGGGTACCGGCTCGTCCGTGTTCCATCCGGAGTCCTCCCGCGTGGCGCGGATGGCGTCCGGTGGTCGCCACGGCCTGGCGCAGTCACTTTTCCAGGTGGGCGGTAACTTTGGTAGCTCTCTCGGCCCGCTGCTGGCCGCAGTCATCATTGCCCCTTACGGTAAAGGCAACGTGGCGTGGTTTGTGCTGGCTGCGCTGCTGGCGATTATTGTGCTGGCGCAGATTAGCCGCTGGTATGCCGCTCAGCATCGCGTCAATAAAGGAAAACCTAAAGCGAAGGTTATCAATCCCCTGCCGCGCAATAAGGTTATCCTGGCGGTAGCCGTCCTGCTGGTGCTGATTTTCTCGAAATACTTCTATATGGCGAGCATCAGCAGCTATTACACCTTTTATCTGATGCAAAAATTCGGATTATCGGTACAAAATGCGCAGATCCACCTGTTTGCCTTCCTGTTCGCCGTTGCGGCCGGTACGGTCATTGGCGGGCCTGTGGGGGATAAGATTGGGCGTAAATATGTCATTTGGGGCTCTATCCTCGGCGTGGCGCCCTTTACCCTCATTTTGCCGTACGCCAGCCTTGAATGGACGGGAATTTTAACCGTGATTATTGGTTTTATTCTCGCCTCCGCGTTTTCCGCCATTCTGGTCTATGCCCAGGAGCTGCTGCCTGGCCGTATCGGTATGGTTTCCGGACTGTTTTTCGGTTTTGCCTTCGGCATGGGCGGGCTGGGTGCAGCGGTGTTAGGAATGGTTGCGGATCACACCAGCATCTTCCTGGTTTATAAAATCTGCGCTTTCCTGCCACTTCTTGGGATGTTGACCATATTCCTGCCTGATAACCGCCACAAAGCGTGAATTACGGGCAGCCAAAGTGTGACGTTGGCTGCCTGACACCCTGATGCCATAAGGGTTTCTTCTTTCTCCTCTCTCTGAATTTATCAAAATGCGCTTTTTTACGCGCATATTGCTGTTTTATTCAAACTTCAACAATTATTCATAAACATAAGAGTAAAAATTGTCATAAACTATTACTCGGTTTTTTGGTTTTTCACCAAAAAGGAACACCCACAACGAAAGGAGACGGAATGCACCACGCCACACCGCTTATCACCACCATTGTTGGTGGACTTGTGCTCGCTTTTATCCTCGGCATGATTGCCAATAAACTGCGTATTTCTCCTCTTGTCGGCTATCTGCTGGCAGGTGTGCTGGCGGGACCGTTTACGCCAGGTTTCGTTGCGGATACCAAACTGGCCCCTGAACTGGCGGAATTGGGCGTGATTCTGCTGATGTTTGGCGTCGGTCTGCACTTTTCCCTGAAGGATTTGATGGCGGTAAAGTCGATTGCCATACCGGGAGCGATCGCCCAGATAGGGGTGGCGACGCTGCTTGGGATGGCGCTTTCGGCCGTGCTGGGCTGGTCGTTAATGACCGGTATCGTATTTGGGCTGTGTCTCTCAACCGCCAGTACCGTGGTGCTGCTGCGCGCGCTTGAGGAGAGACAGCTGATTGACAGCCAGCGCGGGCAGATCGCGATTGGCTGGCTGATTGTTGAAGATCTGGTCATGGTCCTGACGCTGGTGCTGCTGCCCGCCGTCGCCGGAATGATGGAAAAAGACAACGTCGGCTTCGCCTCGCTGGCGCTGGATATGAGCATCACCATCGGTAAAGTGGTGGCGTTTATCGCCATCATGATGCTGGTGGGCCGCCGTCTGGTACCATGGATCATGTCCCGCAGCGCGGCGACCGGCTCCCGCGAGCTGTTCACCCTCTCCGTGCTGGCGCTGGCGCTGGGCATCGCCTTTGGTGCCGTTGAGCTGTTTGATGTCTCCTTTGCCCTGGGCGCGTTCTTCGCCGGAATGGTGCTGAACGAATCCGAGCTGAGCCACCGTGCGGCGCACGATACGCTGCCGCTGCGCGATGCGTTTGCCGTGCTATTCTTCGTCTCCGTCGGAATGCTGTTTGACCCGCTGGTGCTGATCCAGCAGCCGCTGGCCGTGCTGGGCACGCTGGCGATCATTATTTTTGGTAAGTCGCTCGCTGCCTTCTTCCTGGTGCGAATGTTCGGTCACTCCCCGCGGACGGCGCTGACCATTGCCGCCAGCCTGGCGCAGATTGGCGAGTTCGCCTTTATTCTGGCCGGTCTGGGCATGGCCCTGAACCTGCTGCCGCAGGCCGGGCAAAACCTGGTGCTGGCGGGGGCGATCCTGTCGATTATGCTGAACCCGGTCCTGTTTGCCCTGCTGGAAAAATACCTCGACAAAACCGAAACGCTGGAAGAGCAGACGCTCGAAGAGGCCATCGAAGAAGAGAAGCAGATCCCGGTGGATATCTGCAATCACGCCCTGCTGGTCGGCTTTGGCCGCGTGGGCAGCCTGCTCGGCGAGAAGCTGATGGCGCAGGGCATTCCGCTGGTGGTGATTGAAACCTCACGCACCCGCGTCGACGAGCTACGCGAGCGCGGTATTCGCGCGGTGCTGGGCAACGCGGCGAACGAAGAGATCATGAATCTGGCGCATCTGGACTGCGCCCGCTGGCTGCTGCTCACCATACCCAACGGCTATGAAGCGGGTGAGATTGTGGCTTCCGCGCGCGCGAAGTGCCCAACGATTGAGATTATCGCCCGGGCGCACTATGACGACGAGGTAGAGTACATCACCGAGCGCGGTGCAGATAAGGTGGTGATGGGCGAGCGCGAGATTGCGAATACCATGCTGACGCTACTGGAGAAACCGCCGGTTGAAGAGGCGGTGACGGGGTAGGTTTGGTGCGGCCTGATGCCCTCACCCTGGCCCTCTCCCACGGGGAGAGGGAACAAACATTAAAAAAGGCAACTTACGTTGCCTTTTTACATTTACCGATCCCAATACGCCTCTTCGAGGCTGTCTTCCCGTTCTGGCAGGCCACGCGTTAAGCGCGGTGAGTGCTGGTTCAGCACCTGATAGCTTACGCGGTTGGCGTACTTGCACACCTGCGCCAGCGACGAATAGGTCAGCCAGCTGAACTTATGCTTGCTGGAATTCGGCACGTTGGTTTTGTGGTAGGCATTGGCGGTAATGTCGTGCAGCAGCGCGGCCAGCGCGCCGTCGCCTGCGCCATTGGTGTTCATGATCTTCTCCGGACCACCCATATATGGCGCGATGTGAGAGTAGATGCGCAGCGGGTTAATGCAATCCTTAAAACGCATGCCGCGGCTGAACTCGTACTGGTTGAACTCGGCAATCGCGCCGGGCAGCAGCGGGTGCTGGGTTTTGCGTTTGCTCTCTTCCTCCGTGAAGCCGGCCATATACAGTCCGACAGGGCCCGCGGTGCAGAGCACCAGATCCACCCAGTCCAGCGCTTTATCGGACGCCAGCAGCGGATCGCTTTCACCGGTCAGCGCTTCGGCCTCCTCTTCGTTCATCGCCAGAATCGAGACGTGCTCTTTCAGGAACGCCTGCCACCACTCTGGGTTATCGGCAATCACGAATTTGGTGCCCAGCGTCAGAACGACCGGCACGTCGTACTTCTTCGCGTACTCAATCGCCTTCATGGTCGCTTCAGGCATCGGCTCGCCCGGCTTGCAGCGCACCAGGTAGGAGGTCAGCACCAGCGCCGAGGCGCCCGCAATCACCTCTTCGGGAATGCTTTCCGCGCGCAGCTTGTTCATATGCCCAGGACTGATGGCAAAGGTCCGCTCGCCGGATTCGCCGATCAGCGTAAAGCAGCGGCCAATCGGGCCGTCGACGCCCTGAAGATAGTTCAGATCGGTACGGCTGGAGGTGTTGCACAGATAGCGGTAAGCGTAGCCGCCGATTTCAATGTTGCTGCACATCACGCCGAGCAGTACCGAACGGTCGTCGGCCAGCACGGAGTAGTTGTGCATGGTATTGCCGATGGTACCGCCGGCGAACTGATGGGTAATCAGGTTTTCGCGCACCAGCTCCTGGTACAGCGCTTCGGCAACGTCATCCTCAATCACCAGCGAGTGCCCGGCGCTCAGACCGTAACGGGCGACAAACGCATCATCCACTTTCGCCTCAATGTCCACCAGCGTCTGATCGATACCGACGACCCACGCCGCACTGGTTTCATTTTCTGGCTGGATCTGCTGCAGGAGCGGATCGCGGGCATCGACGGGGAAGTAGTGTTTGGATTTACGTTTACCGGGAAATTTCATGGTCTGAACTGTACGAAGAATATGGGCCGGGAATGGTAGCACAAACCCGGCCCGAAGTGCGATCAGCGGCTGTTCGTCACCAGTGAGACCATCATGTCGATATGCTCAGGCGAGTCGTTAAGCGCTGGAATGTACTCGTACTTTTCGCCGCCAGCCTCCAGGAAAAATTCCCGGTTTTGCACCGCGATCTCCTCCAGCGTTTCCAGACAGTCTGCCGAGAAGCCCGGCGACATCACCTGAATATGCTTCACGCCCTTCTCGCCGAGCATTTTGAGGGTTTCATCGGTGTACGGCGTCAGCCACGGCTCGCGGCCGAAGCGCGACTGGAAGGTCATCATCACCTTCTCCGGCGGCAGGCCAAGGGCGGAGACCAGCTCGCGGGTGGTATCGCGACAGCGCTGCGGGTAATCATCCCCTTCGTTAGCGAAACGCTGCGGGATCCCGTGATAGGAGAGCAGCAGCAGATCCGGCTCACCGTGCTTTTCAAACGACGCGCGCGCGCTGTTAGCAAGCGCCTTGATGTAGAGCTCGTTATCCGCGTAGTCGCGAATAAAGGTCACGCCCGGAATGCGGCGGCGGGTCGCCAGTATGCGCGCCAGCTCGTCCCAGACGGCGGCCACCGTCGAGCAGGAGTACTGCGGGTAGAGCGCCAGCACCACGATATGGTCCACGCCCTGCGCCAGCAAGGATTCTACCGCGCTTTCCAGAGAGGGTTTGCCGTAGCTCATGCCGAGCGCGACGGGCATCTCCGGCAGGCGGGCAGCCAGCGCTTTTTCCTGGCGACGGCTGTAGACCATCAGCGGCGAGCCCTCTTCCATCCATACGGACTGATAGAGTTTGGCGACGCGCGGAGAGCGAATCGGCAGAATGACGCCACGCAGCAGCGGCCACCACAGCAGTCGCGGAAAATCCACGACGCGCGTGTCGCTTAAAAATTGTCGCAGGTAGCGTTTTACCGCGTCTGATGTAGGTGCTTCTGGAGTGCCCAGATTGGCAAGCAGGATGCCGGTTTTCGCCTGACTCATTCACGCCTCTTAACCATTTGAATGGTTGTCAATTGTAGCGGAAATGCGTTTAAACGGAACCCATTGCTGCAATAGGTAAGATGAGAATATTTCTCACCCGGAGGACCCGGGTGAGAGAAGTGCAATTAGCCGAGGATTTTTTCCAGCTCTGCACGTACGTCAGCCACGGCTTTGGTGCCGTCGACTTTGGCGTATTTGGTGTTACCCGCCTGCGCTTCTTTGGTGTAGTAGCCGATCAGCGGCGCGGTCATCTGATGGTATTCCACCAGGCGCTTGCGCACGGTCTCTTCCTGATCGTCTTTACGGGTGGTCAGCTCTTCGCCAGTAACGTCGTCTTTGCCTTCAACCTTAGGCGGGTTGAATTTGATGTGGTAAACGCGGCCAGAAGCAGCGTGTACGCGACGGCCAACGATGCGGTCAACGATCAGCTCGTCCGGTACGTCGAACTCCAGAACGTAGTCCACGTTGATGCCCGCTTCTTTCATGGCGTCAGCCTGAGGAATGGTGCGTGGGAAGCCGTCCAGCAGGAAACCGTTACGGCAGTCTTCCTGAGCAATGCGCTCTTTGACCAGAGCAATTACCAGCTCGTCGGTCACCAGCTTGCCTGCGTCCATGATGTCTTTCGCCTGTTTACCCAGCTCGGAGCCAGATTTAACAGCGGCGCGCAGCATATCACCGGTGGAGATTTGCGGAATACCGTATTTCTCCATGATGAACTGAGCCTGAGTTCCTTTACCCGCGCCCGGAGCGCCAAGCAGAATAATACGCATTGCGAAAATCCCCTCAAAAGTCGTTTCAATTTTTCAAAAGCGCTAAACAATACCACCAGAACGGGCATCGCTCAAGGAAGGCAGGAAGGCTGAAACGGTTAATGGGGGGAGATAATTTGGGATAGTGCGAGAATGCCCCCTCACCCTAACCCTCTCCCCAAAGGGGAGAGGGGACGATTATACCCTCTCCCCTTTGGGGAGAGGGCCAGGGTGAGGGGCAGGTGTTTAATTACGCCAGCAGCAGCGCATTCACACGTTTAATGAAGAGGTTAGGATCTTCCAGCGTGCCGCGTTCGGCCAGCAGGGACTGATCCAGCAGGAGTTCAACCCACTCGGCAAAGCGGGCGTCGTCCTGGGTATCCGCCGCGCGTTTCACCAGCGGATGATCCGGATTAAGCTCAAAGATATATTTCACTTCCGGTACCGGCTGGCCCGCCGCCGCGAACAGCTTCGCCATCTGGGTGCTCATTTCGTCGGCATCGGTGGTGACGATGGCCGGGGTGTCGGTCAGACGGTGAGTGAAACGCACCTCTTTCACGCGGTCGCCCAGCAGGGTTTTCACGCGCTCAACGAACGGCTCCAGGGCCTTCTCGGCTTCTTTCGCGTTCTCATCCACTTCATCCGCCAGCTTGTCGATAGATTCGTCGGCTTTGGCAACGGACTGGAACGCCTTACCGTCGAACTCGGTCAGGTAGTTCATCATCCACTCGTCGATGCGGTCAGAAAGCAGCAGCACTTCGATGCCTTTCTTACGCAGCAGCTCCAGGTGCGGGCTGCTCTTCGCCGCGGCGTAGCTGTCGGCGGTGATGTAGTAGATCTTCTCCTGCCCTTCTTTCATGCGGGAGACGTACTCTTCCAGCGACACGGTCTGCGCGGAGGAGTCGGTGTGCGTAGAGGCGAAGCGCAGCAGTTTGGCGATGGTTTCAACGTTCGCGGTGTCTTCTGCCGGGCCTTCTTTCAGCACCAGGCCGAACTGTTTCCAGAAGGTCTGATATTTTTCCGCATCGTCTTTCGCCAGTTTTTCCAGCATCTGCAGCGCACGTTTGGTCAGGGCGTTGCGCAGGTTACGGGTGACGGTGCTGTCCTGCAGAATTTCACGGGAGACGTTCAGCGGCAGGTCGTTGGAATCGATCAGGCCGCGGACAAAGCGCAGGTAGTTCGGCATGAACTGCTCGGCGTCGTCCATGATGAAGACGCGCTGCACGTACAGCTTCAGGCCGTGCTTGTGATCGCGGTTCCACATGTCCCACGGCGCCTGTGCCGGGATGTACAGCAGGCTGGTGTACTCCTGCTTACCTTCCACACGGTTGTGGCTCCAGGTCAGCGGGTCGGTAAAGTCGTGGGCGATGTGCTTGTAGAATTCGTTGTACTCGTCGTCTTTAATTTCAGACTTGTTGCGTGTCCACAGCGCCTGCGCCTTGTTGATTTTCTCCCAGGAAACCACGGTTTCACCGTCTTTCTCTTCCTGTTTTTCAATCTCAACCGGCAGGGCGATGTGGTCGGAATATTTGCTGATGATGGAGCGCACGCGCCAGTCGTTCAGGAAATCATCTTCCCCTTCACGCAGGTGCAGGGTGATTTCGGTGCCGCGGTCCGCTTTGGTGATGTCATCAACGGTGTATTCGCCTTCCCCTTTGGATTCCCACAGCACGCCGTTTTCAGCGCTGTCGCCCGCCGCACGGGTGCGCACGGTGACTTTGTCCGCCACAATGAACGCCGAGTAGAAACCGACGCCGAACTGGCCGATGAGCTGGCTGTCTTTCGCCTGGTCAGATCCCATGGACTCCAGGAACGCCTTAGTGCCGGATTTCGCGATGGTCCCGAGGTGGTCGATCACCTCGTCGCGGTTCATCCCGATGCCGTTATCGGCGATAGTCAGGGTGCGGTTCTCTTTATTAAACGAGACGCGCACGCGCAGCTCGCCGTCGCCTTCGTACAGATCCGGGTTAGACAGCGCGCGGAAGCGCAGCTTGTCCGCCGCATCCGAGGCGTTGGAAATCAGCTCACGCAGGAAAATTTCTTTGTTGGAATACAGGGAATGGATCATCAGGTGCAGAAGCTGTTTTACTTCTGACTGGAAACCACGGGTTTCTTGTCCTTTCATCTATGTCGACCTCAACAATGCCATTTAATGGGGTTTTAAAACGTTGAGTGAGAGATGGGGATACGGGGGGAAATTTTCAAGCGGAGGCCGCGCGCGCAGCCTCCGTTTGGTCAGAAAATAATCTTGTGACGTCCGGCCAGAGAGTGCGACAGCGTGGTGCCGTCCACCATCTCCAGCTCGCCGCCGACCGGCACGCCGTGGGCGATGCGGCTGGCGTCAACGCCATACTGCGAGCACAGCTCGGCAATATAGTTGGCGGTTGCCTCCCCTTCCACCGTGGGGTTGGTGGCGAGGATCACCTCTTTGATCGTTTCGGATTCAAGACGCTGTTCAAGGCGGTCAAGACCGATATCGTCCGGGCCAATACCGTCCAGCGGGGAGAGATGCCCCATCAGCACGAAATAGCGGCCGGAAAACTGCCCGGTTTGTTCGATGGCGTAGATGTCCGCCGGACTCTCCACCACGCAAATCTGGCCGTTTTCCTGACGACGCGGGTTCGTGCAGATGTTACACACGTCCTGCTCGGTAAAGGTACGGCAATCCGCACAGTGACCGATTTCTGACATGGCGCGGGTTAAAGCCTGCGCCAGGCGCATCCCGCCGCTGCGGTCGCGCTGCAATAGCGTAAACGCCATGCGCTGCGCCGACTTCGGGCCAACGCCCGGCAGGCAGCGCAGTGCTTCCATTAACTGCGTGAGCAGCGGACTGGTTTGCATCAGAACGGCATCTTGAAGCCAGGCGGCAGCTGCATGCCGCTGGACACGGAGGCCATTTTCTCTTTCTGGGTTTCGTCGATACGGCGAGCGGCATCGTTAAACGCGGCTGCAACCAGATCTTCCAGCATCTCTTTGTCGTCTTCGAGCAGGCTCGGGTCGATTTCAACGCGACGGCAGTTGTGCGCACCGTTGATGGTCACCTTGACCAGACCGGCACCGGATTCACCTGTGACTTCAAGCTGAGCGATCTCTTCCTGCATCTTCTGCATTTTTTCCTGCATCTGCTGAGCCTGCTTCATCAGGCCACCCAGACCGCCTTTTCCACCAAACATAGGCTTCTCTCTTCTTTCACGTTTAAGGATTACAACCGTAAGTCAGACTCACGATCAAATGGGGCGAATACTCTCTTCATCCAGATCGGCGTCGAAGAACCGGCGCAGGGTCTGAATGTTGTTATCCGCAATAATCGCCTCGCGCGCCTGCGCGAGCTTCTCTTCATAAATGGCCTGGCGCCACTCGAGCGGCGTTTTCACAGCCGGATTATCATCTTCAATGATAGTCAATTCAACCGGTGCACCCTGTAAAGCGGCGAGCGCCTCGGCCAGCGCCTTTTGCGCGCCAGGGGAATTGAGGTGCCGCTGGCCCGGACGCAGGTGCAGACGCACCTGATTGCCGTCCTGCTCTTTCCAGGCGTTCAGCGCGACCTGCTCCACCAGCTTCGGCAGCTGGAGTTTGCTGACCTCCGCGGCCCAGGCGTCGCGCGCAATGGACTCTTCGGCAAGCTTCGCGGAAAGCTCCGGCGTTTTTTCATGCTCCAGCGCCTTTTTCAGCGCTTTCGGCGTGGCCACCTCTTCCTTCACGGTTTCGGTGATGGTGGTTGCCTTCCAGCGGTAAGCCTCTTCTTTCACCGGGGCTTTCTGCTCGAGCGCGGACGGTGCCGGACGCGACTGTACGCGCTCCGTTACCGAGGCCAGTCGTTCAAGCGCGGCGTTGTTCACCGGCCGCGCTCTTCCTGGCGCTGCCGGTTCACTCTTTTTTGGTTTGGTTACTCCCTGGGCACGCTGCAGCTGGCTGCGCGCGGCAAGCACCGAACTGGTGGCATCCGACAGCGGTACGTTCTGCTGCGGTGGCGGTGTCGGCTGCGGCGGCACCTGCTGCGGTGACATCACCGCCGTGGGCGCGACCGGCGCGAAAGACTGTCGCGGCACTTCCGGCTCCGGCAGCGGCATGCGCGGGTGGAACGCCAGCGCGCGCAGCAGCGTCATTTCAACGCCCATACGCGGATCCGGCGCAAACGGTAGCTCTTTGCGGCCAATCAGCAGCGTCTGGTAATAAAGCTGGACGTCGGCAGGCGGCACGGTGCGGGCAAGCTCACGCATCCGCTGTTCAATGGCCGCCATATCCGCACCAATCGCGGAGGGAGAAAGCTGCAGCATCGCCACGCGGTGCAGCAGGCTGAGCATCTCAACCAGCAGCCCTTCCCACTCAATACCCCGGGCAGCGGCGGCGTTCACCTGCGACATCACGCGTTCGCCGTTGGCGGCAATCATCGCTTCGATAAGCGACAGCGCCTGATCGTCATCCAGCGTGCCGAGCATGGTGCTGACCGCCTCGGTGGAGAGCTTGCCGTCACCGCTGGCAATCGCCTGGTCGGTCAGGCTTAATGCATCACGCAGGCTGCCGTCCGCCGCGCGGGCCAGCAGCTGCAGGGCGCGCGGTTCGTGGACAATCTTCTCTTCATCAAGAATATGCTCAAGCTGCGCGCGGATCTGCTCAACATCCAGCGCCTTCAGATGGAACTGCAGGCAGCGCGACAGGATCGTGACCGGCAGCTTTTGCGGATCGGTGGTCGCCAGCAGGAACTTCACGTGTGCGGGCGGCTCTTCCAGCGTTTTCAGCAGAGCGTTAAAGCTGTGGCGCGACAGCATGTGCACTTCATCGATCAGGTAGACCTTGAAGCGGCCGCGCGCCGGGGCGTACTGCACGTTGTCGAGCAGGTCGCGGGTATCTTCCACTTTGGTGCGCGAAGCGGCATCGATCTCGATCAGATCGACAAAACGCCCCTGCTCGATCTCCCGACAGTTATCACACACGCCGCACGGCGTGGCGGTGATCCCGGTTTCGCAGTTGAGACCTTTTGCCAGCAAACGGGCAATAGAGGTCTTACCGACGCCGCGGGTGCCGGAAAAAAGATAGGCGTGATGGATGCGACCTAGCGACAAGCCGTTCGCCAGGGCCGTCAGCACATGTTCCTGACCGACAACGTCAGCAAAGGTTTGTGGTCGCCATTTACGGGCTAACACCTGATAACTCATGGGCAGGCTCTGCAACGCTGGAAGGTGAATTTATGGAGGGGAATGCTATCACAACCTCACCCATTGAGCGAGGTTGTGAAAACCGGGATTAGTGACCCGGGAAAGGCACCAGGCTGTAGCTGGTAATACCCTGTTTTTCCAGGCGCTGTTCACCGCCGAGATCGAACAGGTTGATGATGAAGGCCGCGTCGGTCACTTCCCCACCCAGACGGCGGATCAGCTTCACGGTCGCTTCAATGGTGCCGCCGGTCGCCAGCAGATCGTCAACCACCAGCACTTTGTCGCCAGGCTTGATCGCGTCAACGTGGATCTCCAGCTGATCGGTGCCGTACTCCAGCTCGTAGCTTTCTGCAATGGTTTCACGCGGCAGCTTGCGCGGCTTACGCACCGGCACAAAACCTACGCCCATCGCCAGCGCAACCGGTGCGCCAAACAGGAAGCCACGGGCTTCGGTACCTACTACTTTGGTGATCCCGGCGTTTTTATAACGCTCGACCAGCAGTTCAATGCTGAGCGCGTACGCTTTCGGGTCTTCCAGCAAGCTGGTGACATCACGGAAAAGAATGCCAGGCTTTGGATAGTCCTGGATGCTTTTGATGCTGTTTTTCAGATATTCAAGCTGCTGTGCAGTTGCGGTCATCGGTTTGTGCCTAAATGAAACAGTGTTACTCACGGCGCGCAACGAGTCGGCAAAGGTAACAATTGTTTAACCTTTAACCAGGCGCGCCTGTGCTCGAAAACGGTCGAATTTACTGGCTGTACGCAATAATTGCAACAGCCATGATAAGGCTTCAGTGCTTTTGTTGCTTTTCATCAACCACGGGGATCCGCCACATGAAGATAAGCAGGCAGGTCAGGATGACCAGCAGCAGGATCCGCACCCACATCATTTTCACCAGCCATAATGAAATGGCGAAGGTGATGAGGATCACCGCGATCGCGCGCGGCTTGGCGCCGGGCGGCATGGCCCGGTGTTTTTGCCAGTGCCGCAGATAGCCGCCAAACCATGAGCGATAGAGCAGCCAGTGGTGAAAACGCGGTGACGAGCGGGCGAAGCACCAGGCCGCCAGCAGGATAAACGGCGTGGTCGGCAGCAAGGGTAAAACCACACCCAGCGTGCCAAGCACTACCGCGAGCCAGCCAATGATGATTAAAATAGTACGCTGCATAATGCGAATCGTTATCAAACTGAACGGCTACTTTACCACTGGAGAGCGCCTTGAAAACAGCACTGCTTCTTGAGAGGCTGCAAAATCAGCTGATTGCTCTGCGGGAGCAGGCCACGCCGCTGATGGGGCACGCCACGCTGAAACCGCGCTTTGACCGGCAGCTTTTTCGTACCCGCAGCACCGTTATTCAGGATTACCTGGCTGAAGCGCAGACGAACCTCGACGAACTTCGCCATGCGGTTGAGCATGAACAGCAGGAACAGGTGGCGTGGCTTGCGGCGCATCTCACCGAGCAGATCACCGCGCTGCATCGCGAAATCGCCGCCTGGCCGCTGCGCGCCTGGGACAGCGCCTCGCCGGGGCTTGGCAAATGGCAGCGCAAACGGCTGGAGAACCAGGAATTTGAACGCCGACTGTTTGAGATGAAGCGCGAACGCGAGGTGCGCCTGAACAACAGCGAAACGCTGGAAGAGCAGCAGCTATTGATGCGCGAGATTAGCGCGCTGGAAGGACGCATCGTCCGCTGCCGTCAGGCGCTGGATGACATTGAACGCGTCATAGAACGTTTGACCCGTTAACAGGAGCCACACCCATGTCACTGGAAAATGCACCCGATGAGGTCAAGCTGGCCGTCGATTTGATTATGCTGCTGGAGAATCATGAGATCCCCGCCGGGACGGTGCTTAAGGCACTGGAAATTGTACGGCGGGATTTTGAGGGGAAACTTCCCCCTCACCCTAACCCTCTCCCACGGGGAGAGGGAAAATAGATTAAGCTGGAGTCGGGTCATCACCCTTAATCTCGCGCTTCACTTCCGTATGCTCATCACCTTTCTCGTTACGCAGGTGAACCTCAAGCTGGTTGAAGGCGATATTAATATCGTTTTCACGGCACAGACGATCGATAGAGCGGTTAAGCTCATCCACCGTGTAGCTGCGGTCACGCAGTTCACGCACGTATAAACGCAGCTCGTGATCCAGCGTACTCGGCCCAAAGGTGGTGAAGAAGACCGCAGGAGCCGGATCGTGCATCACTTTCGGATGTTCAGACGCCGCCTTCAGCAGCACCTCTTTCACCTTATCCAGATCCGAACCATAGGCCACGCCCAGGCGGATCACCACGCGCGTCACCGTATCCGAGAGCGACCAGTTGATCAGACGCTCGGTCACGAACGCTTTGTTCGGGATGATCACCTCTTTGCGATCGAAGTCGGTGATGGTGGTCGCACGAATGCGGATCTTGCTGACCGTTCCCGAGAACGTGCCGATGGTGACGGTATCGCCGATACGTACCGGACGTTCAAACAGGATGATCAGGCCGGAGACAAAGTTACCGAAGATCTCCTGCAGGCCAAAACCAAGACCGACCGAGAGGGCGGCCGCCAGCCACTGCAGTTTATCCCACGAGACGCCAAGCGAACCAAAGACCGTCATCGCTCCAACAATAATGATGACGTAGTTGAGGATCGTGGTGATGGCGTAGGACGCCCCCTGGCGAAGATTCAAACGTGACAGGAGCAGCACTTCGAGCAGGCCAGGCAGGTTGCGGATCAGCGCCCAGGCGACCACCGACGACACCAGCGCAAACAGCAGGCTGCCCATGGTCACGCTTTTCATGACCGCCGCGCCGGCTTCGGTTCCGTTGTATTGCCAGAGGGTAATACTGTCGAGATAGGCGAAAACGGTAATAAGATCGGACCAGATCGCCCAGAACATCACGGCAAACAGGGCGATCATCACCAGCATGGTGATGCGCAGCGTCTGCTGGTTAACCTGCTCCAGCGCGATGGTCGGCTCTTCCTGCGGCTCCGCGCCCTCGGCCCCCTCTTTCACCTGATGTTGACGACGCGCGATGGCACGGCGATAGGCGATGCGGCGGGCAGCCACGCTCAGGCCGCGCAGCACGGTCTGATAGAGCAGGTTCCAGACGATCACCAGATAGACCGTTTCAATCCAGCGCCCGGACAGGCGCAGCGTGGTATAGAAGTAGCCCGTTGCCGTCAGCACCATCAGCGCCAGCGGAATGATCGCCAGCACGGTCACGGTGGCCAGACGGATATTGTGGGACTCTTTATCACGCCAGCTGTCACGGCACATCGGCCACATCAGGATAGCAATCAGCAGCAGGTTCAGCAGGATGACCAGCTGGCCCAGCACATCATCCATCAGATGCAGCGGGGAAAGCTCAGAGACAACCGACCAGAAGTGCAGCGGCAGCAGCGCCAGGCTGATGCGCACAATCTGACGACGCCAGTGACTGGTCAGTTGCGCAGGCATGTTGAAATGACGCACCGCCACGCCGTCTTTTTCCAGCACCTTCCAGCACAGGCCAAAAACCAGCCAGAACAGCGCCAGTTTTTTACTGAACGCCCACAGCAGATCGCTGACGTTGAGCTGCATGGTGAGCAGAATCAGGCCCACGGCCAGAATAATCAGGCACACCGGCAGGGCGCGAATGAGATCGATCAGAATCGCTTTTGGCGTATGGAGCTGGCTATCGTTACGCAGCTGCCCCACTTCGGACGCCAGCTTCGCCTGGTATTTTTTCAGCCAGCCCAGACGCCAGCGAATCAGGCCCGCGATCAGCAGCAGCGGTAGCCCCGCCAGCAAGGCAATCATCACCGCAGGCCAGGCTTTCTCCCAGTTCACGGTGATTTTCATGCTCTTGATCTGCGTTTTCAGCGTCTCAGGGAAGGATTTAATCCAGTCCCAGTCCATCGGTTTGTTGCTGTTTACCCAGAAAATCTGCTGGGTCAGGATCTCCTGCAGACTTTTCGAGACGCTCACCAGCTGCTGCTGGTTGATTTGCAGGTTAATGGCCATCATCAACTGGTTGCCCAGCTGTTTGTTGAGCTGATCCAGCAGCTCGCGACGCATATCCACGACCTGGAGCAGCGCGTCGTGCACTTCCGGGTTCACGTCGCTGGAATGACCCTCTTCAATTTTGGCGACAAAGGTATCGCTCTGGAAAAGAGCATCGCGCTGCTGGTTGACGTCAAACTGTTCCAGACGTAAATCCGCAATGCGGTTGGTCATGTCTTCCAGCTCATCGGCGGACGGAAGCGTCTGCTGCTGCTGGTAGAGAATACGCGACAGCAGGAGGCTGCCTTTCAGGACCGCGATCTGCTCTTTGATGTTGCGTTCCGCCTGCAGGGCGCGATCCAGCCAGTTCTTCACCTTGATATTTTGCTGAACCAGCGAGTTGCCATTTTCGGTCGCCAGTATCAGGCGCTGACTAAGCTGGTGGTTGGCTTCGAGCTCCTGCTTCACCAGCGGGTTGGCCTGGATGCGGGCGGTTTCGTCAGGGGATACGGCCTCCTGGGCGGTTTTTTCCGTCAGCGTCAGGCGCTTGCTGTTAACCGCTTCCTGCAGCAGCTGTAGCTGGTGCTCCAGACGATTAATGTTCGCGGTGACGTAATCGCGCTGTTTCTGCAGGGTGTCCTGCAGCACCGTATTCCCTTCCAGGCTTTTACGCTGCTGTTCAATCTGCGCATTGAGCAACGTCTGCTGCACCAGCAGCAGGGTTTGCTGCGTCGGGCGCAGCGTGCCCTCTCCTACCGTTGTGCCGTTGAGGCGGTTGCGGATCTGCTGCAGCTGCTGAGACGCGGCGTACATCGCATTTTGCACGCGCTCGGGCTGGGTCTGCAGGGAGACAAGCTGGCTGTTGTAGGTGGCGAGATCGGACTGCGCCGTTTGCAGGTCGTCGAGCAGTTGCGCCACGCGCGATTCGAGCTGGCGTAAGGAGAGCGCGGCGAGCGTTTTGCGTGTTTCGTCGTCGTTATCCACGTCGCTCAGGGCATTCAGCGATTCCGTCGCTTTGCGCATGTTTTCTGGGGCCTGCGCCACCTTCTGACGGAGCTGTGCGGTTTCAGCCTTAACGCGTTCAATTTTATCCAGCGTTTCCAGCGTTTCCGTCAGATCCTGCTGCGTCAGTTTTTCCTGAGGAGAGAGTTCTTTTTGTTTGTTCAGCGTGTCGAGCTGCGACTGAACATCCGCACGCGTGGGGATATCGTTGCTGTTGTCGGCGCGGGCCCAGGTCAGCGGCGCCGTGGCGAAGAAAAACAGCATCGCAAAGAGCAATGCAAAAACAGGATGTTGCGAGCGATTGATGGGCAGCATAGTTGTGAATGATGTCAGAAGATGACCGAAAATAGTCCGGCGTGAAGAATATCACGCTCGCCGGAAGCAGAATAGCGCGAACGTGAGCCTCTGAGATAAATCCTGGAAATGAGTCAGGCGGTTAGCGACGGCGCGTCGCTGCGCAGCGTCGGGCAGAGCTGTAGCATTTCCAGTAAAATCGCGACGTAGCTGCGGGCCTCCGCTTTAAGATCAAACGACTGTGGCGCAAACAGCCAGTTTTCCATCAGACCGGAAATGTAGCTACGCATCAGAATCGCCGCCCGGCGGGTCAACAGGTTGGCAGGCAGCAGTTTTGCCTGCATGCACTGATTCAGGTTGTATTCAATACGGTCATAGCTCTCCAGGCTGAGGCTGCGTTGTGCCTGCTGAACAATCGCCATCTCGCCCACGAACTCGCATTTATGAAAGATTATTTCCATCATTAATCTGCGACGTTCTTCAACTACCGTAGCTTCAAGGATATATACTAATATTTCTCTCAATACTGAGAGTGGATCGTCAGGGAATTTTGCCCGATACTCACTCTCGAGATCGCTAATGCTGGACTCTGAAAGCTCCCAGATTTCACTGAACAGATCTGACTTGTCTTTAAAATGCCAGTAAATCGCTCCCCGCGTCACACCGGCAGCCTGAGCAATTTGTGCCAGCGAGGTAGATGAAACACCCTGCTGCGAGAACAAACGTATTGCCACATCCAGAATGTGTTGTCGGGTTTCCAGCGCTTGTTGTTTAGTTTTTCGTGCCATAGGTGGGTGAATTTACAGGAGTCAGATTTACATACATTTGTGAATGTATGTACCATAGCATGACGATAATATAAACGCAGCAATGGGTTTTTAGACTCAGGACCCTTGATCAATTTGAAATCGGACACTCGAGGTTTACATATGAACAAAAACAGAGGGTTAACGCCTCTGGCGGTCGTTCTGATGCTCTCAGGCAGCTTAGCGCTAACAGGATGTGACGACAAACCGGCTCAACAAGGAGCTCAGCAGGCGCCAGAAGTAGGCGTTGTGACGCTCAAATCTGAACCTCTACAAATCACTACCGAATTACCCGGCCGTACAAATGCTTACCGCATTGCGGAAGTGCGTCCTCAGGTTAGCGGCATTATCCTGAAACGTAACTTCACCGAAGGCGGTGATGTAAAGGCCGGTGAGTCTCTGTATCAGATTGATCCCGCAACCTATCAGGCGTCTTATGAAAGCGCGAAAGGCGATCTGGCTAAAGCACAGGCCGCGGCTAAAATTGCTCAGCTGACGCTGAACCGCTATCAAAAACTGCTCGGTACCAAGTACATCAGTCAGCAGGATTACGATACCGCCCTGGCGGATGCCCAACAGGCTAACGCAGCCGTGGTGGCAGCCAAAGCGGCCGTCGAAACCGCGCGCATTAACCTGGCCTATACCAAAGTGACCTCGCCTATCAGCGGTCGTATTGGTAAATCTTCCGTGACGGAAGGGGCTCTGGTGCAGAACGGTCAGACCACTGCGCTGGCGACCGTGCAGCAGCTCGATCCGATCTATGTTGACGTCACGCAGTCCAGCAATGATTTCCTGCGCCTGAAACAGGAGCTGGCTAACGGCACCCTGAAACAGGAAAACGGCAAAGCCAAAGTGGAGCTGATTACCAACGACGGTATCAAGTTCCCGCAGGAAGGTACCCTGGAATTCTCTGATGTGACGGTCGACCAGACCACCGGTTCCATCACCTTACGTGCGATTTTCCCGAACCCTGACAAGAATCTGCTGCCAGGTATGTTCGTTCGCGCACGTCTGGAAGAAGGAACGAATCCAACCGCACTTCTGGTTCCACAGCAGGGTGTGACCCGCACGCCACGCGGCGATGCGAGCGCGCTGGTTGTTGGAGCAGATGACAAAGTCGAAACGCGCAATATCACCGCCACACAGGCGATTGGCGATAAATGGCTGGTGACGGAAGGTCTGAAAGATGGCGATCGCGTGATTGTTTCTGGTTTGCAAAAAGTTCGTCCTGGCGCGCAGGTTAAAGCACAGGAAGTGAAATCTGACGATAAACAACAAGCTTCGGCCGCTGGCCAGTCAGAACAAACCAAGTCTTAACTTAAACAGGAGCCGTTAAGACATGCCTAATTTCTTTATCGATCGCCCCATATTTGCGTGGGTGATCGCCATTATCATCATGCTGGCCGGGGGACTTGCGATCCTGAAGCTGCCTGTCGCGCAATATCCAACGATTGCGCCACCGGCGGTGACTATCTCCGCAACCTACCCGGGGGCTGATGCGAAAACGGTGCAGGACACCGTCACTCAGGTTATCGAACAGAACATGAACGGTATCGATAACCTGATGTACATGTCCTCAAACAGTGACTCTACCGGTACAGTTCAGATCACCCTGACCTTCCAGTCAGGTACGGATGCTGACATTGCGCAGGTTCAGGTGCAGAACAAACTGCAGCTGGCGATGCCTCTGCTGCCGCAGGAAGTACAACAGCAGGGTGTGAGCGTCGAGAAATCGTCCAGCAGCTTCCTGATGGTTGTCGGCGTTATCAACACCAACGGCACCATGACGCAGGAGGATATTTCCGACTACGTGGGTGCCAACATGAAGGACGCCATCAGCCGTACTTCCGGTGTGGGTGACGTTCAGCTGTTCGGTTCTCAGTACGCGATGCGTATCTGGATGGATCCGAACAAACTGAACAACTTCCAGCTGACCCCCGTTGACGTGATCAATGCGATTAAAGCGCAGAACGCCCAGGTGGCAGCCGGTCAGTTAGGTGGTACGCCGCCGGTGAAAGGCCAGCAGCTTAACGCCTCGATCATCGCACAGACCCGTCTGACCTCTGCCGATGAGTTCAGCAAAATTCTGCTGAAAGTGAATCAGGACGGTTCCCAGGTTCGCCTGCGCGACGTGGCTAAAGTCGAGCTGGGCGGTGAGAACTACGACATCATCGCGAAGTTCAACGGTAAACCGGCTTCCGGTCTGGGTATCAAACTGGCGACAGGGGCTAACGCCCTGGACACCGCCACGGCGATCCGCGCAGAGCTGAAGAAGATGGAACCGTTCTTCCCGTCAGGTCTGAAAATCGTTTACCCGTATGACACCACGCCGTTCGTCAAAATTTCGATTCACGAAGTGGTTAAAACGCTGGTAGAAGCCATCATCCTGGTGTTCCTGGTGATGTATCTGTTCCTGCAAAACTTCCGCGCGACGCTTATCCCAACGATTGCCGTGCCGGTTGTTCTGCTCGGGACCTTTGCGATCCTGTCGATATTTGGCTACTCGATAAACACCCTGACGATGTTCGGGATGGTGCTCGCCATCGGCCTGCTGGTGGATGATGCCATCGTCGTGGTCGAGAACGTCGAGCGCGTGATGGCGGAAGAAGGTCTGCCGCCGAAGGAAGCGACCCGTAAATCAATGGGCCAGATCCAGGGCGCGCTGGTCGGTATCGCGATGGTACTGTCTGCGGTATTTATCCCGATGGCTTTCTTCGGGGGCTCTACCGGTGCGATTTATCGTCAGTTCTCAATTACCATCGTTTCCGCGATGGCGCTGTCGGTGCTGGTCGCGTTGATCCTGACCCCTGCGCTGTGTGCCACCATGCTGAAGCCGATTCAGAAAGGCGGTCACGGCGAGCATAAAGGGTTCTTCGGCTGGTTTAACCGCATGTTTGATAAGAGCACGCACCACTACACCGACAGCGTGGGCAACATCCTGCGCAGCACCGGTCGTTACCTGGTGCTCTATATCATCATCGTCGTGGGGATGGCGTTCCTGTTCGTTCGTCTGCCAAGCTCGTTCCTGCCGGATGAAGACCAGGGCGTGTTCCTGACGATGGCACAGCTTCCTGCGGGCGCGTCGCAAGAGCGTACCCAGAAAGTGCTGGACGAAGTGACGGACTACTACCTCACCAAAGAGAAAGACAACGTTGAATCCGTGTTTGCGGTTAACGGCTTTGGCTTTGCGGGTCGTGGTCAGAACACCGGTATTGCCTTCGTTTCTCTGAAAGACTGGTCTGAACGTCCGGGCAAAGAGAACAAGGTTGAAGCCATTACCGGCCGTGCGATGGGCACCTTCTCGCAGATTAAAGATGCGATGGTGTTCGCCTTCAACCTGCCAGCGATTGTTGAACTGGGTACCGCGACCGGCTTCGACTTCCAGCTGATTGACCAGGGCGGTCTGGGTCACGAAAAACTGACGCAGGCGCGTAACCAGCTCTTTGGCGAAGTGGCTAAGCACCCTGACCTGCTGGTCGGCGTGCGTCCGAACGGCCTGGAAGATACGCCGCAGTACAAAATCGACATCGACCAGGAGAAAGCCCAGGCGCTGGGCGTATCCATCAGTGACATTAATACCACGCTGGGCGCCGCCTGGGGCGGTAGCTACGTTAACGACTTCATCGACCGCGGTCGCGTGAAGAAAGTGTACGTGATGTCCGAGGCGCAATACCGTATGTTGCCAAACGATATCAACAGCTGGTTCGTGCGCGGCAGCAATGGTCAGATGGTACCGTTCTCGGCGTTCTCAACGTCTCGCTGGGAATATGGTTCGCCGCGTCTGGAACGCTATAACGGTCTGCCATCGATGGAGATCCTGGGTCAGGCCGCTCCGGGCCGAAGCACTGGTGAAGCCATGAACCTGATGGAAGAGCTGGCGAGCAAACTGCCTTCGGGTATCGGCTACGACTGGACCGGTATGTCCTATCAGGAACGCCTGTCCGGAAACCAGGCCCCTGCCCTGTACGCGATTTCACTGATCGTCGTCTTCCTGTGTCTGGCAGCGCTGTACGAGAGCTGGTCAATTCCGTTCTCCGTTATGCTGGTGGTACCGCTTGGGGTTATCGGTGCGCTGCTTGCGGCAACGTTCCGTGGACTGACCAACGACGTGTACTTCCAGGTAGGCCTGCTGACAACCATTGGCTTGTCGGCGAAGAACGCGATACTTATCGTTGAATTCGCCAAAGATCTGATGGAGAAAGAAGGTAAAGGTCTGATTGAGGCAACGCTTGAGGCTGTTCGTATGCGTCTGCGCCCAATCCTGATGACATCACTGGCGTTTATCCTCGGCGTACTGCCGCTGGTTATCAGCTCCGGTGCTGGCTCCGGTGCGCAGAACGCGGTTGGTACAGGCGTTATGGGTGGTATGGTTACCGCAACCGTACTCGCTATCTTCTTCGTACCGGTGTTCTTCGTGGTGGTTCGCCGCCGCTTCAGCCGGAAAAATGAGGATATTGAACACACGCATTCGGTAGAACCTCACTGATACCGGTTTCACATGATAAAAAGGCCGCATTAGCGGCCTTTTTCATTTTCAGAAAAAATCATAAATTACGCTTATTGTGGTTCTATTTATTTTCTGCCATCTTAATTAGACATATCATAATTAACTGATAACTTAATCGGTGAATTCAGGATTTTTTTAATTTCATTTCCCCGCTTAAGCTATTAGGAATATTCCTAATAAGAAGTTCTGACAAAGAGAAGTTCGAATCTGAACTTTTCAGGCCGTTTTGCTAAGCCAATGAAACGTAAGGAAGCGATAAAAAATCGCGTTAATTTGGATAAAAAAAGGGTGTCCAGGACGGAACATTGCGTACATGCTCGCAGTCTAGGGTTTTATTTGTAATTTTTCGTAATAGCGCGATGAAATCCAGGAAGGAGTGGCTTATAGTTAAGTTATCAGGAACACAGCACTCATGTAGCTAAGTCAGTTGTATCCATCCCGACTATGATGTTCGGTGAGTAAGAAATCACTCAGAAGGGGATGCGCTATGGACGAGTACTCGCCAAAAAGGCATGATATCGCGCAGTTGAAATTTCTCTGCGAATCCTTGTACCATGACTGCCTTGCCAACCTTGATGAAAGTAACCATGGCTGGGTAAACGACCCAACGTCTGCCATCAATTTACAGTTGAATGAGCTGATAGAGCATATCGCAACCTTCGCACTTAATTATAAAATTAAGTACAATGAAGATAATAAGCTCATTGAGCAAATTGATGAATACCTGGACGACACCTTTATGTTGTTCAGTAGTTACGGCATTAACGCCCAGGATTTGCAAAAATGGCGTAAATCGGGAAACCGGCTATTCCGCTGTTTCGTCAACGTGAGCAGAGCTAACCCGGTTAGTCTTTCCTGTTAAAATTATTACAATTACTAAGGTGAATTTATGTCTGATAAACCACTCACAAAAATCGATTATTTGATGCGCTTACGACGTTGCCAGTCAATTGACACGCTCGAACGCGTCATTGAAAAGAATAAATACGAGCTTTCTGATAATGAACTGGCCGTATTTTATTCAGCCGCGGACCATCGTCTTGCTGAACTGACCATGAATAAGCTGTATGACAAAATCCCTACTTCTGTATGGAAATTTGTCCGTTAATGTTTGAAGGGTGTCTGTAGAGTTCTACGCCACGTTCTAAGCTGTTTTTACCTATCCCGTTATGCTCCCTGTGCCCAGGCCAGGTCTCCGTGTAAAACGTGTTTATCAGCAACATTGTTGTGACGCCAGTCACATCGGCTTTTCGGGAACGTTCCCCTTCTGGCCTGTTCCTATTACTCTACGGTAATCTTTTCCAGAGAGGTTTCCTATGAGCGTAGAAAAACAGAAGATGATTGCCGGTGAACACTATCGCCCCGGCGATGAGACGTTACGGGCCGACAGACTGCGGGCCCGCCACCTGGTGTACCGCTATAACCACACCGCGCCCGATGAAAAGACAGAACGCCAGAACATCCTGGCGGAACTGCTGGGGCAAAGCGAAGGCGCTTATATCGAACCGAGCTTCCGCTGCGACTATGGATATAACATCTCTCTGGGTAAAAACTTTTACGCGAACTTCGACTGCGTGATGCTGGATGTCTGCCCCGTCCATATCGGCGATAACTGCATGCTCGCGCCGGGTGTGCATATTTATACGGCCACCCATCCGCTGGATGCAGAGGAACGGAACAGCGGCGTGGAGTTTGGCAAACCCGTCACCATTGGGAATAATGTCTGGATCGGTGGTCGGGCGGTTATTAACCCTGGCGTCACCATTGGTGATAATGTGGTGGTGGCCTCCGGAGCCGTGGTGACGAAAGACGTCCCGGCTAACGTTGTCGTGGGCGGCAATCCGGCAAAAATCATCAAAACGCTGTGAGGGAGTGGGGAGCCAACTGTTATGGTCTTTTAGCGCCAGACTGTTACTTTTTTCAGCCCAATGGCTCCCCTAAAATTGGCAGACACCCTGTATTGTCAACTCTCATAAAGGCAAAAAATGACCGAGATACAGCGCCTGCTCACCGCCACCATCGACGATCTTAACCTCCGCGAAAAGCGCGACAATCGCCCGCGCTTTAGCATTAGCTTTATTCGCAAACATCCTGGACTGTTTGTCGCCATGTATGCCGCCTGGCTGGCGACGCTTATTGTGATGCTGAAGTCTGAAACACTGGTGGACTCCGTCTGGCTGCTGGTTGTGCTGTTTGTGGTCTTTAACGCCTTTTTCTTTTTCGACGTGAATCCGCGCTACCGTTACGAAGATATCGACGTCCTCGATTTCCGGGTCTGCTATAACGGCGAATGGTACAACACGCGTTACGTGCCAGAGGAGCTGATCGACAGCATTCTGCACTCTCCGGCCGTTGAAACCGTGCAAAAAGAGAAGCTGCAGAAAATGGTCTCTACCAAAGGTCAGCTCTCTTTCTATGACGTCTTTACCCTTTCGCGCCCTGCTGCTGCGTAATTAACGCCTGCAGACGCCGGATCCCCGGCGCAAACTGAGAAGCAGAGGTATTGCCGTAACCTAAAACCAGACCGGTTTGCCCCTGCTTCGCCTCCAGGTAGTACCCGCTCAACGCAGCGGGTGCCAGCTGAAACGCCCTCGCCTGCTCCACCAATTTCTGGTCATCAATATCGTCTATCGCCAGCGTCAGATGCATCCCGCCTTCACCGGCCAGAATACGGTGCGGCGCATGAAGCTCTGCGCCCAGCACCTCCCGCAGCTGGCGGTATCGTTTACGATAGAGTCGACGCATGGCGGCAAGATGACGGGCATAATGACCTTCTTCGATAAACAGCGCCAGCGTGCGCTGTTCGGCACGATGCCCACCGCGCAACAGCGAGCCGATGGCCGGACGAACCGCCTTCGCCAGCGCAGGCGGCAAGACCATGAACCCTATTCGGAGCGACGGAAACAGCGTTTTACTGAACGTCCCGAGATAAACCACGGGCGCATTGTTGACCATTCCCAGCATCGCCGGCACGGGCTCACCGGCATAACGGAATTCGCTGTCGTAATCGTCTTCTATGATCCACGCGTTGTGCTGCCGGGCGAGCTCCAGCAGCGCCAGACGCCGTCGGGCGCTGAGCACGCTTCCGTAGGGGAACTGGTGTGAAGGTGAGGTAAAAATTAACGAGGGAGAAGGGGCATTCAATCCCTCCCAGCACATCCCCTCGTCATCAACCGGGATCCCCGTCATGGTCAGGCCGGTTTTAACAAACGCGCTTTTTGCCCCGCTATAGCCGGGGTTTTCTACCCAGGCGATATCCCCCGGCTCACTCAGCAGCATTGTGCACAGGTTAACGCCCTCAAGCGCGCCTTCCGTGATCACAATCTGGCTCGCGTCGCAGTCGATACCGCGGGACAGGGCGAGATGCCGGGCAATCGCTGCCCGCAGCGACGGTTCACCGGCCGGGTCGCCATACCCCAGCAGGGCATTTCCCTCCTCCCGCATCACGCGATCGTACAATCGCCGCCACAGCGGCAGAGGGAAATAGTTGATGGCGGGTGTCCCCGGCGTAAATGCCAGTACCGGGGTATCCCGCTGCACCGGCGCAGGCAGCAGGCCAACCCGCCGGGCGAGCCTGATGTCAGGGTCCGGCAATGTCCGGGTGGCCGAGCGGTAAGCCAGCTGTGCCACCCGCGTTCCCTGGCGGTTACGCTGCAAATACCCTTCCAGCGTGAGCTGGTCCAGCGCCGCATTGACGGTATTGCGGGAAAGGGAGAGCTGTTGGGCCAGCGTTCGCGAACCGGGAAGCTGGCTGCCGGACAGGAGTCTTCCGCACAGAATCGCCTCCCGTAAAGCAAGATAAAGCGCGCGCTGGAGCGTCTCTTCCCCGCGTTTTTTCAGGGCTGCGTTGAGCAAGGTATAAAATTCATCACCCGGTATATTCATCTCGCCTCCTCGTGGCACCATCAAAAAATAGCGCAGTGGTTCTTTTTAAGGAACCAGCAATTCACTAGTCTGAAACCCTTTTCAACGTCACGGAAATGAAGATGAAGACATTCAATCAGTTCGGACAGCCGGTGGGCGAAGCGCTTAGCGACTGGCAACCTCGTCAGCCCCCATCCCGGGTCGTGCTTCAGGGCCGGTATTGTCGCCTTGAACCGCTGCGCGTGGAGCATGCCAACGCGCTGTTCTCCGCCTATTCCCTGGCCGGAGATACCCGCAGCTGGACGTGGCTACTGCGTGAACCCGACGCTACCGCAGAGGAGTTTGCCGAATGGGTCGCGAGCGTGAGTGAGTTATCCGACCCCATACACTTTACCGTTATCGATAACCAGACCCGGTCTCCGGTCGGGACGCTGTCCCTGATGCGGATCGATCCTAAAAACGGGGTCGTGGAGGTGGGGCACGTTCACTTCTCGCCTCTTTTAAGCCGCACGCCCATGTCGACAGAGGCGCAATATCTGCTGATGCGGTATGTGTTCGATACCCTGGGCTACCGGCGTTATGAGTGGAAGTGCAATAGCCTGAACGAACCTTCCCGCAAGGCCGCCCTGCGTCTGGGTTTTCAGTTTGAGGGGCGTTTTCGTCAGGCGCTGGTGATAAAAGGCCATAACCGGGATACCGACTGGTTTTCGATTCTCGATAAAGAGTGGCCGACGCTGGCGAACGCCTTTGAAAGCTGGCTTGCCACCGACAATTTTACTGCCGATGGCAAACAGAAAAGATCCCTGGAAAGCTGGCGAGAAACGCGCGTTTAGCGTCTTTTTTTACGTCCCTGAACCGCCTTAAAGCGCGGATTGGATTTGCAAATCACGTACAAGCGTCCCTTGCGTTTGACTATCTGGCAATCCGGGTGACGCTGTTTTGCACTGCGCAATGAGTTAAGTACCTGCATGGTTAGCCCCGCTTCGCATTGAGAAAACCACCAAAACGCTTGCGGAAGCGCGCTGCGCTACCGTCCGTGGAGAACGTTTTCTGCTTACCGGTATAAAACGGGTGCGATTTTGAAGAAACCTCGATGGTGATGTACGGATACGTTTCACCGTCGAGTTCAATTTCGCGGTCGGTCTTAATGGTTGAGCCCACTTTGAAGTATTCATTCGCGCTGGTGTCATGGAAGACCACGGTGCGATAGGCGGGATGGATATTGGGTTTCATCGTCAATCCTTTATGTTTTGTTATAACATAACAAAATAATATCCAGGCCAGATTCAAAAAACAACCCCTCCCCTTTGACGATATTTTCTGGTTTACCTGAGATAAAATGAAAACCAGGCCACCCACGTGCTATAACTATATCATTTCGCGGTAAAATCTTTCTCTTCAGGCAGGGAACTCAGTGCTCAGGAACGGGTATACGAGGAAGGACACGACAGCATGAAAACCCGACATCTGGTCAGTCTGGTGACTGGCGTACTCATCTTTTCCGTGCTGGTCCCCATTTGCCTGAGCATCTGGCTGGCCCATCGCCAGGCGGAAGATAAATTTGTCGATGCGCTGGAAAACTATGCCTCACGCGTGCTGATACGCACCGACAAGGTCGTGGATCAGGCGAAAGAAGCGCTTAATCATCTGCAGGCCTTTGAGGGCGTGCCGTGCAGCCCGTTGCAGTTAAGAGAGATGCGACGGGTCGCTTTCTCGTGGCGATACGTCCAGGAAGTGATTTATATCGACAACCTCAGGCCGCT
Organism: Enterobacter cloacae complex sp. Mu1197; assembly: GCF_040059225.1. Classification (NCBI taxonomy): domain Bacteria; kingdom Pseudomonadati; phylum Pseudomonadota; class Gammaproteobacteria; order Enterobacterales; family Enterobacteriaceae; genus Enterobacter; species Enterobacter cloacae complex sp. Mu1197. The sequence goes on along the minus strand of NZ_CP157375.1, from coordinate 1,079,957 downwards.
CTGCTCCTCTCTTGAGCAAACCAGCCATGCCGCCCCTTTCCCCCCGCCGATGCGCATTACCGAAGACGGTTACAGCGCATGGCTGACCACGCAAAACGATCTTGGGTTTCAGCGCTACATGGCCGTGCTGGGGCAAGGTCATTACCTTGTCCTTGTCGATCCGGCCTCACTGGTGGATGTCATCCCTTTCGGCGAGATAGCGATTGATGCTGCCCTGGTAGGAAGCACAACACACCGTATCTTCGCCAGCAGCAATACGCTCGATCCGCATATCCGTGACATGATCAAAGGTCAGGAGATGACCAGCATACAGTACGACGGTTCAATGTACGTTATGAAGCCTGTACCTGAACTGGGGTTTACCGTTGTCGCATGGGCTACGCTCAAACCGCTGGCGGAAACCTGGCACCGGCAGCTGCTTTTATGGCTGCCCTTCGGCGTCCTGATAAGCCTGCTTGCCGCGCTCTTTGTCCTGCGGATACTGCGTCGCATCCAGTCGCCGCGCAACCGCCTGCTTGACGCCATTAACAGCCGCGATTTTGTGGTTCACTATCAGCCCATCGTGGCGCTGTGTAGCGGAAAAATTGTCGGCGCAGAAGCGCTGACGCGCTGGCCGCAGCCGGACGGAAGCAGCCTCTCGCCTGATATCTTTATTCCCCTTGCTGAGCAAACCGGGCTTATCTCCCAACTGACGCAGCTCGTTATCGAAAAAGTGTTCGAGGATATGGGCAACTGGCTGCACCTTCACCCCGATCAGCATATCTCCATCAACCTCGCGCCCGCCGATTTGACCTCCGGCACGCTGCCGCCGCTGCTGAGTCACTTGCTGAACAAATGGAAGGTCCATCCGGGCCAAATCGCCCTTGAGGTCACCGAGCGCGGCTTTGCCGATCCCAAAATCAGCGCGCCGGCTATCGCCGCATTCCGCCGTTCGGGGCACCCTGTCTATATTGATGATTTTGGTACGGGCTATTCCAGCCTGAGCTACCTGCAGGATCTTGACGTCGACACGCTAAAAATTGATAAATCGTTCGTGGATGCGCTGGAGTACAAAAACGTGACGCCACACATTATTGAAATGGCGAAGTCGCTGAAGCTGGCGATGGTTGCGGAAGGCGTCGAGACCGCCGGGCAGCTCGCCTGGCTGCACCAGCACGGCGTGCAGTACGGGCAGGGCTGGTACTACAGCAAAGCGCTGCCGAAAATGGAATTTATCCTTTGGGCAGAGAATAACCTCGGCACGCACGCTACTTAAGATAGGATTTGATCACCTGCAGCACCACGCCAAGATCGGCTTCACGCTGCGCTTCTTCAGGTTCTTTCACCACATGATCGGTTAAATGCCCTTCGATCACCTGCATCATCATGCCGTTGACCGCCCCGCGGATCGCCGCCAGCTGCTGTAACACCTCGGCGCATTCGTGATCGCTGTTCAGCATTTTCTCCAGAGCGTTGCTCTGCCCCTGAATTTTCTTCAGCCGAGTCAGTAACATTTTCTTGTCGCGAACGGTATGTGACATCTCTCTATCCCTTATTTTTGGCTTTTAAAGCATAACACGCTCTACTCCCCCTGAGTATTTTTCTACTGGGGGGTAGTATTATCCTACTGGGGGGGAGTAGTATTTGCAGACATTTTCCACGCCGGAATCCCCCATGACCGATTTTGCTTCACTTCTGCAGCAGGGTAATGCCTGGCTGTTTGTTCCCAGCGCCATCCTGCTTGGCGCGCTGCATGGCCTGGAACCGGGCCACTCAAAGACCATGATGGCCGCCTTTATCGTGGCTATCCGCGGTACGCTGAAACAGGCGGTCCTGCTCGGCCTGGCAGCCACGCTTTCCCATACGGCAGTGGTCTGGATCATCGCTATGGCGGGTTTATGGTTTGGGCGGGGATGGGATGCGCATACGTCTGAACCCTGGTTCCAGCTGATCTCAGGGGTATTGATCGTTGCGATCGCCCTGTGGATGGCGTGGCGAACCTGGAAAGAGAGCCAGCCACACGATCATCATCACGACCATGATCATCACCACCACCATGATCATGACCATCATCATGAACATCACCACCACGAACACCCGCTGGTTGAAGAGGAGTGGCAGGATGCTCACCAGCGCGCGCACGCGCAGGATATCAACCGGCGCTTTAGCGGACAAAACGTCACCACAGGACAGATCGTGATGTTTGGCCTGACCGGCGGGCTTATCCCCTGCCCGGCATCCATCACCGTTCTGCTGATCTGCCTGCAGCTGAAGCATTTTGCCCTCGGCGCGACGCTGGTGTTCAGCTTCAGTATTGGGCTGGCGTTAACCCTGGTGGCTTCCGGTGCGATTGCCGCCTTAAGCCTCAAGCACGCGACAAAACGCTGGCCCGGGTTTAACGAGCTTTCCCGTAAAGCGCCATGGATTTCCGCAGCGCTGATTACCGTGGTAGGAATTTATATGAGCCTGCACGGTCTGAGCGGCATTCTGGCGTAAGCCTGCGGCCACGCCCTGTGGCCGCATCTCAATGATCCGTTAAGGATTTTGCTGCCAGCTAAAGGTGTAGCGAAGCTGGCGCGTCTGCAGAATGAATTCCGGTGAAACGCTGGGGCTCCAGGAGTCGTCGCCGCCCACGCCCATATGGAACGCATCGAGGTTGAGCCAGCACCCCGGCTCTTCCCGCAGCAGATGGTGATGGGTTGTCTCGCGCAGCTGCTGCTGGCTGTAGCGGCTCACCGAGAAATGGAACCGGCCATGTAGCTGATGCGTTCCCAGCACCAGCTCCCGCGTATCACAGCGCAAACCATTTTCCGTCGGGAAGATATACGGCGTGTGCATCTCCGCCAGGGGTAATGTCCAGCGTCCCTGCTGTGCCGCCAGCGTTCTGTCCGGGTAGTTTTCATGCGGCCCCAGCCCCAGCCAGGACACATTTTCCGGCGTTTCGGCGAGATGAACGCTCAGGCCAATACGTGCGGGTTCCGGGATATCGGACGCCATATCGACCTGAATATCGCCGTGCAGCCTTCCGTGGTCATCCACCCGCCAGACTTTACGGCTCAGGAACAGCGTTTTGCCATGATAGTCCCCGACGTGAAGGGTGTTGACCACGACTTCGCCCGCATGCTGCTCTGCCTCACAGTACAGAACGCGCGAGGTGAAATTGTACATGCCCGCCGCTTTCCAGCGTTCAACCCAGGCATTCGGATCGATCCTCGTCGCTTCACTCACGCCAATATCATTGTCCAGCGGCGCACGGCTGACGTTATCCGTCAGAGGTGACATCAGCGTTTCCACGCCATTTCGCCACCATTGGGTCAGGTTTCCGGATGCCCGATCGAACTGCCAGCGCTGTTGACCATGCGCGATCGCCAGGATGCGGTCGTTTTGCGTCAAAACCGGCGGCTCGCCCGCAGAGGCTGGCGGTGCGACAAACAGCGGAGACGGAAGCAGCCACTGCTCCCACGCGCAGCGATGGTCAGCCGGTGACCACGGCGTTGCCCGCGGCTGGCGCACTTCAACATTCAGCCAGACTTCCCCCGGTTCGGCTTTCAATTCTGGCAGAGCGATCTCCAGACGCTGAGCGCCTTCAGGGGCTATCGCCAGCGTCACCTCGCCCGAAGCCAGCACCTCCCCATCCCGGGCGACCGTCCAGCTCAGCACTTCGTTATCGGTATGGCGGAACAGGTAGCCGCTTTGCACCTCAATCACCAGCGGAGAGGTGCTGACCCGCGTAAAGGTGAAGAACTGCTGCGCGCGCTGCGCCTCGTACAGCGCCGGATGCGGCGTGCGATCGGGGAAGACCAGCCCATTCAGGCAGAACTGTCGGTCGTTTGGCTTATCGCCAAAGCCCCCGCCGTATGCCCAGAACGAATTGCCCTCTTCATCTTGCTTCGTCAGAGCCTGATCGATCCAGTCCCAGACAAATCCCCCCTGCAGGCGAGGGTGGCTGCGAAACGCCTGCCAGTATTTCGCGAACCCGCCGAAGCTGTTCCCCATCGCGTGGGCGTATTCGCAGAGGATCAGCGGGCGTGTTTCATCCGGCATGCCGATCCATTTCTTGATTGACCATTTAGGCACTGCCGGGAAGGGCTGATCCTGATCGACCCGGGCATACATCGGACAGACAATATCGGTCGCCGCCGTGTTCGCGCCGCCACCTTCATACTGCACAGGACGCGTCGGATCCGTGGATTTCACCCAGCGGTACAGCGCGTCGTGGTTTGCACCGTGGCCGGACTCATTGCCCAGCGACCAGATGATAATTGAGGGATGATTACGATCGCGCTGCACCATACGGGTCACGCGCTCGCTCATGGCGGGCAGCCAGCGCGGATCGTCAGCAAGGCGGCTCATCGGCACCATGCCGTGGGTTTCGATATTGGCTTCGTCAACAACGTACAGCCCATAGCGGTCGCAAAGCCGGTACCACAGCGGATGGTTCGGGTAGTGCGAGCAGCGCACGGCGTTGAAGTTGTGCTGCTTCATGATCTCGATATCGCGACGCATCGTCGCTTCGTCCATCACCTGGCCGTTTTCCGGGTGATGCTCGTGCCGGTTAACCCCACGGATCAGCAGCGGTTTACCGTTGAGCTTCAGCAGGCCGTTGCTGATTTCAATCCGGCGGAAGCCGACATCGCAGGCCTCCGTCTCCAGCACGTTGCCCTGCGCATCCAAAAGCGCGATCGTCAGGCGATAGAGTTCCGGGGTTTCTGCACTCCATAACGCCGGGGCTGTAACCGGGATCGCCGCCGTTAACCGCTCGGCCCAGTTGCCGCGCTCGTCCACAATGGCAGAGCCTGGCCGTTGGGTGGTGCTGCCACAGCGTTCACCGTGGCGCCACAGCGTTATCGCCACGTCGCACTCCGCGTAGTCAGCGCCTGTCAACGCGACCTCGACTTTCAGCACCGCGCGGTCCAGCTCCGCATTCAGATCGGTGACCACATGATAATCCGCAATGTGCGTCTCCGGCTTATGCAGCAGGGAGACATCACGGAAAATGCCGCTCATGCGCCACATGTCCTGATCTTCCAGATAGCTGCCGTCGCACCAGCGCAAGACCATGACCGCCAGGCGATTTTGCCCGGGGCGTAATACCGCCGAGAGGTCAAACTCGGCGGGCAATCGACTGTCCTGGGAATAGCCTATCCACTGCCCGTTGCACCACAGATGGAACGCCGAGTTCACGCCATCAAAAATAATTCGGGTTTGCCCGCTCTGAAGCCAGGCGTCATCCACGTCGAATGTGAGCGAGTAACAACCTGTCGGGTTTTCCTGCGGTACAAAAGGCGGGTTAACGGGGATCGGATAGGTGACATTGGTATAGATGGGCGTATCGAACCCCTGCATCTGCCAGTTCGACGGCACGGGCATCGCGACGACATCAGCGCAATCTTCCGTGACCCATGCCTGAGGAACCCGCTCGGGAGCAGAAAAGTAGCTAAACCGCCAGATCCCGTTGAGGGAGCGCCTGCTGAGGGATCCAGCGTCATCCCTGGCGGAAGATTCATTACGCCAGCTGTGCAACGGCGCGTGTGCGGGCAGACGGTTCCACTGGGTAACGCCGGGGTTTTCCCAGTCCCGACGGGCCAGGATGTCGCTGAGGGTCAGCGAAGGTGTATGAGACATATCAACCTCTTTGCGAAGCGCTCACAATTTTGGTTAACATGCCCTGGCACTCTGCGACGGTAAAGCGTTCGATCGCAGGGTAGCGAGTCCGATCACAAAGTTTTATTTGCGGGCAAGCTGCTCGGCCAGAAGTGCCAGACTTCTGAGCTGCTGCGCCAGATCCTCGCGTTCGGCCTGCTGTGGCGCGCGGCGCGCGCTGGAATGCCGGGTAACCAGCGCCACCGGCAGCTGAACCTGCCAGCACGTCTCGCCTTCGGTGGGGGCCAGCAGCCACTCCACGCTGCGCTCGCCCGCCTCGCGAAATGCCTGACGAATGGTCGTCAGCGGCGGGGAAAACCAGGCGCTGTCAGCCGTATCGTCGAACCCGACCACCGACATCTGACCTGGAATCGCGATCCCCTTTTCAGCACAGGCGCGCATCACCCCGAGCGCCATTTGATCGTTCGCCACCAGAATGGCATCCGGCACTGCGCTACCCGACAGCAGCACATGCCCTTTCTCATAACCGCTGGCCGCGCTCCAGTCTCCATAAGCCACCGTAGCGGCGTCATGCCCCGCGCGGGCCAGAGCCGCTTTCCATCCTGCCAGACGCGCCCGAGCAGAGACCGAGCTTTCCGGCCCGCTCAGCAGGGCAATATGCTGATGCCCCAGCGAAAGCAGGTGCTCAACGCCCAGATGCGCCCCCTGCCCGGCGTTAAACACGAGGCTGTTTACCTGTGCTGAAGGCGAGACATCAAGGAACAGCACCGGAACAGGTGATGCCAGCGCCCTGAGCGCTTCGGCGTCAGGATCGTCGAGCGGCACATTCACCAGCAACGCCTCCACCCGCTGCGCCAGTAGCGCCTGAAGCGCGGCCTGACACTGCTGCGGTTGCTCGACCATGGAGATAAGGACGCTCGCCCCTTTTTCGGCCGCACGTGATTTTACCGCCGACACAATTTGCGAGGGCGCATGCAGGGCCAGATCGGTGGTGATGAGTCCCAGCGTGCGGGTGCGTTTACCCGCCAGCTGCTGTGCCCGCAGGTTAGGCACGTAGTGCAGCTCTGCCATCGCCTGCTGCACCTTTTCCCGCGTGCGGGCAGAGACATGCTCCGCGTCGTTAATGACGCGAGAGACGGTCTGATAAGAAACCCCCGCAAGGAGGGCGACATCATAGAGAGTGATCGCTTTCATGCATTGTGGCATCGCGTGAGTCATGGCCCATTATTGTGGCACAGCGACGCCGTTAAAGCATGTGAGCGCTTCGCAAAATTAGACAACCCGCTCCGGCTGCGCGATTTCAGCAACGCGCGGCTTCTGGCGGAACCAGGGCAGACAGAGCTGGATAAGTGGGCCAATGGTCAGGGCATACACGACCGTTCCCACCCCAAACGTGCCGCCAAGCACGCACCCAATCAGCAGGACGGACACCTCAATCGAGGTACGCACGCTGCGAATGGACCACCCCAGCCGGGCATGAATGCCGGTCATCAGGCCGTCGCGCGGGCCAGGCCCAAAACCGGCGCCAATGTACATGCTGGTCGCAATCGCGTTCATCACGATGCCCGACACCAGGAAAGCGATGCGAACAGGTAACGAATCCAGTTCCGGAATAAGCGCCATGCTGGCGTCCGCCGCCAGACCGATACAAATCACGTTGCTGATGGTGCCCAGGCCCGGCATCTGGCGCAGGGGGATCCACAGCAGCAGCACCGCAGCACCGGTTAAAATGATCACCGTCCCGATGGTCATCCCCAGCTGTATCCCCACCCCAAGGTGAAAAACATCCCAGGGATCGACACCCAAATCGGAACGAATAAACATCGCGGTGGACAGGCCATACAGTCCTAAACCGACATAGAGTTGTAGCAGACGACGTACCATTTTTATCTTCTCCAGTGAACCAGGCTTTCATCCTGACCCAAAATGGCACTATGATTAATGTCCAGTTTTCAAATAGTGGACTGCATATGTCGTCACGTCGCTTCGGAAGCCAGTCGCTGGTACGCCTTTTAGGCCACTGGCAGCAAACCTCATCCCGCACGCCGCTCTGGCGACAACTGGCCGATGCGCTGCGCCTGTTAATTCTTGATGGACGTCTGGCACTGAATACACGGCTACCGGGAGAGCGCGAGCTGGCCACGGCGCTGGACGTAAGCCGGACCACTATCAGCAGCGCCCTCGCCCATCTGCGCGAGGAGGGATATCTTGAGAGCCGCCACGGCAGCGGGTCACGCGTGATCCTCCCGGATACGCGCGCCGTTCCCACGCTTTCCGCAGCGAGTGCCGCGCTGGATCTCTCCACTGCCGCTCTCAATGCCGGGCCGGAGATCCACCAGGCGTATACCCATGCGCTCACGGCCATTACGCAGCACCTCTCGCTGACGGGCTACGATCAGCTAGGACTGCCAACGCTGCGGGAGGCCATCGCTGCGCGTTATACCGCGCGGGGCCTTCCCACCCGCGCGGACGAAGTGATGGTGGTCAATGGCGCCGTCAGCGGCTTCGCGCTGGTCCTGCGGATGATGACCGGGCCCGGGGATCGCGTTGTGGTCGATCACCCCACCTATCCGCTGGCGATTGCCGCCATTCAGGGCGCGCAGTGTCGGCCCGTGGGGGTGTCGCTGCCGGAAACGGGCTGGGATACGGACGGCTTCGCCGCCACGCTTGCCCAAACCGCGCCGCGCCTGGCGTACCTGATGCCTGATTTTCATAACCCCACCGGACGCTGTATGGATATCGCGACCCGTCAGGCCATTACCGATATTGCTGCGCAAACCCGTACGGCGCTGGTGGTGGATGAAACGATGGTGGATCTCTGGTTTGACGCCCCTCCTCCGCCCCCGCTGGCCTCCTTTAACCCGCAGGCCACCGTCATCACCTTAGGCTCCGCCGGAAAAAGTTTCTGGGGCGGGCTGCGTCTCGGCTGGATCCGCGCCTCCTCGCGCACGATCGCCACGCTTGCCCAGACGCGAGATACCCTCGATTTAGGTTCACCGCTGCTGGAACAGCTGGCGGCGCTGTGGCTCATCAACAACAGCGAGACGTTTCTACCCGCCCGCCGCAAAATGCTGGCGGAACGACGCAATCGATGCGGTGAACTGCTGCGTGAACATTTCCCGGACTGGACATTCCATGAAGCGGAAGGCGGGCTCTCTTACTGGATCGAGCTACCGGGCATGCTGGCGACACAGCTTGCCGCGAGGGCTGAGATCCTGGGGATTAATCTGGGAACCGGTACGCGGTTTGGCTTATCGGGCGCGTTTGACCGCTATTTGCGGATGCCCTTCTCGCTCGAGCCAACGAAGCTTGAACAGGCGCTGCTGAGGATTAAACCGTTATGGCTCGCCCTGAATAAAAACGTGCCAGCCGTTAAACGCAGCGTGATTTAATAGCAAAAGTTTGAAGCCGATCATAAAAAATAAAAACTGCTGACTGTCACGGATACAGTCAGCAGTTTTCACCCATCCGGAATTAATGCTGAGCAGGAATAGGAAAACCTTTCAGTGAAATAACGAAGTTTTCACCGTCTTTCTTTATTTTTGCGCCAGTATCACACCAGTCAGACGCAATACGAAAGAACTCATCACTTCCGACATTCCAGCCAAGACGTACATGCTTCACGTAGCCTGAACGCAGCAGATCGCAGGCCTCTTTGTAGTCACTGGCAGTTGACAGTTGTTGTTTCATTTTCTCTTCTTCAGAAGTTTGCGTAGAGCTTTGATTTCTTTAGGAGTAAAAGGAGAAACACTCTCTTCTTCCGTGTGCTGATTATCAATATCCTCTTCCGATACTCCCGCCTCTTCTACTGCTTCGAACGCCAGCAGCAGCAGTTTCTCTGTCGTCACGCTTAAGTTCTCGTTATTCACTTCCGCATAGTGGCGAAGCCTTTCTTTTAGCGCGTCATCAATCTTAACGTTTAATACCGCTGTAGCCATGTTTGTCACTTCCCTTCGGAATAAGTACTTTATTTAATACACGAAGTTAACAATGTTATCCAGATATATATTTTTTTGAGTTATGCCATAAAATAGACGGCCAATGATAAAATGCCCGACTATTATTACAGGTTTATGACAATAATATTTCAGCGCGATGAAATATATATTACACGATATAGGCATAATATTATTGTGGGATAGCCGTCAAAAGTGAGAGGTGAAAGCAGGAAGATTTTATGATGGCGGAAATGGGTGGGGGCCCTGCCAGCTACATCCCGGCACACACGTCGTCTGCCCTGGCTGCTTCCTTCCGGACCTGACCTGGTGAACAGAGTAGCGTTGCGGGAGAACCAACAGAGCCCCCATTGAGAGCGTTGATAACCAACGCGCTGGCGCATTATCCCTGTGCGAAGGCCCAATTGCAAGCCGCCAGGAACCGGATGCTGGTTTCTTGCGCAAACAGGCGCAGCAATCATGACGATCTTCGTTTACCATGGCTCTCCAGAAACTCCCCACAGGTGAAGGTATGGACGAGCACGACTCCTTTCCACAGCGCGTATGGCAAATCGTGGCTTCAATCCCGGAGGGCTATGTCACCACCTATGGTGATATCGCGCGCCTGGCCGGTTCCCCGCGCGCGGCGCGACAGGTTGGAGGCGTCCTGAAACGGCTGCCGGAAGGCAGTACGCTGCCCTGGCATCGGGTGGTGAACCGTCATGGCGTCATCTCACTCACCGGGCCGGATCTCCAGCGTCAGCGTCAGGCGTTACTTTCAGAGGGGGTGCAGGTGTCAGGGTCGGGTCAGATCGATTTGCAGAAGTTTCGCTGGGTGTATTGACCCCTCTCCCGGAGGAGAGGGGAAATGCAGAAATTACATTTGAGTCGGTGGGGTTGGCAATGACGGCTGATTGGTCTGCGGTGCCACCGGGACTTCGGTCTGCTGCACCGGCACCAGGTTCAGGTCGATTTTTGTCCCACCGTTGTTGATCGCTTCCTGGACCGTATCGGTAATGAAGACCAGCTTACCGTTAATGGTTACCGCTGCGCTCAGCAGGATACGGGCGTTAGGCTGCACGTCCGACGGGTTATACGGCAACACGAAGCTAAACGGCGCCTGCTTACCTTCAGTACGAACGGCACGCTGAGCCACGACTTTCGACGGTGCGTCGGCCAGGGAAGCATCAGACAGCGTCACCGTTAATACCGCGTCCGGCGGCAGCGCAACTCTCTGTTTAATCCAGATGGTACCGGAAACGTTAGGCTGCTGAATGGACTGCTGCGAAAGGGTATTAATCCCGTTCGGGTCTGCTGCTGGCACTGGCACCTGGGCGCTCTTACCGGCACAGGCGGACAACGCCACCGCAATCGCTACACCACTTAGCATGGGCACGAGTTTCATTGAAGTCTCCTTATCATCAATGCACCAGCGGGATCGATCCCATCCGATGTCGTTTTAATCACATAACGTAGTTAAGTGTGGCACAGATCACCGATTTATGCCTGAAAACGTGCCGATATTCAGATTATTCTACCCATCGGACCACTTTCATTTCTGCGTTATACTCTGCCTATCTTTCGCTACGGCGTTTATTGAGGACAATTATGAGTCAGGCACTGAACAATCTGCTGACATTACTGAATCTGGAAAAAATTGAGGAAGGACTCTTTCGCGGACAAAGCGAAGATTTAGGTTTACGCCAGGTCTTCGGTGGGCAAGTCGTTGGACAAGCGCTGTACGCTGCAAAGGAGACTGTCCCGGCAGACCGTCTGGTGCATTCATTCCACAGCTACTTCTTACGCCCTGGCGATAGCGCGAAACCCATCGTGTATGACGTTGAAGTTCTGCGAGACGGTAACAGCTTCAGCGCGCGCCGCGTCGCGGCCATTCAGAACGGTAAGCCGATCTTTTACATGACCGCCTCCTTCCAGGCGCCAGAGCCGGGTTATGAGCATCAGAAAGTCATGCCCCCTGCCCCCTCGCCGGACGATCTCAAATCGGAAACGGATATCGCTCGCGCCCTGGCGCATCTGCTGCCGCCGCAGGTCAAAGAGAAGTTTCTCTGCGATAAGCCGCTTGAGATCCGCCCCGTCGAATTCCACAACCCAATGAAGGGCCACACCGCCGAGCCAAAGCGTCAGGTGTGGATCCGTGCCAACGGCACCGTGCCGGAAGATTTCCGCGTCCATCAGTATCTGCTGGGCTATGCGTCTGACTTCAACTTCCTGCCGGTGGCGCTGCAGCCGCACGGCGTCGGCTTCCTCGAAAAAGGGATGCAGGTCGCAACGATCGATCACTCGATGTGGTTCCACCGTCCCTTCAACATGAATGAGTGGCTGCTCTACAGCGTGGAGAGTACGTCGGCATCCAGCGCCCGCGGGTTTGTGCGTGGGGAGTTTTATACTCAGGACGGCGTGCTGGTCGCTTCAACGGTGCAGGAAGGGGTGATGCGTAACAGAGGTTGATGTAAAAAGCCCGGTGGCGCGACGCTTACCGGGCCTACGTTTTGTGCTGTTGTAGGCCGGGTAAGGCGAAGCCGCCACCCGGCAAGACACTCAGATCATGCGTTATACGCATTCTCGCCGTGGCTGTTCACATCCAGACCTTCGCGTTCCTGCTCTTCCGGTACGCGCAGACCGACCGTCATGTCCGCCAGCTTGTAGCCGATGAACGCGACAACCGCAGACCACACCACGGTGATAGCAATACTTTCCAGCTGCACCAGCACCTGATGAACCATGGTGACGCCTTCTGCATAGCCCACACCACCGAGCGATTTCGCCGCGAAGATACCGGTCATGATACAGCCGACAATCCCGCACACGCCGTGAACGCCAAATACATCGCAAGGGTCATCCACGCGCAGCAGACGTTTCAGTGCGGTCACGCCCCACAGACCCGCCAGACCGGACACCAGACCGACCAGCAGCGCACCGCCTACGCCGACATAACCACACGCAGGCGTAATACCGACCAGACCCGCAATCGCCCCCGAGCAGGCACCCAGCAGGGAAGGTTTACCGCGCACCGCCCACTCGCCAAACACCCAGGAGAGGATTGCGCCCGCCGTGGCCACCACGGTGTTCACAAAGGCCAGTGCGGCAATTTCGTTTGCGGCACTGGCTGAGCCGGCGTTGAAGCCAAACCAGCCAAAGTAGAGGATCGCGGTACCGGTAAAGACCATCGGCAGGTTGTGCGGTTTGAACGCTTCTTTACCGAAGCCCACGCGTTTGCCAATGAGGTATGCGCCCACCAGACCCGCGACCGCGGCGTTAATGTGAACAACGGTACCGCCCGCGAAGTCCAGCGCACCGTGCGTCGCCAGCAGACCGCCACCCCAGACCATGTGCGCAATCGGCACATAGGAGAGCGTCAGCCAGACCACCACGAAGATCAGGACCGCAGAGAAACGAATACGCTCGGCGAGCGCGCCCACAATCAGCCCGACGGTAATGCAGGCGAAGGAGCCCTGGAACGCCACGTGAATATACTGATAGAAGCTGCCCATCAGCGCGGTCAGTTCAATGTTTTTCAGCATCACCCAGTCGAAGTTACCAAAGAACGCGTTGCCCGTGCCGAACGCCAGCGAGTAACCGTAAACCACCCACAGCACGCAGACCAGTGCGAACGTCACGGCAACCTGCGTCAGCATGGAGAGAACGTTTTTGCCACGGATCAGGCCGCCGTAGAACAGCGCAATGCCCGGAATGGACATGAACAGCACCAGCGCGGTGCTGATCATCATAAAGGCGTTATCGGCTTTGTCGGCCACCGCAGGGGCAGCAGCCATCGCCAGGCCCGGCAGCAGCGCCAGCGAACCCAGACCCGTTTTAAGTGTTGCTATCTTCATTTTCTCGATCCCTATCACTGTGTGCCAGGCGTTAATTACAGAGCCGCTTCGTCAGATTCGCCGGTACGGATGCGAATGACGCGCTGCAGTTCGGCAACGAAAATTTTGCCGTCGCCAATTTTGCCGGTGTAGGCCGCTTTGCTAATGACATCAATGACTTCATCAAGCTGATCGTCAGCAATCGCGACATCAATTTTTACTTTTGGCAGAAAGTTAACGCTGTATTCCGCCCCGCGATAAAGCTCGGCATGACCCTTCTGACGACCAAAGCCTTTCACTTCGGTGACAGTCAGTCCCTGAATACCCATTGAAGACAATGCTTCACGCACGTCTTCGAGTTTGAATGGTTTGATTACAACCGTAACCAGCTTCATAGATCCCCTCCAGTCAGAATTCGGTAATGGCCGCAGCTTACGCGGAAGGTATTGCAAGGGATGTGCCAGAAATGAAAACGGGAGGGAATCGCGGTGCGATGTGCGTTACACGGTCCTGATAAATGAACCGGTGAAAAAAAACGCACCATGCCGGTGCAGGGTGCGTTTCAGTTTTGCACCAACAGGAATGACTGTTAGCGCGGCGCCTCATTTTAGTGCATCAGGCGCTAAGCGACTCTTCATCACGCACGCTGGCGGCCAGCTCTTCGCCCGCCAGCTGCAGCTGGTACATCTGCCAGTAGCGCCCTTTTGCCTCCAGCAGCTCGCGGTGCGTACCGCGCTCCACGGCCTGTCCGCGATGCAGCACCAGAATAGTGTCCGCGTCGACGATGGTGGAAAGACGGTGGGCAATCACCACCAGCGTCGTATGGTCGCGTACGGCGGCCAGCGCCTGCTGAATCGCCTGCTCGGTACCGGAGTCTATGCTGGCCGTGGCTTCGTCAAGAATCAGCACCTGCGGCGTTTCAATCAGGACGCGCGCCAGCGCCAGGAGCTGTTTTTGCCCCACGGAAAGATTGTTGCCCTGCTCGCCCAGCTTCGTGTTGATCCCGTCGCTGAACCCGCGCGCCAGCTCTGCCAGCTGCACCGTTTCCAGTACTGCCCAAACCTGCTCCTCCGAATAGTCCCGTCCCAGGGTTACGTTGGCAAAGAAGGTATCGGCCAGTACGACCGGATCCTGCTGCACCATCGCAACGCCTTTGCGTAACACCGTGTGGCTAAGAGACGCGAGCGGGCGCCCGTCGAGGCGGATTTCGCCTTGCGTGACCGGGTAGTAGCCCATCAACAGGCTGGCGAGCGTGCTTTTACCGCTGCCGGTATGACCCACCAGCGCGACGAAACCGCGCGACGGAACGTCAAGCGTGATGTCCTGCAACACCAGACGGTCTTCACGATAGGCAAACGAAACGTTATCAAAGGCGATAGTCCCGCTTTGCAGAGGTCGCTCATCATTGCCGTAGGCCTGACGCGGCCTGTCCATCAGCTCAAAGACGCGCTCACCGGCGACGACCGCCTGTTGCAGCATCGATTGCTGCGTAGTGAGCTCGATCAGCGGCTCGTTGAGGCGTCCCAGATAGCTAATAAAAGCGTACAGCACGCCCACCTCAATCGTACCGTTTGAGCTCAGGCCAAAGAGCATCAGCAGCCCACACAGCACCAGCGCTGAGAACAGGCTCAGCAGCGGTCGCAGCAGGAAACCGTCCAGGCGCAGCGTCTGCATACGCGCCATATAGTGTGAACGGCTGGCTTCGCCCATGCGCTCCCCAAAGCGCGCCTGCTGGCGGAACTGCTGGATGACGCTCATGCCGTTAATCACTTCGTTGAAGCCATCGTTGATGTCGGCCAGATAGGCGCGAACCCGACGCACAATCGGCGTGCTGTAACGCTGGTAAATCACCATGACGATCAGCACCGCCGGGAAGATGGTGATCGCCACCAGCGCCATGCGCCAGTCGAGGCTGAACATCGCCACCAGCATCGCGCCAATCAACGCCGCGCTGCGTAATACCGTCGCGACTACGGTGACGTACAGATCGCGGATCACCTCGGTATCGTTGGTTACGCGCGAAATCACCTGCCCGACCGGCTGGATATCAAACTCGCTGAGCGGCTGGCGAAGCGCCGCGTCCATGACATCGGTACGCAGCTGCTGAACGACGCCCACGGCGGCCCGGTTAAACAGCAGCGACTGAGCATAATGCAATCCTGCCGCCGTCAGCTGTAAGCCAACGTAGGCCACGCCTAACCCCGCCACCAGCCCGAGCGGCAGGTAGCTTTTGGCGACCATATTATCGATGAAGTAGCTGATGAGCAGCGGACCGCTCACCTCAGCAATTGCCGCAATCCAGAGTAAAAGCACGGCAACGGAAAGCGGTTTACGCCACGGTGAGCCGTAGGCCAGCAGACGTTTAAGCGTCGGCCACATCGTTCCGAGCTTACGCATTGGCGGCCTCCTGATCCTGCTCCGGCGCATCGTCAAGCGCCGCTTCAAGCTGTTGATAGCGGTACATATCGCGATACCAGCCCGGCTGCTCTGCCAGCGCGTCATGCTGCCCACGCTGGGCAATATGGCCGTGCTGCAATACCAGAATTTCGCTGGCTTCGGTAAGCGCTGACAAACGGTGGGCACTGATGATTATCGTGCGTCCGTCGCCCCACTGGCGCAGGTTATGCAGGATCTGATGCTCGGTACGGCCATCCACGGCGGAGAGCGCATCATCCAGGATCAGGATTTCCGCATTCAGCAGTAGCGCGCGGGCAATGGAGATACGCTGTTTTTGCCCGCCGGACAGCATGACGCCGCGTTCCCCGACTTCGGTGTCGTAGCCCTGCGGCAGGCGCAAAATGTCATCATGCACGCTGGCCAAACGTGCCACATGCTCGATCTCTTCCTGCGTTGCTGCCGGGCAACCAAGCGCGATGTTGTTCGCCACGGTGTCAGAAAAAAGAAACGGCGTCTGGCTGACAACCGCCAGGCGACCACGCCACTCATCCAGCAGCAGGCTGGTGAGCGGAATATCATGGAAGCGAATATCGCCCTGCGTGACGTCAAAGTGGCGCTGGAGCAGCGACAGCACGGTACTTTTACCGGATCCTGTCGGGCCACAGATGCCCAGCATCTGGCCAGGCTGCAGCGTAAAGCTGACGTTCTCCAGCACCGGATGCTCCGTATGCGGATAGACAAACTTGCGGACGTCGACATGCATGACGCCGCGCCCTTCCGGTACGGCTTCGCTACCGTCGATGACCACCGGCGCTTCGGCCAGCATGGCGCGAATGCGGCTATAGGCGGCACTGCCGCGCTCAACAATGTTAAACATCCAGGCCAGCGCCAGCATCGGCCAGATCATCAGCCCCAGATACATGGCAAAGCTGGTCAATTGCCCCAGGGTGAGCGTGCCCTGTACCACCATCCAGCTGCCGCCGCCAATGGCCAGCAGGTTTGCCATGCCGATTGCGATATAGATCGTCGGGTCAAAACGGGCGTCAATACGCGCGACGCGCATGTTCTTCGCTCCCGTGTCCGCGGCATCGGCCGCAAACAGCGCTGATTGCCGGTCCTCCAGGCCAAACGCCTTGATCATGCGGATGCTGGTCATGCTCTCCTGGGTGCGATCGTTCAGAGACGAAAATGCCGCCTGCGCCAGCTTGAAGCGCTCGTGCAATTGTTCGCCATAGCGATTGATCGCCAGCGCCATGATCGGCATCGGCAGCAGGGCCAGCAGGGTCAACTGCCAGCTGATCTGCGTGGACATGACGATCAGCACCGCACAGCCCATCACCAGCGAGTCCACCAGCGTCAACACCCCTTCCCCGGCGGCAAAGACCACGCGGTCAACGTCGTTAGTGGCGCGCGCGATAAGATCCCCGGTGCGGTGGCGCAGATAGAATTCGGGATGCTGTCGGCTCAGCTGGTGATAAAAATCTTCGCGCAGCTCAACGGCCAGCTGATAGGACGCACCAAACAGCAACACGCGCCAGACGTAGCGCAGCAGATAAACAATGACCGCCGTCAGCACCAGCGTGCCAACCCACATCAACACCCGTGCGGTGGTGTAATGCTGTTCGGTGACGCCATCCACGACGTAGCCCACCACTTTCGGCGGGATCAGCTGCAGGATGGCAATGATAATAAGCAGGGCGACTGCACCGAGGTAGCGTTGCCACTCCCGACGAAAGTACCAGCTTAATTGGGCAAATAATCGCACGCGGTTTGTTCCTGAAGGTATTTTACGAAGTTATTCAATAGGTAATGCTGTGGTGTATTTAATCTGTTCCATGGCGAAGCTTGAGGTGACGTCCGATAACCCCGGCACGCTGTTCACCAGCCGCTTGTAGAAGTCATCATAGCGCTTCATGTCGGCCACCTGGACGCGCATCAGGTAATCGTACTCGCCGGCCATGCGCCAGAAACCGAGCACTTCGGGCATCTCAGACACCTGGGTGACGAAGCGACAATACCACTCGCTGCTGTGATGCTGGGTTTTTATCAGCACAAATGCCGTCAACCCAAGCCCCAGTTTTTCAGGATCTAACAGCGCGACGCGCCCCAGAAGAATGCCGTCATCTTCCAGCTTCTTAAGACGCTTCCAGCACGGGGTGGTGGTCAGATTAACGGCATCTGCCAGCGCCTGCAAAGAGAGGGTACAGTCACTTTGCAGCAATGAAAGGAGCTTGCGGTCAATTTTATCTAGCATACCCACCTCACAGAGAAAATTTTTCTCCCTTCATTCTATTTTAAAGGCCAGATAGCAACAATTTTTTCTGTGCTTTTCGCTATGCTAGGCACAAAATGACAAACGGATAACGACGATGAATAGCACCTGGGTTAAACATGCGATCAGCGAAATCAATGCCGACTATCAGCGCTCGGCGGATACGCACCTGATTCGCCTTTCCCTGCCGGGATTTGACGGCATTCAGCTCTATCTGAAAGATGAAAGCACCCATCCTACCGGCAGCCTGAAGCATCGCCTGGCGCGCTCGCTGTTTTTATACGGTTTATGTAACGGCTGGATTAAAGAGGGTACCACCATTATTGAATCCTCTTCCGGTTCAACGGCGGTATCCGAAGCCTATTTCGCCCGCCTGCTGGGTCTGCCGTTTATCGCGGTGATGCCCTCCTGCACCGCAAAACGCAAAATCGAGCAGATCGAATTTTACGGCGGTCGCTGCCACTTTGTGGAAAGCGCCTGCGAAATCTACGCCGCCTCCGAAATGCTGGCCCGTGAGCTGAACGGCCACTATATGGACCAGTTCACCTTCGCCGAGCGCGCGACGGACTGGCGCGGGAATAACAACATTGCCGACAGTATTTTCCGCCAGATGACCCACGAACCGCATCCGGTTCCGTCCTACATTGTCATGAGCGCCGGTACCGGCGGCACGTCAGCCACGATCGGACGCTACATCCGCTGTCAGGGCTACGATACCCAGCTGATGGTGGTTGACCCGCAGAACTCCGTGTTCCTCGACTACTGGCAAAACCGCGATGCTGGCCTGCGCAGCCCGGTAGGCAGCAAAATTGAAGGCATTGGCCGTCCGCGCGTCGAGCCCTCTTTCATCCCCGACGTGGTGGACGAGATGATGCGCGTGCCGGATGCCGCCAGCGTGGCCACTGCTCACTGGCTGGAGACGCAGCTGGGCCGCAAAGTGGGTGCCTCGACGGGCACCAATATGTGGGGCGCGCTGCAGCTTGCCGCACGCATGCGCGAAGCGGGCCGCAGCGGTTCCATCGTCACGCTGCTGTGCGACAGCGGCGAGCGTTACCTTGATACCTACTACAATGCGGAGTGGGTGCAGGCTAACATCGGTGATATCGCCCCCTGGAAAGCGCAGATTGCGCAGCTGCTGAAATAAAAAAAAGCCAGACCGAAGTCTGGCTTGCTGGAAGGGTCTCACTATTCGGGGGAATAGGGGAGGTTGTTATTGTCCAGCCAATGCGTCAAAAAATGGGACACCGCTTCATTACGGCAGTGACCAATAATCGGCAGATGGGGAAGTTCTGCTTTCAGCTGCGCCATCGCATTCCCCATGATCAGACCGCGACCTACGCTACCCAGCATTTCGCGGTCGTTCATGGCGTCGCCGAACGCCATACACTCCTGCAGCGTTAATCCCAGGTGGTCGCTCAGCACCGCCAGAGCGGAACCTTTGTTACAGCCTACCGGCAGCACTTCCAGACAATCCACCGCCGAGAAGGTCAGGTGCGCCCGGTCGCCCAGCGCCTCATTCAGTTGAATCCGTAATCGACAGAGATCGTCGTGATCGCCGCAGAAGCAGATCTTGGTCACCGCATGGGCGGGGATCCGACGCAGATCGATAAGCTGATATGTAAAACCGCTATACACATGCGCGTGCAATAATTCCGGGATGTCGCTTCCGGTAAACCAGCCCCGATCGTTGAACACGTGAATACTGGCCTGCGTGTCCCAGGTACTGTGCAGCACGATGTCCGCCACTTCCGGGTTGAGATCCTGTCGGTGCAGCACATCGCCTTCTACGGAGTGAATTCGCGTCCCGTTGCCGGTGATCAGAAAGGCGTCGAGGGAAAACGCGCCCAGCAGGTGGCGCATCTCCAGCACATGGCGGCCAGTGGCAAACGTCAGGGTGACATTACGCTCGTGCAGACGCTTCAGCGTGTTCAGGGTTTTCTCCCCTAAACGGTGATCCGGCATTAACAGCGTACCGTCCATATCAAATGCAGCGAGCCGAGCCATGATTACTCCCGAAATGTGATGCGGTTAACTTGTGCAACAGTATCGTGTGAGATATACGGAAGTAATAGTGAAAAGATGATAATTATTGTTCCGGGTTTAGCATGCGCCAGCTCAATCGACTTAATCAGTATCACCGGCTCTGGCAGCCTTCCGAGGGTGCAACGCAACAGGTCACCATCAGCGAGCTGGCCGCCCGCTGTTTTTGCAGCGAGCGGCATGTCCGAACGCTGCTGCGTCAGGCACAGGAGGCGGGCTGGCTGAGCTGGCGAGCGCAGTCTGGCCGCGGTAAACGGGGTGAACTGACGTTCCATGTCGCGCCTGAATCTCTGCGCAATACCATGATGGAGGAGGCGCTGAGGCGGGGAGAACAGCACAACGTGCTTGAGCTGGCCCAGCTCGCCCCCGACGCATTGCGATCATTGCTGCATCCCTTTTTAGGCGGGCAGTGGCAAAACGATACGCCAACGCTGCGCATCCCCTATTACCGCTCGCTGGATCCGCTTCATCCGGGTTTTTTACCTGGTCGGGCGGAACAGCATCTGGCAGGACAGATCTTTTCCGGACTGACTCGCTTTCACGGCAACAGCAGTGAACCGACTGGTGACCTTGCCCATCACTGGGAGGTGTCGGCGGACGGTTTGCGCTGGCATTTTTATATTCGTTCCACCTTACACTGGCATAACGGCGATAAGGTCGAAACCGAACAGCTTCAGCAAAGCCTGAATGCGCTTTTTGCCTTACCCGCCCTGCGTAAACTGTTCCAGAGCGTCCTGCGCATTGACGTCACTCACCCTCAGTGTCTGACGTTCACGCTGCACCAGCCGGACTACTGGCTGGCACACCGCCTGGCCACCTACTGTAGTCGGCTTGCACATCCCGAACAGCCCATGACGGGCTGCGGCCCCTTCAGGTTAAGCGTATATGAGCCCGATCTTGTCCGTCTGGAAAGCCACGAGCAGTACCATCTCAGCCACCCGCTGCTTAAGGCTATCGAATATTGGATCACACCGACGCTGTTTGACTATGGGCTGGGTACCAGCTGTCGCCATCCGGTGCAGATCGCCATTGGCGAGCCGGATGAACTTGAAAGCCTGCGCCTGGTGACGAACAGTACCAGTCTTGGCTTTTGCTATCTCACCCTGAAGCAGAGCCCGCGGCTGAGTGAAATGCAGGCACGACGGCTCATCAACATCATTCATCTCTCATCGCTTCTGCATACGCTGCCGCTCAACGAGGGGCTGATTACCCCAACAGAGGAGCTACTGCCCGGATGGGCGATTCCTCAGTGGTCGGATCTGGCACATGTCCCCCTGCCGGAGACCTTAACCCTGATTTACCATTTGCCAGTTGAGTTGCACACGATGGCGCGTCAGCTAAAACAGTACCTTGCACAGCAGGGCTGCGAGCTAACGGTTATCTTCCACGATGCAAAAACCTGGGACGGATGCCAGCAACTGGCGGACGCGGATCTCATGATGGGTGACAGGCTGATTGGCGAAGCGCCGGAATATACGCTTGAGCAGTGGCTACGCTGTGATGCCCTCTGGCCGCACCTGCTGAGCGCGCCGCAATATGCCCATCTGCAGGCCACGCTGGATGCGGTACAGACTCAGTCTGATGAGCAGGCCAGACATGCCGGGCTCAGGGCCATTTTCTCTGGACTCATGGAAAAGGCGGTGATCACCCCACTGTTCAATTATCAATACCAGATCAGCGCCCCGCCGGGTGTCAACGGCATACGCCTCAACACCCGCGGCTGGTTTGACTTTACCGAAGCCTGGCTGCCCGCCCCCAAAGCGTGAAGAAGCTGGTCGCCGTCGTGGTCAGACGGTAACATAACGTTTTTACCGTAACAGTCGAGATGATTTATGAAACGTGCCGTCGTCGTGTTCAGCGGAGGACAAGATTCTACTACCTGCCTGGTTCAGGCTCTTCATCAGTACGATGAAGTTCACTGTGTGACTTTCGATTATGGTCAGCGTCATCGCGCTGAGATCGACGTTGCCCGTGAACTGGCCCTGAAACTGGGGGCACGCGCGCACAAGGTGCTGGACGTTACGCTGTTAAATGAACTGGCCGTGAGTAGCCTCACCCGGGACAGTATTCCCGTCCCGGACTACGAACCCGATGCCAGCGGCATTCCGAATACCTTCGTGCCGGGCCGTAATATCCTCTTCCTGACCCTGACGGCGATCTACGCCTACCAGGTGAAAGCCGAAGCGGTGATCACGGGCGTGTGTGAAACAGATTTCTCCGGCTACCCGGACTGTCGTGATGAGTTCGTGAAGGCGTTAAACCACGCCGTCAATCTGGGGATGGCGAAAGAGACGCGCTTTGAAACCCCGCTGATGTGGCTGGATAAAGCCGAAACCTGGGCGCTGGCGGACTACTGGGGCAAGCTGGACCTGGTTCGCAGCGAAACCCTCACCTGCTATAACGGCATCAAAGGCGACGGTTGCGGCCAGTGCGCTGCCTGTAATCTGCGCGCGAATGGGCTGAACCACTATCTGGCCGATAAAGCCGGCGTGATGGCCGCAATGCAGAAAAAAACAGGGCTTAAATAGGGCTACTTAACCGTGCTGTCGAACAGTTTCACGCCGGCAGCACGGGTGACTTTCATCAGCGTTGTCAGCGTTGGGTTGCCATTGTCTGATAAGGTTCGGTATAGCTGCTGACGAGACAGGCCTGATTTAGCAGAAATTTCTCCGATGCCACCTCTTGCTTCGATCACCTGGCGGAGTGCAATGAGATAGGCAGGGATCCCCTGGTCTTCATAGATTTCTTCCAGGGCTGTTTGCAAATAACGCTGAGCGTAGGAAGGATTCTCTCGTAGCATTTTCACAACAGCATCATGATGGCTAACAGAACTCGAATATTTTCGTTCAGTGGCGCTCATTCGATTGTCCTTTTATTTGATGATCTTTCCAGTAATCTATTGCCAGTTTGATATCCGCTTTTTGGCTCTTTTTGTCACCACAGATAAGTAACAATAAAACCTGCCGATTCTCTACTGCAAAATAGATTCTGTAGCCGGGGCCACTGTAGACTCGCATCTCCCAAACACCTTCCCTGAGATATCTGTAATCGCCAAAATTACGTTTTATTGCACGGTTGATCCGCATAAGGATCCGGAAAACCGTATCCGGATCCCTTCGATTCATTCTGGCTACCCACTCCTCAAACGGCACTTTCCCGTCACGGGTCCGGTAACGTTCAACAACGTAGTCCCTGTCCATTATTCTATCCCTGAAAAACCCTTTTGTCTTTTATAAAAGACAAATTCCTACGCGATCATCAGCTCCAGCTTTTCGCGCAATTCCCCTTCCAGCGGCAACGCTTTCTGCGTTTTCAGATCGATACAGACAAAAGTAATCAGCGCATCAGCGACCACCTGCCCTTCGGGATCGAGCGTCACCACCTGGCTTAACACGCCGCTTTTGCCATTAATCTGCTGCACCTGGCTGGTCACCGTGAGCACATCGCCCAGCACGGCCGGACGACGGTAGTTGATGTTGATATTGACGACCACGAACGCGATGTTGTGCGCGGTCAGCCACTGAAAGCTTTCGCTGTTTTCCAGCCCGTCCCAGCGCGCTTCCTCAAGAAACTCCAGGTAACGGGCATTGTTCACATGCTGGTAAACGTCGAGGTGAAAACCACGTACTTTGATTTTTGTCTGCATAGCGCAATAGCCTTTACTGTTATTGTAGGATGAGAGGTCATAACTGGTATGACCTCTTTATCCTGGCAAATTTTTGCCGCAGTGCAAGAAATTGCGTGATTACAACGTCAGGTGTGAGAGGTTGCGCTCAACCAGCGCGCTCCCCATGCCCGGAACCTGTTTGAGATCGTCGACCGTTTTGAAAGGACCATACTCTTCACGATAGCTGACGATAGCCTGCGCTTTTTTCAGTCCGACGCCATTCATCACGCGGGCGAGATCCTCGGCAGAAGCTGAATTGATGCTGACCCGCGTACCATCATCGTCCGCATTTTTACCGGCTTCGGTCGCTTTAGTCTGCCCTTGCGCCGGCGTTGCTGCGTCGGATTTGCTCTGTGTCGTCTGTGGTTTGGCGGCAGGCGTCACCGCCAGCGCCCCCGCGCTCATCCCGGAGGTGGCAATAGCCAGCGTAATTAACAGTGCTTTGATTCCACATTTCATGCTGTTATCTCCTTGTTTGTTGACAGCCCCGTCACGATAGCCGCCCGAGAAAACCGGCACAAACAGCAGAGTGCATAAATGGAAAAGGCCGCGAAAGCGGCCTTTAGTTATTGCAGTGCGTTACGAAAATCTGCGAGCAGATACGTAATTATTGCTGCTGAGTGATGATGTCGCCCAGCTTAATTTTGGCATCTTTACGCAGGTTGCTCATCATGGCTTCGAAGGCAATCTGAGCATTGTTCTGGGTAATCCCCTGGACCATCGCCTTCTTCTGCGCGTCTGGCAGGGTACCGGCTTTCACTTCATCCAGCGCCAGCAGAACGACGTTACCCTGCGCATCGGTGGTAGTACCGAAGCTTGGCTTGTCCTTCGCAGGCAGAGCCAGGCCAAACGCGGCCTGGCTGATTGGATCCTGACCGGTACGGCTCAGCGTTTTCGCCTCACCGAAGCTCAGGCCAGCCGCTTTCAGCGCATCCTCTTTACCCGCTTTCAGATCGGCCAGAATCTTCTCAGCATCCAGCTTCGCCTGCTGTTCCGCTTTGTTGTGCTTAACCTGAGCGACGACCTGATCCTTCACTTCCGCCAGCGGTTTGACCGCTTCTGGCTTGTGCTCGCTGACGCGCAGCACAAACGCACGATCGCCATCGACGGTAATGATGTCAGAGTTACTGCCCGGCGTGCCGTTCTCGCCGACCAGACCACCGTTGAAGATGGCATCTGAAACCGGTTTGAAGTTCAGCTCTTCCGGCAGGTTGTCACGGCCAAACCAGCCCGTCTCAACCGCTTTCACCCCAGCCGCCTGCTCGGCACCCGCCAGAGATTCGTTGTCGTTGCTGGCAGCATCGCTCACCTTCTGCTGCAGCGCATAGTAGGCATCCAGCGCTTTTTCCTGTTTCACTTTCGCCGCGATATCGTCGCGAACCTCAGCCAGCGGCTTGGTTTTCGCCGCGGTGATGTCGTCCAGACGCACGACCAGGAAACCTACGGAAGATTTAATGACGCCAGACAGTTGGCCTTTCTCTTTCAGGCCGGCATTTTTCAGCTCGTCCGGCGTGGTCGCGTCTTCCAGCCAGCCCATATCGCCGCCGTTTTTCGCCGAGATAATGTCGGTGGATTTCGCTTTCGCGACGGTCGCGAAATCAGCGCCTTTGTTCAGCTCATCCAGTACCGCTTTGGCATCCGCCTCGGTTTTGGTCTGAATCACGCTGTAGCGGTTACGCTGCGGCTGTGTGAACTGATCCTGATGCTGGTCATAGTAAGACTGGATTTCCGCGTCAGACGCGGTTTCCTGCAGCGCGGCAGCATCCAGCTTGATGTAGCTCACACGGAACTGCTCTGGAGAAACAAAGGTATTCTTGTTCTGCTCGTAATAAGCGTTAACGTCAGCGTCGCTCACCTGCTGTTTCGCGGCAAGGGCGTTCACATCAATGGTCGCTTCACGTACAACGCGCTGCTGTGCTACCAGCGCGGCCAGTTCATCCGTTTCACCTTTGAGCATGAAATCAGTGCCGACAACGGCATTGATGAGCTGCTGAGTGGTCAGCTGGTTACGCAGAGCCTGCGCGTACTGATCGGCCGTCATCCCCATCTGGTTGACGATGCTGTTGTAACGCGCGTTGTCGAATTTACCGTTAGACTGGAAGGCTTGCGTGGAGAAAATGGCTTTTTTCACCTGCTCATCGCTGATGCCAAGGCCCAGTTTTTTGGCATACTGATCCAGCAGCGCTTCGTCGATAAGACGGTTCAGAGTCTGTTGGCGCAGGGTCTTCATGTACCCTTCGTTCGCTGCCAGTTCAGAGAATTGGTCGCCCAGCTGTTGCTGCATACGGTTACGTTCACCGGCAAAAGCATTCTCGAACTGACCGCGGCTGATCTCCTGGCCATTCACTTTTGCGGCATAGTTCGCGCCACCGCCAATAAGGTAACTGCTCACGCCGGTCAATATGAACGACACGATAATGATACCGAAAATAATCTTGAGCACGAGACTGTTAGCAGCCGTGCGTAAGCTGTCCATCATGGTGTAACAACACTCCGCTGTAGGTGACTGGTTACCTGACGCTGACGGAAAATCCTGCCCGTCGCGCGTAAAGTCGTATTGTGACAAGAAAACGGGGCGATTGTCAGCCCACAACTCGCATAAACTCGCACAAATCAGGTCTGGACAAACAAAAAAGGCACATCAAACGATGCGCCCTTGTACTATCCGGCTTCCCTGAAACGGGAAAGCAATCAGTTTACTGCGTCTTTCAGCGCTTTACCTGCACGGAAACCCGGCACTTTAGCGGCAGCAATGGTGATCTCTTTACCGGTCTGAGGGTTGCGGCCAGTACGGGCAGCACGCTCTTTAACAGCAAAAGTACCGAAGCCTACCAGTGCAACGTCGTCCCCAGCCTGCAGAGATTCAGTAACAGAAGCAATTAATGCATCTAACGCACGTCCAGCTGCAGCTTTAGAAATATCAGCACCAGCAGCAATTTTGTCAATCAGTTGAGATTTATTCACTGTTCTCTTCCTCTCTTTATAATTTATATCGCGCCTGAATCCTTCACAACGCGACCGCGCAGCAGTTATATCAGGCCTGCCATGACCTTACAACACCCGTTGTTGATGGCTGACCTAATCAGCAATCTAAATTAGCTATACAAAAAAAGGCTGGCAAGTGCGAAATGACTTACCAGCCTTGTTTTTATTGACGCTCTTTGCGCGAGGTCACTATTTTGCGGTTACAACCTGCATTCCTGACGGTTCATTCTGCAATGCGAGACTAAGAACTTCCTCAATTCGCTTAACAGGATGAATCTGCAGGTCGGCAATCACGTTGTCCGGAATCTCTTCCAGATCGCGTTTATTTTCGTAAGGGATCAATACGGTTTTGATCCCACCGCGGTGTGCCGCCAGCAGTTTTTCTTTTAAGCCGCCAATCGGCAGAACCTGGCCACGCAGCGTAATCTCACCGGTCATCGCCACATCGGCACGCACCGGGTTCCCTGTCAGGCAAGAAACCAGAGCGGTACACATGGCTATACCCGCGCTTGGACCATCTTTCGGCGTCGCCCCTTCAGGTACGTGCACGTGGATGTCGCGTTTTTCGTAGAAATCAGGGTTGATCCCCAGTTTCTCCGCGCGCGCGCGCACCACGGTCAGCGCCGCCTGAATGGACTCCTGCATCACTTCACCCAGCGAGCCGGTGTAGGTCAGTTTACCTTTACCCGGTACACAGGCGGTTTCGATGGTCAGCAGATCGCCGCCCACTTCCGTCCATGCCAGACCGGTCACCTGGCCAACGCGGTTTTCGTTGTCTGCGCGACCGTAGTCGAAGCGCTGAACACCGAGATAGGCATGCAGATTATCGCCGTTAATCACAATGTGTTTCAGGCTCTTATCCAGCAGCAACTGTTTCACCGCCTTACGGCAGAGTTTAGAGATTTCACGCTCAAGGCTACGCACGCCCGCTTCACGGGTGTAGTAGCGAATGATGCCAATAATCGCGCTGTCCTCGACGGTCAGCTCGTTGGCTTTCAGCGCGTTACGCTCAATCTGTTTCGGCAGCAGGTGCTGTTTAGCAATGTTCAGCTTCTCGTCTTCGGTGTAACCGGAGAGACGGATCACTTCCATACGGTCCAGCAGCGGAGCCGGAATGTTCATGGAGTTCGACGTCGCCACGAACATGACGTCGCTCAGGTCGTAGTCCACTTCCAGATAGTGATCGCTGAACGCCACGTTCTGTTCTGGATCAAGTACTTCCAGCAGGGCAGACGCTGGATCGCCACGCATGTCCGACGACATCTTGTCGATCTCATCCAGCAGGAACAGCGGGTTTTTAACGCCCACTTTCGCCATCTTCTGGATCAATTTACCCGGCATAGAACCGATGTAGGTACGGCGGTGACCGCGGATTTCCGCTTCATCGCGCACGCCACCCAGCGCCATACGGATATACTTACGTCCGGTCGCTTTAGCGATGGACTGACCCAGAGAGGTTTTACCCACCCCTGGCGGTCCTACCAGGCACAGAATTGGGCCTTTGATTTTGTTTACACGGCTTTGTACCGCGAGGTACTCAAGAATGCGGTCTTTCACGCGTTCCAGGCCGTAGTGGTCGGTATCGAGGATTTCCTGCGCCTGACGCAGGTCTTTTTTGACCTTGCTGCGGGCGTTCCACGGAACCTGCACCATCCACTCAATGTAGCCGCGTACAACGGTCGCTTCAGCCGACATTGGAGACATCATTTTCAGTTTCTGCAGCTCGGCTTCGGCTTTCTCTTTCGCCTCTTTCGGCATCTTCGCCGCGTCGATCTTACGCTTCAGCGCTTCGTTTTCGTCCGGCGCGTCATCCATCTCGCCCAGTTCTTTCTGAATGGCCTTCATTTGCTCATTCAGATAGTACTCACGCTGAGATTTTTCCATCTGCTTTTTCACGCGGTTGCGAATACGCTTTTCAACCTGCAGCAGATCGATTTCGGACTCCATCATCGCCATCAGGTATTCCAGACGTTCGTTAACGTCGGACATTTCCAGCACAGACTGTTTGTCAGCCAGCTTCAGCGGCATATGGGCAGCGATGGTGTCCGCCAGACGTGCAGGATCGTCGATGCTGTTCAGCGACGTCAGCACTTCTGGTGGGATTTTCTTGTTCAGCTTGATGTAGCCTTCAAACTGGCTAATCGCGGTGCGAACCAGTACTTCCTGCTCGCGCTCATCAAGTTCAGGCGAATCAAGGTACTCTGCCTTGGCAGAGAAATGTTCGCCGTCGTCTGACAGAGTGGTAATACGCGCACGCTGCAGGCCTTCAACCAGCACCTTCACGGTGCCGTCAGGCAGCTTCAGCATCTGCAAAATAGAGGCCACGGTCCCGACGGTGAAAAGATCGTTTACACCCGGCTCATCCGTTGATGCTTCTTTCTGCGCCACCAGCATGATTTTTTTATCATGATCCATAGCGGCTTCGAGGCAACGGATAGATTTTTCCCGCCCTACAAATAAGGGTATGACCATGTGCGGATAAACCACCACATCGCGCAACGGCAATACGGGGATTTCAATGCGTTCAGAACGCTCAGGATTCATAGAGCTCTCTCTTAGTTAGTGTCCGCCAGGTAAGCTGGTCATGTCACTGTGCTTCACATAACCATTAACATGTATCCAGTATATGGGGATGTTTCCCACACATTCAACGCTATGAATACGGAAAAAGTAAAGGGGAGATAAAATCCCCCCTTTTTGATTAACTGCTTGTATGATTTGGTGAATTATTCGCCAGATGCCTGCTGGGCTTCCGGTTTACCGTAAATCAGCAGCGGCTTGGTTTGACCGCTGATGACGGACTCGTCAATCACCACTTTCTCAACGTCTTCCATCGACGGCAGATCGTACATGGTGTCGAGCAGTGCCGCTTCAACGATAGAACGCAAACCACGAGCACCGGTTTTACGGACCATCGCTTTTTTGGCAATGGCATCCAGCGCTTCGTCGCGGAATTCCAGGTCAACGCCTTCCAGATTGAACAGCGCCTGATACTGCTTGGTCAGCGCATTTTTTGGCTCTTTCAGGATCTGGATCAGCGCGTCTTCACTCAGCTCATTCAGCGTTGCCACAACCGGCAGACGACCGATGAACTCAGGGATCAGACCGAATTTGATCAGATCTTCCGGTTCAACCTGAGACAGCAGCTCGCCTTCGTTCGGTTTTTCAGCCGTCGATTTCACCGTTGCGCCAAAACCAATGCCGGAGCCGGTTTCAACACGGTGGGAGATGACTTTATCCAGACCGGCAAACGCACCGCCACAGATGAAGAGGATCTTGGAGGTATCAACCTGCAGGAACTCCTGCTGAGGATGTTTACGACCACCCTGTGGTGGAACGGCGGCTACCGTACCTTCGATCAGCTTCAGCAGTGCCTGCTGTACGCCTTCACCCGATACGTCACGGGTGATGGACGGGTTGTCGGATTTACGGGAGATCTTGTCGATCTCATCGATGTAAACAATCCCGCGCTGGGCTTTCTGTACGTCGTAATCGCACTTCTGCAGCAGTTTCTGGATGATGTTTTCGACGTCCTCACCCACGTAACCGGCCTCGGTCAGGGTGGTGGCATCCGCCATGGTGAACGGAACATCAAGCAGACGCGCCAGGGTTTCAGCCAGCAGAGTTTTACCGGAACCGGTTGGACCGATCAGCAGAATGTTACTTTTACCCAGTTCTACGCCATTGCTGGTGTCGCCGTTACGCAGGCGTTTGTAGTGGTTATAGACCGCTACCGCCAGCACTTTCTTGGCCTGCTCCTGACCGATGACGTAGTCGTCAAGGTGATGACGAATTTCATGCGGCGTTGGCAGCGCGCTGCGCTCACGGTGCGGTGCGACTTCTTTAATCTCTTCGCGAATGATGTCGTTACATAAATCGACACATTCGTCGCAGATATACACGGACGGCCCGGCAATCAGTTTACGCACTTCATGCTGGCTTTTGCCGCAAAAAGAGCAGTACAGCAGTTTGCCCGAACCATCTTTGCGTTTATCTGTCATGAGTCCAAACCTCTTTTTAAGTTCTTTGTGCCGCACATGACGACGCAAATGCCATTCTAAGACGCAAGCTGCATCAAGCAGCGTGCCGCCCTACCTTAGTATAGCGGCACACTCGCGTCGCGGGCATCAATTACGATGGGTCAACACGGAGTCGACTAAGCCGTACTCAACTGCCTCTGAAGCAGAGAGGAAGCGATCGCGCTCGGTATCGCGCTCGATCTGCTCGAGAGGTTGACCCGTATGCTGCACCATAAGTTCATTCATGCGCGCTTTTACTTTCAGAATTTCGCGGGCGTGGATTTCGATATCCGTCGCCTGCCCCTGGTAACCGCCCAGCGGCTGGTGAATCATCACGCGGGAATTTGGCAAGCAGAAACGCTTACCCTTCGCCCCTGCGGTTAACAGGAACGCGCCCATAGATGCTGCCTGACCCATACAGATCGTGCTGACATCCGGTTTGATGAATTGCATGGTGTCATAAATGGACATCCCTGCTGTAATCACGCCACCCGGGGAGTTAATGTACAGGTAAATGTCTTTTTCCGGGTTTTCCGCTTCCAGAAACAGCATCTGCGCCACGATCAGGTTAGCCATGTGGTCTTCCACCTGGCCGGTCAGAAAGATAACGCGTTCCTTGAGCAGACGGGAATAGATATCAAAAGAACGCTCACCACGTGAGGTCTGTTCAATAACCATTGGCACCAGAGCCATATGGGGTGCAAAGTTATCTCGTTCGCCACTGTATGACATTTCCGTCTCCTGGATCAAAATTGAAAACACCTGCTGTACTGATTGTAACCTTACGGACGGATTATCAGCCAGTCTCATTCATCATGATTACGTACTTATGGGGTTCACAGTGCCCTATTTCAAGCATAACAACCTTTTGTTGTTACGCTAACACCGAAAGGGCGTTTTAGCACTCTTCCTGGGCTCTGGCTGCGATAAAAAAAACCCGCTGCCGCAAGGCAACGGGTTTTCTGTTCAAACTTTAAACCGTTGGGGCGAAATTACGCCTGCTGGTTCATCAGTTCGTTGAAAGAGGTCGCTTTTTCGGTCACTTTCGCTTTCGCCAGTACCGCTTCAACCGCCTGCTCTTCCAGGGCTACGTTGCGCATGTTGTCCATCAGCTCTTTGTTCTTACCGTAGAACTCGATCACTTCTGATGGATCTTCGTATGCAGAAGCCATCTCTTCGATCAGGCCTTTCACACGCTCTTCGTCAGCTTTCAGCTCGTGGGTACGAATCACTTCGCCCAGCAGCAGGCCAACCACAACGCGACGTTTCGCTTGCTCTTCGAACAGCTCGCGTGGCAGTTCCATCGCTTGCTGCTGGTTGCCACCGAAACGCTGTGCAGCCTGACGGCGCAGAACGTCGATTTCGCTGTCGATCAGGGCAGCAGGAACGTCGATTTCGTTGGCTTTCACCAGACCTTCGATCGCCTGAGACTTCACGCGGTTGCGCACAGCACCGTTCAGCTCGCGCTCCATGTTTTTACGCACTTCGGTACGCAGGCCAGCAACAGAACCGTCTTCCACGCCGAAACGTTTGATGAACTCTTCAGTCAGTTCTGGCAGTTCGCGCTCTTCCACTTTCTTCAGGTTGATGACGAACTTCGCTGCTTTACCCTTCAGGTTTTCAGCGTGGTACTCTTCAGGGAAGGTCACGTCGATGGTGAATTCTTCGCCCGCTTTGTGGCCTTTGATACCGTCTTCGAAGCCTGGGATCATACGACCCTGACCCATTGCCAGTACGAAGTCAGACGCTTTGCCGCCTTCGAACTCTTCGCCGTCTACAGAACCGGTGAAGTCGATGGTCACACGGTCTTCCGCGTCAACAGCGCCTTCTTTCTCTTTCCAGTTCGCCTGCTGCTTACGCAGGGTGTCCAGCATGCCGTCAACGTCTTCGTCAGTCACGGAGACAATCGGTTTTTCAACTTCGATAGATTCCAGACCTTTCAGCTCAACTTCCGGGTACACTTCGAACTCTACGGAGTAGGTGAAGTCTTCGCCCAGTTTGTATTCGCCTGGAACGTAGTTTGGCGCACCGGCCGGATTGATTTTTTCTTTGATGATCGCATCGATAAAGTTGCGGCTCATCAGTTCACCCAGCACATCCTGACGCACGGAAGCGCCATAACGCTGAGCAACAACATTCATTGGTACTTTGCCCTTACGGAAGCCGTCAATACGTACTTTTTTTGCTACGTTGACCAGCTCGCTTTTCACAGCAGTTTCGATGCTGTCAGCAGCGATAGTAATCGTTACACGGCGGCCAAGGCCTTGAGTGGTTTCAACTGAAACTTGCATCTTGTTACCTCAAAAAAATCACAGTGCTCGGTCAACTCTGAATCTGTCTGTTATACCGGGATGCTCTCTTAGTGCAGATTCACATTCCCTGTCGCCAGAATCATCCCGAAGACATTCAATAAGACGCGGCATTATAGCGGCATCACTTAGGTGAGTCGAGAACGGTTGGGGCATGTTGCTGCGGCTTTTTTCACACTTTAAGGCTATTTTTAGCCTTAAAATCGCACCATCCGCTCAAAACTCAGACAAAACAAAACGGCCCGGAGGCCGTTTTGAGGAAATCTCTAAGCAACATACTGGAAAAGCTCCAGCCGTTGCAAATCCGATTTATCAGGCGATAGTGCCTGCACCGCGACAGGGCGGCGATGCGAAAACCGTATCCTGCAAGCCTTCCCATTCCTTAATGGTGTAGGTATGCAGTGCCAGCGCATGCACGGTCGTGGAGAGCTCTTCCGTCAAGGTGCTGTAGATCAAGCGATGTCGGTTCAGGAAACGTTCTCCCGTGAAGCGATCGCTAACCAGAACCACTTTAAAGTGGCTTTCAGAACCTGCCGGTACGTTATGACGATAGCTTTCGTCGACGACTTCGAGGAACACAGGGTTGAACGCTGCCCTTAATTTATCTTCTATATGCTCACGTATCATCATGAAATTACTCCTCCGACAACGCCAGGATGTCACCCATCCCTTTAAATATTAGCCGCTTTTACCGTTTCCATTACACCTTGACAACAAATATTTAGCTTTCGTCTGATTTTCTCATTCAAACGAATGAAGTTCACTGTGAGGCTCATACCTTTTGTCATCCGTGGAAGGAGAAAATGGGTGAGCTGGTCAGTTTTCGGACAAGACGATGAATTTACATGCGTTGACCACTTCCCCTGACCGTTGGCGATGTTATGATGGCGGCAATTTTTCTCTCTATTATGCTTACGATTCGTGAGAACCTTAAAATGTTAAAAAAACTCTTCTTTCCATTGGTAGCCCTTTTTATGCTGGCAGGCTGCGCTACCCCGCCGACCACCATTGATGTCTCACCGAAAATCACCCTGCCTCAGCAGGACCCAAGCCTGATGGGCGTCACCGTGAGCATTAACGGCGCCGACCAGCGTCAGGATCAGGCCCTGGCAAAAGTGACCCGTGATAACCAGCAGGTGACGCTCACCGCCTCCCGCGACCTGCGCTTCCTGCTGCAGGAAGTGCTGGAGAAACAGATGACCTCCCGTGGCTATATGGTTGGCCCAAGCGGCGCGGTGGATCTGCAGATCATCGTGAACAACCTCTACGCTGACGTGTCTCAGGGCAATGTGCGCTACAACATCGCCACCAAAGCGGATATCGCCATCATCGCGACCGCGAAGAACGGTAACAAGATGACCAAGAACTATCGCGCGAGCTACTCTGTAGAAGGCGCGTTCCAGGCATCGAATAAAAATATTGCTGATGCGGTTAACAGCGTGCTGACGGATACCATTTCCGACATGGCGCAGGACACCAGCATTCACGACTTCATCAAGCAGAACGCGCGTTAATCCTGCCCGCTGACCCGGTCTATCGCCGGGTCAGTTTTATAAGAACATGTCCAGCCATTACTTACGCATTTTCCAGCAACCGAAATCAGCGATTCTGCTGATCCTCGGCTTTGCCTCGGGTTTACCCCTCGCGCTCACCTCCGGCACGCTTCAGGCGTGGATGACGGTCGAGAACATCGATCTGAAAACCATT
Organism: Enterobacter cloacae complex sp. Mu1197; assembly: GCF_040059225.1. Lineage (NCBI taxonomy): Bacteria > Pseudomonadati > Pseudomonadota > Gammaproteobacteria > Enterobacterales > Enterobacteriaceae > Enterobacter > Enterobacter cloacae complex sp. Mu1197. The sequence continues at coordinate 1,045,210 of NZ_CP157375.1, read as the reverse complement.
GGCTTCTTCTCGCTTGTGGGTCAGGCCTATGTATTCAAGTTTCTGTGGTCTCCGGTCATGGATCGCTACACGCCACCTTTCCTCGGGCGTCGTCGCGGCTGGCTGGTGATGACGCAGCTCCTGCTGCTGCTGGCCATTGCGGCGATGGGTTTTCTTGAACCCGCCACGCAGCTGCGCTGGATGGCCGCGCTTGCGGTGGTGATTGCCTTCTGTTCCGCCTCTCAGGATATCGTGTTCGACGCCTGGAAGACGGACGTGTTACCAGCGGAAGAGCGCGGTGCCGGTGCGGCCATCAGCGTGCTGGGCTATCGCCTCGGGATGCTGGTCTCCGGCGGGCTGGCGCTGTGGCTGGCAGACCGTTACCTAGGCTGGCAGGGGATGTACTGGCTAATGGCTGCTCTGCTGCTCCCCTGCATTATCGCGACGCTATTGGCGCCTGAACCGAGTGACGTTATCCCGGTTCCCCGCTCGCTGGAGCAGGCCGTCGCCGAACCGCTGCGTGACTTCTTTGGCCGCAACAACGCCTGGCTGATCCTGCTGCTTATCGTCCTTTATAAGCTGGGTGACGCTTTTGCCATGAGCCTGACCACCACCTTCCTGATCAGGGGTGTCGGCTTTGACGCCGGTGAAGTGGGCGTGGTGAATAAAACGCTGGGGCTGTTTGCGACCATTGTCGGGGCACTGTATGGCGGCGTGCTGATGCAGCGCCTGACGCTGTTCCGCGCGCTGCTGATCTTCGGCATTCTGCAAGGCGCCTCTAACGCAGGCTATTGGCTGCTGTCGATTACCGACAAACATACAATCAGCATGGCTGCGGCGGTATTTTTTGAAAATCTCTGTGGCGGTATGGGGACAGCGGCCTTTGTCGCCCTGCTGATGACCCTGTGCAACAAGTCATTTTCCGCTACGCAGTTCGCACTGCTCTCTGCGCTCTCTGCCGTAGGCCGCGTTTATGTAGGCCCAATTGCCGGCTGGTTCGTGGAAGCCCACGGTTGGCCAACATTTTATCTCTTCTCGGTCGTGGCTGCCGTGCCGGGGATTTTATTGCTGCTGGTGTGTCGCCAGACGCTGGAATATACCCAGCGGACCGAACACTTTATGCCGCGCACCGAATATCACCGCGCCTACCGTTTTGCGTTACGACTGTTAATGGTGGGCTGCATTGCGCTGGCACTCTGGCTTGTGGTGCTCATTATTAATGCCAGCACGTCTCTGGCACTCCCCTTCGGGGCCCTTCTGCTGGACGCCGGTGCCCTGCTGGCCATTGTTGGGATCCTGACCGGGGGTCTACTCGATTTCATGGCGTTGCGTAAAACGCAGCTGACCTGAAGAAAAATACGAAAGGTTATTTCCCGTTGTAATCACTAACCGAAATTATAACGGTGAAATAGCCACCAGCGACGAAAAAAAATATTTGTTGTTTTGTGCGGGATAGGATTTGGAAATTATTGGCTCCGGTTCCAAAACGCTATTTTTCATTAAACGATTCAGCATGTGATAGTTTGATTTTTCGTTTTTTAGATGTCTTTTTATTGATAATTAATTGTTAATTTTTTGTTTATTTTTAACAATGGTTATACCAATTGCCCCTTTTAGGGTATGCTTGGGGGTCCTTTCGTTATAAAGCCCATCTCATGCGGCTTCGGTCATAAAAACCGACATAATTTGCAACACTTGTGACACGTGCGGCAGAACCCGGTAACACCTTCCTGACACAGGCCTAATGATGTTTACAGTAATGTAACCTTCCCGTAAAATGCCCGCACACTTTAAACGCCACCAGACTCCCGTGGAATTGAGGTCGTTAAATGAGACTCAGGAAATACAATAAAAGTTTGGGATGGTTGTCATTATTCGCAGGCACTGTATTACTCAGTGGCTGTGATTCTGCACTACTAGACCCCAAAGGACAGATTGGACTGGAACAACGTTCACTGATATTGACGGCTTTTGGCCTGATGTTGATTGTGGTTATTCCAGCCATTTTGATGGCTGTTGGTTTCGCCTGGAAGTATCGTGCGAGCAATAAAGATGCGAAGTATAGCCCGAACTGGTCACACTCCAATAAAGTGGAAGCTGTGGTCTGGACGGTACCTATCCTGATCATCCTGTTCCTTGCCGTACTGACCTGGAAAACCACTCACGCACTTGAGCCGAGCAAGCCGCTGGTTCACGATGAAAAACCTATTACCATCGAAGTGGTCTCCATGGACTGGAAATGGTTCTTCATCTATCCAGAGCAGGGTATTGCTACCGTGAATGAAATCGCCTTCCCGGCGAACACTCCGGTTCAGTTCAAAGTGACCTCCAACTCCGTAATGAACTCCTTCTTCATCCCGCGTCTGGGTAGCCAGATTTACGCGATGGCCGGTATGCAGACTAACCTGCACCTGATCGCGAATGAAGCAGGCACCTATGATGGTATCTCCGCCAGCTATAGCGGCCCGGGCTTCTCAGGTATGAAGTTCAAAGCTATTGCAACGCCAGACCGTGCCGCTTTCGACCAGTGGGTTGAAAAAGCGAAGCAGTCTCCAAACACCATGTCTGACATGGCGGCGTTCGAAAAAGTGGCTGCACCTAGCGAATACAACAAGGTGGAGTACTTCTCTAACGTGAAACCCGATTTGTTCAAAGATGTGATTGGCAAATTTATGGATCACGGCAAGAGCATGGACATGACCCAGCCTGAAGGCGAGCACAGCGCGCACGAAGGTATGGAAGGCATGGACATGAGCCACGCGGAAACCGCTCACTAAGGGGCCGAGGAAGAAAATGTTCGGAAAATTGACACTGGATGCAGTGCCCTACCATGAACCGATTATCGTGGTTACGGTGGCTGCAATTATCATTGGTGGCGCGGCCTTACTGGCCTTAATCACTTACTTCGGTAAGTGGAGCTACCTGTGGAACGAGTGGCTGACTTCGGTTGACCACAAAAAACTCGGTATCATGTACTGCATCGTCGGTATCGTCATGTTAATTCGTGGCTTTGCGGATGCAATCATGATGCGTAGCCAGCAGGCACTCGCCTCTGCGGGTGAAGCCGGCTTCCTGCCACCGCACCACTACGATCAGATCTTTACCGCCCACGGCGTTATCATGATCTTCTTCGTGGCGATGCCGCTGGTTATCGGTCTGATGAACGTGGTCGTTCCGCTGCAAATCGGCGCGCGCGACGTGGCGTTCCCGTTCCTGAACAACCTGAGCTTCTGGTTCACGGTTGTCGGCGTTATCCTGGTTAACCTGTCACTGGGTGTGGGCGAATTCGCGCAGACCGGCTGGCTGGCTTACCCACCGCTGTCAGGAATTGAGTACAGTCCGGGCGTTGGCGTCGACTACTGGATTTGGGCGCTTCAGCTCTCCGGTGTCGGTACAACCCTGACCGGTATCAACTTCTTCGTGACTATTATCAAGATGCGTGCCCCTGGCATGACCATGTTCAAGATGCCGGTATTTACCTGGGCATCTCTGTGCGCCAACATCCTGATTATTGCCTCCTTCCCAATCCTGACCGTCACCATCGCGCTGCTGACCCTGGACCGCTACCTGGGCACCCATTTCTTCACGAATGATATGGGTGGCAACATGATGATGTACATCAACCTGATTTGGGCCTGGGGTCACCCGGAAGTGTACATCCTGGTTCTGCCTGTGTTCGGTGTGTTCTCCGAAATCGCAGCAACCTTCTCGCGTAAACGTCTGTTTGGTTACACCTCTCTGGTGTGGGCAACCGTATGTATTACCGTTCTGTCGTTCATCGTTTGGCTGCACCACTTCTTCACCATGGGTGCGGGCGCGAACGTAAACGCCTTCTTCGGTATTACCACCATGATTATCGCCATCCCAACCGGGGTGAAGATCTTCAACTGGCTGTTCACCATGTACCAGGGCCGTATCGTGTTCCACTCAGCAATGCTGTGGACCATCGGCTTCATCGTGACCTTCTCCGTAGGTGGGATGACCGGCGTACTGCTGGCGGTACCAGGTGCTGACTTCGTTCTGCACAACAGTCTGTTCCTGATTGCGCACTTCCATAACGTTATCATCGGTGGCGTGGTCTTCGGCTGCTTCGCTGGCGTAACCTACTGGTGGCCAAAAGCGTTCGGCTTCACGCTGAACGAGAAATGGGGTAAACGCGCGTTCTGGTTCTGGATCATCGGTTTCTTCGTGGCATTTATGCCGCTGTACGTGCTGGGCTTCATGGGTATGACCCGTCGTCTGAGCCAGCAGATCGATCCGCAGTTCCACCCAATGCTGATGGTTGCAGCGGGCGGTGCCGTGCTGATTGCCTGTGGTATCGCATCTCAGCTGATTCAGTTCTACGTGTCTATTCGCGACCGCGACCAGAACCGTGACCTGACCGGTGACCCATGGGGTGGCCGTACGCTGGAGTGGGCGACCTCTTCTCCACCGCCTTTCTATAACTTTGCCATCGTGCCGCAGGTTCATGAACGCGACGCATTCTGGGAAATGAAAGAAAAAGGTGAAGCGTACAAGCAACCTGCTCATTACGAAGAGATCCACATGCCGAAAAACAGCGGTGCGGGCATCGTGATTGCCGCTTTCGCGACGGTATTTGGTTTCGCAATGATCTGGCACATCTGGTGGATGGCGATTGTTGGCTTCGCTGGCATCGTAATCAGCTGGATTGTGAAGAGCTTTGACGAGGACGTGGACTACTACGTACCAGTCCGTGAAGTTGAGAAGCTGGAAAATCAGCATTTCGACGAGATTTCTAAAGCGGGGCTGAAAAATGGCAACTGATACTCTGGCGCACTCAACTGCCCACGCGCATGAGCATGCGCACCACGATACAGGACCGACCAAAGTCTTCGGTTTCTGGATCTACCTGATGAGCGACTGCATTCTGTTCTGCTGTCTGTTCGCGACCTATGCCGTTCTGGTGAACGGCACAGCGGGCGGCCCGACCGGCAAGGACATCTTTGAACTGCCGTTCGTTCTGGTTGAAACCGCACTGCTGTTATTCAGCTCCATCACCTACGGCATGGCGGCTATCGCCATGTACAAAAACAACAAGAGCCAGGTTGTGTCCTGGCTGGCGTTGACCTGGCTGTTTGGTGCTGGATTTATCGGGATGGAAATCTATGAATTCCATCACCTGATCATGGAAGGCTTCGGCCCGGATCGCAGTGGCTTCCTGTCCGCGTTCTTCGCGCTGGTCGGCACCCACGGTCTGCACGTGACCTCCGGTCTGATCTGGATGGCAGTACTGATGTTCCAGATCTCCCGTCGCGGCCTGACCAGTACTAACCGTACCCGTATCCTGTGCCTGAGCCTGTTCTGGCACTTCCTGGACGTGGTGTGGATCTGTGTGTTCTCTGTAGTCTATCTGATGGGGGCGATGTAATGAGTCATTCTAACGATCATGGCGCTTCCCACGGCAGCGTAAAAACCTACATGACAGGTTTCATCCTGTCGATCATCCTGACGGTGATCCCGTTCTGGATGGTGATGAGCGGTTCTGCGTCTAAGCCGGTTATCCTGGGTGCAATCCTGGTGACCGCGGTGATTCAGATTCTGGTGCATCTGGTTTGCTTCCTGCACATGAACACCAAGTCCGATGAAGGCTGGAACATGACCGCCTTTATCTTTACCGTGATTATCATCGCTATCCTGGTAGTCGGTTCCATCTGGATTATGTGGAACCTCAACTACAACATGATGGTTCACTAAGAGCGGCGAGTATGTTTAAGCAATACCTGCAAGTAACGAAACCAGGCATCATCTTTGGCAACCTGATCTCCGTGATCGGAGGGTTCCTGCTGGCCTCCAAAGGCAGCATTGATTACACCCTCTTTATCTACACGCTGGTCGGTGTGTCACTGGTTGTTGCGTCCGGTTGTGTATTTAACAACTACATCGACATGGATATCGACAAGAAGATGGAAAGGACCAAAAATCGGGTGCTGGTGAAAGGCCTGATCGCCCCTTCCGTCTCGCTGGTGTACGCCACCTTGCTGGGTATTGCTGGCTTTATGCTGCTGTGGTTTGGTGCTAACCCGCTGGCCTGCTGGCTGGGGGTTATGGGGTTCGTGGTGTATGTGGGCGTCTACAGCCTGTATATGAAGCGTCACTCCGTCTACGGCACGCTGATTGGTTCTCTCTCCGGCGCTGCGCCGCCGGTGATTGGCTACTGCGCGGTCACGAATGAGTTCGACAGCGGTGCGCTGATCCTGCTGGCTATCTTTAGCCTGTGGCAGATGCCGCACTCCTATGCCATCGCGATTTTCCGCTTTAAGGATTATCAGGCAGCGAACATCCCGGTTCTGCCGGTCGTGAAAGGCATCTCCGTTGCCAAGAACCACATCACGCTGTACATCATCGCCTTTGCCGTGGCAACGCTGATGCTCTCTCTGGGTGGTTACGCTGGATACAAATATCTGGCGGTAGCGGCTGCGGTGAGCGTCTGGTGGCTCGGCATGGCGCTGCGCGGTTACAAAGTGGAAGATGACAAAGTCTGGGCGCGCAAGCTGTTTGTGTTCTCGATTGTGGCCATTACTTCACTGTCCGTGATGATGTCCGTGGACTTCATGGTGCCGGATTCACATAACCTGCTGACTTACGTCTGGTAAGCCACAACAGGTGAATAAAGGGGTGCTTCGGCACCCCTTTTTTATTCACTGAATCTATTAATAACGCATGTAATATTTGTTAAATAACCCTTTATTTACCCCGCCCCTTCCCCGCACTACACTATGGCCTGCTTTTGAACTGAGGTGGTAATGAACGATTATAAAATGACGCCAGGCGAGCTACGCGCGACCTGGGGCTTAGGGACTGTCTTCTCGCTACGGATGCTTGGCATGTTTATGGTCCTGCCTGTTCTGACCACGTACGGTATGGCGCTGCAGGGGGCCAGCGAGGCGCTGATTGGCCTCGCCATTGGCATTTATGGTCTGGCGCAGGCGGTGTTCCAAATCCCGTTTGGTCTGCTCTCTGACCGGGTGGGCCGCAAACCGCTGATTGTCGGCGGGCTGCTGGTCTTTGTGCTCGGAAGCGTCATTGCCGCCCTCTCCCACTCCATCTGGGGCATTATTCTTGGCCGCGCTCTGCAGGGCTCCGGTGCGATTGCCGCCGCGGTGATGGCGCTGCTGTCAGACTTAACCCGCGAGCAAAATCGTACCAAAGCGATGGCGTTCATCGGCGTGAGCTTTGGCGTGACGTTTGCGATTGCGATGGTGCTGGGCCCCATCATTACGCACACGTTGGGTCTGCACGCCCTGTTCTGGATGATTGCCGTGCTGGCGACCATCGGTATAGCCTTAACCCTGTGGGTGGTTCCGGACAGCAAAAACCACGTCCTCAACCGTGAGTCGGGGATGGTAAAAGGCTGCTTCAGCAAAGTGATTGTCGAGCCGCGCCTGCTTAAGCTGAATTTTGGCATTATGTGTCTGCACATTCTGCTGATGTCGACCTTTGTTGCCCTGCCCGGCCAGCTTGCCGCAGCGGGTTTCCCGGCGGCTGAGCACTGGAAAATCTATCTGGTTACGATGCTGATTTCGTTTGTCTCCGTCGTGCCGTTCATCATCTACGCCGAAGTGAAGCGCAAAATGAAGCGCGTCTTCGTGGGCTGCGTGGCGGTCCTGCTGATTGCCGAGATCGTGCTCTGGGGTGCCGGCCCGCACTTCTGGGAGCTGATTGCTGGCGTGCAGCTGTTCTTCCTGGCATTTAACCTGATGGAAGCCCTGCTCCCGTCGCTGATCAGCAAAGAGTCCCCCGCCGGTTACAAAGGCACGGCAATGGGCATTTATTCCACCAGCCAGTTCCTCGGCGTGGCGATCGGCGGCTCGCTTGGCGGCTGGTTGGACGGCCTGTTTGATTCACAAACCGTGTTTCTCGCGGGGGCGCTGCTGGCGACAGTCTGGCTGCTGGTCGCCGGTACCATGAAAGAGCCGCGCTACGTGAGCAGCCTGCGCGTAGAAATTCCGGATGATCTGGAGATTAGCGATGCGCTGAAACAGCGTCTGGAAGCTAAAGACGGGGTCACAGAGGTGCTGATTGTTCCCGAAGAGCGCAGCGCTTACGTCAAAATTGACAGCAAGGTGACCAACCGCTTCGAGGTCGAGCAGGCGCTCAAGGCGTGAAAAAAAGCCCGGTTAATGGACTGACCCCATAAAGTTGGACAGTTCATGTTAAGCGGCTATCAGGGCCTGGGTTCGGTATTCTACCGGACTCAGGCCTTTTAATTTCAGGCTGATTCGCTCGTTGTTATAGTAGTGGATATAGTCCTCTATCGCCTTCCTTAGTTCACTCAGATTGCTGAACCTGTTCAGGTAAAAACACTCTGATTTCAGTGTGCCAAAGAAGTTCTCTATCACCGCGTTATCCAGGCAATTTCCCTTGCGCGACATGCTTTGTGTTATCCCCTTCGCCTTTAACTTGGCCTGATACCCTGCCATTCGATATTGCCAGCCCTGATCCGTGTGCAGCAACAGCGCATCCTCCGGTCCGAGCACTGAGAACGCATCGTGCAGCATCGTATTAACCATCTCCATTACCGGCTTTTCCGACAGGCTGTAAGAGATAATCTCCCGGTTGAACAGATCGAGAACTGGCGACAGGTACAGCTTTTTACCCTGCACCGAGAATTCTGTAACATCCGTGACCCATTTTTCGTTGGCTTTCGATGCACCGAAGTTCCGGCTCAGGATATTGGGTGCAGCCTTGCCCACGTCCCCTTTCCAGGCGCGATATTTCTTCACCCTTATCAGTGAGCGGAGTGACAGCTCCGCCATCAGCCGCTGCACTGTTTTATGGTTTACCAGCAACCCCTGTTTTCTCAGTGAGAGCGTGATCCTGCGGTAGCCATAACGCCCTTTGTGATAGTGGTAAATCTCTCTGATTTTGTCTTTCAGCCCGGCATGTCTGTCCACTCGCTTCAGCGCATTCATATTGTGATACCACGTACTGCGGGACATACCCGCTGCACGCAGAAGATCACCGAGCGCATAGTTCAGCCTTAGTTCACTGATTATTGCGGCTTTCTGCCGTTTTTCTCGCTTTGAACTAAGGCCTTCAGCTTTTTTAGATAGGCATTCTCTGCGCGCAGGTAGCGGAGTTCAGCCCGCAGTTCTTCGGGAGATAACTTTTCCAGTGCAGCATCGGTAAGTGGAGGTGTTTTTTTGGGGGTTGTCATGTTCTTGCTCCGGCCGGGTTTTATGCTCAGAAGTCCTTTCTCACCAGCGACTTTGTAAACATTCACCCAGTGCCGGACAACGGTTTCATTTGAGATATTAAACCGTGCGGCAGCTTCACGCATCGAAAGTTCTTCGTTGAGAACAGTCTGGACAACAGTCATCCGGAGCGCCGGAGAATGGCGGTCATTTTTCCAGGTTATGCCATCAATACCGTGGAGTTGCCAGGCTCTTACCCAGCGTCGCACTGATGTTCTCTCAACACCAAAGCGTTCAGCTGTACGATGTGTTCCATCTTTTCCGGCAAGGTAGTGATTAACTACAGCTAATCTGGTTTCGAGGGAATATTTTGGCTTTGCCATAAAAAACTGCACCTTACTCAGTTGGGTGTCCAAAACTTTTGGGGTGCAGTCCATTAAACCGGGCTTAATATATTAATCGCGGAAGTTTTTAAACTGGAACGGCTGACCCAGATCGCCGCCGCGCACCAGCGCCATCACCGACTGGAGGTCATCGCGGGACTTACCGGTCACGCGAATCTCTTCGCCCTGGATCTGCGCCTGCACCTTCAGCTTGCTGTCTTTGATGAGCTTCACAATCTTCTTCTGCACCGCGCTCTCGATGCCCTGCTTCAACTTGGCTTCCACAAACCAGTTTTTACCGCTGTGCACAAACTCGTCCGGCACATCCAGAGACGTCCCTTCGATGCCGCGCTTTAACAGCTTGGCGCGCAGAATGTCGAGCAGCTGATTTACCTGGAAATCAGACTCGCTCAGCACCTTAATGGTCTTATTTGCGTCGTTCAGCTCAAACGACGCCTCAACGCCACGAAAATCGAAACGTGACTCTACTTCGCGGGTTGCGTTCTCAACGCCGTTGCGAACTTCCTGGATATCAACTTCGGAAACAATATCGAAAGATGGCATCTTTTCTTCTCCCTTCACTTTTGTTGCGTTGCATAATACCCGCTACGAGGCATAACTCAACAGAAGCTTAGCTGTATAATTAAGCTGTAACACCTGGCGCAGTTGCAGGTGAGGAGGAACAATGAAAATTACAGTGCTCGGATGTGGAGCCCTTGGTCAGCTATGGCTGACCGCGCTGTGCAAGCACGGACATGAGGTTCAGGGCTGGCTGCGCGTGCCCCAGCCCTATTGCAGTGTAAACCTGATTGGTGAAGACGGAAGCATCTTTAACGAATCCCTCACCGCGAACGATCCTGATTTCCTGGCGCAAAGCGACCTTTTACTGGTGACGCTCAAAGCGTGGCAGGTTTCAGACGCGGTCAAGACACTGGCCGCCCAGCTCCCCCCCACTTCGCCCATCCTGCTGCTGCATAACGGCATGGGGACCCTTGACGAGCTGAAAAGCGTTCCGCAGCCTCTGCTGATGGCGACAACCACGCACGCTGCCCGTCGCGACGGCAACATCATCGTGCATGTCGCCAGCGGCGTGACCCACATCGGGCCTGCCAGAACGCAGGATGGGGACTACAGCTATCTTGCCGATGTGTTGCAGAAGGTGCTGCCAGACGTGGCCTGGCATAACCATATTCGTCCACAACTCTGGCGCAAGCTGGCCGTAAACTGCGTGATCAATCCGCTGACGGCGCTGTGGAACTGTCCGAACGGAGAGCTGAAAAATCATCCTCAGGAGGTTGCACTGCTCTGTGCAGAAGTCGCGGCGGTCGTTGAGCGGGAAGGCCTGCATACCTCGGCAGACGATTTGCGCTGTTATGTCGAGCAGGTTATTGAGAGTACGGCTGAGAACATCTCCTCGATGCTGCAGGATGTTCGGGCATTACGCCACACGGAGATCGACTATATCACCGGATATCTGCTAAAACGCGCCCGCGCGCACGGCATCGCGGTGCCGGAAAACGCCCGTCTGTATGACCTGGTTAAACGTAAGGAGAGTGAATATGAGCGCGTCGGCACTGATCTGCCTCGCCCCTGGTAGCGAAGAGATGGAAGCGGTCACCACCATCGATCTGATGGTGCGCGGCGGTATTAACGTGACAACCGCCAGCGTCGCCAGCGACGGCAGCCTGGCGATTACCTGCTCGCGCGGCGTGAAGCTGCTGGCCGATGCTCCGCTCGTGCAGGTGGCCGACAGGGATTACGACATCATCGTCCTGCCCGGTGGCCTGAAGGGCGCGGAGTATTTTCGCGACAGCCCGCTGCTGGTTGAGACCGTGCGTCAGTTTCATTTATCCGGGCGCATTGTCGCCGCCATTTGTGCCGCCGCTGGCACGGTGCTGGTTCCCCATGACATCTTCCCCATCGGCAATATGACCGGCTTCCCGGGGCTGAAAGACACCATTCCGGAAGATCAGTGGGTGGACAAACGCGTCGTCTGGGATCCGCGCGTCAACCTGCTGACCAGCCAGGGCCCGGGCACCGCGATTGATTTTGGCTTAAAGATTATCGACCTGCTGGTCGGGCGCGAGAAGGCGTACGAAGTGGCGTCATCGCTGGTGATGCCAGCGGGGATTTATAATTACTATGAAGAGTAGTGCATAAAAAAAGCCGGGTGGCGGCTACGCCTTACCCGGCCTACAAATGCACGGTACCGTAGGCCCGGTAAGCGAAGCGCCACCGGGCGAGAAACTACGGACGATACACCTTCACATTCGCAAAGCCCTGCTCGCGCAGATACAGCGCCTGCAGGCGGCTCATCACCCCACGCTCACACCACAGCAGGTACGTTTTGCTCTGGTCGAGGTCGCCAAACTTCGTGCTCAGCTTATAGAACGGCAGAGAAACCACCTCCACGCCATCCACCTGCAGCGGTTTGTCATCCTGCTCGTCAATAGAACGGATATCCAGAATCGCGTCGTTCGCGCCGAAACCGCTCACGGTCTCCACTTCAACCACGTCCTGCTCGGTCTGCTGGGCAATCTCACGGATATCAATGTTGGAGGCTTCCTCCACCACTTTGTCCAGGATGGCAAAATCGAAGTTCTCTTCTTCCGCTTCAATCTTCGCCTTCACCGCTTTAACGGTCGGGCTTTTTGAGATCACGCCGCAGTATTCCGGCATGGTGCGGGCAAAATCTTCGGTGCCGATTTCGCGTGCCAGATCGATGATGTGTTCTTTATCGTGAGAGATCAGCGGACGCAGGATCAGCGTATCAGACACGTTGTCGATCAGGCGCAGGTTGGTCAGCGTCTGGCTGGAGACCTGGCCCAGCGCTTCGCCGGTGACCAGCGCCTGCACGCCGTAGCGTTCAGCCACTTTGGACGCCGCACGCACCATCATGCGCTTCAGGATGACGCCCATCTGGCCGTCGTCCACTTTCTCCAGAATCTCGCCGACCACCGGTTCGAAATTAATTGCCACGAAACGCACGCGGTGGGAGCTGCCGAAGCGGTTCCACAGGAAATGTGCCACCTGACGAACGCCGATCTCGTGCGCCGCACCGCCCAGGTTAAAGAAGCAGTAGTGTACGCGACAGCCGCGGCGCATCAGCATATAGCTGGAGACACCGGAGTCAAAGCCGCCGGAGATCAGGGACAGGACGTCTTCCTGGGTGCCGATCGGGAAGCCGCCGATGCCTTCATAGCGGCCTTTCACCAGCAGCAGGCGATCGTTTTCGATCTCCAGATTAACGGTTACGTCCGGGTTGGTCAGGCGCACGCGCGCAGACTCGACGTGCTGGTTCAGACCGCCGCCAACGTAACGTTCAACTTCAATGGAGCTGAACTCGTGCTTGCCGCGACGCTTCACGCGCACGCAGAAGGTTTTGCCTTCGATCTGGTCGCGGTACTGGACCAGCGCTTTCTCGAAGATGTCGTGCATATCGCTAAACGGGACATCTTCCACTTCCAGAATATGGTGGATACCCGGAATACGGGTCAGGGCGTCGCGAATATCCTGACGTTTGTTTTCGTCTTTGGCACGGACCTCAACGTGGTCCCAGTGGCGCACCACGGCGAGGGTTTCGTCGTAGTGCTTTAATACGTTACGAATGTTCCCGGTGAGAATTTTAATAAAGCGCAAACGCACAGATTGGCTTTTGATGGTGATTTCAGGGAACAATTTAATGATAAACTTCATGGCGGCAATGTTTCTTAGGCAAGCCTGTTAAGGCTTGTAATGGAAAAGAGTACAGCAGCCCACACCCGTGGCTGCATCCAGGCGCGCAAGTATACCACCATCGCGCCGCTCCTGTGCACATTGCGCGTTATTTGCTTATCCGCCCGAGTCCGTTACCATGTCGGGGCGAAGAATATAAGAGTCAATTCACTATGCCGAAGAAGAACGACGCACCGGCCAGTTTCGAAACTGCGCTGAGTGAACTGGAGCAAATTGTTACCCGCCTCGAGAGTGGCGATCTCCCGCTGGAAGAGGCGCTCAACGAATTCGAGCGCGGCGTCCAGCTGGCGCGCCAGGGTCAGGTTAAGCTGCAACAGGCCGAACAGCGCGTGCAGATCCTGCTGTCCGACAGCGAAGAGGCGAAAACCACGCCTTTCACACCGGACGCCGAGTAAATGGATTTTGCCAACGAGCTTCAGGCGCGTGTCGTGCGCGCCAACGACGCCCTGCGCCGTTTTATTGCGCCACAGCCTTTTCAGAACACTCCACTGGTTGAAGCAATGCACTATGGCGCACTCTTGGGTGGAAAGCGCCTGCGCCCGTTCCTGGTGTACGCCACAGGCAACATGTTTGGCATCAGCGATAACACGCTGGACGCCCCGGCAGCCGCCGTTGAGTGCATCCATGCCTACTCGCTGATCCACGACGATCTCCCGGCCATGGACGACGACGACTTGCGTCGGGGTCAACCCACCTGCCATATCAAGTTTGGCGAAGCGAATGCCATTCTGGCGGGTGATGCCCTGCAGACGCTGGCGTTCTCGATTCTGAGCGATGCGCCAATGGCCGAAGTGGCTGACCGTGACCGTCTGGCAATGATTTCCGAACTGGCCATGGCCAGTGGCGTGGCGGGCATGTGCGGCGGACAGGCCTTGGATCTTGAAGCCGAAGGACGTCAGGTTAATCTGGAACAGCTGGAGCGTATTCATCGCCATAAAACCGGGGCATTGATTCGTTCCGCCGTTCGTCTTGGCGCGCTGAGCGCGGGTGAGCAAGGGCGCAAAGCCCTGCCGATTCTGGACAGATACGCAGAAAGTATCGGTCTGGCATTCCAGGTTCAGGATGACATTCTGGATGTGGTGGGCGATACTGCAACATTGGGTAAACGTCAGGGTGCGGACCAGCAGCTTGGCAAAAGTACCTACCCCGCCCTGCTGGGTCTTGAGCAAGCCCAACGTAAAGCCCGGGATCTGATTGACGATGCCCGCCAGTCGCTGAATCAGCTGGCCGCGCAATCGCTGGATACCTCGGCACTGGAAGCGCTAGCGGACTATATAATCCAGCGTGATAAATAAACTATATATCTCGATGAGCCTTTGATGAGTTTTGATATTGCCAAATACCCGACACTGGCGTTAGTTGACTCCACCCAGGAGTTACGTCTGTTGCCGAAAGAGAGCCTGCCGAAGCTGTGCGACGAGCTGCGTCGCTACCTGCTCGACAGCGTAAGCCGCTCCAGCGGCCATTTCGCCTCCGGGCTTGGCACGGTAGAGCTGACCGTGGCGCTGCACTACGTCTATAACACGCCGTTCGATCAGCTGATCTGGGACGTGGGCCACCAGGCTTATCCGCACAAAATTCTGACCGGACGTCGCGATAAAATTGGCACCATTCGTCAGAAAGGCGGTCTGCACCCGTTCCCGTGGCGCGGGGAGAGCGAGTACGACGTATTGAGCGTCGGGCACTCCTCCACCTCTATTTCTGCAGGCATCGGGATTGCCGTTGCTGCCGAAAAAGAGAACAAGCAGCGCCGCACCGTCTGCGTGATTGGCGACGGTGCCATCACTGCCGGTATGGCCTTTGAGGCCATGAACCATGCGGGCGACATCAAGCCGGACATGCTGGTTGTGCTTAACGATAACGAAATGTCGATTTCCGAAAACGTTGGCGCGCTGAACAACCATCTGGCGCAGCTTCTCTCCGGCAAGCTTTACTCCTCGCTGCGTGAAGGCGGCAAGAAAGTCTTCTCCGGCGTACCGCCGATCAAAGAGCTGCTCAAGCGCACCGAAGAGCACATCAAAGGCATGGTCGTGCCGGGCACCCTGTTTGAAGAGCTGGGCTTTAACTATATCGGCCCGGTTGACGGCCATGACGTGCTGGGACTGGTGACCACGCTCAAGAACATGCGTGACCTGAAAGGCCCGCAGTTCCTGCACATCATGACCAAAAAAGGCCGTGGCTACGAACCGGCGGAAAAAGATCCGATTACCTTCCACGCGGTACCAAAATTTGACCCGTCCAGCGGCTGTCTGCCGAAAAGCAACGGCGGCATGCCGAGCTATTCAAAAATCTTCGGCGACTGGCTGTGCGAAACCGCCGCAAAAGACAACAAGCTGATGGCGATCACCCCAGCCATGCGCGAAGGCTCCGGCATGGTGGAGTTCTCCAGAAAATACCCTGACCAGTATTTCGACGTGGCCATTGCCGAGCAGCACGCGGTGACGTTTGCCGCGGGCCTGGCGATCGGCGGCTACAAACCGGTTGTCGCTATCTATTCCACCTTCCTGCAGCGCGCCTACGATCAGGTGATCCACGACGTGGCGATCCAGAAGCTGCCGGTGCTGTTTGCTATCGATCGTGCGGGCATTGTCGGTGCCGACGGCCAGACGCACCAGGGCGCGTTTGACCTGTCGTTCCTGCGCTGCATTCCGGATATGGTGATCATGACGCCAAGCGACGAGAACGAATGTCGTCAGATGCTGTTTACCGGCTACCACTATCAGGATGGCCCAAGCGCCGTTCGCTACCCGCGCGGCAATGCGGTGGGCGTTGAGCTGCAGCCGCTGGAGAAGCTGGCGATCGGTAAAGGTCTGGTCAAACGTCGCGGTGAAAAAGTGGCGATTCTGAACTTCGGCACGCTGATGCCAGAGGCGGCGAAAGTGGCTGAAACGCTGAACGCCACCCTGGTCGATATGCGCTTTGTGAAACCGCTCGACGAATCCCTGATCCTGAGTATGGCTGAGGCGCATGACGTGCTGGTCACGCTGGAAGAGAACGCGATTATGGGCGGTGCGGGCAGCGGCGTGAACGAGGTGCTGATGGCAAACCGTAAAGCCGTTCCGGTGCTGAACCTCGGCCTGCCGGACCATTTCATCCCGCAAGGTACCCAGGACGAAGCCCGCGCGGCGATTGGCCTGGACGCTGCCGGTATCGAAGCAAAAATCCGCGCCTGGCTGGACTGATCCCTCCCCTTTTCCGCTCCTGCTATGATTAAACGTATTGTTTAAACAGCAGGAGCGGACCGTGCAATACACAACATTAGGAAAAACAGACCTTAAGGTTTCCCGGCTTTGTCTGGGATGCATGACCTTTGGCGAACCCGATCGGGGAAACCACGCCTGGACGCTGCCGGAAGAGAGCAGCCGTCCGATTATCAAACGCGCCATCGAGGGCGGCATTAACTTCTTTGACACCGCCAACAGCTATTCCGACGGCAGCAGCGAGGAGATTGTCGGCCGCGCCCTGCGTGATTTTGCCCGTCGGGAAGACATCGTGGTTGCCACCAAGGTGTACTATCCGGTGGGCGACCTGGCTCAGGGCCTTTCTCGCGCTCAGATCCTGCGTTCCATTGATGATAGCCTCAGGCGTCTGAACATGGATTACGTCGACCTGCTGCAAATTCACCGTTGGGATTACAACACGCCCATTGAGGAGACGCTGGAAGCACTCAACGACGTCGTCAAAGCCGGTAAAGCGCGCTATATCGGCGCGTCGTCTATGCATGCCTCGCAGTTTGCTCAGGCACTGGATCTGCAGGCACAGCACGGCTGGGCGCGCTTCGTCACCATGCAGGACCACTACAATCTGATCTACCGTGAAGAAGAACGTGAGATGCTGCCGCTGTGCCATCAGGAGGGCGTGGCGGTCATCCCGTGGAGCCCGCTCGCGCGCGGCCGCCTGACCCGTCCGTGGGGAGAAACCACGGCCCGTCTGGTCTCGGATGAAGTGGGAAAAAATCTCTACGAAGGAACAGAGGCCAGCGATGCCCTGATCGCTGAACGCTTAGCCGGAATTGCCGACGATACCGGCGCAACCCGCGCCCAGGTAGCGCTGGCGTGGCTGCTGGGTAAACGCGGCGTCGCGGCGCCAATTATCGGCACATCCCGGGAAGAGCAGCTTGACGAACTGCTGAATGCAGTGGATATCACGCTGACGCCGGAGCAGGTTGCCGAGCTGGAGACGCCGTATCAGCAGCATCCGGTGGTGGGGTTTAAGTAAGCCCCATCTTTTGTAGGCCGGGTAAGGCGGAACCGCCCCCCGGCAATACAGAGCGCACAAACTCACGCGAAGTGATCGTACCCTTTCCAGTCCAGCGTAACCGGCTCACCGTCTTTCACAAACTTCAGCCCTTCACTCTCCGGCATGATCTGCCCGATACAGGTGAATTTCGCGCCGAGGTGCGCTAATGCCACGTCGAGCGTTCCGCGGTTCAGCTCCGGAACGGTAAAGCACAGCTCATAATCTTCGCCACCGGACAGCGCCCAGCGCAGCGCCTGCTCAGGTTCGACATGACGAAGCAGTTCCTCTGACAGCGGGAACAGATCCAGGTCAACGCGCGCGCCGACACCGCTGGCCTTCAGAATATGGCCGAGGTCCGAGATCAGCCCGTCAGAGAGATCGATAGCCGAGCTTGCCCGCTCGCGCAGCGCCTGACCGTGCAGAATACGCGGCGTCGGGCGCAGATGGCGTTTCACCAGATACGCCGCATCGTCGGCATCCTTCACGGTTAAGCGATCCTGGAGGATCGCCAGCCCTGCCGCGCTGTCGCCTGGCGTACCGGTCACATAGATCCAGTCGCCGGGTTTTGCGCCTGAGCGCTTCAGCGCGCGGCCGAGCGGCACATACCCGTGGATCGCCAGCGTCATCGACAGCGGTCCGGCAGTGGTATCACCGCCAATCAGCTGCATATCGTAGTAGTTAAGCTGCTCAAACAGCGCATCGCTAAAGGCTTCAAGCCAGGCTTCGTCTACCTCTGGCAGCGTCAGCGCCAGGGTTAACCACGCGGGATCGGCCCCCATCGCCGCCAGATCGCTGACGTTAACCGCCAGCGCCTTATACGCCAGATCGGCAGGATCGATATCCGGTAAAAAATGACGTCCGCACACTAAGGTGTCGGTGCTGATTGCCAGCGTCTGTTTTTCGGGAATATTGAGAAGTGCACAGTCATCGCCGATGCCGGTTTCAACATCAAGACGAGAGGTTCTGACACGGTCGAAATAACGGGCAATCAGGGAAAATTCGCCGCATGCCATACGTTATGCCTCAGCAAATAAAAGAAAAAACCGGAGCCGCACTGCCCGTCAGGCAATGCAGAACTCCGGTTTGCGGATCACTTTTTGTGGGGACGGATCGCAGGTGCTGCTTTATCAAGTACGCCGTTTACAAACTTGTGGCTGTCTTCAGCACCGAAGGTTTTCGCCAGTTCGATCGCTTCGTTAATGGCCACTTTGTACGGCACATCATCACGTTTAGACAGCTCAAACAGCGCGATACGCAACACTGCTTTTTCTACCTGACCCAGCTCTTCGAGCAGACGGGACAGGTAAGGTTTCATCAGACCATCGAGATACGCGCTATTAGTCGCCACTCCCGACAGCAGTTCACGGAAGTACAGAACGTCAACGTCTTTCACGTCCTGTTCTGACAGGAACTGGTATTCAACATCAGCGATGTCGTTCTGGGACAACTGCCAGGAGTAAAGTGCCTGGACGGCACATTCACGGGCGCGGCGACGAGCAGCAGGTTTCACGGAATTCCCCTTACAAAAAAATCAGGCCTTGATGGCTTTCAATACATTGATCATTTCAAGCGCGGTCAGTGCAGCTTCTGCACCTTTGTTACCGGCTTTGGTGCCAGCACGTTCGATGGCTTGTTCAATACTTTCGGTAGTCAGCACGCCGAACGCGACAGGAATTTCAGCATCCTGCGCAACGTGTGCCAGACCATTGCTTGCACCGCCCGCAACGTATTCGAAGTGCGCAGTGCCGCCACGAATAACGGTACCCAGCGCAATCACCGCGTCGTATTTACCGGTTTTCGCCAGCGCGCCCGCCGCCAGTGGCAGTTCGTAAGCGCCTGGAACCCAAACAACGGTAATGTTGTCATCTTTAACCTGGCCGATACGTTTCAGGGCGTCAATGGCACCTTCCAGCAGGCTGTCGTTGATGAAGTTGTTGAAACGCGCAATGGTGATGGCGACGCGAGCGTCCGGGGTAGCTACAGCAGCTTCAATAATGTTCATACTCTTCCTTTACGGGTTCATTTGGCCCCGCAGGGGGGCGGATTTTATCATAATACTTTGCGCACTGCTTCCCTATTTCGGGAGCAATTACGCTGTCGTTAAGTGGAGGCAGACATCCGGACCTACCGGACGAATCTCGCTGAATTTGAGTTGTGGTGCGTCGGCCAGTTTTTCAAGGCCAGGCAGCACAAACAGGCCACGCGCGTCGTGACCTAACAGTTTAGGCGCAACGTAAACAAGCAGTTCATCCACCAGTCCGGCCTGTAAGAGCGCACCGGCGAGCGTTGGCCCCGCTTCCACCCAGATACTGTTCACCTGTTGCTTGCCGAGCAGCATCATCAGTACCACGAGATCCAGATGGCCGTTATGCTCCGGCACCATGATGCTGCGCACGCCTTTCGGCCATGTGCGCGTATCGTCCTTCGTGCGGGCAATCCAGGTTTCACCCGGCTGCTGGACGATGCGGTGCTCTGGCGTCACGCGGTTCTGGCTATCAATGACAATACGCAGCGGCTGACGCAGGTTCTCCTGCGGGTACAGAGCCTGGGTATCGGCATTCAGCTCGTCCCAGCGCACGGTCATGGCCGGATCATCAGCCAGAACGGTTTCACTGCTGGTGAGAATAGCATGGCTTTGCGCGCGCAGACGTTGCACATCGCGCCTTGCCTGTGGCGATGTGATCCACTGACTCTCGCCGTTTGCCATTGCCGTACGACCGTCCAGCGAGGCACCCAGCTTAAGCTGGATATACGGGAACCCGGTACGCATGCGCTTCAGGAAACCTTTGTTGAGCGCTTCCGCGTCCTGCATCATCAGGCCATGGCTGACGTCAATGCCTTCCTGCTGCAGGCGATACAGACCCCGTCCGGCCACCTGCGGATTCGGATCCTGCATCGATGCGACCACGCGCGAAACCCCCGCGGCAATTAACGCGTCGCAGCACGGCGGCGTACGCCCGTGATGGCTGCAGGGCTCCAGCGTAACGTAGGCTGTAGCGCCGCGCGCCTTCTCACCAGCCATGCGCAGCGCATGAACCTCAGCATGCGGTTCGCCTGCGCGATAGTGAAAGCCCTCCCCCACGATCTCGCCATCTTTAACGATAACGCACCCGACGTTCGGGTTGGGATGGGTCGTAAAACGACCGCGCTGCGCCAGCTTCATGGCTCGCGCCATGTACATCTCATCGTGCATGAGCTTAATCCTGTAAGCGGGCGATCTCTTCGCCAAACTCTTTGATATCTTCGAAGCTGCGGTAGACCGAAGCAAAGCGGATATAGGCGACCTTATCGAGCTTTTTCAGCTGCTCCATCACCAGGTTACCAATCATTTTGCTCGGCACTTCACGCTCACCCAAACCACGAAGGTAAGATTTTATGTGGTTTAACGCCATCTCCACGTCGTCCGCGCTGACAGGACGTTTTTCAAGGGCCTTCAGCATTCCGCTGCGCAGTTTCTCTTCGTTAAACGGCTCACGCACGTCGTTACTTTTTACCACGCGCGGCATGACCAGCTCTGCCACCTCAAAGGTCGTAAAACGCTCGTTGCACACCAGACACTGCCGACGACGGCGTACGGATGACCCTTCGCCCACCAGGCGAGAGTCGATGACTTTGGTATCCACAGCGGAGCAGAATGGGCAATGCATACGGTATCCCTGTTATCTGGTTAACTGATTTTCATTTTACCCTGATCTGGCCTGACAACAAAGGAAGAGCTTTTTGAGACAAAGGATCTATGTCTGACACAATGATGCTCGCTACCATTAGGACGATCCGTTATTTCAAGGAAATAAACGCAATGACAAGACGTTACCTGAAAATATTGCTGGTGGGGAGCCTCTTCACCCTTAGCGCCTGTGCACAGCAAACCGAAGTCCGCCAGTTGAAACAGAGCGTCAATACGCTCAATACGGCGATGGACAAGCTGAACAAAGAAACGGTGAAAATCACCCAGCAAAACGCGCTGAATGCCAAATCCAGCAGCGGGGTTTATCTGCTGCCGGGCGCGAATACGCCTGCGCGTCTCAATAGTCAGATCGGCACGCTAAAAATGTCTCTGGTGAATGTGGCGGCGAATGCAGATGGTACTCGCGCAACATTACGCATCCAGGGAGAGTCCAACGATCCGCTTCCGGCCTTCAGCGGCACCGTCGAGTGGGGCCAGATCCAGGGCACCACGGAGAATTACCAGGAGGTGAACGTGAAGAATCAACTCTTCACCGCCCCGGCCAGTGTTTTAGCACCAAGCGATGTGGATATCCCGCTTCAGTTAAGCGGCCTTACGCCGGAACAGTTAGGCTTTATCCGCATTCACGACATTCAACCCGCCGCGCACTAATCCCCTCCTTTTTAGCGGAGTGAAATGTCACTCCGCTAACATTTACATTTCGTATGGATTGGCAACATAAATGATTGCCGCTACAATCCCGGCCGTTTAAAGTACGCAAACGTGAACGCAATCGATTACGCGTGTGAGAGATATGTGAAACAACACATATTTTTGTGAGCAGGGATTCCTATAATAGGCACCGCAGAAACACGAAATATTTAGAAACGCAATTCGCGCATTTTTCACTCCCGGAAGGGAATTTCAATCAGTGGCATGATTATGAAAAAAACATTACTCGCAGCTGGCGCCGTGCTGGCACTGTCCTCTTCTTTCACTGTTAACGCAGCGGAAAACGACAAACCACAATACCTCTCCGACTGGTGGCACCAGAGCGTTAACGTGGTGGGCAGCTACCACACGCGTTTCGGACCACAGATTCGTAACGATACCTACCTGGAATATGAAGCCTTCGCCAAGAAAGACTGGTTTGATTTCTACGGCTACATGGATGCACCGGTCTTCTTCGGTGGTAACTCTCAGGCTAAAGGTATCTGGAACCACGGTTCCCCTCTGTTCATGGAAATCGAACCACGCTTCTCCATCGACAAGCTGACCGGCACCGATCTGAGCTTCGGCCCGTTCAAAGAGTGGTACTTCGCGAACAACTACATTTACGACATGGGCCGCAACGAGTCCGGTCGTCAGAGCACCTGGTATATGGGTCTGGGTACGGACATCGACACCGGCCTGCCAATGAGCCTGTCTCTGAACGTCTATGCCAAGTATCAGTGGCAGAACTATGGCGCTGAAAACCAGAACGAATGGGATGGCTATCGTTTCAAAGTGAAATACTTTGTGCCAATCACCCAGCTGTGGGGCGGTAACCTGAGCTATATCGGCTTCACCAACTTCGACTGGGGTTCAGATCTGGGCGATAAGAGCGGTTACGCAGAGAACGGTATTAAGCAGCGTACCAATGACTCCATCGCCTCCAGCCACATCCTGGCGCTGAACTACGATCACTGGCATTACTCCGTTGTGGCACGTTACTGGCACAACGGCGGCCAGTGGAACGACGACGCGAAACTGGTATGGATGAACGAACACGTCCGTTCTACCGGTTGGGGTGGTTACCTGGTTGTAGGCTACAACTTCTAATCTCGTGGTTTTTGCCGGGTGGCGGCTTCGCCTTACCCGGCCTACAAAACCTGTAGGCCCGTGCAAGCGCAGCGCCGCCGGGCAAAAAAGCCAGCTCTTAAGCTGGCTTTTTACTGCCTCACCTTGCGCAAAAAATCCGCCAAAGACCTGTCCGCACTCTCGCTAAACCGCCTTTCCGTAGTCACAATATTGAGGCATCTGTCGAGCCGGAAACAGCGATAGTCATCGCGCCGTTCACACCACGCGGCCAGCAGCCAGCGCTCTCCCCAGAAGAACAGCCCCAGCGGCTGAACCTCACGATTAGACAGCTGTCCTGCTTCATCACGGTAATGCAGTGCCAGCACCTGCTGAGCGGAAATTGCCTGATGAATCCTGTCAAAGTCGCTGCGGGAGTGGCTTTGCATGCAAAAATCCGGGGCGTAGATCCGCGTCTGCTCCGCCTTTCGACGACTTTCCTCGGGCAGAATCGCCAGCACCTTTTCCTGAGCCGACTCCAGCTCGCGCGACAGCGATTCCCCACCCCAGGTTTTGAGCAGGCGAATCGCGACGATCAGCGCCTCAGACTCCTTATTTGTCAGCATCAGTGGCGGCAGGTCAAAGCCCGACATGAGGCGATATCCGCTCCCCGCTTCACCTTCCACCGGCACGCCGGAAAGCGACAGGTCGCGGATATCGCGATAGACCGTACGCTCAGACACGCCAAGCCGGTCCGCCAGATGCGCTGCCGTTGTCAGACGCCTGCCCCGCAGGATCTGCACAATCTGAAACAAACGGTCAGCGCGTCGGGTCATATCTTTGTCCGCTCTCAGGCAGGTTGATGGAGCCCGACGCGGTTGCCCTCGCTGTCGGTAAACAAGGCGATAGTGCCAATGCCATGCGGCAGTTCCAGCGGGCCAAACACGCACTCGCCGCCCGCAGAGGCGATGCGATCGAGCGTGGCCGCCAGATTGTCAGTATGCAGGTAAATAATAGCGCCCTGCAAAGACGGTGTAACGCCGTCAAATTTTGCCAGTGCGCCTCCGGTGGCGGGATCCTCATGCGGGAAAACCGCCAGCTCCGCGCAGTCCATTTTCTCGCGACGCAGCGCGAGCTGCATCACCGGCTCATAAAATTTAATCGCGCGATCCATATCCGAGACCGGAATTTCAAACCAGTTAATGACGCTTTTCATACATCCTCCTGCCTGTTGTTTGGGTTCAGAAGGAGTCTACGACAGGGCTCCTGACAGCATACTGTCAGGAGTGTTTGTCAGGAGGAGATAAAAAAAATCCCGGTCAACCGACCGGGATTTCGATAACGCGCTAAACGTCGCCTTACGGCAGAATGGACGGCTGATCCGCCCCTTCTTTCTCGACTTTCTGCTGGAGCAGGTGCTCGCGCTTCATGCCAAGTTTCAGTGCCAGTGCGGACGCGACGTAGATAGACGACGCCGTACCGATGGTGACACCAATCAACATGGTCAGCGAGAAGCCTTCCAGTACCGGACCACCGAAGAGGAACAGCATCAGGATCACCATCAGGGTAGTACCGGAGGTGATCAAGGTACGGTGCAGCGTCTGGGTCAACGACACGTTAAAGATTTCGTACGGCGTACCGCGACGGATCTTACGGAAGTTTTCACGAATACGGTCAGATACCACGATACTGTCGTTCAGTGAGTAACCGATAACGGACATCAGGGATGCCACAATCGTCAGGTCAATCTCAATGTGGAACAGCGACAGTATGCCCATGGTGATCACCACGTCGTGCGCCAGAGCGATAACCACACCGGCCGCCAGTCGCCACTCAAAGCGGAAACCGACGTACACCAGGATGGAAATCAACGCCACCAGCAGCGCCATCGCGCCGGTCTGCGCCAGGTCAGCACCCACGCTTGGGCCGACGAACTCAATACGCTTAACCGCTGCGTTCTGGCTGGTTGTTTCGTTAATCACGCTAACAACCTTACTGCCCAGCTCCTGGCTGCCGTTGGCATCGTGCACCGGCGGCATACGTACCATGATGTCGCGGCTGCTGCCGAAGTTCTGCAGCAGCGGCTCTTCAAAGCCCGCTTTCTGCAGCGATTCGCGCATCTGGTCCATATCGACCGGTTTTTCCAGGGAGATCTCGATGACCGTACCACCGGTGAAATCGAGACCCCAGTTAAAGCCTTTCACGCCCATAATGATGATGGACAGAATCAGCAGGAAACCTGAAATGCCGAAGGCCCAGTAGTCCCAGCGCATAAAGTCCCAGACTTTACGGCCGTGGTTCAATTGTTCAACAGTATATTCCTGTGCCACAACGCACTCCTCAGATAGACAGCTTTTTGACGCGCTTGCCGCCGTACAGCAGGTTCACGATGGCACGGGTGCCGACAATAGCGGTAAACATTGACGTTGCGACACCGATACCGGTTGTAATCGCAAAGCCTTTGATCGCGCCAGTACCCACTGCATACAGGATAAGAACCTTAATCAGTGTTGTTACGTTCGCATCGAAGATAGAGCTGAACGCGCCTTTATAACCTTCATCAATCGCCTGCTGAACAGAGCGACCGTTGCTCAACTCTTCTTTGATACGTTCGTTAATCAGTACGTTGGCGTCGACCGCCACCGCAAGGGTCAGAACGATACCCGCAATACCCGGCATGGTCAGCGTCGCCCCCGGCAGCAGGGACATAATGCCGATAATCAGCACCAGGTTCGCGATCAGCGCGGAGGTCGCAATCAGACCAAACTTCTTATAGAAGAAGATCATGAAGAGGATAGAGACCACCAGACCGGCCAGACACGCTTCCAGGCCCTGCTGGATGTTTTGCATCCCCAGCGTTGGACCAATGGTACGTTCTTCAACAATCTGAATTGGCGCAATCAGCGCACCGGCACGCAGCAGCAGAGAGAGCTGACGCGCTTCGTTCGGGTTGCTAATACCGGTAATACGGAAGCTGTTACCCAGACGAGACTGGATGTTGGCGATGTTAATCACCTCTTCCTCTTTCACCAGCACCGCACGACCATTCGCATCTTTCTTACCGCTGTCTTTGTACTCCACGAACAGGGTTGCCATCGGCTTGCCGATGTTGTCCTTGGTGAAGTTCGACATGATGTTACCACCCGCGCTATCGAGCGAGATGTTAACCTGCGGCTGGTTGTATTCGTCCTGGCTCGAGGTGGAGTCGGTGATATGATCACCGGTCAGAATCACGCGTTTGTACAGCACAACAGGCTGACCTTCGCGAGTCTGTTTCACTTCGGAATCACCCGGAATACGGCCTGCTGCGGCAGCGGACTGATCGACATTGGAATTGACCAGACGGAATTCCAGCGTGGCGGTCGCCCCCAGAATCTCTTTCGCACGCGCGGTATCCTGGATACCCGGCAGTTCAACCACGATACGGTCAGCACCCTGGCGCTGCACCAGCGGCTCAGCCACACCCAGCTGGTTTACACGGTTACGCAGAATGTTGATGTTCTGCTGAACGGCATATTCACGCGCTTCTTTCAGACGCGCATCGGTCATCACCGCGCGCAGCTGGTTG
This sequence comes from Enterobacter cloacae complex sp. Mu1197, assembly GCF_040059225.1. Lineage (NCBI taxonomy): Bacteria > Pseudomonadati > Pseudomonadota > Gammaproteobacteria > Enterobacterales > Enterobacteriaceae > Enterobacter > Enterobacter cloacae complex sp. Mu1197. Next base: position 1,018,708 of record NZ_CP157375.1, on the reverse strand, counting down.
CTGCCCTGCGAGGAGATCACCAGGTCACGGTGACGTTGGGTCAGGTAATCTACAGCCTGATCCCGCGCCGCGCTGTCGCGGAACGTGATGCTCATGCCGTAGTTATCTTCTTTACGCACGGTGGTGTAAGCGATGCCTTTATCACGCAGATCGCTGCGCAGGCTGTCGATATTCTGTTCCTGCAGCTTGCCGAGCGCGGTATCCATATCCACTTCCATCAGGAAGTGAACGCCACCACGCAGGTCAAGACCGAGTTTCATTGGCTCTGCATTCATCGCAGCCAGCCAACGCGGGGTTGCAGGGGCAAGGTTAAGCGCCACGACGTATTTATCACCCAGCACGCCCATCAGCGCTTCACGTGCGCGGAGCTGCGTGTCGGTGGTGTCGAAGCGAGCAAGAATTGCACCCTCTTCCAGAGCCACAGACTTAGCGGTAATTTTTTCTTCTTGTAACGTTTTCTGGACCTGGATCAGCGTTTGCTCACTGGCGGCGACACCGCGCGCGCCAGTGATTTGAACAGCCGGATCCTCACCATACAGGTTGGGAAGCGCGTACAGCAGGCCGACGAGAATCACGACGACCAGCATGATGTACTTCCACAAAGGATAACGGTTTAACACGGCAGTTCCCTTTGGGAAAAGTTGGGATTACAGCGCCTTCATGGTGCCTTTCGGCAGAACGGCAGCTACGAAGTCACGTTTGATGACCACTTCAGTGGTGTCGTTCAGGGCGATAGCAATGTAGCCGTTTTCAGCCACTTTGGTTACGCGACCGACCAGACCACCGTTAGTCAGCACTTCATCGCCTTTCGCAATGGAGTTCATCAGGTTTTTGTGCTCTTTGGTGCGCTTCTGCTGTGGACGCAGGATCATGAAGTAGAAGATCAGACCGAACACAACCAGCATCAGAATCAGAGACATCGGGCTGCCCTGCGCTGGAGCACCTGTTGCCGCTACCGCATCAGAAATAAAAAAGCTCATTCAAATTCCCTCATTATTAAAATTAATCAACGTTCAACGGTGGAACATCCCGCCCCTGACGTTGGTAGAAATCGGTCACGAAGCTCTCTAATTTACCCTCTTCGATAGCCTTACGTAAACCAGCCATTAAGCGCTGATAATAACGAAGATTATGAATGGTATTGAGACGCGCGCCCAAAATCTCATTGCAACGATCGAGATGATGCAGGTACGCGCGAGAATAATTGCGACAGGTATAGCAATCGCACTCGGAATCGAGCGGGCTGGTGTCACTCTTATGCTTCGCGTTACGGATTTTCACCACGCCATCGGTAACGAACAAATGGCCGTTACGCGCGTTGCGGGTTGGCATGACGCAGTCGAACATATCAATGCCGCGGCGTACGCCTTCAACCAGATCTTCCGGTTTACCCACGCCCATCAGGTATCGTGGTTTATCCGCCGGGATTTGCGGGCAGACATGTTCCAGAATACGGTGCATGTCTTCCTTCGGCTCACCCACAGCCAAACCGCCGACAGCGTAGCCATCAAAACCTATCTCTACCAGACCTTTAACCGAGATATCGCGTAAATCTTCGTAAACGCTGCCCTGGATAATGCCGAACAGCGCATTTTTGTTCTGCAGGGAGTCAAAACGGTCACGGCTTCGCTTCGCCCAGCGCAGAGACATTTCCATAGAACGCTTGGCGTAGTCCCAGTCGGCCGGATACGGCGTGCATTCGTCGAAGATCATCACGATGTCAGAGCCGAGATCGTACTGAATCTCCATTGATTTTTCGGGATCGAGGAAAATCGGATCGCCGTTGATCGGGTTACGGAAGTGAACGCCCTGCTCGGTGATCTTGCGGATATCGCCCAGGCTGAAGACCTGGAAACCGCCGGAGTCGGTCAGGATAGGGCCTTTCCACTGCATGAAGTCGTGCAGGTCGCCGTGGAGCTTCATGATCTCCTGACCCGGACGCAGCCAGAGGTGGAAGGTGTTGCCGAGGATAATCTGCGCGCCAGTGGCTTCAACTTCTTCCGGCGTCATCCCTTTTACGGTGCCGTACGTACCCACAGGCATAAACGCGGGGGTTTCCACCACGCCGCGATCAAACACCAGGCGACCGCGACGCGCGCGACCGTCGGTGGTATCGAGTTCAAATTTCATTTTTTCTCCGACGTCAGAAAAACAGTCCAACGTTGTAACACGGTGCCGCGGACTTATTCCCCGACACGCTCATTCAAAGCCTGCGGATTGTACGTGATAAACATCGCGTCACCGTAGCTAAAAAAGCGATATTTTTGTTCTACCGCAGACTTGTAGGCATTCATCGTATGCTGATAACCCGCGAATGCGGAGACCAGCATAATCAGCGTCGATTCAGGCAGATGGAAGTTGGTCACCAGCGCGTCAATCACCTTGTACTGGTAGCCCGGGTAGATAAAGATCTGCGTATCGCCAAAGAATGGCTCAATAAGATCGTTCTTCGCTGCCTGCGCGGCGCTCTCCAGCGAGCGCACAGACGTCGTACCGACCGCCACGACGCGGCTGCCGCGCGCTTTCGCCGCCAGCACCGCGTCCACCACGTCCTGAGGCACTTCAGCATACTCAGAGTGCATGATGTGATCTTCAATGCTGTCCACGCGCACCGGCTGGAAGGTACCCGCGCCGACGTGCAGCGTCACGAACGCCATCTCAATGCCTTTCGCGCGCAGTTTTTCCAGCAGCGGCTCATCAAAGTGCAGACCTGCCGTTGGGGCCGCGACCGCGCCAGGCTTCTGGCTGTAGACGGTCTGATACAGCTCGCGGTCGGCCTCTTCGTCCGGACGCTCAATATACGGCGGCAGCGGCATGTGGCCGATGGCGTTCAGGATATCAAGCACCGTGCGCTCGTCGTTAAACTCCACTTCGAAAAGCGCGTCGTGGCGCGCGGTCATGGTCGCCTTGATGCTCTCATCATCGCCCAGCAGCAGCTCCGCGCCCGGCTTCGGGGCTTTGGATGCGCGAATATGTGCCAGAATACGTTTATCATCGAGCATACGTTCGACCAGCACTTCAATCTTGCCGCCGCTGGCCTTACGGCCGAACAGGCGCGCCGGGATCACGCGGGTATTGTTAAAGACCAGCAGATCGCCAGGGTTGAGCTTGTCGAGCAAATCGGTGAAAGTACCGTGCGTCAGCTCGCCCGTTGGCCCATCCAGTGACAGTAAGCGACAGCTGCTGCGCTCAGGCATGGGATAGTGAGCAATCAGGGATTCAGGTAGTTCAAAGGAGAAATCGGCGACGCGCATGACGTATACTCGTGACTTAAAAACAGGCGGCATAGTCTAGTGCTCACACCCTTTTGCTGCAACAACTAGCCGCCCCCGGACAAATAAAACGCATGAATTTTCTCGCTCACCTGCATCTCGCGCACCTTGCTGACAGCTCCCTCTCGGGCAATTTGCTGGCCGATTTCGTACGCGGTAATCCCGCAGAAGACTACTCCCCTGAGGTTGTCGACGGGATTTTTATGCACCGCCGCATCGACGTGCTGACGGATAAACTGCCGGAAGTGACGGAAGCCAAAGCGTGGTTTCGGCCGGAAACACGCCGCGTCGCACCGATCACGCTCGACGTGATGTGGGATCACTTCCTGTCGCGCCACTGGGAGCAGCTCTCGCCGGAGCTATCCCTGCCCGAATTTGTGCGCTATGCCCACCAGCAGGTGTCGATCATTCTGCCCGACTCGCCGCCGCGCTTTGTGAATCTGAACAACTATCTGTGGTCGGAACGCTGGCTGGAGCGCTATCGCGAGATGGACTTCATCCAGAACGTGCTGAACGGGATGGCAAGCCGTCGCCCGCGCCTGGACGCGCTGCGGGATTCCTGGTATGACCTGGATGAACATTACGATGCGCTGGAGACCCGCTTCTGGCAGTTTTACCCGCGCATGATGGTACAGGCGAAAAACAAACAGCTCTGACAGAATTCGTATTGATAGGTAAAAGCTGGCGGAACGATTGTCACCACCTCTTTGTCTTATCCATGAACACTCTCTATACTGGCTCGCGTTGCGTTCCAAATAACCTTAGTATCTACAGGAGAATCATATGGTTCTGGTAACTCGTCCGGCTCCGGATTTTACAGCTGCAGCAGTTCTGGGCAACGGTGAAATCGTTGAAAACTTCAACTTCAAACAGCACACCAACGGTAAAGCGACCGTTCTGTTCTTCTGGCCAATGGACTTCACTTTCGTTTGCCCGTCTGAGCTGATCGCGTTCGACAAACGTTATGAAGAATTCCAGAAGCGTGGCGTAGAAGTGGTTGGCGTCTCCTTCGACTCTGAATTTGTACACAACGCATGGCGTAACACCCCTGTCGACAAAGGCGGCATCGGTGCGGTGAAATACGCAATGGTTGCGGACATCAAACGCGAAATCCAGCAGGCTTACGGTATCGAACATCCGGACGCTGGCGTTGCGCTGCGCGGTTCCTTCCTGATCGACGCGAACGGCATCGTTCGTCACCAGGTTGTGAACGATCTGCCGCTGGGTCGTAACATCGACGAAATGCTGCGTATGGTTGACGCGCTGCAGTTCCACGAAGAGCACGGCGAAGTGTGCCCGGCTCAGTGGGAAAAAGGTAAAGAAGGTATGGCTGCTTCCCCAGACGGCGTGGCTAAATACCTGTCTGAGAACGTATCCAGCCTGTAATCGGCACGGTTTACGAGAAAGGCCCGCTTATGCGGGCCTTTTTTTATGCCTTACGCTGCGTTTCCCGCCAGATACGCCAGGCCATTCCCGCCAGCAGGAGCACGCCCGCAATCAGCACGCCCCACACTAGTAGGGCGTTCATCCAGCTCGCCCGATCGGCCGCAGAGGTGGCGGTCAGACGCCCCTCGCCGCCTAACGCAACGTCATCCACAATGTCGGCCTGCGGCAGGTTCGCCATAGCATAGGTCTTACGCAGGTCGGCGGGGATCAGCATATCGGGCTCCACGCTGGCAGGCTTTGCGGCGCCGTTGCCCCAGGCAAGCACGTACGGCGCTTTCCCCTGCGCGTTGAACACCAGGTCATAGCGGTCGCGATGCCCCGTGACGCTCGGCAGGTATTCTGGCAGACGCGCATTCAGCGTCGTAATTTTCACGGCCTGCACCAGGCCCCCGCTAAGCGAAACCGGTCCGGACGTTTTTCCCTCCAGACGGTAAATCACCTCTTTTTTCAGGGGGTGCCATGCGTCTTTTTCCGTACTGCGCCACGCGATCTCCACGGGAAGGACGCCATCGCCATTCAGTGAGATGCTGACAGCACTCAGCGGCTGCGGGCGCGCCCAGCGCCACTGCGCTTCGCTTGTCGATAGCTGCTCCCCTTCCCCCTCAAGATCGACCGCTTCCGGGGCCACCTGGGCAGGTGCGATGATTGCGTTAACGCCGGTCAAGGTTATCCCCTGGCTCTGCGCGTTCAGCACCACCATGAGATAGCGATTCGCATCGGGAGATAAAACCGTATCGGTATCGATCCGATCGAGCTTAAGGCGATCCTGACCGCTGGCGACGTCCAGCAGCGGCATATCTTCGCGCAGGGTATACCAGCGCTTAAGATCCTCGCTGTAATAGACAGACGCCGTTCCCTGCCAGGGCGTCTGCGGGGTATTCCAGAGCAGCTGCAGCTGGGATATGGCCAGCTCACCCGTCGTCTGCTCCGGCAAGGTCAGCAGGTAATGTTGTCCGGCGGCGGCGGCTTTTTGCCCCTCCAGCACAATCTCAACGCCGTTTCGGGAACGGAGCAGGATCTTATCGCTGTCACCGGCGTCTGAGCCAGCCGCGAGCGGCGAGGCGTCCAGCGGAAAGAGACGCAGCGCCGTGGAGTGCGCTGTGTCCTGCGGGCGCGTTGCGGCGATCAGGCTAAAGGGAACCGGCTCACCCGACTGGTTAAAGACGCGAACATCATGCAGATCCGCGGATGTGCTCTGCTCATAGACGGCAAGCGGCAGCATCACCCGATACCACCGGGAAGGAACGGACGTGTCGAGTGAACGACCAAAGGCGTAGTCCCGCGGCGATTCCGCGGGTACCTCGTCGCAGAACGCCGGGCCGGAAAGCGCCAGCAGCGCGGTACACGCTACCGCTTTCATCCATTTCATTTTTCATCTCCTGTTTTTGGCGGTAGCGGCGAGAAATAGCCCACTATCAGCACCAGTATCGCCACGCCGATAAACGCCACCGCGCGCGACAGACCGCCTCCGCCCGCGCTGTCCACCAGCATCAGCTTAACCATCACCACACCCAGCAGCGCGGCACCGCAGAGCCACTCCTGCCGGGAAGCCCGACGGGTGGCATGGATCATGACCACCAGCGCGCTCAACATCCAGAACAGGGCAAAGCTGGTCTGGATAAGCCGTGAATCCCATAGCGATGCCATATTCCAGGCCACGTCACCGTACCAGGCCAGGGCGCGCATCAGCGCACCGTTTAGCCACCAGAAGCCAAACGCCATGAGCGCGATGGCAGGCCACGGGCGCGCTTGCGCAAGCCACGCCGGGTAGTAGCTATCCACCGCCCGATAAAAGACCACCAGACCCAGCAACGCGAACGCGGCACCTTCCTCAAGCGGGTTCACCAGCGGCAGCCAGGTCTGACGATAGACCACGCCGTCCTGGAAATTGGTCACCATCAGCAATACCAGCAGCGCCACGACTACGGGAATCGGTGCCAGGCAGGCGTAGAGCGCAGGCCACTCCCGGAACGGCCACACGCGACGCCGTACCGCAGCAGAGAGCACCATAATCACCCCGCCGCCTGCGGCCATCGCCAGTCCGCTACCCCAGGCCGCCATGCCCCACGGCAGGGACCGGGCAAACCAGTAAAGCTCGGCGGCCAGCGCCAGTAAAATCATCCAGAACAGCGACAGATGCAGCCCCATCGCGATGCGCGGCAGGAGTCTTTCGCCGTCGCGCCGCAGCAGCATTAGCGTGGCAGGAAGCGCAACGCACCAGGCCAGGTTTGACCAGCCGGCGGAGACGATCTGCTGGTGCCAGAGCTGATAACCCACCATCAGCAGCATAACCGGCCAGAGCAGCCATTTGCTGGCGTCCAGCTCTCGCCACGCCAGACGAGCGGCCACCTGCCGCCAGCCCCAGGCCGACGCCGCCGTCAGCGCCAGCACGCCCGCCAGAATCGGTAATTCCTTCGTCAATGCCAGCCGCGATGCGCCCAATAGCGCCACGAGCCAGAACAGCAGACCACCTGCCAGCAGCGCCCAACTGACCGGCAGGAAGAGAGTCCGCCACAGCCAGGCCGCAGCCAGCCAGCAAAGGCTAAGGATGGCGAAGATAAGGAGCAGGCTCAGCGGCGTAACGCCGTTTGTTTGCGCCCACAGCGCGCTGCCGAGTGCCAGCACCAGCAGCGCCGTCCCGCTATAGCTCATGCGCCGCTGCTGCTGTTGCACACCCAGCCAGAGGATACCCAGCCCCTCCAGCGCCCAGGCCATTGCCGTCCAGCGCGCCGACAGCGCCAGCGGAATGGCGAGCGTGGCAAACCCGCCGCCGATCGCCAGCGCCGCCATGACCAGCGGCCGTCCGAGGGAGGGATAGCGCCGCAGCGCGAGGTACGCGAGGGTGAGATAAAATGCGCCGTATCCCAGCGCGCTCAGCGCCGGGCCATATTCCCAGTGTCGGGTCATGCCGTACTGCATCCCGAAGCCGATCAGCGGCGGGGCAAACAGCAGCACGCCGTCAACGATCTGCTTCCCTTTCTCCTGCGCCCGCAGCGACAGCGCCACGCTCAGCACGCCGAATATCAGCGTATTGGCAATCAGGAACAGCTGGCAAATCCAATAATCTTCAGGCTGGTAGTCATTCAGCCCCCACAGGCCGCCCACGCCGAACGTGAACAGCAGCCCGAGCAGGTTCAACTCGCGCCAGTGCTGCCAGATGCTGATAGCAAGAATGCCGATGGACAGCAGGAGGTAGAAAGAGAACAGCGCGACAAAGCTGCCGCCCCCGGTAGACAAAAGGAGCGGCGCAAGATAGCCGCCGAGGCTCGCCAGCATGGCAAGGCTCAGCGCCTTCTGCAGCACCGCCAGCCCGACGCTCGCCGCGCAAATCACCACCAGCAGCGCAAAAGCCAGCGTCATCGGCAACATTTGCCAGAGCCGGAAGGCGCCAAACACCGTCAGGTAGAGCACGCCGGTCGCCCCGCCCTGGAGGATCAACGCATAGACGCGCTGCCTGTGCCGCAGTCGCCACCCGACAGCCAGCAGAACAATGGCAAACAGCGCGGTTGCCACGAGACGCAGCTCAAGCGGGAACAGGGAATGTTCGACGGTATAGCGCAGCAGGAAAGAGAGCCCGAGGAAGAGCAGTAGGATCCCCAGCTTCGCCAGCGGATTACCCTGCATGAACCAGCGCGCCAGCGACGTCAGGATACCGCCAAAGGCTGAAGGCTGTTTTGCCACTGGCGCAGGAGCCTGAGCGGGTTCTGCCACCGCTGCGGGAATATCGGGTCGCCAGGGGTCGACAGGCGCGGGAGCGTCCTCCACCACCGGCGCGGTCATAGCCACCGGCGCGGCGGTCTGCACCGGCTCCGGCGCGTTCTCAGGCACGCCGCGCTGCTCAAGCGCCTCTATGCGCTGGCGCAGCCGGGCAATCTCCTGCCGCGCTGCCGTACTGCGATTAAACCCGATAACCGCAAGCACGGGCGCAACCAGCAGCGCAAAAACCAGGAATAAACAGCCAAGGATGTAAAGCTCGTCCATGTTTCCACCTTCACCGTAAACGATCCGTTAAGATTGACACAAATCGTTGCATTTGCGCCATCTTAAAAGGTGGAAACATTAGCGCATTAGCTGCCGAACCAGATCGTCGCGGATACCGCAGGCAGCGCCAGCACGCCGTCCTGTATCGTCGCCTTGCCCTCTTTGCTCTTCCACGCAGCCACCTTCAGCAGCGGTGAATCATCCAGCACCACTTCGCAGGCCTCGCCCCGGTTGATCGCCACCAGCACGCGCTGCTGGTTATAGACGCGAGCAAACACCACCACGTTATCGTGGGCGTACACCACCTGGCAGCCGCCGTAGCGCAGGGCGAGACTCTGCTTACGCAACTTCGCCAGGCGCTGATACAGGCTGAACAGCACCTTGTCCTGTTTCTCCGGCGCCCACGGGAAGGTTTTGCGACAGAATGGATCGTTGTTGCCGTCCAGCCCCACCTCGTCTCCGTAGTAGATGCACGGTACGCCCGGCCAGGTGAAGAGCCAGGTCACCGCCAGCGGCAGACGCGCGACATCCTTGCCGAGCAGGGATTTAAAGCGCGCGGTGTCGTGGCTATCGAGCTGGTTAAACATCCGCAACTGCTGCTGATGCGACAGACCGGCGCGGTAGTTCTCCATCCACGCCATGCAGGTTTCAGCGTCGATATGATTCGGATCGTAGGAGATATCGGTGTTGGCGAGGAATCCCCACAGCGGGAAGGTAAAGCCGCGATAGTTCATCGCCGCATCTTCCGCATCGTTCTGCAGCCACTGGCGCGCGTCGCCAAAGTGCTCGCCAAAGACGAACGCTTCCGGATGGGCCGCTTTTGCCGAGCGCGTAATCCCGGCGACGTGCTGAAGGTTATTCCGCGCCCCGCCCGCTTCGCCGAGCATATGCACTACGTCCAGACGCCAGCCGTCCATATTCCACGGCGCCTTCAGCCAGTGGCGCACGATGCTGTCTTCCCCGCCGTAAATCTCGTTCACAAGCGTTGGCGACTGGAAATCGAGCTTCGGCAGGCTCGGGTAACCCAGCCAGTCCAGCGCACGCCCCTCCTCATTAAAGCTATACCAGTCGCGCTGCGGTGAATCCGGGTTATGACATGCCCCGCCCATCGACTGGTTATGCCGATCAAACCACGCATGCGAATCTCCGCTGTGGTTGAACACGCCGTCCAGAATGAGGCGCATACCTTCGTTTTGGGTGTTCTTACGCAGGCGCAGCAGCGCCTCGTCACCGCCAAACTGCGCGTCAACGTGGCGATAATCTTCGGTATCGTATTTATGTACGCTCGGGGCCTTGAACACCGGGTTGAGATACAGCGCCGTCACGCCCAGTTTTTTCAGGTACGGCAGCTTTTCGCTGATGCCGTCGAGATCGCCCCCGTAGAAAGTCGATCCGCCCGCCTGCGCGGTCAGCGGCTCATCCCACGCTTTCAGGATAATGTCATGGCCCGCGGCATGGTGGTAGTAGACCTTATCCTGGTCGGCAGTGCGCTTTTCGCTGCGCGCAAAACGGTCCGGGAAAATCTGGTAAAAGACCTGATCGTTAACCCACTGCGGGCCGTTATCCGGGTAATCCACAGCAAACTGTTCCAGCCGTGCGGGCGGGAAACGGCTAAACCCCTGCGGGGTAAACCACAGCTGACGGTTGTTCCACAAAAGCTTGAAGCTGTAGCGGCGGCGCGGCTGTCCGCTACGCAGGTCGATATTCGCACGCCAGGCGGTGATCCCCGGCTGCGGCTGGCTGCGCAGCTTGTGCATTTTCAGCCCGGTCTCTTCGTTATCGATTTCGGCGCGGAGCGTCACGCGTTCAGGCTGATTTTCACCCGCCAGCCAGAGCGTAATCACCAGATTGTCTTTGTTTTGCTTAACAAATGGGGCAACCGGAAGGTGCCAGGCGTTTAACATCACGAATCCCCTTTGATGAAATTGACGTCACCTTGCCACAGGGTGGTTAAGGATAGCTCACCATGATGGGATTTATTGGGGGAGGAGGACGGGGGAGGAGTTTTTTGGGGGGTAAAAGGGAGTGTAGGCCGGGTAAGCGCAGCGCCACCCGGCATTTTTACCTTACTGCGCTTCCGCCAGCTGACGGTCGCGGCGGCATTTAAACACCCACCCCACCAGCAGCAGCACGATCCACGCGCAGCCCACGTAGAGCGAAATGCGGGTGTCCGGATGGTAGCCAATCAGGCCAATGATAAACACCAGGAAGATCAGCCCCACGACGGTGGTCGCTACGCCGCCCGGTACTTTGAACTTCAGCGCTTTCGCCTCATCCGGCGACAGGCGACGGCGGAAGGCAATCTGCGACAGCAGGATCATGATCCACACCCACACCGTTGCGAAGGTTGCCAGGGACGCAATCACCAGGAAGACGTTCTCCGGCATGATGTAGTTCAGGTAAACCGAGAACAACAGCGCCACGGTCATCACCACGACGGTCACCCACGGCGTGCCGCGGCGTGAGGTTTTGGCGAACACCTTCGGCGCACTGCCCTGCTCCGCCATGCCGTGCAGCATACGGCCCACGCCAAAGACGTCGCTGTTGATCGCCGAAAGCGACGCGGTCAGCACCACAAAGTTGAGAATGCTGGCGGCAAACGCAATGCCCATATGCTGGAAGGTCAGGACAAACGGGCTACCGTTGGTGCCTACCTGGTTCCACGGGTAAATGGACATGATCACGAACAGCGTACCCACATAAAACACCAGAATACGCATCGGCACCGAGTTGATGGCGCGCGGAATGGATTTCTCCGGGTCTTTCGCTTCCCCGGCAGTGATACCGATAATCTCGATACCGCCGTAGGCGAACATCACCATCTGCAGCGACATCACCATCCCGAGCCAGCCGTTGCTGAAGAAGCCACCGTTGCTCCAGAGGTTGTGGATCCCGGTCGGCTGCCCGCCGTTGCCAATCCCCCAGATGATAATCCCGAAACCGGCCACAATCATGATGATGATGGTGGCGACCTTGAAGAAGGAGAACCAGAACTCCAGCTCGCCAAACACCTTCACGCTCATCAGGTTGACGGCGCAAATGATCAGCACCACGCTCAGCACCCAAATCCAGTGCGGCACCGCCGGGAACCAGACGCCCATGTAGATGCCAAATGCCGTCACGTCGGCAATCGCCACAATCAGGATTTCGAAGCAGTAGGTCCAGCCGGTGATAAACCCGGCCAGCGGGCCGAGGTTTTCCTGCGCGTAGCGGGAGAATGAGCTGGCGGAGGGGTTGTGAACCGACATTTCGCCGAGGGCGCGCATGATGATATATGCCGCCACGCCGCCGATGATGTACGCCAGCAGCACGCTGGGACCGGCCATTTTGATGGCATCTGCCGAGCCATAAAAAAGACCGGTGCCGATAGCCGAGCCCAGCGCCATAAAGCGGATGTGGCGCGTGCTCAATCCACGTTTAAGTTTGTTAGTGCTTTCCATTTAAATCTTGCCATTCAACACGAAAAAACAAAAAACCACGGGGCCTTAAGCCCCGTGGTTAAACAGTTTGTTGCCGTTGATTAATGGGCGTTCGATGCGACCTGACGCCCTGCGGCACGGTCCCAGATAATCGCCAGAACCAGCGCAACAACGGTAGGCATCAGCCAGGCCAGACCCTGCTCGGACAGCGGCAGACGCTGTGTCCAGGCTGGCAGAACTTCAGCGAACGCTGATGCTTTAATCCCGTCAAGGATACCAAAAATCAGGCTGATAAACATGGCTGGCGCAATAATTCGTGAGGAGTTGTTCCACCACGGGCGGGTGAAGCTCAGCACCACCAGCACGATGCACGGCGGATAAATCGCCGTCAGTACCGGAATAGAGACCTGAATCAGGTGGCTCAGACCGAGGTTGGACACCGCCATGGAGAAGATACCAAGGATAAATACCAGGGTACGGTAAGAGAGCGGCAGATACTGCGCAAAGAACTCAGCACAGGCGCAGGTCAGGCCAACCGCGGTAACCAGACAGGCCAGGAAGATGAGCGCCGCCAGCAGCATACTGCCCGCACCACCGAAGGTGTGCTGAACGTAGGCGTGCAGGATAGCCGCACCGTTGGCGTTCTGATCGACCAGCATGGCACTATCGGAGCCCAGACGGAACAGCGCCAGATACAGCAGCGTCAGCCCCACGCCAGCCATCAGACCGGCCCAGATGGTATAGCGGGTCAGCAGACGCGCTTCGGTCACCCCGCGGGAACGCGCGGCGTTAACGATAACGATACCAAACACCATCGCGCCCAGCGTATCCATCGTCAGGTAGCCGTTCACGAAGCCGTTAGAAAACGCGGCGTTTTTGTAGGCGTCCATCGCGTCGCTAATCGGGCCGGCGGGCCAGACGATGGCGGCTACCGCCAGGACAATCAGCGCCACAATTTTCAGCGGAGCCAGGAAGTTACCCACGGTATCCAGCAGTTTGCCCGGATAGAGGGAAACCAGAATCACGATAGCGAAGTAGATCAGGCTGTAGATGAACAGCGGCATCGCGCCGTCACCGGTCAGGGGAGCAATCCCCACTTCGAAGGAAACGGTTGCGGTACGCGGGGTGGCAAACAGCGGCCCCACGGCCAGATAGCAGACGGTTGCCAGCAGAACGCCTGCCACTTTGCCGATCGGGGAGCTGAGGCTATCCACACCGCCGCCGACTTTCGCCAGCGCGATGACGGTCAGCACCGGCAGACCCACGGCAGTAATCAGGAAACCAAACGCGGCGGTCCAGACGTGTTCACCCGCCTGTAAGCCAACCATTGGAGGGAAAATGATGTTGCCTGCGCCAACGAACAGCGCAAATGTCATAAAGCCCAGCGCGATGATGTCACGCGATTTTAAGTGATGGGTCATAAAACCTTACTGCCTGTGGATGTGGTGTTGAAAACATTGAGATTTTCGATATCCCTGACGGGACGATACAGCCTAAAATTTGCTCAATTTCAGCGGGAAATGCTCCCGTCCTGGCGTGGAGAAGAATAGTTTTTCGATTTACCACGCAAATACAGTCGGTCTGACAGTATCTGGGGCGCAATTTAAACGCTTATAACGTTTAAAGGCAAGGTGGGATCGTAAAACCAGAACAATATGCCAGCATGAAAATACGCACCAGCACAATACGCTGTTTATAAGAAAAACCCATGGCTAATCATGCGAACAAAAAACAGCCAGCCGTATAAAATTCATCCGCGTTTCGCTTGACTGCAAAGCAAACGGGCCAGCGATGGCTGACCCGTGGAAAGGTAAAATGACACGCCCGCCGTCAGGCGATCTTTTTGGCAATTAATCGTTCCGGGATAACGAAGCTGAAGCGGGTTCCTTTGCCCAGGGTACTCTGAATATCGAGGCGGCTTTCATGGTGATTGACCGCGTGTTTCACTATCGCCAGCCCCAGACCACTTCCGCCCGTCTGCCGCGATCGTGCTTTATCCACACGGTAGAAACGCTCGGTCAGACGCGGAATATGCTCCGGCGCGATCCCCGGCCCGTTGTCCTCCACGCTAAACTCGGCCCCCGTTGGGGTATGGTGCCAGCGCACCACGATATCCGTCCCCTCCGGCGTATGATTCACCGCGTTATACACCAGGTTGGAAATGGCGCTGCGCAGCTCATCTTCGCTGCCCAGCACCTTCAGCGTGTTGTCGACGTCAAAGGTCAGGTGATGCTTTTTGTGGCTTAACGTTTGCGCTTCACGCTCCACGACCCGCAGCATCATCGGGACATCAATGGTGTCATTCAGCGCGAGCGTTGGCGCCGCTTCAATCTTCGAGAGCGTCAGCAACTGCTTCACCAGGCCTTCCATCCGGTGCGTTTGCTCGCGCATGGTGTGCAGCGCTTTTTCACGCGGCGCACCTTCCAGCGTTTGCTCCTGCATCATCTCCAGGTAGCCCTGCAGCACGGTCAACGGGGTTCGCAGTTCGTGGCTGACGTTGGCGAAGAAGTTACGACGCGCCCCTTCCAGCTGGTGCATCTGGGTGACATCGCGCGCCACCATCAGCCACTGCTTATCGCTGTAGGGCATCACGCGGATCTCCAGATGGCGACCATTATTGAGCTTGAGATTGTGCGGACGGGTGAAATCACGCTTTTTCAGGTACAGCGTGAACTCGGGATAACGCAGAAGGTTGAGGATATTCTGTCCATTGTCATCCGGCCAGCGCAGGCCCAGCAGCTGCTGCGCCAGGCCGTTACACCAGAAGATCGTCCCTTCTTCGGTCGTCAGAATCACGGCATCCGGCAGCGACTCCGCACCGCTGCGAAAACGCTTAATCAGACTTCCCAGCTCGCGGCGGCGCTTTTTATTACGCATCTGCATCTGATGCAGACCGTACAGCAGCGGCTCCCAGCTGCCGCTTCCCGGCGGCGGCGTCATGCTTCGGTCAACCCACAGCCACCAGGAGAGGCGTAGCAGGTTCCAGAAATGCCAGATGAGCAGCCCGGTGACCGACACCAGCAGAAACCATGGCAGGTGTCCAAGAAAGGCCCCCAGAATGAAGGCCGGAATACAGCATAAGATCAGTTCAAAGACGAGCCTTTTCCATGACAGACGTTCCAGCACGCGTCACACTCCTGTCATTGTTCAGAAACGGGTAGAAAAACGATAACCCGTGCCGCGGACCGTCTGCACCATGCGATCGTGGCCGCTCAGTTCCAGTGCTTTTCGCAGGCGGCGGATATGTACGTCAACCGTCCGGTCTTCGACATACACGTTAGTTCCCCAGACGTTATTCAGCAACTGCTCGCGGCTGTAAACGCGCTCCGGGTGGGTCATAAAGAAGTGCAGGAGTTTAAATTCGGTAGGCCCCATGTCGAGGGGATTTTCACCGGTCATCACGCGGTGAGACGTCGGATCAAGGCTCAGCCCCTGCATTTCGATCACCTCTTCCACCGCCATCGGCGAAATACGGCGCATTACGGCTTTAATGCGGGCCACCAGCTCTTTGGGGGAAAACGGTTTAGTAATGTAATCGTCCGCGCCGGTCTCCAGACCGCGCACGCGATCCTCTTCTTCTCCGCGCGCAGTGAGCATCACAACCGGTATATCGCGGGTCAGCGCTTCACGCTTCAGGTGTTTGATAAACTGCAGTCCGGAGCCGCCGGGCAACATCCAGTCCAGCAGAATCAGATCGGGCCAGGGTTCATTCAGCTGGTTCACTGCACTGTCATAATCTTCTGCTTCAACCGGCTGGAAGCCATTTTGTTCGAGCACGAAGCACACCATTTCACGAATTGGAGCTTCATCTTCTACGACCAGAATACGTCTCGCCATACTTTGCCCTGTCTTATCTTATTTACGTTACAAGTTTGTAATTCGGCGCCATTATGCGTCAGATTTATGACAGATTTATGAAAAACAGTACCACGTTAACGGGCAAACCGTTGTTTTATTACAGCGGTTATTTTCCCTTCTCTGAACGTTTATAATCCTGCTTTCTCTTTTTTGCCACGGATCAGCTATGCGCATACTTCACACCTCGGACTGGCATCTGGGTCAAAATTTTTACAGCAAAAGCCGTGCGGCTGAACATGAAGCGTTCCTGGGCTGGCTGCTGGAAACGGCTCGGACGCACGAGGTGGACGCGATTATTGTGGCGGGTGACATCTTTGATACCGGCTCGCCGCCGAGCTATGCGCGCGAGCTGTATAACCGCTTCGTGGTGAATCTGCAGCAAACCGGCTGTCATCTGGTGATTGTCGCCGGCAACCATGATTCCGTCGCAACGCTGAACGAATCCCGTGACATCCTGGCGTTTCTCAATACCACCGTCGTCGCCAGCGCCGGGCACGGCCCGCAGATCCTGAAAAAGCGCGACGGGTCGCCGGGGGCGGTACTGTGTCCGATACCGTTTTTACGTCCGCGCGACATCGTGCAAAGCCAGGCGGGGCTGTCGGGCGCGGAAAAGCAGCAACATTTATTACAGGCCATCACCGACTATTACCACCAGCAGCACGCCGAAGCGTGTGCCCTGCGCGGTGACCAGTCGATTCCGGTGATTGCGACCGGGCACCTCACCACCGTCGGGGCCAGTAAAAGTGACGCCGTGCGTGACATCTATATCGGCACGCTGGATGCCTTTCCGGCGCAGCACTTCCCGCCCGCCGACTACATTGCGCTCGGGCACATTCACCGGGCGCAGATCGTCGGCGGTTGCGAGCACATCCGCTACTGCGGCTCCCCCCTTTCGCTCAGCTTTGACGAAACGGGCAAAGCCAAATCCGTACATCTGGTGACCTTCTCCGACGGAAAACTCAGCGCCGTCGACACGCTGGAGGTGCCCGTAACTCAACCGCTGGCAGTGCTGAAAGGCGATCTCGATGCCATCACCGCCCAACTGGAGCAGTGGCGCGGCGTCGAGCAAGATCCCCCCATCTGGCTGGACATCGAAATCACCACCGACGACTACCTGCACGATATGCAGCGAAAAATCCAGGCGCTGACCGAAGATTTGCCGGTTGAGGTCTTGCTGGTGCGCCGCAGCCGCGAGCAGCGCGAGAAAATCCTGTTAAGCGCTCAACGCGAAACGCTCAGTGAACTGGGGGTCGAAGAGGTGTTTGAACGCAGACTCTCGCAGGAGGAAATCGACGAGGCGAAGCGCGCAAGGCTCAGTGAACTGTTCAGCCATACCCTGCATGCGCTCAATGATGAGGAAGAAAACGCGTGAAAATTTTGAGCCTGCGACTGAAAAATCTTAACTCCCTCAAGGGCGAGTGGAAAATTGATTTTACCGCTGAGCCGTTTGCCAGCAACGGGCTGTTTGCCATCACCGGCGCGACCGGGGCAGGTAAAACCACCCTGCTCGACGCCATCTGTCTGGCGCTTTATCACGAAACGCCGCGACTGCAGAAGGTCTCCCAGGCGCAAAACGACCTGATGACGCGCGACACCGCCGAGTGCCTGGCGGAAGTGGAGTTCGAGGTAAAAGGCACCGCCTATCGCGCCTTCTGGAGCCAGAACCGCGCGCGCAACCAGCCGGACGGGAACCTGCAGGCGCCGCGCGTGGAGCTGGCGCGCTGCGAAGATGGCAAAATCCTGGCCGACAAAGTGACGGATAAGCTGGAGCAAACCGCCGCGCTCACCGGGCTGGACTACGGGCGCTTTACCCGCTCCATGCTGCTTTCTCAGGGGCAGTTTGCTGCCTTTCTCAACGCCAAACCGAGCGATCGCGCCGAGCTGCTGGAAGAGCTGACCGGCACCGAAATCTACGGTCAGATTTCCGCCATGGTGTTTGAGAAACACAAAGCCGCCCGCAGCGTACTTGAAAAGTGCGAGGCGCAGGCGGCGGGCGTCGTGCTGTTGAGCGAAGAACAACAGCAGCAGTTACAGCAAAGTTTGCAGGCACTTACTGACGAAGAGAAAACCCTGCTGGAACAGCAGCAAAACCAACAGAAAGATTTTCAGTGGCTTACGCGCCATGATGAGCTCGTGCGCGAGCAACAGCGCGTCACCGCGATGCAGCAGCTGGCGCAACAGGCGCTGACGGACGCTGCGCCTGAGCTGGCAAAACTGCAGCTTGCTCTCCCCGCCGCCCAGCTTCGGCCGCTTTGGGATCATCAGCAGGAGCAAACCGCGCGACTGACGCAAACCCAGCAGCGAATTATCGAAGTAAATACTCGCTTACAGGCCAGAACCGCGCTGCGTTCGCGTATCCGCAATACCGCCCTGCGTGACCACGAGCAGCGACAGGCCGAACTGTCGGCGCTGGCGCAGTGGCTGGCGGAGCACGAGCGCTATCGTCTGTTAGGCCAGGAGATTGCAGGCTGGCGTGCCCAGTTCTCGCAGCTTAACCGCGATAAAACGCAGTTAGCCTCGCTTGCTGCGCGGATAGGTGAATTACGCAACAGGCTGGCTGCGATGCCGGAAAATGCGCTGACGCTGACGGCGGATGAGGTCAGCGCGGCCATGGAGCAGCAATCCCGGTTACGTACGCTGCGCCAGCAGCTGACGTCGCTGCATGCCCGCTATCAGCCGCTGCAAAAGCGCCTGCGCCAGAGCAGTGAAAGCGTGCAGAAGGCGCAGGCTGAACAAAGTAAGCTTAATGAAACGCTGACGCTGCGCCGCCAGCAGTACAAAGAGAAACACCAGCACTATCTCGATCTAAAAGCCCTGTGCGAAACCGAAGCAACAATTAAGAAGCTGGAGCATTACCGTTCCCAGCTTGAGGCGGGCAAACCCTGTCCGCTGTGCGGTTCCTGCGAACATCCGGCCGTTGAGCAATATCAGTCGCTTGAGCTGACGGATAACCAGCGCCGCCGTGATGCCCTGGAAAAAGAGGTCGCCGCCCTTAAAGAGGAAGGCCTGCTGGTGCTGGGACAGGTCAATGCCCTGACTCAGCAGATCCAGCGCGAGACAGACGACGCGCAGACGCTTTCTCAGGAAGAGCAAGCGCTCACTAAAGAGTGGGTGGCAGCCTGCACGTCACTGAACATTACCTTGAATATTCAGGACGATATCGCGCCATGGCTGAACGAACAGGAACATTACGAGCGCCAGCTTTATCAGCTCAGTCAGCGTCTCACCCTGCAGAACCAGTTGAGCGAACAGGAAGCGCAGGAGCGGCAGTATCAGCAGCAGCTGGCGGCCACGCGGCAGGCGCTGGAGCATGCCCTGCTCGCGCTCTCACTTAACGCACCTGAAGAGGGTCAGGAAGCCGCCTGGCTTCAGGCCCGTGAAGCTGAATTCGCGCAGTGGCAGGAGAAGCAAACGCAGCACGGCGTGCTTCAGGAACGCATAAACGCCCTGAAGCCGCTGCTCGATGCGCTTCCGGCAACGAACAGCGAAGACGCCGAACCGGTTATTCCTGATAACTGGCGCGCCATCCACGACGAATGCGTGTCGCTGCAAAGCCAGCTGAGCGCGCAACAGCAGCAGGAAGCGCTGGAGCGAGAGCGCCTGCAGCAGTCGCAGACGCAGTTCACCGCGGCGCTCTCGGCGAGCTGCTTTGCCGACCAGGACGCGTTTCTTGCCGCCCTGCTGGATGACGATGCCATTCGCCATCTCGAACAGCGAAAGCAGTCGCTGGAAAACCAGATACAGCAGGCCACGGCGCTGTGCGGGCAAGCGAACCAGCAGCTGCAGTCTCATCTGGCGCAGAGGCCGCAAGGGCTCGACGCCGATGTACCCACGCTGCAAAGCCAGCTGCAGCAGCTGGCGCAACAGCTGCGCGAGAACACTACGCATCAGGGCGAGATCCGTCAGCAGCTTAAGCAGGACAGCGATAACCGGCAGCACCAGCTGGCGTTGATGCAGCAAATTGAAGAGGCCGCGCGCCAGGCGGATGACTGGGGGTACCTGAACGCGCTGATCGGCTCCAGCACCGGCGACAAGTTCCGTAAGTTCGCCCAGGGGCTGACGCTGGACAATCTTGTCTGGCTTGCTAACCAGCAGCTTAACCGTCTGCACGGGCGTTATTTATTGCAGCGTAAGGCCAGCGACGCGCTGGAGCTGGAAGTGGTGGATACGTGGCAGGCAGATGCAGTCCGCGATACCCGCACCCTCTCCGGCGGCGAGAGCTTCCTGGTCAGCCTGGCGCTGGCGCTGGCGCTTTCCGACCTGGTAAGTCATAAAACGCGGATCGATTCGCTGTTCCTGGATGAAGGGTTCGGCACGCTCGACAGTGAGACGCTGGATACCGCGCTGGATGCGCTCGACGCGCTGAACGCCACCGGGAAAACCATCGGCGTGATCAGCCACGTAGAGGCGATGAAAGAGCGTATTCCAGTGCAGATCAAAGTGAAGAAGATTAACGGGCTGGGGTATAGCAAGCTGGATAAGGTATTTGCGGTGGAATGAATGGGGGGATCGTGCGGTCTGATGCCCTCACCCTGGCCCTCTCCCACAGGGAGAGGGTACAAACATTAAAAACGGCAACGCAAGTTGCCGTTTTGCGTTTATTCGGGCCACAGCCACGCCGCGCCGCGCACGCCGCTGGAGTCCCCGTGCAGCGCTTTGCGGATCGGGGTTTCACACTCGCCGCCGAAGACCCACTGCTTCACCAGGTTCGGCACCGTGGCGTACAGCCGATCGACGTTGCTCATGCCGCCGCCGAGCACTATCACGTCAGGATCGAGAATATTCACCACGTGGGCCAGCGATTTCGCCAGCCGCATTTCGTAGCGGCTCAGCGCCAGCTCCGCCACCGGGTCCTGCGCTTCGACCAGACGCATGATCTCATTACCCTTGAGCGGCTGGCCGCTCAGGCGATGGTAGTCGGTCGCAAAACCGGTACCGGAGATAAACGTCTCAATACAGCCCTGTTTTCCGCAGTAGCACGGGACTTCAGTGCGGTATTTGAGTTCGTCTTCATCCATCCACGGCAGTGGGTTGTGTCCCCACTCGCCCGCCGTGCCGTTACCGCCGATATGGGCACGCCCGCCAAACGCCACGCCCGCGCCGCAGCCGGTACCGATGATCACCGCAAACACGGTCTGGGCACCGGCCGCCGCGCCGTCGATGGCCTCAGAGACGGCGAGGCAGTTGGCATCGTTGGCCAGACGCACTTCCCGGTTCAGGCGCGCGCTTAAATCTTTATCAAACGGCTGACCGTTGAGCCAGGTGGAGTTAGCATTTTTAACCACGCCGGTATACGGCGAGATCGACCCCGGGATCCCCATCCCGACGCTGCCGGTTTGTCCTGTGGCCTGCTCGGCCATCTCAACCAGCCTGGTAATGGTCTCAATAGTCTGGTGATAATCATCGCGCGGCGTAGGCAGACGGTGGCGGAACAGCTGTTCCCCCTGCTCGCTCAGTGCGATAACTTCTGTTTTGGTGCCGCCCAAATCAATGCCAATACGCACAAGACTCTCCTCATTATTTTGATTATCAACAGAGTAGAAGCACGCATCCCGATTAGCAATGCAAGCGATGCGACAATTCGTTATCATGCCCGCTGATTTAACGACAAGGCCGTGGAAATTATCATGCTGTGGTTCAAAAATTTGATGGTTTACCGTCTCAGCCGCGACGTTTCGCTGCGTGCAGAAGAGATGGAAAAACAGTTAGCCGCTTATACCTTTTCCCCTTGCGGTAGCCAGGATATGGCAAAAACCGGTTGGGTTCCGCCAATGGGTTCACAAAGCGATGCATTGACCCACGCCAGCAGCACGGGTCAAATCATCGTCTGCGCCCGTAAAGAAGAGAAGATTCTGCCCACGCCGGTGGTTAAGCAGGCGCTCGAGGCGAAAATTTTCAAGCTGGAAGCCGAGCAGGGCCGCAAGCTGAAAAAGACCGAAAAAGATTCGCTGAAAGACGAAGTGCTGCACTCTCTGCTGCCGCGCGCCTTCAGCCGCTTCAGCCAGACCATGATGTGGATCGACACCGTTAACGGGCTGATCATGGTGGACTGCGCCAGCGCAAAGAAAGCAGAAGATACGCTGGCCCTGCTGCGTAAGAGCATCGGCTCGTTACCGGTCGTTCCGCTGGCGCTGGAAACGCCAATTGAGTTAACGCTGACCGAATGGGTACGCAGCGGTGCTGCGGCACAGGGTTTCCAGATCCTTGATGAAGCCGAGCTGAAAGCCCTGCTGGAAGATGGCGGCGTGATCCGCGCGAAGAAGCAGGATCTGGTCAGCGACGAGATCGCCGTACACATTGAAGCGGGTAAAGTGGTCACCAAGCTGGCGCTCGACTGGCAGCAGCGCATCCAGTTCGTGATGTGCGACGATGGCTCCGTGAAGCGTCTGAAGTTCTGCGACGAGCTGCGCGATCAGAACGAAGATATCGACCGGGAAGATTACGCCCAGCGTTTTGACGCGGACTTCATCCTGATGACCGGCGAGCTGGCCGCGTTGATTCAGAATCTGGTGGAAGGTCTCGGCGGCGAAGCGCAGAGATAACGGGTAAAACGTAGGCCGGGTAAGCGTTAGCGCCACCCGGCTAATTTTTTATTTCAGGTAGCGGCACAGATAAGAGGTAGGCTCAGCCACCTGCAAATGAAATTCGCTGTGGCCAGGGACGTTGAAAACTTGCCCGGCAGCGTAAACTTTCCATTCCGTTTCACCCGGCAGCAGGACGTTCAGCGCGCCGCTGACCACCGTCATCTCTTCCGCTTCCGCCGTGCCAAAGGTGTATTCCCCTTCCGCCATTACGCCAACGCTGGCGCGGCCAGTGCTGCTGCTGGTAAAACCAATGGATTTCACTTTACCGGAAAAGTATTCGTTACTCTGAAGCATGAACTGGCCCTTATATTTTTAGATAAAAATTCACTATAGGGGCCATGCTCATCACCTGTCACGCAAAATCATTACATGAGCAGTTCCGAGGCCAGGCGAGCCATCAGAACGTTGGATAACAGCACCGGCACATCCAGCGCTTTTTGCAGCAAATCACGATGATGCTGGTGGAAACCCAGGCAGTCCAGAATCAGGACATCGGCCCCTCTTTCCAGCAGTTCCTTCCCGGCAGCAATGAGTTTGGCCTCACTGTCCCAGAACGGATTGGCCAGCGCGTACAAGGGCACTTTTTCCAGCACGTGCCATTTTGCCTCCTGGTTATCCATGAGCTCCTCAATGGGGACAATCACCCCCACCTGATGACCATCCACGATGGAGGCCACCAGCGGCGGAATGATGCGCATCGGTTCCAGCAGAATCGCATTGCGCGCCGTGAGCCCCTTAATGGGGGCCGTGCTCATCAGCAAAATAACGTCATAACCTTGATTATCGAGCACTTCTATTACGCCCTGCAGCGAGCGCTCGATTTTCTGGCGTGAAACATGCGCCAGTTTACCGTCACTTAATAACGTCGCCAGGGGATCCTCCCCCGCCTCGACAGCGTAGTCCTCCATGACCTCTTCCCGACTCATCTTCCCCAGCAGGCTCAGATGCGTTATCTGTTGTTCAGATACATGCTCGGTTAAGAGCGGTAACACTTCGCTTACAGGGACCACACCAATGGTGAGGATCGCCAACGTTGCCTTCATCTTTATCGCCTTCCATTACTCCAACATCGTGCACACAGGTACAGGCTCACTACGCTGCACAGTTCATTTTTTCAACAAAACAGCACCAAGCGTAGCAGGTGATCCCGACATCGAAATGTAAAGATCGCCTGCCGATACCAGAGTTACTTGTAATAACTAAATATTAACTCTTGCTTAACTTTCACGATGAGTAAAAAGTGTGATTCAGGCACGATCCTGGAGCGTTTAGGAAAACATTCAGGTTATGTCGGGATCTTCGTAGCGCCGTTTCGCATCCAGCGCTTCCTGTTCAGTCTCGTGTTCACTGATCAGCGAGTCCGGTTTTGGGTGATCGGCACGCAGTTGATACCAGGTCACGGTATGACCCGTATGGCCTTTTTCAACGGTAACAATGCGCGCTTCACGCGGATAGGGAGGTCTGGTTGGCATAGCTCATCCTTTTTTTATGTCTGAGCTATAAGTATAGACGCCGCTTAGCTGGCACAAGCCAAACGCAGGGCGGTAATAATCTGAATCACAACGTCTTCGGGAGAGGCTGACGCATCCACCACGTGGTGAGCCGCTTCGCGGTATAACGCATCGCGTTCCGCCAGCACTTCACTCACCTCTTCGTTCAGCGGCCTGGAGGTTAGCGCAGGGCGTTGCCCCTCTTCCGGAAAGGCTTCCAGACGCCCAACCAGGGCCGACACCGGCGCGCTGAGGTAAATCACAATCCCCTTTTCGCGCATAAACTGACGATTACACTCCGCCAGAACAATGCCACCCCCGGTCGCAATCACCGCAGACGGAGTGGTAACCGCTTTCAGCGTGGCCGTTTCGCGCGCGCGAAAGCTTTCCCATCCCTCTTGTTCAACAATCTCAGCGATGGTTTTTCCAGCCTCGGTTTGCAGCCAGTGGTCGGTATCCACAAACTGGCGATGACACACACGTGCCAGCTCAAGGCCAACGGTGGTTTTCCCACAGCCGCGGGGGCCAACTAAAAAGATGGGTTGGGTCATAGCCAGGTGTTCCCCTTGATGCCGGATGGCTGAAGAGTGTAAAGAAATAATTGCAGAAGATGTTGCGATTACTTTACTGCAAAGCGGTACGGGATGACAACCCTGTGGAGGCCACACTGTACCACAAATTGACAATAATTATCATTACGCTGTACGGCGCTTCACTTCCAGCAGCCATTTATCCAGTTCGGCAGCAAACTGCTGGCGATCGCGCTGTGACAGGCTATCCGGCCCACCGGTCTGCACGCCGCTGGCCCGCATCGTATCCATAAAATCGCGCATAGTGAGCTTCTCGCGAATGGTCGACGGCGAGTATCGCTCTCCGCGCGGATTGAGCGCCGCCGCCCCTTTCTCCAGCACTTCGGCAGCCAGCGGAATGTCCGCCGTGATCACCAGATCCTCCGCGCTGCACAGGCGGACAATTTCGTTATCCGCTACGTCAAACCCGGCCGGCACGCGTAAAGAGCGGATGAAGCGCGAAGGCGGTACGCGAATATTCTGGTTCGCCACCAGCGTCAGCGGCATCTGAACGCGCTCGGCGGCACGAAATAAAATCTCTTTAATCACATTCGGACACGCGTCCGCATCAACCCAAATCGCCATATTGTCTCCCCTTAATAACTCTGCCGACTATTGTCGCCTGCATTTCGTTGTTAAGCTATCAATCAGAGAAAACAACGCATAATGACGGAGAATCGTGATGGACAAGAAAATCGGGTTTATCGGCTGCGGTAACATGGGCAAAGCCATCCTGGGCGGTCTGATCGCCAGCGGGCAGGTGCTGCCGGGTCAGATTTGGGTCTATACCCCGTCACCGGACAAGGTCGCCGCGTTGCGCGATCAGTACGGGATCAACGCCGCAGAAAGCGCGCAGGAAGTGGCCCAGGTCGCCGATATCGTCTTTGGCGCCGTCAAACCGAACATCATGATCAAAGTGCTGAGCGACATCACCTCCAGCCTGAATAAAGAGACGCTGGTGGTGTCGATTGCCGCGGGCGTCACGCTCGATCAGCTGGCGCGCGCGCTGGGCCACGACCGCAAAATCGTCCGTGCGATGCCAAACACCCCTTCACTGGTCAACGCCGGCATGACCTCCGTCACGCCTAACGCCCTGGTGACCTCAGAAGACGTGGCGGATGTACTGAACATTTTCCGCTGCTTCGGTGAAGCAGAAGTGATTGCCGAATCGATGATCCATCCGGTAGTCGGCGTCAGTGGTTCTGCGCCTGCGTATGTCTTCATGTTTTTAGAAGCGATGGCCGATGCCGCCGTGCTTGGCGGAATGCCGCGCGCCCAGGCGTATAAGTTCGCCGCGCAGGCCGTCATGGGCTCCGCCAAAATGGTGCTGGAGACCGGCAAACACCCGGGTGAGCTGAAAGATATGGTTTGCTCCCCTGGCGGTACCACCATCGAAGCAGTGCGGGTGCTGGAAGAACGCGGATTCCGCTCGGCCGTCATTGAGGCCATGACAAAATGCATGGAAAAATCAGAGAAGCTGAGTAAATCCTGATTGCTTCAGTCGGGCGTCAGGCGGCCACTTCGGTGCGGCTGCGCCCGGCATTTTTCGCTCTGTACAGCGCCACGTCAGCCGCCTTTAGCCATTCCCGATAATGTCCAAACTGCGGCCCCCAGGGGGCAACGCCTACGCTGATGCGCAGCGCCTCTTTTGGCGCGCACGGTAGCGACAGCGTTTCCAGCCGCTCATGCACCCGGGACATCACGGCGATCGCGCTTTCCGCCGCGGTCTGCGACATAATCACCGCAAACTCATCCCCGCCAAACCGGCCGATGGCATCACCTGACCTAACCGACATCTGGAGCTGGCGCGTGATGGCAATGATCGCCTCATCCCCCACGGCGTGCCCCCAGGTATCATTGATATTTTTAAAGTGGTCGATATCAATCAGCAAAATCGTGGCGGTGCAGTGGTCACGGCGGCAATGCTCAAATTCCTTTCGCAGCAGCATTTCCCAGTGGCGTCGATTAAAGACCCCAGTCATGCCGTCGCGGGTGCTCATCATTTCCAGCCGCTGCTTGTGCTCAGCAAGCCTGACGGCGGTGCGGTGGCTGAGCCAGGCAAACAGCATGGGATAAAGCACCAGCACCGGCAGCGTTAAGCCCCACTCCACCGGGTCGGGGTTAAAGACGGCCACGCGGCCGACAAGCGGCAGCGTCACCAGCGCGGAGAGCAGGGTCAACAGGATCCCCGGAATAAACAGACGACAGCCCCCGGAGCCCATCATATTCATCCCTACCATCATCACCAGCGCCGCCGTGGGTAACGCACTCATCCCCATCACGCCGATCCAGAGCCCGGCAATGATGGCATCGATCTTAAGATTGAATACTTCCTGCTGATGAGGTGACGCGGCCCGGCAGGATAACTGCCAGGCGAAATGGGGCCATAAGAACGCCCAACCGACCAGTAAAAGCCACCAGCCGCCGGGTAAAAAATGGGTGACCAGCATTCCTGCAACCGGGAAAAACATCGCTGCCAGCCCCACGGCGCGCGCCAGCCGAACCCGCCGGGCAAACTGAATGCCGGCGCGGTGAGGGTCATCCTGAGAAAGGGTTAAATTCCACTCTTCCCGAATGCGCTTTTTGTTGTAATACGTTTCATCATTCATCATTTTTGGGAATATTCTGAAACATTTTCCCAAATTATAGAGAGGGGGTCTGCGGGGAAAGTATGAAATTTCGGGTGAGCCGCCGGAGCCGCTCACCCGTTCGAACTACACTTTTTTCTTCAGGCAGGCACTCATGAACTTGCTGCGGTCATCCCCTTTCAGAGACTGTTCGGTGGCCTTAGCATTACACTCGCGCATCTTTTGCTGCTGAGGCGTCAGGCTTTTTTCAGCTGGCTTCGAGGCGCCGTTTTTGAGGCAGTCGCTCATGTAGGTCTTGCGAGCATCGCCCTTCAGACTCTGAGACGTCGCCTGTTGATTACAGGTGGTCATACGCTGCTGCTGCGGCGTTAACGTTTTCTCCTCCGCGTTCGCCGAGGCGACCAGGAACAGGCCGGAGAGCAGAGTAACCAGTAATGTTGTTTTCATTGCACCATCCTTTTGTGAACATTCCCTGTAAGTCTGGTTCGTGACAGGAAAAAAACCACCCGGCAGATGTGATTTCCGCCGGGATTTTTATCATTTCAGACCCAGCGCCGCCTTCATGGTGTAGAACAGATCCGTTTGATCCGTCAGGCCTACCACGTTTGCCGCGTGCGGGCCGTAGGCGGCAATACGCAGCTGGGTGCCCGTGTGCTCCATGGATTCTTCTTCAGAGTTACCGTAGCTCATCACCATGACGGCACCATCTTTGGTGTTCAGCGCCTGCGTCAGGCCAGGGGCTTTGGTATCTGGCGGAATGATCTGGCTGGCGTGCGCGTGGTCCGCGGTGACGATCACCAGGGTGTTACCGTCTTTTTTCGCGAACGCGAGCGCCTTCTGCACCGCTTCGTCCAGATCGACGGTTTCGCCAATCTGACCGCACGGATTCGCCGCATGATCCTGCTTATCGATTGACGCGCCTTCTACCTGCAGGAAGAACCCTTTTTCGCTCTTGCTCAGCAGAGAGATCGCTTTATCGGTCATCGCCGCCAGCGTTGGTACGCTGTCCGTGCGTTTCGGGTTTGGCGTACAGGTCACCGCAGGTTTATCGATATTGCCGTGATACGAGGCTTTTGGACCTTCCCAGCGCACGGGCATGTTGCCGTCGGAGAACAGCCCCAGCAGCGGCTTGTCCTGGTTCGCCTCGCTTATCGCCGCCAGAGCATTTGCGTCACTCACCAACTGATAGCCGCGAGCCTGCGCCTGCTCGCGCAGCGTTTTGCCCTGCCATTCGCCCGCCGTCGCGGTTTCCGCGAAGGTTTTCGCGCCGCCGCCCAGCGTCACGTCAGGACGTGCGTTCAGCAGTTGTTCCGTAATCGAGCCTTTGCCGCCTTTTTCCAGGGCATTTGTAGGGCATTTTTCGCTGGTCACTGACGGGCCGTAGCACTTACGCGAGGTCACGTGTGCCACCAGCGCCGCAGGCGTCGCATCCTGAAGTTCAGCGGTGGAGACGTTGCCGGTCGCCAGGCCCGCCGCTTTTGCCATCTCCAGAAGGGTTTGATGATCGTGTTCGTGAATATCCACGCCCAGCGCACCATTATAGGTTTTCACGCCAGTGGACCACGCCGTGGCAGAGGCCGCGGAATCCGTTACGTAATCCGGTTTACCGGTTTTTTTATCCAGCGCGTAGTGGGTATATTGTCCGGTCAGCGGTAAGGCATCGATACCTTTAAAAAAGCCGCCCGCTCCCTCGGCATAATTTCGCGCCGCCGTGATTTCGGAATCGCCCATTCCATCGCCAATCAGCAGAATAATATTTTTTGCCGGCTTCTCATTCAGCGAAGCGCGAATAGCGGCGGTTTGATCTTCTGATAAACGGCGCGCGCCGCCAGGCTGGGTGATATCCCCTTTTGCCGCACGATTATCCAGCACGCTGGTTTGCGTCGTATCTGCATAAATGGCAGAGGTAATTAACAGGGGAAGTAATGCAATAAAAAGTGCGCTCTGTTTCAATTTATTTTCTCCATGTACAAATACATAAAAATAAAAACAGAGCGACTATAGGCATCCTGCATGACAATTCTATGACACGTCGTTACGTCCTGTGACGGTTTAGCTGCGCGGATGCCTTAACAGCTTCTTTACGTACTGGTGGAGCATCTCCGCATCCTCAACCGGTACCTGCGATTCAGGCCTGACGCTCTCCAGCGCGCCTTCCACGCTCTCAATCAACGCTTGCTGATCGGTTTTCGCCATTTGTCGCAGCAACGCGGTGACCACAATCTCAAGCGCTTCGACCTGAGCCACCAGCTCTTTTGACTCTTCTTCCTTTTGTGCCAGCTTGACCAGCAATTCAGCAATGAGGTTTTTCATCGTGCCAGTTCCTTTTCAGTTTTGTCTGACGTTATCACTCTGAATCCCTATTGCAAAGAGAAGAAATTAATTATGGTATGCAAAAGTGACACAGGAACAAAAATAAAGAGGTAGCGCCGTGAGCGAAACGTTTTTCTAAAAAAAGACGCCGCATTTTGTTATATAAAAATGCGGCTACCATAAGAATATATAATACATCTACTAAAGTGTTATCTCGCCGATTTGGCCTCCGCCATTTGTCTGCAGCGTCGCAGCGCAATAGCCAGCTGGATAATATTGATTAAAACAACAATCGCTGTCGCCGCAAATACCCAACGAAAACCGGCCATTGCGGAAACGGATGCGCCAATAAGCGGACCGGCAACATTCCCCAGATACATAAATGACTGGTTATATCCAAAAATTCGCCCCGTCACCTGGTCGCTGGAATATTTGACCAGCAGGGTCTGTACCGCAGGCAACATGGCGCCGTCAGCAAAGCCGAGCAGAAATCGCAATATGCCAAGCTGAAGCGGAGAAGTGACAAACGACATCGCGAAGAAGAGCACCACCGCAAAGATCAGCGTCGCCATCAGGATGCGCGCCGTGCCGATCCTGTCCCCCAGTTTACCCAGACGCGGCGCGGAAATCAGGGCGGATACGCCCGGCACGGCGGCAATCATGCCGCTCAGAAAAGCGATATTCGTGCTCTCCGGCTCCATCGACTTGATAAACAGCGCCAGAATCGGACCGACCGAACCGTTGCAGAGCTGGATCACCATGGTGGTCACAAACAGGCTGATCATCAGCCCCGGATAAGGCAGCGAGGCGAAAACGGCCTTGCCGCTGAGGCGTTCAGATTTACTGATAACCGGGCGGCCCCCTTCTTTAATCAGAAAGAGCGTGACCAGAAAACTGACCACCAGCAGGATCGCGGTGATAATAAATACCGCGCGCAGCCCGACGTGGTCCGCCAGAAAGCCCCCCAGCAGCGGCCCGCCGATGACGCCGCTTATCTGTGCCGTGGAGAGCGTACTCAGCGCCCAGCCGCTACGCTCGCGCGGCACCTGAGAGGCGACCAGCGCCATGGCGTTTGGAATATACCCGGACGTCAACCCCATCACCGCCCGCAGGAAAAACAGCTGCCAGACGTTGGTGGCGAAGGCCTGCAGCAGAATGGCAATCGCCATCCCGAGCGAGGCGCGCAGCAGCATCAGTTTACGGCCTTTTCGATCTGCCAGGCTGCCCCACATCGGTGACACAATGGCGGAGACCAGAAACGTGACGCTGAACGTCAGACCGGACCACATGGAAAGCGCTTCATGCGAGGTCACCCCCAGCTGCGACACGTACAGCGGCAGGAACGGTAAAATCTGGCTGATGGCCAGCCCGGTAAAGAAGCAACCGAACCAGACCGAGATAAGATTAACTTTCCAGGATTCCATAACGAAATAGTCTTCATTTTTAGGCGAATTCGCCGACAGATTAGCAAGTTACGCGTGTCAACGTCGCACCAGAGATGCGGCCCGACAGACTTTGGTGTTTTATCTTCCCAGTCATCATATTTGTGAAATAAGTCACAATTCATCCATTTTCTGGCGGAATATTATGCTTCACCGGCAGAGGCCAAAACCGCGCATTCCCAGATGAAAATGGTTAGCATGCGCCGCGTTATACTCCGGTCCCAGGCCGTTCCCGTAGTAGCCACAGCTCGCCGCCAGCATGGCCTTCAGCCAGGGCTGCGTTGTTGTCGCCTTCCAGCCATTCAGCACCGTGACGCGTTCACCGTTCGCCAGACGAAAAGCGGCAATATCCAGCGCCTCCGCCGTGGCATGTTCACTGCGGCGCGCGTCAGGGCGGTGATAAATATTGCGGCAGGCAAAGCTGCCAAGGTGGTCGATACGCGCGAGCTCGCTGCCCGTATAGCGTTTTGTCAGCGGCCGGGCCTGCTGGCTGATAAAGAGGGCTGAGCTGAGCGCCAGCGGACAGCTGGCAAGAAAGCTGCTGTTCAGGCCGACAGGGCCGAAGTCACGCACGCGCACGACGTTGTTAAGGGGACACGCGCCGCCGCTGTCCGCTACCGGCTGGGTGCGGATGAGATCGCGTTGGTTAGCCTGTAACAGCAGGCTCGCGCACGCCTCAGGGGTTAAACGCCGAAGCTTATACTGAGTGATTCGGCCTGGCGGATCGTCAAGCGTCAGCGGCGTGAAAGGGTTGTAGTAAGGCGGCAACCAGCGATAACCCAGCGTTGCGATGGTCAAAATGATAAATCCGGTCAGCAGCGTTTTTCCTCTCACTCTCCCCCCTCAACATTCCCCAAAACATTATGGCAGAAGGCCGCGAAACACGCCGGGCATCGTGGTATGTTATTGGCTTTTCGTCAGACTGGAAGAGAGTGAGATGGCTAAGCAGCGCGTAGGTATTGTCTTTGGGGGAAAATCAGCGGAGCACGAAGTGTCATTGCAATCGGCTAAAAATATCGTTGATGCGATCGATAAAAGCCGTTTCGACGTGGTGCTGCTGGGCATTGATAAACAGGGCCAGTGGCACGTTAACGATGCCAGCCAGTATCTGCTCAATGCTCACGATCCGGCACACATCGCCCTGAATCCTTCAGAAGTGAGCGTCGCCACCGTACCCGGCGTCGTGAAGGGGCAGCTTATCGACGCCGGCAATGCACAGGCTCTCGCCCAGATCGACGTCGTCTTCCCTATCGTTCACGGTACCCTGGGGGAAGATGGTTCCCTGCAGGGAATGCTGCGCATGGCCAACCTGCCGTTCGTCGGCTCGGATGTCCTCGGCTCTGCCGCCTGCATGGACAAAGACGTGACCAAACGCCTGCTGCGCGATGCCGGGCTGAATATTGCCCCGTTCGTTACGCTCACCCGCGCCAACCGCGACATACACACCTTCGCGCAAATTAGCGGAGAGCTGGGTCTGCCGCTGTTTGTGAAGCCTGCAAACCAGGGCTCCTCCGTGGGCGTCAGCAAAGTGACCAGCGAAGCTGAGTTCACGCAAGCCGTCCGCCTGGCGTTTGAGTTCGACCATAAAGTGGTGGTTGAGCAGGGCATCAAAGGCCGTGAAATTGAGTGCGCCGTGCTGGGCAACGATTTTCCACAGGCGAGCACCTGCGGCGAAGTGGTCTTAAACAGCGACTTCTACTCGTACGACACCAAATACATTGATGATAAAGGCGCGCAGGTTGTCGTGCCTGCGGATCTCGATCCGGCGGTTAACGATAAGATCCGGACGATCGCCATTCGCGCTTATCAGACGCTCGGCTGCTGCGGCATGGCGCGCGTGGATGTGTTCCTGACGGCGGAAAACGAGGTGGTGATCAATGAAATTAACACGCTGCCGGGGTTCACTAACATCAGCATGTATCCGAAGCTGTGGCAGGCGAGCGGCCTGAGCTACCCGGAATTGATCACCCGCCTGATCGAACTCGCGCTGGAGCGTCACGCCGCCGACAGCGCGCTTAAAAGTTCCGTAAACGGTTAATCGGCGCCCTTCGCCGACTCTGCCTCATCCGCTGTCGTCTCTTCAGGACGGCGGCGGATAATCAACCCCGCCAGCCAGAAACTGATAACCCAGGTCACCAGCCCGACGGCATAGGTTTGCCAGCCTTTTGCCTCAAACCCTAACAGGCCCACGACACCGTTAAGAATAAAGATCAGCCCGATAGCGAAGGCGTAGTAGTGCCAGTCACGGCGTAGTTTGGACGTGAGCTTCATAACAACTCCGGCAGGAAAAAAAGACATCCTCTCACAGTTTTACGACCAGGTCTGTGGCAGATACGGAAATTCTGAAACGCGACGCAATTTCACTTAAGTTAATAAATTGTGACGTGCTGCAGAAATCAACAATCCAGGAGGATTCCGTCGCGTAAATTACCACGATTCTGATATTGACAAATGCGATGACCTGTCAAACTCACCCTGTACGAAGCGTATTAACAGAGCGATTTATCCGGAGGTCATCATGGCTGACTTTACATTGTCGAAACCGATTTTTGGCGGAAAACCAAAAACCTCCACGGCGGGTAATATCGCGTATGCCCTGTTTGTCCTGTTCTGCTTCTGGGCTGGCTCGCAGCTGCTCAATATGCTGGTTCATGCGCCTGGCGTTTACGAACACCTGATGCAGGTGCAGGATAACGGACGCCCGCGAGTTGAGATTGGCTTTGGCGTCAGCACCCTGTTCGGCCTGATTCCCTTCCTCGCGGGATGTATGATTCTGGGCGTTGTGGCATTAGTGCTGCGCTTTCGCCGCCGCCGTTAAAGCCCCATACAGCGAGCCCGGCGATCGTCCACGCGTTTTGCGAACCACGCGGTGGTCAGGTTACGCGTGATCTTCGGGCTTTCCAGCTGAATACCCGGCAGGATAGCCCTCGGTAACGTTTTCCCGCTTTTCTGCTCTGCGAGCGCAAACACCTTCTTGTACAGATCCGTTTTCTCAAAGGCCAGGCTGTCGCCTTTCTCAAGCTGACGGCGAATGTCGCTGTTGCTTAAGCCAAGCGTTGTCGATAATTTCCGTACGGCAAGCTCGGTGCTTCCCGCCTCGCTGCTGCCGTAAGCGATGAGATCGCCATCCAGCGCGAGCTTAACGCC
The DNA here is from genome assembly GCF_040059225.1 of Enterobacter cloacae complex sp. Mu1197. Classification (NCBI taxonomy): domain Bacteria; kingdom Pseudomonadati; phylum Pseudomonadota; class Gammaproteobacteria; order Enterobacterales; family Enterobacteriaceae; genus Enterobacter; species Enterobacter cloacae complex sp. Mu1197. The sequence continues at coordinate 984,599 of NZ_CP157375.1, read as the reverse complement.
GCTTGCGCGGCTGACCGCACTCTGGAATGCCGCATTACGGCTGGCATACCAGCCAGCGTTAAAGTCGGCAAAGCGATACAGCGGCTCATCGTAGTTCGCCGGGTAGTTCAACAGGTGATACGTGCCGAACCACAGTCCGCCGCGCAGGGAGAAGACCTCCTGGCGCACCGTACCGTCGATTTTCCACGGATAGCCGTCGGTGTGTTTCTCCGCGAACGCGATGCTTACCTGCATTGGGCCACCGGTATGGACCGGGTTCAGTGAGCCAAACAGCTTCTGCCCCATTGGGACCATGCTGATGAAATCATCAAAGATGGCGCTAAGCTGTTTTTCGGTTTTCACCGTATCCAGCCGTTCGCTGTAGCTTTTACCGTTCGGCGAGGTGATTTTAAGCGCGGTATGCACGAGGAACACCGGGATATGCATGGACTCCGCGCGGCGGTCGATCTCTTTCCAGGCGATTTTATTCAGCCCCGGCACAGCCGGGTCTGACTGGTACATCGACTCCTGCTGTGCCACCGCCAGCACCGAACAGATGTTCTCCTCGGTCGGCGCGATCTTTTGGCTTTCAAAGGTTTTTGCCAGCGCGTTTGCCCACGCATTGCGATCTTTCACGCTGGCGGGCATTTTCTGCCGCACAACGCTCGCCACATCAACGGGCTTCTCGCCCTTTTTGAGCGGAGCGGCCCCCTTTTCGGCACAGCCTGCCAGCACAAAAGCGGCCAGAATGGTCAACGGTAATGCGCGCGGTACGGCAAAAGGCATAGCAACGTCCTGTATTAGCTAAATGTGTTAGTGACTTCCTGCAGGTCACGATCGTCCAGCTCGCGTTCAAAGCTGCGCAGACGTTTGTAGATGGACATCAGTTCCACCAGCGTGGTCCAGGAGCTGATCAGGTACTGGAACGACCCACGAACCTGACCGAAAACGTTGGTGATCTGCGTCATCAGACCAAGCGTAATCGTACCCGCAACAATGGACGGAAACAGCAGGAACAAACCGAAAACGTTATCCACCTGCAGATACAAAATACGCGCAATGTTGAAATACATGTAGTGGAAATAGAGTCGGAAGTAGTTACGACGTACGGCGCCAAACAGCTCGCGGACGGTTGGCGGCGAAGCGCGGTTGGCATCATCTTCACCGTAAACCAGCTCTTTACGGTAAGCGGCTTCGACGCGTTGATTTTTAAACTCCAGACCCGGCAGTTTGATCCCCACCACCGCCAGCAGCCCCGTCCCCATCAGCGACCAGACAATCGCGGCAATCACCAGACCATACGGAAGATGACCGACAATAGGCAGATCCGGCACGTGCGCAGAGAGCGTCACCAGCACCGGCAGGAAGGCAATCAGCGTCATGATGGCGTTGATAAAGCTGACGCCCATGTCTTCAAGCGTGGAGGCAAAACGCATGGTGTCTTCCTGCACACGCTGCGCGGCACCTTCGATATGACGCAGGTGCTGCCAGTGCGCCATATAATGTTCGTTCATCGCGGTACGCCAGCGGAAAACGTAGTGGCTGACGAAGAAGTTGTTCATCACGCCGATGATAACCGCAATCAGGGCGATGCCGAGGAAGACGCCAACTTCATGGTAGAACTGGTTGATGGTCACCTTATGCGGCGAGCTCAGCGCGGTCTGGATCAGATCGTAGAACGGCGCATACCAGGCGTTCACAGCCACGCCCACCTCCACGAGGAACCAGGTCACAAAGATAATCAGCGATGTGCCGAGGATCGACCAGTACTGCCAGCGGTGCGGAGAATAGACAAACCAGAACAAGGCAAACAGCCCTACGCACACCGTGTAGTAGGCGTAAAACAGCAGGTAGCTCAGCGACCAGAAGCGCGCTGCGCTAATCGGCACCTCGCCTGTCGCCCCCGTGATGCGCGTCAGCCATGCGCCGCCGCCCGCCTGCCAGAAAATGACAGCGATCAGTGCCCAAATAAATGCCGACAGGAAAAAAGGCCCCGGCTTTGGGAAAAAAGACTTAAACATAATGCTTCCTTCTTGTTGTTATGGCTGTTGCTGTGTACAACACGTCACCACACGAAAACCTGCCCGAGCCAGCCTCCCGGCTCCGGCAAAAAGGTCAGACCCGATCGTTAATTATTAGTTCGCTTTCCAGTTTTCAAGAATTGTTTCGGTGCGTTTCACTGCGAGAGGATTCGCCGGCGCAATGAAGTTACGCCAGACGTCGTTGTGATGGTTAATCAGAATCTGTGCTTCAGCAGCCGGGCGGTTGGATGTGGTATGGGCATCTTCCGCCACGGTGATGTGATAACCCCGGCTAACGCCGTTCTTGATCGTCGCATCGACGCAGTAATCGGTGGCGCAGCCGCAGATGACAAACTCGTGAATGCCCTGCTCCCGCAGCAGCGTCTCAAGCCCGGTGTTGTAGAAGGCATCACAGGCCGTTTTGGTCACGTAAAGCGCGTCGGCAGGCTGATGGAGTTCAGGCAGTAACGCAAACCCTGCACTCCCCTCTTCCAGCCCTCCGGCCTCGGTGTGCTGTATAAAAATCACCGTGTCGGCTGCCTGCGTAAGCTGGTTGATCAGAGAGACACACTTTTCGCGCTGATGACGAGGGGTTTCAAACACCCCGTTCTGCATATCGACAACCATAACTACACGCTTCTCAGACATACCGTTCTCCGTAAGATTGAGTGACACTGGTGCCTATCATAAGCCCGATGTCACAAAATGGGAGATGGCTCGCAAGTAAATTGTTCATATTTACCCATGGTTACGTTTTTCTCGCTATCGTTATGCAATTCGGGGCATTGCACGGTACCGATTAGTAGTATAAATACCCATTACTTTCCTCATTCACTTCATGGATGCTTTTCGTTGAAACGTTGTCTGCTCTCTTTTGCCGCGCTGTGTGCGGTGAGCTTCTCTACCGCCCAGGCAGCCCAACCGCTGACGGCTCCCGTTTTAGCTTCAGATATTGCCGATCGCTACGCGAACCTTATCTATTACGGCAGCGGCGCGACCGGAATGGCGATGGTCGTCATCGACGGAAACCAGCGCGTATTCCGTAGCTTTGGCGAAACGCGCCCGGGAAATAACATTCATCCGCAGCTGGATTCCGTCATCCGCATCGCATCCTTAACCAAGCTCATGACCAGCGAAATGCTGGTGAAACTGCTCGACCAGGGCGTGGTGAAGCTCGACGATCCGCTCAGCAAATACGCGCCGCCAGGTGCCCGGGTCCCCACGTATCAGGGGACCCCGATCCGGCTTGTGAACCTTGCTACCCACACCAGCGCCCTGCCGCGTGAGCAGCCAGGTGGAGCGGCGCATCGTGACGTGTTTGTCTGGCCAACGCGCGACCAGCGCTGGAGCTATCTGAGTACCGCCACGCTGAAAGCAGCACCGGGCTCGCAGGCCTCTTATTCAAACCTGGCGTTCGACCTGCTGGCGGATGCCCTCTCAACGGCGGCTGGCAAACCCTACACGCAGCTGTTTGAAGAGCAGATCACCCGTCCGCTCGGCATGAAAGACACCACGTTTACCCCGTCCCCGGACCAGTGTCGTCGCCTGATGGTGGCGGAGAAAGGTGCCAGCCCCTGTAATAACACGCTGGCGGCCGTGGGCAGCGGCGGGGTTTACTCCACGCCTGGCGACATGATGCGCTGGATGCAGCAGTTCCTTTCCTCGGATTTCTACTCGCGCAGCAGCCAGGCCGATCGTATGCAGACCCTGATTTATCAGCGTACTCAGCTGCATCGGGTCATCGGAATGGACGTACCGGGTAAAGCCGATGCGCTCGGCATGGGCTGGGTCTATATGGCACCGAAAAATGGCCGTCCGGGTATTATTCAGAAAACCGGCGGCGGTGGCGGGTTCATCACCTATATGGCCATGATCCCCCAGTCAAACGTGGGCGCGTTTGTGGTGGTGACCCGCTCCCCGCATACGCGTTTCGTCAATATGAGTGACGGTATTAATAACCTGGTGGCAGAACTGAGCGCCAATAAAGCCCAGGTGCTTACCGCGTCCAACTGATATTAATATTCCGTGGGCAAGCGGTTGATGCTGACCAGCTTGCCCCGGCTCATATTGATATAGTTTCCCTGTCGCAGGGCGGCCAGAACTTCGGCAACAACAGAACGTGAAATGCGTGTGCTTTGCTGAATATGATTCATCACACCGATTTTTGAACGCAGCGTTTCATCCCACTCGGCCATATTTAACAGCATCGCGCGGATCTGGTGATAGGAGTTATTGCCCACCAGCTGCATATCGCGTTTTTCAAGAATGTAATTTATCCAGGATAACCAGCAGAAGGCCTCTTTCCACAGGGAATACTGCTGGATCTGTTGACGGGTAGTTTCCGTGGATAAATAAAAACCGGTACAGGCCGTTTTAGCCATCACTCTGTATTCCTGAGAGTGATTAATGACCACCGTAGACAGACCGAAAATAAAAGGTGCCGTCGCAATCCCCACCAGCAACTCATCGGAAGGGCGATAGACCTCAATAACGCCAGTTTGTAATACGATCGTTCGAGGCTCAATTGATTCGCCTGACGTAATTAATTGTTGAGGAGCACATGTAAAAGGGGTACTGGCTGCTATTAACCCCTGTTCGAGCCGGCGTAATTCAGAAAGTGGTTTCGCATTAACGTTCATGCAGACCTCAAGTCATCCGTATTTGTCGGTTCAATATTATTTTTATTGCTTCTGTAAAAAGCGGGGGAAGATAACCCCTCCCCCGCTTTTATTCATTACCAGGTATATTTCACACCCAGGTTTGCGCCCCAGTTCTGGTCAACGTCACCGCCGCCCAGATAAGTGGCATCCGTGTAAGCGCTGAAGTTCTTCGTGAAGCTGAACTGGGTGCCCAGCCCAACACGAACAGCGGATCCTTTCACGCCGTTATCAATGCTGTCACCGTTAATATCGGCATTGTTATCGGCGTCGTCATAGACCCAGGCCAGTTTGAAGTAAGGCGTCAGAGCCTGATCGCCGCCGTAGTTGAAGGTATAACCCGTATCAACACCAAGTTCATAACGCAGGCTATCGTAAGATTGTCCATCAACGCGCATGTCATTGCTCAGACGATAGTCATCACCAGACTGGAACAGACCCGATACGGCTGCGTATGGGGTAACGTAGCCAGAGAGGTTTGGTTTCCAGTCATAGCCCAGCTTCAGCCCAAAACCAACAGCGTCACTGGTGGTATTGCCGTCAACATACTGGCCGTTGCTCATGTTAGCGGAAAGATCGCTGTTGAAGCGGGTGTAGCTCAGGGAGCTGTCGAGGAAGAGATCGTTCGTAAACTTCGCTGACGCGTAGATCATCGCCGTCTGGCTATCCTGATCGACCTGACCGGTACGATCGCTGATATCTCCCTTCGCGAAACCTGCCGCCCCACCGACGACCCACTTCGCGTTATTACCGTCAATCTGGGTATCCAGACCCACCATAATACCGCTCACGTCCTGATCGTAGCTGATAACGCCATTGTCACCGTCGAAATTGCCGCCGAAGTAGCTCACCCACGCTCCGCCATTATCCGCCAGGCCGTGACGGCTGTTGGTCAGACGCGCACCTACGGTATCCTGCTGCAGATTCCAGATATTGGTATTGGCAGAAGGAATGCTCAGCGCCATATTGGCGTAGTCGGTCAGCGCTTTCTGCTGGAGGACAACGGTGTCACCCTGCTGCTGCGCCTGGTAGGTATAGGCCCCTAAATCGGCTCTGTTTGCAGCAGTAAAGCTGGCTGCAGTATCCGCATTATTGTCATAGATGCGGACGATCTCTTTGTTTTTGTAATCAGCAACGGAACCCGCTCCGGTCGCGTCATCGATACGGACCTGATAGTTACCGGCGACGTCACCGTTCACCGCCAGATGGCCGTCAGAGTTAATGGCCACTACGCCGTAGTCATAATCAGCGCTGCGCTTATCGTTAGTGATATAGCGTGCGTTGTTCAGATCGCTGTTCAGCACGTAATCACGGCTGGCAACGTTCAGCACGCCGCCATCGGTCAGTACCATATTGTGCGTATCAACCTGACCCAGCCCCAGCGCCAGCTCTGCACCGTTATCCACGGTGATGGTGTTGGCATAGAGCTCGGCCGTTTCTTCCGTCAGCGCCGCACGGCTATCGCTGTCCAGATACAGATGGTCGGTAGCCACGCCGCCGCTGTCGCCGATATTCAATGAGGACGCATTGGTCAGAGTGATGGCATCCGCCAGCAGGCCTGAGTTTTCAACGTTGACCTGAGACTGGTTGTTGACCGTCAGGGTGTCGATGTTAGACACCTTACGGGTATCCCACTCGGAGCCGTTGTCCAGCGCGATGTTAAACAGACCGCTCTGATACACCGCTTCGCCCGCAACATGTCCGTTGTCGTCATAGGTGGAGTCCGGCCAAATGCTGTTAGGGGACAGAGCGTTCCAGTCTACGTTGCTGTAACCCTGGCCATACATCTGCGCCGTGCCGATAGCCTCGACGCTGGACTGTGCTGCGCCGACCCATTTGCTGCCGTTGGTAAGCGTCACATCCAGCTTATCGGTGCCATCCCAGCCGTTGGTGGTTGGGTTATAGATGCCGTCTTCGGTGGTATCGGTTGCCGGATCGCCGTTCGGGTAGAAGTTGTTGTCGAAGGTGCTGGAGAACAGAATATCGCCAGTAACGGTGGAATGATCGAACGTGGCGGTGGTTTGCATCGCGTTATCAGACGCGCTGGCGGCCACAATCAGCGCCGCATCGTCTGCCGCTGTCGCGCTGGTTTCACCATAGTCGCTCGGCTTCGCGGTTTGACCGTAGAATCCGCTAGTACCTAAATCGCTGTACGCACCGGAAGTCAGTACCGAATCTTTCACCAGTAGCGTGTCGGTAAAGACGTTGCTGCTGTTGGCTACGCCTTCAACGCCGTCGTATGGCGTATTATCCAGCTCCTGGTACCCCTGCGTCAGGGTAATCCCCGCGACGTGAGAATTATTCTGGATAACAATATCCGATTCCACATCCAGGGTAATCGCATTACCCAGATCGTACGTATCCAGATAGTGTCTTTCCGTATTTTCCCCATTCACGACATCATACGCATAATGCTCGTACGTATCGTTAAGGGTGGAATTATCAACGGTCAGGCTAAAACGATCGTATTGCGTATGATGGGTGCCATCAGCATCCACGCCATCAGCACACGTGGTGGTCATACACTCAGAAGTAATCATGCCGTTAATGGTGCTATTGGAAATACTCAACGCATTCGCCCGGCCATTGATGCCATCATCCAGGTAGTACGTTGAAATAACACCATTCACGGTGGCTTTATTAATCGCGGGATAAATATCACCATCATGGATGGCATCCGAGTAATCCCAGTCGGCATAACCATAATACCAGGGGGTGGACGCTGTATTATCGTATCCGAAGGTATTATATGTCGTACCGGAAATATCCTTCGCATTGGCCTGAGAAGCGATAGCCAGGGTGCAGGCTAATGCAAGTTGAGATACAACGAGTTTCTTTTTCCATGTTTGCATTGGGTCATCCCTCCTCAGGGACGTAAGCAAGTTTGTCCATCAATGAATTTGCAATATTTAATTGCGGAGGGAATTATGCAGTTTCATTTCGAAAAGGTTCAATGAATGTTTCCATTAAGTCCGTATTCAGACAAAAAACACATTCAGACCACAAACCATAAGGCGTCATAAAATAAATATTATAAAAACAGAATGTTAATACACGGCTAAACCAATCGGAAAAACACACCGGAAAATAATAAATCATTTTTAATTATGCATTCATTTCCATATAGAAATAACACGAATATTTCATTCTCCTCTCAGCGTTATACTGACCTGCATTATATATTATTTATGACAGGCAAACTCACCTGCCGCATTTCACAAAAGCAAAATGCCCACTTTAGTAAAACACCCGTCTTCACTTTGATGTACACTAGCCCTCTTTGTTCCACAAACATCAGGCATACCATGACCGATTTAATTGCACGCCCACGCCGCCTGCGCAAGTCACCTGCACTGCGCGCTATGTTTGAAGAGACAACCCTGAGCTTAAACGATCTGGTGTTGCCGATTTTTGTTGAAGAAGAGATCGATGACTACAAGGCCATCGAAGCCATGCCGGGCGTCATGCGCATTCCGGAGAAATATCTGGCGCGTGAGATCGAACGTATCGCCAACGCGGGGATCCGCTCGGTGATGACCTTCGGCATCTCCCACCATACTGACGCGACCGGCAGCGACGCGTGGAAAGAAGATGGCCTCGTCGCCCGCATGTCACGCATCTGCAAAGAAACCGTGCCGGAAATGGTGGTGATGTCTGACACCTGCTTCTGTGAATACACCTCGCACGGCCACTGCGGCGTACTGTGCGATCACGGCGTGGATAACGATGCTACCCTGCTTAACCTCGGCAAGCAGGCTGTTGTCGCGGCCGCGGCAGGCGCAGATTTCATCGCACCTTCTGCCGCGATGGACGGACAGGTTCAGGCGATTCGTCAGGCCCTGGACGCGGCCGGTTTCACCGACACCGCCATCATGTCCTACTCCACCAAATTTGCCTCCTCCTTCTACGGCCCGTTCCGTGAAGCAGCCGGTACGGCGCTGAAAGGCGATCGTAAAACCTATCAGATGAACCCGCTGAACCGCCGCGAAGCGATTCGTGAATCCCTGCTCGATGAAGCCCAGGGCGCAGACTGCCTGATGGTAAAACCGGCTGGCGCGTACCTGGATATCCTGCGCGACATCCGCGAGCGCACCGAGCTGCCGCTGGGCGCTTATCAGGTGAGCGGTGAGTACGCGATGATCAAATTCGCCGCCCTGGCGGGTGCCATTGATGAAGAGAAAGTGATCCTGGAAAGCCTGGGGGCGATCAAACGCGCGGGCGCGGATCTGATCTTCAGCTACTTCGCGCTGGACCTGGCCGAGAAGAAAATTCTGCGTTAATCCGCTTTAGCGCCGGGTGGCGGCTTCGCCTTACCCGGCCTACGCTCTGCTCAAATCTTCACCCAACTGCAATACAACCGACATCTGCGCCTTCTACTGTCTTCGCAAGACGGCAGGAGGAGTGACCATGTTTAGCCTCGATAGCGTTCTCGACGATCTTTGGCCTCAGGCGAGGCCCGCACCCTGGCAAAAAAGTCTGTTAAAAAGACTGTTCTACGAAGATGAATTTCAGCAATTTGCCGCAGCCCACCGCCACCTGAAAGGCCTGGATATGGTGGAGCAGGTTCTGGAACACCTGGATATTCTCTGCACCGTTTCCGCCCGCGATCTCGAACAAATCCCCGAACATGGCCCGCTGGTCATCATTGCCAACCACCCGACGGGTACGCTGGACGGACTGGCGCTGCTGTATGCCGTCTCCCGCGTGCGGCGCGATGTTAAAGTCGTGACCAACCGGATGCTGACCCACCTTGAGCCCCTCAGCTCGCTGTTTATTCCGGTGGACAATATGGGCGGCAGGACGGCGAAAACGTCTCTGGTGCAGATGGAACAGCATCTGCAAAACGCGGGCGTGCTGATCTTCTTCCCGGCAGGCGAAGTCTCCCGCCCCACGCGCAAAGGCATTCGCGATAAAAAATGGCACTCCGGCTTTATCAAACTTGCCGGCAAGCTGCGCGCCCCGCTGCTGCCGGTGCATATTCAGGCGCATAACAGCCTGCTCTTTTATGCCAGCACGCTGGTCTCCCCGACGCTGTCGATGCTGCTGCTGATGCAGCAGATGTTCCGCCGCCGCCACAGCCAGCTGCCGATCAAAATCGGCCAGCAGATTGCGTGGCATCACTGGCACAGCGCTACCCTTTCGTCGCGTGAGATGGCCGAGCAGTGCCGTCAGCACGTGATGCGTCTTGGCAAGGGAGTGCCCGGCGTCTTTAAAACCCAGTGCGCCATTGCCCGTCCGGAAGACCGGGCCACCCTGAAACGCGCGCTGGCGCAGGCCGAATGTCTGGGCAAAACCAGCGACGGTAAAACCATCTATCTTTGGCAGCGAAACGGTCAGGAAGACGCCCCGCTGCTGCGCGAGCTGGGCCGCCTGCGCGAGATTGCCTTTCGCGCGGTGGAGGAAGGGAGCGGCAAACGTCGGGACACCGACAGCTACGACGATGATTATCTGCACCTGATCCTGTGGGATGAGGACGATCTGGAGATCGTCGGGGCGTATCGCTTTATGCCGACGGCCATGCAGATCGAAAAGCGCGGCGTTGAGGGGTTGTACAGCTATAGCCTGTTTCACTACGACGACAAAATGCAGGACGTGCTGGAACACGGCATTGAGCTGGGGCGCAGCTTTATTCAGCCGCGCTACTGGGGGCGCCGCGGCCTGGACTATTTATGGTCCGGCATTGGCGCTTATCTGGCGCGTTATCCGCACTACCGCTACCTGTTTGGCCCGGTCTCGATTTCCGGTGGCTTACCGCCTGCCGCGCGGGATCTGCTGGTCGCCTTTTACCGCCTGTGGTTTCCGGCGACGCACCCGCTCGCCGCCTCGCGCCAGCCGTATCCCGCGTCCCTGCCGGACGTGCTGGCGCAGTTTGGCGGCGTGGATTACGTGGACGATCTGACGAAGCTGAAATCCCTGCTCGGCAATCTTGGCTGCGGCATTCCGCCGCTCTACAAGCAATATTCCGAGCTGTGCGAGCCCGGCGGCGTGCAGTTTATTGATTTTGGCAGCGACCCGGCATTCAACAACTGCGTCGACGGGCTGGTGCTGGTGGATTTGTGTTACCTGAAGGCGAACCGCTATCAGCGGTATATTGAGGCGCACCTTTAAATGTGCGGTATTTTGTAGGCCGGGTAAGGCGTAGCCGCCACCCGGCAATTGTGCACCGTTTTCGCCGGGTGGCGCTGCGCTTACCCGGCCTACGGGAGCGACGGGTTAAGGACGGTAAAACGGCTTATCGCCCAAAATCGTCGCCCGCTGCATAATCCGGCGCTGCGGCAGATAGTCCGCATTGGCATAATGCTGCGTTACGCGGTTATCCCAGATCGCCAGATCGTTCTCCTGCCAGCGCCAGCGCACCTGGAACTCCGGTTTGGTGATATGCGCAAACAGGAAACCTAACAGCGCCTCACTCTCTTTTTCCGTCACGTCCACGATGCGCGTGGTGAACCCTTCGTTCACAAACAGCGCCTGTTTGCCCGTCACCGGATGGGTCCGCACCACCGGGTGCAGCAGCGGAGGATGTTTCGCCACCGCTTCCTGCCAGCGCTGATGTTCCTCTTCCGTTTTACGGTACTTGTACTCCGGGAACGATTTTTTAAAGTCGTGCTCCGCCCGCAGCCCGCTCAGCAGCGTCCGGAACGGCGCGGAGAGCGCCTCATACGCCGCAATCCCGCTGGCCCACAGCGTATCGCCCCCCGTCTCCGGCAGCCGTTTCGCCGCCAGAATCGCCCCCGCAGGCGGCGTGTCGATGAAGGTCACATCGGTATGCCAGTTATCATTATCCGGCGGGTTATCATTGTGGGTGTCGAGGACGATAATCTCCTCCACCCCTTCCGCATGCGGATAGACCGGGTGGATATGCAGATCGCCAAAGCGCAGGGCCAGCGCGCGCTGCTGCTGCGGGGTGATCGCCTGCTCGCGCAGGAACACCACCTGATGGCGCAGCACCGCGTGGTACAGTTGCTCAAACTGGTTATCGCTCAGCGGACGGGTCACATCCAGGCCCGACACCTGCGCACCAATGTACGGCCCCAGCGGGGTGATGGTCAGACGTTCACTCATTGTATTTCTCCATGCCAGGGCGTCAGACGGCGCTGTAACGCGCGCAGCCCCAGTTCTAATCCGAAGGCGATCGCGGCGATCACCGCGATCCCTGCCAGCACCACGTCAGTCGCCAGGAACTCTCCCGCCGACTGCACCATAAACCCAAGGCCGCGCGTGGCCGCAATCAGCTCCGCCGCCACCAGCGTGGACCAGCCCACGCCAAGGCCGATGCGCAGCCCGGTTAAAATCTCCGGCAGTGCGCCCGGTAAAATCACGAACAGCAGCACCTGCGTACGGCTGGCTCCCAGCGACTGCGCCGCGCGGATCCGCACCTGCTGGGCGCTCTTCACACCCGCCAGTGCAGACATGGCCACCGGGGCGAAAATCGCCAGATAGATCAGCAGGATTTTTGACGTTTCACCGATGCCGAACCAAATCACCATCAGCGGCAGATAGGCCAGCGGCGGGACCGGGCGGTAAAGCTCAATCAGCGGGTCGAGGATGCCGCGCACCGTCGGGCTCAGCCCCATCGCAATCCCCACGGGAATGCCGATAATCACCGCCGCCAGCAGCGCCACCAGAATACGCGCCAGGCTGGCGCCTAAGTGCTGCCAGAGCGTGGCATCCATAAAGCCCTGCGGCCCGGCGATGGTAATGAGTTTGGCCAGCACCTGTCCCGGCGGCGGCAGAAACAGCGGGCTGACCCACTGCAGGGCAGCAACTGCCCACCACACCGCCAGCAGCACCAGCAGCGTGCCGACGCTCAACGTGATTTGACGTGAGAAAGGCCAGCGCAGCGCCAGACGCGTGCGGCGCGTTTTTTCACTGAAAACGATGCTCATGAGAAGGCCTCCCGCTGTTCAAACACGCGGCTTAAAACGTACTCACGCTGTTCGATAAACAGCGGATCGGATTTGATGCTGCGCACGGGTTCCCCCGCGACGTAGCGGCGGGCGAAATCCAGCGGCAAGCGCTCCAGCACGCGGCCCGGCCCCGGCGAGAGCAGCACCAGTTCGGTGGCCATAAATACCGCCTCTTCAATATCGTGGGTAATCAACAGCACCTGCTTGCCCGTCTCATGCCAGAGGCGCAGAAGCAGGGTTTGCATCTGCTCGCGGGTGAAGGCGTCGAGCGCCCCGAACGGCTCGTCCAGCAGCAACAGCTGCGGATTCGCTGCCAGCGCGCGGGCAATCCCGACACGCTGTCGCTGGCCGCCGGAAAGCTGCCAGATATAGCGTTTTTCCGCACCTTCCAGCCCCACTTTTTTCAGCATCGCCCGCGCCGTTTCCAGCCGCTGTTCACGATTAATACCCGCAAGCTGCAGCCCAAACGCCACGTTTTCCTGCACGTTGCGCCACGGGAGCAGGCCTTCATTCTGGAAGACCACGCCGCGCTCGGCGCCGGGGCCTTCCACCTTTTTGCCTTCCAGTTGAATGGAGCCATGCTGATAAGGGACAAACCCGGCGATCAGATTCAGCAGCGTGGTTTTTCCGCATCCGGACGGACCCAGCACCACCAGCAGTTCACCGCTGTCCAGCGTCAGGTTGATCTCCTCCAGCGCGGGTTTGCCACCGTAATCAGCAGACAGATTTGTAATATTCAGCATGGCGGACTCCTTATTTCACAAAACGATCGGTCACGTACTGGCTGTAATCCGTCGCTACCGCGGGCACTTTGCCCTGCTCTTTCAGGAAGGTGGCGGTATCAACAATCGCTTTGTTTACCGGCCCGGTCAGCTGCTGCACCTGCTGCGCGGGGGTCAGATAGGTATTGCCCTTCACCAGCCCCGGTACGTCCGCTTCCGGTACGCCGCTCAGGCGGGAGAGTTTTTCCAGGTTGGCGGGCTGCTTCAGCCATTCATCCGGGTTACTGATGTACGGCTGCTGGGCGTCAATCGCGCTTTTCGCGAAGGCTTTCACCACCTCAGGATGTTTCTCGGCGAAGTCTTTACGCACGACCCACACGTCGAGCGTTGGCGCGCCCCACTGGCCCACTTTTTCGGAGTCGGTCAGCACGGTGCCGTCTTTTTCCAGTTCGTTCACGGCCGGTGCCCACACATAGGCCCCGTCAATGTCGCCGCGCTGCCAGGCCGCAATAATCGCCGGCGGCTGGAGGTTGATGATTTGAACCTGGCCCGGCTTGATGCCCCAGTGTTTGAGCGCTGCCAGCAGGCTGTAGTGGGTGGTGGAGATAAACGGCACGGCGATGCGTTTGCCGATCAGGTCTTCCGGTTTGGTGATGTTTTTCTTCACCACCAGCGCTTCAGAGTTACCGAGCTGCGAGGCGAGCAGGAACACCTCAATCGGCACCTGCTGGCTGGCCGCGACCGCCAGCGGGCTGGAGCCGATATTGCCGATCTGCACGTCGCCGGAGGCTAACGCACGCACCACGGACGCGCCGCTGTCGAACTTGCGCCAGTCAACTTTCGCGCCGCTCTCTTTGGCAAAGGTGTTATCCGCCTGCGCGACTTTCGCCGGTTCCGCAGAAGTTTGATACGCGACGGTGACGTCCACCGCCTGCGCCTGAAATGCCCACAGCGCCAGTGCGCCGAGTAGTGTGATTCGCGATGAAATTGCCATAGTGCCTGCTCCCCTTGTTGTTATGAGGGCAGTATTTCCAACGCGGGAATTTTGATAAAGGAATAAAAATGAATCGCTCATAACGATTCGTTTTTAGATAAAAAGCGGGAAAGGATAGTTGGTTTTGTGCGTTTGTTTATGCCGGGTGGCGCTACGCTGTGCGATCCGTAGGCCGGGTAAGGCGCAGCCGCCACCCGGCAAAAAACTCAGCGCTTCGCGTTAAGCTCAGCAATATCCTTCGGCGTAGTGCGACAGCAGCCGCCAATCAGCTTCGCTCCGGCGTCCAGCCACTGGGGCAGATACCCCGCCAGCGTCTCGCACGCTTCGCCGTGGTGGTGCCAGGTTTTGGTCACCGCATCATAATGCTCGCCCGAGTTCGGGTAGACCACCAGCGGCAGCGGCGTCAGGCTTTGCAGATGCTTCAGCGCCGCCGTGGTGTTTTCCAGCGCGATGCAGTTAATGCCCAGAGCGACGATATGCGGAGAGTCGGCCAGCGCGCTGACTACGTCACGCAGCGGCGTGCCGTCGCTCAGGTGTTCACTGTCCCGCAGGGTAAAGGAGAACCACGCCCGGGCGCGGGGATACCCGGCCAGAAGGGCCGCCAGCGCCTTAATCTCGGCAAAAGACGGCAGCGTTTCGCAGGCCAGCAGGTCAGCGCCCGCATCCAGCAGCGCTTCCACGCGCGGACGGTGGAAGTCGGTGAAGGCTTCCGCACTGCGCACGTAGTCGCCGCGATACTCTGAGCCATCCGCCAGATAGGCACCATACGGTCCAACGGATCCCGCCACCAGCAACGTGCCCGCATGCGGATTTTCAGCCAGATACGCTTCGCGCGCCTTACGCGCCAGCTCCACGCTTCTGCCAATCAGGGCCCGAGACTGCGCCTCGTCCAGGCCGCGCGCCGCAAAACCCGCAGGCGTGGCCTGATAGCTGGCGGTGATCGCCACCTGCGCACCTGCGCGGTAATAATCAAGATGCACTTCGCGGATAAGTTCCGGGTTTTCCATCAGCACTTTGGCAGACCAGAGGTTGTCTGCCAGGTTACAGCCGCGCGCTTCCAGCTCCGTCGCCATCGCGCCATCCAGCACCACAAACGGCTGCTTTTCAAGGAGGGCGGTAAGCGGATTATTCTGCGACATGTTCGGGCTCCTGCGATGTCATATTTCGGGTCAGGTAGTAGGCACCATAACACAGGGCGACAAACGGAATCCCGCAATAAAGGGCAATACGCTGGCTTGGGTCAAACCACAGGCCGACACAAGCCACCACGCAGAGGATAAAACCGAGCACCGGTACCAGCGGATACCACGGCGCGCGGTACTGCAGCGCAGAGAGCGGCTGCCCGGACTGCAGATGGCGACGACGGAAAACGAAGTGCGACGCGCAGATGCTGATCCAGACGGCCACCACCGCAAAGCCAGAAATCGCCGAGAGCGCGACAAACACCGTGTCAGGCGCCACGACGCTTGAGAACAGCGCCAGCACGCCGCCGAGCATAGAAACCGACAGCGCCGTCAGCGGCACGCCGTTTTTATTTACGCGGGCAAAACAGCGCGGGAGCGTTTTCTCATTAGAGAGCGACCACAGCATGCGCCCGGAGGCGTACAGTCCGGAGTTCGCCGCCGACAGGATTGCCGTCAGGATCACAAAGTTAAAAATATCCGCCGCGTAAGGAATACCGACCTTTTCAAACACCAGCACGAACGGGCTCTTTTCCACGCCCGCCTGCTGCATCGGGATCAGCGCCGCCAGCACAAACACGGTGCCGATAAAGAAGATGATCAGGCGCGCAATGGTGGTACGGATCGCGACCGGAATCACCTTGTGCGGGTTTTCCGTTTCCCCTGCTGCGATACCGATGAGTTCGGTACCGGAGAAGGCAAAGTTCACCGCCACCATGGTCATCAGGATCGGCAGGGCGCCGTGCGGGAACCAGCCCTCGGCGGTGATGTTGCTTAAGCCCGGCGCGGGGGAACCGTCCTGCATCGGGATAAAGCCAAAGACCGCCGCGCCGCCAAGAATAATGAAGGCGATGATGGTGATGACTTTCACCAGGGAGAACCAGAACTCACCCTCCGCAAAGAAGCGCGTGGAAATGACGTTCAGGCCAAAAATCACCACGCAGAAGATCACGCACCACGCCCAGACGGGCACCTGTGGGAACCAGTACTGCATGCAGAACCCGGCGGCGGTAAAGCTCGACCCGAGCGCCACCGTCCAGGTGAGCCAGTAAAGCCACGCCACGGTATAGCCCGTCGCCGGGCCAAGATAGCGCGCGGCATAGACGTGGAACGCGCCGGTTTCCGGCATCGCCACGGAGAGTTCGCCCAGACACTGCATCACCAGCCAGACCACCAGCGCGCCGATCAGATAGGCCAGCAGCGTGCCCGCTGCCCCGGTCGTGGAAATGATGTAGCCGGTATTGAAGAATAACCCTGTCCCAATCACGCCACCCAGCGAGAGCATGATCAGGTGGCGTGTTTTCATGGTGCGCTTAAGCTGCCCATTTTCTTGTTGTGTTTGCATATTACCTTCTATACGTATGGACATCTAAACATCCAAAGAAGGTGTGTTATACCGCGATTGTTAATAAAAAGCTAGATGACCAGACGCAAACGGGCGCGCCGCGCGCTGAGTCTGGGGTGGGTTGTGAGGATGACATAGAGAATCGGACGCCAGGCCATAAGCACCTCCGCAAGCAGATACTTACAGCATGGTGCGGGAAAAGGCGATCTTCGGTCAGTCGAAAGTGGTATCAGTAAAGCGCGAAGTCATACCGTAACACTGCCCGCAGGACGGGTAAGGCGCAGCCGCCACCCGGTGCAAGGTTGGTAATTCTCACAATCGGTTCTATAGTCGTCACAGTTTCTTAGTAACCAGGAATGACTGATGCGCTTTAACGGACTGACTAAAGGTTTCTTTATTTTCATTCTCGCCCTCGTGACCTGGGCCTTCTTCGACGTGCTGTCGCCCTACTTCTCCGCGATACTGTGGGCCGCCATTCTGACCGTCATCTTCAACCCGGTAAAAAACAAGCTGCGCACCGCGCTGGGGGAGCGCAACGGGCTGGCCTCGCTGTTGACCATCGGCATTATCTGCCTGATCGTCTTTATTCCGCTGATGGTGATCCTCTCCTCGCTCGCCATTGAGCTGAATGTGGTTTACACCAAACTGCAGGAGAACAACACCCAGTTCCCGGAAGTGGTGGCGAGCATCTTCAACCACCTGCCTGACTGGGCCAGCGGCTTCCTCGCGGATCACAACCTGACCAACGCGGCGCAGATCCAGAAAAAACTCTCCGATGTCGCCCTGCAGGGCGGACAGTATCTCGCCGGCAGCGCGTTTCTGATTGGCAAGGGGACGTTTGGCTTTGCGATTAGCTTCGGCATCATGCTGTATCTGCTGTTCTTCCTGCTGAAAGACGGCCCGTATCTGGTACGCCAGATCCTCGACTCCCTGCCCCTGTCCGACTTCGCGAAGCAGCACCTGTTCGCCAAATTCGTCGGCGTGTCACGCGCCACGGTAAAAGGGACGGCAGCGGTGGCCGTGGTTCAGGGCATCCTCGGCGGGATTGCCTTTGCCATTGCCGGTATCGACGGCAGCGTGCTCTGGGGCGCACTGATGGCGTTCCTTTCCCTGGTGCCCGCCATCGGCTCGGCGATTGTCTGGGTGCCCGCCGCTATCTTCCTGTTCGCCACGCACCAGATCTGGCAGGGGCTGTTTATTGTCGGTTTCTTCGTGATCGTCGTCGGGCTGGTGGACAATATTCTGCGCCCGCTGCTGGTGGGGAAAGACACCAAAATGCCGGACTACCTGATTCTGATCTCCACTCTCGGCGGCATGGAGCTGTACGGCATTAACGGCTTTGTGATCGGGCCGCTCATCGCCGCGCTGTTTATCGCCTGCTGGAACCTCTTCTCCGGACGCGATCACGAAGGCAACGCCGAAGAGCTGGACGCGGATTTCATCGAAGAAGGAAAAAATCCTCCAGATTTGTAAGGACGTGACGATAAAGACCACACCAGGCGGCACTGTGCCGCCTTTTTTTTCGCCTTAAATCAGACGTTTTCTATAATTTGAAGAACGCCATCCTACTCATGTCGTAAAAGGATCATCTGGTGCGAATCGCGACGATAACAAACTGGGCCTATGGGGCCACGGTCTGCCTGACCATCGCCTCCGGCATCATCATGCTGATGGCGTCCAGTGCGGATACCCTCGAACGTCAGGCCGTTGAACAACGGCAGAAATTTGATCAGCTGACGGAAGATATCGAAACCGATATCTGGGCGCAGTCTGATTTAGCGCGGCTGTACGTCATTAAAAAAGATCCTCAGGTACTCAAGGAATATAACCAGGCAGAAAACAGCCTGAAGCGCATCGAGCTTCGGCTGGAAAAGCTGCAGGATAACGGCGCATCGGATGAAGAACTGGCCCTGCTGCATGAAGGAATAAAGATCGTCGATGAGCTGCAGGACGAACAGCAAACCGCCCTCGAAAGCCTGGAACGCGGTGAAGACGCCCAGGCCGTAGCCTTGCTCTATGGCCAGCCCTATGAGCAGGAGCTTGAGCGCGCGCAGAACCAGCTCGATCACTTCCGCCAGATACTCGACAAGCGCGTTATCGGCTCCGTAGAAGATGCGACAAAAAAATCGAAAGCGCTGCGTACCGCCTCTGAGCTGACGGTCGGCCTGACCGCCCTGCTGTTCCTGTTTGTACTCGGCTTTATATTAAAGCGCCGCGTGCTGCGTCCCGTGGTGCGCCTGAGCGACGTGGTGCACCGTCTGGCATCCCAGGATTACGCGGTTGAAACGCCCAATTTCAACCAGATCGATGAGATTGGCGATATGGCTCAGGCCATTAGCATCTTCCGTGAAAACGGCCTGGTGCGGCAGCGTCTGGAAAAAGAGCGCGATGCCGACTGGGCCATCCGCGAGCTGCTGGCGCGCATGACCCAGC
Source organism: Enterobacter cloacae complex sp. Mu1197 (assembly GCF_040059225.1). Classification (NCBI taxonomy): domain Bacteria; kingdom Pseudomonadati; phylum Pseudomonadota; class Gammaproteobacteria; order Enterobacterales; family Enterobacteriaceae; genus Enterobacter; species Enterobacter cloacae complex sp. Mu1197. Next base: position 965,360 of record NZ_CP157375.1, on the reverse strand, counting down.
GGCTGCAGGGCTGTGAGAACTTTAACGATGTGATTAACGTGGCGGAGCTGTTTGCCCCCAATATCGCGCCGGGGATCGCGGGCCGACTCTACGTCCTTGACCGCGAGCCGTGGCAGATGCGCTGCGTCGCGCAATGGCTTTCGCCGGTTGGTGAAGAGACGACGTTCCACCCGGACGAGTGCTGGGCCGTGCGTCGCGGGCAGAGTCACCCGCCGGTGAACGGCGAGCCGGATATTGCCTGTTATCATCTTCCGGCATCCCAGGCGGAAAGCGCGCTTTGCGTGCCGCTTATCGCTCAGGGTGAGGCCATTGGCCTGCTCTCCTTCCAGAATATCACGGCGGATAATGCCCCTTCCCGCGCATATCTGGAGCTGATGGCTGAGGCGCTCGGGCTGGCGCTGGCCAACCAGCGTCTGCGCGACGCGTTGCTGGAAAAAGCGTTGTTTGACCCGCTCACCGGCCTGCGTAACCGTCATCATCTGGAAGATACCCTGCAAACCCAAACGGCACAGGCGATACGCACTGGTGTGCCGTTAAGCTGCATGATGATTGATATCGATCACTTCAAGAGCATTAATGACCGTTTCGGCCATGAAGCGGGCGATCTGGTGATTAAAAGCGTGGCGTCAATTGTTCAGCGGGCCGCACATGACAACGGGCTGGCATTCCGCTACGGCGGCGAGGAGTTTCTGGTACTGCTTTCCGGTGCCGATGAAGCAGAAGCGTACGCCTGCGCGCAGAAGATTTACACTGGCGTGCATGAGCTGTCGATTCGCTACGGGCTGACCGAGATTGGGCCGGTGGACGTGTCGATTGGCATTGCCAGCTACCCACAACATGCCCAGACCGACAACCTGCTGCGCGCCGCGGATGTGGCGCTATACCGGGCAAAAGAGCTGGGACGCGCGCGGATTGTGAGTTTTGGGATGCTGGAGGCGGGTTAGCTATTATTTTCCCGCCACTGCTTTACCATCTCATCTGTTACTTCATTTTTATAACAAATGGGAGCATAGCCTCCCGCCTTACTCCATGCGCTGCGTCTCCCGCAAGCGCTTCCGTTTCTGGCCCGGTTAAAAGGACAAGCGCATACCCCGGGATAAGATGCTATCGACTCTGCAATAACGTTCTCTTTAACCTGTTCACTGGAAACTGAACTGTTTTTTGCCATGGCGATGTCCGCTACAAAAAAGCAGCACACAGCACAAAGCACCATCAGGAACGGTCTTTTTTTCATTTTTGATTCGTTTTAAGGAGGGGGTGCACACGATAGGCGGCGAATGAAAGAGACATCATGATTTAAGTCAATAAATCTGTTCCGGCAGGGACAACGAACCTTACGCGTTCTCGCAAAAGGTGGACACATTATGCACGTTCTCGCTCAGTTGGGTACAAGGCAGCTATTGCAGTTCCCCTGGGAATTTTAGCCTGCCGCGTTTTACTTCACGCTTCACCGAAGTAACGCACGTTAGCAAAACGTAGACTGGTCCTTCGTTAATCAGAGGATGATAAAATGAAAACCCAGCAGGTCGATTTTGCTTCTTTATATTTTGGTACACCGGTCGCCATTATCTCCAGCCAAAATCCTGACGGTTCAACCAACCTGAGCCCGGTCTCCTCGTGGTGGATCCTTGACCGGAATATCGTGTTCGGGCTTGGCACCTCCGGAAAGTGTTATGAAAATATCACAGGTAACCCCGATATTGTTCTGAACATACCGGACAGCAGGCTCTGGCAGAATATTGAAGCTATCGCAAATAAAACGGGAAAAGCATCGCCACCGGAATGGAAGAAAAAGATGGGATATGTTTTTGAACAGGACAAGTTTCGCTGCGGGAATTTCCATAAGGAAAAGGCGGTGACGATTAACTCCTTGAGAATTAAAGAGTGTCCTGTACAAATAGAGGCTAAGGTTTGCGGGATATCGCCCCTGACCGGTTCGCAGGGAAACCTGGTGTCCGTTGATGCCACGATAACCTGCGTCCACATATCTGAGGCATTATTAATTCATACTCAGAGAGGAGTAAAATTTAATGTGAAGAAATGGAACCCCCTCTATTATCTATTTCGCCACTATTTCTCGCTGGGTCACCGACTCGGTCACAACTTCCGACACGATGAGTAACCCGGTCTTTTTGACAGCGGAAAGGTTTAAACTTTTCGTGATATTCTTTCTTTACGCCCCTTAGTTCCTATACTCGAGCCATATTCGCCACTGTATTAACACCTGTCACGCGCAATACGTTGCGCATGACAGGTGAAGATATTTTGTTCTGGAAAAACGTCTATGTCGAAACTGGATTTGAGGTCCAAAAAAACCTGGGGCGCGCTGGCAGCGATCGCCGTTGTCGCCGGTACGCTGGCATCTGCTTTTGCATGGACGGCGGGCTGGCTTGGGTCACGCACGGTCAGCCAGGCACTGGTAGGGGAAACACCGAAACCCTTCCCGCCGGGTTTTCGCCGCGCGCATGGAAAAGGCATCTGCTTTGCCGGCACCTTTACGCCAAACGGCTCGGCGGATTCCCTTTCAACCTCCCGCCTCTTCTCACAGCAGGAAGTGCCCGTAGTGGGTAGATTCTCTATTGGTACCGGCGATCCGCATGCCCCGGATAGTACGACCAAAACCCTGAGCATGGCGCTACTGCTAAAAACAGATGACAAGCAACAATGGCGGATGGCGATGAACAACGAGCCTTTCTTCGCCACGCACAGCCCGGAAGGTTTTCTGGCCTTGCGAAAAGCCACGGCCGTTGATGCGGCCACCGGGAAACCGGATCCGCAGCGTCTCAAAGACTTTTTAAAAGCGTACCCGGAGGCGGAGAAATACCTTAAATGGGCGGCACAAAAACCCGCACCCGGCAGCTTCGCAGGCGCGACGTTTTACAGCATTAACGCCTTTTACCTTGTGAACGCGCAGGGGGAACGTCAAGCCGTTCGCTGGATGATGCTTCCGCACGAGCCTTTCCTGTCGATAAGCAATGAGCAACGACAGAAAGCCGATGATAACTTCCTGTTCGAAAACCTGCGTCAGCGCCTGGCGCAGAAGCCACTCTACTGGGATTACGTTTTGCAGCTCGCACAGCCGGGCGATCCGGTGGATGACCCTTCCCAGCCATGGCCGGACGATCGCAAAAAGGTGGTAGCCGGCACGCTGGAAGTGACGCGGGTCGAAGCACAATCCACAGGCGCGTGCCGCGACGTTAACTTTGATCCTTCTGTCGTTCCTGCAGGCGTTGCGGTGTCTGATGATCCCATCTTAAACGCCCGCTCCGCGGCCTACTCCCACTCTTTCAGCCGCCGCGAGCGGGAAATCGGCTACGGCAAAGCCACCGAAGCCGTGCAAAAGCAGGAGGTAAAATGAGCTCAAATAAAGACAGGCGAGAGCACGCGCCGCAGCATTTCAATACCCTGGCGCGAAGCCTGCACTGGCTGATGGCGGTGATGATCCTGGCCATGCTTTTCATCGGTGTCGCGATGATGACGTCGTTACATCACCGGATTTGGCTAATCGACCTCCACCGGCCGCTGGGGATCGCCATTTTACTGCTGGCACTGGTTCGTCTGGTCAACCGGCTCCTGAGCCGGACGCCCCCACTTCCTGCCGATTTGCCCGTCTGGCAGGTGCTTGCCGCAAAGGCATCACACTGGATGCTGTATGGGTTAATGCTGGCAATGCCGCTGCTGGGCTGGGCGCAACTGTCGGCAGCGGGCCTGCCAATTGTCATGTTTGATGGCGTCAACCTGCCGGCAATTGTCCCGACCAGTCCGGCACTCTTTGCCTGGTGTCACGACGCCCATAGCCTTCTGGCAAAGTTGCTTTTTGCCGTGGTGCTGGTCCATCTTTCCGCCGCACTCGTTCATGCGTGGATCTACCGGGACGCAGTGTTTGCCAGCATGGCGAAAGGGGGTAAGCCGGCGTCAGCCATCCGGGATGACCTGAAGTAAGGCAAGCGCCAGGGACACGCACAATCAGAATGTTCGTGTCCTCGCTTATCATCGCCATCCTGAAACAGCCACACAACCGGGGCGCGTATTTAGCCGCTAAATTCCGCGCGCCAAAAAGCCATGGACACCCCACAATTATCGTGGAAGATAATATCTCTCAATTAAAGCGATTATTTTTTAAACAGAAGAGCATTTATGCCCGCAATTTTAGCTTTTATCAAAAAGTTAAGCGTCGCTCGCGTATCAAACACCCTGACACCCGCAACACATAACTCATTGATTAAAATGACTTTACATCAATAAAAACGATAAAAGCCCCTACTCCCCAACAAAATATATCAACTCGTGTGATATCTAAATTATAATTCTTATACTTCTGTTAAAAAGGTGGAGGTCAAAATGCGATTAACCCTACTGCTGTTATGCTGTCTGGTACAAAGTGTAACCTGGGCTGGCGACCTGCCAAAACCAGTTGGTAAACCCATTTTAACGATTTACGGTAATATAGAAAATACCAACGAAAATGGAAAAGCAGTGTTTGATCTCGCCAGCCTTGAAAAACTCGGAGTAGTGAGTTTCGAGACGACCTCTCCCTGGTATAACGGTCGTACGAAGTTTGAGGGTGTCCCCATGAGCAAGCTCATGGATTATGTGGGTGCAAAAGGTACGAACGTGAATGTTATTGCGCTCAATGATTACTCAACCATCATCCCTCTCAGCGACTTTAAAAAATACAACGCCATCCTTGCCTTAAAGGTCAATGGCGAATATATGCGCATCCGCGATAAAGGCCCATCGTTCATTGTATACCCCTATGACAGTCTTCCTGAGTTGAATAATCAGATTTATTACTCACGATCAGCATGGCAGGTAAGCAAAATGAAGATTGAGTAGCCGTTCAGGAGAACATAATGAACAGGATACTGGTTGGTATCATTTTTTCTCTTTTTATCACGACAGGATATATTGCATACCTTGTTTATGATCGACAGCAGGAATTGCAAAAACTGACTCAATACACTGAGTCCTGGTCCGTGGCACAACTGGTATCAGAGTATTACCGTTTTGAATCATGGCTTGGTCTATACGCAACCGATACTGATGACGTTACGATAGACCAGGTCCGCATGCGCCTCGAAATTATGCTCAGTCAGGGCGATTTAATGAAGGGGGGCGATTTAGGTCGCTACATTGACAGCGATAAAACGCATCAGGAACTCGCTTTACGCTTAGAAAAAATACTGGCCTATCTGGATAGTCATCTTGAAAAAATGAGCCATCCGGAGTTACAGGCGTACCTGACAAATATGCATGAGCTCGACGCACCGCTCAGCCAGCTGTCTGCAACGGCATTAACAAAAGATATTAACACGGTTAATGAATCCAACACCAAAATACAAATCCTGTATTATATTTATTCCGCACTTTCTTTGCTTCTGGTGATTTTAAGCTTTATTCTTGGCTTCTTAATGATCTACCAGAATAAAAACATTCTGAAAGCACACATGCAGGTTAAAAGCCTGGCTGATGAACTTCAAATATCAAAAGAAAAACTGCAAATTCAGAACTCGAAGCTGGAGTATGATGTTTATCATGACTCCCTCACCGGCATGAAAAACCGCCTTTTCTTCTGGGACGATCTCAACAAAATTAATCTTCAGGCAGATAAAAACCACGTCCCCGTCACCGTAATGTTATTTGATTTAGACCGCTTCAAAGAGGTCAACGATACCTATGGCCATGATACGGGAGATTTGTTGCTGAATCAGGTATCCCGACGGCTGACCTCAATGAGCAGCGCAACGGATACGTTTTACCGTTTGGGCGGCGATGAATTCGCCCTTCTCTCCAGCGGACTCACGGAAACCGCCGCCGTTTCGCGCGCCAAAGAAATCAGCGATCACATCAGCCAGCCCTATACGATTAATAACCAGCTGATAAAAATTGCCACCTGCGTGGGCATCGTTTTATCTGATAATGAACGACGCTCTGATTATCTTTATAAATTTGCCGATCTGGCCCTCTACGAAGCGAAAAAAGAAGGTTCGCAGCAGATCAAGGTCTTCCGGCAGTGGATGCTGCAAAGACTGCAGGAAAGCAGGACCCTTGAACATGATATGGCTCTGGCAATCGATCACAATGAATTCGTTGTGTACTACCAGCCTATTGTCGATTCGTTCAGCAATGAAATTTACGGCTATGAAGCGCTTATTCGCTGGATACACCCGGTGAAAGGGATACTCGCGCCAGATTATTTTATTTCCGTCGCTGAAAAAACGGGGATGATCAATGAGATCGGCAAGTCGGTGCTTGAGATGGCCTGCCGGGAAGCGGTGTCCTGGGCGGTGCCGGCCAGGATCTCGGTGAACGTCTCACCCGTTCAGCTAGGCACGAAATCGTTTACCACGATGGTGCAGTCAATTCTGAAAGAGACGGGGCTACCGGCCAACCGACTCGAGTTAGAGGTAACAGAGTCTTCACTCTTCAGTGACAGCAACATGCCGATCACCATTCTCAAAAAGCTCCGGGCACTGGGTGTCAAAATTTCCATCGATGATTTCGGAACGGGATATTCCTCGCTCTCGCGACTGAGTGAACTTAATTTTGATAAAATTAAAATAGATAAATCCTTTGTGAATCCGATATCCACGCAGGATGATGCCCTTAATATCGTTAAGTTAATTACCGGGATGGCGAAGAGCCTCAACATGCGGGTCATTGCAGAGGGTGTTGAAACCGAAGCGCAGCTTGAACGTCTTCAGGCGCTTGGTTGCGATCTCGTGCAGGGATACCTGTTCGGAAAACCACAGGCTGAGATTGACAGGAAGATTAGATACGGTTGAAATGGTTGTGCGGTTTTTTCTGGCCCAAAATCACGTAGATGGTTGATAATCAAAGGTTAAACAATGAAAAAAACAACCCCGGAGTATACGCCTGTTGATTTATCTCGTTGGCCAAGGAAGGAGCATTTTGACGTCTTCCAGTCATTCGCTGAATGCACAATTAACCAAACCGTTCTGATCGACATTACCGCGCTGCGAAAACATATCAAAGCGGTGGGCTGGAAGTTTTACCCGACGATCATTTTTCTCCTGTCTAACATCATGAACCGGCATCCTGAGTTCCGTATGGCCATGAAGGACAATGAGCTTGTCATATGGAATGAAGTTCATCCCAGCTACACCATTTTCCACCCAGAAACGGAGACGTTTTCGTCATTGTGGAGCCACTATGACGGCAATATTTATCACTTTCAGAACACGTATGCAGAAGATACGGCCCGCTATGGAAATAGCCTTTCCTACTGGCCTAAGGAAGAGTCACGGGAAAATGTCTTTTTCGTCTCGTCTATTCCGTGGGTAACGTTTACGAACTTTACGATGAACATTGCGCATATGAAGAACTTCTTTTCGCCTATGTTCACGTTTGGAAAATACTACGAGCAGGATGGAAAAGTGCTATTGCCGCTCGCGGTGCAGGTTCATCATTCGGTGTGCGATGGCTTCCATGTGGCAAGGATGTTTAATGAGTTGCAGGAGATGTGTGATGGTTTGTCGGAGCTGTCAGAGGAACCTGGCGCATGATGCGTAAGAAGTGCTGATGGTTTCCATCTGCAGGAGTGGGTGTGAGAAGCCTACCGGGCTTTCATTATTTTATGCGCTTTCCATGTGAGGCCACAAGGGCCATAGAAATCTGCGTTCCTGCACGTTATGGAGACGGCACACTGCGCCACTATCGATGAGAATGTCTGCCGGGAACGCTGCCCAAAGGGCAGGTTCTTTTCGGGGGCATCGATGCTGACGAGACGAACACACCTGAGGCTGTTGTAAGGTTCTGCGCTTCCCCTGTCAGGCTGGAGGCGTACCCAATAATTTACTGACGGCGCTGGAAACTAACGCTATGGTAAATCACCTGCTTTTAACAAAACGATTGCATGGTCAAGCTGCTTGTAGAGTTTGTGTCTCAAATCGTCTAACTCGTCATTTTCCCGAATGAGAGGTATGCCATTTTTATGAAGAACAATATCGTTAAATGATCCCATCCCGCCGTAGAGTTTTTTCAACGAGTAAATGGATGACTCGCAATCAACATCGAGCTCAATGGCTAGTTTTTCGAATGTTTTTGCCCATGAATCCTCATCATTTGAGGAGAGGATTTTGATGATATCAGTTACCGTTTTCTTTATTTCATTTTTCATTTCAAACCACCACTTCCAAGTATCTTAACGCCAGGTATTTTCCACGGGGTAGGTATCACAACTTGCTCAGAGCCACCGGAAAAAAGGTCTGTTTGATAGCCAACTTCTCCAACATATACTTTCGTTCATGCGGGTATTTGTATCTTGTGATAGCTATCAAGAGGGGATTCACTTCCGTTAGGCCATTTGGGGAGCAGAGCCTTATCTATTCTGGTCTGGAGCACTCCCTGAGGTTGTTCATATCCGAAAAACTGACCTAATGGTCGGCCCTCAATACCACCTCTGTAGAAACTCGTGTCTGTTGATAGCGTGATCTCTTTATATGTACCACTGGAGAAGGTTGCAGCCAGCTCTTTAGGTAATGGTCCGGGTTTTATCATCGAGTATTCACCCTCGACTTTTCCCAGAACATGAAGATTGCTAAGCTCACTCGCCGTTCCCAGTCTGCCCAGGCCAAGGCCCGCAGCAACAGAAGCACCAGCGATAATCAGCCCTTTATTATCCATAACCTGATCGTAACCCGCCGGTGCATCACCACCGAGCTGCTGCGCGGTCTGACGGAATCCCTCGATATTGCCATTATAGATCCCGCCCGCGGCCAGCAACCGACCGGCAGTTTTGCTGTTGAGGGTTTTTGCGGCCTGGGCATGTTGCACCGGTGCCGCATGGCGGACCTGATATCTCGGGCGTTTGAGTTGCCGGGACAGGATGTGTCGGAGTCGAGTTTGAAGGAACAAAGGCAGGTCATTGCGAAGGTCACCGGATGTCGTCAGCACGCCCGAAATGGCATGGCCGGTGATGTCTTTTCTCAGCAGAACGAGCTTACCGGATTTGATGTCGTCGAGCATGTCACGGTATGCCATCCAGGGATGTTGCCAGTGGTATAGTTGATACCGGTTGACAAACCGGGTGTAGCCCTGTGGCAAATTCCACTCCTGAATGATGCGGTTAGGCCTTGCAGTATCTGCGAGGTCTCCTGCCGCCGTATCCGGGTGAATAATGTGAGGAATGTCCTCAAGGTAGATGTCATCCAGTGACATTGCCTGGCTGTGATGAAGCATATTGCCCCTTTTACGCTGCCATTATGCGCCACATTATCGCTCATTCCGGAAATCTGGCAAAGACACGAATATAGCAGGTAATGGCCAGTTGTGTGGCTGTAAGCAACGGGTTCTGCACGCTGAGAAGAAAGCACACTGCTTGCGGAAGATGACAGACATCCCACATTAGCGCCCCATCCGAACGCAAATGATGACGAAGATCTGTTTGTTGTTTAACCACGGACGGCGCAAACCGAACAGGAACATATACACAATCCTATACAGATTCAGCATCGATTTTACTGGAAGGTTACGGAAAATAATGGACTAAAAAGCATTTAAATCAGGGACTTTATGGATGAATACAGACGTTTGAGGAGATAATAGGAACATAACACAACCTATAGAACCATTGATAAGTATAGATATTTTCTTGTTTAATCTTTATAAATGCCCCCTTTTGTGCCCCCATTTTGTTTTTTATGCGTTCACAGACCGTACAAATCTTCTCGGCTCTTGAAGTCTTTCTCACTACAGCGATCGGCTAAGAACAATATTACTTACTTCCCGATACGAACAACTGTTCATTAATCCGCATGCTCTCCTGGCATGAAGGATATCTGTAACGGTCAAATATGGCACTTGTACGGTATCTCGATAGTCATTGCCAGAGGTCTGGCGAATCAGGAAGCATTATAGGACGTCCTGCTTCTCGATGCGCTTCCGCAGACGCACATTACATTTGACCCGCTATCGCAGGTGGTGGCCCTGATAAAGCGTACCGGTGCGAAATTATGGAAAGAGTACGCTCGGCGTTTTACCGGCCTGCGGCGGATGAGACCGTCTTATCGGCTCGGTTTCGCTTCAAAAAGGCAGATAATTTCTACGCCACGATACTACATGAGCTGGTTCACTGGGCGGGAGCGGCGCACAACTTAAATCTTATTCACCCTACCCGCTTCGAATCAGAGGAATATGCTTTTGAGGAACTAATTGCCGAGCTGGGCCGTGCATTTTTAATAGCCTACTTAGGCGTACCGGGGGAGGTGCAGCATGAGCGCTATCATGTGCCATGGCTGATTTCCTGTATCCTATTTGTAATTACCACCTGAACAACAGACCGGCTGCGCGGTGTATTGATCCCCCTACGCGCTGAAGGAAAACTGATCCTGCAGCACCCAACGTTCAGCTCCATTAACTGCGTATAGACAAAATTTAACGCAAGTGTAATAGGTGGAAAGTATGCGCCTCTCCTGTGTTTGACAATGTAAATATGCTGCCTGGGTAGCTGCGACAGGTCATTTACAAATAAATAATTCACTACATGCCTTTTGGCAACTCTTTTGCCCCAGCAAATACAAGGTCGCGTGATGCTTCTGCGATGCGGATCCCCTCATTGAATTTTGCACTCCGCTCAGCGCGTGCCAGCGAACCGATTTTGAACTGACCAACCCCCAAGCCTACCGCAAGGTGCATTACAGCTGTATCCTCGCTGTCAATAGAGCGCCCTGCCATGATGGCTCCCCAGCCTTTGCTTCGCGCATGACTTAACGCTGAAATCGTCTTTGTTAAGGTGCCAGACTTTGCCGGCTTGATCATGATGGCATTGCACAGTAAAGCTGCATCCTCGGACTGCACCAGTCGCGGATCGGAATCCAACAGATCGTCGCTGATAATTTGTACTTGCTTGCCTGACAGCTGCATCAACTTACGATATCCCGCCCTGTCTTCTACCGCCAGCGGGTCTTCAAGTGACATGATCGGAAATTCTTTGATCAACGAAGTCAATGTTGCAATGTAGTCATCTGAAGTCTGACCGCAACCTTCATTTCCGTTCAGCCAGTAATGGCCTGTCTCGTAAAAACCATCTGCTGCGAAATCGATTGCTATGCCAATATCTTTACCAGCCGTAAGACCCGAATGCGCAACGGCTTCGCTTACCATCTCTAAAGCATGGCGAAAATGGTCGTAGCTTGGCCAAAGTCCCCCTTTTTCACAGAGCCCTGTGGGTTTTCCTGCCTTCACCAGCTGATTTTTAATACGCTGAAATATTTCTGCCCCGATGCAGAGTGCATGCTGATAGTTTTCTGCGCCGGGGGCAATCACCATTACATCCTGTACTGTTGAAGCATAAGATGCATGAGCACCACCGCCGAATATTTCAATTTCTGGCAACGGCATAACGGGTTCAATATATTCTTGTTGAATGTATTTCCATAACGGAATGGCATAGTACCTGGCAGCAAGGTCCGCAACCGCAATAGAAATTGCTGCAGTGTCAGCATGCGAGAGTTTATTATTTTGTGTACTTAAGCTCAAAATAGAGTCAATGATAAGTTGGTTGTCGATACGCTGTCCCAGCAACTGCGGGGTGAGTATTTTGTCAATGTATTGGATTTTACAATCCAGCATTTTATGTAAGTTGGCGCATATGTTTTCGCTATTTAATATTGGGTCAACATAACCACCTGACAGACCCGACTGCGTAATAGCTCTGGCTGAGATCCGTTTATCAATAAAAACCTCAATCTCAAGCGCGGGCAAGCCTGAAGAACTCCAGACCTTACGTGCTATTAATGCAGTGATAGCTGTTTTCACCATGGCTATTGGTCTCGTTGTAACTTGCGGTTAGATAAGTAAGTTCATATGGGAAATGTTTGCCAAAAGAATGCTAAAAGAAAAAGGCTATTAGTCAAAAGATTAATACCTATGAAAATTAGGAGGGTCCCATTAACACCCGAGTTAAAGTGATTATGTTCACATTTAATTTCATAATTAAAAATTATGACCAAAATATATCTTTTAAAAAAATCATAAAAAACAGCAGGCTGCATTAGCCCCCTACTATTTTTGGCATAAGACAATTCTTAAGTTTTTTTTGCATTTTAAAGAAATGTAAATAAAATGCTTTACATGTTAAATATCACCTTGTAGATTCAAATTCGCTCACTGATACAGCTTGTAAATAACAAACGCCAAAATCCAACCGGACAATGTTATGGCTCTAATGGATACCGATATGCCATTTCCCCATGCTGGGGGAATTGTAGAAATTGATTCTGATGAAGTTGATTACGTGCTTGAGTTAATGAATGGCACTGGCATTGAATTGTTTTCCAGCCAAAATGTAAGACGACTTCAGGGAGGCGTTTCCTCCGATGTATGGCTTATGGATTGCCTGCAAGGGAATAATCTTAAGCGTTATGTTATTAAACAGCCTTTAGCAACATTACGGGTTCAGAAGAACTGGTCAGCCCCGCTAAAACGAGCATTATATGAGAATTTATGGCTGGAAATGGCCAGCCGTGTGTCAGCGGAAAGTGTTCCTCACGTTTATTATTTTGATGAAAAAAAACCGCTATTAGTGACTCAGTACATAGACGTTACGGAAGCTGAAGTCTGGCAAAGGCAGCTGTTCTCTGGGCGGTTCGACTTGCTATTTGTTCAACAATTAGGTGAGCAAATTGCCATTTTTCACGAGATGACGGCAGGTAGCCAGAATTATGCCAGAGAGTTTAATAGTGCTGACATTTTACGTGCGACGCGCATTGAGCCATATATCTTTGCACTGATCGACACATTTCCAGACATGAGTGAACGCCTCGTTGAGATTGGCGAGTCGGTTCTGGCGAATCGTATCTCGGTGATACATGGGGATTTGAGTCCAAAAAATATTCTTAATCGTGATTCGAAACCCGTTTTTTTAGATGCAGAATGTGCCTGTTATGCTGATCCGGCTTTTGATATCGCATTTTGTATTAATCATTTGCTATTAAAATTTTATCGGTTAGGGGATGCCCGTTTTATCTTGATGTCCAGACTGCTTGCTACGTCATATCTGCAAAAAGTGAACTGGGAAGATCGTACGGGACTTGAGAAACGGATAGCGGCACTCATTCCAGTACTGATGCTGGCAAGAGTTGACGGGAAGTCAACGCTGCACTATCTGAATGAGTGCCATAAAAATACAATTAGAAAGAAAGCCCTTAACCTTTTAACTAAGAATCTGTTTTCTCTTGATTTCATTTTTAACGAAGTTGCATTCACACATTAGTTTTCATACAGGAAGGATTAAATATGAGCTTAAAACGTAGTGCTGATAAAGCGCGGACTATTCTCCGTGATAATGGTTTTCCTTTTTCTGATGATGTGACCTTAGAGCCTTCGGGGCGTTCATTTCCGAAGGGGGGGCAATATGGTGTAGAAATACCTGCAGTCAATAATCTGATGATGCTGGAAACAATAGTCTCGGCACTGCGCGAAAGCGAAATCTATTGCACCCGGTTTAATGAAACGCATGGCTCTTTTTTGCGTTCCGACCGTGAAATTAAAGAAATGCTACAACTGTGTCATGAAAATAACTATGGCATGCTCTTCGGTCTGGGACCGCGCCCGGAATATGATGTTAAGTCCTCTTTTTACCGTACCGAGTTCGGAATGGAACAGGGTCGCCAGCTCAATAACAATGATGCCATTTCGCACTCCATTGAAGAAGCGCTGCGCTTGAGTGAGCTGGGCTGCCGTGGCCTCATCGTTTACGATCCGGGTGTGCTGTTTATTCTTAATGAGCTTCGTAAAAAAGAGATCCTGCCTGCAAATATGAAGTTTAAAACGTCCTCACATTGCATGGTAACCAACGCTATTATTGCTCGTCTGATGGCTGATGCGGGGGCTGACAGTATTACTACAGCCCATGATCTTTCTCTCGCTACGATGTACGAAATACGACGTTTCAACCCGGACCTGGTGATTGATATTCCGATTGATGTCTATGCATCAAAAGGTGGGTATCTGCGTTTCTATGAAGTGGGTGAACTGGCTCAGATTGCTGCCCCGATGTATCTGAAAGTCGGCGCAAGCGCTCAATCCCATCCTTATGACAGCGTTGGTGCGCCGGTTGCCAAAGAACGTGTGCGTCGCCTGGGCCTGGTACTGGATCATCTTCAGCAGGTTGCACCTGAACTACAAAAAATTGACCACGCAGATCCTACGGTTTGCTTACCACAGCAGATGTAATGGTTGCATCGTAATGAAAGTATCTCATGCCCGCGAGAGCTCCAGCAGTGCTGGGCTCTACGAAATGATGCAAAGAGGATCGGTGTACGTCGACATATTTGGGCCTGAAAAGCCAGGAGCAGACTACATTGAGAAGGCGGTAAGAGAGCTGGCGTTGGCAATGCCACAGCATAAGGTTAACAGTTACTTTATGGCCAAGCCTGAAACCATTGCCAGGACTGATCTGTGCTTATTTTGCTATACAAAAGAGACAAATGAATGTTGTGGTTTTTTAAGCTGCAACGTCGCTGAGATCGCCGGTAAAACATGTATCATGCTTTACACATTGCTGATATCGGAAAAACAACATGGAACTCGCGTCACTTATTCCATATTGCAAAGTCTCTTTTCGACATTGTCTCAAAAAATAGGCCTGGATTATGAGTATATTATTTTGAAAACCGTTAACCCTCGTTCTTTCAAAATACTTGCTTCTTTTTCAGACATTCAAAATTCTGCTTTCTTTCCGCAGATATTATTGAGCAATGATAACGAACTGGCTGACTTCTCTATACAACTGGCTAACTATCTGCATCCTGGATTTAGATATAATAAAAAAAATGGTGTGATATATAACGCAAGTGGTGAAGTGCCTGATGATTTCTATCAACAAATGCCACAATGCCGTGATGCTGTTGTTAATGAGTTTTTCTCCGCCAACCTGACACTGTCAGACCGGATGATCTGTATATTGCATCTTTCTGATGCTAATGCGAGAGCACAGCTATACAGCCGATTCAAAGTCATATAATGATTTTTGGAGAGCGAGTGAAAATTTTTTTCTTTGGAAATATGGCCTGCTACTTGAGCCGCCAGATGCATTTGTGTGCAGAAAAGCACGTTATGACCTTTTTGGATGAGTCTGCGACAGACGCGGAGATTGCCTCTCATTGTCAGAATACAGATATTTTAGTATCCATGGTATTTGACCAGCGTTTTGTAACCAGCAGTCTTAAAAAGGTTCTTGTTCCGGGAATTGGCGTTGATAAAATTAACTTTTCACAATTACCTGAGAATGTTGAGGTTTTAACTTGTGCAGCACACGAGATGGCCGTATCGGAATATATTCTCAGTTACGTCATCTCATATTTCCGAGAACTGGATAGTATTGGGGAAAGGTTTAAATCCAGCTATGACTGGCGGGATTGTTCACGGCTGGGAGGCATTGCGCGAAAACAACTCAATGAACTCACTGTTGGTGTTATCGGTGGTGGGAGAATTGGTCGCAAGGTAATTGAGGTTTTTTCGTTCTTTGGCTCATCCTGTCGCTGCCTGACGCGCTATCCATACGAAACCTCAGGTTCAGTTTTGTTTTTCCCACGAACTGAACGGGATGACTTTATCCGGGGATGTGATGTCGTAATTGTCGCTTGTGGTGTTGATAAAGATACCCAAAATATTATTGGCCAGCACGCCATCACTATGATGGAGCCGGATACATTACTCATTAATATCGCCCGGGCTGAATGTGTAAATTATGAGGCCCTGGCCGCAGCCTGCCACGACAGAAAAATCGGCCGAGCTGTCATCGATGTATGGCAGTTTTATCCTCAAAAAGGAGACCAGGCATTAAGACCATCAGCGGCAGATTTTAGGCAACTCGATAATGTCGACATGACCCCACATATTTCGGCCTGGACCAGAAAGGTCATCGCCGATCGGGCCGCGATCCTTGCGCGTTATATCAACGAGGAGTCGTGCAATAGTGCTGAATACGTATTACAGGAGAACCAGGCGTGAAATCTTTATCCCAACGTTCAGATATCTCACCTTTTGTTGTTATGGACGTTATGCAGGCAGCTGCCGAACGCGAGGCCCACGGCAAGATCGTATGGCACCTCGAGGTGGGGCAACCTGGTACCTCCGCCCCGGCCCCCGTCATTGAGGCATTAAAAATCGCATTACCGCAACAGACGCTGGGTTATACGGTCGCTGCAGGGCTGAGTGCACTGCGTGAAAATATTTCTCAGCATTATGCTGATTTTTACGGGATCTCAGTCCCAGCTGAAAACATTATTGTCACCCCGGGCTCATCGGCTGCGTTTATCCTGGCATTTTTGTCAGGCTTTGACAAAGGGGCTCGGGTTGCTGTACCGGTTCCGGGCTACCCCTGTTATCGCAACATTTTATTAGCACTAGATTTAATCCCGGTTGATATTCACGTCACCGCGGAGACTGATTATTTGATTACTGCGCGTCATCTCAGGGACCTGACGGAGCCGGTAGACGGAATCATTGTTTCATCACCGAATAATCCTACCGGTACCATGTATGACGCTGCTGTGCTGGATGAACTGGCGGTGTATTGTGACAGTAACGCTATTACTCTGATTTCAGACGAAATATATCATGGTATTACTTTCGGTACTAAAGCAACCAGCGCACGTCAATATTCCGAGAAAGCGATTGTGGTCAATAGTTTTTCAAAATACTTCTCGATGACAGGCTGGCGCATTGGCTGGATGATTGTACCGGATAACTGGCTGCGAACCGTTGAACGACTGATCCAGAATCTGTTTATCGCTACCTCAACGCTGAGCCAGGTGGGCGCCATTCACGCTTTTAAAGCGTATCAGCAAATGGACGAATATGTATCCGGATATCAACAAAAAAGAGATATCCTGTATGCAGCATTGAAAGAGTGTGGATTACAAAACATTACCTACCCTCAGGGGGCTTTTTATATCTATGCTGATGTATCACATTTAACCCATGACAGTGTGGCTTTCTGTAAACAGTTACTTGAGGAAACGGGAGTTGCCATTACCCCGGGTGTTGATTTTGACCCTTATAATGGGCACAAATTCATTCGTTTTTCCTTTGCTGCAGATTTGGCGACGATAACCTCAGCATCTGAGATTCTTATTTCCTGGTTCAGTCGGAGGTAAGTGATGTCCTTAATGTATAATACCGGTGAAGATATTATTGATGAGGTTGGTCATGATAGTTGGGAAGGTCTAACTGTCATGCCGGAGAAAAAAATATTTTATTCTCGAGATGTATACTTCAGGGAAGCCTGGAGTGACGCGCGGAAGATTTTTGGTGAAAATACCGTCTCCTATTTGCAAAATATTGCTGTTCTGGTATTCAAACCCGATGCATTCATGGCCAGGAAATGTCAGGCTGCGCTTGATTATTTGCAGCGCCAAAACTTTACGCCGATTACGTGGCGAGAGTTTCGTTATAATCACTGGACAATGCGGGAAGACTGGCGCTATCAACTGAATCAGTTTTCACTGGACCGAATTTTTCTTAATGAAAAGCTGCTTACCAGTGACGATTGTACTATGGTTGTATTTCGTGATAATAGCCAGGAGCGTGAGTTGCCGGGTACGGTACGCCTTCAATCCCTGAAGGGAAGTTCTTTACCGGAATTACATAAGCCAGATCAGTTACGAGCGATTTTGAAGAGTCATAATCGTTTATTTAAATTTGTCCATACCACAGATGAGCCCGCTGATATTATCAGGGAATCTGGAATACTGTTTAGTTCAGAGGAACGCCATGATTTTTTTCAGGAGATTGTTGATAATTTTCATGAAAATAAATCGGCACAACTTGCTGATTATTTAGATGGAAAAACATCACGCTTTTCTGAAAATGATTTCAACTGGCCCAAGGCGCTGGAAGAACTACAATCTTCAGTCAGCACTTGCCCGTTTCCGACAGAGGCTAACCTATTGCTTGCTGACATTGAACAGTGGCTTTTGCATGGCATGCCCGCGGGTAAAGCGTTATCCGTGAGGGAACTGGAGAACAAGCTTCACAAGCTTGATATCCACCTCAGCAATGTTGCATTCATGATTATTTGTACCAACTTGATTCATCACAGTTACGCGCTGGAGTTTGCATTAATGCGTGGTGATGGACTTGATGACTGGCTTGCAGGTAAAGGTAAACACGTTCCATTCAACAGTTCAATGCATAACACGACTGAGGGGTTTTATGAGTAATAATCATAGTGAATTCAGACAGCGGGTCGATAAATTTATTGCAGATCGTGTAAATAAATTTCTTACTACTGTGCCTGGCGCATCACACCAGAAAGACGCCAAAAATATTAATCTTGAATATTACAAACGTAATTTAATTGAAATAATTCTGCGTTTGCGGATGAAGCGCACGATTGATGGTTTAACTATTCATTATTTTACAAAAACCGATCCGCGACTTGCCAAACGCTGGTGCGAGTATACGGGTGATGAAATGCTTCATGATTCCATGTTTGCTGCTGATTTGAAGAAAGTTGGCGTGTCACCAGATGAGATTTATTCAACCGAGCCACTTCTATCCACAAAGTTGCTTCAGGGATATTTCTATTACGGTCTTGAACATGAAGGTCGCCCGTTAGCATCACTCTGCAGTTCGTATTTTATTGAATCAGCATCTGAAAAAACGCAACCCGATATTATTGACAATATTGAGCAGGTTATGGGCAAAGAGTATGTCAGGGGTCAGCGCGCACATGTTGATCATGACGATGATGATGATCATGTCGACTTTGTCTGGGATGTGTTGGTCAAAACAGCGAATCTTCCTGAAGATGAAGAGAAGATCCTTTCGCATATTGATAATGTCTACAAGCTTTTCGTTATGTATTACGAAGAGCTCTATCATCTGACCTTTGATCAATCTGATATCGATAATGTGGCCTGATGGAGTGATGTAACATGAGCATGTATACCGAAAGCAGAGCGCAATTTAGTCGTCTTGCGCAGCAACGTGGAGTAGAAGTAACACAGATCCCCGTGACACTGGGGCAGGACGGTAGTGCTCTTCATTTAACGTATACGGTGCTCGGTGATCTTCAGGCGAACACCTGCATTGTTGTTTTTTCTGGTGTGCATGGCGTTGAGGGACTACCTGGTGCACTTATACAGGAAACCCTTCTCAGGGATTTCCCAACGCCAAAACATATAGCGATTTGCCTGGTGCATGCCGTCAATCCCTGGGGTATGCATGAGCTTCGGCGAGTGAATGAAACAAATATCGATCTCAACAGAAATTTTATTGGTGGGTCTGTCCCCCAGCGCAACAGGGATTATGATCGCGCGCGTGAAATAATTTGTCCTGCTGGCTCTGAGCTACCCGACCAGTCGCAGCTTCGATCAAAGTTGCTTGAATGGATTACGCACGACGGGCTTCAACGTGTACAGTCGGTGATCACCAGCGGGCAGTATCATCACCCTGAAGGACTCTTTTATGGCGGGGATAAGATCACGCCGAGCCAGATAGCTGTACGCGAAGTATGCCTGACCTTATCCCGCCAGTTCCGCCATTTTCTGGTGCTCGATATTCATACGGGGCTGGGTGAAAAGGGACAACTAAGTATCATCCGTGAAGGTGGACGTGGTATCGGCAAAGAGCCGGTTCTCGCTCAGGCCATTAATCACGCCAGTCATAATGCGGTTTCCTCTCTACTCCAGGGCACGCTGACCGGCTATGTCGATAGCCTTTTTCCAGGCGGTCGGGCAGAAGGTTATGTTCTGGAGCTAGGTACCAGTCCAGCGCTGGAAGTCATGATTGCGATGCAGCGAGAGAACTGGTTATGGCAACGGCAGATCAGTTCCGGACCACAATACGACAAGGTACGAGAGGAATTTCGCGAGGTATTTTTCCCCTCGGATCCTCAATGGCTGGCACAGGCCAGAGAGGCTATTTACGAGACGGTAGAGGGTGCCATCAAAGTTCTGAATGCTTCTTGCCCGGTGCAGGAGGTATCTTCATGACCCGGCTACTCTTGCAATTTACCTACTCCAAAATTATCGCTGTCGGCCTCTCGGTGCTGATTCCCATTTTTCTGGCTCAGCAGATTGCCGATGCTGATGTCTTCGCCACTTACCGTGCGATGGAATACGTTCCATATATTGTGGTTGGTATTATTGTTGGGGCTTCAATTGATTCCTGGGGGGCGGGGATCATTATGCGCTGGAGTCTTTATCTCCATATACTCCCGCTGGGGTTGATGGTCCTGGTCTATAACAACTGGTTACCTATCCAGGCGCTTTATGTCGCGCTATTTATTATGTCGGCTGTTGCCTACAGCGTCTCTGCAGGGACTAGCCGAACTGCTTATGATGTGCTGCCAAAAGAAAAATGGGGCGATTTTAATACGAGAACATCACTGTTTGAACAGATTGTTACCGTCGTTATTCCCCTTGCAATGGGATGGGCGCTAACCTGGTCTTTGCAGTGGACGCTGTTTCTGCTAATTGGTTTCTCTTTTGGGGTGTCGCTGATTACCCCTCGTTATGAAAAAAGGGAAGGCGTGCACCAGCCCTGGTATTCGCTGTTTTTCTTACGTATTAAGGAGGGAATTAAGGCATTCAGAGCGAACCGTGCTTTGATGCATCTCTCATTTATTATTTTGCTCGTGAATGCTGTCGAAACTGTACCAGCGACATTGATGGTTTTCTACGCTACCCATGAGTTAAAGCTGAGCGCTCTTGATACCGGGAGTATCATTACAGCAGCAGGGGTGGGGGGCATTGTCGGGGCATGGCTGTTAGGTTTTATCAGTAAAAGGCCCTCAATGCTGCTGGGGCTTCTGGTGGCGTCAATGCTCATCAACGCACTGCTCTATTTCCTTGTTTATGAACTAAACAGCTACCCAGTACTGGTGATTTCAATGTTTATCGAATCACTATCGATAGTGATTTCAGCGGTCTCATTTCGAACATTACGCCAGCTCTGTTCTGATCCTGCCAGCTATGGGACCACGCTAGGTATCTCAGGGGCTCTTGTGAAAAGTGGGATCCCTGTCGCGACCTTGATTGGTGGGTATATAGCCTGGCGGATGGGGGTACGGCAGGTCTATCTACTCACAGCAGTCGTTGAGTTAGTGTTAACTGTTCCCGTTACCATATGGGCACTGAAATCACACAGGAAGTCTGTCTATGAAATTTAATAAAGAATTGTTGAGCTTCTACGATTATTTCAGTCAGTATCTTATTTCTGGTCGCGATGCTGTATTACCGTCTATCGATGAAGAACACTGGGAAGAACTGTATCGAAATAAATTACTTTATGCCTGGCTTGAATTTTGGTGCAAAGAAAATACACTTTCTTCATGGGCGCAAAAAAGACTGGATATCTATCGAAAAAAAACCTTGCTGCATGAGAAATTACTTGCAAGACTAACGCAGAAATGTAAGTCTGATTCTCTGATAACCCTTAAGGGGGAAAGTTTTAAGCATTTTTATCCTCAAGGTTTTCAGCGTGAATCTCGTGATGTTGATATCTTATATAAAAATGAAAAAGACTTTATCGAGGCACATGATTATCTTTTGTCTCTTGGCTTCAAAGAAATGTTTGTCTGGGTGCGGAAAACGAATAACAGCATTGCAAGTTCTGCCAAGTTTCGACTGAGGAATAATGCTGGCGAACGTGCTCTTGATGATGTGTATGTTGAGATTCATTTTAATGCATTTCCTGTGTCAAATTTTTCAAATTTATATTTTAATCAATTATGCGCCTTGACAGAAGCAATGAGATTGGTTGTATTATTGATTGCTGAATTTACTTTCCGTGATGGTGTGACAAAAAAATTCACATTGCGTGACATGATGGATGTAAAGCTGACGTTTAATCTGATAAAAAAAGAGGAATGGGATTCTTTAAGCAACTTATTAAAACAGGCTAAACTTGAAGCGCCGTTATTATTGCTGGCTGATTTTTGGCAGAAGGAAATTCATGAGCCAATGCCTCCTCTTCTGGCATGGCTGTATGAGCAATACCACGCGGTACGCTGGGATGGACATTATTCTATTATTGAACATCAATCATGGCCTTATCAGCAACAGTCTGGGATGGCTCGTCAGGATTTCGATGAACTGGTACAGCTTCACGGCTTGCTTTACGATTCACCGAGGCAGACGACAAGAAAATACTCCACCGAAGAAATGACGCTGTGGATGGAAAAAGGAATGCCTGTTGTCGCTAAATATGAGCCAGCGAATGCAGGTTTCACGTTTCTGGAACGTTATAAGATTTGTGACCGTTTTATTTATTAGTTTTGGGTATTTAACCCGAAAATCGGTGTATGAAAACAGGCCCTCTTCGAGGATTATTAACCTTCAACAAGGAGACTAACATGAAAGTTACTCGTCGTGTTATTCCAGTTATGAACGCTCGTCTGTAATAGATCAAACCAGGCACTCTGTTTCGATAGAGTGCCTTTACTTTTTTGAGGGTTTCTTTATGATTTATCAAAACAATCCATGCCTCGCAAAAGATATCACCTATCGACTCGATCGCCAGCAAGTTATTTTTATTACTCCCAGCGAGAGTTTCACCATTGATTTTGAGAATGAAATAATGGCCCAGGCCGCCGGAGATATTCTTAAACATTTGACGGATGCTGATATTAATGTTCCAGCGCTGAATGAAAGGCTGGGTTCGGCAATGCAGCCATATACGGTTAATGATTTTCTCTCTATGCTCGATGAGCAACATCTACTTTCTGACGCTCAATCTGTAAATGACGTCATTTCAGGCAAGGCGTTTATCTGTGAGATTGAGAATTATTATTACAATATTGTTTTACCTGCTTTTGAACAGGATGAATTTAGCCGCAAAGTATTCACCAAAACTATAGACGACGCGGCGTTAAAGCGCTGGTCCGTTGAATATTACCATGTCACTCGGGCTGCAGAACGGGTACTTACCGCATCTTTGCGCGACTATGGTAATGACGACCTGACGATGGCGATCCGTGACTTCTTCTTTGATGAAGTCGGTCATGAAAAATTACTGCGCCGGTCGTTACTGGGTTTTGGGATGAGCGACGAGGAAATTGAATCTACCAGTCCTCATCTCTGCACTGAGGCTACAATGGCCATGTTACTCAAAGCGGCTCATTTTCATTTGCCGACCTTCGTCACGCTGGTGGCACTGATGGAAGGGACCAGTGAAGAAAGTCAGGCCTATATTGACGTACTGGAGAACTCCGGTCTCGCTCCAGAAGCAATACGTAGCCAGATAGTCCATGAGAAGATTAATATTGAAGGTGAGCATGGTAATGAAGGGCGTGAAATTTTCTCGCATATTAATGCTCTTAGCGTAAATGATTTAGTTATTGCCAAGAAAGCTGTCCGTGAATTTTATGCTATACGCCGGGCTATTACACCCTGGCTCTTAGGCGGCATTAGCTTTGCCGGCGTGGATAAGGTGCTTTTCCTGCAAACACTGAGTGAAATGCTTCCTCAGTTGAAAATGAGCACATTACCGATTGCAATCCCCAGGGCCACGCTGTCACAAAGTGATAAGCTGGTGAAGACGCTGTGCACGCTTAAGCAACTTCCAGTGTTTGAATTTGATATCAATAAAGACGAAGAGTTGTTAATGCTAATGCTGGAGAATGTTCTCTGGAAAACCGCCTGTACAGATCTTGCTCGTTATACTAATACGCTTGAATGGCTTGAACAGCTCGTTCAGGGTACCGTTTCGGACTACCGTGAAGAGGATATAATTGGGTCAATCTGGAATGCATGGCATGCCTTGCCATCATTGCCTCTTGTGGATGCAGGCCAGCTACTGGAGCAATTGTAATTTCTAATGAAAGTGATTTTAGTGCGGCATGCAGAAACAGAATGGAATCAGCACGGTGTTATCCAGGGACACAAGGATAGCCCGTTGACTGCCCGCGGCACGCTGGAAACATCGGCATTACTGACGGCTTTAACGGATGCTGCTTATCCGGTGGAATGTGTCTTTACTTCACCTCTTGGACGTGCGTGGAAAATGGGTCAGGCACTGGCGGGCCATTTTCAGTGCCCGCTGGTGATCGAAGAGGCCCTAAAAGAACAGTCATTTGGTCAATATGAAGGCATGACGAAGGCACAATTAGAGCAGGAATATCCGAGTCAGTTTCTCGCGTTATTTTCACAGAATGCCGCGTTTTGTCCTCCTGGCGGCGAGTCGCTTGCCCACGCTTCTCAGCGTATTATCCATTTTTTGCACAAGAAGATGGCAACCACAACGCATCAGACGTTCTGTGTTGTCACTCACGGACATGTCATGCAGGGTATGCTTGCGTTGCTTAAAGAGGGAAACATCGATCATTTCAACCGCTACGCACAACCGAACGCGAGTTATACCGTGCTGGAGGCGGGCGGAGGGGAGGATATGACCCTCCGTTGGGGGATCGCTTCCCACTTGCTTAAGCTGTCCAGTGCTGAGTGAACAAATGGGGAAAGACAAGCGCGGTGCGCCAGTATCTGAGAGACGGTTAAGCGTCACCGAATCCTGCTCTCTGGCTGCTTATAATAGATAAGCGTGTACGACACCAATATCAGCAACGCGCGTTGCCCGGTTTCCTGGCCCATTCCGAAGCACAACGCGGCAGGCTCCGCCAGAACATCACCCAGGGTATGGCTTATTGAGTGCCTGCAGTGTGCTGACGCGGGCAGTGCCCGCTTGCGCCAGCTATCCGTATAGACTCCCTCGCCGATCATGGCCTCAAATATCGCCGGAATCACCCGGTCCTCATTCAGGATGATCGTCACGATGTCGTGATTGCGCGTGGCGGCAAGTTGATATCAGGAGATAAGATGCGGCCAGAAAGCGCAGTATACGGGCTTTTAGTTGATTTCGGTATATTTGGGAAGAGTTTGAAATGGTGCCGATAATAGGAGTCGAACCTACGACCTTCGCATTACGAATGCGCTGCTCTACCAACTGAGCTATATCGGCCCTGAGAGGCCGGTTACGAGTGTAACCACGGGGCAAAAGGTTAGATCTATCCGGGTGATGCGTCAATGCCCTTTTGAATCAAACGGCTATTTTTGCATCACCCGTGATTATTTACGCACGAATCGTATCGTCGCCGAAGCCGATCCACTTGTACGTGGTCAGCGCTTCCAGCCCCATCGGACCGCGCGCGTGCAGTTTCTGCGTGCTGACCGCTACCTCAGCGCCGAGGCCGAACTGGCCGCCGTCGGTGAATCGGGTGGAGGCATTTACATACACGGCAGAGGAATCCACTTCGTTCACGAAGCGATCGGCATTGCGCAGCGTACGCGTCAGGATGGCGTCAGAATGCTGCGTGCCATGCTCACGGATGTGCGCAATCGCGTCGTCAAGATCGCTCACGATTTTCACGTTCAGATCCAGTGACAGGAACTCGTCGTCGTACTGCTCCGCGTTGACGGGAACGACGTAAGCCGGGCCATCCTGCAGCAGTGCGAGCGCACTGACGTCAGCATGCAGCGTCACGCCGCTCTCTGCCATCTGTTTGCTCAGGGCCGGCAGGAAGGTGTTCGCTATGCCCTGATGCACCAGCAGCGTTTCCACGGTGTTACAGGTGCTAGGACGCTGGGTCTTCGCGTTCACGATAATCTTCAGCGCAGGAGCAATCTCAGCGCTGTCGTCTACCACGATATGACACACGCCAATACCGCCGGTGATCACCGGAATCGTCGACTGCTCGCGGCACAGCTTGTGCAGGCCCGCGCCGCCGCGTGGGATCAGCATGTCGATGTATTTGTCCATGCGCAGCATTTCGTTGACCAGCGCGCGGTCCGGGCTCTCAATTGCCTGCACGGCACCCGCCGGTAAGCCACACTCTTCCAGCGCCTGCTGAATGACTTTCACCGTCGCGGCGTTGGTGCGCCAGGTCTCTTTCCCACCGCGCAGAATCGCGGCGTTACCGGTTTTCAGGCACAGGGAGGCAACATCCACCGTCACGTTTGGACGGGCTTCATAAATAACGCCGATAACGCCGAGCGGCACGCGACGGCGCTCCAGGCGTAAACCGCTGTCCAGCAGCCCACCGTCAATCACCTGCCCTACCGGGTCGGCCAGATTGCAGACCTGACGAACATCGTCGGCGATGCCTTTCAGGCGGGCCGGGGTCAACGCCAGACGGTCGAGCATCGCTTCGCTCAGACCGTTGCGACGCGCTTCCAGTAAATCCTGCTCGTTGGCGAGCAAAATCTCCTGGGACTGAGATTCCAGATAATCAGCGATTTTTTCCAGCACGCGGTTTTTCTCGCGGCTGGAAAGGAGCGCCAGTTTATAAGAGGCGGCCTTCGCGGCGGCGCCCATTTGTTCCAGCATGTTCTGGCTCCTTAACGAATAATCATGTCATCGCGATGCACGGCAACCGGGCCATATTCATAGCCCAGAATGGCGTCGATCTGCTGCGAATGGTGACCCGCGATGCGGCGCAGGGCATCGCTGTTATAACGGCTTACGCCGTGGGCGATGTCGCGGCCTTCGAGGTTACGGATACGGATCACTTCACCACGGGAGAAGTTGCCTGTCACGCTTTTAATTCCTTTAGGAAGTAATGAACTTCCTCGTTCCAGAATCGCGGCGGTCGCCCCTTCATCAACGACGAGTTCGCCCGCAGGCGGCGCGCCAAAGATCCAGCGCTTACGGTTTTCCAGCGGGGATTCCTGAGCGTGGAAGCGGGTGCCAACGGAGATGCCTTCCATCACGTCGCCAATCACGCCAGGGCGGCTGCCCGCGGCAATGATGGTGTCGATACCGGCGCGGCACGCCACGTCGGCGGCCTGCAGCTTGGTCCCCATCCCGCCCGTTCCGAGGCCAGACACGCTATCACCGGCAATGGCGCGCAGCGCATCGTCGATACCATGAACGTCGGTAATCAGCTCAGCTTCCGGGTTAGCGCGCGGATCGGCGGTGAACAACCCCTGCTGATCGGTCAGAAGCAGTAATTTATCGGCGCCGGCCAGAATGGCGGCCAGCGCAGAGAGGTTATCGTTATCACCCACTTTGATTTCAGCGGTAGCAACGGCATCGTTCTCGTTAATGACCGGAACGATATTGTTGTCCAGCAGCGCGCGCAGGGTATCGCGGGCGTTCAGGAAGCGCTCTCTGTCTTCCATATCCGCACGCGTCAGCAGCATCTGCCCGACGTGAATGCCATAGATAGAGAACAGCTGTTCCCAGAGTTGAATGAGTCGGCTTTGTCCCACGGCGGCCAGCAGCTGTTTGGAGGCGATCGTCGCGGGGAGTTCGGGGTAACCCAGGTGTTCACGCCCGGCGGCAATCGCCCCGGAGGTCACAATCACAATACGATGCCCTGCGGCATGTAACTGAGCGCACTGACGTACAAGCTCAACAATGTGGGCGCGATTTAGGCGGCGCGATCCGCCTGTTAAAACACTGGTACCGAGTTTTACCACCAGCGTCTGGCTGTCACTCATGATTCTCTGCCGTTCAACGATAAGGGAAAGTAATGTCGAACGAACGTTTTAGCAGGAGTCAGCCCCGTTGCCAACTGCCTTAGCACATCGCGAAACACTTTGTTGCGCGGGATCAGGAAGCGTAGCGGGAGAATTTGACACTTTTATTACCGAAATAATAAATCACAGTTTTTTAAAATTATTCTTAGTTTGTCATAAAAGTTTCATTCCAGAACGATAAAACCCTTCCTGTTTTTTCACGGGACTTAAGCATGAGCTTATCGTCCAGCGAATTTTTTAGCGCGTTTATAAGACAGGATCGAAAATGAAAAAGAGCACTCTGGCATTAATGGTTATGGGCGTAGTGGCTTCTGCATCCGTTCACGCAGCTGAAGTTTATAATAAAGATGGTAATAAGCTGGACGTGTACGGCAAAGTGAAAGCCATGCACTACATCAGCGATGATGCCACCAAAGATGGCGATCAGACTTACGTGCGTTTCGGTTTTAAAGGCGAAACCCAGATTAACGATCAGCTGACGGGCTATGGTCGTTGGGAATCTGAATTTGCCGGTAACAAAGCCGAGAGCGACTCCTCTCAGAAAACCCGTCTGGCGTTCGCGGGCCTGAAGCTGAAAAACTTTGGTTCTCTGGATTACGGTCGTAACCTGGGTGCCCTGTATGACGTCGAAGCATGGACCGACATGTTCCCTGAGTTCGGCGGCGACTCTTCGGCGCAGACCGATAACTTCATGACCAAGCGTGCGACCGGTCTTGCTACCTACCGTAACACCGACTTCTTCGGCGCGGTTGACGGTCTGGACATGACCCTTCAGTACCAGGGCAAAAACGAAAACCGTGACGCCAAGAAACAAAATGGTGACGGTTTTGGTACCTCTCTGAGCTATGACTTCGGCGGCAGCGATTTCGCCGTCAGCGGTGCTTACACGAACTCTGACCGCACCAATGCGCAAAACCTGCTGGCGCGTGGCCAGGGGCAGAAAGCCGAAGCCTGGGCTACCGGTCTGAAATATGACGCGAACGATATTTATCTGGCAGCGATGTATTCAGAAACCCGCAATATGACGCCAATTTCTGGCGGATTTGCCAATAAAGCGCAGAACTTTGAAGTCGTCGCACAATATCAGTTCGATTTCGGTCTGCGTCCTTCCCTGGGTTATGTCCAGTCTAAAGGCAAAGATATCGAAGGTATTGGTGACGAAGATCTGGTGAAATATATTGACGTTGGCGCGACCTATTACTTCAACAAAAATATGTCCGCGTTTGTTGATTATAAAATCAACCAGATTGACGACGATAATAAACTGGGCGTGAGCAGCGATGACATTGTTGCTCTGGGTATGACCTACCAGTTCTAAAATTATCCGAATAAGAAAATCCCGACAGATAAGCCGGGATTTTTTTTGCCCGGTGGCGCTGCGCTTACCGGGCCTACGGGATAGTGCATTCTGTAGGCCGGGTAAGGCGAAGCCGCCACCCGGCGCTGTGACGCTATCAGGCAGTCAGCTTCACCGCTTCGCTGGAAAAGTCATCCGCTGGCTCGAACCTGAGATCCAGAGTGGCCAGCAGCGCGCGTGCCTTATCGTGGAACTCTTTCAGCGTGTATTCCAGGCGGTCAATCACTTCCTGATCTTTAATGGTGGTCGCCTGCCAGTTGCCGTCTTTATTAAACAGACCAAACTGGTAGCTATACGTAAAGCGTTTTTCCTCTGCTTCCATTTCCATCCACCAGCCCCAGAATTCACGTTTTTCGGGTGCAGGCTTCACGTTGACGCATACAGCCAGGCAGTCGAAAAAAAAGCGATTCTCTTCACACTGCTCTTCTCGAATATACGGGCCAAGAGCCATGAACTTCTTAATCAATCTACTTTTCGGGTGTCCACTCGGTAACGTCATTGCGATCTCCTTTTGTGAAGCCACTGTTTTACCAAACCAGCGAAATTTAGCAATCTATTAACACAATCTCTGAGCGATCCAGCGCGTAATCTCTTTCAGAGCTTTATCGAAATTCTGATAGACCGGGCTGAACGGCACCTCGAGCAGTTTGCCATCCGCAGATGACGACGTGATTAAGCGCGACTCTTCTTCCGGACTGAACGGATCGTTTTTCCAGAAACCCGACAGCATCGGCGTTGGGCAGCGACGTCCCAGTAACCCTTGCGTTTTTAACGAGTAGCGATTGAGCTCCACGCGCAGCGCTTCGTCTGATGCATCATGCATGCCAAGACGGCTGGCCAGCACATCAAGGTACATTTCGGGCACGCTCCCCTGGCGGGCGGGATCGCTGAGCAGGGCGTGAACGACCGGACCAAGACAAGCGACGGCTTTCAGGCGGGAGGATTCAAGGTAAGCCAGACGCACCGCGACGTTTGCACCAAAGCGGAAGCCAAATGCCGCCACGCAGGTGTGGTCAACCCACGGGATGTTTTCCAGCGCTTTTAGCGCATGCTGATGCAGCAGGCTGGAATCCTGCGTCAGTTTCCATTTGGATGAGAAGCCAATTGAGGGCATATCCAGCGTCAGCATCGCGATCCCTTTTGGCGCGAAGTAACGCTCATACAGGCTGTAATAATCGATCTGCAACGAATCCAGCCCCCCGCACATGAGGACGGTCGGGAACGGACCTTCACCTTCAGGCATATGCAGGAACCCGGTGATGGATGACCCACCCGGAATGGTAAACTCGAGTTCGCGCATCTGGCCCGGCAGGCGTTGAGCCGCCTCTTCGTAAGCGCGATTCGCCAGCGCCTGTGCCTGCTCAGCCAGCTCATCACCTTTCAGATGGGGATACGCGGCAATGGCGTAGAGATTGGCCGCATGCAGCCAGTGCTTGCCGCTGCGCGTGGCATCCTCTTCCTGGGTGGCTTTTTGCTGCCAGAGCATCGCCTGTTTAGACCACTCGTAGATCCAGTTTCCCCCCCGGTACCCCACCACCGTATCATAGAGTTCGCTGTCGGTGCGCTCGGCTTCACTCATCACGATACGCGCCTGCACATCAAGGATTTCACGAGGATCGATACCGCGCCAGACCCACATCAGGCGATTAATCATACGATACCAGTGGGGCACGTTTTTACCGTCTAACGCGGACTGGACGGCAGGCTGGGTCCCCGGATTAAAGCGACGCACCAGCGTCGACGTTTCAGGGTGTTTGAAACGGGGTTTGAAAAGTGTCTCGGTGAGATTCGCCTGCGTCATTGCGTTGCCTCCATGAATACGTCATATGAAGACTATTGTAACGCGTGGCAGGCCAAAAAGAACAACGCCCGGCATAGCCGGGCGTGTAAAGTTACGTACTGGTATTAACGGCCTGAAATTGGCGGTACGAAGACCACGCCCATATCCCATGGCTGTTCAATCCAGGTATCCTGCGGGATATCAATCACGTAATCGTCGACCAGCGGACGGCCAGCAGGCTTCGCAAAGATAGTGACGAAGTGCGCTTTCGGGTACATCTCGCGGATAGCGACCGCGGTACCGCCGGTATCCACCAGGTCATCAATAACGATGAAGCCTTCACCGTCGCCTTCCGCGCGTTTCAGCACCTTCAGCTCACGCTGGTTGTCATGGTCATAGCTTGAGATGCAGACGGTATCGACATGACGAATACCCAGCTCACGTGCCAGCAGCGCCCCCGGTACCAGACCGCCACGGCTGACGGCAATAATGCCTTTCCACTGTTCGGAAGGCATCAGACGCGCAGCCAGTTTGCGTGCGTGAATCTGCAACATGTCCCAGGTGACGACGTATTTTTCGCTCATGTGAAGTGTCCCAGCCTGTTTTTATACGGCTTAAAAAGTGTTCGAGGGGGAAATAGGTTGCGCGAGATTATAGAGATCTGACGCACTAAAAACCAGTGTTTAGCGCCCTCAGCCTGAGTTTTTACATGCTTTATGCTACCAGCCAGCAGAGAAAGTGGTATTCTCAGTTTCATCTCGCAAGCCTGACTTGTGGTAACTATTAACCTGCTAACCCTGTGACCTGCAACCCTGTTTGCAGCGCCTCGACAAGGAGACTTATCGTGTCTGAACTGTCTCAACTATCTCCGCAGCCGCTGTGGGATATTTTTGCCAAAATCTGTTCCATTCCACACCCTTCCTACCATGAAGAACAGCTTGCCGAACATATTATGGGCTGGGCGAAGGAAAAAGGTCTGCATGCGGAACGTGACCAGGTTGGCAACATTCTGATCCGCAAACCCGCCACCGCAGGCATGGAAAACCGTAAACCGGTTGTGCTGCAGGCGCACCTGGACATGGTGCCACAGAAGAACAACGACACCGTTCATGACTTCACCAAAGACCCGATCCAGCCGTACATCGACGGCGACTGGGTGAAAGCGCGCGGCACCACCCTGGGCGCGGATAACGGCATCGGTATGGCCTCTGCGCTGGCCGTGCTGGCTGACGACAGCGTTGAGCACGGTCCACTGGAAGTGCTGCTGACCATGACCGAAGAAGCGGGCATGGACGGGGCGTTCGGTCTGCAGGCGAACTGGCTGCAGGCGGATATCCTGATCAACACCGACTCCGAAGAAGAAGGTGAGATCTACATGGGCTGCGCGGGCGGGATTGATTTCATCTCTACCCTGCCGCTGTCACGCGAAGCGATCCCTGCCGGTTTCCAGACCTTCAAGCTGACGCTGAAAGGGCTGAAAGGCGGCCACTCCGGCGGTGATATTCATCTGGGTCTGGGCAACGCCAACAAGCTGCTGGCCCGCTTCCTGGCAGGCCATGCGGCTGAGCTGGATCTGCGTCTGGTGGACTTCAACGGCGGTACCCTGCGCAACGCGATCCCACGCGAAGCCTTCGCCACCGTGGCAGTGCCAGCGGCAAAAGCCGACGAGCTGAAAAAACTCTCCACCGTGTACCTGGATATCCTGAAAAACGAACTGTCGGCGAAAGAGAAGAATCTGACAGTGGTGCTGGAATCCGTCTCCACGGATAAAGCCGCGCTGACCGCGAAGTCTCGTGACACCTTCGTTCAGCTGCTGAACGCGACGCCAAACGGCGTGATCCGCAACTCTGACGTGGCGAAAGGCGTGGTGGAGACCTCACTGAACGTGGGCGTGGTAACCATGAGCGACGACAGCGCGGAGATCATCTGCCTGATCCGTTCCCTTATCGACAGCGGTAAAGAGTATGTGGTGAGCATGCTGGAATCTCTGGGCACGCTGGCGGGAGCAAAAACCTCAGCCAAAGGCAGCTACCCGGGCTGGCAGCCGGATGCAAGCTCTCCGGTGATGGCGCTGGTGCGTGAAACCTATCAGCGTCTGTTCAACAGCACGCCGAACATTCAGGTGATCCACGCGGGTCTGGAATGCGGTCTGTTCAAGAAACCGTACCCGGACATGGACATGGTATCTATCGGGCCAACCATTACCGGTCCGCACTCGCCGGATGAGCAGGTTCATATCGAAAGCGTTGGCCATTACTGGACGCTGCTGACTGAACTGCTGAAAGCGATCCCAGTTAAGTAATTCGCCGTTTGATGCCCGGTGACGCGTAGCGATCCGGGCCTACGATTAAAACAATCTACAATCCCAATACCAGCTGTCGCTCTAACTGCGGATCCAGCAGCGTGACGTGCAATCCCACCAGCCTCACCCCTCGCCCACCTCGTCGCTCTTCCCATGCCTTTTTTGCCGTCGCGATAAGATCGTCTTTATTCAGACGCGGCCAGACGTGTTCCTGCGTGGTCTGCTGGAAATCGTTGAATTTTAATTTGATACCCTGACGGGCGATGAGCAGGTCCGGCTTTACCTTGCTTAAGCGTCGTTCCAGCTCCGGGTAGAGCTGTTCCGTGATAATAGATTCGCACTCGGACCAGTCATGAATATCTTCAATGAGGGTGCGCTCGACGCCAACGGATTTCCGAAGCCGTTCGCTGTTCACATCGCGATCGTCAATCCCCTGGCTGCGCTCCCACAGCACGCGGCCAAACTTCCCGAAGCGCTTAAGCAGCATCGCGAGATCGCTTCGCTGAACGTCTTCACAGGTGCGTAACCCCATGCTTTCCAGCTTTGCGGCGGAGACTTTTCCTACCCCGGGGATTTTGCCGAGCGGCAGCGTTTTTAAAAATGCAGGCACCTCTTCCGGCGTAATGACGTACTGACCGTTGGGCTTATTTAAATCCGAGGCGATTTTGGCAAGGAACTTAACGGGCGCCACACCCGCCGATGCCGTCAGATTCAGCTCGTTGAAAATCGTCTGGCGGATCTCCTGCGCCATCAGGGTGGCGGAGCCGTGGCAGTGCACGCTGTCGGTCACATCCAGATAGGCTTCGTCCAGCGACAGCGGCTCTATCAGAGAGGTATAGCGGGAGAAAATTTCCCGAATATGAAGGGAAGCCTCTTTATAGGCGTCAAACCGCCCGGGCAGAAGCGTGAGATGAGGGCAAAGCTTTAAGGCCATCGCCGTCGGCATGGCGCTTCGCACGCCAAATTTGCGCGCAGGATAGTTGGCGGTGCTGATGACACCACGCTGAACGCGGCTGCCGCCAATGGCGATGGGAATATCCCGCAGCGCCGGGTTGTCTCGCATCTCCACTGCGGCAAAAAAGCAGTCCATATCAACATGGATTATTTTGCGCATAGTAAGCCCTCACTCATCACTGGATAAGTATACAGTAAATAAATGAGAATTGAGAAGCAGATGTAAGAATGCCGGGTGGCGGCGTTGCCTTACCCGGCCTACAAAAACTTAAATAATGCGCTGCTGCTCGCGCGCCATGCGTTTTTTGCGGGCGTCGCACGGTTCCGGGCAGTCGCAGACCTTCTCCATACCAATGGAGGAAATACCGCCGCAGCTGCCCTGAATGCTTTTCCGCTTAACGATCCAGCCTAACGACATGCCGAAGATGACAAGCACAAAAACCACAAAGGTTGCCAGAAACGTCAGCATCATCAGCCTCCAAAGTCATCAAGCATGATGTTCTCATCTTCGACGCCGAGATCTTTCAGCATCTTAATCACGGCGGCGTTCATCATCGGCGGACCGCACATATAGAACTCGCAGTCCTCGGGCGCCGGGTGCTGTTTGAGGTAGTTTTCATACAGCACGTTGTGGATGAACCCCGTATAGCCCGTCCAGTTATCTTCCGGCTGCGGATCGGAAAGCGCTACGTGGAAGGTAAAGTTCGGGTTTTCACGTGCCAGCTGTTCAAACTCGTCGTCGTAGAACATTTCGCGCAGCGAGCGCGCCCCGTACCAGAAGCTGATTTTACGCTTGCTGCCGAGCCGCTTGAGCTGGTCAAAAATGTGCGAGCGCATCGGGGCCATACCGGCACCGCCGCCGATAAAGACCATCTCCGCGTCGGTATCTTTCGCGAAGAACTCCCCGAACGGACCGGAGATGGTCACCTTATCTCCCGGCTTCAGAGACCAGATGTATGACGACATCACGCCCGGCGGCGCATCCGGCACATTCGGTGGCGGCGTGGCGATACGCACGTTGAGCATGATAATGCCCTTCTCCTCCGGGTAGTTGGCCATCGAGTAGGCGCGCAGCGTCGGCTCTTTTACCTCTGATACAAAGCGGAAGAGATTGAATTTGTCCCAGTCGGCGCGGTACGCCTGCGGAACGTCGAAGTCCGCATATGCCACGGTATGCTCAGGACACTCAATCTGAATGTATCCGCCGGCGCGGAACGGGACATCTTCCCCTTCCGGTACGCGCAGCTTCAGCTCTTTGATAAAGGTGGCTTTGTTATCATTAGAGATAACTTCACATTCCCATTTTTTGACGCCGAAAATCTCTTCCGGCAGTTCAATCTTCATGTTCTGACGCACCGCGACCTGGCAGGCCAGACGGCAGCCCTCTTTTGCCTCACGCTTCGTGATATGCGCCAGCTCGGTGGGCAAAATATCGCCACCGCCCTCTTTTACCGTCACGCGGCACTGCCCGCAGGAGCCGCCGCCGCCGCAGGCTGAGGAGACAAAAATACCGTTACCGGAGAGGGTGTTGAGCAGTTTATCTCCCGCAGGCGTGCGGATCTGATTCTGCGGATCGTCATTAATATCAATCACCACGTCGCCGGAATTGACCAGCTTCGCGCGCGCCGCCAGAATGAGTCCTGACAGCACCAGTACAATCAGCGTGAACATCACCACGCCAAGAATAATTTCCATCTGTTAGCCCTTATAGCTGCACACCGGAGAAGGACATAAAGCCCAGCGCCATCAGCCCGGTGGTGATAAAGGTGATCCCTAAGCCACGCAGACCCGCAGGCACGTTAGCATATTTCATTTTCTCGCGGATCCCCGCCATGGTGACAATCGCCAGCATCCAGCCGATGCCGGAACCAAAACCGTACACCACGGATTCACTGAAGTTGTAATCACGCTGAACCATAAACGAGACGCCGCCGAAGATGGCGCAGTTCACCGCGATCAGCGGGAGGAAGATCCCCAGCGCGTTGTAGAGTGAAGGGAAGTACTTATCGAGGATCATCTCCAGGATTTGCACCAGCGCCGCGATCACCCCGATGAAGGTAATGAAGTTCAGGAAGCTGAGATCAACCCCTTCCACCAGCGCGCCATCCCGCAGCACGAAGTTGTACACCAGATTGTTAATCGGAACCGAAAGCCCCAACACAACGGTGACCGCCACGCCCAGGCCAAATGCCGTGGAGATCTTTTTAGACACAGCAAGGAACGTACACATGCCGAGGAAAAACGCGAGCGCCATGTTTTCAACAAACACCGCGCGCACAAACAAACTCAGGTAATGAGCCATCGTCGGTTACTCCTTTTCCTGCTGTTCTGGTTTCAACGTACGAATCAGCCAGATCAACAAACCGATAATGAAAAATGCGCTAGGGGCCAGCAGGAACAGGCCGTTTGGCAGATACCATCCGCCGTTTTGCACCGTGTCCAGCACCGTGATGCCAAACAGCTTACCGCTGCCAATCAGCTCTCGCAGGAACCCCACGGTAAGCAGGATCGCGCCGTAGCCCAGCCCGTTGCCGATGCCGTCCATAAAGCTCGCCAGCGGCGGCATTTTCATGGCGTAGGCTTCCGCACGCCCCATGACGATACAGTTGGTGATAATCAGCCCGACAAACACCGAGAGCTGTTTGGAGGTTTCATAGGCGAAGGCGCGCAGCAGCTGATCGACCACGATCACCAGCGAGGCGATGATCGCCATCTGCACGATGATCCTCACGCTGTTGGGAATGTGGTGGCGGATCATCGAGATAAACATGCTGGAGAACGCCGTGACCAGCGTGACGGCCAGCGTCATCACCACCGCTGTTTCCAGCTTGGTGGTCACCGCCAGGGCTGAACAGACGCCCAGCACCTGCAGCGTGATCGGGTTATTGGCGAGCAGTGGGCCAATGAGCACCTTTTTCACTTCTTTCAGTTCACCGGTATCAGCCATTGTTCAGCGCTCCTTCACGTACGTTTTTCAGGAAAGGACCAAAGCCCAGCTCGCCCATCCAGAAATCAAAACTGTGCTGCACGCCGTTTGAGGTGAGCGTGGCGCCGGAAAGCCCGTCGACCGCGTAGTCGTCACCGGGACGTGCCGCTCCTTTCATCACCTTCAGCGCAGGCAGACCGTTATCGTCGAGCACTTTCTTGCCGACAAACTGTGCCCGCCAGTTCGGATTTTCCACTTCGCCGCCCAGCCCCGGCGTTTCGCCCTGGTCATAATACGTAATGCCTTTAACGGTGCGGCCATCCGTATCAAGGGCCACAAAGGCATACATCATTGACCACAGGCCGTTGCCGTAGACAGGAAGCACCACTTCCTGAATGCGTTTTTGGGTGTCACGCACCAGGTATATTTCGGCGAGATTGCTGCGGCGCTTAATCCCGGCGGGGTCTTGCGATGCCTCGAGCGTCAGGCTCATCTGCGGATCTTTCAGCGCCAGCGCCTGGTTGAAGGTTGCCGGGTCTTTATCCAGCAGTTCACCCGTTTTTAAATCCACCAGCCGCGCGGAAATTCGTTCGGCAAAGACGGCCGAAACCTCATCTGCGTTCATCCCCTCCTGCATCAGCCCGGCCACGGCCAGAATGTTGCGCTGTTTATCCAGGGCACGTTGCTCCTGCTGCAGGGGTTTTAACCCCACGGCAGAACCGGCCACGACAATGGAGCAGACCAGACAGAGCACAAGCACCACCAGCAGCGTTTTGCTGATGCTGTCGTTATTTTTGACTTCAGCCACGCGCCTTCCTCCGCTTGATGTTGGCCCGCACCACCAGGTAATCGAAGAGTGGCGCAAACAGATTGGCAAACAGAATCGCCAGCATCATCCCTTCCGGATACGCCGGGTTGACCACGCGGATCAGGACACACATCGCGCCAATGAGCACGCCATAGCTCCATTTACCTTTATCGGTAAACGAGGCCGAGACGGGGTCCGTTGCCATGAACATCATGCCGAACGCGAAGCCCCCCAGCACCAG
Organism: Enterobacter cloacae complex sp. Mu1197; assembly: GCF_040059225.1. Classification (NCBI taxonomy): domain Bacteria; kingdom Pseudomonadati; phylum Pseudomonadota; class Gammaproteobacteria; order Enterobacterales; family Enterobacteriaceae; genus Enterobacter; species Enterobacter cloacae complex sp. Mu1197. Next base: position 927,546 of record NZ_CP157375.1, on the reverse strand, counting down.
ATGCCAGTACCAGGGCATGGAGAACATCGGGTTAGTGGACGAACCGATAAGGTTGAACATCGTGGCGGTCAGCACCATGCCGATCATCACGCCTGCCACAATCCGCCAGGAGGCCACGCGCCCAAACAGGATGATCGCCCCGCCAATTAAAATCATCAGCGTCGAGACTTCACCGATAGAGCCGGGAATGTTGCCAATAAAGGCATCAAACCAGGTCACGGGCTGACCCGTCGCGTTGTTCACCAGCGTTTCGCCGCCGTGTGCCGCCCACTGTGAAAGCGGCGTCGCACCGGAAAAACCGTCTGCCGCCGTCCAGACCAGATCGCCTGAGATTTGCGCCGGATAGGCAAAGAAGAGGAAAGCACGTCCCGCCAGCGCCGGGTTGAGGAAGTTTCGCCCGGTGCCGCCGAAAATTTCTTTAGCAATGACCACGCCAAAGCTGATGCCCAGCGCCGCCTGCCAGAGCGGTAAGGTTGGCGGGACAATCAGGGCAAACAGAATCGAGGTCACGAAGAAACCTTCGTTGATCTCATGTTTACGGATGATGGCGAACAGCACTTCCCAGAAGCCACCCACGATAAATACCGTGAGGTAAATCGGCAGGAAGAACACCGCGCCCAGCGTCATCATGCTGATCCAGCCCGCGTCTGGCGCAAAGTTCACCCCTAACGACTGGGCCAGGCGGTAGTGCCAGTCAGACTGAAGCACCTGCGCCAGTTGCTGCGCATCGTACATGTGGTGCAGCGCCGGAAGGGTCTGCAAACCGACGTTGTACATTCCCCAGAACATCGCCGGGAAGACTGCAAACCACACCAGAATCATCATCCGTTTAAGGTCGATGGCGTCACGAACGTGCGCCGCCCCCTTCGTCACCAGACCCGGCGTATAGAAAATGGTTGCCGTTGCTTCATACAGCGGGTAGTACTTTTTGAGCTTCCCTTCGGTAAAGTGCGGCTCCATTTTTTCAAAGAGGTGTTTTAAGCCCATCGGTTATCCTTCCTGCTCAATGCGGGTTAACACCTCGCGCAATACCGGTCCATATTCGTATTTTCCCGGACAGACATAGGTACAGAGCGCCAGATCTTCTTCGTCCAGTTCCAGGCAGCCCAGCGCCTGCGCGCTGTCGGTGTCACCGGCGAGCAGATCGCGCAACAGCATGGTCGGCAGAATATCCAGCGGCATGACGCGCTCGTAGTTGCCAATCGGGACCATGGCGCGCTCGCCACCGTGCGTAGTGGTCGAGAAGTTAAACAGCCTGTTACGCAGGAAGTGGCCCAGCGTGGTCCGGGTGACGGAGTATTTTTCCGCACCGGGCAGCACCCAGCCGAACAGCTCTTTGTCGCGCCCTTCCTGCACAATGCTGACCTGCAAATGAAAACGTCCCAGATAGGCGTGCGCCTGCACGGCATGGCGGCCACTGAGGACCGAACCGGAAATCAGCCGGTTTTCGCCCGCTTTGGTTTCGTCAGTCAGCAGTTCATTGATATCCGCGCCAATCAGCGTTTTCACCAGACGCGGGTTAACCGCCTGCGGCCCCCCGATGGCGATGACGCGTTCCGCGCACAGCTCTCCGGTGGTGAAGAGCTTCCCGATGGCGATGACGTCCTGATAATTAAGGTGCCAGACCTGTTTCGCCAGGCTTACCGGCTCAAGAAAGTGGATGTGCGTTCCAACCAGACCCGCCGGATGCGGGCCCGCAAACGCATTAAACGTGACCTGCCCCTGCGGATGTCCGCCGAGCTTGCCGCCGCCGACCTGGCAAACGTGGACTTTCCCCGACGTCAGGCGGGTTAACACGGTCAGCCCGGCATCAAAGGCTTTGCGCTGCGCCAGGATAACCGGCTGCGGGTCCACGCTGAGCGGGTTGGTGTCCATTGCCGTGACAAAAATCGCGGCCGGTTCCGTGCCCGGCACAGGGGATTTGCTGAAGGGACGGGTACGAAGCGCGGTCCATAAACCGGATGCCAGAAGTTGAGCCTGAACAGCGTCACGGCTCAGCGACGCGAGGTCTGCGGCATCGTAATGGGCGAATTCACGCTGTTCGTTGCCTTCAAGGCGGATAACCACCGACTGCAGAACGCGTCGTTCGCCACGGTTAATCGCCACAACGGTGCCACTTGCGGGGGCCGTGAACATCACGCCGGGATTTTTTTTGTCCTCAAAGAGCGCCTGTCCTGTGATCACGCGATCGCCTTCCTGTACCAGCATAGAAGGTCGCATTCCCAGGTAGTCGTCGCCCACAATGGCGACATGACGGACACGTGCGCCTGTCGAAACGTGCTGCGCGGGCACGCCTGCAATCGGCAGATCAAGTCCTTTTTTTATTTTAAACATGTGGTTAGCAGGTTTCCATGAACAACAATCCAGTGGCCGCGAAGTGTAACATTTTCCCCTTCTCGCGGGCAGGGAAACCGCCGTCGCGCGCGCCAAATTGCGAGCTAATGCGCAAAGTTCCTGGAGCCATCGCGATTTTGATGGTTTATAAAGTAAAACTAATTTGTAAACTCACCGCCCGGCTCTTGCGAAAATCTATAGCGGTGCTAATGTGAGCGCTCCTAACAGAATAATCTGATTTCGGGTCTCTTTTGCCGTCCTGGCAAGTTGGTCATGGTTTTATCAAGGAACTAGTAGTATGCGTAAAATCGCATTGTTCATTGCGATGCTTCTGATTCCGTGCATGTCGTTTGCCGGACTGCTCAGCAGTAATAGCTCAACGACGCCGGTCAGCAAGGAATATAAACAGCAGTTAATGGGATCGCCGGTTTATATTCAAATCTTCAAGGAAGAACGCACTCTCGATCTGTTTGTGAAGATGGGCGAGACATACCAGCTGCTTGATAGTTACAAAATTTGTAACTACTCCGGCGGACTGGGGCCAAAACAACGTCAGGGCGACTTCAAAAGTCCGGAAGGGTTCTACAACGTTCAGCGCAGCCAGCTCAAGCCTGACAGCCGCTTCTATAAAGCCATTAACATCGGCTTCCCGAATGCCTATGACCGTGCGCACGGTTATGAAGGTAAATACCTGATGATCCACGGTGCCTGCGTGTCTATCGGCTGTTATGCGATGACCGATTCCGGCATTGATGAGATCTTCCAGTTCGTGACCGGCGCGCTGGTCTTTGGGCAGCCTAGCGTACAGGTCAGCATCTATCCGTTCCGCATGACGGACGCCAACATGGCACGTCACAAGTACTCATACTACGCGGATTTCTGGCAACAGCTGAAGCCGGGTTATGACTACTTTGAGCAGACCCACAAGCCACCGGTGGTCTCTATCGTAGATGGCCGTTACGTGGTCAGCAAACCGCTGAGCCACGAAGTCGTCCATCCACAGCTGGCGTCAAATTACACGGTCCCCGAGACAAAATAGCACCCACTCGCCTGGCATAATCTTTTGCCAGGTTTCGTTGCCCGTCAGCGGCTGCGTTGCAATAACAGTGACCACATCGTTCGGTGTGGTCTCCTTCTGAAAGTCTATCTCCACATCCTGATCCAGCAGCGTCGCCACGCCAAACGGCGCACGGCGGGTGATCCAGAACAGATTCGTCGAGCAGAACGCCATCACATAGCGGCCGTCAGAGAGCAGCATGTTGAACACGCCTTTTTCACGTAGCTCGGTCGCCAGCGTCGCGATGTATTTAAACACGGCAGCCATGTTGCCTGGCGTACGGGGATAGCGCTCCGTCAGCTTGTGCAGCAGCCAGCAGAAGGCTTTTTCGCTGTCGGTTTCGCCAACCGGGCGGAAATTGCCCGTTTCCAGCGACTTATAGCCCGTGAGTTGCCCATTGTGCGCGTAGGTCCAGTTACGGCCCCACAGCTCGCGGGTAAACGGATGGGTATTTTCCAGCGCGACTTCGCCGCGGTTAGCCTGGCGAATGTGGGCGATCACCGAGCGGGACTTGATGGGATAGTCCTGCACCAGTTTGGCAATCGGTGAGTTAAAGCTGGGCTGTGGATCTTTGAACGTGCGACACCCTTTGCCTTCGTAGAAGGTGATGCCCCAGCCGTCTTTATGCGGCCCGGTTCCTCCACCGCGCTGCACCAGCCCGGTGAAACTAAAGCAGATATCGGTTGGCACATTCGCGCTCATCCCGAGCAGTTCGCACATACGTCACCTCCACAACAGCGGGGGCAAGAGTGCCCCCAGCGAAGTCTTACTTAACCATCTCTTTTTCGATCAGCTGGATCAGGATGTGGATCACTTTGATGTGAATTTCCTGAATACGGTCAGCATAACCGAAGTGCGGAACGCGAATTTCAACATCCGCAGTACCGTCCATCTTACCGCCATCTTTACCCGTCAGGGTGATGACTTTCATCCCTTTTTCACGCGCGGCGGCGATCGCTTTGATCACGTTGCCGGAGTTGCCGGAGGTAGAAATCCCCAGCAGCACGTCGCCTTCACGGCCTACCGCTTCAACGTAGCGGGAGAAGATGTGGTCGTAACCGAAGTCGTTGCCTACGCAGGAGATGTGGCTCACGTCTGAAATCGCAATCGCCGGGTAGCCCGGGCGGTTTTCGCGATAGCGTCCGGTCAGCTCTTCTGCAAAGTGCATCGCGTCGCAGTGGGAACCGCCGTTACCGCAGGAGAGCACTTTGCCACCGGCTTTGAAGCTGTCGGCCAGCAGGACCGCTGCGCGCTGAATAGCGTGAATATTGGCATCATCTTTCAGAAAGTTCGCCAGCGTTTCCGCCGCTTCGTTCAGTTCGTTACGAATAAGATCCTGGTACATGAGGATAATCCTTCAGTATTGATGAAATAACACAGTGGAGTGTACCGGATAGCGCGAAAAGCGAGAAGCTAAAGCCATGCGAATCGTCCGGCGTTTTGATTTTTTGTGCCGGCTAAAACACGAACAATGTGAACCAGGTTGTAATTATTTTGTAAACACATTGCTAAAGGAATTTACATCAACTACAACCATATCATCACAAGTGGTCAGACCTCCTACAAGCAAGGGAGCTTTTCTTTATGATGATTTTGAGCATTCTCGCAACCGTTGTTCTGCTCGGTGTGTTGTTCTATCACCGCGTAAGTTTATTCCTGAGCAGCCTGATTCTTCTGGCTTGGACGGCTGCGCTTGGCGTCGCAGGTCTCTGGAATATCTGGCTTTTAGTCCCTCTTGCCATCATTCTTCTGCCGTTTAACCTGGCGCCGATGCGTAAATCCATGATCTCTGCGCCGGTGTTCAAAGGCTTCCGCAAAGTGATGCCGCCAATGTCGCGTACCGAGAAAGAAGCGATTGATGCGGGCACTACCTGGTGGGAAGGCGACCTGTTCCAGGGCAATCCGGACTGGAAAAAGCTGCATAACTACCCGCAGCCGCGCCTGACCGCGGAAGAACAGGCGTTTATTGACGGCCCGGTAGAAGAAGCCTGCCGTATGGCGAACGACTTTGCTATCACCCATGAAATGGCCGATCTGCCGCCAGAACTGTGGGCGTACCTGAAAGAGCATCGCTTCTTCGCGATGATCATTAAGAAAGAGTACGGCGGTCTGGAGTTCTCCGCTTACGCTCAGGCTCGCGTGCTGCAAAAGCTGGCAGGCGTTTCCGGGATCCTGGCGATTACCGTTGGCGTGCCTAACTCCTTAGGCCCGGGCGAACTGCTGCAGCATTACGGTACGGAAGAGCAAAAAGATCACTACCTGCCGCGTCTGGCACGCGGTCAGGAAATCCCTTGCTTCGCGCTGACCAGCCCGGAAGCAGGCTCCGATGCGGGCGCGATTCCGGATACCGGCGTGGTCTGCATGGGCGAGTGGCAGGGCGAGCAGGTGCTGGGCATGCGCCTGACCTGGAACAAGCGTTATATCACGCTGGCCCCTATCGCCACCGTGCTGGGTCTGGCCTTTAAGCTCTCTGATCCGGAAAGACTGCTGGGCGGCGAAGAAGAGCTGGGCATTACCTGTGCACTGATCCCAACCTCTACCCCAGGCGTCGAAATTGGTCGTCGTCACTTCCCGCTGAACGTGCCGTTCCAGAACGGTCCGACCCGCGGCCAGGATATCTTTGTGCCGATTGACTACATCATCGGTGGTCCGAAAATGGCCGGTCAGGGCTGGCGTATGCTGGTGGAATGTCTGTCGGTGGGCCGCGGCATTACCCTGCCGTCGAACTCAACCGGCGGTCTGAAGTCAGTGGCGATGGGGATTGGTGCCTACGCGCACATCCGCCGTCAGTTCAAAATCTCCATCGGCAAGATGGAAGGTATCGAAGAGCCGCTGGCGCGTATCGCGGGCAACGCCTACGTGATGGACGCCGCCGCCACGCTGATTACCTACGGTATTATGCTGGGCGAAAAACCGGCCGTACTGTCCGCCATTGTGAAGTACCACTGTACCCACCGCGCGCAGCAGTCAATCATTGACGCGATGGATATCGCCGGCGGTAAAGGCATTATGCTCGGCGAAGGCAACTTCCTGGCGCGCGGCTATCAGGGCGCACCGATTGCCATCACCGTGGAAGGGGCAAACATCCTGACCCGCAGCATGATGATCTTCGGTCAGGGCGCAATTCGCTGCCATCCTTACGTGCTGGAAGAGATGGCCGCTGCGCAGAACAACGACGTGGATGCCTTCGATAAGCTGCTGTTCAAACATATCGGTCACGTGGGCAGCAACAAGGTGCGCAGCTTCTGGCTGGGCCTGACGCGCGGCCTTACCAGCGCCACGCCGACCGGCGATGCAACTAAACGTTATTATCAGCATCTGAACCGTCTGAGCGCCAACCTGGCCCTGCTGTCTGACGTTTCCATGGCGGTGCTGGGCGGCAGCCTGAAGCGTCGCGAACGTATCTCTGCCCGTCTGGGCGATGTGCTGAGCCAGATCTTCCTGGCCTCTGCGGTCCTGAAACGTTACGACGATGAAGGCCGTCAGGAAGCGGATCTGCCGCTGGTGCACTGGGGCGTGCAGGATGCGTTGTATCAGGCTGAACAGGCGATTGACGATCTGCTGGCGAACTTCCCGAACCGCTTCGTGGCAGGCGCCCTGCGCGCGGTGATCTTCCCGACCGGTCGTCACCATCTGGCGCCGTCCGACAAGCTGGACCACAAAGTGGCGAAGATCCTGCAGGTTCCGAGCGCAACCCGCTCCCGCATCGGTCGCGGTCAGTATCTGGCGCCGACGCCGCATAACCCGGTGGGTCTGCTGGAAGAGGCGCTGCTTGACGTGATGGCCGCCGATCCGATTCACCAGAAGATCTGTAAACAGCTGGGCAAAAACCTGCCGTTTACCCGTCTGGACGAACTGGCAAAACAGGCGCTGGCCGGTGGCATTATCAGTAAAGATGAGGCCGCTCTGCTGGTGAAAGCCGAAGAGAGCCGTCTGCGCAGCATTAACGTGGATGATTTCGAACCGGATGAGCTGGCGACGCAGCCGGTAAAGCTGCCGGAGAAGCACCGCAAACCTGAAGCGGCATAACGCGTTTCGCTTATACAAACCCCGCCTCGCGCGGGGTTTTTTATTGCCACATTTTCTCGTTATGTCGTGCTACAGTGTCAAAAAGTGGTCGTTTGAGGAGTCTGAATTGTGCCTGGTCTGAAGATTTCTATTTTGCAGCAACCTTTAGTGTGGATGGATGGCCCCGCCAACCTGCGCCACTTTGATCGCCAACTGGAAGACATTACCGGGCGTGATGTGATTGTCCTGCCGGAAATGTTCACCACCGGCTTCGCCATGGAAGCGGCAAAACAGTCAATGCCTCAGGATGAGGTGGTCGCCTGGATGCACGCCAAAGCGCAGCAGACTAATGCGCTGATCGCCGGCAGCGCCGCCCTGCAGACCGAACGCGGGCCGGTGAACCGCTTCCTGCTGGTGGAGCCGGAAGGGAACGTGCATTTTTACGATAAACGCCACCTGTTCCGCATGGCGGATGAGCATCATCACTATGAGGCCGGTAACGAGCGCGTGGTGTTCGAATGGCGCGGCTGGCGTATTCTGCCGCTGGTCTGCTACGATCTGCGTTTCCCGGTGTGGTCGCGTAACCGCAACGATTACGACCTGGCGCTGTATGTTGCCAACTGGCCTGCACCGCGCTCCCTGCACTGGCAATCGCTGCTGGTGGCGCGCGCGATTGAGAACCAGGCGTACGTGGTGGGCTGCAACCGCGTGGGGACGGACGGCAACGGGCATCACTATCGCGGCGACAGCCGGGTGGTGAATCCGCAGGGCGAGATCATCGCCACCGCCGAGCCGCATCAGGCGACGCGTATTGATGCCGAATTATCGTTAACGGCGCTGAAGGAGTACCGGGAGAAGTTTCCGGCGTGGCAGGATGCGGATCCTTTTAGCATTGAGTGAAAAAAAGCCGGGTGGCGGCTACGCCTTACCCGGCCCACCAACGTTGCTCGCTTCTTTTAACTCACCAGCGCCTGCCCGTCCTTGCGGCTTTCCGTCGCGGCCACGTAGTGTCCTTCCGGCAGGCGGTAAATCACCTGCGCACCACCGAAGTTGTAATCCTGAAGCGGATCTTCCACCACGATCTGATGCCCGCGCTCGCGCAGAGCGGCAATCGTGTTGCGATCGAACGTCGATTCAACGATTACCTCCCTGCCCTGCACCACGCGCCAGCGCGGGGCGTCGATTGCCGCCTGCGGGTTTTGCCCGTGCAGCATGATGCGCAGCGCCATCTGCATGTGCCCCTGCGCCTGCATCGGGCCGCCCATCACGCCAAAGGACATCAGCGGCTGGCCGTTGCCGTCCATCGCAAAGCCCGGAATGATGGTATGGAACGGGCGCTTGCTGCCCGCCAGCGCGTTCGGGTGCTTTGGATCCAGCACAAATCCGCAGCCCCGGTTTTGCAGGCTGATCCCCGTATCCGGCACCACAATGCCTGAACCGAAGCCCATATAGTTGGACTGAATAAACGAGACCATCATCCCGCTGGCGTCCGCGGTGCTGATATAGACCGTGCCGCTCTGCGTCGGGGAACCGTAGACAAAATCAGACGCGCTGTCGTGGTTGATCAGCGCCGCACGTGACTTCAGATAATGGTCGCTCAGCAGCTCTTTTGCCGCGAACGCCATGTGTTCTTCGTCCGCCACGTAGCGGTCGAGATCCGCCAGCGCCAGCTTCATCGCCTCAATGGAGAGATGCAGAGACTGCACGGAATCCGGATGATGCTTCTCAATGCCGCACTGCTCAAGAATGCCGAGCGCAATCAGCGTGGCGATCCCCTGACCGTTAGGCGGGAGCTCCTGCACCGAACCGCCCGCGAAGTCGCGCGACAGCAGCTCTACCCAGTCCACGCGATGGTTGGCCAGATCCTCAGCCGTCAGGTGCGCGCCATGTTCTTTGGCGAAGGCGGCAATTTTCTGCGCCAGCTCGCCGCGGTAAAAGGCGTCGCCGTTAGTTTTCGCAATCAGCTCCAGCGAGTTTGCCTGCGCCGGGTTACGGAAGATCTCCCCCACGCGCGGGGCGCGGCCTTCCGGCGCGAAGCAGGCGCTGAAGCCCGGCTGATCTTTCAGCTTGTGATAGCCGCGCTGCCAGAGATGCCCAATCAGCGGGGAGACCGGGAAACCGTTGCGCGCGTAGTCAATGGCGGGCTGCGCCAGCGTGGTCAGCGGCAGCGTGCCGAAGCGTTCCGCCAGGGCGACCCAGCCGGATACCGCGCCCGGCACGGTCACCGCGTCCCAGCCGATTTCCGGCACTGCGGTTTTTCCGGCAAACAGATCCGCATGCCAGCTCGCCGGAGAACGACCGGAGGCGTTCAGGCCGTGCAGCTTTTCACCGTCCCAGACGATGGCAAAGGCATCGCTGCCGATCCCGTTGCCGGTCGGCTCGACCACCGTCAGCGCCATCGCGGTGGCAATGGCCGCATCCACGGCATTCCCGCCCAGCTGCAGCATCTTCATTCCCGCCTGCGCCGCCAGCGGCTGAGACGTTGCAACGGCGTTATGGCCCAGCATCGGCGGGCGTCGTGAATCGTAACCGGACGTAAAATCAAGCGCTTTGGTCATCATGACTCCTTAGTCATGGCGCGGATCGAGCGCATCGCGCAGCCCGTCGCCGAGTAAATTAAAGCCCTGCACGGCAAGGAAAATCGCCACACCGGGGAAAATGGACATCCACGGGGCCTGCTCAAGAAAACCTTTGGCGGTGTTGAGCATAGATCCCCAGGACGGATTGGGCGGCTGCTGTCCCAGCCCCAAAAACGACAGGCTGGCTTCAGCGATAATCGCCGAGGCAATAGCCAGCGTGGCCTGCACCAGGATCGGCGACATCACGTTGGGCAGGACATACTTGATGATGATCCAGCGATCCGGCAGGCCAATCGCCCGCGCGCCGTCGATATACTCTTCGTTGCGAATGGCGATCACCTGCCCGCGCGTCAGGCGGGCGAAGATCGGCATCGCCGAAAGACCGATGGCGATCATCGCGTTGGTCAGGCTCGGGCCCAAAAATGCCCCCAGCGCGATCGCCATGATCAGGAACGGGCAGGCCAGCAGCGCCTCGATCACGCGCGAGATGACGCCGTCCCACATCTTCTGGAAGTAGCCCGCCACCAGCCCCAGCGGTACGCCGATAACCACGGCAATCACCACAGACATACAGCCCGCCATCAGCGAGGTGCGCGCCCCCCAGATAATGCGGGACAGGATATCGCGCCCCAGCTCGTCGGTGCCGAACCAGTACATCGCCGACGGCGCTTTGCGCACCGCCAGGAAGTTGGCCTTGACCGGATCGAACGGGGCGATCCACGGCGCCAGCAGCGCCACCAGTACAAAGAAGCCCACCACCGCCGCGCCAATGACCGCACTTTTATTGCCGAGGAATTTTTTCAGTACCCGGTTTTGCGCCCGCGGCAGCGCAGGCACAACGGTTTGCGTCGTCAGTTCTGCCATGGTTAACCTCGCATTTTCGGGTTGATGAGGACGTAAAGCACGTCGGCCAGCAGGTTGAGCATCAGGAAACCGATCGCCACGATCAGCACCACGCCCTGCACCACCGCGTAGTCACGGTTGAAAACCGAGTCGACGATCATCTTGCCAAAGCCCGGAATGGTGAAAACCTGCTCGGTCAGCACCGCACCGCCCAGCAGCTCGCCAAACAGCAGCGTGGTGAGGGTGATTACCGGCACCAGCGCGTTGCGAAACGCATGCTTCAGGATCACCGCTTTCGGCAGTAGCCCTTTCGCCCGCGCGGTGCGGATGTAATCCGCTTTCAGCACGGCAATCATCGAGGCGCGGGTATGGCGCATCAGCGTTGCCGCGAGGCCCGTTCCGAGCACGGACGCGGGCAGCAGCAGCGTGCGCAGGTTCTGAAGCGGATCTTCGCTGAACGGCACATAGCCGGACGCGGGGAGCCATTGCAGGTTCACCGAGAAGACCAGAATCAGCAGGATCCCCAGCCAGAAGTGCGGGATCGAGATCCCCGAGATCGCCACGAAATTCGCCCCGTGATCGACCCAGCTGTTTTTGTTCACCGCCGCGAGGATCCCCATGCTGATGCCAAACACCAGCGCGATAATCATCGCCAGCAGCGACAGCTCGAGCGTCACCGGCAGCTTGCTGGCAATCAGCTGCGTCACCGGCTCGTGCGTGCGTAAGGAGACGCCCAGATCGCCCTGTAGCGCCCGCGTCAGCCAGTGGAAATACTGCACGGGGATCGGCGCATCGAGGTTCAGCTCCGCGCGCAGCTGAGCGATAACTGCCGGGTCGCGCTCCTCGCCGGCCATGGCGATCAGCGGGTCGCCGGGCAGCAGCTTTTGCAGCCCAAACACCATCATGCTCACCAGCAGTAGCGTCGGGACGGCCAGCAGCAGACGTTTGCAAATCAGTTCCAGCATGGGCTCTCCTCAGGACGGTTATTTCGCCAGCGTTAAGCCAGCAAGACGTACGATGCCGTCCGGGTAAGGCTTAAAGCCCTGCACGCTTTTGTTCAGGCCAAAAATACGCGGCTCGAAGTAGAGGTAGGCAATCGGCATATCCGTTTGCAGCTGCTTTACCACCTTGTCGTACAGCGGCTGGCGCGCGGCCTGATCGGTGCTCTGGCGCGCCTGGGTCAGCCACTCATCGACCTGCGCATTGCTGTAGCGGCCGTCGTTCAGGGTGCCTTTGCTGTTGATAAAGCCGTAGATACTGCCGTCCGGATCCGGGCGCCCCGACCAGCCTGAGAAGCTCAGCTGATAGTCCCCGCTCTGCTGGCGATCCAGCAGCGTGGCGAATTCGGTCATCTGCAGGTTCAGGTTAAAGCCCGCCTCGGCGACCATCGCCTGCAGCACCTGCCCCACCTGCTGTGAGGTGGGGTTGTTCGGCACCAGCAGGTTGACGGTCAGCGGCGCGCTGACACCAGCCGCTTTGAGCAGCGCTTTGGCCTTGTCGACGTCACGCGGCGGGACCGGCAGGTTGACGTGATACGGGCTGACCGTCGAAAACGCCTGGTTGGCTGGCGTATACAGTCCTTCAAAGACCACCTGGTTTAGCGCATCGCGGTCGATAGCCTGCGAGAAAGCCTCGCGCACACGGGCATCTTTGAACGGGTCGTTGGCCGGCACCTTGCCGTTGTTGATGTTGAAGGTGATGCCCTGATAGCCCAGGCCCGTTACCTTCGCCAGCGCCAGCTTACTGTCGGCCTCGACGGTTTTCACGTCGCTGGCAGCGATGCCTTCGGTCAGATCGAGATCGCCCGCGCGCAGGTTCGCCAGACGCACGGAGGCATCCGGGATCGGCAGGTAGATAATTTTGTCGAAGTGGTAGGCGTCTTTGTTCCAGTAGTTGTCGAAGCGGGTCAGAACAATGCGGTCCTGGGACACGCGGCTGTCGAATTTATACGGGCCGGAACAGACGGGATGGGCGGCAAAGTCAGGCTTTTTCGCCGCCTCGGGAGCCATCATCGCGCCCGCGCGGTCGGTGAGCTGCATCAGCAGCGCGGCATCGGGGGTCTTCAGGTGCAGCGCTATCTGCATCGGGCCGGTGACCTCGACCGATTCAACGGAGGAGATCTCGCTCTTACGCAGGGAGCCTTTGAGGGTCAGGGCGCGGTCGAGGTTGTATTTTGCCGCAGCGGCATCGAATTTCTCACCGTCGTGGAAGGTGACGCCTTCGCGCAGATTGAGCGTCAGGGTTTTACCGTCCTCACTCCACGCCCAGTCTTTAGCCAGACCGGGTACGACCTTCAGATTTTCATCCACGTCCACCAGCCTGTCGCACAGGGATGCGAAGACGAAGCGGCCATAGTAGGTGCGCGCCAGGTGCGGGTCGAGCATGTCCGGATCTGCCCCCAGGCCAATACGCAGCACGCTTTCAGAATGGGCGGGCAGCGCCGCGCCAAGTAACATAACACTTCCCAGTACGGTCAAAAGAGAATTACGCATTGTCATTATCATGAGTTCCTTGAAGGAAGGGATGAGTGGGTGGCCGCGTGTTCAAACAGCGCGCGGCGGCGCAGAAAAGCGGCGGATGGCGGTGCGATCTGGATAACGCTGCGATCGCGGTTGATCTCCTGCCAGCGGTGGCAGGCAACCTGACGCCCGCCATCGAGCACCTGATTAATCGGCTCGACCTGGCGGCATTCGTCGGTGACGTACGGGCAACGGGTGTGGAAACGACAGCCGGACGGCGGGCTGGCAGGGTTCGGTAAGTCCCCCTGCAGCAGCGGCGCGGCGCGTTCAGCGCCCGGCTGCATCTGCGGCGCCGAGGCGATCAGCGCCTGCGTATAAGGATGCAGCGGCGCGTCAAAGATCTCATCCACGGTGGCGAGCTCGACGATTTGCCCAAGGTACATGACCGCCACGCGGTCGCTCATGTGGCGGATCACCGCCAGACCATGGGCGACAATCACCATTGTCAGCCCCAGCTGGTGCTTCAGGCTTTCCAGCAAATTGACCACCTGCGCCTGAACGGAGACGTCCAGCGCGGATACCGGCTCATCGCCCAGCAGCAGCTTCGGTCCCGAGGCCAGCGCGCGCGCAATGCCAATACGCTGGCGCTGCCCGCCGGAAAACTCGTGCGGGTAGCGCCCGGCCCAGGCGGCGGGCAGGCCTACGGTTTTAAGTAACTCGGCAACGCGGTACTGGCGGTCCGCTTTCTTCATGTTCTGGTGCAGCCACAGCGGCTCGCCGACGATCTGCTCCACCGTCATGCGCGGGTTCAGGGAGGCGAAGGGATCCTGGAAGATGATCTGCAGCTCGCGGCGGAGCTGATTGAGGCGCGCGCCCGAGGCGTGGGTGATCTCTTCCCCCTGATAAAACACGCGCCCTTCGCTGGCGGCCAGCAGGCGCAGCAGCAGGCGGCCAAGCGTGGATTTTCCGGAACCGGACTCGCCGACAATCGCCAGCGTTTCACCTGGCATCACGGCAAGCGACACGCGATCGACCGCCGTGACGAACCGGGCCGGGGTAAAGAGTTTTTTCGGACCAGGGAACAGCTTGCTGAGGTCCCGTGCTTCAAGAATGGGCGTGGTCATGCGGTCTCTCCCAGGGCGATGTGGTGTTCGAGCGGCACGCGGAAGCAGGCAACCTGATGGCCCGCGCCGAGCGTGGCGAGCTGCGGTTTTTCATCATGGCAGCGCGCCTGCGCAAACGGACAGCGGGTGGCAAAACGACAGCCCTTCGGCATGGATTCCGGCAGAGGTACCGAACCGGGAATGGTGGAAAGCGGGCCTTTACGTGCGCCAAGGGAGGGAATCGACCCCATCAGGCCGATGGTGTACGGGTGCTGCGGATCGGCAAATATCGCCTCAACGCTGCCCTGCTCTACCACCTGTCCGGCATACATCACCGCCACCTGCTGCGCCACTTCGGCCACCACGCCTAAATCGTGGGTGATCATCAGCACCGCCGTGCCGGTTTCCTCTTTCAAGGTATTGAGCAAGGCGAGGATTTGCGCCTGGATGGTGACGTCAAGCGCGGTGGTCGGTTCGTCGGCAATCAGCAATTTGGGATGGTTAATCAGCGCCATGGCAATCATCACGCGCTGGCGCATGCCGCCGGAAAGCTGGTGAGGATAAGCCTTGAGACGCATCTCTGCCGCCGGGATCTGCACTTTCTCGAGGATCTGCAGCGCGACCTTCATCGCCTCTGCGCGCGAGACGTCCTGGTGTCGCATGACAGCTTCACTCAGCTGATCGCCCAGCGTAAACGCCGGATTGAGCGAGGTCATCGGCTCCTGGAAAATCATCGCCAGCTCGCTGCCGCGCAGATCGGCATACTCCCGCGGCGAGAGCTTGCGCAGATCGTGGCGGCGAAACTGCATCTCCCCGCTGACGATCCGTGCGCTGGCGGGCAGTAGCCCCATCAGCGCCAGTGAGGTGATACTTTTCCCGCAGCCGGACTCTCCCACCAGCGCCAGCGTTTCACCCGCCCTGACGGTCAATGAGATACCGTCAAGCACGCTAACCGGCGAGCCCGCGAACGTAACGTTGAGGTTTTGTACTTGCAGTACGGGCGTGGCGTCCTTAAAGGGGATTGTCGTCATGGCGTGAAGTCGTCCTCAAGGTGGATAGCCTGAATCAGGGCGGTTTGCAGGCTGAGCAGGTGTTCGCGCATGGCGGCCGCAGCTTCATTAGGCTGGCGATGGATAATCGCCGCCATGATCTTGTGGTGGTGGTCGTTATAGCTATCGACACGTTCGGGCGTGCGGGCTAATTCGCGCAGATGCTGCCAGCCCGGTTCACGTCTGACGGCATCAATGGCATCAAACAGGCCGAGCATCAGACGGTTGCCCGCCGCCTCGGCAATCGCCCGGTGAAAGGCGCTATCCCAGAGTTCGTTGAGATCGCGGTCATCCGGGCTGACCTTATCGATGCGTTCCAGCATGCGCTGCATAAGCGCGAGGTTTTCCCTGGTGGCACGCAGTGCCGCAAGCCGGGCCAGGCCGGGTTCAAGCTGAAGACGAGCTTCCATCACTTCCAGAAGGTTGGTTTGCTGCACCAGTCCCTGAAGGGCCAGCGGTTCAACAGGTGCTGACGGGCCGATAAAGGTCCCTTTGCCCTGCTTACGCCAGATACGCCCCTCCTCTTCCAGCACGTCCAGCGCACGACGGACTTCACGTCGTCCTACGCCGAGAGTGTCCGACAGCTCACGTTCCGTGGGCAGCGGAATGCCTGGTGTTGACTCATGCTGGTTGATTAGCCCGCGCAACTGCTCAAGCGCGGTGCTGGAATTGGCCAGAAACCGTGACGGTTTTTCCATATTGGTTCGCTCGCTTTCATCATTGCTTTATTTTTATTAACGATAAGTTATTGATATGGAATGAAGATTATCGTGCTAATGATTAAGCAATAACCAAACCAATACGTAATTGGTTCGGTATTTTTTTGGCAAGCGGGAGATAACCAAATGATTCTGCGTGAATTATTTTTACAGAAAGACACATTCTGAATGAGGTCTGAAGAGAGTCATGGTGGCAAAATGCACAACAATAGTGCAAATAACGCACTGCAACCGTGCAATTGTTAATTAATTGCACCATTGATATTAACTTTTTGTTAACGATAAGTGAAAGTATGGGATTACAGAACGCTGAAACGACGAAGGCCTGAATCATTTCTGATTCAGGCCTTCTGAATAGTGGCGGAACGGACGGGACTCGAACCCGCGACCCCCTGCGTGACAGGCAGGTATTCTAACCGACTGAACTACCGCTCCACTGTTCCCGTTTGGGGAACGAGGCGCATATTACGGTGCGCCTCCGATCTCGTCAACGCTTTTTCTCGCGTTTTGAATCGTTTGCTGCAAAAATCGCCCAAACGATGATTTTACAGGCATTCCGGCGTTTTTTCAGGCACGCCAGAGACAGCTGCCGCCCTTCTTCTGCACCAGATCAAGACGGGATTCGTGGTTAAGCAGCTCTTCATCACTGGCTAAAACAACCCGTAGCCGGCTTGCCTGACGGACAACACGCTGAATACCCGCTTCGCCCTGCGTCTGCTGAGACTCATTTTCCATACTGAACTTCATTGACGTCTGCCCGCCGGTCATCGTCAGATAGACATCGGCGAGGATCTGGGCATCGAGCAACGCCCCGTGGAGCGTTCGTTTGGTATTGTCTATCTCGTAGCGCGAACAAAGTGCATCCAGGCTGTTACGCTTGCCGGGGAACATCTTCCTCGCCAGCGCCAGACTGTCTGTTACCTTACAGAAGGTGTTCGTCTTCGGGATATCACGATTAAGCTTGCTGAATTCATAGTCCATAAAGCCGATATCGAACGAGGCGTTATGGATGACAAGCTCGGCACCCTTGATGTATTCCAGGAACTCGTCAGCCACATCCGCAAACGTCGGCTTATCCAGCAAGAACTCATCGGCAATACCGTGAACGCCGAACGCTTCGGGGTCCACCAGCCGATCGGGCTTGAGGTAGACGTGGAAGTTGTTCCCCGTAAGACGACGGTTCACCACTTCAACGGCGCCGATCTCGATGATCTTATGCCCTTCGTAGTGCGCGCCGATCTGGTTCATACCGGTGGTTTCGGTATCGAGGACGATCTGGCGAGTAATTGCAGTGCTCATAGCGGTCATTTATGTCAGACTTATCGTTTAACTGA
This sequence comes from Enterobacter cloacae complex sp. Mu1197, assembly GCF_040059225.1. Taxonomy (NCBI): domain Bacteria; kingdom Pseudomonadati; phylum Pseudomonadota; class Gammaproteobacteria; order Enterobacterales; family Enterobacteriaceae; genus Enterobacter; species Enterobacter cloacae complex sp. Mu1197. The sequence continues at coordinate 910,061 of NZ_CP157375.1, read as the reverse complement.
ACGTTTCAAATACAGGAAGTCTACCAGAGATGCGTAAACAGGTAGAAATTTTCACCGATGGATCTTGTCTCGGCAACCCAGGTCCCGGCGGCTACGGCGCGATTATGCGTTATCGCCAGCACGAAAAAACTTTTAGCGAAGGCTATTTTCTGACCACCAACAACCGGATGGAGCTCATGGCGGCCATTGTGGCGCTGGAGGCGTTAAAAGAACATTGTGACGTGGTGTTAAGTACCGACAGTCAGTACGTCCGCCAGGGAATTACTCAGTGGATCCATAACTGGAAAAAACGCGGCTGGAAGACTGCCGATAAGAAACCGGTCAAGAACGTCGATCTCTGGAAACGTCTTGATGCTGCGCTGGGCCAGCACCAGATTAAGTGGGAATGGGTTAAAGGGCACGCCGGCCATCCGGAAAACGAACGCTGTGACGAGCTGGCGCGTGCGGCGGCCGCTAACCCTGCGCATGAGGACGCGGGCTATCAGCCTGAATCCTGATCAGGGCTTTTTGTATTGCCGCGTGGCGCCAACGGTCTGATGGATTGGCGTTTTCGATTTGCTCTGCTTCATGGGATTAAGCGTAAGGGGAATGGTTCGCTTACGCGCGACGATAAACTGCATGCAGCCTAAGGCAGGCAAATGCGTGCTCAACAAGACGCCCCCCTGCCGCGCCCAGGGCAGCACCTGAAAACCGCCGTAGCAGAGCACTTCGAAGTTCAGCAGTGACAGCCAGTCGAGCTGGCGCATCATGGTGAACATCCGGCTGTTGTAAGGCGGCGTCCGACGCAGCACCGGTACCAGCTTACGCAGGCCCATCAGGCTCAGCGGATTGAATCCGCTCAGTACCAGCCAGCCGTCATCAATCAGCACGCGATCGGCTTCGCGAAGCAGACGGTGCGGATCGCTGCACCAGGGTAACGTATGTGCGAGCAAACACGCATCAACGGATTTTTCCGCAAACGGCAGATGTAACGGGTCTGCTTTCACCTGAACCGGCGATCCGCCGAGAGAGACGTTGACCTGATGCGAGATAGCGCAGCTTTCGGTATTGATTTCCGCGCTGAGATTGCCAATCTTAAGCAGGTGAAAGCCATACATTTTCGCCAGCCAGGGCTTCAGCTGTTGCTCTAACGCTTCGCGATAGTATTCACCCCAGGGCAATTCCGCCCAACGTTCCGGTGCTGCGACAGTCTGAGGTATCCTTGCCGGTTTCATCAACACACCCGCCACGCTATTAGAGGTAATGTATGAATCTTATCAGTATTTCCGCTTTTGAGGACAATTACATCTGGGTTTTGGTGGACGATGAACGTCGATGCGTCATTGTCGATCCCGGAGAATCCGCCCCCGTACTGCGCGCAATAAAAGAGAACGGCTGGCAGCCGGAAGCCATTCTGTTAACGCATCATCATCACGATCATACGGGCGGCGTGCCTGAACTGCGCGCCCACTTTCCGCATATTGTGGTTTACGGACCGGCAGAGGCACAAGATAAGGGACTCACGCAAGTAGTCGAAGAAGGCGAAAAAATCCTCATACGTGAGTGGGAGTTTTCCGTATTTGCTACACCGGGTCACACTTTGGGACATCTGTGTTTCTACAGTAAGCCTTATCTTTTTTGCGGCGACACGCTGTTCTCCGGAGGCTGCGGAAGACTGTTTGAAGGCACACCAGCACAAATGTATCAGTCTTTACAGAAGATTAACGCATTACCCGATGATACCGTTATTTGTTGCGCGCATGAGTATACATTAGGAAATATGAAGTTTGCCGTCAGCCTGTTGCCTGAGGATCGGGCGATTCAGGATTATTATCACAAAGTGAAGGAGTTACGTGCAAAAAACCAAAAAACACTCCCCGTAATTCTGAAAAACGAGCGCCAAATTAATTTATTTTTACGAACAGATGATATTGATTTAATTAATAAAATTAACCAAGAAACAAATTTGCAACAACCAGAACAGCGATTTGCATGGTTAAGGTCAAAGAAAGATAACTTCAGATAATTGCGGGTTGCCTTTTCAAAATTTCGCCGTTATCATCGCTCGTCTTTTAAGCAACTATTGACACACACATGAAGGCAAAAGCGATATTACTCGCCTCTGTCCTGCTTGTAGGTTGCCAGTCGCAGAACGGCAGCAACGTACAACAGCACGCACAGAGCCTTTCTGCAGCTGGTCAAGGGGAAGCAGGGAAGTTTACAAGTTCGGCGCGCTGGATGGACGATGGAACATCTTTCGCGCAGGATCAAGACTTGTGGACCTCTATTGGCGACGAGCTAAAGATGGGAATTCCGGAAAATACCCGGATTCGCGAACAGAAACAGAAGTATTTAAGTAATAAGAGCTATCTCCACGATGTAACGTTACGGGCAGAGCCGTATATGTACTGGATAGCCGGGCAAGTTAAGAAACGTAACATGCCTATGGAGCTGGTACTCCTACCCATAGTGGAGAGCGCTTTTGACCCACACGCGACGTCTGGCGCCAATGCCGCAGGCATTTGGCAGATCATTCCGAGCACCGGGCGAAACTATGGTCTGAAACAGACCCGCAACTATGATGCGCGTCGCGATGTTGTCGCTTCAACGACAGCCGCTCTCGACATGATGCAACGTCTGAACAAGATGTTTGACGGCGACTGGCTGTTAACGGTCGCAGCGTACAATAGCGGCGAAGGTCGTGTACTGAAGGCAATGAAAGCGAATAAAGCACGGGGTAAATCCACCGATTTTTGGTCGCTCTCACTGCCACAGGAAACAAAGATTTACGTACCGAAAATGCTGGCACTGAGCGATATTCTCAAGAACAGCAAGCGTTACGGTGTGCAACTGCCAACACCAGACGAAAGTCGTGCACTGGCGCGTGTTCGCCTCAGCAATCCGGTTGATATTCAACAGGTTGCTGATATGACGGGTATGTCGGTAAGTAAACTGAAAACCTTTAATGCTGGCGTTAAAGGCTCAACCCTGGGGGCGAGTGGTCCGCAGTATGTAATGGTTCCGCAGAAACATGCTGAGCAGTTACGTGAGTCTTTAGCTTCGGGTGAAATCGCTGCCGTTCAGTCAACGCTGATCGCGGATGCCTCACCCGTCAACAGCCGCAGTTATAAGGTTCGTTCAGGTGATACGCTTTCAGGCATTGCATCACGTCTTGGCGTGAGCGCAAAAGATCTCCAGCAGTGGAACAATCTGCGCGGATCGGGCTTGAAAGTGGGTCAGAATCTGACGGTTGGCGCAGGTAGCAGTGCGCAGCGTCTTGCCAACAACAGCGATAGCATTACCTATCGCGTGCGTAAGGGTGACTCGCTGTCCAGTATCGCAAAACGTCACGGCGTGAACATCAAAGATGTGATGCGCTGGAACAATGATACTGACAATCTGAAACCAGGCGACCAGCTGACGCTGTTTGTGAAGAACAGCGCGACGCCAGACTCCTGATAACACGACCGAAAGATAAAAAGGCACCGATTCCCCTCGGTGCCTTTTTTGTTTATCCCGCTTTTTGCGCTTCCGCCATGATGGTATCGCTGGTAAATGAACCATCGTCCTGCAGTTCAAAGTACGCCTTCACCTCTGCGGAGGCACTCTCCTGATACAGCCTGATTGCCTGACTTAACGCTTCCGGGGTGCGCATACGCGCAATCCACGAGCTAAACTCCAGCGGCAAACGGTCTGTGATTAACGAGCGTGTAATCAGTCCCGCTTCAGTGATAAGCGATAACCACTCTCCGCTGGCGTAGTTTTGCACATGCGAGGTGTCGCGCAGCGCTTCCACCGTTTGCAGCCAGATATTGCGCACCGGATGTCCAGGCGACATCACATCCATAATAATGAGGATGCCACCCGGCTTCAGAACGCGTTTGACTTCGCGTAATGCCTGGCCAACATCATGCCAGTGGTGCGCGGAATAACGGCTGATCACCACCTCAAACGCGGCATCATCAAAAGGTAAGGATTCGGCATAGCCCTGACGCGTATCAATATTGTCCAGCCCCTTCGCTTTCGCCGCTTCAGCAACCACCTCCAGCATCTGGCTGGATAAGTCATATGCGGTAACCTGCGCCACCTGCTGCGCAGCCGTGAAGCTGGCATGCCCTGCCCCGCAGCCTAAATCCAGCACGTGCGCCTGCGGAAATGCCGACAGGCGCTCACCGAGGCGTACCAGATCGCGGCCTGAAGCGTGTACGGCGCTGCTCAGATACGCATTTGCCTGCGAACCAAACTGTTTTTCTACGTTGTCATGATGGGAGTGTGTTGTTGTCATCGTACTGTCCTTTGTGGGTTAAAAATAAAAGGGCAGCACCTGCACAGGCCTGCCCCACGGCAGACCTGACACACCATTATTTATCAGGTTTGCCGGGACTGAATTCGACGAGTAGAGGGTTATGATCGGAGGCGCGCGTCACCAGCACGGAGGCATCGTGCACGCTCAACCCACGATAGAAGACAAAGTCGAGAGGACGACCAAAGGCTTTTTTGCGCTGGTCATCGCTAAAACGAACTTCACGCAGCGACATTTCGCGCGCAAAGCGGTACAGCGCATTCATGCGCGGACGGCTCCAGGCATTGAAATCGCCGGCCATAATGATGGGCCCGCTGTGATGCGCTATCTGATCGCCAATCGGAAGTAACTGCTTACTGTACACATCCACGCCCAGGCTGAAGTTTACCGCGTGGATATTCACGACCATCAGCATACGGGTATCCGGCAGCGGATAGACCGTCACCAGCGCCGATTTCGCCAGGCGCAGAATAGGCTCTCGTTCGCGCAGTGGACAACAATAGACGGGATGTGCCGCTGAAAGCGTCATCACGCCCGAGGGATGCTGCGGCAGAACAAAGGCGGGTACCTGGTCGGCGGCAAGATAGTGAGTGGTAGCAAACCGAACGAGTTCAGGCGTGGTTTGCGCCTCCTGGAGCAGGACCAGATGGGCATCTTTGCCAAAATTCTTGAGGACCGATAACCACTCCGCACGCTGCTGCTTAAAGATATTCCACACCAGTACACGGATTTTTTCATCGCTGCTTAACGGTGTGCCGGCGGGTAATGCCTGGCTTATGCTCGCAAATGACCCCGGAGGCAAGATCCTCTCCGCGGGCATTCCGGCTACATAACGCATGGCATAGGTATTTTTTCGCACTTTTGGAAACAGCCTCTGTAACATGAACCAGTCCGGAAAACGGACTGGTTCTAATGTTATAGGGACTTTAGGTCACACTTTCAACGCAATTTCTGAGAAACCGCTTTCCAGTTTTGTAAGCAAGCGCTTACTGATGTTAACCCAGCGCGACGCGGGCGGGTTTATCAAGACGTCCGCTCAGCCCAATCAACAGGAAAGCGACCAGGACAATCACCGCGCCAATCCATGGCGTCTGGGTTAATCCGAAATGTTCGACGGTTTGCCCACCAATGATGGAGCCCAGCGCGATACCAATATTAAAAGCGGCAATATTCAGGCCGGAAGCCACATCCACCGCATTGGGCGTATAAAGCTCGGCTTTCTGTACAACGTAAACCTGAAGCCCGGGCACATTACCAAAGGCGAAGATCCCCATGACCAGCACGGTGACCAGCGCGGCGTACTGTATCGAAGCCGTGAACTGGAAAATCATCAACAGAACGACCAGCGCGGCGAAGATGAATTTCAGCGCCGGTACCGCACCATGCTTATCCGCAAGCTTGCCGCCCCAGATATTGCCAATCGCAACGGAAATACCGTATCCCAGCAAAATCCAGCTCACGGCATTGGGGGAGAAGCCCGCCAAGTCCTGCATCATCGGTGCAAGGAAGGTGAAGGCGGTGAATACGCCACCATAGCCCAGCGCCGTAACTGCGTAGATGATCAGCAAACGCGGATGCGTGAGCACCTTCAGCTGATCGCTCAGGCTGGCGCTGGCCCGGCCAGGAATATTCGACGGCACCAGCAGCAGGCTGGTCACCAGGGCAATGACGCCCAGTAAGGAGACGGCCAGGAACGTTTCACGCCAGCCGAAGTGTTGTCCGATAAACGTGCCCAATGGTACGCCTGTGACGAGTGCAACGGTCAGCCCACCGAACATGATCGCAATGGCGGAGGCCGCTTTCTCTTTTGGTACCAGGCTGGTTGCAATAGTGGAACCAATCGAGAAGAACACCCCGTGTGCAAGGCCGGTCAACAGACGAGCGATAACCAGCGTGGTGTAGTCCGGCGCCTGCCAGGCCAGCACGTTCCCGGCGGTGAACAGCACCATTAATGCAACTAACAGCTGCTTACGCGGAAAGCGTCCGGTCAGGGCCGTCAGCACGGGGGCACCGACGGCAACGCCCAGGGCATAGATGGACACCAGCAATCCGGCGGAGGGCAATGAGATCGCAAGCTGGTTAGCAATGGTGGGAACCAGTCCCACGATAACAAATTCGGTCGTGCCAATTGCAAAGGCACTGATCGTCAGGGCAAGAAGCGCCAGTGGCATAAAATACTCCGTATCATCAGGATTAAGATGACAGGCAGTATGCGCCAGTGCTTAAATAACAAAAATGGTCAAAATATCAATAGAATTTTGCGGGTGGTGCAACAATGAAAGCAACGTCGGAAGAGCTGACAATCTTTGTCGCCGTCGTCGAAAGCGGCAGCTTTAGCCGCGCGGCCGAACAGCTGGGGCAGGCTAACTCAGCCATTAGCCGCTCGGTAAAAAAGCTGGAGATGAAGCTTGGAGTGAGCCTGCTCAACCGAACGACGCGGCAGCTGAGCCTGACGGAAGAAGGAGAGCGTTATTTTCGCCGCGTGCAGTCGGTACTGCAGGAGATGGCCGCAGCGGAGACGGAGATTATGGAGACCCGCAGCACGCCGCGTGGGTTACTGCGCATTGATGCGGCCACGCCGGTTGTACTTCACTTTCTGATGCCGCTGATTAAACCTTTCCGCGAACGTTATCCGGAGATGACGCTCTCTCTGGTCTCCTCAGAGACGTTTATCAACCTCATCGAGCGAAAGGTAGATGTGGCTATCCGGGCGGGAACGCTGACCGATTCAAGCTTGCGTGCCCGCCCTCTGTTTGCCAGCTACCGAAAAATTATCGCGTCGCCACAGTATATTGCTGAACATGGTAAACCGGAGACGGTTGAAGAACTGAAGCAGCATCTGTGCCTGGGCTTTACGGAGCCGGTATCGCTGAACACCTGGCCTGTCGCCTGCCATGATGGGCAACTTCATGAAATTACTAGCGGATTGTCGTCTAACAGCGGGGAAACGCTGAAGCAGCTGTGCCTCGAAGGCAATGGTATCGCCTGCCTGTCAGACTATATGATCGATAAGGAGATTGCGCGGGGTGAACTGGTGGAATTGATGGCCGATAAACGCCTGCCGGTCGAAATGCCTTTTAGCGCGGTGTATTACAGTGACAGAGCGGTGAGTACGCGCATTCGTGCCTTTATTGATTTTCTGAGTGAACATATAAAAACAGCTCCCGGAGGAGCTGTGTGAGGGTTCAGGTTACAGAGGGTGGGGCAAACTTAATCCCAGTGAGGAGCTAAGCCTTCCGGGCTGACCAGGCGATCGTTGCACTCCAGGGCTGCGATCGCTTTTTTATCGTCAGAATCCAGGTGAAGATCCGTTGCTAACAGGTTGCTCGCCAGGTTTTCACGTTTAGTTGAAGATGGGATCACGGCATAACCTTCACCCATTGCCCATGCCAGAATGACCTGCGCGGCAGTCGCGTTATGTTTCTCAGCGATACGCGTAATCACTTCATCTTTCAGCGCTTTACCATAGGCCAGCGTCATGTATGAGGTGATGTGGATCCCGTGCTGTTTTGCCCAGTCCACGACTTTGCGGTTCTGCAGGTAAGGAGACAGTTCAATCTGGTTGGTCGCAATATTTTCTGCACCCACAGCCGCAATGGCTTTTTCCATCAGCGGGATCGTGAAGTTGGAGATCCCAATTTCGCGGGTTAAGCCCTGCTTTTTCGCTTCCAGCAGCGCCTGCATGAATTCTTCCACGGAGACGGCATCGTTTGGTGATGGCCAGTGGATCAGCGTCAGATCGACGTAGTCAGTACGCAGTTTTTTCAGGCTTTCTTTCAGGCTTGGGATCAGCTTGTCTTTGCTGAGATTCTCAATCCAGATTTTCGTGGTAATGAACAGCTTATTACGCGGTACACCGCTCTCTTCGAGAGCTTGTCCAACGGCAGCTTCGTTTTCATAGATCTGCGCCGTATCAACTGCGCGATAGCCCAGTTCGAGTGCGGTTTTAACTGATGCGATAACAACGTCGTCTTTCAGGCGGAAAGTGCCCAGACCAAATGCAGGGAGAGTCATAATTTTCCTCAATCGTTATGTTCGTAAACTGAGGACGATTATCGCTGGCGGTGTTATAGAGAAAAAGATCGTAAAACGCAGAGGATTTTTGCTGATTTCGCAATAATTAAACGTCAGATAAGAAAAAAGCCCTGAGCGTTAACTCAGGGCTTTTAATAAGTGGCGGAACGGACGGGACTCGAACCCGCGACCCCCTGCGTGACAGGCAGGTATTCTAACCGACTGAACTACCGCTCCACCGAAGACTGCTTGTAACCACCGGATTAATGCACCGGCTTACTACTTAATTTGATGCCTGGCAGTTCCCTACTCTCACATGGGGAGACCCCACACTACCATCGGCGCTACGGCGTTTCACTTCTGAGTTCGGCATGGGGTCAGGTGGGACCACCGCGCTAAAGCCGCCAGGCAAATTCTGTTTAATCTGTATCAAGGCTGAATTTTGATTGTTCGTCTCTTCGCCAAAACATCTTCGGCGTTGTAAGGTTAAGCCTCACGGTTCATTAGTATCGGTTAGCTCAACGCATCGCTGCGCTTACACACCCGACCTATCAACGTCGTCGTCTTCAACGTTCCTTCAGGAGACTTAAAGTCTCAGGGAGAACTCATCTCGGGGCAAGTTTCGTGCTTAGATGCTTTCAGCACTTATCTTTTCCGCATTTAGCTACCGGGCAGTGCCATTGGCATGACAACCCGAACACCAGTGATGCGTCCACTCCGGTCCTCTCGTACTAGGAGCAGCCCCCCTCAATTCTCCAGCGCCCACGGCAGATAGGGACCGAACTGTCTCACGACGTTCTAAACCCAGCTCGCGTACCACTTTAAATGGCGAACAGCCATACCCTTGGGACCTACTTCAGCCCCAGGATGTGATGAGCCGACATCGAGGTGCCAAACACCGCCGTCGATATGAACTCTTGGGCGGTATCAGCCTGTTATCCCCGGAGTACCTTTTATCCGTTGAGCGATGGCCCTTCCATTCAGAACCACCGGATCACTATGACCTGCTTTCGCACCTGCTCGAGCCGTCACTCTCGCAGTCAAGCTAGCTTATGCCATTGCACTAACCTCCTGATGTCCGACCAGGATTAGCTAACCTTCGTGCTCCTCCGTTACTCTTTGGGAGGAGACCGCCCCAGTCAAACTACCCACCAGACACTGTCCGCAACCCGGATCACGGGTCTACGTTAGAACACCAGCCATTAAAGGGTGGTATTTCAAGGTCGGCTCCACGCAGACTGGCGTCCACGCTTCAAAGCCTCCCACCTATCCTACACATCAAGGACCAGTGTTCAGTGTCAAGCTATAGTAAAGGTTCACGGGGTCTTTCCGTCTTGCCGCGGGTACACTGCATCTTCACAGCGAGTTCAATTTCACTGAGTCTCGGGTGGAGACAGCCTGGCCATCATTACGCCATTCGTGCAGGTCGGAACTTACCCGACAAGGAATTTCGCTACCTTAGGACCGTTATAGTTACGGCCGCCGTTTACCGGGGCTTCGATCAAGAGCTTCGCGTTGCCGCTAACCCCATCAATTAACCTTCCGGCACCGGGCAGGCGTCACACCGTATACGTCCACTTTCGTGTTTGCACAGTGCTGTGTTTTTAATAAACAGTTGCAGCCAGCTGGTATCTTCGACTGATTTCAGCTCCACCCGCAGGGGCTTCACCTACATATCAGCGTGCCTTCTCCCGAAGTTACGGCACCATTTTGCCTAGTTCCTTCACCCGAGTTCTCTCAAGCGCCTTGGTATTCTCTACCTGACCACCTGTGTCGGTTTGGGGTACGATTTGATGTTACCTGATGCTTAGAGGCTTTTCCTGGAAGCAGGGCATTTGTTACTTCAGCACCGTAGTGCCTCGTCATCACACCTCAGCGTTAAAAGGTACCGGATTTACCTGGAACCTCCGCCTACATGCTTAAACCGGGACAACCGTCGCCCGGCTAACATAGCCTTCTCCGTCCCCCCTTCGCAGTAACACCAAGTACAGGAATATTAACCTGTTTCCCATCGACTACGCCTTTCGGCCTCGCCTTAGGGGTCGACTCACCCTGCCCCGATTAACGTTGGACAGGAACCCTTGGTCTTCCGGCGAGCGGGCTTTTCACCCGCTTTATCGTTACTTATGTCAGCATTCGCACTTCTGATACCTCCAGCATGCCTCACAGCACACCTTCAACGGCTTACAGAACGCTCCCCTACCCAACAACACATAGTGTCGCTGCCGCAGCTTCGGTGCATGGTTTAGCCCCGTTACATCTTCCGCGCAGGCCGACTCGACCAGTGAGCTATTACGCTTTCTTTAAATGATGGCTGCTTCTAAGCCAACATCCTGGCTGTCTGTGCCTTCCCACATCGTTTCCCACTTAACCATGACTTTGGGACCTTAGCTGGCGGTCTGGGTTGTTTCCCTCTTCACGACGGACGTTAGCACCCGCCGTGTGTCTCCCGTGATAACATTCTTCGGTATTCGTAGTTTGCATCGGGTTGGTAAGCCGGGATGGCCCCCTAGCCGAAACAGTGCTCTACCCCCGAAGATGAATTCACGAGGCGCTACCTAAATAGCTTTCGGGGAGAACCAGCTATCTCCCGGTTTGATTGGCCTTTCACCCCCAGCCACAAGTCATCCGCTAATTTTTCAACATTAGTCGGTTCGGTCCTCCAGTTAGTGTTACCCAACCTTCAACCTGCCCATGGCTAGATCACCGGGTTTCGGGTCTATACCCTGCAACTTAACGCCCAGTTAAGACTCGGTTTCCCTTCGGCTCCCCTATACGGTTAACCTTGCTACAGAATATAAGTCGCTGACCCATTATACAAAAGGTACGCAGTCACACCACTAGGGTGCTCCCACTGCTTGTACGTACACGGTTTCAGGTTCTTTTTCACTCCCCTCGCCGGGGTTCTTTTCGCCTTTCCCTCACGGTACTGGTTCACTATCGGTCAGTCAGGAGTATTTAGCCTTGGAGGATGGTCCCCCCATATTCAGACAGGATACCACGTGTCCCGCCCTACTCTTCGAGTTCACAGCCTGTGTGTTTTCGTGTACGGGACTGTCACCCTGTACCGTGCGACTTTCCAGACGCTTCCACTAACACACAAGCTGATTCAGACTCTGGGCTGCTCCCCGTTCGCTCGCCGCTACTGGGGGAATCTCGGTTGATTTCTTTTCCTCGGGGTACTTAGATGTTTCAGTTCCCCCGGTTCGCCTCGTTAACCTATGTATTCAGTTAACGATAGTGTGACGAATCACACTGGGTTTCCCCATTCGGACATCGCCGGGTCAAAGGTTCATATCACCTCGCCGGCGCTTTTCGCAGATTAGCACGTCCTTCATCGCCTCTGACTGCCAGGGCATCCACCGTGTACGCTTAGTCGCTTAACCTCACAACCCGAAGATGTTTCACTTCATGATTGCGAAAATTTGAGAGACTCGAACACACCATTAAGATGTGTCGTTTCAATTTTCAGCTTGATCCAGATTTTTAAAGAGCAAAACTTCGCAGTGCACCTTTTCAGGTTCACTCTGAAGTTTTCTTGGGTTCGCAGTAAAAGATGGTGGAGCTATGCGGGATCGAACCGCAGACCTCCTGCGTGCAAAGCAGGCGCTCTCCCAGCTGAGCTATAGCCCCATCGTTTTGCAATCTCTGTACCGGTAATTTTTCCTGAGACAAGGCGTGGTAACGCGAAGCATACATCAGTATGTGAGCGTTGCCGCAACGCAGTATCAGGGAAAATTTGGTAGGCCTGAGTGGACTTGAACCACCGACCTCACCCTTATCAGGGGTGCGCTCTAACCACCTGAGCTACAAGCCTGCAGAGATTTTTACTGCTGTTTTTCATCAGACAATCTGTGTGAGCACTGCAAAGGCAGGTTCTTTAAGGTAAGGAGGTGATCCAACCGCAGGTTCCCCTACGGTTACCTTGTTACGACTTCACCCCAGTCATGAATCACAAAGTGGTAAGCGCCCTCCCGAAGGTTAAGCTACCTACTTCTTTTGCAACCCACTCCCATGGTGTGACGGGCGGTGTGTACAAGGCCCGGGAACGTATTCACCGTAGCATTCTGATCTACGATTACTAGCGATTCCGACTTCATGGAGTCGAGTTGCAGACTCCAATCCGGACTACGACGCACTTTATGAGGTCCGCTTGCTCTCGCGAGGTCGCTTCTCTTTGTATGCGCCATTGTAGCACGTGTGTAGCCCTACTCGTAAGGGCCATGATGACTTGACGTCATCCCCACCTTCCTCCAGTTTATCACTGGCAGTCTCCTTTGAGTTCCCGGCCTAACCGCTGGCAACAAAGGATAAGGGTTGCGCTCGTTGCGGGACTTAACCCAACATTTCACAACACGAGCTGACGACAGCCATGCAGCACCTGTCTCAGAGTTCCCGAAGGCACCAATCCATCTCTGGAAAGTTCTCTGGATGTCAAGAGTAGGTAAGGTTCTTCGCGTTGCATCGAATTAAACCACATGCTCCACCGCTTGTGCGGGCCCCCGTCAATTCATTTGAGTTTTAACCTTGCGGCCGTACTCCCCAGGCGGTCGACTTAACGCGTTAGCTCCGGAAGCCACGCCTCAAGGGCACAACCTCCAAGTCGACATCGTTTACGGCGTGGACTACCAGGGTATCTAATCCTGTTTGCTCCCCACGCTTTCGCACCTGAGCGTCAGTCTTTGTCCAGGGGGCCGCCTTCGCCACCGGTATTCCTCCAGATCTCTACGCATTTCACCGCTACACCTGGAATTCTACCCCCCTCTACAAGACTCTAGCCTGCCAGTTTCGAATGCAGTTCCCAGGTTGAGCCCGGGGATTTCACATCCGACTTGACAGACCGCCTGCGTGCGCTTTACGCCCAGTAATTCCGATTAACGCTTGCACCCTCCGTATTACCGCGGCTGCTGGCACGGAGTTAGCCGGTGCTTCTTCTGCGGGTAACGTCAATCGATGAGGTTATTAACCTCACCGCCTTCCTCCCCGCTGAAAGTACTTTACAACCCGAAGGCCTTCTTCATACACGCGGCATGGCTGCATCAGGCTTGCGCCCATTGTGCAATATTCCCCACTGCTGCCTCCCGTAGGAGTCTGGACCGTGTCTCAGTTCCAGTGTGGCTGGTCATCCTCTCAGACCAGCTAGGGATCGTCGCCTAGGTGAGCCGTTACCCCACCTACTAGCTAATCCCATCTGGGCACATCTGATGGCAAGAGGCCCGAAGGTCCCCCTCTTTGGTCTTGCGACGTTATGCGGTATTAGCTACCGTTTCCAGTAGTTATCCCCCTCCATCAGGCAGTTTCCCAGACATTACTCACCCGTCCGCCGCTCGCCGGCAAAGTAGCAAGCTACTTTCCGCTGCCGCTCGACTTGCATGTGTTAGGCCTGCCGCCAGCGTTCAATCTGAGCCATGATCAAACTCTTCAATTTAAGTTTGATGCTCGTGAATTAAACTTCGTAATGAATTACGCATGTTCACTCAGAGACTTGGCATTCATTTATTGTCCGAAGACATTAAGAATCCATGTCACTTTGAGTGCCCACACAGATTGTCTGATAAATTGTTAAAGAGCAGTGCAACGCGGCTTTCGCTCACCGTTGCGAGGTGGCGTATATTACGCTTTCCTCTTTCAGAGTCAACCCGTTATTTCAGGATTTTTTCTCTTCAACCGACCGGGCTGTTTGTGAAGTGATTCACATCCGCCGTGTCGATGGAGGCGCATTATAGGGGGCCGCCGAGGAATGACAAGCGGAAAAATGCATTTTTATTTCAATCGCTCATCTTTTCACCAGAAAGGCTATTTTTGGTGCTTTTTAATCTCTTTTGGTAGCTCGGCCAGACTATTAATTACCCAATCCGCCGCATTCTCAGCTTCTGGCGTCACAGGCTTGCCGGTGCGCACTAATATTTTGGTCCCTACACCTGCTGCTGCAGCTGCCTGCATATCTTCCAGTTTATCGCCCACCATATAAGAAGCCGCCATATCAATGTGCAGGAACTCCTGCGCAGAGATGAACATCCCCGGATGCGGCTTACGGCAATCACAGGTCTGACGATATTCTTCTACGGTTCCCTGTGGGTGATGCGGACAATAGTAGATACCATCGAGATCCACACCGCGGTCGGCCAGTGACCAGTCCATCCATTCCGTCAGCGTCTCAAACTGCGCTTCGGTAAATTTACCGCGTGCAATACCGGACTGGTTCGTCACCACCACCAGCGCATAGCCCATCTCTTTCAGCTGGCGCATGGCATCTATTACGCCCTCGATAAACTCGAACTCATCAATCTCATGGACATAACCGTGATCCACATTAATAGTGCCGTCACGATCGAGGAAAATTGCGGATACTGATTTTGCCACCGGTTTGCTCCTGAAAAAGGCATGTTCGACTAGTATCTCATGAATCGCAGCGCAATAAAGTGCTCATCGTACAGAGTTGGATTGATTTAGACGTCTGGATGCCTTAACATCCGTTTTGTTTACGGTCATCACCCGTATCTGGCAGAAGAAAATGCCACGGCTAACTTACATACGATAAAAATAATCTAATGATTAAACTTTCCAATATCACCAAAGTGTTCCAGCAGGGGAACCGAACCATTCAGGCGCTGAACAACGTCAGCCTGCATGTTCCTGCTGGTCAAATTTATGGCGTCATTGGCGCATCGGGTGCAGGTAAAAGCACGCTGATCCGTTGTGTTAACCTGCTTGAGCGCCCAACCCAGGGCAGCGTAGAAGTTGGCGGCCAGGAACTTACCGCCCTTTCAGAGAAAGAACTCACCAAAGCGCGTCGTCAGATTGGCATGATTTTCCAGCACTTTAACCTGCTGGCCTCCCGCACCGTGTTCGGCAACGTTGCCTTACCGCTTGAGCTGGATAACACGCCGAAAGATGAAGTGAAGCGCCGCGTCACCGAGCTGCTCGACCTCGTGGGTCTGGGCGACAAACATGATAGCTACCCGGCAAATCTGTCCGGTGGGCAAAAACAACGTGTGGCCATTGCCCGCGCGCTGGCAAGCAATCCTAAGGTACTGCTGTGCGATGAAGCCACCAGCGCACTGGATCCGGCAACCACGCGTTCGATTCTGGAACTGCTGAAGGACATTAATCGTCGCCTGGGCCTGACGATCCTCCTTATTACGCATGAGATGGACGTGGTGAAACGCATCTGTGACTGCGTGGCGGTCATCAGCAACGGTGAACTGATCGAGCAAGACACGGTAAGTGAAGTGTTCTCGCATCCGAAAACCCCGCTGGCGCAGCAGTTCATCCAGTCCACGCTGCATCTGGATATTCCGGAAGACTATCTGGAGCGTTTGAAAACCGAACCCGCTGCTGACAGCGTCCCGATGCTGCGCATGGAGTTCACCGGCCAGTCCGTTGATGCCCCCCTGCTTTCCGAAACCGCACGTCGCTTTAACGTGAACAACAACATCATCAGCGCGCAGATGGATTACGCCGGTGGCGTCAAGTTCGGCATCATGCTGACAGAAATGCACGGCACACAAGAAGAAACCCAGGCAGCCATTGCCTGGCTGCAAGAACATCACGTAAAAGTAGAGGTACTGGGTTATGTCTGAGCCGATGATGTGGCTGCTGGTTCGCGGCGTTTGGGAAACGCTGGCAATGACCTTTGTCTCTGGCTTCTTTGGTTTTGTGATTGGCCTGCCGGTCGGCGTGTTGCTGTACGTGACGCGTCCGGGTCAAATCATTGAGAATGCGAAGCTGTACCGTACGCTCTCTGCGCTGGTGAACATCTTCCGTTCTATCCCGTTCATTATTTTACTGGTGTGGATGATTCCGTTTACCCGCGTGATCGTCGGAACGTCTATCGGTCTGCAGGCGGCGATCGTTCCGCTGACCGTTGGCGCTGCGCCGTTTATCGCCCGTATGGTGGAAAACGCCCTGCTGGAAATCCCAACCGGTTTGATCGAAGCTTCCCGTGCGATGGGTGCCACGCCGATGCAGATCGTCCGCAAGGTTCTGCTGCCGGAGGCACTGCCAGGGCTGGTGAATGCGGCAACCATTACGCTTATCACCCTGGTCGGTTATTCGGCGATGGGCGGTGCCGTAGGCGCGGGCGGTTTAGGTCAGATTGGTTACCAGTACGGCTATATTGGATATAACGCGACCGTGATGAATACCGTTCTGGTATTGCTGGTTGTTCTGGTTTACTTAATCCAGTTCTCTGGCGATCGCATCGTCCGGGCTGTTACGCATAAATAACGTTACACACAACACAAACTCTACGAGTTAAGGATAAAACATGGCGTTTAAATTAAAGACCTTCGCAGCAGTAGGCGCGCTGATCGGCTCTCTGGCACTGGTGGGTTGCGGTCAGGACGAAAAGGATCCAAACCACATTAAAGTGGGCGTTATCGTAGGTGCAGAACAGCAGGTTGCGGAAGTTGCTCAGAAAGTGGCAAAAGAGAAGTATGGCCTGGATGTGGAGCTGGTGACCTTCAACGATTACGTTCTGCCGAACGAAGCTCTGAGCAAAGGGGATATCGACGCGAACGCCTTCCAGCATAAGCCATACCTGGACCAGCAGATCAAAGATCGTGGCTATAAACTGGTTGGTGTCGGTAACACCTTCGTTTATCCGATTGCCGGTTACTCTAAGAAAATTAAATCACTGGACGAACTGCAGCCGGGCTCTCAGGTTGCCGTGCCTAACGACCCAACTAACCTTGGTCGTTCCCTGCTGCTGCTGCAGAAAGTGGGCCTGATCAAGCTGAAAGACGGTGTTGGCCTGCTGCCAACCGTTCTGGACGTCACCGAGAACCCGAAAAATCTGAAAATCGTTGAACTGGAAGCACCGCAGCTGCCACGTTCTCTGGACGATGCGCAGATTGCTCTGGCCGTTATCAACACCACGTACGCCAGCCAGATTGGCCTGACGCCAGCCAAAGACGGTATCTTCGTTGAAGATAAAGACTCCCCGTACGTTAACCTGATCGTGACTCGCGAAGACAACAAGGACGCGGAAAACGTGAAGAAATTCGTTCAGGCCTATCAGTCAGACGAAGTTTACCAGGAAGCCAACAAAGTGTTTAACGGCGGCGCTGTTAAAGGCTGGTAATCTCACCTCAGTGTAATATCATCAGGACGGGCTTATGCCCGTCTTGTCATTTGTGCAGTCAACTGATTCAATATCTGACGTTTTGATTATCCATTGAGGAAATATTATGCGTGCTTTACCGATCTGTCTTTTAGCACTCATGCTGAGCGGCTGTTCTATGCTAAGCAGATCTCCCGTTGAACCTGTTCAAAGCACGGCAACCCCGCCAAAGACCGAGCCTGCGAAACCGAAAGTGGTTCGCCCTGCGCCGGTTCGCATTATCACGAAAGCGGACGAACTCGTCGGTAAACCGTTCCGTGAACTGGGCGAAGTGAGCGGCGAATCCTGTCAGGCGACTAATCAGGACTCACCACCGAATATTCCGACTGCGCGTAAACGCATGCAGATTAATGCCGCAAAAATGAAAGCTAACGCGGTCCTGCTGCACAGCTGTGAAGTCACCAGCGGCACGCCGGGCTGCTACCGTCAGGCGGTTTGCATCGGTTCTGCGCTGAACATTACGGCGAAATGAGTGCATTTCAGTTCGAGCAGATAGGCGTTATCCACTCTCCTTATAAAGAGAAGTTCGCCGTCCCCCGCCAGCCCGGTCTTGTCACCAGCGGACGCGGTGAGCTTCACCTGGTTGCGCCTTATAATCAGGCCGATGCGGTACGCGGGCTCGAGGCGTTCAGCCATCTGTGGGTGGTGTTCGTGTTTCACCAGACGATGGAAGGCGGCTGGCGTCCTACCGTGCGTCCTCCTCGTCTTGGCGGAAATGCGAGAATGGGGGTGTTTGCGACGCGCTCGACCTTTCGTCCAAACCCGGTTGGCATGTCGCTGGTTGAACTGAAAGGCATACGCTGCCAGAAAGATCAGGTGATACTCGAGTTAGGTAGCCTGGACCTGGTCGACGGCACGCCGGTGATCGACATCAAACCCTATTTGCCCTTCGCCGAAGCCCTTCCGGAGGCGCGTGCAAGCTATGCCCAGGACGCTCCACAGGCGGATATGCCGGTGTATTTTACCCCTGAGCTCGCCTCGCAACTCGGTCAACTGGAGAAACGCTATCCTCGCTTACGGGATTTCATCACCGAAGTGCTGGCACAGGACCCGCGTCCGGCCTACCGTAAAGAAGAGGAAGCAGGAAAAACGTACGCCGTCTGGCTGCTGGATTTTAACGTTCGCTGGCGCGTCACCGGGGCAGGTTTTGAAGTGTTTGCCCTGGAACCCAGGTAATTTTGTTCTCCTCTCTTTTGGCATCTTTGCCACACTGGTAAACTAAACCACTTTTTTTGTGTCAGGCTGGTGTTTCAGCCTGTTCCAATCGTCGAAATGGAACCGTAACAACATGCGTACTAGCCAATATCTGCTCTCCACTCTGAAGGAGACGCCTGCCGACGCCGAAGTGATCAGCCATCAGCTGATGCTGCGCGCCGGGATGATCCGCAAGCTGGCCTCCGGGTTATACACCTGGCTGCCGACCGGCGTGCGCGTCCTGAAAAAAGTCGAAAACATCGTGCGTGAAGAGATGAACAACGCCGGTGCTATCGAGGTGTCCATGCCTGTGGTTCAGCCCGCTGACCTGTGGCAGGAGAGTGGCCGTTGGGAACAATATGGCCCTGAACTGCTGCGCTTCGTCGATCGCGGCGAGCGTCCGTTCGTTCTCGGCCCAACGCATGAAGAAGTCATTACCGACCTGATTCGTAATGAGCTGAGCTCTTACAAACAGCTGCCGCTGAACTTCTTCCAGATCCAGACCAAGTTCCGTGACGAAGTTCGCCCACGTTTCGGCGTCATGCGCTCTCGCGAATTCCTGATGAAAGATGCCTACTCTTTCCATACCTCTCAGGAATCCCTGCAAGAGACGTACGACGCAATGTACGCGGCATACAGCAAAATCTTCTCCCGCATGGGTCTGGATTTCCGCGCGGTGCAGGCTGATACCGGCTCCATCGGCGGTAGCGCATCCCATGAATTCCAGGTTCTGGCGCAGAGCGGTGAAGACGATGTGATCTTCTCTGACTCCTCTGATTACGCCGCGAACATCGAATTTGCAGAAGCGCTGGCACCAAAAGAACCGCGTGCTGCGGCAACGCAAGAGATGACGCTGGTTGATACGCCAAACGCGAAAACCATTGCCGAGCTGGTTGAGCAGTTCAACTTACCGATCGAAAAAACCGTTAAGACCCTGCTGGTTAAATCCACCGAAGGGAGCGCTTACCCGCTGGTTGCCCTGCTGGTGCGTGGCGATCACGAGTTGAACGAAGTGAAAGCCGAGAAGCTGCCGCAGGTCGCCAGCCCGCTGACGTTCGCCACGGAAGCGGAAATCCGCGCCGTGGTCAATGCTGGGCCAGGTTCTCTCGGTCCGGTGAATATGCCGGTTCCTGTTGTTATTGACCGCACGGTAGCCGCGATGAGCGACTTCTCCGCTGGTGCGAACATCGACGGTAAACACTACTTCGGCATCAACTGGGATCGCGACGTGGCGACGCCGGAAGTGGCTGACATCCGTAACGTGGTCGCAGGCGACCCAAGCCCGGATGGTCAGGGTACCCTGATGATCAAGCGCGGTATCGAAGTGGGTCACATCTTCCAGCTGGGCGATAAATACTCGCGCGCGCTGAACGCCGCCGTTCAGGGTGAAGATGGCCGTAACCAGATCCTGACCATGGGTTGCTACGGTATCGGGGTGACGCGCGTGGTAGCTGCAGCGATTGAGCAGAACTACGACGAGCGCGGCATCGTCTGGCCGGACAACATCGCACCGTTCCAGGTCGCTATTCTGCCAATGAACATGCACAAGTCTTACCGCGTGCAGGAGCTGGCCGAGAAGCTGTATGCCGAGCTGCGTGCGCAGGGTATCGAAGTGCTGATGGATGACCGTAAAGAGCGTCCGGGCGTGATGTTTGCCGATATGGAACTGATCGGTATCCCACACACCGTCGTGATCGGCGACCGTAACCTCGATAGCGACGAGATTGAATACAAATACCGTCGCAGCGGCGAAAAACAGATGATCAAGACTGGCGACATTCTTGATTACCTGGTGAAAGCCATCAAAGGCTAAACAAAAAACCCCGCTCAGGCGGGGTTTTTTAATGGCGCTACGTCAGCTTATTTGCTGTTACAGTCTTTGCCCGCAATAAATTTCGCGTCTTTATCCGCCACCAGCGTTTTCACCATCTCTCCGCTATCCGGGTTTGGCTCCAGCGTAAAGTGACCGTCCACCGTCAGCAATATCGGCTTGCTGTCATTGCCGCGCGCCACAGCGTAATCGCGTTCAAGCTGGGCATTGTTTGCCACGCTGACCTTCTTGCCAGTTGCGCAGTCGGTAAAAATGGCCGCATCCGCCATATAGAAGTACATCCCGCGCATTGCCATCGGCGTCGCGGGCAGAGCCGCTTTCACCGGCGCCAGCGTGTAGTTGAACTGGGATTCAATAGGATTTCCTTCGCGGTCAAGCATCTCCATCCCCTCGCCTTTGGCGCGGAAAAAGGTTTTCTCGCCGGCGGTATCCGTCAGGACCAGCTTCTCCGCCGTACGTGCCCATGTTCCATAGGTTCCAAATGAAGAAGGCGCTTTCCCGCCCTGATAGCGCTGGTTCATCACCCAGGTGCCGTCTTTTTGCAGGAACAGGGACGTTTCAATGCCTTCACAGTCCGCGCAAGGCAATACGCCGCGCCAGCTCTGCTGCATTGGTTTTAATTCTTCCGTTTGCGTGGGTTGCAAAACCTGCGTTTCTGAACGGTTGTTACACCCGAAAAGCGCAAACAGCGTACTCACTGCCAGCGCTGACCATAATGCTTTTTTCACAATGAATTCCTTATGAAATTTGTGTTCCCTTTCGTCACTCTGTCGGGCGACGAACTTTACCGCGTAATGCTTTCACTGTGGATTTTTGGGCCTTCGAGGACAGCCGACGCTCTTTCGATGCGCGGGTTGGCCGCGTTGCCCGGCGGCTTTTTTGTACTGCCGTTAATTCTTTGATGACCGCCACCAGCCTGGCGATGGCCGCTTCCCGGTTGAGCTCCTGGCTGCGGTATTCCTGGGCTTTGATCATCATCACGCCATCGCTGGTGATGAGGTGATGGCTGGCAGCAAGCAGACTTTCTTTATAATACTCTGGCAGGCTTGAGGCCCGAATGTCAAAACGCAAATGGATAGCCGTTGAGGCCTTGTTGACGTGCTGCCCACCGGCCCCCTGAGCACGGATGGCGGTGATCTCCAGCTCGTTGTCCGGAATGCTGACGTTTCGGGACAAGACGATCATGAGGCCGGTTGCCACGCCGTTAAATGAATTTCCAGATTATTCTGAGAATCAGAAAGCCAGATTGCACCGTCCTGAATCGTCGCCTGCAACACCATGGTCCGGCTGGCAAAGTCGCTCAGCTGCGCCAGTTGCTCATCATCCAGATACCAGACGGTGAGATTTTTAAACTGTCCGCACTTGCTCTTGTTTTGCTGCCACCAAATCTCTGCAGCACGCTGATTATACGCGAATAAGGCCACTTCAGCGGACTGGGTGCAGGCCTTCTTAATTCTGCGCTCGTCCGGCAGTCCGAGTTCGATCCACAAATCGATACCCAGATGATCGTTGCGCAGCCAGGCTTCAGGCTCGTCTTCTGCGCTTAACCCACGGGTAAACTGCAGACGCTCGTCAGCGTATTTAATCCACGCCAGCAGGCGCAGCATCATGCGCTCCTGGGTTTCGGAGGGGTGGCGTGCCAGCGTCAGCGAGGCGTCCAGGAACTGGTTGCGATCAAGATCGGCCACATTGACCACTGCTTTATAGATTGTCGCTTTCAGCGCCATGAGAGAACTCCATTCGAATCAGGCGCACATTGTAGCGAAAACCGCGGCAAAAGGCTGTTACGGGGTAATAAATACACCGCTATCAAGGCGCTGATATTGCTTAAATGAGTATGGTATAGTCACCTTGCTAAACCGAGTTTATCTTCGTAGGCTTAATGATATCTCACAGTAAGTCAGTGCGCTGGCGGGAGGGGATGTGAATAATTATTGTGAGTTAATTCGCAAACGGTATGCGGAAATCGCCAGCGGAGATCTGGGGTATGTCCCGGACGCGTTGGGCTGTGTATTGAAAGTGCTTAATGAAGTGGCCTCTGATGAGAGCCTTTCAGAGTCGGTCAGGGAAAAAGCAGCGTATGCTGCGGCGAATTTACTGGTGAGCGATTATGTCGATGAATGATACTTATCAACCCATCAATTGTGATGACTATGACAACCTCGAACTCGCCTGCCAGCATCATTTATTACTGACGCTGGAGCTAAAAGATGGCGAAGTGTTGAAGGCGAAAGCCAACGATCTGGTTTCACGTAAGAACGTGGAATACCTGATAGTGGAAGATGCCGGTGCGACGCGTGAGCTGCGTCTGGATAAAATAGCCAGCTTCAGCCACCCGCAAATCGGCACCGTCGTGGTGAGCGAATCCTGATGACACTAACGGGCAGCCAGGTTGCCCGTTACGCTTTCTGCCACTCAAACCTGACCCCGTCTTCCGCCCATCCCGCTTCCGTGATGAAAACCCCTGCTGCAGCAATCAACGTTTCACCATAGAACAGCAGCGGCGTGGTGTCGCGCAGCCACGGCGGCACGTTGCACTCCTGCCAGATTTTCTTCAGCTTCCGACCTCCGTTACGCCCGACAATATGCAGCATGCCACCAGCCTTAAAGCGTACCGTTACCGGTTCACCGGGCTTCGGCGGCCGCACATGACCAGACGGTATGAGGGAGACACGTCCAGCCTCAGCGGGCAATATCAGCGGAAGCTCAGGAGAAAGCCAGTCAAGCACCACATCCGTCAGGCAGGGCGTTGATTTCACCCACCAGAGTTCCCCTTTATAGCGTCTTACGTCAAAACCGTTCAGATGGACGCGCGGGGAAGCATCATCCCGCGCCAGGGCAACCTCGTCCCAGATACGGCTCAGCATCGCCCGCGACGGCATCGCAGCGTAATGAGAGGCCAGCCAGCGTCGTAGCAGCGCGGCGCGACGTACCGGGCTCATCGCTGTCAGCGGTGCAATGGCCAGCGCCCCGTCTTTAGAAATCAGTTCAGCCAGCTCGTCACTCAATAGCTCGTCCAGCAGCGTTTCCTGTTCGGCACACAGCATAGCGCTTCTTGCCGTCGCGTCGGCGAAATGCGGCCAGCGCTCGCTCAATAGCGGGAGGACGCGCAGACGCAGAAAGTTACGATCATAGCCGTCATCCTGGTTACTCTCATCTTCGATCCAGCTCAGCTGATGTTCTCGCGCCCAGGCTTCAAGCGAGGCGCGCGTCTCGCCAAGCAGCGGACGCAGTAACGTTGTGCCGGCAAATACCGAACGCGCCGGCATGGCAGAAAGCCCCGCTGGTCCGCTTCCCCGCTTAAGCGCCAGCAGAAAGGTTTCACACTGATCGTCCAGATGCTGGGCCGTGACCAGCGCTTCTCCAGCATGTAATGCCCCGGCAAACGCGGCATAGCGGGCTTTACGCGCCTGCGCTTCGATGCCCAGCCCTTCCTCTACCAGCGTGACGCGCTCGACGAGGAGCGGGATCGCCCATGCCGCACACAAGGCTTCGCAGTGCGCCACCCACTCCTCTGCGTGAGGACTTAATCCGTGATGAATATGTATCGCCCGCAGCTGGACGTCAGGCTCCCGATCGCGCCAGCACTTAAGACGATGAAGCAGAACGGTGGAATCCAGGCCACCGCTAAACCCCACCAGCAGCTGGCGGTACGGTGAAACGGCGTGTGCGATAGCGGGTAAGGTCATAGGGAATTACACATAAAAAATGCCCGAAAACTGAGCGGGCATTATCACACAGGACGAAGATTACTGCTGATAAAGCTCCAGCGGCAGGCCGTCCGGGTCGTTGAAAAAGGTAAAGCGCTTGTCGGTGAACGGATCGACGCGGATCGCTTCACACGTCACGCCGTGCGCTTCCAGATGTTTTACTGCGCTATCCAGATCATCGACGCTGAAGGCGAGATGGCGCAGGCCGCAGGCTTCCGGACGGGACGGACGCGCAGGCGGAAAAGGAAAAGAGAACAGTTCAATCACATACTGCCCGTTTAACGCCAGATCGCCCTTCCAGGAGTCGCGCTCCTCGCGGTACGCCTCGCTCAACAGCGTAAAGCCGAGAATGTCGCAGTAGAAGGCCTTACTCTTCGCGTAATCGGTCGCAATGATCGCAATATGATGAACCTGTTTTAAACCCAGCATAGCTTCTCCTTTTTATGATGCCTGAACGTTACAACCGAAAACCCGCACCATGCAAGCGGTCGCCCTTATTTTAGGACTCGCACCCAGTAAACGCCGTTTTCGTCGCGCTTCGCACCGTGGATATCCGTCTCAAAACCGGGGTAGTGACGCCCTACCGAACAGAGCATCAGCAGGAAATCGAGCACGGCCCGACTCTCCTCGGTAATCATCTCTCCTGGCATCAGGAGCGGTACGCCCGGCGGGTAAGGCAGGATCATGTTGGCCGATACGCGTCCAACCAGATTTTCCAGCTCGACGGTTTCGACCTCCCCCCTCACCTGGCGCTGCCACGCCTTGTGCGGGGTAAACTTCATCTCCGGCAACACATCAAACGCCTGAAGCATCAGACGCGGCAGATCGTGCTGACGGATCAGCCTGTGGATCCCCTGGGCCAGATCCTGAATGCGCATGTTACGGTAGAAGTCAGGATCCTCCGCAGAGAGATCCGGCAGCATGTTCTTCACCCGCAGGTTCAGATCGTAGGCGCGCTTAAATTCCATCAGACCGCGCAGCAGCCCCATCGCCCGGGTTTTATCAATACCAATACTGAACAGGAACAGCAGGTTATAGGGCCCGGTCTTCTCCACCACTACGCCACGTTCATCAAGGAATTTCGCGACCAGCGCGGCCGGAATACCTTCCTCGCTCATCTTGCCCTGCTCATCCATGCCTGGCGTCAGGATCGTCACTTTTACCGGGTCGAGGAACATATGGTCGCTATCGGCATCCCGGAAACCATGCCAGTCTTCGCCGGGCGAGACGGGCCAGCACTCCGCCTCATCAATCTCTTCCGGCTGCCAGATATCAAAGAACCAGCCGTCGGCTTCCTCTTTCAGCCGCTGAACCTCTTTGCGGAAATGCAGCGCACGCTCCACCGAACGGTTGATGAGACGTTTGCCCGGATTGCCGCGCAGCATCGCCGCGGCCGTTTCGATAGACGCCACCAGCGGATAGCTCGGTGAGGTGGTGGTATGCATCATAAAGGCTTCGTTAAAGGTCTCTTCGTCGTACTCGCCTTTGATGTGAATCAGCGAAGCCTGGGAAAACGCAGCCAGCATTTTATGCGTCGACTGCGTTTCGAAGAACACTTTACCCGGCACGCGCTCACCGCTCATGCCGCTCTTACCCGCGTAAATCGGGTGAAAATTGGTGTACGGTACCCACGCGGAATCGAAGTGGATCGACGGCACGTCCAGCGTCTTTTTGATCCAGTTCGTGTTGTACAGCAGACCGTCATAGGTCGAGTTGGTGATAACCGCATGGACAGGCCAGCTTGCACCGGGCACTGCCGCGACCTTGCTTTCAATGGCTTCATGCGTGAACTCCCGGCGCGGAATGCCGCCAAGAATACCGAGCGCGTTACGCGTGGGTGACAGCCAGAGCGGTACGACGTCGCTCATCATCAGCAGGTGCGCCAGCGATTTATGGCAATTACGGTCAATCAACAGGGTGCTGCCCGCAGGCGCGGCGTACATCCCGACGATTTTGTTCGAGGTCGAGGTACCGTTGGTCACCATATAGCTCTGCTCGGCCCCAAAGGTGCGGGCGATATACTCTTCAGCTTCCAGATGCGGGCCGGTATGATCCAGCAGCGAGCCTAATTCGGTGACTGAAATGGACACGTCCGCTTTCAGCGTGTTGCCACCAAAGAAATCATAGAACAGGCAGCCGACCGGGCTTTTTTGGTAGGCCGTTCCCGCCATATGGCCCGGCGTACAGAAGGTATATTTTCCCTCTTTCACGTAGGTGAAGAGCGCCCGGGTAAACGGTGGCGTAATGTTATCGAGATATTCATTCGTGTATTGCTGAATGCGGGTCGCAATGTCTTCCGCCACGCCGAGTGAATATTCAAAGAACCACAGCGCCATACGCATATCATTGGCGCTGACGTCCATGGTTGAGTGGGTATTGATAAAGGCGTACAGCGGGAGATATTCGTTCAGCTTGTTGATATCGCTGCACAGTTCGAGGTCATATTCATCCCAGTCGAAGATCACGCCGCAGATACGCGGGTTATGCTCGATGAACTTCAGCAGATCGGCGCTGTTGTGCGGCCAGATTAGCTGATACCCGCGCGACTGCAGGGCTTGCTCCAGCTCCTTAATCGGCTCATCTTTATAAAAGACGCCGTGTGGCCCCATAACGGCAATGATATTCATGGGCTTCCTCCTTAAAAAACATTAGCTAAGCATAGTCCGGCTAAACCGCAGGTATAAAAAAAGCCGCAACATTGTGCGGCTTTTCAGATAATTGTGAAGCTTACGCGTAGCCGTAAGTCATCAGACGCTGGTAACGGCGGTTGAGCAGATCTTCTTTGCTCAGCACGTCCAGGTCTGCCAGATCGGCCAGCAGCTGCGCTTTCAGGGACGCGGCCATCACTTCCGGCTTACGATGTGCACCACCCAGCGGTTCCGGGATGATGGAATCGATCAGCTTAAGCTCTTTCAGACGTGGCGCAATGATGCCCATCGCTTCGGCAGCCAGAGGCGCTTTGTCGGCACTTTTCCACAGAATGGACGCACAGCCTTCCGGGGAGATAACGGAATAGGTGCTGTACTGCAGCATATTCACTTTATCGCCCACGCCAATCGCCAGCGCGCCACCGGAACCCCCTTCACCGATAACGGTACAGATGACCGGCACCTTCAGACGAGACATCTCGCGCAGGTTGCGCGCGATGGCTTCAGACTGGCCGCGCTCTTCCGCGCCCACTCCAGGGTAGGCACCCGGGGTGTCGATGAAGGTGATGATAGGCATATTAAAACGCTCAGCCATCTCCATCAGACGCAGGGCTTTACGGTAGCCTTCTGGGGCTGGCATACCGAAGTTACGACGGATTTTCTCTTTGGTTTCACGACCTTTCTGATGACCAATGATCATCACCGGGCGTCCGTCCAGACGCGCGATACCACCAACGATAGCTTTGTCGTCAGCGTATGCGCGATCGCCTGCCAGTTCGTCAAATTCGTCAAACGCCAGGCGGACATAATCCAGGGTGTACGGACGCTGTGGATGGCGAGCCAGTTGGGCCACCTGCCATGCGCCGAGATCGGCAAAGATTTTGCGCGTCAGCTCTACGCTTTTCTCGCGCAGACGATGCACTTCTTCGTCGATGTTAATATCCAGTTTTTCATCCTGACGGCTTACCGCTGTCAGAGAATCGATTTTCGCTTCCAGCTCAGCAATCGGCTGTTCGAAATCAAGGAAATTCAGACTCATAGTATTCCTGTATTAGTCAAACTCCAGTTCCACCTGCTCCGAACCAATGAGGCCACGGAGATCGTTCAGTAAACGATCGCTCGGAGAGACACGCCACGTTGCACCAAAGCGCAACCGCGCACGTGCATCCGCCCTCTGATAGTAGAGATGTACTGGAATTGTCCCCGAGCGGTGGGGTTCCAGAGACTGACGGAGTCGGTTTAAAAGCTGGTCATCAATTTGCCTGTCCGTCAGCGAGATAGCAAGCCCGCGAGCATATTTTTCCCGGGCTTCGTCAATGTCCATCACTTCGCGGGCGGTCATTTTAAGCCCCCCACTGAAGTCATCAAAGCTGACCTGTCCGCTGACGATAAGTATGCGGTCTTTTTCCAGCAATTGCTGGTATTTATCCAGCGCGTCGGTGAACAGCATCACCTCCAGACGCCCGGAACGGTCATCCAACGTACAGATGCCGATACGATTGCCGCGCTTGGTGACCATAACCCTTGCAGCAATCACGAGCCCCGCAGCCGTGGTGATTTTACCACGTTCTGTCGGATGCATGTCTTTTAGCCTGTGGCCGCCGACATAGCGCTCAATTTCTTTAATGTACTGGTTGATCGGGTGACCCGTCAGGTACAAGCCTAACGTTTCACGCTCGCCGTCCAGCACCACCTGTTCTGGCCACGGCTGGCAGTTGGAATACGACTGTTCAATCTGCTCCGGCTCTTCCGCCAGCACCCCGAACATATCCGCCTGGCCAATGGCTTCCGCTTTTGCATGCTGATCCGCCGCTTTCAGGGCGTCGCCCAGCGAGTTCATTAGCGCGGCACGGTGCGGCCCCAGCCTGTCGAACGCGCCGGACATGATCAGTTTTTCCAGCACGCGGCGGTTCAGTTTTTTGGTATCGGTACGGGCGCAAAGATCGAACAGCTCGCGGAAATAGCCGCCGTTGTTGCGCGCTTCGATGATCGCCTCGATCGGCCCCTCACCTACGCCCTTGATCGCGCCAATCCCGTAAACGATCTCCCCGTCGTCATTGACGTGGAAATGATAAAGACCCGAGTTGATATCCGGCGGCAGGATCTTCAGCCCCATGCGCCAGCACTCATCCACCAGCCCTACCACCTTCTCGGTGTTGTCCATATCTGCGGTCATTACCGCAGCCATAAACTCAGCAGGATAGTGTGCCTTCAGCCACAGCGTTTGATACGACACCAAAGCATAGGCGGCGGAGTGAGATTTGTTAAATCCGTACCCGGCGAATTTCTCCACCAGGTCGAAAATTTTCATCGCCAGTTCGCCGTCAACGCCGTTTTTCTTCGCACCGTCTTCAAAGATGGAGCGCTGCTTGGCCATCTCTTCCGGCTTTTTCTTACCCATCGCACGACGCAGCATGTCCGCGCCGCCGAGGGTATAGCCGGAAAGCACCTGGGCGATCTGCATAACCTGTTCCTGATACAGGATGATGCCATAGGTGGGCTCCAGCACCGGCTTCAGGCTTTCGTGCTGCCACTGAACGTCCGGGTAGGAAATCTCTTCGCGCCCGTGCTTACGGTCGATAAAGTTATCTACCATCCCTGACTGCAGCGGGCCCGGACGGAACAGGGCAACCAGTGCGATCATATCTTCGAAGCAGTCGGGCTGCAGACGCTTAATCAGATCTTTCATGCCGCGGGATTCAAGCTGGAAGACGGCGGTGGTCTCCGAGCGCTGCAGCATGTCGAAACTTTTCTTGTCATCCAGCGGGATGGCCGCGATATCCAACGGCGGCTCGCCGTTCTTCTCGCGGCGGGCGTTGATCATCTCCAGCGCCCAGTTAATGATGGTCAACGTACGCAGACCAAGGAAGTCGAACTTCACCAGCCCGGCGTATTCTACGTCGTTCTTGTCAAACTGGGTAACCGGGTGTTGGCCCGCTTCATCGCAGTATAGCGGTGCAAAATCCGTAATTTTAGTCGGGGCGATAACTACGCCCCCTGCATGCTTACCGGCGTTACGCGTGACGCCTTCCAGCTTGCGCGCCATGTCGATCAGCGCTTTGACTTCTTCGTCCGCTTCGTAGATTTCCGGCAGCTGCGGTTCAGCCTCAAAGGCTTTTGCCAGCGTCATGCCTGGATCGGGCGGCACCAGTTTAGAGATGCGATCGACAAACCCGTACGGGTGGCCCAGCACGCGGCCCACGTCACGGATAACCGCTTTCGCCGCCATCGTACCGAAGGTAATGATCTGCGATACCGCGTCACGGCCGTACATATCGGCCACGTGCTCGATCACCTGATCGCGTTTCTCCATGCAGAAGTCGACGTCGAAGTCGGGCATCGAGACACGTTCCGGGTTGAGGAAACGTTCGAACAGCAGGTCGAATTCCAGCGGATCGAGGTCGGTGATTTTCAGCGCATACGCCACCAGCGAACCTGCACCGGAGCCACGCCCCGGTCCGACCGGCACGCCGTTATCCTTCGACCACTGGATAAACTCCATAACGATCAGGAAGTAGCCCGGGAAGCCCATCTGGTTGATCACCTGGAGTTCAATGTCCAGGCGTTCGTCATACTCAGGGCGACGCTTTTTACGCTCTTCTTCATCCGGGAACAAGAATTCCAGACGCTCTTCCAGACCTTCTTTTGATTTCGCGACCAGGAAATCTTCCGTGGTCATGTCTCCCGTCGGGAACTGCGGCAGGAAGTATTCGCCGAGGCGGACGGTGACGTTGCAGCGCTTGGCAATCTCTACGCTGTTTTCCAGCGCTTCGGGGATATCGGAGAAGAGTTCACACATCTCCTCCTCGCTGCGCATGTACTGTTGTGCGGAGTAATTACGCGGCCGCTTCGGATCGTCGAGGGTGAAACCATCGTGGATCGCCACGCGAATCTCATGCGCGTCGAAATCACCCGCCTCAAGGAACCGCACGTCGTTGGTGGCCACCACGGGCAACCCGCGCTCTTCTGCGAGCGCCACCGCGGCATGAAGATAGCTCTCTTCATCCTGACGGCCGGTACGGATCAACTCCAGGTAATAGCGATTCGGGAAATATTCTTCATAGAACGAGACGCATTGATCCACCAGCGCGCTATTGCCGCGCAGCAGACATTTGCCGACGTCACCCATACGGCCACCCGAGATCAGCAGCAGCCCTTCGTTCAGCTCGGCCAGCCAGTCACGGTCGATCCACGGCCCCAGCGCGCCATAGCCGCGCTGATAGGCTTTTGAGATAAGCAGGGTGAGGTTTTGATAACCCGTGTTGTTCATCGCCAGCACGGAGATTTGCGTCATTTCATCGCCGATGAGATCGCTCTGCACATGAAAATCTGCACCGACGACGGGCTTCATCCCCGCGCCGTGCGCCGTTCCGTAGAACTTCACCAGGCCACACAGGTTGGTAAAATCGGTGATCGCCAGCGCGGGCATGCCAAGGGAGGCCGCCTTTTTTACCAGCGGCCCGGTCTTCGCCAGCCCATCGATCATGGAGTAGTCGCTATGCACCCGCAGGTGTACGAAACGTGGTTCAGCCATCTTCAGATTCCGCGTTACTTAATTGCTTGCGTAATGATTCAGGACACCCGTCCCAGGGCGCGTTTCACCGGGCCAAAACTGCGCCGATGGTGTTCGGTTGCGCCATGTTCAGCCAGCCTCTCCAGGTGGAAAGGTGTGGGATATCCCTTATGCTGGGCGAAACCATACTGAGGGTAAGTGAGGTCCAGCGCGGCCATTTCGGCGTCGCGTGTCACTTTGGCAATAATAGAAGCTGCGCTAATTTCTGCGACCCGGCTATCGCCTTTGACCACTGCCATTGAAGGCATGGGCAGTGCCGGACAGCGGTTGCCGTCAATCAGGACATATTCAGGGGCGATTTTCAGCCCCGCTACCGCACGCTGCATCGCCAGCATCGTGGCGTGCAAAATATTCAGCTCGTCTATCTCATGCGGTTCAGCGCGCCCGAGGCTCCAGGCCAGCGCTTTCTCCTGAATCTCACTAAACAGCGCCAGCCGGCGCTTTTCAGACAATTTTTTAGAGTCGTTCAGCCCGACGATCGGCCGAGCCGGATCGAGGATCACCGCAGCGGTCACCACGGCCCCCACTAAAGGACCACGACCCACTTCATCCACGCCCGCCACAAGGTGGGTGTGAGGATAAACAAATTCCATCATTTTGCTAACTCCAGCACCGCATCGGCCGCTTGCTCATCAGCATGACAGCGGATCAGTTGATGCAGTTCGCGGAAGGTATCGTGCATCTGGTGGCTGGTTTTACCGTTGGCCAGCAGCGGCAGCAGCGCCTCGGCAAGCGCCTGCGGCTGGCACTCATCCTGCAGCAGCTCTTTCACCAGCTCGCGGCCGGCAAGCAGGTTTGGCAGGGAGACATAATCCGTTTTCACCAGACGTTTTGCCAGCCAGAAGGTAAACGGCTTCATGCGGTAACCGACCACCATCGGGCATTTCGCCAGCATACACTCCAGCGCCGCCGTGCCGGAGGCCAGCAGTGCGGCATCGCTCGCATACATTGCTTCCCGCCCTTGCCCGTCCAGAAGACGGACGTGAAGATCCGGGGCGACGTCTGCTTTGATGCGCTCAAACTGCTCGCGGCGTTTGGCATTCACCAGCGGCACGACCACTTCGAGATCGGGGTACGTCTGGCGAAGAATTTGCGCTGTCTTGAGGAAATCAGCGCTCAGCATCTCCACTTCTGCGCCACGGCTGCCGGGCAGCAAGGCCAGACAGTGCACATCATGGGGAATGCCCAGCACGTCGCGCGCCGCGTTTTTATCCGGATCCAGTGGCATTGCATCCGCCATGGTATGACCGATAAAACGGCACGGAACATTAAATCTGTCGTAAAACGCTTTTTCGAAAGGCAGGAAAGCCAGCACCAGGTGGGTGGACCGTCCGATTTTGAAAACGCGTTTCTGTCGCCACGCCCAGACGGACGGACTGACGTAGTGAATGGTTTTAATGCCCTGCTTTTTCAGGTTCCCTTCGAGGGTAATATTGAAATCAGGTGCATCGATACCGACAAACACATCGGGTTTGAGTTCGGTAAAGCGGCGGGTGAGATCGGCACGAATGTGCAGCAAACGGCGCAGCCGTCCCAGCACCTCAACGATCCCCATCACGGCCAGCTCTTCCATTTCGTACCAGGCTTCACAGCCTTCAGCCTGCATCAGCGGGCCAGCAACGCCGACAAAGCGAGCATTGGGTACACGCGCCTTAAGCGCACGGATGAGACCTGCACCAAGAATATCGCCGGAGGTTTCTCCGGCGACCAGGGCTATCGTAAGCGGACGACTGTCGACCATTAACGAATCAGACCCCTTGTTGAACGGTCAAAGAACTCCATGAACGCGTCCACTTCCGGGTGCTTTTTCGCCAGTTCGGCAATTTCCGGCTTCGCCTCTTCCAGCGTTTTACCGCTGCGGTACAGCAGTTTGTACGCGTTGCGGATGGCAGTAATCGCTTCGCGACTAAAGCCACGACGCTTGAGGCCTTCGATGTTCACACCAAACGGCGTGGCATGGTTGCCCTGCGCAATCACATACGGTGGGACGTCCTGCGCCACACCGGAGCATCCACCGACCATCACGTGCGCACCAATGATGCAGAACTGATGGACTGCGGTCATGCCGCCAATGATGGCGAAGTCATCAACCGATACGTGTCCTGCCAGCGTGGCGTTGTTGGCAAGAATACAGCGGTCACCCACGGTACAGTCGTGCGCGATATGCGCATTCACCATAAACAGGTTATCGCTGCCCACCTTCGTCACCCCACCACCCTGTACTGTTCCACGATGAATGGTGACGCTTTCGCGAATACGGTTACGATCGCCAATTTCCAGACGGGTCGACTCACCAGCATATTTCAGATCCTGGTTAACTTCGCCGATGGAGGCGAACTGATAGATCTCATTATTGCAGCCAATGGTCGTGTGACCATTCACGACAACGTGAGATTTCAGTACTGTACCCTCACCAATTTCGACATGGGGTCCAACAATACAAAACGGGCCAATGTGGACGTTAGCACCAATGATGGCACCGGTTTCCACAATCGCGGTAGGATGAATAAAGGCGGATTTATCAATCACGTATCAGGACTCCCGGCTACGAGCACACATCATCGTCGCTTCGCAAACAACTTTGCCGTCAACCAGCGCTACGCCTTTGAAGCGAGTCAGGCCACGACGCGTTTTTTCAAAAGTGACTTCCATGATCATCTGATCACCAGGCACGACTGGGCGCTTAAAGCGCGCTTCATCAATACCCGCGAAGTAATACAGCTCACCTGGCTCCAGTTTGCCGACGCTTTTGAACGCCAGAATACCGGTAGCCTGAGCCATCGCTTCCAGAATCAACACACCCGGGAAGATAGGCTTACCAGGGAAGTGCCCCTGGAAGAACGGCTCGTTCACGGAAACATTTTTCACTGCGCGCAGAAAACGACCTTCTTCAAAATCCAGCACACGGTCTACCAGCAGAAACGGGTAGCGGTGCGGCAGAAGTTCTAAAATCTCTTCAATATGCAGAGTATGAGTGTCAGTAGTCAAAATACTCTTCCTGTCAAAATGTACTGATAACAATAATAACACGGCCTGCCGGTTTATTAGAAAGCCGACAGGCCGGGAAAAATAGCGTTCAACGGATGACGCTTAGTCTTGTTGATCGATCTTACGCTCAAGGGACTTGAGGCGCTTGCTCATATCATCAATGTTCATCACCAGAGCTGCTGTTTTACGCCATACCTTGTTGGGCTGAAGCGGAATGCCGGAGGAATAGACGCCAGGTTCAGTGATAGGACGCATTACCATGCCCATTCCCGTCACGGTCACCTTGTCGCAAATTTCCATATGGCCATTAATCACGCTCGCACCGCCAATCATGCAATAACGGCCAATTTTCAGGCTGCCCGCCATGATGACGCCACCTGCAACCGCGGTATTGTCGCCAATCACAACGTTATGCGCAATCTGGCACTGGTTATCGATGATAACACCATTGCCAATGATCGTGTCGTCAAGCGCGCCACGGTCAATGGTGGTACAGGCGCCGATCTCCACGCGATCGCCAATAATGACGCGACCAAGCTGCGGGATCTTCACCCAGTTACCGCGATCGTTAGCGTAACCAAAGCCATCAGAACCAATCACGGTGCTGGACTGAACGAGGCAGTTTTCGCCAATTTCCACGTCATGATAAACGGACACATTGGCCCACAAACGGGTCCCCGCGCCGATTTTCGTATTTTTCCCAACGAAGCAGCCTGGGCCAATGACGACGTTATCGCCCAGCACAACGCCGGATTCGATAACCGCATTCGCCCCAACGGCGACGTTGTTACCCAGCCTGGCCGTCTCATCAATCGCTGCGCTGGCAGCAATGTTCTGGGCCGGTTGCGGCGTGGTATCAAGAATTTGAGCCATGCGTGCATACGTCAGGTAGGGGTTTTTCACTACCAGCGCGCTTACAGTGGCAAATGGAAGATCGTCCTGCGTCAGAACAACAGCTGACGCCTGGCATTGAGCCAGTTGCTCACGGTACTTAGGGCTTACCATGAAGGTAATCGTGCCAGCTTTAGCAGATTGCATGGACGCAACAGCGGTGATGACGATATCGCCATCACCGTGTAATTCTGCATCCAACTGCTGAGCTAAATCAGCCAGTCGAATTGAAGGCATTACTTATTTAACCTGTTTCAGAACATCAGCAGTGATGTCTTTAACATCTTTGCTGTTGAAAGCAACGGCGTTCGCATCAACAACCAGATCGATGCTCTGATCGGCAGCCACTGCTTTAACAGCGGTCTGAATGCGAGTCACCAGCTTGCCGCGTTCTTCGTTAGAACGACGCTGACGATCCTGCTCGAAAGCCTGCGCTTTCTGGGAGAACGTCTGGCGCTGAGCCATTACGTCTTTTTCCAGCTTGCTGCGGTCGCTTGCTTTCATGGTAGAACCATCACGCTGCAGACGCTGCATTTTGGACTGAAGATCGTTTTCCATACCCTGCAGTTCGCTTGCACGGCCTTTGAATTCGTTTTCCAGAGTCGCAGAAACACCTGTTTTCTGTGCAACCTGCTGGAACAAATTACCCATGTTGACGATTGCAATTTTGTCTGCTGCCTGAGCAGAAGTTGCCATCGCTAAACCGAGACCTGCAGCTAATAACCACTTTTTCACAATTAACTCCTTACCATCCCATTGGCACCAGAAGGTACCGTTCTTTGCGTGGCAAGGCGATCGTTTTACCGATCGCCAGTTGTCAGCGCTACACTGCCAACGCATTCCTTTGCTGCGGATTATTACCAGGTTTTACCAATGTTAAACTGGAATTGCTCCGACTTATCTCCATCATATTTCTTAAACGGCTGGGCGTAAGAGAAGACCAACGGCCCCAGCGGTGACATCCATTGTAATGCGATACCGGCAGACATGCGAATATTGCTCGGATCGCTGTAGTCAGGAACACCTGCCGCACGCATCTGGGCCGTATTCTGCCAGTTGGTATCCCACACCGTGCCCGCATCCCAGAAGAAGGACGTACGGACGGAGTTCGCGTATTTATCGCTGATAAACGGCGTTGGGGTGATGAACTCCAGGCTGGCAACGGCCATCGCGTTACCGCCCACCGCATCGTCAGAACTACAGACTTCAGATGAGGAAGACTTATCGCAGTTATCTTTGTCGTTCCCGCCGTAATAGACCGCTTTCGGACCAATGTTGTTGGACTGGAAGCCACGAACGGTGCTCGAACCACCCGCATAGAAGTTTTCATAGAACGGCAGTTCTTTGCCGCCTAAACCATCACCATAGCCCCAGCGGGTACGTCCCAGAACCACCCACTTATGATCGTCATCGATCGGGAAGTAGGATGCGGTATCCAGCGTCACCTTATAGAACTCGTTATCGGAGCCCGGCACGGTGACTTTACCGTTCAGGTTGACGCGAGAACCTTCGGTTGGGAAGTAGCCACGGTCGAGACGGTTATAGGTCCAGCCGTAGTTGAAGGTGAAGTCATCCGCCGCGAAACCGTTGTTATCGCTGTTTTTGCTTGCCGATTGGCCAATAGAATCCAGATAACGCCACATCGCCACCTGCGGTTGCATATTGGACAGGTCGTTATGCACGTAACCTAAGCCCGCACGCAGGGTGTTGTATTCGTTGATCGGGAAGCCAAGCGTACCGTCCACACCGTAACTCTTGTTGGTGTACGAGGACAGATCCGCATCGTCTGCTTTAAAGTCGTTATAGAAGATACGACCGCCCAGGCTCACACCGTCAACGGTGAAGTATGGGTTCGTTACAGAGAATTCAGAGTAGGTCTGGTAGTCGTTTTTGGTACCGTTAATTCCGACAGAGTAACCCGTACCCAGCCAGTTATCTTGCTGCACGCCGACCTGGAAGCTGACGCCGCTTTCGGTACCGTAGCCCACACCGAAGTTGAAGCTACCGGTGTTACGCTCTTTCACTTTATAAACGACATCAACCTGATCCGGGCTGCCCGGTACGCGCTGGGTGTCGGTGTCCACCGTTTCAAAATAGCCCAGACGG
Organism: Enterobacter cloacae complex sp. Mu1197; assembly: GCF_040059225.1. Taxonomy (NCBI): domain Bacteria; kingdom Pseudomonadati; phylum Pseudomonadota; class Gammaproteobacteria; order Enterobacterales; family Enterobacteriaceae; genus Enterobacter; species Enterobacter cloacae complex sp. Mu1197. The sequence continues at coordinate 872,700 of NZ_CP157375.1, read as the reverse complement.
TTCAGACGCTCTTTACCCTGATCAACGAGATCGCTACCTAACCATGCGCCTTCCATCTGACGCATTTCGCGACGCAGAACGGAGTCTTTGGAGGTGTCGTTACCGACGAAGCGGATCTTACGCACGTAAAAACGGTTACCCGCGTCAACATTCACGTGCAGCTTAACGGTTTTATCCGCGTCATTGATTTCCGGCTGAGTCTGTACGCGCGGATAGGCATAACCATAGCGGCCGAGCAGCTTCTTAATGCTGTCTTCCATTTTGGTGACCTTGGAACCGCTATAGAGATCGCCTGGCTGAATTTTGGTCAGCGATTCGATTTCAGCAGAATGCCCCGCCAGGTTACCACTTACCTCAACACCCGAAAGCTTGTACTGATCGCCTTCCGTGATGTTGATCGTAATGTAGATGCCTTTCTTGTCCGGCGTGAGACTCACCTGAGTCGAGTCGATATTGAAACGCGCGTAACCACGGTCCAGATAGTAGCTGCGCAGGGTTTCAAGGTCGCCCGCCAGTTTCTGTTTCTGGTATTTACGATCGCCCACCACGTTCCACCACGGCACTTCATCGCGCAGCTGGAAGGTGGAGATCAGTTCGTCGGTGCTGAACGCGTGGTTGCCGACAATGTTGATCTGCTGGATCTTCGCAGAAACACCTTCCTGGAAGACCAGCTTCAGGTCAACACGGTTACGCGGCAGCGGAGTGACAACCGCTTTCACGCTGGCGCTGTATTTACCGACACTGTAGTAGAAGTCTTCCAGACCTTTTTCAATGTCTGAAAGGGTTGTGCGGTCCAGAGACTCCCCCACACGAACACCGGATGCTTCAAGGTTTTGCTTGAGCATGTCATCTTTCACCGACTTGTTGCCGGAGAAAGTGATACTGGCGATCGTTGGACGTTCTTTTACCTGTACCAGCAGCGTATCACCATCGCGCAGGACGCGGACATCCTCGAAGTTGCCGGTGGCAAACAGAGCACGGATGGTGTTACTGATATCATCATCATTAACCGTATCGCCGGGGCGCACAGGCATACTGAGGAGGGCCGCACCAACGGCGACACGCTGAAGGCCTTCGAAATGAATGTCTTTCACTACGAACCCGTCAGCACCGTATACGGTGGCGCTGCTAAACAGCAGCGACGCTATGAGCAACTTTTTCATCGCCATCGTTATTATGCGTTCTTCCTAACTAACTCTCTTACAACCGAGAGAAATCATTGAAAAGTGCAAGCCCCATTAACAGCACCAGCAAAATCGAGCCAATGCGATAACTAAAGTCTTGAACTCGCTCGGATACCGGTCCGCCTTTTAGCTTTTCAATCGCTAAAAACAGCAGATGACCCCCGTCTAAAACGGGAAGCGGGAACAGGTTGATTATCCCAAGGTTCACGCTAATGAGCGCGAGGAACATGAGATAGTAAATCACCCCGAATTCCGCTGACATCCCAGCCCCCTGAGCAATCGAAATTGGCCCACTGAGGTTGTTCAGTTTCACATCACCGGTTATCAATTTCCCCAACATGTTGACCGTCAGCTTCATCAGTTGCCATGTTTTATCCGTGGCTTCAAGGATGGCGCTGAACGGCCCATACTGGCGTATTGTCTTGTACTCATCTGGCAGCGGGATCACTTTTGGCACAACGCCTGCAAACCCTTCTGTCTTCTTGCCGACCGACTTCGTATCCGGGATCAGCGTCAGCGAAAGCGGACTGCCCTGCCTTTCAACTTCCAGCGCGAGAGACGTACCCGGATTATCGCGCACCAGAGTAACAAAGGTCATCCACTCTGTTAATGGTTGACCATCGACTTTAACGATCCTGTCGCCTGCTTGCAAACCCGCTTTGCTCGCCGCCGAGTTGGCCTGGACTTCGGCTAATACCGGCTCGATCTGTGCGCCGCGTGGACGAATGCCCAGCGCAGCGACGGGATCCTCTTTGTCCGGCTCGAAACGCCAGTGACGTAAATCGAGCACTTTGTCCTGACGGGCGTCTGACCCAAACGGCGATACGCTGATGGTGGTCTGCGGATCGCCAATTTTAGCAACCAGCTGCAGTCGCACGGCATCCCAATCAGGGGTTTCGATACCATCAATCGCTTTAAGTTCCATCCCGGATGTAATTTGCGCACTCGCCGCGATGGAGTTGGGGGCAATTTCACCGACCACCGGACGTACGCCAGGGACGCCGATGATAAACACCAGCCAGTAAGCGAAAATCGCAAAGATGAAATTGGCTACCGGTCCGGCAGCGATGATGGCGGCGCGTTGTCCAACGGTTTTATTGTTGAATGCGCTGTGTCGCAGCTCAGGCGCGACAGGCTCGACGCGTTCGTCGAGCATTTTGACGTAGCCGCCCAGCGGGATAAGGGCGATGACAAATTCCGTGCCGTGGCGATCGGTGCGCGTCCAGAGTGATTTACCAAAACCGATGGAAAACCGCTCTACGCGCACACCACAGCGGCGAGCAACCCAGAAATGGCCAAATTCATGCACGGTAATCAGTACACCCAGTGCAACTATAAACGCCGCCAGATTCCAGAGAATGCTCAGCATAAAACCTTCCGTTAAATCGTCCCGAATACCAGTAAAAGCAAACACGCAAACACGGGAACAGCCGCTGTCAGGCTATCAATGCGATCCAGTATACCGCCATGCCCTGGAATCAGGTGTCCACTGTCCTTAATCCCTGCTTCACGCTTGAACATACTTTCGGTTAAATCACCGAGCACGGAGGCAAGCGCAGCAAAAATCGAGCACACCAGCAGTATTGACGGTGCCACTTCAAGATTCGCCCAGACGCCGTAGCCCCAGGAGATGATCGCGGCCGTAAACAAACCGCCGATGAATCCTTGCCAGGTTTTGCCCGGAGAAACCTTCGGCGCCAGCTTATGTTTGCCAAACAGTTTACCAAACATATAGGCCCCGGAGTCAGCCCCCCAGACGAGAATCATCACATAAAGCAGCCAGATCGCACCGCTGTAGTGGTTTTCGTCGTAGTGCCAGGCACGCAGCGCAACCATACCCCAGAAAAAAGGAATAATGGTGAGCAAACCAAAAATCAGTCGCAGCACTTTTGAATGACGCCATAACGCCGCGGAGCCGGGATAAAACAGCACCAGCAACAGCGCGGCCACCCACCAGGCCAACGATATCCACAAGGAACCGGCCACCAGTGGCTGATGAATATCATGATGATATTCAGGCAACGTAAACAGCATTATGGCCAGGATAAAGCCACACAGTACCGCAAGCCATACTCGCTGCGTGCGCGAGGTAAAGCCGCTAAACTGTCCCCATTCCCACGCGGCGAGCATGCACACCACCAGCGTAACAATAGCGAATCCCACCGGGGGCAGTAAAAACAGCGCCGCAATGACAATGGGTATTAATACAAAAGCGGAAATCAGGCGATACTTCAGCAAAAGCTACCCCCATCAGGCGTTATCGCCACCAGGCTCGGTGCCGCCGAAACGACGCTCTCGATTGGCAAAGGCATGCAGCGCACCTTCAAAGTCTTGTTCATCAAAATCGGGCCAAAGAACATCCGTAAAGTAAAGTTCAGCATAGGCAATTTGCCATATCAAAAAGTTACTTATGCGATGTTCCCCCCCTGTCCTAATTACCAAATCCACAGGTGCCTGTTCATTCATGCAGATTTGCTTGCTCAGCGCCTCTTCATCAATTTGGTCGGGTCTCAACAGCCCTTCCTGAACCTGTTCGGCCAGATGCCGAACGCCCTGGATAATATCCCAGCGTCCGCCGTAATTCGCCGCAATATTCAACGTCAGACCGGTATTATTTTCCGTCAGCGCTTCTGCTTTGCGAATCCGTTCCTGCAAACGTGAGTTAAAACGACTGGTATCGCCAATGATACGCAGGCGGACGTTGTGGCGGTGCAGGCTTTTTACTTCGCTGTCTAGCGCCCACACAAACAATTCCATCAACGCAGTCACTTCCTGCAGTGGTCGATTCCAGTTTTCACTGCTAAAAGCATAGAGCGTTAACGCATCAATGCCGTTATTGGCGGCAAAAGAAACGGCGCGGCGAACAGATTTCGCCCCAGCTTTATGCCCAAAGGCTCGTATTTTCCCTTGTCTTTTCGCCCAGCGACCATTGCCATCCATAATGATTGCTACATGACGGCAGCCATGCGCTGGCAAGTTTTCGCTTATTGGTTGATTCGCAGACAACATAACGCGTTTTTTGTCCCTGAAAAGGATTTAACGGTACTCAGGAATACTGAAGCCGATACATAAAAAAGCCGTGTCAAACCACGGCTCACCTGACCACGTAAAGTCAAATACCTGCGATCAGGTGGCGCAGACTATATCACTGAAGCCCAACGCTAACAAATAGCACGACGACTAGTGGTTGCTTTATCACCAGCTTGCGAGACGTGTCACCTGTTGGCGCGCAATATTACGCGCAGCTGCATCCACCGCCAGCACCTCTTCAACGCTCTGTGGTTCGCGCAAATCCATCATCTCCAGTACCGCTAAATTCAACGCCGCGATATCGGTAAAACGAATTTGCTGATTCAGAAATGCTTCAACGGTAATTTCATTGGCTGCATTCAGTGCCGTTGTCGCCGCCTGCCCCTGGTCAAAGGCCGTCATCGCAAGCTTCAGACAAGGGTAACGGTCGTAGTCTGGCTCACTGAACGTCAGGGAACTTAGCTTGCAGAAATCAAGCGGCTTCACGCCGGACTTCACTCGATTCGGCCACGCCATGGAATGGGCAATTGGCGTACGCATATCCGGTTCGCCCAACTGCGCCAGCACGCTGCCATCCTGATAACGCACCATCGAATGAATCACCGATTGTGGGTGAATCAGTACTTCCATCTGTTTCGCTGACGCATTGAACAGCCAGCGCGCTTCAATGTATTCCAGACCTTTGTTCATCATGGTGGCAGAGTCAACGGAGATTTTACGCCCCATCGACCAGTTCGGATGACGGCACGCCTGATCCGGCGTCATGGCACGCAGTTCAGACAGTGGCGTTTCACGGAACGGGCCACCAGACCCGGTAAGCAGAATAGACACGACGCCATTCTGCTCCAGGTCAGCGTACCCCAGGTTCTGTTGAAAAGGTTGCGGTAAACTCTGAAAAATCGCGTTGTGCTCGCTGTCGACCGGCAAAAGACGAGCGCCGCGCTGCTTCACCGCCTCCATAAACAGGCGTCCGCAGGTCACCAGCGACTCTTTATTGGCCAGCAGAACGTCCTTACCGGCATCAATCGCGGCAAGCGTCGGCAATAATCCTGCCGCCCCGACGATGGCCGCCATCACCTGATCCACGTCATCCAGCGCCGCCATTTCGCAGGCCGCCTGTTGACCACTCAGCACCTCGGTTCGGCTGCCCTTCTCAAGCAGCTGTGCTTTCAACAGGCGCGCGCTCTCTTCGTCATCCATCACCGCATAGCGGGGCGTAAACTCCAGGCACTGCTCAACCATTCGCTGCACATTCTTACCGGCCACCAGCGCTGTCACGGTGTAAAGTTCAGGATTATGGCGAACGACGTCGAGAGTACTGCAACCGATAGAGCCGGTTGAGCCGAGGAGTGTTAAATGCTTCATGAGATGCCCGAAAAGTTAGACCAGATAAAAGCAAAACGCCGCCAGCAAGACCCTAAGTCTCTCTGAACGGCGTTTATCAGTGTACGACAGAAATCAGAACTGCATCAGTTCCGCTTCTTTATCTGCCAGCGCCGCATCAATTTTCTTGATGGCAGCGTCAGTCATTTTTTGAATGTCGTCCTGGGAACGACGATCGTCATCTTCACTGATCTCTTTTTCTTTCAGCAGCGCTTTGACTTTATCGTTCGCGTCGCGGCGAACGTTACGCACGGAGACACGCCCCTGCTCAGCTTCGCCACGCACCACTTTGATCAGGTCTTTACGACGCTCTTCGGTCAGCGGTGGCAGTGGAACGCGGATGTCAGCACCCGCAGAGCTTGGGTTCAGACCGAGGTCAGACGCCATGATCGCTTTCTCAACCGCCGGGCCCATAGAACGATCGAATACGTTGATTTTCAGCGTACGGGTATCTTCTACCGTCACGCTCGCCAGCTGACGCAGAGGGGTTGGCGTACCGTAGTACTCGACGATGATGCCATCCAGCAGGCTTGGGGAAGCACGGCCAGTACGGATTTTGCTGATTTGGGTTTTGAACGCTTCTACGCATTTTTCCATGCGTACTTCAGCATCTTTTCTGATGTCGTTAATCACGTTACGAATCCTTGAAAACTTGTCTCAGGCAGACTATCCGCCAGCACAGCGCTACAGGTGTGCTAAGTATAGTCGCGTTTAATTCATGACAACGCCAAAGGCGCGCCCGGGTAAGATACCACTACAAAATAAAGCGGAATCTTACCTGTATTTATCGTCAACGGAAATTATTCCGTGATCAAAGTGCCTTCTTTTTCGCCCATGACCACGCGACGCAGTGCGCCAGGTTTGTTCATGTTGAAGACACGGATCGGCAGTTTGTGGTCACGAGCCAGCGTGAAGGCGGCAAGATCCATCACTTTCAGCTCTTTATCCAGCACTTCGCTGTAGCTCAGCTGTTCGTACATGGTTGCAGACGGATCTTTTGCCGGGTCGGCAGTAAACACGCCATCGACTTTGGTCGCTTTCAGTACCACATCAGCTTCGATCTCGATACCGCGCAGGCAGGCAGCGGAATCGGTCGTAAAGAACGGGTTACCCGTACCGGCGGAGAGGATCACCACGCGGTTGTTGCGCAGCAGGCTGATAGCTTCTGCCCAACTGTAATTATCGCATACGCCATTCAGGGGGATCGCGGACATCAGGCGGGCGTTCACATAGGCGCGATGGAGCGCATCACGCATCGCCAGGCCATTCATCACGGTTGCCAGCATACCCATGTGGTCGCCCACAACGCGGTTCATCCCCGCTTTCGCCAGACCAGCACCACGGAAAAGGTTGCCACCGCCAATGACCACGCCAACCTGGATGCCCAGTTCGACCAGTTCTTTGATTTCCTGTGCCATGCGATCAAGGATGCTTGCGTCAATACCGAAGCCTTCCGATCCCTGCAGCGCTTCGCCACTCAGCTTAAGCAGAATGCGTTTGTACACGGGTTTTGCATTGGTAGCCATGTTTCTTTCCTGAGACTGTCAACGATTAAGATGGGGGTTAATTCTGGCGACATGATATGCCGCAAATCAGTACAGCGATACTGGAGCCTGTCTGATTTCCTGTGACGGGTGACAAAAAGAAGCCGCCCTCAGGCGGCTCCTTTTCAATCATTAAGACTGCTTGGACATTGCAGCAACTTCTGCTGCGAAGTCAGTCTCAACTTTCTCGATGCCTTCGCCCACTTCGAAGCGGATGAAGCCAGTTACGTCAGCGTTGTGCTCTTTCAGCAGCTGAGCAACAGACTTGCTTGGATCCATAACGAATGGCTGGCCAGTCAGAGAAACTTCGCCGGTGAATTTCTTCATGCGGCCTTCAACCATTTTCTCTGCGATTTCTTTTGGTTTACCAGACTGCATCGCGATGTCCAGCTGAACCTGGTACTCTTTCTCTACCACTTCAGCAGACACGTCTTCTGGCTTAACGAATTCTGGCTTGCTTGCAGCGATGTGCATTGCCAGCTGTTTAACCAGCTCTTCGTCAGCGCCTTTAGCCGCAACCAGAACACCGATACGTGCACCGTGCTGGTAAGAGCCCAGAACGTCGCCTTCCAGAGAAGCAACGCGACGGATGTTGATGTTCTCACCGATTTTAGCAACCAGCGCAACACGTTCTTCTTCGAACTGTGCTTTCAGAACTTCAACGTCAGTGATTTTGCCAGCAACCGCTGCGTCCAGAACTTTGTTAGCAAATGCCTGGAAACCACCATCTTTAGCAACGAAGTCAGTCTGGCAGTTAACTTCCAGAATGATGCCGTAGGTGCCGTCGATTTTAGTGATGATCACGCCGTCAGCAGCAACGTTGCCTGCTTTTTTAGCTGCTTTGATCGCACCGGATTTACGCATGTTTTCGATTGCCAGCTCGATGTCGCCGTTCGCTTCAGTCAGCGCTTTTTTGCAATCCATCATGCCTGCGCCAGTACGCTCGCGCAGCTCTTTTACCAGGGATGCGGTAATTTCAGCCATTCTTAAATCCTCGGGAGATGTGAACTGCCCGGCCGGGGGCCAAACAGTGTAAATTGAAAAAAGGGGCCGGTAATGGGCCCCTATTCATACACGGTACTAATAAGGGGTAAAACCTTATTATTCAGCTTCTACGAAGCTTTCTTCCGCCTGAGAAGCCAGATCCTGGGAACGGCCTTCACGAACGGTAGCAGCTACAGCGCTCAGGTACAGGCTAACAGCACGGATTGCGTCGTCGTTACCCGGGATAACGAAGTCAACACCGTCCGGATCGGAGTTGGTATCAACGATAGCGAATACCGGGATACCCAGGTTGTTAGCTTCTTTGATTGCGATGTGCTCGTGGTCTGCATCGATTACGAACAGCGCGTCTGGCAGGCCGCCCATATCTTTGATACCGCCCAGGCTGTTTTCCAGCTTGTCCAGTTCACGAGTGCGCATCAGCGCTTCTTTCTTAGTCAGCTTGTCGAAAGTACCGTCCTGAGACTGGGTTTCCAGATCTTTCAGGCGCTTGATGGACTGACGAACAGTTTTCCAGTTGGTCAGCATGCCGCCCAACCAGCGATGGTTCACGAAGAACTGGTCGCAGCTGTTAGCAGCATCTTTCACAGCTTCGCTTGCAGCGCGCTTAGTACCAACGAACAGAATCTTACCTTTACGGGAAGCGATCTTGTTCAGCTCAGCCAGGGCTTCGTTGAACATTGGTACCGTTTTCTCAAGGTTGATGATGTGAACTTTGTTACGTGCGCCGAAGATGAAAGGCTTCATTTTCGGGTTCCAGTAACGGGTCTGGTGACCAAAGTGAACACCAGCCTTGAGCATGTCGCGCATGGAAACAGTTGCCATGTTTAAAACCTCTATATTGAAAGTTGGGGTTATGCCTCCACGTATCCCATATTACCGACCCCGAAGGGCACCCCGGAATATGTGCCGATACGTGTGTGTTGTTACACAAAGTGAGATTTGTCGCTCCCGTCCAGCCTGTGTATCTGAGATGGATCGGAAGTCCGGCGCGCTTTATACCACAAAACACGACCAGAAACCAACAGTTGTTGGCGGAGTGTGCTGTTAATGATTCTCAATTTGGCACGAAGCGTGCCTGACTGATACCATTGACGACACTTAGACTAGTATTGTCGAAAAAATCGACACCGATGGACAGATTACATGGCTATCTCTATTAAGACACCTGAAGAAATTGAAAAGATGCGCATCGCCGGTCGTCTGGCCGCGGAAGTGCTGGAAATGATCGAGCCGTTCGTGAAGCCGGGCGTCAGCACCGGTGAACTGGACCGCATCTGTAACGACTATATCGTGAACGAGCAGCACGCGGTTTCCGCCTGCCTCGGCTACCACGGTTTCCCGAAATCCGTCTGCATCTCTATTAATGAAGTGGTGTGTCACGGTATTCCGGACGATGAAAAACTGCTGAAAGACGGCGACATCGTTAACATCGACGTGACCGTCATTAAAGACGAGTACCACGGTGACACCTCAAAAATGTTCATCGTTGGCAAGCCGACCATTCTTGGCGAGCGTCTGTGCAAAGTGACGCAAGAGAGCCTCTACCTGGCGCTGAAAATGGTGAAACCGGGTATTCGCCTGCGCACCATCGGTGCGGCAATCCAGAAATTTGTCGAAGCAGAAGGGTTCTCCGTGGTGCGCGAGTACTGCGGTCACGGCATTGGTCGCGTCTTCCACGAAGAGCCGCAGGTTCTGCACTATGATGCCGATGACGGCGGCGTGGTGCTGCAAAAAGGCATGACCTTTACCATTGAGCCAATGGTCAACGCGGGTGATTACCGCATCCGGACCATGAAAGACGGCTGGACGGTGAAAACCAAAGACAGAAGCTTGTCTGCGCAATACGAGCATACTATTGTGGTAACAGACAACGGCTGCGAAATTATGACGTTGCGCAAGGATGACACCATCCCGGCGATACTGACGCACGACGAATGATAAAAAAGCCGGCAAATGCCGGCTTTTTTAATGGCTATAGCTTTTTCTTATGGGTGGCGCACGATGAGTAATCTTTTACCCGAACAGTATGCTAACACAGCCCTTCCCACCCTCCCCGACCAGCCCGATAACCCGGGCGTCTGGCCGCAGCACGAGCTGACCTGTGCCGGCATCAAGGCGCACATGGATGTCTTTCACCGCTGGCTGGGCAGCGCATTTGATGCGGGCATATCGGCAGAACAGCTGATTGAGGCGCGCACCGAATTTATCGACCAGCTGCTGCAGCGTCTGTGGATCGATTATGGGTTTGGACAAATCAGCGATGTTGCGCTGGTTGCCGTCGGAGGCTATGGCCGCGGTGAGCTGCATCCGCTTTCCGATATCGATCTCCTGATCTTAAGCCGCAAAAAGCTGCCGGACGAACAGGCGCAAAAAATCGGCGAGCTGCTGACCCTGCTCTGGGACGTAAAGCTGGAAGTCGGCCACAGCGTGCGTACCCTGGAAGAGTGTCTGCTGGAAGGGCTGTCGGACCTGACCGTCGCCACCAACCTGATTGAAACCCGCCTGCTGATTGGCGACGTCGCGCTGTTCCTGGAGCTGCAAAAACACATCTTCAGCGACGGCTTCTGGCCGTCAGAAAAGTTCTTCGCCGCGAAGGTCGAGGAGCAAAACCAGCGCCACCAGCGCTACCACGGCACCAGCTATAACCTTGAGCCTGACATTAAAAGCAGCCCCGGCGGCCTGCGCGACATCCACACGCTACAGTGGGTCGCCCGACGCCATTTTGGCGCCACCTCGCTGGACGAGATGGTTGGCTTCGGCTTTTTAACCGAGGCGGAGCGTAACGAGCTTAACGAGTGTCTGCACCTGCTCTGGCGCATCCGCTTTGCCCTGCATCTGGAAGTTACGCGCTACGATAACCGTCTGCTGTTTGACCGCCAGCTCAGCGTGGCGCAGCGCCTGAATTACCAGGGCGAGGGTAACGAGCCGGTTGAGCACATGATGAAAGATTTCTTCCGCGTCACCCGCCGGGTGACCGAGCTGAACCAGATGCTGTTGCAGCTGTTCGACGAGGCCATTCTGGCCCTGACGGCCGACGAAAAGCCGCGCCCGATTGATGACGAATTCCAGCTGCGCGGCACGCTTATCGATCTCCGCGACGAAACGCTGTTTATCCGCGAGCCGGAAGCGATTCTGCGGATGTTCTATACCATGGTGCGCAACAGCACCATCACCGGGATCTACTCCACCACCCTGCGCCATCTGCGCCACGCGCGCCGCCATTTGACGGAGCCGCTGTGCTATATCCCGGAAGCCCGTTCGCTGTTCCTGAGCATGCTCCGCCACCCGGGTGCCGTCAGTCGCGGCCTGCTGCCGATGCACCGTCACAGCGTGCTGTGGGCCTATATGCCGCAGTGGTCGCACATCGTCGGGCAGATGCAGTTCGATCTGTTCCACGCCTACACGGTGGATGAACACACGATCCGCGTGATGCTCAAGCTGGAAAGCTTTGCGAAAGAAGAGACGCGCTCCCGCCACCCGCTGTGCGTCGAGCTGTGGCCGCGCCTGACCCATCCGGAGCTGATCCTGATTGCCGCCCTGTTCCACGACATCGCCAAAGGTCGCGGCGGCGACCACTCGGTGCTCGGCGCGCAAGACGTGCTGAAATTTGCCGAGCTGCACGGCCTGAACTCACGTGAAACGCAGCTGGTGGCCTGGCTGGTGCGCCATCACCTGCTGATGTCGGTCACCGCCCAGCGCCGTGACATTCAGGACCCGGAAGTCATAAAACAGTTCGCCGAAGAGGTCCAGACGGAAAACCGCCTGCGCTATCTGGTCTGCCTGACGGTGGCCGATATCTGCGCCACCAACGAAACGTTATGGAACAGCTGGAAGCAGAGCCTGCTGCGCGAGCTGTACTTCGCCACCGAAAAACAGCTGCGTCGCGGGATGCAGAACACGCCGGATATGCGCGAGCGCGTGCGTCACCACCAGCTGCAGGCGCTGGCGCTGCTGCGGATGGATAACATTGATGAAGAGGCGCTACATCAGATTTGGGCCCGCTGCCGCGCCAACTATTTTGTCCGCCACAGCCCAAACCAGCTTGCGTGGCACGCGCGGCATCTGCTCAAGCACGATCTGTCCCAGCCGATGATCCTGCTGAGCCCGCAGGCCACCCGCGGCGGGACGGAGATTTTCATCTGGAGCCCGGACCGCCCTTATCTGTTTGCTGCGGTCTGCGCCGAGCTGGACAGGCGTAATTTGAGCGTGCACGACGCGCAGATTTTCACCACCCGCGACGGCATGGCAATGGACACCTTTATTGTGCTGGAGCCGGACGGCAGCCCGCTGTCGTCAGACAGGCATGAAGGGATACGTTTTGGTCTGGAGCAGGCGATCACCCAGCGCAGCTGGCAACCCCCGCAGCCGCGTCGCCAGCCGGCGAAATTGCGCCACTTCACCGTGGATACCGAGGTCAATTTCCTGCCCACCCACACCGATCGTAAATCGTTCCTTGAGCTGATCGCGCTCGACCAGCCGGGGCTGCTCGCCCGCGTCGGCCAGGTTTTTGCCGATCTGGGAATTTCGCTTCATGGAGCCCGAATTACAACCATTGGCGAGCGAGTAGAAGATTTATTTATAATCGCCACCGCCGACCGGCGTGCCCTTAATAATGACCTGCAGCTTGAAGTGCAACAACGGTTGACAGCAGCCCTCAATCCAAACGATAAAGGGTGATATGTTTTTTAGTGAAATGGAAAGAGTAAACAATGCAGCAGTTACAGAACGTTATTGAGTCCGCTTTTGAGCGTCGCGCCGAGATTACCCCGGCAAATGTGGATACCGTGACCCGTGAAGCGGTAAACCAGGTGATTTCCCTGCTGGATTCCGGCGCGCTGCGCGTGGCAGAAAAAATCGACGGTCAGTGGGTCACTCATCAATGGCTGAAGAAAGCCGTGCTGCTCTCTTTCCGCATCAACGATAACCAGGTTATCGACGGAGCAGAAAGCCGCTACTTCGATAAAGTGCCAATGAAGTTCGCTGACTACGACGAAGCGCGTTTCCAGAAAGAAGGTTTCCGCGTGGTACCGCCTGCGGCAGTGCGCCAGGGCGCCTTCATCGCACGTAATACCGTGCTGATGCCATCCTACGTGAACATCGGTGCCTACGTTGACGAAGGCACCATGGTTGACACCTGGGCGACTGTTGGCTCATGCGCGCAGATCGGTAAAAACGTTCACCTGTCCGGCGGCGTGGGCATCGGTGGTGTTCTGGAGCCACTGCAGGCTAACCCGACCATCATCGAAGACAACTGCTTCATCGGCGCGCGCTCTGAAGTGGTTGAAGGCGTGATCGTTGAAGAAGGCTCCGTGATCTCCATGGGCGTTTACATCGGTCAGAGCACCCGTATTTACGACCGTGAAACCGGCGAAGTTCACTACGGTCGCGTTCCGGCGGGCTCCGTGGTGGTTTCCGGCAACCTGCCGTCAAAAGATGGTAAATACAGCCTGTACTGTGCGGTTATCGTGAAGAAAGTGGATGCGAAAACGCGCGGTAAAGTGGGCATCAACGAGTTGCTGCGCACCATCGATTAATCGGGTATAACAAAAAGCGGGGGCAACCCCGCTTTTTTTGTATCTGAGAGTGGCGAAAATAGATTTTTTCGTTAATTATTCAAAGGTTATGTTGAGATCAAGGGTACCGCTATGTACGATAATCTGAAAAGTCTGGGCATTACCAATCCTGATGAAATTGATCGTTACAGCCTCCGTCAGGAAGCCAATAACGATATTCTGAAAATCTATTTTCACAAGGACAAAGGAGAGTTTTTCGCCAAAAGCGTGAAGTTTAAATATCCACGCCAGCGTAAGACCGTTGTTGCTGACGGTGTAGGACAGGGATACAAAGAAGTACAGGAAATCAGCCCTAACCTGCGCTATGTGATCGATGAACTCGATCAGATCTGCCAGCGCGACCGCACCGAAGTCGATCTCAAGCGTAAGATCCTTGACGATCTGCGTCACCTTGAAAGCGTTGTGACCAATAAGATCAGCGAGATTGAAGCGGATCTTGAGAAGTTAACCCGCAACAAATAAGTTGAGTGCGGCCTGATGCCCTCACCCCGGCCCTCTCCCACAGGGAGAGGGTGAAACCCTTATCGCTGTTCATCCAACTGCAGCGCCACATACAGCAGCAGCCTGTCGTCGAAATTGCCCAGATCCAGCCCCGTCAGCTCTGAAATTCGGTTTAACCGATACTCCAGGGTATTGCGGTGGATAAACAGCGCTTTTGACGTCGCCAGCGGCTGCACGTTATGACGGAACCACGCCTGCAGCGTTCGGCGCAGCAGGCCGTTATTGTCCATGGCTTTCAGGCGCGCCAGTGGCCGCGCCAGCTCATTGGCCTGCCAGCCACCGCGCAGGCTGTCGAGCAGCACCGGCAGCATCAGGTCCTGATAGAAATAACTGCGGCTTTCCGGCATTCGCTGCTTGCCCACCATCATGGTGGTGCGCGCGGTTCGCCAGGAGCGGGCGATACTGCCCGGACCGGTAAAATAGTTGCCCAGCGCAACGCGAAAACGCAGCTGACCATTCTCCTTCATCCGGGAGATCAGCTGCTCCACGCGACGGCGATGATCGTCCGCATCCCAGCGGCCAAACGCATTGAGCGCCGGTTTGAGCACCACCATCTCCGTCAGAGAGACGATCGCCACCAGGTTATCGCGCTCCGGCGTCGCCAGTGCATTTTGCAGCTGCTGCAGCTCGGCCATCGCGCTGTCTACGCCCAGCTGGCCGCTGTCGACCTCAATGACCGCCACCACGCGCGGCTGGTTCAGATCGATCCCCAGACGCTGCGCCCATTCACTGAGCGCAGGCGTATGCTCTTCCGCCTGAATAAGGTTCATCACCAGCTCCTCACGCAGGCGGCTGTCCTGAGCGAGCAGGTGCATCAGGCGCGACTGCTCGAGCATCATCTCCGCCGTCATGCAGACCAGCTCACCGTATTTTCGCAGTGACTCGGGCTCGCCGGTGAGACCGATGACCCCCACAATCTCGCCTTCAAGGCGCAGCGGTAAATTGATGCCCTGACGGACACCGTGCAGGTGTTTCGCTACCGCATCGTCGATATCGACCACGCGCCCCTGGGAGAGCACCAGCAGCGCGCCTTCGTGCAATTCACCAATACGCTCGCGATCGCCGCTGCCAATAATGCGCCCGCGGGCATCCATTACGTTGATATTGGTATCAATGATGCGCATGGTGCGCGCCACGATATCCTGCGCCATTTTGGTATCAAGATGCCAGCCAGCCATAGAACCCTCCTGTGAGCAGAGCTCAAGCATAGGGATGTTCAGCGACGGCTGCATTGTGCGAATGCACAAAGAGAGAGGAAGAAGTATGGACTTGTGGGAAGGGTCACAGAAACGAGAAAGCCCCTGCGAACAGGGGCTTCAGAGGATTACTGCATCAGCAGGTAAATAGAGGTATCACCACGCTGGATATTCAGCGCCAGCACGGAAGGCTTGCTGTCGAGAATTTTACGCAGTTCAGCGATATTTTTCACCGGCTGCTGGTTAGCGCCCATGATCACATCGCCTTTCTTGAGGCCGATACGGGCTGCCGGTGAATTCGCTTTCACGTTGTTCACCACCACGCCTTTGTCTGCGCCTTTGTTGCTCATCTCGGCACCTTCAATCCCGCTGAAGATGGTGCTGGAGTCCACCTGATTCTGGCTGCTCTGCTGCAGCTCCAGGCTCACGTTAACCGCTTTACCGTCGCGCAGCAGACCAAGGGTCACTTTGCTGCCGATAGGCATAGAGCCGACTTCCGCACGCAGGGCGGCAAAGCTGCTGATCGGTTTACCGTTCAGGGAGGTGATCACATCCCCCGCTTTAATGCCCGCTTTAGCGGCAGAGGAGTTCGGCATCACCTGGCTGACGAATGCCCCGCGCTGGGCGTCAACCTTCATCGCCTTCGCCAGTTCGGAGTTCAGTTCCGTACCCAGGATACCCAGCTCACCGCGTTTCACCTGGCCATACTGCACCATCTGCGCGGTCAGGTTTTTCACCATGTTACTTGGGATAGCAAAACCGATCCCGATATTGCCGCCGTCCGGGGCAAGGATCGCGGTGTTGATACCGATCAGTTCGCCGTTCAGGTTGACCAGCGCACCGCCGGAGTTACCGCGGTTGATCGCCGCATCCGTCTGGATGAAGTTCTCATAGTTCTCGGCATTGAGGCCGCTACGGCCCAGCGCAGAGACGATACCCGAGGTCACGGTTTCACCCAGACCGAACGGGTTACCGATCGCCACGGTATAGTCGCCCACGCGCAGCGCGTCGGAGTCGGCAATTTTAATCGCCGTCAGGTTTTTCGGATCCTGAATCTGGATCAGCGCAATGTCAGAACGCGGGTCTTTGCCGACCACTTTGGCGTCGAACTTACGGCCATCGCTCAGCTGAACCTTAATGCTGTTCGCGTTATCGACAACGTGGTTGTTGGTAACGACGTAGCCTTTCGCTGCATCAATGATTACCCCCGAGCCAAGCGCCATGAATTTCTGCTGCTGGCCGCCGCCCTGGCTGTCATCCCCTGCGCCACCACCCTGACAGAACGGAGAGCTCTGGAATGGCGAACCGTCCTGGCAGAACGGCGAGTTGTCGCCGAAGAACTGCTGGAAGTTACGCGGCATGCGCGGCGTATTGACGGTCGTGCTACCCTCAACGTTAATACTCACCACCGATGGCATCACTTTTTCGAGCATCGGTGCCAGGCTTGGCATCTGCTGCGCGGTTGCTGCCGACGACGCGGTCTCGGCTGCAGTAGCAGTCAGAGGAGACAGCGCTAAACCTAAACTCAGAGCCAGTGCACTCATTGCTAATGTGGTTTTTTTCATGTTTCTCAATCTCGATTTACAGGTAACGCAAAATTGCTGTGTAACTCAGATTCGTTTTATACCGCTTAGTTCCGGCGATAAGTTTATGGAAAAGGTAAAAATTTATTGGCCGTCTTTACAAAACTCAGGCGTTATTCCACCGCCATCAGCTTGCGATATTCATCCCAGGCATACAAATCCGTCATGCCGCTGATATAGTCCTGGATAAGACGGCAGCGATAATAATATTCCATCACCGGCCACTGGGGGGAATGGCGATCCAGCTTGCCAATCGCTTCGACATACGCCAGACGGTGTCGGGTAGAGAGTTTCTGATAAAGTCGGGATTCGATGGGGATGCGGCGCACGCGCTCGTGTTCCACCAGCTCGCTGAATTCGTCAACGGACAGCTGGAGCAGCGGGGCATAAATTTCCAGTAACCCGCTGATCACCCGGTAGCCCTGCAGCTCTAACTGTTCGACATCCGGATGGCTGAAGACATGCCGCATCGCCACATGTTTATAAAGCTCGAGGAGCTGGCTGAAGCTGCTGTCATCTTCCAGCAACGCGTGGTTGAATTCCCCGTTGAAAATCAACGGCAAATTATCAATAAAGCGCGACGCCGCGTACGGCACCAGCTTATTTAATGTATTGACCCGCAAATACATAAAGAACTGATCTTCCGTACTGCGGCTTAATGTATTTGAGCGCGATTTATCCCAGGCATTTTCGACAACCTGCGCAAACAGCGAGCCTTTTTCATGGGTGCCCCAGGCCGTATAAAGATGCTGATAAAGCTCCTCGACGCTGAAGATTCTTTTCTCAACCGCGTCTTCCAGATCGGCCACGCAATAGGAAATATCATCGGCGGCTTCCATAATCCAGGTCAATGGAAAGCGGCCGTTTGGCGTCAATGAAAGTTCTTTACGTAGCCGTTCAATATAGGCCTCTTCGGAAAGATAATAGCCCGGTTTTTTCATTAAATAACTGTGGGACGCGGGCGTCTCCCCCATCCACCACGCGGGGCGCGTATATTTCAGAATGCAGCCGACCTGTGCCCAGGTCAGGTTCATACGCATCAGGGAGTGGACCAGCCGGATCCCCTGCGCATTGCCCTCAAAATGACAGAGATCCTGGCGCACCTTGCGGCGCAAATCGTTCAGCCCCTCTTCGCCTTCACGCAGGCGTAAATCGCGTACGATGCAGCGGTCGTCGCTCAGCGGCTGGCTTACCGCATCCGAAGGGTAGAGCCGTTGTTTAAACCAGTCATTGATTGCCGCCTCACCAAAATGACCGAAAGGCGGGTTGCCGATGTCATGCATCAGGCAGGCCATCTCAACGATGCTCTCAAAAGGCCCCGTCAGCTCGTCCAGACCATAGGTTTCCAGCAAGCGCTGCTCTTTGAGACGGCTCAAAATCTCTTTGGCTATATAGCGCCCGACCTGCTGCACCTCCATAGAGTGGGTTAAGCGCGTGCGCACTGCGGCGTTACGCTCCAGCGGAAAGACCTGGGTTTTTTGCTGCAGACGGCGGATGGCGGGCGAGTTAATGATCCGCCCGCGATCGCTTTCGAAGATACGCAGGATCTCATGTTCGCTCTTGTCGCCCTGCGGCGAACGGAAACGTCGGTGCCAGTTAATTTTGGTGCGAAAATCGATTGGTGACATGTGCTCCCCCGCGTGAGAATGCGTTTCCCCTTAACCGCATGATAGACTATGCATCTTAACAAGGCACATCGCGAGTAAATCTATGAAAATCGGCATTATTGGTGCAATGGAAGAAGAAGTTACGCTCCTGCGTGACAAAATTGAGAACCGTCAGACCCTCTCTCTGGGGGGTTGTGAGATCTATACCGGTCAGCTAAACGGTGTTGACGTGGCTCTGCTGAAATCAGGCATCGGTAAAGTCGCTGCGGCGCTGGGTGCCACCCTGCTGCTTGAGCGCTGCAAGCCGGACGTGATCGTGAATACCGGCTCTGCGGGCGGCCTGGCGCCGACGCTGAAGGTGGGGGACATCGTTGTTTCCGACGAAGCGCGTTACCACGATGCTGACGTCACCGCGTTCGGTTATGAGTACGGCCAGCTTCCGGGCTGCCCGGCAGGGTTTAAAGCGGACGACAAACTGATTGCGGCGGCAGAGACCTGCATTGCGGAGCTCAACCTCAACGCGGTACGCGGTCTGATTGTTAGCGGTGATGCGTTCATCAATGGTTCCGTGGGTCTGGCGAAAATCCGTCATAACTTCCCTCAGGCGGTGGCCGTTGAGATGGAAGCGACTGCGATTGCGCACGTTTGCCATAACTTCAACGTACCGTTCGTGGTGGTTCGCGCCATCTCTGACGTGGCAGACCAGCAGTCCCACATCAGCTTCGACGAGTTCCTGACCGTTGCGGCAAAACAGTCCACCGTGATGGTGGAACGCCTGGTGCAGAATCTGGCACGTGGCTAAACATCCCCTCAGGGCGCTTGCCGCCCTGCTTCTGCTCGCCCCGCTGTGGCTCTATGCTGTACCGCGCGTGATTACGCTCTCTCCCGCCAATACGGAGCTGGCGTTTGCCGCCGGCATTACGCCCGTCGGCGTGAGCAGCTTTTCCGATTATCCGCCGCAGGCCGCGGGGATTGAGCAAGTGGCTACCTGGCAAGGGATGAACCTTGAGCGCATCGTGGCGCTGAAACCGGATCTCGTGCTGGCCTGGCGTGGCGGCAACGCCGAGCGCCAGGTCAACCAGCTCACTTCCCTTGGCATAAAGGTCATGTGGATTGATGCCGTCAGCATTGAACAGGTCGCACAGGCGCTACGCGCCCTGGCACCCTATAGCCCTACGCCCCAAAAAGCCGAGGCTGCGGCGAAACAGATGCTGAGCGACTATGCCGCGCTGAAATCCCGATACGATACCCCTGTTAAAAAGCGCATCTTCCTGCAGTTTGGCAGCCAGCCGCTGTTCACCACCGGAAAAGGGTCGATTCAAAACCAGGTACTGGAAGTTTGTGGCGGTGAAAACATCTTTGCAGCCAGCCGGGTGCCGTGGCCTCAGGTAAGCCGTGAGCAGGTTCTGGCGCGCCAGCCACAGGCCATCGTCGTGGTCGGAAATGCGAGTGAAATTCCCAAAATTGAGCAATTCTGGCAAAAGCAGCTAAAAATACCGGTAATACCCCTCAACAGCGACTGGTTTGAACGCGCCAGCCCGCGTATTATCCTCGCCGCAAAACAGCTCTGTGCCGCGCTGGCAGAGAGTCACTAACATAAGACCCTTTTCGAGGATTTAACGATGCTCGTTTATTGGCTGGATATTCTTGGCACAGCCGTTTTTGCTATCTCCGGCGTCCTGCTCGCCGGAAAACTACGCATGGATCCGTTTGGCGTGCTGGTGCTGGGCGTAGTAACCGCCGTGGGCGGCGGGACAATCCGCGATATGGCGCTGGCCAATGGCCCGGTGTTTTGGGTGAAAGATCCGACCGATCTGGTGGTCGCGATGGTCACCTGCCTGTTAACCATAGTGCTGGTTCGCCAGCCCCGCCGATTACCAAAATGGATATTGCCGGTACTGGATGCCGTCGGTCTGGCCGTGTTTGTCGGTATTGGCGTCAATAAGGCGTTTAATGCGGGCACCGGTCCGATGGTGGCGATCTGCATGGGCGTATTAACCGGCGTAGGCGGCGGGATCATTCGCGACATTCTGGCGCGTGAGGTGCCGATGATCCTGCGTACTGAAATTTACGCGACGGCTTGTATCGCGGGCGGCATTGTCCATGCGACCGCGTACTACACGTTTGCCCTTCCGCTGGAAAACGCCGCGATGCTGGGGATGGTCGTGACGCTGGTGATACGTTTAGCGGCGATACGCTGGCACCTGAAGTTGCCGACGTTTGCGCTGGATGAAAATTCAAGATAGGCGTCGTTTATAAGCCCGGTGGCGCTTCGCTTACCGGGCCTACAATCCGCATTCAGGCTTAAATGCTGAACGAAGAACCACACCCGCAGGTGCTTGTTGCGTTCGGGTTGGTGACCACAAAGCGCGAACCTTCCAGACCCTCGGTGTAATCCACCGAACCGCCCACCAGATATTGCAGGCTCATCGGGTCAACCACCAGCGCAACGCCCTGTTTCTCGATGGTCATATCGCCATCGTTAACCTGATCGTCAAAGGTAAAACCGTACTGGAAGCCGCTGCAGCCGCCGCCGGTAATATAGACACGCAGTTTCAGATCCGGATTGTCTTCGTCGGCAATCAGGGTTTTCACTTTGTTGGCTGCTGCTTCGGTAAACTCCAGCGGCAACGCTACATCATCACTCATCTTATGCTCCCATGAATACTGCTACTGCTATTGGGTAAAATTCACCCAATTCTTTGTGTCATTATCTAATACCCTGGTAATTCATTCAAGTATTCTGCGTTGCGGCCCGCTCCGCCTCTTGTTTTGCCAGAGTACGTGCAAGAATGGTGGAGTATAGCGGTTTTCCACCCAGGAACTGGGCTAATAGTGTCGCGCCGAGACAGGTAATGATCATTGGCAAAATGAGCTGGTAATTATCCGTCATCTCCAGCACCAGCACGATCCCGGTCAATGGCGCGCGCAGGGAGGCGGCAAGCAGCGCGCCCATTCCGGCCACCGCAAAGGTCCCGGCGTCAAGGTGATAGGCGGGAAAGCCCGCTTCCGCCGCCATACCAAACGCGGTGCCCAGCAAGGTTCCCAGCGCCAGCATCGGGGCAAATATCCCACCGGGCGCGCCGGAGGAAAAACAGAGCACCGTCGTGATGACGCGGGAGATAAACATAAACAGCAGCAGACCCACGCTAAAGTTCCCCGCCGCCGCAATGGGGATCAGCCCGAACCCGCCGCCTGCGGCATTCGGCTCGATAAACCCGAGCACGCCGCAGATTCCGCCCAGCAGGCCGCCCATCAGCACCCATTTGGTCGTATTCCCACCGTGAATACGCTGGAACATATCCTGAGCGCGTAGGATAAAGGTGTTAAACAGCGGCCCCACCACGCCAAAAATCATGCCGAGGATCAGGTAAAGCCACAGGGTGTTCACCGGCGCGTTGGTCAGTTTACCCACCTCAATGACCGCCCCTTCGCCATTAAAGAGGCGAAACACGATGCTC
This sequence comes from Enterobacter cloacae complex sp. Mu1197, assembly GCF_040059225.1. Lineage (NCBI taxonomy): Bacteria > Pseudomonadati > Pseudomonadota > Gammaproteobacteria > Enterobacterales > Enterobacteriaceae > Enterobacter > Enterobacter cloacae complex sp. Mu1197. Next base: position 850,633 of record NZ_CP157375.1, on the reverse strand, counting down.
GACATAATGACGCCGGTAAACACCGCTTTAATGGAGATCAGGTTGTAGCGAAACTGCGCGCGCATCTCTTCGATGATAAACAAAATGCCCGCCAGCGGCGCGTTAAAGGCCGCCGACAGCCCCGCCGCCGCACCGGTTGCCAGCAGCGTATGGCGCGCTTCGGCGCTGCGCATCCGAAACAGATCGCCCACCATGCGGCCGACGTTCCCGCCCAACTGAACCGTAGGCCCTTCCCGGCCAAGAACCATCCCCGCGCCCAGCGTACCCATGCCACCGATAAATTTCACCGGGATGACACGCCACCAGCGCACTGGACGCAGCTCCTCCAGGGCCCCTTCAATTTCCGGGATGCCGGACCCGCCCGCCTCCGGCGCAAATTTACGCACCAGGAAATACCCCACCATGGCAAACAGCGCCGACAGCCCGAACGCCGCAACCCAGACCAGCCATCGGCTGTCGGCGAAACCGGCCACGGTTCCCACTCGCCAGTTGAGCACGGCATTAACCGCTTTTTCAAATGCCACGCCCACCAGACCGGCGAGTGTTCCCACCACGGCAGCGGCCAGCAGGATCGCCAGCGGCGTTTTATCGCGATTGAGCAGCCGTCGAATACTGATTCGATGCTGGGCACGCGTAAACTGTTGTTCTTCAAAAGACGGAGAATCTGATTTCATGTCCTGTACTTATTCGTCATACAAAAAGCCGCGAGGATTTTACCAGAGACAGTCCCACCGTCTCCTGAAAATTACTTAACAAATCTTAAAGCATTACCCGGCTAAAAATTTCATAACCTTCCCCGAATCACTTAGAATAGTGGGCTTAATCATTTTATACGAACCAGGAACGACGCCATGAGCAAGTCTGAAAACCTCTACAGTGCAGCCCGCGAGCTTATTCCGGGTGGCGTGAACTCACCTGTGCGCGCCTTTACCGGCGTGGGCGGCACGCCGCTGTTTATCGAACGTGCTGACGGCGCGTATCTGTATGATGTCGATGGCAAAGCCTATATCGATTATGTCGGCTCCTGGGGCCCGATGGTGCTGGGACACAACCACCCGGCCATTCGTAACGCGGTGATTGAAGCCGCTCAGCGCGGCCTGAGCTTCGGTGCGCCAACCGAAATGGAAGTGAAAATGGCGGAGCTGGTCACCGAGCTGGTCCCGACCATGGACATGGTGCGCATGGTGAACTCCGGTACCGAAGCGACCATGAGCGCCATCCGCCTGGCGCGCGGCTTTACCGGTCGCGACAAGATTATCAAGTTTGAGGGTTGCTACCACGGTCATGCGGACTGCCTGCTGGTGAAAGCGGGTTCCGGCGCGCTGACGCTCGGCCAGCCAAACTCGCCTGGCGTGCCTGCGGATTTCGCGAAGCATACCCTGACCTGTACCTACAACGATCTGAACACCGTTCGCGCGGCGTTCGAGCAGTATCCGCAGGAGATCGCCTGCATCATCGTTGAGCCGGTTGCGGGCAACATGAACTGCATTCCACCGCAGCCTGATTTCCTGCCGGGCCTGCGTGCCCTGTGCGATGAGTTCGGTGCGCTGCTGATCATCGATGAAGTGATGACCGGCTTCCGCGTAGCGCTGGCGGGCGCCCAGTCTTACTACGGCGTCGAGCCGGACCTGACCTGCCTGGGTAAAATCATCGGCGGCGGCATGCCGGTCGGCGCATTCGGTGGGCGTAAGGACGTCATGGAAGCGCTGGCACCCACCGGCCCGGTTTACCAGGCGGGCACGCTCTCCGGTAACCCTATCGCGATGGCGGCGGGCTTTGCTTGCCTGACCGAAGTGGCTCAGCCAGGCATCCATGAAACCCTGACCGACCGGACCACGCAACTGGCAAACGGCCTGCTGGAAGCGGCAGAGGAAGCCGGTATTCCGCTGGTGGTTAACCACGTGGGCGGCATGTTCGGGATCTTCTTCACCGAGGCGGAAACCGTGACCTGCTATCAGGACGTGGTGAAGTGCGACGTTGAACGCTTCAAGCGCTTCTTCCACCTGATGCTGGAAGAAGGCGTGTACCTGGCACCGTCAGCGTTCGAAGCGGGCTTTATGTCCGTGGCGCACAGTGAAGAAGATATCAATAACACCATTGACGCGGCGCGTAAGGTGTTTGCGAAACTGTAAGGGCATTGCCGGGTGGCGCTAACGCTTACCCGGCCTACGGTGTTCTCCCTCTCCCCGTAGGAGAGGGCATCAGGCCGCACCTGACTACCGACTCTGCTTTCTCAACAGATAAATAAAATACGGCGCACCGATAAAGGTCGACAGCAGACCCGCCGGGATCTGATACGGGAACAGCACCATTCTTCCGCACCAGTCCGCAAACACCAGCATCACCCCGCCCGTCAGGGCCGACATCACGATATGCGGCATCGTCCGGCGGAACCCCATCATTCTGGCAATGTGCGGCGCCATTAGCCCCACAAAACTCAGCGGGCCAATCGTCATGGTCGCCGTCGCCGTCAGGCACGCAGCGAGCAGCAGCAACGCTATACGCGCTGGCGTCAGCGCCATTCCCACCGCGCGCGCGGTTTCCCCGCCGAGCGGCAGAATGGTCATCCAGCGACGGCACAGCGGCACCATCGCCAGCAGTACGATCATCACGATCCCGGACCCAATCGCCTGGCTGCCGGTCGCGCCGTACGTTGAACCGGATATCCAGGTCAGGATCTTCGCCATACGCGGATCGCCGCTTGCCTGCAGCATCATCAGCAGCATCGTGAATGCGGTGCTGAGCGCCATCCCCGCCAGCAGCATACGGTGCGGTGAAAACCCGCCTCGACCAGCGGCAATCAGGATAATCATCAGCGTAACCGCCGCCCCGAGACTACCGGCAGGCATCAGCCAGCCAAACGCATTGCCCGGCACGAAGAACAGCATCAGCACCACGCCGAAGGCGGCGCCAGAGCTGATCCCGAGCACTTCCGGGCTCGCCATCGGGTTGCCGGTCAGACGCTGAATAATGCACCCTGCCACCGCCAGCATCACGCCTGCGATCAGCGCAGCGAGGATACGCGGCCAGCGCCACTGCAGCAGGGCGTTGAGTAAATCCCCCGTTGCCCAGTGCCAGCCCGCGGCATCGCGTCCGAATGAGAGCGCCGCGAACGAGGCGATAATCAGCACCGCCAGCCCGACAAGGCTAAACCACAGTACCGACTGACGCTCAGTATGGACTTTTTCGCCCGCATCCATCGCCGGTGCGCTCATGCTGCGCAGGCGCGGAAGCAGCCACAGGAGCAGCGGCGCCCCGATCAGCGCGGTGACCGAGCCGGTGGAGACTTCACGCCAGACCTGCGCCAGCCAGAGAATAAGCTGATCGGAAAGCCAGAGGATCAGCGCCCCAATCAGCGGCGCCAGCATCAGACGCGCCAGCAAGCGACGCGCTCCGAGCATCTTCGCCAGCAGCGGGGCAAACAGGCCGATAAACCCGATGATGCCGACCGCGTTCACCAGCAGGGCGCTCAATACAATCGCCAGCGTCAGCGCCGCCAGGCGAGCCAGCGACAGCGCCAGCCCCAGGTTGCGCGCCACGCCATCATCCAGTCCCATGAGCGTCAGAGGACGCAGGAGAAGCAGCGTCAGCACAACACCGCCAGCCAGCTGCGGCCACAGGCGCTGCACCACGCTCCAGTCGGTCTGGGTCAGCGTCCCGGTACTCCACATGAACATGCTTTGCAGCTGATCGTGGTGGAACAGAACCAGCAGCTGGTTGATCGCCCCGCAGTACAGGCTGACCACCAGCCCGGCCAGAATCAGCGTCACCGGGGAAAGGCGTTTCCCCCAGGCCACGCCGAAGACCAGCGCGCCCACCGCACACGCTCCGGCAAGCGCCGCAAACTGCGAGGCTAACGCCCCCGGCAGCGTCCACAGCGTGGTGATGGTGATCCCTAGCTGGGCGCCGGTCGCGACGCCGAGTGTGGTGGGTTCCGCCAGCGGGTTACGTAAAACCTGCTGGAACAGCACGCCCACCAGCCCTAAACCGGCACCAACCAGCAGGGAGACTGCCAGACGCGGCAGCAGGCTGTAGTGGAACAGCATCTGCTGAATATTGTCGATATCCGGCGAGGCCAGCGCGGCACCCCACTGCGCGCGCGGTAATGCGGCCGAGAGGTTAAACCCGGTTAACGCCAGCGCGGCAAGGAAAATCAATACCAGCAGAAGCGCCGGGAAGCGGGCAATCCGTGAACTCATGCTTTACCTCCCAGCGCGTTATCCAGCACGCGGGCAAAATGCATGGCCGAGAGCGTCGCGCCGTAGAACCAGACCGCCGGAGCGCGCTGGAAGCGTTGCTCACGGACAAACGGCATCGCCTGCCAGAGCGGCGTCGCCATCAGGGTTTGCATGGCGCGCTCGTTGCCGTGATCGAAGCACAGCACATCCACGTCGCGAAACGCCGCGAGACGATCGATCCCCACAGCGGTACTGCCCCAGAACGTCATCTCCCCTTCCCAGGCATTACGAATACCAAAACTGTCGAGGACTTCCTGGAACAGGCAGTTTTTACCGAAAACCAGCATATGGCGGGCATCCAGCAGTGTCACCATCAGCAGCGGACGATCGCCCCGGTGAGCAAAGCGGGGCTTCAGGGAGTCGATCAGGGCATCAAATTCGTCGAGATGTTTTTTGGCCTCGACCTCGCGGTTGAGGAAACGCGCCATCTCGTTAATCGAATTTTTCGCCATGGCCAGCGGTTTTTTACCGTCACTGAAGGCGAATCCACGTCCGGGCGCGATGCGCGCCATGGTCTCCTCTGACGGACCGTAGCCCGCTGACCAGAACAGGAACGACGGTTTCATCTGGGTGAGCAGCTCGAGGTTTGGCTCCGTCCGCAGGCCGATGTCGATCACCGAGTCCGGCAGCTTCGGCTCGTTCACCCAGAGGTTATAGTTAGGAATGTCCGCCACGCCGTAGGGCGTGACGCCGAGCGCCATCATCAGCTCGACCGGCAGCCACTCCAGCGCCACTATGCGGTGCGGATCGACGGCGGCGGCACGCGCCGCATTCATTTTTAACAGCAGCGGTGAGAGGGCCATCGCCGTCAGCAGGCGACGGCGGCTAATGCGTGTGTTATCGAGCATCAGTAGACAAAGCTCACCGGTGCAGCCCCGGCCGGGTGAGGCAGAATACCCATCGGAATACCATAAATATGTTCCAGCGTTTCGCTGCGCATCAGCTCGGACGGCGTTCCCTGCGCAATCATTTCGCCGCCGCGCAGCGCAACAAGGTAGTCGCAATAGCGCGCCGCCATGTTGATGTCATGCAGCACCGCAATCACCGTCAGACCGCGCTGCTGGCTTAAGCGGTGCACCAGCGCCAGGACATCGACCTGATGGGCGATATCGAGCGCGGAGGTGGGTTCATCAAGGAGCAGGCAGCGGCTGTCCTGGGCCACCAGCATCGCAATCCACGCGCGCTGGCGTTCACCGCCGGACAGGCTATCCACCAGACGGTGCGCAAGCGGCTTTAGCCCGACCAGCGCAATCGCCTCTTCCACTTTCTCTCTGTCGGCCACGCCGAAGCGTCCAAGCGCGCCATGCCACGGATAACGCCCAATCGCCACCAGCTCTCGCACCGTCATCCCCTCCGCCTGCGGCAGCTGCTGCGGCAGATACGCCACTTTGCGGGCAAACGCTTTGCTGCTCCAGCTCTCGAGCGGTTGGTCATCCAGCAGAATGTCGCCTTCTGACGGCGGCTGGTGGCGTCCCAGCATCTTAAGCAGCGTGGACTTACCGGAACCGTTGTGACCAATCAGGCCAGTGACTTTACCTGCGGGGAACGTCAAAGAGAGCGGATGCAGCAAGGTGCGCCCGGGTACGCGAAAGGAGAGATGGTTGAGCGTAAAGGTGGTGTCGGGTTGCGTTTGATTATCCTGCATATCAGCCAACTTAAATAAAAAGGGCACGGCGAACCGTGCCCGGACAGAGATTAGAAGCGGAAGGTCGCGGTAGCCACAACCTGGCGTTCAGCACCCCAGAAGCACCCGTAGGTGTTGAAGCAGCTGGCAACGTATTCACGATCGAACAGGTTGTTCACGTGAAGCGCCACGTTTGAGCCTGCCATCCCGACGCGCGCCAGATCGTATCTGACCAGCGCATCCACCAGGGTATAGCTGCCCACGGTGAAGGTGTTCGCCGGGTCGCCTTTGCTGGAGCCCGTATAACGAACGCCGGTACCCAGCGTCAGGCCAGACAGTGGACCATCAAACATCGTGTAATCACCCCACACTGAGGCCATGTGTTTAGGCACCTGCGCTGGCGTGTTGCCTTTGTAGTTGGTGTCGGTGGTGTATTCCGCATCGGTGTAGGTGTAGGAACCGACAACGTTAACGCTCGCAGACAGTGCCGCTTTCGCTTCCAGCTCGACGCCACGCGCGCGAATTTCGCCGCCTTCAACGGAGAAGAATGAACCCGCAGGGTCAGCCATCAGGTTATTGGTTTTGGTCAGCTGATATACCGCACCGGTAATCACAATAGGACGATCGCTCGGCACGTATTTCACGCCCGCTTCGTACTGCTTGCCTTTCGACGGTGCGAAGATGTTGCCACTCGCCCCTGTCTGAGAAGCAGGCTCGAAGGATTCGCTGTAGCTAAAGTACGGGGTTACGCCGTTATCGAACAGATAGTTCACGCCGCCACGCCAGGTGAACTGGGTGTCATCGCGTTTAGCCGTGGTGTTCGATACGCGGTTATAGGAGTCCTGATCGGCCCAGTCGTAACGGCCGCCCAGCGTCACCAGCACTTTATCCCACTGCGCCTGATCCTGAACGTACAGGCCGGTCTGCTTCTGGCGGTTAAGGATTTGGTACGCGCCGGAGTTCGCCGGATCTTTTGAACCGAAATCGAAATCGCTGTTCACCGGATTGTAGAGATCCAGCAGCGGCACAGAGTCGTCGTAGCCGAACCAGGAGTTGATATCGTTACGCATGCGCATAAAGTCAACACCGGTCAGCAGGATGTGGTCCACCTGACCGGTAGCAAATTTGCTCTGCAGCTGCGTATCCACGGTGAAGTTCTGCAGTTTCTCATTATCGACAACGTATTTACGCGCCAGATAATGGCCTTTATCCGCAGGTGCTAAGGCCGCGCACTGCGCGCTGTAAACGTTAGCCGGGTCGGAGCAGACGCCATAGCCGTAAACGCTGTTTTGCGAGGTTTTGTTCTCGGCAAAGCGCAGGTTCTGACGCACGGTAAAGGTGTCGTTGAATTCGTGGTCGAAACTATATCCCACCATTTTCTGGTTACGGGAATAGGTGTTGTTCTTCGCGCCTTCGTTGAAGTCCGTCGGCAGACGACTGCCGTTTGGCAGCGGATCAACGGTTCCCTCTTTTGGCAGCCAACCGTAGTAGCCCGTTTCAGGCTCGTTCTGGAAGTAGGAGAGGAACGTAAAGGTGGTTTTGTCATCCGGACGCCAGGAGAAGGATGGTGCGATAGCATAACGCTGCTCGCCTTTACCTTCCTGCTGCGCGTTATTCGAACGCGCAACGCCGGTCAGGCGGTAAGAATAAACGCCGTCATCGTCGATCGCATCGCTGAAGTCAAAGCCGGTCTGGAACAGGCTGTCGGTGCCCATTTTGAACTGGACTTCCTTCAGCGGCTCTGTGGTTGGGCGCTTGCTCACCATGTTCAGCAGGCCGCCAGGGCTGCTTTTTCCGTACAGAACGGAAACCGGACCACGCATGATTTCGGCGCGCTCCAGCATATAAGGGTCAATCACCGCGTCGTTATAGAAGTTGCCCTGCATCTTCATACCGTCGAGGTAGTTATTCTGGCTCTGACCGTCTGCGGCAAAGCCACGAATCACCAGGTAGTCATAGGTGTTGGACGCACCTCGGGTACCTACCGCAACGCCCGGCGTATAGCTCAGGGCTTCTTTCACCGAGCGCGGCTGGTGCAGCGCCATCTCTTCGGCGGTTACCACAGAAATAGACTGGGGAACCTTTTGAATAGGGGTGTCCGTTTTGGTCCCGGTCGCGGACTGGCGCGCGGCGATTGTCGCAGCGGGCCCCCAGGCACTTTCCTGTGCTGCCGGCGCGGCCGTAACGGTGATGGTTTCTTCTTTTTTCGGTGTATCGGCTGCGTGTGCGAAAGCAGACACGCCGGCAACCGCTGTGGCGACGACGACCGCGAGTTTACGCAGCGACGTGTTCATTGGCTGAGCAGTATTGGAAAGCGCCATGATGTTTCTCTGATGGAAAAGTGAATGATAACGTAAACGAGAATTATTATTATGAGCGCCAGAATAATATGCGAAACGCGGGTTGCATAGCAAGCAGTAAGCGGCCCTACGAGAATTAAGGGTTTAAGAAATAGACAAGAGAAAACGAAGGGTTAATCAGAGTTAAAGTGAGGGTTAACGAAATGAGGTTTACGGGTAAAAAAAGCCCCCTTCCGGGGAAGAGGGCTTTAAAAGTTAGTTACCGCCAAACATGTCCTTAATCCAGCCGGCTACGCCATCGCTGTCTTTCTTCTCATTCTGCTGCTGCGGCGGTTGCTGCTGCGGCTGCTGTGGCTGAGAAGACTGATCGAACGGGTTGCCGGTCGGCTGTTCAGGCTGGCTCTGCTGGCACAGGGAATCCGGGTTGGTTGTCCAGACCGGCAGAGTACGCATTCCGCCGCCGCAGACGAAGTTACCGGAGCTGTCCACGCCCATATCGACGATATCTTCCGGCGCGACAAGATTCAGCGGCACTGGTGACTGATTCGCCAGATAGCGCTGGTAAATCGACATCGCCCCGCTCGCCCCGTACAGCTTGGTCGGCTGGTTGTTGTCGCGTCCTACCCAGGTAATGACCACTTCACGGCCATCGATACCGGCAAACCAGGTATCGACGTTATTGTTGGTGGTCCCGGTCTTACCTGCCAGATGCAGGCCCGGATACTTCGCACCCAGTTGACGACCCGTACCACGCTGCACCACCTGCTGCATCGTCCACAGCGTCATGTAGGCCGCCTGAGCAGGAACGGCACGCTCCGCCTGCGGGAAGCTCTGATACAGCACGGAGCCATCCTCGGCAATCACCGAACGCAGGGCGGACAGCGGCGCGCGGTTACCGCCGCTGGCGATGGTCTGGAACGCCTGCGCCACTTCGATCGGCGTCAGGTTAAGCGCCCCGAGGATCATCGCCGGCACCGGGTGCAGCTGATCTTTCGCTACGCCCAGCTTCTGCCAGGTATCGACAATGGCCGGCAGGCCCAGCGACATGCCCAGGTTTACCGTCGGCACGTTCATGGAGCGCGTCAACGCATCCACCAGCATCACCTGACCGCTGAACTGCTTATCGTCGTTCTGCGGTGACCACACCTGGCCGTTAGGCTGGCGCAGGGAGATAGGCGCATCCGCAATCCAGGTATTCAGACGATACTGGTTTGGCTGACTCAGGGCAGTGAGATAGGTCGCCGGTTTTGCCAGAGAACCGATCGAGCGACGCGCCTGCATGGCACGGTTGTAGCCTGCAAACTGCGGCTCGGCACCGCCCACCATCGCACGAACTTCGCCGGAGTTGCGGTCAACCACCACCATCGCGGTTTCAAGATCGGAGAGCTTACGCTGTTTCTTCAGCGCCGGAATACCTTCCACCGCCGCTTTTTCTGCCGCATCCTGCGCCACGGAGTCAAAGGTGGTGAAGATCTTCACGCCGGAGAGATCTTTGACCTTATCGCCAAGCTTGCTTTGCAGCTCCTGACGCACCAGCTGCATAAACGCAGGCTGAGGCGAGATCACCCCACCGCGCGGCTGAACGCCAAGCGGACGTGCGCTCAGCATGTCGTACAGCTCCTGGTCAATCACCTGCTGTTGTTGCAGCAGACGCAGCACCAGGTTACGACGCTCCAGGGCCAGTTTCGGGTTACGCCACGGGTTATAAATGGACGCCCCTTTCACCATGCCCACCAGCAGCGCCTGCTGATCCAGGCTCAGCTCTTCCACCGGACGACCAAAGTAGTACAGGCTCGCCAGCGGGAAGCCGCGGATTTCGTTATCGCCGCTCTGACCGAGGTACACCTCGTTCATATACAGCTCAAGGATACGATCCTTGCTGTAGCGCGCGTCCATCAGCACGGCCATGTAGGCTTCGTTCGCTTTACGCCAGTAAGATCGTTCGCTGGAGAGGAAGAGGTTCTTCACCAGCTGCTGGGTCAGCGTACTCGCTCCCTGCACGGTACGACCGGCCGTCAGGTTCGCCAGCACCGCACGACCAATCGAGTAGAGGCTGATGCCGTCGTGCTCGTAGAAGTGACGGTCTTCGGTCGCCAGCAGCGTATCGACCAGCAGATCCGGGAAGCCGTTACGCGCCACGAACAGGCGCTGCTCGCCGTTTGCCGACGAGAGCATGGTGATCAGACGCGGATCGAGACGGAAGAAACCGAACTGGCGGTTGTTATCCATGTTCTCGATGGTATCCAGACGATCCCCGTCAAAGGTCAGACGCGCGCGCACCTGACCCTCTTTGCTGTCCGGGAAATCAAACGGACGACGGATCATCTCAATGCTGTTTGCCTGCACGGTAAACTCGCCAGGGCGCGTCATTTTTGACACCTGACGATACTGGGTGGCTTCCAGCAGTTTTACCATTTCGTTTTTCGTGATGGACATATCTGGCTCAAGGTTCACCATACGGCCATACACTGCCGCAGGTAACTGCCAGACTTTACCGTCGATACGGCTGCGGATCTTCTGATCCAGATACACGCCGTAAATTGCCATCAGCACAACAAAAACAATAAAGAGCTTCAGCAGCAGCCAGAACCAGCCGCGTTTGCCCCGAGGCTTGCGCCCTTTGCCTTTCCCTTTACGCGGCATCGGTTCTTCATCCTCATCATCGTCTTCATAGTCATCGTCATAGTCCTCATCTCTGAGGCGACGACGGCTTACTTTTTCTTTCGCCGGACGCGTGGGTTTTCCCTTACGTCCTATTGGCTCGCGGTCATTCCCCGCCATGCTTTTTCTCCGCAACTTTCAGGCGCAAAGGCCAGATTTTCTTTTCTTTCACAGGCCTGTGAAAGAAGAAATCTCTCAAAATTAGTTCTCCCTCTCCCTATGGGAGAGGGCCGGGGTGAGGGCATCAGGCCGCACATCCCGTTCAGGAATACTTCTTCGTCCGCTTCGTCGGCGCCGTATTCGCCGGATCGTCCGGCCAGACGTGTTTGGGGTACCGCCCCTTCATCTCTTTCTGCACGTCACGGTAGCTCCCCGCCCAGAACGCCCCTAAATCTCGGGTGATCTGCAAGGGGCGATGCGCAGGCGACAGCAGTTCAAGCACCAACGGCATGCGCCCTTCAGCGATAGACGGCGTGGTTGCTTCACCAAACATCTCCTGCATCCGAACCGCCAGCGCCGGCGGATTATCCTCATGATAACGGATGGCAATCCGGCTTCCGGTCGGCACAGTGTAATGCTCTGGCAGTTCACTATCCAGACGTTGACGCAATGACCAGTCCAGTAAATTCTGTAACGCAGTCTTAACATCAAGCGCCTTAAGGGCGCGCAGAGAGTGCACGCCGCTCATCTGCGGCAGTAGCCAGCGTTCAAGCGTAGCCAGCAGCGTCTCGTCATCTACCGCTGGCCAGCCATGCTCCGGTAGCCACTTTGCGGCGCAGAGCAGGCGAATGCGGTACTGTTCCGCCTCCGGCGTCCAGTTCAGCACGCTCAGCCCTTTTTCCCGAATGCCGTTCAGCATAGCCTGATGGAGCTCGTCTTCCGACGGCTTCGCCAGCGGCTTCGTCCCGAGCGTCAGTTTCCCAATCTGGCTACGACGAAACGCCTTCAGCGTGCCCTGTGCGTCATCCCACTCGACGATGTCCGATTGCTTAAGCAACTGCGGACAGCTACGGGTCAGGGCGTCAATATCGACGGCAATCGCCTGCAGGATACGCGCATCGGGGGAGTTGCTCCCCTGCAGCAGGAGCGGCGCAATCAGCCACTCATGACGCGTCAGGGCGTCATCGCTGTCCAGCATCGCCCCCATGCCGTTTGCCAGCTGATAGCGGCCGTCCAGCCCGCGCCGACGCGCAATCCTGTCCGGAAACGCCTGCGCTAACAGCCGGGAAATCTTCTCGCTGTCTGGCACGCCGCCGCGGCTGTTAAGCCGTTTGCACAGTTGCTGCGCCCGCTGCTGCCAGTTCCCCTGATTGCGTGAAAACGCCTGCCCCAGATCGCTGCTGCCTCCGCGTGGCGGCTCCTCAAGGATAGCCGCCAGTTTAGCCGCCGTGGCAATTTCATCATCCCCTTGCGCGGCCACCAGCATCGCGGCCAGACGCGGCTCGTTGCCCAGCACCGCCATTTTCTGGCCGCGTACCGTCAGACGTTCGCCCTCCAGCGCGCCAAGCTCAGTTAACAGACTGCGCGCAGCGGTGAGGTTAACGACAGGGGGAGAATCAAGCCAGGTAAGCTGTCCAGGATCCGGACAGCCCCACTGCAGCAGATCCATCACCAGGCCCGACAAATCACTTTGTAAAATTTCCGGCGTGCTTTGCTGCGCCGCGCGTTCAGCCTGCTCTGCACTGGTCAGATGCAGGCAGATCCCCGGCTCAAGACGCCCCGCGCGGCCCGCGCGCTGCACCATTGACGCCTGGCTGATGCGCTGCGTCAGGAGTTTAGTCAGCCCGGTACGCGGGTCAAAGCTTGCCACCCTCTCCTGCGCGCTATCCACCACCAGGCGAATACCTTCGATGGTCAAACTGGTTTCAGCGATGTTGGTTGCCAGCACCACCTTGCGCTGCCCCACCGGGGCAGGAAGGATAGCTTTACGCTGCTCCTGCAGCGACAGCGCGCCGTAAAGCGGGCACAGCAGTACATCACCGCCTAGGCGAGAGGAAAGCTGCTCCTGCACGCGCTGGATCTCACCGACACCCGGCAAAAACAGCAGCAGGGAACCGGGCTCCTGGCGCAGCAGTTCAGCGGTGGCAATGGCAACCGCCTCGTCAAAACGCGGGTGGGAGGGAAGCGGTTGATAGCGGCGTTCAACAGGAAACGCCCGCCCTTCAGAGCTGATGACCGGCGCATCAGGTAGCGCCTGCCGTAGCCGCACATTGTCCAGCGTCGCCGACATTATCAGCAGACGGAGATCGTCGCGCAGTCCCTGCTGAACGTCCAGCAACAGCGCAAGGGCCAGATCCGCCTGCAGGCTGCGCTCGTGGAATTCATCCAGGATCACCAGCCCGACGCCGGTCAGTTCCGGATCGTTTTGCAGCATCCGGGTGAGAATCCCCTCGGTGACCACCTCAAGGCGCGTGGTCGGGCCCACGCAGGTCTCGGCGCGCATCCTGTAACCTACCGTTTCGCCCGGTTTTTCATTCAGCAGTTCCGCCAGGCGCTGCGCCACGTTGCGCGCGGCCAGCCTGCGCGGCTCCAGCAGGATAATTTTCCCGCTGATGTTCCCGTCTTTCAGAATTTGCAGCGGCAGCCAGGTGGACTTACCCGCCCCCGTCGGGGCATTCAGCAAAACCTGCGGGGCATGGCGTAAGGCAGCGAGAAGGTCAGGAAGAACGACGGCGACCGGCAATGAGGACACTAACAGCTCCAGAGGGTTAACATTAGTCGGCGTACATTGTAGCATCGGCGCATATCATTACCGAGTCCTCCGTATGCCTGAGTCGAAACGGCTGTTTTTTGCCATTGAATTGCCCACAACACTACAGCGTCAAATTGTTCGCTGGCGCGCCGAACGCTTCCTGCCGGAAGCCGGTCGCCCGGTCGCGGCGGCTAACCTGCACCTGACGCTGGCCTTTTTGGGCGATGTCAGTGCCGAAAAACAGCGGGCGTTAGCCGCACTGGCCGGGCGTATTGTCCAGCCGGAATTTACGCTGCATCTCGACGACGCGGGTCAGTGGCTGCGTTCGCGCGTGGTCTGGCTGGGGACGCGCCAGCCTCCGCGCGGATTATTGCAGCTGGCGAACATGCTGCGCGCGCAGGCGGCGCGCAGCGGTTGTTATCAAAGCCCGCAGCCGTTTCATCCGCACATTACCCTGCTGCGCGATGCCGGTCAGGCCGTTGCCATCCCGCCGCCGGGTTTTCACTGGGCTTTTCCGGTCAACACATTCGCGCTTTATGAATCCGTCTTTGCACAGGGACGCACCCGCTATACGCCGCTACAGCGCTGGACGCTGGGCAACACCGAAAGGAAGTCTGATGAAGTTTAGTCCTCCCCTGCAGCACGCTACGCTTATCCAACGCTACAAACGCTTCCTCGCCGATGTGATCACGCCTGAAGGCGAACCGCTCACCCTGCACTGCCCCAATACCGGTGCCATGACGGGATGCGCGACGCCGGGTGACAGGGTCTGGTATTCCACATCAGAAAATACTAAACGCAAATATGCCCATACCTGGGAAATGACCGAAACCCAGAACGGGGCATTTATTTGCGTTAATACCCTGCGCGCCAATCAACTGGTTAAGGAAGCGCTGACCCATGGCGTAATTCCCGAACTGGTCGGTTATGGCACGCATAAAAGCGAAGTGAAATATGGCGATGAAGGCAGCAGAATTGACTTCATGTTACAGGCGGAAGACAGGCCGGAGTGCTATATTGAAGTGAAATCAGTGACGTTAGCGGAACAGGAAAATGGCTACTTCCCGGATGCGGTAACGCTACGTGGCCAGAAGCATCTGCGAGAGCTAATGAGTGTTGCGGCGGCGGGCAAACGCGCCGTATTGCTGTTTGCAGTGTTGCATTCAGCCATTGAACGTTTCTCCCCTGCCCGCCATATTGATCCTAAATACGCGCAATTGTTGAATGAGGCACAAAAGCAGGGGGTAGAGGTTTTCGCTTATAAAGCGGAACTTTCTGCCGATAATATGACTCTGAGATCCTCTCTTCCCATTGTCTTATAAGGGATTAGACGATTGACGATTAAGTGTTCTGGCCGCGTGCGCAAATACGCTTTTCCTCACAGGCTTGTCAAGTGTTACGTTTAGATAATTGCCATACGGAAAAGCATCTGCTATTTATAGCGACCTGATTTTTCCCCCAACACGGGGATCGATAGTGCGTGTTAAGGAGAAGCAACATGCAAGAAGGGCAAAACCGTAAAACATCGTCCCTGAGTATTCTCGCCATCGCTGGGGTGGAGCCGTATCAAGAGAAACCGGGCGAAGAGTATATGAACGAAGCCCAGCTGTCGCACTTCAAGCGTATTCTTGAAGCATGGCGTAATCAACTCAGGGATGAAGTCGATCGCACCGTTACTCATATGCAGGATGAAGCTGCTAACTTCCCGGACCCGGTAGACCGTGCCGCTCAGGAAGAAGAGTTCAGCCTCGAACTGCGTAACCGTGACCGCGAACGCAAACTGATCAAAAAGATCGAGAAAACGCTGAAAAAAGTCGAAGACGAAGATTTTGGCTACTGCGAATCCTGCGGTGTTGAAATTGGCATTCGTCGCCTGGAAGCGCGTCCAACCGCCGATCTGTGCATCGACTGCAAAACGCTGGCCGAAATCCGCGAAAAACAGATGGCCGGTTAATTCCAGCGCTGTTTACACACTCCAAAGGCGGGAGTCTCTCCCGCCTTGTTACTGTTGATATGTCTGAATCACACTATATTGGGCGCTTCGCGCCATCTCCTTCCGGTGAATTACACTTCGGCTCATTAATTGCCGCGCTCGGCAGCTACCTGCAGGCTTGCGCCCGCCAGGGAAAATGGCTCGTCCGCATCGAAGATATTGACCCTCCGCGTGAAGTTCCCGGTGCAGCAGAGACCATTCTGCGTCAGCTGGAACATTACGGTCTTCACTGGGATGACGAGGTTCTCTGGCAGTCAAAGCGTCACGAGGCCTATCGGGAACGTCTGGCCTGGCTTCGCGCTCAGGGGCTTTCCTATAACTGCACCTGCACCCGCTCGCGCATCCAGAGCGCAGGCGGCGTTTATGACGGCCACTGCCGCACGCTGAACAACGGTCCTGAAAATGCCGCCGTGCGCATCAGACAGCACTCCCCGGTGACGCACTTTAACGATTTACTCTCCGGTGAGATTCATGCCGATGAACGTCTGGCGCGTGAGGATTTTATTATTCACCGTCGCGATGGCCTGTTCGCCTACAACCTGGCCGTGGTGGTGGACGATCATTTTCAGGGCGTGACGGAAATAGTGCGCGGGGCGGATCTGGTCGAGCCGACCGTGCGACAAATCTCGCTGTATCATCAGTTTGGCTGGACGGCACCGGACTACATTCATCTGCCACTGGCGGTTAATGCGCAGGGCTTAAAATTGTCAAAGCAGAACCACGCCCCGGCCCTGCCAGACGGCGATCCGCGTCCTGTTTTGATCGACGCGCTGCGATTTCTCAACCAGAATGTAACCAACGAATGGCAGGATCTGCGTATTGACGAAGTGCTGAAAATGGCCATTGCTAACTGGACGCTCGCGGCAGTGCCAAAAATCCAGCATTCTCAAATGCGTTGCGCTGAGCTATGATTAGCCGCTTTTTTCATAACAAAACACACTACGAGGTGTACCATTTTTACCCGAGTCGCTAATTTTTGCCGTAAAGTGCTAAGCCGCGAAGAGAGCATGGCGAACGATGCTATTGCACAGCCACACATGTCGGTTATTCCGCGTGAGCAGCACACTATTTCCCGCAAAGATATCAGTGAAAATGCCCTCAAGGTGCTCTATCGTCTGAATAAAGCGGGCTACGAGGCCTATCTCGTGGGCGGTGGAGTGCGTGATTTACTGCTGGGCAAAAAACCCAAAGATTTTGACGTGACGACCAGCGCCACGCCTGAGCAGGTGCGCAAATTATTCCGTAACTGCCGTCTCGTTGGCCGCCGTTTCCGTCTGGCTCACGTAATGTTTGGGCCGGAAATCATCGAAGTGGCGACCTTCCGCGGCCACCACGAAGCGGGTGCGTCCGATCGCACGACATCGCAGCGCGGCCAGAACGGTATGCTGCTGCGCGATAATATCTTCGGTTCTATCGAAGAAGATGCCCAGCGTCGCGACTTCACCATCAACAGCCTTTATTACAGCGTCGCGGATTTCACCGTGCGCGATTACGTCGGTGGCATGCAGGACCTGAAAGAAGGTCTGATCCGCCTGATCGGCACGCCGGAAACGCGCTACCGTGAAGATCCCGTGCGTATGCTGCGCGCCGTGCGTTTCGCCGCCAAGCTGAATATGCGCATCAGCCCGGAAACGGCGGAGCCAATCCCGCGTCTGGCGACGCTGATTAACGACGTGCCGCCTGCTCGCCTGTTTGAAGAGGCGCTGAAGCTGCTGCAGGCCGGCCACGGTTTTGAAACCTACAAACTTCTGCGCGAATACAACCTGTTCCAGCCGCTGTTCCCGACCATTACCCGCTACTTTACCGAAAACGGTGACAGCCCAATGGAGCGGATGATTGCGCAGGTGCTGAAAAATACCGATACCCGCATTCGCAACGACATGCGCGTGAACCCGGCGTTCCTCTTTGCCGCGATGTTCTGGTATCCGCTGCTGGAAACGGCACAGCGTATTACCCAGGAGAGCGGGCTCGCCTATTACGATGCGTTCGCGCTGGCCGCCAACGACGTGCTGGACGAAGGCTGCCGCACGCTCGCCATTCCGAAACGGATTACCACCCTGGTGCGCGACATCTGGCAGCTTCAGCTGCGCATGTCCCGTCGTCAGGGCAAACGCGCCTGGAAGCTGATGGAGCATCCTAAATTCCGCGCGGCCTTCGATCTCCTGTCGCTGCGTGCGGAAATTGAACGCAACCAGGAGCTGCAGCGTCTGGCGCAGTGGTGGGCTGAATTCCAGGTCTCCGCCCCGCCAGAGCAGAAAGATATGCTGACCGGGCTGGATGAAGAGCCGGAACCGCGTCGCCGTCATCGTCGCCCGCGCAAACGCGCGCCGCGTCGTGAAGGAACAGCATGACCCTCGCGTATATCGCCATCGGCAGCAATTTAGCCTCTCCGCTGGAGCAGGTGAAGGCTGCCGTACAGGCGCTGGGCGACATCCCACAGAGTCGGATCGTGGCGGTCTCCTCGTTCTACCGCACACCGCCGCTGGGGCCACAGGATCAGCCAGACTACCTCAACGCCGCCGTGGTCCTTGAGACTGAACTGGGTCCCGAAGCGCTGCTGGACAATACCCAGCGTATTGAGCTTCAGCAGGGCCGCGTGCGCAAAGCCGAACGCTGGGGCCCCCGCACGCTCGACCTCGACATTATGCTGTTTGGTCACGAGACGATTAACACTGAACGTCTCACCGTTCCGCATTACGACATGAAAAACCGCGGGTTTATGCTTTGGCCGCTGTTTGAAGTCGCCCCTTCCCTTACCTTCCCTGACGGGCTCTCGCTAAAGGCCGTTCTCAACAGTCTCGGTGCGGAAAAACCCGCGCGCTGGTAAAGCCGTTTTTTTATTGGTTAACCATAAAATATTTGTGGTTAATCGATTGCCTAAAATCATTGTTCCCTCGAATGTTACTGTTAGAATGCGCAAAGATTCGCTTTTGGGCTATCAGGAAACAGTATGAAACCAACCACCATCTCCTTACTGCAGAAATGCAAACAGGAAAAAAAACGCTTCGCCACCATCACCGCGTATGACTACAGCTTCGCCAAACTGTTTGCCGAAGAGGGGATCAACGTCATGCTGGTCGGGGATTCGTTAGGGATGACGGTACAAGGACATGATTCCACCCTGCCGGTGACGGTTGAGGACATCGCTTACCATACCCGCGCCGTGCGCCGTGGCGCTCCAGCCTGTCTGCTGCTTTCCGATCTGCCGTTTATGGCCTATGCCACGCCGGAACAGGCATTCGAAAACGCGGCGGCAGTGATGCGTGCCGGTGCCAATATGGTCAAAATTGAAGGCGGCGCCTGGCTTGTGGATACGGTGAAGATGCTCACCGAGCGCGCCGTGCCGGTGTGCGGGCATTTAGGCCTGACGCCGCAGTCCGTCAATATCTTCGGCGGCTACAAGGTGCAGGGCCGCGGCGATGCCGCCCAGACGCTGCTGGATGATGCTCTGGCGCTGGAAGCCGCAGGTGCACAGCTGCTGGTGCTGGAGTGCGTGCCGGTTGAGCTGGCGAAACGCATTACCGACGCGCTGTCCATTCCGGTGATTGGTATTGGGGCAGGTAACGTGACCGACGGTCAGATCCTGGTGATGCACGATGCCTTCGGTATCACCGGCGGACACATCCCGAAATTTGCCAAAAATTTCCTCGCCGAAGCGGGCGACATGCGCGCTGCGGTCAGGCAGTATATTGCCGACGTTGAATCCGGTGTTTACCCGGGTGAAGAACACAGTTTCCATTAAGGAGTCTCGTTGTGCTAATCATTGAAACCCTGCCGCTGCTTCGCCAGCATATTCGCCGCGCGCGTCAGGAAGGTAAACGTATCGCACTGGTCCCGACCATGGGCAATCTGCATGACGGCCATATGAAGCTCGTCGACGAAGCCCGCGCGCGGGCAGATATCGTGGTGGTCAGTATCTTCGTGAACCCCATGCAGTTTGACCGCGCAGACGATCTGGCGCGCTACCCGCGCACCCTGCAGGAAGATTGCGAGAAGCTAAAAAAACGCCACGCGGATATCGTCTTCTCACCTGCACCGGCGGATGTTTACCCGCAGGGTACCGAAGAGGCAACCTACGTTGACGTCCCGGGCATTTCCACCATGCTCGAAGGCGCGAGCCGCCCGGGCCATTTCCGCGGCGTTTCCACCATCGTCAGCAAGCTGTTCAACCTGGTACAGCCGGACGTTGCCTGCTTTGGCGAGAAAGACTTCCAGCAGCTGGCGCTGATCCGCAAGATGGTTGCGGATATGGGTTACGATATCGAGATTGTCGGCGTACCGATTGTACGCGCCAAAGACGGTCTGGCACTCAGCTCGCGTAATGGCTACCTGACCGCCGAACAGCGTAAAATCGCGCCGGGTCTCAGCAAGGTCATGAACACCATGGCTGAGCAGATGCTGGCAAAAGAGTTAACAGCAGAAGAAATTATCGCCCTTGCCGAGCAGGCGCTTAACGATAAGGGGCTTCGTGCTGACGACGTACAAATTCGTGATGCTGATACGCTGCTGGAATTAACCCAGAACAGCAAGCGCGCAGTCATCCTGGTGGCGGCCTGGCTAGGTCAGGCGCGTCTGATCGACAATAAAGTGGTTGAGCTGGCGTAGTTCCTTTCACCCCTGATAATTATAGGTAAACGTAATGATTCGCAAAATGCTGCAAGGTAAGCTTCACCGTGTGAAAGTCACGCAGGCCGACCTGCACTATGAAGGCTCCTGCGCCATTGACCAGGATTTCCTTGATGCAGCAGGTATCCTCGAAAACGAAGCGATTGATATCTGGAACGTGAACAACGGTAAACGCTTCTCTACCTACGCGATTGCCGCCGAGCGCGGTTCTAAAATCATCTCCGTAAACGGCGCTGCGGCGCACTGCGCGGACGTGGGTGATATCGTGATCATCGCCAGCTTCGTGATGATGTCTGACGAAGAAGCGCGTCGCTGGCAGCCTAAAGTCGCCTACTTCGAAGGCGAGAATGAAATGAAGCGCACCGCAAAGGCGATTCCGGTTCAGGTTGCGTGAGTCTTTTAGGGGGGCTGAACATGGCCCCCTTTTAATATCGCCATTAAACTTAATCTATCGTTTTTAATTTGTTAAATACAATCAACAAATACATAATTCGCAAAAATAATTCCCAACAAAGCAATCACGAAATAAATAACACTTGCGTTCTTTATTGTGATAAACATCATAAACTTAATTAAACATTACGTTATAATCCCTCAAGGAATTAAAGATATTATCTTTTTAAAACAACGTTACACCTTACGGATTCTTCATCTCGAACCCGCCTCTGGTCGTCCCTGTAAGCAATTTAAATAATCTTACTTCACATTAAAGCCCCCCTAATTGTTCGATACATAAAACAATATTATATTACCCCTCGTTATAACAAAGCACCGAATTTTCAATTCTTTTAAAATAAATGGATGTATTAACATGTTTAATAAGACTATTTTAGCAACCGCTATGGCAGTGGCAGCAATGGGTTCCGTTTCCGCAATGGCTGCAGATGTGGGCCTGATCACTTTTGATGGTGCAGTCACTGACACCACATGTGTGATTACAACGAATAATGGTATTGATGCAAACAATATTACAATTACGCTGCCTGTTGTTAAAAAAGCAGATCTTGAAAAAACCACTGTAGATGCAGGTATCGGTTCTAAAGAGTTCGCGCTGCACATGAGTCAGTGCCCGGAAACCCTGACCAAAGCGTCAGCTAACTTCACCTCTCAGCAGTTTGCCGATCTGTCTAACGGTACGCTGAAAGCGGACGCGACCGTTGCAGGCCACGCTGCAAACGTCAACCTGGCGCTGTTCAACAACACCGCGACCAAGACTGACCGTATCAAAGTGGGCAACCCAAACAACAACACCCAGGTTACTGACCTGACCGGTGGCGAAGGTCAACTGTCTTACCGTGTTGCCTACGTTCCAAGCGCTGCCTGGGTTAAAGGCACCAACGACATTACTGCCGGTAAAGTAAGCAGCAACGTTACCTTTACCATGAGCTACGAATAATCGATAGCTTTTGAATCTCTCATGCGCTCACAGATGACGTGGGCGCATTTTGTTTAAGGATGAATAATATGCGCCTTTTAAAATCGGCTCTCGCGACATTGATGCTGAGTGCTGCACTGTCTGTTTCTCATACCGCCTTTGCGGATATTGTTATTTCCGGAACGCGCGTCATTTATCCGGAGTCGGCAAAAGATGTCACCGTGAATATGGAAAACCGCGGTAATAAACCTCTGCTGGTACAAACCTGGCTGGATGATGGTCGTGACTCAACCGACCCACGTGAATTGAAAGTCCCGTTCGTTGTGACACCTCCGGTTTCACGTATCGATCCCGCAAAAGGGCAAACGGTACGCATCAGTTGGCTTGGTCAGGCTATGCCACAGAATAAAGAAACCATGTACTGGTTCAACGTTCTGGAGATCCCACCAAAAGCCAAAAATGACTCTGCAGAAAATATTCTGCAACTGGCATTCCGCACCCGTATAAAAATGTTCTTCCGTCCAAAAGGACTGAAAGGCGATCCTGCCATCGCAGCAAAAGAGCTGAAATGGACCCAGAACGGCAGCATGCTGGTGGCGCGCAATGATTCTCCCTACTACGTCTCTCTGGCGAAAATCGATGCATCTGTAGGCGGTAAAAAAATCGCCATCGATCCACACTATGTGGAACCGTTTGGTAGCCAGTCTTATGCGCTTAAAGAATCGGGTACCGCACACGTTAGCAAAGTGGCGTTCACGGCAATCAATGATTTTGGCGGTGCCGACGTCCATGAAGTGACGCTCAAATAAAACAATAAGATTCTTATTCTAACTAGCAGCTAACGGATTAGTGATAGCAATGTTATTCAAGCGTTCAATACTCTGTATTATTATCAGTACCGCGCTTCAGTCGCCATCTTTTGCAGAAGATGGCGCTGTGCAGAATACGTCTGATGAAAGTGAGATCGAATTTAACGATCAATTTCTCTTTAACACAGGCGCGAAAATCGACGTTAGCCGCTTTGCAAAAGGCAACCCAATTGTTCCTGGTACGTTTAAAACGCAAATTGCGATTAACGGCCAGAAGAAATTGTTGACCGAATTTACATTCAAAGATAACGGAACAACGCGTGCGACCCCCTGCTTTACGGCTAAGCTTCTTTTACAGTTGGGCATAAAGCAAGAGGCACTGAAAGATATTGAGGAAAACAGTGAAAGCTGCCTTGATATCGTAAAAATCCTCTCTGGCGCATCATGGGATTTTGATTCGTCGAACCAACAACTCGATCTGGTTGTGCCGCAAATTTACATCGATCGTCGCCCTGGCGGCTATGTTGATCCTTCCTTATGGGATGATGGCATTACGGCCGGGATGCTTTCTTACGATCTCAATGCCTGGCATTCCGATTCCCCAGGCTCGACCCACGAAAGCGCCTATGCTGGCCTGAAGTATGGCCTGAATATGGGGGCATGGCGTCTGCGTTCACGCGGCAACCTTAACTGGGATCAGGACAGCGGCAGCGAATATTCAAGCCAGGATATCTATTTACAGCGTGATATCACGCCGCTACGGGCACAAATGCTGTTAGGGGATTCCTACACGCGTGGCGAAACTTTCGACTCAATCGGCCTTCGTGGCGCCCGCATGTATAACGATGACCGTATGCTGCCTGGCGGTATTTCCACCTATGCGCCAGTCATTCGCGGCGTGGCCAAAAGCAACGCCAAAGTGACGGTAAGCCAGAGTGGTAATAAGCTGTACGAAAGTACGGTGCCGCCGGGTGCGTTTGAAATCGCCGATCTCAGTACCACAGGCTATGGTAGCGATCTGGTTGTTACCATTGAAGAAACGGATGGTAGCGTGCGTACGTTCTCCATTCCTTACTCTTCTGTGAGCCAGATGCTGCGCCCGGGTTACAGTCGCTGGGATATTGGTGCCGGAGAGCTTAATGATAATGGCCTTCGCGATAAGCCGCGTCTGGGTTATGCCACGGGCTATTACGGCATAAATAATACCTTCACGGGCTATTCCGGTATTCAATATATGGATACGGGATATCTTTCCGGCTTGCTGGGTATTGCCATGAACACCGGCATTGGTGCATTCGCACTGGATATTACGCATTCTGATGCGGATATCGATGGCCTGGGAACGCTGCAGGGTCAAAGTTATCGCGTGTCATGGAGCAAACTGCTGGAGGATACCCGAACCTCTTTCAACGTCGCAGCCTACCGATTCTCAACGAAAGATTATCTTACGTTGAGCGATGCGGCGTCCCTCGCTGAAGACATTAAATATCACGATACATCACGTAACCCCGATCATAGCGGGAGAGATATCTATACCACTTTCCAGCGCATGAAAAACCAGATTCAGCTTAACGTGAGCCAGCCTATTGATCAGGGCAAAAATAACTACGGCTCATTATATGCAACCGGAAGCTGGCAGGACTATTGGACGCAGTCCAGCTCAACGTCTCAATATTCAGTGGGTTACAACAACAGCTTCTGGCTGGGGAGCTACAGCGTGTCCGTGCAGCGCAGTTACGACGAGTACGGTGAGAAAGATGACAGCATCTATCTGAGTCTGAGTATTCCGCTGGAAAACCTGTTTGGCCACACCAGGCGTCCGGGTGGATTCTCCAGTGTTAACACAAGCGTGAACTCGGACTTCAAGCACAACATGTCCGTGAATACCAGCGCCAACGGCAACACTGACGATTACCGTTTTAGCTATAGCGTGAATACCACCACGACCCACAGCGAGTCCGGTGACATCAACCAGCTTGGTGGCTATGGCAGCTATAACAGCCCTTACGGTCCGCTGAGTCTTTCTGCCTCGGCGACTGATGACAACAGTCAGCAATACTCATTGAGCTACAGCGGCGGCATGCTGGTGCATTCTGGCGGCGTCACGCTGGCACCGGGCAGTATTGGTGATACCGATACGCTGGCATTAATCAGCGCGCCGGGCGCGAAAGGTGCGCATCTCTCACTGGGTGATGGCGTGATTGGTGATTCCGGCTTTGCCGTCATGCCTTATCTCTCGGCATATCGGGAAAACACCGTCGGTCTGAATATTTCCGATCTGGAATCCGACGTTGAAATCAAAAATACCAGCATGGTCGCCATTCCACGCAGTGGGGCGATCATAAAGGTGAATTTCGAAACCGATCAGGGTCGATCGCTGCTGCTTGAACTTCGTCGCTCAGATAATGGCTTTATCCCGTTAGGTGCTGATGTGGTAAATGAAAGTAACGTCAGCGTGGGAGCGGTTGGACAGGCTGGCCAGGCCTACGTTCGTGGCATCGAAACCAGCGGCAAGCTTCGTGTGGTTTGGGGTAACGGTACCGACAGCGAATGTACCGTGACGTATCGCATTCCTGAATCAGCGAAAAAAGTAGGGTTAACCACCTTCCTTAATAATCAACTTTGTCAGATGTAATTTTTTTATAACAGGGAGTTATTTTTAATGAAAAAGACCGTTCATGCGACACGTCTTGGCGCTCTGCTCGCGCTGGCGTTAAGCTCACAGGCTATGGCGGGGTCAATCCCGCTTGATGTCACCTTCACCGCAACTCTGCGCGAAACCACCTGTGATATGAAAATCGAGGGCGGTACTGGCAATGGTACTAACAACACCATTCCTATTGGTACAGGTGGCACGATGCAGTTGAGTGACATCACTGGTGGCACGGATGCCGCGACAGCGAACTTCAAGCTGAAAATCACCGAATGCCCAGCCAGCTTAAGCGGACTGAAAACCACCATCTCAGGATCTCAGTCTGGTTACGTTAAAACTGGGATTGTCAACGCAGCGATCACCGGTCCGGCTGATTATCTTGCAGTCAGTATCGCCCGTGCTTCCGCGACGACCGCGCCGTTTGAAATTAACTCAACGGATGACAGCAAGCGTCTGGTATGGACTGCCGCGGAAATCAACGCCAAAGAAGTTCCACTGGTTGCTCGTATTATTGAAACACAGTCTGGCAGAGGGACGACAGGTGCCTTCAGCGCCACTGCCACTTTTAACTTTACTTACGAATAAGCGAAAGGACACGCAATAATGAAAACAATCGCCCATTCAACGCTCATTGCACTTGCTGTCGCTGCGGGTGTTGCCTCTGGTTCCGCCAGCGCCGCCATTACCGGTACTCCTAGTGTGCAAGCGACATTTACGACCACTGTCACCGCAGGAACGTGTACAGCCCAGATCCAAAACGCCGGTGGTCAGCCGATCAGCACCCTGGCCTTTGGTGATGTCTTTAAATCTGATCTCGTGGCCCAGAGCCGCAGCGAACCCTTCAAAATTGCCTTTAGCGGCTGTGCGGGTGTGAAAAGCGCCACCATTCAGGCAACGCCTGGCAGCGGGGGTACCTGTACCGGTGCGGCAACCGACGGTGACTCTTTCTCTGCAGGGAAAGCAACAGGCTTTGAAGTCTGGAAAGGCGTGGCTGCCACCGGCACCCTGCTGAGCTGTAACACCAAGCCTGTACAAACGCTGAACATCAGCGGTGCTACCGCCAGTATGAATATGGCCGCGCGTATCGTCCTCGGCAAAGGGCAGACCATTGCGGATGTCACCACCGGTGACGTCAGTGCACCTGTCACCTTCGTCGTCACTTACCAATAATGCTTTGCAGGGGCAGAACGGCAATGTTAACGCCAAATAAAAATTATCGTCTGAAAGGGTCAATACTTACCCTGGCAGCAATCATGAATTGGTGCTGGTCTGCCCCATGCCAGTCAGCTGACGCTGGCATGGATGTTACCTTAAATGCCAATATCGTTGAAAATACCTGCCAGATTTCAATTGCTAACAACGGTAAAGTCTCTTTGCCGACGGTGAGCAAAAGTTGGTTTTATAACGTTGATGGCACTACTCGCCTTCAACCCACTGATGATGCAGGCGGCACACCATTCGCAGTCAAAATAGATAACTGCCCCCTGGACGATCAGGTGCCGCAAAAATTTATATTTAGTTTCCAGCCGCAAAGCAAAGAGTGGCCTGAATCAACGCGCCAGGTGTTTATTAATGAAACCAGCGTAGCCGCAGGTGGCGCCGATAATACCGGCGTGGTCATTTTTTCAAAAGCTCACAATACCAACGTGTTAAGCAGCGAGGGGAATTCGAGTGTAGAGCTCGTCGCCAATGAAAAGTGGGGAACGGAATATCCCTTCTATGCGCGCCTGCAAAACACAGGCGCAGTTTCCGTGGGTAAAGTAACCAGTCGCGTGCTGGTTAATGCGATCTATGAATAAACAGAGCAGGCACTACAGGATGAAAATGCATCATAAATTAACAGGATGTTTAAATACGCTCTTTTTTATCGGGCTTACTGCCGCCGGTTTATTGGGGTATCAGGGACAAGCTGCCGCCACAGAATGCCAGTTCGCTGATGGCTACGGGGGCACCACGACGCTGGTAAACGGCACTTTTGATGCCGGTATCCGCTGGTATCCAAAAAGCAATAACGACTCGGTGTTGCTGGCATCATTCGATACGGACCTCAGCCCTGGGCTGGTATCTCACTGCAGTGCGGGAAGCGACGGACGACAGCTGGCATATAATGACAGCGCAAGCGTCGGGAATAAACTTGGCCGCGGTCCGCAGCCTGAGGGTGGTATGGGTAACTACTACTACACAAACGTTAAGGGCATTTACTTTTCCGTAAAAATTTACTCCAGCGCCGGTGGCGGGTATTTTGGCGACGGTAATAGAAGCGACGCCGCCGGCTGGACGGACCTCGTTAACCCCAGCGATAATATCTGGGAGGGGAAAACCTGGAAAGCCCATATTAATATCTGGCAGGACACCAACGAGTTTATGATGAATGGCGGCAATATAAATAATGCAACGTATATTTCCCCAAGAAGCGCCTTTACGCTCGGACTCATGACGATAGGCGATCCGTCCGACAGCGATAACAAACCCTGGACATTTAACGTGACGCCAACGTCCTTCCAGATCCCGATTATTCCCTCCACCTGCGAGTACGCGCAGTTGGACTCGGGGAATAACACCATTAATATGGGGGATTATATGCTTTCAGACTTTAACGCGTCCCCTGTCAGCCATCCTTTCAGGGTTCAGTTGCTCGGGTGTAATAACGTTTACGCAATTAAATACAAAATGACAGCCAGCAAGCTCACGGGGCCTGACAATAATTTGTTGGGAAATATGCTGAATAACGGGGCTGAAGGCATCGGGGTCAAAATTTTAGTCGAGCGGAACTGGGGGCCTGAACAAATTAACCCCAATGAGGAAAGCGACATTATTCTCTCCCCGAACACCGACCCAGGTTCAAGCTATGGCCTGTTAAACTTTCGGGCACAGCTGGTTAAAGACGGCAATCCGTTGAAAGTGGGCAACTTCACCGGCATGACCACCTTCCAGATCACTTATTACTGATTCACCCCTGCGGCTGATTGCTGATCAGCCGCGACATCGTCTCCAGCGAATCCGTTCTTAAGATATACAGGCGCTTCAGCAAGAACGGATTATCCCCCGGCTTGACCTTCCCTCGTACCGTCGTCACCGCCAGATGGAACCCGGCGTCATTCGCGGCTTTGATCGCCTTATCGTCATAACCGCCGAACGGATACGAGAGGTAAAGCACGTGCGGGTTGAACTGCGCCAGGTCGCGGCGCGAGCGCTTAAAATCAAACAAAATATTGTGATAGCTGCGGCTCAGTAAAATGGGCTGATGGTTATCGTCGACGCGGTGCAGGAAGTGCGTGTGGGACTGATAGTCGAACACGTCATGCATCTGCTCCAGCTCCGACACGCTCATAAACTGCAGGAATTTTGGTGCCCATTTTTGCGGGTGGCGCTTGATGCGCGACGAGATGATGAACGACGTCGCCTTAAAGCCATACGCTTTGAGGATCGGGTAAGCATAGCGGTTAACGGACTTCAGGCCATCGTCGAAGGTAATCACCACCGATTTCGCCGGCAGGTTCATCTTGTTGCGCACATACCCTTCCAGCTGATACAGGGTCAGGGTGGTATAGCCCTGATCGCGCAGCCAGGTCATCTGGTTGTTGAACGCACGCACGCTGGTGGTCGTGGAGGTATGGCGAAAACGGGTGTTCTCTTCGTCGCGCAAAATATGGTGGTAGGTAATGACCGGAATGCCGTTATCTTCCTGCGCGTCCAGGCTGCTGATCCAGGCCAGGCGGTTGCCGATGCGGATCTGGAACCAGGTCTGATTGAGGCGATCTTTGAGCTTGTTCAGGATCGGATAGCGAAGATTGGCGCTTAAGGTGCCGAAGGGTGCGCTACCGTTGTTCGGGGCGTTATAAACAGGCGTGTCTTTCCACGTTATCAGGTTTTGATTGCTCAGCGGTTTATTCAAATCCCCCAGGCCATCCTCGACGCGCTGTTTGCCCTGCACCGGCTCCAGGTGCCCCTTGTCGATAAAGCCCGTGCCAAATCCGAAGCGAAATTCATAGTAGTCCGCCGCCGCAGGCACAACCGCAAGGATCTGCCCTGCCCGCACGTTGCCAACGTTAATGACGCTGTTGCCGACCTGCGCCCAAATCGCCGCATCTTCGGTGGTTTGCATATATTGAGCAGGCAGTCTTTGCTGACTTAATAAACTGGCAGAAGAAGTGCCGGAGACGAACATCAATAGCAGGAAAACAATACGCGTGAACATGAGGGTCTTATTCGAAGCGGAAATACTTATGCCATTGTAGCAAAAGCGACATCAATACCAATGTTTAATTCTTATACAGGTCATGAAGCAGGACAAAGGGGGGATTTTTTTGCTGCTGATGCCACAAGCTGCTGACGCCCGGTGTACCCTGCGCGACGATAGCGTTACGGAACGCCGCACTGGTTAATGTTTCGCGCTGGGGATACATCATTTCAAGCAATGGAAGGCTAATACCGGAGATTACCTCGCAGCCGTCGTGCTTATGGCTCATCAGAGCCGCAGCACGGTACGGCGCCGCGCCGGATTTATCAGTAAGAAAAATCACGCCCTCTCCGGTGTCGGTTTCATGCAGGGCATCGCACATCATCCGGCCAAGCATGTTGGTGCTCAAGCCGCGCCAGTAGTTGACGGCGCGACACTGTGGCAGTGGACCAAACCTGGCTTCCAGCTTCAGCAGCATGTCCTGCGCCCGTTCATCGTGGCAGGTGATAACCCATCCCAGCATAACTCTCTCCTTAGCAGGCAAGTAGTTTAGCGAAGTGAAGGTTAGCTTACGGTGATAACTGTCAAAGAAAATGCCCGGCAAACAGAATGTCGCCGGGCTGAGGGCTAGCTGCGCAGACCGCGTCCGCGCTGGATCAGGTACCAGCACAGCAGGTAGAAGACGATGATGAACACCGCCAGCACCGCCACCGTGGTAAACAGCGGCACATCAGTGATGCCGAGGAAGCCGAAGCGGAAGCCGCTGATCATGTAGACGATCGGGTTCAGGTGCGACAGCGCCTGCCAGAACGGCGGCAGCAGCGTCAGGGAGTAGAACACCCCGCCAAGATAGGTCAGCGGCGTCAGCACGAAGGTCGGGATCAGGCTGATGTCGTCAAACGTTTTGGCAAACACGGCGTTCAGCAAACCGGCCAGCGAGAAGAGGATTGCCGTCAGGAGCAGCGTCAGCGCGACGAACAGCCAGGAGTGAACCTGGAACGGGACAAAGAACAGCGAAATCGCCGTGACCAGGATCCCGACGCACAGCCCGCGCGCCACACCGCCGCCGACGTAACCGGCAATAATGACGTGCGTCGGTACCGGCGCGACCAGCAGCTCTTCAATATTGCGCTGGAACTTGGCGCTAAAGAACGATGACGCCACGTTGGCATAGGCGTTGGTGATCACCGCCATCATAATCAGGCCCGGCACGATAAACTGCATATAGGTAAAGCCGTGCATCTCACCAATCCGGGAACCAATCAGGTTACCGAAGATGATGAAATAGAGCGTCATCGTGATGACCGGCGGCACCAGAGTTTGCACCCAGATGCGCATAAAGCGGTTAATCTCTTTCGCCCAGATGCTTTTCAGCGCGACCCAGTAAAGATGCGTCATGCCTTGTCTCCTTGTTTATCCTGCACCAGAGAGACAAACAGCTCTTCCAGTCGGTTCGCTTTGTTACGCATACTTAAGACCTGAATCCCCTGCGCGCTCAGCTGTGAAAACACGCTGTTGATGCCCTGCTCGCGCAGCACTTCCACTTCCAGCGTCGAGGTATCGACGAGGCGGTATTGATAACCTTCGAGCTTCGGCAGCGGGCTCTTTGCCGCCAGATCGAGAATAAAGGTTTCTGACTTCAGCTTGGAGAGCAGGTTCTTCATCGAGGTGTTTTCCACCAGCTCGCCGTGCTGAATGATGCCGATGTTGCGGCACAGCATTTCTGCCTCTTCCAGATAGTGGGTGGTCAGAATAATGGTGGTGCCTTTGTCGTTGAGGTCTTTCAGGAAGCCCCACATGGAGCGGCGCAGTTCAATATCGACACCCGCCGTCGGCTCATCAAGAATCAGCAGTTTTGGCTCGTGCATCAGCGCGCGGGCAATCATCAGGCGGCGCTTCATCCCGCCGGATAACATCCGGGCGCGTTCGTTACGCTTTTCCCACAGATCGAGCTGCTTGAGGTATTTTTCGCTCCGCTCCAGGGCCTCTTTACGCTCAACGCCGTAATAACCCGCCTGGTTAACGACGATCTGCTGCACCGTCTCAAACGGATTGAAGTTGAACTCCTGCGGCACCAGACCCAGCTGACGCTTGGCGTTCACCACATCTTTTTGCAGGTCATAACCAAAGACGCTCACCCGGCCGGACGTTTTATTGACCAGCGAACTGATGATCCCAATGGTGGTCGATTTCCCCGCGCCGTTCGGCCCCAGAAGCGCATAAAAATCACCGGCTTCTACTTTTAGATCTATTCCGCGCAGCGCCTGAACGCCGCCCGGATAGGTTTTTTTAAGCTGCTCAAGCTCCAGTGCAATTGCCATGAAATTAACTTACCTTCAGTTCTGACACACGTTGTGTGGTTTCATTAAAAGTCGGGTTACCCTATAGTAGCGCAACGCAATTACTCGGTTACAGGTCGCTAACCTCCATGAACAACATAGATACACTCATCAGCAACAATGCACTATGGTCAAAAATGCTGGTGGAGGAAGACCCCGGATTTTTTGGAAAACTCGCGCAGGCGCAAAACCCACGCTTTCTCTGGATTGGATGCTCCGACAGCCGCGTACCGGCGGAGCGCCTGACCGGCCTTGAGCCCGGCGAACTGTTTGTTCACCGCAACGTTGCCAACCTGGTGATTCACACCGATCTCAACTGTCTTTCTGTTGTTCAGTATGCCGTTGACGTTCTGCAAGTCGAGCACATCATCATTTGCGGCCACTACGGCTGCGGCGGCGTGCAGGCGGCGGTTGAAAACACGGAGCTGGGGCTCATTGATAACTGGCTGCTGCACATCCGCGATATCTGGTTCAAACATAGCTCACTGCTGGGCGAAATGCCGCAGGAGCGTCGCATGGATACCCTGTGTGAACTCAACGTGATGGAGCAGGTGTATAACCTGGGCCACTCAACGATCATGCAATCGGCGTGGAAACGCGGGCAGAAGGTCTCAATCCACGGCTGGGCGTACGGCATTCACGACGGTCTGCTGCGCAACCTGGAAGTGACCGCCACCAACCGGGAAACGCTGGAGCAGCGTTACCGTTCGGGAATTGCCAACCTTCAGCTTAAGCACGTAAACCATAAATAAAGCCGGGTGGCGGCTGCGCCTTACCCGGCCTACATGTGCCCATTCGTAGGCCCGGTAAGCGCAGCGCCACCGGGCAACAAACCGCAATTACTCGTCCAGCAATACCACTTTCCCAACATACGGCAGATGGCGATAACGCTGTGCGTAGTCAATGCCGTAACCGACGACGAATTCGTCAGGAATAGAGAAACCGACAAACTCTACCGGCACCTGCACTTCACGGCGGTCAGGTTTATCCAGCAGGGTGCAAATCGCCAGCGATTTTGGCTCACGCAGGCTCAGGATCTCGCGCACTTTTGACAGCGTGTTGCCGGAGTCGATAATGTCCTCAACGATCAACACATCTTTGCCACGAATATCTTCATCCAGATCTTTCAGGATTTTCACATCACGGGTGGTGGACATGCCGCTGCCGTAGCTGGAGGCGGTCATAAAATCGACCTCATGGGGCACGTGCACTTCACGGCACAGGTCGGCCATGAACATGAAAGAGCCGCGCAACAGACCGACCAGCACCATTTCGCTGCCGCTGTCCTTGTAATGTTCGGTGATTTGACGACCCAGTTCGGCGATACGCGCTTTGATCTCGGCTTCCGGGATCATCACTTCAACAGTATGTTTCATATTACTAACCAAATGATTTTAATGAAAATCTCTCAATACGGATGAGTTAATATCCAGCACTGATACGCAAGCCAGCCATTATATCAGCAAATGGATAACCCTGGCGTATGAGTTATAAAAAGCAAATATTGTGATTCCGATCACACTTGTTAATACCTATAATTAGTTGCTAGCAAATTATTAACAAAAACTGACGAGTACACTTTCTATGGCTGAAACAAACTCTAAACAGCCGCGTCTACTGGTGACATTAACAGCGCTATTCGCCGCCTTCTGCGGCCTGTACCTGTTAATCGGTGGCGTCTGGCTGGTCGCGATCGGCGGCTCCTGGTACTACCCGATTGCGGGCCTGGTTATGCTTGGCGTAACCGTCCTGCTCTGGCGTAGAAAACAATCTGCACTGTGGCTGTATGCCGCACTCCTTCTTGCCACCATGATCTGGGGCGTCTGGGAAGTCGGCTTTGACTTCTGGGCGCTGACGCCGCGCAGTGACATCCTGGTCTTCTTCGGTATCTGGCTGATCCTGCCGTTCGTCTGGCGTCGCCTGATCGTGCCGTCCAGCGGTGCCGTTGCGGCGCTGGTGGTGGCGCTGCTGATCAGCGGGGGTATCCTCACATGGGCTGGCTTTAACGACCCGCAGGAGATCAACGGTACGCTGAACGCAGAATCCACGCCTGCGGCAGCGATCTCACAGGTCGCTGACGGCGACTGGCCTGCCTATGGTCGTAACCAGGAAGGCCAGCGTTACTCTCCGCTGAAGCAGATCAACGCGGACAACGTTAAGAACCTGAAAGAAGCCTGGGTATTCCGTACCGGCGACCTGAAGATGCCGAACGATCCGGGTGAACTGACCAACGAAGTGACGCCAATTAAAGTCGGCGATATGCTTTATCTGTGTACGGCGCACCAGCGTCTGTTCGCGCTCGACGCGGCCACCGGTAAAGAGAAATGGCACTTCGATCCGCAGCTGAACTCCAACCCGTCCTTCCAGCACGTGACCTGCCGTGGCGTCTCTTATCACGAAGCGCGCGCCGATAACGCGAGCCCGGAAGTGGTTGCCGACTGTCCGCGCCGCATTATGCTGCCGGTCAACGATGGTCGTCTGTTCGCCATCAATGCCGAAACGGGCAAGCTGTGTGAAACCTTTGCCAACAAAGGTATCCTGAATCTGCAGACCAATATGCCGGACACCACGCCGGGTCTGTACGAGCCAACCTCGCCGCCTATCATCACCGATAAAACCATCGTGATTGCCGGTTCGGTAACGGATAACTTCTCCACGCGTGAAACCTCCGGCGTTATCCGCGGTTTCGACGTGAATACCGGTAAACTGCTGTGGGCCTTCGACCCGGGCGCGAAAGATCCGAATGCGATCCCGTCGGACGAGCACACCTTTACCTTTAACTCGCCAAACTCCTGGGCACCTGCAGCGTATGACGCGAAGCTGGACCTGGTCTACCTGCCGATGGGTGTTACTACGCCAGATATCTGGGGCGGTAACCGCACACCGGAGCAGGAACGTTATGCCAGCGCTATCGTGGCATTGAACGCGACCACCGGTAAGCTGGCCTGGAGCTATCAGACCGTACACCACGATCTGTGGGATATGGATATGCCGTCCCAGCCGACGCTGGCGGACATTACCGTTAACGGCAAAACCTTACCGGTGATTTACGCCCCGGCGAAAACCGGCAACATCTTCGTACTGGATCGCAGCAACGGCAAGCTGGTTGTGCCGGCACCGGAAAAACCGGTTCCGCAGGGTGCGGCGAAAGGTGATTACGTCAGCAAAACCCAGCCGTTCTCCGATCTGAGCTTCCGTCCGAAGAAAGACCTCAGCGGGGCAGACATGTGGGGTGCCACAATGTTTGACCAGCTGGTGTGCCGCGTGATGTTCCATCAGCTGCGCTATGAAGGCATCTTCACCCCGCCTTCTGAGCAGGGCACGCTGGTCTTCCCGGGTAACCTGGGGATGTTCGAGTGGGGCGGGATCTCCGTTGACCCTAACCGTCAGGTAGCGATCGCCAACCCAATGGCGCTGCCGTTCGTTTCCCGTCTGATCCCACGCGGTCCGGGCAACCCAATGGAGCAGCCGAAAGACGCGAAAGGCAGCGGTACCGAAGCCGGTATTCAGCCGCAGTATGGCGTACCGTTCGGCGTAACGCTGAACCCGTTCCTGTCGCCGTTTGGTCTGCCGTGTAAACAGCCTGCCTGGGGTTACATCTCCGGTCTGGATCTGAAAACTAACCAGATCGTGTGGAAAAAACGTATTGGTACCCCGCAGGACAGCATGCCGTTCCCGATGCCGGTTCCTGTGCCGTTTAATATGGGTATGCCAATGCTGGGTGGCCCAATCTCCACCGCCGGTAACGTGCTGTTCATCGCGGCAACCGCAGATAACTACCTGCGCGCGTACAACATGACCAACGGTGAGAAACTGTGGCAAGGCCGTCTGCCTGCGGGTGGACAAGCCACGCCGATGACCTATGAAGTGAATGGCAAGCAGTACGTTGTCATCTCTGCGGGCGGTCACGGTTCGTTTGGCACGAAGATGGGCGACTATATTGTCGCGTATGCGTTGCCTGACGAAAACAAGTAACTGAAAAGCCCGGTGGCGCTTAAGCTTACCGGGCCTACGGGTACGCTATATAGGCCGGGTAAGGCGAAGCCGCCACCCGGCTTTTTTTATACGGTAAAGCCCAGCATCATCCCCGTATCTTCATGCTCCAGCAGATGGCAGTGCGCCATATAAGCAAACTCCTTCGGCGCATCGTGGTCAAACTTCACCAGCACCTCGCTGACGCCGCCTTCCACCTTCACCGTATCCTTCCAGCCCGCGCGATGCGCGTCCGGCGCGTTGCCGTTCTCAGAAAGAATGCGGAACTGCGTACCGTGAATATGGAACGGATGCAGCATCATGTCCCCTTCACCTGAAATCACCCAGCGCTCAAACTGCCCTTTTGTCGCTGCAAACATCGGCGTGTTCATGTCGAACGCTTTACCGTTGATCATATTGGCGTTATGGAAATCAAAGCCATGGTCGCCGTGATTCATGTTACCCATGCCGCCCATTTTGCCGTGGTCCATATTCATGTGGCCCATCATCTGCCCGTGATGCATCCCCGCCATCGCCTTATCACCATATTTCGCCATCAGCGCCTGCATGCCCATCATATCGAGCATCGGGTTCATGGAGAGCTGCAGTTTGCGTTGCGTAAGCCCATCAAGTGACGGGAGTGCCGGCAGAGTGGTTAACGTATCAGGCAGCGTGCCGGAAGCGGTCACCTGTAACGGCTGAATACGCAGCACCGGATGCGGCTTGTCAAACGGCGCGACCGCCATCCCCATCTGACTAACCGGCAGGGTCACGAGGTCAAACGCCTTGCCGTCGCTGATATCCACCAGCACCTCAAAACGCTCCCCCATCAGCATCGGCAGTTCGTTGACCTTCACCGGCTCAGGCAGCAGCCCGCCGTCGCTGGCGACCACGTACAGCGGACGCTTATCGCTGGCGGCGAAGTTGAGTGAACGCGCGTTACAGCCGTTAAGCAGACGCAGTCGCAGCCAGCCTTTCGGCGCAGCATGCTGAGGATAAATGGCGCCGTTGGTCAACAGCGTGTCGCCAAACCAGCCTACCGCCGCGCTCATCACGTCCAGTTGGTAGTCAATTTGCCCGTCAGCGGTGAATTTCTTGTCCTGCACAATCACCGGCACATCGTCGATGCCCCACTGTTTCGGCAGGCGCAGCAGGCGGCTCTCGTCGTCTTCAATCAGCACCAGTCCCGCCAGCCCCATCGCCACCTGATGGCCCGTTTTGCCATGCTGATGCGGATGGAACCAGCAGGTTGCCGCGCGCTGGTCGGGCGTAAAGGTGACGCTGCGCGAACCGCCTGCTTTGATGATGCCCTGCGGCCCGCCGTCTACCTCGCCCGGCACTTCCAGTCCGTGCCAGTGCACCGTCGTCTCTTCAGCAAGCGTATTGTGGATATCCACCGTCACCGCCTTCCCTTTGCGCAGCTGCAGCGCAGGGCCGAGCAGATTGCCGTTATAGCCCCAGGTTGTCGCGTTGTGCGCACCGAACAGCGTGCTGCCGGACTGAACAACAAGCTTGATACGGCTACGGGCATCCGCGGTCAGCAAATCAGGGATGGGTAAGGCAGGCCTGTCAGCCGCAAAAACCGCGCGGCTCCAGAGAGGCAATGCGCTGGCAGCACCCAGCGCCACGGAATATTTTAAAAAATCACGACGTTGCATGTTCATTTCCTTATTTCCAGCAGGCGATCTTTTGAGCATAAACCCTCCCCTTACCGGAAGGTCAAGTAAAGCGGCAATAATAAAGATCGTCGCACTGGCATCAAGTATGCTAACGTTAATTTTCCGTGAAGAAGTGGTAGAAGCAATGAAGACGTTTTTCAGGACAATTTTGTTCGGTAGCCTGATGGCAATGTGTGCGAACAGCTATGCGCTAAGTGAAAATGAAGCGGAAGATATGGCCGATTTAACGGCAGTTTTTGTATTCCTGAAAAATGATTGTGGCTACCAGAATTTACCCAACGGGCAAATTCGCCGCGCGCTGGTCTTTTTTGCCCAGCAGAACCAGTGGGATCTCAGCAACTACGACAGCTTCGACATGAAGGCGCTCGGCGAAGACAGCTACCGTGACTTAAGTGGTATTGGCATTCCCACCTCTAAAAAATGCAAAGCGCTGGCTCGCGACTCACTCAGCCTGCTCGCCTACGTCAAATAACCTTCCCGACGCCCCCTGTTGAACCTATAGCCGTGCAACCACGGTTATAGTTAGCTATCATGTTTCGCTCATTTTTTTGTGAGCGTAACGGATGTTAACAAAGGAGGAGTCCGCGTATGGCCGACCACACGTTGTGGCATGAAACACTGCATGACCAGTTTGGTCAGTACTTTGCCGTTGATAACGTGCTCTATCATGAGAAAACCGATCACCAGGATCTGATCATCTTCGAGAATGCTGCCTTTGGCCGCGTCATGGCCCTGGACGGCGTCGTGCAAACGACCGAGCGAGATGAGTTTATCTATCATGAGATGATGACCCACGTCCCGCTGCTGGCACACGGCCACGCGAAGCATGTCCTGATTATCGGCGGTGGCGATGGCGCAATGCTGCGTGAAGTTTCCCGCCATCGTTCCATTGAAACCATCACCATGGTGGAAATCGATGCGGGCGTCGTCTCTTTCTGCCGCCAGTACCTGCCCAACCACAATGCCGGCAGCTATGACGATCCGCGCTTTAGCCTGGTGATTGACGACGGCGTTAACTTCGTTAACCAGACCTCGCAGACCTTTGACGTGATCATCTCCGACTGCACCGACCCTATCGGCCCCGGCGCGTCGCTGTTTACCTCCTCGTTCTACGAAGGCTGCAAGCGCTGTCTGAACCCGGGCGGGATCTTCGTTGCCCAAAATGGCGTCTGCTTCCTGCAGCAGGATGAAGCGCTGGATAGCCACCGTAAGCTGAGCACCTATTTCGATGATGTCAGCTTCTATCAGGCGGCAATTCCAACCTACTACGGCGGGATCATGACCTTTGCCTGGGCGACGGATAACGACGTCTTACGTCATCTCTCCACCGAAATTATTCAGGCCCGCTTCCATCAGGGCGGTCTTCAGTGCCGATACTACAATCCGGCTATTCATACCGCAGCGTTTGCTCTGCCGCAGTACCTGCAAGACGCATTATCCACTAAGGGGGTGAGCTAATTGAAAAAGCTTAAACTGCATGGCTTTAACAACCTGACCAAAAGCCTGAGTTTTTGTATTTACGATATCTGCTATGCCAAAACAGCGGAAGAACGCGATGGTTACATCGCCTATATCGACGAACTCTACAACGCCAACCGTCTGACCGAGATCCTGTCAGAAACCTGTTCCATTATCGGCGCCAACATCCTGAATATCGCCCGACAGGATTATGAACCCCAGGGCGCCAGCGTGACCATCCTGGTCAGCGAAGAGCCGGTCGACCCGAAGCTTATCGACAAAACGGAACATCCGGGCCCGCTGCCGGAAGTGGTGGTTGCCCACCTGGATAAGAGCCATATCTGCGTCCATACCTACCCGGAGAGTCACCCGGAAGGTGGGCTGTGTACGTTCCGCGCCGATATTGAAGTGTCGACCTGCGGCGTGATTTCCCCGCTCAACGCGCTGAACTATCTCATCCACCAGCTGGAATCGGATATCGTCACGATTGATTATCGCGTGCGCGGTTTTACCCGTGACGTCAACGGCATGAAGCACTTCATCGACCACGAGATCAACTCTATTCAGAACTTTATGTCCGAGGACATGAAATCACTGTATGACATGATGGATGTGAACGTGTATCAGGAAAACATCTTCCATACCAAGATGTTACTTAAGGAATTCGACCTTAAGCACTATATGTTCCACACGAAGCCGGAAGATTTGAGCGAAGAAGAGCGTAAGGCGATTACTGACCTGCTCTGGAAAGAAATGCGCGAGATTTACTACGGCCGTAATATTCCGGCCGTGTAAGTGTTGCCCGGAGCAGGGACGCTTCGGGAAGTTACCGCTGTTTCATGAACTCGCGGTAGGCATTCACCACCTGAAGGAAGTCTTCTACGCCGCACAGCGACAGGCTTTCTTCGTCATAGTAGCTCATCCCCTCTTCCATCTCGTCGCCTGAAAACTCGAGCTGGTTGGCACGCACCATGACCTCTTCACCATCCATCCACAGCGTGTATTCGTGCCCGGCGCGTTGCCAGGAGCGTTCACTGCCTTTCACCGTCTTTGCCGCCTGTTCAACCTCATCAAGAAGGGCGAGATTTTCTTTCACCTCTTCGTTAAACCAGTGTCCAACGGCTTCGTGGCCCATCGACATACGCACTTTCACCACTCCGGTGATGTCGCGCAGAAATTCGTAATCCATAGTGTTTTCCTCTGCAAAGCCATTAGGGTAATTATCGCAGCAGAGAGGAAGAAAAAAAGCGTGAGAGGTGGGAGGAATGAAAATAAAAAGGTGAGAGCAAGACCCTGCGGCCTGATGCCCTCACCCCGTCCCTCTCCCGTGGGAGAGGGTGCAAACACTAAAAACCGTCTCGTAGAGACGGTTTGGCTGTTTATACCGCCGTCTGGAAGATAACCCCGTCAGCCTTCTCGGTATACTGAGAGAGCTGGTCGAAGTTCAGATAGCGATAGGTATCCACCGCGGTCTTATCCACCTGAGCCACAAAGGTCTGGTACTCTTCCGGTGTTGGCAGTTTGCCAATCAGCGCCGCAACCGCCGCCAGCTCCGCAGAGGCCAGGAAGACGTTCGCACCGGTACCTAAACGGTTCGGGAAGTTACGGGTCGAGGTGGAAACCACCGTCGCGCCGTCGGCGACGCGCGCCTGGTTGCCCATACACAGGGAACAGCCAGGAATTTCAATACGGGCCCCGCTCTTACCAAACACGCTGTAGTAGCCCTCTTCGGTCAACTGAGCCGCGTCCATACGGGTTGGCGGCGCCACCCACAGACGGGTTGGCAGCTGGCCTTTGTGGGTATCCAGCAGCTTTCCAGCCGCACGGAAGTGGCCGATGTTGGTCATGCAGGATCCGATGAACACTTCGTCGATCTTCTCGCCCTGAACTTCGGACAGCGGACGCGCGTCGTCCGGATCGTTCGGTGCACACAGGATTGGCTCTTTGATATCCGCCAGATCGATGTCGATCACCGCCGCGTACTCTGCGTCAGCATCAGCTTCCAGCAGTTGCGGATCGGCCAGCCATTTCTCCATGCCCTGGATACGACGCTCCAGCGTACGACGGTCGCCGTAGCCTTCTGCAATCATCCACTTCAGCAGCACGATGTTAGAGTTCAGATACTCAATAATCGGCTCTTTGTTCAGCTTGATGGTACAGCCCGCAGCTGAACGCTCAGCGGAGGCATCGGTCAGCTCGAACGCCTGCTCAACCTTCAGATCCGGCAGACCTTCGATTTCCAGGATACGGCCAGAGAAGATGTTTTTCTTCCCTTTCTTCTCAACGGTCAGCAGACCCTGTTTAATCGCATACAGCGGGATCGCGTGTACCAGGTCGCGCAGAGTGATACCCG
The DNA here is from genome assembly GCF_040059225.1 of Enterobacter cloacae complex sp. Mu1197. Taxonomy (NCBI): domain Bacteria; kingdom Pseudomonadati; phylum Pseudomonadota; class Gammaproteobacteria; order Enterobacterales; family Enterobacteriaceae; genus Enterobacter; species Enterobacter cloacae complex sp. Mu1197. Next base: position 809,681 of record NZ_CP157375.1, on the reverse strand, counting down.
GCTGCATTTTACCTTTGAAGCGCACCAGCACCGATTCCGGCATATCCAGCGGCATCACGCCCGTCGCCGCAGCAAACGCCACCAGACCGGAACCCGCCGGGAAGGAGATACCGATTGGGAAACGGGTATGGGAGTCACCGCCGGTACCCACGGTATCCGGCAGCAGCATGCGGTTCAGCCAGGAGTGAATTACGCCGTCGCCCGGACGCAGGGAAACACCGCCGCGGTTCATGATGAAGTCTGGCAGCGTGTGGTGCGTGGTTACGTCAACCGGCTTCGGATACGCCGCAGTGTGGCAGAAGGACTGCATCACCAGATCGGAAGAGAAGCCCAGGCACGCCAGGTCTTTCAGTTCGTCACGGGTCATTGGGCCAGTGGTGTCCTGAGAACCTACGGAGGTCATCTTCGGCTCGCAGTATGCGCCAGGACGAACACCTGCGACGCCGCAGGCGCGACCGACCATTTTCTGCGCCAGAGAGTAACCGCGATTGCTCTCCGCCACGTCTTTCGCGTGACGGAATACATCACTGTGCGGCAGACCCAGCGCTTCACGCGCTTTGGTGGTCAGGCCACGACCGATGATCAGCGGAATACGGCCTCCGGCACGCACTTCGTCGATCAGCACGTCGGTTTTCAGCTCAAAGCTCGCCAGCAGCTCGTTGGTTTCGTGATTACGCACTTCACCTTTGTACGGGTAAACGTCAATCACGTCGCCCATGTTCAGGTTGGAGACGTCCACTTCGATCGGCAGGGCGCCCGCATCTTCCATGGTGTTGAAGAAGATCGGTGCAATTTTACCACCGAGGCACAGGCCGCCACCGCGCTTGTTTGGCACATGCGGGATGTCGTCACCCATGAACCACAGCACGGAGTTGGTCGCGGACTTACGGGAAGAACCGGTACCCACAACGTCACCCACGTAGGCCAGCGGGAACCCTTTTTTCTGCAGGGCTTCGATCTGTTTGATCGGGCCAACGCTGCCAGGCTGATCCGGCTCAATGCCTTCACGGGCGTTTTTCAGCATCGCCAGGGCGTGCAGAGGAATATCCGGGCGAGACCACGCGTCCGGTGCCGGAGAGAGGTCATCGGTGTTGGTTTCACCGGTCACTTTGAAGACGGTAACGGTGATTTTTTCAGCAAGTGCTGGACGATTCAGGAACCATTCGGCATCAGCCCAGGACTGCATCACCTGCTTCGCATAGACGTTGCCTGCTTTGGCTTTTTCTTCCACATCGTAGAAGTTATCGAACATCAGCAGCGTAGACGAGAGCGCTTTAGCGGCAATCGGTGCCAGCTTGTCGTTATCCAGCGCGTCAATCAGCGGATGAATGTTGTAACCACCCTGCATGGTGCCGAGCAGTTCAATGGCTTTTTCAGGAGTAACCAGTGGGGAGGTGGCTTCGCCTTTGGCGATAGCAGCAAGGAATCCGGCTTTTACGTAGGCAGCTTCATCTACGCCAGGCGGTACGCGGTTGATCAACAGATCTAACAGGAATTCTTCTTCGCCCTTAGGCGGGTTCTTCAGCAGCTCGACGAGCGCGGCCATTTGGGTTGCATCTAAAGGTTTGGGTACAATTCCCTCGGCGGCACGTTCTGCTACGTGCTTACGGTATTCTTCTAGCACGACGGTTCTCCTCGCTCTCATTGTCATATGCGGCGGGCGTTCTCTTCACGCTCCTGTGAGACAGCAGTTTGTAGGGTAAATGCCCGATACCGCGTCGGGCAGCATAGCAGGATTTCTGCACAGTGTTAATCCGTTTACAAAAAAGCAACATTAAAAAATTTGCTGAATCGTTAAGCATGGTGTAGCGGGGATTTAGGCCATCATTTTGCGGTTTCTTCCGCACCGTGACGCTTCAGTTTTTCCTTCATCAGATATAATTGTGTAATAAATACTCACACTCTTTATCCGGACGTACCGGACGCTTCCCAATAAAAGTCAAAACAGTAAAAGACGGGTGAATAATACTCACGCCAACCGTAACGCCTCACGGCACAGCGCTTGTCTCGTTGGAGTCATTTTATGAAGTTGCCCTTTAAGCCACATCTGCTCGTCCTTCTGTGCAGTGCCGGGCTGCTTGCCGCCTCAGGCATTATGTTTGTCAAAAGCCGCGCAACGGAACCCGTTGCGCCCGCCCCCGTCGCTCAACAACCGGCGGCCCCCGCTGCACCGGCAGCAGCAACGCCCGCCCCTGTCGTCGCGCCAACCTATACTGCCGCGCAAATCGATCAGTGGGTTGCCCCTATCGCGCTCTACCCGGACGCCCTGCTGTCACAGATCTTGATGGCCTCGACTTATCCGGCCAACGTGATTCAGGCGGCGCAGTGGTCAAAAGACAACCCTAAAATGGAGGGGGACGCCGCCATTCAGGCTGTTGCCAGCCAGCCATGGGATCCGAGCGTCAAATCGCTGGTCGCGTTTCCTCAACTGATGTCGCTGATGGGTGAAAACCCGCCGTGGGTACAAAATTTGGGCGATGCGTTTCTCGCGCAGCCGAAAGACGTGATGGATTCCGTTCAGCGCCTGCGCGCGCTGGCACAGAAGACAGGCGCGTTACAATCCACGCCTCAGCAGACGGTCACCACCGTGACTAAACCGGCTCCGGCTAAAACCAGCACCACCGAGGCAACGACGACAACCACAACCACGTCTGCGCCCGCGCCAACGGTGATCAAAATTGAATCTGCCGATCCGCAGGTTGTGTACGTCCCCACCTATAACCCCAATACGGTTTACGGGACCTGGCCCAACACTGCCTATCCGCCCACCTATCTCCCGCCTACACCCGGGGAGCAGTTTGGCAACAGCTTCGTCAACGGCTTAGGCTTCAGCCTGGGTGTCGCCACAACCTATGCCATTTTCAGCAATATCGACTGGGATGACGACGATGACTGGGATCACCATCATGACGGTGACTGGGATAATCACGGCGGCTATAACCGCAACGGTGATAACAACATCAATATTAACGTTGAGAACTTCAATAAAATCAGCGGACAGCGTCTGACGGACGCCAACCGTACCTGGCAGCATAACCCGGCCTATCGGGAAGGTGTGCCCTATCCGACTAACCAGCTCAACACCCGTTTCCACTCCACCAGCACGGCTACCGGGCTAAGCTCAACGCAGCAAAAACCGGTTAACCGGGACAGCCAGCGTCAGGCGGCCCTGAGCCAGATGGAGAAATCCACGGGTAAAACCTTCCCGCAAACGGCACGTCCCGGCACGAAAGACGTGCAGCGTCAGGCCTCAAGTGAACAGCTGAAGCAGATTTCCCAGCGCAATAACTACCGTGGCTACGACACCAAACCGCAGACGGCGAAGCGGACCACCACGCAGCAGCGAGAAAATCGCCAGACCACCGCGCAGAGACAAGAGAAACGGGTTTCACAGCCCGCACAGCAACGCACTCTCCAGCAGCGGAACAGCCAGCCCCGGGCCAATGCGCTGAGCGGCAACGACAGCCGCTCTGCGAACTGGCAGGCGCAGCAGCAGCGTGGTGCGCAAAGCAGGCAGCTTGCGGCTCGCCAGCAGCAGCCGCGTCAGGCGTCTGGTGGACGCGCTGAACGCCGTGAAATTCGACATCGCTAAGGGAACCGACATGAAAAGTAAACTACTCAGTGGAATGGTGTTGTTCATGCTTTCGGCCTCGGCGATGGCGCAGCAGTCTTTCAGCACGCCCAATCAGGCGACCGATGCGCTGGCCAACGCCATTGGTGAGCATAATGAGCGCGCGATGAGCAACCTGCTTGGAGATAACTGGCGCGATTTTCTGCCCCCTGAAGGCGTTGATCCGGATGCCGTCGATCGTTTCCTGCGCGACTGGAAAGTCCGTCATAACACCGTTGTCGAAGGGGATACGGCGCATCTTGTTGTCGGCGATAACAGCTGGCAGCTTCCCATCCCGGTGATCAAAACCGCCACCGGTTGGCAATTCGATATCAAAGAAGGGGCGGAAGAGATTCTGACCCGCGAAATCGGGCGTAATGAACTTGCTGCCATTGAAGCCTTACATGCCTATGTTGATGCGCAGCAAAGCTACTTTGCGATGAACCAGAAATACGCGCAGAAGATTGTCAGCTCGAAGGGCAAAAAAGACGGTTTGTACTGGCCCGCCTCTCCCGGCGAAGCGCCCAGTCCGCTCGGACCGGCATTTAGCCCAAAAGAGCCGGGTACCGGCTATCACGGCTATCGCTTCCGGATCCTGCCGGATAAAAACGGTTTCGCGATGGTGGCGTGGCCGGTCAGCTACGGCCAGACGGGCGTGATGAGCTTTGTGATAAATCAGGACGACAAGGTGTACCAGTCCGATCTCGGCAGCGAGTCGGAGCAAAAGGCCCGGGCGCTGGCCTCATACGCGCCTGATAAAACCTGGCAGCCCGTCGAACCCTGAATACCCGCTCTGCCTGTAGGCCGGGTAAGGCGAAGCCGCCCCCCGGCTTTTTAACTTACAGAATATTGGCGACTGATTTCGCCAGCTGAGCTTCCAGAACCGGTTTGGCTTCTTCAAACTTCAGGTTTACTTTGTTAGCGTTCGACACCACGCGGGTTTGATACTTCGCACGGTCGCCCTGCTCGGAGCTGGTTTGCAGCTTCACGCCAGACGTTCCCTGACGCAGCGCCGCGATATTGTCCGTGGTCACCTTCGCCTTGCTGCGCTCGGAGATCTGCAGGTCGGTCACCATGGTATAGTTTACGTCTTCCACCATCGCATCTGCCGCCATGCCGATCAGCCCCGCAGCCAGCCCCACGCCCAGCGCTGCGCCGGAGGAGTTGCTGTTGTAGGCCGTGATACCGGCACCCAGCGCGGCACCCACAGCGGCACCTTCATAGCCGGTTTTCAGGTAGCCCTGAGATTCACGCAGGTCCATTTTGTCTGCTTTCAGAACGTTAGCCTGCACCCAATAGTATGCGCTGTCAGGAGAGCTGGTGACCTTGTATCCCTTGGCACTCAGATCGTTTGCCAGCAGCGTCTGCAGGTTGCTCATGTCTTTATCAGAAGTGTTTTTAACCTGAATGTAGACCGTTTTTTCGCTGGATGGCTCAAGCCAGATGGTTTCACTCATCTGCGTTTTTACTTCCAGGTTGCGTTTTTTCACCGCCGTCGTCATCGCACCGCACCCGGTCAGCGTCATCACTGCCGCTAATAAGCCAATCCCCATCACTTTCTTCAAAGACATGTTATTTCCTTTTTGTGTGTAATCAAAAGTCCAGAATCGTTAACCGTGCGGCCAGTAGCTACACAATGGTGCAAAAGGTATCGGCAGACAGAGGAAAATTTTTAGAGGAAATAACAATAAGTTACCTACCATAATGGGTAGTTTTCAGGCAAAAAAAACGCCTCCAGAGGAGGCGTTAGCAATCAGGGAAGAAACTTATTTCTTCTTCGCTTTCGCGTTTGGCAGGTCGGTGATGCTGCCTTCAAACACTTCTGCCGCCAGGCCCACGGACTCGTGCAGAGTCGGGTGTGCGTGGATAGTCAGCGCGATGTCTTCAGCGTCACAACCCATTTCGATAGCCAGACCGATTTCACCCAGCAGCTCGCCGCCGTTGGTACCGACAATCGCACCACCGATTACGCGGTGAGTCTCTTTGTCGAAGATCAGTTTGGTCATACCGTCTGCGCAGTCGGACGCGATAGCACGGCCAGAAGCAGCCCACGGGAAGGTGGCGGTTTCGTAGCTGATGCCTTTCTCTTTCGCTTCTTTCTCAGTCAGACCAACCCATGCCACTTCTGGCTCGGTGTACGCGATAGATGGGATCACTTTCGGATCGAAGTAGTGCTTCATGCCGGCGATAACTTCAGCGGCAACGTGGCCTTCGTGAACACCTTTGTGCGCCAGCATTGGCTGACCGACGATATCGCCGATAGCAAAGATGTGCGGCACGTTGGTGCGCAGCTGTTTGTCAACGCGGATGAAGCCACGGTCGTCCACTTCCACGCCAGCTTTGCCCGCGTCGAGGTTTTTACCGTTCGGTACACGACCGATAGCCACCAGCACGGCGTCGTAACGCTGTGGTTCGGATGGGGCTTTTTTGCCTTCCATGGAAACGTAAATACCGTCTTCTTTCGCTTCAACGGCAGTCACTTTGGTTTCCAGCATCAGGTTGAATTTCTTGCTGATGCGTTTGGTGAAGACTTTAACGATGTCTTTGTCAGCAGCCGGGATAACCTGGTCGAACATTTCAACCACGTCGATCTCTGAACCCAGCGCATGGTACACGGTACCCATTTCCAGACCGATGATACCGCCGCCCATAACCAGCAGACGCTTAGGAACGGTTTTCAGCTCCAGCGCATCGGTGGAATCCCACACGCGTGGATCTTCATGTGGAATGAATGGCAGTTCGATTGGGCGAGAGCCTGCCGCGATGATCGCGTTGTCGAAGTTGATCACGGTTTTGCCGTTTTCGCCTTCCACTTCCAGGGTGTTCGCACCGGTGAATTTACCCAGACCGTTTACCACTTTCACTTTACGGCCTTTGGCCATACCCGCCAGACCGCCGGTCAGCTGAGTGATAACTTTCTCTTTCCAGGTACGAATTTTGTCGATGTCGGTTTTCGGCTCGCCGAAGACGATACCGTGTTCAGCCAGCGCTTTGGCTTCTTCGATAACTTTCGCTACGTGCAGCAGCGCTTTAGAAGGGATACAGCCGACGTTCAGACAAACACCGCCGAGGGTGCTGTAACGTTCTACGATGACGGTTTCCAGACCTAAATCCGCTGCGCGAAATGCTGCGGAGTAACCTGCCGGGCCTGCCCCAAGTACTACGACCTGAGTTTTGATTTCTGTGCTCATCATGACCTCTTAGTTTATACCCGTCGTCCACCGGGTCGTTCTATCCGCCCGCAGTTTACAAAATTGTTAACAATTTTGAAACAACAAACGGCTCACGAATTGTCGCTTTCGCCAATAACCTCACAAACACCATGAGATTATCAGAAAAAAGCCGGCCGACTGGCCGGCTTTTCGATTACATCACCAGGCGGCGAATGTCGCTCAGCATGTTGTTGATGATGGTGATGAAACGCGCACCATCAGCACCGTCGATCACGCGGTGGTCGAAGGACAGAGAGATTGGCATCATCAGACGCGGCACGAACTCTTTGCCATTCCACACCGGCTCCATCGCGGACTTGGACACACCGAGGATAGCCACTTCCGGCGCGTTCACAATCGGCGCGAAGTGGGTGGTACCCAGGCCGCCGATGCTGGAGATGGTGAAGCAGCCGCCCTGCATTTCGCCGGCAGTCAGCTTACCATCACGCGCTTTCTTGGAGATGGTGGTCAGTTCACGGGACAGCTCAGTGATGCTCTTCTTGTTCACGTCTTTGAAGACCGGAACAACCAGACCATTTGGCGTATCAACCGCAACACCGATGTTGATGTATTTCTTCAGCGTCAGCTTCTGGCCGTCTTCGGACAGGGAGCTGTTGAAGCGTGGCATCTGTTCCAGAGCCGCAGCAACCGCCTTCATGATGAAGACCACTGGGGTGAATTTCACGTCCAGTTTACGCTTCTCAGCTTCGGCGTTCTGCTGTTTACGGAACGCTTCCAGATCGGTGATATCGGTCTTATCGAAGTGCGTAACGTGCGGGATCATCACCCAGTTACGGCTCAGGTTCGCACCAGAGATTTTCTGGATACGGCCCAGTTCCACTTCTTCGATTTCGCCGAACTTGCTGAAGTCCACTTTCGGCCATGGCAGCATGCCCGGGATACCGCCGCCAGCGGCTGCAGCTGGTGCAGCTTCGGCGCGTTTCACCGCGTCTTTCACGTAGGTCTGAACGTCTTCGCGCAGGATACGACCCTTACGGCCGGTCCCTTTCACTTTCGCCAGGTTCACACCGAATTCGCGCGCCAGGCGACGAATCAGCGGCGTCGCGTGGACGTAAGCGTCGTTTTCAGCGAACTCTGATTTTTCTGCTTTTGCAGCAGGGGCAGCGGCTGGTTTAGCAGCCTGAGCCGGTGCAGCAGCCGGTGCTGGAGCAGCCGCGGCAGCCGGAGCTGCGGCAGGCGCAGCGCCTTCCACTTCGAAGACCATGATCAGAGAGCCGGTAGACACTTTGTCGCCGGTGCTGATTTTGATCTCTTTAACGGTACCCGCGAATGGCGCAGGGACTTCCATAGAAGCCTTGTCGCCTTCAACGGTGATCAGTGACTGTTCAGCGGCAACTTTGTCGCCCACTTTTACCATCACTTCGGTGACTTCAACTTCATCACCGCCGATGTCCGGTACGTTAACGTCTTTCGCGCCGCCAGCAGCGGCTGGTGCTGCGGCTGGCGCCGGAGCAGCGGCCTGTGCAGGCGCGGCAGCAGGTGCAGCACCTGCCACTTCGAAGATCATGATCAGGGAGCCAGTAGACACTTTGTCACCGGTGTTGATCTTGATCTCTTTAACGGTACCCGCAAACGGTGCTGGCACTTCCATAGAGGCTTTGTCGCCTTCTACGGTGATCAGTGACTGCTCGGCCGCAACGGTATCGCCCACTTTCACCAGGATCTCAGTCACTTCAACTTCGTCACCGCCGATGTCAGGCACGTTCACTTCTTTCGCGCTCGCGGCAGCTGCTGGAGCAGCGGCGGCCGGAGCGGCTTTCTTCTCTTCCTGCGCAGGTGCAGCAGCGGCTGCACCGTCGGCGGAATCGAAAATCATGATCAGTTTGCCAGTCTCGGTTTTATCGCCAACAGAGACTTTGATCTCTTTAACGATGCCAGCCTGAGGAGACGGGACTTCCATAGAGGCTTTGTCGCCTTCTACGGTGATCAGCGACTGTTCAGCTTCAACTTTGTCGCCTACTTTGACCAGGATCTCGGTGATTTCAACTTCATCAGCCCCGATGTCCGGTACATTGATTTCGATAGCCATTATTCTTTTACCTCTTACGCCAGACGCGGGTTAACTTTTTCTGCATCGATGTTGAATTTGGTGATTGCGTCCGCAACCACTTTCTTATCGATTTCGCCACGTTTAGCCAGTTCGCCCAGTGCTGCTACAACCACGTAAGAAGCATCAACTTCGAAGTGGTGACGCAGGTTTTCGCGGCTGTCAGAACGACCGAAGCCGTCAGTACCCAGAACGCGATAATCATCAGCTGGAACGTAAGTACGAACCTGCTCAGCGAACAGTTTCATATAGTCAGTAGACGCCACCGCTGGCGCGTCGTTCATCACCTGAGCGATGTACGGAACGCGTGGGGTTTCCATTGGGTGCAGCATGTTCCAGCGCTCACAATCCTGGCCATCACGCGCCAGTTCAGTGAAGGAGGTCACAGAGTACACGTCGGAACCGACACCGTAGTCTTTCGCCAGGATCTGCGCTGCTTCACGAACGTGACGCAGGATAGAACCGGAGCCCAGCAGCTGAACTTTACCTTTGCTACCTTCGATGGTTTCGAGTTTGTAGATACCTTTACGGATACCTTCCTCGGCACCTGCTGGCATTGCCGGCATGTGGTAGTTTTCGTTCAGGGTGGTGATGTAGTAGTAAATGTTCTCCTGCGCTTCACCGTACATGCGCTGCAGACCGTCATGCATGATGACTGCCACTTCATACGCGTAAGACGGGTCGTAAGAGATACAGTTAGGGATAGTCAGAGACTGAATGTGGCTGTGACCATCTTCGTGTTGCAGACCTTCACCGTTCAGGGTCGTACGACCGGAAGTACCACCGATCAGGAAGCCGCGAGCCTGCTGGTCGCCTGCCTGCCAGCACAGGTCACCGATACGCTGGAACCCGAACATGGAGTAGTAAATGTAGAACGGGATCATCGGCAGGTTGTTGGTGCTGTAAGAGGTCGCAGCAGCCAGCCAGGATGCGCCTGCGCCCAGCTCGTTGATACCTTCCTGCAGGATCTGACCTTTCTCGTCTTCTTTGTAGTAAGCAACCTGCTCACGGTCCTGCGGGGTGTACTGCTGGCCGTTCGGGCTGTAGATACCGATCTGACGGAACAGACCTTCCATACCGAAAGTACGCGCTTCGTCGGCGATGATTGGCACCAGGCGATCTTTGATCGACTTGTTCTTCAGCATCACGTTCAGGGCACGAACGAAAGCGATAGTGGTAGAGATCTCTTTGTTCTGCTCTTCCAGCAGCTGAGAGAAGTCTTCCAGCGCTGGCAGTTCCAGCTTCTCGGTGAAGTTAGGCTGGCGAGCTGGCAGGTAGCCTTTCAGCGCCTGACGACGTTCGTGCAGGTACTTGTGCTCTTCAGAGCCTTCCGGGAAGGTGATGTAAGACAGGTTTTCTACCTGCTCATCGGTGACTGGAACGTTGAAACGGTCGCGGATATAACGCACGCCGTCCATGTTCATTTTCTTAACCTGGTGAGCGATGTTTTTACCTTCTGCGGTATCACCCATGCCGTAACCTTTGATGGTGTGGGCCAGGATTACAGTCGCTTTACCTTTGGTTTCACGTGCTTTTTTCAGTGCAGCGTAGATTTTCTTCGGATCGTGACCACCGCGGTTCAGGGCCCAGATCTGCTCATCAGTCCAGTCTGCAACCAGGGCTGCGGTTTCTGGATATTTGCCGAAGAAGTGCTCACGCACATAGGCACCGTCTTTGGATTTGAAGGTCTGGTAGTCACCGTCAACGGTTTCGTTCATCAGCTGGATCAGTTTACCGCTGGTGTCTTTACGCAGCAGTTCGTCCCAACGGGAACCCCACATGACTTTGATCACGTTCCAGCCAGCACCTGCGAAGATGCCTTCCAGTTCGTTGATGATCTTGCCGTTACCGGTTACCGGACCATCCAGACGCTGCAGGTTACAGTTGATGATGAAGCACAGGTTGTCCAGCTTCTCACGGGTCGCGATGGTGATCGCGCCTTTGGATTCTGGCTCATCCATTTCGCCGTCGCCCAGGAAGGCGTATACGGTCTGCTCAGAGGTGTCTTTCAGACCACGGTGTTCCAGATACTTCAGGAATTTCGCCTGGTAGATCGCACCGATTGGGCCCAGACCCATTGATACGGTCGGGAACTGCCAGAATTCAGGCATCAGTTTAGGGTGCGGGTAAGAAGACAGACCTTTACCGTGAACTTCCTGACGGAAGTTGTTCATCTGCTCTTCAGTCAGACGACCTTCCAGGAATGCACGTGCATAGATGCCCGGAGAGATGTGGCCCTGGAAGTACACCAGATCGCCGCCGTCTTTCTCGTTCGCTGCACGGAAGAAGTGGTTGAAGCACACTTCGTAAACGGTCGCAGAAGACTGGAAGGACGCCATGTGGCCACCCAGCTCCAGGTCTTTCTTGGATGCGCGCAGAACGGTCATGATGGCGTTCCAGCGAATTGCAGAACGGATACGACGTTCCAGATCCAGATTGCCCGGGTATTCCGGTTCGTCTTCGACGGCAATCGTGTTTACGTAGTTGCTAGCCCCTGCACCTGAAGCAACCTTCACACCGCCTTTGCGGGCTTCAGAAAGCAGCTGATCAATCAGATACTGAGCGCGCTCAACACCTTCTTCACGGATGACCGATTCGATCGCCTGTAGCCAGTCGCGAGTTTCGATCGGATCCACGTCATTTTGGAGACGTTCTGACATGGGGGTATTCCTTATCTATCTAATACGTTGATTTGTCTGGAACCTGTCCCATTGTGCTCTTGGGCAAGAACACAATAAGACAGGTTCTGCGTTTAGTTGCCGCGCTCTAAAAGTACCTGGCGCTTAATCCTTTCGTTGCTGTATGCGGCGTAATGAACGTTCGCGACGCGATTGTTCACGGCTGCGGTCCAGCAAGATTTCCTCAATGAAAGCCAGATGGCGGTGCGACGCTTCGCGCGCCTGCTCCGGTTCCCCGGCCATTATCGCCTCGAATACTCGGGTGCGATGGTTGCTTACCAGTGGGAGCATGTCCCGACGGGCATACAACAATTCAAAATTTTGACGAACGTTCTGGGCCAGCATCGGCTCCATGCAGCGTAGCAGATGGAGGAGCACCACATTGTGTGCCGCTTCGGTGACGGCGATTTGATACTGGACGACGGCGCTGGACTCGGCGTCTAAATCGCCGGACTGCTGTGCCCGTTCAATGGCCTGATGCAGTTCGCGGATACGCACGCGATCTTCATCAGTGCTGCGAAGGGCGGCGTAATAGGCCGCAATACCTTCCAGCGCGTGACGGGTCTCAAGCAGGTCAAACTGGGATTCTGGGTGGTCAGAGAGAAGTTCTACCAGCGGATCGCTGAAGCTCTGCCACAGGCTGTTTTGCACAAAGGTTCCGCCGCCCTGGCGACGAAGCAGCAAGCCCTTTGCTTCGAGACGTTGAATCGCCTCACGCAGAGAAGGACGTGAAACGTCGAACTGTTTTGCCAGCTCGCGTTCTGGCGGAAGTTTCTCACCCGGGCGCAGAGTCCCTTCGAGGATTAAAAACTCCAGCTGCTGCTCAATCACATCAGATAGTTTTGGTTGGCGAATTTTGCTGTAGGCCATATTCCCTGTCTTACGCCTTTTTGCCCGGAGTCAATTGGTCTTACCAATTTCTATTTCGTATCGCTAAAGTAACAAAGTATTCACCTTCTGTCCATATTGGTTTTGATTGAAATCAGTAAACCCTGCACATTTTAACAACCTTACAGAAATAACGTTTCAGAAATGTAACTTTGCACAAATGAGTTGATTACCCCCAAAGAGGGAGTTTTAACCATAATGAAACGAGGGTTTTTGCAATCTGAAGCGATTCAACAAGGCAAATAATGAAAATTCGCCCACTTAAGGCGCATTTCTATTCTATAGGTTGGGAGAGGAACAACGAGCGGGCCGATTTACAAATGCTTTCTTTTTATTCAAGTCGTCATCACCCCTTCATAAAGCAGGTGCATTCGCAGGCACTTACCACTATTCTGGCGCTTACGGAAGTCATCTCCGCTTTTTTCGGTCTCGTTTACCGTAAAGAAATAAATACAGAATATGGATTTTCATAATTACACACGCTCAGCGTGAACATAACAACCACACACGAGGTTTCAAATGGAAGCTCAACAGCACGGCGATCAGCTAAAGCGCGGGCTTAAAAACCGCCATATTCAGCTCATCGCACTGGGCGGTGCGATTGGTACCGGCCTGTTTCTGGGCAGCGCATCCGTTATCCAGTCTGCCGGTCCGGGCATTATTTTGGGTTACGCGATTGCGGGTTTCATTGCTTTTCTGATCATGCGCCAGCTGGGCGAAATGGTCGTGGAAGAGCCGGTCGCGGGCTCCTTCAGCCACTTTGCCTATAAGTACTGGGGCAGCTTTGCCGGTTTCGCCTCGGGCTGGAACTACTGGGTGCTGTACGTTCTGGTTGCCATGGCCGAACTGACCGCCGTCGGGAAATACATTCAGTTCTGGTATCCCGAAATCCCAACCTGGGCTTCTGCTGCAGCCTTCTTCGTCATTATCAACGCCATTAACCTGACCAACGTTAAAGTGTTCGGGGAGATGGAGTTCTGGTTTGCCATCATCAAGGTCATTGCCGTGGTAGCGATGATTATCTTTGGCGGCTGGCTGCTGTTCAGCGGCAACGGCGGCCCGCAGGCCACCGTGCGCAACCTCTGGGAACAGGGTGGCTTCCTGCCTCACGGCATGACCGGTCTGGTGATGATGATGGCCATCATTATGTTCTCCTTCGGCGGTCTGGAGCTGGTAGGGATCACTGCCGCTGAAGCCGACAACCCGGAGCAGAGCATCCCGAAAGCCACAAATCAGGTTATCTACCGTATTCTGATCTTCTATGTGGGCTCACTGGCCGTGCTGCTCTCCCTGCTGCCGTGGACGCGCGTCACCGCCGACACCAGCCCGTTTGTGCTGATCTTCCACGAGCTGGGCGACACCTTTGTCGCCAACGCTCTGAACATCGTGGTGCTGACCGCAGCGCTCTCCGTATACAACAGCTGCGTATACTGCAACAGCCGTATGCTGTTCGGCCTCGCCCAACAGGGCAACGCGCCGAAGATGCTGCTTAACGTTGATAAACGCGGCGTGCCGGTGAATACCATCATTGTTTCCGCCATCGTGACCGCCCTGTGCGTGCTCATTAACTACATGGCACCGGAATCGGCGTTTGGCCTGCTGATGGCGCTGGTGGTCTCTGCTCTGGTCATCAACTGGGCGATGATCAGCCTGGCACACATCAAGTTCCGCCGCGCGAAACAGCAGCAGGGCGTCACCACGCGCTTCCCTGCCCTGCTCTATCCGCTGGGTAACTGGATTTGCCTGCTGTTCATGGCCGCCGTGCTGGTGATCATGCTGATCACGCCGGGTATGGCGATTTCCGTCTACCTGATCCCGGTCTGGATTGCGATCCTGGGCGTGGGCTATCTGTTCAGTCAGAAAAGCCGTAATGCCATGAAGGCGCACTAAGCCTCCCTCCGCGGTACCTGCTTTTGCGGGTGCCGCGCGTTGTTACCTCCCTCACACTTTCGCGCCCACAGCGCATTTATCCATATCACCGCCCTGATACTGCAACGCATATATCCCTTCGCCAGCGAATAATTCTCTCCATACCGTAAACCGGAGAGCTGTCGATGGATAACAACACCCTGTCAGTAAAAGAAAAGATCGGCTATGGGATGGGCGACGCCGGATGCAACATTATCTTTGGCGCCATCATGCTGTTTGTTAACTATTTTTATACGGATATTTTTGGCCTCGCCCCTGCGCTGGTCGGCGTACTGCTGCTGTCTGTCCGCGTGATTGACGCCGTAACGGACCCGATCATGGGCGCGATTGCCGACCGTACCCGCAGCAAATATGGCCGGTTTCGTCCATGGCTGCTGTGGATCGCTTTCCCCTACGCGCTGTTCAGCATCCTGATGTTCACCACGCCAGAGTGGAGCTATAACAGCAAAGTTATCTATGCCTTTGTCACCTATTTCCTGCTGTCGCTGACCTATACCGCCATCAACATCCCCTACTGCTCGCTGGGCGGGGTGATCACTAACGACCCGAAAGAGCGCGTCGCCTGCCAGTCGTATCGCTTCGTGCTGGTCGGCATCGCCACGCTGCTGCTCTCATTAACGCTGCTGCCGATGGCCGACTGGTTTGGCGGGGACAACAAAGCCAAAGGCTACCAGATGGCAATGACCGTGCTGGCGCTGATTGGCACCTGTATGTTCTTGTTCTGCTTCGCCACCGTGCGCGAGCGCGTGCGCCCGGCGGTGCAGACCAACGATGAGCTGAAAAACGATCTGAAAGACGTGTGGAAGAACGACCAGTGGGTGCGCATTCTGCTGCTGACGCTCTGCAACGTCTGCCCCGGCTTTATCCGCATGGCGGCCACCATGTATTACGTTACCTGGGTGATGGGCCAGAGTACCCACTTCGCCACGCTGTTCATCAGCCTGGGCGTTGTTGGCATGATGCTCGGCAGCGTGCTGGCAAAAGTGCTGACCGACCGCTGGTGTAAGCTGAAGGTCTTCTTCTGGACCAATATCGTGCTGGCGATTTTCTCCTGCGCCTTTTATTTCTTCGACCCGAAAGCCACCGTCACCATCGTGGTGCTCTACGTCCTGCTGAACATCCTGCACCAGATCCCGTCTCCGCTGCACTGGTCGCTGATGGCCGACGTGGACGACTACGGCGAGTGGAAAACCGGGAAGCGCATCACCGGCATCAGCTTCTCGGGCAACATCTTCTTCCTGAAGCTGGGGCTGGCGATTGCCGGGGCGATGGTCGGGTTCCTGCTCTCCTGGTACGGCTACGACGCGGGCGCGAAAGCGCAAAGCGCGGACGCCCTTAACGGGATCGTGCTGCTCTTTACCGTCATTCCCGGCATTGGATACTTAATTACCGCGGGCGTGGTGCGTCTGCTGAAGGTGGATCGTGAAACCATGAAGCAGATCCAGGCCGATCTGGAGAAACGCCGCACCAACTACCGTGAACTGAACGACTATCAGGAACTGAAAGCCGCAGAGACAAAATAAGGAGAGCCAAATGCATCAGTGGCCAAACCCGTTTATCGAACAACGCGCCGATCCGTACATTTTACGCCATGAGGAGCAGTACTATTTTATCGCCTCCGTGCCGCAGTACGACAGGCTGGCGATCCGCCGCGCAGCGTCGCTGGAAGGCTTACGTCATGCCGATGAAGTGGTGGTCTGGCGTAAACCCGACGCTGGCCCCATGAGCCAGCTCATCTGGGCGCCGGAACTGCATCATATCGACGGAAAGTGGTACATCTATTTTGCCGCGACGCACACGCAGGCGCTCGATGCACTCGGGATGTTCCAGCACCGCATGTTTGCCATTGAGTGTACCGACAGCGATCCGCTTACCGGCACGTGGGTGGAAAAAGGGCAAATCAAAACCCCGTTCGATACCTTTGCTCTGGACGCTACCTCCTTTGTGCATCAGTGGAAACGCTGGTATCTGTGGGCGCAAAAGGCACCGGATATCACCGGGAACTCCAACCTTTATCTGTGCGAAATGGCGAACCCGTGGACGCTAAAAGGTGAGCCGGTGATGCTCAGCAAACCGGAGTATGACTGGGAGTGTCGCGGATTTTGGGTTAACGAAGGCCCGGCGGTGTTGGTTCACGGCGATAAGCTGTTTATCAGCTATTCCGCCAGCGCCACCGACGAGAACTACTGCATGGGACTGCTGTGGATAGACCTGAATGCCGATCCGCAAAACCCTGCAAACTGGCACAAATCCCCGCGCCCAGTATTCGCCACCAGCTACGAAAATCGCCAGTACGGCCCGGGACACAACAGCTTTACGCAAACGCCGGAAGGGGAAGATGTGCTGGTGTATCACGCGCGAAACTACACCGAAATTGAGGGCGATCCGCTTTACGATCCGAACCGTCATACCCGCCTGAAGCGCGTCCGCTGGAATGAAAACGGGATGCCTGATTTCGGCATCCCGCCTGCGGATACGCTTTAGTCTTTGCGGCGCGCTGGCTTACACCAGCGTGCCGTAGATCGTCAGCAGCGCCACGATAACCACCACCACAAACGACGTTTTCTTCGCCATGGAGACAGCGGCTTTCGGTGTTTCAATCTTGTCGGTATGCGGCTCACGCGCCAGCGAGAACTGTGCCAGACGCGTTAACACCTGGTACTGCGACGTATGGCGGTCAGCCAGCGAAGCAAACCATGCGGGCAGCGCTTTCTCACCGTGACCAATTAACGCATACACCACGCCCACCAGACGCACCGGGAGCCAGTCGAGCACGTGCAGGATGGCATCGATGCCGGACAGCAAACGTTCATGCGGCGTCAGATAGCGGGCAAGCCAGGTCTGCCAGGCGCGCAGGAACGCATACCCCATCAGCAAGACCGGTCCCCACGGGCCGCCCACCACAAACCAGAACAGCGGCGCCAGGTAGTAACGGAAGTTAATCCACAGCAGCGCGTTCTGCAGTTCGCGCAGAAACTCGCGCTCGTCGCAGTCCGGCGGCACGCCGTGGATCATCGTCAGCTCGCTCGCCATGGCACCGCGCGCATGGGCATCGTCACGGGAGGCGGCTTTCAGGTAGGCGTGATAGTGCAAACGCACCTTGCCCGCACCAATGCACAGCACGCCGAGCAGGATCCACACCACCAGCAGCGGCACGTTGAAAAACAGTCCATGCAGCGCGCGCAGCAGCAGGAACGTAATGACCATCACCCCCGCCATCATCAGCAGCGTACGCAGCAGAGAAAAGTGCTTAATCCGGCGGAAAAGCACCTCCAGCCGGTGATCCAGATGCCAGTGCTCGCCGAGCTTGAACAGGCGTTCAGCGATGATGACCAGCAGCATGGTAAACAACGTCATGGTATCTCCTTATTCTGACGACGCGGTGAGCATGGCGCGGAACCGCGTCCAGTCGAATGCCGGGCCGGGATCGGTTTTTCTCGCCGGGGCAATATCACTGTGTCCCGTAATATTGTCGGCGATGGCCGGATAGAGTCCGATAAGCGTGCGGGTCACAGCCGCTAACTGTTGATACTGTGAATCGGTGTAGGGCGTGGTATCCGTGCCTTCCAGTTCAATCCCGATAGAAAAATCGTTGCACCGTTCGCGCCCGTGATACATCGACACCCCGGCATGCCAGGCGCGCTTATCAAAGGGAACATACTGAACCACTTCACCATCGCGACGAATCAGGCAGTGAGCCGACACGCGCAGATGCGCAATCTCAGCAAAGAAAGGATGGGCATCGGGATCAATCGTTCCCGTGAATAACGCTTCGATCCACGGGCCGCCAAATTCCCCCGGCGGGAGACTAATATTATGAACCACCAGCAGTGTGGGCTTTTCATCCTCCGGGCGGCAGTCGTGGTGCGGCGAAGGCACATGCCGCGCATCCACCAGCCATCCGTTTTCTAACAACATGCTGGAACTCCTTATGTATGGTGCTGTTACTCGGTTCAGAGTAGCATGTTTCAATATTATGATTCGTTACCAATTTGGAGTTTTATCATGCCGCCTCGCCGCTACAACCCCGACCACCGACGTGAAGCGCTTCTGGAACGTATTAATATGGATATTCCGGCAAGCGTTGCCCATGCTTTGAAAGAAGACCTGGGGGGTGACGTCAATGCCGATAAAGATATTACCGCACAATTGTTGCCAAAAGAGACACGCTCCCACGCGGTCATTATCACCCGCGAAGAGGGTGTTTTTTGCGGCAAGCGCTGGGTTGAAGAGGTCTTTACCCAACTGGCGGGCGATGATGTGCAGGTAACATGGCACGTGGAAGATGGCGATAGCGTCACGCCAAATCAGCCGCTGTTCGAGCTGGACGGCCCCTCCCGCGTCTTGCTGACCGGCGAACGTACCGCGCTCAATTTTGTACAAACGCTCTCTGGCGTTGCCAGTGAAGTGCGCCGCTACGTTGACCTGCTGGCCGGCACCCAAACCCAGCTGCTGGATACCCGCAAAACGCTGCCGGGCCTGCGCACGGCGCTGAAGTACGCGGTGCTCTGCGGCGGCGGCGCAAACCATCGTCTGGGCCTGTCCGACGCTTTCCTGATTAAAGAGAACCACATTATTGCCTCGGGCTCCGTGCGCCAGGCGGTGGAGAAGGCCTTCTGGCTGCACCCGGACGTGCCGGTTGAAGTGGAAGTGGAAAACCTGGACGAGCTGGAGCAGGCGATTAAGGCCGGGGCCGATATCATCATGCTCGATAACTTCGAAACCGAGCAGATGCGTGAGGCGGTAAAACTGACCAACGGCCGGGCCCAGCTCGAAGTGTCCGGAAACGTCACCTTCGAAACAATCCGTGAATTTGCCGAAACCGGCGTGGATTACATCTCCGTCGGCGCGCTGACCAAGCACGTTCGCGCTCTCGACCTCTCGATGCGTTTTAAATAGTCATTCCTCTCCCCTCTCCGCCCGGAGAGGGGAATTTCAGCCCCGCTCGCAAATCCGCTGTTCTTCCCTGCAACGCGGCATAAATTCTCTGAATGCGCTCTCCCGTTCCTTTTTTTGCCCCTCGTTTCTGCCCTTTCGCGCTGACAGAGTAGCGCCACCTAACGTAAGGAGCAGATATGAACAGACAACACGGATTCACTCTCATTGAGCTGATGGTGGTCATCGGCATTATTGCGATTCTGAGCGCCATCGGCGTACCTGCCTATCAAAACTACCTGCGCAAAGCGGCGCTGACCGATATGCTGCAAACCTTCGTTCCCTACCGCACCGCCATTGAGCTTTGCGCGCTGGATCACGGGGGCGTGGAGAGCTGCGATGCCGGCAGCAACGGCATCCCTTCCCCCACCACGACACGCTACGTGTCGGGAATGAGTGTAGCGAAAGGGGTCGTGACCTTAACAGGACAGGAAAGTCTTAACGGGCTGGAAGTGGTCATGACGCCGCAGTGGAACGACGCTAACGGTATGACGGGCTGGACGCGTCTCTGCAACATCAGCGCTGATAGCGCCCTGAAGCAGGCCTGCGAAGACGTTTTCCGCTTCGACAATAACTGAGGGGCGAAAAATGAAGACCGATCAACTCGTGGCGCTTTGTCTTCGCCATCACGCACTGCTGCTTACCAGCGACAGTGAAATGGTCAGCATTGCCGTCGTGGGCAACCCCGCGGCCGAACTCATGGAAGCGCTGCGTTTCGCGACTCAGAAACGGATTGATATTGAGTGCTGGAGCGCTGAGCGCATGGAAAAACACCGGCAGCTCACGTCACAATCGCATCTGCCCGGCGTTTCGCAAGCGCATTCAACGGTAGATATCCTCAACCACACGCTGCAGCAGGCAATCAATCAGCGCGCCTCTGATATTCATATCGAACCGATGGAGCACGCGTGCCAGATTCGTTTACGTATCGACGGCGTACTTTGCCCGCAGCCTCCGCTTGCGGCGGAACTGGCTAACCTGCTCAGCGCACGCTTAAAAGTACTGGGTAACCTGGATATTGCTGAGCGCCGTTTACCCCAGGACGGCCAGTTTACGATTGAGCTGGCCAACGAGCCGGTCTCGTTTCGGATCGCGACGCTTCCCTGCAGCGGCGGCGAGAAAATTGTGCTGCGTCTCCTGCAGCAGGTTCCACAGGCCCTTGAGCCGAAAGCGCTTGGCATGAATGCTGAGCAGCTGGCCTGTTT
This sequence comes from Enterobacter cloacae complex sp. Mu1197, assembly GCF_040059225.1. Classification (NCBI taxonomy): domain Bacteria; kingdom Pseudomonadati; phylum Pseudomonadota; class Gammaproteobacteria; order Enterobacterales; family Enterobacteriaceae; genus Enterobacter; species Enterobacter cloacae complex sp. Mu1197. The sequence goes on along the minus strand of NZ_CP157375.1, from coordinate 789,156 downwards.
TAATGCGGTTCTCCACCAGCCACAGGGGCTGATTCTGGTCACCGGGCCTACCGGCAGCGGCAAAACCGTGACGCTGTACAGCGCGCTGCAGTCGCGTAACACCCCTGACGTCAATATCTGCAGCGTCGAAGATCCTATTGAGATCCCCCTTGCCGGATTAAACCAGACGCAGATTAATCCCCGGGCGGGTTTAACCTTCCAGAGCGTGCTGCGGGCGCTGCTGCGTCAGGATCCCGACATCATAATGGTCGGCGAAATCCGTGACGGTGAAACGGCCGGGATTGCCATTAATGCTGCCCAGACCGGGCACCTGGTGCTGTCGACCCTGCATACCAACTCGACGACGGAAACGCTGGTTCGCCTGGAGCAGATGGGCGTCGCACGCTGGATGATTTCCTCCGCGCTGACGATGGTGATTGCTCAGCGACTGGTTCGACGTCTGTGCCCGTACTGCCGACAGAAAAGCGGGGAGCATGCGGACTTACCTCGATCAGTATGGCCCAGACCGCTTCCACGCTGGCAGCCTACCGGCTGCGAGCGCTGTTACCACGGTTTTTATGGCCGCGTGGCCATTTTTGAAGTACTTGGGATCGACAATGCCCTGCGGCAGGCCATCGCCAGCGGGGCGGGAACAGACGTCATCGAGGCGAGCGCCAGGCAGGCAGGGATGATTTCTCTTTTTGAACACGGCTGCATGGCCGTCGAACAGGGGCTAACCACGATTGAAGAGTTGCTGCGCGTCCTGGGAATGCCCAATGGCGGCTAATCAGCTCTGGCGCTGGCGTGCGCTCACCAAAGATGGAGAACCCCGAAGCGGGACACTGTGGGCCACGGACCGCAATGCGGCCTTCACCCGGCTAATGCGTAACGACCTCCATCCTCTGACGCTAACCCGATGCGCGCAGCGATACCGCTGGCGGCAACACCACTGCGACGAGATGTTTCATCAGCTCGCCACGCTTCTGCAGGCTGGACTGACATTATCCCACAGTCTGCAAATGCTGGCAGAGCAGCATCCGTTACAACCGTGGCAGGCACTGCTGCAAAGCATTGCCGATGAGCTCAGTGAAGGATGCCCGTTTTCGGCGTCGCTAAAAAAGTGGCCAGCCGTTTTTAGCCCGCTGCATGTCTCGATGGTGAAGACCGGGGAGCTGACAGGGAAGCTGGAGGCGTGCTGTCGTCAGCTCGCGCAGCAACAAAAAGCGCAGCAGCAGCTCAGTGCAAAAGTGAAAAAGGCGCTGCGTTACCCGGCGATCGTCCTGACGCTGGCTGTAGTGGTTGTGCTGGCGATGGTCACCCTGGTCCTGCCCGAGTTTGCCGCGATCTACAAAACGTTTAATACCCCGCTTCCCGTGCTGACGCAGATGGTCATGGGAATGGCCGCCTTTATGCAGTCATATGCCCTCGCGTTATTCGCCCTGCTACTAACCCCCTTTGCCATCGCCTGGGCTCTTCGGCAGAACCCTCGCTGGCAGCAAATCCTGATGCAGACGCCCGTGATGGGCGCACTGGCAAAAGGCCAAAAGCTGGGACACATCTATACCGTGCTGTCACTCACGCAACAGGCAGGCATCCCCTTTTTACAGGGTCTGGAGAGTGCAGAAGAAACTGTTGAGAGCCGGTACTGGCAAGGGATACTTCGCAACGTGCGGGAGGACATTGAAAAAGGTCTGCCCGTCTGGTCATCCTTTCAGAAGGCGGCATTGTTTACCCCGCTCTGTATTCAGCTTTTACGAACCGGTGAGATGTCAGGTGCGCTGGACATCATGCTGGCAAACCTTGCCCGTCATCACACGGAACAGACCTTTCAACGAGCAGATAACCTGGCGGCGCTTCTGGAGCCGCTGCTACTGATTGTGACGGGGGTCATTATCGGTACGCTGGTGGTGGCAATGTACCTGCCGATATTCCACCTGGGAGATGCGATGAGCGCGGGATAGTACAACAGGGCTGGCGCACGGGCATGCGCCAGCGAAAGCCATTACAGACTATTGAATACGCGGTTTTCTTGTTCCTGAACGCGAATAAACGTCGTACGCTTTGTCAGCTCTTTCAGGCGGGAGGCGCCCACGTAGGTGCAGGCAGATCGCAGGCCGCCGAGGATATCGCGTGCGGTGTTTTCAACCGGGCCGCGCAGGGGCAGCTTCACGGTTTTGCCTTCTGCCGCGCGGTATTTTGCCACGCCACCGACGTGACGGGTCATCGCAGACTCAGAGCTCATGCCGTAGAACAGCATAAATTTCTCGCCGTTCTCTTCAACGACGGTACCGCCGCTCTCTTCATGGCCTGCCAGCATACCGCCGAGCATCACGAAGTCCGCGCCGCCGCCGAAGGCCTTTGCGACATCACCCGGCATGGTGCAACCGCCGTCGCTGATGATCTGGCCGCCCAGTCCGTGCGCCGCGTCGGCACATTCAATGACGGCAGAGAGCTGCGGATAACCGACGCCGGTTTTGACGCGAGTGGTGCATACGGAGCCCGGGCCAATGCCCACTTTCACGATATCGGCACCGGAGAGGATCAGTTCTTCACACATTTCACCGGTCACCACGTTGCCCGCAATGATAGTTTTTGTCGGCCAGGTCTCACGCGCCTTGCTGACGAACTGCACGAAGTGCTCGGAGTAACCGTTCGCCACATCAATACAAACGAAGTTCAGCGCCGGGTTAGCCTTCAGGATCTGTTTGGTCTTCTCGAAATCCGCATCGGAGGTGCCGGTGGAGACCATCACGTGCTTCACCACATCAGCAGAGGCGGACGCAACAAACGCATCCCACTCTTCAGGGCTGTAATGTTTGTGCACGGCGGTGAGAATATCGAACTGTGCCAGCGCGGTTGCCATCTCGAAGGTTCCCACAGTATCCATATTGGCAGCGATGATCGGCACGCCAGACCAGGTCTGACCGGAATGCTTAAAGGTGTATTGACGTTCGAGTTCAACGTCTGAGCGACTTTTCAGTGTAGAGCGTTTAGGGCGGATAAGAACGTCTTTGAAACCTAACTTCAGATCTTCTTCGATACGCATGTGCGGATTCCTGGGGTTAGAGGCAAATATGTTAAAAGCACAACTCCAGTGACGCTATCATACGCACTAATACCTGCTCCGCAAGACTGCGAAATTCTCTTTTTTTACGCTACAATCCTATAAATTTACCTGGTAAAAAGCCGGTAAACAGGGTTAAACAGTGACTGGCGCATCTGTGATTTTTAATCTACTGATTTTTATAATGAATAATTCCCAGGATTTGATTTAATGGGGTATATCGTTGCATTAACCGGCGGCATCGGTAGTGGCAAAAGTACCGTTGCGGACGCGTTTTCTCGTTTGGGTATCACGATTATCGATGCCGATATTATTGCCCGCCAGGTGGTAGAGCCCAATACACCCGCGCTAAAGGCCATCGCAGAACATTTTGGTCTGACAATTATCAATGACGATGGCACCCTAAATCGCCGTCAGCTTCGCGAATGCATTTTTTCCGATTCCGCGGAAAAAGTCTGGCTTAATAGCCTTCTCCACCCCATCATCCACCAGGAAACGCAGCGTCAGATCGCCGCGGCTCGCTCGCCCTATGTCCTGTGGGTGGTTCCGCTGCTGGTTGAAAATCAGCTGCAGAAGAAAGCCGACCGTGTGCTGGTGATTGATGTCACCCCCGAAACGCAAATCCAGAGAACCATGACGCGCGACCACGTCTCGCGAGAACATGCTGAACACATTCTTGCCGCTCAGGCCACGCGCGCTCAGCGCCTTGCCGTGGCGGATGATGTCATTGATAATAACGGCGCACCAGATGCCATTGCATCGGATGTTGCCCGTCTGCACGCGCAGTATCTGACGTTTGCCGCGCAGGCCGTTGCACAGGAAAAACCATAATGTCGACACACATCCTTTTTGAGCATCCGCTCAACGAAAAAATGCGTACCTGGCTGCGCATCGAATTCCTCATTCAGCAGCTTTCACAACATCTGCCGGTTAACGATCACGCTACGGCGTTGCATTTCTTCCGCAATGTAGGCGATCTGCTGGATGTGATTGAACGCGGCGATGTCCGCACAGAATTGCTTAAAGAGCTGGAGCGCCAGCAGCGTAAATTACAGGCATGGGCTGAGGTTCCGGGGGTGGATGTAAGCCGTATCGATTCCCTTCGCCAGCAGCTTAAAACCAGCAGCGGCATCCTGATGGCTGCACCGCGCGTCGGGCAGTTTTTGCGTGAGGACCGCCTGATTGGCCTGGTGCGCCAGCGCCTGAGCATCCCTGGCGGTTGCTGCAGCTTCGACCTGCCGACGCTGCATATGTGGCTCCATATGCCACAAGCCCAGCGTGACGCGCAGGTGAACAGCTGGCTGGCAAGCCTGGAGCCGATGCACCAGACGCTGTCGCTGATCCTCGATCTGATCCGTAACTCAGCGCCGTTCCGCAAGCAAACCAGCCTGAATGGTTTCTACCAGGACAACGGTGATGATGCCGATCTTTTGCGCCTGAATTTATCGCTTGGCGAACAGCTTTATCCGCAAATTTCCGGGCATAAGAGCCGCTTTGCGATTCGCTTTATGCCGCTGGACAGCGAAAATGGCACCGTGCCGGAACGCCTCGATTTTGAACTGGCCTGTTGTTAAGGAGTGCCGATGTCTGATGTCACCACCGTAAACTGCCCTACCTGTGGCAAAACCGTTGTCTGGGGCGAAGTAAGTCCGTTCCGCCCATTCTGCTGCAAACGCTGCCAGCTTATTGACCTGGGCGAATGGGCGGCGGAAGAGAAACGTATTCCGAGTAAAGGCGATCTCTCGGACAGCGACGACTGGAGTGAAAATCAGCAGTAATCTGTAAAGCCTGCTGACGCGTCGCTTAGCAGGCCTTCGGTTGTGCAACGAGCCGCATGATCACAGGCTCGTTGGCTGGCGGGAATTTTTCGGCATCACTTGCCTGAAGCGCCACCCAGTTACCCGGCTGCCCTTCTTTTCCCCAGGGCTCACCTTCCCAGTTTTCCACCAGCCAGAACCACAGCGTAATGTGCCTGTCCGGGAACTGGTATTCGAGCTTATCAAACAGCGTTGCGCCAAGCGGGGTGATCCCGACTTCTTCCTGAAGCTCGCGAACCAGCGCCGCTTCCGGGGTTTCACCAGCCTCAATTTTTCCGCCTGGAAACTCCCATTTGTTCGCCATATGGGCGTCGGCAGCACGCTGGGTGATAAAGATTTGGTTTTGCGGGTTGCGAATAATCCCGACGGCAATTTGCAGTATTTTCATATTGTTACTTCCATAAAAAAGGCGCAGATGTCTGCGCCTTTTTGTTTTTTTATGAATTTAGCTCAGACGCCCGTGGCACGCCTTGTACTTTTTACCGGAGCCACATGGGCACGGATCGTTACGACCCACTTTGCGATCGCCAGTCTGCGCGGCGATCGCCGCTGCGGCTTCGCTGTCGTCGGTCTGATGGCTCAGCTGTTGCATTTGTGCCAGACGCTCGGCTTCTTCACGACGCTGCTGCTCCATCGCTTCTACCTCTTCCGGCATACGCACCTGAACCTTGCTCAGGGTGCTGATCACTTCATACTTCAGCGACTCCAGCATAGACGCAAACATGGAGAAGGACTCACGCTTGTATTCCTGCTTCGGATCTTTCTGCGCATAGCCACGCAGGTGGATACCCTGACGCAGGTAGTCCATCGCCGCCAGATGCTCTTTCCACAGGGAATCCAGCGTCTGCAGCATCACGCCTTTTTCGAAGTGACGCATCATCTCAGCGCCAACAACCTCTTCCTTACGCTTGTAAACATCCAGCGCGGTTTCGTAGATACGTTCGCGCAGGGTCTCTTCGTGCAGCTCAGGCTCTTTATCCAGCCACTCTTTGATAGGCAGATCGAGGTCAAAGTCGTTTTTCAGACGTTCCTGCAGGCCTTCGATGTCCCACATCTCTTCCAGAGACTGAGGTGGAATATGCGCATCAATCGTGGCTTTAAACACATCTTCACGAATGCTGTTGATGGTTTCACTCACATCGGATACGTCCAGCAGTTCGTTACGCTGGGTGTAGATCGCACGGCGCTGGTCGTTAGCCACGTCATCGTATTCCAGCAGCTGCTTACGAATATCGAAGTTGCGGCTTTCCACTTTACGCTGGGCGTTCGCGATCGCTTTGGTGACCCACGGGTGCTCAATGGCTTCGCCTGGCTTCATGCCCAGCTTGCGCATCATGCCGGACACGCGGTCGGAGGCGAAAATACGCATCAGCGCATCTTCCATCGACAGGTAAAAGCGGGAAGAACCGGCATCACCCTGACGACCCGCACGGCCACGCAGCTGGTTATCGATACGACGCGATTCATGACGCTCGGTACCGATAATGTGCAGACCACCGGATGCCAGCACCGCGTCATGACGCACCTGCCAGTCGGCCTTGATCTGCGCAATCTGTTCAGGCGTTGGGTTTTCCAGCTCAGCCACTTCGGCCTGCCAGCTACCGCCCAGCATAATATCGGTACCACGACCCGCCATGTTGGTGGCGATGGTTACCGCAGCCGGATAACCTGCCTGCGCAACAATGTCCGCTTCTTTGGCGTGGAATTTGGCGTTCAGTACGTTGTGCTTGATGCCCGCTTTCGTCAGCTCGTGAGAAACCACTTCGGATTTTTCAATGGAGATGGTCCCCACCAGAACCGGCTGGCCTTTGGCAGTACGCTCGCGGATATCTTCGATGATTGCCTGAATTTTTTCCGCTTCGGTCATATACACCAGGTCCGGCATATCCTTACGGATCATCGGACGGTTGGTTGGAACGACCACGGTATCCAGCTTGTAGATGGAGCTGAATTCAAACGCTTCGGTATCGGCAGTACCGGTCATGCCCGCCAGCTTCTCGTACAGACGGAAGTAGTTCTGGAAGGTGATAGACGCCAGCGTCTGGTTTTCGTTTTGAATATCCACGCCTTCTTTGGCTTCTACAGCCTGGTGCAGACCGTCAGACCAGCGACGCCCCTGCATGGTACGGCCGGTGTGCTCATCGACAATGATCACTTCGCCGTCTTTCACGATGTAGTCGACGTCGCGGGTGAACAGCGCGTGGGCACGCAGCGCGGCGGTCACGTGGTGCATCAGCATGATGTTGCTCGGGGAGTACAGAGACTCGCCCTCTTCCATAATGCCTTCAGCAACCAGCAGCTCTTCAATTTTCACCAGACCACGTTCGGTCAGGTTCACCTGGCGCGCTTTTTCATCAACGGAGAAGTGGCCTTCACCCTGGAAGGTATCCGAGTCTTCTTTCTCCTGACGCAGCAGGTGTGGAATGATTTTGTCGACTTTACGGTACATCTCGGAGCTGTCTTCAGCCGGGCCGGAGATGATAAGCGGGGTACGCGCTTCATCGATCAGGATGGAGTCCACCTCATCCACCAGCGCATAGTGCAGCTTACGCTGGACACGCTCTTCAGGGCTGAACGCCATGTTGTCACGCAGGTAGTCGAAGCCGTATTCGTTGTTGGTACCGTAGGTGATATCCGCATTGTACGCTTCACGCTTGGCTGGCGCAGGCAGGCCGGACATGTTGATACCGACGGTCATACCGAGGAATTCGAACAGTGGACGGTTGTTTTCGGCATCACGCTGCGCCAGATAGTCGTTGACGGTAACGACGTGAACGCCTTTACCGGTCAGCGCGTTCAGGTAAGCCGGCAGCGTTGCGGTCAGGGTTTTACCTTCACCGGTACGCATTTCCGCGATGCAGCGCTCGTTAAGCACCATACCACCCAGCAACTGAACGTCGAAGTGACGCATGCCGAATACGCGCTTACTTGCTTCACGCACGACAGCAAACGCTTCCGGGATCAGGCTTTCTAAGGTTTCACCTTTTTCCAGACGCGCACGGAATTCCGCCGTTTTCGCTTTCAGCTCATCATCAGAGAGCTTCTCCATCGCCGGTTCCATACCGTTGATGACGGCAACAGCTTTGCGCATACGGCGCAGGGTACGATCGTTACGACTACCAAAAACTTTAGTTAATAATTTGATTAGCATAATAAATTCTCAAACGCCCCATCATGGGCAGATAAATTAAGGTATTGAAAAAGTTAATTTAGCTGAGGCGTTGAGGCCCGGCGCGAATGCCATGAACCTGGCTAATCCAGGTTGAGACAGAGAATGAAACAGGAGGAACGAGCGCGCGTTGCGCCGTCTCGCGCACCATGACCGGCGGCTGGCTGTCCTGCGTAAGCAGAGCATTAAGCGTGTCCAGCAGGGCAAGATGCTGGGCCTGCACCGGCAGCGTCTCTTCCGCCACAGGCATTGCCTGGGGCGCCATCGCGAAGGAGAGATGGCGGATAACCGTGCGGATAGCGTGCTGGTGCCAGTAATCAACGGAGAAATTTGGGCGGCGGCTGGCTTCAAGCCACGCGAGGTTTGTAAAGTTAACCCGCGTGTTGAGATCGTGTTTGGTGGTAGAGGTCTTCGCTGGCGTCGCCGCTTCGGCACTGTTGCTGAGCGCAGGCAAGCCGAGACTCGCCGCGACCATCCCTAATAAGAGATGCGGCCAGAAGTAACGTCTGCCAAATTGTCGCCAGCGCGTCAGTATTCCGCTCACTTGCTCCACCACATAAGCCAGCCTGTAACAGGCTACTTTTAAGTTATTTTTTTAAGCGCCCAGATATTACCACTAAAGCCAATGCACATCAGCAGGAATGAGGTGCCGCCGCGGGGAAAAACGGTCAAGAATGCAGCTAACGCACGCATTTTCTGCGCAAGACAAACAAGAGATAACGCTGGGGCAAACGAAGAAGGGCAAAAATAAAAACGACTGGTCTTCCTGGTCGGAGAGAGTACCAGGTTAACCAGTCGATTTTTTACGAAACGGCGTGAACCGTTACGCCAGAACCATGTTTGGCGCTTTGAAAGCCAGCGGCAGTTCTGCTTCGTCTTCGAAGGTCACATATTCCCAGGCTTCCTGTTTTGCCAGGACGGCCTGCAACAGTTTGTTGTTCAGCGCATGACCGGATTTGAACGCGGTAAATGCACCAATGATATTGTGACCACACATAAACAGGTCGCCGATAGCGTCCAGCATTTTGTGACGAACGAATTCATCTTCGAAACGCAGGCCGTCTTCGTTCAGTACGCGATAATCGTCAACAACGATGGCACAATCGAAGCTGCCGCCCAGGCACAGGCCGCGGGACTGCAGATATTCGATATCACGCATGAAGCCAAACGTACGGGCTCGGCTGATCTGGCGCATAAACGCATCAGCAGAGAAGTTCATCGCGTAGCGCTGGGTGCTGGAATCAATCGCCGGATGGTTAAAGTCGATGGTAAAGTCCAACGAGAAACCATTGTACGGTTTGAATTCAGCCCACTTATCGCCATCTTCGACGCGAACGGTCTCTTTGATGCGAACAAATTTCTTCGCGCAGTTCAGTTCTTCGATGCCGGCATCCAGCAACAAATAGACGAACGGTGCAGCACTGCCATCCATAATCGGGATTTCTGGCGCATCGACTTCAACAATAATGTTGTCGATACCCAGCCCCGCCAGGGCGGCGTTCAGGTGCTCTACGGTAGAAATCCGCACGTCATGCTCGTTCACCAGACAAGTACAGAGCATAGTATCACGCACAGATTTGGCATCGGCCGGAAAATCTACCGGTGGATTCAAGTCGGTGCGACGATAGATGACCCCGGTATTGGCCGGCGCAGGGCGTAACGTCAGCGTGACTTTCTTGCCGGTATGTAAACCGACACCCGTCGCCTGAACGATACGTTTAAGTGTCCTTTGTTTGATCATCGTATAATCTCGCCAAATTAACTATCCAACCGAGAGTGTATATCACTAACGGTGGGCCAGTTTAGCACAAAGAGCGCAAATCCCCTAATTCCAGCCAATTCTTAATCAGCTTGCTTACGCAGGAACGCCGGGATATCCAGATAATCTGGCTCTTTCGCCGTTTGCGGCGTTGGGTCGTTCACCACTTTCGCGGCCGGTTTTTGCTCCTGAGTCAGCGGAGACATACCGTGCTGCTGGTAACGATCCATTACCGGTTGCTGAGTCTGCTTATTGGTCACTAAGGTGATCTCAGGACGCTTGTCCATACCGATACCGGTCGCAACAACGGTAACACGCAGCTCGTCGTTCATTTCAGGGTCAAGCGAAGTACCGATTACCACGGTAGCGTTGTCAGAGGCGAACGCACGGATAGTGTTACCCACGGTTTCGAACTCATCCAGACGCAGGTCAAAGCCAGCGGTAATGTTGACCAGCACGCCACGCGCACCAGACAGATCGATATCTTCCAGCAGTGGAGAAGAGATGGCCATTTCAGCCGCTTCTTCTGCACGGTCTTCGCCGCTCGCCACGCCAGAGCCCATCATCGCGTAGCCCATCTCGGACATCACGGTACGAACGTCTGCAAAGTCAACGTTCATCAGGCCAGGACGGGTAATCAGTTCAGCGATACCCTGAACCGCGCCTTTCAGCACGTCGTTTGCTGCACCGAAGGCGTCCAGCAGGGAGATACCGCGACCCAGAACCTTCAACAGCTTGTCGTTCGGGATGGTGATCAGCGAGTCCACGTGCTTGGACAGCTCGGTGATACCCTGCTCCGCAAAGGCCATACGCTTCTTGCCTTCAAAATTGAAAGGCTTAGTCACGACAGCAACGGTCAGAATACCTAAATCTTTAGCCACTTCAGCTACAACAGGTGCTGCGCCGGTACCGGTACCGCCACCCATACCTGCTGCAATGAAGACCATGTCCGCACCTTCCAGTGCAGCGCGCAGGGCTTCACGATCTTCTTCAGCCGCATTGCGGCCCACTTCCGGGTTAGCCCCTGCTCCCAGCCCTTTGGTGATACCACCGCCGATCTGGATAGTCTGGCCTACAGCCGTCTTACGCAGTGCCTGTGCATCGGTGTTAACTGCAAAGAATTCAACACCTTCAATGCGTTCACGCACCATATGCTCTACGGCGTTACCGCCGCCGCCACCGACGCCGATGACTTTAATCACCGCGTCGTTGGTCAGTTCCATAGGTTCAAACATAATTTCTCTCTCCGTTGTGCCTGTCGCCCGAGACCGCTAATTCTCTCCGGTCTCTTAAAAAAATTAAAACTCTTTTCGCAACCAGTTGTTCAGTCGTTTGACCCACGACCCCACTGAGACGCGTTTTTCCACTTCCGCTTCACCACTGAGATGAGATTCCTTCCCGTAGTGGAGCAGGCCCACAGCCGTTGAATAATACGGCTCCTGAGCATAATCCGTTAAACCGGTGATATTCAGCGGCGCACCAATACGCACCTGCGTATGGAACACGCGCTGTGCACAGGCCGCAAGACCTTCAATTTGCGCTGCACCGCCGGTTAATACAATCCCCGCCGCAAGATGATGTTTAACACCCTGCTGACGAAGCTGTTCCTGTAACTGTAAAATCTCTTCGTTGACCAGGTTGAGCAGCTCGGTATAGCGCGGCTCGATCACCTCTGCCAACGTCTGGCGCTGCAGGCTGCGCGGTGGACGACCACCGACGCTTGGCACTTCAACGCTCTCATCTTTGCCAACAATAGAGCCCAGCGCACAGCCGTGGCGCACTTTAATCGCTTCTGCATCGCTCGGTGGCGTACCAAAAGCGTAAGCAATATCGCTGGTCACGACGTTCCCTGCGTACGGGATCACTTTGGTGTGGCGCAACGCACCGCCGGTATACACGGCCATGTCCATTGTACCACCACCAATATCGACCACACAGACACCCAGTTCACGTTCATCTTCGGTCAGCACGGAATAACTTGCCGCCAGACCGGCGAAAATAAGTTGGTCAACTTTCAGGCCACAACGTTCAACGGCTTTTACAATGTTCTTCGCCATATCGTTGTGACATGTGATCAGGTGCACTTTTGCCTGCATACGAACGCCTGACAGACCAACCGGGTTCTTGATCCCTTCCTGGTAGTCAATCGCATATTCCTGCGGGATCACGTGCAATACGCGATGCTCATCGCGGACACGCACGGATTTCGCCGTATGCACAACGTTTTCAACGTCTTCCTGCGTCACTTCTTCTTCGGAAATCGGCACCATACCGATTTCGTTCTGGCAGCTAATGTGCTTACCAGAAAGGGCCAGATAGACAGAAGAAATCTGGCAATCTGCCATCAATTCAGCCTGATCGATGGCGCGTTGGACGCACTTCACCACCGATTCAAGATCGTTTACCCCACCTTTATCCATACCACGGGACGGGCAACTGCCCACGCCAATGATATTGACCATACCGTCGGGCAGAACTTCCCCTACTAAAGCGGCAACCTTCGCGGTGCCAATCTCCAGTCCAACTACCAGTTTTCTGTCCGTCGCCTTGATCATTGTTGTTCTGCCTGTACCTGTGCCTGATTCTGTTGCTGATTAGGTTCCTCGACCGGAGCCGGTACCCAACCGACTGCTGCGCCTGAGTCATAGCGCAAATCAACGTAGCTTATCCGTTTGCCGTCAGTCTGTGCCTGCTGCTGTAAAACCGGGTAAAGTTCGACAAAACGCGCCAGACGCTTCATGGTGTCCCCGCGCCCCAGGTTGAGCTTAATGCCGTTCGTTAACGTAAGCTGCCAGGAACGGCGCGCCGTCATGGCAGCATCTTTTAACGTAAACCTGTCCTTCGCCAGAACCTGACCCATTTCACGAAAACCCTGTAACACTTCGTTTTCGCTGCCTTCAGGGCCATACAACATCGGTAAATTTTGCTTGTTGACACGATCGGCCGGGACGCTGAAGGAATTTCCGTCGACGTCAACCATGTGCTGATCATTCCAACGCGCAATGGGCACATATTCAACCAGATGAATCTTCAATTCATCAGGCCATTGCTTTCTTACGCTCGCCTGTTTTATCCATGGCAGACGTTCAATCTGGCTCTGGATAATATTGACGTCCTGAGTCATAAAGGTGCCAGGCGAGCCCAGTGCCAGTATTGACTGGCGAATATCGTCGTTACGCGTGTAGTGACGCTCACCGGTGACCACCAGCTTAGAAAGTGGCAACCGCTGCGCATCTTCCATCCAGCCCAGGACCATCCAGCCGCTGATAAACACGGTGCACAGCACCCCGAGCAGGAAAATGATGCCTGCAAGACGCGTTCCATTACTGCGGCGTGAAGAGGTGTATTCTTCCTCGTCATCGCGGTTGCGCGTGTTCAATGCAGCCTGAGACATATCAGCCCGCCTGGTCCAGAATGCGTACGACTAACTGCGAGAAGCTCATCCCCGCCTGACGCGCGGCCATCGGCACAAGGCTGTGGCTGGTCATTCCCGGAGAGGTATTGGCTTCCAGCAGATAAAATTGTCCATCCCGGTCCTGCATCACGTCGATGCGTCCCCAGCCCTGGCAACCCAGAACATGCCAGGCTTTAAGCACCAGGGACTGTAAATCGGCTTCACGCTCAGCTTCAAGACCACTTGGGCAGAAATATTGCGTCTCATCAGAGAGATACTTCGCCTCATAATCATAGAAGACTCCAGCGGGTTGGATACGGATTGACGGTAAAATTTCTTCGCCAAGCATCGCGACGGTAAATTCCGGCCCGCTAAGCCATTTTTCTACCAGAACTTCATCATCATGTTGAAATGCCAGCGCTAAAGCGGACGCTAAATCGTCAGCTTTGTCGACTTTGGACATTCCCACGCTGGAGCCTTCCCGGCTGGGCTTTACAATAACCGGTAAGCCCAGTTCAGCAATGCGCGCATTAACGCTATCCGACAGGCCCAATTCAAATTCGCGTCGCGTCAGCGCTACCCATGGTGCGACAGATAACCCTGCGCCCTGCCACAGCAGCTTGCTGCGCAGTTTATCCATAGAGATAGCGGAAGCCATCACGCCGCTGCCGGTGTACGGCAGGCCGATCAGATCCAGAAGCCCCTGCAGGGTGCCGTCTTCACCGCCACGACCGTGTAAAGCGATAAAAACTTTATCGAAGCCCATGGCTTTTAATTGCGTCACGTCGACCTCTTTTGGGTCAACCAGGTGCGCATTGACGCCACCTTCACGCAGGCCCGCCAGTACAGCCGCGCCGGAATTCAGGGAAACCTCGCGCTCGGCGGAGGTGCCGCCAGACAGGACAGCAATCTTATCAGCCATGATGCTCATCCTCCTGGTTTTGCGGCTTCAGTTTGATTTCAGCTAAGGTACGGGCGATTTTGCCGATATTTCCCGCACCCTGAATCAGAATCAAATCGTTACCTGTCAGGACCGGTGCCAGAATTTCCGCCACCTGGGCAGGGTCAGAAACCAGAATAGGGTCAACCTTACCGCGTCCACGAATGGTGCGACACAGAGAACGGCTGTCTGCGCCCGGAATCGGCGTCTCGCCTGCGGCGTATACATCCAGCATTAGCAGGGTATCAACCTGCGACAGGACGCTGGCGAAATCGTCATACAGATCGCGCGTACGTGTGAAGCGGTGCGGCTGGAACACCATCACCAGATTCTTGTCCGGCCAGCCCGCACGTGCGGCTTTAATGGTGGCGTCCACTTCGGTTGGATGATGACCGTAGTCGTCCACCAGCATCGCCGTACCGGCTTTACCGTTCACCGGATCCAGCGGGAATTCACCGAGGAAGTCGAAACGACGACCGGTGCCCTGGAAGCTTTCCAGCGCGCGCAGGATCGCATCATCATCAATGCCTTCTTCCGTCGCGACGGCCACTGCCGCTGCGGCATTGAGCGCGTTATGGCGCCCTGGCGCATTCAGCGTCACGTGCAGCAGCTCTTTGTCCTGACGCGCCAGCGTGAAGTGCCCCTGCGCGCCAATCTGTTTGTACTCTTCCACGCGGACGTCAGCGTCTTCACTGAAACCGTAGGTGGTGATTTGACGACCCACGCGTGGCAGCAGCTCGCGGATCACCGGATCGTCTACGCACATCACCGCGCGCCCGTAGAACGGCAGGTTGTGCAGGAAGTTGATAAAGGTCTGCTTTAAGTTCTCGAAGTCACCCTGGTAGGTATCCATATGGTCCGCTTCGATGTTGGTGACAATCGCCACCATCGGCTGCAGG
Source organism: Enterobacter cloacae complex sp. Mu1197 (assembly GCF_040059225.1). Lineage (NCBI taxonomy): Bacteria > Pseudomonadati > Pseudomonadota > Gammaproteobacteria > Enterobacterales > Enterobacteriaceae > Enterobacter > Enterobacter cloacae complex sp. Mu1197. Next base: position 774,135 of record NZ_CP157375.1, on the reverse strand, counting down.
TGCAGGAACGACGCGTCGCTCTCATCCGCTTCAGCAATCAGATAACGACTGTGGCCCAGACGCGCATGCACGCCCGCGGCTTTAACCAGACCACCGTTGACGAACGTCGGGTCGAGACCCGCTTCTGCATAAATACTGGAGACCATCGCCGTGGTCGTGGTTTTACCGTGGGTCCCGGCAATCGCGATGCCGTGGCGAAAACGCATCAGTTCCGCCAGCATTTCTGCACGGCGGATCACCGGAATGCGCGCGTCATGCGCGGCAACAATCTCCGGGTTGTCAGAGGAGATGGCGCTCGATACCACCACCACGCTCGCATCGCGCACGTTTTCCGGGCGATGGTTAAAATAGATAGTCGCCCCAAGCGACGCCAGCTGCTGCGTTACAGGGTTTGGCGCCAGGTCAGACCCGCTGATCTGATAACCTTCGTTAGCTAACACTTCGGCAATACCGCCCATGCCAGCACCACCGATGCCAACAAAGTGAATGTGCCGGACGCGACGCATCTCGGGCACGATTGAACGCAGTTTTGCCAGTTGTTGTGTATTCATTCTCTAAACGCCATCGACTACTTAAAATTCGTGCCGCGCTTCACGCGCTGCGAGGGTTAAGCCTGAGCTGCCAGGCTCACTTCTTTTGCCACCCGTTCCGTCGCATCAGGGATAGCCGCCGCGCGCGCGCGTTCAGCCATCTCAAGCAATACGTCTCTGTTCCAGCCCGCCAGGGTGGTGGCGACCGCGTCGGCGGTAAATTGTGGCTGCTCAAAAATTTTCGCCGCACCGGCTTTCTCAAGCGGCAGGGCATTCCAGTACTGTTGCCTGTCTTTGTGCTGGAAAGGCACAAACAGAGCTGGCAGCCCCGCGGCAGCGATTTCGCTTACCGTTAAGGCGCCAGAACGACAGACCACGACATCGGCCCAGGCGTACGCTGCCGCCATGTCGTCGATAAATTCCGTCACGTTATGCTGCGGCTGCCCCGCCTCGGCGTAAGCCTGCTCAACGGTCTGCTGAGCGCCTTTTCCACTCTGGTGCCAGATGGTGACGGTATCACCCAGCTTTGCGGCAACCTGCGGCATCGTCTGGTTTAAAATACGTGCGCCCTGAGAACCGCCGACGACCAGCACACGCACCGGCCCTTCACGGCCCGCCAGGCGAGCCTCCGGCAGCGGCAGTGCCAGCACGTCCACGCGCACCGGATTTCCCACCACATCCGCTTTCGGGAACGCGCCGGGAAATGCCTGCATGACTTTGGTTGCGATTTTCGCCAGCCATTTGTTGGTCAGACCCGCAATACCGTTCTGCTCATGCAGCACGACGGGAATACCTAACGACCACGCGGCTAACCCACCTGGACCCGAGACATAGCCGCCCATGCCCAGCACCACATCGGGCTTAAAGCGCTTCATGATGGTGCGCGCCTGACGCCAGGCGTTAAAAATGCGCACCGGTGCCAGCAGCATTGCCTTGAGGCCTTTGCCCCGAAGGCCGGAAATACGAATAAAGTCGATCTCAATACCGTGTTTCGGTACCAGGTCGGCCTCCATGCGGTCTGCGGTTCCCAGCCAGCGTACCTGCCAGCCCTGATCCATTAAATGGTGCGCAACCGCCAGTCCCGGGAACACATGTCCGCCGGTACCGCCTGCCATCACCATTAACCGCTTCGGTTGATTCATCGTGAACCTCGTGTAAACGCCTGGGCTTTTTCCAGACGCGTCTCATAATCTATGCGCAACAACAGCATGATGGCCGTCGACATAATCAACAGACTGGAACCACCATAACTGATCAACGGCAACGTCAGACCTTTGGTCGGCAGCATACCTGCTGCGGCCCCGACGTTAACCAATGCCTGGAAGCTAAACCAGATACCAATTGAGCAGGCCAGGAAGCCTGAGAAACGGTGATCGATCTCCAGCGCTTTCCGGCCGATGGACATGGCGCGGAAAGCGACGAAGAATACCATTAATAGCGCTAATACCACACCGATATAACCCAGTTCTTCCGCAATAATGGAGAAGATGAAGTCAGTATGCGCTTCCGGTAAATACTCCAGTTTCTGTACCGAGTTACCCAGCCCCTGCCCCCAGAGCTCACCGCGCCCAAAGGCCATAAGTGACTGCGTCAGCTGATAGCCGCTGCCGAACGGGTCTTCCCACGGGTTCCAGAACGAGGTTACGCGGCGAATACGGTAAGGCTCGGCGAGGATCAGCAGCACAACCGCTGAAATCCCCATCCCGATAATGGCGATGAACTGCCACAGCTTTGCGCCCGCCAGGAACAGCATGGCCAGCGTGGTGACAAACAGTACCACCACGGTACCGAGGTCAGGCTGCGCCAGCAGTAATACCGCCAGCACCAGAATCACGCCCATCGGTTTTAAGAAGCCGCGCAGGTTATTACGCACTTCATCTACCTTACGCACCAGGTAGTTCGCCAGGTAGCAGAACAGGGAGAGCTTGGTAAATTCCGCAGGCTGAATACGCAGCGGGCCAAAGGCGATCCAGCGTGATGCCCCGTTTACGGAGCTCCCCACCACCAGAACGATCAGCAGCATAATGATCGAGGCGATCAGCATCGCCGTACTGTGTCGCTGCCAGAACTCCATCGGCAGACGCAAGGTCACCAGCGCCAGGCAGAATGCCAGGATAATGTACAGACCATCACGCTTGGCAAACAGGAAAGGATCGTTCGCCAGACGCTGCCCGACGGGCATTGACGCTGACGTCACCATAATAAAGCCGACCGCCGCGAGCCCCATCGTGAGCCAGAACAACGTGCGGTCGTACATGATCAGGCTGTCGTTATCTTTTTGACGAGAGCCCATCACCCAGCCTTTGAGTGCCGCAAACAACCACACCAGGATCCCAAATCCTGGCAGGCGCGGCATTTTCAGGCGAGGGAGAGATAAACGCATCAGCCTAACTCCTTCGCCAGGCGGGTAAAGACATCACCACGCTGTTCGAAATTCTTGAATTGATCGAGGCTGGCACAGGCCGGAGAGAGCAGCACCATATCACCCGGCTTCACGCGAGGGGCAATCAGCCGCATCGCCTGTTCCATGGTTTCGGTTTGCTCGGCGACCTCAGGGCGCAGTGCAGCCAGCTCGCTGCCGTCACGGCCGAAGCAGTACAGACGGACGTTATCGCCGGAGAGATACGGCTTCAGGGACGAGAAATCCGCTGATTTACCGTCGCCGCCCAGCAACAGATGCAGGGTACCGTCAACGTGCAGGCCGTTCAGCGCGGCCTCCGTGCTGCCCACGTTGGTGGCTTTGGAGTCGTTGATCCAGCGCACGCCGTTGTGCTCCAGCGCCAGCTGGAAACGGTGTGCCAGGCCGGAAAACGTGGTTAACGCTTTCAGGCTTGAGGAGCGCGGCAGCCCCACTGCGTCCGCCAGCGCCAGCGCCGCCAGCGCATTGGTATAGTTGTGCTGACCAGAGAGCTTCATCTCTTTCACGTTCAGCACTTTCTCACCTTTCACGCGCAGCCAGGTTTCACCCAGCTGGCGGTTGAGATGATAATCACCCATGGTGATGCCAAAACTGATGCAGCGGTCGTCTGCGCCACGCACCGGCATGGTCAGCGCATCATCGGCGTTCACTACGCAGACTTTGGCATTCTCATAAACGCGCAGCTTGGCGGCGCGGTACTGCTGCAGACCAAATGGATATCTGTCCATGTGATCTTCAGTCACGTTGAGGATCGTCGCAGCGGCAGCATGCAGGCTGGAGGTCGTTTCCAGCTGGAAGCTGGAAAGCTCGAGAACATAGAGTTCACAGCCTTTGTCCAGCAGCATCAGAGCAGGCAAACCAATGTTACCGCCAACGCCGACGTTCATGCCCGCCGCTTTTGCCATTTCCCCCACCAGGGTGGTGACGGTGCTTTTACCGTTAGAACCGGTAATCGCGATAACAGGCGCCTGCGCTTCGCGGCAGAACAGCTCGATATCGCCGACAATCTCAACGCCTGCATCTGCGGCAGCGCTCAGGGAAGGATGCGCCAGCGCCATACCCGGGCTGGCGACAATCAGATCGGCTGCCAGCAGCCAGTCATCATTCAGACCACCAAGGTGGCGTTCAACCTGTTCCGGCAGTTTATCCAGACCCGGCGGAGAGACACGCGTATCCATCACGCGCGGCGTCACGCCACGTGCGAGGAAAAAGTCCACGCAGGAAAGGCCCGTGAGGCCTAACCCGATGATAACGACTTTTTTACCCTGGTAATCTGCCATGATTAACGTACCTTCAGCGTTGCCAGGCCAATCAGCACCAGCATCAGCGAAATAATCCAGAAGCGCACAATGACGCGCGGCTCCGGCCAGCCTTTCAGTTCATAGTGGTGGTGAATCGGCGCCATACGGAAGATGCGCTGGCCGCGCAGCTTGAAGGAGCCGACCTGCAAAATCACCGACAGCGTCTCAACCACAAACACGCCGCCCATGATCACCAGCAGGAATTCCTGACGTAGCAGCACGGCAATAATGCCCAGCGCGCCGCCTAACGCCAGTGAACCGACGTCACCCATAAAGACCTGAGCCGGATAGGTGTTGAACCACAGGAAGCCCAGCCCTGCACCGACAATCGCCGTACAGACGATCACCAGTTCGCCCGCGTGGCGCAGATAAGGGATGTGCAGATAGTTCGCGAAATTCATGTTACCGGTCGCCCAGGCCACCAGCGCAAAACCGGCCGCCACGAAGACGGTTGGCATAATCGCCAGGCCATCCAGACCGTCGGTCAGGTTAACGGCGTTACCGGTGCCGACAATCACAAAGTACGCCAACAGAATGTAGAACAGACCCAGCTGCGGCATCACGTCTTTAAAGAACGGCACGACCAGCTCGGTCGCTGGCGTGTCTTTCCCTGCCAGATACAGCGCGAAGGCCACGCCCAGCGCGATCACCGACATCCAGAAGTACTTCCAGCGGGCAATCAGGCCTTTAGTGTCTTTACGGACGACTTTGCGGTAATCATCGACGAAACCAATGATCCCGTAACCCACCAGAACCGTCAGCACACACCAGACGTACGGGTTGGACGGGTACGCCCACAGCAGTACGGAAACGACGATGGCAGTCAGGATCATTATCCCGCCCATGGTCGGGGTACCGCGCTTGCTGAAGTGCGATTCCGGGCCGTCGTTACGCACAACCTGGCCGAAAGAGAGCTTTTGCAGACGGGCAATCATGCGCGGGCCCATCCACAACGAGATGAACAGCGCAGTCAGCAGGCTGACGATGGCGCGAAACGTCAGATAGGAAAAGACGTTAAAGCCTGAGTAATATTTGACCAAATGTTCGGCCAGCCAAACTAACATGTCCCGTTCTCCTGTAATGCGTGCACAACCTCTTCCATGGCGGCACTACGTGAACCTTTCACTAACACTGTCACAATTTGTTTTTCTGTCATTAATGCCTTAAGGCGCTCAATCAACGCGGCTTTATCGGCAAAATGCTCGCCAACGCCGCTGGCCTGGCTAATCGCCTGGCTCAGTTTTCCTGCGCTCAGTACACAGTCCAGCCCCGCCGCTTTCGCCGCTTCACCGACCTGGGTATGACAGGCTTCGCTTTCGTCGCCCAGCTCTGCCATGTCGCCAACCACCATGATGCGGAAGCCAGGCATTTCAGATAACACCTGCACCGCCGCCGTCATCGAGCCAACGTTCGCGTTGTAGGAGTCATCCAGCAGCAGCTTGTTTTCCGAAAGCTGAATCGGGAACAGGCGTCCCGGCACGGCTTTCAGGTTCGCCAGCCCGGCTTGGATCGCCTCATGTGAAGCGCCTACCGCCGTTGCCAGCGCCGCCGCCGCAAGGGCATTGGCGATGTTATGGCGACCCGGCAGCGGCAGCAGCACCTCCACGCCACCCGTTGGGGTGGTGAGGGTGAACTCGGTGCCGTGCGACGTCACATGGATATTGGTCGCCGTAAAATCACTGTTGGCCGCATTTGGCGAGAAGCGCCAGGTTTTACGCGCACCAATGATGCTCTGCCAGTTAAGCCAGTCGTTGTTATCGGCGTTCAGAATGGCGATACCGTTTTCCGGCAGGCCGGTGTAAATCTCGCCTTTCGCTTTTGCCACGCCTTCCAGCGAGCCAAAGCCTTCCAGGTGCGCAGCCGCGAGGTTATTCACCAGCGCTGCTTCCGGACGCGTCAGGCTCACGGTCCAGGCGATTTCACCCTGGTGGTTTGCACCTAACTCGATCACCGCATACTCGTGCTCTTTGGTCAGGCGAAGCAATGTCATCGGCACGCCGATGTCATTATTGAGATTGCCCGCGGTATAAAGCGTATTGCCGCACTGGCTGAGGATCGCCGCCGTCATCTCTTTCACTGACGTTTTGCCTGAGGATCCGGTCAGGGCGACGACGCGAGCCGGCACCTGCTGACGAACCCAGGCCGCCAGCTCGCCGAACGCGAGACGCGTATCTTTCACCACAACCTGCGGCAGATCGATATCCAGCTTGCGGCTGACCAGCAGCGCACCGGCGCCGTTCTCTTTGGCCTGTTCAGCAAAATCATGCGCGTCAAAACGCTCGCCTTTCAGCGCCACGAACAGACAGCCAGCGGTGACTTTGCGGGTGTCCGTCGTCACGGCATCAATGGTCAGGTCTTGTCCGTGCAGGTCGCCGTGCAGTACCGCAGCGGCCTGGCTTAACGAGAGGCTAATCATGCGACGACTCCCAGCAGGCGAGCTGCCGTTACGCGATCCGAATAATCCAGACGGCGGTTGCCAACGATCTGATAATCTTCATGGCCTTTACCCGCCAGCAGAACAACATCATTCTCCTGTGCCTGCATGATGGCATTCGTCACGGCTTCCGCCCGGCCTTCCACGACGCGCGCGCGACCCGCATCCAGCATGCCCGCCAGAATGTCATTAATGATGGCGCGCGGCTCTTCCGTACGCGGGTTGTCATCGGTGACAACCGGAATATCTGCGAACTGTTCCGCAATAGCGCCCATCAGCGGGCGTTTGCCTTTGTCACGATCGCCGCCGCAACCAAACACGCACCAGAGCTTACCGGTACAGTGCAGGCGCGCCGCTTCCAGCGCTTTTTCCAGCGCATCCGGCGTGTGAGCATAATCAACCACAACGGTCGGTTTGCCCGGCGCGCTAAACACTTCCATACGGCCACAAACTGGCTGCAGACGCGCGGCGGTTTTCAGCAGCTCAGCCATCGGGTAACCCAGCGCCAGCAGCGTTGCCAGCGCCAGCAGCAGGTTGCTGACGTTAAACGCCCCCATCAGGCGGCTTTCAATTTCTCCGTCACCCCAGGAAGAGGCAAAGCGGATGGTCGCTCCGCTATCGTGATAATTCACCTCAACCGCCTTCAGCCAGCGGCCGTGGCAGTTCGGATTGATATGGTCTTCCATCGATACGGCAACCGCATCCGGCAGCTTCGCCAGCCAGCGGCGGCCGACTTCATCGTCGGCATTGATGATCGCCTGACCACAGTGGTGAGTGGAATAGAGCAGCCATTTCGCGGCTTCGTAGTGCTCCATATCACCATGATAATCAAGATGATCGCGGCTCAGGTTGGTAAACACGGACGCGGCAAATTTCAGCGCCGCGACGCGGTGCTGTACCAGACCGTGCGAAGAGACCTCCATCGCGGCAAAGGTTGCGCCCTGCCCTGCCAGTCCGGCAAGCACGTGCTGTACGTCAACCGCGGAGCCGGTGGTGTTTTCCGCCGGGCTCACTTTGCCCAGCAGACCGTTACCCACGGTCCCCATCACCGCGCCGGTTTCGCCCAGCAGCTGAGCCCACTGCGCCATCAGCTGCGTGGTGGTGGTTTTTCCGTTCGTACCCGTTACGCCAACCAGGCGCAGCTGGTCGGAAGGTTCGTGATAAAAACGTCCCGCCAGTGCGGAAAGACGTTCATTTAACTGGCTGAGATAGATGACCGGCACGCCGTGCATTTCACGGATCTCACCGTCGGTTGCCTCATCTTTAGCCTCAGCAATAATGGCAGCCACACCTTGCGCAATCGCCTGCGGGATATAACGACGCCCGTCCGCCTGATGACCGACCACCGCCACAAAAAGATCGCCAGAAGCAGCCACGCGGCTGTCCAGTACCATCTCTCGCAGTGCTCGCTCCGGTGCATTTGGCACCCACGGAGCGAGAAGGTCGCGCAAATTACGATCTGCCACCTGTACCCTCGCCTTGATTAATTACAAATTCACTTTTTTCGCCCGTCGCCAGCGCATCCGGTTCAATGTTCATGGTGCGTAACACGCCGCCCATGATGGCCCCGAACACAGGCGCGGAGACGGCGCCGCCGTAGTATTTACCCGCCTGTGGATCGTTTATCACGACCACCAGCGCAAAACGCGGATTGCTTGCAGGCGCAACGCCTGCGGTATAGGCAATGTATTTGTTGATGTAGCGGCCGTCTGGCCCCACTTTTTTCGCTGTACCGGTTTTAATGGCGATACGATAGCCTTTAATCGCCGCCTTCACGCCGCCGCCGCCCGGCAGCGCCACGCTTTCCATCATGTGCACTACGGTACGAACGATGGATTCCGGGAAGATACGCTCGCCCGGCACCGGTGGATCAACTTTGGTAATCGACAGCGGGCGATAAACGCCATAGCTGCCAATCGTTGCGTAGACTCGCGCTAACTGTAACGGGGTTACCATTAGCCCGTAGCCGAAAGAGAAGGTGGCCCTCTCTATGTCAGACCACCGTTGTTTTTGAGGATATAAGCCACTGCGTTCTCCGACCAACCCCAAATTGGTCGCCTTTCCCAGTCCAAAACGTGAGTAAGTCTCTACTAACGCTGAGGACGGCATCGCTAACGCCAGCTTTGAAACACCGACGTTACTCGACTTCTGTAACACCCCGGTCAGGGTCAATTCGCTGTAGCGCGCCACGTCTTTTATCTCGTGGCCGTTAATACGGTATGGGATGGTGTTCAGAACCGTGTTTTCATTGACGATTCCGCGCTGGAGCGCGGTCATCACCACCATCGGCTTCACCGTGGAGCCAGGTTCGAACACGTCGGTAATCGCCCGGTTACGCATGGCATCTTTTGCGGTGCCGGTAAAGTTGTTCGGGTTGTAGGACGGACTGTTGGCCATCGCCAGCACTTCACCGGTGCTGACATCCACCAGCACGGCGCTGCCTGACTCCGCCTTGTTGAACGCCACGGCGTTGTTCAGCTCACGGTAGACCAGCGCCTGCAGGCGCTCGTCGATACTCAGGGCCAGGTTGTGCGCTGCCTGACTGTCCGTAGAGGAGATATCTTCGATGACGCGCCCGTAGCGGTCCTTACGCACGATTCGCTCGCCCGGCTGACCGGTGAGCCACTTATCGAAGCTTTTTTCAACGCCCTCAATCCCCTGGCTGTCGACGTTGGTGAAGCCAATGAGGTGAGCGGTTACTTCGCCGGATGGATAGTAACGACGGGATTCTTCACGCAGATGAATGCCCGGTAGCTTCAGTTTGCGAATGTAGTCGGCCATGTCAGGGTTAACCTGACGCGCCAGATAGATAAAACGCCCTTTCGGGTTCGCGTTAACGCGGGAGGCCAGCTGATCCAGCGGCATTTTCAGCGCATCAGCCAGCGCTTTCCAGCGGTTATCAAGGGTAATGCCACCGGCGTCGTGCAGCTCTTTCGGATCGGCCCAGATAGCCTTCACCGGTACGCTCACCGCCAGCGGACGACCGGAGCGGTCGGTGATCATCCCGCGGGACGTGGAGACCTCCTGAACGCGCAGAGAGCGCATATCGCCCTGGCGTACCAGCATGTCAGGCGCGACGATCTGCAGCCAGGCCACGCGGCCCAGCAGAAAACCCAGCGCCAGTAAAATGCAGCCGCAAAGCAACGCAAAACGCCAACTGATAAAGTTGGCCTGTTCTTCCTGACGTTTTGGTTTTAGCGTTTTTGCCGCTGCTTTCATGCGTCGCGTTTTCCCTTATTTTTGTACTACGATATTTTCCTGTGAAGGATCAACATGCTGCAGCTGCAGCTTTTCCGTTGCGATCCGTTCAACCCGGCTGTGATCGCCGAGCGCGTTTTCTTCAAGGATCAGATTTCGCCATTCAATATCCAGCGCATCGCGTTCCAGTACCATCTGCTCGCGTTGCGCAGTCAATAAACGTGTATGGTGGGCTGTCGTCACCACCGTTACTGCCGTGACAATGATGCAAATGAACAGACAGAGTGGCAGTTTCCCAAACCGCAAAAGATCGTCGCCGATCACGCCAGGCAAGGCATGGCGCTCGTTGCTTCCTAACGAATCCTTAACTTTGCTTAGGGTCTCTGTCACTCTGCCGATCATGCGTTCGTCCTCTCTGCAACACGCAGCACTGAACTACGGGCGCGTGGATTCTCTGCCACTTCTTCTTCGCCCGGCATCAACTTGCCTAATGCTCGCAACTGACGGCCACCCAGCTTCCTGAGTTGTTCTTCCGTCATCGGCAGCCCCGCTGGCACCTGTGGACCGCGGCTTTGTTCACGCATAAAGCGTTTCACAATACGGTCTTCCAGCGAATGGAAGCTGATGATGGATAACCGCCCACCCGGGGCAAGCACGTCGAGCGAGCTTTTTAGCGCCAGCTCTATTTCCTCCAGTTCACTGTTTACCCAGATGCGAACCGCCTGGAAGGTACGGGTCGCGGGATGTTTGTGCTTATCCTTCACCGGGGTCGCTGCCGCGATCACCTCGGCCAACTCTTTGGTGCGGGTCATTGGCTCAATGCGGTTGCGCTCAACAATGGCGCGCGCAATACGTTTGCCAAAGCGCTCTTCGCCAAACGTTTTAATGACCCATGCAATATCGGCTTCGTCAGCGGTCTGTAGCCACTCGGCGGCGGATTGTCCGCGCGTCGGGTCCATCCGCATGTCCAGCGGACCATCACGCATAAAGGAGAAACCGCGCTCAGCGTCGTCGAGTTGGGGTGAAGAGACGCCAAGATCGAGAAGAATCCCGTCGATCTTGCCCGTCAGGCCGCGCTCAGCCACATAGTCCGCGAGCGCAGAGAAAGGTCCATGCACGATGGAAAAGCGTGGGTCATTGATGGTCTGTGCAACGGCAATTGCCTGCGGATCGCGATCGATTGCCAGCAGACGACCCTCCTCACCCAGTTGGGAGAGGATCAAACGCGAGTGGCCACCGCGACCAAACGTGCCATCAATGTAGATGCCATCCGGACGAATATTCAGGCCGTTAACGGCCTCGTCCAGTAACACCGTTTTATGTTTATAATTTTCCATCATATTTATAGAGACAAGTCCTGCAGTCGTTCCGATAATGTCGCGGAATCAGACTGCTCAGCGTCGATATCTTCCTTGACCTGTTGATACCAGGTCGTTTCATCCCACAGTTCAAACTTGTTGAACTGCCCGACCAGCATCACTTCTTTTGTCAGACCGGCATGTTGCCGCAACACAGGGGCAATCAGTAATCGCCCTGCGTTATCCATCTGACATTCACTGGCATGTCCCAATAACAGCCGCTGCACGCGGCGCTCCTGCGGGTTCATGCTCGACAGTCGCGACAGCTTTTGCTCAATAATTTCCCATTCAGGTAAGGGGTAAAGCAGCAGGCAGGGGGAGTTAATGTCAATGGTGCAAACCATTTGACCCGCAGCGTTCTCAATCAGCTGGTCGCGGTATCGGGTTGGTACCGATAAACGCCCTTTGCTGTCGAGATTGACTAACGTTGCTCCACGGAACATGCCAGTCTCACCCCTCCTCACCACTTTAACCCACAAATTCCCACCTAAAGGAGTTTACGGAGCGAGGGAAAAGCTTGTCAAGCCAGGACTCTCCGTATAAGGACTCGAAAGCCCTCTATTTACAGAGTTAAACAGTCCTGGTTAATAACTGCACAACTGGCGAGGCAAAATTAACGTTATGAATATTTGTAAGAAAAAAACCGAATATGCACACTAGCGTTAAGGCTCACTCAATATCATCGCAGATAAATATAAAGTGTCAGTTTGCGACGCGGGCAGCATTTTATGACAGATTCTCAGGGGATGACAGCGCCAGATTCACCCAGGTACACGGTAAGCGCAGTGGTTAGCACGTAAGCTGGCAAAGGAGGAGGAAAAAACGTCTGAATATTCATCGACCGAAGAGGGTTTGTAACAAAATAATACAAAGAATACCGTTTAAAATCGCTGAGATGTTCTTTAAAGAACAATTTAAAAGCCAAAATGAATTAAGAAAAATAGGCGATTATGATCTCACAAGAATTATCCTAATTTCTCTCCGGGAATTATCCGCATGAATTATCGCAGCAAAATGGGGCAGATTTCGCCGCCCCAGTCATTTCATTTTTGGCGGCTTAAAATTCCGCGATGGTAGAGATTACGTTTGATACGCGTCAGGCCCGGCTTTGGTTTGCGGGGTTCATCCAGACTCGCCAGCACAATCTCCAGCACGCGTTCAGCCACGTCGCGGTGACGCTGTGCAACCGCCAGCACCGGGCACTGAAGGAAGTCGAGCAGCTCGTTATCCCCGAACGTGGCAATCGCCAGGTCGGAGGGGAGTTTACCTTCACGGCGTAAGGTGACATCCATGACGCCCTGCAAGAGCGCAAACGAGGTCGTGAACAGCGCCTGAGGCATCGGGTGAGTTTCCAGCCATTTCTCGAACAGCTGCGCGGCGGCTTCACGTTCGTAGCTGTTGGCATAGAGGTAGTGAACCTCGCGCGGATCGTCTTTCCAGGCGGTTCTGAATCCCTGCTCGCGCAGGAAGCTCACCGAAAGCTCGGGCAACGCGCCAAGATACAGGACCGTTTCCGCCGGGAACGTCCGCAGCTCTGCGGCCAGCATTTCGGCATCATCCTGATCCGCACCCACTACGCTGGTGAAATGTTCACGATCAAGCGCGCGATCCAGCGCCACGATTGGGAACGGGTCGTTCGCCCAGCGCTGGTAGAACGGATGTTCTGGCGGTAAGGAGGTCGAAACAATAATGGCATCCACCTGGCGCTGGAGCAGATGCTCAATGCAGCGCATCTCGTTATCAGGCTGATCTTCCGAGCAGGCAATCAGCAGCTGATAGCCACGCTGGCGCGCCTGACGTTCAAGATAGTTGGCGATACGGGTATAGCTGGTGTTTTCCAGGTCCGGGATCACCAGACCAATAGAGCGGGTGCGCCCGGCGCGCAGACCGGCTGCGACAGCATTCGGATGGTAGTTATGTTCACGAACCACCGCCATAACTTTTTCAACGGTCTTGTCGCTGACACGGTACTGCTTTGCTTTACCGTTAATCACATAGCTGGCCGTTGTTCGTGACACGCCGGCTAGCCGGGCGATTTCATCCAGTTTCACAATTGCCCCTTAAAAAAAGAAAAGAGTCCATGGCCCTGTCAAGGTTATGGTTAAATCTTTTAACATCTAAACGCAGAAAAGCCTTCGCGGCAACCGCTTTTATCTGCGTTGTCGGCTGATTACGCAAAAAAAAGCCCGGCTTTGGTGACCGGGCAGAAAGAGGCGAACCTTTTTGACAACTAACGCATGATTTTCTCGCCGCGTGACAGACCCACGACACCCGATCTTGCGACTTCAACAATTTTTGCCACATCCCGCACGGACGTCAGGAAAGCATCCAGCTTGTCACTTGTCCCGACCAGCTGAACCGTATAAAGAGAAGGCGTGACGTCGATAATCTGTCCGCGGAAAATATCCGCATTGCGTTTAACTTCTTCACGCCCGTAGCCGCTGGCCTGGATTTTCACCAGCATGACCTCACGTTCAACGTAGGCCCCCTGCCCCAGCTCGCTCACACGCAGCACATCAACCAGCTTATGCAGCTGTTTTTCAATCTGTTCAAGCACTTTGGCATCGCCAACGGTTTGAATCGTCATGCGCGACAGCGTGGGATCCTCCGTCGGCGCGACGGTCAGGCTTTCAATGTTATAACCGCGCTGCGCAAAAAGACCAATGACGCGCGACAGTGCGCCAGACTCGTTTTCCAGTAAAACCGATAATATCCGGCGCATATCAGGTTCTCTCCGTTTTGCTTAACCACATTTCATCCATACCGCCCCCCCGAATATGCATCGGATAAACGTGTTCGGTTCCATCAACAATCACATCCATAAAGACAAGGCGGTTGTTTTTAACGTGCTCAAGCGCTTGTGCGAGCTTCGTTTCCAGCTCGGCCGGATCGGTCACTCGCATCCCAACATGGCCATAAGCTTCAGCAAGACGAACAAAATCCGGCAGCGATTGCATATAGGACTGCGAATGACGGCCAGAGTAAATCATATCCTGCCACTGCTTCACCATGCCGAGGTAGCCGTTATTCAGGTTCAGCACAAGAACCGGCAGCTCATACTGCAGCGCGGTAGACAGCTCCTGAATGTTCATCTGAATACTGCCGTCTCCGGTCACGCAGACGACGGTTTCATTCGGCAACGCCAGCTTCACGCCCAGCGCGGCAGGCAGGCCAAAGCCCATGGTGCCTAAGCCACCCGAGTTGATCCAGTGACGCGGTTTATCAAACGGGTAATACAGGGCGGCAAACATCTGGTGTTGGCCCACGTCTGAGGTCACATACGCCTCACCTTTCGTCAGTCGCCACACCGCTTCGATGACCGCCTGCGGCTTAATGTTTTCGCTTTGCGTGTCATATTTCAGGCACTGACGCGCTCGCCACTGTTCAATCTGCTGCCACCAGTCGCGGATATCATCCAGCGGCTGGGTCGCGTTCTCCTGAGTCAGCAGATCCAGCATCTGTTCCAGAACCTGACGAGCATCACCGACGATCGGCACATCAGCCGACACCGTTTTTGAAATGGACGTCGGATCGATATCAATGTGCAGCACGGTGGCGTTCGGGCAATACTTCGCCAGATTGTTGGTGGTGCGATCGTCAAAACGCACGCCGACGGCAAAGATCACATCGGAGTGATGCATCGTCATGTTGGCTTCATAGGTACCGTGCATACCCAGCATGCCCAGCGCCTGGCGGTGAGTGGCGGGAAACGCCCCCAGCCCCATCAGCGACGACGCCACAGGAAGGTTGAGTTTTTCAACCAGCTCACGAAGCTGGGCTTCACAGGCAGCGTTGATCGCCCCGCCGCCGACATAGACGACCGGTTTTTTGGCTGCCAGAAGCGTTTGCAACGCCCGCTTGATCTGTCCTTTATGCCCCTGCGTTGTCGGATTGTAAGAACGCATACTCACCGAGTCAGGCCAGACGTACGGCAGCTTGTTTGCCGGGTTCAGAATGTCTTTAGGCAGATCGACCACCACCGGTCCCGGGCGTCCGCTTGCTGCCAGCCAGAAGGCTTTTTTCAGTACGCCGGGAATGTCTTCGGTTTGCTTGACCAGAAAGCTGTGCTTCACAACGGGACGGGAAATCCCGACCATGTCACACTCCTGAAAAGCATCGTAGCCAATCAGCGAGGTTGCTACCTGCCCGGAGAGGATCACCAGCGGGATAGAGTCCATATACGCCGTCGCAATGCCGGTAATGGCGTTTGTCGCCCCGGGGCCGGACGTGACTAAGACCACGCCCACTTCGCCCGTCGCACGCGCCAGACCGTCGGCCATGTGTACAGCCGCCTGCTCGTGACGTACCAGAACATGGTCAATGCCCCCTACCGTATGCAGCGCATCATAAATATCCAGGACCGCGCCGCCAGGGTAGCCGAACACTTGCTTTACGCCCTGATCGATCAGCGACCGCACGACCATTTCCGCGCCAGACAACATCTCCATGCTTTGCCTCCAGGCATTTTGTTATAGACGGACTGCCGAATTCATTTCCGCACCGTCTTACGATCGGGATGAACCAATCTTATATTTTGCAGAGTGTTCTTTACCTTAACCGCTCGTTATGAGGCAGGCAATTAGCAAACCCGGGGAGATAAACGGTGCGTAAAGCAGAAAAAGCAGCCGTTAACTGAAGATATGGTTAATTCCTCTGGGAATAGAGGACGGTGTGATAAATCATCGCTGAAAAGCGGGGCAATGCAGGAAATCATCTATTTTTGCGTACCGAAGAGCGGCCCGAAAAAAATCATCACAGAACAAAATAGTAATTATCTATAAAAACTCAGGATAAATCACACAATCCGATGCGATTTATCCTGATGCGTTTACCGGCGGCAGATACCGACCAGCAACTCTTCCATCCACTGGTGTCCCTTATCCCTTCCGGCCGCTTCATGCCAGGAGAGATAGCAGGTTCGGCTATTTAACTTAAGCGGCAGAGGCAAAATTTGCAGATTTAACGGGTCAGAAAACTCTTCTGCCAGCCAGCGCGGTGCAATCGCCACCAGATGTGTTTGGGAGACAACGTTTAATACGCTGACCATAGCCATCCCCTGATAAGCCACGCTCGCCTGCTTATCCGCAGAGTCATACCATGGCAGGCTAAAGGAAGCATATCTGTCGAGGGCAACAACGGCATGCTGCTCGTTATAGACATCATTTTCGCGTAGCGGATATTTCAGCCGAGGATGATTTTTACTGGCCACCAGAACCATTTCATCTTTAAACAGCGGTACGCAGGAAAATTCAGGACGACGAAACTCTTCATACCCCAGGACGAATTCAATCTCCTGATAGCGTAACTGATGCTCTGTACTTTGGTTCAGGGATGATTTAAAAACCAGATGGATATTTGGCGCGATCTCTTCAACTTTATTATAGATAATTGAGGTTAAATAATTATCTAATGGACTGCAGACACACAGATGAAATGTGCGCTCGCTGCTTAAAGGTTCAAAGCCCGATCCCGGCAGCTCGTTTTGTACCAACTGCAACGCCTGACGGATTGAGCCGAACAGCTGGAATGCGCGCGCAGTAGGCTGGATCCCTCTTCCGTAACGAACAAACAATTCGTCGTTAAACATGACCTTAAGCCTGGCAACGGCGTTACTCACAGCAGGTTGTGACATCCCCAACGCCTGGGCCGCGCGGGTGATATTCTGTTCCTGCATGACAGCATCAAACACCGTCAGAAGATTAAGATCCACCGTGCGTAACTGCGGTTTAATCCCATCAGTAGCTTGAGGTTGTTTAATATTATTTTCTGACACTTCTGACTCCACTGTCACGCTACACTCCCTTTGCTCACGTACGGTAATAATCTCGAAAAATATGATTTATCATGCAAATACGATCAGCGAAAGAGAATTATTTAAAATTCAGAATATATAAAGACGCTATACAAACGAAAAGAAAATAGCGCAAATGATATGTTTGACTTTAGGATTTAAATGAAACCATAAACCAAGCAAATACACAATGACCGCCAGATTAATGATGACTTAAGTATTATTAAACTGTTATCGCCACCGCTCATCAGTTAGTTAATAACATGTTACCTCTGTTCATTTTTTAGTGACGCGTAATAGATTCACCGTAATTATAACTTAATGATAGTAAACCCCTTTATGTACAGAATACTCTCTGTAACGCGCGTCACTCATTTTAAACAATTATATTTATTTATTTCTGCAACTGTTTTCTTCAGTCCAAAATTAGACAATTAGTCGGCTCGCAAAAGCCAAAACCAGCACAATTAGCTAAAGTAAAATCCTGCCCGTTCCGCCCGTCGGGTCCGTTTTTATCGTCAGGGGTTGACATCAACTGCCGTATCCAGTACCACTAAAAGCATATTGAATTTAACGGAGCACGATTCATGATTCGCACCATTCGTTTTACCGGTCTACTACTACTAAACGCATCCACTGTGCGCGGTAGACTGGCGGGCGAAATTCAGCGTTGAATCGTCACCAGTAAGACTAAAAACCCGCGCCACTGCGCGGGTTTTTTTATGCTCGTAGCAAGGCGCCCTAAGACTGACAAGGACCTAACCCATGAGCCAGCAAGTCATTATTTTCGATACTACTTTACGTGACGGTGAACAGGCATTACAGGCAAGCCTGAGTGTAAAAGAGAAACTGCAGATCGCGCTGGCTCTCGAACGTATGGGTGTCGACGTGATGGAGGTGGGTTTCCCGGTCTCGTCTCCGGGTGATTTCGAATCCGTCCAGACCATCGCCCGCACCATTAAAAACAGCCGCGTATGTGGTCTGGCGCGTTGTGTAGAAAAAGATATCGACGTTGCAGCCGAGTCGCTGAAAGTGGCCGAAGCGTTCCGTATCCATACCTTTATTGCCACCTCGCCCATGCACATCGCCACCAAGCTGCGCAGCACGCTGGATGAGGTGATTGAGCGCGCGGTGTACATGGTGAAACGCGCACGCAACTACACCGATGACGTTGAATTCTCCTGTGAAGATGCAGGCCGTACGCCAATCGACGATTTGGCGCGCGTCGTGGAAGCTGCCATTAACGCGGGTGCCAAAACCATCAACATCCCGGACACCGTCGGCTACACCATGCCGTTTGAGTTCGCCAACATCATCACCGGCCTGTATGACCGCGTTCCGAACATTGATAAAGCGATTATCTCCGTCCACACCCACGATGATTTGGGTCTGGCCGTGGGCAATGCTATCGCCGCCGTCCACGCTGGCGCGCGTCAGGTAGAAGGCGCGATGAACGGCATCGGTGAACGTGCGGGCAACTGTTCGCTGGAAGAAGTGATCATGGCGATCAAAGTGCGCAAGGACATCATGGACGTGCACACCCACATCAATCACAACGAGATCTGGCGCACCAGCCAGACCGTCAGCCAGATTTGCAACATGCCTATTCCGGCCAACAAAGCGATTGTCGGCACTGGCGCCTTCGCGCACTCCTCCGGTATTCATCAGGATGGCGTGCTGAAGAACCGTGAAAACTACGAAATTATGACCCCGGAATCCATCGGCCTGAACCAGGTCCAGTTGAACCTGACCTCCCGTTCCGGTCGCGCGGCAGTGAAGCACCGCATGGAAGAGATGGGTTATAAGGACAGCGATTACAACATGGATCAGCTGTATGACGCGTTCCTGAAGCTGGCCGACAAAAAAGGGCAGGTGTTCGACTATGACCTGGAAGCGCTGGCCTTTATTAACAAACAGCAGGAAGAGCCAGAGCACTTCCGTCTGGATTACTTCAACGTGCAGTCCGGATCCAGCGACATCGCCACCGCCTCGGTCAAGCTGGCCTGCGGAGATGAAATTAAAGCAGAGGCAGCTAACGGTAATGGACCTGTCGATGCGATTTACCAGGCCATCAACCGCGTTACCGAGTACGACGTTGAGCTGGTCAAATATGACCTGACGGCCAAGGGCCACGGCAAAGATGCACTGGGCCAGGTCGACATTGTTGTGACCCACAATGGCCGCCGCTTCCATGGCGTGGGTCTGGCGACCGATATCGTTGAATCCTCCGCGAAAGCGATGGTGCATGTGCTGAATAACATCTGGCGCGCCGCCGAAGTCGAAAAAGAGTTGCAACGCAAAGCTCAGAATAAAGAGAACAACAAGGAAACCGTGTAATGTCAAAGAATTACCATATTGCTGTGTTACCGGGCGACGGTATTGGCCCGGAAGTGATGGCACAGGCGCTGAAAGTACTGGAAGCCGTTCGCGCGCGTTTTGCGATGAAAATCACCACCAGCCACTACGATGTGGGCGGTATTGCGATTGATAACCACGGTACGCCACTGCCAAAAGCGACCGTGGAAGGCTGTGAAAATGCCGATGCCGTGCTGTTTGGTTCCGTCGGTGGTCCAAAATGGGAACATCTGCCGCCAGCAGAGCAGCCGGAGCGCGGCGCGCTGCTGCCGCTGCGTAAACATTTCAAACTGTTCAGTAACCTGCGTCCGGCGAAGCTGTACCAGGGTCTGGAAGAGTTTTGCCCGCTGCGCGCCGATATCGCCGCCAACGGTTTCGACATTCTGTGCGTGCGTGAACTGACCGGCGGGATCTATTTCGGTCAGCCAAAAGGGCGCGAAGGCAGCGGTCAGCATGAAAAAGCGTTCGATACCGAGGTGTATCACCGCTTCGAAATTGAACGTATCGCCCATATCGCGTTTGAGTCGGCGCGCAAACGCCGCCATAAGGTGACCTCGATTGATAAAGCGAACGTGCTGCAGTCTTCCATTTTGTGGCGCGAGATCGTCAGCGAAGTCGCTAAACAGTACCCGGACGTTGCGCTGTCGCACATGTACATCGACAACGCGACCATGCAGCTGATTAAGGATCCGTCCCAGTTTGACGTGCTGCTGTGCTCCAACCTGTTCGGCGATATTCTCTCTGACGAGTGCGCAATGATCACCGGCTCGATGGGCATGCTGCCATCCGCCAGCCTGAATGAAGAAGGCTTCGGCCTGTACGAGCCTGCGGGCGGCTCCGCACCGGATATCGCCGGCAAAAACATCGCTAACCCGATTGCGCAGATCCTCTCTCTGGCCCTGCTGCTGCGCTACAGCCTGGATGCAGGCGATGCAGCAACCGCAATTGAAAACGCCATTAACCGGGCGTTAGAAGAAGGCGTTCGTACCGGTGATTTAGCACGCGGCACGGCGGCAGTCAGTACCGATGAAATGGGCGACATTATTGCCCGCTATGTCGCTGAAGGGGTGTAATCATGGCTAAGACGTTATATGAAAAGTTGTTTGATGCGCACGTTGTCTACGAAGCACCAAACGAAACCCCACTGCTGTATATCGACAGACATCTGGTACACGAGGTGACCTCTCCCCAGGCATTCGACGGCCTGCGCGCGCACAAGCGTCCGGTGCGCCAGCCGGGTAAAACCTTCGCGACGATGGATCACAACGTTTCCACCCAGACTAAAGACATTAACGCCTCGGGTGAGATGGCGCGTATCCAGATGCAGGAGCTGATTAAGAACTGCAATGAGTTTGGCGTTGAGCTGTACGACCTGAACCATCCGTATCAGGGTATCGTCCACGTCATGGGCCCTGAGCAGGGGATTACCCTGCCGGGCATGACCATCGTCTGCGGTGACTCCCATACCGCAACCCACGGCGCGTTTGGCGCCCTGGCGTTCGGGATTGGCACTTCCGAGGTGGAACACGTGCTGGCGACGCAGACCCTGAAGCAGGGTCGCGCCAAAACGATGAAGATTGAAGTGAAGGGCAAAGCGGCACCTGGCATTACCGCGAAAGATATCGTGCTGGCGATTATCGGTAAAACCGGCAGCGCAGGCGGTACCGGCCACGTCGTTGAGTTCTGCGGCGACGCTATTCAGGCGCTGAGCATGGAGGGTCGCATGACCCTGTGCAACATGGCCATTGAGATGGGTGCCAAAGCCGGGCTGGTCGCGCCAGATGAAACGACCTTTAACTATGTGAAGGGCCGTCTGCACGCGCCGAAAGGGCAGGATTTTGACGACGCGGTAGCCTACTGGAAAACCCTGAAAACCGACGACGGGGCAACGTTTGATACCGTTGTCACGCTGCAGGCAGAAGAGATTGCCCCTCAGGTGACCTGGGGGACCAACCCGGGTCAGGTGATTTCCGTCAACGACGCCATTCCCGATCCGGCTTCCTTCGCCGATCCGGTCGAGCGCGCCAGTGCGGAAAAAGCGCTGGCCTATATGGGGCTGAAGCCCGGCGTGCCGTTGACCGACGTGACCATTGATAAGGTGTTTATCGGCTCCTGCACCAACTCTCGTATCGAAGATTTGCGTGCGGCGGCAGAGATCGCCAAAGGCCGTAAAGTCGCACCGGGCGTGCAGGCGCTGGTCGTTCCAGGTTCTGGTCCGGTGAAAGCCCAGGCGGAAGCCGAAGGTCTGGATAAGATCTTTATCGAAGCAGGCTTCGAGTGGCGCCTGCCAGGCTGTTCCATGTGTCTGGCCATGAACAACGATCGCCTGAATCCGGGTGAGCGCTGTGCCTCCACCAGCAACCGTAACTTTGAAGGCCGTCAGGGCCGCGGTGGGCGCACCCATCTGGTCAGCCCGGCAATGGCCGCCGCTGCGGCAGTCACCGGCCATTTCGCCGACATTCGCAGCCTGAAATAAGGAGACAATCATGGCAGAGAAATTTACCCAACATACAGGCCGGGTTGTCCCCCTGGACGCCGCGAACGTCGATACTGACGCCATTATTCCTAAGCAGTTTTTGCAGAAGGTGACGCGTACCGGCTTTGGCGCGCACCTGTTCAACGACTGGCGTTTCCTGGACGACAAAGGCGAAGTGCCTAATCCGGAGTTCGTTCTGAACTTCCCGGAATACAAAGGTGCCTCCATTTTGCTGGCGCGGGAAAACTTTGGCTGCGGCTCGTCGCGTGAGCATGCGCCATGGGCGTTGACCGACTACGGCTTTAAGGTGGTTATTGCTCCCAGCTTCGCGGATATCTTCTACGGCAACAGCTTCAACAACCAGCTGCTGCCGGTGACGCTGAGCGATGAGCAGGTCGATGAATTGTTTGCGCTGGTTAAGGCAAATCCGGGTATGTCATTTGAAGTGGATCTGGAAGCGGAATTGGTGAAAGCCGGGGATAAAACCTACAGCTTCAGCATTGATGCGTTCCGCCGTCACTGCATGCTGAATGGTCTGGACAGCATTGGTTTGACGCTGCAGCACGAAGACGCCATCTCAGCGTACGAGAAAAAACAGCCTGCGTTTATGGGCTAAAGGCAATGGCCCGCAAAATGCGGGCCATTGATAAGGGTGCGTTGAGGCTCAACCACTCTGGAGAGGCGGGGAAACTTCCCCGCCCATACCGCTAACGTTTTGCTTCGTAAGCCAACACTGCCGCCATTTCTGTTTTCTCCTGTCTGAAATGCAATTCACACAACGAATCACGGACCATCCAGGTGAAGATCAACAACGTCGTACAGATCAGAAATAAACCTAACAGCAGAGTACGTTTTGGCATTCCAGCCTCCTTATTGCTTTTCGGCAATGAAGAGACTAACCTCGCAATGTTGGTTGTGAAGTTGGTCTCCCCATCAATCTTTTGATGTGGGACTCTCCACTGTTTGCCTCTTGCGAAAGCCTGAGGCAAACAGCCTCAAGCACCCGCCACGCACTCTATTCCCCTTCGTGATCTCTGTCAGAATGTCGTTCCATTTTGTGAAGCCGTCTTCCAGAATCAGACGTCTTTTACCCTGCAAGTCAGCAGGAGCGTCACAACGGATAGCGCCGCAATCATCCAGTAAACCGACGTATGGCCATAGCTTTGCGCCAGCGCGCCCTGGATCACACCGGCCAGAATCACCCCGGTTGAAATACTGTTCGTAAAGAGCGTCGTGGCCGATCCCGCGCGTCCGGGCATCAGATCCTGAAACCAGAGCATGCCGATTCCGGCGACGATCCCAATGAACACAGCATTAAACAGCTGCAGCGCCAGCAGCGCTTCGCGCGAGTGGAATAAGATCAGCCCAAGATAAAACAACACCCCGGCAGCAACCGCAACCACCATCATTTTGCGTTTACCGAAACGCTTTACGTAATATCCCGCCAGAATCATTGCCGGAATTTCCAGCCCGGCAGCGGTCCCCATTAAGATCCCCGCAAGCTTGTCCGGTAAGCCCAGATCGCTGCTGATCCACAGCGGCATGTCGATGATGTACATGGTGTTGCAGGTCCACATCAGCGTGGAGGCAATAAACAGCATACGGACGTTTTTGTCCTGCCAGCCGCTCACCTGGGTGAGAGGCTTGTCCGTTGTCTGTTCGACGCGCGCCACGGACGGCAGCGCGAAGGCTATCAGCGCCAGGCTGATGACAAAAATCCCGGCCGCGATGGAGAACATGGCGGTAAAGCCGTAGTTCAACGCCAGCATGAAGGCCAGCGGCGGACCAATGACCCACGCCAGCGAGAGCTGGGCACGCATCACCGAGCTGAACATCACCACTTCCCGTGCCGAGCTATCCGCATATTCCCGCGCCAGGGCGAACAGCTGCGGCATGGCAGTGTTCGCAAGAGAGGCGAGCAGCACGCCGCAGGTAATGAGCGTCAGGTAATGACGGTTGAAAGCAAAGAGCAGCGCGTTACCCACGGCCATGGCGCAGCAAAAGAGGATCAGCTTGCGGCGATCGCCCTGGCTGTCCGATCGTTTCGCCAGCGCGAGGCTGACCAGGATCCCGGCAATGGCGTTGACGGTATAAAACAGCCCCACCCAAAACGGCTGTGCCCCCACCTCGCGGCTGAGAAACAGGCTGAGCGTCGGCGCCTGCAGCGCCCCCGCCACGCCCATCATAAAGGCCACCAGCATAAAAGCGGCATACACGCCGTTCAGGCGTCGCCCCATCGTCATCAACCACAGCATGCGCAAGTCCTTGTGAAAGCGAATCGAAATTGGGTGAAAGAATAAACGAAAAAAGCCAGCAAAAACATTTTGCTGGCGGGTGATAAGCACCAATACTCAGTCACACATGATCGAGGCGAGTCAGCGAGAAGAGGCCGGTTTCGTAACGTCCCACTGCATCAGTTCTTCTAACATTTTCAGCCGTTGCTCGGCACACTGGCGGGCCAGCCAGGACGATCCTTTTGTCGCTGAAAAGTACTGCTGATAAAACTGACGTGCGGTAGACCTCTTCATCATTTACCTCCTCGCTTCATCGGGAAGCATTATTGGCCTAATATAGGGATTAATAAATTGCTGGTTTTTTGTCAGGAGTTCCCCTTTTATGCCTTCCGGTCGTCTGCAGCAACAATTTATCCGCCTCTGGCAGTGCTGCGAGGGGCAATCGCAGGAAACGACGCTCAACGAGCTGGCCGACCTGCTTAGCTGTTCCCGGCGTCATATGCGTACGTTGCTCAATACCATGCAGCAGCAGGGCTGGTTAAGCTGGGAAGCGGAAGCGGGACGCGGGAAACGCTCGCGACTGACCTTTCTCTACACCGGGCTGGCATTGCAGCAGCAGCGTGCAGAAGACCTGCTCGAGCAGGACCGCATCGATCAGCTGGTCCAGCTGGTGGGCGACAAAGCCGCCGTGCGCCAGATGCTGGTTTCCCATCTCGGACGCAGTTTTCGTCAGGGCCGACACATTCTGCGGGTGCTCTACTATCGGCCAATGAAAAATCTGTTGCCCGGCACGGCGTTACGCCGCTCTGAAACCCATATGGCCCGGCAAATCTTCAGCGGCCTGACGCGGATAAATGAGGAAAACGGGGAACTGGAGGCGGATATCGCGCACCACTGGCAGCAGCTTTCCCCGCGCCACTGGCGCTTTTTCTTACGCCCTGGCATCCACTTTCACCACGGTCGCGAGCTGGAGATGCACGACGTCATCGCCTCTCTGGAACGCGCCCGCAGGCTGCCGCTCTACTCGCATATTTCGCGCATCCACTCCCCTACGGCCTGGACGCTGGATATTGAGCTGTCGCAGCAGGACAAGTGGCTTCCCTGGCTGCTGGGCTACGTGCCGTCGATGATTTTGCCCGGCGAGTGGGAATCGATGAACAATTTTGCCAGCCTGCCAATTGGCACCGGCCCCTACGCCGTGTCCCGCAATAACAGCAATCAGCTGAAAATCCGCGCGTTCGATGACTACTTTGGCTATCGGGCGCTGATCGACGAAGTGAACGTGTGGGTATTGCCGGATCTCAATGAAGACCTGAGCTGCGGGCTGACGCTGGAAGGCCCCACCACGGGAGAAAAGGCCGTGGAGAGCCGCCTGGAGGAGGGATGCTACTATCTCCTCTTTGACCGCCGCACCCACCGCGGGGCAAACCAGGACGTCCGGAAGTGGATTAGCCACGTGTTGTCCCCTTCCAATCTGATCTACCATGCGGAAGCGCAGTACCAGACATACTGGTTCCCGGCGTACGGCCTGCTTCCGCGCTGGCACCACGCCCGCCCGTCGCAGTGCGACAAACCCGCAGGGCTGGAGTCCATCACCCTGACCTACTACCGCGATCATGTTGAGCATCGTTTTATCGCGAGGATCATGACCCGCCTGCTGGCAGCGGAGGGAGTCAGGCTGGACATCAGGGAAGTGGACTATGACGAATGGCATCAGGGGGAGATCGCCAGCGATATCTGGCTCAACAGCGCCAACTTTACCCTGCCGCTCGATTTTTCCCTTTTCTCGCATTTGTATGAAGTCCCGCTGATCCAGCACTGCATCGACCGTGACTGGCAGCAGGATGCCGCCCTGTGGCGTGCGGGCGAGATGAATCTTGCCGTGTGGTGCCAGCAGCTGCTGGCCGAGCAGGCCATCGTCCCGTTAATCCACCACTGGCTGATGATTCAGGGCCAGCGCAGCATGCGCGGCCTGCGGATGAACACCCTGGGCTGGTTTGATTTCAAATCCGCCTGGTTTGCGCCCCCGGAGCCATAACGCTTTCGTAATATTCACCAAATCATTACAATAGCGCCGTTCTCAACGGGGTGCTGCATCACAGATGTGCGCTGAGATAATACCCGTCGAACCTGATCCGGATAACGCCGGCGAAGGGATTTGAGGCTGTCGCTCAAAATCCTTTGCCACTCAACCCTGAGGTGCAAAGTGTTAAAAAAAGTTCTCCCCCTGCTGGCGCTGTTCGCGCTGCCCGCTTTAGCTAAACCCGTCCTGACGGTCTACACCTACGACTCTTTCTCTGCCGACTGGGGCCCTGGCCCGGTTGTCAAAAAAGCTTTTGAAGCTGACTGCAACTGCGAGCTGAAGTTCGTGGCGCTGGAAGATGGCGTTTCACTGCTCAACCGTCTGCGCATGGAAGGGAAAAACAGCAAGGCTGACGTAGTGCTCGGTCTGGATAACAACCTGCTGGAAGCCGCCTCGCAGACCAAACTGTTTGCCAAAAGCGGCGTCGCAGCAGAGGCCGTTAACGTGCCTGGCGGCTGGAAGAACGACACCTTTGTGCCGTTCGACTACGGCTACTTTGCTTTTGTTTACGACAAAAACAAGCTGAAAAACCCGCCGAAGAGCCTGAAAGAGCTGGTGGAAAGCGACCAGAAGTGGCGCGTGATTTATGAAGATCCGCGGACCAGCACGCCGGGTCTGGGTCTGCTGCTGTGGATGCAGAAAGTCTACGGCGATAAGGCGCCGGAAGCGTGGCAGAAGCTGGCTGCCAAAACCGTGACCGTGACCAAAGGCTGGAGCGAGGCCTATGGCCTGTTCCTGAAAGGCGAAAGCGACCTGGTGCTGAGCTACACCACCTCCCCGGCTTACCACATTATCGCCGAGAAGAAAGATAACTATGCTGCCGCAGATTTTGCGGAAGGGCACTATCTGCAGGTGGAAGTCGCCGCGCGTACCGCTGCCAGCAAACAGCCTGAGCTGGCCGAGAAGTTCCTGAAGTTTATGGTTTCGCCGGCATTCCAGAACGCCATTCCCGCAGGCAACTGGATGTATCCGGTCACCAGCGTTGCACTGCCTGCAGGTTTTGAACAGTTGACCAAACCGAAAACCTCGCTGGAGTTTACGCCGCAGCAGGTCGCCGCGCAGCGTGCCGCATGGGTAAGTGAATGGCAACGCGCCGTCAGCCGCTAATTCCCGGCTGGTTGCTTCCCGGGCTGCTCGCCGCCGTCGTAATGGTGGCAGTCAGTCTGGGAGCCTTTCTTGCGCTGTGGTTTAACGCACCGGAGAGCGACCTGCTCGCCCTCTGGCACGACAGCTACCTCTGGCACGTCATTCGGTTCTCTTTCTGGCAGGCGTTTCTTTCTGCCGTGATGTCGGTGCTCCCGGCGATTTTTCTTGCACGCGCGCTGTATCGGCGGCGCTTCCCCGGCAGGCAGGCTCTGCTGCGCCTGTGCGCCATGACGCTGATCCTGCCCGTGCTGGTGGCGGTATTTGGCATTCTGAGCGTTTACGGTCGCCAGGGGTGGCTGGCTTCGCTGTTCGGCCAGCTTGGTCTGGAATGGTCATTCTCGCCTTACGGACTGCAGGGCATCCTGCTGGCACACGTCTTTTTCAATATGCCGATGGCAACGCGCCTCTTTTTACAGGCGCTGGAGAACATTCCCGGCGAACAGCGCCAGATTGCCGCCCAGCTCGGCATGCGCGGTGCGTCGTTCTTCCGCTTTGTCGAATGGCCGTGGCTGCGCCGCCAGCTCCCGCCTGTAGCGGCATTAATCTTCATGCTCTGCTTTGCCAGCTTTGCCACCGTGCTGTCACTTGGCGGCGGGCCGCAGGCCACCACCATTGAGCTGGCGATTTACCAGGCGCTGAGTTACGACTACGATCCCGGTCGCGCCGCACTGTTGGCGATAGTCCAGATGGCGTGCTGCCTTGCACTGGTGCTGTTGAGCCAGCGGCTGAGTAAAGCCATTCCCGCTGGCAGTCATCAAATAACCGGCTGGCGCGATCCGCAGGACAGCCTGCACAGCCGCGTCAGTGATGTTATCCTGATCGGGCTGGCGCTCCTGCTGCTGTTGCCGCCGCTGCTAGCCGTTATCGTTGACGGACTGAACCTCAATCTCATGTCCGTCCTGCAACAGCCCGTCCTCTGGCAGGCCACCTGGACCTCGCTGCGTATCGCGCTGGCTGCCGGATTACTGTGTGTCATCCTGACCATGATGCTGCTGTGGAGCAGCCGTGAGCTTTACGCCCGCCAGGCGCAAAAAGCCGGACAAATGCTGGAGCTGACGGGCATGCTGATTCTGGCGATGCCGGGGATCGTGCTGGCAACGGGCTTCTTTTTACTGTTCAACAGCACCCTCGGCCTGCCGGAAAGGGCCGACGGCATTGTGATCTTTACCAACGCCTTAATGGCCATCCCTTACGCGCTCAAGGTGCTAGAAAACCCGATGCGCGACGTCAACAGCCGCTACAGTTTGTTGTGCCAGTCGTTGGGCATGCAGGGCTGGCAGCGGCTGAAGGTGGTTGAACTGCGCGCGCTAAAGCGTCCGCTGGCACAGGCGCTGGCGTTTGCCTGCGTGCTCTCTATTGGAGACTTTGGGGTCGTGGCGCTGTTCGGCAATGACGATTTCCGCACGCTGCCATACTGGCTCTATCAGCAAATCGGCTCTTACCGCAGTCAGGACGGCGCGGTTACCGCGCTGTTACTGCTGCTGCTGTGCTTTGCCTTATTTACCGTTATCGAAAAACTTCCGGGGCGTGATGTTAAAACTGACTGATGTAACCTGGCTTTATCAGCATCTGCCGATGCGCTTCACGCTCTCCGTGCGCCAGGGAGAGATGATCGCCGTGCTTGGTCCAAGCGGTGCCGGGAAAAGCACCTTGCTCAATTTGATCGCCGGTTTTCTGCAACCTGCCAGCGGGTCGATAGCCATCGATAATCGTGATTTCACAAACGCCCCTCCGGCTAAACGTCCTGTCTCAATGCTGTTTCAGGAAAACAACCTGTTTACCCACCTGACGGTGCGGCAAAACATCGCGCTGGGAATGCACCCGGGACTCAGGCTGAACGATGATCAGCGCCATAAGCTGGAGGTCATTGCCGCGCAGATGGGGATCGCCGGGTTTATCGACAGGCTGCCGGGCGAGCTTTCCGGCGGGCAGCGTCAGCGCGTGGCGCTGGCACGTTGTCTGGTGCGCGAGCAGCCGATACTGCTGCTGGATGAGCCGTTCTCGGCGCTCGATCCCGCGCTGCGTCAGGAGATGCTGGCCCTGGTGCAGGAGGTCTGTCAGCGCCAGCAACTGACGATGCTGATGGTGTCGCACAGCATCGAGGATGCCGCACGGATTGCGCCGCGATCGGTGGTGATCGCGGAGGGACGCATTTTGTGGGATGGAGCAACAGAAGCATTAATGAGCGGAAAAGAAAGCGCTTCTGGATTATTGGGTATAAAACCGTAGGCCGGGCAAACGCAGTGCCGCCCGGCGCTTAACGGCTCACAACTTTCAACAGGATCTCACCATACACCGGCATCAGCGGGTGACGAATCAGCGCCACCAGCGCCACCACAGCCACACCCAGCGTCAGCGGGGCCAGCCAGAGCAGGCGAGTACGCGGGAGGTAGCGCGTCAGGCGATCGATATTCGCCTTCGCGCTGCGCCACAGCCGCCAGCAGAGCCATGCCGCCAGCCACAGCAGCAGTGCCGTGCCCAGCAGCAGCCACTTAAACTCACCGCCGCTTTGCATACCGTCAGGAATATCGATGGCGGCCCCCGCGAGGATCCCCGGCAGGAAGTAGAACGGCGGCCAGAAGACGCAGCCGATAATGTTTGGCACCACGAATTTCGCAACGGGCAGATCCAGCATCCCGGCCACCATCGGCACCAGCGGACGCGTTGGCCCTACGAAGCGGCCGACGAGGATGGTAAACATGCTGTGCTGGTGCAGCGCATGCTCGGTCTTATCCAGCAAGGCTTTGTTCTTTTTCATGAACGACCAGCGGTGCAGCGGCTTCTTAAAGCGCCAGCCCAGCCAGAAGGAGATCCAGTCGCCGAGCAGGCAGCCGATAATTCCCGCCAGCCACGCCTGCCAGAAATTGACCTCACCGCTGCCGATCAGCGCGCCAAGCCCCGCCATCATCACGGTGCCGGGCAGGATTAACCCGACAAGCGCCAGCGACTCCAGAAACGCCACCAGCGCCACGGCGATGAGCGAGTACATAACGGACTGGGTAATAAAGTGTTCCAGCAATGCCTGCATAACTATTCCGGTCAGAAAACGAATCAGCGATTCTGCTTAGCGCCCCGCACCGCGTCAAGGCAACAATTGTCTGAATAGTTTACAGGTTGCTTCCCGCATTCACCTGTTTGTTTATCTTTTTTTACCGTTTATTCACATCCCGCGCGGAATTCACTGGGGCTGGCACCGGTACATTTTTTAAATACCCGGGAGAAATAGAGCTGATCCTCAAAGCCCACGTTGCGCCCCACGGTGGCGATGGGCATCCGGGTGGTGCTGAGCAGCAGCTTCGCCTGGCTGATCCGCTGATCCTCGCGCCAGCTCAACACGCTGACGCCCAGCTGCTGGCGGAACAGATGCGACAGACGCGACGGTGACAGGCAGACGTGCTGGGCAACGCTGGCGATATCAAACTGGCTATCGGCCAGGTGGTCGCTGATGTACTGGCAGGCGTCGCGCACGCGGTTATCCAGCGGCGGGTTAAGCGACGCGTTAATCGCCTCCATCCGTCGCAGCAGCAGCTGCTCAAGCAGGTTAATCGCCAGCAGTTCAGCGTAGCGCCCACCGGCCTGTCCCGCCTCGATAATCTGCGCAAAAAGTTCGCGAAACTGCGCCAGATGCACCTCATCCGGGCGATAAAAACCGGTGTGCGCAAAAATCGCCGGCCAGGAAAGCCACTCCTGCCAGTAGGCGCGCGGACGGAAATAGACCCACTGGTGATACCACTCTTTGGCATCCGGATGACGGCCGTAGTGGTGGATCTCCCCCGGCGGGAACAGCAGGATATCCCCCGGGCGGCAGACAAACTGCTGGTCGCCGTTTTTGATGATCCCTTCCCCCCGCACGGTCAGGTTAAGGATATATCCTTTCATCCCAAGCGGTCGGTCGACGTAAAAGTCGAGATATCCTTCAGCCTCGATAGGAGTCAGTCCCGCCACAAGGTGCGCGTTAAACGAGTATCCCGGCAGCAGAGGATCGTTTTGCGTTTCGGCCATAGATTCAGTTCTCCCAAGGGTCCTCAAGGAAACCAATTGTCCATATCACTAAAAGCAGCTTAAAAATGGCCCGCGAAAAGATCCAAAAAGCATCACGCCGCTTTTACGTCCGCCATGTTTCAGCCTTTCCCCCTGATTTCTCCGCCTGAGCAGGCAGATAAGCAGTAACAAAAGTGTCTATAACTGCGGCAGAAATGTCCACATTGAATATTTGCACGGCGTCACACTTTCCGTTGTAACAGCAATTTAGTCCATAAGATTAGCGGATCCTGCCTGACGACTTTTGTCCCCAGTCTCTAATGTTCTTCCATACCTCTTTTTTCGATGGAGCAACACCATGGCAATTGCGATTGGCCTCGATTTTGGCAGCGATTCGGTTCGCGCGCTGGCAGTGGACTGTACGTCCGGCCAGGAGATAGCAACCAGCGTTGAGTGGTACCCGCGCTGGCAAGAGGGGCGCTACTGCGATGCGCCGAACAACCAGTTTCGGCATCACCCGCGTGACTACATTGAGTCGATGGAAGCGGCCATTAAAACCGTTCTGGCCGAACTGACCGACGCCCAGCGGGCGGATATTGTTGGGATTGGCGTCGACAGTACCGGCTCCACGCCTGCCCCTGTGGATGCCGATGGCCGCGTGCTGGCGCTGCGTCCTGAGTTTGCCGACAACCCGAACGCCATGTTCGTGCTGTGGAAAGACCATACCGCCGTGGAAGAGGCCGAAGCCATCACCCGACTGTGCCATCAGCCGGGCAAAACGGACTACTCGCGCTACATCGGCGGGATTTATTCCAGCGAATGGTTCTGGGCCAAGATCCTGCACGTCACCCGTGCCGACGCAACCGTTGCGCAGGCTGCAGCGTCATGGGTTGAGTTGTGCGACTGGGTGCCTGCTCTGCTCTCCGGCACCACGCGCCCACAGGATATCCGCCGCGGTCGCTGCAGCGCCGGGCATAAATCCCTGTGGCATGAAAGCTGGGGCGGCCTGCCTCCGGCAGCCTTCTTCGATGAACTCGACCCGATCATCAACAAGAGCCTGACATACCCGCTGTTTACCGACACCTTTACCGCCGATATTCCCGTCGGCACCCTCTGTGAGGAGTGGGCGACGCGCCTCGGCCTGCCGCAAAACGTGGCGATCTCCGGCGGCGCGTTTGACTGCCATATGGGCGCCGTGGGCGCGGGCGCACAGCCAAACACGCTGGTCAAAGTCATCGGCACCTCCACCTGCGACATCCTGACGGCGGATAAAGCCACCGTCGGCGACCGCGCGGTAAAAGGCATCTGCGGCCAGGTTGACGGCAGCGTGGTGCCGGACTTCATCGGTCTGGAGGCCGGTCAGTCCGCGTTTGGCGATATCTACGCCTGGTTTGGCCGCGTGCTGGGCTGGCCGCTGGATCGACTGGCGGCGGCGCATCCTGAACTGAAAACCCAGATCGCCGAGAGCAAAAAGCAGCTTCTGCCGCAGCTTACCGAAGCCTGGGCCAAAAATCCCTCTCTCGATCACCTCCCGGTGGTGCTGGACTGGTTTAACGGTCGTCGCACACCGTTTGCCAACCAGCGCCTGAAAGGGGTGATTACCGATCTCAACCTCGCGACCGACGCGCCCGCGCTGTTCGGCGGCCTGATTGCCGCAACGGCCTTCGGTGCCCGCGCCATTATGGAGTGCTTCACCGAGCAGGGCATCGACGTGAATAACGTGATGGCGCTGGGCGGCATCGCCCGTAAAAACCCGGTGATCATGCAGGCCTGCTGCGACGTGCTGAACCGTCCGCTGCAGATTGTGGCGTCCGATCAGTGCTGCGCGCTGGGCGCGGCGATTTTCGCCGCCGTCGCCGCGGGCGTCCATGCGGATATCCCCACCGCGCAGCAGCACATGGCGAGCGCCGTCGAAAACACCCTTCAGCCGCGTGCTCAGCAGGCACAACGCTTTGAACAGCTTTATCAGCGCTACCAGCAGTGGGCAAAAAGCGCCGAACTTCACTATCTCCCTGTCGCCGCCCCGGCCAAAAGCACCGCGGACACTACGGCAACCCTGACCCATTAAGGACACGATGATGACCATTTTTAATAACTATGAAGTGTGGTTTGTGATTGGCAGCCAGCATCTTTACGGACCGGAAGCGCTGCAGCAGGTAACGAAACACGCGGAGCACGTCGTTAACGCGCTGAACGCGGAAGCCAAACTGCCGTGCAAGCTGGTGCTGAAACCGCTGGGCACCACGCCGGATGAGATTACCCATATCTGCCGCGACGCGAACTACGACGATAAATGCGCCGGTCTGGTGGTGTGGCTGCACACCTTCTCACCGGCAAAAATGTGGATCAACGGCCTGTCTATCCTCAACAAACCGCTGCTGCAGTTCCATACCCAGTTCAACGCCTCCCTGCCGTGGGACAGCATCGACATGGACTTTATGAACCTGAACCAGACCGCACACGGCGGCCGCGAGTTCGGCTTCATCGGCGCGCGTATGCGTCAGCAGCACGCGGTAGTCACCGGCCACTGGCAGGATGGTAAGGCGCAACAGCGTATCGGATCCTGGATGCGCCAGGCGGTTTCGAAGCAGGATACCCGCCACCTGAAAGTGGTGCGTTTCGGCGACAACATGCGTGAAGTGGCGGTCACCGACGGTGACAAAGTGGCCGCGCAGATCAAGTTCGGCTTCTCCGTGAATACCTGGGCCGTGGGCGACCTGGTGCAGGTGGTGAATGAAATCAGCGATGGCGACGTAAGCGCGCTGGTGGACGAGTACGAAAGCAGCTACCGCCTGACGCCTGCGGCACAGATCAACGGCGAGAAACGTCAGAACGTGCTGGATGCGGCGCGCATCGAACTGGGCATGAAGCGCTTCCTGCAACAGGGCGGTTTCCACGCCTTTACCACCACTTTTGAAGATCTCCACGGTCTGAAACAGCTGCCGGGTCTGGCAGTACAACGTCTGATGCAGCAAGGCTACGGCTTTGCCGGCGAAGGCGACTGGAAAACTGCCGCTCTGCTTCGCATCATGAAGGTGATGTCGACCGGTCTGCAGGGCGGCACCTCCTTTATGGAGGACTACACCTACCACTTCGAGAACGGCAATGACCTGGTGCTCGGCTCGCACATGCTGGAAGTGTGTCCTTCCATCGCGGTAGAGGAAAAACCGATTCTCGACGTGCAGTACCTCGGCATCGGCGGTAAAGCCGATCCGGCGCGTCTGATCTTCAACACCCGCACGGGCCCGGCCATCAACGCCAGCCTGATCGATCTGGGCGATCGTTTCCGCCTGCTGGTGAACTGCGTCGATGCGGTTGAAACGCCACATTCTCTGCCGAAACTGCCGGTCGCCAACGCCCTGTGGAAAGCACAGCCGGACCTGCCGACCGCGTCAGAAGCCTGGATCCTGGCCGGTGGCGCGCACCATACCGTCTTCAGCCACGCGCTGGATCTGAACGACATGCGTCAGTTCGCCGAGCTGCACGATATCGAATTGACCGTCATTGATAACGATACCCGCCTGCCCGCCTTCAAGGACGCGCTGCGCTGGAACGAAGTCTATTACGGTTCAAAACGCTAAAGCACGGAATGCCCGGTGGCGCCGCGTTTACCGGGCCTACGCTCCTGTAGGCCGGATAAGCGAAGCGCCATCCGGCACTGGAGACAACAATGTTAGAAGAGCTCAAACGGCAGGTACTTGAAGCCAACCTGGCGCTGCCGAAACATAATCTGGTCACCCTGACCTGGGGCAACGTGAGCGCCGTTGACCGCGATAAAGGCGTGTTCGTGATCAAGCCTTCCGGCGTCGATTACGCGGTGATGACGGCGGACGATATGGTCGTTGTCAGCATCGACACAGGTGAAGTGGTGGAAGGCAACAAAAAGCCGTCATCCGATACGCCCACTCACCGCCTGCTCTATCGATCATTCCCGACCATCGGCGGTATCGTGCATACCCATTCGCGCCATGCCACCATCTGGGCGCAGGCGGGCCAGTCCATCCCGGCGACCGGCACCACCCACGCGGACTACTTTTACGGCACCATTCCCTGCACGCGTTTGATGACCGATGCGGAGATTAACGGCGAGTATGAGTGGGAAACCGGTAACGTGATCGTTGAGACCTTCGAAAAACAGGGAATCGACGCGGCGCAAATGCCCGGCGTGCTGGTGCACTCCCACGGCCCGTTTGCCTGGGGGAAAAACGCGGAGGACGCGGTGCATAATGCCATCGTGCTCGAAGAGATCGCCTATATGGGGATCTTCTGTCGCCAGCTGGCGCCGCAGCTGCCGGATATGCAGCAAACCCTGCTGGATAAGCATTACCTGCGTAAGCACGGCGCGAAGGCCTACTACGGGCAGTAAACCCTTGCCCGGTGGCGCTGCGCTTACCGGGCCTACGGAACCTGCAGGCCGGATAAGCGCAGCGCCATCCGGCGAAACAGGCACTGTATAAAACCCCAGCAAACCTACCTCAACCAGGCTATAATCAGGCCTGGTTTTGTTTTCTGGGATAACGGCGTGGCGCAGGCGCAAGAAGGCTTTTTACTGACCCGACACTGGCGGGATACGCCTCAGGGCACCGAGGTTGAATTCTGGCTGGCAACGGACAACGGCCCGCTGCAGGTGATGCTGCCGCCGCAGGAGTCCGTGGCGTTTATTTCAGAAGCGCACGTCGAAAAAGTGAAACAGCTGCTGCGCGGTGAAAACGGCTGGCGCATTACCCCGCTTGAGCTGAAAGATTTCCACCGTCAACCGGTTTATGGCCTCTACTGTCGCGCCCATCGTCAGCTGATGCGCTATGAAAAACTGCTTCGCGAAGCGGGCGTGACGCTCTATGAAGCCGACATCCGCCCACCGGAGCGCTTTCTGATGGAGCGGTTTATTACCGCGCCCGTCTGGGTCGACGGCACCGCGCACAACGGCAGCCTCGTTAACGCGCGGCTGAAGCCGAACCCGCACTACCGCCCTCCGCTGAAGTGGGTCTCCCTGGATATCGAAACCACCCGCCACGGCGAACTGTACTGCATAGGCCTGGAAGGCTGCGGCGATCGGGTTGTCTATATGCTCGGACCGCCGAATGGTGATGCCTCCGCGCTGGATTTCCGGCTTGAGTACGTCAACAGCCGCCCGCAGCTGCTCGAGAAGCTTAACCAGTGGTTTGCCGACTACGATCCCGACGTCCTGATCGGCTGGAACGTGGTGCAGTTCGACCTGCGCGTGCTGCAAAAACACGCCGAGCGTTACCGCATCCCGCTGATGCTCGGGCGCGGCAACAGCGAGCTGGAATGGCGCGAGCACGGTTTTAAGAACGGCGTTTTCTTCGCCCAGGCGAACGGTCGCCTGATTATCGACGGCATTGAGGCGCTCAAGTCCGCCTTCTGGAACTTCTCATCATTCGCCCTCGAAGCGGTGGCGCAGGAGCTGCTTGGCGAAGGCAAATCCATCGACAACCCCTGGGACAGAATGGACGAGATCGACCGGCGCTTTAACGAAGACAAGCCCGCGCTCGCCACCTATAACCTGAAAGATTGCGAGCTGGTCACGCAGATTTTCCACAAAACCGAAATTATGCCCTTCCTGCTGGAGCGCGCGACGGTGAACGGCCTTGCGGTCGACAGGCATGGTGGATCGGTTGCCGCCTTTAGCCATCTCTACTTTCCCCGAATGCACCGGGCAGGATATGTCGCCCCTAACCTCGGGGAGGTGCCGCCGCAGGCCAGCCCCGGCGGCTACGTCATGGATTCCCGGCCAGGATTGTATGATTCCGTTCTGGTGCTGGACTACAAAAGCCTCTACCCGTCGATAATTCGCACCTTCCTGATCGATCCCGTCGGGCTGGTTGAGGGCCTGGCCCAGCCGGATGATGAACACAGCACCGAAGGCTTCCTCGGCGCACGCTTCTCGCGGGAAAAACACTGCCTGCCCGACATCGTGGGAAACATCTGGCACGGCCGCGATGAGGCCAAGCGCCACGGCAACAAGCCCCTTTCTCAGGCGCTGAAAATCATCATGAACGCCTTCTACGGCGTGCTGGGTACCAGCGCCTGCCGCTTCTTCGACCCGCGTCTGGCGTCGTCGATCACCATGCGTGGGCACGAGATCATGCGTCAGACCAAAGCGCTGATTGAGTCCCGGGGCTATGACGTCATCTACGGTGACACCGACTCCACCTTTGTGTGGCTTAAGGGCGCGCATTCAGAAGAAGACGCCGCGCAAATCGGCAAAGCGCTGGTCGCCTTCGTGAACGACTGGTGGCAGGAACATCTGCAGAAAGCGCGGTTAACCAGCGCGCTGGAGCTGGAATTTGAAACCCATTTCGCCCGCTTTTTAATGCCCACCATTCGCGGTACCGATCAGGGCAGCAAGAAACGCTACGCCGGGCTGATTCAGGACGGCGACGCGCAGCGGATGGTTTTTAAAGGGCTCGAGACGGTACGTACCGACTGGACGCCGCTGGCGCAGCAGTTCCAGCAAACGCTCTATCTGCGGGTGTTTCGCAATGAACCGTATCAGGACTACGTGCGCGAGACGATAGCCAGCCTGATGGCGGGCGAGCTTGACGCGCAGCTGGTGTACCGCAAACGCCTGCGCCGCCCGCTCGCGGAGTACCAGCGCAACGTTCCTCCGCACGTGCGCGCCGCGCGCCTTGCGGACGACGAAAATGTCCGCCGCGGCCGCGCGCCGCAGTATCAGAACCGGGGTACCATCAAATACGTCTGGACGATAAACGGTCCGGAACCGGTGGATTATCAGCATTCGCCTCTGGATTACGAACACTATCTGACGCGTCAGCTTCAGCCGGTTGCCGACGGAATTTTGCCCTTCATCGACGACGACTTTGCTACACTGGTTACAGGGCAACTTGGCCTATTTTGACACGTGACGAAATGGCTGCCATCCAGTACCATAGCGCCCTTTCCATTCCCGGACCCATTTTTCGATGACCGTCTTTTTTGACGGTGGTCGAACTATTGCCTGCAATTAAAGATTAGAGCCGAACAACTATGCCTTTTACACTTGGTCAACGCTGGATCAGCGATACAGAAAGCGAACTTGGATTAGGAACCGTCGTTGCCGTTGATGCGCGCATGGTTACCCTCCTCTTCCCTGCCACTGGTGAAAACCGCCTGTACGCTCGCAATGACTCCCCTGTAACCCGCGTGATGTTTAATCCGGGTGACACCGTGACCAGCCATGACGGCTGGCAGCTCAAGATTGAAGACGTAAAAGAAGAGAATGGACTGCTCGCCTACATCGGCACTCGCCTGGACACCGACGAGGCCAATGTCATCCTGCGCGAAGTGCTGCTCGACAGCAAGCTGGTGTTCAGCAAGCCGCAGGACCGCCTGTTTGCCGGGCAAATCGACCGTATGGATCGCTTCTCGCTGCGCTATCGCGCGCGTAAGTTCCAGAGTGAACAGTACCGCATGCCGTGGAGCGGCCTGCGCGGCCAGCGCACCAGCCTGATCCCCCACCAGCTGAACATCGCCCATGACGTGGGTCGTCGCCACGCGCCACGCGTGCTGCTGGCAGATGAAGTGGGCCTGGGTAAAACCATTGAAGCGGGTATGATCTTGCATCAACAGCTGCTTTCCGGCGCCGCCGAGCGCGTGCTGATCGTGGTGCCAGAAACCTTACAGCACCAGTGGCTGGTTGAGATGCTGCGCCGCTTCAACCTGCGTTTCTCTCTGTTCGACGACGAACGCTACGCCGAAGCGCAGCACGATGCGGACAACCCGTTTGAAACCGAACAGCTTGTGATTTGCTCCCTGGACTTCGTGCGCCGCAGCAAGCAGCGTCTTGAGCATCTGTGCGATGCCGAGTGGGACCTGATGGTGGTCGACGAAGCGCACCACCTGGTCTGGAGCGAAGATGCGCCGAGCCGCGAATATATGGCTATCGAGCAGCTTGCCGAACGCGTGCCTGGCGTCCTGCTGCTGACCGCAACGCCGGAACAGCTGGGTCTCGAAAGCCACTTCGCCCGTCTGCGCCTGCTTGATCCCAACCGTTTCCACGATTTTGAGCAGTTTGTGGAAGAACAGAATAACTACCGTCCGGTGGCGGATGCCGTCGCACTGCTGCTGGCGGGCAAGCGTCTTTCTAATGACGAACTCAACACCCTGAGCGATCTGATCGGCGAGCAGGATATCGAGCCGCTTTTGCAGGCTGCGAACAGCGAGAGCGACAACGCGGAATCCGCGCGCAAAGAGCTGATCGACATGCTGATGGATCGCCACGGCACCAGCCGCGTGCTGTTCCGTAACACCCGTAACGGCGTGAAAGGGTTCCCGAAACGCGAGCTGCACACCATTAAACTGCCGCTGCCGACGCAGTATCAGACGGCGATTAAAGTCTCCGGCATTATGGGCGCGCGCAAAACGCAGGAAGAGCGTGCCCGCGACATGCTTTATCCGGAGCAAATCTACCAGGAGTTCGAAGGCGATACCGGCACCTGGTGGAACTTCGATCCGCGCGTGGAGTGGCTGATGGGCTACCTGACCGCACACCGCTCCCAGAAAGTGCTGGTGATCTGCGCCAAGGCGGCTACCGCCCTGCAGCTGGAGCAGGTTCTGCGCGAGCGTGAAGGTATTCGCGCCGCCGTGTTCCACGAAGGCATGTCCATCGTTGAACGCGACCGTGCCGCGGCGTGGTTTGGCGAAGAGGACAGCGGCGCGCAGGTTCTGCTGTGCTCGGAAATCGGCTCCGAAGGCCGTAACTTCCAGTTCGCCAGCAACCTGGTGATGTTCGATCTGCCGTTTAACCCCGATCTGCTGGAGCAGCGTATCGGCCGTCTGGACCGTATCGGTCAGGCCCATGATATTCAGATCCACGTGCCATATCTGGAAAAAACGGCCCAGTCCGTGCTGGTGCGCTGGTTCCACGAAGGTCTGGATGCGTTTGAACATACCTGCCCGACGGGCCGCACCATTTACGATCAGGTGCATGGCGATCTGATCGGCTACCTGGCCGCGCCGGAAAACACCGACGGCTTTGACGATCTGATTAAGTCCTGTCGTGAGAAGCACGACGCGCTGAAAGCGCAGCTGGAACAGGGTCGCGATCGCCTGCTGGAGATTCATTCCAACGGTGGCGAGAAAGCGCAGGCGCTGGCAGAGAGCATCGAAGAGCAGGATGACGACACCAGCCTGATAAGCTTCTCGATGAACCTGTTCGATATCGTCGGCATCAACCAGGACGATCGTGGTGAGAACCTGATAGTCCTGACCCCGTCCGATCACATGCTGGTACCGGATTTCCCTGGCCTGCCGGAAGATGGCTGTACCATCACCTTCGAGCGTGACGTGGCGCTGTCCCGTGAAGATGCCCAGTTCATCACCTGGGAACACCCGCTGATCCGCAACGGGCTGGACCTGATCCTCTCCGGTGATACCGGCAGCAGCACGATCTCCCTGTTAAAAAACAAGGCGCTGCCGGTGGGGACGCTGCTGCTGGAGCTGATTTACGTTGTGGAAGCACAGGCGCCGAAGCAACTGCAGCTCAACCGCTTCCTGCCGCCGACGCCGGTCCGTCTGCTGCTGGATAAAAACGGCACGAACCTGGCCGGACAAGTCGAGTTCGAAAGCTTCAACCGACAGCTGAGCGCGGTGAACCGCCATACCGGCAGCAAGCTGGTTAACGCGGTCCAGCAGGACGTGCACGCTATTCTGCAGCAGGGCGAAACCCAGATTGAGAAAGCGGCCAGAGCGCTGATTGATGCCGCACGCGCGGAAGCCGACGAGAAACTGTCTGCGGAGCTGTCGCGTCTGGACGCGTTGAAGGCCGTGAACCCTAACATCCGTGACGACGAGCTGGCAGCGATTGAAAGCAACCGTCAGCAGGTGCTGGAAAGCCTCAACCAGGCTAGCTGGCGTCTGGATGCCCTGCGTCTTATCGTTGTGACGCATCAGTAACCGGAGCGCAAGATGGTGATGGAGCCGTACAATCCGCCGCAGGATCCCTGGCTGGTCATTCTGTATCAGGATGAACACATTATGGTGGTTAACAAGCCCAGCGGGCTGTTGTCCGTGCCGGGGCGTCTGGATGAGCACAAAGACAGCGTGATGACGCGCATTCAGCGCGATCATCCTCAGGCGGAGTCTGTCCATCGCTTGGACATGGCGACCAGCGGCGTGATTGTGGTGGCGCTGAATAAGGCGGCGGAACGCGAGCTGAAGCGCCAGTTCCGCGAGCGCGAGCCGAAAAAGCAGTATGTCGCCCGCGTCTGGGGTCACCCCGCGCAGGCGGAAGGGCTGGTGGATTTACCGCTGATCTGCGACTGGCCAAACCGGCCAAAGCAGAAGGTGTGCTACGAAACCGGCAAGGCCGCGCAGACCGAGTATGAAGTGCTGGAATACGCGCCGGATAATACCGCGCGCGTCCTGCTTAAGCCGATTACCGGACGCTCACACCAGCTGCGTGTGCATATGCTTGCCCTGGGTCATCCAATTCTGGGCGACCGGTTTTACGCGCCGCCTGAAGCGCTGGCCTTAGCGCCACGTCTGCAGCTGCACGCGCAGACGCTTACCATCACCCATCCGGCCTTCGGTAACGCGATGACGTTTAAAGCACCGGTGGATTTCTAAAAAAAAACCCGACACCGTCGGGCTTTTTCTTATTTAAAGCCTTTCTTCTCTTTAATCAGTTCGTACGCTTTCTGAATTTCCTGCGCCTTTTGCTTCGCCATCTCCATCATTTCCGGCGGTAAGCCTTTCGCGACCAGCTTGTCCGGATGGTGCTCGCTCATCAGCTTACGATAGGCACGTTTGATCGTGGTCTGATCGTCAGAAGGCTTTACGCCAAGTACGTTACAGGCATCTTCCAGCGTCGGACCACGCTGCGCCTGCTGCCAGGCACCGCCAGATGACTGCTGGTGATAGCCGCCGCCAAACTGCGCCCCGCCCTGCATCATGCGCAGGAACTGGTCGAACTGCATACGGGAGATGCCCAGCTCTTCCGCAATCACGTATAAAACATCGCGCTCGTTAGGGTGAAGCGAGCCGTCGGCGAAGGCCGCCTGAATCTGAATTTCCAGAAACATCCGAATTAAATCAAAACGGCCGAAGCAGATGCTGCGGAACTGACGCATTTTTTCGCGAAGCGGATAGTTATCGGATTTCCCGATGCGAAACGCATTTTGCGCCTCCAGGCGGGAGTCACCGTGCAGATTCATGCGGTCCATAAAGACGCTGGCAATCTGAATATCGGCTTCCGTAACGCGGCCTTTGGATTTGGTTAAATGCCCCATCACCTCAAAAGTGGTGGAGAAAAAGAGTGACTGACGCTCGCGCTGATTGGCAAACCAGGCCATTTTGCGGCTGCGCGCCTTATCAAACATATGGCCAATAATAAGCCCCAGCACTATTCCCCAGAACCCGGCACCCATGATGATGGCGAACGCAACGCCGATTATTTTACCCCAATACTGCATATACTCCCCGGATAGTCATATTCCTGGCCGACGCAACGTCATCATCACTGTGTTCAAGTCACGGTCAATTGAAGGACATCGCCTATAATTTGCTTTATCATACTCGTCATTCGATAGCGAGCCTAACACTCTGGCACGCAAACGGGCAGGATTAACGCTGGTACTGCGCAGATGAGTAAGATAGTCTCTGAGCGTTTGTAAGCCGTAGCCACTGATGACGGAACAATAAAATACAACGTATGAAAAAACGTATCCCCACCCTCCTGGCCACAATGATTGGCACCGCCCTGTACAGTCAACAGGGGCTGGCGGCCGATCTCGCCTCGCAGTGTATGCTTGGCGTCCCAAGTTATAATCGCCCACTGGTGAGTGGCGATACCAATAGCTTGCCGGTAACCATTACTGCCGACAGTTCAAAAGGGACTTACCCTGACAATGCCACGTTTACAGGCAATGTCGATATTAATCAGGGCAATAGCCGCCTGCAGGCAGATGAAGTGCAGTTGCACCAGAAGCAGCCGGAAGGCGCGGCCGAGCCGGTACGCACGG
This sequence comes from Enterobacter cloacae complex sp. Mu1197, assembly GCF_040059225.1. Taxonomy (NCBI): domain Bacteria; kingdom Pseudomonadati; phylum Pseudomonadota; class Gammaproteobacteria; order Enterobacterales; family Enterobacteriaceae; genus Enterobacter; species Enterobacter cloacae complex sp. Mu1197. The sequence continues at coordinate 730,848 of NZ_CP157375.1, read as the reverse complement.
TGGATGCGCTGGGTAATGTGCACTATGACGACAATCAGGTCATCCTGAAAGGTCCGAAAGCCTGGTCAAACCTGAATACGAAAGACACTAACGTCTGGAAAGGTGATTACCAGATGGTGGGTCGCCAGGGGCGCGGTGACGCAGACCTGATGAAACAGCGCGGAGAAAACCGCTATACCATCCTGGAAAATGGCACGTTCACGTCGTGTCTGCCGGGTTCAAATACCTGGAGCGTGGTCGGGAGCGAGGTTATCCATGACCGCGAAGAGCAGGTCGCTGAGATCTGGAATGCCCGCTTCAAAGTGGGTCCGGTACCCATATTCTACAGCCCTTATTTGCAGCTTCCCGTGGGTGACAAACGTCGCTCCGGTTTCCTGATCCCGAATGCCAAATACAGCACCACGAACTACTTTGAGTTCTACCTGCCGTATTACTGGAATATCGCGCCCAACATGGATGCGACGATCACGCCGCACTATATCCACAAGCGCGGCAACGTCATGTGGGAGAACGAATTCCGCTATCTGACCCACGCCGGTGCGGGTCTGATGGAGCTGGATTATCTGCCGTCGGATAACGTTTACAAGGACGACGCCAGAAACGTCTCGGGTGATAACCGTCACCGTTGGCTGTACTACTGGCAGCATTCCGGGGTGATGGATCAGGTGTGGCGCTTTAATGTTGACTACACCAAAGTCAGCGATTCGGCTTATTTTAATGACTTCTCGTCCAAATACGGCTCGAGTACCGATGGCTATGCCACGCAGAAATTCAGCGTAGGCTATGCGGTGCAGAACTTTGATGCAACCGTCTCGACCAAGAAATTCCAGGTGTTTTCTGACCAGTCCACGCCTACCTATGGCGCTGAGCCACAGCTGGACGTCAACTGGTACCAGAATGATGTAGGTCCCTTCGACACCCGGGTTTACGCTCAGGCGGTGCATTTCGTGAACACGGATTCGGACATGCCTGAAGCCACGCGTGTTCACCTGGAGCCGACGATCAATCTGCCGTGGTCTAACGACTGGGCAAGCCTGAATACCGAAGCCAAGCTGATGGCAACGCACTATCAGCAAAAAAATCTCGATAATTACAACGCAACGAACAGTGCACATCTGGAAGAGTCGGTTAACCGAACGCTCCCGCAGTTTAAAATGGACGGTAAGCTGATCTTCGAGCGTGATATGGCCCTGCTGGCGGATGGGTATACCCAGACGCTTGAACCGCGTATGCAGTATTTGTACGTGCCATACCGCGATCAGAGCAACATTCAAAACTACGACTCCTCTTTACTGCAGTCTGACTACAGTGGGCTGTTCCGCGACCGTACTTACGGCGGTCTGGACCGCATCGCCTCAGCGAACCAGTTAACGACCGGCGTCACAACACGTGTTTATGATGATGCCGCCGTTGAACGTTTTAACGTTTCTGTGGGTCAAATCTACTACTTCACAGAGTCTCGCACGGGCGATGACAATATTCAGTGGGAGAAAGACAACAAAACGGGATCGATAGTGTGGGCGGGAGATACCTACTGGCGTATGACTGACCGTTGGGGCCTGCGTGGCGGTGTGCAGTATGACACGCGTCTCGACAACGTTGCTAACAGTAGTGCAGCCATAGAGTATCGTCGCGATGAAGATCGTATGATTCAGGTAAGCTATCGTTACGCTAGCCCAGAATATATTCAGGCAACGCTACCGAAAAGCAATGATCAGAACAGCATCAACTACTGGAAATCGCCACAATATTCGGATGGTATTTCTCAGGTCGGTGCGGCAGCGAGTTGGCCCATCGCCGACCGTTGGTCAATCGTAGGCGCTTACTACTTTGACACTAACGCGAATAAAGCTGCTGACCAGATGGTGGGGCTGCAATATAACTCCTGCTGCTACGCGCTGCGTGTCGGTTACGAACGTAAGCTTAACGGCTGGGAAAACAATCAAAGCAAATACGATAACGTGATTGGCTTTAACTTCGAGTTACGCGGCCTGAGTTCCAACTACGGTCTGGGTACGCAGAAAATGCTGCGCTCGAATATTCTGCCTTACCGCAGTTCCTTGTAATGTGCTTGATTTGCAACGTAATCCGCTTTGCGGTTAATTGAAATGGAAAAAGTATGAAGAACTGGAAAACGCTGCTGCTCGGTGTCGCTATGGTTGCGAATACCAGCTTCGCGGCCCCCCAGGTTGTTGATAAAGTCGCCGCGGTGGTTAACAACGGCGTCGTGCTTGAAAGTGACGTTGACGGTCTGATGAAATCGGTGAAGCTCAATTCGGGCGAAGCAGGTCAGCAGCTTCCGGATGACGCCACGCTGCGCCATCAGATCCTGGAGCGTCTGATCATGGATCAGATCGTTCTGCAGATGGGGCAGAAAATGGGTGTGAAGGTCACTGACGAGCAGCTCGATCAGGCGATCGCTAACATCGCGAAACAAAACAACATGTCTTTAGACCAGATGCGCAGCCGTCTGGCCTATGACGGCATCAGCTACGCCACCTACCGTAATCAGATCCGTAAAGAGATGCTGATTTCGGAAGTGCGTAACAACGAAGTGCGTCGCCGCGTCACTATCCTGCCTCAGGAAGTGGACGCGCTGGCAAAACAGGTGGGTAACCAGAACGATGCGAGCACGGAGCTGAATCTGAGCCACATTCTGATCCCACTGCCAGAGAATCCAACGTCCGATCAGGCTGCGGAAGCAGAAAGTCAGGCGCGTTCAATTGTCGAACAGGCGCGTAACGGCGGTGACTTTGGCAAGCTGGCCATCACCTACTCCGCAGACCAGCAGGCGCTGAAAGGCGGCCAGATGGGCTGGGGACGTATTCAGGAGCTGCCATCCATCTTTGCCCAGGCCCTGAGCACGGCGAAGAAAGGGGATATCGTCGGTCCAATTCGTTCAGGCGTGGGCTTCCACATTCTGAAAGTGAACGATCTGCGCGGCCAGAGCCAAAATATCTCCGTTACCGAAGTTCACGCTCGCCATATTCTGCTGAAACCGTCACCGATCATGACTGACGATCAGGCGCGTGCGAAGCTGGAACAGATTGCAGCAGACATTAAGAGCGGTAAAACCTCGTTTGCCAATGCAGCAAAAGAGTTCTCTCAGGATCCAGGCTCTGCTAACCAGGGCGGCGATCTGGGCTGGGCGGCAGCGGATATTTACGATCCCGCCTTCCGCGATGCGTTGATGAAGCTGAACAAGGGCCAGATCAGCGCACCGGTCCACTCTTCGTTTGGCTGGCATCTGATCGAGCTGATGGACACCCGTAACGTTGATAAAACGGATGCGGCGCAGAAAGACAGAGCCTACCGTATGCTGTTTAACCGTAAGTTCTCTGAAGAAGCAGCCACCTGGATGCAGGAACAACGCGCCAGTGCTTACGTGAAAGTGCTGAGCAACTAATGAAACAGCATCGTGTTGTTATCACGCCCGGCGAACCCGCCGGGATTGGGCCTGACCTCGTTGTCCAGCTCGCCCAGCGCAGCTGGCCAGTAGAACTGGTTGTCTGCGCGGATGCAACACTGTTACAGGACCGGGCAACGCTGCTCGGTCTGCCTTTAACGCTCATCCCTTACGTTGAAGGCCAACAGCCTGCACCGCAGCAAGCCGGTACCCTCACCCTTCTTTCTGTTCCCCTTCGTACGCCGGTCATTCCTGGCCAGCTCAGCACGGAAAACGGCCACTATGTGGTTGAAACCCTTGCGCGCGCCTGCGACGGTTGCCTGAAGGGCGAATTTGCCGCCCTGATTACCGGCCCCGTCCACAAAGGCGTGATCAACGAAGCGGGCATACCGTTTACCGGGCATACGGAGTTCTTCGAAGAGCGATCGCACAGTCCGAAAGTGGTGATGATGCTGGCGACCGAAGCGATGCGCGTTGCCCTGGTGACCACCCATCTGCCGATCAAAGCGATTCCGGATGCGATCACCCCCGATCTCCTGCGCGAGATCATCGGGATTTTGCATCACGATCTGCAGACAAAATTTGGGATCCCGCAGCCGCATGTGCTGGTTTGTGGCCTGAATCCGCACGCGGGCGAAGGCGGGCACATGGGCACCGAAGAGATCGACACCATCATTCCGGTACTCAACGAAATGCGGGCGAAGGGAATGAACCTCAGCGGTCCGCTGCCTGCTGATACCCTTTTCCAGCCGAAATACCTGGATAATGCCGACGCCGTGCTCGCGATGTACCACGATCAGGGCCTGCCCGTGCTAAAATACCAGGGCTTTGGCCGCGGGGTGAATATCACCCTCGGTTTACCCTTTATTCGAACGTCCGTTGACCACGGTACTGCGCTGGATCTGGCAGGCCAGGGGAAAGCGGATGTCGGCAGTTTTATTACGGCGCTTAATCTCGCCATCAAAATGATTGTTAATACTCAATGACTAATCGAGTCCATCAGGGCCACTTAGCCCGTAAACGTTTCGGGCAAAACTTCCTTAACGATCAGTTCGTGATCGAAAGCATTGTCTCGGCTATTAATCCACAAAAAGGCCAGGCGATGGTCGAAATCGGCCCGGGCCTTGCCGCACTGACCGAGCCGGTAGGCGAACGCCTCGACGAACTGACCGTCATCGAACTGGACCGCGATCTGGCCGCACGCCTGCAAACGCACCCGTTCCTCGGGCCGAAGCTGACCATTTATCAGCAGGACGCCATGACCATGAACTTCGGCGAGCTGTCGGAAAAAATGGGCCAGCCGCTGCGCGTATTCGGCAACCTGCCGTATAACATCTCCACGCCGCTCATGTTCCACCTCTTTAGCTATACTGATGCCATTGCCGATATGCACTTCATGTTGCAAAAAGAAGTGGTTAACCGTCTGGTTGCAGGCCCGAACAGTAAAGCGTATGGTCGTTTAAGCGTGATGGCACAATATTACTGCAACGTGATCCCGGTACTCGAAGTACCGCCGTCAGCGTTCACACCACCACCGAAAGTGGATTCAGCGGTTGTGCGCCTTGTGCCGCACAAAACGAAACCGTACCCGGTTAAAGATCTGCGTGTACTGAGCCGCATTACCACTGAAGCCTTTAACCAGCGTCGTAAAACGATCCGTAACAGCCTCAGCAATTCATTCACCGTTGAGGTATTAGCTGAACTGGGGATCGACCCGGCAATGCGTGCGGAGAACATTTCCGTAGAGCAGTACTGCAAGCTGGCTAATTACATCAGCGAAAATGCGCCGCCGAAGGAGAGTTAAGCCATGATTGATTCGCCCCGCGTATGTGTCCATGTACAAAGCGTCTATGTTGAATCACAGTCCTCGCCGGACGAAGAACGCTTTGTCTTTGCTTACACCGTGACCATTCGCAACCTGGGGCGGACGCCCGTGCAGCTGCGCGGACGCTACTGGCTTATCACCAACGGCAATGGCCGCGAAATCGAAGTTCAGGGGGAAGGTGTGGTCGGTGAACAGCCCCACATCGCCCCTGGCGAAGAGTACCAGTACACCAGCGGCGCGGTGATTGAAACGCCGATGGGTACCATGCAAGGCCATTATGAAATGGTCGATGTCGATGGCAATGGCTTCCGCGTTGCCATTCCCGTGTTCCGTCTCGCCGTAACCACACTTATTCATTAATCTAATGTCTACATATCTGATTGGCGACGTTCACGGTTGCTACGATGAACTGATCGCATTATTAAAACAGGTCGACTTTACGCCAGAACAGGACACGCTCTGGCTGACGGGCGATTTAGTCGCACGTGGCCCCGGCTCGCTTGAGGTATTACGTTTCGTCAAATCGCTGGGCGACAGGGTGCGCATGGTGTTGGGCAATCACGATCTGCATCTGCTGGCAGTGTTCGCCGGGATCAGCCGCAATAAACCAAAAGATCGCCTCACCCCGCTGCTGGAAGCGCCGGACGCGGACGATCTGATTAACTGGCTGCGCCGTCAGCCCCTGCTGCAGGTCGACGAAGAGAAAAAGCTGGTCATGGCGCATGCTGGGATCACGCCACAATGGGATCTTGAAACAGCGAAAACCTGTGCGCGTGACGTTGAGGCGGTGCTGGCAAGCGACTCGTATCCTTTCTTCCTCGATGCCATGTACGGCGACATGCCGAACCACTGGAGCGAGGATCTCAGCGGTCTCGCCCGTCTGCGCTTTATCACGAACGCCTTCACCCGCATGCGTTTCTGCTTCCCGAACGGACAGCTGGACATGTATTCCAAAGAGACGCCGGAAAGCGCACCGGCCCCGCTCAAACCGTGGTTTGCCATTCCGGGACCGGTGACCAGCGAGTACAGCGTGGTATTTGGTCACTGGGCTGCACTGGAAGGAAAAGGGACGCCGGAAGGGATTTACGGTCTGGATACCGGATGCTGCTGGGGCGGAGAGTTAACCTGCTTACGCTGGGAAGATAAAGCTTACTTTGTTCAGCCGTCCAACCGACAGCTGGACTTAGGGGAAAGTGAGGCCGTCGCCTCCTGAATCATGCCCTCTCCCGGGCGGGAGAGGGCAAAGCACTTAACGACGTTCCAGGATCTCGAAGCAGTAGCTGTGAGAGTTCTGTGCATCCGCATCGTGGAATTCGCTAAATACCGATTCCCACTCGTCCGGATCGTAGTCCGGGAAATGGGTATCCCCTTCCACTTCCGCATCAATATGGGTCAGATACAGCTTCTGCGCTTTAGGCAGGAACTGCTCGTACACGCGCCCGCCGCCAATTACCATGATCTCTTCGGCATTGCCGCATGCAGCAATCGCCTCGTCGACGGATTTTACCCATTCGACACGATCGTCAGTACCCGGCTGGCTACTGATAACGATATTTTTACGGCCCGGCAATGGACGACCAATCGACTCCCAGGTCAGGCGGCCCATCACTACCGGCTTGTTTAACGTAGTACGTTTAAACCATGCAAGATCGGCAGGCAGGTTCCACGGCATGGCATTTTCCATACCGATAACGCGGTCCACCGCCAGCGCTGCAATCAGACTGATCATTGAAAATTTCCCGGATGCAAAAAATTGCCGCCACTATACGGAAAGCTTAATCTTTCGTCGACTGGCGGCAGAGTAAAGATACAGAAATTTTTTAATATTGCTGGCAACTCCACTTCACGCGGAAGGTTTACTCTCCGGTTCGTCAGACGGATCCCCGGTATGCTTGCCCTCTTCTGTGCCCTGCCAGCCGTGACGCTGGATCAGCGACAGGTGATTGCGATCCTCATTGATGATTTCCGTCAGCATGGCGCTGGTGCGTTTAAACACTGCCGCACGCTCCGTGGCCGTACTGCCCGCCATCGCCGCCATCTCTTCCACCATTTCGGTATTAAAGCGACGGAACAGATCCGCCCGTTCGCGGGCTTCATACGCGCCGAGCCCCAGGTTTTCCAGCGCCATGCGGCCAGACTTCAGCGCGCCTTCAAAGGTTTCACGCTCGGGGGCTGCGACGCCCGCCTGCCTGAGGCGGATATAATGATCAACATCGCGTGCGCGGGAAATGATGGTCAGATCCGGAAAATGCTCTTTCGCCATTTCCACCATCTGCATGCTGGTCTCCGGATCGTCAATCGCGTTAATCAATACCTCCGCTTTCGCCGCCCCGGCGGATTCCAATAGATCGACGCGGGTTGCATCGCCGTAAAACACCTTCATATCAAATTTACGCAGGGTATCGACATGGTCGGGGTCGTGATCGAGGATAACCATTTTCACCCCGCTGGACAGCAACAGACGACCAACGATCTGCCCGTAGCGGCCAAATCCGGCAATGATGACGCGAGGCTGCTCCTCGTCGATCTCATCGGCTTCGCGCTCCTGATCGCTACCCGATTTTTCCAGACGCGTCAGCACCACCAGCAGAACGGGCGTCGCGGCCATCGACAGTGCGACCGCCAGCGTCAGCGCTTTTGCCCACTCGGGATCGAGGACGTTTGCCATCTGCGCCGCGCCAAAGACCACGAACGCAAATTCACTCCCCTGCCCCAGCAGAACCGCAAACCAGCTGCGCTGCTTATTCGGCACCTTCAGCGGACGCGCAATCAGCCACAGCATCGCCATTTTAATGATCAGGAAGCCGACCAGCAGGACGACGATCCGCAGCGGGTGCGTCACCAGCGTGCCGAAGTCGACGGACATCCCTACGCCGATGAAAAACAGCCCCAGCAGCAAGCCTTTGAACGGCTCGATATCGCTTTCCAGCGCGTGACGGTATTCGGAACTCGCCAGCAGAACGCCGGCCAGGAAGGCCCCCATCGCCATCGACAGGCCGGCTTCCTCCAGCAGCAGACCGAAGCCAAACACCAGGAAGAGCGCCACGGCGCTGAACACTTCGCGAAGGCCTGAGCGGGCAACGAACCGCAGCAGCGGACGGGTGACGTAGCGACCAAGCAGCACCACCAGCGCCAGCGCCCCCACGACTTTTAATGCCGACAGCGCGAACGCCCCCAGCGTCGTGGAGGAACCGCTGGCCGCCAGCAGCGGGATCATCGCCACCAGCGGGATAGCGGCAATGTCCTGGAACAGCAGCACCGAGAACGCGCTGCGTCCCATCTGCGAGACCGTCAGATTGCGCTCGTTCATGGCCTGCATGGCAATGGCGGTCGAGGAGAGCGCCAGCGTCATGCCGATAAGCTCTGCCACTTTCCAGTCCATGCCCAGCAGGATGCAGAACCCACCCAGCAGCAGGCCACAGGCCACCATCTGCAGCGCCCCGCCGCCAAATACCGAGGCGCGAAGCTTCCACAGGCGCTGCGGGTCGAGTTCCAGACCAATCACAAAGAGCATCAGCACAACGCCAATTTCAGCGAAATGAAGGATCGCCTCTGCATCCGTCACCAGTCGAAAGCCCCACGGTCCAATAACGCAGCCCGCAATCAGGTAGCCGAGAACAGAGCCCAGCCCCAGGCGTACCGCCACGGGCACAATCAGCGCCGCTGCGCCAAGGTATATCAGCGCCTGTATCAGCGTATGGCTATCCATGGTGCGCCTCCTGCCACTCAAGTAAGCGTTGTTTATAATGGCGAGCCTGCGCCTGCAGCGTTTCGTCATCGCAGACAAAAGTGCAGTGCATCGCAAAAGGCGGGAGCCAGTTCAGGCCGCAGTAGAGCGCGGTCGCCTGCAGCGGCTGTGCCAGGACCTCAAAACCCGGGAAGGAACCAATATCAAAGTGGCTTTCTCCTCCGCCCGTGGTAACCGCCCACATCAGGCTTTTCCCTTTTAGCGCATGACCATTGTGGCCATACGCCCAGCCGTGGGAGAAGACTTTATCAATCCACAGCTTCAGCAGCGGAGGCGTGCTGTACCACTGCATGGGATGCTGCCAGACGATTAGATCGGCACGGGAAAGCGCCTCCTGTTCAGCGGCGATATCGATGTTGAAATCGGGATAAAGTTGATAGAGAGAACGTATCTCTACGTTATCAAGCGTCCTTACCTGCTCAAGCATCCGCTTATTCGCATGCGAGTGCTGCGGATAAGGGTGCGCATAAATAATGAGTATCATCAAATGACCTGTCTTCTTCTCTTCTTGTAGCAGTGAGTGTAGACAGTTAACCCGCCCGGTGAAAGGGGCGAAAAGCCTTGCAAAGGTAAAACGCAACAATGGGCAATGATTGTCCCGGACGGGTATCGCAGGCGTAAAACGATAGTTAAAGAAAATATATTAAATGAATGGTTAAGGATGAAATATATTAATTAACGATCAATTAAGAGGTTCTAAAATCATTATTTAATAAATCAACCTATACATAACGCATTGAAAAAATAATAATTTTATGCTCTTAGTTGTAAGCCCACTCTTGTAAGCAGCCTAAAAGGGTTACTCCATATCATTAATTAGCGTCACTTCTTCTCAAATGGATGTGTACATGCGCAACAAAAAATTCAAATTAAACAAAACCACAAGCACTCTCGGAAAGATATTTCCTGCCTTGTTTATATTCACACCGATAGTGGCCCTTGCCGGAACCATTGATCAATCCACCTCTGTCCCACAAGAGTTTTCCTCCGAAGCAGAATACACCATCAATAAAGACGTCACCATCTCGTCCTCGGGAAGTGAGAGCGCGGTTTCTGTTTCAGGATTCAACGTAACAACCGTGACTAACAAGGGGAATATTTCTGGCGCAGGTAAAGGTCTGGACATTAATACCTCCGCGCAGCGTGTTACCTTAAATAATGAGGAAGGTGCGACGATTTCCTCAACCGGTGCCTCTGCCGTTAACATTGAATCCATGCAGGGGGATATTATCAATAACGGAAGCATTACCGCTTTCGACAATGGTATTTATGTCAGTCAGAACTCCTCAGCTGTAAATATATCGAATGGCGCTACCGGGGTTATTAAAGGTAAAACAGGTCTTAGTGCACACGTCGGTGTGGCTATAAATAACGAAGGCACGCTTACCGGCACGGAAAATGATGGTATACACCTGAGCGACGGTAATACCAAAATCACCAATACCGGAACCGTTCAGGGCGCGCAGAACGGCATCAACGTAACGGATACGGCGAAAGTTGATATCACTAACAAGGGCTCGATTGGCGGTGGCGGTACGGCGATTACGTTTGCCAGCAGCAAAAACAATACGTTGGTACTTGATACAGGCTCGTCACTGAAAGGCGACGTCATTTCTAGCGTCTCTAAAGGAAATACGATAACCCTGGCAGGAACCGGCACAGAAGAAAGCAATTTTGTTGGCTTATCGGAAGGCGATGGCTTTGCTTCTTTAGAAATGGACGGTGAAAGCTGGGCGTTCTCAGGGAATATCGACATCATCGGTTCTGGCAATTCGCTGCTGGTTAACAGCGGTGATTTAATCCTGTCGGGTAATGTGTCTAATGCAGGTACGACTCTCGTTGCCAAAGAGGCTTCTCTCCTGCTGGGTGATGGCACGAAAACCGCGACGCTGAGCGGTGGACTGACCAACAACGGCACCCTTATTTTTAATCAGGGCAGTAATACGGCGTTCGCCACCGGCATTACCGGTAGCGGCAATGTTGAAAAAGTGGATTCCAACACCCTGACGCTAACCGGCAAAAACACCTACACGGGTGATACCGTTCTGCATAGCGGCACCACGCTGGTCGCTTTTGGTTCAACGCTTGGTACAAAGAGTAGCAACGCGACGATTACTGTCGAAAATGGCGCTCAGTTTGCCACTGCTGGTGAAGTAAACGACAATATCAACATCCTCACGGGTGGTACGCTGGCAGCATGGAATGCGGTTCAGGGTAACGATACGCTGAGCGTTTCAGGTATCGATACGGTCAACGGCAACGTCACCAACGGTGGCACACTGTTACTCAGTGCCGCCAATCACAGCGTTGGCAATAATTTCACCATTAACGGCGACTATACCGGCTCTGCGGGCAGTCAGATCGTGATGAACAGTACCCTGGGTGAAGACAACTCGCCAACCGATCATCTCACCATTACCGGCAGCAGCTTTGGCCAGTCCGACGTCAGCGTTAACAACATTGGCGGCCTGGGCGCGCAAACCGTTAACGGCATGGAAATTGTCAGCGTTGGCGGCAGCTCCGAAGCCCAGTTGACACTTGCCAAACCGGTGATTGCCGGTGCGTGGGAATATAATCTCTATCAGCACAGCAACGGCAACTGGTACCTGGAGTCAAAGGCCACGCCTTCCGATGAACCGTCTGATAATACCGATGATGGCGATAACACCGACAACGGTGATAACTCCGACAACGGCGGTAACACCGACAACGGTGATAACACCAACAACGGCGGTAACACCGACAACGGCGGTAACACCGACAACGGTGATAACACCAACAACGGCGGTAACACCGACAACGGCGGTAACACTGACAACGGCGGTAATACCGACAACGGCGGTAACACCGACAACGGCAGCAACAGCGGTCCTGAGGTCATGGCTCCAGAGGTTGGCGCTTACTTAGGCAACTACCTTGCCGCGCAGAGCATGTTCCTGCACAAGCGTGACGATCGCGATCAGATCACCTTCCGTAATGAAGAAGACCTCAACACTTGGATGTACGTCAAAGGTCGCTACCATGAAAACAATGCAGGCGGCGACAAAGTCAGCTATGACACCACCACCACCGTGCTTCAGGTAGGCAGCGACTTTATGAGCAAGCCTATGGACAACGGTATTCTGCGTGCGGGCGGCATGTTCGGGGCCGGTCAGGCGAAAACCCACTCTGATGCAAAACACAACGTGCGTGATGCGCAGGGCAAAGTGGACGGCTTTAACGTCGGCCTGTATGCAACCTGGCAGGAAGATCAGAAGCTGCGCCTGGGCAGCTACGTTGATACCTGGGCCGCCTACAGCTGGTACAACAATAAAGTGACCAGCAATCGCAACGATGAAGACTACGACAGCACCGGTTTTGCCGCTTCCGTCGAAGTGGGCCATGCGTGGGTGGTTGATTCAGAGAATGAGCGCACCTGGAAAATCGAACCGCAGGCTCAGATCGTCTACAGCTATCTGGATCAGGAAAATCATACCGATCGCGACGGCGTGCGGGTGACAACGCTGGACAACGACGGTCTGTTTGGTCGTCTGGGCGTCAAATCAAGCTACTTCCAGCAGAAAGATGTGAAAGCCTGGCAGCCGTACGTTGCCGTGAACTGGCTGAAAGGTGCGGGTCAAAACGATCTGGCGTTTAACGGCGAGACTGTCAGCAACGATACGCCGGAAGATCGTGGGCAACTGGAACTGGGCGTCACCGGTAACCTGAACGACACCACCACGCTCTCCCTGCGCGCCAGTGGCGAGTGGGGTGAAAACAGCTATGCTGCTTATGGCGGTCATATCCTGCTGAACCACCGCTGGTAATCGTTCCTGAAAGACTAAAAGCCGTGGCAAACGCCACGGCTTTTTTATTAGTTATCCAGCTCGCCCATTGATTTAACCTGATCGCGGTTGATCTGCTCGGTCTGACCCGTTTCCGCATTTTTATACGACACCAGACCGGTATCATCATCGACCTGTGGTTTTCCGTCGGTGACAATGGTTTTGCCATCGGTGGTTTTCACTGCCTGGTTAGAGGAACAGCCCGCGACGGTAAACGTTGCAGTGGCGGCAAGAAGGGTGGCGATCAGTAATTTATTTTGCATGGTGTTTTCCCCTGCTCTCAGTTGAATTTCGTTATCGACCTAATGATTTTAGGCTAACTCACTGAATGCGGATGAAAAACCAGAAGGTTCTGAAGATGGATAAAGAAAAAGTAGGGCGGGTAAGCGAAGCGCCACCCGCCATTTGCCCGGCGGCGCTACCGCTTGCCGGGCCTACGCAGATTACTTGCTAATCTGCGCGTGCATTTCCTGAACCGAAATCACCTTCTCGGTGGCATCCGCGTTCAGCGCCATGGCTGTTGCGAAACCGCCGTTCAGGGTGGTGTCGTAGTGCACTTTGTACTGCAGCGCGCTGCGGCGAATCAGCTTGGAGTCTTCAATCGCCTGGCGGCCTGCGGTGGTGTTGATGATGTAGGTATATTCGCCATTCTTGATACGATCCTGAATGTGCGGACGACCTTCATGCACCTTGTTCACCAGACGCGGGTTGATGCCCGCTTCGCCCAGCACAATCGCCGTACCGTGGGTCGCGTCCAGCTCAAAGCCCTGCTTCAGCAGTTTGGCGGCCAGGTCAACCACGCGCTCTTTATCGCCTTCGCGAACGGAGAGCAGCGCACGGCCCGATTTTCTCATGGTTGAGCTACTGCCCAGCTGCGCCTTCGCGAACGCTTCTGCGAAGGTGCGGCCTACGCCCATCACTTCCCCGGTTGAGCGCATTTCTGGCCCTAACAGCGGGTCAACGCCCGGGAATTTGTTGAACGGCAGCACCACTTCTTTCACCGAGTAGTACGGTGGAATGATCTCTTTGGTCACGCCCTGCTGTGCCAGCGTCTGGCCTGCCATCACGCGCGCCGCCACTTTCGCCAGCGGAATACCGGTGGCTTTGGAGACGAACGGTACGGTACGTGCCGCACGCGGGTTGACTTCAATCAGGTAGACTTCGTTATCTTTCACCGCGAACTGGACGTTCATCAGGCCGCGAACCTGCAGCTCGAAGGCCAGCTTCTGCACCTGCTGGCGCATCACATCCTGAATTTCCTGGCTCAGGGTGTACGCAGGCAGAGAACAGGCAGAGTCACCGGAGTGCACGCCCGCCTGCTCGATATGCTCCATGATGCCGCCAATCAGCACCATTTCGCCGTCGCAGATGGCATCAACGTCCACTTCTACCGCATCGTCGAGGAAGCGGTCGAGCAGCACTGGCGCATCGTTGGAGACGCTCACCGCCGTCTGGAAGTAGCGACGCAGGTCGGCTTCGTCGTAGACGATTTCCATCGCGCGGCCGCCCAGCACGTAGGAAGGACGCACCACCAGCGGGTAGCCAATCTCTTTCGCCTTCTCTACGGCCTGTTCGATGGCCGTCACCGTGGCGTTCGCCGGCTGTTTCAGCTTCAGACGGTCAACCGCCTGCTGGAAACGCTCGCGGTCTTCCGCACGGTCAATCGCATCCGGGCTGGTACCGATAACCGGTACGCCTGCCGCTTCCAGCGCGCGCGCCAGCTTCAGTGGCGTCTGGCCACCGTACTGCACGATAACGCCTTTTGGCTTCTCGATGCGCACGATTTCCAGCACGTCTTCAAGGGTAACCGGCTCGAAGTAGAGGCGGTCGGAGGTGTCGTAGTCTGTGGAGACGGTTTCCGGGTTACAGTTGACCATGATGGTCTCGTAACCGTCTTCGCGCAGCGCCAGCGAGGCGTGTACGCAGCAGTAGTCGAACTCGATGCCCTGGCCGATACGGTTTGGACCACCGCCCAGCACCATAATCTTGTCGCGGTCGACGGACGGGTTCGCTTCACACTCGTCTTCATAGGTGGAGTACATGTACGCGGTGTCGGTCGAGAATTCAGCCGCACAGGTGTCCACGCGCTTGTAGACCGGGTGCAGGTCATACTGGTCACGCAGCTTGCGGATTTCCGCTTCGCGCACGCCCGCCAGCTTAGCCAGACGCGCATCGGCGAAGCCTTTACGCTTCAGCACGCGCAGGAAGTCAGCGTCCAGGCCGTTGATGCCCAGCTCGGCCACTTTCTCTTCCAGACGCACCAGCTCTTCAATCTGCACCAGGAACCAGCGGTCGATGTTAGTCAGGTTGAACACGCCGTCGACGGACAGACCGGCACGGAAGGCATCGGCGATGTACCAGATACGCTCTGCACCCGCGTCTTTCAGCTCGCGGCGGATTTTGGTCAGCGCTTCCGGGTCGTCCAGGCTCACTTTCGGGTCGAAACCGGTCGCCCCCACTTCCAGACCGCGCAGCGCTTTCTGCAGGGATTCCTGCTGCGTGCGGCCAATCGCCATCACTTCCCCGACAGATTTCATCTGGGTGGTCAGACGGTCGTTCGCGCCTGCAAATTTCTCGAAGTTAAAGCGTGGAATTTTGGTCACAACGTAGTCGATGGACGGCTCGAAGGACGCAGGGGTGCGGCCACCGGTGATGTCGTTCATCAGCTCGTCGAGGGTATAACCCACCGCCAGTTTCGCCGCCACTTTCGCAATCGGGAAGCCGGTCGCTTTAGAGGCCAGCGCGGAGGAGCGGGACACGCGCGGGTTCATTTCGATAACAATCAGGCGGCCGGTTTTCGGGTTCACGGAGAACTGCACGTTTGAACCACCGGTTTCCACGCCGATTTCACGCAGTACCGCCATCGAGGCGTTACGCATGATTTGGTACTCTTTGTCAGTCAGCGTCTGGGCTGGCGCAACGGTGATGGAGTCGCCGGTGTGGATACCCATCGCATCGAAGTTTTCGATGGAGCAGACGATGATGCAGTTGTCGTTTTTATCACGCACCACTTCCATCTCGTACTCTTTCCAGCCAATCAGCGATTCATCAATCAGCAGCTCTTTGGTTGGAGAGAGATCCAGACCGCGTTCGCAAATTTCTTCGAACTCTTCACGGTTGTAAGCGATACCGCCGCCGGTGCCGCCCATGGTGAACGATGGACGGATGATGCACGGATAGCCCACGTCAGCCGCAACGGCCAGCGCTTCTTCCATGTTGTGTGCGATACCGGAGCGCGCGGTGTCGAGGCCGATTTTCTTCATCGCCACGTCGAAGCGGCGACGGTCTTCGGCTTTATCAATCGCGTCGGCGGTCGCACCAATCATGGTGACGCCGAATTCGGCCAGCACGCCCTGACGCTCCAGCTCGAGCGCGCAGTTCAGCGCCGTCTGGCCGCCCATGGTTGGCAGCACCGCGTCCGGACGCTCTTTCTCGATGATTTTACGCACCACTTCCCAGTGAATCGGCTCGATGTAGGTCGCATCTGCCATTTCCGGGTCGGTCATGATGGTAGCCGGGTTAGAGTTAACCAGGATGACGCGGTAACCCTCTTCACGCAGGGCTTTACACGCCTGCGCGCCGGAGTAGTCGAATTCGCAGGCCTGGCCGATGACGATCGGGCCAGCGCCAAGGATCAGGATGCTTTTTATGTCTGTACGTTTTGGCATTGTCTTCTCGGCTCCTGATTATTTAGCGGTCTTACGGTATTGCTCGATAAGTTCGATGAAGTGATCGAACAGCGGCGCGGCGTCGTGTGGGCCCGGGCTGGCTTCCGGATGCCCCTGGAAGCTGAACGCTGGCTTATCGGTGCGATGAATCCCCTGCAGGGTGCCATCGAACAGCGACTTATGGGTCACGCGCAGGTTAGCTGGCATTGAGGCCTCATCGACGGCAAAGCCATGGTTCTGCGCGGTGATCATCACCGTGTTGTTATCGATATCTTTCACCGGGTGGTTACCACCGTGGTGGCCGAACTTCATCTTGACGGTGTTCGCACCGCTCGCCAGCGCCAGCAGCTGATGGCCGAGGCAGATGCCGAATACCGGGATGTCGGTTTCCAGGAAGGACTTGATGGCAGCGATGGCGTAATCGCACGGCGCCGGGTCGCCAGGCCCGTTGGACAGGAAAATACCGTCCGGATTCATCTTCAGTACGTCTTCAGCAGACGTTTTTGCTGGCACCACCGTCAGGCGGCAGCCGCGGTCAACCAGCATGCGCAGGATGTTGCGCTTGGCGCCGAAATCGTAGGCCACCACGTGGAACGGCAGCTCGCTCTCTTTTTTCGCTTCCGGCAGGTCGCCTTCCAGCGTCCAGCTACCCTGAGTCCAGCTGTAGGCTTCTGCGGTAGTGACTTCTTTCGCCAGGTCCATGCCGTTCAGGCCCGGGAAGGCTTTCGCTTTTTCCAGCGCCAGCGTCGCATCGAGGTTATCACCCGCGATGATGCAGCCGTTCTGTGCACCCTTCTCGCGCAGCAGACGCGTTAACTTACGGGTATCGATATCGGCAATCGCCACGATGTTATGGCGCTTCAGGTAAGAAGAGAGGTCTTCGGTATTGCGGAAGTTGCTGGCAATCAGCGGCAGGTCACGAATGACAAGGCCTTGCGCATGTACCTGAGAGGATTCTTCGTCAGCCGCATTGGTGCCGACATTGCCGATATGAGGATAAGTAAGAGTAACGATTTGGCGAGAATAGGAAGGATCAGTGAGGATTTCTTGATAACCGGTCATTGAAGTATTGAAAACGACTTCCCCAACCGCCGAACCCGTTGCCCCTATGGCCCGACCGATAAACTGGGTTCCGTCTTCCAGAACCAATAGCGCTGACTTAATCAAAACACCCTCCAGAGAATATTCACTCACTTTATTTGCATATTAATTCATAACCATGTCATGGATCAATGCAAATGTGTTGCCAGCGGATTTTTGGCAAACGGCGGCATTCTGGAGATTTGGTGGGTAAAAGTCAACTTAAAACCGATATTTTGTTTAGTCTTTTGCGTATCTGACGAGGTGAGTGGAGCTTAAGCGACAAAAAGATCAGGTAAATCACTGCGGAAAACGCTTGCGCGCCGGGTTTAATGAAAAATGAGTCGACGCAGCATCAAAAAGTGGACCAAATGGTCAAAATTTACATTTCAGTAACGGGAATTAAGGGGAATAGCTATACTTTCAAGGCTAAAGGAACAAAATGGGCACGAAATAGATAAAATAAAAGGGCAATAATTTATTGCCCTATGCAATCAAAGGATTACGACTGCAATAACCACATCACGATGGGTAATAATGCTTACAGATTGTTGAGATCAAGCACATCTCTCATATCAAAAAGACCATTTTTCTTCTCTTTCAGCCACAAGGCGGATCGAACGGCACCATTGGCAAACGTCATTCGGCTGGACGCTTTATGCGTAATCTCGACGCGCTCGCCGATATCGGCGAACATCGCGGTATGTTCGCCGACGATGTCACCCGCCCGGACGGTTGCGAAACCAATGGTGCCCGGCACGCGCTCCCCGGTGTGGCCTTCGCGGGCATAGACCGCGCAGTCTTTTAAATCTTTATCAAGTGCATGAGCAATCGCTTCGCCCATTGCCAGCGCCGTGCCTGATGGCGCATCAACCTTATAGCGGTGGTGAGCTTCAACAATCTCAATATCGGTGTAGTTACCCATCACCTTCGCGGCCTTCTCCAGCAGCTTCAGCATGACGTTAACCCCCACGCTAAAGTTTGCGGCGAAGACAACCGCAATCTCTTTGGATGCATCCTGGATAGCCTGCTTGCCCGCATCGTCAAAACCGGTGGTGCCGATCACCATCCCCTTGCCGTGCTGGCGGCAAAATGCCAGATGCATGAGCGTCCCTTCCGGGCGGGTAAAATCGATGAAGACATCGAAGTCCTCTTTAACCGCCTCCAGGCTGCTTTGTACGGTGACGCCGGTCTTTCCCGCGCCCGCCAGCTCACCAGCATCGGTCCCCAGAAGCGATGAACCGTCACGCTCCAGCGCCGCGCCAAGTGCTACGCCATCCATCTGAAGTGCCGCCTGAATCAGCTGACGGCCCATACGTCCACCCGCGCCCGCAATGGCGACACGGATCTGTGCATCATGCATAGTTATTCTCTTACGTTAAAATGATGTAAACCGTTTTCAGATTAACCAGCCTTTCTGAGCACTGCCAACTGAAAACACCAATAATTAGAATTTAACGTGAAACCGACTTAAATATCAGTAAAAGACATGATTTTGTCGTCACGATAAAGTAACGGGTAAAAAAAAGGCCAGCACAGGAGGTGCTGGCCTTTCATCAGAAAAGGGACTATTCGACTTCGCGGGCGTCGATTCTCAGCTCTTTCGGCACTTCGAAAACAATATTCTCTTCGCGTCCTTCCAGCGGCACCGCTTCGCCGCCACCCAGCTCCTGCAGACGCGAGATGACGTTTTGTACCAGAATATCGGGCGCGGATGCCCCGGCCGTCACGCCTACGCAGGCCGCGTCTTTAACCCACGCTTCCTGAATATCCGTGGCATCATCGATCAGGAACGCCGCCTTCCCCATTCTCTGTGCCAGTTCAGCCAGACGGTTAGAGTTGGAGGAGTTCTTAGAGCCGACCACCAGCACCACGTCCGCCTGTTCAGCCAGCGCGCGCACCGCTTCCTGACGATTGGTGGTGGCGTAGCAGATGTCGTCCTTGCGCGGCCCGACGATTTTCGGGAAGCGCTGACGCAGGGCATCAATCACGTCTGAGGTATCGTCGACGGAGAGCGTCGTCTGGGTCATAAACGACAGACGCGCTTCGTTTTTCACGTTCAGCGTAAAGACATCTTCAGGCGACTCAACCAGATACATTCCCCCTTCAGGGTTGCTGTACTGGCCCATGGTGCCCTCGACTTCCGGGTGGCCGGCATGGCCAATCAGGATCGACTCTTCACCACGGCGGCTGGCGCGCGCCACTTCCATATGCACCTTGGTCACCAATGGGCAGGTGGCATCGAAGACGGTCAGATCGCGACTTTTCGCTTCGTTACGGACCGCCTGAGAGACGCCGTGCGCGGAGAAAATCAGGATCGCACCGTCAGGCACTTCGCTGATCTGCTCGATAAAGATGGCACCGCGTTCGCGCAGGCTGTCGACCACGTAGCGGTTATGCACCACTTCGTGACGTACATAAATCGGCGCGCCGTAAATCTCCAGCGCGTTTTCAACAATGCTGATAGCGCGGTCTACACCGGCGCAGAAGCCGCGCGGGTTAGCCAACAGGATCTGCATTTCAGGCCTCCAGTGCCGGATCGATTTCCAGCACTTCAACATCAAAATGAACGGTACGCCCGGCAAGCGGATGGTTGAAGTCAACGGTAATCGAGTCGCCGTTGATTTCGCGGATCACGCCAGGCATTTCGCTGCCGTCCATAGCGGTAAAGAGCATAATCGCGCCGATTTCCGGTTCACCTGCGTCCATAAACTCGCGGCGCGAGAAATACTGGATCAGGTCCGGGCTTGGCACGCCAAATGCCGCATCCGGCTCCAGCGAAAAGGCTTTTTTCTCACCCTCTTTCAGGCCCAGAAGCTGCTGCTCAAGACCTTCAGACAGGGAGGTATCGCCAAGACGAAACAGGGCCGGTTTGCCGTTATTGCGGGTGGACTCAGCCGTTGAACCATCATCCAGCTTCAGCGTGAAGTGAACGAGAACCGCGCTGTTGCTCTGTACGGATTTAGACATGCAAATTGCTCGCTTGTTTTGGGTCACCTGTTGCCCGGTGGCGCTACGCTTACCGGGCCTACGGGAAGCCACAAATTCTGTAGGCCGGGTAAGCGTAGCGCCACCCGGCATTGATGCTTACGCCTGCTCTTTCGCAGCGGGTTTAGGCAAGAAGCCTTCCAGCACGATTAACGCCGCACCGATGCAAATGGCGCTATCAGCGAGGTTAAAGGTCGCGAAGTGCCAGTCGCCGACGTAGAAGTCGATCATATCGACCACAAAGCCGTGCCACAGGCGATCAAACAGGTTGCCCAGCGCGCCGCCAATGATCAGCGCGTAAGCGATGTTATTCAGCTTTTGCGTTGCCTTCGAGCGGTACATCAGCACCGCCAGGATCACGCAGATACCGAGAGCGATACCCGCAAAGAACCAGCGCTGCCAGCCACCGCTGTCAGCAAGGAAACTGAACGCCGCACCGTAGTTGCGCGCGTAGTGCAGGTTAAGCGACGGGAACAGCGGGACCGTCTCCCCCAGAGCAAAATTCTGGAGGATCAGGAACTTGCTGCCCAGATCAATAATCAGCACCACCACAACCAGCCACAGCCAGCGCAGTCCTGTTGAACAGAGAGTTTTACTCATCAGGCAAACTTACGTTTTTCGCCGTCACCGGCGACGTTGCTTACACAGCGTCCGCAGATGTCTGCGTGTTCCGCCACCTGACCGACATCGGTGGTGTAATGCCAGCAACGCGGGCATTTCTCACCGTCGGCTTTGCTCAGCGCGACCTTCAGTCCTTTGAGCAGTTCGCTCTGCTGAGCATCAGCAGAAGCCTCGGCATAATCCGCAACTTTCGCACCGGAGGTCAACAGGACAAATCGTAATTCATCGCCCAGCGCCGTCAGCTTCGCCGCCAGTTCTGGCTCCGCGTACAGGGTTACTGCCGCTTCCAGAGAGCCGCCGACTTTCTTATCAGCACGCGCCTGCTCGATAACCTTGTTCACTTCGCCACGCACTTTCAGCAGCTCGTCCCAGAAGGCATCGTTCATCGCTTCGGTGCTGGAGAGATCGAACAGACCTTCGTACCACTCGCCGGTGAAGACATACTTCGCACGATCGCCCGGCAGGTAACCCCAGATTTCATCCGCGGTGAAGGACATGATCGGCGCCATCCAGCGTACCAGCGCTTCTGCGATATGGAACAGCGCGGTCTGGCAGCTACGACGCGCCACGCTGTCCGCTTTCGCGGTGTACTGACGGTCTTTGATGATGTCGAGGTAGAACGAGCCCATCTCAATGGAGCAGAAGCGCATCAGGCGCTGCACCACTTCGTGGAAGTCATAAGACTCGTAGGCCTTCAGGATATCTTCCTGCGCCGCTTTCGCGCAGCCTACCGCCCAGCGGTCCAGCACGACCATCTCTTCCGGTTTCACCATGTCTTTTGCCGGATCGAACCCGTTCAGGTTCGCCAGCAGGAAGCGCGCGGTGTTACGGATACGACGATAGCTGTCGGCAGCGCGTTTCAGGATCTCGTCAGACACCGCCATTTCGCCGGTGTAGTCGGTAGAGGCCACCCACAGACGCAGAATGTCTGCGCCCAGTTTGTTCATCACATCCTGCGGAGAAACAGTGTTACCGATAGATTTGGACATCTTACGGCCCTGACCATCCACGGTGAAGCCGTGGGTCAGTACCTGACGGTAAGGCGCTTTACCCTTCATGGCGGTAGAGATCATCAGAGATGACATGAACCAGCCGCGGTGTTGGTCAGACCCTTCCAGATACATATCGGCAGCGTGACCGGCAAACTCCGGACGCACGTCAACCACGGAGGAGTGGGTAGACCCGGAATCGAACCACACGTCCAGGGTATCCGGCACTTTCTCGTAGTTATCCGCATCAGCGCCCAGGATGTCGCGGGCGTCGAGATCCCACCACGCCTGAATGCCGTCAACTTCGACGCGCTTCGCCACTTCTTCCATCAGTTCCAGGGTGTTCGGGTGCAGCTCATGCGTCTCTTTATGCACGAACAGCGACATCGGCACACCCCAGGTACGCTGACGGGAGATACACCAGTCAGGACGGTTAGCCACCATGGATTCGATACGCGCCTGGCCCCAGTCCGGGATCCACTGCACGCCTTTGATCTCTTTCAGAGACTGCTCGCGCAGGCCCTTCTGATCCATGCTGACGAACCACTGCGGGGTCGCTCGGAAGATGATCGGGGTCTTGTGACGCCAGCAGCACGGATAGCTGTGCTGCATTTTTTCAACGTGCAGCAGCGCGCCGCTGGTACGCAGCATGTCGACGATAATGTCGTTCGCTTTGAAGACGTTGATACCGTCCAGCGCCGGGTAGGTGCCAGGTAGGTAAGAACCATCCGGGCCAACCGGGTTAGCGATTTCCAGACCGTACTTCAGGCTGATGTTGTAGTCGTCAGGACCGTGGCCACCGGCGGTATGTACCGCACCGGTACCCGCTTCCAGCGTCACGTGGTCGCCGAGGATCGCCGGAACGTCGAAGTCCAGGAACGGGTGTTTGAAGCGCATCAGCTCCAGGGCGTAACCTTTCACGGTGCCCAGCACGGTGTAGTCAGTGATATGCGCGCGCTTCAGCACGCTCTCAACCAGATCTTTCGCCAGGATAACCGCCTGACCGTCAATCTGCACCAGCGCGTATTCGAACTCACCGGACAGGGAGATCGCACGGTTGGCTGGCAGGGTCCACGGGGTGGTGGTCCAAATCACCAGAGAGATCGGGCCGTTTACCGAGGCGACGCCAAATTTGGCTTTTACCGCATCCTGATCCACCGCGTGGAAGGCCACGTCGATAGACGGAGAGGTTTTGTCGTAATACTCCACTTCCGCTTCTGCCAGCGCAGAACGGCAGTCCACGCACCAGTGCACCGGCTTAGCGCCTTTGTGCAGGTGGCCGTTACCGATGATTTTGCCCAGCGCACGGATAATGTTGGCTTCCGTTTTGAAGTCCATGGTCAGGTACGGGTGCGACCAGTCGCCCAGTACGCCCAGACGGATGAAGTCAGCACGCTGACCGTCAACCTGCGTGGCGGCGTATTCGCGGCACTTCGCACGGAACTCGGCGGCGGTGAACTTCTCACCTGGCTTGCCGAACTCTTGCTCGACTTTCAGCTCGATGGGCAGACCGTGGCAGTCCCAGCCCGGAACGTAAGGCGAGTCATAGCCCGCGAGTCCTTTGGACTTCACGATAATGTCTTTCAGAATCTTGTTAACCGAGTGACCAATATGAATGCTGCCATTCGCATAGGGAGGGCCATCATGCAGAATGAAGGTTTTTTTGCCTTTTTTGGCTGCAC
Organism: Enterobacter cloacae complex sp. Mu1197; assembly: GCF_040059225.1. Lineage (NCBI taxonomy): Bacteria > Pseudomonadati > Pseudomonadota > Gammaproteobacteria > Enterobacterales > Enterobacteriaceae > Enterobacter > Enterobacter cloacae complex sp. Mu1197. The sequence goes on along the minus strand of NZ_CP157375.1, from coordinate 707,017 downwards.
GAATGATGCCGTACAGGTCATCATCGGTCCAACGCGCCAGCATTCCCGGTTCGCGCTTGGCGAGATCGCCGCGCATCGGGAACCCTGTTTCCGGCAAATTCAGGGTTGATTTATAGTCACTCATCAGATTCTCGGTTCCGTATTTATCACGTAGGCAGTTAAGCCGGTTCTAAAGCCCAAAAAACTCGCGGGCCGTCAATTCATCTCGCGCAATTTGCGCTTTGAGTTCATCCAGCGAACCAAATCGCTGCTCATTGCGTATTTTTTTACGCAGTATTACATCTATATGGCGACCATACAGGTCCATTACAACGTCCAGCAGGTGCACTTCCAGCTGTTGACGCACACCGGCGACGGTCGGACGCGTGCCAATATTGGCGACGCCGTAAAACGGCTTATCGCCCAGTCCTGCCACTTCCACCGCATACACCCCTTTAACCGGGGAAACCTGACGACGCAGCGGTATATTCGCCGTCGGGAAACCTATCGTGCGGCCCAGCGCATCGCCATGGACCACGCGGCCAGAGATGGTGAACGGATGCCCCAGCAGGGTTTCTGCCGTATCCAGTTCATCATCGGCCAGTGCCCGGCGTACCGCCGTGCTGCTGACGCGAACGCCGCCTTCACAGAAGGTCATCGCGCTGGTGACGTCAAAACCGTACTCCAGACCAGCCTTCTGTAATAGCAAGAAATCGCCCTGACGACCAGCGCCAAAGCGGAAATCATCGCCCACGGCAAGAAACTGCACGCCAAGACGCTTAACCAGCAGGTCGCTGACGAAATTTTGTGCTGTCAGCGCGGCAAAGCGGCGATCGAAACGTACGCACAATACGTAGTCCACACCGGACTCAGCCAGATAGCGCAACTTCTCGCGCAGGCGTGTAAGACGGGCGGGAGATTTATCGCCCGCGAACAGCTCCAGCGGCTGCGGTTCGAAAATCATCACTACAACGGGCAGACCACGGGCCTCCCCTTCTTTACGCAATCCCTGCAACAGCGCCTGATGACCACGATGCACGCCGTCGAAATTACCAATGGTCAGCACGCACCCGTGCGGGGCTCTGCTGAGATTATGTATGCCGCGTATCAGCTTCATGTCTGGCTCAAAACAGTGAAAATCGCCAAAGTATACCTTGTACAGCGGTTAAGGTTAACCGGCGATTGTTCGTGCAAAACAGAAAGCCGTAATGATTTCATCAGGCTGACCTTTCGCAGCGAAAAAATCTGCTCGCGAACTGCGATTTTTATGCCGAAAAGCTGTATTCACGAACAACAAGCTGGTAGAATCCTGCGCCATCACTACGTAACGTAGCGTCGCCACATTAACGGCGCTTATTTGCACAAATCCATTGACAAAAGAAGGTATAGAGGGCATATTCCTCGGCCTTTGAATTGTCCACATAGATCATATTTGGGAGTTGGACCTTGGCTAATATCAAATCAGCTAAGAAACGTGCCGTACAGTCTGAGAAGGCTCGTAAGCACAACGCAAGCCGTCGCTCTATGATGCGTACCTTCATCAAGAAAGTATACGCAGCTATCGAAGCTGGCGACAAAGCTGCTGCGCAGAACGCATTTAACGAAATGCAACCAATCGTGGATCGTCAGGCTGCTAAAGGTCTGATCCACAAAAACAAAGCAGCGCGTCATAAAGCAAACCTGACCGCGCAGATCAACAAACTGGCTTAATCGCCGCTTGTTGTTGCTTGTTTTAAAAGAACCCGCTTAACGCGGGTTTTTTTATGTCTTCAGATTGCCGGTGGCGTAAACAGCGCCGAGTAGTCACGGTTACAGATTCGCTGTACCGCGGGGTGCTGAATCATTCTTTCGGCAAATATGGCGTGATACTCCTCCATCACGTTATCCACTCTGCCTATCTCCGTAATCTTGTCATCCGAATAGAGATCGTGCGCGTAGAGCGTCGGCGCAACAAAGATGGCGTTATGCGCTTCACCAAAGGCTTTCATCAGCGCCGCATCGTCGAACTCACCGAGGATTTCCACCTTCAGCCCCTGGGAATTAAACCAGTTCAGCAGCTTGCGTCCGAGCATGGAACGTCTTCCCGGCACCAGCAGGCGACGCTCTTCCAGGCAGGCCGGGAAGGGTTTCTCCGGCGGCGGATTAATGCACCAGAAGCTCACGCCGCATTCACCAATCTTCACCGAGAACAAGCCTTCCTGCTGCGTGGAGTCAATCGGGCAGTCCGAGATAATCATGTCCAGCTTGTGCTGGCTTAGCTGTTCCAGCAGCATCTCGTGAGTGGATTCAAAGCAGCGAAGATGAATTTGTTCATCTTCAACCACCGCTGCGTCCAGCACGCCGCTCACCAGCCGTTTGGACAGCGCATCCGCCACGCCAACATCAAAGAGCAGGTTCGACTCTTTGCGATAGTTAACGATATCCAGCATCTCCTGGCTCAGGGTGAACATCTTGTCCGCGTAGCGGAAAACCAGTTCACCCAGTTCGCTGGGTTCAATCCCGCGCCCCTTACGCTTGAACAGCTTGCCCTGCAAACGCTCTTCCAGCGCCTTAATTTGCCCGGTGATGGTTTGCGGCGTCAGGTAGAGCGCCTCTGCTGCCCCGACCACCGATCCCTGTTTATAGACGTGCCAGAAGTAGTAAAGATGGTTGTAATTCAAATGAGACATCGCGTCTTCTCTCCCTGAGTGTGTATCGGGAGAAGGCTCGCCTCCTCCCGGTGTTCCGTTATGCCTGGACGGCCTGTCCGGACAATTTTACCTTCAGCAAGGTATAACCGATTACCGCGGCCAGTAATGACCCGATAAGAATGCCGAGTTTCGCCCAGACGATCAGCTCAGGCGCATGCGCGCCAAACGCCAGCGTCGAGATAAAGATCGACATCGTAAACCCGATACCACACAGCACGCCGACGGCCATAATCTGCTTAAACGTGGTGCCGTGCGGCAATGACGCCAGCTTCAGTTTCGTCGCCAGCCAACAGAAGAGACTAATACCCAGCGGCTTACCGATAAACAGCCCGGCAATAATGCCCAGCGGCAGCACGGACGTTAGCCCGTCCAGCGTCACCCCGCCGAGGGAAACGCCCGCGTTGGCAAACGCAAACAGCGGCAGGATCATAAAGGCGACCCACGGGTGCAACACATGCTCCAGCTGTTTCGCAGGCGACTTGCCGTCCTGCGGCTTCAGCGGTACGAAGAAGCCGACGATCACCCCAGCCAGCGTGGCATGCACGCCTGATTTCAGCACCGCCGTCCACAGCACCATCCCCACGAGGATGTAGATACCGATGCGGCGCACATTAAAGATGTTCAGCAGCGCCAGCACCGCAATCGCCCCGGCAGCCACGCTCAGGGACAGGATCGACAGATCGCTGGTGTAGAACAGCGCGATAATCACAATGGCGCCAAGGTCATCAATAATCGCCAGCGCCATCAGGAAGATTTTCAGGGCTACCGGCACGCGGCTTCCCAGCAAGGCCAGCACCCCGAGCGCAAAAGCGATATCCGTCGCAGCCGGGATCGCCCAGCCGTGACGTGCGATCGGATCCTGCCAGGTGAACGCCAGAAAGAGCAGCGCCGGCACCACCATCCCGCCGAGCGCAGCAATGACCGGGAACGCCGCACGCTGGCGGCTGGCAAGCGAACCCAGCACCAGCTCACGCTTAACCTCAAGCCCCACAAGCAGGAAGAACACCGCCATCAGCGCATCGTTGATCCACAGCAGCATGTTCTTGTTGATTTCCAGCGCCCCGACCTTCAGCTCAACGGGCGTTTCCAGAAAAGCATGATACAGATCGCGGGTCATTCCGACGTTGGCCAGTACCATCGCGGCCGCAGCAGCCATAATCAGGATCACGCCGCCGGATGCCTCACTGCTAAAGAAACGGTGTAGTAATTTCACTTTAGTTCTCTCTTTTACAACAATACCTCGATAAAACCATAATACCAAGCCAGATAACTCGGCAAAAACAGATTAATATTGAGTATAGATTCAGTTTAACCGAGCAATACCGATAAAAAGAAAAAGCCCGGAATCGCTTCCGGGCTTTTGCGGATGAAAACCAGCTGATCGATTAGCGGGTCAAATCATCGAAGAATTTTTTGACGCCATCGAAGAAGCTTTTGGAACGCGGGCTGTTTTTCTCACCCGTCGGGCCACCGAAGCTCTCCTGCAACTCTTTCAGCAGCTGTTTCTGCTTGTCGTTCAGGCCAACCGGCGTTTCCACGACGACGCGGCAAAGCAGGTCGCCCTGCGCACCACCACGAACGGATTTAACGCCTTTACCGCGCATGCGGAACAGCTTGCCGGTCTGGGTCTCGCCCGGGATCTTCAGATTGACGCGACCATCCAGCGTCGGTACTTCAATTTCGCCACCGAGTGCCGCCATCGCGAAGTTGATCGGCACTTCACAGTACAGGTTATTCCCTTCACGCTCGAAAATCGCGTGCTGTTTCACCTGCACCTGTACGTACAGATCGCCTGCCGGTGCGCCGTGTTCGCCTGCTTCACCTTCGCCCGCCAGACGGATGCGGTCGCCCGTATCGACGCCAGCTGGGATCTTAACGGACAGGGTCTTGGTTTTCTCAACGCGACCGTGGCCGTGGCACTTGGTGCACGGATCTTTAATCAGCGTACCGCGACCATGACAGTGCGGACAGGCCTGCTGTACCGCGAAGAAGCCCTGACGCATCTGCACCTGGCCGGAGCCGTGACAGGTTGGACAGGTCTGCGGCTGCGTACCCGCTTTCGCGCCGCTGCCGTGGCAGACGTCACACTCTTCCAGCGTCGGAATACGGATCTCTTTGGTGACGCCGCGAACGGCCTCTTCCAGCGTCAGATCCATGTTGTAGCGCAGATCCGCGCCGCGCGCCGCGCGCTGACGACCACGACCGCCGCCGAAGATGTCGCCAAACACATCGCCAAAGATATCGCTGAAGTCAGCGCCGCCGCCAAAGCCGCCGCCACCGAATCCACCGCCGCCCATGCCGCCCTGTTCAAAGGCTGCGTGACCGTACTGGTCATAGGCCGCACGTTTTTGTGCATCGGTCAGGACTTCATAGGCTTCTTTGATCTCTTTAAATTTGGCTTCAGCCTCTTTGTCACCCTGATTACGGTCCGGGTGGAATTTCATGGCCAGGCGCTTATACGCCTTTTTGATTTCACGCTCTTCCGCAGTTTTCGGAACGCCTAAAATCTCGTAATAGTCTTGCTTTGCCATTGGTTTTTTTAAGCCCCTTAACATGCGAGCACGGGCGTGGAGAGTTCTCCTACGCCCGTGCCGATTAATTACCCTGCATCAGGGCGATTATTTTTTGTCTTTAACTTCTTCGAACTCAGCGTCGACAACGTCGTCGTCTTTCGCGTTGTTCGCAGAAGCGTCAGCGCCCGCCTGCTGTTGAGCGTGCTGCTGCTGAGCGATTTCCATCAGCTTCTGGGAAGCCTGTGCCAGCTCCTGCATCTTCGCTTCGATGTTCGCTTTGTCTTCGCCTTTCAGAGACGTTTCCAGCGCGCTCAGTGCAGTTTCGATAGCAGTTTTGTCTTCCGCTGGCAGCTTATCGCCGGCTTCTTCAACCTGCTTACGGGTGCTGTGCAGCAGATGGTCACCCTGGTTACGGGTCTGAACCAGCTCTTCGAACTTACGGTCGGATTCAGCGTTAGCTTCGGCATCGCGAACCATTTTTTCGATTTCTGCTTCGTTCAGGCCAGAAGATGCCTTGATGGTGATCTTCTGCTCTTTACCGCTGTTTTTGTCTTTCGCAGACACGTGCAGGATACCGTCAGCATCGATGTCGAAGGTGACTTCGATCTGCGGCATGCCGCGCGGTGCCGGGTTAATACCGTCCAGGTTGAACTGACCCAGAGATTTGTTATCCGCCGCACGCTTACGCTCACCCTGCAGCACATGGATGGTTACCGCAGACTGGTTGTCTTCAGCAGTAGAGAACACCTGGCTGTGCTTGGTTGGGATGGTGGTGTTTTTGTTGATGAGCGCAGTCATCACACCGCCCATGGTTTCGATACCCAGAGACAGCGGGGTAACGTCCAGCAGCAGTACGTCTTTCACTTCACCGGTCAGTACGCCACCCTGAACCGCTGCACCAATTGCCACCGCTTCGTCCGGGTTAACGTCTTTACGTGGCTCTTTACCAAAGAACTCAGCCACTTTCTTCTGCACCATTGGCATACGGGTCTGGCCACCAACGAGGATAACGTCGTTGATATCAGACACGGACAGGCCAGCGTCCTGCAGAGCAACTTTCAGTGGTTCGATAGAACGGTTCACCAGGTCTTCTACCAGGCTTTCCAGTTTCGCACGGGTCACTTTGATGTTCATGTGTTTAGGACCGGTCGCGTCTGCGGTGATGTACGGCAGGTTCACGTCGGTCTGCTGAGCGGAAGACAGTTCGATCTTCGCTTTCTCAGCGGCTTCTTTCAGGCGCTGCATAGCCAGCGGGTCGTTACGCAGGTCAATGCCCTGATCTTTCTTGAACTCGTCAACGAGGTAGTTGATCAGACGGGTATCGAAGTCTTCACCACCCAGGTGGGTATCACCGTTGGTTGCCAGAACTTCGAAGGTTTTTTCGCCGTCAACTTCGTCGATTTCGATAATTGAGATATCGAAGGTACCACCACCCAGGTCGTAAACCGCGATAGTACGGTTGCCGACTTCTTTATCCAGACCGTAAGCCAGAGCAGCCGCGGTTGGTTCGTTGATGATACGTTTTACTTCCAGACCTGCGATACGGCCAGCATCTTTGGTTGCCTGACGCTGAGCATCGTTGAAGTAGGCAGGAACGGTGATAACAGCTTCAGTTACCGGCTCACCCAGGTAATCTTCAGCGGTTTTCTTCATTTTTTTCAGCACTTCAGCAGAGATCTGCGGTGGTGCCGTTTTGGTGCCTTTCACATCAAGCCATGCATCGCCGTTATCTGCCGCGATGATTTTGTAAGGCATGATGGAAACGTCACGCTGAACTTCTTCGTCCTGGAAGCGGCGGCCGATCAGGCGTTTAATCGCAAACAGGGTGTTTTGCGGGTTTGTCACTGCCTGACGTTTAGCCGGCTGACCAACCAGAGTTTCACCATCCTGGGTATAAGCAATGATAGAAGGCGTGGTGCGATCGCCCTCGGCGTTCTCCAGCACGCGTGCAGTAGTGCCATCCATAATCGCTACACAAGAGTTGGTTGTACCCAGGTCGATACCAATAATTTTACCCATCTAAACGTCTCCACTAAAAATTCAGTCAACATGTGGTTGTGTACCTGTAATAAGGGCAGAACGTGCTTTTTCAACTGCCCAGATTTGATTTTTTTCAGGTCCACACACTGCGGTTGACTACAAGATGGGGTCGCGACGGCATCCATCAAGGGGGAATGATAAAAAAAATTTTAATTTCACCCTGATGAGATCATAGACGCCATCGATTGCGCCCATTATGATGCCGCGCCCCGTCAGGGAGAACTGACGCGGGTTTAACCATTTCACCATATTAATGATGATTTTTTTGAGGACTTATGGGCAACACTAAGTTGGCTAATCCGGCTCCGCTGGGCCTGATGGGTTTTGGCATGACCACTATTCTGCTGAACCTGCACAATATCGGGATGTTCCCGATGGATGGCATCATCCTGGCGATGGGCATTTTTTACGGCGGTATCGCGCAAATTTTCGCGGGCCTGCTGGAATATAAAAAAGGCAATACCTTCGGCTTAACCGCCTTCACCTCTTACGGTTCTTTCTGGCTGACCCTGGTTGCCATTTTGCTGCTGCCTAAAATGGGCATGGCATACGCGGCAAACGCCCACTTCCTGGGCGTTTATCTGGGCCTGTGGGGCATCTTCACCCTGTTCATGTTCTTCGGTACCCTGAAAGGCAACCGCATGCTGCAGTTCGTCTTCCTGAGCCTGACCGTCCTGTTCGCCCTGCTGGCGATTGGTCACCTCGTGGATAACGAAGGTATCGTTCATGTTGCAGGCTGGATTGGTCTGGTTTGCGGCGCAAGCGCTATCTACCTGGCAATGGGTGAAGTGCTGAACGAGCAGTTTGACCGCACCGTGCTACCGATTGGTGAAAAACACTGATCCTTCTGTCGTGTCCGCCTCGCGGGCACGACATCCCTTCTTCTGCCCCAGCCAAATCCCTAATCCCAGCCCCATCACCGACAGCGCCAGCACGTACCAGGCCGGAGCCATGGGAGACACGCCCATCAGGACCGTCACCGCAATCGGCGTCAGCCCGCCGAAAATGGCATACGACACGTTGTAGGAAAACGAAATCCCGGTGAAGCGAACCTCTGGCGGGAACGCGCGCACCATCACGTACGGTACCGCCCCGACAACGCCCACGCACAGCCCTACCACGCCGTACAGCAGGAACAACTGTTCAGGATGGCTGCCAGCCAGATGGTAAAACGCCCAGCTTGATGCGGCCAGTAACAGGCTGCCGACAATAAAGGTGACGCTGGCGCCGAAACGATCCGCCGCCAGCCCGGCGGCCAGACAGCCAAAGCAGAGCATGATTGTCGCGATACTGTTTGCCTGTAGCGTCACGGCAGGGGCGAAACCGTACTGCTTTTGCAGCCAGACTGGGGACATCAATATCACTACCACAATGCCCGCCGAGAGCAGCCAGGTGAGCAGCATCGATACCACCACCGCTTTTTTATGGCGTACCACGACCGCCTTCACCGGCAGCTCCTGCGCCAGCGCTTTGCGCTGCTGCATTTCGAGGAAAATGGGGGTCTCCTGCAGCCAGCGGCGCAGGTACATCGCGACCAGACCAAACGCCCCGCCCAGCAGGAACGGAATACGCCAGCCCCAGTCGTGTACGGTCTGCTGCGTCATGCTGGTATTCACAATGGTGGCGACCACCGAGCCGAGCAGGATCCCGACCGTCAGCCCCGCCGTTAAGGTTCCGCAGGCGATACCAATGCGGCGCGCCGGAACATGCTCCGCGACAAACACCCACGCGCCCGGCACTTCACCGCCAATCGCCGCCCCCTGCAGGATGCGCATCAGCAACAGCAGCAACGGCGCGAGAATGCCCATCGAGGCATAGGTAGGCAACAAACCAATGGCCAGCGTGGGTACCGCCATCAGCAGGATGCTAAGGGTAAACATCTTCTTACGGCCGACCAGATCGCCAAAGTGAGCCATGATGATGCCGCCTAGCGGACGCGCCAGATACCCGGCAGCAAATATGCCGAAGGTTTGCACCTGACGCAGCCACTCCGGGATATCTGCCGGGAAGAAGAGCTCCCCCACCACGGCGGCGAAGAAGACGAAGATAATGAAATCGTAAAACTCCAGCGCGCCACCTAAGGCCGCGAGCGTGAGGGTTTTGTAATCCTGTCGATTCAGAGGTCGGGTGTTATGTGACATAGCGAACCATTATGCGTGTATTGTGGATTTATTTTTACAGCAAACGTAAAGAAAAAATTACTATACCGTAAAACCGTTACCACGCTATCGCCGCTTCAGCTTATGTCACATATTGATTAATTTCAGGAGATTGTTTCGCGACGCGCGTTTTTAGGACGAAAAGCTGCTACCACTTTCTCATCGGTTTCGACATACGGGCCGTCAAGCAACTGTATACAATACGGTACACTTGCAAAGATGCCGTGAACGATGACGCTGCCGTCTTCCGCTTTAAGCCCTTCCAGGGTCTCTTTGATCGATTTCGGCTGGCCCGGCAGGTTCAGGATCAACGCCTGCTTGCGGATCACCCCCACCTGGCGGGAAAGAATGGCCGTCGGAACAAAGTGTAGACTGATCTGGCGCATCTGTTCGCCGAAGCCAGGCATTTCACGATCGGCAATCGCCAGCGTCGCGTCCGGCGTCACGTCGCGGCGCGCGGGCCCAGTTCCGCCGGTGGTTAACACCAGGTGACAGCTCATCTCATCCACCAGCTCACACAGGGTCTGCTCGATAATCGGCTGTTCGTCGGGAATCAGGCGAGTCTGGATCTCAAACGGGGTAGTCAGTGCACTGGCCAGCCACGCTTCCAGAGCGGGGATGCCTTTATCCTGGTAAACACCGCTGGAGGCGCGGTCAGAAATCGACACTAAGCCGATGCGTAAGGTATTCATATCCATTCCATTCAAAGAGTACTGATTAAAGGGAATGATACACGCAGAGAGGGGATTCAGACAGGGGACGAAAGAAGTCGCGTGACCGGGAGCCCGGTCACGCAGAATGATTACAGCAGGTCGCCGATCATTTTTTCCAGTTTGCCCTGGTCAACAGCAAACTTACGGATACCGTCCGCCAGCTTGTCTACCGCCATTGGATCCTGGTTGTGCTGCCACAGGAACTCGGATTCAGTGATGCGCTCTGGGCGCGCTTTCACTTCACCGGTATAGGACAGTTTACGCTCCAGGGTACCTTCGCTCTCTGCCAGCTCTTTCAGCAGCGCAGGCGCGATGGTCAGGCGGTCACAGCCAGCCAGCTCGATGATTTCACCGACGTTACGGAAGCTTGCGCCCATAACCACAGTCTCATAGCCATGCTGTTTGTAGTATTCGTAGATTTCAGTCACAGAAATCACGCCTGGATCTTCAGCCGGTGCGTACTCTTTCTTATCGGTGTTGGCTTTGTACCAGTCCAGAATACGGCCCACGAACGGAGAAATCAGGTATACGCCCGCTTCTGCACAAGCACGCGCCTGTGCGAAGGAGAACAGCAGGGTCAGGTTACAGTTGATACCGTCTTTTTCCAGCTGCTCTGCCGCGCGAATACCCTGCCAGGTAGAAGCCAGTTTGATCAGGATACGGTCATTGCTGATGCCCGCGTCGTTGTACATTTTGATCAGACGTTTCGCTTTGGCGATAGACGCTTCGGTGTCGTAGGAGAGACGCGCATCCACTTCGGTAGAGATACGGCCAGGAACCAGTTTCAGGATCTCCAGACCGATGTTCACTGCCAGTTTGTCAGTGGCATCCACAACCTGCTGCGCGCGGTCATTGCTCTGCGCTTTCGCCCAGGTCACTGCGTCGTCAATCAGTTTGCGATACTCAGGGATCTGTGCGGCGTTAAGGATCAGAGAAGGGTTGGTTGTGGCATCCTGCGGCTGGTACAGCTTCATTGCCGCGATATCTCCGGTGTCAGCTACGACAGTGGTGAACTGACGAAGGGAGGTCAATTTATCCGTCATGATAGTGTTTCTCTTTTAACGTGCCCTGGATAATTCACGCTACCGACAGCATGCCTGCAGCGGAAAAATGACAGGTTTACTTGTTAGGGGGATGTAACCGGTCTGCCCTGATGATAACACGACGGAGGGGTAGCGCAACCGCAGACAGTGCGCTTAGGCAGAGTATGATAAACTGGAAATATTAACAGGCTGCTAAGCAACAGCATGCCCAATCAGTGGTAGCGCTTACATATTCACATTGGCATCAACAAGAGGGACGTTAATGCCTGATTTCTTTTTCTTTATTAACGAAGTCCTCTGGGGTTCGATAATGATATACCTGCTTCTGGGAGCAGGTATTTGGTTTACGCTACGCAGTGGGTTTATCCAGTTTCGCTATATTCGCAAGTTTGGCAGAAGTCTGAAAAACAGCGTCACGCCTCAGCCGGGCGGATTAACGTCATTCCAGGCGCTCTGTACCAGCCTCGCGGCTCGCCTCGGCAGCGGCAATCTGGCGGGCGTTGCGCTGGCCATCAGCGCCGGTGGGCCGGGCGCGGTCTTCTGGATGTGGGTGACGGCGCTACTCGGGATGGCCACCTCCTTTGCCGAAAGTTCGCTTGCACAACTCTACAAAGAGAAAGATAAACACGGCCAGTTTCGCGGTGGTCCCGCCTGGTACATGGCGCGTGGCTTAGGGATGCGCTGGATGGGCGTCCTGTTCTCGGTTTTTTTACTGCTCGCGTACGGTCTTATTTTTAATACCGTCCAGGCGAACTCGGTTGCCAACGCCCTGCGCTATGCCTTCTCCTGCCCCGAGTGGATCGCGGGTCTCGCTTTAGCCCTCGTCGTTCTGCTTACCATCTCGGTCGGTCTCAAGGGCATCGCTCGCCTGATGCAGTGGCTGGTGCCCATTATGGCGCTGCTCTGGGTTGCCGCGAGCCTGTTCGTTGCCGCACTGCATCTCGACCAGGTGCCGGGCGTGATTGCCACCATCGTCAAAAGCGCCTTTGGCTGGCGCGAAGTGGCCTCCGGGGCGCTGGGCTACACCTTCAGCCAGGCGCTGATGGCGGGTTTTCAACGGGGCATGTTCTCCAATGAAGCCGGTATGGGGTCAACCCCCAACGCGGCCGCTGCCGCCTCTTCCTGGCCGCCGCACCCGGCCGCACAAGGCATTGTGCAGATGATTGGCGTCTTTACCGATACCATTATTATCTGTTCCGCCAGCGCCATGATTTTGCTGCTGGCAGGCCCCGTACCGCACGCGTCGGGCACCGTCGGGATACAGCTTCTCCAGCAGGCGCTAGTCAACCTGACCGGCGGCTGGGGAGCCGGATTTGTCTCGCTCATCCTGATCTTGTTTGCCTTCAGCTCGATAGTGGTGAATTACCTTTACGCCGAAAATAATCTTATTTTCCTGAAACTCGACTCCCGCGCCGCAATCGGAACCCTGCGCCTGGGGGTTATCCTGATGGTGATTGCAGGCTCCCTGCTCAGTATGCCGCTGGTCTGGCAGCTGGCCGATATCATTATGGCGCTGATGGCGATCACTAACCTCACGGCAATCCTGCTGCTCTCGCCCGTGGTGACCCTGATTGCCAGAGACTATCTGCGTCAGCGCAAACTCGGCGTTCCGCCGGTATTTGATCCCGCCCGCTATCCCGATATCAAGGCGCAGATTGCCCCCGGCACGTGGGATGATTTGCCGCGGCAATAACAGCTATCGATCAATTCGGGGCGATTTTTTGCTAAAGTCGCTCTAAATTTCCTGCAAGGACTGGATATGCTGATTCTGATTTCACCTGCAAAAACGCTCGACTACCAGAGCCCGCTCGCCACCGAACGCTATACCCAGCCTGAACTGCTGGACTATTCGCAACAGCTGATCCGCGAAGCGCGTAAGCTCTCTGCCCCGCAAATCGCCTCGCTGATGAGCATCAGCGACAAGCTGGCAGACCTTAACGCGACCCGCTTCCATGAATGGCATCCGGATTTCACCCCTGCCAACGCTCGTCAGGCGATTCTGGCATTTAAAGGCGACGTGTATACCGGTCTGCAGGCGGAAGATTTTAGCGAAGCCGATTTCGATTTTGCCCAGCAGCATCTGCGCATGCTGTCGGGTCTGTACGGCGTACTGCGCCCGCTGGATCTGATGCAGCCGTACCGTCTGGAGATGGGGATTCGTCTGGAGAATGCCAAAGGCAAAGACCTGTACCATTTCTGGGGCGATATCATCACCGATAAGCTGAATGCGGCGCTGCGTGCACAGGGCGATAACGTAGTGATTAACCTGGCGTCCGATGAATATTACAAGTCGGTGAAGCCGAAAAAACTGGATGCCGACATCATCAAGCCGGTATTCCTTGACGAGAAGAACGGCAAGTTCAAAGTGATCAGCTTCTACGCCAAGAAAGCGCGTGGCCTGATGAGCCGCTACATTATTCAGAACCGCCTGACGAAGCCGGAGCAGCTAACCGCCTTCAACAGCGAAGGCTATTTCTTTGACGAGGCGTCGTCAGGGAAAGGCGAACTGGTGTTTAAGCGCCACGAGCAGTAAAAACAAACCCCGCCAGCTGGCGGGGTTTTGCATTAGTGGTGTTTCCAGTCCGGGCCGCGATCGTCGCGGCGGTCATCGTGGTGATGGTCATCGTGACGATCGTCATGTTTACGATGCTCATCATGTGGGCGCCAGTGGTTATCGCGCCAGTCATAATGCGCTTTCCACCAGTCGTGGTCGCGCCAGCGGCCGCCATCCCAGTAATGCCCGTTATTATCCCGGTCGCCAATCTGCAGTTTGACCGCAGGAACGAGGGTAATTTCGGATGCCTGTACCGCCATGGGAGCGACCAGCATCAGTGAAAGCGCAATCAGCACAGGTTTCAGTGTAGACATCGGTGACTCCTTATTATCTTTGCCCAACGTGGGCCGATGTAAGGAGAGTACGCGAGGGGAACGGGGGATGTTATTCTCTGCAATCCTAAACGCTAAGTGACCGCATTTATTGGGAATTTCTACTTTTTCCCTGCTATTTTTCTCCTTAATTTCTTCACAAAAAAAGCCGGGTGGCGGCTACGCCTTACCCGGCCTACGTTCTGAGCCGTTGTCGTCGTTGTAGGCCCGGTAAGGCGTAGCCGCCACCGGGCAACACAATCACGCACGAGTCATCATCAGCTTACGCAGCGCGGCAAAGTCTGCCGGCAACTCATGAGACAGCAGCGGCAGGTCGGCACGCTCGGCCAGCTCTTTTGGCAGCGGCAGCGTTTCGCCCAGAATCGCCTCCACGCTCTCTTTGAACTTCGCCGGATGTGCGGTTCCCAGGAACAGGCCGTATTCACCCGGATTAAGCTGATCGCGCAGCGCGCGGTAGGCAATCGCCGCGTGCGGTTCAGAGGTATACCCCACCGCCTTCAGCTCGCGCATGGTGGATTTGGTGGTCTCATCCGTCACCGCGGCATAGCCCAGGTCGCCCAGACGCCAGATCTTACGGCGGAACAGCTCTTCCACGCGCGGCCAGTTGTTTGGCTGTGACACATCCATCGCATTGGAGAGGGTCGCCTGCGTGGCGTTCGGCGCCCACTTCCCGTCTTTCAGGAAGCGCGGCACGGTGTCGTTGGCGTTGGTGGCGGCGATAAAGCGTTTCACCGGCAGACCCAGGGATTTTGCCAGCAGGCCCGCCGTCAGGTCACCGAAGTTACCGCTCGGCACGGAGATCACCAGTTGGTTGCGCGCTTCCTGCGGCAATTGCGCCACCGCTTCGAAGTAGTAGCAGATCTGCGCCAGCAGACGGCTGATGTTGATGGAGTTGGCGGAGTTCAGACCCAGCGCCACCTTCAGCTCTTCGTCGTCGAAGGCCTGCTTGACCAGCGCCTGGCAGGCATCGAAATCACCGTCAATTGCCACGGTTTCAATGTTGCCGCCGAGGGTGCAGAACAGTTTCTCCTGCAGCGGGCTGATTTTACCTTTCGGATAGAGGATCACCACGCGGACGTTTTTCAGGCCGTAGAACGCGTGGGCTACCGCCGCGCCGGTATCGCCGGAGGTTGCGGTCAGGATGGTCACCGGCTTGTCGCCGCTGATGTGGGTCAGCATCTGCGCCATAAAGCGGCCGCCGAAGTCTTTGAACGCCAGGGTCGGGCCGTGGAACAGCTCCAGACAGCCGACGTCAGGCTCAACCTGCTGAACCGGCGCCGGGAACGCGAATGCCGCGCGTACGCGCTCTTCCAGCAGCTCCTGCGGAATTTCATCGCCGATAAACGCGGACAGAATTTTGGTGCTGCGGGTGACAAAATCCTGCTTAAGCAGGTCATCAATCTCGGTCAGCTGGAATTCTGGCAGGTCATGAGGGAAAAACAGCCCCTGATTTTTGCCCAGTCCCTGAGTCACCGCCTGCGCGAAGCTGACCTGCTCGTTATGATCTTTAAGGTTGTAGAGTTTCATTAATTATCCCAGTACTCGTGCGCCAGCCGTGTCCAGACGGCAAATATGAACAAAGCCTTCCTGATTTTGCAGGTAGTGTTTAGAGAGCCAGTCCGCCACGCGCTGCGCAGTGTCTGCCTTGTCGCACAGGGCGAACAGCGTCGGGCCGGAGCCGGAGATGCCGCACGCCTGCGCGCCGATATCCATTGATGCCTGTCGCGCCTCGTTAAAGCCGGGCAGCAGCTTCGTGCGGTACGGTTCGGCAATGACGTCCTTCATCAGTTTGGCCGCCAGCTGCGGCTGGCGGGTGTAGCAGGCGTGGATAAAGCCCGCCAGATGACGCCCGTGGGCAATACAGTCCTGACGACGATACTGCGCGGGCAGGATCGCACGCGCTTCCGCGGTTGAAACCTTGATACCCGGATAGGCCAGCACCCACAGCCACTCATCAAACCCTGGCACCTGCTGGCTGATGATGCCATTTTCTTCGATCATCAATTGCATGCCGCCGAGGAAGCACGGCGCCACGTTGTCATAGTGAATGCTGCCGGAGATACGCCCTTCCAGCTCGCCCATTAAGCCCAGCAGGCGGTTGTTGTTCAGCGGTTTGCCGCAATGCTCGTTCATGGCTACCAGCGCGGCGACCACCGAGCAGGCACTGGACCCCAGACCCGAGCCGATCGGCATACTTTTTTCCAGCGTCATGGCGACCGGCACGTTTTTGCCGATCTCCTGACAGAAGCGTTCCCAGCACTGATAAACGATATTTTCGCGCGGCTCAGACGGCAGTTTACTGGCGAAGCGGCCCACGTTATTCAGGCTGAAGCTGTCTGCCGCTTCCACCGTCACCGTATCGCCCAGCAGCGAACCATCCACCGGCGTCACCGCCGCACCCAGCACGTCAAATCCGACGCTCATATTCGCGCTGGAAGCCGGGGCATAAACTTTGACCATGTTAAACTCCTAACTTCCATGACAGGGTACGCAGCAGATCGGCAAACACACCCGCCGCCGTAACATCGTTCCCTGCGCCATAGCCGCGAAGCACCAGCGGCAGTGGCTGATAATAGTGGCTGTAAAACGCGAGGGCGTTTTCGCCGTTTTTGACTTTGTACAGCGGGTCGTTGCCATCCACTTCGGCAATCTTCACCCGGCACACGCCATCTTCTTCAATGTTGCCAACATAGCGCAATACCTTACCTTCATCACGGGCTTTTGCAACGCGAGCGGCAAACGCGTCGTCAAGCTGCGGCAACCTGGCCATAAAGGCGCCAACATCACCGCTGCTGTCAAATTCTGCCGGCAGGACCGGTTCAATCACGATATCGGAAAGCTCAAGCTCACGGCCCGTTTCGCGGGCGAGGATCAGCAGCTTGCGCGCCACGTCCATACCGGAAAGGTCGTCACGCGGATCCGGCTCGGTATAGCCCAGCTCGCGCGCGGCGCGGGTGGCTTCCGAGAGGCTCATCCCCTCATCCAGCTTGCCGAAGATAAACGACAGCGAGCCGGAGAGAATGCCGGAGAAACGCTGCAGTTCGTCGCCCGCGTTAAGCAGGTTCTGCAGGTTCTCGATAACCGGTAGGCCCGCCCCCACGTTGGTGTCGTACAGGAACTTGCGGCGCGACTTGCTCGCCGCCAGACGCAGCTGGTGATAGTAATCCATCGACGAGGTGTTGGCCTTTTTATTCGGCGTCACCACGTGGAAACCTTCGCGCAGGAAGTCCGCGTACTGGTCGGCCACCGCCTGGTTCGAAGTGCAGTCGACGATGACCGGGTTAAGCAGGTGATACTCTTTTACCAGACGGATCAGGCGGCCCAGGTTGAACGGCTCTTTTGCCTCCTCCATCTCGGCCTGCCAGTTTTCCAGGTTCAGGCCGTGGACGTTGGTCAGCAGCGCTTTGGAATTCGCGATCCCGCAGACGCGCAGGTCGATGTGTTTCTTCTTCAGCCACGCCTGCTGGCGCTTCACCTGTTCCAGGAGCGCGCCGCCCACGCCACCCACGCCAATCAGGAACAGCTCGATGACCTGATCGGTGTTGAACAGCATCTGGTGAACCACGCGAACGCCGGTGGTGGCATCGTCGTTATCGACGACAACAGAAATTGAACGCTCTGACGAGCCCTGGGCAATCGCCACGATATTGATATTGGCGCGCGCCAGCGCGGCAAAGAATTTGGCGGAGATACCGCGCAGGGTGCGCATACCGTCGCCCACCACGGAGATGATCGCCAGACGCTCCTGAATCGCGAGCGGCTCCAGCAGCTCTTCTTTCAGTTCCAGATAGAACTCTTCCTCCAGCGCGCGGCGGGCGCGCAGGCAGTCAGCCTGCGGCACGCAGAAGCTGATGCTGTATTCGGAAGAGGACTGGGTGATCAGCACCACCGAAATACCGTTGCGGGACATGGCCGCAAACACGCGTGCCGCCATGCCGACCATTCCTTTCATTCCCGGGCCGGAGACGCTGAACATCGCCATATTGTTGAGGTTGGAGATGCCTTTCACCGGCAGACCGTCCTCATCGGTGCTCGCGCCAATCAGCGTACCCGGCGCCTGCGGGTTACCGGTATTTTTAATCAGGCAAGGGATCTGGAACTGGGCAATCGGGGAGATGGTACGCGGGTGAAGCACTTTGGCGCCGAAGTAGGAAAGCTCCATCGCTTCCTGGTACGACATCGACTTCAGCAGCCTGGCGTCCGGTACCTGGCGCGGGTCGCAGGTATAGACGCCGTCGACGTCAGTCCAGATCTCACAACAGTCCGCGCGTAAACAGGCAGCCAGCACGGCGGCGGAGTAGTCGGAGCCGTTACGACCCAGCACCACCAGCTCGCCCTTCTCGTTACCGGCAGTAAAGCCCGCCATCAGGATCATGTGGTCAGACGGAATTTTGCTGGCGGCGATACGGCGGGTTGATTCGGCAATATCAACGGTGGATTCGAGGTAGTGGCCCACCGCCAGCAGTTTTTCAACGGGATCGATCACGGTCACGCTATGGCCGCGCGCTTCCAGCACGCCCGCCATGATGGCGATAGAGAGTTTTTCACCGCGACAAATCAGCGCCGCGTTGATGCTGTCCGGGCACTGGCCGAGGAGGCTGATGCCGTGCAGGACATGTTTAATTTGCGCGAATTCCTGCTCAACGAAGGACTTCAGCTGCGCATGCGGGAAGCCAGGCAGCGCCTCTGCCAGCCCTTGCAGTAAGTCAGCGAAGATACGCTCTGCGTCGCTAATGTTCGGAAGTGCATCCTGACCACCGATGGTCTTTTCAATCATCGCCACCAGATGGTTCGTGATTTTTGCCGGGGCAGAGAGCACGGTCGCAACCTGCCCCTGCCTGGCGTTGCTTTCCAGGATATCGGCAACACGCAGAAAACGTTCTGCATTTGCCACTGATGTACCGCCGAACTTCAACACTCGCATGGTTCTACCTCGTTTCCTTTAGCCGAAAAAAAAGCCCGCACTGTCTAGGTGCGGGCTTTTTTTTGTTTTTCCTGTACGCGTCAGCCCGCATCGTTACCTGTGGTAATGATGATGGTTGTGGTAATGGTGGTGATGCTGATGCGTTTCATGGATGTTGTGTACTCTGTCATTATTATCTGTCTGTGCTGTATTCTTTTAGGGTTAAAGGATCGGGCACCTTAAGTCAACGAATTTTTAATTTGATCACAATTCGGGAGACTCTCACGTCCCGCTGCGTGCAGATTTATTTTCATCCGATTCCCCCATGTGCAACCCATCCAGACAGACTTATTCGCCATAGTAAAAACTTATGGCAGTGTTTTACTCGGCCAATTTTTTTTCAATATCGTGCAGCAAACGGTGCAGCATGGCGGTGTCCCGCTGTTCAAGACGCCCCAAACGCTGCTGCAGCCAGTCAGCCATTTTTTGATCATCCGCCACCCCCAGATGCACGAGCAGGTTTTCTACGCGCGCGCGAAGTGCGGCAAGCTGATTTTCATCGGTTCCTGTATTTTGCGACGGGGGAATTTGTATTAAGGATGCTAATTGATAGCAATAAACCATGACCGCCTGGCCTAAATTGAGGGACGGATAATCCGCGACCATCGGTGCCCCCGTCAGCACGTCCGCCAGTTCCAGCTCTTCATTGGTTAATCCAGAATCTTCACGCCCAAACACCAGCGCCGCTTTCTCCAGCCACTGGCTTTTCTCGCTGAGCATCGGCACCAGCTCCGCTGGCGTGGCATAGTAGTGGAACTTCGCCCGGCTGCGCGCCGTGGTTGCAACGGTAAATGAAATATCGTGCAGCGCATCGGCAAGCGTAGCGTAAGTGGTTATATTATCGAGAATATCTCCCGATCCGTGCGCCACCCAACGGGCGGCGGGTTCCAGATGGGCCATGCTGTCCACAATACGCAAATCGGTAAAACCCATGGTCTTCAT
This sequence comes from Enterobacter cloacae complex sp. Mu1197, assembly GCF_040059225.1. Classification (NCBI taxonomy): domain Bacteria; kingdom Pseudomonadati; phylum Pseudomonadota; class Gammaproteobacteria; order Enterobacterales; family Enterobacteriaceae; genus Enterobacter; species Enterobacter cloacae complex sp. Mu1197. The sequence continues at coordinate 687,089 of NZ_CP157375.1, read as the reverse complement.
GGCACGCGCCGCTGCGCCTATATTTTCTGCTCTGGCTGGGGCAACCAGTACAATCGACAGATGCATTTATGCTCTCTTTTTAATCAGTTAGCCGGTAAAAATGTGATGCACTTCAACATATTACGCAGCGCGAATTTACAAAATTGCAACACAAATCACCGAAATAGCGTTTCATAACAAATTAAAAACGCTAAACTATTCTGTGTCTGAACAATCAGTTAGAATGTTAACAGAACCCTATTATCCTTATGTTTTATAATGATAATAGCGACATGAATACCCTATTCTGATTGGATTCGCTTCGTTTATAAATCAATGTCCGCAACTAGTTGGTTTATTGAAAAATTGTGACAAAGGCTAGCATTCGGCTACGATGATTTCATCAAACTGTTAACGTGCTACAATTGAACTTGATATATGTCAACGAAGCGTAGTTTTATTGGGTGTCTGGTGTCACTTAGCCTGTTATGTTGCTGTTAAAATGGTTAGGATGACAGCCGTTTTTGACACTGTCGGGTCCAAAGGGAAAGTACCCAAGACCAAGCTAATGATGTTGTTGACGTTGATGGAAAGTGCATCAAGAACGCAATTACGTACTTTAGTCACGTTAAGCCGATCATGTTAATTTGCGACATGCATCAGGCAGGTCAGGGACTTTTGTACTTCCTGTTTCGATTTAGTTGGCAATTTAGGTAGCAAACATGCAGACCCCGCACATTCTTATCGTTGAAGACGAGTTGGTAACACGCAACACGTTAAAGAGCATTTTCGAAGCAGAAGGCTACGATGTCTTTGAAGCGACCGATGGCGCAGAGATGCATCAGATCCTTTCTGAAAATGATATCAACCTGGTGATCATGGACATTAACCTGCCGGGCAAAAACGGTCTTCTTCTGGCGCGCGAACTGCGCGAGCAGGCGAACGTCGCGTTAATGTTCCTGACGGGCCGTGATAACGAAGTTGATAAAATTCTTGGCCTGGAAATCGGTGCGGATGATTACATCACCAAGCCGTTCAACCCTCGCGAGTTAACCATTCGTGCACGCAACCTGCTGTCCCGTACCATGAATCTGGGCACGGTCAGCGAAGAGCGTCGTAGCGTCGATAGCTACAAATTCAACGGCTGGGAACTTGATATCAATAGCCGTTCGCTGATTAGCCCGAACGGCGAGCAGTATAAACTGCCGCGCAGTGAATTCCGCGCGATGCTGCACTTCTGCGAAAACCCGGGCAAGATCCAGTCCCGTGCAGAGCTGCTGAAGAAAATGACCGGCCGTGAGCTGAAGCCGCACGACCGTACCGTAGACGTCACCATCCGTCGTATTCGTAAGCACTTCGAATCTACGCCAGATACGCCGGAAATCATCGCCACGATCCACGGCGAAGGGTACCGTTTCTGCGGTGACCTGCAGGAGTAATCCCGCAGTTAACGCATTAAAAAACGGCGCATTTGCGCCGTTTTTTTTATTTCCAGATCCGCATCGTGTCGTTATCAGGCTCTGCCGGAGGTTCAGGCCGCTTTGGCTGAGAGAGCGAGTACCAGTCGAAATGCCGGGTCAGGTACATCACGGCGAACAGCGCCAGCGCGAGAACCGCTGACCCCAACAGCAGCGCGCTGTCCTCCGAGCGCAGCAGGAACCACATCACGACATCCAGCCCGAGTAGCGCCAGCACAAACAGCCCGCTGCGCTTCCAGCTTTTCATCACGGCCTGCAGGTACATTACGTTCATCGCTGCACCAACCAGACTTGCAACAACCCAGGCGGGGGTAAACCCGACGTGTTCAGACAGCGCCAGCAGCACCAGATAGAACAGGACCAGCGACAGCCCCACCAGCAGATACTGCATCGGGTGAAGGCGTAATCCGGTTAAGGTTTCGAAGACAAAGAAGGCCATAAACGTCAGCGCAATCAGCAAAATGGCGTACTTGATCGCACGGTCAGTCAGTTGATACTGATCGGCAGGCGTGGCTACCGTAACGCTAAAAGCAGGGATTGATTCCCACTCTGGCGATTCACTGCCGTTAAACCAGCTCTCAAGATTGTTCGCAAACCAGCTGCTCTGCCAGTTCGCCTGAAAGCCAGAATCACCAATTTTATGCTTTACCGGCAGATAGTTACCCATAAAGCCCGGATGTGGCCAGTTGCTGTTGAGCGTCATTTCACTGTTGCGTCCCACAGGAACCACGGCAAAACTCCCCGTTCCGGCCAGATTCAGGGACATCTCCAGGGCAAACGTTTTTGACTCCAGCGTTTTGTCAGTCAGCGGAATATGAATACCGGAAAGCGCACCATACACACCCGACCCCGGCTCGACGCTCAACGCCTCGCCATTGATGCTGGAGACTTTCACCGTGCCAATGCCGCGCGCATCCCCCACGCCGACAACGATAAACGGTTGCCCAAGGGTCATCGTTTCCCCTTTAAGCTGCGCCATTTTCTCGGTGCTGAACCGCACTTTTATCCTGAGATCAGTGTTCCAGATTTGTCCGTCATAGATCCCGATATTTCGGGACTCAACGTGCTGGCTACCTTCAACAACCAGTGACTGCGGCAGAATAAAATGCATATAGCTTTTCTTGTACTCGACTTTCTTCTCATCCTCTACCTTGTAAAAAATCTCCGTTACCGGGATAGCAATCAGCGGCCCGACCAGTTTTTGCGGCCCGCTGGTACTCTGACGCAGCGTATTTTCAACATCATTGCGGTAGCTCTCTCGCTCTGATATCAGGTTACTGACCATAAAAAGCGGGACTAACAGCAGCAGGATGCACCCCAGCAGGGTGCTAACTTTCCAGAACAGGGGGGATTTCATCATTACGTCTCCTTTGTGATGAGGAGAGCGTAACCAGGCTATGTGGGGCCAGTTTGAAGTTATGTGAAGGGACGGTGAAGTCTCAGCGTGGCCATCACGCCACCTTCATCACGATTACGCAATGTAATCTCTCCCTGATGGAGACGCGCCACCTCCTGAACAAACGCCAGCCCGAGCCCGCTGCTCTTTAACCCGTTCTCGCGCGGAAGGGAATAAAAGCGCTCAAAAATACGCTCCAGCGCGTAATCCGGGATCCCGCTTCCGCTGTCGGTGACGATCAGCTCTACCTGCCTGCGATCTTCCCGGGCCGCCAGCGCAATGGCGCCACCCTGCGGGGTGAAATCAATAGCGTTATCCAGCAAATTGCCGAGCGCCTGTTCGAGAAGGTCGGGATCGCCCGCCACGTAAAGCGATGTCGGCTGACGGGTCAGCACAATTTCTTTCGCTGCCAACAGCGTCGCTCGCGCGTCTGCAAGCCGAGTGAAGAGCGAGTCAACGCTGACAGCTTCAGGCGTAATCTCGACACGATTTTCAAGCCGCGCCTGAGTGAGCAGCTTTTCAACCAGCGACTGCATGCGCGCATTTTGCACCAGAATATTATCGATAAACCGCGCGGCGACCTGCGGCGGCGGCTGCTCGGAGAGAATTTCTGCCGCGCCGCGTATGGCGGCAATAGGGCTTTTCAGCTCGTGGGTCAGCGCATGGACATAGTGTTCAATGTAGTTTTTCCCTTCAAGGCGAATACGCATATTTTCCAGCGCCTGTGCCAGCTTTTGCAGCTCGCTACTGCCTGGATTAGGCAATGGGAGAGGCGTATCGGTGGTTACCGAGTCGGCATAGCGCGATAACGTACCGATAGATCGATTGATCCACCACGCCACCGCCAAGCCAATCAGCAGGGCAATGCCGAGCAACGCACCGCCTGCCCACAGTATCCGTCGCTCGCTGCGGTGAATCACCGGCGCCATCGCGCTGTTCGGTTTCCCCACCGACAGCACGCCGATTATCTTGCCCTGATCCACAACCGGCGCGGCAACATACATCACCGTGCTTTCCGGATCGTCGGGATGGCTCTGGGTACTGCGCGCGCCGTATTCGCCGCGAAGCGTCAGCCAGACATCATTCCAGCGCGAGTAATCTTTTCCCACGGCCAGACCAGCGGAATCAAACACGACCCTGCCCTGCGCATCGGTCATGTAGACGTGATACTCGTTACGCACTTTATGAATACCGCCAATATTGGCGCGAAATGGGCGCTGATGAAGCTGAGAAAAGGCCTGTGCAAGCTTGCCCTGCTGCGCGTGACCCGAAAGCAAATCATCACGTCCGATTTCGGCCAACAGGGTCGCGGTATCGATTAATGTGCCCTCGGTTGCCCTGCGCACGCCGGGCTTCACCTCCTGAACAAAGATCGACAGCACGAACCACGCGGCGATGGCGACGATCAGGAAATACCCCAGCAGCAACCGCATCCCAATGCGCATCAGTAAAGGCCCAGACTGTAGCCCATACCGCGATGGGTGCTGATGGGGGACAGTTCCTCGTTCACCGCCCGCAGCTTGGCGCGCAGGGTTTTGATGTGGGTGTCCACGGTACGATCGAAACTGTCGCCGTCTTCACCCCACACCTTGTCCATGAGCTGCTGACGCGAAAAGACCCGACCGGGTGCCTGTAACAAGGTTTTGAGCAGCAAGAATTCGTAGCGGGTCAGGGGCAATGTTTCCCCGCACCAGCTGATTCTCGCGGCAGGCTCGTTCAGTTCAAACTGCCCGATACGCAACGTTTCTGAGGGTGCGGCGGATCTTTGCATGCGCCGTAAAACAGTCCGCACCCGCGCGCAGACTTCGCGAGGGGAGAAAGGTTTCGCAACGTAGTCATCGGCGCCCATTTCCAGGCCAAGCAGCTTGTCGACCTCATCACTGCGCGCCGTCAGAAACAGTACAGGCAGCGAGGGATGCTGCGCCAGCAGCCGACGGCAAAGCTCAAACCCGCTGATGTCCGGCAATCCGACATCCAGAATGGCGAGCGCTGGAACCTGCCGCCGCGCCTCCTCCAGCACGGGTAAACCGCGTTCAAACGCCTTTACCGCGAATCCTTCCTGCTGAAGCATGTAGATCAGCGTATCGGCGATACTGGTTTCGTCTTCAACCAGCCAGACCACAGGTTGTTGCATGATTCATCCCTGAATTAATGCCACGGCATAATCGGCACCGCGCTGATCGCGTTTTTCGGCGAGCCTTCCACCACTTTGTCAGAATAGGCAAGGTAGGCCAGCGTGTTGCGTTTGGCATCGTAGAAACGCACAACCTGCAGCTTTTTGAACACCAGCGAGGTCCGTTTCTGGAATACCACGTCGCCCTGCGCTTTGCCGTTTTTAATTTTATCGCTCAATTCAACCGGTCCCACCTGCTGACAGGAGATCGCCGCATCGGAGGTGTCCTCCGCCAGCCCCAGGCCGCCTTTGATACCGCCCGTTTTCGCACGGCTGACATAGCAGGTGACGTTTTTCACGTCTGGATCGTCAAACGCCTCAACGACAATTTTGTGGTCCGGGCCAAACATTTTGAACACGGTATCGACGGAACCAATCTGTTCCGCCTGTGCAGCGCGTCCGGCCATCAACATCAGCGCGGTGAAGAGCAAAGTCTTGTATTTCATATTGTTACCATTCTTTAAAATTACACTGAGCGATTATTCAACACTTTAGACAAAAATGTAGCAAGATCACAGGATTAGAATATATTTGCCCATAATGCCCTGCAAAAAGCATGAATGCGCAAAAAAAACACTGAATGCTAAAACATCAAAAAATGCTATTATCCGCTAACCTGTTATCAGGCACCTGCTGTTTTAAGGATGAGGATAGTATATGGATCAGGCTGGAATTATTCGCGACCTGCTCACCTGGCTGGAAGGTCATCTCGACCAGCCTTTGTCACTGGATAATGTGGCGGCTAAAGCAGGCTATTCCAAGTGGCATCTGCAAAGGATGTTCAAGGATGTCACCGGTCATGCTATCGGGGCCTATATTCGCGCACGTCGTTTATCGAAATCTGCTGTGGCTCTGCGCCTGACCGCGCGCCCGATTCTGGATATTGCCCTGCAATATCGTTTCGATTCGCAGCAGACCTTCACCCGCGCCTTTAAAAAACAGTTCTCGTTGACGCCAGCGCTGTATCGTCGCTCGCCTGACTGGAGCTCGTTTGGCATGCGTCCGCCGCTGCGTCTGGGCGAGTTCGCGATGCCGAAGTATGAAATTATTACCCTGCCGGAAACCCATCTGATCGGCACAACGCAGAGCTACTCCTGTTCACTGGAGCAGATTTCCGAGTTCCGTCATCAGATGCGCGTTCAGTTCTGGCGCGACTTCCTGAGCCACGCACCGGCGATCCCGCCGATCCTGTATGGTCTCAACGAAACGCACCCAAGCCAGGAAAAAGACGACGAGCAGGAGGTGTTCTACACCACCGCGCTGACGCCAGAGATGGCCAATGGCTACATTCAGGGTTCGAAGCCTGTCGTGCTGGAAGGTGGCGAATACGTGATGTTCGCCTATGAAGGGCTGGGAACGGGGGTGCAGGAGTTTATCCTGACCGTTTACGGAACCTGCATGCCGATGCTGAATCTGAATCGCCGTAAAGGTCAGGACATTGAGCTCTACTACCCGGCTCAGGATGCGAAACCGGAAGAAGGCCCTATCAATCTGCGTATGGAATTCTTGATTCCAATACGTCGTTAACGCTGCAGTTCGTCAAGCGCAGGGGCATCGAGATGCGAAATGTCCCCTGCCATCTCCACGACCCAACCTGACGCCAGCCACGCGCTTTCCTGATAATCAATTCGGGAAATGGAGCAGTTACGCAGACGCAGACGGCGCTCAGCGTAAGCCGGTAACCCCAGAATGGTGCTCACCAGGCAACCCAACGCAATCCCATGACTCACCAGCAGCGGACGGCTTCCCGCCGGAAGCTTCAGGCATTCCGCCAGGGCGGCATGCATACGTACGCTGAGCTCTTGCATGGATTCGCCCTCAGGAATACGGCCATCTTCGGTACCGTTCACCAGCGTGCGGCGCCAGCCCTCTTCCGTTTCCGTCAGCGTATCGATATGGCGTTTTTCCAGCACGCCCATATCCAGCTCGCGCAGGCGCGGCTCAAGCATGACGTCACAGCCGCAGGCGTCTGCGATGATGCGCGCCGTCTGCTGTGTGCGACCTAAATCGCTGGTAATGACGTGGGTAATGCCCAGCGTTCTGGCACGCTCTGCCACCTGCCACGCTTGCTGCACACCCTTCTCAGTGAGAGGACTGTCTGACTGGCCTTGAATACGTCGCTCGGCGTTCCACTGCGTTTCACCGTGGCGAACAAGGTATACCTGTAACATGCTTTTTTTCCGTTATACTGCGATGAGTTTTTTTTGAATCGAGCTTAATTATGCACCATGTTGTCTCTGCTACCACTAATCCTGCCAAAATTCAGGCAATTCTAAGGGCATTTGACGAGATCTTCGGCGCAGGATCCTGCCATATTGAGGCCATCGGCGTCGAGAGTGGCGTTCCTGAACAGCCGTTTGGCAGCGAGGAAACGCGCGCTGGCGCACGAAATCGCGTGGCAAATGCCAGGGTTGCGGCACCGGATGCGGACTTTTGGGTGGCGATTGAAGCCGGTATCGACGAAGGTGCAACCTTTAGCTGGGTGGTGATCGAAAGCCGTGAACAGCGCGGCGAAGCGCGTTCGGCCACCCTGCCCCTGCCGGAGATCATTCTGGAAAAAGTGCGTGCGGGTGAAGCGCTCGGGCCGGTGATGTCGCAGTACACCGGCATTGATGAGATTGGCCGTAAAGAAGGGGCGATTGGCGTCTTTACCGCCGGTGCGTTGACGCGTTCAGGCGTTTATCACCAGGCGGTGATCCTGGCGTTAAGCCCGTTCCATAACGCGATCTATCGTTAAGCGTTTTTCAACAACACCGCTTCCAGCCACTGGCGCAGCTCAACGGGCGCCGACTTCAGGCTGTTCGATCCGCGGGTAATCGTTGCGATGCCCGCGCCGAGCTCATTTTTCAGCTCGCGCTGGCTCATCTCGCCGCGCAGCAGCTCTTCAATGATGCGCACACGCGTGCCCAGCGCCTCACGCTCGTCTGGCGTAAGCATCAGCTGCATCAGGGGTAAATGCAAATCCTGCTCGTAAGACTGGCGAAGCAACTCCACAAAACGAAGCCACTCCTGATGACGTTGTTCGGCCATTGCCGAGGAATACGGGGAATGCTGGGTCATGTTATGCTGCCTCTTGTACTCTTTAGCGAGTACAGCATAACACAACCCACGCCGATCAGTAACGTCTCTGCCACTCGGCATCGCTCATCAGGGTATCTTTCTGCCCCATGAAGTAGCGATAGTAGGCGTCGTAGGCCAGCACGTTCTTCACGTAGCCGCGCGTTTCCGAGAACGGGATGCTCTCGACAAACGCCACGGCGTCGATGCGTCCGGCGCTGTTGCCGAGCCAGGTGCGCACGCGACCCGGTCCCGCGTTATAGGCCGCCGATGAGAAGATGCGGTTGTTGCCGAACTGCTGATACACATACTGGAGATAGCTGGTACCGATATTGATGTTGGTATCCGGATCGAGAAGCTGTGACGGGCTGCTGTATCCAGGGATGTTAAACATCTTCACCGTGTGCGTCGCCGTGCCCGGCATGATCTGCATCAGGCCGCTGGCGCCCACCGGGGAACGGACTTTCGGGTTCCAGGCACTCTCCTGACGGGCAATCGCCATCGCGTAGCTTTGCGGAATATCTTTGCCGCGGGTATAGCGCTCGAACAGATCGTTGTACGCCAGCGGGAAACGCTCTTCCAGATGATCCCACAGCTTACCGGCGATCGTCGCCTGCACGCTCAGATCCCACCAGTGGTTATCAAAGGCATAGCGGGCAAGCTGGGCTTTTTCGTCGGTGGTGCGGCTGGTCACCAGATTCGCCCATTCGCTGCGCGCGGTGTTATCCATATTCCAGTACATCAGCTCGCGAACGCGCGCCATTTCTGGCCCCTGCGTCAGCGCCGGGTTCGCGTTAGCGGGCGCCTTATCAATGCGGAAGGTGTACTCCTCGCCCAGGCGCTGCGCGGCCGCCATCGGGTAGAACCCGCGCTGCTGCATCAGCGTATGGAGAATCTCTTTGGCTTCATCATCACGACCGCGCTCCATCAGCAGATCGGCCTGCCAGTAGCGCCATTCGTCTTTCTCTTTGGCCTCCATTGGCAACCGCGCGAGCCAGGTATTGAGCCCGCGACGATCGCCCGTACCCAACGCCATGCGCACGCGGCGCTCCACCAGCGACGTGGAGTTCGAACGCATAATGGCATCGTCTCGCCAGCGCGCCTGCTCGTCGGTCACATCGGTGCCCATCAGTCGCCACGCCACGATATCGCGCAGCTCCTGGGTTTGCTCCTCATTAAGCTGCTGCGCTTGCACCAGCTGTGGGATCATCAGCCGTGCGTTTTCCACATCGTCACGCGCCACGCTGGCAAAAGCCACCGCCGCCATCTGGCGGGTAAAATCGGTCGCGCCCGTACTGCGGGCAAAGGTCAGGACGCTGTTGGGATCGTTTGCCAGCGAGATAACCGCCGTGGAGATCGTCTGGTAATCGGACGGCATCTGCCCCGCCAGCGTGGTCACCAGCCGCGTGTTGCCTGCCTTCATCGCCAGGCGGATGCGCTCAAGGTAGGACAGCGGGTCCTGCTTGCCGGAAGCACGCCACGCGCCAAACAGAGAATCACAGGCGTTCGGCTGGTTTTTCCCGGTCAGCCAGAGCTCTTTCGCCCCGGCCCAGGCCTCTTCCTGCTGGCCGGTCGCCCATTTTGCGTAGTAGTAGTTACACTGCGCTTCGGTGGTATTCGGCTTTTCAGGGCTAAACGCCAGCAGCCCGCGCCAGTCTTCGCGACGCGCCAGCTCATTCACAAAACGAGACTGGAGATTTCGGGCTGGCGGCAGGGTCGGGTTCGCCTGAATGAAGTTATTCACGGTGACGGTGGGCTGGTTCATGAGATCGTCCGTGATCTGGCGATACTCGAGATACGGATACAACGGATAATCCTTTAGCGTCGGCATCAGCGCCTGAACGGTATCCATCTGCTTGTTGTCCCACGCCTGTTTAATCTGAGCGTAGCGACTACGTTGTTCATCCAGTGAATCGGCATGCACTGCCTGGCTTACCGCCATTACGCATACGCTGGCAGCCAGCAGACGCCAGACCACCTGTTTGGCTTTTTCCACAAGCTCTTCCTCATTGTTTTTTCGTCAATTGCAGCGTCTTGCCACGTCAAAGTCTAATTAACTTATGCTAACCAGGCATCCTTCAACGCGCCACGTCATGGACACTTTTTTACCTTTCTTGCGCGTTTTAACACTCCCGACGTTCCTGGCTGGGATTAGGGCGGGAAAAAGGCTACACTTCGAGGCTGAAATTCCTTCTCATTACGATAAAAGAGGCGAAGTCCAACGTGGCTCAATTCGTTTATACCATGCATCGTGTCGGCAAAGTTGTCCCGCCGAAACGTCATATTCTTAAAAATATCTCGCTGAGCTTCTTCCCGGGCGCAAAAATCGGTGTTCTGGGTCTCAACGGTGCCGGTAAGTCCACCCTGCTGCGCATCATGGCCGGCATTGATACAGACATCGAAGGTGAAGCCCGTCCGCAGCCTGGCATCAAGATTGGCTACCTGCCGCAGGAACCTCAGCTGAACCCGGAACACACCGTTCGCGAATCCGTTGAAGAAGCGGTATCCGAAGTGGTTAATGCCCTGAAAGGTCTGGATGAAGTGTATGCCAAATATGCCGAACCGGATGCGGACTTCGACAAGCTGGCCGCACAGCAGGGCAAGTATGAAGAGATCATCCAGGCGCACGACGGTCACAACCTGAACGTGCAGCTGGAGCGCGCGGCGGATGCCCTGCGTCTGCCGGACTGGGATGCAAAAATCGCGAACCTCTCCGGGGGTGAACGCCGCCGCGTGGCGCTGTGCCGCCTGCTGCTGGAAAAACCAGATATGCTGCTGCTCGACGAACCAACTAACCACCTGGATGCGGAATCCGTGGCGTGGCTGGAGCGCTTCCTGCACGACTTCGAAGGCACCGTTGTGGCGATTACCCACGACCGTTACTTCCTCGACAACGTCGCCGGCTGGATCCTGGAGCTGGACCGCGGTGAAGGTATTCCGTGGGAAGGCAACTACTCCTCCTGGCTGGAGCAGAAAGATCAGCGTCTGGCTCAGGAAGCGTCTCAGGAAGCGGCCCGTCGTAAGTCTATCGAGAAAGAGCTGGAGTGGGTGCGTCAGGGCGCGAAAGGCCGTCAGTCTAAGGGCAAAGCCCGTCTGGCACGCTTCGAAGAGCTGAACAACACCGAATACCAGAAACGTAACGAAACCAACGAACTGTTTATTCCACCTGGAGCACGTCTGGGGGATAAAGTGGTTGAAGTGACCAACCTGCGTAAGTCTTACGGCGACCGTGTGCTGATCGACGACCTGACCTTCTCCGTACCGAAAGGCGCTATCGTCGGCATCATCGGTCCGAACGGCGCGGGTAAATCGACCCTGTTCCGCATGATGTCCGGTCAGGAACAGCCAGACAGCGGCTCTATCACCCTGGGTGAGACCGTGAAGCTGGCCTCCGTTGACCAGTTCCGCGACGCGATGGATAACAGCAAAACCGTGTGGGAAGAAGTCTCCGGCGGTCTGGATATCATGCGTATCGGCAACACCGAGATGCCAAGCCGCGCCTACGTTGGTCGCTTTAACTTTAAAGGCACCGACCAGGGCAAACGCGTGGGCGAGCTGTCCGGCGGTGAGCGCGGTCGTCTGCACCTGGCGAAGCTGCTGCAGGTGGGCGGTAACGTTCTGCTGCTCGATGAACCAACAAACGACCTGGATATCGAAACCCTGCGCGCGCTGGAAAACGCCCTGCTGGAGTTCCCGGGCTGCGCGATGGTTATCTCGCACGACCGCTGGTTCCTGGACCGTATCGCGACCCACATCCTGGACTACCAGGACGAAGGTAAAGTGGAGTTCTTCGAAGGTAACTTCACCGAATACGAAGAGTACAAGAAACGCACGCTGGGCGCCGACGCGCTGGAGCCGAAGCGTATTAAGTACAAGCGTATTGCGAAATAAAAGCAAAACGGCAACTTCGGTTGCCGTTTTTTATGGTTGTTCCCTCTCCCCGTGGGAGAGGGCCAAGGTGAGGGCATCAGGCCGCACAGTGTGTAGGCCGGGTAAGGCGAAGCCGCCACCCGGCTTTTTTATTTGCCCACGTAATACCGCTTCACCTCGTCAAACTGCATCGCAAACTCGATATAGCTCATCAGCGCGGGCGAATTCAGCTTGCGGCTCGGGTAGGCCAGCCAGAGGTCGTTGCCTTCAACGTTCCACTCCGGCAGCACCTGCACCAGCGCGCCCTTTTCAACCTTATCTTCCAGCAAAAATGCAGGAAGCAGCGTGATCCCCGCCCCAGCCATCGCGCACTCACGGGCGTATACCAGATTATCGGTCATGTGCGCGTTATCCGGCAGGTAGCGGTAATCCTCATTCTCGCTTCGCAGAAGCCACTCCGACCAGGCTCTGTGCGTAATGCTGCGGTGCTCCACCAGCTGACGGGGATGCGTTAGCGGCGCCCGACGCGCCAGATAGTCCGGCGAGGCCAGCATGTAGCGCGGACAATGCCCGATCATTCGGCCAATCAGGGAGGAGTCCTGCGGCTTGCCGGTACGCAGCGCCACATCAAAGCCGGACTCGACCAGATCCACCACATCATCAGAGATCGACACGTCCAGCGAAACCTCAGGATAGCGAAGCTGGAACTCGGCATTCATATGCGCCAGCAGCGTTGCTCCTATCCCTGCCGGGCAGGTGATGCGCAGCCGCCCGCTCGGGTTTTCGCGCAGGCGCTGAATGGCATACTCCGCCCGCTCGCTGGCCGCCAGCATTTCGCGGCAATGCACCAGATAGTGCTCGCCCGCAAACGTCAGGTTCAGCCTGCGCGTGGTGCGGTTCAGCAGGCGGATACCCACCTGCTGCTCCAGCTGGCTAATTCGCTGGCTGACGCTGGATTTCGGCAGTTCGGCTTTCTGGGCTGCCGCGGTAAAGCTGCCCATCTCCGCCACCAGCGCGAAAAGCGCCATATCCTGCAGCTGTTTAAACATGATTGTTCATCCTGTACGAACGCTGAGTTCTTGATTGTCCATCTTATCATGCAGCTGGCCACTTAATAGACTAGCCTCAACAAAACGCATGCCATTGAGGAGCACACCATGTCAGTTAAAGCCATTGCCGTGAACCCGGAAAATCCGTCCACCTTCATTGAAATCACCCCACCGATGCCACAGCCCGGCGAGCACGATCTGCTGGTGGAGGTCAAAGCCGTCTCCGTTAACCCGGTCGATACCAAAGTCCACGCGGGCATTGCCAAAAACGGGCTGAAAGAGCCGCGCGTGCTGGGCTGGGATGCCAGCGGGATCGTCAAAGCCGCTGGCGCTGGCGTCACCGGATTCAAACCGGGAGATGAGGTGTGGTATGCAGGGGACATCACCCGCCCGGGCAGCAACACCACACACCAGCTGATCGACGCGCGCATTGTCGGGCACAAACCGACAAGCCTCGGCTGGGCGGCTGCCGCTGCGCTACCGTTGACCGCGCTCACCGCGTGGGAGGGACTGTTTGAACGGCTGAATATTCAGGATGCCGGTACGGACAAAACCCTGCTGATCATCGGTGGTGCGGGCGGCGTGGGATCGCTGGCGATCCCGTTTGCGAAGCACAACAGCAAGGTAAAGGTTATCGCAACGGCGTCCCGTGAAGATTCCGCCCAGTGGTGCCGCGATCGCGGTGCAGATGTGGTGGTGAACTACCGCGATCTGAAAGGCGAACTGGCGAAGCACGGGCTGAACTTTGTGGATTACATTTTCATCCTCAACGATACCGACGGACACTGGGAGGCGGTCAGCGAACTGATTGCGCCTCAGGGGCATATCTGTTCTATCGTGGAGAATGAACACCCGCTGAACCAGGACAAGCTGAAGTCGAAATCCGCCGCGCTGCACTGGGAATTTATGTACACCCGCAGCATGTACCAGACCGCTGATATGGCGCGTCAGGGTGAGATCCTCAATGAGGTGGCGAAGCTGGTGGATAACGGCGTGGTGGAAAGCTCACTGAGTGAAACGCTGCACGGGCTGAGCGTGGAAAGCATTACGGAGGCGCACCGTAAAGTGCTGGACGGGCATATGCGTGGGAAAGTGGTGGTTGAGTATTGAGTGGGTTGTTCCCCCTCACCCTAACCCTCCCCCCATAGGGGAGAGGGGATATCTTTAACCCTGCTCCCCCATCATCTCCTTCACCAGCTCGACGCAGCGCAGGAAACGGGAGTCGTAGTCCGACTCTTCCACGTGCACAAACTCAACGTTGTTTTCGTTGAGCATATCCACCAGCATGGTCTGGAATTCACGCCTGTCGACGGAGCTGCCGAGGCTGCGCATGCCGTCGGCCACCCACGGGGTGTTGTTTTCCAGCAGGATCACCAGGTCAAAGCGGTATTCGTCAATCAGCGCCTGCACGAACGGATGTTCACGCCCTTCGTACTTTTTGCAGAACGCCTGGGTGGTGACAAAATCGGTATCGATAAACGCCACCTTGTTGGCGTATTTCACCGCGAAATCAATGTACTGGGCATGACCGAGCGCGATTTTGTCGTAGTCGGAATACTGCAGCGCCATCTCATCACCGCCCAGATGGGAAAAGACATAGTCGCGCCCGTACTCCCACGCGCTGGTGGTATTGAAGATATTCGCCAGCTTGTTGACCAGCGTTGACTTACCGCTCGACTCGCCGCCCAGGATGGCGACGGTGCGCACAAAGAACGGCTTCACCTCGGTCGGGATGTAATCCCAGTAGCGGAACGGGTTTTCGCGGATCTGCGCCCCACTGATGTTCATGAAGGTGCGTTTCGGGTCGATCAGCACCGTCTCAATGCCCAGATGCTCGCGGAACTGCGGCGCGTCGGACTCTTCAGAGGTGTAGATCCAGTTAGGCGCAATGCCCTTCTCTTCCATAAACGCTTTGATGCCGTTGCTCCACACGTCCCAGCCGTGCGGGTACGGCTCCATGCCCTCTTCGTTGAAGGCATGAATGCGAATGTTTTTCTGGTACTTGAAGGTCTGGAGCAGCCAGCGCAGGCGGTCCGGCACGGTCGGCTGCTGCGACATGGCGCTGTCTTCAAACAGCTGGCGATCGCGGGTTTCGTCGTACCCCATGATGATGTGCAGCTCGTCCACCTGGCTACAGGCGCGCTGGATCAGATAGATATGCCCGGTATGCAGTGGGTAAAACTTGCCGAACACCACGCCGATGTTCTTTTGCATACGCGGGAATTCCAGCCCCAGAAAGCGGTGCAGCGCTTCCAGCTTCTGCGCGCTGGGGCTTTTGATTTTGGCGTTCAGCAGTTGGCTCAGGTAGCCTTTGGTCATGCCGCTGGCGTCTGCCACCTGCTGCAGCGTGCAGCCCTTCTGGCGGATAGCGGTCTTGATGTAGTCAAATGATGACATAAATTACGGTGCCTCCTGCAAAATCGAATACGTAATTATAAGTCGTCAAAGACATTTAACGCATCTGCGAGTTTCTTCACGCCAAAAACCTGCATCCCTTCCGGGATTTTTTTCGGCACGTTGGCAGCCGGAACGATCGCGCGACGGAAACCGTGTTTTGCCGCCTCGGAGATTCGCTCCTGCCCGCTCGGCACCGGACGGATTTCCCCGGCAAGGCCCACTTCGCCGAAGACGACCAGATCCTGCGGCAGCGGTCTGTCGCGCAGGCTGGAGACCATCGCCAGCAGCAGCGCCAGGTCTGCGCTGGTCTCGGTGACTTTGACGCCGCCGACCACGTTCACGAAGACGTCCTGATCCGCCATCTGCAGCCCGCCGTGACGGTGCAGCACCGCCAGCAGGATCGCCAGACGGTTCTGTTCCAGACCAACCGCTACGCGCCGCGGGTTGCCCATCATCGAGTGATCGACCAGCGCCTGAATTTCGACGAGCAGCGGGCGCGTCCCTTCCCACAGCACCATCACCGAGCTGCCGGAGGTGATTTCATCTCCCCGGCTCAGGAAGATGGCCGACGGGTTGCTGACTTCACGCAGCCCCTGCTCGGTCATGGCAAACACGCCTAACTCGTTCACCGCACCAAAGCGGTTTTTATGACTGCGCAGGGTGCGGAAGCGGGAATCCGCGTCGCCGTCGAGCATCACGGAGCAGTCGATACAGTGTTCGAGCACTTTCGGCCCCGCCAGCGAGCCGTCTTTGGTCACATGGCCCACCATCACAATCGCCACGCCGCGTGTTTTAGCAAAGCGCGTCAGGTAGGCCGCGGTTTCACGGACCTGCGCGACGCTGCCCGGCGAGGACTGGATGTCCGCCATGTGCATCACCTGGATGGAGTCGATCACCATCAGCTTCGGCTGCTCTTCTTCGGCGATCATGCAGATCTGCTCAATGCTGGTTTCGGACAGCATGTTCAGGTTGCCGGTCGGCAGGCCCAGACGGTGCGCGCGCATCGCCACCTGCTGCAGGGACTCTTCCCCTGTGACGTACAGGGTTTTCATCTGTTCGGCAAGCTTGCAGAGCGTTTGCAGCAGCAGGGTCGATTTACCCGCGCCCGGGTTACCGCCGATAAGAATCGCGCTGCCCGGCACCACGCCGCCGCCGAGCACGCGATCGAACTCTTTAAACCCGGTGGAGAAGCGCGGCAGCTCTTCGAGGCTGATGTCCGAGAGCTTCTGGACTTTCGCTACGCCCGCATTGCCCGCGTAGCCGCTCAGGCGTTCATTGCGCGCCACGCTCGGCGAAGCCGCCACACCACGCACTTCGGTGATGGTGTTCCAGGCATGACAGGCGCTGCATTGCCCCTGCCAGCGCGGATAATCCGCACCACATTCATTACAGACAAATGCGCGTTTTGGAGCTTTCGCCACGGTTTACCTCGTTATTTCTCTGCGGCCTGCGAGCCGGGTGGCGCTTACGCTTACCCGGCCTACAAAGCAGACCGTTATTTCTGATTAAGGCTGCCGGAGAGAATGCAGAACACCCCCATTAGGTCAGCGTGACGGATAGTCACTTCCGTCTTTTCATTCACTTTTGGCTTGGCATGGTAGGCAATGCCCAGGCCGGCCGCTTTGATCATCGGCAGGTCGTTCGCGCCGTCCCCGATGGCGACGGTCTGGACAACCGGAATTTCATATTTTTCCGCCAGACGCGTCAGCGTATTGGCTTTGTACTGGGCATCCACAATATCGCCGATCACCTGGCCGGTCAGCTTGCCGTCCATGATCTCCAGCTCATTGGCCACCACGGTGGTCAGATGCAGTTTTTCCCGCAGATAATCCGCGAAGAAGGTGAAGCCACCGGAGGCGATCGCCACCTTCCAGCCAAGGGACTGCAGCTTCAGCACCAGCTGCGTCAGCCCGGGCATCAGCGGCAGCACATCGCGCACCTGGCGCAGAATGTTGGCATCGGCCCCTTTCAGGGTCGCCACGCGCTGTCTCAGGCTGGCGGTGAAATCCAGCTCGCCGCGCATCGCACGCTCGGTGACTTCCGCCACCAGCTCACCGCTGCCCGCCAGCTTCGCAATTTCGTCAATACACTCGATCTGAATGGCGGTAGAGTCCATGTCCATGACCAGCAGGCCCGGCGTTTTCAGGTGCGGAATTTTACCCAGTGGCGCAACGTCCAGCCCGGCGTCATGCGCCAGGCGCGTGGCGCGCTGCGTCAGAGAGCCCGCCAGGCGAATGACCTGATAGTCTTCCACGCACCAGGCGGCGACGATGACCATCGCGGCCCCCAGTTTGGTTTGATACTGGGTCAGGCGTTGCTTATCCAGACCGCGTCCGTACAGCAGCCAGCCGCTACGACCGGCGTGGTAATCCAGAGGCATCACCTCATCGCCACTTAAAGAGAGCGGCAATCCTGGCCATAAAGAGACATCCGTTGGCAGGTCACACCAGGTAATGTTCGGCATTAAAGCTCCTGTAATTTCGTTCGCGCCGGAAGGTTGCAGAGGGAAAATAACGCATGAGGCTACCCTGTAACCATCACTTCTGGCAACATTAAGCCGTAAATTTTCAGCAGGTGGAATATGGCTCGCGCAAAACTGAAATTCCGGCTCCATCGCGCCGTGATTGTCCTTTCCTGTCTCGCACTCTTAGTGGTGCTGATGCAAGGGGCATCGTGGTTTAGCCAGAATCATCAACGGCAACGCAACCCGCAGTTTGAAGAGCTGGCCCGCACGCTGGCACGCCAGGTGACGCTCAACGTCGCGCCGTCCATGCGAACCGAAACGCCGGACGATAAGCGAATAGGTCAGGTTTTACGCCTGCTGACGGAGAACAGCCGCATTCTTGATGCAGGCGTCTATGATGAGCAAGGCAACCTGATTGCCCGCGCGGGCGAACATGTCGACGTGCGCGACAGGCTGGCGCTGGACGGCAAAAAAGCCGGCGGCTACTTCAACCAACAGCTTGTTGAACCTATTCAGGGCAAGAATGGCCCTCTGGGGTATCTGCGCCTGACGCTCGACACCCATACTCTTCCGACTGAAGCCAAGCAGGTCGATAATACCACCAACATTCTGCGCCTGATGCTGCTGCTTTCGCTCGCCATTGGCGTTGTGCTGGCGCGCACCCTGCTTCGCGGCAAACGCACGCGCTGGCAGCAATCCCCGTTCCTGCTGACCGCCAGCCGGTCGGTCCCCGAAGACGAAGAGAGCGAGAAGAAAGAATAGTGATAAAGTAGGCGAACGATTCAGAAAAGGAACTTTGCCATGACGACGTTACGCCTGCTTATCTCTGACTCTTACGATCCCTGGTTTAATCTCGCGGTGGAAGAGTGCATCTTCCGCCAGATGCCTGCCACCCAGCGCGTCCTCTTTCTCTGGCGTAACGCCGATACGGTGGTCATTGGTCGTGCGCAAAATCCGTGGAAAGAGTGCAACACCCGGCGCATGGAAGAAGACAACGTCCGCCTGGCGCGCCGGAGCAGCGGCGGCGGTGCGGTGTTCCACGATCTGGGCAATACCTGCTTTACCTTTATGGCGGGAAAACCGGAATACGACAAAACCATCTCAACATCCATCGTCCTCAACGCGCTCAATGCGCTCAATGCGCTCGGCGTGACGGCTGAAGCCTCGGGACGCAACGATCTGGTGGTCAAAACGCCCGACGGTGACCGCAAGGTCTCCGGCTCTGCCTATCGTGAAACGATGGATCGCGGCTTCCACCACGGCACCCTGCTGCTGAATGCCGATCTGAGCCGTCTGGCGAACTACCTGAATCCTGACAAGAAAAAGCTACAGGCTAAGGGCATTACGTCCGTACGCGGGCGCGTGGCGAATCTGGTGGAACTGCTGCCCGGGATTACTCACGAGCAGATTTGCGATGCGATCCGTGACGCTTTCTTTGAACATTACGGTGAACAGGTAGAAGCCGAAGTGATCTCCCCGGACAAAACGCCGGACCTGCCCAACTTCGCCAACACCTTCGCCCGCCAGAGCAGCTGGGAGTGGAACTTCGGTCAGGCCCCTGCCTTTTCCCATCTGCTGGACGAACGTTTTACCTGGGGCGGCGTGGAATTGCACTTTGACGTTGAGAAGGGCCACATTACCCGCACGCAGGTCTTTACGGATAGTCTCAATCCGGCACCGTTAGAGGCGCTCGCCGCGCGTCTGCAGGGCTGTTTGTATCGGGCGGATATGTTGCAGCAGGAGTGTGATGCGCTGATCGGCGATTTTCCGCAACAAGAAAGAGAATTGCGGGAATTATCGGCCTGGATCGCCCAGGCTATAAAATAACCCGAATAAAAAGCGGTGAATAAATGCACCGCTTTTTTATTACTCGCCCCTCAAAAATGTAAATACATACACAAATGTATTTACCCGCATTAATATTTCTCAAAACAAAAATTAGAATTAATCATTATAGAATTAACATTAACCATTAATAGAATCTTCGCGCTTGCAACACTGCAAGTTAATGACTTCATGATAATTAATACAATTATTCAATTATTGGTTAAGGAATAACAATGAAAAAAGTTCTTCTTGCAACACTGATTGCAATGACGTCCACGGCAGCGCTGGCAGACGGCAGCATCGTGATGAAGGTTCAGGGCAAAATGAACAATGCTTCTTGCACCCCTGAATTAAGCAACGGCGGTTCTATTGACTTCGGAACTATCAAACTGGATCAGCTCTCTCCAACCCAGACCAACCAGATGGGTCATAAAGATATGTCTCTGACCATCAACTGCCCGTCTGCAACCAAAGTGGCCTGGAGTATTGCCGATAACAAAGAAGACTCCAATGCGGCAAACGATCTGAGCTCCAGCGAATTTTATATTCGTGATGCTAAAGACAATGGCGGAGACGTGTATGGTTCAGGCACCACCTATGGCGTAGGGACCACTGCCGCTGGCGACAAAATTGGTGCGTATGCGATCAGCACCCGCGTCAATGAAATTACCGCTAACGGTATGCCTGCCCAGGCTATCTGGGCACCAGCCTACGTGAACAGCAAAGGCGAATACATGTGGCGCAACCTCGCCACTGGCGTTATTGCTAATGGCAACGCGGAAATTATGACCGCGACCAAACCAGGTTACATTGCACCACTGGCCATCACCAACGTGGTATATCCGTTCAAAGTGTCTCTGGCGATTGTTAACACTAACCGCCTGTCTACCACGGATGAAGCACAACTGAGCGGTGAAACCACCATCACGCTGGTTTACCTGTAACTCTTGAATATAAGTCAATATCACGGCGGAGTATTCCGCCGTTCTCATTTAAATAAATACATTCATAAATGTTTAAATTAGCCTTATTAAATCTCAAAGCACGTGTAAGTAAAACTAATTATTGAATTACTTAAATCATTACTAAAATCGGCGCTGCTTGTCATGCCGATACGTATCGATTTGCAAGTCATTTTTTAATTAAAAATATCTGAGTTATTAACTCTTTCTATGGTTAAGGAATAACAATGAAAAAGCTCCTTCTCGCTACCGTTTTATCAATGGCAGCGACTGCGGTCTATGCTGAACCGACTGCAATGCTGAAAGTTCAGGGAACGCTGACCAGTGCAGGTTGCGTGCCTGAAATCAGCAACGGCGGTCTGGCAGATTTCGGCGAAGTGGGTCTGGATTCGCTTTCCTCCGGCGTGGCTTACCAGGCCGGTCATAAAGATGTGACTTTCACCATCAAATGCCAGTCCGCTACCCGCGTAGGCTGGACGATCAAAGATGACCGCGCAGATTCAAACGCCGGTAAGAATAAAACATCAAGCGAGTTCCACGTGGATAACGGCACGGCGAACGGCGCTCAGGCATCCGGTAACTACCAGCTGAACGGCGTGGGTAAAACCAGCGCAGGGGAAAACATCGGTGCCTATTCCGTTGCGACCTATCTAACTTCCGTCACCGCAGACGGCGCAACGGCTCAGCCTATTGCCGCGTCTATGTACACCGGTGGCACTATCAGCAGCAGAAGCTGGATCAACATGTGGAGCAGCGGCATCATCATGAACGACGGTACCGACGTGATGACCGTCGCCAAAACGGGTGAGCGTGCGCCAATGGCCTTCACCACTGCGGCTTTCCCACTGAAAATCGCGCTGGCTATCGCGCCAAGCAAAGATCTAACCCTGACCGACAAAACCGATCTCGACGGACAATCCACTATTACGCTGGTTTATCTGTAATTCAGCCTGTTGCCGCAAAACTCTCCATTTCGATGGGGAGTTTTTTAATACCGTTAACCACGAAAAAATCATGACCAGAATAATGAAAACGTCATCCCTGTTTTCCGTCCTTTTATTCGCGCTTCCCACCACGCTGTTCGCCGCAGGCATGGTACCTGAAACCACGCTGCTGATGATTGATGAAGCCAACCACGGCGGCGTAATGAGCGTCAAAAATACCGACACCATACCGACTCTGCTCTACACCTCTATCAACGATATCGAAGGGGAAAATGGCGTAAAGCTCAACGTCACCCAGCCCGTTGTTCGTCTGGAGCCTGGCCAGGAACAGCAGGTGCGTTTTATTCTTGAAACCGATAAACCTCTCACGGTCGAACACTATAAGCGCGTGATCTTCGAAGGCATTCCGCCGAAGAGCAAAGATAAAAACGTGAAGGTGGGGATTAACCTTCGCCAGGATCTGCCGGTACTGATCCATCCGAAAAGTCTGCCTGTCGTCACCGACGCGTGGAAGTTACTGACCTGGTCGCTGGAAGGAAAAGAGGTTGTGGTGCGCAATACCTCCCCTTACGTCGTGCGCTTCTCAACCGCCATTACCCTACTTCCATCGCGAGCAACCGGGCTGGTCAACAAGACCTTTATCCTGCCGGGTGAAACCATGAAAGTGCAGATGGACAAGCCGATGGGTAGCGCCGATAACGCAGTAGAGTTCAGCCCCGCGAGCCGCTACGGGATTGAAGTGGATAACTACACAGCCCCCCTTAAACGCTAAAACGACAGGGATGCTTTGGTGACTGAGCTATCATTGCGCAACAGGATGCGCCGAGCGGCAGTAGTGGCAGCATTACTGCCGTCTTCCGCGCTGCATGCGTCCGATGTGGACTTTAATACGGATATTCTGGCGACACGTGGCATCAGTACCAACCTCGCCCACTATTTCTCTGAAGCTCAACGCTATCTGCCTGGCAAGCATGCCGTGCAGGTAAAAATAAACGGCATTGAAAAGGGCAGCCTCGCCGTCAAGATTGGGGACGAAGGGCAGCTCTGCGTTGATGATGATTTCATCAGCGCCGTGGGGCTTTTACCGCTAAATATCAGCGAAAAAGAGACGTGTCATGACCTGCTCAAAGACTACCCTTCAGCCACGATTAAGCTCATGCCCAACACCGAGTCACTGGAGATATTCGTTCCGGCAGAAGCCATGGATAACGGGTTCTATGCCGCCAGGTTTTACTCTCACGGCGGCGTTGCGGGCCTCATTAACTACAACGCTTTCACCAACTACAACGAATATGGCAGCGGTGGCAACAGCACGTTTTCACAGGGAAATATCGGCACCGGCATTAACATTGCAAACTGGACGCTGCGCAGTAACTACATCCTGACGGACGATAACGGCACCCGCAGCGCCGAAAATCTTTACACCTACGCTGAGCACGTTTTTGAAGAGAAAAAAATGCGTGCGCAGGTTGGTCAAATCAATATCAACTCCGCCCTGTTTAGCGGCGCGCAAATTACCGGGGTCCAGCTCATGCCTGAAACCGGTCTTCAGCCCAATATTCAGGTCACGGAAGTCTCCGGTATTGCCCGTACAAACCAGGCTCGCGTTGAAGTTCGTCAGTCCGGTCAGGTTATCTATTCTTCGCTGATCAATGCCGGTCCCTTCACGCTGCCGGACGTACCGGTTTTGCGCAGCAATGTCGACCTGGATGTCAGTGTCATCGAAACCGATGGCTCAACAACCCATTTCACCGTGCCCTCATCAGCCCTCAACGTCATCGGGAGCAACCGTGCCGAGGGGTTAAATCTGGCACTTGGTCAGGTTCGCGACAGTGGCGATGAAAAGAATTCCCCCTGGGTGTTCACCGTGTCTGACGGTACGAGCCTGACCACACGCCTGACTGCCGTTGCGGCAAGCGTGCTGGCCGAGAAATACCAGTCTACCGGTGCAAAGCTCGACTGGTCCGTCAATGAAAACTGGCTCATTTCACCCAGCGTGTTGCTGAGTCAGTCCCGCTTTTATGATACGCAGCGGGGCAGCAAGTTTGAGCTCAGCAGCAATATTTTACTCCCCGCGCAGCTGACGCTCGGGGTCAGTGCATCTCAGTATAACAGCGACTTTCGTGAGCTCACCGAAGCCATGGACGAAGAATCGCAAAGCTATGAAAACGCATGGAATACCAGCCTCAGCTGGAACAACGAATACATCGGCTCCCTCTCTTTACAATACAGCGCGAACTCTGGCGATGAGAGCAGCGGTGACTCACGCTATCTGATGGCCTCGTGGAGCAAAAGCCTGGGGCGTACCTCGCTGTCCGTAAACTGGCAACACGCCATGAGCAATAGCGAAACAGAAAACAGCACCAGCAACAATGACGATCTCTTCTATGTCAGCCTGATCGTCCCTCTGGGCGACGATCGCGTCAGTACCTACATGCGCACTCAGGGTGAAAAGCAAAACTATGGCGTCCAGGACAGCGGTTCTATCGGCCGAAACCTCAACTACAACATTTCTGCCGATCGCGATAATCAGGACAAAAGTCAGTCCTTTAACGGCAATATCACGACCAACCTGCACTATACCCAACTTGGGCTGTCTGCCGGTCTGAATGACGGAAACCAGCATAACTACAGCGCATCGTTAGGGGGTGGCATTGTCATGCACCGCCATGGCCTCACCTTTGCCCCCTTCCCGGTGAAAGAGACCTTTGGCATTGCAAGGCTAAGTGAGCCGGAAAGCGGGATAGAAATCACCACACCCGATGGCACCGTCTGGACAGATTACTGGGGGCAAGCCGTCGTTCCCGGGCTCAGAGAGTGGCAGAAATCACAAATTGTGATCAATACCAGCTCGCTGCCACAGGGGATGGATTTATCAAATGGTATCCAGACCGTGTCCGCGGCCTACGGCTCATTTGCACAGGTCGATTTCCAGGTGCTGAATACCCGTCGCGTGATGCTGAAGGTAAAACATGTCAATGGCGGCTGGCTCGAAAAAGGGCTAAGTATCGTGGACAAAGACAGCAACTATATTGTCAGCGTGATGGATAACGGCAGCGTGTTTATTTCCGATGCTTCGACGACGCCGGAGCTATATGTCGTGGACGACAATATGACGCGTTTATGCCAGATCCACTACACGCTGAATGAAGAGAAAGATAAAGACGCCTATTACGAAAAAGCAGAAGGAACATGCCAGTGAAAATAGTTAACGTGATGCTGAGCGGTCTGACATTATTTTTCGCCTCTCAGGTATTCAGCGAGGAGTGCCAGATGACCCTTTCTCAGCCGACCGTCTCGTTTGGCCGATTCAAACAGGACGATATTGCTGCCTCTCTGAAAAACTGGAATCGCATGCCCGCAAAAGAGGTGATGATCAACGTGTTTTGCCCTCAGCCTCAGGTCATGGCCCTGTTCATGCAGTCCGCGTCTGGCGCCAACGGCGGCGTGCTGTTTGGGCAGGAGGGACGGCTGGCGCTGGTCGCGAACAACATGACGGTAGACGGACGCCACTACGATCTCGTCAAAACCACCGACCGGGTAAAATTTACCTCTTCAGACAGCCCCAAAGAACATGTTTTCCTGAAAAACAACGACGGCATCATTGCTCGCCAAAACGCGACACCGGTTCAGGGCAAGCAAATGAGCGTAACCATAAAACTTATACCCATCATTAATAATAACCAGCTGCGCAGAATTTCCGATAATACCGACCTGGAAAGCACCCTCGCCTGGGAATTATTAACAAGCGAGTAAAAGAATTCACCTCCATATTCATTTTTTGGGTGAAGAGTAAGAAGAAAAATAAACCTTTTAAATTATGGATCCGTCCATTCAATTTAATATTCATTACATCTATGTTAAGGATTAACCATGAAAAAGAGTCTCCTTGCCGCCGCACTGGCACTGGCAGCGACCTGTGCCCATGCGGGTGACACAGCGGTACTGAAAGTCAAAGCGTCGCTGACCGGCAATTCCTGTACGCCTGAACTCAGCAACAATGGCGTGATCGATTTCGGTACCGTCCAGGTCGGCGATCTCTCTCAAACCCAGGCAACCCAGCTGGGTGAAAAGGGTCTGACGCTCACGATCAACTGCCCAACGCCGACTAAAGTGGGCTGGAGCATCGCGGATAACCGCGTGGACACCAACGCCAGCACCGGCAGCAGTTCCAATCTGAAGGTGATGAACGCGACGTCTAACGGTGGCGAGCTGCGCGGCAGCATCTCGACCTTTGGTCTGGGTAAAACGCATGACGGTAAGAACATCGGCGCATACTCAGTGTATACCAGCACCGGTGACGTCACGGCGAACGGCGCAACGGTTGAGCCAATCCGTACTGCGCTGTCTGCCGGTACAGGCATGGGCCGCTGGCAGAAAGCCAATGGTGGCACCATTGCGAACAAAGACCTGGGTCTGATGAGCGTGGCATCTGCCGGTAAAACCGACCCGATGGCGGTGACCAGCGTCTCTTTCCCGTTGAACGTCTCGCTGGCAGTGGAAAACCTGAAGAAGCTGTCTCTGACGGAAGACACCGAGTTTGATGGTCAGGCGACGATCAGCGTCGTGTATCTGTAAGAAGTGAAAATGCCGGGCAGCGAATGCCGCCCGGCAGACAACATTACGCTTTATCGCCCAGCAGAACGGATTCCAGCGCGATTTTGATCATGTCGTTGAAGGTGGTCTGACGCTCAGCGGCAGTGGTCTGCTCATGAGTACGGATATGGTCGGACACGGTGCAGATGGTCAGCGCTTTCGCACCAAACTCAGCCGCAACGCCGTAGATGCCCGCCGCTTCCATTTCCACGCCCAGAATGCCGTATTTTTCCATCACGTCGAACATCTCGCCGCCGTCTGGTGCATAGAACAGATCGGCAGAGAAGAGGTTACCCACGCGCGCGTCAACGCCCAGCGCTTTTGCCGCGTCAACCGCGTCACGCACCATGCCGAAGTCAGCGATTGCCGCGAAGTCATGGTCTTTGAAACGCATGCGGTTTACTTTGGAATCGGTGCAGGCACCCATGCCGATAACCACGTCGCGCAGCTTAACGTCCATACGCACCGCGCCACAGGAGCCCACGCGGATGATTTTCTTCACGCCGAAGTCGGTGATCAGCTCTTTGGTGTAGATAGAGCAGGATGGGATACCCATACCGTGACCCATGACGGAGATTTTGCGGCCTTTATAGGTACCGGTGAAGCCCAGCATGCCGCGTACGTTATTCACTTCACGCACGTCTTCGAGGAAGGTTTCTGCAATGTGCTTCGCGCGCAGCGGGTCGCCCGGCATCAACACAACGTCAGCGAAATCACCCATTTCTGCATTAATGTGAGGAGTTGCCATCTTCAGTTCCTTTTACATTGTTGTTTTTGCCGGGTGGCGGCTATGCCTTACCCGGCCTACAAAACCGTAGGCCCGGTAAGCGAAGCGCCACCGGGCAATGACATCAGAACATGGCCTTGCCATATTCCATGTCAGACGTACCAAAATATTTCGCCAGGGTCTGGCCGATGTCCGCGAAGGTTTCACGGTGACCCAGCGAGCCCGGCTTCACTTTCGGGCCGTACACCAGCACCGGAATGTGCTCGCGGGTGTGGTCGGTACCGGTCCAGGTTGGGTCACAGCCGTGGTCCGCGGTCAGGATCAGAATGTCATCTTCACCCACCAGCTCCATCAGCTCCGGCAGACGGCGGTCGAACAGCTCAAGACCCGCAGCATAACCCGCGACGTCACGACGGTGACCCCAGGAGGAGTCGAAGTCCACGAAGTTGGTGAAGACAATGGTCTTGTCGCCCGCTTCTTTCATCTCTTTGATGGTGGCATCGAACAGCGCATCGAGACCGGTCGCTTTGACCTTTTTGGTAATACCGCAGTTAGCGTAGATATCCGCGATTTTACCCACGGACACCACGTGACCGTCTTTCTCATCGACCAGCTTCTGCAGCACGGTTGGCGCCGGCGGCTCAACGGCCAGATCGTGACGGTTACCGGTACGCTGGAAGTTACCCGCTTTGTCACCAATAAACGGACGCGCGATCACGCGGCCAATGTTGTAGCCGCCTTCGGTCAGCTCTTCGCGGGCGATTTCACACAGCTCGTAGAGTTTATCCAGGCCAAACGTCTCTTCGTGGCAGGCAATCTGGAACACGGAGTCAGCAGAAGTGTAGAAAATCGGCTTGCCGGTTTTCATGTGCTCTTCGCCGAGCTGGTCCAGAATCACGGTACCGGAAGAGTGGCAGTTGCCGAGGTAACCCGGCAGGTTGGCACGCTTCACCAGCTTATCGAGCAGCTCCTGCGGGAAGCTGTTCTCGTGATCGGAGAAATAACCCCAGTCGAACAGCACCGGCACACCTGCGATTTCCCAGTGGCCAGACGGGGTGTCTTTACCGGAGGAGAGCTCGTGCGCCCAGGCATAGGCGCCCACGACTTCCGCGTTGCCGTCCATACCGGCTGCGATTTTACCGGTAGAGCCTTCATGCGCTTTCACCAGCCCAAGGCGGGTCAGGTTGGGTAGAGTCAGAGGGCCTTTACGACCGTTGTCCGCTTCGCCTTTCGCACAGGCTTCCGCGATGTGACCCATGGTATCGGAACCCACGTCACCAAAACGTTCTGCATCTTCGGTTGCGCCGATGCCGAATGAGTCCAGCACCATAATAAATGCACGTTTCATAATTGTTCTCCGTACGTAGTGCTTCAAAAATTATCGATCAGATCAGTATACCGCTATTCGGTGATACGGCGATAGACAGTCGGTGTGGTTTCCGGTGCTTTATCGTCAAGCGTGATGGCCGCTTTCACCGCTTTCGCCGCTTCCTGCCAGCTGGCTTCGTCTTTGGCGTGGATCACCGCCAGCGGACGTTGGCCGTCAACGCTGTCGCCCAGACGGGCCATATCGGTAAAGCCGACGCTGTAATCAATGGTGTCTGAGGCCTGACGACGGCCGCCGCCCATTGAGACCACCGCCATGCCGAGGGCACGGGTGTCCATGGCGGAGACAAACCCTTCGCTATCGGCATACACCGCTTTGCTGAGCGTCGCGGTTGGCAGGTACTTCGCGTAATTTTCGACGAAATCGGTCGGGCCTTTTTGCGCCGCGACCATGCGGCCGAAGATCTCCGCCGCTTTGCCGTTGTCCAGCACCGCCTGCAGCTTCGCGCGGGCGTCGGCGTCGTCTTTGGCGAGCTTGCCGGAGATTAACATCTCAACGCACAGCGCCATGGTGACGTCGAACAGGCGCGGGTTACGGTATTCCCCCGTCAGGAACTGGACGGCTTCACGCACTTCGACGGCGTTACCGGCGCTGGAAGCCAGCACCTGGTTCATATCGGTGAGCAGTGCGGTAGTGCGCACGCCTGCGCCGTTGGAGACGCCAACGATCGCTTCGGCCAGCGCCTCAGAGAGTTCATAGGTTGGCATAAACGCGCCGCTGCCTACCTTCACGTCCATCACCAGCGCGTCCAGCCCTTCTGCCAGCTTCTTCGCCAGGATAGAGGCGGTGATCAGCGGGATAGAGTCAACGGTCGCGGTGATGTCGCGGGTCGCGTAGAAACGCTTGTCTGCCGGAGCAAGAGAGCTGGTCTGGCCGATAATCGCCACACCAACGTCTTTAATAATGTCGCGGAAGCGGTTGTCATCCGGGAAGATATCGAAGCCCGGAATGGCTTCCAGTTTGTCGAGCGTACCGCCGGTGTGGCCCAGACCGCGTCCGGAGATCATCGGGATGTAACCGCCACAGGCTGCCACCATTGGGCCGAGCATCAGGGAGGTCACGTCACCCACGCCGCCGGTGGAGTGTTTATCCACAATCGGGCCGTTAAGGTTGAGGCTTTTCCAGTCCAGAACGGTTCCTGAATCTCGCATCGCCATGGTCAGCGACACGCGCTCAGGCATCGACATATCGTGGAAGAAAATGGTCATCGCCAGAGCCGCAATCTGCCCTTCTGAGACGGTGTTATCACGAATGCCGTTGATGAAGAAGCGGATCTCTTCGTCGCTTAATGCATGACCATCACGTTTTTTACGAATAATTTCTTGTGCGAGAAACACGGTAACCCCCATGAGGAATCGGGTGAATGGTGGCGGGTACGGTTTACCCGACCACGATCCGGGTAGGCCGGGTAAGCGTAGCGCCACCCGGCAATTCAAACTTAGTAGCTGCTTGCGCTCTTACCGTCGCCGTGACCCAGCGCCTTCAGCAGGCTGGCCAGCAGGCTGGACGCACCGAAGCGGTAGTGACGGGAATCGGCCCAGTCGGCGCCGAACAGTTCGTCGGCAATCGCCAGGAACTGCTGCGCGTCTTCGGCGGTACGCACGCCGCCCGCAGGTTTGAAGCCTACGGTTTTGGACACGCCCATGTCGCGGATCACTTCCATCATGATGCGCGCGCTTTCCGGGGTCGCATTTACCGGCACTTTACCGGTAGAGGTTTTAATGAAATCCGCACCGGCTTTGATGGAGATTTCAGACGCTTTACGAATCAGCGCCTCTTCTTTCAGCTCGCCGGTTTCGATGATCACTTTAAGCAGCACGTTTGCCGCCGCACACGCGTCTTTACAGGCCTTCACCAGGTCAAAACCGACCTGCTCGTTACCGGCGATCAGCGCGCGGTAAGGGAACACCACGTCAACTTCGTCTGCACCGTAGGCAATCGCCGCGCGGGTTTCTGCCAGCGCAATCTCGATATCGTCGTTGCCGTGCGGGAAGTTAGTCACGGTTGCAATGCGCACGTCCGGGGTGCCCTGCTCTTTCAGCGTCTTACGGGCAATCGGGATAAAGCGCGGGTAGATACAAACGGCTGCGGTATTACCCACTGGCGTTTTCGCCTGATGGCACAGGGCGATGACCTTCTCATTGGTGTCGTCATCGTTCAGGGTAGTCAGGTCCATCAGTTTCAACGCGCGCAGGCTGCTTGCAGTTAAATCGGTCATAACAATCTCCAACGGCAGTGCCGTATAAATTTTACCTTGCGGGTCTGTGAGTATTCTAACATCCACCCGCATCCACACTTCGACATTCATCACAGTTAATGAAAACTGCGTACAAATTTGCATTACTGTAATGAGATCTTCTTCAAACTTTAGTGCGCAGATTGCCGACTAAAGCAGCAATACCCCCTGTGGGATCAAAAGCGCCAACAGGCAGGCTTTCTACAATCCGTTCATCATCCGCAGAACATTCAAGGAAGCGAATATGCCCCACTCCAGCCCCGACGCCCTGCAGCAACGTTGCCAGCAGATTGTGACAAGCCCGGTGTTAACCCCGGAACAAAAACGTCATTTTCTGGCGCTGGAAGCGGAAAACAACCTGCCGTATCCGGCACTTCCTGAAGCTGCGCGCGCCGCGCTGGTCGAGGGGTTTATCTGTGACATGTTCGAAGGCCATGCGCCTTACAAACCCCGTTACGTTCTGCCGGATTACGCAAAATTTCTGGCTAACGGTTCAGAATGGCTGGAGCTGGAAGGGGCAAAAGATCTCGACGATGCCCTCTCGCTGTTAACCATCCTCTACCATCATGTTCCGTCCGTCACATCGATGCCGGTCTATCTCGGCCAGCTTGATGCGCTGCTGCAACCGTATGTTAGAATTCTAACACAAGAAGAAATCAATAGCCGAATAAAACGTTTCTGGCGCTATCTTGACCGTACGCTGCCGGATGCCTTTATGCATGCCAATATCGGGCCGGAAGATACGCCCATCACCCGTGCCATTCTGCGTGCCGATGCAGAGCTGAAGCAGGTCGCGCCGAACCTGACCTTTATTTATGATCCAGAGATCACCCCGGATGATTTACTGCTTGAGGTGGCGAAAAACATATGTGAATGCAGCAAACCGCATATTTCTAATGGCCCGGTGAATGATAAAATTTTCACAAAAGGCCGTTATGGCGTGGTGAGCTGTTACAACTCCCTGCCTCTGGCTGGCGGTGGCAGCACCCTGGTGCGTCTCAACCTCAAGGCCATCGCCGAACACAGCACGTCAAGTGAAGACTTCTTCAGGCGCGCCCTTCCGCACTACTGCCAGCAGCAAATGGCCATCATTAATGCCCGCTGCGATTTCCTGTATCAACAATCCGGCTTCTTTGAGAATAGCTTCCTGGTGAAAGAGGGGCTGATTGATGCCGATCGGTTTGTACCGATGTTTGGCATGTACGGTCTGGCAGAAGCGGTAAACGTGCTCTGTGAGAAAGCAGGCATCGCGGGACGTTACGGAAAGGATGAACAGGCCAACGCGCTGGGCTATCGCATCAGCGAACAGCTTGCAGCGTTTGTCGAAAACACGCCGGTGAAATACGGCTGGAAGCAGCGCGCGATGCTTCATGCGCAGTCGGGGATCAGCTCCGATTCGGGCACCACGCCGGGCGCGCGCCTGCCCTACGGTGACGAGCCGGATCCCATCAGCCACCTGCTGGCGGTGGCTCCCCATCACAAGCACTACTCTTCCGGGATAAGCGATATCCTGACGCTGGATGAAACGGTAAAACGCAACCCGCAGGCGGTGGTCCAGCTGTGCCTGGGCGCGTTCAGGGCGGGTATGCGCGAGTTTACCGCCAACGTAGCGGGTAACGATCTGGTGCGCGTCACCGGGTATATGGTGCGGCTATCGGATCTGGAGAAATACCGGGAAGCAGGGTCGAGAACGAACACCACGTGGCTGGGGGAAGAAGCCGCACGCAATACCCGCATTCTGGAACGTCAGCCGCGCGTGATTAGCCATGAACAGCAGATGCGCTTTAGTTAGTCAGGTCATTCCTTTTTCCTGCGTGGACGGGCCGGGCAGCCGCCTGGCCCTGTTTCTGCAGGGCTGCAACCTGCGCTGTAAAACCTGCCACAACCCGTGGACGATCGGCCGCTGCAACGACTGCGGGGACTGCGTGCCCCACTGCCCGCACGACGCGCTGACCATTCAGGCCGGGCGCGTCTGGTGGCAGGAGAGCGACTGCCAGCAGTGCGACACCTGCCTGCACCTGTGCCAGCAACAGGCGACGCCCATGGCGCACCGCCTGAGCGTGGAGGAGATCCTCACCCAGGTCCGCAAATCCGCACCGTTTATCGAGGGGATCACCGTAAGCGGCGGTGAAGCCACAACGCAATTGCCGTTTTTAGTGACGCTGTTCGCCGCGATCAAAGCCGATCCCGCCCTGAATCATCTGACCTGCCTGGTCGACAGCAACGGTTTGTTAAGCGAAACCGGCTGGCAAAAGCTGCTGCCGGTACTGGATGGCGCGATGCTGGACCTGAAAGCATGGGGGAACGAACACCACCGCTTCCTGACCGGACGCGACAATCAGCAGATCAAGCAGAGTATCCGCTGGCTGGCAGAACGCCACCGTTTGACGGAGCTCCGCCTGCTGGTGATTCCGGGGCAGTGTGATTATCTGGAACACCTCAAGCCGTTGACGGCGTTTATCCACGGGCTGGGAAACGTGCCGGTCCGCCTTAACGCGTTTCATGCGCACGGCGTATACGGTGAGGCAGCGTCATGGCGCAGCGCCACGCCGGAAGACGTTGAACCGCTGGCGCGGGCGCTGGAAAAACAGAAAATAACGGTGATCCGCCCGGCGCTTTATCTATAGCGTGATGCCAAATACCGAACGCGTATTTTCCAGCAGCGCATCGGCAATTACCTCTTCTGGCTCCTGTCGCAGTTCACACAGGGCGGTGAACACGCGCGCCGCCTGTTCCGGGCGATTCGGCTGTCCCTGAAAACCATTCAGCGGCATATCCGGCGCGTCAGTTTCCAGCAGAAGCGCCGACAGCGGCAGCTGTGCCATCACGTCACGGGTTTTACTGGCGCGCGGATAGGTGATGGTGCCACCCACACCAATTTTGTAGCCCAGTTCAATGAAACGCTGCGCCTGCTGCAGGCTGCCGGAGAAACCGTGTACGACGCCCCTGCGCGGCAGATCGTGACGCTTCAGGTGCATTGCCAGCTTATCGTGCGTGCGTCTTGAATGAAGGATCACCGGCAGATCGTGACGCTTCGCCAGCCTGAGCTGCGCGTCGAGGATCGTCTGCTGGCGCTCAAACTGCGGGTCCTCGCGATAAAGATCGAGGCCGATCTCACCGATGGCGACAAGCTTGTCGCCTGCGGTCCGCAGGATCTCATCAAGTCCATCAATGTGCTCATCACGATGCCGCTCAATCACGATCGGATGCAGGCCGAGCGCCGCATAGAGCGCAGGGTGACGCGTGGAAAGATTCAGCACGCGGGAAAAGTAAGCCGCTTCCACTGAAGGCACAATAATGGCCTGAACGCCTACGTCAGCCGCTTTCGCAATACTGTGTTCTTCATCTCCCGTAAACGGTGGGAAATCAAAGTGGCAATGGGTATCGACAAAGCGGTGCATCACGCCAGATCCTCGTTATCCAGTAAAGCGTCATTCGCCTGCGGAATGTCCACCAGGGGCACCGTCAGAGCGTCGTTGGCGACAATCGCAGGCGGCGTAATAATGCATTTATGGCGATGAAGCGGCGGTTGCTCCGCCAGCATTTTCCCCACCGTCGCCAGGAAGTAGCGTCCACACAGCCGCCCCGTTTTGTAATCCATGCGCAGCGCAGGGACGCGGCTGCCCAGCGCCATGCTCAGCAGCGGCTTAGGCGGATAAATTTCAAAAATACGCAGCTTACCCGGCGGCTTTTCAATGAAACGCTGCATCGCGCCGTAGGTGGTTTCATGCTGCTTCGCGATGTTCACCAGCGGCTGCAGGCTGCTGTCGCCCAGCCAGCGCTCCATCCGCTTAAACCACTGCGGGGTGTAATACATTTGCGACGGTACGGTACGGATCACCACAATGGTTTTCGCCCCGCGACGGGCGGCTTCCTGCACCGGCACGGCGTCACTGATCCCGCCGTCCAGATAGCTAATGCCGTCCAGCAGCGCACCGGTACGATAAAAACCGGGAATGGCGCTGGAGGCGCGGATGATGTCCAGCCAGTTCTCCTTCTGCGGAGAAAAATAGCCCGGCGAATAGTCATCCCCTCGGCTGGCGCACATCCAGAATTCTTTACCGCTATCAAACAGGCGGGCCGCGGTATCCATGGCCAGCGGCATCTGGCTGGAGGTTGATTCCAGCAGCCAGTCGAGGTCGATCAGGTTACCGCCGCGCACAAACCGCACCGGATTAAAAAATTCTTTCGCCGTGGTGTAGCGCATGATGACCTTTCGCGCGTAGCCGGGCTGGTTACAGACATAGGCAGAGAGGTTCTGCGCCCCGGCAGACGTGCCGAAGTACAGGTCAAACGGGTTGAACTGCGCGCGCATAAATTCGTCCAGCACGCCAGCGGTAAAAATGCCGCGCTGTCCGCCACCCTCGCAGACCAGCGCGAGTTGACCTGCGCGAAACGGTTTTAACGTCAGCGGCGCAATATTGCCGAGCGTAACGGGAATTCGTTGCCCCACCTCTGCTTTCCTGTTTTGATTATTTTATAACACCACAGTAACGCACCCGACCTGTTACGCAAATAAGAAAAAGCCAGTCGCAGTGACTGGCTTTATTTTGTTGACGGAATATTGCGTTTGCTACGGACGTCGACGCCCCGTAAACAGGCTGACCAGGAACAGAATAATACCGACAACGAAGACAATTTTAGCTGCCCATGCCGCTGTACCTGCCAGTCCACCAAAGCCCAATGCGGCGGCAATTAACGCGATAACCAGAAATATAATGCCCCAACGAAACATAAGCTTCTCCTTTACCATAGTTAATGTCGGCCGCTAAACGTGAGCGCTCAGGTCACTCACCGGCGTTTTTCCAGATTCGTTCTTATATCGCCCGCAGGTTTTAGCCAGACGGGCGAATGGTCCAGATTTACTTCGTTTTCAGATCGTTTTTAACGCTTTTCACACCATCAATCGCTTTCGCAATGGACTCGGCACGTTCACTTTGCGCCTGCGAATCTACCGTACCGGAAAGCTGAACCACACCATCGGTGGTTTCCACTTTCACCTTACGGGACGGCACGATGTCATCTGCTAAAAGTTTAGCTTTGATTTCGCTGGTGGTG
The DNA here is from genome assembly GCF_040059225.1 of Enterobacter cloacae complex sp. Mu1197. Classification (NCBI taxonomy): domain Bacteria; kingdom Pseudomonadati; phylum Pseudomonadota; class Gammaproteobacteria; order Enterobacterales; family Enterobacteriaceae; genus Enterobacter; species Enterobacter cloacae complex sp. Mu1197. The sequence continues at coordinate 651,489 of NZ_CP157375.1, read as the reverse complement.
GCTGCATCACCGGCATAACCTTTCACCGACGCGTTTTTGCCGTCACGGACGTGCAGCTTATCGCTGACGGAGGCAACGCCTTCGACGCCTTTCGCCACTTTCACCGCCTGTTCTGCCTGAGCCTGGCTTTCAACAAAGCCGCTCAGCGTGACCACTTTTTTGTCGGTCTTAACGGAAATATCGGTGCTCTTGATGGCTTCATCATCCACCAGTGCGGCTTTCACTTTTGCTGTGATAGAGCTGTCATCCATGAAATTGCCGACTTTATTCATAGAGCTATCGATTTTTTGCCCTGCGCTGTCAGCCGTGGATTGTGCTTTATCCATGGTGCTGCTTTCCGCCAGGGCGGAGCCGCTCACCAGAACGCTACCCAGTGTTACAGCCAGCAGAGTTTTAGAAATCTTCAGTCTTGTCATATTCATCGATCTATTCCTGTGTTGACCCGTTATTCGGGCTACGTACTTCCTTAGTAGTGATATATATTGCGAATAAACACGCGGGCAAAATGGATAACCTAAAGCCATGCATTGAACAGTTAATTTATCCACGCCCGGTGTTAAACACTGAGTTAAATATAGATCACTCTCACAGAGCCGCTTTCAGAATTGGGTAAAAAACGCGCGAATAGCGTGAAATTGCGTTGAATTAAGAACATTCCGCAAGGGATTAATAAGACAGGAATAAAAGAAGAGCACGGCTGCTGCCGTGCTCTGAGAGGGGATTAGTGCTCGCGGGTTTTACGGAACTGAACGTCCGGATAACGTTCCTGCGTCAGATTCAGGTTGACCATCGTTGGCGCGATATAGGTCAGGTTATCGCCGCCATCCAGCGCCAGCTGAACTTCATTCTTACGCTTAAATTCTTCGAATTTCTTCACGTCAGAACACTCAACCCAGCGCGCGGTCGCGACGTTCACCGATTCGTAAATCGCTTCTACGTTGTATTCGCTCTTCAGGCGCGCAACGACCACGTCAAACTGCAGCACGCCGACCGCACCAACGATCAGATCGTTGTTCGCAATCGGGCGGAAGACCTGCACGGCGCCCTCTTCGGAGAGCTGAACCAGGCCTTTCAGCAGCTGTTTCTGCTTAAGCGGATCGCGCAGACGAATGCGACGGAACAGTTCCGGCGCGAAGTTCGGAATACCGGTGAACTTCATCATTTCACCCTGCGTGAAGGTGTCGCCGATCTGGATGGTGCCGTGGTTGTGCAGACCGATGATGTCGCCCGGATAGGCTTCTTCAACGTGCGAACGGTCACCCGCCATAAAGGTCAGCGCGTCAGAGATGACAACGTCTTTCCCGATACGCACCTGGCGCAGCTTCATGCCCTTTTCATATTTACCGGACACCACGCGCATAAAGGCCACGCGGTCACGGTGTTTCGGATCCATGTTGGCCTGAATCTTAAATACGAAGCCGGTGAACTTCTCTTCTTTTGCTTCCACTTCACGGGTGTCGGTTTTGCGCGGCATCGGCTGCGGCGCCCACTCCACCAGACCGTCGAGCATGTGGTCAACGCCGAAGTTACCCAGTGCGGTACCGAAGAAGACCGGGGTAATTTCGCCGCTCAGGAACAGCTCTTTGTCGAATTCGTGAGACGCGCCCTTGACCAGCTCCAGCTCGTCGCGCAGCTGCGCGGCCAGCTCTTCCCCGACCGCCGCGTCCAGATCCGGGTTGTCCAGACCTTTAACAATGCGCACTTCCTGAATGGTGTGGCCTTTACCGGTCTGATACAGGTAGGTTTCGTCTTTATAGAGGTGATAAACGCCTTTGAACAGCTTACCGCAGCCAATCGGCCAGGTGATTGGCGCACAGGCGATCTTCAGCTCGTTTTCCACTTCATCCATCAGCTCCATCGGATCGCGGATGTCACGGTCGAGTTTGTTCATAAAGGTGAGGATCGGCGTATCGCGCAGACGGGTCACTTCCATCAGCTTACGGGTACGATCTTCTACACCTTTCGCGGCGTCGATCACCATCAGACAGCAGTCCACCGCCGTCAGGGTACGGTAGGTATCTTCGGAGAAGTCTTCGTGGCCCGGGGTGTCCAGCAGGTTCACCAGGCAGTCGTGATACGGGAACTGCATCACGGAGGTGGTAATCGAAATACCACGCTGTTTTTCCATCTCCATCCAGTCGGATTTTGCATGCTGGCTGGAGCCACGGCCTTTAACGGTACCCGCAGTCTGGATCGCCTGTCCGAACAGCAATACCTTCTCAGTGATGGTCGTTTTACCGGCATCGGGGTGCGAGATAATGGCAAAAGTGCGGCGCTTGGCCACCTCTTGCAGATAAGGAGACAACGTCATAATTAAATCTTCTTTTATAAGCGCGGCAGCACGCCACGCATCATGGAATACAAAATTGCGGCTATTTTACCCATCAACGGGGGGCAGGCAATCATTGTTTACACAGGAGTTGCTCCAGTTCGTTCAACGACGTCACGGTCCAGGTCGGCTCGATGCCGTCAGGCTTCTCACGGCCATGCGCATTGAGCCACACAGTCGACAGACCGGCCTTCATGCCGCCCAGAATATCTGACTCTGCCGTATCCCCCACCATCAGGACACGATCGCGGTCGGGATTGCCGGCCTGCGCCAGCGCGTAGTCGAAAATTCGCGGATCTGGCTTCGGCACGCCAACCTCTTCCGAGATCACCAGCGCGTCAAAATGATCGCGCAGGCCGGTGCGCTCAAGGCGGATCTGCTGCAGGGCGGTAAAACCGTTGGTGATGATCCCCAGTTTCACCTTACCTTTCAACGCATTCAGCAGGGAAACCGCGCCCGGCAGCGGCGCACAGATATCGGCCATGGCGTTAAGGAAAGCCTCGTTCAGCGTCCCCGGACTGACCTTTAAGCGTTCCGCCCAGACGTCAAAGCGCTGGTGCTGAAGCTGTAACGCGGTGATGGCACCGTTCTGGTAATCCACCCACAGCGGTTTGTTGACCGCCTGATAGTCCTGAAAATCTTCAGCGGTGAAGGTTACGCTATAGTCGAGAAACATCCGCTGCAGGCCGCCGAACGAGTCGAACGTAAACAGCGTTTCGTCGGCATCAAAGAAAATCCAGTCCCATTTCATCGTTACAACCTTATTTTTTATTATCCAATCGGCAGAGCCATTATGATGGCGTCTTCACGTCCCTCTGCGGTGGGGTAGTAGTTACGGCGGATTGTCGCCTCGTTAAAGCCTAAGCTTTCATAGAGCGCGATGGCGGCGACATTCGACGCGCGCACCTCCAGCCACAGGGTGAAAACGTCACGGGTTTCGAGCTCACGGATGAGATGCTCAAGCAGTTCTCTTCCCAGCCCACGGCGCTGAAACGCGGGATCAACCGCGATATTAAACAGCGTCGCCTCATCAAGAACAACCTGCGTGATCGCGAAAGCGGCCATGGTGCCGTCAACGTCCAGGCGGTAGTTCAGATACCGTTCGCCCTGATTGCTGGCGAAGGTTTTTTCGCTCCACGGAAACGCGTGGGCGCGTGTTTCAATCGCGAACGCTGTGGACAGGTCAGGCGTCGTGAGGGAAGAAATCGTGTTCATATTCGCAGATTTGTTGCCATAGCGCGCTGCGCGCTTTTGGGTTGGCTTTCAGTTCGTCCAGCGCTGGCGAGCAGATCTGGCTCCCCTGAAGAGAGATCTCATTCGCCTCTCCGATACGCCAGCTGTTACAGCGGCTATCAGGAGGCAGCATCGCGACACGCTCTGGCGTCAGCGGTAAAACCTGGTCGACCGTCAGCTTCAGGCTGCGAAGGACATCATCGATCAGGGGGTCATTCAGGGCAGGCAGTTCTTCCGCCACCATCACCAGACGAACGTGCGCCGGGATGGAGATGGCGATTTCGCCCTGCAACGCCGTCGGGCGACGCAAAGCCCACTGGGTGATGCCCAGCTGCTGCAACTGCCAGTCTCGTCGGGATGTCATAGGGAAAACTCCTGTCTCTCAGGCGCGCAAATATAGCAAATGTGTCGAAAGTGCGCCATCTACCTACTATAATCCCCGCCTGAGTTTATTGAGGAACAATTCATGTCTGCATTTACCCCGGCAAGTGAAGTCTTGCTGCGTCACAGTGATGATTTCGAAGAAAGCCGTATTCTGTTTGCCGGAGATATGCAGGATGACCTGCCCGCGCGTTTCGACTGTGCTGAAAGCCGTGCCCACACCCAATACTACCACCACTGGCAGGTGCTGAGCCGCCAGATGGGCGAGCGCGCGCGCTTTAGCCTGGTGGCAGAGCAGAGCGACATCGCCGACTGCGATACGCTGATCTACTACTGGCCGAAGAATAAACCGGAAGCCCAGTTCCAGCTGATGAACCTGCTCTCCCTGCTGCCGGTCGGCTGCGATATTTTCGTGGTCGGTGAAAACCGCAGCGGCGTGCGTAGCGCGGAACAGCTGCTGGAAGGCTATGCGCCGCTGAACAAAGTCGACAGCGCTCGCCGCTGTGGTCTGTACCATGGCCGTCTGGAAAAACAGACAACGTTTGATGCGCAGGCATACTGGGATGAGTACCAGCTTGACGGCCTGACCATCAAAACGCTGCCGGGCGTGTTCAGCCGTGATGCGCTGGATACGGGCAGCAAGCTGCTGCTTTCCACTCTGACGCCGCACACCAAAGGCAAAGTGCTGGACGTGGGCTGCGGCGCGGGCGTGCTTTCTACCGTGCTCGCCAGCCATTCGCCAAAGGTGCGTTTAACCCTGTGTGACGTGAGCGCCCCGGCGGTTGAAGCCAGCCGCGCAACGCTTGCCGCAAACGGCATTGAAGGCGAGGTGATTGCCAGCAACGTCTTCTCCGATATCACCGGTCGCTTCGACATGATCATCTCTAACCCGCCGTTCCACGACGGTATGGAGACCAGCCTGGAAGCGGCACAAACGCTGATCCGTGGCGCAACCCGTCACCTCAACAGCGGCGGTGAGCTGCGTATCGTCGCGAACGCCTTCCTGGCGTACCCGAAAGTGCTGGATGAAACCTTTGGCTTCCACGAAGTTATCGCCCAGACCGGCCGCTTTAAGGTCTACCGCACCGTAATGACGCGTCAGGCCAAAAAGTAATCGCCTCCCTTGTAGGCCGGATACGCGACAGCGCCATCCGGCTATACAGGGCGCGTCCATCGGCCATTTTTCCATCAATCAAGGCATCACGCGCACTTTTCTGTTGACGTAAAGCTGAAAACATCTAGAATGCGCCTCCGTGGTTACGATACTTTTACAGTATCGATGGTATGCGAAGGTGGCGGAATTGGTAGACGCGCTAGCTTCAGGTGTTAGTGTCCTTACGGATGTGGGGGTTCGAGTCCCCCCCCTCGCACCATAAATCACGATGATATTGCTCGCACTGGGCGAAGGTGGCGGAATTGGTAGACGCGCTAGCTTCAGGTGTTAGTGTCCTTACGGATGTGGGGGTTCGAGTCCCCCCCCTCGCACCAACGAGGCGATATCAACATAGCAATAAAAAGTAAGATGACTGTGCGAAGGTGGCGGAATTGGTAGACGCGCTAGCTTCAGGTGTTAGTGTCCTTAGGATGTGGGGGTTCGAGTCCCCCCCCTCGCACCAATTATCTTACAACCCCTCTGAATATCTTCTTTTCCCTGTTATTTCAAACTCATCAGTATCACCAGAATTCCGCTGACCAGCGCGACACACGATGGCAGTAAAACAAAGTGACGCAGTTGCTTATGCCAGATCATGCCTGACGTGACTAACAGTCCTGACACAATGATGGCTTTCCAGGTATCAAGAGAGAGATCGGCAAACGTCAAACCGCCGAGAATGGCTCCCGGTAGCAATACCCCCCAACCGCTGCCCAGCGCCCTGTTCAACATGATTTGCCCTCCTTCAACGATAATGATAACCAATATCATATGACAGAGATTATCATTTGTCAGCTGAATGAATCAAAATCCATCGACCTTTACCTTTCCCGTAATGACAGGAATTGCCTAAGGTGATAAATTGCGCACCTGTTAACAACGTCTAAAGATTTTCTGATAATTACTCTTTGCGCTTTTTGCATATTTTATTGCGAAACGACATCTATTTATTTGTTTTAATTAAATTTTAATAAAAACACACGACTATGACATCACAATCCTGGCGGTCTTTGGTTCACAGAAAATATCAATTATCGTTACGTTTATTTTTATTTCTGAACGCAACCTCGGCAGTGTTCTCGGTAACAAACCCGCTCAATTCTGTACGACTGTTTTCCGCCCCTCTGATTGCTATTTTCTCCATCAGTACCGGCCTGTTCATCTGGCACTGGAGAAAGCGCGCGCGGAAGATAAATATTCCTGTCGTTTCAGGGATCTTCGGTATTTTGTGGGCATGGCAAATTGTCTCCAAATTCGCCTTAATTACCCACGATCATGCGACGTATTTGTTAATCGCCCTTTTAACGGTGCTTTTTATCGGCACGCTGGCGTTCGCCAGTAATATCAAAGCCTTTACGCTGCATTCACTGCCCACCTTTATTGTCTGCCTGTGGTTAAGCGATCACGATATATGGCTGAGAATGACCTATTCTTTCGCACTTCCTGTGGTGGCAATTGCTATTCATAACATTTTGCAAAGACGCAACGACCGTTTCGCTCAGGAGCTGCTCTCTCGCCTTCTGGAAGAACGAGAAACCCTTACCGATCTCAGCATGATGGACCCGCTTACCGGGCTCTATAATCGTCGCGGTCTGCAAAGCCGTCTGGAGAATCTGCCCACGGTAGAAAATGGCGAGCACTTTGTTCTGCTGATGGATATCGACCACTTCAAAGCCTATAACGACCATTACGGCCATATGATGGGCGACCAGGCGCTGAAGCGCGTCTCTGCAGCAATCCGCGATGCCGTGCGTTCTCGCGATATTGTGGCGCGTTTTGGTGGGGAAGAGTTTATGGTGCTGCTGACCAACATTTCACTCGAACACGCCCGCCAGACGGCCGAGCGGATCCGTCAGAAAGTCTATGATTTGAAAATCCCGCATCTGTTTAACGAAAGCGTCGCGACAAACGTCACCATCAGCATTGGTATCGCCATTTTCGAGGATGAAGACGTGGAAGGCGCGCTGGAAAAAGCGGACAAAGCCCTCTATGAAGCAAAGCATATGGGACGCAATAACATTCTGTTAAGTGAAGAGATTCAGACGGTGTAGACATAACGACGATGTCACCCGGACAAAAGTCTTGCCATTGGTATGAGCAATAGTTAGGATTGGCAATCATTATCATTTAGATTTCTATCTATACTATGGCCACGCATACTGCACACATCGTCGAACCTCTCCTCTGGCGAGCGCCGCTCACCAGCGGGAATGCTTCGCTTGCAGATGCGATACGGGACAAAATTGCGGAAACGCGCGCCCACCTGCTGGATTTTATCCGGCTTGACGAAGCGCCCCCGTCCCACGCGATGACGCTCTCAGAGTGGCGACAGCCGTCAAAGCTGCAATCGCTGCTGGCCACCTATTCCGACCATATCTATCGCAATCAACCCACCCTTACGCGGGAAAATAAACCCCTGCTCTCTCTCTGGGCGCAGTGGTATATCGGGTTGATGGTGCCGCCGCTCATGCTGGCGCTGTTAACACAGAAGAGCATGCTGGAACTCTCGCCGGATAATTTCCATGTTGAGTTTCACGAAACCGGACGTGCTGCCTGCTTCTGGATTGATCTCCACGAAAACCACAGCGCTGAACCCCTGACGGCTCAGGAACGTATGGAGCAGCTCATCACCCAGACTCTGATCCCGGTGGTGGAAGCGCTGGAAGCGACGGGAGAGATTAACGGGAAGCTTATCTGGAGCAATACGGGCTATTTAATCCACTGGTATTTAACAGAAATGAAGCCGCTGCTCGGTGATGAGAACGTTGAGGCCCTGCGTCAGTCCTGTTTCTTTGCCAGGCAGCTTTCCGATGGCCGTGACAACCCGCTATTCCGCACCGTTGTACTCCGTGACGGGCTTCTGGTTCGCCGCACCTGCTGCCAGCGTTATCGCCTGCCGGACGTTAAGCAGTGTGGGGATTGCACGCTGAAGTAGAGCAGTGAATTGCCCGGTGGCGCTTCGCTTACCTGGCCTACAAAAACAAAAAACGGCAACCTGCGTTGCCGTTTTGTTTTTACCTATGCCACCTGTTGATTGTCCTCTTCCGCGCTACGCTGCGCTTCTTCCGCTTCCTGCTCCAGCAGCTGCTTCTCATACACTTTGAAGAACGGGAAGTAGATGATCGCCGATACGCAGGCCAGAACCACAACCAGAATAGCCGCGCGGAAGTCCCAGCCCAGGGCCCACGCTGCGCCTATCGGCGCCGGTGCCGTCCAGGGAACGACCGAGATGACGCGCCCAATCAAATCAAACGTCATCGCCGCCCACGCCAGCACGGCGTTGACCATCGGTGCCAGCAGGAACGGAATAAAGAACACCGGGTTCATCACGATTGGCGTACCGAAAATGACCGGCTCGTTGATGTTAAAGAAGCTGGGAACCACGCTCAAACGGCCAATAGAGCGTAAATGCGCTGAACGACTACGCAGATAGCAAATCACCAGCCCCATCGTGGCGCCCGACCCGCCAATCACGATAAAGAACGTCCAGAACGCCTCCATGAAGATATGCGGCAGAGGCTGGCTGGCGGCCAGTGCGGTCTGGTTAGCGCCCAGGTTAGTCAGCCAGAACATCTGCAACATTCCGGAGACGATGGCGGCGCCGTGGATCCCGGCGAACCACAGCAGATGACCAATCAACACGGCCAGCAGGATCGCAGGCAAAGAATCCGCCGCGGAAACCAGAGGTTTAAAGACCGACATAATGGCCTGCGGGATCAGCATGCCGAACTGAGACTGAATCACCAGGCTCAGAGGATAGAGGGTCACCACCACCACCAGCACCGGGATCAGCAGATCAAAAGAGTTTTTGATCATCGGCGGGACCTGGTCCGGCAGGCGAATGCCGATGTTATGCGCTTTGAGGAAACGCATCATTTCAACGCAGTAAATCGCCACCAGAATCGCGGTAAAAATGCCCGTTCCCCCCAGACTGTCGACAGGGAGCGTGCCTTTGGTTTTGGGTGCTGCGACCAGCAGAAACGCCATCAGCGACAGCATGGCGCACATAAACGGGTCCAGCTGATGAGATTTGACGTAGTGTTTGCCAAGGTTATAGGCAATCGCCGCACAGATATAAATGGACATAATGCCCATTGTCATATCAAACGGCGTCAGGATTTGGCCCTCAAACTGCTTCGCCATATCCAGCCAGGCGCGGGCGAAACCCCAGGTGGTATCAGGCGAAAAAGGTGGGTAAGCGAACACTAACAAAAACGAACCCACAATCATAAATGGCATCGCGGAGATGAACCCGTCACGAATAGCCATAACATGACGCTGGGACGAGATCCGCCCGGCTATCGGGCTGACGTAATTTTCGACGAAACGGAATATCAGGTTAAACGCAGCATGGTTGGCAGACATGGCAGATCTCCTGTCAGACGTTTGTTACGGGCACATACGCGCCGCACGTTGTTCCATACATCAGCTTCACAACCTTGCTGGCTTGCCAACCAGCGGTACTGCTCAGACGATATGGTTTCATATTTGGCTCTTATTATTGGATACAGGGGACGTTACGTACTCAGTATTAATCTACGCTTCCCGCTCTGCAACCGGTTACTGTAACCGGTTTCTGTGATTGTGAAGAGGATCCAGAAATCAGCCGTTTGGGATATTTGTTACTTAAGAGATATTTACAGAGCATAATTTCTTATGACAGATTACGCAGGATATTTGTCAGGAGGAAACAATGAGTTTGCAGTCTGTACAGCAGTTTTTTGCCGACAACGCGCCGGATATAGACGTTATTGAGCTTAGTCAAAGTACTGCTACCGTTGCGTTGGCTGCTGCCGCCCATCGTGTCGAGCCGGGACAAATCGCCAAAACCCTGTCACTCAAGGTTAAAAATGAGGTGATTCTGGTCGTGGCGAAAGGCGATGCGCGTCTGGATAACAAAAAGCTGAAAGACACGTTTGGTGCGAAAGCGCGCATGCTCAGCAGTGATGAAGTGGTGACCATCACCGGTCATCCCGTTGGCGGCGTGTGCCCGTTCGGGCTGGAAAACCCGCTCGCGGTATATTGCGATATCTCTTTAAAGCAGTACGCCGAAGTGCTGCCTGCCGCAGGTGCAATTCACAGCGCTGTGCGCATTTCACCTGACAGAATGGCAGAGCTGACTTCCGCAAAATGGGTGGATGTCTGTATCTGATTGACGCGCCAGAGCGTATCTGGCGCGCAAAAAACGGTTTATAAAAAGGTGGGCGTGAGGAGAGTCAAACATTGCGGCTCTCTTGCAGGAAGATGCGTAATAATATCTGCCGCATCGAGTAACCCTACGTCTGAATTCACGCCCAGTTTCACCATCGCATTAAACTTATGTGCCCGGATGGTCTTAATATTCCGTTCAAGATGTGCCGCGATTTCAGGGATGGAATACCCGCAGGACATATAACGCAATATTGCCCGTTCTGTGGGGCTCAGCATCCTGTTTTGGCTCCGGTACCAGTGATTCAGCATATTGTCATTGATACGCAGCGTTTCGCTCAGCAACTCCACGAGTTCCTTCTGCAGATGCTCAAGCGTCACCGATTTACTGACGACACCGTGCAGGCGTGATGGTGAAAGATGACTAATTAGCCGTGCTTCCATCTCGTCAGAAACCAAAATGATGCGCTGGATATGGCCGTGCGTAAACGCAAGGTCCCGCAGGTGCGCCAGGCAGTTACGGCGCTCCTCTCGCGCATCGGAAAGGGAATAGAGCAGCGAGAAAAAATTAACGTGACGAAGTGCATTCTTAAAGCTGTCAAATTCACTAAACAGGTGTAGCTGATAATGGCTCAGGCCGGGCATCGCAAAAAGATGCTGTAGCCCGACAGCCGTCATCGTGCAACTTTCGATGATGGCGATATGTCTTGTTGAATCGGTTTTTTCCATTCCTCGAACTCTCCATAGGCTGACAACAAACTCAGCTCTCTCATTCCCTGTGTACTGTTGATCCAGGCGTACATATCCGCATTGCTGCGTAATGAAAGCCGTCGCATCGCACTGTTTTTCTGCGCACTGATGGTTTTATTGCTCTTCTTAAGCAATGTGGCGATTTGGTTAATCCCCCATCCTTTCCCTAACAGACGCAGGACCTTACGTTCGGAGTGCGTGAGCGCGATAACATGTTCGTTTTCATCCTCCGTGCCCTGAGGCTCCGGGGTTAATAACGTCTGGCTTATCCGCTCTGCCCGCTCACTCCCTGCCCGAATCGCGTTAACCACGCCTTCAATGGGTTCCATATCAGAAAGCAACGTACTTTCCGGGCGCATAAGTAACTCAACCGCAATAGGGTAAAGCGGACGCGAGACTAAAAAGATCCAGTGAATGTCCCGGTATTGATTCAATAAACTGTAATATTCTTCAAGCGCACCCCGAGGATTCCTGTATTCGCCTGAAATATCGGCAATAATGACGTCCGCGCGGCGTAACTGGAGCAGCGTTAATTCCTGCAATGAGCGGCAATAGCTCAATTCAAAATCGGGGAAATGACGTGCCATCACGCCCCCTAACCCGTTTTGCATCACGGGCATCCGGCTAATGACAACGCCATGCTTACCATGCAATGACAACATAGACCCTCCGTGTCCATTTTTCATTTGATGAGTAACGTTAAAACACATCAACGTATGACTATTTCGTCCCTGAGTGTAAGACTGGTTAATACAAGCAGAAGATGAGATGTATGCTTAGTTTAAGAAATGCCTAAACAGCAGTAATATCTCACAAAGCGAAATAAAATTTAATTGTGGAGTCATTAAAATAACGACAATTTAAAATTAGAATAACTAAATACAAATATTTTATATTTTGATATTAATAATTCACGGCATTAATAAATTAATCCCGCCCCCTTTCACGACACCGGCTGCCACTGTTTGCACAAACCTTGATCTGGCCCACAGCAAGAGGGACTGCACTTTGTGCTAAAAGTACTCATTATGGGCTAACCGGCAACCTCTCCATCTTTTTCAGGACACGACATGCAGGCAGAGCGGTCAACGCAGCGTGCTATCACGCGGCTATGTATTCAGTGCGGTCTTTTTCTGCTCCAGCACGGCGCGGAAAGCGCGCTGGTTGAGGAGCTTTCCACCCGGCTGGGGCTGGCGCTAGGGATGGACAGCGTCGAAAGTGCCATCTCATCCAATGCCATCGTGCTGACCACGATCAAAGACGGTCAGTGCCTGACCTCCACGCGCAAAAACCATGACCGCGGCATAAACATGCACGTCGTGACCGAAGTGCAGCACATTGTCATCCTCGCTGAACATAAGCTTCTCGATCTCAGGGAGATTGAAAAACGGTTCAACCAGATCAAGCCATTACGTTATCCGCGCTGGCTCGTCGTGTTGATGGTAGGGCTCTCGTGCGCCTGCTTTTGTAAGCTCAACAAAGGCGGATGGGACGGAGCAATCATCACCTTTTTCGCCAGCAGTATCGCCATGTATGTTCGCCAGCTGCTGACGCATCGGCAGCTGCACCCGCAAATTAACTTTTGCATTACCGCATTTGTCGCCACCACGGTTTCTGGCCTGCTGCTGCGTCTGCCGCAGTTTGCCAACACCCCGACCGTTGCCATGGCCGCCAGCGTGCTTCTGCTGGTTCCAGGCTTTCCGTTGATCAACGCCGTCGCCGACATGTTTAAAGGGCACATCAATACCGGTCTGGCACGCTGGGCGATCGCCAGCCTGCTGACGCTGGCGACCTGCATCGGCGTGGTCATGGCCATGACACTCTGGGGGTTACGCGGATGGGCGTGATCGATTTTCTGCTGGCACTGGCGCAGGACATGCTTCTGGCCGCGATTCCGGCCATCGGCTTCGCGATGGTATTTAACGTCCCGCAACGCGCTCTGCCGTGGTGTGCCCTGCTGGGCGCGATTGGCCATGGTTCACGCATGGTGATGATGACGGCGGGTTTTAACATCGAATGGTCGACATTTATGGCCTCCATGCTGGTCGGCAGTATCGGCATTCAGTGGTCGCGCTGGTACCTGGCACATCCCAAAGTGTTCACCGTTGCCGCGGTGATCCCGATGTTCCCGGGCATATCGGCCTATACCGCAATGATTTCCGCGGTGAAAATCAGCCATTTCGGCTATACCGAGCCTCAGATGATCCTCCTCCTGAGCAACTTTCTTAAGGCGTCCTCCATCGTCGGCGCGCTCTCCATCGGGCTGTCGATCCCCGGCCTGTGGCTGTACCGCAAACGCCCACGCGTTTGATATTTGTGTTATTTCGCTGCCGTGGAGATAATCCGTCTGGTCCGTTTGGTGAAAATAAGGAAAGGATGTGGCTAACCCTGGCAGCGAACACCCCGATCACAGTGAAGAATCCAGCCTGAAAGAGAAAATCTTTCAGAGCGCCATCGCGCTTTTTGCCGAGTACGGATTGAACGGTGCACGGATGGAGCAGATCGCAGAGAAAGCGGGCACCACCAAACGCATGGTGGTTTACCATTTCAAGAATAAAGAGAACCTCTATCTCCTGGTATTGGAACATGTTTACACCCAGATTCGCGCCAGTGAAAAAGCGCTAAGCCTGACGGGAATGCCCCCGGTCGAAGCGCTGGTCAATCTGGTTGAAGCCACTTTTGACTATCATGCCGACCACCCTGACTACATCCGGATTATCTGCATGGAAAACATGCAGCGCGGCCGCTTTATGCAGCAGTCGAGCTATCTCCGCCAGGTCAATCGCAGCGCGCTCGACCTGCTGGAGGAGATCCTGCGCCGGGGGAAAGAAAAACAGCTCTTCAGTGAGACGGTTGACCCCCGCGATCTTCATCGTCTGATAAGCAGCTTCAGCTTTCACTACGTTGCCAACAGCTACACCTTTACGCTGCTGTTTGAAGAAGGCGCAGACGAGCAGGTGCAGCGCCAGCACTACCGCAAAATGGCCGTTCAGGTGGCGCTCCGTTACACCTGCCCATAAAATTGCTTGCAATTAAATCGCGCACTATCTATATTCATCTCATGAACGCGAAAACGAACGATGCAACCGCTGCGCTCAAGCTGGATAACCAGCTCTGCTTTGCCCTCTATTCGGCAAATCTGGCGCTAAACAAGCTGTACCGGCAGTTGCTGGCACCGCTGAACCTGACCTATCCACAATATCTGGTGATGCTGGTGCTGTGGGAGCAGGATGATATGACGGTGTCGGACATCGGTGAACGGTTGTTCCTTGACTCTGCGACCCTGACGCCGCTGTTGAAGCGTCTGGAAAGCGCCGGGCTCATCAACCGCCACCGTTCACGCAAAGACGAACGTCAGGTCGCCGTCACCCTGAGTGAAGCGGGACGTGAGCTCCAGCAGCAGGCTTTGGGTATCCCCCATGCGGTGGGGTGCGCAGCGCAGTGTGATACTGACACCCTGCTGGCGCTCAAACAGCAGCTCGAACTTTTGCGACAACAGCTACACCGCGCGTAACGCTATACTTTACGCGTTATTATTTACCCATATATATCGCACGCTATTTAATAGCACACGTTAAAACAAGATGAGGAACCTGCCATGTCTTTAGAAAAAGTTGTTTATACCGCCAAAGCAAAAGCCACCGGTGGCCGTGACGGCCGAGCCACCTCCTCCGATGGCGTACTGGACGTCAAACTGGGTGTGCCAAAAGAGATGGGCGGCATGGGGGGAGACGTGACCAACCCTGAGCAGCTGTTTGCCGCGGGCTACTCTGCCTGCTTCCTGGGCGCGATGAAATTCGTGGCCGCTCGCGACAAATTTACCCTGCCTAAAGATGCTTTTATTGAAGGCGAAGTGGGTATTGGCCCGCTGCCTACCGGTTTTGGTATTGAAGCAAAACTGAACATCCATGTTGAAGGTATGGATCCTGCGGAAGCTAAAAAGCTGGTCGATGCGGCGCACATTGTTTGCCCGTACTCTAATGCAACCCGCGGCAACATCGACGTCACGCTGAACATCATCGCGTGATAACGGCCTGACGGCGCTGCGCTTATCAGGCCTACAACTGTAGCCCCGGGAAGCGCAGCGCCGCCGGGGAAATCCCCTCCTTCCCTTTCCCCTCTCTGTGCTACCATAAGCCCATATCACGCCCGTAGTCATCAGTAGAGTAAGCGTTATGTCCTCCAGAATTCTGACCACCAGCATTGCTGGTATTGATGCCTTTATGCGCGACCCTCGCGGTGTGTTGACCCACGCCGAAGGCGGCACGGTTGCGGTTTTTGCCGACAACGCGCCGGCGTTTTACGCAATCACACCGGAACGTCTGGCACAGCTTCTGGAGATCGAAGCGCAATTGTCACGCCCGGCAAGCGATGTCACGCTGGATAATCAGTTCTTTGATGAACCGGTTAACGTTCCCGTTACCGTTCCGATGGGCAAATTTGCCCTCTATGCGGGCTGGCAACCGGATGCGGATTTTCAGCGGCAGGCCGCGCTGTGGGGCATTGCGTTAACCCAACCAGCCACCGCGGAAGAGCTTGCCGCGTTTACCGCCTGGTGGCAGGCAGAAGGGAAAGTGTTCACCCACATTCAGTGGCAGCAAAAGCTCGCGCGTCATCTCCAGATTACCCGCGCCGGCAACAACGGCCAGCCAAAACGCGATATCAATGCGTTTTCAGAACCGGATAAACAGATCCCCAGCGGATTCCGAGGTGCGAAATGAAGAACGTCGGCGACCTGATGAAACGTCTGCAAAAAATGATGCCTGCCAACGTGAAGCCTGCTTTCACCACCGGTGAAGAGCTGCTGGCGTGGCAAAAAGAGCAAGGTAAGATCCGCGCCGCCGCGCTCGCCCGCGAAAATCGGGCGATGAAAATGCAGCGCACCTTTAACCGTTCCGGTATTCGTCCCCTGCACCAGAACTGCTCGTTCGATAACTATAAAATTGAAACCACCGGGCAGATGAACGCGCTGGCCGCCGCGCGGCAGTACGTGGATGAATTCGACGGCAATATCGCCAGCTTCATCTTTAGCGGCAAGCCGGGCACCGGCAAAAACCACCTGGCGGCCGCCATCTGCAACGAGCTGCTTCTGCGCGGTAAATCGGTCCTGATCATCACCGTGGCCGATATCATGTCCGCGATGAAAGACACCTTCAGCAACCGCGAAACCAGCGAAGAACAGCTGCTTAACGATCTGAGTAATGTCGACCTGCTGGTCATCGACGAGATTGGCGTTCAGACGGAATCCCGCTATGAAAAGGTGATCATTAACCAGATTGTCGATCGCCGCTCCTCATCCAAACGCCCCACCGGCATGCTGACAAACCACAACATCGACGAGATGACCCGCTTGCTGGGGGAACGCGTCATGGACCGCATGAAGCTGGGTAACAGCCTGTATGTCATCTTCGACTGGGACAGTTACCGCAGCCGCGTCACCGGGAAAGAGTATTAAGACAGTTCCAGGAATCGCCGACAGGTCGCAGGTATATACTGGAACCCCTTCGGCCCAAAACGGACCTTTTTGAGAGAGCCATGATGAAAAAACAGATTCTAATCAGCACCTTTTTAGGCGCGCTGCTGGTAACCGGTGCAGCGCAGGCGGCGACCTGGCAGGAGTCCCTGTCAAGCGCAGCAAACGAGCTGACCAAAGAGAGCAGCAGCACGCAGGGCGGACTCTCCGCCTCTTCCCTCACCAGCCTGCTGGGCAACAGCGGTCAGAGCCTGAGCGCGGGCACGATGAACAACGCGGCGGGGATTCTGGAATATTGCGCCAAGCAAAAGCTGGCCTCCGTGACCGACGCGCAAAACGTGAAAAACCAGGTGCTGGGTAAACTGGGTCTGGATACCCAGGAGCAAAAAGCGGACACCAACTATATGGACGGCATTCAGGGCCTGCTTAACGCGCAGAACGGTCAGCAGCTTAACCTGAGCACCCTCGGCAACTCTTCTCTGGCCAAACAGGTGAAAACCAAAGCCTGCGATCTGGTGCTGAAACAAGGCGTTAATTTCATCTCCTGATCCACCCCATTTTCTGCCACAACACGCCGCGTTTAATGCGATAGTCTTGCAACGCGGCGCTAAATGAGCGTTTTTCCTGCCTGCCACCGTCTCAGCGTCCGTTTGTCAGGATGTGCACGTCTTCATAAAAACGATTTTCTAAACCAAATCCTAACAACAGCACACTTTCGTGACACTAAAATTGCAGCTTAACGACATCGCAATTACATTGTATGACCCAAAAAATAAACAGTTAGCCAGCGAAGCATCTGGCGTCACGAGGATATGCTGTTGTCTGAATTCATGTCTCTTATCCTTTTTCTGGCTTCTGTCGGCGTTTACGCCTGGAAAGCCGGCCGTCACACCTGGTGGTTTATCGCCACGCTGGTGGTGCTCGGCATTTTTATTATTTTAAACATTACCTTATACGCCAGCGATTACTTTACCGGTGACGGCATTAACGATGCGGTGCTCTACACGCTGACAAACAGCCTGACGGGCGCGGGTGTAAGCAAGTACATTCTGCCGGGGCTCGGCCTTGTCGTTGCGCTGGTCACCATTTTTGGCGCGCTGGCCTGGGTGCTGCGTCGACGTCGCCATCATCCGCACCATCATGGCTACAGCCTGCTGGCGTTATTCCTGGCGCTGGCCTCCGTCGACGCCAGCCCGGCGTTCCATCAGATCACCGAACTGGTGAAATCCCAGTCACGCGACGGCGATCCGGATTTCGCGGCTTACTACAAAGAGCCGTCGAAAACGATCGCTAACCCGACGCTCAATCTGGTCTATATCTACGGTGAAAGTCTGGAGCGTACGTACTTTGATAACGATGCCTTCCCGGACCTGACGCCAGATCTGGGTGCGCTGAAAAATGAAGGTCTCGATTTCAGCCACACCATGCAGCTGCCCGGTACGGATTACACGATTGCCGGTATGGTTGCCTCCCAGTGTGGTATCCCGCTGTTCGCGCCTTTTGAAGGTAACGCCTCAGCCTCCATGTCGACCTTCTTCCCGCAGAATATTTGCCTCGGCGATATCCTGAAAAACTCCGGCTACGAAAACTATTTTGTGCAGGGAGCAAACCTGCGCTTCGCCGGAAAAGATGTGTTCCTGAAATCCCACGGTTTTGACCACCTGTACGGCTCAGAAGAGTTAAAAACGACGGTTGCCGATCCGAGCTACCGCAACGACTGGGGCTTCTATGACGATACGGTACTCGACGAAACCTGGAAGAAATTCGAGGAGCTGTCCCGCGCGGGCAAGCGTTTCTCTATCTTTGCGCTGACGGTGGACACTCACCATCCGGACGGGTTTGTCTCGCGCACCTGCAAGCGCAAAAGCTATGACATTGATGGTAAAAACAACAAATCGTTCAGCGCCGTCACCTGCAGTCAGGAGCACATTGCCGCGCTGGTCGAGAAAATCAAAGCCTCGCCCTGGTTTAAAAACACCGTCATCGTCGTCTCGTCCGATCACCTGGCGATGAAAAACAGCGCGTGGGACCAGCTCAACAAGCAGGATCGCAGCAATCTGTTCTTCGTCCTGCGCGGCGACCAGCCGCAGCAGGAGGAGATCGCCACCAAACGCAACTCTATGGATAACGGCGCCACCGTGCTGGACATCCTGGGCGGCGACAACTTTATTGGCCTGGGCCGCAGCACGCTGTCGGGGCAATCCCTGTCGGAAGTGTTCCTCAACATGAAGGAAAAAATCCTCGCCTGGAAGCCAGACATCATCCGCCTGTGGAACTTCCCGAAAGAGATGAAGGACTTCACCGTCGATCGGGATAAAAACACCATTGCCTTCTCGGCCAGCAACTTCCGCCTGCCGCTGCTGGTACGCGTGTCGGAGGGTCGCGTTGAGCCGCTGCCAGAAAGCGAGTATTCCGCGCCGCTGCGCTATCAGCTGGCCGATTTTGCGCCACGCGATAACTTCGTCTGGGTCGACCGGTGCTACAAAATGGGCCAGCTCTGGTCGCAGCCGCTGGCGCTCTCTACCGACTGGTGCGTTTCTCAGGGCCAGCTCGGCGGCGAGCAAACCGTGCAGCACGTGGATAAGGCAAACTGGAAAGGCAAAACCGCCTTCAACGATACGGTGATTGATACCGCGCGCTATCAGCGTAACGTCGACATGCTGAAAATCGTCGACAACGATATTCGCTACAAAGCGGACAGCTTTATCTTTAACGTGGCCGGCGCGCCGGAAGAAGTGAAGCAGTTTAGCGGCATATCGCGGCCGGAGTCCTGGGGACGCTGGTCCAACGCGCAGCTGGGCAATGAGGTGAAAATTGAGTACACCCATCCCCTGCCGGAACAGTTCGACCTGGTGATCACCGCCAGGGCCTATGGGCCGAATGCTAACAAGCCCGTCCCCGTGCGCGTGGGCGATCGGGAGCAGACGTTAACGCTTGGAAACGACGTGAGCACGCACACGCTGCATTTTGAGAATCCTTCACGCAGCAATACCCTGGTCATCGTGCCGCCGGACCCGCAGTCCACGAACGAGGGGAATATCCTTGGTCACTCACCGCGTGAGCTCGGGATCGGCATGGTCGAAATCAAAATCATCAGCAAAGCGGGTTAATGCGCGTCGCGCCCGGCGTTCTGCCGGGCGCTTATGAAAATAAATAATCCTATATAATTCTTATAAATTAGATAAAAACACTTTATATAAGCCATTTTTATCTATAAATATCCCGCCAAAAACCAAATCCATAAAATGTGCAGCTCCTGAAATCACCACGGAGCGTTACGCACGTTTATCATGCTAACCGGCTATAAGTTCGAATCCATCCGGGCACTGCGCAGTGAAAATGTGATTGCCTGGGAGGTATTGTCCACGGCAAAGCCCAACGTCAATCTTGAAGATTACTTTGGCTCGATGTCGGCGACGCAGCGTAAAGCGCACTTCTTTGCGCAGCTTCGTCACGCCATGTTTTGCAAGGATGGCGACAAGTATTATCTCAATGCGACATCGGATTTACTGCTGGAAACGGACTTCCTCGACAGGCTAAAAGAAGAAACCCCGTGCCCGGAGAGACTTGCTATAGAGATCACCGATCTCCATACGATGGTCCAACTCGACGATACGCAAAGCCGGGGGCTGCAAAAATGCATAGCGACGCTCCATCAGTGGGGGACAGAAGTGTGGGCAGACGATGTCTGCGAAGACCTTCTTCCCGACCTGCTGACCAGCCAGATCCGCTTCTGCGGCATCAAAATTGACAAACATACCTTCTGGAACGGACGGACCGAGCAGGCGAAGTTTCTGCATCTCACCCGCGAGTGCAAGCGCGTCGCCAGCAAGGTACTGATCGAAGGCATCGAAACCGCGGGTGATTTCGCGCTGGCCCGCGCCAGCGAGGCCGATTACGGCCAGGGCTATCTGTGGGGGAGAAAATGACCCCTTTCATTCCGAATGCTGGCGATCGGGTCATCGTTCTGCGCGGCAACGCCTGCTTATGGCCTTGCCCCACTTTTTGCTGCCACAACCTGGCGGAATGCCATCAAAAACGCTGCCTGCTGGACGCTCAGTCATTCGCTTTGTAATTGCACTGTTACTCACGTCAGGAAATAAGATCATGAAAATTATTCCCACCGTTGTATGTTGTTCCGCTCTCCTGCTTCCTGCTGCTGCGATCGCCGCAGACAGTACCGCAAGCGCGACGATGCACGTCTCACTTGAGGTTGTGAAGTCGTGCACCCTCAAAGCCAACGACCTCAACTTCTCGCGTCACGGCTCCGATGAGTCGAGTGAAATCCAGACCAAAACGCAGGTCGATATCGTCTGTACCAACGGCACGCCGTTCACCCTCACCGCCACCAGCAACGACGGCGAAAACGGTACCTTCTGGCTGAAGCCGGAAAATGGCGAAACGGGCGCGCAGAAGATTGCGTGGAAGCTCTTTGCTGACGAAGGCAAACAGACGCAAATCACCGGTACGAATGGCCTGGACGATACCGGCAACGGTGCGGAACAGGAGGAAACGCTGTATGGCGTCATTGACGCCGGGGCGCTGACAACCGCCCAGGCAGGGAACTACAGCGACGATATCACGTTAAAACTGGAGTACTGATCGTGCGTCGCTACCTTCCCTGCTTCATTTTGTGGCTCATGATGCTGGCGCTGCTGTCGCGCTACGCGCTGGCCGCCACGCTTCAGGTGGCCCCGGTAACGCTCGATCTGCAGAGCGACCAGCGGGCAGCGGCGGTCTATCTCACTAACAGTGGGAAAGCGGCTATCCATGCGCAGATTCGGGTATACGAATGGACGCAAAAAAACGGTAAAGATGTGCTGGTGGCCACCGGGGAGGTGGTCAGCAGCCCGGCGATGACATCACTGGCGCCGGGCCAGCAGCAGCTGGTGCGCATTATCGTCATGCAGCCCGGCAACCGTGCGCAGGAGCAAAGTTACCGGCTGGTCATCGACGAACTGCCGGACGCCGCGTCCCGTGCCGCCAACCCCTCCGCGGTACACTTCCTGCTGCGCTACTCGATTCCGGTGTTTATTGCCGGGAGCCAGAGCGCGCCCGTCAGCCACGATGCCCTGAGCTGTGAGCAGGCAGACATACCGGCCACTCTCCGCTGCTTTAATGCCGGAAACCGCCACATCCGCCTGAGCCACCTTGAGGCCCTGACGGCCGATGGGAAAGTTGTAGGGTCGATTAAAGGCCTGGCGGGCTATGTGCTTCCGGGACAAACCGCCCTTTTATCGCTCAAGCAGCCCACACGTCACGCGCTCAGCACGCTGCGCGTCTATCTCAATGATGACCATCATGCCAGCCAGATACCTCTGCGCCCGCTCGCTTCTCGCGCTCCTGTTTTGGCTACCGCTCATGCTGTCAGCCCGGACTGACCCCGCCGACACCGTGCAATGGCTGGCCATTACCGTGAACCACGCCCCGCGAGGCGAACTTTGGGCCTGCCGGGTGGTGGATAATGCGCTATGGATAAGCCGCAGCGACATGAAAAAGCTGGGGCTTCACGCCCCGGAGGATCGCGCCGGGTGGGTTGAGCTGACCTCCCTGCCGGGCCTGAAGGTCAATCTCGACGTGCTGTCCCAGCAGGTGTCAATTACCGCAGAGGCCGACGCGCTCGAGGGCCAACAGCATCTGACCGTCTCGAAGCCCACGCCGATGTACCGCTATCCTGATGCGCAGCCCGTCAGCGCCTATACGCTCGGATACGCGCTCTACGCCAGCGACGTGCAGGGGAAGCGCCAGCTCAACGCCCAGACCATGCTGACCGCGTCCGGCGGGCTGCCCGGAACGTTCAGCAGCAGTTTTTCAAGCCATGCCGGGGAGGAAAACAGCGCCGGTCGACCGACCCACACGCGTCTCGAAACCCGCTGGCAGTGGGATAACACCGACTCGCTGACCACGCTGGCGCTGGGCGACAGCGTCACCACCGGTACCCGCTGGAGCCGACAGGTGCGCTTTGGCGGGCTGCACTGGGCACGTAACTTTGAGCTCAATCCCCAGCTCAATACCGAACCGCGCAGCCGCTACAGCGACACGGCCGTACTGCCTTCCACGGTCGATTTGTATATCGACGGCCTTAAGCAGAGCAGCCAGCGCGTCACGCCGGGAGACTTTCTGCTGGATACCCTGCCCTCCTTCACCGGAAGCGGGCAGGCGGAGGTGGTCATTACCGATATCAACGGCCAGCGTCGCGCCGTACAGCTCGATCTCTACGGCGCGCCGGGCATGCTGGCGGAAGGGCTCAGCAGCGGTTCGCTGGACATCGGCTGGATGCGCGAAAACTACGCCCTGCACTCCGACGACTATGCCGCCTCGCCGCTGCTGGACGCAGGCTGGCGCTATGGGGTGAATAATCACCTGACGCTGGCGCTGCATACGGAGCAGCAGCGCAGGCTGCACAACGTGGGCACGGGCGCTGACTGGCTGGTCTCTCCCGCCGTAGGGGTGGTCAGCCAGCACGTTGCCGTGAGCGACAGCCCTTACGGTCAAGGCGTTCAGTGGGGCCTCGGCTGGCAGTGGAACGGCAGAGGAACGGGCATTTCTGCCAGCACCGTCCGTACCGAGGCGGATTTCGCCGACAACGCCCGCATGAGCGGTGCCGCGCCCGTCAGGCGCAGCGACAGCGTGTGGGTAAGCCAGTCCATCCCCCACTTCGGTACCGTGGGCGCGGGCTGGGTACAGCAGAACATTCAGGGCAGCACAGAGCGCTACCTCAACGCCTCCTGGTCGGTGTCGCTGCCGGCACACATCTCCACCACGCTGAGCTATACCCGCTCGTTTACGGATGCGTCGAGTCACGTTCAGCTGCTGTTTTCCGTCCCATTGGGTCGCGAGGACACGCTCTCCGCTCAGGCCAGCCGGGATACGCCGCGCATGGATTACCGCCACCAGCCGGACGATGAGGCCGGCGGCTGGTCATGGGAGTTGGGCCAGGGCTTTGGCGAACGACGTGAAAGATATGCGGACGTAGGCTATCTGGGCCGCGCGGGCGAATGGCACGTTGGGCTGCAGCAAGGTGCCAGCCAGGGCAACCAGTACGCCTCCGCCGAAGGTAGCCTGACGCTGCTGGACGGCAGCCTGCACGCGCTGCGCTACATCCAGCAGGGCATGGCGCTGGTGTCCACGCACGGTATTGGGCACGTACCGGTGATGCTGGAAAACCGCCCGGCCGGTGTAACGGATGAGGACGGTTATCTCCTGCTGACCGACCTGCCGCGCTACCACAACAGCAAAGTCAGCATTAACCCGCTCGATCTGCCCGCCGATGTGATCGCCCCCGTCACCGACATGCATGCCAGACCGGGCAACAGCAGCGCGGTGAAAGTCGATTTCAATGTCCATCACGCCGTCACGGTTCAGGCCCGGCTGGTCGACGGCCGCCGCAGGCCGCTCCCGCTGGGCAGCGTCGTGTCAACGCCGCAGGGTGCCACCATCGTGGGACGCGACGGCTTTATCTGGCTTGAAGATCCGCCCCTGCCGGGTGAGCTGGTGGTGAAGACCGGTGAGGGGGAGTGCCGGGTCACGCTTCCGGCGCCGCGTTCCGGATCATCTATACAGAATATCGGAGAACAACTGTGTCACTAAGAGCGCCGTTATTATTGCTGCTCGCCCTGTCCGTGAAGGCGATGGCGGCAGCCTGCTGGATTACGTCCATGCCCGCCATTAACTTTGGCAACGTCGTGGCGGGCAATACCACCTCCGTCAACACCGAGGTCAAGTTTAGCTGCCAGGCCGACAACGAGGGCAGGACGGAATATCTCAACGTCTGCCTGAGCAGCGTAGACGCCCCGCCCTTTGAGATGATCTCGCCGGGGGATCAGGAGGGGAAACAGTACACCCTCCTCTTCCGCCTGCTGAACGGTGCAGCGCGCTCTCAGGAGCTGGGGCCTGCCAGCAGCGGGAACCTGATTCAGCAGACTCTGGCCGCGGAGAGCAATGCCAATGTTAGCGGTACCTTTCCGCTTATCGCTACCATTCCGGCAGGGCAAAGCCAGCTTCCGGCCTACCACTATTACAACTACAACATGAATCTGCGTATCGCCTGGCACAGCGCTCTGCGTCAGGATGCCCTGCAAAACTGCTCGGACGGTTCCGCAGAGGGGGAGCAGGTGCAGGGCGGCACCAGCGCGCAGGCCGAAATCAGCCAGGGATGCTACATCGAGCGCGTGACGCCCCTTAACTTCGGCACCCTGACCAGCACCGCGACCCTGCGTCCGACGCGTTCCACCGCCACCCTCACCACGCGCTGTCCGGCCGGAACCGCGTTCACCCTTGCCATGGGCAAAGGCAACCATGCCAGCGGTAACCAGCGGCAGCTCTGCAACAGCGAGGGCCAGTGCCTGCGCTACGGGCTCTGGCAGGATGAGGCGGCCACGCAACGCTGGGGAGATCAAAGCAGCGGCGATGCGCTGCAGGTCACCAATCCCGCAGGCGGCACCCAGAACTACACCGTTTACGGCGAGGTCCCGGCGCAGCCGCTAACCGGCACCGGGGAATTTATTGATGACGTGATTATCACGCTGACTTATTAAACCACCCAAAATCCTGCCTGGATCAATGTTATCGGTAACAGTGGCGTTAAAATAGCCAGCAATGCAGCCCGGAAGGCGTAGGCCTTCTCTTTTTATTTTTTATCTCTGTTTTTATTACAAGAACTTATGAAATACCTGCTTGCTGACGCCATCGTCTACAACGACGAGGACGGTTCTGTTTCTCTTATCAATGCGCCGGACGATGATGCGCAGTTCCTCACCTGTACGGCCAATACCATCATGAAGCTGCTGGTTCAGCATCATGGGAACGTGGTTGAACGGGAAACCTTTCTCCAGGAAGTCTGGGATCGGCGAGGGCTCCAGGGGTCTAACAACTCCTTAAACCAGTACATCAGCATTCTTCGCAAGATGCTGGCGACCCTGCTTCCCGACGCGCTGTTTATCGTTACCGTACCGAAAACGGGCTTTATGCTCAACGCAGACGTCACGGTCACTCCGCTGGAGGAGGCTCCGCCGACCGCCGAAACGGCGAAACCTGCATGGCGCGTTCGCCCGGAAGGGCTGTTCTGCGGCGCGCTCACGCTGGTCGTCGTTGCGCTATGCCTCTGGATCGCGCTCATCAAGCCGGAAAATTCACAGCGGGAGATCCATCTGCTGACGCACATTGGCACCTGTCCGGTCTACACCTTTACGCCGCTGGCGGACGTGTTTCACGGGAAGGCGATTGCGCTGGCGCAAACGCTACAGAAGGACGGCCATCTTCCGTGCCTGAAAAATTCAATTTTCTACATGCACATTCAGAGAACGCTTTTCTACGGCCACGAAGGGCGGCTGGTGCTCTCCCAATGTTCCCTCACGCAGGGTAAAGCCAGCGCCTGTCGTACGCTTTACTATTACGAGTGGTGATATGAGACACAAAAAAGTTTGGCTAATCCTGATCCTCAACCTGCTGCTGCTGGGCACCGTGCTGGCGTGGTACTTTCACACGCCCCCGCTGTCGGTGGCCTGTGACGGAAACCTGACCTTCTCCGACCGGCGCGACAGTCACGATTTCACCTTTGACGGTGAGATCATTATGCGTTTTCATCCCGACAAAACGGGGTACATCACGGTTAACGGCAGCGTGGTGAATGCCCCGCGCAGCTGGGAGGTTTCCCGCCAGGAGATGTTTAAATGGCGTCACGTGGAGGGCGAACTGTATGAGATCGCTATTCAAAAAGTGGAGCGTTTTAGCCATGACGCCATGCCGCCCGGGGTCTTTGAAAAATACGTTGCCGGCCTGACGCTGGGCAATAAAAGGCTTCTGACGATCGAGCGCACGCCGGAAGACGCGCTGGTGATCAGCAATTTCTATTCGCCGGTGCTGATCTGCTCGGAATAATGTCGACGGGTCAGGTTATACTTGCCGCCATGACTATTCGCATTCGCCCCACCACCCGCAACGACGTTGCTGCCCTGTCCGCCATTGAACGCGCGGCGGCCGGGCGCTTCCGTGACTTCCCGGCACTCGCCTGGCTTGCCGACGGCGAGGTCATTTCCGCTGAGCAACACCTCGGCTATGTCGAACGCGGGCTAAGCTGGCTGGCGCTGGCAAACGACTACCCCGTCGGATTTATCCTTGCCGAAGCCCATCCGTCATCACTGTTTATTGTCGAACTCTCGGTTGATCTGGACTGGCAGGGAAAAGGGATCGGCAGGCAGCTCATCGCCTGCGTGGCAGACCATGCCCGTAACAGGGGGCTGACAGCGCTGACGCTGACGACGTTCAGGGACGTCCCGTGGAATGCGCCGTTCTATGCGCGGCTGGGGTTTGAAAAAATGACGACCCTGACGCCTGAACTGCGTCAGAAAAGGGAAGAAGAGACAGCGCACGGTTTCGCGTATGAAACGCGCTGCGCCATGCGCCTGCCTCTGTAATATCGCCCGGCGGCGCTGCGCTTAGCGGGCCTACAAAACCCTGAACCGTAGGCCGGGTAAGGCGTAGCCGCCACCCGGCAAAACCACGAACCGCAGGCCGGGTAAGGCGCAGCCGCCACCCGGCAAAACCACGAACCGTAGGCCGGGTAAGGCGCAGCCGCCACCCGGCACAACATACGGCGTTAGAACGTTTCCCAGTTATCACCTGCATCAGCGGTAACCGTTTTACGCGCCATCGCCGGTGCTGCAACGGATTTCGCAGCAGCGAATTCGCGCGCTTTCATCTGCTCCTGCTGAATGCGGAACACCGCCACGGCCTGCGTCAGACGGCTTGCCTGCTCTTCCAGTGCGGCTGCCGCTGCGGCAGACTCTTCCACCAGCGAGGCGTTCTGCTGGGTCACGCGATCCATCTCTGCCACCGCCAGACCGACCTGGTCGATACCGCGGCTCTGCTCGTCAGACGCAGAGGCGATTTCGCCCATGATGTCCGTGACGCGGGTGACCGCATTCACGATCTCACCCATGGTTTCACCGGCGCTTTCGACCAGCGTTGACCCCACTTCCACACGACCCACAGAGTCTTCAATCAGGCTCTTGATCTCGCGTGCCGCCTGGGCGCTGCGCTGGGCCAGGTTACGCACTTCACCTGCTACCACCGCAAAACCGCGGCCCTGCTCGCCCGCACGCGCCGCTTCTACCGCCGCGTTCAGTGCCAGGATGTTGGTCTGGAAAGCAATGCCGTCGATCACGCTGATAATGTCGGCAATTTTCTGCGAACTGCCCGCGATATCGCGCATGGTCTGCACCACGTTATCCACCACTTTGCCGCCTTTCTGCGCGGTTTCGGAGGCGCTCAGGGCAAGATGGCTCGCCTGACGGGCGTTCTCGGCGTTCTGCTTAACGGTCGCCGTCAGTTGCTCCATGCTGGCAGCGGTCTCTTCCAGGGAAGCGGCCTGCTGTTCAGTACGGGAGGAGAGGTCGTTGTTGCCCATCGCGATTTCACTCGCGCCGCTGTAGATCGCATTCGCGCCGTTACGCACGTCGCCAACGGTACGCACCAGCTCGCCCTGCATATGGCGCAGCGAGTCGGCCAGTTCACCCATCTCGTTGGTGCCCTGAACTTCAATACGCTTCACCAGGTCGCCGCTGGCGATATGGCGAATGTTGTCGATCAGACGATTCAGCGGGGAGATCAGCGTCTGCTTGATGTTCAGCCAGACGGCCACGATCACCACCAGCACGGCAATCAGGACGCTGATCAGCACCCAGATAGCCTGGCTGTAGGAGCTGTTGCTGTCTTCGACCGCCATCTGGTACAGCTTGTCGTTCTGCTGCAGGTAGCTCACGTACTGCTTCTCAAAACCGTCCTGGTAACTCTGGGTCGGCTGGTCGAAGAAGGCGTTGATTTTGCCCGCGCCCAGCAGCTGGATCAGCTCCGCCAGCGCGCCGTGGTAAATATCATAGTTACGCTTGATCTCCATGGCATCCGCATCGCTTTGACGCGGATCGCGCGGCAGGGCTTCGTAGGCAGCCCAGTTTTTTTCCGCCTGTTTCAGAGACGCAGACGCGATTTGCATCAAATCGTTCACGGTCGCGCCGCTGCCGATATTGCTCTGATCCATCATGTAGCGGATGCCCGCGCGGTTCAGGGTATTACGGGTTTGCAGCAACGCTACCCAGCTGGCATTCAGCGTGGACTGTTGCTGGCGAATGGTTTGCAGGACGGTGAAATTCTCTTTGTCATTCTTCAGAGCATTAAAGAAAAGACCACCGGATGTGAGTTGTAAAAGGCCAAATATCGCTAAAACCAGCATTAAGCTGGTGACAATCTTGATACGGTTTAACATGTTTTCTCTTTCCTCAGACAGATACAGAATTTTCGGCCTGGAAAGGGAAAACTTTACGAAATTCATCCTGGAATTTGTGGTTTTTACTCTTCATCCCGCGCTGCGTTATGACGGTTTCCGAGTTCAATAAACTCTTCCAGCAGCGCCGTCAGCTGCTTCATCTTCTCCGGCGTATATTCCGCCTCAATCTGCTGATACGCCTCTTCCACCTGCGCCTGGGCGTGCTCATACAGCGCATTGCCCTCTTTGGTCAGCGAGACGTACAGCTTGCGCTGGTCGTTCACCGGCTTTAAGCGCAGCACCAGGCCGTCGCGCTCCATGCGCGTCAGAATGCCGGTCAGGCTCGGGCGCAAAATGCAGGTGCGAAACGCCAGATCGTGAAAATCCATCGACGGATGTTCAGCCAGCACGCGCACAATACGCCACTGCTGCTCGGTCAGATTATGGCGCTTCACAATCGGGCGGAAGTAGGACATCGCCGCTTCCCGCGCCTGCAGCAGCGCGATGGTTAATGAATCATGCATAGCCTGTTCCCTTCACATCATTAACAAGTAAACAAACACTAAAAGATGTTTTTATAAACAACACGTTTTCTGCCAAAAAGTCTAACAGAAACCCATTAATTTTATTAACCACCTGATTTTACTATACATAAAAAAGGATATGTAAATTTATTGTTATTCATATCACAAATTTTTCACTTCTGATTGCGAAATAAACAGCAAAAGCATAAAACCAGATCATTAACATATTAATGAAATCCAAACCGGACCTCCGGCCTGAGGAGTATGTGAATGAAAGGTACCGTTTTTGCTGTCGCCCTCAACCATCAAAGCCAGCGCGAAGCCTGGCGTGAGGCGTTTGAAAAAGCCCCCTACAACACGCCGCCGAAAACGGCGGTGTGGTTTATCAAACCGCATAACACCGTGATTCGCGCGGGCGAGCCCATTCCGTTCCCGCAGGGGGAAACGGTGCTGAGCGGCGCCACGGTGGCGCTGGTCGTGGGCAAAACCGCCAGCAAGGTGCGCGTGGAGGACGCCGCGGAATATATTGCGGGATACGCGCTCGCCAACGAGGTGAGCCTGCCGGAAGAGAGCTTCTACCGCCCGGCCATCAAGGCCAAATGCCGGGACGGATTCTGCCCGCTTGGCGAACCGGTCGCCGTTGATCACGTGGACAACCTGACCATCATCACCGAGATCAACGGCCGCGAAGCGGACCACTGGAACACCGCCGATCTGCAGCGTAACGCTGCCGAACTGCTGAGCGCCCTGAGCGAGTTCGCCACCCTTAATCCCGGCGATGCGATCCTGCTCGGTACCCCGCACAGCCGCGTTGAGATCCGCCCGGGCGATCGCGTGCGTATTCTGGCGGAGGGGTTTCCGCCGCTGGAAAACCCGGTGGTGGATGAACGCGACGTCGCTAACACACACCGCACGCCGCCGCACGCCACGCTGTTTGCCCTCGGTCTGAACTATGCCGATCACGCCAGCGAGCTGGACTTCAAGCCGCCCACCGAGCCGCTGGTCTTTATCAAAGCGCCGAACACCTTCAACGGCGACAACCAGACCTCGGTGCGCCCGAACAACGTCGAGTACATGCACTATGAAGCGGAGCTGGTGGTGGTCATCGGCAAAACGGCGCGTAAGGTGAGCGAAGCCGAGGCGATGGACTATGTTGCGGGCTATACGGTCTGCAACGACTACGCCATTCGTGACTATCTCGAAAACTACTACCGCCCGAACCTGCGGGTGAAAAGCCGCGACGGGCTGACCCCCATCTCCCCAAACATCGTGCCAAAAGAGGCCATTCCCGACCCGCACAACCTAGCCCTGCGCACCTTCGTGAACGGCGAGCTGCGTCAGGAAGGCACCACGGCGGATCTGATCTTCAGCATCCCGTACCTGATTGCGTACCTGAGCGACTTTATGACCCTGCAGCCGGGCGACATGATTGCCACCGGCACGCCGAAGGGGCTCTCCGACGTGGTGCCGGGCGATGAGGTGGTGGTGGAAGTGGAAGGCGTGGGACGCCTGGTGAACCGAATTGTGAGTGAGGAGACGGCAAAATGAAAAAGATTAACCATTGGATCAACGGTAAAAACGTCGCGGGCAGCGACTACTTCCACACCACTAACCCGGCCTCCGGCGAGGTCCTGGCTGAAGTGGCCTCCGGCGGTGAAGCCGAAATCCATCAGGCCGTTGCCGCCGCCAAAGAGGCGTTTCCGAAGTGGGCCAACCTGCCGATGAAGGAGCGCGCGCGCCTGATGCGTCGTCTGGGCGATCTGATCGACCAGAACGTCCCGGAGATCGCCGCCATGGAAACCGCCGATACCGGGCTGCCGATCCACCAGACCAAAAACGTGCTGATCCCGCGTGCCTCGCACAACTTCGAATTTTTCGCCGAGGTGTGCCAGCAAATGAACGGCAAGACCTACCCGGTTGACGACAAGATGCTCAACTACACCCTGGTGCAGCCGGTGGGCGTCTGCGCGCTGGTGTCGCCGTGGAACGTGCCGTTTATGACCGCCACCTGGAAGGTCGCGCCCTGTCTGGCCTTAGGTAATACAGCGGTGCTGAAGATGTCCGAGCTCTCCCCGCTGACCGCCGACCGTCTGGGCGAACTGGCCCTCGAAGCGGGTATTCCGGCGGGCGTGCTGAACGTCGTTCAGGGCTACGGCGCGACGGCAGGCGATGCGCTGGTGCGGCATCACGACGTGCGCGCCGTCTCTTTCACCGGCGGCACCGCCACCGGGCGCAACATCATGAAAAACGCCGGGCTGAAGAAGTACTCCATGGAGCTGGGCGGCAAATCCCCGGTACTGATTTTTGAAGACGCGGATATCGAGCGCGCGCTGGACGCCGCCCTGTTCACCATCTTCTCCATCAACGGCGAGCGCTGCACCGCGGGCTCGCGCATCTTCATCCAGCAGAGCATCTACCCGGAATTCGTCAAGCGCTTTGCCGAGCGCGCCAACCGCCTGCGCGTGGGCGACCCGACCGATCCGAATACCCAGATTGGCGCGCTGATTAGCCAGCAGCACTGGGAAAAAGTCTCCGGCTATATCCGCCTCGGCATCGAGGAAGGCGCAACCCTGCTGGCGGGCGGCCCGGACAAACCGGTCGATCTGCCTGCACACCTGAAAGGCGGCAACTTCCTGCGCCCGACCGTGCTGGCGGATGTTGATAACCGCATGCGCGTGGCGCAGGAGGAGATCTTCGGGCCGGTAGCCTGCCTGCTGCCGTTCAAGGACGAAGCGGAAGGGCTGCGCCTGGCCAACGACGTGGAGTACGGCCTGGCGTCGTACATCTGGACCCAGGACGTCAGCAAGGTACTCCGTCTGGCACGCAATATCGAAGCGGGCATGGTGTTCGTCAACACCCAGAACGTGCGCGACCTGCGCCAGCCGTTTGGCGGCGTGAAGGCCTCCGGCACCGGCCGCGAGGGCGGCGAGTACAGCTTCGAGGTGTTCGCGGAGATGAAGAACGTCTGCATCTCCATGGGCGACCATCCGATTCCAAAGTGGGGGATCTGAAAATGGGTAAATTAGCGTTAGCGGCAAAAATCACCCACGTGCCGTCGATGTATCTCTCCGAGCTGCCGGGTAAAAACCACGGCTGCCGCCAGGGCGCTATCGACGGACATAAAGAGATCAGCAAGCGCTGCCGGGAGCTGGGCGTCGATACCATTATCGTCTTCGACACCCACTGGCTGGTGAATAGCGCCTACCACATCAACTGTGCGGACCATTTTTCGGGCGTCTACACCAGCAACGAGCTGCCGCACTTTATCCGCGACATGACTTACGACTACGACGGCAACCCGGAACTCGGCCAGTTGATTGCCGACGAGGCGGTGAAGCTTGGCGTGCGCGCCAAAGCGCACAACATTCCGAGCCTGAAGCTCGAGTACGGCACGCTGGTGCCAATGCGCTACATGAACGCGGATAAGCACTTCAAAGTGGTCTCCATCTCGGCGTTCTGCACGGTTCACGACTTCGCCGACAGCCGCAGGCTGGGCGAGGCCATCGTCAGCGCCATTGAAAAATACGACGGCACCGTGGCGGTGCTCGCCAGCGGCTCGCTGTCGCACCGCTTTATCGACGACCAGCGCGCGGAAGAAGGGATGAACAGCTACACCCGCGAGTTCGACCGCCAGATGGACGAGCGCGTGGTGAAGCTGTGGCGAGAGGGTCAGTTCAAAGAATTCTGCAGCATGCTGCCGGAGTACGCCGACTACTGCTACGGCGAAGGCAATATGCACGACACGGTGATGCTGCTGGGCATGCTCGGCTGGGACAAATACGACGGCAAGGTGGAGTTTCTCACCGAGCTGTTCGCCAGCTCCGGCACCGGCCAGGTCAACGCCGTTTTCCCCCTGCCCGCCTAAGGAGCCACCATGCCGCACTTTATTGCTGAATGTACCGACAGCATCCGCGAGCAGGCCGACCTGCCGGGGCTGTTCGCCAAAGTGAACGAGGCGCTCGCCGCCACGGGCATCTTCCCTATCGGCGGTATCCGCAGCCGCGCCCACTGGCTGGACACCTGGCAGATGGCCGACGGCAAGCACGATTACGCCTTTGTCCATATGACGCTGAAGATTGGCGCGGGGCGCAGTCTGGAGAGCCGGGAAGCCGTGGGGGAGATGCTGTTTGGGCTTATCAAAGCGCACTTCGCGGAGCTGATGGCGAGCCGCTACCTGGCGCTGTCGTTTGAGCTCGACGAGCTGCACCCGACGCTTAATTACAAACAGAACAACGTGCACGCGTTGTTTAAGTAGACATCTTTTCCGCCCGGTGACGCTTCGCTTACCGGGCCTACAACGGCTCGAACGTAGGCCGGGTAAGCGCAGCGCCACCCGGCAACAGCCGCATAAAGGATACGCCATGCTCGATAAACACACCCATGCCCTGATCGCCCATCGTCTGCATCAGGCGGAACAGTCCCGGGAGCAGATCCGCGCGATCTCGCTGGACTATCCGGAGATTACGATTGAAGATGCCTACGCCGTCCAGCGCGAATGGGTGAGCCTGAAGATCGCCGAAGGCCGCGTGCTGAAGGGCCACAAGATCGGCCTCACCTCCAAAGCGATGCAGGCCAGCTCGCAGATCAGCGAGCCGGACTACGGCGCGCTGCTGGACGACATGTTCTTCCATGACGGCAGCGACATTCCCGTCGATCGCTTTATCGTCCCGCGCATTGAAGTGGAGCTGGCGTTCGTGCTGGCAAAACCGCTGCGCGGCCCGAACTGCACGATCTTCGACGTCTATAACGCCACGGATTACGTCATCCCCGCGCTGGAGCTGATCGACGCCCGCTGCCACAACGTCGACCCGGAGACCCAGCGTCCGCGCAAGGTCTTCGACACCATCTCCGATAACGCCGCCAACGCGGGCGTGATCCTCGGCGGCCGTCCGATTAAGCCCGACGAGCTGGACCTGCGCTGGATCTCCGCCCTGCTCTACCGCAACGGCGTGATCGAAGAGACCGGCGTGGCCGCAGGCGTCCTGAACCACCCGGCCAACGGCGTGGCGTGGCTGGCCAACAAGCTTGCGCCGTACGACGTGCAGCTTGAGCCTGGCCAAATCATTCTCGGCGGCTCGTTTACCCGCCCGGTGCCCGCCAGCAGAGGCGACACCTTCCACGTCGATTACGGCAACATGGGCTCCATCAGCTGCCGCTTTGTCTAGGAGAGCACGATGCAAAACGCATTTAAAGCGGCGCTAAAAGCAGGCCGTCCGCAAATTGGATTATGGCTGGGGCTGACCAGCAGCTACAGCGCCGAGCTGCTGGCCGGAGCAGGCTTCGACTGGCTGCTGATCGACGGCGAGCACGCGCCGAACAGCGTCCAGACCGTTTTAACCCAGCTGCAGGCTATCGCCCCTTATCCGAGCCAGCCGGTGGTCCGCCCGTCGTGGAACGACCCTGTGCAGATCAAACAGCTGCTGGACGTGGGTGCGCAAACCCTGCTGGTGCCGATGGTGCAAAACGCCGACGAAGCGCGGCTGGCGGTACGAGCCACCCGCTACCCGCCTGCGGGCATTCGCGGGGTGGGCAGCGCCCTGGCGCGCGCGTCGCGCTGGAACCGCATTCCCGATTACCTGCAGCAGGCCAACGACGCCATGTGCGTGCTGGTGCAGATTGAAACCCGCGAGGCGCTGAAAAACCTGCCGCAGATCCTGGACGTGGAAGGCGTCGACGGCGTGTTTATCGGCCCGGCGGATCTGAGCGCCGACATGGGCTTTGCCGGCAATCCTCAGCACCCGGAGGTGCAGGCCGCCATTGAGCAGGCGATCGCGCAGATACGCGCTGCCGGTAAAGCTCCCGGCATCCTGATGGCGAATGAACCGCTGGCAAAACGCTATCTTGAGCTCGGCGCGCTGTTTGTTGCCGTCGGGGTCGACACTACCCTGCTTGCCCGCGGCGCGGAAGCGCTGGCGGCACGCTTTATCGAAACACCGGTTACGTCAGTTCATAACAATAAATCCGTCTACTAAACGTAAGATCTGGAGCGCACCATGACGACCTCTACCCTGCAAACCCATGATAATAAAGCTGTTGAACACCGCGTCATTCACAAGCTGTTCCGACGCCTGATCGTCTTTCTCTTTATCCTGTTTGTCTTCTCGTTCCTCGATCGCATCAACATCGGCTTCGCCGGGCTGACAATGGGTAAAGATCTGGGCCTCACGTCAACCATGTTTGGCCTGGCCGCGACGCTGTTTTACGTCACCTACGTACTGTGCGGCATCCCGAGCAACATCATGCTGGCGAAGATCGGCGCACGCCGCTGGATCGCCGGGATCATGGTGGTATGGGGTATTGCCTCTACCTGCACCATGTTCGCCACCAGCCCCGAGACTCTCTACGTCCTGCGCATGCTGGTGGGCATTGCCGAAGCCGGTTTTCTGCCGGGTATTCTGGTCTATCTCACCTGGTGGTTCCCGGCCTATCACCGCGCCCGCGCCAACGCGCTGTTTATGATTGCTATGCCGGTCACCATGATGCTCGGCTCGATCCTCTCCGGCTACATTCTGGCGATGGACGGACTGTGGAACCTCAAGGGTTGGCAGTGGCTGTTCCTGCTGGAAGGGCTGCCGTCAGTGGTGCTCGGCGTGGTGACCTGGTTTTACCTCAACGACACGCCGGACCAGGCCACCTGGCTGGATGAGGACGAAAAGCAGGCGCTCAAAACGATGATCGCCCGCGAGCAGGAGGTCGCGATTGCCCAATCCGTCACGCCGCGTTCCACGCTGCGCGAGGTGCTGACCCCGGCGGTGCTGCTCTACACGCTGGCCTACTTCTGCCTGACCAATACGCTGAGTGCGATCAACATCTGGACGCCGCAGATCCTACAAAGCTTCAACACGGGCAGCAGCAACATCGTCATCGGCCTGCTGGCGGCGATCCCGCAGTTCTGCACTATCCTCGGGATGATCTGGTGGAGCCGCCGTTCCGACAGGCTGAAAGAGCGAAAAAAGCACACCATCCTGCCGTACCTGTTCGCCGCGGCGGGATGGATGCTGGCCTCCGCGACGGATCACAGCCTGATCCAGCTGCTTGGCATCATCATGGCCTCAACCGGATCGTTTACCGCCATGGCGATATTCTGGACCACGCCGGATCGGGTTATTAGCCTGCAGTCCCGCGCGGTGGCGCTGGCGGTGATCAACGCCATCGGCAACGTCGGCTCCGCCGTCAGCCCGCTGCTGATTGGGATCCTGCGCGACGCGACCGGCAGCTTCAGCTCGGGGCTGTGGTTTGTGGCCGGGCTGCTGGTGGTCGGCGCGCTGGTGCTGACGCGTATCCCGATGACGCAGCGGGATCAACAGAGGAACGATCATGTGCCAGAACCCTATCGCCAACATTGATATCAGCAAGGAGTACGACGAAAGTCTGGGCACCGACGATGTGCACTACCAGTCGTTCGCCCGCATGGCGGCCTTTTTTGGCCGCGACATGCAGGCGCATCGTCACGACCAGTACTTTCAGATGCACTTTCTCGATACCGGGCAAATTGAGCTCCAGCTCGACGATCACCGCTATTCGGTGCAGGCGCCGCTGTTTGTCCTTACCCCGCCGTCGGTGCCGCACGCGTTTATCACCGAATCCGACAGCGACGGCCACGTGCTGACGGTGCGCGAGGATCTGATCTGGCCGCTGCTGGAGGTGCTCTACCCCGGCACGCGGGAGGCGTTTGGCCTGCCGGGGATCTGCCTCTCGCTTGCCGACAGGCCGGACGAGCTGGCGGCGCTGAAGCACTACTGGCAGCTGATTGCCCGGGAATCCACGGAGCAGCTGCCCGGGCGCGAGCATACCCTGGTCCTGCTGGCGCAGGCGGTGTTTACCCTGCTGCTGCGCAACGCGAAGCTCGACGACCACGCCTCAGGCGGCATGCGCGGCGAGCTGAAGCTGTTCCAGCGGTTTACCCAGCTGATCGACACCCACTACCACCAGCACTGGACGGTGCCGGAATACGCCAGCGAGCTACACCTGACCGAATCCCGCCTGACCGATATCTGCCGCCGCTTCGCCAACCGCCCGCCAAAACGCCTGATCTTCGACCGCCAGCTGCGGGAGGCCAGGCGCCTGCTGCTCTTCTCCGACAGCACCGTCAGCGAGATCGCCTGGCAGCTGGGGTTCAAAGATCCGGCCTATTTCGCCCGCTTTTTTAACCGCTTAGTGGGGTGCTCGCCCAGCGCGTATCGGGCGCAGAAAGTACCGGTTTCCTGAACGCATCACGGTTCGTAGGGCGGGTAAGCGCAGCGCCACCCGCCGAAAAGCCGCACAGATCACAAAACCACATCCCACCCGAAAAGTACCCGTCGTTGTCCCAAACGTCCCTTCACGTTACGTCCCTCTCAGGCTTCAATTAAACAACAAAAACAAAACATAAATTTAACAACACTATTCCGATACGAGGTCCCTATGAAGCCTGAAGATTTCCGCGCTGATGCCAAACGTCCGTTAACCGGTGAAGAGTATTTAAAAAGCCTGCAGGACGGTCGTGAGATTTATATCTACGGCGAGCGCGTCAAAGACGTCACCACCCATCCGGCATTTCGCAATGCGGCGGCCTCCATCGCGCAGATGTACGACGCGCTGCACAAGCCGGACATGCAGGACACGCTGTGCTGGGGCACCGACACCGGCAGCGGCGGCTACACCCACAAGTTCTTCCGCGTGGCGAAAAGCGCCGACGACCTGCGCCAGCAGCGCGATGCCATCGCCGAGTGGTCGCGCCTGAGCTACGGCTGGATGGGCCGCACGCCGGACTATAAAGCCGCGTTCGGTTGTGCGCTGGGCGCCAACCCGGCCTTCTACGGCCAGTTCGAGCAGAACGCCCGGAACTGGTACACCCGCATTCAGGAAACCGGCCTGTACTTCAACCACGCCATCGTTAACCCGCCGATCGACCGCCACAAGCCAGCGGACGAGGTAAAAGACGTCTACATCAAGCTGGAGAAAGAGACCGACGCCGGGATTATCGTCAGCGGCGCGAAAGTGGTGGCGACCAACTCTGCCCTGACCCACTACAACATGATCGGCTTTGGATCCGCGCAGGTGATGGGCGAAAACCCGGACTTCGCGCTGATGTTCGTCGCGCCGATGGATGCCGAGGGCGTGAAGCTGATCTCCCGCGCCTCCTACGAGATGGTGGCAGGCGCAACCGGATCCCCGTACGACTATCCGCTCTCCAGCCGCTTTGACGAGAACGATGCCATCCTGGTGATGGATCACGTGCTGATCCCGTGGGAAAACGTGCTGATCTACCGCGATTTCGACCGCTGCCGTCGCTGGACGATGGAAGGCGGTTTCGCCCGCATGTACCCGCTACAGGCCTGTGTGCGCCTGGCGGTGAAGCTCGACTTCATCACCGCCCTGCTGAAGAAATCCCTGGAGTGCACCGGCACCCTGGAGTTCCGCGGCGTGCAGGCGGATCTCGGCGAAGTGGTGGCCTGGCGCAACATGTTCTGGGCGCTGAGCGACTCCATGTGTTCCGAAGCCACGCCATGGGTCAACGGCGCGTATCTGCCGGATCATGCCGCGCTGCAGACCTACCGCGTGATGGCCCCAATGGCCTACGCGAAGATCAAGAACATCATCGAGCGTAACGTCACCTCCGGGCTGATCTACCTGCCGTCCAGCGCCCGGGACCTGAACAACCCGCAGATCGACCAGTATCTGGCGAAATACGTGCGCGGCTCCAACGGCATGGATCACGTCGAACGCATCAAGATTTTGAAACTGATGTGGGATGCCATCGGCAGCGAGTTTGGCGGCCGTCACGAGCTGTACGAAATTAACTACTCCGGCAGCCAGGATGAGATTCGCCTGCAGTGTCTGCGCCAGGCGCAGAGCTCCGGCAATATGGACAAGATGATGGCGATGGTCGACCGCTGCATGTCCGAATACGACCAACACGGCTGGACGGTGCCGCATCTGCACAATAACAGCGATATCAACATGCTGGATAAGCTGCTGAAATAGCGCAGCGGGAGGTTTTCATGCAATCAGAACAACGCCTGCGTTTTCGCGACGCGATGGCCAGCCTGTCGGCCGCGGTCAATGTTGTCACCACCGAGGGTGAGGCCGGACGCTGCGGCATCACCGCCACCGCCGTCTGCTCGGTCACGGACACCCCGCCGTCGGTGATGGTATGCATCAACGCCAACAGCGCCATGAACCCGGTATTCCAGGGCAACGGCAGGCTGTGCGTTAACGTGCTGAACCACGAGCAGGAGATCATGGCGCGCCATTTCGCCGGGATGACCGGTATGACGATGGAGGATCGCTTTGCCCTCTCCTGCTGGCAGAAAGGCCCGCTGGCGCAGCCGGTGCTCAAGGGCGCGCTGGCCAGCCTTGAAGGCGAAATAAGCCAGGTGCAAACCATCGGCACGCATCTGGTTTATCTTGTTGAAATTAAAAACATCATCCTGAGTGATGCGGGCCACGGCCTGATCTACTTCAGGCGCCGTTTCCACCCGGTCATGCTGGAGACGGAAGTCGCCGTGTGATCTCCCTCGCGCTGGCCTTTTTTCCGGCCAGCGCCGCTTTCTGCAAAAACTCCTAAGGTTTCCGCTAAATCACGCCGTTATATACCCATAAGAGAAATTTTCTGTGCCTGAATACTGACAGGTTGTGTCAGTGCACCCGCATCATTCAGCGCATGCCTATATATACAGGATGACCTTATGGCTAAAACGACGCGGAGCCGCTCGGCTGAACGTCTGGTCGATATTCTCCTTGAGCTACATTTAAACGGTGTGGTAAACCGCAGTGCGCTAATGGAGAAATTTAAAATTACCGAGCGCACCGTCTATCGGGATTTAAATGCACTCTCTCCCATTGTTGAACATACCGGTAACGGGCTATATCGTCTGATTCATTCTGCACAATCGCCCGGCGGACAAGGATTGCACCACACTCTGGCTAACTTTCTGAATGCCGACAGCTTTTTCCCTGAAAGAAATACGGAATTCTGGCAAAAGCTTGAAACGCGCGTAGATGAAAACCATATTCTTATTCTTGGTAATGAAGCGGAACACACATTAGAACGCGATATTCGCCGTCATTTAACGAAAGTCGAGAAATCGATTAAAAACCATAATGTTTGCCAGATCGTTTATAAGGGCAAAACCCGCCTGATTAATCCCTATAAACTCATTAACAAAAAAAATATATGGTATTTACAAGCCACCGAAAATAGGCGGCTGAAATCCTTCTCATTGAGCCAGATTAGCTGGTTTGATATTCAGAAAACGACCTTCACTCCCGAAGAAAATGTCCTTGAGCTGCTGGAAAAAAGCCTTGATCCTTGGGTGTCCGAAGATACTTTCGCGGTGAAAATATTCATTAAAGATAATATTTCACATTACTTCCTGCGCCGCGATCTTCTGCCGGAACAGGAGCTGCTGGAGGAGCAACAGGGCGGCGTCACGCTGCGCTGCCAGGCGGCCCACGAGAACCAGATCCTGCCGCTGCTGTTCTACTGGCTCCCCCATATTCAGATACTGGAACCAAGCTGGCTGAAGGAGAAGCTCATCAGGACGCTGGAAAGCTATCTGGCCGTGGAGCGTACCCCGAATAATCAAGTGATCTCAATCACATAATTTCGCCCACTGGCGGCGAGCCGAAACCGCTCGTCGCCGCCTTTGACCGCTCACCCGGCACTTTCAACCACTCATTCATTTACCGTCCTTTACGCGCGCGTTGATCTGGCACGATCGCTCCAGCATTAATCAATACCTCCTCACAACGAACCCTGACCCTTTTTTCTTTACATAAAAAACCAGGTCTTACTATGGATACTAAAAAACTACTGAAGCACGTGCCCTGGGCCTTACTCGGGATCCTCGGCGCTTTTTGTCTGGCGGTTGTCGCATTACGCCGGGGCGAACACGTAAGCGCCCTGTGGATCGTGGTCGCGTCGGTTTCCGTCTATCTTGTGGCTTATCGCTACTACAGCTTATACATCGCGCAGAAGGTTATGAAGCTCGACCCGACGCGTGCCACCCCGGCGGTCATTAACAATGACGGCCTGAACTACGTGCCAACCAACCGCTACGTGCTGTTTGGTCACCACTTTGCCGCCATCGCCGGTGCAGGCCCGCTGGTCGGCCCGGTACTGGCCGCGCAGATGGGCTACCTGCCGGGTACGCTCTGGCTGCTGGCGGGCGTGGTGCTGGCGGGTGCGGTGCAGGACTTTATGGTGCTGTTTATCTCTTCTCGCCGTAACGGCGCCTCTCTGGGTGAGATGGTCAAAGAGGAGATGGGCCGCGTGCCAGGGACTATCGCCCTGTTCGGCTGCTTCCTGATCATGATCATCATCCTTGCGGTGTTGGCCCTGATCGTGGTGAAAGCGCTGGCCGAAAGCCCGTGGGGGGTCTTCACCGTCTGCTCTACCGTACCGATTGCGCTGTTCATGGGGATCTACATGCGATTCCTGCGTCCGGGACGCGTGGGCGAAGTGTCGGTGATTGGTATCGTGCTGCTGGTCGCCTCCATCTACTTCGGCGGCGTGATTGCGCACGACCCGTACTGGGGCCCGGCGCTGACCTTTAAAGACACCACCATCACCTTCGCGCTGATCGGTTACGCATTCGTTTCTGCCCTGCTGCCGGTGTGGCTGATTCTGGCCCCGCGCGACTACCTGGCGACCTTCCTTAAAATCGGCGTTATCGTCGGTCTGGCAATCGGGATTGTGATCATCAACCCTGAGCTGAAA
The DNA here is from genome assembly GCF_040059225.1 of Enterobacter cloacae complex sp. Mu1197. Classification (NCBI taxonomy): domain Bacteria; kingdom Pseudomonadati; phylum Pseudomonadota; class Gammaproteobacteria; order Enterobacterales; family Enterobacteriaceae; genus Enterobacter; species Enterobacter cloacae complex sp. Mu1197. The sequence goes on along the minus strand of NZ_CP157375.1, from coordinate 609,533 downwards.
ATGCCGGCGGTAACCCAGTACATTGACGGTACCGGTCCGCTGTGGAAAGGCGCCCTGTTCCCGTTCCTGTTCATCACCATTGCCTGCGGTGCGGTCTCCGGCTTCCACGCCCTGATCTCCTCCGGTACCACGCCTAAGCTGCTGGCGAACGAGAAAGACGCACGCTTGATCGGCTACGGCGCGATGCTGATGGAGTCCTTCGTGGCGATCATGGCACTGGTTGCCGCGTCCATCATCGAACCGGGTCTGTACTTTGCGATGAACACCCCACCGGCGGGTCTTGGCATTACTATGCCTAACCTGCACGAGATGGGCGGCGACAACGCGGCGCTGATTATGGCGCAGTTGAAAGACGCCAGCGCACACGCGGCAGCGACCGTCAGCTCCTGGGGCTTCGTGATTTCGCCTGAGCAGATCATGCAGACCGCGAAAGACATCGGCGAACCGTCCGTGCTGAACCGCGCCGGTGGCGCACCGACGCTGGCTGTCGGTATCGCCCACGTGTTCCACAAAGTGCTGCCGTGGGCGGACATGGGCTTCTGGTACCACTTCGGTATTCTGTTCGAAGCGCTGTTCATCCTGACCGCGCTGGACGCCGGTACCCGTGCGGGCCGCTTCATGCTGCAGGACCTGCTCGGTAACTTCGTGCCGTTCCTGAAGAAAACCGACTCTCTGGTGGCGGGCATTCTGGGTACGGCGGGCTGCGTCGGCCTGTGGGGCTACCTGCTGTATCAGGGCGTTGTCGACCCGCTCGGCGGCGTGAAGAGCCTGTGGCCGCTGTTCGGTATCTCTAACCAGATGCTGGCTGCCGTGGCGCTGGTGCTCGGCACCGTGGTACTGGTGAAGATGAAGCGCACCAAATACATCTGGGTCACCGTGGTGCCTGCGCTGTGGCTGCTGCTCTGCACCACCTGGGCGCTTGGCCTGAAGCTGTTCAGCGCCAACCCGCAGCTGGAAGGCTTCTTCTTCATGGCTAACCAGTACAAAGAGAAGATTGCCGCAGGCGGCGCAGACCTGACTGCCCAGCAGATTGCCAACATGAACCATATCGTGGTGAACAACTACACCAACGCGGGTCTGAGCATTCTGTTCCTGGTGGTGGTGTACAGCATTATCTTCTACGGCATCAAAACCTGGTTGAAAGTGCGTAACGCTGAAGGCCGTACGGATAAAGAAACCCCGTACGTACCGGTGCCGGAAGGCGGCGTGAAGACCTCTTCACACCACTAAAACAATGGCGGGTGGCGCTGCGCTGACCCGCCCTACAACGGTACTGTAGGCCCGGATCGCTGCGCGCCACCGGGCTTTTTCTTATCAGGACACGTTATGTTTGGTAACTTAGGCGAAGCAAAAAAATACCTCGGTCAGGCGGCGAAAATGCTGATTGGCATTCCGGACTATGACAACTACGTTGAGCATATGAAGACCAACCATCCGGATAAGCCATACATGACCTACACCGAATTCTTCCGCGAGCGTCAGGAAGCGCGCTACGGCGGAAGTGGAGAAGGCGGCGTCCGCTGCTGCTAAAGGAGAGACCATGACCCCGATTGCCGTTACCCTGCTGACCGGTTTCCTCGGCGCCGGTAAAACCACCCTGCTGCGCCACATTCTCAACGAGCAGCACGGCTTCAAAATCGCCGTCATCGAAAACGAATTTGGCGAAGTCTCCGTAGACGACCAGCTGATTGGCGATCGCGCCACGCAGATCAAAACCCTGACCAACGGCTGCATCTGCTGCACCCGCTCTAACGAGCTGGAAGACGCCCTGCTGGACCTGCTCGACAGCCGCGATCGCGGTGAAATCGACTTTGACCGTCTGGTGATCGAGTGCACCGGCATGGCCGACCCCGGCCCGATTATTCAGACCTTTTTCTCTCACGAAATCCTCTGCCAGCGCTACCTGCTGGACGGCGTCATTGCCCTGGTCGATGCGGTCCACGCGGACGAGCAGATGAACCAGTTCACCATCGCCCAGTCTCAGGTGGGCTACGCCGACCGCATCCTGCTGACCAAAACCGACGTGGCGGGCGAAAGCGTAAAGCTTCGCGAGCGCCTGACGCGCATCAACTCCCGCGCGCCAATTTACACGGTGACGCACGGCGATATCGACCTGTCCCAGCTGTTCAATACCAACGGCTTTATGCTGGAGGAGAATGTCACCGCGAAACCGCGCTTCCACTTTATGGGAGACAAGCAAAACGACGTGGCGTCAATTGTGGTGGAGCTGGATTATCCGGTGGATATCAGCGAAGTCTCCCGCGTAATGGAGAACCTGCTGCTGTCGTTTGCCGACAAGCTGCTGCGCTACAAAGGGATGCTGTGGATTGACGGCGAGCCCAACCGCCTGCTGTTCCAGGGCGTGCAGCGCCTGTACAGCGCCGACTGGGACCGACCGTGGGGCGATGAACCGCCGCACAGCGTGATGGTGTTTATTGGCATCCAACTGCCGGAAGAGGAGATTCGGGCGGCGTTTGCGGGTCTGAAGAAATAGCCTCCCCGCTTAACTATGCGCTCCGAACAATCCCCTCTCCCCTGTGGGGAGAGGGGTGAGCGGTAAACTTATTTCACCGCCTCCGGTAGCGTCACAATCCACAGCTCGCTGTCGGACTCCGGCTTCTTCAGCGGCTTCACGCTGAGCGTGGTTTCCACCGGTTTATCATCCAGCGTCAGCTTGCCTTCCGCGTTTACCCGGTAATCCTTGAGCTTCTTGCCCTCGACCGGGTTTTGCATCGCGACCTTCACGCCAAAATCGTTATCGTTCGCCACCGCAAGCGTTTTGCTGTCGATCAGCGCCAGTCCTTCAGCCTTCTCCTGCTGCCAGCCCAGCGCGCGGAGGTCGACCACCTGCGTTTTTGCTGCAAGCGTAATGCCGCGCTGCGCCAGGGTTTTCTCATCATCAAATTCCGGGTACTCGCCCGGCTTGTCAAAGGCGGAAAGATCGCTCGCCTTGCTGAGATCCACCTTGTAAATCAGGTTACGCATTCCGTCGTTTTTATCGCTTCCCTGCTCAATCAGCAGGATGTGCTGATTATCGAGCGCCACGATGTCGCCGATTTTGGCGTCGCTGTTTTTGTCGTAGGCAGCGCTGTCAATAGGGTAACCGTACATCGCGGTTTTGCCGGTCGCCGGGTCAAAGCTCACCAGACGGGTGAACAGCGCCTGCTTTTTGCTCTTACCGTCGATGTCCAGCGTGCTTTGCACCGCGGCGATAATCCGTCCGTCCGGCATCCGGGTCAGGCCTTCAAAGCCCCGGTTGGGCTGGCGCCATTTGATGATGTTTGGCAGACCGCCCGCGATGGATTTTTCCCCTTCCGCGGCCTGCGGCCCATGGATCGCGAGGATCTTGCCTTTGCTGTCGACGTTAATCAGGAACGGGCCGTACTCGTCGCACAGCCAGTAACCGCCTTTGCCGTCCGGCGTGATGCCTTCCGTATCCAGTCCGCGGTTGTCACCCTTGAGCGTCTTTAAGGTATCGCTGAACGCCACTTCATTGGTGGAACCAATCACGCCGCTTTGCAGCGGCAGACCGTTAATCTCGCCTTTATCGTCATGCAGCGGGCGGGCATCAACCGCCTCCGCTTTGCCGTTCTGGACGCGGATGGTCATCAGCAGCGGCGCGAAATCTGGCGTGACAAATATTTTGGCTTCGTTTTTACCCATTTTTGGCGCATCGGCGTTGGGACCGCGATCGGTCACGGTCGCAAACGTCAGGGCATCGCCCTGTTTGCCTGTAAACAGCAGGCCAGAGCCAATCCCCACCGGGAGCCCGTTCGGAAACGCATCGGCAAACGCGCCGCTGTATTTCACATGGGAGCCCTCGGGGAAGCTGACGACATAGCGCTCAGCGGTAGGCTGTGCCGCCAGGCCAGAGAAAGAGAGCGCACAACCGATAAGCACAGGAATAATTTTTCTTTTCATATTGTTAGCATCCAGTAAGTGAAGCCAACAACGTAAAGAATAAACGTGTCAGAAAAATGACATGGAAAGGCAATCGGCATGGGCGAGTGAACGTATATTCATTGCCCGGAAATGTAATGTTATGTTGTATTGTGTGTCATCTGAAATACTTTTGGAAATTATTAGAAACTCAATTAATTCGCCTCTAATCACTATCCCTTCCTCGTTCAGTTTATGTTTAGTCAAAAAATTAAACGGTGCCTAAACGTCCAAACATCACGCATTGACACCTCGACAATCAAACATCGATGCAACATTTCAAATAAAAAAGTTAACAATATCAGTATAAAACAGCGACCTTCATCACATTTGCAGTCATAAACATCGCTTGTTAAGGTGCCTCCAGATGAATTTAATGACGAGGCATAAAACATGAAAAAACTGAATATCCTTCTTCTTTCTGCTCTGACCGCCCTCTCGGGTTCCGCTCTGGCAATGGGCGGCAGCATTGAGCAGGGTAAAAACTTTACCAACCTCAACCTCGAAATGGGGAAATCCTCATCCGGCCTGTATGCCGAAAGCAACTGGCTTAAAAACACCGATGACGGTACCCAGACCGGCGGCGTGGGCGCAGGCTACAACCTGGAAGTAGGCCCGGTAATGCTGAATGCGGGTGCCAAAGCCATCTACATCGGCCCGAAAAAAGGCGATAACGGCGTGGCGTTCCCGATCGGCGGCGGCGTAAACGTTGCCCTGACCGACAGCATCCACGTGTACGGTGAAGGCTACGTTGCGCCAGAAGGGCTGAACAACAGCGTGAAAAACTACGTGGAAGCCAACGGTGGCGTAAGCTGGACGCCGATCGCGCCGGTGACCCTGAAAGTGGGCTACCGCCACGTGAGCGTTGATGGTAAAGACGGTCGTCCGAACCACACGCTGATTGACGGCGCATATGTAGGCGGTGGAGTGTCCTTCTAAGCCTGTGTGTGCGTTTCGCCCGGCGGCGCTACGCTTGCGCGGGCCTACAATCAAAGGGGCAATATATTAAAATTGTTGCACATTGTAGGCCGGGTAAGCGCAGCGCCACCCGGCAAGAAAGGCGATGATATTGTTCATAGTAAACCTGCCGGCTGGCAGGTTTTTTTATGACCTCTTACTGACGCACCACCACCAGCTTCTGGTTCACAAACTCTTTGACCCCCAGATCCGACAGCTCGCGTCCGTAACCGGAGCGCTTCACGCCGCCGAACGGCAGCTCTGGCGCGGTATCGGTAAGCCAGTTGATGTACACCATCCCGGTCTCGATCCGCGACGCCATTTTCTTCGCGCGCTCGATATCCTGGCTGAATACCGCGCCGCCCAGGCCGTAGTGGGAGTCGTTCGCCAGCGCGACCGCCTCGTCGTCGTTTTTCACCACGTACATCTGTGCTACCGGGCCGAAGAACTCTTCAAAGTACGCCGGGTTGTCGCGCGAGATGTTCGTCAGGATCGTCGGTTCAAAAAAGCTCCCGTCGCGCTGCACCGGCTTGCCGCCATGGTGCAGCGTCGCGCCGTTTTTCACCGCCTCGTTAACCTGTTTGGTCAACGTTTCAAGCGCATCTTTCGACGACAGCGGCCCCAGCGTGGTGCTTTCGTCCAGCGGATCGCCAATCTTCACCTGCTTAAACGCCTCGGTGAATTTGCTCAGGAAGGCGTCGGCGATCTTTTCATGCAGGATAAAGCGCTTCGCCGCGGTGCAGACCTGCCCGGCGTTGTTGAGGCGCGCATTCACGCCAGTCTTGACGGCTTTGTCCAGGTCCGCGTCGTCCAGCACTACGAAGACGTCGTTACCGCCCAGCTCCAGCGTGGATTTCTTAATGTGCTTCGCCGCCTGCGCGGCCACCACGCTGCCGGCTTTTTCAGAGCCGGTTAATGCGGCACCCTGCACGCGATCGTCGGCAATGATGTTCGCCACCTGCTCGGACGAGATAAACAGGTTAGTCCATGCGCCTTCCGGCGCCCCCGCCTCGCGCACCAGGTGGGCAAAGGTCTCGGCGCAGTGCGGCACGATGCTGGCATGCTTGGCGATCACCGGGTTGCCCGCCGCCAGGTTTGGCGCCAGGACGCGCATCAGCTGGTAATACGGGAAGTTCCACGGCTCAACGGCCATCAGCACGCCGATGGGATGATGCTCCACCCACGCTTCCCCGAGTTCGGATTGATACTTCACCGGAGCCAGGAACTGCTTCGCGTTGTCGGCATAATAGCGGGCGATCTGCGCGCACAGCTTCACCTCGCCGCGGCTCTGTTCGATGAGCTTGCCCATCTCCTGGCTGGCGATTTTCGCCAGATCCTCGGTGCGCTCGTCGATCAGATCGGCAAGCTTATGCAGCACCGGCAGGCGCTGGCTGATATCGCCTTTCGCCCAGTCCGAATGGTAAAGCGCATCGGCCGCCTTCAGTGCCGCTTCGATATCCGCGTCGGTATGTGAGGGGTATTCTTTGATGAGCTGGTTAGTGGCAGGATTTACTGTCTGATAAGCCATGTCGAATCTCCTTGTTTTACCGCTTAGGGTATTAAGGGTAGTCAACATGACTGGCCGTGGACGTAAAGTTGGGTATATCCGGAAGGTTCTTAATGAAGCGCTGCCAGACGGTTCGCTGACGTGGTATAAAAAACGTCCAGAAGGAGGGCTTATGACCGACACCCGACACATCCGGCAGACTTTTCACCGCGCCTCAGGCCTTGAACTGCGCAGCACGTGGCAGAGCACGCAGGCGTACAAACGCCACACTCACCCTCAGCTCTCTATCGGCGCGATTATGGAAGGCCAGACCTGCTGCATTTGTCATGACAAAGAATACATTCTTAACCCCGGGGACCTCATTGTGATCCCGGCTTCTGCGCCGCACAGCTGCAACCCCGTCGCCGGGCAACCGCGCAGCTACCATATGCTCTATATCGACACCGATATTCCTCTGGCGTTACAGGTGATTCGCGACCCTACACTGTTTAAGCGCTACCTGGATATTGTTGAGATGATGTCGCCTGTATCCGTGGACACGCTGCTTTCAGCCCTGCCCCGCTGCGTGGAAAACGCAGATGCGCTTCGCTCAACCAGTCAGCACGTGCGGCAGGCGTTTCTTGCCGACCTGGCCGCACCGCCTTCGCTTGACGAACTTGCCCAACGATTCTCGCTGCGCAAGGAGACGCTGATCCGCACCTTCCGGCAGGATACCGGCCTGACGCCGGGCAGCTTCCTCAACATCTCCCGCGTGGAGTTCGCCAAAGCGCGGCTACATGCCGGGGACGACATCGCCGACGTTGGCTACCAGAGCGGGTTTGCCGACCAGAGCCATTTTCATAAGACCTTCGTCAGCTATACCGCCGCCACGCCTCGCCAGTACGCCACGGGCCGATCAATATCTGACAATAAATAACGTTGGCATCACCGTAGCCTGACCTCAGATTGTTAACCGAGGTCGCTATGGAACTGTTCTTCCCTTCTGCTTTTCTCGCCCTGGCGCTGGCGCATTTTGTCGCCCTGTTAAGCCCGGGTCCGGACTTTTTCCTGCTGCTGGGCTACGCGGCGCGCTACCGACTGCGCGGCAGCGCTGGATTGTGCGTCGGCATCGCTGCGGGCAACGGGCTGTATATCTTACTGGTGATTATCGGCTGGAGTGCGCTGCGCCAGTTTGCGTGGCTGTTTACGCTCATCGAGTTATCCGGCGCACTGTACCTGCTGTGGATCGGCTCGCATCTGGTGCGCAGCCAACCGCAGGCGATGAGGCTGAATGAAACCCATCAGGGCTGCCCTTCGCTGCGCAAGCAGATCCTGCTGGGGCTCGGCTCGGCGCTGCTTAATCCGAAGAACGCGTTGTTCTATCTGGCGCTGATGACGGCGCTACTGGGGCCGGACGTGACGCTGCTTCAGCAGGCAACGTGCGGCGTCTGGATGGTGACGGTGGTGCTGGCGTGGGATCTGGCACTGGTATCGCTGATGGGGCTATCGGCGGTGCAACAGAAGCTCAGCCATGCGCTGTGGCTGATAGAGCGCACGGCAGGGGTGGTGCTGATGGGGTTTGGCGGGTGGGTGCTGTGGCGGCTGCTGGAAAATATACGCTGAGATAGCGGGCAGCCAAACGCTGCCCGCTATTTATTTTTTGTTTTGATCGCGCAGCATTGCTTCACGCAAAATGGCATTGAGCCGCGTCTGATAACCTTTCCCAGGCCGTTTAAGCCACTCCATGACATCGGCGTCAATGCGTACAGATGCCTGAGTTTTGAGTGGTCGATAGAACTTCCCTCGCACCGCCCCTGACCACTGTTCATCGTCCGTGGCAGGAATATCGCTGTAATCAATCTCCGCATCTGGTTTTTCAGCTAATGCTTTGAGCTCAGCCACACGACGAGCGCTTACCTCAGGCGCACTACCTCGTTTATGTTTAACGATGCTCATAACGGCTCCTCTCTTTACGGTCCGCCTTTCGTGCGCTAATGATACGGATGATTTCTCCTCCGCTTTCAAAACGTACCGTATGTGCGACCAAAATAACAAGAAGGCCTTGCACAAGGCCGATGGTTTGCCAGCGAAATTCACCGTTTTCATAGCGATCCTGAACAGACAAATGATAAGGATCGTCGAAAACCATAACCGCATCCTCAAAACGTATGCCATGTTTTTGCAGGTTACTTTTCGCCTTATTGCTATCCCACTCATACTCCATTGGCATAGTGTACCCTTCCCTGATTGTATATACAAAAAAGCATATACAAATTGCACAATGATTAAACCAAATATGTAAAAAGGTGTTTAATTCCGGAAGGTAGATTCCAGAAGCGGGAATGACATAACGTTCCCTGCTTTGCACATTCCCCCCGTATCCCTCTATCCTTAACCCATGGAAAAAATAGCTGAACTCAAACGCGCCAAGCTGCTGGCGCTGTCGCTGCTGCTGGTTGCCGCCGCGGCCTTTATCACCACCCTGTTCCTGCCGCAGACCTTCTGGGTGCGCGGCGTCAAGGCCATTGCCGAGGCGGCAATGGTCGGCGCGCTGGCTGACTGGTTTGCGGTCGTCGCGCTGTTCCGCCGGGTGCCGATTCCCTTTATCTCCCGCCATACGGCGATCATCCCGCGCAATAAAGACCGGATCGGCGACAATCTCGGCCAGTTCGTGCAGGAGAAGTTTCTGGATACCCAGTCGCTGGTGGCGTTGATCCGCCGCTATGAGCCCGCACAGATGATTGGCGCCTGGTTCAGCAAGCCCGACAACGCCCAGCGCGTCGGGCTGCATCTGATGCAGGTGATGAGCGGCTTTCTCGAGCTGACCGACGACGGGCGCATTCAGCGCCTGCTCAAACGCGCGGTGCATAAGGCCATCGACAAGGTCGATTTCACCGAAACCAGCGCCGTGATGCTGGAGAGCATGACCAAAAACAACCGTCATCAGGTGCTGCTGGACACCATCATCAACCGACTGATTACCCTGATTCAGCGGGAAAGCACGCGGGACTTTATCGCCGACCAGATCGTCCACTGGCTCAAAACCGAGCATCCCCGCAAGGCGATGGTGCTGCCCACGGAGTGGCTGGGCGATCAGAGTGCGGAGATGGTATCGAACGCGGTCAACACGCTGCTGGACGATATCAGCCACGACCGCACGCACCAGATCCGCCAGGCGTTTGACCGCGCCACGCTGAAGCTTATCGACAACCTGAAAAACGATCCGGACATGGCGGCCAAAGCCGACAACATCAAGCATTACCTGAAAAACGATGAGGCGTTTAACCGCTATCTGGGGGAGATGTGGGCCGATCTGCGCCAGTGGCTAAAGGCGGATATGCAGAGTGAGGACTCGCGCGTGAAGCAGCGCATCGCCAACGCCGGGCTGTGGTTCGGTGAAACGCTGACGAACGACGCGAACCTGCAGGCCTCGCTGAACGAGCATCTGGAGCAGGCCGCGCACCGCCTCGCGCCGGATTTTGCTGCGTTCCTGACACGCCATATCAGCGACACGGTGAAAAGCTGGGATGCCAAAGACATGTCCCGCCAGATTGAGCTGAACATTGGCAAGGATCTGCAGTTTATCCGCGTCAACGGCACCCTGGTGGGCGGGACGATTGGCCTGATCCTGTTTTTACTCTCGCAGCTGCCTGCCGTGCTGGGACATTAATCCGCTTTGGGCGGCGCGATGACGTAGCGCGTCGCCTCGAAGCGGTTCAGGATCAGGTGCACCAGAAAGACCATCGTCAGCGTCGCCACCAGCGAAAAGGTAACGGAGGTGATGCGGTACAGATCGCTGAACACCAGGTCAGTGTCCGGGTGCATGTTCTGCCCGAACATTATCCCGATGGTGGTGATGCTGGAGAAGCCCACGCCCGCCCCCACCTTCTCCATCACGTGGAGTCGGGCACCAAACGCCAGCCCAAGGCCGATCAGCGGCATCATCAGCAGCATATGGCTGCTGTGATCGTAGAGGATCAGCTGCACCACCAGAATATAGAGACAGCCCAGCACCACGCCGACCACGCGCCAGATGGAGCTCATCACCGCGCCGCGATAGTGCATCGGGAACAGGATCAAAATCCCTGCCATCAGCGCCGAAAGCGAATCGCTTAAATCGCTGATCTGAAAAACGACGAATATCAGCGTCGCGACGGTACCGGAGAGCAGCGACTCGTGGCGCACGCGGGCGTCGTCTTTCTCAATCAGCGGCGGCGGCTTGCGGGGCTCCACGTCCGGCAGGAGATAGTTCATCAGCGCGCTCAGGCACACCGCCATCACGCTCGCTTCGATGTTGGAAAACAGCAGCGTGTGCCAGTTGGTGGTGGGGTAGCTCATAAAGTTGAGCATCACGCTCTGGCACACCACACCCATCGAACCGAACAGAAACAGCGGGCCTTTACTCATAAAGCGAAAGCGCATCACGTACAGGGCAAACACCACCAGCGTCATGATGATCGGCCATTGCGACAGATAGCCGATGATAATCACCATTTCAACGCAGTTGAGCGATGCGCTGAAGATAAACTGCTTCGCCACGTGGCGGTTAAACACTGGCACCAGCGAGAGCAGCATGATCGGATAGACCACGAAAAAGACGCCGTAGCTGGTGTTGTAGAAACTGGAGATGCTCAGCGCAATCATCCCGGCAAAGACGATGCGCAGGGTCTGGCGAAAGTCGTTTGCCGTGTAGACGATGTTGCCGTGCGGGGTAAAAACCCGCGCCAGGGTACTAATAGACATAGTGAAGCAGGCTTACCAGGTGGATCTGCATCCCGGAGAAGAAGCGCGCAAACGGCCCCTCGCTGTTGTAAAGCTGCACGGTCGCGCGGGCGCCGGTCGGCAGATGCTTCGGCAGCGCCTCGTCCAGCGTCACGTGAATGCGCATGCGCTGAGCGTCGCGCACCCAGCGGTTAGAGGTTTCCGGCTCGGAGAGTTGGCCGTTAACGGCCTCCTGCCCTGCCAGGATCCCCGCGTCGCTGCTGGTGACGTGGGCGCGGAAAACGTGTCCCGGGAAGGCGTCAAACACCACGGCCGCATCGGTGCCCTGATGGGTATGGCGCAGGCTCTTCTCACGGAAATCGGCCACGATATCGGTCTGGTTGTTCACCAGCGCCAGCGCGGCGGAACCGGATGAAGCGTAGAAGCCGGGGCTCAACTGCAGGTTACTGACCGTGCCGTCCGCCTGGGCGTAGACCTTCGTCCAGCCGAGGTTCAGCTCTGCTTCATCCAGCGCGTTACGGTATTTTTGCAGCGTCACGTTGCGGTGCTCGTCCCGCTCGCCTCGCTGGATACGCAGGTTCTGAATGTTGGCCTGAATTGAGCTGACGGACTGTTCGCTGCTCTGCCAGGTCGTGCGGACTTTATCCAGATCCGCCTGCGAGACGTTCTGCAGCGTGCTCAGCTTCTGGTAGCGATCAAAGGTCACTTTGTCGTTACGCGCGGTCAGCACGGCGGTTTTCAGGCTGGCCTGCGCGGCGGCGATCTGCGCATCCAGCTGTTCGTTGGACAGGCGTGCCTGCTCGAGCGCAATTTGCGCCGCTTCCACCTTATTGCGAAACGGCGTGTCATCGAGCTCAAACAGCAGATCGCCTCTCTTCACCTGGCTGTTGTTGTGGACGTGTACCGCCGCCACGTAACCGGAGACGCGCGGAGACACCGGCGTCACCACGCGCATCACGGTGGAGTCCGGCGTCAGCGGGATCCAGATATCCGCGACGATAAAGTAGACAAACATCAGCAGGAAAGAGGCAATACTCACCCTTACCCAGCGGGCAAACTTTTGTTCAGGGGTCATTATTTTTCGGTCTTGTTATCTTCTTCGCGGATTGTCCGCAAATTGCAGGCGATTTGATTCAACGTGGCGCTGAAAATGTCGAGATGTTCCGGCGCGATGTTTTGCGATACGCGCGCCTGATACGTCTCAATCACCTGAGTGAGCCTTTGTAACAGGGCTTTTCCCTCAGGCGTCAGCGTCAGAAGCCGGATGCGCTTGTCATAAGGCGATACGGCGCGCAGCAGGTATCCCTGCTTTTCCAGCTGTGTCAGGGTGCGCATCAGCGGCGGCAGTTCAATGCCCTGCACCTCCGCCAGCTCACTCATTGAGACGTTATCCCCGAGCTGATGAAGCTGCATCATCACCGTCCAGCTCGACTGGGTTAACCCGGTATCGAGAATGGCCTCGTCGATGACGGCACGCCACTGGCGCACGATCATCGCCATCCGCATGCCCATCGGTCTACGGCAGAACAGTTCTTCTTCACTCATGGGGAAACCTCTCGTCACACACGGCCAAGATAATAGTTATCAGGGTAACTATCAAGAAACGAGAGGCGAAAGCGCAGGAATTGCGAAAGGTGGTACTGGAGGCGATGTACGCGTAGGCCCGGTAAGCGCAGCGCCACCGGGCGTTTTTAGCGGCTAAAAAGCCTCTTTACAGCGGCCTTCCCCGACGCCGTCACAACCACCTCCCGATACCCCGCCACCCGCAGGATCCAGCCTTTATTTTCCAGATGATCGAGCAGCAACGCGCCGGCTTCTCCGCCCAGGTGAAACCGCCGCTCGCTCCAGTCCAGGCAGGCGCAGCAGGCCTTCCGGCGCGGATGCGCACTTAACGAAATGCCGAGCGTCAGGAACTGCTCCCGGCCATAGAGTGTCAACGCTGAACCGTCAGCCTCCAGCCAGCCTTCCGTCTGCATGAAATCATAGATCTGCACCGCCACCGCGCCTGCGAGATGGTCATAGCAGGTCCGGGCTTCACGCATGGCTTTCGGCGCGGTGGTTTCCGGCGGGGTAATGCGGCTCCACGAAAGCCCCATCATCTGCTCCACCAGCGCCGCCACGTCGTGCCCGGCAAGACGATAATAGCGATGCCGCCCTTGCGACAGGCAGGTTATCAGTTGCCCTTCAAGCAGTCGGGCGAGATGCCCGCTGGCGGTCGACGGTGCGACATCTGCCGCCGCGCTCAGTTCGGTGGCCGTCCACGCCCGCCCGTCCATTAGCGCACAAAGCATCTTCACGCGCGACGGATCGGCCATTGCTGCCGCCACCGCGGCAATCGCCTTTTCCAGTATCGCGCTGTTATCAGGGGGTAAACTCGTCTTAAGCATGGGCCGCCCAGGGTTCGGTGATCTCAGCGGCCAGCTTATCATTATCCGTCAGCAGAATAAGGTGATTCGCATGGTCGCTGTACTGGGTCAGGATAGACACACCGCGTGCCGCCAGCGCCGCCGCGATCTCGCCCAGCTCGCCAGGGCGTTCCTGCTTAAGCTTTCTGATCACCGGCTTTCGCACCGCCTGCACGGTAAACCCGTCGTCGAGCAGCACGCGTCGCGCTTTTTCCCCGTCTTCCACCAGGAAATGGGCATGTGTACCAAATACGCCACCGCCCTCCAGCCCCACGCCGTTGCGGCCCAGCAGCTGCCCAAAGCGCGCCAGTTCACCCGGGATATCGCGAAAAATGACATGAACGTCATACATCGGCATGCCCTCCGGTTTCAGAGGTATATTCCCGCACGACCTGCGCCACCCGAATGCGGTAGTACGCAAAAATTGACTCCCGTCCTTCGGCCTGCGCCGCCTGATGGAAGACGTTCTGCTTCCAGCGGCGGACAGCTTCTTCATCCCGCCACCAGGAAAGGGAGAGGATTTTGCCGTCGGTCGTCAGGCTCTGGAACCGTTCGATATCAATAAAGCCGTCGATGTCCGCCAGCAGCGGCTTAAGCTCTGCGGCAAGCTGAAGATAGCGCGCCTGATGGGCAGGCGCGGCTTTGGCTTCGAAAAGGACTGCGATCATGGTTTTCTCTCCGTTGTGATGTTGAGGAGAGAATGCAGGAGGGAAAAGCACAATGCTTCGGCAAGGAGCGAAGTGTTGCGCCGGATGGCGCTGCGCTTATCCGGCCTACGGGCTCATGTAGGCCCGGTAAGCGCAGCGCCACCGGGCGGGTTTTATCCCACAATCGACCTCGGCTCCATAAACGCCCGAATTCCCCACTCGCCCATCTCGCGCCCCAAACCGGAGTGCTTAAACCCGCCGAACGGCGCTTTCGGTTCATGGGCCAGGGTGTTCACCAGCACGCGACCGGAAACAATCTGCTGCGCCACGCGTCGTGCGCGGTCCACATCGCCGCCCAGCACCATCGCGCTCAGGCCGTAGTCGGTGTCGTTGGCAATGGCGATCGCCTCCGCCTCGTCACGATAGGGGATCACGCACAGCACCGGACCGAAAATCTCGTCACGGGCAATCGTCATCCGGTTGTTCACGTCGGCAAACAGCGTCGGACGCACAAACCAGCCGTCCTGCGTGCCGTCCGGTCGTCCTTCACCGCCCGCCAGCAGGCGTGCCCCCTCTTCGAGGCCTTTACGGATATAGCCCTGCACCCGCAGCCACTGCTTCTCGCTGACCATCGGGCCGACTTCTGTCGTGCTGTTGCGCGGGTCGCCGGATTTCACCGCCGCCACGGCTTGCGCCAGCGCGGTTTCGATCTCCGCCTTACGCGAGTAAGGCACAAGAATGCGCGTCCCGGCCACACACGCCTGCCCGCTGTTCATAAACCCGGCCTGAATCACCAGCGGGATCGCCTGCGCCAGATCCACATCATCCAACAGGATCGTCGGTGATTTACCGCCCAACTCCAGTGTTACGCGCTTAAAGCTTTCCGCCGCGTTGCGAAGGATCGCCTTGCCGGTATTCGTGGAACCGGTGAACGAGATTTTTGCCACGTCCGGATGACGGCTGATGGTCTCGCCCACCGTCTCGCCGCGTCCGGTGACGATGTTAAACACGCCCGGCGGCAGCGCGGCGTCGCGCAGCGCTTCGGTGACAATCTGCGTTTGCAGGGCGCTCATTTCGCTCGGCTTGATCACCGCCGTGCAGCCCGCGGCGAGCGCGGCCGCCAGTTTGCCGCAGATAAACCCGGCATCGCTGTTCCACGGCGTAATCAGCCCGGCCACGCCAAGCGGCGTCATCTGCACCGTTGCGGCACCTGCGGGGGTGACAAACTCAAACGCCTCCAGCGCCTCGATGGCCTGAGCAATCACCTCTGCCGGATAGCTTGCCATCCATGCCGAGCGCGAGGCGGGCGCGCCGTACTCCTCGACAATGGCGTCCAGCAGCGCATCGTGACGGGCGGCCACGGCGGCGTGCATGCGCTTCAGCGCGGCGATGCGTTCCTGCTTTGTGGTCTGCGACCACGCCGGAAACGCCGCTTTCGCCGCCGCGATAGCGCGTTCAGCGTCAACCTCATCCGCCAGACGAACCTGGCCGATGACCTGCGCCGTCGCCGGATTGTACAAATCAAAACGTTCGGTCCCGTGCGGGGTAACAAACTCGCCGTTAATAAAGATCTGTTCGATAGTGTGCATATCACCCTCCTCAGGCTGTATGAGACCAGTCTGTCACGGCTTCTCCGTTGCGATAATCCACGCTATGCTGCAAGGGTTGTTTCGATTTTCAGGATAATCTATGCATCGTTCAGGTCTGACAGAGCTGGAAGTGGTGATGGCGGTGGTGCGACGCGGCAGCTTTCGCGGCGCAGCGCAGGAGCTGGGGATGTCCGCCACGGCGGTCAGCAACGCCATCGCCGGGCTGGAGAGCCGCCTTGAGACGCGACTTTTCAACCGCACCACCCGCAGCGTGGCGCTCACCGACGCCGGACAGCGCTACGTGGCGCGTATCGGCCCCGCCCTGCAGGAGATCCGTCTCGCCGGGGAGGCAATCCACAGCGAAACCGGGGAACCCGCCGGTACGCTACGGCTGAACGTGCCGAATAATATCGGCCCCCTGTTTCTGGACCAGCTGCTGATCGACTACATGATCCGCTACCCGAAAATGCGCGTGGAAACGGTGAGTGAAGCAAGGATGATCGACATCGTTGCCGAAGGCTATGACGCAGGGATCCGCCTCGAAGAGTCCGTTCCGCAGGACATGATCGCCGTGCCGCTGACCGGAGAGATCCGCCAGCTCGTCACCGCCACGCCGGACTATTTCGCCCGTCACGGCATACCCGAGACGCCGGACGATCTGCTTTCACATCAGGGGATCGGCATGCGTATGGCGCACGGTGGGATCTACCGCTGGGAGCTGGCCCGTCGAGGGGAAACGTACGCGCTTGCCGTGCCGCCGCGCTTTGCGACGTCCGATCTTTTTGCCTCGATCCGCGCCGTGAAAGCGGGGTTAGGGGTGGGATTTTTACCGGAACTCTATATTCAGGACGAGCTGAAAAGTGGGGAGCTGGTGAGCGTCTTAAACGACTGGACGCAGCCGTTTGCCGGGCTGCGCCTGTACTATCCCGGCCATCGCCACGTCCCGCCAGGGCTGCGGGCGCTGGTGGCGATGATCCGCGAGCGCGGAATTATTCCAGGTTAGCTTTATTCAGCCCGTACGCCGCATCCAGCGAACCGGGCGCCATGCGGGAGGTTATCCCCAGACGGTTCCAGGCGTTGATCGCCACGATAGCGAAGTTCAGCTCTGAAATCTCCACGTCCGAGAAGTGCTCCGCCACGCTGCGGTACAGCGCGTCACTCACCCCGTGAACGCCAATCTGGGTCAGCGCTTCGGTGAACGCCAGCGCGGCTTTCTCACGGGCGCTGAACAGCGGGGACTCGCGCCAGGCCGCCAGATGGTACAGGCGCAGTTCGCGCTCGCCGGCGATTTTCGCCTCTTTTGAGTGCATATCCAGACAGAACGTACAGCCGTTCAGCTGCGACACGCGAATGTCGATAAGGTGCTTCAGCGCCGGGTCGATGGAGGTTTTTGCTACCTCCATGCTCAGGGCAGACAGCGCGTTGGCGAGGGCAGGTGTAACTTTATGGTGGTTAACGCGAGTGCTCATGGTCTTTCCTCTTTTTGTGCGGCATGTGCCGTGCGATGAGGCAAATCTACGCCGTTCATGACATAGTAAAAAGATACAAAAAGCGTGAAATGAGGTAGGACATGAAGCCGGGCTATCACGAGATTTATTCCCGCTACCGCGACAACATCATGCGCGGCGTGCTGAAGCCGGGCGACAGGGTGCCTGCCATCCGCGTGCTGGCGGAAGAGCTGAAGGTGGCGCGTAAAACCGTCGAAACGGCGTACGCCATTCTGACGGGTGAAGGGTATCTGGTGAGCCAGGGCGCGCGCGGCACGCGGGTTAACCCGGACTTACTGCTGCCGGATAAGACTGCCCCTGCGGAGCAGCCTACCGGAGCGCTTCCGGCCTCGCTCATCAGCCAGCGCGAGCGGGCGGGGTTTCTGCGCCCCGGCATCCCTGCCCTCGACAGTTTTCCGTATAAAAAATGGCTGCTGCTGGCAGGCCAGGCGACGCGCGCCATGCGTCAGGAGGAGATGCTCAACCCGCCCGTTCTGGGCTGGTATCCGCTGCGCCAGGCCATCGCCAGATACCTCAATATTTCACGCGGTTTATCCTGCACCGCTGAACAGGTGCTGATCACCAGTGGCTACAGCGGCAGCCTGCGGCTGATCCTCGACACCCTCGCCAGCCGCAGCGACAAGGTGGTGTTTGAAGATCCGGGCTATTTTATGGGCCAGCAGTTGCTCAAGCGGATCGTGCCGCGCCTGCACACCGTGCCGGTCGATCGCTGCGGCATCGACACGGACTACCTGCTGCACCACCATCGCGACGCCCGATTTGCCATCGTCACCCCGTCGCACCAGAGCCCACTGGCGGTCACGCTCTCCCTGCCGCGTAAGCAGCAGTTGCTCGACTGGGCCAGCCAGAACGAGGCGTGGATTATCGAAGACGATTACGACGGGGAGTTTCACTACACCCGCAAGGTGCTACCGTCGCTGAAAAGCCTCGACCAGCACGACCGGGTGATTTTTATGGGCACCTTCAGTAAAACCATCATGCCGTCGCTGCGCATGGGCTACGTGGTGATGCCCGCCAGCACCGTCGGAGCCTTTACCGACTGCGCGGACATCACCACCAGCGGCCAGCCGGTGCTGACGCAAAAGATCCTCACCGCATTTCTCAACGAAGGGCATTTTTTCCGTCATCTGAAAAAGATGCGCGCGCTGTATCAGACCCGCCGCGACTGGATGATTGCCGCCCTGCAGGAGGTGTATGGCGATCTGTTTTTCACCGAGCAAAACGACGGTGGGATGCATATCGTGGCGTTCCTGACCAAAGGAAGCCGTGACCGGGAAGTGGCGCGCTGCTGGCAGGAACAGCAGCTGCAGGTCAATGCGCTCTCAGAGTGGTATCGCGGGTCGGGCAAACGCTACGGGCTGGTGATGGGCTATAACAACGTGCGGTCGTATCAGGAGGCGCTGGATTTACTGGAAAAGCCGAAGCGGCAGACGTTTGCGCTGTTGCGCTGAGAATCGCCCGGTGGCGCTACGCTTACCGGGCCTACGGGATCGAGTAGGCCGGGTAAGGCGCAGCCGCCACCCGGCGACGACGTGGATCACACATCATATCGCGATAACCCAACATCCTTGAGCTGCTCGTCGCTCATCTGGCTCAGGATGCGGCGGGTGCGGTTGATGCGATACCAGTTACGCAGCGTTTTTGCGATCCAGACAAACACAATAAACG
Source organism: Enterobacter cloacae complex sp. Mu1197 (assembly GCF_040059225.1). NCBI lineage: Bacteria > Pseudomonadati > Pseudomonadota > Gammaproteobacteria > Enterobacterales > Enterobacteriaceae > Enterobacter > Enterobacter cloacae complex sp. Mu1197. The sequence continues at coordinate 590,612 of NZ_CP157375.1, read as the reverse complement.
GACGTTTTGAACGATTCTCGTAGAATTCCATGATGCTCTCCTCACTGTGTCAGTGGGGTTATCATCCCGGAAATCCACCCGTGCAATACAGATGCAAAAACAACTTTTGTTTAACATACAGATCCGCTAAAACAGTATCTGCATGGCAATTTTCGCAGCAATCTGTACTGGTTTTATAATCTGTATGGTGAAAACAAAGGATACAGCATGACACGCTACCAACATCTGGCCAATCTTCTGGCTGAACGCATTGAGCAAGGGCTGTATCGCAGCGGCGAACGTCTGCCGTCGGTGCGCACGCTGAGTCAGGAGCACGGCGTGAGCATCAGCACCATACAGCAGGCCTACCAGATCCTCGAAAACCTCCAGCTGATCACGCCTCAACCGCGCTCCGGCTATTTTGTCTCACCGCGCAAAGCCCAGCCGCCCGTCCCGGCGATGACGCGCCCGGTGCAGCGCCCGGTGGACGTTACCCAGTGGGATGAGGTGATGATGCTGCTGGACGCCCGCGCCGACAAAGAGATGATCTCCTTCGGCGGCGGTTCGCCGGACATTAACCAGCCGAGCCTGAAGCCCCTGTGGCGCGAGATGAGCCGCATCGCGCAGCATAACCCTGGCGAGATGCTGAGCTATGACGTGCTTGACGGGCGTCTGGAGCTGCGCGAGCAGATCGCCCGCCTGATGCTGGACGGCGGCTCCACCGTTTCGGCAAGCGACATTGTGATCACCAACGGCTGCCACGGCGCGCTGTCGATCGCCCTGCTGTCGGTATGCAAACCGGGGGATATCGTGGCGGTGGAATCGCCGTCGTTTCACGGCACCATGCAGATGCTGCGCGGGTTTGACATCAAGGCGATTGAAATTCCCACCGACTCTGAAACCGGGATCAGCATCGAAGCGCTAGAGCTGGCAATGGAGCAGTGGCCAATCAAGGCGGTGATCCTGGTGCCCAACTGCAATAACCCGCTCGGGTTTATCATGCCGGAGGCGCGGAAAAAGCAGGTGCTGGCCCTCGCCCAGCGGCACGATATCGTGATTGTCGAGGATGATATTTACGGCGAGCTGGCGGCGGAGTACCCGCGCCCGCGGACCATTCATTCGATGGATATCGACGGCCGCGTGATCCTCTGCAGCTCGTTTACCAAAACTGTGGCGCCGGGCCTGCGCGTCGGCTGGATTGTGCCGGGACGCTACTACGACCGGGTAATGCACATGAAATACGCCGCCGGCGGATTTAACGTGCCGGGCACGCAGATGGCGGTGGCGGCGTTTATTCGCGACGGTCATTACCATCGCCACGTGCGCCGTATGCGCCAGATTTATCAGCAGAATATGGAAACCTACACCTGCTGGGTGCGGCAGTATTTTCCGGCAGAGATTTGCGTCACGCGCCCGCAGGGCAGCTTCCTGCTGTGGATTGAGCTTCCGGAGAAGGTCGATATGGTGTGCGTCAGCAAGCAGCTGTGCCGGCTGAAGATCCAGGCCGCGGCCGGGTCGCTGTTTTCCGCATCAGGGAAGTACCGTAACTGCCTGCGGATCAACGTGGCGCTGCCGCCGACGGAGAAACATCGCGAGGCGCTGAAGAAGCTGGGTGAAGCGATTGTGATTGCGATGGAGGAGGGCTAGTGCGGCCTGATGCCCTCACCCCGCCCTCTCCAACGGTTCAGTAAGCCCCTATAGCGGGCTGGTTTAAATGCCATTACTCAACCAGCCGCTGAGTTACAGAGCGCTGCCCTGCTCCTGACGTGACGGCGCGTGCGTCAGGAACTGCACCTCAACGCGGCGATTACGCTCATCGCTGGGTGAAATCCCTTTTAGCGGCTGAGAGTCGCCAAAACCGGCCACAATCACACGATGCGATTGCTGATCGTTGAGGTTCGCAATTAACAATTTACGTGCTTCACGGGCTCTGGCAGCCGAGAGCGTGTAGTTATCGTCATACACGGTACAGAACCTGGTGTAATCGACCACAGGGTTATTCACGCTGATGTTATCCGTGTGCCCCTCAACAAAAACCTGAGTGTTCGTCGAACCGCTCACGAACGCCTGAATCCGTGGTGCCAGACGAGCAAGTGCATCTCTTGCCTGAACGGTGATACAGGCACTACCGCGGGCGAAGATTTTATCGCGCAGCGTAATTTTTCCGCTGGCTATATCAAACCCCACCAGCGCAGCATCCCCCTGATCCACCATCTCCTGCTGCATGCTGTGCATCATGGCATTCAGTTTCTGTTGCGCGGCTGCCTGGCCGCTGTTTTTCTCCTGTTCGCGTTTTACGTCAGCCACTTTGTTTTGCAGTACCGATAACACCAGCATCAGCATCACCACGGCCATGACCCCTGCCATTAGATCGGAAATAGAAATCCACTCATTCGGTTTATCTTTCATCGGCAATATCAAACCTCAACACGTTCGGCGACAAGCTGTTGAGCCGGGAGCAACTTATCGATGCGGGTGCACAATACAGACACCTGAGTAGTGATCTGTTTAACGGTTTCCGGCAATGTACCCAGCAGATCGAAGGCCTCGTTAAAGCGCGTGATGTAGTGCTCCATCTTACGGTTGCCTTCGGAAACGGCGGCCAGACCGAGAGCGATCTCCTTCGTGACGCGCTGAATATAGTTTGTCATAGAGGTGACTTGTTCATTCAGCGTCATGCTGGTTTCGGAGAATTCATCCATCGCCTGACGTTGAATTTTCGCCGCGGCTTCGGTTCTCTCTTTCACCGTGGTCATGGTTGAATCGATCTTCGAAGACATGTTGTTAACCGACTCGCTGATCTGCGAAGTGGCGGATTCCAGCTGGTTGGCCATCTGCGTCATGTTGCCGCGGAAAGACGCATCCATGCTGGCGATAGCACCGTTAAGGGAGGTTTCTATCTGGCCCATTGTCGTACTGAGCTGATGAGTAGACTCCGCCAGCTTATCGCTCATCTGCTGCACGTTGCGAGTGAAGTCGGCATTCATCTCATTCACTACTTGCGACAGCTCTTGCTTAATGCCGGTCATGAGCTCACTAAGTTCGGCACCCAGCGCGGTAACCACTTTTTCCAGGCTCATCGCCGAGCCAGAGACTTGCTGCGAAGCATCACTCATAGTAGTCGCCGCCTGCTGCAGTGCCACCAGGTTCTCTTCACTTTTACGGGTGTAAGTTTCCAGCAGATTGCGCGACTGATTATTAATATCTGCGATCTCTTTTAACGCCGCCAGATGGTATTGATGACGCTGCGCTTCCTGCTCTTCACTACGTTTTGCCTGCTGACTGAACTCCTCGCGCAACGCGACAGTTTGCAGCGCCATCGCCTCCACCAGACGCTCGGTAGCCGCGTTACGTCCAGCTTCACGCTGCTGCTGCCGGGAAGCGTTTTCCTCCGCCTGCAGAGTATATTCTTCGGTCAGGGAGTGCTGCAGTTTGGCCATACACCAGTTGAGACGGCGCTCTTCATAGCCATTTTTCGACTCCCAGATTTTGAGGGCGATAAAGGCAATAATCCCCCAGGTTGAGGTTTTGAATTTCGTGCCCAGCCCCTGCATCATCTCCATCAGGTCGCGCATGGAGGAGTCCATTGCACCAATGCTGTTTCCCGCGTTATGCAAAATGCCGGAAGCTTTATCGAGCGCCAGCCCCAGCCCAAGAAAGGTTCCCAACAGACCAAGGATCAACAGCATACCCGGCATAATGGCGGCTATTTTCTCAGCTTTGGTCGCCAGTGATTGGCTCAGCTCAGCGGCCGATCCCATTTCTGCACTCACCCCCGGCTGAGCAGCCTGTAATCCACTTTGCTCCCAGGCCTGCTGCCAGCGCGCTTCCTGTGCATTGCGCCTGACGGAGAGCCAGGTGTAGATTACTGCCAGCAGCATTACGCCGAAAAAGCCCATCTGCAGCGCATCAAAGCCTGGGATCAAAAAGTGGCCAATTTCAGTTAGCAGATTCATGCAACCACCTCGACGAGCAGACCCGCTTCAGTACGTTTCTGGCAATCGGCAGCAAATATGTTGGCGAAATCGGTAATTAAGCTCTGTTCCTGCCTGGAAAGAGAAGACCAGGCGCGATCGTTTTGCGAGCAGTCGATCAGCAGTGCACCCACAATCGCCCCCTGATCGAGCAGATATGCTTTGCCTTCCGCAATCAGCTGCTGTTCTTCTTTTTCGAGCATCTGTAGAAAGCCTTCCGCCGCGTTGACGTAGCTATGGCGCGCCAGTAGATCGTCGCCTAATTGTTCGAGATCGGCCGTATCACGCGGCAGGGTGATTTTAAGATCGTTCAGCACGCCCACTTCAGCCGGTTCAAGTTCTTCGTATTTTAGCGCGCGCACCAGACGGTTATGCAGCAAACGATCTTTCGAAAGCGCGCTGTTTTTCTTCTCCCACTCTTCTTCCAGAAGCTGACGGCTTTTCTCCCATGCAATAATCATCTCTTCGAAGACAAACGGGATAATCGGCTTGCCGAATAGTCTCTGAGTGAGGTTATCCAGACGCAGAGTATCGGCATCACTAAACTCTGCCTCCTGCTGGATCAGCGCGTTCGCGGCATAAACCATAAAGTGCATATCCGCATCGACATCGCTGATGGACTTCACGGCCTGCATACGGGTTTCATAGAAGGCGAGCAGCTTTTGCACTGCACGCAGGCGCAGGAAATACTCGAAGTCCTGCAGCGTATCTCGCTTCACGGCGAAATCCACTTCTGCTTTTGCGATAAGATAGCTGTTCACCAGTGCGAAAGCCGACACAGCCTCTTTCTCCTCACCACTCAACTCACCTTCCGCTTCAGCCATAGCCTGAGCATGATGGCGAGCCTCTTCAAGCTCCTGCTCCTCCATTTGTTTCTGGTGGGCGTTTTTACACCAGTTAATGACCCACTCCAGGGCTTTCTGCAGCTTTTTTACCAGCGGTTGTTTATCAAGTTTTTCCAGCCATGCCAGCGCGCGATCCAGCCCTGCCAGCGCGCTCTTTACCCATGGCAATGTGATAAAACCGCCTAGCATCTGAAGAATTTTACGTCCCGTGCCGATATGCGGCTTAATGCGTTGCCACATCTGGCTGACTTTGCCAACAAAACCTTCCGCTTTTTCTGCCATGAAACCGATCGCTTTTCCGGCCATTTCTTTTGCTTTGCTGACGACGGATGAAGCGACATCACGTACGTACGAGACTGCAGAGCAAATACGACTCCATAAACCCATGATTCAACCCTTAGCTCAAACCGAGCATTTTTTTTGCTGTGTTAATGTGTGGTGGAACGAAAGATGCCGCGTTCGATATCGCGCCGTAAGCATCACGAATTTGCGCAAGTGCACTTTCAAGATGCTTAAGCGTAAGTTTTTGTTCTGATTCCAATACGGCTTTAGGTAGAGCCAGGCGCATGGCATTCCGGATATCTCGGCCAGAGAGCCCTTCGGAGAGAGACACGGCGCTTTCCAGCATCGTTTCCCGTGCATCGGCAAGCGGAATAGCGCGCACGAGCAATTTTTCCCAGATGCGAAAACGCTCTTGGCTGCCGGGTAACGTAAAACCAACATGGTGAGAGATACGGCTGAGGAATGCGCTGTCGTAGTTTTTGACGAAGTTGGTAGCAAAGATGACGATACCGGTATGCTTTTCCAGCTCAATCAATAAGGTGGAACGCATCGCGTTTACTTCATTATCAATGCCCTGAGTAACAGATGAGAGACGTTTACCCAAAAGGGTGTCTGCTTCATCAAAGAACAACACGGCCTCTTCCTCCGTGGCCTGACGGAAAAGAGCAGCGATATTTTTCGCGGTTTCCCCCATAAATTTGCTTTCGAGATCGGCAATACTGACAACCATAATCTTGCGCTTAAGCGAACCCGCCAGCGCCTCTGCCGTCAGGGTTTTGCCGGTTCCTGGTGGGCCAAAAAAATTCAGCACGATCCCGTTCCCCGTAGGGTCGACCGCTGCGAATTCCCATTCCACGTAAATTTTATGGAAGTGGTCAATTTTGGCTCTGGCTTCATCAAGCTGGGCAATGACCTGCGTCGTCAGCGCCACATCGTTTTCTAGCGTAAAACGGGGAATAACCGCTGATGCAAACGCCTTATTTTCTTCACCGGCTGCTTTCTCCAAGCCCTGCGTAAATTGCGGTCGAATTCGTCCCAGAGACATGTATTACCTCATTATGGGCTGTGGGAAATTTGAATTAAGTTGCTGGTGCAATATTGGTTAACGGCAAGAGCGTCGAAAACTCCAATGATATTTCCTACCGTTTCGAGCAGACCTACCAATATTGGTCAGTGAAAAGAAAATAGAGGATGGGACTGACAAAATGTGTCAGAAAAAAATATGGTTCAAGAAATATGAAGAATACCTGGAAAAGGTTCCAGGCATCACCATGATTACGCTTTAAGAGGAAGGGGGGCGATGGAAACCAGCTCCTGGAGCAGTAGCGCGTTATCTTCCGATTTAAATAACAGACGCAAATCTTCCTGCTTACGGGTAAAGGCAAGTGACTGTGGCTCAACGCGACCGCTGATGCTCTCCTTAACTTTGCTATTACACCACTGGCGGTAATGTTCCAGCGTGGCAGCATAGCGGCGTGAGTTTTCGCGCATCAGGTGCTCTGCCAGCCTGAATTTCCCGTAGCGATCGCAAAGTTGACTCTCGATGTAGATCGCTTTTGGCACCAGATCGAGCATGAGAGTAATGAAATCCAGAACCTGTTCTAAATGCCTGTCGCTGAGTTTATCGGCAAAGGAGAGCAAGTTATCAATAAACGAGAGAACCTCGTTGCGTTCATTGCCCATTCGGACAATGAGGTGTGCCGCAACGTCATGCGTCTCATCCACCAGCGTGCGATCCAGCAACATAACGCGAGCAGACTCCACGACGCCAAAGTAGCGAGACAGTTTATCCATGTAGAAAATAACATTCTGCGCGTGCACATCTTCGGAGATCAGATCCATGCTCTGCTGCAGTTGATCAATTTTTTTCGACAAATACATGGTTTGTACCACCATTGCCCCCACGATGATCCCCGTGGAGACGCCGACTGCAGCCAGCTGAACGGTCTGTGCCATTTGTGTAAGTTGTTTGATGTCGCCAATGGAGGCCGTTTCCAGCACCACCTCTTTTAGCGGAAGGTGTTGAGCGATCCCGCTTTTACCGGACATGGCGTGCCAGTACGCTACGCCATCACGAATAATGACGTGCCCGGTTTCCAGCGCGCTTTTAACATCTTTGTACACATTCACCCAGTCGATAGTAAGCAACGTTTCCTTTATCAAAAGAAATCTCCAACTTTGTTTAGCATTTGCTGGCGCATGGCAGCAATTTGCACCACGGCAGGCAGCGTAACGCGAAACGCCGGGCCGCTGATGGCCGGGATAGTTAGTAACGCGGTAATGGCCATGCCGATCGGACCGGCAAAAATCCCAATCGCGCGTACCAGTCCCGCATTGGCGGCCAGCGCCAGTCCCCTGCCCAGCACCGCTTTCGCAACGGCATTCGCTACGATCATCGCCACCTGGTAGGACATAAATCCGCCCATACGGATTGCGGTGATGATTGCCGTCAGTGCCGCACCACTAGCAAGATTCCCGTCAATTTTGAGTTCGCGGCGGATGTTGCGGCGCTCTTCCTCATTCATTTTATCCCAGGAGTCAGTGAATAATTTTGCGAGAAGGGCCTGCTCAATATCGACAGTATCCGCAGAGAAATCGGCTTTAACGGAGAGTTTCTTGCATACGTCCGTCAGGATTTCTTTATAAAGCACGCCGTTACCACGGAAGAGGTTAACAAAGGTATCGCCACCGAAATGTTGTAGCTCCGCCCCGATGAGTTGCCAGACCTGCTTATAGTTTTTACCTGCATCCTGAAATGCTTTCTCACCCGTTAAGGACTCAGTGTAACGCGTCGACCCGTCTTTATCCGTGGTGAGATAGTTAACCAATACTTCCAGCATCTCGTTGTCTGAGTAGCGAAGTAGCTCAAGGTCTTGATCTGTTCTGTATTTTCCCATTATCTCTTACCAGCCGAAGGCTATTTTCATTTTAAATTACGTAATTTTTAAGGGTGCCTGATAGGTGTTAACGGCATTTGCAGAAAAAACTGCAATGAAAACCCTTCTCTTTTTAGGTAGTACAAGAATAACCGCAGGTAATGACAGAACATGTCAGCGGAAAGCAGAAAAAAACGGCCTTAACCCGAAAGCTAAGGCCGTATTGGCGGTAAACGTCACTACTCGTCGAAGTACCAGTATCCCTGGTTAATCAGCCCGGTGAGCTCTTCGACAAACGCCGGGTTTTTCAGCGCATCGCCCAGCTCGGCCTGACCGAGTTCGGTGTAGCGGCACAGCGCATCCGCCGCCTTCGCGTCTACCGTCTCCAGCTGTTCGCTGTTGATGAAGAAGCTGCCGTTGATGTTCAACACGCGCAGGCCGCTCAGGCGAGACAGCGTTTCGCCGCCCTGCAGCGCGTCCAGCACCTCTTCCGGCGCGTACGGCGGCTCGGCGGCGGCAATATCCAGCTCGTGGCGCGGCGTGGAGACAAAGCTGCCGAACCATTTTGTGAAATCATCGGGCTTGCCGATCATGTCGATCATCATCTGACGAATGCGATCGAGCTCGTACTGCTCCACGCGGCCCGGGTGTTCGCGGCAGGTCAGATCCGGATCGCTGTAGTGCTCGCCGCCCAGATCGTTTTCCAGCGCATAATCGGCGAAGCTGCTGATCAGATCGCGGCCGTTTGGCCCACGGAAGCCGACGGAGTAGTTAAGCGCCGTTTCATGGGTAAAACCGTCGTGCGGGAAGCCAGGCGGAATATAGAGAATATCGCCCGGCGCCAGATCTTCGTCGATGATCGGCTCGAACGGATCCACATGCAGCAGCGCCGGATGCGGGCAGAACTGACGCATCGGCAGCTTGTCACCCACGCGCCAGCGGCGGCTGCCCATCCCCTGAATGATAAACACATCGTACTGATCGATATGCGGACCCACGCCGCCGCCTGGCACGGAGAAAGAGATCATCAGATCGTCCAGACGCCAGTCCGGCAGAACGCGGAACGGACGCACCAGCTCCGCCGCGGGCATATGCCAGTGGTTCACCGCCTGCGCCAGCAGCGACCAGCCGGTTTCGCCCAGATCGTCAAAGTGCTCGAACGGACCATTGCTGGCCTGCCATTTACCGTTGAAATGGCTCACCAGACGGCTATCGACTTCTGGCTCCATCGCCAGACCCGCCAGCTCGTCCGGAGTAATCGGGTCGACAAAATTCGGGAAGGCATTTTTTAGCACAACGGGTTGCTTTTGCCAGTATTTCTCAAGAAATTCCGGCCAGTTCAGGTTCAGTTGATACGCCATGGGTAGCACCAGTGAGAAGGGAAACAGGCGCGATTATAGGCAAGAAGGCAGAGGGGGAACTTGTCATGGGTCAAACCAGCACGTGTAGGTCGGGTAAGGCGAAGCCGCCACCCGACACAAACACGCCGCGAAAACTTAATCCAGCTTCAGCTCGTCATAGTGGGTAATCAGTTTACCCACGATGCCGTAGTCCAGCGCTTCCGCCGGGGACATCCAGAAGTTGCGGTCGGTGTCTTTTTTCACTTTTTCCAGCGGCTGGCCGGTAGCGTCGGCGATCAGCTTGTTCACGCGATCCAGCATGCGGATGATCTCGCGCGCTTCGATCTCAATATCCGTCGCCTGACCGCGCACGCCGCCCAGCGGCTGGTGGATCATGAAGCGGGTATTTGGCAGCGAGTAGCGGTGCTCTTTTTTCGCAGCCAGGAAGATGGTGATCCCGGCGCTCGCGACCCAGCCGGTGCCGATCACGTGCACTTCCGGGCGAATGAATTTGATGAAGTCGTGGATGGTGTCGCCCGCTTCCACGTGGCCGCCCTGGCTGTTGATGTACAGCTTGATCGGATCGTTGCTGACGCTTTGCAGCAGGATCATCTGGGTGATCACTTTCTGCGCCAGCTCCTGGTTGATCTCACCGGAGATCACAATCGAACGAGACTCCAGCAGTTTTTGCTGCAGAGCGCCCGCGCCGTTTGACCCTTCCGCTTTTTCCTTGTCGCTTTCTTTCAGTGTGTAGTGCATTGTTATTTCCTCAGCTTGTCGCGCTCAAAACCAGAGTGTAGCCTGTTTTACCGATCAAAGTCCTCACAGACAAATAACGAGGGAGCTTATGCATATTGCCCATGTTGCACTGTGGACCCGAAACCTGAACGCCCAGGTTCAGTTCTGGGAAACGGTTTTTAATGGCCGCAGCAACGAACGCTACGTCAGTAAAAATCGTCCCGGGTTTGAATCACACTTTATTACGCTGAATGACGGACCGACCATCGAGCTGATGACGCTGCCGGACCTGCCCGCAGCCCCGTCACATCCGGAGTTTATCGGCTGGGCGCATATTGCCATCAACGTCGGCAGCAAGGCGCAGGTGGACGACATGGCCGAACGGGCGCAGGCCAGCGGCACGTTGCTCAGCGCCCCGCGCATGACCGGAGACGGCTTCTATGAAGCGGTGATCGCGGACCCGGACGGCAACCGGATTGAGCTTGTCGGTGCATAACATCAGCGTTTCGTTCCTGAACTCGCCCGGTCACGGATCGCTATACTTCATATGATTATCATATTGTTAAATGATAATTATAATTAATGTGTTAAGATGAAAGTCAGCATAAACAGTCCCTTACGTCACTCCTGGGGGCTGTTTGCATCCTCGACATGTAAATCAGCACCGGGGCGGTGAATGGAACACATTGTGTATGTGGTTGATGACGATGACGCAGTCAGACAGTCCGTAATTGGGCTGCTGGAATCCGCAGACTTAAACGCCATCGGCTTTTCATCGGCAGAAGCGTTTCTTCAGCACCGCTTTGAAGAGCTCCCCTCGTGCGTGGTCCTCGATATGCAGATGCCCACCATCTCGGGTTTTGAGGTGGCAGGTGCCCTCAAGGACAGCGGGCGTGAAATCCCGATTATCTTTCTCACCGGCCACGGCACCATTCCGATGTCGGTGCGCGCCATAAAAGGCGGCGCTTACGAATTTCTCACCAAGCCCGTCGAATCCACCGCGCTTATCGACGCCATTGAGTCCGCGCTGCAGCTGGCGGAAAACAACGCCGAGCGCAATAAAGAGCACTACGCCCTGAAGCAGCGCCATCTCTCCCTCACGCCGCGCGAACACGAGGTGCTCACGCTGGCGATAAGCGGCATGCTGAATAAGCAAATTGCCGCCGAGCTGGGCGTCAGCGAGATCACGGTGAAAGTGCATCGCCGCCGCGTAATGGAGAAAATGCAGGTGCGCTCCGTGGCAGAGCTGGTCAGGGCCGTTGAGCGCCTGACCAAAAGCCAGCCTGCGGAGTAACGTTTACCCTTCCTGTACCGCCAGCGGCAGCGCAAAGGCAAACACCGTGCCGTAAGGCTCCCGGCGGCGCGCGCTCAGCTTCCCGCAGTGGCGCTCAATGATGCTGGCGCTGATGGTCAGCCCCATCCCCATCCCCTGTGGCTTGGTGGAGTAGAACGAGTCAAAAATCTGCTCCAGCCGCTCGGGCTCAATGCCGCTCCCGGTATCGGCGATCTCAACGATCGCTTTCCCGTCCGCGTTGCTGGTGCTGAAGGTGATGGTGCAGGCGCGATCCTTCACCTCGGCCATCGCCTCAACGGCGTTCATCACCAGGTTAAGCAGCACCTGCTGGATCTGCACGCTATCGCCGGTGATAAAGCTGTCCTGCGCCTTCAACAGGTAATCAACGCTAATGTGTCGCTGCTCCAGCTCGCTGCGGGAGAGCGCGATGATATGGTGGATCAGATAGTGCAGATCGATGCGCGAGAAGGTGGGATCCTGCTTGCGCGTCAGGGACTGGATGCTGCGAATGATCTCCCCTGCCCGCGCGCCTTCCGCGGCGATCTCTTCCAGCCCTTCCCGCACTTTATCCAGCCGGGCCGGCTCCCGGCTGAGCCAGCGCAGGCTCGCTCCGGCGTTAGAGACGATCGACATCAGCGGCTGGTTGATCTCATGGGCGATGGAGGAGGTCAGCTGCCCGACGGTGGTGGCGCGGGACACCCTCGCCAGATCCGCCTGCGCCACCCGCATGGCATCCTCCGCGGCGCGCTGGCTGGTGATATCGGTGATGATGCCGTAATACTCGTTCACCTCGCTGCCCACGCCCACCGGATCGCCAATGCCGAGGATATAGCGCGTTGAACCGTCGGTACGCTTCACCCGAAACTCCGCGCGCATGGAGAGCCCTTCGCGCACGCTCTGCGTGACGATGGTGCTGATGCGGGCATAGTCGTCTTCATGGACGAAGGTCAAAAACTCCGCCATGGAGATCATCTTTTGCTGCTCGGGCAGGCCGAGGATGCGGGCGTACTCCTCCGAGACAAACATCAGATCCTGCTCCAGCTCCCAGCGCCAGCTGCCGGTGTGGCTGATCTGCTCGCCCAGCATCAGCGAGGTCTGGCTGGCGCGCAGCTCTTTTTCCACCCGACGGCGCTGGATGTTCTCCCCCAGCAGCTCGGCGTACAGCCGCGCCGTTTCCAGGGAGACTGCGGCCTGCGCCCCCAGCAGGCTCACCACGCGAGAATGCTCGGCGGTGAAAACTTCCGGCATCAGGCGGTTTTCCAGGTAGAGCACGCCCACCAGCCGCGCCTGTTTGAACATCGGGACGCACATGACGGCCGCCCCCGAGGTCACCAGATAGGGATCCTGACTGAAGGGGTGAAACTCCTCCGGCTTACCGGTGCGGATCTCCTGCCCGGTGCGGATCACCGCCGCCAGCACCGACAGGGGCATGTCGGTCGCCGTCGGCACGTCTTTCAGGATCCGCACCCGCACGCCGTCGGTGCTGGTCCAGGCGCTGGCCTCGATCTCCGGGATCAGGTTATCGCTCACGCGAAGCAGCAGGCCGCGCTGCGCCCCGGCGCGTTCGAGGAGGATCGTCATCAGGTTTTCAATTAAGCGCTCGAGGTTGATCTCTTCCGACAGCGCGCGGGAGGCTTTGATGACGCTCTGCAGATCGCGGATGGTCTCGTTCTGGGCGAACGCCACCGTGTCATAGGCGCTCGCCTGCCCGGAGGCCAGCAGATGCGGGAAATCCTGCTCCAGCTGGCGCACCTTGGCCTGCGCGCCCGCCCGGCCCCAGGCGGCAATTGCGCCACGGAAGTGTGCATCCGAGGCGGTTGGATAGCCGCAGGCCAGCGCAAAGCGGCCCGCCAGCTCGTGAGCCAGGGCATTAATCGGATTAAACCCGCCCTCGCGGGAGAGCCGGACCGCCTTCTCATACTGCTCAAGCGCGATGCTGTTCATCCCGTCCAGACGCACGATTTCGGCGTAGATCAGCGCCTCTTTATCCGCGAACGTGCCGGGATAAATGCGCGCCCAGAGGGCGATTTTGTCATAGTGAGCGTGAATGCTGCGGCGTTGGTTCGCCGAGAAGGTCTCCGGCGTTAACTGACGCGAAAGCGCCAGCGCGCTGTAAAGATGGTAATCCAGCAGATGGATGTGCCCCGGCGCAGACCACGCGTACCACCCCGCCATCTCCAGATCCGCCTGCGCGTCGGCATACTCGCCGCAGGTAAAGTGCGCCATGCCGCGGTAGAGCCAGTACCAGAACAGCATGGTGGAGGTCTGCTCCGGTGCCTGCTCCGGCGACGCGGGCAGCAACGCCTCCGGCAGCACCTGCGATGCGGTCCAGGTGCCGATAACCGGCGTGCGCAGGAACTCAACGTAGCCGCGCTGGACCATCAAAATGGTCTCCACGTCCTGGAAGTGGGTTTTACGCACGAACGCCAGGCCGCGATCGATGCTGGTCAGCACCCCGTCCAGGTGATCGCCCCGGGAGAGGAAATTAATGACCTGGTGGCAGGCCGCAAAGCAGGCCATCGTCATATCGCCGTGGGTCACCGCCGAGGTAAAGCAGGCTTTCGCGCACTCGATGGTAAACGATAAAGGCTGGGTCCAGACGCTGAGCTGGTCGAGCGGCAGCAGGGTTTTAGCTTCGAATGCGTCGTAGCCGTGGCGATTGACCAGTTCGCGGGCCAGGGTGCCGTACTGAAAGCCGAGGCGATACTCGGCGTAGCGGTGGCCCATCAGCACGCCAAACCAGGCCATCGCCGTGGTGGAGGCGCCGGTAATACCGTGGTCGAGCGTCAGGTGCATCATGCGGCAAAGCAGTAAAAAGTGCAGGCGCGGACAGATGAAGCTGGCGCAAATGCTGGCGCTGTAGAGCAGGTTCATCACCGCTTCGGTTTCCGGGTTATCCATCCGCGAGAGCGGGGCAAACAGGGTTTGCGGCGCGTCGCCCGCGCGGTTACAGAAGTGTTCCCAGGCCTCGTCGCAGTCGGCATCTTCCGGATAGCGGCCGATCTGAATACCAAAGACCCCCAGCCAGCAGAGCGCCGCTTCCAGCGCCAGACGGCTGTCCGACTGGCGAATGTACACTTCCACCAGCAGATTGGCCGCCAGCGCCTTTTCGGTCAGCCCACCGGGGCAGCCTAGAATGGCGTCACACAGCTCGCGGGTGCGCGCCAGGTGCCCCAGCGCAAACTCGCAGCCCGCCTCTTCGATATCGAGCATAAAGTCTGACACCGTCCCGGCGTTGCCCAGCGCTCGGGCAGTCTGGATATAGCTCAGCGCTGAAAGATAATCCCCCGAGCGTTTCGCACGTCGCGCGGCCAGCAGGCTCAGCTCGCGGAACATCTGGCGCTGCGGGGCGGGCTGGATGCTGTCCAGCGCGGCCGTGACGTGATGTACGGCGCGAAACAGCAGCTCATTCCCCGCCGCCTGCCGCGCGGCGTCGGCCAGCAGGCTGGCGGTGGTCAGATGAAGATGGCTTTTCTCATGCCGATCCAGCAGCGCAAAGGCGGCCTCCTGCACCCGGTCGTGGGTGAAGGAGTACGCTTTCTCCGTCAGCACGATCAGCTGCGCCATGACCGCCGGATGCAGCGCGTAGCGCATTTCCGCCATCGATATACCAACCACGCGGCAGATCATCTCCATTTCGCCCGTGCCGCCGAGGCAGGCAAGGCTGCCCAGCAGGCGACGCGTCTCGTCGGGCAACTCTTCCAGCTTCTCCAGCACCAGGGTGACGACGTTTTCGGTGTAATGCCGGGCGCGGATCGCCTGCAGATCGTAGTGCCACTTATCCTGATATTTATTGTGCACCACCAGCCCGTCATCGACGATGCGGCGGAAAAATTCGTGTACAAAGAGCGGGTTGCCCCCGGTCTTTTCATGGATCAGCGTGGCGAGGTCGGTCGTCGCCGTGCTGCGGGTGCGAAATACCGTCCCCAACCAGCGGGACACGGCTTTGACAGACAGCGCCTGCGGGACAATTTCGCTCGCGTGCTGCGCCGCCTCCGGCAGGCTCGCCAGCTGCTGTTGCAGTGCGGGTTCGGACAACGAACCGATGTCGCGGTGAGCCACAACCACCAGCAGCGGGATCGCGCCGCAGTTCACCAGCAGATAGTTGAGCGTATGCAGGCTGGCGGCGTCGCTCCACTGGAGATCGTCGAGCACCAGCACCAGCGGGCAGCCCTGCGAGGCAAAGGTTTTCACCAGCGCCAGCACCATATGGCTGAAGCGCGCCCGGGCATCAATGGAAAACGTATCCGCCGGGAAGCGCGGTTTGCGCTCAAGCAGCAGGCCCAGCTCGGGCACGAGGCTGACGGCCAGCGCCTCGTGTCCTTCCAGGGCGCGAGAAAGACGGATTTTCCACTTCGCCACCTCGTCTGCCGGCAGGCCCAGCAGGTGCAGGGTCAGGGGGCGGAACGCGGAGCTTAATACGCCGTAGGGCAATGACGGTGAAAACTGATCCACTTTGCCCACCGCCAGCAGCACCGTGCGCTGCTGGAGCGTTTTTAACGCCGTCGCAATGATGGAGGATTTGCCGATCCCCGACGGCCCGCCGATGGTCACCAGCTCCGGCACGCGGTTCTGCCCCACCCGCTCAAACGCGGCAATGACGTCATTCGCCTGCGGATGCGTCGCGAACAGCGAGTCCGCCAGAAGAAAAGCCGGGGTGCGGTCCTGCTGGCCGGGGGTAAAGGCAACGATCTCGCCCTCACCGGTCAACGTCGCCTGGCAGCGGCGGAGGTCGGCAATCAGCCCGTCAACCGTCTGGTAGCGGTTATCGGGGTGCTTCTCCAGTAGCTTCAGGATGATGGTCGACAGCATTCCCGGCACGTCCGGGCGTATCGCATCCGGGGCCAGCGGCGCCGAGGCAATATGGTAATGCGCCCAGTTGGTCCGATCGTCCTCCCCCCGTTCAAACGGCAGGCGTCCGGTCAGGAGTTCATACAGCACCACGCCGAGGCTGTAGAGATCGCTGCGGCCATCGACGGGGCGCTGGGTGCGGGTGGTATGCTCCGGGGACATATACGCTGGCGTGCCGCCTGAAACGGCAAGCCGGGTCTGCGCGAAGGCGCCGGAGAGGCTGCATGAAAGGCCAAAGCTGCCCAGACGGCAGGTGGCATCGTGATGAACAAAAATATTGCCGGGCTTGATATCGCCGTGGATCAGGTTTTGCAGATGCATCTGGCGCAGAGGAACGCAGATCTGGATCGCCAGCTCGATAAAGCGCGCGATCCCCGAGATCGCCCTGCCCGCGCGCCGCGCCAGCAGCTCAAACGAAAACGGGGCGTACACCAGCGCGAAGCGTCCCCGGTACTGGGTGGACGCGACGGCGCGAATGGCCCAGCTGTCCTGCAGCGCGTCACGCAGCGCAAACTCGTTTTTCAGCAGCCGGGTGGCCCGCTCTTCCTCTTCGTCGCTGACCGCGGTGGCGATAATGAACGAGCCGCCGGAATGAGGATGTCGCGCGTGCATCCAGGCGATTCCGCCCTCCTGCGCCAGCACGGTAAAAATCACATCCTCTTTAAGGACAAAAACCCGCCCCTGGTGAAGATTTCCCTGGGCGGGCCAGAATGCAGGCTGCTCGTGTTCGTTCATCCGCGATCCTTATTGTCGGCGGGCCAGCTCCCGCTGAATATGATCCAGCAGAATATCGATGTTAATCGGCTTACGCAAAAAAGCAGCGGCGCCCAGACCGAGAGCGTACCGCTGCATATTTTCATCAGCATGGCCGGAGATAAAAAGCACGGGCGGAGGCGGTACGGCCAGCAGCCGCAGCTTGTCAAACAGCTCAAGGCCGCTCATGCCCCGGAGCTTGATATCGGTGATCACCAGCGCCGCGCCGGACAGGGCAAGCGGATGGCTCAGAAATACCTCTGCCGAATCAAACGTGTCGGTTGAATAGCCTTCCGACTCCAGGAGATTACTCAACCCGCTGCGGACGGAACGTTCGTCATCAATGATGGCAATGCGCCACGGCAGCGTCATGCTGTTATTCCTCTAACCAGTCATTTTACGTCGCGAGGGTCCTTCGCGGGCGCAGGGGGCGCCGTGCCGCTGATTTTCGGTACGCATTCGTGACGAAACCAGGCGAGGGTGAGCGGTTCGCGACTCAGTAAACGTCGTCCCACCGGGATAAGCTGTTCGCCCACCAGCATGCCGAACAGGCCAAGCAGGGCGACAACCGGCGGTGCCGGGGAATGGACGTCGAGCAGAGCGTAAATTACCCCAGCAACCACGCCGCACACCAGCGAAATTATCCATGCTTTCATGATGACGCTCCCGTCTGCGATGCTGCCTGCGGAACGGTCACCTGAGGAGGTGGGGCGCCGTCGCGGGATAACAGATGGCGCGTCGCCTGTTCACCCGCCAGCATCCCCAGCAGGCCAATCAGCGCCAGCGCGGGCGGCGCGGGGGAGCGCACCTTCAGCACGGCATACATCAGGCCAATCAACACGCCTGCCGCAAGGGATATCAGCCCAGTACTCATCGTGAACTCCAGAGAAAGAGGCAGCGGCGAGCCGGATGAGGGACCAGCCCGCCGACGGGACTTAGCGAGCCGGGACCGGCGCTAAGGTGCGGTGCTCGCTCTTCTGGCGAGACGGCGCTTTGTGCACCATGGTGTAGGCGTAATCCACGCCCATGCCGTACGCGCCGGAATGCTCGCGCACGATGTCCATCACCGCGGTGTAGGTCTCTTTACGCGCCCAGTCGCGCTGCCACTCCAGCATTACCTGCTGCCAGGTCACCGGGATCACGCCCGCCTGGATCATGCGCTGCATCGCGTAGTCGTGGGCTTCTTTGGAGGTGCCGCCGGACGCGTCCGCCACCATATAAATTTCGTAGTCGCCTTCCAGCATTGCGCACAGGGCAAAGCTGTTGTTGCACACTTCGGTCCACAGACCGGCCACCACGACCTTCTTCTTGCCGTTGGCCTTCAGCGCATCGCGCACCTTCTGGTCGTCCCAGGAGTTCATGGAGGTACGCTCCAGAATGTCCTGGCCCGGGAACACGTCCAGCAGTTCCGGATAGGTGTTACCGGAGAAGCTTTCGGTCTCTACGGTGGTGATGATGGTCGGGATGTTGAACACCTTAGCCGCTTTCGCCAGCGCCACGGTGTTGTTTTTCAGCACCTGGCGGTCAATCGACTGCACGCCAAACGCCA
This sequence comes from Enterobacter cloacae complex sp. Mu1197, assembly GCF_040059225.1. NCBI lineage: Bacteria > Pseudomonadati > Pseudomonadota > Gammaproteobacteria > Enterobacterales > Enterobacteriaceae > Enterobacter > Enterobacter cloacae complex sp. Mu1197. The sequence goes on along the minus strand of NZ_CP157375.1, from coordinate 572,131 downwards.
TCTGTGGCTGATGATCGATAAAGATGATCTGACAGTTCGCAGGGGTTAACACTTCGAGCTTTGAAGAGGTCATAGCATTTTCCAGTGGTTAAGGGTAGAAATCGCCGCGAGCGCCGCGACGATAAAGTCACCCTCATCCTGCGGTTTTCCTTCTTCGCGCGTAATTATCTCTTCGTATAGTTAACCTTAGGTATAGTTATACTTTGGTATACCTATCCTATTGTATAACTGGATCTTTGCCGAAACCGGTTCCCATAATCCTGACCATTCCCCTCTCAGTCAGGAGCAGTTTATGGTTACCCCAGGTAAAGCCGATCTCATTCTGGTTAACGGCCAGTTTCACACCGTCGATCGCGAGAATCCTGTCGCGGAAGCCGTTGCCGTGCGCGACGGAAAATTTCTGGAAGTGGGTACCGTCGCCGAGGTGATGCAGCACCACGGCGACGCCACCAAAGTGGTCGACTTAAAAGGCCACACCGCCATCCCCGGCCTCAACGACTCGCACCTGCACCTGATCCGCGGCGGGCTGAACTACAACCTCGAGCTGCGCTGGGAAGGCGTGCCCTCCCTGGCCGACGCCCTGCGGATGCTGAAAGAACAGGCGCTGCGCACCCCGTCGCCGCAGTGGGTGCGCGTAGTCGGCGGCTGGACCGAGTTCCAGTTTGCCGAGCGCCGCATGCCGACCCTCGACGAAATTAACGACGCCGCGCCGGATACCCCGGTCTTCATCCTGCACCTGTACGACCGCGCCCTGCTCAACCGCGCCGCGCTGAAGGTGGTCGGCTACACCAAAGACACGCCAAACCCGCCGGGCGGGGAGATCCAGCGCGACGCCAACGGCAACCCGACCGGGATGCTGATCGCCCGTCCGAACGCCATGATCCTCTACGCCACGCTGGCCAAAGGGCCGAAGCTGCCGCTGGAGCAGCAGGTCAACTCCACGCGCCAGTTCATGCGCGAGCTGAACCGTCTGGGGCTGACCAGCGCCATCGACGCGGGCGGCGGCTTCCAGAACTACCCGGAAGATTACGAGGTGATCGCCGAGCTGCACGCGAAAAAGCAGATGACCATCCGCATCGCCTACAACCTCTTTACCCAGCGTCCGGGCCACGAGCTGGAAGACTTTGAAAAATGGACCGACATGCTCACGCCGGGCCAGGGCAGCGACTTCTTCCGCCACAACGGCGCGGGCGAGATGCTGGTCTTCTCTGCCGCCGATTTTGAAGATTTCCTCGAACCGCGCCCGGATCTCGCGCCGGGCATGGAGGACGAGCTGGAGCGCGTGGTACGCCATCTGGTGGAGCACCGCTGGCCGTTCCGCCTGCACGCCACCTATAACGAATCCATCAGCCGCATGCTGGACGTGTTCGAGAAGGTAAACCGCGACATTCCGTTCAACGGCCTGCACTGGTTCTTCGACCATGCGGAAACCGTGTCACAGGCCAACATCGACCGCATCAAAGCGCTCGGCGGCGGCATTGCCGTGCAGCACCGCATGGCCTTCCAGGGGGAATACTTTGCCGAGCGTTACGGCATCGAAGCCACCCGCCACACGCCGCCGGTGGCGAAAATGCTCGAGACCGGCGTGCCGGTGGGCCTGGGAACGGACGCTACCCGCGTGGCGAGCTACAACCCGTGGACCGCGCTCTACTGGCTGGTCTCCGGCCGCACCGTCGGCGGGATGCAGATGTACGATCACAGCGCCCGTCTGGACCGCGATACCGCCCTGATGCTCTGGACCCAGGGCAGCGCGTGGTTCTCCAGCGAGCAGAACCAGAAGGGGCAGATTAAAGTCGGCCAGCTCGCCGACCTGGCAGTGCTGAGCAAAGACTATTTCCGCGTGCCGGAAGAGGAGATCAAGGGCATCGAGTCCGTTCTCACGGTGGTCAACGGCGATATCGTCTACGCCGCGGGCAGCTTTGGCCCGCTCGCGCCGCCGGCCATCCCGGTTCTGCCCGAGTGGTCCCCGGTGGTCAAGGTGCCGGGCCACTACCGCAGCGCGCCGCCGCAGGCCGCACGCGTGGGTATGAGCGCCGTCCACCACTGCAGCGGCCCGTGCGGGGTTCACAGCCACCAGCATGATTTCGCCCGCACGTCAGCGATGCCGGTGTCCGACGATAACGCTTTCTGGGGGGCGCTGGGCTGCAGCTGCTTTGCATTCTGATGAAAAACACCACTATGCCGCCCCGGATCGACCTGGGGCTGTTCTTCCTGCGCCTGACCGGCAGCCTGCTGCTGCTCTACGTGCACGGCCTGCCGAAGGTGCTGCACTTCAGCGAAGAGCTGACGCGCATTGAAGATCCGTTCGGCTTCGGGCCTTACGCCAGCCTGATCCCGGCGATTGTCGCCGAGGTGATCTGCCCGCTGTTGATCGTTGCGGGCGTCTACACCCGCCTGGCGTGCCTGCCGATTATCGCCGTGCTGCTGGTGGCGATGCTGGCGGTCCACCCGAACTGGTCGATTGCCGAAGGGCAGTTTGGCTGGCTGCTGCTGATTATCTTCACCACTCTCGCTCTCACCGGGCCGGGCCAGTGGCGGCTGCAGCGTAAGGCAACGGAGAGATTCGCATGACCCAGGTTAACGACGTTCGCGACGCACACGTCGAGACGACGCCCACACCGACAGTTTCACCCTGGCAGCCGCTGAGCCAGCCGGTGTTCCGCATGCTGTGGATCGCCACGGTGGTCTCTAACGTCGGCTCATGGATGAGCGACGTCGGCATCAACTGGAGCATGCTGACCCTGAGCGCCGACCCGCTGGATATCGCGCTGGTGCAGGCGGCCAGCAGCCTGCCGATGTTCCTCTTTGCCCTGCCGTCCGGGGTGATGGCGGACATCGTTGACCGACGTAAATACCTGCTTTTCTCCCAGCTGTGGGTGTTCATCGCCGCCGCCGGGCTGACGGTGCTCTCCTTCACCGGACACGTCACCCCCACCGTGCTGCTGGTGGCGACGTTTCTGCTGAGCGTGGGGGCGGCGATGAGCTCGCCGCCGTTCCAGGCCGTGGTGCCCGATCTGGTGAGCAAGCCGGAGCTGGGCGCCGCCGTGGCGCTGAACTCGCTCGGGGTGAACATCAGCCGGGCGATTGGCCCCGCGCTGGGCGGTTTCCTGCTTTCGCTCGCCGGGCCGTGGATGGTGTTTGCCCTGAACGCGCTGTCCGTGGTGGGCGTGGCGTGGGTACTGTGGCGCTGGCGTCCGGCACCGTCCATTCAGCGTCTGCCGCCGGAGCACTTCTTCTCTGCGGTGCGCACCGGCATCCGCTACGTGCACGCCGCCCCGGTGCTGCGCAACGTGCTGGTGCGTACCGTGGCGTTCTTCGTTTTCGGCAGCGCGGGCTGGGCCCTGCTGCCGCTGGTGGCGCGCCGCGAGCTGGGCTTAGGCCCCGCGGGCTACGGCGTGATGCTGGCGTGCATTGGCCTGGGGGCGATTGCCGGGGCCATCCTGCTGCCGCGCCTGCGCCAGCGGCTGAACGCCGACCGCCTGATGGTGGCCGCGAGCCTGGTCTTTGCCCTCACCATGCTGGCTCTGGCGTTTGTGCGCCACGTCTGGCTGCTCAACCTGTTTGAGTTCTTCACCGGCTTCGCGTGGATTGCGGTGCTCTCGACGCTGAACCTCGGCGCCCAGCGCAGCGCTGCCCGCTGGGTGAAGGCCCGGGCGCTGGCGGTCTACCTGACGGTGTTCTTCGGCTCAATGACCACGGGCAGCGCCATCTGGGGGCAGATAGCCTCCCGGTTCGGCACCCCGACCGCGCTGGTTGTCGCCACGCTGGGGATGGTGCTGGCAAGCGCCACCGTGTTCCGCTGGAAGCTGGAGAAAGACCCGGAATTAAACCTCGACCTGAGCGGCCAGCCGCTGGACGGCGTGGAGATCGACCTGCCGAACGAGCGCGGCCCGGTGCTGGTCTCGCACGAGTACATCATCGACCCGCACAACGCAAAAGCCTTCCTGGAGGCGGTCCACGAGCTGCGCCGGGTGCGACGCCGCGCCGGGGCGATGAGCTGGGCGGTGTACGAGGATATTGAGCGCCCCGGCCTGTTTATCGAGACCTTCCTGATGGGCTCGTGGATTGAGCATCTGCGCCAGCAGGAGCGCCACACCATGAATGACCTCCTGCTGCAGAGCCGCGTTCTGGCTTTTCATCAGGGCACAACATCACCGGCAATTCGTTATCTGGTCGCGCCGGTATAACCATAACCATCACCTGCACAGGAACACACTATGGCAACGTTTAAGGCAAAAGACGGCACGCAGATTTACTACAAAGAAGGCGGCGCGGGCAAACCGGTTCTCTTCAGCCACGGCTGGCCGCTGGACGGCGACATGTGGGACAGCCAGCTGAACTACCTGGCCGAGCGCGGCTTCCGCGCCATCGCCTTTGACCGTCGCGGCTTTGGCCGCTCGGATCAGCCGTGGAACGGTTACGACTACGACACCTTTGCGTCCGACATCAACGACCTGATCACCACCCTGGACCTGCAGGACGTGACGCTGGTGGGCTTCTCCATGGGCGGCGGCGACGTGACTCGCTATATCAACAACTACGGCAGCGCGCGCGTGGCCGGTCTGGCGCTGCTGGGCGCGGTGACGCCGATCTTCGGCAAATCCGACTCCTTCCCGCAGGGTGTGGATCAGAGCGTGTTCGACGGCATTCGCGACGGACTGCGTAAAGATCGCGCCCAGTTCATCAGCGACTTCGCCACCCCGTTCTACGGCACCAACGCCGGACAGACCGTTTCTGCCGGTGCCCTGACGCAGACGCTGAACATCGCCCTGCTGGCCTCCCTGAAGGGTACCATCGACTGCGTGACCGCCTTCGGCGAAACCGACTTCCGCCCGGATATGGCGAAAATCGATGTTCCGACGCTGGTGATCCACGGCAGCAACGACCAGATCGTGCCGTTTGAAAGCACCGGCAAGCTGGCGGCAGAGATGATCAAAAACGCCACGCTGAAGGTGTACGACAACGCACCGCACGGCTTCGCGCTGACCCACCAGGACCAGCTTAACGAAGACCTGCTGGCGTTTGTGAAGTCGCTGTAAGTAAATTTTCCGGGGGGTGTAACCCCCCCATTTGAACTTGAGGGAGTGAAAAACACACACAAATCTAAATCTTTAATCTCTTCCGTATATCTGAGGGAACTAAATATAATAATGTCTTACCATCTCTTGAAGAAATAAATATTTTTTTGTCCACTAAGTCATTCAAGTGATTACGTGCTGTATTTGCCGAAATTGAATATGAATTCGAAACTTCTTTCACAGTAAATAGACGACCGGGTTCTTTCGTTCCTTTTTTTATTAAATCCTTTTGAACAAAATTCAAACTTGAATTGAATTTGCTATTTTCAAGCAATTCAATCACTTCATAAAATTCATTTGTCTTATCTTTCAAGTACCGCTGTAAAGCATCAAATGACTCAAGTATTATATCGAGTTGAAAGTCGATGAAATAAGTCAGATCGTTCTGATCCTTTTCACTGTACAAATATGACAACCCATAACCTTTTGCATTATCTTTGATATGCTTACTTATTGAGACATATCTAAAAAGGTTATACTCGTGCTTTAACATATACCAGTAAAAAAGCGCTCTTGCTGTTCTTCCATTACCATCTCTAAATGGATGTTCATAACCAATCATAAAATGAAGTATTATTGCCTTAATGACCGGAGGAATGAACTCACAACCATTCGTACCGGAATGGTCCATGTTTGCAAACTCGCATAACTTATTTATTCTATCAAAAATAAGTTCATGAGATGGCGGCTTATATGCAATATCGCCATGACCATCATCAACATAGATGTCGTCATTAGATCTAAATTCACCAGGAACAACATTATTTTCACCAGTACCAGAAATAGCAATAGCATGAAATTCAAGAATCATGTCTATTGATAATTCTTCTTTACACATTTTTTCTGCATGCCTCAGAAGAAGGAAGTTATTCAGAATCATCCTTTCATCTTCATCGATAGGCTCACGTTCATCTTCAAGCATCTTTTTTGCAACTGCACGAGTGGTTGATGCACCTTCAAGTTGAGCACTCGTTATTGCTTCTTCCATTATCAATGATGAAACAAGATATTTTTTTTGTATCGTTTCTGAGGCCTCACTGCCTGCAATACTACCTACAGTTGCGCCAGCTAGTTTCACAATTTGATGTAACTTAGCCTCCATAGAGTGAGGTACACAATATGAGAACCGCCCCCCTGCAGGATCCTGAAGCGGTATGTACTTCTGTTGGACCATTCTTTTAAATTTGATGGCATACCATATACTTACAGCCTTGTCTCGTGGAACTCTGCGCTTAAGCTGATCCCAGTGCAAATATCTGTCTTTTTCATCAGTTATGTTGTATGAACTCAGATAAGGGGAAATCTGAGCAAAGTCTAACTTACTGATATCAAAGAGAGGTGCTTTCTCAACCAATGTTCTCGCCATTTTTAAACTCATTTTTAAAATATTGCGTTATTGACGTATCTATGCGTCAAAGGTGAAGAAAAGTCAAGAAATTGAATTTGAGATGATGTGTTGAAGATTCATGCTCACTGGGCAAGATCATGCTTTCGCTCTTAACGGAATTTATAGCAATTTATCTCATCGAGACCTATTCAATGAAGATCTGCTGGCGTTTGTGAAGTCGCTGTAATGCTTTAAATGCGAAGCCTGATGGCGCTTCGCTTATCAGGCCTACAAGGGCTGGTCCTGTAGGCCGGGTAAGGCGCAGCTGCCACCCGGCGCTTTCGCAGACGCGTTCCGCTCCGCCAGCAGCCGACAAATCTCCGCATGCTTCTCCTCGGTAAAGGTAAAGCGCGACATAAAGCCCATGCGGATCAACGAGCCAATCGCCGGTAACAAACAAATCCCGAAGAACAGCCCCGACAGCACGCCTTCGCTCTGAAGTTGCGCCTGCGGCACGTAGCCGATCATCGTCAGAAACACGCCGATTAACCCGCCGCCCACTGCCACCGACATCTTGCCGGTAAAGGTCTGCCCCGAGAAGGTGATCGCCGCGCAGCGCTTGTGAGTGTGGTACTCCGCGTACTCAATGGTGTCGGCAATCATTGACGAGGTAAGGATGTTGGTCATCATCACGAACAGCGTGCTCAGGCCGAGCAGAATAAACAGCATCGTCACCTGCTGATAGCCCACAAACCACATCACCACGCGCACCGCCACGTCCAGCCCGCAGAGGATCATAAACAGCTTCCGCTTCTGCATCCGGCGCGTCAGCATCGGGGCGACCAGGCACAACACCGCCGCGACTATTCCCATCACACCAATCGCCATCTGCAGGCTGCCGTCGCCCAGGTTGTTGATAAAGAAGTAGATATAGAGACCGCCCGCCACGTTGTGGAACACGCAGAAGAAGAACGACAGCAGGACGATAAACAGCGGCTTGTTCTGGCGCAGGTTGTGGAAGGTGTCGCGGATGGTCACCTTTTCCGGGCTCGGCGGCACGCGCTCTTTGATCTGCATGAAGCCGTTAAGCATCAGCGGCAGGCCCACCAGCATCATCACCAGCGCCGCCATAAAGTAGCCTTTGTCATTGCTGTACTGGGCGAAATAGGCCGCCAGCTTCGGGAAGAAGATGTTGGCGCAGGCAATCCCGGCGTTCACCCCGAGCATCGCCGCCGTCACCGCGCGGGTGCGCTGCCCGGAGTCGTTGGTCATCACCGACGACATCGACCAGAACGGGATATCGGAGATGGCGTACAGCGTCCCCCACAGGATGTAGGTCACCCCGGCGTAGAGGATTTTGGTGGTCATGTCCGCTTCGATTTTATAGAACGACAGCAGCGTGACGCCGGTGATCAGCAGCGGGGCGATCAGCAAAAAGTGGCGGAACTTGCCGAACCGGCTGTTAATGGTGTCCATAATGCTGGCAAACAGCGGATCGTGAACCGCGTCCCACGCGCGGGCAATCAGGAAGATGGTGCTCGCCGCCAGCGCCGAGATCCCCAGCACGTCGGTGTAAAAATAGTTAATAAACGAACCCACTAAACCAAAGCTAAAACACTGACCTAAACCATAACCAAAATAAGACCACAGCTCGCGAGACGGTATTTTCATTGTTGTTGCCATTGTTATATGCCTGCCTGGTTGCCCGGCGGTGGACCGCCGGGTCGATATTATTAGTCCTGCGCCTGCGGGGCGATCTTGCGCAACTGCTGCATCAGGGCGATTTCACGGCGCGAGAACGGAATACCGTTCTCCTCAAACACGTCGTGGAACCAGAGGCGGCAGTAGTCCGTGGACTCCTTCATCACCACCGGCCACGGCAGCCACGTCTGGGTTTTGCCACGCACCAGCCCCCACTGGTATGGCGCGACCTTCGCCGCGTACATCAGCGGGAGCTGCTCTTCGATGGTGCTGCCCACGTGGCGCGCCAGCCATTCGGTACAGAACATCGGTCGTCCGAGCTGTTGCAGCTGCTGGATAATCGCCGTCATGCGCCCGGTGTGGATGTAGGCGTGGAAGCTCACCACGTCCGAGAGCGCCAGCGCGGTCTGGTCCAGCGGGTGCTGGAAGAACGTCTCGCCCTCCTCTTCCGGCGGCAGGCGCCACGCGCAGACAGTGAGCGGCTGGGTTGGTTCTTCTTCTCGCACCCACTGGAATGCCAGCTTCATCAGCGCGTGGGCGCAGGTCTCCAGCTTCGCGTCGTACTGCACCTCCTGCGTGCCTGTCGCGAAAATGCCGCGGTTGCCCGGCTCGTTATAGAGATCCCACAGCAGCACGCGCTTATCGTCGCGGAACTGGCGGACAACGTCGCGGATATAGCGCTCAATGTCTGCCCAGCAGTCGGGATCGCACACCTTGTCACGCCCCGGGCTCGCCGCCGCCTGGCTGTTGTGCTTGCCCGGCACCGGCGGCTTTTGCGGGCCGAGATACGGCTCGTCGCCAGAGAAGCCGCAGTCATCCATCAGGGTCAGCATGGTGCTGAACCCGTGGCCGTCGGCAATCGTCAAAAAGCGGTCGATGCGCGCCATCAGCCCGTCGCGGTCGTGCTCCCAGACGATAAACGGCAGGTTGATGCGCAGGGTGTTGTAGCCCGCCTCCGCCGCCCAGCCCAGCTCGCGGTCAATCGTCACGGCGTCGAAGGTCTCTGCCTGCCAGATATCGGTCCAGTTCACCGCCGTCGACGGCAGATAGTTAAACCCGCACAGCCAGCCCTTCTGCTGATACCACGCCTGTGCCTGCTCCCTGCTCCACTGATCTTTCATTACGCGTCCTCTTACTGATAATATTTAGCTAATAAATATTAGTTGCAGGATAAATGCGCAATTTCCCGCACGAAGAAAAGCGATGCCCCTCACAAAGTTCACGCTTCGATGAATGAGAAACGTGATCGACGGCGCGTAAGCGTGCGGTTAGGGTATGATGCGAAGTCGCGAGAGGGAGAGGACGGATGAAGCGAAAAACGAAAGTGACGATGAACGATATTGCGCGGGCGGCCGGGGTGTCGCAGGCGACGGTATCGCTGGTGCTTAACCAGTCCCGCAACATCAAGCTCAGCGACGACACCCGCCAGCGGGTGATTAACGTGGCTACCGAGCTCGGCTACGACCGCCTCCCCGCCGTTCACGCCCCGCGCAACCAGGAAGAGATCGCCCTGCTGGTCAGCTCCATGCAGAGCTTCGACCCGTTTATCGACGCCATCAGCCAGGCACGGGAAGCGGCGTGGCGCAACGAGACCCTGCTCACCGTCTACGACTACGGCGACGACATCGAGCTGGCGCTGAACATCATCCGCCAGCTGGAGAAGCGCAACTGCATCGGGATTATTCTCGCGTCTCCGGTCACCACGCTGGTCGACATGACGGCGTTCCAGGACTGCACCCGCATCCCGCTGGTGCTGCTCAACCAGCGCGACCCCGGCTCGCCGCTGCTGCCGTCGTTTATCCCGGACGACTACGCCAACGCCTTCCAGGTGACTAAACACCTCATCGCCTGCGGGGCGACGCGCATCGCCCACATCACCGGGGAGAGCTGGATGGAGGCCTCCCGCCAGCGTCTGGCGGGCTACCAGGCCGCGCTGCAGCAAGCCGGACTCGCGTGCGACGACAGTCTGGTGCGCCAGACCAACTGGCAGTTCAGCGAGTCCTTTACCGCGACGAGCTCTCTGCTGGAACTGGCCGAGCGCCCGGACGCCATCTTCTGCGCCAGCGACTGGCTGGCGATCGGCTGCTATCAGGCGCTGGCGGTGAACGGCGTGCGCATCCCGCAGGATATGCTGCTGGCGGGCTACGACGACCAGAAGATCTCCGAGCAGCTCACCCCGCCGCTGACCAGTATTCAGCTGCCCTACAGCGAACTGGGACGGCTGGCGGTGGAGTACCTGTGCAATCAGGAAGATGCCGCCACGCACGTGACGCTGGCGGGCAGGCTGAAGGTACGCGCCTCAAGCCCCGTCTGAGGTAAACACCATCCCCGCGTAGGGCTTCTCGCGGCACGCCGCCAGGCGCGCGGCGAGGCTGCCCATGTGCAGCTCCAGCTTGTGCCCGTCCGGGTCGAGAAAATAGAACGACGCCCCCGCGCTTTTGTTCTGCTTCCAGACGGTGACGCCCACCTGCTCCAGCCTGTGCGAGAACGGTTCAAAATCTTCTTCCGCCACGGTAAACGCGTAGTGGGTATAGTCGCTCTCCTGCGGCGGCACGTACTGGCGCGCCTCGTCGTACGACAGGCAAACCCACAGATCGCCGCAGGTGAGATAGGCCCCGGTATTCCAGCGGGCGTGCAGGGTCAGCCCCAGCAGCTCGTGCCAGAAGGTGACGCTTTTTTGCAGGTCGCTGACCGCGAGGGTCAGATGGTTGAGAGATTGCAGCATGACGTGCCCTTTTGTTTTTCGCGCCGGACGTGGTACGGTAAAAGCATGAACATAAACCACGCCGTCCTCACCGTAAACCGCTGGTGGCTGCCTTCTTAAAGGCGGCACGGAGTAGTTTTCCCCATTTTCAGATAGCCGCCGAAAGGCGGCTTTCTCACATCTAAGACCCCTTTCGGCAACTGCCCATTAAGGAGTCTTTATGAACGCACCAACTATCCTCACCGGCGATCGCCCAACCGGCCCGCTGCACCTTGGCCACTTCGTCGGATCGCTGCGCCAGCGCGTGGCGCTCCAGCAGACGCACAACCAGTTTGTGCTGATTGCCGATCTGCAGGGGTTGACCGACAACGGTAGCAACCCGCAGAAGATCCGCGACAACATCCCCGAAGTGCTGGCCGACTACCTCGCCGCGGGCATCGACCCGAACCTGACCACCATCTGCCTGCAGTCCGCCCTGCCCGCCCTCGCCGAGCTGACGATGCTGTACATGAACATCGTCACCGTCGCCCGCGTGGAGCGTAACCCGACGGTGAAAAACGAGATTGCGCAGAAGGGCTTCGCCCGCTCGCTGCCGGTCGGGTTTATGGCCTACCCCATCAGCCAGGCGGCGGACATCACCGCGTTTAAGGCCGAGTGCGTGCCCGTCGGCGACGACCAGCTGCCGATGATTGAGCAGACCAACGAGATTGTGCACAAGATGAACAGCCTGCTGCACGCGCCGGTGCTGCGCCACTGCAAGGCGATGCTGAGCGACACCAGCCGCCTGCCCGGCATCGACGGCAGCGCCAAGATGTCGAAATCGCTCGGCAACACGCTGCACCTTTCTGCCAGCGAAGAGACCATTCACCGTGCGGTCAGCGCCATGTACACCGACCCGAACCACCTGAAGGTGAGCGACCCGGGGCAGATTGAGGGAAACGTGGTGTTTACGTATCTCGACGCGTTTCATCCGGACAAGGGCAAAGTGGCGGCGATGAAGGCGCACTATCAGGCGGGTGGGCTGGGTGACCGGGTTTGCAAGAACGAGCTGGAGGGGTGTTTGCAGGAGCTGATTGCGCCGATGCGGGAGCGGAGGGCGATGTATATGCGGGATAAGGGGGAACTGATGGCGATGCTGAAGCGCGGGACGGAACGGGCGCAGGGGGTGACGCAAGGGACGTTGAGGGAGGTGAAGGTGGGGTTGGGGGTGCCGGTGTTTTGAGAGCGATATAAAGAATAATCCCGGCGCAGGGCCGGGATTATTATCAGGCGTTGCGCTTAATCACCGGAATATCGCCGGTGTCGTTCAACGCTCCTGGAAATGTTTTTAACCACTGCGCGACTTTCTGTTTATTGATATTCACCACGCTCATCCCTTCCAGGCATCCCCATAATTCTCTTGTATGCTGTGGCGTAATCACAATGCAGTCTTTCATGGCGCGGATTTTTACCGGCATACCGTTGATAAAGCCTGCACGAGTTAACCAGTCGCCGCCCAGGAGAAGATATTTCATGTCTATGCGCGCATAGAGTTCACAGCAGGCTGCACAGTCCTGCGGCGTTTCCGCGCGGGGATGGACGGGGGCCGCGTTGGTCTGGTTGCCGTGTAAACGGCGGGCGCTGTTTTTGCGTACCAGCTCGCGGTTTTCAATCATGCCGGTGAAAGCGTCTGATTCTGTTTTGCAAACAGTAAACTCTGGCTTAAAATTCGTCGCAGCCATTTTCAACTCCCTATAAGTTGGTTGTGGTTAGCGGTATGGGGGTGTTGCAGCACCTTCATATCGCGAATTGCTCGTTAAATTTTCTTTGATACTTCCTTTGCCGTTCGGCGTAATTTCTGATGCTCATTATACAGGGCTGAATATAAATACAGCTGTTTGGTGTGGGGTAAATTTGGAATTTGCGAGGGGGATTCAGGAAATAGAGTTCTGTGGGGGTAAGGTCATGTTTTTGTCGGTACCTCAGCCCGCCGATACTGGCTATCAACCGATTATAAACTCGCTGGGCGGTAAAACCGCCGCCGTCCCGGTCTTGTGGTACTTTATTCATATGATCAGCAAAGGCATCACTAGCGCAACGGGCCACCCTACCCTGCCAGTATGACCTGCTTCAGGCCCGCTTTGAGGTGCAGCACACCCGGATTAAGGATCCATCTCTGGCTCAGGAATTGCGGGATTTCGTTGAGGAATGTTATGCCCCTTCCCGCGCACGTCAGATATTCCGCGCCGGAGAGTTGGACGACGATACAAGTGACGATGCGGCCTGGGTGGGACATCGTACTTTCTCAACACAGTGCCTGGCCGTACACTCCATCACGAGACGCCGGGCTGGCCAATACAGTCGCGGGCGGCTACCTCACCTGCAAACAGTGGTGGGCCGACGACACCGTTGGGCTGAAGGCCTGACTCCTGCTACTCCCGGCCCCGGATATCTGGACGGCGCTTAAAAAGATCGGCCAATCGCAGGCAATATAGAGAGATCGTGCTGCGCTCGCTGGTCAGTGAACGCAATATGCAGGTATCACAGGATGGACGTGTTTACCCCGGCTACGGCGGTAATGCCGATGGTACGCTCACCAACGCCGCCACGCGGTTAGCCTCCACTGCTGGGAACATCATTGGTAGTGCGGTGGCCTTCCCAGCGTTTAACAGCGTGCATCAGGCTCTGCCAATGGTTCAGGCGTTTCTGCAAATGGCGTTGTTAATTTGTATTCCGCTGATAACGTTGTGTTCGGAGTGGGACGTGAAGGCGGTGATAACACTGACGTTTGTGCAGTTCGCGATGATTTTTCTAACATTCTGGTGGGAGCTGGCGCGGTGGCTAGATAGCTGGCTGCTGGGAGTGCTTTACAGCAGTGATACTAACAGTAGCTGGAATCTGGCCGGGATCCAGAACTCGCATAATAATGTGATTATTAATCTGGTGATTGGGTCTATGTTTCTAGCGCTGCCGACATTCTGGCTGGGGGTGATGACATGGGTTGGAGTGAGGGTCAGTGTGGCGGTGAATGGCGCGTTGGCGGGTGGGGTTAAGTGGCACAGGATAGTGTGTGGAAAGCTAGGGGGATGATTGGGAGATGAGCGATTACTGCCTCGGCACTGTGCGGCATAAAAATGAAATAAAATGTCACCTTATTGGATAGGCAACATTCAATACCTAAAAGCACAAAACCGTCCAAAAACAGTCATGCTTGGCTATCTGGTGATTTTTCTTTAGTTTCAATTAAAGTAGGTTGATTTACAACCATATGATTCACTAAGCTAGTGATCTGTATGGATAAACATCATTGAACATTGACTAAGTGTTGTTCATAATTCCTCCCAAAGGTCTGGGGATAGCCATAAACCTCGGGGCGGTAGCGTGGCATTTGTTTTTTATCACAGCAATAAAGATTCGATGACAATCCGTGATTTTTAATCACCTCAATCAAATGATTACATAGAGAGTGGACATGGCAATTTTCCAAGTAGCAGCAAGAACATTACTTCATTTAGGTTCAGAGTTAATAACTTCAGATGCTATTGCAGTAAATGAATTGATAAAAAACTCAATCGACGCAAAATCTGAGGAGATTGATATTTTTTTCATATCGCCAATATCCCAAGAAGACATAACTAATTTTATTGATTTAGTTTCGACTAATCAAATAGTTGATTATAATTCACTAGCCGAATCATTAATAGAAAGAAAAAGAATAGAACTGAGCGATGATGTATGCTTAGAATTCCATAATAAAGTTAAAAGAATATCTAAACTAAAAGACAAAGAAAAAGTTATCTCTGAGTTAAGGAAGATAAACTATATTAGATTTTTAGACTCAGGCATCGGCATGTCTGAAGAAATTTTAAGCGAAGTATTTTTAAAAGTTGGAACTAATTTTAAAGAAGTAAATGATAACTCTGATGAAGTTTATCTCGGTAATAAAGGTATTGGTCGTCTCGCAATGATGCGATTAGGAAAAAATTCTGAGGTAACAAGCTGGCGTTCCAAGGATAACTGCAATAAAGTCTATTTTAATTGGAGAAAATTTGAAGATCCAGAAGTACTTCTATCCGATATTGAAATTAAGTTAGAACAAACAAATGTCCCATGTGAGAACTATGAACATGGAACGGAAATAATCATTTATGATCTAACTCATAATTGGACAAAAAGCTTTATAGTTACAGAGATCATAAATAATTTCTTACGCCGTTTACGGGATCCTTTTTCAGAAAATGAGGATGAGTTTCCAATTAATGTTTATTTTAACTCATTAGATTATGATGACAGGTTACCTATCGATGCTATGTCCCCAGAGTTATGGAACTTAGCACAAAAAGTCGTCGAACTGATATTTAATCCTAATGAAGATAAACAAATAATATTAAACATTTTGGATCCTAAAAATAAAGATAGTATTTCACCATATAGTACGAATTTAAAGACCTTAGCACATAAATTCAACTGTACTGAAAAAGAGTTATCTGAAATTGGACCATTTTCCTTTAAACTCCGTTGGTACAATCGGAAGGCATTAAAAAATGATATATTAAACCAGTCGCTAAGTTCTAAGAGCAAAGATTTGCATACAGAACTAGATCTTTGGAGTGGTGGTATTGCAATATATCGAGATGGATATCGTATTGGCTACTCTGGTTCCCAATCAGACAAGGATTGGTTTGAGATAGATAGTTTAGCACTTAAGGGGCAAGGTTACACTGTAAATAGGATACAATTAATTGGTTCTCTTCAAATCACAAAAAGATACAATAATAAATTACAAGATAAGTCGAATAGAGAAGGTTTAATCGACAATACGCAAGTGTCTTTAGTTAAGAGGATTATTCAAGAGATAGCAATACAAACATTTAAGGAATCAATTAATAAAGATAAATATATTAAGGCCAGTGACAGAGCTCAGAACATTATTGATAATGATGTAGGAAATGCTATAGACAAACTCAATAAAGTAAAAGAAACTATTACATCACTTAATAAAAATGCTACAAAAGAACAAAAAGATCACTTAAAACATATACAAGAAAATCTTCACTTTGTTTCCACAACAGTACGTGAGTTCGAATCAATAACAAAATCATTAAAAGATCAAAGGGAGGACATTCTAGAACTAGCTGGTGCGGGCACTATGGTACATAGCGTACTTCATGAATTAATGCGTTCAACAAATCAAACGAGAGAGTTGCTGATTAATTTATCCAATGAAACAAGTAATGAAAAAATATCATCTCTATTGATGAAACTTGAGTCAGAGATAAAAACAATTGATATTAGACTAAGACAGTTTCATCCTATCGGAAAAGCAGTTCGCAATAGAGCAACTGAATTTAACATATTTGAAGATATAAATGTCATTCTAGGCGGTTATGCCCAAAAATTTGCTGATAATGATATCCGTGTATATGTTACTTTAGATAACTCACCAGAAATAAACGATTTTAAGATAAAAATGGTTAGAGGATTTTTATCTATTGCACTAGAAAATCTAATATCTAATTCATATTATTGGCTTTTGAAAGATAAGATATTCTCATCTTTGTCAAAATCAACAGAACGAGCTATTTATATTGATGTAGAGTCAGATACACGTGTAATTCACTTCTCCGACACAGGACCTGGAATCGACCCAAACGATCGTGAACGCATTTTTGAAGCAGGCTTTAGCACTAAAAACAGCGAAAAGGATGGACGTGGCTTTGGATTATTTATAGCCAGAGAAGTCACAATGTATCACGGCGGGAACTTATATTTATCTGATGTGCAAAGCCAAGAAGATAGCAGACTTAGACACTTCATTCTTGAATTACCAAAAGATAAAGACTAAAACATTATGAACAAATCAAAAATTAATTTCACCAATATTATAATCATTGATGATGATTATTCTCCAATATACAAACCGGAGAGATTGCTTCAATATGGCGTTAGCGATCAGGTTAGCAGAAAATTAATGGATAAATCGGATCGAAATACCAAGGCATGGTTAAAAATACTTACGGAAAAAGGCTTGCCATCGGAGAATTTAGAACAAAGACTTATAGCCTTTTCAATGGGAGACATTGCTGATAAAGCACCTGAATATTATAAAAAAAATCTTATTGAAGTTGTCAACTGTAGGATCAATGAGCAAAAACCAAAATTAGATTCTATTAAAAAATGGTTAATAGATTTAGGATCAAATAATGACTGCATTAAATTTTTCAATAATGATGTCGATGCGCTAGAATACTCTAACAACAATCATCCAGATTTATTCATTGTAGATTTGATGCTTGATGACTCAACTGAATCCACTGGATTAATTAAGGAATTATTCAACAATGATAAGATCAGAAAAAATAGTCAATTTATCCTAATGTCCTATCACAAAGATAAGATATTAGATAATTTTAGGACTCTACATAAATCACTTAAAGTTAGCAGTTCACGTTTTAAAGTAATAAACAAGCCTATAGTAAATGATTTAAGTTCAGAGATTCAGTGGAAACATGTTTTTATCCAGCTTGATATTGAAAAAGAGTTTATGAGAGAGCAGGATAACTTTCAAAACTCATGGAGTGTTTGCGTTGATGATGCAGCAAAAAATCTAAAAGAAAAAATCTGGGAATGGGACAGTAGACATATAAACAGATTGAGGCTTTCTGCTGAAGCCGATCATTTATCTTTTTCAGATTATTTTTCTGAGATCATGGCAAAGCATATAGTTTCAGTTTTTGAAAGTTCCAGAGCCTCTAAGGATGAAATGGATTTATTGTCATCAAAGATGGCTAAGGTGGATAATAAAGCATTCATTCTTAACTCATCTTTAGAAGTAAAAGATCCATATGAAGATTTGAAAATAATGCTTGCTGATATTAACTCGCACCGTTCTGAATGGTATGATAATGTTGATTCCATTATCTCATTTTCTTCCTTCTTAAGGGTAATTAAATTTGGCACAATATTACTTAAAGATAATGAATACTTTGTAAATATAACACCACCCTGCGATTATATCCATTTAAAAGAGGAACGTTCAAAAGAAGAGAGTCTATTATTTATTCCTGGCGTTCAATTTAACTCTTATAAAGAAGAACAACTTGGAAATAAAAAACACATCACTCCATTTGTTACAATAGGAAAAAATATCCAAGGAATAAAATGGAACTTACGAAATCCTAAGACATTTACCGTTTACGAACTTTTCGAATCTATAAAAGAATATTCCATCGCTGGACAACTCAAGTCCGACATTGCTCAAATAATAAGTAATAAATTCGCATCTGCAATAAGTCGGGGAGCCGAAGTTAGAGTTCCAAGATTTGAAGATTTAAATTTATACCACTGTTATTTCAATCCACAAGATAACTGCTTTAATTTAAAATGTATTAATGTCGATAGGAAAATAGATCCAACAACCCTTTTTGATAAAGATGCTTTAGCTTTTCCTGTTAAACGATATAAAGATCTAAGCGCGAAATCACATAAAAAAGAACATCATATTGTGATGATTGAAAATAGGATAGTCTCGGAGTTGGTGGGAAATATAGCAAAACCACAAGATAAATTGAGAGATCTTTGTTTGGACCTTATTTATGGTCTACAATATGAGGAAGGCTCTTTTGAAAAAGACTATGATAACATAACCCTAGTTATAAATAATAAATTTGCAAAAATTCTAGCTGCAAATCTTCAAAAAGCCAAAAAGTTATACAATGAAAAACAAGAGATTCTTAATATACTTATGATCGAAACCGTGTGATATCCTGCCCTTGAACTATCAAATAGTATTGATATGATGGTTCAAGGGCAATCATTATGATTTTAAATTATTTATGGCAAATTAAACATGCACTACCACCTTCATCCTCTCCATAGATATCATCAATATCCTCTGGAGCCTTACTCATAGGTCTTAGCACGTTGACAGGAATACTTCTCCTGATTCTCTCTCTACGAACTTCATATTCCTTTTTTATTTGTTGCATTCTATCTGGTTGCTCCAATTGTGCTAAGGATTCACCTTTAGACCATGTAAAAGGTGAACCATGCTCAAGAGAGTCTTTTTCAAGATCCTTAGCTGCTTCAAATGCTTCTGGATGTCTTTCCTTCAACCTCACCCATTCTATTTTTTGCTGGAAAAAGCAAAAAGTACATCCACTTCGCGAACGCCATTCATAATATTTTGGATAACCGAGTCCTGATGATTCCAAAATATCAATAACCCCTGGTTTATCTATACCCACCTCACGGAAAGGTAATTTTACATGGAGGTTAGAAGATTTAGAGGTATAGCCTTCTCGGTAATCTTCATCCGCTCGTATCGCAACATATGATGTAACATCATCCCCTGCAGCTAGCCAAGGCCTGATCCATTCTTCAAATGGCAATAGTTTTAGTTGCCTAGTACACCACCGAGTTTGGGGACTAGGTAGAAAATGGTTGTATTGCTTTAGCCAGAATCTAAAATCTCGACGCGGATTTAGACGAATAATTGGCTTGCCTAAGTACCCCTCAAGTCGCCCGAGGAATTCATACACCTCAGGTAGCTCTTCACCTGTGTCAGTGAAAAAATAATCTATATCGAGATGGGGATAGGCATCACGCATATACACAGCCAGCGCAGCGCTATCCTTACCTCCTGACAATCCTAACACATGTCGTTCAGCCATCTACTCCCCCTTTTCACTGACAACAAGCTCCATTCCTACCTTGGCAATAATAGCCAAAGCTACCTCAGTGTTTAGATTCTGGTTTTGTAATATTGAAACAATCTCTTTAAATTTTGATTGTATAGTGTCCTGATGGTGTTCCGAAATTGCGAAGGAACGAGAAACAGTTACAGTTTCTGAGCCGGTTCCCAAAACCAATGCAATTGCTTCACTATGTGATTCTCTCCCTTGGACAGATGCAAATGCTTCTGCCTCTCGAAAACGTCGAGCTAATTTACTTAGCTCTAATATTGCAGCATCAATATGACGATCAACCCACCCTTTTGGTGGAGTCTCAACAGCAAAACTTACCAAACCTTCGATAGATACTATATCATTCTCAAAATTGGCTAAACGTCCAGCAAAGGCATCTAGTCTTATATCCCCTAAAATACCAGATACAGCACTAGCCCTAATCTTCAGAGACTGGATATCATTAGGGTTAACATCTAATGCAAGGAAAAGCTTCTCTTTTACTTTTGATAATTGTTTTTCATAGGCATACAATAATTCTTTAATTATTGGTCTTAAAACTTCTATATAACTTTTTCCATCCGAAACCTTGAGTAAGGTGACCAAATCAACAAAAAGTACCTTGTGTGGATCATTAGCTTTCAAAAGCATATCGCGAACAGATTTTGCAACAGAGCTAATTTTCTGAGTTTTTCTAGTCCAATCAGGTAAGTTATAAACCATGCCAACCAAGCCTCTTGCTGCATCAAGAGGGTCGATGCTAGTCCTATTTTCACATACTTCGCTCAATAGGTTTGATATACCTTCTAAAATCTCGTTCTTGTTCTTATCGAGAGCAACCCATCGCAATGAGAACCGAGCTGGTGCTTGTAAACACTCATCAACATCAACATCTTCAAGATATGGCATAAACATACTATCTTTATATATTGCAATCGTAGATTTATGAGCTAATACAAATGCAATTAAAATGACTGGTAATAGTCCTTGTTTAATGCCGAAAGGGGGTAATGACCAAAACTCATAGATTTTATCTATCGAAATTTTACTATCAACATCGGTGAATAATGCTTGTGTTGCATCCCACAAATCATTCAAATTACTAGCCGAGCCTTTTTCCGGAGAAAGAAACGATAATTCTCCATCTTTATTTTTACGGTGTAAGCCAGTTTGGTTTATGAGAGTATCATAAAGCCCTCTCTCAGCAGGGTATCCAGAGAATCCAACGAATTCTTCTTTCTCATGCTGAATCATTGCATGTAGTAATAAACGTCGAGCCTTAACACTGCTGCTAGACAGATTATCTCTATTAACCAGTTCACTATAAATACGAGGTGAAGAGTAATACAGCCTATCTGCAAAATCAGAAGCTAGTATCGCAATTTTTTTAACTTCAAGTGGTTTATCATCTAATCCATCATACCAATAGGTTTGCAACAACGCAGACTGAAGTTGATGTTCAAGATCTGCACTTGTTGCAGACAATAAAGCATGAACTTCTCGACGAGCAATACGGTCACCTTCTAATGAAGTATAATTTTTAATGTTTTCAAGAACTACAAGCTTTTCAGCTAACGAATTAATGCTGTTAGAGTTTTCTGGTATTCCAATAATGATAGGGAAAGGAGAGAAGCGAGAAAACTCTTTTGCTTTTTCTCTTGCCTTATTTTCCCCAACACCACGATTTGGTATCGCAAGGATAAAACAACCAAATTCACCTCTTAACGGATAATAGTTATTAGCGTATTTTTCAACTTGTTCAAAATCGCAAAGAATAACATCCATCCATCTCATAGTACCTGTTTTATGATAGTGTCTCTTAGCAACAACAGGGTGTAATCCCATAAGCTTTGATAATTTTTGATAGTTAATACCAGGAAACTTTGCCATTTCTTGAGAAATGGCACTGTCAATATCAAAGTCACTACCTTCAAATACAGACCATGTGTCCAAATAACTTTTGAATAAAATAACCTTATACGAAGCTAACTCATCTAATGCTTCAGTTAATTCATCGTTCTTTTTTTCTGGGAATAATGTACCAAGAGATTTAGCATTTGCTACTAAACCAGAACCATTTCTAAACAGGTCGATTATGGCAATTGATTTAATCAGATTTACCAAAAACACATTGGAAGTTTTGGATTCTGTTCTTTCAACTGCATCAATGGCTTGTACCCAGCGGTGTCCATCCGAGGATGCTAAAATGCTTGGTTCAAGATTTGCTCGCATGTAGTCCCAATAATTACTCGGCCCATAGTTTGAATAATTATCAAAATTAGTAGTTTTCAGATAATGCGAAAAACCAGATGGTTCTACTGAAGAGATAAAGCCAAAAATGCTTCGTTCATTCTGCCCAAACTGCCTTTTCGAAATTGGTCCCAGCAACATTGCCATAACCGGATGCAATGGCCAACATTTTTCTAATGAAGCAGAGAATTGCTCTCTAATATTTGTTCTTTTATGTCTAACAACATCTGTTATGATATTTGCCGCATCAGATATCCATGTTGGATATACCTCAGTTTGTATTGCCTTACTAAGTAATTCAACAATTTCATCACTAGCTGCAATAAATGGCAGATCAATATATCGGCCTTGTACTTTAGACCAATCATCTCTCGTATTTACTCCCAATCTCATAGCATACTGAGAAAATGACTGATGTAGTATTCCAATAATGACTAACCGTCCCTCGGAACGAGCAGCTGCTTCTGCCAACTCTTGGAAAAAGAATACATCATCACCGATATTTAGCGCTGCCGCTTCGAGATACTTACCCATTTCATCAATTAAGATGATAACACCATCATCGACTTGTTGTAACGCAAGATGAAGTAATTCATCTATTAGTTCAGAAGGAGAAATTTTTTTACTGCTTTTCCTTCCTAAAGATTTATTTAGTGCTGCATAAAGATCTAAAACAACACTCCCACGCCTCCCAACCAGAGGAAGAATACTCCAACCATTTTTTACCGGAAACGCCTGTTCAAAACCATTAATTGACTCGGTATTTAATACGCTGCGAGCCTTATTTCTTACTATTTCATTTGAATGCACAGCGCTCCCCAGGACAACGGCAAGAGAAGATTTCCCTCCGCCAAATGGTCCCGTTAAGGTAAAACCACGCTGATTTGTACTCAATATATGATTACATATATTTTCGATAACAGATGATGCAGTATTATGGCAAAAGTAGCCATTTAAGGCATCAGATAGCCCCATATCCGAATCGATCCGAATCGATCTTTGATATTGCGGGGATATGCTTACCACATCAGATAGTAGTTTTTGTGATATATTATTCGTCATATGCCCACCTAATCATCTTTTCTTTAAAATTCTCTTGCTCTGTTTCTGTCAACACTTTTTTGTGTATTTGCCTTAACCCTGCCGAGTCAGTCCAAGCCAACACGCCCTCTGTAAACTCAGACAATTCGATCAAATATTGCGCAACCGATTCTTCATCGAGTTTAAATACTCTCCCTGGAGAACCCTCGGTATAAATAATATTTTCAAAGGCTAAGGCACTCAAACCATCGGCCTTCTGTTGCCAAAAGTCCATTAATGCAAAAGCGAATATCCCTTTGTGTAACGATGCTTTTGGCCCACGGCGAAAAGCATACTGCCCTTTGTGTATTTCCTGTAAAAGACCTATTTCACCGAGTAAGGGCTCAGCATAATCTTCAGGGGAACCACCCGAAGAGCGTGGGGCATAGCTACGGAGACATACTTCCAAATCACGCTCTAATGTTGCAGGAGAAAGACGGTGTTCAGGAACAATCTCTTGAGCATAATTAGCTAATACACCCTCTAAATCCTTACGCGTAAAAGCAGGCATCGTCACATGATTGAAGAGCCAATACCAAGTGGTTGAACGTAAACATTTACCGGCAAGATGCCAATGGATTAACCATGCTGTTGATGAATGTTCAGCATAAGGGTCAAATCCGTTATCGCTGAGGATCGATGATGCTAGCTTTGTTATAACAAATTCTTTTGTTGTTGCATCTTCAATGATCCCACAAGCCAGAGCCCAATGACGGATTGAGCTCACCATATTTTTACCTACACCAAAAGTTGCTATGGCATCTTTATTAGTAAAGACCGATTTAGGCAATAGACCATCTTTAGTTGATTGATCTACAACCTTTTTTAACCACATTTGACGTAGGGGAAAGGTCTCATGTCCGGAGAAATGAGCAGGAACTCTACGATTACTCTCTGAAGTACTTTGCATTATCATTGCCTAACAATCTGTGGACTGGTGAATACTACCAGTTAGATCAACTAGGCACCATAACTCAACCAACTTCGTCTACCTATACCTCGTTAGCTTATCTGTTTCAGGCTTGATACTCATCTCGCTTTCGTTTACAACGGACACACTAATACACTGAGTTTATTGCAATTCCTCCCCATCTTTAATGTCGTTTCTGCTGATTCTCCTCTACAATTGAATCGCCACGGGTTTAACAGACACCTCAGAGCATGATGAGTATCCTTTCTAGGGTTCTTTGTGGGTACAAACTTTATCGAACCGGGATATACTCTCAGATGTACACACCTCAGTAAGTTGATGTAGATTGAATCAGGTTGACTTTAGTCGAGTGAAAAAATGAGTAAAGCCTTGTATGGCGCGGATTTCAGATACAAAAAAAGCCACCCTTAGGCAGCTAATTATTGCATCACTTGGTGCCGAAGGCCGGACTCGAACCGGCACGTATTTCTACGGTTGATTTTGAATCAACTGCGTCTACCGATTTCGCCACTTCGGCACTGAAGGGGATGCGTAAACGTTGTGGATTATACCTGTCGCGCGCCGCCATGCAAGCGACGACGCGCTAAACCCGCGCTAAGTGCCCAAAAAACCAGCGCCCTTTGTCACTCCAGCTCAGACACCGCCAGCCGAATCACCCTCGCCGCCTTCTGCTCCGGCAGCGCAAGCACCTTCGCCCACATCTCCTGCACCATATCGCAGGAGAGCTTCTCTTTGCCCGCCGCCTTCTCCGGCATCTGCAGCAGCTGGATGTCCTCGCCGTACTTATCGGCTAGTTGCTTCATAATCGGTCGCACGTCTTCGACGGCCGCCTCGCGTTCGGCGGGGGTCACGGTGTGGCGATTTTTGCCGTAGGCCGCGCGCATCATGTCGGCGTCGGCCTGCATGCGCCGCGTCATCAGGTCTTTATCCAGCATGCGCATCGGGTTCACGCCGCCCTTTACCATCGGGTAGAGGAAGCGGAAGCAGGCGTCGTCGCTCACCTTCTGGATGGCGGCGGTCTGCTCCATATTGATGGTCATGTAGTTCACCACGTTGGCGTCCGGGGCGTTTTGCAGGCGCGACATCTGCAAATGCAGGATCTGCGGCTGGATGGTGTCGATGATGTGCTGCTCCGGCTCGCCCGCTTTTTGCAGGGCGGCCATCTGGTCGAGGATGCGCTGATGCAGCGCGGGCTCCTGCTCCTTAATCACCTGCCAGGCGGGCATCGCGTTGAGGGTGGTATCAATCTGGTGTTCGGGGGCACGCTGCTTATCGAAGAATACCCAGAACGCCACGGCGGCGGCCGCGACGACGACAATCACAATACGGGTCCACGTTTTATTCATCTCGCATCCTTATCCTTTCGCTATGCCGGTTTACACCGGCACGCCGCTGTGGAAGCGAAACTCGTTGTCCGGTGTCGAGATAAGTGTGGCTTCAATTTCGCCAAAAAGCTTTATACGCGGTGAGATATCGTCGTCGCTCACCTGCCGGGCAAGCGTCAGGTAGTCCTGATAGTGGCGCGCTTCCGAGCGCAGCAGCGAGAGATAGAACTTCTGCAGGTCGTCGTCGAGGAACGGTGCCAGCGCGGCGAAGCGTTCGCAGGAGCGGGCTTCGATGTAGGCGCCGCAGATGAGCTTGTCGATCAGCGTCAGCGGTTCGTGGGTGCGCACTTCTTTTAGCATCCCTTTGGCGTACCGGCTGGCGGTGATTTTGACGTACGGAATATCGCGGGCCACCATCGCCTCGCGCACCTGCCAGAAGTGGTGCAGCTCCTCTTTGATCAGCAGCACCATGCTGTCGATCAGCGCCTGGCCCCACGGGTCGTCGGTTTTGGGCATTACGCTTTTGCCAATCTGCCTGTGCAGGGCGATGAAGTCCGGCTCCGGGCCGTCGCGGAAGGTGAACTGTTCGTAGGGTTTGAGCCAGTCGAGCAGCGCGTCGGCACCGCTTTCATCGGCGACGTATTTACGCACCAGCAGCAGCGCGGTCTGGGCGGCCTTGAGCTCGCACACCATGTGGTCGGTGAGCAGCAGCGGCAGGTTCGCCGGGTCGCGGGCTTTATCAATCCATGCTTGCGGGGTCGGGCACTGGAGGAAGTTGAGTACGGGGGCGAGTATCTGCGGGTAATCCATGGTTCTGCCTTGAAAAAGCGGTGGCGCGCGCCACCGCCTGAATCACTTAGTGACGCACGCCGTCGTCGTCTTCGTCGATGTAATCTTCGTCGTCACCTTCTTCGCCGTCTTCACCGTTCGGATCTTCGAAGTAGGTTCCCCAGCCGTCGTATTCCACGTCAAACTTCTCGGCCAGGTTCATCAGCTGTTCGACCTGCGCGTCGATCAGCTCCGCCTTCAGCGCGCCTTCGCTCAGGATGTCGCAGCAGATGACGGTGTCGCCCTCTTCCACTTCCAGCTCTTCCGGCTCGGTCACTTCGTAACCCAGCTTGAAGGCTTCCACGGCCATTTTTTCCAGCGCGTCGAAATCATCCGCAGAGAAATGGTGCTCGATGGTGTACAGCGCGTCCGGATCGCTACCGTCTTCCAGCAGCTCTTCAATAATCAGACGCGTCTCTTCGCGTTGCTCTTCCAGTAATTCCGGGTTTGCCATGGCTCAATCCTCTTTAAAGTGCGGCAGATACTTCTATTTTCACACACGGACGGGTTTGCCTCCACCTTTGTTGGAAAGATTTGTGAAACGGGGTTGCAAATGAATAATTAGACATATAAAGTGAATTTTAATTCAATAAGTGGCGTTCGCCATGTGAGGATAAAATGTCTGATCTGTACAAGAAACACTTTCTGAAATTGCTCGACTTTACCCCTGCACAGTTCACTTCTCTGCTGACCCTTGCCGCACAGCTCAAAGCCGATAAAAAAAATGGCAAGGAAGTACAGAAGCTTACTGGCAAAAACATCGCGCTCATCTTCGAAAAAGACTCGACCCGTACCCGTTGCTCTTTCGAAGTTGCCGCATTTGACCAGGGCGCGCGCGTTACCTATTTAGGGCCGAGCGGCAGCCAGATTGGGCATAAAGAGTCAATTAAAGACACCGCGCGCGTTCTCGGGCGGATGTACGACGGCATTCAGTATCGCGGGCACGGCCAGGAAGTCGTCGAAACGCTGGCGCAGTATGCGGGCGTGCCAGTGTGGAACGGGCTGACCAACGAGTTCCACCCGACCCAGCTGCTGGCGGACCTGCTGACCATGCAGGAGCACCTGCCGGGCAAGGCGTTTAACGAGATGACGCTGGTCTACGCGGGCGACGCGCGCAACAACATGGGCAACTCGATGCTGGAAGCGGCGGCGCTGACCGGGCTGGATCTGCGCCTGGTGGCCCCGAAAGCCTGCTGGCCGGAAGAGAGCCTGGTGGCGGAGTGCAGCGCGCTGGCGGAGAAGCACGGCGGGAAAATCACCCTGACGGAAGACGTGGCGGCGGGCGTGAAGGGCGCAGACTTTATCTATACCGACGTGTGGGTGTCGATGGGCGAAGCCAAAGAGAAGTGGGCGGAGCGTATCGCGCTGCTGCGCGGGTATCAGGTGAACGCGCAGATGATGGCACTGACCGGCAACCCGGACGTGAAGTTCCTGCACTGTCTGCCGGCGTTCCATGACGACCAGACCACACTCGGCAAGCAGATGGCGAAGGAGTTCGACCTGCACGGCGGGATGGAAGTGACGGACGAGGTGTTTGAATCGGCGGCGAGCATCGTGTTCGACCAGGCTGAAAACCGGATGCATACGATTAAGGCGGTGATGGTGGCGACGCTTGGGGAGTGATCCTTTCTCCCACTTTATTGATTCGGTGCGCTCTTCTTGCCGGGTGGCGCTGCGCTTACCCGGCCTACAAAACCCGTAGGCCCGTGCAAGCGTAGCGCCGCCGGGCGGATCAGGCCAGCTCCATTTCATTGATTTTTCACCCCGAAAAAGGTACGTTTTCGCCTCAATTCCAGCGTGGACATACCAGCATTATGCCGATTATTCAGTCTGTTGAACGTGCGTTGCAGATCCTCGACCTGTTCAACGAGCAGGCCACCGAGCTTAAGATCACCGACATCAGCAAACTGATGGGGCTGAGCAAGAGTACCCTCCACTCGCTGCTTAAAACCCTGCAGCTTCATGGCTATATCGATCAGAACCCGGAGAACGGCAAATATCGCCTCGGCATGAAGCTGGTCGAGCGCGGCCATTTTGTCGTGGGCTCCATCGATATTCGTCAGAAGGCGAAAGGCTGGCTGACGGAGCTGTCTCAGCGGACCGGGCAGACCACCCATCTGGGTATCCTGGACGGGCGTGAAGGGGTCTATATCGAGAAGATTGAAGGCAAGCTGGCCGCCATCGCCTATTCACGCATCGGCCGCCGCCTGCCGGTTCACGCCACCGCCATCGGCAAGGTGTTGATTGCCTGGCTGGGCGAGGCCGAGCTGAACGCCCTGCTTGAGGGCTATCAGTACACCACCTATACCCCTTCCACCCTCGCCTCTCGTGAAGCCTTAATGAGCGCCCTGGCGCAGACCCGCGAGCAGGGCTACGCCCTGGACAGCGAAGAGAACGAGCAGGGCGTGCGCTGCGTGGCGGTGCCGGTGTGGAACCACGAGTCCCGCGTGATTGCCGCCCTGAGCCTGTCGACGTTGACCTCGCGCGTGGACGACGCAGAGCTGGCTGATTTCCGCGAGCAGCTTCAGCAGGCCGGGCTCGCGCTGTCACGCGCGCTGGGCTACCCGGCCTGAGCCGTTAAACCGGCTCGTAGGTGAAGTAGTCGAAGTCCGCGTGGCAGCCGTCGCCGCTGATGTCCTCGCAGTGCAGCCCCACAAACGCGCCGGTGAAGAAGCCGCGCCCGCCGATGTAGTCATCCGACAGTTTCCACGCCTCATACGTTACCGGCACGGTGTGCCACGTCTCGCCGTCGAACGAGTAACTGTAGCGGTAGACCAGCGTATCCACGTCCACGCGCAGCCAGACGCTCTCCGCATGTTCCGGCACCGGAATGGGCTGCTCGTGCAGCGGCCACGACGGCACGTTGTGGTCGAGCTGGATCACCTTAATCGTTCTGCCCTGCCCCTCCTCGTAGTCCACAAAGCAGTAGCTCCAGTTTTTGCTGTTGTAGTAGCAGGTCAGCCCCGCGCTCTGCTGGAAGTGGACCGGCGAGAACTGCATCCGCGTCTCCGCCCGGAAGGCGAAGTGCTGCCAGCGGCGCGCCACGGTCGACTGGATAAAGGTCGAGTTGAGCGAGTCGTTGCCGTAGAGCCGTAAGTAGCCCGGGCGCGAGGTGAGCGAGCCGAGGGTGTCGTCGAACGGGATGCGCAGGGTCTGCAGCTCCGGGTCGAGCGAACTGGCGTCGAAATCCTCCCGCCAGATGCCCTGAACGGCTGCAGGCTGCTCCGCCACCTGCGGGCCTTTCACGGTCAGCTGCGCGTGCTTGCCGCCTTCCACGTACGGCCAGCCGTCGCGCCATTCAATGCGGGCGATACCGGTCTCGCGCCCCAGCGGGCAGTAGCCGCGCCCGCCGGAGGCCAGCAGCGGCACGCCGGGCAGGCGCAGCGGGCGGCTGGTGAGGTAGGCCATGTACCACTCCCCCGTGTGGGTCTGCAGCAGCGAGCCGTGGCCGCTCTTCTGCAGCGGGTTCTCCGGCAGGTGCCAGCTGGTCATCATCGTCACGTCCGGGTGCAGCTCGTACGGCCCGTCGATATTTTTGGAACGCAGCACCACGACGGCGTGCTCGTAGCTGGTGCCGCCTTCGGCCACCATCAGGTAGTACCATCCCGCGTGGCGATAAAGATGCGCCCCTTCGGTGTAGCAGAGCGGCGTGCCGGTAAACAGCGTTTTGCGTTCGGGCGAGAGCGTCCCGGTCTGCGGGTCAAACTCCTGCATCACGATGGTGTTGTACGGGTTGCTGTGATGGCGCGGCCCCCACGGTCGGTAGAGGTAGTATTTGCGGCCATCGTCGTCGTGGAACAGAGACGGGTCAAACC
This sequence comes from Enterobacter cloacae complex sp. Mu1197, assembly GCF_040059225.1. NCBI lineage: Bacteria > Pseudomonadati > Pseudomonadota > Gammaproteobacteria > Enterobacterales > Enterobacteriaceae > Enterobacter > Enterobacter cloacae complex sp. Mu1197. Next base: position 542,429 of record NZ_CP157375.1, on the reverse strand, counting down.
CGCCGTTGCCCATCGGGATCGGCTCGCTCCACGGCCCCTCGATGGACGGCGCGGTGACGAGGAAGTTGCGGCCGTTTTTCCACGGCGAGTCAACAATCTTCACGTCGGTGTAGAGCAGCCAGAATTTACCGTCGGCGTAGCTCAGGCACGGCGCCCAGATGCCGCCGGAGTCCGGGTTGCCCTTCATGTCCAGCATCGACACGCGGTCCAGCGGGGTGCTGACCAGCGACCAGTTTTTCAGATCGCGGGAGTGGTAGATGCGCACGCCCGGGAACCACTCGAAGGTCGAGGTGGCGATGTAGTAGTCCTCGCCCTGGCGGCACAGGGACGGGTCCGGGTTGAAGCCGGTGAGTATCGGGTTAGTGATTTCCATATTGCCTCCGGTTAATGGGATGCGGCTGTCGCGGCGTCGGGAACGGCTTCACCCTGCGCTGCGCGGTGCTTGATCAGCTGCTGGCTGATGGCCTCCACGCGGGCGTCGGTGAGCTTGTAGAACGACAGCATGATGAACATGCCCGCGTAGAGCACGACCGGCACCACGCAGAACAGAATTTTGATGGTGGTCAGCACCTCGACCGGCTGCACGCTGCTGCTGGCGGAGTAGTTCACGTACGCCAGGATCCAGCCCACCACCGCCCCGCCAATCGCCAGGCCAATCTTCAGGCTGAACAGGTAGGTGGAGAACACCAGGCCGTCGAGGCGGCGCCCGCTGCGGCTCTCTTCGTAATCCACCACGTCAGAGGCCATCAGCCACTGCAGCGGCGTGGTGGTGTTAAAGACGAACAGGAACAGGATGTTGAGGGCGAAAATCAGCGCGATATGTTCCGCCGGAGTGACGAAAATCAGCAGGCTGATCAGCGAGTAGGCGACGATGATCCACTTGAAGGCGGTGACGCGGTCGAAGCGCCCCAGCAGTCGGGAGGAGCAGAGCGAGCCAAACATGGTGGCGAGGCTGCCGTAGAGTAAGAACTGGGTCGCCATCTCCGGGTGATCCATCACGTATTTGACGAAGTAGAGCGTCGCCCCGCCGCGCACCACGTTGGAACAGGTCGCCATCATCTTGAACGCGCACATGATCCGCCACTGGCCGTTGCCGAGCAGCAGCTTGAGATCTTTCGCCACCGACGAGCCCGGCTGCACCTCAAAGGTGTAGCGCTCTTTGGTGGTGAAGAAGCAGACGTAGAGCAGCACCACGCCGGTCAGGCCCAGCACGCACATGGCGCCGAAATAGCCCACCTGCTCGTCCCCCTTGCCGATGATGCTCACCAGCGGCAGGGCAATGCCGCTGATGGCGAGCGATCCCGCCGCCGCCAGGAAGAAGCGCCAGGACTGCAGGGCGTGACGCTCTTTCGGGTCGGCGGTGATGACGCCGGGCATGGCGCAGTAGGGCACGTTAACGAAGGTGTAGACCAGGGTCAGAAGAATGTAGGTCACGCAGGCGTAGATGATTTTGCCCTGCGCGGAGAAGTCCGGCGTGTAGAAGGTCAGCACGCAGACAATGCCAAACGGGATGGCGCCCCACAGCAGGAACGGGCGGAACTGGCCGTGCCGCGTGCGGGTGCGGTCTACCAGCAGCCCCATCAGCGGGTCGGTCACGGCGTCGAGCACGCGGGAGATTAAAAACAGCGTTCCCATAATGCCCGCCGACAGGCCAAAGACGTCGGTGTAGAAGTAGGCCAGCAGGAACATGGTAGCCTGCCAGACGAAGCCGCAGGCGGTGTCACCCAGCCCGTAGCCAATTTTGTCTTTCATGGTTAATTGCGTCATCAGAATTACACCCTTATGTAGTGTGCTGAATTACAACATCGTGTTAATGGAGTGTAATGAGCTGTTCAATTAACCAGCAATGGTCATATCTTATTTCTGAATTACGTAATTTTGCTTTTGTGACGCCAACGATATATCACAACTTATTGTTTAAATTGATAAAATAAAGACAAGCAAAAGCCGTCCACGGAATATATTCCGTAGACGACAATCGCGTGAAAAATAATTAAAGTCCGAGTGCTTTTTTACCGGCGTTAATTACCTCGATAATTTTATCGGTGTCATAAATACAGCCTTTCCAGGTGCCGCCGCTGACCGACTGTAATGCTGCCCACAGGCGGGTGTCGTCCGGCAAAAAGTCGTGGGCGTGCAGGTCCGGGTGCGTCTGCCGCCGAGCCAGCTCGCGTGCGCCCTCCTCCGGCGTCAGTGGGATGTCCGCGGTGCCGATAAAATTCACGCTGCCTGTTAATGTCAGTCGGTCGACGGCTATCTCGATAATGTCGTTATCGCGCAGCTTGCCAATCGGCCCGCCCGCCAGCGCCTCCGGCGACACGTGGCCGAAGCAGGCGCCTGTCGACACGCCCGAGAAGCGCGCATCGGTGATTAACGACACCGTCTTGCCCCACGAGATATGCTTCAGCGCGGAGGTGAGCTGGTAGGTCTCTTCCATGCCGGTGCCGGACGGCCCGCCGCCGATCACCACCATGATATCGCCCTGCGCAATTTCTTCCCGCTTGATGGCCTTGATCGCCTGCGCTTCCGAGACAAACACCCGCGTCCGGCCGGTGTGGCGGTAAACGCCATCTTCACCGACGACCGACGGGTCGATCGCCGTGGCCTTGATCACCGATCCTTCCGGCGCGATGTTGCCCGTCGGGAAGCAAACCGTCGAGGTCAGCCCTTTCGCTTTCGCCTTCTCCGGCGGCAGGATCACGTCATCCGGATCCACGCCATCCTGCTCGCGCAGGCACTGGCGGAAGCGCGCACGGCGCTCGGACGCCTGCCACCAGTCGAGGTTTTCGCCGACTGTCTGGCCGGTCACGGTCATGGCGTCCAGATGCAGCAGGCCAAGATCGCGCAGGTGAAGCATCACCTCCGGCACGCCGCCCGCGAGGAAGGCGCGCACGGTTGGGTGATAGTCCGGGCCGTTGGGCAGCACGCTGACCAGGCGCGGCACCTTACGGTTGACGCGCGTCCAGTGCTCTACGTCCGGGATTGTGCACCCCGCCGCGTGGGCGATGGCCGGAATGTGCAGCAGTAAATTGGTGGAGCCGCCGAATGCCGCGTGGATCACCATGGCGTTTTCGATGGCTTTGTCGGTGAGGATATCGTGCGTGGTGATGCCCCGGTTATCCAGCTCGCTGACCGCCCGCGCCGACTGGCGGGCGATCTCCAGCCACACCGCCTGTCCGGACGGGGCCAGCGCGGAGTGCGGCAGCGCCAGACCCAGCGCCTCCGCGACCACCTGCGAGGTGCCCGCCGTGCCGAGGAACTGACATCCGCCGCCCGGCGAGGCGCAGGCGCGACAGCCCAGCTCAGCGGCCTCCTGCAGGGAGAGTTCGTGGTTGGCAAAGCGCGCGCCGATAGTCTGCACCTTACCCGCGTCTTCCCCCACGGTTGGCGGCAGCGTCGCCCCGCCCGGCACCAGAATGGTCGGCAGGTCGTGCATCGAGGCCAGGGCAATCATGGTGGCGGGCAGCCCTTTATCACAGGTGGCGACGCCAATCACCGCCCGGCGCGTCGGGAGAGAACGGATCAGGCGGCGAAACACGATTGCCGCGTCGTTGCGGTACGGCAGGGAGTCGAACATGCCGTGCGTGCCCTGAGAACGGCCGTCGCAGGGATCGCTGACGAAGGCCGCAAACGGGATCCCGCCGTTGCGGGTGATCTCCTTCGCCGCCGCCTGCATCTGCATGCCGATCTCCCAGTGCCCAGTGTGGTAGCCCAGCGCGACCGGGCGTCCGTCCCCGGCGCGAATGCCGCCCTGGGTGCCGATAATCAGCACCTCTTTGCCGGTCAGCTTGTTAGCATCCCAGCCCATCCCGGCGTTCTGCGTCATGCCGAACAGGTTGCCGCTGGGGGATTCCATCAGCATCTGCGGGGTCAGCGGCAGCGCGCCCTGCGGCCCCGCCGCGTGGGTGATCACCGCATAAAACGCATCGTCCTGCGGGGTGAAAATCTTCTCGATGGTCATGGTTATCGTCCGGCTCAGCAGAGCTTGAGCTGTTGCAGCAGGGTTTTCAGCTGCGCCTTGCGCGGCGCGTCCAGGGGTGACGCGGGCGGCAGCACGTGCGTGGAGATCGGGCGGCCGCAGAGCACAATCGCCTCTTTAATCACGTTCACAAACGGCGTATCCAGCTGATACATCTGCGGGATTTGCAGCAGGGTCTGATGATACTCAGCCGCTTTCGCCACGTCTTTATCTCGCCAGGCTTTCAGAAGATTCACCGACACCTGCGGAGCAAAGTTGACGCTCGCCGAAATCGCCCCGTCGCCGCCGAGCAGCAGGGTATTGAACAGATGATCGTCGTAGCCGCAGAGCACGGTGAAGTGCGGGTGAGCGGCTTTGACGGTATGGATCATGCTGCGCAGGTGGGCGACGGAGTCGATGGTGTCTTTGATGCCGATAATGTTGCTGCGCGAATCGGCCAGGGTTTTCACCAGCGCCGGGGTCAGATCCTGCCCGGTCAGCGCCGGGAAGTTATAAAGCATCACCGGTAGCGTGACGCTGTCAGCCACCTGCTCGAAATAGCGGATCAGGTTCGCTTCCGACACTTTCCAGTAGTAAGGGTTGATCACCACGATGCCGTCTGCCCCCGCCTGCTGCGCGTGTTGGCTGAGCGCAATGGTTTCCCGGGCGTTGGTGCCGCCGGTGCCGATCAAGACCGGTACGCGACGATCGACATGATCGATAGCAAATTGGGCAATGGTTTTACGCTCTTCGGCGCTAAGCTGGGAAAACTCGCCGCCGCTGCCCAGGAAGAACAGGCCGTCAACGCCTGCCGCGATCAGATCGTCGATCAGCGCGGCGGTGCCCTGCTTATCGAGCTGGCCATCGGCGGTAAAGATGGTGGAGACAGGGGGAATGATTCCCGTGAACAACGCGGACTGCGGCATAAGATCTCCTTGTTGAATCATTTTGTTCTATATTATAGAACAGCGTTCGTTAAATTAACGATCATACTATGACGCAGGAAAAGCGCAGGTAAATGAGAGATGCAGAGGGAGTGCGGGAAATTTAAGCTGGATCACATATTGTCCCCCCCTCACCCCGGCCCTCTCCCCTGTGGGGAGAGGGTTAGGGTGAGGGGTAAGGGTTACTCTACAAGCATCTTCACCACAACTTTCCTGACCTTAGCAGGCGCACCCACCGCGCACAGCGGCTTGTGCACCTCACCCGGCCAGAACACCACAAAATCCCCTTCGCTCAGCACCACGGTTTTCTCCTGCCCGCCTTCCGGCAGGAAGGCGATGTCTTTGTCCGCCAGCCAGTCAGTGTCCGGCGTGCCGGGCGGCAGGGTGCTGAAGGTCATCCCTTCCTGTCCCTTCATCACAATCTGAATATCCAGATAGCGCGCGTGGTACTCGGCGCGACGCTCGGCGAACGGCTGGGTTGTATCTTCAGAGACCAGATAAAACAGGCTGTTGCCGTTGATGTCGTGCTTGCCGAGCGGCGTGGCGTCGGTGACGTGGGCTTTAACGTGCTCAATGGCCTGTCGCAGTTCGTCAGGTAGCCAGGAGTGCAGATGGTGGATGTTGCCGATAATCATCAGAAAACCCTCGATATAAAACAACGTTTCATTTTTATCTTTTATACGAGAATCCTGGCTGCCATACCAGCGCTTTTTAGACGGGTTTTGCGCGAACGCATGTTTATCGGGAATGGTGTTAATTTGCTGTTAAGCCCTCGCAGGCATTTATGCAGCCATTATGCATATCTTCAGTTCTTCGTTATCACGGCCTTGCGCTAACTTACTGATCGTCATGCCTTAACAACAAAACTCGCTACAGCTTCACATTTTATCACTTTGATAATTTGCTATTAAATTCAATAAATATTTATTGATTTTCCTTAAGCCAAAAATAGTTAATTAGCAATATTGCATAGCCATTCCCCGCCACCTTTAAACACAACTAAAATCAATGGCTTAACAAAATATTTCAAAGCATGAAATTCTACAAAACACTAACAACTGCAAATAATGACAACGGATAATGCTTAGCTATTCACCTCGCCAGAATAGACAATTAATCATTATCTGATGCGAATCATGCTAATGAAAACAAACCGCATAATATCCATTTTCGCGTGAGCAATATCACAATACGGATTATTTAACTGCCTAGTATGAATCACGAAATCAATTGAGCTTAGCCGCCATGAAATTAAATACATGACATGGCGCATGCCCTTTTTATTCTGAAAAACAGTTAAAGGAATAATTATGGAAAAGCATTACGTCGGTTCTGAAATTGGTCAATTGCGTAGCGTTATGCTGCACCGCCCAAATTTAAGTCTGAAACGCTTAACGCCATCGAATTGCCAGGAGCTGCTTTTCGATGACGTGCTCTCGGTTGAGCGGGCGGGTGAGGAGCATGACATCTTCGCAAACACGCTGCGCGAGCAGGGTGTGGAAGTCCTGCTGTTGACCGACCTTCTGACACAAACCCTTGATATTGCAGAGGCGAAAGCCTGGCTGCTGGAGACGCAAATCTCTGACTATCGCCTCGGCCCTACCTTTGCTGGCGACGTCCGCGGCTGGCTGGCGGATATGCCGCACCGCGAACTGGCGCGCAGGCTGAGCGGCGGATTAACCTACGGTGAAATTCCGGCGGCCATTAAAAATATGGTGGTGGATACCCACACGGCGAATGATTTTATTATGAAGCCGCTGCCAAACCATTTATTTACCCGCGATACCTCCTGCTGGATCTATAACGGCGTCTCTATTAACCCAATGGCCAAACCGGCGCGTCAGCGTGAAACCAATAACCTGCGGGCAATATATCGCTGGCACCCGGCGTTCGCCGACGGCGATTTTATTAAGTATTTCGGCGACGAGAATATTAATTACGACCACGCCACTTTAGAAGGCGGTGACGTATTAGTGATTGGCCGCGGCGCGGTATTGATCGGCATGTCCGAACGCACAACGCCGCAGGGCGTGGAGTTCCTCGCCAACAGTCTGTTCAAACACCGTCAGGCCGAGCGCGTGATTGCCGTTGAGCTGCCAAAACACCGCTCCTGCATGCACCTCGACACCGTCATGACCCACATCGACGTGGATACCTTCTCCGTCTACCCGGAAGTGGTGCGCAAAGACGCCCAGTGCTGGACGCTCACACCGGACGGACGCGGCGGCCTGCTGCGCACGCAGGAAACCGACCTGCTGCACGCCATCGAGAAAGCGCTCGGCATTAACCAGGTACGTCTGATCACCACCGGCGGCGACGCCTTTGAGGCCGAACGCGAGCAGTGGAACGACGCCAATAACGTGCTGACCATCCGCCCCGGCGTGGTGATCGGCTACGAGCGCAACGTCTGGACCAACGAGAAGTACGACAAAGCGGGTATCACCGTGCTGCCCATCCCGGGCGACGAACTCGGACGCGGCCGCGGCGGCGCGCGCTGCATGAGCTGCCCGCTGGAACGCGACGGAATTTAAAGGAGCCATCATGGAACGAAAACCCACTCTGGTTGTGGCCCTGGGCGGCAACGCGCTGCTCAAGCGCGGCGAGCCGCTGGAAGCGGAGATCCAGCGCCAGAACATCGAGCAGGCCGCCCGCACCATCGCCGGGCTGACGGCTCAGTGGCGCGTGGTGCTGGTACACGGCAACGGGCCGCAGGTCGGGCTGCTGGCGCTGCAGAACAGCGCCTACGACAAAGTCACACCCTACCCGCTGGACGTTCTCGGCGCCGAAAGCCAGGGAATGATCGGCTACATGCTCCAGCAGGCGCTGAAAAACAGCCTGCCGCAGCGCGAGGTGAGCGTTCTGCTCACCCAGGTGGAAGTGGACGCCGCCGACCCAGCCTTCAGCAACCCGACCAAGTACATCGGCCCGGTCTACAGCGAAGCCCAGGCAAAAACGCTGGCGGCGGAGAAAGGCTGGGTGTTTAAGGCCGACGGCAGCTACGTCCGCCGCGTGGTGCCGTCACCGCAGCCGAAGCGCATCGTCGAGAGCGACGCCATCACGGCGCTGATCCAGCGCGACCACCTGGTGATCTGCAACGGCGGCGGCGGCGTACCGGTGGTGGAACACGCCAACGGCTATCGCGGGATCGAGGCGGTGATCGACAAAGACCTCTCCGCCGCCCTGCTGGCGAGGCAGATCGAGGCCGATGCCCTGCTGATCCTGACCGATGCCGACGCGGTATACCTCGATTGGGGCAAACCGACTCAGCGTCCGCTGGCGCAGGTGACGCCGGAACTGCTCAGGGGCATGCAGTTCGACGCCGGATCGATGGGGCCGAAAGTGGCCGCCTGCCGCGAGTTCGTTGAAGCCTGCAACGGCATTGCCGGGATCGGCGCGCTGGCCGACGGCGCGGAGATCCTCGCGGGCGAGAAAGGCACGTTGATTCGTAACTGAACACTCATTTTAAAAAGGATTTAGCCATGACCATCAACCTGAAAAACCGCAACTTCCTGAAACTGCTGGACTACACCCCGGCGGAGATCCAGTACCTGATCGACCTCGCCATTGAGCTCAAGGCCGCCAAAAAAGCCGGGCGCGAGAAGCAAACCCTGGTCGGGAAAAACATCGCCCTGATCTTTGAAAAAACCTCCACCCGCACCCGCTGCGCCTTCGAAGTGGGCGCGTTCGATCAGGGCGCGCAGGTCACCTATCTCGGCCCAAGCGGATCGCAGATTGGCCATAAAGAGTCGATGAAAGACACCGCCCGCGTGCTGGGCCGGATGTACGACGGCATCGAATACCGCGGCTATGGTCAGGCCATCGTCGAAGAGCTGGGCGAGTATGCGGGCGTGCCGGTGTGGAACGGCCTGACCGACGAGTTCCACCCAACGCAAATCCTTGCCGACCTGATGACCATGCTGGAGCACTCCCCGGGCAAAACCCTGCCGGAGCTGAGCTTTGCCTATCTCGGCGACGCGCGCAACAACATGGGCAACTCCCTGATGGTGGGCGCGGCCAAGATGGGGATGGATATCCGCCTCGTCGCGCCGAAATCCTTCTGGCCGGAAGCGGGGCTGGTTGAGCAGTGCCGCGCCATCGCCAAAGAGACGGGCGCGCGCATCACCCTCACCGACGACGTGGAAGAAGGCGTGCAGGGGACCGACTTCCTCTACACCGACGTGTGGGTCTCCATGGGCGAGCCGAAGGAAGCCTGGGCCGAGCGCGTCAGCCTGATGAAGCCGTATCAGATTAACGCCCAGGTGATGAAGGCCACCGGCAACCCGAACGTCAAGTTCATGCACTGCCTGCCGGCGTTCCACAACGAGCACACCAAAGTGGGCCGCGAGATCGAGATGGCGTACGGGCTGAAGGGGCTGGAGGTGACGGAAGAGGTCTTCGAATCACCAAACTCCATCGTCTTCGACGAGGCAGAGAACCGCATGCACACCATTAAAGCGGTCATGGTGGCGACACTCGGCGACTAATCACCGCCCGGCGCGCCGCGGGGTGCGCCGGGTTTAAGGAGAACATCATGGGCAAGTTTAAGTTTCCCTCCGCTTACACCATTCTCTTTTTTCTGATTGCCGTTGTGGCGGCGCTGAGCTGGGTCGTTCCCGCCGGTCAGTACCAGATGGCGATGAACGAGACCCTCGGTAAAGAAGTCCCGATTGCCGGAACCTACGCGCACGTGGCGGCGCATCCGCAAGGGCTGGTTTCCGTCCTGATGGCGCCCATCGCCGGGCTGTACGATCCGGTTTCCGGCCAGGCCGGGGCGATCGACGTGGCGCTGTTTATCCTGATCATCGGGGGATTTCTCGGGATCGTCACCAAAACCGGGGCGATTGACGCCGGGATCGAGCGCGTCACCACCCGGCTGCGCGGACGCGAGGAGTGGATGATCCCGATCCTGATGGCGCTGTTTGCCGCGGGCGGCACCATTTACGGCATGGCCGAGGAGTCGCTGCCGTTCTACACCCTGCTGGTGCCGGTGATGCTGGCTGCCCGGTTCGATCCGGTTGTCGCCGCCTCCACCGTGCTGCTCGGCGCGGGGATCGGCACGCTGGGTTCCACCATTAACCCGTTTGCCACGGTGATCGCCGCCAACGCCGCCGGGATCCCTTTTACCAACGGCATCGCCCTGCGCGTGGCGCTGCTGGTCATCGGCTGGATCATCTGCGTGGCGTGGGTGATGCGCTACGCCCGCAAGGTGCGCAAGGATCCCTCGCAGTCGATCGTTGCAGACAAGCAGGAAGAGAACCTCGCCCATTTCCTCGGCAACAAGGGCGAACAGTCGCTGGAATTCACCCCGGTGCGCAAAATCATCCTGGTGATTTTTGCCCTCGCCTTCGCGGTGATGATTTACGGCGTGGCGGTGCTGGGCTGGTGGATGGCGGAGATCTCCGCAGTGTTTCTCGCCAGCGCGATTCTCGTCGGCCTGATTGCCCGCATGAGCGAAGAGGAGCTGACGTCGACGTTTATCAACGGCGCGCGAGATTTGCTGGGCGTCGCGCTGATTATCGGCATCGCGCGCGGTATCGTAGTCATCATGGATAAGGGCATGATTACCCACACCATTTTGCACAGCGCGGAAGGGCTGGTCAGCGGGTTGTCCACGGTGGCGTTCATCAACGTGATGTACTGGCTGGAGGTCGTGCTGTCGTTTCTTGTGCCTTCTTCATCCGGCCTGGCCGTTCTGACGATGCCGATCATGGCACCGCTTGCCGATTTCGCTAACGTCAACCGCGACCTGGTGGTCACGGCTTACCAGTCGGCCTCCGGCATCGTAAACCTCGTCACGCCGACCTCAGCGGTGGTCATGGGCGGGCTGGCTATCGCCCGGGTGCCCTACGTGCGCTATCTGAAATGGGTGGCGCCGCTGCTGGCGATCCTGACGGTGGTGATTATGGTGGCGTTAAGTCTGGGGGCATTGTTGTAATTTGCCGGATGGCGCTGCGCTTATCCGGCCTACGGATCGGTGCGGTGTCACCGGTTATTTCGGGAACTGATATGGGAAACATGATGGATTACGAAGAGTACTCTCCCAAAGAACAACTGCAGCTCACGGTGTGTCAGCGTTTGATCGCCGAAAAGAGTTATCTTTCGCAGGAAGAGATTCGCCGCGACCTGCAGGAGAGAGGGTTTGACAGCATCAGCCAGTCGACCGTTTCGCGATTGCTGAAGTTGCTCGGAGTCATAAAAATTCGAAATGCCAAAGGGCTAAAGATTTATTCGTTGAATCCCCAACTGCGCCCTGCCCCTGACGCCGCACGTACCGTTTCGGAAATGGTGGTGAGCGTCGAGCATAATAGCGAGTTTATCCTTGTCCATACCGTCGCCGGATATGGCCGCGCGGTGGCGCGTATTCTGGATTATCACCAGCTTCCGGAAATATTAGGCGTGGTGGCCGGCAGCAGTATTGTCTGGGTCGCCCCCCGGGTGGTGAAGCGCACCGCGCTGGTGCATAAGCAAATTAATTATTTACTCAGAACGAATTAATATTCATAAAGAACCGTTTGCATTGAGTAAAGCGTGCATTAAATCGCTTGATCCGAAAAGCGAGCTGCGTATAATGCCCGACAATTTGCCGGGAGGAAGCATGGTCAAGCGTGTACGACATAACGTCTTACCGCGTCTGAAATCAGACGCTGGCCTGCCGTTTTTCTTCCCGTTGCTAAACCTATTCCCAGAGCCCCTCATTTGAGGGGCTTTTTTTTGCCCGGCGTCAGGAGATAAACATGAATCCGCTTTATCAAAAACACATCATTTCCATAAACGACCTCAGCCGCGAAGAGCTGGAACTGGTTCTGGATACCGCGGCAAAACTGAAGGCCAATCCGCAACCGGAGCTGCTGAAGCACAAGGTGATTGCGAGCTGCTTCTTTGAAGCCTCAACCCGCACCCGCCTCTCCTTTGAGACCTCCATGCACCGCCTGGGCGCGAGCGTGGTGGGCTTCTCGGACAGCAGCAACACGTCGCTGGGTAAAAAAGGCGAGACCCTGGCGGATACCATTTCAGTGATCGGCACCTACGTCGACGCGATTGTGATGCGTCATCCGCAGGAGGGCGCGGCGCGCCTGGCGACCGAGTTTTCCGGCGGCATTCCGGTACTGAACGCCGGTGACGGTGCCAACCAGCACCCAACACAGACGCTGCTGGACCTGTTCACCATTCAGGAGACCCAGGGCAAGCTTGAGAACCTGAACATCGCCATGGTTGGCGACCTGAAATACGGCCGCACCGTACACTCCCTGACCCAGGCGCTGGCAAAATTTAACGGCAACCGCTTCTACTTCATCGCCCCGGACGCGCTGGCGATGCCGCAGTACATCCTCGACATGCTGGACGAGAAAGGCATTGCGTGGAGCCTGCATGCCAGCATCGAAGAGGTGATGAGCCATGTGGATATTCTGTACATGACCCGCGTGCAGAAAGAGCGTCTGGATCCGTCCGAATATGCCAACGTGAAGGCGCAGTTCGTGCTGCGCGCCAGCGACCTGGAAGGCGCACGCGACAACATGAAGGTCCTGCACCCGCTGCCGCGCATCGATGAGATCACCACAGACGTCGATAAAACGCCGCACGCCTGGTACTTCCAGCAGGCCGGAAACGGCATCTTCGCCCGCCAGGCGTTACTGGCACTGGTTCTGAATCGCGAATTAGCTCTGTAAGGGGAGACGACCATGACACACGATAACAAACTCCAGGTTGAAGCCATCAAGCGTGGCACCGTGATTGACCACATCCCTGCGCAGGTGGGCTTTAAGCTGCTGACGCTGTTCAAACTGACCGAAACCGACCAGCGCATCACCATCGGCCTGAACCTGCCGTCGGGCGAGATGGGCCGCAAGGATCTGATTAAAATCGAGAACACCTTCCTGACCGACGAGCAGGTTAACCAGCTGTCGCTGTACGCGCCAGACGCCACCGTCAACCGCATCGACGAGTATGAAGTGGTCGGCAAATCCCGCCCGAGCCTGCCGGATCGCATCGAAAACGTGCTGGTCTGCCCGAACAGCAACTGCATCAGTCATGCTGAGCCGGTTTCCTCCAGCTTTGCAGTGAAAAAACGCGCCGATGACATCGCGCTCAAATGCAAATACTGCGAAAAAGAGTTTTCTCATTATGTGGTGCTGGCCAACTAATTGAGGTTGGTAATGAAATCCCGGCTGTTATAATGGCCGGGAACATTCTTAACGCTGTAATTCTGGAGAAAACATGAGCAAAGTACTCGCGACGGAAAATGCACCAGCCGCTATCGGCCCTTACGTTCAGGGCGTTGATCTGGGCAGCATGATCATCACTTCAGGTCAGATCCCCGTAAACCCAAAAACCGGTGCGGTGCCGGAAGATGTCGCGGCGCAGGCGCGTCAGTCGCTGGAAAACGTGCAGGCTATCGTTGAATCTGCCGGCCTGAAAGTGGGTGATATCGTGAAAACCACCGTGTTCGTGAAAGATCTGAACGATTTCGCGACCGTTAACGCCACTTACGAAGCGTTCTTCACCGAGCATAACGCCACCTTCCCGGCGCGCTCCTGCGTGGAAGTGGCACGTCTGCCAAAAGACGTGAAAATTGAAATCGAAGCGATTGCCGTTCGTCGTTAATGCATTTCAATATTTAGAGGGCAGCTGAGGCTGCCTTTTTTATTTCGACCATTTTTACTCCCGGTACTGAATGACGTCCTGTGCTGTCCATTAATAGACTGACGCTGCCTTGTTATATTCTAATTAATGGACGAAAAATGAAGCTCTCTAAAATTGCGCTGGCCGTTGCCACATTAACGGTTGCGTCTTCAGCACTTGCACACGGATATATAGAATCCCCCGCCAGTCGCGCTTATATGTGTAAGCTGGGTCAAAATATTGACTGCGGCTCCGTTCAGTACGAACCACAAAGCGTAGAAAAAACCTCCGGTTTCCCGACCGGCGCCATGCCTCCTGACGGCCAGCTCGCCAGCGCAGGCATTGCCAGCTACTCCCAGCTTGATAAGCAGAGTCTCAACGCATGGACCAAAAATCCCATGACGGCAGGTCCACACGACTTCGTCTGGCACCATACCGCCCCGCATAAAACAACCAACTGGCGCTATTACATCACCAAACAAAACTGGGATCCCAATAAACCCCTGACCCGCGACCAGTTTGAATTAACGCCGTTCTGTACCATTAACGGAAATGGTCAGGCACCGGCCATGACAAAATCCATGACCTGTAATGTCCCCGAGCGTACGGGCTATCAGGTTATTTACGGCGTGTGGGAAATTGCGGATACCTCAAATAGCTTCTATCAGGCAATTGACGTTGATTTCGGAAATGGCGGCAACGTCACGCCGGACGAAACACCTGCCGTCGTTTCTGAGTGGAGCAAAACCCTGAGCGGCCAGATAGCCGGTAACAATCTGAACGCGGGCGACAAGGTGATTGCTCGCTTCTTCGACGCCCACGGTGAAGTGACTTCCATGCGTACCGAGATGACCATCAGCTCTGCTGAACAAGGCGATGCTAACCAGTGGTCTTACGATCTGGCGCAGAAGATCAACACCGCGCAGCACGACGTGCGCGTCGGCGTGAAAGACGAAGCGGGTGAAATCAGTCCGGTTCACGGCGCGAACAGCGTCTTCGTGAAAGACGGCAGCACGCTGCAGTCAGTTGCCATCTCTTATGAAGAACAGAAGGCACAGGTGAGCGAGGCCATCGCCGTTTCCGGTCTGCAATACAGCAAAATTGAACACGGTAATGCGACCGTGACCTTCCACGTGAATACCCACGGTAACGTGAATTTTGAAGCGCACGTGATGAACCACAGCGGTGCGGAAAAAGGGTATCTGAAGCAGGACATGAACAACGCCAGCCAGGACGTGACCATGACGCTGAATGACGTGACCGCGGGCCACCATATGCTGAAATACTACGCGACCAATAAAGACGGCACGCTGTTCGCCCAGGACGTCCTGAACCTGATGCTGGAGAGCGATGCCGCTGCGGATAGCACCGGGCAACACGACTTTATCTTCCCGGACAATATCGCCTCTTACCAGGCCGGTACCGTGGTGCTGCAGCCTAAAGACGGTAAGACCTACGAATGTAAGCCATTCCCGTACAGCGGCTACTGCGTGCAGTACAGCCCGTATGCCAACCAGTATGAGCCGGGCGTCGGCACACACTGGAAAGAGGCGTGGGTGTTGAAGAACTGAGTTGCCTTTACGCCCGGCGGCACTGCGTTTGCCGGGCCTACACGTCACGTAGGCCTGGTAAACGTAGCGCCACCGGGCGTTTTGCTACTGATTCCGCGTGGCGCGAAGTAGCGTCTCCAGCGGATAAACCGCCGCAATCACCACTTCGTCCTGAACCTTCGCCGCGTTATCCAGCTCGCTCTGAATCGAGGCGATCTCTTTGTCATCCAGCGTGCCCTGGCGCGCCACCAGATCCGTCAGGCGCAGGCCAATGGAGGCCAGCTTATCCACCTCCTGGATCACCGGCTTCATTGCCTTCAGCTGATAGCTGTTTTCGCTTAAGGCCAGCGCGTCGCTGGTGTTGCTCTGCCAGCGGTTAAAGACGTGGCGCAGGGCGTCAGCGCTTTCCGTGTCTTCCGCATCGCTCACCAGACGGTCCGCCCATTTGTGCATCTGGCGCACGGTGGCGCTTTCAGCGTTCAGTGCATCCGCAAAGCGGTTGAGGGGCTCGAACTGATGATAGTTTCCGGCCTGGAACTTCAGGTGCTGACGGGTGTAATACTGCGCCGGTTCAATGGCCTGAGCGAGGATCTGCAGCGGCAGGGTGTCGGCATTACCGGCGAGGCGCGTGAACTGCACCTGCTGCTGGGTATGCTGCTGCAGCCCGACCGACACCGTCGACCAGCTGTCCATCGCCTGCAGGCGGGTGTACATGTTGTCGACATCGTTGACGTCCTGCGCGGACCACAGCCGCTCTGCCACCGCAAACGTACGCGGCCACAGGCGGATATCCAGCACCGGCGCCACCACGTTTTCCGCCCACAGCGCCGCTTCGCCGCCGAGCAGGTTGGCCTGGTTCGCCACGTCCGGCACGACGGGCGGAACGCCTTTCGGCACGTCGTCCAGACGCGTGCCGCTAATCGGGTAGCGCGTATTTCCGACAAGGAAATAACCGGAGAGTTTGTCGTTATCGACGGTGACGACCGGGCGCGTTTCGCCCATCCACGTATCGACGGTAAACGTGACCTGGCTGTCATCGCGCCACTCGATGTTCTGCACCGCACGGCGCGATTTCCCGGCAAAATCAATAAACCCGCGCCAGCCGGCATCCCCTTTCACCAGGGTGAAGCTCCCCTCCACCGGCTTGCCCTTCAGGCGCGGCATGGAGAAGGCCCAACTCTGGGCGCTATCGGTATCCGCTATCACGTCCACGCCGTTTAACCCCTGCGGGACGATCTCGTTGCGGTAGTGATAGGCGGTGGACTGGGGCTGGTCGAGATAAAAGCCGGTCGACAGAATGCCCTTGTAGCCGTTCTGCGCCACCTGCCCCAGCGCGTCCTGCCCCTGCCAGGACTGGATCAGAATGCTTTTCGGTAAGTCAGGATGGTAGATCTCATCCCAGCCGACCATCTGGCGGTGATGCTTCTCAAGGATCGTTTCCAGCTTGCGGTTGAAATACGCCTGCAGCGCGTGGCTGTCCGCCAGCCTGTTATCGCGCATAAACTGCTGGATGGCCGGGTTCGCTTTCCACTGGCTGTCGTCCACCTCGTCGCCGCCGATGTGCAGATACGGATCGGGGAAGATCGCCACCAGTTCGCTGACCATCGCGTCAGCAAAGGCGTAAGTCGCCTCTTTGGTGGGATCGAGAACCGGCTTCAGCACGCCCCAGTGGCGTTCCATGGCGTACGGCCCCGGGGCGCTCATCAGCTCCGGGTAGGCCACGGCAATCGCCGAGGCGTGGCCCGGCATGTCGATCTCCGGCACCACGCGAATGCCGCGCTCGGCGGCGTAACGCACCACCTCACGCATCTGTTCAGGCGTGTAGAACAGCCCGTCGCTGGCAAGCTGCGTCAGCTTAGGGTAGCGCTTCGAGCTGAAGCGCCAGCCCTGGTCGTCGGTCAAATGCCAGTGCAGCACGTTGAGCTTCGCCGCAGCCATGCCGTCGATCTGGCGTTTGATATCCGGCAGCGGGATAAAGTGGCGTGCCGAATCGAGCAGCAGCCCGCGCCACGGGAAACGCGGCGAATCTTCAATGGTAACCCACGGCATAGAGGTATTTTCCGCCCCGTTCTGCATCAGCTGGAGCAGGGTTTCCATGGCGCGCAAGGCACCGAAACGGGTGTTGGCAGAGATGTTCACGCCGTTGGCATCCACCGTGAGCTTATAGCTTTCGTCGCTGTCCGGCAGAGGCTGCGGCTTCACCTTTTTGGCAATCGCGATGCGGATGGTCGGTTTGTCTGGCTTTTCAGCCTGCGGCTGCAGCGTCCAGCCAGTTTGCAGGGCGATGCGCTGGCGCAGGCGGTTGACGGCGTCACCGAGATCGTCCCCGCTGACGCTAATGGATACGTTGTTGCTGAGCACCAGCGCGCCCTGTGTCGTCGGGCGTTCGACCTTCGCAGGCCAGGGCATTAAAGGGAGATCCCCTGCCGGGGCGGCAAAGGCAGAGGCGCCGAGCATCAGCCCGGCGGTTAAGAGACTGTACCGTAACATGAATGTTCCTTATATGACGGGCCAAATAAAGGCAAAACATTCTGTTAACATGCGCTCAATTTGTCGTCAAGCGAATGCGCCGACGGAGATCACAGGTTGTTGAATTTGGGAGGAAAGCTATTGCCCGGTGGCGCTGCGCTTACCGGGCCTACGTTTCGGGAGTAGGCCGGGTAAGGCGAAGCCGCCACCCGGCAAACATAACTTACTGCCAGCCATACCGACGCGCATAGAACCCTTTCACCATCTGCGTCAGCACCATGTAACCCGCGAGGATCGCCACCAGCCACGGGAAGTAGCTCAGCGGCAGCGCCTGCAGCTGCAGGTAGCTCGCCAGCGGTGAGAACGGCAGCGCGATGCCGAGCGCCATCACAATGCCCGTCATCACAATCAGCGGCCACGCGGCACGGCTCTGGATGAACGGAATGCGGCGCGTGCGGATCATGTGCACAATCAGCGTCTGCGACAGCAGCCCGACCACGAACCAGCCGGACTGGAACAGCGTCTGGTGTTCCGGGGTGTTGGCGTGGAACACAAACCACATCAGGCAGAAGGTCAGAATGTCGAAGATGGAGCTGATCGGGCCAAAGAACAGCATGAAACGCCCGAGATCTGCCGGGTTCCAGTGCTGCGGCTTCTGGATCTGCTCGTCGTCCACGTTATCAAACGGAATCGCCACCTGAGAGACATCGTACATCAGGTTCTGGATCAGCAGGTGCAGCGGCAGCATCGGCAGGAACGGCAGAAACGCGCTCGCCACCAGCACGCTGAAGACGTTACCGAAGTTGGAGCTGGCGGTCATCTTGATGTACTTGAGCATATTGGCAAAGGTACGGCGCCCTTCGATGACGCCCTCCTCCAGCACCATCAGGCTTTTTTCCAGCAGAATGATGTCCGCCGCTTCACGGGCAATATCGACCGCTCCGTCTACGGAGATACCGATATCCGCCGCACGCAGAGCGGGCGCATCGTTGATGCCGTCGCCCATAAAGCCCACCACGTGCCCTTCGCGCTTAAGCAGGGTGACAATGCGCTCTTTGTGCATCGGCGTCAGGCGGGCAAACAGCGTGGTGCGCTGGGCAAGCTTCGCCAGTTCGTCATCGGAGAGATGTTCAATCTCGCTCCCGACCACCACATCACCCGCGTCCAGCCCCACCTCGTGGCACACTTTCGCCGCAACCAGTTCGCTGTCGCCGGTGAGGATTTTCACGGTAATACCGCTCGCCTTCAGCGCTTTGAGCGCCGGTGCGGTGGTCTCTTTCGGTGGATCGAGGAAGGCGATGTAACCCTCGAGGATCAGATCGGATTCGTCGATACGCTGATAGTCCCCCTCGCGCGCCGGCAGGAACTTGCTCGCCACCGCCACCACGCGCAGCCCCTGACGGTTCAGGTTGTCGGTGACGCGCTTAATGCGGCGCAGCATGGTATCGTCCAGCGGCACGATGTCGCCGTTATAGCGTACCTGCGTCGACACGTTGAGGATCTCCTGCAGCGCGCCTTTGCAGATCAACTGATGCACATCCGTCTGCTCGCTCACCACCACCGACATGCGGCGGCGCTCGAAGTCGAACGGGATCTCATCCACCTTCTGCCAGCGGCCGGAGAGCGTGCGGGCTGACTCTTCATCTACCCCTTCCAGCACCGCGACGTCGAGCAGGTTTTTCAGCCCGGTCTGGTAATGGCTGTTCAGCCACGCGCTGTGCAGCACGCGCTCGCTGGTTTTGCCGGAGATATCAGTGTGGTTCTCCAGCACGATTTTGTCCTGCGTCAGGGTGCCGGTTTTATCGGTGCAGAGAATGTCCATCGCGCCAAAGTTCTGAATGGCGTCGAGGTGTTTGACGATCACCTTCTGTTTAGAGAGCTTCACCGCCCCGCGCGCCAGTGTAGAGGTGACAATCATCGGCAGCATTTCCGGCGTTAAGCCGACGGCCACGGAGAGCGCAAACAGCGCCGCTTCCCACCAGTCGCCTTTGGTGTAGCCGTTGATCAGCAGCACGATAGGCGTCATCACCATCATAAAGCGGATCAGCAGCATGCTGACGCGGCCAATTCCCTTCTGGAAGGCATTCGGCTCGCTCTCCTGCTCGCTGACGCGCCCGGCAAGCTGACCAAACCAGGTGTTGCCCCCGGTGGCGGTGACAATCGCCTGCGCGGTGCCGCTGACGACCGTGGTGCCCATAAAGCACAGGGTGTCGCACTCGAGCGGGTTCATCTGCTGCGGGTCGCGGCTGCGCGCCACCTTTTCAACGGGCAGGGATTCGCCGGTCAGGGAAGCCTGCGCCACAAACAGATCGCGCGCCTGGATGATGCGTAAATCCGCCGGGATCATGTCCCCCGCGGCCAGCTTCACCAGATCCCCCGGCACCAGCTGGTCGATAGGCAATTCCACCCAGGCGTTTTCGCCGAGATCGTTGATCACGCGCGAGACGGTCGCGGTGTTGCTGACCATCGCCTTCAGGGCGTCCGCCGCTTTGGTGGAGCGGGCCTCCTGAATAAAGTTCAGCAGCGTGGAAATGCCCACCATCAGGGCAATCACCCCTGCGGCAAACAGATCTTCCGTCGCATAGGAGATGAGGCCGAGCACGGTCAGCAGCAGGTTGAACGGGTTGCGGTAGCAGAGCCACAGATGCACCCACCACGGAGACGGCTTTTGCGCCGGAATGAGGTTATCGCCATGCACGGCGCGGATTTTCTCCACTTCTGTCGCGTTCAGCCCTTCCGGGTGCCCACCAAAAGCGCGCCAGACTTCGTTTTCATCCATCGCCGCCACGTTCAGGCAGCGTTCAGTCAGGGACGCGGGGATCGCCGCCCCCGCCATGTTTTTGGCATTGGGCAGCGGGTCGCGCTGAACAAGACGGTGTGGCAGGTGGCGGCTCAGCAGGGCCTGCAGCTGCCGGGTGATATTTTTAAACATAGTCATTCCTCCGCATCCGCAAACGCGGACGCAGCATTTCCTTCAGGCGTGGCAAGGCCGTACCTGAGAGGCACTCAATTTTTCAAGCAGGAACGTTTGGGACGTTGCTGCCTCACATCACCGGTGAGTCAGCAACAGGCTGGCTTACCGGAAAGAACGCATTCTCCCGTTCAGGAGAGGTGTGGGATCGGGATCCATGAAGCCTCCGGTAAGTAAAAAGTAGGGTGTCGCCGCGCAGTATAAGGATTTAAGCGTACCCTTTTTGATGATTCGGGCGGTATTATACCCCCCTGCAAATAAACCGAACGTAAACCAGATTTAGCCCATAGCGAAATCGCGCTATAGCATTAGGCTCAATTCATTACATTGTCGTTGTTACAGGGAATACAGCATGCAGAACCGCCTTACGATTAAAGACATCGCGCGTTTAAGCGGCGTGGGGAAATCGACCGTCTCACGCGTGCTGAACAACGAAAGCGGCGTCAGCGAACGCACCCGCGAGCGCGTTGAGGCGGTCATGAATCAGCACGGCTTTTCCCCTTCCCGCTCCGCGCGCGCCATGCGCGGACAGAGTGACAAAGTGGTCGCCATCATTGTCTCGCGCCTGGATTCTCTGTCTGAAAACCTTGCCGTGCAGACCATGCTGCCCGCCTTCTATGAGCAGGGATATGACCCGATCATGATGGAGAGCCAGTTCTCGCCACAGCTGGTGGAAGAGCATCTGGGTATGCTCCAGCGGCGCAACATTGACGGCGTGGTGCTGTTCGGCTTTACCGGCATCAAAGACGAGATGCTAAAACCCTGGCAGCCGTCGCTGGTGCTGCTGGCGCGCGATGCCCACGGTTTTGCCTCCGTCTGCTATGACGACGAGGGTGCGATTATCACCCTGATGCAGCGCCTGTTTGACGAAGGCCATCGCCACATCAGCTTCCTCGGCGTACCGCACGCGGACGTCACCACCGGCAAGCGCCGCCATGAGGCCTATCTGGCCTTTTGCAAAAAGCACAACCTCTCCGCCGTGGCCTCCCTGCCGGGGCTTGGCATGAAGCAGGGCTACGAGCAGGTTGCCAGCGTCCTGACGCCGCAAACCACCGCGCTGGTGTGCGCCACGGATACGCTGGCGCTGGGCGCGAGTAAATATCTTCAGGAGCAGCGTATCGATAACCTGCAGGTGGCGAGCGTCGGCAGCACGCCGCTGATGAAGTTTTTGCACCCGGAAATTATTACCGTCGACCCGGGTTATGCCGAGTCCGGCAGACAGGCCGCCGCGCAGCTGATCGAGCAGATCAACGGGCGCGCTGAGCCGCGTCAGATCGTTATTCCTGCCCACCTTTCTTAACCCCCGCTCAACGGTTTATTGTGATCTTCGCCTGATTTCGGGAACGTTCCCATTTTCGCCGTCACGCTGAAGGAGTAGGCTTGCGCTCAGGTCATTACCCCCCTCACCATCTGTCATGAGGTTTCATGATGAGTAAAGTCAAACAAGCAGATATCGATCAGTTGATCGTCCTGGTCGGCGGCCGCGAAAACATCGCTACCGTCAGCCATTGCATTACCCGCCTGCGCTTCGTGCTGAACGATCCGGCCAAAGCCAACCCGAAGGCCATTGAAGAACTCTCCATGGTTAAAGGCTGCTTTACCAACGCCGGTCAGTTCCAGGTCGTGATTGGTACCGAAGTGGGCGATTACTATCAGGCTCTGCTGGCAACGACAGGGCACTCCTCCGCCGATAAAGAGCAGGCGAAGAAGGCCGCGCGCCAGAACATGAAGTGGCACGAGCAGTTGATTTCCCACTTTGCGGAGATCTTCTTCCCGCTGCTGCCAGCGCTGATCAGCGGAGGCTTGATCTTAGGCTTCCGTAACGTCATCGGCGACGTGCCGATGAGCGACGGCAAAACCCTGGCGCAGATGTACCCGGCGCTGAAAACCGTGTACGACTTCCTGTGGCTGATTGGCGAGGCGATCTTCTTCTATCTGCCGGTCGGGATCTGCTGGTCCGCGGTGCGCAAGATGGGCGGTACGCCGATCCTCGGTATCGTACTCGGCGTCACGCTGGTCTCTCCGCAGTTAATGAACGCTTACTTACTTGGTCAGCAGGTGCCTGAGGTGTGGAACTTCGGCCTGTTTACCATCGCCAAAGTGGGCTATCAGGCGCAGGTCATTCCGGCCCTGCTGGCGGGGCTGGCGCTGGGCTTTATTGAAACCCGACTGAAGCGCATCGTGCCGGATTACCTTTATCTGGTGGTGGTGCCGGTGTGCTCGCTAATTCTGGCGGTCTTCCTGGCGCATGCCTTTATCGGTCCGTTTGGCCGCATGATTGGCGACGGCGTGGCCTTCGCGGTGCGTCACCTGATGACCGGCAGCTTCGCCCCGATTGGCGCCGCGCTGTTTGGCTTCCTGTACGCCCCGCTGGTGATCACCGGCGTGCACCAGACCACGCTGGCCATTGATATGCAGATGATCCAGAGCCTCGGCGGCACACCGGTCTGGCCGATTATCGCCCTGTCTAACATTGCTCAGGCGTCCGCGGTGACCGGCATCATCATCGTCAGCCGCAAGCACAATGAACGCGAGATCTCCGTTCCGGCGGCTATCTCCGCCTACCTCGGCGTCACCGAACCGGCGATGTACGGTATCAACCTGAAATACCGCTTCCCGATGCTCTGCGCGATGATCGGTTCCGGTCTGGCGGGCCTGGTGTGCGGACTGAACGGCGTAATGGCAAACGGGATTGGCGTCGGCGGCCTGCCGGGCATCCTCTCCATCCAGCCCGCTTACTGGCAGGTGTTCGCCCTGGCAATGGCCATCGCGATTATCGTCCCAATGGCGCTGACTACCGTGGTTTATCAGCGTAAGTTCCGTCAGGGCTCGCTGCAGATTGTTTAATCTCTCTCTTTCGGGGCGCAGTTGCGCCCCTTCGCATTTGCAGGAACACACTATGAATACCCTTCCTCACTGGTGGCAAAACGGCGTTATCTACCAGATTTACCCCAAGAGTTTCCAGGACACCACCGGCAGCGGCACCGGCGATTTACGCGGCGTGACGCAGCGTCTGGACTACCTGAAAACCCTCGGCATCGACGCCATCTGGCTGACGCCGTTTTATATCTCCCCGCAGGTGGATAATGGCTACGACGTGGCGAATTACACCGCCATCGACCCGGCGTACGGCACGCTGGATGATTTCGACGAACTGGTCGCCGAGGCGCACCAGCGCGGTATTCGCATCGTGCTGGATATGGTGTTCAACCACACCTCAACCCAGCACCCCTGGTTCCGGGAATCGCTGAACAAAGCGAGCCCGTACCGCCAGTTCTACATCTGGCGCGACGGCACGCCTGAGCAGTTGCCCAACAACTGGCGCTCCAAGTTTGGCGGCAACGCCTGGCGCTGGCACGCGGAGAGCGAGCAGTATTACCTGCACCTGTTCGCGCCGGAGCAGGCGGACCTCAACTGGGAAAATCCGGCGGTGCGCGCCGAGCTGAAAAAGGTGTGCGAGTTCTGGGCCGACCGCGGCGTCGACGGCTTGCGCCTCGATGTCATTAACCTGATTTCGAAAGATCAGGATTTCCCGAATGACGAGACGGGCGACGGTCGCCGCTTCTACACTGACGGACCGCGCATCCATGAATATCTGCAGGAGATGAGTCGCGACGTCTTTACCCCGCGCAACCTGATAACGGTAGGCGAGATGTCCTCGACCTCGCTGGAGAACTGCCAGCAGTATGCTTCTCTCGATGGCCGCGAGCTGTCGATGACCTTTAACTTCCACCACCTGAAGGTGGACTATCCCGGCGGCGAAAAGTGGACGAAGGCGAAGCCAGACTTCGTGGCGCTGAAAACCCTCTTCCGCCACTGGCAGCAGGGGATGCATAACAAAGCCTGGAACGCCCTGTTCTGGTGTAACCACGACCAGCCGCGCATCGTGTCGCGCTTCGGTGACGAAGGAGAATACCGGGTTCACGCCGCGAAAATGCTCGGCATGGTGCTGCACGGTATGCAGGGCACGCCGTATATCTATCAGGGCGAAGAGCTGGGGATGACGAACCCGCACTTCAGCCGCATCACCGATTACCGCGACGTGGAAAGCCTGAACATGTTCGCCGAACTGCGCGCCAACGGCCGCGATCCGGATGAATTACTGGCGATTCTGGCGAGTAAATCCCGGGATAATGGCCGCACGCCAATGCAGTGGGACGCGTCACACAATGCGGGCTTTAGCGAGGGCGAACCGTGGATTGGCGTCTGCGATAACTACGAAACCGTGAACGCCCGCGCGGCGCTCGACGATGCGGATTCCGTCTTCTATACCTATCAGTCGCTGATTAGCCTGCGCAAAACCCTGCCAGTGCTGACGTGGGGGGATTATGAGGATCTCCTGCCGGAACACCCTTCTTTGTGGTGCTACCGTCGCCAGTGGCAGGGACAGACCCTGATCGTTGCGGCGAACCTGAGTAATACGCCTCAGGAATGGCAGACAGACCTTCTCAGCGGTAAGTTGCAGGTGTTGATGAGTAACTACCCGACACCGCAAACGACGTCGCTGCGTCCGTTTGAAGCCGTCTGGTGGTTGCAGCAGTAACCGTCCTGCCGGGTGCAGCCCTGCACCCGGCTTACTTTACTGTTTTTGTTGAATAATTAATCAGATTTTTCTCTTCCACCTTTACAATCTCTGAAGCGCCCGTCGTTTGTACTCTCGTCTTTTTACTTTGTTCTGAATCAAATAAATCGCAAACATGTTTGATGCAAATCACTATATGTAGCACTTAAAATGCACGCCGACCCAACATCTTGTATTTATCGTCTACTATTCCAACAACAAGACGGCGCTTACGCTGGCCGGAATTGTGGATAACACGAGCTGGGAACGCGGGAAGTCTTTGGCCTGGCGGGAAATGCGTCCGGTGAATACTTCTCCACCTCTGTGGATAACCTGTTTTCAAAAATGGAGTGATCATGACACCGCATGTGATGAAACGTGATGGCTGTAAAGTGCCGTTTAAATCAGAGCGCATCCAGGAAGCCATTCTGCGTGCAGCTAAAGCAGCGGGAGTCGATGACGCAGATTACTGCGCCACCGTCGCAGAAGTCGTTAGCAGCCAGATGAATGAACGCAGCCAGGTCGATATCAACGAGATCCAGACCGCGGTTGAGAACCAACTGATGGCAGGGCCCTACAAGCAGCTGGCGCGCGCCTACATTGAGTACCGCCACGATCGTGACGTGCAGCGCGAGAAGCGCGGTCGTCTGAACCAGGAGATCCGTGGCCTGGTGGAGCAGACCAACTCCGCCCTGCTCAATGAAAACGCCAACAAAGACAGTAAAGTGATCCCCACCCAGCGCGATCTACTGGCCGGTATCGTCGCCAAACACTATGCCCGCCAGCATCTGCTGCCGCGCGACGTGGTTTCGGCGCACGAGCGCGGCGAAATTCACTACCACGATCTCGACTATTCGCCGTTCTTCCCGATGTTCAACTGCATGCTGATCGACCTGAAAGGCATGCTGACCCACGGTTTTAAAATGGGCAACGCCGAGATTGAACCGCCTAAGTCAATCTCCACGGCCACCGCGGTCACGGCGCAGATTATCGCCCAGGTCGCCAGCCATATTTACGGCGGCACCACCATTAACCGTATTGATGAAGTGCTGGCTCCGTTCGTCACGGCAAGCTTCAACAAGCACCGTAAAACGGCTGACGAGTGGCACATTCCGGACGCTGACGGCTACGCGCACTCCCGCACCGAAAAAGAGTGCTACGACGCGTTCCAGTCGCTGGAATATGAGGTAAACACGCTACACACCGCCAACGGCCAGACGCCGTTTGTGACCTTCGGCTTTGGCCTGGGCACCAGCTGGGAATCGCGTCTGATCCAGCAGTCCATTCTGCGCAACCGTATTTCCGGCCTTGGCAAAAACCGTAAAACTGCGGTGTTCCCGAAACTGGTTTTCGCGATTCGCGACGGCCTGAACCACAAGTTTGGCGATCCAAACTACGACATCAAACAGCTGGCGCTGGAGTGCGCGAGCAAGCGCATGTATCCGGACATCCTGAACTACGATCAGGTGGTGAAGGTCACCGGTTCGTTTAAAACGCCAATGGGCTGCCGCAGCTTCCTCGGCGTGTACGAGGATGAAAACGGCGAGCAGATCCACGACGGGCGCAACAACCTCGGCGTGATCAGCCTGAACCTGCCGCGCATCGCGCTGGAAGCGAAAGGCAATGAAGACGCCTTCTGGGCGCTGCTGGACGAGCGCCTGCAGCTGGCGCGTAAGGCGCTGATGACCCGTATTGCCCGTCTGGAAGGGGTCAAAGCCCGCGTCGCGCCGATCCTCTATATGGAAGGGGCCTGTGGCGTGCGCCTGAAGGCGGACGATGACGTGTCTGAGATCTTCAAAAACGGTCGCGCGTCGATTTCGCTGGGCTATATCGGCATTCACGAAACCATCAACGCGCTGTTTGGCGATACGCACATGTACGACAGCGAAGCCCTGCGTGAGAAAGGCATCGCCATCGTTCAGCGCCTGCGCGACGCGGTAGACCAGTGGAAAGAGGAAACCGGCTACGGGTTCAGCCTGTACAGCACCCCAAGCGAGAACCTGTGCGACCGCTTCTGCCGTCTGGACACCGCCGAGTTCGGGATTGTGGAAGGCGTGACCGACAAAGGGTACTACACCAACAGCTTCCACCTCGACGTGGAGAAGAAGGTGAACCCGTACGACAAGATCGACTTCGAAGCGGCGTATCCGCCAATCGCCAGCGGCGGCTTTATCTGCTACGGCGAGTACCCGAACATTCAGCACAACCTGAAGGCGCTGGAGGACGTGTGGGATTACAGCTACCAGCACGTGCCGTATTACGGGACCAACACGCCTATCGACGAGTGCTACGAATGCGGCTTTACCGGCGAGTTTGAATGTACGAGTAAAGGCTTTACCTGCCCGAAATGCGGCAACCACGATGCGGCCCGCGTCTCCGTGACTCGTCGCGTGTGCGGCTACCTCGGTAGCCCGGACGCCCGTCCGTTTAACGCCGGCAAGCAGGAAGAGGTGAAGCGCCGCGTGAAGCATCTGGGGAATGGGCAGATCGGTTAATCCGCTGCCACGTTAATGCCCGGTGGCGCTGCGCTTACCGGGCCTACGGACCGATCTCTTTTGTAGGCCGGGTAAGCGCAGCGCCACCCGGCGTGGTTATTCGCGATGAACTATCACCAGTACTACCCCGTCGACATCGTCAACGGCCCCGGCACCCGCTGCACCCTGTTCGTCTCAGGCTGCGTCCACGAATGCCCCGGCTGCTACAACAAAAGCACCTGGCGCCTGAATTCCGGCAAGCCGTTCACCGCGGAGATGGAAGATAAAATCATCAGCGACCTGAACGACACGCGCATTCACCGCCAGGGAATTTCGCTCTCCGGCGGCGATCCGCTGCATCCGCAAAACGTGCCGGATATTTTGAAGCTGGTGAAGCGCATTCGCCGCGAGTGCTCGGGAAAAGATATCTGGGTCTGGACAGGCTACAAGCTGGATGAGCTGGACGCGCAGCAGATGGAAGTCGTGGATCTGATTAACGTGCTGGTCGACGGCAAGTTCATGCAGGATTTAAAAGACCCGGCGCTCATCTGGCGCGGCAGCAGCAACCAGGTTGTGCATCATTTGCGGTGAGCATTAGAGCCGTTTGTTTGCGTCATGATAAGCGGCTGATTTTTCTCTTTTCCCAACGGCGATAACAAATACCGTTATAACGCTGTCCTGAACCTGATAAACCAGGCGATAGCCGGACGCCTTGAGTTTGATTTTGTAGCAATCCGGCAGCCCATGCAGGCGGGCGGATTCGACCCTGGGGTTTACCAACACCCCGGCAAGTTTCTTCTTAAATTGTTGTTTGACCGTATCCCCCAGCTTGCTCCACTCCTTTAACGCCCTCGGGTCAAATTCCAGTTCATAAGTCATCCAGACGAACCTTTATTCCCTTTTGTGGATTAGCCAGTCGCTCCCGGACTGTCTGTATCAGCGCATCTTCGCTGTCGCTAATGGTGACCGTTTTCACCGGCATGCGCCCCGTTTCAGCAATGTACTGAAACAGCAATCGCACCGCTTCCGTTGGAGTAATATTGAGTTTTTCCAGCACGGCATAAGCCTCGTTTTTGAGTTTGTCATCCAAACGGACGTTTAGCGTGGCCATTATGACTCCAGTAAAATCGAATGTGTAATGCAGTTTAGCATTACATTCGCATTACATCGAATTCTGGATAACGCCTCTCAAAAACGACTCAAACTCTCCATCGCCACCGCCTTAAAGCCGGCAAAATCCTCGCAACTACAGAGACGTGACATCGCCCGCTCGCGCAGGAAGGTGACGAAGATATCGTAAATCGCCATCGCCTCTTCGTATTCGCTTTTGCTGATGGCAAGCAGGAAGATGACGTGCGCGGTTTCGTCGCCCCACTGAACGCCGTGCGGGGCCAGCACGGTGTAGACCACCGTTTTCTGCGCCAGCAGGCCGAGGGAGTGCGGCAGCGCGATGCCGTCGCCGAGCATGGTGCTGACGATAGCTTCACGCTCAACAACCGAATCCAGAAACTCCACGCCAACAAAGCCTTCTGCCTCAAGCTGTTCACACAGCTCGCGGAACAGCGTCTGCTGATCGATCGGCTTGTCGATAATGCGGAAGTGGGCCGCGTCGAAGTATTTATCCAGCATCCACGGGCGGGTGCGGTCCACCAGCACCAGTTTGCCAATCTGTTCTAACTGATAGTCGGTCGGGAACGGGGCGATCATCACCACTGGTTTTGACTTTTCGCTGACGCGGGCGGTGGCGATCACAAAGTCTTCGCCAATCGTTTCCGCCAGCTCATACTCGCGCAGGGTGAGCGTGCGCGTCACCTCAATCTGCGGGTATTTACGCTGCAGCACCGCCTCAATCATGCGCACCATCGCATTACCGGCGTCGCATACCAGCAGCACGCGCGGCTGACGCTGGTAGCCAATGTTGTAGTGGCGCTCCAGCCCGACACCAATATGCAGCACCAGGAAACCAATCTCGTTTTCGCTGATCACATATGGCGTGTATTTGCCCCAGCTCGACACCGCGGCCAGCGTCATGTCCCACGCCATCGGGTAGTGCTGCTTGATGTTATCCAGCAGCGGATTGGGGATCATGATTTGATACCGCACGCGGGTGATCATGGTTTTAATATGCGTCAGCAGATCCGCGTGCAGCTGCGCGTCGCTAAGCAGGTTGTAGTTATAGTGGGTGTTGATGTAGCGCAGGATGTAGTTGACCAGCGCTTCATCGTCATCGGCATTAATCGCGCTGGGCGCGATCTCCTGGATCTGCCGCGCCGCAATGTGCACGCACAGCCAGCTCTCCTCCGACGGCGAAAGCGTTTTGCCCGCCAGCTGCTGGATGGTCACCGCGATATCCTTCGCCGCCTCGCGCACGTTCTCTTCCACGTCTTCGGCATGGAATTCCGGCAGCGGGTAACCTTCGCTGATGCGACGTACCGACACCGCGCAGTACAGGCGCAGGAACAGCTCGCCTTCATCGGTCAGGCGAATGTGGTGACGCGTCAAGGCGTCGTGCAGCACCGGCACCATCTGCTCCGCCACGCCCGCATTCAGCGCCACGTCGGTCACCAGCGGGTTCAGGCTGTCCTGCTGCGCCAGCTCCCAGAGCAGATCGGTCAGGCACGCGCGGGTCGACATCTCGCTACCAAACAGCTTCATCCCATGGCGCGGACGGGTTTCCAGCGTCAGGTTGTAACGATGAAACCACTCGCGTACCTCCGCCATGTCGCTTTGCAGCGTGGCGCGGCTGACGAACCACTCGTCCGCCAGATCCTCCAGCTTAAGCGAAAACGCCGAGGTGAGAAAACGCACCACCAGATAATGCACGCGCTCCGGCCCGGTCCGTGGGATACGCAGCGCGCGCGGGTGGGATGCCTGAAGCTGCTGATAGCGCTCGGCATCCTCAATTTTGAGCTGGTAGCCGTTGCCCCGGCTCAGGATAAACTGCGCGCCGTGGCTGGCCAGCAGCGCGTTCAGGGCGGTGATATCTGCACGGACGGTTCGCGTGGAGACCGACAGCCGCTGCGCCAGCTCGTCCTGCGGCAGCGTCTCGTTTTGCAACAGATCGAAAAGTTGCGCTAAACGTTGGTTCGGAAATCGCACGTCGTTGTCCTCTAACAGCTTAAGGTGAAATGACCATCTGGGATGGGCTGCCGACCGGGGTATAGTCCGGTTCGAAGCTCAATTTCCCGTCCTGCGCCACGCGGAAACGGGTAATGTTGTCGCTGCGCTGGTTCATGACGTACAGCCAGCGTCCCTGCTTATCGAGCGTCAGGGTGCGGGGATAATCACCACGCGTCCACACGTCATCCTGATGCGTCAGCGTGCCCTCTGCTGTTACGGTAAAGTGCCCGATGCTGTTATGCAAACGGTTAGCCACATACAGCTGCCTGCCATCGGCGCTTAATGCGAGCCCGGCAGCAAAGCTGGTGCCTTTGTAACCTTCCGGCAGAGCAGAGACCGTTTTATCCTCTTTCAGGGTGCCGTTGGCGTTCACGGTGTACCGGGTGAGCGTAGACGCCTCTTCGTTAATCAACCACAGGGCATCGCCCTTCGGCGTAAAGACAAAGTGGCGCGGCCCGGCGCCTTTCGAGGAGGCGCTGATAAACGGCGGATCGTTCGGCGTCAGCTTTCCTGTCCGATCGTCAAAACGGTACTGATAGATGCGATCCAGCCCAAGATCGGTGGAAAACACGTATTTCCCGCTCGGATCGGCGGCGATCATGTGCGCATGGGGGCCATTATGATCGCTGATCGCGAAACTGCCCTCCGCAGCAGCTTCGGGCTTCGCCGCGCCCGGTTCGCCTTGATCCTGATGTTTGTCCGTGGCTTCACCCAGGCTACCGTCTGCGTTGACGGGTAAAACGGCAATTGAGCCGCTGACATAGTTCGCCACCAGCAGATGCTGGCCGTTCGGCGTCAGGGAGAGATACACCGGCCCGGCACCGCCGGAGGCCACCTGATTGAGCTCGCTCAGCTCACCGTTATCGCCGACGCGCAGCGCCTGCACCACGCCCTGCTCCACTTCGCTTGCCAGATACAGCGTTTTGCCGTCCTGTGAAAGGGTCAACTGCGCCGCATTCGGCAGTTTGCTCACCAGCGTTTTATCGTTCAGCGCGCCGGTTTGCGGGTTAACAGTAAAACGGTACAACCCTTCACCGTTCGGATTATAGGTACCCACCCAGGCATATTGCGTCTGGGCGACAGCGGCGGTGGCGAGCATTGAGAGTGAAGCGACAAGCAAGGTACGGGTGTGCATGGTGGCTCCTGTATAGATGTGAGTTCTACTTCACCAGCTTCTTCGTCATCGCCAGCAGGGTACGCACATCTTCCGGACGCGTATCACCGCTGGCTTTGTCGATAATCGAGCTGTAGATATGCGGGATGATTTTGCTCACGCCCGCGTCGAGGGCGATCTGCAGGATCTCCTCATAGTTTTCCAGATCGATACCTCCGGTCGGCTCCAGCCAGAAGTCGTGGCGGGCGCAGGCTTCCGCTACCGCCTTGTACTCGTCACGGCACTTCAGGCCGCCCATCGGGAAGTATTTGATAGAGCTGCCGCCGAAATCTTTCAGCAGGGCAATCGCCGTTTCAACCGGCACGATGCCGTCCGGCGCTTTGCTGCTCAGCGGGCCGGTGGAGATTTTCACCATTCCGACGGTGCCGGTCGGGGAGACCAGACCGTTGACCACGGACTCGTTCTGCCCCAGCAGCGCGCGGCTGGTAGCCACGCCGGTAAAGACCTGGTTGACGTGCTGCGGCTGCACCTGACGGGAGATCTCGCTCACCATCGCCGACTGGTTCGGATCCCCCGCGCCGAGGCCAACGGAGAGCGCGTTATCAATCAGCGCCGCGTACTCGCGCATATCCGCTACCGCGCTGGCCACGTCCGGGTAATTTTTGGAGAGCACGCCCACCAGCACGTGACCTTCCGCCGCCTCGTAGATGGCGCTGGCGTTGGTTTTCGACCCTGCCAGCACGTTCAGACAGACGCGGTCACGGTAAAAGTTGGGGGTCAGTTTCATGCGTTTTTCTCCTGTCCTAATACTTCGCTAATGCGGCGGTACACGATGTTCAGCTGAGCAGCATTCACGCTGCGCACATCCGCTTCGATAATCCCTTCGTTGGCCTTGTAGCCACGGAAGTAAATGGCGTATTCGCCCTGCTTCAGCTTCGCCACCAGGTCACCCGTGCCGACGCCGGTGGTGGCTTCGTCAAATTTAATCTCGGTGCGGGCGATGTCGCGTCCGGCGCTGTCCCACACCACGCGCGCGGTGACACCGTTCAGGGTGTTGAGCGCCTCGATAAACGGCGTCATTTTCGCCACCATCTCGGCGCCGCTCTCTTTGGTGGCCGTCAGATAGTGTTCGATAGCGCAGGTCAGGCCAAGAATGCCCTCTTTACCCACCTTCATGGCGCGGCCAATGCCCGCCGTCTGGCGTTTGACCCACTCAACGTACTGGGTTTTGCCGATCACCAGTCCGCTGGTTGGGCCTTCAATCGCCTTCGCGCCGCTGTAGATCACCAGGTCCGCGCCGGAGCGGTAGTAAACATGCAGATCTTCTTCCGCCGCGGCATCGACGATGAGCGGCAAGTCGTGTTTACGCGCGACAACCGCCGCCTGCTCGACGCTGAGCATGCTTTTCTGCACGCAGTGGTGAGATTTGATATAGAGGATCGCCGCCGTGCGCGGGGTGATCGCCGCCGCCAGCTGATCGGCGGAACATTCGTTGGCGTAGCCCGCCTCCACCAGCCTGCCGCCGCCCAGCGCGACCATGGTGCCCACCGGCGCGCCAAAGTTCACGTTGTGGCCTTTCGGCAGGACGATTTCGTTGTTCTCAATTGGGGTAACGTGCAGATTTTCCAGCAGCCAGTCGCTGTCTTTGACCAGCACCGCCGCAACGGACTGGGCAATGCCCGCCGACGCGCAGGAGACGACCGTCGCCCCTTCCACGTCCAGCAGCTTCGCGATGTACTCCCCGGTTTTATTGACCAGATCCTTCATCTCGAAATAGTGATTCATGCCGTCCATCGCCGCCTGCACCACCTCCGGGCGCGGCGTAGAGACGCCCAGCGCCGTCATGCGGCCAGAGGTGTTGATAACCTGCTTTAAATGGTACTTCTCATAAATCGAAGGCATTTTCCGTGCTCCCTTGTTCGGTCATGTAGCCCTTGCCCGCGCGGATCGCGGCAAGCGGCACCAGAATTTGTTCAGCCTGCAGGCTGTCGTTTTCGGCATCCGTCAGCACCGTCGGCTGACGTTTGAGGATGAATAGCGTCAGGTCGGCGTCGAGACCCGGCTGAATGCGGCCCTTGCGCGTCAGGCGCAGGCCGTCGGCGGCGTTCGCCGTGACGCAGTCAATCACCTGCGGCAATGACATGCCGATGGCGAGAAACTTCGACATCACGCTTGCCAGCGAGCCTACCGGGCCGTTGATGCGGTTGCGGCAGTAGATATCTGAGCTGATGGTGTGCGGCAGAATGCCCATCGCGATAGCGCGTTTTGCCACCTCAAAGCTAAAGCTCGCCGTGCCGTGCCCCACGTCCAGACGCACGCCGCGCTTCAGGGCAGAGGAAATGGAGGCGCGCAGCTCACCGGAGGGCGTGAGAATGCGGTTAGGCTTGCCGTTATAGCAGTGGGTAATGATGTCGCCCGAACTCAGGAGTTCGGCGATTTCGTCGAGATTTGGCGGGTTGTTGCCGATGTGCACCATCAGCGGCAGGTCGCCGTTCTCTTTCTGAATCGCTTTCGCGCGCTCCAGCGGCGTAATGCCGTTTTCACCGACCACGCTGCTGCTCATACGCGCCTTCAGGCCGACGATAAAATCAGGGTGGCGCTTCACCGCCTGCTTCACCGCGTCGGCATCAATATTGGCCATATTGGCCAGCTCGTTCTGCGCAATCAGCCCCACGCGGGAGATGTTTAGCAGAGCAAAAACCTCGGTGGAGGCCTTGCGGGTAATCGCATAGAAATCATCCACGTCGTCGGCGCCGGTGCTGCCCGCGTCCACTACGGTGGTGACGCCGGTGGCAACGCCCACGCTGTCGGGTTCGTCGTGGTAAATCGGGGAGTTCGGGTAGCAGTGTACGTGGGAGTCAATCCAGCCTGCGCTGACGAACACTTCACCGTTCAGCTCAACCGTTTTATGCGCGGGCGCGTTAATCTCGCCCAGCGCCGCGATTTTCCCGTCCTGAATGGCGATATCGGTCAGGGTATCGTCGGTGAGGCGCGCACGGCGCAGGAGTAAATCAAACATGAGGATCTCCTGATAAGGCGGGCGCCAGCGCGCCCGCGGGTATTAAAGGGCAACCGGGAACAGCCAGCCCAGAATCATCGCACCGAGGATAGCGCCACCGGTAATCGGCTTCTGCCAGATATAGAACAGCAGCGCACCCACCAGCGAGCCAACGCCGATCGGAATGGAGGCGGTCATGGCGCTGAGGATGATCAACGGCCCGAGGAAGCGGCCGGAGGCGTTGCCCGCGCCCATCATCACGTCTGCGCCGTAGGTGGAGTTGCTCTGGTTGATGGTGAACTTACGCGCCAGGATGATGACGTAGCCAATCGCCAGACCAATCACCAGGCCGGTGATCAGCGAAGCAATGAAGTTGGTCACCGGGAACATGATCCCCGCGCCCAGCAGCAGCGCCGGTACGCCGAGGCCTACGCCGGTCTGGATCGCCCCGCCGATGTCGAGAATACCGACCAGCGACCCTTCGATAATACGGGCGAACAGGAAGCTCGCGCCAAACGCCGCCACCGCGCCGTAAACGCCGGTATCAATACCCGCTTTCAGCATCGCCACGAAGGCCACTTCGTTAAACGCGCCGATGCCGTAGAGGTAGTACATGTGCGTCCCGGCAAACACGCCAGAGGAGAGCAGGCCAACAAAGATCGGGAACGACCAGTCGGCATACCAAAAACCTTTATTCTGTTCCATTTAGAGGCTCCTGTTATTTACCGCTGAGCGAGTTGTGGATCATGTCGAGCCAGTTCGGCACGGTCAGATGGAAGGATTCGATCATCTTCATGTCGAAACCGCGGAAGAAGCCGCTCAGCACGAAGAGCAGGACGATAGCCGCCATCATCACTTTGGTGACGTGGTTCCAGCCGCTCTCTTCCACGCCTTTCCCGATCAGGATCCCCAGCACCAGGCCCGGTACGGCGTTGCCCATAATCAGCTGCGCCGCGCCGCCGAAGATAGTGGCCCAGAAGCCCGATTTTTTACCCGCATCGATGGCTGCCAGCCAGAAGATCACCGGCATCACGGTGTTCACCAGCAGGTTTGCCGCCGGCACCAGCACCTTCACGGCGGTGACCTGAAGCGCTGCGGGAACGGAGGAGGCGGTCAGGTTAAGGAAGGTCACAACGATCATGCCGATCACGCCGCAGGCAATCGCCATTTTGCGGGGATCGTGCAGCGTTTCGCCGACGTTACGGTTTTTGATCATCAGTGCAGCCGCACCCCAGTTTGGGATGATGCGGTGGTCAACGTCCTGTGTGAAAGCCCCTGCGGCCACGGAAGAGGCCCAGGCGTTAAAGAAGAAACCTAACCCAAAGGAGAAGTGGGACGCCGGATCCCCTTCACAGGAGTTCAGTTCCCCCAACGTACGAAACGCGCCCATACCCTGAGTGGTAGGCGCATGAAACATGCGTGCAGCCCCGGCACCCACACCGACGCCAACCAGGCCGCCAATAATGAGCGATTTTATTAATATAATTAAGAACATCAGTCTGCCCTTTTATGAATAATCAGCGTTGCGTGACGAAATCCACCTGGTCGAGATTGATGGCTGTCACGTTGACGGTCACATCCAGCTCCACGCTGTAGGTGCGTCTTTCCCGGCGCAGAAAGAAGAACAGAAACGCTTCTTTACGCACCGCTTCTTGCGCCTGAACGACCTGCACATCCTGTGGCTCAATACGCAGTAAGATATGCGGTGAAGCTTTCATCACCGCGGCCTGAACGTGGTTGAGCGCGTCGGCAAAGGCGCGCGCTTTGGCGTCGCCCTTCCCCTTCACTCTCACCGTGGTTGTGAACTGTTCTTTCATGCTTATGCGCCGTATTTCTTCTGCCACGCCTGTACCAGACGCTCGCCAAGCTCTTCTTTATCCATAAAGCCAAAGCCCAGCACGTTGCAGCCTTCGTTGATGGCGGTCACGCCCTCTTCCACGGAACGCATGCCGTATTTGGCTTTGTAGCCATACTTGGTCTGGGCGGTGATGGCACCCGCGCCGCCGCTGCCGCAGAAGGAGATGCCGAAGGTGGCGTTTTCCGCTTTCATTACGTCGCCCAGCTTCATGTCTGCCGCCATACCCGGCACAACCACCGCGCGTCCACCTGCTTTTTCCACACCGGCAGCCACTTTCTGACCTTTACCCAGGCGATCGCCAATCACGACTGTAATCTGTTCCATGTGTTGCTCCTTAAAGGTTGTCTTTTGCGACTTCAAAGTGAACGGAGAGCAGCCAGGCTTCTTCATCAGGAAGGTTGCCAAACTGCGCGACCACTTCACGGGCAAGCCGCATTGAATCCGGTGAAATTTCGTCAAACAGCTCTGCTTCAACCTCCGGCAGCGGCTCGCCGGTCACGGACCGGTGCGCCATGGCGCGCACGTGGGAGGTGAGCATCTGCTCCTGTACTGCATTGGGGATGATGTTGTTCCGGGCCAGCAGGGCATAGACCTGCTGCAGCATGGTGTTTGCGAGTTGATCTGTTTGCACCGCCTGTTCCCCAACGTCGTTCATTACCGCTCCGTTAATCACTGGTCTTACCCCGTTAATGGCTCTGGATTAAAACTAACGGTGGGAGGGAAGGGTTTGTAGCGAGTTGTTTTCCACTTCGAAGTGGAAAGGCGAGCCGCAGCAGTGATCTGTGCCACATAAATGCGCCGAATCTGGATAAATCGATGTATTCACGTGATGAATATCACGCTATTACGCGGGAACGAACGGGTAAGCAGAGTGGAAAAGATTCCGAGCAGGCTCGTAGAAATGTGACGTGGATAAGGTTTTCTTATGGGGATTGGGTAGAGTGGCGGCGGGTGCTTGAGACTGACCGTCTCAGGCATGGGACGGAAAGTGGAAAGCCCCGCCTGATAGAAAATCAGGGCGGGGGCTCGAAACGACACGTCACGACCGTGGAGTTCGCTACCTCGCCCGCTTTACAGCAAGGAGGCATCCATGAAACGCCAATCCCCAAGTATCGGGGTTTTGATGATTATTGCTTTGACAATAATCATCTTAACGCTGGTGACGAGGAAAACACTGTGCGAAATCCGTTTTCGAAACGGCTCGCTTGAAGTGACAGCGCGGATGGATTGTCGCTCCGGCCAGTAAGGAGCAAGGATGCGGGGGCGCGTCATGCGCCTCCGCATACGGGGAAGGACGTACAGCTCAGGCACCCAATTAACGATACTTTTTGTGGTACGTATTGCGCGTGGTCACAAACTGCTCGGCCGCCGCCTGGGCTTCTTTCACTTTGCCTTCGTTAGCGAGCTTCAGCGCGCCGTCGATCTGGCCGACCAGCACGTCAAAGCCGTGGCGGTAGTCTTTCATCTCTGCACTGTCTGCCGCTTTGCTTTCCAGCTTCGGCGGCGTCGCTTTTTGGGCGTCCAGCGCCGCTTCACGCATTTTGGTCAGCGCGTCTTTCATTTCCGCCGCATTGTCGGTTTTCTGCACCACCTTCAGGTTTTGACCGAGGATGCCCATGTCGTCTTCAAGATCGGCAGCAAACGCAGAAGAGCCAAGAACCAGCGTTGAAGCTGCGACGATCGCTAACAGATGTTTACGCATTGCTCACTTCCTTTTTTATTATTAACAAAACGCTATCTCTATTGTCCGGCGATTTTCATTTCCGGAAGTAATACAGAACCACACTGTATATTGCTGCGTGTTTCAATATCGTTACCGACCGTAACGATATTGCGCCACATATCCTTCAGATTGCCAGCGATGGTAATTTCGCTCACCGGATACTGGATTTCACCGTTTTCCACCCAGAAACCCGCCGCACCGCGAGAGTAGTCTCCGGTGATGCCGCTGACGCCCTGACCCATCAGCTCGGTCACCACCAGACCGGTGCCCATCTCTTTCAGCATCTGCTCAAAGTTGAGGCCCTGCCCGGCAATGCGCCAGTTGTGAATGCCGCCCGCGTGCCCGGTGCTTTTCAGCCCCAGCTTGCGCGCAGAGTAGTTGGTCAGCAGCCACTGGGTCAGCACGCCGTCTTTGACAATGTCACGACGTTCGGTGCGCACGCCTTCGCTGTCGAACGGCGTGGAGGCCAGCCCTTTCAGCAGGTGCGGATGTTCTTCGATGGTCAGCCATTCCGGCAGGATCTGCTTGCCCAGCGAGTCGAGCAAGAAGGTTGATTTACGGTAAACGGAGCCGCCCGCAATCGCCCCCACCAGATGGCCAAACAGACCGGTCGCCACTTCATTGGCAAAAATCACCGGCGCTTTCATGGTGGAGAGTTTACGCGGCGACAGGCGAGACAGCGTACGTTCAGCACATTCTTTGCCTACCCACTCCGGAGACTGCAAATCCCCCAGCGCGCGGCCAATGGTGTAGGCGTAGTCGCGCTCCATGTCACCGTTCTCTTCGGCGATGACGCAGCTGGAGAGCGAGTGGCGGGTAGAACAGTAGCCCTGCAGCATGCCGTGGCTGTTGCCAAAGACTTTGATGCCGTAGTGGCTGTTAAAGCTGCCGCCTTCGGTATTGGTAATGCGCTTGTCGGCCTGCAGGGAAGCCTGCTCGGCGCGAGCAGCCAGTTCAATGGCTTCGTCCGGGGTCACTTCCGCCGGGTGGAACAGATCGAGATCCGGCGCGTCAAACGCCAGCAGATCTTTATCCGCCACGCCGGCGTAAGGATCCGGCGAGGTGTAACGGGCGATATCCAGCGCGGCCTGCACCGTACGGGCGATGGCATCCGGACTGAGATCGGTGGATGACGCACTGCCTTTGCGATTCTGGTGGTATACCGTGATACCCAGCGCGCCGTCGCTGTTGAATTCGACATTCTCCACTTCGCCATAGCGGGTGCTCACGCTAATGCCGGTGGTTTTGCTGACCGCCACTTCGGCGCCATCTGATTTTTCTGAAGCAAGCATCAGCGCGGTGGAGACGGCTTCTTCCAGAATCTTACGCTGCGCTTCAACTTGTGAGGTTACTTTCATCGCAAATGCCATACTGTAAGAGAGAGTTAACTGAAGTCTAACAGAGAACCGTTTTTCAGTGCGCGTCTTAACTGGTAACATTAGCCTCTTTTTTTAAGGAGCCTGACATGACTAAGCAGCCCGAAGACTGGCTCGACGACGTTCCCGGTGATGACATCGAAGACGAAGATGATGAGATCATCTGGGTCAGTAAAAGTGAAATTAAACGTGACGCCGAAGAGTTAAAACAGCTTGGCGCGGAAATGGTAGAACTGGGTAAAAACGCGCTGGATAAGATCCCGCTCGACCAGGATCTGCGCGATGCCATTGAACTGGCACAGAAAATCAAAAAAGAAGGCCGTCGTCGCCAGCTTCAGCTTATCGGGAAAATGCTGCGTCAGCGCGATGTTGATCCGATCCGCCAGGCGCTGGACAAGCTGAAAAACCGCCACAACCAGCAGGTTGCGCTGTTCCACAAGCTGGAGCAGATCCGCGATCGTCTGATTGAACAGGGTGATGACGCCGTACCGGAAGTGCTGAACCTGTGGCCGGAT
Source organism: Enterobacter cloacae complex sp. Mu1197 (assembly GCF_040059225.1). Classification (NCBI taxonomy): domain Bacteria; kingdom Pseudomonadati; phylum Pseudomonadota; class Gammaproteobacteria; order Enterobacterales; family Enterobacteriaceae; genus Enterobacter; species Enterobacter cloacae complex sp. Mu1197. The sequence goes on along the minus strand of NZ_CP157375.1, from coordinate 502,179 downwards.
GCCGACCGCCAGCAGCTGCGTTCCTTGATCCGCAACGCGAAGAAAGAGAAAGAAGGGAATAAGCCGCCGAAGTCTGCGCGCCTGATTTTCCAGTATCTGCGCGAGCTGTCTGAGAACGAAGAGTAATCCGTTCCCTTCACCCCGGAGGGGCGAGGGGGAAAAGAACGTAGGCCCGGTAAGCGCAAGCGCCACCGGGCTTTTTTTTACGCCTCGGCGGCCGCTTCCGCTTTCTTCGCCAGCCCGTCCAGCAGCTTCTGATGGATCCCACCAAAACCGCCGTTGCTCATCACCAGAATATGGTCGCCAGGCTGAGCGGCTTTCACCACCATATCCGCGAGCGCATCCACATCTGCACTCCAGTGTGCCGGCTGAATGCAGGCATCGGCCACTTCCGCGACCTGCCACGGAATATGCTGCGGCTGCAGCAGGAAGACTTCATCGGCACGTCCTAACGACGGCGCGAGATCGTCTTTGCAGATGCCCATCTTCATGGTGTTCGAGCGTGGTTCCAGCACCGCCAGAATGCGCGCGGTACCGCCGACTTTGCCACGCAGGGCGGCAAGCGTGGCCAGAATGGCCGTGGGGTGGTGCGCGAAATCGTCATACACGGTGACGCCGTGGGCTTCACCGCGCAGTTCCAGACGGCGGCGGGCATTGATAAACGAGCCCAGCGCATTCGCCGCATCCGCAGGCTGAACGCCCACGTGACGCGCTGCGGCAATCGCCATCAGGCCGTTGTGCATATTGTGTTCGCCCACCAGGCCCCACTTCACCTCACCCACTTTTTCACCGTCGAGCAGCACTTCCCACTCGGAGGCATCGGCATTGAGTTTCTTCGCCTGCCAGTGGCCCTGCTCGCCCACCAGCTCCTGCTCGCTCCAGCAGCCCATTGCCAGGGTCTGCTTCAGGTTAATGTCGTTTTCCGGCAGGATGATGCGGCCCTGGCCTGGAACAATGCGCACCAGGTGGTGGAACTGTTTCTGAATGGCCTTCAGGTCGTCAAAAATATCCGCGTGGTCAAACTCAAGGTTATTGAGGATCAGCGTGCGCGGGCAGTAATGCACAAACTTAGAGCGCTTGTCGAAGAACGCGCAGTCATACTCGTCGGCTTCGATCACAAAGAACGGGCTGTCCCCCAGGCGCGCAGAAACGTCAAAGTTGCCCGGTACGCCGCCGATGACGAAGCCCGGCTTATAGCCACAGGCTTCGAGGATCCAGGTCGCCATGCCCGCGGTGGTCGTTTTGCCGTGGGTACCGGCAACGGCAACCACCCAGCGGTCACGCAGGACGAAGTCATGCAGCCACTGCGGGCCGGACATGAACGGGATATTGCGTTCCAGTACCGCCTCAACGCACGGGTTGCCGCGGGTCATGGCGTTGCCAATGATCACCAGATCCGGCTCAGGATCCAGCTGGCTGGCATCGTAGCCCTGAATTAAAGCGATGCCCTGTTTCTCCAGAAGTGTGCTCATTGGCGGATACACATTGGCGTCCGAACCTGTCACCTCATGGCCCAGCGAGCGCGCCAGCATTGCCAGTCCGCCCATGAAAGTGCCACAAATCCCCAATATATGAATGCGCATACGTCACTATCCTTCTTCAATGTGGCGCACATTTTACTCACATGTCAGCGGGTGTGAAACGCATTTCAGGAAAATCCGTATCCTGCTGGCGCGATTCACCTCTGCGCTACTATTTGAATATTTGTTAAGATTGTTGGGCTTTAGTCGTTTTAGTGAACATACAATCGCTCTACTCACAAAGATGCAGGGAAAGTGTTATGAAAACGTTAGGTGAATTTATTGTCGAAAAGCAGCACGAGTTCTCTCATGCTACCGGTGAACTCACTGCTTTGCTGTCGGCAATAAAGCTGGGCGCTAAGATCATCCACCGTGATATCAACAAGGCCGGTCTGGTCGATATCCTGGGTGCCAGCGGTGCCGAGAACGTTCAGGGCGAGGTTCAGCAGAAACTCGATCTGTTCGCAAATGAAAAACTGAAAGCTGCACTGCGCGCGCGCGACATCGTTGCGGGTATCGCCTCCGAAGAAGAAGATGAAATTGTTGTTTTCGAAGGGTGTGAACACGCGAAATACGTTGTTCTGATGGATCCGCTCGACGGCTCCTCCAACATCGACGTTAACGTTTCTGTCGGTACCATTTTCTCCATCTACCGCCGCGTCACGCCTGTTGGCACGCCGGTGACCGAAGAAGATTTCCTGCAGCCGGGCATTAATCAGGTTGCTGCTGGTTACGTGGTTTATGGCTCTTCCACCATGCTGGTGTACACCACCGGGTGCGGCGTACACGCCTTTACGTACGATCCATCACTGGGCGTTTTCTGTCTGAGCCAGGAACGCATGCGCTTCCCGGAGAAGGGTAACACCTACTCCATCAACGAAGGCAACTACATCCGCTTCCCGAACGGCGTGAAGAAGTACATCAAATTCTGCCAGGAAGAAGATAAAGCGACGCAGCGCCCTTACACGTCCCGCTATATTGGCTCTCTGGTCGCGGATTTCCACCGTAACCTGCTGAAAGGCGGCATCTACCTCTACCCAAGCACCGCCAGCCACCCGGACGGGAAACTGCGTCTGCTGTACGAATGCAACCCGATGGCGTTCCTGGCCGAACAGGCGGGCGGCAAGGCGAGCGACGGTAAAGAGCGTATTCTGGAGATCGTGCCGGAAAGCCTTCACCAGCGCCGTTCATTCTTCGTCGGCAACAACCACATGGTTGAAGACGTCGAACGTTTCATCCGTGAGTACCCGGACGCATAATCCCTCTCTTCAGGGGAGCCGATCCGGCTCCCCTGGTCATTTATATATTTTACCGTATAAGTGTTTATAAAAAACATGCTTTAATCTTCGCCACTGCTCCTGCATTATTTCCATAACAGTTTGACAGATATTTCGTGGAGCAGAATCGCAATGAAAAATTATTCCCGTGCTAATACCGGTATTGATTTAAATCTTATCCCTGTATTTATTGAAATCGTCCGCTGCGGCAGCATGGCAAAGGCCTCTTTGCGTCTGGAGATGTCCCGTCCTGCGGTGAGTCTGGCATTAAAGCGTTTTAATCAACTCTTTGATGAGCCGTTATTTTTCCGTAAAGGTTTATATCTTGAACCGACTGAAAAAGCGTTAGCCTTAACCAGCTCACTGGAAATATTAATGGGTGAAATTCACGATAATATCGGGGCGCTTAATTCCGGAAGGAATAAAACCCCGGCACAGAACGTACCGGGGCTGGGTAATATTATGCCGCGTTCTGAGTCGTCACTTTGAATGATGACATGGCTTCCATCAGCTGACGCGACTGCTCTTCAAGGGAGCGGGTCGCGGCAGAGGATTGCTGCACCAGCGCCGCATTCTGCTGCGCGGTTTCGTCCATCTGGTTCACCGCAATATTCACCTGCTCAATGCCGCGGCTCTGCTCATGAGACGCGGTCGCAATCTCACGCATCAGTTTGGTCATACGCAGCACTTCGGTTGCGATCTCGTCCATCGTTTCGCCAGCCTGCTGGGCCAACTCGCTGCCCTCGTTAACGTGGGTCTGCGAGTCGCCGATAAGCGTTCGAATCTCTTTCGCCGCGTCGGCGCTGCGGCTGGCAAGATTGCGCACCTCGCCCGCGACGACGGCAAAACCGCGCCCTTGCTCGCCCGCACGCGCCGCTTCCACGGAGGCGTTAAGCGCCAGAATATTGGTCTGGAAGGCAATGCCGTCGATGACGCTCAGGATGTCAGCGATACGCGCCGAGCTGCCGGAGATATCGCGCATTTTTTCAATCACGTAGCAGACCATTTCACTGCCGTGATCGGCCGTGTCGGACACCGACTTCGCCAGCTGGTGCGCCTGTTCGGCGTTATCGGCGTTGAGCTTCACCGTGGCGGTGATCTGTTCCATGCTGGCCGCCGTCTGCTCCAGCGACGTGGCGGTGGATTCCGTACGCTCGGCGAGATCGCGGTTTCCCAGCGTCAGCTCGCGGCTGCCGGTGTCAATCTGCGCGCTGGCATCGCGTACCCGCAGAACCGAGTTCATCAGCGACTGACGCATCTCCTCTATCACCGCGTTAAGGCGGTTAAACTCCTGGCTCGCGGGCGCAGCCAGCGTATGGGTTAAATCGCCCGCTGCCACATTCTCCAGTTGAGCAATCGACGCCGAGAGCGGCTTGAGCAGCATATGGCGCAGCGCCAGCCATGCCAGCACAATAATGCCCGCCGTCAGCAGCGCTGCGACGATAATCAGGATCAGGACGCGGGTTTTGCTCGCCTGCACGGCACTCACTTCCGCCAGACCTCGCGCTTCGCTCCATTTCTGAAACGCCTGCATGTCATTATCGAACGTTGACGCCAGCGGGATCAGCGTCTTCTCCAGCAGATCGTAATACCCGTCCGCGCTCTGGTCATTGAGGGTTTTCAGCATCGGGTTAATCCCCTGCTGGGTATACGCCCCCAGGCTGGCCGCCACCTTATTGAGCAGCTGTTGCCCCTGCTCGTCAGCCACGCCGCCGTCGATCACGGCTTTCAGCGTTTTCTGGGCCAGGGCGACTTCCTGGTTGATGTTTTTTACCGCGTTGGCCGCATCATCCAGCATGCCGATTTCCATCATGCGGACGGCCTGCCCCGCTTCATTGCGCGCGCGCAGGATCAGCGTATAGCCTGAATTAAGCTGCACCATTTGCTCACCCTGAAGGTGATTAATACGCTGCAGCGAAGAAGAACTCTGTGTGAGGGCATAAATGCCAATGCCGCTGACAATCAGCAGCAGAAGGGTCATAACGGCCAGTAAAGAAAGCAAGCCGGTACGAATCGATAGCGTTTTCAGCATGATATTATTTCCGGTAGCGAGATATTTCTGGGCATAAAAAAAGAGTATCGGCCGCTACCGGAAAATGTTTAGACTTTAAGCAAATTCAGGGTGTTATCGCTCTGTTACCGATGTGTTTACGCGAGTAACAGGCGAGCTTTGACGGTTCTCCCAGAGCACCGTCAGACCACGCTGTAGGGCAATAAAAATAAACAGCAGAATGCCGATGGCGATCTTCGTCCACCACGAGCTGAGCGTGCCGTCAAAGTTGATATAGGTTTGTATCAGCCCCTGAATCGCCACGCCGAACAGCGTCCCCAGCACCGTCCCCACGCCGCCGCTGAGCAGCGTGCCGCCGATGACCACAGAAGCAATCGCATCCAGCTCAACGCCCACGCCTGCGAGGGCATAGCCCGCCTGGGTGTATACCGAGAAGACGATACCCGCCAGCGTCGCCAGGCCGGTCGAGAGCATATAGATGCGGATGGTGGTGCTGCGGGTCGAGATCCCCATCAGGTTGGCCGACGTGGCGTTGCCGCCAATGGCGTAAACCTGATTGCCAAACCGGGTACGGTGAGCAAGGAAGATGCCAATGACGACTACGCCCAGCATCAGCAGCCCCATCGCGCTCAGGCGGCCGCCGCCGGGGATCTTCCACGCCAGGCTGGAGAGCGTGTCGTACACCGGATGGTTAATCGGGATCGACTCTTCCGACACCAGGTAGCTCACCCCACGGAGGAAGAACATTCCCGCGAGGGTAATAATAAACGCCGGAATCTTTAACGCGTCGATCAGCAGCCCCATAAAGGCGCCAAACGCGCAGCCCATCACCAGCACCAGCGGAAACGCCACCAGCGGTGAGATGCCCCAGAAGCCGATCGCTTTCGCGAGGAATACGCCCGTAAACGCGATCACCGAGCCGACGGAGAGGTCGATCCCGCCGGAGAGGATCACAAAGGTCATGCCGACGGCGATGATGCCTAAAAAGGCGTTATCGGTCAGGATATTGCAGATCACGCGCGTCGAGGCAAAACCGGGGAACTGCGTCAGACAGTAGAGGTAGCCCAGCACAAACACGCCCAGCGTGATCATTAGCGGTAAATTACGTTTTATCATGGCCACGGATCCCCTTAATGATGCTGACAAAGCGCGGCGACTGGACGATCAGCACGCAGAGCACGACCACCGCTTTCACCACCTGGTTGAGTTCCGGCTGGAAACCGGAGAGCAGGATCCCGGTGTTCATGCCCTGAATAATCAGCGCGCCGATCACCGAGAGCAGCAGGTTAAAGCGTCCGCCCATCAGCGACCCGCCGCCGATGACCACCGCCAGGATCGCATCCAGCTCCAGCCAGAGCCCGGCGTTGTTGGCATCGGCTCCGCGGATATCCGCCGCGACGATCACCCCGGCGATGGCGGCGCAGATACCGCTCAGCACGTAGGTCAGCATCACCATCAGCCGCGTGTTGACCCCGGCGTTGCGCGCGGCGCGGATGTTGATCCCGACGGCCTCAATGAACATGCCCAGTGCCGTTTTACGGGTGAAAAGCCAGAACACCACTAACGTCACCAGGGCAATCATCACCGGCGTCGGGAAGAACAGAAGGTTGCCGCTGCCGAGCCACGCCAGGCTCGGTGAGTTGAAGGTCACAATCTGGCCGGAGGTAATCAGCTGCGCGACGCCGCGCCCGGCCACCATTAAAATCAGCGTGGCGACAAAGGGCTGGATTTTCAGCACCGCCACCAGAATGCCGTTCCATAACCCGGCCAGCACGCCGGTACCTAAGGCTGCCAGCAGGACCACCGGCAGGCTGTGCCCGGCCACGGTCATGGAGGCGGCCGTGGCCCCGGCGATAGCCATCACCGCGCCGACGGAGAGGTCAATCCCGCCAGTGGCAATCACCAGCGTCATCCCGATGGCCAGCAGCGCCACGGGCGCGGCACGGTTTAAAATGTCTATCGGGCTGCCAAACAGGCGGCCATCCTGCACGATGATCTGGAAGAAATGCGGGGCAACCAGGCTATCAACCAGCAGCACCACCAGCAGCGCCGCGATTTGCGGCGTGCCGGTCGGCCAGCTGAAGCGGCGCTTTGACTCACCGGTTTGCGAAAGCGAACGGGACATCACGATTCACTCCTTATGCCGCGATGGCATTCATGATCGCCGGAACGGACAGCTTATCCAGCCGGATCTCTGCCACCTGTTTACGATCGCGCATGATGATGACGCGATCGGCATAACCCACCAGCTCTTCCAGCTCGGACGAAATGACCAGCAGCGCCAGACCGTCAGCGCACAGGGTCTCGATAAGCCGGATAATTTCGGCGTGCGCCCCCACGTCAATGCCGCGGGTCGGTTCGTCGAGGATCAGGAACTGGGGTTTGGTCAGCAGCCAGCGCGACAGCAGCACTTTCTGCTGGTTACCGCCGGAGAGAAATTCAATGGGCTGTTCCGCGCTCGGGGTGCGGATGCCGAGCTGGCGGATAAACCGCTCGGCAATGGCGTTCTGCTCTTTGCGAGGGATCGGCCGCAGCCAGCCGCGCTGGGCCTGTAGCGCCAGAATGATATTTTCCCGCACCGAGGCCGCGGCAATAATGCCGTCCGTTTTCCGGTCCTCCGGGCAGAAGCCGACGCCGAGACAGGAGGCCTGATGCGGCGATCGCAGGGTTTGCGGTTTGCCCTTGATCAGCGCGCTGCCGCTGTCGGCCGGCTTGATCCCAAAGATCACCTCGGCGGTCTCGGTTCGACCCGAGCCTAACAGGCCCGCCAGCCCGACAATTTCGCCTGGCCGCACCTCAAGGTTAAACGGCGAGATGACCCCTTTTTTACCGTAATCGCTGAACGCGGCGACCGGCTTCTCGCTCAGCAGCGTGCGGCCCGCGCGCTGAAGGGCGTTGGTCTCCAGCTCGCGGCCCAGCATCATTTTGACCAGCTCGATCTGCGGCAGCTCACGGGTTTCGCGGCAGCCGACAAAGCTGCCGTTGCGCAGCACCGTAATGCGATCGCTCACCTCATACACCTGATCGAGGAAATGGGTAACGAAGATCAGGCTGACGCCCTGATCGCGCAGCTGGCGCATCAGGGTAAAGAGCATTTCCACTTCCTGGGTATCGAGGCTGGCGGTGGGTTCGTCGAGGATCAGCACCTTTGCGGAGAGATCGATCGCGCGACAAATGGCGACGATCTGCTGCATCGCCACGGAAAAGCGGTTCAGCGGCTCGCGGACGTCGAGAGAGAAGCCGTAGGACTCCATCAGCGTTGTCGCCCGCGCCTCCATCTCTTTACGGCGCAGCAGGCCAAAGCGTCGTGGCTCACGGCCAATAAACAGGTTATCCGCCACCGACATATTCGGCAGCAGGTTCACTTCCTGATAGACCGTCCCGATCCCCAGTTGCTGGGCATGGGCGGTATTTTTTGGCGAAATGGCGTTGCCTTCCAGCCAGATGGTGCCGCGGTCAGCGTGATAAACACCGGTCAGGGATTTAATCAGCGTCGATTTTCCCGCGCCGTTCTCGCCCAGCAGCGCCATGATCTCCCCGCGCCGCAGGCTGAAATCAACGTTATCCAGCGCCTTTACGCCGGGAAAGAATTTACTCAAGCCCTCTGTGCGGAGGATTTCCTGGTGTTGTTCAGTGGTCATGGTTTCCCCCTGCATCAAGCCGGATGGCGCTGCGCTTATCCGGCCTACAAAAGAGCGTATCGTAGGCCGGGTAAGCGCAGCGCCACCCGGCATGTTCAGACAGGCTTAGTAGCCCATATTTTTCTTCTTCTCTAACTCTTCTTTCGCCGTATCAGGCAGGTAGAGGGTGGACTTGGTGACCGTCACTTTCTCCGGCATCGTGCCGTCTTTCTTGAATTTCTCCAGCGCGTCGAATGCCGGGCCCGCCATGTTTGGCGTCAGCTCCACGCTGGCGTTGGCTTCGCCGTCGATCATCGCTTTGTAGATGTCCGGCACGCCGTCGATAGAGCCGGTGAGGATATCTTTGCCCGGCTTCAGACCCGCTTCTTTAATGGCCTGAATCGCACCGATCACCATGTCATCGTTGTGGGCGTAAACCATGCAGATGTTCTTGCCGTTGTTTTCAGCCTTAATGAAGCTCTCCATGACCTCTTTACCTTTGCTGCGGGTAAAGTCGCCGGACTGAGAGCGGATAATCTTGATGTTTGGCGCTTTCGCGATGGCTTCAGCAAAGCCTTTTTTACGGTCGATGGCCACGCTCGCCCCGACGGTACCCTGCAGCTCAACGACGTTACACGGCTTGCCGTCGACCTGTTTTACCAGCCAGTCACCAATTAACTGCCCTTCCAGCACGTTGTTGGCCGTCACGGTGGTCATATAGAGAGATTTGTCTTTGACGTCGATGGAACGATCGAGCAGGAAGACCGGGATCTCAGCGTCTTTCGCTTCCTTCAGGACGGGTTCCCAGCCGGTCGCCACGACGGGGGCAATAAAGATGGCATCCACGCCCTGGGCGATAAAGGAGCGCACGGCTTTGATCTGATTCTCTTGTTTTTGCTGACCATCGGCGATTTTCAGGGTAATGCCGCGTTTCTGAGCTTCGCTTTTCGCCACGTTGGTTTCTGCCGCTCGCCAGCCAGATTCAGAGCCGACTTGCGAAAAACCTACGGTTAAGGGAGCGGCCATCGCCATAGACGACATGGCTGCCGAAACGGCTGTGACCAGGAGTAAGCGCTTCCACATATGAACGTCCTCGTAGGGTGAGTTATTGTTGGTTAAAAGATGTTCTGCGGAATGACTATAGCCCATGAAATATGTAACGAATTGCGTTACATCACACTTCAGAAAAGTGAATAAAACGTTAATCACAAGTTTGTAATCGCTTTCATTTCTCCATGAAAAATGCGGCTGAGTTTATGGATTTTTCTGTCATGGAAACGGTCTGAAAAGTGGGAAGAACGTGGAGAGAAGGCGAAAACAGGCGGAGACATTCAGCGCGAGTTGGCTATAATACCTGCCACTTGTTTACCATCCATTTTAAAGGACACCGACATGAGCTTACTCAACGTCCCAGCAGGTAAAGAACTGCCAGAAGACATCTACGTAGTTATCGAAATCCCGGCTAACGCAGATCCGATCAAATACGAAGTGGACAAAGAGAGCGGCGCCCTGTTCGTAGACCGTTTCATGTCTACCGCGATGTTCTATCCGTGCAACTACGGTTACATCAACCACACCCTGTCTCTGGACGGTGACCCGGTTGACGTGCTGGTCCCAACGCCATATCCACTGCAGCCAGGCGCAGTGATTCGCTGCCGTCCCGTTGGCGTGCTGAAAATGACCGACGAATCCGGTGAAGATGCGAAGCTGGTTGCGGTACCGCACACCAAGCTGAGCAAAGAATACGATCACATCAAAGATGTGAACGACCTGCCAGAACTGCTGAAAGCGCAGATCACTCACTTCTTCGAGCACTACAAAGACCTCGAAAAAGGCAAGTGGGTTAAAGTTGACGGCTGGGACAACGCAGAAGCAGCGAAAGCAGAAATCATCGCCTCTTTCGAACGCGCTGCTAAGAAGTAATTCTTACTGCCAGACACAAAAAACAACGCCACCTCACGGTGGCGTTGTTTTTTTTCAGTACTGGTCTCTGTCTAACCAGTTACCGCTTACAATCCGCGTTAACCCTTCGACCGGACGCTGGTAGACATACATCCACGCACTTCCGTACGGCGTCTGGATCAACTGGCGCGCGTATTCACCGCCCCTGGTGCGCAAGGCATCAAGTTCGGCAAGTGTCGCGTTATCAATACGATAAACTTCACCCTGTACTGTTCCTTCGCCTGGAACCGCGCCTGGATAGTGGCCCAGGCTGTACAACTGGTAGTTCTCGATATTGTAATTCCCCAGCAGCAGGGCATTGGTCATCCAGTGACTGTTGCCTTGCTTGGTTCGTAAACTGCCGTAGACAAATATTCGCATTGCTAAAACTCAAACTGATAGAGCAGATCAAGTGCCTGGTCTACGCCGGACACTGCTTCCAGATATAGCTTAGGCATCAGGCGATAGCGTAACGTGAGTGTTGCCAGTGAGTCAAAGATCCCCACACCATATTTTACCTGCAGACCCGGCAGTACATAGCCGCTGACCACCACCTGCGAGGAGTCACCCACGCCCTGGGTGTCCAGCGCCAGATTGCTTACGCCGAACGTCTCGCCGATTTTACCCACAACCTGCCCACTTTGTGCAACCCCCAGCCCCACTAACATCGAGGTCATCGCCGCACTGTCGCTCTGACCGCTGTCGAGACCTTGTCCACGCAGCAGGTAAGAGAGGGCTTCCTGCTGGGACATCGCCGGGTCAGAGAAGATCTCCGCCTTCGGTTCGTCAGCAGAACCGGTGACGCGTACCCCAGCAATGACGTCGTTTTCCGTCGCTTCCGGGTTACGAATCGCTTCGATGTTCAGCAGGGGCTGATCCGGTGGACCGGAGAACAGCAGCTCGCCTTTACGGACAATCAAATCCTGACCATAGGCGTGGAAACGCCCTTCAGGAATATTGATTTGCCCGTTCAGGCCAAGCCCTTGTTTATCCTGCGCCACCTTCAGGTCGCCCGTAAGCCTCGCCTTCAGCCCAAACGCATCCAACCGCACGTTATTCCCCACGTGCACGATAAGGTTACTATTAATCGGTATGCCAGCGCTCTTCTGTTCGACAGGTTTCAGATTTTCATTGAGCATAACTTCATCACTTGAGACGCCGACCGCACTTTCCGGCACATCGTGAACCACGATGCGCGCCCACGGCACGTCGACGCGACCGTCAAGCGTGAAGAGGCTTGGCGTGGCTTCAAAGACCACATCAGGCGAGACGTCCAGACGCACCATCGGCGGTACGGTGATGCGCACCTTACTGCCTTTCGCGGCAATACGGGCGCGCCAGTTATCGAGCTGGCTCCAGTCCGCGTCGCCGCTCAGGTTGATTTGCCCTTGCTGCGTCAGTACCGAGCCGCTTAGCGTCGAGCTCATGCCGTTGAAGTTCATGGCGATCTGGCTGGGCTGCATGTCAAACGGCATAAAGTTGCCGTCAATATCCACGCCGCTGAGCCGCAGCTGGCCGAACAGCTGAGGGCTTTGTGCATTGCCCGCCAGGCGCAGGTTGGCATTCACCATGCCCTCGGCTTTTTCCCCGCGTGCGAAAATCGGGTTCACCATCGCCAGGTTGAAGTTGCGGATAGTGACGTTGCCACCCAGATTTCGCCGTCCCTGTGGGTCGGTAATTTGAACCTTCCCGTCAAACTGACCGTTATTGGTAAGGCGAATCAGCCACCCCAGCTCCGCACGGTTGTTATGCAGATCAGCGCTCAGGTTCAGGGTGTCGAAGGCCACCGGCAGCGGCGCGTCATTCACCTCCTGCGTCACCTTCACGTTACGCCCGGACAGCGTGACGCTACCCTGCGGCAGCCCCTCTTTGGTGGTGTCCCAGGCGACATCGGCTTTCCCGCTGAAGACGCCGCTCGCCTGCGTGGTCTCCGGCATAAACGGTTTTAGCATCGCCAGATCGAAGCGGTTGAGGTTGATCTGCGCGCGCCCTTCCGCGCCCGCATCGATGGTCTGCGGCACGCACAGTTCCGCATTCGGGTTGGTCCAGCAGTGCGGCCCAATGCTGATCTTCTGCTCGGCGTTGCGGTAGTCCAGAGCAATGGCGCGCGATAGCGCCAGCGGCCCGACCGGCGTATTGAAACGGGTGTTATCCAGCGTCCCTTTCCAGCGCGCCTGTTTGCGGTCGAAGCTGCCGGTCAGGTGAAGCTGGCCGGAGACCGGCTCGCCCTGCACCCGCAGCTGGAGGTCGTGCTGCTTCTCGTTCCCTTTCGCGTCCAGGGTGACCAGGCTGATGTTCACGTCCGGCTGGGAAATGCGCTCCACGCGCAGGTTCAGGTTACCGCCGATCTGGTCGGTGGATTTCACATCCCCTTCCACGCGGACGCGGGCAACGCTCAGCTCTTGCCAGCGCAGGTTATTGGCGGTGATATCCGCCAGCAGCTGCGGTGCGTCTACCGTGCCGCGCACTTTCACGAGCCCCTTCGCCGTGCCGCCAAGCCCCGGCAGGGCGTTATCCAGATTCGGCGCGTCGATGGTGGCATCCAGATTAAGATCTTTCACCCCCAGCTCGCCTTTGATATCCGCCGTGTTGCGCCCCAGGGCCACGTGCAGGCCCGGGATAACCCACTGCAGATAGCTGTTGCCTTTCACCGAGCCTTCAACGTTTACCTTGTTCTGCTTCACGTTCCCGGTGAGCTTGATCTCCGGCACGTCCATCTGCCACGTGCCGCCGTACAGGCTGCCGCGGGTTTTAATCAGGCCATCCAGCTTCGACGGCCAGTCCGGCACCTCTTTGGCGGTGTTAATGCCCGTCAGCTTCAGCTCGCCGCGCCAGCTGATCGCCTGCTGCCAGTCGAGCAGCGCGGTCAGCTCGGTTTTACCTTCCAGCGCCGCGACGGTCAGCTTGTCGAGGTTGACCTGCTGTTCGTTGCCCTTCGCATCCAGGGTGATGTTCGCGGGCGGCACGCCCTGCCCCTTCACCGCGGTGCGGAACGAGAGCGTGTAGTCGGTCATCTTGCCGCTCAGCTTCAGCTTCAGGTCATCGGCCTGGAACTGCTTTTCGCCGGTGAACGGCCAGGAAAGCTGCTTGCTGACAACCTCAAGATTGAGCGGCAGCCCGGCTTCCGCCAGCTGGGTTTGCGCACGCAGGGCCATATCCACCGGGCCGGAGAGATTCACGCCAACATCGAGCTGATCGCGCAGCGCCCCGCCCACCTTGACCTTCACTTTCTCGCCTTTCAGCGGGTCGATGTTCAGGGTGCTATTCAGCGTGATATCCACCGGCCAGCTGTCGCGCAGCAGGGCATTACCTGACGCATTCACCGAGCCCTGGTTGGTGTCGATATCCAGCGCGTCGAGCTTCATGTTGCCGTCAATGCTGCTGACCTTCAGCAGTATGTTATAGACCGTCAGGTCGGTATCGCCCGTCAGACGCAGCTGTTCGCCTTTGAATTCCTCAATGTTAAGGTTCAGCGGCAGATGAACGTCGGTCATTTCCGGCAGCACTGGCTTCGAGAAGAGGTCTTTCAGCGTTTCGCCCAGCGGCTTTTCTTCCGGCTGCGGGTTCTGGATCTTCGGCTCGACGATCTCTTCCTGCGCCACGTCGGCCACTTTCGGCAGCGCGATCAATAAGCCCTGCAGGGACGTTGGCGTCAGGGTGAGATTTTTCTCCTGCCAGCGCAGGCCGGAGGTGAAATCCATCACGGACACGGTGGTGTCGTCGATTTTGATATTGATGTTATTGAGCGCGACCCGATAAAGCGCGATCGGGTACGGCGTGGAGAGATTCAGCGGGCCGCTGTCCTCTTCTTCAACCGGCGCAGACTTCGGCATTTTCTTCGAGTCTATCGCCACGTTGACATCTTTTAGCGACAGATCGTTGACGCAGAGCTTGCTGTCCCGCAAACAGCCCAGCTTCACCGCCAGGTGAAATTCCCCGGCGTTAACCGCCACGCCCGGCTGCTCATAGCGGATGTTCTTCAGGCGCAGGTCACGCCAGCCGCCCGTCACCTGGCCAATTTCCAGCCCCGGTACCCAGCGGTTCGCGGCGTTAAACAGCAGATGCAGCCCGGTCGTCGTTCCTACCAGAAACGCCACCGTACCGAGCAGCAGCACGATAAAGATCAGCACTCCGAGGCTTATTTTCTTCCATAAACTCATAATTCAGGCCCCAGACCGATGTAAAACTGTAATCCGTGTTCATCTTTGTCACCCACCGGCACGGCGAAATCGAGCTTAATAGGCCCGACGGGTGACTGCCAGCGCACGCCGACGCCCGCGCCGGTTTTAAAGTCGCTGCGGCGGATATCGTTCACCGCTTCACCGCCGTCAACAAACATGGCGCCCCACCACTTTCCGCTGACGTTGTACTGGTACTCCAGCGAGCCCGTCGCCAGTTTTGACGCACCGGTCAGCTGGCCCTTTTCGTTCTCAGGTGAAATCGATTTGTACTTATACCCGCGAATGCTGCGGTCGCCCCCGGCGAAGAAGCGCAGATCCGGCGGAACGCGCTCGAAATCTCCCGTTTCAATCCAGCCGAGATTGCCGCGCATCACAAAGCGATGTTTGTCGTACAGCGTACGGATCCAGACGTTTTGCGCCTGAAAGACGGAGAAGTCCACGTCGGAGCCCCAGGCGGTGTTGGAATAATCGATGGAGTAGCGCTGTGAGTCGCCCCAGGTCGGCATCAGGCCCCCGCGCGAGCGGGTACGGCTGATCATCACCCCCGGATAAAGCAGCATAGTGGTGTTGGTGACGTTAGCCTGGGTAAAGTGATCGAGGCTCCAGCGCAGGTTAATGGCGCGCTGCCAGCCGCTGGAGAGATCCCAGAAGCGGGAGACCGCAAGCGTCGTCGAGTCCTGCTCGGTGTCGTTCAAATCGGTGCGCTTAAAACCGCCCTGCAGAAGGTAATACTGCTCCAGCGGATTTTTCAGCAGCGGCATTTTGTAGCTGAAATCCAGCTGCTGCTCGGGCGCAGAGAGGCTCAGGCTGGTGGTCAGGCTGTGGCCGTACGAGTTCACCCACGGTTTTTTCCACGAGGTTTTCACCCGTGGCCCCACGTCCGTCGAGTAGCCCACACCGGTCTCAATGGTGTTCTCGGTGCGCGGCGAAACAACGCCATGCAGCGGCAACACCTTGGTTTTGCGTGACTTATCAAATTCCGGTGCGACAACCACGGAGTTAAACCAGCCGGTAGCGGAGAGGCGTCGGTTCAGCTCTCCGAGGTCGCTCGACTGGTAGTAATCCCCTTTTTTGAAGGGCACGAGGTTTTGCAGATACTCTTCACGAATTTGCGAACCTTCGAACGTCACGTCGCCAAAGCGGTAACGTTCTCCGCTGTCGTAATCGATATCCCAGAAGGCCTGACGTCGCGCCAGCGCAATGCCCAGCTGGCTTTTGTTGAACTGGCTGTCAAAGTAGCCCTTACGCAGGGAAACGCTGGTCAGCTCTTTTTTGAAATGGTCGTAGTCGCCGTGGTTAAGCACGGTACCGATTTTCGGCCGCGTGCTGAGCAGGTCCAGGTAATCCCGGTCGGTACGCGCCCCGCCGCGCAGGATAACGTTCGTGCCGCCAATCAACACCGGCTCGCCCGGCGAAACGCGGGCAATAAGAACCTGGCGCCCCTTCTTTGGAGGCGGACGGAGGTCAAAATCAATGGTGGGTTCGTAATAACCCAGCGCTTTCAGCCCCTCGCGGATCGCATCATCGACACGCGCGCGAAAACGCCGATCCGGCGTCACCTCATCACTCTGGATGGTCGATAACTGCGCACGTACGTTTTTTTGTAGCGCCCCGGATAACCCCTCAACCTGCAAACGGACATTCGCCGCGCTGGCAATCCCGCTTGTCAGCAACACACTGACTAAACATAACTGGCGGATTTTTGTCACGTTTTCTCCTGAATATCCCTGTTTCCACCCTGGAAGCAAATGAAGTGCCGCTCCGCGGCAAAATACGGCCTGTTGGCCAAAAACCCGAATCGCGGGTTGAAAATGGGTGTAACACCCAAATATTTCTTATGATTAAATCTAGTCTCATTCAGCGCATTTATTGTGTTCAATTAAACGCTTCGTGACAACCTTAACTGAAACATCGCACCCCGGGAGGCCCCATCGTGAGTTTATTCGACAAAAAGCATCTGGTTTCACAAGCAGATGCATTACCGGGACGCAACACCCCTATGCCTGTAGCGACCTTACACGCCGTCAATGGCCATTCCATGACCAACGTGCCGGATGGCATGGAAATCGCCCTGTTCGCCATGGGCTGCTTCTGGGGCGTTGAGCGCCTCTTCTGGCAGCTGCCCGGCGTTTACAGCACGGCAGCCGGCTACACGGGCGGTTACACGCCGAATCCAACCTACCGCGAAGTCTGCTCCGGCGAAACCGGCCATGCGGAAGCGGTGCGCGTGGTCTATGACCCTGCGGTAATCAGCTACGAACAGCTCCTGCAGGTCTTCTGGGAGAATCACGACCCGGCGCAGGGCATGCGTCAGGGCAACGACCACGGCACGCAGTACCGTTCGGCTATCTATCCGCTCACCCCTGAGCAGGATGCCGCCGCGCGCGCCAGCCTGGAGCGTTTCCAGCAGGCCATGCGTGAAGCGGGCGATACGCGCGAGGTGACCACGGAAATCGCGACGGCGAAACCGTTCTACTACGCCGAGGACGATCACCAGCAGTATCTGCATAAAAACCCGTACGGCTACTGTGGCATTGGGGGCATCGGCGTTTGCCTGCCGCCACAGCTGGCCTGATCACTGATCCAGCGCCACGCGAGCCGCGTGGCGCGTGGCATTGCTGACCGAGCCGTAATCCATCACTTTGCCCTGCAACAGCAGGTTAAAGACCGGTGCCTGCGGTCGGTTGAGCCGCGTTTGCAGCAGGTGAACGGCCTCAATTCCCAGCTCGCGGCAGGGCACCGTCACGCCCGTGACCGGTTTTTCCAGACGGTGCGCTAAATTCCATGCAAAATCGGTCGTGATGAGCGAAATGTCTTCCGGAATGCGCAGCCCGTGTCGCGTCAACGCCCTTACCACCCCTTCCGTCATGCTGGTACTGTTCGGGAAAATCACCTCCGGCCACTGCGAGCGGTCATGATTCACTAACCACGCATCCAGCGCCTGCTCTGCCTCTTCTGCGGTAAACCACTCCGTCACGAGCAAATCGCGCTGAGGATCGAAGGCGACGTGAAAATGACGGTACGCCTCTTTGATGCCGTCCAGACGCGCGTACAGCGTATCCCGCCGCAGGCAGGTGAGCGTGAGCACGCGGCGATGCCCCTGCTCGAAAAGGTACTGCATGGTGGTGAAGCCGATCGCCCGGTGATCGGGTGACACGGAATCCAGTACCCGATCCCGGTCAACGGAATTAATTAACACGCAGGGCTTATTCAGGGTGCTTGCCAGTTTAAATATGGTGGAATCATCAGTGCCAATAATAATTATCGCGTTAATATTCTTATGGCTGGCCTTTTCCATAAAGACTTTCACATCGGCGTGCTGCTCTTCTAAACCACAGCACGTGACCCACACATTATGCCGCGCGCAGGCTTCAGCAATTCCTTTCGTCACTTCCAGATAAAAAATATCCCCGCGTCCCTGAAAGGTTCTTTCCGGTGCAAAAACAGCGATACCGTTAATGAGCAGTCTTCCGCTCGCCATAGACTCCAGCACACCGAGCTCCCGCGCGGTGCAAACGATCGCTTCCCTGGCTTTATCGCTGGTGTAAGACTTGCCGCTTAATACCCGCGAAACCGTGCTGACGGAATAGCCCGTCAGGGCCGCAATTTCCTCCATTTTTAACTTGCCCGGCATAGTGTGACCTCGCTCTCATTCAGTTTTTGCAAATATTTGCAGAAACAGTCCTTTGATTTTAAAACCAAATTTCAAAACGCCTGGAGATTACTTAATCACCTTGCGAGTATTCTCACAAAAACACATTGTCGCTACCGCTCCCCTTTCCTATTTTCCGGTCATCACTCATTTCAACTGAAATTAAGGTGTGACATGGAGAAGGTACGTTTTGGCATTATTGGAATAGGTAATATCGGTACGGTCCACGCGCGTTATTTACTGGCGGGTACGGTCAGCGACGCCTGCCTTGCCGCAGTTTGTGATAATGCGCCGGAAAAGCATCCGGCCATTCGCCAGCTGGTCGGCACCCTCCCCGTGTTCAGCGACGCGCAGGAGATGCTCCAGAGCGGGCTTATCGACGCGGTGATTGTCGCTACGCCGCATTACGAGCATCCGCGCCTGTCGATGCTGGCGATGCGCAACGGCATCCACACCCTGTGTGAAAAACCGGCGGGCGTGTATACCGCCCAGGTACAGGAGATGAACGCCTGCGCCCAGGCGTGCGATGTGGTGTTCGGCATCATGTACAACCAGCGCCCGAACCCGCTCTACCAGAAGGTGAAAGATCTGATCGACAGCGGCGAACTGGGTGAGATCCGCCGCTCCAACTGGATCATCACCAACTGGTATCGCTCGCAGAGCTATTACAACTCCGGCGGCTGGCGCGCCACCTGGAAAGGAGAAGGCGGCGGCGTGCTGCTCAACCAGGACCCGCACCAGCTCGATCTCTGGCAGTGGCTGGTCGGTATGCCGGTCCGCCTGCGCGCGTTCTGCCAGTTCGGCAAGCATCGCGATATCGAAGTGGAAGACGACGTCACCGCCTATGCCGAATATGCCAACGGCGCGACGGGCGTGTTCATCACCACCGTGGCGGAAACGCCGGGAACCAACCGGCTGGAAATCGTCGGCGATCGCGGCAAGGTGGTCGTCGAAGAGGGCAAGCTACGCTACTGGCGGCTGCGGGAATCTGAAACCGCCTTCAACGCCCGCTGGCAGAACGGTTTTGGCGAGCCTGAATGCTGGGAGGTCACGCTTCCCGTGGCCCCGGAATGCAGCGAACACCACGTCATTACCGCCAACTTCTGTGCCGCCATCCTGCGCGGCGAGCCGCTCATTGCGCCGGGTCTGGAAGGGATCCACGGGTTGACGCTCTCCAACGCCATGCACCTCTCCACCTGGACGGACGACTGGGTCGAGTTCCCGCTCAACGAAAAACAGTATCTGCGCCTGCTTCAACAACGCATCAGCACCTCAGTGGCTAAAGAGACAGCCAGCGTCACGCTGGACGCCTCAGGCACCTGGTAACTCCGGAGAAGAATCAATGTTAAATGTTGCTATTGTGGGAACAGGGAATATCTCCCACAACCATATTCAGGGCTATTTGCAGTTTGGCCAACGCTGCCGGATCGTCGCGCTGGTCGATATTTATCCGGAAAAAGCCCACGAGAAAAAAGCGCGCTACGGCCTGACGGACGCCCACGTGTATGACAGCCACCAGCAGATGCTGGCGTCAGAATCGGATATCGATATCGTCGACGTCTGCACGCCACCCTACGTCCACGCAGAGATCAGCATTGATGCCCTGAACGCGGGCTGCCACGTGCTGTGCGAAAAACCGATGGCCGCCTCGCTGGAGGAGTGCGACGCGATGATCGCCGCACAAAAGGCCAGCGGCAAAACGCTCTCCATCATTGCCCAAAACCGCTTTACCGATGCCTTCTGGCGCTTAAAAGCAGCGCTGGATTCGGAGCTTGCGGGCAAGGTTTGCCACGCGCAGGTGGACTCCTTCTGGTGGCGCGGACACTGCTATTACGACCTGTGGTGGCGCGGCACATGGGAAAAAGAGGGCGGCGGCTGCACCCTTAACCACGCGGTTCACCACATCGACGCCATTCAGTGGATGCTGGGCTTTCCGTCCGAGGTGGTGGCGATGATGACCAACGTGGCGCACGACAACGCTGAAGTCGAAGACCTTAGCGCCGCGATCTTCAAATACCCCAGCGGTGCGCTCACCCAGCTTACCGCCTCGGTCGTGCACCACGGGGAAGATCAGAAAATCATCATTCAGGGTGAGAAGGCGCGCATCTCCGCGCCGTGGCAGGCCTTTGCCAGCGTCAGCGCCGATAACGGCTTCCCGCAGGAAACCCACGACCAGCAGCGCGAAGCGCAGCTCGACGCGGTGTTTAAGCAGACGCCGAAGCTCGAGTGGACGCTGCACGCCGGGCAGATTAATGACCTGCTTTCTGCCATCGAGCACGGCACGGCACCGTTAGTGGATGGGTTACAGGGCAAACGCTCGCTGGAACTGATCGCCGCGATCTATAAATCCGCCATTACCCGCACCGTGGTCTCGCTGCCGATTCAGCGCGACGACCCGTTTTACCGTACCGGCGGGACGAGCGCTCTCGCTCCCCGTTTTTATGAAAAATCCGCAAGCGTCGCCAACTTCAGCGAAGTGGGTGCGATTCCCCTTGGCAAAGACCTGGATTAAGGAGTGACACCATGAACAAAAATGACGGAATGAACTACGCGCCGGTGGGTAAACCTCAGCCGGTTGTCCGCGAGGGGGAGTTTGTTTTTGCCGCTGCCGCGCTCGACCACGGCCATATCTACGGCATGAGTAACGGCCTGATTGAAGCCGGGGCCACGCTGAAGTGGGTGTACGACCCCGATCCGGCAAAAGTGGATAAATTTATCCAGCAATACCCGCAGGTCAACGTGGCGGAGTCGCTGGAGGTGATACTCAACGACGACGAAGTGCGCCTGGTGGCCGGTGCGGCCATCCCGTCAGAGCGCTGCGCGCTGGGGCTAAAAGCGATGGCGACCGGCAAGGACTACTTCACGGATAAAGCCCCGCTCACCACCCTTGAACAGCTGGCGGATGCCAAAGCGATGGTTGAGAAAACCGGCCGGAAATACGCCGTGTACTACAGCGAACGTCTCCACGTGGAGAGCGCGGTGTTTGCCGGACAGCTGGTGCAGCAGGGGGCCATTGGCCGCGTCGTCCAAACCCTGGGGACAGGCCCGCACCGGGAAGGGACCGGCCGCCCGGACTGGTTCTACGATCGTCGCTACTTCGGCGGCATTCTGTGCGACATCGGCAGCCACCAGATTGAGCAATTTCTGTTTTACACGGGCAACCGTAACGCCACCGTGGTCGCCAGTCAGGCACGCAATTTCAACCATCCACAGCATCCGGCATTTGAAGATTTCGGTGACGCAACAATCAGGGGCGAAAACGGCGCCAGCGGTTATTTCCGCTGCGACTGGTTCACCCCCGACGGACTCTCAACCTGGGGCGATGGACGTCTGACGCTGCTCGGCACCGACGGGTATATCGAGATCCGCAAATATGTCGATCTCACCCGCGGCGAGCAGGACGTGGTTTATCTCGTCAATAAAGAGGGGGAATTCCGCTATCCGGTCGCCGGACAGGTCGGGTTCCCGTTCTTTGGCGAACTGATCCTCGACTGTCTGCATCGTACCGAAAACGCCATGACGCAGGCCCACGCCTTCAAAGCGGCCGAGCTCTGCGTGAAGGCCCAGATGCTGGCCAACGCGACGGAATAACGGGAGGCGACAATGACGATCCTGAACACGGCAGTTATCGGTGCCGGAGCGATTCACGGCTGCCATGTGAATGCGTTGCGCCTGCTCCCCAACGTCGCGCTACGCGCGCTGGTCGACATCGACAGCGTCAAAGGGCTGGAGCTGGCAATGCGCTATCAGTGCCGCTTCTATCAGGATTACCGGGAAATGCTGCTGGATGATGCCATCGACGTGGTCCACATCTGCACGCCGCATTTCGAGCATAAAAGCATGATCCTGGCGGCGCTCGCCGCCGGGAAACATGTTTTCTGCGAAAAACCGGTGGGCATGAACAGCAGCGAACTCGTAGATATCACCCGCGCCGCCGAACAGGCGTCGGGTCTGCTCGGCGTGTGCTACCAGAACCGCCTCAACCCCACCAGCCTGCGCATTCGCCAGATGCTGGAGGACGGCGGGCTGGGAAAAATGCTCAGCATTAAGGCCGTGCTGACGTGGTCACGCTCGGGCGCGTACTACACCGAAAGCCCGTGGCGCGGGCGGCTGGCAACGGAAGGTGGCAGCCTGCTGATCAACCAGGCCATTCATACCCTCGACCTGATGCAGTGGTTTGCCGGTGGCGTAACGCGCGTGAAAGGCGTGGTGGACAGCGGCGAGCTGGCGGACGTGACCGAAGGGGAAGACAGCGCAATGGCCACGCTGCACTTTGCCAACGGCGCGCGCGGCCTGTTTTACGCCAGCAACTGCAATACCACCGATTCCCCACTTCTGATGGAGATCCACTGCGAACAGGGCTCGCTGCTGCTGAATAACAACGTGCTCTGGTGCATCACCCGCGGCGAGCGCCTCAGGCTGGCCAGCGATGACTCTCCCGACGGCTCGGTCAAAAGCTACTGGGGGCTGGGGCACGAACAGGCGATCCGCCGGTTTTATCACGCCATCACCCACCCGGGGCACACGGATTACACCAACATCCGTGAAGCCGGACATTCACTCACGCTTGTGGAGGCTATTTACCGCTCATCTCAATTAAGACAATGGATAGATATCAATAACTAGAACGTAATTTGTATTCCAGCACTCAATAAAAAAACGACCCGAAAAACGGGTTAATCATTACCCTACACTGGATATTATTATGGTCAAACCAACTGAACGTAGAGTGGGTTATGGCGTAGCGCTCGGCTACGGCGTAACCGATCTTTTTGGCGGAGGCGCTTTCGCCATTATCGGCACCTGGCTGTTATTTTTTTACACCACCTATTGCGGACTCTCAGTCATTGAAGCGGGATCAATATTCGCCATTGCCCGCGTGATTGATGCGCTATTAAGCCCGATAATGGGTTATATCACCGATAACTTCGGGGATACCTGGCTCGGGCGTAAATTTGGCCGTCGCCGCTTCTTTTTATTACTCAGTTCACCGCTCATGTTTTTGTATGCCCTGTTATGGCTGACGGACATGGGTTACTGGTACTACCTAGGCACCTACCTCTCTATTGAGCTGCTGTCGGCGATGGTGCTGGTTCCCTGGGAGACCCTGGCGGCTGAGATGACGAACCGGTATGAAGAGCGTAGCCGTCTGTCCGGCGTGCGGATGATCTGCTCCCAGCTGGGCGGTTTTCTTGCGGTATCCGTCCCCGGGGTGATTATGCAGTTCACGGGGAAAGATAATCCGTTTACCTATACCCTCACCGGGCTGATATTTTCCTGCGTGTTCTGCCTTGCGGTATTTATTACCTGGTACACCACCTGGGAAGCGAAGGATGTGCAGCAGGAATCCAGTTTTAAAGTAGATAACCAGCGCAGCGGCGGGCTACTGAATCACCTGAAATATCTGGTGCTGGATCTCTTTTCCTCCTTCCGTATCCGCGCGTTCCGCCTGCATATTATTATTTATATCTTTTCGTTCACGGCGATGGACGTGTTCGGTTCGGTCTTTACCTATTATGTCGTGTACTGTCTGAGCCAGGATGCGGCTGCGGTATCCGGCTGGCTGAGCATTGCGGCCTTCGCCTCGGTCCCCGGCACCTATGGGTTTATGCTGTTGCTGAACCGGCTGAACGTCACGCCGTCTGCCGCCCTGCGGCTCTCCTACGGCTGTATCTTCCTGGTGCTGGCCTTCCTGTTTACGGTCTACCTCACCAAAACGCAGGTACCGACGCTGCTGTTCTCCGCGGTCTTTATTCTGCTCGGTGCCGCCCGCTCTGGCCTCTACTATATTCCGTGGAATATCTACAGCTTCATTCCGGATATTGACGAGATGGTGACCCAGCAGCGCCGCGAAGGGATTTTTGCCGGGGTGATGGTCCTGACCCGCAAGAGCACCGTGGCGATTGCCATCATGATTATTGGCCTGGTGCTGCAGGAATCCGGCTTCGTGAAGGGCAGCGGCGCGCAGCCTGAAAGCGCGCTGGGGGCGATTATCGGCCTGATGATCTTCGCAACGGCAGCCCTGCTGGCGGTAAGCTTCTTCGCCACCTACAGGTTCAAGCTCACCCGTGAGACGCACAAGCTGCTCCTCAAGGAGATTGCGCGCCGTAAGCTGGGTGGCGATTACCGCGACTGCGATGCCAGCACCCGCGTGGTGATCAAACAGCTCACGGGCTATGAATACGATCAGGTATGGGGAGGCGATGCCACCCGTCGGGCGGTGGGCGATGTCCGCCTGTCTACCGTGAAATAACGTGATGTACCGGACAGCGCCCGCTGTCCGGTCTGTTTTATGCCAAAAATGTGACCTCTGGCAGATTTACATCTCTTTACGCTATACTACCCGCTGAAATAATCGGCTCAACGCTACGAGCTGGTGTTCAATGTGTTTTCACACAAATGGTATCAACTCCCCTTCTGAGGATCTGGCGAGAAGCCGGATAAACTATGTTAAACAGTATTTTAGTAATACTTTGTCTGATTGCCGTCAGTGCATTTTTCTCGATATCTGAGATCTCGCTGGCCGCGTCCCGTAAAATCAAACTGAAGCTGCTTGCCGACGAAGGCAACATCAACGCCTCACGCATTCTCAAAATGCAGGAAAACCCCGGTACGTTCTTTACCGTGGTGCAAATTGGTCTGAACGCGGTAGCCATTCTCGGCGGTATCGTGGGTGATGCGGCGTTTTCCCCGGCGTTTTATAGCCTCTTTGCGCAGTACATGTCCGCAGAACTGGCCGAACAGCTGAGCTTTATCCTCTCCTTCTCGCTGGTGACCGGGCTGTTCATCCTCTTCGCCGACCTGACCCCGAAACGCATCGGTATGATTGCGCCAGAAGCTGTGGCTTTGCGTATCATCAACCCGATGCGCTTCTGCCTGTTCGTGTTCCGCCCGCTGGTGTGGTTCTTCAACGGCCTGGCAAACGTCATTTTCCGCATCTTTAAGCTACCGATGGTGCGTAAAGACGACATCACCTCTGACGACATTTATGCGGTCGTGGAAGCCGGCGCACTGGCCGGGGTGCTGCGCAAGCAGGAACATGAGCTGATTGAGAACGTATTCGAACTGGAATCCCGTACCGTGCCCTCTTCCATGACGGGCCGTGAAAGCATTATCTGGTTCGATTTACATGAAGATGAGCAGAGCCTGAAGAACAAAGTGGCGCAGCATCCGCACTCCAAGTTCCTGGTCTGTAATGAAGATATCGACCACATCATCGGTTACGTCGACTCCAAAGACCTGCTGAACCGCGTGCTGGCGAACCAGAGCCTGGCGCTGAACAGCGGCGTGCAGATCCGCAATACCCTGATTGTGCCGGACACCCTGACGCTCTCAGAAGCGCTGGAAAGTTTCAAAACCGCCGGGGAAGACTTCGCGGTAATCATGAACGAATACGCGCTGGTGGTGGGTATTATCACCCTCAACGACGTCATGACCACGCTGATGGGCGACCTGGTAGGCCAGGGGCTGGAAGAGCAGATTGTTCAGCGTGACGATAATTCATGGCTGATTGATGGCGGCACGCCGATTGAAGACGTGATGCGCGTGCTGGATATCGACGAGTTCCCGCAGTCAGGAAACTACGAGACCATCGGCGGCTTTATGATGTTTATGCTGCGTAAAATCCCGAAACGCACCGACTCGGTGAAGTTCTCCGGCTACAAGTTTGAGGTGGTGGATATTGATAACTACCGCATCGACCAGCTGCTGGTGACGCGTATCGACAACAAACCGACCGTACTGGTGCCGAAGCTGCCGGATGCGGAAGAGAAGGTGTCGGCGTAACGTTCCTGCCCCCACAAACATCAACGGCTCCCATCGGGAGCCGTCTTTTTATCTACTACTACTGCATAGCACGTTGGTTAAGCCATCTCAGTTTGCAGACGCATAACCTGACGGTTGACTTCGGACATCACAGACAGGTGCTGTTTGTCCTTCACTTTTGGGACAAGGATTTTGCCCTTATCAAACTCAAAAGCGCCAACATCCTTGATGTACAACCGTCCACGGAACAGGATCTTCACGTACTTCGCCACCTGAAGCGGGTTGTAGCGTTGGAAAATTTTCATTCTTGTATCTCCTGCGAATCATACGCTCTTGCGGTGCCACAATCGGCCCGACTGTCCTGAGCGCAAATTTTAATGCCCAATGACTATAGACCAGAACTACGGTGTTACCCAGTGTGCATAAGTTTATTTACCGTTTGATTACAATTATTCAGAATAATCTTTGCAAAGCGTGACTGAGCGCAGTATAAGCCGTCGTTTTTTCATGGATATGTGCGTTCACCCGCAAACTGGCATCGGGATTGCGGGAAAACCACATTGATCGCACTTATCATTAAAAGCGTATGACCAAGTGGTCGGATCACCTGCAAACAATAAGGAAACGCCATGACCCTACGTAATATCCTTGCAGCAGCCTGCCTACTGCTGCCCCTGTGGGCGAGTGCTCACAACATTGAAAAAGGACAACGTGTACCCCCAGTGGGCATTGCTGACCGGGGAGAATTGATTCTCGACAATGATAAGTTTAGCTACAAAGCCTGGAATAGCGCGCAGCTCGCGGGCAAAGTGAGAGTTGTACAACATATTGCCGGTCGTACATCTGCAAAAGAGAAAAATGCCAGCCTGGTGGAAGCGATCAAGGCCGCAAAATTCCCGCACGACCGCTACCAGACCACCACGATCGTGAATACCGATGACGCTATTCCGGGTTCCGGGATGTTTGTGCGCTCAAGCCTTGAGAGCAATAAAAAGCTCTATCCGTGGTCGCAGTTTATCGTCGACAGCAACGGCGTCACCCGTAAGGCCTGGCAGCTGGAGGAAGAGAGCTCCGCGATTATCGTGCTGGATAAAGAAGGTCGCGTACAGTGGGTAAAAGACGGGGCGCTGACCCAGGAAGAGGTGCAGCAGGTTGTCGACCTGCTGCATAAGCTGCTGGCTCAATAAATAGAGACGCGGAAGCCGGGGTTGAGGAAGGATTCGCGCGGGGTGTAGTCCAGCGGCTTGCCCTGCCAGTCATGAACATGCGCCCCGGCGGCCGCAGCAACGGCATGCCCGGCGGCAGTATCCCAGACGTTCGTCGGCCCAAATCGGGGATAGAGCTGAGCCTGTCCTTCCGCCACCAGGCAGAATTTCAGCGATGAGCCAATCGAGGTGGTCTGGTGTTCACCCAACTGCTGCAGGTACTCCTGCAACTCGCTGTCGCTGTGCGAGCGGCTAATCACCACCAGCGGCGGGCGCGCATCGCGCACCTGGATCTGCTTGCGCACGCCGCACTCTTCTTTCCACGCCTTCCCTTCTGCAGCACTGTACATCACCTTCATGACCGGCGCGTAGACCACGCCCAGCACCGCTTTACCCTTCTCAATCAGGGCGATATTGACGGTGAATTCACCGTTGCGCTTGATGAACTCTTTTGTCCCGTCCAGGGGGTCCACCAGCCAGTAACGCTGCCAGTGCTGGCGTTCGTCCCAGCTTTGCGGCGCTTCTTCTGACAGGACGGGGATGTCCGGCGTTAAGGCCTGTAACCCTTTCAGGATCACCTTATGCGCCGCGATATCTGCCGCCGTGACCGGAGAGTCGTCCGCTTTGCTGACGACCTCCATAGGTTTAATACCGTCATACACCTGCATGATGGCATCCCCCGCATCCCGTGCGAGCTGACAAATTTTATCTAGCATTTTCCACCTCTTTGTTAACGCAGTGAGGTTAACTCTTTGTTTTAGTTATATCGTAATGTGAACAATTCCGCTATCTGTGAAGCAATTCCGGTTTCAGGTTGCTTTTTTCTGTCAGGATTCACATTTATGTAAGCAACGCGTTATAGATACATACTCTTTTGTGGCCTGGATCGAAAAAAGGACTCTTCTGATGATTAAGTTTAGCGCAACGCTCCTGGCGACGCTGATTGCGGCGAGCGTGCAGGCAGCGACGGTCGATTTACGTATTCTGGAAACGACCGATCTGCACAGCAACATGATGGACTTCGATTACTACAAAGATACCCCGACGGAAAAATTCGGACTGGTACGCACGGCAAGTTTGATCAATGCCGCACGTGGCGAAGTGAAAAATAGCGTGCTGGTCGATAACGGCGATCTCATTCAGGGCAGTCCGCTCGGGGATTACATGGCGACCAAGGGGCTGAAAAAAGGCGAGATCCATCCTGTTTATAAAGCGATGAACACCCTGGACTATACCGTCGGTAACCTTGGCAACCATGAATTCAACTACGGTCTGACATACCTGCACGATGCCCTGGCAGGTGCAAGATTCCCGTACGTTAACGCCAATATCATCGACGTTAAGACCCAAAAGCCGCTCTTTACCCCTTACCTGATTAAAGAGACCGAGGTTGTCGATCGGGACGGGAAAAAACAGACGCTAAAAATCGGCTATATCGGTTTTGTCCCACCGCAGATCATGACATGGGATAAGACCAACCTCGACGGTAAGGTGACCGTTAACGACATCACCGAAACCGCGCGCAAATACGTGCCGGAAATGCGTGAGAAAGGCGCCGATCTGGTGGTCGTTGTCGCCCACTCGGGTCTCTCCGCTGACCCGTACCAGGCCATGGCAGAAAACTCCGTTTACTACCTGAGTGAGGTTCCGGGCGTCGATGCGATCCTGTTCGGCCACGCCCACGCGGTCTTCCCGGGCAAAGACTTCGCCAGCATCAAAGGGGCGGATATCGGGAAAGGCACGCTCAACGGCGTGCCGTCGGTGATGCCGGGCATGTGGGGTGACCATCTTGGCGTGGTGGATCTGGTGCTGAATAACGACGGCGACCGCTGGAAGGTGACGCAGTCAAAAGCCGAAGCGCGTCCGATCTACGACGCGGCAGCGAAGAAATCACTGGCGGCGGAAGATAAAAAACTGGTCGACGTGCTGAAGCACGATCACGACGCCACGCGCGAATTCGTCAGCAAGCCGATCGGTAAATCCGCCGACAACATGTACAGCTTCCTGGCGCTGGTGCAGGACGATCCGACCGTCCAGGTCGTCAACATGGCGCAGAAAGCCTATGCCGAACACTTTGTGCAGGGCGATCCGGATCTGGCGAAGCTGCCGGTCCTGTCCGCCGCAGCGCCATTCAAAGTGGGCGGACGTAAGAATGACCCGGCAAGCTATGTTGAGGTCGAAAAGGGCCAGCTCACCTTCCGTAATGCCGCCGATCTCTATCTCTATCCGAATACGCTGGTAGTGGTTAAAGCCACCGGGAAAGAGGTAAAGGAGTGGCTGGAGTGTTCTGCCGGACAGTTTAACCAGATTGACCCGCGCAGCAGCAAGCCGCAGTCGCTGATTAACTGGGACGGCTTCCGTACCTACAACTTCGACGTGATCGACGGCGTGAACTACCAGATTGACGTCACCCAGCCGGCGAAATATGACGGTGAGTGTCAGGCGATCAACCCGCAGGCGGAGCGCATTAAAAACCTGACCTTCAACGGCAAGGCGATCGACCCGAATGCCACCTTCCTGGTGGTGACCAATAACTACCGTGCCTACGGCGGTAAGTTTGCCGGTACGGGAGATAGCCACATCGCCTTTGCCTCGCCGGACGAGAACCGCTCGGTGCTGGCGGCGTGGATCAGCGCGGAGTCGAAAAAAGCGGGAGAAATTCATCCGGCAGTGGATAACAACTGGCGTCTCGCGCCGATCCACAGCGATACGCCGCTGGATATCCGCTTTGAAACGTCACCGTCCGACAAAGCAGCCACGTTTATCAAGGAGAAGGCGCAGTATCCGATGAAGCAGGTCGCGACGGATGATATTGGGTTCGCGATTTATCAGGTGGATTTGAGCAAGTAAAAGCAAAACGGCAACGCACGTTGCCGTTTTTGGTGTTTGTTCCCTCTCCCTGTGGGAGAGGGCCAGGGTGAGGGCATCAGGCCGCACATACCCGGCTTTTACGCCGCGCGATCGTCCCTGTTCGCCATCACCTTCGGCGTATTTACCTCAATCCAGTCCGCCAGCGCGGCGACTTTCTCGCTGACCTCAATACCCATCGGCGTCAGGCTATACTCTACGTGCGGCGGCACGACCGGATACGATACGCGATCGACAAACCCGTCCTGTTCCAGCGCCTGAAGCGACTGGGACAGCATCTTTTCGCTCACCCCGCCCATTTTACGGCGCAGATCGCTAAAGCGATGCGTTCCCTGGCGCAGCGCCAGCAGAATCAGTACCCCCCAGCGGCTGGTCACGTGTTTGAGCACCTCTCGTGAAGGGCATTGTTCCGCGAAAAGATTGCCATCGCGCATTTGCTCGCTGAGCGTCGGTATCGTTGTTTTCATACTTACCTTTTTGTACGTACTTACTAAAAGTTAGCTATGGTGCTAGTGTGCCACAACACCAGACAAACACGAAGGAGATTCATCATGATCGCGATTACCGGCGCCACCGGCCAGCTTGGCCATCTCGTTATTGAACAGCTGTTGAAAACCGTACCGGCTAACCAGATTGTGGCTATCGTACGTAACCCGGCGAAAGCGCAAGCCTTAAGCCAGCAGGGAATTGTGGTGCGTCAGGCGGACTACACGGATGAAGCCGCCTTCACCGCCGCGCTGAGCGGCGTGGATAAGCTGCTGTTGATCTCGTCCAGCGAAGTCGGCCAGCGCGCGACCCAGCACCAGAACGTCATTAACGCCGCCAAAACGGCAGGGGTGAAATTTATCGCCTACACCAGCCTGCTGCACGCGGACAAATCACCGCTCGGTCTTCACGTGGAACACGTTGCCACTGAAAAAGCGCTGGCGGCGTCCGGCATTCCTTATGCCCTGCTGCGCAACGGCTGGTATACCGAAAACTATCTGGCGAGCGCGCCGCCTGCGCTGGAACACGGCGTGTTTATTGGTGCGGCAGGCGAAGGCAAAATTGCCTCTGCCACCCGCGCAGACTATGCCGCGGCGGCAGCCAAAGTGATCGCTGAAGAGGGCCACGCGGGCAAGGTGTATGAACTGGCGGGCGACCACGGCTGGACGCTGAGCGAACTGGCGGCTGAACTCAGCAAACAGAGCGGGAAACCGGTCACCTACCAGAATCTCAGTGAAGCGGATTTTGCCGCCGCGCTGAAGAGCGTCGGCTTGCCTGCCGGTCTGGCCGATATGCTGGCGGACTCCGATGTCGGGGCCTCCAAAGGCGGGCTCTTTGACGACAGCCATACGCTGAGTAAACTGATCGGACGCGCCACCACGCCGCTGGCGCAGAGCATCAAAGCCATCCTGTAATTGTTACGGGATGGTTATTTTTTGTGGCATCCCCTCTGGTCATCTTTGATAATGAAAAGATGACCCACGAGGAGGCTTACCGTGCAAGGCGTACCGGAACAGTTTAATGATGAAAGAGACAGCGCGCGCTTTCGCCATCTGGCGCAGCTGCCGGGCCTGGAGCTGTACCACGCGCACATTTCTGACTACGCCTTTGAGCCTCACACCCATGAAGCCTTCGGGATCGGCACGATTGAAACCGGTGCCGAACGCTTTCGCTATCGCGGTAGCCAGCATCTCGCGGCGGAAAAATCCGTCGTTACCATGAACCCGGACGAGATCCACACCGGCGAATCCGCCACCGAGGGCGGCTGGCGCTACCGGATGGTCTATATCGAACCCGATCTGCTGGAAGAGGTGACCGGTCTGCGGCACTGGTGGTTCAGCGACGTGACCCGTCATGACCCTTTGCGCTCACAGCAAATCGGCAGGCTTATTTACGGCTTGTGGCACACGGACGATCCGCTTGCGCAAAAAGGATTACTGCTGGATCTGATTGAAACCTTCCAGCCGTTTGCCCACCACGCGCCGCGGGTTCAGGAAGGCGCGCACCGCTTCGAACGGGTACGCGAGTACCTGCACGACAACTATATGCGCGCCCTTACGCTTGACGAGCTGGCCGGCGTCGTTTCACTCAGCCCGTATCATTTCCAGCGCCAGTTCAAAGCCCATTTTCACGTAACGCCGCATCAGATGCTGATGGCCATTCGCCTCTGGCGCGCCAAAGCGTTCCTCACCCACGGCATGCCCGCCGCAGAGGTCGCCGCCGCAACCGGACTGACCGATCAGTCGCATCTGACCCGCGCGTTTACCCACCGCTACGGCATTACCCCCGTGCGCTACCAGAAGCAGGTCACCCGGCGCTAATGCGCAACCTCATACAATACGCACGCATTTGCCCGTCCTACACTGAGAACAAAGTAAATACCTGTGGATGGAAAAATGATTAGTGGAGTGTTGTATGCCCTGCTGGCCGGGATGATGTGGGGGCTGATTTTTGTCGGCCCGCTGATCGTGCCGGAGTACCCGGCGATATTGCAGTCGACCGGACGTTATCTGGCGCTGGGGCTGATTGCCCTGCCCCTGGCGTGGCTGGGGCGCGCGCGCTTGCGTCAGCTCAGCCGTCAGGACTGGGGCACCGCGCTGGCGCTGACCATGATGGGCAATCTTATCTATTACGTTTGCCTCGCGAGTGCCATTCAGCGTACCGGTGCGCCGGTATCGACCATGATTATCGGCACGCTGCCGGTCGTCATCCCCGTTTTTGCTAACCTGCTCTACAGCCACCGCGATGGCAAACTGGCGTGGTCAAAAATGGCCCCGGCGCTGGTCTGCACTGCCCTGGGGCTGATATGCGTCAATATTGCCGAGCTGCATCATGGGCAGGGGGATGTTGACCTGTGGCGATACGGCTCTGGCATTCTGCTGGCGTTCATTTCCGTGGCGTGCTGGGCCTGGTATGCCCTGCGCAACGCGCGCTGGCTGCGAGAGAATCCGGACAAACACCCAATGATGTGGGCGACGGCGCAGGCGCTGGTCACGTTGCCCGTATCCGTCGTGGGGTATCTCGGCGCATGCCTCTGGCTGGGCCATCAGCAGCCGGACTTCGCCCAGCCCTTCGGGCCAAGACCGTGGGTGTTTATCGGCCTGATGGTGGCGATTGCGGTGCTGTGTTCATGGGTGGGCGCGCTGTGCTGGAACATTGCCAGCCAGAAGCTGCCGACGGTGATCTTAGGGCCGCTGATTGTCTTCGAAACCCTGGCCGGGCTGCTGTATACCTTCCTGATGCGCCAGAGCGTGCCGCCGTTGTTCACGGCCTGCGGGATCGTGCTGTTGGTCGTGGGCGTGGTGATGGCGGTGAGAGCGAAGCCGGAAAAACCGAGGGTTGTTCCGGCATCGGAGATGTGAGTATTGCCCGGCGGCGCTGCGCTTGCAGGGCCTACAAAACCGTAGGCCCGGTAAGGCGTAGCCGCCACCGGGCAAGACCTTAAAACGTTTCCCAGTTCCCTTCAGACGCCGCCGCGACAGGCTGCGCTTTTGGCACATAGGTTTTCACCGGCACCGCTTTAACCGCCTGATTGCGGGTGATTTTAAATACCGCCACCGCTTCGTTCAGACGTGCAGCCTGATCTTCCAGCGCTGCCGCTGCGGCCGCAGACTCCTCCACCAGCGAGGCGTTCTGCTGGGTCACGCGGTCCATCTCGGCTACCGCCTGGCCCACCTGGTCGATACCACGGCTCTGCTCGTCAGAGGCCGAGGCTATTTCGCCCATGATGTCGGTAACGCGGGTGACCGCATTGACGATCTCGGCCATCGTGGCCCC
The DNA here is from genome assembly GCF_040059225.1 of Enterobacter cloacae complex sp. Mu1197. Taxonomy (NCBI): domain Bacteria; kingdom Pseudomonadati; phylum Pseudomonadota; class Gammaproteobacteria; order Enterobacterales; family Enterobacteriaceae; genus Enterobacter; species Enterobacter cloacae complex sp. Mu1197. The sequence goes on along the minus strand of NZ_CP157375.1, from coordinate 468,378 downwards.
GGCTTCGTTAACCAGCTGCGAGCCCGCGTTCACGCGTTCGCCGGAGTCGTCGATCAGCGCTTTGATCTCTTTCGCCGCCTGGGCACTGCGCTGGGCAAGGGTACGCACTTCCCCTGCCACCACCGCAAAACCACGGCCCTGCTCGCCTGCACGGGCTGCTTCCACCGCCGCGTTCAGCGCCAGGATATTCGTCTGGAAAGCAATGCCGTCGATCACGTTAGTGATTTGCGCGATCTTGCTGGAACTGGTGGCGATTTCGTCCATCGTCCGCACGACGCCTTCCACCACGTTGCCGCCCTTCTTCGCCGTTGAGGAGGCATCCAGCGCCAGACGGGAAGCCTGACGCGCGTTATCGGCATTCTGCTTCACCGTTGCCGTCAGCTGCTCCATGCTGGCTGCCGTCTCTTCCAGAGACGCGGCCTGCTGCTCGGTGCGGGAAGAGAGATCGTTACTGCCTGCAGAGATTTCGCCTGCACCGGTGTAAATGGTATCTGCACCTTCACGCACTACGCCCACGGTGTTCGCCAGCGAAGTTTGCATCTCCTGCACGTTGCGCGCCAGGATAGCCATTTCATTTTTACCGTCGGCCTGAATCGGCTGGGTGAGATCGCCTGCCGCAATGGCGCGAATATGGTTAATCACCTCTTCCAGCGGCAGCAGCAGCACGCGGCGCATCGCAATCCAGCTGGAGATAATCACCACAATCACCAGCAACATGACCGCAGAGAGGATCCACAGGATGCGCTTGTAATCACTTTCGTTATCCTGAATGCCTTTATCCGTGAGCGCAGCCTGCGCTTCACGCCATTCACGATAAACCGTCTGCATCGCGTTCTGTTTTTGTTCGGCATTCTGCTTGAACATATCTTCCAGATTGCCCTGGCTCAGCAGAACGTTCATTTGCGTCAGCGTTGCAGAGTAAATGCGGTACTGCTCTTCGAGTTGGTTAGTCAGGCTCTCATCCAGGCCTGGCGTATTCGGCAAGGCATAGTATTTATCGTAATGAACCTGCGCTTCAGTCAGCAGATTTTTCGCCGTGGTCACCAGCTCATTCAACTGACCGCCGTTAATTTGCGAGGCCATGCTGCTTTGCAGGCGCAGCATCCCGCGGTTCAGGGTGACGCGCGCCTGGTTCAGACTGATCCACGCATCGGTAAATTCCGCCACGTTCTTGCTGGAGAGCTGCGCCACGGTGAAGTTGTCTTTATCGTTGTTCAGGGCGTTGATAAAGATACCGGCGGAAATCACTTGCATGATGCCGAGCACAAGCAGCACCGAAATCAGAAGGGTAATGACTTTTATACGTTTAAACATGCGTTGCCTTTGTTATATGCAGGTTTGTCTGACGTGGATATATCGGCAGGCACAGCGGGTTGTTTACTGTTTCTCCACTTTTAAAAAGTTTCGAAACCACTTTCCTGAGCCCATTCAGAGAGTTAAATCGAATGTTTTTTTGTGATCTGCATCTCATTTTTACCCGTCCCTCTAAAGGGTTATAGCGCCACCTTAAAGATGCATTTAATATGCATCTTATATTATTGAGAATGAGGTAACTGCTATGGCCTTTCGCGACCAACCCCTCGGCGAGCTGGCGCTCTCCATTCCTCGCGCTTCTGCGCTATTCCGTAAATACGATATGGACTACTGCTGCGGCGGTAAGCAAACCCTGGCGCGTGCGGCGTTACGCAAAGAGCTGAACGTTGAGGTGATTGAAGCCGAGCTGACGCAGCTGGCCGCACAGCCCATCGACAAAGACTGGCGAACCGCTCCGCTCGCGGAAATCATCGACCATATCATCGTGCGTTACCATGACCGTCACCGTGAACAGCTGCCGGAGCTGATCCTGCAGGCGACCAAAGTGGAGCGCGTCCATGCCGACAAACCGTCCGTACCGCGCGGTCTGGCGAAATACCTGACCCTGCTGCACGAAGAGCTTTCCAGCCATATGATGAAGGAAGAGCAGATCCTCTTCCCGATGATTAAACAGGGAATGGGAAGCCAGGCGATGGGGCCCATCAGCGTGATGGAAAGCGAGCATGATGACGCGGGCGAACTGCTGGAGGTGATCAAACATACCACCCACAACGTCACGCCGCCGCCAGAAGCGTGCACAACGTGGAAAGCGATGTACAACGGCATTAACGAAACGATCGACGACCTGATGGAGCACATCAGTCTGGAGAATAACGTTCTGTTCCCGCGGGCACTGGCGGGGGAATAAAAAAGCCCGGTGGCGCTAGCGCTTACCGGGCCTGCAACGTCCTCGAACGTAGGCCGGGTAAGCGTCAGCGCCACCCGGCAACATGCTTAACGCATGCCAGCCATACGTTTCTTACCGATAAACATCCAGCCCAGCCCCAGCGCGATAAACCACAGCGGCGTGACGATCAGCGCCTGACGGGTATCATCTTCCAGCGTAAGCAGAACCAGCACGAAGACGAAGAACGCCATGCACACCCAGCACATCAGCTTGCCCAGCGGCATCTTGTAGATCGATTTTTCATGCAGGTGTGGGCGCTGTTTGCGGTACACCAGATAGGAGCAGAGGATGATGGTCCAGACGAACATAAACAGGATCGCAGAGACCGTGGTGATCATGGTGAATGCGCCAATTACGCTTGGGTTCACGTAGAGCATCACCACACCACCCAGCAGACACATGCAGGAGAAGGTCAGCCCTTTTGCCGGTACGGCACGCTTAGAGAGCTTGGCGAACGCGCTCGGCGCCACGCCTTCCTGCGCCAGACCAAACAGCATACGGCTGGTTGAGAACACGCCGCTGTTTGCGGAAGAAGCCGCAGAGGTCAGCACCACGAAGTTAATCAGGCTCGCTGCCGCAGGCAGACCTACCAGCACGAACAGCTCAACGAACGGACTCTTGCTTGGCACCACCGAGCTCCACGGCGTCACGGACATAATGATAATCAGCGCGAAGACGTAGAACATGATGATACGCACCGGAATGGAGTTGATGGCGCGCGGCAGGGACTTCTCCGGATCTTTGGTTTCCGCAGCGGTCGTTCCGACCAGCTCAATCCCTACAAACGCGAACACCGCAATCTGGAAGCCGGCAAAGAAGCCGCTGATGCCTTTCGGGAACCAGCCGCCGTCATTCCACAGATGGGTAAACGACGCCTGAACGCCGGTTGGTGACTGGAAGTGGGTGAGCACCATCACCAGGCCCACCACGATGAGCCCGACAATGGCCACAATTTTGATCATTGCGAACCAGAACTCCATCTCACCGAACATTTTAACGGTGGCGAGGTTAAGGCTCAGCAGCAGAACGATGACCGCCAGCGAGGCCACCCAGTCCGACAGCCCCGGGAACCAGAACTGCGCGTAGGCGGTAATAGCCACAACGTCCGCCATACCGGTCACGACCCAGCAGAACCAGTAGGTCCAGCCGGTAAAATAGCCCGCCCATGGTCCGAGCAGGTCTGAAGCGAAGTCGCTGAAGGATTTGTATTCAAGGTTCGAGAGCAGCAGTTCACCCATTGCACGCATCACGAAGAACAGCATAAAACCGATAATCATATAGACGAATATGATTGACGGTCCGGCGAGACTGATGGTTTTGCCTGACCCCATAAACAACCCGGTACCGATGGCACCCCCGATGGCAATGAGCTGAATATGACGGTTTGTGAGATTGCGCCGTAGCGACTGTTCAGACGACGCCTCTTCGTCGGCGACGACTTTGACCTGATCTACCATGTGATATTTTCCTGTTTATGCCTGTCTGTGTTGTTAAGGCTCTTCTGGCCTTTAAATACGCCAAAAAAATGACGTTCCCTTGTAAGGGCTAATCGATATTAGGTAAGAATCGGCGGGATGAATACTATGATTTAGATATTATGTTAATAATATGTTGAAAGTGAGTGTCATATCACTCATACAGCGCGAAACAGCTCACAAAAATACACGCAACAGTTTCGTTTGCAAGATAAAATATTGATTCCGGCTTAACTATAGGTTTTCACGCTATTTTCCCCTCCCCAGCCGGGGAGAGGAAATAAGAAAAGTCGATTACAGAATTTCCAGCAGCTCGACTTCAAAGACCAGGGTGCTGAATGGCGGGATGGACGCGCCAGCACCGCGCTCGCCGTAGGCCAGGTTGTGCGGAATAGTCAGTTCCCATTTAGAACCCACTGGCATCAGGGTCAGCGCTTCGATCCAGCCTGCGATAACGCCATTCACCGGGAACTCAGCCGGTTCGCCGCGCGCCACGGAGCTGTCGAAGACGGTACCGTCGATCAGCTTACCGGTATAGTGTACGCGAACGTGGTCGGTACGCGCCGGGATCGCGCCCTCACCCTGATTGATCACGCGGAACTGCAGACCAGACTCGGTGCTGTTCACGCCTTCACGCTCACGGTTCTCTTCCAGATATTTCACACCTTCGGCGGCCATCTCTTCAAAACGTGCGCGACGCACGGCGTCAGCACGTTCGTGGATTTCACGCAGCGCACGGTGCACAACGTCAACCGGAACGGCAGGCTGTTTACCTTCCAGCGCGTCAGCGATACCCGCCACCAGCGCTTCGGGTAACAGACCTTCCAGGCCGGATTCGCTCAGCTGCTGTCCTACCTGCAAGCCGATACCGTAACTTGCCTGCGCTTCGATAGTGTCAAAAGTCGGGGTGGTCATGGGTTTTCCTTCCATCACATTTAAAGTAGCGGGCAGCATATCAGCCATGCCCTTATGGGTAAAACTTTGTCTGAAGTTAAGGTGACAAACCGCGACGAAACAGAAACAATAGAGAGAACCAGGATTAATCCCGAACTGATGTCACGGATGTCGGGTTTACTACGCCGTTCAGGCAGTTAGCAAACTATACTTCGGGGCACAGGATAAAAAATACGCGGAGCAGGAGGAGTGCCATGCCCGGGCGATTTGAACTGAAACCTACCCTGGCGAAAATCTGGCAGGCGCCGGACAATTTTCGCATCATGGACCCGCTGCCGCCTCTGCATCGCAGAGGGATCATCATTGGTGCGCTGATGGTGATTGTGGGCTTCCTGCTTCCTTCCGGTGGCGATGATGTTGATACCGCCCCCGTCACCCGCAATGCTCAGCTGGATATTCAGTCGCAAACCCGACCGCAGTCTGACGCACAGCCGATGCAGACGCAGCTCGTCACCCCGTCTAACGACCCGGGTCAGGTCGCGCCGGTTGAGCCAGAGCCCATTCAGGACGAACAGCCGCAGGAACAAGCCGCCGCCCCGTCTCAGCCTCAGGCGCAACAGCCCACCGGCATTGAGCAACAGTGGCGTTCCTATCGCGTAGAACCGGGTAAAACGCTGGCGCAGCTGTTCCGTGACCACAACCTGCCGCCGACAGACGTGTATGCCATGGCGAAGGTGGAAGGTGCGGGTAAGCCGCTCAGTAACCTGCAGAATGGCCAGATGGTGCAAATACGCCAGAATGCCAGCGGAGTGGTGACAGGGTTAACGATTGATACCGGAAATGGACAACAGGTGCTGTTTACCCGCCAGCCGGACGGCAGTTTTATCAGGGCACGTTAAGGACTGGGATCTGTAAAAAGCAAAACGCCGGCACAAGGCCGGCGTTTCAACGTGAGCAGAGTAAAAAATTACTCAGCTACAACGTTAACAACCAGTTTAGCGAACACTTCGCTGTGAACCTGGAAGTCAACTTCGTGCTCACCAGTGGTACGCAGAACGCCGTTCGGCAGACGAACTTCGCTCTTAGCCACTTTAACGCCTGCTGCAGAAACTGCATCAGCGATATCGCGGGTACCGATGGAACCGAACAGTTTACCTTCGTCGCCAGCTTTGGACGCGATGGTAACGGTGCCCAGTGCGTTGATTGCTTCAGCGCGAGCATTAGCAGCCGCCAGAACGTCAGCCAGTTTGGCTTCCAGTTCAGCGCGACGTGCTTCGAAAAACTCTACGTTTTTCTTGGTAGCTGGAACAGCTTTACCCTGTGGAACCAGGAAGTTACGAGCGTAGCCCGCTTTAACGTTTACCTGATCACCCAGGCTGCCCAGGTTTGCTACTTTATCAAGCAGAATAACTTGCATTACCTTATCCTCTTAAAGTCGTATTAATGGACCGTGCCCGATTACTGATGACGATCAGTGTACGGCAGCAGGGACAGGTAGCGAGCGCGTTTGATAGCGCGAGCCAGCTGACGCTGATATTTTGCACGAGTACCGGTGATACGGCTTGGGACAATCTTACCGCTTTCGGTGATGTAGTTTTTCAGCGTTGCGATATCTTTATAGTCGATCTCTTGAACGCCTTCCGCGGTGAAACGGCAGAACTTGCGACGACGGAAATAACGTGCCATATGGCTAGTCTCCAGAATCTATCAAATCAATCTGCTCGGCATGCAGAACCATTTTGCTCAGACCGTTCTTTGCCTTGTGGCAAGAGATGAACCCCTGAACGATTACTGCACTACCGACCGTTAAACTGTGAGTAATGGCCTGGTTTTCGTGTCCGCTAATAATAACGGGCATTTGGCACCACGCCTGCCGGTGAAACCCGGCTTCCTCTTGCACAGAACGATGCTCAAGCACGAACTGGCAATGCGGAATTCCTGATGGACTGACCTTTCGAAGGGGAGCCCTGCATACGATGCCGGACAACGCCAGACGGTTGGTCATCAGAAATTACTCTTCAGAATCCCCAGCATCAGAATCATCTGCGGTTTCGTTTGCGAAATCATCGCGACGCTCACGGCGCTCGTCTTTCGCTTTAACCATCGGAGATGCTTCGGTAACTGCGTGTTTAGTACGCATAACCATGCTGCGGATAACGGCATCGTTGAAGCGGAAGTTAGTTTCCAGCTCATCGATCACTTCCTGCGGCGCTTCAACGTTCAGCAGAACGTAGTGAGCTTTGTGCAGTTTGTTGATCGGATAAGCCAGCTGACGGCGGCCCCAGTCTTCCAGACGGTGGATCGTGCCCGCTGCTGCAGTGATTGCACCAGTGTAGCGCTCGATCATACCCGGAACCTGTTCGCTCTGGTCAGGATGGACCATAAAAACGATTTCGTAATGACGCATCGAATTGCTCCTTACGGATTATTCAGCCTCCTGTCTGGGTCAGCCGAGGCCCGGGGAGGCAAGGAACGTGTTAAAGGTCGGCTGAAAAATTGACGCGTCATAATACTTGCGCGCCCCCGGAAACTCAAGCTGATTGCACAAATAATTCGCACAAAGCGCGAAGCGGGTCTAAGTGGGTGATTTAAAATTACTCACTCCCGGAAGCGGTGTTTTTTTGAACAACTGCATCAGAAATGGTCACGCTTCCCCGCCGGAGGAATGATTACACTTTAATCAGAGATCACCTGAACAGAAGAAGGAGTCCCCCTCTCAGAGCACGCAGTCGTGGAGCGCATATCATGAAACAAATCGCATTAGCCCTAATGGCAGCGCTTTTGCTCAGTGCAAACGCGATGGCAGCCATCAAGATAGACAACCGACAGGCCAGAAACATGGATGATGTGCAAAGCTTGGGCGTCATTTACATCAATCATAATTTCGCCACGGAAAGTGAAGCAGATCAGGCCCTTAATCAAGAAACCGATGCACAGGGCGCAACCTATTACCACGTGATGTTAATCCGTGAGCCCGGCAGCAACGGCAATATGCACGCCAGTGCAGATATTTACCGATAACGCGTTAACGCTAGCACCAGGAAAGCCAACAACGAGAACATAGCCATAGTTGACGTTGCCCCCTGCCCGGGGGCTTTTTTTTGTGAATGGCTCCGGAATACCACCGGTTACAACTGTTATTCGGTATTCCAGAGCACTTATTCACTTCTGCCCGTAATAGGCATTCGGGCCGTGCTTGCGCATGAAATGCTTATTCATCAGATAATCATCAATCCCCTGAAGCTGTGGGTTGATGCCGCGAGCAATCCACGCCATGCGTGCCACCTCCTCCATGACAACCGCATTATGAACGGCGTCGTGGGCATCTTTTCCCCAGGCGAACGGGCCGTGCTGATAGACCACAATACCCGGCGTATGCAGCGGTTCGCTTTCACCCAACGTTTCGATGATAACCTTCCCGGTGTTGAGCTCGTATTCGCCTTCCACTTCAGCCTGCGTTAATGCGCGCGTGCAGGGGATGTCGCCAAAGAAGTAGTCCGCATGCGTTGTTCCCAGCGCCGGAATCGCCAGCCCCGCCTGTGCCCAGGCCGTGGCATGGGTCGAGTGGGTATGCACAACGCCGCCGAGTGAGGGATAACGACGATAAAGCGCCAGATGGGTCGCCGTATCTGAAGAGGGACGCCATTTTCCCTCCACGACGTTTCCGTCAAGATCGACCACCACCATGTCGTCAGCGTTCATGGTGTCATACGCCACACCGCTCGGCTTAATCACGATCAGTCCCTGTTCGCGATCGATAGCGCTGACGTTACCCCAGGTGAAGGTGACCAGGCCATAGCGGGGCAGATCCATGTTGGCTTCAAAGACCTGCTGTTTCAGCTTAAGCATGTTCAGCCTCCAGTAATCCCGCGCGCGCCATACGCTCGCGCACCCAGTCCCGCGCCTTTGCTACTTCCGCCGCAGGGTTTTCCGACGTTTCGCTCCACATCTCGATCAGATAAGGCCCACAATAGCCTGTCTGCCTGAGCGTCTCGAAACACCGTTCGAAATCCACCACCCCGGTGCCGAACGGTACGTTTTTAAACACGCCAGGACGGGTATCTTTGACGTGCACCGCCACGATATGCCCCATGCCTGCCTGCAGTTCCATCTGCACATCGTTATCCCATGCCGACAGGTTGCCGATATCAGGATAAAGCTGGAACCACGGGTTATTTAGATAGTGCGCGTAGCCCAGCGCCTTGCTGATGGAGTTCATCAACGGGTAGTCCATGATCTCCATCGCCAGCGTGACCTGCGCACGGCTGGCCATCTCAACGCTCTCCTTCAGCCCGTCACGGAAACGACGGCGCGTTTCATCGTTGGCTTCCTGGTAATAAACGTCATAACCCGCCAGCTGGATCACGCGGATACCCACGTCCTGCGCAAAGCGAATGGCTTTACGCATGATCTCCAGCCCCTGAGCGCGCACAGCATCATCTTCGCTCCCGAGAGGGAACCGGCGGTGGGCGCTCAGGCACATCGACGGCACGCGTACCCCCGTTTCGGCGATAGCGCTCACCAGCGCCAGGCGCTGTTCACGGCCCCAGTCGAGACGAGAGAGGCGTTCGTCCGTCTCATCCACGGACATTTCGACAAAATCGAAGCCCAGCTGTTTTGCCAGCTGTAACCGCTCCAGCCAGCACTCCCCCGCAGGGAGTGCCTTTTCATAGATGCCAAGCGGGACCTGTTTGGACAACATACCCGCTCCTTAGCCCCAAAGCTGAGCGATTGAGCGTTTGAACTGACGCGCCGCTTCTACCGGAGACGCCGCATCACGAATGCTGCGACCGGCAATAAAGACGTGAATCGGAATGCCCTTGAACAGCGGCAGATCTTCCAGTGCCAGACCGCCGGTAACGGTGACTTTAAAGCCCATATCCGCCAGACGTTTGATCGCGCTGATATCCGCTTCGCCCCACGCCACCCCTGCGGCCTGCGCGTCGCGGCTGCGGTGATACACCACCTGCTGTATACCCGCATCACGCCACTCCTGGGCCTGTTCCCAGGTCCAGAAACCGGTCAGCTCAATCTGCACGTCGCCGTTAAACTCTTTTGCCACGTCCAGCGCGCCTTTGGCGGTGTTGATATCCGCACAGCAAATGACGGTGACCCAGTCGGCGTTGGCTTCGAAGCACATGCGGGAGAGGATTTTGCCTGCGTCGGCTATTTTGGCATCTGCCAGCACGATTTTGTGCGGATAAAGCGCCTTCAGGTCGCGAACGGCGCGAACGCCCTCGCCCACGCAGAGAATGGTACCCACTTCGATGATATCGACTTCTTCCGCAATCAGACGGGTCGTTTCATAAGCGTGGGACAAGGTCTGGTTATCAAGCGCAACCTGCAACATGGGTAATGACATTTTCAATTCCTCTTAAACAGCCGCCGCTGTGGCGTTATCAATTAAATCCAGCACGTCCTGCTCGGTACGGCAGGCGCGTAAACGGTCGAAATTGGCTTCGTCATCAAACAGATTGACGATCTGCATGATGCCCACCTCCTGGTGGGTGTTAGCGTCAACAGCGGCCATGGTGATCAGGATGTCGACCGGGTCATTATCTTCGTGGTTAAACACCAGCGGCGTTTTCAGCGTCACCAGCGCGAAGCCGGTTTTCTTGACGCCCTCTTCCGGGCGGCCATGCGGCATCGCCAGGCCCGGCGCAATCACAAAATAAGGGCCATGTTGCGCCACGCCATCCAGAATGGCCTGGTAGTAACGCGGCTCGACAACGTCAGCCTTAACCAGCAGATCCACGCTCAGCTTTACCGCTTCCTGCCAGGTGCTGGCCTCAGCCTGTAAAAGGATGGAGTTATTCTCTGCCAGCGAATCACGTAGTTTCATGTGGCGTCCTTACTTCACGTCTTGTGGAAAGTGCTCTTTAATCACTTCCAGCAGTTTTGGTCCGAAATCCGCAGGCGACAGCATGTTGCGCACGCCCACCACGTATTTATTACCCGACACACTGATTTCGCCGGCGATATGAGTAGAGGCGATGATGATGTCCGCGCCGTTCAGCTCACTTTTGTATTCACCCACTGCGCAGCTGTTCACCGTGTGGTCGATGTTGGACTGGGTTAAAAACTGGTCCACTTTCATCTTCATGATCATGGAGCTGCCTTGCCCATTACCACACACAGCCAGGATACGTACGGTCATAATCGAAACTCCTTAATGAGCAGACACTTCTGCTGTTTGTTTTTCCGCGTCTTCTTCTGCTCGCAGCGAACGGCCAGCGAAGAACATATAAGCCAGAGCAATCAGGATGATGATGGCCATAAAGAGCAGCCCGATGGAGGCAAAGCCCTGCATCATCGGCGGTGCCAGAATTGACCAGTCCGCCATGCCCATCCAGGCGCTCATACCGGTGAGCTTGACCGCCCACACGCAGCCGAAGATTTCCACCATGCCCATCACCAGGCAGATTTTGAGCGCCGCACGCCAGCCGCCGAAGTGGTTAGCGAATACGCCGATGGTGGCGTTGGAGAAGAACATCGGGATAAAGCCTGGAATAATCAGGATTGAGGAGCCGCAGCCGACCAGAATGCCCACCGCAATCAACTGGCCGATAGTGCCCCACATAAAGCCCCAGACCACCGCGTTTGGCGCGAAGCTATAGATAGCGGCACAGTCGATGGCCAGTACCGCGCCAGGGATCAGGCGCTGGGAGATACCGTTGAACGCTTCCGACAGTTCGGCGACGAACATACGTACGCCCTGAGTGATGATGAAGATCGCCACCGCGAAGGAGAAACCGGTCTGCAGGATGTAAACCGTCCAGTGGGTTTTGCCTGCCATCGCCTGCACCACGTCAATACCGAAGGAGAGCAGAATGGCACCGAAGAAGATGGTCATGACAATTGCGGTCGAAACGATGTTGTCGTGGAAGATATTCAGCCAGCCAGGCAGCTTGAGGTCTTCAACGCTCTCTTCTTTTTTGCCCAGGTACGGCGCAACTTTATAGGCAATCCAGGAAGCAAACTGCTGCTGATGGCCGATGGAGAAACCGCAGCCGTCCGTCACTTCCTGAGTCGGCTTGTACATCATGTTGGAGGTGATACCCCAGTAGAGCGAGACCAGCACCGCGGTGCAGATAATCGTGGTCCACATTGGGTAACCGAAGATATAGAGAGAAACCGCGATCAGCCCCGCCTGCTGGAACATGATGTGTCCGGTGAGCATGATGGTGCGAATGCCGGTAATGCGACGCAGGAGAACGTAGATGATGTTCAACGCCAGGGCGAGCAGCACTGCATACCCCACCCAGCTATAGGCATCACCCATGCGCTCGATGGTGGCCATCATTGACGCGTAAGTGTCAGAAATCGCACCGTTGATGCCATACACTTCGGACATTTTGGCGACGACCGGCTTAAAGGTGCTGGTCAGAATGCCAGACCCCGCCTGTAACAGCATGAAACCGATAATGGTTTTGATGGTGCCTTTAATAATCACGCTGACGCTTTTGCGCAGCAGAATATAGCCCAGACACGTCACGATACCCAGCAGCAGCGGGGCGTTGGTCATTACCTGATTAAAGAACACGGTAAAGACGTTGTAGAGGATCTCCATAACTCTCTCCAGAAATGAGAACACGAGGGGTAATCCCTGTGCGGTTGGTGTCATCACTCTATTAATCACAAATAATCACCACAAGATTGCATTTGATTATTTGTGACGTATCACGCAATTTATTTCCATGCAGTTAATAATGATTTTCACTACTGCATTGCGAAAACAAATTAATCCTTATAATTCATCAAATTAATGAGTTGTGCGTACTACTATAACAAGTAAGAAGCGGAGAATCTGTGAAGTTGAACGGATAAAAATCCGCATTTTTACCATTGCAAAGCGCGTCAAATGGTGCCAGCATTAATCACAACAAATCACCAAGTGATTACTTTTGATTAAACCAGGAGTCAAAACGATGAGTAAAGTGAACACCATCACCCGTGAGTCATGGATTCTGAGCACCTTCCCGGAATGGGGCAGCTGGCTGAATGAAGAGATCGAGCAGGAACAGGTTGCTCCTGGTACCTTTGCGATGTGGTGGCTGGGCTGCACCGGTATCTGGCTGAAATCAGAAGGCGGCGCCAATATCTGCGTCGATTTCTGGTGCGGCACCGGCAAGCAGAGCCACGGCAACCCGTTGATGAAAAAGGGCCACCAGATGCAGCGCATGGCGGGCGTGGAAAAACTGCAGCCGAACCTGCGTACCACGCCGTTTGTGCTCGATCCGTTTGCCATTCGCCAGATCGACGCCGTGCTCTCCACTCACGATCACAACGATCATATCGATGTGAACGTGGCGGCAGCGGTGATGCAAAACTGTGCTGACGATGTGCCATTTATCGGGCCGCAGACCTGCGTGGATCTGTGGATTGGCTGGGGCGTGCCGAAAGAGCGCTGCATCGTGATGAAGCCTGGCGACGTGGTGAAAATTAAAGATATTGAAATCCATGCGCTGGATGCCTTTGACCGTACAGCACTGATTACCCTGCCTGCCGATCAGAAAGCCGCGGGTGTACTGCCGGACGGTATGGATGAGCGCGCGGTTAACTATCTGTTTAAAACCCCTGGCGGCTCCCTGTACCACAGCGGCGACTCTCACTACTCTAACTACTACGCGAAGCACGGTAACGAGCACCAGATCGACGTGGCGCTGGGCTCCTACGGTGAGAACCCGCGCGGCATTACCGACAAAATGACCAGCGCCGACATGCTGCGTATGGCGGAAGCGCTGAATACCAAAGTGGTGATTCCGTTCCACCACGATATCTGGTCAAACTTCCAGGCCGATCCGCAGGAAATCCGCGTGCTGTGGGAGATGAAAAAAGACCGCCTGAAGTATGGCTTCAAGCCGTTCATCTGGCAGGTCGGCGGCAAGTTCACCTGGCCGCTGGACAAAGATAATCTTGAATATCACTACCCACGTGGTTTCGATGATTGCTTCACCATTGAGCCAGACCTGCCGTTCAAGTCCTTCCTCTGATTGTGCAGCCACATCGCCAGACTTGATGTCTGGCGATGTCATATTTCTTTTAGTAATTTCACGCTATTTCAAATATCATCTTTTCAAATCAATTCTTATCGGTATAGCTCATGACGGAAGCGCAACGGCATCAAATTCTCCTGGAACTCCTGGCGCAAACCGGGTTTATCACCGTCGAGAAAGTGATCGAACGTTTAGGGATCTCCCCGGCAACGGCGCGGCGGGATATCAACAAGCTGGATGAAAGCGGCAAGCTGAAAAAGGTCCGCAACGGCGCGGAAGCGATCAGCCAGCAGCGCCCTCGCTGGACGCCAATGAATATTCATCAGGCGCAAAATCATGATGAAAAAGTGCGGATTGCCAGAGCCGCGTCGCAGCTGGTGAATCCTGGTGAGAGCGTCGTGATCAACTGCGGTTCCACGGCATTTCTGCTGGGCCGTGAAATGTGCGGCAAGCCGGTGCAAATCATCACCAACTACTTACCGCTCGCTAACTATCTGATCGACCAGGAGCATGAGAGCGTGGTGATCATGGGCGGGCAGTACAACAAAAGCCAGTCCATCACCCTTAGCCCTCAGGACAGCGAAAACAGTCTCTATGCCGGGCACTGGATGTTTACCAGCGGCAAAGGCCTGACGGCAGATGGCCTGTATAAAACCGATATGCTGACCGCGATGGCGGAACAAAACATGCTCAACGTTGTGGGCAAGCTCGTTGTGCTGGTCGACAGCAGCAAAGTGGGCGAGCGCGCTGGCATGCTGTTCAGCCGTGCCGAGCAGATCGACATGGTGATCACCGGCAAAGGCGCCAGCCCTGAGATCCTCCAGAAGCTGGAAGATCAGGGCGTAAAAGTGCTGCGCGTTTAAAGGTGCTGGCGGAAAAACGTCACCGTAGCGTCCAGCGCCGTGGGCGTGATGCGGTGGCGGACGCCCGCTTCCCACAGACAGGTGAGATTACCGTCCAGGCCTGCATTCATTAACGCCTGCTGTAGTCGGAAGGTTCCCTCAGGCGGGACCACATCATCCGCGTCGCCGTGCCACAGCAGCAGCGGGCGATCCGCCAGGCGCGGCAATGCCCGGGTCACGTCCCACTCTTCGAGCGTCGCGGTGATTTCCGCTAAATCCTGAGGGGGAAAGAGCGTCTTCGCCAGCGACGTAAAATAGCCCGAGCCCATCAGGCAGGCGACCGACTTCACTTCCGGATGATGCGTCATAATCCCCAGCGCCGTCATACCGCCCATCGACGCCCCGGCCACGGCCAGACGATTCTCTGCCACCAGCCCTGCCTCATAAAGCGCATCGCGCAACCCGGCAAACTCGGTCAGGCTCCCGTGCAGAATGTGCCAGAACTGCCCAAGACGCGCCTGTTCGTTACCCATAAAGCGGGCGCCGTGGTCAGGCGCATCCGGCATCACCACGCGAAAACCCGCCTGCGCCAGCGCAACCGCAAAATAACTGTAAACCAGCTTCGATGAGGTAAACCCGTGATAAAAAACCACAACAGGCAGCGGTTTATCACGTTTACCCGCTGGCATAGCGTGTAAAATTTCATGGTCGCCGAGGTGGCGTATTTCAATTTCAATCATTGTCGACCCTGTACGAATGTATGATTCATAATGTTGAGAACTGGGTTACGCTTTCACATCATTTTCATTCGAAATATACGTCCCAGATAACACTTCGGGAACATTCCCCCAAAACTAAATTCACAGACAACTACACTATGGCTATCAGGAAACGAGATATGGTTATGCGCAGGTTTGCTGCTTTAGTGCTGGTGTTTCTGCTCAGTGGCTGTAGCGCGCTGCAGGGAACGCCGCAACCCGCTCCACCGGTCGCCGATCATCCACAGGAGATTCGTCGTAATCAGACGGAAGGATTACAACGAATGGGCACCGTCTCCGCGCTGGTTCGCGGCTCCCCGGATGACGCAGAAGCGGCAATCAAAGCACAAGCCGTCGCCGCCAAAGCAGATTATTACGTCATCATTATGATCGACGAAACCATCATAACGGGACAGTGGTATTCACAGGCCATTTTGTACCGTAAATAATGGTTTTCCTTTGAACGAGATTTACACTGCTTTGCGTCCATAGACATTTTCCTGTCCACAATAAACTCCATGCCCGCGTCAATGGAAGGGAGTTTATTCGCGAAGGATTGCCCGGCGGATACCGGAGATATGTGAAATGGAGCTGACGATGAAACGAACTCTTGCTTTGACCTCTCTGTTGCTCTCAGCAGGCCTGGTGAGCACCACTGCGCAGTCAGCAGAATTCGCCAGTGCTGACTGTGTAACTGGCCTGAATGAAATTGGCCAGATCTCCGTGAATAATATCTCGGGGAGCCCGCAAGACGTTGAACGCGTTGTGGCATTAAAGGCCGATGAGCAGGGTGCTTCATGGTATCGCATCATCCAGATGCAGGAAGATAACCATATCGACCACTGGCGGGTACAGGCCATTCTCTACGTGTAATATCCCTCCTGATAAAAGCCACTTATTTTTAGTGGCTTTTCGCTTTTGCAAATTTTTTATCTAATCAAAAACCAATCAATAACAACAAAATAACATTTTGTTACATTAATTCAGTAAACGTAATCCCCGCTCTGCCGTTGAAGAACCATACCTTTTCAATGATGAGCAATTTATGATCAACGTTTTTCGCCGTGCAGGCCTGGGGGCGAAGCTGTCGCTGCTTACGGGCGTCAGTGTCGCCACGCTGTTTCTGCTTTTCACTTTTCTGCTCAGTCAAAAAGCCAGTCAGCAGCTTGAAGCCCTTGCGGTAGAAGACCTGCATAATCAGTCCACCGGCATGGTCGACATGGTGCAGATGTTTAACACCAGCCTGAGTGAAGAGGTTGAGAGTTATACCCGGCTATTTACTACCTTTTTACCGCAGCCCCTGAATAGTGACCCTTCCCAACCCCAGACGATCAACGGGCTCAGCGTCCCGCTTCTGAAAGGCGGCGACACCGGGCTGCATGAAAATAACACCCTGTCGGACGACTTCCTGAACCGTACGGGAGCCATCTCGACGCTGTTTGTACGCAGCGGAAACGACTTTGTTCGCGTAGCGACCTCCCTGCGCAAAGAGAATGGCGAGCGGGCAATGGGCACCGTGCTGGATACTTCCAGTCCGGCCTTTGCAGCCGTCAACAAAGGTGAAGTCTACCGCGGCCTGGCGCTGCTGTTTGGCAAACGTTACATCACCCAGTATCAGCCCGTAAAAAACGCCGAAGGACAGGTCATTGCGATCGTCTTTGTCGGGGTGGACATCACTCACTCCTGGAACGTCATGCGCGAGAAAATTCTCAACCGCCGCCTGGGTGAGAGCGGTCACTTCTTCGTGCTGGATCGCAGCAACGGCAAAACGCGCGGGCAATACCTGTTCCATGCCGGTGAAGAGGGACAGCTGCCGAAGTGGGACGACGCGACGCAGCAGCAGCTTCTGGGTGACAAGCCCGGCACCCTGGAACGCGTAAGCGACGACGGCCGCACGCTGAAAATGGCGTATACCCCGCTGCCAGGCTGGAACTGGACTATTGTCGGCGAAGTGGATAAATCAGTGCTGCTCTCAAGCGTTACCGCCATGCGCGATCGTTTCCTGCTGGCCGGCGTGGTCTTATCTATCCTGTTTGCTGGTCTGTTCGTGGTCATTATTCGCCGCGTGCTGACCCGACCGCTGAGCAATGTGATCTATCTTGCCCGGCAATATGCCGCAGGGGATCTCCGTTCCAGCCTGCCCGTGACGCGCCAGGACGAAGTCGGCCAGCTGATTGACGCCATCAACGGCATCGGTGGCGGCCTGCAAAAAATTGTCCTGCAGGTCCGCGAGGCCGCATGCGAGATCCATTTGGGCACCAACGCGCTGGCTTCCGATACTGGCGAGATTTCAGAGCAGATCAACAAGCAGGCCAGCAGCGTGGAAGAGACCTCCGCCAGCATGGAGCAGCTGGCCGCCACCGTGCAGCAAAATGCCGCCAACATGGAGCAAACGCAGCAGCTGGTGGGTGAAACCTCGCTCGCGGTGCATCAGGGCGGTGAGACGGTCACCCACGCGGTGTCGACGATGGACGACATTCGCGAAGCGTCAAAACGCATCGAAGACATCACGCGCGTGATTGAGTCTATCGCTTTCCAGACCAATATCCTGGCGCTGAATGCGGCAGTGGAAGCGGCCCGCGCGGGCGAGCACGGGAAAGGGTTTGCGGTGGTCGCGCAGGAAGTTCGTGCCCTGGCAGGACGCAGCGCTAACGCGGTGAAGGAGATTGAACAGCTGATTGGCGATACGCTCAGGAAAGTGAGCGAAGGCCATGCGCTGTCTGAAAAGACGCGCCTGGCGATGGATGACATCATCATTCATATCGATAACATCAGCCAGCTGGTCACCGAGATTAACCATGCTTCACGCGAGCAGTCCGCCGGGATTGGCCAGGTGAATCTCGCCATGACCCACATTGGCGAAGCGTCGCATATTAATGCCGATCGTATCTCACGCAGCGAACAAACGGCTCAAACGCTGCGTGAGAAGGGATCACATCTGGCCCAGCTGGTGAGCCTGTTCCAGCTAAAAGGTTAACCGACTCTGCCCGTCGCACGCAGCAGCAGGTCATTTTGCACCTGCTCGCTCATCAGCGTGCCGCCACGGGTATCCAGCATCATGCGGCACCACGCCTGCGCCACCGGGGGCGATGCGTGCCGCAGCATTTCGCTCCCAGCACCCAGCAGGAAAAGCTGCTGCGCAATTTCCCGCCCCTGCGCCTCCTGCGGTTTACGCAGTTTTTGCTGAAGCTGTCGCCAGCTGCGGTCGAAGTGTCTGTCCTGCCCTTTGACCTGTGCAAACTCCTCGGCAAGCAGATCGTGAATACCCGGCTGCTTCGCCAGCACGCGCAGCACGTCCAGGCACATGATGTTGCCGGACCCTTCCCAGATGCTGTTCACCGGCATCTCGCGATACAGGCGGGGAAGTTCGCTCTCCTCGCAGTACCCGACTCCGCCCAGCACCTCCATCGCTTCAGCCACAAACGGGATGCCCGCTTTGCACACGCTAAATTTCGCGGCCGGGGTAAACAGCCGCGCCCATGCCGCTTCCTGGGGATCCGCGCGTTTATCCCACGCCCGGGCCAGGCGAAACAGCAGCGCCGTTTGCCCCTCCAGCATCAGCGCCATCCGGCTTAATACCTCACGCATTAACGGCTGGTCGATGAGGTTTTTGCCGAACGTCTGCCGCTGATGGGCGTGATATAGCGCCACCGAGAGCGCCCGACGCATCAGTCCGTGGCTCCCCAGCGCGCAGTCAAAGCGCGTCAGCCCGCCCATTTTCAGTATCTGCCGAACCCCTTCGCCCTCTTCCCCCAGCAGCCAGCCGGAGGCATCGAGAAATTCCACCTCGCTGCTGGCGTTGGAGCGGTTCCCGAGCTTGTCCTTAAGGCGCTCCAACCGGACGGCGTTGCGCTGTCCATCAGGCAAAAAGCGCGGCACAAAAAAGCAGGACAACCCGCCCTTCGCCTGCGCCAGCACGAGATGCGCATCGCTTTGCGGGACGGAGAAAAACCATTTATGCCCCACCAGCCGGTAGCTGCCGTCGCCGCATTTTTCCGCTTTGGTGGTGTTGCTCAGCACGTCCGAGCCGCCCTGCTTTTCCGTCATCCCCATACCGATCAGCAGGCCGCGCTTTTGCGCGCCAGGCGCCAGATGCGGATCGTAGCGATCGCTGAGTAGCGGCGTCAGCCAGTCGTGAAATATTTTGGGAAGCGCCTGCTGCAGAAGCGGCGTGGCGGCAAACGTCATGGTGACCGGGCAAAGCGTGCCCGCTTCCACCTGAGCATGAAGCACAAAGCGTGCGGCCCGCGCGACAAACGACCCTTTACGCGCCTCCTCTTCCCATGCCAGGTTATGTACCCGATTGGCACACAGCCCCTGCATCAGCAGGTGCCATGCCGGATGAAAGCGGACGTCATCCAGTCGCTCTCCGGTGGCGTCATAGCGAAGCAACTCCGGCGGATTCACGTTCGCCAGTCTGCCCAGCTCCAGAGACTCTGCGGTGCCTAACTGCTGTCCGATGCTGGCGAGCAGCTCGATATCCCACTCGGCACCCTCGCGCGAAACTGCGTCACGCAGCGCGCAGTCCGAGAGAAAAAGGTTGCTGTTAGAGAGTGGTGCGGGTTGATTGAAAACGGTATGGGTCTGCCAGTGCATACTGTCTCCCTCCTTCAGTGGCAATGACGATAAGTATGGACAGACCGCGTACACGCTGCATGGGAGGGGAGTCACACGTTCACGATCCCGCTGATATCATTCGTGAAATAGCTCACAGAATATAAGAATAAACTATTTCATGACTTCGCTTTTGTTGAATAATTTATTCTTACCCTTTTCAGTGAGGATCGTTATGCAACCGGATGCGCACAAGCGAGCATTAATTGCCGGCTCCATTGGTAACTTTATCGAGTGGTATGAGTTTGCGGTCTACGGTTTTCTGGCGACCGTCATTGCGAAGAACTTCTTCCAGCTTGAAGGGGAAGCTGGGCTTACCAGCCTGATCCTCACCTACGCCTCATTCGCCATCGCCTTCTTCTTCCGTCCGCTGGGTGCGGTGGTGTTTGGACGCATCGGCGACCGAATTGGCCGTAAGCCGACGCTCATTATTGTGCTGGTGCTCATGACGCTCGCTACCGCCGCCATCGGCATTGTGCCGGTCTACGCCAGCATCGGGATTGCCGCACCGCTGATCGTTACGCTGCTTCGCATCCTGCAGGGGCTGTTCGCGGGCGGCGAGTACGGCGGTGCGGTCTCGCTGATGACGGAGTTTGCTCCGCGCGGCAAGCGCGGGCTCTATGGTGCCTGGCAGTCCTTTACCGTGGCGCTGGGGCTGTTAGCGGGTGCAGGCATCGTGGCGCTGCTCTCCGCCCTCCTCACGCCTGAGGCCCTGCACGATTGGGGCTGGCGCATTCCTTTCTTCCTGGCGCTGCCCATGGGCGTTGTTGCGCTGTGGCTTCGTGTCAGTATGGAAGAGACACCCAGCTTTGTGCAGCAGCAGGATAAACCGGCTGCCGCTCAGGCGGATATTGCCGCCACGCTCCGGGCCATCGTGATGGGGATTGGCCGCGTGATGGTCTGGTCTGCGGCGGGGTACACTTACCTGGTGATTATGCCGACCTATCTGCAGTCGGCACTGCACACCGGGTTTAACCAGGCGCTGCTGATCGCGGTGATTTCGAACGTTGGGTTTGCGCTGACCATCATTCCATCGGGGATCCTGAGCGATAGGATCGGGCGTCGCACGGTGATGATTATCGCCACCGCGCTGCTGCTGATCCTCGCCCTGCCGCTGCTGAAACTTCTGCAGGCGGAGTCCAGCACGCTGGCGGTGAAAGCGATAGTGGTATTGATTGCGGGCGGCCTGGTGGGCATGCTGGCAGGGCCGGGCCCGGCGATGCTCTCTGAGATGTTCCCGACGCGCGTACGCTATACCGGGCTGGGGCTGGCCTACTCGTTATCGAACGCGATTTTCTCGGGCTGTGCGGGGTTAATTATTACCGGGCTGATTAAGCAGACGGGTAACCTGGATATTCCGGCGTACTACGTGATGGCAACGGCGGTGGTGAGTATTTTCGCATTAATGACGCTGAGGAAGGATGACCATCTGCGGTCGTTAGAGGAGTGAGGTTGTTTTGCCGGGTGGCGGCTTCGCCTGACCCGGCCTACAAAACCGTAGGCCCGGTAAGCGAAGCGCCACCGGGCGAAAATCAGCTACGCTGACGCACCGCTTCAAACAGGCAAATACCCGTCGCAACAGACACGTTCAGGGAGGACACGCTGCCCGCCATCGGGATGCTGATTAGCTCGTCGCAGTGCTCGCGGGTCAGACGACGCATGCCTTCACCTTCCGCCCCCATCACCAGCGCCAGACGGCCGGTCATTTTGCTCTGGTACAGAGTATGATCCGCTTCACCGGCAGTCCCGACGATCCAGATGTTCTCTTCCTGCAGCAGACGCATGGTGCGCGCCAGGTTGGTCACGCGGATCAGCGGAACGTTTTCCGCCGCGCCGCAGGCCACTTTCTTCGCCGTCGCGTTCAGCTGCGCGGAGCGATCTTTCGGCACGATCACCGCATGCACGCCCGCCGCATCCGCGCTGCGCAGACACGCGCCGAGGTTGTGCGGATCGGTAACGCCATCGAGGATCAGGAAGAATGGATTCTCCAGCTCAGCGATAAGATCCGGCAGATCGTTTTCCTGATACTGACGGCCCGGCTTCACGCGAGCAATAATGCCCTGGTGCACCGCCCCGTCACTTTTTTCATCCAGGAACTGGCGGTTCGCCAGCTGGATCACCACGCCCTGTGCTTCCAGAGCGTGGATCAGCGGCATCAGACGTTTGTCTTCACGCCCTTTCAGAATAAACACTTCCTGAAAACGCTCCGGTGCGCGCTCGAGAAGGGCCTGCACCGCGTGGATGCCGTAAATCATTTCACTCATTGATGGTTCTCGTAATAAGTATTTCCCCTCTCCCGGTTGGGGAGAGGGTCAGGGTGAGGGGAGAATTTACTCCGCCTGCTTTTTCTTAGCCGCGCGCTTCGCTTTGGTGGCGGCCGCTATTTTCTGTGTCTTCGCGGAAGGTTTCTTCGCTGAACGGGCTTCTTTCTTCGCCGCCTTCGGCTTCTGCTTCTTCTCGCCGCGGAACGCGCTGTCCGGCTCGAAGTTCACCTTCTTACCGGCCTGACGGCGCTTGCCGCTCGTTTTGCCATTTCCGCCTTTTTTCGCTCTTTCGCGCTCGGTTTTACCGACGTTACGCGGGGCGCGCTCGCTGGAGATCAGGCTGAAGTCGATTTTACGGTCGTCCATATTCACGGCCTCAACCTTCACTTCCACGCGGTCGCCCAGACGATAGGTCTGGCCGCCAGATTCGCCGATCAGACGCTGGCCGACCTGGTCGAAGCGGTAGTAGTCGTTATCCAGGCTGGAGACATGCACCAGACCGTCGATAAACAGCTCATCCAGACGAACGAAGAAACCAAAGCCGGTCACGCTGGCAATCACGCCTTTGAAGACATTGCCGACCTGGTCCAGCATAAAGTCACACTTCAGCCAGTCCGCCACGTCGCGGGTGGCCTCATCGGCACGGCGTTCGGTCATGGAGCAGTGCTGACCCAGCTGCAGCATCTCTTCCATCGAATAGTGGTAGCCACCGGTTTCGGTGGTGTTCCCTTTATGTCCCTGCTCCTGCGCCAGCAGATACTTGATCGCACGGTGCAGAGAGAGGTCAGGGTAACGACGGATCGGCGACGTAAAGTGGGCGTAAGACTGCAACGCCAGGCCGAAGTGACCGCGGTTTTCCGGATCGTAAATCGCCTGCTTCATTGAGCGCAGCAGCATCGTCTGCAGCATTTCTGCATCAGGACGATCGCTAATGGATTCCAGCAGCTCGGCGTAATCGCGCGGCTCTGGCTTGTTGCCGCCCGGCAGCTCCAGGCCCAGTTCGGCCAGCACGGAGCGGAACGCGGTGATGGCTTCCGTCGACGGTTTATCGTGAATACGGAACAGCGCCGGTTCTTTGGCTTTCTCAACGAAGCGTGCCGCCGAGATGTTCGCCAGAATCATACACTCTTCGATCAGCTTGTGCGCATCGTTACGCTGGGTCTGTTCGATACGCTCAATGCGGCGCTCGGCGTTGAAGATAAACTTCGCTTCTTCGCTCTCAAAAGAGATCCCACCGCGCTCTTCGCGCGCCTGATCCAGCGTTTTGTAGAGGTTATGCAGCTCTTCGATGTGTTTGACCAGCGGCGCGTACTGTTCGCGCAGATCCTGGTCGCCCTGCAGCATATGCCAGACCTTGGTATAGGTCAGACGCGCATGCGAGCTCATCACCGCTTCGTAGAACTTGTAGCCGGTTAAGCGCCCTTTGTTGGAGATGGTCATCTCACACACCATACAGAGGCGGTCAACCTGCGGGTTCAGGGAGCACAGACCGTTAGAGAGCACTTCCGGCAGCATCGGTACAACCTGCGACGGGAAGTAGACCGAGGTACCGCGGCTGCGCGCTTCGTTATCCAGCGGGGTATGCGGACGAACATAGTAGCTTACGTCTGCAATCGCTACCCACAGACGCCAGCCGCCGCCGCGTTTTTTCTCGCAGTAGACGGCGTCATCAAAGTCACGGGCGTCTTCACCGTCGATCGTGACCAGCGGCAGGGAGCGGAGATCCACGCGGCCCACTTTGGACTCTTCCGGCACTTCTTCACGCAGGCTTTCGATCTGCTCTTCAACCGCTTTCGGCCAGATGTACGGAATTTCGTGGGTGCGCAGCGCCATATCAACGGCCATGCCGGTGCCCATATTATCGCCCAGCACTTCGACGATTTTACCTACCGCTTTAGTGCGACGGGTTGGGCGCTGGGTGAGTTCCACTACCACCACAAAGCCCATGCGGGCACCCATCACCTCTTCAGGTGGGATCAGGATGTCGAAGCTCAGACGGCTGTCGTCCGGCACCACGAACCCCACGCCCGCGTCGGTAAAGTAGCGGCCGACAATCTGGCTGGTTTTTGGCACCAGAACGCGCACGACGCGCGCTTCGCGGCGACCTTTACGGTCGGCGCCCAGCGGCTGCGCCAGAATTTGGTCGCCGTGGATGCACATTTTCATCTGTTCAGATGAGAGATACAGATCGTCTTTACGGCCTTCTACGCGCAGGAAGCCGAAGCCATCGCGGTGACCAATGACGGTCCCTTTCAGCAGATCGAGGCGTTCTGGCAGCGCGTAGCACTGGCGGCGGGTAAAGACCAGTTGCCCGTCACGCTCCATCGCGCGCAGGCGGCGGCGAAGGGCTTCAATTTGCTCTTCACCTTCAATGTTTAATTCAACAGCAAGTTCTTCACGATTGGCGGGTTTTTCGCGTTTTGTTAAGTGTTCAATGATGAACTCGCGGCTGGGGATAGGATTCGCGTATTTTTCGGCTTCGCGTTCCTGGAAAGGATCGTGTGACATGTCGGTTCCTCCGTTGTCAGCTCCGGTGGAAATTTTCTTCATTCCACCAGCAATAATTTATAAAGCGGTTGATTCTCTTCAACCAAATCGGCCAGCGTGTAGTTATCCAGTTCCATGAGAAAACTTTGCACGGCCTTAGAAAGCGCCTGTTTCAGGCGGCAAGCGGGCGTGATGTGGCAGAACTCGCTGCTGCAGTTCACCAGAGAGAGTGGCTCCAGTTCACGTACCACATCGCCAACACGAATACTCTGTGCCGGTTTACCAAGACGGATCCCACCATTCTTCCCGCGGACGGCAGCAACGTATCCGGCACGACTAAGTTGATTGATTATTTTGACCATATGATTACGGGATACGCCGTAGACCTCTGTGACTTCAGAGATACTGGTCATTTTCCCATCGGGTAACGACGCCATGTAGATCAGCGCGCGTAAGCCGTAATCGGTGAAACTTGTTAACTGCACATCAACCTCAGGAAAAAGGGAAATCGCGGACAAACCGCAGAGATATTCATTAATGATGATAAACCAGCCAGATAGTTAGCGGCTAATTTATTTGACAGACGGGGCGAAAAAGCGGAGATCCAGGAGCGGTCGCCGGATGGCGCTACGCTTATCCGGCCTACGGGTCTCCCCGCAGGCCAGCAGTCACGAAGATTATGCGTCGAACGGGTCGCGCAGGATCATCGTTTCAGTACGATCCGGGCCGGTAGAAATAATATCGATCGGCACTTCGGTCAGTTCTTCAATACGCTTGATGTAATCCAGCGCCGCCTGCGGCAGGCCGCTACGCTCTTTCACACCGAAAGTGGTCTCAGACCAGCCCGGCATGGTTTCGTAGATTGGCTCAATGCCTTCCCAGTCGTCAGCAGCCAGCGGAGTGGTGGTCACTTCGCGGCCATCTGGCATACGGTAGCCTACGCAGATTTTCACTTCTTTCAGGCCGTCCAGTACGTCCAGCTTGGTCAGGCAGAAGCCAGACAGGGAGTTGATCTGCACTGCACGACGCACGGCGACCGCATCCAGCCAGCCGGTACGACGACGACGACCGGTGGTCGCGCCAAACTCGTTACCCTGCTTGCACAGGAACTCGCCGGTTTCATCAAACAGTTCGGTCGGGAATGGACCGGCACCCACGCGAGTGGAGTACGCTTTGATGATACCCAGAACGTAATCCACATAACGTGGACCCAGGCCAGAGCCGGTCGCCACGCCACCTGCGGTGGTGTTAGAGGAGGTGACGTACGGATAGGTACCGTGGTCGATGTCCAGCAGCGTACCTTGCGCACCTTCGAACATGACGAAATCGCCACGCTTGCGCGCCTGGTCCAGCAGATCGGATACATCAACAACCATACCGGTCAGAATGTCTGCAATCGCCATGACGTCATCCAGCACTTTCTGGTAGTCAACAGCGTCAGCTTTGTAGAAGTTCACCAGCTGGAAGTTGTGATATTCCATCACTTCTTTCAGCTTTTCAGCGAAGGTCGCTTTGTCGAAGAGATCGCCCACGCGCAGACCGCGACGTGCAACTTTATCTTCGTAAGCCGGGCCGATACCACGACCGGTGGTGCCGATCGCTTTCGCGCCACGCGCTTTTTCACGCGCAACGTCCAGCGCCACGTGATAATCCAGGATCAGCGGGCAGGCTTCGGAGAGCAGCAGACGCTCACGAACAGGGATACCACGGTCTTCCAGTCCTTTCATCTCTTTCATCAGCGCCGCTGGAGACAGCACAACGCCGTTACCGATGATGCTGGTGACGTTTTCGCGAAGAATGCCTGATGGAATAAGATGGAGGACGGTTTTTTCACCGTTGATTACGAGAGTATGGCCTGCGTTGTGACCGCCCTGGTAGCGCACAACATATTTAGCCCGTTCAGTCAGAAGATCAACAATCTTCCCTTTACCTTCGTCACCCCATTGGGTGCCCAGTACGACGACGTTGTTACCCATTTTTTTCAAAATCACCGTTTGCTTAAAAATGGATTCTACCATCGCTTTTTCAGATATACAGCACTTTTTGACCTCAAAATACGCCGATTGCGCCTACTTTTTGATCAGCCAATCGTTTTCCTCAACATGTAGTAGATCACGATACCCGCAACCACAAGACCGCCGCCAAAACGACGTAAAATATTATCCGGCAGTTGGCTCATGGTGGCGATCATTCGACGCCAGGCGCGTGGATAGAGCATCGGTCCCAGACCTTCCAGCACCAGGACCAGGGCCAGCGCGAGCCAGATCGTTGAATTCATTTTTGTTCCTTATAAAAGAAAACCACCGCTCCGTGGGGAGCGGTGGTTTGAATACTCAAACGAGCCTGAGTTTATCGCGTTGCGTTAGTCGGCGTCTTCATATAACGGAAGAAATCGCTGTCCGGGCTGAGCACCATCACATCCTGGTTGCTCTGGAAGCTATTCTCGTAAGCACGCAGGCTACGGATAAAGGCATAGAAGTCAGGATCCTGGCTGAAGGCATCAGCAAAGAGTTTCGCGGCTTCCGCATCACCTTCACCGCGCAGGATACGGCCCTGGCGCTCAGATTCCGCCAGCGTCTTGGCCACTTCGTAGTCCGCAGCAGCACGCAGCTTCTCCGCCTCTTCCTGGCCCTGTGAACGGTGACGACGGGCGACCGCTTCACGCTCGGCGCGCATACGGTTGTAAATCGCCTCGGACACTTCCACCGGCAGGTTGATCTGCTTGATACGCACGTCCACCACTTCGATACCCAGCGCAGCCATACTGTTCGGGTTGATCACCGGCACTTTACCGTTGGTTTCTGCCTGAACGCGTTCAGCCGCTTTAGCAATTGCATCATCAGCTGCTGGCGTTGAAACTTCATCTTCAGTGCCCGCGGTGCCGGAGTTCAGCGCATCGCGAACTTCCAGGGTCAGACGGCCACGGGAGTCGGTCACGATGTCTTTCACATCCAGACGACCAATCTCGGAACGCAGACGGTCAGAGAACTTACGTTTCAGCAGCACTTCCGCCTGAGAAACGTCACCGCCGCCCGTTGCCAGGAAGTAACGGCTGAAATCACTGATGCGCCATTTGATATAGGAATCAACGATCAGGTCTTTCTTCTCTTTGGTCACGAAACGGTCGGCCTGGTTATCCATGGTCTGGATACGCGCATCCAGCGTTTTCACAGACTGAATGAACGGCACCTTGAAGTGCAGGCCCGGTTCGTAAATGACCGGACGTTTGTCGCCATCACGCACGACGCTGCTGAACTGGAACTTAATCCCACGCTCGCCCTCTTTCACCACAAAGATCGAGGTATAAAGCACGACCAGTACGATGACGATGATCGCAATAACTGACTTACGCATCCTTATTCCCCCTGACGCTGGTAGTCGTTACGCTGCGCGTTAGCACGGCGTTGGTCCATAATGTCACCATCGTTCGAAGAAGGCGTTGTGTTCGTGCTGGCGCTGCCCGTTGAGGATGGCGGCAGACGCAGCAGGTTGTTCGCACCGCTGTTGTCTTTTGCTGCCGGAGCAGAACCGCCTTTCAGCATCTGATCCAGCGGCAGCACCATCAGGTTTCCGCCTTTACTGTCGTTAACCAACACTTTGCGGGTGTGGCTCAGCACTTTTTCCATGGTCTCGATATAGAGACGCTCACGGGTAATTTCCGGCGCCGCTTTATATTCAGGCAGGATCTTCGCAAAGCGAGCCACTTCACCCTGTGCTTCCAGGATGGTCTGGGTCTTATACGCACGCGCTTCTTCCAGAATACGCTGCGCCTGACCGTTAGCACGCGGCTGAACTTCGTTGGTGTAAGCTTCTGCTTCACGGATGTACTGCTGTTCGTTTTCTCGTGCAGCAATCGCATCGTCAAAGGCCGCTTTTACCTCTTCCGGCGGACGGGCAGCCTGGAAGTTGACGTCCAGCAGGGTAATACCCATGTTGTACGGACGAATGGTCTCTTCCAGCTCACGCTGGGTATCGCTACGAATAACGGTACGACCTTCGGTCAGAATGCGGTCCATGGTGTATTTACCGATCACACCACGCAGGGCGCTGTCGGTCGCCTGACGCAGGCTGTCATCGGCGCTGGTCACGCTAAACAGATAACGCTCAGGATCGGTCACGCGGTACTGCACGTTCATCTCAACGCGCACGACGTTTTCGTCAGAGGTCAGCATCACGCCAGAGGCGGCCAGTTCACGAACGGATTCCACGTTGACCGCAGTCACGTCGTCAATGAAGGTCGGTTTCCAGTTCAGGCCCGGCTCAACCAGATGGCTGAACTTACCGAAGCGGGTCACCACACCGCGTTCCGCTTCTTTAATGGTGTAGAACCCGGTAGCAGCCCAGATGATTACCACTGCAGCGGCAACAATACCCACTACGCGGCCACCCATTTGCGGGCGCGGCCCCTGGGTGGAATTTCCACCTGAGCCAGAACCTTTACCTCCGCCAAGACCACCAAGCTTTTTGCTCAGCTTGCGGAAGATATCATCCAGATCCGGCGGCCCCTGCTCGCGACCACCTTTGTTGCCATTTCCCCCAGAGTTGCCGCCTTGATTATTGCTGCTTCCCCACGGGTCGCGGTCCTGTCCGTTATTACCGGGCTGATTCCACGCCATGTATATGCTCCATATTTGTTATGCAAGGGCGAATTATTCAGGCATCCCCTTTCTGATCAGACGATATAGTCGACCAGCGCAGGTTCTTGTTTACAGAGGCGACGCCAGTCAACGATCGGCATACGCACCTGCATCCCCACGCTGCCGTCATCCTCCATCCACTCTTTTTCTATCGCCTGAAGCTGATAAAACCGGCTACGCAGCCTGCCTTCCTGTGGCGGCAGTCGCAGCGTGTGCTGAGCTACCTCACCGGAAAGACGTTCTGTCAAAGCCTGGAAAAGCAGTGGCACACCAATACCGGTCTGGGCAGAAAGCCAGACCCGAATCGGTTTGTTCTCTTCATCTCTGTCGATACGCGGTTCGAAATCGTCCAGCATATCGATCTTGTTCATGACCAACAGCGTGGGAATTTCGTGGGCGTCGATCTCTTCGAGCACCACGTTTACCGCGTCGATGTTCTCCTGCACGCGCACGTCTGCCGCATCAATCACGTGCAGCAGCAGCGTCGCCTGTCGCGTCTCCTGCAGGGTGGCCTTGAATGCCGCCACCAGGTCATGCGGCAGGTGACGGATAAACCCTACGGTATCCGCCAGCACCGTTTCACCGACGTCTGCGACGTCAATACGGCGCAGCGTAGGGTCCAAGGTCGCAAACAGCTGGTCTGCGGCATAAACCTGGGCCTCGGTTATCTGGTTAAACAGGGTGGATTTACCGGCGTTGGTATACCCCACCAGCGACACCGTCGGGATGTCGGCTTTGGTTCGTGCCCGACGCCCCTGCTCACGCTGTTTCTCAACCCTTTCCAGACGTGAGAGGATCTGGGTAATTCGGCCACGCAGCAAACGACGGTCGGTTTCGAGCTGGGTTTCACCCGGGCCGCGCAAACCAATCCCGCCTTTTTGTCTTTCAAGGTGGGTCCAGCCACGCACCAGACGCGTTGCCAGATGGCGCAGCTGCGCCAGCTCAACCTGCAGTTTCCCTTCGTGGGTACGTGCACGCTGAGCAAAAATGTCTAAAATCAATCCCGTGCGATCGATAACACGGCATTCGCAGAGAGCTTCCAGGTTGCGCTCCTGGGCTGGAGACAGCGCATGATCAAACAACACGACTGACGCGCCGGTTGCTTTTACGGCATCCGCAATTTCGACTGCTTTACCTTCACCAACAAAATACTTTGGGTGCGGCGCTTTACGGCTACCGGTAATCACCTGCATTGCTTCGACACCGGCGGAAGAGACCAGAGATTCAAACTCCTGGAGGTCTTCCATATCTTTGTCTTGCGAAAAATAGATGTGTACCAGCACCGCCTGCTCACCGGCATCATAACGGTCAAACAAGCGTAAACCTCTCTAAAAAGATCAGCGGGGAACGCAGGATCCCTGGCTCCCCGTGTGGATAACAGTGCGAAACCTTATTCGGTCTCGTCGCTGTCCTGCGCTGGCGTTGAAGAACCCTGCGCGTTGCTGCCATGATGGTAGTTACTACCTGTGCCGCCGCCAGCGTTATTGCTGTGATGAGATACCGGACGGGACGGAACAACAGTAGAAATAGCGTGCTTGTAGACCATCTGACTGACCGTGTTTTTCAACAGAATCACGAACTGATCGAAAGACTCAATCTGACCTTGCAGCTTAATACCATTCACCAAATAAATAGAAACTGGAACACGTTCCCGACGCAATGCGTTCAGGAACGGATCTTGTAAAGATTGCCCCTTAGCCATTCTATCTTTTCCTTATATGCTTGTTTTGTACTTAGAACCTTGCGATTCTGAAAAATTGCGCACGATACGTCTCAATTGTACACATTCAGTGAGCGATATCACCAACAACCTCAATCACGTCGTTTAACGCCTGTTGTGGTTTTTCACTGTCTAACCAGTGAACCCCTTCCCAACCGCGCAACCAGGTGATCTGGCGCTTCGCTAACTGTCTCGTGGCGCAAACACCTCGATAAACCATTTCATCGTATGAAATCTCACCTTCAAGATACGACCACATCTGGCGGTATCCCACACAACGAATGGAAGGCATGTCCGTATGCAAATCTCCACGGGCAAATAACGCCCGCACTTCTGCTTCAAAATCTGAAGCTAACATCTGATGAAAACGCTGCTCAATTCGCTGATGGAGCAGTTCACGGCTCGCCGGGGCGATGGCGAACTGATGCACCTGATACGGCAGAGCGTCTCCTGACGTTTGCGTCAGTTCCGTTAAAGTTTTACCCGAAATGAAAAAAACTTCCAGTGCCCGGGAAAGCCTTTGCGGATCATTTGGATGGATCCGTGCTGCGGCAACCGGATCAATCTCCGCCAGTTGCTGATGCAAAACGTCCCAACCCTGCTCTGCCGCCTGCTGCTCAATTTTCGCTCTTACTTCCGGGTCCGCGGATGGCAGAGGTGATAACCCCTCCAGCAGCGCCTTGAAGTAGAGCATGGTTCCGCCAACCAACAGCGGTATACGCCCCGCCGCCGTTATCTCGGCCATCTCGGCTAAGGCATCCCGGCGAAAATCCGCTGCGGAGTAAGCCTGAGCCGGGTCGAGTATATCCAGCAAACGGTGCGGTGCCGCACGCAGCTCTTCTGCGTCAGGCTTCGCCGTGCCGATGTCCATCCCCCGATAAATGAGGGCGGAGTCGACGCTAATCAACTCTACAGGCAAAACTTTACGCAACTCAATGGCGAGTGCCGTTTTGCCGGAGGCCGTTGGGCCCATTAAAAAAATTGCCTTAGGCAGGCTCGCCTTACTTACATCAATCATGTTTCAGGGCGTTCATCGCCGTTTGTAAATCAACAGGTTGTAATAATCCACCCGGCGGCGTTTTCACCAGATGCGGACAGAGACGTTCCACCTCCGCCAGCACGCTAATGGCCTGTGCCATACTCCACGGCGTGTGTTCGCTTGCCAGATGACGGGCGATCCACTGCGCGGTGTTAGCGGCATCAAACGCTGTTTGCTGCGCCAGGTAGCCTATCAGTTCAGGAATCAAGTTTTGTAAATTTTGTTGGCGTAAGGGTAAAGGCACTGCACGAATTGTCACATGTTGCGGTTCGAGCACAGTTTCAATCCCCATCTGCGCCAGCTGCGCCTCGGCGCGCTGCAATACCCTTGTTTCATCAGGGGATATTTTCAGGCGAACCGGAATTAACAGCGGCTGCGCACAGGCGGCATTTTCGCCCGGCGTGAGCTGCACCTGTTTGAGCCAGCGTTCGGCCACCGGCAGTGCCAGAAGCACCAATTTACCTTCACGCTCCAGCAGCGCCATATCCGGCGCGATGATCGTCAGCACACGACCAAAACTCTGGCTGTGGCCGTCAAGAGAAGGCTGAGGCGCCGGAATAGATGTTTTACGCTCCACGGCTGGCGTTTCCAGCAGTTTGCGGTACAACGCGCCCTGCTGCTTTTGATAGCCAGGCTGGACATTCGGGTAATTGGCACCCGTTGGACGCGGTGCGCCCCCGGCGGAGGAAAAGCGCGGCGCTTCCGGTTCACGCGCGACGGCGGGCTCCGCAAAATGGTTGCGGCCCGCCGCGACGCGGTTTTCCGGGATTGGGCGTGGCGCCGGTTCTGCGTGTTCCAGCGGCAACGACGTTTCAACCTGCTGCTGCAGCACGCTCAGCACGCCCTGATAGATAAAATCATGCACCAGTCGCGACTGGTGGAACCGCACTTCGTGCTTGGCAGGATGGACGTTCACATCCACCTGATGCGGGTCGATGTCCAGATAAAGCACGAAAGCAGGCTGCTGATCGGCCCCGAGCTTGTCTTCGCAGGCCTGGCGAATGGCGTGATTGATGAGACGGTCGCGCATCATGCGGCCGTTGACGTAGCAATACTGGATCTCCGCAAACGCAGCGCTGCTCGCGTTCGGATCGGCTACCCAGCCGCGCAGCGCCAGATCGCCGTGCTGCCACTCAATGGCCAGCGCCTGTTCCAGAAACGGGGTCCCGCAGATGGCGCCCAGCCGTCGCTCTTTCTGTCCACCTTCCGCCACCGCGCGATACTGGCGCATCACCTTGCCGTTGTGGC
This sequence comes from Enterobacter cloacae complex sp. Mu1197, assembly GCF_040059225.1. Classification (NCBI taxonomy): domain Bacteria; kingdom Pseudomonadati; phylum Pseudomonadota; class Gammaproteobacteria; order Enterobacterales; family Enterobacteriaceae; genus Enterobacter; species Enterobacter cloacae complex sp. Mu1197. The sequence goes on along the minus strand of NZ_CP157375.1, from coordinate 435,144 downwards.
TGAGGTTGATGGTGACATCGAAACGCGCCAGCGCGATACGGCGGATGATCTCGTCGATGTGTCCGAATTCGGTCTTCTCGGTACGCATGAACTTGCGTCGGGCGGGGGTGTTGTAGAAGAGATCTAATACTTCAAGCGTCGTGCCGACAGGGTGCGCCGCGGGTTTGACCGTTACATCCATATCGCGCCCTTCGGCGTAAGCCTGCCAGGCTTCCTGCTGTTCGGCGGTACGGGAGGTCAGCGTTAAGCGCGAAACCGAGCTGATACTGGCCAGCGCTTCACCGCGAAAGCCGAGGCTAATAATCGCTTCCAGGTCATCCAGAGAAGCAATTTTACTGGTGGCGTGACGGGCCAGCGCCAGCGCCAGCTCCTCTTTTTTTATGCCACAGCCGTTATCGCGAATGCGGATGAGCTTCGCGCCACCGCGCTCGATATCAATATCAATACGGGTCGCGCCCGCATCGAGGCTGTTTTCCACCAGCTCCTTCACGACCGACGCAGGGCGTTCCACCACCTCACCGGCGGCGATTTGGTTCGCAAGCTGCGGCGGCAGAACCTGAATCGGCATGAATTCTCCTTAGTTGGTCGCGGTCATCTCACCCGGCAGCGCTGCGCTGGCCGTCTGGCCTGCGCCACTCTGTGGCGCAGACTGCAGCGGATGGGCATCAAAGTATTTACGCAGACCGTTATAAATCGCTTCGGCAATTTGCTGCTGATAGCTGTCGCTTCCCAGCAGACGCTCTTCACCGTTGTTACTGATAAAGCCCGTCTCTACAAGGATGGACGGGATATCTGGCGAGCGCAGAACGCCGAGGCTGGCATGTTCAGGACGACGCTTATGCAGCACGCCAATACTTTGCAGCTGGTTCAATACGTTAGTGGCGACATCATACCCGACGCGCTGAGAATGACCGAATTGTAAATCCAGCACCGCCTGGCTGAGATACGGGTCTGACTGGCTGTTTGCCAGCACATCGCCCGCGCCGCCCAACAGTTCGGACTGCTTCTCATGCTCTTCCAGCCAGTTGGCCATTTCGCTGTTGGCGCGACGGTTCGAGAGTACCCATACCGAGGCGCCGGTCGCGTTACGGTTTGGCGCAGCATCCGCGTGGATGGAGACCAGGAAGTTCGCATTCTGCTTACGTGCAACGTCCGAACGCCCCATCACCGAAATGAAGTAATCCCCGTCGCGGGTCAACACGCCTTTGAACATAGGGTCGTCGTTGAGCAGCGCACGCAGCTTACGGGCAATGGCGATGGTGACATTTTTCTCTTGCGTTCCCCCCGGGCCAATCGCACCCGGGTCCTGTCCACCGTGACCCGCATCGATGGCGATAATCACTTTGTCACCGCTGGTCGCTGCACGGCGCGCACTCGCTGCCGGACGCGTTACCGTATTGCTGCTGGTTGCCGCAGTGATGCGATCGTTCTGCGATTTAAACGGATTACGCGCAGGTTCAGCAGGACGCGGCGTATACACCGGTTCTTCGACGCGTTTCGCAACGACCGGCGGCGGTGGAGGCGGTGGCGGGACATCAGCATTGATGGTAAAGACCACCGTATAGTTCGCCCCGTTTTGCTGCTTCACCGCCTTCGTTTTGCCCTTTTCGGTCAGATCGACCACCAGGCGTAACGACTGGCTATCCTGCGGCGTACCCGAACGGATACTTTTCACCAGGTTGTTGCCGCTGAACTGCAGCGGGAGTCCCTGGATCACGCCTGTCTGTTTGATATCCAGCGCCACGCTGTGGCTGTCTGGCTGTGAAAACGCATACTCAGGATCGCCCATAAAGCTGAACGTGATCCGGGCCTGGCTTTCGCCGTTCGATACCTGAATATCTGAGAGGTTTGCCGCCCCGGCCTGCGCGCACAGCAGCACGGTGGCAGCCAACAACCAACCTTTAACGCGATTTATCATCCCGTCATCCCTACGCTTAACCGGCCAGTCGCGCCAGTAAGGAACTGCCTGATGAGGAAACAGCACTGATGCGTGCCTCACGCCCTTGTGCCTGGTAATCTAAGTGAATTTCGACATCCGGGTCAGGCAGCACACCCGCACCTTGTTGCGGCCACTCCACCAGGCAGATGGCATCATTGGCAAAATAATCACGGATCCCCATAAATTCCAGCTCCTCAGGATCCGCAAGGCGGTATAAATCGAAGTGGTACACCATGAGATTTTCAAGGGTGTACGGTTCTACCAGCGTGTAGGTTGGGCTTTTCACATTCCCGTTATGCCCTAACGCCTGCAAAAAACCCCGGCTGAAGGTGGTTTTACCCGCACCTAAATCACCATACAGATAAATGACGGTTGCCCCCTGACAGGCCTGCGCCACGCGCTTGCCGAGTTCTAAAGTGGCTTGTTCATCAGGTAAAGGAATCGCTCGATTAGTCATTTTCTACGTCAATCACATCCGGGTTAACAACACGCCGCAGCGTGCAAAAGAGATCGGTGGCCAGCATACCGCGTGTACCGTAACGCGCGGCCAGTTTATCTGCCGCAACGCCGTGGGCCACGCAGCCCGCGCAGGCTGCATCATAAAGGGGAAGTTTCTGTCCAAGCAATGCGCCGATGATGCCGGAAAGCACATCGCCCATGCCGCCGCTCGCCATGCCCGCATTTCCGGCATCAATAATCCCCTGCGTCTCGTCACAGGCGACAACGGTTCCTGCCCCTTTTAAAACAGCAACACCTCCGTAACGTTTTACCAGACGCTGAGCAGAAAGTAAGCGATCGCTTTCAATTTCTGCCACGCTGCAGTTAAGCAGCCGCGCGGCTTCGCCAGGGTGTGGCGTCAGAATGCGATTGTGACGCTTATCCGGGTTTATTGCCAGAAGGTTAAGCGCGTCGGCATCCCACAGCATCGGTTTGCGAAAATTCTCGACCTTTTGCAGGGCCTGTTTACCCCACGCCTGCTGTCCAAGCCCGGGACCGATCACCACCACATCCGCCCATTCGAGACTTTCCTCTAACGTCTGAAGCGTAAGCTCATGGACCATCAGCTCCGGTCGGGCGGTGATGATTGGCGCAATATTCTCAATGCGAGTGAGCACTCGCACTAATCCGGCGCCGCTGCGCAGGGCAGCTTCACCGGTCATGCGAATCGCACCTGCCGTACCGTGGTCGCCGCCCACAATGACCAGCCTGCCGTGATCGCCCTTATGGGACGTCGGCCGGCGCGGCGGGAGCCATTCAGCAAGCTGCGATGCATCAAAACGCGCGATGCGCATGTCCTGCCCGGCGAGCCAGCTCTCCAGTCCCAGCGCACTGTGGTGCAGCACGCCGACGACATCCCGCGCTTTGCCGGTCAGTAACCCCGGCTTGAGGGCGATGAAGGTCACCGTATGTGCCGCCTGAATCACCGCCCCCGGCGTCGCGCCGGTTTGTGCCATCAGGCCAGAGGGAATATCCAGGGCGACTACCGGCGCGGAATGTCTGTTAGCGTGTTCAATAAGCGCGGCAACGTTTTCGCGCGGCGCGCTGCGCAGCCCGGTGCCCAGCAGCCCGTCAACAATCAGATCAACATCCTCTGGCCAGACGATATCAGGCGCATGAATCACACCGCCTGCGTTCAGCCATGCCTCCCGCGCCGCGCTGGCCTCTTCCGGCAGCGGTTTATCACTTTCGAGAGCCAGCAAGGTCACGCGGATACCCGCAGCCACCGCGAGACGGGCAACGACGTAGCCATCACCGCCGTTGTTGCCGTGCCCGCACAGAATTAGCCAGTGAGCCGCCTGCGGGAAGGCGCTTCGGGCAACGTCAAACGCCGCCTCACCCGCGCGCAGCATCAGTTCATACAGGGTAATCCCGAGGCTGTCTGCGGCCTCTTTTTCGGCGCGCCGGAGGTCATCCGCATGCCAGATGGAATGTGGTATACTTGCGGGGTTTTTCTTCACCGTATGGTCCGTCATGTCACAGCCCCTCGATCTCAATGAATTAGCGCAAAAAATAAAACAGTGGGGTGCTGAGCTTGGCTTCCAGAAGGTGGGCATTACCGATACCGACCTTTCCGCCAGCGAGCCGAAACTGCAGGCCTGGCTGGATAAACAATACCACGGCGAAATGGAGTGGATGGCGCGTCATGGCATGATGCGCGCCCGTCCACACGAGCTTTTGCCGGGCACATTACGCGTCATCAGCGTGCGCATGAATTATCTGCCCGCCAACGCGGCCTTTGCGCGCACGCTAAAAGACCCCTCGCTGGGTTACGTTAGCCGGTACGCCCTGGGACGTGATTACCATAAGCTTCTGCGTAACCGTTTAAAAAAACTCGGGGAAACTATTCAGCAGCACTGTGTTTCGCTGAATTTTAGACCCTTTGTCGATTCCGCGCCTATTCTTGAGCGTCCGATCGCCGAAAAAGCCGGGCTTGGCTGGACAGGTAAGCACTCACTTATCCTTAGCCGCGACGCCGGATCGTTCTTCTTCCTCGGTGAACTGCTGATCGATTTACCGCTGCCGGTAGACGGCCCGGTAGAGGAAGGCTGTGGCCGCTGCGTGGCCTGTATGACCATCTGCCCTACCGGCGCCATCGTTGAGCCCTACACCGTTGATGCGCGCCGCTGTATCTCCTACCTGACTATCGAACTGGAAGGGGCCATTCCAGAGGAATTCCGACCGCTTATCGGCAACCGCATCTACGGCTGCGATGATTGCCAGCTCATCTGCCCATGGAACCGCTATTCGCAGCTTACTGACGAAGAGGATTTCAACCCGCGTAAGGCGCTCCATGCCCCGCCACTCATTGAGCTGTTCGCCTGGTCCGAGGCCTGGTTCCTGAAAGTGACGGAGGGTTCGGCTATTCGCCGTATCGGCCATCTGCGCTGGCTGCGAAATGTCGCCGTCGCGCTGGGGAATGCCCCGTGGGATGAAGCCAACATTCGGGCGCTTGAAAGCCGTCGAGGTGAGCACCCACTTCTTGATGAACACATAGAATGGGCGATTGCGCAGCAGATAGAGAAGCGTAATGCCTGCGTGGTCGAGGTGCAGCTACCGAAGAAACAGCGTCTGGTGAGGGTGATTGAGAGAGGGCTTCCGCGGGATGCCTGAACTATTCACAGCCTGTGAATAAAATTACAAACTCAAGCGCCATCTGGGCTGGAGATGAGGTCAAGTGATCTCAATAACATTTTGAAATCAAATTTTATACTTAAAATACAGTGTATTATGAAGATATTATTCACCCTGCTAAGTTTTAACCCTGTTTCGGTTAAGCGCAGTTTCTGTGGATAACTCTGTTCACAAGAGTATTTCAGAGACAATAGAAAACGTCCCCAGCGACGCTTTTCGCTGTGGATATTTTAGAGATGAAGAAGAATTTGGAGCGGGAAACGAGACTCGAACTCGCGACCCCGACCTTGGCAAGGTCGTGCTCTACCAACTGAGCTATTCCCGCTTGGGTGGTCCGTGCTGTGGAAGCACTTTCAAATTTTGGAGCGGGAAACGAGACTCGAACTCGCGACCCCGACCTTGGCAAGGTCGTGCTCTACCAACTGAGCTATTCCCGCTTGGGCAGTCTGTGCTGTGAAAGCACTTTCAAATTTTGGAGCGGGAAACGAGACTCGAACTCGCGACCCCGACCTTGGCAAGGTCGTGCTCTACCAACTGAGCTATTCCCGCAAATCTGCACTGCTTTTGTTGCTGTCGTAACGTGTAATTCTCTGTCGTTACGGGAGGCGCATTATACGAGAAATCCTTTTAGCTGCAACCCCCCTTAAAGCGATTTTTTCGAAATTCAGTTCAAATGCTTATTTAATCGGCAAGCTGAACAATTTAACGACAAAAACCCGGCCACGCAAGGCGCCGGATCTCAAAATCACAGCTTAATAAAGTTTTCGCGGTAGTAGGAAAGCTCCGCCACGGACTCTCGGATATCGTCCATCGCCTGGTGCGTCCCCTGCTTTTTAAAGCCGTCGAGGATTTCAGGCTTCCAGCGACGCGCCAGCTCTTTCAGCGTGCTGACATCCAGATAGCGGTAGTGAAAGTAAGACTCCAGCTCCGGCATGTACTTAAACAGGAAACGACGATCCTGGCCGATGCTATTCCCACAGATAGGCGATTTGCCCGCCGGAACCCACTGTTTCAGAAACTCAAGCGTCGCCAGCTCCGCCTCACGGTCACCCATGGTGCTCGCCTTCACGCGCTCCACCAGACCACTGCCGGTGTGGGTACGCACGTTCCACTCATCCATCAACGCCAGCTGGTCATCGGACTGATGCACCGCTATCGTTGGCCCTTCCGCCAGGATATTCAGGTTGGCGTCCGTCACCAGGGTTGCAATTTCAATGATGCGATCGCGCTCGGGATCCAGCCCGGTCATTTCGAGATCGATCCAAATCAGGTTGTTTTCATCCGCGCTCATGTTATTTTCCACCCTTCTCGCATAACCGGCAGTAGCAGGTTAACTAGTATTAATTAGAGTGTATCATAGAGGTTTTGCCCCCTACGGGCGACCAGGAGCCAGTGCGATTGAGTAAAAATAAACTCTCCAAAGGGCAGCAGCGCCGCGTGAATGCCAATCACCAGCGCCGTCTTAAAACCACTGCGGAGAAGGTCGATTACGACGACAACCTGTTTGGCGACCCAACGGAAGGCGTAGTCATCAGCCGTTTCGGTATGCACGCTGACGTGGAATCCGCCGATGGTGCGATTCACCGCTGCAACATCCGCCGGACCATTCGTTCTCTGGTGACCGGCGACCGCGTCGTCTGGCGGCCGGGGAAAGAGGCGGCGGAAGGCGTGACGGTAAAAGGTATCGTTGAAGCGGTCCATGAGCGTACGTCTGTGTTAACCCGTCCCGATTTCTACGACGGGGTCAAACCGATTGCCGCCAACATTAACCAGATTGTTATCGTATCGGCGATTTTGCCCGAACTGTCGCTCAATATTATCGACCGATACCTCGTCGCCTGCGAAACGCTGCAGGTTGAGCCGATTATCGTGCTGAACAAAATCGATCTGCTGGACGACGACGGAATGGCCTTCGTCAATGAGCAGATGGATATCTATCGCAAGATTGGCTACCGCGTCCTGATGGTCTCCAGCTACACCAAAGATGGCCTGAAACCGCTGGAAGAGGCGCTTACCGATCGCATCAGCATCTTTGCGGGCCAGTCTGGCGTGGGCAAATCGAGCCTGCTGAACAACCTGCTTGGCCTGCAACAAGAGATCCTCACCAACGATGTCTCTGATGTCTCGGGCCTGGGCCAGCACACCACCACCGCGTCACGCCTGTATCACTTCCCGCATGGGGGCGATGTCATCGACTCCCCGGGCGTGCGAGAGTTCGGTTTATGGCACCTGGAGCCGGAACAAATCTTTAACGGATTTGTCGAATTCCATGATTATTTAGGCGCTTGCAAGTACCGCGACTGTAAACACGATAACGACCCAGGCTGCGCTATCCGTGAAGCGGTTGAGAAAGGCGAAATTGCGGAGACCCGCTTCGAGAATTACCACCGTATTCTTGAGAGCATGGATCAGGTAAAAACGCGTAAAAACTTTTCTGATTCTGATAACTGACAACTAAGCTAAGCATCGCTAAAATCGTCCCCTTTTTTCAGGTTCCGGCGGCTTAACGCCGGATCAGGAACGACAAAACAATGGCCTGGAGGCTACCTTGTTAAACGCATTTAAACTTTCGCTTCAATACATTCTGCCAAAACTGTGGCTCACTCGCCTGGCGGGCTGGGGCGCGAGCAAACGCGCAGGCTGGCTGACCAAACTGGTCATCGACCTTTTCGTAAAATATTACAAGGTCGATATGAAAGAGGCGCAGAAGCCGGATACCGCCAGCTACCGCACCTTCAACGAATTCTTCGTGCGCCCGCTGCGTGACGACGTGCGCCCGGTGAACACCGACCCTAACGTCCTGGTGATGCCGGCAGATGGCGTGATCAGTCAGTTGGGTAACATCGAAGACGACAAAATTCTGCAGGCGAAGGGCCATAACTACAGCCTGGAAGCGCTGCTGGCGGGTAACTACCTGATGGCGGATCTGTTCCGCAACGGTACCTTTGCCACCACCTATCTGTCACCGCGCGACTACCACCGCGTGCACATGCCGTGTAACGGCATCCTGCGTGAAATGATTTACGTCCCGGGCGATCTGTTCTCCGTGAACCACCTCACCGCGCAGAACGTGCCAAACCTGTTTGCCCGTAACGAGCGCGTCATCTGCCTGTTTGATACTGAATTCGGCCCTATGGCCCAGATTCTGGTCGGTGCGACCATCGTCGGCAGCATCGAAACCGTCTGGGCTGGCACCATTACCCCACCGCGCGAAGGCGTGATCAAACGCTGGACCTGGCCTGCCGGTGAAGCGGAAGGCTCTGTGGCCCTGCTGAAAGGCCAGGAAATGGGTCGCTTTAAGCTGGGCTCCACCGTGATCAACCTGTTTGCGCCGGGCAAAGTGAAGCTGGCTGAACAGCTTGAAAGCCTGTCGGTGACAAAGCTGGGCCAGCCGCTGGCGGTCTCTACTGAAACCTTCGTGACGCCAGAGGCAGAACCGGCTCCGCTGTCACAGGAAGAGATCCAGGCCGAGCACGACGCCAGCCCGCTGGTTGACGACAAAAAAGACGAAGGCTAACAACAGAAGGATCGCTGACGTGCGCCCGATTATCGTTCTACTGATGGCCTGGTGCCTCAGCATGGGGGCGTACGCAGCGACAGCCCCCGACGCCAAACAGATAACCCAGGAACTGGAGCAGGCAAAAGCGGCCAAACCCGCTCAGCCAGAGACCGTCGAGTCGCTCCAGTCCGCACTGAACGCGCTTGAGGAGCGGAAAGGCTCTCTTGAGCGCGCTCAGCAGTATCAGCAGGTTATCGACAACTTCCCCAAACTCTCGCAGACACTGCGCGCGCAGCTTAATAACTTGCGTGACGAACCGCGCGATGTGCCGGCAGGCATGACCTCCGACGCGCTGAACCAGGAGATCCTGCAGGTCAGCAGCCAGCTTCTGGAAAAGAGCCGCCTTGCTCAGCAGGAGCAGGAGCGAGCGCGCGAAATTGCCGACTCTCTCAGCCAGCTTCCGCAGCAGCAAACCGACGCCCGTCGCCAGCTTAATGAAGTTGAGCGCCGCGTGGGTACGCAAAACGGCAATACGCCGCAGGCACAGGCCCAAAATCTGGGCCTGCAGGCAGAATCGGCTCGCCTGAAGGCCCTTGTCGATGAGCTTGAGCTGGCGCAGCTTTCCGCCAATAACCGCCAGGAGCTGTCGCGGATGCGCTCAGAACTCGCTCAGAAGCAGAGCGAGCAGCTGGACGCGTATCTTCAGGCCCTGCGCAACCAGCTCAACAGCCAGCGCCAGCGTGAAGCGGAGCGCGCGCTGGAAAGTACCGAGCTGCTGGCAGAAAACAGCGATAACCTGCCTGCCGGCATCGTCCAGCAGTTTAAGGTCAACCGTGAGCTTTCGGCCGCGCTGAACCAACAGGCGCAGCGTATGGATCTGGTGGCCTCGCAGCAGCGTCAGGCCACCAATCAAACCCTTCAGGTTCGCCAGGCGCTTAACACCCTGCGCGAGCAGTCCCAGTGGCTCGGATCGTCAAACCTGCTGGGCGAAGCGCTGCGCGCCCAGGTCGCGCGGCTGCCGGAAATGCCCAAGCCGCAGCAGCTGGATACCGAAATGGCCCAGCTGCGCGTTCAGCGCCTGCATTTTGAAGATCTTCTCAACAAACAGCCGCAAATCCGCCAGATCCGTCAGGCTGACGGACAGCCTCTGACCAGCGAGCAAAACCGCATTCTGGAAGCCCAAATGCGTACCCAGCGTGAACTGCTGAACTCTCTGCTCCAGGGCGGGGATACGCTGATTCTGGAGCTGACCAAGCTAAAGGTGTCCAACAGCCAGCTGGAAGATGCGCTGAAAGAGGTGAACGAGGCGACGCACCGTTATCTCTTCTGGACGTCAGACGTGCGTCCGATGACCTTCTCGTGGCCAATTGAGATTGTCCAGGATCTGCGCCGTCTGATTTCGCTGGATACCTTCAGCCAGCTGGGACAGGCCAGCGTGATGATGCTCACCAGCAAAGAGACCATTTTCCCGCTGCTGGGGGCGTTGATTCTGGTGGGCTTCAGCATTTACTCGCGCAGACATTTCACCCGCTTCCTTGAGCGTTCCAGCTCCCGGGTGGGGAAGGTTACCCAGGATCACTTCTGGCTGACGTTGCGCACCGTATTCTGGTCGATTCTTGTCGCCTCCCCGCTGCCGGTGCTGTGGATGACGCTGGGCTATGGCCTGCGGGAAGCCTGGCCCTATCCGCTCGCGGTAGCGATTGGCGATGGCGTCACCGCCACGGTACCGCTGCTGTGGGTGGTGATGATTTGCGCCACCTTTGCGCGACCCAATGGCCTGTTTATCGCCCACTTTGGCTGGCCGCGTAATCGCGTGGCGCGCGCCATGCGTTACTATCTGATGAGCATCGGGCTGATTGTGCCGCTGATTATGGCGCTGATCATGTTCGATAATCTCAACGACCGCGAATTCTCAGGCTCGCTGGGCCGCCTCTGCTTTATGCTGATATGTGGAGCGCTGGCCATCGTCACGCTCAGCCTGAAACGCGCGGGTATTCCGCTCTATCTGGATAAAACCGGCAGCGGCGACAATATGTTCAACCGGCTGCTCTGGAACCTGCTGCTCAGCGCACCGTTGATTGCGATGCTGGCAGCCGCGGTGGGTTACCTGGCGACGTCGCAGGCGCTGTTGGCGCGTCTGGAAACCTCTGTGGCCATCTGGTTCCTGCTGCTGGTGGTGTATCACGTGATCCGCCGCTGGATGCTGATTCAGCGCCGCCGTCTGGCGTTTGATCGTGCCAAGCATCGCCGGGCGGAGATCCTCGCCCAGCGCGCGCGGGGTGAGGAAGAGCCAAACCACGTCAACAGTACGGAAGGCACGACGGAGGCGGATGAGGTCGAGCTGGATCTGGATGCCATCAGTACCCAGTCCCTGCGTCTGGTTCGCTCTATACTGATGCTGATTGCACTCCTGTCGGTCATCTTCCTGTGGTCGGAGATCCACTCCGCATTTGGCTTCCTGGAGAACATCTCGCTGTGGGATGTGACCTCCACGGTGCAGGGCGTTGAAAGCCTGGAGCCGATCACCCTGGGGGCAGTGCTGATTGCCATTCTGGTGCTGATCATCACCACCCAGCTGGTGCGCAACTTCCCGGCGCTGCTGGAGCTGGCGCTGCTGCAGCATCTGGATTTAACGCCGGGTACGGGCTATGCGATCACGACCATTACCAAGTATCTGATCATGCTGTTTGGTGGACTGGTTGGCTTCTCGATGATCGGCATTGAGTGGTCGAAGCTCCAGTGGCTCGTCGCAGCGCTCGGCGTCGGGTTAGGTTTTGGTTTACAGGAGATCTTCGCCAACTTCATCTCTGGTCTGATCATTCTGTTCGAAAAACCGATCCGTATTGGCGATACCGTCACGATCCGCGATCTGACCGGCAGCATCACGAAGATCAACACCCGTGCGACGACGATCAGCGACTGGGATCGGAAAGAGATCATCGTGCCAAACAAGGCGTTTATTACCGAGCAGTTCATCAACTGGTCGCTGTCAGACTCCGTTACCCGTGTGGTGCTGACGGTACCGGCACCGTCGGATGCTAACAGCGAAGAGGTCACCCAGATCCTCTACACCGCCGCGGAGCGCTGCTCGCTGGTGATCGACAACCCGGCGCCGGAAGTCTTCCTTGTGGATTTACAGCAGGGGATTCAGATTTTCGAGCTGCGTATCTACGCCGCCGAAATGGGCCACCGTATGCCGCTGCGCCATGAGATCCACCAGCTGATTCTGGCGGGCTTCCGCGAGCACGGTATTGATATGCCGTTCCCACCGTTCCAGATGCGTCTGGAAAGCCTGGACGGGCGTAAAACGGGAAGAACGCTGACGTCAGCGGCGCGTACGCGCCCGGCGGGCAGTCTGTAACGCGTCTCCCCTCCCTTTCGGGAGGGGAATATTCCCGCTACGCCACTTCTGCGATGTACGCCGTCGCGCGTCGACGGTAATTCTCATAAATCCCCATCGCTAACAGCGAGAAGAAGATTGGGCCGCCCACCATCCACAGCGCGCTGTTCCAGTCGTTCGCCTCAATCACCGGCTGAATAATGGTGAAGATGTTGGCAAACGCCACCACCAGCAGCACCACCGTGGTGGCCAGCAGCGTTGCCGCGCGGGTTTTGAAGATCACAAACGGACGTTCAAGGTCCTGCTTCGCCTTAAAGAACGGGAACGCCAGGGTCAGGAACAGGTACGGCAGGGTCATCGACACGTTCGCCATCAGGGTCAGCTTGTTGTAAAACGCAGACGCCGTATCGCCGCCAAATGACACCAGCAGAATGAACGCACATACCAGCAGGCACTGCATCCACATCGCGTTAGCAGGCATCCCCGTCGTGTTGAGCTGGGTCATGCGCGCAGGCCACAGCGCCTTCGGCGTACCCTGAATAATCGCTTTCAGCGGCGAATAGATCAGCGTGAAGAATGCGCCGGTATAGGCGAGGAACATCGACAGACCGGTAATACGCGCAAACCAAATGCCCAGCGTTGCCGCCGCATCCGGCGTCAGGTTCATCGCCTGCCCCAGCGTCATCCCCAGACTTTTCATCAGCACATAGGTGATGTTCCCGAGGTTGGTGGTGCTGTTGCTCAACACCTGTTGCCAGTTGGTGCTGACCCCCCAGAGGAAAATCGCCAGCGAATAGCCGATGGAAATCACGATGGCGGCAAAAATAATGCCTTTGGCAAAGTTTTTCTCCGGGTTCTCGGTCTTGTCGACCAGACCGCCAACGGCTTCAATGCCGCCGTAAGCGAAGATGGCAAACACCACGAAGGAGAGCATAGCCAGCCCGGACTGGTAACCTGGATTAGGCGATGAAACGAAGTTCACTTCCTGCGCAAAATGACCACCGTTCAGGCACAGGATAGCGATACTCACCAGCAGCAGCACCAGGTTCAGGCACATCACGGAAATCCCGCCCACGGCGGTAATCCGGGCAATTTTATTGATACCTTTAGACGCCACCAGCGTCACGACAACCATCCAGCATACCGCCAGAATCCCGACGACCTGCGTGGAGCTCAGCCCGGCTAACGACCAGACCTGGGTTTTATCGGCGCCGAAAACAAACGTCGAGAACGGCACCCAGACTTTAGCGGCCGTACTGACCATCCAGACGACGTAGGATGAAAACCACATAAACGTACCGATAAAGGCATAACGCGGGCCGACGCTGTTGTTCATCCATGAGTAAATCCCGCCCTCTTCTTTCCGGTAAGCCGAGCCCATCTCCGCCATCATCAGCGCAAACGGGATAAAGAAGAACAGAGCAGAAACGATATAAAACGGCGTCGCGCTATAGCCCATCAGATAGAACGCGGAGGGGCTGTTGGCAAAGCCAAACACTGAGGTAAATATCATCAGGATGAGCCCGGTGAGGGTCATCTTTTTGAGTGAGTGGGACATAGAACCATCCAAAGCGGAATTAAACTGCGCGGATGGTAGCAGAAGACCAGACTAATATTGTGGCTATAAAGGCCAAATTAAGAAAAACACCCGTATATTGATAATAGGGCAGTTTTTAATGTGGCAGGGCCAAATGACCGAGTAGGCCGGGTAAACGACAGCGCCACCCGGCAATTCTTTAAGCGCGATCGACCGTAAAGGCAATCACATCGCCCAGCTGCTCGGCGCCCAGCGCCAGCATCACCAGACGGTCTACGCCCAGCGCCACGCCGGAGCAATCCGGCAGGCCCGCTTTTAACGCTTCCAGCAGGTTGGTATCGATCGGCTGCTGTGGCAGGCCGCGCGCGGCGCGCTTGCGGTTATCCTGCTCGAAACGCTGCGCCTGCTCGCGGGCGTCGGTCAGTTCGTGGAAGCCGTTCGCCAGCTCAATACCTTTGTAATAGACCTCAAAACGCTCTGCGACACGATGGTCTTCGGTACTGATCTGCGCCAGTGACGCCTGGCTTGCCGGGAAGTGATAGACAAACGTCGGACGGTCTTTGCCAATCTGCGGTTCCACGCCGAAGGTGAACAGCAGCTGCAGCAGCGTGTCGCGATCCTCTTCGGTATCCGCCACGTTGCTCAGATCCAGTTTTGCCGCCACTTCCCGCAGCTGGGTTTTGTCCGCCGACAGCGGATCGATTTCCAGATAGCGCTGGAAGGCCTGCTGATAAGAGAGCGTTTCAGCTTCAGAGCAGTCCAGGACCTGCTGCAGTAGATCGTCTACCTCATTCATCAGGCGGTACATATCATAATGCGGGCGGTACCACTCCAGCATGGTGAATTCCGGGTTGTGGTAACGCCCCATCTCTTCATTACGGAAACTGCGGCACAGCTGATAGACCGGACCACACCCCGCCGCCAGCAGGCGTTTCATGTGGTATTCCGGGCTGGTCATCAGATACAAATTCATGCCCTGAGAGTGGCCGGGGCCAACAAAACGGGTTTCAAACGGGACCAGATGAATATCCGTTACCGTTGCCTGACTCATGCACGGGGTTTCCACCTCCAGGACGCCGCGGTCGGCAAAGAAACGGCGAATCTCCGTCATAATTGCAGCGCGTTTTAACAGATTAGGGATGGATGCGCTCGGCTCCCAGGTGGCCGTTTCGCTCATGAGTTGTTCTCCGATTTCAGACAAGGGCACGAAGTCTACTCGTTAGCAGGGACAGAGACAAATTTTGCGCAGTAAAAAAGCGCATTTCATTTAGGTGAACAATTGCGTGATGCAATTCATCAATCTCAATGATAAATCGCCGGACAGAACAGCAAAAAAATCGAACACGTCAAATTTCCCTGACATCTACACGGTTATACTGTTTTACCCATAAAGGAGCAGTGGAAACGCTTTCGCAATCGTCCTTTTGGACGGGTGAACTACCTTTAGTTTGTCGCGTTGCGAAATAACAAAAATCTGGAGGAATGTCGTGCAAACTTTTCAGGCCGATCTTGCCGTAATAGGCGCTGGCGGGGCTGGATTACGTGCTGCGATTGCTGCAGCGCAAGCTAATCCCAACGCTAAAATCGCATTGATTTCAAAAGTCTATCCAATGCGCAGCCACACGGTGGCCGCAGAAGGAGGGTCCGCCGCCGTTGCGCAGGATCATGACAGCTTTGAATACCATTTCCACGACACGGTTGCAGGGGGCGACTGGCTTTGTGAACAGGATGTCGTTGACTACTTTGTGCACCATTGTCCAACGGAGATGACCCAGCTTGAACAGTGGGGTTGTCCGTGGAGCCGCCGTCCGGACGGCAGCGTCAACGTTCGCCGCTTCGGCGGCATGAAGATCGAACGCACCTGGTTCGCTGCCGATAAGACCGGCTTCCACATGCTGCACACCCTGTTCCAGACCTCCCTTCAGTTCCCACAAATTCAGCGCTTCGATGAGCATTTCGTCCTCGACATTCTGGTGGATGATGGACACGCGCGCGGCCTGGTGGCGATGAATATGATGGAAGGCACGCTCGTCCAGATCCGCGCCAATGCGGTGGTGATGGCGACGGGCGGTGCGGGCCGCGTTTATCGTTATAACACCAACGGCGGCATCGTTACCGGCGACGGTATGGGTATGGCGCTCAGCCACGGCGTGCCGCTGCGCGATATGGAATTCGTGCAGTATCACCCAACCGGTCTGCCAGGATCCGGCATTCTGATGACGGAAGGCTGCCGCGGTGAAGGCGGTATTCTGGTCAACAAAAACGGCTACCGTTACCTGCAGGATTACGGCATGGGTCCGGAAACCCCGCTCGGCGAGCCGAAGAACAAGTACATGGAGCTCGGCCCGCGTGACAAAGTCTCTCAGGCTTTCTGGCACGAGTGGCGCAAAGGCAACACCATCTCCACGCCGCGCGGCGATGTGGTCTACCTCGACCTGCGTCATCTGGGCGAGAAAAAACTGCTGGAACGTCTACCGTTCATCTGCGAGCTGGCGAAAGCCTACGTCGGCGTCGATCCGGTGAAAGAGCCGATTCCGGTACGCCCAACGGCGCACTACACCATGGGCGGGATCGAAACCGACCAGCAGTGTGAAACCCGTATTAAGGGTCTGTTCGCCGTCGGTGAATGTTCCTCCGTGGGCCTGCACGGCGCCAACCGTCTCGGCTCAAACTCGCTGGCCGAGCTGGTGGTCTTTGGCCGCATGGCGGGCGAGCGCGCGATGGAGCGGGCGGCAACCGCAGGCGAAGCCAACGGTGCCGCGCTGGATGCACAGGTCGCCGACGTTGAAAAACGCCTGAAAGATCTGGTGAACCAGGAAGGTAACGAGAACTGGTCTAAGATCCGCGACGAGATGGGCCTGTCGATGGAAGAAGGCTGCGGTATCTACCGTACCCCTGAGCTGATGCAAAAAACCGTCGACAAGCTGGCGGAACTGCAGGAGCGCTTCAAGCGCATGCGCATCACCGATACCTCCAGCGTTTTCAACACCGACCTGCTCTATACCATCGAACTGGGCCACGGCCTGAACGTGGCGGAATGTATGGCGCACTCTGCGCTGGCGCGTAAAGAGTCGCGTGGTGCCCACCAGCGTCTGGACGAAGGCTGTACCGAGCGTGACGACGTCAACTTCCTGAAACACACGCTCGCCTGGCGCGATGCGGATGGCACCACACGTCTGGACTACAGCGACGTGAAAATCACCACGCTGCCACCGGCTAAACGCGTGTACGGTGCAGAAGCAGAAGCCGCCGAGAAGAAGGAGAAGGCGAATGGCTGAGATGCAAACACTCAAAGTTGAAGTGGTGCGCTACAACCCGGAAGTGGACGCCGCACCGCACAGTGCTTTCTATGAAGTCCCTTACGACGAGCAAACCTCCCTGCTGGACGCGCTCGGCTATATCAAAGACAACCTGGCGCCAGACCTGAGCTACCGCTGGTCCTGCCGCATGGCGATCTGCGGCTCCTGCGGCATGATGGTCAACAAGGTGCCGAAGCTGGCCTGTAAGACCTTCCTGCGTGACTATACCAAAGGCATCAAGGTCGAAGCCCTGGGCAACTTCCCGATTGAACGCGATCTGGTGGTCGATATGACCCACTTTATCGAAAGCCTGGAAGCCATTAAGCCCTACATCATCGGCAACCCGCGCACGCCGGATCAGGGGCCAAACACCCAGACCCCGGCTCAGATGGCGAAATACCATCAATTCTCCGGCTGCATCAACTGCGGTCTTTGCTACGCAGCCTGTCCACAGTTTGGCCTGAACCCCGAGTTCATTGGCCCGGCCGCCATAACCCTGGCGCACCGCTATAACGAAGACAGCCGCGACCACGGTAAAAAAGAACGTATGGCGCAGCTTAACAGCCAGAACGGCGTCTGGACCTGTACCTTTGTGGGTTATTGCTCCGAAGTCTGTCCGAAGCACGTCGACCCGGCCGCCGCTATTCAGCAGGGTAAAGTGGAAAGCTCGAAAGACTTTCTTATCGCTACCCTGAAACCACGCTAAGGAGTGCATGATGACGACTAAACGCAAAGCCTATGTGCGGCCTGTGCCGTCCACCTGGTGGAAAAAACTGCCGTTTTATCGCTTCTACATGCTGCGTGAAGGCACGGCGGTACCGGCAGTCTGGTTCAGCCTTGAGCTGATGTACGGCGTTTTTGCCCTCAAGCATGGCCCGGAAACCTGGGCCAGCTTCGTCGGTTTCCTGCAAAACCCGATCATAGTCATTCTGAACCTGATCGTGCTCGCGGCCGCGCTGCTGCATACCAAAACCTGGTTTGAACTGGCGCCAAAAGCGGCGAACATCATTGTAAAAGGCGAGAAAATGGGGCCAGAGCCGGTGATTAAGGGGCTCTGGGCGGTGACGGTTCTGGTCACCGTGGTCATTCTGTTTGTCGCACTGTTCTGGTAAGGAGACTATTGTGATCAATCCAAATCCAAAACGTTCTGACGAGCCGGTCTTCTGGGGCCTCTTTGGCGCAGGCGGCATGTGGAGTGCCATCATTGCCCCCGTCATCATTCTGCTGGTCGGCATTATGCTGCCGCTGGGGCTGTTCCCGGGCGATGCGCTGAGCTACGAGCGCGTACTGGCGTTCGCGAGCAGCTTTATCGGCCGCGTGTTCATCTTCCTGATGATCGTCCTGCCGCTGTGGTGTGGCCTGCACCGTATTCACCATGCGATGCATGACCTGAAAATCCATGTACCGAGCGGGAAATGGGTATTCTACGGTCTGGCGACCATCCTGACCGTGGTGACGCTGATTGCGGTGGTCACCCTCTGACGCCTCTGGCCCGCCATCCGGCGGGCCTTTTATTTCTGCATCTTCCCCACCAGCCACTGGGCAAACTCACTCATTGCGGGCGTTTCTGCGCGTGACTGCAGCCTCGTGAGCCAGTAGCTGCCAAGGTCAATCTGCGTCGCAAAGGGTTGCACAATGCGCTCACTGTTCAGCAGGTGGGTAAACATATCGACAGGGGCAATCGCTATGCCCGCGCCTGCCTGCGCGGCTTCCAGCATGGTCACGGACGAATCAAACACCATCACCCGGTGCGTCGGTGAAGGCGGGTGTTCTCCCGCGGCCTGCATCCAGGCGGTCCACTCGTCGCGCCGGTAAGAACGCAGCAGGGTAAACTTCAGGATATCGGCAGGAGTATGCAACGCGGCAGCGATATCAGGCGTGCAAAGCGGTGCCAGCGGCGCAGAACAGAGAAATGTCGCTTCCGTGCCGTGCCACGCCCCTCCGCCATAGCGAATGGCGTAATCAAGCCCCTCGGCAGCCGGATCGACGCGATTGTTGTGCGTCGACAGCTGAAGATCGATATGCGGATAGCAGCGACGAAAGTCAGCGAGCTGCGAGAATAACATCCCCGTAGCAAAAGTACCTACCACGCCAATTTTCAGCTTCTCCTGAGCGCGCTGGCTGGCAAAGCGATCCAGCATTCCGGCAATTCGGTCGAACGAGTCATTCAGTACCGGCAGCAAATTCTCGCCTTCCGTGGTCAACATCAGCCCACGGGAAACGCGGACGAACAGCTGGCAATTAAGGTGCTGCTCCAGCGCCTTTACGTGCTGGCTAATCGCGGAATGGGTGACATTCAGCTCGATAGCGGCATGCGTAAAACTGAGGTGCCTGGCGGCGGCTTCAAACGCCCGCAGGGAATTAAGAGGAAGATAGCTGCGCGTCATGGTCTCGTCCGTTAGAAAAATTAACAGCTAATGCTAAATTTAACCGTTTGTCAGCCACAGTCAAATCTCACAGACTACAGCGGTCTGACGGGCCCGGACACTCCCTTGAACTGCTATTACGGAAGATAACTGATGATGAAAAAAACCCTAAGCTGTGCCCTGCTGCTCAGCGTTGCCAGCGCTGCATTCGCCGCACCGATGTCCGAAAAACAGCTGGCTGAGGTGGTGGAACGCACCGTTACGCCGCTGATGAACGCGCAGGCCATTCCGGGTATGGCGGTGGCGGTGATTTATCAGGGTCAGCCGCACTACTTTACCTTCGGTAAAGCTGATGTTGCAGCGAACAAACCCGTCACCCCGCAAACCTTGTTCGAGCTGGGTTCGATAAGTAAAACCTTCACCGGCGTATTGGGTGGCGATGCGATTGCGCGCGGTGAAATAGCGCTGGGCGATCCGGTGACCAAATACTGGCCTGAGCTCACGGGCAAGCAGTGGCAGGGCATTCGCATGCTGGATCTGGCAACCTATACCGCAGGCGGTCTGCCGTTGCAGGTGCCGGATGAGGTCACGGATACCGCCTCCCTGCTGCGCTTTTATCAAAACTGGCAGCCAAAGTGGAAGCCAGGCACCACACGTCTTTACGCTAACGCCAGCATCGGTCTTTTTGGCGCGCTGGCGGTCAAACCCTCCGGCATGAGCTATGAGCAGGCCATGACGACGCGGGTCTTTAAGCCGCTCAAGCTGGACCATACCTGGATTAACGTCCCGAAAGCGGAAGAGGCGCATTACGCCTGGGGATACCGTGACGGTAAAGCGGTCCACGTTTCGCCAGGGATGCTGGACGCGGAAGCCTATGGCGTAAAAACCAACGTGCAGGATATGGCAAGCTGGGTGATGGTCAACATGATGCCGGACTCCCTTCAGGATTCCCCACTTAAGCACGGTATTGCCCTGGCACAGTCTCGCTACTGGCGCGTGGGAGCCATGTATCAAGGATTGGGCTGGGAAATGCTGAACTGGCCGGTCGACGCCCAAACGGTGGTCGGGGGCAGCGACAATAAGGTGGCGCTGGCGCCGTTGCCTGCAAGAGAAGTGAATCCACCGGCACCACCGGTTAAGGCCTCCTGGGTCCATAAAACGGGCTCTACCGGCGGATTTGGCAGCTACGTGGCATTTATTCCTGAAAAGCAGCTCGGCATTGTGATGCTGGCGAATAAAAGCTATCCGAACCCGGCACGCGTTGAGGCGGCATACCGTATCCTCGACGCGCTGCAGTAAAACATTGCCGGGTGGCGGCTTCGCTTTACCCGGCCTACAAAATCCACGGTGTGCGGCGAAATACCCCGCACACTCTTCCGCATTTTTCCTGCTGTCATCTACACTTAACAAAAAACAGTAAGGAAACTCCTATGCGCATTCTGCCTGTTATCGCCGCGGTGACAGCCGCGTTTTTAGTGGTTGCCTGCAGTTCTCCTACCCCACCGCCTGGCGTTACCGTCGTCACGCCTTTTGATGCACAACGCTTCCTTGGAACATGGTATGAAATCGCGCGCCTCGACCATCGGTTTGAGCAGGGCTTAGAGAAGGTCACTGCGAATTACAGTCCGATGGATGATGGCGGTATTCAGGTGATCAACCGGGGCTATAATCCCGATCGTGAGATGTGGCAGCAGTCGGTTGGGAAAGCGTACTTCACTGGCGACCCGCGGCGGGCCGCGCTCAAGGTCTCTTTCTTTGGCCCGTTTTATGGCGGCTATAACGTGATCGCGCTCGACAGAGAATACCGTCACGCGCTGGTCTGCGGGCCGGATCGCGACTACCTGTGGATACTCTCCCGCACGCCAACTCTTTCACCCGAAATGAAGCAGCAGATGCTGGACGTCGCGACCCGGCAAGGGTTTGATGTGTCAAAACTTATCTGGGTAAAACAGCCCCATTAGTGGGTGCTGAGCTTAAGCCCAACGATCCCGGCCACAATCAACGCGAGGCTGGCGATACGCGCCAGACTCGCTGACTCGCCAAGCAGCAGAATGCCGGTGATGGCAGCTCCCACCGCGCCAATACCCGTCCAGACGGCATAAGCCGTTCCCACAGGCAGAGAGCGCATCGCCCAGGATAACAGAACGATACTGACGATCATGGCGGTAACGGTAATGACGCTGGGCGTCAGGCGGGTAAATCCGTGGGTATACTTGAGACCAATCGCCCATACCACTTCGAGCAGGCCAGCAATAAAAAGAATGATCCAGGACATGTCAGGCTCCTTAACTTAATGCAAGTTGGGGCCGTCCCCGGTGAAAGAAACGCTTACGGGTCGTCCCGTAAGGCAGAGATTACGCCCCCTATTGTGGTTAGCGTGCTATTTTTTTTCAATCATTTTTTGCTGAACACGTTAAGGCAAGAAATAGCCGCAGTATGGCGCGGAGTTCCGGCTTTTAGCACTCATCCGACTTCTCTATGATGATGTGCTTTCTGATGGCAGGAAGCCAAACCACTAGCCGACTGCGAATAAAATATGTTCAAAATTCTTTTGATTGACCGTTGTCACTTCACCCGCGCGGGGTTTGAAGCATGGCTCAATCATTCCGGTTTGTTCCCGGGACACTACGTTGTGACCGGGCTGAATAATCTGTTTCTTGCCAGAGAACACATTCTGCAATGGAAACCTGCGCTGGTCATCGCTGACCTGTACGGCTTCAGGCAGGATATTCACCACTTTCAGCAGCTCTCCTCTCTGCTTAACGCCAGTGAACGCTTACCGTTTATTTTACTGCAGTCGGGAGAGGACAGCGGCATGACCGACTGGCTTGGGAAGTTCCCGGTGTGGTCGTCACTGTTGAAAAACGCCAGTCTCAAAGAAGTGGCGACGGTTATCAACGACGCATTACGCTTGCGCGCAGGCGTTGACAGACCAACGGCGGCGGCCCCCTTGCTGACCCGTCAGGAAGAGAAGGTGCTGACATTGTGGATGGACGGCGCGAGCAATCAAAAAATTGCCGCTCACCTGAGTATCAATGGAAAAACGGTCTATACCTATAAACGCAATATCCGCATGAAATTACATATGGATACGCGTTTTTCTCCGTTCTTATCTCTGCAGGAATCAGAAAGCTGACGGTACGAAACCCGGCTGGTCCCGTACCGTTTATTCGTTACTGCTGAGCTTTTGTTGCCGCACCAGAGATTGCGCTACCACCTTCAGAAATATCCTGACCGACGCCACGCGTGGTATTACAGGCCGTTAACACTGAAGAAAGTACCAGGACTGAAAAGATCGCTGCAATTGTCTTCTTAACCATAATATCTTCCTTTTATAGCCAAAGTTGTTTTGTGTATAGCAACTTAAGGATAGACAAAATCCCGCCGGTTGACGGAAAAGGACGCATTTTTAGGAAAATTAGACGAACTTAGCTGGCGGCGTGAGAAATGATATGACCCAGATCCTGGATATCTTGTCCCATTCCACGCGTGGTGTTACAGCCGGAAAGTAATGCACTGGAGAGCGCTAACAGAAGCAGAATTTTAACGGTACGTTTCATCATCCCTGCCTGCAAAAATCAGGCGCAGCGGGCGCTGCGCCTTCAGTCATACGTAAATTACTTCACGCGGGACACGTATTCGCCGGAGCGAGTATCCACTTTGATCACTTCGCCAGTCTGTACGAACAGTGGCACTTTCACCACTGCGCCGGTAGACAGTTTGGCTGGCTTACCGCCGGTACCTGCGGTATCACCCTTCAGACCTGGATCGGTTTCAACGATTTCCAGTTCTACGAAGTTTGGTGGGGTCACCGCGATAGGCTGGCCGTTCCACAGGGTCACGATGCACTCAGCCTGATCCAGCAGCCATTTAGCGCTGTCACCTACCGCTTTCTCATCAGCAGAGAGCTGTTCGAAAGTGGAGTTGTTCATGAAATGCCAGAACTCGCCATCGTTGTACAGATAGGTCAGGTTCATATCAACAACATCAGCGCCTTCAGCAGAGTCAGTAGACTTGAAGGTTTTCTCAACACGGGTACCGGTCAGCAGACGGCGCAGCTTAACGCGTGCGAATGCCTGGCCTTTACCTGGTTTAACGAATTCGCTGGCTTCAACCGCGTACGGTTCGCCGTCCATCATGATTTTAAGACCAGCACGAAAATCGTTGCTATAGTACGTTGCCATAAGGCCCTCTAAATTTGTTAACTGGTAGCTAAGCCACAAAATGGCGCATATTGTAACCCTAAACACCCCGTCCAGAGAAGATTGGTTATCGCAACTTGCCGATGTAATCACCAGTCCTGATGAATTGCTGCGTCTTTTAGACCTCGATCAGCACCCAGAGTTGCTTGCAGGCCGCGAGGCAAAGCGCCTTTTCGCCCTGCGCGTTCCCCGTGCGTTTGTGGCGCGGATGGAGAAAGGCAACCCCGACGATCCGCTATTAAAACAAACGCTTACTTCGCAGGATGAATTCATTACTGCGCCGGGATACAGCACCGATCCGCTGGAAGAGCAGAACAGCGTGGTGCCGGGTTTACTGCATAAGTATCTCAACCGCGCCCTGCTGCTGGTCAAAGGCGGATGTGCGGTAAATTGTCGTTATTGCTTCCGCCGGCACTTCCCGTACGCCGAAAATCAGGGCAATAAACGCAACTGGCAGGTCGCGCTGGACTATATTGCCGCCCATCCGGAGCTGGATGAGATTATTTTTTCCGGCGGCGATCCGCTGATGGCGAAAGATCATGAGCTGGACTGGCTGCTGACTCAGCTTGAAGCCATCCCGCACATTAAGCGCCTGCGCATTCACAGCCGCTTACCGATTGTCATTCCGGCACGGATCACCGACGGCCTGGTGTCACGCCTGGAGCAGTCCCGCCTGCAGGTGCTGCTGGTGAATCATATTAACCACGCGAACGAAATTGACGATGCGTTTTGCGCGGCGATGGCGCGACTGCGTAAAGCGGGCGTGACGCTGCTGAATCAGAGCGTGCTGCTGCGCGGCGTAAATGACAGCGCCCGCGTGCTGGCCGATCT
Source organism: Enterobacter cloacae complex sp. Mu1197 (assembly GCF_040059225.1). Taxonomy (NCBI): domain Bacteria; kingdom Pseudomonadati; phylum Pseudomonadota; class Gammaproteobacteria; order Enterobacterales; family Enterobacteriaceae; genus Enterobacter; species Enterobacter cloacae complex sp. Mu1197. The sequence goes on along the minus strand of NZ_CP157375.1, from coordinate 410,999 downwards.
GAGCAATGCCCTGTTTGATGCAGGCGTGATGCCGTATTACCTGCACGTGCTGGATCGCGTACAGGGCGCGGCGCATTTCATGGTGACGGATGAAGAAGCCCGGCAGATTATGCGCGAACTGTTAACGATGGTTTCAGGCTATATGGTGCCGAAGCTGGCACGTGAGATTGGCGGAGAGCCGAGCAAGACGCCGCTGGATTTGCAGCTGCGGCAGCACTAAAAAGGCAGGTGGCGCTACGCTTACCTGCCCTACAGGGCCGGGCGCAGCGCCATCAGTACATTACATCAGTTCGGGCACTTATAGACCTGGCCCGTCATCTGGCTGGCGGTCGGCACGAAGCTGGACAGCATACTCTGCGTTGGGCTGCTTACGCCGTAAATCACGTTGCCGCCCATTGCCGCAGCCTGATTACGCAGGGCATTCGCCGCACCGCGCATTGAGCCGCCTTCTTCGCCATGCTGCCCTGACATCCAGTTACTTTGCTCACCGGTTGCCGTGCCTAACAGCTGGCATTCAGTGCCAGGCTTATCTTCCACAAAGCGAACGCCCTGGCCCGCTGCCGACAGCTCATTGCTGGAGCTACACCCCGCCAGCAGCAGTGCTGCCCCTACAATCCCTGCACAGACTTTTACGCGCATGTTATTCCTCGTTTTCAATAAGCTGGACAGTAGTTGTCCGTGTGTAAATCTTATACCTAAAAGATGACCAAAAGAAAAACGTTGAGCAATTCTGCGGGCCTGATTCCAGTCATCCCTTCCCTGATATCCTAAATGAATTCTGATATTGGCCTTTGGGATATCGTGTTTTCTTCTCCGATCGTTTTTAGTGATGCGACGTACAACTTTTGTACGCAACGAAAAGGAGGTTACATGAGTGCATCATCCTCAGGAGAGGAAAGAGTGACGTGGGTGGGCTATCTGGCGTTTGTGCTGACCATCGTTTTTTTCTCCGGTTTTTTCGCAAAAAGCACCGACTGGTGGCGCGTGCTGGACTTTACCGTCTTAAACGGCAGCTTTGGCCCGGTTAACGGCGCCCTGACGTTTCGCGGAACGGGCGGTACGGGGGCGAAAGACGGTTTCCTGTTTGCCCTTGAGCTGGCTCCCTCGGTCATTTTATCGCTCGGTATTATTGCCGTCACCGAAGGTCTGGGCGGGCTGCGTGCCGCGCAGCAGCTTATGACGCCTGTTTTACGTCCGCTGCTTGGTGTGCCGGGCGTTTGCTCCCTGGCGCTGATTGCCAACCTGCAAAACACCGATGCGGCGGCAGGGATGACCAAAGAGTTAACCGATGAAGGCGCGATTACGGACCAGGAGCGCGCTATTTTCGCCACCTTCCAGACCAGCGGTAGCGCCATCATTACCAACTATTTTTCTTCCGGTGCCGCGCTCTTCACCTTCATTACCGTCCCGGTAATTACGCCGCTGGCCGTCATTCTGGTGTTTAAGTTTGTTGGCGCGAACATCCTGCGCCTGTGGATCGCCCACATGGAAAATCGTCTTCAGGAGGAAGAACATGATCGCCCAGCCGCGTAAAAATATCATGGATATGTTTATTGATGGCGCCCGCCGCGGCTTTACCATCGCCACCACCAGCCTGTTGCCGAACGTCGTCATGGCGTTTGTCATCATTCAGGCGCTCAAGGTCACCGGCCTGCTGGATATTGTCGGCAAACTATGTGAGCCGATTATGGCGCTGTGGGGCCTTCCGGGCGCGGCGGCAACGGTTCTTCTGGCCTCGGTGATGAGTATGGGGGGCGGCGTGGGTGTCTGCGCCAGCCTGGTCGCCGCCGGCACGCTCAACGGCCACGATGCCACCATCCTGCTACCCGCCATCTATCTGATGGGCAATCCGGTGCAAAACACCGGCCGCTGCCTGGGGACCGCCGGCGTGAACCCAAAATATTATCCGCATATTATTACTCTTTGCGTCATTAATGCCCTGATCTCGATGTGGGTGATGCAGCTACTCTTCTGAGGAGATAAAAATGGATTTTTCAGTGCTGACCCCCCATCTTTTCCGCAACGCGCATCTCTTCGCTCCGGAGGATAAAGGACGTTGCGATCTGCTGATCGCTGCGGGGAAAATCGTGGCGATCGAAAAATCGAGCCAGGGAACAACGAGGCCAGACTGCCCGGAAAGCGATCTCGCCGGGGCGGTGGTTTGCCCGGGGTTTATCGACCAGCATGTGCATTTGATTGGGGGCGGCGGTGAGGCAGGCCCTCACACCCGCACGCCAGAGGTTCGCCTGTCTGCACTCGTGGCCGCAGGCATCACCTCCGTTGTGGGCCTGCTCGGCACCGACGGTGTAACCCGCCATCCTGAATCGCTGCTGGCAAAAACGCGGGCGCTCGAACATGAAGGGATCAGCGCATGGATGCTGACGGGCGCGTACGGGCTGCCTTCACCGACAATCACCGGCAGCGTAGAAAAAGACGTGGCGCTGATAGACAAAATTATCGGCGTGAAATGCGCAATCTCTGATCATCGTTCTTCCGCGCCAGCAGACCACCAGCTCGCCAGTATGGCTGCCCAGTCTCGCGTAGGTGGGCTGTTGGGTGCCAAAGCGGGCATATCCGTGTTTCACCTCGGCAACAGCCCAAAGCTGCTGGAGCCGCTATTAAGCATCCTGCATAACGCCGACGTTCCCCGTGTAAAACTGCTGCCAACCCACGTTAACCGCGCCCAGGCGCTGTTCCATGCCGCGCTGAACTATGCCCGCGAAGGCGGCTTTATCGACATCACGACCAGCATCAGCGAACCGATTGATGCCGCCAGCGCCATCGTGATGGCCCGCGAGGCGCAGGTGCCGTTTAACCGGCTTACGCTCAGTTCTGACGGTAACGGCAGCCAGCCGAAATTTGACGAGTGCGGCAATCTGGTGGGTATAGGCGTAGCGGGGTTCGAATCCCTGCTCGAAACCCTGCAACAGCTGGTCAACCGACATCAGTTGCCGCTGGAAGAGGCGCTTCTTCCGTTTACGCAAAACGTGGCGGCGTTTCTCGGTCTGGAACATAAGGGCCGGATCGCGCCCGGATGCGATGCCGATTTCCTGGTGCTGACGGATGACCTGCAGATCCGCGACGTCTGGGCCAAAGGGCGCCAGATGGTGCGTGAAGGTGCCGTGTGCGTCAAAGGGACTTTCGAATAGCACGCAATAAAAAACCCCGGGCATTTCTGCCCGGGGTTCGTTCTGAGAGGTTCAGAACAACATGATTACATCATGCCGCCCATTCCGCCCATGCCGCCCATACCAGCAGCACCTAAGTCAGGCGCATCGCCTTTTGGCAGGTCGGTCACCATGCACTCGGTGGTGATCATCAGACCAGCAACAGAGGCCGCGTACTGCAGAGCAGAACGGGTCACTTTAGTTGGGTCCAGGATACCGAAGTCGATCATGTTGCCGTATTCTTCGGTTGCAGCGTTGTAACCGTAGTTACCTTCGCCCGCTTTAACGTTGTTCGCCACCACAGATGGCTCTTCACCGGCGTTAGACACGATCTGACGCAGAGGGGCTTCCATTGCGCGCAGCGCAACTTTGATACCCACGTTCTGGTCTTCGTTCTGAGCTGTCAGGCCAGCCAGTTTAGCCGCAACGCGCACCAGCGCAACGCCACCACCCGCAACCACGCCTTCTTCTACCGCAGCACGGGTCGCGTGCAGGGCATCGTCAACGCGTGCTTTTTTCTCTTTCATTTCAACTTCGGTCGCAGCACCGACTTTGATTACCGCAACGCCGCCTGCCAGTTTCGCTACGCGCTCCTGCAGTTTTTCACGGTCGTAATCGGAAGTCGCTTCTTCGATCTGCTTACGGATCTGACCTACGCGGCCCTGAATAGCGGCTTCTTCACCCACGCCATCGATGATGGTGGTGGTGTCTTTGTTGATCACAACGCGTTTCGCCTGCCCCAGGTCTTCCAGGGTCGCTTTTTCCAGCTCCATACCGATCTCTTCGGAGATGACGGTACCGCCGGTCAGGGTAGCGATATCCTGCAGCATCGCTTTACGGCGATCGCCGAAGCCAGGTGCTTTAACCGCAGCCACTTTCACAATGCCGCGCATGGTGTTAACCACCAGGGTCGCCAGCGCTTCGCCTTCAACGTCTTCAGCGATGATAACCAGCGGTTTGCCTGCTTTCGCAACGGCTTCCAGCACTGGCAGCATTTCGCGGATGTTGGAGATTTTCTTGTCAGCCAGCAGGATGAACGGGCTTTCCAGCTCAACAGCGCCAGTCTCTGGCTTGTTGATGAAGTATGGGGACAGGTAACCGCGGTCGAACTGCATACCTTCAACCACGTCCAGTTCATCTTCCAGACCGGTACCGTCTTCAACGGTGATCACGCCTTCTTTACCGACTTTATCCATCGCTTCCGCGATCAGTTTACCCACGGTTTCGTCGGAGTTAGCGGAGATGGTACCTACCTGAGCAATGGCTTTAGAGTCAGAGCACGGTACGGACAGCGCTTTCAGTTCTTCAACAGCGGAGGCGACAGCTTTGTCGATACCACGTTTCAGATCCATTGGGTTCATGCCCGCCGCAACGGCTTTCAGACCTTCGGTGATGATCGCCTGCGCCAGAACGGTCGCGGTGGTGGTACCGTCGCCTGCAGCGTCGTTCGCTTTAGAGGCAACTTCTTTCACCATCTGCGCGCCCATGTTTTCGAACTTGTCTTCCAGCTCGATTTCACGTGCTACAGAAACACCATCTTTGGTGATGGTAGGCGCGCCGAAGGATTTATCCAGCACTACGTTACGGCCTTTCGGGCCCAGGGTCACTTTAACTGCATCTGCCAGTACGTTTACGCCGCGGAGCATTTTTACACGAGCGTCGTTACCGAATTTTACGTCTTTAGCTGCCATGTTCTTATTTCCTCAAATTCTCGTGCGTAAATTACGCTTCAACAATTGCCAGAATGTCGCTCTCGGACATGATCAACACTTCTTCATTGTCGATCTTCTCGGATTTCACGCCGTAGCCATCGTTGAAAATTACGATGTCACCAACTTTAACGTCCAGCGGCTGCACAGTTCCGTTTTCCAGGATGCGGCCCTTACCGACAGCGATGATTTCGCCACGCGTTGATTTGGCTGCTGCAGAACCGGTCAGAACGATGCCGCCAGCAGACTTGGTTTCAACTTCTTTACGTTTGACGATCACACGATCATGTAACGGACGAATACTCATTGATAGCTCTCCTTTGAGAAAGTCATTATCAGTTATGGATGACGCCGGCCCGCATGCGGTTTTCCGACTAGTGCCCTGAGAGATGGGGATAGCTTTTTACCCCTTCAAGGGGGAGTTGAAAAAAAAATTTGCGAAAGTGTTACCATCGCCTCTCTTTTGGTATTGGCAGGGCGATGTCAATGAGTGGACTCAAGCAGGAGTTGGGGCTGGCGCAGGGCGTTGGCCTGCTCTCAACCTCCTTGTTAGGTACGGGCGTGTTTGCCGTACCCGCACTGGCGGCGCTGGTGGCAGGAAATAACAGCCTGTGGGCGTGGCCGGTGTTGATTGTACTGGTTTTCCCGATAGCCATTGTGTTTGCCATCCTGGGGCGGCATTTCCCCAGCGCGGGCGGCGTGGCGCACTTTGTCGGCCTGGCCTTTGGCGCACGGATGGAGCGAGTGACCGGCTGGCTGTTTCTCTCCGTCATTCCGGTTGGCCTCCCGGCGGCGCTGCATATTGCGACAGGTTTTGGGCAGGCGCTGTTTGGCTGGCATCACGAGCAGCTGTTGCTGGCCGAGCTGGGGACGCTGGCTATCGTCTGGTGGGTGGGCTCACGCGGCGCCAGCTCCAGCGCCAACCTGCAGACGCTGGTTGCGGTGCTGATTGTCGCGCTTGTGGCCGCTATCTGGTGGGCGGGCGATATCACTGTAAAGGAGATTCCCTTCCCGGCGGTAACAGACATCGACCACGCGCAGCTTTTTGCCGCGCTCTCCGTCATGTTCTGGTGTTTTGTCGGTCTGGAAGCCTTTGCCCATCTGGCGTCGGAATTTAAGCAGCCTGAACGTGATTTCCCTCGCGCGCTGATGATTGGCCTGCTGCTGGCGGGTACGGTCTACTGGGCGTGTACCGTGCTGGTACTGCACTTCCACGCGTTCGGCGCGGATCTCGCCGCCGCGGCATCGCTGCCGGGTATCGTGGTTGAACTGTTTGGTGTGAAAGCGCTGTGGATTGCCTGCGTCATCGGCTATCTGGCCTGTTTTGCCAGCCTCAACATTTATATCCAGAGCTTTGCCCGTCTGGTGTGGTCGCAGGCGCTGGATAAACCTGATAACCGCCTCGCGCGCCTGTCTAAACGCCAGCTGCCGCTGAATGCCCTGAATGCCGTACTGGGCTGCTGCGTACTGAGTACACTGTGCATTTACGCCCTGAAGATCAATCTGGATACGCTGCTCGTCTATGCCAACGGCATTTTTATTATGATCTACCTGCTGTGTATGCTGGCGGGCTGCCGTTTGCTGAAAGGCCGTTATAAAGCACTGGCGGTTGTTGGGGGGCTGCTGTGCCTGCTGTTGCTGGCGATGGTGGGATGGAAGAGCATGTATGCCATCGTCATGCTGGCGGTGTTGTGGCTGGCGCTTTAGTAGGCCCGGTAAGCGAAGCGCCACCGGGCAACAAAATCACCGATCGTCTTTGTGATCCAGACGGTCGTGCTGTTCATCCTTACGCTGATATTCCCCTTCAAACGTGTCGCCAGGCCCGGTGCTGAACCCACCGCCGGGCATACGGCTAAAGCGCAGATGCGGCAGCAGCTTCATGGTCAGGTGCTTTTGCACCGGCGGAAGAAGCAGCAGAAGGCCGAGGAAATCGGTGAAGAACCCGGGCAGAATCAGCAGCAGCCCCGCAATAATCAACGACACGCTTTTGATCATCTCTTCCGCCGGGCTTTCGCCTGCGGCCATCTTCTGCTGCATTATCAGGAAATTTTTGAAACCCTGATTACGCACCAGCGACATGCCGATGACGGAGGTGAAAATCACCAGAATCAACGTCAGCAGGACGCCCAGCACATGGGCAACCTGGATGAAAATGGAAATCTCAATGTAAACATAGAGAAAGAAAGCAATAAACGGTATCCAGCGCACTGGCATCTCCTGTGTGGCAGAGGCCATCGGGCCCCTGTCTGAATGTGTTCGCGACGCGCGTTTGTATGAGATGGTGACGGTTAGCGAAAATTCAATCAGTTTGCACGGATATTTTTTTTGGAAATATTAAAGCGGTGACCCATTTCACAGATTAATAATTATCATGGAATCGGCTCGATAATAAGTGATCCAGCTTACGGCAATTCGCTATCATCAGCATATGATCTCGAGTATCTGGCTGATTGAGGGAATAATCGTCGGCCAGAAAATATTCAAAACCACATAAATACTGTGTGTTTAGTGCAATCCATCGGCAGCTTGAAAAGAAGGTTCACATGTTAAACAACATTCGTATCGAAGAAGACTTGTTGGGTACCAGGGAAGTTCCAGCGGATGCCTACTACGGTGTCCACACTCTGAGAGCGATTGAAAACTTCTACATCAGCAACAGCAAAATCAGCGACATCCCTGAGTTTGTTCGTGGCATGGTGATGGTGAAGAAAGCCGCAGCCCTGGCCAACAAAGAGCTGCAAACCATTCCTAAAAGCGCGGCAAATGCGATTATCGCGGCCTGCGATGAAGTGCTGAACAACGGCAAATGCATGGATCAGTTCCCGGTTGACGTCTATCAGGGCGGCGCGGGCACTTCCGTCAACATGAATACTAACGAAGTACTGGCAAACATTGGCCTGGAGCTGATGGGTCACCAGAAAGGTGAATACCAGTACCTGAACCCGAATGACCACGTCAACAAATGCCAGTCCACCAACGACGCCTACCCAACCGGCTTCCGAATTGCGGTGTATGCCTCCGTGGTGAAACTGGTGGATGCGATCAACCAGCTGGGCGATGGCTTCCAGCGTAAAGCGGTTGAGTTCCAGGACATTCTGAAAATGGGTCGTACCCAGCTGCAGGATGCGGTGCCGATGACCCTCGGTCAGGAATTCCACGCGTTTAATGTACTGCTGAACGAAGAGACCAAAAACCTGCTGCGTACCTCCGAGCTGCTGCTGGAAGTGAACCTGGGCGCCACCGCCATCGGTACGCGTCTGAACACCCCGGATGGCTATCAGCAACTGGCGGTACAGAAGCTGGCTGAAGTGTCCAACCTGCCGGTTGTGCCTGCAGAAGACCTGATTGAAGCGACCTCCGACTGCGGCGCCTACGTCATGGTACACAGCGCGCTGAAACGTCTGGCGGTGAAACTGTCCAAAATCTGTAACGACCTGCGCCTGCTCTCTTCCGGTCCGCGCGCTGGCCTGAATGAAATCAACCTGCCAGAACTGCAGGCGGGTTCATCCATCATGCCGGCCAAAGTGAACCCGGTCGTGCCAGAAGTGGTGAATCAGGTTTGCTTTAAAGTCATCGGTAACGATACGACCGTGACCATGGCCTCTGAAGCGGGTCAGCTGCAGCTGAACGTGATGGAGCCGGTAATTGGCCAGGCGATGTTTGAATCTATCCACATTCTGACCAACGCCTGCTACAACCTGCTGGAAAAATGCATTAACGGCATCACGGCGAATAAAGAAGTTTGTGAAGGTTATGTGTATAACTCCATCGGGATCGTCACCTACCTCAACCCGTTCATCGGCCACCACAACGGCGACATCGTCGGTAAGATTTGTGCCGAAACCGGTAAGAGCGTGCGTGAAGTGGTGCTGGAGCGCGGGCTGTTGACCGAAGCCGAGCTGGACGATATCTTCTCGGCCCAAAACCTGATGCACCCGGCATATAAAGCGAAACGATATACCGATGAAAGCGAACAGTAACCGTTCAGGCTAGGCTTCTTAAGGCACGTCACTTGTGACGTGCCTTTTTTCTTTTTAGGCGTTACCAAAATACAACAATTCAATATCAACTTGTTAATAAGCAAGGCAGGTCCTTATGTTTGGAGCAGAACTCGTCATCGTCTTGTTGGCGATTTATTTGGGAGCACGACTCGGGGGTATCGGCATCGGTTTTGCCGGCGGTCTTGGAGTGCTCGTTCTTACCCTTATCTTTCAGATTAAACCCGGCGCTATCCCGTTCGATGTTATCGAAATCATCATGGCTGTTATTGCCGCTATTGCCGCCATGCAGGTGGCAGGCGGTATGGACTACCTGGTAAGCCTGGCGGAGCGCATGCTACGCCGCCACCCTAAATACATTACCTTCCTTGCTCCGCTGGTGACCTGGTTTATGACCATTCTCGCCGGTACTGGCCACACCGCTTTCTCCACGTTACCGGTGATTACCGAAGTGGCGAAAGAACAGGGTATTCGTCCATCGCGTCCGCTCTCTATTGCGGTCGTCGCGTCCCAGATCGCCATTACCGCCTCGCCGATTTCCGCGGCGGTGGTCTTCTTCGCCGGTATCCTGGAGCCGATGGGCGTGAGCTACCTGACGCTGCTGGCGATCTGTATCCCGGTGACGCTGATTGCGGTGATGATTACCGCTGTGCTGTGCAACTTCCTCGGCGCTGAACTGAAAGACGATCCGGTTTATCAGGAGCGTCTGGCAAAAGGTGAAGTGAGCCTGCGCGGCAGCCAGGTCTTCGAACTGAAGCCACATGCAAAACGCTCCGTGCTGCTGTTCCTGATTGGGATTGTCGCTGTCATGTTCTATGCGACCGCCATCAGCGATACCGTGGGGCTGATCCAGAACCCGGTCCTGCCGCGTAACGAAGCGATTGTGGTGTTCATGCTGACCATCGCAACGCTGATTAGCATCACCTGTAAAATTGACACCAGCGAAGTGCTGAACGCCAGCACCTTCAAATCCGGTATGAGCGCCTGCGTGTGCGTGCTGGGTGTAGCGTGGCTCGGTGATACCTTCGTGAAAGCGCACATTAGCGACATTCAGACCGTAGCAGGCGACCTGCTGCATAACTACCCATGGCTGCTGGCGGTCGTGCTGTTCTTTGCGGCTACCCTGCTTTACTCTCAGGCAGCGACCACCAAAGCGCTGATGCCTGCGGCTCTGATGCTGGGCGTCACCCCGTTAACCGCTATCGCCTCGTTTGCTGCTGTTTCTGCCCTGTTCGTGCTGCCTACCTACCCAACCTTGTTGGCGGCCGTTGAGATGGACGACACCGGCTCAACCCGTATCGGTAAGTATGTGTTTAACCATGCGTTCCTGATCCCGGGCGTGGTCGCCATTTCACTCTGCGTGATCCTCGGCTTTATCATCGGTGGCGTGGTGCTGTAAACCGTTCCCGGTTGTAAAAATAGTTAAAATCGGGCCGCTCTGCGGCCCGTTTCATTAATGACCAACCGCCTTGCGTGATATAGTGAAACCTTTCGTGATGAGGAGGTCGACTTGTGAACACGCCTGATGCCGTTGTCGTACTGTGTACCGCCCCTGATGAAGCCTCTGCCCAGGAACTCGCCGCCAAAGTGCTGGCCGAAAAACTGGCAGCCTGCGTCACGCTCCTCCCCGGCGCGACTTCTCTTTACTACTGGGAAGGTAAGCTGGAGCAAGAGTACGAAGTCCAGATGTTGCTCAAAACCAATCTGGCGAATCAGCAGGCACTCCTGGACTGCCTCAAATCTCATCATCCTTACCAAACCCCGGAGCTGCTGGTCCTGCCAGTGGTTCATGGCGATAACGACTATCTCTCATGGCTCAACGCTTCCTTACGCTGATCCTGCTGCTGTGCAGCACATCAGTATTTGCCGGGTTGTTTGACGCGCCCGGCCGTTCGAACTTCATTCCTGCCGATCGGGCGTTTGTTTTCGATTTTCAGCAAAACCAGCATGTCCTTACGCTTAACTGGCAGGTGAAAGAGGGCTATTACCTCTATCGCAAGCAGGTCAGCATTACGCCTGCTCAGGCCAGCGTGGGCGCTTTACAGATGCCCTCTGGCGAGTGGCATGAAGATGAGTTTTACGGCAAAAGCGAAATCTATCGCCAGCACCTGAGCGTGCCTGTTACGGTGAATCAGGCGGATAAAGGTGCGACCCTGACGGTGACCTATCAGGGGTGCGCGGATGCCGGATTCTGCTATCCACCTGAAACAAAGGTGGTTCCGCTTAGTGAGGTGAAAGCCTCTGCCACGGTTCCCCCTCTTCCTTCAGGCGAGAAGCGTGAAGCTCCCGCTGACCTTCCGTTCTCCGCGCTGTGGGCCTTGCTGATCGGTATCGGCATTGCCTTTACGCCGTGCGTGCTGCCGATGTATCCACTCATCTCTGGGATTGTGCTGGGCGGCAAACAGCGCCTTTCCACCGCCCGCGCGCTGCTGCTGGCCTTTATTTACGTGCAGGGTATGGCGCTGACCTACACGGCACTCGGCCTTGTGGTCGCCGCTGCCGGGTTGCAGTTCCAGGCCGCACTTCAGCACCCTTATGTGCTGATTGGCCTGTCGGCGATATTTATCCTGCTGGCACTGTCGATGTTTGGCCTGTTCACGCTGCAGTTACCGTCAGCTCTGCAAACCCGCTTAACGCTGATGAGTAATCGCCAGCAGGGTGGTTCGGCAGGCGGCGTGTTTATGATGGGGGCCATCGCCGGACTGATTTGCTCCCCTTGCACCACCGCACCGCTGAGCGCCATCCTGCTCTATATTGCCCAGAGCGGCAATCTGTGGCTTGGCGGCGGTACGCTGTACCTTTACGCGCTGGGCATGGGCCTGCCGCTGATTCTGGTTACGGTTTTCGGCAATCGACTTCTGCCGAAGAGCGGCCCGTGGATGGAGACGGTGAAAACCGCATTTGGTTTTGTGATTCTGGCGCTGCCGGTGTTCCTGCTGGAACGCATTACGGGTGACGTATGGGGCTCTCGCCTGTGGGCGATGCTCGGCGTAGCGTTCTTCTCCTGGGCGTTTATCGTCAGTCTGGGGGCCAAAAAAGCGTGGATGCGGCTGGTGCAAATCCTCCTGCTCGCCGCCGCGCTGGTGAGCGTGCGTCCTCTTCAGGACTGGGCGTTCGGCTCGCCGGTCGGCCAGACGCAGGCGCATCTGAACTTCATCCAGATTAAGAACGTTGATGAGCTCAACACCGCGCTCGCACAGGCAAAAGGCAAGCCGGTGATGCTCGATCTCTATGCCGACTGGTGCGTCGCCTGCAAAGAGTTTGAAAAATACACCTTTAGCGATCCTCAGGTACAAAACGCCCTGAAAGAGACTGTTCTGCTCCAGGCGAACGTAACCGCCAATAATGCGCAGGATAAGGCTCTGCTGAAGCAGCTTAACGTGCTCGGGCTGCCAACCATCCTGTTCTTCAATCAACAGGGGCAGGAGCAGCCAGAACAGCGTGTAACCGGCTTTATGGATGCCGCGGCATTCAGCGCGCATTTGCGCAATCGCCAACCGTAAACAACACTGTAAACGTAACACACCGTTGGGAATAGCGGAGGAGACAACCGTGCAACGCGAAGACGTACTGGGACAAGCCCTGCAATTACTTGAGATTTATGGGATCGCCAGCACCACGCTTGAGATGGTAGCCGACCGTATCGATTACCCCCTGGATGATCTTAAGCGCTTCTGGCCGGATAAAGAGGCGCTCGTTTATGATGCTCTACGCTATCTCAGCCAGCAGGTTGATATCTGGCGCAGGCAGCTGATGCTGAATGAAGAACTGACTGCGGAACAAAAGCTGCTGGCGCGCTATACCGCCCTGACGGAATGTGTCAGCAACAACCGCTATCCGGGCTGCCTGTTTATTGCAGCCTGTACGTTCTATCCCGATCCCGACCATCCTGTCCACCAGTTGGCGGATCAGCAAAAACGGGCAGCGCATGACTTCACTCACGAGCTGCTGACCCGTCTTGAAGTGGATGACCCGGCAATGGTGGCGAAACAGATGGAGCTGGTGCTGGAGGGCTGCCTGAGCCGCATGCTGGTGAACCGTAGCCAGGCCGACGTGGATACGGCGCACCGACTGGCGGAAGATATTCTGCGCTTTGCTCAGTGCCGTATGGGCGGGGCGTTGACGTAAGCGAGCCTGTTAAATTTGCCCTATTCGACGCGTAAACCATCAGATTGCCGCAAAGTTAAGCAATTGAACAGCTTTTCCCGAAATAATGTTGACGATAAGGCGCGATTGCGGTTTAATGCGCTCCGTTGCCCGGATAGCTCAGTCGGTAGAGCAGGGGATTGAAAATCCCCGTGTCCTTGGTTCGATTCCGAGTCCGGGCACCACTATTTAAAGAACCCAGCCTATGGCTGGGTTTTTGCTTTTCTGCGTTTATAAATCCCTTCTTTAGTATTCTTGCTTCTTTTTACCGTGGGATCGTGCGGTCTGCCATGCCCGGTGGCGCTGCGCTTACCGGGCCTGCAGGTTTTGTAGGCCGGATAAGGCGAAGCCGTCATCCGGCATGTTTTCTGGCGTGCAAAGCAAAAAACCCCGCACCTTACGGTACGGGGTTCTTCTTAATTGATGCCTGGCAGTTCCCTACTCTCACATGGGGAGACCCCACACTACCATCGGCGCTACGGCGTTTCACTTCTGAGTTCGGCATGGGGTCAGGTGGGACCACCGCGCTAAAGCCGCCAGGCAAATTCTGTTTAATCTGTATCAAGGCTGAATTTTGATTGTTCGTCTCGTCGCCAAAACATCTTCGGCGTTGTAAGGTTAAGCCTCACGGTTCATTAGTATCGGTTAGCTCAACGCATCGCTGCGCTTACACACCCGACCTATCAACGTCGTCGTCTTCAACGTTCCTTCAGGAGACTTAAAGTCTCAGGGAGAACTCATCTCGGGGCAAGTTTCGTGCTTAGATGCTTTCAGCACTTATCTTTTCCGCATTTAGCTACCGGGCAGTGCCATTGGCATGACAACCCGAACACCAGTGATGCGTCCACTCCGGTCCTCTCGTACTAGGAGCAGCCCCCCTCAATTCTCCAGCGCCCACGGCAGATAGGGACCGAACTGTCTCACGACGTTCTAAACCCAGCTCGCGTACCACTTTAAATGGCGAACAGCCATACCCTTGGGACCTACTTCAGCCCCAGGATGTGATGAGCCGACATCGAGGTGCCAAACACCGCCGTCGATATGAACTCTTGGGCGGTATCAGCCTGTTATCCCCGGAGTACCTTTTATCCGTTGAGCGATGGCCCTTCCATTCAGAACCACCGGATCACTATGACCTGCTTTCGCACCTGCTCGAGCCGTCACTCTCGCAGTCAAGCTAGCTTATGCCATTGCACTAACCTCCTGATGTCCGACCAGGATTAGCTAACCTTCGTGCTCCTCCGTTACTCTTTGGGAGGAGACCGCCCCAGTCAAACTACCCACCAGACACTGTCCGCAACCCGGATTACGGGTCTACGTTAGAACACCAGCCATTAAAGGGTGGTATTTCAAGGACGGCTCCACGCAGACTGGCGTCCACGCTTCAAAGCCTCCCACCTATCCTACACATCAAGGACCAGTGTTCAGTGTCAAGCTATAGTAAAGGTTCACGGGGTCTTTCCGTCTTGCCGCGGGTACACTGCATCTTCACAGCGAGTTCAATTTCACTGAGTCTCGGGTGGAGACAGCCTGGCCATCATTACGCCATTCGTGCAGGTCGGAACTTACCCGACAAGGAATTTCGCTACCTTAGGACCGTTATAGTTACGGCCGCCGTTTACCGGGGCTTCGATCAAGAGCTTCGCGTTGCCGCTAACCCCATCAATTAACCTTCCGGCACCGGGCAGGCGTCACACCGTATACGTCCACTTTCGTGTTTGCACAGTGCTGTGTTTTTAATAAACAGTTGCAGCCAGCTGGTATCTTCGACTGATTTCAGCTCCACCCGCAGGGGCTTCACCTACATATCAGCGTGCCTTCTCCCGAAGTTACGGCACCATTTTGCCTAGTTCCTTCACCCGAGTTCTCTCAAGCGCCTTGGTATTCTCTACCTGACCACCTGTGTCGGTTTGGGGTACGATTTGATGTTACCTGATGCTTAGAGGCTTTTCCTGGAAGCAGGGCATTTGTTACTTCAGCACCGTAGTGCCTCGTCATCACACCTCAGCGTTAAAAGGTACCGGATTTACCTGGAACCTCCGCCTACATGCTTAAACCGGGACAACCGTCGCCCGGCTAACATAGCCTTCTCCGTCCCCCCTTCGCAGTAACACCAAGTACAGGAATATTAACCTGTTTCCCATCGACTACGCCTTTCGGCCTCGCCTTAGGGGTCGACTCACCCTGCCCCGATTAACGTTGGACAGGAACCCTTGGTCTTCCGGCGAGCGGGCTTTTCACCCGCTTTATCGTTACTTATGTCAGCATTCGCACTTCTGATACCTCCAGCATGCCTCACAGCACACCTTCAACGGCTTACAGAACGCTCCCCTACCCAACAACGCATAAGCGTCGCTGCCGCAGCTTCGGTGCATGGTTTAGCCCCGTTACATCTTCCGCGCAGGCCGACTCGACCAGTGAGCTATTACGCTTTCTTTAAATGATGGCTGCTTCTAAGCCAACATCCTGGCTGTCTGTGCCTTCCCACATCGTTTCCCACTTAACCATGACTTTGGGACCTTAGCTGGCGGTCTGGGTTGTTTCCCTCTTCACGACGGACGTTAGCACCCGCCGTGTGTCTCCCGTGATAACATTCTTCGGTATTCGTAGTTTGCATCGGGTTGGTAAGCCGGGATGGCCCCCTAGCCGAAACAGTGCTCTACCCCCGAAGATGAGTTCACGAGGCGCTACCTAAATAGCTTTCGGGGAGAACCAGCTATCTCCCGGTTTGATTGGCCTTTCACCCCCAGCCACAAGTCATCCGCTAATTTTTCAACATTAGTCGGTTCGGTCCTCCAGTTAGTGTTACCCAACCTTCAACCTGCCCATGGCTAGATCACCGGGTTTCGGGTCTATACCCTGCAACTTAACGCCCAGTTAAGACTCGGTTTCCCTTCGGCTCCCCTATACGGTTAACCTTGCTACAGAATATAAGTCGCTGACCCATTATACAAAAGGTACGCAGTCACACCACGAAGGTGCTCCCACTGCTTGTACGTACACGGTTTCAGGTTCTTTTTCACTCCCCTCGCCGGGGTTCTTTTCGCCTTTCCCTCACGGTACTGGTTCACTATCGGTCAGTCAGGAGTATTTAGCCTTGGAGGATGGTCCCCCCATATTCAGACAGGATACCACGTGTCCCGCCCTACTCTTCGAGTTCACAACCTGTGCATTTTCGTGTACGGGACTGTCACCCTGTACCGTGCGACTTTCCAGACGCTTCCACTAACACACAAGCTGATTCAGACTCTGGGCTGCTCCCCGTTCGCTCGCCGCTACTGGGGGAATCTCGGTTGATTTCTTTTCCTCGGGGTACTTAGATGTTTCAGTTCCCCCGGTTCGCCTCGTTAACCTATGTATTCAGTTAACGATAGTGTGTCGGAACACACTGGGTTTCCCCATTCGGACATCGCCGGGTCAAAGGTTCATATCACCTCGCCGGCGCTTTTCGCAGATTAGCACGTCCTTCATCGCCTCTGACTGCCAGGGCATCCACCGTGTACGCTTAGTCGCTTAACCTCACAACCCGAAGATGTTTCACTTCATGATTGCGAAAATTTGAGAGACTCGAACACACCATTTAAGATGTGTCGTTTCAATTTTCAGCTTGATCCAGATTTTTAAAGAGCAAATATCTCAAACATGACTCGCAAGTCAGTTTTGAGATATGACGGCAGGTGACTTTCACTCACGAACCAGCAAGTGGCGTCCCCTAGGGGATTCGAACCCCTGTTACCGCCGTGAAAGGGCGGTGTCCTGGGCCTCTAGACGAAGGGGACACTGAAGTCTCAATCGCAAGACGCCTTGCTATTTACTTTTCATCAGACAATCTGTGTGAGCACTGCAAAGGCAGGTTCTTTAAGGTAAGGAGGTGATCCAACCGCAGGTTCCCCTACGGTTACCTTGTTACGACTTCACCCCAGTCATGAATCACAAAGTGGTAAGCGCCCTCCCGAAGGTTAAGCTACCTACTTCTTTTGCAACCCACTCCCATGGTGTGACGGGCGGTGTGTACAAGGCCCGGGAACGTATTCACCGTAGCATTCTGATCTACGATTACTAGCGATTCCGACTTCATGGAGTCGAGTTGCAGACTCCAATCCGGACTACGACGCACTTTATGAGGTCCGCTTGCTCTCGCGAGGTCGCTTCTCTTTGTATGCGCCATTGTAGCACGTGTGTAGCCCTACTCGTAAGGGCCATGATGACTTGACGTCATCCCCACCTTCCTCCAGTTTATCACTGGCAGTCTCCTTTGAGTTCCCGGCCTAACCGCTGGCAACAAAGGATAAGGGTTGCGCTCGTTGCGGGACTTAACCCAACATTTCACAACACGAGCTGACGACAGCCATGCAGCACCTGTCTCAGAGTTCCCGAAGGCACCAATCCATCTCTGGAAAGTTCTCTGGATGTCAAGAGTAGGTAAGGTTCTTCGCGTTGCATCGAATTAAACCACATGCTCCACCGCTTGTGCGGGCCCCCGTCAATTCATTTGAGTTTTAACCTTGCGGCCGTACTCCCCAGGCGGTCGACTTAACGCGTTAGCTCCGGAAGCCACTCCTCAAGGGAACAACCTCCAAGTCGACATCGTTTACGGCGTGGACTACCAGGGTATCTAATCCTGTTTGCTCCCCACGCTTTCGCACCTGAGCGTCAGTCTTTGTCCAGGGGGCCGCCTTCGCCACCGGTATTCCTCCAGATCTCTACGCATTTCACCGCTACACCTGGAATTCTACCCCCCTCTACAAGACTCTAGCCTGCCAGTTTCGAATGCAGTTCCCAGGTTGAGCCCGGGGATTTCACATCCGACTTGACAGACCGCCTGCGTGCGCTTTACGCCCAGTAATTCCGATTAACGCTTGCACCCTCCGTATTACCGCGGCTGCTGGCACGGAGTTAGCCGGTGCTTCTTCTGCGGGTAACGTCAATCGATGAGGTTATTAACCTCACCGCCTTCCTCCCCGCTGAAAGTACTTTACAACCCGAAGGCCTTCTTCATACACGCGGCATGGCTGCATCAGGCTTGCGCCCATTGTGCAATATTCCCCACTGCTGCCTCCCGTAGGAGTCTGGACCGTGTCTCAGTTCCAGTGTGGCTGGTCATCCTCTCAGACCAGCTAGGGATCGTCGCCTAGGTGAGCCGTTACCCCACCTACTAGCTAATCCCATCTGGGCACATCTGATGGCAAGAGGCCCTAAGGTCCCCCTCTTTGGTCTTGCGACGTTATGCGGTATTAGCTACCGTTTCCAGTAGTTATCCCCCTCCATCAGGCAGTTTCCCAGACATTACTCACCCGTCCGCCGCTCGCCGGCAAAGTAGCAAGCTACTTTCCGCTGCCGCTCGACTTGCATGTGTTAGGCCTGCCGCCAGCGTTCAATCTGAGCCATGATCAAACTCTTCAATTTAAGTTTGATGCTCGTGAATTAAACTTCGTAATGAATTACGCATGTTCACTCAGAGACTTGGTATTCATTTATTGTCCGAAGACATTAAGAATCCATGTCACTTTGAGTGCCCACACAGATTGTCTGATAAATTGTTAAAGAGCAGTGCAACGCGGCTTTCGCTCACCGTTGCGAGGTGGCGTATATTACGCTTTCCTCTTTCAGAGTCAACCCGTTATTTCAGGATTTTTTCTCTTCAACCGACCGCGTTGTCTGTGAAGTGATTCACATCCGCCGTGTCGATGGAGGCGCATTATAGGGAGTTCCCGAACGACCGCAACCGAAAAGTTGCAAAAAAATGACTGACTGCTGCATTCCCCAGCAAAACCCCGCCTTATACCCTTTTATGCACAAAGTTATCCACAATCATGCACAGATCCGGAAGCGATCCAACGAATTGAGCGGGAAGATCAACTATACTAGCGGCAAATACTCTCCTCTGTGCAGGCCGCTTCATGACCACACAACACCTCACCCGTGACTGGCGTCTCCCTACCGCTGGGTTGATGCTGCTGGCAATTCTCTTTGCCGGTTTTACCCTACATGCGCACTGGAACGCCTTTATCCAGTGGTGTCTTGCCACGCAAATTACCCTGCACCGTTATCTGGTGATGTACCTGCTGCAGCTGAATAACCACCAGTACAGCGGTGGGTTATGGCTGTTAACGGGGGCTTTCCTTTATGGTGTCCTTCACGCCATCGGACCCGGGCACGGAAAATTCATTGTGACGACCTATCTGACCACCAATAAGGAAAGCGAGCTGGCCGCCCGGGTCGTCCCCTTCCTGGGTTGCCTGATGCAGGGCGTCAGCGCCATTCTGTTTGTCTTTATTCTGGCGGTAGGGTTCAACCTCGCTTCAGGGGATATCAGTACCAGCCGCTGGTACGTGGAGAAGATCAGCGCAGTGCTTATTGGCGCATTCGGCGCATTTGTCATTTACCAGGCGCTGAAGAGTCTGCGCCCGCGCAGGATGTCTGTCTCTGCCATTAAGCCGCTTCATCAGCACGACGAACACTGTGGCTGCGGCCATCACGGCGTAGGCACGGACCTGACGCAGGGCGACTGGAAAACCCGTCTGGGCGTGATTCTGGCAATTGGGGCACGTCCGTGCAGCGGGGCGATCATGATTCTGATGTTCTCGAACGCGCTGGGTATTGTTACCTGGGGAGTGGCCGCAGTCATGACCATGTCTCTGGGAACCGCGCTCTCTATTGTGGGGCTTTCCCTGGCTGTACGGTACGCCCGCGAACGTACGGTGACCTGGTTCGGAGAAAGCGCCTCATTAAGCTGGCTGGTGCCGGCAGTCAAAATAGCCGGAGGGATAATCCTGATCCTGTTCGCGACGGTGCTGTTCCTGACGGTGATCCCCATCAGTGCCAATGGCGACTACATCGCCGCCGGATGCTAATAAAAGAAAACCCGCCGTTGGCGGGTTTCTTTATTACTCGTTGATGCGTGGATGCTGATCCACCAGTCGGGAGCGTTTTTTCTGCAGCTCTTCAATCTCGGCGTCAATATCCTCAATCTTCTGCTCTACATTATCGTAGTGCTCACGCAGGATCTCTTTCGCCTCCTGAATATCCGATGCCGCAGGCGTGGCGCCTTTCAGAGGACGATTCGCCGTCTCCTTCATGGTAATACCGGTAATCAAACCAATCACCGCGATCACCATCAGGTAATAAGCCGGCATCATCAGGTTCTGCGTGCTCTCCACCAGCGAGGCGGCAAGCGTCGGGGTCAGACCGGCAATCAGTACCGAGATGTTAAAGGCCGCGGCCAGCGCGCTGTAGCGAATGTGGGTCGGGAACATCGCGGGCAGCGTTGAGGCCATCACCCCGATAAAGCAGTTAAGGATCACCGCCAGCATCAGCAGACCGGCAAAAATCAGCCCCAGCACATCGCTGTTAATCAGAATAAATGCCGGGATTGCCAGCGCAAACAGCGCAACGCTTCCCAGAATAATGAACGGTCGACGGCCAAAACGGTCACTCAACAGGCCCATAATCGGCTGCACAAACAGCATACCGACCATGATGGCGATAATAATCAGCACACCGTGATCTTCCGAGTAATGCAGGTTATGCGACAGATAGCTCGGCATGTAGGTCAGCAGCATGTAGTAGGTCACGTTGGTCGAAATCACCAGACCAATACAGGTCAGCAGGCTGCGCCAGTGCTTAGTGGCAATCTCTTTGAACGATACCTTCGGACCATCCTGCAGCCCTTCACGGTCACCCTGTTCCAGCTTATCGACGTGCTGCTGGAACGCAGGCGTCTCTTCAAGCGCATGACGCAGGTAGAGACCAATGATCCCCAGCGGCAGTGCCAGGAAGAACGGGATACGCCAGCCCCAGTCGAGGAAGTTCGCTTCCCCCACTACGGTTGAAATCAGCACCACCACGCCCGCGCCCAGAACGAACCCGGCAATGGAGCCGAAGTCCAGCCAGCTTCCCATAAAGCCGCGCTTACGGTCAGGGGAATACTCGGCAACAAAGATCGAGGCGCCGGTATATTCACCGCCCACGGAGAAGCCCTGCGCCATCTTACAGATCAGCAGCAGAATCGGTGCCCAAATGCCGATGGTGGCGTAAGACGGGATAAGACCGATACAGAATGTACTGATCGACATAATGACGATGGTGATAGCCAGGATCTTCTGACGACCATATTTATCACCGAGCATACCGAAGAACAGACCACCCAGCGGGCGAATCAGGAAGGGGACGGAGAACGTACCCAGTGCGGCAATCATCTGCAGGCTGGGATCGGCCCCGGGGAAAAACACTTTACCTAACGCATAGGCCACAAAGCCGTAGACACCAAAATCGAACCATTCCATCGCATTACCGAGCGAGGCTGCGGTAATCGCTTTACGCAGTTTTGCGTCATCAATAATGGTGACATCGCGAAGCGTGATGGGTTTAATCTTTTTCCTTCTCAGCATAGCTATCCTCGTTGACTCGGCCCTGTCTGTTTCACAGTCCAGTTTACGTTCTGTGAACCATGGGATCCGCTCCATGCGAATCGCCTTATTCAAGCGTAGCAGGTTTACTTACATTGACGTTTTACGTCGATACAACCGAACCTGTTGACGCCTGCCTGGGCAGTTAATGACCTTTTTACCCTACCAGCGTTTATATTTGTGATCAACTTCACATATATTTCAGCGTCAGGTCAACTCGTTCCCGGATTTGTCAATGAGTGCAAATAAGCACTATCTCATCCCCGCCTTTAGAGCCCCTTCACACACATCATGAGTTCTTTCTCAACAAAAAAACAAACCACGTTTCCTCACATCCAATTTACATAAATTTTCATCATCAGGAAGCCATCGATGTTTTTACATTGAATATGTGACAAAGATAACTAAAACGATGTTTTATTTTCATTGAATCAATATTCCATTGATCGCATGATAAATCCGAATACAACGTTTCATGTGTTTTCCAATGAGGTCAATCGAGAGCACACTTTTATTTTACTTGCAGGGTTATCGAGAAACGCCCCTCAAGCACAAACGCCAATCAATTGAATTTATTGACTAATTTTTAGCACCGATCGCCCGTCATGCGGGGTCAGATGTGAGGATTGTCTATGAAGATTAAAGCCACGATAGAACGCATACCCGGCGGTATGATGCTGGTTCCGCTGGTACTGGGCGCCATCCTGAATACCCTTGCCCCTGATACCGGGGCTTATTTTGGCGGTTTCACAAAAGGCATGATAACGGGCACGGTTCCGATTCTTGCCGTCTGGTTTTTTTGTATCGGTGCATCAATTAATTTGCGGGCGACGGGTACCGTATTACGGAAATCCGGTACGCTGGTAATAACCAAAATAGCGGTAGCCTGGGCAGTAGCGATGATATGCGCGATGTTCATCCCGGAGACTGGAATTCAGACCGGGTTCTTCGCAGGATTATCGGTCCTGGCGATTGTCTCGGCGATGGATATGACTAACGGCGGATTGTACGCCAGCCTGATGAATCAGTACGGGACAAAAGAAGAGTCCGGCGCATTTGTGTTGATGTCTCTGGAGTCTGGCCCGCTGATGACGATGCTGATCCTGGGGTCTGCTGGCCTGGCGTCTTTTGAACCCCACCACTTTGTCGGCGCGATCCTGCCCTTCCTGATCGGCTTTGCCCTTGGCAATCTCGATCACGATCTGCGTGATTTCTTCAGCAAAGCCACGCCGGTGCTGATCCCATTCTTCGGCTTCGCGCTGGGGAACACCATCAATCTGAAGGTTATCCTTGATACCGGCCTGCTAGGTATTGTGCTGGGTGTCGCCGTAATTATCATTACCGGTATCCCGCTAATCATTGCCGACCGCGCGATCGGCGGAGGAAACGGCACAGCGGGCGTCGCCGCCTCTTCAGCCGCAGGCGCTGCCGTCGCCAACCCGGTGATTATTGCCCAGATTAACCCGGCCTTCGAACCGGTGGCCGCTTCCGCGACGGCGCTGGTTGCCGCCAGCGTGATTGTCACCGCGATTCTGGTGCCGATCATCACGGCGCTGTATGCGAAACGCTACGGGAATATGCAAGAGACCCAGCCTGAACCGAAACCAATTGAAATGAATCATTAACGCGCCGCACCAAACCATTCCCTCTCCCCCCGGGGAGAGGATCAGGGTGAGGGGAAGAAGGGATTCACCCAAAAATCTCTTCCACCATCCCGTCCACCAGCCGTTTTGCCGAACAGAGCCTCGGCATTCCCAGCGCGACGGTCTGCCAGTTTTGCGTCACTGACCAGCTCACCGGATGCTTATCCGCCTGACACCAGTCCCCCAGCCAGCCCAGCATGTCTTTATGATCGATCAATCCCGGCGAAGCCGGCGTTGTCAGCCACTGGTGATAAAAATGGCGGGTCGTGTGGGAGGCATTGATGCCCTGCGCCAGATAGTTAGCCGCCATGCTGCGCAGGTTATCCTTAAGCATTGCCGCCACATCTTCGTTCGCGAGACGGCATGCGTCGCCAAATGCCCCCCAGCGCAGCTCCTCCAGGACGATAAAACAGCGCCCGGCCAGCGACCAGCCATCATAATGCCCGGCCCGCCAGCGGGTAAAAATTTGCTCGCTGTGCTCACCCGCCTGCACCGTCAGGCCGCGCTGGGTCAGCGCCTTTTCCTTATAGGCTGCGCGTTGGGTAAAATGAGACACGAGATCGGCGTACTGCTGCGTCAGTCCAGGGGACTGCAGGGTGCGCGGGTGAGTCTGCTGACGCAGCGCAATCAGCTTCTCTGCCATCAGCGTCAGCGCGAGATGACCCGGATCAAGCATGCTGGCCAGTTTTTCCGCCAGACCCAGACGCAGCCCCGCATTTTCATTGAGCATCCCCGCCATTGCCCAGGGGCGTAGCCGGGTATGCGTCATGATTTCCTGCGTCAAACGCTCACGAAACTGCAGCTGCTGTGGTCCCAGGCGAGGATGACGCGCCGCGTCTCCCCCCTGCACCAGATCGACCATAAATTTTGGATTAATACACTCCAGCGTTCGCCCGGGGCCGTCCAGTAGTGGTGTTGTCATGGTTGCTCTGCCGCGAATAGGGTTTGAATATCATCGCGTAACAGTCGGGTATCTTCCTGTATCCACGTCGCAGTAGTGATGCTTTGCTTCAACAACTGGCAGAGCGCTCGGGTTGAGTGCTCATTTTGCTGACGCACTGCGAGGCTATCACGCAAGCTTTCCTGTAACCCGGTCAGGCACAACGAAAATTCTGCAAAGAACGTCGCCATTCCTGCCGTAACAGAGACATCGACCTGCGCGGACAAAGCTTTACGTATTTGTTCACAAAACTGATCAATATGTTGCTTAAATTTGTCATGTAGCTGCGCAATGTCGATAACATACCGCGTGCGCGTTTCCACATACTCGTCCCAGCCCCAGCCCGGATTATTGAGCCAACGAGAGACCGTTTCACGCATGCTGCTCCCGCCGGAGGGAGGGACGGCCTGGCTGTCGTCCTGCGCAATCGCATCGTTGAACAGCGCCCGCGTATTGAAGTTAAGCTGGCTTGCCTGAAACGCCGGGAAGCTGATCCGTGCCCGAAAACCCGCATGGCTCAGATGCTCTTTAATACGCGTTTCGATGGGACGCATGGCTTCGTTCAGGGAGCGTGCCAGCGTGGACTCCAGCTGATCGAAGCGTAACGCCAGCTCCCGGCCGATCTTCGTCTGGGCATCCAGCATTACCTGCTCGCAGGAGGCGCGTAATTTACTTAGCGCAATCTGCGCCTGCCCTTCATCGTCCAGAACCAGCTGCTTCAGCACCTCACCGCGAAGGTTCGGCCGGTCGGTGCCTGGCAAATCAAGAATCGGGTGCGTGCTGAACACCTGGTCAATCTCATGGTGTAGCGCGATTTTTTGGGACCCGATAAAGTCCGCGGTAGCGCTCAGCGCTTCCTCAACCTCGTGTTTCACCTCATCGCTCACCACGCACTGACGCGTCTGCAAAAGCGCCATGTCCTCTTCCAGACGTGCAATATTCAACTCCAGCGCCTCAAAGGCCACCGTCAGCCCCTGATAGCGGAAATCGAGATACTCGCGGGCATTTTGCGCGTAGTTGAGCAGCTTATGCGAGGCCGAACGCAGCGCGTATAGCGAGGCATTGGCATAGGCGGCGTAAATCAGCTTACGTATCGGTTGCTCAAAGAGCGAATCTTCCCAGAGCAAATCGGCAGAATGTCGGATATGGTCGATATCGTCCAGGTCCGCCGTACGCCAGCGACGTCCGAGTGCCGCTTCGGCAAAATCCTGCACCCAGGGTTGCTCCTGATGATCCGGCAGTTGTCCGTGCGTACTCAACTCGTAGCGCGCGCGGTTCGCCAGATACGCCCACATGGACGACACGGGGTAAATCTGGCCCGGAGAAATATTGCCTTTCATTAAGGTGCCGGAGATCATCGCCCGGATTTGTTCTTCATCGTCGCTATTGCGATCTTTCTGATCGAATTTATTCACCAGCGCATACAGCGGCACCGATTTTCCCGCCGCGGAAATGGCCTGGCGGACTTCTTCATCAGAGATGGATTTAAGCTGGGTATAATCCATCACGGCCAGCACCGCCGATGCGCGGGAGAGTTGCTCGCTGAGCATTTTTTGCAGATGCGGCTGTCCGGCCTCGTTCGGCCCGGGCGTGTCGAGCAGCGTCAGCTGCCCGAGGTGGGCATCCAGGCCCGCAAGATGCACGAACTCCACTTCAATGACCGGGATATGTTCGATAGCCGCATATTCCGAGAACGGAAACGCCACGCCCAGCGCCTGGGAAAGTCTCACCAGGTCATTGAGGCTTTTCAGACAATGAAATATCGGCTGCGCGCCCAGATGATGCTTCTCAAACGCTTCCCCTTTTTCAATGCGCTCCAGCAGCGTATTCATGTCTTTATCAATTTCCAGACGTTGGGCCAGCTTCCCGCGATCGTAATCGCATAGCTGTTTCTGAAGCAGTTGAATCAATTCATCAATCGGGGAGGCATGAGAGAAATGCAGCACCGGCTCCTTCTGGCCCGGCGTGTGGCGAATCAGCGTCGGCAGCGCCGTCATCGGACGATTGCGGTTCGGCAGCACTTCGGTACCCACAATCGCATTAATGGTGGTCGATTTCCCCGCTTTCATGGTGCCCACAATGGCCAGGACCATTTCCAGCCGGGTTATTTTCCGTAATTCATTATTCAGCATCGCCTGCTGCGCGTCGACGCCGCGCGCGCTAAAATGCAAAGGTAAAACGTTGTTCGTTTCGCCTGTAATAGCAGCCGCAGTGCTCTCCAGCATTGCAGTCGGCATTGATTTCAACGTATCAAGATTTTGCAGGGCAAGCTGTAACAAACGCTCCGCTTCCTGGCTTAATTCAAAAATGGTCTGTGTGTGCATGATAAAAGCCTTTCCTTAACGCAAATTTATTACTTTTATTAAGCCACTTGTTTTAATTATGTCGTTCAGGCTTATATGATCACGTGTGGAAAACATGTTCGCCGAAATATAACTGATTGAAGATAATCAGAAATAATTCACTATCCTTGCATGGCGTGTATAGCTTCTCTCCTGGCCCGTTAGCCAAAAGAAAAAAGCGTAGCCCATTTTTAAGAAACTTCAGGATATATCATCATTATTTATCCACCTAAAAAGAGAGGTAATGCGCCACTGCCATAAGATATGTAGGGCAGTGAAGTCCGGCGATAAATAACAATGTGTCACTTCACCTTATCCGAAATGGCAGAGCGTAGCAATTTGCTGCAATAAAATATTCGATATATTTATCGTCATTTCTTCCCACCGTGTTAATGGGCGTAAGCATCGCTTAACTGACTGACAGAACGTGTCACTCCCGATACGCTTTTTGCCTTTTTTAATTCACAATATCACCGACAACGGTGTGGATTTGCGTTATACTTGCCGCCTTTTTCGGCACCCTGCCGTCATTTTGCTGGCACTTTCCAGCGCGTTTACACTTTTGAGGATACCGATATGTCACTTCCACACTGCCCAAAATGCAATTCTGAATACACCTATGAAGATAATGGCATGTTCATCTGCCCGGAATGCGCTCATGAATGGAATGATGCCGAGCCGGCTCAGGATGCTGATGCGCTCATCGTGAAAGATGCGAACGGCAATCTGCTGGCGGACGGTGACAGCGTTACCGTCGTTAAGGACCTGAAGGTGAAAGGCAGTTCTTCCATGCTGAAAATCGGCACCAAAGTGAAGAATATCCGTCTGGTTGAAGGCGATCATAATATCGACTGCAAAATTGACGGCTTCGGTCCAATGAAGCTGAAATCAGAGTTCGTGAAAAAGAACTGATTTACCCGCCCGGTGGCGCTTCGCTTGCCGGGCTTTCGGGAACTACACTTAATGGGCTTTTCTTACGTGAGGTAAAGATTATGCCATTAAGTCCCTACATCTCTTTCGCCGGCAACTGCGCTGAGGCCACCGCCTTCTACCAGCAAGCCGTCGGCGCAGAGCTTCTCTATAAAATTACCTTCGGCGAAATGCCAAAAAGCGATAACAGCGATGAAGGCTGTCCGTCCGGTATGCAATTTCCGGATTCGGCTATCGCCCACTCCAACGTCCGCATTGCGGGCAGCGATATCATGATGAGCGACGGGATGCCGCCCGGCAGTAACACGCAGTACGCGGGCTTTACGCTGGTGCTCGACACCCAGGACGTCAATGAAGGCAAGCGCTGGTTCGACAACCTTGCCGATGGCGGGAATATCGAAATGGCCTGGCAGGAGACCTTCTGGGCGCACGGTTTCGGTAAAGTCACCGACAAATACGGCGTGCCGTGGATGATTAACGTCGTCAAGCAACAAACGTCGTAGGCAGGACACGCGCAGCGCATCCGCCCATAGCGCCGGTGGCGCTGCGCTGACCGGACCTACGGTGATTGTCATCAAACTCCGCTCAACTCTTCAAACTCCCGCAACCTGCACTTAACCCAAATGTCACATTGATGCGCCAGCATGAGGCCACATTTATCGTGAGGCCCAGCACATGCAAACTGTCATCCGCGTCGAGAAACTGAGCAAGACCTTCAATCACAACAAGGCTCTGCATGCCGTTGATCTGACCGTCCGGCAGGGCGACATGGTGGCGCTTCTCGGGCCTTCCGGCTCGGGTAAATCCACCCTTCTGCGCCATTTGAGCGGGCTTATCACCGGCGATAAAACGCCGGAAAGCCACGTCGAGCTGCTGGGTAATACCGTGCAGCGCGCGGGGCGTCTGGCGAGCGATATCCGCAAGAGCCGTGCCCAGACGGGCTACATCTTCCAGCAGTTCAACCTGGTAAACCGCCTGACGGTGCTGGAGAACGTGCTGATTGGCGCGCTCGGCAGCACCCCGTTCTGGCGCACCTGTCTGCGCTGGTTCACCCCTTCCCAGAAGCAGGAAGCCTTACAGGCGCTGACCCGCGTCGGCATGGCGCACTTCGCCCACCAGCGCGTCTCCACCCTGTCCGGTGGACAACAGCAGCGCGTGGCGATTGCGCGCGCGCTGATGCAGAAAGCGCAAATCATTCTTGCTGACGAACCCATCGCCTCGCTGGACCCGGAGTCCGCCCGCATCGTGATGGAGACCCTGCGCGACATTAACCAGAACGACGGCATTACCGTGGTGGTCACGCTGCATCAGGTGGATTACGCCCTGCGCTATTGCGAACGCATCGTCGCCCTGCGTCAGGGATACGTGTTCTTTGATGGCGCGAGCCATCAGTTTGATAACGAACGTTTTGACCATCTCTACCGCAGCATTAACCGCGTCGAAGAGAACGCGCAGGCTGCTTAATTAAACCCGATCCGAGGAAAGTACATGAGCTACAAAGCCGTTGCCGCGCTGGCCTTTACCAGCATGTTCAGCCTCAGCACCCTGTTAAGCCCGGCGTATGCACAAGAGCAGGAAAAAGCGCTGAACTTCGGCATTATTTCGACGGAATCACAGCAAAACCTGAAACCTCAGTGGGAACCGTTCCTGAAAGATATGGAAACCAAACTGGGGATCAAAGTGAACGCCTTCTTCGCCCCGGACTATGCAGGCATCATCCAGGGGATGCGCTTTAATAAAGTAGACATCGCCTGGTACGGCAACCTCTCCGCCATGGAAGCGGTGGACCGCGCGAACGGCCAGGTCTTTGCCCAGACCGTCGCGGCAGATGGCTCCCCGGGCTACTGGAGCGTGCTGATCGTCAACAAAGACAGCCCGATCAACAACCTCAATGACATGCTCGCCAAACGCAAAGAGCTGACCTTCGGCAACGGCGATCCGAACTCTACCTCCGGCTACCTTGTCCCTGGCTACTACGTCTTCGCCAAAAACAACGCCTCTGCCAGCGACTTCAAGCGCACGGTAAACGCCAGCCATGAAACCAACGCTCTGGCCGTGGCCAACAAGCAGGTGGATGTTGCCACCAACAACACCGAGAACCTCGACAAGCTGAAGACCTCCGCACCGGACAAGCTGAAAGAGATCAAGGTTATCTGGAAATCCCCGCTGATCCCCGGCGACCCGATCGTGTGGCGTAAAAACCTGTCCGAAAGCACCAAGGACAAGGTGTACGACTTCTTTATGACCTATGGCAAAACGCCGGAAGAGAAAGCGGTCCTCGAACGTCTGGGCTGGGCACCGTTCCGCCCGTCAAGCGACCTGCAGCTGGTCCCGATTCGCCAGCTGGCGCTGTTTAAAGAGATGCAGGGCGTGAAGGACAACAAAGGCCTGAAGGACGAGGAGAAGACCAGCAAAGTGGCCGCGATTCAGGCCCAGCTTGAAGACCTCGACCGCCTGACCGCCGCGCTCGGCGCGATGACCAGCGTGAATAAAGCGGTGCAGTAACGCTTTTCGCCCGGTGGCGCTGCGCTTACCGGGCCTACATTTTGGATCGTAGGCCGGATAAGCGTAGCGCCATCCGGCACACAAAGACCTGCGGAGTAATACATGCAAACCATCACCCTCCCACCGCCAAAGCGCAGCTGGTTCTCACTCATAAGCTGGGCCATCCTGCTGGCGGTGCTGGTTATCTCCTGGAAGGGCGCGGAAATGGATCCGCTGCTGCTCTTCAAAGACGCGGGCAACATGGCGACCTTCGCCGCCGACTTCTTCCCGCCGGACTTCAGCCAGTGGCAGGACTACCTCAGCGAAATGGCGGTCACCCTGCAAATCGCCGTCTGGGGCACCGCGCTGGCCGTTATTCTCTCTGTTCCGTTTGGCCTGATGAGCGCTGAAAACATCGTGCCGTGGTGGATATACCAGCCCATGCGCCGCCTGATGGACGCCTGTCGTGCGATCAACGAAATGGTCTTTGCGATGCTGTTCGTGGTCGCCGTCGGCCTGGGTCCGTTTGCGGGCGTCATGGCGCTGTTCATCCACACCACCGGCGTGCTCTCCAAGCTGCTCTCCGAGGCGGTCGAAGCCATTGAGCCCGGTCCGGTGGAAGGCATTCGCGCGACCGGCGCCAACAAAATCGAAGAGATCCTCTACGGCGTTCTGCCACAGGTGATGCCGCTGCTGATCTCCTACTCCCTGTACCGCTTTGAGTCCAACGTCCGCTCCGCCACCGTCGTCGGCATGGTCGGCGCAGGCGGGATTGGCGTCACCCTGTGGGAAGCGATTCGCGGTTTCCAGTTCCAGCAAACCTGCGCCCTGATGGTGCTCATCATCGTCACCGTCAGCCTGCTGGATTTCCTCTCTCAACGTTTGCGTAAGCACTTCATCTGAGAGGCGAGGCTTTGTTTTCTATGCACTTATCCAGACATCCGACCAGTTACCCCACCCGCTGGCAAGAGATTGCGGCGAAGCTCGAAGTGGAGCTTCGCACGCACTACCGCTGCGGAGACTACCTTCCTGCCGAGCAGCAGCTTGCCGACCGCTATGAAGTGAACAGACACACCCTGCGCCGCGCCATTGACCAGCTGGTCGAGCGTGGCTGGGTCCAGCGCCGTCAGGGCGTGGGCGTGCTGGTGCTGATGCGCCCGTTCGACTACCCGCTTAACGCCCAGGCGCGCTTTAGCCAGAACCTGCTGGATCAGGGCAGCCACCCGACCAGCGAAAAGCTGCTCTCGGTATTACGCCCGGCCTCCAGCCACGTGGCGGACGCGCTGGGTATTCAGGAGGGCGACAACGTCATCCACCTGCGCACGCTGCGCCGGGTCAACGGCGTCGCGGTGTGCCAGATAGACCACTACTTCGCGGATCTCACCCTCTGGCCAGTGCTGCAGAATTTCTCCAGCGGTTCGCTGCATGATTTTCTCCAGAATGCGACAGGCATTGCGCTGAAACGCACCCAGACGCGCATCAGCGCCCGCCGCGCGCAGGCGAAAGAGAGCAAAGTGCTCGAAATCCCCAATATGGCCCCGCTGCTCTGCGTGCGCACCCTCAACCATCGTGACGGCGAGATCGACGCGACGGAATATTCCGTCAGCCTGACCCGCGCCGACATGATCGAATTCACCATGGAGCACTGAATGCACTTCGACACCGCCACCCGACAGCACTGGATGCGCGTGCTGGCCCACAGCCAGCCTGCTGCGCTGTCTGCCCGCATGAACGCCCTTAGCCTGGCCCCCGACTACGACATCCTCCGCGCGCCGGAGATCGGCCTCGTGCAGATCCAGGCGCGCATGGGCGGCACCGGCGAGCGCTTTTTCGCCGGGGATGCCACCCTCACCCGCGCAGCGATCCGCCTGCACAGCGGCACGCTGGGCTACAGCTACGTGCTGGGGCGTGATAAAGCCCACGCCGAGCGCTGCGCGGCCATCGATGCGCTTTTACAGGAACCACCGCATTTCCAGACGCTGATGGAAACCCTTATTTCCCCGCTGGAGGCCGACCGCGCCGCACGTCTTGCCGCGCGTCAGGCCGAAGTGAATACCAGCCGGGTCGACTTCTTTACGCTCGTTCGCGGAGACAACGCATGACGCTTCAACCTGCTTTTACCCTGGCCGTCCAGGATGCCCAACACAGTTTTCGTCGCCTGCTGAAGGCCATGAGCGAGCCGGGCGTGATTGTCTCGCTGCACCAGCTCTCCCAGGGCTGGCTGCCGCTGAATCTGGCCACCACCAGCGTACTGCTGACCCTGGCCGACAACGATACCCCGGTATGGCTTTCGGGTGCCCTGTCGAACGACATCGCCAGCCAGAACCTGCGTTTTCATACCGGCGCTCCGCTGGTCGATCAGCCCCGGCAGGCGATCTTTGCCGTGGCCGACGAACACATCAGCCACGAGCAGCTCAACGACCTGAGCGAAGGCACCGCCGTCGCCCCGGAAACCAGCGCCACGCTGATTTTGCAGGTCGCCAGCCTGAGCGGCGGCCGCATGCTGCGCCTGACCGGGGCAGGCATCGCCGACGAACGCATGGTCGCGCCGCAGCTGCCAGAGTGCATCATTCACGAGCTGACCGAGCGCCCGCACCCGTTCCCTCTGGGCATTGACCTGATCCTGACCTGCGGCGAACGCCTGCTGGCCATCCCGCGGACCACCCACGTGGAGGTGTGCTGATGTACGTTGCCGTCAAAGGGGGCGAGAAGGCCATCGCCGCCGCCCATGCGCTGCAGGCGCACAGACGACGGGGCGATGAACAGCTCCCCGAGCTGAGCGTCGCCCAAATCGAGCAGCAGCTAAACCTCGCCGTAGACCGGGTAATGACCGAGGGCGGCATCGCCGACCAAGAACTGGCGGCGCTGGCCCTGAAGCAGGCCAGCGGTGATAACGTGGAAGCGATCTTCCTGCTGCGCGCCTACCGCACCACGTTGGCGAAACTGGCGGTCAGCGAGCCGGTGAATACGGCGGAGATGCGCCTGGAGCGCCGCATTTCTGCCGTTTATAAAGACATCCCCGGCGGCCAGCTGCTTGGCCCTACTTGTGACTACACCCATCGCCTGCTGGATTTTACCCTGCTGGCGAACGGCGAGACGTCGCCGCTCAGCACCTCTGACGCCGAACAGGAACCGTCCCCGCACGTCTTCAGCCTGCTGGCGAAACAGGGCCTGGCGAAGGCGGAGGAGGACTCCGGCGCGCAGCCGGATGACATCACCCGCACGCCGCCGGTCTACCCGTGTTCACGCTCGTCCCGCCTGCAGCAGCTGATGCGCGGCGACGAAGGCTATCTGCTGGCGCTGGCCTACTCCACCCAGCGAGGCTACGGGCGTAACCATCCGTTTGCCGCCGAAATTCGCAGCGGCTACATCGACGTTGAAATCGTGCCGGAAGAGCTGGGATTTGCGGTGAACGTCGGCGAACTGCTGATGACAGAATGCGAAATGGTGAACGGTTTTGTTGCCCCCGAAAATGAAGACCCGCACTTTACCCGCGGCTACGGGCTGGTGTTTGGCCTTGGCGAGCGCAAGGCGATGGCCATGGCGCTGGTCGACCGCGCCCTGCAGGCGCCGGACTACGGCGAACACATCGCGGGCCCGGCGCAGGACGAAGAGTTCGTCCTGGCCCACGCGGATAACGTCGAGGCCGCGGGCTTCGTCTCGCACCTCAAGCTGCCGCACTACGTCGATTTCCAGGCCGAACTGGAACTGCTGAAACGCCTGCAACGGGAGCGCAAACATGGCTAACTTAAGCGGCTACAACTTTGCCTATCTGGATGAGCAAACCAAACGCATGATCCGCCGAGCGATACTTAAAGCGGTGGCGATCCCGGGCTATCAGGTGCCGTTCGGCGGCCGCGAAATGCCGATGCCCTACGGCTGGGGTACCGGCGGTATTCAGCTCACCGCCAGCGTGATCGGTGAAGCAGACGTGCTGAAAGTGATCGACCAGGGCGCCGACGACACTACCAACGCCGTGTCGATCCGCAACTTCTTTCAGCGGGTAACGGGCGTCGCGACCACGGAAAAAACCGAAGACGCGACGCTGATCCAGACCCGCCACCGCATTCCGGAAACCCCGCTCGCTGAAGATCAGATTCTGATTTTCCAGGTGCCGATCCCGGAGCCGCTGCGCTTTATCGAGCCGCGCGAAACCGAAACCCGCACCATGCACGCCCTGGAAGAGTACGGGGTCATGCAGGTGAAGCTGTATGAGGATATCGCCCGCTTCGGCCATATCGCCACCACCTACGCCTACCCGGTGAAGGTCAACGGGCGCTACGTCATGGACCCGTCGCCGATCCCGAAATTCGATAACCCGAAGATGGACATGATGCCCGCCCTGCAGCTGTTCGGTGCCGGACGTGAAAAACGCATCTACGCCGTCCCGCCCTACACGCGTGTCGAAAGCCTGGATTTCGACGATCACCCGTTTACGGTGCAGGAGTGGGACGAGCCGTGCGCCATCTGCGGTTCCAAACACAGCTATCTGGATGAAGTGGTGCTGGATGACACGGGCAAACGGATGTTTGTCTGCTCCGACACCGATTTCTGCCGCCAACAGAGCGAGGCGAACGGCCAATGAAACCGCTGCTTTCGGTTAACAACCTGACCCACCTGTATGCGCCGGGCAAAGGCTTTAGCGACGTGTCGTTCGAGCTGTGGCCGGGCGAAGTGCTGGGGATTGTCGGCGAGTCCGGCTCAGGCAAAACCACCCTGCTGAAGTCCATCTCCGCGCGCCTGACGCCGCAACACGGCGAGATACTCTATCAGGGACACTCCCTCTATGGCATGAGCGAGGCCGAGCGCCGCCGCCTGCTGCGCACCGAGTGGGGCGTGGTGCACCAGCACCCGATGGACGGCCTGCGCCGTCAGGTCTCGGCGGGGGGAAATATCGGCGAACGCCTGATGGCCACCGGCGCGCGCCACTACGGCAACATCCGCGCTACGGCGCAACACTGGCTGGAAGAAGTGGAAATCCCCGCCTCGCGCATCGATGACCTGCCCACCACCTTCTCCGGTGGTATGCAGCAGCGCCTGCAGATCGCCCGCAACCTGGTCACGCACCCGAAGCTGGTGTTTATGGATGAACCCACCGGCGGGCTGGACGTCTCGGTGCAGGCGCGCCTGCTCGACCTGCTGCGCGGCCTGGTGGTAGAGCTGAACCTGGCAGTGGTGATTGTCACCCACGATCTGGGCGTTGCGCGCCTGCTGGCGGACCGCCTGCTGGTGATGAAGCAGGGTCGGGTGGTGGAAAGTGGGTTAACCGACCGTGTGCTCGACGATCCCCACCATCCCTACACCCAGCTGCTGGTGTCGTCCGTGTTGCAGAACTGAGGGTGCTGCTGCCGGGTGGCGCTGCGCTTACCCGGCCTACGAACACCGCACCTTGTAGGCCGGGTAAGGCGAAGCCGCCACCCGGCAAAACAAATCGCGAGGCCAACATGATCCACGTACAAAACGTAAGTAAGACCTTTGTGCTCCACCAGCAAAACGGCGTGCGTCTGCCGGTGCTGCAAAATGCCTCTCTGGAGGTTAATCGCGGCGAATGCGTGGTGCTGCACGGCCACTCCGGCAGCGGAAAATCGACCCTGCTGCGCTCCCTCTACGCCAACTATTTGCCCGACGAAGGCCATATTCATATTCGCCACGGCGATGAATGGGTCGACCTGGTACAGGCCCCCGCGCGTAAGGTGCTGGACGTGCGCCGCACCACGATCGGCTGGGTGAGCCAGTTTCTGCGGGTGATCCCGCGGATCTCCGCCCTCGACGTGGTGATGCAGCCGCTGCTGGATCTCGGCGTGCCGCGCGAAACCTGCGCCGCCAAAGCCGCCAGCCTGCTGACGCGCCTGAACGTGCCCGAGCGCCTCTGGCACCTTGCCCCGTCGACCTTTTCCGGCGGCGAGCAGCAGCGCGTCAATATCGCCCGAGGCTTTATCGTCGACTACCCGATTTTACTTCTGGATGAACCCACCGCCTCGCTCGACAGCAAAAACAGCGCCGCCGTGGTGGAACTGATCGAACAGGCCAAAGCGCGCGGGGCGGCGATCGTCGGGATCTTCCACGACGAGAGCGTTCGCACCCGCGTCGCGGACAGGCTGCACCCAATGGGGACTCCCGCATGATTATCAATAACGTCAAGCTGGTACTGGACAATGAGGTGGTTGGCGGCTCGATTGAGATCCAGGACGGAACAATCCGCGCGTTTGCCGAAACCCAGAGCCGCTCACCCGAAGCGATGGACGGCGACGGCGGCTGGCTGCTGCCGGGGCTGATCGAACTGCATACCGATAATCTGGACAAGTTCTTCACGCCACGGCCGAAGGTGGACTGGCCCGCGCATTCAGCGATGAGCAGCCACGACGCGCTGATGGTCGCCAGCGGCATCACCACCGTACTGGACGCGGTGGCCATCGGTGACGTGCGCGACGGCGGCGACCGTCTGGAGAACCTGGAGAAGATGATCAACGCCGTGGAGGAGACGCAAAAACGCGGCCTCAACCGCGCCGAGCACCGCCTGCACCTGCGCTGCGAGCTGCCGCACCACACCACCCTGCCGCTGTTTGAAAAGCTGGTAGGCCGCGAGCCGGTCTCGCTGGTCTCCCTGATGGACCACTCGCCGGGGCAGCGTCAGTTCGCCAACATCGAAAAGTATCGCGAATACTATCAGGGCAAATATTCTCTCAGCGATGCGGAGATGGCCCGTTACGAAGAAGAGCAGCTGGCGCTTGCGGCACAGTGGTCCCAGCCTAACCGTCTCAGGATTGCGGCGATGTGCCGGGACCGTAATATCGCGCTGGCCAGCCATGACGATGCCACACACGATCATGTCCTTGAATCCCACCAGCTTGGCAGCGTGATCGCCGAATTTCCCACCACGTTCGAGGCGGCTGAAGCCTCCCGCAGGCACGGCATGAACGTGCTGATGGGCGCACCGAACATCGTGCGCGGCGGCTCACAATCCGGCAACGTCGCGGCAAGCAAGCTCGCCTCCCTTGGCCTGCTGGATATCCTCTCGTCCGACTATTACCCCGCCAGCCTGCTCGACGCGGCGTTCCGGGTGGCCGACGACGAGGGCAACCGCTTTACGCTACCACAGGCGATTCGCCTGGTGACGAAAAACCCGGCCAGCGCACTTAACCTGCAGGATCGCGGCGAGATAGCCGAAGGCAAGCGGGCGGATCTGGTGCTGGCCCACCGCAGGGGCGAGCACATCCATATCGACCACGTCTGGCGTCAGGGAAAGAGGGTGTTCTGATGGGAAGACTTATCTGGTTAATGGGGCCGTCCGGCTCCGGTAAGGACAGCCTGCTTTCCGCCTTACGGCAGCAGGAGCATCCGCAACTGCTGGTGGCGCACCGGTACATTACCCGGGCGGCGAATGCGGGGAGTGAAAACCATATCGCCCTGAGCGAGCAGGAGTTTTTCACCCGTGCCGGGCAAAATCTGCTGGCGCTGAGCTGGCACGCCAACGGCTATTACTACGGGATCGGTATCGAGACCGATCTGTGGCTGCATGCGGGGTTCGACGTGCTGGTCAACGGCTCGCGGGCGCATCTTTCGCAAGCGCGCGCCCGCTATGGAGCGGCCCTTCTGCCAGTCTGCCTGCAGGTTTCACCGGACGTCCTGCGCAGCCGGTTGCAGAGCCGGGGTCGCGAATCCGCCCGTGAGATCGACCAGCGCCTGGAGCGTGCGGCCCGCTATACCCCGTCCGACTGCCACGTCCTCAATAACGACGGAAGTTTGCTACAGTCAGTCGAGACCTTTTTATCGCTTATCCGTCAGAAGGAGAAACAGCATGCCTGACTGCACGCTTCGTCCCGCCACCGCCGACGATGCGCAAATCGTTTACGCGTTAATCTGCGAGTTAAAGCAGGCCGAGTTCGATCGCCAGGCGTTTCACGCGGGCTATCTTGCCAATCTGCAGGATCGCAATATGCGCTATCAGCTTGCCGAACTGGACGGGCAGGTCATCGGCATGATCGGCCTGCACCTGCAGTTTCATCTCCATCACGCGCGCTGGATCAGCGAGATCCAGGAGCTGGTGGTGATGCCGCAGGCGCGCGGATTAAAGGTGGGCAGCCAGCTGCTGGCCTGGGCGGAAGGGGTAGCACGAGAGGCCGGCGCGGAGCTGACCGAACTCTCCACCAGCGTGAAGCGCGTGGACGCCCATCGTTTTTACGTTCGTGAAGGATATACGCAGAGCCATTTCCGATTCACCAAACCGCTGTAGAGGTGCGCTATGAGTCTGACCATCACGTTGACGGGAACCGGTGGCGCCCAGTTGGTGCCGGTCTTTGGCTGCGACTGCGCGGCGTGTCGCCGGGCGCGCCTGCAGGATAACTATCGCCGTCGCCCGTGCAGCGCGGTAGTGAAATTCAACGATGCTGTCACCCTGCTGGATGCCGGTATTCCGCACCTGATGGACGACTGGGCCGCAGGCAGCTTTCAGCAATTTTTGCTCACCCATTACCATATGGATCACGTCCAGGGGCTCTTCCCCCTGCGTTGGGGCGTGGGCGCGACGATCCCCGTTTACGGTCCGCCGGACGAAGCGGGATGCGACGACCTGTTTAAACATCCGGGGATTCTGGATTTCAGCCACACGGTCGACCCCTTTGTCATGTTTGAGCTTCAGGGTATGCGGGTCACGCCGTTGCCGCTCAACCATTCGAAACTGACCTTCGGGTATTTGCTGGAATCGGCCCACAGCCGCGTGGCCTGGCTGTCCGACACCGCCGGGCTGCCGGAAAAAACGGTGAAGTTCCTGCTCAACAATCAGCCGCAGGCGATGATTATCGACTGCAGCCATGCACCGCGCGACGAGACGCCGCGAAACCATTGCGATTTAAATACCGTGATGGCGCTAAACGAGGTGATTGGCTGCCCGCAGGTGATCCTGACGCACATCAGCCATCAGTTTGACGTGTGGATGATGGATAACCCGCTGCCCGACGGCATTGAAGCGGGGTATGACGGGATGGTGTTGGTACTGGACTGAGTTTTGCCGGGTGGCGGCTGCGCCTTACCCGGCCTACGGTCCAGGTTTTTGCAGGCCTGCGTCAGCGAAGCGCCACCAGGCTTTAGCCTCGATCGTAATCGTCTTCTAACCTGCGCTCATCCTCTTCTAACCGACGCCTGTCGTCATCCAGTTGGCGCTGGCGCTCGTCTAAACGGCGGCGTCTGTCTTCGAGCTGCCGACGACGATCGTCGTACTGTCGACTGTCGATTTGACGGCTGCGGTCATAACGATCGTCGTCGTCATTGCTGCGGCTGCTGCTGGGGTTGTAGGCATCGTTGATCGCCTGCTGAATGTTGCCAATAGCATCATCAACAATGTCGGCATGAGCCAGTTGGCTGGTGAGTGACAGCAGACCAAATAACAGAGCAGTTGAGTAACGTTTCATAAGGCCAGACTCGCAGGTGAACTGGCCTTACGATAATGAACAGCAGGAAACGGGGGTAGCGGAGGAATCTCAAATTACCATGACCTTCCGCAGAGCCTGCGCCAGCTGCGCCCGCGTAAACGGCTTACGCAATAACGGAACGTCCGGCAGCTGAGGATTATGCGTGGGCCGTAAATCCTGGCCGCTGATAAGCAGCACCGGAAGCTGCGGATAATGACTGCGCACATGGCTAATCACCTCGGCCCCGCTCAGGCTTCCGGGCAACATCAGGTCGCTGATAAACATGCCAATATCCGGCGACGCCGCCAGCATGCTCAGCGCCTGCTCACCGTTGTCCGCTTCGAGCGTCAGATAGCCAAGCTGGTGCAACTGCTCGCACAGGGTCTGACGGACATCCGCTTCATCCTCCAGCACCAGCACCAGGCGCTCGCTTTCGATGGAGGCGGTGGCTGACAGCGCTTCATCAACTGCAGCGGCGGGCTGCGTCGAGCGCGGGAGGTGAAGCCGCACGGTCGTTCCCTGTCCCGGCGCGCTTTCAATCTCCACGCGACCACCGGACTGGCGCACAAAGCCGTACACCATAGACAGGCCTAACCCGCTCCCGCTCCCGGTCTGTTTGGTGGTGAAGAACGGTTCAAAGACCCGGGATTTGACCTCCTGCGACATGCCGCTGCCGCGGTCAATGACTTCCAGCGCCACCATATCCTGCTTGCGTCCGTCGCTGCGGGTAACGCGCTGATTCCAGGTGCGAATTTTAATCACCCCGCTTTGCCCTTCCATCGCATCACGCGCGTTCATCACCAGATTAATGATGGCGTTTTCCAGCTGGCTGACGTCGATCCATGCGGGCCATGCCGGGGATTGCGCTTCAATTTCCAGGGTCAGGGTGGCGGGCAAGGAGTGACGCAGCAGTTCCCGGAGGTTCTCCAGCAGCGGCTGCATCTCTACCGCATGCGGCGTCAGGGATTGCTTGCGGGAAAACGCCAGCAGGCGCTGGGTCAGTAAGGCGCCACGCTCGGCCGCCTTCAGCGCCCGGGTAATGCGCGGCGCGTCGTTTGATTCGGGGTCGGTGAGCTCAAGACTGCCGATGATCACCGCCAGCAGGTTATTAAAATCATGCGCCAGCCCGCCCGTCAGCTGCCCAACGGCCTTCATTTTCTGGCTGTGCAGCAGCGCCTCTTCCAGCCCCTGACGCTCAATGCGGTCGATCTCCATCTGCGTGGTTTTTTCTTTCAGCAAGCGCGTGGTGTGCTCAAGCGAGGCGGTGTTGCGGGCAAAAACGTTAAACGCACGCGCCAGTTCACCCAGCTCATCGCGCCGCTGCAGCGCGGGGACGGACACATCCTGTTCACCGTGAGCAAGGCGCGACATCGCCCGGGAAATGGCCGTCAGGTTGGAGGCCAGATTGCGGTAGATATACCAGCAGGCACACCCGGTGATGACCAGCGCCAGCACGGCGAAAATGGTGATAAATACGCTGATGGATTGCAGTTCGTGATGGCTCTGGGCGGTGCGAAGCCGGGAGGCCTGCGCCACCTGCTCCACGTACTGATTGATGTCGCTGTTGAGGATCGCCACCAGCGCCTTGATGTGGAACATATACCAGCTTATCGCCAGATCGCTCTCCTCCAGCTGCTTCGACAGCGGGGCGAGCTGACCTAGCTCGGCATTAAAATCAGGCAGAACCGTCTTTACGACCGGCTGTGCGGCACGCCGGGGCAACGTTGCGGCCACCGCGTCCAATTGCTGGATGGTCGCGCGCGGCGAAGGGGTATCGATGGCGGCGGCGATCAGCCGGTCCATCTCCATCAGCTGCTGCGCACCCGGTACGTTACTGTCATAACGGCGGTTGATGTCCTGCAGATGACGCAGGTAACTCTGGCTTTGGTATAGCGAGCTCAGCAGCGCGTTACGCTCAAGATGGCGTCGCTGTCCACGCTCCAGCATCTCCGTCACGCTCTGCTGTAACTCATTGCTTCGTTGAATAATACGCGCTACCAGGGCTGGCTCCTGCTGCGCCAGCGGCGCCTCCGCAAGCTGCTCCAGCGAATGGCGCAGGGCCATTTGCGTCTGCTTCAGGCGCTCGGCTTCCCCTTTGTACTCGAGCGCCCCCACCACCTGCGAGAGCCGCACCGCCGCCGTCGCCACGTTGGCGGTATCGCGGGCCAGGTTCATGCTGCCGGTCATATCGTCCAGCGTTTGCTGCTGCACCTGCTCCTGGATTTGACTGGCGTGACGGAA
The DNA here is from genome assembly GCF_040059225.1 of Enterobacter cloacae complex sp. Mu1197. Classification (NCBI taxonomy): domain Bacteria; kingdom Pseudomonadati; phylum Pseudomonadota; class Gammaproteobacteria; order Enterobacterales; family Enterobacteriaceae; genus Enterobacter; species Enterobacter cloacae complex sp. Mu1197. The sequence continues at coordinate 369,584 of NZ_CP157375.1, read as the reverse complement.
GCCGAGTACCGCCACGCCGCTCACCATCAGCGTCACGGCGACCACCAGCAGATTGAAAATCAGCAGGCGACCGCGGGCGCTGGTGAAGAACGGGGGGCGGTGTGATGGCATGAAGTTGGGTTCCTGTGCGGTTTGATGTCCCCTCACCCTAACCCTCCCCCCAAAGGGGCGAGGGAATGATTTGCTCCCTCTCCCTTTCAGGGAGAGGGCCGGGGTGAGGGTAATTCAATAACTGTGATCCACATTAGCTATTCATAACTATGACAAATATGAACAGCTTCTGACATTTTGCATTTACGCACCTGTGATGAAGTGCAGAAATCGGCATTCACAGGAGATCCGCCATGAGCAGAACCCCGGTATTAGAGATGCGCAACATTGCCAAAACGTTTGGCAGTTTCCACGCGCTCAAGGGTGTGGATTTGACGGTTTTTCCCGGTGAGATCCACGCGCTGATGGGCGAAAACGGCGCGGGAAAAAGCACGCTGATGAAAATCCTCGCGGGGGCCTATATCGCCACCCACGGCGAGATCCTGATTGACGGTCAGCCGTTTCACATTAAAGGGCCGAAGGATGCGCTGGCCGCGGGCATCACCCTGATTTATCAGGAGATGCAGCTCGCGCCCAATCTGACCGTAGCCGAAAATATCTTCCTCGGCAGCGAGCTATCGCGCGGCGGGATGGTGCAGCGCAAAGAGATGGCTGCCCAGGCGCAGGCGGTGATTGACCGCCTCGGCGCACAGTTCAGCGCCACCGATCTGGTGATGAAGCTCACCATCGCCGAACAGCAGCAGGTAGAAATTGCCCGCGCGCTGCACCGCAACAGCCGCATTCTGGTGATGGATGAACCCACCGCCGCCCTCTCCTCGCGGGAAACACATCGCCTGTTTGAACTGATTTTGCGCCTGCGCGATGAAGGGATGGCGATCATCTATATCAGCCACCGCATGGCGGAAGTGTATGAACTCTCTGACCGCGTCAGCGTTCTGCGCGACGGGCAGTACGTCGGCAGCCTGACGCGCGACAAGCTCAACGCCTCCGAGCTGGTGCGCATGATGGTGGGACGACCGTTAAGCGACCTGTTCAACAAGGAGCGTGATATCCCCCTCGGCAGCCCGCGCCTCAACGTGCATCACCTCACCGACAGTAAAAAAGTACAGCCTTGCAGCCTGCAGGTGCGTTCCGGCGAAATCGTCGGGCTGGCGGGGCTGGTCGGGGCCGGACGTTCCGAGCTGGCACAGCTTATCTTCGGCGTGCGCAAAGCCACGGGCGGCATGATTGAGGTCGACGGCGAGCCGGTGGTGATCCACTCCCCGCGTGCGGCCATCGAAAACGGCATCGGTTTTCTCACCGAGAACCGCAAGGAGCAGGGGCTGTTTCTGGAGCTGGCAGCGCAGGAGAACATCACTATGGCGACGCTGGAGCGCGACGCCACCTTCGGCATGTTAAACCGCAAAAAAGCGCAGGCCATCTCCGATGACGCCATCGCCCTGCTTAACATCCGCGTGCCGCATGCTCAGGTGCGCGCGGGCGGGCTTTCGGGCGGCAATCAGCAAAAGCTGCTCATCTCCCGCTGGGTCGCCATCGGCCCGCGCATTCTGATTCTGGACGAACCCACGCGCGGCGTGGACGTCGGGGCGAAAAGCGAGATCTACCGCATCATGAACCAGATGGCGCGCAAAGGGGTGGCGATTTTAATGATCTCCAGCGAGCTGCCGGAAGTGGTGGGGATGAGCGACCGGGTGTACGTGATGCGCGAAGGCAGCATTGCGGGCGAGCTTCACGGGCGTGACATCTCTCAGGAAAACATTATGACGCTGGCAACCGGCGTGAACGACACTCATCATCAGGCGGTGCAATCATGACAACTCCAACCCATCCGCAGCAGGTGGCGAAATCCGCCTCCGCCAAAAAAATGCTGATGAGCGATCTGATGCAAACGGTCGGTATTTTGCCAATTCTTATCCTGATTGTGGCGGTATTTGGCTTTATTGCTCCGAACTTCTTTACCGAGAGCAATCTGCTCAACATTACTCGTCAGGCGTCGATCAACATCGTGCTGGCGGCGGGAATGACCTTCATTATCCTCACCGGCGGGATTGACCTCTCCGTGGGGTCGATTCTCGGCACCACGGCGGTAGCCGCGATGGTGGTATCGCTCATTCCTGAATTCGCAGGGCTGTCCATTCCGGCCGCGCTGATGCTCGGCATGGTGCTGGGCCTGTTTAACGGCGCGCTGGTGGCTTTTGCCGGGCTGCCGCCCTTTATCGTCACGCTCGGCACCTACACGGCGCTGCGCGGCGCGGCGTACCTGCTGGCCGACGGCACGACGGTCATTAACTCGAACATCAACTTCGAGTGGATCGGCAATAACTATCTCGGCCCTATTCCCTGGCTGGTGGTGATCGCCCTGGCGGTCATCGTGGTGTGCTGGTTCATCCTGCGCCGTACCACGCTCGGCGTTCATATCTACGCCGTGGGCGGCAACATGCAGGCGGCGCGCTTAACGGGCATTAAGGTCTGGCTGGTGCTGCTGTTTGTCTACGGCATGAGCGGCCTGCTCTCCGGCCTCGGCGGCGTCATGAGCGCCTCACGCCTGTACAGCGCTAACGGTAACCTCGGCATGGGTTACGAGCTGGATGCGATTGCGGCGGTGATCCTCGGCGGCACCAGCTTCGTCGGCGGGATCGGCACGATCACCGGCACGCTGGTCGGCGCATTGATCATCGCCACCCTCAACAACGGCATGACGCTGATGGGCGTCTCCTACTTCTGGCAGCTGGTGATCAAAGGGGCGGTGATCATCATTGCGGTGCTGATCGACAAATACCGTACCCGACACCATCAAAGTGCATAACAACAATACCCTACGAGTGAGGAAGACAAGATGCGTTTGAAACCGTTAGTAACCGCGCTCTGTGCTGGCGCGCTGCTTGCCGCAACGCCGTTTGCGCAGGCGAAAGATCTGAAGTCCATTGGCGTGACGGTGGGTGACCTGGCTAACCCGTTCTTCGTGCAGATCACCAAAGGTGCCGAGCTGGAAGCGCGCAAGCTGGCGGGGGATAACGTCAAGGTGACGCTGGTCTCCAGCGGGTACGATCTGGGCCAGCAGGTGGCGCAGATCGACAACTTCATCGCCGCGAAAGTGGACATGATCATCCTCAACGCCGCGGACTCCAAAGGGATCGGCCCGGCGGTGAAGCGCGCGAAGGACGCCGGGATCGTGGTCGTGGCGGTTGACGTCGCGGCGGAAGGGGCTGATGCGACCATCACCTCCGATAACACCCAGGCGGGTGAGATGGCCTGTAAGTACATTACCGACCGCCTGAAAGGGAAAGGCAACGTGGTGATCATCAACGGACCGCCGGTCTCAGCGGTGCAAAACCGCGTGGAAGGTTGCCAGACGGAGTTCAAAAAACATCCGGATATCAAGGTGCTCTCGGATAACCAGAACGCCAAAGGCAGTCGTGAAGGCGGTCTGGAAGTCATGACCTCGCTGCTGGCGGCCAATCCGAAGATCGACGGCGTGTTTGCAATTAACGATCCGACCGCGATCGGCGCCGATCTGGCCGCGAAACAGGCGCAGCGCAATGAGTTCTTTATCGTTGGCGTGGATGGTTCACCGGACGGTGAGGAAGCGCTGAAGCGCGAAAACTCCCTGTTTGTGGCGACCCCGGCGCAGGATCCGCAGGTCATGGCGGCAAAAGCGGTGGAGATCGGCTATGACATTCTCCAGGGCAAACCTGCGCCGAAAGCGCCCGTGCTGATCCCGGTGACGATGATCGATAAAAAGAACGTCGGCACGTATAAGGGGTGGACGGTTAAATGATCCTTTTCCCTCTCCCACAGGGAGAGGGAACTGTTTTTCAAGGAGTCCCCATGAAACGCTCCGACATCAATGAAATCCTCGGCCACACGCGGCAGTTTTTCTCCATGCACGACGTTCATCTCCCGCCTTTTGCCAGCTTTCCGCCAACGAAATGGCAGCAGCTTGACCAGGCCGCATGGCAGGAAGTGTTCGACCTCAGGCTCGGCTGGGACGTGACGGCATTCGGCGGCAACAACTTTGCCGCTGAGGGCCTGACGCTGTTTACCCTGCGCAACGGCTCGCCCAACGGCGTGCCGTATGAAAAAAACTATGCCGAAAAAATCATGCACGTGCGGGACGGCCAGGTCACGCCGATGCATTTTCACTGGCGTAAACGGGAAGACATCATCAACCGGGGCGGCGGGAATCTGATCGTGGAATTATGGAATGCCGGGGCGCATGAAGAGACGGAAAACACCGACGTGACGGTCACCGTCGACGGCTGCCGTCAAACCCACGCCCCCGGCAGCCAGCTGCGCCTGCTGCCCGGGGAAAGCATCTGCCTGACGCCTGGTCTTTACCACAGTTTCTGGGGCGAACGCGGCTTCGGCGACGTGCTGGTCGGGGAAGTGTCCTCGGTCAATGACGATGAACACGACAACCACTTTTTGCAGCCCGTTGCCCGCTATAACAACATCGAAGAAGACGAGCCGGCGCTGCTGGTGCTGTGCAATGAGTACAACCTGTTTCGGATATAAGGGGTGAATGATGCCATTGATTTCTCTTGCCGACGGTCTTGCCCACGCCAGACAACACCGCTATGCACTGGGCGCATTTAACGTGCTCGATTCCCACTTCCTGCGCGCGCTGTTCGCCGCCGCAAAGCAGGAGCGCTCGCCGTTTATCATCAATATCGCCGAAGTGCACTTTAAGTACGTGTCGCTGGATTCGCTTGTCGAAGCGGTGAAGTTCGAAGCCGCCCGTCACGACATTCCCGTGGTGCTCAATCTCGACCACGGCCTGCATTTCGAGGCGGTGGTGCGCGCCCTGCGCTTAGGGTTCAGCTCGGTGATGTTCGACGGCTCTACGCTGAGCTATGAGGAAAACATCCGCCAGACGCGGGAAGTGGTGAAGATGTGCCACGCGGTGGGCGTCTCGGTGGAGGCGGAGCTGGGCGCGGTCGGGGGAGATGAAGGCGGCGCGCTTTACGGACATGCGGATGAAGCCTTCTTCACCGACCCACAGCTGGCGCGCGAATTTGTCGATTCAACCGGCATCGACGCGCTGGCGGTGGCTGCGCACGGCAAATACAGGGGCGAGCCGAAGCTCGATTTCCCGCGCCTGGACGCCATTCGCCAGCAGACGGGACTGCCGCTGGTTTTACACGGCGGCTCCGGAATTAGCGATGCCGACTTCCGCCGCGCCATCGAGCTGGGCATTCATAAAATCAATTTCTATACCGGGATGTCGCAGGCCGCGCTCGCCGCCGTGGAGCAGCGTATGGCAAAACGCCAGCCGCTCTACGACGAGTTTGCCGAGCTGCTGCTGGGGATAGAAGAAGCGATTACGGATACGGTCGCCGAACAGATGCGCATTTTCGGCAGCGCGGGGCAGGCATAATGGAACGTAAAGGCATCATCGCCGCAGGCAATATGCTGGTGGACCACGTTCACCAGATCGTGCAGTGGCCGGAGCGCGGCTGGCTGGCGGAAATCACCCACAGCGAACGCTCAACCGGCGGCGCGCCGCTCAACGTCCTGCTGACGCTGGCGAAAATGCACGTTGGCCTGCCGCTGCAGGCGGTGGGGCTGATTGGCGAAGACAGCGACGGGGACTACATTCTGGCGATGCTCGACCAGTACCACGTCAACCGCCAGCGCGTACAGCGCACCACCTTTGCGCCAACCTCCATGTCGCAGGTGATGACCGATCCCAGCGGACAGCGCACCTTTTTCCACTCACCGGGGGCCAACCGCCTGCTGGATCTTCCCGCTTTCGATCGCTTAGACGGATCGATGAAGATCTTCCATCTCGGCTATCTCCTGCTGCTCGACAGCCTGGATATGCCCGATGACGAGTTCGGCACCCGCAGCACGCGGCTGCTGGCACAAATGTGCGACCAGGGGTATGAAACCTCGCTCGACCTGGTTTCCCGCAAGGGTGACCCACGCTATCAGCCGCTGGTGCTCCCTGCCCTGCGCCATCTCGACTATCTGGTCATTAACGAGCTGGAGGCCGGTGAGTTTAGCGGCCTGACAATGCGTGACGAAAACGACGCCCCGCACATTGCCCATATCGCCGATGCCGCGGCGCAGCTGCTGGCGGCAGGCGTACGCCAGCGGGTGGTGATCCACAGTCCGGAAGGCGCATGGGGAGAAGCCCGCGGTGAAGAGGGTCGCTGGATCCCGTCATGGATGCTGGAGCAGGAAGAGATTATCGGCAGCGTCGGCGCGGGCGATGCCTTTTGCGCGGGCTTTTTATACGGCTGCCATGAATCGCTGCCGCTGACAGAGAGTATTTATCTGGCGCACGCCTGCGCGCGGGCAAGCCTGCTGGCCGCCAATGCGATTGACGGCGCAAAAACGCTGGCCGAGCTGCAGGCGTTTATTCGCGAGAGCGTTTAATTTAACAATAATTGCGATATTTCATTACAGTTCTATGAATTTTACATCCCCGAACTACACTCTCTCCATCTGGCATATTCGGCGTGGGCAGCACACTGTCCGCACGCTTTTCCGAAATGAGATAGAAAGAGGACAAGGGAAAAATGTTCGCAGCCATCATCATCGGTATTTTCATTATCAGCGTTATTTATGCGCATTCACGCGGCAAAGAAAAACAGACGCTTTCTCGTCAGCTCTTCGACCATTCGACGTTCATGGCGCCCATCAATATGTTTATGACGGCGTTTTCTTCCCTGCCCGCCAGGCAGCCTTTCTTTGAAACAGAACGCTTCCCGGAATTAAATAAGCTGACGGAAAACTGGCTGGTTATTCGCGAAGAGGCGCTGCGTTTGCAGCATCATATTAAGGCGGCGGAAAATAATAACGACGCTGGCTTTAACACCTTTTTTAAACGCGGCTGGAAACGTTTTTATCTGAAGTGGTATGCCGATGCCCATCCCTCCGCACAGTCTTTATGCCCGGTGACGACCCGGCTGGTAAGTGAAATCCCTTCGGTGAAGGCGGCCATGTTTGCCGAGCTGCCGGCGGGGGCGAAGCTTGGCAAGCACCGGGACCCGTACGCGGGCTCGGTTCGTTACCATCTGGGCTTATTCACACCGAATGACGATCGCTGCTTTATTGAAGTCGACAGGCAGCGCCACAGCTGGCGGGATGGAGAAGCCGTTATTTTTGATGAGACCTACGTCCACTGGGCAGAGAATAAAACGGATCAAACGCGCATTATTCTCTTCTGCGATATTGAGCGTCCGATGAAATGGCGCTGGGCGCAGGCGGTTAACCATTGGGTGGGAACCACGCTGATGTCTGCAGCCAGCTCACCGAATGACGAGAATGACAGCACTGGCGGCATTAACCGCATTTTTAAATACGTTCATGCAGGTCGCGAGCGGGGGCAGCGTCTGAAAAAAAGAAACCGTAAGGCCTATTACGCCCTCAAGTATCTGTGCATCGCTGCAATCTTTGCCGCCATCATTGTTCCGGCGATAACGTAAGCCTTATGCCGCCTGTTCGGGCCGGCTCACATCGGTGGCAAACACGTAACCCAGCCCGCGGATCGTTTTGATCAGCGCAGGCTGATGCGGGTTAGCCTCTATTTTCCGGCGCAGGCGCATGATCAGCACATCAATCGTGCGATCGAACACGTCGGCGCTTTCGCTGTGGGTCAGCTCGAGCAGCCTGTCACGGCTCAGCACCCGACGGGCATTTTGCGTGAGCGCCAGCAGCAGGCCATACTCGCCCTGAGTTAAGGGCACGGGATTACGCTGCGGATCGCTCAGCTCGCAGCGGGTGGTATCAAGCGTCCATCCGTTAAACGCAATGCCCGCGACGGGCGCTGCGGGAGCTTCCGCCGCCAGCACGCCCGTACGGCGCAGCACCGCTTTCACGCGGGCAACCACCACGCGCGGGTTGAACGGTTTGCCAATATAATCGTCGGCCCCCATCTCCAGCCCCACCACCACGTCTGACTCGCTGCCCAGCCCGGTTAACATCACAACCGGTAGCGCCGGACGCTGCTTTTGCAGCTGCAGCAGAACCTGCAGGCCGTTGATATCCGGCAGCATCATATCCAGCAGCACAAGCGCGATATTCGGCTCCTGCTGAACCTGGCGCAGCGCATCCTGGCCGTTATGGCAGACAAGCACGCTAAAGACGTGCTCGCTCAGCACGTCCTGAAGCAGTTCGCAGACTGCCGTATCGTCATCAACCACCAGAATCGCCGGTTTCATCGTATGCTTCCGTCAGGGGATTATGTTAAGTCTGAACTATTCTGCCGTCGGCTCCAGTCAAAAGGTTTTTTCAGTGACGGAAATTCAACCCATGTCACATCCGCCGCCCTGTCGACACGTCAATTTTGACGATTGGCTGCTTTTTGTCAGGGTTTTCACCCCGGATGGGCCGTAAAGTCAGGGGATACCCATACAAAAAACATGGCATAGAAGCTGCATAGTGGGTGCGAACGATTCGATTAACTGGAGCAGACTGATGAAAAAAGTCGTCACGGTTTGCCCTTATTGTGCCTCAGGTTGCAAGATCCACCTGGTGGTCGATAACGGCAAAATCGTCCGGGCGGAGGCCGCACAGGGGAAAACCAACCAGGGCACGCTGTGCCTGAAAGGTTACTACGGCTGGGATTTTATTAACGATACCCAAATCCTTACCCCGCGCCTGAAAACCCCTATGATCCGCCGCGAGCGCGGCGGCAAGCTGGAAGCCGTCTCCTGGAACGAGGCGCTGGATTACGTCGCCACGCGCCTGAGCGCCATCAAGGCCAAGTATGGCCCGGATGCCATCCAGACTACCGGCTCTTCCCGCGGGACGGGAAATGAAACCAACTATGTGATGCAAAAATTCGCGCGCGCCGTTATTGGTACCAATAACGTCGACTGCTGCGCTCGCGTCTGACACGGCCCATCGGTTGCAGGTCTGCACCAGTCGGTCGGTAACGGCGCAATGAGTAATGCCATCAACGAGATAGATAATACCGATCTCGTCTTCATCTTTGGTTATAACCCGGCGGATTCTCACCCTATCGTCGCGAACCACGTTATTCGCGCTAAACAGAATGGGGCGAAAATCATCGTCTGCGATCCGCGCAAAATTGAAACCGCGCGCATTGCGGATATGCACATTGCATTGAAAAACGGCTCGAACATCGCGCTGTTGAATGCAATGGGACACGTCATCATTGAGGAGAACCTGTACGACCAGGCGTTTGTCGCGACCCGTACGGAAGGCTTTGAAGAGTATAAGAAAATAGTCGAAGGCTATACGCCGGAGTCGGTTGAAGCGATAACCGGCGTCAGCGCGCAGGCGATCCGTCAGGCGGCCAGGATGTATGCCGGGGCGAAAACCGCCGCCATCCTCTGGGGCATGGGCGTGACCCAGTTCTACCAGGGCGTGGAAACCGTGCGCTCGCTGACCAGCCTCGCGATGCTGACCGGTAATCTGGGTAAAGCCCACGTTGGCGTGAACCCGGTGCGCGGTCAGAATAACGTGCAGGGCGCCTGCGATATGGGCGCGCTGCCGGATACTTATCCGGGCTACCAGTACGTGAAATTCCCGGAGAACCGCGCCAAATTCGCGAAGGCCTGGGGCGTGGAAAGCCTGCCGGAACACACCGGGTACCGCATCAGCGAGCTGCCGCACCGCGCGGCGCATGGCGAAGTGCGTGCGGCCTACATCATGGGTGAAGATCCGCTTCAGACCGACGCCGAGCTCTCTGCGGTGCGTAAAGGGTTTGAGGATCTGGAGCTGGTGATTGTCCAGGATATCTTCATGACCAAAACCGCGGCGGCGGCGGATGTCATTTTACCGTCGACCTCATGGGGCGAGCATGAAGGCGTCTACACGGCGGCCGACCGCGGCTTCCAGCGCTTCTTCAAGGCGGTCGAGCCGAAGTGGGATCTGAAAACGGACTGGCAGATTATCAGCGAAATCGCCACCCGTATGGGCTACCCGATGCACTACAACAACACCCAGGAGATCTGGGACGAGTTACGCAGCCTGTGTCCGGACTTCTACGGCGCCACCTATGAAAAAATGGGTGATCTGGGATACATCCAGTGGCCGTGCCGGGATGAATCAGAGGCCGATCAAGGCACGTCCTATCTCTTTAAGGAGAAATTCGACACCCCGAACGGGCTGGCGCAATTCTTCACCTGCGACTGGGTCGCGCCCATTGATAAACTCACCGATGAGTATCCGATGGTGCTCTCCACCGTACGTGAAGTGGGCCACTACTCCTGTCGTTCGATGACCGGAAACTGCGCCGCGCTGGCGGCGCTGGCGGACGAGCCCGGCTATGCGCAAATCAACACCGCCGATGCGGAACGCCTTGGTATTGAGGACGAGGCGCTGGTGTGGGTGAATTCGCGCAAAGGGCGGATCATCACCCGTGCGCAGGTCAGCGATCGTCCAAACAAAGGGGCGGTCTATATGACCTATCAGTGGTGGATTGGTGCCTGCAACGAGCTGGTAACGGAGAACTTAAGCCCGATAACCAAAACGCCGGAGTATAAATACTGCGCCGTCAACGTTGAGCCGATTGCGGATCAGCACGCGGCGGAACAGTACGTGATCGACGAATATAACAAGCTGAAAGCCCGACTGCGCGAAAGCGCAATGGGTTGAAGCCGTTAATTTATCGTTGAATAAAGGGAGTGATATATTCACTCCCTTTTTATTTCCGATTAATTCATAAGAAATATAAATTACTATTCTGGAAATCGACTCGCAGAAATAATGTAATTTTCGCGAAAAGGAATTACATCTTTGCATTTTAATTCAGCGGGATAAGATATTCGGCGGGTGCTTAAGACTTTCTGTCTTGAGCATTGTTGAGGGACAGAAAGTAGAAAGCCCCGGGAAATTTTCATTTACCCGAGGCTACTCCCTCAACTCCAACAAGTTGAGAGTAGCCTCTTATTCTTTTTTTGACAAGGAGTAAAAGGCATGACGCCATTAAAAACTGCGTTAGGCATCGTCTTTATTGTTTGCCTGACGATAGTGATCTTTACCTTTATTACTCGCGGTAAGCTCTGCGAGTTTTCAATAAAGAGTGAACATCAGGAGGTGGCGGCTAAATTAGCCTGCAACCCAGGCTAACCTCTATGGGCGGAACAACGGTTCCGCCCGGCTTGTAGGATGCTGAGGTCTTAATGCACCCATTTTTTTCTTTTGCGCCCGCGATTATACTGCGCGGCGTGTACCCAGATGATAAGAATCCATGAAAGCCATTTTTCTGTTGTTAGTGTTTTTAACGTCCTTCGCCCGCGCGGATGAGATAGGCAGCCAGTATCGGAAACAGGCGGAAGCCGGTGATGCGCGTGCCCAGTATTATCTTGCCGATACGTACTTCAGCTCCGGCGACAGCAAGCAGGCCGCGCTGTGGGCCGAGAAAGCCGCGAAAGGCGGCGATGTCGACGCCATGGGGTTGCTCTCACAAATCCTCTTTACACAGGGCGATTACGCACAGGCCAAAGCCCTGGCCCAACAGGCAAACATTGCTGGCAGCAAACGCGGCGCGATCATGCTGGCGCGCATTCTGGTGAATACTCAGGCAGGGAAAACGGACTATCCGCAGGCCATCAGGCTGCTGCAAACGGCAACCGAAGATATCGACAGCGACTCTGCGGTCGATGCGCAACTGCTGCTGGGACTCATTTATGCCAACGGCGTCGAGGTGGCGCAGGATGACGTGCAGGCCGCCTCGTGGTTCAAGCGGAGTTCAGCCCTTTCGCGTACCGGCTACGCCGAGTACTGGGCAGGGATGTTGTTCAGGCAGGGTGAGAAAGGCTTTATCACGCCAAATAAGCAGAAAGCACTGTACTGGTTGAACCTGAGCTGTACTGAAGGGTTTGATACGGGATGTGAAGAGTTTGATGCGTTGAGCGGAGAGTAAACTGCCGGGTGGCGGCTTCGCCTTACCCGGCCTACAAGACTCGCAGGCCCGGTAAGCGCAGCGCCACCGGGCTTAAGAGGTTACCGATCGGCAGTCTTATCAAAACGACCCAGCACCTCGCGTTCATACGCCAGCGCCTTTTTACGATCGAATTTGTGTTCCCACTTGGCGATAACCAGCACCGCCAGTGCATTACCCACCACGTTCAGCGCCGTACGCGCCATGTCGAGGATACGGTCCACACCGGCGATAAAGGCCAGACCTTCCAGCGGAATACCGACGCTGCCCAGCGTCGCCAGCAGCACCACGAACGAAACGCCCGGTACGCCTGCGATACCTTTAGAGGTCACCATCAGCGTCAGCACCAGGACGATCTCCTGCCACAGCGACAGGTCAATGCCGTACAGCTGGGCAATAAAGATAGCGGCGATACTCTGGTACAGCGTGGAACCATCCAGGTTAAAGGAGTAACCGGTCGGCACCACGAAGCTGGTGATCGACGCTGGCGCGCCGTAGGCTTCCATCTTCTCAATAATACGCGGCAGCACGCTCTCAGAGCTTGCCGTGGAGTAGGCCAGAATCAGCTCATCTTTCAGGATACGGATCAGGATCCAGATGCTCAGCCCGCACAGACGCGCCACGATGCCCAGCACCACCAGCGCAAAGAACAGGATCGCGAAGTGCACCAGAATCACCAGCTTCGCCAGCGGCCAGAGGGAGGCAAAACCGAAGTTCGCCACGGTGACGGCGATAAGCGCAAACACCCCTACCGGCGCGTAACGCATCACCATGTGGGTCACTTTAAACATGGTCTCGGAGATAGAGCGGAACACGGTCACCAGCGGTTCGCGGTGCGTCGCGGGCAGAGAGGAGAGCCCCAGACCAAACAGGACCGAGAAGAAGATAATAGGCAACATCTCGCCCTTCGCCATCGATGCCACGATGTTGGTCGGTACCAGAGAAAGGATAGTGCCCATCAGGCCGTGTGCATGGCTCTGCACGTCAGCGGTTGTACTTTGGTATTTCGAAATATCCACCGTAGCCAGCTGCGACATATCAATCCCGGAACCCGGCTGGAACACGTTCGCCAGGGTGATACCGAGAATGATCGCAACCGTAGTGATCACTTCGAAATAGATAATGGTTTTCGCACCAATACGACCTAACTGCTTCGCATCGCCGACGCCCGCAATACCTACCACCAGCGTCGAGATCACAATCGGTACCACAATCATCTTGATCAGATGAATAAAGATATCCCCTGCCGGTGAAAGCAGGTTCGCAATCAGCCAGTCGCGGCTGTCGCTGTGATAGTGGAGGTAACTGCCCAGCAAGATGCCCAGCACAAGGGCAATTAAGATCTGCCAGGCCAGGCTGACTTTAACGTTTTTCATAGAAACTGACTTCCTCAATGAAGCGCCTTATTCACTCAAACTGCATGAATAGGGGGACATACTGATAGGGTATGAATTGTGTTGCGTCGATTTATGGGATTTTTTAACGCGGCGTATGAGTATCATTTGCGCGGCCTGTTGCGCAAGCCTTAAAGAACGACGCATTTCACTCGTAAAAGCGTCCGTGACGGGAGTTTCTCCTGATTCTAATAAATAACCTTTTGTTATAAAAACGCTTTTTTAAACATAAATGTGAATAATCGTCAGCATAAATTATTTTCCTTCAAAGTTTCATTCGCTCATTTTTCAACCTGTTCAAACAATGCGTGATCTGTAGCCCAAATAATAAACAAAGCTTGTAAAGCCCCTACTATTAACGTTTTTGCGACATATTATTAACATCTTACAAGGAGAAAAAAAGCCATGAGCCAAATACACAAACATGACATTCCCGCAAACATTGCGGACCGTTGCCTGATCAACCCGGAGCAGTACCACGAGAAATATCAGCAATCTATCACCGCCCCGGACACCTTCTGGGGTGAACAGGGCCATATCCTGGACTGGATCAAACCTTATCAGAAGGTGAAGAACACCTCCTTTGCGCCCGGTAACGTCTCCATTAAATGGTATGAAGATGGCACGCTGAACCTGGCGGCGAACTGCCTTGACCGTCACCTTGCCGCACGCGGGAACGAGACGGCGATTATCTGGGAAGGCGATGATGCCTCGCAGAGCAAACACATTACTTATAAAGAACTGCACCGCGACGTGTGCCGCTTTGCCAACGTCCTGCTGGATAATGGCATTAAAAAAGGCGACGTGGTCGCAATCTATATGCCGATGGTGCCGGAAGCGGCGGTGGCCATGCTGGCCTGCGCGCGTATCGGCGCCATTCACTCGGTTATCTTTGGCGGGTTCTCGCCAGAGGCGGTTGCGGGTCGTATTGTCGATTCAAGCTCAAAACTGGTGATCACCGCCGATGAAGGCGTGCGTGCAGGACGCGGTATCCCACTTAAGAAAAACGTCGACGAAGCGCTGAAAAACCCGAACGTCAAAACGGTCAGCAACGTCATCGTCCTTAAGCGTACCGGCGGCAAAATCGACTGGCACGAGGGGCGCGACCTGTGGTGGAGCGACCTGATTGAAAAAGCGAGCGACCAGCATCAGCCTGAAGAGATGAATGCGGAAGATCCGCTCTTCATTCTTTACACCTCAGGTTCAACCGGCAAACCGAAAGGCGTGCTGCACACCACCGGCGGCTATCTGGTCTACGCGGCCACCACCTTCAAATACGTCTTCGACTACCACCCGGGCGACATCTACTGGTGTACCGCCGACGTGGGCTGGGTCACCGGGCACAGCTATCTGCTGTACGGCCCGCTGGCCTGCGGCGCAACGACGCTGATGTTTGAAGGCGTGCCCAACTGGCCGACACCGGCGCGTATGTGCCAGGTGGTCGACAAGCATCAGGTCAATATTCTTTACACCGCGCCTACGGCGATCCGCGCCTTAATGGCGGAAGGCGATAAAGCCATCGAAGGCACCGACCGCTCTTCATTGCGCATCCTTGGTTCCGTGGGCGAGCCGATTAACCCGGAAGCCTGGGAGTGGTACTGGAAGAAAATCGGCAACGAGAAATGCCCGGTCATGGACACCTGGTGGCAGACCGAAACCGGCGGTTTCATGATCACCCCGATGCCGGGCGCCACGCAGCTGAAAGCAGGCTCGGCAACCCGTCCGTTCTTCGGCGTGCAGCCTGCGCTGGTGGATAACGAAGGCAACCCACTGGAAGGCGCCACCGAAGGCAACCTGGTGATCACGGACTCGTGGCCGGGTCAGGCGCGTACGCTGTTCGGCGATCATGATCGCTTCGAGCAGACCTACTTCTCGACCTTTAAAAACATGTACTTCAGCGGCGACGGCGCGCGCCGTGATGAAGACGGTTATTACTGGATCACCGGACGCGTGGACGACGTGCTGAACGTCTCCGGCCACCGTCTGGGCACCGCGGAGATTGAATCGGCGCTGGTGTCGCATCCGAAGATTGCCGAAGCGGCCGTTGTCGGTATTCCGCACAACATTAAAGGCCAGGCGATTTACGCCTATGTCACTCTGAACCACGGGGAAGAGCCGTCGCCAGAGCTTTATACAGAAGTGCGCAACTGGGTGCGTAAAGAGATTGGCCCGCTGGCCACGCCGGACGTGCTGCACTGGACCGACTCGCTGCCGAAAACCCGCTCCGGCAAAATCATGCGCCGTATCTTGCGCAAAATCGCGGCAGGGGACACCAGCAACCTCGGTGATACCTCAACGCTCGCGGATCCTGGCGTGGTGGAAAAACTGCTCGAAGAGAAGCAGGCCATCGCAATGCCATCGTAATCTTTTCTCCCTCTCCCCGTGGGAGAGGGCCGGGGTGAGGGCATCAGACCGCACCTTCCTCCCCTCACCCTCTCCCCAAAGGGGAGAGGGGATAAAAACAAACCAACCTTACCTTTGGAGACTCTGTGATGAATGACCATATTTGTCAGCAGATAGAGAATAGTGCGCACTACAGGGAGCTCGTCGATAAGCGGCAACGGTTTGCCTTCACCCTTTCCATCATCATGCTGATTATCTATGTCGGCTTTATTCTGCTGATCGCCTTTGCGCCGCACTGGCTGGGCACCCCGTTACACGAGGGGACCAGCGTGACGCGCGGTATTCCCATTGGCATTGGCGTGATCGTGATTTCATTTGTGCTCACCGGCGTCTACGTCTGGCGCGCGAACGGTGAATTCGATCGTCTTAATAAAGCGGTACTGCAAGAGGTAAAAGCATCATGAAGCGAGTCCTGACGGCGCTAGCCGCCACACTTCCCTTTGCCGCCCACGCGGCGGATGCCATTACCGGCGAGGTACAGCGCCAGCCAACCAACTGGCAGGCGATTATCATGTTCCTGATTTTCGTGGTGCTGACGCTGTACATTACGTACTGGGCGTCGAAACGCGTGCGCTCCCGTAACGACTACTACACCGCAGGCGGCAACATTACCGGCTTCCAGAACGGCCTGGCGATTGCGGGTGACTTTATGTCCGCCGCCTCGTTCCTCGGGATCTCCGCGCTGGTCTACACCTCCGGCTATGACGGCCTGATTTACTCCCTCGGCTTCCTCGTCGGCTGGCCGATCATTCTGTTCCTGATTGCCGAGCGCCTGCGCAACCTGGGCCGCTATACCTTCGCCGACGTGGCCTCGTATCGCCTGAAGCAGGGGCCGATTCGCACCCTCTCCGCCTGCGGTTCGCTGGTGGTGGTGGCGCTGTATCTGATCGCACAGATGGTGGGCGCGGGTAAATTGATCGAGCTGCTGTTCGGCCTGAACTACCACATCGCGGTGGTGCTGGTGGGCGTGCTGATGGTGATGTACGTCCTGTTCGGCGGCATGCTGGCGACCACCTGGGTGCAAATCATCAAAGCCGTCCTGCTGCTGTTCGGCGCCAGCTTTATGGCTTTTATGGTGATGAAGCACGTTGGGTTCAGCTTCAATAACCTGTTTACCGAAGCCATGGCGGTGCACCCGAAAGGGGAAGCCATTATGAGCCCGGGCGGGCTGGTGAAAGACCCGATTTCTGCCCTGTCGCTCGGTCTGGGCCTGATGTTTGGTACCGCAGGTCTACCGCACATTCTGATGCGCTTCTTCACCGTGAGCGATGCGCGTGAAGCGCGCAAGAGCGTCTTCTACGCTACCGGCTTCATGGGCTACTTCTATATCCTGACCTTTATCATCGGCTTTGGTGCGATCATGCTGGTGGGGGCAAACCCGGCGTTTAAAGATGCCGCGGGCGCGCTGATTGGCGGCAATAACATGGCGGCGGTGCATCTGGCCGACGCGGTGGGCGGCAACCTGTTCCTCGGCTTTATCTCTGCCGTGGCCTTCGCCACCATTCTTGCGGTGGTTGCGGGTTTAACGCTGGCCGGGGCGTCGGCGGTTTCGCATGACCTCTACGCCAACGTCTTCCGCAAAGGCGCGAGCGAGCGCGATGAGCTGAAGGTCTCCAAAATCACCGTGCTGGTGCTGGGCGTGGTGGCGATCCTGCTGGGCATTCTGTTCGAGAAGCAAAACATCGCCTTTATGGTGGGGCTGGCCTTCTCCATTGCGGCCAGCTGTAACTTCCCGATCATCCTGCTCTCCATGTACTGGTCGAAACTGACCACCCGTGGCGCGATGATTGGCGGCTGGCTGGGGCTGCTGACGGCGGTGATCCTGATGATTCTGGGCCCGACGATCTGGGTGCAGATCCTCGGTCACGCCAGCGCCATCTTCCCGTATGAATACCCGGCGCTGTTCTCCATTGCCGTGGCGTTTATCGGTATCTGGGTCTTCTCGGCCACCGATAATTCGCCGGAGGGTAACCTGGAGCGCGAGAAATTCCGCGCCCAGTTTATTCGTTCACAAACCGGTCTTGGCGTTGAGCAAGGCCGCGCGCACTAAACCTTTCTCCCCGGCCATTCTGGTCGGGGAGCTTAAAACATCACCCACGCCACCAGCGGCGCAACCAGCACCATCACCACGCCCGACAGCATCATCACCAGGCTCGCGACAACGCCCTCCTGCTGGCCCAGCTCATAGGAACGTGCCGTGCCCGCGCCGTGCGACGCCGCGCCAAACCCCGCGCCTTTGGCCATTCCTTCCCGAATAGAAAGCCGCAGAAAGAGCATATCGCCCACCGCCATCCCAAAGACGCCCGTCACCACCACAAACAGCGCCACCAGGTCCGGCTGTCCGCCGAGGGGTTTAGCCGCCGCCAGCGCAAACGGCGTGGTCACCGAGCGCACGGCCAGGCTGCGCTGAATTTCATCGGGCAGCGTAAACAGTCTCGCCAGCCAGACGGAGCTACAGACCGCGACCACCGTGGCGGTGATCACGCCTGCGCTGAGCGACATCCAGTGGCGCCTGATAATCGCCAGGTTGTCATAAACGGGCACGGCAAAGGCGATGGTCGCCGGGCCGAGCAGCCACAGCAGCCAGTGGGATTCACCAATGTAGTTCTGCCAGGAAATGTGGCCGAAGACCAGCATCAGCACCAGCAGGATCGGCGTGAAGACCAGCGGCATCAGCGGCAGCGCATGAAACCGGCGATACAGCCGCTTGTTGGCGAAGTAGATCCCGAGCGTCGCGATCAGGCACAAGACGCTGATCTGAAAGTTAGTCATGTTTGTGCCTGCTGATTTCAAACCGGTAGACTTTATCCACGACCCAGGCGGTCGCCCCCAGCACCATCAACGTACTCAGCGCGATCACCGCAAAGATTCGCCAGCCGTCCACCATCAGCAGTTGCGCATAGTTCACCACCGCCACCACGGCAGGGACAAAGAACAGCAGCATCTCCGCCAGCAGCCAGCGCGCCCCGGCGCGCACCCAGTTAAGGGGGATCACGCGACAGAGGATGAGCGTCAGCATCAACAGCATCCCCACCAGGTTGGCAGGCAACGGCAGGTGGAGCCAGCCGACAAGATACTCGGCGAAAACAAACAGTCCCGCGTAGAGCAGTACCTGAACCGGGACCTGGAGTCGTTGTACAACGGCAGGCGTAACACGGCTTAACGCCACGGCCATGGGGGTTTTCCTCAAAAATGAGACGAGGCGCCAGTATAGTGAGCGCACGGTGTGGACTGAAATGAATTAAAATCATCAAAGGTATAGTTTCGAGGAATAATCATGGACATAAGAACGCTGCGCTATTTTGTCGAAGTGGTTCGTCAGCAAAGTTTCACCCGCGCAGCGGAGAAGTTGTTTGTTACCCAGCCCACCATCAGCAAGATGCTGAAAAACCTCGAAGATGAACTGAACTGTACCCTGCTGATCCGCGACGGGCGCAAGCTGCTGCTGACCGACACCGGACGCGTGGTGTTCGAACGCGGGCTGGCGATTCTGGCGGAGTTCCGCCAGCTGGAAGCAGAGCTGGACGATATTAATCATCTGACCAAAGGGGTGCTTCGCCTCGGCATTCCCCCGATGGTCGGCATGATGATGGCCGGACCGATTAGCCTGTTTCGCCAGCGTTATCCCGGCGTAGAACTGAAGATTTCGGAGTTTGGTGGGTTAACCGTCCAGCAGGCCGTCACTAACGGCGAGCTCGATGTGGCAATGACCGCCCTCCCCGTTGAGGAAGAGAGCGGCCTGGCGACGCTTCCGCTCTTTAGCCACCCGCTGTGCGTGCTGGTGCCCCGCTCCGGCGACTGGCTGAAGAGGGAGTCGGTGAAGCCTGAACTGCTCGGCGAGCACCCTCTGCTGATCTACAACGAAGACTTCGCTCTCAGCCGCCAGCTGATGACGCTGTTTAACCAGCATAACGTCAAGCCGCGCATTGCGGTACGCAGCGGACAGTGGGATTTCCTGGCAGCGATGGTGCAGGCTGGCGTGGGGATTGCCATTCTGCCGCAGCCGATTTGCGAGCGTCTGGATAAAAACACGCTGCGCTGGATCCCGCTGGAGAGCGATCTGCACTGGCAGTTAGGGATGATCTGGCGTGAAGGGGTTTATTTGTCGCAGAGCGCGCAGGCGTGGCTGCAATGTTGTGAGGGGTTTTGGGTGCGGTCTGAATAGTGCCCGGTGGCGCTTACCGGCCTACGTTCGAACCGTAGGCCGGGTAAGGCGAAGCCGCCACCCGGCAAAACAGCGCTACTGATTCTCTATCAACAGCGCTTCCAGCAGGTCCAGATCGTGCAGCAGCTTTTGCAGCGTCTCGTTGCTGATCTGGCGCGTGGCGCGCAGGTGGTACAGTTCGGCACGCTCTGAGCGCAGCGCTGCCAGACGGAACCGGCGTTCCAGGTTCTCCTCCTGCAGCGAGCTTTCCACATCGTTACGCCCGTCCGCGCGGCGGCGAAGGTTACCAATTACGCGGGAACTCACCTCCGTCAGCAGCTGATTATCGATGTTCTCTTCCGCATCCGCGGCCAGACGCTCTTCCATTTTCTGGATGGCGACAATCGCCACTTCGGCGGTCGCTGCACGCGCAATGCGCTCTTCCTTGTGCTGCTGGGTCGAATCACCGACATCAATATGCTGGAGTAAAATCGGCAGCATAATCACGCCGACAAACAGTGAGAACAGAATGACGCCCGCCGCCAGGAACACCAGCTCGTAACGCGCCGGGAAGACGTCGCCCGTCGGCAGCAGCAGCGGAATGGAGAGGACACCGGCAAGGGTGATCGCCCCGCGTACGCCCGCAAAAGAGGCAATCAGCAGTTCACGCGTTGTCCACGAGCCAAACTCCATCGGCTTTTTCTTCAGGAAGCGGACGCTGAAGTTTTTCATCGTCCACAGCCAGCCGAAACGCACCAGCATCAGCGCCAGGTAGATCAGCACGATGTCGGTAAACAGCATCCAGACTTCAACGTTCGGATCGGCTTCGGCCGCCACCAGCGAGGATTCCATAATGCCCGGCAGCTGCAGGCCCAACAGCAGGAACACCATGCCGTTAAAGACAAACTCCAGCATGGCCCAGGTACTGTTTGCACGCAGACGCATGGCCAGCGGCGCGCGGCGCATCACGCCGGAGCGGGTAATGGTCATCCCTGCCGCCACTGCCGCCAGAATGCCCGACACGCCGATATGTTCGGCAATCAGATAAGAGGCGAACGGCAGCAGGAACAGCAGTACGATCTGCGTCGCGGGTTCATCGCCGCCCCAGCGGCTGAGGAAGCGCAGCGAGCGGCCGTACAGCCAGCTCACCACGAAGCCCGCGAGAATACCGCCGATGGCTACCTTAAAGAACTCCAGCGTCGCACCGCCGACGGTAAAGACCATCGTGCCCATCGCAACGGCCACGGCAAACTTCAGGGCAACCAGGCCGGAGGCGTCGTTCATCAGCGCCTCCCCCTGTAAAATCCCCATAATTTTCTTCGGAATACGGCCTTCACCCACAATGCCGGACAGCGCCACGGCATCGGTTGGCGACAGCACGGCGGCCAGCGCAAAAGCCGGTATTAACGGAATGCCCGGTACCGTCCAGTAGATCAGAAAACCAATCCCGACGACGGTGACCACCACCAGCGCAAGCGCCAGGCCGAAGATCTCTCGCCCGTGCTCAAGGAACTCGCGCGTGGGCGTTTTCCAGCCATCCGCAAACAGCAGTGGCGGGATGAACAGCACGAGGAACAGTTCGGGGTCAAATTCCACGTGCAGGCCAAACGTCGGCCACGCCAGCAGCGCGCCGATGGCAATTTGCATTAATGGCAGGGGGACCTGAAAGGGCAGTACGCGTGTAACCACCCCGGATAGCGAGACCACAAGGGTCATGATGAGTATTGTGAAGAAGATTTCCATGCGTTCCCTGTTTGCTGTGTTGCTTATGTACTCCGGAAGGCGTCGTGCCTTTTATTCTATCTTCACCAGAGTAACGCAAAAGGCAACAGGATGAGTCCTGAAAATAAAAACGGGCGGCCTGAGCCACCCGTTTTCGCATCAAAGGCCAATTTAGATTGCCCAGCCGCCCGCGTAAAACGCCACCAGCGCAACGGCAATCACAACGGTGCCAACGTTCAGCTTGCGCCATTCCCCGGAGACCAGACGACCAATCACCAGCGACGCGAAACCGATCATAATGCCGGTCACGATGTTACAGGTCAGCACGATAAAGACCGCGGTAATCAGGCCAGACATCGCGTCCACGAAATCCGCAAAGTCGATTTTCGCCACGTTGCTCAGCATCAGCAGGCCAACGTACATCAGCGCTGGTGCGGTCGCGTACGCCGGAACCAGGTAGGAGAGCGGAGAGAGGAACAGGATCAGCATGAACAGCACGCCAACGGTGATCGCCGTCAGGCCGGTTTTACCGCCTGCCGCCGTACCCGCTGCAGACTCGATGTACACCGCCGCAGGCGCTGCGCCCACCAGGCCTGAGAAGACGCTGCTCAGGGAGTCCGTCGTCAGCGCTTTGCCACCGTCAATAATCTGACCGTCTTTATCCAGCAGGTTCGCCTGACCGGCCACCGCACGAATGGTCCCGGTCGCGTCAAACACCGCGGTCATTACCAGCGCCAGCACGCTTGGCAGGATGACCGGGTTCAGCGCGCCAACGATATCCAGGCTGCCAATCAGAGAGTTGCCTTTGTCATCACTCAGCGACGGCATGGCGAAAATGCCGGAGAAATGGACGTTCGGATCGAAAATCAGGCCGACAATGGAAACGCCGATAATGGTCAGCAGGATGCCGCCCGGGACTTTCAGTTTTTCCAGACCGATAATCACCGCCAGCCCGATCAGCGACATGATCACCGGGAAGCTGGCGAAATGGCCGAGCGCCACCGGCAGACCGTCCAGCGGGTTCTTGATGACCAGACCGACGCCGTTGGCGGCGATCAGCAGCAGGAACAGGCCGATACCGATGCCGGTACCGTGCGCCACGCCCTGCGGCAGGTTGCGCAAGATCCAGCTACGGATGCCGGTCGCTGAAATAACGGTAAACAGCACACCCATCAGGAAAACGGCGCCCAGCGCAACCGGTACGCTGATGTGCTGGCCCAGCACCAGGCTGAACGCGGTAAACGCGGTCAGGGAGATGGCGCAACCAATCGCCAGCGGCAGGTTCGCCCACAGGCCCATCACGATAGAGCCCACGCCGGCCACAAGGCAGGTCGCTACAAAGACAGCTGCTGGCGGGAAGCCCGCTTTGCCCAGCATACCCGGCACAACGATGACGGAATACACCATCGCCAGAAACGTTGTCAAACCGGCAACGATTTCCTGGCGCACGGTGCTGCCGCGGGCCGAAATTTTAAACATGGCGTCAAGTGAACCGCCAGTACGCGCAGATGGCGTAGACATAGAAAACATCCCCTGAGAGTTTTTTAGGAAGTCCGTAAGCGAGGTGGAGACGCCACTGCCAGCTAAACGTCAAATCCTTGTGTTGCGTTTGCGACGAAAGGGCGTCACAGAAAAAGCAAACGTTTAGCTCCGCGCTTACAAACGGGTGGTCAAATTAAGGCAAACGATTATCTAGCCTAATCCCCGCCCTTTTCAACTGAACTTTATCGTTTTTCGCTAAAATTCACTTATGACGCTGAAGAAATAAACAGAGGATGCGCAAACGTTATCGTCTATGCGCAATTTGTTTACATTTCAATCCTCCCCCGGGATGGATAATGGCCCCCCTTGTGCCAGGGTTCGTTGCCAGCCAGGGCTGTTTTCAACCTTCGTTTTCCATGCCTGACTATGCGGCAGGTTGTTAATACCGCCGCGCGCCAGCAGGGCAAAGATCGGGAAGCTCATCTGGATGTCGGCCATGCTGAGCGAATCCCCGGCAAACCAGCTGTTTTTAGCAAGATGCGACTCAATAAAGCGTGCATGGGTTTCCAGCTGGCGGTTGAGGTATGCTTTCTGCACCCCCTGCCCCAGCGCTTTCCCCAGGGTTCGGATACCAAACGGCACGGGTGGCTTGCCGAGGCTGTTGAAGACCAGCTTCATTAAAAGCAGCGGCATCAGCGATCCTTCCGCGTAGTGCAGCCAGAAGCGGTACTGCACCTTATGCGCCGGATCTAAAGGCTTAAGCCGCGACTCAAGATCGTACGTCTCCTGCAGATACTCCAGAATGGCGCCTGACTCTGCGAGGATCAGTCCGTTATCTTCGATGACCGGCGATTTGCCCAACGGATGCACCTTTTTGAGCGCCTCAGGTGCCAGCATGTTCTTTTCGCGCTGATAGTGAACGATCTCATAAGGCAGACCGAGTTCTTCCAGCGCCCAGATTACGCGGTGCGAACGCGACTGGTTTAGGTGGTGTACCGTGAGCATGGCTTTCTCCTGTTATTCATACTTTTTAACTATAGAAAATTGAACAACACCGCGAAAAAAATTCGGCTAAAAACCGGTCAGCGTCGCTGGCGAAAAAACGGGCCTTGCATAGAATTAAAGTGTCAGCACAATCCGGAACCTCCCCAACCAGCTCGACACGAGGGGTGCTGATGTCGGGGGAAACCCTCCCGTGAACCAGCGGGATAGAGAGAAAGACAAAGACCGGGAAAAACTAAAGCGCCCTTTGTGGCGCTTTAGTTCTTTATTGTGCGGGGTTTTGCCGGGTGGCGCTTCGCTTACCCGGCCTACATTCTCGGTTTTGTAGGCCGGGTAAGGCGCAGCCGCCACCCGGCAAACTGGCCGCACAATCTCAATCCTCTTCCAGCAACCGCGCTCCCGTCCCCTGCTCGCCCAGTTTGTCGCCGGGGTTACGCAGCGGGCAGTCGCTGCGCGACAGGCAGCCGCAGCCAATACAGCCATCCAGTTCGTCACGCAGCGCGACCAGCGTATGAATACGCCTGTCCAACTCTTCACGCCACTGGGACGACAGCTCTTTCCACTCTTTCGGGCTCAGCGTGTGCCCTTCCGGCAGCACACCAAATGCCTCGCCGATCGTGGCCAGGGGAATTCCGATTCGTTGCGCAATTTTGATAATCGCCACGTAGCGGAGCACGTCGCGGGTATAGCGACGCTGGTTGCCGCCGTTACGGATGCTTTTAATTAACCCTTTGCTTTCATAGAAGTGGAGCGCCGATACCGCCACGCCGCTTCGCTTTGCCACTTCGCCGGGGGTTAACAGCGCTTTAATGCGCGGCAATCTCTTTTCCATAAAACCTCTTTACCTCAAGTTAACTTGAGGAATTATACTCCCCCGCAGAGAAAACGACGAATTAACCGAGATAGTTGTATCTACAGAGGGGCAACCTTATGTCGCATCAGCAGATTATTCAGACGCTTATTGAATGGATTGATGACCATATCGACCAACCGTTGAACATTGATGTGGTCGCGAAAAAGTCGGGCTATTCGAAATGGTATTTACAGAGAATGTTCCGTACGGTCATGCATCAGACGCTGGGTGAGTACATTCGTCAGCGCAGACTGCTGCTGGCGGCGCAGGCGCTACGCTCAACGCAGCGGCCGATTTTTGATATCGCGATGGATCTTGGCTATGTGTCGCAACAAACCTTTTCCCGCGTATTTCGCCGCGAGTTTGACCGCACGCCGAGCGACTATCGCCACCAGTTGAATTAATCACGCTCAGTGCAAAGGTTGCTGCTGCCAGGTCATAAATTCCTGGGGCGGCATCGCTTTCGCGAAGTGCCATCCCTGACAAAACTGGACGCCGCGCTTCAACAGCCAGCTCACCTGCTCTGCCGTCTCAACCCCTTCCGCAATGGTTTTCAGCCGCAGGCTTTGCGCCATCTCGATAATATGCTCGGCGATCAGGTGGCTGGTGCTGTTGGTCGTTAAGGTATCGATAAACGATTTGTCGATTTTCAGAATATCGACGTTCAGCGAGTAGAGATTGTGCAGGTTCGAGTAGCCGGTACCGAAATCATCGATGGCCACTTCATACCCCGCCTGACGAAAAGCCTGAATCACCGGCGTGGTTTTAGGCACATCGATAAAACCGCGTTCCGTCACTTCAATTTTGATTTGCTGCGCGCGGACGGCATAGTGGCGGGCCTTCTCAGAAATCATAGCGATCAGCCGCGAGGAGTGGAAATCCGTCGCCGACAGGTTAATCGAAATATAGAGATGCGGATGCTCGGCCAGGAAATGGCCTAAATCACTGAACACTTCCTCAACGACATAATCCGTAATCCGCTCGCTCATCCCCTCATTTTCAGCCAGCGGAATAAACTCAGCCGGGCTCATCACCTGCCCGTTAAAACCAGGCCAGCGTAATAACGCCTCCGCGCCGACACACCGGTTGTTCTTGATATCAATAATCGGCTGATAGTGCACGCAAAGCTGGCGTTTGTTCAGCGCCCTGTGCAGTAAACGCCCTGGCGAATTGAGCTCACGATGGGTGCGGGACCAGACCAGTAAAATAATAATGCTGCAAATCATTCCCAGCGGCAGCGTTAATGTCGCCTGATGATAAAGCGTTTCATAAAAGCGTTTATTCGATGTCGACACGATGGCCGCAATCGGTCTTTTGGGTGATGTGACGATCGTATAAAAACGGTTATCTTTTTGAAATACCGATTCCTTATCCCGAATCATCGAATTTAATAAAGAAACATTGGCTTTCTGACTGACGGAAAAGAAAGCATTGGTTACCGTGTCGTATACCCCCCACGAGAGAGAATGATCCGCGGACATGACTTCGCTGTATGAAAGTGGATTAACGACCACCACATAATTTCCACGCTGCATATATGTCATTTTATAACCAGTATAAAATGGGGTGTCGCGATAATAATAGATAGCGACGTCAGGTTTACGCGTGTAATTAGCGACGGGAATAGCGTAGGGACGATCCGGTGTAAAAACGGTCGAACAAAGAAAATTCTGACCTTCAGCATAAATTAAATCGGCAACAAACAGGCGGCCACGAACAACGTTCAACATATATTGACGGTGTCCCGGGGTGCAAAGCTCGCCCCGATATTTTTCCGCCTCGTCCCGGGCCAGATCAACCTGCTGTATAACCAGCTCTGTTTTGTCTAAAGCCAGTTCAGCAAATGTCCGTAGCTGGGCGCTTGTTTCAGACACGGCTCTTAGCTGGGCAAACCATAGCGCAAGCATCACCGGCAGCATAACTACCATGATGATCCCTACCACCCTGAGCATCTTGCGCTGCGCGCTACGATTCATTTCCCGCCCTATATCCCTGCATGTTGTACGCCTGTAGTAATGAAGGCCGGATGCTGTGTTAAACAGGTGATTACGTTGCATGAATCATGCGAAGTTAGCAACTGACTTTTCGTATTAAAAATCTTAAATTTCGTTATGACGATAATATTTTCCCGTAAGTGAAACTGTAAGTATTCGTTCCGTTTCAATTAAGGAAAATAATTATCCAGCCCGTAAGGGCGGTGGGAAGATAACACAACAGACGATTGTTGATTAAGCCAAACTTCTGGCAGCATGAAAAAAGCACACCGTCATCATGACGTTTTATGCTATTTGATCGGGTGTATTGTGTTCACTGATTTATAAATAATCAGCCGCCACCACCGTTTTTCCTCGCCCCAAATGCTTAGCCTCATATAACGCTTTATCAGCACGCCTTAGCAAGGCTGAAGTATCCCGCTGTCCCCCGCGGACTTCCACGACCCCTGCGCTAAACGACAGCGACAGCGTTCTCTCGCCCACAATCAGCGGATGAGTTTGCAGAACGGTGCGCAACCTGGCGGACAGTTGCGCAGCACCATTACCGTCAGTTTGCGCCAGCAGAAGCAAAAACTCCTCCCCTCCCACGCGCCCTAATGCGGAGCCCGAAGGGGCCAACTCACGGATAGCATTACAGAAGTGAAGAAGCGCCGCATCGCCCACCGGGTGTCCCCACTCGTCGTTGATCTGTTTGAAAAAATCCAGGTCAAACATCAGAACGCAAAAATGGCTGTTAGCCTCCTGCCTGGCACTGGCGGCCAGCGCAAGCTCCAGCTGCTGCAAAATCGCCGACCGGTTAAAGCACCCGGTGAGATCGTCAGTGGTGGCTTTAACTTCGAGCTGCTGTTCGGCTTTTTTCCGCTCGGTGATATCCAGCCCAATATTGAGGATAGAGTTGTCCGGCAACAGAATGTTTGACCACAGCACCGTCAGCGGGGTGCCGTCTTTGCGTAGCGGATGCCACTCATACATATCCTTCAGCGGCGAGACATTGACCGACTCTCTTACCCGTCGCCGCTCTTCAGGATCGGGATAAAACAGCGAAAGCGGATCGGCATGTTCCGCGATCTCCGCCATCGTCCAGCCGAATACTTTTTCACATTCGGCATTCCACAGCACGCAGCGGTTAAATTTGTCGAAAGAGTTCATTAAAACCGGGGCGCGTTCAAAGAGCGTCTTATATTGCGTCACGACGCGCTGCATTTCCTGCGCCGTTTTTTCTCGGGCAATAATTTCCGCAAAATAGTCTTTTAATTTTTCGACCAGCACCACGACGATATTTTTCAGAATCGGCAAAGAAGAAAGCCTTTCTTCGAACGCTAAAAAGAAATAGCCGCTGCAGTGCCAGTTTTGGGTTGAAAGCTTGCACAGCACACCGCTTTGCAGTTGCGCGTAGCCCGGGTGCTGAGGAGGAAATAACGTGCGGCCAATATTCTCTTTCCAGTAGACCACCCGCCACGATCGATGATGCCGCTGGAGCAGCGTGTTCGCCAGGAAATCGGCCACGTCGAGGGGATGGCAGGTCATCTCCCCGGCGGACACCACGCGCTTCAGCCCGTCATCACCGTTAACGCTGACCCAGGCAAGGCTTGCGCCCAGCGCGCGACTGATGGTCGCCAGCATGTCGGCCAGAGAACATTGAGCATGA
This sequence comes from Enterobacter cloacae complex sp. Mu1197, assembly GCF_040059225.1. NCBI lineage: Bacteria > Pseudomonadati > Pseudomonadota > Gammaproteobacteria > Enterobacterales > Enterobacteriaceae > Enterobacter > Enterobacter cloacae complex sp. Mu1197. Next base: position 341,031 of record NZ_CP157375.1, on the reverse strand, counting down.
AGCTGGGGCATTAACTTAGCCAGCGCATGCAACGCCTGCATGCTGTCATTAACAATCTCACGTCGGTTTTCTTTCATTTTTTTCGCTGATTATCAGGCGATAAACCGGACGCAACTTTCTTCAGATTCGAAAAATCGACAAACCAACGCGCAGGCTGAATCTCAGCGTAGCGAATTAAAAACAACGTTGTGTGTAATTAAAAACGTACAAAGAAATAAAAAAATAATGAAATTCAAAAACCTGAAAGGTTAGCTGCGAGTAAAATTAATTGTCCACTCAAGCATAAGCCATAGGGTTATTGCTGTAAACATTGTACAGCGTGCGTCCTTTTGCATCAGTTTTGCTATCTTAATGAATTCATTATAAAGAGTGCAGGAACCAGGGAACTTAGCCAGCAAAGATATATTTTCACTCAGGCACCCACTGATTCTCGGCAACTATGAATCGCTCGTTTTTCATCATCCCGGGACTGGCGAATAAAACAGCAAACGTGATATAGTTCACACAACTTATGTAACGAAAACACTCTGTTTCATTCAGTTCGTCTGTTTTATAGAGGATGGGTTTTATGGCAACCATTACTACCAGCATGGTACTCCTTCGCTGGCCTTTGTTGAGTGCGGTACTGATGTTTTTGGCCAGCACGCTGAACATTCAGTTTCGTAAATCTGACTACGCGGGTCTCGCTGTCATCAGCACGCTGTTGGGGCTGGGGGCTGCCTGCTGGTTTGCAACGGGTCTGCTTGGCATTACCCTGCTGGATATGGCCGCCGTCTGGGAAAATATCAAAGTGGTGATGGTTGAGGCGATGAGTCACACGCCACCAGACTGGCCGATGGTGATTACCTGATGGCCATTTTATAATAAGATGTTAAAAGCCTCTTTTACGAGGCTTTTTTACTCTCAGGGCTTCAGTATACAGCAGGCAGCGGGAATTTACTGATGATCGCCAGGCGGTTCTGGTGGTGTTCTTCATCTCCCCAAAGCCAGTCAACCTGGTTGCCAATATCGCTGTCCTTCATAATCGGCCTCATTTCACAGGTGATCATGTCGTAGGCATACAAATGATGACCGCTGGCGATGGCATCGTACAGCCGAGATTGCCAGAAGCTCATACCGTCACGCGTCTGGTGACGGTCTGTAATAATGACGTTGTATTTTTCCAGTAAGTATTGGGAAAACACTTTGCCTGGCAGATCGCGCAGGACCCCACGATGCGACGGCTTAGGCGACCGCCATATCAGGATTTGCGTTACCGGCATGTAGTTTAAGAAAGCGTCTTTCTGATAAATCACGCGATTGTAGTAAACAATCTCTTTGGTGATTTCATTAACTAAGGCCAGTTCAAAATGCTCGTTAGGAATACCTGCTATACGATTTTCAGCTCTGACAAAATGATAGCCTGGCGGGAATGGACCAAAGCTCAGTTCATCATCGACTGATGCACGAAGGGAAATCTCATTCAGCAACGTCGTATTATGGCTGTCCACTGTCAGCATTGAGAATGTTTTCTGGACGTCAGCAGGATCAAAGAGTTGTTGTGGCATAGCACCTCGCGGACGATATTATTCAGACAACATTTACACCGTTATAAATGTAATTATCAACCACCCGTTAATACAAGAAGCCCTGCGACAGCAGGGCTTTTCATAATCGATGAAGAAAATCAGAACGGAATGTCGTCGTCGAAATCCATTGGCGGTTCGTTAGACGGTGCAGGAGCAGACTGCTGCTGCGGGCGAGACTGCGCGCCGCCGCTGAACTGGTTGCCACCCTGCGGCTGCTGAGGCTGACCCCAACCGCCCTGCTGCTGGCCGCCACCTGCTGGTGCGCCGCCGCCCTGACGGCCACCCAGCATCTGCATGGTGCCGCCGACGTTAACTACCACTTCCGTCGTGTACTTCTCAGCACCGGACTGATCGGTCCATTTGCGGGTGCGCAGTTGGCCTTCGATATAGACCTGAGAACCTTTACGCAGATACTCACCGGCCACTTCGGCCAGTTTGCCAAACAGCACAACGCGGTGCCATTCGGTCTGCTCTTTCATCTCACCGGTCGCTTTATCACGCCAGGATTCGGAAGTAGCCAGCGTAATGTTGGCAACTGCGCCACCACTCGGCATGTAGCGTACTTCCGGGTCCTGGCCCAGATTACCGACGAGAATCACCTTGTTTACGCCTCTGCTGGCCATGTTCGTGTCTCCTGAATACGTTTCTTAATAGTGTAAACGCGCGAGTGTACCATTTCCATGCTGCACTTTGATAGTTGCGTAGCACGTTCCAGAGTTCTCCCGCAACTCCACATTGTTACACAGCGAATCAGAAAATGCATTCCAATACTGTATATTCAAACAGGTCAAATTGTGTCATAATTAGCCGTTTCTGACAGCCGTTTGTCCTTCAAACAAACCAGGCAATCCGTGTTCCAACCGGGAAAGGTGAATGGATAAGATCGAAGTTCGGGGCGCCCGCACCCACAATCTCAAGAATATCAACCTGATAATCCCTCGCGACAAGCTGATTGTCGTGACCGGGCTGTCGGGGTCTGGCAAATCCTCACTGGCTTTCGACACCCTGTATGCCGAAGGACAGCGTCGTTACGTTGAATCACTCTCTGCGTACGCGCGTCAGTTCCTGTCGCTGATGGAAAAACCGGATGTCGACCACATTGAAGGGTTGTCCCCTGCTATCTCTATTGAGCAGAAATCCACCTCGCATAACCCGCGTTCAACGGTCGGTACCATTACCGAAATCCATGACTACCTGCGTCTGCTGTATGCCCGCGTGGGTGAGCCGCGCTGCCCGGACCACGACGTCCCGCTGGCGGCACAGACCGTCAGCCAGATGGTGGACAACGTCCTGTCGCAGCCGGAAGGCAAGCGCCTGATGCTGCTGGCGCCGATCATCAAAGAGCGTAAGGGTGAGCACACCAAAACGCTGGAAAACCTGGCAAGCCAGGGCTATATCCGCGCCCGTATTGACGGCGAAGTGTGTGACCTGTCCGATCCGCCCAAGCTGGAACTGCAGAAGAAGCACACCATCGAGGTGGTGATTGATCGCTTCAAGGTACGTGACGATCTCGCCACGCGTCTCGCAGAATCGTTTGAAACGGCGCTGGAACTCTCCGGCGGCACGGCCGTGGTCTCCGACATGGACGACCCGAAAGCGGAAGAGCTGCTCTTCTCCGCCAACTTTGCCTGCCCGATTTGCGGCTACAGCATGCGCGAGCTGGAACCGCGCCTGTTCTCGTTCAACAACCCGGCGGGCGCATGCCCGACGTGTGACGGCCTGGGCGTGCAGCAGTATTTCGATCCGGACCGCGTGATCCAGAATCCGGAGCTTTCGTTGGCGGGCGGCGCCATTCGCGGCTGGGACAAGCGTAACTTCTATTACTTCCAGATGCTGAAATCGCTGGCAGAGCACTACAAGTTCGACGTTGAAGCGCCGTGGGCCAGCCTGAGCCCGAACGTACACAAAGTGATCCTGTTCGGCTCTGGCAAAGAGAACATCGAGTTCAAATACATGAACGATCGCGGTGATACCTCCGTGCGTCGCCACCCGTTCGAAGGGGTGCTGCACAATATGGAGCGCCGCTACAAAGAGACCGAATCCAGCGCGGTGCGCGAAGAGCTGGCGAAGTTCATCAGCAACCGCTCCTGCGCCACCTGCGAGGGCACGCGCCTGCGTCGCGAAGCGCGCCACGTGTTTGTGGAAAATACGGCGCTGCCGACCATCTCAGACATGAGCATCGGCCACGCGATGGACTTCTTCAATAACCTGAAGCTCTCTGGCCAGCGCGCGAAAATCGCCGAAAAAGTCCTGAAAGAGATTGGCGATCGCCTGAAGTTCCTGGTGAACGTCGGCCTGAACTACCTGACGCTTTCCCGCTCGGCAGAAACGCTCTCCGGCGGTGAAGCCCAACGTATTCGTCTGGCGAGCCAGATTGGTGCGGGCCTGGTGGGCGTGATGTACGTGCTGGACGAGCCGTCAATCGGCCTGCACCAGCGCGATAACGAACGTCTGCTCGGCACCCTGATCCACCTGCGCAATCTCGGTAACACGGTGATTGTGGTCGAGCACGACGAAGACGCGATCCGCGCCGCAGACCACGTGATCGACATCGGCCCGGGTGCCGGCGTCCACGGTGGCCAGGTGGTGGCGGAAGGGACGCTGAAAGACATTATGGCGGTGCCCGAGTCGCTGACCGGCCAGTACATGAGCGGCAAGCGCAAGATTGACGTCCCCAAACAGCGCGTGGCAGCGGATCCGGAAAAAGTGCTGAAGCTGACCGGCGCGCGCGGCAATAACCTGAAAGACGTCACCCTGACCCTGCCCGTCGGGCTGTTTACCTGTGTCACCGGCGTGTCCGGCTCCGGTAAATCGACGCTGATCAACGATACGCTGTTCCCGATTGCACAGACCGCGCTTAACGGTGCGACGCTGGCAGAGCCGGCACCATACCGCGACATTCAGGGGCTGGAGCATTTCGATAAAGTTATCGATATCGACCAGAGCCCGATTGGCCGTACGCCGCGCTCTAACCCGGCAACCTATACCGGCGTTTTCACGCCCGTACGTGAACTGTTTGCCGGTGTGCCGGAGGCGCGCTCACGCGGGTATACGCCAGGACGTTTCAGCTTTAACGTGCGCGGTGGCCGCTGCGAAGCGTGCCAGGGCGATGGCGTGATCAAGGTTGAGATGCACTTCCTGCCGGATATCTACGTGCCGTGCGACCAGTGCAAAGGCAAACGCTATAACCGCGAAACGCTGGAGATTAAGTACAAGGGCAAGACCATCCACGAAGTGCTGGACATGACCATCGAAGAGGCGCGCGAGTTCTTTGACGCCGTTCCGGCGCTGGCGCGTAAGCTGCAGACGCTGATGGACGTCGGCCTGACCTACATTCGTCTGGGTCAGTCCGCAACGACGCTGTCCGGCGGTGAAGCGCAGCGCGTGAAGCTGGCGCGCGAGCTGTCAAAACGCGGTACTGGTCAGACGCTGTATATCCTGGATGAGCCGACCACCGGTCTGCACTTTGCCGACATCCAGCAGCTGCTGGACGTGCTGCATCAACTGCGCGATCAGGGCAACACTATCGTGGTCATCGAACATAACCTGGACGTGATTAAAACCGCGGACTGGATTGTCGATCTCGGCCCGGAAGGCGGCAGCGGCGGCGGTGAAATCCTCGTCTCCGGTACGCCAGAGACCGTTGCAGAGTGCGAAGCCTCGCACACCGCGCGCTTCCTTAAACCGTTGCTGTAATTGTCACACGGAGAGCTGCTGTCGGGTCGTTTCCGGCAGCAGCTCAACCGCCTGCTGATAGGATGCGTCCACCAGGTAGTAAATTTGTGAGCCTGGAATCGATCCATCCAGATAGACGGTGCTCCAGTGCGCCTTATTGAGGTGCTGGCTCGGCCTCACGTCATCATGCTGCTGACGGAGTAAATCGGCCAGTTCAGGGCTGGTTTTCAGCGATGCCGCCGGACGGCCCTCCACCTCTTTCACCATCGCAAACAGCACATCCCCCACCTTAACCTGCGTGGCCTTCCAGTCGCTGTGGACGCTCTGCTCCGCGCCGGGCTTGCTCATGCAGTACTGAAGTATCTCCGAAATTGTCATCTTTATTCCCCTTGTAGCGTGGCGATAATTTTACGCGAACCACCGTGAATGCGATGTTCTCCCAGCCAGATCCCCTGCCACGTGCCCAGCAGCAGCCGCCCGTTGTGGACCGGCAGCATCAACGATACGCCCAGCAAAGAGGATTTAATATGCGAAGGCATATCGTCCGCCCCCTCATAGTCATGCTCGTAAGGGGCGTTGTCCGGGACGCTCTTCAGAAAATGCCGCTCCATGTCAGACCGGACGGTGGGATCGCAATTTTCATTCAGCGTCAGAGAGGCAGACGTATGCTGAAGCAGCAGATGCAGCAAACCCGTTCTGACGCGCGACAGGTCGCGGAGTTGCCCGATGACTTCATCCGTCACCAGGTGAAATCCGCGTGGCTTCGCACTTAAGGTCAGGGTCTGTTGGTACCACATAGGCTGCTCCGTGATGAAAGATGAATCTTTCTAAGTGTGCAGCAAGAAGACGAAAGGTAAAACCCGCAGCAGCGAGATTTGATTAAAAAAGAGTCAAACTCGCTGCCAGGGACTCAGTACTCCGAGTTGACGATCACCTCTTCGCCAAACTTTCCGGCCATCGGCAGCGGTCGATAGGTAGAGTTAGACGCGCGTAACACCCTGATCCCTCTGGCACCTGCATCCTGCGCGGCGGAAATGTCGTTATCCGAATCGCCATAAAACACTTTGATGTTTTTCTTTTCCAGCCACTGGATTTTGGTGTTTTGCCCCTCTTTGTCACCCGCAAAGATGACCGGATTCATGTTGGCTGCCGGGATCTGGAAATCGTCCTGCAGGGTTCTGGAGACGGTTTCCGTTTTGGTCTGGCTACGACCGGTGACGAAATAAATACTGTCGCCACGCTTAACATGCATAGCAATTACCGCCCGGGCGACCTCTTTCGGAATGCTGTACTCGTCCCAGCCGTTATTCATTTTTTCCCAGAACTCCGGGTTCTTCAGATACGCTTCGCTGTCGGGAGAATACATTTTTTTGCCGCGCCAGAATCCCGGGCTTGAGAACAACACGGTATCGTCAATATCGAAGCCCACGGCCATTGGTGGCCGCCCCATCAGGCTGTTTTCGATTTGGGCCACGGAAACCCAGTGAATGGGCGCCTGCTCGGCGAGAATGGCGGCGGTAGTGCCGGTGTAAAGCGGCGTCGGGGCGGAAGCTCGCGCGACGACGGCGCTGTTAAGTGAGAACAATAAGCAGGCGGCGCTGAGCGCCAGTGTGATCTTGCGCATATTTTCCCCTGAATATTCAGCTTGTTATCGTTTTATTTTGAGTGAATGGTCAAAAAACTATCCGACCATAACCCCAGCGGGAGGTGAAGGGAAGGAGTTTTTGCTTATGAAGCGGAATAAAAAGAAGCTGATCACAAAGGGTAGATGAGTGATGTAGGCCCGGTAAGGCGCAGCCGCCACCGGGCAAGATTTTCTGCGGCTTGATGCCCTCACCCCAGCCCTCTCCCACAGGGAGAGGGAGATAATAAGTAGTGAGTACTTACATCACAGCCGCAAACGCCTGCGCCACGCGATGAACGTTGCCGGCATTGAGGCCCGCCACGCACATACGGCCACTGGCGATCAGGTAGACGCCGAACTCTTCGCGCAGGCGATCGACCTGCGCCGCGCTCAGTCCGGTATAGCTGAACATCCCGCGCTGCTTGAGCAGATAATCAAAGTTATGCCCAGGCACAGCCTCTTTCAGGACATTAACCAGCTCCTGACGCATCGACAGGATGCGCTTACGCATCGCCTCCACTTCGCCAAGCCAGGACGCTTTCAGCGTTTCGTCACCGAGAACCGTTGCCACCACCTGCGCACCAAAGTTTGGCGGGCTGGAGTAGATACGGCGCACCGTCGCTTTCAGCTGACCCAGCACGCGGCTGGCTGCTTCGGCGTCTTCACATACCACGGAAAGACCACCAACGCGTTCACCGTACAGGGAGAAGATTTTAGAGAAGGAGTTACTCACCAGAACAGGCAGCCCGGCGCTGGCAGCGGCGCGGATGGCATAAGCGTCTTCTTCCATACCCGCGCCAAAGCCCTGATAGGCGATATCGAGGAATGGGATCAGGTTACGGGCCTTAAGCACCTCAATCACCGCATCCCACTGGGCATTGGTGAGATCGGCACCGGTCGGGTTATGGCAGCACGGATGCAGCAGCACAATACTGCGCTCCGGCAGGGAGTTCAGTTTTTCCAGCAGCGCGTCAACGCGCACGCCGTTAGTTTCGCTGTCAAACCACGGATAGGTCGCCACCTTAAAGCCCGCGCCCTCGAAGATCGCAACGTGGTTTTCCCACGTCGGGTCGCTGACCCACACGCCTGAATCCGGGAAATATTTTTTCAGGAAGTCTGCGCCCACTTTCAGCGCACCCGAGCCGCCCAGCGTCTGGATGGTCGCCACGCGTTTTTGCGCGAGCACCGCGTGATCGGTGCCGAACAGCAGCGGTGCGATGGTGTTGCGATAAGCGTTTAGCCCTTCCATCGGCAGATACAGAGAAGCGCCGTGTGGAACAGCGTTCAGACGCGTTTCGGCTTCAGCTACGGCTTTTAATTGAGGAATAATGCCATCCTCGTTGTAATACAGACCGATGCTGAGGTTCACTTTGTCGCTGCGAGGATCTTCTTTGAAACGCTCCATTAAGGAGAGGATAGGGTCGCCGGCATAGGCGTCAACTTTCTGAAACACGCGATGGTTCTCCGGAATTCGATGAGGCAGGGATTTCAACAATAAACCGGAATATCACGCAACACCACCCCTTAAGATTATCCTGCGATCGGCATAGGTTTTTTGCGTCCTTTAGCCATGACATTTACCCAATATTTTCCCGTTCTCGCTTTCCGTAATGTGACTCCTGCGCAACCGCGCATTCACTGATTCAAGGAGTTCACATCATGGATTCACAATTTATTGGTTCAGTTATTAACGCCCTGCCGCTGGAGCATATGATCGGCGGTCCGCTGCAGGCGATGATCAAAGCACAGGTTCAGGCGAGCAAGTCCTATACCGACTTCCTGCTCTCTGTCTGCATTAAAGACGGCAAAGCCGTCGCGATCGAGTTCGACTACGACGAAACCGTGGTAGACGAACAAGGCGTGAACAAAGGCAGCGTGACCCGCAAGATGAGCATTCCGCTGCTGGCGGCGATCACGCACCCTATCATCTGTATCGAAGACGGCACCATCGACTTTGAGCTGGAAGTGAGCCAGAGCGAAGCCAGTTCCAGCAGTACCGAAGCGGAGGCCTCCGTGGAAGCGTCCGTCGGCTGGGGTGTCTTTAAAGCCAAAATGACCGGCAAGGTCTCCCATAAATCGGAGCAGACCCGTTCGACCGATACACGCGCAAAATACTCCATTCATACCCAGATCAAACGCCAGGAGCCACCAGAAGCTCTGCAGCGCGTAATTGACTACCTGACCAACGCCAAAACCAAGCCTGTCGCCGCGCAATAATCTTCCACGCCGCGACATATGTGCGATTCCGTAACGCAGGGCTACCCGGGTAGCCCTTTTTCCAGGAGCGAAATATGTCTTTTAAAAAATGGCTGCGCGGCGGCAAGGATGAAGAGCCGGAAAACAGGACGGGCAAAGAGGATGAAGGCACGCCGCCTGTACAGGAAAGCACGCCCCCTACGCCGCCAGCCGATATTCCCGGCGTGCCGATCTCGCTTGAAGATATCACGCGCGGGATGCAGTACGCGGCCACGGCGGCCAACGAACTGATTGCTCAGCAGTATATGAAAGCGCTGGATCCCTTTTTCGAACCTGCTGAGGACGGTTCATTGGTTCCACGCACGGTACAGCTGGCACTGGATGAAAAGCACTACTTTGACCTGCCCTTGGTCGCACTTTCAACGCCGCGCGGGCTGATGCTGGAGAAAATGAAGGTCAACCTGACGATCCGTACGGAAGGCATGCAGGCACCTTCCCGCCAGTCCGGTGAAAACGAATTTGGTCGCTTTCACGTGAGCCTTTCGCCTTCCAGCGATAACAAAGGCGGGCGTGACAGCCGCCACGTCGATGTGGAGATGCAGTTTACCGCGCTTGAGCCACCGGAAAGCGTTATGCGCTTGATTGACGAATACACCAACAAGGTGATTCCCCGTCCGAAAGCAGAGGAGACTCCGTAATGCACACACAACCAGAACGTACAGGTGACAAGGGTATTCAGCTGATTTGCCAGTTTGAAGGACTGAAGCTGGAGCGTTATCGCGATGCCGTAGGTTTATGGACCATCGGCTATGGCCATTTGATCCTCAAAGAGGAGATGGAAAAGCTCACCAAAATTACTACCGGTGAAGCCAAAGATCTGCTGCGCAAAGATCTGAAACGCACCGAGGACGGCGTGAAAAAGCTGCTGAACCAGCCAGCAACGCAGGCGCAATTCGACGCGCTGGTTTCCTTCGCCTTCAACCTCGGCGTTGGCAATTTAAAGAAATCAACGCTGCTCAAAAAATTCAACGCGGGCGATGTTCAGGGCGCCGCACTGCAGTTCAAAAGCTGGAATAAGGCAGGCGGGAAGGTATTGGCCGGTCTGACGCGTCGCCGCGAGGCGGAAATGAAGTTATTTCTTGGTTAAATCTGGAGGTTAACATGACGTCATCTGTGGCTTTAAAAAAAGTGATTTTCTTTGTACCCCTGCTGGCCGTTATGCAGGTCAATGCAGCGTTACCCACCTGCGAGAGTGAGATTAAGGACGTTAATACCTTCCTGTCTTTACAGGGTACCGCCCGAATAAATGATGTGGATGATCTGGCAAAAACATTGCGCAGTCTCACACAAACTGGGCGACTACCGTCGCGCTACATCACCAGTGATGAAGCGAAACGTCAGGGATGGTCGGGTAATGAAACAGAAACACTTTGGGGTCTTAAACCCACCAATAACAAATGGATAGGCGGGGATAACTATATCAGTTCAAAACTTCCCTCAGCACAATCCTGGTTTAGCGCCGATATTGATGTTTCTAAAGGATACCGGGGGACCAAACGACTGATCTACACCCTTTCCGGACCTCAGCGCTATATCACCACCGATAAATACCAACATTTAGTGGAAGTAAACGCCTGCAATTAATCCGTACGTTAACACCGGAGAAGCATGATGGAACTGAAAACAGAATGTCTTCCAGCAGGCGTGCTCGGCTACAAGGCCTGCAAATATAAAGCAAAAGACTGGGATTCAACGAAGTATCGTAGTGAGGCAACAAACAATGATGAATGGTCTGGATTTTATACAGGTAGTACGGAAACCCTGACATTCGGCTATATGCCTGATTGCACTGACAATCAGGGGAATGGGACGGCCTATCTGAACATTGTGAACATTACTATACCTGCGCGTATTATTGTATGCCACGATGAAAGATTTAAATCCCCGGCGCAGGACAAGACGGCATTATTAAAGGAAATTAAAGAAGCATTACGCAGAATAGAAATTCCCGTAGCGGATAGTGATTTGTTAATACCCACACTAGCCCGCTATCGATTCTACTTTAAATGTTACAATAACGAAGATAGTAACGATATGGAAATCATTATACCAAACGACCTGGTTGATAACGTAGCGCTACAAAGCTATAAGCAGCAAATATTTATAAATGGCGTTGGTCAGACACTGACCAAATATATTAAATAGACATAATAATGTGGCTTTTATTCACAAAAGACCCTCCTGCGAGGGTCTTGTTATCAATGAGGAGATTGTCATGTATACCTCCGTTCCTCCAGCTTTAATTAGCGCTTCACTCCTGGCTCTCGCAGGATTATTCGGTGGTGTCAGTATATCTTTTTTTTGGCAACCACAGCGCTTACATCAGCACAGTAAGTTCATTGCAGGCATTATATTTGGTGGAATCAGTATGGGTGCCGCCGTAGCGTTAGGCGGTCTGGCCGCAAGATGGTTGAAGATTGATTTAAACCAGTCGGATATCACCCTGGGATTAGGTTATATTCTAGGAGCAATGAGCAATGGTCTTATTGTTTGGCTGGCTAATTTTTTTCGCCGTCACGAGCAGCAAGATATTTTTGATGTCGCCTCAGTCATCAAGAAAAGAGTACGTAATGAAACACTCCCCGACGCATCCCTAATTAATACTGATAAAGAGGGCTAACATGAGCAGCGTAACAGACTGGTGGATGTTATTTATAACAATCATGCTGGACCTTGTTATTTCTTTTATTATTCTCTTTTGCGCTTACAGTAATAGAATTAAAAAACAGCCTATCCTCTATAAGATAGGATTTGCCGCGATAGCTTTTGGGCTATTTGCACAAAGCGGATTAAACATTGAAAGCTTGTTGACAGGTCATGATAATTTTAGCGCAAGTGTTCCTTTCTGGTTTCTTCAGGATGCTGGTACCTTAATGATCATCATTCGTTTCTTTTTAGCAAGATAATTATCGCATGACAAAATGCGTGACAAATGCCATCGTTGTCACGCATTTTTTAAATAAAAAGTTTTCAGGATATAACGGGATGTAAATGATAACTCATTTATCAATGTATTTAAAATATAACCTTGCTGCCTGTGTGCGGTTATTCACCTGCAAACGATGAAATATTGATTCCAGATGGACCTTGACGGTACCAGCACTAATGTTCAATGCTCTACCGATTTGCTTGTTTGTTCCGCCATTTGCCAGCAAGCTCAATACTTCCTTTTGCCGCTGGCTAAGCATAAGAACGGGTGAATTAATTTTCGTTGCGGTACCCTGCATAATTACTTGCTCTGGGATACAGATAACTCCCGACAACACTACATTGATAACTTGTACTATTTTTTCAGCAGAGAGTGATTTTGTGAAAACACCTCTAATATTATGATGCTGATAAAGGTTAAAATTTCGCTCGCATGCTTTACGGAACATGATCACTACCGGCACCATCGGCCATTCAAGCTCAAGCTCTTCAATAAACATAGAATAGTCCATATCGCCATCAAGCAGCACAATCGAAACAGGCGTTGACTTGAGCACTTCTTTTGCATCTTCGTAGCTGTTAGTAGCAGAAAAAGTACATTCTGGTATGACTCTCTTCAGTTCATTTTTCATACCATGAATGTAGATCGGTAATTCATCGATCATCAATATATTCATCTCAACTTAACCTCATCCAAGTACTATTCTTTTAGGTTATGAATATTAACATCAACATATTCCAAAAATGAGTATGAGCGCTAATTGAGATCTTATAAAACATCATTTGCCATAGGGTAAATATCATATACAGCATGGCTAACATCAAGATGAAGCAGGAGTACAATTCACAAATAATGTTCTGCATCATTTTCTACGAAAAATAGCATTTCCCACAGAGCATATATTCATTCATAACGCTGCTGTTTATTATTTCTGTGCTGTAAACACAATTAACTAAGGAGAAACATATGCCGTGGTCCAATCAATATGGTTTCAATTATAAAAATATGGTTTTTCAGAATTCGTGCTTCCCGAATTGCCTGCAGATGGTTCTGGCTAATTTCGGTACCTATTCCCGCAACGATATTCTCGAAAACCAGTGGGATGCACTTCAGGTTGCCCACCATCTTCCCGGTCTCGCTGCGCAGGCGCCGAATGAGGATGATGTTAATCGTAACCTGGCACGTACCGATCTAAAAGGAGCTGGCTGCCGGATTATCACTCCGTCAATGCTGGGAGATTACGTTAATCGTCAGGCGCTAGAGCAAGAGACTCAACACTATCTGGCTGACTATAGTGCAATGATTATCGGTGTCGGGCATGCGACAGTGATTTACCGGACCACTACCGGGTTTGTTCATGTGATCCCTTCCCCGGACATCAACCAGGTGCACGTTGAACACTATGCAAACCTGGACCTTGATGTTGTCGAGCATCAGGGGCAACACGCGGTACGAGTGATTAACAGGGCGAACGGGCAACCGATTATTGCCGGAACCTTTGTAATGCTGCTTCGTCCATAAAACGGTGACGGTGGCTCCCCAGGAGCCACCATTTTTGCGGCTCAATCCAGATACTTCATCGCCACCCGAGACGTCAGGCGCGTGATAAGTTCGTAAGCACTCACTTTTGTAATTTCAGCAATGCGTTCGACGGGCAAACCTTTGCCCCACATTACCACATCGTCTCCGGGTTTATCCTGGGCTTCAGGACCCAGATCGACACAAATCATGTCCATCGCCACGCGGCCAACGATCTTCACTTCGCGACCGTTGACCAGCACCGGCGTACCCGTGGGTGCAGCGCGCGGATAGCCGTCGCCATAGCCCATCGCCACGACGCCGAGGCGGGTATCACGCTCGCTGATCCAGGTGCCGCCGTAGCCCACCGGCTCACCGGCTTTGTGTTCGCGCACGGCAATCAGAGTAGACACCAGAGACATGACTGGCTGAAAACCCATGTCCGGCCCCCAGGGTTTATTCTCCAGCGGCGACACGCCGTAAAGAATGATGCCCGGTCGCGCCCAGTCGAAATGCGACTGCGGCCACAGCAGGATCCCGCCGGATGCGGCGATCGAGCGCATCCCCGGCTTGCCTTCGCAGAAGGTATTAAAGATATCCAGCTGCCGCTCGGTCGCACCGCACGCGGGCTCATCGGCACGGGCGAAGTGGCTGACAATATTCACCGGCTGGCGCACGTTTTTACACCGGCATAAACGCTGATAAAACGCTTCCGCACTTTCCGGACGCACGCCCAGACGGTGCATGCCCGTATCAAGCTTCATCCACACGGTCACCGGCTCGCTCAGCTCGGCGGTTTCCAGTGCAGCCAGCTGTTCTTCGTTGTGTACCGCCGTGTGCAGATGCTGATCTGCGATGGTTGGCAGATCGGTGGCTTCGAAAAAGCCTTCGAGGAGCAGAATCGGTTGGGTAATCCCCCCCGCGCGCAGGCGGAGAGCTTCTTCAAGACGGGCGACGCCAAAGGCGTCGGCATCGGGGAGCGTTCGCGCGGTCTCAAGAAGACCGTGTCCGTAAGCGTTCGCTTTCACGACTGCAACGAGCTTGCTGGCGGGGGCCAGTTCACGCAGACGTTGCAGGTTGTGTCGCAGAGCGCGGCGGTTAATCACAACAGTTGCCGCTTGCATTTGAATTCCTTAGAAATTACTCATCATCATATTGAGGACCGGCATAGTTGTCGAAACGCGACCACTGTCCGTTAAAGGTCAGACGTACCGTCCCGATCGGGCCGTTACGTTGTTTACCAATAATAATTTCGGCGATCCCTTTCAGGTCGCTGTTCTCGTGATAAACCTCATCACGGTAGATAAACATGATTAAGTCGGCATCCTGCTCGATGGAGCCGGATTCACGCAGGTCGGAGTTGACCGGGCGCTTGTCAGCACGTTGTTCCAGAGAACGGTTAAGCTGCGACAGCGCCACCACCGGCACGTGCAATTCTTTGGCTAACGCCTTGAGCGAGCGGGAAATTTCGGCGATCTCCAGCGTACGGTTGTCGGAGAGCGACGGGACGCGCATCAGCTGAAGGTAGTCGATCATGATAAGGCCGATACCGCCGTGTTCACGGGCGATACGACGCGCGCGGGAACGGACTTCCGTCGGCGTCAGGCCGGAAGAGTCATCAATATAGATGTTACGTTTTTCCAGCAGAATGCCCATGGTGCCGGAGATGCGCGCCCAGTCCTCATCGTCGAGCTGGCCGGTACGGATGCGGGTCTGGTCCACGCGCGACAGCGATGCCAGAGAACGCATCATGATCTGCTCAGAGGGCATCTCAAGGCTGAAAATCAGTACCGGCTTATCCTGCAACATCGCCGCATTTTCGACGAGGTTCATCGCAAAGGTCGTTTTACCCATCGACGGACGCGCCGCGACGATAATCAAATCCGACGGCTGCAGACCGGCGGTTTTCTTGTTGAGATCGTCATAGCCGGTGTTCACCCCGGTCACACCGTCGTGCGGCTGCTGGAACAGCTGTTCGATACGGGCAACGGTGGCGTCGAGGACGTCGGCGATATTTTTGGGGCCTTCGTCTTTGTTAGCGCGGCTTTCGGCGATTTTGAAGACGCGGGACTCGGCAAGATCGAGCAGATCTTCACTGGTGCGACCCTGCGGATCAAAACCGGCTTCGGCGATCTCATTCGCCACCGAGATCATCTCGCGGACAACGGCACGTTCACGCACGATGTCGGCATAAGCGCTGATGTTTGCCGCACTTGGCGTGTTTTTTGAAAGTTCTGCCAGATAGGCAAACCCGCCGACGCTGTCCAGCTGTCCCTGACGCTCCAGCGATTCCGCGAGCGTGATCAGGTCAATTGGGCTACCCGACTCCTGCAGGCGCGCCATTTCGGTAAAGATATGACGGTGCGGACGGGTGTAGAAATCCTCAGACACCACGCGCTCGGCGACGTCGTCCCAGCGTTCGTTATCCAGCATTAAACCGCCCAACACCGACTGTTCCGCTTCAATCGAGTGCGGCGGGACTTTTAACCCTGCGACCTGGAAATCACGCTCGCGAGGTTCAGTCTGTTTGTTGAAGGGTTTGTTTCCTGCCATAGTGAATGGAGTTACCGAGATAAAGAGTGGGTCGAAAGATTACCACATTCTGGAGGAAGCATGGCAACACGTATTGAATTTCACAAGCATGGTGGCCCTGACGTACTCAACGCGGTGGAGTTCACCCCCACCGCGCCTGGCGAAAACGAAGTGCAGGTTGAAAACAAAGCCATCGGCATAAACTACATCGACACCTATATTCGCGGCGGGCTCTACCCGCCTCCGTCGATGCCAAGCGGACTGGGCACCGAGGCAGCCGGTGTCATCATCAAGGTGGGCAGCGCGGTTAAGCATCTTAAAGAGGGCGACCGCGTGGTGTATGCGCAATCTGCGCTGGGCGCTTACAGCTCCGTCCACAACGTCCCGGCGGATAAAGCCGCCCTGCTGCCTAATGCCATCTCCTTTGAGCAGGCGGCGGCCTCCTTTCTGAAAGGCTTAACCGTTTACTACCTGCTGCGTAAAACCTATGAAATTAGACCCGATGAGCAGTTCCTGTTTCATGCCGCGGCGGGTGGTGTCGGGCTCATCGCCTGTCAGTGGGCAAAAGCGCTGGGCGCAAAACTGATCGGCACCGTGGGCAATGCCCAAAAAGCGCAGCGCGCACTGCAGGCGGGCGCCTGGCAGGTGATTAACTACCGTGAAGAGAGCATCGTCGAACGGCTGAAGGAGATCACCAGCGGCAAAAAGGTGCGTGTCGTGTATGACTCGGTTGGAAAAGACACCTGGGAAGCATCGCTGGACTGCCTGCAGCGTCGTGGGCTGATGGTGAGCTTCGGAAACGCCTCAGGTGCTGTCACCGGCGTGAATCTCGGCATCCTGAACCAGAAAGGCTCGCTGTACGTCACGCGCCCTTCCCTGCAGGGTTACATCACCAACCGGGAAGAACTTGAGGAAGCCAGCAACGAGCTGTTCTCGCTGATCGCCAGCGGCGTCATTAAGGTGGATGTGGCAGAAGCGCAGAAATACCCGCTAGCCGATGCGCAGCGTGCGCATGAGGTGCTGGAGAGCCGGGCAACGCAGGGGTCGAGTTTGTTGATTCCCTGAGCCCCAAAAAGAAATTGGGCTTCCCGTGGGAAGCCCTTTCTTTTTTTAGTTCGGCTGTATGTAGGGTACAGCGCGATGAATTCTTTAACGGCAGTCATAGTGACAGATTCGATAAGTAAATCCTATTCTGTTCTAAGCCATGCTGCCGGAAAAGTTACAACTCTGTGACGAACCCCTCAATACCTTAGTAACGGAAGCGGTTATTGCGCTGATAACTGGGCACTTTTGGCGATTTAATCGCCCGTATCACCCACACCACCGCCACGGCCAGCAGTAGCCACGGCAGCAGTTTGATCGTCAGGGCAAACAATCCGCCAATAAACATGACGACCGTCGCCACCACGATAGCCGCCAGAATGCCGAGCAGCGAAATGCCCGTTGCTAACAGCATGACAAAAAAGCCAATCACAAAAAGTAGTTCCAGCATGGTGCTCTCCCACGAGTTCCCGAATGATGCTGCAAACATTACAAGAATCATGCCAGACATAACGTGTTGTTCTTAAAGCAAAACGCCCCACGAGAATTCGCAGGGCGTGGTGAATTTGACGAACTTTTAGCGAAAGTTATCGCTTGTCTGCCACCAGTCGCAGCGCATGTTCCAGCACCTCGATATCGGCACCGGCTTTATGTGCGTTTTCGCTCAGGTAGCGACGCCACTGACGCGCGCCCGGAATGCCCTGGAACAGCCCAAGCATATGGCGGGTGATATGGCCGAGATACGTACCGTTGCTCAGCTCGCGCTCAACGTAAGGATACATCGCCCGCACGACGGCAACCGGATCGGTGTCTGCACCTTCGATGCCAAAGATTTCGCGATCGACCGTCGCCAGAATGCCCGGATTCTGATACGCCTCGCGCCCAACCATCACCCCATCCATATGTTCAAGGTGCGCTTTGGCCTCTTCCAGCGACTTGATGCCGCCGTTAATGGACATGGTCAGGTGCGGGAAGTCACGCTTCAGCTGATACACGCGCGGGTAGTCCAGCGGCGGGATTTCACGGTTCTCTTTCGGGCTCAGGCCGGAGAGCCAGGCTTTTCGCGCATGGATGATGAACATCTCGCATTCACCCTTTCCGGAGACCGTATTGATGAAATCGCACAGGAATTCGTAGCTGTCCTGGTCGTCAATCCCGATACGGGTTTTGACCGTCACCGGAATGGAAACGACATCACGCATCGCCTTGATACAGTCCGCCACCAGCTGGGCATTCCCCATCAGGCAGGCACCGAACATACCGTTTTGCACACGGTCGGACGGACAGCCAACGTTCAGGTTGATCTCGTCGTAGCCGCGCGCTTCCGCCAGCTTCGCACACTGCGCCAGCGCGGCCGGATCGCTGCCGCCCAGCTGCAGGGCAACCGGATGCTCTTCTTCGCTATAGGCCAGATAGTCGCCCTTCCCGTGGATGATTGCGCCCGTGGTCACCATTTCGGTGTACAGCAACGTATGGCGGGAGAGCTGGCGCAGGAAATAGCGGCAGTGTCTGTCCGTCCAGTCGAGCATCGGCGCAATGGAAAAACGGTGTGCAGGGAAAGCGGTCTGTAATTCTGACGACATGGCGAAGTTTTAAGCATCTGGTGGAAAAGGGGCGCTACTATAGCACAAAGAAAAGCCGGAGGCGCAGCGCCTCCGGTTGACTTTAGAACGTCATGCTCAACTGAGCCCCTGCGCCCCAGGTTTCGTCTTCACCGTACAGGCCCATCAGGTCAACATGCACGGTGCTAAACGGCGCGAAACCGACACCGCCGGTAAAGACATTGCTGTCGTTACCCTTCACGTCGGCACGATAACCCGCACGCACCGCCAGCCAGCTCAGCGGCGTTACCTCGGCACCGACACCCACGTACTGCGACGTATCTTCGCTCTTGAAACCTTTGGTTTCCGTCAGATCGCCATCGGCGGTCAGCGTCACCAGATCGTTGTGCCAGGCAGCACCGGCGGTCACCAGCGGACGGATCTGATAGGTGTCTTTATAGCTCACCACTTCTCCCGTACGGCCATTGCGGATACGGATATCTTTGGTGTCGATATCACGCGACATCAGGTTTTGTCCGCTCACGCCGACGGTCCAGTTTTCGCCGAAATCGGCCGCAATACCGGCATCCACGTTGAAGCCCGTATCGTCAGTACGGTAGCGGCTGTCGTTCCACTTGTTACTGTCGTAATCGTAGATTGACGTGGTGTAGTTATAGACCCAGGTTTTTTGCAGTTTTGGTGTTACGCCCACGGAAACCGGGACGCCGCCGAGATCAAACTGACGGGCAACGGCAACACCGTAGTCGGAGACAATCGCCGCCCGGCCGGACGCCGTTGAGTTGAGGTTCTTGGTGATCTGATCCGTACCGTTCAGCGCAGCATCCAGCGCAACACCGGCCGCCACCACATTACTTCGTTGAATACCACGTAGATAATCAATGTCTTGCTGATCGATAGACGAGCTGACCCGGCCATGGGCATAGCCTTTCGCCATGAAGGCGACGGAAAGGACATCGTTAGGGATACTCACCGCAAGCCCTGCACCAGCCGTTGCGCGCGCGGTTTTGCCTTTGAGATAGTCCAGCTCATCGGCCAGATCTTTGGCCGCGCCCTGAAATTGATTAATGGAACCTAAGGGATTGGTAATAATTTCTCGTGGCGTGAGATTATCAACCACATCCTTGTAGTGATTGATTTTGTCGTTGATGTTATCAATCTCGTCCTGAAGATTGTCTTCATCCGTCACCTGCACCCCAACGGCTGGCAAGATGACCGTCACATCATCGTCCGGTTTTGCCTTTGCCAGCAGCGCCGGGTTGATTAACGCCCCACTGCCATAGCTTCCCGACGCCACGCCGGTGCCACCCATGGCGTCGCTGCGTGATTCTGTCCAGGTATTGGCTGCTCCCGCCTGATTTGCCATAAACAAGGAGACAGCAATGCTAACCACCGAAAATTTAAAATTTTTTTTCACAGTATGCCCGTTATAGTCTGTTATGAAATAACCCCTGTCTGTTATCACCCAAACAGGAACGAACTATTGCTGTGAATAAGTAGTAAAAGACCCGCTATTTCTTTCCCTAAGTAAAACTCCCTTACGGCCTGTTATATTTTGTGACGGCCCTCAATATTTATAGAAGAGGAAATTATTTTTTCCCAGGTTTTCCATCATGCGGCCCAAAAAACTGTGGGGGATGGTCTACCCAGCGATCTTCCCGCGTGGCGGCATACTCAGGGTTGAGCGGATAGTAGATGCGGTTGTGCTTCTTATTGGCCTCACCAACGACCAGGAGCCTAACCTCGTCATCCGTGTTGTTGATAAAGGTATGACAGATGCCGGTTCCGGCGGGAAAACCTACACTGTCGCCAGGCTCCAGCTTCCACAAGTAGCCGTTAATCCAGGCTTCAGGGTAACCTTCGAGCACGTAAATAAACTCTTCTTCGTCGCTCTCCGCATGCGGATAGGACGTTCTGCGCCCCGGCGGCAGGCGCTCATGATGGATGCCAATACGCCCGAGCCCAAGCCTGCGAGCCAGCGGTGCGCCGATAGAGAACAGCTCATCGCTGTCGGGGTAGGTCGAGTCATCCGCGCCTTCCACGTCGCGCCAGTGCCGAATACAGTCAGGTCTTTTCATTATGCATCTCCCGGTTTGCGATGGGTCAGGTATAGCACAGACTGGCGGATCTCGGTGTTTTTAGCAGAACATGATAAAGTGGGGGTTTTCCGTCCTATAACATCCGGGGTGCTACATGGATAAGTCCACAAAAGAGCTGTTAGCGCAGGCCGAAAAGCTGTGTGCGCAACGCAATGTGCGCCTGACTCCGCAGCGCCTTGAAGTATTACGTCTGATGAGCCTGCAGCAGGGCGCCATCAGCGCCTACGATCTGCTGGATCTGCTGCGCGAAAGCGAGCCGCAGGCAAAGCCACCGACGGTCTATCGCGCACTGGATTTCCTGCTTGAACAAGGGTTTGTGCACAAGGTGGAATCCACTAACAGCTATGTGCTGTGCCATCTGTTCGATCAGCCCACCCACACATCGGCGATGTTTATCTGTGACCGCTGCGGCGTGGTGAAAGAAGAGGCTGCGGAAGGCGTGGAAGATATTATGCATACGCTAGCAGCGAAAATGGGTTTTGCCCTGCGTCATAATGTGATTGAGGCGCACGGGCTCTGTTCCGCGTGCGTCGAGGTGGAAGCCTGTCGTCATCAGGACGCGTGTCAGCATGACCACTCTATTCTGGTGAAGAAAAAGCCGCGTTAACGGCAAAAGAAAAGGCGGCTTAGAGCCGCCCTGTGGGTTATTCAGCGTTACCAGCGGTAGTCGTTGCGTTTTTCCCAGTCGCCCACTTCTTTTTCCGCCTGGTCTTTTGCGTAACCGTAACGTTCCTGAATTTTACCGACAAGCTGATCGCGTTTACCTTCGATGACGGTCATGTCGTCATCCGTCAGCTTACCCCACTGTTCTTTCGCTTTACCTTTGAACTGCTTCCAGTTGCCGCCGATTTCGTCTTTATTCATCATCGTGTCCTCTTCGTTAAGCGTCGGGTCGTAACGTCCGTTACGTTCTTTTCTGCTGGACGTGATAATTATTGTAGTTAAGGATTCCGTGGTTAATTTCATATTCGGAATCTTTAACCGTCACGATATATCGTGGCGCGGGGGAAGCCAGGTATTGTTTTGCCAGTGTCGATGCCAGATAAACGCCAGCGATAACCCGCGTAGTGAGAGGAAGACGGCCAGGGCCAGCCACAAACCATGATTACCCAGCCAGGGGAGCGTCAGCAGCGTCAGACCAAACCCTGCCGCCGCGACGGCCATGCTGTTACGCATTTCGGCCCCGCGCGTCGCACCAATAAACATGCCGTCCAGCAGATAACACCAGACGCCAACCACCGGTAAGACGACTTGCCAGATGAGATAGTGGCTCGCCAGCTCACGCAGCGCAGGGAGAGAGGTAAGCAATGCAACGATCTGCTCACCGAAGCAGGCGTAAACCAGACCAAAGGCCAGCGCCACCAGTCCCGACTGACGGCAGGCAGCCCGCCAGACCTCCCGAAGCTGACCGCTTTCGCGCGCCCCGTACGCCTGCCCGGAATGCGCTTCAACCGCGTAGGCAAAACCGTCCAGCGCATAGGCGGTAAACGTCAGCAACGTCATCAATACTGCGTTGACCGCGACGATGTCTGGCCCCAGTCGAGCTCCGAAAACCGTCAGTGCCCCGAAGCAAAGCTGGAGAAGAAGCGAGCGCAGCATGATGTCACGGTTGAGGGCCAGCAGCTTACGGATATTGCCGCGCCATGCGGTTTTGAGCAGCGCCAGAGAGATCCCGCGCATGGCCAGTACACGCCGGACCATCCACAAGCCAATGATAAAGGTCCCGTATTCGGCAATCGCCGTTGCCAGCGCCGCGCCCTGCACGTTCATATGCAGACCCATGACCAGCCAGACATCCAAAACGATATTGAGCAGGTTACCCACCACCAGCAAAATCACGGGCGCACGGGCGTACTGCACGCCCAGTAGCCACCCCAGCAGAACCAGGTTAGCCAGCGACGCGGGTGCGCTGAGCCAGCGGATTTCAAGGAAACGTCGCGCCTGCTCTAATACCGCCTCGCTGCCGCCAACAATATGAAGCGCAAGATCGATCAGGGGTGCCCGCAATAAAACGATGAACGCACCCGCGCCAAGCGCGAGGATCAGCGGCTGCACCAGCGCGCGCGCCAGACGCAGCGGATCTTTCGCGCCATAAGCCTGTGCGGTAAGACCGGTGGTGCTCATGCGCAAAAAGAGCAGCAGCATAAACAGGAAGCTGGTTGCCGTCGCGCCAATCGCCACGCCGCCAAGATAAACCGGTGAATCAAGATGGCCTATAACGGCAGTATCGACCAGCCCCAGCAAGGGCACGGTAATATTGGAGAAAATCATCGGCAGAGCAAGACGCCACAATGCCTTATCGGATGCCGTCAGCAGTGACATGAAAGATACCGGGAGTGGGGAATGAATCAGGCTATAGCGGTGCCATAGCCTGTCAGGAAGAGGTTACAGCCATTCACCGTTGCGAATCACGCCTACCGCCAGACCTTCAATAGAGAAGCTCTGTTCGCGGAGATCGACCACAATGGGTGAAAACTCGCTGTTTTCAGGCAGCAACTGTACGCTGTTACCCTGTTTTTTCAGACGTTTAACGGTCACTTCGTCATCAATGCGCGCCACCACCACCTGGCCGTTTCGCACATCCTGTGTTTTATGCACCGCAAGCAGATCGCCATCAAGAATACCGATGTCTTTCATCGACATGCCGCTGACGCGCAGCAGGAAGTCAGCGCTCGGTTTGAACATGCCAGGATCGACCTGGTAATGGCCTTCAATATGCTGCTGAGCCAGTAAAGGCTCACCGGCAGCAACACGCCCTATCAGCGGAATGCCCGTCTCTTCTTCCACCAGCAGGCGGATACCCCGTGACGCGCCCGAGACAATCTCAATCACGCCCTTACGCGCCAGCGCTTTCAGGTGTTCTTCGGCAGCATTTGGAGAACGGAAACCCAGACGCTGCGCGATTTCCGCACGCGTGGGTGGCATACCCGTCTGGCCGATATGATCCCGGATGAGATCAAACACCTCTTGCTGCCTGGTCGTTAACGCTTTCATTCCGCCCCCTGGGTGTATATACAGTTATGCTGTGAGTATATACAGTCAAAGGCGATTTTGGAACCAAAAACTGCACAAAAAACCAGGGACTTAATTATTCCTCGAGGCTCATCGGAAATGTGACCAAAGCAGCGTGACCCAGGTGATAACGGCAGTGATAATCGCCAGCAACACGGCAGCAGAACCCATGTCTTTTGCACGGCCAGAAAGCTCATGGAAATCGGCACCAATGCGATCCACAACGGCCTCAATAGCGCTATTAAGAATTTCCACTATCATCACCAGAAGAACGGAACCGATAAGCAGTACGCGGGTAATCGCATCAACATCAAGGAAACAGGCGACGATCACCGCGATGATAGCGGCGACGCCCTCCTGGCGAAAGGCGGCTTCGTTGACCCATGCGGCACGGAAACCTTTCCATGAATAGCCGGCGGCTTTGATGATACGTGTTAACCCAGTGGTATTATTGGCCATTAAAAGAACCTTTTTTAAAAAAGAGCGTCAGTAACAGGAGCCGTAGCGCGTTTCGCTACAGCCTGAAGTATGACGGGTAACAACAGAAATTTTGCGCGCTTTCTGTTATCCTTGCGCCGCAATTGCATTATTAACCAGAGGCTTTACATCGTTTATGTCCGGCTGGCCACGAATTTACTACAAATTACTTAATTTACCATTAAGCATCCTGGTAAAAAGCAAGTCTATCCCAGCAGAACCCGCGCTGGAATTGGGGCTCGATACGTCACGCCCCATTATGTACGTTTTGCCTTATAACTCGAAGGCTGACTTACTGACGCTTCGCGCCCAGTGTCTGGCGCATGACTTACCTGACCCGCTTGAACCGCTGGAAGTTGACGGTACGCTGCTGCCGCGCTACGTGTTCATTCACGGTGGACCGCGCGTGTTTACCTATTACACGCCAAAAGAAGAGTCCATCAAGCTGTTCCATGACTATCTCGACCTGCACCGCAGCAATCCCGATCTGGATGTGCAGATGGTGCCGGTATCGGTGATGTTTGGTCGTCGTCCGGGCCGTGAAAAAGGCGAAGAGAATCCGCCGCTGCGCATGCTTAACGGCATCCAGAAGTTCTTCGCGGTCTCCTGGCTGGGACGCGACAGCTTTGTGCGTTTCTCCCCTTCCGTTTCGCTGCGTCGCATGGCGGACGAGCACGGCACCGACAAGATCATCGCGCAAAAACTGGCGCGCGTGGCGCGTATGCACTTCGCCCGTCAGCGCCTGGCTGCCGTAGGACCACGCCTCCCGGCTCGTCAGGATCTGTTCAACAAGCTGTTGGCCTCCAAAGCGATTGCCCGCGCCGTTGAAGATGAAGCGCGCAGCAAGAAAATTTCGCATGAGAAAGCCCAGCAGAACGCCATTGCGCTGATGGAAGAGATTGCAGCGAACTTCTCTTACGAGATGATTCGCCTTTCTGACCGTATTCTCGGCTTTACGTGGAACCGCCTCTATCAGGGCATTAACGTCCATAACGCCGAGCGCGTGCGTCAGCTGGCGCATGATGGCCATGAGATTGTCTATGTCCCCTGCCACCGCAGCCACATGGACTACCTGCTCCTTTCCTACGTGCTCTATCATCAGGGGCTGGTACCACCGCACATCGCAGCCGGTATCAACCTGAACTTCTGGCCAGCAGGTCCGATTTTCCGCCGCCTGGGCGCGTTCTTTATTCGTCGTACCTTCAAGGGCAACAAGCTCTACTCCACCGTGTTCCGCGAGTATCTGGGCGAGCTGTTCAGCCGCGGCTATTCCGTGGAGTACTTCGTGGAGGGCGGTCGTTCCCGTACCGGACGTCTGCTCGATCCGAAGACCGGCACGCTGTCGATGACCATCCAGGCGATGCTGCGCGGAGGTACTCGTCCGATCACGCTGGTGCCTATCTACATCGGCTACGAGCACGTGATGGAAGTGGGCACGTACGCGAAAGAGCTGCGTGGTGCGACCAAAGAGAAAGAGAGCCTGCCGCAGATGCTGCGCGGCTTGAGCAAGCTGCGCAATCTCGGTCAGGGCTACGTGAACTTTGGTGAGCCGATGCCGCTGATGACGTACCTGAACCATCACGTTCCGGAGTGGCGCGAGTCCATCGATCCTATCGAAGCGGTGCGTCCGGCCTGGCTGACGCCAACGGTTAACGGCATCGCATCCGAGCTGATGGTGCGCATTAACAACGCCGGTGCGGCTAACGCCATGAACCTGTGCTGTACGGCACTTCTGGCTTCACGTCAGCGCTCGCTGACCCGTGAACAGCTCACGGAGCAGCTGGATTGCTATCTGGATATGATGCGTAACGTGCCGTATTCGGTTGACTCGACCGTGCCTTCTGCAACCGCCAGTGAACTTATCGATCACGCGTTGCAGATGAACAAGTTTGAAGTGGAGAAGGACACGATCGGCGACATCATCATTCTGCCGCGCGAGCAGGCTGTGCTGATGACCTACTACCGCAACAACATCACGCATATGCTGATGCTGCCGTCGCTCATGGCCGCCATTATTACCCAGCATCGTCATATCTCCCGTCAGGAGCTATTGCGCCATCTTGAGACCATCTATCCGATGCTGAAAGCGGAGCTGTTCCTGCGCTGGAGTAAGGATGAGCTGGCGACAGAACTGGATAAGATGACGGAAGAGATGCGTCGCCAGGGGCTGATTACCCTGAACAACGACGAGCTGCACATCAATCCGTCACGCTCCCGCACCCTGCAGCTGCTGGCGGCCGGTGCGCGCGAAACGCTGCAGCGCTACGCCATTACATTCTGGCTGCTGAGCGCGAATCCGTCTATCAACCGCGGTACGCTGGAGAAAGAGAGCCGGACGCTGGCCCAGCGCCTGTCCGTTCTGCACGGCATTAACGCCCCTGAATTCTTCGACAAAGCGGTCTTCAGTTCCCTGGTGTTGACGCTTCGTGATGAAGGCTTCATCAGCGATACGGGTGATGCCGAGCCGGAAGAGACGCTGAAGGTATACCAGATGCTGGCAGAGCTGATTACCTCGGACGTGCGCTTGACGATTGAGAGCGCCACGCAGGGCGAATAACACAATGCCGGGTTATGGCCCGGCCTGACGCCATGGATAATAAAAAGGCCCGGTAAGCGCTGACGCTACCGGGCCTTATTTTTAGCCTTGTTAAATCACCGCATTTAGCTGAGCAGCGTAAAGGCAATCATCCCGACAATTGCACCCGTCGTGCCGAGAATGGTTTCCATCAGCGTCCAGGTTTTCAGGGTTTGCGCTTCGGTGGCGCCGGTAAACTTACCGAACAGCCAGAAGCCGGCGTCGTTAACGTGAGAGACCACAATCGAACCACCCGCGATACAAATAGAAAGCGCGGCCATCTGGGCACCGGAGTAGTTCAGCTGTTCAATCACCGGCATCACCAGACCCACGGCGGTTAAACACGCCACGGTAGCAGAACCCTGGATGATACGTACCGCCGCAGCCAGCACAAAGCAGGTGACCGCAATCGGCAAGCCCATCCCGGTCAGCGCTTCGCCCAGAGCCGGGCCCACGCCGGAATCCACCAGCACCTGCTTGAACACGCCGCCTGCACCGATCACCAGCAGGATAATCCCCGCAGGCTGCAGCGCCGCACCGCAGATCTCCATCACCCGGTCTTTTGGCATCCCCTGACGCATCGCCAGGCCGTAAATCGCCACCAGGCACGCCACCAGAATTGCCGTGAACGGGTGACCGATGAACTCAAACCACTCGTAGGCAGTGGACCCCACCGGCACAAAGCGCGCGGCGATGGTTTTCAGACCCACCAGCACCAGCGGCAGCAGGATCAGCGACAGGCTGAAGCCGAAGGATGGCATTTTGCCCTCCCCCAGGTGCGGCTCGGTGATGTCATCCGGAATGTGCAGCTCAACGTAACGGCTGATGAAGTTGCCCCACAGCGGGCCGGCGATAATCATCCCCGGGATTGCCGCGCACAGGCCAATCAGAATCATCCAGCCAAAGTCGGCGTGCATCTGGGATGCCAGCAGCATCGGGGCGGGTCCCGGCAGCAGAAACGCCGCAGCCGCCGCCACGCCCGCAAACAGCGGAATGACCAGCTTCACGAGGTTAGTACCGGTATGGCGCGCCATAGAGAATGCGACGCTTATCAGCAGCACAACGGCCACTTCGAAGAACAGCGGCAGCGCGCAAATCAGACCGGCCAGACCAATCGCGTAATGCGCACGGCTGTGGCCGAAGGATTTCAGCATCTTGACGGCAATCTGGTCGACCGCACCCGTCTCGTGCAAAATCTTGCCAAACATCGCGCCCAGCGCGACCACAATCGCCAGGAAGCCCAGCGTACCGCCCATCCCTTTTTCCATCGTCGCGGCGATCTTGTCGAGCGGCATACCGGAAAAGAGACCTGCACCAATAGAAACCACCATCAAAGCAACAAAGGCGTGCATACGCGCCTTCATCACTAAAAACAGCAGCAGCAATACCGAACCCACTGCTGTCAAAACTAGCGTTAATGTACTCAAAACTTACTGCCTTTTATTAATGACCTCGATGGTGCTGGCAACAACACCCTCCAGTGACTGATCGATATCAACCACTAAGACGTCTTTCTCGTCTTCACCCGGCTCCTGCAGCGCTTCGAACTGCGTTACCAGCATCTGGGTTTTGAAGAAGTGACCTTTACGCGCCTTCAGGCGGCTTTCAATCACCTCGAAATCCCCTTTCAGGTAGATGAAAGAGAGGTTTGGGTTGCCGTCGCGCAGCAGGTCGCGATAGGTTTTTTTCAGCGCGGAGCAGACGATCAGGGAGACTTTGTTGGTGCGCTGCATCGCGAACGCGGCGTCATTCAGCGCCTGCAACCACGGTTTGCGGTCGTCATCGTTCAGCGGCTCGCCGGAGGCCATTTTCATGATGTTGCTGCGCGGATGGAGGAAGTCGCCATCAAGAAACGCAGCCTGGAGTTGATGCGCCACTTCGCTGGCCACGGCTGATTTCCCGCTACCGGAAACGCCCATCAGGACGTAGACGTGGTGATCGTGATTAGTCGTGCTCAAAGGGTGTCCCTCAGTCAATTGTTACGGGTAACAGTTATC
Organism: Enterobacter cloacae complex sp. Mu1197; assembly: GCF_040059225.1. Taxonomy (NCBI): domain Bacteria; kingdom Pseudomonadati; phylum Pseudomonadota; class Gammaproteobacteria; order Enterobacterales; family Enterobacteriaceae; genus Enterobacter; species Enterobacter cloacae complex sp. Mu1197. The sequence continues at coordinate 312,169 of NZ_CP157375.1, read as the reverse complement.
GGTAACATTGTCCTGCTGGGGCAAAAGAGAAGCAATATCCAAACGTGCGCGAAGTGAATAAGTGTGAGCTACTTCAAATTTGTCAGTTCAAATAGATCCACCCGGTGACAAGGTGAAACCTAAATCTAACATTTTCGGGGTCACCGTCTCGCCACGAATGCGCGCCAGCAGGCGTTCTGCGCCAATACGGCCCATACGTTCACGCGGCGTCAGGACGCTCGCCAGACGCGGCTCCATCACCTGGCCAATATCGTGGCCGTGGAAACCGGCGATCGCCATATCATCAGGGATCTTCAGCCCCAGACGCTGACACTCAAATGCTGCGCCGACCGCAAGGTCATCGTTGGTACAGAAAATACCGTCCAGTTGCGGATACTCGCGTCGTGCCTGACGCATCAGCTCAATACCCGACGTATATGAAGAGGACTGCTCCACCATCACGCTGTACGGGGTTAAGTTCGCGTCGAGCATCGCCTGCTCGTATCCCTTCTGTTTGATGATAGTACGTTCATCAAGACGCGCACCCAGATAGGCGATATGACGATGCCCACGGGCGATGATGGCCGCCGTCATCTGACGCGCCGCTTCGAAGTTATCAAACCCCACGGCGATGTCGAGGCATGGCGACTGACTGTCCATCAGCTCCACGACTGGGATACCGGCCACTTCAATCATTTTGAGCGTGCGGGCAGTGTGGGTTCGTTCGGTTAAAATCAGGCCGTCAATGTTCCAGGAAAGCATCGATTCAAGACGTTCCTCTTCGAGTTCCGGCTTGTACCCGTAGTGGGCGAGCATGGTCTGGTAGCCAAACGCATCGGTAACGCTTTCGATTCCACGTAATACTTCGGCGAAAACCTGGTTGGTCAAAGAAGGAAGCAGAACGCCCACCGCGCGGCTGGTCGCATTGGAGAGAATATCGGGCGCGCGGTTAGGGATATAACCCAGTTCATCAAGGGCAGCGGCAATCTTGCCACGTAACGCCACGGAAACCTGTTCCGGGTTACGTAAAAAACGGCTGACCGTCATTTTGGTCACACCGACGCGATCGGCGACATCCTGAAGTACGGGGCGTTTCTTTTTCATCGTCCTGAGAAATCTTGAAGTGAGAGATTTGCTCAGTTTACCACGGACAAAGCCCATCCTTCCCCTGTCAAAGGGAAGGATGGGGATTTATTTATGTTTTATTACACCGGCGGCAGGTCAAACAGCAGAATTTCGCTTTCGCTGTCGGCATGCACGGAGATCGCCTGCTCGTCCCAGATGGCCAGACCATCGGCGGTTGTCGCTTTGGTCCCGTTGATGGACACGTCGCCTTTCACCACCTGGATCCAGACGCGGCGGTTAGCGGCAATCTGATGCACGGACTGTTCATCTTTCGCCAGCGCCCAGCGGTACAGCTCCATATCCTGATGCACTTTCAGGGAGCCTTCACGCGCATCCGGGGAGAGCACCAGCTGTTTACCCTGTTTCGCGTCGAAGCGGCGCTGCTCGTAGCGCGGCGTGATGCCGGTCTCTTCTGGAATGATCCAGATTTGATACAGGTGCAGTTTTTCCGTTTTGCTTGGGTTGTACTCAGAGTGACGCACCCCGGTACCCGCGCTCATAATCTGGAACTCGCCCGCCGGAACCTGCTCTTTGTTGCCCATGCTGTCCTGGTGCTCAACCGCCCCTTCCAGCACATAGGTCAGGATTTCCATGTCTTTGTGCGGGTGGGTACCAAAGCCCTGGCCTGCATCAATCACGTCGTCGTTAATCACGCGCAGTGCGGAGAAGCCCATGAAGTTCGGGTCGTAGTAGTCGGCAAACGAGAATGAATGCCATGAGTCCAGCCAGCCATGATTCGCGTGACCACGTTCGTTTGCTTTGCGTAAGTAGATCATTGTTTTCACCCTCAGTTCGTTTCGATGGAGTAAGTGTGGACGCAAACGGCCTGGGATCATAGAGGGTGAAAATTGACTCCTCTGTTCAAAAATTGTGAACAAGTGCAGAGGAGCCGTTTTTGCTTATTTTGCGAGGGTTATCGTGGCAGGAGAAGCCTGTTCGAAGGCCCGTTCAAGGATTTCGAGGTTGGTCAGAACGTCAGATTCCTTGACGTAATTCGCCGTGCCGTTTGTGAGGGTCTCAAACAGCGCATCATAGACGCGGCCATAGTCGCCGGTTTCCGGCTTCAGCGTTTCTTTGACCGTCACGCCCTCGTCGTTCACATACTCCAGCACGCCCACGGAATCGTCCGCGGCAAAGCCTGGCTCACCCGGCATGATATTGGCCTTCAGGCTGGTCTCCTGCTGGTCGATACCGTATTTGATAAACGAACCTTTAGTGCCGTGAACGATAAATTTCGGGTAGTCGATTTTCACCAGATGGCTGGTTTTGACGATGGCCTTCAGGTCGCCGTAGAACAGCTGGGCTTCGAAGGTATCGTCCGGGTTGGCTTTATTGCGCAGGCTGCGAATGTCATACGCCACGTGGTCCGGGCGGCCAAACAGGGAGATGATCTGGTCCATGGTGTGCACGCCCAGACCATAGAACGAACCATCCTGCGGCAGTCCGGGTTGCGTTTCCGCCACCGGACGGTAGTAATCGAAGTGACTTTCGATTTCCACGATGTTGCCGAGCTTACCGCTTTCAATCGCTTTTTTCGCCGTCAGGAAGCAGCTGTCAAAGCGACGGTTCTGATACGGCGTGACGGTCAGGCCTTTGCTTTTCGCCAGCGCAAACAGCTCTTTCGCTTCGGCAATAGTCGGGGTGAACGGCTTTTCTACCAGCACGTTTTTACCCGCATTGAGCGCGCGTTTGGCATAGTCAAAATGGCTGTCGGCGTGGGTGCAGACAACCACCAGCTTCACCTGCGGGTCGTTAAGCACCTCATCGAGATCGCTGGTGAAGTGGATGTGGGAATACTGCGGAGATTGCTCTTCCGGCTTCGCGCGGCGGCGGTAGATATGGGCCACATGCCAGCTGTCTTTGCGGTTAAGAACATACGGCAGGTGATAGCGGGTCGTACTTTTACCAAATCCAATAAATGCGCAATGTAGTGTCATAGCTCAGTCCTTTTGGAAGGTTACTGAGTCTAACCATAACAAAAAAAAAGCCAGCTAAAAGCTGGCTAAAGTAATACTGGAAGCAATGTGAGCAATGTCGTGCTTTCAGGTTCCCGTAGGGGTCTTCCTGAATGCAGAGCAATAATAATCATTCTCATTCGCACTTGTCCAATACTTTTTGCAAAAAATAGCGGTTGACTCAAATTTTAAAGTCATTGATGTTGGAAGGGACTTTTAACTGACTGAGGAACAAGGAATGAGTGAGATAGTGATACGCCATGCGGAACCGAAAGATTATGACGCCATTCGTCAGATCCACGCCCAACCGGAGGTGTACTACAACACACTACAGGTTCCTCATCCATCTGAGCAAATGTGGCAAGAACGACTCACCGACCAGCCCGGCATTAAGCAACTGGTCGCCTGTATAGACGGTCATGTCGCCGGGCATCTGTGCATCGCCGTCGCGCAACGCCCACGCCGAAGCCATGTGGCTGATTTTGGGATTTGTGTCGGCGCGCAGTGGCAAAACCGGGGCGTTGCCAGCGCGCTGATGCGCACCATGATTGATATGTGCGATAACTGGCTGCGCGTTGACCGCATTGAGCTGACGGTGTTTGTCGATAACGAGCCGGCGATTGCGGTGTACAAAAAATACGGGTTCGAAATTGAAGGCACCGGCAAGCGCTATGCCCTGCGCAACGGCGAATATGTGGACGCGTATTTTATGGCGAGAATGAAGAAGTAGTGATTTGCCGGGTGGCGGCTTCGCCTTACCCGGCCTACGTTCGTGCAGTTGTAGGCCCGGTAAGCGCAGCGCCACCGGGCAATACATCAATACCCCGCCGTCAAATCATCCACCGAACGCGGATCTGATGCGCCAAACAGCGCCCCGTCCGGCCCCACCATAATGCTCTGGGTGCTGCCCATCGCCTCTTTCACCGCCACCTTCTGCCCACGCTGCTCAAGCAGTTTAATGGTGTCCGGGCTAAAGCCCTTTTCGACGCGCAGCTCGTCCGGCAACCACTGGTGGTGGAAACGCGGGGCGTTGGTGGCTTCGGCGACGTTCATCCCAAAGTCGATGCTGTTCACCACCATCTGCAATACGGTGGTGATAATCCGGCTGCCGCCCGGGCTACCGGTTACCAGCCAGGTTTTGCCCTCTTTCACCACGATGGTGGGCGACATGGACGACAGCGGGCGTTTCTTCGGCCCTACCGCGTTCGCATCGCCGCCGACCAGCCCGTAGACGTTCGGCACGCCCGGCTTGGCAGAGAAGTCATCCATCTCGTTATTCAGCAGAATGCCGCTGTTACCCGCCACAATCCCGGTGCCGAAGGTCGTGTTGAGCGTATAGGTCACCGCCACCGCGTTACCGTCTTTATCCACCACCGAGAAGTGGGTGGTCTGGTTGCTTTCATACGGCGCCAGCTTGCCGGGGCGGATCTCGCTCGACGGCTTGGCCTTGTTGATGTCGATCTGATCGGCAATAGATTTGGCATACGCCTTGTTGGTCAGCGCCTGCCACGGCACCTTCACGAAGTCCGGATCGCCGAGATATTCCGAGCGGTCGGCGTAGGCGCGTTTTTCCGCTTCCGCCATCACCTGCATGGCATCCGCGCTGCCGAAGCCGAACTTGTGCATATCGAAGTTTTCAAGAATGTTGAGGATCTGCACGATGTGAATGCCTCCGGAAGACGGCGGCGGCATGGAGAAGACCTCATAGCCGCGGTAGGTGCCGCTAATCGGCTCGCGCTCTACCGCCTTGTAGTCCGCCAGATCCGCTTTGGTGATGAGCCCGCCGTTCTTCTGCATCTCTTGTGCAATCTGGTCAGCAATCGCCCCTTTGTAGAAGGCGTCAGGACCGTGCTCCGCAATCAACTCCAGGCTTTTAGCGAGGTTCTTCTGCACCAGCTTATCGCCCTTCTTCAGCGGTTCACCGTCTTTCCAGAAGATGGCCTTGCTGTTTTCGTGATTCGGAATCACTTCGCTGCCGTAGGTTTTGAGGTCGCCTGCCAGCGCGTCATTCACCACAAAGCCCTCCCGCGCCAGCTTGATAGCAGGCTGTACCACCTTATTCAGCGGCATCGTGCCGTATTTTTCCAGCGCCAGCGAGAAGCCCGCAACGGTACCCGGCGTGCCGGACGCGAGATGCGAGGTCAGGGATTTTTTACTGTCCGGGTTCCCCTGGTCATCAAGGAACATGTCCCGTGACGCCTGAGAAGGTGCCATTTCACGGAAGTCGATGGCGGTGGTTTTCCCGTCTTTGGTGCGCAGCATCATAAAGCCACCGCCGCCCAGGTTCCCCGCCTGCGGGTGCGTCACCGCCAGCGCATAGCCGACGGCGACCGCCGCATCCACCGCGTTACCGCCCTGCCTGAGAATATCGACGCCCACGCGGGTCGCCAGCGCATCCACGGATGCCACCATGCCGTGGGTTGCCCGCACGGGATGAAAAACATCTTCCTCCACGCCGTAAGAGACCGGAGGCGCCGCGGGCGGGTTGGCCGCCACGCTAAATGTACCGCCTGCCATCAGCGCGGCGAGGGCGACCCAGCGCAAAAACGTTGGTTTCATCATTATTGTTCTCCAGGTGAAGGGATCCATATTCCCCGCTTAAGCCTGGTTCACAACTCCTAAAAAATCATCGTCATGGTGAAATCAGGGTAAACTTAAGAGAGACCTCAAAAGGAGGAAATGACAATGAAACGCTTATTGATTCTTACGGCGCTGATCCCCTTTGCCGCGCTCGCACAGCCACTCAACACCATGAATAACCCGAACCAGCAGGGGTATGTCATCCCGAGCCAGCAGCGTATGCAGACCGAGATGATGAGCCAGCAACAGCAGCAAAAAGGGATGCTGAATCAGCAACTGAGAACGCAGACCCAGATGCAGCAGCAAAGCCTGCAAAATCAGATGAACGCCAACACCCAGCGCGTGCAGCAGGGGCAGGTGCGCGAGCAGCCGTTGCCGAACAAAAACGGCGGAATGTTAGGTGGGATGACCTCGTCAGGCAGCGGACAGCAGCATATGCTGCCGCCGCAGTCGAATGGCAGTATGCTTAATCCGCAGAACTAATGTCCGGGCCGATCAGGTCAATCGCATCGGTACAGATGCTGTCCACGCCCCAGCGCAGCAGTTCGGCCGCACGCTGGGGTTTATTGACGGTGTAAACCAGAATACGCAGGCCCGCGTCTTTCAGCATCTTCACCCGCGCCTCATCCAGCAGCTTGTGATTAAGATGAATAGAGACACACGCTAAGCGCGTCGTCAGCTCGCGCCAGTCCTCGCGCCACTCGTCCAGCAGCAGTCCGCGCGGCAGTTCCGGCGCTGCGGCCTGTGCGGCCTCCAGCGCATCGATTTCAAATGATGACAGCAGCGGTGCGGTCATCCCCTCCCACAGCTCACGCGCGGCAAGGGCAATGACTTTGCCCGTCAGCGGCCCGGTGCCGGTGGTCGGTTTAATTTCGATATTGGCCATCATGCCATGCTGGCGACAGCGATCGGCCACTTCCGCCAACAGCGGCAGCGGTTCGCCTTTGAATTCGCCGCTGTACCAGCTTCCGGCGTCGACTTTCAGCAGATCGCGCCACGGCAGCTCGCCCGCGACGCCCCAGCCGTTGCTGGTGCGTTCGAGGTTATCGTCATGCAGCAGGAAAATCTCGCCGTCTTTCGACAGCTTGGCGTCGAACTCGATCATCGTGTGGCCGTAGCGCGCGCCAACGTCAATCGCCGCCAGCGTGTTTTCCGGCGCCAGCTTACCGCCGCCCCGGTGGGCGACGACATGGGGATAAGGCCAGTTGCTCATACTCGTTGTCCTGTTTCACCGTCAAACAGGTGCAGATGATTTTCCGGCAGGTGCAGCCACAGCGTGCTGCCTGCTTTAGGGCGCTCCTGATGTGCCAGACGCACCACCATTTTTTGTTCGCCCCAGCGCCCGTGCGCCAGGTTATCTGCACCCAACATCTCCAGCGTGTCCATCACCAGCGGCACGCCGCCTTCCGCCTGAGTGGTTAAACCGATATGTTCCGGGCGGATACCGAGCGTCATCTTACGCCCGGCGTAGCCACGATAGTACCAGTTGATCGGCAATGCCATCCCGCTTTCCAGCTCAAAGTGCGAGCCCGCGCTGCTGATACGCCCTTCCAGCAGGTTCATCGCCGGGCTGCCGATAAAGCTCGCCACAAAGCGGGTGGCCGGTTTCTCGTACACCTCCACCGGGGTGCCAATCTGCTCAGCGATGCCTTTGTTCATCACCATCACGCGCTGGGCGAGCGTCATGGCTTCGACCTGATCGTGGGTAACGTACAGCGATGTGGTTTTCAGACGACGGTGCAATTGCTGCAGCTCAAGACGCATCTGCACGCGCAGCTTGGCGTCGAGGTTAGAGAGCGGCTCGTCGAACAGGAATACCGCCGGGTCGCGCACGATGGCGCGCCCCATCGCTACGCGCTGGCGCTGGCCGCCGGAGAGCTCTCGCGGGCGGCGCTTCAGCAGGCCGTCCAGCTCCAGAATGCGGGCGGCTTCTTTCACGCGCTCCTCGATATGGCCTTTGCCCATGCCGCGGATTTTCAGCCCCCAGGCCATGTTCTCTTCCACGCTCATGTGCGGATAGAGAGCGTAGTTCTGGAAGACCATCGCGATGCCTCTGTCTTTCGGCTCCATCTCGGTGACGCGCTGGCGGTCAATCCAGATATCCCCGGAGGTCACGCGCTCCAGCCCCGCCACCATGCGCAGCAGGGTGGATTTGCCACAGCCGGATGGGCCGACCATCACGATAAACTCCCCGTCCACCACGTCGAGCGTGAGCGGCTGAATCACCTGGGTTTTGCCGTCCCAGCTTTTGGTTACTGCCTGAAGTTTTAAACCTGCCATCTTATTTCTCGCTATCGACCAGGCCGCGGACAAACGCGCGCTGCATGGCTAAAACAATGACTACGGGTGGGATAAGGGTAAGCAGCATCGCCGCCATCACCTGGTTCCAGAGGGTGGTGCCTTCGCCGGTGGCAATCATGCCTTTGATGCCCGCCACGGCGGTGCCGAGATTGACGTCCTGAATAATCAGCAGCGGCCACAGATACTGGTTCCAGCCGTAGATAAAGGTGATCACAAACAGCGCCGCAAGGTTGGTTTTCGACAGCGGCAGCACGATGTCGCGGAAGAAACGCATCGGCGAGGCGCCATCAATGCGCGCCGCTTCAATCAGCTCGTCCGGCAGGGTCATAAAGAACTGGCGGAACAGGAAGGTGGCGGTCGCCGAGGCCATCAGCGGCAGGGTCAAGCCCGCGTAGCTGTCGAGCATCTTCAGGTTGGCGATCACTTCCACCGTCGGGAAGATACGCACCTCCACCGGCAACATCAGGGTGATAAAAATCATCCAGAAAAACAGGTTGCGCAGCGGAAAGCGGAACCAGACGATGGCGAAGGCCGAGAGCATCGACACCGTAATTTTGCCGACCGTAATGCCGAACGCCATGATGAAGCTGTTGAGCATCATCAGCCAGAACGGCGCGCTGTTGGCGCCCACGCCCTGGGTCCAGATGGTCTTCATGTTCTCGAACAGATGTGTGCCTGGGATCAGCGTCATCGGCGTGTCGAACACCGCTTTGGTGTCCAGCGTGGCGGCGACAAAGGCCACGTACAGCGGGAAGAGGATGACGATAATCCCCAGAATCAGCATGGTGTGGCTGAAAATCGTCAGCCCGCGACGGTTCTCAATCATTGGTAGCGCACCTTACTTTCGACATAGCGGAACTGCACCACCGTGAGGATGATGACGAGGAACATCAACACCACCGACTGCGCGGCGGAGGCGGAGAGATCCAGCCCGGCGAAGCCTTCGCGGTAGATCTTGTAGATAAGCGTCGTGGTCGCCTGCACCGGGCCGCCTGCGGTGGCCGCATCGATCACCGGGAAGGTGTCGAAGAAGGCGTACACGAGGTTAACCACCAGCAGGAAGAAGCTCACTGGGGCGATCAGCGGCAGCGACAGCCTGAAGAAGCGACGAATCGGCCCTGCGCCGTCAATCGCGGCGGCTTCCACCAGCGAACGGGGAATGGACTGCAGCGCGGCAAAGAAGAACAGGAAGTTGTAACTGATCTGCTTCCACACCGAGGCGAACACCACCAGGAACATCGCCTGACCGCTGTTCTGGGCGTGGTTCCAGTCGTAGCCGAACTCTGCCAGGAAATGGGTGATCAGCCCGCGACCGGGGTTAAACAGGAAAATCCACAGTACGGCAGCGACGGCGGGTGCCACGGCGTACGGCAGCAGCATCAGGGTCTGATAAATACGACTTCCGCGCACCACGTAGTCCACCAGCGCGGCAAAAAACAGCGAGGCAACAAGGCCGCTGACGGTGACCAGCGCGCTGAACTTCATCGTCGTCCAGAAGGCGTCCAGGTAGTAGCTGTCATGGAACAGCGCGGTAAAGTTGTCCAGCCCGACAAACTGGCTGGAGAGCCCAAACGGATCGACGCTTTGCACCGAGTACCACAGCGCTTCGCCCGCAGGCCAGATAAAGAAGATAACGGTGATGACCAGCTGAGGCGCGACCAACAGGTACGGCAGCCAGCGGGAACGGAACACCGGACGGGATGATGACATTGAGATTGGGTTCCTGAGCAATGCCGGGTGGCGGCTGCGCCTTACCCGGCCTACAAATATTTCTCCCTCTCCCCGTGGGAGAGGGTTGGGGTGAGGGCATCAGCCCGCACGATCCCCGTAGGCCCGGATCGCTACGCGTCACCGGGCGAATCACGGATTACGATTTCGTCGACTGCTCAAAGCGGCGCAGCAGCTGATTTCCGCGCTCTACTGCGGAATCCAGCGCCTGCTGTGGCGTTTTCTTCCCGGTCCACACGCTTTCCAGCTCTTCATCCACGATGGTGCGGATCTGCGGCATGTTGCCCAGGCGCAGGCCTTTGGTGAACGGCAACGGTGGCTTGTTCAGCATCTGACGCGTCGCGATGTCCGCGCCCGGGTTCTTGCTGTAGAAGCCCTGCTCGCGGGTCAGGTCATACGCGGCTTTGGTGATCGGCAGGTAGCCGGTCTTCTGGTGCCATTCGGCAGCGTTTTCCGGCTTCGCCAGGAAGTCGAGGAATTCGGCCACGCCTTTATAGGTGCCCTTGTCTTTACCCTGCATCACCCACAGGCTCGCCCCGCCGATGATAGCGTTCTGCGGCGCGCCCTTCACGTCAGCGTCATACGGCATCATGCCCACGCCGTAGTTGAATTTGGCGTAGTGGCGGATATCCGCCAGCGAGCCGGACGAGGCGGTGGTAATGGCGCAGTCGCCGTTGTAGAACTTCTCGGTGGATTCGTCTTTACGCCCGAAGTAGCTGAAGTCGCCCTTCTTGTTGAGTTCTTCCAGCAGCGCAATGTGCTTCACCTGCTCCGGCTTGTTGAACTCCAGTACCGCATCGGTGCCGTCGAAGCCGTTGTTTTTGGTCGCCACCGGCAGGCCGTGCCAGGCGCTGAAGTTTTCAATCTGGATCCAGCCCTGCCAGCCGCTGGCGTAGCCGCACTTCATCCCCGCCGCTTTCAGCTTCGCGGTGTATTCGGCCAGGTCCTGCCAGGTTTTTGGCGGCTGCTCCGGGTCTAAACCGGCTTTCCTGAAGGCGTCTTTGTTGTAGTACAGCACCGGCGTGGAGCTGTTAAACGGCTGAGACAGCAGATGCCCGGTTTTGGAATCGGTGTAGTAACCCGCTACGGTCGGCACAAACTGGGATTCATCGAAGTTGATACCCGCCTCTTTGAACACTTCGTACACCGGCTTGATAGCTTTGGAGGCCATCATGGTGGCGGTGCCCACTTCATAAACCTGTAACAGTGCAGGCGCGTTGCCGGTACGGAAGGCGGCGATGCCCGCGCTCAGGCTCTGCTCGTAGTTACCTTTGTACACCGGCACAATTTTGTAATCCGGATGGGTGTCGTTGAAACGCTGCGCCAGGGAGTCAACTTCTTTACCCAACTCCCCTTCCATGGAATGCCAGAACGGAATGGTCGTCACAGCCATTGCGTTCGTCGCAAAAGCCAGACCCAGTGCCAGACCCAAAGCTGTGTGTCGTAACGATGTCATTGTCATCTCTCTTATTGTGCCGGATGCGCGATATCACGCGTTTTATGCTCGCGAGGTAACATGACATGCTCGAATGACAGAAAAATAACTGTTTGTTTACAGATAAGTGACAGTAAAGGGTCAGGGGGATGATGGTTGTGTGAAGGGGGTTTATGTGAAAAAGCCGGGTGGCGGCTTCGCCTTACCCGGCCTACTTGATACCGTAGGCCCGGTAAGCGTAAGCGCCACCGGGCGATACAGACTACTCAGCCGCCCAGATACGCGCTCCGCACCGCTTCGTTCGCCAGCAGCGCATCGCCGGTGTCTTCCAGCACCACGCGGCCGTTCTCCAGCACGTAGCCACGGTCAGCGAGCTTCAGCGCCTGGTTGGCGTTCTGCTCGACGAGGAAGATGGTCATCCCCTCTTTACGCAGCTGCTCGATGGTGTCGAATATCTGCTGGATGATGATCGGCGCAAGACCGAGCGACGGCTCGTCCAGCAGCAGGAGACGCGGCTGGCTCATCAGCGCGCGGCCAATTGCCAGCATCTGCTGTTCACCGCCGGACATGGTGCCCGCACGCTGAATGCGACGCTCCCACAGGCGCGGGAAGAGTTCGTACACCCACTTGATGCGGGTCTGGTATTCATCGCGATGGGCGAAGAAACCGCCCATCGCCAGGTTCTCTTCCACCGTCATACGCGAGAAGACGCGACGCCCTTCCGGGACAATCGCCACCGCCTCACGCATGATTCTGGCCGTCTGCCAGTCGGTAATGTCTTTACCATCGAACACAATCCGCCCGCTGGTGGCGCGCGGGTCGCCGCACAGGGTGCCGAGCAGCGTGGTTTTGCCCGCGCCGTTGGCGCCAATCAGGGTAACGATTTCACCCTGATTGATATGCAGGCTGACGTCGTGCAGCGCCTGGATCTTGCCGTAGTGCGCGTTGACCTTGTCGAACGTTAACATCGCTTTTTCCATCTTATGCCTCACCCAGGTATGCGCGGATCACGTCCGGGTTGTTGCGGATCTCTTCCGGCGTGCCGTTTGCCAGCGGCGTACCCTGGTTAACCACGTAGATACGGTCGGAAATGCCCATTACCAGCTTCATGTCGTGCTCAATCAGCAGAATGGTGGTGTCGTGGTGATCGCGCAGTTCGGCAATCAGCTCGTCCAGCTCTTTGGTCTCTTTCGGGTTGAGGCCGGCCGCCGGTTCGTCGAGCATCAGGATCTCCGGCTGGGTCACCATGCAGCGCACAATCTCCAGACGACGCTGGTCGCCGTAGGCCAGGTTGCTCGCCTGACGGTTGGCGTGCTGCAGCAGGCCAATGCGGTCGAGCCAGGTCGCCGCGCGGTCAAGCGCTTCATCCTGCGCGCGGCGGAAGGCCGGGGTTTTCAGCAGGCCGGAGAACAGCCCGGTTTTCAGCTGCTGATGCTGCGCGACCAGCAGGTTCTCAATCACCGTCATCTCGCGGAACAGACGCACGTGCTGGAAGGTACGCACCACGCCCATGCGGGCAATCTGCTGGCCAGGCAGCCCTTCAAGATGCTTGTCGCGCAGCATGATGGTGCCGCCCGTCGGCTTGTAAAAACCGGTCAGGCAGTTAAATACCGTGGTTTTCCCCGCGCCGTTCGGGCCAATCAGGGAGACAATCTCTTTCTTGTGCAGATCCAGTGACACATTGTTGACCGCCAGCAGGCCGCCAAAACGCATCATCAGACCGTTAACGGATAATAATGGCTGACTCATGCCTGCTCTCCTTTCGCCTGCCCGTTCTTCAGCTTCAGCTGTGGACGGGTCATCGGCAGCAAGCCCTGCGGACGCCAGATCATCATCAGCACCATCAAACCACCCAGCATTAACATGCTGTATTCGTTAAAGTCGCGCATCAGCTCGCGCGAGACCACCAGCAGGATGGCCGCGAGGATAACGGCAAACTGCGAGCCCATCCCGCCGAGCACCACAATCGCCAGCACAAAAGCGGATTCGGCAAAGGTGAACGATTCCGGGCTGACGAAGCCCTGACGCGCGGCAAACAGCGTCCCGGCGAAACCGGCAAACGCGGCGCTGATGGTGAACGCGGTCAGCTTAATGCGGGTCGGGTTCAGGCCCAGGGAACGGCAGGCAATCTCATCTTCGCGCAGCGCTTCCCACGCGCGGCCCAGCGGCATGCGCAGCAGGCGGTTAATCACGAACAGGGTAATCACCACCAGCAGCAGCGCCACCAGATAGAGCCAGATGACGCGGTCGGACGGGTCATACTTCACGCCGAAGAAGTTACTGAAGGTGTCCCAGCCGCCTTCGCGGGCGGCACGGCTGAACTCCAGGCCAAAGAAGGTTGGTTTCGGGATCTGGCTGATGCCGTTCGGGCCGCCGGTCACTTCGGTGTTGTTCAGCAGCAGGATACGGACGATTTCACCAAAGCCTAAGGTCACAATCGCCAGGTAGTCACCGCGCAGGCGCAATACCGGGAAACCGAGCAGGAAGCCTGCCGCGGCTGAGACCAGCCCCGCCAGCGGCAGGCAGGTCCAGAAGCCGAGCCCGTAATAGTGGTTCAGCAGCGCGAAGGTGTAGGCGCCGATGGCGTAGAAGCCGCCGTAGCCCAGTACCAGCAGGCCAGAGAGCCCCACCACCACGTTCAGACCGAGACCGAGGATCACGTAGATCATGGTCAGGGTAGCGATATCCACGGTGCCACGAGAGACCACAAACGGCCACGCCACGGCGGCCACCAGCAGCGCCACGAGGAACAGCTTCTGCTTAACGGTAGACCCGTCGATGGCCGGCAGAACGAATTTCGGCCCGGAGACGTTTTTCAGCGACTTCTGGAACAGCGGACGCAGCAGTTGGAACAGGAACACCACGGCAGTGCCGATAAATACCCACTGCCAGCGGATGTCGGGGGCGGTATCCACCACCAGCTTCGTCCCGTCCAGACCTAACTGGACGCCCATAAAGACGCCTGCCAGCACGAAGAACATGGCGGCAGAGAGCAGCGCCATTGCAAAATGCATCGGTTTCATACTTTCTCTACCTCCGGACGGCCCAGAATGCCGGTAGGCATGACCAGCAGAACCAGAATCAGCAGGGCAAACGACACCACATCTTTATATTCCGTGCTCAGATACGCCGAGGAGAGCGCTTCCGCCACGCCCAGGATCAGGCCGCCAATCATCGCGCCCGGAATACTGCCGATACCGCCCAGCACCGCCGCGGTAAAGGCTTTCATCCCGGCCATAAAGCCGATGTACGGGTTGATTACGCCGTAGAACTGACCGAGCAGCACGCCCGCTACCGCCGCCATCGCGGCGCCAATCACGAAGGTCAGGGCAATCACGCGGTCGGTGTTGATGCCGAGCAGGCTCGCCATCTTCAGGTCTTCAGCGCAGGCGCGGCAGGCGCGTCCCATCCGTGAGTAGCGGATGAACAGCGTCAGGGCAAGCATTGCAATAAAGGTCACGACCCAGATAACCAGCTGCATGGTAGTGATAGAGGCCGCGAAGTTTTCACTGGCCCCCACAATCCACTGGCCGTTAAACAGGCTTGGCAGCGCCACGTCGCGCGAGCCTTCGGTCAGGCTGACGTAGTTTTGCAGGAAGATCGACATCCCGATGGCGGAAATCAGCGCAATCAGGCGTTTGGAGCTGCGCACCGGCCGGTAGGCCACGCGCTCGATGCTCCAGCCGTAGGCGCTGGCAATCACAATCGCGCCGACAAACCCGGCGGCGACCAGCAGCCAGCTGCTGTCGATACCCATCATCATCAGCGCGGCGATGATCATAAAGGAGACATAGCTACCGATCATGTAGACCTCGCCGTGGGCGAAGTTAATCATGCCGATAATGCCGTAAACCATCGTATAGCCGATGGCAATCAGCGCGTAGGTGCTTCCCAGCGTGACGCCGTTAAACATCTGCTGCAGGAAATAGAGAAACTGCTCGGACATATGCAAACCTTTTTATACCCGCCCGTCAGTCCGGGCGGTGGGATAATTATTTGGCGGCCGAGGATGACCCGTCGGCGTGCCACTTAAAGACACCAAACTCAAATCCCTTCAGATCGCCTTTCTCATCCCAGTTCAGCGGCCCAATCACGGTGTTCGCCCCGTGTGCTTTTAAATCTTTCACCAGATCCAGCGGTTCTTTGCTGCCGGTACGATCCAGCGCGGTGGCCAGAGACTGCATGGCGGCGTAGGTGATCCAGACGTACGGACCACTCGGATCTTTCTTCTGCGCCTTGAGCGCATCCACGATAGCCTTGTTGGCCGGATCCTGGTCATAGCGTTTTGGCATCGTCACCAGCATGCCTTCGGCAGAATCCCCGGCGATGTTTGACAGGGAGGCATTGCCCACACCCTCTGGCCCCATAAACTGGGTCTTCAGACCGGTGGCGCGCGCCTGACGCAGCATCTGCCCCATCTCCGGGTAGTAGCCGCCGTAGTAAACAAAGTCGATATTCTCTTTTTGCAGACGAGCGATCAGCGCGGAGAAGTCTTTCTCACCGGCGGTAATCCCGTCGAAGAAGACGATGTTTGCGCCGCCTTTTTTCAGGCCGTCCTGAACGGAGCGCGCCAGGCCTTCACCGTACTGCTGCTTGTCATGAATAATGGCGATACGCTGCGGCTTGACGGTTTCAAGGATGTATTTGGCGGCGGTTGGCCCCTGAGAGGAGTCCAGCCCGGCGGTACGCATGATGTGCTGATAGCCGCGCTGGGTCAGTTCCGGGTTGGTCGCACCGGGGGTGATCATCAGAATGCCTTCGTCTTCGTAGATATCAGACGCGGGCTGGGTGGACGACGAGCACAGGTGGCCGATCACATACTGGATGCCATCGTTGACGATTTTGTTAGCGACCGCGACGGCCTGTTTCGGATCGCAGGCGTCGTCATATTCTACGCCCACCAGCTTGTCGCCTTTGATGCCGCCCTTAGCGTTGATGTCTTTGATGGCCTGGCGCGCACCGTTGAACTCCATGTCACCCCACTGGGCAACAGGGCCGGACATCGCACCCACAACCGCAACTTTAATGTCCTCCGCCATGGCGGCATGCGAGATCGACAGTGCGACCATCCCCGCGATTAACGTCTTCGCGTTCCTTTTCATCTCTGAATCCCCATTCGTGATGTCGTGTTTATATTTTGTTTTATTATGGTTAAAAAGCATTCTGTACTTTTAATGAACAACGCTATTTTTACCAGTGCCTTTAATGGTTTAGCGCAGGTTTTTGTCAAAAACCAGACTAAAATCTCTATTTTTCAGGCGATTAAGCAAAGATAATATTCTGAATTCAGTCAGAGATAAACAACTAAAAGTGCAGTTTGCAGCATAAAATAACGGTACAAAGCGCCGAATAAATCACTACCCATCAGGTTAAAATTCTGCGTATTTTTCGATCCATGTGTTTTCAAACTGCCCAACGCGTTGCCAAAAAACTAATCACCTGGCGAATGAGAATAAAAAGAGGAAGCCCCTGAGTGAATAAATTGAGTACACTGCCTCTACTCAATTTGATTTGGACAAGTAGCTAATGAAACTGACTATCGTGCGTCTGGTGACCTTTAGCGACCAGGATCATATCGACCTGGGAAAGATCTGGCCGGAATATTCCCCTTCGTCGCTACGCGTGGATGAGACCCACCGCATTTATGCCGCGCGTTTTAACGAGCGCCTGCTGGCAGCGGTTCGCGTCACCCTGAGCGGTACAGAAGGGGCGCTGGACTCGCTGCGCGTACGTGACGTCACCCGTCGTCGCGGCGTGGGACAGTATTTAATTGAAGAAGTGATCCGCGAAAACCCGAGCGTGACCTCCTGGTGGATGACCGACGTGGGCGTGGAAGACCGCGACGTGATGGCGGCGTTTATGCAGGCGTTAGGCTTTACGGCGCAGGAGAGCGGGTGGGAGAAGCGCTAAAAGAAAGCCGGGTGGCGGCTGCGCCTTACCCGGCCTACAATTTCTACCGCATTTTCCCAAGCATTTCGTGTTGCAGGAAGGCGGCAAGTTATGAAATCCCCGGGAGCTTACATAAGTAAGTGACCGGGGTTGAATAACGCAGCCAACGCACCTGCGGCGCGAAAGGCGACGGGAAAATTATTTGGCGTCTGTCGCCGTGCCATTGGCATGCCAGTCAAACACGCCGAACTCGAAGCCCTTCAGGTCGCCCTTCGCGTCCCAGGAAAGAGGCCCCATCACGGTCTCAACCGTGTTCGCTTTCAGCCAGGTGGCAATCTCAGCCGGATCGGCTGACTGGTTCAGGCCCGCCTGCAGAGACTGCAGCGCCGCATAGGTGGTCCAGACGAACGCGCCGCTTGGATCCTGTTTCTTCGCCTTGATGGCATCTACGATAGGTTTGTTCGCAGGAACCTGGTCGTAGTTCTTCGGTTTGGTCACCAGCAGGCCTTCAGCGGATTCACCTGCGATGTTAGACAGAGAAACGTTCGCCACCCCTTCCGGGCCCATGAACTGGGTTTTCAGACCCGCTGCGCGCGCCTGGCGCAGGATCTGACCCATTTCCGGGTGGTAGCCGCCGTAGTATACGAAGTCGATATTCTCTTTCTTCAGACGCGCCACCAGGGTGGAGAAGTCTTTCTCACCGGCGGTGATCCCGTCGAAGAACACCACGTCGGCATTGGCTTTCTTGAGGTTGTCCTGCACTGAACGCGCCAGACCTTCACCGTACTGCTGCTTGTCATGAACGATGGCAATGCGCTTCGGCTTCACTTTTTCAACGATGTATTTCGCCGCGGTTGGGCCCTGGTCAGAGTCCAGACCGGTGGTACGCAGGGTCAGCTTGTAGCCGCGCGCGGTCAGCTCCGGTGCGGTCGCAGCCGGGGTGATCATCAGGATACCTTCGTCTTCGTAGATGTCAGACGCGGGCTGAGTAGAAGAAGAGCACAGGTGACCGATAACGTATTTGATCCCGTCGTTCACCACTTTGTTCGCGACCGCGACCGCTTGTTTCGGGTCACAGGCATCATCATATTTTACGATCTGCAGTTTTTCGCCCTTAATACCGCCTTTGGCATTAATGTCTGCAACCGCCTGTTCTGCGCCAGTAAACTCCTGGTCGCCGTACTGCGCTACCGGTCCGGACATGGCGCCAACCACAGCCACTTTAATGTCTGCCTGCGCCATGGTGCTGAATGCCAACGCGATACATCCTGCCAGTAACGCTTTACCCTTCATGTTCATCCTGAGATTCCCCATTATTATGGTTATTACGATTGTTGTGATGTTGTTGTGCAGCGCTTTATGTCAGTTATAGGTGTGCTGTTCGCGCTTTTTCAGCATACTCTGCTAAAACATACCCGATTTTTATGATTTTGGAATAGCTAATTTGAAATGAATATATGATAGGCCCGGCAGGGATTTTCGCCGGGCATATGGCTTTAACGTGTCAGCGAGGCGGAGATAATGTCCAGCGCTTTACGGAACTGCACTTCGGGAATCGTCAGCGGATACAGGAAACGAATGACGTTGCCGTAGACGCCGCAGCTCAGAAGAAGCAGCCCTTCCTGCAACGCACGCTCCTGCACCTGACGGGTAAATTCTGGCGAAGGCTCGCCCGTTTGCGGGTCGTTAAACTCCACCGCCACCATCGACCCCTGGGCGCGAATATCCGCGATATACGGGCAGTGTTCCTTCGCTTTGTTCAGCACTTCCACCAGGTGATGGCCAAGATGCGCCGATCGCGTGCAGAGATCCTCTTCGTCAATCACGTCCAGCACGGCATGCGCCGCCGCAATCGCCAGCGGGTTACCTGCGTAGGTGCCACCCAGCCCGCCCGGCGCGGGCGCATCCATCACCTCTGCACGTCCCGACACCGCCGAGAGCGGCATCCCGCCCGCCAGGCTTTTCGCCATGGTGATCAGATCCGGTTTCACGCAGTGGTGTTCCATCGAGAACAGCTTGCCGGTGCGGGCGAAGCCGCTTTGCACCTCGTCGGCAATCAGCAAAATGCCGTGGGTATCGCACAGGGCGCGCAGCGCCTGCATAAAATCAGCAGGAGCGATGTTGAAGCCGCCCTCCCCCTGAACCGGTTCGAGAATGATCGCCGCGACCTGGTCAGGAGCAATATCCGCTTTAAAGATACGTTCCAGGCTTTTCAACGCCTCAGCGGTGCTGACGCCGTGCAGTTCATTGGGATACTGCGCGTGATACACCGAGCCGGGGAAGGGTCCAAAGCCGAGCTTGTACGGCGCAACCTTGCCGGTCAGCGCCATGGTCATAAAGGTGCGGCCGTGGAACGCGCCGCCGAAGGTGATAAGGCCAGGACGTCTGGTAGAGGCGCGGGCAATTTTTACGGCGTTTTCCACCGCTTCTGCGCCCGTCGAGAAGAACGCCGTTTTCGCCGGGCCGTCAATGGGCACGCGTGCGTTGATGCGCTCGGCAAGCGCCACGTAGCCTTCGTACGGCACGATCTGGTACGCCGTATGGGTAAAGGCGTGGAGTTGTTTTTCGATGGCGGAAATGACTTTGGGATGGCGATGGCCGGTATTCAGCACCGCGATACCGGCGGCGAAGTCGATGTACTCATTGCCCTCGACGTCCCACACCGTGGCGTTTTCTGCTTTATCGGCATAGAAGTTACACATCACGCCGATGCCACGCGGCGTCGCCTGTAAACGCCGGTCGTTCAGTTCGTTGTTTTTCACCCTGTCCCCCTGAGAAAGTCGCCTGCTTAGCGCATCAGTAAGTGTTTGCCAGGGTGAGGGAATTCGCCAGAGCGGGCGCTAAAAAAACAAAACCCCCAGACTCTCATCCAGGGGTTCTCGGTGTACTTCGCGGAAATTACGCTTCGATAGCGGCGCGAAGTTTTTTCATGGCGTTCTTTTCAAGCTGACGGACACGTTCTGCAGAGACGCCGTAGCGGTCGGCCAGCTCCTGCAGCGTGGACTTGTTGTCTTCGTCCAGCCAGCGGGCGCGGATAATATCCTGGCTACGTTCGTCGAGACCTTCCATCGCATAGCTCAGCTTGTTCGCGGCCTGATCTTCCCAGTTGTCCTCTTCGATGCCGTCAGCAAAGTTAGAGGTTTTATCCTGCAGATACAGAACCGGTGCCATTGGCTGGCTGTCGGATGCGTCGTCGTCGGAGGACATATCAAAGGTCATGTCCTGCGCGGCCATACGGGATTCCATCTCACGCACGTCTTTGCTGGATACGCCCAGCTCGCGCGCCACCATTTCCACTTCATCCTGATTGAACCAGCCCAGACGCTGCTTGGTTTTACGCAGGTTGAAGAACAGTTTGCGTTGCGCTTTTGTCGTGGCGACTTTCACGATACGCCAGTTGCGCAGCACGTATTCATGAATTTCTGCTTTGATCCAGTGTACGGCGAAGGAGACGAGTCGCACACCCACTTCCGGGTTAAAGCGACGCACAGCCTTCATCAGGCCGATGTTACCTTCCTGAATCAAGTCCGCCTGCGGCAGGCCATAGCCCGCATAATTACGAGCAATGTGAACAACAAAGCGCAGGTGAGACAGGATCAGCTTTTTCGCTGCTTCCAGATCGCCCTGGTAATGCAGCTTTTCAGCAAGCTCCTTTTCTTCCTCGGCCGTTAACATCGGCCAGGTGTTCGCAGCCCGGATGTAAGATTCCAGGTTACCAACAGGGGCTAAAGCTAAAGTTTGCATTTCTTTGGTCATTCATTCCTCTCAGTGTTTCTTCTGGTCCAGGTTGTCCCCGTCAGGCAACAACCATGCCAAAGCGTTTGAGCAACGAGATTAGCATTCACTCTTTTATCAGACAGTGATTTTATCCACAAGTTCCAGGTGCAACGGTGAATAAATTACGCACAAAATGTGACATGGAGATGATAACAGGGGAAGAGACAACAGGGACGCTTTCCCTGCAGAGCGAACATCTCGGTGCAGGGAAAGATTATATCACGCTTTTATTAGTCGGGAGTAAAGTGACGTAAATGTTGAACGGTTGCCAGCCACGCTGCCACCCACCCAATCATCGAACACACCAGCAGCAACAACAGGCACTCATCGAACCCTAAGCCACTGATATCAAACTTCGTTCCGAAAACCTGCGCCACTTCAGTCACGGCAGAGGAAAGCCGCATCACCAAAATTTCTGACAATATCAGTGAAAGAAATGCGCCGGAAAAACCGAGCAGTGCGCCACCGTAAAGGAACGGTCGGAGGATGAAGCCATCTGTCGCACCAATCAGTTTCTGCACGTTGATGGTGTCGCGACGGGCGAAGATGCTCAGGCGAACGCTGTTGCCGATGACGAGGAAGACCGCCGCCACCATCAGCACGCCAATCATCGCCGCGACGCGGCCTACCAGCCCGGTCAGAGCAGAGAGACGCGCAAACCAGCTGTCATCCATGCGCACTTCATCAATGCCCTTAATGCGCGTGATGCGATCGCGCAGGGTGTTAAGCGAATCTGTCCCCTGGAAATCCAGCTTCGGGATCACCACCGCCACGGCGGGCAGCGGGTTCTCCTCGAGCATATCCAGCGCGCCTCCAAAGCCAGACCAGTTCCTGAACTCGCCCAGCGCGTCTTCACGTGAGAGATAATTGACCTTCTCCACGCCCTGCTCGGCCTGGATTTGCCCAACCACCTGCGCCGCCGCGTTATCGTCGAGCGCTTTATCCAGATAGACCGTGATCTGCGGAGACGGATAATACTGCGACGCCGCCTGGTTGACGTTTTTATAGACCATATAGCAGACGCTTGGCAGCGTGAGGGAGATGGCGATCACCATCACCGTCAGGAACGTCGCCAGCGGTTTGCTTTTCAGGTCCTGCAGCGCGCCGTGGAACGCGTAGCGCACCTGCTCGTTAAACACGTTGGTTTTACGGGAGGCTGGCTTTGGCGCGGCCTTCTGGCGCTTCGGCGCATTACGATTGCCGTCACCCCCGCCCTGCGGCTTACGGAAACGGTCAAACCGGTTCCCGAACTGCCGAATCTGGTTTATTGCATCACGCTTATTCACCGTGGCCTCCGTGCAAATGACCGTCGCTCAGGGTCAGCATGCGGTACGAACGACGGGAAATCAGCCCAATGTCGTGCGTCGCCATCAATACGGTAACCCCCACGCGGTTAAACTCCTCAAACAGACGCAAAATCCCTTCTGACAGGGCATCGTCCAGGTTACCGGTCGGTTCATCCGCCAGCAGCACCGCAGGCTTGTTCACCACCGCACGGGCGATACCCACGCGCTGCTGTTCACCGCCGGAGAGCTGGATCGGGAAGTTCTTCGCTTTGTCCAGCAGCCCGACCTTATCCAGCGCCGCGGAAACGCGACGGCGGATATCATCATAGCTGGCGCCGGCAATAATCAGCGGAATGGCCACGTTATCGAAAACGGTGCGATCCATCAGCAGGTGGTGATCCTGGAAAATCATGCCGATCTGACGACGCAGGAACGGCACTTCACGGTTTTTCAGGCGGCTGATCTCATGGCCGCCGAAAAAGATTTTCCCGGCGCTTGGCCGCTCGATCCCACAGATAAGCTTGAGCAGGGTACTTTTCCCCGCGCCGGAATGGCCGGTCAGGAATGCCATCTCGCCCGGCTGCAGGTGGAATGTGACCCCCTGCAGCGCTTGTCTCCCACCGAGATAGGCCTTGCTGACGTGTTCAAAGCGAATCATTGTTAGTCCTCTCGGGCAAATAATGCCTCAATAAAGTCGTCCGCCTTAAACGGACGTAAATCCTCAATACGCTCGCCCACACCGATGTAACGGATAGGAATGCCGAACTGGTCGGCCACGGAGAAGATCACCCCGCCTTTCGCGGTGCCGTCCAGTTTGGTCAGCGTGATCCCCGTCAGTCCTACCGCTTCATGGAACAGCTTCGCCTGGCTGATGGCGTTCTGTCCGGTGCTGGCATCAATGGTCAGCATAATTTCATGCGGTGCGTCTTCGTCCAGCTTCTTCATGACGCGAACGATTTTCTTCAGCTCTTCCATCAGGTGCGATTTATTCTGCAAACGCCCTGCGGTATCGGCAATCAGCACGTCCACGTTACGCGCCTTCGCTGCCTGGATGGCGTCAAAGATCACGGACGCGGAATCCGCGCCGGTATGCTGAGCAATCACCGGAATGTTGTTGCGCTGGCCCCAGACCTGCAGCTGCTCAACCGCCGCCGCACGGAAGGTGTCGCCCGCCGCCAGCATTACCGATTTACCCTGCTGCTCGAACTGACGCGCCAGCTTGCCGATGGTGGTGGTTTTACCCACGCCGTTCACGCCGACCATCAGAATAACAAATGGCGTTTTGCCTTCAATATTAAGCGGTTCGTCAACTTTTGCGAGAATTTCACCCATCTCGTCTTTCAGCAGGCCGTACAGCGCTTCGGCGTCACGCAGCTGTTTGCGGCTCGCCCCTTCGGTCAGATTAGTGATGATCTTACGGGTGGTTTCGACACCCACGTCCGCAATCAGCAGTTGCTCTTCCAGCTCTTCAAACAGATCGTCGTCGATCTTCTTGCCGCGGAACAGACTGATAAATCCGGAACCTAAGTTTTCTTTGGTTTTAAGCAGGCTGCGTTTCAGACGCGCGAAGAAACCCTCTTTGGTCGGTTTTTCCTGCTCCTGAACGGTCTCTTCTTCGGCCTGCTCTTCTACCGGCACAACGATAACCGCTTCTTCAGCGGCCTCGGCCGCCAGCGCCTGAGCCTCCAGCTCTTCGTCGGTCAGCTCTGGCTCAAGCGCCGCCTCTTCATCCACCGCCTCAACAATTTCAACGGTTTCCGCTTCGGCCTGCCACTCTTCGGCAGACACCGCTTCGTCTTTGACCTCTTCCGGCAGCGGAAGCTCTTCGTGTTCGATAGCAGCCTGTGGTGCTTCGATAGCGGCTTCTACGACAACCGGCTCTGGCTTCTCGCTTTCCTGAACCTGTTCAGTGACCTCAACCACCTCTTCAGCAAAGGTTTCAACCTCTTCTTTGCTGTGCGCCGTCTCTTCCGCGTCGACAACCGCGGCGGTTTCTACAGGCGTTTCAGGCTGCGACGGCTCTTCAACGGCATGTTGCTCTTCGGTTTTCTGTTCTGTTTCTTGCTCTTTTTCACCGAAGCCCAGCCAGGAAAAGAAGCCACGTTTTTTTTGTTTTGCCATCTGCGACTACACTCCTCGCGGCGCTATATACATGGAAGCTAAAAAAATGATGAAATAGTCTAACACTTTACTTAATTGACATCACCGCCCGCAATCGCAGGCCAATTGTTAACAGAGCTTTCCTGAGATGAAGAAACCCAACCGCGCCCCGGCCGGTCAAATTCGTATTATCGGCGGTCAGTGGCGAGGCCGGAAATTACCGGTGCCGGACAGCCCCGGTTTACGCCCCACTACCGACCGCGTGCGCGAGACGCTGTTTAACTGGCTGGCCCCGTCAATGGTAGACGCCCGCTGCCTGGACTGCTTCGCCGGAAGCGGTGCGCTCGGGCTGGAAGCGCTGTCGCGCTATGCTGCCAGCGCTACGCTGCTGGAGATGGAGCGCGGCGTGGCGCAGACGCTGCAGCAAAATCTGGCGACGCTGAAGGCGAGCAACGCCAAAGTGGTGAATACCAACACGCTGAGCTTCCTCGCGCAAAAGGGCACGCCGCATACCGTGGTGTTTGTCGACCCGCCGTTCCGCAAGGGGTTGCTGGAAGAGACGTTATCCCTGCTGGAGCAAAATGGCTGGCTGGCGGATGACGCATTGATTTACGTGGAAAGCGAAGTGGAAAACGGTTTACCGCCGGTTCCCGCCCACTGGGATCTGCACCGTGAAAAAGTCGCAGGTCAGGTTGCTTATCGTCTGTATCACCGTCAGGCACAAGGAGGATCCGATGCCGGTACTGATTAACCTGGGACGCTTGCTGATGCTGGGCGTCTGGGCATTTTTGCTGCTCAACCTGGTGCACCCGTTCCCGCGCCCGATGAATATTTTCGTTAACGTGGCGCTGATTTTCACCTCGTTCATGCACGCCCTGCAGATGGTGATGCTAAAAAACGGTCTGCCGAAAGACGGCCCGCAGATGACGGGCTGGCAGCAGCTGCGCGTGTTTATTTTCGGCGTGTTTGAGTTGCTGGTGTGGATGAAGAAGTTTAAGGCGCAGGTGAAGAAGTAAGGTGGCGCTTCGCTTACCGGGCCTACGAAACCCTGTAGGCCGGGCAAACGCAGTGCCGCCCGGCGTTACCGCTCCGGTGCAAACCCTTCGAATCGCGACCCTTTGTAGCTCAGCGTTCCTTTCTCTCCCACCGTCAGTTGGTGGTACTGCTGCGCCTCCAGGCGGAAGGTCATCTCCAGGCCACCCGTTTCCGGCTTAAAGCTCGCTTCATAGCGCATTGTTGTGCCCGCAGGCGTCACCTGCTGCTGGCGCGAGCGGCGGTCATTGAGCGGTTTTTCGCGTTTGTTCGTCACCACTACGCGCTTTTGCATCAGCGGTGCGGCATCGTTATCCGCCTTCTCGCGGCGCTGCTGCACGAAGCGGAACGAGGCGGCAATGACGATAATCGCCACCACGATAATAAAAAACAGCGGCATCTTGCTCATTCTACAATCCCATCAGATTATGCGGAATTCAGGATACCCTGCCTTCCCCGGCATTGCCAAACGCCCGCCCGCGTCACTACACTGGATCAGAAACTGATTATTCAGACTTAACAGATACAGGGAGTTAATATGCTTTGGTCATTTATCGCTGTCTGTTTTTCCGCATGGCTTTATGTCGATGCGTCGTACCGTGGTCCCACCTGGCAGCGCTGGCTGTTTAAACCCGTCACGCTGTTGCTCCTGTTGCTGCTGGCCTGGCAAGCGCCGATGTTCAACGCCGTCAGCTATCTGGTGCTCGCTGGGCTGTGCGCCTCTCTGATTGGCGACGCCCTGACCCTGCTGCCCCGCCAGCGCCTGCTGTATGCCGTAGGGGCATTTTTCCTGTCGCACCTGCTGTATACCATCTACTTCGCCAGCCAGATGACGCTCTCTTTCTTCTGGCCGCTGCCGCTGGTCCTGCTGGTGATTGGCGCCCTGCTGATCGCGGTGATCTGGTCGCGTCTGGAAGAGATGCGTTTGCCGGTCTGCACGTTTATCGCCATGACCCTGGTGATGGTATGGCTGGCAGGTGAACTGTGGTTCTTCCGTCCGACCGCTCCGGCAATGTCCGCATTCTTCGGCGCCGCGCTGCTGCTGATTGGGAATATCGTGTGGCTGGGCAGCCACTATCGCCGCCGTTTCCGGGCGGATAACGCGATTGCCGCCGCCTGTTACTTTGCCGGGCACTTCCTGATTGTGCGTTCGCTGTATATCTAAATAACGCTTGACTCTGGAGTCGACTCCAGAGTGTATGCTGCGGTTAATGAGAAAATTATCATTGCCGGAGACTGCCATGTCGACTCCAGAAACACCCAAAAAAGTTCCTCAATTCTCGGCGCTTAAGCTCAGTCCGGTTCCGCCGCAAGACGACTGCTGCTGCGAAGGCGCGTGCGAAACGCAAACGGAAATGCTGCCCGAAAGCGGCAACCGCTACAGCTGGGTCGTTAACGGCATGGACTGCGCCGCCTGCGCCCGTAAAGTAGAAAATGCGGTGAAACAGGTGCCGGGCGTCAGCCACGTTCAGGTGCTGTTCGCCACCGAAAAGCTGCTGGTTAGCGCCGAAAACGACGTCAGCAAACAGGTGGAAGCCGCGGTAAGCAAGGCGGGTTACAGCCTGCGTAGCGAAGCCGCGCCCGCGGAAAAAACGTCATCCCTGTGGGAAAACCTGCCGCTCATCACCCTCATCATCATGATGGCCCTGAGCTGGGGGCTGGAACAGATTAACCATCCGTTCGGCAACCTGGCGTTTATCGCCACCACGCTGGTCGGTCTGTTCCCGATTGCCCGTCAGGCGCTGCGCCTGATGAAAAGCGGCAGCTGGTTTGCCATCGAAACGCTGATGAGCGTGGCGGCCATCGGCGCGCTGTTTATTGGCGCGACGGCAGAAGCGGCGATGGTGCTGCTGCTGTTCTTAATCGGTGAACGCCTTGAGGGCTGGGCAGCCAGCCGGGCGCGTAAAGGGGTCAGCGCGCTGATGGCGCTGAAGCCGGAAACCGCCACGCGCGTGGTAAACGGCACGCGTGAAACGGTCGCCATCACGACCCTTCGTCCGGGCGACGTGATTGAAGTCGCGGCAGGCGGACGCTTGCCTGCAGACGGTGCGCTGCTTACCGCCACCGCGAGCTTTGATGAAAGCGCCCTGACCGGAGAATCCATTCCGGTTGAACGTGAGGCGGGTGAAAAAGTGCCTGCGGGTGCCACCAGCGTCGACCGTCTGGTACAGCTCACCGTGCTTTCCGAGCCGGGCGACAGCGCCATCGACCGTATCCTGAAGCTGATTGAAGAGGCCGAAGAGCGCCGCGCGCCGGTCGAACGCTTTATCGACCGCTTCAGCCGCATCTACACGCCCGCCATTATGCTGGTTGCCCTGCTGGTTACCGTCGTTCCGCCGCTGTTCTTTGGCGCGCCGTGGGAGGGGTGGATTTATAAAGGGCTGACGCTATTGCTGATCGGCTGTCCGTGCGCGCTGGTGATTTCCACCCCGGCGGCCATTACGTCCGGGCTGGCGGCTGCGGCACGTCGCGGGGCGTTGATTAAGGGCGGCGCGGCGCTGGAGCAGCTGAGCCAGGTCCAGCATATCGCCTTCGATAAAACCGGTACGCTGACCGTGGGCAAGCCGCAGGTGACCGGCGTGTATCCGCAGGACATCAGTGCAGATGAACTGCTGACCCTGGCCGCCGCCGTTGAGCAGGGGTCCACTCACCCGCTGGCGCAGGCGATTGTGCGAGAAGCGCAGTCGCGCGGGCTGAACATCCCTCCGGCAACCGCCCAGCGGGCGCTGGTCGGGACAGGGATTGAGGCCACCGTGGACGGTAAAAAGGTACTGATTGTCGCGGCGGGCAAGTCTTCTACGCCAGAGGTGGAGGCGTTAGAACAGACCGGACAAACTGTCGTGACCGTTATGCAGGACGGCACCGCAAAAGGGATGCTGGCGCTGCGCGACACCCTGCGCGATGACGCAAAAGAGGCCGTGGCGGCGCTGCATCAGCTGGGTGTGCAGGGCGTGATTCTCACCGGCGATAACCCGCGCGCGGCCGCAGCCATTGCCGGTGAGCTGGGGCTGGCGTTTAAAGCCGGATTGCTGCCGGCGGATAAGGTCAGCGCGGTGACGGAACTGAATGCTCAGGCGCCGCTGGCGATGGTCGGTGACGGGATTAACGATGCCCCGGCGATGAAAGCGTCCACCATCGGTATTGCGATGGGCAGCGGGACGGACGTGGCGCTGGAAACGGCTGACGCGGCGCTGACCCACAACCGCCTGACCGGGCTGGCGCAGATGATCGATCTTGCGCGCGCGACGCGGGCCAATATCCGTCAGAACATCGGCATCGCGCTGGGGCTGAAGGGGATTTTCCTGGTGACCACGCTGCTGGGCATGACCGGGCTGTGGCTGGCGGTGCTGGCGGATACCGGCGCGACGGTGCTGGTGACGGCGAACGCGCTCCGGCTGTTGCGTCGCCGGTAAAAAAACGCCCGGTGGCGCTGACGCTTACCGGGCCTACATATCCTGCTAAATCGTAGGCCGGGTAAGGCGAAGCCGCCACCCGGCTTTTTTTATATGAAGTAGCTCATCGCCAGCCCTAAAAACAGCACCAGACCGACGTAATTATTGTTCATAAACGCCTTGAAGCAGGCATCGCGTTCGCGCTTCGCAATCAGCTTTTGCTGGTAGGCAAACAGCAGCCCCGCCACCAGCACGGACCAGTAAAACTCCCAGTTCAGCCCGTTCAGGCGACCGATCGCCACCATCAGCGCCAGTACCGCGACCTGCAGGATACCGATAATCAGCTTGTCCTGACGGCCAAACAGAATGGCGGTGGATTTGATGCCAATTTTCAGGTCGTCATCGCGGTCAACCATCGCGTACTGCGTGTCGTACGCCACCGCCCAAAGTATGTTCGCCAGGAACATCAACCAGCAGCTGAGCGGTAAGGACTCACTAACTGCCGCAAACGCCATCGGAATCGACCAGCCAAACGCCGCCCCCAGCACCACCTGAGGCAGGTGGGTATAGCGCTTCATAAACGGATACACCCAGGCCAGAGCCAGCGCCGCAACGGAAAGCAGGATGGTCATGGTGTTGAGGGTTAACACCAGCAGGAAAGAGAGTAGCACCAGAATGATGAACAGCACGCGGGCTTCTTTCCCGGTGACCTGCCCGCTGGGTAACGGACGACCGGCAGTACGCTTTACATGGCCGTCGAATTTACGGTCGGCATAATCATTGACCACGCAGCCCGCCGCGCGCATCAGCCAGACGCCAGCCACGAACACGCCAAGGATCCACAGCGGCGGCACGCCCGGCGTGGCAACCCACAGCGCCCATAGGGTCGGCCACAGCAGCAGCAACGCGCCAATCGGTTTATCGGTACGCATTAAGCGGTGATACGCCAACAGCTTATTCTGCGTCAGGCTCCACTCCATTTTTTCTTCCTCTTAGTACAACGGCGATGCCGGTAAAAAAAGCTCCGTCAGAATTAACGGCTTACCGCTCAGGCGAAGGCGGGAACGACGCCCCCACAGTTCGGCATCACGACCAATCTCAATAAAATCCCGGGTAAGCTCAGACGAGGTGAAAAGGTAACGCCCCAGCGGCGTTTTCCCCAGACGTTGCAGCGCCAGCTCTGGCCCGGAAAGGGTGGACTCGGGCACCACCGTCCGCCCGGCAAGCCACGGCTCGCCATCGGCACAAAGTAAAATTTCACGCAGCCAGTAACGTGGCTCGTGCGGCAGCAGCGGCAGCTCGTTGGCGATCTCATCGCCGGAGACAAACCCTTCCTGAATCAGGGTCACCGTGACCGTTTTTCCCTGCTGCTCAAAACGTTTCGTCATGGAATCTTCCAGCAGCAACCAGTCCAGTTGCTGGGGATCAAGCGCAGGTATTTGGTCGAAATAGCGCAGCGCACGCAGTTGCGTTAGCGCAGGGTGTGACATGCCAGACTCTCCGATACATAACGTAATGGCATTGTATCGCAGAAACACGGATTGAGGGGGGCCAAACGTTATTTAACGATCACGATCGCAACAAGAGTGCAACAGCCAGGCGGAGACGAAAAAAAGTGCGCCCACTCAGGCGCACCAAACGACTAACAAATCAGCACTGCGGGGAAACGGTTACCCCTTGCCTTTTACACTGCTGATAAAGGTGGAACGGGCAGTGGTTGAACCTAAACGTTCGGCTTCATCAAGCAGTTTCAGCGCTTTATCGACATCGCCGCGCTTCACCGCCTGCTTAATGGCGTTGTTGAAGTATTCTTCGGTGTCGTTCAGTACCGGCTCCGCTTTCTTCGCCGGGGCTGGCGCTGCGGTCGCTACCGGTGCGGCTGCGGTGGCAGCAGGTGCGGTATAGGCAGGCGCAGCGGTATTACCTACAGTGACAGGGCCTGTACCGGAGGAGCCAAACAGCGGGCCGACCAGGACGCTGGACGCACTGCTGGTCGACACTTTCAGCTTCACAAGGCCGTCAGTGGTATGGCGGGCAATCGGGTCCGGAATATCCGGTACGGCGTTACCTACGCCTTTGGCATAGGCCTTCGCAGGATCAAGCAGCGTGGTGGTTTGCTGCAAATCTTTTTCCGTGGTGAAGACGAGCACATAAATTTTCTGCTGACCCAGCGCAGGCGTCAGGCGCATTACTCCTTCCAGGCGGTCTGCGCTCATGACGCCGGGTTCCTGATAGGTAAAGTATTCGCTCGGGAAGAATGCAGAAGGCGTCATGTTCTGGTCAAGAATCAGCACGTTCGGGGCAAAGACGCTGGTCTGTTTATTGACTTCACTGGAGAGCGTTAACGTCAGTTCGCCAATGTTAGCGGGCACGCTGTATGCGACCACCGGGCCACTGATGCCTGGAACATTAAGCGGTTGTCCCCCCGTCGAGAGCTGGGTCGTTTGGGCTTTAGATTGATCGACAGGCGTCCAGACCAGCTGTTGCAACGCTGCGGCCGGTATGGCCGGCGCGGATGTTGTGTTTTGCGGAACGAAATTCACATTAGCGAGCGTTACAGCAGGCGCGCTCGCCAGCAGCCCTGCGGATAAACAAAGGGCAAGGAGAGTTTTGTTCATTTTCATTGTTATCACCTCAAAATGCACAGGTCAGCGGTAGCCAGGCAATAGCGCGCCGTCCCAAGGATTGAGGGGCTTGCGCCCCTCAGTTTGGTCATTACGTCAGGTTAAGACGGTATTACCACCAGATTTCCATCTGGGCGCCGAAGGACCACTCGTCGTTGTCACCGCGGCTGTAGGTTGTGGCTTTGGTATCGCTTTTTGCAATGCCGTTGTCATAACCCCATTTCTCATCCCACTTCGCGTAAGTTGCGAAGACACGGATCGCTGGACGGGACCAGATGCTGTCACCGGCCTGCCATTGCTGTGCAAGGGTAATTTTGTACTGGTTGTTGGTATCGTCAGTTTTCTGCGACTTAACGTTGTCGTAGCCCACTTCAAGCAAGGTGCTCATGATTGGCGTCCATTTATACATTGGGCGCACACCCACGGTGTACCAGGTCGTACCGTTGTTGTCGTCACGATCGATATCCTGATACATACCGACGTACATCAGATCCCAGCTGTCACCCAGAGAGATCGCACCGTGGTCGAGAATACGAACCAGAGAGCCGTTGTTGTTGATCTTGTTGTCTACAACACCAATTTCAGCGTCTTTGTCATAGTTGTTGCCGGTGAAGGAACCCTGCGGAATACCTTTGCCCTGAGTGGTCATTGCATCGGTAGCGTACTGAACAACAAACTTGTTGTAGCCTTTCAGCATGCTCTGGGTATGTTCAGCGGTGAACATCCAGCCATCTTTAGATGCGCCGTCAGCGAAGCTGTAACCGTCAGTTTTGTTAGCTCGCCCATAGTCAACACCCAGCTCCAGCGTACCGCCCGGGTTGATTTCCATCTGCGCTAAACGCACATCGAAGACGTCGTTAGCGGTGTCTTTGAAGTTATGATAGATATCGTTGCTGGTGAAGATGTATGAGCCACCCGCTTCCTGAGAACGGGTCGCGGCCAGAGACAGTTTACCGAAGCCCAGATCGACGTTTTCGATACCCGCACCAGGACCTGAAATATCCCAGTAGTAGAAGTCGATCATGTGGACGTCATGACGCTGATAGAAGCGCTTACCGGCCCAGATGGTGGAACCTGGCAGCCACTCAATCAGGTTTTTACCCTGCACGTTGGCTTCACGGAACGCCGGATCAGTGGCTTCCCAGTCGTTCTGTTGCGCCACGGAGTACGCTACGTTGGTGTCGAAGTAGAAGCTCTTGTCGCCTTCTTTCCACACTTCCTGGCCCAGCTTCAGTTCCGCATAGGTTTCACATTCGTTACCCAGACGGTATTTACTTTGAGCACCGGTTGCCTGGAAGCACTGTTGTTCGCCGCCACTCCCCGTCCAGCCGATACCGGAACGAGCATAACCATGGAAATCCACGGCCATTGCCTGAGCAGACATTACGCCCGCTGCGACGGCAACTGCCAGAGGAAGTTTGCGCAGAGTAATCATCATTCTATCTCCTGAGATCATTGCTTTTCTTTGAACACTTCACCTGTCGGTTTCGTGTCTTCTTTTGGGATTGCTTAAACGCCTGGCTCTTTGTGCAACCGACGACATGCAGTGCCATCCTCACGGAACAGATGGCAACGCTCTGGCGGCAAGCCGATAGCGAATGTGGCACCCTCTTCTACCAACACCACGTCGTTCTGGCGGTAGACCAGGTTCTGACGGATGGCGGGGATCTGGATATGAATCTGTGTTTCGTGACCAAGCTGTTCGACGACCTGAACTTCACCTTCCAGCGTCACATCGGCGATGTGGCTCGGCAGTAAATGCTCAGGACGAATACCGAGGGACATGTTTGCCCCCACCTGTACGTTGGCGCTGTCGACCGGCAGCCAGACCTGCTGGCGGTTTGGCAGCTCCACCTGTACCTGTTCAATCGCGGTCGCGGTCACTTTGACGGGCAGGAAGTTCATCTTTGGCGAGCCAATGAAGCCCGCAACAAAGCGGTCTGCCGGGTAGTGATACAGCTCCAGCGGTTTGCCCACCTGCGCCACGCGGCCGGCATCCAGCACCACAATTTTGTCGGCGAGGGTCATCGCTTCGACCTGATCGTGGGTGACGTAAATCATCGTGCGGCCAAGACGCTTGTGCAGACGGGAGATTTCGATACGCATCTGGACGCGCAGGGCGGCATCCAGGTTGGAAAGCGGTTCGTCGAGCAGGAAGACGCGCGGCTCGGCAACCAGCGTACGGCCGATCGCCACGCGCTGACGCTGACCGCCGGAAAGCGCTTTCGGCTTACGCTCCAGCAGGTGTGCCAGCTGTAACACTTCCGCCACCTGCGTCACGCGCTGGTTAATGACCTCTTTCTTCGCGCCGGCCAGCTTCAGACCAAAAGACATGTTCTCGGCGACGGAAAGATGGGGATAGAGAGCATAAGACTGGAACACCATGCCTACGCCACGTTCGGCAGGCGGGATGTCATTCATTCGGGTATCACCGATCAGCAGGTCGCCGCTGGTGATGGTTTCAAGACCGGCAATCATACGCAGCAGAGTTGATTTACCGCAGCCTGATGGGCCGACAAATACCACGAATTCACCTTCGTGGATGTCCAGATTGATGTCTTTCGACACCACAACGTCACCCCAGGCTTTCGTTACATTACGCAGCTGTACGCTCGCCATGCCCTTCTCCCTTCGTTACAACCTGTCACCGACAGAAACATTCAAGATAAGTTCACTATGGGGTATCCATTACTTTCCCGAATCCTCCACCCCCCGGCTTTTTTATGGGGGAGGAGGCGGGAGGATGAGAGAGCAGGCTCTGCGACCGGCACGGGCGGGCCAGGGCAAAATTCGTGAAGCCGCCTGCAAAATTCAGTGCGTTTTTATGTGCGCCAGCACTCATAACTTAAATTTATGCAACGGAGATCACACAAACGGGGGGTGGGGCGTAGGGGTTGGGAGGATGGAAAGAGGATGTCAAATAAGGAGACTGAGTCACGTTGAACCACTGAAGTCATACCACGAGACATCACCAAAAAGGATGGCAGATATGAATATCAAGACTGGCGCACGCGTTTTCGCATTGTCCGCCCTCGCAGCAATGATGATTTCCGCACCGGCGCTCGCCAAAATTGAAGAAGGCAAACTGGTTATCTGGATTAACGGCGACAAAGGCTATAACGGCCTGGCCGAAGTGGGCAAAAAATTCGAGAAAGACACCGGCATCAAAGTGACCGTAGAGCATCCGGACAAACTGGAAGAGAAATTCCCGCAGGTTGCGGCAACCGGCGACGGCCCGGACATCATCTTCTGGGCGCATGACCGTTTCGGCGGTTACGCGCAGTCTGGCCTGCTGGCTGAAGTCACCCCGGACAAAGCGTTCCAGGACAAACTGTTCCCGTTCACCTGGGATGCCGTTCGCTATAACGGCAAGCTGATCGCGTACCCTGTCGCGGTCGAAGCCCTGTCTCTGATTTACAACAAAGACCTGGTCCCTAACCCACCGAAAACCTGGGAAGAGATCCCGAAACTGGATAAAGAGCTGAAGGCGAAAGGTAAATCCGCCCTGATGTTCAACCTGCAAGAGCCGTACTTCACCTGGCCGCTGATTGCTGCCGACGGCGGTTACGCGTTCAAGTTTGAAAACGGCAAATACGACGTGAAAGACGTGGGCGTCGACAGCGCGGGTGCGAAAGCGGGTCTGACCTTCCTGGTTGACCTGATCAAGAACAAACACATGAACGCGGATACCGATTACTCCATCGCGGAAGCGGCGTTCAACAAAGGCGAAACCGCGATGACCATCAACGGTCCGTGGGCCTGGACCAACATCGATAAGAGCAAAATCAACTACGGCGTGACGCTGCTGCCAACCTTCAAAGGCAAGCCGTCTAAACCGTTCGTTGGCGTGCTGAGCGCAGGCATCAACGCTGCCAGCCCGAACAAAGAGCTGGCGAAAGAGTTCCTCGAAAACTACCTGCTGACCGATCAGGGTCTGGATGAAGTGAACAAGGACAAACCGCTGGGCGCCGTCGCGCTGAAATCTTTCCAGGATCAGCTGGCGAAAGACCCACGTATCGCGGCCACCATGGATAACGCCCAGAAAGGCGAAATCATGCCGAACATCCCACAGATGGCCGCATTCTGGTACGCCACCCGTACCGCGGTTATCAACGCTGCAAGCGGTCGCCAGACCGTTGATGCCGCGCTGAAAGATGCTCAGGGTCGTATTACTAAGTAAGCAGAAAAACGGCGGGTGGCGCGTGCGCTTACCCGCCCTACGACTACGGCACGATCCGTAGGTCAGGTAAGCGCACGCGCCACCTGACGATAAGATTCCACCGTTGTAGAGGAAGAACCCCATGGATGTCATTAAAAAGAAACGCTGGTGGCAAAGCGACGCGCTGAAGTGGTCAGCGATCGGTCTGCTGTGCCTGCTGGTGGGTTACCTTGTTGTTTTAATGTACGTACAAGGGGAATATCTGTTCGCCATCATGACGCTGATTTTAAGCTCTGCTGGCCTGTATATTTTCGCCAACCGTAAAGCCTACGCCTGGCGCTATGTCTACCCTGGCGTGGCCGGGATGGGGTTGTTTGTCCTGTTCCCGTTGATTTGTACCGTCGCCATTGCGTTTACCAACTACAGCAGCACCAACCAGCTTGCGCAGGAACGCGCGCA
Organism: Enterobacter cloacae complex sp. Mu1197; assembly: GCF_040059225.1. NCBI lineage: Bacteria > Pseudomonadati > Pseudomonadota > Gammaproteobacteria > Enterobacterales > Enterobacteriaceae > Enterobacter > Enterobacter cloacae complex sp. Mu1197. Next base: position 276,348 of record NZ_CP157375.1, on the reverse strand, counting down.
GCAGGTCCTGCTGGACCGCTCATACCAGGCAGGCAAGACCTTTAACTTCGGCCTCTATCCTGCAGGCAACGAGTGGAAGTTAGCGCTCACTGACGAAGCAAGCGGGAAATACTATGTCTCTGACGCCTTCAAATTTGGCGGCGAGCAGAAGCTGGCCTTAAAAGAGGCGCAAGCCCTGCCGGAAGGTGAACGTGCCAACCTGCGCGTCATTACCCAGAACCGTCAGGCGCTGACCCAGCTCACCGCCGTGCTGCCGGACGAAAGCAAAGTGATCATGAGCTCGCTGCGCCAGTTCTCAGGCACCCAACCGCTCTATACCCTGGCGGATGACGGCACGCTGACCAACAACCAGAGCGGTGTGAAATATCGTCCGAATAACGACATTGGTTTCTATCAGTCCATTACTGCCGACGGCAAATGGGGTGATGACAAGCTCAGCCCGGGCTATACCGTCACCATCGGCTGGGACAACTTTACCCGCGTGTTTACCGACGAAGGCATTCAGAAACCGTTCTTCGCCATCTTCGTCTGGACGGTGGTCTTCTCCGTACTGACCGTGATCCTCACCGTGGCCGTGGGCATGGTGCTGGCCTGTCTTGTCCAGTGGGAATCCCTGAAGGGCAAAGCGATCTACCGCGTGCTGCTGATTCTGCCGTATGCCGTGCCGTCGTTTATCTCGATTCTGATTTTCAAAGGGCTGTTTAACCAGAGCTTCGGTGAAATCAACATGATGCTGAGCGCGCTGTTCGGCATCAAACCGGCCTGGTTCAGCGACCCAACTACCGCCCGCTCGATGATCATCATTGTGAATACCTGGCTGGGCTATCCGTACATGATGATCCTGTGCATGGGGCTGCTGAAGGCCATCCCGGATGACCTGTACGAAGCTTCTGCGATGGACGGTGCGGGCCCGTTCCAGAACTTCTTTAAGATTACGCTGCCGCTGCTCATCAAGCCGCTCACCCCGCTGATGATTGCCAGCTTCGCCTTTAACTTTAACAACTTCGTGCTGATTCAGCTGTTAACCAACGGCGGCCCGGACCGCCTGGGCACCACCACGCCGGCAGGCTATACCGACCTGCTCGTGAGCTACACCTACCGTATCGCCTTCGAAGGCGGCGGCGGTCAGGACTTCGGTCTGGCGGCGGCGATTGCCACCCTGATCTTCCTGCTGGTAGGCGCACTGGCGATAGTGAACCTGAAAGCCACGCGTATGAAATTTGACTAAGGAGGGCACTGAACATGGCTATGGTACAACCCAAATCTCAGAAACTGCGCCTCCTGGCGACGCATTTAGGCCTGCTGATTTTTATCGCGGCGATCATGTTCCCGCTGCTGATGGTAATCGCCATCTCCCTGCGTTCGGGTAACTTTGCCACCGGGAGCCTGATCCCGGACGAAATCTCCTGGGAGCACTGGAAGCTCGCGCTGGGCTTCAGCGTGGAGCACGCGGATGGCCGCGTCACGCCGCCGCCGTTCCCGGTGCTGCTGTGGCTGTGGAACTCGGTGAAAATCGCAGGCATTACTGCGATCGGTATCGTAGCGCTGTCCACCACCTGCGCTTACGCCTTTGCCCGTATGCGTTTCCCGGGCAAAGCGACGCTGCTGAAAGGGATGCTGATTTTCCAGATGTTCCCGGCGGTGCTGTCGCTGGTGGCGCTGTACGCCCTGTTTGACCGCCTGGGCCAGTACATTCCGTTTATCGGTCTGAACACCCACGGCGGCGTGATCTTCGCCTACCTTGGCGGTATCGCACTGCATGTGTGGACCATTAAAGGCTATTTCGAAACCATCGACGGTTCGCTGGAAGAAGCGGCCGCGCTGGATGGGGCTACCCCGTGGCAGGCGTTCCGCCTGGTGCTGCTGCCGCTGTCGGTGCCGATTCTGGCGGTGGTGTTTATCCTGTCGTTTATCGCTGCGATCACCGAAGTACCGGTTGCCTCACTGTTACTGCGTGATGTGAACAGCTACACCCTGGCCGTGGGTATGCAGCAATACCTCAACCCGCAAAACTACCTGTGGGGCGACTTTGCCGCGGCGGCCGTACTCTCTGCCATCCCGATTACCGTGGTGTTCCTGCTGGCGCAGCGCTGGCTGGTCAACGGCCTGACGGCGGGCGGTGTGAAAGGTTAAGTTTCATTTTGTTATGCCACTGCAACCCTCAACTTTAGACGTATTGTATTGACCCAACTTGTGACTGTTGTTAGGCGGCCTCCGGGCCGCCATTTTTTTATTCGCGTTTCAGCCGCTTCGAGTTACACAGCCAGAGGGTGATCACCAGCAGCAGGATCGCCGCCGAGTAGATCAGCACGTCGAGCGGGGATTTATGATCGACGATGATCAGCCGCACAATCGCGGTGATCCCGATGTAGACAAAATAACGCAGCGGGAAGTGAAAGCCGGACTGAAAATACTTCACAATCAGGGCGATAAATTCAAAGTAGAGAAAGTAGACCACCAGGCCTTCCACCAGCGCATATTTGCTGGTTTGTTCAGGGGCAAACAGCACATCCGCCAGATGCACCGTCTCCTTACCCAAAAAGACGACCAGTATCAGGCCAAGGCTCAACAGACCGAGGTTCAGCACGGTCTGGAGGATAGTTGAGATAAACTCAACGCGCGGGCGAGTCAGGGATGTCATACAGCACCTCATTCTCCAGGGCGAGGTTTCTGTATAACGCAAAAATGTGACGGAGATCTATATTTTTTGTTTATGTTTGGCGCATTCGCCCGGTGGCGCTGCGCTTACCGGGCCTACAAAAACCGTAGGCCGGGCAAACGCAGTGCCGCCCGGCGTGAAGCATCAGCGGAAGTTAATGTTCTTATCGCTGGTCATATCGTACAGCTGGAACTTACGTCCAAGCTGCTGACCGCCGTCGCGCGTCAGCGGCGTCCAGCCGATGGCCGCGCGGCTGCGGGTTGGACCGGATGAGAACAGATCCAGCGGAATCGACACGTAAACCCCTTTGGTGAAGTCCCCTTCCCCGTACTCGTCCGGCGAGACGTTGGTAATGGTGGCGTAGCCGCCCACCACGACGCCGCTGTCGAAGTGTTTGGAGATGTCCAGCGTGCCGCCTTTGTCGCCCGCCAGGTACTGGCCGACGCTGGCTTTCACCAGCACGTCAGGCGCGAACGACGGCGTCCAGTAGGCGGTCAGGTGGCCGGTTTTGACGCTGTAGTCGGTGAACTTCATCATGTCCTGGGCGCTGCGCCAGTCACGCTGTTTGACGTAGTTGGCATCAATCCCGAACGCCCAGTTGCTGTCGACAGGACGATAAAGCACTTCTGCCCCCGCGCCGCCGTACATGGTTTCCAGATACCCGCCGTACACCTGGCCGTAAAAGCCGTTGCCGAAGTACTGGAAGTAGTTGGCCTGCAGGTTATTCACGTAGGCATCGTTCTGCACGTACTCACGCACGCGGGTACGCACGCGCGGTAGCGTCGAGTCTTTTGGCGGATTGGTGTAGTTGAACTTGTCGTAGTTGTTGGCGATGTTGCCGAACAGGCTGCCGGTGGTCAGCAGGTGGTCGGTGAGCCACAGATCCGCCGTCGCCATGACGCCCAGCTGATACATGTAGAAGTTTTCCGGCCCGCCGACGGACTGGTTCAGCACCGGATCGATATGGAAATCGAAGCGCGACTTGTCGATATACCAGCCCTGCTCGGTGGTCTCCGGCACGATCGGCTCAACGCGTTTTTGCACCAGCTCGGTTTCATGCCCAAGCGGTTCGCCCTCGAGATGGCGCTTAAGGCTGGCAACGTCCGTTTCCGTCGTTACCTGCGGCAGATTGAGACGATTCTCCGTCACGCGGATCGTGCGGATCCCGTCCGGGAGATCGTTCATAATGATCCGGTTGGCGCGTTCGATCCCTTCACGCGAGTCGCGGTATTTTACCTGCTCGCCGGTGACATACAGCGTATCGCCTTTCACCTGAATTTTCGGATCCGCCAGACCGGCATTGTATTTCAGCAGCGTCAGCTGGTTTGCCACCACGGAGTGCTGCAGAATCGCATCCTGCGGCTCCGGTTGGTATGCAGGCCGCGCGTTATCATTGTAGTGCGGCCGCATGTCGTTAAAGTTGGTGCGCAGCGTGAAGCCAAACATCACCGTATTGCCGCGCTCGTAGCTGAGGTTAACGTCGGCCCAGTCGGTGACGCGATAAATGGCGCCGACGTTAAACTTGCTCTTCTGCTCAATCTTCCCGGCGAAGTCCTGCGAGTAGTCATTCCCCTCGTACTCCAGCTTCAGGCGTAACGGCTGCCAGGGCGTCTGATATTCAACGCCGCCAAACAGTGACGCCGGACCGTGGAACATCTGGTCACCGTTGATGGAGCCCGCTTTCTGGTAGCTGTTATCGCGGTAGCAGTATTTATCGCTGTAGGAGCAAAACGGGTTTTTCACGTTGCCGCTGGTGCCGAGATAGCCCCATCCCAGACCGAGTGAGAAATCAAACGGTCCCCAGGCCTTGCTGGCCACGATGTATTCCGCATCAAACAGGCCGGTACCGCCGATATCTTTGGCGCCCACGGAGACCTGCGGCATCCAGTAGCTCTCTTCCCACAGGCGCAGCTTGACGTCGAAGGCTTTATCTTTGTAGGTCTGATCCCCTGAGAACGCCTCGACGCTGCTGTATTGTTTCGTCCGCACGTCGGTATAGCGCAGCGTGGTTTCAAGCCACGGGAACAGCTGCACCGACGCCGAGTAGTAGCGATACTGGTCGTTATCACGGTAGTTAAGGCTAATTTCCCCTTCACGCGCCATACGCGCGGTGGGCGTTTGCAGTAAACCGACGCCGCCGAAGTCTGACTGAGACGGGCCAATGGGTGCCGGATACGTTTCTGCATGGCAGGCGGCACTCACGCAGAGCGCCAGCATGCTGTAGAGATAGGTTCTTTTCATTATTCCGGTATCCGCTGAATCAGGGAGTGAAGGATATCGGCGTTAAGCCCGTCATACGCCTTCGTCCAGAAATGGTCGGCAAAACCGACAAAAATAATGCTGCCCGGCATGGGTTCGATATGACGCTTATTCCAGTAAGCGACGGGGGCTTTTTGCGTGTGGCCGTCAGGGTAAACCACCCAGGCGTAGCTGTTATCCGCGCCGCTCAGCAGACTCTGCTCGTCGAGATAGCTCGCCACGTCACGACCGGGGGTAAAGGGCTTCTTACCCGGGATGCTGATAAGCCCCATCACGGTCACCGTCGTCGGCTTCGCCGGAAGCCAGAGCGTATAGTCCCCTTCCAGCGTGGGGTTGCCGTTTTCCGTGACGCGCACGTCATCCGGGTCAAGATTGACGTTCTGTCGGCCCGTCACCTTCAGCGCCTGCAGTTGCTGACGGACGCTATTAATGGCCGCCGCGTCGTCGCCGTCTTCCTGCTCCGCGAGTCCCGTTAGCCTGGCAAGAAGCGCCTTGTGCTGCTGTTCCGCTTCCACGGTCTTCTGCCGTTCAGCGATGACCGCGCCTGGCCACCAGCTGTTGGCGAGCCTTGGCTGTCCGACAAGATCGAGCAGATGCTCGGCGTGGGTTAAGGTTTTGGGTTTTTCACTGTCCGGCGTGTAGACCTTTACTGTCCCGGCGGACCATGCCAGCGGCGCGGCAAAACTGGCGATAAGCGCAACGTGAATGAGCGTTTTCATGATTTCGCCGCCTTGATCAGGGTGGTTTTGACCGGGAAGAAACCGGCACCGAGATACTGTAAGGACTGACGGATCTGCCCTTCCTCGTCGATCCAGAAGCGGTTATGCCAGGTGGCCTGGTCGGTGGTGACCTCTTCATCCAGCACGCGAACCTGCGTTTCGTCGCTGCCGACTTTCACGCTGTCGGTGCCATCCCAGCGGAAGGTCGAGCGTGCCGTGGCGTAACGCACCTGCTTGTGTTCGGTCCAGCCCATCGTGCGCGTCCAGCCTGCGCCGTCGGCGATCTGGTTCGGCTTGATCAGCGGGTCGTCGGCGATATTATTCACCTCCAGCAGGTTATCGCCGCCCAACAGGGTTTTCACGATACGGCCATGCTGCGTCACGATGGTGGCCTGATCCTGCGTCACCCATTTCTGCTGCCCGTTTTCATCGAAAGCGAGCACCACAAACAGTTGCGGGCCATCGTTAAGCTGCATGTACTGACTGGCATAGGGCATGTTCTGAAGTTCGTCATCGGTCAGATGCACGCCCGGTGTGCCGAACAGGCTTTCCCACAGTGAGTTTCCCAGCCCTTTAGTGGTGGCCGAGCACGCCTGCAGCAGCAGGCAAATCAGAATGATTGCAGGTCGCTTCACGACTCTTCTCCGAAGGGGCGAAATAACCACACCGAAGTGTGGTTATGATTAAAACACCCGCTATTACTGGGTGCTGGTTGTCGTGGTGGTCGTGGTTCCGGTGTTGGAGCCATCACCGCCACCGGTTGCCGCCAGCGCGACACCCACGGCTGAACTTACGGTGCTGGCGCTGGCTGCGGTAGAACTCCCCGCAGACGCAGACGTCGCAGCCGACCCTGCCGCCTCCCCGACCTGAACCGGAGCTGCATAGACAGATGTCGCCGCAAGCGCAGATATGGCAAAAATGCCATACAGTACTTTCTTCATAACAATTTCCCTTCAATGAATGAATGGAGATTTGCCCGAAAAGAATTTCAGGCGGAATCGAGTATACACAACTACTGCCGCGGGTTTGCCGTAAGGGGAAATAGGGAGCGGGTTTTCGGAATAATGGTTAAAATGGAAATGAAGGACAAATCCAAAAAATACAAAAGAAATACAAAACAAATACTTATAATATATTTACATTATCTGATTTCTGCGTATTTTCTTAAAATAAACCGCAGCAATTAACGGGTTAAGCGTCTTTTTCGGATTAAACTCAGAACCAGAATTTGAGTTAACTAACAGACATCAGGAATTATCCGATAAAAAAATGCCGGCATTAAGCCGGCACGTTTTCATGACGTTTTAATTACGCACGCCATGCTTTATAACGGTTGATCAAACCATTGGTCGAGCTGTCATGGCTGGTAATCGCTTTATCATCACCCAGCTCTGGCAGAATACGGTTTGCCAGCTGTTTGCCCAGCTCAACGCCCCACTGGTCAAAGGTGAAGATGTTCAGGATCGCGCCCTGCGTGAAGATTTTGTGCTCGTACAGAGCAATCAGCGCACCCAGGCTGAACGGCGTGATTTCGCGCAGCAGGATGGAGTTGGTTGGACGGTTGCCTTCGAACACTTTGAACGGGACAACGTGGTCCAGCGTTGCCGGATCTTTACCCTGGTCGCGGTATTCCTGCTCTACCACCTCGCGGGATTTACCGAACGCCAGCGCTTCGGTCTGGGCGAAGAAGTTGGACAGCAGCTTCGGATGGTGATCGGACAGCGGGTTATGGGTGATAGCTGGCGCGATGAAATCGCACGGTACCATTTTGGTGCCCTGGTGAATCAGCTGGTAGAAAGCATGCTGGCCGTTAGTACCCGGCTCGCCCCAGATGATTGGGCCCGTCTGGTAGTCCACCGCGTTGCCATTACGGTCAACGTATTTACCATTGGATTCCATGTTGCCCTGCTGGAAGTACGCAGCAAAGCGGTGCATATACTGGTCGTACGGCAGGATCGCTTCGGTTTCAGCGCCGAAGAAGTTGTTGTACCAGATCCCGATCAGCGCCAGCAGTACCGGCAGGTTTTTCTCTGGTGCGGTGGTGGAGAAGTGTTTGTCCATCGCGTGCGCGCCGGAGAGCAGCTCAACGAAGTTGTCGAAGCCCACGGACAGGATGATGGACAGGCCAATTGCAGACCACAGAGAGTAGCGGCCACCAACCCAGTCCCAGAACTCGAACATGTTCGCGGTGTCGATACCGAACTCGCTGACGGCTTTACCGTTGGTAGACAGCGCCGCGAAGTGTTTCGCCACGTGCTTGTTGTCGCCCGCGGTTTTAAGGAACCAGTCGCGCGCGCTGTGGGCGTTGGTCATGGTTTCCTGGGTGGTAAAGGTTTTAGACGCAACCAGGAACAGGGTGGTTTCCGGGTTCACGTTCTTCAGCACTTCGGCGATGTGGGTACCGTCGACGTTAGACACAAAGTGCATATTGAGGTGGTTTTTGTACGGACGCAGCGCTTCGGTCACCATGAACGGGCCGAGGTCAGAACCGCCGATACCGATGTTTACCACGTCGGTGATCGCTTTGCCGGTGTAGCCTTTCCAGCTACCGGAGATGATCGCTTCGGAGAAGGTTTTCATCTTTTCCAGCACCGCGTTCACTTCCGGCATGACGTCTTTGCCGTCAACGATGATTGGCGTATTGCTACGGTTACGCAGAGCGACGTGCAGCACGGCACGGTCTTCGGTGCGGTTGATCTTCTCACCGGAGAACATGGATTTGATGGCGTCCGCCAGCTCGGTTTCTTTCGCCAGATCCTGCAGTTTTGCCAGCGTCTCTTCGGTAATGCGGTTTTTAGAGAAATCCACCAGCATCAGGTCGTCGAAAGTCGCGGAGAACTTGTTGAAACGATCGGCATCTTTCGCGAACAGATCCGCGATGGTGACGTCTTTCATTTCATCAAAATGTTTCTGGAGTGCCTGCCAGGCAGCGGTCTGCGTTGGGTTGATGTTTTTCATTAGCAATACTCTTCTGATTTGAGAATTGTGACTGCGGTCGATTGTAGCGCCTGCAAATAAAAATTGTGATGGTTTTTATGCCATTGCCCTGGCCTGCATCAAACACAGGTGAAAAGACCCGAAAAGTATAGCTGCTGAAGCGCCTTCCAGGAGCGGTGAAATGTCGGTCAAAATGCCCTAAAACGGAGCATAAAATCTGGACCTGTTATAAGTCCTGTTTCTCAGGGGTACCCCCCCATAAAAAATCCGCATAATCCCAGCATTGACAGGACCTCCCCCGCATTTTATTTATAGGGCCGTATTTTGCGCCTGCACCTGTTTTCGTTTCACTCTTGTGCCAAGGTCGCTTATTCATTCCCTGACACGAGGTTGTTATGACGAGTTTTGTGGTCGCCAAATTTGGCGGCACCAGTGTGGCCGATTACGATGCCATGAACCGCAGCGCCGATGTGGTGCTGGCCGATCCGAATACCCGCCTGGTGGTGCTGTCTGCCTCTGCCGGCGTGACGAACCTGCTGGTTTCTCTGTCTGAAGGACTGGAAGCGACAGAACGTTTCGTGAAGCTGGATGCACTGCGCAAAATTCAGTTCGACATTCTTGAGCGTCTGCAGAACCCGAACGTCATCCGCGAGGAAGTGGAACGTCTGCTGGAAAACATCACCACTCTGGCAGAAGCCGCCTCGCTGGCCACCTCCACCGCCCTGACCGATGAGCTGGTCAGCCACGGTGAGCTGATGTCCACCCTGCTGTTTGTTGAAATCATGCGCGAGCGTAACATTCAGGCGCAGTGGTTTGACGTGCGTAAAGTGATGCGCACCAGCGACCGCTTTGGTCGCGCCGAGCCGGACGTTGAAGCACTGGCCGAGCTGACCAATCAGCAGCTGGCCCCGCGTCTGGCAGACGGCATCGTGATCACTCAGGGCTTTATCGGCAGTGAAGCGAAGGGCCGCACCACCACGCTTGGCCGTGGCGGCAGCGACTACACCGCCGCGCTGCTGGGCGAGGCCCTGCATGCCACGCGCGTGGATATCTGGACTGACGTTCCGGGTATTTACACCACCGACCCGCGCGTTGTTTCCGCGGCGAAACGTATTGATGTGATCGCGTTTGAAGAAGCGGCGGAAATGGCCACCTTCGGTGCGAAAGTGCTGCATCCGGCCACGCTGCTGCCAGCCGTACGCAGCGATATTCCGGTCTTCGTCGGCTCGAGTAAAGATCCGAAAGCGGGCGGGACGCTGGTCTGCAAGAAAACGGAAAACCCGCCGCTGTTCCGCGCCCTGGCCCTGCGCCGTCGCCAGACGCTGGTCACCCTGCACAGCCACAATATGCTGCACTCCCGCGGTTTCCTGGCGGAAGTGTTTGGCATTCTGGCGCGCCACAATATCTCCGTGGATCTGATCACCACCTCTGAAGTGAGCATTGCGCTGACGCTGGACACCACCGGTTCTACCTCAACCGGTGATACCCTGCTGACGCAGTCGCTGCTGATTGAGCTGTCTGAGCTGTGCCGCGTGGAAGTCGAAGAAGACCTGGCGCTGGTTGCCATCATCGGTAACAAGCTGTCGCGTGCCTGCGGCGTGGGCAAAGAGGTGTTTGGCGTGCTCGACCCGTTCAACATCCGCATGATTTGCTACGGTGCGTCCAGCTATAACCTCTGCTTCCTGGTGCCAGCCGATCAGGCCGAGCAGGTGGTGCAGAAGCTTCATCAGAATTTGTTTGAATAAAATTCGTTAGCACGATAAATAATACCTATAAGCCGGGCACAGACCCGGCTTTTTTATAACTAAACAACACGACAATACTGCAAGGAATCCATTATGTTATCCGCTATTACGCGGCTGTTCCCGTTATGGGCGCTGCTGCTCTCCGTACTCGCGTATTACACGCCCACCACGTTCACCGGTATTGGTCCGTGGGTCACCACGCTGCTGATGCTGATCATGTTCGGTATGGGCGTGCATCTGAAAGTCGACGACTTCAAACGCGTGCTGTCTCGCCCTGCGCCCGTCGCGGCAGGAATATTTCTGCATTACCTGGTGATGCCGCTCGCGGCGTGGCTGCTGGCGATGGCCTTTAAGATGCCGCCCGACCTTTCCGCCGGGATGGTGCTGGTGGGCAGCGTGGCCAGCGGCACGGCGTCCAACGTCATGATCTATCTGGCGAAAGGCGACGTGGCGCTCTCCGTCACTATCTCGTCCGTCTCGACGCTGGTGGGCGTGATTGCCACGCCGCTGTTAACCCGCCTGTACGTGGATGCGCATATTCAGGTGGACGTGATGGGTATGCTGCTGAGCATTCTGCAAATCGTGGTGATCCCGATTGCGCTGGGGCTGGTCATTCACCATCTTTTCCCGCGCGTGGTGAAGGCCGTTGAGCCATACCTTCCCGCATTTTCGATGGTCTGTATTCTGGCCATCATCAGCGCCGTGGTGGCGGGCTCCGCCTCGCACATTGCTTCCGTAGGCTTTGTGGTGATCGTCGCGGTGGTGCTGCATAACACCATTGGCCTGCTGGGCGGCTACTGGGGCGGGAAACTGTTTGGCTTCGACGAATCGACCTGCCGCACGCTGGCAATCGAGGTAGGGATGCAGAACTCCGGCCTGGCGGCGGCGCTCGGTAAAATCTACTTCTCGCCGCTGGCGGCCCTGCCGGGTGCGCTGTTCTCCGTCTGGCACAACCTCTCCGGCTCGCTGCTGGCGGGCTACTGGTCCGGCAAACCGATTGAGGAACAAACGAAAAAAGATGCGGTGAAGCAGGGTTAATTGACTCAGCTTGCTTTACACTGAAGCCTCTCTCTCAGGAGGCTTCAGCAATGGCGACACCACGTTTGACCCAGAAAGACATGACGGAAGCCGAGCAGCGCGAACTGAAAACGCTTCTCGACCGCGCCCGCATCGCGCATGGCCGTACGCTGACCAACGCCGAAACCAATCAGGTGAAAAAAGAGTACATCGACAAACTGATGGCGCAGCGTGACGCCGAGGCGAAAAAAGCCCGCAAACTGAAAAAGCAGCAGGCTTACAAGCCGGATACCGAAACGACCTTTTCCTGGTCGGCCAATACCTCTACCCGTGGAAGGCGCTAGCTAGCGTCCTTTCTTTTTACGGCCAGGCTGGGTAAATCGCTTCCCGTTGCCCGGTTTGCCGCGTCCTTTCTCTTCCGCCTGCGGTGCCTTCACGACCGGACGCTTAATCGCCTGGGTTTTCGGTTTTGCTTTGGCCTTCGGCTTCGCTTCGGACGAGGAGTTCTCGATAAGCTTGAACAGCTCGATCAGTTCGTCGTCCGTTAAGTCGCGCCATTCGCCAAGCGGAATGCCGGACAGGCTGACGTTCATGATGCGCGTGCGCTCCAGCTTCGTCACTTCATAACCGAAGTATTCGCACATGCGGCGGATCTGGCGGTTTAAGCCCTGCACAAGGGTAATACGGAACGCGAACGGCGCTTCTTTCTTCACCTTACACTTTTTCGTAACGGTACCGAGGATCGGCACACCGGCGCCCATACCGCGAATAAAGTCGTCCGTGACCGGCTTATTCACCGTCACAATGTACTCTTTCTCGTGATCGTTACCGGCACGCAGGATCTTATTGACCAGATCGCCGTGGTTAGTGAGGAAAATCAGCCCCTGAGAGTCTTTATCCAGACGGCCAATCGGGAAGATACGGCTGCTGTGGTTCACGAAATCAACGATGTTGTCCCGCTCGCCATCTTCCGTGGTGCTGACAATCCCAACCGGTTTGTTCAACGCGATAAACACCAGGTCTTCGGCATCACGCGGTTCGATGAGCTGACCATTCACTTTAACCACGTCGCCAGGCATCACCTGGTCACCAATCGTGGCGCGTTTGCCGTTGAGGAACACATTACCTTGTTCAATGTAACGGTCCGCCTCGCGACGTGAGCAGATCCCGCTCTCGCTAATGTATTTGTTTAATCGGGTTGATTGAGTTGGCAGCATAGTTTCTCCTGTGAAGGGCGAAATATACCTTACCTTGCGGCTGACAAAAAAGTGTTAGTAACCGTTGATCAAAAAATCGAGTGCATCCCGCAATGAAGCACGGTTTTGCGTAAGATCGGCGACACGCTCGCCTAACTCTTTTGGCGATATGCCTGCCATCATGTGCATCATTACCACGCAGGGTTTACCCGCTATCTCAACGACAGGGCACACTTTCGCAGGTGGCTGAATGCCTCCCAGATGGCTAAGTTCAACTACGGGGGCGACCAGAACATGCTTCATCACATTGGCCACGGGATGCTGCATATTGATTAGCCAGGGATAGGCAATTTTCCCCTTACCTTCATTCTCATAAGCAAAATATTGCTCCATCAGAACGACCTCTGAAAGTCACTAAAGGAGCCGTTTTCCTCAACCCACTGGTTAATGGCCTCAATAGAAGCCTTATTTTCTGTTAACCACTCTGCGCGTTGATGCGCACGAAACTGCTCCTGCAGTGCAGCCGTGAGTACAGCAGAGAGATTAAGCTTAAGCCGTCGCGCCTCTTCAAGAATTTCAGGTGCTAACGACACGTTGACTGATTTTTTAATGCCATGAGTAGTGCGCATGAAAACCCCCATCGGAATGCGCATGAATTGGCGAAGTGTAGCGTAATAAACGAGCATTTTCTATTCCCTAAAAAACGTAAGGTCTGAAGGGTAAATGGCGCTTGATAAGGTGTCACGCCTCGCAACAAGGTTTTGCGAGGCGCTTTCAGAGATTAATACTCATCCCGCTGGTCATCTTCATCCGGCTGTTCCATCACGCTGTAGGCCACCGCACAGAACAACGAGTTAAGGCGCTTCATATCGCCCAGCAGTCCCAGATGGAGTGAGCTGGTTTCGATACTTTGCACGTTTTGCTGATGCAGACGCTCAACGTGGGCGTGCGAGTAGCGGCGGTTAAGAATGCGGAATCGATGCTTGTTACGGCGCAGGCGGCGCGCGCTCGGGACGTCGCTGGAAAAGAAGACCAGCATCGCCAGCTTCAGGTTACTGACCAGCTGCTCGTGCAGCGCTTCCAGCTCCTTCAGACCTTCAACGGAGAACGCCCGGCGTGCGGCCAGGGATTTATCGGCGATCTCGCTGCCCATGCGCTCAACGATATCGGAGGCCTGCTCAAGGTTGAGCGACATCTCAATGATTTCCGCCCAGCGGCGGGACTCCTCCTCCGCCAGCTCGTCCTGCGGCATGCGCGCCAGGTAGAGCTTAATGGCGGTATAGAGCACGTTGATATCGTCCGCCAGTCTGCGCAGCTCTTTCTCCTCCCGCGGCTCGCCGTGCATTACCTTTTGCAGGCCTTCGAGCATGGTTTCCATCGCGTCGCCCATGCGCAGCGTCTCACGTGCGGCATTCGCCAGCGCCAGCGCCGGGGTGTCCAGCGCGGAGGTATCCAGATGCTTCGGCTTCAGGCGCGCATCCAGCTCCGGTTCGTCCTGAATGAGTCGTTCGCAGAAGCGGGCCATCGACCCGGCAAAAGGGATCATCGCCAGGCAGCGCACCAGGTTGTAGAACACGTGGAAATAGATCACCAGCTCCGCCTTCGGCAGCGGGAGGTTGTCCATCAGGTTCGCCAGCGGATGGATAAAGGGCAGGATAATCAGGCTGCCCACCAGCTTAAACAGCAGGCTACCGAGTGCCACGCGGCGGGCGGCAGCGTTGGCGGCGCTGTTATTGAGCATCGCCAGCAGGCCAGAGCCGAGGTTGGCACCGATCACCAGACACAGCGCGACCGGGAAGGAGATCGCCCCGGCGGCGGTGAGCGTGGCCGTCAGCAGCACGGCGGCCAGGCTGGAGTAGCTGACGATGGCAAACACCGCGCCAATCAGCGCGTCGAGCATGATGTCCCCGGTCAGGGAAGCGAAGATGACCTGAACGCCGTTGGCCTCGGTAATCGGGGTGACCGCCTGCACAATCAGCTCCAGCGCCAGCAGAATCAGCCCCAGGCCAATGCCCACGCGTCCAAGCTGGCCGGCCCGCGTCTGTTTGCGGCCGAGGAAGAAGATGACGCCGACAAAAATCAGCAGCGGCGACAGCCAGGAGAGGTCAAACGTCAGGATACGCGCCATCAGCGCGGTACCCACATCAGCCCCCAGCACAATGACCAGCGCCGGGGCCAGCGCCACCAGATCCTGCGCCACAAAGGAGGTGACAAGCAGGGTTGTGGCGTTGCTGCTCTGAACCAGTGCCGTTACGCCAATGCCCGCGCAGAAGGCGAGCGGCTTCTTCTCAACGCTACTGCTGAGAACGGTACGTAAACGGGCGCCAAAAACGCGCATCACGCCGGTACGGACGATATGGGTGCCCCATACGAGCAGTGCAACTGCAGAGAGCAGATGTAACAGGGTCAGCACGGAAGGTCTTCCTCCTTATCATTATTCGTTTTCCATAGGTTTAGTATAAGGGGTTAAGCGTAAGAAAGAGACAAGGCACCCTTGAGGTGCCTTGTTTGTTGTAAGGAAAAGTGACGTTAGTCGGCGTCGTAGCCTAAGTTCGGGGCCAGCCAGCGCTCCACTTCTGACACGCTCATGCCTTTGCGCAGGGCGTAATCTTCAATCTGATCGCGCTGCAGCTGCGCCACGGCAAAGTACTTGCTGTCCGGATGACTGAAGTACCAGCCTGAAACTGACGCACCCGGCCACATGGCGAACGACTCGGTGAGCTTCATCCCGGTATGGGCTTCGACATCCAGCAGTTGCCAGATCGTGCCCTTTTCGGTGTGCTCCGGGCAGGCCGGATAGCCCGGTGCCGGACGAATCCCCTGGTAGTTTTCGCGGATCAGCTCCTCGTTGCTGAGGTTTTCATTCGCCGCGTAGCCCCAGTGCACCTTACGCACGCGCTCGTGCAGGTACTCGGCGAAGGCTTCCGCCAGGCGGTCGGCTATCGCTTTCACCATGATTTTATTGTAATCGTCGTGCTGCGCTTCGAACGCGTCCGCCAGGGCATCTTCTTCCAGACCGCCGGTCACGGCAAAGGCGCCAATATAGTCGGCTTTACCGCTCAGCTTCGGCGCGACAAAATCGGCCAGGCAGTAGTTGGCAAAGCCCACTTTCTCGGTTTGCTGACGCAGATGGCGGCTGACTGCCAGTACGTGGGTGCGGGTTTCATCGCGATAAATTTCGATGTCGTCACCCACACGGTTAGCCGGGAACAGGCCCACGACGCCGCGCGGGTTAAGGGTTTTCTCCGTACTCAGCCTGTCGAGCATGTCGTTGGCATCTTTAAACAGGCGTTTCGCCTCCTCACCTACCACCTCATCTTCCAGGATGCGCGGATATTTGCCCGCCAGCGACCAGGTCATAAAGAACGGCGTCCAGTCGATGTAGTTGCGCAGCGTTTCGATGCTGGCGCTGACTTCCTGAACGCCCAGGCGATGCGCGACCGGTGGCGTATAGCTCGACCAGTCAAACGCCAGATCGTTATCACGCGCCGCCTGGAGTGAAACTGGCGGGGTGCGCGGTTTCTTGCGCCCGTGCTGGATGCGAACGGTTTCGTACTCTTTGCGGGTGCGCTCAACAAACTCGTCGCGCTGGCTGTCAGAGAGCAGCGCGGAGACCACGCCCACCGTGCGCGAGGCGTTCTGCACGTAGACCGTCGGCCCGCTGTAGTTCTGCTCGATTTTCACTGCCGTGTGCGCTTTAGAAGTGGTCGCGCCGCCAATCAGCAGCGGAATGGTGAAGCCCTGACGCTCCATCTCCTTCGCCACGTTAACCATCTCGTCCAGCGACGGGGTGATCAGCCCGGAGAGGCCAATCAAATCGGCATTCACTTCGCGCGCGGTCTTGAGGATTTTATCCGCCGGGACCATCACGCCGAGGTCGATAATCTCGTAGTTATTACACTGCAGCACCACGCCGACGATATTCTTGCCGATGTCGTGCACGTCACCCTTGACGGTGGCGATGACCATCTTGCCGTTGCTGGAGCCTTTCTCTTTGCTGGCCTCGATAAACGGCTCAAGGTACGCCACGGCCTGCTTCATCACGCGGGCGGATTTCACCACCTGTGGCAGGAACATTTTGCCTTCACCGAACAGATCGCCCACCACGTTCATGCCGTCCATCAGCGGCCCTTCGATCACTTCAATCGGGCGGGCTGACTGCTGACGCGCCTCTTCGGTGTCCTGCTCGATAAACTCGGTGATGCCTTTTACCAGCGAATATTCCAGACGCTTTTTCACGTCCCAGGCACGCCACTCGGCCTGCTGAACGTTGGCTGCGTCATCCGACTTGCTGCCGCGGTATTTCTCCGCCAGGTCCAGCAGCCGTTCGGTGGCGTCGTCGCGGCGGTTAAGGATCACGTCTTCCACCGCGTCGCGCAGCTCTGCGGGCAGGTCGTCGTAAATCGCCAGCTGGCCGGCGTTAACGATCCCCATGTCCATCCCGTTGCGGATGGCGTAGTAGAGGAACACGGCGTGGATCGCTTCACGCACCGGGTCGTTACCGCGGAACGAGAACGAGACGTTCGACACGCCGCCGGAGATGAGGGCATGCGGCAGCTCGCGCTTAATGTCCTCGCACGCGCCGATAAAGTCCTGGGCGTAGTTATTGTGCTCTTCGATGCCGGTCGCCACGGCGAAGATGTTCGGGTCAAAGATGATGTCTTCCGGCGGGAAACCCACCTCTTCGGTCAGTATTTTGTACGCGCGGCGGCAAATCTCAATTTTACGCGCGCGGGTATCGGCCTGGCCCACTTCGTCGAAGGCCATCACCACCACGGCGGCACCGTAGCGGCGGACCTGCTTCGCGTGGTGGATGAAGACATCAACGCCCTCTTTCATGGAGATGGAGTTGACGATGCCTTTACCCTGAATGCACTTCAGCCCCTTCTCGATCACGTCCCATTTGGAGGAGTCGATCATGATCGGCACGCGGGCGATGTCCGGCTCACCGGCAATCAGGTTGAGGAAACGCACCATTGCCGCTTCGGCGTCGAGCATCCCCTCATCCATGTTGATATCGATAATCTGCGCGCCGCTTTCCACCTGCTGGCGGGCAACGTCCAGCGCTTCGCTGTACTTCTCTTCTTTGATCAGGCGTTTAAACTTCGCGGAACCGGTGACGTTCGTACGCTCACCCACGTTCACAAACAGGCTGTCTTCACCAATGGTCAACGGCTCAAGGCCGGAGAGGCGACAGGCAACCGGCAGCTCGGGCAGCCTGCGCGGCGGCAGCCCGGCGACGGCATTGCTCATGGCGGCGATATGTTTCGGCGTGGTGCCGCAGCAGCCGCCGACGATGTTCAGAAAGCCAGACTCGGCCCACTCGCGGATTTGTGCCGCCATGGTGTCGGCATCCAGATCGTATTCACCGAAGGCGTTTGGCAGACCAGCGTTCGGGTGCGCGGTGACGTAGCATTCCGCGATGCGCGACAGCTCCTGCACGTACTGGCGCAGTTCATCCGGACCCAGCGCGCAGTTCAGGCCGAAGGAGAGTGCGTCGGCGTGGCGCAGGGAGTTATAAAACGCTTCGGTGGTCTGGCCGGACAGG
Source organism: Enterobacter cloacae complex sp. Mu1197 (assembly GCF_040059225.1). Classification (NCBI taxonomy): domain Bacteria; kingdom Pseudomonadati; phylum Pseudomonadota; class Gammaproteobacteria; order Enterobacterales; family Enterobacteriaceae; genus Enterobacter; species Enterobacter cloacae complex sp. Mu1197. The sequence goes on along the minus strand of NZ_CP157375.1, from coordinate 258,268 downwards.
GTACGGCCAGAGGCGTCAGTGATGGTGCCGGAAATCATGATCGGCAGGTCAACGCCCAGCGCCTCGAACTCCTCTTTCACCGCGTAAATCGCGGCCTTGGCGTTGAGGGTGTCGAAGACGGTTTCAATCAGGATCAGATCGGAACCACCTTCCACCAGCGCTTTGGTCGATTCCCGGTAGGCCGCAACCAGCTGGTCAAAGGTGATATTACGAAACGCCGGGTCGTTGACGTCCGGTGAAATCGACGCGGTGCGGTTCGTCGGGCCAAGCACCCCGGCAACGTAGCGCGGCTTATCCGGCGTGCGGGCCGTCCACTCGTCGGCGCAGGCTCGCGCCAGCTTCGCGGCTTCAAAGTTGATTTCCGCCGACAGGGATTCCATCTGGTAATCCGCCATGGCGATGGTTGTCGAGTTGAAGGTGTTGGTTTCAACGATATCCGCACCCGCTTCGAAGTAGGCGTTGTGGATATCCTTAATAACGGACGGCTTGCTGAGCACCAGCAGGTCGTTGTTCCCTTTCAGGTCGCAGGGCCAGTCGGCAAAGCGTTCGCCGCGGAAATCATCTTCACTCAGGCGATAGCCCTGGATCATGGTGCCCATGCCGCCGTCCAGCACCAGAATTCGTTCATTTAACTGCGCACGCAGTTGCTCTACTTTGCTGCTCACACTTGCTCCCGACAACGCTCAACAAGGCCAAAAGGCTGCGTTCCATACTGGCACAATCTCGCAGGGTGGAAAAGCCGCTCAACGGTAACATGAGACATGTTCACCATCACTCCTCCGATCAGTCAGGATAACGGTTGCAAATTCACCAAATAAAACGAAAATGATTTCCACGATACAGAAAAAGGAGATCGTCATGGTCGCGACCGTTCCCGCTAAACGCGGCAGAAAACCTGCTGCCACCACCGCCGCCGCACAACAGGGCGGACAGGTTCAATCGCTCACGCGCGGTCTGAAGCTGCTGGAGTGGATAGCCGAGTCGCACAGCAGCGTGGCCCTGACGGAGCTGGCCCAGCAGGCGGGCCTGCCGAACTCCACGACCCACCGGCTGCTGACCACCATGCAGCAGCTGGGTTTTGTCCGCCAGGTCGGCGAGCTGGGGCACTGGGCGGTAGGCGCCCATGCGTTTATCGTCGGCAGCAGCTTCCTGCAGAGTCGCAACCTGCTGGCGATTGTGCACCCGATTCTGCGCAAGCTGATGGAGGAGTCCGGAGAGACCGTAAACCTGGCGGTGCTGGACCAGAGCGATCACCAGGCGATTATCATCGACCAGGTACAGTGCACGCAGCTGATGCGCATGTCCGCACCGATTGGCGGCAAGCTGCCGATGCATGCCTCCGGGGCGGGTAAAGCATTTCTCTCGCAGCTGAGCGAGGAGCAGGTGACGGGGCTGCTGCACCGTAAAGGGCTGCACGCCTATACCCACGCTACCCTGGTGTCGCCCGTGCATCTGAAAGAAGATCTGGCCCTGACCCGCAAGCGCGGCTATTCGTTTGACGACGAGGAGCACGCCCTCGGCCTGCGCTGTATCGCAGCCTGTATTTTTGACGAGCACCGCGAGCCGTTTGCCGCCATCTCTATCTCCGGACCGATTTCGCGTATGACCGACGATCGGGTCACTGAGCTGGGTGCGCTGGTGATTAAGGCGGCGAAAGAGGTGACGCTGGCGTACGGTGGGATTCGTTAAGCATGCATTGCCGGGTGGCGGCTTCGCCTTACCCGGCCTACATGATGCCCTCTGAAAACCTGATGCAAAACCGCTGCTTGCGGCGATATGCATACACATCTTCGACATGCCCATTTTTGATCCGCGTTTGCAGTCCGCGCCAGTAGCTGGCGCGAAACAGATCGGCATGCATCTCTTCGAATAGCGGCCCGATGCGCGGATCGGCGCACAGCCAGTGGCGAAACTCTTCGGGAAACACATCGCCCGGCGAAACGCTGTACCACGGCTCGCTGGAAAGCTCATCTTCCGGGTAGCGGGGCGGTGGAATATCGCGGAAGTTTACCTCGGTCATGTAGCAAATTTCGTCGTAATCGTAGAACACCACCCGACCGTGACGGGTGACGCCGAAGTTTTTAAACAGCATATCGCCCGGGAAGATATTGGCGGCGGCAAGCTGGCGAATCGCGTTGCCGTACTCTTCAATCGCATCTCTTAAAGCCTGACCGTCGGACTGCTCCAGCCAGATATTCAGCGGCACCATGCGTCGTTCAATATAGAGATGGCTGATGGCGATTTTGTCCCCAAGATCGGTGATTTTGGCGGGTGCTTCCTGCAGTAAAAGCGCCATGAGTGCCGGATCGATCTGCTGCTTATCCAGCACAAAGTTTTCGAATTCCTGAGTATCCGCCATGCGCCCGACGCGGTCGTGCTCCTTAACCAGCTGGTAGCAGGCGCGGACGTGCGCGGCGGTCATCTCTTTCTGCGGCGCGAATCTGTCCTTAATTACCTTAAAGACCCGGTCAAAGCCCGGCAGCGTAAACACCAGCATCACCATGCCGCGAATGCCGGGCGCTTCGATAAACTGCTCATCAGCGGTAGTGACATAACGCAGGTATTCCCGGTAGCTTTCCGTTTTAGCGTGCTTCTGGCAGCCAATAGCCATATACAGCTCGGCGGTGGTTTTGCCCGGCAGGATCTCGCGCAGCCACTCCACCAGCGCGGCAGGTAACGGTGCATAGACCATAAAATAGGAACGGGCGAAGCCAAACACGATGCTGGCCTCGGCGCTGGTGGTCAGGCAGGTATCGACAAACAGTTCCCCACCGTCGGTGCGGTGAATGGGCAGCAGAAACGGCACAATGGCCGTCGGCGTAACCAGTTTGCCCACCAGCCAGGCGGCTTTATTGCGGTAGAAAAGCTCATTGGCCACCTGCAAATGGCTGTGGCTGAGCACCTCTGCACCGAACGTTTCGTTGAGATGGGCGTGGATATACCCGATATCCCGGGTTTTATTCTCCCAGGGCAGGCGCAGCGGCAGATCTGTAAGCACGCGGTGCAGGAGCTTTTCCCATCCGCGATCGGGGAAGAAATCTTTCGCCAGCGGACGCGGAATGGTACGAAAGCGTCGCTCGGGCTGGGAGCTGAAGATAAATAACCGCTCAGGAGATAATGAGCGGTGGTCAAATAACCGGCAATAGACGGAGTTGAAAAAGCTCTCCGCAATCTCGAAGCGCGGGTAGTCGGGTAACAAATGGGTGTAATGCTCTTTTACGCGCAGTAAAAATTCCGCGTCCGGACTTTTACCGTCGGTAATACAGCGCAACTGCTCCACCACCAGACCCACGTGGTGGTCATAAAGATGGATACGCTGCTTCATGGCCTGCTGAACCGCATGCCAGTCTGCGTGTTCGAAGCGCTGCTGCGCGCCGGAGGTCACTTCAAGAAAACGACCATACTGGGCATCGAAGCCCTGCAAAATAGTTTGGGCAATCAGTAATTCCAGGCCACGCGACATATATTCCCCCTCACCACCAACCCTCTCCCCAGGGGGGAGAGGGGGAAAAGATTAGAACTGTGCTTCTTCCGTTGAACCCGTCAAGGCGGTGACGGAGGAGGTGCCGCCCTGAATAATCGTGGTCACATTATCAAAGTAGCCGGTGCCCACTTCCTGCTGGTGAGAGACGAAGGTATAACCATCTTTGCCCGCCGCAAATTCCGGCTGCTGCACCTTCTCAACGTAGTGCTTCATGCCCTCACCCTGCGCATAGGCGTGCGCCAGATCGAACATGTTGAACCACATGCTATGGATGCCTGCCAGAGTAATGAACTGGTATTTGTAGCCCATGTCGGACAGCTGCTGCTGGAAGCTGGCGATCGTTTTGTCATCCAGCTTTTTCTGCCAGTTGAAGGACGGCGAGCAGTTGTAGGCCAGCAGTTTGCCCGGGTACTTCGCATGAATGGCATCAGCAAAGCGTTTTGCCAGCGCCAGATCCGGCGTAGACGTTTCACACCAGACCAGATCCGCGTACGGCGCGTACGCCAGACCGCGGCTGATCGCCTGCTCGATACCCGCGTGGGTACGATAGAAACCTTCACTGGTGCGCTCGCCGGTGATGAACTCGCTGTCGTACGGATCGCAATCAGAGGTGATCAGGTCAGCCGCGTCGGCATCGGTACGGGCAATGACCAGCGTCGGCACGCCGAGCACGTCAGCAGCCAGACGCGCGGCAACCAGCTTCTGCACGGCTTCCTGAGTCGGAACGAGCACCTTACCGCCCATATGTCCGCACTTCTTCACTGACGCCAGCTGATCTTCGAAGTGAACGGCCGCTGCACCGGCTTCAATCATCGATTTCATCAGCTCAAAGGCGTTCAGCACGCCGCCGAAGCCCGCTTCCGCATCTGCAACGATCGGCAGGAAATAGTCAATAAAGCGCGGATCGTTAGGTTCGATACCCGCCGCCCACTGGATCTGATCCGCTCGACGGAAGGTGTTGTTGATCCGATCCACGACCGACGGCACGGAGTTAGCCGGATAGAGCGACTGATCCGGGTACATGCTGGAGGCCAGGTTGGCGTCCGCCGCCACCTGCCAGCCGGAGAGGTAGATAGCCTCAATACCGGCCTTCGCCTGCTGCAGGGCCTGACCGCCGGTCAGCGCACCGAGGCTGTTGATGTAGCCTTTTTTGGAACCACCGTGCAGCAGCTTCCACATTTTTGCCGCGCCATTTTGCGCCAGCGTGCATTCCGGATTGACCGAGCCGCGTAATTTCACCACGTCCTCCGCGCTGTACGGACGGCGGATGCCTTCCCAGCGAGGTTGTGTCCACTCTTTCTTTAATTCTTCGATTTGTTGGGTACGGGTTTTCATGTGCAGATGCTCCATATTGTTATGTGGTGAGTTACGCCAGGAAGCGGTAGCCCGGCAGGGTCAGGAAGTCGATTAAGTCATCTGATGTGGTGATTTGCTCCATCAGGCGCGCAGCGTCGTCAAAGCGTCCGCTGCTGAAGCGGTGTTCGCCCAACTCGTCCTGGATCACCCGCATCTCTTCGGCCAGCATCTGGCGGAACAGGGATTTGGTCACCGGCTTGCCGTTGCTGAGCGTTTTTTGATGGTGGATCCACTGCCAGATAGAGGTACGTGAGATCTCCGCCGTCGCAGCATCTTCCATCAGGCCGTAGATCGGCACGCAGCCGTTGCCGGAGATCCACGCTTCGATGTACTGCACCGCAACGCGGATATTGGCCCGCATCCCCTCTTCCGTCCGTTCGCCCGCGCACGGGGCCAGCAGCTGTTCTTCAGCCGTTGGGGCATCGTCTTCACGCGTGACAAACAGCTGGTTTTTATTGTCGCCAAGCACGCGGTTGAAGACGTCCATCGCCGTATCGGCCAGACCCGGATGCGCGATCCACGTCCCGTCATGGCCGTTACGTGCTTCAAGCTCTTTGTCGGCTTTCACCTTGTTGAGCACCTGATTGTTGCGCTCAGCATCTTTGCTCGGGATAAAGGCCGCCATGCCGCCCATCGCGAAGGCACCGCGCTTGTGGCAGGTTTTGATCAGCAGACGCGAGTAGGCGCTCAGGAACGGTTTATCCATGGTCACGACCTGGCGATCCGGCAGTACGCGATCGGGATAATTTTTCAGCGTTTTGATGTAGCTGAAAATATAGTCCCAGCGTCCGCAGTTCAGGCCGACAATGTGGTCACGCAGAGCGTGCAGAATTTCATTCATCTGGAACACGGCAGGCAGCGTTTCAATCAGCAGGGTGGCTTTGATGGTGCCGCGCGGCAGGTTGAAACGATCTTCCGCATAGCTGAAGACTTCGCTCCACCAGGCCGCTTCCTGCCAGGCCTGCGTTTTAGGCAGATAGAAATACGGGCCGCTGCCCTTCGCCAGCAGGGCTTTGTAGTTGTGGAAGAAATAGAGCGCAAAATCAAACAGGCTTCCCGGAATGGCTTCACCACGCCAGGTGACATGTTTTTCCGGCAGGTGCAGCCCACGCACGCGACAGATCAGTACCGCCGGGTTCGGTTTAAGCTGGTATATTTTGCCGGCTTCGTTGGTATAGCTGATGGTGCCGTTTACGGCGTCGCGCAGGTTGATCTGTCCATCGATGACCTTACGCCAGTCCGGTGCCAGCGAGTCTTCAAAATCGGCCATAAAGACCTTAACGTTGGCGTTCATGGCGTTGATCACCATTTTGCGCTCTACCGGACCGGTGATCTCAACGCGACGATCCTGTAAATCTTCAGGGATGCCGCGGATTTTCCACTCGCCACGGCGAATGGAAGCGGTTTCCGAAATAAAACCAGGCAACTTGCCGTTATCAATTTCCTGCTGCTGATGAATACGTGCCGCCAGCAGCTTATTGCGCTGCGGCGTAAAGCGGGTCACCAGTTCAGTCAGAAATTCTACCGCTTCTGCCGTCAAAACTTGCTGTTCTTGCTCGCCATACGGCTGGGTAAAGGCCAGTTCATCGACCGTCGTTGCCTGTTGAGTCATTACTCTGCTCCTCATCAAAGATCCAAAATCACGCTCCCGATGCGAACGAAAGATCGTTGGGTAGTTTTCGCTCAGCAGAATTAAGACTATCTCTATTTTTTCTAAAATCAAAAACAATTTCCATTTTAATTATAAATTGCAATTAATTGATTGATTTTATTGAAATTAAAGTTTTAAAGAATGATGAGTGGCATTTCGGAAATAAAAAAGGCACCCGAAGGTGCCTGATTTGAATAGCTGAAACGCTTTAGGATCGTTTAGTGCAGACGATTACTCCAGCGTTGGATTCATGTGACGCAGATCGTATGGTGTTATCTGGTAGACGTAATAGTTGAGCCAGTTAGTAAAAAGCAAATTCCCGTGGCTGCGCCAGGTCGCTCTCGGTTTGTTTTGCGGATCGTCTTTCGGGAAATAGTTGTACGGGACATCCGGGTTCAGACCCGCTTCGACATCACGGAAATATTCTGACGCAAGGGTGTGCGGATCGTACTCAGGATGTCCGGTCACAAAGGCAATGCGCTTATCTTTACTGGCAAACAGGTAAGCGTCCCCATCTTCCGTTTCGGCCAGAATCTCCAGATCGGTGTAATCACGAATCAGCTGGGCCGGGAAGTCAGCGTAGCGAGAATGCGGAGCCAGGAAAGAATCATCAAACCCGCGCGTCAGCAACGCATGGGGATGGAGAATATGGTGTTCGTATACGCCGGAGAGCTTTTCAGTGCGGGTTTGCTTGGGGATGCCATAGAGAATATTCAGTGCGGCTTGTACCGCCCAACAGACAAACAGCGTGGACGTGACGTGATCTTTTGCCCACTCCAGAACCTGTTTGATCTGCGGCCAGTAAGCGACATCGTTAAATTCCACCAGGCCCAGCGGCGCGCCGGTCACAATCAGACCGTCGAAGTTTTCACCCTGAATGTCATCGAAGTTGCAGTAGAAGTTGTTCAGATGCTCAGAAGGTGTATTGCGTGACTCACGGGCGTCGATTCGCAGCAGTTGAATATCGACCTGCAGCGGGGAGTTCGACAGCAGACGCAGGAACTGGTTTTCTGTTTCGATCTTTTTGGGCATCAGATTGAGAATAAGCACCTTCAGCGGGCGAATTTCCTGACCTGTCGCACGTGAAGTCGTCATCACAAAGACATTTTCTTCACGCAAGAAATTGACGGCTGGTAGCTCGTCCTGCACCCGAATCGGCATAGCTTTGTATCCTCACAGCATACGTATAAACGTTTAGACATCCAGACAGCTAACGATACCCAGAAATGGTTTGAATGTCGAGTCTGCAAGCAGAAGGTGAGAAAGTTTCAAGGAGAGGGAGAAAACAAAAGCAAAAAACCCCGCACCTTACGGTACGGGGTTCTTCTTAATTGATGCCTGGCAGTTCCCTACTCTCACATGGGGAGACCCCACACTACCATCGGCGCTACGGCGTTTCACTTCTGAGTTCGGCATGGAGTCAGGTGGGACCACCGCGCTAAAGCCGCCAGGCAAATTCTGTTTAATCTGTATCAAGGCTGAATTTTGATTGTTCGTCTCTTCGCCAAAACAGCTTCGGCGTTGTAAGGTTAAGCCTCACGGTTCATTAGTATCGGTTAGCTCAACGCATCGCTGCGCTTACACACCCGACCTATCAACGTCGTCGTCTTCAACGTTCCTTCAGGACTCTCAGGGAGTCAGGGAGAACTCATCTCGGGGCAAGTTTCGTGCTTAGATGCTTTCAGCACTTATCTTTTCCGCATTTAGCTACCGGGCAGTGCCATTGGCATGACAACCCGAACACCAGTGATGCGTCCACTCCGGTCCTCTCGTACTAGGAGCAGCCCCCCTCAATTCTCCAGCGCCCACGGCAGATAGGGACCGAACTGTCTCACGACGTTCTAAACCCAGCTCGCGTACCACTTTAAATGGCGAACAGCCATACCCTTGGGACCTACTTCAGCCCCAGGATGTGATGAGCCGACATCGAGGTGCCAAACACCGCCGTCGATATGAACTCTTGGGCGGTATCAGCCTGTTATCCCCGGAGTACCTTTTATCCGTTGAGCGATGGCCCTTCCATTCAGAACCACCGGATCACTATGACCTGCTTTCGCACCTGCTCGAGCCGTCACTCTCGCAGTCAAGCTAGCTTATGCCATTGCACTAACCTCCTGATGTCCGACCAGGATTAGCTAACCTTCGTGCTCCTCCGTTACTCTTTGGGAGGAGACCGCCCCAGTCAAACTACCCACCAGACACTGTCCGCAACCCGGATTACGGGTCTACGTTAGAACACCAGCCATTAAAGGGTGGTATTTCAAGGACGGCTCCACGCAGACTGGCGTCCACGCTTCAAAGCCTCCCACCTATCCTACACATCAAGGACCAGTGTTCAGTGTCAAGCTATAGTAAAGGTTCACGGGGTCTTTCCGTCTTGCCGCGGGTACACTGCATCTTCACAGCGAGTTCAATTTCACTGAGTCTCGGGTGGAGACAGCCTGGCCATCATTACGCCATTCGTGCAGGTCGGAACTTACCCGACAAGGAATTTCGCTACCTTAGGACCGTTATAGTTACGGCCGCCGTTTACCGGGGCTTCGATCAAGAGCTTCGCGTTGCCGCTAACCCCATCAATTAACCTTCCGGCACCGGGCAGGCGTCACACCGTATACGTCCACTTTCGTGTTTGCACAGTGCTGTGTTTTTAATAAACAGTTGCAGCCAGCTGGTATCTTCGACTGATTTCAGCTCCACCCGCAGGGGCTTCACCTACATATCAGCGTGCCTTCTCCCGAAGTTACGGCACCATTTTGCCTAGTTCCTTCACCCGAGTTCTCTCAAGCGCCTTGGTATTCTCTACCTGACCACCTGTGTCGGTTTGGGGTACGATTTGATGTTACCTGATGCTTAGAGGCTTTTCCTGGAAGCAGGGCATTTGTTACTTCAGCACCGTAGTGCCTCGTCATCACACCTCAGCGTTAAAAGGTACCGGATTTACCTGGAACCTCCGCCTACATGCTTAAACCGGGACAACCGTCGCCCGGCTAACATAGCCTTCTCCGTCCCCCCTTCGCAGTAACACCAAGTACAGGAATATTAACCTGTTTCCCATCGACTACGCCTTTCGGCCTCGCCTTAGGGGTCGACTCACCCTGCCCCGATTAACGTTGGACAGGAACCCTTGGTCTTCCGGCGAGCGGGCTTTTCACCCGCTTTATCGTTACTTATGTCAGCATTCGCACTTCTGATACCTCCAGCATGCCTCACAGCACACCTTCAACGGCTTACAGAACGCTCCCCTACCCAACAACACATAGTGTCGCTGCCGCAGCTTCGGTGCATGGTTTAGCCCCGTTACATCTTCCGCGCAGGCCGACTCGACCAGTGAGCTATTACGCTTTCTTTAAATGATGGCTGCTTCTAAGCCAACATCCTGGCTGTCTGTGCCTTCCCACATCGTTTCCCACTTAACCATGACTTTGGGACCTTAGCTGGCGGTCTGGGTTGTTTCCCTCTTCACGACGGACGTTAGCACCCGCCGTGTGTCTCCCGTGATAACATTCTTCGGTATTCGTAGTTTGCATCGGGTTGGTAAGCCGGGATGGCCCCCTAGCCGAAACAGTGCTCTACCCCCGAAGATGAGTTCACGAGGCGCTACCTAAATAGCTTTCGGGGAGAACCAGCTATCTCCCGGTTTGATTGGCCTTTCACCCCCAGCCACAAGTCATCCGCTAATTTTTCAACATTAGTCGGTTCGGTCCTCCAGTTAGTGTTACCCAACCTTCAACCTGCCCATGGCTAGATCACCGGGTTTCGGGTCTATACCCTGCAACTTAACGCCCAGTTAAGACTCGGTTTCCCTTCGGCTCCCCTATACGGTTAACCTTGCTACAGAATATAAGTCGCTGACCCATTATACAAAAGGTACGCAGTCACACCACAAGGGTGCTCCCACTGCTTGTACGTACACGGTTTCAGGTTCTTTTTCACTCCCCTCGCCGGGGTTCTTTTCGCCTTTCCCTCACGGTACTGGTTCACTATCGGTCAGTCAGGAGTATTTAGCCTTGGAGGATGGTCCCCCCATATTCAGACAGGATACCACGTGTCCCGCCCTACTCTTCGAGTTCACAACCTGTGTGTTTTCGTGTACGGGACTGTCACCCTGTACCGTGCGACTTTCCAGACGCTTCCACTAACACACAAGCTGATTCAGACTCTGGGCTGCTCCCCGTTCGCTCGCCGCTACTGGGGGAATCTCGGTTGATTTCTTTTCCTCGGGGTACTTAGATGTTTCAGTTCCCCCGGTTCGCCTCGTTAACCTATGTATTCAGTTAACGATAGTGTGACGAATCACACTGGGTTTCCCCATTCGGACATCGCCGGGTCAAAGGTTCATATCACCTCGCCGGCGCTTTTCGCAGATTAGCACGTCCTTCATCGCCTCTGACTGCCAGGGCATCCACCGTGTACGCTTAGTCGCTTAACCTCACAACCCGAAGATGTTTCACTTCTGATTGCGAAAATTTGAGAGACTCGAACACACCTTAAAGATGTGTCGTTTCAATTTTCAGCTTGATCCAGATTTTTAAAGAGCAAAACTTCTTAATGCACTCAAAAGTACATTCAGAAGTTCATCATTCATCAGACAATCTGTGTGAGCACTACAAAGGCAGGTTCTTTAAGGTAAGGAGGTGATCCAACCGCAGGTTCCCCTACGGTTACCTTGTTACGACTTCACCCCAGTCATGAATCACAAAGTGGTAAGCGCCCTCCCGAAGGTTAAGCTACCTACTTCTTTTGCAACCCACTCCCATGGTGTGACGGGCGGTGTGTACAAGGCCCGGGAACGTATTCACCGTAGCATTCTGATCTACGATTACTAGCGATTCCGACTTCATGGAGTCGAGTTGCAGACTCCAATCCGGACTACGACGCACTTTATGAGGTCCGCTTGCTCTCGCGAGGTCGCTTCTCTTTGTATGCGCCATTGTAGCACGTGTGTAGCCCTACTCGTAAGGGCCATGATGACTTGACGTCATCCCCACCTTCCTCCAGTTTATCACTGGCAGTCTCCTTTGAGTTCCCGGCCTAACCGCTGGCAACAAAGGATAAGGGTTGCGCTCGTTGCGGGACTTAACCCAACATTTCACAACACGAGCTGACGACAGCCATGCAGCACCTGTCTCAGAGTTCCCGAAGGCACCAATCCATCTCTGGAAAGTTCTCTGGATGTCAAGAGTAGGTAAGGTTCTTCGCGTTGCATCGAATTAAACCACATGCTCCACCGCTTGTGCGGGCCCCCGTCAATTCATTTGAGTTTTAACCTTGCGGCCGTACTCCCCAGGCGGTCGACTTAACGCGTTAGCTCCGGAAGCCACGCCTCAAGGGCACAACCTCCAAGTCGACATCGTTTACGGCGTGGACTACCAGGGTATCTAATCCTGTTTGCTCCCCACGCTTTCGCACCTGAGCGTCAGTCTTTGTCCAGGGGGCCGCCTTCGCCACCGGTATTCCTCCAGATCTCTACGCATTTCACCGCTACACCTGGAATTCTACCCCCCTCTACAAGACTCTAGCCTGCCAGTTTCGAATGCAGTTCCCAGGTTGAGCCCGGGGATTTCACATCCGACTTGACAGACCGCCTGCGTGCGCTTTACGCCCAGTAATTCCGATTAACGCTTGCACCCTCCGTATTACCGCGGCTGCTGGCACGGAGTTAGCCGGTGCTTCTTCTGCGGGTAACGTCAATTGCTGAGGTTATTAACCTCAACACCTTCCTCCCCGCTGAAAGTACTTTACAACCCGAAGGCCTTCTTCATACACGCGGCATGGCTGCATCAGGCTTGCGCCCATTGTGCAATATTCCCCACTGCTGCCTCCCGTAGGAGTCTGGACCGTGTCTCAGTTCCAGTGTGGCTGGTCATCCTCTCAGACCAGCTAGGGATCGTCGCCTAGGTGAGCCGTTACCCCACCTACTAGCTAATCCCATCTGGGCACATCTGATGGCAAGAGGCCCGAAGGTCCCCCTCTTTGGTCTTGCGACGTTATGCGGTATTAGCTACCGTTTCCAGTAGTTATCCCCCTCCATCAGGCAGTTTCCCAGACATTACTCACCCGTCCGCCGCTCGCCGGCAAAGTAGCAAGCTACTTTCCGCTGCCGCTCGACTTGCATGTGTTAGGCCTGCCGCCAGCGTTCAATCTGAGCCATGATCAAACTCTTCAATTTAAGTTTGATGCTCGTGAATTAAACTTCGTAATGAATTACGTATGTTCACTCAGAGACTTGGTATTCATTTATTGTCCGAAGACATTAAGAATCCATGCCACTTTGAGTGCCCACACAGATTGTCTGATAAATTGTTAAAGAGCAGTGCAACGCGGCTTTCGCTCACCGTTGCGAGGTGGCGTATATTACGCTTTCCTCTTTCAGAGTCAACCCGTTGTTTCAGGATTTTTTCTCTTCAACCGAACCGCTTGTTGTGTGAAGTGATTCACATCCGCCGTGTCGATGGAGGCGCATTATAGGGAGTTCCCGAACGACCGCAACCGAAAAGTTGCAAAAAAATGACTGACTGCTGCATTCCCCAGCAAACCCCCGCCTTATACCTTTTTACACACAGACTTATCCACAATGATACGAAAAAGTGAAAATGTGCGAGCGTTGCGCAAACGTTTTCGTTAAAATGCTCGCGCTTAACAAGGATGCCTCGTCAGGTGTGTTAGATGAGTTTTTCACAGGAAAATTCATCTAACGCTCTCTGTAATCGTGAAATCCAGGGGATTTACCATGCAACAACGTCGTCCAGTCCGCCGCGCTCTGCTCAGTGTTTCTGATAAAGCCGGTATCGTCGAATTCGCTCAGGCACTTTCCGCACGCGGTGTGGAGCTGCTTTCCACAGGCGGTACCGCTCGCCTGTTAGCAGATAAAGGTCTGCCGGTAACCGAAGTGTCCGATTACACCGGTTTCCCGGAAATGATGGATGGACGCGTCAAAACCCTGCATCCAAAAGTCCACGGCGGTATTCTTGGCCGTCGCGGTCAGGACGACGCCATTATGGAACAGCATGACATCGCACCGATCGACATGGTTGTCGTTAACCTCTACCCGTTTGCCCAGACCGTTGCCCGCGAAGGCTGCTCTCTGGAAGATGCTGTAGAGAACATTGATATCGGCGGCCCGACCATGGTGCGCTCTGCGGCCAAGAACCATAAAGATGTCGCCATCGTGGTAAAGAGCAGCGATTACACCACCATTATTAATGAGATGGACGCCAACGAAGGGTCGCTGACCCTGGAAACGCGTTTCGACCTCGCCATCAAAGCCTTCGAACACACCGCGGCGTACGACAGCATGATCGCCAACTACTTCGGTAGCCTGGTACCGGCTTACCACGGTGAAAGCAAAGATCCTTCCGGCCGCTTCCCGCGCACCCTGAACCTGAACTTCATTAAGAAGCAGGATATGCGTTACGGTGAGAACAGCCACCAGCAGGCGGCTTTCTATATAGAAGAAGAGGTAAAAGAAGCCTCTGTTGCCACCGCTCAGCAGGTGCAGGGCAAAGCCCTCTCCTATAACAACATTGCCGACACCGACGCGGCGCTGGAATGCGTGAAAGAGTTCAGCGAGCCAGCCTGCGTTATCGTCAAGCACGCCAACCCATGCGGCGTGGCGGTAAGCACGTCGATTCTGGAAGCTTACGATCGCGCGTACAAAACTGACCCAACCTCCGCGTTCGGTGGCATCATTGCTTTCAACCGCGAGCTGGATGCGGAAACCGCACAGGCCATCATCTCCCGCCAGTTTGTCGAAGTGATCATCGCGCCATCGGCCTCCGAAGAAGCGCTGAAAATCACCGCGGCAAAACAGAACGTGCGCGTGCTGGTTTGCGGCCAGTGGGCAGAACGCGTGCCGGGCCTGGACTTCAAACGCGTAAACGGCGGTCTGCTGGTTCAGGATCGCGATCTGGGTATGGTGACAGAAGCCGACCTGCGCGTGGTGACCAAACGTCAGCCGACCGAACAGGAACTGCGTGACGCGCTGTTCTGCTGGAAAGTGGCGAAGTTCGTGAAATCCAACGCCATCGTCTACGCGAAAGAGAACATGACCATCGGGATAGGCGCAGGCCAGATGAGCCGCGTTTACTCTGCGAAAATCGCGGGTATTAAAGCAGGTGACGAAGGTCTGGAAGTCAAAGGCTCCGCCATGGCCTCTGACGCCTTCTTCCCGTTCCGTGACGGTATCGACGCCGCAGCCGCTGTCGGCATCACCTGCGTGATCCAGCCTGGCGGTTCAATCCGCGACGACGAAGTGATTGCCGCTGCCGACGAACACGGCATCGCGATGATCTTCACCGACATGCGCCACTTCCGCCATTAATTCCCGGAGCTGAAAATGAAAGTATTAGTGATTGGTAACGGCGGACGCGAGCACGCGCTGGCGTGGAAAGCGGCGCAGTCTCCGCTGGTGAAAACGGTCTTCGTGGCACCGGGCAACGCCGGTACCGCACTGGAACCCGCGCTGCAGAACGTGGCTATCGGCGTGACCGACATTCCGGCGCTGCTCAGTTTTGCCCAGAGCGAGAAAATCGACCTGACCATCGTCGGCCCGGAAGCGCCGCTGGTGATTGGCGTGGTGGATGCGTTCCGCGCAGCGGGCCTGAAAATCTTCGGCCCAACGGAAGGCGCCGCGCAGCTGGAAGGCTCCAAAGCCTTCACCAAAGATTTCCTCGCGCGTCATAACATCCCGACGGCGGAATATCAGAATTTCACTGAAGTGGAGCCTGCTCTGGCCTACTTACGTGAGAAGGGCGCGCCGATTGTTATCAAGGCCGACGGTCTGGCCGCCGGTAAAGGCGTGATCGTCGCGATGACGCTCGACGAAGCCGAAGCCGCGGTTCAGGACATGCTGGCAGGTAACGCCTTTGGCGATGCGGGCCACCGCATCGTGATTGAAGAGTTCCTCGACGGTGAAGAGGCGAGCTTTATCGTCATGGTCGACGGCGAGCACGTTCTGCCGATGGCCACCAGCCAGGATCACAAGCGTGTGGGTAATGGCGACACGGGTCCTAACACTGGCGGGATGGGCGCTTACTCCCCTGCTCCGGTCGTGACTGACGACGTCCACCAGCGCACCATGGATCGCATCATCTGGCCTACCGTGAAGGGAATGGCAGCAGAAGGGAATACCTACACCGGTTTCCTTTACGCAGGTCTGATGATCGACAAGCAGGGTAACCCTAAGGTCATCGAATTCAACTGCCGCTTTGGCGATCCGGAAACGCAGCCCATCATGCTGCGCATGAAATCCGATCTGGTGGATCTGTGCCTGGCAGCCTGCGATGGCAAGCTGGACGAAAAAACCTCCGAGTGGGACGAGCGTGCGTCTCTCGGCGTGGTGATTGCTGCGGGTGGTTATCCGGGCAACTACAGCACCGGAGATGAAATCCACGGTCTGCCGCTGGAAGAGAGGGAAGGTGCGAAGGTGTTCCACGCCGGTACGAAGCTGGCTGAGGACGATCGCGTTC
This sequence comes from Enterobacter cloacae complex sp. Mu1197, assembly GCF_040059225.1. Taxonomy (NCBI): domain Bacteria; kingdom Pseudomonadati; phylum Pseudomonadota; class Gammaproteobacteria; order Enterobacterales; family Enterobacteriaceae; genus Enterobacter; species Enterobacter cloacae complex sp. Mu1197. The sequence goes on along the minus strand of NZ_CP157375.1, from coordinate 242,310 downwards.
TGACCAACGGTGGCCGCGTGCTGTGTGCAACCGCGCTGGGCCATACCGTGGCAGAAGCGCAGAAGCGCGCCTATGCGCTGATGGCGGATATTCACTGGAACGGTAGCTTTAGCCGTCAGGATATCGGCTATCGCGCGATTGCGCGCGAGCAGGGGGAGTAATTCCTCCTCGCCCTCACCCTAACCCTCTCCCATGGGGAGAGGGGATCGTTCGTAGGCCGGATAAGCGTCAGCGCCATCCGGCTTAATCCACAGAACTCAGAAACTCTTCTCTGTCGGCTGCCAGGTGCAGAAGTCTTCGTTCGCCACCAATAGCAATTGAGAACCTTCCGGCGCCTCAAGCCACGCCACACTCACTTCCATTGATGAATGACGCTGACGGCGTTGAATGTGTTCGGTCGCCCAGGACTCGAGCTCAGGCTTGACCGTTTGCCCTTCGCAGGTCGTCACCGTCCCGTCATTATGCCAGCGCCCCTGGCGCAGCACGACGCGTCCCAGACGAAGCGCATCGCTGGTCTGGCGGATTTGTTCGGCACGGTAACGGTAGAGGGCGATTTGATCGCTGGAAAGCTGCTGTTTTTGACCGCTGACTTCGCGCTGCATAAAGCTCAGCTCGCCATGGTCGTCAAAACGCACTTTCACGTGTTCGGGGGTCTTGCTGTAGACGTTCAGCTCAATCAGCGACAGGTCATCTCCCTGCCAGCGATACTCCGCCGTCGACGTATTGCCGCTATGCCACGGGCTGAAGGCAGATAGCAGATGCACTTCGCCGCCGGAATCTTTACGCCAGATCCTGACCGCGCCCTGGTTGTCCGCGTAGCCGCTGGCGGTAAACGGCGGCAAAGCGGTGTCGTGGCTACAGGCTGACAGCAGCAGCATGCCTGCCAGCGCGAGCGTTCCGCGCCAGAAAGACAAAAGGGGCGTTGCCGCCCCTTCGCTAAAACTGTTCACTGCCACGCGTCTTACTTAACTGCGTCTTTCAGTGCTTTACCAGAAACAAATGCCGGCACGTTCGCTGCGGCGATTTTGATTTCTTTACCGGTCTGCGGGTTGCGGCCAGTACGCTCAGCGCGGTGGTTCACTTTGAAGGTACCGAAACCAACCAGTTGTACAGCATCGCCTTCTTTCAGAGACTCAGTAATAGCAGCCAGGGTAGATTCCAGAGCAGCTTTAGCCTGCACTTTAGACAGATCAGCCTTGTCCGCAATTACATCAATCAGTTGAGTCTTGTTCATAAGTTATCCTTTCAATGTGTTTATCGCTTGCTAAGCATCGAGTGCGACGAAAATGCCAAAAAAGCACTCTCCTGCATACACGCACCGATAGCCACTTTTTTTCGCCCCCCAAATGTAGACCAGACAAGGGGCGAAAGGGAAGAGTCGAGGAGCGACAAAACGGGCGTTATCTCAAGTTTTCTTATCTCATTGGTTAAAAATTATACCAATATTACTCTCACCGGCCTCACGTAAGTCCGCACGCAGCCCTTTTATCAGTTCAATATCGCGTTCTTCACACTCTGCCAGCAGGCGGAAAATTTCCCACTGGATATCCCATTCTTGCTCAACGGCCGGGTTCGCGCGCAGCTCTTCGTCGGTCATTTCGCGACCTTCCTGGGTCATTTCCAGCATCGCCACGGTAGTGATAGAGGCCTTACTGACTTCGATAGCGTGCTCCAGCGTCTCACCGCTCAGGCGGGAGTGGAGCAATTCGCTTAACGCCACACAGGCATCAATTGCCGGGTAGACGCCGTACAGGTCAAAATCATCCGCCACCGGAATCGCCTCTTCGAGCTTTTCGAGCTGAGAGTCGAAATTCACCTTCGCGTCTTTCACCGTCAGCGTTTCCCAGATCAGATCCAGAATGCGGCGGTAGATATGGCCATCACCAAAGCCCGTCTGCTTGCAGAACGCGGCATAGTTGGGATACATGCGCTCGCACAGGCAAGCCATAAAGGTGACGTGCTGCCAGCTTTCCAGCTTTTCAAGGCGCAGGTGAATCGGGTTTTGTAGCATGATGATCTCTCGAATCGAAAATTAGGCGCAGTTTACCTGAATCATCGCTGAATTTCCTGCCAACGAACAAAAGCCGGACGCGAAGAGGCCACCGCGTCAGCCCAGCGCGTCGGCTCCGGTAAGCGGTAGCCCTTCATGCAGCGCTGTACCCACGCCAGAGCACTGTCCATGCTTACCCGATGGCCGGTGGCGATGAACAGCGGATTACAGCGCGCCTTGCTGCGCCAGACCCACGCCAGCTGCTCGCCCTTATGGATGAGCGGCGCCAGCGCACCCGGCTCGGCGGAGAGTGGCTCAAACGCGCCGCACAGGCGTTTCTTGGCAACGCCAATGGTCGGCACATCCACCAGCAGCCCAAAGTGGCTGGCAACGCCTAAGCGGCGCGGGTGTGAGATCCCGTGCCCATCGACAAACAGCAGGTCAGGTTTTTGCGAGAGCTGCTCCCACGCTGCCAGCAGCGCGGGATATTCGCGAAAGGAGAGAAAGCCGGGAATATAGGGCATGGTGGTGGCAATCCGCGCGACCTTGTACTCCACCAGCTCGAGCGAAGGGTACTTCAGTACCACCATCGCCGCTCGCGTCACGTCCCCACCCTGCTCGAACCCGACGTCTGCTCCGCCAATGTACTGCGGAGGATCCTTATCCAGACGATCCTCGCGGATCACCGATGAGGCCAGTTCGATTTGTTGAGCGCGTAGCGACGCGAGATCCATAACGACTCCTTACTTGTGATACTGGGCAGAAAGCCGATGCACCGCCTCCACAAATACGCCTGCGTGCTCTGGCGGTACATCCTGATGAATACCGTGGCCGAGGTTAAAGACGTGGCCTTCCCCCTGGCCGAAACCAGACAGTATAGTCGACACTTCTTCTTCAATGCGGGCAGGCTGAGCATAGAGCATGGAGGGATCCATGTTTCCCTGCAGCGCCACTTTGTCACCCACGCGGCGGCGGGCATCGGCGATATCGGTGGTCCAGTCGAGACCCAGCGCGTCGCAGCCGGTTGCCGCCATGGCTTCCAGCCACTGGCCGCCACCTTTGGTGAACAGCGTCACCGGCACGCGGCGACCTTCGTTTTCACGCAGCAGGCCGTCGACGATTTTATGCATGTAGTACAGGGAGAACTGCTGATAATCGCGGCCGGTCAGCACGCCGCCCCAGGTGTCGAAAATCATCACCGACTGTGCACCTGCCTTAATCTGCGCGTTCAGATAGAGCGTGACGCTCTTCGCCAGCTTGTCGAGCAGCGCATGCAGGGCCAGCGGCTCGGCGTACATCATCTTTTTAATCAGGGTGAAGGCTTTACTGCTGCCCCCTTCCACCATATAGGTCGCCAGCGTCCACGGGCTGCCGGAGAAGCCAATCAGCGGCACTTCGCCTTTCAGCTCGCGACGAATGGTGCGCACGGCGTTCATCACGTAGCCCAGTTCACCTTCCGGATCGGGGATCGGCAGCTTGTCCACGTCGGCTTTGCTTTTAATCGGAGAGGTGAAACGCGGGCCTTCACCCGTTTCAAAGTACAGGCCCAGGCCCATGGCATCCGGAATGGTCAGAATATCCGAGAAGAGGATCGCCGCATCCAGCTGGAAGCGGCGCAGCGGCTGGAGCGTCACTTCACAGGCCAGCTCGGCGTTTTTGCACAGCGACATAAAATCGCCCGCCTGCGCGCGCGTGGCTTTGTATTCTGGCAGATAGCGTCCCGCCTGGCGCATCATCCACACCGGGGTGACATCAACGGGCTGTCGCAGCAGCGCACGCAGATAACGATCGTTCTTCAGTTCGGTCATTTTTGCAGTTCCTTAAGCGTCATGGCCTCAGTGTAACACTACTCATACTCGGCCCGACACATCGCTACGGTATCTTCTATCAGCCGGCGCGCCACGGTGCCCGGCGGTGGTAACAGCGGTAAATCGTCGTAGCGATACCAGTTCGCGTCCAGCAGCTCTTTCTGATCGATAACGATCTCGCCGCTGTCGTATTCGGCCATAAAGGCCGTCATCAGCGACTGCGGGAACGGCCACGGCTGGGAGGTAACGTAGCGCAGGTTCTTCACTTTGATCCCGCTCTCCTCCATCACCTCGCGCGCCACCGCCTGCTCCAGCGTTTCGCCCACCTCGACGAAGCCGGCCAGCACGGTGTGAACGCCGTTGCGATGGCGGGTATGTTGCGCCAGCAGGATGGAATCCTCCCGGCGGATAGCGACGATAATGCACGGCGCAATCTGCGGATAGTAGCGCTCGCGGCAGTGGCTGCAGAGCATCGCCCACTCGGTTTTGCTCGGACGCATGGTATGACCGCAATAGCCGCAGTATTTATGCGAGCGGTAAAACTCCGCCAGCTGCACGCCGCGCCCCGCCAGCTGGAACAGGCCCACGTCCAGATCCAACACCTGGCGAACGGATCCCATATCCTGACGACGCGCTTGCTGGATCAACCACACGGGCTCACCCTGCCACTCGCCGATCTTTAGCGCTGGCTGGCCCACGAGATCGAACGTTTCCGCTGCACCGTAGGGCAGTTCACTGCCGGGCAACCATAATTTTTGTTCGTGGCTGACGATCCACCAACCCAGATCTGATTTTTCAATAATACGATCCATATCTATTGCACTACCTTCGCTTCACTGACATGTTGTTAGCATTGTGGTTACATTCTGGATAAGCAGATTCAATCCTACACTTTGCGGAGTCGACCATGTTAAACCAGCTAGAAAGCCTGACTGAGCGCGTTAGAGGAAGTAACAAACTGGTGGATCGCTGGCTTCATGTGCGCAAGCATCTACTCGTGGCTTATTACAATCTGGTCGGCATTAAGCCTGGCAAAGAATCGTTTATGCGGCTGAACGAAAAAGCGCTGGATGATTTTTGTCAGGGCCTGGTCGACTATCTGTCCGACGGCCATTTCAATATTTATGAACGCATTATCCGCGAAATGGAAGGGACAACGCCGTATTTAGCGGCCAGCAAACTCTATCCGCTGCTGGAGGCCAACACCCAGCAGATCATGGATTACTATGATTCCACGCTCGAGAATGCCATCGATCACGATAACTACCTTGAGTTTCAGCGGGCGTTATCCGACCTCGGTGAAGCGCTGGAGGAGCGATTCACGCTGGAAGATAGGCTGATTAGCCTCGTCCTGGATGCCAGTCCCGAAGATAACGTCGCGCGCCCGGCTTGAGTTCTTAATCGTTAACGAGTAATTTACAACCATTCGCCCCTCTCACGAGGGGGATTTTTCTTGTCGGAGTGCCCAGAGCGAAAGCCGGGCTGAGACCGTTAATTCGGGATCCGCGGAACCTGATCAGGTTAATACCTGCGAAGGGAACAAGAGTCACACTGCTGTTGTATCGCCCCCCGGGCGATCCTCTCTTGCTTCATCCGTCGTCTGACAAGCCATGTCCTTCACTTTTGGAATGAGCTATGTCTACTGCAAAACTGACCCGCCGCGAACAGCGCGCCCAGGCCCAACACTTCATCGACACCCTGGAAGGCACCGCTTTCCCGAACTCGAAACGCATCTACATTTCCGGCTCGCAGGCCGATATCCGCGTCCCGATGCGCGAAATCCAGCTCAGCCCGACGCTTATCGGCGGCAGCAAAGAGAATCCGCAGTATGAAGACAACGAAGCCGTACCGGTGTATGACACCTCCGGCCCGTACGGCGATCCCTCTGTTACGATCAACGTTCAGCAGGGTCTGGCAAAGCTGCGCCAGCCGTGGATAGAGGCGCGTAACGACTGCGAAGAACTCAGCGTACGTAGTTCTGCGTACACCAAAGAACGCCTGGCAGACGACGGTCTGGACGCGCTGCGCTTTACCGGCCTGCTGACGCCAAAACGTGCCAAAGCGGGCAAATGCGTGACCCAGCTGCACTACGCCCGCCAGGGGATCGTCACGCCGGAGATGGAGTTCATCGCCATCCGCGAGAACATGGGCCGCGAGCGTATTCGCAGCGAAGTGCTGCGCTACCAGCATCCGGGAGAGGGCTTTGGCGCGCGCCTGCCGGAGAATATCACGCCGGAATTTGTGCGTGACGAAGTGGCCGCCGGGCGCGCGATTATCCCCGCCAACATCAACCACCCGGAATCCGAGCCGATGATTATTGGCCGCAACTTCCTGGTGAAGGTCAACGCTAACATCGGTAACTCGGCCGTCACCTCCTCCATCGAAGAAGAGGTGGAAAAGCTGGTCTGGTCAACGCGCTGGGGTGCGGACACGGTAATGGATCTCTCCACCGGCCGCTATATTCACGAAACCCGCGAGTGGATCCTGCGTAACAGCCCGGTTCCGATTGGCACCGTCCCGATTTATCAGGCGCTGGAGAAGGTCAACGGCATTGCCGAAGACCTGACCTGGGAAGCGTTCCGCGACACGCTGCTGGAGCAGGCCGAGCAGGGCGTCGACTACTTCACCATTCACGCGGGCGTGCTGCTGCGCTACGTGCCGATGACCGCGAAGCGTCTGACCGGTATCGTCTCGCGCGGCGGTTCCATCATGGCGAAGTGGTGCCTCTCCCATCACCAGGAGAACTTCCTCTACGAACACTTCCGCGAGATCTGCGAAATCTGCGCCGCTTATGACGTCTCCCTCTCGCTGGGCGACGGCCTGCGCCCGGGCTCCATCCGTGACGCCAACGACGAAGCGCAGTTTGCCGAGCTGCACACGCTGGGCGAACTGACCAAAATCGCCTGGGAGTATGACGTGCAGGTGATGATTGAAGGCCCGGGACACGTGCCGATGCAGATGATCCGCCGCAACATGACCGAGGAGCTGGAGCACTGCCACGAAGCGCCGTTCTACACCCTGGGGCCGTTGACCACCGATATTGCGCCGGGTTACGACCACTTCACGTCAGGCATTGGCGCGGCGATGATCGGCTGGTTCGGCTGCGCCATGCTCTGCTACGTGACGCCGAAAGAGCACCTCGGCCTGCCAAACAAAGAGGACGTGAAGCAGGGGCTGATTACCTACAAAATTGCCGCCCACGCGGCGGATCTGGCCAAAGGCCACCCAGGCGCGCAAATCCGCGATAACGCCATGTCGAAGGCGCGCTTTGAATTCCGGTGGGAAGATCAGTTCAACCTGGCGCTGGACCCGTTCACCGCCCGCGCCTACCACGACGAAACCCTGCCGCAGGAATCGGGCAAAGTCGCGCACTTCTGCTCCATGTGCGGACCAAAATTCTGCTCGATGAAAATCAGCCAGGAAGTGCGCGACTACGCCGCCACGCAAACCATTGAAGTGGGTATGGCGGACATGTCTGAAACCTTCCGCGCCAAAGGCGGCGAAATCTACCTCAAAAAAGAGGAGGCGTAATGTACCAGCCCGATTTCCCACCCGTCCCCTACCGTTTAGGGCTCTATCCGGTGGTGGACAGCGTGGCGTGGATAGCGCGACTGCTGGAGGCAGGCGTTCGCACCCTCCAGCTGCGCATTAAGGATAAGCGCGATGACGAGGTGGAAGCCGATGTGGTTGCCGCCATTGCGCTGGGGCGTCGGTATAACGCCCGCCTGTTTATCAACGACTACTGGCGGCTGGCCGTTAAGCACCGGGCGTACGGCGTGCATCTGGGTCAGGAGGACCTGGAAACAACGGATCTGAGCGCAATCCGTGAAGCCGGGCTGCGTCTTGGCGTGTCAACGCACGATGACATGGAGATCGACGTGGCCCTGGCGGCCCGTCCCTCTTATATCGCGCTCGGTCACGTCTTCCCGACGCAAACCAAGCAGATGCCCTCCGCACCGCAGGGTCTGACGCAGCTGGCGAGTCACGTTAAACGCCTTGCCGATTACCCCACCGTCGCCATCGGCGGAATCAGCCTTGAACGTGCCCCGGCGGTGCTGGAGACCGGCGTCGGCAGCATCGCCGTCGTCAGCGCCATCACCCAGGCCGCAGACTGGCGGTCCGCTACCGAACAGCTTTTACAGCTGGCAGGAGCCGGTGATGAATGATCGCGACTTTATGCGCTACAGCCGTCAGATCCTGCTGGAGGATATCGCCATCGACGGCCAGCAAAAACTGCTCGCCAGCCGGGTACTGATTGTTGGCCTGGGGGGGTTAGGCGCACCCGCCGCGCTCTATCTGGCAGGTGCGGGCATCGGCACGCTGGTGCTGGCCGACGACGATGAGGTCCACCTCAGCAATCTGCAGCGGCAAATCCTCTTTACTACCGACGATATCAACCAGCCGAAAGCGAAAATAACCCGGCAGCGGCTGAACCAGCTTAACCCGGATATCGAGCTGATTGCCTTACAGGAGCGTCTTAGCGGTGAAAGCCTGCACCGTGAAGTCGCCCTTGCCGACGTGGTGCTGGACTGTACCGACAACATGGCGACGCGCCAGGCGATCAACGCCGCCTGCGTGGCAAATCATACGCCGCTTATCACCGCCAGCGCGGTGGGGTTCGGCGGGCAAATGATGGTTCTGACGCCACCGTGGACGCAGGGCTGCTATCGCTGCCTGTGGCCGGACGATGCCGAGCCGACGCGCAACTGCCGTACGGCGGGTATTCTGGGTCCGGTGGTCGGCGTGATGGGCACCATGCAGGCGCTGGAGGCTATCAAGCTGCTCAGCGGCATGGAGACGGAACGCAATACGCTGCGGCTGTTTGATGCCCGCTCCAGCGGCTGGCGCCAGCTGGCGTTACGCCGCGCCAGCCGCTGCCCGGTATGCGGAGGCCGCGATGCGCATTCTGTTTAACGATGAGCCGATGAGATGCGACGACGGGCTTACCGTTGCCGCACTGCTCGACAAGCTGCGTCAGCTCAAGCCGGGAACGGCGCTGGCGCTAAATCAACAGATCCTGCCGCGCGAGCAGTGGGAACATCAGCAGGTCAATGAAGGCGACCAGATCCTGCTGTTTCAGGTTATCGCAGGGGGCTGAGATGTTACGTATTGCCGATAAGGTTTTTGATTCGCATCTGTTTACCGGAACCGGAAAATTCGCCTCGCCGCAGCTGATGGTGGATGCCATTCGTGAAAGCGGCAGCCAGCTGGTAACGCTGGCGCTCAAGCGCGTGGATCTGCGCCATCACAGCGATGCCATTCTGGCTCCGTTGCTGGAAGCAGGCGTGACGCTGCTGCCCAACACCTCCGGAGCGAAAACCGCCGAAGAGGCGATTTTTGCCGCACAGCTGGCGCGTGAAGCGCTCGGCACCGGCTGGCTGAAGCTGGAAATCCATCCGGATGCCCGCTGGCTGCTGCCCGACCCGATTGAAACGCTGAAAGCGGCTGAAAAGCTGGTTCAGCAAGGGTTTACCGTCCTGCCTTACTGCGGGGCCGACCCGGTGCTGTGCAAACGTCTGGAAGAGGTCGGCTGCGCCGCCGTCATGCCGCTGGGGGCCCCCATTGGCTCCAACCAGGGGCTGGAGACCCGCGCGATGCTGGAAATCATTATTGAGCAGGCTACCGTGCCGGTGGTGGTTGATGCGGGCATTGGCGTGCCCAGCCATGCCGCGCAGGCGCTGGAAATGGGGGCTGACGCGGTGCTGGTCAATACGGCTATCGCGGTTGCCGACGATCCGGTCATGATGGCGCGGGCGTTCCGCCTGGCCGTGGAGGCTGGCCTGCTGGCAAGGGGATCCGGCCCCGGCTCGCGCAGTTTCCAGGCGCAGGCCACCAGCCCGCTGACCGGTTTTCTGGAGGCGATCTCATGAGCACGTTTACCGAGCGCTGGCGACAGCTTAACTGGGACGACATTGCCCTGCGCATCAACAGCAAAACGGCGGCTGACGTGGAGCGCGCGCTGCATGCCCGTCAGCTGACCCGCGAGGATCTGATGGCCCTGCTCTCCCCGGCGGCCAGCGCGTACCTCGAACCGATGGCTCAGCGAGCGCAGCGGCTCACCCGCCAGCGTTTTGGCAACACGGTAAGCTTCTACGTGCCGCTCTATCTTTCCAACCTGTGCGCCAATGACTGCACCTACTGCGGCTTTTCCATGAGCAACCGCATCAGGCGAAAAACCCTTGATGAAGGTGAGATTGCCCGTGAGTGTGCAGCCATCCGTGAAATGGGCTTTGAACATCTTCTGCTGGTCACGGGCGAGCATCAGGGGAAGGTGGGAATGGACTATTTCCGTCGGCATCTTCCTGCCATTCGTCGTCAGTTTGCGTCGTTGCAGATGGAAGTGCAGCCTCTGTCGCAGGAGGAGTACGCGGAGCTCAAAACGCTCGGGCTGGACGGCGTTATGGTCTATCAGGAAACCTACCACGAGGCGACGTACGCCCGGCACCACCTGAAAGGCAAGAAACAGGATTTCTTTTTCCGCCTGGAAACGCCGGACAGGCTGGGTCGCGCCGGCATCGACAAAATCGGTCTGGGTGCGCTGATCGGGCTCTCCGACAGCTGGCGGGTGGATTGTTACATGGTGGCGGAACATCTGCTGTGGCTTCAACAACGCTACTGGCAGAGCCGTTATTCCATCTCCTTCCCGCGCCTGCGTCCCTGCGCGGGAGGAATTGAACCGGCTTCTCTGATGGATGAACGCATGCTGGTGCAGACCATCTGCGCGTTTCGCCTGCTTGCCCCGGAAGTGGAATTATCGCTCTCAACGCGCGAGTCCCCGGCGTTTCGCGATCGCGTTATCCCGCTTGCGATTAACAACGTCAGCGCATTTTCCAAAACGCAGCCTGGCGGCTACGCCGACGATCGTCCGGAGCTGGAACAGTTTGTACCGCATGATGGCCGACGTCCGGAAGCGGTCGCTGCCGCCCTGACGGCGCAGGGTCTTCAGCCTGTCTGGAAAGACTGGGACAGCTGGCTGGGAAGAGCCTCGCAGTGACGTTGAAACGCACTGCAACACGTTAAAAAATTATCGAGGCGCAACGAAAAGGCAAAACCGGAGGATTGTCAGCGATCGTCCGGTTTTTTAATGTCACACGGTCAGCAACGGAAGCTGACCAGGGCGAAAAGCTTCTTCCTCGTTTCGCCCTGCCTCTGGTGCATTGCACAAACGGTCCCAGCCAGTTTAATAAGTATTTTCTTAATGGTTCTTAAGATAAATCATCCCGTCAGAAATCGTGTGCCGTATAATTCACCGCTAACCGCAGGACAGCGACTATGCTGAGAGGATATCGGCAGACGAAAAGTATTCACCATCAGGAACGATGTACAGCTCATGGCACTTCACAGCAAAAAGCTCTCTTTTACCCGGCCCATTATGCTCAGCTTCGCGGGGATCCTCTGCAGTTTTGCGGTGATCGCGATCGCGGTGACGCTTTCGCAACGGAAGGATTTTCTTGAGGATTATCATAAGATCAATAGCAACTTCACGCACAACCTGGCGGTGAACTACACCGAATCTATCCTGCGTGAAAACGACTATATCCTGGGCCGTTCCGCGATGTACTTTGCGCGCGACGACAGGCTAAACGAGACGCTCAACGTCAACCCGACGCAGGGGCTGCAGATGATGATGCATCTGCAGAACCTGATGCCGACCGTCTCCTCCATCTCGCTGGCGGACACGCAAGGGCATTATCTCCGCGCACCGGAAGTGCTCCCCACGGAGACGAGTAAAACCTTCGATCCCCGGACGCGACCGTGGTTTGTCGCTCAGGCGGAAGCCAGCATCTTCAGCCACTATACCCGTCCTTACATGGACTACTTCACCGGTCATCCGACGGTGACCCTTTATAAGCCTTTGATTTCGCCTGAAGGGAGACTGAAGGGAACGCTCGCTTTCCATCTCGATTTGACCTCCATGGGCTTCACCTTGCGCCAGATGGTGGCGCCCGTTCAGGGGGAATTCTTCGTCGTCGAACGCGATGGTGCCGTGGTGCTGCATCCGGATACCGGCGCGCTCTTCAAGCAGTATGTGAGCGAAGCGCTGATGGATAAAATGACCAGCGGCGAAGGTCATCTTTACGACAAGAAAAGCAACGCCTGGTATTACTACTATTCGTTTACCAACCCGGACTGGTTTGTCATCTACCGGGTATCCGGCGCGACGCTTACTGATATTACCCGCCACGAAACGACAATCGTTGGCTGGGGGTTTGCGCTGGCGGCCATCATCATCATTCTCTTCGGCTTATACCTCCGCCACGCCTCGCGTAGCGTGCTGATGCACATTATCAATGCCATCAAAACCGGCGATGTCAGCGAGGCGCCGCGCCTGGAAGCGATGCTGAGCCACACGATTCAGTCCAATAAAGAGCGCGAAATGGCGTATGTGCGCCAGGCCACCCACGATGCGCTGACGGGCTGTAAAAACCGCCGCGCGTTCGACAGCGATGTCGCAGAGCTGCTGAATACCCAGCAGCCTTTCGCGATGGCGCTGGTGGATATCGATAACTTCAAGTCAATTAACGACACGCTGGGTCACCTGACCGGTGATATCGTTCTGCGCAACGTGGCTCGGGAAGGGATCCAGATTATGCAGCCACATCATGTTTCGGTTTACCGTTATGGTGGAGAAGAGTTCGCGGTCATCTTCCAGGCTGAACAGATGTCTTCCGCGCTCTCCTTGCTGGAAGCGTGGCGTACCGCCGTTGAAAATCGCGTCTGGCGGGAAGAAAACCTGCGCGTTACGTTCAGCGGTGGTCTTGGGGAGTGGCATTTTGAACCGCTGGAACAATTCGTCGGAAGCGTTGATAACGCCCTCTACAGCGCCAAACAGCAGGGAAAAAACCGCATCGTTCGCACATCCATCAGCTAATCCTCTCTCCTTCACCCTGCCCGTTTCGACGGGCCGGGTACCCGCCAGTGTAAAATTGTAACCGGTTTCAGAAAATCGCCTGTTTCTTTGTGATGCCTGACACACAATCGCGGTAAAGCGGTTGTTGAAGCGGTCTGCACGGGATAATTATCAATAAACACATGTAGATCGAGGCTGATTATGAAGAACATCGTTTTATGCTGTGCAGCGGGAATGTCAACCAGCATGCTGGTTCAACGTATGAAAGACGCCGCGCAGAAAAAAGGGGTTGAAGTCACCATTAAAGCCGTTCCGGTTGCGGAGTTTAAAGACAACATCGCGACGGCCGACATCGTATTACTGGGGCCACAGGTTAAATACGAGCAGGCTAAATTACAGGCGCAGGCCGACCCGTTAGGTAAAAAGGTCGCGGTGATCGACATGATGGATTACGGCATGATGAAAGGTGATGCCGTACTGGATAAAGCGCTCAAACTTCTGGAGTCATAATGGAAGACTTAGAAACCACGATTATGGAACTGCTTGTTAACGCAGGTGCAGCGCGCAGTGCGGCCCTGACGGCGTTGCAGATGGCGCGTAAAGGTGAGTTTGACGAAGCTGAAAAAGCGATGGAAGAGTCGCGTGAATATGTGAAGCATGCGCACACCATACAGACGCAGCTTATTGGTCTTGATGAGGGGACCGGGAAACTTCCGGTTAACCTGATCACCGTCCACTCTCAGGATCACCTGATGAACGCCATGGTCATTCAGGACCTGGCAGGCGATATGATTGAGCTTTATCGCCGGATCCCGTTAGTGAATTGAAAACATGCAGATGTAAAAAAACCCGCCGAGGCGGGTTTTTTATTAGCGGCTCAACGATTACTCGTTGTCGGAACCACCCAGACCTGCGTTCAGCAGTTCTGCCAGGCTCGCGGATGCATCTTCAGCAGTCACCTGCGGTGCAGCTGGCAGTTCGCCCGCAGCACGACGACGCATACGATCCTGATGGTACGCATAACCGGTACCAGCCGGGATCAGACGACCCACGATAACGTTCTCTTTCAGACCGCGCAGTTCATCACGTTTACCTGCAACAGCGGCTTCGGTCAGGACACGAGTCGTTTCCTGGAACGATGCTGCAGAGATGAAGGACTCGGTTGCCAGAGACGCTTTGGTGATACCCAGCAGATCGCGCGAGAAGGTCGCACCGATTTTGCCGTTCGCTTCCAGTTCGCGGTTAGCGATCTTGACGCGTGAGTATTCAACCTGCTCGCCTTCCAGGAACTCGGAGCTGCCCGCGTTTTCGATGGTTGCTTTACGCAGCATCTGACGAACGATAACTTCAATGTGCTTATCGTTAATCTTAACGCCCTGCAGACGGTAAACGTCCTGTACTTCGTTGGTGATGTAACGCGTTACCGCGTGTACGCCACGAAGACGCAGAATGTCGTGCGGTGCTTCTGGACCATCGGAAACCACGTCACCACGTTCTACACGTTCACCTTCGAACACGTTGAGCTGACGCCACTTAGGAATCATCTCTTCGTACGGTTCGCTGCCATCTACTGGTGTGATAACCAGACGGCGTTTACCTTTGGTCTCTTTACCGAAGGAGATGATACCGCTGATTTCAGCCAGGATTGCAGGCTCTTTCGGACGACGCGCTTCGAACAGGTCCGCAACGCGTGGCAGACCACCGGTGATGTCCTTGGTACCGCCGGATTCCTGAGGAATACGCGCCAGGGTGTCACCAGAGCTGATCTGTACGCCATCTTCCAGCTGTACAATCGCTTTACCCGGCAGGAAGTACTGCGCAGGCATATCGGTACCAGGGATCAGAACGTCGTTACCCTGAGCATCAACGATTTTCAGTGCAGGACGCAGATCTTTACCACCGGTAGTACGTTCAGCAGAATCCAGAACCACCAGAGAAGACAGACCGGTCAGCTCGTCGGTCTGACGAGTAATGGTCTGGCCGTCAATCATGTCAGTGAAGCGGATGAAACCACTTACTTCGGTGATAACCGGCATGGTGTGTGGATCCCAGTTTGCAACGGTTTCACCGCCGGCAACCTGCTCGCCATCACCTTTCGCCATAACCGCACCGTAAGGCACTTTATAGCTCTCTTTGGTACGACCGAATTCGTCGATCAGCTTCAGCTCGGTGTTACGGGAAGTGATGACCAGTTTACCGCTGGAGTTCACAACCGACTTCGCGTTGCTGAGCTTGATGCTACCTTTGTTTTTCACCTGGATGCTGGATTCAGCAGCCGCACGAGATGCCGCACCACCGATGTGGAACGTACGCATCGTCAGCTGTGTACCCGGCTCACCGATGGACTGTGCCGCGATAACGCCGATGGCTTCACCTTTGTTGATGATGTGGCCACGCGCCAGGTCACGACCGTAGCAGTGCGCACATACACCAAAGTCGGTGTCACAGGATACAACGGAACGGACTTTCACGGAGTCAACAGAGTTCGCTTCCAGCAGGTCACACCAGTGCTCGTGCAGCAGCGTGTTGCGTGGAACCAGAATGTCTGCCGTACCCGGCTTCAGAATGTCTTCCGCGGTTACACGACCCAGAACGCGATCGCGCAGTGGCTCTTTAACATCACCACCCTCGATAACCGGGGTCATGGTGATACCTTCGAGGGTGCCACAATCGTCTTCGGTCACAACCAGGTCCTGCGCAACGTCAACCAGACGACGCGTCAGATAACCGGAGTTCGCTGTTTTCAGTGCGGTATCCGCCAGACCTTTACGCGCACCGTGCGTGGAGATGAAGTACTGGAGTACGTTCAGACCTTCACGGAAGTTCGCGGTGATTGGCGTTTCGATGATGGAGCCATCTGGCTTCGCCATCAGACCACGCATACCTGCCAGCTGACGAATCTGTGCTGCAGAACCACGCGCACCGGAGTCGGCCATCATGTAGATGCTGTTGAAGGAAACCTGCTGCTCTTCTACGCCGTCACGGTTAATCACGGTTTCGGTCTGCAGGTTATCCATCATCGCTTTGGATACACGATCGTTCGCCGCGGCCCAGATATCGATAACTTTGTTATAGCGTTCGCCCGCGGTAACCAGACCAGACTGGAACTGCTCCTGGATCTCAGCAACTTCAGCTTCCGCTTCAGAGATGATCTCGTGTTTCTTCTCTGGGATGACCATGTCATCGATACCAACAGATGCACCTGAACGCGCTGCATACGCAAAGCCGGTGTACATTGTCTGGTCAGCGAAGATAACGGTCGGCTTCAGACCCAGAATGCGGTAACAGGTGTTCAGCATTTTGGAGATCGCTTTCTTGCCCAGCGCCTGGTTGACGATGGAGAAAGGCAGACCTTTCGGTACGATCATCCACAGAATGGCACGGCCAACGGTCGTGTCTTTCAGGCTGGTTTTCGCAACGAATTCGCCGTTTGCATCTTTTTCGTATTCGGTGATACGCACTTTAACGCGCGCATGCAGAGAGGCCAGGCCAGCGCGATAAATACGCTCAGCTTCTTTCGGGCCAGTCAGCACCATGCCTTCGCCTTTGGCGTTAACACAGTCACGGGTCATGTAGTACAGACCCAGTACAACGTCCTGAGAAGGAACAATGATTGGCTCACCGTTCGCTGGAGACAGGATGTTGTTGGTAGACATCATCAGCGCACGCGCTTCGAGCTGGGCTTCCAGCGTCAGCGGTACGTGAACAGCCATCTGGTCACCATCGAAGTCGGCGTTATATGCCGCACAAACCAGCGGGTGCAGCTGGATAGCTTTACCTTCGATCAGGACCGGCTCAAATGCCTGGATACCCAGACGGTGCAGGGTTGGTGCACGGTTCAGCAGTACCGGGTGTTCGCGGATCACTTCGTCCAGGATATCCCAAACGACAGCTTCTTCACGCTCAACCATTTTCTTCGCGGCTTTGATGGTGGTGGCCAGGCCACGCAGTTCCAGCTTGCCGTAGATGAATGGTTTGAACAGCTCCAGTGCCATTTTCTTCGGCAGACCGCACTGATGCAGACGCAGGTATGGACCTACGGTGATTACAGAACGACCGGAGTAGTCAACACGCTTACCGAGCAGGTTCTGACGGAAACGACCCTGTTTACCTTTGATCATGTCGGCCAAAGATTTCAGAGGACGTTTGTTAGAACCGGTGATCGCACGACCACGACGACCGTTATCCAGCAGGGCATCTACCGCTTCCTGCAGCATACGTTTTTCGTTGCGTACGATGATGTCCGGCGCAGCCAGATCCAGCAGACGTTTCAGACGGTTGTTACGGTTGATCACGCGACGATACAGATCGTTCAGATCGGACGTTGCGAAACGACCACCATCCAGCGGAACCAGTGGACGCAGATCTGGTGGCAGAACCGGCAGAACGGTCAGGATCATCCACTCTGGCTTGTTACCAGACTGAACGAACGCTTCCAGCAGTTTGATACGCTTGGTCAGCTTTTTACGCTTGGTTTCGGAGTTGGTTTCGTTCAGCTCTTCACGCAGCTGCTCGCACTCTTGCTCCAGATCCATGCTCTTCAGCAGGGCCTGAATAGCTTCCGCACCCATCTTCGCGTCGAATTCGTCACCGAACTCTTCCAGCGCGTCCAGATACTGCTCTTCAGTCAGGATCTGATGACGTTCCAGGTTCGTCATCCCGCCTTCAATAACCACATAAGATTCGAAGTACAGAACACGTTCGATATCACGCAGCGGCATATCCAGCAGCAGACCGATACGGGACGGCAGTGATTTCAGGAACCAGATGTGAGCAGTCGGAGACGCCAGCTCGATGTGGCCCATACGCTCACGGCGTACTTTGGTCTGGGTCACTTCAACGCCGCACTTCTCACAGATCACACCACGGTGTTTCAGGCGCTTGTACTTACCGCACAGGCACTCGTAGTCTTTTACTGGCCCGAAAATACGCGCACAGAAAAGGCCGTCACGCTCAGGTTTGAACGTACGGTAGTTGATGGTTTCCGGCTTTTTAACTTCACCGAAAGACCATGAACGGATCATGTCTGGCGAAGCCAGAGCAATTTTGATCGCATCAAACTCTTCGGTTTTAGTCTGCGCTTTCAGAAACTTTAATAAATCTTTCACGGATTTGCTCCCGTCGGAGTTAGCACAATCCGGTGCCGGGGATTAACCCGGCACCAGTGACCTGTTTGAGCGAGAATTACTCGTCTTCCAGTTCGATGTTGATACCCAGCGAACGAATCTCTTTCAACAGTACGTTGAAGGATTCTGGCATGCCCGGTTCCATCTGATGGTTGCCGTCCACGATGTTTTTATACATCTTGGTACGACCGTTCACGTCATCAGACTTAACGGTGAGCATTTCCTGCAGGGTGTATGCCGCGCCGTATGCTTCCAGCGCCCACACTTCCATCTCCCCGAAGCGCTGACCACCGAACTGTGCCTTACCACCCAGCGGCTGCTGAGTAACCAGGCTGTAAGAACCGGTAGAACGAGCGTGCATCTTGTCGTCGACCAGGTGGTTCAGTTTCAGCATGTACATGTAACCTACGGTTACCGGACGTTCGAACTGTTCACCGGTACGGCCGTCAAACAGCGTAATCTGACCAGACGTTGGCAGACCACCCAGTTGCAGCAGCTCTTTAATTTCAGCTTCTTTTGCACCGTCGAATACCGGCGTTGCAATTGGCATACCTTTGCGCAGGTTCTCTGCCAGACGCAGCACTTCTTCATCGCTGAAGGTGTTCAGGTCGACTTTCTGACGCACGTCGGTACCCAGATCGTAGGCACGCTGGATGAATTCGCGCAGTTTCGCGACTTCCTGCTGCTGTTTCAGCATGGCGTTAATCTTGTCGCCGATGCCTTTCGCAGCCATACCCAGGTGAGTTTCCAGGATCTGACCAATGTTCATACGAGACGGTACGCCCAGTGGGTTCAGTACGATATCTACCGGCGTACCGTTAGCATCGTGCGGCATATCTTCGATCGGGTTGATCTTAGAGATAACACCCTTGTTACCGTGACGACCTGCCATCTTATCACCAGGCTGGATCTGACGTTTAACAGCCAGATACACCTTAACAATCTTCAGCACGCCTGGTGCCAGATCGTCGCCCTGAGTGATTTTGCGGCGTTTCGCTTCGAGTTTTTTCTCGAACTCGTGTTTCAGTTCGTCATACTGCTCAGCCAGCTGTTCCAGCTGATTTTGTTTCTCTTCGTCGGTCAGGCCCAGTTCCAGCCAGCGATCGCGTGGCAGTTTGTCGAGCTTCTCAGCTTCAACGCCACCGGCAACCAGCACCGCATAGATACGGCTGAACAGACCCGCTTCGAGGATCTGCAGTTCTTCAGACAGGTCTTTCTTAGCCTGTTTGAGCTGCATCTCTTCGATTTCCAGCGCACGCTTATCTTTCTCAACGCCGTCACGAGTGAAGACCTGAACGTCGATAACCGTACCGGAAACACCGTTTGGTACGCGCAGAGAAGAGTCTTTAACGTCAGACGCTTTCTCACCGAAGATGGCACGCAGCAGTTTCTCTTCTGGCGTCAGCTGGGTTTCACCTTTAGGCGTAACCTTACCTACCAGAATGTCGCCGCCGGTCACTTCCGCACCGATGTAAACGATACCGGATTCATCCAGTTTGGAGAGCGCAGCTTCACCCACGTTAGGGATGTCAGCGGTGATCTCTTCTGGCCCCAGCTTGGTGTCACGGGACACACATGCCAGTTCCTGAATGTGGATGGTGGTGAAACGATCTTCCTGAACCACACGCTCGGAGACGAGGATGGAGTCTTCGAAGTTGTAACCGTTCCACGGCATGAACGCTACGCGCATGTTCTGACCGAGCGCCAGTTCACCGAGGTCGGTGGACGGACCGTCTGCCAGCACGTCGCCGCGCTCAACTGGCTCACCCAGAGATACGCAAGGCATCTGGTTGATACAGGTGTTCTGGTTAGAACGGGTGTATTTGGTCAGGTTATAAATGTCGATACCTGCTTCGCCCGGATACATCTCGTCTTCGTTAACTTTGATAACGATACGGGATGCGTCGACGTACTGAACGGTACCGCCACGCTTAGCAACTGCAGTAACACCGGAGTCAACGGCAACAGCACGTTCCATACCGGTACCAACCAGCGGCTTATCAGCGCGCAGAGTTGGAACGGCCTGACGTTGCATGTTCGCACCCATCAATGCACGGTTGGCGTCATCGTGTTCCAGGAACGGGATCAGGGACGCACCGACGGATACCACCTGCTGGGTGGATACGTCCATGTAGTCAACCTGGTCGCGGCTGAACAAGCTGGATTCGCCTTTGCTACGGCAGGTCACCAGATCTTCTACAAAGTGGCCTTCGTCATCCAGGTTGGAGTTCGCCTGAGCGATAACGTAGTTGCCTTCTTCGATAGCAGACAGGTAGTGAATTTCGTCGGTTACAACACCGTCAGTCACTTTACGGTACGGCGTCTCAAGGAAACCGTATTCGTTCGTCTGTGCGTACACGGACAGGGAGTTGATCAGACCGATGTTTGGACCTTCAGGCGTTTCGATTGGACATACGCGACCGTAGTGCGTCGGGTGTACGTCTCGAACTTCAAAGCCTGCACGTTCACGGGTCAGACCGCCTGGGCCGAGTGCAGAGATACGACGTTTGTGCGTAATCTCAGACAGCGGGTTGTTCTGGTCCATGAACTGAGACAGCTGGCTGGAACCAAAGAACTCTTTCACTGCTGCAGAAATCGGCTTGGCGTTGATCATATCCTGAGGCATCAGGGTATCCAGATCGCCCAGAGACAGACGCTCTTTCACCGCACGCTCTACACGCACCAGGCCAACGCGGAACTGGTTTTCCGCCATTTCACCGACGGAACGGATACGACGGTTGCCGAGGTGGTCGATATCGTCCACTTCGCCTTTACCGTTACGGATATCGATGAGCTTCTTCATCACTTCGATGATGTCGTCTTTGCTCAGGATACCGGAACCTTCAATTTCGTCGCGCAGCAGAGAACGGTTGAACTTCATACGACCAACCGCAGACAGATCGTAGCGGTCTTCGGAGAAGAACAGATTCTCGAACAGGCTTTCCGCCGCTTCGCGAGTTGGTGGCTCACCAGGACGCATCATGCGGTAGATTTCAACCAGCGCACTCAGACGATCGGTCGTTGGGTCGACGCGTACAGTCTCAGAGATGTACGGACCGTGGTCCAGATCGTTGGTGAACAGCGTTTCGATACGTTTGTGGCCAGCCTGACTCAGCTTAGCCAGCAGATCCAGGCTCAGCTCCATGTTCGCCGGGCAAATCAGCTCGCCAGTTGATTCATCAACGTAATCTTTCGCGGCTACTTTTCCTGCAATGTATTCAACCGGAACTTCGATGTGTTTGATATCATCTTTTTCCAGCTGGCGGATGTGGCGCGCGGTGATACGGCGACCTTTTTCCACATACACTTTGCCGTCGGCTTCGATGTCGAACGACGCGGTCTCACCACGCAGACGTTCCGGCACCAGCTCCATCTGCAGCTTGTTGTCGCGGATTTCAAAGATCACTTTCTCAAAGAACAGGTCCAGGATCTGCTCAGTGGTATAGTTCAGTGCACGCAGAATGATGGTTGCAGGCAGTTTACGACGACGGTCGATACGGACAAACAGGTTGTCTTTTGGATCGAACTCGAAGTCCAGCCAGGAACCACGGTAAGGAATGATGCGTGCGTTATACAGTACTTTACCGGAAGAGTGTGTTTTACCTTTATCGCTGTCGAAGAAGACGCCCGGGCTACGATGCAGCTGGGAAACGATAACACGCTCAGTACCGTTGATAACGAAAGTACCGTTGTCAGTCATGAGTGGAATTTCACCCATGTAGACTTCTTGTTCTTTAATGTCTTTTACGGTGCCTTCCGGCGCTTCGCGCTCGTAGATCACCAGACGCAGTTTTACGCGCAGCGGTGCGGAATAGGTCACGCCACGGATCTGACATTCCTGAACGTCAAACACCGGTTCGCCAAGGCGGTAGCTGACGTACTGCAGCTCGGAGTTACCGCTGTAGCTCTGAATCGGGAACACGGAGCGGAAGGCTGCTTCCAGACCGTACTGCCCTTCAGGATCTTGCTCGATAAACTTCTGGAACGAGTCAAGCTGGATAGAAAGGAGATATGGAATGTCCAGAACTTGTGGACGTTTACCAAAATCCTTACGAATACGTTTTTTCTCGGTATAGGAGTAAACCATAGGGTTCCTCAGCTCGCTGACAAGTCGACCCATCTGTCCGACGAAGGGACAGTTTGTGCAACACCATTTTGTGGACCGGAAAATTGAATACTTTCCGCAATACCTGTTGCTATCACGCTTAAATCATTTCGTCGCGATTTACACAGAGCGAGCACCCTGTCGCAATATATTAAGTCGTCGATAGAAACATGCATTGTCAGGACAATCAGCAGTCAAACAGTGTGAAATGCTACTGATGCCTTACAGCGCAAAAAGGCTGGTGACTAAAAAGTCACCAGCCATCAGCCTAATGACTTAGGCTGCAACCAGAAAAGTTGGCTTATTTAACTTCAACTTCAGCGCCAGCTTCTTCCAGAGATTTTTTCAGTGCTTCTGCGTCGTCTTTGCTCACGCCTTCTTTCAGCGCAGCTGGAGCAGATTCTACCAGGTCTTTAGCTTCTTTCAGACCCAGGCCAGTTGCGCCACGTACTGCTTTGATAACAGCAACTTTGTTCGCGCCAGCAGCTTTCAGAATTACGTCGAATTCAGTTTTTTCTTCAGCAGCTTCAGCCGGGCCCGCAGCTACAGCTACAGCAGCAGCAGCAGAAACACCGAATTTTTCTTCCATTGCAGAAACCAGCTCTACAACGTCCATTACGGACATAGCTGCTACTGCTTCAATGATTTGATCTTTAGTGATAGACATTTAAATTGTTCCTGAAAATCAGAATAAGTTTATACGTAAGCAAATGCTTTATAAAGATAACTGCGATTAAGCAGCTTCTTTCGCATCGCGTACAGCAGCCAGAGTGCGAACCAGTTTGCCAGCCGCAGCTTCTTTCATGGTTGCCATCAGGCGTGCAATTGCTTCTTCGTAGGTCGGCAGGGTTGCCAGGCGATCGATTTGCGATGCCGGGATCAACTCACCTTCAAAGGCTGCAGCTTTGACCTCAAATTTTGCATTCGCTTTCGCGAACTCTTTGAACAGACGAGCAGCAGCGCCCGGGTGTTCCATAGAGTATGCAATCAGGGTCGGACCAACAAACGTGTCTTTCAGGCACTCGAACTGAGTACCTTCAACTACGCGGCGCAGCAGGGTGTTACGAACAACACGCATGTATACGCCAGCTTCACGACCTGCTTTACGCAGTTCAGTCATTTTGTCTACAGTAACGCCACGGGAATCCGCAACTACTGCAGACAGCGCGCCTTTGGCTACTTCGCTGACTTCAGCAACAATCGCTTGTTTGTCTTGAAGATTTAAAGCCATTAGCTTTGCTCCTGGATGTTTGCCGGAACTCATGTTCCGGAACTCACTTCACTCTTCCCAACGGAAAGAGCGTCTTAATACGGTGAGCAGAAACAAGCCAGAGTATCCAAAAATAATCTTAGCGTTCTGTCACCGTCTACGCAGGGGATTAAGTCTCTTGCGAAACACCTGCGGTCTTCGACGGAGGCCTGGATTAGGCCAGGCTCCAACGAACAAATCTTTTAGCCGCTAACTTTTGTTAGCAAACGTGGGGGTAAGATTGTAGACAAAATCACCGCCCACGTAAAGGCATTAGTTTGCAGCAGCGCTCAGGCCAGCCTGGTCAACTGCAACACCTGCACCCATGGTGGTGGAGATGCTAACTTTCTTGATGTACACGCCTTTCGCCTGAGTTGGTTTTGCTTTTTTCAGCGCAACCAGCAGAGCTTCCAGGTTTTCTTTCAGTTTGTCAGCGTCAAAGTCCACTTTACCGATGGTGGTGTGGATGATGCCGTTTTTGTCGTTACGATAACGAACCTGACCTGCTTTAGCGTTCTTAACCGCTTCAGCAACGTTAGGCGTTACAGTACCCACTTTCGGGTTTGGCATCAGGCCGCGTGGACCCAGAACCTGGCCCAGCTGGCCAACAACGCGCATTGCATCTGGAGAAGCAATAACAACGTCAAAGTTCATTTCGCCTTTCTTGATCTGATCAGCCAGATCTTCCATACCTACCAGTTCAGCGCCGGCAGCTTTAGCAGCTTCAGCGTTTGCACCCTGAGCAAATACAGCTACACGTACGGAACGGCCAGTACCGTGTGGCAGTACAGTTGCGCCACGAACGTTCTGATCAGATTTACGCGCGTCGATGCCCAGGTTAACGGCAACGTCAACGCTTTCAACGAACTTAGCAGTTGCCAGTTCTTTCAGCAGAGCGATAGCTTCGTTGATGTCGTACTGTTTGGTCGCATCAACTTTGTCACGGATCACGGACATGCGCTTGGTCAGTTTAGCCATTTCTTAGTCCTCCACTACCAGGCCCATGGAACGTGCAGTACCTTCGATTGAGCGAGTCATCGCTTCAATGTCGGCACCAGTCATGTCGGCAGCTTTGGTCTGCGCGATTTCCTGCAGCTGAGCGCGGGAAATTTTACCCACTTTGTCTTTGTTCGGTTTACCGGAACCAGACTTGATACCAGCCGCTTTCTTCAGCAGAACTGCTGCTGGAGGGGTTTTGGTAACGAAAGTGAAAGAACGGTCAGCGTAAACAGTGATTACGACTGGGATTGGCAGACCTTTTTCCAGGGATTCAGTTTTTGCGTTGAACGCTTTACAGAATTCCATGATGTTCACACCCTGCTGACCCAGAGCTGGACCAACTGGTGGACTTGGGTTCGCCATACCAGCTGCAACCTGCAGCTTGACGTAGGCTTGTACTTTCTTAGCCATTCTAAAATCCTCTGATTGGGTAATAGCGCCTCAGCGAGGCTCCCCGTGAATAAAATTCGTTTTACGGGCCGGGCCCATAAAAACAAAAGGCGCGAAATTGTATTCCAATCTCGCGCCCTGTGCAACGATTAAATCGTCGCTTTTTTGATCGCTGCTTAGGCTTTTTCGACCTGAGCAAAGTCCAGTTCTACCGGGGTCGCACGACCGAAGATAGATACAGAAACTTTCAGGCGGGACTTCTCGTAGTCCACTTCTTCAACGACGCCGTTAAAGTCAGCAAACGGACCGTCATTAACACGCACCATTTCACCCGGTTCAAACAGCGTTTTCGGACGCGGCTTATCACCAACCTGCTGCAGGCGGTTCATAATCGCATCCACTTCTTTGTCGCTGATTGGCGCCGGACGGTCAGACGTGCCGCCGATAAAGCCCATCACGCGCGGTACGCTGCGCACCAGGTGCCAGCTCGCGTCGTTCATCACCATCTGAACCAGCACGTAACCCGGGAAGAATTTGCGTTCGCTTTTGCGACGCTGGCCGCCACGGATCTCGACCACTTCTTCGGTCGGAACCATAACTTCGCCAAATAACTCTTCCATGTTGTGTAATTTGATATGCTCACGCAGCGACGTTGCTACGCGGCCTTCAAAACCGGAAAACGCCTGAACGACGTACCAGCGCTTTTTAGGGGCTTCAGACATCTCAGAACCTCAGGCCAGTGATAAAGGATACCAGGCGAACCAGAATACCATCCAGTCCCCACAGGATCAGTGACATTACAGCGGTAACCGCCGCTACGATCAGCGTGGTGTGCAATGTTTCCTGGCGAGTCGGCCAAATTACCTTACGGACTTCGGTACGCGCTTCGCGAGCAAAAGCGACAGTCGCTTTGCCTTTCGTCGTCAACAGCGCGACACCACCCGCTGCAGCAATCAGAATTACCACTGCAAGCGCGCGTAGCGGCAGCATCATGTCACGATAAAGGTAGTTGCCGACAATCGCTACGATCAGCAGAACGGCTACTACTACCCATTTCATCGCTTCCAGGCCGCGCCCGCTCCCTTGAGCTTCGGTATTCGCACTCATAAACCAACCTGTCAGAAGTATTCTACAAACATTTTCACCCCGCGATTGCGAGGCAAACCAAATCGAAATGCTAATTCGCTTTTCGAATTATACGCTCTCTGCAGAGCCTGTCTCAGCAATGATTATGACAAAAATAATCACTGATGAGCCAGGTTCTGACGTGAAAGCGTGCAAAAAGGGCATCAAATGATGCCCTTTTATTGCGCATTGCGTCAAATGTTATCAGCAATTAGCCGAGAACTTTAGCAACCACGCCCGCGCCAACGGTACGGCCACCTTCACGGATTGCGAAACGCAGACCGTCGTCCATCGCGATTGGGTGGATCAGAGTCACAACCATCTTGATGTTGTCGCCTGGCATGACCATCTCAACGCCTTCTGGCAGTTCGATGGTACCGGTCACGTCAGTCGTACGGAAGTAGAACTGTGGACGGTAGCCTTTGAAGAACGGAGTATGACGGCCGCCTTCGTCTTTGGACAGGATGTACACTTCAGATTCGAACTTGGTGTGTGGCTTGATTGAGCCTGGCTTAGCCAGAACCTGACCACGTTCGATTTCTTCACGTTTGATACCACGCAGCAGAACACCAACGTTCTCACCAGCACGGCCTTCGTCCAGCAGTTTGCGGAACATTTCAACGCCAGTACAGGTAGACTTCGCAGTCTCTTTGATACCAACGATTTCAACTTCTTCACCAACTTTGATGATACCGCGCTCTACACGACCGGTAACAACGGTACCACGACCGGAGATGGAGAATACGTCTTCGATTGGCAGCAGGAATGGCTTGTCAATCGCACGCTCTGGTTCTGGGATGTAAGAATCCAGGAAGCCAGCCAGTTCGATGATTTTCGCTTCCCACTCTGCGTCGCCTTCCAGCGCTTTCAGAGCAGAACCACGAACGATTGGGGTATCGTCGCCTGGGAAATCGTACTGAGACAGCAGTTCACGAACTTCCATCTCTACCAGTTCCAGCAGCTCTTCGTCATCAACCATGTCGCACTTGTTCAGGAACACGATGATGAAAGGAACGCCTACCTGACGACCCAGCAGGATGTGCTCACGAGTCTGAGGCATTGGGCCGTCAGTCGCAGCAACAACCAGGATCGCGCCGTCCATCTGCGCAGCACCGGTGATCATGTTTTTAACATAGTCGGCGTGGCCTGGGCAGTCTACGTGTGCGTAGTGGCGAGTCGGGGTGTCGTACTCAACGTGAGAGGTGTTGATGGTGATACCACGAGCTTTTTCTTCTGGTGCGTTATCGATCTGGTCGAATGCACGAGCAGAACCACCGTAGGTTTTTGCCAGAACGGTAGTGATTGCAGCGGTCAGCGTTGTTTTACCATGGTCAACGTGGCCGATAGTACCGACGTTAACGTGCGGTTTTGTACGTTCAAACTTTTCTTTAGACATCGATTGTCCCTCTAAGACACGGATAAATCGGTGATATCACCACATCAACCAGGCGAAATGCCTGAATTGTTGAATACAGTAAAATTGAAACAGAGAGAAACGGGAAGGAGAAGTGAAGTGGTGCTGATACCCAGAGTCGAACTGGGGACCTCACCCTTACCAAGGGTGCGCTCTACCAACTGAGCCATATCAGCACGTATTGGAGCGGGCAGCGGGAATCGAACCCGCATCATCAGCTTGGAAGGCTGAGGTAATAGCCATTATACGATGCCCGCATCCTGAAACTCGGCTACCCAGTTCTTTCTGTAACAAAAAAAGAGATTTCTCTCTTTTTCAGTTTGAGCTGGCTAATTTTTCCAACCAGCTCCGGCGGCATTTACGCTGCCAGAAAGTGGTGGTGGGGGAAGGATTCGAACCTTCGAAGTCTGTGACGGCAGATTTACAGTCTGCTCCCTTTGGCCGCTCGGGAACCCCACCGGACTTGATGGTGCCGACTACCGGAATCGAACTGGTGACCTACTGATTACAAGTCAGTTGCTCTACCTACTGAGCTAAGTCGGCATCAAGTAGCGCGCATTCTATGGATACCTGCGCGGTCATGCAACTAAAAATTTGCATAAAACGTTCTTTCGCTCACATTTTATGCGAACGAAGCGCTAAGCGCTGTAAAAGTAGTCATTGTGGGTCAAATAATCAACATGCACGCGTAATTTACACCGTATACACCATAGCGTGACGGCTTCCGCGTAACGCAGCGCTATCCATCTTTTTTCTTATTATTCCTGCCATCTGGTGTTAACCTCCTGCCCATTGTCCAAAATTAACTGTGTGATGAGCCACGATCCGGCAGTATAGCGCTGGCTCACTGAAGCATGCTTATGAGCAAAAAAGAGCAAACGTTAATGACGCCTTATCTTCACTTTAACCGCAGCCAGTGGGCTGCCCTGCGTGATTCCGTCCCTATGACGCTGACGGAAGGTGAAATCGCACGGTTAAAAGGGATAAACGAAGATCTGTCCCTTGAAGAGGTGGCAGAAATTTATCTCCCCCTCTCTCGCTTGCTTAACTTCTATATCAGCTCGAACCTGCGTCGTCAGGCGGTGCTGGAGCAGTTTCTCGGGACGAACGGTCAACGCATTCCTTATATCATTAGTATCGCAGGCAGCGTGGCCGTGGGTAAAAGTACCACCGCACGCGTTTTGCAGGCGCTGTTGAGCCGCTGGCCGGAACACCGCAGCGTGGAGCTGATCACGACCGACGGCTTCCTGCATCCGAACGAAGTCTTAAAAGAACGCGGGCTGATGAAGAAGAAAGGCTTCCCGCTCTCTTATGATATGCACCGTCTGGTGAAATTTGTCTCTGACCTGAAATCCGGCGTGCCTCACGTAACAGCGCCGGTCTATTCGCACCTGATCTACGATCGCATCCCGGGTGGGGATAAAACGGTGGTCCAGCCGGATATTCTCATTCTGGAAGGTCTGAACGTGCTGCAAAGCGGCATGGACTATCCTCACGACCCGCACCACGTCTTTGTCTCGGATTTCGTCGATTTCTCTATTTACGTCGATGCGCCGGAAGACCTGCTGCAGAACTGGTACATCAACCGCTTCCTGAAGTTCCGCGAAGGGGCGTTCACCGATCCGGACTCCTATTTCCACCACTATGCTCAGCTTTCTGAAGAAGAAGCGATCAATGTGGCGACGGGGCTGTGGAATGAGATCAACTACGTGAACCTCAAAGAGAACATCCTGCCGACGCGCGAGCGTGCGAGCCTGATCCTCACCAAGAGCGAGAAGCACGCCGTCGACCAGATTCGCCTGCGGAAATAATAAAGCAGACATAAAAAAACCGGCATAGCGCCGGTTTTTTTCGTTATGCGTGTGGCTTCTCGCCGTTTTCATCTTGATCGACCGCAAAGCAGGCCACCAGCTGGCCGCCATAATCCTTCAGCTGCGGCTGTAGCTGGGTGCAAGGGCCAAAGCGGCGGCTGCAGCGGGCATTGAATGCACATCCCGGCGGCGGATTCAGCGGGCTTGGCAGCTCTCCCGTCAGCTTAATACGCTCACGACGATCGTCCGGGTTCAGACGCGGCGTCGCGGACAGCAGCGCCTGGGTGTACGGGTGGCGAGGGTTATTAAAGATCTGGTCTTTGGTCCCCTTCTCCACGCAGCGCCCCAGATACATCACCATCACTTCATCGGCAATATGCTCTACCACCGACAGGTCGTGGGAGATGAACACGTAAGAGAGTCCCAGCTCCTGCTGCAGATCCATCATCAGGTTCAGCACCTGCGCACGCACGGAGACGTCGAGCGCCGACACCGGCTCGTCGGCAATCACCACGTCCGGGTCAAGCATCAGACCGCGCGCGATGGCGATACGCTGACGCTGGCCGCCGGAGAACATATGCGGATAGCGGTCGTAATGCTCGGTTTTGAGGCCGACCTTTGCCATCATCGCCAGCGCTTTTTCACGGCGCTGCTCTTTGCTCAGATTGCTGTTAATCAGCAGCGGTTCTTCCAGAATCTGCCCCACTTTTTTACGCGGGTTCAAAGAACCATACGGGTTCTGGAACACAATCTGGATTTTCTGGCGACGCAGCTTCTGCGCCTGCGGATCGTGCTTGAGCAGATCCTGGCCTTGATAATAAAGTTCACCGCCGGTCGGCACTTCAATCATCGTCAGCAGACGGCCCAGCGTCGATTTCCCGCAGCCTGACTCTCCCACTACCGCCAGCGTTTTACCGCGTTCGAGGTTAAAGGAGACGCCGTCCAGCGCTTTCACCAGGCGTTCAGGGGCAAACAGTCCCTTCTTCACCGGGTAATATTTTTTCAGGTCGATGGCCTGCAACAGCGGCTGTTGCGTGGTGGCCTGTTGCGTACTCATAGTGTTGGCCTCCCGGCATCATCGAGTGGGTAGTGGCATTTCGACTGACGACCGTCAGCCAGCTGGTTCAGCTCTGGCTCTTCCGTCCGGCATTTGTCCGTCGCATACGGACAACGCGGATTGAGCAGACAGCCCTGCGGACGGTCATATTTACCCGGCACCACACCCGGCAGCGATGCCAGACGCGCTTTATCCTGAGCAAACTCCGGCAGCGCGCGTAAAAGCGCCTGGGTATACGGGTGACGCGGCGCGCGGAAGATATCGTGCGAATTTCCGGTCTCGACCACCTGGCCGGCATACATCACAATGATTTTGTGTGCAGCTTCGGCCACCAGCGCCAGATCGTGCGTAATCAGCACTAGCGCCATATTCTCTTTCTGCTGCAGCTCCAGCAGCAGCTCGATGATTTGTGCCTGAATGGTCACATCCAGCGCCGTCGTCGGTTCATCCGCAATCAGCAGCTTTGGCCGACAGGCAATCGCCATGGCGATCATCACGCGCTGGCTCATCCCGCCGGA
This sequence comes from Enterobacter cloacae complex sp. Mu1197, assembly GCF_040059225.1. NCBI lineage: Bacteria > Pseudomonadati > Pseudomonadota > Gammaproteobacteria > Enterobacterales > Enterobacteriaceae > Enterobacter > Enterobacter cloacae complex sp. Mu1197. The sequence goes on along the minus strand of NZ_CP157375.1, from coordinate 211,867 downwards.
GAGCTGGTGCGGGTAAACGTCCAGACGCGAAGCCGGGTCAGGAATACCCACCTGGTTCAGCAGATCGATCGCCCGCTGACGACGGGTTTTCTTATTCCCGCCCTGGTGCACCTTAATCGCTTCCATAATCTGGAAACCGACGGTGTAGCACGGGTTCAGGCTGGTCATCGGATCCTGGAAAATCATCGCCACTTCCGCGCCCACCAGCTGGCGGCGCTGTTTTTCAGAAATGCGCTTCAGGTCCTGACCGTTGAACTGCAGGTTTTCCGCCATCACGCGGCCCGGGTAATCAATCAGCCCCATGATCGCCAGCGAGCTGACGGACTTACCGGAACCGGACTCCCCAACGATACCCACCACTTCGCCCTGATTGACGCTGTAGCTGATGCGGTCCACGGCGCGAAACGGGGTGCCTTCATCGCCGAAGTGCACCGATAATTTATCTACATTTAATAACGCCATCTCGTGCCTCTTACTGCTTCAGTTTGGGATCAAGCGCATCACGCAGGCCATCACCCATCAGGTTAAATGCCAGCACCGTCAGCAGGATTGCCAGACCCGGGAAGGTGACAACCCACCAGGCGCTTTGTGCGAACTGCAACACGTCGGAGAGCATGGTGCCCCACTCCGGTGTTGGCGGCTGCGCACCCATGCCCAGGAAGCCAAGAGCGGCCATATCAAGAATGGCGTTAGAGAAACCGAGCGACGCCTGAACAATCAGCGGCGCAAGGCAGTTCGGGAAGATATTGACAAACATCTGGCGCATCGCACCGGCCCCCGCTACGCGAGACGCCGTGACGTAGTCGCGGTTCACTTCCACCAGCACCGCCGCGCGGGTTAAACGCACGTAGTGAGGAAGCGCCACGAACGTCAGCGCCAGGGCGGCGTTACCGATCGACGGCCCGAAGATCGCCACCAGCACCAGCGCCAGCAGCAGGCTTGGCAGCGCCAGCATGATGTCGACGATACGCATGATGATGTTATCAACAATGCCGCCGAAGTAACCGGCAACCAGACCCAGTACAATCCCCATAATCAGGGATAACACCACCACCAGACAGCCGACCAGCAGCGACAGGCGCGCACCGTACATCAGACGCGACAGCACATCGCGGCCCACATCATCGGTCCCCAGCAGGTGCGCCAGGCTACCGCCGTCCTGCCAGGCAGGCGGGGCGAGCAGCGCATCGCGGAACTGGTCCGCCGGGTTATACGGCGCGAGGACGTTCGCAAATACCGCAATCAGGATCATGATAGCGACATACACCAGCCCCACCACCGCGCCTTTGTTGCGCTTGAAGTAGTGCCAGAACTCCTGCATCGGCGTCATCGGAACCGGTGCAGCAACAACTTTGTTTTCAGAAACCTGTGACATGATGGCCCCTTACTTCTTATGACGAATACGCGGGTTCACCACGCCGTACAGCAAATCGACCAGCAGGTTGACGAGGATAATCATCGTCGCGACCAGCAGAACACCGCCCTGCACAACCGGATAGTCACGGCGCTGCAGCGCGTCAATCAGCCAGCGGCCCAGGCCCGGCCAGGAGAAGATGGTTTCGGTCAGGATCGCCCCCGCCAGCAACGTCCCCACCTGGAGACCGATAACGGTCACTACCGGCAGCATGGCGTTACGCAGCGCATGGACGATAATGACGCGCATACGCGTCAGGCCCTTGGCGCGGGCGGTGCGAATGTAATCCTCACCCAGCACTTCCAGCATCGATGAACGGGTCATACGGACGATCACCGCCAGAGGAATGGTGCCCAGCACCATGGCAGGCAGGATCATGTGCGCGACGGCATCCATGAAGTTGCCCTCTTCACCCCAGATAGCCGTATCAATCAGCATAAAGCCGGTGAGCGGGTTGGAGTCGTCCAGGAAGACCATATCGCTGACGCGCCCGGAAACTGGTGTCAGGTTAAGCTGCACCGAGACCAGCATGATCAGCATCATGCCCCACCAGAAGATAGGCATGGAGTAGCCGGTCAGCGCCAGACCCACGGCGGTATGGTCAAAAATAGAGCCACGCTTGACGGCAGCCAGTACCCCGACAGGAATACCCACCGCGGTGGCGAAAATCATGGCGCAGACCCCAAGCTCCAGTGTCGCTTTAAAACGCGGCACGAACTCGTCCCACACCGGAAGACGGCTTTTCAACGAAATCCCTAAATCACCGTGCAGCACGCCCCAGATATAGTGGAGATACTGCTGCCACATCGGCTTATCGAGGCCGAGTTCAGCCAGCAGCTGTGCATGGCGCTCAGGGGAAATACCACGCTCGCCCGCCATAATCATTACCGGGTCGCCGGGGATCATATGGACGAAGGCAAAAGTGAGAAGGGTGATACCGATAAACGTGGGGATAACAAGTCCCAGACGTCGGAGGATGAACTGCAACATAACCCGGATTCTCTCTGATGACGCACGCCCAGTGGCGTGACGTCTGTATTGCTCACAAATCTTATCCCCTCTCCTTTCAGAGAGAGAATTAAGCACTGCTGCCGGGTGGCGCTACGCTTACCCGACCTACAGACCGTAGGCCAGTGCAAGCACAGCGCCGCCTGGCGTTGCTTTTAATTATTCAACCGATACGTTTTCGAAGTGGTGTTTGCCCAGTGGATCAACCACGTAGCCTTTCACTTCTTTACGCACTGGCTCGTACACGGTGGAGTGAGCAACAATCAGCGCCGGAGCCTGATCGTGCATAACAACCTGCGCCTGCTTGTACAGTTCAATACGTTTGTTGTGATCGTCGGTCGCACGCGCCGGCTGGATCAGGTCTTCAAACGGCTTGTAGCACCAGCGAGAGTAGTTAGAACCGTCTTTTGCCGCCGCGCAGCTGAACAGGGTGGCGAAGAAGTTGTCCGGATCCCCGTTATCACCGGTCCAGCCCATCATGACTGCCTGGTGCTCACCCGCTTTGGCGCGCTTCAGGTACTCGCCCCACTCGTAGGTCACAATCTTGGCCTGAACGCCAATCTTAGCCCAGTCAGCCTGAACCATTTCTGCCATACGGCGTGCGTTCGGGTTGTACGGACGCTGTACCGGCATCGCCCACAGCTCGACGGTGAAGCCTTTATCCTGGCCCGCTTCTTTCAGCAGCGCTTTCGCTTTCTCAGGATCGTAGGAGTAATCTTTAACGTCGTCGTTATAGCCCCACATGGTTGGTGGGATCAGGTTTTTGGCTGCAACGCCAGCGCCCTGGTAAACCGCCTTAATAATCGCTTCTTTGTTCACCGCGTAGGTCAGCGCCTGACGCACTTTCACGTCATCAAACGGTTTCTTCTCGGTGTTAAAGGAGAGATAGCCCACGTTCAGGCCAGCCTGCTCCAGCAGGTTGATGTTCTTGTCCTGCTTCATGCGGGCGATGTCTGCCGGGTTCGGATATGGCATCACCTGGCATTCGTTTTTCTGCAGTTTTGCATAACGTACGGACGCATCAGGCGTGATGGAGAAGACCAGACGGTCAATCTTCGGCTTGGTGCCCCAGTAGCCTTCGAATGCTTTATACAGAATACGGGAGTCTTTCTGGTACTGCAGCAGCTGGAATGGACCGGTACCGATTGGGTTCAGGTCGACTTTCTCCGGCGTACCGGCTTTCAGCATGTTATCTGCGTACTCTTTGGACAGAATAGAGGCGAAGTCCATGGCCAGGTCTGCCAGGAACGGCGCTTCCGGACGCGTCAGCACGAACTGAACGGTATTATCGTCCACTTTTTTCACTTCAGAGATCAGATCCGGCAGGCCCATCCCTTCGAAGTATTCATAGCTGCCGCCAGAGACTTTGTGGTACGGGTTCTGGGCGTTTTTCTGACGGTCGAAGGAGAACACAACGTCGTCGGCATTAAAGTCGCGCGTTGGTTTGAAATCTTTGCTGTCCTGCCACTTCACGCCCTGGCGCAGGTGGAAGGTATAGGTTTTACCGTCTTCGCTGACGTCCCACTTCTCAGCCAGACCCGGAATCACTTCCGTGGTGCCGGTTTTGAATTCAACCAGACGGTTATAGATCGGTACAGAGCTTGCGTCGTACGTCGTACCAGAGGTAAAGAGCTGTGGGTTAAAGCCTTCCGGCGAGCCTTCAGAACAGTAAACCAGGGTTTTTGCCTGTACGCTTGCTGCCACGGTCATAGCCACCAGACTCAGACCAAGCTTCAGCATCCCTGACTTCTTCAAGGAAATACTCATTATTCTGCTCCAATGTGATGTTTTGCTTTGTTGTGTTACGCCGCCAGACCTTTATTTATTTTTTACCCGGTCCGGTCGGAGGTGCCCGAAGGCGTTAAAGGGATGGAGAATCCTTTCAGAAGAGCGTTTGAGTTGCAGCGCAGATCGTCCCTGAAATGCCCCTCATGCCCTACAATCTGTCAACAGAATGTGAAAACGTCAATACAGGTGACGGGGATTTACGCTGAGTGTGAGAAACCGCAAACAAAGATTAAAAAAACCATGAGCGCCAGTTTTCAGCAGGGAAATTTATGCTACTCGCCATGTTGCAGCACAACTCTCTCCCTATTTCGCCACAATCAGTGATTAACTTTTATTCAGAATGGGTAAATTTTCTTGCAGAATGGTGATTATCTGAGCACTAAATACCGCGAACGTTAAAACGCACAGCGAAAAATGCTGAGGTTATCCATAAGCAACGCGAAAAAAGATCAATCTATATATAAAAAAATACAATGGATTATGTCACAAAATCGTTAACAGACAGGGAGAAGCCGGTCTAACAGGCGTTTTGGATACTCTGGTGGGGTAAGGTCATAATGCAAAAAGGGCTAACCTTGCGGTTAGCCCTTTTCAGAATGTGGTCGGCGAGAGAGGATTCGAACCTCCGACCCACTGGTCCCAAACCAGTTGCGCTACCAAGCTGCGCTACTCGCCGAATGCGGAGCGCATCTTACTGCTGAGGTGCGCCCCCGTCAATCCCTTATTTTCAAAAAGCCATTCAACTGGCGATATTCTCGCCAGAGCAGCTACTGCGCGGCTTTTGCGCTGTTATCGGGGAGTTTACACCAGTTGTTGTTTTCGTTAATTCCACCATCCGGTGAGGTATAGCCGAGACACCCCATGATGGTGTCATACAGCTCAACGTGACGACGCGGCACCTTCATCTCCGCCTCTTTCTTCAGCTGAGCAAACATCTTCGCTTTCTCCGGGTCTTCCAGATACTTGTCGGACATCCACACCATCATTGGCACGCGGAACTGCTCCGGCGGCGCCATCTTGCGTGGCGTACCGTGGAGATGCTCGTATTCATTGATGGATTCACCGTGGTCTGCCGCATAGAAGACGATCGCTTTCTTATCACGAACCTGGTCAATCACCGTATCAATAAAGTGATCCACATACATTACGGAGTTATCGTAGGAGTTAATCAGCTGCGCTTTGGTGCAGTCTTTATCCACCCCGACACATTCCGGCGTCCATTTGGCAAAGCTACGCGGATAGCGTTGGGTGTAATTAAAGTGCGACCCTTTGGTATGCAGGATGATCATGTGCTTGCCATCAGGCTTACCGTTGAGGGAGAGTTTCATCTCATCTATCAGCAGCATGTCATCGACAGGTTTTCCACGGTTGCGCGCCTCTGCGCCAATCTGCTCGCGGTAGGAAATGTTTTGCGCCATGGTATTGCTGTAGAACCACATCTCGCTCTGCATCGCATAGAGGTCAGACGTAAATCCAAGCTGATGCAGCACCGAGAAGACGTTTTGCTCTTTTAGCGTACGCTGCGGGTTGTCGCTCGCCCCGCCCTCGCGCACAAACATGCAGCGCAGGGAGAGCTTGGTGGCGGTATCACAGGAATAGCCACGATAGGCAATCAGGTTCTTTTCCTGCGCCAGTTTCGGCGTAGTATCTCGGTTATAGCCGAGAATACCCATATGATCCCAGCGCGTGGTCTCTCCGATAATAAAGACGACGTAGGTATCGTCGATATCTTTTGGCGCAACATAGGTAAATTTCTTCGCCGGGTTTATCAGCGACTTATTATCCGAGGACTCATCCACCTGCGCCCACGCATACAGCCCCAGCGCGGAGATCCAGTTAGACGGCAAATACGAGTTGGCGACCACACCGCCATAGCTTGGCAGATCCACGCCGGAGGTACGCTCATCATTCTTCTGCTTCACTTCCAGCAGGCGAATCGGCCCCCAGACCATCAGGCCCGCCAGCAGCACCACGGCGACGCTTCTGAATCGCTTTCCGGGCGTGCGGATCTGGTGAACCAGCGTGTAGCGGCAGCGGTTGCTCCAGATGAGCAGCAGCGGCAAGGCGCTGACGGCCACTAGCCAGAGAATAAAGTGGAGCCCTACAACCTCTTTAGAGAGGTCGATATCCGTGGTCATCACCGAGGCAATAATGCCGTAGCCAATCACCACGTTCATAAAGGTCATGTAATAGCTGGCACCCGCCGAGCACAGCACGATAAACGTTGCCAGCACTCGCCACACGCGACGGCCAAACAGGGTAAGAATACGGAATAAAAAGAAGGTGACCAGTACCGCAGCGACCAATTCGACAACCGCTGCAATTCCTTTCCAGACGGTAAAATCATGCGCATAACCGTCAAACCGACGAAAAAAAACTGCGCCATTCATAAACAGGCCGATGTACAACGCCAGCAAAAAGCAGAGCTTTTGTTGCGCCATCGATTTAATGTATTTCATGCAAGCTACCCGGAACAAGGGACAGTACCACCGCCCACGCTGATTATTACGTGGGCAGATTACATATACGCACAGGGGATCGTTCAGTGAAACGACGACAGGCGTGGTAAGTAGACCACAGAGGAAGGGAAAAGTGGCAGCAGAGTGTGTGATCGGTACAGTTATTTACAAAAAACACTTCAGGAATTTGACAACGCCAGCAAAGCCTCGGTTTTCACATAAGAAACAGGCCGGATAACCGGCCTTATTTAACGTCTCAGGCGTGCACCTCTTTGAAGACTTCACGCTGCGGCTGACGAATCGTCGTGGACAGCGCCAGCGAGATAATCAGCAAGGCAAAGATCACGCAGAAGGTCACGTAGAACCCGCCGAACAGGGAGGCAATCAGCGAGCCGCAGATACTGCCAATCCCGAAGCCCAGATAGATAACCCCATAGTTTTTCGCCAGATTGTTCAGGCCAAAGAACTCGCTCACCAGTGACGGGAAGACGGTAATGGTGCCGCCGAAGTTAAAGGCCACGCAGGCAATCGCCGCGAAGAAGGTGGCTTCATTCAGCGGAGCGAACAGCAGCGCCGCCATACCGACCAGCGAAACCACCTGCCCAATCGTAATCACGCGGATGCGGGCAATTTTGTCAGACAGGATACCGAGGACCAGACGACCCGAGAGGTTAGCAATGGAAATCACGGTCACCGCGTTGGCCGCCGTGGCTGCATCCAGTTTCACCATCCCCTGCGCGATATCTTTCGCCACGCCGATGACATACAGACCGCTCATGCAGGCCGTCAGGAACATCACCGCCAGCATCCAGTACTGTGGCTTACGCATGGACTGCGCGAGGGTGAAGTCGTTCTCCACCACGCCGTTTACAGATTTCACTTCCTGCTGCGGCGCATCTTTCATCAGCGTGGCGCCGAACAGAATCATCACCAGCACGATAGCGCCCCAGATCATGAAGGTTTTTTCGAGACCGACGGACGCCAGCAGATGGGCGTCGATAAATTTGAACCCGAGGCTGCCCAAACCGTAAGAACCGATGGCAAACGCCGAGATTAAGCCTTTACGTTCCGGGAACCACTTCACGCAGTTTGACAGCGTCAGCAGATACCCCGCACCGTCCGCCAGCCCCACCAGCACGCCAGCGCTTAGCCATAACATCATCAGGTTGCTTGAATGCGCGGTCAGGAAAAAGCCCAGCCCCAGCAGGATACCGGACGCCATGGTCACGCGCTTCACGCCAAAACGCTCCTGCAACTTGCCCGCGACGGAGGATGAAATCGCCAGACCCAGACTCAGCAAACCAAAGGAGAACGCGACCTGGCTGACCGGTGCGCCGAGTTTGTCGGAAAGCGCGCTGTTAAACAGGCTCCAGGTATAGACCGACCCCAGCGCAAACTGAGTGACGATGGTACCAAAGAGCGTGAGCCAGCGCGTGCGGTTATAGGTTGATGTGTTCATGGCAGTTGTCCTGCAAGAGAAATTAAGGAAGTTCGCTGAGGACAACGATAAACAAAACCTTAATATGCCTGGGGTAAAACGGCATGAAATGCAGGCGGAACGGAATGAAATGCCTGGAATCGGGAATGAATGACCTGGCACGGGAATAAAGCGATAGCGTGTTAGTACCTGCTATCGCTGTAAACCCTGTGGTTGTTGTATTCGAGATGTTATCGTAACGTTTAAAAAAGTAACAACTCTAGAAATTCGCGCTGACGCCGAGGGTGTATAAAAACTCCTCACCGGTAGTGGTATGCTCCCCCTGAGCCAGCGACGCATAGGCCGCCATGTGCGTATTAAAGGGAATATCCGTTCCTACGGTGACATCCATCCAGCTACCGTTTTGAGCAGGGGCGGGCGTTTGTGGCATACCAAACTGCGATTTCCACTGATTTTCACCAAACTGCTGGTTATAGCTGATCTGCGCCCAGGGCCGGAGATCGCCGTACTGGGTATTCACGCGCCACCCCAGCGTGCTGATGCTCGCATGCCAGAGCGGGTCCGTGACTGACTGTGTCGACGCGCTATCCCCAAACTCGTTGATCATCATGGGAGCCGTGCCGTCATAACGCCACGCCACCACCGGGCCAGTGCTGATGCGCGCTGAAACGGGAAAATTCCAGCCCACGCTCATCGCCCCCTCTGCCGTACTGCCAGACGGTATATTCAGGGCAAGACCCGGGGCGTTTTGCGAAGACTGAATACGCTCAGCGAGAATATCCTCATAGCGCGGTTGGTGATCCGCGTCCCATGTATAGCGTTCCGCCGTATTATTTTGGGCGTCTGAAACGATATATTCCTGTTGCCAGGCAGACGCTGTATTACAAAAAAACAGGCAGGCTGAAATTCCCACCAGGCCAGACACAGCATGGCGACCACTGATTTTTTTTATCATCATCAACGCGACCCCAGAGAGAGCCGAATTCGGCGATATTTGTCGTTATTCAGGAAGAGCTTATAGACCTTGTATTAACTATTGTCTTTATAGTAAACACGTCAAGCCGGTCAGAACGAAATTTTTGCAAAATCAGTATCAATAAGGGAGATGACGGATGGAACGTTGCGGTTGGGTAAGCCAGGATCAGCTTTATATCGACTATCACGATCGGGAATGGGGCGTGCCGGAAACGGATGGCAAAAAGCTCTTTGAGATGATCTGCCTTGAGGGCCAGCAGGCGGGGTTGTCATGGATTACGGTACTGAAGAAACGCGAAAATTACCGCAACGCCTTCCATCAGTTCGATCCCGTCGCCGTCGCCGCGATGACCGATGAGGACGTGGAACGACTGGTGCAGGATGCCGGCATCATCCGCCATCGCGGTAAGATCCAGGCCATCATCGGTAACGCACGGGCTTATCTGGCGATGGAGCAAAACGGCGAATCATTTTCAGATTTTGTCTGGACGTTTGTGAATAACCATCCGCAAGTCACGCAGGCCGCCACACTCGCGGACATCCCGGCCTCCACCCCAGCCTCGGATGCGCTCTCGAAGGCTCTGAAAAAACGCGGCTTTAAGTTTGTCGGCTCCACCATCTGCTACGCCTTTATGCAGGCCTGTGGCCTGGTCAACGACCACGTTACCGGCTGCTTCTGTCATCCGGGAGGCCATCATGATCCGCAAATGGCAAAGTGAAAATACCGCGCCGCTTCTGAGCCTGTGGCTTGAAAGCACCACAGAAGCGCATCCGTTTATCGCGCCGAATTACTGGAAAGAGAATGAGGCCATGGTGCGGGATGTTTACCTGCCCTCCGCTGAAACCTGGGTCTGGGAACAGGACGGCGAACCTTGCGGATTTATCAGCGTGATGCAGTCTCAGTTTGTCGGCGCCCTGTTTGTAGCGCCGTCATGCATCGGGAAAGGGATCGGGCGCGCGCTGCTGAACCATGTTCAACAGCGCTTCCCGCACTTAACCCTGGAGGTGTATCAGAAAAATGTCCGGGCGGTGAACTTCTACCATGCGCAGGGCTTTCGCATTGAAGACAGCGCCTGGCAGGATGACACCCAGCACCCGACGTGGATCATGAGCTGGCAGGCGGATCAAACGCCGTTAAGGTAAGCTCGGGACCCGTATATTTCTCGACCCAGGCCAGCGCCGTGTTTCCTGCGCAGCCATTCCCCAGCTTCGAGCTGGGGAGATCTTTGGTCAGCACGTTAACCGCCCCGTTTTTGCAGATACCGCCTTCGGCGAGCTCAAGGTCAGGCCATGCGCCCTGATGAATGCAGATCACGCCCGGCTTAATCCCGCCGCTCACCACCGCCCCTGCCAGCACCTGCCCGCGTGAGTTCCAGACGCGCACCACGTCGCCGTCCGCAATCCCGCGCGCTTTCGCGTCGAGGGTATTCAGCGTGATCGGCTCTCGTCCGGCGACCTCATACTGCTCGCGCAGGGAGGTATAGTTAAGCTGGCTGTGCAGACGGTGCGCAGGATGGGCAGACAACACCTGCAGCTGATCCGGCCGGGCGTTGCCGTGCCATTCGTCCGGCTCGAGCCACATAGGATGCGGCGGGCAGTCAGCATAGCCAAAGCTGGCGATGCGCTCGCTGTAGATCACAATTTTTCCGCTCTCGGTTTTCAGCGGATGGTTCTCCGGATCGCGTCGAAAATCAGCGAAACGAACAAACTGCGCGTTCTGTTCGCTCTCCTGCATTTCAATAATCTGGTTCGCATCCCAGAACTCAGCAAAGGGCGGAAGCGTCACGCCCTGCGCCGCGCCGCGCTGCCCGGCAATCTGGTAGAAGGTCTCCAGCCATTGCAGATCGTTTTTCCCTTCAGTAAAACGCGCGCGACCGCCCGCTTCCCACAGTTCGCTCAGTTCAGCAAACACGTCAAAATCGTCACGCGCTTCATCACGCGGGGCGACAACGCGCTTCATCGGGACCATATGTTGATTGCTGTAGTCGCCGGTCATGGTGAGATCGTTACGCTCAAACGAGGTGGTCGCCGGGAGGACGATATCGGCGTGTTTCGCCGAGGCGGTCCAGAAGCACTCTGAAATCACCACCAGCTCCGGCTTCTGCCAGGCGCGGATCAGGCGATTGGTATCCTGATGGTGCGTGAAGTTTGATCCGCCCGCCCACCAGACAAATTTAATATCCGGGAAGTGGCGGTCCAGACCATTGTGCTGATAGAACCCGCCCGGATTTTCCAGGGCTTCAACAATACGCGCCACCGGGATTTTATCCACCGCATCCACGCCGCCCTGCAGCGAGCCCTGCAAAGACGCCAGCACCGCCGCTTTACGCGTGGGGTTACCGCCATTGGCAAAATGATAGGAGAGACCAAAACCGCCGCCCGGCGTACCGATCTGCCCAAGCATCGCGGCAAGGGTCACCAGCATCCAGTGTTTCTGCTCGCCAAACTGCTGGCGCTGCATCCCCCAGCCGGACATTAACATCGTGGCATTTTTATGGAATAACGCCGCCAGTTCGCGGAGTTTATCCGCAGGAACACCGCAAATCTCTGCTGCCCACTCTGCCGTTTTCGCCACGCCATCGGACTGGCCCGTCAGGTAGTCGGCGAACTTATCGAAGCCGGTGGTACAGCGCGTCAGGAATTCGACATCGTGCCAGCCGTTTTCCACCAGCGTATGGGCGATACCCAGCATCATTGCCACGTCGGTGCCCATATGCGGGGCAACCCACTCGGCGCTGTCGCCGAAGAAATCCAGGGTTTCAGAACGCATCGGGTCAATGCAGATGATGCGCTTGCCGCTTTTGCGCAGCGCGTCGAAATAGCCAATGCCCTGCTCGTCGCTGGCATTCCAGGCAATTTTCAACGTGTTAAGAGGGTTAGCGCTCCACAGCACCACCACATCGGTATGCGCCAGCACCAGCGGCCAGCTGGTCTGCTGCTGATACACTTCGTTCCCGCCCACGACGTACGGCATGATCGCCTGCGCCGCACCGGTGGAGTAATCCCCCAGATGACCGGTATAGCCTCCCGCCAGGCTCATATAGCGCTGCAGCAGCGTCGACGCCTTATGCAGCACCCCGTTAGAGCGCCAGCCGTAGGACCCGGCGAAAATCGACGACGGACCGTAACTGTCGCGAATGCGCTTGTGCTGGGTGTGGATCAGCGCCAGCGCGTCATCCCAGCTCACGCGAACAAACTCATCCTGCCCGCGAATACCCTGCGGCTTGTCCGGCGAGGCCAGAAAACCTTTACGCACCATCGGCCAGCGCACGCGCGTTTTGCTATGCACCTGATCGCGAACGACGGTCTGTAAAGAGTTGGGATGTTGTGTTGGCAATGCTCCGCGAGACGACAGAACATTTTCGCCATCGGTTTCGACCAGCATCGGCCCCCAGTGGGCGGCGGTCAGAATGGTTTTCGTTGAGGTGCTCAAGCGTGCGCTCCTGGTTGCGTGCAGGTTTACGGCCTTCTTGTTGAGGCCGTTTATGGTTTGTCACAAATTTCAGAGTTATACCCGGAATTTTCTCCGTATCTGGACGTCATAATCAACTGCCACGCTCGCCGTGGCAAAGAATAAAAAGGATTAAGGAAAGAAGATGAAAAAACGCGTACTCGTTATTGCCGCTCTGGTGAGCGGTGCCCTGGCTGTTTCTGGCTGCACAACCAACCCTTACACCGGTGAACGCGAAGCGGGTAAATCCGGCATTGGCGCGGGTATCGGCTCGCTGGTCGGCGCAGGCGTTGGGGCGCTCTCCTCCTCCAAGAAAGACCGCGGCAAAGGCGCGCTGATTGGCGCAGCGGCGGGCGCAGCGCTGGGCGGCGGCGTCGGTTATTACATGGACGTGCAGGAAGCAAAACTGCGCGACAAAATGAAGGGAACCGGCGTGAGCGTGACGCGCAGCGGCGATAACATCATCCTGAACATGCCGAACAACGTGACCTTCGACAGCAGCAGCGCGACCCTGAAACCGGCTGGCGCGAATACCCTGACCGGCGTGGCGATGGTGCTGAAAGAGTACAACAAGACCGCGGTGAACGTGATGGGCTATACTGACAGCACCGGCAGCCAGGATCTGAACATGCGTCTGTCCCAGCAGCGCGCCGATGCCGTGGCCAGCTCCCTCATCACCCAGGGCGTTGAAGCAAACCGCATCCGCACCAGCGGCATGGGCCCTGCCAACCCTATCGCCAGCAACAGCACGGCGGAAGGCAAAGCGCAGAACCGCCGTGTTGAGATTACGTTAAGCCCAATTCAGTAGGTAAAAGCAAAACGGCAACCCCGTTGCCGTTTTTAGTGTTTGCGCCCTCTCCCGTGGGAGAGGGTTGGGGTGAGGGCATCAGACCGCAACCTCCGGTAAGCGCAGCGCCACCGGGCAAATTACTTGATTCGTCCGATTTTCCCGCTAAGGTATTCTCACTAAATTCAGGGAAATCAGTGATGAGCAAACCAGCCCGGGCCACCATCAGCGACGTGGCGAAAGCCGCCAAAACCGGTAAAACCAGCATTTCGCGCTATCTTAACGGCGAGAAACACCTGCTGTCCGATGCGTTGCTGGCGCGTATTGAACAGGCCATTGCCGATCTCGACTACCGTCCCAGCCTCATGGCGCGCGGGCTCAAACGCGGCCGCACCCGCCTTATCGGGCTGATCATCGCCGATATCACCAACCCCTACTCCGTGAACGTGCTCAGCGGTATCGAAGCCGCCTGTCGCGAGAAAGGCTTTACGCCGCTGGTCTGTAATACCAACAACGAAGTCGACCAGGAGCTGCATTATCTCGACCTGCTGCGCAGCTATCAGGTGGAAGGGATTGTGGTCAACGCGGTAGGCATGCGTGAAGAAGGATTAAATCGCCTGCAGCAATCCTCCCTGCCCATGGTCCTCATCGACCGTAAAATCCCGGAATTTGCCTGCGACGTGGTCGGGCTGGACAACACCCAGGCCGCGACAACCGCCACCGAACATCTGATTGAACAGGGCTTCGAGGCCATTCTGTTTCTGAGTGAACCGCTGGGGATGGTCAACACCCGTCGTGAACGCCTGAGCGCATTTCGCGCCACGCTGGAGCGTTATCCCGGCGTGATCGCCGAAAATGCCGAAACGCCGCTGCACGAAGCCGCGCAGCTCGACAACACCCTGCGTCAGTTCCACATGCGCCATCGCGGGATGCGAAAAGCCGTTATCTCCGCCAACGGGGCGTTGACCCTGCAGGTCGCCCGCTCGCTCAAGCGCATTGGCCTGCACTGGGGCAGCGACATTGGTCTGCTGGGATTCGATGAACTGGAGTGGGCGGAACTGGCTGGTGTAGGCATTACCACCCTCAAACAGCCCACCTGGCAGATTGGCTATGCTGCTGTTGAACAAGTGGTTCGTCGCATTGAAGGCACCAGCGATGCTGTTCGCGAGCAGGTCTTCTCCGGTGAACTGATCGTTCGTGGCTCTACCGCGCGTTAAATTTCCCTTGTGATAGCGATCATAAATTCAACATCCTGACCTTTTCTTTGGAACCGGTTCCATCTAGCGTAATAGTATTGATATGTTGCGATGGAGTCCGAAGATGGGCAGGAAAATTATGGTGGTCACCGCCGCGTACGGTGCGGAACAGGTGCGGCAGGCGGGCGGTCAACGGGCAATGCTTCCCGTTATTGCTGGCGCGGGGGCAGACGGCGTGGAGATCCGCCGCGAGCTGTTCAACAGCGAAGAGCTGCTGGCGCTGCCTGCGCTGGGCGAATCCATTGAGCTGCTGGGCCTGCTGGCGTGCTACTCCGCACCCGCCGCCCTGTTTATGCCCGACGGCACCCTCAACCCGGACCTGCCCCACTATCTCTCTGAAGCCAACACCCTGAACGCACTTTGGCTGAAGGTTTCCCTCGGCCATTTCAGCGACACGCAACCACTCGACGCCCTGCGTACGCTGCTGAATACCAGCGGCATGGCGCTGGTCGTGGAGAACGATCAGACCGACTGCGGGCAGCTCGCGCCCATGCAGCGCTTCCAGGCCGCCTGTCGGGAAATGGCGCTCCCCGTCACGCTGACCTTCGACATGGGGAACTGGCTGTGGGTGGGCGACTCCCCGGAAGAGGCCGCGCGTCATCTGGCCCCTGCAGTGAGCTATATCCACGTGAAAGCCGCCGTGCCGCATAAAGATAACTTCCGCGCCGTCGCACCGGACCGCGCCGATGCGCGCTGGCTTGATCTGCTCGGCCAGCTGCCTGCCGATGCCCCGCGCGGTATCGAATTCCCGCTGGAAGGGCCGGATTTAACCGCCGTTACCCGCCATTACGTCAACCTGCTGCGCGAGGAGTAAACCATGCACAAGACGCTGGATGTCATCACGATTGGTGAAGCCATGGCCATGTTTGTTGCCACCGAAACGGGCGAACTGAGTGCGGTGGAGCACTTTATCAAACGCGTCGCAGGCGCAGAGCTGAACGTCGCGACCGGCCTGGCGCGTCTCGGCCTGAACGTGGGCTGGGTCAGCCGCGTGGGGGATGACAGCTTTGGCCATTTCGTTCTCGATTCGCTGAAAAAAGAGGGGATCGATGCCACTGGCATCACCCTCGACGGACGCTTCCCTACCGGCTTTCAGCTTAAATCCAAGGTCGAAAATGGAACCGATCCCATCGTAGAGTATTTCCGTAAAGGCTCGGCCGCAAGCCACCTCTCTGTCGCGGATTACCACGCCGATTACTTTGCCTCCGCGCGCCATCTTCATCTGAGCGGCGTGGCGGCCGCGCTGTCGGCCAGCTCGTATGAACTGCTGGATCATGCGGCAGCTACCCTTAAAGCCCAGGGCAAAACGATCTCGTTCGATCCGAATTTGCGCCCGGTGCTGTGGAAAAGCGAAGCGGAAATGGTGGAGAAACTGAACCGTCTGGCGTTCAGGGCGGACTGGGTTCTGCCAGGCCTGAAAGAAGGGATGATCCTGACCGGCGAAAGCACGCCGGAAGGCATTGCTGACTTCTACCTGAGTAAAGGGGTAAAAGCGGTGGTGCTGAAGACCGGTGCCGATGGCGCATGGTTTAAAACGGCCAACGGTGAACAGGGTGCGGTCGCGGCAGTGAAGGTCGAGAACGTGGTCGACACCGTCGGCGCGGGCGACGGCTTTGCCGTGGGCGTGATTAGCGCCCTGCTGGAAGGTAAAACGCTGCCGCAGGCCGTCGCGCGAGGCAACAAGATTGGCTCGCTGGCCATTCAGGTGCAGGGCGATAGCGAAGGATTACCAACGCGGGCACAGCTCGGCGTTTAAATTCTCTCTCCCTGTGGGAGAGGGCCAGGGTGAGGGCAGCAAGCCGCACCAAATAATTAAACCACCGTGTACCCTACAGACAACGGCGGTAACAACCTCAACAACAGAGGCAAGCCTATGAACAGTTCGACCAATGCAGTAAAACGCTGGTGGTACATCATGCCAATCGTGTTTATCACGTACAGCCTGGCGTACCTTGACCGTGCCAACTTCAGCTTCGCGTCCGCAGCGGGGATCACCGAGGACCTCGGGATCACCAAAGGTATTTCTTCCCTGCTGGGTGCCCTTTTCTTCCTGGGTTACTTCTTCTTCCAGATCCCCGGCGCGATTTATGCGGAACGCCGCAGCGTGCGTAAGCTGATCTTCATCTGTCTGATCCTGTGGGGCGCCTGCGCGTCACTGACCGGCATGGTGAACAATATTCCTGCCCTGGCCGCCATTCGCTTTATCCTCGGCGTCGTTGAGGCGGCGGTTATGCCCGCGATGCTGATCTACATCAGCAACTGGTTTACCAAATCTGAGCGCTCGCGCGCGAATACCTTCCTGATCCTCGGTAACCCGGTCACGGTACTGTGGATGTCGGTGGTGTCAGGCTACCTGATCCAGTCCTTCGGCTGGCGCGAGATGTTTATCATTGAAGGGGTGCCGGCGATTATCTGGGCCTTCTGCTGGTGGGTGCTGGTGAAAGATAAACCTGCCCAGGCGAAGTGGCTTTCCGAAGATGAAAAAGCAGCGCTGCAGACGCAGCTGGATAAAGAACAGCAAGGTCTGAAGGCGGTACGTAACTATGGTGAAGCCTTCCGCTCGCGTAACGTGATCCTGCTCTGCGCACAGTATTTTACCTGGAGCATTGGCGTGTACGGCTTTGTGCTGTGGCTGCCGTCCATTATCCGCAGCGGCGGTGAAAACCTCGGCATGGTCGAAGTAGGCTGGCTGTCATCCGTACCGTATCTGGCGGCAACCATCGCGATGATCATCATCTCCTGGGCGTCGGACAAGCTGCAGAACCGCAAGCTGTTTGTCTGGCCGCTGCTGCTGATTGCTGCCTTCGCCTTTATTGGCTCCTGGGCCGTGGGCGCAAACCACTTCTGGGTCTCTTATACGCTGCTGGTGATTGCCGGTGCCGCCATGTATGCCCCGTACGGACCGTTCTTCGCCATCATCCCCGAGATGCTGCCGCGTAACGTTGCGGGTGGCGCGATGGCACTGATTAACAGTATGGGTGCACTGGGTTCGTTCTGCGGCTCCTGGTTCGTGGGTTACCTGAACGGTGCTACCGGCAGTCCGTCCGCATCGTACATCTTTATGGGGGTGGCGCTTTTCGCCTCGGTGTGGCTTACTCTGATTGTTAAGCCTGCTAATAATCAACAACACCCTGTCGGCGCTCGCCACGCCTGAATCCTTAAAAAAATCAACGGAGATTAGCATGAAGCCGTCCGTCATTTTGTATAAAGCCCTGCCGGAAGATCTGCAGAAACGTCTTGAAGAGCATTTCACCGTTACGCAGGTGAAGAACCTGCGCCCGGAAACCGTGGCACAGCACGCCGACGCGTTCGCCAGCGCCGAAGGCCTGCTGGGTTCAAGCGAAAAAGTGGATGTCGCCCTGCTGGAGAAAATGCCGAAGCTTCGTGCTACCTCAACCGTTTCCGTGGGTTACGACAACTTCGACGTGGATGCCCTAAACGCCCGCAAGATCCTGCTGATGCATACGCCGCATGCCCTGACGGAAACCGTGGCCGATACGCTGATGGCGCTCATGCTCACCACGGCCCGTCGCGTGGTGGAAGTGGCTGAGCGCGTCAAAGCGGGTGAATGGACAAAGAGCATTGGTCCGGACTGGTTCGGTGTGGATGTTCACGGCAAAACGCTGGGCATTGTTGGCATGGGACGTATCGGGCTGGCGCTGGCGCAGCGCGCGCATTTTGGTTTTAACATGCCGATTCTGTATAACGCGCGTCGCCATCACAGTGAAGCCGAAGAACGCTTCAACGCCCGTTACTGCGAGCTGGACACCCTGCTGCAGGAAGCCGATTTTGTCTGCCTGGTTCTGCCGCTGACGAACGAAACCCGTCATCTGATCGGCAAAGAGGCCTTTGAAAAAATGAAGACATCCGCCATTTTCATCAACGCGGGTCGTGGCCCGGTGGTGGATGAGAAGGCGCTGATTGAGGCCCTGCAAAACGGTGAGATCCATGCCGCAGGTCTGGACGTGTTTGAGCAGGAGCCGCTGCCGGTGGATTCGCCACTGCTTTCGCTGCCTAACGTGGTTGCCCTGCCCCACATCGGCTCAGCCACCCATGAGACGCGCTACAACATGGCAGCCACTGCGGTTGATAATCTGATTGCCGCATTAGGTGGAAAGGTGGAGATAAACTGCGTGAACCCGCAGGTGCAACGGTAGAAACGAAAAAACCCGCCAGAAGGCGGGTTTTTAAATTCTTTGCTACTGGGTTGGAAGCTTACAGGCTTACAACGTTACCAGCTGCTGGGCCTTTAGCGCCGCTTTCGATGGTGAAGGACACTTTCTGACCTTCGTCCAGAGATTTGTAGCCATCGTTCTGGATAGCAGAGAAGTGTACGAACACGTCTTTAGAGCCATCGTCAGGAGTGATGAAGCCGAAACCTTTATCAGCGTTGAACCATTTTACCAGACCAGTCATTTTAGCAGACATAGAAATTACCTTATTAACAAATATATTGTGCCTTCCGGCTTGATGGATTGCGTTACAGATTTTTAAGCGATGAAGGAAGGGTCACTACGAAGGGTATCTATGGATAACAATCTGGACTGCTTTACTAAACTGCTTTAGGTCTGTGTAACAAACCGACGGGAACAGTTATACCGATGTGGTAGAGGAATGACAAGCGTTATTTTCTGTATGCATAAAAAAACCCCGCCAGAAGCGGGGTTTTCGTCTTATTCTGTGGCAGTGACTGCCGCACTCCAGGCCTGGCTAAAGGCCTGATGCTGGGAGGCCAGCGGCCCAATCAGCGTATTGTACTGGCTTGCCTGCTGCGAGGTCGGGAACTGAATACCGTTGGCAACAAAGCTCACCTGCGTATTCTGCTGGGCGATAAAGTCACCCACCTGGACCAGCTGCTGCGTGAAGATTTGCGCGGCTGGAATCAACGGCTGCAGTGCTTCAGACGGTTTGGTCACCACTTTCTCATACACTTTGTCGAAGACCGGTTTGAGATCGTCGCCCTGCTTCAGCGCAGAACGTGACGCGTCAGCCTGCATTTTCGCATTTTGCAGCTGCTGGCTCAGCACGCCAAGCGCACCGTTGGACTGGCGCAGCGGTTCACGTTGCGTCATATAATCCTGTGGAACGCGGATGGCGTTCACGCTATCCACTACCGGGCGGATACCGGAATCCATCGCCTGGCTCACCTGCTGTGAATAACCATAAAGAATGGCGTAATCGGACACGAAGGGGCCAAACTGTTTTTTCTGATCCGCAGTCAGCGTCGGCAACCGCTCGCCGCTGCGCATCACTGTATTCTGCAGAAAATCGATAAACGCTTTGCGCTGATCGCCTTCTTTATCAAAACACCCACTCAGGCTAACAACCATCAACAACGCCGCAATAGGCGCAAACCAGCGAGAGCAGGACTTTCCTGTCGCCATTTTATTACTCCTTTCACCCAAAAAAGCGCACACCGGCACACGCGTGCCCGACGCTGACAAGGATAGTCCAGGTCAGCCTTGCAAGATACTCTTTTCATGCAAAACGGCTATTGCCGATTTATTTCTTATCATTTACAAAAAAATACCTGGCGAAGCCGACATATGACTAATCAGGGAATTAGCATAACTCTCCATATTGCTGAATCGGATACAGCGATCGTTACCGCACGATTAATCACACCCGTGACGATCCTGGGTTAGTATTAGGGACTATTCTTAATTGGCTCTCTGATGTTCTTGATCACGATGTGAGATTTAAGAGGAGTCCTCAATGGAATATAAAGATCCTGAGTTTGAACTGCTGAGCAGTCTGGAACAGATCATTTTTAAAGATGTACCGCAGACGATTACCCTGCAACAAAAATCCAATCCCTTTACAGAATATGAGCAATTGCGCAAAGGGACAGGACTGAAAACCGAAGAATTCGCCAGAGCGATGGGTGTCAGCGTGGCTATGGTGCAGGAGTGGGAGTCAAAACGTGAGAAACCCACCCCAACCGAGTTAAGGCTGATGCGCCTGATTCAGGCCAACCCTGCACTCAGCAAACAGATAGCGTAGTGAAGATTGAATGCCCCCGCCTTTGCGGGGGCTTGTGTTTTACAGGCTATCACAACGCCAACCCGCCTCTTCCCACACCAGCGCATGCGTTAACGTTAAGCCGCTTAAAAACGTCTCATCGTGTGATACCACCAGCAGTGCCCCAGGGAAACCGGCCAGCGCCGCTTCAATGGCCTGGACTGAAGCCAGATCCAGATGATTGGTCGGTTCATCCAGCAGCAGAAGCTGCGTGGCCTCCGCGCGCCACAGCACGCAGGCCAGGGCAGCCTTAAGACGCTCACCGCCGCTGAGCGCCGCCAATGGGAGCATCACTTTGTCAGCCCCCAGTTGAAGCTGCGCTAAACGGGTTCGCAATACCCCCTCTTCCAGAGGGGTATGACTCAAATTGAGATGCGTCATGACCGACTGCGAGAGATCGAGCCGGGAGAGATGCTGGTCGAGATAAGCACAACTAACGGAGACCTTACAGGTACCCGAACGGGGAGCCATCTCGCCGAGGATAGTTTTTAACAGCGTCGATTTTCCGCAGCCGTTCGGTCCCTTTAACGCCACGCGCATCGGTCCGTCCATACGCCAGGTAAGCGGTGGAACAGGCACATGCGGCAGCACCAGATCCTCCAGCACCAGTACCTGCTTGCCCTCCGGGACCTGACTCCCCGGCAGAGTGAACATCACCGGGTTATCGTCTTCAACCCGCTCACGCGCCTTGTTAACCGCGGCGTTCAGCGCTTCATTTTGCTCGCTGTGCTGTTTTTTCCAGGTGCCGATACGTTCCTTTGCCGCGCCTTTATATTTGACCCGCTCAAACGACGCGATATTCAGGGTATCGACGTTGCGTAACGTCTTTGCCGACCGCCGCTGGCTGTCATCATGCTCTTTTTGCATGCGTGCGCGGGTGCGTTTGCGCTCGATTGCCGCATGTTCCAGCGCCGCACGGGCCGCCTGCTGTTCGGCATCGCGCTGGGTTTGATAATCCGCATAATTCCCGCCGTAGCTGCGCAGACCCGAGGCGCTCAGCTCAAAAATACGGGGTACCTGAGCCAGTAACTCACGGTCATGGGAGGCCACCAGCACGCCGCCCTGATACCGACTCAACTGGTCGTAGAACCATGCCCGGCCTTGTCGATCCAGATGGTTAGTGGGCTCGTCCAGCAGCATGAAATCCGCTTCAGCCGTAAACGCCCCGCACAGCAGAGCACGAATGCGCTCGCCGCCGCTGAGTTCACCGGCAGGTTTATCCGGATCAAACGGCGGAAGCTTCGCATTGATAAACGCTTCGCTCAGACGTTCGGCTATATCCCAGTAACCGTCGAGCAACGCCAGATCGTCGGGCTGGTAATCGCCGCTGTCGATGCGCTTACGCGCCGCAAAAATCGCGTTATATCCGAGCAGTTCAGCCAGCGTCGTCTGCGAAGAAATGACGTGCTGCTGCGCCACCCAGGCATGCGAGCCAAAGCGTTCGATATGACCGGTAGCCGGTTCGTCCAGCTCCGCCAGCAGACGCAGCAGACGCGTTTTTCCGCTGCCGTTGCGGCCAACCAGCGCGCACAGGGAGGGTTCCAGCGAAAGATTCAGCGGACCAAAAAGAGTATCGCCCGTCGGAAACTGACAGGTGACCTGATGCAAAATAAAAGAAGGGGGCTGCGCAAAATGAGCCATAAGCACTCCTGAATGAAATCAAAACATCCCCTGCCGACGCGGTGGCGTTTAGCAAGGATCGAAATTCATCAGTCGTGTTTGTTCATTTTTGGGGGGTGCTCCAGCGCGAGAAAGTTAACGCGATAAGGATAGCGGTAATGTGTTGACGGTTTCAAGGTTAAATTTTGGACGACTTATACTCCCTCTCCCTTTGGGCTGAGGGATCCCCACAAATTAATGCGAGCAGTGAACAATCCCCTCGCCCCTTTGGGGAGAGGGTTAGGGTGAGGGGGAGCATACGGCTCTGGTGGTCATTCCGTTCACTTTATGTTCCTTGCTACTCTGTAACGACAATACCCGTGAACGTGCCAGGGTGGCTCAGTGCAGTCGCCACCACCCTGGCTACCCGGGCTCCCGGCGGTAAATCGCCGCTACGCGGTACCTTCGGCTTATTCCTTCCGGCTTATCGGGGACGGGCGGAGGTAACATCCCTGTAAAGCCCGCCCTCTCGGGCATCCATGCGCCTCGCCCCGGCCTACAGGAAACGCCTCAGCGATTTACAGCCGGACCATAGCGTCGCTGTAAGACCTCTGCCCGCAGTATGC
Organism: Enterobacter cloacae complex sp. Mu1197; assembly: GCF_040059225.1. Taxonomy (NCBI): domain Bacteria; kingdom Pseudomonadati; phylum Pseudomonadota; class Gammaproteobacteria; order Enterobacterales; family Enterobacteriaceae; genus Enterobacter; species Enterobacter cloacae complex sp. Mu1197. The sequence goes on along the minus strand of NZ_CP157375.1, from coordinate 189,045 downwards.
TTTTCATTGCGGTAATTTTGCGAGTCTCTTTCCAGAAATGGTAATATCCTCAGTGGCATAGCTCAAATCTGTTGCCGCCTGTTTTGATGAGCAGTAAGTTCTCTTTGCACCTGCAAAATCAGGTGCCGGGTTTAGCATCCTGGCTTATCTTATCGGCGGCACATTTTGTGCAGCATGCTTTGCTACATCTCAATGGTGGGCTGAGCAGGGGCATCGAAAGATGCGCCGGTATCCGATAAGGCCGGTAATGCTAACTCTGTTCAGTCCACCACCAGCGAAGTTAGCATTTCCGGTGGTGGAAGCTTTATCACTTATCGGAGGCTGCCAATATGGCTACTACCCCAACCCACGCTCATTCTTTATTCACCCTGCCCTTCAACCACACCACCGACTTCACCGAACTGGCGGATAACTGCGAACGTTTTACCGACGCACTGGTTGATTGCGAAGAACCCGCCCCAAAAATGGCGCTTTACGGCAGACTTTATGCCTGTCTGAATCTTCTGCAACCCGCGCTTCTGGATCCTGTTCCGGACGCTTTAAAAGCCCGCCTGACCGTGAAGGAACTCCCGTCACGCGTTCCGGCTTTTGAACCCGAGTGCGATCAGCTGGGGCGCTACTGTCAGGAGATTACGCAGTTGCTGATGAACGGCTCACTGCCGCGACAAACTGAAATCGTGATGGAAGATTTGCTGTGTGAACTGGTCAGCTACTTTGCCGATACGCTGAAGGCACCGCGCTGGCTGCAGACGGATGAAGGTACAGTCGCGATCGGCTAAACCTGCCGGATGACGCTGCGCTTATCCGGCCTACAAAAGATCCATAAAAAAACCCGCCGAAGCGGGTTTTTAGCATTTGTCACAACGGGCACATTACTGCAGCAGCGAAATATCCGCCACGCGCAGGAACAGCTCACGCAGTTTCTCGAGCATAGAGAGACGGTTAATACGCAGCTCTTTATCTTCTACGTTTACCATCACTTTCTCGAAGAAGGCGTCGATAACGTCACGCAGCTCGGCCAGTTCCACCAGCGCTTCCTGGTAGCGACCTTCCGCGAAGACCGGCTCGAGCTTGTCGCGCAGCACCACAACCTGCATCGCCAGGGCGATCTCTTCCGGCTCTTTCAGCGTCGCGGCGTTTACGCGCTCGTTAAGCGTCTCGTCGGATTTCGCCAGAATGTTGGATACACGCTTGTTGGCTGCCGCCAGAGCAGATGCCGCTTCCAGCGTACGGAAGTGGGAAACCGCCTTCATACGCGCATCGAAATCAGCCGGACGGGTCGGACGACGCGCCAGCACCGCCTGAATGGTGTCGACGGTGTAACCTTCATCCTGATACCAGGCGCGGAAACGACCGAGCATAAAGTCGATCACGTCATCCACCACGTTCGCGTTGGTCAGCTTGTCGCCGTACAGACGCACCGCTTCTTCGGTCAGGGTCTGCAGATCCAGGTTCAGGTTCTTCTCAACGATGATACGCAGCACGCCGAGCGCAGCACGACGCAGCGCAAACGGGTCTTTGTCGCCTTTCGGATGCTGACCGATACCGAAGATACCTGCCAGGGTGTCCATCTTATCGGCAATCGCCACCGCGCACGCAACCGGGTTAGACGGCAGTTCGTCACCCGCAAAGCGCGGCTGATACTGCTCGTTCAGGGCAACTGCCACGTCTTCCGCTTCGCCATCGTGACGCGCGTAATGCATGCCCATCACGCCCTGGGTGTCGGTAAATTCGAACACCATGTTGGTCATCAGGTCGCATTTAGACAGCAGGCCAGCACGCGTTGCGTGATTAACGTCTGCACCGATTTCACGGGCAATCCAGCCGGACAGCTCCGCGATACGGTCGGTCTTGTCGCGCAGCGTACCCAGTTGCTGCTGGAACAACACGGTCTGCAGGCGTGGAAGATGATCTTCCAGACGCTTTTTACGGTCGGTATTGAAGAAGAACTCGGCATCCGCCAGACGCGGACGAACGACCTTCTCGTTACCAGAGATAATCTGGATCGGATCTTTCGATTCGATGTTTGCCACGAAGATGAAGTTTGGCAGCAGTTTGCCGTCGTTGGCATAGACCGGGAAGTACTTCTGGTCACCCTTCATGGTGTAAACCAGCGCTTCAGCCGGAACGGCCAGGAATTTCTCTTCGAACTTCGCAGTCAGCACAACCGGCCATTCCACCAGCGAGGTCACTTCTTCCAGCAGGCTGTCGCTCAGATCGGCTTTACCGCCAATCTTACGCGCCGCGTCTTCCGCGTCCGCTTTGATTTTGGCTTTACGCTGTTCGTAGTCAGCAATGACCTTGCCGCGCTCCAGCAGGATCTGCGGATACTGGTCGGCATTGTCGATGGTGAACTCTGGCTCGCCCATAAAGCGGTGGCCGCGGATCACGCGATCGGACGCCACGCCCAGAATGGTGGCCGGAATAACGGTGTCGCCCAGCAGCAGGGTCACGGTGTGAACCGGACGCACAAAGTGCACGTCAGACGCGCCCCAGCGCATCAGCTTCGGAATAGGCAGCTTCGCCAGAGACGTGGCAATCATGTCCGGCAGCAGCGCTTCCGCGCTTTCGCCCTTCACGTGCGCACGGTACAGCAGCCACTCGCCTTTATCCGTGGTCAGACGCTCGGCCTGATCGACGGTGATGCCGCAGCCACGCGCCCAGCCTTCCGCCGCTTTGCTCGGCTTGCCTTCCGCGTCAAAGGCCTGGGCAATCGCCGGGCCACGTTTTTCGACTTCGCGATCTGGCTGGGACGCCGCCAGATTTGCCACTTTCAGCGCCAGACGGCGCGGCGCGGCAAACCACTCAATTTTACCGTGTGCCAGGCCAGCGTTATCCAGCTCGGCAGTCACGTTCGCAGCAAAAGATTCAGCCAGGCTGCGCAGGGCTTTTGGTGGCAGCTCTTCGGTGCCGATTTCCACCAGGAAAGTTTTCTCAGACATGGCCGCCTCTTATTTGTTTCGGTTGCACATCGGGAAGCCAAGGGCTTCACGGGACGCGTAGTAAGCTTCTGCAACGGCTTTGGTCAGGGTACGAATACGCAGAATGTAGCGCTGACGTTCAGTCACGGAGATGGCTTTGCGGGCGTCCAGCAGGTTGAAGCTGTGGGCGGCCTTCAGAATACGCTCGTAGGCAGGCAGCGGCAGCGGAGTCTCCAGCGCCAGCAGCTGCTGCGCTTCTTTCTCATACTGCTCGAAGCAGGTGAACAGGAAGTCCACGTCCGCGTATTCGAAGTTATAGGTGGATTGCTCCACTTCGTTCTGATGGAACACGTCGCCGTAGGTGGTTTTACCCAGCGGGCCGTCGCTCCAGACCAGGTCGTAAACGCTGTCTACGCCCTGAATGTACATGGCCAGACGTTCCAGACCGTAGGTGATCTCACCGGTGATCGGCTTACATTCCAGACCGCCCACCTGCTGGAAGTAGGTGAACTGGGTCACTTCCATGCCGTTCAGCCACACTTCCCAACCCAGACCCCAGGCACCCAGCGTTGGGTTTTCCCAGTTATCTTCCACGAAACGGATGTCGTGGATGGTGGGATCCATACCCAGCTCTTTCAGCGACCCGAGGTACAGTTCCTGAATGTTGTCGGGTGATGGCTTAATCACCACCTGGAACTGATAGTAATGCTGCAGACGGTTCGGGTTTTCACCGTAACGACCATCGGTCGGACGACGGGAAGGCTGCACATACGCGGTCGCCATTGGCTCTGGCCCCAACGCGCGCAGGCTGGTCATCGGGTGTGAAGTGCCGGCGCCGACTTCCATGTCCAAAGGTTGAACAATGGTACAGCCCTGACGAGCCCAGTAATCCTGTAAGGTCAGGATCAGGCCCTGGAAGGTCTTGGTATCAAACTTTTGCATAGTATTTCGTGCTGGATACGTGTGGTTTTAAATGGAAGGGACCAGTATACCCGCTGGCTGCAAGATATACAGTACGAAACGGGGTTGTTTAGGGAAAATTGGGAAATAAGCCTTCCGGCCAGAACGCTGACGGCGTCTGGCTGTTGATTATCCGAGCAGGCTAGCGCATGGAGAGGTGTAAAAACTGACCGTCCGCATCAAACGAGCAGACAAAGCCCTCTTTACGCGACGTATGGCCCCGCAGCTCATAGCTGCCCTGAAAACGTTCAAAACCGGTAACGTCAATTTTCTGCACGTCCGAGTTATAGCGGCGAGCGGCCCGATCTTTACAGAGCGCTTCCATATTCAGTGAACGTTCCAGGCTCATTTTACCCTGCTGCGCTTTTTGCACAGGTGCTTCCTGTGGCGCACTGCATCCCGCCAGTATGAACAGCAGAAAGAGTGACGCCACACGCTTCATCATCATTTTTATTACCGCCCTGGTCAGTGGCTGTTATTTTTAGTATCAACGCTTTTATAGATTATGGTCCGGCATTCTGCGAATCTCGTGGCCTCCCGACAAGCCTGCGGAATAAAACTCAGAATTTTCCAAACGAAGACATTTGGACAATGGGAGTCACACTCAATTTACAGGGAATACGAGGAACTGATGCAGTCAAAAATTAACTGGATTGATAACCTGCGAGGAATAGCCTGTCTGATGGTGGTCATGATCCACACGACGACCTGGTACGTTACGAATGCGCACAGCATCAGCCCCGTTAACTGGGATATCGCCAATATTCTCAACTCTGCGTCGCGCGTCAGCGTGCCGCTGTTCTTTATGATTTCCGGCTTTCTCTTTTTTGGCGAGCGCAGCGCGCAGCCAAGGCACTTCATCCGCATCGCGGCCTGCCTGGGGTTCTACAGCGCCGTTGCCTTGCTCTATATCACGCTGTTCACCTCAATAAACGCCGGACTATCGCTAAAATACGTGCTGCAAAAGCCGGTGTTCTACCACCTGTGGTTCTTCTTCGCGATTATCGTGATCTATCTGGTCTCCCCCCTCATTCAGGTGAAAAACGTCAGCGGAAAAATGCTTCTGGCCCTGATGGTGGTAATTGGCATTGTCGCCAACCCAAATACGGTCTCGCAGAAAATCGACGGATTTGAGTGGCTGCCGGTGAACCTCTATATCAACGGCGATACCTTCTATTACGTGCTTTACGGCATGCTGGGGCGCGCCATCGGGATGATGGACACGCAAAAACGTGGTCTGAACTGGCTCTGCGGGGCACTGTTTATCGCTGGCGTGGCGGTGATTTCACGCGGGACGCTGCATGAGCTGCAGTGGCGCGGCAATTTTGCCGATACCTGGTACCTGTACTGCGGGCCGATGGTCTTTATCTGTGCCGTATCGCTGCTCATGCTCGTTAAAAATACCCTGAATACGCGTCCCCTTCCCGTACTGAGCGTCATTTCACGACACTCTCTCGGGATTTACGGTTTTCACGCGCTGGTGATCCACGCGCTTCGGACAAGAGGCGTTGAGCTTAAAAGCTGGCCGGTACTGGATATCGTCTGGATTTTTGCCGCGACCCTGGCGATCAGCCTGCTGCTGTCGATGCTGCTGCAAAAAATCGACACTCGCCGCTTCGTCAGCTAATGCTTCGCTGCCGGGCGCGATGATACTGGCGCGGGGAGGAAAACCCTGCCGCCAGTGAAGCCTGCTCCACGCCGCGCCCCTGCAATAGCCACTGCTCCGCCACCGCCAGACGCAGTTGCTCCAGATAATCGCGAACGCTAATCCCTAAATGTGACTGAAAAAGCCGGGTGAGATGGCGCGGGCTGACGTGCGCCAGCGCGGCGATATCAGGCAAGCTCCACGTTTTTTGTGGCTCGGCGGTGAGCGCATCCTGCGCCCGATGAATCGCCGGATGAAGATGATTGCGGTAGCGCAGCCACGGGGAGAGTTGGGGATCGTCACCGGAACGGCGGAACCAGACCACCATCTCGCGCGCCACGGCCAGCGCCTTTTCGGGACCGCACAGGCGGTTAATCATATGCAGCGCCAGATCGATGCCAGACGTGATCCCCGCGCTGGTCCAGATATTCTCATCCTGCACAAAGATGCGGTTTTCTTTAATCGTCGCTGTGGGGGCTGCGGTGCGTAAACGACTGATAACGTCATGGTGGGTTGTACACTGCCGGTTGTTCAGCAGGCCCGATTTCGCCGCCAGCAGCGCGCCAGAACAGACGCACATCACCGTGATATCCCGGCGCTGAATAATCGGCTGCAGGCGCATCAGCCAGTGCTGTATCTGTAACGCCTGTGGTGTCGAAAACTGAGCGCGGGAGTCGCTCACGCCGGGTAATACCAGCAGGCTCCCCTCAGGAAGCCTTTCCGGTAGCGGCTGGATGCCGCTCATCGTCAGGCCTATCGACGTCGGAACGTCCGGTTGCGGCCCAATGTAATGCAGACGAAACGCGTCGCCAGCCAGCACAAAGGTCTCTGCCGGGCCCGTCATATCTAATGACAGCACCCCGGGCAATATGACGAACCAGACGTCGATGGGCATTACAGTGACTCCAGCGTCTCCGCTACCGTTTTAATGTCGGCAAAACGCCCGGACAGTACCGTTTCGGTACGGTGGCGAATTTCCGCTGCACTCAGGGTAATGCCCCTGTACGTCATGGGGAACGTCAGCGTGGCCTCGCTCACAAAGGTCACAGCATAACCCAGATCGGATGCCACCCGGGCGGTGGTTTCGCAGCATTGCTCTGTGCGAATGCCGCAGATAATCAACTGGTTGATATCACGTTCACGCAGCCAGCGATCGAGCCCGGTATCCGTGAAGGCATTATGGACGTGTTTCTGGAAAACCACATCCGGCTGATGACGCAAAAAGGCCATGGGTTTAACAAAGCCGCTTTGCAGCGTGAAGGGGCCGTCTTCATCTACATGGAAAATATCAACGACCGGAATACCGCGCGCCTGGCAGCCTTCAATCAGCCCCAGCATCGCCTGCTGAAAGGTAGGAATGTCGTCCTCCTGCCAGTAATTGCGATGATGGAACGACTGCTGAGTATCAATATTGATGAGTGCAATGCGTGACATGGTGGATCTCCTCGCCAGTGGGTGTGACACCATACTGGCAAGGAAATCAAGGCACGCACAGACCAAAAAAGGACATCCTCGTGCCGCGGTCGGACAAGCGTGTTTACGACATCAGCGGCAGCAGTTGCTGATAGATTTTACGGAATACCGCGCGCCTTTCCGCGTACCGCGCATGGTTTGTCGCGTCAGGGAAATGCGCCTGCTCAAGGGTAAGCTGCGGCAGCAGTTGCGAAAGCGGTTGTTCCGGATGAATGGCTATCTGCGCCAGACGCGCGGCTCCGAGCGCGGGGCCAACATCCCCTCCCGTACGGAAATCCAGCTGCAACCCGCTGATATCCGACAGCATTTGTCGCCAGTAAGGGCTTCGCGCACCGCCGCCAATCAGGGTGACGCTTGCGGGTTTCAGGCCGCAGTCATGGACCACGTCCATCCCGTCGGCCAGCGCATACCCCACCCCTTCCAGAACCGCACGCGCCAGTTCTGCCGGGCCATGCTGATGGGTTAAGCCAAAGAATACCCCTTTCGCTTCCGGGTTGTTGTGCGGCGTACGTTCTCCAGAAAGATACGGTAAAAACCAGACGGCACCCGCAGCGTCATCCGCCTGCTGTGCTGCGGCAATCAACGCAGGAACATCAGCCATCCCGGTCAGCTTCGCCGCCCAGTCCAGGCACGACGCTGCACTCAGCATCACCGACATCAAATGCCATTTTCCCGGAAGCGCATGACAGAAACTGTGCACAGCGCTTTCGGGATTACTGCGATAGCCGTCGCTGACGGCAAAATAGACGCCAGAGGTTCCCAGAGACAACATCGCCTGCCCTGCCTCAACCATGCCGACGCCCACGGCACCCGCAGCGTTGTCACCGCCCCCGGCAACCACCGGTACGGCAGGCATATTCCAGCGTTCCGCAACGTCTGGCAGCAGTGTGCCTGTTACCTCGCTACCTTCGAACAGCACGGGCATGTGTTCACGGGTCAGGTGGCAGGCATCCAGCATCGCCTCGCTCCAGTCACGTTTCGCCACGTCGAGCCACATCGTGCCGGCGGCATCGGACATGTCGGAAGCAAAATCGCCCGTCATACGAAAGCGCAGATAGTCTTTCGGTAGCAGGACTTTCGCCACCTGCCGGAAAATCTCCGGCTCGTGTCGCTGCACCCACAGCAGCTTGGGCGCGGTAAAGCCGGGCATCATCAGGTTGCCGGTGATCTCACGAGACGTGGGTACACGCGCCTCAAGAAGCGCACACTCTTCTGCACAGCGGCCATCGTTCCAGAGAATGGCGGGTCGCAACACGCGATGCTCGCTGTCCAGCAAGGTTGCACCGTGCATTTGCCCGGCAATCCCCAGCGTTTTCACATCACGCAGAGAATGCTGTTCACCTAATGCCTTGATTGCACGATCCGTTGCCTGCCACCACTGCTCCGGGTCCTGTTCCGACCACAGCGGATGCGGACGTGAAACCTGCAGCTTTTCCGTCTGCGTTGCTAACACCTCGCCCTGTTCGCTTAACAGGATGGCTTTCACACCCGATGTGCCAAGATCGATCCCGATATACATTACGGTGACTCCTTTAACAGAAATGCCCGGTGGCGCTAACGCTTACCGGGCTTACGTGCTGTTATTTATCGAACAGGTAGTGATTGACCAGATTTTCCAGCAACTCCTGGTGCCCGCTCTGGTGCTGCGGCGCCAGCTGATGTTGTTCAGCGTACTTCGCGATGTCCGCAAGTGATAACTGACCTTTCAAAATTTGCTGGCCCAGCTCACTGTTCCAGCCGCTGTAACGCTTCGCCACGCGTTTATCGAGTTCGCCGTCTTCAATCATACGTGCCGCCACTTTCAGCGCCAGCGCCATGGTGTCCATCGCGCCAATGTGGCCGTAGAACAGATCGTATTTGTCGGTGCTCTGGCGACGCACTTTGGCGTCAAAGTTCAGGCCGCCGGTAGTGAAACCACCCGCTTTGATGATTTCGTACATCACCAGCGCATTCTCTTCCACGCTGTTCGGGAACTGGTCTGTGTCCCAGCCCAGCTGCGCGTCGCCGCGGTTAGCATCGACCGAGCCAAAGATGCCCAGCGCAATCGCAGACGCGATCTCGTGGTGGAAAGAGTGGCCCGCCAGCGTGGCGTGGTTGGCTTCAATGTTCACTTTGATCTCTTTTTCCAGACCGAACTGCTTCAGGAAGCCATACACCGTCGCCACGTCGTAGTCATACTGATGCTTCGTCGGCTCCTGCGGCTTCGGCTCAATCAGCAGCGTGCCGCGGAAGCCAATTTTGTGCTTGTGGTCGACAACCATCTGCATAAAGCGGCCAATCTGCTCGCGCTCCTGACGCAGGTCGGTGTTCAGCAGCGTTTCATAGCCTTCACGGCCACCCCAGAGGACATAGTTTTCGCCGCCCAGCTGATGCGTGGCATTCATTGCCGTCACCACCTGCGTGGCCGCCCAGCTAAACACTTCCGGATCCGGGTTGGTTGCCGCCCCCGCGCCGTAGCGTGGGTTAGTGAAGCAGTTTGCCGTGCCCCACAGCAGCTTCACGCCGCTTTGCTGCTGTTTTGCCGCCAGTACATCCACCATCTGCGCAAAGTTGTTCAGATACTCTTTCAGCGATGCGCCTTCCGGTGACACGTCGACGTCATGGAAACAGTAGTACGGCACGTTCAGCTTGTGGAAGAACTCAAACGCCACATCGGCTTTGCGCTTTGCCAGTTCGATGGCCTCACCCGGTTGCTGCCATGGGCGGTCAAAGGAGCCTACGCCGAACATATCGGCGCCGTTCCAGCAGAAGGTATGCCAGTAACAGGCGGCAAAGCGCAGATGATCTTCCATGCGCTTACCCAGCACCAGCTCATCCGGGTTGTAGTGACGAAATGCTAAAGGATTGGTCGTTTTCGGGCCTTCGTAACGAACACGATCGAGTTGGTCGAAATAAGCTTGCATATTGAGCTCCATAATCAGGGTATGCGGCGAGTCGTTGATACAGGAGTAATAGTGAATAGACATTTTGGGTTGCTCAATTACGTTATTTCACACTGCTATTGAGAGAATGCACAACTGTGCGCTGGCTCGCAAAATAATGCGCAGACAAACTATTTTTCGGCGCGGATTCCAGAATCAAATGTAATTAAGACGTTACGTATTTTAAAATCCGATCGCGGTCATAAATTCAGAAATAAACCAAATATCGTAATGAGAAGATAAAAATCTGTAATTGCCAGCCCGCCTTTCCGCGTTAAAAATTTGCTGCGTCTCAGCAGTGAATGTTTCTTTTATCTCAGCAACACATACCCCTACAAAAAGGCCTAATAATTATGAAGATAAAGAACCTGACCCTAACGCTCTGCACTACGCTCCTGCTTGCCAGTTTTGCCGGTCATGCCAAAGAGGTCAAAATTGGCATGGCGATTGACGACCTGCGCCTGGAGCGCTGGCAAAAAGATCGCGATATCTTTGTAAAAAAAGCGGAATCCCTCGGTGCAAACGTGTTTGTTCAGTCGGCTAACGGCAACGAAGAAACGCAAATGTCGCAGATCGAGAATATGATTAACCGTGGCGTCGATGTGCTGGTCATTATCCCCTATAACGGCCAGGTATTAAGTAACGTGGTGAAAGAAGCCAAACAAGAAGGCATAAAAGTGCTGGCTTATGACCGCATGATTAATAATGCGGACATTGATTATTATATTTCGTTCGATAATGAAAAAGTCGGCGAATTACAGGCACAAAGCCTGATCGACAAAGTGCCTCAGGGCAATTATTTCCTGATGGGCGGCTCTCCGGTGGATAACAACGCCAAGCTGTTCCGCGAAGGGCAAATGAAGGTCCTTAAACCGTACATCGACAACGGGAAAATTAAAGTGGTTGGCGATCAATGGGCCGACGGCTGGCTGCCAGAAAACGCGCTGAAGATTATGGAAAATGCGCTGACGGCCAACAACAACAAAATTGATGCGGTTGTGGCCTCCAACGATGCCACCGCAGGCGGTGCGATTCAGGCATTAAGCGCCCAGGGGCTGGCGGGTAAAGTCGCCATTTCTGGACAGGATGCCGATCTGGCTGGCGTAAAACGCATTATCGCAGGCACCCAAACCATGACGGTCTACAAACCGATTACCGAGCTTGCCAATACGGCGGCGGAAATCGCCGTGGAACTGGGCAATGGCAAGCAACCTAAAGCAGACGCAACGCTGAATAACGGGCTGAAAGACGTTCCGGCTCGCCTGCTCACCCCTATTGAAGTCAATAAAGAGAACATTGACGCCACCGTCATTAAAGACGGCTTCCACAAGAAGAGCGAACTGTAATCCGGCGCGGCCCCTGCTTTGCAGGGGCGCATCACGTTGTACTGTTCTTCCCTCGGTTTATGTGGAGCAGTTATGCCTTATTTACTTGAAATGAAAAGCATCACCAAGCGCTTCGGCACGGTGAAAGCCGTCGATAACGTCAGTCTCCGGTTGAACCCCGGCGAAGTCGTTTCGCTGTGTGGCGAGAACGGCTCAGGCAAGTCAACGTTGATGAAAGTGTTGTGCGGGATCTACCCGTATGGCAGTTACGAAGGCGAAATCGTTTTTGCTGGCGAAGTTATCCAGGCGACTCACATTCGTGATACCGAACGTAAAGGCATCGCCATCATCCACCAGGAACTGGCGCTGGTGAAGCATCTCACCGTGCTGGAGAACATTTTCCTTGGGGCCGAAATTTCCCGCCACGGCGTGCTGGATTACGACACCATGACGCTACGTTGTGAAAAGCTGCTCGCGCAGGTGAGTCTCAGCATTTCACCGGATACCCGCGTGGGCGACCTGGGACTGGGGCAACAGCAGCTGGTTGAAATCGCTAAAGCGCTCAATAAACAGGTCAGGCTGCTGATCCTTGATGAGCCCACGGCCTCGCTCACCGAACAGGAAACTGCGGTACTGCTCGATATCATTCGCGATCTGCAAAATCACGGCATCGCCTGCATCTACATTTCGCACAAGCTGAACGAGGTTAAAGCCATTTCGGACACCATCTGCGTGATCCGCGACGGGCAGCACATCGGCACGCGTGAAGCCGCGGGCATGAGTGAAGATGACATCATCACCATGATGGTAGGACGCGAGCTGACGGCGCTCTACCCGAATGAGCCTCACACCAAAGGTGATGAAGTGTTGCGCGTGGAAAATCTGACCGCGTGGCACCCCGTTAACCGCCACATCAAGCGTGTGAATAACGTCTCGTTTTCTCTGCACAGCGGCGAAATTCTCGGTATCGCCGGGTTAGTCGGTGCCGGGCGCACTGAGGCCGTACAGTGTCTGTTTGGCGTGTGGCCAGGGCGCTGGGAGGGCACGATTTATATCGACGGCCAGCCGGTGAAAATCGACAACTGCCAGCAGGCGATCGCCCGCGGCATTGCCATGGTGCCGGAAGACCGCAAAAAAGACGGCATCGTGCCGGTTATGGCGGTGGGGAAAAACATTACGCTGGCGGCGCTCGATCGCTTCTCCGGCGCGCTGAGCAGCCTGGACGATGCCGCCGAGCAGCAGTGCATCCTTCAGTCACTCGCCCGATTGAAGGTCAAAACCTCCTCACCGGAACTGGCCATTGGCCGCCTGAGCGGCGGCAACCAGCAAAAGGCTATTCTGGCGCGCTGCCTGCTTCTCAATCCACGCATATTAATCCTTGATGAGCCGACGCGCGGAATTGATATCGGTGCCAAATATGAAATCTACAAATTGATTAATCAGCTTGTACAGCAAGGGATTGCCGTCATTGTCATTTCGTCTGAGTTACCCGAAGTGCTCGGCCTGAGCGACCGTGTACTGGTCATGCACGAGGGAAAACTGAAAGCCAACCTGATTAACCAGAACCTGACGCAGGAGCAGGTGATGGAAGCCGCTTTAAGGAGCGAACGTCATGTCGAAAAGCAACCCGTCTGATATCAAAGTCGCCGTTCCGACGCCTGGTGCGTTCGCAGGGCTAAAAGCGCTGAACCTACAGGTTTTCGTGATGATCGCGGCGATTATCGTCATCATGCTCTTCTTTACCTGGATGACTGATGGTTCGTACCTCAGCGCGCGTAACGTCTCTAACCTGCTCCGCCAGACCGCTATCACCGGCATTCTGGCCGTCGGCATGGTTTTCGTGATTATCTCCGCGGAAATCGATCTGTCGGTCGGTTCAATGATGGGGCTCCTCGGCGGCGTGGCGGCGATTTTTGACGTCTGGCTCGGCTGGCCGCTGCCGCTGACCGTGGCGGTCACGCTGGTATTAGGGCTGGTACTGGGGGCCTGGAACGGCTGGTGGGTAGCCTACCGTAAAGTGCCGTCGTTCATTGTCACCCTCGCGGGGATGCTGGCCTTCCGTGGGATCTTAATCGGCATTACTAACGGCACCACCGTCTCCCCGACCAGTGCGGCCATGTCGCAGATTGGTCAGAGCTACCTCCCGGATGGCGTGGGCTTTACCATCGGCGTGGCGGGATTGCTGGCGTTTGTTGCATGGCAGTGGCGTGGACGCATGCGTCGTCAGGCGCTGGGGCTGGCGTCGCCAGCATCCACGTCGGTGGTGGGACGTCAGGCGCTCACGGCCGTCATTGTGCTGGGCGCCATCTGGCTTTTAAACGACTATCGCGGTGTTCCGACACCCGTACTGCTGCTGACGTTTTTACTGCTGGGCGGCATGTTTATGGCCACGCGCACCGCGTTTGGCCGCCGTATTTATGCCATCGGCGGCAACCTTGAGGCTGCCCGCCTCTCGGGCATTAACGTTGAACGCACCAAACTCGCGGTCTTCGCCATTAACGGCCTGATGGTCGCCATCGCCGGGTTGATCCTCAGCTCGCGTCTGGGGGCGGGTTCACCCTCCGCCGGTAACATCGCCGAGCTGGATGCTATCGCCGCCTGCGTTATTGGCGGCACCAGCCTCGCAGGGGGTATCGGCAGCGTCGCGGGCGCGGTGATGGGGGCATTTATCATGGCGTCGTTGGATAACGGGATGAGTATGATGGACGTCCCGACGTTTTGGCAGTATATCGTCAAGGGGGCCATTCTTTTACTGGCAGTCTGGATGGACTCGGCCACCAAGCGACGGGCCTGATAACGGTATTGTGACTTAATTGGGAAGTGAGCCATGTTTGAAAAGCGTCACCGCATTACGTTGTTATTCAATGCCAACAAAGCCTACGACCGTCAGGTGGTAGAAGGCGTGGGTGAATATTTGCAGGCGTCGCAATCCGAGTGGGATATCTTTATTGAGGAAGATTTTCGCACCCGTCTGGAGAACATCAAAGACTGGCTGGGCGATGGCGTTATCGCCGACTATGACGACCCCGTCATTGAGCAACTGCTGACCGACGTCGACGTTCCGATCGTGGGCGTCGGCGGCTCCTACCATTCGCCCGAACACTATCCGCCGGTTCACTATATTGCCACCGACAACCATGCCCTGGTCGAGGCCGCGTTTCTCCATTTAAAAGAGAAAGGCGTCCACCGCTTCGCGTTTTATGGTTTACCCGCCACCAGCGGCAAGCGCTGGGCCGTTGAGCGTGAGCACGCATTTTGCCAGCTGGTCGCGCAGGAGAAGTATCGCGGCGTGGTCTATCAGGGTCTGGAAACTGCCCCGGAAAACTGGCAGCACGCGCAGAACCGTCTCGCTGACTGGCTGCAAACGCTTCCGCCGCAAACCGGCATTATTGCCGTGACGGACGCCCGCGCGCGGCATGTGCTGCAGGTCTGCGAACACTTACACATTCCGGTGCCCGAAAAACTGTGCGTGATTGGCATCGATAACGAAGAGCTTACCCGCTACCTGTCCCGCGTGGCGCTCTCCTCCGTTGCCCAGGGCACGCGTCAGATGGGCTATCAGGCGGCAAAGCTGCTGCATCGCCTACTGGATAAAGAATCTCTGCCGCTTCAGCGCCTGCTGGTGCCTCCTGTTCGCGTCGTAGAACGTCGCTCGACCGATTATCGCTCCTTAAGCGACCCGGCCGTCATTCAGGCCATGCACTATATTCGCAACCACGCCTGCAAAGGGATTAAGGTCGATCAGGTGCTGGATTCGGTGGGCATTTCGCGTTCGAATCTGGAGAAGCGCTTCAAAGAAGAGGTGGGCGAAACCATTCATGCCGTTATCCATGCTGAAAAGCTGGAGAAAGCACGCAGCCTGCTCATCTCCACGTCGCTGTCGATCAACGAAATTTCGCAGATGTGCGGTTACCCGTCGCTGCAATATTTCTACTCGGTGTTCCGCAAAGAGTATGACACCACGCCGAAGGAGTATCGGGATCGCCACAGCGAGGTGCTGATCTAGAAAAGAAAACGCCTTCCAGTGGAAGGCGTTTTTTTGAGATTACATATGAGCGGCGATTAAGCGCTGGTTATCCTGGTACATAGCGAACAGATAGTTGTTATAGCTCTGTCCCTTAGTCGAATACCCTTTCAGCTTGTGGATCATCGTACTGGCCGTCACTTCCTGGTCCGCTTTACGCAGCTGAGCGCGTGATTTACGGAACGATGAGTAGGCCGGGTGCGTGTTCAGATTCACCACATAGGCGTTCACGGAATCTTTCACGGATTCAAACTGCGAATAGCCTTTCACCTTGCCGGGCGCATTCGTACAACGGCCTTTCACGCATTTCATGCCGAAAAGGTTGTTGTTGTTACGCGCAAGCTTAGACGTTCCCCAGCCGCTTTCGGCTGCAGCCATGGTCGCAACCATGCTGCCCGGGATGATATCCACACGCTCAAGAAGAGCATTCCACGGCACACGACGCGTGTTCCCGTTCCAGCTCAGCTTATAGCGCTTCGTGATATCTTTCAGACGCGCGCGCTCTGACGGCGACCAGCGGCTATCGTACTGTTTGGAAATCAGCCAGTTACGATCCGCAGTAATCGCGGCATTTTGACTCGTGATGTAAGGCATTACCGTCCGGAGAAACGCTTTTTTCCTTGGTGTTCCGGAAGGGTATTTTCGCAAATCAGGAAGTGAACTACTCTTTGCACTATTGCGAGAATACTCTTGTTTACTGCTAACCTTACTACTTGTCGTCTTTATTACGTGGGCTTTCTTACTCGTTGTATCCGTGTGCGTCTTCGCAAGCACCTCACCCGAAAATGCCGTGGTGAGTAACATGAGTATCGCAGCCCCATATCGTCGAATGGGAGTCGATATCATTAGGTCTCCTGGTCGGATGTAATCATCCTAACACCTTATTTTTTTCACAAATTTGAGAGCGGAATCTCAAATCATATCAAAAATAGACTTCAAGAGCACGTATAGAAATAGTCCAATTCCGAAACTATGTCACCTGAAACTTGCTCATAAAAACATCATTTCCGGAAAAATGTGTGCGTTATCGCAGATAACTGCCTAGTTTTGCGCAAGATCACTCATCCTCACGCATCCTCCTGGCAGAAAGCGACAGGGGATGAGTTTTTCCCGCCCGCCTGCTGGCACACTGGTCAAAAAATCCGCGACAGGAACCAGGAATGAAACGCACCGCAATAGCCTTTCTGATGTTACCCGCACTGGCACATGCCGACTGGTCATCGCCGGGGTTTGGCGCATTTCGCGCCGAGGGCACCGGGATTTTCACCAGCCAGGCAAAGCTTGCGAAGGGTACGCGTCCTCTTACGCTGAGTTTTGACAAGACGTGCTGGCAGCCCACAGGCGCGATAAAACTCAATGAGATGCTGTCGCTCAAGCCCTGTGACGGCGCTCCGCCGCAGTGGCGCCTTTTCCGCGACGGTGAATACCAGATGCGGATTGATACCCGATCCGGCACGCCCACCCTGCTGCTGGCAGTTCAGAGCGCGACAGAACAGCCGGTGGCCAACGTTATCCGCCAGTGTCCGAAGTGGGACGGTAAGCCGCTGACGCTGAACGTCAGCCATACCTTCCCGGAAGGCTCCGTCGTGCGCGACTACTACAGTAAACAGACGGCGACCGTACAGGATGGGAAAATCACCCTGCAGCCAGCCGCCAACAGTAACGGCCTGCTGCTGCTTGAGCGCGTCGAAACCGACAGGCCGGCACCGTTTAGCTGGCAAAACGCCACCGTCTATTTTGTACTGACCGACCGCTATGTGAATGGCGACCCGAGCAACGACAACAGCTATGGACGCCATAAAGACGGCATGCAGGAGATTGGCACGTTCCACGGTGGCGATCTAAAGGGGCTGACCAGCAAGCTCGATTACCTGCAGCAGCTGGGGGTAAATGCGCTCTGGATAAGCTCCCCGCTTGAGCAGATCCACGGCTGGGTAGGCGGCGGAACCAAAGGTGATTTCCCGCATTATGCCTACCACGGCTACTACACCCAGGACTGGACAACGCTCGATGCCAACATGGGCACTGAGGATGACCTGCGTCAGCTTGTTGATGAGGCGCATAAGCGCGGCATTCGCATCCTGTTTGATATCGTCATGAACCACGTTGGCTATGCCACGCTGGCAGACATGCAGGAATTTCAGTTTGGTGCCCTGTACCTTCAGGGTGATGAACTGAAAAAGACGCTGGGAGAACGCTGGACGGACTGGACGCCTGGCGCAGGCCAGACCTGGCATAGCTTCAACGACTACATCAACTTCAGCGACAAGGCCGCATGGGAAAAATGGTGGGGCAAGAAATGGATCCGTACCGACATCGGTGATTACGATAATCCCGGCTTCGACGATTTAACGATGTCGCTGGCGTTCCTGCCCGACCTGAAAACGGAATCCACCGTCGCTTCCGGGTTACCCAATTTCTATCAACATAAGCCCGATACCCACGCGAAAGCGATTCCGGGCTATACCCCGCGCGACTACCTGACCCACTGGCTCAGCCAGTGGGTACGTGACTACGGCATCGACGGTTTCCGGGTGGATACCGCGAAACACGTTGAGCTTGCGGCCTGGCAACAGCTGAAAGACCAGGCAAGCCAGGCGCTGGCCGCCTGGAAAGGCGCTCACCCGGATAAAAAGCTCGATAATGCACCGTTCTGGATGACCGGGGAATCCTGGGGCCACGGCGTCATGCAGAGCGATTATTACCGCCACGGTTTTGACGCGATGATTAACTTTGATTATCAGGAGCAGGCGGCAAAAGCGGTGGATTGTCTGGCCGATATGGATCTCACCTGGCAGCAGATGGCGGAGAAACTGCAAAGCTTCAACGTGCTGAGCTACCTCTCATCCCACGATACGCGCCTGTTCCGCGAAGGGGGTCAGCGCGCGGCGGAGCTGCTTCTGCTGGCACCGGGCAGCGTGCAAATCTATTACGGGGATGAGTCCGAGCGTCCATTCGGGCCGACAGGCTCCGACCCGCTGCAGGGCACCCGCTCGGATATGAACTGGCAGGACGTCACGGGCAAGCAGGCCTTAACCGTCGCCCACTGGCAAACGCTGGGTCAGTTCCGCGCCCGCCACCCGGCGATTGGTGAAGGCAAACAAACCACGCTGTCGCTGAAAGAGGGGTATGGCTTCGTGCGCGAGCACAAGGGCGATAAGGTGATGGTGGTATGGGCGGGTAATCAATAGATCAATCCCCTCACCCTAACCTTCTGCCCTAAGGGGAGAGGGCCGGGGTGAGGGAAATTCCACCAGAACTATTCACTACACAAGCCCACTCCTGCCCTATAAAACAACAAATCCGACCACACCACCCGATTTGCACCAACACGGTGCTAGCGTTATGGTTACCCACTTTCAAAATAAGCTCGACAGATCACCTGCTATGACGTTTTCACTTTTCGGCGACAAATTTACCCGCCATTCAGGCATTACTCGCCTGATGGAGGACCTCAACGACGGGCTGCGCACACCGGGCGCAATCATGCTCGGCGGCGGAAACCCGGCTCAAATCCCGGAGATGAATACCTATTTCCAGACCCTGCTCGCTCAGATGCTGGAAAGCGGCAAAGCAACCGATGCGCTTTGCAATTACGACGGCCCGCAGGGTAAAACCGAACTGCTGGCACTTCTCGCCGAAATGCTGCGTGACGAGCTGGGCTGGGATATCGAACCACAGAATATTGCACTGACAAACGGCAGCCAGAGCGCGTTTTTCTACTTGTTTAACCTGTTCGCAGGACGTCGCGCCGACGGCACCACCAAAAAAGTGCTGTTCCCGCTGGCACCGGAGTATATCGGCTACGCTGATTCCGGCCTGGAAGAGGATCTGTTCGTCTCCGCGCGCCCGAACATTGAGCTGCTGCCGGAAGGCCAGTTCAAATATCACGTCGATTTTGAACACCTGCATATTGGCGAAGAGACGGGCATGATCTGCGTATCGCGCCCGACTAACCCAACGGGCAACGTAATCACTGATGACGAACTGATGAAGCTGGATGCGCTGGCAAATCAGCACGGCATCCCGCTGGTGATCGATAACGCCTACGGTGTACCGTTCCCGGGCATTATCTTCAGCGAAGCACGTCCGCTGTGGAACCCGAACATTGTCCTGTGCATGAGCCTCTCTAAGCTGGGTCTGCCGGGCAGCCGCTGCGGCATCATCATCGCCAATGAGAAAATCATTACCGCCATCACCAATATGAACGGCATTATCAGCCTTTCTCCGGGCGGCATTGGCCCGGCGATGATGTGCGAAATGATCAAACGCAAGGACCTGCTGCGTCTGTCAAATGACGTGATCAAGCCTTTCTACTACCAGCGCGTTCAGGAGACGATCGCGACACTTCGTCGCTATTTGCCGGAAGAGCGGTGCCTGATCCACAAGCCGGAAGGGGCAATTTTCCTGTGGCTGTGGTTTAAGGATTTACCTATCACCACCGAACTGCTTTACCAGCGCCTGAAAAAGCGCGGCGTACTGATGGTGCCGGGCGATTATTTCTTCCCAGGTCTGGATAAGCCGTGGCCGCATACCCATCAGTGCATGCGCATGAACTACGTCCCCGATCCGGAAAAAATCGAAGCGGGTGTTAAAATTCTCGCCGAAGAGATCGAAAAAGCCTGGCGCGAAGGCAATTGTTAAATAATAAGGCTCTTCAAATGAAGAGCCTTATTTTTCCGTGATCTGAATCTTATATTAAGGATATATCCTGTAGCGCTTTATTTATCATCCCCCTTGAGTTTCCTTAGGAATATTCCTTTAATTTACGCTCACTAACTTTCCCCTCAATAATTAAGGATCAATTAAAGATCTTAACTTATTGTTATTTTGAAACAACCCTCTGCAACGCAGGGAAATACCTTTCCGAGCCACTTTCATGCATATTTAAAAATAGGGCATATACTCACTAATACGCCGCTCGGCGTTCTTTTGCGTGGAGTATTCATATGCTACCTAATAATGTTAGTCGCATCAGCGCTATCGCTGTTGCGGTACTGCTCGCGTTCTCTCTTTCTGCCTGCAGTGGAAGCGGTGGCGGCTCTCATCACTCAACGGCCAAAAATAACCCTGCGACGGGAAGCAGCAGCGGCTCAGGTGATGGTAGTGGCACGACCGCGGACAATGGCGGTTCGGGCAGCAACGGCTCGGGTACCGGGACGGGTTCAGGTACCGGGACAGGCGCTGGTGGCGGAACGGGTTCTGGTTCAGGCTCAGGAGGCAATGGCGGCGGAGGAACCGGAACAGGCAACACGGGCGGTGGCGGAACCACTACCGCAGGCGTAAATACGATACTGGGTGATGCCGGTAAAACCGTAACCAGCGTCGGATCGACGGTGGATGGCCTTGGTAGCCAGCTTCCGACAAATAACCCCGTCACGTCAACCGTTTCAACCACCGTCAGCGGTGTTGGCAGTGCCGTGTCCACCGTGGGGACAGGCGTCACGACTGGCGTTGGCGATCCAAACAACCCGAACGGTGTGGGTACCACGGTTAAAGGCGTGACCACGTCGGTCACCTCCCTTGGCAATACCGTTTCAACAGTAGGCACGGGCCTGGCGAGCTCCACTTCCGGAACACCGGTCAGCGGCGTAACCGGCCTGACGGGCAGCGTGGTCAACAGCACCGGGCAACTGGTCAGTAACACCGGCACGGGTCTTACCAACACGGTAAGCAGCCCTGCGGTCACTCAGGTAACAATCGATACCACGACCCTGGCTAACAAGACGCTGGGCGGGGTACAAGGCGTGACGCAAAGCGTAGGCACCACAACGGGTCTCGGCACACCGGTCAACGGTCTGCTGACCCAGGTGGGTGGCACCGTCAGCGGCGTGGGGACCAACATTAGCAGCAGCAATAGCGGGCTTAGCGGTGTCGGTCAGGTCGTTCAAAATGTCGGCCAGACGGTCACGGATAGCGGTACGCTAGTGAAACCCACATCAACCACCGGAGGCAGCGGCACAGGATCTCTGACGGCCGATGCCAATGTGACAGCCACAAACAATAGCCTGAGCACAACGGTCAATACCACCCTCAATACGCTGACTGCGGGTGTAACGGCCAATGCAGGCACAACCCAAAACACATCTACGACAAACCCGATTAACGGACTCAACACGTTAACCACCGGTCTGCTGACGCCAAAACAGTAACCTGCTTATTGTCATTCTGCGCCCCTGGTTCAGGGGCGCTTTATACAGCGACACTCCCCCTAACCGGGAATGATGAACAGGGATAGCGCGATGAAACACCACTTCCTTTTTTCGCTGACGGGGCTGGTTGTGCTGAGCATGGCCCGCGCCGATACATTGCCCTCTATTATTAACCCTGATAACCCGGCGCAAGTTTCTCGTAACGTTGCCCCCGAACAGACGGAGGCCGTCCCGCAGCCGAAAGTCAAAATAGAAAAACCGCAGTCAACGCTGACGCCTGAAACGCCCATTACGATTAATCACATTCAGTTTATTGGCGGCACGCGTTATCCCTTGCAGGAATTACTTCAGCCCTTCAGGCCTTATGCCGGAAAAACCGTGCCGCTAAAAACGCTCACCGGGCTGGTAAACGATATTACGGCGCGCTATAAGGCCGACGGTTTTCCGCTCTCCTATGCCTGGCTGCCCGATAATAATTTCCAGCAGGGGAATATTAAAATTGTTCTGGTTGAAGGCTATGTCGCTCACAGCGACATCACCAGTAATAACCCGCACATCGCCGAACGTCTTAAACGTTTGTCCGAAAAAATCATGGCGGAAAAACCGCTGTCTCAGGATACGTTCGATCGCTACAGCCAGCTGATGACGCGCACCCCGAACGTTCCGGTCACGGCTAACGCACAGTTGCCAACCAATATTTATGGCGCGGCGGCGATGCAAATCACCGGCAACCAGGAGCGGAGCTGGAATATCGCCTCGACGATCGATACCCGTAAAGGGCAAGATTTAATGATGCTGAACGGCACGCTCAGCAACATGACAAGTTATGGCGATCAGCTTGGTGTGGCCACGCTTGTGCCGTTAGATAGCAACACGCGAAAAAACTATGTCGGGCTCAACTGGCAGCAGTTTTTAAACGATGAAGGGCTGACGATGCAGCTCAAAGGCAGCTATTACCGCGAAGATCCGCGAGATTTTTCGCCCCTGCTCTCTTTGCCGAACAATATCAACGTCGATTCGAAGCAAAAAACAACGCAATACAACGGTGGCGTGACGTTTGGCTATCCCCTGCTGCTGACGCAAAAATCACAAATTAATCTGACCGGCGGTTTTGATTAC
Organism: Enterobacter cloacae complex sp. Mu1197; assembly: GCF_040059225.1. Classification (NCBI taxonomy): domain Bacteria; kingdom Pseudomonadati; phylum Pseudomonadota; class Gammaproteobacteria; order Enterobacterales; family Enterobacteriaceae; genus Enterobacter; species Enterobacter cloacae complex sp. Mu1197. The sequence goes on along the minus strand of NZ_CP157375.1, from coordinate 166,505 downwards.
ACCGACCGCCAGGATGATTATGCTCTGCAGGCCAGACTGCAGGGCAAAACCTATCGTCTGGACTCCGTCAACCAACACGCGCGTTATCCGGCGCTGGAAGTGGGCGTTAATGGTGCGCATCAGTTCACAACCGCCAGCATCAGCGGCCGACTCAACGTGCGTCAGGGCATAGATGCGATGGGTGCCGATATCGTCTCGGCTCCCAGGCCCGATATGAATTTCACGCTCACGAAAAGCTATCTGGACGCAGCCTGGCTGTTTGCCGACAAGTGGCGGCTTTCAACATCCTGGGAGGGAGACTGGTCAAATAACACGTTGCCAGAACCCGAACGCGTTAGTTTCGGTGCCCAGCGGTTTGGCCGTGGATACCAGGACAGTGAAGCAAGCGGTGATTACGGCTATGGCGGGCAGGTAGAACTGCGCTATATCCAGATGCGAAAAGAGAGTACCTGGCTTGCCACAATCCAGCCCTACATCCTGGCCGATACCGCGCAAACCTGGTTTAACACCTCAGGTTTGCCTCATCAACGGCTCGGGTCAGTGGCGACCGGCGTGATGGTAGGCGATACCCGCCACTATAGCGTCACGGTTGAGGCGGCAAGACCCGTAGGGGATGTTCCGACAGACAGTCGCAACAGAGACTGGCGCTACAGTCTGACGTTTACGTGGAATTTCAATAAAATGCAGTAAGCCTTTCAGCCCGAATACTGACAGGATCAACGCAGCACAGCGCGTGGGTTGGACAGGCCTCCACGCAGGCCGGTCCGCCTTCGCGATGACGGCACAAATCACATTTCAGCGCTTGTGCCCTGTTTCCCACCAGCCGTACCTGCATCGCCCCAAACGGACAGGCGACCATACAGCTCTTGCAGCCAATACAGCGCGTCTGCTCAACAAGCCAGGCGCCCGCCGTACGGCTGATGGCATGGGTTGGGCAGACGTTGGCACAGGGGGCATCCTCGCACTGATGGCACCCCACCGCCGTTGTGTAGTCGTCCCCTTTCACTACCCGAAGGCGGGAGGTAAAAGCCTGCGCGGTGAAATCGTCCTGATGCGCGACCGCACAGGCTACTTCACAGGTGCGGCACCCGATGCATTTTTCCGCATCCGCCATGATAAATCGGTTCATCTGTTACGCCTCGCGTACGTTAAAACCCAGCTCTTTTGAGATAGCCTCTGCCGTTTCGCGCAGCGGTTTGAGCAGGTTCTTCTCGCCCACCTGCTTCATGCGCGACGTCGATAGCGAGATAGAGATCGCATACGGGACGCGGCCGTGAATATCAAACACCGGCACGGCAATACAGGAGACGCCCAGCTCGTTCTCTTCTTTGTCCATCGCCATGCTGCGATCGCGAATTTCCGCCAGTTCATCATACATGGCGCTCAGTTCAGTGATGGTGTTGCGCGTCAAAGGTTGGATCTGTTCCTGATGGCTTTCCCAGTAGCTCGCCACGTAATCCTGATGGCCAAACGCCATGTAGATCTTGCCCATCGCGGAGCAGTAGAGCGGCATATGCTGGCCAATATAGGCACGCGTGCGCAGCATACCGGTTGTCGGTTCGAGCTTGTAAATCAGGATGGCGTGGTCATCTTCCCGGCTGGAGAAGTTCACCGTCTCGCCGGTCGCAATGTTCAGCGCTTCGAGGTGCGGAGCAGCCACGTGAATGATATTCAGCGACGACAGCGCCTTTTGCCCGACGGCGATAAATTTGGTGGTCAGGCGATAGCTTCCCGCGGCGGGTGCCGGGGTCACGTACCCGCACGACTGTAGCCCCTGCAGCAAGCGGTGCACGGTGCTCTTGTTCAGCCCCGCCAGTTCCGATAAATGCGCAAGCGGACACCCGTTCGGATAGTTGCTGAGGATCTCAATCAGCATCAGGCCGCGAAACAAGCTCTGGCTGCCTGCTGGCCTCTCTTTTTCTTGCGTCATTTCGCTCTCTTTCATGCTCATTACATGGCTCCTTTTCATCGCGACCTGATGGTAGCGCAAAGTGTGGGTCAGTTCACGATCTCAACAGAAAAAACACAACCAGTTGATTTTAATCGATTTTGAAAAACATGAATGTCGTTGATCTGACAAAATTTGATCGCTATATTTGAAATCAGATTTCGCATAGTGGAATTTAGCGATAAAAAAGCACTCACACTTGCCCTTAAAAGAACAGGAGAACAGGGATGAAAGTGACCTTCGAAGAGTTGAAAGCGGCGTTCAATCGGGTTCTGCTTGATCGCGGCATAAAAGCGGAAACCGCAGACGCTTGCGCCGAGATGTTTGCCCGCACCACGGAATCCGGCGTCTATTCGCATGGTGTGAACCGCTTCCCACGCTTTATTCAGCAGCTTGATGCAGGGGATATCATTCCTGACGCCCAGCCCAAACGGGTGATGACATTAGGCGCCATCGAACAGTGGGATGCGCAGCGCTCCATTGGCAACCTGACGGCGAAGAAGATGATGGATCGCGCCACCGAGCTGGCGTCCGATCACGGCATTGGTCTGGTGGCACTGCGTAACGCGAACCACTGGATGCGCGGCGGCAGCTACGGCTGGCAGGCGGCGGAGAAGGGCTATATCGGCATTTGCTGGACCAACTCGATTGCCGTGATGCCCGCGTGGGGATCAAAAGAATGCTGCATCGGCACGAACCCGCTGATCGTTGCCATTCCGTCGAACCCGATCACCATGGTCGACATGTCGATGTCGATGTTCTCCTACGGCATGCTGGAGGTGAACCGCCTGGCCGGGCGCGCATTGCCGGTAGATGGCGGCTTTGACGACGAAGGTCACCTCACCAGAGAGCCGGGCGTGATCGAGAAAAACCGCCGTATTCTGCCCATGGGCTACTGGAAAGGGTCCGGCTTATCCATCGTCCTCGATATGATCGCCACCCTGCTCTCAAACGGATCTTCCGTCGCGGAAGTGACCCAGGACAACAGCGACGAGTACGGCGTATCGCAGATCTTCATCGCCATTGAGGTGGATCGCCTGATCGATGGCCCAACCCGCGATGCCAAACTGCAGCGCATTATGGACTTCATCACCACCGCCGAACGCGCGGATGAGAATGTCGCCATCCGTCTGCCGGGGCATGAATTTACCCGTTTGCTTGAAGAGAACCGCCGCAACGGCATCACGGTTGACGACAGCGTGTGGGCGAAAATCCAGTCTCTGTAAGGAGTGGGCCATGATATTCGGACATATTTCCCAGCCAAATCCGTGTCGCCTGCCGCGGGCAATTGAAAAAGCCCTTCATTTTCTGCGCACGACGGATTTCTCTCTCCTGGCGCCAGGCGTAGTAGAAATTGAAGGTCGCAATATTTTTGCCCAGGTTCTGGATCTGACAACAAAGAATCTGCACGAGAATCGCCCGGAAGTGCATCGCCGCTATCTGGATATCCAGTTCCTGGCCTGGGGTGAAGAGAAAATCGGTATCGCGATTGATACCGGTAATAACGAAATAAGCGAATCATTACTGGAACAGCGCGATATTATTTTTTATCACGACAGTGAAAATGAGTCGTTTATCGAAATGATACCCGGCAGCTATGCCATATTTTTTCCGCAGGATGTGCACCGTCCTGCCTGTATTAAAAACAAGGAAACCACAATTCGTAAAATTGTGGTGAAAGTGGCAATCAGCGAATTAGATTAATTTTCTGATATACCCTAAATAATTCGAGTTGCAGGAAGGCGGCAAGAGAGTGAATCTCCAGGAGCTTACATAAGTAAGTGACTGGGGTGAACGAGCGCAGCCAACGCACATGCAACTTGAAGTATGACGGGTATAAATACAGGAACGCGAAATGACCAATACCGGTTTTATTATTGGTGCGTACCCCTGCGCACCCTCGTTTCACCAGAAAGGGGAACAAGAAGAACAAACCTTCTGGCGGGAACTTTCCGACACGCCGAATATTCGCGGGCTGGAACAGCCTTGCCTTGAAAATCTTCATCCCCTTGGTGACGAATGGCTGTTCCGCCATACCCCGGGGGACTGGCAAATCGTGGTCACGGCAGTAATGGAAACCATGCGCCGCCGCGGCAGCAACGGCGCATTTGGCCTGGCCTCGGCTGACGACACGCAGCGTAAAGCGTGCGTGGACTTTTACCGACATTTGCACCAAAAAATTAACGCCGTGAATACCCGTTATCCGGGCAAAGTGATTGCTCTGGAAATGCAGGCCGCCCCGCAGGCGGGCAATGCCTCGGTCGAACAGGCTACAGAAGCGTTTTCCCGCTCCATCCGTGAAATAACACGCTGGGACTGGGACTGCGATCTGGTGCTGGAACACTGCGATGCCATGAACGGCCCGGCACCGCGCAAGGGCTTCCTGCCACTGGAGCAGGTGCTGGAGGTGGTGAAAGACACGGATATCAGCGTCTGCATCAACTGGGCGCGGTCGGCCATCGAAGGCCGTAACACCACCCTTCCCCTTGACCACGTTCAGGCCGCGCTTAATGCCGGGAAACTGGGTGCGCTGATGTTTTCAGGCACCACCCCCGGCGGGGAGTACGGTGAATGGCAGGATCTGCACGCGCCATTTTCCTCCTTCTGTGCCGACAGTCTGATGTCCACTGAACGTGCAAAAGCACTCTTTACTGCGGCGAGCGCCGCAACGTTGAAATTCTCCGGTATTAAATTACTGGAAATAAATGCTAATGCTGATGTCAGCCATCGCATCGCCATTTTGCGCGACGGTATCAGCGCAATGAATAAAGCAACGCAATAACAATAAGAAAAGTTTATTCCGGTTACCTACTGAGAGATTAACTATGAATATTTCTACTCATGCTCTACATGCGGACATTCCGCGCCAGCGCTGGCTAAGAATCATTCCTCCTATTCTTATCGCCTGTATTATTTCATATATGGACCGCGTGAATATCGCGTTTGCAATGCCGGGAGGTATGGACGAAGAATTAGGTATTACCGCCACCATGGCAGGCCTCGCGGGCGGCATATTCTTTATCGGCTATCTGTTCCTGCAGGTACCCGGCGGCAAGATTGCGGTGCACGGTAGCGGCAAGAAATTTATCGGCTGGTCACTGGTCGCCTGGGCGGTGATCTCGGTGCTCACGGGTCTCGTGACGAATCAGTACCAGCTGCTGGTGCTGCGCTTCTTACTCGGCGTGGCGGAAGGCGGGATGCTGCCCGTTGTGCTCACCATGATCAGCAACTGGTTCCCGGATGCCGAACGCGGTCGCGCCAACGCAATTGTGATCATGTTCGTACCCATCGCCGGGATAATCACCGCCCCGCTGTCGGGCTGGATTATCACCGCACTTGACTGGCGCTGGCTGTTCATCATTGAAGGTCTGATGTCCATTGTTGTGCTGGTGCTCTGGGCATTCACGGTCTACGACCGTCCGCAGGAAGCCCGCTGGATCTCAGCGGCAGAGAAAAACTATCTGGTACAAACGCTGGCGGCTGAACAACAGGCCATCGCCGGAAAAGAGGTGAAAAATGCCTCGCTCAGCGCGGTGCTGTCTGACAAAACCATGTGGCAGTTGATCGCCCTGAATTTCTTCTATCAGACCGGGATTTACGGTTACACCCTCTGGCTGCCGACCATTCTGAAGGAGTTGACGCACACCAGCATTGGTCAGGTGGGGATGCTCGCCATCCTGCCCTACATCGGCGCCATTGCGGGCATGTTCCTGTTCTCCTCGCTTTCTGACCGCACCGGCAAGCGCAAGCTGTTTGTCTCCCTGCCGTTGATTGGCTTCGCGCTCTGCATGTTCCTCTCCGTAGCCCTGAAAGCAAACATCTGGCTGGCCTATGCCGCACTGGTGGGCTGCGGTTTCTTCCTGCAATCCGCCGCCGGCGTGTTCTGGACGATCCCGGCAAGACTGTTTAGCGCAGAGATGGCGGGCGGCGCGCGCGGCGTGATCAACGCCCTGGGCAACCTCGGTGGCTTCTGCGGCCCCTATGCCGTTGGCGTGCTGATCACCCTGTACAGCAAAGATGCGGGCGTCTACTGCCTGGCCGTTTCACTCGCGCTGGCGTCGCTGCTGGCCCTGCTGTTGCCGGCGAAATGCGATGCCGGTGCAGAGCCCAATCCCACGGTAAATCCCCATAAACGTGCGGCCTGATGCCCTCACCCCAGCCCTCTCCCACGGGGAGAGGGAGAAAACCAAACCGTAGGCCGGGTAAGCGCAGCGCCACCCGGCAATTAAGCGAGATGAAGATGAGTGAAAAAGAGACCTTCTGGCTGGGTATCGATTGTGGCGGTACTTATCTGAAAGCCGGTTTATACAACAGCCAGGGCAAAGAAGTCAGTATCGAACGCCGCTCCGTTGCCACGCTCAGCCCGCGAGCGGGCTACGCCGAGCGGGATATGCATCAGCTGTGGCAGCACTGCCACGCAACCATCGCCGCGTTGCTCAAGAATGCAGGCGTAAACGGCAACCAGATCAATGGGGTCGGCATTTCTGCTCAGGGTAAAGGGCTGTTTCTGCTCGATAAACAGGATCATCCGTTGGGCAATGCCATCCTCTCCTCCGATCGCCGGGCACTGGAGATTGTGCAGCGCTGGCAGCAGGACGGCATTCCCGAAAAACTCTACCCGCATACGCGCCAGACGCTGTGGACCGGGCATCCGGCCTCGCTTCTGCGCTGGGTCAAAGAGAACGAGCCGCAGCGCTATCAGCAGATTGGCTGCGTGATGATGGCGCACGACTATCTGCGCTGGTGCCTGACCGGCGTGAAGGGCGGTGAAGAGAGCAACATCTCCGAGTCCAATCTCTACAACATGAATACCGGGCAGTATGACCCGCAGCTTACGCGCTGGCTCGGGATTAGCGAGATTGACGGCGCCCTGCCGCCGATTGTCGGTTCAGCAGAAATCTGCGGGGAAATCACCGCTCAGGCAGCCGCCCTTACCGGTCTCGCGGCGGGCACGCCCGTCGTGGGGGGACTGTTTGATGTGGTTTCCACCGCGCTCTGCGCCGGACTGCAGGACGAGCACACGCTGAATGCCGTGATGGGCACCTGGGCCGTCACCAGCGGGATCGCCAGTGCACTTCGCAGCAACGAACCCTTCCCCTACGTTTATGGCCGCTACGTGCATCCGCAGCAATACATCGTTCACGAAGCCAGCCCGACGTCGTCTGGCAATCTTGAGTGGCTCACCGCGCAGTGGGGCGACATGTCGTTCAGCGAGATCAACCACGCCGTCGCCAGCCTGCCGAAAGCCGAAAGCGATGTGTACTTTCTGCCGTTCCTCTATGGCAGCAACGCCGGGCTGGAGATGACCAGCGGCTTCTACGGGATGCAGGCGCTACACACCCGCGCGCACCTGCTGCAGGCGGTTTATGAGGGCGTGGTGTTCTGCCACATGACCCACCTCAACCGCATGCTCGAACGCTTTACCCACGTTCATGCCCTGCGCGTGACGGGTGGTCCAACCCATTCGGACGTGTGGATGCAAATGCTTGCGGACGTCAGCGGGCTGGCGATTGAACTGCCGCAGGTAGAAGAGACCGGCTGTTCCGGCGCGGCGCTGGCCGCCCTGGTCGGCACCGGCGTGTATCCCGATTTCCATACGGCGCAATGCGCCCTCCGACACGACATTCGTGTCATTGAGCCTGACATGCACGCCCATGCGGCCTATCAGCGCAAGTATCAGCGCTATCAGCTACTGATTTCAGCACTACAGGGCTATCACGCCCGAGTTAAGGAGAACAACCTATGAGCCGACCATTACTGCAGTTGGCGCTCGACCATACCTCTCTTCAGGCCGCGCAGCGTGATGTCGCGACGCTTGCCGATCACGTTGATATCGTCGAAGCGGGCACCATTTTGTGCCTGACCGAAGGGCTAAACGCCGTGCGCGCCCTGCGCGAGCAATGCCCGGATAAAATCATCGTTGCGGACTGGAAAGTGGCCGATGCCGGAGAAACGCTGGCAGAGCAGGCGTTTGGCGCGGGGGCAAACTGGATGACCATCATCTGCGCCGCCCCGCTGGCCACCGTTGAACGCGGCCACGAGGTAGCCCTGCGCCGCGGGGGAGAAATTCAGATGGAGCTCTTTGGTCACTGGACGCTGGATGATGCTCGCGCATGGCATCGCATCGGCGTGAAGCAGGCCATTTATCACCGCGGACGTGACGCACAGGCGAGCGGCCAGCAGTGGGGTGAGGCGGATCTCGCAAAAATGAAAGCGCTCTCCGATATCGGTTTGCAGCTTTCGATTACCGGCGGTATCACCCCCGCCGACCTGCCGCTGTTTAAGCAAATCAACGTCAAAGCCTTTATTGCCGGACGCGCGCTGGCAGGTGCCGCCAATCCACCGCAGGTGGCACAGGCATTCCATTCGCACATTCGCGACATCTGGGGAGCGTAACCATGCGTCAGCATCCGTTAGGTATTTACGAAAAAGCGCTGCCAAAAGATCTCTCCTGGCCCGAGCGGCTGGTACTGGCGAAAAGCTGCGGGTTCGATTTTGTCGAGATGTCTGTCGATGAAACCGACGAGCGATTATCACGCCTCGACTGGAGCACCACGCAGCGCGCCTCTCTGGTGGAAGCGATGCTGGAAACCGGCGTGGCGATCCCCTCTATGTGCTTGTCTGCCCACCGTCGTTTCCCGTTTGGCAGCCGCGATGAAACCGTGCGCGAACGCGCCCGTGAGATCATGAGCAAAGCCATCAGGCTGGCGCGTGATTTAGGCATTCGCACCATCCAGCTTGCCGGGTATGACGTCTATTACGAAGCGCATGACGAGGGGACGCAACAGCGCTTTGCCGACGGGCTGGCGTGGGCCGTAGAGCAGGCCGCCGCCGCACAGGTGATGCTGGCGGTGGAGATCATGGACACCGCGTTTATGAACTCCATCAGCAAATGGAAAAAGTGGGACGACATGCTCGCCTCACCGTGGTTCAGCGTTTATCCGGACGTTGGCAACCTGAGCGCGTGGGGTAACGACGTCACCGCCGAGCTGACGCTGGGCATTGACCGCATTGCGGCTATTCACCTGAAAGATACCCAACCCGTCACCGCACAAAGCCCCGGGCAGTTCCGCGACGTGCCGTTTGGCGAGGGCTGCGTCGATTTCGTTGGCGTGTTTAACACGCTGCATCAACTGAACTATCGCGGCGCATTTCTGATTGAAATGTGGACCGAAAAAGCAAAAGAACCGGTGCTGGAGATTATCCAGGCGCGCCGCTGGATTGAAGCCCGTATGCAGGAAGGAGGCATGACATGCTAGACGAACTTAAAGCCGAGGTACTGGCAGCAAACCTGGCGTTGCCCGCCCACCAGCTGGTGACGTTTACCTGGGGCAACGTCAGCGCAGTGGACCGCAAAAGCGGCATGATGGTCATTAAACCGTCCGGTGTGGAATACGACGTGATGACGGCGGAGGATATGGTGGTGGTGAATATCGCCACGGGCCAGGTTATTGAGGGGAATAAAAAGCCCTCTTCAGACACGCCTACCCATCTTGCGCTGTATCGTCGTTACCCGGAGATTGGCGGCATCGTGCATACCCATTCACGCCACGCCACTATCTGGTCCCAGGCGGGGCTGGATTTACCGGCCTGGGGTACCACGCACGCGGACTATTTCTACGGGACCATCCCCTGCACGCGCCTGATGACCACGGCAGAGATTGCAGGAGAATACGAATACCAGACGGGTGAAGTGATCATCAAAACCTTCGAGGAGCGCGATCTTAGCCCGATGCAGATCCCGGCGGTGCTGGTCCACTCCCACGGCCCGTTCGCCTGGGGTAAAGACGCGGCCGATGCGGTTCACAATGCCGTGGTGCTGGAAGAGTGCGCCTATATGGGCCTGTTCTCTCGCCAGCTCGCGCCACAGCTTCCGGTTATGCAGCAGGAACTGCTCGACAAGCATTATCTGCGCAAGCATGGAGCGAATGCCTATTACGGACAGTGATCACCCGGAATTAATGTGTTCCTTGCAGTACCGCCGTTTCCAGACGGCGGGAGTTAACCCGGTATGCTTCGAAAAGATCTGCCGAAAATAGCCCACGTCATTAAAACCACACCGCATTGCCACTTCGGTGAGCGATACAGAGTCATTCAGTAACAATTTTTCTGCCGCCCTGACGCGCTGGCGATGTATCGCCTCCGTCAGGGTTAAATGGAAGGTCCGGCGAAACACGCGCCCCAGATAATCCGCATTACAGTGCAATGCTTTTGCCAGTTGTGAGGTAGAAAGCGGCAAATGGAACTGCGTGCGAATAAGTTGCTTCGCCTTCCACGCCATTGCTGCACCGGCTTCATCTGCGTTGTCTTCATAGCCTGACGAAAGGGAAATTTGCTGCAAAATCAGTAATAAAATGATTTCCAGCGCCACGCTTCGCTGTAATTTCTCCTGCTCGCTCAGGAACTGGCGAAAAAGAGAAATCACATACTGGGCATCCCTCACGCGGCAGTGTTGTTCGATTGCCAGATTGGGTAATCGGGGCAGGTGATGCTCAACCTCAAAATGCAGCCAGTAAAACTTCAGATCGGCGGGAAAGTCGCCGACGCCTACATGTCGCCTGCCAGGCCAAAGAAGCAAACTCTCGCCCGCCTTCACGTCAAATACCGTATTTTCTTCCTGGATCGTTAATGTACCTTTTTCGACAAAAATAATCTCCCACGATGTTAATTTACGCGCAGGATGGCGGCCCACACCCCGGGAAATAAACAACCCACCGTTTTGAACCTTAACCGGAAACGCTATGGATAATTCAAGCATTTATATTCACCATTTCGCTTTTAATGCCGCCATTATTAAATGCATCCATTGATTATTAATAAATAATGGCCCGACGGCCCGATCGGAATCACATTTTTATCATCAGGTCGGAATCGTCATCTTTTTATACTTTTCCCTTCCCTTGTTGGCCTCCCCATTCAGTGCAGAATAATCAGGTACCTTGCACAAATACGATAATAAATTCGATTACCGAGGAGTTACCCGATGACTTCCACACCGATTACAGAGTCTGACGTTACACAACAGGCGATAAATGACCGTTTGTCCGTGCGCGAAAAAATTGGCTACGGCCTGGGCGACGCGGGCGGTACGGTGATTACCTGCCTGATCATGAATTTTCTGACCTTTTTCTATACCGATATTTTTGGTCTGACGCCTGCGCTCGTGGGTACGCTCTTTATTGCCCTGCGCGTATTCGACGCTATTTCCGATCCGGTCATGGGCATTATTGCCGACCGCACGCAGAGCCGCTGGGGGCGCTTTCGCCCATGGCAGCTGTGGGTCGCCTTCCCGATCGGAGTTATCGGCGTGCTGACCTTCACCGTTCCCGAGGCCAGCATGGGCGTGAAAATCGCCTGGGCATTCGGGACTTATCTGCTGCTGTCCGTCGGCTATACCGCCATCAACGTTCCCTACTGCGCGCTGATTAATACCATGACCACCCGCCATAACGAGGTGATATCCTGCCAGTCCTGGCGCTTCGTGCTGTGCGGCGTGGCAGGATTTTTGGTCTCCGTAGGCCTGCCGTGGCTGGTCGCTGAACTGGGCCAGGGAGATGCTGCCAAAGGTTATCAGCTTGGCGTCGGCGTCCTGTGCGCCATCGCCGTGGTGATGTTTCTGTGCTGCTTCTTCTGGGTACGCGAGCGTGTCCCGCTGGCGCTGATGGGCAAATTCACCCTGCGGGAGCATCTGGCCGGACTGCGTAAAAACGATCAGTTGCTGCTGATGCTGGTGATGTCGTTCCTGCTGATCAACGTTTTCAACATTCGCGGCGGCGGATACATGTACTTTATCACCTACGTACTGCAGGGCAGCACCGCCTATACCTCGCTGTTTTTCACGATGGTGACCTTTGCGGCCATTCTGGGGGCGGTCATCGTCAACCCGCTGTCGCGCCGTATTGATACCGTCAAACTCTACTACTACACCAACCTGGTGCTCGCCGCTCTTGCGCTGGGAATGTGGTTTCTGCCAGGAGGCCCGGCGCACCAGACGCTCTGGCTGATCGTCATTTTAAGCAACGGCGTGATCCTGGGCTTCACCCTGCCGCTGCATTTCTCGCTGATGGCCTTTGCCGACGACTACGGCGAATGGAAAACCGGGGTGCGCTCATCGGGCATGAACTTCGCCTTCAACCTGTTTTTCATCAAGCTCGCGTGGGCCTCCAGCGCCGGGATCATCAGCCTGGTGTTTATCGTCGTCGCCTACCAGCCGGGCACGGGCAATCAGACACAGGCTTCGCTGCAGGGCATCACCGCCATGGAGACCCTGCTCCCCGCCCTTTTCCATCTGCTACTGGCCGTTTCCATCCGCTGGTGCAAACTCAACAACCCAATGATGTCGCGCATTGCCACCGACCTGCGCCAGCGTCACGTACCGTCCTGAGGAGAACGTTATGTCCATAATGGAACCCGACCTGCACAAGCTGAAAATTAACGACCCGTTTCTCGGGCAGTATCAACGACTGGTCCGTGAAGTGGTGATCCCCTACCAGTGGGATGCGCTAAACGACCGCGTGACGGAAGCCGAACCCAGCCACGCCATTAGCAACTTCCGCATTGCTGCAGGTCTGGAGCAGGGTGAATTCTACGGTATGGTGTTTCAGGACAGCGACGTGGCGAAATGGCTGGAAGCCGTAGCGTGGTCGCTGTGCCAGAAGCCTGATGCTGAACTGGAGAAAACCGCCGACGAGGTGATTGAGCTGGTCGCTGCGGCGCAGTGTGAGGATGGCTATCTCAACACCTACTTTACGGTAAAAGCGCCTGAGGAGCGCTGGACCAATCTGGCCGAATGTCACGAGCTCTACTGCGCCGGACATATGATTGAAGCGGGCGTGGCGTATTTTCAGGGGACCGGAAAACGCCACCTGCTGGACGTGGTCTGCAGGCTGGCGGACCATATCGACAGCGTGTTTGGCCCCGGTGAAAACCAGCTGCACGGTTATCCGGGCCATCCGGAAATCGAGCTGGCGCTGATGCGACTTTATGACGTTACGCAGGCGCCCCGGTACCTTAATCTGGCGAAATACTTTATCGAGGCGCGCGGCACCCAGCCTCACTTCTACGATATCGAATACGAGAAGCGCGGCAGAACGTCGTACTGGAATACCTATGGCCCGGCGTGGATGGTCAAAGACAAGGCTTACAGCCAGGCGCATCAACCCCTTGCCGAGCAACAAACGGCCACCGGCCACGCCGTACGTTTCGTCTATCTGATGGCGGGCATGGCGCATCTGGCACGCCTGAGCCATGACGAGGGTAAACGGCGGGACTGCCTGCGGCTGTGGAAAAATATGGCGCAGCGTCAGCTGTACATTACCGGCGGGATTGGGTCGCAAAGCAGCGGCGAGGCGTTCAGCAGCGATTACGATCTGCCCAACGATACGGTGTACGCCGAAAGCTGTGCCTCCATCGGCCTGATGATGTTTGCCCGCCGGATGCTGGAAATGGAGGCCGACGGCCACTACGCCGACGTAATGGAGCGCGCGCTATACAACACGGTGCTGGGCGGCATGGCGCTGGACGGTAAGCACTTCTTCTATGTGAACCCGCTGGAAGTCCATCCGAAAACCCTGGCGTTCAACCATATCTACGATCACGTGAAGCCCGTCCGCCAGCGCTGGTTTGGCTGCGCCTGTTGCCCGCCAAATATCGCCCGCGTGCTGACGTCGCTGGGGCATTATATTTATACCGTTCGCCAGGATGCGCTATTTATTAATCTCTACGTCGGCAACGATGTCGTCATTCCGGTTGGCGATGAAACCCTGGCGCTGCGGATCGGCGGTAATTATCCGTGGCAGGAAGCGGTGAAAATCGAGATCGTCTCACCTTCGCCGGTGAAACATACCCTGGCCCTGCGCCTGCCGGACTGGTGCGCGGCGCCTGAGGTATCGTTGAACGGTGAAGACGCTGCAGGTGAAATTTCACGGAGATACCTCTATCTGACCCGAAACTGGCAAGAAGGGGATGTCGTCACGCTGACGCTACCGATGCCGGTTCGCCGGGTGTACGGAAATCCGCAGGTACGCCAGCAGGCGGGAAAAGTCGCGCTACAGCGCGGGCCGCTGGTTTACTGTCTGGAAGAAGCGGATAACGGCACCAATCTGCATAACCTTTCCTTGCCGCCTGACAGCACGTTCCGGGTCTTTGAAGGTAAAGGCATTTTCGCGCACAAGATGCTGATACAGGCAGAGGGGACAGGCTGTCATACGAAGGACACTGATGCGCTGTGGTACTATGACCGCCCGCCGGTACAACGTCAGCCGCAGACGCTAACCTTTATTCCGTGGTTCAGTTGGGCGAACCGGGGAGAAGGGGAAATGCGGATCTGGGTGGATGAAGCATAAACAAGAATAATGCCACCTTTATTAATATATAATATTTTTATCGAGCTCGGTGATGCCGAGCTCACTGATTATCATTGATTGAAAGACAATGTGATCTATCCCTCGGTATTGTTTTTTTGCGGCCGCTCAACTCAGACATACCATTGTCTGACATGCATTTTAGTGTTATTCCATAAAGACACACAGCTAAAAATAAGGATATACCATGGAATTCACTGAAAGATTAAATGCCTTATCAAATAAAATAAAACAACAACTTGATGTCATTAATACAGAAGAAGCAACAAAAACTGCATTTGTAATGCCATTCATTCATAACGTTCTGGGTTATGATGTTTTTGATCCTTCAGAGGTGACACCTGAGTTTGTCTGTGATGTTGGTACAAAAAAAGGTGAGAAAATCGATTATGCTATAATGAAAAACAATGATGTACAGATACTTATTGAATGTAAGAAAATTGGCGAGCCATTAAATATAAATCATGCCTCGCAGTTATTCAGGTATTTTCATGTAACAAACGCCAGAATCTCAATCCTCACCAATGGACAAAATTATAAATTCTTTACCGATCTGGATGCTCCTAATAAAATGGATGAAAAACCATTTTTGGAAGTAGACCTTCTTGATATTGACGAGAATATAATACCTGAGTTAAAAAAATTAACTAAGTCTTCGTTTGATTTGGAATCAATTATCAATGCTGCTGGTGAATTAAAATATGTCAGCCAAATCAAAAAAAATACTGCATTCTCAGCTAAATAACCCTGAAGATGACTTTGTGAAGTTTTTTGCATCCCGAGTTTATGATGGGATTCTGACCCAAAAAGTCAGAGAGTCTTTTTTAAATTTGACTAAAAAAGCAGCAAGTCAGTACATAAATGATCAGGTAAATGAGCGCCTTAAGTCAGCCATTACGGGCATAACCCCAGCGATCATCGAAACTCCAAATGAGTCATCACATATTGAGGAAGACGAATATAAAGACGAAAGCGATGTGGTAACAACGCTAGAGGAGCTCGAGGGATATCATATTGTTAAAGCAATCACCAGAGCGGTACTGGAGGCACCCCGTATAACTCACAGAGATACCAAAAGCTACTTTGGTATTCTTGTAGATGACAACAACCGCAAACCCCTTTGCCGATTACATTTTAATCGCACGCAAAAATACATCGGTCTTTTCGATATAGAAAAAAACGAAACGCGTCATCCCATAGCGACGGTAGATGATATCTATTCATTTTCTGATATCCTGAAAGCAACCGCAGCTCTCTATAATTAATCTTTACCCAGGCAGCACGCGACGTGCTGCCTCAGCCAGAAATGCGCTTCGATTAACGAACTGGAGATCGGGACTATCAAAAAATGCCCGGCGACGCTTCGCTTGCACGGGCCTACGTAAATCCGCGATGGCAGTTCATGTAGGCCGGGTAAGGCGAAGCCGCCACCCGGCTTTACCGCATCAGAAACGCCAGGTCAGGCCGGTCATCAGCGCGAAGCTGTCGTCGCGGTCGATCATCGGGCTATTCTTCACGTCGTCAGGCAACACGGTGTAGACCGCGCTGGCATTGAGATACAGCTTCTGGGTTAACTGATATTTAGCCGCCAGACCAACGTATGGCGTCCAGCTGTCACCGGCAGTGTATTGATCCAGTCCGGAGCGGCGAGACTCGCTGCCGGATACGCCGTAGTAGTAGTCGTTATAGCTTTCGTCGCTGTAGAACACACCCACAGAAGGCGTCAGGGTCAGGCGATCCATTTTGATTGGACGGAAGTATGATACTTCGCCGATCACGCCGCCGCTTTCATCCGTGGCATCACCAGAGACCGCCACTTTCAGCGATCCCCAGCTCTCGTGGCGGTAGTACGCACCGCCGAGGAAGGCGGACGCTTTACGCTCATCCAGCTGCTTCATCTGATGATCATCATTATCGTCAGGGTCGAAATGCAGCGGCATCCACGTTGCGGTCAGGCTTAATTCATTTTTTGCATCTTTCCACAGGATCCATCCGCCCGTGGTCTGGCGAACGTAAAAGCGATCGCCTTCGTAGCTAATTAACGGTACCGCAGTCGTATTTTCGTTATAGCCTTTGTATGGAGACTCATTAAATACAGCCCCCGCTCCAAGTGAAAATTCACCGGCCATGGCAGACGTTGATGCAAATAACGTGGCAGCGATGAGTAAATTGTATTTAATAGTCATTCTATGTAATCCATTTAAATGCCAAACAAGCGAGGCGCATAATAATGGTTACAAAATTGCCAATGCAACGCTGCGGTTTATATAATATTATATATAAAATCATATAGATGGGTGTGCATGATGAGTACATTACAGCTAAAACCACGCGAATTAAAAATTATCTCCGTCATCGCCGCCACCCACAGCATTGGTGATGCCGCCGCCCTGCTGGGTATGGCGCAGGCCAACGTCAGTAAATATCTGTCTGATTTTGAAACGCGGGTTGGGCTCAAGGTTTTTGAGCGCACCACGCGCCAGCTGGCCCTGACCCAGTTTGGTGAAGCGTTACTCCCCTACGTGAACGCCACGCTGGATAAGAACAGCCAGCTTGTTAATTTCATTGCTGATTATAAGCACGAAAAGCGCGGAAAAGTGACGATCTATGCCCCAACAGGTATCGTGACCTACCTCGCGCGACACGTGATCCATCAGATAGAAGACATCGGTGACATCCGTATCTCCCTGAAAACCTACAATCTGGACCGGAATGAATTTTCTGAAGGCGTTACCTTTCCGGATGACTGCGACATTTTAATTACCTATGCTCAGCCAAAAGACGAAAGTCTGGTGGCCAGCGTGCTGACACAATATTCCGTTACGGCCTTCGCAACCGTAGAATATTTAAATAAACATCCCTTAACCGGACCTGAAGATTTAATTAATCACTCCTGTATTCTCATTGACTCCATGCTGGTCGATGATGCCAACATCTGGCGTTTCCGCGTGCACGGCAGCGATGACGTGCATGACTACCGGGTGACCGGTAATTATATTTGCGACAATACGCAGACGGCCCTGGAGCTGGCCAGAAATAATCTGGGGATTGTTTTTGCACCAAAAGAGAGTCTGAAAAAAGAATTAACGAAAGGCATGCTGGTCCCCTGTTTCCCGCATCAGGAGGAGTGGTGGCTCGATCTGACGGCCATCTTCCGCAAACGTGAATACCAGCCCTGGCGCGTGCAATACGTTCTGGATGGCGTCCTTAACTGCCTGCGCCAGCAAATTGCCCAGGCCGCCCACGGACGGCCTGAGCTGGGCGACTAGAACAGCCCCAGTGGTTTATCAGAATAGCTGACCAGCAGACATTTGGTCTGCTGGTAATGCTCCAGCATCATCTTGTGGGTTTCACGTCCGATGCCCGACTGCTTATAACCGCCAAATGCCGCGTGCGCCGGATAGGCGTGGTAGCAGTTAGTCCAGACGCGCCCGGCCTGAATGCCGCGGCCCATTTTATAGGCCAGATTACCGTTGCGGCTCCAGACGCCTGCGCCCAGGCCATACGGCGTGTCGTTGGCAATCTCCAGCGCCTCCTCTGTCGTTTTAAAGGTGGTCACGGCCAGCACCGGGCCGAAAATCTCCTCCTGGAAAACGCGCATGTTGTTCTGGCCGAAGAGGATCGTCGGCTCAAGGTAATAGCCGTCCTGCAGATCCCCTCCCAGCACCTTACGACGCCCGCCGGTGAGAATATCCGCCCCCTCTTTCTTGCCGATGTCGATGTAGTTGAGGATCGTTTCCAGCTGTCCGTGCGAGACCTGCGCCCCCATCTGTGTAACGTTATCGAGCGGGTTACCGCTGCGGATAGACTCAACGCGGCGAATGGCCCGCTCCATAAAGCGCTCGTAGATGGATTCCTGCACCAGCGCACGGCTTGGGCAGGTGCAGACTTCGCCCTGGTTAAACGCAAACAGCGCAAACCCTTCCAGGGCTTTATCGAAGAAGGCATCCTCTTCCTCCATCACGTCCGCGAAGAAGATGTTCGGGGATTTCCCGCCCAGTTCCAGAGTCACCGGGATAATGTTCTGCGTGGCGTACTGCATGATCTGCTGGCCCACCTCCGTCGACCCGGTAAACGCCACTTTGGCGATACGTTTTGAGGTAGCCAGATATTCGCCTATCTCCCCGCCCGCGCCGTTCACCACGTTAATCACGCCCGGCGGCAGGAGATCGCCAACGATTTCCATCAGCAGCAGGACCGAGAGCGGGGTCAGACGCGCCGGTTTGAGCACAATACAGTTTCCGGCCGCCAGCGCGGGCGCCATTTTCCAGCTCGCCATCAGCAGCGGGAAGTTCCACGGAATAATTTGCCCGACGACGCCCAGCGGTTCGTGGAAGTGATACGCCACGGTATCGCTGTCAACTTCGCTGATCCCGCCCTCCTGAGCGCGAATACAGGAGGCAAAATAGCGGAAGTGGTCAATAGCCAGCGGCACGTCAGCCGCCATCGTTTCCCGGATCGGCTTGCCGTTATCCCAGGTTTCCGCCGTCGCCAGCAGCTCCAGATTCTGCTCCATCCGGTCGGCGATTTTGAACAGGATCGCCGCCCGGTCCTGCACGGAGGTGTGAGCCCATTTCTCTTTCGCTTTGTGCGCCGCATCCAGCGCCAGGTCGATATCACGCTTACCGGAGCTGGCAATCTCGCACAGCGGCTGGCCGGTAACCGGGGTCAGGTTGGAATAGTATTCGCCGTCGACGGGAGCGACCCAGTCGCCGCCAATAAAGTTGTCATAACGGGGCTTCAGCTTGAGGGGAAAACCATACTCGCCGGGCTGGATACGCGATGAGGGAGGATTGTTTGTCATGTCCGTCTCCTTGCTGTTGGTGTACAACAAGGGTAGTTCCGGCTGGCGATTTTCTCGCCAGCCGGTAACGGTGTTTACGACGGAGGTCACATCGCGGCGCGATAAATCGCCACTATCTCATCATGGGTAGCCTGAACGGGATTGGTGAACCCGCAGGCATCCTTCAGCGCATTGGTCGCAAGCACCGGAATATCGTCCTCTTTGACGTTCAGTTCACGGAGGCCGGACGGGATATTCACTTTACGAGCCAGGGCGCGAATTTCCCCGATGCACGCCTGTGCACCCTGCTCCTCAGTCATCTTGCTAACATCTACGCCCATAGCTCCCGCACAGTCTCGCAAACGGGCTGCCGCCACTTTACTGTTAAACACCTGAACGTGCGGCAGCAGTACCGCATTACATACGCCGTGTGGAAGGTCGTAAAAACCGCCTAACTGGTGCGCCATTGCGTGAACGTAGCCTAAGGAAGCGTTATTAAAAGCCATGCCAGCGAGGAATTGAGCATAGGCCATTGCTTCACGCGCGTCGGCATTGTTGCCATTCTCAACGGCATGCACCAGATTTTCGCTGATCATCGTCACTGCTTTAAGTGCACAGGCATCCGTAATCGGTGTGGCTGCCACGGAAACATAGGCCTCAATAGCGTGGGTCAGAGCATCCATGCCGGTTGCCGCCGTTAGCGATGCAGGCATCCCTGCCATTAGAGAAGAATCGTTGACGGACAGAACCGGTGTGACATGTTTATCCACAATAGCCATTTTAATATGGCGCGCCTCATCGGTAATAATACAGAAGCGTGTCATTTCAGAGGCTGTTCCGGCGGTGGTATTAATGGCAATCATTGGCAATTGCGGTTTTGCCGAGCGATCAACGCCCTCATAGTCACGAATATCGCCGCCATTAGCGGCCACCAGTGCAATACCTTTTGCACAGTCATGTGGCGACCCGCCGCCCAGAGATATAACACAGTCGCAGTGGTTGCTCTTTAATATTGCCAGACCAGCAGCAACGTTTGCCGTTGTAGGATTAGGATGTGTGCCATCGTAAATCACACTGGAAATATCGCGTTCCTTAAGAGCGTTTTGGATATCAGCAGCCATACCCAGCTTGCTCAGCATCGCGTCGGTGACAATCAGCGCGCGGCGCCACCCATAATCGCGCATGGTATCCATCGCGGAAGATAATGAATCAGAACCAATAATATTCACGGAAGGAATATAAAATACGGATGCAGCCATAATAAATCCTCAAAGAGATATAAACTCACGGCAGCATACGGAAAATATTATTTTAAGAACATGATCAAAAACTTGTTTTTGCGTACACCTTCGCAGGTTTAACAAATTATTCCCTGCGAAGGCGTTCATTAATATATAAATCTATTTCAATCTATTCTTATTCTGTATTAATTCCGGTTTTCGTTTCAGGAAATAATAACGAATCGCGTAATAAATGATCGTTACCGCGACGGCGGGTAAAGCCGATGCGGTTGAAGTATTCCAGGATCTGGATCGCCAGCTTGCGCCCCACGTTCAGCCGATCGCGGAAATCCGCTGCGCAGGTCGAGCCGCGCGCCTGATCCAGTTCGCGGATCAGGTTGGCAAACGCCACAATGCGATCGTTACGGTAGTAACGATCTTTCACGATCGCGACGATTAGCCCCTGCTGCGCCGCATGGCGCAATACCTGGCGCATCACCTGCTCGTCGGTGTTGGTTTCGCGAGCCAGATCGCGAACCCACCACGGCTCATCGCCAAACAGCGGGGCCGCTTTTTGCCATATGGCCTCTTGCTCGGCGGTGAACCCGGCCTTGTGATCCGGCAGGTGCAGCCAGCCGTGGTGGCTTTTAATCACGCCGCTTTCGCGCATGTTTTCGATCAGCAGCAGCACCAGCGCATCGTCTTCCATCGGCAGCGCCATGCGTCGCAGACGTTCGCGCCCCGGGCCAGGCTCGTCCTGATGCTGTTCATGGTAAGTCGCCAGCGTGTTCAGTATCTTACGCTGCCAGTGCGCAGCAACCGGGGCATTGAGCAGGCTGTCGCCAGCCTGAATAAAGCCCGGCTCCTGGGTCAGCTGCCGTAAGCCTTCCCCACTCAGTTGGCGCGCCCATGCAAAATCACGCAGACTCACCGCCCCGCGATCGAGGTGCACCCGCAGCGCGGCGTTATCCTCTCTGGCGTCTGCCAGCGCGGCAAGCCACTGCAAATATTCCGGCTTACGCTTGCCGCGTCGGGGTGGGTTAAGCGCCACCACGCGCGCGCCCGCCAGCGTTTCCCTTGCAGAAATGTCACGCAGTACCAGACGATCGTTATCTGCCAGCCAGAGCGGCGAATCGAATACCAGCTCGGCAAGGTCGTTTTCCAGCAGCGACACGCGCCCGGTGATATGGCTGGCCGCGTGGTGAATATGCAGCGGCTGCCATTGGGTCAACGGCATGTGTGTCTGCAGGGAGACAATCACGCGTTCAGACGGTTCCGGCGGGGCATCGGCCAGCAGCCAGTCTCCGCGGTTCAGCTGCTCTTTTTCCGCATCCCCGGCAATGTTCAGCGCGATACGCTGCCCGGCGTGGGCACGGTCAGCGGGCTGGTTTTGTGCGTGCAGTCCGCGCACGCGCATCGGTTTGTTCACGCCCGTCAGCCAGAGCGTATCTCCCACGCTGACTTCACCACTCAGCGCGGTGCCGGTCACGACCAGCCCCGCACCTTTTACGGTAAACGCCCGATCGATCGCCAGACGGAAACGATGATGGCTGGCGTGGTCGCGTGATGAAAGGTGCTGCAAATGGTGGCGAAGTTCGTCGATGCCACGTCCTTCTGTCGCCACGGTGACAAAAAGCGATGCGTCGGCAAAACCATACTCCCGCAAGGTCGCCTGGACCGTTTCGCGTACCTCGCTGATGCGCGCATCATCCACGCGATCGGCTTTGGTCAGCGCCACGGTCAGCTGCGGGTTGCCGGTTAGCTGCAGGATCGCCAGGTGCTCGCGGGTTTGCGCCATCACGCCGTCATCGCAGGCCACCACCAGCAGGGCATGATCGATGCCGCCCACGCCCGCCAGCATGTTGGACAGAAACTTTTCATGCCCCGGCACATCAATAAAGCCCAGCACGCGACCATCAGGCTGGGGCCAGTAGGCATAGCCCAGATCGATGGTCATGCCGCGCTTTTTCTCTTCCGGCAGGCGATCGGCGTTTACGCCGGTAATGGCCTGCAGTAACGTGGTTTTTCCGTGGTCGACGTGACCGGCGGTGGCAATAATCATTTCAACAACATCTCCAGAAATCGCTCTTCATCTTCAAGGCAGCGCAGATCCAGCCACATTCGGCCGTCGTAAATCCGCCCGATAACCGGCGTCGAGAGACCGCGCCAGCGCGACGACAGCGCCTCAAGCTGGCTGCCGCGCCCGTCACGCGGCGTGAACGTCAGCGCCTCACTCGGCAGCCTGTCCACCGGCAGCGACCCGCTGCCAATCTGCGACTGGCAGGGCTCAATGCGAACGTCAAAATCGGGGTAGTGCTCGGCGACGCGCGGCAGCAGCAGTTCGGCCTGGGCGCGCATCGAGGCGGCATCGCGGCTTAACAGACGCAGCGTGGGCAGACGGTCAGCCAGTTTTTCCGGGTGGAGATAGAGCCGCAGCGTCGCCTCCAGCGCGGCAAGCGTCATTTTATCGGCGCGCAGGGCGCGCTTAAGCGGGTGCTGCTGCAGCTGCGCAATTAGCTCGCGCTTGCCGACGATAATCCCGGCCTGCGGCCCGCCCAGCAGTTTGTCGCCGGAAAAACTGACCAGGCTAACGCCCGCCGCAATCATCTCCTGCGGCATCGGCTCTTTTGGCAGCCCGTACAGGCTCAGATCCACCAGCGAGCCGCTGCCGAGATCGGCAATCACCGGTATATTCAGTTCGCGCCCAATCGCCGCCAGCTCCGCCTCTTCAACCGTTTTGGTGAAGCCTTCAATATGGTAATTACTGGTGTGAACCTTCATCAACAGGGCGGTATTTTCATTCACCGCCGCGCGATAGTCTTTCGCATGGGTACGGTTTGTCGTGCCCACTTCATGTAGCGTGCAGCCTGCCTGGCGCATCACGTCCGGAATACGAAACGCTCCGCCAATCTCCACCAGCTCGCCGCGGGACACCACTACCTCTTTACCACTGGCGGTGGCCGCCAGCATCAGCAGCACCGCGGCGGCGTTGTTATTCACAATGCAGGCATCTTCCGCGCCGGTCAGCTGGCACAGCAGCTCCGCCAGCGCGCGGTCGCGGTGCCCGCGCCCGGCGCCGTCCAGATCGTACTCCAGCGTCACGGGCGTTCGCATGGCCTGCACGACTGCGGCAACGGCCTCTTCCGCCTGCTGCGCGCGCCCCAGGTTGGTATGCAGCACGGTACCCGACAGGTTTATCACCGGGCGTAACGCGCTTTGCGCCTTCTCATCCAGCCGCTGTTCAACTTCCTGCTCCCACGCGCTACACCAGTCGGGCAAGGCGTTTTCTGCCTGAATCGCGCAGCGGGCTTCGTCCTGAAGCAGGCGTAACATTTCCACCGTCGCGGTATGGCCGAAACGCTCAACAACAGCATGAATGCGGGGTTCGCGAAGAAGACGGTCGGTAGCGGGGATCTGGCTGTACAGCGAATGATGAGTAGTCATGAAAGCGCCTGGCGAGTAAATATCTTCCCCCCTCCCGACGGGAGAGGGAGTTAACATGTGAGGGGATTGTACCGCCTCCGACGGCGAAGTGTTATAACCCGCGTCAAGCCTTTGGCGGTTCGGTACGGGCAAAGCTCTCGCGGCTAAACAGCGTGTCTGCAAGCTTCACCAGCAGCGGACGGTCGACGCACCAGCCCGGGGAGACGCGGCGGAAGTTGAGATAACCAATCGCGCAGGCGATGGCGATGGTCCCCAGGTTCAGGCTGTCGGTGTCGATCTTACCCTCCCGGATCAGCTGTTCGCATCTGTCCAGGCTGCGGCTGATTTTTTCCCGCTGGCGTAACAGTTCCGTTTCCGACTGCTGGGCAGCGGGCCTTGCCTGTTCCCTTACGGAGGTTAACGCCGCATCCATAATACCATCGGCAAGGGCTTCAACCTGCTTCACCGCCAGCGCCGCTTTTGGGTCTGCTGGCAGCATTGCCGGGGCAACGCCCAGCAGCTCGATATACTCCGCAATAATCGGGGAATCAAACCAGTATTCGCCCTCGTCCGTGACCAGCGCTGGCACTTTCCCCAGCGGGTTGTACTGCGCGACGCCGTTTTCCGCGTTGTAGGGCTGTTCATTCACGAATTCAAATTCAATCCCCTTCTCCAGCAGGAGAATCGAGATTTTTCGCACGAAGGGACTGGTATAGCTGCCGATGAGTTTCATTGCCTGATCCTTGATGCCGGAAAAAAGTCAGTATGGATCAAGCGATGAAAAAAGGGCAGGTCTGCATGTCGCATTCCTGCCCTGGAAGGATTAGTGATCGAGGTAGAGGTAGTGCATCCAGCTGGTCATACGCAGCAGTACTTTACGCATAACCGAGACGTGGGCGAAGTGGTCCGAATAGACCGCCACCTGGGCATAGATACCGTCCGGCAGGGCATCGACTTCGGCGTTGGGTTCCAGCTCAATAAGCGCCTGAACGCCGTCCGTTCCCGGCACCACCGTCAGCGACTGCAGCGCGCCCTGCGCCTGATAGGTTCCCCCCGGCACCACCGGCAGAATACTGGTGAGCTTCCCGGAGAACACCTGGCCCGGCAGCGCGTTAAACACCACTTCCGCTTCATCGCCCGGCTTCAGACGCAGCAGCGAGTTCTGGCGGAACTGGGCCACAATCTGACGCTTCTGTTCAGGGATAAAGACCATCACCGGACGCAAAGGCAGCGCGGCGGCATAGGTTCCCGGACGAATCAGTACCTGAGTGATATAACCATTGCTCGGCGCGCGCACCACGGTCTGGTCCAGATTGTATTTGGCTTCGGCAAGCTGGGCGCGTAACGACGCAATCTGCGACTGTTCACCGTTCACCATGCTGTCTAACTGGCTTTGGATCTGCACCTGTTCAGCCACGGAGCCTTTCACCAGCGCATCCTGTGCCAGATAGTTCTGACGCGCGTTGTCGATATCGCTTTCAGAGAACGGATTGACCTTCGCCTGACTGCCTTTCAGGTAGCGCTGATAATCTTTATACAGGCGATCGCGTTCAGCGGAGACGCGCGTGGTATTGGCAACGGCTTCCGCCAGCTGCGCCTTCAGATTATCGATATTGTGCGTCGCGGTCACCAGGTCGGCCTGAAGTCTGTCGACGCGCGCCTGATAGCGGCCTGGATCCAGTTTAAATAACACTTCGCCTTTTTTAATTAGCTGATTATTTTTATCGGTCACTTCGCTGACCACACCGGTCACCTGCGGCGTGATTGGAATAGAAATAACCGCTTTTTGCGCCGTAAAGGTATACGGGTGGTTATAGTTCATTAACAGAATAAGTCCGGCAACAATAAATACGCCGCCTAATGTTGCGGTGGCAAGCGTCCACTGGTTGACCGGAATTCGGAATATTTTAAAGATGGCCCAGGCAAATGCCACGTAGGTCAAAATAATCAACAGATCCATGATTAGCGCTCCAGCGTGTTCTTATCAGCAGCAGGCTTTACCGCGGCCAGCTTTTGTTCGAGTTCCGCCACGCGTTTGGCGAGCGCATCCATGCCCGGGACCTCATCAGGCTTTGTGATGTGGTTTTGCATGCCCCAGCCGCGATCCTCGCGGTACAGCGTGGCCCAAATCCACAGAAATGGCCAGATGGCATGAAGCGTAAACAGGCTAATCCAGCCAGCCGTATGAATGGCATCGGCATGCGGATGGTTACGCTTTTTGGCCATATTATAAGGAATATCATGGATGGCGATGATTCCGTAAAAGAGAACCAGAAATACAAAAATCAATACGCCCAGCGCAAAATAGTTGAGAAACATATTCTCCTCACTTAAACAACGTCAACTCATTAAATTAATAAAACGGTACGCAACCTAATTAATTTTTTATAAACACGGGGTTGTGCTCACTATTTCCGAGCCGGGGAGTATCGGTTTTTATAATATCTCCATGCAAGTTTATAAGCGTGTCAAAATATATCCTGAATAATAATAGACTTAACCTTACAATATGAGCGTAATCCACCTTTTAACTTTTCGCCATACCACACATCAAAAGTGGTTTTTTAGCTTATCGTGTCGTGCAATCTCATCCTGGCGCTGAATCGCGAAGCAGAGTTTGCCGCCGATCACAGCCGGAGAAATCCGCATAAAAATATTTTGTGAAATCAGTCACAATCCAGAAACAAATCCACCAGAACAAAACGTGATGACAATCACATAAAAGGGTGGATTTTGCTTTTTTTGTCGCCATTGTATTTTTTTTGCCCGCAAATTTTGTGATTGAGATCACTTCATTGATATCCCTACCCCCTGCCTTTACGTGACGCGCATCACACAAATTTTCCCTGTCTGGACAGTTGAACGATTCAGTGCCAGATTTCACAGCATCAGAACAGGGTCCGGCTACCTCTGCCGCCTCATTAACAATAAACCTCGGGCCACAAGCCTAAGCGTAAACAGAAGAAGGGGTGTTTTATGTCATCCGATTTCAAGATCAAAGTTCAAAGCTTTGGTCGTTTCCTCAGCAACATGGTGATGCCAAATATCGGCGCGTTTATCGCGTGGGGTATCATCACCGCATTGTTCATTCCGACAGGGTGGTTGCCTAACGAAACGCTGGCGAAACTTGTTGGCCCAATGATTACCTATCTCCTGCCGCTGCTCATCGGTTTCACCGGGGGTCGTCTGGTGGGCGGTGACCGTGGTGGCGTCGTGGGTGCTATCACAACCATGGGTGTTATCGTCGGTGCAGATATGCCGATGTTCCTCGGTGCGATGATTGCCGGTCCTCTGGGCGGCTGGGCGATTAAGAAATTCGACGTCTGGGTTGATGGTAAGATCAAATCCGGCTTCGAAATGCTGGTGAACAACTTCTCTGCGGGCATCATCGGGATGATCCTCGCCATTCTGGCGTTCCTGGGCATTGGCCCTGCGGTTGAAGTGCTGTCCAAAATTCTGGCGGCAGGCGTTAACTTCATGGTGGCGCACGAGATGCTGCCGCTGGCGTCTATCTTCGTTGAACCGGCGAAAATCCTGTTCCTGAACAACGCCATCAACCACGGCATCTTCTCGCCGCTGGGTATCCAGCAGTCTCACGATCTCGGCAAGTCTATCTTCTTCCTGATTGAAGCCAACCCGGGTCCAGGTATGGGTGTTCTGCTGGCGTACATCTTCTTTGGCCGTGGCAGCGCAAAACAGTCTGCTGGCGGCGCGGCGATCATCCACTTCCTGGGCGGTATCCACGAAATTTACTTCCCTTATGTGCTGATGAACCCACGTCTGATCCTGGCCGTTATCCTCGGCGGTATGACCGGTGTGTTCACCCTGAGCGTGCTGGGCGGCGGTCTGGTTTCTCCGGCCTCTCCGGGTTCTATCCTGGCGGTACTGGCGATGACGCCAAAAGGCGCTTACTTCGCGAACCTCGCGGCTATCTTTGCGGCAATGGCCGTCTCCTTCGTGGTCTCTTCTATCCTGCTGAAAACCAGCAAAGTGAAAGAAGATGATGACATCGAAGCCGCAACCCGTCGTATGCACGACATGAAAGCCGAATCCAAAGGCGCGACGCCACTGGCAGCCGGTGATGTCTCTAACGACCTGAGCCACGTGCGTAAAATCATCGTTGCCTGCGACGCCGGTATGGGTTCCAGCGCAATGGGTGCAGGCGTGCTGCGTAAGAAAGTGCAGGATGCGGGCCTGACCAACATCTCCGTGACCAACAGCGCCATTAACAGCCTGCCGCCGGATGTTGACCTGGTTATCACGCACCGCGATCTGACCGAACGCGCCATGCGTCAGGTACCACAGGCACAGCACATTTCGCTGACCAACTTCCTCGACAGCGGCCTGTATACCAGCCTGACCGAACGTCTGGTTGCCGCTCAGCGTCACGAAGACAACGAGGTGAAAGTGCGCTCCAGCCTGCAGGACAGTTTTGACGAGAGCAACGCCCACCTGTTTAAGCTGGGTGCGGAAAACATCTTCCTCGGTCGTACCGCGGCCACCAAAGAAGAAGCAATTCGCTTTGCCGGTGAGCAGCTGGTGAAAGGCGGCTACGTTCAGCCTGAATATGTCGACGCGATGCTGGAACGCGAAAAACTGACCCCGACCTACCTGGGCGAATCCATCGCGGTGCCGCACGGTACGGTTGAAGCGAAAGATCGTGTCCTGAAGACCGGCGTCGTATTCTGTCAGTATCCGCAGGGCGTGCGCTTCGGTGAAGAAGAAGACGACATCGCCCGTCTGGTGATTGGTATCGCCGCTCGCAACAACGAGCACATTCAGGTGATTACCAGCTTGACCAACGCGCTGGATGATGAGTCCGTCATTGAGCGTCTGGCCAACACCACCAGCGTTGAAGAAGTTCTGGCTCTGCTTAACAAATAACGGTACTCCTCCCTCTCCCCCCCGGGGAGAGGGCTAGGGTGAGGGGAAAACGTTCCTCACCCCAGCCCTCTCGGGTAAAAACATTGATGAAGGTTAACACTATGAAAGCATTACATTTTGGCGCAGGTAATATCGGTCGTGGTTTTATCGGTAAACTGCTGGCAGACGCGGGCATTACCCTGACATTCGCCGATGTGAATCAGGTTGTCCTGGATGCCCTGAATGCCCGTCATAGCTATCAGGTCCATGTGGTCGGTGAAAACGAGCAGGTTGAGACAGTATCTGGCGTCAACGCGGTCAGCAGTATCGGCGACGACGTTATTGACCTTATCGCCAGCGTCGATCTGGTCACCACCGCCGTAGGTCCGGTTGTGCTTGAGCGTATCGCCCCTGCGGTCGCGAAAGGCCTGGCAAAACGTAAAGCGCAGGGTATCGACATCCCGCTGAACATCATCGCCTGTGAAAACATGGTGCGCGGCACCACGCAGCTGAAAGGCCACGTGCTCAACGCTGTGGCAGACGAAGACAAAGCCTGGGTTGAAGCGCACGTGGGTTTTGTGGATTCCGCCGTGGATCGCATCGTTCCGCCTTCCGAATCCGCGACCAACGATCCGCTGGAAGTGACCGTAGAAACCTTCAGCGAGTGGATCGTCGATAAAACCCAGTTTAAAGGCGCGCTGCCGACCATTCCGGGAATGGAATTAACCGATAACCTGATGGCATTTGTCGAACGCAAACTCTTCACGCTGAACACCGGGCATGCTATAACCGCGTACCTCGGAAAATTGGCCGGTCATCAGACCATTCGTGACGCGATCCTCGATGAGAAGATCCGCGCGGTGGTAAAAGGGGCAATGGAAGAGAGCGGCGCGGTGCTGATTAAACGCTACGGTTTCGATGCGGATAAACATGCAGCATACATCCAGAAAATCCTCGGTCGCTTTGAAAACCCGTATCTGAAAGATGACGTTGAGCGCGTGGGCCGCCAGCCGCTGCGTAAGCTGAGCGCGGGCGACCGCCTGATTAAGCCGCTGCTGGGCACGCTGGAATACGGCCTGCCGCATGCCAATCTGGTGAAAGGGATTGCCGCCGCAATGCACTACCGCAGCGAGCAGGACCCGCAGGCGCAGGAACTGGCTCAGCTGATTGATACCCAGGGCGCGCAGGCTGCGCTGGCGCAGATTTCCGGTCTGGACGCCAACAGCGACGTGGTTGTGGAGGCGGTTAACGCATACAACGCAACCAAATGATGCACAATGCGGCGCAGGTTAGCCTGCGCCCGGATAACAGATTGTCAGATATGCAGGCAATAATGGAACAAACCCAGGCCTTTGAAAATCGTGTGCTTGAGCGTCTGAATGCTGGCAAAACCGTACGAAGTTTCCTGATTGCCGCCGTCGAGCTGTTAACCGAGGCGGTGAATATCCTGGTGCTTCAGGTGTTTCGCAAAGACGACTACGCGGTAAAATATGCTGTAGAACCGTTACTGGACGGAGACGGACCGCTGGGCGATTTATCCGTGCGTCTGAAGCTGATTTATGGTCTTGGCGTGCTGAACCGACAAGAATATGAAGATGCGGAGCTGCTAATGGCGCTGCGCGAAGAACTCAATCATGACGGTAATGAATACACCTTTACCGACGATGAAATCCTGGGGCCGTTCGGCGAGCTGCACTGCGTCACCGCGCTTCCTCCGGCACCGCAGTTTGATAACAGCGACCCTGAGCTCTACGCGATGCAAAAGCTGCGTTATCAACAGGTTGTCCGTTCCACGATGGTTCTCTCCCTGACTGAGCTGATTTCCCGAATCAGCTTAAAAAAAGCGTTTCAGAAGTAAGCCTGCTCACATTGGTGTATCCTTCCCTGTAAATTCCCCGTTTTCAGAGTTATTTGTCATGAAAGAAGTCGAAAAGAACGAAATTAAACGCCTGAGCGACCGCCTGGATCTCATCCGCCACCAGATGGCGGGCCTGTCACTGGTCGAGTCTGCCGAGAAGTATGCCGAGCTTGAAAAAGAGACCGCGAAGCTGGAAGCGGAGATCGAGCGCCTGCGCGAAGTCAAAGGCCAGAAGCTGAGCAAAGAAGCGCAGAAGCTGATGAACATGCCGCACCGTCGTGCGATCACCAAAAAAGAGCAGGCCGACATGGGCAAGCTGAAGAAAAGCGTCCGTGGTCTGGTGGTGGTTCACCCGATGACCGAGCTTGGCCGCGAAATGGGCCTGAAAGAGATGACGGGTTTTTGTAAGACGGCGTTCTGATTTCATGCCGGGTGGCGCTACGCTTACCCGGCCTACTCTTTTCCCCTTCGTGTGAATTGGTCCAACCAATAGCGCAACCAATCCTCCCCCGGTTCACAATTCCATTATTTCCGCTCACAAAACCATTGCTAGCTCATAACATCTGGTTAACCATTCATTGTCATTAACCCTACAACACAACATTGGCAGGACCACTTTTACACAGACTGTGACGCAGAGATGAGCGGAGACTCACCCGCTGCGCAGGCTGTGTGGTCCCCAGGAGACCTGCATGAGCCTCTGGCAACAAAACTACGACCCGGCCGGCAATATCTGGCTGTCGAGCCTGATCGCATCGCTTCCGATCCTGTTCTTCTTCTTTGCGCTGATTAAGCTCAAACTGAAGGGCTACCTTGCCGCGACGTACACCGTCGCCATCGCCCTGCTGGTGGCGCTGTTCTTCTACAAAATGCCGGTCGATCGCGCGCTGGCCTCCGTCGTCTACGGTTTCTTCTACGGCCTGTGGCCGATTGCGTGGATCATCATCGCGGCGGTCTTTGTCTATAAAATCTCGGTGAAAACCGGGCAGTTCGACATTATCCGCTCGTCGATTCTCTCCATTACGCCGGACCAGCGCCTGCAGATGCTGATTGTCGGCTTCTCCTTTGGGGCGTTTCTGGAAGGCGCGGCAGGCTTTGGCGCACCGGTGGCGATCACCGCCGCGCTGCTGGTGGGCCTGGGCTTTAACCCGCCGTTTAAAGCCCTGTTCGCCCCGGGCGGCGCGCTGTACGACATGGTGATTAACGTTTCGGTGCCGTTCCTCGACAAGATGGTCGCCCGTATGCCGCCTGTGGTGCACGCCGCCACGCCGTATGCTGCGGTCTATAAATTCGACTGGTTCTCCGCCACCGGGACCGCCATCCTGTTTGCCGCTATTCTTTCCGTGGTGTGGCTGCGCATGAAGCCTGCGGCTGCGGTGCAGACTTTTGCGGCGACCGTTAAAGAGCTGCTCCTGCCGATCTACTCCATCGGCATGGTGCTGGCGTTCGCGTTTATCTCGAACTACTCCGGCTTGTCATCGACGCTGGCACTGGCGCTGGCGCATACCAGCCACGCCTTCACCTTCTTCTCGCCGTTCCTCGGCTGGCTGGGGGTGTTCCTGACCGGTTCCGATACCTCGTCTAACGCCCTGTTTGCTGCGCTGCAGGCCACGGCGGCTCAGCAGATTGGCGTGTCGGACGTCCTGCTGGTGGCCGCAAATACCACCGGCGGCGTGACCGGGAAAATGATCTCCCCACAATCCATCGCCATTGCCTGTGCGGCGGTGGGACTGGTCGGTAAAGAGTCGGATCTGTTCCGCTTTACCGTGAAACACAGCCTGATATTCACCTGCATGGTCGGGGTGATCACCACCCTGCAGGCCTATGTCTTAACCTGGATGATCCCATGATAGTGATGCCCAGACGCCTGTCCGACGAGATTGCCTCTCGCGTGCGGGCGCTGATTGAAGAACAACAGCTGGAAGCGGGCATGAAGTTGCCCGCCGAACGCCAGCTCGCCGCCCAGCTTGGCGTGTCGCGCAATTCATTGCGCGAGGCGCTGGCGACGCTGGTCAGCGAAGGGGTGCTGGTAAGCCGTCGCGGCGGCGGCACCTTTGTACGCTGGCAGCATGACGACTGGTCCGAGCAAAACATCGTTCAGCCGCTGAAAACGCTGATGGAGAACGACCCGGACTACAGCTTCGACATCCTTGAAGCGCGTCACGCCATCGAAACCAGTACCGCCTGGCACGCGGCCATGCGGGCAACCGACGCCGACAAAGAGAAACTCATCGCCTGCTTTGAGGCCACGCAAAGCAGCGACCCGGACATCGCCTCCCAGGCGGACGTGCGTTTTCACCTGGCGATTGCCGAAGCGTCGCATAACGTCGTGCTGCTCCAGACCATGCGCGGGTTCTTCGACCTGCTGCAATCCTCCGTGAAGCAGAGCCGCCAGCGCATGTATCTGGTTCCGCCGGTGTTTGCCCAACTGACCGAACAACACGAGGCGGTGCTCAACGCCATTCTGGCCGGTGATGCCGAAGCCGCGCGCAAAGCGATGATGGCGCATCTCGGTTTCGTGCATACCACCATCAAACGATTCGATGAAGACCAGGCCCGACAGGCGCGTATTACCCGTCTGCCTGGCGACAGTGATATTTCCAGGGAGAACAAAGCATGATCATTTCAGCAGCCAGTGACTATCGCGCCGCGGCGCAGCGCATTTTGCCCCCGTTCCTGTTCCACTATATCGACGGCGGAGCGTATGCCGAATACACCCTACGCCGCAACGTGGAAGATCTTTCGGAGGTGGCTCTGCGCCAGCGCGTGTTGAAGAATATGTCTGACCTGAGCCTTGAGACAAAACTGTTTAACGAAACGCTTTCCATGCCGGTCGCGCTCGCACCTGTCGGTTTATGTGGCATGTACGCCCGCCGTGGTGAAGTGCAGGCTGCCGCCGCCGCAGATGCTAAAGGCATTCCGTTTACCCTTTCCACCGTGTCCGTCTGCCCGATTGAAGAGGTCGCCCCAACCATCAAGCGCCCGATGTGGTTCCAGCTGT
The DNA here is from genome assembly GCF_040059225.1 of Enterobacter cloacae complex sp. Mu1197. NCBI lineage: Bacteria > Pseudomonadati > Pseudomonadota > Gammaproteobacteria > Enterobacterales > Enterobacteriaceae > Enterobacter > Enterobacter cloacae complex sp. Mu1197. Next base: position 133,047 of record NZ_CP157375.1, on the reverse strand, counting down.
ACGTCCTGCGCGATCGCGGCTTTATGCGTAACGCGCTGGAGCGCGCCAAAGCGGCGGGCTGCTCCACGCTGGTCTTTACCGTTGATATGCCGACCCCCGGCGCGCGCTACCGCGATGCGCACTCCGGCATGAGCGGCCCAAATGCGGCGCTCCGCCGCTACTGGCAGGCGGTAACGCATCCACAGTGGGCGTGGGACGTTGGCCTGAACGGTCGTCCACACGATCTGGGGAATATCTCGGCCTACCTTGGCAAACCGACCGGGCTGGAAGATTACATCGGCTGGCTGGCGAACAACTTCGATCCATCCATCTCCTGGAAAGACCTGGAGTGGATCCGCGAATTCTGGGATGGCCCGATGGTGATCAAGGGGATCCTCGACCCGGAAGATGCCCGCGATGCGGTCCGCTTTGGCGCAGACGGGATTGTGGTCTCTAACCACGGCGGACGCCAGCTTGACGGGGTGCTCTCCTCCGCCCGCGCCCTGCCGGCCATTGCCGATGCGGTGAAAGGCGATATCGCCATCCTGGCCGACAGCGGGATCCGCAACGGGCTGGACGTGGTGCGCATGATTGCGCTGGGTGCCGACAGCGTGCTGCTGGGACGCGCGTATCTGTACGCCCTGGCGACGGCCGGTCAGGCAGGCGTGGCGAATCTGCTTAACCTGATCGAAAAAGAGATGAAGGTGGCGATGACGCTGACCGGTGCGAAAACCATTAGCGAAATCAGTAAGGATTCCCTGGTGCAGGAGTTAAGCAAATTACCGGCAGCGCTGGCTCCGCTTGCTCAGGGAAATGCGGCCTGAATTCACACCCACTTTAAATTCTCTTTCTCACGCGTCCGATCTCCCCCTCGGGCGCTTTTTTATGCCAAAAATAACATTCAGATAACATATTGGATAAGAAAATTTGACATATACATGCCGTCCGCAATTGTATAGACAAGCAAAGACAAGAACACAAAAACAACATCACATCAGAGGGGAGCGTATGACCTATTCAGGTAAGGTGGATATTCAGCAGGTGATCGACGACAGTCGCTTTTCAGGGTTTCACTGGCTACTCATTGTGCTGGGCTTTCTGGTTCTGGCGATCGATGGCTTTGATACGGCGGCAATGGGCTACATCGCGCCCACGCTGTCGGCAGAATGGGGGATCCATAAACAGGATCTGGGGCCGGTGCTGAGCGCGGCGCTGCTGGGGCTGTCGTTGGGCGCGCTGATCGCCGGTCCAGTATCGGACCGGATGGGGCGCAAGCGGGTGCTGGTCTTTTCGTGTCTGTTCTTCGGCCTGGCAAGCCTGGGCACGGCCTGGGCGCAAAGCCTCAACACCCTGACGCTGTGGCGCTTTCTGACGGGCCTGGGGCTCGGCGCCGCCATGCCGAATGCCATTACGCTGATCTCCGAGTTTGCCCCCCAGCGCTGCCGCGCGATGGCGATTAATACCATGTACTGCGGCTTCCCTCTGGGTGCGGCGGGCGGCGGCGCGATCTCGTCCTGGCTTATCCCCCACCACGGCTGGCGAAGCGTGCTGCTGACCGGCGCAATTGCACCGCTGATTTTAACGCTGCTGCTGGCACTGCTGTTGCCGGAGTCGGTGAAGTTTCTGGTGCAGCGCGGGAAAGACGTCATGCAGGTTCGCCGTATCGCCAGCCGGTTCGCCCGCGGTACGCTGGAGGGCGTCACGGGCTTTTTCCTGGCGGAGGAGAAAGTCGCGTCTAAAAAAGGGAGCGTGTCGCAGCTGTTTTCGATGCCCTGGCTGCCAGGCACCCTGATGCTGTGGGTGACCTACTTTATGGGGCTGGTCATCTACTACGTTCTGCTGAGCTGGATGCCGACGCTGATGCAGGGAATGGGTTATGCGCTGGCGGAGTCCGCCTGGCTCACCTCGCTGTTCACCTTCGGCGGCACGGCCGGCATTCTGCTCGCCGGCTGGATGATGGACCGCTGGGAAGCGCACAAGGTTGTCGCGGGCGGGTTTATCCTGACGATGGGGCTGATCCTGCTACTCGGCATGGAGCATAACCATATCGCCCTGTTTGGCGGGTTGATTTTCCTGATGGGGATCGCGATGAACGGCGCGCAGTCGGGCATGCAGACCCTGGCCGCCACCTTTTATCCCACCGAGTGCCGCGCGACGGGCATCGCCTGGATGCAGGGGATCGGCCGCTTTGGCGGCGTGGCGGGCACCATGACCAGCGCCCAGCTTCTTTCGATGCAGTGGCAGGCAGACCGTATTTTAATGATCCTCAGCGTACCCGCCCTGGTGGCCGCTGCGGCAACTGTCTACAAAATGCTGTACAGCCGCTCGCAAGAACCCGGCGTCGCGTAGGTCCTCTCTTTTCTGCTATCCTGCCCCCGCAATTAAGGGGGCAGCATGCTTAACATCGTTTTATTCGAACCAGAAATTCCGCCAAATACCGGCAATATTATCCGCCTGTGCGCCAACACCGGTTTTCGTCTGCACATCATTGAGCCAATGGGCTTTACGTGGGACGACAAACGCCTGCGCCGCGCGGGGCTGGATTATCATGAATTTACCGCCGTTATTCGCCACCATGATTACGCCGCGTTTCTGGAAGCTGAGCAGCCGCAGCGCATGTTCGCCCTGACCACCAAAGGTACGCCAGCGCACAGCGCCGTAAGCTATCAGGAGGGTGACTATCTGATGTTTGGCCCGGAAACCCGCGGCCTGCCGGCCACGATTCTGGATGCCCTGCCCGCTGAGCAGAAAATCCGTATTCCGATGATGCCGGACAGCCGCAGCATGAACCTGTCGAATGCGGTATCGGTAGTGGTGTATGAAGCATGGCGCCAGCTGGGTTATCCGGGCGCCATTCTCAGACGTTAAATGCCGTCACCATACTCAAACGTATGGTGAATACCGTTGAAGTGCTGATCCATATCCATGGACGGCTTATCGCTGTCTGGCTTACCGACGATGCGCGCCGGTACGCCAGCGGCGGTGGTATGCGGCGGAACCGGCTGGAGCACCACGGAGCCTGCGCCGATTTTCGCGCCGCGTCCGACTTCGATATTGCCGAGGATTTTGGCACCCGCGCCTATCATCACCCCTTCGCGAATTTTCGGATGGCGATCGCCGCTGGTTTTGCCGGTACCGCCCAGGGTAACCGACTGCAGGATCGAGACGTCGTCTTCAATCACGGCCGTTTCCCCGACAACAATCCCGGTGGCGTGGTCGAGCATGATCCCACGACCAATCTTCGCCGCCGGGTGAATATCAACCTGAAACGTCACGGAAACCTGGTTTTGCAGGAAGATGGCCAGCGCGCGGCGGCCTTCATTCCACAGCCAGTGCCCAATGCGGTACGCCTGCAGAGCGTGGAAGCCTTTCAGGTACAACAGCGGGGTAGAATATTTATCGACCGCAGGGTCACGCGTGCGCACGGCCTGGATATCACAGGCGGCAGACGCAATCATTTCCGGGTCAGCGGCGTAAGCCTCTTCCACCACCTCACGAATGGCAATCGCGGGCATGATCGAGGACGCCAGCTTGTTAGCGAGCATATAGCTGAGCGCGCTGCCAAGATTTTCGTGCTTAAGTAGCGTTGCGTGGTAGAAACTGGCCAGCATAGGCTCACAGTCGGCCAGCGCCCGGGCTTCGGCTTTAATGTTGTTCCAGACGATATCCAGTTCTTCACACGGCATTGCTAACTCCAGACGATAGTATAATGACCAGCCAGTTCTGCGCTGGCTGGGTCATTCAGGTGACAACGGTTCCGACTAGTTACTGCTGCGCTCGTCCTTGCGCGCACGACCTAATAAGGTCAATGCTGCCTCGCGCGCATTTTTTCCGCAATACAATACCTGATAAATTTCCTCGGTTATTGGCATTTCGACACCGAAACGGTGCGCCAACTCGCGGACTTCTTTGGTATTGCGGTAGCCTTCAACCACCTGGCCAATCTTCTCCTGCGCGTCTTTCACATCGCTGCCCTGTCCGAGCATCATGCCAAAGCGGCGGTTACGAGACTGGTTGTCGGTACAGGTCAGCACCAGGTCGCCCAGGCCAGCCATCCCCATAAAGGTGGCCGGATCGGCACCCAGCGCTTCGCCCAGGCGGGACATCTCGGTCAGACCGCGGGTGATCAGCGCCGTACGGGCGTTGGCACCAAAACCTATGCCGTCGGACATCCCGGCACCAATCGCAATCACGTTCTTCACCGCCCCACCCAGCTGCACGCCGATAAAATCGGGGTTGCTGTAGACGCGGAAGCTCTTGCCGCAGTGCAGCAATTGCTGGAGATCGTCGGAGAAGGCCTGATCGGTTGAGGCCAGCGAAATCGCCGTCGGCAGGCCAGCGGCCAGCTCTTTGGCAAAGGTCGGGCCGGAGATGACCGCCAGCGGGATCGCATCACCCAGCGCTTCGCGGGCAACGTCCTGCAGCAGGCGTCCGGTTTCGGCTTCCAGTCCTTTTGTCGCCCAGACAATGCGCGCATCCGGGCGCATCAGCGGCTTAATCTGACGCAGCACGTCGCCAAAGACATGGCTCGGAACCACAATCAGAATGTTGCGGCTGGCCGCCAGCGCGGTCGCAAGGTCGCTTTCAAGGTGCAGGGAGTCAGGGAACGGAACGTCCGGGAGAAACGCGACGTTGCAACGATCGCGCTGCAGCGTGGCGATATGTTTTGGGTCGTGGCCCCACAGGACCACCTCGTGACCATTTCTTGCCAGAGTAATGGCAAGAGCGGTGCCGTATGAGCCGGCACCGATCACAGTCATTGACGCATTAACAGTGCTCATCAGGCATCCTGATGTTGTTCAGCACCTTCGCCAGCCTGCTGCTGCAGATAGTTCATGAACAGCGCATCAAAGTTAACTGGCGCAAGGTTCAGTTGCGGGAATGTACCGCGAGAAACCAGGCTGGTGATGCATTCACGTGCATACGGGAACAGAATGTTCGGGCAGTACGCACCCAGGCAATGCGCCATCTGGTTGCCTTCGATGCCGCCAATAGAGAAGATACCGCCCTGCTGTACTTCACACAGGAATGCAGTTTCTTCGCCCAGAGAGGCGGTAACGGTCACACGCAGCACGACTTCATACACGTCATCTGCCAGCTGGGTAGATGCGGTATCCAGATCAAGTTTAACCTCTGGCTGCCAATCTTTCTGGAAAACGTGTGGCGCATTTGGCGCTTCGAAAGAGACATCTTTGGTGTAGATACGCTGGATCTGGAAAGTCATCTCGGTGTTGTTTTGTTCTGACATGGAAATACCCTTTTTAATTGTCCTAAAGTCTCTTAGCTCAGCAGCGGATCGAGTCCACCACGGGCGTCGAGCGCATACAAGTCATCACAGCCGCCAATGTGCTGCGCATCAATAAAAATCTGTGGAACCGTCGTACGACCACTACGTTGGATCATCTCTTCGCGTTTAATCGCGTCACCGTCGATCGGCAGTTCCTGGAACGTGACGCCTTTACTGTTCAGCAGCGCTTTCGCACGATGGCAGAACGGGCACGTCGCTTTGGTATAGATCTCAATATGGGCCATGACTGAACTCCTTATTTACCGCGCACCAAAGGAAGATTTTCCCCGCTCCAGCCGGAAATACCTTCTTTCAGCACCGTTACGTTTTCGAAGCCTGCTTTATGAAGCGCGCTGGCAGATTCCTGTGCCTGCATGCCGGTCGCATCCACAACGATAATCGGCTGGGCTTTGTGTTTTTCAAGCTCACCGACGTTGTTCGCTTTGATTTCAGCTGGCAACAGGTTGATTGCGCCCGCAATGTGACCTTTGCGGAAATCGTCACGCTGACGCAGATCGACAACGACGGCATCTTCTTTGTTAATCAGACGCGTCGCTTCACCACGGGTGATAACCTTAATCTTAGACGTCAGGCTCTTAAATGTGGTGAACAGCACAGCAGCCAGCAGGCCAATCCACGCGATGCTCAGAACCGGATGGCGGCTAACGAATTGCATAATTTCTTGCATGGAGGGTAACTACTCCCGACTAAGTGATAAAAAAAACCAGGACAGGAGTATACCTGTGCGTTCTGGCAAATACAGCCAGCGACCCTAACCTAATCCATTTTCTGCGGCATGCCACCTAAAAAAATGCCTCAAAATGGTCTGGTCAGCACCTTGCCCCTGCGCTTTCTTTGATCTTCTGCGGCTATTTGATCGATTCAGCTGTAGTAAAATTACGCAAATTTTGACTCTTGAGCATGAGGTTGTCGCAATGTCGGTTTCTAAAAAACCTATGGTACTGGTGATTCTGGATGGCTATGGCTACCGTGAAGACAGCCAGGATAACGCTATTTTCAACGCCAAAACCCCGGTCATGGATGCCCTGTGGGCAAAACGTCCGCATACGCTGATTGACGCGTCTGGCCTGGAAGTGGGCCTGCCGGACCGCCAGATGGGCAACTCCGAAGTCGGTCACGTTAACCTGGGCGCCGGGCGTATTGTGTATCAGGACCTGACGCGTCTGGACGTTGAAATCAAAGAACGCACCTTCTTCTCCAACCCAACGCTGTCAGGCGCGGTTGATAAAGCCGTTGCCGCAGGCAAGGCCGTTCACATTATGGGCCTGCTCTCTGCCGGCGGCGTTCACAGCCACGAAGATCACATCATGGCGATGGTTGAACTGGCCGCTGAACGCGGGGCGGAAAAAATCTATCTGCACGCCTTCCTGGACGGCCGCGACACGCCACCACGCAGTGCAGAAGGCTCCCTGAAAGCCTTTGAAGACAAATTCGCCGCGCTGGGTAAAGGCCGCGTGGCCTCCATCATTGGTCGTTACTACGCCATGGACCGCGACAACCGCTGGGATCGCGTTGAACAGGCCTATGATCTGCTGACCCTGGCAAAAGGGGAATTCCAGTTCGCGACCGCCGTTGAAGCGCTGGAAGCAGCTTATGCACGTGATGAAAACGACGAATTCGTGAAAGCATCCGTGATCCGTGCTGAAGGCCAGGCCGATGCCGCGATGGAAGACGGCGATGCGCTGATCTTCATGAACTTCCGCGCTGACCGCGCGCGCGAAATCACCCGTGCGTTCGTCAACAGCGACTTCGACGGTTTTGCCCGTAAGAAAGTGGTAAACATCGACTTCATCCAGCTGACCGAATACGCGGCAGACATCAAAGCCCCATGCGCTTACCCACCTGCCTCGCTGGCCAATACCTTCGGTGAGTGGATGGCGAAGAACGACAAAACGCAGCTGCGTATCTCCGAAACGGAAAAATACGCGCACGTGACCTTCTTCTTTAACGGCGGCGTTGAAGAGCCGTTCAAAGGCGAAGAGCGCATTCTGATCAACTCCCCGAAAGTCGCCACTTACGATCTGCAGCCAGAGATGAGCTCTGCAGAATTGACTGAAAAACTGGTTGCGGCCATCGAGAGCGGTAAGTACGACACCATCATCTGTAACTACCCGAACGGCGACATGGTCGGTCATACCGGGGTGATGGAAGCGGCAGTGAAAGCGGTTGAAGCGCTGGACCACTGCGTTGAGCAGGTGGCGAAAGCAGTTGAATCCGTTGGCGGCCAGCTGCTGATCACCGCGGATCACGGTAACGCTGAACAGATGCGCGACCCGGCGACTGGCCAGGCGCACACCGCCCACACCAACCTGCCGGTTCCGCTGATTTATGTGGGTGATAAATCAGTGAAAGCCGTAGAAGGCGGCAAGCTTTCTGACATCGCGCCAACCATGTTGTCGCTGATGGGGATGCCGATCCCTGAAGAGATGACTGGTAAGCCGCTGTTCATCGTGGAATAATCGCTCCCCATGAGGGGAAAGGCGATTTTTTCAATCACATGGGTCGTGAAGCCGCTTAGGTTATCAGTCAGACCTCTGTTTTACGCCAGCGCACTCAGCGCTGGCGTATTGCTGTGCGCCGCATCCGCCCACGCGGATGACCGCGACCAGCTGAAATCCATTCAGGCCGATATCGCCGCCAAAGAGCGTGCGGTACGCCAGCAGCAGCAGCAGCGCGCCGCCCTGCTCGCCCAGCTTAAGCAGCAGGAAGAGGCCATCTCCGCTGCCACGCGTAAACTCCGTGAAACGCAAAACACCCTCGCCCAACTGAATAAGCAGATCGACGAGATGAACGCGTCGATTGCCAAACTCGAGCGCCAGCGCGATGCGCAGGAGCGTAATCTTGCGGCACAGCTTGATGCCGCATTCCGCCAGGGTGAACATACCGGACTCCAGCTGATCCTCAGCGGCGAAGAGAGCCAGCGCGGCCAGCGCCTGCAGGCCTACTTTGGCTATCTGAACCAGGCGCGTCAGGAGACGATCGCGCAGTTGAAGCAGACGCGCGAAGAGGTCTCCACGCAAAAAGCCGAACTGGAAGAGAAGCAGAGCCAGCAGCAGACGCTGCTCTACGATCAGCAGGCCCAGCAGGCGAAGCTCGAGCAGGCGCGCAACGAGCGTAAGAAAACCCTGGCCGGTCTCGAGTCCTCGATTCAGGAAGGGCAAAGCCAGCTGAGCGAAATGCGCGCCAACGAATCCAAACTGCGTAACAGCATCGCCCGTGCGGAAGCCGCGGCGAAAGCGCGCGCCGAAAAAGAGGCTCGCGAGGCGCAGGCCGTTCGCGACAAGCAGCAGGAAGCCTCCCGCAAAGGCACCACCTACAAGCCAAGCGAAAGTGAACGTTCCCTGATGTCGCGTACCGGTGGTCTGGGCTCACCTCGCGGCCAGGCTTTCTGGCCCGTTCGTGGTTCAATTCTGCATCGCTATGGCGAACAGCTGCAGGGTGAGCTACGTTGGAAAGGGATCGTTATCGGTGCGTCTGAAGGTAGCGAAGTGAAAGCGATTGCCGATGGTCGCGTGATTCTGGCCGACTGGCTGCAGGGTTACGGACTGGTGGTGGTGGTCGAACACGGTAAAGGTGATATGAGCCTTTACGGCTACAACCAGAGCGCACTGGTCAGCGTCGGCACGCAGGTGCGCGCGGGCCAACCCATCGCCCTTGTGGGCAGCAGTGGCGGTCAGGGCCGCCCGTCACTCTATTTCGAAATTCGTCGTCAGGGTCAGGCGGTCAATCCACAGCCGTGGTTGGGAAGATAAGTTTTGCTTCAATTTCGTCGAATCGTTTTCTCCGTCGTCAGCACGCTGGCGCTGGCTGTACCGGTATACGCAGGTAAGCTCGCTATCGTGATTGATGACTTTGGTTATCGTCCACACTATGAAAATCAGGTGCTGGCGATGCCGTCAGCCATCTCCGTCGCCGTCCTGCCGAATGCCCCCCATGCGCGTGAGATGGCGACCAAAGCCCACAGCAGCGGTCATCAGGTTCTCATCCACCTGCCCATGGCCCCGCTCAGCAAGCAGCCGCTGGAAAAAGATACCCTGCGCCCGGATATGAGCAGCGAGGAGATCGAGCGCATCATCCGCGACGCCTACAACAAGGTGCCGTATGCCGTAGGGCTGAACAACCATATGGGCAGCGCGATGACCTCCAGCCTGTACGGGATGCTAAAAGTGATGCAGGCGCTGGAGCGTTACAATCTCTACTTCCTCGACAGCATGACCATCGGCAACAGCCAGGCGATGCGCGCCGCTCAGGGAACGGGCGTAAAGGTGATTAAGCGCAAGGTGTTCCTGGATGACACCCAGAACGAAGCCGATATTCGTATGCAGTTCAATCGCGCGGTACAGCTGGCCCGCCGCAATGGTTCGGCCATTGCCATCGGTCACCCGCACCCGTCGACCGTCCGCGTCCTGCAGCAAATGCTGCCGACCTTACCTTCCGATATCACGCTGGTGCGCCCGAGCGATCTGCTTAACGAGCCGCAAGTGGATACCTCTACACCGAATTCTGCACAGCCCGTGCCGACTGCACCGCGTAATCCGTTCCGCGGCGTGAAGCGCTGTGTACCGAAGCAGCCGCTTGAACCGGTCTACGCGACCCGCTTCTTCTCTGTCATCGGAGACAGCATCAGTAACAGTACGCTGGTGAAATACGTCCAGCAGCAGTGGCAGGGATGGGGTAAGAAAGCCTGACCGCCTGACGCTTATTTCGCAATCTGAGAGTCCGTCTGCTCATTCGCAACGGGCTCTTTTTTCTCCTGATGCTGATACCAGGATTTGAAATACTTCAAAAAGCTGTAGGCAGTGGCATACAGTCCCGTCACGACCCCAACCTTGCCCTGACGCCAGGCTCCGCTGAACAGATACCATTTGAAGAACGCCCCGATGGCGCTGATGATGCCGCGTCCAATCGAAGGGCGAGCCGGCTGGTACTTCACCAGCCGGGTGGTGTAGCTGTTGAGCTTGTTGAACACTTCATGAAGGTTATAAAACGTGTCGTGACGCACCCGCCCTGGCATTTTCATGGCGACAATCTTGCCTTCAACTTTGTCATCCACGGGTCGTTGGTTGAAGCGAGCCTGGGTACGATTGAACAGCCGCACCGGGAAATCAGGGGAGGAAACAGGGTAGATTGTACGCACCTCCTCACCCAGCACGTGCCAGTACCGGGCGATACGCCAGGCGCGATCGGCGGAAGGTTCATCCCCGGCTTTCAGGGTCAGAATAAAGTCGACAGTCTCCGCGTCCAGAATCTCGTCGCTATCCATGCAAAGCACCCAGTCATTGCTCGCCAGATCGATTGCATGGTTCATCTGCACGCCATGCATAGCATAGGGGTGATGATGAAGGGAGAGCCCGTACTCGCGGCAAATAGAAAGAGTGGCATCCGTACTGCCGGAATCCAGAACGACAATTTCATCTGCCACCGTCAGCAGCGGAGGAATCACCTCGCGCAGCAAACGCGCAGAATTACAGGTCAATAAACAAACGGTAAGCTTGAACATAGGCGCTGTAAACTTAAACAGATAATCAACAAACTTTATAAGTGTGCGGGTAAAAAAGCGAAGGAAAAATCGAAATAATCTGATTGCGGATGTAAGAAACGTGAAGAGGTCGTAAAAAAAGCGCCCGAAGGCGCTTTCTCTGTTACTCCCAGCTCAGGATCACTTTCCCTGACTGGCCGGAACGCATCGCGTCAAAGCCCTGCTGGAACTCATCGATGGAGAAACGGTGAGTAATAATCGGGGACAGATCCAGACCCGACTGAATCAACGCCGCCATCTTGTACCAGGTCTCAAACATCTCGCGGCCATAGATGCCCTTGATGAACAGCCCTTTGAAGATCACTTTGTTCCAGTCGATAGACATATCCGACGGCGGGATACCCAGCATCGCGATACGACCACCGTGGTTCATGGTATCGAGCATGGTGCGGAACGCCGGTGGTGCGCCGGACATCTCCAGGCCCACGTCGAAGCCCTCGGTCATGCCCAACTCTTCCATCACGTCGGTCAGGCTCTCTTTCGAGACATCCACCGCGCGGGTGACGCCCATTTTGCGCGCCAGCGACAGGCGGTATTCGTTCACGTCGGTGATCACGACGTTGCGTGCACCCACGTGCTTCGCCACAGCCGCCGCCATGATGCCGATTGGGCCCGCACCGGAGACCAGCACGTCCTCACCCACCAGATCGAAGGAGAGCGCCGTGTGTACCGCGTTGCCAAACGGGTCGAAGATGGAGGCCAGATCGTCAGAGATATTGTCCGGGATTTTGAAGGCGTTAAAGGCCGGGATCACCAGATATTCCGCGAAGCAGCCCGGACGGTTTACGCCCACGCCGATGGTATTACGGCACAGGTGCGTACGCCCACCGCGGCAGTTACGGCAATGGCCGCAGGTAATATGGCCTTCACCGGAAACGCGGTCGCCGATTTTGAAGCCTTTCACTTCCTGGCCGATACCCACCACTTCACCGACATATTCGTGACCGACAACCATCGGTACAGGAATGGTTTTCTGCGACCACTGGTCCCAGTTGTAGATGTGAACGTCAGTACCGCAGATAGCTGTTTTACGAATTTTGATCAGCAGATCGTTATGACCGACTTCCGGTTCCGGCACGTCGGTCATCCAAATCCCTTCTTCCGCTTTCAGTTTGGATAACGCTTTCATCACACGTCCTCAGGCAATGACGCCCAGCTGTTTACCGATGCGGGTAAAGGCTTCCACCGCACGTTCAATTTGTTCAGGCGTATGCGCCGCAGACATCTGGGTGCGGATACGCGCCTGACCTTTTGGCACCACCGGGAAGAAGAACCCGGTGACGTAAATCCCTTCTTTCTGCAGTTCGCGGGCAAATTGCTGCGCCACGACCGCATCGCCCAGCATCACCGGAATGATCGCGTGGTCAGCACCGGCCAGGGTGAACCCTGCTGCGCTCATTTTTTCACGGAACAGACGGGCGTTAGACCACAGACGGTCGCGCAGCCCGGCACCGGACTCCACCATCTCCAGCACTTTGATAGAAGCGGCAACAATCGCCGGCGCCAGGGAGTTGGAGAACAGATACGGACGCGAGCGCTGACGCAGCCACTCAACCACCTCTTTGCGCGCAGCGGTATAGCCGCCGGATGCGCCGCCGAGCGCTTTGCCCAGCGTACCGGTGATGATGTCCACGCGGCCCATGACGTCGCAGTATTCGTGGGAGCCCCGGCCGTTTTCGCCGACAAAGCCCACCGCGTGAGAGTCATCGACCATCACCAGCGCGTCATATTTATCTGCCAGGTCACATACGCCCTTCAGGTTGGCGATCACGCCGTCCATGGAGAACACGCCGTCGGTGGCGATCAGCACATGGCGAGCGCCCGCTTCACGAGCCTCTTTCAGGCGCGCTTCCAGCTCAACCATGTCGTTGTTGGCGTAGCGGAAACGCTTCGCTTTGCACAGGCGCACGCCGTCGATGATGGAGGCGTGGTTCAGGGCGTCGGAGATAATGGCATCTTCTGCGCCGAGCAGGGTCTCAAACAGGCCGCCGTTGGCGTCAAAGCAGGAGGAGTACAGAATCGCATCCTCCATTCCGAGGAAGGTTGCCAGCTTTTGCTCAAGCTGCTTGTGGCTGTCCTGGGTTCCGCAGATAAAGCGTACGGAGGCCATGCCGAAGCCGTGGGTATCCATGCCGTTTTTGGCAGCGGCAATCAGCTCAGGGTGATTCGCAAGACCTAAGTAGTTGTTCGCACAAAAGTTGATCACATGGCTGCCGTCGGCAACGGTGATGTCCGCCTGCTGGGCAGACGTGATAATACGCTCTTCCTTGAACAACCCTTCCGCACGTGCGGTCTCGAGGTCGCTGTTTAACTGTTTGTAAAAATCACCACGCATTGCAATTCTCCAGACTCGGCAAATTTCGGGACATATTACCCAAACCTATAGTTCATGACGAGATGACACGTCATCTCTTGTCGTTTTTGCAGCATAAATCACGTGTACCCTTGCGCTATGTCGGTGAATGGCTGAAGGGCAGCCATACTAATGATATGATAGAAACATTAGCGTCCGGGATTGTCCCCGGGCTCCACACTTCAAAGGTTACAGTTATGATCATCGTTACCGGCGGCGCAGGCTTTATCGGCAGCAATATTGTTAAGGCTCTCAATGACAAAGGCATCACCGACATCCTGGTGGTTGACAACCTGAAAGACGGCACCAAGTTCGTTAACCTGGTGGATCTGAACATCGCTGACTACATGGATAAAGAAGATTTCCTTATCCAGATTATGGCAGGTGAAGAGTTCGGCGAGATCGAAGCCATCTTCCACGAAGGTGCCTGCTCATCCACTACCGAGTGGGACGGCAAGTACATGATGGACAATAACTATCAGTACTCCAAAGAGATCCTGCATTACTGCCTGGAGCGTGAAATTCCGTTCCTGTATGCCTCTTCTGCTGCCACCTACGGCGGGCGCACCTCGGACTTCATCGAGTCCCGCGAATATGAGCAGCCGCTGAACGTCTACGGTTACTCCAAGTTCCTGTTCGACGAGTACGTGCGTCAGGTACTGCCAGAAGCGAACTCGCAGATCGTCGGTTTCCGCTACTTCAACGTCTACGGACCGCGCGAAGGCCACAAAGGCAGCATGGCGAGCGTGGCGTTCCACCTGAACACCCAGTTGAATAACGGTGAAAGTCCAAAACTGTTCGAAGGCAGCGACGGCTTTAAGCGTGACTTCGTCTACGTGGGTGACGTGGCCGCCGTAAACCTGTGGTTCTGGGAAAACGGCGTGTCCGGCATCTTCAACCTCGGTACCGGCCGCGCAGAGTCCTTCCAGGCGGTGGCTGACGCCACGCTGGCGTACCATAAAAAAGGCAGCATCGAGTACATTCCGTTCCCTGATAAGCTGAAAGGCCGTTACCAGGCGTTCACGCAGGCCGATCTGACTAACCTGCGCGCCGCAGGTTATGACAAGCCGTTCAAGACCGTTGCCGAAGGCGTAACGGAATATATGGCCTGGCTGAACCGCGACGCGTAAGTATGAGAATTCTGGTGATCGGCCCGTCATGGGTGGGCGACATGATGATGTCGCAAAGTCTCTATCGCACGCTCAAGGCGCGTTATCCCCAGGCGATAATCGACGTGATGGCACCCGCGTGGTGCCGTCCGCTGTTATCGCGTATGCCGGAAGTGAATGAAGCGATCCCGATGCCGCTCGGCCACGGGGCGCTGGAGATTGGCGAGCGCCGCAAGCTCGGCCATAGCCTGCGCGAAAAGCGGTACGATCGTGCGTATGTCCTGCCCAACTCCTTTAAATCCGCGCTGGTACCCTTCTTTGCAGGCATCCCGCATCGCACCGGCTGGCGCGGCGAAATGCGCTACGGTCTGCTGAACGATGCGCGGGTGCTGGATAAAGCGGCCTGGCCATTAATGGTGGAGCGCTACGTGGCGCTGGCCTATGACAAAGGCGTGATGCGAAGTGCGAAAGACCTGCCGCAGCCGCTGCTCTGGCCCCAGCTTCAGGTTAACGACGGTGAAAAATCCCAGACCTGCAGCGCGTTTGGCCTTTCGTCTGAACGCCCGATGATTGGCTTCTGCCCTGGCGCCGAGTTCGGTCCGGCAAAACGCTGGCCGCACTACCACTATGCGGAGCTGGCGAAACAGCTGATCGACGAAGGCTACCAGATTGTCCTGTTCGGTTCGGCAAAAGACCACGAGGCGGGCAACGAAATTCTCGCCACACTGAGTAATGAACAGCAGGCCTGGTGCCGCAACCTGGCGGGAGAAACGCAGCTTGAACAGGCCGTTATTCTGATTGCCGCCTGTCACGCTGTGGTCACCAACGATTCAGGCCTGATGCACGTCGCCGCTGCGCTCAACCGCCCGCTGGTGGCGCTGTATGGCCCAAGCAGCCCGGACTTCACGCCTCCGCTTTCCCATAAAGCGCGCGTCATCCGCCTGATCACCGGCTACCACAAGGTGCGCAAAGGCGATGCCGCAGAAGGCTATCATCAGAGCCTGATCGACATTACGCCAGCGCGCGTTCTCGAAGAACTCAACGCACTGCTGTTGAGCGAAGAAGGATAACGAATGCGGGTATTGATCGTTAAAACCTCTTCGATGGGTGATGTTCTGCATACGCTGCCGTCGCTGACGGACGCCATGCGGGCCATCCCCGGCATTCGTTTTGACTGGGTGGTGGAAGAAGGCTTCGCGCAGATCCCCACCTGGCATGAAGCGGTTGACCGCGTGATCCCGGTGGCGATTCGCCGCTGGCGCAAAGCGTGGTTCTCCGCGCCGATTAAAGCCGAACGCAAAGCCTTCCGCGAGGCGGTGCGGGCACAGCATTACGACGCCATCATTGACGCGCAGGGGCTGGTCAAAAGCGCCGCGCTGGTAACGCGTCTGGCACACGGCGTAAAGCACGGGATGGACTGGCACAGCGCCCGCGAACCGCTGGCGAGCCTGTTTTATAACCGCCGCCACCACATCGCAAAGCAACAGCACGCGGTGGAACGTACCCGAGAGCTGTTTGCCAAAAGCCTGGGCTATGCGAAACCGGAAACCCAGGGCGACTATGCGATTTCCCGGCATTTCCTGCACACCTCATCGCAGGAAAGCGATCCTTATCTGATTTTCCTTCACGCGACAACCCGCGATGACAAGCACTGGCCGGAAGCGCACTGGCGCGAACTGATCGGCCTGCTGGCAAGCGCGGGGCTGCGTATCAAACTCCCGTGGGGCGCACCGCACGAAGAGGCACGGGCCAAACGACTGGCAGAAGGGTTTGATTACGTGGACGTTCTGCCGCGCATGAAACTTGACGGCGTCGCTCAGGCGCTGGCATGCGCTACGGCTGTGGTCTCCGTGGATACGGGCCTCAGCCACCTGACGGCGGCGCTGGACCGTCCTAACATCACGCTTTACGGCCCAACGGACCCGGGCCTGATCGGCGGCTATGGAAAAAATCAGTATATCTGCCGCCCGGAACACTCATCGCAGTTGAGCGATCTCAGCGCCGCTGCGGTATTTGCGCAATTAGAGCCTTTGCTGGCAGCAGAGAGAGCCTATGTCTGATTTTTTCTCAGCGGAGCGCCCGCCAAAGCGCGTGCTGATTATTAAGCTGCGTCACCACGGTGACGTTCTGCTTACCTCGCCGGTGTTTACCGTGCTGAAAAAGAACTGGCCGAACGTGGAAGTCGATGCGCTGGTTTATGACGATACCCAGGCAATGCTTACCAGCCATCCGCATATCGACCAGGTGCATACTATTGGGCGCAACTGGCGCAAGAAGGGGTGGTTTGAACAATTCCGCCTCTACCGCGCCCTGCTGAATACCCTGAAAGGCCGTCAGTATGACGTGCTGATTAATCTGACCGAACATTGGCACGGCGCGCGTCTGGCGCGTCGCCTGAAACCGCGCGTCTCCGTCGGCTTTAAGCCGGATAAACGCGGGGGCCTGGCACGTCGTCGCTGGGTGAAATCGTTCACCACGCTCTACCCGGCCATTCAGGACAACAGCCGCCATATGGTGGAAGTCAATCTGGATGCCCTGCGCCGAATCGGTATTCATCCGCACTCCGACGAAGACAAGCATACGCTTTTTGTACCTGGTGACGCGGCAGAAGCTTCTGTGGCCGAAAAACTGGCCGGGTTTGGGCTCACGAGTAAATCCTACATTCTGGTTCACCCGACCTCGCGCTGGATGTTTAAGGCCTGGGATATCAAAAAACTGGCAGCGACCATTGATAACCTGGCGGCGCGCGGCCTGCCGATCGTCCTCTCCGCCGCACCGTCAAAAGAAGAGAAGGCCTACATGGATGAGCTGCGCGCAGCCCTCACCCAGCCGGTCTTTGATTTAAGCGGTCAGTTGAACCTGAAAGAGCTGGGTGCGCTCATGAAGCACGCCCGGGTGTACTTTGGCGTGGATTCCATGCCGATGCACCTTGCAAGCGCCGTCGGTACGCCGACCGTCGCTATCTTTGGCCCTACCGGCGCCATCAAATGGGCGCCGTGGGGGGTAAATTATCGTGTGATTGTGGCCGGGTTTACCTGCCAGCCGTGCGGCAAAGCGGGCTGCGGAGACAGCGGTGTCTCAGACTGCATTACGGCCATTACCCCACAGCAGGTGCTGAGCGCCATTGATACGATGCTTCTGGAAACGGAAACCCCTGCATGAAGCTGGCCATTGTTCGACAGACCTACAACCCCAACGGTGGCGCAGAGCGTTTTGTCTCACGTGCGCTGAACGTGCTGGCGCAGGATACCTCCCTTGATGTCACGCTGATTGCTCGCCAGTGGGAGGATGCCGCAGGCTGGAAAACGTTGACGGTCAATCCGCCGTTTCGCAATCGCATCGCGCGTGAATCCGGTTTTGCCGTCGAAGCCGCCGCGCATTTTACGCAGTTTGATATTGTGCAAAGCCACGAACGCATACCGGGTGCCACCATCTTCCGGGCGGGCGACGGTGTTCACGCCACCTGGCTTGAGCAATATGGTCGTATTCTGTCGCCACTGGCGCGTTGGGCGCAGTCTCTGAGCCGTTATCACCGCTACATTCTGCAGGCCGAAGCGCAGATGTTTACCCATCCGCAGCTGCGCAAGGTGATCTGTAATTCGAAGATGGTGCGCGATGATATCGCCCGTCGCTTCGGACTGTCGGAAGACAAGCTGACGGTGATCTACAACGGCGTAGACACCGTTCAGTTTAGTCCTGAGGTCCGCGCCCTTTCGCAGCGTGATGCACTGGGTATTCCCCGTAACGCACCGGTACTGGCGTATGTTGGGTCAGGCTTCAGCCGCAAAGGCGTCGCCACCGCGCTGCGCGCTATTGTGGCGCATCCTGACGTCTGGCTGCTGATTGCCGGCCGCGATAAACATGCGCGGAAGTTCGAAAAGCTGGCGCAGGCGCTGGGAATTTCCTCTCGAGTGAAGTTCCTGGGCCCCGTAGCCAACGTGCGTGAAGTGTATGGCACGGCTGATGCCCTTATCCTGCCGACGCTCTACGATCCCTTCCCGAACGTCTGCGTGGAAGCGCTGGCCTGTGGTTTGCCACTGCTCACCAGTCACGGTTGTGGCGCGGCGGAGTGGATAACCGAGGGTCAAAACGGCTGGGTACGCGATGCGCTGGACAGCGAAGGTTACCAGCAGGCCATCTCGCTGTGGCTAAAAGGCCGTGAACAGGGTGTCGATTACGCCGCTGCCGCGCGTGCGACTGCGGAACCTTTCACCCTGGACAGAATGGCCCGAGAGCTACAGGCGCTTTATCGCGATTTGCTGCGCTGAGCGGCATCGGAGAAGACCTTCTCCATCGCATCCAGCATACTTTCGCGGGTAAAGTGCGTGCTCAGGTAGTCATACCCCTGTTGCGCGAGCGTCTCGCGAAGGGCTGAGTCGGCATAGAGTTTCATTATGGCATCGCGCAGTGCGTTTTCGTCGCGCTGGGCGACCAACAATCCCGTCTGCCCGTTAATCACCGCATCCCCCGTTCCGCCGGCATCCGTCGCAATGGTGGCAATACGGGTGGCTAACGATTGCAGGACGCCCTGCGGCACACCTTCCATATCATGCGAAGGACTCAGCGCAATATCAAAGGCCGGAAACCAGCGTTCCGGATCGGGTTGATGTCCCGCCATGACCACGCGCTGCTGTAATCCCAGCGCGGCGATTTCCTGTTCCAGCGTCGCCTTGTGCGGGCCTTCACCAACAATCGCCAGCTTGATGTGTGGATTGTCGATTTTCGCCAGGGCGCGCAGCAGTACGCTATGGCCTTTGTTCGGGCGCAAATGCGACACCACGCCCAGCCAGAAATCTTCCTCAGACAGGCCACAATGCGCGCGGGCTTCGTGCTTATCTCCCGGGTGAAAGCGTTGCGTATCGACCCCGCTTGGCACCGACGTACTCTGGGACATCGGCACGCCAATATTTGCGACCTGATGGCGCAGCGCCTCCCCGGTAGTCACGATGTGCGCGCAGGCGGTGCGGAACAGCCAACGTGTCGTCCAGTTGTTACGCGGAACGCCGGACGCATGACGGGTTCTCACCAGTGGTACGGGGTTGGAGAGCGTCAGATTCGCCAGCGCCACCAGCCAGGTATCGGCAGAGTTATGGCTATTGATGACGTCAATCGACTGACGGTTATCCTTCAGCCAGCGACGCAGCAGCTGCAGGTTTTTAAGGTTCTTACGCTTCAACGGCATCGTGACCACCGTCAGACCGGCACTGCGTGCCAGCGCGTGGAGCGGCGCAGTTTCCGGACAAAGGAGAGTCACCTGATGGCCACGCTGAATCATCCCAAGCGATTCGTTGATAATGCGCAGAGGCTGCCCGCCTTTGCCGCCGTCTGCTTCAGTGTGAACAATGTGCATATATTTCCTGTCGTTTAGCTGAAACCGCTGTCCAGGCTGCCGATTATATACGTGGGTATTACGATAATGCACAGGCGGATTAATCTTGCTTACAAACATTGTCCTTCTGTAGTTATGGCTTCTGTGGTAATTTTCTCAGGCTTTTATTCCACTCAAAATCAGTGGAATCTGCGTATGGCATTGTTAACTAACCGGTATTAACGCCGAGATCCTTTACCAGTACCAAAATTATGACAAATACTCGTAACATCCTGACAGGTCTTTTAGTACTGTCTGTACTGGCTTTATGTTTTATCTGGCCAATCCCAAACGATCAGCTACCTTTTCATCGTAATGGACTGATTTATCCTAATATTGTGGTGGCGCTCGGTCTTTTCTTTAGCTCCTCAGTGGCGAGAAAAGCGCTGGACTTAAACAAAATTAAGTTCGTGCTTATTGTGCTCTGGGCATTAACCTTCTTTATCCTGATTAACGGCTTTTTTGTCGCGCCAGATATTAAAGAAATGGTGTCGACCTGGGATGGTCAGTGGTTCCGTCCGGTATTGCTTTTCTGTGCAGGTCTGGTGTTATTACCGGTGATTCAGGAGCGCTTCCCCTCTTTATCGGCAGCCCGTTTCTTTACTCTCGTCGTCCTTTTTTTCTGGGGCGTCGTCTGTATCCATCTCCTTGATACCGTCTGGCTTTACTGGCGAGACGGCGTGATCCACTGGGGCGAAACGCGGATTGTTTATAACCGCACGCGCATGAGCTTCCAGGTCAATATGATCACCGGTTTCCTGATCGCTGAACTGCTTGCACGCGGCCTGCTTCATCAGCGTTTCTTACGCCTGAAGACACCGTTCCTCGCCTTTATGCTGCTGTGTAACCTTGTCTGCACGGCGTTAGTCGATACCCGCTGGGGAACGATCGGCCTGGTTGGCAGCCTGTTCTCCACCTTCATACTGCTTAGCCTGCACAGTATGCGTCGCAGCCGGGTAGTACTAACAGGCATTATTCTTGTGAGCATCATTATCGTTTCTGCGCTTCTGGGCTATGCTTCCTGGAAAACCGATCCGCGCTGGCAAAACCTGGAAGATGATGCAGTAACAGGCTGGAACGCGCCTTTCACCAGTTTTTGCTATAACAGAACCAACGGAACCGTACCGACTAACGATCTAGGCCGACCAATGGACCACTCCAACGGCTGTCGCGCGAGCTTCTTCCATCAGGGATGGAAACTGGTGGGCGAACATCCTGCGGGAATGGGGCCTCGCAAAGAGGCCTTCCGCTATGTGCTGCGTCGCGACACGCAGGACAATCGCATTGATATTCCACACAGCCACTACGGCCTGATTGAGTTTGGTATCCAGAACGGGGTTGTGGGCATTGCAGGCTGGCTGATTCTGCTGGCAGGCTGCTGGTACATCGGCTGGCGCGAGTTCCGCCATGGCAATATGATGGCAGGCATGTTCCTGCTGCTGTTTACGGTTGGTTTCTTCTCCCGAACCATGGTTGACCATAATCTGAAAGATCACTACCTGGAACAATATATGCTGTTAACCGGGTTGCTTGTGGGAATGTGCGCGTTACGACCCGCTAAACGGACAGAAACAACCTCCTGATCGCGTATATTGCGCCGATGATAACAGGCATCGGCGCAACGTTACCCATCAGAACTCTTTTGCCTGCCGGCTGTCGAAAAGCCATTGCACATTGCTGTATCGCTCGTTAGCCGCATCTCACCGCGTTAAATTACGGAGTAAGCATGTCTGGAACGCCTCAATTAAGCCTCGTTGTCGCCGTCTATAATGGCGAGAATTTCCTGAGCGCTTTTTTTGACAGCATAAAGAAACAGAATCTGCCCAGCCTGGAACTTGTTATTGTTAATGACGGCTCAACCGACGGCTCCGCAGATATCATCGCCCGCTACGCCAGTGAATTCAGTCATTTTAACGTCATCGACCAGCCTAATGGGGGTGTCTCTGCGGCCCGTAATACCGGTCTGGCCGTGGCTACGGGCGAGTACGTCGCGTTCCCGGATATTGATGACGTTATCTATCCAGGTATGTATCCGCGCCTGCTGGAGATTGCACTCGCCGGGAAGTTGGACGTCGCGACCTGCAACGGTACCTATATTTATGATGACGGACGCCCGTCGAAGAAGATTTTCCCTTCTGATAAACTTGCGTCAACCGGCGTGCTGGACGGCCCGACCTGGCTGCAGATGGCGCTCGAATCGCGCAAGTTCCTGCACGTAACGTGGCTGAATATCTATCGACACGCCTTTATCAAAGAGCAGGGCTTCAGCTTTGAACATGGTCTGCGCCATCAGGACATCCCCTGGACTACGGAAGTACTGCTCACCGCCAGACGCGTGCAGTATATTGATGAGGTCTATTACGATTACCTGATCCATTCCGCTTCCGTTTCCCATACGCCAGGCACGGACGACACGCGCATGCGCTCTTCGCGCCATTACATGAAGATTCTGGAGATGCTGGACGCCATCAACAAACGCTATCCGGAACAGGTGAAACGCGTACCCGCCTGCCGCTGGCAAATCGCCAAAGAGGGTCTGGGGATCCTGCATAGCATTAACAACATTGACGATATGGCCAAAAAACGCGAGATCACCCGTGAGCTTTTCGATCGCGGTATCTGGACGCTGATTTGGCAAAATGCGCGCGGCTTCCGCCAACGGTGGCGTCTGGGACGTCGCTACTTCCGTCTTAAAAAACTCGTCAAATGAGTGGAATTATGAGCAAGCTTAAACTGCATGTTGTTTCCCGCCCTGAGTTTATCGCGACGAATTTTGCCGATTTTCAGGAACTGATTGATCAGAAAATCAATCCGGATGATATTCCGCATCGTTTTTACTGTGGGGGAAGAGGCGTCTGGACATTTCAGACGATGCTCAGCCTTAACTATTACTATAACGGTCAGATTGAATGTTCATGGGGCACTGAATGCCGCCCGGACGCAATTAATCTGATGCACAACGATCACTATGGTTCCCGCGTAAAACCCTGGGTCGGCGTGACCGTTGTTGCTCGTGCCGATCGTCCGCCGGTTATCGGCGCGGATTACGTCGTCGAACAAAACCCTGAAGTTGCTAACATCCCAGGGCGTATCTTTATTCCTAACTGGCCACAGCCGGGCGTAAAACCGCGTGAGCGCACCGACGAGACAATCAAAACCGTCGCATTCTTCGGCCGTGTAGACAGTTTCCCGGACCAATACCGCGAAGGGAACTTTAAGCAACGCCTTGCCGAACAAGGTATCGAGCTACGCATCTCGTTCGATAACTGGACAAACTACCAGGACGTGGACGTGTGCATCAGCTTCCGCAAATCACACGATCATAAACTGGCGCGTAAGCCTGCCAGTAAGCTCATTAACAACTGGCTGGGGAAAACGGTGATGGTCTGCGATGACGAGCCGTCTTATCGCGCGATCCGCGAAAGCGAGCTGGACTACCTCATCGCCAAAAACCCTGATGAAGCTTTCGATGCCATTATGCGTCTTAAAAATTCCCCTGAACTGTATCGTCAGATGCGCGAACAGGGTGAAAAACGCCTACAGGTCTATTCCCGCGAAGCGGTCGCCGCACGCTGGTACGCCCTGTTTGAGGATATCTGGCGTAAAGGATTGCACAATCGTCCTACGGTAGTTCGCGCACTGCGCTTTGGTTTTGGTAAAGCCATTCGCCCGCTGACTAAAAAGTTCTGATCGGAATAGAGCCCTTCCATGTTCAAAACAACGACACACTCTTCGTTCACCCCACGCAGCAATCTGTTGCGCACCCTGGGGTTGACGCTGGCATTCTTGCTGCTGTTCTCGCTCTCAGAAATCATCATTCTGCTGAAAGATCATGTCTACCAGCCGAAATCCGGTGATATCTCGCTGTATCTGATCATCTCCCTGCTTGCCGCGGCCAGTGCGCGTTTCTTCCTGACTCGCCTGCTGCTGGCCGTCACGTTTATCGTTCAGATATCGGAAGCGGTGTACTACCAGTTCTACGGTCAGTTCTATGGCCCGAGTGAAGTCTGGCTGGCGTTCGTGGAAACGAAAGACATTGCCAGTGGGATCACCGACAGCCTGGGTTCACTGGGCATTTACTTTGCCATTATGATTGTGGCTGTCGTGTTTGCGCTGGTCTTTGCGCGTCGTCTGGCGCCGCTTTGGCATAAATGGATTGCGCTTCCTTGCCTGCTTGCCATCGTCGTGATGTTTGTCGGCCAGTTCTACAAAGCGGTCGACGGGCAGATGTACAAGTTCAACCCGGACCTGCGGCACTCCCTGCTGCGTAACGGCCTGTCTGCGATGAGCTTCAGCGCCATACGCCTGATCCCGGAAGCGATGTCAGGAGAAAACCAGAATCTGACCCATTACGATCCCTACCAGGTCAAACCTGTGAAGGATACGCGTGCGGGCAAATATTCGATTATTCTGGCGATAGGTGAAAGCCTTAACCCGCACCACGTCAGCGCCCTGGGCTACGAACGCGATACCACGCCCGAGCTGAAAGCGCTGCTCCAGCAGTATCAAGGTACGGGCCGTCTGATTGTCTCCAACGCCGTGTCCACCCGCGTGGCCATCCCGATGCTGGTGAATAATCTGCGCGAGCCGGATAACTACGGGGCCTATAAATCGAAATCCACCAATATCTTCGCCAACGCGAAGAAACAGGGTTATCAGACCGCCTTTATCTCCGCCCAGGGACTGGAAGGGCTGAGCAACTGGATTGGTATCCATGATATTGATCTGTGGGAAGATACCCAGATCCGCCCGGCACCGGATGTCGGCGCGGACGTTGTTCTGACGCCATCCGTTGAGAAAGCAACGCTGGACTGGAACAAACCGTTTCTGATGGTGCTCAACAGCCGTGCTCCACATATCCCGTACGAGCGTAATATCCCGCAGGGCTTCGCGAAGTTCTCTACACCGCGTCTGAGTGATGATGTGGCGCAGAAGAAAAATGAGTATGACGATGCAGTCCGCCTGTATGACAAAGAACTCGCGTCCGCGATTCGCACCGCGCTGGCAAAATCCAAACTGCCGGTGCTGGTGTTTATCACCTCCGATCACGGGGAACGCGTGGGCGATAACGGTCTGTTTGGCCATTCGGTTGTAGAAATGCCAATTGCTCAGGTACCGTTCCTCTACTTCAGCAACGATCCAGCTTACGCCATGAAGGAGATCAGCCCGCAGATGCCGCTCAACCAT
This sequence comes from Enterobacter cloacae complex sp. Mu1197, assembly GCF_040059225.1. NCBI lineage: Bacteria > Pseudomonadati > Pseudomonadota > Gammaproteobacteria > Enterobacterales > Enterobacteriaceae > Enterobacter > Enterobacter cloacae complex sp. Mu1197. The sequence continues at coordinate 108,204 of NZ_CP157375.1, read as the reverse complement.
TATCAGGTGGCAACGCTCATCAACAAGATGCTGGGCTACGACGTCAGTAATCCAAATCAAAAAGATGACAGCTTCTTTATCACTGGCGGTGACATTCGCGGGCTTTCGGAGCGCGTAACCTACCATCTGAACGCCCTCCCCGAAGCGGAGCGCTAAACGGTGAGACAAGAAACGGGCAAGAAATTGCCCGTTTTTTTTCAGGCGAATGAGCGTAACGCAGCCAAATGGGTGTCTTAAAACACCAAAGAGATAGCTTTAGACGGCTCAAATGCTTAGAATTTGCCCGCCGAAACTAAAAAAACGGATAATCGCTTGGAATTGTTGTATACCGCTCTGCTCTACATCATTCAGCCACTGGTGTGGCTGAGACTGTTGCTTCGTAGCCGTAAAGCGCCTGCGTATCGTAAACGCTGGGCTGAACGCTATGGCTTCTGCCGCAATAAAGTCGCGCCGGACGGTATTTTGCTGCATTCCGTTTCTGTCGGTGAAACGCTGGCGGCAATCCCGCTGGTTCGCGCCCTGCGTCACCGCTATCCGTCGCTGCCGATCACCGTCACGACGATGACGCCAACCGGCTCGGAGCGCGCGTTATCCGCTTTTGGCAAAGACGTTCATCACGTCTATCTCCCTTACGACCTGCCCTGCGCCATGAATCGTTTCCTGAATACCGTTCGCCCGAAGCTGGTAATTGTGATGGAAACCGAACTGTGGCCGAACATGATTTCCGCCCTGCATGCCCGTAAAATTCCGCTGGTGATTGCCAACGCGCGCCTGTCAGAGCGCTCGGCGAAAGGTTACGGCAAGCTGGGTAAATTTATGCGCCGCTTGCTCAGCAAGATCACGCTGATCGCCGCGCAGAATGAAGAAGATGCGGCACGCTTTGTCTCTCTGGGCCTCAAACGCAACCAGCTTGCAGTGACAGGCAGCCTGAAATTTGATATTTCGGTTACCCCGGAACTCGCCGCCCGCGCGATCACGCTGCGTCGCCAGTGGGCCCCGCGTCGTCAGGTCTGGATTGCGACCAGTACCCATGACGGTGAAGAAGAGATTATCCTGCAGGCGCACCGTAAGCTGCTGGAAAGCTTCCCTGATTTACTGCTGATCCTCGTGCCCCGCCATCCGGAACGTTTTAAAGATGCCCGTGAAATGGTGCAGAAAGGCGGTTTCAGCTTCACGCTGCGCAGCAGCGGGGAGATCCCGTCTGGCAGCACCCAGGTGGTGATTGGCGATACGATGGGCGAGCTGATGCTGCTGTACGGCATTGCTGACCTCGCGTTTGTCGGCGGCAGCCTGGTGGAGCGCGGCGGTCATAACCCGCTCGAGCCGGCCGCCCACGCCATTCCGGTGCTGATGGGGCCACATACGTTTAACTTCAAAGATATCTGCGCGAAATTACAGCAGGCCGATGGTTTAATTACCGTGACCGATGCGGATTCGGTAGTCAAAGAGGTATCGACCCTTCTGACTGATGAAGATTATCGCCTGTGGTACGGGCGTCATGCCGTTGAAGTGCTGCATCAGAACCAGGGCGCCCTGACCCGTCTGCTGCAACTTCTGCAACCTTACCTGCCCCAGCGGAGCCACTGATGTCAACGCGTCTGTCGGTCGTGATGATCGCCAAAAACGCCGCCGACCTGCTTCCGGACTGCCTGGCATCAGTTGCCTGGGCTGACGAGATAGTCATTCTTGACTCCGGAAGTACGGACAGCACGGTGGACGTTGCCCAGGCAGCGGGTGCAAAGGTGTTTACCGACGCTGACTGGCAAGGCTATGGCATCCAGCGCCAGCGCGCGCAGGGGTTTGCCACCGGTGATTATGTCCTGATGCTCGATACTGACGAACGTATTACGCCAGAACTTCAGCAGGCCATTCAGGCGGTGCTTTCCTCGCCTCAGCCTGGTGCTGTATACAGCATTGCCCGTCGTAACTATTTCCTTGGCCGATTTATGCGCCACAGCGGCTGGTATCCAGACCGCGTGACGCGCCTCTACGAGCGCGAGCGCTATCAGTACAACGACAATCTGGTGCATGAATCCCTGAGCTGCGACAACGCCCGGATCATCCCCCTGACGGGCGATTTGCTGCACCTGACCTGCCGGGATTTCGCGAGCTTCCAGCGTAAACAGCTCAACTATGCCACGGCTTGGGCGCAGGAGCGTCACCAGCGCGGCAAGAAGGCCTCACTGACCGGTATCTTCACCCACACGCTGGGCGCGTTCCTGAAAACACTCCTGCTGCGTGGTGGAGTGCTGGACGGTAAGCAGGGCTGGTTACTCGCGGTAGTGAATGCCCAGTATACTTTCAACAAATACACCGAGCTGTGGGCGCTCTGCCGCGGCTACTCAGAGAAAACGTGAGCCATGAGCACAAAAGCGATTTATCCGGGTACCTTCGATCCGATCACCAACGGTCATCTTGATATCATCACCCGTGCGGCGTGCATGTTTGACAAGGTGATCCTGGCCATTGCCGCGAGCCCCAGCAAAAAGCCAATGTTTGACCTCCACGAGCGCGTGCAGCTTGCCACCGATGCCATTTCGCACCTGCCGAATGTTGAGGTGGTCGGGTTTAGCGACCTGATGGCTAACTTCGCCCGCGCCCAGCAGGCGAACATTCTGATCCGCGGCTTACGCGCGGTGGCAGACTTTGAGTATGAGATGCAGCTGGCGCACATGAACCGCCACCTGATGCCGGAGCTGGAGAGCGTGTTCCTGATGCCCTCCAAAGAGTGGTCATTTATCTCGTCCACGCTGGTAAAAGAGGTGGCGCGTCATCACGGGGACGTTACCCATTTCCTGCCGGTTAACGTCCACCAGGCGTTGATGGAAAAGCTAAAGTAGCCCTATTTCTGGCACTGACGGCAGTAGAACGTGGCGCGCTGGGCGTGCTTCGTGGCAATAATGGGCGTACCGCAGACTCTGCACGGTTCGCCTTTACGGCCATACACCTGCAGCTCCTGGGCAAAATAGCCCGGCTTGCCGTCACTTTGCAGGAAGTCCTTCAGCGTTGTTCCCCCCTGTTCAATCGAGCGCAGCAATACGGCTTTAATCACGCGGACCAGCAGCTCACACTCCTGCCCCGACAGCGAAGAGGCCAGCCGATCGGGATGGATCCCGGCGGCAAACAGCGATTCGCTGGCATAGATATTCCCCACGCCGACCACCAGCTTGTTATCCATCAGCCACGGCTTAATCGGGCTTTTCTTCTTCGCGCACTTCGCTTTCAGGTATTCCGCGTTAAACGCGTCTGAGAGCGGTTCCGGGCCCAGATGCGCGAGCACGTTATGCCCTTCCAGCTCTTTCGTCCACAGCCACGCGCCAAAGCGCCGTGGGTCGGTATAACGGAGCACTTTGCCGTTACTCATCACCAGATCGACGTGGTCGTGCTTTTCCGCCGGCAGTTCTTCGGTAAGAACGCGCAGGCTCCCGGACATCCCCAGGTGGATAATGATCCAGCCGTCAGGCAGTTCCAGCAGCAGGTATTTCGCGCGACGCTGCACGCTAAGGACGGGTTGATCGCTCAGGGCGTGGATCTCATCGGACACCGGCCAGCGCAGACGCCCGTTACGGACAACCGCGTGAAGAATCGTCGCGCCGACCAGATGGGGCTCAATGCCGCGACGGCTGGTTTCTACCTCGGGTAATTCAGGCATGGTTCCTCCGTTGAGATACAGAATGCAAAAAACCCCGCAGTTGCGGGGTTTTTCGATACAAGGAGACTAAAATTATTTGATTTTAGCTTCTTTGTACAGTACGTGCTGGCGTACAACTGGATCGAATTTTTTCAGTTCCAGTTTTTCCGGCTTAGTACGTTTGTTCTTCGTGGTGGTGTAGAAGTGACCTGTACCAGCAGAAGAAACCAGCTTGATTTTCTCGCGAATACCTTTAGCCATGATTTATTTCCTCTTTAAGTACTTAGTACTTTTCGCCACGGGCACGCAGTTCGGACAGAACTGTATCGATGCCTTTCTTATCGATTACACGCATACCTTTAGCAGATACGCGCAGGGTGACAAAACGCTTCTCGCTCTCAACCCAGAAACGGTGAGAGTGCAGGTTCGGCAGGAAACGGCGTTTAGTCGCGTTCAGTGCGTGGGAACGGTTGTTACCGGTCACCGGACGCTTGCCAGTAACTTGGCAGACTCGGGACATGTCTATTCTCCAAAAATCAAATTAGCTCGAGCTTCGTATGGGGTATCGGCGCCTCGTCAGGCTTTACAGCCCGGTCATCGCATAGTTCTAAGTGAACTCTCGATTGCCAGGCCCAAATGCCAAACCCGAGATTCTCAAAGGTGGCGTAGTATACGCTGACTCGGCGGTGTGCTCAAGTCCCGAACAGACAAAGATCCCGATGGATCGCGAGAAATAGCCTAAATCCAGCCATGTTCTGCAAAAGAAATGTACTCTCCGCGGCCAATTATCAGATGGTCCAGCACACGAATGTCCATGAATTGACAGCATTTGATAATGCGCTCGGTGATTTCTTTGTCCGCTCTGCTCGGTTCTGCACAGCCAGAGGGGTGATTATGCGCGAGGATCACGCCCGCTGCATTCACTTTTATCGCTTCCCGCACAATTTCACGCGGATGCACCTCAACGTGGCTTAACGTACCGGCAAAGAGGCAGCTATGTTTCAGTACCCGGTTTCGGTTATCGACAAAGATCACCATAAAGATCTCGCGCTCGATATCGGTTAACTGGCTTTGCAGGTATTCACGCGTCATCGCTGGCGTCAGGATCGGATCGTCCTTCTCCATGCGGACATTGTAAAAACGGCGGGCAAGCTCAGCAATGGCCCTCAACTGGGCATATTTCGCCACGCCGATCCCCTCAACATGCTTAAACTGCGCCAGCTCGGCGGTCAGTAAACCGTACAGCGAACCGAAACGTGCTATCAGCTCTTTTGCCAGCGTAAATACCGTTTTGCCGGGCGTTCCGGTACGTAAAAAGAGCGCCAGCAGTTCATCATCTTTTAACAGGGTGACGTCGTAGCGCAGCAGTTTTTCACGCGGCAGCAGATGCTCATCCTCTTCTTCCATGCTCTTTCTCCCTTTTTAACCGCATGCTGCCACAGGCCCATCCGGCACTCGACGGCCACGTTGCGTTCTTGCGTAGCGCCTCGCAAAGTGGTCGAAGGACAAAATCACCCCGTTTTGGGGATTGTGATAAAATGCCCGCTCTCTGGTGAAACCCAACAGGAAAGAATCATGATGAGCCTGGCCGGTAAAAAAATCGTTCTTGGCGTGAGCGGCGGTATTGCTGCCTACAAAGCGCCGGAGCTGGTACGTCGTCTGCGCGAGCGCGGGGCAGATGTGCGGGTCGCGATAACCGAAGGCGGTAAAGCCTTTATCACTCCTCTGAGCCTGCAGGCCGTTTCAGGATACCCGGTATCTGACAGCCTGCTCGATCCGGCTGCCGAAGCCGCAATGGGCCATATTGAGCTTGGGAAATGGGCAGATCTGGTTATCCTCGCCCCCGCCACCGCGGATTTAATCGCTCGGGTGGCGGCCGGTATGGCAAACGATCTGGTTTCCACCATTTGTCTGGCTACGCCTGCCCCTGTTGCCGTCGTTCCGGCCATGAACCAGCAGATGTACCGTAATGCCGCCACTCAGCACAATCTTGAGACGCTGGCCTCACGCGGCCTGCTTATCTGGGGTCCGGACAACGGCAGCCAGGCCTGCGGCGATGTTGGTCCGGGCCGCATGCTCGATCCGCTAACGATTGTTGATATGGCCGCAGCCCATTTTTCGCCTGTCAACGATCTGCAACATCTCAACATCATGATTACCGCGGGCCCCACGCGCGAGCCGCTGGATCCGGTGCGCTACATCACCAACCATAGCTCCGGCAAAATGGGCTTTGCGATTGCCGCCGCCGCTGCGAAGCGTGGCGCGAACGTCACGCTGGTGAGCGGCCCGGTCTCTCTGCCTACCCCTGCGTTTGTGAAGCGAATTGACGTTACCACCGCGCTGGAGATGGAAGCCGCCGTGCAGGCACATGCGCAAAACCAGCAGATTTTTATCGGCTGTGCGGCCGTTGCAGACTATCGCGCCGAGACGATCGCCGAGGCTAAAATTAAAAAGCAAGGCGATGAATTAACACTAAAAATGGTGAAAAATCCGGACATTGTTGCCGGTGTCGCCGCACTAAAAAGCCACCGTCCATACGTTGTTGGGTTTGCCGCAGAAACGAATAATGTGGAAGAATATGCCCGGCAAAAACGTACCCGCAAAAACCTCGATTTGATTTGCGCGAACGACGTATCGCTGGCCACACAAGGATTTAACAGCGACAGCAACGCACTGCACCTTTTCTGGCAGGATGGAGATAAAGTCTTACCGCTTGAGCGCAAGGAACTCCTGGGCCAACATTTACTCGACGAGATCGTTACCCGTTATGATGAAAAAAATCGACGTTAAGATTCTGGACCCGCGTGTTGGCGAGCAATTTCCGCTGCCAACCTATGCCACCTCCGGCTCTGCCGGTCTTGACCTGCGCGCCTGTCTCGATGACGCCGTAGAACTGGCTCCGGGTGCCACGACCCTGGTTCCGACTGGCCTGGCGATTCACATCGCTGACCCGTCGCTGGCGGCGGTGATCCTGCCGCGTTCTGGCCTGGGTCATAAGCACGGCGTTGTGCTGGGTAACCTGGTGGGACTGATCGACTCCGACTACCAGGGCCAGCTGATGGTCTCCGTCTGGAACCGTGGTCAGGACAGCTTCACCATTGAACCGGGCGAGCGTATCGCACAGATGGTCTTTGTACCGGTGGTACAGGCAGAATTTAACCTGGTGGCAGACTTTGATGCCACCGACCGTGGCGAAGGCGGCTTCGGCCATTCCGGGCGCAAATAACTGCCCGACAGACACGTATCCCACAGCGTCATAATGCAATAACAAACCGCAAACGTCCGTTTGCGGTCGCTGTGTGGATGCCAGCCTGGCAAGTGCTTATTTTCAGGGGTATTTTGTAACATGGCAGAAAAACAAACCGCGAAAAGGAATCGTCGCGAAGAAATACTTCAATCTCTGGCTCTGATGCTTGAATCCAGCGATGGCAGTCAACGCATCACCACCGCTAAACTGGCCGCCTCCGTAGGCGTGTCTGAGGCGGCGCTGTACCGTCATTTTCCGAGCAAGACCCGGATGTTCGACAGCCTGATCGAGTTTATTGAAGACAGCCTGATCACACGCATCAACCTGATTCTGAAAGACGAAAAAGACACCACCGCGCGTCTGCGTCTGATTGTGCTGTTAATCCTGGGCTTTGGTGAACGCAATCCGGGCTTAACCCGTATCCTGACCGGCCACGCGCTGATGTTTGAACAAGACAGACTGCAGGGCCGCATTAACCAGCTTTTCGAACGCATTGAAGCGCAGCTGCGCCAGGTGCTGCGCGAGAAGAAAATGCGTGAAGGTGAAGGATACAGCATTGATGAAACGCTGCTGGCGAGCCAGATTCTGGCGTTTTGTGAAGGGATGCTCTCCCGCTTTGTGCGTAGCGAGTTCAAATACCGCCCAACGGACGATTTTGACGCCCGCTGGCCGTTAGTCGCAGCACAATTACAGTAACGCCATCGCCGGATGGCGGCTTCGCCTTATCCGGCCTGCGAACGGGTAGGCCCGGTAAGCGTAGCGCCACCGGGCAATACAATTAAACCCCGAACGCTTCGCGATACGCTTTTACCGCTGCCAGATGGTCCGCCATCTCAGGCTTCTCTTCCAGATACGCAATCAGCTCTTTCAGGGTGATAATCGACGTCACTTTGCAGTTGTAGTCGCGCTCCACTTCCTGAATGGCGGAGATTTCTCCACGACCACGCTCCTGACGATCCAGCGAAATCAACACACCAGCCAGCGTTGCACCGTTGGCCTGGATAATCTCCATTGATTCGCGGATCGCCGTGCCTGCGGTGATCACGTCGTCGACCAGCATGACGCGGCCCTGCAGCGCGCTGCCGACCAGATTCCCGCCTTCACCGTGGGTTTTAGCCTCTTTGCGGTTAAAGCAGTACGGCACGTCGCGGTCATGGTGTTCCGCCAGCGCCACCGCGGTGGTGGTCGCAATCGGAATGCCTTTATAGGCCGGGCCAAACAGCAGGTCAAAATCAATCCCGGAATCTACCAGCGCTTCGGCATAGAAACGGCCTAACAATGCCAGATCGCGCCCGGTATTAAACAGCCCGGCGTTGAAGAAATAGGGACTCTTACGCCCGGATTTCAGCGTAAATTCGCCAAACTTAAGTACCTGCTTGTTAAGCGCAAACTCAATAAACTGGCGCTGATACGATTTCATGGATTTGCTCCTTTGGTTTTCTGTCTTACAGGCAAAAAAAAGGCGACTCATTGGTCGCCTTTAAAATCAATTTTCTAACGCCGCTTTCTGCGTCGTGACAATGGATTCGATTCCCCCTCGGGCCAACGCCAGCAGGGAGAGAAGTTCTTCGTGAGTGAACGGCTCGCCTTCTGCCGTGCCCTGCACCTCAATGATGCGACCATCTTCGGTCATCACCACGTTCATGTCTGTCTCTGCCGCGGAATCTTCAACGTATTCCAGATCGCAAAGCGCTTCACCGTTAACGATGCCTACGGAGACCGCCGCAACCATGCCTTTCATTGGGTTGGTTTTCAGCTTACCGGCTGCAACCAGCTTGTTCAGGGCATCGGCCAGCGCTACACAGGCGCCGGTAATAGAGGCCGTACGCGTGCCACCATCGGCCTGAATTACATCGCAGTCCAGGGTAATCGTGAATTCGCCGAGGGTTTTCAGGTCAACGGCAGCGCGCAGCGCACGCGCGATCAGACGCTGAATTTCCATGGTACGACCGCCCTGCTTACCCTTTGCCGCTTCACGGGCATTACGGGTATGGGTCGCACGCGGCAGCATGCCGTATTCTGCGGTGATCCAGCCCTGACCCTGACCTTTCAGGAAGCGCGGAACGCCTTCTTCGATGGAGGCGGTGCACAGCACTTTAGTGTCACCAAACTCAACCAGCACGGAGCCTTCAGCGTGTTTTGTATAGTTACGGGTCAGGATGACGGGACGCACCTGATTGGCGCTACGACCTGATGGACGCATGATGGATTCTCCGGCTTGAAACGAATGTGGCTGCGCATTATACGGATAAAGGACGCTTATTCCTATCCTGAGAAGCCCCCGAAAGCTATAATCCCCCCATCTCTCCTTTAAAAACGGGAATGTCTATGATCCGCAGTATGACCGCCTACGCCCGGCGTGAAATCAAGGGTAGCTGGGGTAGCGCCACATGGGAAATGCGCTCGGTAAACCAGCGTTACCTGGAAACGTATTTCCGTATGCCGGAGCAGTTCCGCAGCCTTGAGCCTGTTGTACGCGAGCGTATCCGTACGCGCCTGACGCGCGGTAAAGTGGAATGTAACCTGCGCTTTGAGCCTGATGCCAGCGCACAGGGCGAGCTGATCCTCAACGAAAAACTGGCGAAACAGCTCGTCAATGCGGCGAACTGGGTTAAAATGCAGAGCGATGAAGGCGAAATCAACCCGGTTGATATTCTGCGCTGGCCTGGCGTCATGGCCGCCGGTGAGCAGGATCTGGACGCCATTGCCGCTGAAATTCTGGCCGCCCTCGACGGCACGCTGGATGACTTTATCGTTGCCCGCGAAACCGAAGGTCAGGCGCTGAAAGCGATGATTGAGCAGCGCCTTGAAGGCGTCAGCGCTGAAGTGGCTAAGGTTCGCACCCATATGCCGGAAGTGCTGCAGTGGCAGCGCGAGCGCCTTGTCGCCAAACTGGAAGAAGCAGAAGTTCAGCTGGAAAACACCCGTCTGGAACAAGAGCTGGTGCTGATGGCGCAACGTATCGATGTCGCTGAAGAGCTGGACCGTCTGGAAGCGCACGTTAAAGAGACCTACAACATTCTGAAGAAGAAGGAAGCGGTGGGCCGCCGTCTGGACTTTATGATGCAGGAGTTCAACCGTGAGTCGAACACCCTGGCGTCTAAGTCTATCAATGCAGAAGTCACCAACTCCGCGATTGAGTTGAAAGTGCTGATTGAGCAAATGCGCGAGCAGATCCAGAATATTGAGTAATTTCTCTCGAAGATGTTTAAAAGGCCACTGGAAACAGTGGCCTTTTTCGTTTCGCACCAGAAAACAAGAAATTACTGATTACTTTTGATATATTCTCCGACGTTTTAATTAAAAGAAAAAATCGTTCGGAAAAGTGAATGACAAACATCAACTTAACATTAGAGGAAAGCAAAAGCCTCGCCGTTGACCGCGAATTCCGCCAGGATATCAACCTGCTGCGCGGGGTTGCCATTCTTTCAGTAGTGCTTTACCACTTCGCGCCAACCCTACTCCCGGGCGGGTTTGTTGGAGTGGATATCTTCTTTGTGATCTCTGGTTTTCTGATGACAAAAATTATATCCACTGGCCTCAAAAAGCGTTCGTTTAAACTTTTAGAATTTTACGCTGCACGTTCCAAACGCATAATTCCCGCATTGCTAACGCTGTGTATTATCATGGCACTGGCGACCTTATTCTGGCTTCCGACAAATGAATATCGAAAACTCGGAAATTATATTGGCTATATTGTTCTTTTTATTTCCAATATAAAGTTAAAAAAGGAGTCAGGGAATTATTTTGCTACCGACTCGCATGAAAACTGGTTCCTGCATACCTGGTCACTCTCTGTTGAATGGCAGTTTTATCTTATATTACCCTTTATCATCATAGGGTTATATCCGCTCAGAAAATGGGTTAATACCGGGTTATGCCTGTTAGTCCTTACACTGGGCGCATTTTGGTTCAGCATGAGTGCCACGGAGAATGACGCCAGCCGATTTTATCTAATGCCCTATCGCGCCTGGGAAATGCTCTGCGGCGGCCTCGTCTGGTATGGAGCCAATCGTTTAATACTCACCAGGGCATTTTGCACATTAATAACTCTGCTTGGATATACGCTCATCACGGCTTCTGTTTTCTTTATTAACGATGAAAGCGCCTGGCCCGGCGGACTAACCTTGCTGCCCATCATTGGTACCATGCTGGTTATCTACGGCAACGACAATTCACTGATTAGCCTTGCCGACCGCAACCTTCGCTGGGTGGGATTAAGTTCTTATTCTGTCTATTTGTGGCACTGGCCTGTTGCCGTATATCTCATTTATGCCGGGCACCAACACAATGGACTCTGGGTGCTCAGCGCTATTGTCCTCTCTTTTTTAATCGGATGGGTCTCATGGGTGCTGATTGAGCAACCCGCCAAAAACTTTTTAAACCAGCGTAGCGTTGCCGCCTTCTGGATAATTCTGTTTAGCTGTATAGGGACGGCCTGGGGGTATAGTTATCTGGTGAAAAACGACATAATTGTCAGCCGTCCTAATGCTCAGGTCGATCGGATAGCCGCCGAAGCGAACAATAAAAACTATGCCGCCGATCCAAAAACGCACATGAGTTTTTACGGTACCGGTACACCTGCAGCTATCATTATTGGCGACAGTCATGCCGAAGCCGCGGCAACTGCCCTCGCTGCAGCCGCAGCGGATCGCGGTTCCGTTGTCGGCATAACCTATTCCGGCTGTCCTACGCTGGCAGATGCCACTTTGCTGGAGAGCAAACGCTGCGGCAAATTTAACCGCTCGCTGAGTGAAAAATTAAAAGCCTACCCGTCCAACGTCCCGGTGGTGATTGTTAACCGTCTGACTCACTATGCCGAGAAAAGGCAGGTGAGATTCAACGCTGGCCCATTGGACGAGAAAGACTATTTACAGCAATATGCGGCGTCCATCGTAAAGATGGCCTGTACGCTTAATCATGAACATCCGGTGGTGTTGGTCAATCCTGTTCCTGAAATGGGAGTGAATGTGCCTCGTACGCTCTCCCATCGCTTAATGACGTCTAAAAAAGCACAGGATATTTCTATTCCTTTGGCAGAGTATCAGAATCGAAACAGCGCAATACTGCAGGCGCAATCTCAGGCAGCAGAAACCTGTGGTGTTAAGGTCCTGGACCCTACGCCTTATCTGTGCAGTGCGGGGCGGTGCATGGGCAGTAAAAATCTTGAACCACACTATTTCGACGATAACCATCTCAGCGAGACGGGCAATAAAGCACTTGTGCCAATGTTTCGTCAGATTTTCACTCAACGCGCGCACTAAAGCATGAGAAAAAATAATGTTTAAGAAATATCATAAACCCCATGGAGAAGGCCATAAGACTATTTTTGGATAAAAATAAGTAGGTCATTATCGCTCACACAAAAAAAACTCAATAGTGACCTGCTACACAAAACGCTACTCTGTCGCCCTACATGCTGGGGGAAGACATGCTGCTACATATTCTTTATCTCGTTGGAATCACGGCCGAAGCCATGACCGGCGCACTTGCCGCCGGACGTCGCCGTATGGACACCTTCGGCGTGATCATTATTGCTACAGCGACCGCGCTGGGTGGCGGTTCGGTACGAGATATCCTGCTGGGACATTATCCGCTCGGCTGGGTAAAAAACCCTGAATACATTGTTATTGTCGCAATTGCCGCCGTGTTGACCACCATCGTGGCGCCCGTTATGCCCCACCTTCGCCGTCTTTTTTTAGTCCTTGACGCTTTGGGTCTGGTGGTTTTCTCCATTATCGGGGCGCAAATCGCGCTGGATATGGGCGAAAGCCCGGTCATAGCCACTATCGCCGCGGTCGTAACAGGTGTATTTGGCGGCGTACTGCGCGATATGTTCTGTAAGCGCATTCCACTGGTTTTCCAGAAAGAGCTTTACGCTGGAATATCCTTTGCCTCTGCCGTTCTGTATATTGCTTTACAACATTATGTTTCGAGCCATGATATTGTGGTCATTGCCACGTTATTATTTGGTTTTACGGCTCGCTTGCTGGCGCTGCGCTTAAAACTGGGATTGCCCGTTTTTCATTACACGCAGGACACCCATTGAATTCTCAACAAAACCACAACAAAGTAGTAAAAAGCACCTTTTGTTATCCTATATAACCAGGCCAAACGCGATAAAATGTCGCCACTTTGTCCCTATAAACTTGCGTTAAAACAATGTCCTTTGCCAAAACGTCAGCACTGATTATTAATAAAAAACTCAGCAGCCATTTTTTAATTTTGCTGCTCGTTTCCGTGCTGATTCAGTTATGGCCAGTATTTTTAACACAACCCGCGCGATTCGCAGTGCGCATTGCGATTTGTAATGCGCTCTTACTGGTATGCGCCGCAGCGATCTATCGCACGCTTCCCGGTAAGATCGTCGCATTTGTTTTAACCGCCCTGCTTACGTTAAATTTTGCGGTTGCTTACAGCACATGGAGTGTCTACCAGAGCGAATTTAACACCGTATTTGCGATGAGTATTCTCGGCACTCACGTAGCCGAAGCGAAAAGCATGTCAGGTTTATACCTGCACTGTTTACCAGCCGCGGTTGCTTACTTTGTTGTCACCTGGTACGCAATCAAATCGATGAGCGAGCATGTTTCTTCCCGTGTGAGAACTGTCGGCTTCGTTCTGCTTGCCGTTTATTTGGGCTGGTATTCAACGGCAAACTGGCTAAAAAAACGCCACGATCTTGAAGTTTATTATCCGCTCAGCTCGCGGATTTTAACCAATACGCCGTTTTACACCGGTGCAGAGTTCATTATTGCCCATCGCGATAACGCGCTGGCGGAGAAAATTAGCCAGCACAGCGTCAATTATCCTGCGTTGCAATATCATGATACGGGCATCGAAAACTATGTTGTTATCGTGGGTGAATCCGCACGTCGCAGCAATATGAAGCTCTACGGTTTTCATCAGGATACCACGCCTGTGGAATCCAGGCTGGCGAAGGACGCCCTCATCTTTAGCAATGCTATTGCCCCCGCGTCAGCCACCGTGCTTTCCGTACCGATGATTTTAAGCAAAGCTGATCCAGACCACTTCACCACCGATAAGCTTGCTGACAATATCGTTAGCGTCGCTAAAAAAACGGGCTATCACACCGAGTGGATTAGCGCCCAGGGTAACACAGGCAAGAGCAATAACTACATTGTGGCCATTGCCTCTATCAGCCATAAAGCCCAGTGGATTGATACCCGTTATGACACCGAGCTTTTACCGGCCCTGGATGAGGCGCTTAAAGCCCCCGGCAAGAAGTTAATTTTCCTGCATATCAACGGCAGCCATGAGATGGCCTGCGATCGGTATCCGGCATCAGCGAATATTCTGCATACCGGCAACAAATATGAAGATTGCTACAATAACGCGATTCTGTTTACCGACTACTTCATTGGCGAAGTGGCTAAACGTCTGCAGGGCAGCGCATCCTCTCTGCTCTATTTTTCAGACCATGGGCTGGAAAAAAACCCGCAAATGAATTCCATCTATATGCATGGCTCACGCAACCCAAGCAAAGAGGCTTACCAGGTCCCCCAGTTTATCTGGTATAGCCAGCAAGCCCTGAATGCCCAAAAAAGAGCGGTGGGGTGGGTACATGAAGCGTGGCCCACAGCAAGCAATTATGAGTTGATGTTAACGTGGCTTGGAATCACAACAGGTGTTGATCAATGCAGCTCGGTGCTTGCACCGTGCTATCAGGCTCCTACACTTATCCCGGTAATTGATGGCGGCCGCCACATCTATGACTACGATCAGCTTCGCGAAACCTTCAGTTCACCAGACAGACATACCCCCTGGCGCAAAGCTAAAGCAAGCTCGCTCTAAAATCCGGGTAGACCCTGCTTGCCTAGCCAGGAAGCCAGGCCGGCAACGCCAGGGTCATGGATGAATGCAACAATTTGTCGCGCCTTCTTCTCTCCCGTTCCCGGCAGGCTCTGCCAGTCCTTTGCGCTACGTCCGCTCAACGTTTGCCACGTTACGTCCCCCATCGCCTTCAGCGAAGCCTGCGTCAGCGGAACACCCAGTGCCATGAGCCAGCGGATAAAAGGCTTCTCGCGCACCAGATTAAATCGATGCCAGAGCGCCAGCCCGCGCGCGGAGGAAAATCCAGGCGTAGCCTGCATTTGCGCCTGCGTTAATAACAGCCACGAAAAGAGATGTTCAAAATGATGCGCCTGCCAGAGGGTCCGCCAGCCTGACTCGCCTAATCCTTCAATATCAAATACCTGCTTTGAGCTGAGCCACGCCAGTCGGGCAAAGAACTGCTCCATACACTCCGGCGAAGCATAGAAACAGCTAAGCGCATGATAACGCGAGGCGGGAGGCTCAGGTTTATGTCTGTCCGCCCCGCGCCAGACCACCTTATCAAACCGGGGAATACCCTGCCCGGCCAGGCTGACCTGGATCTGATCCCCCGGGGCAATATCCAGCCGCTGCCAGCGCTCAACTGAGCCCAGACTCACCCGCTGCACCTGTTTATCATCCAGTTGCACGGGTTCCAGCGCGGCTACAACGGACATTTTGCCCGTTCGCCCCACGGAAAAATGAATATCACTCACCTCGGCCACCTGGGCTGCTGGCATATATTTCCACGCAACCACCCAGTTGCCTTCGCCCGGCAACCAGCCTTCCCCCGCGGGCGCATCCTCCGACCGCACCACAATGCCATCCGTGGCAAAGGGTAATGCAGCTACGTGCCAGGCCGCGCGTTGTTTCTCGACGGCGTCAACAGATTCGGCGGGTAGCGTATACCGTGCCGACAGCGTAAAACCGGCCTGAGACAGTTCAGCTAAAGATGTCTGCATATTTTTCGGCCCATCCGGCCAGGCCCAGATGAATACGCCGAGCTTATTCAATAGCGCGTTATCCTTTTGGCGCATCATCGCACCTGCCACCTTTGCGCGAGCGTTCATCCCACCCATCTGCCGCTGAATGTGACTGTCGCTTAGCCAAAAAAGCTCGCCCTGTAAGACGCTGTTCGCCAGCTTGCCGGTGAGCTTTTGCGGAACAGACGGGATTAAACGTACCTTCCCGGTCCAGTCCTCCCCTTTCAGACCATCACCGCGACTGATGGCCTGGATTAACTTTCCGTCACGGTAGACCAGCGTTACCGCCACACCGTCAACTTTGGGCTGCATCCACAGATGTTGCCGCGCACGCATCCATTGTTTCAGCTCCTCTTTGCTGACCACCTTATGTACGCCCGTATGGGCAACAGGATGTTTGACGCTCCCGGTCAGCGGAGGAAGTTTCTCTCCTGAGAGTTCAGTGCCAAAACAGCGCTGCCACTGCGTTAACCGCCCGTTAAGCTGATCGTAAACCTCGTCGTTAACTTCGCTCACGCCTTGCTTCCAGTAAGCGTCATCCCAGCGTTTGATTTGCGCGCTTAATGACGCCATCTCTTTCTCTGCTTTTGCCTGCGACCAGACCGGACATACCGCCGCGCCATAGCCACACCACAACAGCATTAACCCGCTTATCCATCGCCACATCGCTACCCCTCCTTTGCGTTGCAGGAGGTATACCCCGATGTCTGAAACAACGCTAACGGCAACGGTTCACACTGCGAGACGCTATCCGGTATTTCCTGGGGTTGCTGAAAACCACGGATAAAACCTGAAAACGGCACGCAAAATTCAATAATCCAGGGGAAAAAGTGTGACAAAGGCTACGTCACACGGCAGTGACGTGTATAATAAGCCCGTATGTAGGACTTCTTCGTTAACACATACAAAAGACTCTCATGGCTCAAGGCACGCTTTATATTGTTTCTGCCCCTAGTGGCGCGGGTAAATCCAGCCTTATTCAGGCACTGTTAAAAACCCAACCGTTGTACGACACACAGGTTTCTGTTTCTCACACCACGCGAGCGCCGCGTCCGGGTGAAGTGCACGGTGAACACTATTTCTTTGTGGATCACGATGAGTTCAGAGCGATGATCGGCAGAGACGCGTTTCTTGAACACGCGGAAGTATTCGGTAATTACTACGGTACCTCGCGTGAAACCATTGAGCAGGTTCTGGCCACGGGCGTGAATGTGTTCCTGGATATCGACTGGCAGGGTGCACAGCAAATTCGCAAGAAAATGCCTGACTCGCGCAGTATCTTTATTTTACCGCCATCGAAAGATGAGCTGGATCGCCGCCTGCGTGGCCGCGGTCAGGACAGCGAAGAAGTCATCGCAAAGCGTATGGAACAGGCTGTTGCAGAAATGAGCCATTACGCGGAATATGATTACCTTATTGTGAATGATGATTTTGATGCCGCGCTGAGCGATCTCAAAACCATTCTTCGTGCAGAACGTCTGCGTATGAGCCGCCAGAAGCAGCGACATGACGCATTAATCACCAAACTGTTGGCAGACTGAACCCACTTTCAGTATCATGCCCAGTCATTTCTTCACCTGTGGAGCATTTTAAGTATGGCACGCGTAACTGTTCAGGACGCTGTAGAGAAAATTGGTAACCGTTTTGACCTGGTGCTGGTCGCCGCGCGTCGCGCTCGTCAGATGCAGGTAGGCGGTAAAGATCCGCTGGTACCGGAAGAAAACGATAAAACCACCGTTATTGCACTTCGCGAAATCGAAGAAGGTCTGATCAACAACCAGATCCTCGACGTGCGTGAGCGCCAGGAGCAGCAAGAGCAGGAAGCCGCAGAACTGCAGGCCGTAACCGCTATTGCTGAAGGTCGTCGTTAATTAAACCTGCGGGTCGCCCTTGTATCTGTTTGAAAGCCTGAATCAACTGATTCAAACCTACCTGCCTGAAGACCAGATTAAGCGTCTTCAGCAGGCGTATCTCGTTGCACGTGACGCTCACGAGGGCCAGACACGTTCAAGCGGTGAACCCTACATCACGCACCCGGTAGCGGTGGCCTGTATTCTGGCCGAGATGAAACTCGACTACGAAACGCTGATGGCCGCGCTGCTGCACGACGTGATTGAAGATACCCCTGCCACTTACCAGGATATGGAACAGCTGTTTGGCAAAAGCGTTGCCGAACTGGTGGAAGGGGTCTCTAAGCTTGATAAGCTGAATTTCCGCGACAAGAAAGAGGCGCAAGCCGAAAACTTCCGCAAGATGATTATGGCGATGGTGCAGGATATCCGCGTCATTCTCATCAAACTCGCTGACCGCACCCACAACATGCGCACGCTGGGCTCACTTCGCCCGGATAAACGTCGCCGCATTGCCCGTGAAACCCTCGAAATCTACAGTCCGCTGGCGCACCGTTTAGGTATTCACCACATTAAAACCGAGCTGGAAGAGCTGGGTTTTGAAGCGTTGTACCCGAACCGCTATCGCGTGATTAAAGAGGTGGTGAAAGCCGCACGTGGCAACCGTAAAGAGATGATTCAAAAGATCCTCTCTGAAATCGAAGGGCGTTTGCAGGAAGCGGGGATTCCGTGCCGCGTCAGCGGTCGCGAAAAACACCTGTACTCCATCTACTGCAAAATGGTGCTCAAAGAGCAACGTTTTCACTCGATCATGGATATCTACGCCTTCCGCGTGATTGTCCACGATTCAGATACCTGTTATCGCGTGCTGGGGCAGATGCACAGCCTCTATAAACCGCGTCCAGGGCGGATGAAAGATTACATCGCTATTCCAAAAGCGAACGGCTATCAATCTTTGCACACCTCGATGATCGGGCCGCACGGCGTGCCTGTTGAGGTGCAAATTCGTACCGAAGACATGGACCAGATGGCAGAGATGGGTGTGGCCGCGCACTGGGCCTATAAAGAGCACGGTGGCGAAAGCAGCACAACCGCACAAATCCGCGCCCAGCGCTGGATGCAGAGCCTGCTGGAACTTCAGCAGAGTGCGGGTAGCTCGTTTGAATTTATCGAGAGCGTGAAATCCGATCTCTTCCCGGATGAGATTTACGTTTTCACCCCAGAAGGCCGCATTGTCGAACTGCCTGCGGGCGCAACACCGGTCGACTTCGCTTACGCCGTGCATACCGATATCGGCCATGCCTGCGTGGGCGCGCGCGTCGACAGACAGCCTTATCCGCTGTCTCAGCCGCTCTCCAGCGGTCAGACGGTGGAAATCATTACCGCGCCGGGCGCACGTCCGAACGCGGCCTGGCTGAACTTTGTCGTGAGTTCTAAAGCACGCGCCAAAATTCGCCAACTGCTGAAAAACCTCAAGCGTGATGATTCCGTCAGCCTTGGGCGTCGTCTTCTCAACCACGCGTTGGGCGGCAGTCGCAAGCTGGCTGAAATCCCGCAGGAGAACGTCCAGCGTGAGCTGGAGCGCATGAAGCTCGCGTCGCTTGACGACCTGCTGGCAGAGATCGGCCTCGGCAACGCCATGAGCGTGGTGGTGGCGAAGAACCTGCAGCAAGGCGACACGACAGCCGTGCCTGCAGCTACGCCTGGCCACGGACATCTGCCGATTAAAGGCGCGGACGGGGTGCTGATCACCTTCGCAAAATGTTGCCGTCCAATTCCTGGCGACCCGATTATTGCGCACGTCAGCCCGGGTAAAGGGCTGGTTATCCACCATGAATCCTGTCGTAACATCCGCGGCTACCAGAAAGAGGCCGAGAAGTTTATGGCGGTCGAATGGGATAAAGAGACCGCGCAGGAATTTATCACCGAAATTAAGGTGGATATGTTCAACCATCAGGGTGCCCTGGCGAACCTGACGGCAGCGATCAACACGGCGTCTTCCAATATTCAAAGCCTGAATACGGAAGAAAAAGATGGCCGCGTATACAGCGCCTTTATTCGTCTGACCGCCCGAGACCGCGTGCATCTGGCGAATATTATGCGCAAGATCCGCGTCATGCCGGACGTGATTAAAGTCACCCGTAACCGAAACTAGCGGCATGAATTCACAACGTTACGCGCGGATATGCGAAATGCTCGCCAGGCGTCAGCCTGACCTGACGGTCTGCATGGAGCAGGTCCATAAACCGCATAACGTCTCTGCTATCGTTCGTACCGCCGATGCCGTCGGTGTGCATGAAGTGCACGCCGTCTGGCCGGGTCACCGGATGCGAACCATGGTCTCTGCCGCGGCAGGCAGTAACAGCTGGGTTTCCGTCAAATCTCACCAGACAATTGGCGAAGCCGTATCGCACCTGAAAGGACGCGGGATGCAGATCCTTGCCACTAACCTGTCCGCTAAGGCCGTGGATTTCCGCGAGATCGACTACACCCGCCCGACCTGCATTTTGATGGGTCAGGAGAAAACCGGGATCACCCAGGAAGCACTGGATCTGGCGGATCGGGACATCATCATTCCGATGATTGGCATGGTCCAGTCACTCAACGTCTCCGTGGCCTCCGCGCTCATTCTGTATGAAGCGCAGCGCCAGCGTCAGAACGCTGGCATGTACGAGCGCAGCAACAGCATGCTGCCGGAAGAGGAACAGCAGCGCCTGCTGTTTGAAGGCGGATATCCGGTGCTGGCTCGCGTTGCGAAGCAGAAAAAATTGCCTTACCCCCACGTCAACGCGCAGGGCGAAATTGAAGCCGATGCCGAGTGGTGGGCCACCATGCAGTACGCCGGGTAACCGATGAAAGGCCGCCTGCTGGATGCTATCCCGCTCAACAGCCTGACGGGCGTGGGCGCGGCGCAAAGCAGTAAGCTGGCTAAAATTGGCCTGCACACGGTGCAGGATCTCCTGCTTCACCTCCCCCTGCGTTACGAAGACCGCACCCAGCTTTACAAGATTGGCGATCTCCTTCCCGCCATTTACGCCACCGTTGAAGGCGAAGTTCTGAACTGCAACATCACCTTCGGCGGACGCCGGATGATGACCTGTCAGATCAGCGACGGCACCGGCATTCTCACCATGCGTTTTTTCAACTTCAGCGCGGCGATGAAAAACAGCCTGGCAACGGGCCGCAGGGTGCTGGCCTATGGCGAAGCCAAACGCGGAAAATATGGCGCAGAGATGATCCACCCGGAGTACCGCGTGCAGGGCGATCTCAGCACGCCAGAGATGCAGGAGACGCTCACCCCGGTTTACCCGACGACCGAAGGCATCAAGCAGGCGACGCTGCGTAAGCTCACCGATCAGGCGCTGGAGCTGCTGGATACCTGCGCCATTACCGAACTGCTGCCGCCCGAGCTGGCGCAGGGCATGATGACCCTGCCCGAGGCGCTGCGTACCCTGCACCGCCCGCCGCCAACGCTGCAGCTCAGCGACTTAGAAAGCGGCAAACACCCCGCTCAACAGCGTCTTATCCTTGAGGAATTACTGGCCCATAACCTGAGCATGCTGGCGCTGCGCGCAGGCGCGCAGCGTTTCCATGCCCAGCCATTAAGCCCGCGTGATGAGCTCAAAGATAAGCTGCTGACCTCCCTGCCGTTTAAACCCACCGGCGCACAGGCGCGCGTCACCGCCGAGATTGAACGCGATATGGCGCTCGACGTGCCGATGATGCGCCTGGTGCAGGGCGACGTGGGGTCCGGTAAAACGCTGGTTGCCGCGCTGGCCGCCCTGCGCGCGATTGCCCACGGCAAACAGGTCGCGCTGATGGCACCGACCGAACTGCTGGCGGAACAACACGCCAACAATTTCCGCGCTTGGTTTGCGCCGCTTGGGATTGAAGTCGGCTGGCTTGCCGGAAAGCAAAAAGGCAAAGCGCGCCTTGCGCAACAGGAGGCCATCGCCAGCGGGCAGGTGCAGATGATTGTCGGCACGCACGCTATCTTCCAGGAGCAGGTGCAGTTCAACGGCCTTGCGCTGGTGATTATCGATGAACAGCACCGCTTCGGCGTGCATCAACGTCTGGCGCTATGGGAAAAGGGACTGCAGCAGGGCTTCCACCCGCATCAGCTGATCATGACCGCCACGCCGATCCCGCGCACCCTGGCGATGACGGCTTACGCCGATCTGGATACCTCCACCATCGACGAACTCCCCCCGGGCCGTACGCCGGTCACAACGGTTGCCATTCCTGACACGCGTCGCAGCGATATCATCGATCGCGTGCGCAACGCCTGCACCCACGAAGGGCGTCAGGCCTACTGGGTTTGTACGCTGATAGAAGAGTCGGAACTGCTGGAAGCGCAGGCTGCCGAAGCCACGTGGGAAGAGCTTAAGCTGGCACTGCCGGAGCTGAACGTGGGCCTGGTTCACGGACGCATGAAGCCTGCCGAAAAGCAGGCGGTGATGCAGTCGTTTAAGCAGGGCGAGTTGCATTTGCTGGTCGCCACGACGGTGATTGAAGTGGGCGTGGACGTCCCGAACTCCAGCCTGATGATTATCGAAAACCCGGAGCGCCTGGGCCTGGCCCAGCTCCACCAGCTGCGCGGACGCGTTGGCCGTGGCGCGGTAGCGTCCCACTGCGTCCTGCTCTACAAAGCCCCGCTCTCGAAAACCGCCCAGATGCGTTTGCAGGTACTGCGCGACAGTAACGACGGTTTTGTGATTGCGCAAAAAGACCTTGAGATCCGCGGCCCCGGTGAACTGCTGGGCACGCGTCAGACGGGGAACGCGGAATTCAAAGTCGCGGATTTGCTGCGCGATCAGGCCATGATCCCCGAGGTTCAGCGCCTCGCCCGCCACATTCATGAACGCTACCCCGAACAGGCGGCAGCGTTAATTGAGCGCTGGATGCCGGAAACCGAACGCTATTCCAACGCCTGATTCAGGCAAACATCGGCAGCATCAGGTACAGCTTAATCACCAGCGCGTTGACGATATCAATAAAGAACGCCCCGACCATCGGGACCACCAGAAACGCCATGTGCGAAGGCCCGAAGCGTTCGGTGATCGCCTGCATGTTGGCGATAGCCGTTGGGGTGGCCCCCAGACCAAACCCGCAGTGACCCGCCGCCAGCACCGCCGCATCATAGTTTTTGCCCATCATCCGCCAGGTGACAAACATGGCGTACAGCGCCATAAACAGGGTCTGTACCGCCAGAATCGCCACCATTGGCAGCGCCAGCGAGGCCAGCTCCCACAGCTTGAGGCTCATTAGCGCCATCGCCAGGAACAGCGACAGGCAGACGTTGCCGAGCACTGACACCGCCCGTTCAAACACGCGGTAGAAGCCCATTAGCGCCAGACCGTTGCTCAGGATCACCCCGATAAACAGCACGCAGACAAAGGTCGGCAGCTCAAACGCTGAGCCCGCCAGCCATTGCGCAACCACTTTGCCCACGGTCAGGCAGATGGCGATCATCGCGATGGTTTCAATCAGCACCAGCGAGGTAATACTGCGCCCGACGTCCGGCTTTTCGAATGCTGTCGGCACCAGCTCATCGTCCGGCCTGCCGTCCGGCGTGGTGGAGTGCTTCACCAGATAGCGAGCCACCGGGCCGCCAATCAGGCCACCCAGCACCAGACCAAAGGTCGCGCAGGCCATCGCCACTTCCGTCGCGTTTTCAAACCCGTAGCGCTCGATAAACAACTTGCTCCACGCGGCTCCGGTACCGTGACCGCCTGACAGGGTAATCGACCCTGCCAGCAGCCCCATCAGCGGATCCAGTCCCAGCAGCGACGCCATCCCGATACCAATAGCGTTTTGCATCAGCAGCAGCCCCACCACCACAATCAAAAATACACCGAGCACCTTACCGCCCGCCCGCAGGCTCGCCAGGTTGGCATTCAGGCCGATGGTGGCAAAGAAGGCCAGCATCAGCGGGTCTTTCAGGGACATATCAAAATCGATTTCCCAGCCCATGCTTTTTTTCAGCACCAGCAGGGCCAGCGCCACCAGCAGACCACCGGCAACAGGTTCAGGAATGGTGTATTTCTTCAGAAGGGGAACGCTATGTACCAGCTTACGACCAAGCAGTAAGACCAGCGTTGCGGCAACAAGGGTCGACAACGTATCGAGATGAATCATAGAAGGCTCCTTTTTTGCGCGTGTTCCCTACACACGCGGCGTTATCCTGGGCCGGTTTGCGCTCTTCATGAGCCCCCGGCGCAAAAAGTGTAATTTTTTTTCCCGATGCGTTGTAGAAAACCTGCTCACAGCGGCAGATTTTCTTGCCTTTTTTTGCTGGCAATCGTTTGCTTTTACCAGGTGGT
This sequence comes from Enterobacter cloacae complex sp. Mu1197, assembly GCF_040059225.1. NCBI lineage: Bacteria > Pseudomonadati > Pseudomonadota > Gammaproteobacteria > Enterobacterales > Enterobacteriaceae > Enterobacter > Enterobacter cloacae complex sp. Mu1197. The sequence continues at coordinate 84,337 of NZ_CP157375.1, read as the reverse complement.
CAGATAAAATGCCCGCTTTTCCACCGTGGGATTGCCGCCGATGTCCGTTAACACCATAGAGTCGCCTGATGCGCAACCGATTGCGCAGAAGCAAAATAGCGAACTGATTTACCGCCTTGAAGATCGCCCGCCGCTGCCGCAGACGCTTTTCGCCGCCTGCCAGCATCTTCTGGCGATGTTTGTTGCGGTGATCACCCCGGCGCTGCTGATTTGCCAGGCGCTCGGCTTACCGGCGCAGGACACGCAGCACATTATCAGCATGTCTCTTTTCGCCTCCGGCGTGGCCTCGATTATTCAAATTAAAGCGTGGGGTCCGGTGGGATCGGGATTATTGTCGATTCAGGGCACCAGCTTTAACTTCGTGGCGCCCCTGATCATGGGCGGTACGGCCCTGAAAACCGGCGGCGCGGATGTCGCGACCATGATGGCGGCGCTGTTCGGCACCCTGATGCTGGCCAGCTGTACGGAGATGGTGATCTCCCGCGTTCTGCATCTGGCTCGCCGCGTTATCACCCCGCTGGTTTCCGGCGTCGTCGTGATGATTATCGGCCTGTCGCTGATTCAGGTGGGCCTTACCTCCATCGGTGGCGGCTATGCCGCGATGAGCGACCACACCTTCGGCGCGCCGAAAAACCTGCTGCTGGCAGGCGTCGTGCTGGCCATCATTATTCTGCTTAACCGTCAGCGTAACCCTTACCTGCGCGTCGCCTCGCTGGTGATCGCCATGGCGGCGGGTTACCTGCTGGCCTGGGCGCTGGGTATGCTGCCGGAAAACACCGCGCCGACCAACAGCGCGCTGATCACCGTCCCCACGCCGCTGTACTACGGTCTGGGCATTGACTGGGGCCTGCTCCTGCCGCTGATGCTGGTCTTTATGATCACCTCTCTGGAGACCATCGGCGACATCACCGCCACCTCCGACGTCTCCGAGCAGCCCGTTTCCGGCCCGCTGTACATGAAGCGCCTGAAAGGCGGCGTGCTGGCGAACGGCCTCAACTCGTTTGTCTCTGCGGTCTTCAACACCTTCCCGAACTCTTGCTTCGGTCAGAACAATGGCGTGATCCAGCTGACCGGCGTGGCCAGCCGCTACGTTGGCTTCGTGGTGGCGCTGATGCTGATCGTCCTCGGCCTGTTCCCGGCGGTGAGCGGCTTTGTGCAGCACATCCCTGAGCCGGTGCTGGGCGGCGCAACGCTGGTGATGTTCGGGACGATCGCGGCCTCCGGCGTGCGTATCGTCTCCCGCGAGCCGCTGAACCGCCGCGCAATCATGATTATTGCGCTTTCGCTGGCCGTCGGTCTGGGCGTTTCTCAGCAGCCGCTGATCCTGCAGTTTGCCCCGGACTGGGTGAAAAACCTGCTCTCTTCCGGCATTGCCGCAGGCGGTATCACCGCTATCGTGCTGAACCTCGTTTTCCCGCCTGAGAAAAACTGATTTCTCTCACGGCAGGCAGTCAATGCCTGCCGTGACATCTAATTACACCATTCCCGCCTTGAGGATTGCGCATAAATCGTGCATAACTCCCTTATGTGCGTTTTGCGGGATGGAAGACCATGAAATTTATTGGAAAGCTACTCGTCTATCTTCTGGTAGCCCTGCTCATTGTGATGCTGGCGCTCTATATTCTGCTCCAGACCCGCTGGGGTGCGGCTCAGGTCAGCAGCTGGGTTACGGTGAATACCAACTACGAACTCAGTTTCGACAAGATGAATCACCGCTTTTCGTCGCCTTCCCACCTCATTCTGGAAAACGTTACCTTCGGTCGGGACGGAAAACCCGCCACCCTGGTTGCCAAAAAAGTGGATATCGGCCTGAGTAGCCGCCAGATAACCGATCCGCTGCACGTGGACACCATCACCCTGTTCGACGGCACGCTTAATCTCTCCCCACAGACCGCGCCGCTGCCTTTCCAGGCCGATCGTCTGCAATTGAACAACATGGCGTTCAACAGCCCGAATACCGAATGGGATCTGAGCGCGCAGAAGGTGACGGGCGGCGTCAGCCCATGGCAGCCGGAAGCGGGCAACGTGCTGGGTAATCACGCGCAGATCCAGATGAGCGCAGGCTCGCTGACTCTGAACGGCGTACCGGCCACCAACGTGCTGATCGAGGGCCAGCTTAACGGCAAGGAGGTGGTGCTGAACACGATTGGTGCCGATATGGCCCGCGGCTCACTCACCGGCTCCGCTCTGCGCAACGCCGACGGGAGCTGGATTATCGACACCATGCGCCTGAACGAAATCCGCCTGCAGAGCGATAAAACGCTGACCGCGTTCTTCGCGCCGCTGGCCACTATCCCCTCTCTGCAGATTGGTCGTCTGGACGTGACCGACGCCCGGCTTCAGGGCCCGGACTGGGCGGTGACCGATCTCGATTTAAGCCTGCGCAACCTGACTCTCAGCAAAGGCGACTGGCAGAGCCAGGAGGGCCGTCTGTCGATGAACGCCAGCGAGTTTATCTACGGCTCGCTGCATCTGTTTGACCCGATCCTGAATGCGGAGTTTTCCCCGCAGGGAATGGCGCTGCGTCAGTTTACCTCCCGCTGGGAAGGCGGCATGGTGCGCACCTCCGGCAACTGGCTGCGCGACGGTAAAGCGCTGGTGCTGGACGATGTCGCCATCGCCGGGCTGGAGTACACCCTGCCGCAGAACTGGAAAACGCTGTGGATGGCGCCTCTGCCGGAATGGCTGAACAGCGTCACGCTGCAAAAATTCGGCCTGAGCCGTAACCTGGTGATCGACATCGATCCTGCCTTCCCGTGGCAGATCACCTCTCTGGATGGCTATGGCGCAAACCTGCAGCTGGTGAAAGATCGTCAGTGGGGCGTCTGGGGCGGCAGCGCGACCCTGAACGGCGCGGCGGCAACCTTTAACCGCGTCGACGTACGTCGTCCGTCGCTGGTGCTGAATGCCAACGCCGCCACGGTGAATATTACCGACCTCAGCGCGTTTACCGAAAAAGGCATTCTGGAAGCGACGGCGACCGTTTCACAACTCCCGCAGCGGCAGACCGCGGTGAGCCTGAACGGGCGCGGCGTACCGCTCAACGTGCTGCAGCAGTGGGGCTGGCCTGCGCTGCCGATTGCAGGCGACGGTAATATTCAGCTCACCGCCAGCGGCAGCGTGCAGGCCAGTGCGCCGCTGAAGCCAACGGTGAATGGGAAGCTGAGCGCGGTGAATATGGATAAGCAGCAGGTAGAGCAGACGATGACGGGCGGCGAGGTTTCAACGCCTGTGCAATAAACAAGCCGGGTGGCGGCTACGCCTTACCCGGCCTACATGGGATTGTAGGCCCGGTAAGCGAAGCGCCACCGGGCATTTTCCACCTCAGAGCTGAACCACCACCTCGTCCCCTTCGGCTTTCACCACCACGCCCCACTCGCTGCCCGCCTGCGAACCGCCCTTCACGCCGCTCACCGTCTGCACGTTGCGCAAACACACCGACCAGTTTTGCGCGTCTCCCGTGCCGGTAAAGGTCACGATGTCGCCCTGACGCGATGCCTTCAGCGTAAACGCCACCGCGCCGTTCGCCGAAGGCACTTCGCTCACTGCCGTTGCGCCATCATCCAGGTTAAACAGCTGGAAGGCCGTCCCCTCGTGCCACGCGTAGTCGGGCTTCTGGTTATTATTGCCCAGCGCCAGCAGCGTGTTGTCGCGCACGTAGACCGGCAGGCTCATGAAATCGTGCTGCTGCTTATGCCAGCGGCTGCCCTGGATTTCGTCGTTGTGCCACAGGTGCGTCCAGCGGCCTTCCGGCAGGTAGAACTGCACGTCCCCCGCCTCGGCGAACACCGGAGCGACCATCAGGGCATCCCCCAGCATGTACTGACGGTCGAGGTAATCGCACGCCGGATCGTCCGGGAACTCCAGCATCATCGCCCGCAGCATCGGCGTGCCGAACTCGCGCGCCAGCGTCGCCTGACGGTACAGATACGGCATCAGCTGGCACTTGAGCTGCGTGAAGTGGCGCACCACGTCGCAGGACTCGTCATCGTACGCCCACGGCACGCGGTAGGATTTGCTGCCGTGCAGGCGGCTGTGGCTGGAGAACAGCCCGAACGCGCACCAGCGCTTGTAGACGTGCGCCGGGGCGGTGTTTTCGAACCCGCCGATATCGTGGCTCCAGAAACCGAAGCCGGACAGGCCAATCGACAGCCCGCCGCGCAGGCTTTCCGCCATTGATTCGTAGTTGGCGTAGCAGTCGCCGCCCCAGTGCACCGGGAACTGCTGCGCACCCACTGACGCCGAGCGAGCAAACAGCACCGCCTCTTCTTCCCCCACCGTATCTTTCAGCACGTTCCACACCAGTTCGTTATAGATGTAGGCGTAATGGTTGTGCATCTTCTGCGGATCGGACCCGTCGAACCACTGCACGTCCGTCGGGATACGCTCGCCGAAGTCGGTCTTGAAGCAGTCGACGCCGATATCCACCAGGCCTTTCAGCTTGTCTGCATACCACCGGCACGCGTCCGGGTTGGTGAAGTCGTAAATCGCCAGCCCCGGCTGCCATTTGTCCCACTGCCACAGGGAGCCGTCAGGGCGCTTGAGCAGGTAGCCCTTCGCTTTCAGCTCCTGGAAGATCGGCGACTTCTGGCCAATGTACGGGTTAATCCACACGCAGACCTTCAGCCCTTTCTCCTTCAGGCGGTGGATCATTCCTTCAGGGTCCGGGAAGGTCACCGGATCCCACTCGAAGTCACACCACTGGAAGGCCTTCATCCAGAAGCAGTCGAAGTGAAAGACGTGCAGCGGCAGGTCGCGCTCGGCCATACCGTCGATAAAGATGTTCACCGTCGCTTCGTCGTAATTGGTGGTGAACGAGGTGGTGAGCCACAGGCCGAACGACCAGGCAGGCGGCAGCGCCGGACGCCCGGTGAACTGCGTATAGCGGTTCAGCACCTCTTTCGGCGTCGGGCCGTCGATCACGAAGTACTCAAGATATTCCCCTTCCACACTGAACTGCACCTTAGAGACCTTCTCGGAGCCGACCTCAAACGAGACGTTTTCAGGATGATTCACCAGCACGCCGTAGCCGCGGTTGGTCAGGTAGAACGGGATATTTTTATAGGACTGCTCGGTGCTGGTGCCGCCGTCGCGGTTCCAGGTCTCGACCGTCTGGCCGTTGCGCACCAGCGCGGTGAAGCGCTCGCCCAGACCATAGACCGTTTCCCCCACGCCCAGATCCAGACGCTCAAAAACGTAATTGCGGTGGGTATTGCTGTCCTGCACGTAGCCGTTATTTTTCAGCTGGCTGCCGGTAATACGCTGGCCGTTGCGCAGGAAGTCCAGCGCCCAGAACTCGCCTTTGGTGACGCGCACGCTGACGCTGCCGCTTTTCAGCTCGGCAAATTCGGCGTTGTTTTCGATCTCAACCTTCACGTCTTTCAGGACGTTCAGCGGATAATGTGGACCGTTGTTCAGCGCGCCCTGGAAATGCTCGATGCGCACCCCGACAATCCCTTCCTGCGGGGCAAACAGGCGCACCGTGAACATCAACGTGTCGAGTTGCCAGGTGCGTTCGCGCACGTCGCGCGGCGCCACATACACCACCAGGTCATTACCCTGCTGCTCCACGTCGAACACCTGAACCGGATAGGTCACATTCAGGCCTGGTTGAATAAGCCAGTTTCCATCACTGATTTTCATACTCTCGTCCTCTTAGTTCTGTAATTCTTTGCTGACCGGCAGGTTTTCAAATTCCTGCTGATTGCGGCGTGCGCCCTGTGCCAGTTCGCCCAGGATTTTGGTCAGGAAGGGGGTTTTCAGCGTGTAGTAGCGTTTGGCGATGATGGCGCTCAGCACATAGCAGACCGCCGGGGCCAGGGTAAACAGGCCGATAATGATGCTGATGGTCGCGCTGTTCTGGGTTTTGGCCGCCGCGTCGTAGCCGCCGCCTGCCAGCATCCAGCCGATCATCGCCCCACCCAGCGCCAGACCCAGCTTCAGCACGAACAGCGTGCCTGCAAAGCTGATGCCGGTCAGGCGCTTGCCGTTGGTCCATTCACCGTAGTCGACGGTATCGGACATCATTACCCACTGGATCGGCGTCACCAGCTGGTGCAGCACGCCAATGACGAAGATAAAGGCGAACATCACCACGGTGGCATGCATCGGGACGAAGAACATCGCCACGCTGACCACCGCCAGCGCGGCGTTGGTCCACCAGAAGATGCTGACCTTGCACTTCCAGTCGGTGAGCGGTTTCGCCAGCGCGGAGCCAATCAGGTTGCCGACGCAGTAGGTGGTGAGGAACGCGACGAACACTTCCGGCGAGCCCATGATCCAGGTGCAGTAGTACATCATCGCGCCGCCGCGCACGCAGACGGCAAGGATGTTGAGGATGGTGAGCACGCCCACGATGCGCCACTGGTCGTTTTGCCAGATATCGCGCAGGTCTTCGCGCATGGAGGTGGTGCTCGGTGGCACCTGGATGCGCTCTTTGGTGGTGAAGAAGCAGAACGCCAGCATCAGGAACGCGACCACCGACAGCACGGCGATGCCGCCCTGGAAGCCGAACGCCTTATCGTCGCCGCCAATCAGCTTCACCAGCGGCATCATTAGCACCGTGGAGAGCATGCCGCCCGCGGTCGCCAGCACAAAGCGCCAGGACTGAAGGGAGATACGCTGCGTCGGGTCACTGGTGATCACGCCGCCCAGCGCGCAGTAAGGAATATTAACCACGGTATAGAGCAGGGTCAGCAGCGTGTAGGTCACGGCGGCATAAACCATTTTGCCGTTGAGGCTAAGGTCCGGCGTGGTGTAGGCCAGCACGCAGACGATGCCGAACGGGATCGCGCCGAACAAAATCCACGGTCGGAACTTGCCCCAGCGGCTGCGGGTGCGGTCGGCAATCAGCCCCATGCACGGGTCGGAGATCGCATCCAGCGCGCGCGCCAGCAGGAACATGGTGCCGACAAATCCGGCGGGAATGCCGAAAATATCGGTATAGAAAAACATCATGTACAACATGACGTTATCAAAAATGATGTGGCTGGCGGCGTCTCCCATGCCGTAGCCAATCTTCTCTTTTACTGACAATACTTCGCTCATCTTTTTTTATCCTTCACGCTATAGGGGGCGCTGAGACCGGTTACAGTGTTTTTAAACCATTGTTTCTTGAGCGGGTATTGCGTTTTCTGGTTAGCAGATTACGTTTCTTGTTTTTTGTGATCGCGGTAAATATTGGGGAGCACGAAGGGCTAACATGAGGATTTTCTTAGGAATTAACTGAAACAGGGGGGTACAGGTCAAAAGAGAGATGAAAAAAGTGGTGTGGGGTATGTGGTAAATGCCTGAAAGTAGCTATAATGCGCCCCGCCTCCATGTAGCAATGCAGGCGCGGAAGATCGTCATCTCCGGTGAGGTGGCTGGACTTCAAATCCAGTTGGGGACGCCAGCGTTCCCGGGCAGGTTCGACTCCTGTGATCTTCCGCCAAAAATGTCCATTTATTCCATTATGTTTTGTTCATCTCCATTCTCGAAGAAATCGATTATATCTGTGAGCCATTTATCGCACTTTCTTACCCTCAAATTATTTAGATCTTTAACATACATGTTTGATATTAATGATTTCATTCTTTGAGAAGTTAAATATTCATAAAATTCTTCTTTCTTTTCATACCCCTCAATTGATGTTGGTTTTAAAAAAGCAACACCACCGCTTAGATTAACAAAATCCATCTCTTCATTTAATTTGTAAAAACTTAAAAACTCATGTAGAATTTCATCTTGCTCTTTAATTTTGTGAAGCACGTCCCAAAAAATTTTAGGATCAAGTAAATCTTCAATTTCAGTATTAATCCCCATAGTAGACGCAATTGAAATTAGACCACTTTCGTCATTATTTAAACTTAACCTAAAAAAGCCGAGTTTATTTTTATAATTACTCTTCTTATAGCCGTCAATACGAATTACATTCTTATCGTCTGTATCAATGAGGCACATAACTTTGCCTTTGATTTCTTTGTTTTCTTGTGAGTCAGAAAATGGAACCTGAAGGAAATCAAATATTTTTTTAATATTTCCACACCCATTAAATGGTAATATATATAAATTATTAACTCTATTTTCTAAATATCGCTTGAGATATAAGTAATCCTCTGTTCCCTCACAAAATATCCAGTTATAACTTTTCTTCTTAAGAAGAGTCAGCATGGACGCCATCAAATCAAAGTAGCTTCTAATTTCTATAGAATTTGGGAAAGCACGTCTACTTTCTTGAAGATTATTTAATGGAAAACTTTCTATTTTTAAATTTTCACTCTTACAAACAAAATGTAATGAACCCTCAATAGGTCTCAAGACCAAACCATACCAATGTGTTGTTACAAATATTTGTCGACCATATTTTTCAGATAATTCGATCAAGCTACAAAACTGCTCAAAACGATGTGCAGATTCCAGAGAAACTTCAGGCTCATCAATCGCCAATATTACTTCTTTTTCTTTTTCCTCCTTGGTTGATAATAAGGTTGTTGCAATATCAATTAAAGCCAAGCGTTGCTCACCAGAACTTAAGTTGTTGATACTTTTAGAGTTTTTTGATAAAGGTCTAAGTGAGAAATATTTAACGAAAATTGAGTCAAGTATATCTGTAGGTTTTATAGGTCTTTTAATTGCTCCTTTATATTCGAATTTATAACCTTCAGGTATTTTTTTATTTAAACTTTCAATGTAGGATTCTAACTTCTGATTAATTAAGTCTATAACGCTATATTTTAATGGTTTCTTGCGAGGCCTCCCTGGCTTAAGAATTGAGTTTTCTTTTGAGGGTAATGAATGATCTTTAGATGAAAGTAATTGCCTAATCTCATCTGACACGGTTTTATCCATCATTCCTTGCATCTCCTGCGCCTGCAAAGAAAGTACATCACTTATCTTGTTTTCAACAGGAAGATATATGTAACGATATCTTTCTAAAATCCTTTTAAATATACTTATTATTTTATCTTTAGATACACCATCTTTTTTTGTTGCATTACTAATTTTATTATGGAAAGTCGTAGTAAGCAGTATATTACCTTCATAATCTTTGCCTATCGCTATAAGATAATAATCGCTTGGGTGATACCATTCCTTTAGCTTGTTTCTATATTTTATGAAACTTTTTGTGACTTCATTCGCTGGCATCTCATTAAAATGATGCTCCCAAAAATAGTGGGAAATTCTTGCCATTTGAGGATCATCATCATCCCAATTTGATTTTTTTATCAAAAATAAAGGGAAAATATGTGCACTATCTTTCTTTTGGCCTACTGTATAAGCCCACTCCTTACTATCTATGTTATTCATCAAACAATGAATACTTTCTAGTATAGTTGATTTACCGGCTCCGTTATCACCAGCAAAAATAGACATCCTATCTTTTTCAGATGTGACAAATGGGATAAAATTCATGTTTTTATAAATTTTAAAATTTCTTAAAAAAAGTCCTACAATCATATAAATTCTTCCATTGTGAAATTTATTAAATTGCTGTTAAGTATGTGTGATTAATATCAAGATTAGGTTTCAACTCCTATCCTATATATGTTTCCTATAGGATGACTTTCTAATTTTTGATACTACTCCTTAATAAAAAATCATTTCAAGGTTCAATTTTTACGATTTACTAGAATCGAATTATACTATTTTTATACCACGCCATTATTGTTGTGACTACTGAAATCGAAACGGCCTAGTAATGAGTTTCTAAAACGTCAAAAACTAACCTCACCAACTATCATTTAGTTGATTATGGCTGATTCGCATTCAGCCCAGACACCGACCAATCCAGAACCAAGTGTTCGTTAATTGTGGGATACCGCCCGAATGTTTTCGACAAATGCACGCCGAAAAGCATCCTTTCCGGCAAGTGGCTACACGCGGCGGGGTTTGATACCAGACAGCAGGTAACAGTAAAGGTGAGAAAAGGATGCATCGTTCTGGTGGCGTATAACGAGCAGGAGCAGAGGTTGCAGGATGAGATATGAAGAATTAATTAATTCACCAGCCGGTGAGTTCGTCATGTTTGCCAGCAAGGATGGAAAAGTTCGAATTGAATGCCGCTTCGAAAGCGATACGTTGCGGCTCTCACAGGCCACGATCTGTGAGTTGTACGGCAAAGCCAAAGCAACGATCAGTGGGCATATCAAGAACATTTTTGATGAGGGTGAGCTGGTCGAAAATTCAGTTGTACGGTTTTACCGAACAACTGCCAGCGATGGTAAAGCATATAACGTTCAATATTTTAGCCTGCCCGTCATTCTTGCCATCGGCTATCGCGTCCGCTCCGCGCAAGGGAGATTTCTCATTAGCCGCTGACTATCAGTCGTCGTTCAAAGAGACGACGGAATTCTTCCAGAAAACTGCATTTTGCCTGCACGGGCCACACTGCTACTGAGTTGATTCACCAGCGTTTCGAAGCCACTCAATCGCATATGGGGATGACCAGCTATAAAGGCGAAGAAGTCCGTAAAAGCGATGTCACCACTGCAAAAAATTATCTCTCTCAGGATGAGGTGAGCGAGCTTAATCGCGTCGTTAATATGTGGCTCGAGTTTACCGAAGATCAGGCCAAACGCCGCAAGCAGATATTTTTACGAGACTGGCAAACCAAACTCGATCAGTTCCTGCAATTTAATGACCGGGACGTTTTAGAAGGAGCAGGCAAGATCAGCAAGAAAGCAGCTGATGAAAAGGCGAGCTCAGAATACGTTGAGTATGAAAAAAAGCAGCGCCTGCTGAAAGAAGCCGAAGGTGAGAAAGATATCATCGGCTTATTAAAATGGGATAAGCAGGCTAAGCGCTAATACCGGTATAGGTTCATTATTTAATGATATTCATCATTTCAATATTTGATACTATCTTTTAGTATTCACTATTCTTACGATGAAAGAACAGCCATAAATCAACCTTATAAACTTTAAACATCAATTGATACTACCCATATCTCGCAACAACAACTCTCTTTTAAACCAACCAAAATTCCTTAGCATTACTGTTTTGAAATGTACGTCACAATTTAAACTATTAATGAAGAGTAGCTTCCCTCAGTCTATAAAAGGAGATTGAGATGGCTATACCTGTTTACTTATGGCTCGAGGATGATTCAGGCCGGAGGATTAATGGATCTGTCGATATAAAAGATCGCGAAGGTTCAATAGAAGTGGTTGAGTTTATGCACTCTATAGAACAACCGATAGATAAACTCTCCGGAAAAATCACAGCGAAACGCATTTGTAGTACCTATGCATTCATGAAAGAGATTGATTCATCATCCTCTTATCTATACAAAGCCTTGTGCACTGGGCAAACGCTAAAAAAAGCAGAATTCATATTTTACAGGATAAACTATAACGGGCTTGAAGAGGCTTACTTCAAGACAACTTTAGAAAACGCAAGAGTTGTTCAAATCGAACCTGTCATGTTTGATATTAAACATCCGCAAAACGAACACAATACACACCATGAATATGTAGATCTGACATATGAAAAAATCACATGGCACTATATTGATGGAAACATCATTCACTCTGATACCTGGAAAGAACGCGCTTAAGGAGAAAGTATGTCCTGGGAATATGATGTAAAAGAGCATAAATTTTATCTGGATGGTATTTACCAATTTGATGCAGATTATGCAGGTGCAAGTGGTTACAAAAACGATCCGTCACAAGAATGTGTAAAAAACAGCGGACCTTTGCCGAGGGGTACCTACACTATTGGGTCCCCCCATAATTCTGCTCATACTGGAAAATACACTCTTAGCCTCACACCCTACTCTACAAATGATATGTGCGGTAGAGACTCATTTAAAATTCATGGTAAAAGCAGTTTGCACCCTGACGACTCTTCAGAGGGCTGCATCATTGCACCTCTGAGTGCCAGAAGGAGTATATGGAAAAGCAACGATACGGTATTGATTGTCAAATGAAGTATTTATTTTTTTTCTTGCCATTACTCATAGCAGCCAGTGCGCACGTCTCAGCAACCGAAATGAGTGGCTTCGCGTCCCAGTATTACGATGAAGACGACTCACTGACGGAAAATTCAACGACAGTACCCCTTTTCCCAACCATCATTATAGGCAATAAAACCCTACAAATGGAGGCTACTCACCTGTCAGATATCACCAGTTCCCCCGTTAACAAAGACAGTTCCGCGCGCTGGATCTGCCTCCATGACGACGATGGCACGAATTACTGGTTCATCTCGGATAACGAAATGGGTGCAGGATTGTTAACGGCACTAGCCATAGCCAGGGATGGGATTCATAAAGAGTGTGCAAAAACAACGGAACCTGTCAAAGTCTCAGTCGCTAATGTTCCGTTGTTGAATGCTACTCACGGGAATTTAGTTAAACTGTTCGGTAATAAGGAGATCGCCAAAAAGAAAGCGATGCTCTTTTATCATGAGACACCAGTGCAGGATGGATTCATCCAGAGTAATACGGTCTCTTATTCCTTCGATGGCGAAAAAATGCTTGGCGTAATCATCGGGCAAATTACCAGTAACTAGCTTGCAGACTCCCTCTCCAGAGGGAGAGGGCGTTAAACCTGCCCACCCAACCGCATATGCAGCAACGGAAACGGATTCCCCTGCCCGTCCTGTTCCGAGCGCCCGACCTGCTCAAACCCCATATGGCGATAAAATCCCACACCCTGCGGGTTCTGCTCATTCACATCCACTTCGTTCGCGCCGAACACTGCGATGGCGTGTTGCAGCAGCAATTTCCCGACGCCTTTCCCCCGGCTCGCATCGTCAACAAACAGCATTTCAATGCGGTTTTCATCCACGCCTAAAAAGCCGTGAATAACGCCTGCGTCATCGCGAGCGATCACGACTTTAAGGTTTGGCAGATAGGCGTTGAGCAGTAGCGGGCGCAGCGCCGCAATATCGCTTTCCTGTAAAAAGTGATGGGTGGCGCGAACAGAGGATTCCCAGATCGCGACCAGACGTTCGAAGTGTGTGGGGAGTGCAGTTTCTATTTTCATGGGGGGATCATGATTGGAAAACCCAACTATTTCAAGCCACGCTTTGCGGTCTGTTCCCCCTCACCCCGGACCGTACACTCCTCAGGGAGAGGGAACAGATCGAGCTAAACCCTAATCTCCATCACCGCATACACCCCGTCCTTCGGCACCACCACGGTGACGTTTTCCACCGGCACGCCCGCCGCGAGGTGAATGTCCTGCAGCTGCTGCAGCGTCCTTGGGTGAATATCCTCCCAGCCAATACCGCGCAGTACAAAGTCAATGTGCGGGCTGCTGGTCAGCATGTTCGACACAATCACCGCCCCGCCGGGCTTGACCAGCCGCAGCGCGCGCTGGAGGAAAATCACCGCATCGGTATCGTTGAAGTATTCAAATATCCCCAGCGCGTCGACCAGTTCGGCCTGATGCTCGCCCAGCTCCAGCAGCAGGTCCTCGTTACGCACCAGCGTATGGAGCAGGTTGCGCCTGAGCAGCGTCAGCTGTTCGCCCACCACAATGCCTTCCTGCGCCGCCATGGTTTCCGCCCAGCTCAGCGCTACGGGGTCTTTGTCCACCAGCGTGAGATAGACCTGCTGGCCATCAAGCTTTGCTTCACGCAGCGCCTCCAGCACGGGGATAGCAGCGCCGCTCGCGAGGCTGACCCAGTTGTTCTCGCTCTCATTGTGAATGTACTTATCCACCAGCGCGGCCAGCACCCGGGCGCGGGAACGCACGCCGATGGCATCATTTGCGTGGATAAACCACAGGCGGCTGTCGCTGTCCATTTTTGTTCCGTCGGGCAGGCGGTCTTCCAGCGGGTTTTGCACCACAAACAGCGCCAGCGCGGAGGGGACCAGCCGGGTGCGCCACGCGGTGAGGGCCGGGCGGTTACGGAAGGCCTGTTCGGAATAGCGGTTCTGGGGGACAAGCACGGCCTGCCCGCCTTCGTCGTATTCCACCCGCGGCGGCCGGAGCGCTGGCTCGGCTTTCAGGGCGCGGTCAAGGGAGGCGATCTCACGGGCAGCATCGTCTTTCATCGGCCACTGGTCGCTGACGTCGGGAAATGACGCGCTGAAAATCGTCATATTTTCCGGCGCATCGCCGCGAAAAGGCTGCCAGTTCATGTCGTCTTCTCCCCGTTAGGCTTTTAACGGAAGTCTATCCAGGCCAGCCAGTAATGCCCCAGGAAGAAAGCACGATTTTTATTGCTTCACCCACACCAGCTGGTCAACCCGGAAGCCCAGGCTGCGCGCGGTATTGAGGTAGTCCTGCTTCACCGCATCCGGGATGGTCGGCGTGCGCGACAGGATCCACAGGTAATCGCGGTTCGGGCCGCTGACCAGCGCGTACTGGTACTTGTCATCCAGTCTGATCACGTTATAGCCGCCGTAGAACGGGCCGAAGAAGGAGACCTTCAGCGCGGCCGTGGTCGGTTCGCCGGTAAAGTACGCTTTCCCCTCGCTCTCGTTCCACTTGTTCTTCACCGGATCGTAGCCCCGGTTGAGCACGCTAATACCGCCGTCGCTGCGCTTGCCGTAGGTTGCCGTCACCTGCTCCAGCCCGCGTTCGAAGCGGTTTTCCAGACGGGCGACTTCGTACCATTTGCCGAGATAGCGGCTGGCTTCGAAGTTGGTAATAGGCTGCACGCCTTTCGGCGGCGTGGGGGATTTACAGGCGACCAGCGTCAAAGCAATCGCAACACCGGTCACAACAGGCCATAGCTTCATGAGAATTCCTTTCATTTGCACGGTTGGATGTTAAGTGTAGTGCACCGTTTCGGCGCTTCATCCCGTTCGGGAAAATTCGTAGTATATTGAGAGTATTCCTCCACTCTGGACACGGACATGGCTTACTCCATCGGCGAATTCGCCAGACTCAGCGGCATCACCGCCACCACCCTGCGGGCGTGGCAGCGTCGCTATGGTTTACTCAAGCCACAGCGCACGGAAGGCGGCCATCGCCAGTACAGCGATGAGGACGTCCAGCAGGCGCTCAAAATCCTCGACTGGGTAAAAAAAGGCGTCCCGATCGGCCAGGTCAAGCCGCTGCTGGAACGCCCGACGCCGGGCCGGACTAACAACTGGCAAACCCTGCAGCAGAACATGCTGCAACGCCTGCAGGACGGCAAAGTCGAGTCCCTGCGCCAGATGATTTACGACGCCGGACGCGAGTACCCAAGACCCGAACTGGTCGCGAACGTGCTGCGCCCGCTGCGCAGCCAAGTATCCGCCAACGTGGCCGCCGCCATGACCCTGCGCGCAATCCTCGACGGCATCATCATCGCCTACACCTCGTTTTGTCTCGAGGGTGATAAAAAAGCGCCGGGCGATAATATTCTGCTCAGCGGCTGGCACCTGAACGACGCCTGCGAGATCTGGCTCGAAGCCTTAACGCGCACCGGACAGGGACACCGAATCGACATTTTGCCCTCGCCTCCGGCCGCGCTGGCCCCGGAAATTTTCCCGGAGCGCAAATGGCTTCTGGTCACCAGCGGCAAGCTCACCGCGGCGCGGAAAAAGCAGGTGGAGCAGTGGCAGCAGCAGGTATCGCTTGAAGTGATTATCCTCTGATCATTTTCTCCTGCGGGAATCTTCACGAAAAGTTGAATATTTTCCCGCGCCGCAGATGCTAACGTTTTCCTGTGACGAATAACTCCACAGGAAAACACCATGAAAAAAACTACCCCTCTGCTGATGCTGGCCGCGATGGCCTTTACCCCTGCCGCCTTTAGCGCCGCTCCTGCTGGCACCCTGAGCGTACACATCCTCGACCAGCAAACCGGCACGCCTCCACCGGGCGTCACCGTCACGCTGGAAAAGCAGCAGCAGGACAAATGGACCCCGATCGCCAGCGGTAAAACTGACCAGGATGGACGCATCAAATCGCTCTATCCGCAGGACCAGGACATGCAGCCTGGCGTGTATAAAGTGACCTTCAAAACCGCAGAGTACTTCCACGGCAAAAAGCTCGACTCCTTCTTCCCGGAGATTCCGGTGCTGTTTACCGTGACCCGCACCAACGAGAAGCTGCACATCCCGCTTCTGCTGAGCCAGTACGGTTACTCGACTTACAAGGGCAGCTAAGACGCATTGATTCTAAAGGAATAAAAAAAATAGTTCCGCGAATACTTGGACAAATTAGTCATGTTGTGTAAGTTTTAATTATATGAACGGGAGGACGACACCATGACGACGAAACCAGTGCTGGGTATTAGCGGATGTTTGACCGGATCCGCCGTTCGCTTTGACGGCGGACACAAGCGTATGGGCTTCGTCATGGATGAGCTGGCCCAGTGGGTGAATTTCAGGCCCGTCTGTCCGGAAATGGCCATCGGCCTGCCGACCCCTCGCCCGGCGCTGCGTCTGATCGTGACGGAACACGGTGAAACGCAGATGCGTTTTAGCCATGCGCCTCACGAAGATGTTACGCAGAAAATGGCGGACTTTACAGCAGATTTTTTGCCGAAAATCGGCGATCTCGCCGGTTTTATCGTCTGCGCTAAATCCCCAAGCTGCGGCATGGAACGCGTGCGTCTGTATGATGAAAACGGCAACCGGGGCCGCAAGGAGGGGGTCGGGCTGTTCACCGCCGCCCTCCTTGAAACCTGGCCGTGGCTGCCCGTGGAAGAGGATGGGCGTCTGCACGATCCGGTGCTGCGGGAAAACTTTGTCGAACGTGTTTTTGCCCTGCACGAACTGAACACGCTGCGTAAAAATGGCCTCACGCGCCGCGCGCTGCTGGACTTCCACAGCCGTTACAAACTCCAGCTGCTGGCGCACCATCAGGCGGGTTACCGTGAAATCGGCCCGTTCGTTGCCTCGCTGCACGAGTGGGAAGACCTGGACGCTTTCTTCGTGGCGTACCGGGAAAAGCTGATGACCATCCTGAAAAAACCCGCTTCGCGTAAGAATCACACCAACGTGCTGATGCATATTCAGGGGTATTTTCGTAACCAGCTTAACACCCGCCAGCGCGGCGAGCTGCGCGACGTGATCCTGCACTATCGCAACGGACAGTTGCCTATCCTCGCCCCGATCACGCTGCTGAAGCACTACCTGGCCGAATACCCCGACCGGTATCTGATGACGCAAAACTACTTTGATCCCTATCCTGATGATTTGGGTCTGCGTCTGGCAGTCAAGTGATCATAAAAATGCGAAGGCCCCATTGACCCGTAGAGGCCCAAAGCAGTACCCCGTTTAGACGACATCCTCACTGTCGTCTCTTTTTTGCATTTCATCTCAAAGACTGTGATTATATACAGGCTTATTCTGCGAAAGGGGCCTGCCTGTGATCCACACCCTGCACATTCAAAACTATCGATCCATCCGCGAGATGTCGCTGGAGCTGGAGCAGCTCAATATCGTCTTCGGGCCGAACGGCACTGGAAAATCAAATATCTACAAGGCGATACACCTGATGCACAGCGCCGCCCAGGGGCAGTTTTCCCAGGCGCTGGCGAACGAGGGCGGCATTCTGAAGGTGTTCTGGGCAGGCAAAACCCGTAGCGACCAGCTGCGGCGAATGAACCTCGCGGTGGAAACAGAGAGCTACGAATACGAGCTGCAGGTCGGGTTTGTGGAGAAGCTGCCCTATCCCTCGCAGTTTCAGCTCGACCCGGTGATCAAAGAGGAGTCCATCTGGCTGAGCGGCCAGCACCGTCGACCTTCGTCACAGCTGATGAAGCGTAAGAACCAGGCGGTGTTTCTGAACAACGTGCATCACGAGAAGGTAACCCACAGCGGCACGCTGTACGAGAACGAATCGGTATTCGGACAGCTCGGCGAACCACACCTTTACCCGGAAGTGTCGCAGATGCGCGAGTCCCTGCGTAACTGGCGCTTTTATCATGAGTTTTCTGTATCAATCGGCTCGGCGATGCGGGCCCCGCAGGTCGGTTTCCGCTCCCCGGTGCTGGCCAGCGACGGCGCTAACCTGGCGGCCGCGTTTCAGACCATCGTCGAGATTGGCGACGAGCTGCTGCTGATGCGCATCCTTGACCAGGCCTTCCCCGGCTGCGTGTTTTACAGCGACAACACCGGCGGACGTTTTCGCATGATGATGCAGCGCGAGGGGCTGAGCAGACCGCTTGAACCGGCGGAGTTCTCCGACGGCACCCTGCGCTTCCTGTGCCTGGCGGTAGCGCTGTTAAGCCCGCGCCCACCGGCGTTTATCGCGTTGAACGAACCGGAAAACAGCCTGCACCCGCAGATGCTGCCCGCCCTGGCGAGCTTAATCGCCGAGGCCAGCCGCTACTCGCAGATCTGGCTCACCAGCCACTCGCCGGAGCTGGCGCAGTTGATTGAGAAGCAGCGAACGTTTTCGCTGTATCAGCTGTCGATGACGGAAGGGGAGACGCGGGTGGAGAGGCTGGGGTAGTCTCAATGGGCACGGAGGCTGTTTTTTCGCATCTCGCTTCAGTGAAGTATGCCAATAAAGAACCCCAGATATCCGGCCCTGCTTAACCATATAAAGGGGCTGGTAAGGCCGGATCGCCGGATATTAATCAACTCTCTCATGGGGGCCAGGCCATCATTTTTGATAACGACATTTTTTGCACAATAGCGGCAATGCATAATCAGAAATAAAATTCCGGCGATCGCAAAACCAAAATAACTTTCGCGACTTCCCAAAAAATGAGTGCTTAATTTTAAATAAGTTAATCCCCAGATACTGACTAGAAAGACGATAAATGAAGATGCTGCAATGTTCATGTCTCGCTTACTACCCAGACCAAAAAAGAGCGCATCAAAGAAAAACATCGTGGTTAGAGGTGACTGAACGCTTCTTCCCGTCACTTTACTAAAACGGACAAACACGACAGTTCCGACGAAAAATGCGAACAGCGCAATTCCTAACAGCAGATAAATCATTTGATTAGTCCTTTTTGAAGGGCCAGGATATGAGGTCGGGACTGTTAGAGCCGTTAAGTTTTGAGAGAAATGGCTCAGCAAATACTGTAAAAAACTTTCTTCAATCCTGCTTAGGGTCCTATTTTATACTAACCAACATCCACTAAACGATTGTTTTTTCTCATCTGCGTCCAGATTTTTCAGTTCAGACAGAAGCTGATATATCTCGGCCTCAGCCTTCTCACTTGCGTATTTTGCCCCGACGCACCTTCTTTACCTGAACACGTTCACACTACTACCTTGCGAGAGCAAGCTTCTTTTTCTCACGTACCTATATTATTGATTTTCAATATATCCTTTCTTAATTCATTATCAATATCTGAAGTGTTTATTTTATTTATAATCATCTTAGCCTGTTCAAAACAGTCCATATGACTTTTTAGATCCTCTACTTTTACTGTTGCCAGAGCTGCAATGAGTTCACCATCGTAATATTCCCCCGCCAATGGTTCTTCCTCCAATACTTTTAATACTCTTGGCATTAGCTGGTCGATAAAGAGATCCTGACGAATAGCACGACAAAGATCTTCTACGGACAGCTCTTCTATTGGTATATCAATGACACGTTCAAACCATTGTTCAAGCGATGATTTCTGAACAGAGTTTGGTTTTGAATTTATTTTTCCCATCAACTTACGGAAAGTTATCATATCCCATGTCCTTTCAAGGCAGATTCAATTTTATTGATCGCATCTGTTGCGCGACCATATGCCGCTTGAGCTTCAGGATTATTAACATTTTTCAATGTGTCTGCATGATTCCTTAAGCCCCTGAGGGTATTTTGCATTTCCTGCATGTGATCCCAATATCCACCGCTTTCCTTAGGCACAGGGTTACCATCCATATCCTTAAGCGTTCCTGTGATATCATGATCTTTTAAAGCATTTTTTATAGTGTTATCGATCTTCTTGATAGCACTTTCTTGCTTTTGATTGAGTTTATTAACAGGCTTACTTTCTTGTTTTTCATGATCATTTTCTGGTGGAGTCGGAGAGCCTGAACCAGCCCCGCCATATTCAGCCTTCTCCTCATCCGTCATGTTACCGGCAACGTTGGGTTTCGATTCCTGATTTGAATCATCCGAAGAACATGCACGCCCAAAGCTACACTGAGTGGCTTTATCAACTGCATCAAACAGATCATCCACAGCTGACGCTATTTTGTCATTGGCGTTTTTGGTGACCTGATCTCCCGGGCTTACCGGAACCCCGGGAACAGGCACCGGAACCGGAGGTGCAACACCCAGCGTGTTATTCTCAACAACAACTCGCTCCGACACGGCTATTGAGAACGAACACACTACCGCCCCGGTGAAGATCACCAGGCCCAGTAACAACCCCATCAGCCTTTTGGGCAGACAGCATCATAACCCATGTTTACTTTATGGGTTATGTCGTTTTGAGCTTCTCTTCAGGGATTTAGCGGGATTATACGAGTACAGGTGAGATAAGGCGGGAGAGGCCTCTACGGACATCAACTCTGGCTGTATTGCCCGGCTATCGTGCCTGACTTTTTTCACTGTAACTATTTCCCAGACCATGGCATTACCGTTGCAGTTTGAATGCACTAGTCTTTTGTTGTTAATGTTTTTTATTTAAAGGATTTTTTCGAGTTATTTATATTAATATTATTCGTATTTTTCGCAGAGTCGTCAATAATATTTATGGGATTCGCACCAGATTCACCGGCTAAAAAATGGCGACTCTGACCCCCTTAAAAATCAGAGTACACTCCAGAGTGTACTCTGCCTTAAGCCTTGTCTCACAAGGGGAGAGTCTAGTTAGAGTGTAGAGTCGACTCTGATTAGAGTCTATACAGAGTCGCCAACGACTCTGTATTTTAATTCAGAGTTAAAAACATAACCCTGTATTTTATGCAACCCATTAAAATAAAAAGAAAATCATGCGAGATAAAATCTTGCGAGGTGTGTGGGAATTTTAAGACAGGAAGCAGACCATTGTAAAATAATCTACCGGGATGGATTTAATAATTGTCGAATAGTATTGTGGAGCAAAAAAAATCCCGCCACTTATGGCGGAATTTATTGAATTGATAAAATAATAATTACTCTATACGACCTTCTTCTTTTAGAATTTCCAAGAAGCGTTTATAAGCAATTTCATCGCCTTCAAGTAGATCATCA
Organism: Enterobacter cloacae complex sp. Mu1197; assembly: GCF_040059225.1. Lineage (NCBI taxonomy): Bacteria > Pseudomonadati > Pseudomonadota > Gammaproteobacteria > Enterobacterales > Enterobacteriaceae > Enterobacter > Enterobacter cloacae complex sp. Mu1197. Next base: position 63,332 of record NZ_CP157375.1, on the reverse strand, counting down.
AGCAATTTCTCTTTGATAAGTGCTGAATGGTAAATACCACATCCACTATTAGCAAAATAAGTGAAATCACCTGATAAATCAGATTCAATGATCTCGACATCTTTAGCTTTATATGCCAACAATCCTCTATAGCCTTTGGAGTGACCAAGGAAATAAAGGTTGTCTTTTATCCAATACATCGCAAATACTTCAATCATTGTATCGGAACGTTGTGTTTTTATTTTCACTTTGTGTCTCTTAATGATGGCCCCGGCTGTAAAGGATTAGCCTGTGGTGTTGTTATTTTCATGTCATACGCTTTACCAGTATTCGAGTTGTACTGGTAATGTATTGTGATATTAGAACCATCCGGCAACTCATGAGTAACTTGCATCTTTTGAAAGCCCGCAGAACTTGGGAATCGAGGATCGTTATTCATTCCATCAAGTGGTTGTCCTTTCGCAGGATTGGCCTTAACATCATTCCATAAAATTTTCTCATTCAAATCCCTCGGATAAGGGTTCTGTATTCCTTTAGCTGTTGTGATCGTTTCGGCATTTCTGATCAACTGTTGCTGCTCTTTTGTCAGCGAAGACAAACCAGAACCAGAACTACCGGAAGTTGGTTTCTCGATAGTCAGAGCATAGATAACGCTAGCCAGTATTCCTTTTTTGAGATTGTCTTCATGTAATTGCGTATTGTTAGTTACTGGCTCAAGCTCACTAATAGAGTAAGCAGTCAACTCTTGGCATTTCGCAGTACAGTCGGGCGATGCAGCGAGTGTTTTCAGGTCTGCCAGCACCTCCTTCTGATCTTTTATCGAAATCCCTGTCGATAATGCCTGTTTCTGCTGCTCAACATCGAGTTTTTTCAGCCCGGCGATGAGTGCCTCTTTCTCAGCATCGGTTTTAGCCCTGGCATATTGCTCAGTGAACGTCTTGATATCCTTGCTGCTCAGATAGTTATTCTCAACCGTCGTTTTGCCCGCCTGAGCCGCCGCTACCGCGTTCGCGCTGCTGTCTCCGACAAGCCCACCAGCCAGGCCAGAAGCCAGTGTCGCCAGCGCAGATACAGCCTGTTTTTCTTCCTCGCTCAGTTCACTGACCTGTTTGCCAAAACCGTCAACCGCAATCTTACCAGCCAGCTCACCCACCGCCGCACCGGCTGCGGCCGACGCCGCATCTCTTCCGGAAGCGGCTGCAAGTGCGGCGTTGACAACCGCATGGGCCAGCACGCGTCCCTTAAGATCCTTCTCCGGGATGGCATTCGCGATGGCATTGGCGATATACGGCGCGGCACCGCCCGCAATCGCAGCTTTAATATCACCACCTGCCAGCGCCTGAATGGCCGCCGTTGCTGCCGTGATGGCGCGCTGGGTGCTCTGCCCCGTTCCCATGCCAGACTGGTTAAACGCTTCGTTATAGAAGGTCTGGTACATCTGGTCATGAATCGCCTGATCGGTAACCTCTTTACCGTCTTTTTTCAGCTGGCTGATGGCGGCGTTACGCGCATCGCTGCCCGCGGTTTTCATCTTCTCATTGGCCGCTTCCGTGGCCGCAATCTTGCCGTTGGTGCGCGCAATGTCCGCAACCTGATTGCCGATCTCGCCAATCATTTGCGCGGTTTGCAGGCGTTTCTGCTCTTTCTCTTTGTTAAAGATCGGGTCGATGCTGCCGTTGGCATGGTCAGTGTCACGGCTGAGCGTGCTGACGTCCTGCTTCTGGTTAGTCTGGTCGCGAACAATGATAGCACCGTCGGCTACCGCTGATTGCGTGGTCCCTTCAGCATGGCCGCTGCCGCCCATTCCTGCCAGCATTGTGCTGGCCATGTTGCTAACCAGATTACCCGCAACCCCAGCGCCGCTGCTGAAGCCGACACCCTGATGTTCAACCTTATACTCCGCCTTATTGTTGATGTCCGTAAAGCCCAGCGTACCGGTCTCAAGGCGGTTTTTGTCTGCATCAGCACGGCTGGCAATCACCGCACCGTCCAGCTGCGTATGGTTGCCAACGTTAATATCAAAGCCGCCTTTGCCAGCGAAGATCCCGGTCTGCTCCTGGACCGAGTCGTAGTTGCTCTTCATCTTGTCGCGGCTGATGCTAAAGCTGCCGCTACCGCTGCCCGCTCCCCAGGTGTAGCTTGCACCCGCATTCATACTCTGCTGTTTGCTGTTGTATTTGTCGCTATCCTGCAAGCTGCTGAGGGTCAGGTCGCGCCCGACATCCGCCGTGACCTTATCGCCGTTGACCTGCGCGCCTTTAAGTACCGTATCGCGGCCGCTGGTCAGGTTGACGTTCTGTCCGGCATCCAGCGTCGTTTCGTTCCAGGAGGTTCCATTGCCTTTTTCGCTGCCTCTGGCGGCGTTTACGCTGGCAGAGACGGTGATGCCCGCGCCATTCGGACCGGCGGTAATACCGATCCCGATTGAGCCACCCTTGCTGGAGTTACTGCCCGTCAGTTTGTTGGTGTCGGCTGCACTCGTCAGGTTGATATCCTGAGCCGCATTGAGCGTCAGATCCTTGCCAGCCTTCAGCTGGCTGCCCGCCACGGTAATATCACCGCTGTTGGCAGCGTTGCCCTGACCTGTCGCCGTGATGGCGAGGTTACCCCCGGCATTCAGCGTGCTGCCGGTCGTTTTGTCCTGCTCCGAGTGTGAGGTGGATTTAGAGGACTGTCCGCCAATGGAGGCCATCACGCCGAACGCGCCATTGTTGGTGGGATCGCTGCCGTTAGCCGCTTCAGCGAGACGGTTGGCCTGCACGGCCTGAACACCCGACAGTGCCGCTTTGGTCGCCTGCAGTGCGGCGAGACGGCCATCGCTCTGGTCTTTCACCGCCATTGCCGTGCTGGCCGCAGTGTTCACCGCGTCACCCACTGCGCCGGAGAGGGCAATCGTCAGGCCACTGCTTTTCTGCTTGAAGGTTTGATCGCTGGTGAGCCTGTCGTGGCCCGGCTCGATCGTCACGCTGTCGCCGGTGAGCGTCATATTTTTGCCAGCCACCAGATCCGCGCCGCCGACATGCAGCTGATTACCGGCGGCAATATCAACGCTCCCCCCCGTCGAGCCCACCGTACTGAAGCTCTGGCTCTGGGTGGTGCCTTTCTCACGGAGATCCTGGGTACTTTTGCTGCTGCCGATGGTGAAACCAATCCCGCCCGACCCCATCAGGCCGGATTTTTTCTCTTCCTTAAAGCGCCAGGAGGTATCGCTGTTCGTCGCTGCCACAATATCGACGTTGTTGCCCGCCTTAAGCTTCACGTCGCCGTCGCCCGCCACGGCGGATCCGAACACCCGCAGGTTATTGCCCGCCACCACCTGCACGTTATCGCCGCTCAGCAATGAGCCGGATTCACGCGTCGCGCTGTTCTCCTCGATCGTGTGTGTGGTTTTCTTGCTCAGGAACCCTTTTTTGGTTTTGGTCTGCTCTTTGTAGTGATAATCGCTTTCGGTTGCGGTATTGAGATTGACGTCGCGGCCCGCCGCCACGCCGATATCGCCCTTCGCCGTTACCTGCGCGGCTTCGGTGGTGACATCGCGCCCGGCGAGGATCTGGGTATTCGCCCCGCTGGCGATCTCGGTTCCCTGCTGGCGTACCGATTCGTTGATGACGGTTTTCTTGCCTGACTTATAGCTATCGCCCTGCGTGGTCTCTTCCGCCGCCAGATTCACGTCGCGACCCGCCTGCAGCCCGACGCTTTTCTCCGCCGCCAGTGCGGCGGCCTGAGCGTTGATATCCTGCCCGGCCTTCAGCACCAGGTTATCGCCTGCGGAAATCGTGGTGCGGTCGAGCCCGGTGCTGTGGGACTCGCTTTTCCCTTTACGGCTGCTTTCGCTGGTCTGTGCCGCGTTCAGATTGAGATCGTTGCCCGCGCTCAGCCCCGCGCTGCCGCCCGCCTTCAGGTCGCTGGCGGTCACGTCAAGGTTGTGCCCGGCGTTCACCAGCAGGTTGCCGCCCGCGGTGACGTTACTGCCCTGATACGTGACGGACGAACGGCTGGTTTTCGCCCGGCTGGAGCTGAATGCGTCGTTGATCTGATTCGCGTTGACGGCAATATCGCCCCACGCGTTCAGCAGCATATCGCCGCCGGAGGCCAGGTTCGCCCCGGTAACGGTGATGTTTTTCCCCGCCTCAAGCGACAGGCCATCCTGTGCGGTAATAGACGCCGTGTTGCCCAGCAGGGTGTCTTTCAGGCCGATCTTGCCGTACTTCCCTCCGGCGTTGATATCAATCTGCTCAACCTGGGTCAGGTTGTTGATGCTGCCGTCCAGGCTCTCCAGCGCGACCGTTTTGCCGCTGATGGTGGAGCTGATGTTATTGATATCGCCGATGGCGCTCAGGTTCAGGTCGCCGCCCGCTTTCATCAGGCCGTTGTTGAGGTTGCTGATGCTGTTCTGGCTGTCGAGCGTCAGGCTGTTTTTCGCCAGCAGCGAGCTGCCGCTGTTGGTGATGTCGCCGCCCTTCAGGGTGACGTTGTTGCCCGCGATTACGCTGCCGTTATTGACGGTGACGTCCTTCGGTGACAGGTAGAGTTTCGGCACCATCACGGTTTCGCCGTTGACGGTGGCTTTCTCCCACCACAGCAGGCTGTGGTCGAGCGCGGCAATCTGATCGGCGGTCAGCGAGACGCCAAACTGCAGGCCCAGCGACTGCTGCGCCGCCGCGGCGTTGTCCATCAGATAGCGCATCTGATCCAGATCGGAGCCGATGCCGTTCAGGTAGCGGTTACCAGTCTGGTTGAGCACCACGTTGGAGACATAACGGGTATCGAACGCCGCATCACCGAGGAAGCGGTAATCGTAATCCGGGTTCAGGTTGAGACGGCCGAGCATGTAAGACGAGCCGAGGAACTGCTTCTCGTCGGTAAACGCCAGCCGCGTCTCCTGTGGCGCCGTGGACGACGGTTTGACCCCGAGCATTGCGTTCAGGTCGGCAAACAGGGCGGGATCAAGCTGTCCGAGACCGTTCAGTTTCGGGTTGATGCTGATCAGGTACGGGCTTTTCGGGTTATCGGAGAAGACGAAATAGCCGTTGTTGCCCGACGGCAGCGGGTAAGCGCTGGTATCGACGCGCTGGCCCTGATAATGCCCTACGGCGCCGCCCTGAGCGGTTCTGAGATCGGCGGTGGTGACCCCGGCGTTCGCCAGTGCGCCCAGCTGGCCGAGGTTCGCGTTGCCTTTCTGCCTGGTGCCAATGTTGCTGAGAGGCGTGCCGGACGCGCCGCCGTTTTCCAGCGCGCCGCCGCCGTTAAGCTGCTGCAGCGCACCCTGGAGCTGATCGTTCCACTGCGGCGAGTTCACCGCCACGGTGCCGGTCGTGTTCAGCCCCTGTTTTTGTACGCCGCTGCCGACGCTCTGGTTGCTGAGGGTGTTCAGCGACGGCGTGGAGATAACGTTGCTAACGCCGCCCGCGTTCGCAGTGGTATTGGTGTTGCTGATGTTACTGGTGAAGTTTGCGGTGACGTTACCGCCCGCCTGGATGACGGAACGATATATTGTTCCTCCGGATCCTTCGTCCCGATCATCACCCTGTGCGACATAGTGAATGGGGGTCTTCTTATAAACATCTGCGTCGACCGACGCGGAGGGATTTGCTTTACGATTATATTGCTCACGGTCGGCAACATATGTCCTGTAACGCGTCACTGTACCATCAGTCCATGACTGATTTTGCAGAGTCGTACCAGAAAGCAACATATCTTTCGCGGCAAGCAGTGTACTGGCATTATTTTCCAGTTGTCCCGCCTGAATGACCATCCCCTGGGCTGAACTAATCCGTCCCGCTCCACCATTTGCGGACACAGTTTGTGTCGTTCGTAAAATCGCAATCTCTTTCGCCGGACTGTTTTTCATCGGCATCGGAGTAGCTATATCCCTGCATGTAGGACCAGCTCCGTGCCCAGGACTGCCACCGCCGCTGCAGGATTCCATGACGATATAGCCATAATCGGTTCCCGCGATCAGCTCAGAAAGAGGGATATCCGCATAGCCGTCCTTCAACCACTTGACCTGCTCCATCAGGTTTTCGGTTTTGCTGTTAAGCACCACCAGACCATCCCTTTGGTTCAGCAAATGCCCCGTCCTGATCGCAATATCCCCATTCTGCGTCTCAATATTCCCCGACGTGTTCACCACCTGGCTGTTCGCATTTCCCGCCGCATCCCGCTGCATCCACAGGTTGTTCCCCGCCATGATGTCGCCGCGCTGGTTGGTGATGCTGTCGGCAAACAGCGCCAGGTTATTCGCCGCGTACAGTAGCGCGGTGTTGACGATGGCGCCCGGCGCGCTCAGGGTCAGCGAGCCGCGCGTGCCGGTGAAGCCGTCCACGGTAATATTGCTCCGGCTGGCCACGGTGATGTCACCTCCGCCCTGCACCGAGCCCGCGGCGTTCAGCGCCACGCTGCTGCCGGAGAGCGTACTCACGCCGCCGCCGGTGGTGATTTGTCCGTTGTTGCTGAGCTGCCCGCCCGCGTTCAGGTTGACCGCCTGCCCCTGCAGCACGCTGCGGTTATCGATGTCGCCGCCGCTGTTGATGGTCAGGGTTCTGCCTGCCGCCACAGCGGTTCTGCTGGTAAACGCGTTCGTCAGCTGCAGCGTTAAGTCCCCCAGGGACACCAGCTGGCCGGTAAGGTCCAGCCCCCGGCTTTGCAGCCACAGGTTGCCGCCGCTCAGCAGCTTGCCGCCCGCGCTCTGGGTTACCTGGTCCGCGCCAATATTCAGCTGCGTGTTGCCGAGCAGCGTGCCGCTGTTGTTCAGCTGGCTGTAGTTCACCGTCAGCTGTCCCGCCTGGGTGGTGCCCTGGCTGGCGAAGTTGGTGCCGGTCAGGGTGGCGCGATCGGCCACCCACGTGCCGCCGTTGGTGGCGTTTGCCGCATTCAGGATCAGGTCGGTGGCCTGCAGCCAGCCGGTGCCCGTGAACTGCGGCGTGCCGAGCGTCAGGCGCGCGCCGGAAAGCAGCCTGCCGTCGTTACGCGCCTGCGAGGAGGCGGTCACGCGCGTCTCGCCGCCGCCCTGGATAAGGCCGTAGTTAAACAGCGCGGGCGTGGTCAGCGTCAGCGCATCGCGGCTGACGATTTCGCCTCCGCTGTTGTTGGTCAGCGTCCCGCTGAGGGCCAGCGTCGCGCCGTTATCGCCCTGCAGACGTCCGTTGTTGGTGAGCGCCCCGGTGGTGATGCCGAGCGTGCCCCCCTGCATTTTGCCGTCGCTGGTGACGGAGGCCGCCGTGATGTTCAGCGCCCCGCCGGACAGCAGGGTGCCGCCAGACTGCTGGCTGACGACGCCGGTCTGGCTGAGGGTCAGGCCATTCACACCGCTGATGGCGCCGCTGTTGCTGAGCGTGCCGCCTGTCAGCGTCAGGTTTTTCGCCGCCCACTGGCCCTGGTTCGCCAGCGTCGCGGCCTGCAGCGTCGCCGCACCCAGCGCGGTGATCCTGCTGCCTGCGGTTCCGGTGAGCGTATCGGCCAGCGTCATCTGCAGCGCGTCGGCGCTCTGCACCGCGCCGCTGTTATTGAGCGACCGGGCGTTAAGCAAAATATTCTGTGCCTGCCAGCTGCCGGCGTTGGTCACCGCGCCGGACGCAATCGTCAGAGTACCCTGGGTGAGAAGCTTACCGCCTGCGCCGTTAATCAGCTCCTGCTGAGGCGCGGCCATCGCCATGCGCGCCATCAGCCGCTGCTGCCCCTGAACGGTCAGGCTCTGCAGACCGGTTAAGGTGCCCTGGTTGTTAATGCTGTTCTGATGCAGCGCGAGGGTGTTCCCCTGCACGGTACCGCTGTTTTTAAGCGTGCTGCCGCCGAGCGTCACATCGCCCTCGCTGAGGAGCTGCCCGCGGTTATCCAGCGTCTGTGCGGTGATATCCGTCCTACCCTGGCTCATCAGCGAGCCGGTTGAGGTCAGCGTGCCGCCGGTCGTGGCCGTCAGCGTTCCCTGGCTGAGCAGAGACCCGCCGTGCGCCCAGTCGCTGGCGCGGATGTCCGCGCCGTTCCCCTGCAGCGTGCCCTGCGTGGTCAGCTGGCCTGCATCCAGCGTCAACATGCCGCCGGAGAGGGTGCGCGAGGTCGCGCCCGTGGTCAACGTGGTCCCGGTGAGCGCCAGGCCATTCGTTCCCTGCATCAGCCCGCCGTTGTTCATATCGCGGGCAGTGAGGGACAGCGTACCGCCGGTGATGCGCCCCGGGTTCGCCAGGGTATCCGCGGTGAAGGCGGTCGTGCCGCCACTCTGCAGCAGCCCGGTATTCGTTAACGCCCCGCTGAGCGTGCCGCTGAGTCCCGTCTGCCCGTTCACCGTGCCGCTGTTGGTGAGGGTGGTGCCGGTCATGCCCAGTGTGGCGCCCTGCAGCGAACCGGCGTTGGTCAGCTGTCCGCCCGTCAGCGTGAAGCCGCCGCCGGAGAGCCATTTACCGTTCAGCTCGTTGATAAAGCGGTCGGCGGTGGCGTTAACCGCGTTGCTGCCCTGCATCAGGCCGCTGTTGCGCAGCTCAGTACCGCCTGCTGTCAGCGTTTTGCCCGCCACCGTGCCGCTGCTGGTCAGCGTCGTCGCGTTAAGCACGGCATCGTCGGTGGCAACGATGTTCCCCGTGTTGGTCAGGGCATTGCTCAGGCCCAAATCCAGGCTCTGCGCCTGAATATCGCCCCGGTTCGTCAGGTCGCTGCCCCGCAGGGTGAACCCGCCCTTCACCAGCAACAGGCCAGCGTTATCGAGCGTGTCGAGGGATAAGTTCAGAGGACTGCCGCTCACCAGCTGCCCGGTGGCGCCGTTGCTCAGCGCGCGGGTGGTCAGCACCAGCGTGTCGTTGCCCTGAAGAATCCCGGTGTTGTTCAGCTGCGCAGCCTTCATCGTGAGGGCTTTCCCGGCCAGTTGGCCGTCGTTGAACAGCTGCGCCGCCGTCAGCGTGAACAGATTCTGGCTGAGCAGGGCGCCCGTGTTATCCAGCCTGCCGGTCGCGGAAAGCGTCAGGGCATCCAGCGTCTGAATGCTGCCCTGGTTATTCAGGCTCCCGGCGTCAAGCGTCGCGCTGCGCCCCTGAAGGCTGCCCGCGTTGCTGAGGGTTTGTCCGCTGAGCGTCAGGGTCTCGCCGCCCGTCACCTGGCCCTGAGGCTGGTTCGTGAAGGTGTTCCCGGACCAGGCCAGCGTGCTGCTGCCCTGAAGCAGACCGCTGTTCTGCAGGTCGCCCCGCAGGGTCAGCACTTTCGCCAGCAGCTGGCCACGGTTATCGGTCCTGTCGGCCTGGACGTCCAGCGCCTGCTGGCTGAGCACCTTACCGCTGTTGGTCAGCGTGCCGGTCACCGCCGCCGTCACGCCCGTTTCCCCCAGCGCGTTACCGGTGTTCATCCACTCACCGGTGGCGAGGTTCAGGGTGTTGCCCTGCAGCAGCCCGGCGTTGTTCAGGGTGGTGTGGTGCAGGGCGAGCGCGCCACCGGAGAGCAGCATGCCCGCCTGCTGGTTGCTGAGCTGTGCCCCGGTCGTCGTCAGGGAGTGTGTTCCCTGCAGCGTGCCGCCGTTGGTCACCGACGCGCTGTTAAATTGCGCGTCGGTACCGGCCATCAGCCCGCTGTTCGTCAGGCTGGCGGTAGTCAGCGTCAGGCCGTTCCGGGCAATCACCCGCCCGTCGGCATCGTTGCTGGCTTGTCGGGTCAGGTTCAGCAGCAGCGCGGTGGCGCTGAGCTCACCGCTGTTGACCAGCGTCTCACCGCCGAGCGTCAGCGTTCCGCTGCTGCGCAGCGCGCCACGGTTAGTGAGGTCTGCCACGCCGAGCGTCAGCGCCGAGTCCCCCTCGACAGTGCCCTGGTTTTGCAGGCTGTTCGCCGTGATGTGCAGGTCGCTGGCCGCAATATTGCCCGCGTTAGCAAACGCAGTGCCGTTCAGGGTGAGCCGGTCGTCCGCCAGCAGGCGTCCGGTATCGGTGTTGGTCAGGCTGAGGTAGTCGCTGCTCAGGCTGACGCCGTTGATTTCACCCTGGTTTGTCAGCGTGTCGCCCCGGAGGTGCAGCGTGCCGTCAGTGGTGATAAGCCCGCTGTTAGACAGCACCGGAACGTTCAGCGTAAAATCCTGCGTGCTGTAGACCGATCCGCCCGCGAGGTTTGTGAGTGACCCGGTCTTCAGGCCGAGCAGGGTGGTCCCCTGCAGCAGTCCGCTGTTCTCCACCGAGGCAGCGTCCAGCGCCAGCGTACCGGCAACCAGCGTACCGCTGTTGGCGATGCGTTCAGGAGCCGTCAGGGTCAAGCGTTCCGCTTTTGCGACGCCGGACTGGAGGATGTTCTGTCCGCTGAGCGCGATGGCGCTGGCGGTAAGCTCTCCGCCGCTGGTCAGGTCGCCGGTCGCGTTAAAACTCAGCGCGTTACCGGTGGATTTCCCGGCGTGCGCAATCGTGCCCGCCGTCACCGACAGAGCACCCTTCGCCGCCTGCGTGCCGTTCAGCGCGGCATTCTGCGCCTGCAGAGTGAGCCCCTGCCCGCTCTGCAGATGCGCATCCTGGCCGGTGGTCAGGTCGCCGGTGCTGACGGTTAATGCCCCCGCCGCGTCCGTCTGCCCGTTCAGGCTGGCGCTGCGGGTCGCGGTAATCTGAACATTGCCCTGACTGGTGGTACGGGACGCCTGACCGCTGGTCAGGGTGCCGGTCTGCGCCGTCAGCGCCGTCGCGCCGGACAGGGTGCCATTCTGTTCAAGCGCGTCTGCCGTCACGCTCATCGCCCCGTCAGCCAGCAGGCTGCCGCTGTTACGGAGGGTCTGCTGCGCCGTGACGTTTGCATTGCCCTTCGCGCTCAGCGTGCCCCGCTGCTCCAGGTTACCGGCGCTTAGCGCCAGGTTACCGGCGCTCTGCAGGGTACCGCTGTTAGTGACCGTCTGCCCCTTCAGGGTGACGTCGTTACCCTGCACCGTGCCACCGTTTGTCAGCTCTCCTGCATTCACGTCAAGATGGCCTTTCGCTGCCAGCTGGCCGCTGTTGGACACTCTGTTGCCGGAGAGGGCAATGTCACGCCCCGCATTCACCTGCCCCTGATTACTAACGGCGCTGCCCGTCAGGCGGACATCGCCCGTGGCATCGGCCCGGCTCTGGCCGTCCATCACCAACTGTCCGCCGCTCAGGGCCAGATTTTCTCCTGCCGAGACCGCACTGGCCGTGGATGACAGCGTGCCGCCGCTGCTGAGGGTCGCGCGGGTATCGCTACCGCTGCGGGTATTCGTCAGCGTGATATCTTTCCCGGCCGCCACGCTGAGCGCGCCTTTGCTGGTGACGCTGCCGCCGCGCTGCGTCAGGCTGCCGTCGGTGGACAGCGTGGTGTCGGCCTGGCCTGTCAGCGTCGCATCCGCAAGCGCCATTCCTTGTTTGCTCGTGACGGTTAGCGCCCCGCCCTGTGCCGACACGCCGCCGCCGTTTACGGTCAGGGTATCTTTACTGTCCAGCGTCGCCGCGCCGCGGGAGACCAGGGAGGTATTGCTGAGCGTCATCCCCTGCCCGCTGCTCACCGACAGCGCGCCCGCGCTGTTTGTCCCGCCGCCCGTCGTCTGCACTTTCCCCGCAGCGGAAAGGCGCATATCGCCCTGGCTGGCGAGCGTGCTGTTATTGAGTTCCACATCCTGCGAGCTGGTCACATTCAGCGCGCCCCCGGCCTGATGGCTGCCGTTGAGGACCACTCCCGCGCCATTCGCGGTAATCGAGCCGCTGGCCAGGCTGTTCGTGACCGTCAGTTTCCCGCCCGCATCCAGCTGAATATCGCCCTGGCGCGCGGTGAGGTTGCCGAGGTTCACCCCCACGCCCGTCTCGCTGGAGACCAGGCGGATACGGTTGGCATACATCCCGCCGAGCGCGCCGGTATCCACGGCCACCACGGGCGCGGCGCCCTCATCGGCAATCGGTTTGACGCTGCCGTCTGCGCCCACACGGTTCGCCCCTGCCGTTACCGTCAGGTCGTTCGCATGTATCGCGGCGTTCACTTCCGTCGCGCGCGCAATGATCGACAGCGCGTCGCTCTTGCTGGCATCCAGCCCCTGGCCTTCAACCGTGATGGCGCCTTTCGTCACCTCCAGCGCCTGCAGGTTACCGCTGGCGTCGAACTGCGGTTTCCCCGTGGTCAGGGTGACGTTCGGGGTGTTGATAAATCCGCACCCGTTACAGGTAATGCCGTACGGGTTGGCCACCATGACGTTTGCTGCTTTACCGGCGACTTCCGTGTAGCCCTGCAGCTGCGAGCGGCTGGCGCCCGTGACTTCGTTGATAATGCCTTTCGCTTCCCGCCCGGCCTGCAGGTTGGGGTTGTTCTGGATAAGCCCGCCCAGTTGGGTCTGGGTTAAACGGTCCGTGCCGTTATTGAGGATAAGCCCCTCTTTGCCGACGTTATACTCACCGAACTGGTTATGCGAGATACCCGCCCCGTTGGGCGTGGCGATGTTGACGACCGGCACCCCGTTCCCCGCCCGATCGACCGTGGTCTGCCCGGTCGGCGTAAGCGCCGCCGCGACGGCAGGAGCCATCGGCTGCCAGACCATTAAGCCGCAGACAATCCAGCTGATCAGACGCTGCGAGAAACGAACGGGTGGGTGACGGGTATCCATAGTCGTAGAGTCTCTTAAAGCATGAAGGCAATGCGCCAGTTAACGCTCACATGATCCGGGCCGAGCCAGTCGGGGTAGTGCAGGGGCGTCCCGACCGAAATCTGGCTGCTGTACCAGCGCCCTGCGCTGCTCAGCCCCACCGAGCCTCCCCATAACGTGCCGGAGGCAAAGCGGTCCTGACGGTCTTTTTCCAGCCAGCCGCCGTCAACGGCGATCGTTGCGCTCACCGCGCCAATCACCGGAAGGGTGAAGAGGGAGTACCCCAGCTCGTTACGCCAGTAGCCGCCGTTATCCCCGGACAGGTACTGCTCTTTAAAACCGCGCACGGAGCTTTCGCCGCCGAGCGTCAGGCGCTCGGAACCGTACAGCCGATCGGGCGACCACTGGCCGTAGGCGCTGGTCAGCCACCAGGCATTACGGGTAATCGGCCGCTGGAAGCTGGCGTTCAGACTCCATTTGCGGAATTCCGCACGCGGCACATCCCCGGACTTATCTTCGTCGGTTTCGGCATTGAACCACGGCATGCCGTGGCTCCAGGTCGGGTTAAAGGTCGCCACGCCGCCCAGCATTTTTTGCGTGTGCGTAATGCCCAGAATCAGGCTGGAGAGGTTGCGCGTGCTGCTCTGAAGCGGCGCGTCGTTGAGCCAGTTGCGGCTGGATCGCTGAACCACGCCAGCCGCAATGCCGGTTTTCACCTCCCCGTTGCGGAAGACCACCCAGGACGCGTTAACGCGGTGGGTTTTGGTATCGCCCGTGGAGAGCCAGTTGAATCCCTGGTTATTGATGGTGGTTCGGTAGTTACTCCAGGCGTAGCTGTAGTCCAGTAATCCGTAGCCAAACGGCACGCTGACGCCCGCCTGGAAATTCTGCGCATCGTACGCGCTGGCAAAATCGCTGCTGCGCCCGCCGCTGACAAACCATTTATCCGCCAGCCCCAGCATATTATTGGCGGTGAGCACGCCACTCAGCTGATCTTCGCCGGTACTCTTCTGCCCGCTATTATCCAGGCTTACGGATACACTTAAGGGAAATTCCGGTTTTGCCGTGAGATTAACGATGGAATATCCGGCCTGCGTTCCCGGAAGAATTTCAATCTGAACCGGGTCGGTACGCAAACGGTTAATTTGCTCCATGCCCTGTTCGATGTCGCGTAAATTAAGGATGCCGCCCACCCGTCCCGGAAACGCCATTTTCAGCATACGCGGCGTTTCGCCTTCCAGACGGATCGCTTCCAGTCTGCCTTCCAGCACAACAATATTCAGCTGACCGCCGGAGAGATCCTGCTCGGTAAGAAAAGCGCGGCTGGTGATATATCCCCGGCTGATATACCAGTCAGAAATATGGGCGAGAAGCTCCGTTATTTTCGCCATATCCAGACAGCGGCCCTGCCACGGCGCGACAAGGGTCTGCCGGTTTTTCGGGGAGATTAAGGTCGCACCGGAAAGGGTAATGGTATGAATGGTGAAACAGGGTCCGGAGCCGGTAACAGGCAGCGGTCTGGCGGGCGCAGGGCGAGGAATACTGCGCTCCAGCTCCTCACGCTGTTGCTGGTTCTGTAATAAAAGCTGCTGCTGTTGCTGTTGAATGGAATCGCGATCGGCCGGCGACAGCGGCGCAGCATTGGCGCGCGCTAAAAAAAAGACGACCAATAAGATAGCAGCAGCATAATTTACTAATGAAATTATTCTATTTTTTATTTTGGAGCTATTCATCCATGCCACAAAAATGTCCGCAATGATTATTTGCGTAATATAAGAGCATTCTTAAAGCGAGTATATCTAATTTGCGTTAGGGCATCTGAAATAAATTTTTCTTTCAGAAAAATGAGAAGGGTATTAAGAAAAAATACGAACTAATTTAACTAAGCCTTAAATCTTGAGTTAGCCCGAATACACTAGCTGTGAAGACGGAAAGTTTTTCGCCACTCTGCGGGACTCACCCCAAAACGCGCTTTAAACTGCTGTCGCCAGGTGACAGCGGAATTAAACCCCACCAACTCAGCCACGCGTTCAATCGGCATATTTCCGGCTTCCAGTAAGATCTGGCTGCGCCGCAGGCGTTCGGCGGTCAGCCAGTCGGTGACGCTCATCCCCGTAGCGTTAACAAAATGACGGGTCAGGGTGCGGCGGCTCATCGAGACCACCTCCGCCAGCGAGTCCAGACTATGCGGTTCGGTGATGTGCTGCTGCAGGTAGTCGATCAGGCAGTTAATGCGTCCGTCGCGGGTATCTTTGGGTACCGGCTGGGCGATGAACTGCGCCTGCCCGCCCTCGCGGTGGGGCGGAACAATCATCCGACGGGCAATCTGGTTAGCGACCACGCTGCCAAAGCGCTGGCGAATGATATACAGGCAGCAGTCGAGGGCTGCGGCAGTACCGGCGGAGGTGATGATATTGCCGTCATCCACGTAAAGGGCATTAATATCCAGCTGAACGTTCGGAAAGAGCGACTGAAACTGACGTTCGAACTCCCAGTGGGTGGCCGCACGTTTGCCGTCGAGGATCCCCGCCCAGGCCAGCACAAACGACCCCAGACACAGCCCGACGATTTCCGCACCGTGGTCTCTCGCCTGCACCAGGCTGTCGAGCAGCGACTGCGGCGGGCGTTCAAGAACGTGCTGCCAGTAAGGAACGACAACAATATCGGCCTGCCCAATGGCGGTAAAATCCTGCGTGGCGCTGAGAGCAAATCCGTCTTTTGAGGTGAGAAACCCTGGCGTTTCGGCGCAGATCGTCACGTTAAAGCGCTTTTCTCCGGAGACAGAGTCGCCAAACAGAATGCAGGGAACGGAGTAGTGGAACGGGCTGAACCCGTCTACCGCGACAATCGCGACGTTGATTAGCGACATCTGTCTCTCCTTTCCCTTTCTTACACTCAGAATATAACGGTTTCGCCATCCTGGGGAATGCTCACTGCGTCACTCACCTGGTTGGCTTCAACGTACTCCCGCAGCGCGCTGCGGGTTAACAGACAGTGGTTAATGGCTTCCATATGGATCGCCACAATTTTAGCCTGCGGCAGCAGGAAATGGACGTTGAGCACATCCTCCTGCCCCATAATAATGGGCCCAAAACCAATGACGTGGGCATAGCCGGCGTTCAGCACCACCACGTCCGGCTGATGCTTTTGCAAATCGGCCGCCACCTCGTCACGCCAGACGGTATCCCCGGCAATATAGAGCGTCTTCTCATCAGGATGACGCAGCACCACGCCACAGGCCTCGCCCAGCCGCTCCGCCAGTTCGGGCACGGCGTATGCGCGATCGGTACCGTGCTGGCCGCCGTGGGTCTTCGCAATTCGAATCTCGCCAAAGGTGGTTTCGTCGGTCATGACCGTCAGGTTGCTAAACCCCTGGCTGCGCAGCAGCGCGGCGTCGCGGTCA
Organism: Enterobacter cloacae complex sp. Mu1197; assembly: GCF_040059225.1. Taxonomy (NCBI): domain Bacteria; kingdom Pseudomonadati; phylum Pseudomonadota; class Gammaproteobacteria; order Enterobacterales; family Enterobacteriaceae; genus Enterobacter; species Enterobacter cloacae complex sp. Mu1197. The sequence continues at coordinate 47,421 of NZ_CP157375.1, read as the reverse complement.
TTTTGTACGTAGATCGGTTTGTCTTTGGCGATCAGTTCCGCCGCGGCGCGATCCCAGTGATCGTCATGGGTATGGGTGACGATCACCGCGTCGGCGTCCAGCAGCGCGTTGACGTCAACGGGGAGTTCGACCGTCGGGTTGCGGCGTTCGGCATGGGCCGTGCCAGGGAAGCCCGGATAAGCGCCCTGTGGGGCCAGCATCGGGTCGACTAAAAGACGTTTTCCAGCATAGGTAATCAGTTGGGTGGCGTTGCGAATGTGGGTGATGTTCATGGGCTATCCTCCGGTTGGTGTGATAAGGAGGATAGCCAGCCGTCGCGCGTCACGCTGTGGGTTAAAGAGCGATTACTGATGAAATCGGGCCAATTTACGTCACCGTGCTTTATGCGGGTGTTTTTACCAGCCCGGCACCGCCCCGCCGTTAAAGATCGTCTCCGCTGCTTTCGCTACTTCAGGGGACTGATACGACTGGATAAATTCCTTCACATTCTCCGCGTCTTTGTTGTCTTCGCGCGTCACCACGATGTTCACGTACGGCGAATTTTTGTCTTCGATAAAGACGCTGTCATGCACCGGCGACAGCCCGGTTTGCTGAATATAGGTGGTGCTGATGATGGCGACATCCACTTTCGGGTCGTCCAGCACGCGCGGCAGTTGCGCCCCTTCCAGCTCCATGATTTTCAGCTGCTTAGGGTTGGCGGTAATATCCAGCGCCGTCGGCAGCAACCCGGTATCTGGCTTCAGGGTGATGAGCTTCTCTTTTTGCAGCAGCAACAGCGCGCGTCCCAGGTTGGTCGGGTCGTTTGGAATGGCAATGGTTGCGCCGTCCTTCAGGTCAGACACGGATTTGATTTTGCGGGAATAGCCAGCCATCGGGAAAACAAAGGTGTTCGCCACGGCCACCAGCTTGTAGCCATGCGCCTTGTTATCCTCTGCAAGGAACGGGCGATGCTGGAAGACGTTGGCATCCAGCTCCCCCTGGTTGGTGGCATCGTTAGGCAACAGCGAGCCGCTGAAGCCCACCAGCTCCACGTCCAGGCCATATTTCTCTTTTGCCACCTTTTTGGCGACTTCCGCCACGTCCTGTTCAGCGCCGTTGATGACGCCGACTTTAATGTGTTTGGCATCGCTGCCACTTTGATCGCACCCTGCCAGCAGCAGGCCAGCCAGTACCAGAGCACCCAATCGACGTTTCACAAGACAGTTCCTTTTGCTGAATGGTGTAGTGACTATATCGACAACGAGGCGGGGAAATAAAAACCGAAAAAGAATCAATAAGAAGGATCGGTTATATGCGGGTATGGCCGGGTGACGCTGCACCACCGGGCATCAGGGATCACAACGTTGCCGTCCAGTCCTCGACGGCAAGCTCCTGCACCATTCTGAATGCACGATCGTTAGTAACAATCGTTGTTCCCCGACTGATAGCATGTGCAGCGATCAGTTGATCGAGATCCCCCATCACTTTCCCTTTCTTTTCCAGGGTTGCACGGAGTTCACCGTACGTTGCTGCGGCATCGCTGTCCCAGTCGCAAATCGTGATGGTATTGAGAAACTCCCGGATTGTATCTTTCAATCTACTGCTTTTCTTCTTGTCAGCACCATACAGCAATTCCGCTTCGGTAATGCTTGAGATACAAACGTCACCCGGCGCCAGACATGTCATTCTGCTTACAACCTCCGGGTGTCGTTTAAACAAGTGACTCACAATATTCGTATCCAGCATATGTCTCATGAGCATGCTCCATCCAGAGGGTCTCTTGTCGTAACACTCTGATTGCGTTCCTCCTTGCTCAAAAACGTATCTGGTACGTCCGTTTCTGCCAGCATGCGGAGAAAATTATCCCAGCTCTTTATTAGAACAGGTTTTGCCGCCAAAACGACATTCCCCTCCTCATCCCGTCGGATGTAGACGCTCTCCGCATCAAACGCGAATTCAGCAGGCAGCATAACGGCCTGATTCTGACCCTTTTTGAATAGTTTTGCTGTGCGTTCCATTGCTATCTCCATGGATGACTTGACCAGGCCAAAGCATGCGCCAGGGCCCGAAAAGAAGACAAGCAACACGTTTTAAATTAGGAAAGCGGCTCGCAATAAATAGCAGAATGCATAATGACAGAAACGGGCTTAAAGGGCTTTCGCCAGGTAATGTCGCTGCATGCCCGGATACGGATAATCCTGCAAAGACATCTGCAGCTGATACCCCTGCTTTTCATAGAACGGACGCGCCTGGAAGCTGGCGGTATCGACCAGCGCGTGCTTGCAGCCTTTGCGCCTGGCTTCTTCTTCGGCCGTTCTGATGAGCTGGCTGCCCACGCCGGTTCCGCGCACGGTATCGCTCACCCAGAGGTAGTCGATATTCAGCCAGTCGCCTTTGCGCACCCCAATGAGTCCGCCGAGCATGGTGCCGTTTTCGTCCCGCACGTAAACGCCAACGTCGCCGCTAAAATTTGTCAGATCGAGAAACTTTCCGTTAAAAGCCCTCAGCCCCGTCAGTAACTCCTCTTTCTCCTGCGTCGTAACATTATCAGTAATGCTCAGGTGCATATTTTTTCTCCTTGTTATCTGTGCCGTTTCACTATCTCACACACGCATCGTGGAGAAAATTCATACTTTCGGCTGGCGTCGCTACACTGAATGTAACGATATATTTCATGGGAAGCCTGTGACTTCTAATGGGGGTTGTTGATGAAAGCTGCGCATCTGGTCTGCCTGCTGGTTTGTCTGCTCTTCGCCGCGTTTGTCCATGCTCAGGAAAAGGAGGATCCGGCGAAAGAAGCGCAGATTAAGCAGCAGGTCATGAAAGATATAAAGAAAACCTGTACGCCACAGAAAAAGCAGAGCGATAAAGCCTGGCAGGCGATGATTTTGTCGTCAGAGGCCAATCAGCTGCTGATCAAAAATGCCGTTACCGCCGTGAAGCGCGACAACCTGGACGCCTACTGGGCGGCGGTTGGTCAGGTGGATTGTATGGAAGATTATTGAATGCTGCTTGCCGGGTGGCGGCTGCGCCTTACCCGGCCTACAAAATATTTTTAACGCTTACGCACGTCTGGAATGATCAAATCCCCGCGCAGCACATATGAGCCCAGCATCTGCGTTTTCTCCGTCAGCCAGCTCACGATACGCGCCGCCATGGCATCCATTGAATATTCAATCGCCGGGATCACCGGAATACCCGGCAGGTGCAGCGATCCGGCCAGGCTAAAGACCATAATGTCGTCCGGCACGGTTTTATTAAATGCCTGCAGCTGCGGGATCACCCGCTGGGCTTCCTGCTCGTCCGCCACCAGCAGTGCGTTGAAGTTCAGCGTGCTGGCGTTATTCAGCAGCTCCTGTAGCGCAACGGACGAGGAGGTCGCGTCCATGAACACAAGGTTGCGATTAAAGGGCAGGAAATTTTTCTCCAGCGCGTGCTTGTAGCCGAGCAGAACCTGGTCGGCAAACCCGCTACCGTGCGGGTGGATCAGGGCAATCTGGCGTCGCCCCTGGCTGGTCAGGTAGTTACAGGCGGTTTCGGCGGCAAAGGCGTGATCGAACTGAATGCTGTTGGAATTATCAGACTCCATGCAGTCGACCAGGATGACGTTGTCCATATCGACGTCCAGCGGGAAACGCGCGCCAATCACCAGGATGTCATCGCAAAGCCCGCGAGAGAGTTCTTCAAGGGCGTGCATCACTTCCGCTTTACTGTGCGCGAAGCGCAGCAGCAGGTGTTTTTGATGCTGGCTGAGCTGTTTTTCCAGCGCGTAGAGATAACCGGTGGTCTGGTTAATATTTTCCTGCGCGCAAATCACCCCGATACAGCCCGTCGACTGGCTCAGCAGCGACTGTGCAATCACGTTAGGCCGGTAGTTCAGCTCATCCACCGCTTTCAGTACGGCCTGACGGCTGGCTTCCTTTACGCCACGCGACCCACTCAACACTCGCGATACCGTGGCTTTAGACACCCCGGCAAGACGTGATACATCATTGATTGTCGACATCTCTTTCCCCTGGCAGGCTTACCTCGCGCCTGCAAATTCCATGACCGCTTCGGCTCACATTATAGCCAGAACGGAGTATATCCGTTTCCGTTTTCCATGGAAACCGATTTTCCGTTTCCACTCAAAATGATGTCAAAACAGCCAAATTATGTGACCTGCATCCGGTTAATTAGCCTCATAAGTATTGGATCTTGATGGTTGTCACAGTTCTGTCTTTTATGAATGGAAACCGGTTTCCGTATCATGTCCAATCATCCTCGCAATAACTTTTTACATTTAGAGGATGGTTGTCGATGTTCAAGATTATGCTGTGCTGCTCTGCCGGGATGTCCACCAGCCTGCTGGTCAGCAAAATGGTCGATGTAGCGAAAGAACGTGGTTTGCCGGTGAAGATTGATGCGTACGGTGTTTCCGAATTTGATACGCAGTTTCCGCAATACCAGGTGGTACTTCTCGGACCGCAAGTGAAATACATGTTACAGACACTCTCAGACAAGGCGGCGACGCATGGCATTCCGGTGCAGCCCATCGACATGATGGACTACGGCATGCAGCGTGGCGATAAAGTACTGGACTATGCTCTGTCGCTCATCGAAGCGGCACACTAAAAGGTGTTCACATGAGTTCGTTATATCAATCCATGGTCGCGGTAATTGAGCAGTCAATCACCCCGCTGGCCGCGAAGCTCGGTCAGCAAAAGTATGTGATTGCCATCCGCGACGGCTTTACCGCCGCGCTGCCGTTTATGATCATCGGCTCGTTTATGCTGGTGTTCATCTTCCCACCGTTTTCGGCGGATACCACCAACAGCTTCGCCCGCGGCTGGCTGGATTTCTCCCAGACCTACCGCGAACAGCTGATGCTGCCGTTTAACCTCAGCATGGGCGTGATGACCTTCTTCATCTCGGTAGGGATTGGGGCGAGCCTGGGGCGTCAGTTTAACCTCGACCCGGTGATGTCCGGCCTGCTGGCCTTTATGGCCTTCCTGCTGGTCGCCGCGCCGTATGCCGACGGCAAAATCTCGACCCAGTATCTCTCCGGCCAGGGCATCTTCACCGCGCTGATTACCGCGATCTACGCCACCCGCGTCTACGCCTGGCTGAAGCAGAACAACGTCACCATCCGCCTGCCGAAGGAAGTGCCCACCGGCGTGGCGCGTTCGTTTGAGATCCTGATCCCGGTGATGGTGGTGATCGGCACGCTGCATCCGCTGAACCTGTTCATTGAAGCGAAGACCGGGATGATTATCCCGCAGGCGATCATGCACCTGCTGGAGCCGCTGGTGTCCGCGTCTGACTCCCTGCCCGCCATTCTGCTCTCCGTGCTGCTGTGCCAGATCTTCTGGTTTGCCGGTATCCACGGCTCGCTGATTGTTACCGGCATCATGAACCCGTTCTGGATGGCCAACCTCTCGGCAAACCAGGCGGCACTGGCCGCAGGCGCGGCGCTGCCGCACGTTTACCTGCAGGGTTTCTGGGATCACTACCTGCTGATTGGTGGCGTCGGTTCCACCCTGCCGCTGGCGTTCCTGCTGCTGCGCAGCCGCGTTACCCACCTGCGCACCATCGGCAAAATGGGCGTGGTGCCAAGCTTCTTTAACATCAACGAACCGATTCTGTTCGGTGCGCCGATCATCATGAACCCGATGCTGTTTATCCCGTTCGTGTGCGTTCCGCTGGTCAACGCCTGCCTGGCGTACGGTGCAACTAAGCTCGGCTGGCTGGCACAGGTCGTCTCGTTAACCCCGTGGACTACCCCAGCACCGATTGGCGCCTCGTGGGCGGCGAACTGGGCGCTGAGCCCGGTGGTAATGTGCCTGGTCTGCATGGTGATGTCGGCGCTGATGTACCTGCCGTTCCTGCGCGCCTATGAGCGTACGCTGATTAAAAACGAAGAGCAGAAAGCCCAGGCTGCAACCGTGGGTGCCGCTGAAGCCACAAGCAATTAAGTCAAAGAGGAAGGGTCATGAAATACGCATTTCCCGATAACTTCTGGTGGGGCAGCGCAAGCTCCGCTCTCCAGACGGAAGGGGCAAGAGAGGGTGAAACCACGTGGGATTACTGGTTTGCCCGCGAGCCGAACCGTTTTCACAACGGCGTGGGGCCGCAGCAGACCTCCACGTTTTATCAGCACTGGAAAACGGACATTCAGCTGTTGAAACAGCTGAACCACAACAGCTTTCGCACCTCGATTAGCTGGGCGCGCCTGATCCCCGACGGTATCGGTGAAGTGAACCCGGACGCGGTCGATTTTTATCATCAGGTCATTGATGAGCTGAATGAACAGGGCATCACGCCGTTCATCACCCTGTTCCATTTCGACATGCCGATGGCGATGCAGGAGATAGGCGGCTGGGAAAACCGTGACGTGGTGGACGCGTACGCCCGCTATGCGCAGATTTGCTTTGAGCTGTTCGGCGACCGCGTGCTGCACTGGTTTACCTTCAACGAGCCGATCGTGCCGGTGGAAGGCGGTTATCTGTACGACTTCCACTATCCGAACGTGGTGGATTTCCGCCGGGCGGCCACCGTGGCGTATCACACGGTGCTGGCGCATGCGAAGGCAGTTCAGGCTTACCGCGCCGGGCATTACGCGGGGGAGATCGGCATCGTGCTGAACCTGACGCCGTCGTATCCGCGCTCGCAAAACCCGGCTGACGTGAAGGCGGCGCACGTTGCGGACCTGATGTTTAACCGCAGCTTCCTCGACCCGGTGCTGCGCGGGGAGTATCCGGCCGACCTGGTGGCGCTGCTGAAATCTTACGATCAGCTGCCCGCCTGCAAGCCGGAAGACGGTTTCCTGATTGCGGAAGGGAAAATCGACCTGCTCGGCATTAACTACTATCAGCCGCGTCGCGTGAAGTGCCGCGACAGCGCGGTGAACCCGCAGGCGCCGTTTATGCCGGAATGGTTCTTTGATAGCTACGAGATGCCGGGCCGCAAGATGAACCCCTACCGCGGCTGGGAAATCTATGCGCCAGGTATCTACGATATTCTGATTAACCTGCGCGACAATTACGGTAACCCCCGCTGCTTTATTTCTGAAAACGGGATGGGCGTCGAAAACGAGCAGCGCTTTATTGAAAATGGCCAGATTAACGATCAATACCGCATTGAGTTTATTTCTGAGCATTTAACCTGGCTGCATAAAGGCATTAGCGAAGGGTGTAATTGCCTTGGCTACCATATGTGGACATTTATCGATAACTGGTCGTGGTGCAATGCCTATAAAAATCGCTACGGATTTATCCAGCTCGATCTGGAGACGCAGCAGCGCACCATTAAGAAAAGCGGAGAGTGGTTTGCCGCCACCGCCTTAAATAATAATTTTGAAAAAGAGTAATGATAATGATCGCATTAGAAGAAGCCGTTATGGAAATTATCGTCAATGCTGGCCAGTCCCGCAGCCTGTGCTTTGAGGCGCTGCACGCGGCGCGCCAGGGCAACATTGACGAAGCCAAAAGCCTGCTGCGCGAAGCCGACGGCTATGCGCGCCAGGCGCACAAGATGCAGACCAAACTGATCGAGCAGGACGCAGGCGAAGCCCGCCAGCCGATGACCTTAATTATGGTGCACGCGCAGGATCATTTAATGAATTCGTTATTAGCGCGTGAATTGTCTGAAGAAATTATTCATTTATATCAGAGATAGTCTATGGCGAAATAAATTAATGTAATACCTCTGTACCTAAAACTAGAAATCCACTTGTTCTGATGATAGCGACATATTCTGTCAGATCGGAGCGGGATGGTTATTGTCTGAATAAAATTAAACTATATTGAGATAACCATGAATACGATTAAAAAACTTCCATTAACCATGGCGGTTATCGCCGCGCTTTGCCCAATTTCCGTGCTCGCACAAGAATTCACCCAGGAGCAAATCGACGCCATTGTGGCGAAAGCGGTGGATAAAGCCCTGGCCGAGCGCCAGGCCAAAATGGATGCCGCCGTCGCGAAAAAAGCGGACGTGGTGACCGAGCCGCAAAGCGCGGCGCAATCCCCGGACATGGCGATTCCGTTCGGGATTAAATTTACCGGCTACGCCCGCTACGGCGCACACTTCCAGGCCGCCGATCAGAAATACGTGGCTGTCGATGGCTCCTACAACGGCGCGTCCGCGATTGGTCGTCTGGGTAACGAAGGCAATGGCGGCGAGTTCCAGCTCTCTAAAGCCTTCAAGGGCGAAAACGGCGCCATCTGGGACATCAACGTGATGATCGACCACTGGGGCGACGAAGTTAACCTGAAAAAGGCCTACGCCGGGGTGACCAATATTATGGCCTCCAACCCGAACGCCTACTTCTGGGCCGGTCGTGACTTCCACCAGCGTCCGCAGCAGGGCATCAACGATTACTTCTGGATGAACCACGACGGCCAGGGCGCCGGGGTGAAGAACTTCGACATCGGCGGCGTGCAGTTTGACGTGGCCGCCGTGGCGGCGGTGGAATCCTGTAGCCCGGAAGTGATGGAAGACGAAGCGAACCCGTCGCGCATCACCTGTACCGGCGGTTCCGGCACGGGCGACAAAGGCAACTACGCCGCGACGTCTAAAATCCACGGCATGAAGCTCGGTCCGCTGGATCTGGAGCTGTACGCCAACTACGGCTTTGACTCGAAAGCGGTGGAGAGCGACGAGCGTCTGAACGCCTGGCAGGGTGGCGTGGTGCTGAGCCACACCAACGACAGCGGCGTGAACAAGGTGATCGCCCGCTACTCCGATAACGCGGACAACAGCGTGTTCAACAAAACCGAGGATCTGACCACGGTCTATGCCAGCTTCGAAGGGCTGTATAAATTCACCCAGGCCACGCAGGTGGAGTACATCCTCGCCTTCCACGACTATGACAACAGCCGCGATAAGACCGACAACCGTAAGAACTACAACGCCATCGTGCGCCCGATGCACTGGTGGAACGACGTTCACTCCACCTGGCTGGAAGCAGGCTGGCAGCACGTTGACTACGATAACGGCGGCGACAACAAGGGCTGGAAGCTGACCCTGTCGCAGAACATGTCTATCGCCATGGGACCTGAGTTCCGTCCGATGCTGCGCTTCTACGTGACCGGCGGCAAAGTGGATAACGCACGCACCGCGCGCGTGAACAACACCAAAGACGAGACGCTCGACGACTTCAACGTCGGCGCGATGTGGGAGGCGTGGTTCTAGTAGAGCGTCGTTTGTTTCGCCCGGCGGCGCTGCGCTTGCACGGGCCTACAAGGTTTTGTAGGCCGGGTAAGCGCAGCGCCACCCGGCAAGATCCCATGTTATGCTAGAAAAAAATCAACATAGCAGGGGAGAAAATGGGTTCCACACGTAAAGGGATGCTGAACGTTCTGATCGCCGCCGTTTTATGGGGCAGTTCCGGCGTTTGCGCGCAGTACATCATGGAGAAAAGCCACATTTCTTCGCCTTACCTGACCATGGTTCGCCTGCTGTTTACCGGCGTGATCCTCCTGACGCTCTCCTTCGTTCACGGCGACAAGATTTTCTCGGTCATCAAGCATCGCAAAGACGCCCTCAGCCTGCTGTTTTTCTCGCTGGTCGGCGCGCTCACCGTGCAGCTCACCTTCCTGCTGACGATTGAAAAATCCAACGCCGCTACCGCCACCGTGCTGCAGTTTCTGTCGCCAACCATTATCGTGGCGTGGTTCGCGCTGGCGCGGAAAACGCGCCCCGGCGTGTTTGTTTTGTCCGCGATTGTGACCTCGCTTGTCGGGACGTTCCTGCTGGTGACCCACGGCGACCCAACCTCGCTCTCCATCTCGCCAGCCGCGCTGTTCTTTGGCATCGCCTCGGCGTTTGCCGCGGCGTTTTACACCACCTATCCGTCAACGCTGATTGCCCGCTACGGCACATTGCCGATTGTCGGCTGGAGTATGTTGATTGCCGGGTTAATGCTGACGCCGTTCTACGCCGGGCGCGGGACGACCTTCGTCATTGACGGCAGCCTGCTGCTGGCGTTTTTCTATCTGGTGGTGATCGGCACCGCGCTGACGTTCAGCCTGTATCTGAAAGGCGCGCAGATGATCGGCGGGCCAAAGGCGAGCATTCTGAGTTGCGCCGAGCCGCTGAGCAGCGCGTTGCTGTCGGTGATGTTGCTGGGCGTGGCGTTTACCCTGCCGGACTGGCTGGGGACGCTGCTAATCGTGTCGTCGGTGGTGCTGATTTCGATGGATTCAAGAAGACGGGTGAGGACATCGGCGTGATCTACGAATAATAGTGATAGCGGCACATTAAAATAGTAAGAGCGCTATCTGACACCCCGTAAACCAGACGGTCAGTATCATTGATTCGACGGGACCAGTATCCGGAAAGGTTACCTTTAAGGGGTTCCGGCTTACCCAGGCCATCGAAGGGTTGACGCTTCGCATCTTCAATCAATTTATTGATTCTGCGAAGCGTTTTCTTGTCCTGCTCCTGCCACCACAGGTAATCATCCCAGCCGTTATCAGTCCAAATCAGTAGCCTGGTCATCAATCAGATCCCTCTGCGTGGTTTTTCCGGTATTTGCCTGTGCGATTGACTCCATCAGTCGGCTGGCGTTAGCAGGCGAACTCATCAGATGGATGGTTTCCATCATCGAGTTGTAGTGCTGCAGAGACATAACCACCGCATCACCCCCGTTTCGGCGGCTGATGATGGTTGTCTCCACGTTGTCATTCACGTCGTCCAACACATCTTTGAGTCGGCTTCGTGCTTCGGTAAACGTCACAACCTGCATATTCCCTCCTGTACAAGTTACGGTACAAGTATATCGATGAAGTGACTATTTATCAATCAACGTGCTTTAACCTTGCCCGCCACCAGCAGCGCGGTCAACAACATCAGCGTGCCGGAAATCACCAGCGGTGACGTCAGCCCCAGGTGGTCGAGCGCCACGCCGCCAATCGCCGCGCCGCAGGTGTTTGCCAGTTGGATCACCGCCACCTGAATCGACCCGGCTTTTTCCGCCTGATCGGCGAGCGAGCGGGTGATCCACGTCGACCAGCCCACCGGCACCAGCGCAAAGGCAAAGCCCCAGATAATCGCAATGGCAGACGCGACCCACTTATCGCTGCCCCACAGCACCAGCACCGTGGCGCTCACTGCCAGCACCAGCGGCGCCCCCGCCAGCGCCACCTTCAGGGAGCGCTTCAGGAACTGCGACGACAGCGACGTGCCGACAAAGCTGGCAATACCGAAGCTCAGGAGCACCAGCGTCAGGCCGTCGACGTCAAAGCCCGCCATGGTCATATACACCGGGCGGATATAGGTAAAGAAGGCAAACTGCCCGGCAAAGGACATAAAGATCGCGGTCATCCCCGCCAGCACGCCGGGGCGCTTTAGCAGGCTGAACATGTTTTGCTTGTGGTGCGCCGCTTCGCCCGGCAGGGACGGCAGCGCCTTCCACACCCAGATAACGCAAAGCACGCCCATCACTGCCGCCGCGTTGAAGACGTTACGCCAGCCGATAATCCCGCCGAGGAAGCTGCCCAGCGGCGCGGCAATCACCAGCGCGATAGAGACCGCGCCAAAGATGACGGACAGCGCTTTCGGCACGGTGCGCGCAGGCACCAGGCGCATGGTCAGCGAGGCGGACATCGCCCAGAAGCCGCCGAGCCCCAGCCCCAGACAGGCGCGCCCCAGCAGCAGCAGGGTAAAGCTTTCCGCGAAGGAGACCAGCAGGCAGGAGAGCGTCAGCAGCACGCTGAACAGAATGACCACTTTGCGGCGGTCGATGGTGCCAATCACCTGGGTGATAAACAGACTGGCAAACATCGCCACAAAGGCGGTGACGGTAACGGACTGCCCCGCCACGCCTTCGGAAATGCCCAGATCCTGCGCCATCGGCGTCAGCAGGCTCACCGGCAGAAACTCAACGGTAATCAGGCAGGCGACGCAGAATGCCACGGCGAAAACGGCCGACCAGTTGGGGCGTGAAACCTCGCTGGTCTGCGGTCTGGTCGAGGGCTGGATATGTTCTGTCATGGCGTCACCTGAAGATAAAAACGTGCGGAAAAGTCGCGCAGTTTATCATCAAAAGTGTGACGAATTTAACGTTTAGACAACTTTTGTGGTTTTTAGAGGGGATCAGTGGAGGTAAAACACGCCCTCTTCCGGCAGGAAGAGCTGGTTATAGCGCAGCTGGAAGGCGTTCAGCTCCTGCGGATCGGGCTCCATCTCGCGCATAAAGCCGAGCGCCAGACGAATTTGCGCATCGGTGATCGGCGCGGCCAGGCGGGCTTTACGCAGCAGGCGGTGCCACGTGTGCAGGTTCTCTTCACTGCCGTCGACAATGCAGACCTGCCAGATCAGCAGCACCTGTGCGGCGTTTTGCAAATGCGCCTCGTCGGGGCGCTCAAGGTAGCGGATAAACTCATTGCCCGGCGTTTTACCGAACTGATCGATCATCGACTCGACCGGCATCGGGGTGATGCCCAGACGCTCGCTTAAACGTTTGATGGCGCGGCGGGAATCTGAGGTCAGGACGCGAAATCCCACCACAAACACCACGGCAAGCGTTGCCAGCATTATCCAGACCATGCGTTCTCCTTTGACTAGCCGCTCATCATAGCGGGAAACGCACGGCGTCAACAGCGGGCAGAACCAGAATAGTGCACTGAAAAGACGTTGCAGAACGGGGGATAAGGTATTAATGCCGTCGGCGGAAATAAAAAAGCCCGGCATCACACACCGGGCAAAGAAGTTACCTGCACACTCAGGCTGTTTTTAATTTCTGCGCACGATTCTCACGGCGAATTTTACGTTCTTCCAGCACGGCAACCATCGCCATCAGGACGATACAGCCGATCGCTGCCGCATCCAGCGCCGCGAAGGTGCCCGCCCAGCCGGTGAGGCCGAAAATTGGCGTGCCGTCGGCGATCATTCCCAGACCCAGCTTGGCGAAGCTGTCGCCGATCAGGTAGGCGAAGGTACCCTTGATCCCGTCGGCGGCGCCGATCGCTTTTTTCGGGACGAAGCCCACTGCCGCCACGCCGATCAGCAGCTGCGGACCAAACACCAGGAAGCCGAGCGCAAACAGGGATGCGAGGTAAACGTACTGGTTGCTGGCATGCTGGTAAACGCCCAGCGTGGCGATAATCAGCGCCAGCGCGATGCAGGCCACCAGTGCGCGACGGCCGTTGGCGAGGTCGGAGAGCCAGCCCCACAGCAGCGTGCCGACCAGCGCACCCACTTCAAACAGGGTGAAGCCCTGAATCGCCACCTCTTTAGAGAGCTTCAGCTCCTGGAAGGCGTACACGGTAGACCACTGGTCGATGCCGATGCGCACCACGTAGAGGAAGATGTTTGAGAAGCAGAGCAGCCAGATCACTTTGTTTTTCAGCACGTACTCAACAAAGATCTGCCATTTGGTCATCTCGTTCTCTTCGGTCTCTTTGTCCTCTTCGCTGATCTCCTCGCCGAACAGCTCTTCGGCTTTGCCGAGGCCGTAGGATTCGGGGGAGTCGCTGCCAAAGCGCAGGCCGATAAAGCCGACAATGAGGGCGATAATCGACGGGAAGATAAACATACCGATCACGTGGCCGTCGAACAGGTAGTTTGCGCCAAACAGCGCCACGCCTGCCGCACCCGCCCCGCCGAGGTTATGGGAGATGTTCCACATGCCGAGGTACGACCCTCGCTTGCGGCGCGGCGTCCATTTGGTGATGGTGGAGTAGCTGCACGACCCGCCGGTACTCTGGAAGAAACCGCTCAGGGCGTAGAAGGCGATCATCAGGAACAGGCTAACGGATCCTGCGCCCATGCTGGCGCTGAAGCCGAGCATACAGATGGCGGAGAGGATCAGCATAAACGGCAGGAACTGCTTGGTGTTTTTGCCGTCCGCATAGTAGGAAACGACAGTTTTCCCCACGCCGTAGGTGATGGAGAAGCCCAGGCCAATCATCCCCAGCTGCGTCATGCTCAGCCCGTAGGTGGAGATCATGTCGTTCTGCGCGATGTTAAAGTTCTTGCGGATCAGGTACATGGTCAGGTAGCCGATGAAGACCACCAGATAGGACTGCATGAACGGTTTGAACCACATTTTGCGCCGCACATCGAGCGGCAGATCCAGGGTCGGCTTGCGCACCTGATTTAAGAAGGCCAGCATGGTTGGTTTACTCCTGAGCTGATTTTTGCAGCATTGTAAAAATCAGCCGGGAGAGATGCCTGAGACAGCGTCCAGGTAAAACCGGGAAAATTTCTTAGTTTTGCGCCACTCGGGGCGAAAAGGTGAGGCGCATCACATCACACTGGCTTCACGCGGTGCCTGCGCATGTAAAAACGGCAGCAGCAGCAGGGCGGAAATTCCCGCCGCGATGGCGATCACCGCGAAGAAACCGCTCCAGTGCCAGATGTCGATGACTCGCGCCAGCGGCCAGCCGGAGAGCGATGCGCCGAGGTAGGCAAACAGCCCGACAAAGCCCGTCGCCGCGCCTGCCGCCTCTTTGTGGGAGCATTCTGCCGCCGCCATGCCGATGAGCATCTGCGGGCCAAAGACGAAGAAGCCGGTGGTGAAGAAGCACGCCGCCTGCATGACGTAGCTGGCGAACGGCATCAGCCACAGCGAGCCGACGGAGAGCAAAATCCCGGCGGCAAAAATCAGGTTCATCGGGCCGCGGTTGCCGTTGAACAGCTTATCCGAGCCCCAGCCCGCCACCAGCGCGCCGATAAACCCACCCAGTTCGAACATCGTGACCGCCGAGTTAGCAGTGACCAGGTCCACGCCGAGCGTCTCGGACATGTACAGATTGCCCCAGTCGTTGATGGCCGCGCGCACCACGTAGACCAGCACGTAGCAGAGCGAGAGGAGCCAGATGTAGGGATTTTTCAGCACGTATTTGGTGAGGATCTCCTTGCGGGTCAATCCCGCGCCCTCCTGCTGTTGGGCAATCTCCATCTCGTCGTGCCGCCAGTCGCCCACCGCAGGCAGGCCCACGGTCTGCGGCCTGTCACGCAGGCGCCAGCAGAGGAACAGCCCGGCGACAATCGCCAGGCCACCCGCAATCATCATCCCCGCGCGCCAGCCGTAGTGCAGCGCCGCGGCACCCACCACCATCGGGATCAGCGCCCCGCCGACGTTGTGCGCGGTGTTCCAGACGGCCCACCAGCCGCCGCGCTCGTTGCGCGAGTACCACGCCGTGAGCAGGCGGGCGCAGACCGGCGCACCCCAGCCCTGGAAGAAGGCGTTCAGCGCCCACAGCAGGGCAAAGGCCCACAGCGAGGTAGAGAAACCAAACAGGATGTTCACCACGCCGGTGGCGATCAGCCCTACGCCCATGAAATAACGCGCGTTGGAGCGATCGCTGACGATGCCGGAGAAGAACTTCGACAGGCCGTAGGTGATGTAAAACAGCGTCGCCAGCAGGCCGATGTCGGTGCGCGTCATCACGCCGCTGGCGAGAATTTCCGGCGCGGCGGCGTTGAAGCTTTTGCGGGTGAAGTAGAACAGCGCGTAGCCGAGCCAGATGGCGATCAGAATATGGCGACGCCAGTAGCGGTAGCGGGCGTCGATTTCCGCTTTGTCGCCAATCGGCGCGGCGCTGGCAGGGGTTTTAAACATGATAACTCCGTAGCGGCAGGCTGACGCTGACGCGCGTCCCGTGGGTGCAGGAGAGGCTCAGCGTGCCGCCCAGCGCCTTTACGCGCTCGCGCATGCCCGCCAGGCCAAAGCCCTGGTGGCCGGAGCCCGGCGGCAGGCCACAGCCGTCGTCTTCAATTATCAGCATCAGGCGTTCGTCCTGCTGCCAGCCCTGTATCGTGACCGCGCTGGCATTGGCGTGTTTAACAATATTGTTCAGCCCTTCCTGACAGACGCGGAAAAGGGTCACGCGCTGGCCTTCGCTCAGCGCAGATTCGTTAATTCGCCAGTCGAGATGGCTGACAATGCCGCGGCTTTCAAGCTCCATCTCGCGCATCAGGGAACGCACCGCCTGCTCCAGCGACAGGTCGTCGAGCTGGCGCGGACGCAGCCTGCCGAGCAGGCGTCGCACCGAGTCATATACGCCCAGTGAAAGCTGCTCGATATGCGCTCCGCCCTGCTTCACGCCCGCGTTTTCCGCCGCCAGACGCTGGACAATGCCCGCCTGGGTACGGATGGCGGTGATCGTCTGGCCGATATCATCATGCAGCTCGCGGGCGACCTCCTGCCGCACGCTCTCTTCCGTCTCCAGAAGGCGTTCAGCCAGACGCCGGTTGCGCGCCAGCTCGGTTTGCAGGGACTGGTTCAGCTCGCGCAGACGCTGAATACCCGCCCCGAGCAGCAGCCCGGTCAGGCTCTGGGCCAGCAGCGAGAGCAGCAGATCCACCGGATGGTCGTGCCAGGTCTGGCTGGCAATCAGCGCGATGGCGTTCATCAGGGTCGCGATCAGCGCCCCCTGCCAGCCGTAGTGCCAGGCCAGGGCGATAATCGGCAGCGCCAGGCAAAACGGCGTGAAGCGTGAAAGCTCGGCAGGTAAACCGAGCTGAAGCCAGAGGCTCACCACGAACAGCAGCAGATACCAGATGAGATGCCGGGCGCGCCAGTTCACCGGTTGGGACACCAGCCCCGGACCAAGCGGTTGCCAGACGGTGCTGGAGAGATAGTGCCAGATAACGAGGCAGGTCGGCGCGAGCGTCAAGCCGCCGGTGAGGGTGAGCAGCAGCGCGTTGAGCATCTCCTTGTCGCCAACCCACGGCAGGGACTGCAGCAGCGCGGCGGCAATCAGCGCCGCCCCCTGACGCAGCAGCGTGCGCCAGTCGCGCTGGTGACGATAGCGGGAAATGAGCGCAACCGGGAGAAGCGTAAGCAGGCTTCCGGTCATCAATAATGGCAGATGCGCCAGAGCGACTTCCTGCGCCAGCCAGACCAGCAGCAGCCACTCCGCGCCCAGCAAAACGGGCCAGTAGCCGCGCGGGCACTGGAGCATTAACCCCAGTCGCAGGCCGAAGGGAAACAACAGCACCGCCAGTTCAGGACGTTCCACCAGATGCAGGCTGATGCTCCACAGGCAGAACCACGCGGCAGAGAAGATAAAAAAGCTGGCAACGACGGCGATCAGCCGCGAAAAGACGGGACTCATTGCCAGCTGTCAAACATGCGGCGCGCCAGCTCGACGTCGTTGCTGACGTTGAGTTTTTCCATCAGGTTGGCGCGATGGACGTGCACGGTCTTCGGCGACAGATCCAGCTCGGCGGCAATCTCTTTTACCGACATCCCCTGCGCGAGCTTCTCCGCCACCTGACGCTCGCGTCTGGTGAGCGGATCCTGTCGTCCGGCCGCCAGCTTGATGGCGATATCCGGCGTCAGATAGCAGCCGCCGGTGGAGACGGTGCGCACGGCGGCAATCAGCTCGTCCGGGCTACAGCGTTTGGAGAGGAACCCGCGCGCGCCCGCGTTGAGCGCCTGCTCGACCAGCGCCGGGCTGTCGTGGACCGAGAGCATAATGGTCGCCATCCCTTTCGGCAGCTGGCTTAACAGCTCCAGCCCGGAGAGGTCGGGCATGGAGATATCGCAGATACAGACCTGCACCCCGCGCCCCGGCAGGCCCGCCAGCGCTTCGCGACCGGAGCCAAACTCGGCCACGACCTGGAAATCCGGTTCGAGGTTGAGAAGCTGGGCAAAGCCAGAGCGGACGATAAGGTGGTCGTCGATAAGGGCGATGGTGGTCATGTGTGTTCCTGCGGTCTGAAAAAGCCGGATGGCGCTGCGCTTATCCGGCCTACAAGAGCGAAAGACGCCTACCTTAAGCGATCTATTCGAAGAACACCGCAATTTTGTTAAACATGGTGGGATCGGACTGGTTGCGCGCCACGTTGGTGACGTCCTCCAGCTTGTCGATCTGCGCCATCATCTGCTCCAGACGCTGGTCATCGTTGACCAGGAGCCAGATGCGGCTGTGCTCGCTGCCCTGAATCGGCAAACAGAGAATGCCTTCCACGTTAAACGCCCGGCGGGCAAATAGCCCACAGACGTGGGTCATGACGCCAGGATGGTTGCGGACGGTGAGTTCCAGAATGACGTTATCATGTTGTTTCTGCATGGCTTATTCTCCCACCATCTCAGTATTTGCCGCACCCGGCGGCACCATCGGATACACTTTTTGTTCAGGGTCGATACGGACGTGGATCAGCGCCGGGCCCGGACGCGAGATCGCCGCCTGCAGCGCCGCGTGGGCATCCTCTTCCGCGTTCAGATCGCAGGTGTGCAGGCCAAAGCCGGCGGCAATCTGCATAAAGTTAATCATCCCCGGATAGGTCGCCGCAAACACGCCCTGCTTGTAGAACAGGCTCTGCTGCTGGTGCACCAGGCCCAGCGCCTCATTGTTCATCAGGATGATTTTCACGTCTAACTGGTTTTCGGCTGCAGTCGCCATCTCCTGAATGTTCATCATCAGGCTGCCGTCGCCGGAGAAGCAGATGACCTTGCGGTCCGGATTCGCCAGCGCCGCACCAACTGCTGCAGGCAGACCGAAGCCCATGGTGCCCAGACCGCCGGAGGTCAGCCACTGGCGCGGACGGTTCAGCGGGTAGGCCTGCGCGGTCCACATCTGATGCTGTCCCACGTCGGTGGTGATAATCGCGCTGTCGTCGACGCAGGCGGCAACGGCGTTGATCAGGCCGTAATGGCTCAGCGGATCGCCTTCAGTTGGGATCGCGCCCGGGAACTCGCGCTGCAGATCGGCCACCAGCTGACGCCAGTCGGTGCGATCGGTCGCGTCGGTTTGCGGGATCAGCTGCGCCAGCACTTCGGCTACATCGCCCTGAATCGCCACGTGCGGCTGCTTGATTTTACCCAGCTCGGCGCGATCGATATCCACGTGAATGATTTTGGCATTCGGGCAGAACTGCTCGGTTTTACCAATCGCCCGGTCATCAAAACGCGCGCCCATAACAATCAGCAAATCGGCCTCTTGCAGAATGTAGTTGGTACTGCGCGCGCCGTGCATGCCCAGCATGCCTAATGACAATGGGTGCGCTTTTGGCAGCATGCCCAGCGCCATCAGGGTCATGGTGGTCGGCAGGTTGGCTTTTTCAGCGAACTGGCGGATTTCATCCGCGGCGTTGATTGCCCCGCCGCCCAGATAGAGCACCGGGCGTTTGGCGGCGTTAATCATGGCGGCGGCGTCGCGCACGCTCTCCGCGCTAAATGCTGGCGCGGGGGCACGCTCGCCCGGTTCAGGCAGAACGTCGATCTCGATTTCTGCGGTCTGGACATCCTTAGGAATGTCTATCCACACCGGGCCCGGGCGGCCGGACTGCGCAATGCGGAACGCATCGCTGATAACCTGAGGAAGCTCGGCGATGTCGCGAACTAAATAGTTATGTTTGGTGATGGGGATAGAGATGCCGTAGGTGTCCACTTCCTGGAACGCATCGGTACCGATCATCGAGGACGGCACCTGGCCGGTAATGCAGATCAGCGGAATGGAGTCGAGACGCGCGTCGGCGATGGCGGTGACCAGGTTGGTTGCGCCCGGGCCGCTGCAGGCCATACAGACCGCCGGTTTACCCTGCGTGCGCGCCATGCCCTGAGCGATAAAGCCTGCCCCCTGCTCGTGACGCGCCAGCACATGGCGGATCTGCGTGCTTTGGCTTAACGCATCGTACAGCGGCAGCACCGTGCCGCCGGGGATGCCCGCAACCGTGGTAATGCCCTGTCGCTCCAGCAGATGAACGATCAGCTGCGCGCCGGTAAAACGCGTCTTGGTGGATGTTGTGCCCGAACTTGCCATGCTCCAGTCCTTTTCTTCTGAGCCGACTTTCCGGGGAGGGTCCTAAACGAAAAACCCCGCCCGGTTTGCGCCGGCGGGGTTTTGGATTCGTGTGTTGATCCAGTCCCTACGGCGCATTGCCGACGACCACCACCACACGCACGACGACCACTGCGGCTGGATGCGCAGTTTTTAGTAGGGTCGAAGTGAAGATGGATGAAGTCATTGGGGACCTGTGTTTGGATTCATTGATTGAATTTATACAAACACAGGTTTTCGGGCGTGACAATGGAAAAATTTTCATCTGCGCAAAAATGCGTCAGGGATCACGTTTCGTTTGTTGAGTGATAAAAGGGCTGTCGACCGTTTTATTTCATTCAATAAACAGTGCAGGCGATACCCCAAAGCGCGCCGCCAGTTTTTTTATATGGTTTAACGTCAGCTGACGCTGTCCATTCAATACCCTTGAAACCATTGATTTACTGCCAATTTCATCCTGAAAATCTGAAATGGTCAGTTTGTACTGATCCATAAGGGTTCTTAAAACCGCAATTCCCACTGGAACAGATTCCATCTCCTGACGCAAGGCGACAATGTCGGGTCGATTCACTTCATAACGACTTATTCTTGCACATACGATATCCAGCAAAGGGCTACCAGGTTCATTCATGAGCAGATACTCAACCAGCTCAAGTGCATCCTGGTAATCTTTCTCGTTCGGATGTTCACCCAGTAAAGGGACAGCCTCGACAAGAGCATGCGTTGCTTTCATTGCATCAGCGACGATCATCATTTCTTCCCCTTAGTGCGATGTTTCTCCGTAAAACGGTCATATTCCTTATGAGTAAAAACATGGCGCACATAGAACTTTTGGCTTTCAAAGAATATGAGAGCCACTACTCTGAGATTGTTATTTGCAATATCAATCACATAATGCTTATCCAGATATTTAAAGTTATCCAGCGTCGGAAAAATTTGTTTCAGCGCAGCAGGTGTCGGGCAATGGCTCTTTTCGATAGTGCGACCTAAAAAAAGGAGCTCTTCCTTGTGCTGCGGGAACTGTTTTACCGCATCAATAATTGCCTTCATAGAAATTAAATGCATACTGCATGCCTGCTGCGTCCGTTGCCATTATGGCAACGATATCCATGCATTGCCAATGTGTCAACACGTATCGTTTTTCTGACTAACACCAGAAAACAAAAAACCCCGCCTAAGCGAGGTTTTTATCAGGGTTTTGCGGTTGGTCGCCGCAGAACACACTGTGTTACGTCAACGCAAAAAAGTATACGCGATCGAAGACGAACGCGCAATTCCGGCACGGATTTTGACGTTTTTGAGTATGGATCGCCTTTCGATTTTTGTCCAAAAAATACTGTTCATACATACAGTATTTATCTATACTGAGGGTGTTCGCAGTGAGCGAGGGGGCCGCAGTTCTACCGGCGCAACGAAGTCCTGGCTGAAACGGGTGGTGCCGTCAGTGCCTTAACCCCTGAAGTGAGCACACTGTGTTACGTCAATCCAGGTGCTGGCAACAGGCGGCGGAAAGGTACGCCAGCATCGTGCTCCTTTTAACCAAAAGGAGACGCGTATGAGCGTAGTGGATATGGTGATACTTATCCTCAAACTCATTGTTGCTGTACTGCAACTGCTTGATGCTGTCCTGAAATTCGTTCGGTAATTCAGGTTCAAGTCGCACCTGAGAGGGGCGGGCAACCGCCCCTCTTTAATAACGAGGGAATGCTATGTCGCGTCTGTTAATTGAGCCTGTTACGCCTGATGAGCCGGGCTATATCGCCCTGAAGGCGGAAAGTATTGCACTGAATTTTAACATGCTGCGCAGGCTCGAAGAGAGCTGGCAGCGGGGTGAGAACCGCTTTAACGCGCCGGGCGAAAAGCTGCTGGGTGCGTTTCTTAACGGCAAGCTGGTGGGCGTGTGCGGCCTCAACCGCGATCCGTTCAGCCAGCAGCCGCGCGCTGGACGTATTCGCCATCTCTACGTCAGCGAGAAGTGCCGCGGGCTGGGGATTGGCAAGCAGCTTTTAACCGTCGTGATGGCCGATGCCAGCATCTGGTTTGATTTCCTCAATACCCATGCGCCGGACGCTGCCTACGGGTTTTATCGCCGGGCAGGTTTTACGCTGGTCTCGGACGAACCGCGGGTGACCCACCGCCTTTTTTGTGCGGTGTAACCGGCTGGCAGCTTCAGGACGTGAATGTTACAGTTGAGTGACAATTCATCACCCGATACGCCATGACCATCACCGTATTCTGCATTTTGCTGTTCGCCGCCCTGCTGCATGCCAGCTGGAATGCCATTGTCAAAGCCGGAACGGACAAGCTCTATTCCGCGATTAGCGTCAGCGGCTCCGCCACGGTGATTGCCCTGGTGCTGCTCCCCTTCTCTCCACAGCCCTCTGCCGCAAGCTGGCCGTTTTTGTTAGTCTCCTGCGCCTTACAGGTGGTGTACACCGTGCTGGTGGCAAAGACCTATCAGGTCTCCGATATGAGCCAGACCTATCCGCTGATGCGCGGCACCGCACCGCTGCTGGTGGCGCTGATCAGCGTGCTGGCGCTTGGCGATCGTCTCTCCTGGCTCGCCTGGTCCGGCATTGGGGTAATTTGCCTGTCGATTCTGGCGATGGCGATGAACGGGCGCATGCAGTCGCGCAAGGGGATCTGGCTGGCGCTGCTGAATGCCTGCTTTATCGCCGGGTATACGCTGGTGGACGGCACCGGCGTGCGGCTGTCAGACACTGCGCTGGGCTATACGCTGTGGACTTTCT
Organism: Enterobacter cloacae complex sp. Mu1197; assembly: GCF_040059225.1. Taxonomy (NCBI): domain Bacteria; kingdom Pseudomonadati; phylum Pseudomonadota; class Gammaproteobacteria; order Enterobacterales; family Enterobacteriaceae; genus Enterobacter; species Enterobacter cloacae complex sp. Mu1197. The sequence goes on along the minus strand of NZ_CP157375.1, from coordinate 24,974 downwards.
TTATGAACGGCTTCTGCCTGCTGGGCTGGGCGATGGTCGCGCGTCGACGCGAGGCATCCGGCTACCTGCATCTGCACTGGAAAAAGGGGCTGCTCGGCGGCGTTGGCACCATGGGCTCGTACGGTCTGGCGCTGTGGGCAATGACGCAGGCACCGCTGGCGGTGGTTGCGGCGCTGCGGGAAACTTCCATACTTTTTGGCGCGCTGATCGCATTTTTGCTTTTAAAAGAAAAGGTTGCGGGCCTGCGCATCGCGGCGGCGCTGGGCATTGCTGGCGGCGCCATTCTGCTGCGCCTGGCGTAAAGCACTGGCAACATTAGTTGCCGTTCTTGTTTACAAATCCTGCCTTTACCGGTTTTTTCATTCACTACAACAATGCTTAAATTGTCATCTCTCTGTGGTAGATTCCTCGCGCATTTATGGGAATGCGCAGTCACTTATTCTTCATTTTTCTGTTTTGGCAAAAGTATTCAGCGACATGAAAAAGCAACGGAACGTTAACTTATTGTTGATGCTGGTGTTACTGGTGGCCGTCGGTCAGATGGCGCAAACCATCTACATTCCGGCGATTGCCGACATGGCAAAGGAATTAAACGTCCGCGAGGGCGCAGTACAGAGCGTAATGGCAGCTTACCTGCTGACCTATGGCGTTTCGCAGCTCTTCTACGGCCCGCTCTCCGACCGCGTCGGGCGTCGCCCGGTGATCCTGGTGGGCATGAGCATTTTCATGGTGGCGACCGTCATTGCGATGACCACCCATAACCTGACCGTATTGATTGCCGCCAGCGCCCTGCAGGGCGTCGGGACCGGCGTCGGCGGGGTGATGGCGCGAACCTTACCGCGCGATATGTATCAGGGTACCCAGCTGCGCCATGCCAACAGCCTGTTGAATATGGGCATTCTGGTCAGCCCGCTGCTGGCCCCGCTGATCGGCGGCCTGCTGGACACGATGTGGTCCTGGCGCGCCTGTTACGCCTTCCTGCTGGTGCTCTGCATGATTGTCACCTTCAGCATGGCGCGCTGGATGCCGGAAACGCGCCCGCAGGACGCGCCGCGCACGAAGCTTCTCGCCAGCTATAAAACGCTGTTCGGCAACGGCGCGTTCACCTGCTACCTGCTGATGCTGATTGGCGGCCTGGCGGGTATCGCGGTGTTTGAAGCCTGCTCCGGCGTGCTGCTGGGCGCGGGGCTTGGCCTGAGCAGTATGGTGGTGAGCATTCTGTTTATTCTGCCGATCCCGGCGGCGTTCTTCGGCGCGTGGTTTGCCGGGCGACCAAACAAACGCTTCTCCACCCTGATGTGGCAGTCGGTGATCAGCTGTCTGCTGGCGGGTCTGATGATGTGGATCCCGGGGCTGTTTGGCGTGATGACCGTCTGGACGCTGCTCATCCCGGCGGCGCTGTTCTTCTTCGGCGCGGGGATGCTGTTTCCGCTCGCCACCAGCGGCGCGATGGAGCCGTTCCCGTTCCTCGCAGGTACGGCGGGCGCGCTGGTGGGCGGTTTGCAGAACATCGGTTCCGGCGCGCTGGCCTGGCTCTCAGCGATGATGCCGCAGACCGGGCAGGCTAGTCTGGGGTTGTTGATGACGCTGATGGGGCTGCTGATTTTACTGTGCTGGCTGCCGCTGGCGTCGCGTGTCCCGCATCACGAGCAGCCGGTTTAACCGCGTGATGGCCCGGCTTCTCGCCGGGCTTTTCACAGACAGGGGCGATCATCGCCTGCAATAACGGCTCTGGCGCAGGCCGCCAGGCGCCCTCTTCCCCATCGTAAAACTGGAAATCCGCGTTAAGCGCATACGGGATTTTGGCCTTTTGCAGCTCGCAGGCCATAAAGGTGGCGAACGCTATCTGCGAGGCGGTTGGCGTAAAGCGGCTTGATTCTCCCACGCCCCAGCCCCCGACCCAGCTAACGTGCCCGGTTTTTTGCTGCCAGTGCAGCGCGGCATTGATGCGGTTACGGATTGCCGCTTTTTCCGCCGCCGTGCCGGACGTCCACGGGTATTTACCGCCATTCTTCAGCGGCCCCCACGGGAAAATATGCCACTCCGCCAGCAGATAGTTTTGGCTGTGCGCGGGCAGCTTCAGGCTGGATAACTCCTCCGGCGCGGCACGCAGGCGTGGCGCGATGAAGATCATGCGCTGTGGGTCGATGTCGTGGATCGCTTTGATGGTTTTTTCATAGACGCGGTTTAACGACGCCAGATTGTGGTTGAGCTTGTCGGCCGGCTCATAAATGAGATCAAAACCCAGTAGCGGGTAGCTCTGACCGAAATAGTGCGCCACGGCAATCCACCAGTTGACCATCTCTTTCTCGTTATCGGCTTTCGGGTCGTTTTTATATTCATCCGCCTGATACGCGACTATCGGGATCACGCCATACTGCTCGCAGGCTTCCACCAGCTTGCGCAGGTGGATCAGCCGCGCTTCCGTCGGCTCATCGGCGACACGGATGCGCACGTGGGTAATGCCTTTAGCCCGAAAATCGCGTACCACCAGCGGGTCGAATTCACGTATGCCGCGCTCGGTGCGCGCCCAGTCCACATCCATCCCGACGCCCAGCTGCTGCGCATAAAGGGCGGCTGTCAGCGGCGGCTCAGCGGCAATGGCCCAGCCGGAAGAGATCAGTAATGCACAGGCAATAAAAGGCTTTAACACGGTTTACCCTGGATAAATCGAAAGCATTACCTGTATTTAGCACGCTTTTTCACATTTGGTGTAGCGCGAAAGCGTAATAATTCTTCAACCTGCCAGTTCTCTCAGCCAGCCGATAAAGGCGTCAATTTTCGGCCACTGACGGCCAGAAAGCGTCGAAATATAGTAGTGCTGATGACATTTCAGGGTCTTGTCACCAAACGGAGCGATCAGTTCGCCCCGTTCAAGCCGTTTTTGCACCAGCCGCTTTCTGCCCATCGCGACGCCAACGTGGTTGATGGCCGCAATAATCGCTAAGTCCGAACGATCGAAACCAATACCCGACGATGGCGGCATATTCACCGCAAAGTGTTGCGCCCAGCTCAGCCACTCATCCGTACCGGAATCATTGCTCCAGGCCTGACGGTCATGCAGCAGCGTGCAGTGGCTGAGGTTATCGGGGTTTTTCAACAGCTCATGCTCGCGGGCATACTGCGGCGAGCAGACGGGCAAAATCTCTTCGTCCATCAGGAAGTGGTGAGACAGATGGTTTGGCGGGGTATCGTCGAAATAGAGCGCCAGATCGACACCTGTTCGCTGCATATTGACGTAATCATTACCGGTCAGGACGGTGAGCGATATTGACGGATAGCGGCGGGTAAAGTCGCCCAGCATGGGTACCAGCCAGCACTGGGCGATCGACGGCCGGGAGTAGACCGTCAGCGTGCCGGACAGCGCCTGGTTTTTGATATCCAGGATTTCCTGATTAAGGGTGTCGAGGGACGATTTTAGCGTCCAGTAAACGCGCTTTCCCTCCTGCGTCAGCTCGACTTTACGGTGCGAACGGACAAACAGCTGAATACTCAGCTCCTCTTCCAGCAGGTTGATGCGGTGGCTTACCGCGCTGGGGCTAAGCGACAGCTCCTCCGCCGCCAGCGCGAAGGATTCATGCCGGGCCGCCACTTCAAAGGTGTACATTTTCGACAGTTGCCAGCCGTTGAGCAGCCGGTTTCTGGCTTCATTTGCATCGGTCATCACAATTCTCACGCGTGGTTTCTGCGCTCAGCATACCGTTTAAGGGTGAATTTATGTGAACCTAATGCGAGTTAAGTGCGTTTTTTAGAGCGCAGTCACTCAGTTGATTCAATCTGGCTCATCTGAACGCCAATTTATATCGTTTGTCAGCCCACGCCGCTTTTTCGTCCAATACCCCCAGATGACATAAGGGTGAGGTGAGATATGGGATCTCAGGTCTGGGTTGTGGCAACGCTGCTGGTCAGCATTGTGTTGATTGTTTTAACCATCGTAAAACTGAAGTTTCACCCGTTCCTCGCGCTGCTGCTGGCGAGCTTTTTCGTCGGCGCAATGATGGGAATGAGCCCGCTGGATATGGTAAACGCCATTGAAAGCGGGATTGGCGGCACGCTGGGCTTCCTGGCGGCAGTGATTGGTCTTGGGACCATTCTCGGCAAGATGATGGAGGTTTCCGGCGCGGCAGAGCGCATCGGGATCGCCCTGCAGCGCTGCCGCTGGCTGTCAGCAGACGTGATTATGGTGCTGGTCGGCCTGATCTGCGGCATTACGCTGTTCGTGGAAGTGGGCGTGGTCCTGCTGATCCCGCTGGCGTTTTCCATCGCCAAAAAGACCCATACGTCGCTGCTTAAGCTGGCCATTCCGCTCTGTACCGCGCTGATGGCGGTGCACTGCGTGGTGCCGCCGCATCCGGCCGCACTGTTTGTGACCAATAAATTAGGGGCGGACGTCGGGACGGTGATCGTCTACGGCCTGCTGGTGGGCCTGATGGCCTCTCTGGTCGGCGGCCCACTGTTCCTGAAACTGCTCGGCCATCGGCTGCCGTTTAAACCGGTTCCGGCGGAATTTTCAGACCTGAAGGTGCGGGAGGAGCATACTCTGCCGTCGCTGGGCGCCACGCTGTTTACGGTGCTGCTGCCGATTGCCCTGATGCTGGTGAAGACCATCGCCGAACTGAATATGGCAAAAGACGGCACGCTGTATACGCTGCTGGAGTTTATCGGCAACCCGATCACCGCGATGTTTATCGCCGTGTTTGTCGCCTACTACCTGCTGGGCATCCGCCAGCATATGGGCATGGGCGCGATGCTGACCCATACGGAGCACGGCTTTGGCTCTATCGCCAACATTTTGCTGATTATCGGCGCGGGCGGCGCGTTCAACGCCATCCTGAAAAACAGCGGACTGGCGGACTCGCTGGCGCATATTCTCTCGAACCTGCACATGCACCCTATTCTGCTCGCCTGGCTGGTGGCGCTGGTGCTGCATGCCGCCGTTGGCTCCGCGACGGTCGCGATGATGGGCGCCACGGCCATCGTCGCGCCGATGCTGCCGCTCTACCCGAACGTCAGTCCGGAGATCATTACCATTGCTATCGGTTCCGGCGCAATTGGCTGCACAATCGTGACCGATTCCCTCTTCTGGCTGGTGAAGCAGTACTGCGGCGCGACCCTGAATGAGACCTTCAAATACTATACGACGGCGACGTTTATCGCCTCGGTGCTTGCACTTGGCGGCACATTCCTGCTTTCTTTCATTATCTGAGCGCGAAGAGACGTATTATGGAAAACGCAACTATCACCACTTTAACCGCACAGTTTCCTCTGGTTGAGGATCTGATTGCCCTGAAAGAAACCACCTGGCTTAACCCGCGCACCACCACGCTGGCGGAAGGGCTGCCCTATGTCGGGCTGACCAAAGCCGACGTGGACGACGCCCATGCGCGACTCAACCGCTTCGCGCCGTATCTGGCGAAAGCCTTCCCGGAGACGGCGGCAACGGGTGGGATTATTGAATCCGAACTGGTCGCGATCCCGGCAATGCAGGCGCGGCTGGAGAAAGAATCTGCTAAGTCTATTCCCGGCACGCTGCTGCTGAAAAAAGACAGCCATCTGCCGATTTCCGGCTCGATTAAAGCGCGCGGCGGTATCTATGAGGTGCTGACCCACGCGGAAAAACTGGCTCTGGACGCCGGGTTGCTGAGCGTGGAGGATGACTACAGCATCCTGCTGGAGCCGCGCTTTAAGGACTTCTTCAGCCAGTACAGCATTGCGGTAGGCTCAACCGGCAACCTGGGGATGTCCATCGGTATCATGAGCGCCCGCATTGGCTTTAAGGTGACGGTGCATATGTCCGCCGACGCCCGCGAGTGGAAGAAAGCCAAACTGCGCAGCCACGGCGTCATCGTCGTGGAATATGAGCAGGATTACGGCGTGGCGGTGGAGCAGGGACGCAAAGCGGCAGAAAGCGATCCGAACTGTTTCTTCATTGACGATGAAAACTCCCGCACCCTGTTCCTGGGCTACGCGGTGGCAGGCGAGCGGCTAAAGGCGCAGTTTGCCGCACAGGGCCGCGTGGTGGATGCCGATCATCCGCTGTACGTCTATCTGCCGTGCGGCGTCGGCGGCGGCCCTGGCGGGGTGGCGTTTGGCCTGAAGCTGGCTTTTGGCGACAACGTCCACTGCTTCTTCGCGGAGCCCACGCACTCCCCATGCATGCTGCTGGGCGTTTACACCGGCCTGCACGACGAGATTGCCGTACAGGACCTGGGCATTGATAACGTAACGGCAGCGGACGGGCTGGCGGTAGGACGCGCGTCCGGCTTCGTGGGCCGCGCGATGGAGCGCCTGCTTGACGGGTTCTATACGCTTTCCGATCAGAGCATGTACGACATGCTCGGCTGGCTGGCGCAGGAGGAAGGCATTCGGCTGGAACCGTCCGCGCTGGCGGGCATGGCCGGACCGCTGCGCGTGCCTTCAGATGCCAGCGTTACCCACCTGGTGTGGGCGACCGGCGGCGGCATGGTGCCGGAAGACGAGATGGCGAAGTATCTGGCGAAAGGGAAGTAATTATGCCGGGTGGCGGCTGCGCCTTACCCGGCCTACAACTGCAAAATTTGTTGAATGTGGGTTATCGCAAACAGCAGTGAGAGAGAAAGCACAGCCAAGGCGATCAAGAACTTATCCCGCACCGCCTTCGGCTGCACAACATCCTCTTTTGCCACGTCCATCAGGTTACGACTGCGGGTATAGCGCCATAAAACGATCGCCACCAGCGCCAGCACAACCAGCGAGATCCAGAACGGCACCCCGGTACGGTGCCAGTTGTGCTTAATCGCCAGGGCAATCAGCGCACCATACCCCAGCAGCGTGCGCAGCCAGGCGAGTGACGTCCGCTCCGGCTGCAGGCCGGGGTCCGCTTCGCGTCGCGCTTTGCGGCTATCCGCCATAGAACACCAGCACCATCACCACACCCGCCACCACCAGCAAAATCGCGCTGATGATAAGTAATCCACGCGTATAGGGCAGATCCTGCTTCAGACGCATCGCTTTTTCATTGCGCAGCCAGCGCAGGTAGCCGTAAATCGCCAGCACGCCCGCGAACAGGCACAGCAGCAGCGCCAGCACCTCGCGAATCAGCGGCGTGGCGAAATCAGGCGCGAGCTGGTCGAGCCCCACCCCGGCGGCAAGGAATCCCAGCGCGGTGCGGATCCACGCTAAAAACGTGCGTTCATTAGCCAGCGAGAAGCGGTAGTCCGGCGCTTCGCCGAGGCGGGAAATTTTCATGAAGGTTCCTTGTCGTGCAACGGGCAGGCTTCAGCATAGCGTAAATCGACAAGGACAAGGAGACCGGCATCGGGCGATGCCGGTCGGGACGATCAGTGCAGCTCTGGCCAGTAATCCTTGTTGGCCTCGATCAGGTCATCCAGAATCGCTTTCGCGACGGACGCGCTCGGCACGGTTTTCGACAGGGTAATCGCCTGCCAGAGTTTCTGATACGAGCGCTGCTCCCAGGCATCCACCACCAGTTTTTCCACCGCCACCTGCTGGCTCATCAGCCCTTTCTGGAAGTGCGGAATATCGCCCACCGTGAGCGGCTCCGGTCCGTTATGGCCCACCAGGCAAGGAATTTCCACCATCGCATCGGCATCAAAGTTATGGATGGCCCCGTTGTTTGGCACAATCAGCAGCATCCGCTCCTGGGTGTTAAAGGCAATGGCGGTCGCCAGATCGACGATGTACGACGCGTGTTCGTCGATTTCCAGCTCACCGGCGGAGGATTTTCCCGCCTCGATAATCGCCCGGCAGGAACTGAACACGTGCTTCTCACGGTGGTCCATGACCTCATTGGCGCGGGTGCGTTCCGGGTTGGAATGCGCGACCACGTAGTCCGGGAAGAGATAATACTTCAGGTAGGTGTTCGGCATGGTGTCCGGATCCAGCGCCTGCACGTCTTTGGCTTTGGCGAACGTATCGTTCCAGCTCGCCTCGGTATGGGCGTTGTCAGAAGGCGGGACATAACCGTTTTTCGCCACGTATTCGCGCAGCTTCGGCATCAGATCGTTGCCGTTCAGGTCTTCAATTGACGTCCACCAGCCGAAATGGTTCAGGCCGTAGTAGCGCACGCGCATCTCTTTGCGGTCTTTCAGGCCAACAATCTGTGCCATGCGCCCTTCGATGCCGATCGGCATATCGCAGATATTGAGGATTTTGGCGTTCGGACGCAGGCGGCGCGTGGCTTCCGCGACAATCGCCGCCGGGTTGGAGTAGTTCAGCATCCACGCGTTCGGAGAGTATTTCTCCATATAATCCACCAGCTCCAGCACGCCGCCGATAGAACGCATGCCGTAGGAGATGCCACCCGGTCCGCAGGTTTCCTGGCCCAGCACGCCGTGGCGCAGCGGGATTTTTTCATCTTTTTCGCGCATCGGGTATTTACCCACGCGGATATGCGCCATCACGAAATCGACATCGCTAAAGGCCGCTTTCGGATCGGTGGTGTAGCTGAATTCAATCTCCGGAGCCTGCTCCTTAAGGATGATTTTGCACGCTTCGGCGATGGTCTCCTGACGCGCGCCGTCGTTGTCATAGAACTTCAGCGCGCGCAGCGGAAAACGGTCACGGTTGGCTAACAGCATCAGGACGATACCAGGCGTAAAGGTGCTGCCGCCGCCTGCAATGACAACTGAGAATTTTTTCATGATATAGCCTCTGTCAGGGTGGTTTGTTCATTCGTTAAGGGGGTTTTCATCAGCGATTCCAGCTGGTCGCGCACCTGAGGAACGTGCAGGCCGACAATCACCTGAATGCCGTTGCCGCGTCGCACCACGCCGTGGGCGCCGAGGGCTTTGAAGACGTCATCGCTTTGCGTTTTCGCCATATCGACCAGGGCGATGCGCAAGCGGGTGGCGCAGTTGTTGATGCTTTCGATGTTGGCCGCGCCGCCGAGCGCCTGCAGGAATCCGGCGGCCTGCCCGACCTGCTGGCTGACCGCGGCCGGGGAGGTGGTTTGCCCGCGCGCCGCCTTATAGTCGGCCTTGCTGTAGAGCTTGATTTCGCTCTCCTCCCGGCCCGGGGTTTTCAGGTTCAGACGTGCAATCAGCGTTTTGAAAACCACGAAGTAAATTCCGGTGAAGCAGACGCCAATGCCGATCTGGGTAAAGACCGTCGCGGCGTGGTTATGGAACATCGGGATCCAGTTTTGCGGCAGGAACTGGTCCAGCAGGCCGCCGCCCATGTTCCCGACCACGCCGAAGGTGTACATCACCGTCGCCATGGTCGCCGCCAGCACGGCGTGAACGGCAAACAGCAGCGGCGAGATAAACAGGAAGGTGAATTCGAGCGGTTCGGTAATGCCCACCAGCACCGCGGTAAGCGTGGCCGGGACCAGCAGCCCCGCGACCTTGACGCGGTTTTCCGGCGACGCGGTGTACCAGATCGCCAGCGCAATCCCGACCGAGCCGAACACTTTTGAGTTACCGTGCAGGGCGAAGCCGCCTTCCGGGAAGAGGGTTTTCAGCGGCAGGGTGCTCTGGCTGAATTCCTGCAGATGCTGCGCCCAGTAGACCTGAATCCCACCCTCAACCGCCGCCGGGCCGAAGATGAACGGACCGTAGACGAAGTGGTGCAATCCGGTTGGGATCAGAATGCGTTCCAGGAAGGTATACACCCACACGCCCAGCGCCCCGGCAGAGCGCAGGAACGCCTGCAGAGACTCAATGCCCATCTGCACTTTCGGCCAGCCCAGCAGCGTCAGCCAGGCGCAGGGGATCATGACGAAGAACGCGAGGATAACGACAAATGAGCTGCCCTGGAAAATCCCCAGAAACACCGGCAGCGGCTTGTCAAAATAGCGGTTATGGATGGCGGTGACGATGCCTGAAATCACGATGGCGCCGATGATGCTGGTATCGAGCGTTTTGATGCCGGCAATCATCGCCAGCCCGCTACCGGCCGTCGGTTCGGCGGAGAAGTCGACGCCAAAGAAGTGGCCCCAGGTCATCCCCATCGCGTTGATGAAGTAGTTCCAGGTCAGGAAGCTAATCAGCACCGCCAGGCAGGCGCGGCCCTGGGCCTGCTTCGCCAGGCCAATCGGCAGGCCGACGGCAAAAATCAGCGGCATATTGCGGAACACCGCCCAGCCGCCCTCTTCAATGATGTGAACAATCTGCGCGAAAAGATGATCGGGGGCCGTTAAGGCTTCGCCGACAAACAGCGGGTTGCGAAGCATGATGGCGATTCCCACCACGATCCCGGCGAACGGAAACAGCAACACCGGGGTAAACATGGCACCGCCAAAACGTTGTATTTGACTGAGCATTTTTAAATCCTCATGAAACAACCTGTAGGGGTAGAGGCCTTTATGGTTTTTTGCTGGCCTGAGGTGAGCATAAGAACTTACTGATGCGCGAACATGGCGTGCCGCTGCGATTCGTGATCGCATTCATGGTTTTATTTTGACCAATCAGGTCTACTTTTTGCGGTAAATATGGACATGTCAGGACGCCATCCACGCCCTGATAAGGGCAGAGAGGTCTACTGGTGATCTACAAATCCATTGCTGACAGATTGCGGCTGCGGCTGAATTCGTCGGACTACAACATCGGCAGTCCGCTGCCGGGCGAGAAAGCGCTGGCGCAGGAGTTCGGCGTGGCGCGAATGACCATCCGCAAGGCGCTGGATCTGCTGGTGAGCTGGGGGCTGGTTGAACGGCGGCACGGCAGCGGCACGTTTGTGTCACGCAAAGACGTTCACCACGAAACCACCAACCTGACCGGGCTGGTGGAGGTGCTGCGTCAGCAGGGAAAAGAGGTGCAGAGCAAGGTGCTGCAGTTCGAAGTGATGCCCGCCCCGCCCGCCATCGCCAGCCAGCTGCGAATTCAGGTGGATGAGCGGATCTACTTTTCCCGACGGGTGCGCTACGTGGACGGAAAGCCGCTGATGCTGGAGGACAGCTTTATGCCGGTGAAGCTGTTTCGCAATCTGTCGCTGGCGCATCTTGAAGGGTCAAAGTTTGATTACATCGAGAAGGAGTGCGGGATCACCATCAGCGGCAACTACGAGAGCCTGACGCCGGTGCTGGCCGATAAGCAGCTGGCGGGTTATATGAACCTGCCGGAACAGACGCCGCTGCTGCGTATCACCTCCCTTTCCTACAGCGACAGCGGCGAGTTCCTCAATTATTCCGTGATGTTCCGAAATACCAGTGATTACCAGGTGGACTACCATCTGCGGCGCATCCACCCGGACGACCTGCTAGCCCATCCCCCAGAACAGCACCGCCAGTAGCTGCGGCGTAATGATGCGCAGGAACATCACCAGCGGATAGACGGTGGCATAGGAGAGCGCTGCCGCGCCGCTGGTGGTGTGCAGGTTGTTGGCAAAGGCCAGCGCGGGCGGATCGGTCATGGAGCCCGCCAGCATGCCGCACAGCGTCAGGTAGTTCATTTTGGCGAACATCCGCGCCAGTATGCCTACCGTCAGCAACGGAATTGCCGTGATAAAGATGCCGTAGCCGACCCAGCTCATCCCTTCCCCCTTGATCAGCGTATCGACGAAATCCCCGCCGGACTTCAGCCCGACCACCGCCAGGAACAGCACGATGCCCAGCTCGCGCAGCGCCAGGTTGGCGCTCGGCGGCATAAACCAGTAGAGCTTACCGATGCAGCCGATACGCCCGAGGATCAGCGCCATAATCAGCGGCCCGCCCGCCAGGCCCAGCTTGAGCGCCACCGGGAAGCCCGGCACGTACAGCGGGATGGAGCCAAGGAGTACGCCAAGTCCAATACCGATGAACACCGGCAGCATCTGCACCTGCTGCAGTTTCTGCTGGGCGTTACCCACCATATCCGCCACGGCGTCGATGGACGACGGGCGACCCACCAGGTTGAGGATATCCCCGAACTGCAGGCTGGCCTCGGGGCTGGCGACCAGCTCGACACCCGCACGGTTGAGGCGGGAGATCACCACGTCATAGCGCTCTTTTACCTGCAGATCGCGTATTTTTTTACCCAGTACGTGCTCGTTAGTCACCACGACGCGTTCCACCCGCATATCGGTGCCGCGCGTTGAGAGCGAGGTATCCACTTCCTGACCAATCACCAGCCGCGCGTTGTTTAAATCGCCGGGCTGGCCGACCAGATGCAGCAGATCGCCCTGCTGAATAATGGTGCCGGGCGCGGGGACCATCAGCATATCGTCGCGCTTAAGGCGCGAGCAGATGATATTGGCGCTGTTCAGGATCGGCACGTCCTGAATCGCCATATTGTTAAGGTTGGGGTTATCAACCCGAATGTTGATGGTTTTGATCGGCATATGGCCGTTGGTAAGCGTGGTTTCGTGGTCCTTTGCCTCTTTATCGACGTTAATGCGAAACAGGACGCGGACCAACCACATGGAGAGCAGAATGCCGCAAATGCCAAACGGATAGGCCATGGCGTAGCTCATCCCCATCTGGTCGACGATGCCGGGTTCGATGCCCAAATCGCGCAGGATTTGCTGCCCGGCACCGAGCGCGGGCGTGTTGGTGACCGCCCCGGAGAAAATGCCCAGCACCACGGGCAGCGGGATAGCAAAGATTTTATGCAGAATGGCGGTGACCAGCCCGCCCATCACCACAATGCCGAGGGCAAACAGGTTGAGCCGTAAGCCGGAGACACGAAGAGAGGCGAAAAAACCCGGCCCCACCTGAATCCCGATGGTATAAACGAACAGGATCAGGCCGAACTCCTGAGTAAAGTGGAGCATTTCGGCGCTCAGCACCAGCCCGAGCTGGTCGGCAAAGTGGCCGACAAAAATGCCGCCAAACAGCACCCCGCCTATCCCAAACCCGACGCCGCGGATTTTGATATTCCCTATCCACAGGCCAACAACAGCGACCAGGGCCAACACGCTGACGGTTAACGCGATATCACTCATGATCCACTTCCTTGGCATAACCTTAGTTATGCTAAGGATTCTCTCAGAGCCGTGGGCGGTTGTATGGGCGATGGCGCACAAAAAAGCCCTGCCGGGGCAGGGCCTTGTGCGGTCTGTGAGCGGTGTCGGGTGGCGGCTGCGCCTTACCCGACCTACAGGTTCGGCGGGCTTGTTAACTGTTTAACGCCGGCCGGTCGCTAATGGCGATACGCTGCGGGGCGATGGCTTCCGGTACGTTACGGGTCAGGTCAATATGCAGCAGCCCGTTGGTAAACGTTGCGCCTGAGACGTCCATATGGTCTGCCAGGGTGAAGCTCAGGCTAAACGGCTGATTAACCAGCCCCTGATGCAGCCATTTGGTCTCGGTCTCTTGTTTCTCCGGCGTACCTTTCACGGTCAGACGCGTGCCTTCGAGCTGGATATCCAGATCCTCCTGACGGAAGCCGGCCAGCGCCAGGGTGATGCGATAGTGGTTATCGTCGCTTTTTTCGATGTTGTACGGCGGAAACGTCTGTTGCTCAGCGGTGCTTTGCAGGGCGTTAGCCAGTTTGTCAAAACCAATCCACTGGCGCAGCAGGGGGGATAAATCGTAGTTACGCATACTAAATCTCCTTCTGAGAAGCGAGTTCGGCACAGTTTAATTTTGTGCGCAGTTGTTCCTGCAAATCCGGATGGACTCGCATATGCTCCCATTACGGCAAGCAAGTCTGGGTGGGCCGCTCGTGCGACCCGCATAATTAGTTAATTTCGATACGACGCGGTTTTTTCTCTTCCGGAATCACACGTTCCAGTTCGATAAACAGCAGGCCGTTGACCAGGTTCGCGCCTTTCACGTGAATGTTCTCGGCTAACTGGAACTTGCGTTCAAAGTTGCGCTCAGCGATGCCCTGGTAAAGGTAGGTACGCTCTTTCTGCTCGGCCGTATGGGAACCTTTCACCACCAGCAGGTTGTCCTGCGCGGTGATCTCCAGTTCGTTTTCTGCAAAACCGGCGACGGCAATGGCGATGCGGTAGTGGTTTTCATCAACCAGCTCAACATTGTATGGAGGGTAGCCGTTGCTCTGACTTTGGTTATTTTCTAAATGGTTAAACAGGCGGTCAAAACCAATTGCAGAACGGTATAGCGGAGAAAGATCGAAGTTACGCATAAATAAAACTCCTGAAATCAGCGAGAAAATTAAGCCTTCCACCATGGACAGGCCTTTGCGCCCCCCGAACACCCATCAGGCGAGTTCGTTATCGGGTCGTATTCTTAAAATGGGTCTGCAACCGGGCTTTTCAAGCACGACGACTGCACTTTTTTTTGCACTTTCCTGCATCTCGCTTAGACTGGGACAACAGCACAAAGGGTTAAATTGCGATGGCTGCCACAGTGCGGGGTTATCGGGCTATCCATTTTGGTTAAGGCTCGTTATAACCCTGAGTTGCAGGTCTATGCAGTGCCATTAACGATGACTGAGTGATGATGAAAAATGTTCTGATAAAGCTGACGACGTTCAGCGGGGTTGTTTTACTTTGCGGGTGTTCGAGCGTGATGTCTCACACCGGCGGTAAAGAAGGAACATATCCGGGGACGCGCGCCAGCGCGGCGATGATCTCCGATGACGATACAAACTGGGGCACCAAATCCCTGGTTATCCTGGATATGCCGTTTACGGCTGTGGCGGATACGCTTTTGCTGCCGTGGGATATGTTTCGTAAGGACAACTCCGTGCGCTCACGGGTAGAAAAAAGCGAGCAGGAGAATCTGGCGACAAACGCCGTTATCCCGCCCGCTGACATGCCTCCACGCTAGTTCTGCGCGGTTTCCGTTAACCAAAGTTGACGGAAACCTCCTGTCTCTTCCATCCACGCGATAAAGCGCCCGTCCGGGGAAAACACGACGGCATCAGCAGACGGCGGATTGCCGTGATCGGACGTCCAAAACGTCACCTCTCCAGTCTGCGCGTCACAGCAGGCGATCCGGTTTTCGAGCACAAACCCCAGTCGGTCACCCGCCGGATGCCAGTTAAACGCAGACTGAATACCGCTCGCGGTCTGCGTCAGCTGGCGCGGCTCGCCGCCCTCAGGCGAGATCAGCCACAGCTGCACAATGCCGTTATCGTCGCGCATCAGAAACGCGATCTGCGTCGCCTGCGGGTTGCTGCGAACCCAGTGGCGCGGCACGTTCACCAGACCCGGATAGGCCCTCTGATGCGTAAAGGTCAAACGACGCTGCTTCACCCCAGCAGGCGGAGCTGGCAGGGTCTCTTCGGTGCCCTGCAGCGGCGCATCGCCCGCGCGTTTCCAGCCCTGCTCCTCTTCCGGCAGGTCGACGATAAACAGTTCCGGAACTTTTTCGCCCTGCGCAGAGAGGGTATCGCCGATAAACGCCAGCCTGGTGTTGCCCACCCAGCCCTCTTCATAGGCGCGGTTAATTTCGTCGCTGCCCGGCTGCGGGTTGGGCGTCGTGCGGCTGACCAGCACGCTCCAGTAAGCGCCCGGGTATTCGCGGGGATGGTTACCCTGCGGCTTCACCGGGCCATAAGGCGCCGCCACGCCGACGTTGCGTAAATCACGTTTAGGATCGCGCACGTGCAGCACGTGGTCGTTATAGGTAAAGCTGACGAGCTGGCCGTTCGGGCTGAAGACATGGACGTGGCTGCCGCCGCGCAGCGCGCCAGGGGTGTATGGCGAAGTGATATCCATCGCGTCCAGGTTGCTCACCTGACCGTGATGCGTAATCACTCCCTGACGATGATGAAAATCGTAGTGCCAGTCTGCATCCGGGTTTTTCGGACCGTGGATGAAGACGTATTTCTCTTGCGCAGGATGAACGGTCACCACGCCAACGTGCGCGCCGTCAGTGGCGCGGTAAACCACGTCTACCTCGCCCGTGCCGACGTTGACCCGCTCGATGGTTTCTCCGGTGAACGATGCACCTGACGGGCGCACGTCATAGACCAGCCACTGGCTGTCCGGCGTCCAGGTATTGATGTTGGTCAGCTGGTGGTTGCGGGAAGCGAAGGTGATTTGTTTCATGAGGATACCCTGATGCGCAGTTATCGCATCAGGGTATAGCAAGCGGGTGTTTAGTTCAGCACAAACTTCTCAATGGCGTAAGCCACGCCGTCTTCGAGATTAGATTTGGTGACAAAATTAGCCACTTCTTTCACCGACGGAATGGCGTTATCCATCGCCACGCCCATGCCCGCGAATTCAATCATCGCGATGTCGTTTTCCTGGTCGCCCAGCGCCATGATTTCGTCCGGCTTGATGCCCAGCGCGTCGGCCAGCGATTTCACGCCGGTGCCTTTATTGACGCGTTTATCGAGGATTTCAAGGAAGTACGGCGCACTTTTCAGCACGGTGTATTTCTCTTTCACCTCGGCCGGAATGCGCGCAATCGCTTTATCCAGGATCTCCGGCTCGTCGATCATCATCACTTTCAGGAACTGGGTGGCCGGATCCATTTTCTCGGCTTCACAGAACACCAGCGGAATGGTCGCCACGTAGGATTCATGTACCGTGTAGTAGCTGATATCACGGTTGGCGGTATAAAGCGTATTGCGATCGAGGGCGTGGAAGTGGGAGCCCACTTCACGGGACAGTTTTTCCAGGAACCGGTAGTCATCGTAGCTCAGCGCGGTTTGCGCAACCGTACTGCCATCCGCGGCTTTCTGTACCAGCGCGCCGTTATAGGTGATGCAGTAGTCGCCAGGCTGATTCATATGCAGCTCTTTCAGGTAGCTGTGCACGCCCGCATACGGACGCCCCGTAGTGAGGACCACATTCACACCCTTGGCGCGTGCCGCGGCGATCGCGTTCTTAACGGCTGGAGAGATAGTGTGGTCTGGCAGCAACAGCGTGCCGTCCATATCGATTGCAATAAGTTTGATAGCCATGAGTTCCCCGGGATAAATGAGTGCTGCCTCATGCTAACGCGATTAAGCACACAAAAATAGAGCTATATTGCGCAACAAAAGCCCCCTTTTACGCTTCTCCCGGGGAATAAAGACCTACTCGCGAGTGAGAACGATTTTACCAAACGCACCGCGATCCAGATGCTCAAGTGCCTGTTCAAGCTCGTTAAAACGGTAGCGATGCTCAATCACGGGTTTCAGGCCGGTGACATCAACAGCGCGGACGAAATCTTCCAGCGCCCTGCGGTGTCCTACACCGATCCCCTGAATGACGGGAGATTTCAGCAACAGTTCGCCAGCAGAGAGCGAAATGTCAGTGCCGGCCAGCACGCCAATGACCGAGATACGTCCATGAACGGCAACGGCGCGCAGGGAGTGCTTCAGGTTATCACCCCCCACGGTTTCGATAATATGGTCGATGCCGCGATCCTGCGTCAGTGCCAGCGTATTTTCAGCCCAGTCGCCTTTCAGGCGGTTGATGCCCTGGCTGGCCCCCAGTTTTTTGGCCAACGCCAGCTTTTCATCGCTCCCCGAGGTGACAAATACCTCTGCGCCGTGCGCTTTGGCAATTTGCAGGGCGAAAATCGCCACGCCGCCCGTCCCCTGTACCAGCACCGATTGCCCGGCGCGCAGTTGGCCGCGTTCCACCAGCGCAAACCAGGCGGTAAGCCCTGCACAGGGTAAGGTGCTGGCCTCTGCGTCATCCAGAGTTTCCGGCGATGCCGCCAGCGCGTCTTCCTTCACAATCACATACTCGGCCAGCATTCCCTGGAAGTATCCACCGGACGTTCTGTAGGGCAAATTGCGCGCGTCCGCCTGCGGTTTACCGTCGATCCACTCCGGGAAAAAGGTTGAGATAACACGAGCGCCGGGCTGGAAACGCGTGACGCCTTCACCAACGCTGTCTACGACGCCCGCCATGTCAGACGCCGGGGTAAACGGGAAGGAAAGCGGAATCGGCATCGTGCCTTCAATCACCATTTTATCGCGATAGTTGAGCGCAACGGCATTCACCCGTACGCGTACTTCACCCGGGCCTGGCTGTGGAATGGGCTCCTGAGTGAGTGTGAGGCTCTCGCGCCCGAGGGCGTTCATCGTCCAGCGTTGCATTGTCTCTGTCATTTCTCTCTCCTGCGATCAAATAAGCTTCAGTACCGACAGTCTAGCGTTGACTCTTCGTCACCAGTGGCGATAAGTTTTCTCTTTATTGATGCCTGAATGGATACAATCCATGACCGATACGCTGAAAGATATTCCTGTTTTTGTCGCTGCCGTGGAGGCAGGAAGCTTTGCACAGGCCGCAGTTCGCCTGCACCTGTCGCGCTCGGCGGTGGGAAAAAGCATTGCTCGCCTTGAGGAACGCCTCGGAGTACGGCTCTTTCAGCGCACCACTCGCAGCCAGCGGCTCACCGATAACGGCGCCCTGTTCTACGAGCGCTGTCTGCGCGCGCTGGAGGAGATTCGAGGCGCAGAGTCGTTGCTTGAAACAGGGAAACAGCAGGTCAGTGGCCGCCTGCGTGTTGCCATGCCGGTGCTCTTTGGTCGCCAGTGCGTCGCGCCGCTGTTGATAGAACTGGCGCAGGAACACCCTGGGCTTGAGCTTGAAATGTCGTTCAGCGACCGCGTGGTGGATCTGGTGGAGGAAGGGTTTGATATGGCGGTGCGTAACGGCACGCTGCAGGACAGCAGCGTGCTGGTCGCCAGAAAGCTGGGGGAACACCGCATGGTGCTATGTGCCGCGCCGGATTATCTGCAGAAGAAAGGCCAGCCGCAAAGCGTGGCTGATTTACCCCATCATACGGCGATTAACTATCTGCGCGCAGGCAGAGTCCTCTCCTGGCAGCTGATGGATAATGAGGGGACCTCGCACAGTTTTACTCCCCGTTCATCACTCAATATGGATGATTTGCAGGCCATCTGCGACGCGGCGCTGACCGGGCACGGCATTGCCTGGCTCCCCTGCTGGATGGCCGTTAAAGAAATCCATCAGGGAAAACTCGTCCCGCTCCTGAAGCAGGCGCCGGATGTCCATTTTGACGTCCATGCGGTCTGGCAGCAGACGCCGCATCTGCCGCTGAGGGTAAGAATGGCCATAGACACGCTGGCGAGCCGTTTACCGTCCGTGATGTCGCTGGATATGCCTGCGCCCATAAAAAAGCCGCGCTAAAAGCGCGGCCAGTTATCGTGCGGTATCACGTCGATTAAATATCGATATTTGCCGCTTTCAGGGCGTTCTCTTCGATGAAGGCACGACGTGGTTCAACCGCATCGCCCATCAGGGTGGTGAACAGCTGGTCTGCAGCAATCGCGTCCTTAACGGTCACGCGCAGCATGCGACGGCTTTCCGGATCCATGGTGGTTTCCCACAGCTGCTCCGGGTTCATTTCGCCCAGACCTTTATAGCGCTGGATCGCGAGGCCGCGACGGGACTCTTTCACCAGCCAGTCCAGCGCCTGCTCAAAGCTGGCTACCGGCTGACGACGTTCGCCACGTTCGATGAACGCATCGTCTTCGATCAGGCCGCGCAGCTTCTCGCCGAGTGTGCAGATACGACGGTATTCCGGACCGGTCACAAATTCGTGCTCCAGCGGGTAGTCGGTGTCGACGCCGTGGGTACGCACGCGAACGATCGGCTCGAACTGATGATCGGCGTTCTGCTGAACATCGCATTTCCACTGGCTGCCGTGCTGCTCTTTCTCGTTCAGATCGGTCACCAGGGCGTTCACCCAGCGGGTGACGGTCTGCTCGTTGCTCAGATCGGCTTCGGTCAGGGTTGGCTGATAAACCAGCTCCTTCAGCAGCGTTTTCGGATAACGGCGTTCCATACGCGTAATCATTTTCTGCGTGGCGTTGAACTCGGACACCAGACGCTCCAGCGGCTCACCGGCCAGTGCAGGAGCGTGCGAGTTCGCGTGCAGGGTTGCGCCATCAAGTGCGATCGCGATTTGGTACTGATCCATCGCTTCGTCATCTTTGATGTACTGTTCCTGCTTGCCTTTCTTCACTTTGTACAGCGGCGGCTGGGCAATGTAGACGTGGCCACGCTCAACGATTTCAGGCATCTGACGATAGAAGAAGGTCAACAGCAGCGTACGGATGTGCGAGCCGTCGACGTCCGCATCGGTCATGATGATGATGCTGTGGTAGCGCAGTTTGTCCGGGTTGTACTCGTCACGGCCGATGCCGCAGCCCAGCGCGGTGATGAGCGTCGCCACTTCCTGAGAAGAGAGCATCTTGTCGAAGCGGGCTTTCTCAACGTTGAGGATTTTACCCTTCAGCGGCAGAATCGCCTGGTTCTTACGGTTACGGCCCTGCTTCGCAGAACCGCCCGCAGAGTCCCCTTCCACAAGGTACAGTTCGGACAGCGCCGGGTCGCGTTCCTGGCAGTCAGCCAGCTTGCCCGGCAGGCCAGCTAAGTCCAGCGCGCCTTTACGACGGGTCATTTCACGGGCTTTACGCGCCGCTTCACGGGCACGCGCCGCATCGATAATTTTGCCCACCACGATTTTCGCGTCGGACGGGTTTTCCAGCAGGTATTCGCTCAGCAGTTCGTTCATCTGCTGCTCAACCGCCGATTTCACCTCAGAAGAGACCAGCTTGTCTTTGGTCTGTGAGGAGAACTTCGGATCCGGCACCTTCACGGAGACAACGGCAATCAGGCCTTCACGGGCATCGTCACCGGTGGCGCTGACTTTCGCTTTCTTGCTGTAGCCTTCTTTGTCCATGTAGGCATTCAGGGTACGGGTCATCGCCGCACGGAAGCCTGCAAGGTGAGTACCACCGTCACGCTGTGGAATGTTGTTGGTGAAGCAGTAGATGTTTTCCTGGAAACCGTCGTTCCACTGCAGCGCCACTTCCACGCCGATACCGTCTTTTTCGGTGGAGAAGTAGAAGATATTCGGGTGAATAGGCGTTTTGTTCTTGTTCAGATACTCAACGAACGCCTTGATACCGCCTTCGTAGTGGAAGTGGTCTTCTTTGTTGTCACGCTTGTCGCGCAGGCGAATCGAGACGCCGGAGTTCAGGAACGACAGTTCACGCAGGCGTTTCGCCAGGATGTCGTACTCAAACTCGGTGACGTTGGTGAAGGTTTCGAGGCTCGGCCAGAAACGCACCATGGTACCGGTTTTGTCGGTATCGCCCGTGACGGCCAGCGGTGCCTGCGGCACACCGTGCGTATAGAGCTGACGGTGGATTTTGCCTTCGCGCTGGATAACCAGCTCCAGCTTCTGCGACAGGGCGTTTACTACCGAAACACCCACGCCGTGCAGGCCGCCGGAAACTTTATAGGAGTTATCGTCGAACTTACCGCCTGCGTGCAGGACGGTCATGATCACTTCCGCCGCAGAGACGCCCTCTTCCGGGTGAATACCGGTTGGGATGCCACGACCGTCATCGGTGACGGAGACGGAGTTGTCCGCATGGATGGTGACCACGATGTCTTTACAGTGACCCGCGAGCGCTTCGTCGATAGCGTTATCTACCACCTCGAATACCATGTGGTGCAGACCGGTGCCGTCATCCGTGTCGCCGATATACATACCCGGGCGCTTACGCACCGCATCCAGCCCTTTCAGGACTTTGATACTGGAGGAGTCATAAGAATTCGACATCAACGTTTCTCGCTCATTTCAACTTGGGTTAATCCGTTATTTTACCCTTTTCCACGGTAAACATCTTCGAATTTTCGTCCGACATGTCTATAACGTGTTCAGCGCTTATCGCGCTGACGAAAACCTGCGACTGCGTGGCTTTTAAGCGGCTGGCAAGCAGCCCGCGCCGCGCGTCGTCAAGTTCCGAGGCAAAATCATCTATCAGGTACAGGCAGCGTCGCCCGCTCTCGCGGGTGAGAAACTCCCCCTGTGCCAGGCGTAGCGCACACATCAGGAGCTTGAGCTGCCCGCGCGACAGCGTGTCTTCCACCGGCGCACCGTCAGCACGAATGCGGAAATCCGCCTTGTGCGGGCCGTGCGCGGTGTAGGTCAACATGCGGTCGCGCTCGAAGCTTCTCTCTAACACGTCGGCATAGTCCGTCTCTTTCTCCCAGCCGCGCTGGAAGGAGAAGGTGAGAGAGAATTCAGGTAAAAACTGTTTGCAGGTGTCGGCCATGTCTTCGGCGATACCTGCGCTGTATTCGGCACGCCAGCGGCTGATCTGTTCCGCGAGAGGGATTAACTCCATGTCCCACGGACGCAGCTGGGCGTAGCGCGTCACCTGACGCAGCGCGGCGTTACGCTGCTTGAGCAGACGCTTCAGGTTGCTCCAGGCGTTAAAGAATCCGGCTTCGTTGTGAAAGCATCCCCAGTCGAGGAACGCTCTTCTGTATTTGGGGCCGCCGTTGAGTAAAGTAAACCCCTCGGGCGTTATCAGCTGCATCGGCATCAGCAGCGCCAGCTCGGCCACCTTGTGACCGTCGGTACCGTCGATGCGCACCTTGCTGTCGCCCTGCTTGTCTTTGGTCAGGCCGATGGCGGTTTCCCGCTCCTCGCCCTGCAAACGCCCGTGCAGAACAAAGGATTCCTGCTCGTGGCGAATGACGCGACCAATCTGCAAACTGCGAAACGCCCGGCCGTGGCCGAGCGTATAGATGGCTTCCAGCACGCTGGTTTTGCCGCTGCCGTTCGCGCCAACCAGGAAGTTAAAGCCAGGGGATAAAGCGAGATCCGCGCTTTCGATATTGCGAAAGTCGCGGATCAACAGACGGGTGAGCGACATTACAGTCTCATTGGCATGACAACATAGGCAGCCGACTGTGATGCGGCATCTTCAATCTGTACGCTCGAAACGGAGTCGGTCAGCAGGATGCGCACGTTCTCGCATTTTAGCGCATTCAGCACATCCAGCACGTAGCTAACGTTGAAGCCGATTTCCATCTCAGCCCCGGCGTAGGTGACGTCCAGAATCTCTTCTGCCTCTTCCTGCTCCGGGTTGTTGGCGGTGATTTTGATCTGGTTTTCACTCACATACAGACGCACGCCGCGGAATTTCTCGTTAGAGAGAATGGCCGCACGTGCAAACGCCTGCTTGAGGCTATCACAACCGGCTTCCAGCGTTTTGTCCGGGTTCTTCGGCAATACGCGGCGATAATCCGGGAAACGGCCGTCAACCAGCTTCGATGTGAAGACAAAGTCGCCCACGTGAGCGCGGATGTTATTGCTGCCGATCTGCACGCGCAGCGGCGTGTCGCCACCGTCGAGCATACGCATCAGCTCAATCACCCCTTTACGCGGCACGATCACCGAATGGTTTGGCAGTGAGTCACCAATCGGCATGGAACAGACCGCCAGACGGTGGCCGTCGGTCGCCACGGTACGCAGCTCTTCACCTTCGGTTTCGAACAGCATGCCGTTTAAGTAGTAACGAACGTCCTGATGCGCCATAGAGAACTGCGTGGCTTCAATCAGACGCTTCATCGTCGCCTGCGGCAGGGTAAATTCCACTTCGCTCTGCCAGTCGTCCAGGTTCGGGAAGTCCGCAGCAGGCAGCGTGGAGAGCGAGAAACGGCTGCGGCCAGAGCGCACCAGCATACGGTCGCCTTCCAGCTGCACGGCGATTTCAGCGCCTTCCGGCAGCCCGCGGCAAATATCAAAGAATTTACGTGCCGGAACCGTGGTCGCGCCCGCGTCGTGCGGCTGCGTCAGCGTAACGCGCGCGATCATTTCCATTTCCAGATCTGTACCGGTCAGCGACAGCGTACCGTCCGCGACCTGAAGCAGCAGGTTTCCGAGAATAGGCAGCGTTGGGCGGCCGCCTAATGGGCCACTCACCTGTTGCAGCGGTTTTAATAAATGTTCACGTTCAACGGTAAATTTCATAGCGTCACGATGATAATGTTCTGATTAGATTGGAAAAATCTTCTTTTATGTCGTGGCTTTCTTCGCGTAACTGCTCAATCTTGCGACAAGCGTGCAGCACGGTCGTATGGTCACGGCCACCAAACGCATCCCCGATTTCCGGCAGACTGTGGTTGGTTAACTCCTTTGCCAGCGCCATCGCCATCTGACGCGGACGCGCCACCGAGCGGGAACGACGTTTAGACAGTAAATCTGCCACTTTGATCTTGTAGTACTCAGCCACCGTCTTTTGAATATTGTCGATAGTGACCAGTTTTTCCTGCAATGCCAGCAAATCGCGCAGCGCTTCACGCACAAAATCGATGGTGATCGCACGACCGGTGAAGTTGGCATTGGCGATAACGCGGTTCAGTGCCCCCTCCAGCTCACGCACGTTGGAGCGCAGACGCTTGGCAATGAAGAACGCCACTTCACCCGGCAGGCGAATGTCGTTTTCATCGGCTTTCTTCATCAGGATCGCGACGCGGGTTTCCAGCTCCGGTGGCTCGATCGCCACGGTCAGGCCCCAGCCGAAGCGGGATTTCAGACGATCTTCAACGCCGTTGATCTCTTTTGGATAACGATCCGAGGTCAAAATGATCTGCTGATTACCTTCCAGCAGGGCGTTGAAGGTGTGGAAAAATTCTTCCTGCGATCGTTCTTTGTTGGCAAAGAACTGAATGTCATCGATCAGCAGCGCGTCAACGGAACGATAGTAGCGTTTAAACTCTTCGATCGCATTGTTTTGCAGGGCTTTTACCATGTCCTGAACGAAGCGCTCGGAGTGCATATACACCACTTTAGCATTGGGCTTGCGCGCCATAATGCCGTTGCCCACCGCATGAAGAAGGTGCGTTTTACCCAGACCCGTGCCGCCATACAGAAACAGCGGGTTGTAGGCCCCACCGGGGTTATCAGCAACCTGGCGAGCCGCCGCGCGCGCCAGCTGGTTCGACTTACCTTCAACGAAGTTATCGAACGTGTGTTTCACGTTTACGTTAGAGCGGTAGGTTGGCTCAGCCGGTGCGGGAACATTATCCCACCCCTGACGAGCGGGGGCGACGCGAGGGGCCGGAACAGGAGCGGCCTGAGCAGGTGCTGCGACGTTTACGGTTTCACGAACGGTTTGGGTGACCGGCTTTGTACCCACTTCAAAGCGCAGCTGTGGGGCATCTGACCCGCAGAAATCGTTCAGCAGTCCATTGATGTTATTAAGGTATTTGTCCCTTACCCAATCGAGCACAAAACGGTTTGGCGCATACAAAGCCAGCGTGTTATCGCTCAGTTCCGCCTGCAACGGGCGGATCCACATACTGAATTCTGTGGCTGGTAACTCATCCTGCAATCGGGCAAGACACTGCTGCCAAAGCGAAAGTGACAC